>NZ_CP070326.1:0-4928767 GCF_016917755.1 Streptomyces noursei | reverse complement strand
CCCGCGCGGACTCCTACGGCGACATCGCCCGCCTTGAGCAGCTGCTCGACGAGTACGCCGCGATCTCCTCGATGGACCCGGCCAAGCTGCCCGCCATCCGCGCGCAGATCTGGACGCTGATCCAGGCCGCCAAGCTCGACCACGACCTGGGCCTGGAAGAGCGCCCCGACGACGACGGGTTCGACGACTTCCTGCTCCACGTCGACGGCTGGCTCTGCGAGGTCAAGGACGCGCAGATCCGCGACGGGCTGCACGTGCTGGGCGCCGCCCCGGTCGGCGAGGCCCGGGTCAACCTCGTCCTGGCCATCCTGCGCGCCCGGCAGATCTGGGGCGGCACCTCCGCGCTGCCCGGCCTGCGCGAGGCGCTGGGCCTGGACGAGTCGGCCGCGACCCGGACGGCCGCCGACGACGCCGAGGCCCTCGCCCGCACGCTCGTCCAGGCGATGGAGGACGCGGCGTGGGACCCGGCCGCGGTGGCGCGGGTCGCCGACGGGCACCCGGCCGCGGTCGCCGACATCCTCGACTTCGCCGCCCGGCAGGTCGTCCCGCGGCTGGCCGCCACCACCGATGAACTCGACCACGCGGTGCACGCCCTCAACGGCGGCTTCGTCCCCGCAGGCCCGTCCGGCTCGCCGCTGCGCGGCCTGGTCAACGTTCTGCCGACCGGCCGCAACTTCTACTCCGTCGACCCCAAGGCCGTGCCGTCGCGGCTCGCCTGGGAGACCGGTCAGGCGCTCGCCGACTCGCTGCTGGACCGCTACCGCGACGACAACGGCGACTGGCCGGAGTCGGTGGGCCTGTCCCTGTGGGGCACCAGCGCGATGCGCACCTCCGGCGACGATGTGGCGGAGGCGCTGGCGCTGCTGGGCGTCCGCCCCGTGTGGGACGACGCCTCGCGCCGGGTGACGGGCCTGGAGGCCATCCCGCTCGACGAGTTGGGCCGCCCCCGCATCGATGTCACCCTGCGCATCAGCGGATTCTTCCGTGACGCATTCCCGCACGTCATCGGCCTCCTCGACGACGCGGTCCGGCTCGCCGCCGGGCTCGACGAGCCGGCCGACCGCAACTTCGTCCGGGCCCACTCCCAGGCGGACCTCGCCGCGCACGGCGACGAACGCCGGGCCACCACCCGGATCTTCGGCTCCCGTCCCGGCACGTACGGCGCGGGACTGCTCCAGCTCATCGACTCCCGCGACTGGCGCACCGACGCCGACCTCGCCGAGGTCTACACCGTCTGGGGCGGCTACGCCTACGGGCGGGGGCTGGAGGGCCGCCCGGCCCGGGAGGAGATGGAGACCGCCTACAAGCGCATCGCGGTGGCCGCCAAGAACACCGACACCCGCGAGCACGACATCGCCGACTCCGACGACTACTTCCAGTACCACGGCGGGATGGTCGCCACCGTCAAGGCGCTCAAGGGCAGGGCCCCCGAGGCGTACATCGGCGACTCGACCCGCCCCGAGACGGTCCGTACCAGGACGCTGGTGGAGGAGACCTCCCGGGTCTTCCGGGCCCGGGTCGTCAACCCCCGCTGGATCGAGGCGATGCGCCGCCACGGTTACAAGGGCGCCTTCGAACTCGCCGCCACCGTGGACTACCTGTTCGGCTACGACGCCACCACCGGGGTCGTAGCCGACTGGATGTACGACAAGCTCGCCCAGACCTACGTCCTGGACCCGGAGAACCGCACGTTCCTCCAGGAGGCCAACCCCTGGGCGCTGCACGGGATCGCCGAGCGCCTTCTGGAGGCGGAGTCCCGCGGCATGTGGGAGAAGCCGGACGCCGAGACGCTGGCGGCGCTGCGCGAAGCCTTCCTGGAGACCGAGGGCGAGCTGGAGGGCGAGGACTAGGCGGACCGGGCGCCGCGAAGAGGAGTCAGGAGAGGCGGTGTTTCACGTGAAACACCGCCTCGGCCTCCCCGCCCGGTCCGGGCCGGGGTCCCTCAACTGCTCGGCCAGGCAGGCTGCTTGGCGCGGTGCAGCCACGCGACCAGGACCACCAGGGCCGCGGTCGCCCCGCCCAGTGTCATCACCACCGAGGGCGACGTCCGGTCCACCACCATCCCGCCGGCCAGCGCGCCGAGCGACAGCGTCGCCTGGAACGACGCGGTGAACAGCACCGACGCCGCCTCCGGTGCACCGGGGGCCGCCTTGGCGAACCAGGTCTGCGAGGCCACCGGCACCGCCCCGTACGCGACGCCCCAGACCACCAGCAGCGCCAGCGCACCGGCCGGCCCGCGGCCCAGGACCGGCAGCAGCAGCGTGGCGAGGGCCGTCAACCCGGCCGCGGCCCCGAAGACGAGGCGCGGTCGGCGCGCCACCACGGCACCGCCGGCGAAGTTCCCCACCACCCCCGCGAGGCCGTAGACCAGCAGGAACGCCGTGACCGTCCCGGCGGTCGCGACATGGGCGGTCCGTTCCAGGAACGGCGTCACATAGGTGTAGGCGCCGAAGTGCGCCAGCACGATCAGAAACGTCATCAGCAGCGCGAACCGGGTGTGCACCCCACGCAGGGTGCGGCGCAGCAGCGCCGGGCCGGTGGCGCGGACCGCCGGCAGCGCCGGGACCACCAGGGCGGTCAGCACCAGCACCGCCACCGCCAGCGCGCCGACCGCGGCGCAGGCGATCCGCCAGCCGGCCAGATCGCCGAGGAAGGTCCCGGCGGGCACCCCGATCACCGAGCCCAGCGGCACCGCCGAGAAGATCACGGCGGTGGCCCGGCCGGCCGACTCCGCCGGTACCAGCCGCTCGGCGAGCCCGACCCCGATCGACCAGAACCCCCCGATGACGATGCCGACCAGCACCCGGGACAGCAGCACCAGCCCATAGACCGGGGCGGTCGCGGCGAGGAAGTTCGCCAGTGCCAGCAGGGCGACGAAGGCGCAGAGCATCAGCCGCCGGTCGATCCGGGCGGTGGCCAGCGTCACCGTCGGCGCGGCGCACGCGGCGAGGAAGCCGGGGAGCGTCATCATCAGCCCCGCCGTGCCGTCGGAGACGCCGAAGTCGGCCCCGATCCGGGTGAGCAGCCCGATCGGCAGGATCTCGGTGGTGACGATGGTGAAGATGCCCAGGGTCACCGCGAGCACGGCGAGCCGGCCCTTGAGCGGCGAACGGCCCGCCGGGGCCGGGGCCGGGGCTGGGGGCGAGGCGGGCCCGGAGCCCCGCGGGGCCGTCGTGCGGTGCGGGCCCGGGGAGGCGGTGGGCGTGGTGCTGCCGATGGTCGTCATGATGTCCGTCCTGAGGGGCGACCGTTGCGATCTCCCTCAGTCCAGCAGCCCCCGGCTCCGCGGTCCGGCAGCTTTCCGACGTGGTGGTGCCCCCTCGCGGACGGGTCCGGTGGGCTCAGCCGCCCGTCGTCCCGACGCGGATCCCCCCGTTGCTGGTGTTCAGATCGAGCCGGTACCGCCCGGCCGGGTCGTTGCGGACGCCGATCTTCTTCGCGCCGTTGTCGGTCTCCACGGACACCTGGTACCGGGCGTCCGGCACGGTGACCGCGACCGCGCCGTTGGTCGTCCTCGCCCGGACGTCCTGCGGCTTCGTCGTGGTGAGGTCGATCGCGCCGTTGGAGGTCTCCGCCTTGATGCCGGTGCCCGCCAGGCCCTTCCCGGTGATCGCGCCGTCGGAGGTGTGCACGTCCACCGCGCCGGACACCCCGTCCAGGTCGATCTCCCCGTTGCTGGTGGTCAACCGCACGGAGGCCACCTTGGAGAGGTTCACCGCGCCGTTGGTGGTCTCGCCGGTCACCGGGACCGTGCCGGGCAGGTCCACGGTGTAGGTCACCGAGCACTGGTCGCCGCAGCCGCCGAGCACCAGGGTCCCGCCCTCGACCCGGTGTGAGGGACCCGTCGGCCGGTCGCCCCGGTAGGTGACCTTGCGGTGCACGCTCACCGCGTCGCCGCCCTGGCCGCCGCGCACCGTCACGCCGCCGTCGGACGTGTCCACCCGCACCGACGTGATCTTCTGCGACACCGTGGCGTCGTCGGAGAAGGTCTCGCCGACCACCAGCCCGCACGCGCCGAGGCCCAGTACCCCGGCCCCGGCCAGTGCCACGGCCCCGATGAAGCGGACGTGCCTGCGCATGAATTCCCCCCGGAATCCGGTCTGTTCACGGCTCCGGGAAGGTGCCCGTCGCCCCGCGGTCCGGGCCCGTGCCGCGGCCTGCCGGCCGCCCGCTCCGGGCCCACGGCCACCGACTCTAGGGGCTCGGGAACCCGCCGGACCATGGGGCTAACCCCCGGGTCCGGTGGGGGAGCGCCTCCGGGTGCGGCCCCTGGGCGCCGGTGCGACGCTTAAGTGGTGGGGGACTGTTCTCCTGCGGTATGAGGAGGCTTCCGGTGACCGGCACGGGTGAGCGTACGAAGATGTGGAACACCGAGATCAGCATCGTCGAGACCGGCAGCGAGGTGAAGGCCGAGGCCCGGCTGCGCGGCAAGGAGGGCGGGCAGATCGTCGGCGCGGGAACCGCCAGGTGCAATCCGGCGGACGAGAACGTCCCCGCCATCGGGGACGAGTTGGCGGTGGCGCGGGCGCTGTCGGATCTCAGCCATCAGCTGCTCAGCCGCGCCGCGCACGACATCGAGGTGCGTACCGCGCGCCCCGTCGAGCGGCTGCACGCCTGAGGGGACGGCGGTGCCGCGCCCGGGCGGGTCGGTCGCCGTCCGCCCGGGCGTCCGCGTGCGTCAGCCGGCCTTCGCCGAGAAGTCCGGACCGACCGTGAGCGTCACCGCACCCGGTACGGCCTGCGCCGACTCCTTCGTCGTGGTGCCGGGCAGCCGTCCGGCGAGCACCTCGGCCTGGGTCTTGAGGCCGGTCGGGTAGCTGACCGTGGTCGTGTCGGTGCTCGGGCCGTTGTCGGTGAAGACGACGGTGAAGCCGAGCTGCCGCAGCTTCTGGGCGACGTCCGCGGCGAGGCCCTTGGTGCTGGTGCCGTTGAGCACCCGCACCCGGACCGAGCGTGCGGTCACCGGGTTCTTCTGGGCGTCGGCGAACTTCTGCTTCCCGGCGGCGCCGATCTCCCGGTCGTGGGCGAGGTCGCCGAACAGCTCGGCGGCCTGCGGATACTGCCAGACCACGTTGGCCTTGTCGGTGGGGACGTCCGCCTCACGCGGATAGGTGGGGACGGTGAGGAAGGTGAGGCGGTCGGAGGGGATGTCCTTGACCGTCGAGGCAAGGCTGGTGAGCGCGTTGATGCTGTCCAGGCCCGTGTCGGTGGTCAGGGACTTGGTCGCCGAGTCGAGGAAGTCGTAGAGAGAGGTGGGGCTGGTCAGTTTCTCCTGCGCCTTCTTGCCCAGCGCCTTCATGAACTCCTGCTGGCGGCCGATCCGGCCGAGGTCGGAGCCGTCGCCGACGCTGTAGCGGGTGCGGACGTAGCCGAGCGCCTTCTCGTCCTGGATGTTCTGGCAGCCGGCCTCCAGGTCGAGGTGGGCCTTCTTGTCGTGGATGGCGTGCTTGGGGCAGACCTCGATGCCGCCGAGCGCGTTGACCATGCCCTTGAAGCCCTGGAAGTCGACCGAGACGAAGTGGTCGATGCGCAGTCCGGTGTTCTTCTCGACGGTCTTGATGCTGCACGCCGCCGCCTTGGCGACGTTTCCGCTGAGGCCACCGATGGTGTACGCCTCGTTGATCTTGAAGTGGTGCGGGGCGGACTGCGTACCGTCGCCCTTGTCGCACGCCGGGATCGGCACCCAGGAGTCGCGCGGGAAGGACACCGCGGTGGCCCATTTGTGGTCGGCGGAGATGTGCAGCACCATCAGCGTGTCCGACTGCATGGTGGTCAGTCCGCTGCCGTACTTCCCGCCGGTGCCGGACCGGCTGTCGGAGCCGACGACCAGGATGTTCTTGGAGCCGGGGCTGAGGTTGACCGGCCGGTCGCCGCCCAGTTCGCTGTTCACGTCCGCGCCGTGGATGTTGCCGTTGAGGTGCTGGTACACCCACACGCCGGTCCCGGCCGTGCCCAGCAGGAGCACGCCGACCACCCCGCCGGTCCAGGCCACGATCCGGCCGCGCCGGGTCATCCGGGTCTTCCCGGGTTTGCCGGAACCGCCGGCCCGCCGCCGCTCGGCGCGGCCGCCCGTGGCGCGCTCGCCGTCCTGCTCCGCCGGACCCCGGCCGTTCCCGTTGCCCCGCCGGGCCGCCTGCCTGTGCGTCGTCCTGTCATGCACGCCGATGGCCCTTCTGGTCCTTCTGGAGCTGGTCTTGCTGGGTGGAGGTGTGCGCGGTCACGGGGGAGGGCGCGGTGCCGGCGGGCGGTGGGGCCGGCAGGGGGCCGCGGGGCGGCGGCCCGCACCGGTGGGTCAGATGCCCTCGGTGGGCAGCAGCCGTACGGATTCCGGGTCGTAGCGGAGCCACTGGGGACGGCTGCCGCCGGCGACGGTACGCAGCAGGCACCACTGGTCGCCCGCGCCGTCCGTCCACCAGGCACTGATCCGGCCCAAATCCCAGGCACCGTCGGGATATTGGACCTCGACCGGTTGGTAGACCCATCGCACCTCCGCCTCTGGAGGCGGGCTGTCCCAGGTCAGGGGTCCGCACCTCGTCGCCATCTCCCCCTCCGGCAGCGCCCGTTGCGCATGTCAGCCGCAACCCTACCGGCAACTTCTACAACGCTGTAGAAGTTGTTTGGTGTGCACCGGATCACAAAAAGATATCCGCCGCGTGGCGAGCTGGAGAGTCCGGGATCAGTGTGCCCTCACCACGGCGTCGCTGCCTTCAGAACGAGGAACAGAGCGACCGCTGCGTTCAGTGCGGAGAGCGCGGAGGCCGCGGTGCCGGCCGCCGCGACCAGCGCGGCCAGCCCCGCCGGGGTCAGCGCCGGCGGCCAGGTGCGCGCCGACGGCACCGGACCGAGCAGCGCCGCCACCCGCCGTGGCACCGGCCCCGGTTCGGGCGAGGCGAACTGCACCGCCCCCGGGTACGGCGCGGGCCGCGAGATCAGCGCGGCCTTCCCCACCGCCCGGGCGGTCAACCGCCGGTCGCCCACCGCCCGTGCCGCCTCCTCGTCCGCCCACCGCTCGGCGCTGAAGGCGACCGCGGAACGCAGCGGCAGCAGCAGCGGGTTGACGCACCCGGCCAGCCGGACGGCGAGCAGATAGCGGTGGTGACGACAGTGCAGATGCGCGCGCTCGTGGGCCAGCAGGGCGCGCCGCTCGTCGCCGTCCAGACTGCCCAACATGCCCCGGGAGACCGCGATGCGGCCGGGCCGGGCCGGTCGACCCGGCCGCGCGGGGGTGCCGGGCACCGCGTAGGCGTACGGGGCGTCGTCCGGCAGCACCGCCGGATCGGCGCCGGACGGCAGGACGTCCAGCGCGCGGTGGGCCCGCTCCCGGATCCGGTGGGCGCGGCGCAGCGCGGTGCCGCACACCACGAGGGCGGCGGACAGCACGAAGATCGCCGCGATGCCGGCCACCTCGGCGTAGGGGACCGCGGCCCGTACCTCCGGGTCCGACCAGCCGTCCGGCAGCGGATTGCCGGGCAGTTGGGCGGTGCCGACGACCACCAGCAGCCCCAGGCAGAGCGTGCTGCACACGCCGAGGACCACGGCCAGCAGGGTCAACAGGCGGGTGGTGACCCGGGGATGGAGGTGCTGTTCCGCGAGCCGGGCGATCGGCAGGGCGGACAGCGGCAGGACGAGCGGCAGGAAGACGAAGACGCCCACCGGTCACCCTCCGCGCGCTTCGTCCGAGGCGTCCGCGCGGCCCGTACCGGGGGCGGGGTCCGGGGCGCCGCCGTCGTCCTCGGCGCGGGCCAGAAGGCTGCGCAGCACGTCCTCGTCGTGCGCCGAGAGCGCGGAGACGAAGCTGGTCAGCACGGCGTCCCGGTCCGGTTCGCTGTCCAGGACGCGGCGCATCCGCAGCGCGGCGAGCCCGGCCTCGTCGGCCGCGGGGGTCCATACGTAGGCCCGGCCGGCGCGTTCCCGGGTGACCGCCCCCTTGGCGTGCAACCGGGACAGGATCGTCATCACCGTGGTGTAGGCGAGATCGTCGCCGAGGCGCTCCTGGACCCAGGCGGCGGTGGCCGGTCCGGGCGCGTGGTGCAGCGCGGCCAGCACCTGGGCCTCCAACTGGCCCTGTCCGCGCCGGGCCCGCTCCCGCCCGCTTCCGCCGAGGGCCTTGCCGAAGGGTGTTCCGCCCATGTCGTCGCCTCCCGTCGCACCGGGCGCCCCACGGGCTGGGACGCCGGGGCATTTTACGGCGGCGACCGTCGCGGCCTCCGGGCCGTCCCACGGGTTGCACCCGTCGGCGCCGCTCACCGTCGGCTTACTTCTACACTCCTGTAGTTTTCCGCCAGGTACGAGTTCACCGCCGGAGACGGTCCACGGCAACCGGCACCGGCCACCACCTGGAGGGAAGCCATGGGAGTCTCGCTGGCCAAGGGCGGCAACGTCTCGCTGACGAAGGAGGCACCCGGTCTGACCGCGGTCTCGATCGGCCTCGGCTGGGACGTGCGGACGACCACCGGCGCCGACTACGACCTCGACGCCAGCGCGCTGCTGTGCACCGACACCGGCAAGGTCGCCTCCGACCAGCACTTCGTCTTCTACAACAACCTCACCAGCCCGGACGGCTCGGTGCGGCACACCGGCGACAACCTGACCGGTGCGGGCGACGGCGACGACGAGACCGTCGACGTCACGCTGGACGGCGTCCCGGCCGAGATCACGAAGATCGTCTTCCCGGTCTCCATCCACGACGCGCAGAGCCGCGGCCAGAACTTCGGTCAGGTGCGCAACGCCTATATCCGCGTCGTCAACCAGCAGGGCGGCGCCGAACTGGCCCGCTACGACCTGACGGAGGACGCCTCGACCGAGACCGCGATGGTCTTCGGCGAGCTCTACCGGCACAACGGGGAGTGGAAGTTCCGCGCCGTGGGCCAGGGGTACGCCTCCGGGCTGGCGGGCATCGCGGCGGACTTCGGCGTCAACGTCTGACGCCCGCGCCCCGGGGGCGGCGGGGAGGCGGGGCGCCGCGGCCCCGCTCCCCCTCCCGCTCCGCCCGTGCTCAGACGTCGAACTCGGCCGGAGCGATCCCCAGCGCGAAGCACACCTCGCGCACCACGGCGCGCTCGGTCGGGTCGAAGTCGCCGTCCGCGCCGCCGATGACGATGCCGATCTGGACCACCGCCCGCGCCTCCACCGGCTTCTTCTTCACCTTCCCGATCTCCTGCATCAGCGCGACCTTGCCGAAGTCGAAGTCGGCGGCGAGCTTGTCCAGGCAGCCCTCGAAGCGGACCCGGAGGTCCTCGGCCGGGAAGTTCTGCAGCACCTCGTTGGTGGCGATCAGCTGCGCCACCCGTCGCCGCTCGGACGGGTCGACGACCCCGTCCGCGGCGGCCACCAGGGCGCACATCGCCATGCTCGCGTCGCGGAAGGCGCCGCTCTTGAGGTCGTTCTTCTTGGCGACGAGCTGGTTCTGCATCGTCTGCGCGGAGTCCTTGATCCGGTCCCACAGTGCCACGTGAATCTCCTCGGCTGGTCGTGCGGTGAGCATGCGGAGGGCGGGCCCTGGGCATGCTTCAGGCATGAGTTTGGTCATGCGGAAGTAAAATCTACAGCCCTGTAGAAGGTGTGCGGATGCCACCCCCTGTCGTCATGGCCAGCTTTGGCGCGATATGCCCGCAGAGTGCGGAGTACGGTGGAGAAACCACCGGAGAGCGAAGAGTTTTCGAGAATGCCCGGGATGCCGGTATGCGGGACGCCCGGGAGTATGCGGGTGAGCGCCATGCAGACCTTCTTGTCCGTGCTCGTGCTGCTGGCCCTGGTCGCGATGGGCGTGCTGTTCATCGTCCGGGTCAACGCCCAGACGGCCGGTCGTCCCACCCCGCACCGGTACGCGCACATGAAGGAGTCGTTCCAGCAGCGGCTGCACAAGCATGCGCACGGTGCCGGCACCGGGACGCGCACGACGGGCCCGCCGCCTTCCCGGGAGCCGGGCGACGACCGGTGAGCACCCCGGCCACCGGCCCCGCCCGCCCGTCGCCCGACCACGGCCCCGCAACGACAGGCCCTGCCCGGCCCCTTCCGCCCCCGGCGCCCGCGGTCGTCGCGGTCGCCACCCGTTGCGTCAGGAGCGCCGTATGACCACCGCCCCCGAAGGCCGCTCCCCGCGCCCCGGCTCCGCGCGGTACCACGGGCCACCGCCGGTGGCCCGACTGGCCATCGCCCCGCACGGCGGGGTGACCCGGCGGATCGACGGGGTGTGGTGGCCGCACTCCACCGACCTGGTCTCCGAACTCCCCGAACTGCTGGCCGCGTTGCCCTTCGACTGGCCGCGGATCACCCATGCCACGGTGAACGGCCCCGGCTGGCCCGCGCTGCCCGGCCGGATCCTCGTCGCCGGCCACGTCGTCCGGCTGCGCCACACCGCCAACCGCCCCGGCCCGGACACCGTCTGCCTGGTCTCCGCCGGTCACGGCCGCTGGGACCTGCTGATCCTGCCGCCGGCGACGCCGGAGCCGGACGCGGTCCGGGCGATGGCGGAGATGGCGCGGACCGGGACGCCGGCACCGGCCTGACCGCGAACTGACGCCACCTCACATGCCGGACGGCAGGCCCCGTCCAGCGCTGCACCGTCGAACACCGGCATACCCCGGGAGTCCGATGCGCGCATCCGCAGACCTCGCTCCTCCGCCCCCGCAACGGCCCCGACCGGGCCGCTCGACATGCCCCGATCTCCCCGCGGCCTGGGGCTTTCCGGCTGCCGTTACGGCGGACGGGTGGTGTTCATCGGAAGAACGCCGATCCAGGGGCGTCGGTCCGTGAATCCTCCCATTGCGTACTCATCATAAGAAAACGCAACAGAAGGAACGCGTGGATCCCTCCCCGGGGTCCCCACCCGAAAGCGAGGAATCATGGCTGCGACCAAGGTCATGAAGTTCTGGGCGGCCTGCCTGGCCGTCCTCGGCAGACTGCTGGCATCACTGGGCGTCTCCCCCGCCGCGTCCGCGGCCCGCCGGGACGCCGCGCTCTACGAGCGGACCCTGGGCAGCGCCGCCCCGGGCACGGACGGCCCCGAGGCGCTGGACGGCGCCGAACCCGGTCACGATCCGGGACCACTACCCCCTGCCGTGCAGGCGGCCCGGCCCTTCGTGCCCGCCGCGCGCACTGCGCCCCGGTACGGCCAGGAGGGTCCCGTCCGCTGCCGGGTCCCGCTGCCGATGCTGCCGCCCACCCTCAAGCAGCGCATCCGCGCCGAGGCCCACGGCGCCTCCCCCACCTCCCGCATCGGCCGTATCACCGGTTCCCGGGCGCTCCGTGCCACGTCGTACGGCGCCGAGGCGTACTTCGCCACCGCCCCGCTCTCCGCGGCCATTCCGGCGGCCCGTCGCCGCGAGCACACCACCGCCCGTGCCGCCTGAACCGCCTCCGCGCGTCTGTGCGCCGACTTCACGACGCATCGCACGGCCCGCTGCGGCACACCGACGGCACCAGGCCGACCGACCCGCCGCACCCGTTCGCACCCGCCGGTACCGGCCTCACCAGCCGACGTCGGGACGCACACCACTGAGCGCAGGAGCAGGAGCCGACGCAGGGCCCGAGCCAGGACCCGCGGCAGCGTCCGCGGCAGCAGCACCTGAAGCGGTATCCGAAGCAGAATCCGACGCGGCGACCATGGCAGTACCCGGGCGGCGCTCGTGCAGCACCCGCAGCGACACCCGCAGAAGTACCCACGGCGACGCCCACGGCAGTAACGACAGCAACACCCACGGCAGTAACGACAGCAGGACCCACAGACTTTGATGTGACGTTGCGTTCGACGTCGACGGGACGACGGGACGAGACCCGCCGGCCGGACACGAGAGGCCGCCGCAGGAGCCGGTAGACGGCCGGGCATCCGCGGGTTTCACGTGAAACGGCGTACGGCGGAAGGCCGTTCGGACTCCGCGACCGGGCGCGGTCCCGGCGCCGGGCAGGCGACCGTGTCGTCGCGACGGGTCACATGGCACCGCACGCCGGGCGGCAGAAGCCCGACGCCGTGCGGCACTTCGGGGGTGGCGGCGCGACCGTTTCGCGTTTCTCTTAGACGTAGCCGTCCGGGAATGGGCGGCTCATTGGCGTGCCCGGGGTCGTATTCGACCGGCCAGCCGGTATTTTCCGATGAAGCGCGAGGTTATTCCCTGATCTTCCCCCGCGCTTAGTAATCCGGACACCAATGGAAAAAGGGTTGTTCGGCGGTGGCGTGCGGTCCGGTGGAGGCGTCGGAATCCGTATCGACTTCCTGTTGACCGCTTGGTAAAGTGCGCGCATTCCTTGCGACTCGGCGACGTGGAGATCCGGCCGGAGTCCTCAACTGTTCGCAATCCGAGGGGTTTGTCGCATGCCTGAGCCGGCGGACACCGGGCGGCGAATCAAGGAGCTCCGGGTCAGCGCGGGAATGACCCAGCACGAACTCGCCGGGTCCGACGTTTCCGCCAGCTACATCTCCCTTGTCGAGCGTGGCAAGCGACTTCCCAGTGGCCGCGCCCTCAAGATCCTGGCCGCGCGACTCGGCGTCGGCACGGCGGACATATCCGGCGTGGTCGAGCGGCCGGAATCCACCGGCCGCGTCCGCCGCCGCGACCTGGTCGGTCGATTGGTCGCGGCCCGCCGCCGTTGGGAGAGCGGCGATCCCGAAGGGGCACTGCGGGAATTCCGTTCGCTGGTCGGGACGGAACCGGTCGGACGCCCCGACGACGTGTACACCGAGTCCCAGCTCGCCATCGCGGAAATTCTGGGCGCGCTGGGCCGCGCCGACGAAGGGGCGGCCGTCCTGCTGCGCATGCTGGACGCGCTCGCCCCCGTCCCGCACGCGGAGGCCCGGCTGCGCGGCCTGATCGCCCTGGCCGACCTGCTGGAAGCCGCCGGCCGGGTGCAGGACGGGTTGCGCTATGCGCTCACCGGTTCCCTGGAGGCGGCCGGCGCCCAGGCGCCCGCCGGCGCCTTCCACTCCTGGTACCTGCTCGACGCGCTGACCCGCTGTGCCTACTGGAGCGGCTGTGCCCACTGGGCGCTGGAGGCCGGCACCGGCCCCCAGGAGTGCCCGGCGGACGGGGTGCTGCCGGGGCCCCGCGCCGGGATCGCCCTGCACCGGGCGCTGGATCTGTGGGACCGCGGCGAGACCGACCGGGCGGCCGGGCTGCTGGCCGAGACCGCGCGCCGGGTCACCCCCGCGGCCGGCTTCCGGCTCTGGGAGGCCGTCAACGGCCGCCATGCGCTGCTGCTGCTCGACCGCGGCGAGCCGCCGGCCGCGCGGAGCATCGTGGAGCGCGGACTGGTCGTCGCCTCGGTGGCGCGGGAAGCGGACTTCCCGCTCTGGCTGAGGACCGCCGAGGCGGTCTGCGCGGAATCCGCGGGCGATCGTGACCGGGTGTGGGTGCTGGGCGAGCAACTGTCCGCGCTGCCCGATTCCGGACGGTGCCACGAGAAGGCCGCCGCGCTCTCGGAGATCGCGGCGGCCTGTGCGCGGCTGGGGGACCGGGAAAGGGCGGCCGGGCACTTCCGGTATTCCGCCGAACTGTTCCGGCGGGCGCAGGCGTATCGGCACGCCGATCGGGCCCGGGAACGGCTGGCCGGACTCTACGAAATGCGGAACTGACGCCCACCCGAACCGACTTATCGGGATATTCCCTGTCCGAAGCGGTTCGGCGGGCCCGCGGCACCGCGCAGCGGGCCTATTTGCTTTCCTTCTTTCCCAAACCCATGAGGGCGAACAGTGCTTCCGCCCCGCCGACGATCGCCAGGACGAGCCCGGCCTTGTGAAGCGAGATCACCGGTGTCTCCGTTCGCTCGGTGGTGAGCCACAGGATGACGCCGACGATCGCCAGCAGAATTCCGGCGACTATGCCCTTCATGAATTCCCTCGTCCCTCGTCGCAGAGCCGGAGTTGGTTGACCTCACCAGCCTGCCGCCCCGTTCGGGCGGAAGGATCATCCGCAGGTAGGCACTTGGTCCGGGGCCGTCTGCCACTTTTTCTGTACGCCGCGCCCGGCGCCGGCAGGGAATACCCGGCCGTGCGGCCGGAATTGGCCGTGCCCTCCGTGCGCCGCCCCCGGCCAGGGACCCGCCCGGGTGAAAAAGCCATCCCCTCGGCCCACCTGGAACTGCCGTGTGCCACGTCGGCGGGTTTCCTGGTGCCTGCCCCTCAGTCGTGGCGCGCACGACGCCGCGACGCCGCTGGAGCACGCAGGAGGAAGTGCCATGCCGTCGCCGCTCGCCGGCCGCGCCGCCGGATCGACCCCGTCCACACCGCTGGGCCTGCTCTGCCTCCTGCTGCTGGTGGTTGCGGCGGGCCCCGCGTTCGCCGGCCCGCCGCCGCCGTCCGGCACCGACTGGGACCAGATCGCCGCCTGCGAGAGCAGCGGCGACTGGCAGGCCAACACCGGCAACGGCTACCACGGCGGCCTCCAGATCTCCCCGGCCACCTGGCGGGCCTACGGCGGCGTCCGCTACGCCGCGCGCGCCGACCTCGCCACCCGCGATGAGCAGATCGCCATCGGCGAGCGGATCGCCCAGGACCGCGGTCTGGCCCCCTGGCCCAACTGTGGCCGGCTGGGCAGTTCGTCGTCCGACCGCGCCCTGCTGCGCGTCCGCCCCGTCTCCCGCGCCCTCGCGGCCCCCGCCGGCGCCTACACCGTCCGCCCCGGCGACTGCCTCTCGGCCATCGCCCGCCGTGCGCGCACCCCCGGCGGCCCCTCCACCCTCTACTCCCTCAACAAAGCGCGGCTGAGCCGCGGGCCGGACCAAATTTTCCCCGGGCAGAACCTGCGTTTGCGGGGGTGACGCGAACGGGGTGAGACAAACGGGGGGCCGTCACGGTGAATCCAGTGGTCGGTCAGGGTGAACGCGGAAGACCGGCCGTTGTTCAGGCTTGGTCGATGTGGGGACTGCCGGTAGGCAAGGCCGCGGGTTTATCAACCGCGAGGGGCAGGACCACACTGTGAAGAGAACGAGTCCCAAGAAGATGGCTGTTGCGGGTCTTTTCGGCCTGCTCCTGGTGGGTGGCGGTGCGTCGCCGGCCATGGCCTGGGATGCCTGGGGGGACGGTCCGTTCACTGCGAACGGTGACACCGTCAACAAATTCATCGCCTCGTTCAGGTGTGCGGGCCGGGCGCGATTCTGTATCAACGGTCCCGTCAACAGCGGCAACACCAAGAACGCGGAGAACGTGTGGATCAACGGGAATCCCAGCTCCAGCGGAAGTCCCACGAACAGCAGCGGAGCCAACAACTCCGGTTCCACCGCCAACGGCAGCCAGTCCGGCAGCGGCAACAAACAGCAGCACCTCGGCCAGGGTGGCAGTCTGCACCTGTGAGCTGACGGCGGAGCGTCGCAAAAACACCTCAGGCCCCGGGAGAACCGGGGCCTGAGGTGTTTTTGTCGGATGGTCCGGAACGGCTCAGCGAAGGAGCTTGAGGATCCGGGAGGTGTCGTTACGGCTGCCGCTCTCCGAACCCGTCGCGGAGTTGAGGCTGTTGGTCGAGCCGCTCGCGGTCTCGATGTTTCCGCTGTCCACGGGGTTGCCGCGGTTGAGGAAATTGTTGCTGTTCTTGTTGTTGCCGCTGTGGACCGGACCGTTGACGCACGGGTGCGGCGACTTCGTGACCGGCGACTTGTAATTGAAGTCGGCGAGGCGGTTGTTGCACATCACGCCGGAAATCATGCCGGTGATGGTGCCGAGGTCGGCACCCACCGCCGCGCCGAGCAGGGAATCGTCCGGAACAGTCTGCGCCTGAGCGATTCCGGTGCTGAACAACACCAGTCCGCACGCCCCGGCGACGGTTCCCGCCTGCACTAGTCTTTTCACGACGCTCCTTGCCTGATCAGCCTGCTGAACCCAGACGTATCGTGCTGCGGTTGTCCGCCGGCGCTGTCGACAACCCGCAGGGAGCCAAACCCTCGCCGGCCATATTCAGCCGGGTGGCCCAACCGCCCGCCCGGCGCCCGTCCGGCCCGGGGCGGGTAGTTGAGGCGGGCGGTCGAGGCGGGGGAAACCCCCACCAGGAGTGGGCGGTCCGCCGGATGGGCGGGCGGCGAGGGCGCCAACGAGCCTGGGAGCATGACGAGTTACGGGGCTCTCAAGGCCCAGAGGTTGGTGCTGCGGCTCGCCGCGGAGCTGGACCGGGCGCCGAAGCCGTCGAACGTCCCGGGGGCGCCGTTGACCGGCAACCGGGCGCGGCACCCGCTCACCGCCGGGGTGCCGGCGAACATCACGCCCTGCGCGTTCTGGAAGGACCGGCCGGCCGACCCGCCGGTCCGGATCACCGACCGGGGACCGGCCGACATCATGGTGATCCAGAACCTCCGGGACCCGGCGACGCCGTGCTTCGGGACGAAGAAGACGCGGGCGGCGCTCGGGCAGCGGGCCCGCATGGTGACCGTCGACCATGGCGGGCACGGCGCGTACCTGGCGTACGGGAACGCGTGCGGGAACCGGGCGGTGACCGCGTTCCTGCGGGACGGCCGACGGGCGCGGCAGGACGTGTACTGCGCCGGGTGAGGCGCGTGTGGAGGCGACCCGGCCCCGTGTGTGCCTTCGGGCCCCGCGGTCACCCCAGCGCGTGCCCCGTGGTCACGTCCACGTGGTCGGGGACGTCCTCGTGCCGGTCGCCGACGGTGGACGTCCCGGTGGGCTCGAAGAGCAGCAGGGAGGCGCCGGACGGGGCGGACGGCTTGTGCTCGGTGCCCCGGGGGACGGTGAACACGGCGCCCTTGGGGAGTCGGACGGTGCGCTCCCCGGTCGCCTCCCGCAGCCCGAGGAACAGCTCTCCCTCCAGCACCAGGAAGAACTCGTCGGTGTCGTCGTGGGCGTGCCACAGGTGCTCGCCGGCGACCTTGGCGACCCGGACGTCGTAGTCGTTGACCCGGGTGACGATCCGGGGGCTCCACAGGGCGTCGAAGGAGGCCAGCGCGGCGCCGAGCTCCAGGGGCTGGTGCGGGTGTGTGTTCATGATCCGATCCTGGTCCGCCCCGCCCGTGCGGTGTGAGTGCTAGGAATCGCATATGTCGCAACGATCCTTGCAACCGGGCCGGGCGCCCGGCCGCGCCCCCGGTCGCCCGCACCGCGTCGTCGTCATCGTCGACCAGAACTCCAACCCCTTCGAACTGGGCTGTGCGACCGAGGTGTTCGGCCTGCGCCGCCCCGAAATCGGCCGGGAGCTCTACGACTTCGCGCTCTGCTCGGCGGAGCCGCGGACCCTGATGCGCGACGGCTTCTTCACCCTCGCCGGCGTCGCCGGCCTGGAGGCGACCGACACCGCGGACACCGTGATCGTCCCCAACCGCCCCGACGTCGAGGTGCCCCGCCGGCCCGCCGTGCTGGAAGCCGTCCGCCGGGCACACGCCCGCGGCGCCCGGCTGCTCGGTTTCTGCAGCGGCGCCTTCACCCTCGCCGAGGCCGGCGTGCTCGACGGCCGCCGGGCCACCGCGCACTGGCAGTGGGCGGACGCCTTCCGGGCCCGCTTCCCGGCCGTCCGCCTGGAGCCCGATGTGCTGTTCGTGGACGACGGCGACATCCTCACCGCGGCGGGCAGCGCCGCCGCGCTCGACCTGGGGCTGCACGTGGTCCGTCGCGACCACGGCGCGGAGATCGCCAACACGGTCAGCCGCCGGCTGGTCTTCGCCGCCCACCGGGACGGCGGCCAGCGGCAGTTCGTGGAGCGCCCGGTGCCCCGCATACCGGACGCCTCACTCGCCCCGCTCCTGGCCTGGGCCCAGGAACGCCTGGACGCCCCGCTCACGGTGCCCGACCTGGCCGCCCGTGCCGCGGTCAGCCCGGCCACCCTGCACCGCCGCTTCCGTGCCCAGCTGGGCACCACCCCGCTGGCCTGGCTCACCGGCGAACGGATCGCCCTGGCCTGCCGGTTGATCGAACGCGGCGAGACCCGCCTGGACGTGGTCGCCCGCCGCAGCGGCCTGGGCACCGCGACCCATCTGCGCACCCTGATGCGCCGCGAGACCGGCCTGACCCCGTCCGGCTACCGCCGCCGCTTCGGACCGGACGCCGGCGAGGGCCGCGCCGCCGTCCACGTGCCGCACGGCCTGTGAAACACCGCCCGGGAAGCGCGGTGTTTCACGTGAAACGCCGCCGCGGCGGTCACCAGGGCCACCCCGCCGGCCGGCCCCTAATCTGGGAAAAGGAAGCCGGTGCGCGTAGATGACCGCTGAACTCGTCACCCTCGCACTCTGCGGCGATGTGATGCTCGGCCGCGGAGTCGACCAGATCCTGCCCTTCCCCGGCGATCCCGAGCTGCGCGAACCCTACGTCCAGGACGCCCGGATCTACGTCGGCCTGGCCGAGTCGGCCCACGGCCCGGTCCACCACCCTGTCGCCTTCCGCTACCCCTGGGGCGACGCCCTGGCCGCGCTCGACGCCGCCGAGCCCGACGCCCGGGTGCTCAACCTGGAGACCTCCGTCACCCGGCGCGGCACCTTCGCCCCCGGTCGGGAGATCCACTACCGGATGCACCCCGCGAACCTCCCCTGCCTGGTCGCCGCCCGCCCCGACGTCTGCGTGCTGTCCAACAACCACGTCCTGGACTTCGGCCGCGAGGGGCTGGCCGAGACGCTGCGGGGCCTGGCCGCCGCCGGCCTGCGCTCGGTGGGTGCAGGCGCCGACGCCGAGGCGGCCCGCCGGCCCGCGGTGGTCCGTCTGCCCGGCGGCCACCGCCTGCTCGTACTCGCCCTCGGCATGCCCTCCAGCGGTATCCCGCGCACCTGGGCCGCGACCGCCCGGCACAGCGGCGTCCACTGGGCGGACGGCCCCACGCTGGCCACCGCCGCCGCGGTGGCCGCCCAGCTGCGCGCCCGGAAGCGGATCGGCGACCTGGCCATGGTGTCGGTGCACTGGGGCTCCAACTGGGGCTACGGCGTCCCCCGCGCCCAGACCGCCTGTGCGCACGCCCTGATCGACGCCGGCGTGGACCTCGTCCACGGCCATTCCTCGCACCACCCGCGCCCGGTGGAGGTCTACCAGGGGAAGCTGATCCTCCACGGATGCGGCGACTTCATCGACGACTACGAGGGCATCACCGGCTACGAGCGCTACCGCGACGACCTGCGCCCGCTCTATCTCGCGGCCCTGGAACCCGGCACCGGCCGCCTCCAGGAACTGCGGATCGTCCCCTTCCAGGCCCACCGGATGCGGCTGCGGCACGCCTCGGCCGAGGACGCCCGCTGGCTCGGCGCCCTCTTCGACCGCCTCGCCGGCGGCTTCGCCCCCGGCGCCCTCACCACCGACCCGGCCCCCGTCCTGACCCTGCGCCCGGCCTGAACGGCGCCGACCGCACCCGGCGTCGACCGCAACAGCTGCCGACCGCACCCGATGCCGACGACATGTGATGCCGCGCTACTCCTGCGCGCCCGCCACCGCCGCGGCCAGCGCCAGCACCCGCCGCGCCTCCTCCACGTGCAGGTTCTCCACCATCCGGCCGTCCACCGTGACCACCCCGCGGCCCTCCCGGCCCGCGGCCTCGAACGCGTCGATGATCTTCCGCGCCCGGGCCACCTCCGCCTCCGCCGGTGCGAAGACCCGGTTGCAGGGTTCGAGCTGCGACGGGTGGATCAGCGTCTTGCCGTCGAACCCGAACTGCTGCCCCTGGACGCACTCCGCCTCGAACCCGGCCAGGTCCCGGACGTCGTTGAACACCCCGTCCAGGATCGCCTTGCCCGCCTCGCGGGCTGCCAGCAGCGCCAGCGACAGCCCCGTCAGCAGCGGCGCCCGGCCCGGCACATGCGCGGCGTGCAGCTCCTTCGCCAGGTCGTTGGTGCCCATCACCAGCACCGTCAGCCGCTCGCTCGCCCCGGCCACCGCACGGGCGTCCAACATCGCCCGCGGCGTCTCCACCATCGCCCAGATCGCCGTGTGGTCCGGGGCGCCGGCCTCCTCCAGCCGCCGCTCGACCTCCCTCACGGTCTGCGCGGACTCCACCTTCGGCACCACCACCGCGTCCGGACCGGCCTGTGCCGCTGCCCGCAGATCGTCCGCGAACCACGGGGTGCCCGGCCCGTTGACCCGGATCGTCACCTCCCGGCGGCCGTACGCGCCCGATGCCACCGCCGCCGCGACCCGCTCCCGCGCCGCCTCCTTGGCGTCCGGGGCGACCGCGTCCTCCAGATCCAGGATCAGGCCGTCCGCCGGCAGCGCCCGGGCCTTCTCCAGCGCCCGCTCGTTGGCGCCCGGCATGTACAGCACCGACCGCCGCGCCCGCACGGCTCCCTGTCCTTCGTCCGTCGCACCCATGGCCCTACTCCGCTCCTTCGCCGCTCGCCGCCGCGTACGCCGCCTTCAGCTCGGGGTCGCGCGCCACCAGTGCCTCGGCGAGCTCCACCACCACCCGGCACTGCTTGACCGTGGCGTCGTCCTGCATCTTCCCGTCGATCATCACCGCACCGGTGCCGTCGCCCATCTCCGCGATGACCCGGCGGGCCCAGGCGACCTCCGCCGGCGCCGGCGAGAACACCTTCTTCGCGATCCCGATCTGCACCGGGTGCAGGCTCCACGCCCCCACACAGCCCAGCAGGAAGGCGTTGCGGAACTGGTCCTCGCACGCCACGGTGTCCTTGATGTCGCCGAACGGCCCGTAGTACGGCAGGATCCCGTGCGCCGCGCAGGCGTCCACCATCCGCGCGATCGTGTAGTGCCACAGGTCCTGCTGGAACACCGCCCGCGGCGCGTCCGACGCCCCCGGGAGCGGATCCTCCCGGACGAGGTATCCGGGGTGGCCGCCCCCCACCCGCGTCGTCTTCATCCGCCGGCTCGCCGCCAGGTCCGCCGGCCCCAGCGACATGCCCTGCATCCGCGGGCTGGCCCCGGCGATCTCCTCCACGTTGGCGACCCCGCGCGGCGTCTCCAGGATGGCGTGCAGCAGGATCGGCCGCCGCACCCCGGCCTTCGCCTCCAACTGCGCCACCAGCCGGTCGACGTAGTGGATGTCCTCGGCGCCCTCCACCTTCGGCACCATGATCACGTCCAGCTTGTCGCCGATCTCGGTGACCAGCGTCAGCAGGTCGTCCAACGCCCACGGCGAGTCCAGGCTGTTGATCCGCGTCCACAGCTGCGTCTGGCCGAAGTCGGTTGCGCGGGCGATCTCGACCAGCCCGGTCCGCGCCGCCTCCTTGCGGTCAGCGGCGACCGCGTCCTCCAGGTTGCCGAGCAGCACATCGACGCCCGGCGCGATGTCCGGCACCTTGGCGGCCATCCGGGGATTGCCCGGATCGAAGAAGTGGATCATCCGCGACGGTCGGAACGGCACCTCCCGCACCGGCTCCGGGGCCCCTACGGCCAACGGACGGAAAAAGTCCTTCGGAGAGCGCACGCTGCCTCCCACCTCGCACCGACCACCCGGCCCGGAGCCGGCCAACGGCGCACACTCTAGGCCCGTGACCCGGCGCTTGTTACCGCGCAGTATGTGTGCCGTTGATCACGGAACGCGAAGTGACGGGCCGACGTCCGCCCGTCCCGGAAACGCTACCCGGACCCCTTGGCCCCCACCGCCAGGCGCCCGCCGTGTCCGCGGCGTCCCCAACGGCTCCCGCTCCCGCCCGCACCCGCACGCCAACTCCGCCGCCTGCACGGCGACTTCCTCGCAGGCGGCCTCAGTGCGCACTCCTACGCGGCGGTCGCGGCGCGGTCCGTCATCGCACTCCTCCCGGCCGACGCGCCAACCCCAACGTCCGGCGCGCACCAAGCCGCCACCAGTAAAAGGGAGTTCACCCCGCACCACAGCGGCCCCACCCACCTCGGACGCACCAAGTCCGGCTGCGCGTGCCCCCAACTCCCCACGCCGACACCAGCGTTACGGCACGCACCCCACAAGGAGTCCGCGCGCTGCCCCCGGACAACGAACAAGGCCCAGGTCGCTGACCTGGGCCTTAACTCTGGAGCGGGTGACGGGAATCGAACCCGCGCTCTGAGCTTGGGAATCAGGGGGCTTTCGGCGCCCGACACCTGGCTGACCTGCGAAGACGCCGCATTGGGAGTTTGGTTCCCGGCGAACCCTCTGGGCCCCTGTTGACCGTCGTTTACCGCTCTATCTGGCATGGGAGTGGCACGGCGGCTGGATTTGCCACCGAACGGGCTTGCGCTGTACCCGAGGGCTCTGCCCGGCGGGTGCGTGCAAGGACGGTTCGAAGTCGGCATTGCTGCCGCAAGTGGTGGCTTGTCCTGCAAGGCTGGGCGGCGTGACGAGCGACGCCGTCGATACCGAGGCGGTGCAACGCAGGATGCGTTCCATGGCCGCCCGGCTGCGGGCCTTCGAACCGGAGATGTTCGGCGCCCCCGATGAGGAGGAGAAGGACGACGACCTGGCCGACCACGGCTCCCGGGTGTCGGTCGATGACGCAGAGCTGGCAGCCGGGGCATTGGTGTGGGCGACGGATGTTCTCTTGGACGAGCTGTTCCAGGACGCGTATGCGCTGGCTGCGGAGGAGATGAACGTCGCTGAGCGCGACCGGCCGATGTGGCTGCTCGACGAACTGCCTTCGCGCTATGCCCTTCAATACGACGTCCGTTTCGCCCGGCGCTTCCTGGTGACGGCGATTGTCTTGACCACGCGCTTCACGGAGGGCAGCTTCGAGCAGCTGAGCTGTGTGGCGGAGGAGCTGGTACTGAGGCTCCTTCTTGGCCGGGCCGAGGTGACCCTTGAGACGTTCGGTCTCCTCGATGAGGGCGTCTCGTCGGCTCTGGAGTGCTTTGCCGAGATGGTCTACGAGGACATGGACCATGAGTGGTTGTACGACGACTCGAAGGACGGCATCGACGAGAGTCCGGTGGGCGAGTACCTCGGCGTCGCGCCCTTGGGGCTGGCGAGTTGGTTCAAGCCGTTCGGTGAGGACCGGTACGTCCATCCCTACGCAGTCGATGAACCCATCGCTGAGGAAGGCTGACGAACGGGAGAGGGGGGGAATCAGGTACCGGTCGGCGGCGGGTCGCCTGGGTGACGATCCCCTTCGCGTCAATTCGGATCCCTTCTCATCTATCCGGATGAGGGTCGCGGTCTGGCCGCGCCAGGGAAATCCGCCCTCCACTGAGCTGGCGCGGCGGAGGGACGAAGCGTCGAAGTCGGCAAATCTCGGCATGTCTTGCGCCCTAACGCCAGCAGCTGTTCGCCATCGGGCCTTTGTCTGCTTCGGCGACCCGGCATCGAACCCTCGTTCTGAGCTCGGGAAGCATAGGGGGCCGGTCGCCGCAGGTTAGTACTCCAGTCTGGTTTCGCGATCTCGCGGCGTGCCATGTTGTGGTTATCCCCACCTTGAAGTGGTGGTCGGCCGGATGGGCGCGGCGGCGGCGTGCGGCAATCATGTTGCCTCCGGGGCTTCGGTTCGTCTGGTGGCGGGGCTCAGAACACGGTGTCGGGATGCGACTGCCGTCTGGCGTTCCGGAAGGCCAGTTGAAAGTCATGGAGGGGGAACAGTGGGTCGTCCCATGGAGCGCGCTCTCGCACGTCGTACGTTGCTGGCCGGCGCGGCGGCAGCCGGTGCGGGAATCGTGTGGGGAACTGCGGGGGAGGCCGTCGCCGGCGGGGGGCAACAGCCGGTGGAGCAAGGGGCGGTGGACGCCGAGGTGGCGCGCCTGAAGTGGAGGTTGATCAGGCTGCGGCGCGACATCCACCGGCATCCCGAGGCGCCGGGCCAGGAGCGGCGCACGGCCGATGTGGTGGCCCGAGAGCTGCGGGCAGCCGGGCTGGCCGTCACCACCGGGGTGGGTGGCCACGGCGTCGTCGGTGTCCTGCGGGGCTCGCGTCCGGGCCGGACCGTTGCGTACCGGGCGGATATGGACGCGGTGCCGCCCAAGGACATCGTTGGCGGCGGTCCGGTGGCGGCTCATCTGTGTGGGCACGACGTCCATACCACCGTGGCGCTCGGCATCGCACGGGTCCTGGCGCGTATGCGGAGGCAGTTGGACGGAACAGTGGTGTTCCTCTTTCAGCCTGCTGAGGAGACCCTGAGCGGGGCTCGCGCACTGCTCGAAACGGGCGTGCTGGAGCGCACCGGCGTGGAAGAGATTCACGCGCTGCACTGCGGGCCGTTCCCCGTCGGCCAGTTCGCGCTCACCCCGGGCTACGGGCTGCCGGGCCTGGACAAGGCGGAGGTCGTTCTGCCCCAGCCGGACGCGCCCGACGCCGCGCGACGACTGGCCGCCGAGATCGGTGCACTCTCCACGGTGCCGCTACCACGGACACCAGCGGACATCGAGCGGCTGGTCGCCGACGCCCAGACACCCGACGGGCCACTGGCGCGGTTCGTGGTCGTCCGGGCCCAAGCGCCGGAGGCCGGCAAAGTGACCGTTTCCTACCGCTGCTGGCCGCAGGAACGGTACCCGGAGGTCCGCGCGGACATCCGCCGCCTGGCCACGTCGTACGCGGGAGCCGAGGTCAGCTTCCCCGCCGAGCCGTTCCCGGCCATGGCCTGCCCGGAACGCGACGCCCGCACACTCGCCCGCCACCTGCGGCGCACACTCGGCCAAGAAGCGGTCACCGAGCTCCATGCCGCCTTCCCGCCCTTCAGCGGCGAAGACTTCGCCCTCTACTTGGACCGCGTCCCCGGCACGTACACCTTCCTCGGCGTCCGTTCCCCCGGCGCGCCCATCACCACCAGCTACCCGCACTACCCCGACTTCGATCCTGACGAGCGAGCCATCAGCCTCGCCGTCCGGGCCATGGCAGGGTGGATCGCGGAGCGGACGCATACGGGCATGGCGCTGTGAATTGATGTGCCGTCACATCGCGAGCACGGTAGCCCGGCCGGAGGGTCTCGGGGCGGCCGGCGTCCGAAAGGTGAACAAAGGGCCAGCCGGGCACTGGTGGACCATGCAAGCCCCGGAGGGCAACGAGTTCTGCGTGGCACAGGTCGGGCTGTGACGGCCCGCGGCGGCGCCGTGCTGCTCGCAGCGGCACAGCGCCGGAGCCGGCGCAAAGGGCCCGCGCTCCTACGACTGGGCTTGGATCCACATCGGCACCCATCGGCACCCATCGGCACCGAAGGCCAACGTCACCTGTTGATCCGCCGTAATCCCCCGGACCACGGTGAACGCCTAGAGCCAGGTCGGCCTCGACCGCTACCAGGTCCGGCACTGGACTGCCTGGCACCGGCACATCATGCTCGCCTTGCTCGCCCTGGCTGTCCTGAACGCTGTCGCCGCTGACGCATCTGGTGAAACCGAGTCAGAGAAACCGGGCCGCGGGGTTCTGGCGGGAAGTTGGTTACGAGGGCTGCGGCTTTGGTGAACTCATTGTTCTGCTCCGTCCTCCAGGTTGTGGGTCATCCGTTCCAGGACGGTGACGGCGATCCGGTATTCCTCGCGGGTGATGCCGGTCGCCGACAGGTCGCGGAAGGCGTGCACGCGCTCGGCGACGTCGGTGAGGCGGGCGCGGCCGTCGTCGGTCAGGGCGAGGCGGCCCGGCTCCGGGCGGGCGATCCAGCCGTCGGCCATGACTGTCTCGATGGCGGTGGTCAGGGTGACGATGTCCGCGTTGGCGGCAAGGACGGTCAGCACTTCGGTGTCGGTGGCCTGCGGATCCTTCTCGATGACGTTGAGTACCTGCCAGGCGGTCCGGGTGAGGCCGAACTCGGCCAGCATGGCGTTCATGTAGCAGGTGAGGGCCTTGTCGGTGCGGTTGAGCCAGTAGCCGATGGGCTTCATGTCGTGCTCCGGAGCGGGTCAGTGATGCCGGGGCCGGGCCGTGCGCGGCAGTAGCCGCACGAGGGCGCAGCAGGCGAGGGTGCCGACGGCGACCGTGGCGAGGCTGTGGACGGCTGCGGACGCGGGGGCGCCGGCGGTGTGGAAGTAGACGGTGGTGATGGCCGCGGCGCCGATGCTGTTGGCGAGTTGTGCGACGGCGGAGAGTGCACCGCTGGCGCTGCCCGATTCCTTGGGTCCGATGTCGCCGAGGGTGACCTCGTAGACGGTGCCGAAGCAGGAGCCGAGACCAAGGCCGGTGACGAAGACCGGGGCGAGGAGCGTCCACGCCGTCGGGCTGGTGGCGTGGACCAGGACGAGCAGCGACAGCGTGCCGGTCAGCGTGAGCAGCAGGCCGATGAGGATGAGCGTGCGGCCGAGGCGGGCCATCAGACGGTGCGCGGCGATCGAGGCGAGGATGATGCCGGCGGCGACCGGGGCGAGGCAGAGCGAAGTCTGGGTCGGGGTGCGGTGCAGCCCGTCCTGGAGGAAGAGGGAGAGAACGAGGAGCAGACCGGCGACCGCCGCGTTGAAGACGAGGCCGAGGATCAGGCCGGAGGTGAAGCCACGGTTCTTGAGCAGCGAGGGCTCGATGAGTGGGCCGGCGGCGCTTCGCTGACGCAGGCAGAACAGCGCGAAGAGCAGAGTGCCGGCGGTGAGGGAGAGGATCGGGACGGGCGTCCAGCCGTGGCCGGAGCCGTCGATCAGGCCGTAGAGAAGGCCGAACATCGTGGCGGCGAGCAGACCGGAGCCCGGAACATCGACGGTGACCGTCCGGTCTCCGGCGTCGCGGGGCAGCAGTCGGGCGGCCAGGGCGATCGTGAGGCCCCCGAGTGCGATGTTGATCAGGAACATGGAGCGCCAGCCGAAGCTGTCGATGAGGAACCCGGCGAGGACCGGGCCGCTGATCGCCGACAGGCCGAGGCAGGGGGCGAAGACGCCGAACGCCTTGCCGATCTCGTTCGGGGGGAAGACCGCACCGAGGATGCCGAAACCCTGTGGGATCACGAGGGCGCCGAAGGCTCCTTGGAGCAGGCGGAACCCGATGACGGAGGCGGGTCCTGTGGCCAGGCCGCAGGCGACGGACGCGAGCGTGAAGCCGGTGAGGCCGGCCAGGAACAGGCGGCGGCGGCCGAACTTGTCGCCGAGCCTGCCGCCGACCACCAGCAGGACGCCCATGGCCAGGGCGTAACCGGCGCCCAGCCACTGGACGAGGGCGTCCCCGCCGTGCAGGTCGGTGGCGATGGTCGGGGCGGCGATGTTGGTGATCGTGGAATCGAGGAGGTCGAGGACGGCGGCGAAGAGGACGACGGCGAGGACGGCCCATCGGCGGCGTTCGGTCCTGGTCTGTGGGGTGGCGGGGGCCTGGTTCAAGGCCGTGGACATGGAATCCCTTAGGCGGAGGGGACGGGCCTGTGTGGTGTGGGCCCGCCCGGATCAGTGCCGGGTGAAGGCGGCGGCGTTCTCGCGGGCCCACTGCCGGAAGGTGCGGGCGGGGCGGCCGAGGAGGGTCTGGGCGGTGTCGGCGATGGCGGCCGGACCGTGGTTGGCGGCCTCCCACAGGTCGAGCAGCGAGGTGACCATCGGCGCGGGCAGGTGGCGGCCCATCTGCTGCTCGGCCTCGGCGCGAGTGATGTGCTCGACCGGGATCTCGCGGCCGAGGGTGTCCGCGAGGACGGCGAGTTGTTCGCGGAAGGTGAGCGAGTCGGGGCCGGTCAGGGTGACCGAGCGGCCGGTGAGGGAGGTGCCGGTCAGCGCCTCGACGGCGATGTCGGCGATGTCCTCGGGGTGGATGGGCGCGATGTGCGCGTCCGGGTAGGCGAGTGGGATCGGCATCGACTGGCCGATGAAGTAGGCCCAGCCGAGGGAGTTGCTGGCGAAGGCGTCCGGGCGCAGGAACGTGCAGGCGAGGTCGGAGCCGGCGAGGGCGCGCTCGACCTGGAGGCTGTGACTGGCGAGCGGATCGTGCTCGGCCTCCGGGCCCAGGACCGAGGAGGACGAGAGCAGGACGACGTGCTCGACGCCGGCGGCCTCGGCAGCCTTGACCAGCTCGCGGATGCCGGCTGGCTCGGGGTAGAGGAAGACCTGGCGGACGTCGCGGAGTGCGGAGTCGAAGGTCTCGGGCCGGTCGAGGGCGAGCTCGGCGACGTCGACGCCGTCCGGGACGGTCAGTTCGGCGGGGTTGGCGCTGGCGGCGCGGACGGTGAGACCGGCCGATTGCAGGCGGCTGATGATCGCCTGGCCGATCCTGCCACGGGCGCCGGTGATGAGGGTGGTCATGGAATGCTCCGTTCGTCCATTGCTCAAAAGCATATGCATGCAATCATGCACACGTTTGCTAGTCAACACATGCCTTCGTGGGGTCATCCATGTCTGTACGATGAGGGCATGACGAAGCGCGAGCCGAAGACCGCGGAGGAACTGCTGGACGCCGTGGGTCCGGCATTCGGGAAGCTGCGGCGCTCCTCGCTCCTGGAGGTCGAGGACCCGATTTCCCACAAGGACCTGAGCCGCACGCTGGTTCTCAGAATCGTCCTGGAAGCCGAGCAAGACGACACGGAGGGTGAGGCGGGCGGGCAGTCCGGTGCCGGCGAGATCACCGTCGGCGCTGTCGCCCGGCACCTGGGCGTGGATCCGTCGGTGGCCAGTCGCATGGTCTCCGACTGCATCTCGGCCGGCCATCTGATCCGCGCGGCCTCCCAGCAGGACGGCCGCCGCACCGTCCTCCAGCTCAGCCCCGAGGGCCGTGAGCTGATGGCCCGCTTTGTCCGCCATCAGCGCTCGGCCTTCGAGTGCATCACCGCTGACTGGACCGAGCGGGAGCGCCTGGATTTCGCTCGCCTCATGCTCAAGTACGTCGACTCTCAGGACGCCCTCCGCCACCGGCGCCCAGGTAAGGACGCTCCGCGCTGAGCCACCCCGGCGCGTGCCCTCGCTCAACTGCTTCTGGGACGGGCGGCGATGGAGAAGGGGCGTGTGGCACCAAGCGCCGTTGGGTGTCTCCGCATCAGCACCGGCTCCCGCCCGCTTGACGCAGGTTGCCGTTGGCCGTGCGCCCCTGTCGTCATCGGCGTCGAGCAGGGGCCCGCTTTCGGACAGCGGTGCGCCGGCGGCGGCCGCCGAAGGCCGCCGCCTGACTGGCCGTCAGTCCGCTGGGTCAGGTCTTCGGCACCTTCGCGCGGCCGGGGGCGGCGACCTCGCGTACAGCCGCGGCGACGGCGCGGAAGTCCTTTTTCAGGATCGAAGCGTGGGTGCTGGTGACCTTCGGGTGGATGGTGATGTGCGGGTTGCGGGCGGCCACCGCGGGGAGGGTGGCGCGGTGCCGTTCTTGCTCGTCGCCCTTGCTTCCGAAGGACTTCCCCGAGGCGATCACGTACCGGGTCGGGACGGTGATGTGGTCCAGCACGGGGCCCAGGTTGCGCGCGCGGGCGAGCTTGCCGAGTTCGATGTTGCTGTTAGCGATCTGTGCGGCGGACATCCGCGGGGTCAGGCCCGTCGGGCGCAGCAGCAGCATGATCGGGCTCAGCCGCCGAAACAGCTTCCGGATCCGCTGCTCCATGGCCTCATCGAGCCAGTCGTCCGGTTGCGCGCCCTCGACCAGGACCGCGCCCACGGTACGGCCGGGATTCCGGCTGGCCCAGTGCGCAGCGAGGAACGCTCCGTAGGACCAGCCCACCACCAGCGCCCGGTCCACGCCCCTGGCCGCGAGAACGGCATCGACATCCCGGAGGTGCGTCTCGAACGAATTGGGGTCCGCCGAACGCTTCGACTTGCCGCGGGCCCGCATGTCGTAGGTGATGTGCCGCCACCCCGGCCCCAGTTCGGCGAGGACCCGCCGCCAGTATCCCTGAGTGGCGACGTGGCCGTTGAGGTAGACCACCGGGGTACCGGGACCGCCGGTGTCGGTGACGGCCAGGGCCGTGTCGTCCACCGGCACCATGCCGGTCCACGGTGAATGGTGCGAGGAAGTGCCGTTCTTCGTCATGTGTTCCTCCTGGTTGCGCGAGGCGTCCTGCGCGACTTCTCTGAGTTCTGCACGTGGTTCGCCGACCCTGGATCTGATCGGCTGTCGTTCGGGTGTCTGTTCATTCATGAGAGGTCGCGATCCGGATTCTTCTCAGCGCCGGCCACAGGGTGAGTGATCCCCAAGGCCGGCTTGTTCCCTCGCTGTTGCGAGGGGGCCCGGCGCCCAGCGGCACCGAGCCCCCTCAAGGGTGGCGTCGGCGACTGTCCTGAGCCGGTCGTGCAGCTGATCGCGGAACGTGGCGGCGTCGAAGGCCGGAGCCTGGTCGAGGTCTTCTGCGGACCGACCTCGACCAGGCAGGCCGGCAGGCGGATCAGTCGTCGATTGCCTGGTAGAGCGTGGTCCAGAAGTCGTGGATGGCCCGCGCCGAGTCCGGGGTGGACATCCCGACCTGGGTGAGCAGGATGCCGACGAGTTGGTTGTGCGGGTCGGCGTAGGTGGTGGTGCCGGATCCGCCGTCCCAGCCGAACTGGCCGATGGGCGCGTAGTCGCCTCGGTAGGTGCGCACCGCCATCCCGAAGCCCCAACCGCCGTGCTGGCCTTGGCCGTACGCCAAGTGGACGGCGTTGCGGGCCAGGGCTTCTCGGGCGGCCAGCTGCTCGGCCGGGAGGCGGTTGGTGGTCATCAGCTCGACGGCGGCCCGGGACAGGATCCGCTCGCCCCCGTGCATTCCGCCGTTGAGCAGCATCCGGAAGTAGGCGTGGTAGTCGTCGGCGGTGGAGTCGAGTCCGCCGCCGCCTGACGGGAACGCCGGAGGGCTGCTGTGGTGTCCCCCTTCGGCCGGGTCCTCTACGGTGAACTGTCCGGTCTGCGGGTCGGGGGCGTACAGGGGCGGCAGTCGGTCGATCTTGTCGGCGGGCACGTGGAAACCGGTGTCCTTCATGCCCAGCGGGGCGAAGATGCGCTCGCGCAGGAACGTCTCGAAGGACTGGCCGGTGACCCTGGCCACCAGCACTCCGAGCACGTCGTTGCTGATGTTGTACTGCCACCGCTCCCCGGGCTGGTACATCAGCGGCAGCGAGCCCAGGCGGCGCATCCACTCATCCGGCTCCACCGCCGGCAGCAACCATCCGTTCTCGCCGTAGACCCTGCGCTCGAAGAGCGCGCCCATCATCGGGGAGCCCATCGCCGTCATATCCAGTCCGAGCCCGAACGTGGAGGTGAGCAGGTCCCGTACGGTGATCGGCCGCCGCGCCGGCACGGTGTCGTCCAGCGGGCCGTCGGGCCGCTTGAGTACCTGCCGGTCGGCCAGTTCCGGCAGCCACGGGTCTATCGGGTCGTCCACTCGCAGCCGGCACTCGTCCAGCAGGACCATCGTCGCCGCGACCGCGACCGGCTTGGTCGTCGAGGCCATCCGGAAGATGGTGTCCCGACGCATCGGCGCGCCACCGTCATGGCGCATCGTCCCGATCGCCTCGACGTGCGTCTCCTCGCCCCGGCTGACCAGGGCGACAAGCCCGGGAATCCGCCCGGACTCGACATGCCGCGCCAGTCCCTCGCGCAGCCTGCGCAGCCCTGCTTCGGAGAAGCCGCTCTTGCCTGTTCCCCTCATCAAATCCCCCTGCATAAGAGTGTTGGATACACACAGTGTTCGAACTTGCGAGACCCGTCCCGGTGTGGCGCTCATGGACTGTGCACGGCCGGTGCACGGGCTCGCTCGGGATGCTCAGTCCGCAGCCCCCAGGCCGCGAATGGATGAAGTGTTCATGACATGCGCCATCGTCAAGCGTGCTCTGATATCGACTGCCACCGTCCTGGCGTCGCCGCTGACAGGCGGTGGGAGGTGGCCGGCGGATGGCCCTGTGACCGAGTCACGTCGTCGTCTCGACACGGACGGCTCCGGGTGGCGCACGTCCATACGGAGAGGCGATGCGCACGACTTCGGGAGGTATCCCCGGGTCGACGGTGGGGAAGTCGGCTATGGCGCGACCGGACGCACTTCCACTCCCCGTAGCCAGCGCTCTTTTGTCTCAGCTCGCTGTAGGCCGCAGGCACCGGGACGGCAACAACTGCCGTCCGGCGTCGCCGCCTCCCGGAGTCGTGCACATCCGAAAAGCGCCGAGGGTCGTGGCGCCGCCCGAACTGCCGTCGAGATGCTGCTCCTTGCCGTGTACGAAGCCACAGCCGGGCATGACCCCATGGCCGCGTAGCGCAGAAAGTCGATGGCAGTGCCGCCCGATGCCGGGCGCGATGTGCTGGGCCGTTTTCAGGCCGTCTTGCCTGTTTTTCTGGTGCCTTAGCCGGCGGTGCGCTCGATGGCGTCGGTCAGCTGCTTCCGCGCACGGGCGGGCACGTAACCGCCCTCCGAATAGTTCTGAGCGAACGTCTTGACGAACTCCGCCGGGTCCTCCCCGACGATCTCGCGTATCGACGTTCCGTCCGCCGCAGCCCGTTCAAACAGGTCCGCGAGGTCTTCGAACATCGACTCGGCGCTGTCACCGTCGGCCGGCACGAAGTGCATCAGGTACCGCTCGATCGCTTCGACCGCCGTGCGGTGGTCTTCGGGAAGCTCCTTGACGCGCGCCTTGTACGCCCTCCAGCGCTTCTTGGGCCCGATCACCTTCGAGATGATGCCGCTCTTTTCGACCTCGGACATGGTCACTTTCCCCCTTCGCGGAGCTGTTCCAGTCGTTCCGTGAGGAAGCTCCAGGTCCTCCAGAACTCTTCGAGGTACTCCCGCCCTTGAGCGTTGAGGGAGTGCACCTTGCGGGGTGGCCCCTTCTCGGAGGGGACCTTCTTCACGTCGACGAGGCCGCGCTTCTCCATCCTGATGAGCAGCGCGTAGATGGTCCCTTCGGCGATGTCGGAGAAACCCTGCTCCCGCAGCCGTGCCGTGATCTCGTAGCCGTAGGCGGGCCGGCCGGACAGGGACGCGAGAATGACGCCCTCCAGCGTGCCCTTGAGCATCTCCGTCAGCAGCTTGGCCATGGAACACCTCCTTCCCGAGCTAGTCGGTGTCGTTGAGTACCGGTAGACCGTAACACTGACTACCGGTACTTAGCAAGACGGATTAGTGGAGTTGCAAGCCAGGGCCGCAAGCGTGTGGGTACGGGCGACCTGATCGCTGCTCATGAACGAGGTCGCCGCCCCCTTCAGGGGGGCGCGGGTTGCGTCAGCCCATTGGAGATCCTCGGCTTCACCGTCGTGGATGCGGCGGGAGCACCGGCGACCATGAGCGCAGCCGCGAATGCCGCAATCGCTGCTGGCCGCCCGAGCCTCCTAAAACACGGCCTAGCGGCCGAGCTGTATTCATACCGACCGTCGAACTTGGGGTTCGAGCCGGGGGATCGGCTGATCCCGGAGTGATCGATGCGTGAGGAGGGGCCTCGTGGCCGTTCGGGTGCTGCCCCGGTTCGTGCTCACCGATCTCCGCCAGCACCTGGAGTGGTTCGCCGAGCCGGGCCCGGACGGTCTGGTCTTCGTCGGCGAGCGCGGCGCACCCTTCCGCAGGTCCGCCTTCGGGCGCAAGTACCGCAAGGCGCGGAAGAAGGCCGGCCTGCCCGACGACTTCCGCTTCTACGACCTGCGGGGCACCGGCAACACCCTGGCCGCCGACACCGGCGCCAAGCTGAAGGACCTCATGGTCCGCGCAGGCCATTCCAGCGCGCGGGCCCAGCTGATCTACCAGCACTCCGAGAAGAGGCACCAGCGCAAGATCGCCTCCGCCATCGACGCCGACGTACGGCGTCAGCGCCAGGAGACATCCGAACGCGGAGAGCGGGCCGGTGAGTTGGCCTCTGCCCGAAGAGCGGCTTCGCAACCGCACCGGAACCGACTCCACGGCATGGAGTGGCGAAGGCCACGGAAAGTCGATCTCGCGATTCGAGATGACGGCCGATCAGGATGGTCGGGAAGGGCTTGCGGGCCCCAACTCGGAGCGTTAATGGGCGACTTGTGGCACGCGAATGGCACGCCGCCCCGAAATGGTCTAGACAGCGAACAAGCCCCAGGTCGCTGACCTGGGGCTTCTGTATGGAGCGGGTGACGGGAATCGAACCCGCGCTCTGAGCTTGGGAAGCTCATGTTCTACCATTAAACTACACCCGCGTGACACCGCCCGGTCTGGAGGGAACCAGCCTGGAGGCGGAGCGTCCTCGCACACTCTACCCCATCGCCGCTTCGCGGTGCATTTGGCATGTCCGGGGGCGGGGTGGGGGCCTCGGCGGGTGTCTCGCGCGGGGGTGCGCGCGGGGGTGTCGGGGCGGGATGCGGGTGCGGGGGAAGGGAGTTGGGGCGTACGGTGGGGCATCGGAGTGCCGCCTGCGAGTGCACCCAGTTCATCCCCTAATGTGGCTTTTGTTGTCCACGCAGTTGGGAGAGGGACTTGATGGAGCGCACCGTCGTACGTTGTGCCGAGGGGCACGTCTTCAGCACCGCTTCGTTCCCCATGCAGACCACCGACCGGCTCGGCCCCGGGCGGCTGCTGCGCTGCCCGCGCTGTGCTCGGCTGCGGCACTCGGTGCCGGTGGAGCACGCGAAGCGGTAGCGGCGGTCGCGGGGTCGCGGTGAAGGTCGGCGGTGATCTTCGCACGCGACGTCGGCGTGAGGTCGTAGTGGCCCGGTCCCCGGTGGGGCCGGGCCCTCGTCGTACGGCCGGGGGTGCGCGGGCGCGTATCCTCGTCTGCGTGCTTCTCTCAGACAAGGACATCCGGGCCGAGATCGACGCAGGTCGGGTGCGCATCGACCCCTACGACGAGTCGATGGTGCAGCCGTCCAGCATCGATGTGCGGCTCGATCGCTTTTTCCGGGTGTTCGAGAATCACCGCTACCCGCACATCGACCCCGCCGTCGAGCAGGCGGACCTGACCCGCGAGGTCGTGCCGGAGGGCGACGAGGCGTTCATCCTGCACCCCGGTGAGTTCGTGCTGGCCTCGACGTACGAGGTCATCTCGCTCCCCGACGACATCGCCTCGCGGCTGGAGGGGAAGTCCAGCCTGGGACGGCTCGGGCTGCTGACGCACTCGACCGCGGGTTTCATCGACCCGGGGTTCAGCGGGCACGTGACGCTGGAGCTGAGCAACGTCGCGACGCTGCCGATCAAGCTGTGGCCGGGCATGAAGATCGGGCAGCTGTGCATGTTCCGGCTGACTTCGCCGGCGGAGCACCCGTACGGCAGCGAGCGCTACGGCTCGCGGTATCAGGGACAGCGCGGTCCGACGCCGTCCCGGTCGTTCAAGAACTTCCACCGTACGCAGGTGTGAGGCACCTCGCGGCGCAGGTGTGAGGCACCGCGCGCGAGGGTGCGAGGGCGGGGCCGGCACGGGCCCCGGAGACGAAGAGAAGGTCTGGGAGAGTCGTGGGTGACGTGCGGGAGAACCTGACGTACGAGCGCTTCGGCGGAGCGATCCGTGAGCTGGCGCAGACGATCGCGGATGACGGGTACGAGCCCGACATCGTGCTGTCGATCGCCCGGGGCGGGGTGTTCGTGGCCGGCGGTCTGGCGTACGCGCTGGACTGCAAGAACATTCACCTGGTGAATGTCGAGTTCTACACCGGGGTGGGCACCACCTTGGAGATGCCGGTGATGCTCGCGCCGGTGCCCAACGCGATCGACTTCTCGGACAAGAAGGTCCTGATCGCGGACGACGTCGCCGACACCGGCAAGACGCTCAAGCTGGTGCACGACTTCTGCCAGGGGACCGTCGCCGAGGTCCGCAGCGCGGTGATCTACGAGAAGTCGCACTCGCTGGTGAAGTGCGAGTACATCTGGAAGCGCACGGACGACTGGATCAACTTCCCGTGGAGCGTCGAGCCGCCGGTGGTCCGGCGGGACGGTCAGATCCTCGACGCCTGACGGGCGCCCGCACGGCGTTTTCCGTTCCCGCGAGCCCGCGTACTTTGCGGGCTCGCGGGCTTTTTGTGGCACGCGTTTCGGCCAGTTCTGTTCCGGGTGTTCCACCGTTCTGTACCTCCGAGTAGAAACCGGCGGTAACAGCAGACCGGAGGGGAGGTCCGATGGTGCGTGCGAGACGCGGGCCGCGAGGGAGCGGACGTGCACGAGGGCGGCGGTTACGGGCCGCCGTGGCGGTGTCGGCGGCGGCGTTGACCGCCGCGTTCACGGTGACGGCGGGCGGTGCCAGCGCCACCGGGGTCGCCGGCGCGACGGCGGGTAGCGCGGCGACGGCCGGGCGGCCGGCCGTCCAGCCGCTGTCGCCGGAACTGGAACGGATCCGGGCGCGGGAGGCGACCAAGCTGTACGGCGACGCCGCCGTGCGGCCGCTCGCCGACCGGAAGACCTCGCTGATCTCGCTGGGCGACAGCGAGATCTCCGGCGAGGGCGTCGGGACGTACGAGCCGGGCACCGACGGGCCCACCAACTGGTGCCACCGGTCGCCGGACTCGGCGATCCACCGGACCGGGATCGCCGCGGACGTGACGTACAACGCGGCGTGCTCGGGGGCGTACACCGGCAACATCCGGATCGGCGGCAGCAAGCAGTACGCCGATGAACTGGTGCAGAGCGACAGCCTGGCGATCGCGGCGCGCAACACCCGGCTGAAAATGGTGCTGTTGGTCGCCGGGGCCAACGACGACCTCCAGTTCGGGCCGGTGATGACGGACTGCGTCGAGCGCTGGTTCCTGCTCCAGGGGACCTGCGAGCCCAAGTACCAGCCGGGATGGCAGGCGCGGGTCGACGGGCTGGTGCCGAAGGTCGAGGCCACGGTGCGGGACCTGCGGACCGTGATGCGGGACGCGGGGTACGCCGACGGCGACTACCGCCTCGTGGTGATGTCGTACCCGAGCCCGATCGGTCCGGACGTCGAGGACAACCCCCGGTACCCGGGGAAGATCCCGGGCGGCTGCACCGGGTACACCTCGGACGCCGGATGGGGGCGCAACACGGCGGTGCCGACCTTCGAGCGGGGCATGCGGAAGATCGCACAGGACACCGGCGCCACCTACCTCGACTCCTCGCGGCTCTTCCACGGGCACGAGGTGTGCATGTCGGAGACCTGGGCCCGCGGGCTGTACGTGAACGTCTCCAACCCCTTCCCGCCGGACGCCAATTCGGTCCGCCAGTCCTTCCACCCCAACGCCCGCGGGCACGGCGCGTTCGCGTCCTGCCTGACCCAGCTGTACGCGGCGCCGCAGCTGCGCGAGGCGTCCTGCACCGACCCGGCGAACACCGGGCAGCCCAAGCTGTACCCGGGCGCCTGGGACGACGCCTACCGGCCGCTGAAGAACGCCGCGACCGGCACCTGCCTGGACGCCACCGGCGGGCTGTCCCGCAACGGCACCGCGGTCGGCGGCTGGGACTGCAACGGGCAGCGCAACCAGGGCTGGTGGTACGACCAGGACCGCAAGTCGCTGCATGTGGAGCTGACCCAGGCCCGGTGCCTGGACGTGCCGGGGGCCCGCTACGAGGCCGGCGCCGGGCTGGTGCTGTGGAACTGCTCGGGCGCGGCCAACCAGCAGTTCGTCAGGGACGGCGGCACTCTCCGGCCGGCCGCCGCGTCGTCGCTCTGCCTGACGCTGGGTGCGGCGAAGGACCCGCTGCGGCTCCAGAGGTGCGACGGCTCGGCGGGGCAGCGGTTCGCCTGACCGGCCGCCGGACGCCGTGAGCGGGCCTCCCGCGCCGGCACGACGAGGGGCCCGTTCCGGGAGACGTCGGTGACGTCCATTCGGAACGGGCCCCTCGATCCGTGGGCCGGACCGCGTCGTGCGCCGGTTACAGCGTGCCGAGCTTCACCAGGGCCAGCAGCGCGACCAGTTGGATCGCGGAGGCGCCCAGGGCCTTGGGCCACGGCAGGTCGTGCGACTTGCCGACCATGGAGGTCAGCAGATAGCCGGTGGCGAGCCAGGTGGCCCACCCCAGCACCTGGACCAGCGGGCTGTCGCCGCCCAGGAACATGGCGAAGAGCAGCCGCGGCGCGTCCGGGATCGTCATGACCAGCATGGACAGTCCGACGGTCGGCTGCCAGGCGCCGTCGCCGCCGAGCTGGCGGGCCATGGTGTGGGTGACCGCGCCCAGGATCAGGCTGCCCAGGATGAACATCACCGAGGTGAGCAGCACCCACGGGAGGCTGTTCCCGATCGTCTGGTTGATCACGTCCTCACGGGCCTTGTCGAAGCCGAAGACCGCGAGCAGGCCGTAGACGAAGGTGACGATCAGCGCCGGGCCCCACAGCGCGTGGTCCCGCATCTGCCAGAACGTGGGCGTGGGCCGCAGCACGACGCCGGACAGCAGCTGCTTCCAGTGCAGCCGCGGGCCGGCCGGCGGCGCGCTGGTCTGCCCGGCGCGGTAGGTGCCGCCCTGCGCGTACTGGTCGTCGCCCGACCCGTACCCGTCCCCGTACGTGCCGTAGCCGTCCGGGGCGTCGCCGACGCTGAACTGCTGGGTGTGACCCGGAGCGTTGTTGCGGTTGTCGTAGGGCGTGTACGACGGCTCCGCCGGGTACCCGCCGTCGCCGAAGTACTCGGGCTGCCCCTGTGGGGCCGGCCCGGCCTGGGCGGCGCCGTACGGCTGCGGCGCCGACGGCCACTGACCCTGCGGGGGCGGGGCCTGCCGCCCGTACGAAGCCGGCGGCCCGTACGCCTGCGGCCCCTGGGCCCCGGCCTGCTGTCCGTCCTGTGCGGGGCGGGCATCCCGTCCGCGCCCCATCCTGAATCCAGCCACGCTTTCGAAAGTACCTGGTCCCACGACGCGGGGTGGCCCGCGGAGAATTCTGACGGCCCTTTGGAGCCGAGCTGTGACATCCCCTAGGGGGTACCCCTGGGGTGCGGTGGCGACCGTCACCGCACCCGACCGTCCCGCGCAGCGGACCGGCCCCGCGCAGCGGAACGGCCGGCCCCCGAGGGGACCGGCCGTCACCGTTTCGGCGTCCGGGACGCCGAGGAACTACTGCAGTCGAGGAGCTACTTCACCGGCTCCGGCTCCGGCGCATCCGCCGGCTCCTCCTCGTCCGACGGCGGGTCCATCGGCGTCTTGACGGAGTCCAGCAGCAGCTGGGCCACGTCCACGACCTGGATGGACTCCTTGGCCTTGCCGTCGTTCTTCTTGCCGTTGACCGAGTCGGTCAGCATGACGAGGCAGAACGGGCAGGCGGTCGAGATGATGTCGGGGTTCAGCGAGAGGGCCTCGTCGACGCGCTCGTTGTTGATGCGCTTGCCGATCCGCTCCTCCATCCACATCCGGGCGCCGCCGGCGCCGCAGCAGAAGCCGCGCTCCTTGTGGCGGTGCATCTCCTCGTTGCGCAGGCCCGGGACCTTGCCGATGATCTCGCGCGGGGGCGTGTAGATCTTGTTGTGGCGGCCCAGGTAGCACGGGTCGTGGTAGGTGATGATGCCCTCGACCGGGGTGACCGGGATCAGCTTGCCCTCGTCGACGAGGTGCTGGAGCAGCTGGGTGTGGTGGATGACCTCGTAGTCGCCGCCGAGCTGCGGGTACTCGTTGCCGAGCGTGTTGAGGCAGTGCGGGCAGGTCGCGACGATCTTCTTGGAAGCCTTGGGCTTCTTCGTCGACTCGTCCTCGCTGTCCTCGCCGAAGGCCATGTTCAGGGCCTCGACGTTCTGCTGGCCGAGCTGCTGGAAGAGGAACTCGTTGCCCAGGCGGCGGGCCGAGTCACCGGTGCACGCCTCGTCGCCGCCCATGATCGCGAACTTCACGCCCGCGATGTGCAGCAGCTCGGCGAACGCCTTGGTGGTCTTCTTGGCGCGGTCCTCCAGGGCGCCGGCGCAGCCGACCCAGTAGAGGTAGTCGACCTCGGTGAGGTCCTCGACGTCCTTGCCGACGACCGGGACCTCGAAGTCGACCTCCTTGGTCCAGGCCAGACGCTGCTTCTTGGCCAGGCCCCAGGGGTTGCCCTTCTTCTCCAGGTTCTTGAGCATCGTGCCCGCCTCGGACGGGAACGAGGACTCGATCATGACCTGGTAGCGGCGCATGTCGACGATGTGGTCGACGTGCTCGATATCCACCGGGCACTGCTCGACGCAGGCGCCGCAGGTGGTGCAGGACCACAGCACGTCCGGGTCGATGACGCCGCCCGCGGCGAAGCCGCTGTCGGACGCGGCTTCGAGGGTGCCGATCAGCGGGCGCTCGGCCTCGGCCAGAGCAGCGGCCGGGACGTCCTTGAGCTGTTCCTCGGTCGCCTTCTCGTTGCCCTCCGCATCCTTGCCGCCGCCGGCCAGCAGGTAGGGCGCCTTGGCGTGCGCGTGGTCGCGCAGCGACATGATCAGCAGCTTCGGGGACAGCGGCTTACCGGTGTTCCACGCGGGGCACTGCGACTGGCAGCGGCCGCACTCGGTGCAGGTGGCGAAGTCCAGCAGGCCCTTCCAGGAGAAGTGCTCGATCTGGGAGACGCCGAACTGGTCGTCCTCGCCCGGGTCCTCGAAGTCGATCGGCTTGCCCGCCGACGTCATCGGCTGGAGGGCGCCGAGCGCCGTGCCGCCGTCCGCCTCGCGCTTGAACCAGATGTTGGGGAACGCCAGGAACCGGTGCCAGGCCACGCCCATGTCGGTCTTCAGCGCGACCGTGATCATCCAGATGAACGAGGTCGCGATCTTCACACCGGCGAAGAGGTAGGTGAGGTTCTGCAGCGTGCCGACGCTCAGCCCCTTCAGCCACGCCACGACCGGGTACGAGATGAAGAAGGACGCCTCGTAGCCGTCGACGTGGTGCTGGGCGCCCTCCAGGGCGTGCAGCATGAAGATGCAGATGCCGACGATGAGGATGACGGCCTCGACGAAGTACGCCTGGCCGAAGTTGGAGCCGGCGAAGCGGGACTTGCGGCCCGGCTTGTTCGGCTTGCTCAGTTGCCGGATGACGATCAGGGCCAGGATGCCGAGCGTCGTCATGGTGCCGACGAACTCGACGAAGACGTTGTACGGCGTCCAGTCCCCGATGATCGGCAGGATCCAGTCGGCCTTGAAGAGCTGGCCGATGGCGTTGACGATCGTCAGCAGCAGGGAGAAGAAGCCGACCGCCACGAACCAGTGCGCCACGCCGACGACGCCCCAGCGGTTCATCCGGGTGTGGCCGAGGAACTCCTTGACCACCGTGCCGGTCCGCCGCACGGGATCGTCGGTCCGGGTTCCGGCGGGTACCGGCTGGCCTAGCCGCATGTGGCGGTAGATCTGCAGGATGGCACGGCCGAACAGCGCGACGCCGACCGCGATTAGGACCAGCGACACGATGATCGCGGCGAGTTGCATTGGGGGCTCCTCGAACCTGCGAGAGCGGGCGAAATCTTCAGGGATCCGCGTGATCGGAACGGCCGGGCCGTGGAGATCCGAGCGGAACTACTAAGCGGTAACTTTTTGGGTCTGCGGCTGAGGTTACCGAGTATTCGGGGCCCCTTGAAGCCGCCCGGCCGGTGATCTGTGTCGCGCGGGCAACCGTCGGGCCGGCCCCGGCGTCCTCCGGAATGGCCTGGTGACGATAAGAGGGACATAAAAGTTGAGCACCCTCGGCTCAGGTCTGTTGACAGCTTCGGCTCGGTGCTGCACCCTTGAGCCTGTTCCACTCAAGTCAGCTGGAGGAATCGAAATGGCACGTGCGGTCGGCATCGACCTGGGCACGACTAACTCCGTCGTCAGCGTTCTCGAAGGCGGCGAGCCCACCGTCATCACCAACGCCGAGGGCGCCAGGACCACGCCGTCCGTCGTCGCCTTCGCCAAGAACGGCGAGGTGCTCGTCGGCGAGGTCGCCAAGCGTCAGGCGGTGACCAACGTCGACAGGACGATCCGTTCGGTCAAGCGCCACATGGGCACCGACTGGAAGATCAACCTCGACGGCAAGGACTTCAACCCGCAGCAGATCTCTGCGTTCATTCTGCAGAAGCTGAAGCGGGACGCGGAGTCCTACCTCGGCGAGAAGGTCACCGACGCGGTCATCACCGTCCCGGCGTACTTCAACGACTCCGAGCGCCAGGCCACCAAGGAGGCCGGTGAGATCGCGGGCCTCAACGTCCTGCGCATCGTCAACGAGCCCACCGCGGCCGCCCTGGCCTACGGCCTGGAGAAGGAAGACCAGACCATTCTCGTCTTCGACCTCGGCGGTGGCACCTTCGACGTGTCGCTGCTGGAGATCGGTGACGGCGTCGTCGAGGTGAAGGCCACCAACGGTGACAACCACCTCGGTGGTGACGACTGGGACCAGCGCGTCGTCGACTTCCTGGTCAAGCAGTTCGCGGGCGGCCACGGCGTGGACCTCTCCAAGGACAAGATGGCGCTCCAGCGCCTGCGCGAGGCCGCGGAGAAGGCGAAGATCGAGCTGTCGTCGTCCAGCGAGACGACGATCAACCTGCCCTACATCACCGCGTCCGCCGAGGGCCCGCTGCACCTGGACGAGAAGCTCACCCGCTCGCAGTTCCAGCAGCTGACCGCGGACCTGCTCGACCGCTGCAAGACCCCGTTCCACAACGTGATCAAGGACGCCGGCATCTCGCTGTCCGAGATCGACCACGTGGTCCTGGTCGGCGGTTCGACCCGTATGCCCGCCGTCGCCGAGCTCGTCAAGGAGCTGACCGGCGGCAAGGAGGCCAACAAGGGCGTCAACCCGGACGAGGTCGTCGCCATGGGCGCCAGCCTCCAGGCCGGTGTCCTCAAGGGCGAGGTCAAGGACGTCCTCCTGCTGGACGTCACCCCGCTGTCCCTCGGTATCGAGACCAAGGGCGGCATCATGACCAAGCTCATCGAGCGGAACACGACGATCCCGACCAAGCGGTCCGAGATCTTCACCACCGCCGAGGACAACCAGCCGTCCGTGCAGATCCAGGTCTACCAGGGCGAGCGCGAGATCGCGGCGTACAACAAGAAGCTCGGGATGTTCGAGCTGACCGGTCTGCCGCCGGCCCCGCGCGGTGTCCCGCAGATCGAGGTCTCCTTCGACATCGACGCCAACGGCATCATGCACGTGACCGCCAAGGACCTGGGCACGGGCAAGGAGCAGAAGATGACCGTCACCGGCGGCTCCTCGCTGCCGAAGGACGAGGTCGACCGGATGCGTGAGGAGGCCGAGCGGTACGCGGAGGAGGACCACAAGCGCCGCGAGGCCGCCGAGACCCGCAACCAGGGCGAACAGCTGGTCTACCAGACCGAGAAGTTCCTCAAGGACAACGAGGACAAGGTGCCCGCCGAGGTCAAGACCGAGGTCGAGACCGCCGTCGGTGAGCTGAAGGAGAAGCTCAAGGGCGAGTCCGCCGAGGGCGACAACACCGCCGAGATCCGCACCGCGTCGGAGAAGGTCGCGGCCGTCTCCCAGAAGCTCGGCCAGGCCATGTACGCCGACGCCCAGGCCGCCCAGGGTGCGGCCGGCGCCGCGGGTGCCGCCGGTGGCCAGCAGGCCAAGGCCGAGGACGACGTCGTGGACGCCGAGATCGTCGACGACGAGAAGCCCAAGGACGCCAAGGGTGGTGCGGCGTGACGGAGGAGACCCCGGGCTTCGAGGAGAAGCCCGACGTCCCTTCCGATGCCGCTTCCGAAGACGCGGCGCAGGCCGAGTCCGCCGACAAGGCGGGCTCGGCCCCGGCCGGGGACGTCCAGGGCGTCGCGCTCCAGGCCCAGCTGGACCAGGTGCGCACCGCGCTCAACGAGCGCACCACCGACCTTCAGCGGCTCCAGGCGGAGTACCAGAACTACCGCCGCCGGGTGGAGCGCGACCGTGTGACGGTCAAGGAGATCGCGGTCGCCAACCTGCTCTCCGAGCTGCTGCCGGTGCTCGACGACATCGGTCGGGCCCGGGACCACGGCGAACTGGTCGGCGGCTTCAAGTCGGTCGGCGAGTCGCTGGAGACCGTGGTCGCCAAGCTCGGTCTGCAGCAGTTCGGCAAGGAGGGCGAGCCCTTCGACCCGACGATCCACGAAGCACTGATGCACTCGTACGCGCCCGACGTCACGGAGACGACATGCGTCGCCATCCTGCAGCCCGGGTATCGCATCGGTGAGCGCACGATCCGCCCCGCGCGGGTCGCGGTCGCCGAGCCGCAGCCGGGCGCGCAGGGCGCCAAGTCCGCCTCCGACGAGGAGGCCAAGGGTGCCAAGGGCGGTAAGGGAGCCAAGGGTGCCAAGGCTGCGGACAAGGAGAGCGGTGGCCCGGACAAGGGCTGACGTACGGGCAGAGTCGAGAACCGCGCGGAAGGAGGGACGTCGGGGATGAGCACCAAGGACTTCGTCGAGAAGGACTACTACAAGGTCCTCGGCGTCCCCAAGGACGCCACCGAAGCGGAGATCAAGAAGGCGTACCGCAAGCTCGCCCGCGAGTTCCACCCGGACGCCAACAAGGGCGACGCCAAGGCCGAGGAGCGCTTCAAGGAGATCTCCGAGGCCAACGACGTGCTCGGCGACGCCAAGCGCCGCAAGGAGTACGACGAGGCCCGGGCGCTGTTCGGCAACGGCGGCTTCCGGCCGGGCCCCGGCGGAGGCGGGAACTTCAACTTCGACCTCGGCGACCTCTTCGGAGGCGCCGGGGGCTCGGGGGGTTCCGGCGGCTTCGGCGGCGGGCTCGGGGATGTCTTCGGCGGCCTGTTCAACCGCGGTGGTTCCGGCACCCGTACGCAGCCGCGCCGCGGCCAGGACATCGAGTCCGAGGTGACGCTCAGCTTCACCGAGGCGGTCGACGGGGCCACGGTCCCGCTGCGGATGTCCAGTCAGGCGCCCTGCAAGGCGTGCTCCGGCACCGGCGACAAAAACGGTACGCCTCGGGTCTGCCCGACCTGTGTCGGCACCGGACAGGTCAGCCGGGGCGCGGGCGGTGGCTTCTCGCTCACCGACCCGTGCGCCGACTGCAAGGGGCGCGGCCTGATCGCCCAGGACGCCTGCGAGGTCTGCAAGGGCAGCGGGCGGGCCTCCAGCGCCCGCACGATGCAGGTCCGCATCCCCGCGGGCGTCTCGGACGGGCAGCGCATCCGGCTGCGCGGCAAGGGCGCACCGGGCGAGCACGGCGGCCCGGCCGGCGATCTGTACGTGGTCGTCCACGTGGGCGCCCACCCGGTCTTCGGCCGCAAGGGCGACAACCTCACCGTCACGGTGCCGGTCACCTTCCCGGAGGCCGCGCTCGGCGGCGAGGTCAAGGTGCCGACGCTGGGCGGCCCGCCGGTCACGCTGAAGCTGCCGGCCGGCACTCCCAACGGACGCACGATGCGGGCCCGCGGCAAGGGCGCGACCCGCAAGGACGGCACCCGAGGCGATCTGCTGGTCACCATAGAGGTGGTCGTTCCCAAGGACCTCGGCGACAAGGCGAAGGAAGCGCTGGAGTCCTATCGCGAGGCGACCGCGGGCCCGGACCCGCGGGCGGAGCTGTTCCAGGCCGCGAAGGGAGAATGAGATGGACAGCCGGGGCGGGCAGCGTCGTAACCCCTATGAACTGACCGACGAATCGCCGGTGTACGTCATCTCCGTCGCGGCCCAACTCTCCGGCCTGCATCCACAGACCCTGCGGCAGTACGACCGCCTGGGCCTGGTCTCGCCCGACCGCACGGCCGGGCGGGGCCGCCGCTATTCCGCCCGCGACATCGAACTGCTGCGCACCGTCCAGCAGTTGTCGCAGGAGGAGGGCATCAACCTCGCCGGCATCAAGCGCATCATCGAGCTGGAGAACCAGGTCGCGGCCCTCCAGCAGCGGGTCGCCGAGCTCCAGGGCGCCCTGGAGGGCGCGGCCAGCGCGATGCGGCAGCGGGAGGCCGCGGTGCACGCCTCCTACCGCCGCGATCTGGTGCCGTATCAGGACGTGCAGCAGACCAGTGCGCTGGTGGTCTGGCGGCCCAAGCGGTCGTCGGAGTGAGGCCGTGGTCCACGCGACGAAGGGCCGGGGTGGGCACACCACCCCGGCCCTTCGTGTGTGTCCGGCGTCCCCGCGATCCGCGTCGTCCGCCTGCGGTCAGCAGCCGTTGTACCCGGCCGTCGGCATCGACAGCCGCCGGTGCACCTGCGACTTCATCGCCAGGGTGTAGACCGGCTCGTCCAGGTCGGCGGTCTCCAGCCGGACCCCCGCCGCCGCGCACCGCGCGGTGAACTCGTCGGCGCCGTCGATCGCGTACTCCAGCGCCCGCCGGTTGGGCGTGACGAACACGTCGACCAGTCCCTCTTCGACGTCGTGCCACAGTGCGCTGTGGTCGGCGCGCAGCTGGTGCAGGCTGAGCTGGCAGGTCAGACGGTAGTCACGGGCTGCCGCCCACTGTTTGCACATGGCGTGCTGGCTGCGGTCATCGACCAGGAACGGATCCTCGTCCAGCTCGGACAGCGGCATCAGACAGGCGATCGCCGTCACTCGGACCGAGTTCATCGTGCCCTCCGGGGCGTGGCGACTGTGGGGGCGACGATACCCCCGCCGAGGGCCCGGGGTGGAGGGGCTGCGCCGGGCGGTGAGGCGTATCCGCAGGCATGGCAGATCTTCCAGCCGTCCTGATTCACGGCCAACTGGCCGCCGCACCGGGGGCAGTTCTCGGCGTACGGCCGGGGCCGGATCGTCCGCTTCCGCCGCGGCGGACGGCGCGGAACGGTCGTCGTGTTGCCTAATGCCGACGCCATGCGGCCTCCAGCTGCCGTCTTTTGCCCGGGACAGGTCCGATGCCGCTCGTCGATGCGCGGAGGTGTTCGGTTCCTGCCGTTCCTGACTACCAGGTGGGCGCCCGACGGCGGATCTGGAGCATCCGGTTTCGGCCAGGTCCAGACCTGGACGGGGTCGCGGGCGGCCTCAGGCCCGGCCGAGGGCCTTGGTCACCGCGATCTCGATCATGACGCGGTCGGGGTTGGGCTCCGGGGTCCGGCCGTACCGCTCGGCGTACCGGCGCACCGCGTCGGCCACCGCCTCGGCGTCCGTCCGCACCCGGGCGACGCCCTCCAGGGTCGCCCAGCGACCGCGGTCCACCTGGCACACCGCCACGCGCGCCCCGTCGGGGCCGGCGGCGAGGATGTTCTTGACCTTGGTGCTGTCCTTGCGGGTGATGATCCGCGCGATCCGCTGCTCGGCGTCGTAGGTCACGCCGACCGGGACGACGTGCGGGGTGCCGTTGGCCCGCAGGGTCGTGAGGGTCGGCATCTGGTACTCGCCCCAGAAGGCGAGGTACTCGGGGGACAGTGCGCTCAGGTCGTGGGCCATGGGGGCCAGGGTAGTAGGGGCCGCGGCGGGCGGGCCCCGGCCGGTCACACGAAGTCGGCCGTCTCCAGGTCGAAGGAGAAGGGGGCGGGGAGGGGAAGGCGGTCGCCGAAGGGGGCGGAGTGGGTGGTGAGGTAGTCGGCGTCTTTCGGCTCGCTGAAGAGCGTGACCACGGACTTGCCGCGGTCGACGAGAAGATAGAGCGGAATGGCAGCGCGTGCGTAGGCGTGCCGTTTGGTGACGCGGTCATGGCGGGGCTTGCTCGACGTCACCTCGACGACCATGTCGACACCGTCGCTGGGCATCCATGGCTCCGCACCTCGGAAGAGGCGCAACGCGTAGGGGGCGATGGTGGCGTCGGGGATCACATGGTCCGCGGGTTGGTTCTCCGCGTGGGAAAGGACGAGTCCCTTGCAGCCCGAGATCTGCATGTCGGTTGCGGACCTTCGCGTCACCTGCCTGCCGATGATGCTCAGGTAGTCCTCGTGATCGCCGTCCGTGGGTGGTGTCACAACAATCTCCCCCTCGACTAGCTCGGCCCGGAACCCCTCAGGGGTGTCCAGGCTGAGAAAGAAGTCCAGGAGGGTTTCCGTGTCCGTGGCCATCGGCTCGTGTGCCATAGCCGTCATGCTGCACCTCCTTGTGGTCGAGGGCCAGTGTCACGGGCCGCCGCCTGCGGAAAGAGGCCGATGGTCGGATTTTCACCCGCAGGCGTGAGCGAGCGCCTTGAGTGGAATAGACTCAACTTATCGCACGTTAACCAAGGCAGGATTGGGATAGGGAAGCGCGCCGAGCGCCGGATCGCACGAGGACACGAGGAGGACCAGGCAGACGTGGACGCCGAGCTGACCAACAAGAGCCGGGAGGCGCTGAGCGCCGCCAGTGAGCGGGCGGTGGCCGCCGGGCACGCGGACATGACGTCCGCGCATCTCCTGCTCGCACTGCTCGCGGGGCAGGACAACGAGAACATCATGGATCTGCTGGCGGCCGTCGAGGCGGACGCCGCGCAGCTGCGCTCCGGCGCCGAGCGGCAGCTGGCCGGGCTGCCCAGCGTCCAGGGCTCGACCGTGGCCCCGCCGCAGCCGGACCGCGAGCTGCTCGCCGCCATCGCCGACGCCGCCCAGCGCGCCAAGGACCTGGGTGACGCCTACCTCTCCACCGAGCACCTGCTCATCGGCATCGCCAGCAAGGGCGGCCGCACCGGTGAGCTGCTGGAGCAGCAGGGCGCCACCGCCAAGAAGCTGCTGGCCGCCTTCGAGGCGAGCCGCGGCGGGCAGCGGGTGACGACCCCGGATCCGGAGGGCACGTACAAGGCGCTGGAGAAGTTCGGCACGGACTTCACCGCGGCGGCCCGTGAGGGCAAGCTCGACCCGGTCATCGGCCGGGACCAGGAGATCCGCCGGGTGGTGCAGGTGCTCTCCCGCCGGACGAAGAACAACCCGGTGCTGATCGGCGAGCCGGGCGTCGGCAAGACCGCGGTCGTCGAGGGGCTGGCCCAGCGGATCGTCAAGGGCGACGTCCCCGAGTCGCTGCGCAACAAGCGGCTGGTCTCCCTCGACCTGGGCGCGATGGTCGCCGGCGCGAAGTACCGCGGCGAGTTCGAGGAACGGCTGAAGACCGTCCTGGCCGAGATCAAGGCCAGCGAGGGCCAGATCATCACCTTCATCGACGAGCTGCACACCGTCGTCGGCGCGGGCGCCGGCGGCGACTCGGCCATGGACGCGGGCAACATGCTCAAGCCCATGCTGGCCCGCGGCGAGCTGCGGATGGTCGGTGCCACCACGCTCGACGAGTACCGCGAGCGGATCGAGAAGGACCCGGCGCTGGAGCGGCGCTTCCAGCAGGTGCTGGTCGCCGAGCCGACCGTGGAGGACACCGTCGCGATCCTGCGCGGCCTCAAGGGACGCTACGAGGCGCACCACAAGGTCCAGATCGCCGACTCCGCGCTGGTCGCCGCGGCCACCCTCTCCGACCGCTACATCACCTCCCGCTTCCTCCCCGACAAGGCCATCGACCTGGTCGACGAGGCCGCCTCCCGGCTCCGGATGGAGATCGACTCCTCGCCCGTCGAGATCGACGAGCTCCAGCGCGCGGTGGACCGGCTGAAGATGGAGGAGCTGGCGCTGCGCAACGAGACCGACGCCGGCTCCGTGGCGCGGCTGGAGAAGCTGCGCAAGGACCTCGCCGACAAGGAGGAGGAGCTGCGCGGCCTGACCGCCCGCTGGGAGAAGGAGAAGCAGAGCCTCAACCGCGTCGGTGAGCTCAAGGAGCGCCTCGACGACCTGCGCGGCCAGGCCGAACGCGCCCAGCGCGACGGCGACTTCGACACCGCCTCCAAGCTGCTGTACGGGGAGATTCCCTCCCTGGAGCGGGAGTTGGCCGAGGCCGCCGAGGCGGAGGCCGAGCAGGAGGCGGCCAAGGACTCCGGCGGCGGCGCCAAGGAGTCGATGGTCAAGGAGGAGGTCGGCCCGGACGACATCGCGGACGTGGTCGGCTCCTGGACGGGCATCCCGGCCGGGCGCCTGCTGGAGGGAGAGACCCAGAAGCTGCTCCGCATGGAGGAGGAGCTCGGCAAGCGGCTGATCGGCCAGACCGAGGCGGTCGCCGCGGTCTCCGACGCGGTGCGCCGCTCCCGCGCCGGGATCGCCGACCCGGACCGGCCCACCGGCTCGTTCCTCTTCCTCGGCCCGACCGGCGTCGGCAAGACCGAGCTGGCCAAGGCGCTGGCGGACTTCCTCTTCGACGACGAGCGGGCGATGGTCCGGATCGACATGTCGGAGTACGGCGAGAAGCACAGCGTGGCCCGGCTGGTGGGCGCGCCCCCCGGCTACGTCGGCTACGAGGAGGGCGGCCAGCTCACCGAGGCGGTCCGTCGCCGCCCCTACAGCGTCGTCCTGCTCGACGAGGTGGAGAAGGCGCACCACGAGGTCTTCGACGTGCTGCTCCAGGTGCTCGACGACGGCCGGCTCACCGACGGCCAGGGCCGCACCGTCGACTTCCGCAACACCATCCTCATCCTCACCTCCAACCTCGGTTCGAACTTCCTCATGGACCCGCTGCTGAAGGAGGAGCAGAAGAAGGAGAAGGTGCTGGAGACGGTCCGCGCCGCCTTCCGCCCCGAGTTCCTCAACCGGCTGGATGACCTGGTCGTCTTCCACCCGCTGGGCACGGACCAGCTGGAGCGGATCGCCCGGATCCAGCTGGACCACCTCCAGCGCCGCCTGGGCGACCGGCGGCTCACCCTGGACGTCACCGCCCGGGCGCTGACCTGGCTCGCCTGGCTGGGCCGGCAGCCGGTCGTGGACGCCCCGGCGCCGGACCTCTCCTACGGTGCCCGCCCGCTGCGCCGCCTGGTCCAGACGGCCATCGGCGACCAGCTGGCGCGCGCCATCCTGGCCGGGGACGTGCTCGACGGGGACACCGTCCGGGTGGATGTGGACGGCGACGGTGAGCGACTGTCGGTCGCGGCGGTGCGCCCCGCCGCCTGACGCGCCGGTCCGCGCGGGGTGACCCGCCGCCCCCGTACGCGCCCGTCCGCCGTTCCGGGCTTGCCAGGACCGGGCGCGTATGGGGGAGGATGGCAGGGACCATACGAAGGGAATTCCACGGTGAGCATCGACCCGTCCTCGATTCCGAATTTCGGGGGCCAGCCCGAACCGCAGCCGTCGGGGCCTGATGGTCCCGTCGTCCCCGACCAGGACCTGGTCAAGCAGCTCCTTGAGCAGATGGAGCTGAAGTACGTCGTCGACGAGGAGGGTGACCTCGCCGCCCCGTGGGAGCAGTTCCGCACGTACTTCATGTTCCGTGGTGAGGCGGAGCAGGAGATCTTCTCCGTCCGTACGTTCTACGACCGCGTCCACGGCATCGAAGAGAAGCTGAAGCTGCTGGAGGCGATCGACGACTGGAACCGTCGGACGCTCTGGCCCAAGGTGTACACCCACACCCACGACGACGGCAGCGTCCGTCTGATCGGTGAGGCATCGATGCTGGTCGGCACCGGTGTCTCGCTCGAACACTTCGTGTCGAGCACGGTCAGCTGGGTGCGTGCCTCGATCGAATTCGACAGGTGGATCGTCGAGCAGCTCGGTCTGGAGGCCGAGATCGAAGGAGACTCCGAAGAGAAGCCGGGCGACGACGAGGACTGACCCCCGTCCGCCTCCGGCTGCCCGGGCCCCGTAACCGACGCCCTCGGTTCCGGGGCCCGCGTCGTTGCGGCGCCCGCCCGCGCCGTGGGGCTACAGCCGCTTCAGCCGGCTCGCCGCCTCCTCCAGGACCGAGACGCTCTTGCAGAAGGCGAAGCGGACGAAGGGCGCGCCCTGGTCCTGGTGGTCGTAGAAGACGGCGTTGGGGATGGCGACGACCCCGGCGCGCTCGGGGAGGGAGCGGCAGAAGGCGAAGCCGTCCCCCTCGTGGGACAGCACAGCGCCGAGGGGGCGGATGTCGGTGGTGATGAAGTAGGTGCCGGCCGGGCGGTAGACCCCGAAGCCGGCGTCGGCCAGGCCGGCGGCGAGGATGTCGCGCTTGGCGCGCAGGTCGTCGCGGAGCCCGGTGAAGTAGGAGTCCGGGAGGGCCAGCGCCTCGGCCACGGCGTACTGGAAGGGGCCGGCCGAGACGTAGGTGAGGAACTGCTTGGCCGAGCGGACGGCGGTGATCAGCGCGGGGGCGGCGGTGACCCAGCCGACCTTCCAGCCGGTGAACGAGAAGGTCTTGCCGGCCGAGCCGATGGTGACGGTCCGCTCGCGCATGCCGGGGAACGACGCGAGCGGCAGGTGCTCCCCCTCGAAGACGAGGTGTTCGTAGACCTCGTCGGTGATGACCAGCAGATCGCGCTCGACGGCCAGCGCGGCGACGGCGGCGAGCTCGTCGCGGGACAGGACGGTGCCGGTGGGGTTGTGGGGGGTGTTGAGCAGGATGAGGCGGGTGTCGTCGGTGATGGCGTCACGGAGCTCGTCGAGGTCGAGGCGGTACGTGCCGGTCTCCGCGGACGGGCGCAGCGTCACCGGGACGCGCCGACCGCCGGCCATCGCGATGCAGGCGGCGTACGAGTCGTAGTACGGCTCCAGCGCGATGACCTCGTCGCCCGGTTCGAGGAGGGCCAGGAGCGAGGCGGCGATCGCCTCGGTGGCGCCGGCGGTGACCAGGACCTCGGTGTCGGGGTCGTAGGACAGTCCGAGGTGCCCGTAGAAGCGCTGCTGGTGGGCGGCGACGGCGGCGCGCAGCTCGGGGACGCCGGGTCCCGGCGGGTACTGGTTGCCGCGGCCGTCCCGAAGGGCGCGCACCGCCGCCTCCCGGACTTCCTCCGGACCGTCGGTGTCGGGGAAGCCCTGGCCGAGGTTGATGGAGCCGGTGCGTTGGGCGAGCGCCGACATCTCGGCGAAGATCGTGGTGCCGAAGGCGGCGAGGCGGTGGTTGAGCAGCGGTCGGTCCATGCGCGCCATCCTCCGCCGAACCTCTGGAGTTCCTCAACTGTGCTTTGAGCCGCCCGGGGCCGGGGCATCAGCCCTGCACTGACGACGAAGACGGCCGCCGGCCAGGGCGGCCTCGCGGCGCACGGGCCGCGGGCGGAGCTAGGCTCCCCCACTGCCTGAAGGGCGTGGGAGGTACCCCCACGCTTCGGGGGACGGAAGGAGTGTGCGGCAGTGATTCTGGGATTCGCGGTGATCGCGGTGTGCGTGGGGGTGGCGATCGCCCTGCTGACGGTGGTGATCGTGGCCGCGCGGGGCGGCTCCCGCAAGGGGAGCCGGAAGTACGCCGGCTACAGCGGGTACAAGAGGTCCGGCGGCAGCACCGCCGCCGGCGCCGGGGGCAGCTGGTGGGTCGCCGGCGGTGACACCGGTTCCGGTTCGGGCGGCGGACACCACCATCACCACTCCTCGTGCGGCGGGGGCGGCCATCACGGCGGGCACTCCTGTGGCGGGGGTTCCTCCTGCGGCGGGGGCGGCGGCTGTGGCGGCGGTTCCTGAGAGTGGCGCCAGGGGGCGCTGAGGCACCCCCGCAGGCGCTCGTGCATATGTGCCCATGACCGCGGAACGCGCTCGTCCGCGGTCATGGGCGCCGCTGCTTCTCCGGGCTGGTCCGGCCCTCGTCCGGCGGTCTTTCGGGGGCCCGTTCCGGCACACATGCGGGCAGCCCATGCGGCCTTGCATATGCTCCCGGCGCATGGCGCAAAACCGCCCACCGATATTTGTGCGATGGGGTGTTGAACAGGTGAACTGCATGGCCCTCTAGGGGATGGAAACCAGGGCGAAGATGGGTAAAAACGCTGTGGGTGCTACGCCATCCGTGATTCCCTCTCCCTTGAGAATCCCCCAGTTCTCGGACCTTCGCGTGGGCACGAGCCGGCAGGCGGTCATTCATCCCTGATCCCTTTCTCGCGCGGGCCGGCCCACCATCCACTGCGTGCTTGCGGAGCCGACCCATGCTCACCACTCTGAACACGGCGTATACCGATACCCGAGCATCCGATCTGGCCTGGGCGCTGGGCAGGGAACCCTTGCCGGCACTGGCCGTACTGAATCTTCAACTCGACGACGCCCGAGTGCAGTTGAGGCTGCTGGGGGCGTCCCATCAGGTGCTGCTCGAAGAGGAGCACGGCACCTGTTCGGAGACCGTCGCCTGCATGCCGGGCAGCAGCACCCCGTTGCCGCTCGGCGTGGCCAAGCGGTTGGGCGACTGGGAGTACGAGTTCGCCGCGCACGTCGAGACGCTCTCGCACGGCTCGTTCGCGGGGCGGGCGCAGGAACTGCTGGCGCTGGTCGCCGAGCATCCGCACGGCCTCGCCGGCACCTTCCCCGGCTCGCCGCACGCCTTCACCGCGATGTTGGCGCAGCGTCAGCAGGGGCAGGTGCGGTGGCGTACCTGGCATGCGTACCCACAGGAAGGGCGGCTGGTGGTCACCCGTACGCGGGTGGGGGTGCGGGCGATGGTCGCCGCCTGAAAGCGGTCGTCCCCGGGCCCTGCCGCACCTTTCCGTGCACGACTCCGTACACGGCTCAACTGGTGTGCGGGGCACGCACACTGCACTCGTGTGGGTGACATAGGGGCACTGAATCGTCACGTAGCGTTCATGTCATGATCGACCCGCCAGAGCCCCTCGTCGCCGGCACGCTCGGGCCGCCGGAGGTCCGGACGCCGGCCCGGCTGCCGGTGCCGTCCGGGCTCGGTCGGCTGCTGGTGCTCGTCGTGGTCTTCGTCTGTGCGGCCTGCGGCCTGGTCTACGAGCTCGAACTGGTCGCCCTGGCAAGCTACCTGGTCGGTGACTCGGTCACCCAGGCGTCGGTGGTGCTGTCCTTCATGGTCTTCGCGATGGGGGTCGGGGCGCTGCTGGCCAAGCGGCTGCGCTGCCGGGCCGCGGTCGGCTTCGGCGCGGTGGAGGCGGTGCTGGCGCTGGTCGGCGGGGGCTCCGCGATGGCGCTCTACGCCTGCTTCGCCTGGCTGGGCCAGTCCCGCACCGCGCTCGTCGGCTTCTCGCTGGGCATCGGCGTGCTGATCGGCGCCGAGATACCGCTGCTGATGACGCTGATCCAGCGGGTGCGCCGGCAGGACGCGGGCGGGGCGGTGGCCGACCTGTTCGCCGCGGACTACATCGGCGCGCTGGTCGGCGGGCTGGCCTTCCCCTTCCTCCTGCTGCCCCGCCTGGGGCAGTTGACGGGCGCGCTGGTCACCGGGGCGGTCAATCTCCTGGCCGGCGCGGTGCTGGTGCTGTGGCTCTTCGGCCGCGATCTGACCACCCGTGCGCGGTGGGTGCTGGTCGGCGTCAATGTGCTGGTGCTCGCGCTGTTGGGCGCCGGTGTGGCGCTGGCCGGGCCGTTCGAGCGGGCCGCGCGCCGGGCGGTGTACGGGGCGGCGGCCCGGGTCGCGGAGCGCACCGCCGTCCAGGAGGTCGTGCTGACCGGTGGCACGGGCGATCCGCGCGAGATCGGGGCGGGTTCCGGACGGGGGAGGAAAGGTTCCGGCAGACCGCTGGAGCTGTTCCTCGACGGGCGGTTGAGGGTCAACTCGGACAGTGAACGCTTCTATCACCAGGCGCTGGTGGGCCCCGCGATGTCGGGCGGCCCGCACGGCCGGGTGCTGGTCCTGGGCGGCGGCGACGGGATGGCCGTGCGCGAGCTGCTGCGCTACCGCGCGGTCCGGTCCGTGACGGTCGTCGAGATCGACCCCGAGGTGGTGCGGCTGGCCCGCACGGACCCGGGACTGTCCGCCCTCAACCGCCATGCCCTTGACGATCCCCGGGTGCGGGTCGTCACCGCCGACGCCTTCAACTGGCTGCGGGGCCAAGGCCCTCCGGCCGGCCGGCGGCCGGAGCGCTACGACGTGATCGTCTCCGACCTCCCCGACCCCGGGATCACCGCCAGCACCAAGCTCTACTCCCAGGAGTTCTACGGACTCGCCGCCCGGGTGCTGGCCGCCGACGGACGACTGGTGGTGCACGCCGGGCCGCCGCGCGCCCGGGCCCGGACGTACTGGACGGTGGAGGCGACGCTGCGCTCGGTGGGCCTGCGGACCCTGCCGTACCGGATCCCCGGCCGGCCGTCGGACTTCTCGGGCGGCCCGGACCGCTGGGTCGCCCCGCAGGACGGGCCCGGCACCGACGACCGACCGTCGGCGGCGCGGTCCTTCGGCCGGCAGCGGCCCTCCGCCGTGCCGCCGGACGGGGCGGGGTACTGGGGCTTCGTGCTGGCCGCCCGGCGACCGCCCCGGCTCGGCGCGGTCCCGGACGCCCCGCCCACCGTCGTCCCGCTGAGCGCCGTGCGGGCCGGCTGGCGCGGCGCGGCCCGCGAGCGGATCCCCGGACTGCCGCCCTCGACGCTGATGCATCCCCGGTATCTCCAGTGACCGGCACGCCCGCTCCGCAGCGGGACACGGGACGGGTCCGGGGCCCGCACCAGAAAGTTCGCGCCGGAGCGGGCACGGGCGGCGGGGGTGCTGGGTAGGCTCCCATGCCATGGAGCATGAGGTGTACGTCCCGTTTCCCGTCGGGACCGTGCGGCAGGCGCTCACCGAACCGGAGCGCGTGGCGCGCTGTGTCCCAGGAGTCCAACTCGATGCCGACGCCGTCCCGCACCGCCCCGAGGGCCGGCTGCGGCTGCGGGTCGGCAGCTCCACCATCACCTACCGCGGTGCGCTGACGGTCGGCGACGGCCCGGAGGACGGCCCCGCCGGGACCGGCGACGCGGCCGCACCGGTGACCGTCGAGGCGAGCGGCGCCGAGACGCGGGGCGACGGGACGGTGGCGCTGGCGCTGACCGTGCGGCTGGTCCCGGCCACCGAGCCCGGTCCCGGGACGACCTTGGTGTGCACCGGCACGGTCCGCAGCGAGGGCCGGCTGGCCGCGGTCGACGGGCAGACCGCGGCGACCGCCGGCCGGCGCCTGCTGGACCGCTTCGCGGAGAACCTCGCGGCGGACCTGACGGACCGGCCGATCGCGGAGGCCCCGGACGAGGCTCCGGACGAGGCCCCCGGGCCGGTGTCGCAGAGCATCTTCGACACCGAGGTCCCGCCCTCCTCGCTGGATCCGCACAGCGCGGCGGAGGACGACGTCGATGTGGTGGCCGACCCGGACGAACCGGAAGCCGACGCGTCGGACGAGATCGCCGCGGACGCCTTCGCCGCGGACGACGACGAGGACGGGCTCGACGCGGCCGGCGGTCCGGAGGAACTCCCCGGGGACGCGCCCGCGGAGGCCGCGCACGCCCGCCGGACGATGATCGGGCGCAGCGCGGAGGAGGTGGACCACGCCCCGCCGCGCGGCCGGTACGCGCCGGTGCCCGCGCCGGAGACCGGCGGGAGCTCGCTGCCGCTGCGTTGGGCGGCCCCCGCCGCCGCGGTGGTGCTGGCCTCGGCCGTGGTCGTCGGGCGGGTGTTGCGGCGGCGCCGGTGACCGGGCGCCGCCCGGGTCCCGGCGGGCGGGTGGGGGCACCGTTAGGGTCGCTTCCGTGAGCACCGAGAACACCACGCAGAGCGCGGCGCGGGAGCGCGGCGCGGACGGCGTACGGCTGTCCGCAGGGGACACCGAACTGACCGTCCACCCTGACCACGGCTGCCGGATCGACAGCCTGCGCGTCGGCGGCACGGAGCTGCTGCGGCAGGGCGACAAGTACGGCTGCTTCCCGATGGTCCCGTGGTGCGGCCGGATCGACCACGGGCGGTTCCGCAACGGCGGTGAGCTGCACCAGATGCCGGTCAACTCCCCGCCGCACGCCATCCACGGCACCGGTCGCAACCTCCGCTGGCGCACCGCGCGGACCGACGACACCACGGCCGCCTTCACCTACGGGCTGACCGATCCCGCGGCCCCCTGGCCCTATCCGGGGACCGTCACCCAGGTCGTCGAGCTGGCCGAGGACGGGGGTTCGCTCACCCTCACCATGGGCGTCGAGGCGACCGGCGACTCCTTCCCGGCGCAGGCCGGCTGGCACCCGTGGTTCCTGCGCAACCTCGGCGAGGGCCAGGACGTGCAGATCGACTTCGCCCCCGAGTGGCAGGAGGAGCGCGGGCCGGACCACCTTCCGACCGGTCGCCGGATCACCCCGAAGCCCGGGCCCTGGGACGACTGCTTCGGGATGTCGCGCGGGGTCGAGGTGACGCTCACCTGGCCGGGGCGGCTGGAGCTGACGGTGTCCAGCCGCACCGAGTGGGTCGTGGTCTACGACGAGCAGGAGGCCGCGGTCTGCGTGGAGCCGCAGTCCGGCCCGCCGAACGGACTGAACACCGCCCCGCGCCTGGTCACCCCGATCGATCCGCTGGAGATCTCCACGACCTGGAGCTGGCGCGCCCTGTAGCCGGCGGACGCCGGGGTGGGGGCGCTGTCCTAAGCTCGTGCGCATGACTGACGACGTGCGCGGCGAGCTGCTGCAGCAGATCAAGGACAAGGCCGTGGTGCACGGCAAGGTGACGCTCTCCTCCGGCAAGGAGGCCGACTACTACATCGACCTGCGCCGGATCACCCTCGACAGCCAGGCGGCGCCGCTGGTCGGTCAGCTGATGCTCGACCTCACCGCCGACCTGGACTTCGACGCGGTCGGCGGGCTGACGCTCGGCGCCGACCCGGTGGCGACGTCGATGCTGCACGCCGCCGCGGCCCGTGGCCGCCGGCTGGACGCCTTCGTCGTCCGCAAGGCGCAGAAGGCGCACGGCATGCAGCGCCGGATCGAGGGCCCGGACATCAAGGGCCGCCGGGTCCTGGTCGTCGAGGACACCTCCACCACCGGCGGCTCGCCGCTGACCGCCGTCGAGGCGGCGCGGGAGGCCGGCGCCGAGGTGGTTGCAGTGGCGACGATCGTCGACCGCGGTGCGGCTTCGGCCATCGCCGACGCCGGGCTCCCTTACCTCACCGGCTACCAGCTCGACGACCTCGGCCTGAGCTGACGACACGATCGGGTCGTTCTCGCTGACCTGTGGCTTTGCCGGGAATCCGGTGTTTCACGTGAAACGGGGAGCAGGGTTTCACGTGAAACACCGGGCGCCGTTTCACGTGAAACGGCGCTTCCCTGGAGCCCGCGGCCGTACGGGCGATGTGGAGCAAGTCGGTGAGTCTGGGAGTATGTGCCACGGCGAAGTCGTCGCCCCCTGGTCAGGGCCAAGAACGCACACCCCGCACACACAAGGAGCGGACAGATGCCCATCGCAACCCCTGAGGTCTACAACGAGATGCTGGACCGGGCGAAGGCAGGCAAGTTCGCCTACCCGGCCATCAACGTGACGTCCACGCAGACGCTGCACGCGGCGCTGCGCGGTTTCGCCGAGGCTGAGAGCGACGGCATCATCCAGATCTCCACCGGTGGTGCGGAGTTCCTGGGCGGTCAGCACAACAAGGACATGGTCACCGGTGCGGTGGCGCTCGCCGAGTTCGCGCACGTGGTCGCCGAGAAGTACGACGTCAACGTCGCGCTGCACACCGACCACTGCCCCAAGGACAAGCTGGACGGCTACGTCCGCCCGCTGATCGCGATCTCCGAGGAGCGCGTCAAGGCCGGCCGCAACCCGCTCTTCCAGTCGCACATGTGGGACGGCTCCGCCGAGACCCTCGCGGACAACCTGGGCATCGCGCAGGAGCTGCTGCCCCGCGCCGCCGCCGCCAAGATCATCCTTGAGGTCGAGATCACCCCGACCGGTGGCGAGGAGGACGGCGTCACCCACGAGATCAACGACGAGCTCTACACCACGGTCGAGGACGCGCTGCGCACCGCCGAGGCGCTGGGCCTGGGCGAGAAGGGCCGCTACCTGCTCGCCGCCTCCTTCGGCAACGTGCACGGCGTCTACAAGCCGGGCAACGTCGTGCTCCGCCCCGAGCTGCTGAAGGACCTCCAGGAGGGCGTCGGCTCGAAGTACGGCAAGGCGTCGCCGTTCGACTTCGTCTTCCACGGCGGCTCCGGCTCCACCGCCGAGGAGATCGCCACCGCGCTGGAGAACGGCGTGGTCAAGATGAACCTCGACACCGACACCCAGTACGCCTTCACCCGCCCGGTCGCGGACCACATGTTCCGCAACTACCACGGTGTGCTGAAGGTCGACGGCGAGGTCGGCGACAAGAAGACCTACGACCCGCGCAGCTGGGGCAAGCTGGCCGAGGCCGGCATGGCCAAGCGCGTCAGCGAGGCGTGCGCCAACCTGCGCTCCACGGGCACCAAGCTGAAGTAAGCGCCCATGGCTCCTGAAGGGCCCCGCAGCCGTACCGGTTGCGGGGCCCTTCGGCATCCGGGGCCGCCGGTGAGCGGGTGGCCGTGGAACGGGGCATGCTCACCGTATGGAGCAACCGGCCAGGAGCGAGCCGGGGCGGGTCAGGCTGGCCTCGCCGCAGGGCCGCTGGGTGCTGGCCACGACCGTCCTCGGCTCGGGGATGGCGATGCTGGACAGCACGGTCGTCAATGTCGCGCTGCCCAGGATCGGCGCGGACCTCAACGCGGATCTGGCGGTCCTGCAATGGACCGTCACCGCCTACATGCTCACCCTCTCCTCGCTGATCCTGCTGGGCGGATCGCTCGGCGACCGGTACGGCCGGCGCCGGATCTTCGTCATCGGCGTCATCTGGTTCGCGGCGGCCTCACTGCTGTGCGGGCTGGCACCGAACGCCGGGGTGCTGGTCGCGGCCCGCGCGCTCCAGGGCATCGGCGGCGCGCTGCTCACCCCCGGCTCCCTGGCCCTGATCCAGGCGGTGTTCCACCCCGACGACCGGGCCCGGGCGGTCGGCGCCTGGTCCGGTCTGGGCGGCGTGGCGGCGGCGGTCGGCCCGTTCGTCGGCGGCTGGCTGGTGGACGGCGCCGGCTGGCGATGGGTGTTCCTCCTCAACGTGCCGCTGGCGGCGGCCTGCGTGCCGATCGCGCTGCGGCATGTCCCCGAGACCCGCGAGCGCGGCGCCGACGGGGCACACGGATTCGACGTGCTCGGGGCGGTCCTGGGCGCGCTGGCGCTGGCCGGGGTCAGCTACGCGCTGATCGAGGCGCCCGGCCGGGGCGCCACACCCGCGGTGATCGTGCCGGCCGTGGCCGGGATCCTGCTCGGAGCGCTCTTCCTCCGCCTCGAACGACGGCGACCCGATCCGATGCTGCCGCCCGGGATCTTCGCCATCCGCCAGTTCACCGCGGTCAACGCGGTGACGGTGTGCGTCTACGCGGCGTTCGGCGGCTTCTTCTTTCTGTCCGTGCTCCAGCTCCAGGTCGTCGTGGGCTACTCGGCGCTCCAGGCCGGCACCGCGCTGCTGCCCACCACCGTGCTGATGCTGCTGCTGTCGGCCCGCTCCGGCGAGCTGGGCCAACGGATCGGACCGCGCATCCCGCTCACCGTCGGCCCGGTGCTCTGCGCCGTCGGCATGCTGCTGATGACCCGGGTGGGCCCCGGCGCGTCCTACGTCGTCGACGTGCTGCCGGCACTGGTGGTGCTGGGCGCCGGCATGGTGACCCTGGTCGCCCCGCTCACCGCCACCGTGCTGGCGTCGGTGGACGTCGACCGGGCCGGCCTGGCCAGCGGCATCAACAACGCGGCGGCCCGGGCCGCCGGCCTGATGGCGGTGGCCGCACTGCCCCTCCTCGCCGGGATGGGCCCGGAGGCGTACCGCTCGGCCCCGGCGTTCGAGGCGGCCTTCCGCCGCGCCATGCCGCTGTGCGCCGGAGTGCTGCTGGCGGGCGCGCTGATCGCCTGGCTGTCCGTCCGCGGCGACGTCCTGCACGCCACGGAACCCGAGGCCACGGAGCCGTGCCACGCCGAGTGCACCTACCACTGCGGCGTGGCCGCCCCACCCCTGGACCCCGGCGAACACACCACGGAACCCACCCCTCCCCCCAACCACCCACCCGCATAAGCCCACCGGCACGCGCCCCGACCCACCGTTTTCATGACCACCAACGGGAGGTGCCAGCCGGCCAGCCCCGCGCAGCGGACAGGCGCCGCAGGCGCAAAGGGCGAACCCCACGGGGGGAACGCCGACAACGTGGGCGGCCGGCCAAGCGCAGTGAACGGGCAGACTGGACCCATGCCCATTCACGAGAACCTGCTCGGGGGACCGCCCCCGACCCACCTGCCCGACGACCCGGAGCCCCGCGAGATGCTCGCCTCGGGCACCGCGCCCGCCGATGTCGCCGCGAAGTACCCGGCCTCCTCCCTGGCCTGGGCCCAGCTGGCCGACGACGCCTTCGAGGCCGGCCGGGTGGTGGAGTCCTACGCCTACGCCCGCACCGGCTACCACCGCGGCCTGGACGCGCTGCGCCGGGCCGGCTGGAAGGGCCACGGCCCGGTGCCGTTCGAGCACGAGCCCAACCGCGGATTCCTCCGCGCGCTGCACGCCCTCGCCCGCGCCGCCCAGACGATCGGTGAGCAGGAGGAGTACGAGCGCTGCACGACCTTCCTCCGCGACTCCTCGCCGACCGCGGCCGACACGCTCTCCTGAGCCGCCGCGACCGCCCGCCCCGCCTCCCGGGGCGGGCGGTCCGGGAGGCCGCGGGCGTGCGCCGGCTCTTGCGCGGTGGTGATGCAGCGCCGATGATTTCCAGTGGGCCGGGTCATCCCGCGCCCGAGGGGACCGGGGCTCCCGAGCCGAGAAGGAAGGAGCGGACCGCTACCCGGTAGTTCGCACCTGAGGAGTCCCTCATGTCGCAGCCGTCTCCCACCCACCCCGCGCACCGCGCCCCGGATACCGCGGCCGCCGAGGCGGACCCGCCGTTCGGCCCCGACCTGAGCATCGGCGCCGGCACCGCCACCCCGTACGAGGACTATGTCCAGGCGAGCGCCCTCACCCACCTCCAGCACCTCCAGTCCGACGACCCGGGCGAGATGGTCTTCCTGGTCACCACCCAGGTGATGGAGCTGTGGTTCACCGTCATCGTCCACGAGTGGACGACCGCCGCCGACGCGTTGCGTCGGGACGACCTGCCGGTGGCGATGGACGCGCTGCGCCGTTCCACGTGGGAGCTGGAAGCGCTGAACGCCGCCTGGAAACCGCTCGCCCGGCTGACGCCCGCGCAGTTCAACGCCTACCGCGCCGCGCTCGGCGAGGGCAGCGGCTTCCAGTCCGCGATGTACCGGCGGCTGGAGTTCCTGCTCGGCGAGAAGTCCGCGTCGATGCTGGTGCCGCACCGCGGCTCCCCGCAGGACCACGCCGCACTGGAGAAGGCACTGCACGAACCGAGCCTGTACGACGAGGTGCTGAGGCTGTTGGCCCGCCGGGGCCACCCGATCCCGGAGACGGTGCTGCGGCGCGACCCCACCCAGCGCTACGAGTCGGACCCGGCGGTCGAGGAGGTCTGGGCCGCCATCCTCGCCGGCGCGCAGGACTCCGAACTCGCGCGGCTCGGTGAGCTGTTGACCGATGTCGCGGAGCTGGTCTGGCGCTGGCGCAACGACCATCTGGTGGCGACCCGGCGGGCGATGGGAGCGAAAATGGGTACCGGCGGATCCGCGGGAGTCGCCTGGCTGGAGAAGCGGGCCCGCAAGAACGTCTTTCCCGAGCTGTGGACGGCGCGAAGCCATGTCTGAGAGCCGTGAGACCCCGAAGAGCCCCGGCCCGGCCGCCGCCGGGTCGCGCAAGGCGGCGATCCGCGCCGCCGAACTGGACGCCGCCGGGCCGCTGACCACGACCCGCGAGAGGTTCGTCCTCGACGACACCGTCTATCTCGACGGCAACTCGCTCGGCGCGCTGCCCCGGTCGGTGCCCGACCGGATCGCCGAGGTGATCCGCCACGAGTGGGGCGAGCTGCGCATCCGCTCCTGGACCGAGGCCGGTTGGTGGACCGCGCCCGAGCGGATCGGCGAGAAGATCGCCCCGCTCATCGGGGCGGCCCCGGGCCAGGTGGTGGTCGGCGACTCCACCAGCATCAACGTCTTCAAGGCGGTGACCGGCGGCATCCGGATGGCCGGCAAGGGCTGCACGGAGATCCTGGTCGACGCCACGACCTTCCCCACCGACGGCTATATCGCCCGCTCCGCGGCCCGGATGGCCGGCCTCGCGGTGCGGCCGGTCGAGCCCGCGCGGATCGCCGACGAGGTCACCGAGCGGACCGCGCTGGCGCTGGTCAACCACGTCGACTACCGCACCGGTGAGCTCAACGACATGACCTCGATCACCGCCGCGCTGCACAGTGCGGGCACGCTGGCGGTCTGGGACCTGTGCCACAGCGCCGGTGCGCTGCCGGTCGCGTTGGACGCGTGCGGGGTGGACCTCGCGGTGGGCTGCACCTACAAGTACCTCAACGGCGGCCCGGGTTCGCCCGCGTACCTCTACGTCCGCAAGAGCCTCCAGGAGCGGTTCGAGTCGCCGCTGCCCGGCTGGAACTCGCACGTCGACCCGTTCGGGATGGAGCCCGGCTACACCCCGGCCGACGGCGTCCTGCGCGGTCGCGTCGGCACCCCCGACATCCTCTCGATGCTGGCCCTGGAGGCGGCTCTGGAGGTGTGGGAGGGCGTCGCCATCGAGGACGTGCGCGCCAAGAGCCTGGCGCTGACCGACTTCTTCCTGGAGTGCGTGTCGGAGTACGCGCCGCCCGGCCGGGTCCGCTCGGTCACCCCGCACGAGCACCGGAGGCGCGGCAGCCAGGTCTCGCTGGCATGCTCCCCCGGGGGCTCCTCCGCGGCCGCGCAGAGGGGTGCCCCCGTGGCCGGTGAGGTGATGGCGGAGCTGATCCGGCGCGGTGTGGTCGGCGACTTCCGGCCGCCGGACGTGCTGCGCTTCGGCTTCACCCCGCTCTACACCACCTTCGCGGACGCGGAGCGGGCGGCGTGGGTGCTCGGCGAGGTGCTGCGGGAGCAGGCCGCGGCGGAGTCGGCGTCAGGGTCGGAATCGGCGTCGGCGCCGGAGTCGGCCGGCGCGGGGCAGGAGTCCGCAGCGGGCGGCGACGCCGGGTGAGCGCGGCGGACGAGGAGGCGGCGCTGCTGGGGCTCGCCCCGGTGGCGCCGGACCGCACGGTCGCCTACGGCCCGCACCCGGACCAGGTCGTGGACCTGTACGGGCGGTGGCCGGGGACCGGGCCCCTCGTCGTCCTGCTGCACGGCGGGTTCTGGCGGGCCGCGTACGACCGGCGCCATCTCTCGCCGTGCGCGGCGGAGCTGGCCCGGCGCGGGCTGCCGGTCGCGCTCGCCGAATACCGCAGGGTCGGTGCGGGCGGCGGTGCGCCGCAGACGTTCCAGGACGTCACGGCGGCCGTCGCGACCGCGACCGCCGCCGGGGCGGCGCCCGGCGGCCCGCCCCGTGAGCTGGTGCTCGTCGGGCACTCCGCGGGCGGCCATCTCGCGCTGCTCGCCGCCGCCCACCCCGGCCCGGTCACCCGGGTCGTCGCCGTGGCCCCCGTCGCCGACCTCGCCCGCGCCCACGAGCTGGGGCTCAGCGGCGGCGCGGTGGCCGAGCTGCTCGGCGCCGGGCCCGGTTTCGCCGGGCGGCTGGCCGACGCCGACCCGGTCCGCCACCCGCCCGCCGGCGTCCCCGTCACGCTGCTGCACGGCACCGCCGACCCCGACGTCCCGCCGGACCTCTCCCGTCGCTACGCCGCCGCGCACCCCGCCGCCACCGCGCTGCGCGAACTGCCCGGCACCGGCCACTACGCCCCGCTGACGCCCGGCACCGACGCCTTCCGCACCCTGCTCGGGCTGCTGTGCGGCGGTCCGACCTCCGCGGGGACGGCGGGCGCGGGGCCCGACGGCGCCGCGTAGTACTTGAGACGGACGCCGGCAGATCCGCTTCGGTGGGGACGCCCGGCGGGCCGTTGCTGATTACCGTGGTGTGCGTGAACAAGACGACTCAGAGGCAGGGCGACCTGCACTCGGAGGCGCGGATAGTCCACGGCGTGCTGCACACCGTGCGCCAGGACCTGTTCGTCGGTGCCTTCGCCTTCCGCCCGCTTCCGCCACTGGACGACGCCAAGCTGGCGCGGCGGCTGTCATGGCTGCCGGAGCGGGCCCGGCGCTGGGCCCGCTGGCTCCCCCACGGCGCCGTCGCCTTCCTCGCGGCCTGCATCTTCCTGGGGTCCGTCGGGCCCGGTTACGGCGCCAGCGCACCGCGGCAGATGCTGGACGTCGTCCTTGCGCTGATGATGGCGGTGCCGCCGGTGCTGGTCCTCTCCCGGCCGGTGGGCGCCTTCTGGCTGTCGCTGCTGGCGTTCGTCGTGGAGTCGATCGGCGCCCAGTTCTTCTCGTCGTACGCCAATGTCTGGGGCTCCGCCTTCGTCGTCCACCTGGCCGTGATGGCGCTGGTGGTGCTGCGCACCCGGCCGCGGCTGGCCGTGGAGATGTGGGTGGTCACGTTCGGGCTGGGCTCGGTGGTGTCGGTACTCGTCCGGAACGGTGCGCTGGGCGACATGCCGCCGGTGGCGTTCTTCTCCGCCGTCGTCCTGGTCTCCGTCGCCGCGGTCCGGGCCTGGCGGGAGGAGCGCAGGCAGGTCGTCGAGACCCGCAGCGTCACCGCCGAGGAGCGCTCCCGCCGCACCCTGCTGGAGGAGCGCGCGCTGATCGCCCGGGAGCTGCACGACGTGGTGGCGCACCATATGTCGGTGATCGCCATTCAGGCCGAGGCCGCACCGTACCGGGTCACCGACCCGCCGCCCGAGCTCGCCAAGTCCTTCGCCACCATCCGGGAGAACGCCGTCGCGGCGCTCACCGAACTCCGCCGCATCCTCGGCGTGGTCCGCTCCGAGGACCCGGACGCCTTCGCCGAACGCGACCCGGAGGCCCCGCAGCCGACGCTGGCCAGCCTGGACGCGCTGCTGGACAGTGTCCGGGGCGCCGGGCTGACCGTCGAGTCGGTGGTCACCGGGGCCGCCCGGCCGCTGCCGCAGGGCGTGGAGCTGTCGGCGTACCGGATCGTGCAGGAGGCGCTGAGCAACGCGCTGCGCCACTCGCCCGGCGCGGACGCACGGGTGGAGATCTCCTACGTCCTGGGCGGGATCGGGCTGCGGATCGTCAACGGTCCCCCGAGCCGGCTCGCCAAGCCGTCGCCGGGCGCCGGCCACGGGCTGCTCGGCATGCGGGAGCGGGTGCAGATGCTCGGTGGTGAGATGACGGCCGACGCCACCGAGGAAGGCGGCTTCGAGGTCGCGGCCTTCCTACCGGCGGCGAACACGGCGGCGGAGACCGCGAGGGGCGGGAACGGAGCATGATCCGGGTACTGATCGTCGACGACCAGGTGATGGTCCGCGAGGGCTTCTCCGTGCTGCTCAACGCCATGCCGGACATCGAGGTGATCGGCGAGGCCGTGGACGGCCGGCAGGCGGTGCAGAAGGTCGCGCTGCTCAAGCCGGACGTCGTCCTGATGGACATCCGGATGCCGGAGATGAACGGCCTGGAGGCGACCCGCGAGATCGTCGCCGCCGACGCGGACGCCAAGGTGCTGGTGCTGACCACCTTCGACCTGGACGAGTACGTCTACCAGGCGCTGCGGGCCGGGGCCAGCGGCTTCCTGCTCAAGGACGCCTCGGCCGGCCAGCTCGCCGAGGGCGTGCGGATCGTCGCCGCCGGGGAGGCGCTGCTCGCCCCCACCGTCACCAAGCGCCTGATCAACGAGTTCTCCCGGCTGGGCTCGCCGCGCGCACCGGCGCAGGAGCGCATCGGCGATCTGACGGAACGGGAGACCGAGGTCCTGGTGCTGGTGGCCCAGGGCCTGTCCAACGGCGAGATCGCCGCCCATCTCGTGGTCGCCGAGTCGACGGTGAAGACGCATGTCAGCCGGATCCTGGTGAAGCTGGGGCTGCGCGACCGCACCCAGGCGGCGGTCTTCGCCTACGAGGCGCGGCTGGTGACACCGGGCGGCTGACGACGGCGCCGCCCACTCCGACGCTGTCCACACCCTGTGGACGGCGTCGCCGTCGACCACAGTGCGCCGCCGGAGTCCGCTACGGCTCCGACGGCGCACGACCGGGGCGGCCGGCACCGGCCGGCGTCAGCTGAGGTCAATCGATGTCAGCAGATGTCAGCTGATCTCACCCGATGTCGCGGCGGCGCAGCCCGACCAGACCGGCGGATATCAGGACCACCGACAGGGCCGTCAGCCACAGGAACGGCGCGGCCGTCACCGCCCCGCCGGGCAGCTTGGGCAGGTGACCGTACGGCGAGAGGTCCAGCGCCCACTGCGGCAGCCGCAGCACCGGGCCGAACCAGCCGAGGGCGAGGCAGCCGCCGGTCAGCGCCCAGACCGCGCCGGCGGCCCGGGGCAGCAGGCCGAGCACGGCCATCGCCACCGCGGCGAGCGTCCACACCGCCGGGACCTGGGCGAGCGTCGCGGCCAGCACCCGGCCGGTGCCGCCGGCGACATCGCCGACCGAGGCGCCGTAGGCGATCCCCAGGGTCAGGCCGGCGGCGGCCAGCACCACGGCCGTGCCCACCAGCGCGATGACCAGATGGCCGCCCGCCCAGCGCAGCCGGCCCACCGCGCCCGCCAGGACCGGCTCGGCGCGACCGCCGGTCTCCTCGGCGCGCATCCGGAGCACCGCGCCCACCGCGTAGAGCGCCGCGACCATGCCGAGCAGGCCGGTGATCGAGGCCAGGAAGGCGTCCGTCAGGGACTGCTGTCCGCCGAGCCGCTCGAAGATCTCCCGGGTCCGCTGATTGCCGTCGACCAGGCTCGCGGCCCCCTTGGCGATCCCGCCGAACACCGCGCCGGCGAGCGCGAGACCGGCCGTCCAGCCCGCCAGGGTGGTCCGCTGCAGCCGCCAGGCCAGGCCCGTGGGCCCGCCGAGCGAGCGCGGCGCCCGGGCCGGGCCGGGGCGGGCCGGCAGGAAGCTCATCCCCAGGTCGCGACGGGCGGTCAGGGCGTAGGCCGCCGCGGTCGCCAGCGCCGTCGTGGCGGCGAGGAGCAGGACCACCCACCAGCGTTCGCCGGCGTAGGCGCGCAGGTGCTGTGCCCAGCCGATGGGGGAGAGCCAGGTGAGCGGGGAGCCGCCGTCGGCGGATGCGTCGCCGGCGGCGCGCAGCGCGAAGGCGGCGCCCAGGACCGCGCCGGTCAGCCCCTTGGCCAAGCGGGCGCTCTCGGTCAGTTGGGCGGCGATCGCGGCCAGGGCGGCGAAGAGCAGGCCGGTGCCGCCGATCGCGACGCCCAGGGCCAGCGATCCGCCCACCGGCCGGCCGGACGCGGCGAGCCCGGCGGCGGTCAGCACGGCGACCCCGGCGTCCGCGACCAGGGCCGCCAGCAGGGCTGCGGTCAGCGGCGCCCGCCGGCCCACCACGGCGGCGGAGAGCAGCTCCTGGCGGCCGGCCTCCTCCTCTTCGCGGGTGTGCCGGATGACGATCAGCAGGCTCATCACGGCCGCCAGCACCGCCCCGAACCCGGCCATCCGCCAGGCGACGAGACCGCCGAGGGAGTCGCCGAAGACCGGTCCGTACAGCGCCCGCAGCGAGCCGTTGGCGTTCATCGACGCGGCCAGCTCGGCGCGCTTGGTGGCGGTGTCGTAGAGCGACGCGAAGGACGGACCGGTGGCGACGACGGAGAGGCCGAGGAGCAGCACCCAGACCGGGATCATCAGCCGGTCGCGGCGCAGCGCCAGGCGCAGCAGGGTGCCGGTGCCCGCCAGATGGCGCGGATCGCCCGGGCGGACGGCGGCGGGCGCGACCAGGGCGCTCATCGGGCGACCGTCCCCGCGGGCCGGGCGCCGTCCTGTTGGCCGGCGTCGGGGCGCAGGTCGTCCTGATAGTGGCGGAGGAAGAGCTCCTCCAGGGTGGGCGGGGTACTGGTGAGGCTGCGCAGGCCGGCCGCGCCGAGCGGGCCGAGCACCGCGCCCAGCCGGTCGGTGTCGGCCTGGAGCCGGACCCGGCAGGCCGGGCCGCCCTGGAGCGGCTGGACGGTGAGGCCGTGGACCCCGGGCAGCCCGTCGAGTCCGGCCGGCGGGCCGGCCAGCTCGGCGACGACGGTGGTCCGGGTCAGGTGGCGCAGCTCCCCCAGGGAGCCGGATTCGACGGTGCGGCCCTTGCGGATGATGCTGACGCGGTCGCAGAGCGCCTCGACCTCGGACAGCACATGGCTGGAGAGCAGGACGGTGCGGCCGCGGTCGCGCTCCTCGGCGACGCAGCTCTGGAAGACCTCCTCCATCAGCGGGTCCAGCCCGGAGGTCGGCTCGTCGAGGATCAGCAGGTCGACGTCGGAGGCGAAGGCGGCGACCAGGGCGACCTTCTGGCGGTTGCCCTTGGAGTAGGTGCGTCCCTTCTTCGTGGGGTCGAGCTCGAAGCGCTCCAGCAGCTCGTCCCGCCGGGTGGCGTCCAGGCCCGCCCGTCGCCCGCCGCCACCCCTCCACGGGGGGCGCTTCGCGCCGCTGCCTCGATGCAGCCGCCCGTAGAGGTCGATGACCTCGCCGCCGGAGAGATTGCGCCACAGGGTGACGTCACCGGGGACGTAGGCGACGTGGCGGTGGATCTCGACGGCGGAGTGCCAGGGGTCCTTGCCGAGGACCTGTGCGGTGCCGCCGTCGGAGCGCAGCAGCCCCAGCAGGACGCGGATGGTGGTGGACTTCCCCGCCCCGTTGGGCCCGAGGAAGCCGTGCACCTCACCGGGCTCGACGCGGAGGTCGAGGCCGTCCAGCGCGTGGGTCCGGCCGAAGGACTTGCGGAGGCCGGCCACCCGGATCGCGGGGAAGGGAGGGATCGCCTTCGTCATGATTTCGAAGGTACGCTAGCTTCATAAATTTGTGAAGTTAAGAAACCATATAAAGTTGGAGATGTTGCGCTGAACAGGGGAGATGATGCGGACATGAGCGAGCAGTACGAGCGGGGAGCGGGCCGGCCGGCCCGCGACGACGAGGCGGTCCTGACGTTCGTCGAGCGCTTCGCGGCGCAGATGGTGGACGCCGGGATGCAGCGGATGCCGGCCCGCGTCTTCTCCTGCCTGCTGGCGTCCGACTCCGGCGTCCTGACCTCCGCCGAACTGGGCGAACGGCTCCAGGTCAGCCCGGCGGCCGTCTCCGGCGCGATCCGCTACCTCTCCCAGGTGGGCATGGTCAGCCGCGAGCGCGAGCCCGGTTCCCGGCGCGACCGCTACCGCGTCCACAGCGACCAGTGGTACGAGGCCCTGGCCCGCCGGGACAGCATCCTGACCCGCTGGGAGGACGTACTCCGGGAGGGCGTGGACAGCCTCGGCCCGGACAGCGCGGCCGGCCGCCGGCTCGGCGAGACGCTGGCCTTCACGGAGTTCATGCAGCACGAGCTCGTCGGCATGATGGCGCGCTGGCGCGACCACCTCGGAAAGCTCCGCACGGACGAGGCGGACGAGGCGGACGGGCCCACCCGGTGGGCGGCCGGTGGCACGTCGCGGGAGAACGGCCCGGCCACGCGGCGCTGACCCCGCGCCTACTCCTGCCGCGGCAGCCGCAACCGCCAGGCCCCCGGCTGCACCGTCCACGTCCGGGTCCGCACCGGCCCGCCGACCAGCGCGTCCGCTCGGTAGTGGAAGTCCGCACCGGACACCGTCACCGCCCGTGCCCGTACCCGTATCGGCCGCTCCTCGCCCGGCCAGTGCACGACGACCTCGGCCAGCCCGCCCGGCCGCCCCGCGGGGTCGTCGGTCCCGTCGCCCCCGTCGCCGGCGCCCGGCACCACCGACACCCCGCGCACCGGCCGGTCCAGATCCACCAGCAGCGCCCCGTCGGCCTCGATCCGCAGCCGCAGCCGCTGCGCGGGCACCCGCCCCCGGCGGCCCCCGCCGGCCGCGGGCGTGGCCAGCAGCGACAGCGCCGTACGGGCGGTCCGGGCGGCCGGCTTCCACCAGGCCCGGTGCCCCGGATCCGCCGCGTCGGCCCCCGCGCCCCCGGGGGCCGCGGCCCGCCCCGGATACCCGGCGACCCCGCCCGTCGCCCCGTGCACCGCCGGCTCCCCGGGCGCGCCGTACGCCGCGTACCCCGGCAGCCCCCCGGCTCCGTCGCCGCACGGGATCCGCAGCCCGCCCAGCACGATGCCGTCGCTGTCGTCCGTGAGCAGGTCCATCGGCCGCTCCCCGCCGTCCAGGACGGTCCGTGCGGCGGCCACCGCGTCCGTGGGGACGCCCAGTGCGCGGCTCAGCGCGACCGTCTCCGGCGGGCCCACCGGCACCATCGACAGCGGCACCCCGGCCAGCTCACGCTCCCGGTGGAGCAGGCTCACCGCCCGCAGCAGCGCCCGGTCGTCGCCGACCACCACCGGGTGCCGCCGACCGCGCCGGGCCAGCGCCTGGGCGAATTCCTCGGGGCCCTCCGGGAGGCAGATCTTCGCCCCTGCGCCGGCGCACAGAACGTCCTTCGCGATTCGCACGGATTCGCCGTCCGTCCTGCGGGCGACCGGGTCGATGACCACAAGCAGGGGGCACCCCCGAACGGAGTCCGCGGGAGAGTGCCCAGAAGACTGCGCCGACACCTCGGTCCTTCCTCAGGTAGCATCTCGGTGCAAGAGCCCCTTGCGCTATTGCGCCAGGGGCTTCGTCTATTCCGGGGCACCGGTCCGACGGCTCCGGCGACGACGTACGCGTGAACACGCGGGCGTCGCGCCATCCACGCACGTTGGACATGCCCCGCCCGGAAGGGGTGTACGCCTGTGCCCGCACTTGTGCTGCTCGGTGCTCAGTGGGGTGATGAGGGCAAGGGAAAGGCCACCGATCTGCTCGGTGGGTCCGTGGACTATGTCGTGCGTTATCAGGGCGGCAACAACGCCGGCCACACGGTCGTCGTGGGCGACCAGAAGTACGCACTTCACCTCCTCCCTTCCGGAATCCTCTCGCCGGGGTGCACCCCGGTCATCGGCAACGGCGTCGTCGTCGACCCGGCGGTCCTGCTCTCCGAGCTGAGCGGACTCAACGAGCGCGGCGTCGACACGTCCAAGCTGCTGTTGAGTGGCAACGCGCATCTGATCACGCCGTACAACATCACCACAGACAAGGTGACGGAACGCTTCCTCGGCAAGCGGAAGATCGGCACCACCGGCCGCGGCATCGGCCCGACCTACGCCGACAAGATCAACCGCACCGGCATCCGGGTCCAGGACCTCTACGACGAGTCGATCCTGACCCAGAAGGTCGAGGCGGCCCTCGACGTCAAGAACCAGCTGCTCACCAAGCTCTACAACCGCCGCGCCATCGAGGCCGGCCAGGTCGTCGAGGAGCTGCTGGGCTACGCCGACAAGATCAAGGGCTATGTCGCCGACACCACCCTGATCCTCAACAAGGCCCTGGACGACGACAAGGTCGTGCTCTTCGAGGGCGGGCAGGGCACCCTGCTCGACATCGACCACGGCACGTACCCCTTCGTCACCTCCTCGAACCCGACCGCGGGCGGCGCCTGCACGGGTGCGGGCGTCGGCCCCACGAAGATCAGCCGGGTCATCGGCATCCTCAAGGCGTACACCACCCGGGTGGGCGCCGGTCCGTTCCCGACCGAGCTGTTCGACGAGGACGGCGAGGCGCTGCGCCGGATCGGCGGCGAGCGCGGTGTCACCACCGGCCGGGACCGCCGCTGCGGCTGGTTCGACGCGGTGATCGCCCGCTACGCCACCCGCGTCAACGGCCTGACGGACTTCTTCCTCACCAAGCTCGACGTCCTCACCGGCTGGGAGCAGATCCCGGTCTGCGTGGCCTACGAGATCGACGGCGAGCGCGTCGAGGAACTCCCCTACAGCCAGACCGACTTCCACCACGCGAAGCCGATCTACGAGATGCTGCCGGGCTGGTCCGAGGACATCACCCAGGCCAAGACCTTCTCCGACCTGCCGAAGAACGCCCAGGCGTACGTCAAGGCGCTGGAGGAGATGTCGGGCGCCCCGATCTCCGCGATCGGCGTCGGCCCCGGCCGGACCGAGACGATCGAGATCAACTCGTTCCTGTCGTGAGCCGTCCGGTGGGCCGCGCGGCGCGCCCGTAGCGGTTCGGTCCCCTTCGGGGACACCTGACGCCAGGGGTGGCGGCGGGGGCCTGGTGCCCCTGCCGTCACCCCTTCTTCGCGTACAGCAGCGGCGCCAGGCCGCCCGCGTCGTCGAAGGTCCGCCGCAGCTGCCCGGCGATCAGCTCCAGGGTGCTGCGGGAACCGGGACGGCAGGTGTCGGGCGGGCCGGAGACCACGGTGGACGGGCCGAGCCGCACCGGCGGGCCGACGCTCTCCAGGGTCGCCGCGAAACGGCAGTCGTACGTGGGGCCGGTGGCCTGCATCCGGAGGACGGTCTCGCCGGGCTTGCCCTGGACGAGGGTGAAGCGGCGGACGTCCACGGTGGAGTCGCCCACCGTCGTCGTCCAGATGCCCAGGTAGTCGGCCGGAATGCCCCCGGGGGCCGGGGGCCGGTTCGTGGCGCGCTGCTCGGTGGCGGCGGCGCTGCCGTCCGAGCCGCCCAGCAGCGCGTACCCGGTGGCGGTGCCCGCCCCGGCCAGCACCAGCACGGCAGCGGCCAGCAGCGCCCGGCCCTTGCGGCGGCGGGGCGTCGGGGACGGGCCGGCCGGCGGCGCCACAGTGGCCGGAGCCGTGGCGGACGTCCCGTGCGGCCGGACGGCGGTCGCCGGGACCGCGCCGTCCTGCGGGTTCTCGGCCTCCAGGAGCTCCACGGCGTGCCGCCCCAGGCGGGCGATCAGCGCCCCCGGGAGCCACGGTTCGTCCTCGCCCGACCCGGCGGCGTCCGGGCCGGCCTCCGCGAGGGCCACCAGTTCCTCGGGCGCGGGGCGCCGCGCGGGGTCCTTGGCCAGGCATGCCGTGACCAGGTCGTGCAGTCCCTCGGGGAGCGCGGTCAGGTCCGGCTCCTCTTCGGCGATGCGGTACATCATCGCGTGCGGCAGGGTCGTCTCGGTGCCGAACGGCTGGCGGCCGGTGGCCGCGTAGACCAGTACCGAGCCGAGGCAGAAGACGTCGCAGGCGGGCGTGAGCGGCTCGCCGCGGACCTGTTCGGGCGCCATGAAACCGGGGGAGCCGACCGCGGATCCGGTGTGCGTCACCCCGCTGACGTCGACGCCCTCCAGGGCCCGCGCGATGCCGAAGTCGATGACCCGCGGGCCGTCGAGGGTCAACAGGACGTTGGACGGCTTGAGGTCGCGGTGGATGATGCCGGCGGCGTGGACGGAGCGCAGCGCGCGGGCCAGCCCGGCGGCCAGGATCCGCACCGTGCGCTCGGGCAGCGGGCCGTGCCCGCCGACCGCCTGCTGGAGGGAGGGGCCGGCGATGTAGCCGGTGGCCACCCACGGGGTCTCGGCCTCGGTGTCCGCGTCCAGGACGGGCGCGGTCCACTCCCCGCCCACCTTGCGGGCGGCCCGCACCTCGCGGCGGAAGCGGGCCCGGAACTCCTCTTCGTGGGCCAGTTCCGCGCGCACCAACTTGACCGCGACGGTCCGGCCGCGGTCCGAACGGGCCAGGAACACCCGGCCCATGCCGCCCTCGCCGAGCCGCCCGAGGAGGCGGTAGTCGCCGATCCACTGGGGGTCGTGCGCGCCCAGCGGTGCCAGCCCTCCGAGCCGTCCGCCCCGTCCCCGCTGCCCCGCCGGTCTCTGCTGTGCCATGGTCCCCCGCCTTTTGCCCGACTTTCCCCCGCCTCCGCCCCACGGGAGCGTCCGCTCGTCCGCGGTGAGGATACCGAGGCCGCGCGCACGGCTGGTGGGGCGGTATTCGGCCAAGGCGCGCGCCCGTAGAGGCGGTTGGGGCGCCGCCGTCCACGAGGTGGCCACCGCCCCGCCGCCAGCGTGCCGGGCAGCCCGCTCGACGCCGCGTCAGCGGGCCTGCGCTGTCCGGGAACTGACGTAATGGATGACTGATTCCGCGAACCGGAACTCTCCGGGGTTATCGATCGTAAAGAAAGGAGAAAAACCGCAGAGAGCGACGACAGGACCCGCACGATCCCCCGTCCCCCTTTCCGCAAGGAGACCGTGTGATACCCGCCGTACGAGCCATCGCGCGCGCCGCCATGGCCGCCCGCCCCGTCCCGCTGGCCGAGGTCCAGGCCCGCGCCGAACTCCTCGCCCGCTTCAGCACCACCTACCTCGTCTCGGTCGACGTCTTCGCCGCCTTCGCGGCCGAACTCGCCGACCGTCGCCGCCCCGGCGGCCCGTTCGCGGCGCTGTGCATCAACGGCCGCCGCTGGTTCCGCTACCAGTCCGTCTACTACGACACCCCCGACCTGCGCTCCTTCCACGACCACCGACGGAACAACCTGCTCCGCTTCAAGATCCGCGAGCGGCTCTACGCGGACACCGGTGAGCGGCAGTTCGAGGTCAAGCTCAAGGGGGAGCACGGCCGGACGGTCAAGCACCGCCGTCCGCTGATGCCCGGCGACCCGGCCCTCGGCCCGGCCCCGCGCGACTTCCTCGCCGCCGTGCTCGACCGCTCCTACGGCATCGAGGCCCCCACCGATCTGGGCCGCTCCATCGAGACCGACTACCAACGGGCCACCTTCGTCGCCGACGGCCAGCGCGTCACCTGCGACGCCGCGCTGGTCTGCCGCGACCTGGAGACCGGCCGCACCGTGCGGGCCGACGGCGGCCTGGTCGTCGTCGAGACCAAGACCTCCGGCCGGCTCACCGAGGCCGACCGGCTGCTGACCGGGTACGGCGTCCAGGCCGCGGACTTCACCAAGTACTGCGGCGGGCTGTCGGCGCTCCGCCCCCACCTGTACGCCAACCACTGGCGCGGCCCGGTCCGGACCGCCTTCCCCGCCGCCACGGCGGCCTGAGGTCGTGCGCGGGGCAGCGGCCCGCACGGGGCGCCGCGGATCCTGACGATGTCCGGGGCAGTCACCCCACCCCCGGGCATCCCTGGAGTTTCCTACAGGACCGTAGACATTCTGTCCGCGCGCGTGGTGAGCGCCATACACAGTGTCGGTACCGGTCAGCGCACCGTGATCCTTACGCTGGGAGCCGTTCGCCGTTCCTGTCCAGCGACGGACCCCCGCGACCGATCCGAGGTACTGACCGTGAGCACGTTGCCCTCCGACCCCTCCACCGGCGCCGCCGTGAAGGCCGCCGACCGCGCGCACGTCTTCCACTCCTGGTCCGCCCAGGGCCTGATCGACCCGCTGCCGATCGCCGGTGCCGAGGGTTCGTACTTCTGGGACTACGACGGCAACCGCTACCTCGACTTCTCCTCCCAGCTGGTCAACACCAACATCGGGCACCAGCACCCCAAGGTCGTCGCGGCCATCCAGGAGCAGGCCGGCAAGCTGTGCACGCTCGCCCCGGGCTTCGCCGTGGACGTCCGCTCCGAGGCCGCCCGGCTGATCGCCGAGCGCACCCCCGGCGACCTCGACAAGATCTTCTTCACCAACGGCGGCGCCGAGGCGGTGGAGAACGCGGTCCGGATGGCCCGGCTGCACACCGGCCGTCCCAAGGTGCTGTCCACCTACCGCTCGTACCACGGCGCCACCGCCGCCGCGATCAACCTCACCGGTGACCCGCGCCGCTGGCCCTCCGACAACGCCTCGGCCGGCGTCGTCCACTTCTGGGGCCCGTTCCTCTACCGCTCGCCGTTCCACGCCGAGAACGAGGCCCAGGAGTGCGAGCGCGCCCTGGCCCACCTGGAACAGACCATCGCCTTCGAGGGCCCCCAGTCGATCGCGGCGATCATCCTGGAGACCATCCCCGGCACCGCCGGCATCATGACCCCGCCGCCCGGCTACCTCGCCGGCGTCCGCGAGATCTGCGACCGCCACGGCATCGTCTTCATCCTCGACGAGGTGATGGCCGGCTTCGGCCGTACGGGCCACTGGTTCGCCGCCGACCACTTCGGCGTCACCCCGGACCTGCTGACCTTCGCCAAGGGCGTCAACTCCGGCTACGTCCCGCTGGGCGGCGTCGCCATCAGCGCCGAGATCGCCGCCACCTTCGACCAGCGCCCCTACCCCGGCGGCCTCACCTACTCCGGCCACCCGCTGGCCTGCGCCTCCGCCGTCGCCACGATCAACGCGATGGCCGAGGAGCGGATCGTGGAGAACGCCGCGGAGATCGGCGAGACGGTCATCGGCCCGGCGCTGCGCGAGATCGCCGAGCGCCACCCCTCGGTCGGCGAGGTCCGCGGCCTGGGCGTCTTCTGGGCCCTGGACCTGGTCCGCAACAAGGAGACCCGCGAGCCGCTGGTGCCCTACAACGCGGCCGGCGCCGACAACGCCCCGATGGCCGAGTTCGCCGCGGCCTGCAAGCGCGGCGGCCTGTGGCCGTTCGTGAACATGAACCGCACCCACGTCGTTCCGGCGTGCACCATCACCGAGGCCGAGGCCAAGGAGGGCCTGGCCGCCCTCGACGCGGCCCTGACCGTCGCCGACGCGCACACCGTCTGAGCCCGCCGCCGGGCGACAGCTCCGCGCGGCCCCCGCCCCTCGTGGGCGGGGGCCGCGCGGTTTCACGTGAAACGCTTCACGTGAAACCACGACAATCGCCTCGCCTATGGTGGGGAGGGCCGCTGCCACCGCGGTCGTGGACGTCGAAGGAGACGCACCGAATGGCCCCGGGCCCGGACAGCTCAGTGATACGACGCAGCACCCTGCGCGAGCAGATCGCCGACGCGCTGCGCGACGAGATCCTGGCCGGCCGGCTGCCGTCCGGCCACCCCTTCACCGTCAAGGAGATCGCCGACCAGTACGGCGTCTCCGCGACGCCGGTGCGCGAGGCGCTGCTGGACCTGTGCGCCCAGGGCCTGCTCGACGTCGAACAGCACCGCGGCTTCAAGGTGCACGCCTACACCGCCGACGACTTCCGCGCCATGGTCGAGGCTCGCACCCTGATCATCGAGGGCATCTTCCGCAGCAACGCCGAACGGGCCCTGCTGGCCACCCCCGCCGAGGTGCTGATCTCCATCCGCCGTCGCGCCGAGGAGGCCGAACGCGCCGCCCGGGCCGGCGACCTGGACGTCCTCATCGGCTACGACCTGCGGTTCTGGCGCGAGCTGAGCGGCATCGTCCAGAACCCCTACATCAGCGATTTCCTGGACCGGATCCGCGTCCAGACCTGGATGTTCGCGGTGCCGCTGCTGCGCCGCGATCCGCGCCTGCGGGGCCGCCTGTGGCACGGCCACAGCGAATTGGCCGACGCCCTGCTGCGGCACGACCTGCCGGACGCCCAGCGGCTGATCGCGGAGTACAACGAGCACTCCCTTGCTCTCGTGGGAACGGCCGGCTAGCACTACGCTGTCCCGACCATCGGCCGTAATGGGCCGTACCCGTGGCTGTACGTGCGCCGGTGCCCTATGTCCCCGACCGGAAGCGAGCCCTCACCCGTGGCATGCGATCTGTGGCTGGTACCCCTCGTCGACGTGCTGTGCCACAGCCCCGACAACCCGTTCTCCGAAGAGATCGCCGCCTACAACGACGCCCTGGTGGGCGCCGGCCTGCCGGAGATCCCGGTCTTCAGCTACATGCCGGGCCTGTCCGGCGACGTGGCGCCGGTCGCCGGCTTCGACTACGACGCGCTGCACTTCCTGCGCCGCGCCTACCTGCTGCGGCTGTGCGGTCTGGAGGTGACCCCGGTCGACGAACTCGGCGGCGACTACGAGCAGTTGCTGGAGATGTTCGAGACCACCGCGCAGCAGTCCCACCTGGTCTGGCACTACGACCACGCGGGCGCGTACGTCCCGGTCGACTTCCCGCACCCGCTCGCCACCGAGGAACTGCTGGCCGGCGGCGGCCCGCTGGGCTCCTCCCACGGACTGCTGCGGGACCTCGAACTGGTCGCCCCGGCGCTGGGCATCGACCCGGCCAACCCGCCGGCCGCCCCCGCGCCGCCGGCCGGCCCCACCTCCCTGGAGGAACGGGCCACCGCGGTTCCCCTGGACGACGGCCCGTTCGCCCGGGAACGGCACGTCTGGCTCGGACTGCACGCCGCCGCCACCCGGAGCCTCGGCCAGGGCTCCATGATCGTCTTCAGTTGAGCGCACCGGACCGGCGGGGCGCCCCACCCCACCCCGGCCCCGCCGGGGCACCCGGTCGGTCCGCGCTCAGCGCGGGGCCTCCGGCGGCCGCTGCCGCGGCATGTTCGGCCGTGTGCCGGGCGGCCGCAGGAACCGCCCCGAGTGCCCCGGGCCCTCCGGCCGCGCCCCCGCCCACGGCAGCACCGCATGCGTGGCCTGCGGCAGCGGGGCGGATCGGAACTCCACCATCCAGTCCGCCGTCTCCGTGCGGACCAACTCCCCGATGTCCTCGTTGAACCGCCGCAGCACGCCCAGGCAGCGCTCCGCCGCTTCGCTCGCGGTGCCCTCCGTCGGCCCCAGCACCTCCCGCACGCTCTCCGTCGCCCAGTCGAACTGCAGCGCCTCCAGCCGCCGGTGGATCGCCTGCGCGGTGGCCAGGTCCCGCATCCAGCCCGCGGTCACCCCGAAGTACCGGTCGCAGCCCACGCACACGGCCGCCAGCAGCAGCGTCAGCGCGCCCCAGGGCGCCCCGTGCTCCCAGACGCCGGCGAGGTCGAGCAACGGCAGCGCGCCGCCCGCGGTCACCCCGGCGGCGGCCCCCAGCCGCAGCGCCCGCGCCCCGCGGCGCTTGGTCAGCCGGTCGCGCAGGTACCAGTCGGCGGTGCGCAGCGCACCCTCCTCGCTCCACAGGTACAGCGCGTCCAGCCGGTTGTCCGGTTCCCCCCAGTCGCCGTGCGGGAACGCCCGCCCCACGAGGTCGCCGCGACCCCGGAGCGGGCCGGCGGGCCGCCGCCCCGGCCGGCCCTGGTTCCGGTGGCGGTCCGGGGACCGCCCGCGACCCCGGTCGGGCCCGCCCTCGCCCCAAGGGGGCCCCTCGGGCTGCATCTCCGGCTGACTCACCCGTGCGCTCCCTCGTACGCGGATCCGTGGGGTGCGCGCATGGCCTACGCAAGATCCGCGCACCGCTCCTTTCCTACCGCCGAACGGCTGGCCTCTGTCCCAAGATCGCCCGGTTTCCGCCCGGAAGTGGTGCGGGATCCGGTATAGGACGTTCGCGGATCTCACCCGAAAGAGTTGCCGCCGTGCCGGTGGACGCCGCCGGCACCGGCGGTTTCCGGCCCGGGACCGCGTTTGTGCGATCGGGGCACGCCCGGCGGTCGGCCGGTTGGTGTATTCGTCTAGGCTGCACACCGTGAAGGTCCTCGTCATCGGCGGCGGCGCCCGCGAACACGCCCTGTGCCGCTCTCTGTCCCTCGATCCCGACGTCACCGCGCTGCACTGCGCCCCCGGCAACGCCGGCATCGGCGAGGTGGCCGAACTGCACGGGGTCGACGCCCTCGACGGCCGGGCGGTGGCCGACCTCGCCGTCGACCTGGCGGCCGACCTCGTCGTCGTCGGCCCCGAGGCCCCGCTGGTGGCCGGCGTCGCGGACGCGGTGCGCGAGCGCGGCATCCCGGTCTTCGGCCCCTCGGCACAGGCCGCCCAGCTGGAGGGCTCCAAGGCGTTCGCCAAGGACGTGATGGCCGCCGCGGGCGTGCCGACCGCCCGCAGCTACGTCTGCACCACCCCGGAGGAGATCGACGACGCCCTGGACGCCTTCGGCGCCCCGTACGTCGTCAAGGACGACGGCCTGGCGGCCGGCAAGGGCGTCGTCGTCACCGAGGACGTCGCGGCCGCCCGCGCCCATGCGCTCGGCTGCGACCGCGTCGTCATTGAGGAGTTCCTCGACGGCCCGGAGGTCTCGCTCTTCGCCGTCACCGACGGCGAGACCGTCGTCCCCCTCCAGCCCGCCCAGGACTTCAAGCGCGCCCACGACGGCGACGCGGGCCCCAACACCGGTGGCATGGGTGCCTACAGCCCGCTGCCCTGGGCCGACCCCAAGCTGGTCGACGAGGTGCTGCAGACCGTCCTGCAGCCCACCGTCGACGAGCTGCGGCGCCGCGGCACCCCCTTCTCGGGGCTGCTCTACGCGGGCCTGGCGATCACCTCCCGCGGGATCCGCGTGATCGAGTTCAACGCGCGCTTCGGCGACCCGGAGACCCAGGTCGTGCTGGCGCGTCTGAAGACCCCGCTCTTCGGCCTGCTGCACGCCGCCGCCACCGGCACCCTCGCCGCCTTCCCGCCGCTGCGCTGGGACGACGGCGCCGCGGTCACCGTCGTCATCGCCTCCCACAACTACCCGGGCACCCCGCGCACCGGCGACCCGATCGGGGGCCTGGCGGAGGTCGCGGAGCAGGACGCCCCCGACGCCTACGTGCTGCACGCCGGGACCCGGCGCGACGCGTCCGGCGCGGTGCTCAGCGCGGGCGGCCGGGTGCTGTCCGTGACGGCCACCGGCGCCGACCTGGCCACCGCCCGGGAGCGCGCCTACCGCGCCGTCGGCCGGATCTCCCTGGACGGTTCGCACCACCGCACCGACATCGCCGCGAAGGCGGCGGCGGGGGAGTAGCGCGGGGCGGTGCCCGACCGCTCCCTGCCACTCGCCGGCCGCTGCCGCGACGACCACGACACCTGAGGCATATGTCATTTCCCTGACATATGCCTCAGGTGCGTCATGGGCCTTTCCGTTCGCCGGAAGCAGCCCAGATCCGCCCGCTGTCGGTTCACGGCTTTACCCAAAGCCATTCCATCGAGTGACCATGCGGGTATCCAGCTGACGAACCCCGCACCCCCAACTATGGTGCCGCGCAAGCGTCCTGCGGTCGCGGTGCCGGAATCCGGGGTCGCCACCCCGGCCGCGTCCGGCAACTGGCCCACCGACATTGCGATGTCAGTGGCCGGTGCCACAGTGGTGGGGAGCGGGCACGCTCGCCCGCCCGCACACCGCACGACCGTCGTTCGTCCGTCCGTCCGCGTTCTTCCGTCCCGTCCCGTCAGGACCGCAGGGGGTGTACAGGCTCGTGGCAAGTCCGGAAACAGGCGTCCTGGTGGCGCGTGCCCGCGCCCTCGCGGTGCTCCGCGTCCGCGGTGCGGCGCTGGCGGTGGCCCTGCTGCCGGCCGCGGCCGCCGTGGTGCTCCTCGTGGGCGGCGCCACCGGCCGGCTCGGCACCGAGGGCGGCTGGGCGGTCGCCCGCTGGGCGGTCGGCGGGCTCACCGTGCTCAGCCTCGTGCTGGCCGCCCTGGTCTCCGCCGTCGTCGCCCGCGCCCGCCCCGCGCTCAGCCCCTCCGTGCCGATCGCCGAGGACGCCGCCCCGGACCTCTACCGCCTGGTCCGCGATCTGGCCGACCGCCTCGACGTCCCGGCCCCCTCGGCGATAGCGCTCACCCCGGACTGCGACAGCTGGCTGGAGGACCGCACGCACCGCGCCCACGGCCCGCCGCGGGCCGGCCGCCGGGCTCCCGAGGCCCCGGTCCTGGTCATCGGTTCGCCGTTCCTGTGGTGGATGCGGGTCGCCGAGCTGCGCGCCCTGCTCGCCCCCGTCGTCGCCGGCACCGGCCCGTCCGCGCACCCGGACATAGCGGCCGCCCGCCGCTTCATCCGCGGGCTGGACGCGGCCGCCGGGGTCGCCGCCCGCGCCCGGGGCCCGCTGCGCACCCTCCCGCTCCGCTTCGTCGGCCGGGTCGCCCGGCTGCTGCTGCGCGCCGCCCGCGAGCACGCCACGCTCATGGAGCGCGGGGTCGCCGCCGCCGCCTCCGAGCGGGCCCAGGGTGTCGACTACGGCCTGCGGATCGTCGCCCAGGAGCAGGTCGGCCTGGCGTACGCGGGATGGGACCGGCTGCTGACCAGGGTCGCGCTGCCCGCCTGGCGGCTGGGCCGCTGGCCCTCCCGGCTGGATGCCGGCGTGGTCTCCGCGCTCACCGAGCTCTCCCGCCGGGACCGCCTCGCCGAGGGGTTCGCCTCCCGCCTCGGCGAGCGGCCCGCCTGCGACCTCCTGGAGGAGCCCGGCACCATCGACCGCGCCGCCTCCCTGCTGGCCGCCCGGCTCTTCCACGGCGGCCCGGCCGAGCCCGGCCCGGACTGGTCGCCGGTCGGCTGGCAGCAGTACCCACAGGAGATCGTGGACCGGAAGTGGCGCCTGGAGGCCGCCCGGCTGCACCGCGTCCTCGACGCCCTCCCGCCGACCGCCGCCGACCTCGCCCCGGAGGCCCCGGACGCGTCCCGTGCGCCGGACCGCCCCGCCGATGCCCCCGGTGCCGCCCCGGCCGCCGCCTCCGCACCGCCCCTCAGCTACGCCGGCGCCCGTGTCCGTACACCCGCCGCCCACCACCCCGCGGGCCTTCCCCGGGCGCTCGACGCCGCCCCGGGCGCTCCGCTCCGTTCGCGCGCCGACGACCCCGAGGCGCAGGCCGGCTCCCCGCTCGCCGACGAGCCACCCGTCTCCCCCGCCCCGGCCGTCGCCCCGACCCTGGCCCGGGTCATCGACCGGCTGGCCCGCGACACCGACGCCGGCGATCTGCTCGCCGCCCGGCTCGGCGCCGAGGTCGCCCGCGAGGAGCGCGAGGCGGCCGCCCGCCAGGCCGCCCGGGACAGCGCGACGAAGCCCGCTGGCAGCGGCACCGGCGGCACCGACATCGCCTGGGGCGACGGCCTGGCCGACGGCGGCCTCCCGCTCTTCCCCCTGCAACCGCCCCGCACGGCCCGCGAACTCCTCGCCGACCACGTCACGGCGATGGTCTGCTGCGCCGCGGTGGACACCGCCGGTGCCGCCCCCGGCCTGGACTGGCTCGACGGCCCGGCCCTCCTCGTGGACGGCGCCCGCCGCGCCGACCTGGGCCGCCCCGTCCTCAGCCTGGTCGACGACGGCGACGCCGAACCGCTCCGCGGCTGGCTGCACCGTGTCGGCGTCCGCCCGGAGAAGCCGGTCCGGCTGGCCTGAGCCCGGCGCCCGGCGACCGCCGGGCCGGCTGAATGTTCCCTTCCAGTTCGCGCTTCGGGGCAAGGGCACCTAAATTCACGACGAAGGGTGACGAAGTGAGTGCGTAATGTGATGTGCTGGGGGATGGGTAAGGCCCGATCGGCCGCGGCCATGGGGGACGCGGGAGGGGAGTGGAAGGTGGCGACGGAACAGATCAGGCGCTGGGAATCGGGCGCCCTCGCCCACGCGGTCACGGATCCGTTCGGACAGGGCCCGCTGCCCTGGCTGCGCGGCAGCGAGACCTACTTCGACTCCGGCCGGATCATCCCCTGGTACGTCGATCCCGCGATCGCCCACGGCGACCTGCGGCTGCCCGCGCCCCGCAAGCACAACGGCCCGCGCACCGCCGACGACGTCCACCGCCAGATCAAGGGCTTCGCCGTCCCCGGCGCGGTGGCCCCCGGCGAGGCCATCGACTTCCGGGTCTCGGTCGACCCGCCGCAGCCCTTCAGCATCGACGTCTACCGCATCGGCCACTACGCCGGCGCCGGCGCCGCCAAGATCACCACCAGCCCGCGCCTCGCCGGCATCGTCCAACCGGCCCCGCTGCTCGTCGACCGCACCGTCTCCTGCCACCACTGGTGGCTGTCCTGGCGCCTCCAGGTCCCCACGTACTGGCAACTCGGCGCCTACGTGGCCGTCCTGACCACCGCCGACGGCCGGTACCGCTCCCACATCCCCTTCACGGTCCGCGACGGCCAGCCCGCCGACCTCCTGCTGCTGCTCCCCGACATCACCTGGCAGGCGTACAACCTCTACCCCGAGGACGGCCGCACCGGCGCCAGCCTCTACCACGCCTGGGACGAGAAGGGCGCCCTCCTCGGCGAACGGGACGCCGCCACCACCGTCTCCTTCGACCGCCCCTACGCCGGCGCCGGCCTCCCCCTCCACGTCGGCCACGCCTACGACTTCATCCGCTGGGCCGAGCGCTACGGCTACGACCTCGCCTACGCCGACGCCCGCGACCTGCACGCCGGCCGGGTGGACGCCACCCGCTACCGCGGCCTGGTCTTCCCCGGCCACGACGAGTACTGGTCGGTGCCCATGCGCCGCACGGTCGAGGCCGCCCGGGACAGCGGCACCTCCCTGGTCTTCCTCTCCGCCAACACCCTGTACTGGCAGGTGGAGCTCTCCCCGTCGCCGGCCGGCCCCGACTCCCTGCTCACCTGCCGCAAACGCCAGGGACCCGGCCGTCCGGCCCTCTGGCGCGAACTCGGCAATCCCGAGCAGCGGCTGATGGGCATCCAGTACGCCGGCCGGGTCCCCGAGCCCGCCCCCCTGGTCGTGCGCAACGCCGACCACTGGCTCTGGGAGGCCACCGGCGCCCACGAGGGCGACGAACTCCCCGGCCTGGTCGCCGGCGAGGCCGACCGCTATTTCCCGCGCACCAGCCTCCCCGCGCACACCCGCCGCATCCTGCTCTCCCACTCCCCGTACCGCGACGGCGAGGGCGCCCGCCGCCACCAGGAGACGTCCCTGTACCGCGCGCCCAGCGGCGCCCTGGTCTTCTCCTCCGGCACCTTCGCCTGGTCGCCCGCCCTGGACCGCCCCGGCCACATCGACCAACGCGTCCAGCGCGCCACGGCCAACCTCCTCGACCGGATCTGCAAACGCGACTAGGGCCTGTCGTCGAACTCCCGCCCGGGGCTCGCGCTACCGCGCCGCGTACTCCCCCAACTCCCGTGCCAGCGCCACCGTCAGCGCCCGGAAGATCCGCACCTCCGGATGGGGATCCCCGGCCCGCGTCGCCAGCACGCTCTGCGCGCTCGGCGCGTCCAGCACCGGCACGAACACCGTCCCCGGCCAGGGGTAGTACCGGGCGAAGGACTTCAGCCCGGAGCCCGCCCCGCGCCCCGCCGCCACGCTCGTCAGCACATCGTGCGGGGTCAGCGCACAGTCCGGCGCCCGCCGCTCCCCCTCCTGGAAGTAGAGGTAGTCGACGAACGGCCGCGGGGTGCGCGCCGGCAGCCGCAGGAACGGCAGGTCGATGATGTCCGCGGTCCGCACCCCCTCCCGCGCCGCGTCCGCCAGCGGCGACCGCGCGGAGACCGCCACGATCCGCTGCTCGGTCGTCAGGACGTCCACCTCGATGCCCTCGGCCCGCACCAGGGGCCGGACGAACGCCACGTCCACCCGGTCCTCGCGCAGCGCGCTGCAGTGCTCGGTGAAGTTCAGCTGCACCAGCGACACCGGCACGTCCGGCCGGGCCCGGCGGAAGGCGTTCACCGCGGCCGGGGTCACCTCCGCCGACCCGTGGCTCATCACCCCGACCCGCAGCCCGTGTCCCGGCGACGGCCGGCCCCGGACGGCCTCGGCCACGTCCGCCGCCGCGGCGTTCGCGGCGGCCAGCAGCGTCCGGGCGTGCGACACCAGGCGCTGTCCGGCGACGGTCGGCACCACCGGGCCCCGGCCGCGGTCCAGCAGCCGTGTCCCGAACTCCCGCTCCAGTTGCTGCACGTGCTGGGTGACGGCGGCCGGCGACAGGAACAACCGGGCCGCGGCCCGCCCGAAGTGCTGCTCCTCGACCACCGCCAGGAAGGAAGACAGTCGACGCAGATCCATACCGGCCACGATAGGACGGGGGCGAAGCCCCCTTCTCGGGCCGTTCACATTTCCTGAACGCGGGCCGCGCGCCCGCCCGCCCGCGCCGTACAACGTCCCCATGTCCGTGTCACACACCCCGACGGCCCGGGTCGGCGAAGCGGTCGCCACCGCGGCCCCCGCCCCCCGCTACTGGCTCCGCGCCGGCTGGCTGATGACCGCCTCCGGGTGGAGCGCCAACCAGTACTCCTCCCTGCTCGGCGCCTACCGCGCCCACCTCGGTCTGACCGCCGCCACCACCACCGCCCTCTTCGCCGTCTACGTCCTCGGCCTGATCCCCGCCCTCCTCGTGGGCGGCCCGCTCGCCGACCGCCACGGCCGCCGGCGGGTCGCCCGCACCGCCCTGGGACTGTCGGCCCTGGCGACCTGCCTGCTGATGGCCGGCCCGGCCGTCCCCGCGCTGCTGTGGCCCGGCCGCTTCCTGACCGGCGTCGGCGCGGGCACCCTGCTCACCGCCGGCAGCGTCTGGATCAAGGAGCTCTCCACCCCGCCGTACGGCACGGCCCCCAGCCCCGGTGCCGCGGCCCGCCGCTCGGGCCTCTTCCTCTCCGCGGGCTTCGCCACGGGCGGCCTGGCCGCCTCCCTGATCGCCCAGTGGGCCCCGCTCCCGATGGTCCTGGCCTACGTCCCGCACCTGGTGCTGTCCGCCGCCGCGGCGCTGAGCGCCGCCCGCGCCCCCGAGACCGCCCCGCCCCGGGGCCCGCACACGGCGGTCGCCGAGCCCGCCGTCCCCGCCCACCGCACCCCCTTCCGCCGCCTGGTCGTCCCGGTGGCCCCCTGGGTCTTCGCCGCCCCCTCCATAGCCTTCGCCGTCCTCCCCGCCCTCGTCGACGGTCGCCTGCACGGCTGGCAGACCGTCTACGCCGGGATCATCACCGCCGTCACCCCCGGCGCCGGCCTCCTCGTCGCCCCGCTCGCCCGCCGGCTGAGTGCCCGGCACAGGCTCGCCACCGCCGGCACCGGCCTGCTCGTCACCGCCGTCGGCCTGCTGATCGGCGCCCTGGCGGTGGCCCACGCGCAGCCGGTGGTGGCCCTGTTCGCCGCCGCCCTGCTCGGCGCCGGCTACGGCCTGTGCGTGGCGTACGGCCTGACCGAGGTCGCCGCCCTGGCGTCCCCGCACCACCTGGCCCGCCTCACCGCGCGCTTCTGGGCCCTGTGCTACCTGGGCTTCCTCGCCCCGTACGGGGTGACCCTGCTCACCGGCGCGCTCGCCCCGTCGACGATCCTCACCAGCGTCGCGGCCCTGGCCCTGGTCTCCCTCGCCGTGCTCCTCCGCCCCGGAGCCCGGTCCTCCGCTTGACCGTCCCAAGGTGTGTGCACGGCCCCCCGACGGCGACCCTGCGGCAGAGCCGCCCCGGTGCATACGGGAGAATCACCAGGACTCCTGGATCAACCTACGCGGAGGCAGCGTGTCCGGATTCGTAGAAAAGCCCGAGCCCGTGCAGGTCCCGGGGCTCACCCACCTGCATACCGGCAAGGTGCGCGACCTCTACCAGAACGCCGCCGGCGACCTGGTCATGGTCGCCAGCGACCGCATGTCCGCCTACGACTGGGTGCTCCCCACCGAGATCCCCGACAAGGGCCGGGTGCTGACCCAGCTGTCCCTGTGGTGGTTCGACCAGCTCTCCGACCTGGTCCCGCACCACGTCCTGTCCACCGAGGTCCCCGAGGGCGCGCCCGCCGACTGGGCCGGCCGCACCCTCGTCTGCCACTCCCTCGCCATGGTCCCGGTGGAGTGCGTCGCCCGCGGCTACCTCACCGGCTCCGGCCTCGCCGAGTACCGGCAGTCCCGCACGGTCTGCGGACTGGCGCTCCCCGAGGGCCTGACCGACGGCTCCGAACTCCCCGCCCCGATCTTCACCCCGGCCACCAAGGCCGCGGTCGGCGACCACGACGAGAACGTCTCCTACGAGGAGGCCGCCCGCCAGGTCGGCGCCGAGACCGCCGCCCAGCTCCGCCAGCTGACCCTCGCGGTCTACGGCCGGGCCCGCGACATCGCCCGCGAGCGCGGCCTGATCCTCGCCGACACCAAGTTCGAGTTCGGCTTCCACGGGGAGCGGCTCACCCTGGCCGACGAGGTCCTCACCCCCGACTCCTCGCGCTTCTGGCCCGCCGACCAGTGGCAGCCGGGCCGCCCCCAGCCCTCCTTCGACAAGCAGTTCGTCCGCGACTGGCTGACCTCGCCCGCCGCCGACTGGGACCGCACCGGCGAGCAGCCCCCGCCGCCCCTCCCGCAGGAGATCGTCGACCGCACCCGCGCCAAGTACCTGGAGGCGTACGAACGCCTCACCGGCCAATCCTGGGTCTAGGTCGCACCCGATCCGACACCCCGGGCCGGTGCCGCCCGCCGGCACCGGCCCATGAAAAAGGCCCCGGTCTCAAGGACCGGGGCCTTTTCTCTGAGCGGACGACGAGGCTCGAACTCGCGACCTCAACCTTGGCAAGGTTGCGCTCTACCAACTGAGCTACGTCCGCATGCTCCGTGCCTGGCTTCCGTTCCGGTCGCCGCCGCGCGGTGCGAGCCCTACTATAGCCAACTTCCCGCGCGCCGTTGCGCGCCTTTGCGTTCCGGCCCCCGCCGCCGCTGCCCGGGCCCGCACCCGTCCGGCGCTCCGCCCCCGCCGCACCCCGCGCCCCGGCCCCGCCGCGCGCCGCGCAACTCCCGGTCGGCACCTCATCGTTCGGCCGGCGCGTCGCGCCCCCGCCCGACCTTCCGTCCCCGGGGTCCGCGCCCGCCCCCGGCCCCGGCGCCCACCCCGGCAATGTGTCGACCGCCACATGCCGTGCCACCGCCCGTCCGACCGCGCGCGCCGCCCACCCCGCGATTTCCCGGGGAAAGTTCCGAGGGCACCTGTGGGCGATCGCCGGCCGGTGCCGTTCGTGATCCCCGGAGCCGTCCGGCTTTTCGGTGGGAAAACGACAAAGGCCCCGATCTCAAGGACCGGGGCCTTTTCTCTGAGCGGACGACGAGGCTCGAACTCGCGACCTCAACCTTGGCAAGGTTGCGCTCTACCAACTGAGCTACGTCCGCAGGCATCCACTCGGCTTTCACCCAGTGGCGCGACAGCTACTCTACCTGATCCTTTGGACCGGTCGAACTGTCAGAGCGGGTGACAGGGATTGCACACTGCGCCTCCCCCTTGGAAAGGGGGCGCTCTACTACTGAGCTACACCCGCGTGACTCCTCGGGACCCGGCCTTTCGGCCTCGCCCCTCGGCGTGCTCCAGACTCTAGCTGATCAGTAGGGGTGCTGTGCAAGTCGGCGGTGCGCGGACCCGCGGACGGTGCGAAGTCGGTTAGTGGTTGGCCGCGTTGAAGGCTTCGTAGACCTTCTTGGGGATGCGGCCGCGCGGCGGGACGTCCATCTGGTGGGAGCGGGCCCAGGCGCGCACCGCGGCCGGGTCCGGGGTCACCGCGGTCCGGTGGAAGGTCTTGCCGGACTTGGCCCGCTTGCGGCCGGCCTCCACGTACGGAGCGAGGGCGCCGCGCAGTTTCTTCGCATTGGCGGGATTGAGGTCGATCTCGTACGACTTCCCGTCCAAACCGAAGATGACCGTCTCTGCGGCTTCTCCTCCGTCGATGTCATCGGAGAGCGTTACTACTACGCGCTGCGCCACGGATATCGGTCCTTTCGTGGAGCAACCCCTTGTTGACATGGGGTGATGCTCCGGATCCGGCTGATTGGGATCAATGCTTTTTCATTTGTACAGCGATGGGCATTGCATTGTGAAGCCCATTTAATTTCGTCAGCGTGTCCCGTCGCAATCCGGCCCCCCGTTCTTTTCGGAGATTTTTCCTTGCGGGCACTCCCGGCGATACCGGCTCGTGATCAGGTGCACCGTATATCTATGCGCGTAGATTTTCGAACGCGGTACTGTGAGGTCACCGCCTTACGCACCACACCACCGGGAGTGCCAGTGGCACGCGTCGTAGTCGACGTCATGCTCAAGCCGGAGATCCTCGACCCGCAGGGGCAGGCGGTGCAGCGCGCACTGCCACGCCTGGGCTTCGAGGGGATCGCCGACGTCCGTCAGGGCAAGCGTTTCGAACTTGAGGTGGAGGGTCCGGTCGACGACGCCGCCCTCGCCCGCATCCATGAAATGGCCGAGACCTTCCTCGCCAACACCGTCATCGAGGACTTCACCGTCCGGGTCGACGAAGCCGTACGGGCCGAGTCATGACCGCTCGGGTCGGAGTCATCACCTTTCCCGGCACGCTCGACGACCGCGACACCCAGCGCGCGGTCCGGGCGGCCGGAGTCGAGGCGGTGCCGCTGTGGCACCGCGACAAGGACCTCCACCAGGTCGACGCCGTGGTCCTGCCCGGCGGCTTCTCGTACGGTGACTACCTGCGTGCCGGCGCGATCTCCCGGTTCTCGCCGGTGATGGGGACCGTGATCGAACAGGCCCGGGCGGGGATGCCGGTCCTGGGCATCTGCAACGGCTTCCAGGTCCTCACCGAGACCCACCTGTTGCCCGGCGCGATGCTGCGCAACAACCACCTGCATTTCATCTGCCGCGACCAGAAGCTGCGGGTGGAGAACGCCACGACCGCCTGGACCAGCGACTACGCGCAGGGCCAGGAGATCAGCATTCCGCTGAAGAACATCGACGGCCGTTATGTCGCCGACGAGCGGACGCTGGACATGCTGGAGGCCGAGGGCCGGGTGGCCTTCCGCTACCTCACCGACGGCCCGACCGCCGACGGGTACGGAAACCCCAACGGTTCGCTCCGCGACATCGCCGGCATCACCAATGAGGCGGGCAATGTCGTCGGCCTGATGCCGCACCCCGAGCACGCCGTCGAGCCGCTCATCGGCACCGGCCGCACCGACGGCCTCGGGTTCTTCACCTCGATCCTGAAGAAGCTGGTCAACGCATGAGCCTCGACACCGTCAAGCACGCAGCCGAGACCCCGGAAACCGACCAGCCCTGGGCCGAACTCGGCCTCAAGCAGGACGAGTACGCGCGGATCCGGGAGATCCTCGGTCGGCGTCCGACCGGCGCCGAGCTGGCCATGTACTCGGTGATGTGGTCCGAGCACTGCTCCTACAAGAGCAGCAAGGTCCACCTGAAGCAGTTCGGCGAGAAGGCCCCCGAGAACGACGCGCTGCTCGTCGGCATCGGGGAGAACGCCGGCGTCGTGGACGTCGGCCAGGGCTATGCGGTCACCTTCAAGGTCGAGTCGCACAACCACCCGTCGTACATCGAGCCCTACCAGGGCGCGGCCACCGGCGTCGGCGGCATCGTCCGCGACATCCTGGCGATGGGCGCCCGCCCGGTCGCCGTGATGGACCCGCTGCGGTTCGGCGCCGCCGACCACCCCGACACCAAGCGCGTCCTGCCGGGCGTGGTCGCGGGCATCGGCGGCTACGGCAACTGCCTGGGCCTGCCCAACATCGGCGGCGAGGTCGTCTTCGACCCCTGCTACCAGGGCAACCCGCTGGTCAACGCCCTCTGCGTGGGCGTGATGAAGCACGAGGACATCCACCTGGCGAAGGCGTCCGGCGCCGGCAACAAGGTCATCCTCTACGGCGCCCGGACCGGCGGCGACGGCATCGGCGGCGTCTCGGTGCTGGCCTCCGAGACCTTCGACGACGCCAAGCCCACCAAGCGGCCCGCCGTCCAGGTCGGCGACCCGTTCCAGGAGAAGCTGCTCATCGAGTGCACCCTGGAGATCTTCCGGGAGAAGCTGGTCGCCGGCATCCAGGACCTCGGCGGCGCCGGGCTGTCCTGCGCCACCAGCGAGCTGGCCAGCGCCGGCTCCGGCGGCATGCGGGTCGAGCTGGACACCGTTCCGCTGCGCGACTCCTCGCTCTCGCCCGAGGAGATCCTCATGAGCGAGTCGCAGGAGCGGATGTGCGCGATCGTCGAGCCGGACAAGGTCGACCGCTTCCTGGAGATCTGCGAGAAGTGGGACGTCATCGCCACCGTCATCGGTGAGGTGACGGACGGCTCGCGGCTGGAGATCTTCTGGCACGGCGAGCAGATCGTGGACGTCCCGCCGCGCTCGGTCGCCCACGAGGGCCCGACCTACCACCGGCCGTACGCCCGCCCGGAGTGGCAGGACGCCCTCCAGGCCGACGACGCCGCCGCGCTGCCGCGCCCGGCGGACGCCGCGGAACTCCGCGCCCAGGTGCTCCAGTTGGTCGGCTCGCCCAACCAGGCGTCCAAGGCGTGGATCACCGACCAGTACGACCGCTTCGTCCAGGGCAACACCGTGCTGGCGCAGCCCGAGGACTCGGGCATGATCCGGATCGACGAGGAGACCAACCTCGGCGTCGCGGTCGCCACCGACGGCAACGGCCGGTACGCCAAGCTCGACCCGTACGCCGGCGCGCAGCTGGCGCTGGCCGAGGCGTACCGCAATGTCGCCGCCTCCGGCGCCCGGCCGCTGGCGATCTCCGACTGCCTGAACTTCGGCTCGCCCGAGGACCCGGCGGTGATGTGGCAGTTCGCCGAGGCCACCCGCGGTCTCGCGGACGGCTGCCAGGTGCTGGGCACGCCGGTCACCGGCGGCAACGTCTCGCTGTACAACCAGACCGGTGACGTGGCGATCCACCCGACCCCGGTGGTCGCGGTGCTCGGTGTCATCGACGACGTCACCCGCCGCACGCCGGTCGGCTTCGCGGAGGAGGGCCAGCTGCTCTACCTCCTCGGCGACACCCGTGAGGAGCTGGGCGGTTCGGCCTGGTCGCAGGTGGTGCACGAGCACCTCGGCGGGCTGCCGCCGAAGGTCGATCTGGAGCGTGAGCGGCTGCTCGCCGAGATCCTCATCTCGGCTTCCCGCGACGGCATGATCGACGCGGCGCACGACCTCTCCGACGGCGGCCTGGTCCAGGCGCTGGTGGAGTCGTGCCTGCGCGGCGGCAAGGGCGCCCGGGTGGTCGTCCCCGACGCGGTGGACCCGTTCGTCTTCCTCTTCTCCGAGTCGGCGGGCCGGGCGATCGTCTCGGTGCCGCGCAGCGAGGAGCTCCGCTTCACCGACATGTGCGGTGCGCGGGGGCTGCCGGCCACCCGGATCGGTGTCGTCGACGGCGACGAGCTCGCCCTCCAGGAGCAGTTCAGCATCCCGCTGGCCGAGCTGCGGGCGGCCCATGAGGCGACCGTCCCGGGGCTGATCGCCTAGCGCCGTGCCAACGGGGCCGGACGCGCGCCCCGTTGTGTCCGTGCCGGAGCGGCCCGCCAGGAGTGCCTGGCGGGCCGCTCCGCCGTTTCGGTCGACGCCCGGCCGCCCGGGCCGGCGCGCGGAATTCCGGGCCGGCTGTCGGTGGTGCCGCCTACGCTGGGTGTATGTCTCCTGCTGCCCGCGCACCGCGTGCCCGCCGGTACGACCCGGCCAAGACCCGTGCCGCCGTCACCGCCCAGTGCGCCCACGTCCGCCGGGTCGTCGGGGCCCTGACGCCCGAGCAGTTGGTGCTGCCGACCCGGCTCGGCGACTGGACGGTGCGGGAGCTGGTTGCGCATCTGTCCATAGCGGTCGGCAGTGTGGCCCGCGCCCTGCGGCTGCCGGCCCCGGCCGCGGCGGAGCTCACCCTCCAGGACTGGCCGTCCATGACCGCGCGGTTCGCCGCCGGCGCCGCCGAGTCCATCCGCGAACTCGCGGCCGGGAGCGACCCGGTGGAGCTGCTGGAGCGCGCCGCCGAGGAGTACGCCGCGACGGTGCCGTCCGCGCCGGACGACCGGGTCATCGCCTGTCGGCCCGCCGCGATGCTGCTCGGCGACCAACTCGTCACCCGCTGCCTCGAACTCGTCGTGCACACCGACGACCTGGCCGACGCCCTCGGCCAGGAGATCCCCTTCGACCGGCATGCCCTGGCCACCACCACCCGGCTGTTGGCCGACGCGCTGGCCGCCCAGGCGCCCGGCGGATCGGTCGAGGTCAGGGTGCCGCCGTTCGCCGTGGTGCAGTGTGTCGAGGGCCCCCGGCACACCCGCGGCACCCCGCCCAACGTCGTCGAGACCGACCCGCTGACCTGGATACGGCTGGCCACCGGCCGGCTGGCCTGGGCCGCCGCGGTGGACGCGGCGACGGTCAGCGCCAGCGGCGAACGGGCCGATCTCGGCGACCTGCTGCCCGTCATGGGCTGATCCGGGCGCCGAGCGGGCAGGACCGACGGAAGGGATCGGTGCGACGCTCCGGACAGGTCGTTTTGGCCGTGATGCCGGACATCGGCGCCCGGGGACGGCGGGAGAACGGGCGGGCGGCGGAACGTCGCGCATCTCACACCGGCAGGACATCCGACATTACGGGCGTAAGCTGCCAAAGCGCCTGACGAGTCCCTGGCGAGTCCCTGTCGGAAGACCGGGCGGAAACGCGAAAGCGCAGCTCAGAGGCTGCGGCACGGCATCAGGCGCGGCCCGCGGCCATCACGCTCACCCGCGGTGACGGATCGCGCCGGCCATCCGGCCGAGGTCGGCATGGCGGCGCCGCACGAGGCGCGGCGCGAGGCGGGGCACCCGGTGACACACCAGGCGCGCCAAGGGCTGCGGGGTCCGCACGGGCGGAAAACCTCGCCGGACGGCCGTGGGCACGTCAAGCGGGTTTAACGCCCCATTCATGCACTCCTCCAGCTCGGCGGCCATCCCCGGTTCGGATGAATCAGCGACCTGCCCTAGACTCTGGAGCGTGCCACGTGGTGACGGACGACTCAACCACGACCTGCTCCCCGGTGAGAAGGGCCCCCAGGATGCCTGCGGCGTCTTCGGTGTCTGGGCCCCGGGAGAAGAGGTCGCCAAACTCACCTACTTCGGGCTGTACGCGCTGCAGCACCGTGGACAGGAGTCCGCGGGCATCGCGGTGAGCAACGGCTCCCAGATCCTCGTTTTCAAGGACATGGGCCTGGTTTCCCAGGTCTTCGACGAAACTTCCCTTGGCTCCCTCCGGGGCCACATCGCCGTGGGCCACGCCCGTTACTCCACCACCGGTGCCTCGGTGTGGGAGAACGCGCAGCCGACCTTCCGCGCCACCGCGCACGGATCGATCGCGCTCGGCCACAACGGCAACCTGGTCAACACCGCCGAGCTGGCCCAGATGGTCGCCGCGCTGCCCCGCGAGGGCGGCCGGGCCACCCAGGTCGCGGCCACCAACGACACCGACCTCGTCACGGCGCTGCTGGCCGGACAGGTCGACGAGGACGGCAAACCGCTGACCGTCGAGGAGGCCGCGCCGCGCGTCCTGCCGAAGGTCAAGGGCGCCTTCTCGCTGTGCTTCATGGACGAGCACACCCTCTACGCCGCCCGTGACCCGCAGGGCATCCGCCCGCTGGTCCTCGGCCGCCTGGAGCGTGGCTGGGTGGTGGCCTCCGAGACCGCCGCCCTGGACATCTGCGGTGCCAGCTTCATCCGGGAGATCGAGCCCGGCGAGATGATCGCCGTCGACGAGAACGGCCTGCGCAGCTCGCGCTTCGCCGAGGCCCGCCCCAAGGGCTGCGTCTTCGAGTACGTCTACCTCGCCCGCCCGGACACCGACATCGCCGGCCGCAACGTCTACCTCTCCCGGGTCGAGATGGGCCGCAAGCTGGCCGCCGAGGCGCCCGCCGACGCGGACCTGGTGATAGCGACCCCGGAGTCCGGCACCCCGGCCGCCGTCGGGTACGCCGAGGCCAGCGGCATCCCCTACGGCTCGGGCCTGGTCAAGAACTCCTACGTCGGCCGGACCTTCATCCAGCCCTCGCAGACCATCCGCCAGCTGGGCATCCGCCTCAAGCTCAACCCGCTCAAGGAAGTCATCCGCGGCAAGCGCCTGGTGGTCGTCGACGACTCGATCGTCCGCGGCAACACCCAGCGCGCCCTGGTCCGGATGCTGCGCGAGGCCGGCGCCGCCGAGGTCCACATCCGGATCTCGTCCCCGCCGATCAAGTGGCCGTGCTTCTTCGGCATCGACTTCGCCACCCGCGCGGAGCTGATCGCCAACGGGCTGAGCGTCGAGGAGATCGGCAAGTCGCTGGGCGCCGATTCGCTGGCGTACATCTCCATCGACGGCATGATCGAGGCGACCACGATCGACAAGCCGAAGCTGTGCCGTGCCTGCTTCGACGGCGAGTACCCGATGGAGCTGCCGGACCCGGAGCTGCTGGGGAAGCACCTTCTGGAGTCCGAGACCAAGGCCCCGGCCGCGTCCGACGTGGACGGCGTCCGGACGCTCACTGCGGGGGTCGGCGGCGCTGACGCACTGCGTCGCCCGTAGAGCTCGTACCCACCCAAACGAAAGTTCTCAGCCATGTCCGCTGAATCAACCGGTGCCAGCTACGCGAGCGCGGGTGTCGACATCGAAGCCGGCGACCGCGCCGTGGACCTCATGAAGAAGTGGGTGGCCAAGGCCACCCGCCCCGAGGTCGTCGGCGGTCTCGGCGGCTTCGCCGGTCTCTTCGACGCCTCCGCGCTCAAGCGCTACGAGCGTCCGCTGCTGGCCTCGGCCACCGACGGCGTCGGCACCAAGGTCGACATCGCCCGCAAGATGGGCGTCTACGACACCATCGGCCACGACCTGGTCGCCATGGTCGTCGACGACCTGGTCGTCTGCGGCGCCGAGCCGCTGTTCATGACCGACTACATCTGCGTGGGCAAGGTCTACCCGGAGCGGGTCGCGGCGATCGTCAAGGGCATCGCGGAGGGCTGTGTGCTGGCCGGCTGCGCGCTGGTCGGCGGCGAGACCGCCGAGCACCCGGGCCTGCTGGGCGAGGACGAGTTCGACGTCGCCGGCGCCGGCACCGGTGTGGTCGAGGCCGACCGGGTGCTGGGCGCGGATCGTATCCGTAAGGGCGACGTGGTGATCTCGATGGCGTCCTCCGGACTTCACTCGAACGGGTACTCCCTGGTCCGCCACGTCCTCTTCGACCGGGCCGGGCTGTCCCTGGACCAGGAGGTCCCCGAGCTCGGCCGCACCCTCGGCGAGGAGCTGCTGGAGCCCACCAAGATCTACTCGCTGGACTGTCTGGCCCTCACCCGCACCAGCGAGGTGCACGCCTTCTCGCACATCACCGGCGGCGGCCTGGCCAACAACCTGGCCCGGGTGGTCCCGGACGGCCTGCACGCCACCGTCGACCGCGCCACGTGGGCGCCGGGCGCCATCTTCGACCTGGTCGGCACCGCCGGCTCGGTGGAGCGCCTGGAGCTGGAGAAGACCCTGAACATGGGCGTCGGCATGATGGCCGTCGTCCCGCCGGAGTCGGTGGACGTGGCCCTGACCACCCTCACCGACCGCGGCGTGGACGCCTGGGTCAGCGGCGAGATCGTCGAGCGGGGCGATCACGCGGAGGCAGTGACCCTCACCGGTGACTACGCGAGCTGACACCGCCGCCGCGCGGGGGCACCGGCCCGGTGGCCCCGCGCGCAGCAGAGAACCCGGTCCGGGGGATTCCCTGGACCGGGTTCTTGATGGTGCTATCAGCCCCGCGAGCGCACAGAGTGTCAGGCGCGACGACGCTGGTGGGAGGAGTGGCCCTCGTCCTCGTCGTCTTCGCTGTTGTAGCGTTCTGCGTACTGCGCGTACGGGTCGTCGTCCTCGTCATCCTCGAACGGCTCTCGGTTCGGAGGCTGCTGGTTCGACTGCGATGCAAGCTCGTCGGCCAGTCGCGAGAGATCCGTCCCACCGCTGCTGTACTTCAGCTGGCGGGCGACCTTTGTCTGCTTGGCCTTGGCCCGGCCGCGCCCCATGGGTCGACCCCCTCAGTGACGGGGCTCGTCGGCCCCAGAGTCTTGACACGCGTTCATGATTCAGAGCGGGCTCTCAAAAGAGAGACCGGCCCTAGGGCTTTAACGGTACCTGCTTCCGCGGCCATACGGTACGTCGCCCGCATCACCCACCGCTCGGCACGACCGGCGCGGCGCCCCGTCCACGCTGGTCAACTGCGATTTTAACCTGTCCTGTACGGCGACCCGCCGACGGGTGGTGAGGGATGTCTCGCCAACCACCCGCCAGGGGCCGCACAAGGGTGTGTTTCCGGCCACGTGGACCGGGTTCGGTCAGGTGTGACGCGCCTCCGCCATCCGGGCCTCGGCGATCCGGTCGGCGGCGGCGGCCGGCGGAATGCCATCCGCCTTCGCACGAGCGAATATCGACAGCGTGGTGTCGAAGATCTTCGCGGCCTTGGCCTTGCACCGGTCGAAGTCGAAGCCGTGCAGTTCGTCGGCCACCTGGATCACGCCGCCCGCGTTCACGACGTAGTCCGGGGCGTAGAGGATGCCGCGGTCCGACAGGTCCTTCTCCACCCCCGGGTGCGCGAGCTGGTTGTTGGCCGCGCCGCACACCACCTTCGCGGTCAGCACCGGCAGCGAGGCGTCGTTCAGCGCGCCGCCCAGGGCGCACGGCGCGTAGACGTCCAGGCCCTCGGTGCGGATCAGGGCGTCGGTGTCGGCGACGGCGGTCACCCCGGGGTGCCGGGCGAGGATCCGCTCCACCGACTCGGCCCGGACGTCGGTGACCACGACCTCGGCGCCGTCCTTGAGGAGGTGCTCGACAAGGTGGTGGCCCACCTTGCCGACGCCCGCGATGCCGACCTTACGGCCGCGCAGCGTGGGGTCGCCCCACAGGTGCTGGGCCGAGGCCCGCATGCCCTGGAAGACGCCGTAGGCGGTCAGCACGGAGGAGTCGCCGGCGCCGCCGTTCTCCGGAGAGCGCCCGGTGGTCCACCTGTTCGTCCGGGCGATCACGTCCATGTCGGCGACGTAGGTGCCGACGTCGCACGCGGTGACGTAGCGGCCCCCGAGGGACGCCACGAACCGGCCGTAGGCGAGCAGGAGTTCCTCGGTCTTGATCAGCTCGGGATCGCCGATGATCACCGCTTTGCCGCCGCCGTGGTCCAACCCGGCCAGGGCGTTCTTGTACGACATGCCGCGCGAGAGGTTCAGGGCGTCCAACACGGCCTCGTCCTCGGAGGCGTAGGGATGGAAGCGCGTGCCGCCGAGGGCGGGGCCCAGGGCGGTGTTGTGGAGGGCGATCACGGCCTTGAGGCCGCTGGCCCGGTCCTGGCAGAGAACGACTTGCTCGTGGCCGCCCTGCTCCGTGCGGAACAGGGTCTGCAGCACGCCGCCGGCGGCATCTGCAGGGGCAGGACGTACGTCGGTCACGGTGGTGACTCCCATAGTCGCGAAGGACGCCCTCCTGAGGGTGGGGAGGGCCGGTTGGGACGAGCGTAGATCCTGGAGGCGGGTTGATCGGTCAGGTCGGGAGGATCACCCTCTCCCGGGGGACGGGCGTGGGACGATCTGCCGTATCCGGGCCGGGCGGGGGCAGGCAACTCCGCGCGGTGGACTTTCCCTTGGAGGGCGGGCGTGGCCTTGGCGTCGTCGGTACGGGTCCCGTATGTGGCGTATCTGCGGGTCTACGAGCCGCTGGCGGCGTTCTCCGAGCCGGAGCGTTCCTACTGGGCGCGCTACGCCCGGCGCGACGACACCCCCACCGCCGTCGAGGAGCAGCGCCGGGCGCTCGCCGACCTGCTGCCGACGCCGCCGGTGCCGGTGCCGGTCCACGAGAGCGGGGACGCCTTCGTCGCCGTCGTGGACGGCGTGACCTGCGTCTGCCCCTGGCGGACCCGGCTGCGCGGCTGGCAGGCGCTCCAGGGCCTGGAGGAGCTGCTGCCGGCCTCGGTGCTGGACGCCGCGCTGCCCCCGGTGGTGCGCCGGCAGGCGGCCACCGACTACGAGCGGTGGCGCGAGCGCAACCCGGACGCCCGGCCGTGGATCCGCGCCGCCACCTGGCACGTCCCGGTGCGCTGGTTCGTCCTCTTCGAGGATGCCGAGCGGGAGTATACGAAGGGTGGCCCCGCGGATCTGTTGCGTTACCGCACGCCGATGGCGCAGGCGCGTCGACGGGTCGCGCGCGGACTGCGTACGCTTCGGGATGCCCTGGAAGAGGGGCCGCTGATCGACGGCCTGGTAGATGTGGGGCGCTGGCTCGAAGAGTTCCATCCGCGTTCGCTCGTGGAGCTGGACTACGGAGGGCTGGTGCACGCGGTGTCCGAGGGGCAGCTCGCCGAGGACCGTTCCGTCGCGGAGGTGGCGGAGGGGTTGGCGGCGCTGCGCGAGGGGGACGGCGAGCGGGCCGACGCCGCGTACGAGAAGCTCGCGCAGCGGTGGCGCGTGATGCGCGAACGCCAGTTCTCCAGCTGAACGCCGGGGGTCCGGGACGGAGTTGCCGGCCGCGGAGATCCCGCAGGCCGGGCGTACGGGACGTAGGTCCCGATCCGGGCTATTCCCCCAAGCGTGACCTAAAGCACTGACTTCGGGTCTTGCTCCCAAGGTGCACCCTCGTGCCAAAATAGGACAAGGAGCCTGACTTGGGCTCCTTCCGTCCAACTAAGGGCGGATAGATCGGTATTGCGCTCCTTGAGGGGTCTCGTGGCGGCTGGTCACGTTGTGACTGATCGTCACGGTGGTGTGACTGTCCGCTATGGCACGGTCCATCGGCATCCGCCAAGGTTGAACACCTGAGAGGGCAATTCCATCGGTTTGGCCGACGTGGCTGGACAGATGGTGTAGTTGTAGTGCCGAGGACAAGCCGTTCGTCCTATAACCGACTCGGCCCGCGTCCGCCATTTCGGGCAACGTGGGTCAAGGTGCAGAATTTAGAGGAAAGAACCGTGATGGTTCGGTTCTCCCGAGGAGGCCGCTCATGACCGCTCGCACCCCTGACGCCGAGCCGCTGCTTACCCCCGCTGAGGTCGCCACGATGTTCCGCGTGGACCCGAAGACGGTGACCCGCTGGGCCAAGGCAGGCAAGCTCACGTCCATCCGCACGCTCGGAGGGCACCGGCGTTACCGCGAGGCTGAGGTCCGCGCACTGCTCGCGGGCATCCCGCAGCAGCGCAGCGAGTCCTGAATAACCGCATAACCAGGCTGTTTTCGGGCCCCCCAACCCGGAAACGCCCGTTTTTGCGCCACAGCTCCACCTGCTTCACCACGCTCCAACAGAGCTCATACGACGCGGTGCCTGCCCCAACAGGCCCCACACCCACTTCACACGGGTACGTCATCGATCGCGCTGGACTCCGCCGGGTCCGGCGCGATCTCTTTTTGTGTGCGGCCGCTCCCGGGCCGCTCGCGACGCTTGGGCCACCCTGGCGCCGACTGGCCCCGGTAGGGGCGTCAGAGCGCCCTCAGGGGCTTTGAGAGGGCCCGTCAGGCCGGACCTGGCGACCTTGTTTCGGAATGCCATGAGGGTGGTGCAATTGCACATATTAAATTGACGAGTGGAAGGGGGGCGGTGAGTTCCCCATCCCGCGAAACTTGTTCGGTGACTCCCGTCACATCGCGAGGTCCTTGAAGGGTGAATGGCGCTGGGGTATAGCGCCCTCCCGCCGCTCTTCCCTCAACAGCCTTCCACCCCGGGCCCGGTGGCGCAGGCGTCCTTGGTCACCCGCCGGCGGGACTTTCGTCCTCCGCCGGCGGCTCGCAGGCGGCCCGGGAGGGGGTCGGGGCTGCCGGGGGCGCTGCGGGCCCGGAGCGGGCGCCGTGCGGCTCCATGGCGAGCCGCAGCAGCTGATGGCAGACGGGGCAGTGGTGGGTCCGATGGCGGTAGCCGTAGCGCAGGGCCGCCGACAGATGGGCGCGTAGCAGCGCCCTGGTCTCGTGCCGTACCGCGGTCGTCATCGCACGCCACCTCCCGGCCCCACGCCTTCTGCTGAGTGAGTACCGGCGGCAGGTGCCGCCGTCAAGATGGCCGTCCGCCCCGGCCCGCACCTTCGGGCCACCCCGTACCGGGTCCGCCGGCGTAGGGCCCGTGCATCCGGATAACGCGACGGCCCGCACCGGAGAACGGTGCGGGCCGTGAAATGCGGTCCTGACGGGATTTGAACCCGCGGCCTCCACCTTGACAGGGTGGCGAGCACTCCAAACTGCTCCACAGGACCTTGCTTTGTGCCTCCCGCTTGCGGCGGGCTGCGAAGCAAGACTGTACAGCAGGTCAGGGGGTGCGGTCGAACTCGGTCCCGGCTGCCGCCCCGGTGACCGGGGCGGCGCTACGGCGCCGCGGCGTCCACCGCCTTCATGATCCGCTTGTCGGAGACCGGGTAGGCGGTCCCCAGGGCGTGCGCGAAGTAGCTCACCCGGAGTTCCTCGATCATCCAGCGGATCTCCCGGGCCGCGGCCGGCACCGGACGCCCCTGGGGGAACTGCTCCAGCAGCCAGGCGTATTCGTCCTGCATCTCCTTCACCTTCGCCATCCGGCTGCGGTCCCGTTCGGCGTTGGTGGGCAGCTGCGTCAGGCGGCGGTCGACGGCGACCAGGTAGCGCATCAGGTCCGGCAGCCGCTTGGCGCCGTGCGCGGTCACGAAGCCCGGCTTGATCAGCGCGGCGAGCTGCTCCTTGACGTCCGCCAGCGACGGCAGCAGCGAGGGGAAGGCGGTCGCCTTCAGCCGGCGCTCGCACGCCTGCCAGGCGGCCAGCACCTCCTGCACCTGCTGGATGGTCTTCAGCGTCGCCTCCACCAGATCGGCCCGCACCGCGTCGAACAGCTTGCGGAACGACTCCTCGTCCCACACCGGGCCGCCCCGGGCCGCGATCAGCCGGTCCGCGGCGGCGGTCACGCAGTCCTCGAAGAGCGCCGCGATGGAGCCGTGGGGGTTGCGGGAGAGCGCCAGCTTCTGTTGGTTGCTGAGCTTGTCCTGGGCGAACTTGGCGGGGTTGGTGGGGATGTTGAGCAGGATGAGGCGGCGGGTGCCGGCCCACATCGCCGACAGCTGCTCGGCCTCGGTGTCGAAGAGCCGCACCGCGACGCTGCTGCCCTCGTCGACCAGCGCCGGGTACGCCTTCACCGGCTGGCCGGCGCGGCGGGTCTCGAAGGTGCGCGGCAGCGTGCCGACCGTCCAGGACGTCAGGCCGGTGCGCTGCTCCGGACCGGCCAGCGGGGTCTCCCGCCGGCCGCCCCTGCGGTCCTTGCCGGGCCGCTCGGCGGCCTGCTCGAAGGCCCGGGAGATGGCGGCCTGGGTCTTCGGCTTCAGCTGGAGCCGCAGCGCCTCCAGGTCCTTGGCCTCGGCGAGCTTGCGGCGGCGTTCGTCGACCACCCGGAAGGTGATCTTCAGGTGGTCCGGGACCTTGCTGAGGTCGAAGTCCGCGGCCTCCACCGGTACCCCCACCATCCGCTGCAGGCCGGCGGCCAGCGACGTCGTCAGGGCGCCCTGGAGGGGGACGGTGGTGTCCAGGAAACGGGCGGCGAAGTTCGGCGCCGGGACGTAGTTGCGGCGGATCGGCTTGGGCAGTGAACGGATCAGCTCGGTCACCAACTGCTCGCGCAGGCCCGGGATCTGCCAGTCGAAGCCCTCGGAAGCGACCTGGTTGAGGACCTGGAGCGGGATGTGGACGGTCACGCCGTCCGCGTCCGCGCCCGGCTCGAACTGGTAGGTGACCTTGAACTTCAGCTTCCCCTGCCGCCAGGAGTCCGGGTAGTCGTCCTTGGTGACGGCCTCGGCGGACTCGTTGATGAGCATCGAGTGCTCGAAGTTCAGCAGGTCCGGGTCTTCCCGGTGCTGCCTCTTCCACCAGGAGTCGAAGTGCGCTCCGGAGACCACGTCCGCCGGGATCCGCTGGTCGTAGAAGTCGAAGAGCGTCTCGTCGTCGACGAGGATGTCGCGGCGCCGGGCGCGGTGCTCCAACTCCTCGACCTCGCCGAGGAGTTTGCGGTTGTCATGGAAGAACTGGTGGTGGGTGCGCCAGTCGCCCTCCACCAGGGCGTTCCGGATGAACAGGTCACGGGAGACCTCGGGGTCGATCCGCCCGTAGTTGACCTTGCGCTGGGCCACGATCGGGACGCCGTAGAGCGTCACCCGCTCGTACGCCATCACCGCGGCCATCTTCTGCTCCCAGTGCGGCTCGCTGTAGTTCCGCTTCACCAGATGCTGGGCCAGCGGCTCGATCCACTCCGGTTCGATCCGGGCGTTCACCCGCGCCCACAGCCGGGAGGTCTCGACCAGCTCCGCGGACATCACCCAGCGCGGCGGCTTCTTGAAGAGCGCGGAACCGGGGAACACCGCGAACTTCGCGCTGCGGGCGCCCAGGTACTCGTTCTTGGCGTCCGTGTCCTTCAGCCCGATGTGCGAAAGCAAACCGGAGAGCAATGACGTGTGGATGTGCTCCGGCGCCGCGTCCGTCTCGTTCAGGTGGACGCCCATGCCCTTGGCGACCGTCCGCAGCTGCGAATAGATGTCCTGCCATTCGCGTATCCGCAGGTAGTTCAGGAACTCCGATCGGCACATCCGGCGGAAGGCGGACGAGGACAGCGCCTTCTGCTGCTCGCGGACGTAGCCCCAGAGGTTGAGGAACGCCAGGAAGTCCGACGCCTCGTCCTTGAAGCGGGCGTGCTGCTGGTCGGCCTGCTGCTGCTTGTCCGACGGCCGCTCCCGCGGGTCCTGGATGGACAGCGCCGCCGCGATCACCATGACCTCGCGGACGCAGCCGTTGCGCTCCGCCTCCAGCACCATCCGGGCCAGTCGCGGGTCCACCGGCAGCTGGGAGAGCTTGCGGCCCAGCGGGGTCAGCCGCTTGCGGGTGTCCTGCTGCGCGGTGTCCAGCGCGCCCAGCTCGCGCAGCAGATCGACGCCGTCCTTGATGTTGCGGCGGTCCGGCGCGTCGATGAACGGGAACTTCTCGATGTCGCCGAGGCCGGCCGCGGTCATCTGGAGGATGACGGAGGCGAGGTTGGTCCGGAGGATCTCCGCGTCGGTGAACTCCGGGCGGGTCAGGAAGTCGTCCTCCGAGTACAGCCGGATGCAGATGCCGTCGCTGGTCCGGCCGCAACGGCCCTTGCGCTGGTTGGCGCTGGCCTGCGACACCGGCTCGATGGGCAGCCGCTGCACCTTGGTGCGGAAGCTGTACCGGGAGATCCGGGCCATGCCCGGGTCGATCACGTACTTGATGCCGGGGACGGTCAGCGAGGTTTCGGCCACGTTCGTGGCCAGCACGATCCGCCGGCCCGTATGGCGCTGGAAGACCCGGTGCTGCTCGGCGTGCGACAGCCGCGCGTACAGCGGCAGCACCTCCGTGGCGGGGAGGTTCTTCTTGTTCAGTGCGTCCGCGGTGTCGCGGATCTCCCGTTCACCGGAGAGGAAGACCAGGACGTCGCCGGGGCCCTCGGCCTGGAGCTCGTCCACCGCGTCGCAGATCGCGGTGATCTGGTCGCGATCGGGGTCCTGACCGCCCTCCTCCAGCAGCGGCCGGTAGCGCACCTCGACCGGGTACGTCCGCCCGGAGACCTCGACGATCGGCGCGTCCCCGAAGTGCCGGGAGAACCGCTCGGGGTCGATCGTCGCGGAGGTGATGACGACCTTCAGATCCGGGCGCCTGGGCAGCAGCTGCGCCAGGTAGCCCAGGATGAAGTCGATGTTGAGGCTGCGCTCGTGCGCCTCGTCGATGATGATCGTGTCGTACTGGCGCAGCTCCCGGTCCGTCTGGATCTCGGCGAGCAGGATGCCGTCCGTCATCAGCTTGACGAGGGTGTCGTCGCCGACCTGGTCGGTGAAGCGGACCTTCCAGCCGACCGCCTCGCCCAGCGGCGTCTTCAGCTCCTCGGCCACCCGCTCGGCGACCGTACGGGCCGCGATCCGACGCGGCTGGGTGTGCCCGATCAGCCCCTGGACGCCGCGCCCCAGCTCCAGACAGATCTTGGGGATCTGGGTGGTCTTGCCGGAGCCGGTCTCGCCCGCGACGATCACCACCTGGTGGTCGCGGATGGCCGCCAGGATCTCGTCCTTCTTCTGGCTGACCGGGAGTTCCTGCGGATAGCTCACCGCCGGCGCAGCGGCGCGCCGCTGCGCCACGCGCAGCTCCGCCTCGTCGAGGCCGGCGGCGATCTCGGCGAGCACCGCCGCCCGGGCTTCGGGCTTGCGGATCCGGCGCGCGCCGTCGATCCGGCGCCCCAGCCGCTGCTGGTCGCGCAGCATCAGCTCGGGAAGTCGCTTCAGCAGGGAGGGCAGCGTGGGGGCGGCACCGTCGGACAGGGCGGAGGCAGGCTGACTGGACATACGTCCCCCAGGATCTCACCTCGCGGAAAAGACTGGCGAACCATTTCACGGCGGCGGCCGGACGGTGCTCCCCACCTGGGCGGATCCCCGCCGGCCGGGTCGGCGGCGGCCCGGGCCGCCGCAGTCCGGGCCCGCCGGGGGCTCGGACCGGTCGGGAGGGCCCCGCCGGCCGGGAGGCGAGACCTGGGGCGGTATGTCCGACATCGGTTGCTTAGCGGGTTTCCCATGCGTGATCACGAAGGTGACACCGCCCCGCACGGCGCGCACGCCGCCGGAGCCTGAGACGACCGGTCCCGCCCCGCACGCCGACGGGAGGGCTTCCCGAAGAGACCTCGAAGAGACCCCCAAAGAGACCCCGAAGAGACCCCGAAGAGACTCCTGAAGAGAAAAAACCGCGCGGAGATTTTCGCCGGGAGATTCCCGGGTGGCGGGAGGCGAAGACGGGAAATGAAGACGGGAAATGAAGAAGGTCCCGGTTCGTAGACGAACCGGGACCTTCTCCCAATGGGTGTGGCTGGGGCCGGGGTCGAACCGGCGACCTTCCGCTTTTCAGGCGGACGCTCGTACCAACTGAGCTACCCAGCCGCAGCGGTCCTGACGGGATTTGAACCCGCGGCCTCCACCTTGACAGGGTGGCGAGCACTCCAAACTGCTCCACAGGACCTTGCATTGTGCGAGTGGCGTGAACCAGTCTCGCACACGGTGGTGCGTGCCCCCAACGGGATTCGAACCCGTGCTACCGCCTTGAAAGGGCGGCGTCCTGGGCCACTAGACGATGAGGGCTGATGGCCCGCCTTGGTGCCGTTGCCGGCCCCGTCGGGGACGTGAGAAGCATATGGGATGGGAGGACCGTTCGCCAAAACGGTTTACCCGGGCCGGTCGGAGGGCGCCGCCGACGGGCTCGGGGCCGGGGTGCCGCCCGGTGCCCCGGGCTGGTTCTCGCGGGGCAGGTGTCGGCTGACCTCGGCGCGCGTCAGCCCCAGCCCGCCCAGCGTGATCTCGTCCCACGCCTGGAGCCGTCGGGTGGTGCGGTCCAGGTAGAGCACCGATGCCTGGACGGGCGCGGGCTGCTTGTCCTGGACGGCGCGCAGCCCGCCGCCGCCCGTGGAACCCTCGACCATCAGCCGGGTGCCCTGGGGGAGCGTGCTGATCACGCGCTGGTGGAGGTGGCCCGCCAGGGCCAGCGGGACCAGGCCGTCCGCCTCCGCCGCCGCGGCCGGGTTGTGGGCCAGCGCGATGTCGACCGGGGTGCCGGCCAGCCGCTGGGTGCGCAGCGCGTCGGCGAGCCGGCCGCCGGCGGTGCGCTCGGCCGCGTCGCCGGCCGCGACCACCGAGCGGTCCGGGGTGAACTGCGGGTCGCCGACGCCCGCGATGCGCACCCCGGCCACCTGGGTGACCCGGCCGTCGTCGAGGACGGTGACGTGCCGGCGGCCGGTCAGGTAGCGCTGGGTGGTGCGCGAGTCGTGGTTGCCGCGGACCCACACGTACGGGGCGCCGAGGGTGGCGACCGGGTCCAGGAAGTGGTTCTCGGCGGCCGAACCGTGGTCCATGGTGTCGCCGGTGTCGATGATCACGTCGATCCGGTACTGCTTCACCAGGGAGGCGATGATGTGCCAGCTGGCCGGGTTCAGGTGGATGTCGGAGACGTGCAGGACGCGGAGGGTGGTCGGGTCCGGCCGGTAGGCGGGCAGCGTCGAGGCGGCGTCGTAGAGCTTGCTGACGTTGGTGACCAGGCGCGCCAACTCCTTTTGGTAGACGTCGAATTCGCTGACGATGCTGCGCGCCGTGCCGACCACGGACGGGGCCGAGGAGAGCAGTCCGGAGAACCGCGGCTCCAGCACGGACTTGGGGTTCCAGGTGGCGTACGCGGCGGCCCCGGAGGCGGTGAGCAGGGCCAGCGCGAGGCCGCCGGCGGCCAGGGCGCGCCGCGGGCGGCGGTAGACGACCAGGCCCAGCGCGGTGGCGCCGCCGGCGACCGCGGCGCAGGAGGTCACCACCAGGCCGGCGGCGCCGCGCAGCACGTCGCGGGTGACCTGCTGCTGGAGTCCGGCGAAGCGCTCCGGGTGGTCCACCAGCGCGGCGGAGCGGACCGGGTCCAGCCGGTCGACGGCGACGTCGAGGCGGACGGGGGCGCGGTGGCTGTCCAGTTCGAGGTCGCCCAGGGGCGGGACGGTGATCCGGGTGCCGCCGGTCAGTGCGGGGCGCAGCGCCATGGTGGTGTCCATCGGGCCGACCGGCGCCCGGACGCCGCCGAGGAGCAACAGCCCCAGCCAGGCGCCGAGCAGGCTGACGGCCAGCAGGCCGAGGGCCCGGGTGTACGGGCGTGCGGGCGGCGCGAGCGTGCTGTCCGGGGCCGGACGGCGGGCGCGACGACGGAGGGCGGTGGGCGGCCGTCCTGCGGCGCCGGACCGGTCGCGTACGGCGGGGCGGCGGCGGGGGCCGGGCAGACGGAGGCGGGGGCGGCCTGGCGGGTCGGGGGGTGATGTCCGGGAGCGCGCGGCGCGGGCCATTGGTCCCCTATGCCCGCTGTGCCGTCCGTTATGCGGGAGGGGGCGGCTCCGCTCGCGCGCCCGGCGGCGGGGAGCGGTGGCGGACAATGGTGGCGTGCTGGAAATGACGCGCGAGGAGTTCGAGGAACTGGTCGCCGAGGCGCTGGACCGGATCCCGCCGGAGCTGACCCGGCTCATGGACAACGTGGCGGTCTTCGTCGAGGACGAGCCCCCGGCCGACGACCCCGACCTGCTCGGGCTCTACGAGGGGACCCCGCTCACCGACCGCGGCGAGTGGTACGCGGGTGTCCTGCCGGACCGGATCACCGTCTACCGGGGGCCGACGCTGCGGATCTGCGACACCAAGGAAGACGTGGTCGCGGAGACGGAGGTGACGGTCGTTCACGAGATCGCCCATCACTTCGGCATCGACGACGCGCGGCTGCACGCGCTCGGATACGGCTGAGGGACGCCGGGGCCGGCCCGGGCGCACCACGGGGGCCGGCGGGCGGTCGGGGCGGGTGTGTCCGCCGCCGCGTGTCCTCAAGCGGGGGGCGGGAGTTGGGCAGGGCGTCCGACGCCGTCCCTGCGCTCCGGATCCGGAGGTCCCGCCCGTGCGCCCGATGCCCCCTCGTCCGTCGTCCGCCGCCGAACCGATCACCGCCAGGGCGCCCGCGCCCCCGCCGCCCGTGCGCGCGAGGGCGCGGTTCGCGGTCGCGGCGGTGACCGTCTCCGCGCTGGCCGCCTCGCTGGCCGGCTGCATGAGTGTCAGCGACCCCGGGCACCCCGCGCCGTCGGGCAGTGTCGCCCGCCCCGGCGACGGGAAGGGGAAGGCCGCCCGCCCCGGTGGGTCGACCGCCGACGGGAGGGGCAACGGCTCGCGGCGGACCGGCCACGGCGGGCCGGCGAGGCCGGCGGGCGGGGACGCCGGGACGGGGCGCGAGGGCGATGCCGGGGCGTCGCCGAGCGCGGTGCCGTCCGCGTCGGCCCCGGCGTCGAAGACGCCCCCACCGGCCCGGCCGTCCGGCCCGCAGCCGGGGCCGGCCCATGGCGGGACCCCCGGCACGGACGGCCCGTCGGGGCCCGCGCAGCCCTCGCCGTCCCGGCCCGGCCGCCCGTCGTCCCCGCCCAGCGCGCCGGGCTCCGGCTCGCCGAGCGCGCCGCCGAGCGGGCCGTCCGGCGGTTCCGCGACGCCGGGCGGCGGTGTCCACGCGTCCGGCCCGTCGCCGCTGGTGCCGCAGGCCCCGCCGAAGTTCTCCCAGAAGTCGTCGGACGCCGCGCACGCGTCCGAGTCGGGGGCCGGGGTCTCCTCGCTGTCCTCACCGGTGTCGCCGCAGGTGGAGTGGGACGCCTGAGGGGCGGGCGGGCCGGGCGGGGAGGGGGCGGTCGAGGGAGCATTTGCTTTGTGGGGGGTGGGGTGCGTATGGTGGTAGATCGTTTGATCCCATTTGCCCGGCGCCCTGACCACAGCGCGCCGCGTGGCGCGTTCTCTCCCTTGCCGTGGCTGACCGCATTGAGGCGGTCTTTGTGAAATCACACGGAGTTGTGGGCGCGTGCCGAGACTCCGGAAGGTTTCGCATTTCGCATGTCCGTTTCCCCTGATCAGTCCGTCCTGCCCGCACACGACGAGCAGCCCGCGCAGCCGGTTTCCGAGGTCGTCGAGACCGTCGAGACCGTCGAGGCGACCGCTGCGGCGGACGTCGTCGCCGAGGCCGACGTCGACACCGACACCGACACCGACCGCGCCGAGGACGCCGACGCCGACACCGTGACCTTCGCGGACCTCGGGCTGCCCGAGGGCGTCGTCCGCAAGCTCGCCCAGAACGGCGTCACCACCCCGTTCCCGATCCAGGCCGCGACCATCCCGGACGCGCTGGCCGGCAAGGACATCCTGGGCCGCGGCCGCACCGGCTCCGGCAAGACCCTCTCCTTCGGTCTGCCGACCCTGGCCCGCCTGGCCGACGGCCGCACCGAGAAGAAGAAGCCGCGCGCGGTCATCCTCACCCCGACCCGCGAGCTCGCGATGCAGGTCGCGGACGCCCTCCAGCCCTACGGCGACGTGCTCGGCCTGAAGATGAAGGTCGTCTGCGGCGGTACGTCCATGGGCAACCAGATCTACGCCCTGGAGCGCGGTGTCGACATCCTCGTCGCCACCCCGGGCCGGCTGCGCGACATCATCAACCGTGGCGCCTGCTCCCTGGAGGACGTCCAGGTCGCCGTCCTCGACGAGGCCGACCAGATGTCCGACCTGGGCTTCCTGCCCGAGGTCACCGAGCTGCTGGACCAGGTGCCCGACGGCGGCCAGCGGATGCTGTTCTCGGCCACGATGGAGAACGAGATCTCCACGCTGGTCAAGCGCTACCTGACCAACCCGGTCAGCCACGAGGTCGACAGCGCCCAGGGCAACGTCACGACCATGACCCACCACGTCCTCGTCGTGAAGCCGAAGGACAAGGCGCCGGTCACCGCGGCGATCGCCGCCCGCAAGGGCCGCACCATCATCTTCGTCCGCACCCAGCTGGGCGCGGAGCGGGTCGCCGAGCAGCTGATCGAGGCCGGTGTCACGGCCGACGCGCTGCACGGCGGCATGACGCAGGGCGCCCGCACCCGGGTCCTCGCGGACTTCAAGGACGGCTACCTCAACGCGCTGGTCGCCACCGACGTCGCCGCCCGCGGCATCCACGTCGACGGCATCGACCTCGTCCTGAACGTCGACCCGGCCGGTGACCACAAGGACTACCTGCACCGCTCGGGCCGTACCGCGCGTGCCGGCCAGTCCGGCACCGTCGTCTCGCTGTCGCTGCCGCACCAGCGCCGGCAGATCTTCCGCCTGATGGAGGACGCGGGCGTGGACGCCTCGCGCCACATCGTCGGCGGCGCCGGTGCCTTCGACGAGGAGCTGGCCCGGATCACCGGTGCGCGTTCGCTCACCGAGGTCCAGGCCGATTCGGCGAACAACACCGCCAAGCAGGCCGAGCGCGAGGTCGGCGTCCTGGCCAAGGAGCTGGAGCGGCTCCAGCGCCGCGCCACCGAGCTGCGCGAGGAGGCCGACCGGCTGACCGCCCGGGCCGCCCGCGAGCGCGGCGAGGACCCGGCGGAGGCGCTGGCGGTGACCGCCCAGGCGGCCGCCGAGGCAGTGGCCGAGGCGGCGGCGGAGGCCACGGTGCCGGCGCAGGCCGGTTCGGGCGACCGCCGGCCGTACGAGCGCCGGGACGACCGTCGTGACGAGCGGCGCGGCGAGCGCCGGGACGAGCGCGGGAACTTCGAGCGCCGGGACCGTCGTGATGACCGCGGTGGTCGTTCCTTCGAGCGTCGTGACGAGCGCGGTGGCGACCGTGGCGGGTTCGGTCGGGACCGTGACCGGGACCGTCGTGACGACCGTGGCGGTCGTTCCTTCGAGCGTCGTGACGAGCGCGGTGGCGACCGCGGTGGGTTCGGTCGGGACCGTGACCGGGACCGTCGTGACGACCGTGGCGGTCGTTCCTTCGAGCGTCGTGACGAGCGCGGTGGCGACCGCGGTGGGTTCGGTCGGGACCGTCGTGACGACCGTGGTGGTCGCTCCTTCGAGCGCCGCGACGACCGTCGTGACGACCGTGGCGGCGAGCGCGGTGGCGAGCGCGGCGGCTTCCACCGGGACCGCGGTGACCGTCCGAGCCGTCCGTTCGGCCGTGACGACCGCGGCGGGCGCCCCACCGGCGGCTACCGTTCCGGCGGCGGCGACCGTCCGTTCAACCGCGACGACCGCACCGGCGGCCGGCCGGTCTCCAGCTACCGTTCCGGCGGCGACCGCCCGTACGGCCGGCGGGACGACCACCGCGGCTCCGGCAGCGCGTCCGGCTTCGGCCGCCGCGAGGACAAGCCGCGCTGGAAGCGCAACAGCTGATCCGGCGGTGGCCGGTCTCCTGACGGAGCGCCGCCCCTAGCCTGATGGCCTTCTCAGGGCCCGTACCGCACGGAAGTGCCGTACGGGCCCTGTGCGTTGGGGCGCCGGATACGGGGGCAGTCGGCGCGCGTGTTGGCGCGTTGCGGGGCGCGTGCCGTACCGGGTGCGCGGTGCTCGCGGGCGCCTCGTAGGGCCGCGGGGCACGGCCGTAGCTGCGGAATCGGGGCCGGCGGGGGACGGCCACGGCACGCCGCGGATCGGCCGAATCCCCCATGCCTTCGGGCTGCGGCGCGTCCTCGGGCTATGCTGCTCGGTGCGGGCCATTAGCTCAATTGGCAGAGCAGTGGACTTTTAATCCATTGGTTCAGGGTTCGAGCCCCTGATGGCCCACCGTCAGCAGTGCCAGCGGTTCCCCCGCTGACCTGCAACTTAGCGTCCCGTCCGGGCTTTACTGGGCGGGGCGCGCTGTCGTTCCCGCCCTTCCTTCCGCCCTCATGTGAGCCCGAGGTGAGCCCGGCGGTGCGGCTGGTGGTGCGGTCGGCCTGCCGCGGGACGAGCCGCGCCGCCGCTTCGGCGACCTCCATGTCGACCTCGGGAAGCAGGCTGGTGTACGTGTCCGAGGTCAGCGTGATCGTGGAGTGCCGCAACGTCTCCTTGATGGTGTGGAGATCACCGCCGCCGGCGTGCGTGAGCGTCGCGGCGACGTGCCGCAGGTCTCTCAGATTGATCGGGGGAAGCCCGGCCGCCTTGTGGATGCGCCGGAAGGCCGCTGACATGGTCTCAGGGTGCAGCCAGGTGCCGTCCTCCTGCGTGAAGACCTTGCCCGTGTCCGTCCACGCCTCGCCCCACTTGAGCCGCTCCTTGTGCTGTCGCGCTCGGTGCGCCCGCAGAACGGCCACAGTGCCGCTGTCGAGGCCGATCTCGTCGCGGCGGCCCGCCCCGAGGTCGAGGCGGTCGCCCAGGAAATCCGCATCACGCAAGCGGTGATGGCCAAGGCCGAGCAGAAGGCCGCGACCGACAAGCCTGGGGACGCCCGCGCCGATGCCGAGGCGGCCCGCGCCAAGCTGTTGGAGTTGGGCGAGGTGCCCGAGCTGCCGCGCATGCTGATGCGCGACGTCACCCTCGAGGCGCTGGCCAAGCGCATGGCCGAACAGAGCGGCCGGATCGGCTCGCTGGCTTCCGAGGGTGGACTGTTCAAGGTCGCGGCCGGTCTCTACGGCGCAGGTGGCAAGGCCAATACGGATCTGCTGTTCGAGGCGTACACCGGCAGCCCGTACACCATCGACCGCGCCGGCCGCCCGGCGCTCCACATGCCGCACACCTTCCTCGCCCTGGGCCTGATCGTGCAGCCGGGCGTGGTGGCCGGCCTCGAGCGCGCCAATCCGGAGTTCCGCGACTCCGGTCTACTGGGCCGCTTCCTGTACGCCCGCCCGGCCCCCGGTGGCGCGGACACCTTCGACTCCCCGCCCGTGCCCGAGCCGGTCGCCGACGCCTACGCCGCCCGCATCGGCGCCCTGGTGGAGCAGGTGTGGCGCAGCGAGACCGTGCAGGATCTCGAACTGTCCGCAGATGCCCGCGCGTTGTTCGCCGAGTTCTACAACGCGTTCGGCGCGCGCCGGAAGCCCGGTGGGGACCTGCACGAGATCGCCGACTGGGCAGGCAAACTGCGCGGACAGCTCATCCGCGTTGCTGCCTGCCTGACCTTGTACGAGGACCCGACCGCCCGAACCATCAGCGGGCCGGGGATGGCCAACGCGCTCGGCCTGGCCCCGTACTTCATCGCTCACGCCAAAGCTACGTTCGACCTCATGAGCCGCGACAGCGAGGGCACCCTGCGACCGCTGCGCGACCTGCTCGCGTGGCTGCGCACTCGCCCCGACCCGGCCGCGGTGTTCACCGCCCGGGAGGCGTGGCAGGCGCTCAAGGGCCGTTCCTGGGCACAGGACATGGACGCCATGGCCGACACGTTGACCGCCCTTGAAGACTACGGGTGGATAGCCCTCGTGCCGCTGGTCGAGGTTCCGGGCAAGCGTGGGCGCAAACCCTCCCCCCGCTACGAACCGCACCCCTGGATCGCCGTCCCGCCGCAATCCTCGACGGCTGCGCGCCCATTGCGCGCAGCCTGACCCGAACGCCCAGCGCGCCCACCCTCCGGACCACTCCGGAAGGTGGGCGCCTTCATTCCGCAAAGCACCTACCTCGAAGTGTCGCGCTGCGACCGGTCGCGTGTTGCGCGCGCGGGCACGCGCGAGTACCACGCGCCACCGACAGTGGCGCATAGGCTGATCGGCTCGACGCATCGAGCGGTCGATGTCCCTCCCGCGCGCGGCAACACATCATCCGCACCCTGTCGCTTTGCACTTTGACGACGCCGTGCAAACGCCCCAGCGCTCGACACCTTCTTGCCAACGCTGGCAAAAACGCTGTCACGACGCGAGCCTCGAACTTTCGTAACGGTCTGTCGACTTATCCGCCGCGCTGTCCCGGCTCTGCAGGCGGCCATACCCGCGCTCCTCCGGCGGCTGACGGCGGACACGGTGCGTAATCACCCCCCCCGGGGGGGCCCTGGGCCCCAGTCTGAGGGACCGCCGGGGAGGGCGCGCGCCAGACCGTCAGGTTCAAAACATTCCGTCATCACTGAGGGGATCGGAGAGACACTGCACTAGACCGCGATGGGCTCCGGCTTGGTCTCCTCGACGCTCGCCTGCGGTACGTCCGGACGCGCCGTGGGAAAGCCGTACGCACGCGCCATGACGACCACGAGCATGGCAGCCGCGGCCAGCACAGCGGCGATGGCCGGCAGAGAGCCCACACCCAGGCGGGCGAGGAACTGACCGCCGGCGCCGGATCCGGCGAAGATGCCGAGGTTGAAGGCGAGGATGAACAGCGCGGACGCGGCGGTCTGAGCTGCGGGCGCTGCCTTGAGCGCAGCGGACTGGAGCAGCGTCGGCAGGGCCGCATAGGCCAACCCCAGAATGATCGTTAGGCCCACTGTCACCGCCGGAGCTCCGTTGATCACGCCCAGCCCGACCAGCGAGAGGGTGACCAGGCCGACCGCCCACAGCAGTGCCCCGCGCGGTCGCTTGTCGACCAGAACTCCGGCTGCCCAGACGCCCACGATGCCCGCGACGCCGAAGGCGAACAGCGCTCCGCTGACCCCGCCCTCGGTGATGCCCCGGTCCTCAAGGTAGGGAGCGATGTAGGTGTAGAAGGTGAAGTGGGCCAGCATGATCAGGGTTGTGGCGAGCACGATCGCCTTGATGCCCGGGGTCCGGAACGCCTGCCCGATCCCGACCTTGCCCGACTTGGCACCCTCGACCTGTGGTAGCAGCACCGATCCTGCCAGGACGACGAGGACAGCGATGACACCCATGGCCACGAAGGAGGTCCGCCAGCCGAGCGCGGTGCCAACCGCGGTGCCCAGCGGCACGCCGAGGGTCAGGGCGGCGGAGTTGCCCGCGAAGACGGTGGCGACCGCTCGGCCCGCCTTCTTCGGCGGGACCAGGCGGGTGGCGTAGGTGGCCATCATCGACCACAGCACGCCGTGCACGGCTGCGGCTATCAAACGGGCCACGACCGCCACCGCGTAGTTCGGCGACGCAGCGAGCAGCAGGTTGCTCACCGCGAACACCACCATGATCGTGACGAACAGCCGACGGCGTGGCCAGTGCGAGGTCCAGGCGGTGAGCGGCAGCGTCACGAACAGGGTGACGAGTGCGTAGAACGAGACGAGTTGACCGATCATCGATTGAGAGACCCCGATGCTCTCGCTCATCTGCGGCAACAGACCCATCGGGAGCGTCTCCGTGGTGATGGTGAGAAACGCTCCGACAAACAAAGTGATCAAGCTGGCCACAGCCGCCTTACCGGAGGGCGGTGCGCCGTTGGCCGTGTCATTCATGATCAGGACGCTAAACTTTCTCATCCATGTGAAGGTCAAGTCGCGGGACGGGAGGTGGGTCACGTGAGGATCGGAGAGCTTTCCCGGCGCACGGGCGTCAGCACCCGGCTGCTGCGCTACTACGAGGAGCAGGGCCTACTCCACCCAGACCGGAAATCCAACGGCTACCGCACCTACGCCGAAGGCTCGGTCGAACGGGTCGAGCAGATCCGCGACCTGCTCCAGGCGGGCCTGAGCACGCAGACCATCCGCGAAATCGTGCCCTGCTTCATTGGCACCGGCGCCCAGATGCGTCCGATGGTCCACCCGGTGCTGGCCGCCAACCTCGCCCACGAACTCGCCGAGATCCAGCGCCGGATCGACGTGCTGGTGCGCAACCGCGACGCCATCCGTGCCTACGTCGAGGCCGCCGGAAGGCCCGACTCGACGCAGGTGACCGGCCCCGGCCGTATGCCGTGCGAACTGCCCACTAATGCCGAGGACCACACAGGGACCTGGGCCCACTGACTTCGGCCCCCCGCCCGGCTGCCCCATCCCAATCCCCGCTGGCTGCTGCCCGTCCTGTCACCGAGCGTCAGAATCACCGGGAGGCGGCATGGTAAGCGGAGGAACGTGCCTAGGCGATCGCGCGCCGCCCCGGTCACATGGCTTCTGCACAACGCAAACCGGGGCACCGCCCATCATGTGGTTCCGAGACCCGCAACTCATCGGCAAGACGTTCCGGCCCGATGGTCGCGAGCGCCCACAAAGCACTGACCTCGCGTGCGGACCCCCAGATGCCGGACATGGAAGCGTCGGGGAGCAGGAAGGGGACGATGGCGGTGCCCAGCACGGCGAACGGCTCAACGTCGAGGTAGCGCATTCCGCCGGTTCCACACAGATAAGCGTTGCTGCCCACCGCCGCGGCGAGGTCGGCGAGACGTTGCGACCGGCCTGCGCGGGCGGGAAGATCGCTACTGCGCACCACCTCGCCGTGCCAGCCCACCGATGTGAGCAGGGCATGGGCCGACGACTCGGCGATATCGGCCGTGCGATCGGTTGTTCCGAAGCGGTCGAGAACGGGCTCGAGGGCAGCCTGCATGGCCCTCCAGTGGGTGCTGTGGCCCGTAGTGCTGCCGGATGCGTTCGGCAACCCTGCGGCGGCTCTTGAGCGGCTCGACGAGCCGACCGTCGCTGATCAGGGTCGGCCGCCCGTTGGGCAGGTGCGTCGGAAGTGAGAGCCACTGGCGGGCATGGGGCGCATCCAAGCGCGCCAATCGGGCCCGGTGTTGGTAGTCGCGTCGGGCGAACTGCACGTCGTCGAGGACGACCCAGCAGTCCGCCGCGAACAGCTTCGCCAGTGTGGACAGCCTCGGGAAGAGGTTCGGTTGATGGATGGCGCAGCGCTTGCTGCCCGGGGGTGTCGACGACGTGTCAGGACTTGAAGAGCCGGCTGTCGAATCCGGCGTGTAGGAGTCGCTCGTAGGCGGCAAGGACGTCATCCGGTACCTCCTGCTCGATGGCGAACCCCAACTTCGGGTACTCGATCACTCGTTGCAGGTCACCGACCATCGTGTCGATGACGAGTCGTTCGTCGCCGATGCTCTTCACGTAGTCGGCGAAGTCCAGTGGATCGGAAGCGCATACGACGTCGGCCTCGGGCCATACCTTGCGGCACGTCGCGTAGGCGCGGCGCTCCATGTACGGCATGGCGATCAGCATCACGGACCCGACCTCGACGCCGGCCCCGAGCAGGACGTCGCGCGAGAAGGTGATGTTCTGGCCCGTGTTTCCGGCGTTGGGTTCGAGGAGGATCGCGCTGTCAGGCACGCCCAGGTCGAGCGCGTGCTCGCGGAAGTGCACGGCCTCGCCGCGCGGGTAGAGGTCTGCCGTGGTCGGGCTGTTGCCGCCGCTGAACACGAGCACGGGGAACAGGCCGGCGTGGTACTGCCGGGCGGCGAACGTGGCGGCGCCGAGGTCGTGGCTGCCGAGGCAGATCGCCGCCGAGCAGGGGCGCGGTTCGTGCCCCATCTGGTGAAAGTCCCAAATCACCTGGGCGTCGTTCCACTGCGCGTCGGTGATGGTGCGCTGTTCGCGGTCCGGCACTGGTACTCCCTGGATCATCCTCGCTGGCCACTTACCTCGACAGGACAGCCGACGGGCCGTCGCACGACCGTCGGATGCCCTCGATGCTGCGAAGCTGGTGGCTCAGGCCATACTGCCTCGCCACCTGTGCCGCGTCGTCGAGGACGGACAGCCCATCATCCCGGGTGGCGGGGTCGGACAGAAGAATGTGCCCGTGCGCGGTGTCCAGCCGCACACGCTGCATGGGGGAGTCGACCGTGCCGGTAGAACGTGCGATGTCGATGTACTGGAGAGCCCGCGTGAGGTCGCCGGCCCCGCGGTAGGCAAGCGCGATCTTCTGGTGAGCGACGGACCAGTCCTCGGGTTCCGCGAGGGCCTCGAAATCGTGGGTGGCGGTCGTCATCACCTTGACTGCGTAGTCGTTGTTCCCGTCCTTACTGAGCGCCGTACCGACCCACAGACGGGCTCGGGCACGGTCACGTCCGCTGAGCCGCTCGTCGGCCGCCAGCCGCTCGTACTGGTGGGCCGATGCGTCGAGCCTTCCGGACATCTCGTCGAGCACGGCGAGCGACAGCTCGATCTGTGCCACCCGGCGCGGGATGTCGAGTTCGGTGAACAAGCCACGTGCGGTGCTGTACGAGTGGTGCGCCGAGAGAGGGCCGAGGGTGGCGCCCTGATCGCGTTGGAGATCGCCGAGGAGGACAAGCGATCGGCCGTAGAGGTACAGGCCCTTGTCGTCGAGGGCGCGCGGTCCGTGGCGAGCGAGCCACCGGTTCAACAGGTTCGAGGCGAACCAGAAGTTCTGACGGCTCAGGCACACCACGGCACGCTCGATGTCCTCCGTCCATGTCTCGTAGTCCGCCGCGCGCACGGAACTCCGCCTTGCACCGCCGCCCGCGGAACGGTCGAGCAGTACCTCGAAGCGCCCCCGCGCCAACGTGTCAGCGCGCACGAGCACGGTGTCGAGGATGGCCTGCGTATCCGGCCGGGGGACGGTGCCCGCGCCAAGCTGCTCCCACTTCGCCACCGTGCGCAGTGCGACACCCAGGTGCTCTGCGAATGCGCGTGTACTCATCCGGAGGGCAGCGCGCAGGGCGCTCGCTTCGCGGCCGGTCCATTGCTGAACGCTGATCACGGGCTGCCTCCCTCCCGTTACGTATCGAAGCACGCTGTACGAGGGCTGTGGTCCGGAAGTGCAACGGAAGTGCAACACCCGGTCATTTCGAGGCCGTTGGACTGCCACGACGCTCGGTCTATGGAACCCATCACGGAGCGCCGGCCGGTGAACAGCCCACGCGTGTACGGCTACTTGAGGCAGACGAGCAGCAAGGCGAGGCACAACGCCCTTGCTGACTCGCTCGCCGAATACTGCCGGCAGCACGAGCTGACGCTGTGCGGCCTCTTCACGGAGTGGGGACCGATCGCAGTGGTCAGGTCACCGGCCTTCGTGGGGTTGCTCGACGTCCTCGCGCTGCCGGATGCCTACGGCGTGGTTCTGCCCGCTCGCGTCCACCTGGGGCCGAGGCGCATCGCTGCGGAGCGCGAACAGCAGATAGCCAGACGAACGCGCGCTTGATCGTCGTCCGCGCACCAAGTCCGAGGCGCGGTGATACGCGCCCTGTCGACGCCGACCCCTGCGTGCGGCAGAGAGGAGGTGCGTGATGTCTCTGCGTGAGGCACTGCGCGCCGCTCCGCTCGTCGAGGACGTCCCTGGCATGCACCTGCTCGCGGTCGGCCGTGAATGGGACGTCGTCCGGGTATGCGCCGACATCGGATTCCTCGCGCTCTCACAACTCAGAGCGGCCGACGAGCAGCTCGGCCCGGTGCTCTACGACCGGCCGGGCAACTACCTCTACTTCGCCGTGCCGACCGGCAGCCGGGGCACATGGGCCGGGCTGCCGGTGCATCTGCTGTGCAAGGGCTCATGGCTCGTCGCCCCGAACCCGTACCGCTGCGGCGAGTGGTTCGGCGGATGGTGCGAGCTTCCCGACGACGAGAGGCTCACCGCCCCCGAGGCGCTGCGCCGCGCCCTTGAGCAACACCAGATCGCACCTGCACCACAACCGGAGATCGCCGCAAGGGAGGAGAGGCAACAATGGAAACCTTCGAACGCGCCCGTCTTGATGCCTACTTCGGACGCATCGCCACGCGCTTTGCTCCCCAGGAGCGCCCGGCATCGTTCCTGATCACGCACCTTCTACCAGAGCGCCCGGCGTTCGTGCGGGGCGTGGCGAACGTCACCGACCTGCGGGCCGTACTGCCCAAACCCAAGTCCGTGCAGGCCGAGGCGCGGCGCCAGATCGAGGCCGACGGGCACGCCTGCGACACGCTGACGCGCGACCTGTTCGCCGACGTCGACCGCGCCGTGCGCTACGTCGAGGCGCGCGCCGCCGGCCGCCCGGTTGTGCTGCTCGACGTCGGCGGGTACTTCGCTCCGGCCCTCGACGCGCTCTGCGACCGCTTCTCGGGCCGCATCCTGGGGGTGGTCGAAGACACCGAGAACGGGCACAAGCGGTACGCCGAACGCGACAAGCTGCCCTGCCCGGTGCTCTCGGTGGCCCGCTCGCCGCTCAAGGACCCCGAGGACTTCCTCGTCGGGCAGTCCGTCGTGTTCTCCACCGAGGCCCTGATGCGCATCCGAGGCGACATCCTGCACGGCCGTACTGCCCTCGTGATCGGCTTTGGCAAGCTGGGCAGCTCCATCGCCCGCCTGCTGCACGCCAAGGGGGTACGGGTGACTGTCTATGACATCGACCCCGTACGCCGCACACAGGCCCTCTCACAGGGCTTCACGGTGGCCCGTGACCGCGTGAGCGGCCTGGAGGACGCCGGGCTCGTGCTGTGCGCTACCGGCTCACTCTCCCTGCGCGGCGAGGACTTCCCGCGGCTGCGCAACGGGGCGTACGTGGCGACAGTGACGAGCAGCGAGGACGAGCTCGAGCTCGACGGCCTGCCCGACGTGTACGAACGCGCCCGCATCGGCGAGCACGTCACCCGGTACCTGACGACCGGCCACTACTTCTACCTGCTCAACGGCGGCAACGCCGTCAACTTCCTGCATGGTGCCAGCGTGGGGCCGTTCATCTTCCTCGTGCAGGCCGAGATACTCGCCGCTGCCGCCATGCTCGCCCGCGACGAGCTGGCCCCCGGCATGCACGAGATCAGCCCGACCGACCGCGCCGCCATCGCCGCGACATGGCTCGACTACTTCAACCGATAGGAGACCTGCCCGTGCCCATCACGGCCGAGCACATCCGCGAGACCGTCGACGACTACCTCGACGCCCACCCCGAAGAGAAGGGCCAGCTCGCGCCCGTCCTCGACCTTCTCGACGCCGGGGCCGACCTCAACTCGCGCAAGGAATTCCGAGGACACGCCACGGCTGGTGCGATCCTCGCCGACCCCGCCGGCCGCGTGCTCCACATCCGGCACCTGGCCCTCGACCGGTGGCTGCTACCTGGTGGACACCTTGAGGCAGACGACACCCGGCTCGTCGACGCTGCGCAGCGCGAGCTGACCGAGGAGACCGGCATCCCGGCATCCGCTGTCATCCCGGCAGGGCTCCGGCCGCTCCACATCGACGTACACCCCATCCCCGCCAACGATGCCAAGGGCGAGCCGGAACACCAGCACTTCGATTTCCGGTTCCTCTTCCGCACCTCGGCCGATGTCGGCGAGCTCCAGACCGAGGAGGTCGCCGCCGCCGCATGGCGTGGTGCCGACACCATCGCGGACGAGAACCTGCGTAACCGCGTCGTGCAGGCTCTGCGCTGACCAACTCGGCCGCCGCGGCGCTGTCTCCCGGCCGCATGCCCGGCAGCGGGACACGGTGAACGCCCCGACTCGCGTTCGGTGCGAGCCGGGGCGTTCGTGTGCCGTGGTTCAGATTCTCGTATGGCGCGGTGTTTGCGCTGGTGAGAGGGCATACGGAGTGAGCCCGATGTGAGCCCGGATGCCTTTGAATGGGTTGGCATGGGGCGTGATCACGGTTCGAGGTGATCGGCTCTCACCTGCGGAAACGGCATACGTGATCATGAGTCATCCGGCCCCGTCACGTCCCCCTCGGGACTTTTAATCCATTGGTTCAGGGTTCGAGCCCCTGATGGCCCACCAGAGGGAGCACGTGCGGTGCTCCTGCCATACGAGGAGCGGCGCCCCGACCGGACAGCGGTCGGGGCGCCGCTCGTTGTGCGTGCAGGGGCGGGAGCGGCGTGCCGGCGGCGCGGGGTGGTGCCGCGGGGCGCGGGGGCGTCCCGTCGATTCATTCGGCGGGCGTATGAGTCGGGCGCGGCGGCTATTTGTCCGGGCGGGTCGCCGAATTTAGCGTCGCCGGTGACGGACGGGGGAAATGGCACGGGCGTCGCCCGTCGGCCCGAGGGGGAACCTTGACGATCGAGTGCGTGAATTCTGCCGAGTGCGCGGGCGAAGGGGGAGAAGCGGGAGAAGGGGGAGGGCGGAGCGCGCGGTCCGCCGGCAGAGGGGACGGGGCGGCCCGCCGATGGCGGGCATTCACCGGGCTGAGCATCATCAGTTTCCTGGGGTGTATCGACCTCACCATCGTCAATACCGCGGCGCCGGCCGTTCAACGGGACATGGGGGCCACGGTCACCGAGCTCCAGCTGATCGTCAATGTCTTCATCGTCGCGCTGTCGATGTTCATGGTGACCATGGGGCGGCTCGCGGACCGGTACGGGCGGCGGCGGGTGCTCTACACCGGGACCGCGGTCTTCGGCGTCGCCTCGTTGGCGGCCGGGTTCGCCGGGGACGTACGGACGCTGATCCTGTGCCGCTTCGTCCAGGGGGCCGCCTGCGCCGTGCTCTACACCAGTACCGGCGCCCTGGTCTCGGACACCTTCCCGCCGCAGCAGCGCGGCAGGGCCATCGGGGCGCTCTACGGCGTCAACGGACTCGGCCTGGCGATCGGGCCGATGCTGGGCGGCCTCCTCGTCGGCTGGCTGGACTGGCGCTGGGTGTTCTGGCTGAACGTGCCGCTGACCGCCATCGGGTTGGCGGTGTGCCTTTCCGCGGTGCGGGAATCGCGGGAGCATTCCGCGGCGGCCGGAAAGCCGGACTGGCCGGGGCTGACGCTGATCAGCCTGGCGCTGCCCGCACTCGTCCTCGCGCTGACGCTGGGCGACGCCTGGGGCTGGACCTCCGTGCGCATTCTGGGTCTGCTGGCCCTGGGAATCGCCGGTGTCGTCGCGTTCTGTGTCGTGGAACGGAAAGTGACGGCGCCGATCGTCGATTTCCGGCTGTTCGGGAACCGCACTTTCCTCGGTGCGCTCACCGCCGATTTCTCCCTCGCGTTCTTCTACTGCCTGGCGTTCTTCCTGATGCCTCTCTACCTGGTGTCGGTGCGGCACTACGGGAGCACCGCGAGCGGACTGATGCTGCTGCCGTGCACGGCGGTGATGGCGCTGCTGTCGCCGGTGGTGGGGCGGCTGGTGGACCGGTTCCCGCCGCGGCTGCTGCTCTGCGCGGGGTTCGTGGCATTCGCCCTGTCGGCGGCGTTGCAGGCGCAGTTCACCCGGGACAGCCACGTCGCCTTCGTGGCGGCGGCGTTCGCGTTGATGGGCATCGGCTGGGCGTTCGTCCTCGGGCCGGCCACCGTGGCCGCGCTCTCGGCCGTACCGGAGCGGCTGGCGGGGACGGCGGTCGGCTCGTCGTGGACCTTCCACAACCTGGGCGGGGCGATCGGGCTGGCGGTGGGGATGGCGGTCTACCGCTGGTCGGCGCGGGACGCCCTGGACGCCGCGCTCGCCGCGCGCCACGTGCCGGGCGGGGAGTGGGCGGCGCGGGCCGTGGCCGATCCCGGGGCGGGGGCCGAGCTGTTGCGCGCGCACACCGGGTGGGACGGGCGCGACGTCGAAGCGCTCGCCGGCGACCTGTTCCTGCGCGGCAACCAGGCGGCGATGTGGCTGCTGTGCGGGGTGGCCGGGGCGGCGTTCCTGGCGATCGGGGCGGGGATGCGGGCGCGACGCGGAACGCCGGGCGCGCCGGACGCGAAGAGCGCGGACGCGGCGGCCGGTTGAGGCGCCGCGACGGGCCGGGACGGGGGCGTGGGGCCCGTCGGGGAGCGGCAGGGTCGGCCGGGGGCCGCCGGCCCCCGCCGGGCCGTCAGGGAGCCGACCTAGGATGCCGATCATGGCGATACCGGGCATCGAGCTGCACCACCTCCGCTGCTACCTGGCCCTCGCCGAGGAACGCCACTTCACCCGGGCGGCCGACCGCCTCGGACTGTCGCAGCCCACGGTGAGCCGCACCATCCGCCGCCTGGAGGAGCTGCTCGGCTACCGCCTCCTGGAGCGCACCACCCGCCAGGTCGCGCTCACCGCGGCCGGCGAGCGGCTCTACGACGAACTCCGCGGCCTGCTGCCCCGTTTGGAGGCCGCCCTCCTGCCGACACCGGAGGCACCCGTCTTCCGCATCGGGTTCGCCTGGGGGTTTCCGGCCACGTGGCCGCAGGCCGCCATCGAGCGGTTCGAGGCGGAGACCGGTGTCGGGGCGCGGGTCCACCGGCGGGACGCGGCGCTGGCGGGGGTGGACAGCGGCGAGGTCGATGTGGCGATCCTGCGGGGGGACGTTGCCGTGCCGGGCCTGACGGCGGTGACGCTGCTGCACGAGCGGCGGATCGCGGCGGTCTCGGTGCGGTCCCCGCTCGCGGCGCGGGACGAGGTCGGCTGGCGCGAGCTGGCCCGTATGCCGCTGGTGCTGAACGAGACCGGTGGGCCGACGGACGTGGCGGACTGGCCGGCGGGGGAACGGCCGGAGATCGCCGTCCGGTGCGGGAACTTCGACGAGTGGCTGGAGGCGGTGGCCGGGAACCGGGGCGTCGGTGTCGTACCGGAGTCCATCGGCCGGCAACGGGTGCACCCGTTCCTCTCCTTCGTGCCGATCCCCGACGCGCCCCTGATGCCGTTGCAACTGGTCTTCCCGCGGCACAACGGGCATCCGCTGACCCGGCGCTTCCTCGCCCATGCGCGCGCCACGGTCCGGCAGTGCGAGGGCGGGGGCGGGGGCTAGGGGTTAGGCGGGCGGGGGCAGGGGCCCGTAGGTGGGGCCCGTAGGGGGTGGGGTGGCCCCCAGCCCGTTCCTACCCCGTTCGGCTCAGGAGGACTCGCCGACCGGCGTCGCCCCGGCAAGCCTTGAAGCGGCGAGGCCCCGGGCGCGGTCGTCGCCCTCCCGCCGTCCGCCCGGCAGGCGGGGGTGCGCCGACCGGGCCAGGGGCCCGGCACGCGGCGGTGACGGGCCCCGTTCCGGGCGCCACCGGGCGGCGGAGTGGGAAGAGGCCGGTGCGGATGGTGCGAGGCGGCGAGAACCGCACGGGCGAGGCGGAACGACGGGCGCGCCACGCCCGGATGTCCCCGCTCGGCCGCCGGCTGGCGCGCTGGTTCCCCGCCGCCCTGATCGCCGTCGGCGTGCTCTTCGACCTGGTCTCGCCGCCCGCGTACACCGCGGCCCCGTTCCTCGTCGCCGCCCCTCTGATCGCGGCCCCGCTGTTCTCCTTGTGGGCCACCGCCGGCATGGCCCTGGCCGCCATCGTCACCGAGGTCCTGCTCAGCGCGTACCACGGTGCGCCGGACTACCAGCAGTCGGTGACCGAGTCGAGCACGGTCGTCGTGGTGGCGCTGCTCGCGCTCGCCACCAACCGGGTCGTGCGGGTGAGCGACGCCCGGCTGGCCTCCGTACGGGACGTCTCGGAGGCCGCCCAACAGGCCCTCCTGCCGGCGCCGCCCGCCCGGCTGGCCGGGTTCGGGATCGCCGCGCGCTACGTGGGCGCCCGGGCCGGCGCCCGTATCGGCGGCGATCTGTACGCCGTCCAGGACACCCCGCACGGCGTACGGATGATCGTCGGCGATGTGCGGGGCAAGGGTCTGGAGGCGGTGGAGTCCGCGGTGGTCGTCATCGGCGCCTTCCGGGAGGCGGCCGAGCAGGAGGCCACCCTGGAGGCGGTCGCGGAGCGGCTGGAACGGGCGCTCAGACGGGAGGGCGGGCGCCGCGCCGGCCTCGATGAACAGGAGGGCTTCGCCACGGCCGTCCTGGCGGAGATCCCCGCCGAGGACCCGTTCGTGCTCCGGGTCCTCAACCACGGCCACCCGCCCCCTCTGCTGCTCACCCCGGACGGTGGCCTCCGGGAGCTGGCCCCGTCCGTCGCCGCGCTGCCGCTGGGCCTGGGCGACCTGGGGGACCGGCCGGGCCGTTCGGAGGCGGCGTTCTTCCCGGCCGGGGCGCTGCTGCTGCTGTTCACCGACGGGGTGACCGAGGCCCGTGACCGGGACGGGCGGTTCTACGACCCGTGCGCCCGGTTGCGCGGCAGCTTGTTCAGCGGGCCCGACGACCTGTTGGACGTGGTGGTCGAGGACGTCGCCCGGCACACGGGCGGGGGGCCCGCGGACGACATGGCGCTGCTGGCGGTCCAGCGGCCCCTGGACGGGTAGGCCGTCACCGCGGGCCGGCCGCCCGCCACCGCGTGACCGGGCGGGCGCGCTACGACAGCGCGGAAGGGAGCCAGTGCACGCTGCGGCCGTGCGGGTCGGTCAGCGCGACCGGGCGCTCGTCCAGGGCGAGGGTCAGCAGCGGCGTGTCCGCCGCCCCCGGGGAGCTGTGCTCCGGCGCCGTGATCCACGGCAGCACGCTGTGGTGCTCCTGGGAGATCCAGTGGCCCCCGCCGTCCCGTTCGGCGAGCAGCGACCGGACGAGTCGGGCGAACTCCTCGCGCCGGGCGGGCGGAAGGTGGTTCAGCGTCGCGCTGTGGAACACCACCAGCGTCGCCCCGGGCGGTGCTTGGGCGGCCAGCGCCGGCAGCTCGTCGAGCAGGTCGCCGCGCACGACGGTGGGGCGGGGCGCGGTCCGCGCCGCCTCCACGGCCGCCGAGAGCCGCGCCGTACGGGCCTCGTCACCGGGCCAGACGAGGGCGCGCAGCCACCGCAGGTCGTCCGCCTCCCGGAGGGGGTCGAGCGGCGCCGGGTCGATGCCGCCGCGCCAGACGACCTCGGGCAGGGCGCCGGGCAGCGCCGCCGCGCCGCCCTCGCCACCGGGCGCGAACCCGCTCGCGCGGCAGGTGAACGTGACCGGGCTGTCCGCGGCACCCGGGCCGTCCACCGCGCGGCCGTCCTCCTGGACGTACTGGTAGCGGTACCGGTCCGGGTAGAGGCACAGCCCCGCCGACGTCCCGACTTCCAGGAGGGCCAGTGGCTGCGGCATACGGGCCAGCAGCGGCAGCAGGGTGGCGCACCGGGCCGGCTCGTCGGTCCGGGCGGAGCGGCGCATGATCACCGCACGGACCTCGTCCCAGTGCCGGATCGTCCACTCGCGCCAGCGCCCGTACGCCGCGGCGCCGCGCGGCCCCCATTCCGCGTGCGGACCGTCGAGCTGGCGCACCGCGGCGAGCAGGAGGTCCGGCTGCTGCTTGTGACCGGCCGGCAGCGAAGCCGCGAGCAGTTCGCAGAGCTCGTCGTCGTGGCTGATCCGGGCGGACAGCTCCTCGTGGGCGTCGGACCGTCCCCGGGCCTGTTGCCGGGAGAACTCCCAGTACCGGACCGCCATTTCCTGCGGGGTGCTGACCGTGTTCCCGGCGTTTCCGGTGTTCGCGACGTTGACGACCATGAGGCGACGTTACCGTCCTCACTCTCCGTGATCGATGTGCATCCCTCCGCATAACAAGTGGCGCACAATCGTCGCGAGATCGTTTGGTGGTGCGGCGCCAACTCGCCCAGGTTGCGGCTGAATTGCTAGCGAACGTCCCCTCCGTGGGCCCCTATGGGGGGCCTGCGGAACCCCCGCGGATTCAAGGGAACGCTTGGATTTCCCTCGTCGTCTCTATTACTGTCCGATAACGGAGCGCGGTCGTCCCAGCCGTCGCCAATGGCGGCACCGTGCGCCGACGCCGAATCCCGCACGCGCTGTTCCCGCACGCCCAGAACGTCTCCGAGTCACCCGCCCGAGCCGGCTGTTCGCACGACCCGACCCGTGTCCTCGACCCGCGTCGAGTCGCCCGGATCAACCGGTTTCGAGGGGCCCCGCCGGATCCGCCTGGAATTGCCGGGAATTGAGTCGAGGGAACCGGGGAACCACCCTCTTGGGGTGAATCGGGCGCCTCTCGCCAAGCGGTGCCCGTAGGAGACCTTCCTGCTCCGAACCCGTCAGCTAACCCGGTAGGCGAGAAGGAAGGAAAGGAGTGCGCCCCCGTGGCGTCCAACAGGCCCACCCCACATGGCCCGTCCACCTACGGCCTCGGTGGCCCCGCCGACTTCAGTGGCGCGGTCGGCTTCGGTGCCCCCGTCGGTCCGGCCGGTCCCTCCGGGGCCGGCGCTCCCGTTCAGCCGGCCCAAGTCCCGCCGATCGCCGGTGGGTTGAGGGAGGGACAGTCGCCCCAGGGGCCGTTCTCCCGCGACCTCTCCCACGGCCAGGCGTCCCAGGCGCCGCAGAGCTCGCAGCCGCACCACTGGTCGGCACCGGGCGCGCTGCCCGGTGACGTGCCGTCCCCCGGCCTCGAAGGCGAGGGCGAGGTGCGCGGCGAAGGCGACGGGACCGGCGACGAGTGGCTCCCGGCCGACGAGTCGAGCGACGACGACGGGCCGCTCCGCGCGATCCGCGGCAAGCACCGGGTGGCCAGAGCGCGCAGCGGCGGTCTCGCGCGCGGCGGCACGGCACTGGGCGTCGGTGTGATCGCGGCGGTCGGCGCGAGCGGCGTGGCCGCGGCCCAGGGCCGGCCGCCGGTGCCGATATCGATGCCCGACCCCGGCGGGGCGGCCGACGGCGACGGCACCGGCCAGGAGGCCGGCACGGCGCTCGCCGCCTCCGCCGGCCCCTCCGTCGCCCCCTCCCGGACCGGCACCGCCCCCGACGAGGCCGCCCAGGACGCCCGGCCCGCGGGCGCGGCCGAGGCGCTGCGCAACCGCATCCTCCAGCAGGCCGACGTCCCTCAGACCGACGCCCCACAGGACGCCGCGGAGCCGGAGGCCGGTACGGCCGCCGAGCACGCCGCCACCCCGCAGGCGGACCAGGGCGCGCCCGGGCGGCAGGGGGCGGCGGAACAGGCCGGCACCGCCGAGGAGCGCACGCAGGCCGCGGCTCCGGCGGCGCAGGGGACCGCACCCCGGGCGACGGCGGCCGACACCCCGGCCACACCGGCGGCCGACCACCGCGCCCACCCGACGCAGACCTTCGTCGCGCCGGTCTCCTCGTACACCCTCGCCGCCGGCTTCGGGCAGGCCGACGACCGCTGGGCCGCGGACCACACCGGACAGGACTTCACGGCCCCAACGGGCACGCTGGTCAAGGCGGTTCACGACGGGACCATCACCCAGGCGGGCTGGGCCGGCGGGTACGGCTACCGCATCGTCCTCACCCTCGACGACGGCACGCAGCTCTGGTTCTGCCACCTGTCCTCGATGGTCAAGACGACGGGCAGGGTCCACACGGGTGACGTGATCGGCCGGGTCGGTGCCACCGGGAACGCCACCGGTCCACATCTCCACCTGGAGGTCCGCCCGGACGCCGGCGCACCGACGGACCCGGTGCCCTGGCTGCGCGACCGCGGGACCACCGTCTGACGGACCGGCCGGCCGCCCACGCCCCGTGGGCGGCCGACGGGACCGATCGGGACGCGGGCGCCGGACCCCGGACGAACGCGGAACGAGGAATAACTCCCCACGTCCTGACGTTGTATCGGGCATGACCGTGACACACGCCCAAGGCTCCGCCCCCACTCCGAAGTCGCTCGGTTCGCTGTCCGTCTCCCCCCTCTGCCTCGGCGGCAACGTCTTCGGCTGGACCGCCGACGAGGCCGAGTCCTTCGCCGTCCTCGACGCCTACGTGGCCGGCGGCGGCAACTTCATCGACACCGCCGACGTCTACTCGGCATGGGTGCCGGGCAACAAGGGCGGCGAGTCCGAGACCGTCCTCGGCAACTGGCTCGCGGCCCGCGGCAACCGCGACGACGTCGTGATCGCCACCAAGGTCGGCGCCCACCCCGACCACAAGGGCCTGTCCGCCACCACCATCAAGACCGCCGTGGACCTCTCGCTGTCCCGGCTGCGCACGGACCACATCGACCTCTACTACACCCACTACGACGACGAGTCCGTCGAGGTGGGCGAGTTCCTGACCGCCCTCGACGACCTCGTCAAGGCGGGCAAGGTCCGCGAGATCGCCGCGTCCAACATCTCGGCCCGGCGCCTCCAGGAGTCGCTGGACTTCTCCGACCGCGAGGGCGTGGCCCGCTACGTGGCCCTCCAGCCGCACTACAACCTCGTCTCCCGCGACACCTACGAGGGCGAACTCGCCGACGTGGCCGCCCGCAACGGCGTCGCCGCCGTCCCGTACTACGCGCTCGCCTCCGGCTTCCTGACCGGCAAGTACCGCCCGGGCACCAGCGTCGACAGCGCCCGCTCGGAGAAGGCCGCCGGCTACCTCGCGACCGACCGCGGCCGCCGCGTCCTGGAGGCCCTCGACACCGTCGCCGCGGCCCACGGCGCCGAGCCGACCACCATCGCCCTCGCCTGGCTCGCCGCCCGGCCCACCGTCGCGGCCCCCATCGCCAGCGCGCGCACGGTTTCCCAGCTCCCGGCCCTGCTGGCCGTCAACGAACTCGTCCTCACCGACGCCGAGATGTCCCTCCTCACGGAGGCATCGGCCTGACGCGGCACGGCGGTGCGGGGCCCGCACAGGCCCCCGCGCCGCCGGCCGCCGTCGGTCGCGCGGACCCGGCCCGGCCGTCTCAGCCGCGTCGGTCCGCCACCGCCCACGACGCCAGGGCGACGCCGCCGGCCACCGCGAACACCGAAGGCCACGCCCCGATCTTCTTGGCCAGCGGGTGCGACCCCGCGAACGCCGCCACATAGGCACCGCTCAGCGCGGCAGCCGCCTTCGTGCCGGCCTTCTGCTGCCAGCCCCTGGCCGCCACCGCCCCGGCGGCGGCCAGCGCGACGCCGCCCAACGGCCGCTTCTTGGTCCACCGGGCCACGCCGTAACCGCCCACCAGGCCCGCGGCCGCCACCACGCTCGTCGGTATCCCAGCCATCGCAGAATCCTCCCTTTCACGGACAACTCCCACGAGCCTACGCGCGCCCGCATCCCGCGCACGGAGCACGGTCGGGGGGGGGGGGGGACGGTTCAGCGCGCGGTGCCGGGCGGCGGCGCGGCTTCGTGCGGCGGGGCCGGGGCCGGGGCCGGGTGGCGCGCCGCCCCGGCCGTGCCGGGTCCCGCCGCCCCGCCCGCCCACGCCTGGAGCAGCGCCGGGCCCGCCCACGGCCGGTAGTGCCACAGGCGCTCCAGCAGTTCGCGTTCCCGGGCGGCGAAGTCCGGCGGCGGGCCCGTCAGATGGGCCCGGCGGCGGTGGAAGGACAGGGCGGTGGCCAGCGCCGCGTAGGCGGTGACGGCACGGGCGGCGGCCGGGCCGTGGGTGCGGCGGGCGATGTCGCGGGCCAGCGCGCGGGTCCGCAGCGAGGCGAGGGCGGTGGGCTCCGGTGGGGCGAGCCAGCCGGTGGCGGTGTACGGGGCGAGGTAGTCGCGGACCGAGCGCAGCTCCTGCCGCCGGGCCCACAGCGCCAGCCAGGTAAGGACCAGCAGCACCGGGACCATGAACGCGCCGTAGACGGTGAGGAAGCCGGCGTCGCTGAGGCTGGAGGCGGCGTTCCAGATGCCGTGCAGCAGGACCGCGGTGGCCAGGCCGAAGAGGATGAGCGCGGCGCGGGCGCCGCGGCGCCGCGGATAGCGGGTCGCGGCGATCCCGAACGCCAGCCCGGTGAGGATCGTGAAGAGCGGGTGCGCGAACGGGGAGACCACGATCCGCACGAAGAAGGTGCCGGCGGTGAGGGAGCTCAGACCGGTGTGCCCCAAGGACTGGTCCTCGCCGAAGGCGCTGCCCAGATAGAGGATGTTCTCGGTGAAGGCGAAGCCGGTCGCGGTGATCCCGGCGATCACGATGCCGTCCGTGATGCCGTCGAAGTCACGGCGGCGGAAGCGGTAGAGCAGCACGATGGCGGCGGCCTTCATCACCTCTTCGACGATCGGGGCGATGACCGTCGAGCCCCAGGCTTGTGCCTCGGTCGGCGACGTGGAGGCGATGTTGTTGGCCAGCCAGTCGGTGGCGAAGCCGTTGGCCAGGACCGCGACCAAGGTGGCCGCGCACGCCCCCCAGGCGAAGGCGAACGCCAGATTCCGCCAGGGCTCGGGCTCGATCCGGTCCAGCCAGCAGAAGGCCGCGATCAGCAGGGGCACCGGGAAGACGGCCAGTCCGACGCCGACCAGGAGGCCCTCGGTGCCGGTCTGCCGCCGGACGATGCCGAGGATGAGCACCCCGGAGAGCGCCAGCAGCGCGGCCAGCGCGATGGCCCGGACGGTCTTGCTGTGCCAGGGCGCGGCCCAGCGCCGGGGCCCGCGGTGGTCCTCGGCGGGTGTGTACGGCGGCGGGCCGGCTGGGTGCTCGGGGAGCGGCGGCAAGGACGGGTACACCCATCGACCCTAACGAGGGCGGGACGGTGCGGGCATGCGGGTTTGTCGGGCCGGACCGGCGCGGGCGGGCGCCACCGGGGCCGGGGCCCCGCCGGGCGGCGGCCCTCAGCCCCGGCGGCGGAAGAGCAGGTCGTGCACGACGTGCCCCTTGTCCAGACCCTGGCCCTCGAACCTGGTGAAGGGCCGGAAGTCGGGCCGGGGCGCGTAGCCGTCGTGCAGGTTCTCCAGCGTCGGCTCGGCGGAGAGGACCTCCAGCATCTGCTCGGCGTAGGGCTCCCAGTCGGTCGCGCAGTGCACCAGGGCGCCCGGTGCGAGCCGGGTGGTCGCCAGCGCCACGAACTCCGGCTGGATCAGCCGGCGCTTGTGGTGGCGCTTCTTGGGCCAGGGGTCCGGGAAGTAGACGCGCAGGCCGGCCAGGGAGGCCGGGGCGAGCATCTCGCGCAGCAGGATGATCGCGTCGCCGTTGGCCACCCGGATGTTGGACAGGCCGTTCCGCTCCGCGAGACCGAGCAGACTGCCCTGGCCGGGAGTGTGCACATCGCAGCCGAGGATGCCGGTGCCCGGATCGGCGGCGGCCATCTGCGCAGTGGCCTCGCCCATCCCGAAGCCGATCTCCAGCACGACCGGCAGTCCGCCGAAGAACGCGTCGAGGTCGAGGCGGGAGAGCCCGTCGACGTCCACGCCCCAGGTGGGCCACAGGCGGCGCAGCGCCTCGCCCTGGGAGGCGGTGACGCGGCTGCGACGGGGCTGGAAGGAGCGGATCCGCCGCTCGTGGTGCGAGCCCGCGGGGTCGGCCGCCGGTCCCGTCCCGTCGGGGAACATCGGCTTGCCGCGCCGGGGCACGGCGGCCGAGACGGCGGTGGCACCGAGGGGGCGCGGTTCGTCCACCGGGGCGGCGGGCGCGGCGGCGGTGGTTTCGGGGGTGGCGGGGTTCTCGGACACAGTGTGTCGATTCTACGGACGCCACCGCGGCGGACGGGAACGCCGCCGGCGGCCACGCACCGCGCAGCCCCCACCGTCACTCGAATCCGCAGGTCAGCGCCGCATCGACCGGAATCCGGGCGGTCCCCACAGGGCCGCGACCGGACGCTCCCCGGCGCCCTTCGCCCCGGCGCCCCTCACTCCGCGGGGCCCCCGTCCTGCGCCGCGCGCTCCGGGAGCCCCAGCAGCCGGGTCACCCGCCGGGCCACTTCCCGCCCGATCGGCAGGGAGGCCGTGGCGGCCGGGGACGGGGCGTTGAGGACGTGGATCATGCCGGGGGACTCGGCGAAGAGGAAGTCGTCGACGAGGGTGCCGTCGGGCAGCACGGCCTGGGCGCGGACCCCGGCCGGCGACGGCAGCAGATCCTCCTCCCGGGCGGCCGGCAGCAGGCGGCGGACCGCGTCCGTGAAGGCACGGCGGGACAGCGAGCGGTGGAGCTCGCCCGCGCCGTAGCGCCAGTGGCGGCGGGCTATCCGCCAGGAACCGGGGTAGCCGAGCGTCCCGGCGAGCTCGGCGGGACGGAGGGTGCGCCAGTCGTAGCCCTCGCGGGCCAGCGCGGGCACGGCGTTCGGCCCGATGTGGACGGAGCCGTCGATGCCGCGGGTCAGATGGACGCCCAGGAACGGGAAGGCCGGGTCGGGGACCGGGTACACCAGCCCGCGGACCAGGGCGGCGCGCTCCGGCGCGAGGCTGTAGTACTCGCCCCGGAACGGCACGATCCGCATGCCCGGGGCGTCGCCCGCCAGCCGCGCCACCCGGTCGCAGTGCAGCCCGGCGCAGTTGACCAGGGCGCGGGCGCGGTAGACCGTGCCGCCGGCGGTGCGGACCGCGACCCGGCCGGGGCGGCGGGCGATGGTGGTGACCTCCTCGCCGAGGACGACCCGGGCTCCGTCCTCCTGCGCGAGACGGGCCAGCTGCCGGGCCACCGCCCCGAAGTCGCAGATGCCGGTCGTGCCCACGTGGATCGCGGCCAGGCCGCGCACCTCGGGCTCGTACTCGGCGATCTGGGCCGGGCCCAGCTCCCGCACCGGCAGGCCGTGCTCGCGGCCGCGCTGGATGAGGCCGTGCAGCCGGGGCAGCTCGGCGCGGTCGGTGGCGACGATCAGCTTGCCGGTGACCTCGTGCGGGATGTCGTGCGCGGTGCAGAACTTGACCATCTCCGCCGCCCCCTGGAGGGCGAAGCGGGCCTTCAGCGAACCCGGCGGGTAGTAGATGCCGCTGTGGATCACGCCGCTGTTCCGCCCGGTCTGGTGGCGGGCCGCCGCGGGCTCCTTCTCCAGCACCACGACGCGTATACCGGGCGCCGCGCGCGTGAGGGCACGGGCCGTGGAAAGCCCCACGATCCCGGCACCGATCACCAGCACATCGCAGTCGTACGCCGCCACTGCACCTCCCCAACCGCATGACCGCCGACCCGCCCGTCGCCGCGGGCCCGCGCGTCATCGCCGACGACGTAGTCCATCATGACGGGCGGCACCGACAATCCGCAGTGACCAGTCTGACCTGCGGCGACAGGCCCGCCGCGACGCCCCTTCGACGGCCGGGCCACAGACCGGCCCCCCGGTCCGTCCCGCCCGTGCACCCGACCTAGGCCGGCGCGGCCAGCAACGGCCGGGCCCGCTCGCGGAGTTCGACCACGCGGGGCTCGTCCCCGTACGGCTCCAGGCGGTGCAGCAGATCGCGCACGTACTCCGTGGTGCGGGCCGAGGAGATCCGGCCGGCGACCTCGACGGCGCGGGTGCCGGCGGCGCAGGCCGCGTCCAGATTGCCGGACTCCAGTTCGGCGACGGCGGACACCACGAGGCGCAGCCCGTGCGAGCGGACGAACTCCTCCGTCGGCCGGGACAGCGCCTGCTCGGTGAAGCGCCGCACCTGACGGGGCAGCCGCAGGTCCCGGTAGCACTCGGCGGCGTCGGCGGCGAAGCGCTCGTAGGAGTAGAAGTCCAGCCAGGACGGATCCGGATCGCCGCTGCGGGAGCGCTCCAACCAGCCCTCGGACGCCTTCAGCGCCACCTCGCAGGCGCGCGCCTCCCCGGCTTTGGCCTGCGCCCGCGCCTCCACCAGCCGGAAGAAGCTCATGGTGCGGGCGGTGGCCAGGCCGCGGTTGCGCTCCAGGGCGGCCTGGGCCAGATCGACGCCCTCGTCGGCGAACCCGCGGTAGGTCGCCTGGAGGGACATCGACGCCAGCACATACCCGCCCAGGGGGACGTCGGCGGCGGCCCGCGCCAGCCGCAGCGCCTGGATGTAGTACCGCTGGGCTGCCTCCTGTTGGCCGGTGTCGAAGGCCATCCAGCCCGCCAGGCGGGTGAGTTCGGACGTCGCCCCGAAGAGCGCGCGGCCCACCTCGTCGCTGTACGAGGCGAGCAGCAGCGGCGCCGCGTCCACCCGGAGGCACTCCGGCACCATCGACGAACGCCAGTCCCCGCCACCGTACTTGGAGTCCCAGCGCCGGGCGTCCTCGGCCGCCTCGCGCAGTTTGGTGACGTCGCTGTGGCCGACGTGCTGCGGGGCTCCCGCGTCACCGGCGGCCGCGGCGTCCTTGTCCCGCGCCTCGGCCGTCTCCCGCGCCACCGAACTGTCGGTCGGCGATATCAGCCAGCGGGAGGTGGGGGTGGCATAGGCGCTGACGGCGAAGGATCCGGCCAGGCTCTGCCAGATGCCGCCGCCGCTGCCCCGCCGTCCGGCGAGATCGAGGCGGTACAACTCGGTCGCCGAGCGCACCGCGGCGCCCACGTCGCGAGGGAAGGCCAGCCCCACTTCGGGTGCCGGGTCGGCGTCGGCCAGCCCGATCTCGTGCAGCGGCACCGGGCGCCCGAGCTTGCTGCCGATCGCCGACGCGATCAGATGGGGCGCGGCGCCCTGGGGCACCATGCCCTTGGAGACCCATCGGGCCACCGACGTCTTGTCGTAGCGAAGCGTCAGGCCGCGCTGCGCACCGAGGTCGTTGACCCGGCGCGCCAGTCCGGCATTGCTGATCCCCGCGAGGGCGAGAACGGTGCCGAGCTTTTCGTTCGGCCCGCGTGTATCCCTGGACATGCGCACCCCTCGACACAGCGACAGCCGCCCCGTACCCCGGGGCATGCGTCCACCCAGAGTAGTTCGCCGGATCCCTACCGTTAAGGGTCGGTGTCCTGGATGGCGAGATTCGTGTTCAAACGGGGGTGCGGGAATTGGCATGTGCTCCGGGTACGTGTGCCCATGCGCCCGTGCGTGCGCGCTGGCCCCTCAACGACCCCCACGCTTCGATGAGTTCTGCGTGGGTCGGCCCGCTGCACTGGATCCAGTGGGCTGGGGGACACCGCCACCTCATTCCCCGCGGGTGGCGGTCCGGTCCGGGAGGCGCAGCCCGCTTCCCGGACCGTCGCGGGGGCCGGGCGAAGGCTCGGCCCACCGCGCCGCACGGCGCCGTATACGGGACGGTGCCCGGGCGTCAACTCGGCTGCGCGGCAAGGACTTTGGCCGAAAATCGACGGGTGATGCTTTCACGCCGTCCAGCGCCCTGGGGGCCACACGGGGGGCCACCCGGGGCCGCCGCCGGGCGCGGCCGCCGTCCCGACGGCGCCACACCGCCCCCGTGCGCCCCTTCGCCGTGCCCGCCGCCCCGCCCGCGTCCGGGCCTCCTTCGCCACCTCCCGCAGGCCACTGCCATGGCAGCATGGTCCGCACGACAGCTGGGATATCCGCTGTACGGGGCGGTCGCCGGCCACCCCGGCGGACGGGGAATCGGGTGGAGGCGGCGATGCGCTGGCTGGTGGGGTGGAGCAGTGCCGCGACCGCCCACAGGGAGTGCCGCACGCTGCTGCCCGTGGGCGCCCAACTCCTGTGGGGCGACCCCGATCCCCTCTGGGCGGTGGGCGACTGGCGGCCCCACGAGGTGCGCGTCGTCCAGGCCGACCCGGAGACCCGGCTCGCTGTCTTCGGGGTCTGCGGCGCCACCGACGACCAGTTGAAGGTGGGCCTGTTCGCCGCCCGCGGGGGCGCACTGCGCCACCTGACCGCCTGGCCGGGCAGCTACACCGCCGTCGCCCAAGTGGGCCGCCGGATCACCGTCACCGGAGACCTGGCCGGCGCCCGGCCCGTCTTCCACACCCGGTGGGCCGGCGGGACCGCCTACGCCACCGCCGCCCTGCCGCTCGCCGACCTCGTCGAGGCCGGCCTCGACGTCGGCCATCTGGCCGCCCTGCTGGCCTGCCCGGACGCCCCCGAGGCGGTGGGCGCCGGCACCCCGTACGACGGGGTCCGCCGGATCCCGCCCGGCCACGCCCTGGTGCTGCGCACCGGCAGCAGCGAGATCGCCTCCTACGAGCCGCCCGCGTCCCTGGCCGTCGCCGCCCCCCAACTCGCCCCGGAGCAGGCGGTGGACGGCGTCCGGGAGGCCCTCGTGGAGGCCGTGCGCGCCCGGCTGGCGGCCCCCCGCTTCGCGCCCGACCCGGACGGCCTCGACCGGCTCGACCCCGGCCCGGTCCCCGGCATGGGCCCCGCGGAGCGGCGCGCGGCGCGCGGCGGACCGGCCCCCGGCATCGGCGCCGACCTCTCCGGAGGCAGCGCCTCCGGAACCCTCGCCCTCCTGGCCGCCGGCCTCCCCGGGCAGCCCGGCCGGATCAACGGCCACGGCGAGCGCCTGCTGGCGGTCACCTTCAACGACCGTGCCACCCATGGCGACCGGGCCCAGCACGAGGCGGAACTGGAGCGCGCCCGCGGCATCGCCGAGGACCCCCGGCTGCACCACGTCGTCGTCGCCGCCGGCGAGGAGGCCCTCCCGTACACCGGCCTGGACGCCCTCCCGCTCACCGACGAGTCCGGCCCCTCGCTGACCCTGGCCGGCCGGCACCGCAGACGGCTGCTGTCCGGCGGCGCCGACCACTTCGTCGGAAACGGCGCCCGCCAGGTCCTCGACGCCCACCCCGCCCGCCTCGCCGACCTCCTCATGGACCGCCGCCGGCGCCATCTGCTGCGCCCGGTCACCGCGTTGGCCAAGGCCGACGGCCCCTCCGCGCACTCGGTGTTGGTCCCGTTCACCGTCTACCGGGCCGCCCGGAAGCTCGCCCGCACCCCCTACGCCACCGGGATGGCCGAGGCTGCACGCCACCTGATGGAGCGCCGGTTCGCCGACGAGCCGGTGGCCGGCGGCGCGGTGGACGCCTCCCTGGCCGCGCTCGCCTGGTGCCGCCCGGGGCCCGCGGCCCGCTGGCTCACGGGGGAGGCGCTGGCCGAAGTATCGGTTCGCCTCGGGGACGCGGCGCACCGTTCGCCCGCCGCGGGCCGTCCCGGCGAACGACGGGCCCGCGCCGCCCTGGCTCGCCAGGCCGCCGACCACCGGATCTTCGAGCAGGCCGTAGAGGTCCGCAGCCAGCGGCTGCACGCCCCCTTCCTGGACAACCAGGTGGTGCTGGCCTGCCGCGCCCTGCCGGACACCCTGCGGGTGCAGCCGGGCGCCCGGGCCGCCGTCCTGCGCGCCGTCCTGGCCGGCGCCGGCGTGCGGGACCTGCCGTCCGGCTGGGGCGCCGCCGCGCACCACACCCACACCGCCGCGGTCCGCGCCGGACTGCGCGCCGCGGTCGGCCCGTTGCTCCAGCTCTTCGACACGCCCCTGCTGGCGGACGCCGGCCTCGTCGAGGCACGGGTGGTCCGCCGCGCACTCCGCGCGGCGGCCGAGGGCGCCCCGGTGCCCCTGGACGGTCTGGCCGAACTGGTCGCCGTCGAAGTGTGGTTGCGCCGGCTGCTGGCCCGTCGTGGCTCGTGCTGGACGGGCGCGCAGGCGCCACGGCAACGGGCGCTCGCCGAGGGTGTGGTGCGCGCGCGGCTCTCCTGACGCGCCCGGCGCGCCGCCTCACCGCCCCGGGGCGAGGCGGCCCCGCCGGCACCCCGGCCGCCCGTTCTCCACGGGGCGGACGTCCGGCGCACGACCGCGTCCCGGTGCGCCCAGCAGAACGGCGCGACCCACGGCGCACCCGAGGCCCCGCACGCCGGGGAAGCGGCGCACACGCGGGCGATCACACCGCCGATCACGCCGTCGTCCCTGCGCCCCGTACGACCCCGGCACCCCACCCGTCCTGACCGCCCGCGGCGCCCGCCGAGCCCCGACGGGATCCGCCGCCGCGCCGACGAACGGGTCGGTCCGTCACCGTGCCGACGAACGGGGCACACCGTCCCGCCCGCCCTCCGGCGCGATCCCGCCCCACCGGCGGCGACCAGCTCACCGACAACTGATCTGCGACCGCGCCCAGTCCCCCAGCGCCAACAGATCGCCCGCGCTCTCCGGCTCGACCACCAGGCGCAGCGTCTTGCGCCCGGCCAACGGGACGTGCACCGGCATCGCCGACTCCCCGCCGCGCAGGACCGGCGACCGCCACAGCCGCACCCCGTCCCCGTACACCGAGAAGCGCAGCGCGCCCAGGCCCAGGCTGAGGTCGTCCACGCCGGCCACCGCGTCGTACGCCGTGCACTGCCGGTTGAGATCGATGACCACCGAGGACGAGGCGTGCACGCTCACCCCGTGGGGATAGGCAGTCCCGCCGATGCTCGGGCGGTACCGCTTCCACAGCCAGCCGCTGTCGAGGGCCCGTACCTCCGGCTTGCTGCCGTCCCCCATGAAGTCGTACGCCAACGCGCTGACCTGATACGCCGTCGTCGGCGGCGTGGGGGTGGGCGTCGGGGTGGGCGTCGGTGTCGGGGTGGGCGTGGGCGTGGGCGTGGGCGTCGGAGTCGGCTTCGGCGGTGCCGGGGTGGGAGTCGGCGTCGGGGTGGGCTCGGACGGTGTCGGGGTGGGCGTCGGCGTGCGGGACGCGGTCGGCTCGGTGACCGGCGCGCCCACCGGCGGCCGGGGGGTGTGCGACGGCGGCGGGGCCGGCACGGACGGCGCGACCGGCGCCGGCCGGTGCGGTTGCGCCCGCGGGGCCGGCTGCGGCGACCCGGCCAGTGCGAACGCCAGCGCCGCCCCCGCCGCGACCACCAGCCCGGCCCCGATACCGATCTTCACCGGCGCGGCCAGCCCCTCGCCCACGGCCACCCCGCCGCCGGCGCCGCCCGCCGTACCGGAACCGGACCCCGCGGCGGCCGCGGCCACCCCGGCACCCGCCGCGGCCCCGGCGCCGGCGATCCCGGCCACCGCGGCGGCACCCTTGACGGCGTACCCGGCCGCGAACCAGCCGATGACCGCCACCGGCAGCACCGCCCCGATCCGCTGGTTGAGGTCGACGACCTCCAGCGCCGCCCCGCGGCACCGGGCGCACTCCTCCAGATGCTTGCGCAGCCCCCGCTCGGCCCGCATCCGCAATCCGCCCCGGGCGTACGCGCCGAGCCGGTCGGCATAGCGCGCGCAGTCGCCGCCCGCGGTCAGCGACTGGCTCACATGCGCCTGCAGATACGCCTGCTTGAGCCCCTCCCGGGCCCGGTGGGCCAGCACGGCGGTGGCGTTGGCGGTCAGCCCGAGCAGCGGTGCGACCTCGCTCGGCGACTCGTCCTCGATGGTGGTGTGCCACAGCACCGTCTGATAGCGCTCCGGCAGGCTGCGGAACGCCTGCACCGCCATGGTCTGCTCGGCCTCGTGCATCGCCCGGACGTCCGCGCCCAGATCCAGCGTGCCGTCGTCCAGGGACGACCCGGCCGCCGACACCGCGAACACCGCGAAGTCCTCGACCAACTGCTCCCGCCGGGCGGTCCTCGCCCAGGCCGCGGCGACCCGCCGCACGGTCGTCAGCAGATACGCGCGCACCGCGGAGTCCGGCCCCGCCCCGCCGCGCACCGCCTGCAGGGTGCGCGCGAAGACCTCGCCGGTCAGATCCTCGGCGGTGTGGGCGTCCCGGCAGCAGCCGCGCGCATACCGGCGCACCGCCTCGGCGTGCCGGCGGTACAGCTCCTCGTAGGCGCTGTCGTCACCGGCCCGCATCGCGGCGACCAGCTCGGCGTCGGACGGCGGCAGATCCGCGTCCGCGCGCTCGCCGGCCACCCCCACCGGCTCCTTCGACGGCATCCCGCCGTGCCGGGAGCGCCTGCGCTGCGCCGGCACGCTGGGCCCGGCGTCCTCCACGCCGCCGAGCGGGGGCGTCGCCCCCGGCGGCCCGGCCCGGCCCGGCACCTGATCCGACGGGCGTCCCGTGGTCCCGCCACGCCGCTCGTCCCGCCCGTCAACACCCATCGCCGAGGCTCCCGAACCCGTCACACCGCAACACCGCGCAAGCGTGCCACACCCTTGGCCCGGGCTTCAGGGCCCCGGTGGGCGACCACTCATCCGGGGCGCCCGCACTGGCGTTCACCCGTACGGGGCGCCCCGTACCGGTCGGGGCCACCGCATCGCAGGGATGCCGGCGCCCCACCGGGACGTCCCGCACTCGGGGCCTCCCGGTGCCGCCGCCGGCTCCACGGGGGCGGTTCGTGCCCCGCCCGCTGTCGTGGAGCCGGCCGCCGCGCCTCATGTCGCGGGACGCGACCGCAGCCCTTCCAGCAGGATCTCCAGCAGCCGGGCGGAGGCCGCCTGCTGCTGCCCGGGATCGGGCAGTGCGGGCGCACCCGTGGCGATGACCAGCAGCACGTCGGAGACCGTGACATCGGTCCGCAGCGCACCTGCCGCCCGGGCCCGCTCCACCAGCCGTCCGACGACGTCCAGCAGCGCCTGCCCGCCGGGCGTCTCCTCGGCCTCGGGGCCGCTTCGCGGCCCGTCCGCCTCGCCGGGCGCCATCCGCTGCAGCGGCACCCGGGCCTCGGTGCCGCCCTCCGGCACCCGCGGCTCGGCCGCGCCGTCCGCCCGCTCCTCGCTCGCGCCGACCCGCAGGATGCCCGGCGGCAGCAGCCGCCCGGCGCCCGAGGCGACCGACGTGCGCAGGAACCGCGCCAGCGCCGACCACGGATCGTCCTCTTGGCCCAGTGCGGCCCGTGCCTGCTCGGTCAGCCGAGAGGTCTCCTCCTCGGCTATCCGCCGGACCAGAACGTCCTTGCTCGGGAAACGGCGGTAGACCGTCCCGACCCCGACCCGGGCGCGCCGCGCCACGTCCTCCATCGGCGCGCCGTACCCCAGTTCGCCGAAGACCTCGCGGGCCGCCCGCAGCACATGCTCCAGATTGCGCTGGGCATCGACCCGCAGGGGTGTGCTCCGGCCGTTGAGACCGGTCGCCGCGCCCGTTCCGTTGCCGCCGGCGCCGTTGACACCGTCGGAAGCGGCAGCGGTCATCGTGGCCGCCGCCGACCATTGAGAGCCCTGAATGTGCATAAGTGATCCCCCGGTAATGACGTCTCCCCCCGGAGACTCCCCGCCCTGACGGTCGGGGCGACCCGACAAGAGGGTGCACCCCAACGACATACGAACATAGTTGAGCCCGCGTCAAGATTGAAGGGGGCGCTCCGTACGCCGTGCCCCCCGTTCGGCCCAATGGACCCGATCCGTCCTGCTCGTCCTTCCGCTCACCCCGCGCCGAACTCCGCCTGACCAGCGTACTTCGCCCCGCTCGGCCGGAATGTACCGCTCCGCACCGCGCCTCGTACCGGACATACTTTTCGACCGGCCTGTGGACAAAGCCGTCCCGGCGGTGCGTCATGGAACAGTGCTGTGCTGTCCGGGGGCACAGCGCCCGAAGGTGGCCGCGCGCGCCGGCCCGGCCACCCGCTCGGTGGCGCCCCGGCCTGGTCGACACCGCGAGGAGAACCTCTGTGAAGACTGTGTCTTCGGAGCATTCGGACGCCGTGGCGCGCATTCTCGTGGTGGGCGGTGGCTACGTGGGGATGTACACGGCCCTGCGGCTGCAGCGGACGCTGAAACAGGAGCTGCGGCAGGGCACGGTCGAGATCGTCGTCGTCGATCCCGAGCCCTATATGACGTACCAGCCGTTCCTGCCGGAGGCCGCCGCCGGCTCCATCTCCCCGCGCCACGTCGTCGTCCCGCTGCGCCGCGTCCTGCCGCACTGCACGGTCGTCATCGGCGAGGTCACCGAGATCGACCACGAGAAGCGCAAGGCGAGCATCGCCACCCTGGCCGCGGAGCACGCCGGCGCCGGCGCCCTCACCGTGGCCTACGACGAACTGGTCCTCGCGCCGGGATCGGTCTCGCGCACCCTCCCCGTCCCCGGACTGGCCGACGTCGGCATCGGATTCAAGACGGTCGAGGAGGCCATCGGACTGCGCAACCACGTCCTCGAACAGCTCGACATCGCCTCCTCCACCCGCGATCCCGCGATCCGCGACGCGGCGCTGACCTTCGTCTTCGTCGGCGGCGGCTACGCGGGCGTGGAAGCGCTGGCCGAACTGGAGGACATGGCCCGCTACGCCGTCCGCTACTACCACAACGTCGGGCCCGAGGACATGAAGTGGGTCCTGGTCGAGGCGACCGACCGGATCCTGCCCGAGGTCGGCCCCGACATGGGCGGCTACACCGTCCGCGAGCTGCGCGCCCGCAACATCGACGTCCGCCTGGAGACCCGCCTGGAGTCCTGCGAGAAGCGCATCGTCCGGCTCAGCGACGGCTCCCGCTTCCCCGCCAGGACGCTCGTGTGGACCGCCGGAGTCAAACCGCACCCCATCGTGGCCGCGAGCAAACTGCCGCTGACCGACCACGGCCGCCTCAAATGCACCGCCGCGCTCCAGGTGGACGGCGTGGAACACGCCTGGGCAGCCGGGGACGCGGCGGCCGTCCCGGACCTGACGGCCCCGTCGCCCGCCACCCCCGACGCGCCGCACGCCGTCTGCGCCCCCAACGCCCAGCACGCCGTCCGCCAGACCAAGGTGCTGGCCGAGAACCTCACCGCGGCCCTGCGCGGCGGCGAGATCCACAACTACGCGCACAAGTACGTCGGTTCGGTGGCCTCGCTCGGCCTGCACAAGGGCGTCGCCCAGGTCTACGGCCGCAAGCTCAAGGGCTACCCGGCGTGGTTCATGCACCGCGCCTACCACCTCAGCCGGGTGCCCACCTTCAACCGCAAGGCCCGGATCCTCGCCGAGTGGATCCTCGCGGGTCTGTTCAAACGCGAGATCGTCTCGCTCGGCTCGCTGGAGAACCCGCGCGCCGAATTCGAACTCGCCGCGGGCACCGGCCGGCACAACGAAACCAGCTGACCGACCGCCCGACCAGGGACGTTGACCGGCCGCCCGGACGGCCCGGGCCGACCGCCCCCGGGCCGGGAACTACGCCTCGACGTCCGGCGTCTGACGGATGACCGTCCGGTCGGCCACACTGGACGTGTGACCATGGGTGGGCTCGTATCTGCGAAGAGTGACAATCACGAGGATTCAGGACGTTTGCTGCATTCCGCCAGAGGGTGCCGATCGTGCCCTCCGCCCCACCACGGGGCCCGCCCCCACGCCGATGGCCCGACCCCGCGCGACGACGCGAAGTAAGAGGTATCCCTCCGTGATCTTCACGCGCTGGAGCGCCAAATTCCCCGGCACGCAGCGGCGCACCGCCGCCCGGTCCGACCGCGCCGCCACGCCGTCCGCCCCGTCGGGGCCCACGGCGCACTCCGCCGCGCCCACCGACGACCCCTCCGACACCGTCCCCGCCGCCCGCGCCGAGGGCTCCGGCGAGGACGCCCCGCCGCCCACCGCGCCCCCCACCGTCGACGCGCTCTCCGTCCACGACATCCTCGGCACCATCCCCGCCCTGGTCGCCGTCGTCTACGGCCCCGAGCACCGCATCGCCTACGTCAACAGCGCCTACGCCGGCGTCTTCGGCCCCCGCCCGGCCGGCCACACCGCCCGCGAGGCCCTCCCCGAACTCGGCGAACTGGGCCTGCTGCCCCTGATGGACCAGGTCCTGCGCAGCGGCAAACCCCGCACCGTCAAGTCCCGCAAGGTCCCGGCCGGCGCCGGCGGCGACCGCACCCGCGACGGCTACTACACCTTCACCTGCACCCCCATCGAGGTCGCCGCCAGCGGCCCGGCCCCCGACCCCGAGGTCGCCTGCGTCGCCCCGCACAAGGGCGTCCTGGTCTTCGGCGCCGAGGTCACCGACCAGATCGAGTCCGCCGAACGGCTCCGCGCCAGCGAGGCCCGCCAGCGCGCCGCCGCGGTCACCCTCCAGCGCTCACTGCTGCCCCAGGAACTGGAGCAGCCCGACGACCTGCGGGTCGCCGCCACCTACCAGCCCGGCGGCACGGACGCCGCGGTCGGCGGCGACTGGTACGACGTCATCACCCTCGGCGCCGGCCGGACGGCCCTGGTCATCGGCGACGTCATGGGCCGCGGGGTGCGCGCCGCCGCCGTCATGGGCCAGCTCCGCACCGCGGTCCGCGCCTACGCCCGCCTGGACCTCCCGCCCCACGAGGTCCTCCAACTCCTCGACGGCCTGGCCGCCGAGATCGACGCCAGCCAGATCGCCACCTGCGTCTACGCCGTCCACGACCCCAACGAGGGCCGCCTGGTCTACGCCTCGGCCGGCCATCTGCCGATGCTCGTCCGGGACGCCGACGGCACCATCCGCCGCGCCGCCGAACCGACCGGCCCGCCGCTGGGCACCGGCGGCTGGCTGCACACCTCCGGCTCCGTCCCGCTAGCCGCCGGCAGCAGCGCCGTCCTCTATACCGACGGCCTCGTCGAACGCCGGGACAAGGACATCGACGAGGGCGTCGCCGCCCTGGAGCGCGCCTTCGCCGGCTCCACCGGCACCCCCGACATCGTCTGCGACCGGCTGCTGCGCTCCCTGGGCATCACCGCCGCGCACGACGACGACGTCGCCATCCTCGTCATCCAGAACCCGGTCCGTACGGGCCACGACGCCGAGCTGTTCCACAACGCCGCCCTCGAACTCCACGGCGGCACCGAGGCGGCACCGCGCGCCCGCGCCTTCGCCTCCGGCGTCCTCGCCTCCTGGCGCTTCTCCCCGGAACTCCACGACCTCGGTGTCCTGGCCGCCAGCGAACTCGTCGCCAACTCCCTCCAGCACGGCACCCCGCCGATGCGCCTACGGCTGCGCCGCACCGACCGTCGCCTGATCATCGAGGTCACCGACGGCGACGACCACCTGCCCCGCCGCCGACGGGCCGAGCCCGTGGACGAGACCGGCCGCGGCATCTCCATCGTCGCCACCATCGCCTCCTCCTGGGGCTCCCGCCGCACCCCGGGCGGCGGCAAGGCCGTCTGGTGCGAATTCGCCCTGCCCAGGGGCTAGGTCGCCTCCACCCGAGGGCGGCGCCGCGCCAACAGCGGGCGCCGCCCCCGGACCGCCTCTCACACGCCCGCGGACACCGGCTCGGCCTCCACCCGCTGCGCGGGCAGGGCCGCCACCCGGTGCGGCTGGTCCTGGGCCGGGGTCAGCATCCGCCCCAGCCGCAGCGCCAGCACCGAGATCCCGACCGCGCACACCACCAGCATCGCGATGTACGCGACATGCATCCCGTGCCCGACCATCAGCGCCCCCACGGCCGGCCCGACCGCCAGCGCCAACTGCTTGACCAGTGCGAACGCAGAGTTGTACTGGCCGATCAGCGAGGTCGGCGCCAGATCCGCCACCAGCGGCGCCACCGTCGGCGCCAGCAGCGACTCCCCGACGCCGAACAGCGCATACGTGGAGATCAGCAGGACGGTCGCCACCACCTGGCTCCCGTGCACCAGCCCGGACAGTCCGGCGGCCAGCCACGCCACCGTCCAGATCACGCCCACCAGCGCCATCACCCGGCTCCGACGCCGCCGCTCGACGAGCTTCAGCACCACGAACTGGGCCACCACGATCGCCGCCGTGTTGGCCGCCAGGGCGATGCCCAGCGTCGCCGGCGCGATCCGGGTCACCTCCGTGGCGTACGCCGCCAGCCCCGACTCGAACTGCCCGTAGCAGGCGAAGAACAGCACGAAGCCCAGCACGCACAGCCACACCATCCGGCGGTCGCCGAACAGCACCCGCCAGGCGCCCTTGGCCCGCTCCTCCGTCGGCACCGCGTCCTCGACCTTCGGCGCCCGCGGCAGCCGTACGGTTGCGATCGCCGCGCCCAGCACCAGGAACATCACGGCCTCGATCGCGAACAGCCGCACAAAGCTCGACGCGTGCGTCTCGTCCACCAGCTGACCGCCGACCAGGCCGCCTATGCCGAGCCCCAGGTTGTTCAGGAAGAACTGGGTGGCGAACGCCCGCGACCGGGTCACCGTCGTCGAGCACCACACGATCATCGTGGCGAGCGCCGGCTGGATCACCGCGATACCGGCCCCCAGCGCCACCGCCGACGCGATGACCATCGGCTCGGTGGCCGACAGCCCGATCCCCAGCGAACCGACGGCGGCCGAGACCGTACCGACGACGGCCACCGGGAGCGGCCCCCGCCGGTCGATGACCCGTCCGGTCAGCGGCAGCACGATCAGTGCGGAGATCGCCAGCATCGCCAGCACCGCACCAGCCGTATTCGCACCGAGATGCCGCACGTTCGCCACGTAGACGTACAGATACGGCACGGTGAAGCCGCTGCCGAACGCGCTCAGCGCGTTCCCCAGCTGGATCCGGCGCAGCGCGGCGCCCATCGCGGTGGTCACACTCACCTACCTAGGTCAGGTCACAAAAGACGGATACGAGTCAGGAACCCCCCGGGCCGAGTCGAGGCGGTGTCCACAGCGTCCTCGGCGTTCACGACACCCGGGACGTCCAAGACCGGACAGTCACACCCTCAAGACTTCGACCCTAAAGTTCGAAGGTAAAGACTACATGACGAAGAACTTCAACGCCAATGACTTTCGTGTCATACTGCGCCGCATGCCAGAGCCCTCAGATGCGCCCGCCGGTCACTCCGAGCCGAGCCTTGAGGAACAGATCGCGGCCTACCAGCGCGAGTTCCGGGACCTCGACCCCCAGGTGGAGCAGGTCGTCTCCGCACTTCAGCGCCTCAACCGGCGGATGAACGTCGCCTACGGACGCCAGACCGCCACCCTCGGCATCAGCAACGCCGAATGGGAGGTCCTCAAGGCCCTCGTCGTCTCCGGCGCGCCCTACCGCATGGGCCCCGGCGAACTCGCCAAGCGCCTCGGCCTCACGCCGGCCGCCATGACCCACCGCATCGACCGCATGGCGAGCGAGGGTCTGGTCACCCGCGAGCGCGACGAGACCAACCGCGTCCGAGTGATCGTCGAGCTGACCCACGAGGGCCGCGAGAAGTGGCTGGAGGCGATGCGTATGGCATCGGTCTTCGAGGAGGATCTCCTCCAGGACCTCTCCGGCGAGCAACGCCGCATCCTCGGCGATGCGTTGACCCGGCTGCTGCGCCGCGTCGAGGAGGCCCAACCCGACGCCGAGGGCCGCCTGAGCGACCTCGACTGACCGGGTTTGACACGCCCCTCCCCGATCCGTAGTGTTCTCCGAGTTGCCAACGAGCCGGAACGGTTCTGCGGTAGCCATCCCGCCGCTTCGCGGCAACCCACTACTGCACGGTCCCTCAATGGGAGCGAATTTCGCATGCCGAAATTCATTCCGGGCGCCTGATTAGGCGTCAGCGAGGAATTCCGCTAACGTAGTGAACACCCCGCCGACGGGGAATCGGATCGAAATTCGAACCGACCGCAACTCACTGAGAAGCGGGCCGGAACAGAAAGAAGATCTGATAAAGTCGGAAAGGCCGAAAAGCGAAAGTGAAGCGGCCGGACCCCGCTCCAGCAGGGGGCCAGAGACGGAAACGGATCTGGTAAGGTTGGAACCGCGAGGAAGCCGAAAGGCCGAATCGCACCGGCGAAAATCGGGGCCGAAAGGATCTGATAGAGTCGGAGACGCAAGACCGAAGGGAAGCGCCCGGAGGAAGCCCGAGAGGGTGGCCGAAGGAAGCGTCCGTTCCTTGAGAACTCAACAGCGTGCCAAAAGTCAACGCCAGATATGTTGATACCCCGTCTCCATCTTGGAGATGAGGTTCCTTTGAAAAGTCCTTCCAATAGCTTTGGGAGGCGCACAGCGAGGACGCTGTGAACCGCGAGGATTATTCCTCCTTGTGGTTCCGCTCAACGCGAGTGTTGATACCGGATTACCGGTAAGCATTCACGGAGAGTTTGATCCTGGCTCAGGACGAACGCTGGCGGCGTGCTTAACACATGCAAGTCGAACGATGAACCGGCTTCGGTCGGGGATTAGTGGCGAACGGGTGAGTAACACGTGGGCAATCTGCCCTTCACTCTGGGACAAGCCCTGGAAACGGGGTCTAATACCGGATATGACACGGGGTCGCATGATCTCCGTGTGGAAAGCTCCGGCGGTGAAGGATGAGCCCGCGGCCTATCAGCTTGTTGGTGAGGTAGTGGCTCACCAAGGCGACGACGGGTAGCCGGCCTGAGAGGGCGACCGGCCACACTGGGACTGAGACACGGCCCAGACTCCTACGGGAGGCAGCAGTGGGGAATATTGCACAATGGGCGAAAGCCTGATGCAGCGACGCCGCGTGAGGGATGACGGCCTTCGGGTTGTAAACCTCTTTCAGCAGGGAAGAAGCGAGAGTGACGGTACCTGCAGAAGAAGCGCCGGCTAACTACGTGCCAGCAGCCGCGGTAATACGTAGGGCGCGAGCGTTGTCCGGAATTATTGGGCGTAAAGAGCTCGTAGGCGGCTTGTCACGTCGGATGTGAAAGCCCGGGGCTTAACCCCGGGTCTGCATTCGATACGGGCAGGCTAGAGTTCGGTAGGGGAGATCGGAATTCCTGGTGTAGCGGTGAAATGCGCAGATATCAGGAGGAACACCGGTGGCGAAGGCGGATCTCTGGGCCGATACTGACGCTGAGGAGCGAAAGCGTGGGGAGCGAACAGGATTAGATACCCTGGTAGTCCACGCCGTAAACGTTGGGAACTAGGTGTGGGCGACATTCCACGTCGTCCGTGCCGCAGCTAACGCATTAAGTTCCCCGCCTGGGGAGTACGGCCGCAAGGCTAAAACTCAAAGGAATTGACGGGGGCCCGCACAAGCAGCGGAGCATGTGGCTTAATTCGACGCAACGCGAAGAACCTTACCAAGGCTTGACATACATCGGAAAGCATTAGAGATAGTGCCCCCCTTGTGGTCGGTGTACAGGTGGTGCATGGCTGTCGTCAGCTCGTGTCGTGAGATGTTGGGTTAAGTCCCGCAACGAGCGCAACCCTTGTTCTGTGTTGCCAGCATGCCTTTCGGGGTGATGGGGACTCACAGGAGACTGCCGGGGTCAACTCGGAGGAAGGTGGGGACGACGTCAAGTCATCATGCCCCTTATGTCTTGGGCTGCACACGTGCTACAATGGCCGGTACAATGAGCTGCGATGCCGCGAGGTGGAGCGAATCTCAAAAAGCCGGTCTCAGTTCGGATTGGGGTCTGCAACTCGACCCCATGAAGTCGGAGTTGCTAGTAATCGCAGATCAGCATTGCTGCGGTGAATACGTTCCCGGGCCTTGTACACACCGCCCGTCACGTCACGAAAGTCGGTAACACCCGAAGCCGGTGGCCCAACCCCTTGTGGGAGGGAATCGTCGAAGGTGGGACTGGCGATTGGGACGAAGTCGTAACAAGGTAGCCGTACCGGAAGGTGCGGCTGGATCACCTCCTTTCTAAGGAGCATCTAGACGGTCGCAAGATTGTCCAGAGCCACTACGTCGGCGAATGTTCGACGGTGGTTAGCTCATGGGTGGAACGTTGACTACTCGGCGCGATTGGTGTGAGGACTGTTAGTACTGCTTCGGCGTGGAACGCAGGGTCTCATCTGGTCGGGTCGGGCACGCTGTTGGGTGTCTGAGGGTGCGGACTATGGTCTGAGCCTTCGGGATGCCGGTCCCAGTGAACTCAGCCTTCGGGTTGGGGTGGTGGGTGGCTGGTCGTTGTTTGAGAACTGCACAGTGGACGCGAGCATCTGTGGCCAAGTTTTTAAGGGCGCACGGTGGATGCCTTGGCACCAGGAACCGATGAAGGACGTGGGAGGCCGCGATAGGCCCCGGGGAGCTGTCAACCGAGCTTTGATCCGGGGGTGTCCGAATGGGGAAACCCGGCAGTCGTCATGGGCTGTCACCCGCTGCTGAACACATAGGCAGTGTGGAGGGAACGCGGGGAAGTGAAACATCTCAGTACCCGCAGGAAGAGAAAACAACCGTGATTCCGGGAGTAGTGGCGAGCGAAACTGGATGAGGCCAAACCAGTCACGTGTGATACCCGGCAGGGGTTGCGTGGTTGGGGTTGTGGGATCTCTCTTCTGTCGTCTGCCGGCGGCAGGGCGAGTTAGAAACCGTTGATGTAGGCGAAGGACATGCGAAAGGTCCGGCGTAGAGGGTAAGACCCCCGTAGCTGAAACGTTAGCGGCTTGCTTGAGAGACACCCAAGTAGCACGGGGCCCGAGAAATCCCGTGTGAATCTGGCGGGACCACCCGTTAAGCCTAAATATTCCCTGGTGACCGATAGCGGATAGTACCGTGAGGGAATGGTGAAAAGTACCGCGGGAGCGGAGTGAAATAGTACCTGAAACCGTGTGCCTACAAGCCGTGGGAGCGTCGCGCAGAGACTTGTTCTTTGCGTCGTGACTGCGTGCCTTTTGAAGAATGAGCCTGCGAGTTTGCGGTATGTTGCGAGGTTAACCCGTGTGGGGAAGCCGTAGCGAAAGCGAGTCCGAATAGGGCGTTGGAGTAGCATGCTCAAGACCCGAAGCGGAGTGATCTAGCCATGGGCAGGTTGAAGCGGAGGTAAGACTTCGTGGAGGACCGAACCCACCAGGGTTGAAAACCTGGGGGATGACCTGTGGTTAGGGGTGAAAGGCCAATCAAACTCCGTGATAGCTGGTTCTCCCCGAAATGCATTTAGGTGCAGCGTCGTGTGTTTCTTGCCGGAGGTAGAGCACTGGATAGGCGATGGGCCCTACCGGGTTACTGACCTTAGCCAAACTCCGAATGCCGGTAAGTGAGAGCGCGGCAGTGAGACTGTGGGGGATAAGCTCCATGGTCGAGAGGGAAACAGCCCAGAGCATCGACTAAGGCCCCTAAGCGTGTGCTAAGTGGGAAAGGATGTGGAGTCGCAGAGACAACCAGGAGGTTGGCTTAGAAGCAGCCACCCTTGAAAGAGTGCGTAATAGCTCACTGGTCAAGTGATTCCGCGCCGACAATGTAGCGGGGCTCAAGTACACCGCCGAAGTCGTGTCATTGCGGTATTACCCCCAACGGGGATCGTGATGGGTAGGGGAGCGTCGTGTGCCGGGTGAAGCAGCCGTGGAAACGAGTTGTGGACGGTTCACGAGTGAGAATGCAGGCATGAGTAGCGATACAAGAGTGGGAAACTCTTGCGCCGATTGACTAAGGGTTCCTGGGTCAAGCTGATCTGCCCAGGGTAAGTCGGGACCTAAGGCGAGGCCGACAGGCGTAGTCGATGGACAACCGGTTGATATTCCGGTACCCGCTTTGAAGCGCCCAATACTGAATCAGGCGATGCTAAGTCCGTGAAGCCGCCCTGATCTCTTCGGAGTTGAGGGGAGTGGTGGAGCCGACGGACCAGACTTGTAGTAGGTAAGCGATGGGGTGACGCAGGAAGGTAGTCCAGCCCGGGCGGTGGTTGTCCCGGGGTAAGGGTGTAGGCCGTGTGGTAGGTAAATCCGTCGCACGTTAAGGCTGAGACCTGATGCCGAGCCGATTGTGGTGAAGTGGATGATCCTATGCTGTCGAGAAAAGCCTCTAGTGAGTTTCAAGGCGGCCCGTACCCTAAACCGACTCAGGTGGTCAGGTAGAGAATACCGAGGCGTTCGGGTGAACTATGGTTAAGGAACTCGGCAAAATGCCCCCGTAACTTCGGGAGAAGGGGGGCCATTTCTGGTGATCCGTTTTACACGGTGAGCTGGGGGTGGCCGCAGAGACCAGCGAGAAGCGACTGTTTACTAAAAACACAGGTCCGTGCGAAGCCGTAAGGCGATGTATACGGACTGACGCCTGCCCGGTGCTGGAACGTTAAGGGGACCGGTTAGCTCCATTTCGGTGGGGCGAAGCTGAGAACTTAAGCGCCAGTAAACGGCGGTGGTAACTATAACCATCCTAAGGTAGCGAAATTCCTTGTCGGGTAAGTTCCGACCTGCACGAATGGCGTAACGACTTCTCGACTGTCTCAACCATAGGCCCGGTGAAATTGCATTACGAGTAAAGATGCTCGTTTCGCGCAGCAGGACGGAAAGACCCCGGGACCTTTACTATAGCTTGATATTGGTGTTCGGTTCGGCTTGTGTAGGATAGGTGGGAGACTTTGAAGCGCCAACGCCAGTTGGTGTGGAGTCGTTGTTGAAATACCACTCTGGTCGTGCTGGATGTCTAACCTGGGTCCGTGATCCGGATCAGGGACAGTGTCTGGTGGGTAGTTTAACTGGGGCGGTTGCCTCCTAAAGGGTAACGGAGGCGCCCAAAGGTTCCCTCAGCCTGGTTGGTAATCAGGTGTTGAGTGTAAGTGCACAAGGGAGCTTGACTGTGAGACTGACGGGTCGAGCAGGTACGAAAGTAGGGACTAGTGATCCGGCGGTGGCTTGTGGAAGCGCCGTCGCTCAACGGATAAAAGGTACCCCGGGGATAACAGGCTGATCTTCCCCAAGAGTCCATATCGACGGGATGGTTTGGCACCTCGATGTCGGCTCGTCGCATCCTGGGGCTGGAGTCGGTCCCAAGGGTTGGGCTGTTCGCCCATTAAAGCGGTACGCGAGCTGGGTTTAGAACGTCGTGAGACAGTTCGGTCCCTATCCGCTGCGCGCGTAGGAGTCTTGAGAAGGGCTGTCCCTAGTACGAGAGGACCGGGACGGACGGACCTCTGGTGTGCCAGTTGTTCTGCCAAGGGCATGGCTGGTTGGCTACGTTCGGAAAGGATAACCGCTGAAAGCATCTAAGCGGGAAGCCTGCTTCGAGATGAGGGCTCCCACCCACTTGATGGGGTAAGGCTCCCAGTAGATGACTGGGTTGATAGGCCAGATATGGAAGCGCCGTAAGGTGTGGAGTTGACTGGTACTAATAGGCCGAGGGCTTGTCCTCAGTTGCTCGCGTCCACTGTGTTGGTTCTGAAGCCACGAACAGACCAACGGTTGTTCATAGTTTCATAGTGTTTCGGTGGTTATAGCGTTAGGGAAACGCCCGGTTACATTCCGAACCCGGAAGCTAAGCCTTTCAGCGCCGATGGTACTGCAGGGGGGACCCTGTGGGAGAGTAGGACGCCGCCGAACTAATTTTAGAAGAAGCCCTGTTGGGAACCTCGGTTCCCAACAGGGCTTCTTTGCGTTGTCCTTCCGTAGGGCTGGGTACGCTCGTTTGATGCGTTATGACCTGATCATTTTCGACAATGACGGTGTACTGGTCGACAGCGAGCCGATCTCCAACCGGATCCTCGCCGGCTATCTCACCGAACTGGGGCACCCCACCACGTACGAGGAATCGCTGCGTGACTTCATGGGCGGGTCGGTGCAGCGGGTGCGGGACATGGTGCGGGAGAAGTCCGGGCGTGCACTGCCGGCGGATTTCGAGAGCGGTTTCCACACGCGGGTCTTCGACGAGTTCCGTCGCCGGCTGCAACCGGTGCCGGGGGTGGAGGCGGTCCTGGAGAAGCTCGCCGCGGACGGCGTGCCGTACTGCGTCGGTTCGTCGGGGAGCCATGAGCGGATCAGGGTGGCGCTGACGAAGACAGGGCTGTTCGAGCGGTTCGGTGCGGAGCGGGTCTTCTCGTCGCAGGATGTGGCGCGGGGGAAGCCGGCGCCCGACCTGTTTCTGCACGCGGCGAGGGAAATGGGTGTCGCGCCGGGGCGGTGTGCGGTGGTCGAGGACAGCCCGTTGGGCGTGCGGGCAGCGGTGGCCGCGGGGATGGACGTGTTCGGGTTCACGGCGATGACGCCGGCGGCGAAGCTGAGGGAGGCCGGGGCCACCGCGCTGTTCAGGGATATGGCGGAGCTGCCGCAGTTGGTGCGGTAAGGACGGGTGCGGGGCGGTATCCGCCCGCCGGTCCGCCAACTACTCGTACACCAGGCGGAATTGGGCGAGTGATCCATCTACCCAGTGGTAGCCCGGAGTTCTAGGCTGACGCGCCATGACGCCCCCTCTGGTACCGGGAGCGCGGCTCCGCCGTGGCCGGGTCTCGCTCGCCCTCAGCTTCTTCGCCCAGGGGGCGGTCTTCGCCCTGCTCGTGACCCGTATACCGGCGATCCAGACGCGCTACGGCATCTCCGACGGCCTGCTGCCAGTCTTCCTGGCGGCCGTTCCGGTGCTCGCCGGCGTCGGCAGCGTCGGCACCGAGCACCTGGTGAAGCGGGTGCGGCCGAGCGTCGTGCTGCGCATCGTGCAGCCGGTGGTGTGCCTGGTGCTGCTGGCGGTCGGAGCGGTCGGGTCGCTGGCGCAGGCCGCGGTGGCGCTGGCCGTGTTCGGGCTGACCGTGGGCGGCCTGGACGCGTCGATGAACATGCTCGGGGTGAGTCTCCAACGGTCCTACGGGCGGAGCATCATGCTCGGCTTCCACGCCGCGTACAGCCTGGGCGGGATCGTGGGCGCCTCGCTGGCGTGGGCCGGGGCGCACTGGGAACTGCCGCTGGTGGTGCTGTACGGGCCGGTGGTGGCGGTGGCTGTCCCGCTGGTGCTGGTCATCGGCCGGTGGTTCGTGGACGGCGAGGACCGGGGCGGGGCGGAGGGCGTCGGGGGGACGGCGAGCGGGACGCCGGTCGCGATGCGGCTGCTGTTGCCGCTGTGCCTGGTGATGGCGTTCGCGTACATCGGCGACTCGACGGTCTCCAACTGGAGCGCGAAGTATCTGAAGGACGTACTGGGCAGCTCGGAGCAGTTGTCGACGGTCCCGTACAACGTCTACATGGTGACGGCGCTGCTCGGGCGGGCCGTGGGGGATCTGGGGGTGCGGCGCTTCGGGCCGGTCGCGGTGGTGCGGATCGGGACCGTGGTCGCGGCGGTCGGCTTCGCGGTGGTGGCGGCGGCGCCGGGGGCCTGGGTCGGGATGGCGGGGTTCGTCCTGCTGGGGCTCGGGTTGTGCGTCATCGTGCCGCAGACCTTCGCGGCGGCCGGGCGGTACGCGGTCGAGCGCCATGGTCCGAGTGCTTCGGATCCGACCATCGCGCGGCTGAACATCTTCAACTATGTGGGATTTCTGATCGGATCCCCGTTGGTGGGCGGGCTGGGGGACGCCTGGACCTATCGCGGGGCGATGCTCGTACCGATGGTGCTGGTCCTGGTGACATTGGTGTACGCCCGCTCGTTCGGGTCGTCCTCGGCCCGATACGGTGACGACCATGAGCGGCCGCGCACAGCTGATGTGGGACGAGGCAGTAACGGGCTATAACTTCGGGCCGGGGCATCCGATGGACCCCGTCCGGCTCGCCCTGACGATGCGTCTGGTGGAGGCGTACGAGCTCCATCGGGGGCCGCTGGAGGTGGTGGCCGCCAAGCCGGCCGGCGACTCCACGCTGCGCCTGGTGCACCGTGAGGACTACATCGAGGCGGTCCGCCGGGCGTCCGCCGACCCGGAGTCCGCGGACCTCGAATACGGCCTGGGCACCGAGGACGACCCGGCGTTCCCCGGGATGCACGAGGCGTCGGCGCTGATCGCCGGGCAGTCGGTGGGGGCGGCGGAGGCCGTCTGGCGCGGTGAGGCGGAGCACGCGGTGAACTTCGCGGGCGGGCTGCACCACGCGATGCCCGGAGGCGCGTCCGGATTCTGCGTCTACAACGACGCGGCGCTGGCGATCGCCCGGCTGCTGGAGCTGGGCGCCGAGCGCGTGGCGTACGTGGATGTGGACGTGCACCACGGGGACGGCGTCCAGGCGGCGTTCTGGGAGGACCCGCGGGTGCTGACGATCTCGTTGCACGAGCATCCGCGGACGCTGTTCCCGCAGACCGGCTGGCCGGAGGAGACCGGCGGGGAGGGTGCGGAGGGCAGTGCGGTGAACGTGGCGCTGCCGGCCGGCACCGCCGACGCGGGCTGGCTGCGGGCCTTCCATGCCGTGGTGCCGGAACTGCTGGCCGCGTTCCGGCCCCAGGCCCTGGTCACCCAGCACGGCGCCGACACCCATTTCGAGGACCCGCTCGCGCATCTCGCGGTGAGCCTGGACGCGCAGCGTGCGGTGGCCGAGTCCTGTCACGCGTTGGCGCACGAGTACGCGGACGGGCGCTGGGTCGCGCTCGGGGGCGGCGGCTATGCGGTGGTGGAGGTGGTGCCGCGCAGCTGGACGCACCTGGCGGCGATCGCCGGGCACCGGCCGATCGACCCGACGTCGCCGGTGCCGGAGGAGTGGCGGCACGAAGTGTTCCGCAGGACGCGGCAGTTGGCGCCGTACCGGATGACGGACGGGCGGACTCCGCAGTGGCGGGACTTCGCCGAGGGCGGCTACGACCCGGCCGACCGGCTCGACCAGGCGGTGCTGGCCACCCGTCGGGCGGTGTTCCCGTCGCACGGGCTGTTGCCGTGAGGCGGCGGGGGATGCCGTAGGGGGTGGGGGAACAGAACCCGTAGGGGATGCGAGGCCCCCCTGCGGGGCCACAACGTGGTGGGGGGAAGGGGCATTCCCGTTTGGGTCGGGGCTGCCCCGGATGTGTGACTACCCGTCGGTTAGGGCATCCGCATCCCGGTCGAACGGCCAGCATGGGGCCCGTGTTGGGCACCGGGGCGCTGCGGGCGCACCTGATCGAGGCGCGGCTCGCGGGGACGATCGCGACCACGCGGGAGCAGAGTCTGCGGCGCTACCGGCTCTTCGCGGCGCGCGATCCGCGGGCGCTGCTGGGGTTGGATCCCGAACGGGACTGGTCCTTCGGTGAAGTCCTGCGACTGATGGGACAGGAGTGCGGTATTTCAGCCGATCCCGCGCATACTTCAGGTCTGGATGTGATCGATCCCGACCGGACGATCGCCGGGTTGGACGCGTTCGCCGACCGGCTCGCCGTGGCGGCCGGCCGTCGGGTGCCGGTGCTGCTCGGCACCGGGCACCCGCACCGGCTGCTGGAGTTCTACGCCGCCCTCGCAGACGCCCTCTCGTCGGCGGGCTGCACCGTCCTCACCCCGGCGTATGGCCATCGTGTCGACATAGCGACCCGGTTCGGAGTACGCACCCGGGTCCTCGATTACGTACGGGGAGTCGCGCTGATGCGCGAGCCCGGCGTGCGGGGCGCACCCTCCGAGGGGGGCGTGCACACCCATTCACCGCTGCCGGTGCGGACCGCTCTGGGGGTCGCAGCGGCGTCCGCCGGGCCGCTTCCGGGGCTGGTCATCGGGGACCACGGATGGGTCTGCGGGGCAGGTCAGCTGGGCATCGAGGCGATCGGGCTGGCGGACGCCGACGACCCCGCGCCGTTCGTCGGGAGGGCGGAGGGACGGCTGTCCGCGGTGGTGCCGCTCGATGATGCCGTCCGGTCGACGCACTACCGCCCCCTGATCCGCTACATCCTCAATAGGGCGCATCTGTCCTGATTGGCGGTCGTTCGCTGCTCCTCTTCCCCACTCGCATCACCCGCCCCTAATCTGGGGAGTGAACGCATGGCGACGAAGAGTCACCGGAGGGGAAGCCGGTGCCCGTCTTATGCGGAAGGTGCAGGTGTGTGATGGCTGCGGACCAGAGGCCGTTGAACGAGGTTGTATTTCTGACAGTGGCGGAGGTCGCCACGGTGATGCGAGTGTCGAAGATGACCGTGTACCGCCTGGTGCACAGCGGTCATCTGCCCGCGATTCGCGTGGGACGGTCTTTCCGGGTGCCGGAGCAGGCCGTCCACGACTATCTCCGTGAGTCGTATGTGGGGGTGGAGTCGGCCTGACGGCTCGTTCGACGACCCTCGGATTACGCGGTACGGCCGGCGCCGGGTACCCTGGCCCGATGTAGGTAGTGTGGGCTCGGACGCCCCGCACCGAGTGATACGAAGTGAGCGAGGGTAGTCGTGGGCTCTGTTATCAAGAAGCGGCGCAAGCGGATGGCGAAGAAGAAGCACCGCAAGCTGCTCAAGCGCACCCGTGTGCAGCGTCGCAACAAGAAGTAAGCGACGCTGATCACGATTTCGCGGCTCCTTGTCGCCCCTCGGGCGATAGGGAGCCGCGGTGCTTTTGTGGGCCGTATGGACGGTGGTCGTACGCAAATGTCGTTACGGGCATCGTGCGGTCATCGCCGCGCAACACCGACCCGATAGCGTGAGCCGCACATCTCGGCGCAGGCGGAAGCCGCTGCGGGAAGGAGGGCCGATCTTGGGCAACGTCGTGCTCGTCACGGGCGTCGCACGGCAGCTGGGGGGCCGGTTCGTCCGCCGGATCCAGCGCGATCCCGACGTCGATCGGGTGATCGGGGTCGATGCCGTGACACCGGAGCACCCCCTGGGCGAGGCGGAATTCCTCAAGGCCGACATCCGGCATCCGGCGATCGCCCGGGTCCTGGCCGAAACGGGCGTCGACACCGTCGTCCACATGGACATCAACGGCACGCCCCTGGGCAGTCGCGGCGGCCGGGCCTCCGTGAAGGAGACCAACGTCATCGGCACCATGCAGCTGCTCGGCGCCTGCCAGAAGGCCCCGAACGTCCAGCGCGTGGTCATCAAGTCCAGCACCAGCGTCTACGGCTCCGCGCCGCGCGACCCGGCGGTCTTCACCGAGAACACCCCGCCCAAGTCGTTGCCCAGCGGCGGCTTCGCGAAGGACACCGTCGAGGTCGAGGGGTACGTCCGCGGCTTCGCCCGGCGCCGCCCCGACGTGGCGGTCTGCGTCCTGCGGTTCGCCAACGTCATCGGGCCGTGCGCGGACTCCCCGCTCGCCGAGTACTTCTCGCTGCCCGTGCTGCCCACCGTCCTCGGCTACGACCCGCGGTTGCAGTTCGTCCACGAGGACGACGCGATCGACGTGTTGCGGATCGCCGCCGCCGCGCCGCGCCGCGGCACCCTCAACAGCGGCACGTTCAACATCGCGGGTGACGGCGTCCTGCTGCTCTCGCAGGTCTCCCGGCGCCTGGGCCGGCCCACCCTCCCGCTCTTCCTGCCCACCGTGACCTGGGCCGGCACCGCCCTGCGGTCGCTCGGCATCACGGACTTCTCGCCCGAGCAGATCCGGATGCTGACCCACGGCCGGGTCGTCGAGACCACCCAGATGCGCGAGACACTGGGCTTCCACCCCCGGTACACGACGGCGGAGACCTTCGAGGAATTCGCCCGCAGCCGCGGACCCGGGCTGCTGCCGCCCGAGTCCCTCGCCCGCACCGTCGACCGGCTCGCCGGTGTGCTCTCCGCACGCCGCGGCCCGATCCAGTGAGGAGTTCACCCACGATGGCGGACGCCAAGGTCATTCCCTTCGGCGAGGAACCGCGGGCGCGCCGCAAGGCCCGGCGGTCCGCGCGCGGCACCGCCCTGGCGCCCGTACCGGAGGCCCGCACCGAACCGGAGCCGCCGCCGGCCCCGCGCCCGGCCGGCGGCCGGACCCTGGACGAGCGGATCGCGGGCGGGCTGGCCTTCCTGCGCCGGCGGATCACCGGCGACTACGAGGTCGACGACTTCGGCTACGACAAGGAGCTGACCGACCAGGTCCTGATGTCGCTGCTGCGGCCGCTCCACGACAAGTACTTCCGGGTCGAGGTCAAGGGGATGGAGAACATCCCCGCCGAGGGCGGCGCGCTGATCGTCGCCAACCACTCCGGGACGCTCCCGCTGGACGGCCTGATGCTCCAGGTCGCGGTGCACGACAATCACCCGGCACAGCGCCACCTGCGGCTGCTGGCGGCCGATTTGGTGTTCGTGCTGCCGGTGATGAACGAGCTGGCCCGCAAGGCCGGGCACACGCTCGCCTGCGCGGAGGACGCCCAGCGGCTGCTGGAGCGCGGGGAGATCGTCGGGGTGATGCCGGAGGGCTTCAAGGGCATCGGGAAGCCGTTCGCGGACCGCTACAAGCTCCAGCGCTTCGGGCGGGGCGGCTTCGTCTCCACGGCGCTGAAGGCCGGCGTGCCGATCGTGCCGTGCTCCATCGTGGGCGCCGAGGAGATCTACCCGATGATCGGGAACGCCAAGACCCTGGCGCGGGTGCTGGGGCTGCCGTACTTCCCGGTCACGCCGACGTTCCCCTGGCTGGGGCCGCTCGGCGCGGTGCCGCTGCCGACGAAGTGGACGATCCAGTTCGGGGAGCCCATCGCGACCGAGGGCTATCCGGCGGAGGCGGCCGACGACCCGATGTTGATGTTCAACCTGACCGACCAGGTCCGGGAGACCATCCAGCACACCCTCTACAAGCTGCTCGTGCAGCGGCGCTCGGTGTTCTTCTGAGGGGGGACCGGAAGAACACCGAGCGCCGGGGGGCTGCGCCGGCCGCCGCGGGCCCGTGCCGCGCGGGCGGGCCGGCTACTTGGGCAGGTTGTCGCCGTCGATGCCCAGCTCGGGCAGGAGCCCGGGCAGCAGCGGCGGCAGCGTGACGTCGGGGTGGCCGGTGCCGTCCTTGCCGTGGTTGCCGTCGTGCGGGGAGGCGCTGCCCTTGCCGGGCGAGCCGAGCAGGCCGCCCGTACTGCCGCCGAGCAGACCGCCCTGCTCCTGGGACGGCGAGGCCGAGGGGCGCGGGGCCTGCTGGGCGGTGCCGTGGGAGTCGGACGGGGACTCGCTGCCGGCCGGCGACGGGCGGCTGGCGCCGCCGACGGCACCCCGGTCGGTCGGCGTGTCGTGGTGGCGGCTGTGGCTGTCCGGGGTCGCCGGGAGCAGCGGGCCGACCTCATCGTCTATGGCGGCGAAGACCGAACTGACCTCGTCGCGCACGTCGGTGAGCTGTACCGGGAGCCTGTCACGCAGCTGGGTCCAGGTGTCGCGGTGCGACGTGGTGAAGGAGTTCAGCGCCTGGATGGGGCCGAGCGAGCCGTCGCGCTCGTAGGCGGCGTGCAGCAGGCGGTGCCCCTCGCCCGCGTCGTGCCGGACGCCGGCCAGCGCCTTGCGGACCTCGAAGAGATCCTCGTGGTCGAGCTGCGCGGACCGGCCGCGCTCCATCAGACGGCGGGCCTCCAGCATGCGGGTGGACGCCTGGTCGAGGTAGAGCTGGCCGCGGTCGGAGTCGTCGTCGCTCATGGTGAGCCGGAGGTCTTCCATGCCGCGCTTGAGGCCGTACAGGGAGTCGCCGGGGAGGGCGTCGGTACTGGCCGCGGCGACGCCGCTGAACGCGCCGGCGGCGACGCCGACTGTCAGGCCGCCGGCCGCCAGCCCCTTGGAGAGGCGGGAGCGCGGGCGCAGCCGGCCGAGCGATGTGCCGGCCCGGTGGGTGCCCTTCCTCTCGCGTTGTTCGGGCACCCGGGTGTCGCCGGGCGTGGCGCCTTCGGCGAAGGCAGCCTCCATCGCCGCGATGAGCTGGGCACGCTGGACAGTCTTGACCTCGGCGGCCATCTCCGGCTTCGGGAGCTCCCCGAGGCCGTCGGCGACCGCCAACAGCCGTGCGTCTACCGGCGCTTGCGCCGCGTTGTCGACCTGGTCCTCGGTCGCCGCGCCCCTGAGCACCTGCTCCTCCAGGGCCTGGGCGAAGGCGTTGGCCCGCCGGTGTACCGAGACATTCGCGATCACGGGCGGCACCTCCTCTCGTCATCCCGCTCGACTCCCCGGACTGGCATTGACTATCCAGACGGGCCGGATGGTTGCACGCCGTGATCCGTGGCCACTCGAACGAGTGAGGGGCTGCGGACATGGCGTGACCGCGTGGAGCCTGCATCCCGCACAACGAGCGGCGCGGCACTCGGGTTACGCACTCACGATGATCTGACCGTCAGGGCATGCCCGATCACCAACGGTGAGCGGTGGGCGGGGTGTTGGGGGTGTCGGCGGCGAGGGGCCGGCTGTCAGCGGGCGTCTTCGGGGAGGAGCCGCGCCAGGGTGCGGACGGCCCGGTACTGGAGGGTCTTGATGGCGCCCTCGTTCTTGCCCATGACGCGGGCGGTCTCGGCGACCGAGAGGCCCTGGAGGAAGCGCAGGGTGACGCATTCCTGCTGTTGGGGGTTGAGCTTGCGGACCGCCTCCAACAGGGCGGCGTTGGAGAGGGATTCGAGGACCGAGTCCTCGGGGCTGCGCTCGACCTCGTTGGCGTCGAGCATCTCTCCGGTGGTGACTTCCAGGCGGAAGCGGGAGGACTTGAAGTGGTCGGCGACGAGGTTGCGGGCGATGGTCACCAGCCAGGCGCCGAAGTCCCGCCCCTGCCAGGTGAACGTGCCGATGCGGCGCAGCGCGCGGAGGAAGGTCTCGCTGGTGAGGTCCTCGGCCGTGGCCCGGCCGCCCACGCGGTAGTAGATGTAGCGGTAGACGGTGTCGGCGTACTGGTCGTAGAGGCGACCGAAGGCGTCGGCCTCGCCGGCCTGCGCGCGTTCGACGAGATCCATCATGCGACGGCTGTCGCTGTCCGCGGGGCGCCGTGCGGTGGTGGTACCGGTGCCGGCGCGGCGCGTTCTGCCGGCGGAGGCGGCCTTGCCGACCGCAGCGCTCCCGTCGGCCAACGCGTAGCAGGGGCCGGTGGGGACGGCTGTGGCGAATGCGGGGACGGCGTACGCGGTGGGGACAAAACTGCGCAGGTGGTCGACGAGTGTCGTACGCAGCGTAGCCAGGCCCGAGGCGTCAACCCCGACGTGTGGGTACACGGGACTCCCAGAGGCAGAGCTTCCATCACGTGCAGTGCGGGACCGTTCACTCGTCGTAGGGACGTGTGGGTTCCGGAATGCGTCTGAGGAGAATAACGCTTCGTACAGGCAGCGCTACACCCAGTTGCTCAAATCATCGATTACTTACGGTCCGTGTCCGGTTGGTGGCGGATCAAGTATCGAATATTGAGCAACTATTGATCGGAAGGGAGCGCAATCTGCCTGGTTGAAGGGCGTGTTGTGGTTAACCGCCAGGAAAGGGACTGACGGGGCAACGGTGGGGGTAGGGAGTGCGGATGGCCCGGCGCCGTGCCCGGTGATCAAGGACGGTCAGCGACGGCGGCGCTGGAGCGCGGCGGCCGCCGCCGCGCCACCCGCGAGCGCACCCACGGCCGCGGCCGCCGGGATACCGATCCGGACGGCCTTGCGCCCGGTCCGGTAGTCGCGCACCCGCCAGCTGTGTTCCCGGGCGTGCTTGCGCAGCCGGGTGTCGGGGTTGATCGCGTAGGGGTGGCCGACGAGCGAGAGCATCGGGATGTCGTTGGCCGAGTCGCTGTAGGCGGCGCAGTGCGACAGGTCCAGGTGCTCGGCGGCGGCCAGGGCGCGCACCGCCTCGGCCTTCGCCGGGCCGTGCAGCGGCTCGCCGACCAGCTTGCCGGTGTAGATCCCGCCGACGGACTCGGCGACCGTGCCGAGGGCGCCGGTCAGCCCCAGCCGGCGGGCGATGATCGTCGCGGTCTCGACGGGCGCGGCGGTCACCAGCCAGACCTTCTGGCCGGCGTCGAGGTGGGCCTGGGCCAGGGCTCGGGTGCCGGGCCATACCCGCTCGGCCATGTACTCGTCGTAGATCTCCTCGCCGATGGACATCAGCTCGGCGACGCGGTGGCCCTGGACGATGGACAGTGCGCTGTTGCGGACGTCCGCCATGTGCTCGGAGTTCTCGCCGGCCAGCCGGAAGTAGATCTGCTGCCAGGCGAAGCGGGCCAGGTCGCGCTTGTGGAAGAAGTGCCGCTTGTACAGGCCGCGGCCGAAGTGGAAGAGGGCGGCGCCCTGCATGACCGTGTTGTCGAGGTCGAAGAAGGCTGCGGCGCTGGTGTCCCCGGCGACCGGGAACTCCGGCTCGGCCGGGGCCTCGGCGGGTGGCGCCTCCTGGGACGACTTGCGGGCGGCCTCGGCCGCGGCCTCGCCGGCCAGCACGCTGCGCGCCGTGGCGGGTCGTCTGCGGCGGGTGAACCACCCCGCGGGGAAGAGCGCCCCGGCGGGGCTCCGGTCGGGGCGGTGGGCGGGCGACGGGCGGGCCATGCGGCTAGCGTAGCCAGTTTGTTCGGTGCAGCCGGTTACGGGCGCGTGTCAGGGAGCAGCGGGGCGGTCGACGGTTGCGTTACGGCCATCCGGAGGGCGCCGGGGTGCGGGCGGTCGACGGGCCGGCGGCGCTCAGGTGCCCAGTGCCGTGCGCAGACGCCGGGGGTCGACCCGCCAGAAGTCGTGCTGGGCGCCGTCCACGAGGACGACCGGAATCTGCTCCCAGTACTTGCGGTACAGCTCGGCGTCCTCGGTGATGTCCTTCTGCTCCCAGGAGGCGCCGGTCTCCGCGCACACCTTCTCGATCACCGCCTGCGCGTCGTCGCAGAGGTGGCAGCCCGGCTTCCGGACGAGGGTGACCATCCGGTCGGCGGGGTTCTTGCGGGGGGCGCGGCTGAACAAGGGGGCCATGGGGTCATTGTGCCGGTTCGCGGCGGCGTTCCGGAGGGATGGTTTCGCGTACCATCGATGGGCGATTTGTTGGTGTCCGGGGGGATGGCGGTGAGGAGTGAGGACGCGTGCTCCCGTCGGTGCTGCCGCGAATCGCCGGTGGCGCGTGCGAACGGTGTGACGCGGGAGTTGGTTCCGCGCGGCCCCGTAAAAGCTGCGTGAGCCCCATCACTTTGGCCGGGCAAAACGGACACCATCTTTGTGCACGCGTTCACAAAGACATAGCCTGCAAGAGACGGGGCGGTCGGGTTCCTCACGGCCGTCCACAGCCCCGCTCTACCCGCAGGAGCACCGTGGCAACTGGCCGAACTCACCGACCGGCGACCCGAAGCCGAGGCATCCCCGAGGCCACCGTCGCCCGGCTACCGCTGTATCTGCGCGCACTGACCGCGCTCTCCGAGCGCTCGGTCCCCACGGTGTCCTCCGAGGAGCTCGCGGCCGCCGCGGGAGTCAACTCCGCGAAGCTGCGCAAGGACTTCTCCTACCTCGGCTCCTACGGGACCCGTGGCGTCGGCTACGACGTGGAGTACCTCGTCTACCAGATCTCGCGGGAACTCGGCCTCACCCAGGACTGGCCCGTCGTCATCGTCGGTATCGGTAACCTCGGCGCCGCGCTCGCCAACTACGGCGGCTTCGCCTCCCGCGGTTTCCGGGTCGCCGCGCTGATCGACGCCGACCCGGCCATGGCGGGCAAGCCGGTCGCCGGCATCCCGGTCCAGCACACCGACGAGCTGGAGCAGATCATCGGGGACAACGGCGTCTCGATCGGCGTCATCGCCACGCCGGCCGGCGCCGCGCAGCAGGTCTGCGACCGCCTGGTCGCCGCGGGCGTCACCTCGATCCTCAACTTCGCGCCGACCGTGCTGACCGTCCCGGACGGGGTGGACGTCCGCAAGGTCGACCTGTCCATAGAGCTGCAGATCCTCGCCTTCCACGAGCAGCGCAAGGCGGGCGAGGAGACCGGCCAGGCCGGTCCGGAGGCGATGGAGGGTCCCGAGGACACCGCGCCGGCGTCCCCGGCCCGGCCCACCGCCACCGCGACCGACCGCAAGGGACCCGACGGGGACGTGCCCGCGGTGATGCCGGCATGAGCCTCCTGGTCGTCGGACTGAGTCATCGCAGCGCGCCGGTGAGCGTGCTGGAGCGGGCCGCGCTCGCCCCGGAGGGCCGCGGCAAGCTGCTGCAGGACGTGGTGTCGGCCGAGCCGGCCACCGAGTCCGCGGTGCTCTCCACCTGCAACCGCATCGAGCTCTACGCCGACGTGGACAAGTTCCACGCCGGCGTCGCCGAGCTGTCCACCCTCCTGGCCCGCCACAGCGGCGTCGGCCTGGAGGAGCTGACCCCTTATCTCTACGTCCACTACGAGGACCGGGCGGTCCACCACCTCCTCTCGGTGGCCTGCGGCCTGGACTCCATGGTCGTCGGCGAGGGCCAGATCCTCGGACAGATCAAGGACGCGCTGGCCGTCGCCCAGGAGCAGCACACCGCCGGGCGGCTGCTGAACGACCTCTTCCAGCAGGCCCTGCGGGTCGGCAAGCGCGCGCACAGCGAGACCGGGATCGACAAGGCCGGCCAGTCGCTGGTCACCTTCGGCCTGGAGCAGCTGGCCGCGGTCCCGGACGTCGCCGCCTGGGCGCGGGGCAAGCGGGCGCTGGTGATCGGCGCCGGCTCGATGTCCTCGCTGGCCGCGACCACCCTCGTCCGCAACGGCGTCGGCGAACTGGCCGTCGCCAACCGGACGGTGGCGCGCGCCGAGCGGCTGGTGCAGATCCTGACCGAGCCGGGCGGGCCGGGCGCGGCCACCGGGCTGACCGCCCGCGCCGTCGCCATGGAGGCCGTCGAGGCGGAGCTGGCCCGGGCCGAGATCGTCATCTCGTGTACCGGCGCGTCCGGGCTGGTGCTCAGCGGCGAGCGGATCGCCGCCGCGCTGGCCGGGCGCGACGACCGGATGTGGCTGCTCGACCTGGCCATGCCGCGTGACATCGACGCCGCGGCGCACCGGATCGACGGGGCCCGCCTGGTCGACATCGAGTCGCTGGCCGAGGCGTCCGCCGACGCCCCGATGGCCGCCGACGTGGACACGGTGCGCGGCATCGTCGCCGAGGAGGTCGCCGCGTTCGGCGCCGCCCAGCGGGCCGCGCACATCACCCCCACCGTGGTCGCCCTGCGCACCATGGCCGCGGACGTCGTCAGCAGCGAGATCGCCCGGCTCGACGGCCGCCTTCCCGACCTCGACGACAAGCAGCGGGCGGAGATCACCCAGACCGTCCGCCGGGTCGTCGACAAGCTCCTGCACGCGCCCACGGTGCGGGTCAAGCAGCTCGCCAGCGAGCCCGGCGGCGCCGGATACGCGGACGCCCTGCGGGAGCTCTTCGACCTCGACCCCCAGACGGTCGCCGCCGTCAGCAGGGCCGACACCCGAGCCGACCAGCACGATGCAGCACGGGAGCGGGCATGACCGACAGCACGATGAGTCCCCTGCGACTGGGCACCCGGCGCAGCGCGCTCGCCATGGCCCAGTCCGGGCAGGTGGCCGAGGCGGTGCGCGAGCTGACCGGCCGCCCCGTCGAACTGGTGGAGATCACCACCTACGGCGACACCTCCCGTGAACACCTGGCGCAGATCGGTGGCACCGGCGTCTTCGTCTCGGCGCTGCGCGACGCGCTGCTGGCCGGTGAGATCGACTTCGCCGTCCACTCGCTGAAGGACCTGCCGACCGCGCAGCCCGCGGAGCTGGCCCTGGCGGCCATACCCGTGCGCGTGGACCCCCGGGACGCGCTGATCGCGCGGGACGGGCTCACCTTCGAGGAACTCCCCGACGGCGCCCGCGTGGGCACCGGCTCCCCCCGGCGGATGGCGCAGCTCAACGCCTGGGCCAGGACGCTGGGCAAGCGCATCGAGACCGTCCCGGTCCGCGGCAACGTCGACACCCGGATCGGCTTCGTCCGGAAGGGCGAGCTGGACGCGGTCGTGCTGGCCGCCGCCGGCCTGACCCGGATCGGTCGGATCGACGAGGCGACGCAGCTGCTGTCGCCCGACGTGGTTTTGCCTGCCCCCGGCCAGGGGGCACTGGCGATCGAGTGTGTCGCGGCCAACGCGCACCTCGTCGCCGCGCTCGCCGAGCTCGACGACCCGGTCACCCGGGCCGCCGTGACCGCCGAGCGTTCCCTGCTCGCCGCCCTGGAGGCCGGCTGTTCCGCCCCCGTGGCGGCACTCGCCGACCTTTCCCCTAGCTCTCGACTGTGTTCGAGCAGGGGAGGCCCCACGGCCGACGAGCAGGCTGTCACCGAAATGCACCTGCGCGGAGTCGTCGGCACGCTCGACGGCAGCACGTTGGTGCAGCTGTCCACCACCGGGCACGTACCTGCCTCTCTTGACGACGATTCGGTCCCGCTTCGCATGGGCCGGGAACTCGCCGTCGAGATGCTCGCAAAGGGTGCGGCCGGTCTTATGGGGGAGCGAGCACTTTGAACCCCACCGCCCCAAACCACTCCGCCTCCGGTCAGGTCACCTTCCTGGGTGCCGGGCCGGGAGACCCGGGTCTGCTGACGCTGCGCGCCGTGGAAGCGCTGGCGTCCGCAGACGTCCTCATCGCCGACCCGCAGGTCCTGGACGTCGTGCGTGTGCACGCACGCGCACAGGTGGACACTCCACTGCAGGCGTCAGCTGACGAGGTGTCAAACCCCGGCAGTCCCCATGGCGTTTCCGCCCTTCGGGACACCGCCAATCTTGTCATGGCGGCTGCCCGCGCGGGCAAGCGGGTCGTCCGTGCGGTGACCGGTGACCCCGGCCTCGACGGCTACGTCGCCGAGGAGATGCTGGCCTGCGCCGCCGAGGGCATCGTCTTCGAGGTGGTCCCCGGCATCGCCGCCGCGGTCGGCGTGCCCGCGTACGCCGGTGTGCCGCTGCGCGACGCCCAGGGCACCGACGTGCGCTTCATCGACGCCCGCAGCGCCGACGACCGCTGCTGGTCCGAGCTGGGCACCAGCGACGCCACCGCGGTGGTCTCCACCAGCTTGGACTCGGTGGCCGCGGCGGCCGGCGAGCTGGTGGCCGCCGGCCGCAAGCCGGACACCCCGATGACCGTCACGGTCGCCGGCACCACCACCCGGCAGCGCACCTGGACCGCCACCCTCGGGAGCGTCGCCCAGGTGCTGAAGGCCGCCAAGGTGCTGCCGTCGCCGGACGGCGGCCAGCCGGTCATAGCCGTGGTCGGCGAGCGCAGCGCCGCGGCGCAGCGGGACCAGCTCTCGTGGTTCGAGAACAAGCCGCTGTTCGGCTGGCGGGTGCTGGTGCCGCGGACCAAGGAGCAGGCCGCGTCGCTCTCCGACCAGCTCGTCTCGTACGGCGCGGTGCCGCACGAGGTCCCGACCATCGCCGTCGAACCGCCGCGCACCCCGCAGCAGATGGAACGCGCGGTCAAGGGCCTGGTCACCGGCCGCTACGAGTGGATCGCCTTCACCTCGGTCAATGCCGTCAAGGCCGTCCGGGAGAAGTTCGAGGAGTACGGGCTGGACGCCCGGGCGTTCGCCGGGATCAAGGTCGCGGCGGTCGGCGAGCAGACCGCCAAGGCGCTGGTGGCCTTCGGTGTGAAGCCCGACCTGGTGCCGTCCGGCGAGCAGTCCGCGGCCGGGCTGCTGGAGGACTGGCCGCCCTACGACCCGGTCTTCGACCCGATCGACCGCGTCTTCCTGCCGCGCGCCGACATCGCCACCGAGACGCTGGTGGCCGGCCTGATCGAGCTGGGCTGGGAGGTCGACGACGTCACCGCCTACCGGACCGTGCGCGCCTCGCCGCCGCCGGCCGAGACCCGTGAGGCGATCAAGGGCGGTGGCTTCGACGCGGTGCTCTTCACCTCGTCCTCGACCGTGCGGAACCTCGTCGGCATCGCCGGCAAGCCGCACAACGTGACCGTGATCGCCTGCATCGGTCCGGCCACCGCCAAGACCGCCGAGGAGCACGGGCTGCGGGTGGACGTGATGTCGCCCGAGCCGTCGGTCCACAAGTTGGCCGAGGCGCTCGCGGAGTTCGGCGCGGCGCGGCGCGATGCCGCGCTGGAGGCCGGCGACCCGGTGACGCGGCCGAGCGAGCGGCGCCCGGGTGCCCGCCGGAGGCGAGCCACCCCGTAGTCGACCGGGGGCGTCCCTGCGGGGGCGCCCCCGGCTTCGTGTTCCGGGCCCGCCCGCGGCCGACGGGCCGTCGGCAAAGGCACGGGCGGGGCGGGCGTAGCGTGGGCGGCATGACGCATTACGGATCCTTCCCCGGCGCGCGGCCGCGGCGGCTGCGTACCACCCCTGCCATGCGCCGGATGGTCGCCGAGCACCGGCTGCACCCCGCCGATCTGATCCTGCCCGCGTTCGTCCGGGAGGGGGTCGGCGCGCCGGTGCCGATCAGCGCCATGCCGGGCGTCGTCCAGCACACCCGCGACACCCTCCGCAAGGCCGCCGTCGAGGCGGTCGAGGCGGGCGTCGCCGGGATCATGCTCTTCGGCGTGCCCGAGGAGGCCAAGAAGGACGCGGTGGGCAGCGCGGGCACCGACCCGGACGGCATCCTGCAGGTCGCCATCCGGGACGTGCGGGCCGAGGTCGGCGACGACCTGGTGATCATGTCGGACCTCTGCCTGGACGAGTACACCGACCACGGCCACTGCGGTGTCCTGGACGCCGAGGGCCGGGTGGACAACGACGCGACCCTGGAGCGGTACGCCGAGATGGCGCAGGTCCAGGCCGACGCCGGCGTCCACGTCGTGGGCCCCAGCGGCATGATGGACGGCCAGGTCGGCGTCGTCCGGGACGCGCTGGACCAGACCGGCCACGAGGACGTCTCGATCCTGGCCTACACCGCGAAGTACTCCTCGGCGTTCTACGGGCCGTTCCGCGAGGCGGTGGGTTCGTCGCTGAAGGGCGACCGCAAGACCTACCAGCAGGACCCCGCCAACCTCCGCGAGTCGCTGCGCGAGCTGGCGCTCGACCTTCAGGAGGGCGCCGACATGGTGATGGTCAAGCCGGCGCTGCCCTACCTGGACGTGCTGGCGAAGCTGGCGGACGCGGTGGACGTACCGGTCGCGGCGTACCAGATCTCCGGTGAGTACGCGATGGTCGAGGCGGCCGCCGAGAAGGGCTGGATCGACCGCGACAGCGCGATCCTGGAGACCCTGACCGGCATCAAGCGGGCCGGCGCAGACATGATCCTCACCTACTGGGCCACCGAGGTCGCCCGGAAGCTGGGCTAGGGCACTTCTGCCCCAGAAGCCGACGGCCCGGTCCGCGACCGCGCCCGCCCGCCTCGCCGGAGGCGTCAGGCGCAGTCGCGGACCGGATCGTCGTGGCTGATGACGCAGGCGATGCGTGCACCGCGCTGCGTGCCGTACCTCTGGCGGAGCGCTTCGCGGAACTGCTTCCACTGGCGGCGGGTGTCGGCGATGGCGCCCCGCACCGCCCGGGTGAAGTTCCCGGCCACTTGGCCGCGTGCCGTTGCCGGCGCACTCGCCGCGCCGGATACCGGGTCGATCGTCCCCTCGTCCTTGTTGAGGTCGGCGTGCCCGACGTGGTGAGCACAGGCGCCGACCAGGAGTGAGAAGCAGCCCGTCGTCAGATTCCGCGGGACCGCCGACGGCCGGGGCGGTCGCGGTGCGGCGAGATCGAGCAGCGGTGAGGGCGCGGAGCGGCCCAGGCCCGGGGGGTTGACCAGGCTGACCGGGCGGGACCGGTCGGTGCGATCCGTCCAGTTGCTGTGCGCGTAGAAGTCCTGGACTCCGTGCAGGGCACGGCCGAACCCCTCCATGGCCTCGCACTTGGCCCGGCCGGGCAGCCCGAGCGTGAAGGTGCAGTCTCTTCGCAGCTCCGTCTCGGAGGCCACGACGCGGCCCCGGGTGTCGAGGGTTCCCTCGGCCGCGGCGAGACCTTGCCGGAAGCGCGCCTGCAGGTGGGCTATGCAGGTGCGTAGCGCCGCGGTGGCCTGTTGCCGACTCTGCGGATAGCCCGTCACGTTCAGATAGTCCGCGTTGTCGCAATGCGCTGCGGAGTTGAGGAACTCGTCCGAGTCCGGCGCGCCGACGGCGCCGAACGTCCAGCTGTGCCCCGCGAGTTGATCCAGGGAGCGTGGCTCGAAGCAGGAGCCGTCGGAGGGGACACCCGGAGCGCAGGCCAGCGCGGCCCGGGTGATCCGCTCGTGCTCGGCGTGCTGCCCGAAGGCGTTGACCGTGCCGAAGGCGTCCGCGGGCCGGGCGGTCGCCAGCAGCAGGGCCGGGGTGACCGCTGCCGTTGCCAGGAAAGCGGGCAGCCTGTGACCCGTCGTGATACGCCCCCGCACGTGCAGCCCTCATGGTTCTGTGGTTCCGTGTGCCCGCCCCGGGCCGACGGCCAAGTCTAGATTGCGCCACGAGGCCCCGGGCACCGCATCCGGGCACCTGGGGCCTCGCCGCCGAACGGCCGTCCTCAGGCGCCGCGTTCGGCCCTCGGGCGGCGGCGCAGCGCGGCGTCGGCCAGCGCGGGCGGGGTGTAGTCGGAGTCCGAGGGGTTGAGGTCGGTGCCCGGTGCCACCAACGCGTCGATGCGGTCCAGGACGTCGTCCTCCAGCACGACGTCCACGGCGCCCAGCAGGTCGTCGAGCTGCGCGACCGTGCGCGGGCCGATGATGGCCGAGGTCACGGCGGGGTGGCTGAGCACGAACCCCAGCGCGAGGTGGGTGAGCCGGTGGCCGCTGTCCGCCGCCAGCTTCACCAGCTCCTCGACGATCTCCAGCTTGCGTGCGTTCCCGGGCAGGCTCTGGTCGAACTTGTGCGGGATCAACTCGCGCCGGAAGTCGTTCAGCTCCAGCCCGGCGGACGTGCGGTACTTCCCCGCCAGCCAGCCGCTGGCCAGCGGGCTCCAGGTGAGTACGCCCATGCCGTGGCGCTGCGCGGTGGGCAGTACGCCCCGCTCGACGCCCCGCGCGAAGATCGAGTAGGGCGGCTGCTCGGTGTGGAACGGGACGTGGTTGCGGCGCTCCGCCACCCACCTCGCCTCGACGATCTCCTCGGCGGGGAAGTCCGAGCACCCGATCGCCATGACCTTCCCCTCGCGCACCAGATCCGAGAGGGCGGACAGCGTCTCGTCGATGTCCGTGGTCGGGTCCGGGCGGTGGATCTGGTAGAGGTCGATGTAGTCGGTCCCCAGGCGCCGCAGACTGTTCTCGACCTCGCGCTTGATCCAACGCCGCGAGTTCCCGGCGCGGTTGGGGTCGACGACGGCCGGGGAGCCGACCGGGGCGGTGCCGTCGCCCATCGGGAAGTGCACCTTCGTCGCCAGGACCACCTCGTCCCGGCGCCCCTTGAGGGCCTTGCCGACGATCTCCTCGGACTCGCCCGCCGAGTACATGTCGGCCGTGTCGACGAAGTTGATGCCCGCGTCCAGCGCGGTGTGCACCAGGCGCACGGCCTCGTCGTGGTCCGCGTTGCCCCAGGCCCCGAGCATCATGGTGCCCAGGCAGAGCCGGCTGACCGAGATGCCGGTGCGTCCAAGTGTGGTCCTGCGCATAGGTGTTGCTCCCCAGCCCGTCGTCAAGCGTTGCCGCACGTGGTCGTTGGCCGTCAGCCGTCGTCGCGTGCTGACGGGACCACTCTGCGGCCGTCGCGGACCGCCTGCCAGGTCCGGCATTTCCTGGGAACCCCGTTCCTGGTATTGCCGGTACCCGCCAAGGACGGCCGGCCCGGCGGACGGCCGGGTCGGCGACGCGTCTCTCAGCGAGCGGCGACGGCGTACGCGGTGAACGCCGCCCAGGGGTGGACGAGGGCGGGTGGGGGGAGCGGCACCCCGGCAAGGTGGTGTGGTGCGAGTGGCACCGCGCCGCCGACGGCCGAGCGCGGTCAGCGCGACCTGCCGGGAGCGGTCTCGTTAGACTCGATGGGTATCGGAAGGGAGCCCGTCATGACTCTCATGAGCCCGGAGCGCGCGATGACACCGTTGCGCAAGGCCGCCGAGGCGGCTGAAGAGGCCAGTGGCCTGCGGGCCGAGATCATCCGGGGGGTTCTCATGATGTCGCCGACTCCGCGCGGTAAGCATGCCGGAATCATCAATGCGATCAGCAAGCAGCTACTCAGCGAGCTGCCTGCGCACCTGGACGTGTTCCAGGTCGCCTCGGTCCCCCTCGCCGGCGACCCTGACGACTACGCCACCCCCGACCTCCTCATCTGCGACGCCGGGTTCGGCGAGTCCGACGAGTGGCTGGCGGACCCCGGTGACGTGGAACTGGTCGTCGAGGTGGTCTCCAAGGGGAACAGCACCAAGGACACCCGCGACATGGTCGCCTGGTACGCCGACGCGGGCATCCCGGTGTATCTCCTGGTGGATCCGCGTGACAGTACGTGGACCGTGTACTCCGTGCCGCGTGACGGCGAGTACCAGGGGCGCAGGCACGGCCTGTACGGGGAGGACGTCGAGGTCCCCGGCCTCGGGGTGAAGATCACGACGGGGAACCTGGCCCGTTACGCCTGAACGACCCTGAACAGCGCCGAGCCCCCCGCAGCCGGATGCGGGGGGCTCGTGCATGCGGTCCTAGGCCACGTCCTTACAGCCGCTCGGGCGTCCGGATGCCCAGCAGTGCCATGCCCCGGTGCAGGGTGCGGGCGGTCAGGTCGCACAGGAAGAGGCGGTTCTCCACCTGCTGCGGGGTGTCCGCCTTCAGGACCGGGCACTGGTCGTAGAACGTCGTGTAGAGCGACGCCAGCTGGTAGAGGTACGCGGCCAGCTTGTGCGGTGCGTACTCCGCCGCGGCCTCGGCGACGGTGTCGCCGAACGCGTCCAGGTGCAGGCCCAGCGCCCGCTCCGCCGGGGCGAGTTCGAGCTCAAGGTGGGCGGCCGGCGCGGTCGCGCCGGCCTTGCGCAGGATCGACTGGATCCGGGCGTAGGCGTACTGGAGGTAGACGGAGGTGTCGCCGTTGAGCGAGACCATCTGGTCCAGGTCGAACTTGTAGTCCCGGCTCGGCGACGTCGACAGGTCGGCGTACTTCACCGCGCCGATGCCGACCTGCGCGGCCCGCTCCTGGATCTCGTCCTCGGTGAGGTCCTGCGCCTTCTCCCGCACCACCTCGGCGGCGCGCTGCACCGCCTCGTCGAGGAGGTCCTCCAGGCGCACCGTCTCGCCCGCACGCGTCTTGAACGGCTTGCCGTCCGCGCCGAGCACCGTGCCGTAGCCCATGTTGTGGGCCTTGACCTCGTCGTTGAGCCAGCCGGCCCGGCGGGCCGTCTCGAAGACCATCCGGAAGTGCAGCGACTGGCGGACGTCGACGACGTAGAGCAGCGTCGTCGCCCGCAGGTCGAAGACGCGGTTGCGGATCGCGGACAGGTCGGACGCCGCGTAGCCGAAGCCGCCGTCCGCCTTCTGCACGATCAGCGGAACGGGCTTGTCGTCCTTGCCCTTGATGTCGTCGAAGAAGACCACCAGCGCGCCCTCGGAGCGGACGGCGACGCCCGACTCCTCCAGCATCCGGGCCGTCTCGGCCATCATGTCGTTGTACGCGGACTCGCCGACGATCTCCTCGTCGCGGATCTCCATGTCCAGCTTCTCGAAGACCGAGTAGAAGTAGATCTTCGACTCGTCCACGAACCGCTGCCACAGGTCCAGCGTCTGCCGGTCGCCGGACTGCAGGGCGACGACCCGCTTGCGGGCCCGCTCCTTGAACTCCTCGTCGGAGTCGAAGACCGCGCGCGACGCCTTGTAGACCCGGTTGAGATTGCTCATCGCCTGCTCGCCGTCGATGTCGGCGGCCGGGGCCAGCTGGTCCGGGTTCTCGATCAGGTACTGGATGAGCATGCCGAACTGCGTGCCCCAGTCGCCGATGTGGTGGCGGCCGATGGTCTTCTCGCCGGTGAAGTCCAGCATGTTGCGCAGGGCGTCGCCGATGACCGCCGACCGCAGGTGGCCGACGTGCATCTCCTTGGCGACGTTCGGCTGCGCGTAGTCGATGATCGTGGTGCCCGGCGCGTCGGCGTACGGAACGCCGAGCCGGTCGTCGGCGGCGCGCGCGGCGAGCGTGCCGGTGATCGCGGTGTCGGCGACGGTGATGTTGAGGAAGCCGGGGCCGGAGACCTCAACGTCCTTCAGCAGGCCGTCGGCGCCGATCGCGTCGACGACCTTGCCCGCCAGCTCCCGCGGGTTGCCGCCCAGCTTCTTGGCCAGCGCGAGCAGGCCGTTGGCCTGGAAGTCGGCCCGGTCGCTGCGTCGCAGCAGCGGGTCCGCGGCGCCGGCCTCCGGCAGGGCTGCCGAGAGGGCGTCCGCGACGCGCTGGTTGACCGTAGCTGCGAGGGAGGTGACCGAGGCCATTGAACTGCCGTTCCGTTGGGGTGGAAAGGGTTTGCCCTGAGTATCCCACGGCACCACCATGGAATTTCCGTGCGGCGGGCGTCTGGGACAATGGGCTCCGTCAGGCTTTTGTCCGTCCGGGACCGCCCCGCCCGCGCCACGCGGAGACGGAGCGCGGCGCCGGTGGGCGCGCGTGGGCGCATCGTGGAAGCACCAGGACACCAGGAAGAGGAAGGGCCGATCGTGGCTCAGCAGAGCACCGAGACCGACTGGGTCTCCAGGTTCGCGGACGAGGTCATTGCCGAGGCGGAGCGCCGCGCCCCCGGCAAACCGGTCGTCGTCGCCTCGGGCCTGAGCCCGTCCGGCCCGATCCACCTCGGCAACCTCCGCGAGGTGATGACCCCGCACCTGGTCGCGGACGAGGTCCGCCGCCGCGGCCACGCCTGCGTGCACGTCCTGAGCTGGGACGACTACGACCGGTACCGCAAGGTCCCGGCCGGCATCGACCCGTCCTGGGAGGAACACATCGGCAAGCCGCTGACCGCCGTGCCCGCCCCGCCCGGCAGCCCGTACGCCAGCTGGGCCGAGCACTTCAGGGCGGCCATGGAGGAGTCCCTGGCGGAGCTGGGCGTCGAGTACCACGGCATCAGCCAGACCGCCCAGTACACCTCCGGCGCCTACCGCGAGCAGATCCTGCACGCGATGAAGCACCGCAAGGACATCGACGCCGTCCTGGACCGCTACCGCACCAAGGACAAGGCGACCGGCAAGCCGAAGCAGCAGCAGAAGCCGGTGGACGCAGCGGAGCTGGAGGCGGCCGAGGGCTCCGGCGCGGCCACCGAGGACGACGGCAGCGCCGGCGGTGCGGGCTACTTCCCGTACAAGCCGTACTGCACGGTCTGCAACAAGGACTTCACCAAGGTCATCGGCTATGACGACGAGACCACGGAGATGTCCTACGAGTGCGTCGCCTGCGGCCACTCCGAGACCGTGGCACTGCGCGAGTTCGACCACGGCAAGCTGGTCTGGAAGGTCGACTGGCCGATGCGCTGGGCCTACGAGGGCGTGATCTTCGAGCCGTCCGGCGTGGACCACTCCTCGCCCGGCTCGTCGTTCGTCGTCGGCGGCCAGATCGTCCGCGAGGTGTTCGGCGCCGACCAGCCGATCGGCCCGATGTACGCCTTCGTCGGCATCAGCGGCATGGCGAAGATGTCCTCCTCCAAGGGCGGCGTGCCCACCCCGGGCGACGCGCTGAAGATCATGGAGGCGCCGCTGCTGCGCTGGCTGTACGCCCGCCGCAAGCCCAACCAGTCCTTCAAGATCGCCTTCGACCAGGAGATCCAGCGGCTCTACGACGAGTGGGACAAGCTCGCGGCCAAGGTCGCCGACGGCACCGCGCAGCCCGCGGACGCCGCGGCCTACACCCGGGCCATCGGCACCGCCGCCGGCGAACTGCCGCGGACGCCGCGCCCGCTGCCGTACCGCACGCTGGCCTCCGTCATGGACATCACCGCGGGCCACGACGAGCAGACCCTGCGCATCCTGACCGACCTGGACCCGGAGCACCCGGTCACGTCCCTGGACGAGACCCGGCCGCGGCTGGACAAGGCGGAGCACTGGATCACCACCCAGGTCCCCGCCGACCAGCGCACCGTCGTCCGCGCGGAGCCCGACACCGAGCTGCTGGCCACCCTGGACGACCAGTCCCGCGGCGCGCTGCGGCTGCTGCTCGACGGCCTGGACGACCACTGGTCGCTGGACGGGCTGACCACCCTGGTCTACGGCGTGCCGAAGGTCCAGGCGGGCCTGGACCCGGAGGCCAAGCCGACGCCGGAGCTGAAGGTCGCCCAGCGCGCCTTCTTCGCGCTGCTCTACAACCTCCTGGTCGGCCGGGACACCGGCCCCCGGCTGCCCACGCTGCTGCTCGCGGTGGGCGCGGACCGGGTCCGCAAGCTGCTGGCCGGTTGACCGGCTGACCGGTTGACCGAGGAGGAGAGCCACGCAGGGTTCTCCGACTCAAGAGCGAGAACGGGTTCGGCCCCGGGGAGGAGGATCCCCGGGGCCGAACCCGTCACGCTGGGTGCATGAGGGGAATCATCGGCTTCATCGTCATGCTCCAGGGCGCGTTGGGCTTTATCGGGCAGGTCTTCTTCGACGGTGCCTGGGGCGTGATCCGGCACTTCGGCCACCTGCCGTCGCCCGCCTACGCCGGCATCTGTGCCGCGGGCGTCGCACTGATCGCATGGGGTGAGTGGGACCGCAAGCGCAAGGAGGAGAGGGAGCGGGGGCATAACGCCGTAACGCCGTAACGCCGTAGCGGTGTAACGGGGTTACAGGGCAGGGGTGTTGAGCGCTCGCTGCCATTGCCGTCGTCCGCCCGCCCCGTGGGTGTGCCCGGCTAGCGGGGGGCGTGTTCCGCCTACGGGATGTGTTCCGACTCCATCTCCATCCGGAAGCGGGCGCGGAAGTCGCGGAGGAAACCGCGCAGATAGCCCTCGCTGAGCGGGCCCCCGTCGCGGCCCTGGTACCCGTAGGACTCCAGGAGATAGCGGCCGAATTGGCGGGAGTCGGGGAAGTCGTTCTTCTCCGCCACGTAGGAGCGGTACGCGGCGAAGTACTTCTCGTCCCGGGGCACGTCGTCGGCGGGGCCGGCGTCCGGGAAGCCGGCGCTGGGGAAGCCGGCGTCCGGGAAGTCGGCGTCCGGCTCGTCGTGGGGGAGCGCGGCGCCCGCGGTGCCCAGGGGGCGTCGTCGACCCGGTCCGACCGGGACGGTCGACTCGGGCGCGGGGTGGGGGCGTTCGCCCTCGGCTGGGGTTTCCTCCACGCGAGCGGGCGCGGGAACGGGTGCGGGTGCGGGAGCTTCCGCTACGGGTTCCGGTTCCGGCTTCGGCTCCGGCTTCGGCTCCGGTTCCCGCGTCGGCGTCGGCTCGGGGGCCGCCGGCATGGGGGCCGCGGCCGCGCGGGGGCCCGGGACGGCCGGCAGGGCCTCCGGGCCCGCGGGAAGGGGAGAGGCGGGGGAGAGCGGCCGGTCCGCCGGCAGGTCGATGCCGGCCGCGGCCAGCCCGGCCGGCGCGGTCTGTGCCAGCGGGACGCCGTAGCGGGCCAGCCGCAGCGGCATCAGGGACTCGACCGGGGCCCGGCGCCGCCAGCCGCGCCCGTAGCGGGCCCGCAGCCGTGCCTGGTAGACGAGGCGGTCCTGTTCGAGCTGGATGACCTGCTCGTAGGAGCGCAGTTCCCACAGCTTCATCCGGCGCCAGAGCCGGAAGGTGGAGGGGAAGGCCAGCAGCCAGCGGGCGAGCCGGACGCCCTCCATGTGCCGGTCGGCGGTGAGGTCGGCGATCCGGCCGACGGCGTGCCGGGCGGCCTCCACGGCGACGACGAACAGCACCGGGATGACCGCGTGCATCCCGACGCCCAGCGCGTCGGGCCAGGCGGCGGCCCCGTTGAACGCGATGGTCGCGGTGGTCAGCAGCCAGGCGGTCTGGCGCAGCAGCGGGAACGGGATGCGGATCCAGGTGAGCAGCAGGTCCAGGGCGAGCAGGACCACGATGCCGGCGTCGATGCCGATCGGGAAGACGACCGAGAAGGCGCCGAAGCCCTTCTTCTCGGCCAGGGCGCGGACCGCCGCGTAGGAGCCGGTGAAGCCGATCGCCGCGATCAGGGCCGCGCCGGCGATGACCACGCCGATCAGGACGCGGTGCGTACGGGTCAACTGCGCGGTCTGTGTCGCGGACACCCGCGGTCCCTCCCCGGACTCGGCGAATTGGGGCCCTAGGGCCTGTCCGGTGCATCAGGACCGGGTCCGCGGCGTCTGGCGCGGCCTATCCGCTCCTGATGCACCGGACAGGCCCTAGCGTTGCACACCCGTTCACGCCGAGCCGGGGAGGGCCGGGGCGGTGCCGCCGGCCGGTGTTCCCGGGGAGGTCAGGCGTTGTTGGCCTTGGTGGCGGCGGTGACGGCTTCCTTGGTGGCGGCCTGGGCGGCCTTCAGCAGGTCGTTGCCGTTGGGGTCGTCGGCGCCGGCCATCCCCGCGCCGTTGTAGTTGACGGTGACGACGATGTTGGCGGTGCGGGCAACGATCGTCGTGTTCTTGAAGTCGTTGCCCTCCTTCGCGATGTCGTAGGTGATGGCGGTGGCCGCGTCGCCGGTGCCCGCGGTCGCCACGGTGGCGACCTTCTTGGCGCCCTGGGTGCCCTTGGCGTCGTTGATCTGCTGGGTGTAGAAGTCCGTGGCGCGCTTCTCGCCCGAGCCGACGGTCGGGTCGGAGTCGTAGCGCTGGAAGGCGACGTCCAGCCAGCGGAACTGGGTGCCGTCGACGCCCTGCTCGTCCGAGCTGGTCCAGGAGCAGGCGCCGCGGACGGTCGGGTCGGTGGACTTGCCCTGCGCGCCGGCCGCGTCCTTCACCTTGGGCAGCAGCTTGTCGAGGGTGTCCTTGGAGAACGCCGTGCAGGGGTTCGGCAGCTTCTTGAACTTCGCGGCGGCGACGGTCGGCGACGGCGCGGTGCTGGCGGCGGCGCTGGACGAGCCGGAGGGAGTGCTGTCACCGGAGCTCTTGCTGTCCGAGCCGGAGCACCCGGCGACGAGCAGCATCGGTACTGCTGCGCAGGTGAGGAGGCCGGCGAGTCGCTTGGCTGATCGGTGCATGGTTCCTTCGCTGTTCGTCGTCGTCGAGTCGGTGCGGACCCTTGTGGCGTGTGGCGGCCCGGTCCCGTGGTCGGGGCGGGTCCTAGGGCACGGTACGCGGCGGAGCGAGGCGGCTGCCCGGTTCGTCACCACTGAAAAGTGGGGCGAATGGGGCACTTTCGGGCATCTCTCCTTTTCCGGGAAGTCGGCCCATAGCGGGCCTATTCGCTGAGGCTGTCGGCGAGTTCGCCGGCCAACGAACGGGCCTTGTCCTGCAGTTCCTGGCTTTCCGGCAGCTGCGTCTTGTCGGTGGACCACTGGTCGTAGGTGAGCGTCACGATGACGTTCGACGTGCGAAAGACCACAGTGATGTCGCGGTGCACGCCGGAGTCCGTGGTGATCAGCTGGTCGTTGAGGAAGGCCGCGTCGCCGAGGCCGTCCAGGACGCGCGGGGCGAGCGGGCTGCCGGGGCCCGTGGCGGGGTCGGAGGGCGTCTCGGACGGGGAGGCCGACGGGGTCGCCTTGGTCGCGTCGCCGTCCGTCTTCTTGCCGCCCGCGTCGGCGTCCTTGCCGTCGCCCTGGCCCGTGGCGCCGGCCGTCGGCTTCGACTGGTCCGTGGGCTTGCCCTTCGGCTGGTCCTTCGGGCTGGCCGAGGCCGAGGGGGAGCCGGAGCCGTCGGACGGGATCTTGGCGGCCTGCTCCTTGCCGAGGTAGATCTGCTGCGCCCGGTCGTCGTCGCTGACCGCGGCGTTGTACGAGACCACGCGCTGGATGTCGAGCGTGAGGTGGCGGGTGCCCTCGGTGGTCTCCCGCGTCCACTGGCAGCCGACCCGGCGATCGGTGTCGTAGGTGACGTCGGCCCGGCCGGCGTAGATCTTCTGTGCGTCCGCCGGGGGCAGCGGCTGGCCGTCGCCGGGCAGCATGTCGCGCAGGGTGCTGCGGGAGGGCAGGCCGCATGCCTCCGGCAGGGTCTGGTAGCGGCCGGGCTGGGCGGACTGGCTGGCGGCGGTGGTGTCGCCGCCCTTGCCGTCGCTGCTGCCGGTGCCGGTGGTGGAGCCGCTGGAGCAGCCGGTGAGACCGGCGGCCAGGGCCGCGGTGACCAGCAGTGCGGCACCGGGTACGAACGACTTGCGCGGCATCGTTCGCGGCTCCTTCCCTGCGGAAATGCGGTTGCCGCCGGATGGCAGCAGGTGGACACAATGTCTACCGCACGTCTCGCCGTGAACGCCGGTTCGCCGTCCATGATCAGGCGTATTGTCCGGCTTTTGCGTTTTTCAGTTTTCCGGGGGAATGGGTTAGATATGTCGTACACCGAAGTGCCCGGCGCCCAGGTGCCGATCCGGATGTGGGCCGACCCGGCCACGGTCGAGGGCGTCGCGATGCAGCAGCTGCGCAATGTCGCCACGCTTCCGTGGATCCAGGGGTTGGCCGTGATGCCGGACGTGCATTTCGGCAAGGGGGCCACCGTCGGCTCGGTCATCGCGATGCGCGGGGCGGTCTGTCCGGCCGCCGTCGGCGTGGACATCGGCTGCGGCATGAGCGCGGTCAAGACCTCGCTCACCGCCGACGACCTGCCCGCCGACCTCTCCCGTCTGCGCTCCCGCATCGAGCAGGCGATTCCGGTCGGCCGGGGGATGCACGACGACCCCGTGGACCCGCGCCGGATCCACGGCTTCCCCGCCGCCGGCTGGGACGACTTCTGGGGCCGCTTCGACGGGGTGGCCGAGGCGGTCAAGTTCCGGCACGAGCGGGCCGCCAAGCAGATGGGTTCGCTGGGGTCCGGCAACCACTTCATCGAGTTCTGCCTCGACGAGACCGGCTCGGTCTGGCTGATGCTGCACTCCGGCTCCCGCAACATCGGCAAGGAGCTCGCCGAGTACCACATCGAGCAGGCCCGGAAGCTGCCGCACAACCAGGGGTTGGTCGACCGCGACCTCGCCGTCTTCATCGCGGACACCCCGCAGATGGCGGCGTACCGCAACGACCTCTTCTGGGCGCAGGAGTACGCCCGGCACAACCGGGACGTGATGATGGCCCTGTACCAGGACGTCGTCCGCAAGGAATTCCACAAGGCCCGGCCGGTCTTCGAGCCGGTGATCTCCTGCCACCACAACTACGTGGCGGAGGAGACCTACGAGGGCGTGGAGCTGCTGGTGACCCGTAAGGGAGCGATCCGGGCCGGCGGCGGCGACTACGGGATCATCCCGGGCTCGATGGGCACCGGCTCGTACATCGTCCGGGGCCTGGGGAACGAGGCGTCCTTCAACTCCGCCTCGCACGGCGCCGGCCGCAAGATGAGCCGGAACGCCGCGAAGAAGCGCTTCTCCACGCGCGATCTGGAGGAGCAGACGCGGGGCGTGGAGTGCCGCAAGGACTCCGGCGTCGTCGACGAGATCCCCGGCGCCTACAAGCCGATCGAGAAGGTCATGGAGCAGCAGCGGGACCTCGTGGAGGTCGTCGCCATGCTCAAGCAGGTCGTCTGCGTCAAGGGCTAAGACCCAGCGCTACACGTGATCGACAAGCCCCGGACCGGATGCGGTCCGGGGCTTGATGCTTGCGGATGGCCTGGGCGCCGAGCGCGTTGGGCAAGTGGCACCAGGAGTGCATGCCGCATGGGCACTCATAGGTATCCGCTGGTTCTTCGGCAAGTTCGGTGTGCGAAAGGCGAGCTCGGGCTCAATCCCGGTTCGCTCGAACCAGGGTGGCAGAGCGGTCGAAAAGCCCGCTCGTTCCCCCTTGGGCGCGGCCCTTGAGGGCATGACCTTGCGCCAATCCAGTTGATTAAGTCAATCAACTACATTACGGTGAGGGCATGCGACCAAGCAGAGACGACGTGGCACGGTTGGCGTTCGCGGTCAACACGGTGGCTGCCGGTGTGGAACGGGCCCGACGCAGGATTCCGGAGGCGGCGGCCCTCGCCGTCCTCCAGGTGCTCGGCTGGGCGGAGCGGGAGGTCCCGGACAAGGCGGTGCGCCCGTCCGATCTCGCCTCCGCCCTGGAGGTGCACCGGTCGGCCATCACCCACCAGCTGAAGACGCTTCAGCAGGCCGGCCACGTGACGCTGACGACCGATCCTGCGGACCGCCGCTCCAGCATCGTCACGCTTACCGACTCCGGACGGCATGAGCTCGACCGGCTGGCCGAGCAGGGCCTCGACCGCTTCACGGCCTTCGTCGCCGACTGGGACGCCGCGGACGTGCGAACCCTGGCCGACCTGCTGACCAGGTTCGAGGAGTCCAAGGCAAAGGTGGGCAATCCCCACCTGGACCGGTGACCGCTCGGCGGAGCGCACGACCAAGAGCACACCACCATGGGGGATCGCGTGACACTTCGGGTACTGATCGCCGGTGCGGGGGTGGGCGGCCTCGCCCTTGCCCAGGCACTGCGCAAGGCCGGCCTGGCCGTGACGGTCTTCGAGCGGACGCCGACGGTACGAGCCGACCGGCGGGGATACCGGATCAACATCAACCGCGTGGGCGGCGACGCCCTCGCCGCCTGCTTGCCGAAGGAACTGTTCCGGCTGTACCTGGCCACCTCCAACGACGAGGCGCGGGCCCGGGTAGCGGTCTTCGACCACCGCATGCACCCGCTGTACGCGACCGACGTCGGCATTGACGGCACTGCCACCCCTCGGGACCACACCGGGGTCAACCGGCTGACGCTACGCCAGATCATGCTGGCCGGACTGGAACGGGAGGTGCGCTTCGGACAGGAGGTGGTCGGCTTCGAGCAGACCCCCGACCGGGTGCGGGTCCTCCTCGCCGACGGCTCGACCGCCGAGGGCGATCTGCTGGTCGGAGCCGACGGCGTGGGCTCGGCCGTACGTGCCGGGCTGCTGCCCGACGTACGGACCCGCGACACCGGCGTCCGCTGCCTGTGGGGGCGCACCACACTGAGCCCCGCACTGCGGGACGGGCTGCCCGCGCCGCTCTTCGACCGGGTCGCGGTGACCGTCGCCCCGCACGGCCACATCGGGATCTGGGGGGCCTACCGCGCCCGCCGACCGCACGCGGAAGCCGCCGCCGCGGTGACGCCGGCGGTGTCGCTGGAGCAGGAACCCGACTACCTGATGTGGGTGCTCAGCGGCGAACCGGGGGGACCGTTCGCCCACGAAGAGCAGTGGCGTACCGCGTCGCCGGCCCAGCTGCACCGGTACGCGGCTGACGCGACCACCGGATGGCACCCCGCCTTGCACCAGGCGGTGCGGGAGGCCGCCCCGGAAGACTGCTTCGTCCAGAACGTACGTGTCGCCGACCAGCCGCCCACCTGGCCCGCCGGACGGGTCACCCTGCTCGGCGACGCGATCCACCCGATGTCGCCGGCCGGCGGCACCGGCGCCAACACCGCGCTGCGCGACGCGGCCGCGCTCGCGGACAAGCTCACCGCCGTCCGGCATCCCGCCGGGCTGGTATCGGCGGTGGACGCGTACGAGACCGAGATGCGCCGCTACGGCTTCGCCGCCGTAGCGGAGTCGCTGCACTACGGCGAGCGGTTCGCCCAGGCGATCCGCCGTGCCGGAAAGGAAACCCAGCGATGACCAGGACCCTGCGGGCCCTGCTGCCCATCCTGTCCGACCTGATCGTTCCGACCGTCGTCTACTACCTGCTGCACTGGTTCGGCGTCGCCGACGCGCCCGCGCTGATCACCGCCTGCGCGGCCACCGCCGGGTACGCCGTTCCCCGCATGATCCGCGGCCGGCGAGTGGATGCCCTCGGCCTGCTCGTCATCGCCGAACTCGCAGCGACAGCCGCATTGCTGACCGTCTCCGGTGACGCCCGGCTGGCGCTGCTGCGCCCCACCGTCTACCTCACCGTCGCCGCCACCGTCTTCCTGCTCTCCTGCTGGCGCGGTCGCCCGCTCACCTACACCGGAGCCACACCGATGGCCACCAAGGGCGATCCGGAGCGGGCCGCGGCGTACGAGCGCAGTTGGCACAACTCCCCGCAGATGCGGGCCACCCACCGCCGGCTCACCGCCGCGAGTGCCACAGCGATGCTCGGCTACGCCCTGCTGAACGTAGTGATCGTCTATGCGTTTCCGGTCAGCCAGGCCGACGGGTTGCAGAAGGTGCCGGGGATCGCTCTGATCCTCGCGATCGTGGTGATGCTCCGTTCACGCGTACCGCGACTGTCCCGCATCGTCGACGCCGAACAGCAGCGGTTCACCGACGCGCACCAGCCGTCCACGGCCGCACGGACCTAGGGGCACGCACTCAGCGATCCGCCCGGCATCCCGCCGTCGTCTCTGCTGCCGCGCCGCTTAACTGCCGCGCCGCTCAACTGCTGCGGTGCACCTTGGTGTTGGATGCCTGTGCCCGGGGGCGGACGACGAGCAGGTCGATGTTGACGTGCGAGGGACGGGTGATCGCCCAGGCGACGGTGTCGGCGACGTCCTCCGCGGTGAGCGGGGCGTCCACGCCCGCGTAGACCTTGGCGGCCTTCTCGGAGTCACCGCGGAAGCGGGTGGTCGCGAACTCCTCGGTCCTGACCATGCCGGGCGCCACCTCGATGACCCGTACCGGCTCTCCGCACAGCTCCAGGCGGAGCGTCTCGGCGAGGACATGCGCGCCGTGCTTGGCGGCCACATAACCGCCGCCGCCCTCGTACGTCGCGTGCCCGGCGGTGGAGGACAGGACGACGACGGTGCCGTCGCCGGAGGCGGTCAGCGCGGGCAGCAGCGCCTGCGTCATGTGCAGCACGCCGAGCACATTGACCTCGTACATCGCGCGCCAGTCGGCCGGGTCACCGGTGGCGACGGGCTCCGCACCGAGTGCGCCGCCGGCGTTGTTGACCAGCACGTCGACGGAGGGGAAGCGGTCGAGGGAGCGCGCGAAGGCGTCGACGGCGGCGCGGTCGGTGACGTCGAGCGCGTACGCCTCGGCGTGCGGCAAGGTGTCGGCGAGGGCCTCGATGCGGTCCTTGCGGCGGGCGGTGAGCACGACGCGGTAGCCGGCGGAGGCCAGCGCCCGTGCGGTCGCGGCGCCGATGCCGCTGCTCGCTCCGGTGACGACGGCGGTACGGATGTCGGCGGAATCGGCGGTCATGGTGCGCTCCCTCTGCACGGTGCGTGTGCGAACGGCGAGCCGTGGTGCGGCTCGTGAAGCCTGGTGCGGGCGGTGAACCGGGTCGGTGAACCAGGTCCGTGAACCGGGGCCGTGCACCGTGGTGTGGTGCGTGAATCCCGGTGTGGTTCGTGAGCGGCGGTGCGGGTGGTGCGACTGCTGCGGGTGGTGCGTGGCCAGGATATGCAGTGGGAAGTGGCGGGTTGACGGGCGGAGGGGCGCCGGGGTCGAGCGGTCCCGGAGCGTGACGAGGGGGCGATCGCGGCCGGTCGGATCAGCGGCCGCGCGGTGCGTACATGATCACGGCCATGCCGGCCAGGCAGATCAGCGCGCCGATGACGTCCCAGCGGTCGGGGCGGTAGCCGTCCGCGACCATGCCCCAGGCCAGCGACCCGGCGACGAACACCCCGCCGTACGCGGCGAGGATCCGGCCGAACTCGGCGTCCGGTTGGAGCGTGGCCACGAAGCCGTAGACCCCCAGGGCGATCACCCCGGCGCCGATCCACGCCCAGCCCCGGTGTTCTCGCACCCCTTGCCACACCAGCCAGGCACCGCCGATCTCGAAGAGCGCGGCGACGACGAACAGGGCGGCGGAACGGGCGATGAGCATGCCGTTCAGCGTAAGGAGACGAGCGGGTCCGGGCGAGGACGGGGCGGGGCGGCCCGGGGTGGCCCCTCCTACCGTCATGGCTGGGGCTGGGGCTGGGCGCCCCTAGCCGTCCCGGTGCCCCGGCCCGGCCGGGCGTCCCGGGCCCGGCTGCCGGTGGTTCATATCTCTTCGCTGGGGCACAAGGGGCGAGCCGCGGCCGGAGCGGAGACGGCGATCGTGCTGCCGGACCCGGACCCGGACCCGGACCCGGACCCGGACCCGGACCAGTGGGCGAGGGCGCTGCGGAGCGCCGCGGCACGCTCGGCGGGAGCGGTGGCGTCGGTGGCCCAGGCGACATAGCCGTCAGGGCGTACCAGGAGGGCCGTCCGGCGTCCGCTCTCCCAGGTGGCGGTCACCACCCGGTCGGGCGCGGGCGCCGCCGCCATGCCCTCCGGCGGCTCGCCCTCGGGCGTGATCAGGACGAACTTGCCCTGCCGGAGGAGTGCGTAGAGCCGTCCGCCGTCCGCGAGGCGGACGTCGGGGGCGCGCCGGCCCGTCAGCCGATGCGCGCCGCGCTCGGCCGGATACGCGACGTCGATACCGGAGACGCGGCCCATCGCCCGCTGGGACAGCGGCCGCAGGTGCCTCAGCAGCTGCACCCCGAGCGCGCGCAGCGCCCGGCCCGGTGCGGAGTGCACCAGCGCGAGCCTGATGATCGCGCCGCTGCTGCGCAGCACCGCCGTGCCGACCGGATGGCGCTCGTCCTGATAACTGTCCAGCAGGTGGTCGGGGGAGTGGCCCTTCGCCACCGCCGCCAGCTTCCAGCTGAGGTTGGCCGCGTCCTGAAGGCCCACGTTCATCCCTTGGCCGCCGGCCGGGGAGTGGATGTGCGCGGCGTCCCCGGCGAGGAAGACCCGGCCGACGCGGTAGGCGGGCGCCTGCCGCTCGTCGCTGCGGAAGCGCGAGATCCAGCGGGCGTCCTGCATGCCGTAGTCGGTGCCGAAGGCGAGCCGGGTGACCTCGCGGACCTCGTCGAGATCGGCGGGGGCGTCGTCGTCGGCCTGGGCCCGGCGGTTCCACCCGATGACGCGGTACCAGCCGTCGCCGAACGAGCCGATCAGGGCGAAGGCGTCAGGGGCGGCGTTGATCATGAAGGGGGAGTCGGGGGGCGAGGCCAGCCGGACGTCGGCGAGGACGACGGAGCGGATGACCGCCTTGCCGGGGAAGGGCAGGCCGACCGCCTCGCGGACCGCACTGCGGGCGCCGTCGGTGCCGACCACATAGCCGGCGCGGAGGCTCCCGACGCCCTCGGCCGGCTCCTCGGCCGCCTCCCCTGTCGTACGGAAGTGCACCGTCACACCGTCCGCGTCCTGGTCGAGCCCCAGCACCTCGGCCCCGTGCCGGAAGGCGACGCCGGCCTGCCGGGCGCGCCGCAACAGCAGCCGCTCGACCTCGTACTGCGGGGTGATCAGGACGAAGGGGAAGCGGGTGGGGAGCCGGGAGGCGGGGAGCACCGCCTTGCCGAACACCTGGAAACCGGGGAGCCGGTGGCCCCCGGCGATCAGTTCGTCGGCGAGGCCGCGGGCGTCCAACTGCTCCAGTGAGCGGGCGTGCACGGCGAGGGCCCGGCTGAGATTGCTGGTGGTGCCGTCGCGGCGCTCCAGGAGCGTGACGGCGAGACCGGCCTCGGCGAGATCCCCGGCGAGCAGCAGGCCGGTCGGGCCGGCGCCGACGACGATCACCTCCGCGTCCCGGTCGGGACGGGGGCCGCCGTCGGTGTCGCTGCGGGTGACTCCTGGCTTGCGGTTGAGGGCATTCATGATTGCCGCCCCCTGCCAACGCATGTTGGTCAACGCTTGTTGGCAAGCGTACGACTCGTGCGACTCGCGTGTCAACGCTCGTTGGCCTACATTTGTTGGCATGGTCGAATGTGATCCCTCCACCACCCCCTCCGCCACCCCGCCCGGCGGCCGTTCCCGTGCGCGTTCCGCCACCCCCGCGGTCCGCCCCGAGGTCGATGCCGGCCCGCCCCCGGTGGTCACCGAGGCTCCCGACGCGGGCGGCACCCACCCGCGCCCCCGCCGCTCCGACGCGACCCGCGCCGCGATCCTCGCCGCGGCCCGGGACCGCTTCGCTGCCGACGGCTACGAGCGCGCCACCATCCGCGCCATCGCCCGGGACGCGGGCATCGACCCGTCGATGGTGATGCGCTACTACGGCAACAAGGAGGGCCTCTTCGCCGCCGCCTCGGAGATCGATCTGCGCGCCCCCGACCTCACGGCGGTGCCGTACGAGGAGCGGGGCGCCCGGCTCGTACGCCACTTCATCGAGCTCTGGGAGAGCGACGAGACGCTGACCGGGATGATGCGCGTCGGCGTCACCAATGAGGCGGGCGCGGAACGGATGCGGCGGATCTTCGCCGAGCAGGTGCGGCCGTTCGTCGACGCGGTCTGCCCCGTGCCGGAGGAGGCGCCGACCCGCGCCGCCCTGATCGGCTCGCAGATCCTGGGCATGGCGCTGTGCCGCTACGTCCTGAGGGTCGCCCCCGCCGTCGAACTCAGCCATGACGAACTCGTCGCCTGGCTGGCGCCCACCGTCCAGCGCTACCTGACGGCGGAACGGCCGTAGCGGCGAGGTGTGGGGACGCCGAGGCCCAGTCGCGTCGAGGGGGCGGCCGCGCCCGGCCCGGACGCGGCCGGGCGGCGACTCAGGACGGCTTGGTCACCGCCCCCGGCGACCGTCCGGCGATCCGTCGCAGATGGCCGTCGAAGACCTGCCGCGCCTCGGGCGTCAGCGTCCGCAGGGCCACCATCGCCGTCACGATGACATCGCACAGCTCCGCATGGACGTCCTCCCAGCTGTGGCTGTGCCCCTTGCGCGGATTCTGGCCGACGGCCCCGATGACGGCCTGGGCCACCTCGCCCGCCTCCTCCGAGAGCTTCAGGATGCGCAGCAGCCGCTCCTGCTCCGCCGGCAGCGCACTCTCCCGGTCGAGCCAGCCGACGAGCGCAGCGACGGTGTCCCAGGGGGCCGCGTCACCGGAGGAGACGCCGGAACGGGTGGGAGAAGAAGGGGAGTTGGCGTCCGCAACGGGACCCGAGGAGGTGGCGGCGGGATCAGACATGGCCCGATTGTGCCGCTCGTTCCCCGTCCTGTGCCCCCGTCGCCCCTAGGGTGAGGCGGCAACCGGCCACGGGCCGGCGGCCGGTGGACCGGTGGACCGGCGATCACCCTCTCGGCACGGTGGACGAGCGGAAGGCGGCCAGACGGATGGACGAGCACCCCGCGATGCCCCACGACCGGCTCCCGCAGGAGCTGATCGCGCTCTACGGGCTGACCCGGATGCCCCGTGAAGGCGGCTGGTACCGGCGTACGTGGGCGGGGCCGCCGCGGCCGGACGGGCGGCCGGAGGGGTCGGCGATCGTGATGCTGCTGACCGCCGAGCCGGGCGTCTACGCCGCGCTGCACCGGCTGCCGACCGACGAGATCTGGCACTTCTACGGGGGTGATCCGCTCGCCCTGCTCCTGCTCTCCGAGGCCGGCGACGCGGGCGGTGCCGGCGGCGCGGCCCGTACGGTCGTTCTCGGCCCGGATGTCCTGGGTGGGCAGCGCGTGCAGTTCACGGTGCCGGCCGGCACCTGGATGGCCGCCGAGGTCGCCGCCGGCGGGTCCTGGACGCTCTTCGGCTGCACGATGGCACCCGGCTTCACCTTCGCGGACTACGAGCACGGGGAGGCGGGGGCGCTGGCCGCGCGGTTCCCCCAGGAGGCGGTGCGGATCGGGGCGCTGAGCCGGGCATGACAGTGGTGCGGACCCCTCTTGAGCCGAACGCCGGGGGAGCGGTGGGTACTTCCGAACGGGCCGGCGCGCAGGGCCGATTCGGCCGGACCGGCCCCCCAACCGGGCCGTCGGGTACGGCCCCCGTACACGGGGCGGCAGCCCCGGTCGACCGGGCAGCCCCCACCGACCGCGCGGACACCGGGGACCGGGCAGGCCCCGCGGACCGCACGGACCGCACGGACGGGACCGCCCCCGCCCTCCCCGACCTCACCGGTCACGTCGTGCTCGTCACCGGGGCGTCGGGCGGGATCGGTCGGGGGATCGCGGTGCGGTTCGCCGCGGCCGGGGCGGAGGTGGTGGTGCACTACCGCACGGGGAGCGAGGCCGCGCGGGCGCTGGTCGACGAGATCGGGCGGAGCGGGCGGAACGCGCTCGCGCTGCGTGCCGATCTGGCCGTGGAGGAGGAGTGCCATCGGCTGGTCGCGGAGGCGGCCGGCTGGCGGGGGCGGCTGACCGCGCTGGTCAACAACGCGGGCGTGCAGCCCACCCAGGAACTGGCCGGGATGTCGCTGGCCGATTGGCGGGCCGTCGCCGACCCCGACGTGCACAGCGTCTTCGCCTGCACCCAGGCCGCGGCGGCGGTGATGCGCGGGTCCGGCGGCGGATCGGTGACCCATATCGCCTCGATCGAGGCGGACCGCCCGGCGCCACGGCACGCCCACTACTGCGCGGCCAAGGCGGCGGTGGTGATGCACGCCCGGTCCGCGGCGCTGGAGTACGGGCCGTACGGGATCCGCGTCAACAGCGTCTCGCCGGGATTGATCGCCCGGCCGGGCCTGGCCGACGACTGGCCCGAGGGGGTGCGCCGCTGGCAACAGGCGGCCCCCACCGGGCGGTTGGGGCGCCCGGAGGACGTCGGCGACGCCTGTGTCTTCCTCGCCTCGCCGATGGCCTCGTGGATCACCGGCCACGATCTCGTCGTGGACGGCGGCGTCTCGGCCCGGCCGACATGGTGAGCCGACCCGCAGGGTGGGTGGGCCCGCGACCCGGCGTCGGCCCGCGGCGCTGCTCCGCCCAGGCCGGAGCGGTCGGCTTCGCTACGGCCACACCAGGCAGTACGCCTGGTGGCCCGCCTCGTGGAGCCGGTGGGAGAAGTCCTGCCACTCGTGGAGGAGCTGGTAGACGCTGAAGGCGTCGCGCGGGCCGCCCCGGTCGGGGACGGTGGACCAGATGAAGGCGGCCGCGCCGACGGACTCCTCCCCGACGCCGCGCAGCGGGTCGACCACGGTCATGGGGAGCTTCACGACGGCGTAGTCGGGGTGGAGGACGACCAGTTCCAGCGGGGGGACCTTGTGCAGCGGTATGCCCTCTATACCGGTGAGGACCATGGCGGCCATGGTCTCCGGCTTGATCTTGGTGAACATGCCGCCCATGCCGAGCTCGTCACCGCCGAGTTCCTCGGGACGCATCGAGATCGGGACCCGGGCAGCCGTGGCGCCATTGGGTGCGCCGAAGTATTTGTACGTCACCCCCATGCGACCGCCCCTGGTTTCCCCGCCCGTAATGCTCTCGGTGCTCTTGGGAGGGTCGTCGCTGACGTTCTCGGCGCCCTCGCGCCGGTGACGGCCGCGCTGGGCGCGCTCGGGACCCCGGTCATTGGTTCCCTCGCCCAGTTCGCCACCGCGATGCATATCTCCACCCGACCACTCGCAGCCCCAGCCGCGCAACCCGATCATCGTCTCAGAGACCTCCCCCGTTGCCGGCGCGTGAAACGCCCGGCCGCACGCCCCCGTGCGCCTCTGAGACCATTGCTTGCGTGACTTACTCGTACGACGCCCCAGTTTCGCAGACGCGCGGGGGCTGACGCCCGGTCGAGAGCGAGAGGAACGAAAAAAGAAACCAAGAGGGAATGAAGCGGAATCGCGTGCCGGGCCGGGTGGTCCGCGGGGCGATTCCCGTACCGCAGTCAGCCGGGCCGTGTCCGCGCGCCGCCGCCCTCCTCCCCCGTATATGCAGGTCAGGATCACAGTGTCTTTTCCGTATGAAGCCCCTGTTTCGCAGTCGCTGTTCGACCGCGCGTCCGTGGTGACGCCGGGCGGCGTGAATTCTCCGGTGCGGGCGTTCCGGGCCGTGGGCGGTACGCCCCGGTTCATGGTGTCCGGTACCGGTCCATACCTCACTGATGCCGATGGCCGGGAGTATGTCGACCTGGTGTGCTCGTGGGGGCCGATGATCCTCGGCCACGCGCACCCCGAGGTGATCGCCGCGGTCCAGGAGACGGTCGCCCGCGGGACGTCCTTCGGGACGCCCGGTGCCGGCGAGGTCGAGCTGGCCGAGGAGATCGTGGCGCGGATCGCCCCGGTCGAGCAGGTGCGCCTGGTGTCGTCCGGCACCGAGGCGACGATGTCGGCGATCCGGCTGGCGCGCGGCTTCACCGGCCGGGCCAAGGTGATCAAGTTCGCCGGCTGCTACCACGGGCACGTGGACGCGCTGCTGGCCGCGGCCGGTTCGGGTGTGGCGACGTTCGGGCTGCCGGACACCCCCGGGGTGACCGGTGCGCAGGCCGGCGACACCATCGTGCTGCCCTACAACGACCTGGCCGCCGTCCGTGCCGCGTTCGCCGCGCACGAGGGCGAGATCGCCTGTCTGATCACCGAGGCGTCGCCGGGCAACATGGGCGTCGTCCCGCCGCTGCCGGGCTTCAACCAGGGGCTCGCCGACCTCTGTGCCGAGAACGGCGCGCTGTACATCTCCGACGAGGTCATGACCGGCTTCCGGGTCAGCAAGGCCGGTTGGTACGGCATCGACGGGGTCCGCCCGGACCTGATGACCTTCGGCAAGGTGATGGGTGGCGGCTTCCCGGCCGCGGCCTTCGGTGGCCGGGCGGACGTCATGGCGCACCTCGCCCCGGCCGGGCCGGTGTACCAGGCGGGCACCCTGTCGGGGAACCCGATCGCCACCGCCGCCGGCGTCGCGCAGCTGCGGCTGCTGGACGACGCCGCCTACGAGAAGGTCGACGCGGTCTCCGCCGAGGTCCGCGGGCTGGTCACCGAGGCGCTCGCCAAGGAGGGTGTGGCGCACCGGCTCCAGGTCGCCGGGAACATGTTCTCGGTGTTCTTCACGGACGCCGCGGTGAAGGACTACGAGACGGCGAAGACGCAGGAGTCGTTCCGCTTCACCGCCTTCTTCCACTCGATGCTGGCGCAGGGCGTCTACCTCCCGCCGTCCGCGTTCGAGTCCTGGTTCGTCTCCACCGCGCACGACACCGCGGCCGTCGAGCGGATCGCCGCCGCACTGCCGGCCGCCGCCCGGGCCGCGGCCGAGGCGACCGCATGAGCGAGCGCAGCGGACGAATCATCAGGAGGTGCGCGCCTCGCGAATGCGAGGGCGAGCGAAGCGAGCTCACGGCATGAGCGGCACCCAGGCCACGAGCGCTACGGAGCGGAAGACGGGCGACATGAGCAGCGGCGAGAAGAACGGCGACGAGATCACCGTCGTGCACCTGATGCGGCACGGCGAGGTGCACAACCCCGAGGGCGTGCTCTACGGTCGCCGGCCCGGGTACCACCTCTCCGACCTGGGTCGGAAGATGGCCGACCGGGTCGCCGAGCACCTCGCGGAGCGGGACATCACGCATGTGGTGGCCTCGCCGCTGGAGCGCGCGCAGGAGACCGCGTCGCCGATCGCCGGGGCGCACGGCCTGGCGATCGCCACCGACGAGCGGCTGATCGAGGCGGCCAACGTCTTCGAGGGCAAGACCTTCGGGGTGGGCGACGGCGCGCTGAAGAAGCCGGGCAACTGGAAGTACCTGACCAATCCGTTCCGGCCCTCGTGGGGCGAGCCGTACATCGAGCAGGTGGTCCGGATGATGGCGGCGCTCGGCGCGGCCCGGGACGCGGCCCGCGGGCACGAGGCGGTGGCGGTCAGCCACCAGCTGCCGATCTGGATCGTGCGCAGCTTCGCCGAGCGGCGCCGGCTGTGGCACGACCCGCGCAAGCGGCAGTGCACGCTGGCCTCGCTGACGTCGTTCACCTTCCACGGTGACAAGATCATCTCGGTGGGGTACAGCGAGCCGGCGCGCGACCTGGTTCCCTCCCACCTGCTGGCCGGCGCCAAACCCGCGAAGGGGAAGTCCAAGGCTTTCGGGGCCTGAAAAGCCGTTACATGGCGGAATGTCAAATTTTCCGGAAACGGAAAGTATGAGCGAATAACGCGGAACCTCACCGTCCGACATGCCCTCTACAAAGGTGTCCGTTTATATGGATATCGGGTTCGTTGAGCACGGATGGGGAACGACGCTATGGGCGCGATCAGTCGGCGGAGTCTGCTGGGGATGGGCGTGGGGGCAGCCGCCGCACTGGGTGTCGCCGGGTGCTCCGCCTCGGGGCAGGGCGACGCGGAGGGGCAGCGGGTCAAGAACGCGGCGCCGGCCCGCCCCAAGCTCATCGGCGACGGCTCGACCGCGGACTACGGCAAGCAGCCGAACCAGCCCGGCGCGCCCGAGCGGCTGGAGCCGGGGCAGACCCCGCCGCAGTTCGTGATCTTCTCGTGGGACGGGGCGGGAGAGGTCGGAAACGGCCTCTTCCCCCGGTTCCGCAAGCTCGCCAAGGACCACGGCGCGGCCATGACCTTCTTCCTCTCCGGGCTCTACCTCCTGCCCGAGGACAAGAAGCACCTCTACCTCCCGCCGAACAACAAGCCCGGCGCCTCCGCCATCGGCTACCTCAACAACGACCACATACGGGAGACGCTCGGCAATGTCCGCCAGGCGTGGCTCGACGGGCACGAGATAGGGACCCACTTCAACGGCCACTTCTGTGGCGACGCCCGGACCTCCGTCAAGCACTGGACGCCCGCGCAGTGGCAGTCCGAGATAGACCAGGCCATGGCCTTCGTCACGAAGTGGCGCACGAACACCGGATTCGACGACGCCGAACCGCTGCCCTTCGACTACCGCAAGGAACTGGTCGGCGCCCGGACGCCCTGCCTGCTCGGCCAGGAGAACCTGCTGCCCACCGCCCGGAAGCTGGGGTGGCGCTACGACGCCAGCTCGCCCGGCGGTCTCCAGGTCTGGCCCCGGAAGAAGCAGGGCATATGGGACTTCCCGCTCCAGCAGATACCTTTCCCCGGCCACTCCTTCGAGGTGCTCTCGATGGACTACAACATCCTGGCCAACCAGTCCAAGAACTCCACCAAGGCGCCGCCGGCCAACTACCCGGGCTGGCGCAAGCAGGCTGCCGACGCCTACATCTCCGGATTCCGTCGGGCCTACGAGACCAACCGCGCGCCGTTCTTCATCGGCAACCACTTCGAGCAGTGGAACGGCGGCATCTACATGGACGCCGTCGAGGAAGCGCTCAAGCACATCGCCAACGAGCGGAACAAGGACGTCCGGCTGGTCTCCTTCCGCCAGTTCACCGACTGGATCGACGCCCAGGACCCCCGGGTCGTCCGCAAGCTCCAGGGGATGGGCGTCGGCCAGCGGCCGGCCGGCGGCTGGAAGAGCTACCTCGCCGAGGTCTGACCCGGCCCGCAAGTCCGCACAACGCGCCGGAAGCTGTCGTTCCGTAGGGTCTGACATGCCCCTTTGCCCGGGGCGCGACGGGGCGAGGGGGGCGCGGAAGATCCGCAAATGGCCCATGCGAAACTTTTCACATGAGTGACAGCCGCGCCCCCCGCCGCCTCACCGGTCGCCGCCGTCTCGCCCTGTTCGCCGCGGGAGCGGCGGCCGCCTCGCTGACGCTGAGCGCCTGCGGCGACGGTGCCTCCGGCGGCTCGGCGCAGACCCGGTTCGTCCAGGGCAAGAACGGCGTCGACACCGTCAAGCCCGCCGACCGGCAGCCGGCCCCCGCCCTGTCCGGGGAGACCACCACCGGCAAGAAGCTGGACGTGGCCGACTACAAGGGCAAGGTCGTCATCGTCAACGTCTGGGGATCGTGGTGCGGCCCCTGCATCGCCGAGGCCCCCAACTTCGCCAAGGTCGCGAACGAGGTCAAGGACAAGGGCGTCCAGTTCGTCGGGATCAACACCCGCGACGCCGAGAAGTCGCAGGCCGTCCAGTTCGAGGAAGAGCACAAGGTGCCCTATCCGAGCCTGTACGACCCCACCGGCAAGCTGATGCTGCGCTTCCCCAAGGGCAGCCTCAACCCGCAGTCCATCCCCTCCACGATCGCCATCGACCGGCAGGGCCGGATCGCCGCACGGTCGATCGGCCCGCTTGCCGAGGACGACCTGCGCAAGATGGTCGACCCGCTGATCGCCGAGAAGTGATCGCGTGATCACGCTCGCCGCCAACGCCGCGGAGAACCAGACCATCCTCACCGGGGCCCTGATCGCGGCCGTCCCCGTCGCCCTCGTGGCCGGCCTGGTCTCGTTCTTCTCGCCCTGCGTGCTGCCCCTCGTCCCCGGCTACATGTCGTACGTGACCGGCGTCACCGGCTCCGACCTCGCCGACGCCCGGCGCGGCCGGATGCTGGCCGGCGCCTTCCTCTTCGTCCTCGGCTTCACCGCCGTCTTCGTCTCCGGCGGCGCCCTCTTCGGCTTCTTCGGCAAGACCCTCCAGGACTACAAGGACGTCATCGCGCGCGTCCTGGGCGTGCTGATGATCCTGCTCGGGCTGGCCTTCGCCGGCGTCCTGAAGCGGTTCGGCCAGCGCGAACTGCGGTTCCACAAGAAGCCCGCGATGGGGCTGGCCGGCGCGCCGGTGCTCGGTGTGCTCTTCGGCGTCGGCTGGACGCCCTGCCTCGGCCCCACCCTCACCGCCGTCAACACCCTCTCCTTCTACGACGCCAGCGCCGGCCGCGGCGCGCTGCTCACCGTGGCGTACTGCCTGGGCCTGGGGCTGCCGTTCATCGCGGTGGCGCTCGCCTTCCGCCGGGTGCTGGGCGCCTTCGGCTGGGTCAAGCGGCACTACGTCTGGGTGATGAGGGCCGGCGGCGGCATGATGATCGCCCTCGGCGTCCTCCTCCTCACAGGCGTCTGGGACATCCTGATGTCCCAGCTACAGAGCTGGACGCAAAGCATCACCGTTGGGATCTGATTGATGTCCACCAAGACCGACACCACGGACGAGCCGGACGCCGCCGACCAGGGCGGTGATCTCGGCATCGCCGGATCCCAGCTCTCCACCGCGCCCAAGGAGGACATCACCCTCCCCTCGCTCGGGCCGATCGGCTGGGCGCGCTGGTTCTGGCGCCAGCTGACCTCCATGCGGGTGGCGCTGCTGCTGCTCTTCCTGCTGTCCATCGGCGCGATCCCCGGCTCGCTGATCCCGCAGACCAGCATCGACCCGGTCAAGGTCGACGAGTTCAAGGGCAAGCACGCGACCCTCGGCGAGATCTACGACAAGCTGGGGATGTTCCACGTCTACAGCTCGGTCTGGTTCTCCGCGATCTACCTGCTGCTGTTCATCTCGCTGATCGGCTGCATCGTGCCGCGCGCCTGGCAGTTCGTCGGGCAGCTCCGCGGCCGCCCGCCGGCCGCCCCCCGCCGGCTCACCCGGCTGCCCGCGTACACCACCTGGCGCACCGGGGCGGCGCCCGAGCAGGTCCTGGACGCCGCCGAGCGGATGCTCAAGAAGCGGCGCTTCCGGATCCGCCGGGAGGGCACCGCGGTCGCCTCCGAGAAGGGCTATCTGCGCGAGGCCGGCAACCTCCTCTTCCACGTCGCGCTGATCGTGATGCTGGTGGCGTTCGCTGTCGGCAGCCTGTGGAAGTCCGAGGGCGGCAAGCTGGTCACCGAGGGCGACGGCTTCTCCAACAGCCTGACCCAGTACGACGACTTCTCCTCCGGCCCGTTCTTCGACACCGACACCATGGAGCCGTTCGGCTTCACCATGGACTCGTTCGACGCGACCTACGAACGGACCGGCCCGCAGAAGGGCACCCCCCGCACCTTCCGCGCCAACATCACCTACTTCACCGGCGCGGACGGCACCGAGCACAAGAAGTCGATCGAGGTGAACACCCCGCTCGACATCGCCGGCAACAAGGTCTACCTGCTCTCCCACGGCTACGCACCGGTCGTCACCGTCAAGGACGGCCGCGGCAAGGTCGTGTACCACGGCGCGGTGCCGTTCCTCCCGCAGGACCCCAAGAACTTCACCTCCTCCGGCGTGGTGAAGGTCCCCGGCGCGCAGTCCAAGGACGGCGAGCGCAACCAGCTCGGCTTCCAGGCGCTGTTCGTCCCGACCTTCGGCGGCAAGAACTCCGGGTCGATGTTCTCCCAGTTCCCCGCCCCGGACTTCCCCGTCCTGTCGGTGAACGCCTGGCACGGCGACCTCGGCATGGACTCCGGCCTGCCGCAGAACGTCTACCAGCTCGACACCAAGCGCCTGAAGCAGTACAAGGACGCCAGCGGCGACTTCTTCAAGAAGATGCTGCTGCCCAAGGACCGGGCGGCGAAGATGCTCGGTCACTCCGGCGCCAAGCTGACGCCCCAGGAGATCGAGGCCGAGTCCACGATGAAGCTCCCCGACGGGGACGGCTCCATCACCTTCGAGGGCATCAAGACCTGGGCCAGTTTCAAGATCACCCACCAGCCCGGCAACGGCCTCGCGCTGACCGGCGCGGTCGCCGCCCTGCTCGGCCTCGCCGCCTCGCTGTTCATCCAGCGGCGCCGGGTCTGGGTCCGCGCGGAGCGATCCGGCGAGAACGGTGCCGACGGCGGCGTCACCGTCGTCGAGATGGCCGGCCTCGGCCGCAGCGAGTCGGCCCGGGTGGCGGAGGAACTCGCCGCCCTCGCCGATGAGTTGACGCCCAGCGCCCCGCTGGCCGCCGCCGCACCGGACACCGGGGACGAACCCGCCGCGTCCGCCGAAGACCCGACGGAGCCGACCGACTCTGCCGATCCTGCTGATCCCTCCGAAGGAGCGCGCACGTGAATCTCGCTGCCGCAGCCAACGAGACACTGGCTCACTACAGCAATGTGCTGGTCTATTCGGCGATGGCCATCTACACCCTGGCCTTCGTCGCCCACATGGCCGAGTGGGTGTTCGGCAGCCGCAGCAAGGTCGGCCGGACCGCCGCCGCCCTGACCACCGAGGTCACCGCCCCCGCCGCGGCCCCCGTCCAGACCAGGCAGAAGGGCAGCACCGCCGTCCTGGAGCGCCCCAAGGTCGTCACCCGGTCCGTGACCGGCAGCCGTGACGTCCCCGACGGCCCCGGCGCCCACGGCGGCACCGAGAAGGGCGACCTCTACGGCCGGATCGCGATCTCGCTGTCCGTCCTGGCCTGGGCGCTGCACGTCGGCGGCATCGTCACCCGCGCCCTGTCCGTGCAGCGCGCCCCCTGGGGCAACATGTACGAGTTCTCCACGACCTTCGCCGGGGTCGCGGTGGGCGCCTACCTGGTCCTGCTGCTCCTGAAGAAGAACGTCCGCTGGATCGGCCTGCCGCTGGTCACCACCGTCCTGCTCACCCTGGGCCTGGCCGTCAGCGTGCTGTACACCGCCAGCGACCAGCTGGTGCCCGCGCTGCACTCGTACTGGCTGTGGATCCACGTCTCCTGCGCGATCCTCTCCGGCGCGGTGCTCTACCTCGGTGCGGTCGCCACCCTGCTCTTCCTCTTCCGCGACCGCTACGAGGACAAGCTCGCCGACCCGGACGGCCCGCAGCCCGGCAACTTCGCCACCTCGGTGCTGGAGCGGCTGCCCTCGGCCGCCTCGCTCGACAAGTTCGCCTACCGCATCAACGCCACCGTCTTCCCGCTGTGGACGTTCACCATCATCGCGGGCGCCATCTGGGCCGAGGCCGCCTGGGGCCGCTACTGGGGCTGGGACCCCAAGGAGGTCTGGTCCTTCATCACCTGGGTCGCCTACGCCTGCTACCTGCACGCCCGCGCCACCGTCGGCTGGAAGGGCCGCAAGGCGGCCTGGCTGGGGCTGATCGCCTTCGCCTGCTACCTCTTCAACTACTACGGCGTGAACATCTTCGTCACCGGCCTGCACTCCTACGCCGGCGTCTGAGCCCGCCCGAACCGCGACACACCGGTGCCGTACGGACCCGGCCCCTCATCGAGGGCCGGTCCGTACGGCACCGTCGTGTGTACAGGAGCCGCGCCGCCCCTACGGGAGCCGCGCCCCCGCCTCAGCGCCGCTTGCGCCGGCCGCGCTCCTGCCGCGGCGGCTTCTGGTCCTTGCCCGGCAGCGTCGGCTTGGGCAGGTGCGCCACCTCCCACTGCGCCTCGGCCAGCTTCTCGGCGGTGTCCCGCGGCAGCCGCGGCGGGTGGTGCGCCGAACCGAAGCCGAACGCCGAGGTCAGATCGCCGAAGGTGGCCCGCCGCCAGTCGCTGATGTTGGGCTCCGTCACGCCCGTGAACCGCTCCAGGAACTGCAGCACCGAGGTGTGGTCGAAGGCGTCGCCGGCCGCCCAGCCGCCCACCGTCCAAGGAGAAACGATCAAGCAGGGGACCCGGAACCCGCCCCCGATCGGCAGGCCGCGGACGAACTCGTCCTTGGTCCCCGCCGGCGGCATCGGCGGCGGCACATGGTCGAAGAGGCCGTCGTTCTCGTCGTAGTTCAGGATGAAGGCGGTCTTGGCCCACACCTTGGGGTTCGAGGCGATCGCCTCGATCTTCTTGGCCACGAAGTCGGCGCCGGCGGCCGGCAGGTAGTCCGGGTGCTCCGACTGGTAGCTGGTGGGGATGATCCAGGAGACCGCCGGCAGCCGGTCCTTGCGGGCGTCCTCCTCGAAGGCGCCGGCCGGCCCGGGCCGCACCCCTTTCTCGTACAGCGGGCTGCCCGGCTTGGCGTCCCGGAAGGTCTGGAACTGCTCCAGCAGGTTGCAGCCGTAGTCGTCCTCCTCCTGGTACACCTTCCAGCTGACGCCGGCCGCCTGAAGCCGCTCCGCGTACGTCGTCCAGCGGTACGGCTTCGGGGCGGTGTTGTTCAGGACCGGGCCGCCGTGGGTGCCGCCCGGGTCGAGGGTGCCGGTCATCCAGTACAGCCGGTTGGGCCAGGTCGGCCCGAAGACCGAGCAGAAGTAGTTGTCGCAGAGGGTGAACGCCTCGGCGAGGGCGAACTGGAAGGGGATGTCCTCGCGGGTGTGGTAGCCCATCACGTACGGCCCGTTCACGCCGTCCGCCTTGCGGTGCGCGGGCAGCCAGCGGTCCATCTTGCCGCCGTTCCACGCCTCGTGCTGGACCGACCAGGCGTGACTGGTGGACGGGATGGCCTGGGCGCTGGAGGTGTGGGTGTCGAGGCGGAACGGGAGCAGGTAGCCGTCGGGGTTCTCGGGGTCCGGCTGGTAGAAGACGGACCGGCCGGTGGAGAGGGTGAGCGCGCCCGGGTCGTTGAAGCCGCGGACGCCGCGCAGCGTTCCGAAGTAGTGATCGAAAGAACGGTTCTCCTGCATCAGCAGGACCACGTGTTCGATGTCGCGCAGTGAGCCGTGACGCGGGGGGCCGGCGGCAACGGCCTTCTGGACGTTGGGTGGCAGCAACGACAGCGCGGCGGTACCGCCGATCGCCCCGGCCGCCGAGCCGAGGAGTCTGCGTCGGGTCATGTCCGGCATGAATCCCACTCTCCCTGAGTCGCGTAAGCCCTCGGTGGGCCGTCCCGACTGTGGCGGCGGGGCAGTTTCCGAGGCAGGGGGAGGTTGCTGAACGCTGCGTCAAATGGCTATGAACAGACCAGAGTTGGCCGACCGGCCATACGCCTCATACGCCACGTGAAGCAGCGCCCGACCGCTCGTGCACCACCCCGACTACGCCTTTGTGACGATTGACGGGGACACGCGGCTTACGCACGGAGTTCCCCCGTGTGCCGGGCAGGGGCGGCGGCGGGTGTCAGGTGTGCACCTGCTGCATGGTGGACCTGGCGCGCTGGTACGCCTTCAGGGCGGGCCCCTGGTCGCCGGGTCCCCGCACCTCCAACACCATGGGCCCCTTGGGTGTCAGCACCAGGAGGAGCGTGACCTTCCAGGGCTTCTGGTCGTCCGGAGGGCTCAGCCGGTACGTCACTTCCACGGCGGAACTGAACCCGACCGTGGTCTCCTTGACCTGCTCCTCGCTCTGGTACTCGCCGTAGTTGGCCATGCCCTCGCCCCGGAAGGCGGCCATCATCTGCTTCGGGCCGCCGTCGAGCGGCCGGTCCGCGAGGTAGACGGTGAGCGGCGGGGTGCCCTTCTTCCCGCCCCCCGCGTCGATCTCGCACACGACGGAGAACGGCGGGGACTTCGAGGGCTGGTACGTCGGCATGACCGACTTCCGCGTCCACCGCTTCTCCGCCTCGAAGGTCATCGGCAGCGCACAGCCCGACCCCTGGGCGCCGACCGACACGACCCCGCCGCCGTCCGAAGCGCCCCCGCCGCCGTCCGACGCGGCGCCGCTCCCGCACCCGGCCACCGTCCCCGCCAGCAGCACCGCGCCCAGCAGGCCCCGGACCCCGCGTAGCCGTCTCCGCATCAGAACCCCCTGTTTTGCCTTCTCTTGGTACTGCGGGAAACGGCGAACGGTAGCGGACGCCCGGCAAGCGGATCAAGGGGGGCCGGGGACGCAGGCCGGTCACCGCAGACGCGCCAGGGCGGCCTCCGGCGCGGGATACGGCCGCTCGTCGGGGAGCAGCGCCCGCGCGGCCCGGTCCTCGCCCCCGCGCACCAGCGCGTGGACTTTCCGGGCCAGCGGCGTCACGTCGCGGATCGCCACGGTCCACTCGTCCGCGTACGCCCGGGACATCTCGCCGGACAGGCCGAGCTGGAGGGAGCGGTGGCCGAGCGGCTTCAGACGCAGATCGCGCTCGGGGTCCCACTGGACCCGGGCCGGCGAACGGCGCAGCTCGCGCTGCCAGGCGGCGCGGTCCGGGTGGAGCCCGGGGACGTAGTGCGACAGGCACGCATGGTCCAGCGCCCGGTCGAAGCCCTCGCGGGTGATCTCGACGGCCAGCACCGTCTCCTGATCGGCCTTGGTGGCCCAGCCGCAGCGGTACATCATCCACAGGAACGACGGCTTGATCCACGTCATCCGGTCGCGCTTCCAGGCGGCGGGGAACCGGCCGTCCCGCGCGGCGGGCAGGCCCAGGGACGGCGCGTACGCCTGGTAGACGGTGACGGTGTCCGCGGTGTGCAGCGCCCGGATGCGGCAGGACGGCTCACGGGCGGTGGTGGTGCCGGTGCTCATGCCGGCTCATCCTGCCGAGCCCGCACGCCGCGGGCCACCGGATTACCGGCCGAAGGCGGGCCCGGCCGGGCCCGGCCTCAGACCACGCCGATGTCCTCCTGCCACAGCTCCGGGTGCTCCCCGATGAAGTCGCGCATCATCGCCGCGCAGCCGGGATCGTCCAGCAGCACGATCCGCACGCCGTGCCGGGCCAGCCAGTCGTGGCCGCCGTGGAACGTCCGGGCCTCGCCGATGACGACCCGGGAGATGCCGAACTGGCGGACCAGCCCGCTGCACAGCCAGCACGGCGAGAGCGTGGTGACCATCGTGGTGCCGCGGTAGTCGCGCTGCCGCCCGGCCGCCCGGAACGCCGCGACCTCGGCGTGCAGCGATGGGTCGCCGTCCTGGACGCGGCGGTTGTGGCCGCGCCCGAGCAGCGTCCCGTCCGGGCCGTAGAGCGCCGCCCCGACGGGGACGCCGCCCTCGGCCAGCCCGGCCCGCGCCTCGGCGACGGCGGTGGCGAGCATGGTCCGGGCCTGCTCCTGGACGTGGTCGGGGTGGCCGGACGGGTCGCCATGACCGTCGACGCCGCCGTAGCGGCGGACGGAGTCGCGGTCCTGCCCCCACTGCCGTGTCCGGTCCTGATCCGGTGCCTGGTCCATGCCGGTCACTTTCCCCGCCGGGCCGGGCCACGGCAACGCGGGCTGGGCCGGACGGTTGTGAGGGGTGCTCAGGACGTGGCGGGCGGGGTGTCCTCGGGGCCCTTCCGGCCGCTCTTGCCGGGCGTCCCGTCGCCGCCGTCGGAGCCGGTCGCGCCGGTCGTGCCGTCCGTCCCGGTCGTGCCGTCGGCGGACCCGGCCTCCTTGCGCCGCAGCTCCTCCTCGCGGCGCCGCAGGTCGGCCTCCCAGTCCTTCAGCAGCGCCTCGTCCTTCTTGTTCTCCTCGCGCAGGGACCGCAGGAACTCCGGATTGTCGTCCGGCGCCACCCACGTCGTGGTGCTGTGATGGCGGTGCCACTCCGAGGGCGTGCTGCCCCCGCCGCCCGCGACCCGGTGCCGTTCCTTGCCGGCCACCAGCCAGGCGATCGGCCCGATCAGCACCTCGCCGAACAGCAGGATGATCAGCACCCACACCACCTTGGGCAGGCCGCGGACCTGCGACTCGGGGGTGTTGATGCAGTCGATGAACGCGTAGATCCACAGTGCCAGCACCAACAGGAACGGCAGATACCTGAGCATTGCGGACGGTCCCCCTGCGCTGTGGACGGGCCCGCGACGGGGCCCCGTGACCCGTACAGGGTAGTGCGTACCGGATACTGGAACGCATGGCTTACGACGATCTTCGCTCCCTGCTGCGGGCCCTGGAGCGCGAGGGCGACCTGACGCGCATCAAGGCCGAGGTCGATCCGTACCTGGAGGTCGGCGAGATCGTGGACCGGGTGCAGAAGGCCGGCGGGCCGGCGCTGCTCTTCGAGAACGTCAAGGGCTCGTCGATGCCGCTGGCCATGAACGTCTACGGCACCGACCGCCGACTCCTGAAGGCCCTCGGGCTCAAGGCGTACGAGGAGATCAGCGAGAAGATCGGCGGGCTCCTCAAGCCCGAGCTCCCGCACGGCTTCGTCGGCGTCCGCGAGGCGTTCGGCAAGCTCGCGAACATGACGCACGTCCCGCCGAAGAAGCTCAAGGGCGACGCCCCCGTCCAGGAGGTCGTGCTCACCGGCGACGACGTCGATCTGGAGCAGCTGCCGGCGCTGTTCACCTGGCCGAAGGACGGCGGTTCCTTCTTCAACCTCGGCCTGACCCACACCAAGCACCCCGAGACCGGCGTCCGCAACCTCGGCCTCTACCGCCTCCAGCGTCACGACAAGCGCACCATCGGGATGCACTGGCAGATCCACAAGGACAGCCGCAACCACTACCAGGTCGCCGCCAGGCGCGGCGAGCGGCTGCCGGTCGCGATCGCCTTCGGCTGCCCGCCGGCGGTGACCTACGCCTCGACCGCGCCGCTCCCCGGCGACATCGACGAGTACCTCTTCGCCGGCTTCCTCCAGGGCAAGCGGATCGAGATGGTGGACTGCAAGACCGTCCCGCTCCAGGTCCCGGCCCATGCCGAGGTCGTCATCGAGGGCTGGTTGGAGCCCGGCGAGATGCTGCCGGAGGGCCCGTTCGGCGACCACACCGGCTTCTACACGCCGCAGGAGCCGTTCCCCGCGCTGAAGATCGACTGCGTGACGATGCGGCGCCGCCCGCTGCTCCAGTCGATCGTCGTGGGCCGTCCGCCCACCGAGGACGGGCCGTTGGGCCGGGCCACCGAGCGGTTCTTCCTCCCGCTCCTGAAGATCATCGTCCCGGACATCGTGGACTACCACCTCCCCGAGTCGGGCGGCTTCCACAACTGCGCGATCGTCTCGATCGACAAGAAGTACCCCAAGCACGCCCAGAAGGTCATGCACGCCATCTGGGGCGCCCACATGATGTCGCTGACCAAGCTGATCGTGGTGGTCGACGCGGACTGCGACGTGCATGACCTCCACGAGGTCTCCTGGCGGGCGCTCGGCAACACCGACTACGCCCGCGACCTGACCGTCGTCGAGGGCCCCGTCGACCACCTCGACCACGCCTCCTACCAGCAGTTCTGGGGCGGCAAGGCGGGCATCGACGCCACCCGGAAGTGGCCCGAGGAGGGCTACACCCGCGACGGGGGCTGGCCGGACATGGTCGAGTCGGACCCGAGGACCGCGGCGCTGGTCGACCGCCGCTGGAAGGAGTACGGGCTGTGAGCGAGCCTGGCGAGCCGACGATCAACAGGTGCGTGCCGCGCGCGTGCCGGGCCGAGCGCAGTGAGGTTTCCGCATGAGTGCATCCGCCGCCGCGGTACCGCAGCCGGGCAGGACCCGGGCCTTCCTGAGGCTCGTCGTCATCGAGCACTCGGTCTTCGCGCTGCCCTTCGCCTACATCGCGGCCTTCACCGCGATGCACCAGCTGGACCGGAACGTCCACTGGATCCGACTGCTGCTCGTCACCGTCGCCATGGTCGGCCTGCGCACCTTCGCGATGGCCGTCAACCGCATCATCGACCGGGAGATCGACGCCCGTAACCCGCGCACGGCCGGGCGCGAGCTGGTCACCGGCGCGGTGTCGGTCCGGTCCGCCTGGACCGGCGCGCTGGTCGCGGTGGTGGTCTTCCTGGGCGCGGCCGCGCTGCTCAACCCGCTGTGTCTGGCGCTGGCGCCGGTCGCCGTCGTCCCGATGGTGGTCTACCCCTACGGCAAGCGCTTCACCAACTTCCCGCACGCGATCCTCGGGTTGGCCCAGGCGATGGCCCCGGTCGGCGCCTGGATCGCGATCACCGGCGAGTGGTCCTGGGAGCCGGTGATCCTCGGTCTCGCGGTCGGCATCTGGATCGGCGGCTTCGACCTGATCTACGCCTGCCAGGACGTCGAGGCGGACCGGACGAACGGCGTGATGTCCGTGCCGGCCCGCTTCGGTGTGCCGGGCGCGCTCTGGGGCGCCCGCTGGTGCCACGTCGTCACCACCGCGCTGCTGGCGTGGTACGGCGTCGCCATCGGCGCCGGTGTCTTCTTCTGGGTCGGGCTGGTGATCGTGGCGGTGGCCTTCTGCTACGAGCACGCGATCGTGCGCCCGCACGACACCTCGCGGCTCAACCGGGCGTTCTTCCAGGTCAACAGCTTCATCGGGATCGCGCTGTTCGTCTGTGCGCTGCTGGACCTGTTCGTCCGCGGCCTGACGCCCTGACGCCCTGGAGTGCTGACATCGCGGCGGTGCGTCGCCCGGCCGGTCAGACCTTGCTCATCGGCCAGGCGATCAGCCGCGGGTAGTGCCACAGTTCGCCCTTGGTCGCCTTGACCGTGCCGATGATGGCGCAGACCATTCCGGACACGGCGTAGGCCGCCATCATCACCATGATGGTCAGCAGCGGCACGGCTAGCCCCGGCGGGGGATCGCTCCGCCCGCTGTCGTCGGCCGCCGCGAAGATGACCGCGCTGCCAAGGTAGAGAACCAGGCCGAGCGCCGCGACGATGGCCTGGGTGAGGCCGAAGTTCAGCGCCTGGGTGGCGTGGTGGCGGACGTACGGGTCGTGCTTGTGGCGGGCGTTGCCCCGCAGGGAGAGCGGGCCTATCCAGCCCAGGAAGCCGCCCAGCCCGCAGAGCATCGAGCCGGCGGTGATGGTCAGCAGGGCGCCGAGGTGGGCCCACATCGCCGGGCTCGTCGAGGGCGAGGGCGGCGGCTGGAGGCCGTAGCCGGGGCCGGTGGGGTAGCCGTATCCGGGCGCACCCGGATAGCCGTAGCCGCCGGGCGGGGGAGTGGGCTGCTGCCAACCCGCGGGCGGGCCGTATCCCGGCTGGTGGTGGTCGGACATCGTGCACTCCCCCGTCGTCGTGTCGCTGTCTGGCCGCGCCGCGGCGCCGGCCGCGGACGCCGGGCCTCCCGACCCCCCGGTCCCGGCCCGGAGCGCGCTCCGCGACCCGGCTTCCGAGATTACGGGACGGGTCCGACAACGGCGCCGGCCGGCCGCACCGCCCGCCCCCGCTCGCGCAGCACGAACGCCGCCAGCACCCCGCCGACCAGCCCGAACAGATGGCCCTGCCAGCTGATCCCGCTGGTGGTGGGCAGCGCGCCCCACAGGATCGAGCCGTAGATCAGCCCGACCGTCACGCCGATCCCGACGTCCAGCAGCTTGCGCTCGATGAAACCGCGGACCAGCAGATAGCCGAAGAGTCCGAAGACCACTCCGGAGGCGCCCGCGGTGTTGCTGTGCGGGGCGGCCGTCAACCAGACGCCCAGTCCGCTGACGACGATGATCAGCAGTGCCGCGCCGAGGAACCGGCGGATGCCGCTGCGCAGCGCGGCGACGAAGCCGAGCACCAGCAGCGGGAGGGTGTTGGCCGCCAGATGGCCGAAGCCGAAGTGGATGAAGGCGGCGGGGATCACATCGACCAGCTCGGCCGGATCGCGGGGCTGGATGCCGAAGGCGTCGAGGGCGTTGCCGGTGACGGTGTCGAGGCCCTCCAGGACCCACAGCAGCGCCACCCAGCCCAGCATCAGCACGAGCGCGGGCCTGGCCCGTGCGGTACGCGGTGTCATCTCCCGCCCCCTCGTCCTCGACGTGTCCGGTCGCGTCCCCGGCGTCGTACCGGCGCACAGGTAGTAACGGTCATGACGGCCCCGGTGGTTCCGCCGGATAGGCTCGATCCGTGGAGCCGCCGCACAACGACACCAGCAAGCAGGACCCCGGCCGCCGACCATGGGTCGTGGGGATCTCCGGCGCGTCCGGGACGCCGTACGCCGCATCCGTGGTGCGCGGGTTGCTCGCGGCCGGGGAGGCGGTGGACCTCATCGTCAGTCGGGCGTCGCGGCTGACCCTGCTGGACGAGACCGGTATCGCCTTCCGGGACGCGCACTGGCGCGAGGACCTGCGGGAGTGGCTGGCGCGCGGTGCGGACGGCAAGCCGGACACCTTCCCGGTGACCGAGCGGGCGCTGGACGCGGTCCGGTACTGGCCGGCCGGGGATCTGGCGGCGGGTCCGTCGTCGGGTTCGTATCCGGTGCAGGGGATGTTGATCGTCCCGGCGAGCACGGCGTGTGTGGCCGGGGTGGCGCTGGGACTGTCGAAGGACCTGCTCCAGCGGGTGGCGAGCGTGACGCTCAAGGAGCGGCGGCCGCTGGTCGTCGCGGTGCGGGAGACCCCGCTGAACGGGCCGACGCTGAAGCATCTGGTGGCGCTGGACGAGGCGGGCGCCGTGGTGCTGCCCGCCTCTCCGGCGTTCTACGCGGGTGCGACGCACATCCAGGATCTGGTGGACTTCGTCGCGGGCCGGGTGCTCGATGCGGCTCAGGTGCCGCACGGGCTGTACCGGCGGTGGGAAGGGGAGCTGGGGGGCGGCTCCAAAGGGGAGGCCCCGAAGGCTCGTTAGCGCTTCTTGGCGGCGGCGCGGCCCAGGCGGCGCCGCGCCCGCGGGGTGGCGGTCTGCTGGGCGGCACGTGAACGATTGGCCTGGTCCTGCAGCTCACGCATGCGGGCGTAGGCCATCTCGATCGAGTACACGGTGACAACTCCTGTTGAAAGATCGTCCTTGATCGTTCTAAATGAATCACAGGACTAGGGCCCTGTATGCCTTAGATTCTACATGTAGAACGCAGAAACGCGGAAAGATTGGAAGGCTTGAGGGCATGGACGCGGTGGATAGGCAGCTCATTCAGGCACTTCGTGAGAACGGCAGGGCCTCCTACGCGGAGCTCGGCCGCCTCGTCGGCCTCTCCGGCCCCAGCGTCACGGACCGGATCAACCGCCTCGAAGCGGCCGGAGTGATCACCGGTTACCGCGCGACGGTCAACGCCGCCTCGCTCGGACTCGGCGTCACCGCCCTGGTCGGCATCTCCCTGTCGGACGCGGCCGACCACGAGGACGTCGCCCGCCGACTGAAGGACCTCGAAGAGATCGAGGACTGCTGGTTCATCGCCGGCGACGACTCGTACATGCTCAAGGTGCGGGTCGGTGACGTGGACGGACTGGAGCGCACCATCCGGCGGCTGTCCGGTACCAAGGGCGTCTCCCGTACGCGGACCACGATCGTGCTCTCCACCAAGTGGGAGAACCGCGTCGGCGAGCTTCCGGACGAGGTCGACTGAGCCCGGTGGACACCGACGGCGGACGGCGGCCCGGGCCCACTCCCAAGGGGCCGCCGTCCGCCGTGAAACCGGGGGAGTAGGCTCGGCGAAGCCCGTTTTTCGCACGAAACGGCCAGCGTTTCACGTGAAACGGCCGGTGACAGACAGAGATGGTGGGAGGCGACCCGATGGCTGCGTCGATGGATGCCGGCCTCAAGCGCGAGCTGGAGGCCAAGGTCCACGCCGGCGAACGGCTGACCCGCGAGGACGGAATCGCCCTCTACGAGTCCGACGACCTGGCGTGGCTGGGTGGCCTGGCCCACGAGGTGCGGACCCGCAAGAACGGCGACGCGGTCCACTTCAACGTCAACCGTCACCTCAACATGACGAACGTGTGCACCGCGTCCTGCGCGTACTGCTCGTTCCAGCGCAAGCCGGGCGAGAAGGATGCGTACACGATGCGCATCGAGGAGGCCGTCCGCCTCGCCAAGGCGATGGAGAACGACAACCTCACCGAGCTGCACATCGTCAACGGCCTGCACCCGACCCTGCCATGGCGCTACTACCCGCGCTCGCTGCGGGAGTTGAAGAAGGCGCTGCCGAACGTCTCGCTCAAGGCGTTCACCGCCACCGAGATCCACCACTTCGAGACCATCTCCGGCCTGTCCGCCTCCGAGATCCTCGACGAGCTGATCGACGCCGGCCTGGAGTCGCTGACCGGCGGCGGCGCCGAGATCTTCGACTGGGAGGTCCGGCAGCACATCGTCGACCACCGGACCCACTGGGAAGACTGGTCGCGGATCCACCGCCTCGCCCACGAAAAGGGCCTGAAGACCCCCTGCACCATGCTCTACGGGCACATCGAGGAGCCCCGCCACCGCGTCGACCACGTCCTGCGGCTCCGCGAGCTCCAGGACGAGACCGGCGGCTTCCAGGTCTTCATCCCGCTGCGGTACCAGCACGACTTCGTGGACATGCAGGACGGCAAGGTCCGCAACAAGCTCCAGGCGCGGACCACGATGGCCAGCGGCGCCGAGGCCCTGAAGACCTTCGCCGTCTCCCGGCTCCTCTTCGACAACATCCCGCACGTCAAGGTCTTCTGGGTGATGCACGGCGTGCAGACCGCCCAGCTCGCCCTGCAGCACGGCGCGGACGACATGGACGGCTCGGTCGTCGAGTACAAGATCACGCACGACGCCGACAACTACGGCACACCGAACAAGCTCACCCGCGACGACCTGCTGGAGCTGATCCGCGACGCCGGCTTCCGCCCCGTCGAGCGCAACACCCGCTACGAGACCATCCGCGAGTACCCGGGCCCGGACCCGGAGCGCCGCGAGGCCCCGCAGCCGATGCGGGTCTGACGACGACCTCGCCCCTTCCGGGGCCCCCGGTAGGGTCCGCTCCATGAGCGCGCGCTTCGAGCTGGACCCTGCCGTCACCCCGGAAGTCCGGGACGGGATCTGCGCGTTGTGGGCGGACGTCTCCAACGCGGGCGGCGCGGTCGGCTTCGTCCCGCCGGTGACCTCCGCGGACGTCCGCCCCGACCTCGTCCGTCACCTCGCGGCGCTCGCCGAGGGCCGCGAGCGGCTGCTCGTCGGCCGGGACGCCGACGGCCGGATCGTGGCCACCGCGTTCCTCACCCTCAACTGGCACCGCATGTACACCCACTGGCTGTGGGTCTACACGGTGATGGTCCACCCCTCGCTCCAGGGCCGCGGCGTCGGCCGCGCCCTGATGGCCGCGGTCTCCGACGCCGCCCGCGGCATCGACGGCATCGTCGGCCTCCGCCTCACCTGCCGCGGCGGCACCGGCCTGCGCCGCTTCTACGAAGCCTGCGGCTATCGCGAGATCGGCCGCGCCCCCCGCGCGATCAAGCTCGCCGAGGACGACTTCCGGGACGACGTCACGATGTGGCTGGACCTGGTCTGAAGCCGCCTCGTGCCGGGGGTCCGGAAGATCGCCCAGGGTCCTGTGCTTGACTGGACGGAGACCCTTTCGGTTGCCGTTGAGAAGAAGGTCCCGACCGTGAGTAGCCCCAAGTTCGCCACGCTCCGCTACACCGCCCTTCGCATCGGCCTGTTCGCCGCCTGCTTCGCCGTGGTGTGGATGCTGGCGTACTTCCGGATCATCCCCCTCGGCGTCGGCAGCTCCAACGCCATCTGGATGCTCCTCCTCGCCATCGTGATCTCCGCGCCGCTCAGCTTCGTGCTGCTGCGCAAGCAGCGGGACGCGATGTCCGAGCAGATCGTGGCCAGGGTGGACCGCCAGAAGGAGCGTCTCGCGGCCAACCAGAGCATGGAGGACGGGCTGTAAGGTCCGCCCGCCGCCCCTCCGGACTGTAAGACGCGTCACGTCGGCGCGCCGTCCGGCCCCCTTTTCGTCCGGCGCCCGGCCGGTGGAGTCCCAACTCCCCGGAACGGGCGCCCTTTTGTGTATTCCGGCCGTTTTCACGACGGCCCGCCGACCGTCACACCGACCCAAAGATTTTCTTTGGGTTCCTCAAAGTTCAAGTGTTAACGTGCATGTCATGAAGACCGCAGCTGCGCCCTCGACCCCCATGAGCGTCCCGCTCGTGGTGCGCCTGCACGTCGATCTTTGCCGCTGTATGTCCGCGGCCTGTTGCCGCCGCTGACACGTCCCCAGCGGCCGGAGATCCTGCCTGTACGTACGGACCTCCTGGCGCCACTTCACGCCGTCCCGACGCCCCGCGTCCCACGTCTTCCCGTTCCCGGAGTGTGTCCGTTGTCCACGTCTGCCCAGACCCCCGCGCCCGCCGCGGCGCCCCAGACCCCGAAGACCTCCCGAATACCCAAGATCCCGTTCTGGGTGCAGATCCTGGCCGGCCTCGCCCTCGGCGTGCTGCTCGGCTGGGTCGCCAAGAGCGGTGACATCGGCTGGCTCGGCTCCACGCTGGAGCACATCGGCGACCTCTTCGTCCAGCTGCTGAAGCTGGCCGTCGCCCCCCTGGTCTTCTTCGCGATCCTGGTCTCGATCACCAACCTGCGGCAGGTCAACAACGCCGCCCGGCTGGCCACCCGCACCCTGCTGTGGTTCATGGTCACCTCGCTGATCGCGGTGGCGATCGGCCTGGCCATCGGCCTGCTGACGCACCCCGGCGCGGGCACCGGTCTGACGCCCAAGGACGGCAAGCTCCCCCAGCACACCGGCTCCTGGATCGACTTCCTCACCGGCATCGTCCCCACCGACGTCATCACGCCGTTCACCGAGCTCAACGTCCTGCAGATCGTCTTCATCGCGGCCGTCGCCGGCATCGCCGCGCTGCAGCTCGGCGAGAAGGCCGAACCGGTCCTCAAGCTCAGCCGCGCCGCCCTGGAACTGCTCCAGAAGGCCCTGTGGTGGGTCATCCGGCTCGCCCCGATCGGCACCGTCGGCCTCATCGGCCACGCCATCGCCACCTACGGCTGGAACCTCATCGGCAAGTACGCGACCTTCACCGTCGACATCTACGTCGGCTGCGCGCTGGTCCTCTTCGGCGTCTACCCGCTGCTGCTCTCCACCGTCGCCAAGGTCAACCCGATCCAGTTCTTCCGCGGCGCCTGGCCCGCCATCCAGCTGGCCTTCGTCTCCCGCTCCTCGGTCGGCACCATGCCGGTCACCCAGAAGGTCACCGAGCGCCTCGGCGTGCCCAAGGAGTACGCCTCCTTCGCGGTGCCGTTCGGCTCGACGACCAAGATGGACGGCTGCGCCTCGATCTACCCGGCGATCGCCGCGATCTTCATCGCCCAGATCTTCAACGTCCACCTCAGCATCGCCGACTACGTCCTGATCGCCTTCGTCTCGGTCATCGGCTCCGCCGCCACCGCCGGCCTCACCGGCGCCACGGTCATGCTGACCCTGACCCTCTCGACGCTGGGCCTGCCCCTGGAGGGCGTCGGCCTGCTGATGGCCATCGACCCGATCCTGGACATGATGCGGACCGCCACCAACGTCGCCGGCCAATCGGTCATCCCGATCCTGGTCTCCGCCCGGGAGAAGATCCTGGACCGCGACGCCTACGCCGGCGCCACCAGCATCCGCATCGGCGAGACGGAGCCGGTGGCCGCCGCCGAGCCGGCCGCCGCCTGACACCGCCCGCCGGGGCCCCGCCCCTGGTGCGCCGCAGCGCCCCCGCAGCCCGTACGAGGCTGCGGGGGCGCGCTCGCGTCCGGGCGGGGCCGGCGCGGCGGCTCAGCGGGCGCCCGTCGCCGCCCCGTGCGCCGCGCCGGTGTGCGCCAGGATCGCCTCCGCCAGCGGTCGGTGGACCTCCGGCGGCAGCGCGTGCCCCATCCCCGGGATCTCCACCACCTCCGCACCCCTGATCGCCTGCGCGAGATGCTGCGGATGCGGTGGCGGGAAGACCGGCTCCGCCGGCCCGGAGAGCACCAGCGTGGGCACCTCGTTCCGCGCCAGCTCCTCGGTGCGCAGCATCCCGCCGTCGTCGGCGCGCCCGTGGGCGGTGCTCGGGCGGTAGTGCCCGGTGTGTGCGACGACCCGCCGTTCCAGCGCGCGGTAGTACGCCGCGTCGAACGGCAGCCGGTCACCGGCGAGCACCCGCCAGTGCTCGACCCGGCGCTCGATCTCGGCCTGCTCGCCGTGGTCCGCCACCGGACGGGCCCACATCTCCAGTACCTCCGGTGCGATGCCCGGCAGCTCCGCCACGGGGACGGTGCCGCCGTCGGGCCGGGTGTACGGGGCGGTGCTGAGCGCGCAGGTGCCCATCAGGGTGGCGCTGAGCAGCCGCTCCGGGTGGTCGGCGAGGACCATCTGGGCCAGCATGCCGCCCAGCGACATCCCCACCAGGTGTGCGCGGGCGACGCCGAGCCCGTCGAGCACGGCGCTCACATCGTCGGCGAGGTCCGCGATCCGGTACGGCCGGTCCTCGAACGACCAGGTGGAGCGGCCGGTGTCGCGATGGTCGTAGCGGATCACCCGGTGTCGTGCGGCCAACGCGTCCACCAGCGGCTCCGGCCAGCCGACGCCGGTGGCCTGCGCGCCCATGACCAGCAACAGCGGCGGCGCGTCGGCGGGCCCGCGCTGCTCCGTCCACAGCCGGATGCCCGGCGCGGCGTCGACGAAGCGCTCCTCGATCCCTGTTCCTCGCTGCGGCATGCGCGGCCCCCATTTCGTATACGGTCAACGGAACGGACCGTATCGTCTCGTCATGTCTCACATCATGTCAAGCGACCGGGCGAGGAGGGCGAAGATCGTAAACTTACTTTGCGGTAAATGCCGCAAAGGGGCGGGGTGATGGAGGGTTTTCAGGGTGGGTGCTGCCAAGAGCAAGCGGGTGCCGCGCGCGGTCCGGGAGCGGCAGATGATGGACGCGGCGGTGCGGACGTTCGCGCGGCGCGGGTACCGGGCGGCCTCCATGGACGAGATCGCCGAACTCGCGGGCGTCTCCAAGCCCCTGGTCTACCTCTACCTCAACTCCAAGGAGGAGCTCTTCAGCGCGGTCATCCGGCGTGAGGCCGCGGCCCTGGTGGCGGCCGTGACCGCGGCCGTGGAAAAGGACGCCGCCGCCGACCGCCAACTCTGGTGCGGCCTGACCGGCTTCTTCGCGCACACCGCCGAACACCCCGAAGGCTGGGCGGTGTTGCACCAGCAGGCGCGCACGCAGGGGGAGCCGTTCGCGAACGAGGTGGCCGCGATGCGGGCGGAGATCGTGCGGTTCGTCGCCGGTCTGATCGGTGCCGCCGCGAAGGAGGCGGGGTGCGCCGGCGAGTTGGCCGACCGCGAGGTCGCGGGCCTGGCGCACGCCCTCGTCGGCGCCGCCGAATCGCTCGCCGAGTGGGCCAACGCCTGTGCCGCCGAGGGCACTTCGGCCCTGGGGGCCATCGGCGAACGCGAACGGCCGACGGCCAAGGACGCCGCCGGCACCCTGATGAACTTCGCCTGGGCCGGCCTGGGCCGCCTCATGCACGGCGAGCGCTGGACCCCGGCCTGACCGGACCGGCGGGGGTGTGTCACGCCCCGGCCGCCGAGGAAATCCGTGCACGGGCATTGGCCGGCGCCCGTACCTGGGCGTAAATTTACCGCGCAGTAAGGTTACCGTCGGGTCAGTGCCGAAAGGGGCTGGCACCTTGCCGCCTCCGCCGCGTTCCGCTGCCGCGCCGTCGGGCCTCCCGCGCCGGGTGGGCGGGGCCCGTGCCCGGCCGTGCGACCGCACGGGCCGTGCTCGCGCAGCCGGTCGGCACCCGCCGGCCGTGGGCGGGACCGACGGAGCCCCCGCGGCGCGCGAGCCGACACCCCACCACGCCGCGGCCGACGACGGGAGACGGCCACAAGCCACCCCTCCCGGCCGCCCCGGCGCGCGACCGCCCGCCCCCACAGGGCCCGGCGGAAGAGGAAGCGCCACCCCGCCCCGCCCCGCCCCTTTCCCCCCGCAACACCAGCGCGCAACACCGAGGAGCCGCTCGTGTTCAACCAGCCCAGCGCACCCCCGAACGCGCACGCCCCCGCCACCGCTCCCCAACTCGCCCCGCCCCGCACGATGTTGGTCGACGGAGCCGTCCGCGAGGTCTCCGTCCCCCCGCTGGCCCCACCCGTCCGCACCGGCTCGCTCGGCGACATCCCCTTCACCAACGCCGCCGAGGCCCCGCACGAGACCGTCCTCTCCCGCAAGCGGCCCGACGGCACCTGGCGCGACGTCACCGCCGCCGCCTTCGCCGCCGAGGTCCGCGCCGTCGCCAAGGGCCTGATCGCGCACGGCCTCCGCCCCGGCGACCGGCTCGCGATCATGGCGCGCACCACCTACGAGTGGACCCTCCTCGACTTCGCCGCCTGGGCCGCCGGCCTGGTCACCGTCCCCCTCTACCCGACCTCCTCGGCCCACCAGGCGCAGTGGATCCTGCACGACTCCACGGCCCGTGCCTGCGCCGTCGAGGGCGTCGACGAGGCCCGCCTGATCAGCCAGATCCGCGGCCAACTCCCCGCCCTCGACCACCTCTGGCAGTTCAGCACCGGTGCCATCGGCCACCTCGTCGACGCCGGCCGGGACCTCCCCGACGAGGTCGTGGACGAACGCCGCGCCACCCTCACCCCCCATGTGCTGGCCACCCTCGTCTACACCTCCGGCACCACCGGCAACCCCAAGGGCTGCGCCCTCACCCACGCCAACTTCTTCGCCGAGGTCGACAACGCCATCGCCCTCCTCCACCCCGTCTTCACCTCGGTCAGCGACGAGCCCGCCGCCACCCTCCTCTTCCTGCCCCTCTCGCACGTCTTCGGCCGCATGGTCGCCGTCGGCTGCCTGCGCGCCCGGGTCCGCCTCGGCCACGCCCCCAGCATCCGGACCGACGAGCTCCTCGCCGACCTCGCCGCCTTCCGGCCCACCTTCCTCCTCGCCATCCCCTACGTCCTGGAGAAGGTCTTCAACACCGGCCGCGCCACCGCCGAGAAGATGGGCCGGGCCGCCTCCTTCGACCGCGCCGTCCGCATCGCCCGCTCCTACGGCGAGGCCGTCGAGGCCAGGGAACACGGGACCGGCCCCGGCCCCGGCGTCGCCCTCAAGGCCGCCCGCAAGCTCTACGACCCGCTCGTCTACCGCCGGATCCGCGCCGCCCTCGGCGGCAGGGTCCGCTACGCGATCTGCGGCGGTTCACCGCTGGGCCACCGCCTCGCCGCCTTCTACTCCGGCGCCGGCATCGAGATCTTCGAGGGCTACGGCCTGACGGAGACCACCGCCGCGAGCACCATCACCCCGCCCCTGCGCCCCCGGATCGGCACGGTCGGCTGGCCGCTCCCCGGCAGCGCGGTCCGGATCGCCGACGACGGCGAGATCCTGCTCCGCGGCCCCCATGTCTTCACGGGCTACTGGGACGCCGCCGCCGACGCCGCCGCCCCGGCCGCCGACCAGGACGGTTGGCTGGCCACCGGCGACCTCGGCGCCCTCGACGCCGACGGCTACCTCACCATCACCGGCCGCAAGAAGGAGATCATCGTGACCAGCGGGGGCAAGAACGTCGCCCCCGCGCCCCTGGAGGACCGCCTGCGCGCGCACCCCCTCGTAGGCCAGTGCATGGTCATCGGGGACAACCGGCCCTACGTCACCGCCCTGCTCACCCTGGAGCCCGACGGCCTCGCCCACTGGCGTCATATGGCCAGGAAACAGGACGTACCGCTCGCCGAACTCGTCCACGACGAGCGGCTCCTCGCCGACCTCCAGCACGCCGTCGACGACGCCAATGAGCTGGTCTCCCGCGCCGAGTCCATCCGCCGCTTCGCCGTCCTCCCCGCGGAGTTCACCGAGCAGACCGGCCATCTCACGCCGTCCCTCAAGCTCCGCCGCGCCGTCGTCGCCCGCGACTTCGCCAGCGAGATAGCACAGCTTTACCAAACGTAGAGCAAGGGAGTGATTCCGGCTCTGGAGCCGCGGCCCTCCGCGCGTCAAACTGGAACCCCCGTGTCACCTCTGTGGGGGAGGTGGCACGGGGTCTTCCTGCTATGCCGTGCCCCGGTCTCACCGCGGGCCCGGCCTCATCGTGGGGGTAAGGCCACCGCCGTCTGCATCTGGCATGAATTGCACCAGAACGCCCATCCGTTGGCGTCCACGGACCGCGAACCGCACGCCAGGCACGGGTCGCCGACGAAGCTCGCCGCCACCCACGCACCGGCCGACGCGGCCCGTCGCCCCGCCGCCGCCCGCTCCTCCGCGAAGCAGGGAATGCACACCCCGCCCTCCCGGCCGGGCAGTTTCATCGGCCGCAGCCCGCAGGCGGCGCACGGGAGTCTGCCGACGTACTGCGCATCGAGGCCGACCGGCTTGCCGTTTCTGCTGAAGGCCGCCATGGGTTGCGTCCGCCTCCTCTATGCCAGGACGGTTCCGGTGCCGGCGCAGCCGGAGCACTGCGTGGTGACCTTGTGGCCGCCAGGGGTCTCCCACTCGACGGTGCCCGCGCCACCGCAATCGGGGCAGGGCTTCTGCGGCGGCATGTCCTCGCTCATTCTGCCCACGGTAGAACCTCCCATGTGGCCATGTGACCACTTTCCGTGATCGCGCCCGTCGCCCTCGCCGCCACCGGGCGCGGCCTTCCCGGTTCGACCACAGGTGCGGTTTATCCGGCCCCGCCCGCATGCGGGGAGCGGTCGCCGCTCCCGGCGCGCCCGCGGACCGTGCGGGGCGGGGAGTCCGCAGGCCAGGACGGCGCACCCGGGCGGCGCGGCGCCCACGGCGGCGGTCCTCGGGAGGAATTGGGGAAGATTTCCGGGCCGGCGAATCGTCGGAATGCACAATCCGCTGTTCCCGATCTTCCGGCGGGCGTGCGGATTTCCGGGGCGTTCCCGCTGCGGGGAATTATGCGTTCCGTTCCCGCTGCGGGATGTTCGCGGGCGGGCCTCCGGGGCGGCCGCCGGACCGGAAGGGGGGCGGCGCCGGGCGGCGGTCGCGCCGCGCCGTGCGCCGCTCCACGGCCGGGTACGACGGGATATTCACCTGGTATTCATTTTTCCGGGCGGGCGGGAGCGGAAAAGTGCGGCCGGCGGAGAGCTGTACGAAAGGCTGTACAAAAGGCAGGAGCCCCATCCTCCGCCCGAAGACGGAAGTGGGGCTCCTTGGGTGCTACTGGTCAATCAGAGGAGAAAGACCAGAGCGGGCAACTCAAACCGGCGTAACGTTCTCCGCCTGCGGGCCCTTCGGACCCTGCGTGACGTCGAAGTTGACCTGCTGGTTCTCCTCCAGGGAGCGGAAGCCAGAGGCGTTGATCGCCGAGTAGTGGACGAAGACATCCGGGCCGCCGCCGTCCTGGGCGATGAAGCCGAAGCCCTTTTCAGCGTTGAACCACTTGACGGTTCCGGTAGCCATAAGCCCTCCTTGGGCCAAAGGGTTGCCCTGCTCCAGAACCTGCAAAGAAGTCTGAAAACTACAAAAGCCTGCGGGTCACATGCTCCGCAGGCTCTGTACTGCAAGGGAAACCAAACTGCAACTTGGCCTGAGCCTAGCACGGTGGGCTCCGGAGGTGGAAGAGCCAAAGATCACGTTTGGCGGGGAGAGGGAAAGGCCACAGCGGGGCCCCGGCGTCCGGCGCCGAGGTCGGCGGGTCTAGCCTCCGCATGTGGACAATTCAACCTTTGGAGACGCACCCGCGGGAGCCGACGCAGACCACCGTCGCAGCCGGCCGCGAGTGGGCCACATCCAGTTCCTGAACTGCCTGCCCCTTTACTGGGGCCTGGCCCGTACGGGCACCCTCCTCGACCTGGACCTCACCAAGGACACCCCCGAGAAGCTCAGCGAGCGGCTGGTGCGCGGGGAGCTCGACATCGCGCCGATCACGCTCGTCGAATTCCTGCGGGCCGCCGACGACCTCGTCGCCTTCCCCGACCTCGCGGTCGGCTGCGACGGCCCGGTGATGTCCTGCGTGATCGTCTCGCAGAAGCCGCTGGAGCAGCTGGACGGTGCCCGGGTCGCCCTCGGGTCCACCTCGCGGACCTCCGTCCGGCTGGCGCAGCTGCTGCTCGCCGAGAAGATCGGGGTGCGGCCCGACTACTTCACCTGCCCGCCGGACCTCGGGCTGATGATGCAGGAGGCCGACGCGGCGGTCCTGATCGGCGACGCCGCGCTCCGCGCCAACCTGCACGACGCACCCACGCTGGGCCTGGACGTCCACGACCTGGGCCAGATGTGGAAGGACTGGACGGGGCTCCCGTTCGTCTTCGCGGTCTGGGCGGCCCGGCGCGACTACCTGGAGCGCGAGCCGGAGGTGGTCCAGCAGGTGCACGAGGCGTTCCTGGCCTCCCGCGACCTGTCGCTGGAGGAGGTCGGCAAGGTCGCCGAGCAGGCCGCCCGCTGGGAGCACTTCGACGAGCAGGTGCTGGAGCGGTACTTCACCACGCTGGACTTCCGGTTCGGGCCGGACCAGCTGCGCGGCGTCACCGAGTTCGCCCGGCGGGTGGGCCCGACCACCGGGTTCCCGGCCGACGTGGCGGTGGAACTGCTGCCGGCGGCTGCCGGCGCCCGGGCGTAGCGGCGCGTGGCCGGCGGCCCGGGCGTCCCTCGCCCGGGCGCCGGACCGCCTGCCTACGGCGTCGGCGTCGGGCCGCGGAGGACCCGGCTGATGGCCTCCAGGCTCGCGTCCCGCATCCCGCGGAGATAGCTCCGGGCGTTGTGGCCGCCGTCCTCGATGACGTGCAGGCGGGCGTGGACCGGCCCCTTGGCGTACCGCTGGACGAAGCGCTCCAGGTTGGCCCGGCCGCCCTCCTGCGTGCCGATCTGGAACTGCACGTAGACGTCGGGGGCGCCGGGGCGGGCGGCCAGCCGCTGCGCCAGCCGCTCCGGGTCGTTCGCCCGCATCTCCGCCCGGTGGCCGCGCCACAGGGGCGAGTCCGGGCGGGTGTCCGGGCCGCTGGCGATCACCGCCTTGAAGCGGTCCGGATGCTGGAGGACCTGCTTCAGGGCGACGAAACCGCCGGACGAGGAGCCCATGAAGGCCCAGCCGTCGCGGCTGGTGAACGTCCGGAAGTTGGCCTTGACCAGGTCGGGGACGTCGTCGGACATCCAGGTGCCCATCTTCGGCTGCCCGGGGATGTCGCTGCCGTCGTAGTAGCGCTTGGTGGGGTTGAGGACCGGCATCACGACGAGGAACGGCCGACTGCGCCCCAGGGCCACCAGATCGCTGACGGTCTGCTGGAGCTTGTGGCCGGTGGCCGACCAGTAGTTGCTGGGGAAGCCGTAGCTGCCCGGTAGGGCGATCAGGACCGGGAAGGCACTGTTGCGGTAGCGGTCCTCGTAGTACTCCTTGGGCGCCCAGACCCACACCTTCCCGGTGAAGCCGGATTTCTTGCCGTGCAGGGTGGTGACGCCGATCTTCGTGCCGTCGCTGAGCGTGGCCGCCGTATGGAACGCGGCCTGCGGGCCGGTCGGCATCCGGACCCCCGCTCCGGCCGCGGACGCCTGCACCGGTCCCGCGGAGCCGTCGGGCAGCGCCTGGCTGAACGACATCGGCTCACCGGTGTCGTTCAGCACGTCCAGGTACTTGACGGTCGGGTAGGCGCACAGGCCGACCACGGCAACCAGGCCGGTGAGGAAGGACATGCGCCACCGGGGGCGGCGGGCCGGCCGCCCCTCCTGTGTCCACCGGGCCGAACGGCCGCGGCCTATGAGGCGCACGCGGCCCCGCAGGCCGCGCCGGCCGCTGCGGTGCTCCCGGCGCGGGTCGTCAGGGCGGTCCCCGGGGGTGTGATGCACGGACGTCTCCCGATGGACGGGCCCTGGGCCAGCGGCCTCGGAGGCGGATGGTCGGCTTGCGCCCTGTTTGATGCGGAAAGCGGGGTGGTGGGTTTCGGGAGCGGGGCATGACCTGGGTCATAAGCTGGATCCGCCGTCAGGAGGGGGAGGCGCCATGGAACCGCTGGCCGACGAGGACCCACGGTCCCTGGGCGGATACCGGCTGCTCGGCCGCTTGGGCGCCGGCGGGATGGGGCGCGTCTATCTGGGGCGCAGCGCCGGTGGGCGGACCGTGGCGGTGAAGGCCGTACACGCCCAGTACGCCGCCGACGACGAGTTCCGGGCCCGCTTCCGGCGCGAGGTCGCCTCGGCACGACGGGTCGGCGGCGCCTGGACCGCGCCCGTTCTGGACGCCGACCCCGACGCCCCCGTCCCCTGGGTCGCCACCGGCTATGTGGCCGGCCCCTCCCTGGCGCGCGCGGTCGCCGACCACGGCCCGCTCGCCGAGCACTCCGTACGGGCCCTGGGCGCCGGACTGGCCGAGGCGCTGACCGCCGTGCACGCGCTGGGCCTCGTCCACCGGGACGTCAAACCCTCCAACGTGCTGCTGACGCTGGACGGGCCGCTGCTGATCGACTTCGGGATCGCGCGGGCCACGGACGGCACCGCCTCACTGACCTCCACCGGGGTCTCGGTCGGCTCGCCCGGCTACATGGCGCCCGAGCAGATCCTCGGCAAGGGGGCGGACGCCGCCGCCGACGTCTTCTCCCTGGGCGCGGTGCTCGCCTTCGCGGCAACCGGGACCGCCCCGTTCACCGGGGACTCGTCCGCCGCGCTGCTCTACAAGGTGGTGCACGAGGAACCCGAGCTCGGTCCGGAACTCGTCGGCGCGCTGCGGGAGTCGGTGGTCGCCTGCCTGGCCAAGGAGCCGGCGCGCCGGCCCGCTCCGGAGGAGGTCGCGGCGCGGCTCGCGGGGGACGCCGGCGGCGCGGCCGGGCTGGTCCGTGCCGGCTGGCTGCCGGGACCCCTGGTCGAGCAGGTCAGCCGACAGGCCGTGGCGCTGCTGAATCTGGACGCGGAAGGGGCCGCGGCCTCCGGAACCGCCGCGTCCGGAATCACCGCCTCCGGAATCACCCCGTCCGGCGGGGGATTCGGGCCGCCGGACCCCTCCTACGGGACGGTGTCCGGACTGATCCCGTTCGATACCCCGGCGCCGAGCGACGGCCCCGTCGCGCAGCCGGGGACCGGCGCACCGACGGGGGCGGGCGCGGCCCCACCGTCCTCCTGGCCGGCGGCCGGCACCTCGTACGGCGCGGCCGCGCCCCCGCCGCCCCCCGTGCCGCCGTCCGTACCCCCGCCGCACGCACCCGCGCCCACGTCGTCGCCCGCGCCTCCGCCGGCGTCCCCGCCCCCGCCCCCGTCCGGCCTCGCCGATCTGCCGACCGGATCGGCCCCGGCTCCGGCCGCCGGCCCCAAGGAGCGGCGGATCGCGCTCACCGGCGCGCTCGGCGGCAAGGAGAAGGACCGGCCCCGGCGGGTGAGCTGCACGCTGGTGCTCTCCGTGGCCGGCGCGCTGGCGGTCGCCACCACTGCCGCGGTGTTCCTGGGCGTGCTCAAGGGGCCGGCGGGAGGCGGCTCCACCGCCGAGCCGCCGGCCGGACACCCCCCGACGGCCCGGCCCTCCGGGCCCGCCGACGGTGCCGGTGGCGTCCCCAAGGGCTTCCTCGGCACCTGGAGCGGCACCGTCACCATGGCGAACGGGATCCCCAACGGCACCATGACCAGCGTCATCAAGACCGGCGACAAGGGCGACGTCGTCGTGCGGACGACGTACGACGTGGTGCTGGTGCGCTGCCAGGCCAAGGCGAAGCTGCTGTCGGCCAACGGCGGCAAGCTGGTCCTCCAGGAGACCCCCGACGGCAATCAGGGGCCGGCCTGTACGGGCAACACCTCCACCGTGACGTACACCCTCGACAAGGACGGCACGCTCGCCTTCACCTCGGACGACAAGCGGGGCGGCACCCCGAAGGCGACCCTGACGAGGAGCGGCGGCTGACGGGCGGAGCCACGGCCGGTCGGACGCGCGGTGCGGCGGGGGCCCGCCGGGAGGGCCGTCGTCGCCCGCCCGCGTACCGGCCCCCGGCAGCGCTGTCGGACCCCTGGCGTACGCTGGTTCAGTCCTTAAGTGCTCGCTGCGCTTGCTGTTTGTCCGCCTCCGAAAGGGACGCCCCGGTGACCGAGAACGCCGACCTCAAGTCTTTTGATGTCACAGCCGTACTCGACCGCGCCGCGCAGGGCGGCCGCATCACGCCGGAGGAGGCGCTCGACCTCTACCGCTCCGCGCCGCTGCACGCGCTGGGCCAGGCCGCCGACGCCGTCCGCCGCCGCCGTTACGCCGGTACGGAGCACATCGCGACGTACATCATCGAGCGCAACATCAACTACACCAACGTCTGTGTGACGGCCTGCAAGTTCTGCGCCTTCTACGCCGCGCCCAAGGACACCGAGAAGGGCTGGACCCGCGACCTCGACGACATCCTGCGGCGCTGCGCGGAGACCGTCGAACTGGGTGGCACCCAGATCATGTTCCAGGGCGGCCACCACCCGGACTACGGCGTCGAGTACTACGAGAAGCACTTCTCGGCCATCAAGAAGGAATTCCCGCAGCTGGTCATCCACTCCCTCGGCGCTTCCGAGGTCGAGCACATGGCCCGGATCAGCGGTGTCCCGGTCGAGGAGGCCATCACCCGGATCCACGCCGCGGGCCTGGACTCCTTCGCCGGCGCCGGTGCCGAGCTGCTGCCCGCCCGCCCCCGCAAGGCCATCGCGCCGCTGAAGGAGTCCGGCGAGCGCTGGCTGGAGATCATGGAGGCGGCCCACAAGCTGGGTGTCGAGTCGACGTCCACGATGCTGATGGGCACCGGCGAGACCAACGCCGAGCGGATCGAGCACCTCCGGATGATCCGCGACGTCCAGGACCGGACGGGCGGCTTCCGCGCCTTCATCCCGTACACCTACCAGCCCGAGAACAACCACCTGAAGGGCCGGACGCAGGCGACCCTCTTCGAGTACCTGCGCATGATCGCCATCGCGCGCCTCTTCCTCGACAACGTCGCCCACATCCAGGGCTCCTGGCTGACCACCGGCAAGGAGATCGGCCAGCTGTCGCTGCACTACGGCGCGGACGACCTCGGTTCGATCATGCTGGAGGAGAACGTGGTCTCCTCGGCCGGCGCCAAGCACCGTTCCAACCGCCAGGAGATCATCGACCTGATCCGCAAGGCGGGCCGCGTCCCGGCGCAGCGCTCCACGACGTACGAGCACCTGGTCGTGCACGACGACCCGGCCAACGACCCGGTCGACGACCGCGTCGTCTCGCACCTCTCCTCGACGGCCATCGAGGGAGGCACCGCCCACCCGGAACTCAAGCTCGTCGAGACCAACTGACCGCCGGGCCAGGGATGTTGACGCTCCATCGGGTACGGGCCGTCCGGCTCGCCCCCGCCGAGGACCCCGAGGGCGCCGAGCCGCTCCCCGGGTACGCGGTCGTCGTCGACGGTGACCGGCTGGCCGCCGTCGGCCCCTACGAGGAACTGCTGGCGGCCTACGGCACGGGGGTCCCCCCTGCGCACGCGGGGTCGGGAGCTCGGGGGAGCATCCGCATCCGGGAGTGGGACGGGACGTTGACCCCCGGCCGTCATGAACCGGACGGCGCGGCGCTGCTGGAGGCCACCTACCACCCCGATCCGCGCGAGGCCGCGGAACTGGGCACGGAGCCGCTGACCGGCGCGGCGCTGGCCGCCCTGCCGATGACCGAGGCCCGCTGGGGCGCCAGCGCCCGGCGCGGCCTCCAGCGCCTGCTCGCCCTCGGCACCACCACGCTGGCCGGGCCCTTCACCCACCCCGCCGTCCGCACCGCCGTCCAGCGTTCCGGCATCCGGCAAACCACCCGGACCTCCCCAGCGTCCCCGGCCCGGGCCGGCGGGGCCGCCGAAGCCCCCGCCCGCTCCCTGGTTCCCGGCGCCCCCGCCGACTTCGCCGTCTTCGCCCCGGACGGCAGCTGCCTGGCCACCGTCCTCGCCGGCCGCCTCGTCCACCGCCGGCGCTGACCCCCGCACGTCGCACCCGCGCACGGGCTCGCGCGGGTGCGAGGGGCACCGGAACGATCGTCGACCTGCAAGTTTGGCGCGACGTGCGCCGGCTGCGCACTCCGTCAGAGACCCGTCAAGGCCCGCCGGTGCCGCGTCAGTGCGGCGTCAACGGAATCGGAACGGATGATTCGGCCCGGCAGGATCTTGGTTGCGGGGACGGCCGTCGCCCGGCCGCTCACGATGCCTCACGCACCGCTCGACCGCCCGGAATGTCGGAGGGGGGCATGACGGCCGTCCCCGACCAAACGCCCGGCCCACCGGCCCACCGGCCACCGGCCTGCCCGGTGACCGGCCCCGCCGGCGCACGGTGGACAATGGCCGGGTGACCCGAGCATCCCTGGACAAGCAGCCGCACGAAGTCGCCGCGATGTTCGACGACGTGGCGGCACGGTACGACCTCACCAACGACGTGCTCTCCCTCGGCCAGGCGCGGCTCTGGCGCAAGGAGGTGCAGCGCGCGGTGGCCGCGCGGCCCGCCGAGCGGGTGCTCGACCTCGCGGCCGGGACCGGCACCTCGTCGCTGCCGTTCGCGCGGACCGGGGCGTACGTCGTGCCGTGCGACTTCTCGGTCGGGATGCTGCGGGAGGGCAAGAAGCGGCACCCGTGGCTGCCGTTCGCGGCGGGGGACGGGACCCGGCTGCCGTTCGCGGACGAGGTGTTCGACGCCGTCACGATCTCCTTCGGCCTGCGCAACATCCAGGACACCGATGCCGCGCTGGCGGAGCTGTACCGCGTCACCAAGCCCGGTGGGCGGGTGGTGATCTGCGAGTTCAGCGAGCCGACCTGGGCGCCGTTCCGGACGGTCTACACCGAGTACCTGATGCGGGCGCTGCCGCCGGTCGCCCGTGCGGTCAGCAGCAATCCGGACGCGTACGTCTACCTCGCCGAGTCCATCCGCACCTGGCCCAACCAGCCCGAGCTGGCCGCCCGGCTCCAGGGCGTGGGCTGGACCGAGGTCGCCTGGCGCAACCTGACCGGTGGGGTCGTGGCGATGCACCGGGGCACCAAGCCGGCGAAGGGCTGACCGGGGCTGCAAAGGCCGACCGGAACGAAGGGGCCGCACGCCTCGATGACCGAAGGGCCCGCCCCGGTCGCGGAAGACGCGACCGGGGCGGGCCCTTGGGCGAGATGGCCGGTTACTTCTTGAACGCGTAGTCCATCAGCTTCTTGGCGTCCGCGGTGCGGTTGTCCAGGGACGGCGAGGCGAGGACCGTGCCGATGACGGTCTTGCCGTTGCGGGTGGCGGCGAAGACCAGGCAGTACTTGGCCTCCGGGCCGGAGCCGGTCTTCACGCCGATGGTGCCCTGGTAGCTGCCGAGCAGGTTGTTGGTGTTGGTCCACGACATGTAGCGGTAGCCGCCGCTCTTCGTCGTGACCTTCTGCTTGGTGGACTTGGTGCCCACGACCGTGCGGAACGTGGAGAACTTCATCGCGTTGCTGGCGAGCTTGGTCAGGTCGCGCGGCGTCGAGTAGTTCGTGCCACGCCCTATTCCGTCGAACGAGTCGAAGTGGCTGTTGTTCATGCCCAGGCTCTTGGCGGTGGCGTTCATCTGGCCGATGAACGACTTCACCCGGGCGTCCCGGGTCGAGCCGGTGCCGAACTTGTCGGCCAGCGCGTAGGCGGCGTCGCAGCCGGACGGGAGCATCAGCCCGTAGAGCAGCTGGCGGACCGTCACCTGGTCGCCGACGATCAGATGGGCGGACGAGGCCCAGTTGTTGTTGACGATGTAGTCGCTGTACGCCTTCTGGACCGTGACCTTGGAATCCAGGTTGAGGTTCTTCTGGGCCAGCACCACCCGGGCCGTCATGATCTTGGTGGTGGAGCCGGTGGACCGGCGGGTGTCGGCGGCCTTGCCGTAGAGCGTCGCCCCGGTGCCGTTGTTCATCACGAAACCGCCGGCGGCGGTGATGCTGGGCGTCGGGAGGGTGGCGGCCTGCGCCTGGGAGCCGAACGCTCCGGCGGTCAGGACGGCTCCGGTGGTGACGGCCACGGCGGTTGCGTGCCGAATGCCCTTGATGCCCCTGATGCCTTTGATGCCAATTTTCAAGTGGATGCTCCAAATACCCCTGCAGTGCGGCCACATGAGGGTGCCGCTCTCTGATGAGACACCTGGGGCGCGGCAATGGATGCGTGGGGCGGCGCACTTGTTTCGGTCGTTTCCGATGCCGGTCCTGACGCCGCCGCCCCACCCCGCTTCTCCCTCGTCCCCGTCCCCGTCCCTCGTCCCCGGTCCCGAGGTCGGGGTCAGAGGTCCAGTCGGTGGCAGTACGCCGTGCGGTTGCCGGTCGGGGGCGTGACCGTCTCGGCCCGGTGCATTCCCAGGCGCCGGGTCACCGCTATCGAGCGGGCGTTGCGGGAGTCGATCAGCGCCACCACACGGCGGACGCCGGCCGTGCGTACGGCGTCCAGCGCGCGTTCCGCGGCCGTCGTCGCGTACCCCTTGCCCCAGTACGCCCGGCCCAGCCGCCAGCCGATCTCGATCTCGCCCGCCGGGCCCCACTCCCACGGCCAGGGTTGGGCGCCGGTGAAGCCGATGACCGCGCCGTCCGCCGGGTCGAGCAGGGTGTAGAGGCAGAAGCCGTGTTCGGCGTGGTGGCGGCGCTGGCGGGCGGTGAGTTCCTCGTAGACCGAGAGTTCGGCGGGGGCGCCGCCGTGGAACTCCATCACCTCGGGGTCGTTGAAGACGTGGTGCCAGTGCCACGCGTCCTCTTCGGTGGGCACGCGCAGTTCGACGGCGGGGAGGGGCCGCGCGGGCCGGGGGGCGGGCGCAGACGTCATGGCACAACCCTTCAGTTTCCGATCATCAAGGCCCCCATAGACTGCACCTGCCCAGTGCCGGTCGGCACCCAGATATCCACAGCGGATATCCAGATATCGACTTCCGGGAGAAAATGCCGTGACCGAGTCCGCGTCCGTGACCGAGTCCGTGACCACGCCCCGATCGGAGCACAGCGCGGATGTGATCGTCGTCGGTGCCGGGCCGGCCGGCTCGGCCACCGCCTACCACCTCGCCAAGTCCGGCCTGGACGTACTGCTCCTGGAGAAGACCGCGTTCCCGCGCGAGAAGGTCTGCGGCGACGGGCTCACCCCGCGCGCCACCAAGCAGCTGATCGCGATGGGCATCGACATCTCCGAAGAGGCCGGCTGGCTGCGCAACAAGGGCCTGCGCATCATCGGCGGCGGCTCCCGGCTCCAACTCGATTGGCCGGATCTCGCCTCCTTCCCGGACTACGGCCTGGTCCGCAAACGCGACGACTTCGACGAGCAGTTGGCCCGGCAGGCGCAGAAGGCCGGCGCCCGGCTCCATGAGCGGTGCAACGTGGGCGCCCCGATCGTGAACGAGCTGACCGGCCACATCACCGGCGTGCACGCCAAGCTCGGCGAGGAGAAGGCGCCGGTGACCTTCCACGCCCCGATCGTGGTCGCCGCCGACGGCAACTCCACCCGGCTGTCGCTGGCGATGGGGCTGCACCGGCGCGAGGACCGGCCGATGGGCGTCGCGGTGCGGACGTACTTCACCTCGCCGCGGCACGACGACGACTACCTGGAGTCCTGGCTGGAGCTGTGGGACCGCCGGGGTGCCCAGGACCGGCTGCTGCCGGGCTACGGCTGGATCTTCGGCATGGGCGACGGCACGAGCAACGTCGGCCTGGGGATCCTCAACTCCAGCTCCGCCTTCCGGGAGCTGGACTGGCGGGAGATCCTCAAGGCGTGGTGCGCGTCGATGCCCGCCGACTGGGGCTACACCCCGGAGAACATGACCGGCCCGATCCGCGGCGCGGCCCTGCCGATGGCCTTCAACCGCCAGCCGCACTACACCAAGGGCCTCCTCCTGGTCGGCGACGCCGGCGGGCTGGTGAACCCGTTCAACGGCGAGGGCATCGCGTACGCGATGGAGTCCGGTGCGATCGCGGCCGAGGTGATCGTCCAGGCGCAGGCCCGGGCCACCTACGCACAGCGCGAGTTGGCGCTGCACCGCTACCCGAAGATCCTCAAGGACACCTACGGCGGCTACTACTCCCTGGGCCGGGCGTTCGTGAAGCTGATCGGCAACCCCAAGGTGATGCAGATCGCCACCCAGCGCGGCCTGACCCACCCGCTGCTGATGCGCTTCACGCTCAAGATGCTCGCCAACCTCACCGACCCGACGGGCGGCGACGCGATGGACCGGATCATCAACGGGCTGAGCAAGGTCGCGCCGAAGGCGTGACACCTCCGCGGGCCGGTCCGGGAAAAAGGGGCCGGCCCGCTGTCACGTTCTCCGCTCGGGATCCGTCGGTGCAGTGACGGCGCGAAGCCGGCCACGGCACGGCGGTACGGCTCCGCCGGCCGGGACATCCGAGGTTGCTGAGGAGAGCAGTGATGGAAGCACGTATGAAGAACCCCGCGGTGGTCATTCCGGAGGCCATGCAGCCGCTCCTGGACGTGGTGAAGGCGACCCGCACGGGCGGGGTGGCGGAGGAGACGCTGGAGCTGGTGCACCTGCGGGCCAGCCAGATCAACGGCTGCAGCTTCTGTGTCGACGGCGGGGCCAGGAGCGCCCGCAAGGCGGGGGTCGACGACGACAAGCTGTTCACGGTGGCGGCCTGGCGGGAGGCGCCGTACTTCAGTGACGAGGAGCGGGCCGCGCTCGCGCTCACCGAGGCCGCGACCCGGCTCGCGGACAGCTCCGACCCGGTGCCGGACGCCGTCTGGGACGCCGCCGCCGACCACTTCGACGAGAAGCAGCTGGCGGCGCTCGTCCTGACGATCGGCATCACCAACCTGTTCAACCGGCTCAACGCCACCACCCGGCAGCCGGCGGGCGCGGGCTGGTAGGGCGCCGGCGGGCCGGTGCCGGGGTCGCCCGCCGGGGTGCGGGCGGCCGCCGGTCGTCGGTCCAACTCCCATGACCCGGGAGGTAATTGTGTGCCTCCCGTGTGCCCGGCATCGTAGGACGCGTCGCAAGCGAAAGCGGCGAAAGCGCCATAACGGGAGGAAGTGCCATGTTCTTCGAAGGCCACGACGGGACCCGGCTCTGGTACGAGGAGTACGGCGAGGGCGAGCCGCTGGTGTTCGTGTCGAGCGCGATGCTCTTCACCGACATGTGGGAGTACCAGATCCCCTACTTCGTGGAGCGCGGCTACCGCTGCATCGCGTTCGACCGGCGCGGGCACGGCCGCTCGGACCGGCCCTCCGGCGGCTACGACACCGCGTCGACCTCGGACGACCTGGCCGCCCTGCTGGAGCACCTCGATCTGACCGGGGTGACCCTGATCGGGCACTCGCTGGGTGGCGCGGAGGTCGCCTGCTATCTGGCCCGGCACGGTTCCGGGCGGGTGCGCCGGGCCGCGTTCGTCGCGGCGACCCTGCCGTTCATGAAGCAGACCGAGGACAACCCCGAGGGGCTGCCGGAGACCGCCTTCGAGCAGTCGATGGAGCTGCTGCGGAACGACCGGCCCCGGTGGATGGCGCATCAGGCGCAGGTCTTCTTCGCCACCCACCTGGGCAACGACGTCCACCCGCTGCTGATCGACCTCACCATCCAGCAGGTGATGACGTGCGCGCCGTACGCCACCGTCCAGGTGCAGCAGGCGGTCTTCCACACCGACCACCGGGCGGGGCTGCGCGAGATCGACATCCCGACCCTGGTCGTCCACGGCGCGGCCGACTTCTCCGCGCCGATCGACGTCACCGGCCGGCGGACCGCCGAACTGATCCCGGGCGCCGACTACAAGGAGTACCCGGACGCCGGCCACGGCCTCTACGCCAGCCACCACGCCCGGCTCAACGCGGATCTGCTGGAGTTCCTCAAGAGCTGACGGGCACCGGGGTGCGCCGGGCCGGGCCGGTCAGCCGCTCGGCCCCGGCCGGCACCGGCACGGCCGCGAAGATCGCGTCCTGCTGTGCCTGGAGTGCGCGCACCTTCCCCGGTGGGGTGCCCGGCAGCCGCTGCTCCTCGTAGAGCTTGTGGGTCTCGACCTGGGCGGTCTTGCTCTGCGGGGTGTGGAACTGGACCTCGAAGACCTGGCCCGAGCGGGGGGCGCGCCAGGCGGAGTTGATGGCCTTGTAGCCCTTGGCACGGCCCCAGGTGTTGGACCAGCGGGTGCTGTCGTTGCCCCAGGAGGAGAGCAGGCCGGCGGCGACGCTGACGCCGTGGGTGTACTGGCCGGTGGGCCACTGGAGGGTGTAGCGGACCGCGTCGTTGATCTGGGCGAGGGAGGTCTCGACGCGCTGCCCGGGGGCCTGCCGCAGCGCGGTGGCGACCTTCCGCTTGAGCGAGTCGGGGGACTTCAGCCGCTGGTCGAAGCCGACGACGGTGGCGTGGCTGAACAGTGCGACGGTGCGGAGCTGGGGGCTGAGGGAGCGTTCCGCCCGGCGGGCGCGGTCCAGGAACGCGTCGACCTTCTTGTTGTCGGCGGCGTCCAGGTGCAGCCCGTCCCGGCTCCAGCCGCCGTCGGGGTCGGCGGCGCGGGCCCGGACGGCCGAAACCGCCGGGGCGGACGCGGAGCCGGGGCCGGCCGAGGCGGCGGTGGCGGAGTGCATCGCGCCCATGCCGAGGGCGGTGGCCAGGGCGGCGGTGAGCGCGGCCCGGGTGACGGTGCGGCGGGCGGTGGGGTGCGGGTTCATCGGGGTGCGGGGTTCCTCTCCGTCGGCGTTGTGGTGCGGACGTGACGAGAGGTGCAACGGATCTCGGGCGCATCGGTAGCTGCCCGTGCGGCCCGACGGCCGGTGGCTGACCGGATCGGTGCGCTGGGCGGCGCGAAACGGACGTCGGGCGCCCCCGCGGTGCCCGGACAACGCGGAACCGCCCCTCCCGAGCGGGGAAGGGGCGGTTCCATGGAGCGGTCCGGGGTGCCGCGGTCCGTGATTACAGGACGCGCACCGCGCCGGTGGGCATGTCGTAGCTGAGGGGCCGCTCGACGATGCCGGTGCTCGGGTTCTGGGCGCCGATGAAGTTGCCGTTCCCGACGTAGACGGCGACGTGGTAGGCGCTGCCCGCGCTGCCCCAGTACAGGATGTCGCCGACCTGGAGGTTGCCGAGGCCGACCTGGGTGCCGGTGGTCGACTGGCTCTGCGAGACGCGCGGCAGGTCGATGCCGATCTGGGAGAACGCGGCCTGGGTCAGGCCGGAGCAGTCGTACGAGGACGGGCCGCTGGAGCCGAGCACGTACGCCTTGCCGAGCTGCGCCTTGAGGAAGGAGACGAGGGTGGCGGTGCTGCCGCTGCCGGTGGAGGGGGCGTCGGAGACTGCGGAGAGGGTGCTGCGCGCGTCCGAGCGGGAGGCGCGGGTCTGCGAGGCTTCCTTGGCCTTGCGGGCCTCTTCGGCGGCCTTCTTCGCCTCGGCCTCGGCCTTGGCCTTCTTCTCGGCGGCGGCCTTCGCCTTGTCCGCGGCCTTGTCGGCCTGGGCGGCCGCCGCGTCCTGGAGCGCCTGCCGCTCGTAGTTGAAGGCGGCCTGCTGTGCGGCGTCGGCGCTCTTGGCGGCGCTGGTGGCCAGCGCCGTCGTGATGGTGGGCATCTCCTGGGTTTCGGAGACGGGCTTGTCGACGGCATTGGCCGGCACGGTCGCGCCGGTCACCGCGAGCGTGAGGAAGCCACCGGTCACGCCCGCACGCAGGGCCCGCGAGGACGCGGAGCGGCGGGGCTTCCGGTGGCTGGGTATGAGTGCGTTCGGGGACATGGCACCACGGCTATCAGGAGCCGCAGGTTGCTGCCAACAAAGGTGGGGTGCGCCACACTTGATGTGTACGCGACGAATAAAACGGACTTTTCGTCAACTGCCGTAGCGCCGGCGCGATGTCCGAATTTCTCGATCATGTTCCTACGCACGGCATTTGATGGCCGGCGCGGCCTCCGGGCGCGCTTATCACTTCTTGATTCGCCGCGCCAAGGCTTCCCGGGCGTCAAGGTCTTATGACTTCAAATCGCGTGGGATAGGTCACTCGTGAGTGTCCGTTATGTTCCTGTGACCGACCGTCGGCCGTCGACCGGCCGCGCGCACCCCGTCGTTGCGCGATTCCGACCCTCCGCTCGTGAACCGAAGCACGTGCCGACGATCACGGCGAGGTCACGAGCGCATCACGTCTACGCCCGTCGCGCATATAGCAGTTGACTCCCGTCCAGCGCCAATTTGCTTATCGGCCATGTGTCTTGATAATGAGGTTGTCGCGCTGACCAGCGGTAACACCGGCGAATATCACCTCTGGTGATCACTTGCGTGCTTCGTGTAGGGAGATCACCGGTCATCCGACTTCATGATCCTTCGTCAGGTGGTGAAGATCACAAAGGCGTTGGCTGACCCCGTGTCGCAGATCACAGACCGACGGGCATAAGATGCGGGCATCGGGCTTGTGAACTGCCTCACATGTACGTGATCACCTCGGGGCGGCCGGCGAGCCCGAGCGGACCGCCATCCAGTCATCGTCGACTGAAGGGAGCGAGGACGGTGAACGCTTACGCGCCCATCCTCGTACTGGGAGCCCTCGGGGCAGGCTTTGCGATCTTCTCCGTGGTCATGGCCACGCTCATCGGCCCCAGGCGCTACAACCGGGCCAAGCTCGAAGCGTACGAATGCGGAATCGAGCCGACGCCGCACCCGTCAGGCGGCGGTCGCTTCCCGATCAAGTACTACCTGACGGCGATGCTCTTCATCGTCTTCGACATCGAGATCGTCTTCCTCTATCCCTGGGCGGTCAGTTTCGACGCCCTGGGGCTGTTCGGGCTCGTCGAGATGCTCCTCTTCGCGCTCACCGTCTTCGTCGCCTACGCCTATGTCTGGCGTCGCGGCGGCCTGGAATGGGACTAGGGGTCACCCATGGGACTGGAAGAGAAGCTGCCCAGCGGCTTTTTGCTGACCACTGTCGAGCAGGCCGCGGGCTGGGTGCGCAAGTCATCGGTCTTCCCCGCGACCTTCGGGCTGGCCTGCTGCGCCATCGAGATGATGACCACCGGCGCCGGGCGCTACGACCTGGCCCGCTTCGGCATGGAGGTCTTCCGCGGCTCCCCCCGGCAGGCCGACCTGATGATCGTGGCCGGCCGGGTGAGCCAGAAGATGGCGCCGGTGCTGCGGCAGGTCTACGACCAGATGCCGGACCCGAAGTGGGTGATCTCCATGGGGGTTTGCGCCTCCTCGGGCGGCATGTTCAACAACTACGCGATCGTGCAGGGCGTCGACCACATCGTCCCCGTCGACATCTATCTGCCGGGCTGCCCGCCGCGCCCCGAGATGCTCATGGACGCCATCCTCAAGCTCCACAAGAAGATCCAGACCGGCAAGCTCGGCGTCAACGCGGTGCGGGCGGCCCACGAGGAGGAGGCGGCGGCCCTCAAGGCGCTGCCGCTGATCGAGATGGACCGCTCCGCCCAGAAACCCTCCCTGTCGGAGAAGAAGGGGCTGCTGCGGTGAGCGAGCCGACGAACCCCCCGAACCCGGACGCCCCCGAAGAGGCCGTCCCGGCGCAGCGCGCGGACACCGGCGAGGTGATCGGCACCCGCCACGGGATGTTCGGCGCCAACAACGGCGGGGACACCTCCGGTTACGGCGGGCTGGTCCGCACCGTCCGGCTGCCCGGCGCCAGCACCCGGCCCTACGGCGGACCGGCCGGCGCCGGTGAAGGCTACGGCACGTTCGACGAGATCGCCGACGAGCTGGAGGGTGCCCTCGACGAGAAGGGCCTGGTGCCCGAGAACGTCATCGAGAAGACCGTGGTGGACCGCGGCGAGATCACCTTCCACGTCCAGCGGGAGTACCTGCCGGCCGTCGCCCGGACCCTGCGCGACGACCCCGCGCTCCGCTTCGAGCTGTGCACCGGCGTCAGCGGCGTCCACTACCCCGGCGACAAGGGCCGTGAGCTGCACGCCGTCTACCACCTGCGGTCGATCACCCACAACCGGCTGATCCGGCTGGAGGTCACCGCCCCCGACGCCGACCCGCACCTGCCGTCGATCGTCGAGATCTACCCGACCAACGACTGGCACGAGCGCGAGACCTACGACTTCTTCGGCCTGATCTTCGACGGGCACCCCGCGCTCACGCGGATCATGATGCCGGACGACTGGCAGGGCTTCCCGCAGCGCAAGGACTACCCCCTCGGCGGCATCCCCGTCGAGTACAAGGGCGCGCAGATCCCTGCTCCCGACCAGCGGAGGTCGTACACCTGATGAGCACTCCCAGCGAGGCGTCCCGCGCATCCGTCCGCGAGACCACCGAGGGCCCCGTCTACACCGTCACCGGTGGCGACTGGGACGAGATCGCCGCGGCCGCCGCGAAGTCCGACGACGAGCGGATCATCGTCAACATGGGGCCGCAGCACCCCTCCACCCACGGCGTGCTCCGGCTGATCCTGGAGATCGACGGCGAGACCGTCACCGAGGCCCGCTGCGGCATCGGCTACCTGCACACCGGCATCGAGAAAAACCTCGAATTCCGGACCTGGACGCAGGGCACCACCTTCGTGACGCGGATGGACTACCTCACGCCGTTCTTCAACGAGACGGCGTACTGCCTGGCCGTGGAGAAGCTGCTCGGCATCACCGACGACGTCCCGGACCGGGCCACCGCGATCCGCGTGATGCTGATGGAGCTCAACCGGCTCTCCTCCCACCTGGTGTGCATCGCCACCGGCGGCATGGAGCTGGGCGCCACCACGATCATGATCTACGGCTTCCGCGACCGGGAGCTGATCCTCGACATCTACGAGCTGATCACCGGTCTGCGGATGAACCACGCCTACATCCGCCCCGGCGGCCTCGCCCAGGACCTGCCGCCCGGCGCCGTCGACCAGGTCCGCGCCTTCGTCAAGAAGATGCGCAAGAACATGGCCGAGTACGACAAGCTCGCCACCGGCAACCCGGTCTTCAAGGCGCGCATGGAGGACGTCGGCTACCTCGACCTGGCCGGCTGCATGGCCACCGGGGCCACCGGGCCCATCGTCCGCTCCGCCGGACTGCCCCATGACCTGCGCAAGGCACAGCCGTACTGTGGATACGAGACCTACGACTTCGAGGTGCCGACAGCCGACACCTGCGATGCCTACGGCCGGTTCCTGATCCGGCTGGAGGAGATGCGCCAGTCGCTGAGGATCGTCGAACAGTGCCTGGACCGGCTGGAGCCGGGGCCGGTGATGGTCGCCGACAAGAAGATCGCCTGGCCCGCCCAGTTGGCACTCGGCCCCGACGGCCTCGGCAATTCCCTCGACCACATCAAGAAGATCATGGGCACCTCGATGGAGGCCCTGATCCACCACTTCAAGCTGGTGACGGAGGGCTTCCGGGTCCCGCCAGGACAGGCGTACGCCGCCGTGGAGTCGCCCAAGGGCGAGCTGGGCGTGCACGTGGTCAGCGACGGCGGCACCCGACCCTACCGGGTGCACTTCCGCGACCCGTCCTTCACCAACCTGCAGGCCATGGCAGCGATGTGTGAAGGCGGCCAGGTCGCCGACGTCATCGTCGCCGTCGCGTCCATCGACCCCGTGATGGGAGGCGTCGACCGGTGAACGCCACTCCGGCACCCAAGGACGTCCAGCTGGGGATGCCCCGGCTTCCGGCACCCGACTATCCGGCCGACGTCAAGGCCCGGCTCGCCGCGGACGCCGAGGAGGTGATCGCGCGCTACCCCGACTCCCGCTCGGCGCTGCTGCCGCTGCTCCACCTCGTCCAGGCCGAGGACGGCTACGTCACCCGCACCGGCATCCGCTTCTGCGCCGAACAGCTGGGGCTGACCACCGCCGAGGTCACCGCCGTGTCGACCTTCTACTCCATGTACCGCCGCAAGCCCAGCGGCGACTACCAGGTCGGGGTCTGCACCAACACCCTGTGCGCGGTGATGGGCGGCGACGCCATCTTCGAGGAGCTCAAGGAGCACCTCGGCGTCGACAACGGCGGGACCACCGACGACGGCGCGATCACCCTCGAACACATCGAGTGCAACGCCGCCTGCGACTTCGCCCCCGTCGTGATGGTCAACTGGGAGTTCTTCGACAACCAGACCCCCCGCTCCGCCCGGCAGCTCGTCGACGACCTGCGGGCCGGCCGGACCGTCGAACCCACCCGCGGCGCCCCGCTCTGCTCCTTCAAGGAGACCGCCCGGATCCTCGCCGGCTTCCCCGACACCCGGCCCGGCGCCGTCGCGGCGACCGGCGGTGCCGGCCCCGCCTCCCTGGTCGGACTGCGGCTGGCCCGGGGCGAGACACCGCCCGGTCACGCCGACCACGTCGTCTCGCCGCGCGCTACCGCGGACGGCCCGACCGACGAGGCCGCCGGCCCGACCCACGAGGAGGGGGAGTGATGACCGTGGCAGCCGAGTTCGGCGGGGCCTCCCGGCCGCACGCCGGAGGACCGACCAGTCCGGAGAAGGTCCTCGCCCCCGTCCTCTCCGCCTTCTGGGACGCCCCCGAGTCCTGGACCCTGGAGACGTATCTGCGTCACGAGGGCTACGAAGGCGCGCGCAAGGCCCTCGCGATGGCCCCGGACGACGTCATCGCCTACGTCAAGGACTCCGGGCTCCGCGGCCGTGGCGGCGCCGGCTTCCCGACCGGGATGAAATGGCAGTTCATCCCGCAGGGCGACGGCAAACCGCACTATCTCGTCGTCAACGCCGACGAGTCGGAGCCCGGGACCTGCAAGGACATCCCGCTCCTCTTCGCCAACCCGCATGCCCTCATCGAGGGAATCGTGATCGCCTGTCACGCGATCCGGTCGAGCCGTGCCTTCATCTATCTGCGCGGCGAGGTCGTGCCCGTCCTGCGCCGGCTGCACGAGGCCGTGCGCGAGGCGTACGCGGCGGGCTACCTCGGCAAAGACGTCCTCGGCTCGGGCCTCGACCTGGACGTCACGGTGCACGCGGGCGCCGGCGCGTACATCTGCGGTGAGGAAACCGCGCTGCTGGACTCCCTGGAGGGCCGTCGCGGCCAACCCCGTCTGCGTCCCCCCTTCCCCGCGGTGGCCGGCCTCTACGCCTGCCCCACTGTGGTGAACAACGTCGAATCCATCGCTTCGGTTCCCGCGATCCTCAACAAGGGCAAGGACTGGTTCAGGACGATGGGCAGCGAGAAGTCCCCGGGCTTCACGCTCTACTCGCTCAGCGGCCACGTCGCCAACCCCGGCCAGTACGAAGGCCCGTTGGGGATCACACTGCGCCAGCTGCTCGACATCAGCGGCGGCATGCGCCCGGGGCACCGGCTGAAGTTCTGGACGCCGGGCGGCTCCTCGACCCCGATGTTCACCGAGGAGCACCTCGACGTCCCGCTCGACTACGAGGGCGTCGGCGCGGCCGGCTCGATGCTCGGCACCAAGGCGCTGCAGTGCTTCGACGAGACCACCTGCGTCGTCCGGGCGGTCACCCGCTGGACCGAGTTCTACGCCCACGAGTCCTGCGGAAAGTGCACCCCGTGCCGTGAAGGGACGTACTGGCTGGTGCAGTTGCTCCGCGACATCGAGGCCGGCAAGGGCCGACTCGAAGACCTCGACAAGCTCGGCGACATCGCCGACAACATCAACGGCAAGTCCTTCTGCGCCCTCGGCGACGGCGCCGCCTCGCCGATCTTCTCCTCGCTCCAGTACTTCCGCGCGGAGTACGAGGAGCACATCACCGGCAAGGGCTGTCCCTTCGACCCCGCCAAGTCGACCCTCTGGGCCGACAACGACGCTCACCTGGGGGTGAACGCATGACCGTACTGCAGTCGAACAGCGGCTCCACCGCGGGCCGACGCCCCGATGGGGGCGGTGCGGCGGCGGTGCCACCGGAGGACCTCGTCACCCTGACGATCGACGGCATCGAGATCTCCGTCCCCAAGGGGACGCTGGTCATCCGGGCCGCCGAACTCCTCGGCATCGAGATCCCGCGCTTCTGCGACCACCCGCTGCTGGACCCGGCGGGCGCCTGCCGGCAGTGCATCGTCGAGGTCGAGGGCCAGCGCAAGCCGATGGCCTCCTGCACCATCACCTGCACCGACGGAATGGTGGTCCGCACCCAGCTGACCTCCCCGGTGGCCGAGAAGGCGCAGCGCGGCGTGATGGAGCTGCTGCTGATCAACCACCCGCTGGACTGCCCGATCTGCGACAAGGGCGGCGAGTGCCCGCTGCAGAACCAGGCGATGCAGGTCGGCGACCCCGACACCCGCTTCGAGGGCAAGAAGCGCACCTACGAGAAGCCGGTGCCGATCTCCACGCAGGTGCTGCTGGACCGCGAGCGGTGCGTGCTGTGCGCGCGGTGCACCCGCTTCAGCAACCAGATCGCCGGCGACCCGATGATCGAGCTGATCGAGCGCGGCGCCCTCCAGCAGGTCGGCACCGGTGAGGGCGACCCCTTCGAGTCGTACTTCTCCGGGAACACCATCCAGATCTGCCCGGTGGGCGCGCTCACCTCGGCCGCGTACCGCTTCCGCTCCCGCCCCTTCGACCTGGTCTCCTCCCCGTCGGTGTGCGAGCACTGCGCGGGCGGCTGCGCGACCCGCACCGACCACCGCCGGGGCCGGGTCCTGCGGCGGCTGGCGGCGAACGACCCCGAGGTCAACGAGGAGTGGATCTGCGACAAGGGGCGGTTCGCCTTCCGGTACGCACAGGCGCGGGACCGGCTGGAGCACCCGCTGGTGCGCAACGCCGAGTCCGGTGAACTGGAGCCGGCGAGCTGGCCGGCGGCGCTGGAGGCGGCGGCCCGCGGCCTGGCCGCCGCCCGGGGCCGCGCCGGCGTCCTGACCGGCGGCCGGCTGACCGTCGAGGACGCCTACGCCTACGCCAAGTTCGCCCGGGTCGCGCTGCACACCAACGACATCGACTTCCGGGCCCGGCCGCACAGCGCCGAGGAGGCCGACTTCCTCGCCGCCCACGTCGCCGGCCGCGGCCGGGACCTCGACGGCGGGGGCGTCACGTACACCGCGCTGGAGCAGGCGCCGGCCGTCCTGTTGGCCGGGATCGAGGCGGAGGAGGAGGCGCCCGGCGTCTTCCTGCGGCTGCGCAAGGCGCACCGCACGCACGGCCAGCGCACCTGGGGGCTGGCCAGCCACGCCACCCGCGGGCTGATCAAGGCCGGCGGGAAGCTGCTGCCGGCGGCGCTCGGCACCGAGACCGAATGGCTGGACGCGCTCGCGGGCGACGAGGCAGCAGGCGCGGAGCGCCTTCCCGGGGAGGGCGGTGGTGGGCGACGGGCGGGCCTGGACGGCGAGGGGCGGGCCGCGGCCGAGGCGCTGCGCGCGGACGGCGCGGTGATCCTCGTCGGCGAGCGGCTGGCGACGGTGCCCGGGGCGCTGACCGCCGCGCTGCGCACCGCCACCGCCACCGGCGCGCACCTGGTGTGGATGCCGCGCCGGGCGGGCGAGCGCGGTGCCGTCGAGGCCGGGGCGCTGCCCGGGCTGCTGCCCGGCGGTCGGCCGGCCACCGACCCGGTGGCCCGGGACGAGATCGCCGCCGCCTGGGGCGTGGCCACGCTGCCGCACCGGCACGGGCGGGACACCGGCCAGATCGTCGAGGCCGCGGCCACCGGCGAGCTGGCCGCCCTGCTGGTGGCGGGCGTGGAGGTGGCCGATCTGCCCGATCCGGCGCGGGCGCTGGCCGCGCTGGACGAGGTCGGCTTCCTGGTCAGCCTGGAGCTGCGGCCCTCGCAGGTCACCGCGCGGGCGGACGTGGTCCTGCCGGTGGCGGCGGTGGTCGAGAAGGCCGGCACCTTCCTCAACTGGGAGGGCCGGGCCCGGTCGTTCGAGGCCGCGCTCAAGCCGGACCAGATGACCCGCCGGCAGCTCCTGCCGGACGCCCGGGTCCTGCAGATGCTCGCCGACGCGATGGCGGGGGTCGAGGGCGGGCCCGCCGCGGGTGCCCTGGACCTGCCGGACGTGCACGCCGTGCGCCGGGAGCTGGACCGGCTCGGTGGTTGGCGCGGCCCGTACGCCGGCGAACCGCGGGAGACGGGCCGGCCGCTGCCCCGCCCGGGCGCCGGCGAGGCCGTACTGGCCGGGCACCGGCTCCTGTTGGACCAGGGGCTGCTCCAGGAGGGCGACGAGGCGCTGGCCGGCACCCGGCACGCCGCGGTCGCCCGCCTGTCGCAGGCCACCGCCCGGGAGGCCGGCGTCGCGGACGGGGACCTGCTGGCGGTCACCGGCCCGGCCGGCTCCGTCCGACTGCCGCTCCAGATCACGCAGATGCCCGACCGGGTGGTGTGGCTGCCGCTGAATTCCGTGGGGGGTGGCGTCGCCGCCGACACCGGGGCGCACCCCGGTGAGCTGGTGAAGGTCGCCGCCTCCCCCACTCTCGACTCCGCTCAAGCGGGGGGACCCCCATCCGATACGCCGGCGCCGGCCAAGGAGGTGGACGCATGATGCACCATCCCGGTTTTCCGGTGGCCGCGCTGGCCGCCCAGGAGGACCTGTCGATGTTCGGGCGCGACCCGTGGTGGCTGGTCGTCATCAAGGCGGTGTTCTGCTTCGCGTTCCTGATGCTGACGGTGCTGTTCTCCATCGTCTGGGAGCGCAAGGTCGTCGCCTGGATGCAGCTGCGGATCGGGCCCAACCGGCACGGGCCCTGGGGGATGCTCCAGTCCCTGGCCGACGGCGTCAAGCTGATGCTGAAGGAGGACCTGGTCGTCCGGGGCGCCGACAAGGCGGTGTACATCCTCGCGCCGATCGTGGCGGCGATCCCGGCGTTCATGGCGATCGCGGTGATCCCCTTCGGCCCGGCGGACAACGAGATCTCGATCTTCGGCCACCGCACCCCGATGCAGCTCACCGACCTCCCGATCGGCGTCCTCTACATCCTGGCCACGGCCTCGGTCGGCATCTACGGCATCGTGCTGGCGGGTTGGTCGTCCGGTTCGACGTACCCGCTGCTGGGCGGTCTGCGGTCGTGCGCGCAGATGATCTCCTACGAGATCGCGATGGGTGCGGCGTTCGCGTCGGTCTTCCTCTACTCCGGGTCGATGTCGACGTCGACCATCGTGGAGTCGCAGGCGAACAGGTGGTACGTGCTGCTGCTGCCGGTGTCGTTCCTCATCTACATCGTGACGATGGTGGGGGAGACCAACCGCGCGCCGTTCGACATGCCGGAGTCCGAGGGCGACCTCGTCGGCGGCTTCAACACCGAGTACTCGTCCATCAAGTTCGCGATGTTCATGCTCGCCGAGTACGTCAACATGGTCACCGTCTCGTCGGTCGCGGTCACCCTCTTCCTCGGCGGCTGGCGGGCGCCGTGGCCGATCTCGACGTTCTGGGAGGGCGCGAACCACGGCTGGTGGCCGATGCTCTGGTTCGTCCTCAAGGTGCAGCTGCTGCTGTTCTTCTTCATCTGGCTGCGCGGCACCCTGCCCCGGGTCCGCTACGACCAACTGATGCGGCTGGGCTGGAAGGTCCTCATCCCGGTGTCGATGGTGTGGCTGCTGCTCGTCGCCACCGTCCGGGCGCTGAAGAACGAGGGCTTCGACTTCTCCCAGATCGTGCTGTACGTGGGCGGCGGTGCGGTGGCGCTGCTGCTGGTCTCGCTGGTCGTGGACTTCTTCCGGCGCGTCGAGCCGGAGGGCGAGACCGACGGCGACACCTCCTTCGACCCGATGGCCGGTGGCTTCCCGGTGCCACCGCTGCCCGGGCAGAGCCTGCCGCCGGTGCCGCACCGGCGTCCGCGCCGGGGAGACGGAGAGCTGATTGTCAGTGGTCGGGCGGACACTGTGAGTGATGGCGATGAGAGCGACGGAAAGGGGGGCGACGGTGCCTGAGTTCCAGAACCCGGTGGCCGGCTTCGGCGTGACCTTCAAGGCCATGTTCAAGAAGCGGCTGACCGAGCAGTACCCCGAGGAGAAGAAGCCGACGGCGCCGCGCTTCCACGGCCGGCACCAACTCAACCGACATCCGGACGGCTTGGAGAAGTGCATCGGCTGCGAGCTGTGCGCCTGGGCCTGCCCGGCGGACGCGATCTATGTCGAGGGCGCGGACAACACCGACGAGGAGCGCTACTCCCCGGGTGAGCGGTACGGCGCCGTCTACCAGATCAACTACCTCCGCTGCATCCTGTGCGGCCTGTGCGTGGAGGCGTGCCCGACCCGCGCGCTCACCATGACCAACGAGTACGAACTCGCCGACCGCTCCCGCGCCTCGCTCATCTACACCAAGGAAGAGCTGCTGGTGGGCCTGTCGGAGGGGATGGTCGACTCGCCGCACGCGATCCACCCGGGCATGACGGAACGGGACTACTACAACGGGCTGGTGACGGAGGCCGCGCCGGGCACGGTCCGGCAGGTCGCGGTCTCCAAGGGCGAACGGCCCGAGGACGCGGCGGTCGAGCGCTCCGAGAAGCAGGACACCCCGGGCGAGGAGGCGCACGCATGATGGGCCTGGCCGCCGCGGCCTCCTCGGGGGAGGCCGTGCAGTTCTGGATCCTGGGCATCGTCGCCGTGGCCGGCGCGCTGTGCACGATCATGATGAGGCGGGCCGTGCACAGCGCCCTCTCGCTCGCCGGGACCATGATCGTCCTGGCGGTCTTCTATCTGGCCAACGGCGCGTACTTCCTCGGCGTCGTGCAGGTCGTGGTCTACACCGGCGCGATCATGATGCTGTTCCTGTTCGTCGTGATGCTGGTCGGCGTCACCGCCGCGGACTCCCTCAAGGAGACGCTCAAGGGCCAGCGTTGGCTCGCCGCCGGGCTGGGCGTCGGCTTCGGCATCCTGCTGATCGCCGGGATCGGCAACGCCGCGCTCAAGGAGTTCAACGGCCTGGGCGACGCCAACGCCGGCGGCAATGTGCAGGGCCTGGCCGCCCTCATCTTCACCAAGTACGTCTTCGCCTTCGAGATCACCGGTGCGCTGCTGATCACCGCGGTGGTCGGCGCGATGGTGCTCACCCACCGGGAGCGCACCGAGCGCGCCCGGACCCAGCGGGAGCGCTCCGAGGCCCGGATCCGCGAGGGCAGGCAAGTGACGCCGCTCCCCGCCCCGGGCGTTTATGCCCGGCACAACGCGGTCGACATCCCCGGTCTGCTGCCGGACGGCACCCCCTCCGAGCTGACGGTCAGTCCGACGCTGCGCGAGCGCGGCCAGGTCCGGGACGTCTCCGGCCAGTCGCTGGCCGAGCTCAAGGCGCTGGAGCAGCGGTCGGAGGAGTGGCTGGGGCGGGAGTCCGGCCGCCCGGGCAAGAAGCGGCCCGGCCCCGCGGCACCGAAGGAGGAGGCGCAGAAGTGAACCCGGTCTACTACCTCTATCTCGCCGCCCTGCTGTTCACCATCGGCGCGGCCGGCGTGCTGATCAGGCGGAACGCCATCGTGGTGTTCATGTGCATCGAGCTGATGCTGAACGCCTGCAACCTCGCCTTTGTCACCTTCTCGCGGATGCACGGGAATCTGGACGGCCAGATCATCGCCTTCTTCACGATGGTCGTCGCCGCGGCGGAGGTCGTGGTCGGTCTGGCCATCATCGTGTCGATCTTCCGCACCCGTCATTCGGCCTCGGTCGACGACGCCAGCCTGATGAAGCTGTAAGGGGTCGCACAAAGTGGAGAACTTGATCGCGCTGCTTGTCGCGGCACCGCTGGTCGGTGCGGCCCTGCTGTTGTGCGGCGGCAAACGCCTGGACCGCACCGGCCACTGGATCGGCTCGCTCCTGGCGGTGGCCTCGTTCGCCGTCGCGGTGGTGCTCTTCGCCGACATGCTCGGCAAGGGCGCCGAGCACCGGGCGCTGCACCAGCACCTGTTCAGCTGGATCCCGGTCGGCGGATTCCGGGCCGACATCGCCTTCCAGCTCGACCAGCTGTCGATGACCTTCGTCCTGCTGATCACGGGTGTCGGCTCGCTGATCCACATCTACTCGATCGGCTACATGGAGCACGACGAGCGGCGCCGCCGCTTCTTCGGCTACCTCAACCTCTTCCTGGCGGCGATGCTGCTGCTCGTCCTCGCCGACAACTACCTCCTGCTGTACGTCGGTTGGGAGGGCGTGGGCCTGGCGTCGTACCTGCTCATCGGGTTCTGGCAGCACAAGCCCAGTGCGGCGACCGCCGCGAAGAAGGCGTTCCTGGTCAACCGCGTCGGCGACATGGGCCTGTCCATCGCGATCATGCTGATGTTCACGACGTTCGGCACGTTCGCCTTCGGGCCGGTGTTCGCCGCCGCCGGTGACGCCTCCGAGGGCAGGCTGACCGCCATCGGGCTGGTGCTGCTGCTGGCCGCCTGCGGCAAGTCGGCGCAGGTGCCGCTGCAGTCCTGGCTGGGCGACGCGATGGAGGGCCCGACCCCGGTGTCGGCGCTGATCCACGCCGCCACGATGGTCACCGCCGGGGTGTACCTGATCACCCGCTCCGGGGCGATCTTCAACCTCGCGCCGGACGCGCAGACCGCCGTGGTCGTGGTCGGCGCGGTCACGCTGCTGTTCGGTGCGATCGTCGGTTGCGCCAAGGACGACATCAAGAAGGCGCTGGCCGGTTCGACGATGTCGCAGATCGGCTACATGGTCCTGGCCGCCGGCCTGGGCCCGATCGGCTACGCCTTCGCGATCATGCACCTGGTCACCCACGGCTTCTTCAAGGCGGGGCTCTTCCTCGGCGCCGGTTCCGTGATGCACGGGATGAACGACGAGGTGGACATGCGCCGTTACGGCGGTCTGCGCCGGTACATGCCGGTCACCTTCGTCACCTTCGGGCTCGGCTATCTGGCCATCATCGGCTTCCCCGGGCTGTCCGGCTTCTTCTCCAAGGACAAGATCATCGAGGCGGCGTTCGCCCGCGGCGGCACCGAGGGCTGGATCCTCGGCGGCGCGGCCCTCCTGGGCGCCGCGATCACCGCGTTCTACATGACGCGGGTGATGCTGATGACCTTCTTCGGCGAGAAGCGGTGGGACCCGGAGGAGTTCCACCCGCACGAGTCGCCGAAGGTGATGACGGTCCCGATGATCGTGCTGGCGGTCGGATCGGTCTTCGCGGGCGGGCTGTTCAGCGTGGGCGACGCCTTCGTCCGCTGGCTGGAGCCGGTCACCTCCTTCGCGCACGGCCACTCCCCGGTGAGCGCCGGCGTGGTCACCGCCGCCACGATGGTGGTGCTGGCGATCGGCGTCGGCATCGCCTGGCTGATGTACGGCCGCAAGGAGGTGCCGGCCACCGCCCCGCGCGGTTCGCTGCTGACCCGGGCGGCCCGCCGCGATCTGCTGCAGGACGACTTCAACCACGTCGTGCTGGTGCGCGGCGGCGAGCACCTGACCCGCACGCTGGTCTATCTCGACCACTCCCTGGTGGACGGCGCGGTCAACGGCACGGCGGCCGCGATGGGCGGACTCTCCAGCCGGCTGCGCCAGTTGCAGACCGGCTTCGTCCGCTCGTATGCGGTCCAGATGCTGGGCGGGGCCGCCGTTCTCGTCGCCGCGACCCTGCTGATGAGGGGTGTCTGAGCCATGTCGTTTCCCCTGCTGACGGCGACCGCCGTGGTGCCGGCGATCGGTGCGATCGCCACCGCCGCGGTGCCCGCCGCCAAGCGCACCGCCGCCAAGTGGCTGGCGCTGCTGTTCTCGCTGGCCACCCTGTCGCTGGCGGCCGTGATCGCGGTGCGCTTCGACCCTGGTGCCAAGGGCCCGTTCCAGCTCACCGAATCCCACGCCTGGATCCAGGACTTCGGGGTCCGCTACGACCTCGGGGTGGACGGCATCGCGGTCGCGCTGATCGCCCTGACCGCGCTGCTGATCCCGTTCGTCATCCTGGCGGGCTGGCACGACGCCGATCCTTCCCCAAGCTCTCAGCTTCGTTCGAGCAGGGGAGGCCCCAATGAGGGCGCGGAGCCCAACCGCCCCTACAGTTGGCGCCCCACGCAGGGCTTCTTCGCGCTGATCCTGGCCGTCGAGGCGATGGTGGTGCTCTCCTTCGAGGCCACCGACGTCTTCCTCTTCTACATCTTCTTCGAAGCCATGCTGATCCCGATGTACTTCCTCATCGGCGGCTTCGGGGACCGGGCCGGCGGGCGCGGCGAGCAGCAGGCCGCGGCCCAGCGGTCCTACGCCGCGGTGAAGTTCCTGCTCTACAACCTCGTCGGCGGTCTGATCATGCTGGCCGCGGTGATCGGGCTGTACGCCGTCACCGCGCACCAACTGGGCGCCGGCACCTTCTCGCTCCCGCAGATCGTCCAGGCCCGGGCGTCCGGCGCGTTGACCCTCGGCACCGGCACCGAGCGGCTGCTGTTCCTCGGCTTCTTCTTCGCCTTCGCGGTGAAGGCGCCGCTGTGGCCGCTGCACACCTGGCTGCCCAACGCCATGGGCGAGGCGACCTCGCCGGTCGCGGTGCTGATCACCGCGGTGGTCGACAAGGTCGGCACCTTCGCGATGCTGCGCTTCTGCCTCCAGCTCTTCCCGGAGGCCAGCAGCTGGGCCACCCCGGTCATCCTGGTGCTGTCGCTGATCAGCATCGTCTACGGCGCGCTGCTCGCGGTCGGCCAGCGGGACATCAAGCGGCTGATCGCCTACGCCTCGATCTCCCACTTCGGCTTCATCATCCTGGGGATCTTCGCGATGACGTCCCAGGGCCAGGGCGGCGCGACGCTCTACATGGTCAACCACGGCATCTCGACCGCCGCGCTGATGCTGGTGGCCGGTTTCCTGATCAGCCGCCGCGGTTCCCGACTGATCGCGGACTACGGCGGCGTCCAGAAGGTGGCCCCGGTCCTCGCCGGCACCTTCCTCGTCGGCGGCCTGGCCACCCTGTCGCTGCCCGGTCTGGCCCCCTTCATCAGTGAATTCCTGGTCCTGGTCGGCACGTTCAGCCGCTATCCGGTGATCGGGATCATCGCCACCCTCGGCATCGTCCTGGCCGCGCTCTACGTCCTCGTCCTCTACCAGCGGACGATGACCGGCCCGGTGGCCACCGAGGTCCGGGCGATGCCCGACCTGAAGGTGCGGGAACTGGTGGTGGTCGCGCCGCTGATCGCGCTGCTGCTCTTCCTCGGGGTGTACCCCAAGCCGCTCACCGACCTCGTCAACCCGGCGGTCCAGCACACCCTGTCCGTCGTGGACAAGAAGGACCCCAAGCCCACCGTGCGGGTGGACGCCGTGCCCGGCGGAGGCCGGCACGGCGGGACCGCGCAGACCCAAGACGTGGAGGCCGCGAAGTGAGTTCCGTGGCAAGCGTCCACAGCCTGTGGACGGCGGCGGCCGGGGCGCCGGGCAGGATCCCGGCCCCGCGGATCGAGTACGTCCAGCTGTCGCCGACGCTGATCATCCTCGGTGCCGCGATCGTCGGCGTCCTGATCGAGGCGTTCCTGCCGCGCCGCAGCCGCTACTACGCGCAGGTGCTGCTGTCCGTGGTGGCGCTGGCCGCCGCGTTCGCCGCGGTGATCGGCCTGGCGGCCGGCGGCTTCGGCTCGTCCAAGGCGCACCTCGCCGCGATGGGCGCGATCGCCGTGGACGGCCCCGCGCTGTTCCTCCAGGGCACGATCCTGCTGGTGTCGCTGATCGCGGTCTTCACCTTCGCCGAGCGGCGGCTGGACCCGGTGGCGCACGGCAAGAGAGTGGACTCCTTCGCCGCGCAGGCCGCCGCCGTCCCCGGCGGCGAGGCCGAACAGGCCGCGGTCAAGGCGGGGTTCACCACCACCGAGGTCTTCCCGGTGCTGCTCTTCGCGGTCGGCGGCATGCTGATCTTCCCGTCCGCCAACGACCTGCTGACGCTCTTCATCGCGCTGGAGGTCTTCTCCCTCCCGCTCTACATCCTGTGCGCGCTGGCCCGCCGCCAGCGGCTGCTCTCGCAGGAGTCCGCGGTGAAGTACTTCCTGCTTGGCGCCTTCTCCTCGGCCTTCCTGCTGTTCGGCGTGGCGCTGCTCTACGGCTACGCCGGCACCGTGTCGTACGCCGGGATCGCCGAGGTGATCTCGGACGGCGCCCGGCAGGTCGACCCGGCGCTGGCCGGCACGATGGGCAACGACGTGCTGCTGCTGATCGGCGGCGCGCTGGTGCTGATGGGCCTGCTGTTCAAGGTCGGCGCGGTGCCCTTCCACATGTGGACGCCGGACGTCTACCAAGGCGCCCCGACGCCGGTGACGGGCTTCATGGCGGCCGCCACCAAGGTCGCCGCGTTCGGTGCGCTGCTGCGGCTGCTGTACGTCGTCCTGCCCGGCATGCGCTGGGACTGGCGGCCGGTGATGTGGGGCGTGGCGATCCTGACCATGCTGGGCGGCGCGGTGCTGGCCATCACCCAGACCGACATCAAGCGGCTGCTGGCGTACTCCTCCATCGCGCACGCCGGATTCATCCTCGCCGGTGTCATCGCCGCCAGCCAGGACGGCATCTCCTCGGTCCTCTTCTACCTGGCGGCCTACTCCTTCGTCACGCTCGGCGCGTTCGCCGTGGTGACGCTGGTCCGGGACGCCGGCGGCGAGGCCACCCACCTGTCCAAGTGGGCTGGGCTGGGACGGCGTTCGCCCCTGGTGGCCGCGGTCTTCGCGGTGTTCCTGCTGGCCTTCGCGGGCATCCCGCTGACGTCCGGGTTCGCCGGGAAGTTCGCGGTGTTCAAGGCGGCGGCGGAGAGCGGCGCGGGCTGGCTGGTGGTGGTCGGTGTGATCTCCTCGGCGATCGCGGCGTTCTTCTACATCCGGGTGATCGTGCTGATGTTCTTCAGCGAGCCGAAGGCGGACGGCCCGACGGTCGCGGTGCCCAGCGTCCTGACGTCCACCGCCATCGCGGTCGGCGTCGCGGCCACGCTGGTGCTGGGCCTGGCGCCGCAGTACTTCCTCGATCTGGCCGGGCACGCGGGGATCTTCATCCGCTGACCCGCCCGTCGCGCGCGACCGCCGCCCGGTGCCCCCGAGAGGGGGAGCCGGGCGGCGGCCGTTGTGCGGGAGGACGGGGGAGCGGTCAGCTCTTGGGCATGTCCGGGAGCTTGGGCATGTCCGGGACCTTGATGCTGCCGTCGTCGGTCTTGGTGTACTTCTCGGTCGGGCCGCTCTTCCAGTCGACGGTCAGCGTCTTGCCGTCCGCGCCCGGCTTGAGGGTGCCCATGGTGCGGGTGGTGTCGCCGTCGGTGCACTTGAGGACGGCCATGGTCATCCCGGCCATCTTCTCGACCTTGCCCATGCAGGCGGACTTGTGTCCGTTGCTGAACGCGACGGTGCCCTTGGCGACCACCAGGACCAGCGGGCTGGCCGGCGTGCCGCCCTTCCAGGCGCCCTCGACCGCGGTGGGGTCCGCGGCCTTGCCGTCGCCGCCGCCCGCGGTCGACGGGGCGTCCTGTGGCGCCTTGCTCGGGGTGGTCGCGTCCTTGCCGCTGTCGCCGCTGCTTCCGCAACCGCTGAGCAGCAGTGCGGCGATGGCGGCCGCCCCGGCGAACTGCGCTGCCTTGCGCACGTACGTCTCCTCCGTTGTGGGACAGGTGACGCGAGGCTAGCAGCGGGCCGGGGCGGACGGCGGCCGAGCGGCGCGGGGCGGACGGCGTCCGGCGCCGCCTTGAGGGGCCGGGCGGTCGGTCAGGCCGGGCGGCCGGCGGGCAGTTCCGCGGCGGGCAGCACCCGTCCGGTGACCTCGCCGAGCCCGATCCGGGCGCCGTCCGGGCCGGGTGCCCAGGCGGTGAGGGTGATCTCGTCGCCGTCCTGGAGGTAGGGGCCCTTGCCCTGGGTGAGCTCCAGCAGGCAGCCGAGCTGGTCGGGTTCGGGCCCGGAGACGGTGCCGGAGGCGTAGAGGTCGCCGGTGCGCAACGACGCGCCGTTGACGGTCATGTGGGCCAGCTGCTGGGCGGCCGTCCAGTACATCGCGGCGAACGGCGGGCGGGAGATCACCTCGCCGTTGAGCCGCACCTCGATGCGCAGGTCGAGGCCGCCCGGCTCGGCGGCGGCGTCGTTCAGGTACGGCAGCGGTGCCACGTCCCGGGCGGGCGGCGCCGTCCGGGACGCGTCGAAGGCGTCCAGCGGGGTGATCCAGGCCGAGACGGAGGTCGCGAAGGACTTGCCGAGGAACGGGCCGAGCGGCACGTACTCCCACGCCTGGATGTCGCGCGCGGACCAGTCGTTGACCAGGCAGACGCCGAAGACGTGCTCCCGGAAGGCGTCCAGGCCCACCGGCGCGTGCAGCGCGGAGGGTGTGCCGACGACGAAGCCGACCTCGGCCTCGATGTCCAGGCGGGTGGACGGGCCGAAGACCGGCGCGGGATCGGCCGGGGCCTTGCGCTGGCCGTGCGGTCGCACCACGGGGGTGCCGGAGACCACGACGGTGCCGGCCCGGCCGTGGTAACCGATCGGCAGGTGCTTCCAGTTGGGCGGCAGCGCGGCGCCGTCGGGGCGGAAGATCCGGCCGACGTTGGTGGCGTGGTGCTCGCTGGAGTAGAAGTCGACGTAGTCCGCGACCTCGAAGGGCAGGTGCAGGGTGACGTCGTCGAGCGGGCGCAGCAGCGGGGCCACCGCGGTGCGGTGCGCGGGGTCGGTCAGCGCGGCGCGGACGGCCGCGTGGACCGCCTGCCAGACGGGACGGCCCGCGGCCAGCAGGGGGTTGAGGGAGGCGGCGGTGAGCAGGGCGGCGTGCGGCGCGGGGACGGTGCCGGGCAGGGCGTCCGGCAGGGCGGCCAGGTCCAGGACGTGGCGGCCGTAGCGGACGCCGAGCCGGCGCAGGTCGGGCGCGTCGGCGGTGCTGAACACGCCGTAGGGGAGGGTGTGCGGGCCGAAGGGGTCGCCTTCGGGCAGGTCGAACGGGCTCTGCTCGGGCATGGACACTGCTCCTCGCGTTCGTCGTCGCCGGTGGGCGGCCGGCCGGGGGCTCCCCGCGCGAACCGGGTGGAGAGCGGGGACGGGCGCCCCGTGGACCGGTGGGTCCGTCGATCAGGGTACGACCGGTGGCGATCAACGGGGCGGCCCGCGGCCGGGAACGGACGGTCGCGGGCCGGGAAGCGCCGGGAAGCGCAGGGCGGGCCGGCAGGGTGGGGCACGTCGGTTCGCCGAAGAGGGGAAATGCCTTGCTGCACCGCTCAATTCAGGCTTGCGGGGGTTTGTTGGGTTCGTTGGGTCTGCGGGGCTGGTGGGGGTCTCCTCTGCCTCCTCTGCCTCCTCTGCCTTCTCTGGCCTCTCTGTCCTCTCTGTTGTGTCTTCTCTGCCTTCTCCGGTTTCCGGGGTTTGCGGTCGAAGCGGGCGGCGCGGGGGCGGACGCGGCTACCGGACTCGGAAGGGGAGTCCGGGGCCCAGAAGGGAGTAGCTCCCTCCGCTTGTTACTGGAGAGAGTGAACGGCGCGGCCCGCCCGACGGCGCGTGGTGGCCTCCACCAGGGGCAGTTCGCCCGATACTGCTGTGACATCAGAGGCTCTTGAGGCACCTCACGCCCCTGCCGCCCTATTTCTCCCGGAGAAATGCCGCACCGGGCGGTGGATCAAGAACGTACCTTCGGGGCGGCTTCTGTGCTGGCCGAGTGGTTCGGGGGGCGGGCGCTCGTGGTGATCCAACCGTGACCGGATACGCTGGCCAATGGTGGAGACAGCGACAGATCGACATTCAGTTTGATCGTCAGCAGACAGGAGTATCCCTCGTGACCGTCGTCGGGCCCATTGGGCTGAGCGTGCGGGACAAGGCTCTCGAAGCCGATGTCCAGGCCGGATTGGCGGCTGTCGAGGAGGGCCTGCTGGAGGCCACCAAGAGCGACGTGCCGTTCATCACCGAGGCCGCACAGCACCTGGTGCGCGCCGGGGGCAAGCGGTTCCGACCCCTGCTGGCGATGCTGGCCGCCCAGTTCGGCGACCCCTTCAGCCCCGGTGTGGTCCCCGCGGCCGTCGTCGTGGAGCTGACGCACCTGGCGACGCTCTACCACGACGACGTGATGGACGAGGCCGAGGTGCGCCGCGGAGTGGCCAGCGCCAACGCCCGCTGGGGCAACTCCGTCGCGGTGCTGACCGGCGACTTCCTCTTCTCCCGCGCCTCGCACATCCTCGCCGACCTCGGCCCGGAGGCGGTCCGGATCCAGGCCCAGGCGTTCGAGCGCCTGGTGACCGGCCAGATCCTGGAGACTGCGGGGCCGCGCGACGGCCGCGACCCGGTCGAGCACTACCTCGACGTCATCGCGGGCAAGACCGGCTCGCTGATCGCGGTCGCCGGCCGCTTCGGCGCGATGATGTCCGGCGCCGACGAGACCACCGTCAACATCCTCACCCAGTACGGCGAGCGGCTGGGCACCGCCTTCCAGCTGGCCGACGACGTCCTGGACATCGCCAGCGACTCCCACGAGTCCGGCAAGACGCCCGGCACGGACCTGCGCGAGGGCATCCCGACGCTGCCGGTCCTGCGGCTGCGGGAGCTCGCCGAGAGCAGCGCCGGCACCGCCGAGGACCGCGCCCTGTGCGAGCTGCTGGCCGGCGACCTCACCGACGACGCCCGGCACGCCGAGGCGCTGGCCGGGCTGCGCGCCCACCCGGCGCTGGAGCAGGCCCGCCGGGACACCGTGCGCTACGCCGAGGACGCCCGCGCGACGCTGGCGCCGCTGCCGGAGTGCATGGCGAAGACGGCCCTGGAAGAGCTGTGCGACACGGTGGTGCACCGCGCGGGCTGAGCCCGACGGCAGCCGCCGACGCGGCGTCCCCTAGGGCTTTCCCTCGGGACGGTGCGACCGGCGGTGTACGAGGCCGGGTTGTTCGTGGCCGGGTGTCATCCCTCAGCAGTACGTGGAGTTGGCCCTGCGGGTTGACGCCGGGATCCGCGGTTTTTGGTGGGATGGAGAACACCACGAAGCGGCGGGGCGGGCCATCATGGTCCGGCGGGTGGACGAGTGGACGACACAGCACCGCCGCACACGACGGAGGTAGGCCAGATGCCACGGAACGAACCGACTGAGGTCACCGGGGAATGGGACGGGGAGCGCTCCTCGAAGCGCCGTAAGGCGATGCGGTACGCCGTACCGGTCGCGGTGGCGGGGGTGACGGCCGCGACGATCGGGCTGGTCCCGGCGTTCGCCGGATCCGGGTCTCCGGACCTGCCGAAGATCTCCGCCCAGGACCTGATAGCGAAGATCGCCAAGTCCGATGTCCAGCAGCTGTCCGGCACGGTCCAGGTCACCACGGACCTCGGCCTGCCCGCCCTGCCGGCTGGCATGGGCGCCGGCGGCTTCGGCGGCGGGCAGGGCCGGGACGGCGCGGGCGGTGCCGCCTCGCCGCAGAGCAAGCTGACCGAGCTGGCCTCGGGCACGCACACCCTGCGGGTCGCCGTCGACGGCCCCGACAAGCAGCGGGTGTCGATCGTCGGCAACTCCGCCGACTACACCCTCATCCACAACGGCAAGGACGTCTGGGCGTACGACAGCGGCAGCAACAGCGCCGTGCACCACACCGCCCCCCGGGACGCCCACCACGGTGCGCACCGCGGCGCCCCCGAGGGCCTCTCCAAGGGCCTGCAGAACGCCACCCCGCAGGACCTGGCCAAGGAGGCCCTGAAGGCCGCCGGGGACACCACCTCGGTGACGGTCGGCGACACCGCCAAGGTCGCCGGGCGGGACGCCTACCAGCTCGTCATCAAGCCCAAGCAGGCCGCCTCCACGGTCGGCTCGATCCGGGTCGCGGTGGACGCCGCCAACGGCGTCCCGCTGAAGTTCACCCTCACCCCCAAGAGCGGTGGCCCGGCCGCGATCGACGTCGGCTACACCCGCGTCGACTTCGCCCGCCCGGCCGCGGACACCTTCGCCTTCACCCCGCCCAAGGGCGCCAAGGTGGTCAACGGCGACCGGGCCGCGGAGCAGGCCGCCCGCGAGCACGGGAAGGAGCTCAAGGGCCTCAAGGACCACAAGGGCCTCGACGGCCACAAGGGCCCGAAGGGCGGCGGCTTCCAGGTCATCGGCAAGGGCTGGACGTCCATCGCCACGCTCAAGACCCCCGCCGGGCCCGGCGGCAAGGACCAGCTCGCCAAGGGCGACGCCGGCAAGTTCCTGGACAGTCTGGGCAGCAAGGTGACCGGCTCCTTCGGCTCCGGCCACCTCTTCAGCACCCGTCTGGTCAACGCCCTGATGACCGACGACGGCACGGTCTACGTCGGCGCCGTCGACAAGCAGGCCCTGATAGCCGCTGCCGACGCCGCGAAGAAGTAGGGGGCCCACGGCGGCGGCCGGGCCGCGCCGCACCTCCCGACGGGGGGAGCGGCGCGGCCCGGCCGCGGTCCGCGCGCTCCGCCGCACGGCCCCGAGGGGCCGCCGTACGCCAGGAGTTGGGGGGGGGGGAGACCGTGCCAGCACCACCCGCCGCGGACCAGGGGCGCGCGACGCCGGACGCCGAGCACCGGGTGATCGAGACCCGTGGGCTGACCAAGACCTACCGAGGCGGCCGGCCCGCCGTCGACGGGCTGGACCTCGCCGTGCCGCGCGGCAGCGTCTTCGGCTTCCTCGGCCCCAACGGCTCGGGCAAGACCACCACCATCCGGATGTTGATGGGCCTGATCGAGCCGACCGCCGGCACCGCCCGGGTGCTCGGCCAGCCGATGCCCGGCGCGGTCCGCCAGGTGCTCCCCCGGGTCGGCGCGCTCATCGAGGGCCCGGCGCTCTACGGCTTCCTCAGCGGACGGGACAACCTACGGCGGTTCGACGCCGCCGACCCGGCCGCCGATCCCCGCACCCGCAGCGAGCGGGTCGGTCGGGCGCTGGACCGGGTGGGCCTGGCCGCCGCGGCCGGCAAGAAGGCGCGCGCCTACTCCCTGGGCATGAAGCAACGCCTGGGGCTGGCCGCCGCCCTGCTCCAGCCCCGCGAGCTGCTGGTACTGGACGAGCCGACCAACGGCCTGGACCCGCAGGGCATGCGGGAGATCCGCGCCCTGGTGCGGGAGCTGGCGGCGGACGGCACCACCGTCTTCCTCTCCTCCCACCTCCTCGACGAGATCGAGCAGGTCTGCACCCACGCCGCGGTGATGGCCCGGGGTCGGCTGGTCACCCAGGGGCCGGTCGCCGGTCTGACCGCGGCCGTCCTCGGCCCGGGCGGCCACGGCCGCCTGGCGGTGACCACCCCCGATCCGGCCGATGCCGTCCGGGTCCTCAAGGAGCACGGCCTGACCGGTCTGCGGGCCGACGGGGACCGGGTCACCGGCGAACTGCCCGAGGCGCCGCCGGACGGCCCGGCGCCCCCGGACCCGGCGGAGCTGAACGCCGCGCTGGTCCGCGCCGGCGTCCGGGTCCGGGCCTTCGGCACCCAACGGCCCTCCCTGGAGGACGCCTTCGTCCGACTGACCGGGGAGGGATTCGATGTTGCGGGCTGACCTGCTGCGCAGTGAGATCGCCACGACCTTCCGGCGCTGGCGCACCCTGGTGCTGCTGGCCGTGCTGGCGGGCGTCCCCGTGCTGGTGGGCGTCGCCGTGCGGATCCAGACCGGGCGGCACGCTGGGGGCGGCGGCGGTCCGGCGTTCCTCGCCGGGATCGCAGGCAACGGCCTCTTCCTGGTCTTCACCGCCCTCGCGGTGACGCTGCCGGTGTTCCTGCCGATGGCCGTCGGGGTGGTGGCCGGCGACGCCCTCGCCGGCGAGGCGCACACCGGGACGCTGCGCTACCTCCTGGTCGCCCCCGCCGGCCGTACCCGCCTGCTGTGCGCCAAGCTCGTCACGGTCGTGGCGTTCTGCCTGGCGGGCACCCTCGTCGTGGCGCTGTCCGCGCTGGCCACCGGGGCGCTGCTGTTCCCCCTGGGCAAGGTGACGCTGCTCTCGGGGACGTCCATATCCTTCGGCGAGGGGCTGCTGCGGGCGCTGGCCATCGCGGGCGTCGTGGCGCTCTCCCTGCTCGGGGTGGCGGCCCTCGGCCTGTTCGTCTCCACGCTCACCGACAGCGGCGTCGCCGCCATGGCGACGACCGTCGGCCTGGTGCTCACCGCCCAGATCCTGGACGGCATACCGCAGCTCCAGGCCATCCAGCCGTACCTCTTCCCGCACTACTGGCTGTCCTTCGCGGACCTGCTCCGCGACCCGGTCTATCTGGACGGGATCCTGCGGAACCTCGGCCTCCAGGCGCTCTACGCGGCGGTGTTCGGCTCGGCGGCCTGGGCGCGGTTCACCACCCGCGACATCACGGCCTGACGGATCCCGGCGCGTCCGGCTCCGGGGCGGTCCGGTCCGCGGCGGCGGGCCCGGCCTGCGTGGCCTGCGCCGCCTGCGCCGCGACCGCTTCGCCGGCCCGCGCGCCCGCGGCGGCCAGCTCGGATCGCGCCCGCCGGGCGGTCCGCAGCGCGTCCCAGGTCAGCACCACCAGTGCCGCCCACACCAGCGCGAAGCCGGCCCAGCGCTCCGGCGGCATCTCCTCGTGGAAGACCGTCAGGCCCAGCAGGAACTGGAAGGTCGGCGCCAGGTACTGGAGCATCCCGACGGTGGTCAGCGGCAGCCGCACCGCCGAGGCGCCGAAGCAGATCAGCGGCACCGCGGTCGCGATCCCGCACCCCGCGAGCAGCAGCGCCTGCCCCGTCCCGCCGGTGACGAAGGAGGACTCGCCGTGCACCCCGAGGTAGATCAGGAAGCCCAGCGCCGGCAGCGCCTGGAGGGCGGTCTCGGCGCTGAAGCCCTCGATCCCGTCGAGCTTGATGCCCTTCTTCACCAGCCCGTACGTCGCGAACGACAGGGCCAGCCCGAGCGCGATCCAGGGCATCCGGCCGTAGGCGATGGTCATCACCACGACGGCGACGGCGCCGACGCCCACCGCGGCCCACTGCAGCGGCCGCAGCCGCTCGCGCAGCACCAGCACCCCGAACGCGATGCTCACCAGCGGGTTGATGAAGTATCCGAGCGAGGCTTCGAGGACGTGCCCGGCGTTGACCGCCCAGATGTAGAGGTACCAGTTCAGCGAGATCACCACGGCGCAGACCAGGACCAGCCCGAGCCTCTTGGGCTGCCGCAGCAGCGGGCGTATCCAGGACCAGCGGCGCAGCGCGGCCAGGATGACCAGGGCGACCGGCAGCGACCACAGCATCCGGTGGGCGAGGATCTCGGACGGCGCGGCGGCGCCCAACAGGTGCCAGTAGAGCGGCAGCAGACCCCACATGGTGTAGGCGGCGAGGCCGTATGCGAGGCCGGCTCGCTGGTCGGTTCGAGGCGGCAAGGGGCCCTCCTGGTCGTGCGCGGTCGATGCTGTGCAAGGTAGCGCCGTCCGCCGTTCCTGTCATGTCCGTTTCGTAAGACGGTCATGACAGGAGTGTGAAGGGCTCGGAACGCACGCGCGGGTGCCCGCGGAGAACGCCGCAAGGCGCTCCCCACGGACACCCGCGGGAGGGGTCCGGCCGGTGCGTCGGCTAGCCGACGACCGTCCAGGTGTCGTTGCCGGTCAGCAGGGCACCCAGGTCGCCCTTGCCCTTCTGCTCGACGGCGGTGTCCAACTGCTCGGCCATCAGCGTGTCGTAGACCGGCCGCTCGACGTCGCGCAGCACACCGATCGGGGTGCGGTACAGGGTGTCGGGGTCGGCCAGCCGGGAGAGGGCGAACGCCGTGGTGGGGGAGGAGCTGTGCGCGTCGTGCACCAGGACCCCGTCGGTGCCCTCCTCGGTGACGTCGATGACCTTGAGGTCGCCGGTGGCCGCATCGCGGACCACGCCCTTGGAACCGAGGCCGTCCGGGGCCGGGGTGCCGAACCGGATCGGCTGCCCGTGCTCCAGCCGGATCACCGCCTCCTGGGCCTGCTCCTTGTCCTTGAGGGCCTCGAAGGCGCCGTCGTTGAAGATGTTGCAGTTCTGGTAGATCTCCACCAGCGCCGCGCCGGGGTGCGCGGCGGCCGCGCGCAGCACCGAGGTGAGGTGCTTGCGGTCGGAGTCGACGGTGCGGGCCACGAAGGTCGCCTCGGCGCCCAGCGCCAGGGAGACCGGGTTGAACGGTGCGTCCAGCGACCCCATCGGCGTCGACTTGGTGATCTTGCCGACCTCGGAGGTGGGGCTGTACTGGCCCTTGGTCAGCCCGTAGATCCGGTTGTTGAACAGCAGGATCTTGAGGTTGACGTTGCGCCGCAGGGCGTGGATGAGGTGGTTGCCGCCGATGGACAGCGCGTCGCCGTCACCGGTGACCACCCAGACCGACAGGTCGCGGCGCGAGGACGCGAGCCCGGTGGCGATGGCCGGGGCGCGGCCGTGGATGGAGTGCATCCCGAAGGTGTCCATGTAGTACGGGAAGCGGGAGGAGCAGCCGATGCCGGAGACGAAGACGATGTTCTCCTTGGCCAGGCCCAGCTCCGGCATGAAGCCCTGGACGGCGGCGAGGACGGCGTAGTCGCCGCAGCCGGGGCACCAGCGCACTTCCTGGTCCGACTTGAAGTCCTTCATGGACTGCTTCGCCGTGGCCTTGGGCACCAGGGAGAGCGCCTCGATCTGCGCGGGCTTCTCCGAGACCGTGTCAGTCATTGATGGCCTCCTTAAGGACCTCCGCGAGTTGCTCCGCCTTGAACGGCATCCCGCTGACCTGGGTGTGCGAGCGCGCATCGACGAGGTACTTGGCGCGCAGCAGAGTGGCGAGCTGACCGAGGTTCATCTCCGGCACGACCACCTTGTCGTAACGCGCCAGGACCTCGCCCAGATTCCCCGGGAAGGGGTTGAGGTGGCGCAGGTGCGCCTGGGCGATCCGCTGCCCCGCGCCGCGGACCCGCCGGACCGCCGCGGTGATAGGCCCGTAGGTCGACCCCCAGCCCAGGACGAGGGTGCTCGCGCCCTGTCCGGTCTCGTCCACCGGGTCGTCCACCTCGACGTCGGGGACGGTGACGCCGTCCACCTTCGCCTGGCGGGTGCGGACCATGAAGTCGTGGTTGGCCGGGTCGTAGGAGATGTTGCCGGTGCCGTCCTGCTTCTCGATGCCGCCGATGCGGTGCTCCAGGCCGGGCGTGCCGGGGACGGCCCAGGGCCGGGCGAGGGTCTCCGGGTCGCGCTTGTACGGCCAGAACACCTCGGTGCCGTCCGCCAGCTCGTGGTTGGGGCCGGTGGCGAACTGCACCCGCAGGTCGGGGAGTTCGTCGACCTCGGGGATCCGCCAGGGCTCCGAGCCGTTGGCCAGGTAGCCGTCGGAGAGCAGGAAGACCGGGGTGCGGTAGGTGAGCGCGATCCGGGCCGCGTCCAGTGCCGCGTCGAAGCAGTCGGCGGGCGTCTTCGGGGCCACGATCGGCACCGGGGCCTCGCCGTTGCGCCCGTACATCGCCTGGAGCAGGTCGGCCTGCTCGGTCTTGGTGGGCAGGCCGGTGGAGGGCCCGCCGCGCTGGATGTCCACGATCAGCAGCGGGAGCTCCAGGCTCACCGCGAGGCCGATGGTCTCGGACTTCAGCGCCACGCCCGGGCCGGAGGTCGTGGTGACCGCCAGCGAGCCGCCGAACGCCGCGCCCAGCGCCGCGCCGATGCCCGCGATCTCGTCCTCCGCCTGGAACGTCCGCACACCGAAGTTCTTGTGCTTGGACAGCTCGTGCAGGATGTCGGAGGCCGGGGTGATCGGGTACGAGCCCAGGTACAGCGGCAGGTCGGCCTGGCGCGCGGCGGCGATCAGGCCGTACGACAGCGCGAGGTTGCCGGAGATGTTGCGGTAGGTGCCGGTCGGGAAGGCGGCGGTGGCCGGCGCGACCTCGTAGGAGGTGGCGAAGTCCTCGGTGGTCTCGCCGAAGTTCCAGCCCGCCCGGAAGGCGGTGACGTTCGCCTCGGCGATGTTCGGCTTCTTGGCGAACTTCGCCCGCAGGAACTTCTCGGTGCCCTCGGTCGGCCGGTGGTACATCCACGACAGCAGGCCCAGCGCGAACATGTTCTTGCTGCGCTCGGCCTCCTTGCGGGAGAGCCCGAAGTCCTTGAGCGCCTCGATGGTCAGCGTCGTCAGCGGCACCGGGTGGACGTTGTACGCCGACAGCGAGCCGTCCTCCAACGGGTTGGAGTCGTAGCCGACCTTCGCCATCGGGCGCTTGGTGAACTCGTCGGTGTTGACGATGATCTCCGCGCCGCGCGGCACGTCGCCGATGTTGGCCTTCAGCGCGGCCGGGTTCATGGCCACCAGGACGTTCGGCGCGTCACCGGGGGTGAGGATGTCGTGGTCGGCGAAGTGCAGCTGGAAGCTGGAGACGCCCGGGAGGGTTCCGGCAGGGGCCCGGATCTCGGCGGGGAAGTTGGGCAGCGTCGACAGGTCGTTGCCGAACGACGCCGTCTCGGAGGTGAAACGGTCACCGGTGAGCTGCATACCGTCACCGGAGTCGCCGGCGAACCGGATGATCACCCGGTCCAGGCGCCGGACTTCCTTGCCCGGGCCGCCGTCGCCGGACGTGCGCTGTTCCCCGACTAGCGCTCCGTCGGCCTGTTCGGCTGTGCTACTGACCTGGCTGGTCACTGCTTCGGACCTCCCTCAAGGGGTGCGGCGTCCCCGCCGGACGCAGGGCGTGGGACGGGTCGTACCGACCGGTTGTCCCATAACCATCGTACTTGGGTAAGGGTGCCCTTCCCTGGTCCGGCCATATCGTGGACGTCAGGATGAGACACCGTTCTGTCATGGTTTGTCATCGAATCACTGCCCTCGTCGCCCCCGCCCCCGTGACGCACCGACCTCGTCCATTGGTGCTAGGACCATCGTTCTACGTCCTGCCCCTCAGCTGCTGGTGGATCGGTACATCGCGGATATCTGACAGGGTGTCAGGTCGCTAGGAATTGAGGTAGGTGAGGACCGCGAGCACCCTACGGTGATCCCCGTCACTCGGCGTCAGCCCCAGCTTCAGGAAGATGTTGCTGACGTGCTTCTCGACCGCGCCGTCGCTGACCACCAGCTGCCGGGCGATCGCCGCGTTGGTCCGCCCCTCGGCCATCAGCCCCAGCACCTCGCGCTCCCGCGGCGTCAGGTGCGCCAGCACGTCCTGCTTGCGGCTGCGGCCCAGCAGCTGCGCCACCACCTCCGGATCCAGCGCGGTGCCGCCGCGGGCCACCCGGACCACCGCGTCCACGAACTCCCGCACCTCGGCGACCCGGTCCTTGAGCAGATAACCGATGCCCCGGCTCGACCCGGCCAGCAGCTCGGTCGCGTACTGCTCCTCCACATACTGCGACAGCACCAGCACGGCGACCCCGGGGTGGTCCCGCCGCAGCCGGAGCGCGGCCCGCACGCCCTCGTCGGTGTGGGTCGGCGGCATCCGCACGTCCGCCACCACCACGTCCGGCGGGGCGCCCGCGGCGGCCAGCTCGGCGACCGTCTTCACCAGCGCCTCGCCGTCGCCCACGCCCGCCACGACCTCGTGCCCGCGGTCGGTCAGCAACCGCGTCAGCCCCTCCCGCAACAGCACCGAGTCCTCGGCGATGACCACCCGCACCCTGTCCTCCACGACCGACACGTCCCCCACGACCTCGTTTCCCCACGTTTCCTACGGTCCAGCCTGCCGTCCCCCAGCATTCCAGCATCCGGAACGCGGCGGGCGGGTGAGGGGGAGAAGAGGAACGACGCGGGGCGGCGCGGAAAACGGGGGAGGAAAAGGAGAGGAAGGGGAGGGGAGAGGAGAGGACGGGGGTGGGGCGGTGGCCGGGGAAAGGCGGGTGGGGCCGGACCCCCGTCCCGGCCCCACCCCGATCGTGTCCTCCGATCGTTCTCCCTGGTCGCTCCCCGTTGGTCGTCCGCCGGTCGTCCGGTGATTCGGTCGCCGGTCGCCGATCAGCCGCGCCAGGGCAGCTCGGCGGTGACCGTGGTCGGGCCGCCCGCCGGGGAGTCCACGACCAGCAGGCCGTCGACGGAGCCCAACCGCTCGGCGAGCCCGGCCAGCCCGCCGCCGGCCTCGGTGCTCGCCCCGCCCCGGCCGTTGTCCGACACCATCAGCATCAGCTGGTCCGCGGTGTGCCAGACGTCCACCGCCGCACGGTCCGCCCCGCTGTGCTTGGCGACGTTCTGGAGCAGTTCGGAGACGGTGAAGTAGGCGATCCCCTCGATGGCCGGGGCCGGGCGGCGGTCCAGGTCCACCTCGACGGTGACCGGCACCGTGCACCGGCCGGCCAGCGCGGACAGCGCCGGGCCCAGGCCGCGGTCGGTGAGGATCGCCGGGTGGATGCCGCGGGCCAGGTCGCGCAGCTCCTGGAGCGCGACCTTCACCTCGCCGTGCGCCTCGTCCACCATCCGCGCCGCCGCCTGCGGGTCCGCGGCCAGCTTCTCCTTGGCCAGCCCGAGGTCCATCGCCAGCGCCACCAGCCGGGCCTGCGCCCCGTCGTGCAGGTCGCGCTCGATGCGCCGCAGGTCGGCGGCGGCGGTGTCCACCACCACCCCGCGGTCCGACTCCAGCTCGATGACCCGGGTGGCCAGCGGCGACGGCCCCAGCAGCCCGCGCACCAGCAGCCGGTCCACCTGCGTCAGCCCGCGGAACACCCACGGCCCGGCCAGCACCATCAGCAGCCCGAACACCCCGCTCACCATGGCCGCCACCGTCGGGCTCACATACAGGACGGTGGTCCCGTCCCCCCACAGCTGGATCCCCGGCAGGGAGGCGTACGAGGGGGCGAGCCAGTACCAGAACGGGAAGCTCAGCAGCGCCCAGCCCACCGACCAGAACGTCACCGAGCCGACGAACGCGAACAGCGCCCACGGGAAGTGCACGAACGCATAGAGCAGGTGCCGCCAGGACGCCCCGCTCTTGAGGACCGCCCCGACCCACGCCATCAGGCCGGGCTTCGAGGGGCGCAGCGGCTCCGGGGCGGCCACGTCCAGCCCCAGCAGCGCCCGGGCCCGGGCCCGCTCCAGGGCGCCCAGCCCACGGGCGCCGGCCAGCCCGCCGGCCAGCACCGGGATGCCCAGGAACGTGATCAGCAGGCCGGCGCTCGTCGAGACCACGGCGACCGCGTAGCCGAACATCACGCTGGCCACCGGGAGGCTCAGGCAGAGGTGGAGGAACTCCCGCCAGGTGCGCCCGGCGAAGGGGGCGCGCAGCCCCACCGGCACCCGGTGGCCGCGGGGCCGCGGTGGGCGGGTGGGGTGCGCGGAGTACGCGGTGTCCATGTCTGTCTCGTCCGTCCGTTCTGCCGTGGCGTCCGTGCCGGCGATTCCGGCGGTTCCGGCGGTTCCCGACCGGCCCTGGCCGGCTCCCTCCAGGGTCGGCGACGGGCGCCGCCCGGGCCATGAGGGTGCTCGCAGTCTTCCGCCGGGGGTTTTCCCCACCCCGGCGGAAGGGGCCGCGCCCCGCTCAGCGTCGGCCCGCGCCCGGTGCCGCCCCCGTCTCCGGCCGCGGGCGCCACGGCACCTCCGCCGTCACCCGGGTCGGCCCGCCCGCCGGCGAATCCAGCACGAACAGCCCGTCCACCGACCCCAGTCGGTCCGCGAGTCCGGCCATCCCGCTGCCGCCGTCGAGCCGCGCGCCGCCCCTCCCGTCGTCCTGCACCTGGAGCAGCAGCTTTCCCTCCCGTCGCCCACCACCGCCCTTGCCCGAGGGCCCTGCGGGCCCGCCCCCCTCCACCCGCCACACCTCCACCGACGCCTGCCGTGCGCCGCTGTGCTTGGAGACGTTCTGCAGCAGTTCGGAGACGGTGAAGTAGACGATCCCCTCGATGGCCGGCGCGGGGCGTTCGGCCAGGTCCACGGAGACGGTGACCGGCACCGTGCAGCGCCCGGCCAGCGACGTCAGCGCCGGGCCCAGGCCGCGGTCGGTGAGGATCGCCGGGTGGATGCCGCGGGCCAGGTCGCGCAGTTCCTGGAGCGCCAGCTTCACCTCGCCGTGCGCCTCGTCCACCATCGCCGCCACGCTCTCGTCGGCCTGTCCCTCGGCGAGCTTCTCCTTCGCCAGGCCGAGGCCCATGGCGAGCGCCACCAGCCGGGCCTGCGCGCCGTCGTGCAGATCCCGTTCGATCCGCCGCAGGTCGGCGGCGGCGGTGTCGGTGACCGTCATCCGGTCCGACTCCAGCTCCGCGATCCGCCGCTCCAGCTCGTCGGAGGGCGGCAGCAGCCCGCGCACCATCGCCCGGTCCACGTTGGACAGCCAGCGGGCCAGCCACGGCAGCACCGGCCAGCCCACGAACAGCGAGACCAGGACGAGGGAGAAGGTGAGGATGCCCCACGGCAGCCGGATCACCGTGAACAGCGCGTGCCGCCAGGCCACCGGGTCCTTCAGCCGCGCCCACAGCCACCCGAAGAACCCGTGCTGGCTCAGTCGCAGCGGGCTCGGTTCGGCCACCGCCACCCCGAGCCAGGCCCGCGCCCGGGCCCGTTCCAGCTTCCCGTAGAACCGACAGGCCGTCAGGCCCAGGGCCAGCAGCGGCAGTCCGACGACCGTGACGGAGAGCCCGAGCCCCAGCACCAACCAGACCACCAGCACCACGAACGCCGTCACGCTCAGGGGGAGGTTGGCCAGCAGATATCCGATCTCCCGCCAGGTCCAGCGGTCGAGCGGCGCCCGCGGGGGTGGGAGCGGCGCCCCGTCGGCGGCGTCGGTGTCGGCAGCGAGCTGGGAACTTTCCGTCATACGCCCCAGCTTGCCGGGCCCGGCACCGCTCTGCCATGGGGGCCGTCGGGTGGCGGGCGGGGGGTTTCCCCCACCCTCCGCCCGGGCGGCCCGGGTTGGCGCGCGACGCTGTGGACAGGGCGCGGCACCGGGACCGTATGGTGTTGCGGTGCAGAACGGCCGCGTGGACATGACGAGTGCGACGCCGGGTGCGGACGCGGGCCCCGGACAGCGCGGCGGCAGCGGCCGGACCGCGGCCCCGACGGCGCCCGCCGCGGCGCCCACCGGCCCGGCCGGCCCCCAGGACGGCCCGCGTTGGGACGACCGCGGCCGGACCCGGACCGCGGTCACCGCGAGCGTGCTGCTCGCCGCCGTCGCCGGGATCGCGGCGGGCACCTGGTACGGCGCCGGCGCCGCCCTCTGGCTGGGCGGCACGGCCGTCCTGGCCGCGGGCGGCGGCGCGGCGCTCACCGCGGCGCCCGCCCGGCGCGCCGCCGGCACCGCCCTGCTGCTCATCGGCGGCACCCTCGGCATCGTCGCCGCCTGGCAGGCGGCCCCCGGCGGCGCCGCCCGGCTCGCCGCCACCGGACTCGTCGCCGCGGTCGCGCTGGCCCTGCTCGGCCTCCGCACCGGCCTCGGCCGCGGCGGCCTCACCGGCGCGGCCACGCTCGCGCTCACGGTGGGCACCTGGGAGCTGCTGCTGGCCCTGACCGACCCGGTCCGCACCGGCGTCGCCCTCGGATTCCTCTCCGTCCTCGCCCTCGGGTCGCTGCCCTGGCTGGCGCTGCGCGCGGCCGGGCTGACCGGGTTGGACGACCGGCACGCCGGCACCACCACGGTCGGCCGTCACCGGGCGGCCGCCGCGCTGGCCGCCGCCCACCGGGGACTGGCCCCGGCCACCGTGGTGCTGGCGGCCTCGGCCGGCGCGGCCGGTGTGCTCGCGGCGGGCGCGCCCGGACTCTGGACGGTGCTCACCGCCCTGTTGCTGGCCGTCGTCCTGTTCTCCCGGGCCCGCGCCTACCCCCTGGCCGTGGAGGTGGTCGCGCTGCTCGCCGCCGGAACGGCCGTCTGCGTGCGGCTGGTCCTGCTCTGCGCGACGGACGGCGGCGCCCCGGCGCTCGCGCTCGCCGCGCTGTGCCTGCTGGTCGCCCTGCCGGTGGCGGCGCTCGCCGTCCGGCTGCCGGAACCGCTGCGGAACCGGCTGCGACGCTGGCTGGATCTGGTGGAGTCGGTGAGCATGGTGGCGCTGATCCCCGTGGGCCTCGGCGCGTTCGGGCTCTACGGGCTGCTGCTGGGCGGTTCCTGACGGGAGCGGGGCAACGGGCGAGGAGGCACGGAGCGGGCAGCGACCGGAGCGGTCGGGAGCAGTGGGGAACGGCCGGACGCGGTCGGGAGCGGTCGGGAGCGACTGAAAGTGGCCGGAAGTGATCGGAAGCGGTCGCGGGAGGGGAGGGTCGGTGCCGGCGGAGACGATGAGGTCGGCGGGGGCGACGCGGACGGCGGGGATGGCGGGGACGACGGGGACATCCTGTGAAGACCCGGCGGCGGTGGAACGTTCCGGCCGGCCCGGGGAGTTCGGAACGCAGGGCGAAGACCGGGAGGAGGTGAGGGCCGGATGACGACGGAGAGCACGGCACAGCCGGCGGCTGTGGCGGGTACGCCGGCAGTGGGCGGTGTTGCCGAGCCGGGTGGTCCTGTCGGTTCGGGTGGTTCTGTAGGCGCTGGTGGTGCGGTGGTGGCCGGCGGGGCGCCGGGCGCGCTGCCCGCGGCCGTACCGATGCCGCCGGCTGCGCCGCCCCCGCCCCCGCCCCCGCCCCCGACGCCGACCCAGCCCCAGCCCCTGACCCCGATGTCGACCCCGGCCCCGGCCCCGCCCTCGATGTCGCCGCCCCGGACGATGCCCGCGGCGGCCGAACCGTCCCCGTTCGACCCCGCGCCGACGACCGCGCCCGCGTCGGAGCCCGCGCCCGCAACGGCGCCCGCTCCGGTTGCCTCCGCGCCGGCTCCCGCCGCCGCTGCCCCGGCCGTGCCGCCGGCGTCCCCGCCCCCGCCGGCCCCTCAGGTCGCCTTGACCGGTCAGATCATCCAGGCCGGCCAGGTCATCCAGACCCCATCGGCCCCATCAGCACTATCAGCTCCATCGGGCACATCAGTTCCTCCGGCACCTCCGGCCGCCCCGGTCCCGCCGGCTGTCGCCCCGATCCCGCCGGCCGTTGCCCCGCTGCCGTCGGTCGCGCCCGCCCCTGGGGCCGCCCCGGGCCCCGGAGCCGCGCCCGCCCCCGGGCACTACGGGCGCTCCGGGCTGCCCGCGCGGACGCCGGTCTCCGTGCCGCTGCTGCCGCCCGAGTTGGCCGACGGACAGCCCCGGCCGCGCCGCGGCGACCCAGTGGCCCGGCGCGCGGGCCGGGCCCTGCGCCGGGTGTTCGCGTCCTCGCCCGCCGCCGAGACCGCCGCCCTGACCCGGGCCGCGCACGCCATCCAGCAACCGGTCTCCAGCGGTCGGCAGATCGCGGTGTCCAGCATCCGCGGCGGTGCCGGCAAGTCCACCGTCGCCGCCCTGCTCGCCCTGACCTTCGCGCACTACCGCCCCGACCCGGTGCTCGCCGTCGAGGCCGACCCGGCGCTGGGCACGCTCCCGCACCGGCTCGGCGCCCGCGAGGTCCGCTGGTCGGGCAGCGACCTCGCGCAGATCCTCGATCCGTCGATGCTGATCACGGACCTGACGGGCTATCTCCTCCCGTTCGCCGGCGGCGGTTGGCTGCTGCCCGGCAGCCAGGGCGCCATCGGCACCCGGCTGGACCTCGACACCTACCGCGTGGTGATGACCTCGCTGCGCCGCCACTTCGCCGCCACGGTGGTGGACTGCGAGACGCTGCCCGCCGAGGTGGCCCGCACCGCGCTGGTGACGACCCAGGCCCGGGTCCTGGTCACCCCGGCGACCCCGGAGGGCGTGGCCGCCACCCGTTCGGTACTGGACTGGGTCGGCGGTCTGCACCCCGGTCTGCTGCCGACCACGGTCGTGGTGCTCACCCACTCCTCGCCGGACAGCGGCGTCGACGCCCGCAAGGCCGCCGGGCATCTGGGCGCCGGCGGCGCGGCGGTGCTGCCGCTGCCCTACGACCGCCATCTGGCGGCGGGCGGCGCCATCCGCAGCGAGCTGCTGGGCGCCCGCACGCAGGAGGCGGCGGCGCGGATCGCGGCCGAGGTCATGGACCGTGCGGTCTCCCGGGACCCGGCCCGGCGCCGGCCGCCGCACCCGGTCCCCGCGCAGCAGCCGCACGCGGCACCGGCCGTGCCCCGTCACGCCCCGCCCCCGGCAGCGGCCCAGCCCCCGACCGCACCGCCGCCCCAACCCCCGGTGCACCAGCAGCACCCACAGCACCAGCCCCCACACCCGTCCCCGTACCAGCCCCACCCCCAGGCGCCCCCGCCGTCCGCCGACCCGCGCGCCGCGTACGGCGGCGGCACCCCGCGCTGACCGACGGGCCGCCGACGCACGGCGGCGCCCGCCCACCCGGTCCGCCGACCGGACGCCGGCCGTCCGATTCGTGAGACACCTGGTGAGACAACCTGGCCCGCCGTCTACGCTGCCGGCCACCCAGGAAGGGCGAAGCGGGGCCACCCCCACCGTCAGCGATGACACGGCTGCCCTACGCGGCCGGGGCAGGGCCTAGACTCCCGTCCGTACAGATCGTGTAAAAGTCGTTTCAAGAAGCGCAGTCAGGGAGCGAGGGGCGGACGTGCCGGACACGACCGTACGCACCACCGTCGCCGCGGACTATTTCCTGGGCTATTCGGCCGTCGGGATCATCGCCGTGGTCGGGGTGCTGTTCGTCGCCGTGGCCTTCGGGGCCGGGCGGCTGCTGCGTCCCGTGGTGCCCACGCCCGAGAAACTGCTGACGTACGAGTGCGGCGTGGATCCGGTCGGTGAGGGCTGGGCGCACACCCAGGTCCGCTACTACGTCTACGCCTTCCTCTACGTCGTCTTCGCCGTCGACTCGATCTTCCTGTTCCCCTGGGCGACGGTCTTCGCCGCGCCCGGATACGGCGGTGTGACGCTGGTGGAGATGTTCGTCTTCCTCGGCTTCCTCGCCGTCGGCCTGCTCTACGCGTACAAGAAGGGCGTCCTGGAATGGACGTGACCCCCGCTTCCGCCGGCTCCGAGACCGCGCCCGGGAGCGTCGCCCCCGAGTTCCTGCCGGAGCCGCGGCGCCTCGGCGCCCTGGCCCGGCTGGCCCCCGAACCCATGAAGGTGGTCCTCAACTGGGGCCGCCGCTACAGCCTGTGGGTCTTCAACTTCGGCCTGGCCTGCTGCGCCATCGAGTTCATCGCCGCGTCCATGGCCCGGCACGACTTCATCCGTCTCGGCGTGATCCCGTTCGCGCCCGGACCGCGCCAGGCGGACCTGATGGTCGTCTCCGGCACCGTCACCGACAAGATGGCGCCCGCGGTCAAGCGGCTCTACGAGCAGATGCCCGAGCCGAAGTACGTCATCTCCTTCGGCGCCTGCTCCAACTGCGGCGGCCCCTACTGGGATTCGTACGCGGTCACCAAGGGCGTCGACCAGATCATCCCGGTGGACGTCTACGTGCCCGGTTGCCCGCCCCGTCCGGAGGCGCTGCTCCAGGGCATCCTCAAGCTCCAGGAGAAGATCGCCCGCGAGTCGCTCGGCGAGCGCTACCAGCGTGCCGCCCGGCCGTCCGCCGCGGCCCTCCGCAGCGGCCTGGTGACCCCGCCGGCCGCCCCGGCGCCGGACGCGTCCGGTACCGCCGGTACCGCGGGGGAGGGACTCCAATGACCGAGCAGCCCCAGCAGCCGGCCGACCCGGCCGAGCCGCCCGCCGAGGAGCAGCAGACGGTCGGCTGGCTGCCGCGCCCTGCCGGCGCCCTCTTCGGCGCCGGTGCCACCGCGGAGCTGGCCTACGACCTGCTGACCGTCGACGTCCCGGCGGACGCCTGGATCGGCGCGCTGACCGTCGCCCGCGACGAGCTCGGCTGCACCTACTTCGACTGGCTGAGCGCCGTCGACGAGCCCGGCACCGGCTTCCGGATCTGCGCCCATCTCGCCGATGTCGCCCGCCCGGGCGCCGTCCGCCGGCTGATCGTCCGCACCACCGTGCCGCACGACACGCCCGTGCTGCCCACCGCCGTGGGCGTGTTCGCGGGCGCCGGCTGGCACGAGCGCGAGACCCACGAGATGTTCGGCGTGGACTTCACCGGCCACCCGCACCTGGTGCCGCTGCTCCTGCCGGACACGTTCGAGGGCCATCCGCTGCGCAAGGACTTCGTCCTGGCGGCCCGGGTCGCGAAGGCGTGGCCGGGGGCCAAGGAGCCGGGGGAGCCTGCGGCGGGCGCAGCGCACGGCGGGCCCAAGCGGCGGCAGATGCTGCCGCCGGGGGTGCCCGACCCCAACGAGTGGGGCCCGCTCAAGGGCCAGTTGCCGCCCGCCCCGGCGCGGCCGGCCCGCGGTGCCCGGGCGGCGGGGGCCGCAGGCGAGCGCCCGGCCCGGCGCACCCGTTCCGCGAGCGCGGGCTCGGCGAGCCAGCAGGCGGCGGCGACCGAGGCGCCAACCACCGAGGCGCCAACCACCGAGGCGGCGGCCGGCGCCCCGGCCGAACGCCCGGCCCGCGCCGCGCGCCCGGACCGGCCGCCCCGTCGCAACCGGTCGGTGAGCCAGGGCTCGGCCAGCCAGCAGGCGGCCGCCGCGCCCGAGCCCACCGCGCCCCCGGACGCCGCGCCCAAGGACGCCGCAGCCGAGGGCACCCCGGCCGCCCGGCGCCCCGCCGCGCCACCGCGCTCCGCCGACGCGCCCTGGCACCACGCCCGCCCGGCCTTCGAGGAAGCGGAGGCCGCCGGGAAGCCCGCGCCGGCCCCCGAGCCCGGACCGGCCGACGCACCGCCCGCCCAACGGCCCGAAGAGGAAGGAGGCGACACCCCGTGAGCGACACCCTCGCGCTGGTGCTGCGCCTGCTCGCCGTCTTCGTCGTCTTCCTGGTCTTCCCGCTGGTCATCGGCCAGACCGAGCACAAGGTCATGGCCCACATGCAGGGCCGCCTCGGCCCCATGTACGCCGGTGGCTTCCACGGCTGGGCACAGCTGGTCGCCGACGGCGTGAAGTTCGCGCAGAAGGAGGACGTCGTCCCGACCGGCGCCGACCGGCGGATCTTCCAGCTCGCGCCCGCGGTCGCCCTGCTGCCCTACCTCCTGGTCATGATCGCCATCCCGATCGGGCCGGGAAACGCCGTCGGGCAGGCGCTCGATGCCGGCGTCTTCTACGTGCTCGCCGTGATGGGCGTCGGCGTGCTCGGCTCCCTGATGGCGGGCTGGGCCTCGGCCAACAAGTTCTCGCTGCTCGGCGGTCTGCGGACGGCCGCGCAGCTGCTCGCCTACGAACTGCCGATGCTGCTGGCCGCCGCGTCCGTCGCGATGGCCGCCGGCACCCTGGCGCTGCCCGGCATCCTCGACGCCTTCCACTGGTGGTGGGTGCCGTGGCAGATCATCGGCGGCGTGGTGTTCTTCACCGCCGGGCTCGCCGAGCTCCAGCGACCGCCGTTCGACATGCCGGTCGCCGACTCGGAGATCATCTTCGGCGCGTACACCGAGTACACCGGACTGCGCTTCGCGCTCTTCCTGCTCGCCGAGTACGCCGGCATCGTCGTGCTCAGTGCGCTGACCGCGGTCCTCTTCCTGGGCGGCTGGCACGGTCCGTTCGGCGCCGACGGCCTGGGCTGGCTGTGGACGCTGGTCAAGACCGTGGCGCTCTGCTTCGTCGTCATCTGGCTGCGGGTCACCTACCCGCGGCTGCGCGAGGACCAGCTGCAAAAGCTCGCCTGGACGGTCCTGATCCCGCTGGCGCTCGTCCAGATCGCCCTCACCGGCGTCGTCAAGGTGGTGATCTCCTAAAGTGGGTATCCCCGGTTCCGGCCTCGCCAAGGGTCTGGCCGTCACGCTCCGCACGATGACGCGGAAGTCCGTCACCGCGCAGTACCCGGACGTCCAGCCCGACCTCCCGCCGCGCACCCGCGGCGTCATCGGGCTGTTCGAGGAGAACTGCACGGTCTGCATGCTGTGCGCCCGCGAGTGCCCCGACTGGTGCATCTACATCGACTCCCACAAGGAGACGGTGCCGCCGGCCGCCCCCGGGGGCCGGGAGCGCAGCCGCAACGTCCTGGACCGCTTCGCGATCGACTTCGCGCTGTGCATGTACTGCGGCATCTGCATCGAGGTCTGCCCCTTCGACGCGCTGTTCTGGTCGCCGGAGTTCGAGTACGCCGAGACCGACATCCGCGAGCTCACCCACGAGCGCGACAAGCTGCGCGAGTGGATGTGGACGGTGCCCGAGCCGCCCGCGCTGGACCCGGCGGCCGAGGAGCCCAAGGAGATCGCCGCCGCCCGCAAGGCCGCGGACAAGCTCGCCGCCCAGCAGGCCGCCGCCGCCCCGCAACCGCCCCCGGTCAGCACCGCTGACCCGACCGACACCCAGGAGGGAACGTGACGCTCGCCGCCGCAAGCCACGGCTTCCTCTCGCCCACCGGCGTCGAGATCGCCTTCGTCCTCGTCGGCATCGCCACCCTCGGCGCCGCCCTGATGACCGTCGGCTCCCGGCAGTTGGTGCACGCCGCGCTGTGGCTGGTGGTCGCCCTCGGCGGGATCGCCGTGGAATACCTCCTGCTCACCGCCGAGTTCATCGCCTGGGTGCAGGTGCTGATCTACGTCGGGTCGGTGGTCGTGCTGCTGCTGTTCGGGCTGATGCTCACCAAGGCGCCCATCGGCCCGTCCCCGGACGCCGATTCCGGCAACCGCTGGGTCGCGCTGACGGTGGCCGGAGCCGCGGCCGCGGCCCTGGTCTGGGTCGTCGTCGACGCCTTCCGCGCCACCTGGATCGACCTCGACGGGGCCGCTCAGGGCTCCGCAGAGGCCGCCGGGCGCAGCCTGTTCCGCTTCTGGGTGCTGCCCTTCGAGGCGCTCTCCGTCCTGCTGCTCGCCGCGCTGGTCGGGGCGGTCGCGCTGTCCCGCCGGGGCGGCGGCGCGAAGGGCGCCGCCGAGACCTTGGCGCCCGCCGCGCGGGAGGGGCGGCTCTGATGCATCTCGCGTACCCGGCGGTCCTCGCCGTCCTCCTCTTCTGCACCGGCCTGTACGGCGTGCTCGCACGCCGCAACGCGATCCTGGTGCTGATGTCCGTCGAGCTGATGCTCAACGCCGTCAACCTCAACCTCGTCGCCTTCGACGTCTGGCTGCGCGACACCCTGCACGCCGGCCAGGCGCTCACCCTCTTCACCATCGCCGTCGCCGCCGCCGAGATCGGCATCGGGCTGGCGATCGTGCTGCTCGTCTACCGCAACCGCGGCAGCTCCGACATCGACCGGCTCCGCGACCTCGCCGAGCGGCCGTCCGGGCCGGACGGCGCGGGCAGCGCGGACGCACCACGGCAGCCGCAGCCGGACACCGGGGCGGAGGCCACCGCGTGACTCTCACGACCACCGCCGTACTCGCCCCCCTCCTGCCCTTCCTCGGGGCCGTCGTCGGCCTCCTCCTGGGGCGCCGCTCGCCCGGCTTCGTCCGGCCGCTGGCCGTCCTGCCGACGCTGGCCGCGGCGGTGCTGACCGTCGCCGTCGCCGTCGGCCAGGGCGGCGGCCCGGCCACCGACGTCGCCACCCGGCTCACCCCGACCGGCTCGCTCCCCATCGACCTGGCGCTGCACATCGACGGCTTCGCCGCGCTGATCGGCGTCCTCGTCGGCGTGGTGGCGACCTGCGTGCAGATCTACTCCACGGCGTACCTGCGCGACGATCCGCGCTACCCCTCCTACGCCGCCCTGGTCTCGCTCTTCACCTCCGCGATGCTGCTGGTCGTCTACACCGGCGACCTGATGGTGCTGCTGGTCGGCTGGGAAGTCATGGGCATCTGCTCGTACTTCCTCGTCGGCCACTACTGGGAGACCGAGGCCGCCCGCGCCGCCTCCCTGAAGGCGTTCCTCGTCACCAAGCTCGGCGACGTGCCCTTCCTCTTCGGCATCTTCGCGCTGGCCGCCGACGCCGGGACCTTCCGGATCACCGGCATCCTGGGCCACGTCGCCCGCGACGGCCTGCACCACCCGACGCTGATCGCGCTGCTGCTGCTGGCCGGCGTCGCCGGCAAGTCGGCGCAGTTCCCGCTGCACACCTGGCTCCCGGACGCGATGGCCGGCCCGACGCCGGTCTCCGCGCTCATCCACGCCGCGACGATGGTCGCCGCCGGCGTCTACGTCGTCGCCCGCCTGCTGCCGGTCTTCGCCGCCTCCGCCGCTGCGCTGGTCGTGCTCGCCGTGATGGCCGCGGTGACCATGGTCGGCTCCGCCCTGGCCGCGCTCGCCCAGGACGACATCAAGCGCGTGCTGGCCTATTCGACCGTCGGCCAGCTCGGCTACATGACCGGCGCGCTGGCCGTCGGCGACCGCGGCGCGGCCGTCTTCCACCTCCTGTCGCACGGTGCGTTCAAGGCCCTCCTCTTCCTCGGCGCGGGCGTGATCATCCACGCCGCTGGCACCAACTCGCTGGCCGCCATGTCCCGGATGGGCGGCCTGGCCCGGCGCATCCCGGACGCCTTCTGGACGGTCACCGTCGCGCTGCTCGCGCTCGCCGCCATCCCGCCGTTCGCCGGCTTCTTCTCCAAGGAAGCCGTCCTGGGTGCCGCCGAGCACGCCGCTACCGGCCACGCGGCCGGCATCCCCGGCGCCGCCGGCTGGACCGTCCTGCTCTCCGGACTGCTCACCGCCCTCCTCACCGCCGCCTACGCCACCCGGCTGTGGCTGCTGACGTTCTGCGGGACCGGCCCCGAGGCCCCCGATCACGGCCCGCAGCCGCGCGCGATGACCGCCGTGCTGTGGGTGCTCTTCCTCCCCACCGTCGGCTTCGGCCTGACCGCCACCTTCCTGCCCGCCTGGTTCGACGGGCGCTCGCTCACCCCGACCCTCACCACCTCCGTGCTGGGCACCGGTGTCGCCCTCGTCGGCGGCCTGATCACCTACGCCGCCTGGCGCCACGCCCACCCGTCGCCCGGCCACCGCCCCTCACCGAGCCGCTCCGCGGCGCCCCCTTCGCCTGCCCTCGCCACCCGCACCCCGCTCGGCGCGGTGGCCGTGGCGGAGGACGCCACCCCCGCGCTCGCCGAGGAACTGGCCATCGTCACCCACCCCCCGGCCTACGGCGACGCCGCCGGCGCCCCGGACCCGGCCGACCCCGGTCGGCTCCTGCTGGGCCCGCTGCACCGCCATGCGGCCGCCGGCTTCCACCTCGACGCGGTCTACTCCGCGCTGTTCGTCCGGCCCGTCCGCGCCGCCGCGGAGCTGGTCCGCTTCCTGGACCGCGCCGTCGTCGACACCTACGTCAGCGGCGCGGGCACCGCCCCCCGCTGGCTGGGCGCCGCCGTCCGCCGTGCCCAGACCGGCAACGTGCAGACCTACCTCGGGGCGCTGTTGGCCGGCGCGCTCGTCCTGGGCGTCGCCGCCGTCCTCGTCGCCACGGGCACGGGAGCCTGACCGTGCCGCCATCCCCCGGGGGCCGACCCCCGCACCCCCAGCCGACAGTCCTCGCGGCCTGCCTCGCCGGAGCCGAACCCCGCAGGAGGGCCTGACCCGTGAACCACACCGCCCTGCAGATCCTCCTCGCGGGCTCCGTCGTGCTCCCCCTGATCGGCGCGCTCGCGGCGCTGCTGCCGGCCCCGCCCGGCCTGAAGGGGAAGAACCCCGACCAGGCCGTGCTGCGCCACGGCGTGACCGTCACCGGCGTGGTGTTCGCCGCGACCCTCGCGCTGGCCGTCGGCTTCGACCGCGGTCACCCGGCGCGTATGCAGGCCACCACCGACCTCAGCTGGATCCCGGCGCTGGGCATCCGTGTCCACCTCGGCGTCGACGGCATCTCGCTCCCCCTCGTCGTCCTGACCGCGCTGCTGACCTTCCTCTGCGCCCTCTACAGCTACTTCAACATGCCAACGGGCCCGTCCCCCAAGGCATTCGTCGCGCTGATCCTCGTCCTGGAATCCGGCACCCTCGCGACCTTCGCCGTCCTGGACCTGATGCTCTTCTTCCTCGCCTTCGAGATGGTCCTCATCCCGATGTACTTCCTCATCGCCCGCTGGGGCGGCGCCGGAAGGCAGGCGGCGGCCTGGAAGTTCATCCTCTACACGCTGCTCGGCTCCGTCGTCATGCTGCTGGGCCTCCTCCTCATCGGCGTGAAATCCGGCACCTTCGACATGGTCGCACTGGCCACTGACAACGGCCCGAAAGCCCAGCTCAGCCATACCGTGCAGCTCGTCGCGGTGCTCGCCGTCGGCATCGGACTGGCCGTCAAGTCCCCGATGTGGCCGCTGCACAGCTGGCTGCCGGACGCGCACACCGCCGCCCCCACCGTCGGCTCGGTGCTGCTGGCCGGCGTCCTGCTGAAGATGGGCACCTACGGCTTCGTCCGGATCGCGCTGCCGATCACGCCCGACGGCATGCACACCTTCGCGCCCTACCTCGCCGCGCTGGCCGCCGTCGGCATCGTCTACGGCTCGCTGGCCTGCCTCGCCCTCGTCCGCACCGGCGCCAAGGGAGACCTCAAGCGCCTGATCGCCTACAGCTCCGTCGGCCACATGGGCTTCGTCCTGCTCGGCATCGCCAGCATGACCCCCACCGGCGTCAACGGCGCGCTGTTCGCCAACATCGCCCACGGCCTGATCACCGGCCTGCTCTTCTTCCTCGTCGGCGGCCTCAAGGACCGCCTGGGCAGCACCGACCTGGACACCCTGTCCCGCCCGTCGCCCGGCCACCGCCCCTCAACGAGCGGCTCTGCCGCGCCCCTTCCCGTCGCCACCGGCGCCGCCCTCTACGGCCGCGCGCCCCGCTTCGGCGGCCTGCTCGCCTTCGCCGCCGTCGCCTCCCTGGGCCTGCCCGGACTGGCCGGCTTCTGGGGCGAGATGCTGGCGATGTTCGGCGCCTTCCGCCCGGCCGCCGGCCTCAGCCGCCCCGCGTTCCTGACGTTCATGGCGCTGGCCGGCCTCGGCACGCTGCTGACCGCCGCGTACCTGCTGCTGGTCGTCCGCCGGGTCTGCATGGGCGGCACCCTGAAGGCCCCGACCTCCCCGCAGGACACCGGCGGGCCGGCCGCCGCCCCCGCCCTCCCCGACCTCGCGCGCTACGAATACGCGGCCTGGAGCCCCCTGGCCGTCCTCACCGTCCTCGCCGGACTGTGGCCCGCGGCCCTCCTCGGCCTCACCAACCCGGCCGTCCAGCAGCTCCTCGGAGGCGGTAAGTGATGAGTCAGGTCACCTCGCTGGTCCAGTCCGTCGACTGGCTCGCCATCGCCCCGCCCACCCTCACCGCCGCCGTCGCCCTGGTGGTGCTGGTCGCCGACCTCTTCCTGCCGACCGCCCGGAAGCCCCTGTTGGGCTGGCTCGCCACCGCCGGCCTGGCCGCCTCCGCGCTCCTGCTGCTGCCCCTCCTGGACGGCCGCCGCCGCACCTTCTGCCTCGCCCACCCGTCGCCCGCCACCACCCCGGGCGGAGAGCGCTCCGCGCTCGCAGCGACCATGCCCGACGCGTGCAGCTACGTGGCCGACCACTTCACCCTGATCGTCCAGTTCCTGGTGCTCGGTGGCGCGCTCCTGACGGCGCTGCTGTCCATCGACACCCTCAAGGACCACGACCTGCCCGCCGGGGAGTACTGGTTCCTGCTGCTCTCCTCCGCGGCCGGCGCCGCCCTGCTGCCCGCCTCCCGGGACCTGGCCACCCTGGTCATCGCCCTGGAGGTCGCGTCGCTGCCCGCCTTCGCCCTGGTCGGTCTGCGCCGTGGCGACCGGCTCTCCTCCGAGGCGGCACTGAAGTTCTTCCTCTCCTCGGTGGCCGCCACCGCCGTGATGCTCCTCGGTGTCAGCTTCGTCTACGCAGCCACCGGGAGCCTCCACCTCTCCCGGGTGGCGCACGCCCTGGCCGCCCTCCCCGACCCCCGCCTGGCCACCCTGGCCAGCGCCGGCGTCGCGCTCACCCTCGTCGGCTTCGCCTTCAAGACCGCCGCCGCCCCGTTCCACTTCTGGGTGCCCGACACCTACGTCGGCGCGCCGCTGCCGATCGCCGCGTACCTCTCCGTGGTCGGCAAGGCCGTCGGCTTCTCCGGCCTGATCCTGGTCACCGTCCAGGGCTTCCCCGCCTACGCGGACGTCTGGGGCCCGGCGCTGGCCGTGCTGGCCGCGCTCACCATGACCGTCGGCAACGCCGCCGCCCTCCGCCAGGACCCGGACCGCGCCCACAGCGCGGTCCGCCTGCTCGCCTGGTCCTCGGTCGGCCAGGCCGGCTACCTGCTGGTCCCGATCGCCGCGGCCGGCTACACCCACGCCCCCGCGCACGCCATCGGCGCAACCGTCGCCTACGCCCTGATGTACGCCGCGGTGAACCTCGGCGCCTTCGCTGTCGCCGCCCTGGTGGCCCGCACCAGTCCCGCCAACCGCCTCGCCGACTACCGGGGCCTCTACCACCGCCGCCCCCTGGTGGCGCTCGCCCTCGGCTTCTTCCTGCTGTGCCTCGCGGGCCTGCCGCCGGGCATCATCGGCCTGTTCGCCAAGGTGACGGTCTTCTCCGCGGCGGTCGACGCCGGGCTCGGCTGGCTCGCCGTCGTCATGGCCGTGAACGTCGTGATCGCGCTCTACTACTACCTCCAGTGGACGGCGGTCCTCTTCCGGCCCGCCGAGACCCCGGCCGGCGAGCCCGCCGGAGCGCCCCGCGCCCCGATCCCGGCTGCCCTCACCACCGCCCTGGCCCTCGCCACCGTGCTGGGCGTCGCCCTCTCCGGCGCCCCCCAGCTCGTCCTCCGGTTCGCCGCCGGCGCCCTCCTCTAGGGCCTGTCCCGCCGTACGGCGGACGGCAGCCCCGTCCGCCCACCGGCCACCCCTCCGGCCGCGCCCCGCCCGCCCTCCGACCAGGCACGGGCCGGGGAACCACCCCCGCCCCTCTCGCGTTGACCAGTGAGTAAGGGTCCACTGGAGAGTGGAGAAACGAAGCAAAGGGTTCCCCTGCCGCACCACTTGGAGGGCGTACCGTGCACCGCCGGCACAACGGGCTCAGGACCGCCGTACTCCTCGGGGGACTGTCCGCACTCATCATCGTCATCGGCAGTCTTTTCGGCCGTACGGGCCTGATCGTCGCGGTCCTGGTCGCCGTGGGCACCAACGCCTACGCGTACTGGAACAGCGACAAGCTCGCCCTGCGCGCGATGCGGGCCCGCCCGGTCAGCGAGTTCGAGGCGCCCCAGCTCTACCGCATGGTCCGCGAGCTCTCGACCGCCGCCCGCCAGCCCATGCCGCGGCTGTACATCTCCCCGACCCAGGCCCCCAACGCCTTCGCCACCGGCCGCAATCCGCGCAACGCCGCGGTCTGCTGCACCGACGGCATCCTGCGGATCCTCGACGAGCGCGAGCTGCGCGGCGTGATCGGCCACGAGCTCAGCCACGTCTACAACCGCGACATCCTGATCTCCTCCGTCGCCGGCGCGCTGGCCTCGGTCGTGATGTTCCTGGTCAACTTCGCCTGGCTGATCCCCGTGGGCCGCTCCGACGATGACGACGAGGGCCCGGGCCTCCTGGGCACGCTGCTGATCATGATCCTCGGCCCGGTGGCGGCCTCGCTGATCCAGCTCGCCGTCAGCCGCTCCCGCGAGTACCAGGCCGACGCCTCCGGCGCCCAGCTCACCGGCGACCCGCTCGCCCTGGCCTCCGCGCTCCGCAAGCTGGAGATCGGCACCCAGCAGCTCCCGCTGCCCCCCGAGCCCCGATTGGAGACCGCCGGCCACATGATGATCGCCAATCCGTTCCGCCGCGGTGAGGGCCTCTCCCGCCTCTTCTCCACCCACCCGCCGATGCGCGAGCGCATCGCCCGGCTGGAGCAGATGGCCGGCCACCACCGCCCCTGAGGCCGATCGCCGACCGCCCCTTGGGGGACAGGTGCGCGAAACACGCAACGTTTCCCGCGGCCGGCGGCGTCTAGGACGGCGGAACCACTCCCCGACCTGCCCCTGGAAGGCTGCCGATCATGAAGTTCATCCTCAACATCCTCTGGCTGGTCCTCAGCGGCTTCTGGATGGCGGTCGGCTACGTCATCGCCGGAATCATCTGCTGCGTCCTCATTGTCACGATTCCATTCGGGATTGCGTCGTTCCGCATCGCGGGCTACGCCCTGTGGCCGTTCGGCCGGACGGCGGTGGAGCGTCGCGACGCCGGCGCCGGTTCGGCGATCGGCAACCTGATCTGGATCATCTTCGCCGGGTGGTGGCTGGCCCTCGGCCACATCGTCACCGGCGTCGTCCAGTGCGTGACGATCATCGGGATCCCGCTCGGCATCGCCAACTTCAAGATGATCCCGCTCTCCCTGCTGCCGCTGGGCCGCGAGATCGTCCCCACCGACCAGCCGTTCGCCACCCGCTGACCCTCAGGCCGGCAGGGCGCGCACCAGCCCCCTCGGGGCCGTGAACCGCCGGAAGCCCAGCGGCTGCACGCCGTCCAGCCCGCCGAGGAAGCGCATCATCGGCCCGCCGTCCCGCAGCCGGGTGTCCACCACCCGCTGGTGGGACTGCGGGTCGGCCCATTCGCTGTAGTCGACGACCCGGGTGCCGTCCTCGGAGAGGTGGAAGTACGAGGCGATCGCGCCGTCCCCGGCCCGCCGCCCGTCGGCCCGCTCCAGCAGCCCGTCGACCAGCCGTCGCGCCGTGTCCTCCCCGGCCGTCCGGAACGCCGTCCGCACCACGCACCCGGGCGCCGGTGGCTCCCCGCCCGGCGGCAGGCTCGCGTAGAGCCGGAACGTCCCCGGCCCGCCGGTGCCGACGCCCCCGACGCCGTCCAGCAGCGCGGCCAGCCGGTCCGTCAGCCCCGCGGCCCCGGTCCGCAGGAACTCCCGGCGCGCCGCATGGCTGGTCCACTGGCCGTAGTTGAGCACGCTCCGCCCGTCCGTCCCGGCGAACAGCACCCGGGACAGCAGCCCGTCCGGCAGCGGCGCCTCCGCCCAGAGGCGGGCCACCCCGTCCATCACCGCCCGCTGCCGCTCCGGGCCGCCCGTGTCCCACTCGCCGATCAGCACCGCCCCGGCGTCCGGCCGTCGGACCTCGGGAAACACATCGCCCCGGAACCCGGCCGGCGACGACGCGGGCGCGGAAGGAGGCGTGGGGAAAGGCGTGTCGGCAGTCATGCGACCACCCTGCGACCTCAACCAGGCTTGAGGTCAACCCCCGTGTCCCGCAACGCCGTTGGGGCGGCGCGCTCCCGTGTCGCGCCGCCCCAACGGCTCCCGCCCGTCACCCGCCCTCGGCGGGGATGCTCAGCGGTAGTTGACGAACTGGATCGCGAAGTCCAGGTCCTTGCCGCGCAGCAGCTGCTGGACGGCCTGCAGGTCGTCCCGGCTCTTGGAGGTGACGCGCAGTTCGTCGCCCTGCACCTGCGCCTTGACGCCCTTCGGCCCCTCGTCGCGGATGATCTTGGCGACCTTCTTCGCGTTCTCCTGGGAGATGCCCTCCTCCATCGAGGCGGAGATCCTGTACTCCTTGCCCGACGCCTGCGGCTCGCCGGCGTCCAGCGCCTTGAGCGAGATGCCGCGCTTGATCAGCTTGGACTGAAAGATGTCCAGGACGGCCTTCACCCGCTCCTCGGCGCTGGCCCGCATCTCGATCTTCTCGCCCGACCACTGGATCGACGCGTCCACGCCCTTGAAGTCGTAGCGCTGCGAGATCTCCTTGGCGGCTTGGTTGAGGGCGTTGTCGACCTCCTGCCGCTCGACCTTCGAGACGATGTCGAAACTGGAGTCGGCCATGGTGGATTGGCTCCTCGTAGGTAGATCCATCAGAGATGCGGCCCTTCCCGGACCGCCTGCCAAGCCTAGCCACCCGGCCAAGATCCAGCGCTCCCGAATCGAGTGGCAAAGCACCCCCTGTCATCGGGTATGGTTTACGTCGTTGCCAGGGAACACCGCCCCACAGCGGGATCCCGGACGACACCCCCGGCGGTGTGCCCGAGCGGCCAAAGGGAGCAGACTGTAAATCTGCCGGCTTCGCCTTCCCAGGTTCGAATCCTGGCGCCGCCACAGCCATGAAGAACCCCTGAATCGTAGGAATACGGTTCAGGGGTTCTTTGCGTTGCCTCCCCCCGGTCCCGTCTTTCGGGTGGCGGCGCGGCCCGCAGGACGCGGCGGGTGAATTTTCCGCGTCCGGTGCGGCGCGCCGCCGGCCAGGTCTTACGGCCTCCCGGGCGCGCTTTCGTCGGCTCGTTCGGCGCCGACGCCGCCGTCGACTACTCGGCCGACGACTGGCCGGAGCGGGTCCGCGAGGTCGCGCCCGGGGGAGTGGACCTGGTCCTGGACTCCGTCGGCGGCGAGATCCTGCGGCAGAGCCTCGACCTGTTGGCGCCGTTCGGTCGCGTCGTGGTCTACGGGGCCGCCGGCAGCGAACTGCTCGACGTCCCCGTGACCAGCCTCTTCGCGCTCCGGACGGTCGTCGGGTTCTCCCTGCTGGCCTGGCGCGCGGCGGCCCCGGAACGGGCCCGCGCGGAGATGACCGAACTGGCCTGCCACGCGGCGTCCGGACGGCTGCGCACCGCCGTCCATGCCCGGTTCCCGCTCGCCGACGCGCCCGCCGTGCACCGGCTCATCGAGGAGCGGTCGCACCTCGGCCGGATCCTGGTCCTGCCGCAGCGGGGCCGGCCGCGGGCGCCGGACGCCGCTGGGGCGCCGCCCGCCGCCACCGGGTCCCCGGACGGCCCGGTGGCCGCCACGGGGCGGCGGAGACGCCCTCAGGCCCGCGCGGGGACATCCGCCGCCGCGGGCCTCAGTGCGACGCCACGTTCCGCACCGCGTCCGCCACCGGCACGTCCCCGCCGATCAGTTCCAGCGTCCGGCCGGCCGTGTCCGGCTCCTCCAGCAGCGCCGCCAGCACGACCGCCACGTCGTCCCGCGACACCGCCCCGCGCCCGGTCGCGTCGGCCAGCGTCACCTGGCCGGTACCGGGATCGTCGGTGAGCCGGCCCGGACGCAGGATCGTCCAGTCCAGCCCGGCCCGGGCCCGTACATCGGCGTCCGCGGCGCCCTTGGCCCGCAGATAGGCCGCGAAGACCGGATCGGTGCCCTCCGGGGGCTCCCGGTCCGCGCCCATCGCCGAGACGACCACGAAGCGCCGTACGCCGGCCGCCTCGGCGGCGTCCGCGAACAGCGTCGCCGCGCCGCGGTCCACCGTGTCCTTGCGCGCGGCGCCGCTGCCCGGCCCGGCGCCCGCCGCGAAGACGGCCGCGTCCGCCCCCTCCAGATGCCGGGCGACATCGCCCACCGACGCCGACTCCAGGTCGCAGACCACCGGTTCGGCACCCGCGGCCAGCAGATCGCCGGCCTGTTCCGGCCGCCGGACGATCCCCGCGACCTCGTCCCCGCGCGCATGCAGCAACCGCTCCAGCCGCAGCGCGATCTGACCATGTCCACCTGCGATGACAATGCGCATGCTGCCGACCGTACGCCCAACCGCCCCGCCACACCCGGGGACAGGGCCTAGCGCTGCGACTGGCGGGGCAACTCCAGTGCCACGTCCACCGAATCGCAGTACTCGCGCACCGCACTGGTGCGCGCCACCACGCGCCCCCGGTGCACCACGATCCGGCTGTACGCCAACGAGAGCACCCCGGCGATCCGCTCCCCGCGCACCGCCAGCAACTCCGCCGGGAAGCCTGCCTCGACGCGCACCTCCGGCAGCCCCAACGTGGCCCGCGCCGCCGAACTCACCGTCTCGTACGCCGCCTCGGGGGTGGCCTCCCCCAAGGACGCCAGCAGGTACGCGGCCTCCAACGGGTCGCCCCGGCCCACCGGATTGGCCGCGTCCCGCAGCGCCCCGCTGCCCGCCGCCACCCGCACCCCGGCCGCCCGCAGCAGCCGCACCGGCGCCGGCCGCGACACCCGGGTGCCGTTGCGCTCCAGGCCCGTGCAGTCGCCCTGCGGCAGACAGACGACGGTGACGTCGGCGGCCGCCAACTGCTCCGCGACCCGGGCCGCCACGCTCCGCGGCATCCGTGCCATCCCGGCACACGGCCCGATCGCCACCCCCGGCCGCAGCCCGCCGCACATCGTCGCGACGCGCGCCAACCGCGCCGGGTCGTCGCCGTCGGTGTGCAGGTCCACCGGGCAGCCGTGCTCGCCGGCCACCTCCAGGACGGCCTCCACGTACCCGGTCGGGTCGGGGTCCAGGTCCGGGCAGCCGCCGATGACCGTGGCGCCCATCTTGACCGCGTCCCGCAGCATCGCCAGCCCGTTCGCGCCGGCCACTCCCGTCAGTACCCGCGGCACCGCCACCGCCGCCAGGTCCGCCAGCCCGCGCAGCGCCCGGCGGGCCTGGAGCACCGCCTGCAGCGCCCCCAGTCCCTGGACGCCGCCGATCCGCACATGGCTGCGGGAGGCCGTGGCCCCGTGCCCGAGCTGCAGCAGCGCCGCCTCGGTGGTCCGGCGCTGGACGTCCTCGGTGGAGTCGGAGGCCGGCCCGTCGGCGTCCGCGGTCAGTGCGGTGTCGCAGTGCGCGTGCGGCTCGGCCGGGGCCGGCAGCAGCAGATAGCCGGCGAGGTCCACCCGGGCGCCCTGCGAAGCGAGGCTGCCGGCCGTGCCGACCGCTTCGATGCGCCCGCCGCCGAGCCGGACGTCCACGGTGCGGCCGTCGGCGAGCCGGGCGCCGCACAGGACCAGCGCACCGGAATCCGGCCGGCTGTACCGGCCGGCACCCCCAGGCTTCCCCGGCTGCGGTGAACTGCTGTCGGACATCGCGCTCCTCGAAGCCACGGCGTGCAAGATCACGCGGTGTGGATCCGAGCCTAGGGCGCCCCCCGGAGAGCTTCGCGCAGGCGCGGAATAGTCGTACTGACGTGGTGCGGGGGGCTGCTGGGGCGCGACGCGGATTCGGATTTCACGTTTGGCGGCGGGCCGTGTAATGTCTTCATCGCTCGCCCCAATAGCTCAGTCGGCAGAGCGTCTCCATGGTAAGGAGAAGGTCTACGGTTCGATTCCGTATTGGGGCTCTGGTGTGTGAGGTACCTCGTCCTCGGACGGGTGACTCGCGCATCGCAGCGGTGTAGCTCAGTCGGTAGAGCAAGCGGCTCATAATCGCTGTGTCACCGGTTCAAGTCCGGTCACCGCTACTAACAGTAGCCGATTGTGGGGTCGGTCCTCCGGTCGGCTACTCTTCTATGCGTTCAAATCGACTATCCGTCCGTCAAGGAGCACTCACGTGGCTGCCACCGACGTCCGCCCGAAGATCACGCTGGCCTGCGTGGAGTGCAAGGAGCGGAACTACATCACCAAGAAGAACCGGCGCAACGACCCGGACCGCCTTGAGATGAAGAAGCACTGCCCGCGCTGCAACGCGCACACCGCGCACCGCGAGACGCGATAACTCAGGCTCGTCTGTGAGGCCGTCCCCATTCCCTGGGGGCGGCCTCGCGGCATTAGCACCGTCAGTTCAGGGAGGTTGCGAGCCCATGGCGCTCGACCAGTCATTCGTCGGACGCACGTACCCGCCCACCGACCCGTACGAGGTCGGGCGGGAAAAGATCCGCGAATTCGCCGAGGCGATCGGTGACACCAACCCCGCCTACACGGACACCGAAGCCGCCAAGGCCCTCGGTCACCCCGATGTGATCGCGCCGCCGACTTTTGTGTTTGCCATCACATTCAAGGCTGCCGGGCTGGTCGTCGCGGATCCGCAACTCGGCCTGGACTACAGCCGGGTGGTCCACGGCGACCAGAAGTTCGCCTACCGGCGTCCGGTGCGCGCCGGCGACCGGCTGACTGTGACCTCCACCATCGAAGCGATCCGGTCCATGGCCGGCAACGAGGTCATCGACATCCGTGGCGAGGTGCACGACGAGGCCGGCGAACACGTTGTGACCGCCCTCACCAAGCTCGTCGCCCGGCCCGCTGAGGAGTCCTGAGATGACCGCGAAGATTGCCTACGACGACGTCGAGGTCGGCACCGAACTCCCCGCGCAGACCTTCCCTGTGACCCGCGCCACGCTCGTCCAGTACGCCGGCGCCTCCGGGGACTTCAACCCGATCCACTGGAACGAGAAGTTCGCCAAGGAGGTCGGACTGCCGGACGTCATCGCACACGGCATGTTCACCATGGCCTCGGCGGTCCGGGTGGTCACCGACTGGGTCGGCGACCCGGGCGCGGTCGCCGAGTACGGCGTGCGCTTCACCAAGCCCGTCGTGGTGCCCAACGACGGGACCGGTGCGCTGATCGAGGTCAGCGGCACGGTCGCGGCCAAGCTCGACGACGCGGAGCGGACCGTCCGCGTCGACCTCACCGCCAAGAGCGCCGGCCAGAAGGTGCTGGGCATGTCCCGCGCCGTGGTCCGGCTCGCCTGACGCAGCCGCGTGGGGCGGCCGGCCCGATGCCGCCGGACCGCCCCCGTACCCTTGGGCGCGTGCAGGAACTCCACGTAGAGCACGGTGCTCCCCTCGCCCCGCTGACCACCTTCCGCCTCGGCGGCCCCGCGACCCGGCTCGTCACGGCCACCACCGACGACGAGGTGGTCGCGGCCGTCCGCGAAGCCGACGAGGCAGGCAGCCCGCTGCTGATCATCGGCGGCGGCAGCAATCTCGTCATCGGCGACAAGGGCTTCGACGGCACCGCCCTGCGCATCGCCACCCGCGGTGTCGCCGTCGACGGCACGTCCCTGGAACTCGCCGCGGGCGAGAACTGGTCCGACGCCGTCGCCCGCACCGTCGAGGCCGGACTGGCCGGCGTCGAGTGCCTGGCCGGCATCCCCGGCTCGGCCGGCGCCACCCCGATCCAGAACGTCGGCGCCTACGGCCAGGACGTCTCCGAGACCCTCACCGAGGTCGTCGCCTACGACCGCCGCACCGGCGAGACGGTCACCCTCGCCAACGAGGAGTGCGGCTTCTCGTACCGCCACAGCCGCTTCAAGCAGCACCCCGACCGGTACGTCGTGCTGCGGGTCCGCTTCGCCCTGGAGGACGCGGACGGACTCTCCGCGCCCCTGAAGTACGACCAGACGGCCCGCGCCCTCGGGGTCGGCACCGGGGACCGGGTGCCGCTCGCCGTCGCCCGCAAGACCGTCCTGGCGCTCCGGGCCGGCAAGGGCATGGTGCTGGACGCCGAGGACCACGACACCTGGTCGGCCGGCTCCTTCTTCACCAACCCCGTCCTCAGCGAGGCCGAGCACGCCGACCTCGTCCGGCGGGTCCACGACCGTCTCGGCCCCGACGCCGCGCCGCCCGCCTTCCCGGACGGCGACGGCCGGGTGAAGACCTCCGCGGCCTGGCTGATCGACCGCGCCGGCTTCACCAAGGGCTACGGCAGCGGCCCGGCCCGGATCTCCACCAAGCACACCCTCGCCCTCACCAACCGTGGCCGGGCCACCACCGAGGACCTGCTCGCGCTGGCCCGCGAGGTCCGCGACGGCGTCCACGACGCCTTCGGGGTCACCCTGGTCAACGAACCGGTGACGGTCGGCGTCAGCCTGTAGGGGCCGCGGAGGGCCGCCGGCGGCCCGCTACGGCGCCGGGGCGGCCAGCCAGGCGTCGATGTCCGCCAGCACCGCCCGCCGCACCTCCTGGGGCGCCCGGGAGGCCCGCACGGACTGCCGGGCCAGCTCGGCCAGCTCGGCGTCGTCGAAGGCGTGCGAGGTGCGGGCGATCTCGTACTGGGCGGCCAGCCGCGAGCCGAACAGCAGCGGGTCGTCGGCGCCCAGCGCCATCGGGACGCCCGCCTCGTAGAACGTCCGCAGCGGCACGTCCTCCGGTTTGCCGTAGACGCCCAGCGCGACGTTCGACGCCGGGCACACCTCGCAGGTCACCCCGCGGGACGCCAGCCGGCGCAGCAGCACCGGGTCCTCCGCGGCCCGCACCCCGTGCCCGATCCGGGTGGCGTGCAGATCGTCCAGGCAGTCCCGGACACTGGCCGGCCCGGACAGCTCGCCGCCGTGCGGCGCCGACAGCAGGCCGCCGTCCCGGGCGATGGCGAAGGCCCGGTCGAAGTCCCGGGCCAGCCCCCGGCGTTCGTCGTTGGAGAGCCCGAAGCCGACCACGCCGTGGTCGGCGTAGCGCACCGCCAGCCGGGCCAGCGTGCGGGCGTCCAGCGGGTGCTTCATGCGGTTCGCGGCGACCAGCACCCGGATGCCCAGCCCGGTGTGCCGGGAGGCCAGCTCCACCGCGTCCAGGATGACCTCCAGCGCCGGGATCAGCCCGCCCAGCCGCGGCGCGTACGAGGTCGGGTCGACCTGGATCTCCAGCCAGCGGGAGCCGTCCTTGACGTCCTCCTCCGCCGCCTCCCGCACCAGCCGCTGGATGTCCTCGGGCGAGCGCAGACACGACCGGGCGATGTCGTAGAGCCGCTGGAAGCGGAACCAGCCGCGCTCGTCGGTGGCGCTCAGCCGGGGCGGCGTACCGCTGGTCAGCGCGTCCGGCAGGTGGACGCCGTACTTGTCGGCGAGGTCCAGCAGCGTCGCCGGCCGCATCGAGCCGGTGAAGTGCAGGTGCAGATGGGCCTTCGGCAGTTGACGCAGATCACGAACACGCTCCATCCGCAGATACTGCCGCACCCGCGCGCCCCGGCATAGGCCCCGCCCCGAACGAAGGGACCACCGGAAAGGCGTGCGGGGCCGGACGCCCGTCCGACCCCGCACGCCTCGGCGGCCACCGCCCCGCTACTTGGCCTCGGCCAGCAGCTTCTGGATCCGGGAGACGCCCTCGACCAGGTCCTCGTCGCCCAGCGCGTACGAAAGCCGCAGGTAGCCGGGGGTGCCGAACGCCTCGCCCGGGACGACGGCGACCTCCGCCTCCTCCAGGATCAGCTCGGCCAGCTCGACGCTGGACTGCGGGCGCTTGCCGCGGATCTCCTTGCCCAGCAGCCCCTTCACCGACGGGTAGGCGTAGAACGCGCCCTCCGGCTCCGGGCACAGCACGCCGTCGATCTCGTTGAGCATCTGCACGATCTTGCGGCGGCGCCGGTCGAAGGCGACCTTCATCTCCTCGACGGCCGTCAGGTCGCCGCTGACGGCGGCGATGGCCGCGGCCTGCGCCACGTTGGAGACGTTGGAGGTGGCGTGCGACTGGAGGTTGGTGGCCGCCTTGATGACGTCCTTGGGGCCGATCGCCCAGCCCACCCGCCAGCCGGTCATCGCGTACGTCTTCGCCACGCCGTTGACGACGATGCACTTGTCGCGCAGCTCCGGCACCACGACCGGCAGTGACGAGAACTCCGCGTCGCCGTAGACCAGGTGCTCGTAGATCTCGTCGGTCAGCACCCACAGGCCGTGCTCGGCGGCCCAGCGGCCGACCGCCTCGACCTGCTCGCGGGAGTAGACCGCGCCGGTCGGGTTCGACGGCGAGACGAACAGCAGCACCTTGGTGCGCTCGGTGCGGGCCGCCTCCAACTGCTCGACGGACACGCGGTAACCCGTGGTCTCGTCGGCGACCACGTCGACCGGCACGCCGCCGGCGAGCCGGATCGACTCCGGGTACGTCGTCCAGTACGGCGCCGGCACGATGACCTCGTCGCCCGGGTCCAGGATGGCGGCGAACGCCTCGTAGATGGCCTGCTTGCCACCGTTGGTCACCAGGACGTTCGCGGCCTCGATCTCGAAACCGGAGTCGCGCAGGGTCTTCGCGACGATCGCGGACTTCAGCTCGGGGAGGCCGCCGGCGGGGGTGTAGCGGTGGAACTTCGGGTTGCGGCACGCCTCGACCGCCGCCTCGACGATGTAGCCGGGCGTGGGGAAGTCGGGCTCACCGGCGCCGAAGCCGATCACCGGGCGCCCGGCGGCCTTGAGGGCCTTGGCCTTGGCGTCGACGGCGAGGGTGGCGGACTCGGAGATCGAACCGACCCGGGCGGAGACCCGGCGGTCGGTGGGGGACGATGCGGAGGGAGTGGCAGCGCTCATAGAGGCATCGTCGCAGACCGCCGTCGGGCCCGATACACGGGTTTGTGGGGCGGTGGGCGAGGTTCCTGTTCGACGCCCGGCCCCGAAGCACGTACACTCGCTGACCGTTGGCTCCCATCGGGTCACCGCAGTGCACGACGTAATGCAGTCGTCCGCATGCGGTAAGTTGGGGGAACCACAAAGGGTCGTAGCTCAATTGGTAGAGCACTGGTCTCCAAAACCAGCGGTTGGGGGTTCAAGTCCCTCCGGCCCTGCTACACGCACTTCATCACCGAGTGCGTGCATGCGTACGTACGAAATGCACCGCCGTGCGGCCGGGCCGGACGCGGCACGGCCACGACCCGGATTCAGGTGAGGACGAGTGACGGACGCCCTGGGCTCCATCGACATGCCTGAGCGCGGTCGTTCCGAAGACGACACCACGGAATCCCAGAAGAAGCCCCGCCGCGGCGGTAAGCGCGGCAAGAAGGGGCCTTTTGCGCGTCTCGCGCTCTTCTACCGCCAGGTCATCGCGGAACTGCGCAAGGTCGTCTGGCCCACGCGCAGCCAGCTGTCGTCGTACACCACCGTGGTGATCATCTTCGTAGCCATCATCATTGGTCTCGTAACCGTGATTGACTTGGGAATCAACCGAGTCGTCGGGTACGTCTTCGGCTGATCCCGCGGAGGGTGCCTCTGCGGGCGGCCCTTCGCACGTTCAACCCCTTGAAGCAAGGAAGAAGCAGCCACGTGTCTGACCCGAACCTGAACGACGCCGCCAAGCCCGTCGCGGCTGCAGAGGCCGAGGTTGACGAGGCCGTCTCGGCCGAGGTCGAGGGGGAGGCTGCGGCCATCGCTGACGAGGAAGCCGCCGCGGAGATCGTCGCGGGCGCGGACGACGTCGACGAGCTGGACGCCGAGGACGCCGACGCCGGCGAGCCCGCCGAGTCGGCCGCCGTGCACGTCGAATCCGCCGACGAAGAGGAGGCCGACGAGGCTTCCGAGGACGTGGAGGAGCAGGAGCCGGTCGACCCGGTGGCCGCCCTCCGTGACGAGCTGCGCGGGCTCCCCGGCGAGTGGTACGTCATCCACACCTACGCGGGCTACGAGAACCGCGTGAAGACCAACCTCGAACAGCGCGCCGTCTCGCTGAACGTCGAGGACTACATCTTCCAGGCCGAGGTGCCGCAGGAAGAGGTCGTTCAGATCAAGAACGGCGACCGTCGCACCGTCCGCCAGAACAAGCTTCCGGGCTACGTTCTGGTGCGCATGGACCTGACGAACGAGTCCTGGGGCGTCGTCCGCAACACCCCGGGTGTCACCGGCTTCGTCGGCAACGCCTACGACCCGTACCCGCTGACCCTCGACGAGATCGTCAAGATGCTCGCCCCGGAGGCCGAGGAGAAGGCCGCCAAGGAGGCCGCCGCGGCCGAGGGCAGGCCGGCGCCGTCCCGCAAGGTCGAGGTCCAGGTCCTGGACTTCGAGGTGGGCGACTCCGTCACCGTCACCGACGGTCCGTTCGCGACGCTGCAGGCCACGATCAACGAGATCAACGCCGACTCGAAGAAGGTCAAGGGCCTGGTCGAGATCTTCGGTCGCGAGACCCCGGTCGAGCTGAGCTTCGACCAGATCCAGAAGAACTAGGTTCTTCCGGACCACCAGCCACCGACCAGGTCAGACCGGCGTAGAGCCGGTCTGACCTGCGCGGTTTTTGGCCGCACGACAGTACCCGTTATCGTGGTGCGGTATGCCTCCATCCGGATGATCCGGATTGTGGGGCGAACCACCTCTCACTAGGACCCGGAGAGAGCATGCCTCCCAAGAAGAAGAAGGTCACGGGGCTGATCAAGCTCCAGATCCAGGCCGGTGCCGCGAACCCGGCTCCGCCGGTCGGCCCCGCGCTGGGTCAGCACGGCGTCAACATCATGGAGTTCTGCAAGGCCTACAACGCCGCGACCGAGTCGCAGCGTGGCATGGTCGTGCCGGTGGAGATCACGGTCTACGAGGACCGTTCCTTCACCTTCGTCACCAAGACTCCGCCGGCCGCGAAGCTCATCCTGAAGGCCGCGGGCGTGGACAAGGGCTCCGGCGAGCCGCACAAGACCAAGGTCGCCAAGATCACCCGCGACCAGGTCCGCGACATCGCCACCACCAAGATGCCCGACCTGAACGCCAACGACCTGGACGCCGCCGAGAAGATCATCGCCGGCACCGCCCGTTCCATGGGCATCACGGTCGAGGGCTGATCCTCAGCCCCGCACGGCCGTGCGGCGCACGCCGCACGTTGGCTCAGCCCGTGGCAGGACCAGGCGCTGGTCCGTACCACGACTCCACCCCACTGCATCAGGAGCAGAAGTGAAGCGCAGCAAGACTCTTCGCAACGCGGACGCGAAGATCGACCGGGAGCGTCTGTACGCCCCGCTCGAGGCCGTCCGTCTCGCCAAGGACACCTCCTCGGCCAAGTTCGACTCGACCGTCGAGGTCGCCATGCGTCTGGGCGTCGACCCGCGCAAGGCCGACCAGATGGTCCGCGGCACCGTGAACCTCCCGCACGGCACCGGTAAGACCGCCCGGGTCCTGGTCTTCGCGACCGGTGACCGTGCTGCGGCCGCGGAAGCCGCCGGCGCCGACATCGTCGGCTCGGACGAACTGATCGACGAGGTCTCCAAGGGCCGTCTGGACTTCGACGCCGTCGTCGCCACCCCGGACCTCATGGGCAAGGTCGGTCGCCTCGGCCGCGTGCTCGGTCCCCGTGGTCTGATGCCGAACCCGAAGACCGGCACCGTCACCCCGGACGTCGCCAAGGCCGTCACCGACATCAAGGGCGGCAAGATCGAGTTCCGGGTCGACAAGCACTCCAACCTCCACTTCATCATCGGCAAGGTGTCCTTCGACGACGCCAAGCTGGTGGAGAACTACGCCGCGGCGCTGGAGGAGATCACCCGTCTGAAGCCGTCCGCCGCCAAGGGCCGCTACATCAAGAAGGCGACGATCACCACCACCATGGGCCCCGGCGTCCCGGTGGACCCCAACCGCACCCGCAACCTCCTCGTCGAGGACGAGGCTGTCTGATCGTTTCGATCGATGCCTCATAGCGCGTGACGCGTGACGTCAGGCCCCGCCTTCCGTACGGAGAGCGGGGCCTGACGCGTTCATAACAGGGCCGCCAGGCGCGCTGTCGGCGGCCTGCACTACAGTCCCCTGCGAGGTCCGTAGAGGAGATCAAAGGGGGAGCCTCACGTGCGCAGTACGCGTATAGCCGCCGCCGTCGCGGCGGGAGTTGTCATGATGGCCGGTCTGACCGCTTGCAACAGCGGTGGCGACAAGAGCAACGGCACCGGCGGTGGCAGCGCCAGCGGTGGCAGCAACGACGCGGCGGGGGCGAAGTCCCCGCTGGAGGCCGCGCTGGCCTCGCTGAAGACGGCGTCGCAGCAGACGGGCGACAAGAAGTCCGCGCAGATCGACGGCACGCAGAAGATGGGTCCGATCACGCGCACGATGAAGGGCGCGATGGACTGGTCGAACGGGACCAACATGACCCTCGACATCACCACGACCGGTGGGCCGATGGCGACCGGCAAGCCCATGAAGGCGCTGTACACGCCCCAGGCGATGTACGTGAACATGGGCATGCCGATGGGCGGCAAGAGCTGGATCAAGTACGACTACGCAGCCCTGGCCAAGCAGGGTCCGGCCGGCGCCCTGATGAAGGACGCCCTGCAGAACAACGACCCGGTCAAGTCGGTGAACATGCTCATCGCCTCCGGCAAGGTCCAGGAGGCCGGCAAGGAGGACGTCCGCGGCGTTCAGGCGACCCACTACACCGGCAAGGTCGCCGTGGCCGAGATGGCCAAGATGCAGTCCAAGAGCCTCAGTGAGGCCGACCTGAAGGCGCTGGAGGAGCAGCTCAAGAAGGCCGAGGCGACGACGGAGACCATCGACCTGTGGATCGGCCCGGACAACACGCTCGTGAAGAAGCGTGAGCAGATGGACGGCAAGCAGCCCCAGGACTCCACCGTCTTCTACTCGAACTACGGCACCAAGGTCACCGTGACCCCGCCGCCGGCCAGCGACACCATGGCGGCTCCCGGCACCTGAGTCGCCCGGCCGCGGCGGGGTGTCCCGGACGCCCGCCGCGGCCCCGCACGGGCCGATTTGCCTGCGCATAGGCCCTTCCCGTACGGTGTCCCGGAAGCCAAAGACCGCTGGTTGTCTCTGCGCGTCCGATTCCGGGCGTGTGGTGGCCGAAGGATCCGCTAGCTGCGGACGGCCTGCGCAGGTTGTGTGGAGAGACTCCCGAGCATTTTCTGTTCGGTCGAGTAACGCCCCGTGCCCTGCGCCGGGGCGTTTGTTTTGCCCAGCCCCTTCTGCGCGGTCCTCATCACCCGGAAGGAGGCCGAGGCTCATGGCGAGGCCCGACAAGGTCACAGCCGTCGACGAGATTGCCGACAAGTTCCGCAACTCGAACGCCGCTGTTGTGACGGCGTACACCGGTCTTACCGTCGCGCAGATCCGGAATCTGCGCCGTTCGCTCGGTGACAACGCTCAGTACCGTGTGGTGAAGAACACGCTGACCAAGATCGCGGCCAAGGAGGCCGGGATCTCTGCGCTGGACGAGCACCTCAGTGGCTCGACGGCCGTCGCCTTCGTTACCGGTGACCCGGTCGAGGCGGCGAAGGGTCTTCGTGACTTCGCCAAGGAGAACCAGAACCTCGTCATCAAGGGCGGCGTCCTTGACGGCAAGGCGCTCTCCGCCGACGAGATCAAGAAGCTTGCGGACCTTGAGTCCCGCGAGGTTCTGCTCAGCAAGCTGGCCGGTGCCTTCAAGGCGAAGCAGTCCCAGGCTGCCTCCGTCTTCCAGGCGCTGCCGTCGAAGCTCGTCCGCACCGTGGACGCGCTGCGCGCCAAGCAGGCCGAGCAGGGCGGTGCCGAGTAATTCGGCTCGCGTCATGATCCGCGCCGTCCCGGCGCGGGTTACAGCGGGCCGCACGCCCGCCGAAATGTACATCCGGCACCAGCCGATTTAGTGGAAGGACCGCCACCATGGCGAAGCTCACCCAGGACGAGCTGCTCGAGCAGTTCGAAGGCATGACCCTCATCGAGCTCTCCGAGTTCGTGAAGGCCTTCGAGGAGAAGTTCGACGTCACCGCTGCCGCCGCTGCCCCGGTCGTCGTCGCCGGTGCCGCCGGTGGCGCCGAGGCCGAGGCCGAGGAGGAGAAGGACGAGTTCGACGTCATCCTCACCGGCGCCGGCGACAAGAAGATCCAGGTCATCAAGGTCGTGCGTGAGCTGACCTCCCTGGGCCTGAAGGAGGCCAAGGACCTCGTCGACGGCACCCCGAAGCCGGTCCTCGAGAAGGTCGCCAAGGACGCCGCGGAGAAGGCCGCCGAGGCCCTCAAGGGCGCCGGCGCCTCCGTCGAGGTCAAGTGACCTTGGTGAGTCTCTGACTCCCGTCCGCCGCGCCCGAGGGCGTAACGCGGACACCGCGAAGGGCGATCACCCATACGGGTGGTCGCCCTTCCGCATACCCGCCCCGGCTGCGTTGCCCCGCGTCGGAGTGCGAGTATGGTGATCTTCGTTGTCCGGACGCACCTCCATGTGACGATCTCCCAGAGGCGGGGGGCCTTGACGAACCGGACGCGGCGCGCAATTCTCGGGACGCGACGCAGAAGCGGTCCAGGGTTCGAGGCATGGATCGCCGACGAAGAGGGAAGCATCGGTGTGCGCCACTGGCGCAGGGCTTTCGGCAGGCGCAGGGCATTGGGCGGAGAGAAGAACAACGAGGGGCTCCTCCGTTGCGGAGGGGATGACCTCCCGGAGGGAGAAGATCGGGACGCGGTGCGATACCGGTCTTCGGAAACTCGCTCTGGACATCAGTGGGCCATGTGGCTACACTGACCCTTTGCGCTGCCTGTTAGCTGCTCCCTGCCCGTCACCAGGGGCATACCCGAGCCCGAGCAAAGCTAAATGGACCGCCCTGACCTGGGCTTCTCGACCGCTCTGCTCGATTCGGGACCGGTACGCGCGTAGTGAGTCCGAGCCCTCGGAAGGACCCCCTCTTGGCCGCCTCGCGCAACGCCTCGACTGCCAATACGAACAACGGCGACAGCACCGCCCCGCTGCGCATCTCTTTTGCGAAGATCAAGGAGCCCCTCGGGGTTCCTAACCTCCTTGCGCTGCAGACCGAAAGCTTCGACTGGCTGCTCGGCAATGCCGCATGGAAGGGTCGCGTCGAGGCTGCGCTGGAGAGTGGGCAGGAAGTTCCCACCAAGTCCGGTCTGGAAGAGATCTTCGAAGAGATCTCCCCGATCGAGGACTTCTCCGGGTCGATGTCGCTGACGTTCCGTGACCACCGCTTCGAGCCTCCGAAGAACTCCATCGACGAGTGCAAGGAGCGTGACTTCACGTACGCGGCTCCGCTGTTCGTCACCGCGGAGTTCACCAACAACGAGACCGGCGAGATCAAGTCCCAGACGGTCTTCATGGGCGACTTCCCGCTCATGACCAACAAGGGCACCTTCGTCATCAACGGCACCGAGCGTGTCGTGGTGTCGCAGCTGGTCCGCTCGCCGGGTGTGTACTTCGACAGCTCGATCGACAAGACGTCCGACAAGGACATCTTCTCCGCCAAGATCATCCCGTCCCGGGGTGCCTGGCTGGAGATGGAGATCGACAAGCGCGACATGGTCGGTGTGCGTATCGACCGCAAGCGCAAGCAGTCCGTGACCGTCCTGCTCAAGGCGCTCGGTTGGACCACCGAGCAGATCCTCGAGGAGTTCGGCGAGTACGAGTCGATGCGCGCCACCCTGGAGAAGGACCACACCCAGGGCCAGGACGACGCGCTGCTCGACATCTACCGCAAGCTGCGCCCGGGCGAGCCGCCGACCCGCGAGGCCGCGCAGACGCTGCTGGAGAACCTCTACTTCAACCCCAAGCGCTACGACCTCGCCAAGGTCGGCCGCTACAAGGTCAACAAGAAGCTCGGCGGCGACGAGCCGCTGGACGCCGGTGTGCTGACCACCGATGACGTCATCGCCACGATCAAGTACCTGGTCAAGCTGCACGCCGGCGAGACCGAGACGATCGGCGAGAACGGCAACAGCATCGTTGTCGAGACCGACGACATCGACCACTTCGGCAACCGTCGTCTGCGCAACGTCGGCGAGCTGATCCAGAACCAGGTCCGTACGGGTCTTGCCCGTATGGAGCGCGTCGTGCGCGAGCGCATGACCACCCAGGACGTCGAGGCGATCACGCCGCAGACCCTGATCAACATCCGGCCGGTCGTCGCCTCCATCAAGGAGTTCTTCGGCACCAGCCAGCTGTCCCAGTTCATGGACCAGACCAACCCGCTGTCGGGTCTGACCCACAAGCGTCGTCTGTCGGCGCTGGGCCCGGGTGGTCTCTCCCGTGAGCGGGCCGGTCTGGACGTCCGTGACGTGCACCCCTCGCACTACGGCCGCATGTGCCCGATCGAGACCCCAGAAGGCCCGAACATCGGTCTGATCGGCTCGCTCGCGTCCTACGGCCGCGTCAACGTCTTCGGCTTCATCGAGACGCCGTACCGCAAGGTCGTCGACGGCCAGGTCACGGAGGAGGTGGACTACCTCACCGCAGATGAGGAGGACCGCTTCCTCATCGCCCAGGCCAACGCCAAGCTCACCGACGACCTGCGCTTCGCCGAGCAGCGTGTGCTGGTCCGTCGCCGTGGCGGCGAGGTCGACCTCGTCCCCGCCGACGAGGTGCACTACATGGACGTCTCGCCGCGCCAGATGGTGTCGGCCGCGACCGCCATGATCCCGTTCCTCGAGCACGACGACGCCAACCGCGCGCTCATGGGATCGAACATGATGCGCCAGGCCGTTCCGCTGATCAAGGCGGAGTCGCCGCTGGTCGGCACCGGCATGGAGTACCGCTGCGCGGTCGACGCCGGCGACGTCATCAAGGCCGAGAAGAACGGTGTGGTCCAGGAGGTCTCCGCGGACTACATCACCGTCGCCAACGACGACGGCACGTACACCACGTACCGCGTCGCCAAGTTCACCCGTTCCAACCAGGGCACCTCCTTCAACCAGAAGGTCGTCGTGGACGAGGGCGCGCGGGTGATCGAGGGCCAGGTCCTCGCCGACGGTCCGTCCACGGACGAGGGCGAGATGGCGCTCGGCAAGAACCTGCTCGTGGCGTTCATGCCGTGGGAGGGTCACAACTACGAGGACGCGATCATCCTGTCGCAGCGCCTCGTGCAGGACGACGTCCTCTCCTCGATCCACATCGAGGAGCACGAGGTCGACGCCCGTGACACCAAGCTCGGCCCCGAGGAGATCACCCGGGACATCCCGAACGTCTCCGAGGAGGTCCTCTCCGACCTCGACGAGCGCGGCATCATCCGCATCGGTGCCGAGGTCGTCGCCGGCGACATCCTCGTCGGCAAGGTCACGCCCAAGGGCGAGACCGAGCTGACCCCGGAGGAGCGCCTGCTCCGCGCGATCTTCGGTGAGAAGGCGCGCGAGGTCCGCGACACCTCGCTGAAGGTCCCGCACGGCGAGATCGGCAAGGTCATCGGCGTCCGCGTCTTCGACCGCGAAGAGGGCGACGAGCTGCCGCCGGGCGTGAACCAGCTGGTCCGCGTCTACGTCGCGCAGAAGCGTAAGATCACCGACGGTGACAAGCTCGCCGGCCGCCACGGCAACAAGGGCGTCATCTCGAAGATCCTGCCGGTCGAGGACATGCCGTTCATGGAGGACGGCACCCCGGTCGACATCATCCTCAACCCGCTGGGTGTCCCGTCCCGAATGAACCCGGGACAGGTCCTGGAGATCCACCTCGGCTGGCTCGCCAGCCAGGGCTGGGACGTCTCCAGCCTCGGTGAGGAGTGGGCCCAGCGCCTGCAGTCCATCGGCGCCGACCAGGTCGAGGCGCGCACCAACGTCGCGACCCCGGTCTTCGACGGTGCCCGCGAGGACGAGCTGGCCGGTCTGCTGGAGAACACCATCCCCAACCGCGACGGCGACCGCATGGTCCTCCCGTCCGGCAAGGCGCGGATGTTCGACGGCCGTTCCGGTGAGCCGTTCCCGGACCCGATCTCGGTCGGGTACATGTACATCCTCAAGCTGCACCACCTGGTCGACGACAAGCTGCACGCCCGCTCGACCGGTCCGTACTCGATGATCACCCAGCAGCCGCTGGGTGGTAAGGCTCAGTTCGGTGGTCAGCGCTTCGGTGAGATGGAGGTGTGGGCGCTGGAGGCTTACGGCGCCGCATACGCCCTCCAGGAGCTGCTGACGATCAAGTCCGACGACGTCACTGGTCGCGTGAAGGTCTACGAGGCCATCGTCAAGGGCGAGAACATCCCCGAGCCCGGCATCCCCGAGTCCTTCAAGGTGCTCATCAAGGAGATGCAGTCCCTGTGCCTCAACGTGGAGGTGCTGTCCTCGGACGGCATGTCCATCGAGATGCGCGACACCGACGAGGACGTCTTCCGCGCTGCGGAGGAGCTCGGCATCGACCTGTCCCGGCGCGAGCCGAGCAGCGTCGAAGAGGTCTGACGGGTCTGGCCGGGAGCTCCAAGCACCACAGAGCTCCCGGCCCCGCCCCGGACCCCGACAGACCATAGAGACACGACCCTGAGAGGGATTGACGCATAGTGCTCGACGTCAACTTCTTCGACGAGCTCCGGATCGGCCTGGCCACCGCTGACGACATCCGTCAGTGGAGCCACGGCGAGGTCAAGAAGCCCGAGACCATCAACTACCGCACCCTCAAGCCCGAAAAGGACGGACTCTTCTGCGAGAAGATCTTCGGTCCGACCCGGGACTGGGAGTGCTACTGCGGTAAGTACAAGCGCGTCCGCTTCAAGGGCATCATCTGCGAGCGCTGCGGCGTCGAGGTCACTCGCGCCAAGGTGCGTCGTGAGCGGATGGGCCACATCGAGCTGGCCGCTCCTGTGACCCACATCTGGTACTTCAAGGGTGTGCCGAGCCGGCTGGGCTACCTGCTGGACCTCGCGCCCAAGGACCTTGAGAAGGTCATCTACTTCGCCGCGTACATGATCACGTTCGTGGACGAGGAGCGCCGCACCCGCGACCTGCCTTCGCTGGAGGCCCATGTCTCCGTCGAGCGCCAGCAGATCGAGCAGCGTCGCGACTCCGACCTGGAGGCCCGCGCCAAGAAGCTCGAGACCGACCTGGCCGAGCTTGAGGCCGAGGGCGCCAAGGCCGATGCCCGCCGCAAGGTGCGCGAGGGTGCCGAGCGTGAGATGAAGCAGCTGCGCGACCGTGCGCAGCGCGAGATCGACCGTCTCGACGAGGTCTGGAACCGCTTCAAGAACCTCAAGGTCCAGGACCTGGAGGGCGACGAGCTCCTCTACCGCGAGCTGCGTGACCGCTTCGGCACGTACTTCGACGGCTCGATGGGCGCCGCCGCGCTGCAGAAGCGCCTGGAGACCTTCGACCTGGACGAGGAGGCCGAGCGCCTCCGCGAGATCATCCGGACCGGCAAGGGCCAGAAGAAGACCCGTGCGCTCAAGCGCCTCAAGGTCGTCTCCGCCTTCCTGCAGACCCGCAACAGCCCCAAGGGCATGGTGCTGGACTGCATCCCGGTGATCCCGCCGGACCTGCGTCCGATGGTGCAGCTGGACGGTGGCCGCTTCGCGACCTCCGACCTGAACGACCTGTACCGCCGCGTCATCAACCGCAACAACCGCCTGAAGCGGCTTCTCGACCTCGGCGCGCCCGAGATCATCGTGAACAACGAGAAGCGCATGCTCCAGGAGGCCGTCGACGCGCTCTTCGACAACGGCCGTCGTGGTCGCCCGGTCACGGGCCCCGGCAACCGTCCGCTGAAGTCGCTGTCCGACATGCTCAAGGGCAAGCAGGGTCGCTTCCGTCAGAACCTGCTCGGTAAGCGTGTGGACTACTCCGCGCGCTCCGTCATCGTCGTCGGCCCGCAGCTGAAGCTGCACCAGTGTGGTCTGCCCAAGGCCATGGCGCTGGAGCTCTTCAAGCCGTTCGTGATGAAGCGCCTGGTGGACCTCAACCACGCGCAGAACATCAAGTCGGCCAAGCGCATGGTCGAGCGCGGCCGCACCGTGGTGTACGACGTCCTCGAAGAGGTCATCGCCGAGCACCCGGTGCTGCTGAACCGTGCGCCCACCCTGCACCGCCTCGGCATCCAGGCCTTCGAGCCGCAGCTGGTCGAGGGCAAGGCCATCCAGATCCACCCGCTCGTCTGCACCGCGTTCAACGCGGACTTCGACGGTGACCAGATGGCCGTCCACCTGCCGCTCTCCGCGGAGGCGCAGGCCGAGGCCCGCATCCTGATGCTGTCCTCGAACAACATCCTCAAGCCGGCCGACGGCCGTCCGGTCACCATGCCGACCCAGGACATGGTGCTGGGCCTCTTCTTCCTCACCACGGACGAGGAGGAGCGCGAGGTCAAGGGTGAGGGCCGCTCGTTCTCCTCGGTCTCCGAGGCGATCATGGCCTTCGACGCCCGCGAGCTCTCGCTCCAGGCGAAGGTCGACATCCGCTTCCCGATCGGCACGGTGCCGCCGCGCGGCTGGACCCCGCCGGCCCCGGTCGAGGGCGAGCCGGAGTGGCAGCAGGGCGACAGCTTCCGGCTGCGGACGACCCTGGGTCGCGCGCTCTTCAACGAGCTGCTGCCCGAGGACTACCCGTTCGTCGACTACTCGGTGGGCAAGAAGCAGCTCTCCGCGATCGTCAACGACCTGGCCGAGCGCTACCCGAAGGTCATCGTGGCGGCGACGCTCGACAACCTGAAGGCGTCCGGCTTCTACTGGGCCACCCGTTCCGGCGTCACCGTCGCCGTCTCCGACATCGTCGTGCCGGAGGCCAAGAAGGCGATCGTCTCCGGTTACGAGGCGCAGGACGAGAAGGTCCAGAAGCAGTACGAGCGCGGTCTGATCACCAAGGACGAGCGCACGCAGGAGCTCATCAACATCTGGACCAAGGCGACCAACGAGGTTGCCGAGGCGATGAATGAGAACTTCCCGAAGACCAACCCCATCTTCATGATGGTGGACTCGGGTGCGCGCGGAAACATGATGCAGATGCGTCAGATCGCGGGTATGCGTGGTCTGGTGTCGAACGCCAAGAACGAGACGATCCCGCGTCCGATCAAGGCGTCGTTCCGCGAGGGTCTGTCCGTGCTGGAGTACTTCATCTCCACCCACGGTGCCCGTAAGGGTCTGGCGGACACCGCCCTGCGTACCGCCGACTCCGGTTACCTCACCCGTCGTCTGGTCGACGTCTCCCAGGACGTCATCATTCGCGAGGAGGACTGCGGCACCGAGCGCGGCCTGAAGCTGCGGATCGGTTCGAAGGGCGCCGACGGCGTCCTGCGCAAGGCGGACGACGTCGAGTCCTCCGTGTACGCGCGGATGCTGGCCGAGGACGTCGTGGTGGACGGCAAGGTCGTCGCCCCGGCCAACGTCGACCTCGGTGACGTGCTGATCGACCAGCTGATCATGCACGGCGTCGAAGAGGTCAAGACCCGCTCGGTCCTGACCTGTGAGTCCGCGGTCGGCACCTGTGCCTTCTGCTACGGCCGCTCGCTGGCCACCGGCAAGCTGGTCGACATCGGTGAGGCGGTCGGCATCATCGCCGCCCAGTCCATCGGTGAGCCCGGCACCCAGCTGACCATGCGTACCTTCCACACCGGTGGTGTGGCCGGTGACGACATCACCCTGGGTCTGCCGCGTGTCGTCGAGCTCTTCGAGGCCCGTACGCCCAAGGGTGTCGCCCCGATCTCGGAGGCGGCCGGCCGCGTCCGCATCGAGGAGACCGAGAAGACCAAGAAGGTCATCGTCACCCCGGACGACGGTAGCGACGAGATGCCGTACGGCGTCTCCAAGCGTGCCCGTCTGCTGGTCGGCGAGGGCGACCACGTGGTGGTCGGCCAGCCGCTGACCGTCGGTGCCATCAACCCGCACGACGTGCTGCGGATCCTCGGTCAGCGTGCGGTCCAGGTCCACCTGGTCGGCGAAGTCCAGAAGGTCTACAACTCGCAGGGCGTGGCGATCCACGACAAGCACATCGAGATCATCATCCGGCAGATGCTGCGCCGCGTGACGATCATCGAGTCCGGCGACGCGGAGCTGCTGCCGGGCGAGCTCGTGGAGCGTTCGAAGTTCGAGGGCGAGAACCGTCGCGTGGTGGCGGAAGGCGGCCACCCGGCCTCCGGCCGTCCGCAGCTGATGGGTATCACCAAGGCTTCGCTGGCGACGGAATCCTGGCTGTCGGCCGCCTCCTTCCAGGAGACGACCCGAGTGCTGACGGACGCGGCGATCAACGCCAAGTCCGACAGCCTCATCGGCCTCAAGGAGAACGTCATCATCGGTAAGCTCATCCCGGCCGGTACGGGCCTGTCCCGTTACCGCAACATCCGGGTCGAGCCCACCGAGGAGGCCAAGGCCGCGATGTACTCGGCCGTCGGTTACGACGACATCGACTACTCGCCCTTCGGCACCGGCTCCGGCCAGGCGGTCCCGCTGGAGGACTACGACTACGGTCCGTACAACCAGTAAGGCCATATGCGCGTCAGCAGGGCGGTCACCCCACGGGGTGGCCGCCCTGCGGCGTTCGAGGCGCCGTGGGAACTCGTCCTCCCATTGCTGCGTCTGTGATGAGAGGATGGGGACAACTGTTGAGCGGGGGGAGGTTCGCGACATGGCATTCCAGCCGTGGCAGGGTGGGCAGCCTGCGCAGAACCCGTATCAGGCGCCTGCCATGCGGGCCTCGCACGCGGATCGCGAGCGGGCGGTCGACGTGCTGAAGGCGGGGTTCGCCGAGGGGCGGCTGGCGCAGTCCGAGTACGAGCAGCGGATGTCCCGGGCCTATCAGGCGCAGACCCACACCGAGCTCCAGATGCTGGTCGCCGACCTGCCGCAGGGACCGGTGCCGCAGGCGCAGTTCGCGCCGCGACCGATGATGCCCGCGGTGCCCGCCACGTTCCTCCCGATGCAGATGCCGATGCCGCAGCCGACCAACGGTGCGGCGACGGGCTCGCTGGTGTGCGGGCTGATAGCGCCGTTCACCTGGGGGCTGACGTCGATCCCCGCGGTGATCCTGGGACACAAGGCGCGGGCCGAGATCCGGCGCACGGGTCAGCGGGGCGACGGCCAGGCGGTCGCCGGCCTGGTGCTCGGCTGGCTCGGGATCGGCGCCTGGGCACTGTTCTTCCTGGTGATGGCGTTGCTCGCGGTGTCCCGCGGCTGAGGGCCGCGTGCCTTCTTCCGTAGCGCAGTCGATCGCACTACCGTGGCGGCAGCGCAGGGGGAGTCCGGCGTGTCCTTCGCGTGTGCATTTGTTTTGACCGCAGCCAATGCGCTAGGTACGCTCTGACCTTGTGCCTGGGGTGTCCCTGGGCTGCCGTGCGCGCCTTCTCCCGCCAGTTCCGGCCGGAGAGTCCCGGCAGCACGGAAGCCGGGTTTTGACACCGCAATCTGCCGCCGCCCTCGTTCCAGCGAGGCAGGTCTGCAGTATTCGACACACCCGACCGCGTGGGTCGGGGAATGTTCCAGGTTAGCTTTACCGAGACTGGCACACAGAAACCGGAGAAGTAGTGCCTACGATCCAGCAGCTGGTCCGTAAGGGCCGGCAGGACAAGGTCGAGAAGAACAAGACGCCCGCACTTGAGGGTTCGCCCCAGCGCCGTGGCGTCTGCACGCGTGTGTTCACGACCACCCCGAAGAAGCCGAACTCGGCCCTGCGTAAGGTCGCGCGTGTGCGTCTGACCAGTGGGATCGAGGTCACCGCTTACATTCCGGGTGAGGGCCACAACCTGCAGGAGCACTCGATCGTGCTCGTGCGTGGCGGCCGTGTGAAGGACCTGCCGGGTGTTCGGTACAAGATCATCCGCGGCTCCCTCGACACGCAGGGCGTCAAGAACCGCAAGCAGGCTCGCAGCCGCTACGGCGCCAAGAAGGAGAAGTAAGAATGCCTCGTAAGGGCCCCGCCCCGAAGCGCCCGGTCATCATCGACCCGGTCTACGGCTCTCCTCTGGTGACCTCCCTCATCAACAAGGTGCTGCTGAACGGCAAGCGCTCCACCGCCGAGCGCATCGTCTACGGCGCCATGGAGGGTCTGCGTGAGAAGACCGGCACCGACCCGGTCATCACGCTGAAGCGCGCGCTGGAGAACATCAAGCCGACCCTTGAGGTCAAGTCCCGCCGTGTCGGTGGCGCGACCTACCAGGTCCCGGTCGAGGTCAAGCCCGGCCGCGCCGCCACCCTCTCGCTCCGCTGGCTCGTGGGCTACTCCCGCGCCCGCCGCGAGAAGACCATGACCGAGCGCCTCATGAACGAACTGCTGGACGCCTCCAACGGCCTCGGCGCTTCGGTCAAGAAGCGTGAGGACACGCACAAGATGGCCGAGTCCAACAAGGCCTTCGCGCACTACCGCTGGTAGTCGCAACCCCCATCGAGACCGAGAGAAGATTGAGCCACTATGGCCACCACTTCGCTTGACCTGGCCAAGGTCCGCAACATCGGGATCATGGCCCACATCGACGCGGGCAAGACGACCACCACCGAGCGGATCCTGTTCTACACCGGTGTTTCTTACAAGATCGGTGAGGTCCACGACGGCGCTGCCACGATGGACTGGATGGAGCAGGAGCAGGAGCGCGGCATCACGATCACGTCTGCCGCGACGACCTGCCACTGGCCGCTGGACAACGTCGACAACACCATCAACATCATCGACACCCCGGGCCACGTCGACTTCACCGTCGAGGTGGAGCGCTCGCTGCGCGTGCTCGACGGTGCGGTGACGGTGTTCGACGGCGTTGCCGGTGTCGAGCCCCAGTCCGAGACCGTTTGGCGTCAGGCGGACCGCTACGGCGTTCCGCGTATCTGCTTCGTCAACAAGCTCGACCGTACGGGTGCCGAGTTCCACCGCTGCGTCGACATGATCTCGGATCGCCTGGGTGCGACCCCGATCGTGATGCAGCTGCCGATCGGCACCGAGATGGACTTCAAGGGCGTCGTCGACCTCGTGACGATGAAGGCCCTGGTCTGGTCGGCCGAGGCCGCCAAGGGCGAGATGTACGACACCGTCGACATCCCGGACACGCACATCGAGGCTGCCGACGAATGGCGCGGCAAGCTCCTCGAGACCGTGGCCGAGAACGACGAAGAGGTCATGGAGCTGTACCTGGAGGGCCAGGAGCCCACCGTGGAGCAGCTCTACGCCGCGATCCGTCGTATCACCATCGCCTCCGGCAAGGCTGACGTCGTCACCGTCACCCCGGTGTTCTGCGGTACCGCGTTCAAGAACAAGGGCGTGCAGCCCCTGCTCGACGCGGTCGTGCGCTACCTCCCCTCCCCGCTGGACGTCGAGGCCATCGAGGGCCACGCGGTCAACGACCCGGAGGAGATCGTCAAGCGCAAGCCGTCCGACGACGAGCCGCTGGCCGCCCTTGCGTTCAAGATTGCGAGCGACCCCCACCTGGGCAAGCTCACCTTCATCCGGGTGTACTCGGGCCGCCTTGAGGCCGGCACGCAGGTGCAGAACTCGGTGAAGGGCAAGAAGGAGCGCATCGGCAAGATCTACCGGATGCACGCGAACAAGCGTGAGGAGATCGACGCGGTGGGTGCCGGCGACATCGTCGCCGTCATGGGTCTGAAGCAGACCACCACCGGCGAGACCCTCTGCGACGCGGGCTCCCCGGTGATCCTGGAGTCGATGGAGTTCCCGGCCCCGGTCATCCAGGTCGCCATCGAGCCCAAGTCCAAGGGCGACCAGGAGAAGCTGGGTGTCGCCATCCAGCGCCTGGCCGAAGAGGACCCCTCGTTCCAGGTGCACACCGACGAGGAGACCGGCCAGACCATCATCGCGGGTATGGGCGAGCTGCACCTCGACGTGCTGGTCGACCGTATGAAGCGTGAGTTCCGGGTCGAGGCCAACGTCGGCAAGCCGCAGGTCGCCTACCGCGAGACCCTGCGCAAGCCGGTCGAGCGTCTCGACTACACGCACAAGAAGCAGACTGGTGGTTCCGGCCAGTTCGCTAAGGTGCAGATCGCCATCGAGCCGCTTGAGGGCGACGGGTACGAGTTCGAGAACAAGGTCACCGGTGGCCGCATCCCGCGGGAGTACATCCCGTCCGTGGACGCGGGCTGCCAGGAGGCCATGGAGTTCGGTGTTCTCGCCGGCTACCCGCTGACCGGTGTCAAGGTCACGCTCCTCGACGGCGCGTTCCACGAGGTCGACTCGTCGGAAATGGCGTTCAAGATCGCCGGTTCGATGGCCTTCAAGGAGGCCGCCCGCAAGGCCAGCCCGGCCCTGCTCGAGCCGATGATGAAGGTCGAGGTCACCACGCCCGAGGACTACATGGGCGACGTGATCGGCGACATCAACTCCCGCCGTGGTCAGATCGAGGCCATGGAGGACCGCGCCGGCGCCAAGCTCGTCACGGGCCTGGTTCCGCTCTCGGAGATGTTCGGCTACGTCGGAGACCTCCGCAGCAAGACGTCGGGTCGCGCCAGCTACTCGATGCAGTTCGACTCCTACGCCGAGGTTCCCCGGAACGTCGCCGAGGAGATCATCGCGAAGGCCAAGGGCGAGTAACTCACCCGTCGAGTTCACGCTCTAGGCTTGACTCCGGAACCCGTAGGGGCCGTTCCGCCGCAACAGCGGAGGAACGCCCCTCGGGCCCGGCTATCCAGCAAAGATCACCTGGCGCCGATGAGTAAGGCGTACAGAACCACTCCACAGGAGGACCCCAGTGGCGAAGGCGAAGTTCGAGCGGACTAAGCCGCACGTCAACATCGGCACCATCGGTCACATTGACCACGGTAAGACGACCCTCACGGCCGCCATTACCAAGGTGCTGCACGACGCGTACCCGGACCTGAACGAGGCCTCGGCCTTCGACCAGATCGACAAGGCTCCTGAGGAGCGCCAGCGCGGTATCACCATCTCGATCGCGCACGTCGAGTACCAGACCGAGACGCGTCACTACGCCCACGTCGACTGCCCCGGTCACGCGGACTACATCAAGAACATGATCACGGGTGCCGCGCAGATGGACGGCGCCATCCTCGTGGTCGCCGCCACCGACGGCCCGATGCCGCAGACCAAGGAGCACGTGCTCCTGGCCCGCCAGGTCGGCGTTCCGTACATCGTTGTCGCCCTGAACAAGGCCGACATGGTGGACGACGAGGAGATCCTGGAGCTCGTCGAGCTCGAGGTCCGTGAGCTCCTCTCCGAGTACGAGTTCCCGGGCGACGACGTTCCGGTCGTCAAGGTCTCCGCTCTGAAGGCCCTCGAGGGCGACAAGGAGTGGGGCAACTCCGTCCTCGAGCTGATGAAGGCCGTCGACGAGTCGATCCCGCAGCCCGAGCGCGACGTCGACAAGCCGTTCCTGATGCCGATCGAGGACGTCTTCACGATCACCGGTCGTGGCACCGTCGTCACCGGTCGTATCGAGCGTGGTGTCCTCAAGGTCAACGAGACCGTCGACATCATCGGCATCAAGACCGAGAAGACCTCCACCACGGTCACCGGTATCGAGATGTTCCGCAAGCTGCTCGACGAGGGCCAGGCCGGTGAGAACGTCGGTCTGCTGCTCCGCGGCATCAAGCGCGAGGACGTCGAGCGCGGCCAGGTCATCATCAAGCCGGGCTCGGTCACCCCGCACACCGAGTTCGAGGCGCAGGCCTACATCCTCTCCAAGGACGAGGGTGGCCGCCACACGCCGTTCTTCAACAACTACCGTCCGCAGTTCTACTTCCGTACGACTGACGTGACCGGTGTTGTGACCCTCCCCGAGGGCACCGAGATGGTCATGCCGGGTGACAACACCGAGATGAAGGTGGACCTCATCCAGCCTGTCGCCATGGAGGAGGGCCTGAAGTTCGCCATCCGTGAGGGTGGTCGGACCGTCGGCGCCGGCCAGGTCACCAAGATCGTCAAGTAAGGCGATCCGGTTGATCCGGTAGCTCTCCGGAGCATCCAAGAGGCCCCGCTCGCCATCAGGTGGGCGGGGCTTCTTGACAGTCGGGGCTCGATTGGCCTTACGCAACCCGCGTATGGCACACTGTCCAGGTTGCTCGGTTGAGTGCCGATGCTGCGCGCCTCCCGCCGGGAGGACTGGAAGCGAGTCCCAGGTATTCGTCGCCCCTTCTCAGGGGCGGAAGTACGGGAATCTTCCGGGAAGTGTCAGCGGGGTGCCTCTTCCAGGCGCCCGGTGGGTGTTCTTCCCCCATGTTCTCCTCCTCGAGGGATCTTCCATGTGGAGATTTACGAGAAGGGGCGCGACACGCCCGACCGCGTGGGTCGGAGAAGAACGGTGACCTCCCGGGTCCCAGAGCGTTACGAGAGACAGGACTACGAAGTAGCCATGGCGGGACAGAAGATCCGCATCCGGCTCAAGGCCTACGACCACGAGGTCATCGACTCTTCGGCGAAGAAGATCGTCGAGACGGTGACTCGCACTGGTGCGTCGGTCGCGGGCCCGGTGCCGCTGCCCACTGAGAAGAACGTGTACTGCGTCATCAAGTCGCCGCACAAGTACAAGGACTCGCGCGAGCACTTCGAGATGCGCACGCACAAGCGCCTGATCGACATCCTCGACCCGACGCCCAAGACCGTTGACTCGCTGATGCGCCTGGACCTTCCGGCCGGCGTTGACATCGAGATCAAGCTCTGAGAGGCGCGGAAGAGATGGCTAAGCAGATCAAGGGGCTCCTGGGCGAGAAGCTCGGCATGACCCAGGTCTGGGACGAGAACAACCGTGTCGTCCCGGTGACCGTGGTGAAGGCCGGCCCCTGCGTCGTTACCCAGGTGCGCACCAATGACCAGGACGGCTACGACTCCGTCCAGATCGCCTTCGGCGAGATCGACCCGCGCAAGGTGAACAAGCCCCTCAAGGGCCACTTCGCGAAGGCCGACGTCACCCCCCGTCGCCACCTCGTCGAGGTCCGTACCGCCGACGCGAGCGAGTACAGCCTCGGCCAGGAGCTCAGCGCCGACGTCTTCGAGGCGGGCGTGAAGGTGGACGTGACCGGCAAGAGCAAGGGCAAGGGCTTCGCCGGTGTCATGAAGCGTCACGGCTTCGGCGGTGGCAAGGCTTCGCACGGTGCCCACCGCGTGCACCGCAAGCCGGGCTCCATCGGTGGCTGCGCCACCCCGGGCCGCGTGTTCAAGGGCATGCGGATGGCCGGCCGTATGGGCAATGAGCGGGTCACCACCCAGAACCTGACCGTCCACGCCGTTGACGCGGAGAAGGGTCTGCTGCTCATCAAGGGCGCAGTTCCTGGTCCGAACGGCGGCCTCGTCCTGGTCCGTACCGCGGCCAAGGGGGCCTGAGGTAACCGATGAGCACCATTGACATCCTTTCGCCGGCAGGCGACAAGGCCGGGACCGTCGAGCTCCCCACGGAGATCTTCGACGCCAAGGTCAGCATCCCGCTGATCCACCAGGTCGTCGTCGCGCAGCTGGCCGCTGCCCGTCAGGGCACGCACAAGACCAAGACCCGCGGCGAGGTCCGTGGCGGTGGCAAGAAGCCGTACCGTCAGAAGGGCACCGGCCGTGCGCGCCAGGGTTCGACCCGTGCGCCGCAGTTCGCCGGCGGTGGCGTCGTCCACGGCCCGCAGCCGCGTGACTACTCGCAGCGGACGCCCAAGAAGATGAAGGCCGCCGCGCTGCGCGGTGCCCTCTCCGACCGGGCCCGCCACAGCCGCATCCACGTCGTCTCCGGCGTGGTCGAGGGCGCGGTGTCCACCAAGGCCGCCAAGGGCCTGTTCGGCAAGATCAGCGAGCGGAAGAACCTGCTCCTGGTCGCCGAGCGCTCCGACGAGGCCGCGTGGCTGTCCGCCCGTAACCTGCCCCAGGTCCACATCCTGGAGCCGGGCCAGCTGAACACGTACGACGTGCTCGTCTCCGACGACGTGGTCTTCACCAAGGCCGCCTTCGAGTCCTTCGTGTCTGGCCCCAAGGCCGTTGAGACCGAAGGGAGCGACGCCTGATGACTGAGGCCGTCGTCACCAGCAAGACCTTCACGGACCCGCGCGACGTCCTCGTCAAGCCGGTTGTTTCCGAGAAGAGCTACGCGCTGCTGGACGAGAACAAGTACACGTTCATCGTCGACCCGCGCGCCAACAAGACCCAGATCAAGCAGGCCGTCCAGGCGGTCTTCTCGGTCAAGGTCACCGGGGTCAACACGATCAACCGGCAGGGCAAGCGCAAGCGCACCCGCACCGGTTTCGGGAAGCGCGCCAACACCAAGCGCGCCATCGTGACCCTCGCCGAGGGCGACCGTATCGACATCTTCGGCGGTCCGACCGCCTAACGGCGGTCCGGATCGTCCGAAATCGGACGAGGACTGAGAAATGGGTATCCGCAAGTACAAGCCGACGACCCCGGGCCGTCGTGGCTCCAGCGTCGCCGACTTTGTCGAGATCACGCGGTCCACGCCGGAGAAGTCGCTGGTCCGCCCGCTGCACAGCAAGGGCGGCCGTAACAACGCCGGTCGTGTGACCGTTCGCCACCAGGGCGGTGGCCACAAGCGCGCCTACCGTGTGATCGACTTCCGTCGTCACGACAAGGACGGCGTGCCGGCCAAGGTCGCGCACATCGAGTACGACCCCAACCGCACCGCGCGCATCGCGCTCCTGCACTACGCGGACGGCGAGAAGCGCTACATCATCGCCCCGCGCGGCCTGCAGCAGGGTGACCGGATTGAGAACGGCGCTGGCGCCGACATCAAGCCGGGCAACAACCTGCCGCTGCGCAACATCCCGGTCGGTACGACCATCCACGCGATCGAGCTGCGGCCCGGCGGTGGCGCGAAGTTTGCCCGTTCCGCGGGTGCCTCCGTGCAGCTGCTGGCGCGGGAGGGCTCCATGGCCCACCTGCGTATGCCGTCCGGCGAGATCCGCCTGGTCGACGTCCGCTGCCGCGCCACTGTCGGCGAGGTCGGCAACGCCGAGCAGTCGAACATCAACTGGGGTAAGGCCGGCCGCATGCGCTGGAAGGGCGTCCGCCCGACCGTGCGTGGTGTCGTGATGAACCCGGTTGACCACCCGCACGGTGGTGGTGAGGGCAAGACTTCCGGTGGTCGCCACCCGGTCTCGCCCTGGGGCAAGAAGGAGGGTCGTACTCGCTCGCCGAAGAAGGCCAGCAACAAGTACATCGTCCGCCGCCGCAAGACGAACAAGAAGCGCTAGGAGCGGGTTTAGATGCCGCGCAGTCTCAAGAAGGGGCCCTTCGTCGACGACCACCTTGCCAAGAAGGTGGACACGCAGAACGAAGCCGGCACCAAGAACGTCATCAAGACCTGGTCCCGCCGCTCCATGATCGTCCCGGCCATGCTCGGCCACACGATCGCGGTGCATGACGGCCGCAAGCACGTCCCGGTGTTCGTCACCGAGTCGATGGTCGGCCACAAGCTCGGCGAGTTTGCGCCGACCCGCACCTTCCGTGGCCACGAGAAGGACGACCGCAAGTCGCGTCGTCGCTGATCGACCGGAGTGCGAAGACTATGACTGACACCGAAGGGACAACCATGGAAGCCAGGGCCCAGGCGCGGTACATCCGCGTCACGCCCATGAAGGCCCGCCGCGTGGTGGACCTTATCCGTGGCATGGACGCCACGGAGGCTCAGGCGGTCCTGCGTTTCGCCCCGCAGGCCGCGAGCGTGCCCGTGGGCAAGGTGCTGGACAGCGCCATTGCCAATGCCGCGCACAACTACGACCACTCGGACGCCTCCACGCTGTACGTCAGCGCGGCGTACGTGGATGAGGGCCCGACCCTGAAGCGGATCCGTCCGGGCGGCCAGGGCCGTGTCTACCGGATCCTCAAGCGGACCAGCCACATCACCGTGGTCGTCAGCAGCAAGGAAGGAACCCGGTAATGGGCCAGAAGGTAAACCCGCACGGGTTCCGGCTCGGCGTGACGACGGACTTCAAGTCCCGCTGGTACGCCGACAAGCTGTACAAGGACTACGTCAAGGAAGACGTCGCCATTCGTCGCATGATGACGAAGGGCATGGAGCGCGCCGGTATCTCCAAGGTGGAGATCGAGCGCACCCGTGAGCGCGTCCGCGTTGACATCCACACCGCTCGCCCGGGCATCGTCATCGGCCGCCGCGGCGCCGAGGCCGACCGCATCCGCGGTGAGCTGGAGAAGCTGACCGGCAAGCAGGTCCAGCTGAACATCCTCGAGGTCAAGAACCCCGAGACCGATGCTCAGCTCGTGGCCCAGGCCGTCGCCGAGCAGCTCTCGTCCCGCGTCTCCTTCCGTCGCGCCATGCGTAAGAGCATGCAGTCGACGATGAAGGCCGGCGCCAAGGGCATCAAGATCCAGTGTGGTGGCCGTCTCGGCGGCGCCGAGATGTCCCGCTCGGAGTTCTACCGCGAGGGCCGTGTGCCCCTGCACACGCTCCGCGCGAACGTCGACTACGGCTTCTTCGAGGCCAAGACCACCTTCGGCCGCATCGGCGTGAAGGTCTGGATCTACAAGGGCGACGTCAAGAACATCGCCGAGGTGCGTGCCGAGAACGCCGCCGCCCGTGCGGGCAACCGCCCGGCCCGTGGTGGTGGCGACCAGCGCCCGCGCCGCGGTGGCGAGCGTGGCGGTCGCGGCCGCAAGCCGCAGCAGCAGGCTCCCGCTGCCGAGGCCCCCAAGGCCGAGGCCGCTGCCTCTGCTCCGGCGGAGAACCCTGGAACGGAGGGCTGACCGACATGCTGATCCCTCGCAGGGTCAAGCACCGCAAGCAGCACCACCCGAAGCGGAACGGTATGGCCAAGGGCGGTACCGAGCTGGCCTTCGGTGAGTACGGCATTCAGGCCGTGACCGCGGCCTACGTGACGAACCGGCAGATCGAGTCCGCTCGTATCGCCATGACCCGTCACATCAAGCGCGGCGGCAAGGTGTGGATCAACATCTACCCCGACCGTCCGCTGACGAAGAAGCCGGCCGAGACCCGCATGGGTTCCGGTAAGGGTTCTCCGGAGTGGTGGATCGCGAACGTCAAGCCCGGTCGGGTGATGTTCGAGCTTTCCTTCCCGAACGAAAAGGTTGCCAAGGAGGCGCTGACCCGCGCCGCCCACAAGCTTCCGATGAAGTGCCGCATCGTTCGGCGCGAGGCAGGTGAATCGTGATGTCGGCCGTTACCAAGGCGTCCGAGCTGCGCGAGCTGAACAACGAGGACCTCGTTGGCAAGCTGCGTGAGGCCAAGGAGGAGCTGTTCAACCTCCGCTTCCAGGCGGCGACCGGACAGCTTGAGAACCACGGCCGGCTGAAGGCCGTCCGGAAGGACATCGCCCGGATCTACACCCTGATGCGTGAGCGCGAGCTCGGCATCGAGACGGTGGAGAGCGCCTGATGAGCGAGAAGAATGTGACTGAGACGAACGAGCGCGGTTTCCGCAAGACCCGTGAGGGTCTGGTCGTCAGCGACAAGATGGACAAGACCGTCGTCGTCGCCGTCGAGGACCGTGTCAAGCACGCGCTGTACGGCAAGGTCATCCGCCGTACCAACAAGCTCAAGGCACACGACGAGCAGAACGCTGCCGGTGTCGGCGACCGCGTCCTCCTGATGGAGACCCGGCCGCTGTCCGCCACCAAGCGCTGGCGCATCGTCGAGATCCTCGAGAAGGCCAAGTAATTCCCGGTAGGGAATTCCCCGTGAGGGGGATTCCCGCGCGGGGATTTCGACAGGCAAGCACATCCCTCCTGGGGGGACCCCCTAGGAACAGTTCCGCCAGGCTCGGCAGGGGCTGACGTCTCGTAAGGGACGCGCCCCTGCCGGGAACCGGCAGACATTCAGGAGATAGACGTGATCCAGCAGGAGTCGCGACTGCGCGTCGCCGACAACACTGGTGCGAAGGAAATCCTTTGCATCCGTGTTCTCGGTGGTTCCGGTCGCCGCTACGCGGGCATCGGTGACGTCATCGTCGCCACCGTCAAGGACGCGATCCCCGGTGGCAACGTGAAGAAGGGTGACGTCGTCAAGGCCGTCATCGTTCGCACCGTCAAGGAGCGCCGCCGTCCGGACGGCTCGTACATCCGCTTCGACGAGAACGCGGCCGTCATCCTCAAGAACGATGGCGACCCCCGCGGCACCCGTATCTTCGGCCCCGTGGGCCGTGAGCTGCGCGAGAAGAAGTTCATGAAGATCATCTCGCTCGCGCCGGAGGTGCTGTAACCGATGAAGATCAAGAAGGGCGACCTGGTCCAGGTCATCACCGGTAAGGACAAGGGCAAGCAGGGCAAGGTCATCGCGGCCTACCCCCGCGAGGACCGTGTCCTGGTCGAGGGTGTCAACCGGGTCAAGAAGCACACCAAGGCCGGACAGACCGCTCGTGGTTCGCAGACCGGCGGCATCGTGACGACCGAGGCCCCCATCCACATCAGCAACGTTCAGCTGGTCGTGGAGAAGGACGGCAAGAAGGTCGTCACCCGCGTCGGGTACCGCTTCGACGACGAGGGCAACAAGATCCGCGTTGCCAAGCGGACCGGTGAGGACATCTGATGACTGCCACCACCAACGCGCCGCGTCTGAAGACGCGTTACCGCGAAGAGATCGCCGGCAAGCTGAAGGACGAGTTCTCGTACGAGAACGTCATGCAGATTCCCGGCCTCGTCAAGATCGTGGTCAACATGGGTGTGGGCGACGCCGCCCGCGACTCCAAGCTGATCGAGGGCGCCGTGCGCGACCTCACCACGATCACCGGACAGAAGCCGGCCGTCACCAAGGCCCGTAAGTCCATCGCGCAGTTCAAGCTGCGTGAGGGCCAGCCGATCGGTGCCCACGTCACCCTGCGTGGTGACCGCATGTGGGAGTTCCTGGACCGCCTGCTGTCGCTGGCGCTGCCGCGCATCCGCGACTTCCGTGGTCTGTCCCCGAAGCAGTTCGACGGTCGGGGCAACTACACCTTCGGTCTCACGGAGCAGGTCATGTTCCACGAGATCGACCAGGACAAGATCGACCGTACCCGGGGTATGGACATCACCGTGGTCACCACGGCGACCAACGACGACGAGGGCCGCGCCCTGCTTCGTCACCTCGGCTTCCCGTTCAAGGAGGCGTGAGCGAGATGGCGAAGAAGGCTCTGATTGCCAAGGCTGCTCGCAAGCCCAAGTTCGGTGTGCGCGCGTACACCCGCTGCCAGCGCTGCGGCCGTCCGCACTCCGTCTACCGCAAGTTCGGCCTCTGCCGCGTGTGCCTTCGTGAGATGGCTCACCGTGGCGAGCTGCCGGGCGTGACCAAGAGCTCCTGGTAATCCCCTAGTTGGGTATTACCGGAGGCTCTCGGTAAGCATTCGGTCGGCGGGCGCCCGGACCCTTTTCCCTTAGGGTAGAAGAGTTTGGGCGCCCCGCCGCCCGAGACCGACCGCGGGCACCGCCCGCATAACGTCGCTTACTACGCCGTAGGTCCCCGCGCCGCACCCGTCCCGACCAAGATCGGGGAGAGGGATGGCGCAGATAGGAAACCCCGGCGAGAGAGGCCGAAGGCCAATTCATGACCATGACTGATCCCATCGCAGACATGCTGACCCGTCTGCGGAACGCGAACTCGGCATACCACGACACCGTGGCGATGCCGCACAGCAAGATCAAGTCGCACATCGCGGAGATCCTCCAGCAGGAGGGTTACATCACCGGCTGGAGCGTCGAGGACGCAGAGGTTGGCAAGAACCTCGTCCTGGAGCTGAAGTTCGGGCCGAACCGCGAGCGCTCGATCGCCGGCATCAAGCGAATCTCGAAGCCGGGTCTGCGGGTCTACGCAAAGTCCACCAACCTGCCGAAGGTCCTCGGCGGCCTGGGCGTGGCGATCATCTCCACGTCCCACGGTCTCCTGACCGGCCAGCAGGCCAGCAAGAAGGGCGTGGGTGGGGAAGTCCTCGCCTACGTCTGGTAATCGGGAACGGAGGAATAGCTAATGTCGCGTATTGGCAAGCTGCCCATCCAGGTTCCCGCTGGTGTGGACGTCACCATCGAGGGCCGCACGGTCAACGTGAAGGGTCCCAAGGGTTCCCTTTCGCACACCGTCGCGGCGCCCATCGAGGTCGCCAAGGGTGAGGACGGCGTCATCGCCGTCTCCCGTCCGAACGACGAGCGTCAGAACAAGGCCCTGCACGGCCTGTCCCGCACGCTGGTGGCGAACATGATCACCGGCGTGACCCAGGGCTACGTGAAGAAGCTCGAGATCAGCGGTGTTGGTTACCGCGTCCAGGCCAAGGGTTCCAACCTGGAGTTCTCCCTGGGCTACAGCCACCCGATCCTGATCGAGGCGCCCGAGGGCATCTCGTTCAAGGTCGAGTCGCCGACGAAGTTCAGCGTCGAGGGCATCGACAAGCAGAAGGTCGGCGAGGTCGCCGCGAACATCCGCAAGCTGCGGAAGCCCGACCCGTACAAGGCCAAGGGCGTCAAGTACGAGGGCGAAGTCATCCGCCGCAAGGTCGGAAAGGCGGGTAAGTAAGCCATGGCATACGGTGTGAAGATCGCTAAGGGCAACGCCTACAAGCGCGCTGCTGCCAAGCGTCGCCACATCCGCATCCGTAAGCGGATTTCGGGTACTTCGGAGCGTCCGCGTCTGGTCGTGACGCGGTCCAACCGCGGCATCTTCGCTCAGGTGATCGACGACATCGCGGGCCACACGCTGGCCTCGGCGTCGACCCTGGACGCGTCGATCCGTGGTGGCGAGGGCGACAAGAGCGCCCAGGCCCAGAAGGTGGGCGCCCTGGTCGCCGAGCGTGCCAAGGCCGCCGGTGTCGAGGCCGTCGTGTTCGACCGCGGTGGCAAGCAGTACGCCGGGCGGATTGCCGCTCTGGCCGACGCCGCCCGCGAAGCCGGGCTGAAGTTCTAAGCCCCGGTTCCGGAGCTAGCGGACGTAACAGAGAGAGGTAAATCCAATGGCTGGACCCCAGCGCCGCGGCAGCGGTGCCGGTGGCGGCGAGCGGCGGGACCGGAAGGGTCGCGACGGTGGCGCTGCCGCCGAGAAGACCGCGTACGTTGAGCGCGTTGTCGCGATCAACCGCGTCGCCAAGGTTGTCAAGGGTGGTCGTCGCTTCAGCTTCACCGCGCTGGTCGTGGTGGGCGACGGTGACGGCACCGTAGGTGTCGGTTACGGCAAGGCCAAGGAAGTTCCGGCTGCCATCGCCAAGGGCGTGGAAGAGGCCAAGAAGAACTTCTTCAAGGTCCCCCGTATCGCCGGTACCGTCCCGCACCCCATCCAGGGCGAGAAGGCTGCGGGCGTCGTCCTGCTCAAGCCGGCTTCCCCCGGTACCGGTGTGATCGCCGGTGGCCCGGTGCGCGCCGTCCTGGAGTGCGCGGGCATCCACGACGTGCTGAGCAAGTCGCTCGGCTCGTCCAACCCGATCAACATCGTGCACGCCACGGTGACGGCGCTCAAGGGCCTGCAGCGGCCCGAGGAGATCGCCGCCCGTCGTGGCCTGCCGCTGGAGGACGTGGCTCCCGCCGCTCTGCTGCGGGCGCGTGCCGGGGTGGGTGCGTAATGGCCCGTCTCGAGATCACGCAGGTCAAGTCCCTGATCGGCAGCAAGCAGAACCACCGCGAAACGCTGCGTTCGCTTGGTCTGAAGCGGATCAACGACGTGGTTGTCAAGGACGACCGCCCCGAGTACCGCGGCATGGTGCACACCGTCCGCCACCTCGTGTCGGTCAAGGAGGTCGACTGACATGGCGGAGACCAACCCGCTGAAGGTCCACAACCTCCGGCCCGCCCCGGGTGCCAAGACCCCCAAGACCCGTGTCGGTCGTGGTGAGGCGTCCAAGGGTAAGACCGCTGGTCGTGGTACCAAGGGCACCAAGGCCCGTTACCAGGTTCCGGAGCGCTTCGAGGGTGGGCAGATGCCCCTCCACATGCGCCTCCCGAAGCTGAAGGGCTTCAAGAACCCCGCCCACAAGCAGTTCCAGGTCGTGAACCTGGACAAGCTGGCCGCGCTCTACCCGCAGGGTGGCGAGGTCACGGTGGCCGACCTGGTCGCCAAGGGCGCGGTGCGCAAGAACGAGCTCGTCAAGGTCCTGGGCCAGGGCGAGATCTCCGTGGCGCTGACGGTGACGGTTGACTCCGTTTCCGGCTCCGCCAAGGAGAAGATTGCCGCCGCCGGCGGCACCGTCACCGAACTCCTCTGAGTTCGTTGGTTCAACTGACCGGGGATGCCCATTGATTGGGGCATCCCCGGTTGGTCGTTCCACGGGGGTACGGTCGCCGGTAAGGTGGCCTGCACTGTTTGATTTGTCCGGGGTCCGCCCCGGATCACGCCGTGCGGGCGGTGTCCGCGCGGTACAGCCGCTACGTATTCGTCGATCCTCAAGACCGTCACCTCCCGGCCGTTGAAGGCGGGAGGCGCAGGAGGCACCGTGCTCACCGCGTTCGCCCGAGCGTTCAAGACGCCCGACCTGCGCAAGAAGCTGCTGTTCACGTTGGGCATCATCGTGCTCTACCGGATCGGAGCGCACGTCCCGGTCCCAGGGGTGAACTACGCGAACGTCGAGACCTGCATGAAGCAGGCCGGCGGCAACAGCGGGTTGTTCGCCCTGGTGAACATGTTCAGTGGTGGAGCGCTGCTGCAGATCACGATCTTCGTGCTGGGGATCATGCCGTACATCACGGCGAGCATCATCCTCCAGCTGCTGACTGTGGTGATCCCTCGGCTGGAGGCCCTCAAGAAGGAGGGACAGTCCGGCCAGACGAAGATCACCCAGTACACCCGCTATCTGACCGTGGCGCTGGCCGTGCTGCAGGGCACCGGCCTGGTCGCCACCGCCCGCAGCGGTGCGCTCTTCCAGAGCTGCCCGGTCGCCAGCCAGATCGTGCCCAACGACTCGATCTTCACCACCATCACGATGGTGATCACGATGACCGCCGGCACCTGCCTCATCATGTGGCTCGGTGAGCTGGTGACCGACCGCGGCATCGGCAACGGCATGTCGATCCTGATGTTCATCTCGATCGCCGCCGGCTTCCCGGGCGCGCTGTGGCAGATCAAGCTGCAGGGCAAGCTGGCCGACGGCTGGATCGAGTTCTTCTCGGTGATCGCGGTGGGCCTGGCGATGGTCGCTCTGGTGGTCTTCGTCGAGCAGGCGCAGCGGCGGATTCCGGTGCAGTACGCGAAGCGCATGATCGGGCGCCGTTCCTACGGCGGTACGTCCACCTACATCCCGCTCAAGGTGAATCAGGCAGGTGTGATTCCTGTCATCTTCGCGTCGTCGCTGCTCTACATCCCCGCGCTCATCGCTCAGTTCAGCGGGTCCAACGCGGGGTGGGCGAGGTGGATCGCCAGCAACTTCACCAAGGGAAATCACCCCGTTTACATCATTACGTACTTCTTGTTGATCGTTTTCTTCGCCTTCTTCTACGTGGCCATCAGCTTCAACCCCGAAGAAGTTGCCGACAACATGAAGAAGTATGGTGGCTTCATCCCGGGTATCCGGGCTGGTCGCCCGACGGCCGAGTACCTCAGCTACGTGCTCAACCGGATCACGTGGCCGGGCTCGCTGTACCTGGGGCTGATCGCGCTCGTGCCAACAGTGGCGTTGGTGCTGTTCAACGCGAACCAGAACTTCCCGTTCGGCGGGACGAGCATCCTGATCATCGTGGGTGTGGGTCTGGAGACCGTGAAGCAGATTGAGAGCCAGCTTCAGCAGCGCAACTACGAAGGGTTCCTCCGCTGATGCGAATCGTCCTCGTCGGACCCCCGGGGGCCGGTAAGGGTACGCAGGCTGCGTACCTGGCCAAGAACCTCGCGATCCCGCACATCTCCACGGGGGACCTGTTCCGGGCCAACATCTCCCAGGGCACCCCCCTGGGCGTCGAGGCCAAGTCCTACATGGACGCCGGCAACCTCGTGCCGGACTCGGTCACCATCGGGATGGCCGAGGACCGTATGGAACAGCCCGACGCGGTCGAGGGTTTCCTGCTCGACGGCTTCCCGCGCAACCTCGGCCAGGCCGAGGCGCTCGACGCCTTCCTGCAGACCAAGGGTCTGAAGCTGGACGCCGTCCTGGACCTGGAGGTCCCCGAGGACGAGGTGGTCAAGCGGATCGCCGGCCGGCGGATCTGCCGCAAGGACTCCAGCCACGTCTTCCACGTCGAGTACAACAAGCCGCAGACGGAGGGCGTCTGCGACGCCTGCGGCGGCGAGCTGTACCAGCGCGAGGACGACCGCGAGGACACCGTGCGCAAGCGGCTGGAGGTCTACCACTCGGAGACCGAGCCGATCATCGACTACTACAAGGCCCAGGACCTGGTCGTGACGATCCCGGCCCTCGGCAAGGTCGCGGAGGTCACCCAGCGCGCGATGGACGCACTGGAGCGCGGCGAGTAAAGCCATGGCTCGGTATGGCCGCGGTGCCCAGCACGGGTGCCGCGGCCGTACTGTTGGGTGGGTGGGAAATCCCCCCGACAGAACCTCGTGCGAGAACGAAGGCGGTAGGCACCGGCATGCTGGAGATCAAGAACCCCGCGCAGATCGCGAAGATGCGCGAGGCGGGTCTGGTGGTCGCCGCCATCCACGCGGCCACCCGTGAGACCGCGGTGCCGGGCGCCACCACCAAGGACCTGGACGACGTGGCGCGCAAGGTGCTCGCCGAGCACGGCGCGAAGTCGAACTTCCTCGGGTACGGCGGTTTCCCCGCCACCATCTGTACTTCCGTGAACGACGTGGTCGTGCACGGCATCCCGTCCGCCGACACGGTGCTCCAGGACGGCGACATCATCTCCATCGACTGCGGCGCGATCATCGACGGCTGGCACGGGGACGCCGCGTACACCGCCTTCGTCGGGTCCGGTCACTCCGCGGAGCTGGTCGAGCTCAGCCGGGTCACCGAGGAGTCGATGTGGGCGGGGATCGCCGCGGTCGCCAAGGGCAACCGGCTGGTGGACATCTCCCGGGCGATCGAGGGCTACATCCGTCGCCAACCCCGTCCGGCCAGCGGCAAGTACGGCATCGTCGAGGACTACGGCGGCCACGGCATCGGCTCGCAGATGCACATGGACCCGCACCTGCTGAACTACGTCGAGCGCAAGCGCGGCCGGGGCCCGAAGCTGGTGCCCGGCTTCTGCATCGCCATCGAGCCGATGATCAATCTCGGCACCGCCAAGACCCATGTCCTTGAGGACGACTGGACGGTCAAGTCCAACGACGGCAGCTGGTCCTCGCACTGGGAGCACTCGGTCGCGCTGACCGAGGACGGCCCGTTGGTGCTCACCGCTCCCGACGGGGGCAAGGCCAAGCTCGCGAGCCTCGGCATCACCGCGGCGCCGGACCCCCTGGCGTAGTGCGCAGCACGCTGTCACCGGCCCCCGCGCGTAATGATCTCCGCGGTTGGGCAATACTCCTGGATTCGTCTTTTCTCAGGCACTGACGTAGACTGACGCGTCGGCTCTCGTGCACCCGTGTGCCCGCACGTCGGGTGCGGACAGTGCAAGTGAGTCGATCAAGGTAGCCGATCCGAAAGGCGAAGCGTGGCCAAGAAGCAAGGTGCCATCGAGATCGAGGGCACCGTGATCGAGTCTCTGCCGAACGCAATGTTCAAGGTAGAGCTCCAGAACGGTCACAAGGTCCTCGCGCACATCAGCGGCAAGATGCGGATGCACTACATCCGCATCCTCCCGGATGACCGGGTCGTCGTGGAGCTCTCTCCTTACGACCTGACGCGTGGCCGTATCGTCTACCGGTACAAGTAGATCTTGCCGAAGCCCCGCTCCCGTGGGGCGGCGGCACTGACCCGGAGAACCTCACATCCCATGAAGGTCAAGCCGAGCGTCAAGAAGATCTGCGACAAGTGCAAGGTGATCCGCCGCCACGGCCGGGTCATGGTCATCTGCGACAACCTGCGCCACAAGCAGCGCCAGGGCTGACGCACGCCGACCACCTGCAATTTCGCAGTTCGCGCGACGCAAGCACAAAACGTACATATGCAGTCACCCGACCCCCGCGCCGCGCGCGAGGGACGACACCCCCGGCTCGGAGGCCGGGGACCCGGCTCGTAATGCCGCAGAGTCTTACGGGAACGGTGCTGCGGAAGACCTCCGAATAGCCATCAGGAGCCACATCAATGGCACGCCTCGCAGGCGTTGATCTCCCGCGCGAAAAGCGTGTGGAGGTCGCCCTCACCTACGTCTTCGGTATCGGGCGCACGCTGTCGCAGCAGACCCTCGCCGCCACCGGCGTGAACCCGGACACCCGGGTCCGCGACCTGGTCGAGGAAGACCTCGTCAAGATCCGCGAGTACGTGGACAACAACCTCAAGACCGAGGGTGACCTCCGTCGCGAGATCCAGGCCGACATCCGCCGCAAGGTCGAGATCGGCTGCTACCAGGGTCTGCGTCACCGCCGCGGTCTGCCGGTGCACGGTCAGCGCACCAGCACGAACGCCCGTACCCGCAAGGGTCCGCGTCGCGCGATCGCCGGCAAGAAGAAGCCGGGCAAGAAGTAGTCCTCAGCAGGACCCCACTAGCGGTCTTCGCTGTAGGACCGATCACCTCCACGGGAGAATTTGAATGCCTCCGAAGGGCCGTACGGCCGGCGCCAAGAAGGTGCGCCGCAAGGAGAAGAAGAACGTCGCCCACGGGCACGCTCACATCAAGAGCACGTTCAACAACACGATCGTCTCGATCACCGACCCGACCGGGAACGTGATCTCTTGGGCCTCTGCCGGCCACGTCGGCTTCAAGGGCTCGCGCAAGTCCACTCCGTTCGCCGCGCAGATGGCCGCCGAGTCGGCCGCCCGCCGCGCGCAGGAGCACGGCATGCGCAAGGTCGACGTCTTCGTCAAGGGTCCGGGTTCGGGCCGCGAGACCGCCATCCGTTCGCTGCAGGCGACCGGTCTTGAGGTGGGCTCGATCCAGGACGTCACCCCGACCCCGCACAACGGATGCCGCCCGCCCAAGCGTCGCCGCGTCTGACCCACTGAAGTAGGAGACAACTAGACAATGGCGCGTTACACCGGGGCCGACTGCAAGCGTTGCCGTCGGGAGAAGCAGAAGCTCTTCCTCAAGGGGAGCAAGTGCGAGAGCGCGAAGTGCCCGATCGAGATCCGTCCTTACCCCCCGGGTGAGCACGGTCGCGGGCGCACCAAGGACAGCGAGTACCTGCTCCAGCTTCGTGAGAAGCAGAAGTGCAGCCGTATCTACGGTGTCCTTGAGAAGCAGTTCGTGGGCTACTACAAGGAAGCGAACCAGAAGACCGGCAAGACCGGTGAGAACCTTCTGCGCATCCTTGAGACCCGCCTCGACAACGTGGTCTACCGGGCCGGCTTCGCCAAGTCCCGTGACCACGCCCGTCAGCTGGTCCGCCACGGGCACATCCAGGTCAACGGCCGCAAGACCGACATCCCGTCGGCCCGCGTCGCCGTGAACGACATCATCGAGGTCCGCACGGGCTCCAAGAACCTGACCCCCTTCGAGGTGGCCAAGGCGGAGGCCGGCGAGAAGACCGTCCCGGCGTGGCTGGAGGCGATCCCCTCGCAGCTGCGGATCCTCGTGCACAGCCTGCCCGAGCGCCAGGTGATCGACACCCAGGTGCAGGAGCAGCTGATCGTGGAGCTCTACTCCAAGTAAGAGCCCCCAGCGGAACAGGTCAGGGCGGTACGGCGCCATCGGTGTCGTACCGCCCGTACCCTTTGAAGTACAGCGGACGTCAAATAGCGGGCGTCCACGACTGAAGGACACACATCATGCTGATCGCTCAGCGCCCCTCGCTGACCGAAGAGGTCGTCGACGAGTACCGCTCCCGGTTCGTCATCGAGCCGCTGGAGCCGGGCTTCGGCTACACCCTCGGCAACTCCCTCCGCCGGACCCTGCTCTCCTCGATCCCGGGTGCGGCGGTCACGTCCATCCGCATCGACGGCGTGCTGCACGAGTTCACCACCGTGCCGGGTGTCAAGGAGGACGTCACCGACCTGATCCTCAACATCAAGCAGCTGGTCGTCTCCTCGGAGCACGACGAGCCGGTCGTGATGTACCTGCGCAAGCAGGGCCCGGGTCTGGTCACCGCCGCCGACATCGCGCCGCCGGCCGGTGTCGAGGTGCACAACCCCGACCTCGTCCTCGCCACGCTGAACGGCAAGGGCAAGCTGGAGATGGAGCTGACCGTCGAGCGCGGTCGCGGCTACGTCTCCGCCGTGCAGAACAAGCAGGTCGGCCAGGAGATCGGCCGGATCCCGGTCGACTCCATCTACAGCCCCGTGCTGAAGGTCACCTACAAGGTCGAGGCGACCCGTGTCGAGCAGCGCACCGACTTCGACAAGCTGATCGTCGACGTCGAGACCAAGCAGGCGATGCGCCCGCGCGACGCCATGGCCTCGGCCGGCAAGACCCTGGTGGAGCTGTTCGGTCTCGCCCGCGAGCTGAACATCGACGCCGAGGGCATCGACATGGGCCCGTCCCCGACGGACGCCGCCCTGGCCGCCGACCTGGCGCTGCCGATCGAGGAGCTGGAGCTCACCGTCCGCTCCTACAACTGCCTCAAGCGTGAGGGCATCCACTCCGTGGGCGAGCTCGTCGCGCGCTCTGAGGCGGACCTGCTCGACATCCGCAACTTCGGTGCGAAGTCGATCGACGAGGTCAAGGCGAAGCTGGCCGGGATGGGTCTCGCGCTGAAGGACTCGCCCCCCGGGTTCGACCCGACTGCCGCTGCCGACGCGTTCGGCGCGGACGACGACGCGGACGCCGGTTTCGTGGAGACCGAGCAGTACTGATCCGCCTGACGGCGGGGTGGTCGACGTTCTCGGCTGTCCCGCCGTTTCGGCTGGGGCCCTGTCCTCGAACGCCGGACGGGCTGATGCATAAACCCCCTGCTGGGGGCCCGGGGGTTGTCCCCCGGGCGAAAGCAGTGTGACTTCCGCGGGGCGGCCGCCTCGTGGGAACTGACACCGGTACCTGATACGGCCGGTGCAGCAATGAAGGAGATACACCATGCCGAAGCCCACCAAGGGCGCCCGTCTGGGCGGCAGCGCTTCGCACGAGAAGGCGCTCCTGCGCAACCTGGCGACCAACCTCTTCGAGCACGGCCGCATCACGACGACCGAGGCCAAGGCCCGTCGTCTGCGTCCGTTCGCGGAGCGTCTGGTGACCAAGGCGAAGAAGGGCGACCTTCACAACCGCCGCCAGGTCATGGAGCTGATCACGGACAAGAGCGTCGTGCACACGCTCTTCACCGAGATCGCGCCGCGGTTCGCGGAGCGTCCGGGTGGCTACACCCGTATCACCAAGATCGGCAACCGTCGTGGCGACAACGCCCCGATGGCCGTCATCGAGCTGGTCGAGGGCGAGATCGCCAAGAAGGCGACCGTCGCCGAGGCCGAGGCCGCTGCCAAGCGCGCGGTCAAGGAGGCCGACGAGGCCAAGGCTGCCGAGGCCGCCGAGGAGTCGAAGGACGCCTGAGTCCGTCGTCGCTGAGCGGTGAGCGGGTCCGCCCCCCTGGGGGCGGGCCCGCTTTCGTCTGTGGTGGGCCTGAGAGGATTGCGGTGTGAGTGACGAAGTGGAGCCCGGGTTCGTCCGGGTGCGGCTGGACCTGTCGTATGACGGCTCGGAGTTCTCCGGGTGGGCCAAGCAGCGGGAGCGGCGCACGGTCCAGGGGGAGCTGGAGGACGCGATCCGGACCGTGACGCGGTCGGGCGAGACCTATGAGCTCACCGTCGCGGGCCGGACCGACGCCGGGGTGCACGCGCGAGGACAGGTCGCGCAGGTCGATCTGCCCGAGCAGGTGTGGCGCGAGCACCACGACAAGCTGCTCAAGCGGCTCGCCGGGCGCCTGCCCAAGGACGTACGGGTGTGGGCCCTGCGGGAGGCGCCCAGCGGCTTCAACGCGCGCTTCTCGGCGATCTGGCGGCGCTACGCCTACCGCGTCACCGACAACCCGGGCGGGGTGGACCCGCTGCTGCGGGGGCACGTCCTGTGGCACGACTGGCCGCTCGACGTGGACGCCATGAACGAGGCCGCGCAGCGGCTGCTCGGGGAACACGACTTCGCCGCGTACTGCAAGAAGCGGGAGGGCGCGACCACGATCCGCACGCTCCAGGAGCTGAGCCTGGTCAAGGGCGCGGACGGGATCATCACCGCGACGGTCCGGGCGGACGCCTTCTGTCACAACATGGTGCGGTCGCTGATCGGCGCGCTGCTCTTCGTCGGCGACGGCCACCGGGGTCCGGAGTGGCCCGGGAAGGTGCTGGCCGCGGGGGTGCGGGACTCCGCCGTGCACGTCGTACGACCCCATGGGCTGACCCTGGAAGAGGTCGGCTATCCCGCCGACGAGCTGCTGGCCGCCCGGAGCAGGGAAGCCCGCAACAAGCGGTCGCTGCCGTCGGCCGGCTGCTGCTGAGGCCGCGCCCGCCCCGTGCCCGCCACGGGGCGCGGGGCCGGCACCGCCGGTGGTGTCAGGAGGTCTTGCCGGCCTTCCGCCGGGCCTCCTTGAGCTGCTGCTCGGCGGCCTTGGCGGCCTGGTCCTTGCCGCGCTGGGCGATCTGGGTGAAGGCGTAGGCGCCGCCGTCCCGGCCGATCTGCAGGGCCTGGGTCTCGTTGCCGGTGACGTCCTTGCCGTTGGTGTAGCCGGCGATGGTGAAGTACGCGTAGCGGCCGGTGGCGTTGGTGGTCATCCGGCACTTGCTGCCCTGGCAGAAGTCGGCCGGGACACCGCTGCCGGACAGCGGCATGAGGTTGGGCTTGTTCTCGTTCATCACCGCGGCGGCCTTGGCGGGCGAGTCGAAGACCGCGACGCCGATGGTGACCGCGACCCCGCCGCTGGAGTAGGTGGCGCGCAGCAGCTGCGTGCAGCCGTTGTGGCTGAGCGAGGAGACCAGGGGGCCCTGGGCGCCGGCGGTGCAGTCGGTGGTGCTGGCGGTGCCGGTCTGCGGGTAGCTGTGCTCGCCGACGACCATGCTCTTCTGCGGGAAGAGGGTGGCGGGGGTGAGCGGCGCGGTGTCCTTCTTGGGGTCGGAGATGTAGTCCTGCGGGTTGGGCGGGGGCGGGACCGAGACGTCGGGGAAGGACGGCTTGTCGTCCGGCACGGCGGTCTGGCCGGAGGCGGTGGGGTGGGCCGAGGGGTTGTCGTCGGACGGGCCGCCGCTGTTGATCACGGCGGTGGCGACGATGCCGGCCACCGCGAGCACGGCGACCGCGCCGCCGCCGATCATCAGCCAGCGCTTGCGCCGCGTGCGTGCCTCGCTCTCGTCGGCCAGCGCGGACCAGTCCGGAGTGGAACCCCCCGGGCCGTCGAACGGCCCCCCTTGCCCAAAACTCATGCCGCGCATCCTAGTGCGCGCGGGTGAGCGTGTGGCGGGGGGAGCGGAACCGCTTCGGGACGGTGCGCGGGGGACGCGACCGCACGCCTGTCCGGGCCACGTTTTGACCCGTCCGGGGTTGGGTCAGTATCCTGCTGGTTCGTTATGCGTATGGGCTTGCTCTATCTCACGTGAGGGGCCTTACGCCGGCTAGCCAGGCCGCTGACCGGCGGTGGACGATCGGGTTGCGTCGCCCGTAGTGCCATCCCGCTGTGTGAGCAGTCACGGTGCCAGTACAGGACCCTTCCCCTGGGTTTCGCCCAGGGGATAACCCGACTCACGAAGCGAAGGCTAAGACGTGCGTACGTTCAGCCCCAAGCCCGGCGATGTTCAGCGCCAGTGGCACATCATTGACGCGCAGGACGTTGTCCTGGGCCGTCTGGCCAGCCAGGCCGCGTCCCTCCTCCGGGGTAAGCACAAGCCGATTTACGCCCCTCACGTTGACACCGGTGACTTCGTCATCATCATCAACGCCGACAAGGTGCACCTCTCCGGCAACAAGCGCACCCAGAAGATGGCCTACCGCCACTCCGGTTTCCCGGGTGGTCTGCGCTCCGTCCGTTACGACGAGCTGCTGGCCAAGAACCCCGAGAAGGCCGTCGAGAAGGCCATCAAGGGCATGCTCCCCAAGAACACCCTCGGCCGTCAGATGCTCTCGAAGCTGAAGGTCTACGCGGGCGCCGAGCACCCGCACGCTGCTCAGCAGCCGGTCCCGTTCGAGATCACCCAGGTCGCGCAGTAAGTCCCGGCCACCCCAAGACGACAGAGAATCTGAGGAAGCATCGTGGCTGAGACCACCCCCGAGACCCCGCTGGACGAGGTCGAGGTCGAGCAGTACACCACCGAGACCGAGGTTCCGCTGGAGGGTGAGTACACCTCCGAGTCCCTCGCGTCCCGCTTCGGCGAGCCGCAGCCGGCCGCCGGCCTGGGCCGTCGCAAGAACGCCATCGCCCGCGTGCGGATCATCCCCGGCTCCGGCAAGTGGAAGATCAACGGCCGCACCCTTGAGGACTACTTCCCCAACAAGGTGCACCAGCAGGAAGTCAACGAGCCCTTCAAGGTGCTCGAGCTGGACAACCGCTACGACGTCGTGGCCCGCATCTCCGGCGGCGGCATCTCCGGCCAGGCCGGTGCGCTGCGCCTGGGTGTGGCCCGTGCGCTGAACGAGGCGGACGTGGACGCCAACCGTCCCGCCCTGAAGAAGGCCGGGTTCCTCAAGCGTGACGACCGTGCGGTCGAGCGCAAGAAGGCCGGTCTGAAGAAGGCCCGCAAGGCGCCGCAGTACAGCAAGCGCTAATCACGCGCTGCATGCAGGCAGCCCTTGGCGAACGCCCCGGTGGCACTTCCGTGCTGCCGGGGCGTTCGGCTTCCGACAGACCGCGGCGTATACCTGGAATCCAAGCCCCGGTCACAGCTCATCTACTTCGGAGGACACCAGTGGGACGACTCTTCGGCACGGACGGTGTGCGCGGCGTCGCCAACGCGGACCTGACGGCGGAGCTGGCGCTCGGCCTGTCGGTCGCGGCGGCGCATGTGCTGGCCGAGGCGGGCACGTTTGAAGGCCATCGGCCGATGGCCGTGGTCGGTCGCGATCCGCGGGCGTCGGGGGAGTTCCTGGAGGCCGCGGTGGTCGCCGGTCTGGCGAGCGCCGGGGTGGACGTGCTGCGGGTGGGGGTGCTGCCGACCCCTGCGGTCGCCTATCTGACCGGGGTGCTGGGTGCGGATCTGGGTGTGATGCTCTCCGCCAGCCACAATCCGATGCCCGACAACGGCATCAAGTTCTTCGCCCGCGGCGGTCACAAGCTCGCCGACGAGCTGGAGGACCGCATCGAGGAGACCTACCGCGGGCACAGCGCCGGTGAGCCGTGGGAGCGGCCGACCGGCGCCGGTGTGGGCCGGGTCACCGACTACGACGAGGGCTTCGACAAGTACGTCGCGCACCTGGTCGGCGTGCTGCCCAACCGCCTGGACGGGCTCAAGATCGTCATCGACGGGGCGCACGGTGCCGCGGCCCGGGTCTCGCCGGAGGCGTTCGCGCGGGCCGGCGCCGAGGTCGTCACCATCGGCACCGAGCCGGACGGGCTGAACATCAACGACGCCTGCGGCTCCACCCACCTCGACAAGCTCCGGTCCGCCGTCCTGGAGCACGGCGCCGCGCTCGGTGTCGCCCACGACGGCGACGCGGACCGCTGCCTGGCCGTGGACCACGCCGGCAACGAGGTCGACGGCGACCAGATCCTCGCCGTCCTGGCGCTCGGCATGCGCGACGCCGGCACGCTGCGCAAGAACACCGTCGTCGCCACCGTCATGTCCAACCTGGGCTTCAAGCTGGCCATGGAGGGCGCGGGCATCGACCTCGTGCAGACCGCGGTCGGCGACCGGTACGTCCTGGAGGAGATGAAGGCCCACGGCTACGCGCTGGGCGGCGAGCAGTCCGGGCACGTCATCGTGCTGGACCACGCCACCACCGGCGACGGCACGCTGACCGGCCTGATGCTGGCGGCCCGGGTCGCGGCGACCGGCCGGTCGCTGGCCGACCTGGCGGGCGCGATGGAGCGGCTGCCGCAGATCCTCATCAACGTCCGCGACGTCGACAAGTCGCGGGTGGCCAGCTCCGCCGAGCTGGCCGCCGCGGTCGCCGAGGCGGAGCGGGAGCTGGGCGCCACCGGACGGGTGCTGCTGCGGCCCTCCGGCACCGAGCCGCTGGTCCGGGTGATGGTCGAGGCGGCCGACATCGAGCAGGCGCGGGCCGTCGCCCAGCGCCTGGCCGACGCGGTCAAGTCCGCGCTGGGATAACGGAGTTCCGTCCGGGCGGGGTCGCCCTCGTACGGCAGCGATGCTGCCGGGTCGAGGGCGGCCCCGCTTCGGTGTCTACAGCTTCCGCAGCGACAGCCGCTGTACCTTGTGGTCCGGGCCCTTGCGGAGGACCAGGTTGGCGCGGCCCCGGGTGGGGGCCACGTTCTGCTCCAGGTTGGGCCGGTTGATGGTGCGCCACATCAGGCGGGCGTAGTCCAGCGCCTCGTCCTCGGAGACCTGGGTGTACTTGCGGAAGTACGAGAACGGGTTCTGGAACGCGGTCTCGCGCAGCTTGCGGAAGCGGCCGAGGTACCACCGTTCGATGTCCTCGGTGCGGGCGTCCACGTAGACGGAGAAGTCGAAGAAGTCGGCGAGGCCCAGCCGGGTGCGGCCGTCCCCGCCGGGCAGTGCCGGCTGGAGGACGTTGAGGCCCTCGACGATGAGGATGTCGGGCCGGTGCACGGTCAGCCGCTCGCCGGGCACGATGTCGTAGATCAGGTGCGAGTAGACGGGCGCGGTGACCTCCGCCTTGCCGGACTTCACGTCCGCCACGAAGCGGGTCAGCGCCCGGCGGTCGTAGGACTCCGGGAAGCCCTTGCGGGACATCAGCCCCCGCCGGTGCAGCTCGGCGTTGGGGAAGAGGAAGCCGTCGGTGGTGACCAGCTCGACGCGCGGGTGCTCCGGCCAGCGGGCCAGCAGTGCCTGGAGCAGCCGGGCGGTGGTGGACTTGCCGACCGCGACGCTGCCGGCGACGCCTATGACGAAGGGTGTGCCGGGCTGCGAGCCGTGGCCGTTGCCGGTGTCGTCCAGGAAGGTGTTGAGCGCGCCGCGGAGGTTGCTGGTGGCGCCGACGTACAGGTTGAGCAGCCGGGACAGCGGGAGGTAGACGTCGCGCACCTCGTCGAGGTCGATGACGTCGCCCAGGCCGCGGAGACGTTCGACCTCCTCGGCGGTCAGTGGCAGCGGGGTCTTCTCCCGCAGGGCGCTCCACTCCGCGCGCGTCAGGTCGACGTACGGTGAGCTGTCGGTGCGGCGTCGTTGCGGCGAATCCGTCGTCTGGGGCACGGGCCCCATTGTCCGCGGCGGGCCCCGGCGCCGGGCGGCGGGGTGGCGGTGCCGTGCCCGGTACGGCCGGACCAGCGTTTCTGTACCCGCCGGCGCGGCGCCCGGTACGGTCGGGGACGGGGACGGGGACGGGGACGGGGACGGGGACGGCGCCAGGGGAGCGCGCCGTGGCGACACAGGGGGGTGGCGTGCGAGCACGCCTGGTGGAACTGCTGCGCGAGCGGGCCAGGGAACGCCGGATCAGGGCGGCCGGCGCGCGGGCCGCGGCGGACGCCTTCGCGGCCCGCGTGCACGCCGAGCTGGCCGAGGAACTGCCGGAGGAGGATCTCGGCGAGGACCTGACGGACTTCCTGGAGCGCCGTGAGCCGGGCGCCGACCCGGAGGCCGACGAGGAACTCCTCGCACGGGTCCGGGAGGCACAGGAGCGGATAGCCCGCGGGTACTGAGCGGACTCGGACGCCGCACGGCCGTCCTCCGGGCGACGACGGTGAGGCGACGACAGGCCCTAGGCTGCCTCCATGTGCGGAATCGTGGGATACGTGGGCGGGCAGAGCGCCCTTGAGGTGGTGCTGGCCGGGCTGAAGCGGCTGGAGTACCGGGGCTACGACTCGGCCGGGGTGGCGGTGCTGGCCGACGGCGGGCTGGCGGCGGCGAAGAAGGCCGGCAAGCTGGCCAACCTGGAGAAGGAGCTGGCCGACCGGCCGCTGCCCACGGGCGCGGTGGGCATCGGCCACACCCGGTGGGCGACGCACGGCGGCCCGACGGACGCCAACGCCCACCCGCACCTGGACAACGCCGGGCGGGTCTCCGTCGTGCACAACGGCATCATCGAGAACTTCGCCGCGCTGCGTGCCGAACTCGCCGACCGCGGCCATGAGTTGGCGTCCGAGACGGACACCGAGGTGGTCGCGCACCTGCTGGCCGAGGAGTACTCCTCGTGCGGCGAGCTGACCGAGGCGATGCGGCAGGTGTGCCGGCGGCTGGAGGGGGCGTTCACCCTCGTCGCGGTGCACGCCGACGCGCCGGACGTGGTCGTCGGGGCGCGCCGCAACTCCCCGCTGGTGGTGGGCCTCGGCGAGGACGAGGCGTTCCTGGCCTCGGACGTGGCGGCGTTCATCGCGTACACCCGGGAGGCCATCGAGCTCGGCCAGGACCAGGTCGTCGAGCTGCGCCGGGACGGGGTGACGGTCACCGACTTCGGCGGTGCGCCCGCGGAGGTCCGCCACTACCACGTCGACTGGGACGCGTCGGCCGCCGAGAAGGGCGGCTACGACTACTTCATGCTCAAGGAGATCGCCGAGCAGCCGAAGGCGGTCGCGGACACCCTGCTGGGCCGGGTCGACGCGGCCGGGGTGCTCTCGCTGGACGAGGTGCGGATCCCGCCGGCGGTGCTGCGGGAGGTCAGCAAGGTCGTCATCGTGGCGTGCGGCACCGCCTACCACGCCGGGATGATCGCCAAGTACGCCATCGAGCACTGGACGCGGATCCCCTGCGAGACGGAGCTGGCCAGCGAGTTCCGCTACCGCGACCCGATCCTGGACCACCGCACGCTGGTGATCGCGATCAGCCAGTCCGGCGAGACCATGGACACCCTGATGGCGCTGCGGCACGCCCGTGAGCAGGGCGCGCGGGTGCTCGCCATCTGCAACACCAACGGCTCGACGATCCCCCGCGAGTCCGACGCGGTGCTCTACACGCACGCCGGGCCGGAGGTCGCGGTGGCGTCCACCAAGGCGTTCCTGACCCAGCTCGTCGCGGTCTACCTCGTCGCGCTCTACCTCGGGCAGGTGCGCGGCACCAAGTGGGGCGACGAGATCCGGGACGTGGTGCGCGAACTCGCCGCCATCGGCACGCAGGTGCAGCAGGTCCTGGGCACCATGGAGCCGGTCCGCGAGCTGGCCCGCTCGCTCGTGGACAAGAACACCGTGCTGTTCCTGGGCCGCCACGTGGGCTACCCGGTGGCGCTGGAGGGCGCGCTCAAGCTCAAGGAGCTGGCGTACATGCACGCCGAGGGGTTCGCCGCCGGCGAGCTCAAGCACGGCCCGATCGCGCTGATCGAGGAGGACCTCCCGGTCGTCGTGGTCGTCCCCTCGCCGCGCGGCCGGTCGGTCCTGCACGACAAGATCGTCTCCAACATCCAGGAGATCCGGGCCCGCGGCGCCCGCACCATCGTGATCGCCGAGGAGGGCGACGAGGCGGTGGTCCCGTACGCCGACCACCTCGTCCGGATCCCGCGGACGCCGGTGCTGCTGCAACCGCTGGTGTCCTCGGTGCCGCTCCAGGTGTTCGCGTGCGAGCTGGCCACCGCCCGCGGCAACGAGGTCGACCAGCCGCGCAACCTCGCCAAGTCCGTCACGGTGGAGTGACCGGTGATCATCGGGGTCGGGATCGACGTCGCGGAGATCGACCGGTTCGAGGCGGCGCTGCGGCGGACGCCGGAGCTGGCGCACCGGCTGTTCAACGGGACGGAGTTGACGCTGCCGAGCGGTGAGCGGCGGGGCATCGCCTCCCTGGCCGCCCGGTTCGCCGCCAAGGAGGCGGTGGCCAAGGCGCTGGGCGCGCCGGGCGGCCTGCACTGGACGGATGCCGAGGTGTACGTCGAGGACAGCGGCCAGCCGCGGCTGCGGGTGCGCGGCACGGTCGCCGCCCGCGCCGCGGAACTCGGCGTGCAGAACTGGCATGTGTCGCTCAGTCATGACGCGGGCGTCGCCTCGGCGGTGGTGATCGCCGAGGGGTAGGGCGGGTCCGGGACGGGCGCCCCGTCCCGGTGTGACACTGGCCGCATGAGGACTGCCTACAGCGTTCAGACCGTGCGGGCCGCCGAGCAGGAACTGATGGCCCGTTTGCCCGAGGGGGCCCTGATGCAGCGGGCGGCGGCCGGACTCGCCGTCGCCTGCGCCGAGTTGCTGGGCCGGGTGTACGGCTCCCGGGTGGTGCTGCTGGTGGGCAGCGGCGACAACGGCGGGGACGCGCTCCATGCCGGCGCCCGGCTGGCCCGCCGCGGCGCCGGGGTGGTCGCCGTACTGCTCTCGCCCGAACGGGCCCACGCCGGCGGCCTGGCGGCCCTGTGCGCGGCCGGTGGCCGGGTCTCGGCCGATCCGCTCCGCGACATCGGGCGGGCCGACCTGGTGGTGGACGGCATCGTCGGCATCGGCGGCCGGGGCGGGCTGCGCCCGGAGGCGGCCCGGCTCGCCGGCGCGGCGCGGGAGGCGGCGATCGTGGTGGCCGTCGATCTGCCGAGCGGGGTGGACGCCGACACCGGCGAGGTGCCCGGTGACGCCGTACGGGCGGACGCGACCGTCACGTTCGGCGCGTACAAGCCGGGCCTGCTGATCGACCCGGCGCGCGAACGGGCCGGCGCGCTCCGCCTGGTGGACATCGGCCTGCGCCCGCCGGCCACCGCCGACGTGGAGGCGCTGCAGCACGCGGACGTGGCGGAGCTGCTGCCGCGGCCGGCCGCGGAGAGCGACAAGTACCGGCGCGGGGTGGTCGGGGTGGTCGCCGGGTCGGCGCGCTATCCGGGGGCGGCGGTGCTGGCGGTGGCCGGCGCGCTGCGGGGCGGCGCCGGGGCGGTGCGGTACGTGGGGCCGGCGGCCGACGCGGTGCTGGCGCGGTTTCCGGAGACCCTGGTGCACAGCGGGCCGCCGGGGAAGGCGGGCCGGGTCCAGTCGTGGGTCATCGGGCCCGGTCTCGGTGACGAGTCGGAGGGGCTGGACGACGTGCTGACGGCGGACGTCCCGGTGCTGGTGGACGCGGACGGGCTCCGCTTCCTGACGCCCGATCAGGTGCGGCGGCGGGCGGCCGGGACCCTGCTGACGCCGCACGCGGGGGAGGCGGCGGCGCTGCTGGGGCGGGGGCGCGAGGAGGTCGAGGCGGCGCGGCTGGACTCCGTGCGGGAGTTGGCGGGGCGGTACGGGGCGACGGTGCTGCTGAAGGGCTCGACGACGTTGGTGGCGGATCCGGCTGCCGGGGTTCCGGTGCGGGTCAACCCCACCGGGACGGGGTGGTTGGCGACGGCCGGCAGCGGGGACGTGCTCTCCGGCCTCACCGGGGCGCTGTTGGCCGCGGGCCTCGCGCCGCGGGACGCCGGTTCGGTGGGCGCCTACCTCCACGGGCTCGCGGGCCGGCACGCGGCGGGGCCGCGGGGCGAGCCGATCGTGGCGTCGGAGGTGGCCGGGGCGTTGGGGGCGGCCTGGGAGAACGTGGTGTCGTAGCGGCTGTTGATGCCGCCGGACCCGGACGGATGCGGATCGCCCGCGCCGCCGTGGCAGCGCGGGCGATTTGTTACCGTTCCGCACTTTTGTCTGTCCTTCGTGGGGGCTGGTGGTCCGTCTACCGCCCCGCTGGGGGCGGGTGTCACGCGTGCCGGTGTGCGGCCCGGGCCCGTCGGCGGATGCCCATCGATGGGGCAGGTGAGAGCGGTCGCGGCGGCGCGCACGCCGGGGCGTCGGGGCCCGGTGGAATACGAACCCCACCCTCACCACAACGTGGGAAGGCGGCCGGCGCGGCGCCTCGCCTGCGACACTGAGGGGGATGAACGAGACAGCGAAGCGAGCCCGTGCCGTCATTGACCTCGCCGCCGTGCGGTCGAACGTCCGTGCATTGCGGAGCCTCGCCCCCGGGGCGCAGCTGATGGCCGTCGTCAAGTCCGACGCCTACGGACACGGCGCGATCCGCTGTGCCCGCGCCGCTCGCGAGGCCGGTGCGCCCTGGCTGGGCGTGGCGCTCCCCGAGGAGGCGTTGGCGCTGCGTGCGGCCGGGGACACCGGCCGTCTGCTGTGTTGGCTGTGGACGCCGGGCGGGCCCTGGGGCCGAGCGATCGAGCAGGACGTCGATGTCTCGGTGAGCGGCATGTGGGCGCTGCGGGAGGTGGTGGCCGCGGCGCGCGACCGTGGCCGGGCCGCCCGCGTCCAGCTCAAGATCGACACCGGTCTGGGGCGCAACGGCTGCCCGCCGGAGGACTGGACGGAGCTGACCGCCGCCGCTCGCGCCGCCGAGGCGGAGGGCGTGCTCGCGGTCACCGGTGTCTGGTCGCACTTCGCCTGCGCCGACGAGCCCGGGCACCCGTCGATCGCCGCCCAGCTGGCGGAGTTCCGCCGGGCGCTGGCGGTCGCCGAGGCGGCCGGGCTGCGGCCGGAGGTGCGGCACATCGCCAACACCCCGGCGCTGCTCACCCTCCCCGAGACCCACTTCGACCTGGTGCGGACGGGGATCGGGATCTACGGCGTGTCGCCCAGCCCCGAGGTGGGGACGCCGGAGGACTTCGGGCTGCGGCAGGCGATGACGCTTCAGGCTTCGCTGGCGTCGGTCAAGCGGGTACCGGGCGGGCACGGGGTGTCGTACGGGCACCACTACACGACGCCGGGGGAGACGACCCTGGCGCTGGTCCCGCTGGGGTACGCCGACGGGATCCCGCGGCACGCGTCGGGAACGGGACCGGTGCTGGTCGCCGGGAAGTGGCGGACGATCGCGGGGCGGGTCGCGATGGACCAGTTCGTCGTCGATCTGGGCGGGGACCACGCCGAGGCCGGCGAGCCGGCGGTGCTGTTCGGGCCCGGCGACCAGGGCGAGCCGAGCGCGGAGGACTGGGCGCGGGCGGCCGGGACGATCGGGTACGAGATCGTCACCCGGATCGGGAAGCGGGTGCCGCGCGTCTATGTGGACAGCGAGGCGCCGGACCGGTCCGGCGAGGACACGGCGCTGACGGGGGGTGTGGCATGACCGACGGCACGGAGGCCGCGGCGCAGGCCGTGGAGACGGCCGCGGAGGCGGCCGGCAACTGGGCCCGGGCGGGCCGCCACGCGGGCGTCGCGGGCCTGGCGATCGGCGTGGTCGCGGCGGGCGCGGCGGCCGGGGTGGCCATAGAGCGGCTGACGGTCGGCCGCGGGATGCGCCGCCGGGCCCGGCTGGCGCTGGACGCGGCCGGCCCGTACGGCACGCTGCGCGGCACCCCGGGCGCGGCGATCGCCGAGGACGGGACCGAGCTGTACTACGAGGTCGACGAGGTGGTGGACGGCCCGGCCGGCAAGCGGACCAAGGGCGGCAGGACGGCCGTGAACGGCACCGCGGGCGGCCGCGCGGGCAAGGAGGTGCGGGCCGCCCAGGACACCCGGAGCGGGCTGCACAAGCGGCTCACGGCGGCCCTGGGGCGGCGCTCCCCGGCGCCCACGGTCGTCTTCAGCCACGGCTACTGCCTCAGCCAGGACTCCTGGCACTTCCAGCGGGCCGCGCTGCGCGGCGCGCTCCGTACCGTCCACTGGGACCAGCGCAGCCACGGCCGCTCGGCCCGCGGCCACGGACAGGTCGACGGGACCGAGCCGGTCACCATCGACCTGCTGGGCCGGGATCTGAAGGCGGTGCTGGACGCCGCGGTGCCCGAGGGGCCGATCGTGCTGGTCGGGCACTCCATGGGCGGGATGACGGTGATGGCGCTGGCCGACCAGTTCCCCGAGTACGTCGCGGAGCGGGTGGTCGGCGTGGCGCTGATCGGGACGTCGGCGGGCCGGCTGAGCGAGGTCGGGTTCGGGCTGCCGTCGATGGGCTCCAAGGCGTTCCACTGGCTGGCGCCGGGGGTGCTCAAGGCGCTGGGCCGGCAGAGCGAGATCGTCGAGCGCGGGCGGCGGGCCACCGCCGATCTGTTCGCGGGGCTGATCAAGCGCTATTCGTTCGGGTCCGATGACGTGGATCCGGCGATCGCGCGGTTCGGGGAGCGGCTGATCGAGGCGACCCCGATCGATGTGGTCGCCGAGTTCTTCCCGGCGTTCGCGGTCCATGACAAGACCGAGGCGCTGGTGGCGTACGACGCGGTGCCCGCGCTGGTGCTCGCCGGCGAGGAGGACCTGATCACCCCGGCCGAGCACAGCCGGACCATCGCCGAGGTGCTGCCGGACGCCGAGCTGGTGTGCGTGCCGGGCGCCGGGCACCTGGTGATGCTGGAGCGGCCCGAGCTGGTCAACGACCACCTGGTGGCGCTGGTGGAACGGGCGGGCGCGGCGGCCCGCCGGTCGCGCACCGCGCGGGCCTGAGCCGGTCCCGGACGGCGGTCCCGGACGGCGGTCCCGGGCTCGGTGCGGGACCATCGCCCCGTCCGGGCCGTACCATTTGCGGCATGAGCACCACTGGCGCGACTGCCCGCGTAACCGTCAAGTCCCCCGATCAGATGCAGGAGTTGGGCCGCCGGTTGGCGCCGCTGCTGCGCCCCGGCGACCTGGTGCTGCTCAGCGGTGAGCTGGGCGCGGGGAAGACCACGCTGACCCGCGGTCTGGGCGAGGCCCTGGGCGTGCGGGGCGCCGTGACCTCGCCGACCTTCGTCATCGCCCGGGTGCACCCGTCGCTGACCGGTGGCCCGGCGCTGGTGCACGTCGACGCGTACCGGCTCGACGGCGGCCTGGACGAGATGGAGGACCTGGACCTCGACGTCTCGCTGCCGGAGTCGGTGGTGGTCGTCGAGTGGGGCGACGGCAAGGTCGAGGAGCTGGCGGAGGACCGGCTGCACGTCGTCATCGGCCGGGCCGTGGGCGCTGACGCCCCCAGTGGCGCGGACGGACACCCGGAGGAGGACGTGGACGACGTCCGCGAGGTGACGGTCACCGGGATCGGTGGGCGCTGGGCGGACGCCGGGCTCCCGGAACTGGAGATCTGCTGACGAAAGGGTGCAAAAGGGCCCTTGTTGGGCGGTGTGGGGCGGTAGTTTCCGACAAGCCGTCGGCAAGATGTTGCGTCGGCGGTGTCAGGCGTGGTCACATGGGTGGGAGAGCCCTGGTTAGGTGTACCTAAGTAGACCCTAACCCCTGTCGCTTGCCCCAGGAGCCCGGGAGGCGTCCATGTCCCCCCACCAGCCCACGACCGAACGGCGCGGGGCCACCCCCGTCGCGGCGGCCGGGCGCGCCGAACAGGACGCGCGGAAGGCGCCGCCGACGATGAACGAACTCCTTGCGGCCTGCGCCGCGGCCAGCGCCGTCTCCACACCGCCGGACGCCGCGGCGGAACCCCGCGCACAGCAGCGCAACGGCGCGCAGGAGCGGGCCGAGGACACCGAAGCCGGGCGAACGGGCGGGTCGGGCGGCGACGGACCCGAGGGGCGGGCGTCCACTCCGGGGCGCGACGCCGCGTAACCCACAGGGGCGAAGCGGCCGGGCCCGGCGGGCTCAGGGGACGACGACGACCTTCACACCGCGCACCGCGAAGTCCCACAGTGCCGCGCCGTCCTCGCGCGACTCCCGGATGCCGCCGGTCTTCTTTCCGCTCGCCCCGCTCGGCGTGGGCGTGGAGCCGTCGACCGCCGCGCTGAAGCCGATGGCCACCCCGTCGACGCCGGCGAACCGCACCACGTGCTCGATCGCCACCCCGTCCGAGCCGGTCACGCTCACCGACCGCGAGCTGACCGGGTACGTCCCCGGCGCCGGGTGCACCGTGCTCGGCGTCACCGTGAACGTCCGCTGCGCCGTGCCGTTCGCGCCCACCAGCCAGACCCGCTTGGCGCCCAGCGCGTAGACCACGCGCTTGCCGGTGCCGGACTGCGCCGGGACCGGCACCGGGGCCGGCGGCTTGTCCTTCTTGTCGTGCTGGTCGTGGGCGTCCGGCTGCTTGTCGGCCGCCCGGGCGTCGCCCCGGACCGGGGCGAGCGGACCGGAGGCGGAGGCGGACGCCTGGAAGCCCAGCACACCGATCGCGATCAGGGCGGCCGCGGTGAGACCGGTGACGATCGTGCTGCTCTTAGCGGGCACCGCGGTGCCACCTTTCCGTACGCTCCTCGCCCGTGGGCGGGAGGCTGCTGGCTGTTGTGCTGACCGGGCTGGCTGCGGATCGACGGTAGCACCGCGACGGGCACCGCCGGCCGCGCCGTAGTCTTAAAGGCGTGCTGCTGCTAGCTCTTGACACCGCCACCCCCGCCGTCACCGTCGCGCTCCACGACGGCTCCCGCGCCCTCGCCGCCGCCGGGGAAGTGGACGCGCGCCGGCACGGCGAACTGCTGCTGCCCGCCGTCGACCGGGTGCTGACCGAGGCCGGGCACAAGCTCGCCGAGGTCACCGACATCGTGGTCGGCGTCGGACCCGGCCCGTACACCGGGCTGCGGGTGGGGCTGGTGACGGCCACCACCTTCGGGGCGGCGCTCGGCGTCCCGGTCCACGGCCTGTGCTCGCTGGACGGCATCGCCCACGCCTCCGGTCTGACCGAACCCTTCGTCGTGGCCACCGACGCCCGCCGCAAGGAGGTCTACTGGGCGCGCTACGCGGCCCGCCCGTCGCCCGACCTCCCCCCGGCCCGGCTGACCGAGCCGGCCGTGGACCGCCCCGCCGAGATCGCCGACGAGGTCGCCGGGGTCCCCGCCGTGGGCGCCGGCGCGCTGCTGTACGACACCGTCTTCACCGGCGTCCGGCGGGACGGGCCCGAGCACCAGTCCGCCGCCGCGCTGGCCGAGCTCGCCGCGCGGAAGCTGGCCGCCGGCGAGGAGCTGCTGCCGCCGCGACCGCTGTACCTGCGCCGCCCCGACGCCCAGGTACCGGCCAACTACAAGGTGGTCACTCCCCAGTGAGTGGCCGACCCGAGGCGACCGGGCCGTCCGTCGTGCTGCGGGAGATGCGCTGGTGGGACCTGGACCCGGTGCTGGAGCTGGAGCGTGACCTCTTCCCCGAGGACGCCTGGTCGCCGGGGATGTTCTGGTCCGAACTCGCGCACGCCCGCGGCCCGCTGGCCACCCGCCGCTACCTCGTCGCCGAGTTGCAGGTGCCGCCGCGCAGAGGTGCCGCTGAGGAGCAGCCGTCGGGCGACCGGCGGGCAGGCCGGATCGTCGGCTACGGCGGGCTGGCCGCGATCGACGGCACCGGCGACGTACAGACCATCGCCACCGCCCGCGACCAGTGGGGCAGCGGCCTCGGCGCCCGGCTGCTGTCCGCGCTGCTCGCCACCGCCACCGACTTCGAATGCCACGAGGTGCTGTTGGAGGTGCGGGTCGACAACACCCGCGCGCAGCGCCTCTACGAGCGCTTCGGCTTCGAGCCGATCGGCTTCCGCCGCGGCTACTACCAGCCCGGCAACGTCGACGCACTGGTGATGCGCCGCCCCTCCCAGACCTCCTCCGAAGCACCCTCCGTACAAGGAACGTGAACATGGCTGACTCCCGCGGTGGACCGCTCGTCCTCGGTATCGAGACCTCCTGCGACGAGACCGGTGTCGGCGTCGTCCGCGGCCACACCCTCCTGGCCGACGCGGTCGCCTCCAGCGTCGACGAGCACGCCCGCTTCGGCGGGGTGGTGCCCGAGGTGGCCTCCCGCGCCCATCTGGAGGCGATGGTCCCCACCATCCAGCGCGCGCTGAAGGACGCCGGGGTCGCCGCCTCCGACCTGGACGGCATCGCGGTCACCGCGGGCCCCGGCCTGGCGGGCGCCCTGCTGGTGGGCGTCTCGGCCGCCAAGGCGTACGCCTACGCCCTCGGCAAGCCGCTCTACGGCGTCAACCACCTCGCCTCGCACATCTGCGTGGACCAGCTGGAGCACGGTCCGCTGCCGGAGCCGACGATGGCGCTGCTGGTCAGCGGCGGTCACTCGTCGCTGCTGCTGGCCCCGGACATCACCTCCGACGTCCGTCCGCTCGGCGCGACCATCGACGACGCCGCCGGCGAGGCGTTCGACAAGGTGGCGCGGGTGCTCCACCTCGGCTTCCCCGGCGGCCCGGTCATCGACCGGATGGCCCGCGAGGGCGACCCGGACGCGATCCGCTTCCCGCGCGGGCTGACCGGCCCCCGCGACCCCCTCTACGACTTCTCCTTCTCCGGACTGAAGACCGCGGTGGCCCGCTGGATCGAGGCCAAGCGGGCGGCCGGCGAGGAGGTGCCGGTCGCGGACGTCTCGGCGTCCTTCCAGGAGGCGGTCGTCGACGTCCTGACCCGCAAGGCCGTGCGGGCCTGCAAGGACAACGGCGTGGACCATCTGATGATCGGCGGCGGGGTGGCGGCCAACTCCCGGCTGCGGGCGATGGCCGAGCGCCGCTGCGAGGACGCCGGCATCCGGCTGCGGGTGCCGCGCCCCAAGCTGTGCACCGACAACGGGGCGATGGTGGCGGCTCTGGGCGCCGAGATGGTGGCCCGCAACCGCCCGGCGTCCGCCTGGGACCTCTCCGCGGACTCCTCGTTGCCGGTCACCGAGACCCACGTCCCGGACCCGCACGCCCACACCCACGGGCATGCGCACGACCACGACCACTTCCACGAGCTGAGCAAGGACAACCTCTACTCGTAGGCGTTCCGGCCGTCGGCGTTCCGGCTGGTGGGAGGCGTCGCGCGACGCTCTATCCTGGTGGCCGGGGCGTGGGCCGACCGCCCCGGCCGCACACGGGGGACGACGGGGGACGCGCGATGGACTGGTGGTATCTCTTCTTCCTGGCCGGGCCGGCCATCTACGCCGGCACCGCGGTGCGCGGCACGGTCCGCAAGGCGCTCAAGACGCGCCACAAGCGCAAGCTCGCCCTCATCGAGGCCCGCCGCGAGGAGCGCCTGGCCCTGGAGGCGGCGGACCGGCCGCCGGCCGCCGTCTGCGGCTGCGAGCACCACCTCGCCAAGCATGACAAACAGGGCAAGTGCCATGAGCTGGTGCGGACCGCCGTCGCCTGGGACGCGGACCAGCGGCCCGCCCGTTACGAGGCCCGGCCGTGCGCCTGCCAGCAGTACGTGGGCCCGCAGCCGCTCTCCCAGGTCTACGCCGAGGATCTGACCGACCTGGCCTAGGCCGACGGGCCGGGCCGCCCGCACCCGCCCGCACGCCCGCACCCGCCCGCCGTCAGGCGCCCTGCCCCGCGGGGTGGCCCAGCAGCATCGTGGGCGCCCCCGCGACCCGGGTGAGGAAGACCGTGCAGGTGTGCGGCCCGGCGAGCTTGAGCTTGCGGCGCAGCTCCTCGGGCTCCACCGCGGACCCGCGCTTCTTGATCACCGCGACGCCCACCTCGCGCTCCCGTAGCAGCGCCTTCAGCTTCTTGACGTTGAAGGGCAGCACGTCGGTGATCGCGTAGGCGGTGGCGTACGGCGTCGGCGTCAGCCGGTCCGCCGTCACATACGCGATGGTCGGGTCGATCAGCCGTCCGTCGACCTGCTCCGCGACGTCGGCGACCAGATGGGCGCGGATCACCGCGCCGTCGGGCTCGTAGAGCCAGTCGCCCACCGGCCCCGGCTCGGGGTCCGGGAGGCCGGCGCCGACCAGGGAGTCGCCGGCCGGCAGCAGCGTGGCCCGGCGGGCGCCGCCCCGGCCGGTGCCGAACCACAGCACGGCCTCCTTCACGTCCCCGCCGTCGGAGATCCACTCCGTCTCGGCGTCCTCGGGCAGCGCCTCGTGCGGCACCCCGGGTGCGATCTTCAACGCCGCGCACGGTGCCGAACGGGCCGCCCCGACCGCCCAGGACAGCGGCGGCGCATACGCCTCCGGATCGAAAATCCGGCCACCGCGAACTCCCTTGCGCCGCGCCGGATCCACGAACACCGCGTCGTACCCGGCGGTGTCGACCTCGGTGACGTCCGCGCACCGCACCTCGATGAGGTCGGCCAGCCCCAGCGCCTCGGCGTTGGCCCGGGCCGCCGCGCAGGCCAGCGGGTCGCGGTCCACGGCCAGTACCCGGATCCCGGCCCGGGCCAGCGCGAGCGCGTCGCCGCCGATCCCGCAGCACAGGTCGGCCAGGGTCCGCACGCCGGCCGCGGCGAGCCGGGCGGCGCGGTGGGCGGCGACCGAGGTGCGGGTGGACTGCTCGACGCCGTTGGGGGTGAAGTACATCCGCGCGGCGTCCGCGCCGAACTTCGCGGCGGCCCGCTGGCGCAGCCGGGCCTGCCCGAGGGCGGCGGAGACCAGCAGTGCGGGATGGTCGCGGCGGAGGCGGGTGGCGGTCGCCAGCTCGTCCGCCGGGTCGTGGTCCCGTAGGAGGGCCAGCAGTTCCTGGCCCTCGGGGGCGAGCAGCGCGGAGAAGGTGTCGAGGTCGGTCACCCGCACCATTGTGGGCCAGCCGGTGGGCCGGCCCGCGGACGGTCCCGCGGGCCGGTCGGCGGAAGCGTCTCCGTCAGGCCCCGGGCGCGGGCGGCCCGCTGATCCGCGGCACCCGCTGGGTCGCGTCGGCGTCCGGCCGCTCCGGGGACGGGCGGACCGGCTCCCGGCGCCGCTGGGCGCTGTCGCTGACCCGCAGCAGCACCGCCACCATCACCCAGTTCGCGACCATCGACGAGCCGCCCGCCGCGAGGAACGGCAGCGCCTTGCCGGTCAGCGGGATCAGGCCGGTGACGCCGCCGGTGACGACGAAGACCTGGAGCAGCAGCGCGCCGGAGAGCCCGACCGCCAGCAGCTTGCCGAACGGGTCGCGGGCGGTCAGCCCTGCCCGCATCCCGCGCTGGGCCAGCAGCGCGTAGAACAGCAGGACGGCCATCACGCCGGCCAGCCCCAGTTCCTCGCCGACGGTGGTGAGGATGAAGTCGCTGTTGCCGGCGAATCCGATCAGCTCGGGGTGGCCCTGGCCGAGCCCGGAGCCGCCTATCCCGCCGCTGCCGAAGCTGAACAGCGCCTGTGCCGCCTGGTCGGAGATCAGGCCCGGCGGCCGCTTGTTCTCCGGCAGGAAGATGTCCATCGGGTGCAGCCAGGCCATCACACGGCCCTTGACGTGCGGTTCGGTCGAGCCGACGACGCCGGCGCCGACCACGGCCATGAGCAGGCCGCAGACCACCCAGCTGGTGCGCTCGGTGGCCATGTAGAGCATGATCACGAAGACGCCGAAGAAGATCAGCGAGGTGCCCAGGTCGCGCTCGAAGACCAGCACCAGCAGGCTGATCACCCAGATCGTGGCGATCGGCCCGAGCTGCCGCCCCGGCGGCAGCTGCATGCCCATCACCCGGCGCCCGGACAGCGCCAGCGCATCGCGGTTGACCGTGAGATAGCCCGCGAAGAACACCACGATCATGATCTTCACGAACTCGCCGGGCTGGAGCGACAGCGGCCCGAGCATGATCCAGCGCTTGGCGCCGAACTTGTCCGCGCCGAAGAACGCCGGCGCCATCAGCATCACCAGCGCGACTGCCATCGTCAGGTAGATGTAGCGCTGGAGCAGCCGGTGGTCGCGCAGGATCATCAGGATCGCGATGCAGACCGCCACTCCGATGACCGTCCACACCAGCTGCCCGGTCGCCGCCTGGGCGATGTGCAGCCGCGGTTTCTCCGCGTAGGTGATGTCCAGCCGATGCAGTAGCACCAGCCCGATCCCGGTCAGCAGTGTCGCCAACGGCAGGATCAGCGGATCGGCGCGCGGCGCGAACCGGCGGACGACCAGGTGCGGCACCAGCGCGATGAAGAAGACGCTCACCGCGAAGCCGGCCAGCCCGCCGGGGAGCTGCCCCTTCATCGACAGCTCGGTGTAGGCGTAGCCGAAGACGGTGATGAAGACGACGAACCCGAGCAGCCAGGCTTCGGTGCGCCGACGGTTCGGCGCGTGGGCCAGCGCGGCGAACGTCATGGTGCGCTCGGCATCGCTCTCCGGTCCCCCGGGATTCCGGGAAGCGCTGGTCAGTCCGCGCACTGTTCCTCCGCGATCGATGGGTCAGGGCCGCGGGGCGGCCGGGTCGTGGCCCGGTGGCCAGCGGTCCCAGGGGCAAGACGGGCCGGTCGCGGGCGCGGTTGCCGTCGGCCGGCAGGATGTGTCCGACTCCACCCCGGCCACCGGCAGCAGACACGGTACGCGTATACGGCGCGCTGGCACTCCGCTTGACCGAGTGCTAACCGCGTCATAGTCTCAGCGTTGGCACTCTCCCTCGGGGAGTGCCAACACAGCGACGGGCAGGTCCGGCACCCGCGACGACGGATCCACCTGGTCGCCACCTCAGACAGTTAACCCCGTGAGATCTCCGAAGGGGGAGGTCGGATCGTGACGACCGCCAGCTCCAAGGTTGCCATCAAGCCGCTTGAGGACCGCATCGTGGTCCAGCCGCTCGACGCCGAGCAGACCACGGCCTCTGGCCTGGTCATTCCGGACACCGCGAAGGAGAAGCCCCAGGAGGGCGTCGTCCTGGCGATCGGTCCGGGTCGCTTCGAGGACGGCAAGCGCGTCGAGCTCGACGTCAAGGTCGGTGACGTCGTGCTCTACAGCAAGTACGGCGGCACCGAGGTGAAGTACAGCGGCGAGGAGTACCTCGTCCTCTCGGCTCGCGACGTGCTCGCGATCGTCGAGAAGTAAGTCACCCGGATTTGCCCTGATCTGCGCCCCTGGTTCCCGTGTTCTCATCGACCCGGGGCAGGGGCGCAGTTCGTTTGAGCGAGAGCGGTCACGGCGGCGAGGCCGACGATCGCAACGAGAGGACTTGAAGCAGCCATGGCGAAGATCCTGAAGTTCGACGAGGACGCCCGTCGCGCCCTTGAGCGCGGCGTTAACAAGCTGGCCGACACCGTCAAGGTCACCATCGGCCCCAAGGGCCGCAACGTCGTCATCGACAAGAAGTTCGGTGCCCCGACCATCACCAACGACGGTGTCACCATCGCCCGCGAGGTCGAGATCGAGGACCCGTACGAGAACCTGGGCGCCCAGCTCGTCAAGGAGGTGGCGACCAAGACCAACGACATCGCGGGTGACGGCACCACCACCGCCACCGTGCTGGCCCAGGCGCTGGTCCGCGAGGGCCTGCGCAACGTCGCCGCAGGTGCCTCCCCGGCCGCCCTGAAGAAGGGCATCGACGCCGCCGTCAAGGCCGTCTCCGACGAGCTGCTGGCGACCGCCCGCCCGATCGACGACAAGTCCGACATCGCCGCCGTCGCCGCGCTGTCCGCCCAGGACCCGCAGGTCGGCGAGCTGATCGCCGAGGCCATGGACAAGGTCGGCAAGGACGGTGTGATCACCGTCGAGGAGTCCAACACCTTCGGCCTGGAGCTGGACTTCACCGAGGGCATGGCCTTCGACAAGGGCTACCTCTCGCCGTACATGGTCACCGACCAGGAGCGTATGGAGGCCGTCCTCGATGACCCCTACATCCTGATCCACCAGGGCAAGATCTCCTCCATCCAGGACCTTCTGCCGCTGCTCGAGAAGATCATCCAGGCGAACGCCTCCAAGCCGCTGCTGATCATCGCCGAGGACGTCGAGGGCGAGGCCCTCTCCACCCTCGTCGTCAACAAGATCCGCGGCACCTTCAACGCGGTGGCCGTCAAGGCCCCCGGCTTCGGTGACCGCCGCAAGGCGATGCTCGGCGACATGGCCACCCTCACCGGCGGCACCGTCGTCGCCGAGGAGGTCGGCCTCAAGCTCGACCAGGTCGGCCTGGACGTGCTGGGCACCGCCCGCCGCGTGACCATCACCAAGGACGACACCACCCTCGTCGACGGCGGTGGCAACTCCGAGGACGTCCAGGGCCGCGTCGCCCAGATCAAGGCCGAGATCGAGAGCACCGACTCCGACTGGGACCGCGAGAAGCTCCAGGAGCGCCTCGCCAAGCTCGCCGGCGGCGTCTGCGTGATCCGCGTCGGCGCGGCCACCGAGGTCGAGCTCAAGGAGAAGAAGCACCGTCTGGAGGACGCCATCTCCGCGACCCGCGCCGCGGTCGAGGAGGGCATCGTCTCCGGTGGTGGCTCCGCGCTGGTCCACGCCGTCAAGGTCCTGGAGGGCAACCTCGACAAGGACGGCGACGAGGCCACCGGTGTCGCCGTGGTCCGCCGCGCCGCCGTCGAGCCGCTGCGCTGGATCGCCGAGAACGCCGGCCTGGAGGGCTACGTGATCACCTCCAAGGTGGCCGAGCTCGACAAGGGCAACGGCTTCAACGCCGCCACCGGCGAGTACGGCGACCTGGTCAAGGCCGGCGTCATCGACCCGGTCAAGGTCACCCGCTCCGCCCTGGAGAACGCCGCCTCCATCGCCTCCCTCCTGCTCACGACCGAGACCCTGGTCGTCGAGAAGAAGGAAGAGGAAGAGGCTGCCGCCGCCGGTCACGGCCACGGCCACGCGCACTGACCCCTGCGCAACCGCCGGCCGCGTCCGCGCCGGCACCCCACGAGGCCCGGCCCCGCACCCCAGCGGGCCGGGCCTCGCCCGTACCCGGAACCCGTCAGGCCGAGTGCCCCAGCCCCTCCCGCCGCACCGGATCCGCGAACGGCAGGCCCCGCGCATACCGCTCCACCTCGTCGAGGGCATGGTCGGCCATCCGCCGCAGCTCGGTGCCCATGGACCCGGCGACATGCGGTGTGAGCAGCACGTTCGGCAGGTCGTACAACGGTGAGCCGGCGAGCGGGAGTTCGGGCTCGGTGACGTCGAGCACGGCCGAGATCCGCCCGCTGCGCAACTCCGCGACCAGCGCCGCCTCGTCCACCAGCGACCCGCGGGAGGTGTTGACGAGCGTCGCCCCGTCCGGCATCAGCGCCAACTCGCGGGCGCCGATCAGATGCCGGGTGGCGGCCACCTCCGGCGCGTGCACGCTGACCACGTCGCTGCGCGCGCACAACTCCGCCAACGCCACCGGCTCGACCCCCAGCCGCCCCGCCTCCTCCTCGTCCACGTACGGGTCGTGGAGCAGCACCCGCAGGTCGAACGGGCGCAGCAACGCCAGGACACGGCGGCCGATCCGGGAGGCGCCGACGATGCCGACGGTGCGGCCGTGGTTGCCGGCGCCGTCCAGTTCGCCCAGCCAGTCGTGGGGCGCGCGCAGGGTGCGGTAGCGGTGGGCGGCGTGCAGTACGCGCTTGTTGGCGAACAGGATCGCGGCCAGCGTGTACTCCGCGACCGGCTGCGCATTGACCGCGGCGGCCGAACTGACGGCGACGCCCCGGTCCCAACAGGCGTCGGTGACGAGCTGCTTGACGGACCCGGCCGCATGCACGACGGCCCGCAGCCGGGGCGCCGCCGCGAGCACCTCCGCGGTCAGCGGTGGGGCGCCCCAGCAGGTGAGCAGCACCTCGGCCCCGTCGAGGGCGGCGGCCACCGCGGGCCCCGGCGCGGCCAACTCGTGTGCGACGAGCCGGCAGTCCGTCCGGGCCAGCCGTTCGAGCCGGACCCGCTGCGGCTCCCCGAACAGCCGCTCGGCGATACCCGGCCCCATGGCCAGAAGCAGTGCTGGGCGCATCTCTCGACTCCTCCTGCGTCGCGGCGGGGCGGACGCTCGGCTTCCGCCGCCCCTGGCGGTCGGTGCCTACCCGCCGGCGGCCCCGACCGTTCACGGCCCGCCGGCCGGTACGGCGGGGCGGCCGACGACGCGGGGGGCCATGGCCTCCCGAATCCGCCGCGGACCGACGGAAGCCAAACGCCACCCCGGCCGCACCGTGGGAAGCGCCGGCCCCCCGCTACCGTTCCGGTATGACGACTGCATTGATCACAGGAGCAACGGCCGGCATCGGCGCCGCATTCGCCCGCCGACTCGCGGGCGACGGGCACAGCGTGGTGCTGGTGGCCCGCGACGAGAAGCGTCTCCGGGAGCAGGCCACCGAACTGCACGACCGGCACGGGATCGAGGCGGAGGTGCTCAGCGCCGACCTGGCGACGGAGGACGGCATCGCCGCCGTCGAGGCGCGCCTGGCCGACACCAGGCGCCCGGTGGACCTGCTGGTCAACAACGCCGGCTTCGGCAACAAGGGCGAGTACCTCGAGGTCACGATGGCCGACGAGTTGGCGATGCTGAAGGTGCACTGCGAGGCGGTGCTGCGGCTGACCACGGCCGGGGTGCGCGGGATGCGCGAGCGCCGGCGCGGCGCCGTGGTCAATGTGGCGTCGGTCGCGGCGTTCGTCCCGCGCGGCACGTACGGCGCGAGCAAGGCGTGGGTCGTGCAGTTCACCCAGGGCGCGGCGCGCGACCTGGCGGGCAGCGGGGTGCGCCTGATGGCGCTGTGCCCGGGCTTCGTGCGGACCGAGTTCCACCAGCGGGCCGGGATGGGCACGGACAACATCCCGGGCTGGATGTGGCTGGACGCGGACAAGCTCGTGGACGCGGCCATGAAGGATCTGGCGCGCGGCAAGTCGCTGTCCATTCCGGACCCGCGCTACAAGGCCCTGATGGGCGTCGTGAAGCTGGCGCCGCGCGGCGTGCTGGGCGGCCTGACCTCGCGCACCGGCCGGAAGTACGGCCCGGAGTAGAGCCGGGACCGACCGCGCGGTGCGAGGCGGCATCGCGTCGCCGGGGCCCGGTCGCCCGGGCCCCGCGGGGTCAGTTCGCGCTCTGCGCCGCGTACTTCGTCGCCGTCGCCCGGGCCTCTTCGTGCAGGGCGTCGCCCGCCGCCAGCAGTCGCGGCAGCAGTTCGCGCCGGGTGGTGAGGGCACGGAACATCAGCGCGACGGTGACGTCGTGGTCGGGCCGGTGCTCGACCGTCACGGTGTCGCCGGCGCGGATCTCGCCGGCTTCCAGGACCCGCAGGTACGCGCCGGGCACCGCCGCCTGGGTGAACCGCTTGATCCAGCCGCGTTCGTCCAGCCAGCCCTGGAACGTCCGGCAGGGGATCCGCGGCGAGGTGACCTCCAGCAGCACCTCCTGGCCGATGCGCCAGCGTTCGCCGATCCGGGCGTTGGTGACGTCCAGGCCGGCGGTGGTGAGGTTCTCGCCGAAGACGCCGTTGGCCAACTCGCGGTCCAGTTGCCGCTGCCAGTCGTCGAGGTCCTCGCGGGCGTAGGCGTAGACGGCCTGGTCGTCGCCGCCGTGGTGGCGCCGGTCGACCACCGCGTCGCCCGCGAGGCCGCTGCCGGCGGTGCCCTTGGGGCCGGGGGCGGCCACCGCCACGGGCCCGTCCACCGGGCGCTTGTCGATGCCCGTTCCGCCCTCGGCGGAGCTGTGGGCGGACGGGGCGGCCCGCCCGATGTTCACGGTCAGCAACGTCGCGTTCATGTGCGCACGGTAGGACATCCGGCAAAAGACTTCACGCTATTTTTCATGTTCTGTCCAAGAATCGCTTATGCTCGAAGGGTGATCGAAGCCCGTCATCTCCGCGTGCTGCGCGCCGTCGCCCGGACCGGTTCCTTCTCCGCCGCCGCGCGGGAGTTGGGCTGCACCCAGCCCGCGGTCAGCCAGCAGATGAAGGCCCTGGAGCAGTCCGCCGGCACCCCGCTGCTGGTGCGCACCGGGCGCGAGATGCGGCTGACGCAGGCCGGCGGGGCGCTGGTCCGGCACGCGGCCGGCATCCTGGCGGGGCTCAGCGCGGCCGAGGACGAGGTCGCGGCCATCGCGGGGCTGCGCTCGGGGCGGGTGCGGCTGGTGTCGTTCCCGTCGGGCAGCTCGACGCTGGTGCCGACGGCGCTGGCCAGGATGCGGGCCGCGCACCCGGGGGTCCGGGTGTCGCTGGACGAGGCCGAGCCGCCGCGCTCGATCGAGCTGCTGCGCAACGGCGAGTGCGAGATCGCGCTGGCGTTCCGCTACCCCGAGGCGCCCGGCGCGGACCCGTCCGCCGGGGCGGAGTGGGAGGACCTGGTGGTCCGGCCGGTGCTGTCGGACCGGTTGGTCGGGCTGGTGCCGGACGGCCACCGGCTGGCGAAGGTCGGTGCCGCGTGCTTCGCGGACCTGGCCGACGAGCCGTGGATCGCGGGCTGCCCGCGCTGCCGCACGCATCTGGTCGAGGTGTGCGAGCGCGCCGGGTTCACCCCGCGCATCGACTTCGCCACCGACGACTATCCGGCGGTGATCGGGCTGGTCGGGGCGGGGCTGGGGGTCGCGGCGCTGCCCGAGCTGACGCTGGAGTCGGTGCGTCCCAAGGGGGCGTCGACGGTGCGGATGGAGCCTCCGGTGCACCGCGAGATCGTCGCGCTCACGCTGCCGGACCTGGCGCACGTGCCCGCGGTCGGGGCGATGCTGGATCAGCTGGCGGACGCCGCGGGACGCTGACCGCCGCGAGCGGTGCCGTCCGTCAGGCGTGCAGGAACGTTTCTTCGAATGGTGCGGGGTGCTGTCGGTCAGGCGCCCGGCATGGTCGCGTGTCCGGGCAGCGAGCTGGCCGGGACCATCCGGTGCCGGGCCCGCCCCATGAGCTCCTCGCGTTCGTCCTCCGTGAGGCCGCCCCAGACGCCGTAGGGCTCGCGGACGGCCAGCGCATGCGCCGCGCACTGGGCCCGCACCGGGCAGCGCATGCAGACCTCCTTCGCCGACGCCTCCCGCGCGCTGCGGGCCGCCCCCCGCTCGCCCTCGGGATGGAAGAAGAGCGAGCTGTCGACGCCGCGGCAGGCGGCCAGCAGCTGCCAGTCCCAGAGGTCTGCGTTCGGGCCCGGGAGGCGGGAGAAATCTGCCATTGCTTGTCCCCTCGGAGGCGATGCGTATCGGGCTCGGTGCTCACGACGTTACATCTACTGTCGAAGTAGATGTAAATATGACTCATTGCGAATCTAGCCGCAGTCAACGCGAAAATGGAAGAAACAGAGCCAAATAGGGCATAGGGTGCACGCGCGGATGCCGGCAGCTCGGTGAGTCGTCTGCGTATCCGGCTCCTCACGGAGCGTGCTGAACTCGGTCGCCGAAGCCGTAACTCTTTCGAGTGACCGTCGTTGAGTGTGCGGAGGTGGTTGGCAGAGGTAGTCCTCGGGCAGGTGTCCGAGGGGTGCGCCAACCGCCCAGGTGACGATACGTACCAGCCTGGAGGCTCAAGGTGACGCGCATCAGCTGCGGAGGGCGGTCATGACATCCGTCCTCGTCTGCGACGACTCCCCGCTTGCCCGAGAGGCGCTCCGACGGGCGGTTGCAACCGTGCCCGGCGTCGAGCGCGTGACCACCGCGGCCAATGGCGAGGAGGTCCTCCGCCGCTGGGGGGCCGACCGCTCGGACCTGATTCTGATGGACGTACGGATGCCCGGCCTCGGCGGTGTCGAGACCGTGCGCCGGCTGCTGTCCGCCGACCCCGGTGCCCGGATCATCATGCTCACGGTGGCCGAGGACCTGGACGGGGTCGCGCTGGCGGTCGCCGCCGGCGCCCGCGGCTATCTGCACAAGGACGCCTCGCGCGCCGAGCTGCGCGCGACGGTGACGCAGGCCCTGGCCGATCCGACGTGGCGGCTCGCCCCGCGCCGGCTGCGGTCGGCCGAGATGGGCGCCGCGCCGACGCTCACCGCCCGCGAGATCCAGGTGCTGGAGGGCATGAGCCACGGCCGCTCCAACGCCGAGATCGGACGTGAGCTGTTTCTCTCCGAAGACACCGTCAAGACGCACGCGCGGCGGCTTTTCAAGAAGCTCGGCGCCTCCGACCGGGCGCATGCGGTGGCACTCGGTTTCCGCTGGGGCCTGGTCCGCTGAACCGTCGTGACGTGCAGCGATGCGGGGTAATGAAGATCCCCGCCCGCCCTCTGGCGGGCGGGGCGACATGGTGCCCCGCACGCTGCCCGGTGCCACGGCGGCCCGATTCCCCGCGCGGTGCCGCATGCTTGAGGCATGGAGTTCCTCGGGGACGGGCCGGTCGGGCAGGAGGGGAGGGCGCACGAGATGACAGCCGGCGCACCTGCCGCGCATAACGCTTCAGTGCACAAGTGTGGACCTGATGCCGCGGATCGTTCGGCGTCAAGGCACCATGGACCGATGCGCGATGACGGGAAGCAGGAGATCGGCGCTCTCGTCGCACGCGCCGTCGAAGGAGACCGGCAGGCCACCCACGACCTGCTGGCCCACGTCCACCCCCTCGCTCTGCGCTACTGCCGCACCCGGCTCTCCCGGCTGCCCGGCGACGCCCGGCACTTCGTCGAGGATCTGGCGCAGGAGGTCTGTGTCGCGGTGCTGTGCGCGCTGCCGCGCTACCGCGACACCGGGAAGCCCTTCGAGGCGTTCGTCTTCGCCATCGCCGGCCACAAGGTCGCCGATCTTCAGCGGGCCGCGATGCGGCATCCGGGCAGTACGGCCGTGCCGTCGGACGAGATGCCCGAGCAGCCGGACGATTCGTTGGGTCCCGAGGAGCGGGCGCTGCTGAGCAGCGACGCGGAGTGGGCCAAGAAGCTGCTGGCGAATCTGCCGGAGAACCAGCGGGAACTGGTTCTGCTGCGGGTGGCGGTGGGGCTGACGGCCGAGGAGACCGGGCAGATGCTGGGCATGTCGCCCGGTGCGGTGCGGGTCGCCCAGCACCGGGCCCTGAGCAGGCTGCGGGCGCTGGCCGAGCAGTAGCCCCCCGGACAGCGCGGCGTCCGATGGATCGCCGTCCCGCTCGCCCTACGACGGGAAGTAGACGTAGGAAAGTACAAGTGACGAGGCCCTCATTGCTCGTGGAATGAGACACCGTACAAGGCCGTTAGCATGGGAGTCCGCGCTGAGGCAAGAGCATTGGGGAAGGTGTCATGAGTGACAACGTCGAGGGTATGCCCGCCAAATTCGCCATGCTCGGGCTGACATACGACGACGTGCTGCTGCTGCCCGGCGCGTCGGAGGTGCTGCCCAACGCCGTCGACACCGCGTCCCGCGTCTCGCGGAACGTCCGGGTCAACATCCCGCTGCTCTCGGCCGCGATGGACAAGGTCACCGAGGCGCGGATGGCGATCGCCATGGCGCGACAGGGCGGCGCGGGCGTGCTGCACCGCAACCTGTCGATCGAGGACCAGGCCAACCAGGTCGACCTGGTCAAGCGCTCCGAGTCCGGGATGGTCACCGACCCGATCACGGTCCGGCCGGACGCGCCGCTGGCCGAGGCGGACGCGCTGTGCGCCAAGTTCCGGATCAGCGGGGTGCCGGTCACCGACGCCGCGGGCAAGCTGCTGGGCATCGTGACCAACCGCGACATGGCCTTCGAGATGGACCGCAGCCGCCAGGTGCGCGAGGTCATGACGCCGATGCCGCTGGTCACCGGCAAGGTCGGCATCTCCGGCGAGGACGCCATCGAGCTGCTGCGCCGCCACAAGATCGAGAAGCTGCCGCTGGTCGACGACGCGGGCCTGCTCAAGGGCCTGATCACCGTCAAGGACTTCGTCAAGGCGGAGAAGTACCCGAACGCCGCCAAGGACGCCGAGGGCCGGCTGATCGTCGGTGCCGCGGTGGGCGTCGGCGACTCGGCCTACGACCGGGCGCAGGCGCTGGTCGAGGCCGGTGCGGACTTCCTGGTCGTGGACAGCGCGCACGGGCACAGCCGCGGCATCCTCGACATGATCGCCAAGATCAAGTCCAACATCAGCGTCGACGTCGTCGGCGGCAACGTCGCCACCCGTGACGGCGCCCAGGCGCTGATCGACGCCGGCGTGGACGGCGTGAAGGTCGGCGTGGGCCCGGGCTCGATCTGCACCACGCGGGTGGTCGCCGGCATCGGCGTCCCGCAGGTCACCGCGATCTACGAGGCCGCGCAGGCGTGCCACGCGGCGAACGTGCCGCTGATCGGCGACGGCGGCCTGCAGTACTCCGGCGACATCGCCAAGGCGATCGCGGCCGGTGCGGACACCGTCATGCTGGGCTCGCTGCTGGCCGGCTGCGAGGAGTCGCCGGGCGAGATGGTCTTCGTCAACGGCAAGCAGTTCAAGTCCTACCGGGGCATGGGCTCGCTGGGTGCGATGCAGTCGCGCGGCCAGGCGCGGTCGTTCTCCAAGGACCGCTACTTCCAGGACAACGTCCTCTCCGAGGACAAGTTGGTGCCGGAGGGCATCGAGGGCCAGGTGCCCTACCGCGGCCCGCTGGCCTCGGTCGCGCACCAGCTCGTCGGTGGTCTGCGCGCCTCCATGGGCTACGTCGGCTCCGCCGACATCCCCGAGCTCAAGGAGAAGGGCCGGTTCGTGCGGATCACCGCCGCCGGTCTGAAGGAGAGCCACCCGCACGACGTGCAGATGGTCACCGAGGCGCCCAACTACGCGCGCAGCTGACGGCCTCCTCGACGCCCGCTTCGCCGAGTGGCGGCCGGATGCGCCCCCAGTCTTCCCCGTCGGGGATACTGGGGGCGTATCCGTAGGAGGGCAGAACCAGTGACTGAGATCGAGATCGGGCGCGGCAAGCGCGGCCGCCGGGCATACGCGTTCGACGACATCGCCGTGGTACCCAGTCGGCGCACCCGCGACCCGAAGGAGGTCTCGATCGCCTGGCAGATCGACGCCTACCGCTTCGAGCTGCCGTTCCTGGCGGCCCCGATGGACTCGGTGGTCTCCCCGCAGACCGCGATCCGCATCGGCGAGCTGGGCGGCCTCGGCGTGCTCAACCTCGAAGGGCTGTGGACCCGCTACGAGGACCCCGAGCCGCTGCTGGCGGAGATCGCGGAGCTGGACGGTCCCACCGCCACCAAGCGGCTCCAGGAGATCTACGCCGCGCCGATCAAGGAGGAGCTGATCGGGCAGCGCATCAAGGAGGTGCGCGAGGCCGGTGTGGTCACCGCCGCCGCGCTCTCCCCGCAGCGCACCGCGCAGTTCTCCAAGGCGGTCGTGGACGCGGGCGTGGACATCTTCGTGATCCGCGGGACGACGGTCTCCGCCGAGCACGTCTCCAGCGCCGCCGAGCCGCTGAACCTCAAGCAGTTCATCTACGAGCTGGACGTGCCGGTGATCGTCGGCGGTTGCGCGACGTACACCGCGGCGCTGCACCTGATGCGGACCGGCGCGGCGGGCGTGCTGGTCGGCTTCGGCGGCGGGGCGGCGCACACCACCCGCAACGTCCTGGGCATCCAGGTGCCGATGGCGACCGCGGTGGCCGATGTCGCCGCCGCCCGCCGGGACTACATGGACGAGTCCGGCGGCCGGTACGTGCACGTGATCGCCGACGGCGGCGTGGGCTACTCCGGCGACCTGCCCAAGGCGATCGCCTGTGGCGCGGACGCGGTGATGATGGGCTCGCCGCTGGCGCGGGCGACGGACGCGCCGGGCCGCGGCCACCACTGGGGCATGGAGGCGGTCCACGAGGACGTGCCGCGCGGCAAGCGGGTCGACCTCGGTGCGGTCGGCACGACGGAGGAGATCCTGTGCGGTCCGTCGACCACGCCGGACGGGACGATGAACTTCTTCGGCGCGCTGCGGCGGGCGATGGCCACCACGGGCTACTCCGAGCTGAAGGAGTTCCAGCGGGTCGAGGTGACGGTCGCACCGCGGCGGTAGACCCCGCCTGAGGACGTGTGAAGGCCCGGCTGCGCGTTGGCGCGGCCGGGCCTTCACGCGTTACAGGCGGTGGGCCGCGCCGGTGGGGGTGGCGCCGCGGGTGTCGAGGAGGAGTTGCGCCTTGACCGCCAGGCCCTGGAGGTCGTAGGTGCGGTGCGGCTGGAGGAGCACCGTCAGGTCGGCGGTGGCGGCGGCCTCGTAGAGGGAGTCGGCGCGGGGGACGGGGCGGCCGTGGACCTCCCAGTGGGGGACGTAGGGGTCGTGGTAGGTGAGGTGGGCGCCCAGGTCGCGCAGGCGGGCGGCGACCTCGTGGGCGGGGGTGCCGGCCAGGTCGGCGAGGTCGGGCTTGTAGGTGACGCCGAGCAGCAGGATGCGGGCGCCGCGGGCGGACTTGCCGTGCTCGTTCAGGAGCGTGGTGCAGCGCTGGATGACGTAGGTCGGCATCCGGCCGTTGATCTCCTGGGCGAGTTCCACCATGCGCAGCGGTGCGCCGGGTGAACCACCGTGCGGGGCACGGTGGTTGGGGTCGATGGGGGCGGCGTGGCCGCCGACGCCGGGGCCGGGGCGGAAGGACTGGAAGCCGAACGGCTTGGTCTCGGCGCAGCGGATGACGTCCCACAGGTCCACGCCGATCTCGTGGCAGTAGACCGCCATCTCGTTCATCAGGGCGATGTTGATGTGGCGGTAGTTGGTCTCCAGCAGGTTGGCGGTCTCGGCCTCGCGGGGGCCGCGGGCGCGGACGACCTTGTCGGTGAGCCGGCCGTAGAAGGCGGCGGCGGCCTCGGTGCAGGCGGGGGTGAGGCCGCCGATGACCTTGGGGGTGTTGCGGTAGCGGTGGGTGCGGTTGCCGGGGTCGTGGCGGGTGGGGGAGCAGGCGAGGTGGAAGTCGCGGCCGGCGGTGAGGCCGGAGCCGGCTTCCAGGAGGGGGCGGAGGAACTTCTCGGTGGTGCCCGGGTAACCGGCCGATTCGAGGATGACGGTGGTGTGCGGGCGCAGGCGGGTGGCCAGGGTGCGGGCGGCGTCGGCGAGAGCGGACAGGTCCAGGGTGCCGTCCGTGCCGAGCGGGGTGGGTGCGCACAGGACGGCCGTGCGGACCCGGCCCAGGGCGGCGGGGTCGGCCGTGGTGCGGAAGCCGGCGGCCAGCAGCCGGCGGACCTCGGTGGGGGAGAGGGGGCCGCCGGTGCCGGGGAGGGCGGCCACCTGGGGATCGGGGTCGTAGCCGATGGTGGTGAGGCCGGCGGTGGTGGCGGCCTGGGCGAGGGGGAGACCCAGGTGACCGAGTCCGATGACGGCGAGATCTGCGGGCATGCTGCGGCCGTCCTTCCCGAGCGAGTGTGTGGGCCCTGCGCGGTGTCCTGGTGGTGGCCGTCGGCACGCGGGCCCCAACCACTAAAAGGACATAAATAGACTAAGCGGATATTTGACCCAGAATGGGTATTGGCGGATCGAGGTGGCCGGGTGTTGCCGCCCTGAGCGGAAGGTGGTCGCCGGAACCAACCGCGGAGAGAATCGACGGACGGGGGGTCCGGCTCCGAATCACAGCGGGAGGCAGTGGTGAAGACAGCGACACTCGGACCGGCGCAGCGCGCCAAGGCACTCACCCAGATGGCGGAGCGGGAACTGGACTTGCTGGTGGTCGGCGGCGGCGTCGTCGGCGCCGGTACCGCGCTGGACGCCGCGACCCGCGGGCTGGACACCGGGCTGGTCGAGGCCCGTGACTGGGCGTCGGGCACCTCCAGCCGGTCGAGCAAGCTCATCCACGGCGGCCTGCGGTATCTGGAGATGCTGGACTTCGCGCTGGTGCGGGAGGCGCTGAAGGAGCGCGGGCTGCTGCTCCAGCGGCTGGCGCCGCATCTGGTCAAGCCGGTGCCGTTCCTCTATCCGCTCCGGCACAAGGGCTGGGAGCGCTGGTACGCGGGCTCCGGCGTGGCGCTCTACGACGGGATGTCGGTCTCCTCCGGCCACGGCCGGGGGCTGCCCGTCCACCGCCACCTCTCGCACCGCCGCGCGCTGCGGGTGGCGCCCTGCCTGCGGAGGGACGCGCTGGTCGGCGCGTTGCAGTACTACGACGCGCAGATGGACGACGCCCGGTACGTCACCACCCTGGTGCGGACCGCGGCGGCCTACGGCGCGCACGTCGCCAACCGGGCGCGGGTGGTGGGTTTTCTGCGCGAGGGCGAGCGGGTGGTCGGCGCGCGGGTGCAGGACGTCGAGGGCGGTGTGGAGCACAAGATCCGGGCCCGCCAGATCGTCAACGCGACGGGCGTCTGGACCGACGACACCCAGGCGCTGATCGGGGAGCGCGGACAGTTCCACGTCCGCGCCTCCAAGGGCATCCACCTGGTCGTCCCCAAGGACCGGATCCACTCCACGACCGGGCTGATCCTGCGGACGGAGAAGAGCGTGCTCTTCGTCATCCCCTGGGGGCGGCACTGGATCATCGGCACCACGGACACCGACTGGGACCTGGACAAGGCGCACCCGGCGGCCTCCAGCGCCGACATCGACTATCTGCTGGAGCACGTGAACTCGGTGCTGGCCACCCCGCTCACCCGGGACGACGTGGAGGGCGTCTACGCCGGTCTGCGCCCGCTGCTGGCCGGCGAGTCGGACGCCACCAGCAAGCTGTCCCGGGAGCACACGGTCGCCCACCCGGTACCGGGCCTGGTGGTCGTCGCGGGCGGCAAGTACACCACCTACCGGGTGATGGCCAAGGACGCGGTGGACGAGGCGGTGCACGGGCTGGACGCCCGGGTCGCCGAGTGCGTCACCGAGGACGTGCCGCTGGCCGGCGCCGAGGGCTACCGGGCGCTGTGGAACGCGCGGGCCCGGGTCGCCGCCCGGACCGGTCTGCACGTGGCCCGGGTGGAGCACCTGTTGAACCGTTACGGCTCGTTGTCCGAGGAGCTGTTGGAGATGGTGGTGGCCGACCCCTCGCTGGGCCGGCCGCTCGCCGCCGCCGACGACTACCTGCGCGCCGAGGTCGTCTACGCCTGCACGCACGAGGGAGCCCGGCACCTCGACGACGTGCTGACCCGGCGCACCCGGATCTCCATCGAGACCTTCGACCGCGGCACCCGCAGCGCCCGGGAGGCCGCCGAGCTGATGGCGCCGGCGCTGGGCTGGGACAGCGCGCAGATCGAGAAGGAGATCGCGCACTACGAGAAGCGGGTGGAGGCGGAGCGCGAATCCCAGCGCCAGCCCGACGACCTGACGGCGGACGCGGCCCGGCTGGGCGCGCCGGACATCGTGCCGCTGACGTAGTCCGTGGCACCGCCGGGTCGGCCCGGCTGCGCCGGCTCAGTCCGGCCGGTCGCGGGACGGGCAGAACTCGGCGGTCAGCACGGCGGTGCCGTCGCCCTGGTCGGTCGGGTCGTCGGTGTTGACCCGGTAGCTGACCAGGTGCCGGCCGTCGGCGGTGCCGGCGGTCTGCGCGTACGAGCCGTTGATGTCGCCGTTGTGGCCCCAGACCGTCACGCCGCAGGGCAGATGGGTGGCGTAGACACCCAGGCCGTACGCGCCGTGGGTGGCCTTCTCGCTGCGCAGCTGCGCCATCTGGCGGGGCGCCAGGAGCTTGCCGCCCAGCAGCGCGGCGAAGAACCGGTTGAGGTCGACGAGGGTGGTGATCATCTCGCCGGCGGCGCCGGCCCGGCTGGGGTTGAGGGCGGTGCTGTCCACCTGGTGGCCGTCGATCAGGGAGTAGCCGCGGCCGTGCGGCGCGGGCAGCGTCGGGCTGTCGCCGGGGAAGGAGGTGCCGCGCAGGTCGAACGGGGCCAGGATGCGGCGGCGCAGCTCCTCGGCGTACGGGTGCCCGGTGACGCCCTGGATGACCAGGCCGAGGACCAGGTAGTTGGTGTTGGAGTAGGCGAAGGGGGCGCGCCCCCAGCTGCCGTCGGGGGCACCCCCACCCGTGCCCCTGTGGCGGGGGGAGCGGGTGCGGACGCCGGTCGGCGGGTGGGCGAGGGCGATCCGCAGCAGTTCGGTGGGGGTGTGGCGGTCGTAGCGGTGGGCCACGAAGCCCGCGCCGTAGAGCTGTTCGGCGAGGTGGGGGTCCTCGGTGTAGTTGAACAGGCCGCTGGTGTGGTCCAGGAGCTGGCGGATCGTCACCCGGCGCAGATCGTTCGCGCCGCCCGCGCCGGTGAGCGGCACGCCGGGCGGGAGGTGCTCCGCGGCGGGGTCGTCCAAGGCGAGCCGGCCCTCGCCGACGAGTTGCAGGACCACCGTCGCGACCAGGGTCTTGGTGAGGCTGCCCGCCCGGAAGCGGTCCAGGCGGCCCATCTTCCGGCCGCTGCGCAGATCGGCGACGCCGACCACGGTGAACCGCGAGGCCGCCAGGCGGCCGTCCCGGGTGGCCAGCGCGGCCGCGCCGGGGGCGCCGTCGGTCACCAGGCGGTGCAGCGCGGCAGCGGTGGTGGCCGGCGCCCGGACCGCCCTCGGGCGTGCCACGGAGGCGAGCGGGGTGCTCGTACACGCCGTCAGGGCCAGGGCGGCCAGCACGGCCAGGACGATGAGGGCGACCGGGCGCGGCGGACCCGGGGTGATCGGGCGGGGAGGGTGGAGCGGCAAAAAGAACTCCCGTCGTCGGGGCCATCATGACGGGTGCGCGGTACCCTCCGGCACCCACCCGGGCCTTCCGCACGGCCGCGGATGAGAGAGAATGAAGGCTCTGCCAGGGTGGGTTGTCCGAGTTGGGCCAGTTTGGCGATCGATGGAGAATCGAGGCCGCCAACTCGGCTGGAATGCAGAGGGGATTCAGTGGGCGACGAGGTCGAGATGGACGGCAAGGAGGGCAGGCTCCTCGCCGGCCGTTACCGGCTCGCCGATGTTCTCGGCCGAGGCGGTATGGGCACCGTCTGGCGGGCCGGCGACGAGGTCCTGGGGCGCACGGTCGCGGTCAAGGAACTGCGCTTTCCCGGCGGGATCGAGGAGGACGAGAAGCGTCGTCTGATCACCCGCACGCTGCGCGAGGCCAAGGCGATCGCCCGGATCCGCAACAACGCCGCGGTGACGGTCTACGACGTGGTCGACGAGGACGACCGGCCGTGGATCGTGATGGAGCTGGTCGAGGGCCGCTCGCTGGCCGAGGTCATCCGCGACGACGGTCCGCTCACCCCGCGCCGCGCCGCCGAGGTCGGCTACGCGGTGCTCGACGTCCTGCGCGCCGCCCACGGCCAGGGCATCCTGCACCGCGACGTGAAGCCGTCGAACGTGCTGATCTCCGACGACGGCCGGGTCGTGCTCACCGACTTCGGCATCGCCCAGGTCGAGGGCGACCCCTCGGTGACGTCGACCGGCATGCTCGTCGGCGCGCCCTCGTACATCTCGCCGGAGCGGGCCCGCGGCCAGAAGCCGGGCCCGCCCGCCGACCTGTGGTCGCTCGGCGGGCTGCTGTACGCCTGTGTCGAGGGCGTGCCCCCGTACGACAAGGGCTCGGCGATCGCCACCCTCACCGCCGTGATGACCGAGCCGGTCGAGCCGCCCAAGAGCGCCGGGCCGCTGGAGGACGTCATCTACGGCCTGTTGGTGAAGGACCCGGAGGGCCGGCTGGACGAGGCGGCGGCGCGGGCGCTGCTGCACGAGGTCATCCACGCCCCGGAGCCCAAGCCGGAGCCCCCGATGGACGCGACGCGGGCGATGGCGCTGCCCACCGCGCCGCCGGAGCGGTCGGGCGGTGCCAGGCCCGCCAGGCCCGCCCAGGACACCGCCAAGCCCCGGACGCCGAAGAAGCCCAAGGCGAAGCCGACGGCCTCCGCGGCCTCCGGGGCGAGCACGGCAGGTGCGGCAGGTGTGGCCACCACGGCCACCGGTACCGGTGCGGCCGCCGGGGCCGACCGGACGGCGCCGGGCGCGTCGAAGGCGGCGCGCACGGACGGCGGTTCGGTGAAGCCGGCGCCGGCGCGGGAGCCCGCCAAGAAGAGCGCCGCGGCGCGACCGGCCGCGAGCAAGGCCGCGGCGGACGGCTCCCCGACCCGCGCCGGGTTCGACGCGGACGCCGCCAAGGATCGGGTGCGCGCGGCCCTGACGTCCGTGCGGAACGCCGCCGCGGCGGCCCGGTCCGACTCCAGACCCGGCGACCGCGACGGCCGTCCCGCCCCGCCGCGCGCCTCGGTGACCGACGTCGTGCCGCGCCGGACGCTGATCATCGCGGCGGCCGTGGTGGTCGTCGTCCTCGGGACGCTGCTGGCACTGCTGTTCAGCAGCGGCGACAACAGCAACTCCGCCTCCGGCAAGGCCGGCAAGGGCACGGACGCGAGCCGGGCCGCGAGCCGGTCGGCCGACGCGAGCCGTGATCCGGCCACGGACGGCGCCGGCACGCCTGGCGGGGCGAAGTCGGGCGGCACCCCGGGCGGCGGCACCCCGGGCGGCGGCAAGGGCGGCACGCAGGGTGCCGGCGGCGCCGGCGGCGGCGAGGGCGGGAAGAAGGGCGGGGCGGCGATCCCGGACGGCTTCGCGCAGGTCACCAACGGCGGGTTCCACTTCGCCATGGTGATGCCCAAGGGGTTCAAGCAGACCGATACGGCCGGGCAGAACTCCGGCGCCATATACAGCGCCGACGGCGGCTTCCCGCGCATCCAGGTCGACTACAACGACTCGCCCGGCAAGGACGCCGCGGCGTCCTGGCGCGGCCTGGAGCCCGACGTGGCCGGCTCCAGCGACGACTACCACCTGCTGGGCATCAAGGCCATCGGCTGGCGCGGCTACCCGACCGTCGCGGACTGGGCGTTCACCCGCCGTCAGGGCGGCGAGGACGTGCGGGTGCTCAACCGCGGCTTCCGCGCCGACGACCACCACGGCTACGCCATCATGATCACCTGCAAGGCGGACGGCTGGGACGACGAGGAGTGCCGCGAACTGCGGGACACCGCCTTCCGGACCTTCGCGATCAAGGACTGACCCGACGCGGGCGGTGGGCCGGCCCGTCGGGGCCGGACCGCCCGCTCCCCGGCGTCCGCGGACGGACACGGCGCGCGTCGCGGTCCGACGGGCTCAACTGTCGGTGCTGCCCCGTATCGTGAGAAGTCCACAGTCGTACGCATCCGCCCCGGGCGGGCGCGGCGCACGCTGAGGGGAGGCGCGTCGTGGACGAGTACGCGGGGAGAGTGCTCGCCGAGCGCTACCGCCTGCCGGCGCGGCCGTTCGGCGACGATCCCGGCCCCGCGGCGGACGCCCCCGGCGCCCCCTACGACGCCTCCTGCCCCGACCAGTTCGGCGAGACCCGGGCCTTCGACACCTACAGCGGGCAGGAAGTGCTGATCCGTCAGGTGCCGCTGCCGGAGGTGGTGGACGCGGAGCTGCTGGCGGCGGACGGATCCGGTATGCCGGCCGGTTCCGGCGCGGACGGACATCCGGCGCACGGGCGTGCGCAGGATGGTTTCGCCAGTGGCGGCCGGACGGCGGCGGTCCGCGGCCGGGCGGCCACCCAGGGCGCCGACCGCAGCCCCCGGGACCCGGTCGTCCAGCACGCCCTCCAGGCCGCGACGGCCGCCGCCCAACTGCCCGACCACCCCCTGCTCGACCAGGTCTTCGACGTCTTCGCGCAGGACGGCAGCCTGTGGATCGTCGGCGAACTCCTCCCCGCCCGCCCGCTGTCCGCGCTGCTCGCCGCGCGGGCGCTGAGCCCGCACCGCGCCGCGGAGATCGCCGTCGATCTGCTCACCGCCCTGCGCGCCCTGCACGCGCACGGCTGGCTGCACCGCAACATCACCGCCCGCACGGTCCTGGTCTGCGACGACGGCCGGGCGATCCTGACGGGGCTGGCGGTGGGCGCGGCCCAGGAGGCGCTGTGCGGGTACGACCCGGTGCCCGAGGAGCCGGCGGACCAGGCGCCCGGTGGCGCGGGGCCGACCGGGCTCGCCGCCGAGCGGGCCCGGCAGGCGCGGCTCCAGGTGGTCGGCGCGGTCACCGAGCGCTGGGCGCCGGAGCAGGCAGGGCCGGCGGACGGGAGCGCGGCGCCGGTGGGTCCGGCGGCGGATCTGTGGGCGGTGGGCGCGCTGCTGTTCCGCGCGGTGCAGGGCCATCCGCCGTATCCGGAGGAGAGCGCCGCGGAGTTGGTGCGGTGGGTGCGGGCGCAGCCGCCGGCCGAGGCCGCGGAGGGCGGGGCGCTGCGGCCCGTCATCGGGGCGCTGCTGTGCCAGGACCCGGCCGGGCGGCCGGCGGCCGAGGAGCTGCGCGACCGGCTGCGGGCGCTGGTGCGGACGGCGCCGGAGCCGGATCTGGGCCGCCGGACGGTGGCCCTGCCTGCGCTGGCGGGGCCGGCCGATCCGCGGCGGCTGCCGATCCTCCGCCGGCGGGGCGAACTGGTCCGCCGGGGGCGGCCGAAGAGGCTCCGCGCCCGTCCGCGGTCCGTGCCCGCGGGCCGGGCGGCGGGCGCGCCTCCGCCGCGCTCGGCCGAGCCCGCGGCGTTCCGGCCGGCCAGGTCCGCGCGCTCCGCCGGGCGTCCGTCCGGTGCCGGGCAGGAGCCGTCGGAGCTGTTGGGGCACGTCGGGGTGGGGCCCGTGCCACCGCGACCGCGGGCCGGTCGGGGGCCGCGCAGCCTGGGCCGGGTGCTGCTCACCGTGATCCTGCTGCTGATGGTGGCCGGGATCGCCTACGCCGTGATGTTCCTGCCGAAGTCCGGGGCGGACGCGGCGGGCGGGCCGTCGGGCGGGGGCCTCACGGGCACCTCGGGCGTGACGCCCGGCAACAGCCCGGCCGTCCCGCCCGGCCGGGACGGCGACGACGGCAGGGGCACCGGCCGCGCGCCGGGCACCGGTGCGCCGCGGACCACCGCCTCCGGGGGCGTCGCCGCCGGCTTCGCCCTGCGCACCGACCCCGCGGGATTCCAGATCGCGGTGCGCGAGGGCTGGCAGCGCGGCGCCGGGGCGGACCGCGGCCAGGTGCGCTACACGGGCGGCGACTACGAGCTGCTGGTGGTGCCCGGCCGCGACACCACCGCGCGGTTCGGCCCCGATCCGATGGCCTACCAGCAGGACAAGGAGCCCGAGTTGGCGGCGTTCCGCGCCTCCGGCTGGTCGTCGGTCTCCGGGCTGCGGCGGATAGACGTCGGGCAGACGGCGATGGCCGAGGGCGCCTTCACCTGGAAGGACGGCAGCGGTCGCCAGGTCTACGCCCGCAACCTCGCGATGATCCGCGACGGCCGCTACCACTGCGTCCTGGTCATCGGCCCGGACACCGGCCGCACCGAGGTGGACCGCCTGTACACCCAGGCCAGCAGCTCGTACCGGCCCGGCTAGCCGCGTCCGCGGGGTGGCCGGCGGGCCGGGAGCCGCCGGGCCCGCCGGACGGGCGCCCCGCCCGGTGCCCGTCCCCGGTCGTGTCACGCACCTCCGCCGTCGCCTCCGAACCGCTCCCGCAGCTCCTGTTTGAGCACCTTGCGCAGGGTCGCCCCGCGCGGCAGGGCGGGCAGCACCTCCAGCCGCTCCGGCAGCTTGTGGCGGGCGAGTCCCTGGGCGAGCAGCCGCGCGGTGACCGCGTCGAGCGTCAACGCGTCCGCGCCCGGCGGCTGTTCGACCACCGCGCAGACCAGCTCCCCGCGCTCGGGGTCCGGCAGTCCGACGACCGCGGCGTCCGCGATGTCCGGATGGCGGTAGAGGAGGTCCTCTATCTCCCGGGCCGAGATGTTCTCGCCCTTGCGGATGATGATGTCCTTGAGGCGGCCGGTGATGACGAGGTGGCCGGTGGGGGTGAGGTGGCCGAGGTCGCCGGTGCGCAGGAAGCCGTCGGCGTCGAACGGAGCCGGTTCGTCCAGGTAGCCGCGGCAGACGGCCGGGCCGCGCAGCAGGATCTCCCCGCTCCCCGGCGCGATCCGGACCTCCATCCCGGCCGGCGGCCGGCCGTCGGTGGTGGCCAGCAGGTCGGCGCTGTCGTGCGGATCGCCCATGGTGACCATCGGGGCCTCGGTGAGCGCGTAGCCGTGGGTGAGTTGGCAGCCCAGTTCGGCCACCACCTCGTGGTACAGCGCGGGCGGTTTGGGCGCGCCGCCCCCGGCGAGCAGCCGCAGCGACGGCAGCAGTCGGCGGCCCGGCGGGAGGGCGCGCTGGGCGGCGAGGAAGAGGGAGTAGAAGGCGGTGGAGCCGCCGGCCAGGGTGACCCGGTGGCGGCGGTAGGGGGCGAGCGCGGCGGGCAGTGCGAAGTGCTCCAGCAGGACGGCGGGGATGCCGTGGACGAGCAGCATGACGGTGTAGTCGGGTCCGGCGACATGGGAGTAGGGGAAGGCCATCGAGCCGACGTCGTCCGGTCCCAGGCGCAGCGCGGCGGCCAGCCAGCCGCCGGCGGTGCGCAGGCTGCGGTCGGTGTGCAGGACGCCGCGAGGGGCGGCCGTGGTGCCCGAGGTCCAGTAGATCCAGCGGGGTTCGTCGGGGTCGGTGGGCGGTGCGGGGAGGGTGGTCGGGTCGCCGTCCGGCAGGGTGTCGTACGCCTCGACGACGGTCGGCGGGGCGGGCAGTTCCGCGGCCAGGCGGCGCGCCATCGCGGTGTGGTCGACGCCGCGCCGGACGCCGGGCACGACGACGAAGGCGGCGCGGGTGCGGCGCAGCACCTGGCCCACCTCGTGCTCGCGGTAGAGCGGCAGGACCGGGCTCTGCACCGCGCCGAGCCGCGCCAGGGCCAGGCTGACCAGCACCGTTTCGATCCGGGTGGGCAGTTGCCAGACCACCCGGCTGCCGGCGCGGACGCCGCGCGCGGACAGCCCGGCGGCGACCCGTTCGGCGCGCTCGCGCAGCTCCCCGAAGCTGATCCGGCGCTCGTCCCGGGGGCTTTCCGCGCCCTGGACGAGGGCGGTGGCGTCGGGCGTCCGGGCGGCTCGCCAGACGACGAGGTCCCACAGGGTGCTGCCGGTCATGCGGATCCCCTCCGCTCCATCTACTGACGATCCGCCAGGAAGGGCTCCGAGGTTAGGGGGCGGAGCCTTGTCGGTCCAGAGTGTCCACGGCTAGCCTGGAATCTGACGGGGTATCAGTTATCTGCGTGCCCGGCGCATCCGGGTGCGATGCGACCGGCACGGGCGAGGGGGAACGATGGCGAACCCGACCGAGCCGCCGCGCGGCACCAGCGTCCAGGACCCCGCGCGCGGGCCCGCCGCCCGCCGCGGGGCCCGCCTCCCGGCGCACCGGGACCGCTGATGGACCTCGCCTACACCGAAGAGGAGGAAGCCTTCCGGGCCCGGCTGCGGAGCTGGCTCGCCGAGGTGCTGCCCAAGCTGCCGCCGCCGCCCGCCGCCACCGACTGGCCCGGCCGACGGGCCCACGACGCGGCCTGGCAGCGGATGCTCCACGACGCCGGGTACGCCGGGCTGCACTGGCCGGCCGACGCCGGCGGCCAGGGCGCCACCCCCACCCAGCACCTGATCTTCCTGGAGGAGGCCGAGCGGGCCGGCGCCCCCTACGTCGGCGCCAACTTCGTCGGGCTGCTGCACGCCGGCCCGACGATCGCCGCGGAGGGCACCGCCGCCCAGCGCGCCCGCTGGCTGCCGCCGATCCTGCGCGGCGAGGAGATCTGGTGCCAGGGCTTCAGCGAACCGGACGCCGGCTCGGATCTGGCCGCGCTGCGTACCCGGGCGGTCCGGGACGGCGACGACTACGTCGTGACCGGCAGCAAGATCTGGACCTCGCACGCCGAGGTCGCCGACTGGTGCGAACTGCTCGTCCGCACCGACCCGGAGGCCCCCCGGCACCGCGGCATCAGCTGGCTGGCGATGCCGATGGACGCCCCCGGGGTGACCGTCCGGCCGCTGCGCACACTGGCCGGCTCCACCGAGTTCGCCGAACTGTTCCTCGACGAGGTCCGGATACCGGTCGGGAACCGCGTCGGGGCCGAGGACGACGGCTGGCGGGTGACGATGGTGACGCTCTCCTACGAGCGCGGCACCGCCTTCGTCGGCGAGGTGGTGGCCTGCCGCCGGCTGCTCGCCGAGCTCGCCCGCACCGCCCGCGCCGACGGCCGCTGGGACGACCCCGTGCTGCGCCGCCGACTGGGCCGGCTGAACGCCGAGTTCGCCGCGCTGTGGCGGCTGACCCAGTGGAACGTCAGCGAGGCGCAGGGGGCCGGCGGCGTCCCCGGCGCCGGCGGCTCGGTCTTCAAGCTGCGCTACTCGCACGCCCGCCAGGAGCTCTACGACGCGGCGGCCGAGGTGCTCGGCGGACGGGCGCTGGACGCCGACCACCCGTGGGTCGCCGGCCGGCTCTCCGCCCTCGCGTACACCATCGCCGCGGGCACCTCGCAGATCCAGCGGAACATCGTCGCCGAGCGGATCCTCGGCCTGCCGAAGGGGCGGTGAGCGGCCGGTGGACTTCCAACTCACCGCGGACCAGCGGGCGTTGCGGGACGGTACCCGGGAACTGCTCGCCCGCCGCTTCGGCCGGGACCGGCTGCGTGCCGCCGTCGACGCCCCGGCGCTGGACCGCGGGCTGTGGCGGGAGCTGGCCGACGCCGGCTTCTTCGCCCTGCGGCTCCCGGAGGCGGACGGCGGCGTCGGGCTGGGGCTGCCGGAGGCCGTCCTGGTCTTCGAGGAGGCCGGCCGGGCGCTGCTGCCGGGCCCGCTGGTGGCGGGGCAGCTGCTGGCCGGGGCGGTGGACGGGGTGGCGACTGGTGAGCGGATCGTCGCGCTGTGTGATGGCGCGACCGATCCGGCGCTGTGGGAGCACCCGGCCGACTGCGACGCGTTGATCTTCCTGGACGGGGATGCGCCGGCGCACGCGGCCCGGGCGTACCGGAGTGCACCCGCCGACGTCGCCCGCGCCCCCTTCGCCTCCGTGGACCCCCTCACCCCGCTCGCCCGCGTCACCGGCCCTGCGTGCACCGTCCCGCAGCCCGGCCTGGACGTGCCCCGGCTGCGCCGCGAGGCGGCCCTGCTGACCGCGGCCCAGCAGCTGGGCAGTGCGGCCCGGACGGTCGAGATGGCGGTCGCGTACGCCCGGCAGCGCACCCAGTTCGGCGCGCCGATCGGCTCCTTCCAGGCCGTCAAGCATCTGTGCGCCGGGATGCTGGTCCGCGCCGAGCTGGCCCGGGCCGCGGTCTACGCGGCGGCGGTGACCGAGGACGCCCTGGACGTCGTGGGCGCCAAGCTGTTGGCGGACGAGGCCGCGGTGCGCAACGCCCGGGACTGCCTCCAGGTGTACGGCGGGATGGGCTTCACCTGGGAGGCCGATGTCCATCTGCACCTCAAACGGGCCTGGCTGCGGGCCGAGTGGTGGGGCGGCGCGCGGGAGGCGGAGGAGCGCCTGGCGGACGCGCTGGCGGGGTGAGGGGGTGCGCCGGCGTCCGCGGACGCGTACGGAGCGTGCTGGCCGCGCCGTCGATGTCAGACTCTGGCAACCCGTGTGCGAAATGTCGGGTCCCTCACGCATAAGTGGTCACGGAGGGTCGATATCGGGTTGTGTCCTAGGCGTGACTCGTCACAGGGGGGAGTCGGCGCTGTGCTCGGGTACGCTCCGTGGGGTGCGAGTGGTTCTGTGGCGCAAATGTCACGGTGCCGTCGGAAGGACGGCTCCGGGGCATCGACTGCGCGCCGCTCGCCTCGGGCGAGGCCCCGATGACCCCCCATGTTCGACTCCCCGCGCTGTGCGTCGCACAGTATGCCGCACGCATACTCCCTTGCGCTGGAATATGCCCGAAGCGGTTGTTGCGGTGACTGAACGTCAACCATGCTGTGCTTCGCCGGAGTCACGCACCGTGACTCCGTGGAGGCGCGAGGCGATGTTTCCGCCGGTTCGGATGGTGTGAGCGGTGCAGGTGCTTCAGGTGCAGTTGGAAGTGCGGCCCGACCCCGCGGAAGTGGGGCGGGCCCGGCGGTGGGCCAGGTCGAGGCTCGCGGGGTCGGGCATAGGGGCGGACGAACCGCTCGCCGAGACGCTGATCCTGCTGATCTCCGAGCTGGTCACCAATGCGGTGGTGCACACCGGTTCGGCGGCCCGGCTACGGATGTGCTTCTCCGGGACGGGCGCCGTGGTGGGCACCGTACGGGTCGAAGTGGTGGACGTCAGCGCCCGCCCGCCGCGCCCCCGGCACGCGGACGGCGAGGACACCAACGGTCGCGGTCTGGAGCTGGTCGACGGCCTCGCGGACCGCTGGGGCTGGCAGCGGGAGGGGGCCGGCAAGCGGATCTGGTGCGAAGTGGACCGCGGGCAGCCGCTGCTGATGGCGGCCGGTGCGGACCTGGGGGCATATGACCCTGCTTGCGCCGTAACGAGCGTCACCACAAACCGGTCGTAAATCGCTGAATCGGTTCGCCTGACGCGGAATTAGTCCAGACCAGGTGTTGACGTGGCGTTCCCTGGTGATCACTCTTGGGGAAGCGATGCGCCGTGAGGGGACGGCAAGGGCGTGCCGGGTCGACGACCCGCGGCCTTGTCGAGTGCGGATCGCGGCCCGGAGCCAGGTGGCGGCCCGCGGTGCCGTGCTCGGGGCGCGCAGCGCGCGCCGCCGCCTGGCCGGTCCGGGGTCGCCCGCGCGCCGGGGGCGCGGCGTCGCACCTCACAGGACGGCCACCGGTGCGACCGGACTGCCGGTGCCGCCGACGAACGGCTCGGCCACCGCGGACAGCAGGAAGGCGGAGCGGCTCTCCTGCGCGCAGGCCGCCGACAGCTCCTCCAGATTCCAGTTCTGGCCCTGGAACATGCCCATCTCCACCAGGTGGAGGGCGTGCACCGGCATCCACAGGCCCTCGATCTCCGGCGGGAAGATCTCGAAGGTCAGGGTGTCGTTGGCGACCGCGGCGACCTCGCGGGCGTGGAACCACTCCGGGGTGCGCACCGAGAGCCCGGGCGAGGGGAACGCGTACGCCTCCCGGTCGCCGGCCAGGTAGTGCCGCAACTGCCCGGTCCGCACCAGGACGATGTCGCCGGACCGGACCGTCGTCCCGGCCAACTCCTCGGCTGCCTCCAGGTCCTCCGGCGTGACCGCGTGCCCGCCCGGCAGGCGGTCGGTGCCGTGGGCCCGGGCCACGTCCAGCAGCACCCCGCGGGAGAGGATCGGGGTGGCCTTCTCGATGCCCAGCGCGGTGGCGCCGCGGTGCGCGGTGACGGTGTCGGCGGGCCGCCCGTTGTAGAGCCGCCCGGAGTGCGAGACATGGGTCAGGCCGTCCCAGTGGGTGGCGGCCTGCAGGCCCATGGTGACGGTGTCGTCGGAGGTGGCGACGCTGCCCGGGCCGAAGATCTCGTGGTTGATCGCGACCATGGTGTGCAGCGGATTGACCCGTCCCGGGATCGCGCCGGTCTGCACGCCGTCCTGGCGGAGCGGCAGCGCCAGCGGGATGCGGCGGCCGGTGCGGACGGTCGCGGCGGCCGCGCGCACCACGTCCGGGGTGATCAGGTTCAGGGTGCCGAGCTCGTCGTCCGGGCCCCAGCGGCCCCAGTTGTTCACGCGCCGGGCGATGTCGTGGAACTCCTGGGGCAGGGGCATGGGCGCTCCTCGGGGCGGGTGGTGGGTGACGGGTGGGGCCGGTGGGGACGGCCGCCCTCGTCCGGGTGCGGGTTCGAGCCGTGCGTCCGGGGTTGTGTCCGGGGTCTTGTGCTCGTACCGCGTCTGCTCAAAAATCTAACGGGCCGTCAGAAACCGTGGGAAGGGGCGCGGCATGGGGAACTTCTTGGCCGGCAAGGTGGTCGCCGTCACGGGGGCCGGCCGCGGCATCGGGCGGGCCGTCGCCCTGGCGGCCGCCGCCGAGGGCGCGAAGGTGGTGGTCAACGACTACGGCGTCTCCATCGAGGGCGGCGAGCCCCGTAGCGAGGTGGCACAGGCGGTGGTCAAGGAGATCGAGGCGGCGGGCGGTACCGCCACGGCCGTCGCCGACGACGTCTCCACGATGGCCGGCGGCCAGCGGATCGTGGACACCGCGCTGGCCGAGTACGGGCGCATCGACGGCGTGGTGTGCGTGGCCGGCATCCTGCGCGAGCGGATGCTCTTCAACATGTCCGAGGAGGAGTGGGACCCGGTCGTCGCCACCCACCTCAAGGGCACCTTCACGGTCTTCCGGGCCGCCGCGGCGGTGATGCGCAGGCAGAAGTCCGGCACGCTGATCGGCTTCACCAGCGGCAACCACCAGGGCAGCGTCGCCCAGGCCAACTACGCCTCGGCCAAGGGCGGGATCATCTCGCTGGTGCGCAGCGCGGCGCTGGGCCTGCACAAGTACGGGGTGACCGCGAACGCGGTGGCACCGGTCGCCCGGACGCGGATGTCGGCCAATGTGCCGATGGAACTGAAGGAGATCGGCGAACCGGAGGACGTGGCGGCGTTCGTCGTCTACCTGCTGAGCGAACGGGCCCGGGCCGACGGGGTCACCGGCCAGGTCTACACCGTGGCCGGGCCGAAGATCGCGGTGTGGGCCCAGCCGACGGAACTGCGTACCGTCCACGCCGAGCAGCGGTGCGCGGACGCCGACGGGGGGCGGTGGTGGACGCCGGAGCGCGTCGCCGAGGCGATCGCCGGGCCGGTCGGCACGGACCCCATGCCGATGCTGGCGCAGCTGACGGAGATGGCGCGGGCCGCGAAGGCCGCGGAGCGGCCGAATGCCTAAGCGGTAACCCTTGGCCCCACGTTGTCGGTCGTCCCGCCGTGGGGTGCGCCTTGTGCGCCTGCGGCGCGGGGCCGCTGCGCGGGGCTGTCGGGTGCGGTGACGGGCCGGAGGGGCAGGGGGTTGGTGGGGGTGCGCCTGGGAGGGCGGGTGTCGGTATGGAGTTCTCGTTGGAGGACGAGTCGTTCCGGATGGCGGTTCGGGAGTGGCTTGCGGCTCATCTCGTCGGGGAGTTCGCCGCGTTGGGGGCGCGGGGCGGGCCCGGGAGCGAGCACGTGGGGGCGGGCGTGCGGCGGGCCTGGGAGCGGGAGTTGGGGGGTGGAGGTTGGATCGGGCTGGGGTGGGACCGGGCGCACGGGGGGTACGGGAACCGGGCCGGGTCGCTGACGCAGCAGGTGGTGTGGGCCGAGGAGTACGCGCGGGCCGGCGCGCCGGGGCGGGTGGGGCACATCGGGGAGAACCTGCTGGCGCCGACGCTGCTCGCGTACGGGGACCAGGTGCAGCGGAGGCGGTTCCTGCCGGCCGTGGCGCGCGGCGAGGAGCTGTGGTGCCAGGGCTACAGCGAGCCGGAGGCCGGGTCGGACCTGGCCGGCCTGCGGACGGTGGCGGTACGGGACGGGGCCGGGTACCGGATCAGCGGGCAGAAGGTGTGGACCTCGCTGGCCGGGGAGGCCGACTGGTGCTTCGTGCTGGCGCGGACGGATCCGGCCGAACGGCGGCACCGGGGGCTGTCGTTCCTGCTGGTGCCGATGGATCAGCCGGGGCGGATCGAGGTGCGGCCGATCCGCCAGATGTCGGGGACCGCGGAGTTCAACGAGGTGTTCTTCGACGGGGCGGTGGCGCGGGCCGACCATGTGGTGGGCGGCGCGGGCGCCGGCTGGCGGGTGGCGATGGGGCTGCTGGCCCTGGAGCGCGGGGTGTCGACGCTCGTCCAGCAGATCGGGTTCGCGCGGGAGCTGGCGGAGGTGGTCGGCGCGGCGGTCCGCGGCGGCGCGGTCCGCGATCCGGTGCTGCGCGAGCACCTCGTGCGCCAGTGGGCGGAGTTGAAGGTCATGCGGTGGAACGCGCTGCGGACCCTGGGCGCCGCCGGAGGCGTCGAGGGAGCGCCGAGCGTGGCGAAACTGCTGTGGGGCGGGTGGCACCAGCGACTCGGGGAGCTGGTGATGCGGGTGCGCGGCGCGGCGGCGACCGTGGGGCCGGTGGACTGGTCCCCGGAGGCGCCGTACGAACTCGACGCGCTGCAAAGACTTTTCCTGTTCACCCGGGCCGACACGATCTACGGCGGCTCGGACGAGATCCAGCGCAACATCATCGCCGAGCGGGTGCTCGGCCTGCCCAGAGTGGAGCGGGGAATGCCCAGTGCGGAGCGGGGAATGCCCGGAGCGGAGCGGGGAATGCCTGGAGCGGAGCGGGAATGAAGGGTGTCATATTCGACGGTGAGCAGGCCCGGGTCGTGGACGATCTCCAGGTGCGGGATCCGGGGCCGGGCGAGGTGCTGGTGGGGATCCGGGCGGCCGGGTTGTGCCACAGCGATCTGTCGGTGATCGACGGGACGATTCCGTTTCCGGTGCCGGTGGTGCTGGGGCACGAGGGCGCGGGGGTGGTCGAGGCCGTCGGGGCGGGAGTGAGCCATGTGGTGCCCGGTGACCACGTGGCGCTGTCGACGCTGGCGAACTGCGGGGCGTGCGCGGAGTGCGACCGGGGGCGGCCGACGATGTGCCGCAAGGCGATCGGGATGCCGGCGAAGCCGTTCCGGCGCGGTGGCACGGAGCTGTTCAACTTCGCCTCGAACTCGGCGTTCGCGGAGCGTACGGTCGTCAAGGCGGTGCAGGCGGTCAAGATCCCGAAGGAGATCCCGCTGACCTCGGCCGCGCTGATCGGGTGCGGGGTGCTGACCGGTGTGGGCGCGGTGCTGAACCGCGCCCGGGTGGACCGCGGCGACTCGGTGGTGGTGATCGGGGCCGGCGGGATCGGCCTCAACGTGCTCCAGGGCGCACGGATCGCGGGGGCGTCGGTGATCGTGGCGGTGGACGCCAATCCCGCGAAGGAGGCGGCGGCGCGGCAGTTCGGGGCCACCCACTTCGTGGACGCGTCGGCGGTGCCGGACACCGTCAAGGCGGTGAAGGAGATCCTGCCGACCGGCGCCGACCACACCTTCGAGTGCGTGGGCAGCACTCGGCTGATCCGGCAGGCGATCGACACGCTTGACCGGCACGGCCAGGCGGTGCTGCTCGGGGTGCCGCCGGCCACCGCCGAGGCGTCCTTCCTCGTCTCCTCGCTGTATCTGGACAAGTCCATCCTCGGTTGCCGCTACGGCTCCTCCCGCCCCCAACGGGACATCGCCCTCTACGCCCGGCTCTACCGCGAAGGGCGGCTGCTGCTGGACGAGTTGGTGACCGCGACGTACGGGGTGGCGGACTTCGCCAAGGCGGCGGACGACGCCCACCACGGGCGGGTGGCGCGGGCGGTCCTGCGCTTCGGGGAGTAGGGCGGCCTGTGGCCCGCCCGAACCGCCCGGGCGGGCGCTCCTTCAGGAGGTGAACCGCCCGAACGCCCCCCGGTGGAAGAGGAGCGGGCCGTGGGCCGCGGCGGTCGGGTCGGTGCCCAGGGCCTCGACGCGGCCGACGACGATGAGGTGGTCGCCGCCGGTGTGGACGGCGTGGATCGTGCAGTCGATCCAGGCGGGCACGTCCGCGAGCCGGGGCGAGCCGGTGACCGGGGCCGGGGTGTGGGGGACGCCGGCGAACTTGTCGGCGCCGCTGACGGCGAACGCGCGGCACAGGTCGCCCTGCGCGGCGCCGAGGACGTTGACGCAGAAGACGCCGGCCCGCGCCAGGCGTGGCCAGGTCGTCGAGGTGCGGCCCACCATGAACGCCACCAGCGGCGGGTCCAGGGAGAGGGAGGCGAAGGACTGGCAGGCGAAGCCCGCCGGGCCCGTCTCGGCGGAGGCCGTGATGATCGTGACGCCGCTGGCGAAGTGGCCCAGGACGGAGCGGAATTCAGTCGGATCCAAGGGGGCGCGTTCGTCTTCGCGTACGGCGCGCAATGGAGGGCGCGCGCCGACGGAGTGGGCGTGCGGGGCCGGCGGCGCGGCGGCGGTAGGGAGCCCGACGGAGCGGAGGTAGCGGATGGCGGTGGCTGCCATTCCGGCGTGTCCCATCATGCTGGTGATTGAATCTGATGGAGCGTCAGATGGGAAGGGGTGGGAGCCACTCACAAGGGTGGTTTGGCGCGGAAGGCCGGGCCGGATCATGGTGGTTGGGGGGAGATTGGGGCCGCGTTCCTGATTGGTCGCCGAGCGCACGGGTACCTTCCACCTCGGCCGCGCCGTAGCCAAGCACGGGGGAGTGTTCCGGTACATGGCCGATGCGACATCGCCGACCTCGTGGTCGGCCGCTGGTTCCCAGGGGGCCCGACCCGGTGGGCCCGGCAGTCCGTCCCCACCCTCGGGCCGGTCCGGTTCCTCCGGGCCACCGGGCCCCGGGGGCACCGCGTCGGCGGCGTTCGACGAGCTCTTCTGCGGGCTGCTGCCGCGGCTCTACCGGCGGGCGGTGATGCTGGCCGGGACCCGGCAGTCGGCGGAGGACGTGGTGCACGAGGCGTATCTCAAGCTCGCCGCCCGCCCCCAGCGCCTCCTGGCGCACCCGGAGCCGTATGCCTACGCCTTCACCGCCGTCCTCAGCGTCGCCCGGGACGCCTACCGCAAGGAGCGGCGGCAGGTGCTGGTGGAGGAAGTGGACGAGTGGGGCGCGGCCGGGGCCGGCACGGGGCCGGGGGCCGGCGGCGGATCCGGCGAGTGGGACGGCGGGATGGCGCGACGGCATGCGGAGCTGGAGGCGGTGCGGCTGCTGGGCCGGCTGTCGCACCGGCAGGCGGGGATCGTGATCCTGGTGGACCTGGACGGGTACACGATCGACCAGGCCGCGAAGATCATGAAGGTGCATCGCGGCACCGCCGCCCGCCATCGGGCCCGGGCCCTGGACAGGCTGCGCGCGTACCTCGTTGAATCGGAGCACGGGCAGGCCGGGAGGTGAGCGGCACGGTGGGCGCGGGGCCACGGGACGGCGCGGGCGGGCACGGCGAGGTCGAGGCGCTGCTGCGGGCGAAGCTGCGGGCGGCCGACGAGGAGATCGAGACGCCCGGCGGCCTGTGGGAGCGGGTCAGGGAGCCCGCGGCGGACGGCCGGGCGACGGCCCCGGCGCCGTGGGGCGGTGCCGCCGTGGCCTGGCTGTCGCGACGGCGCCCGTATGCCGTGGTGCTGGGCGTCGCGGCAGCAGTGGCGGTGGTGGTGCTGGGCGTCTGGTGGGTGCTGCTGCGGCCGGGCGCGGTGGACGTCAGACCGGCCGGGCCGCCGCGGACGGTGCCGCTCACGGTCTACAACAGCGAGGCCGCCTGCCGGGCGCCGCACACCCTGGAGTGCGCGCTGCGGCTGGCCAAGGACCCGCACCGGCCGTACGCGGCGCGCGGGAACACCGCGGGGCGGGTCTGGCACGGGGAGGTGCTGGCGGCCCAATGCGTGGTGACGGACGGGCAACTGATCCGGGACGAAGAGGGGATCACCTCCAGCCGGTGGTACCGGGTGCGCACCGGTGAGGGCGCACAGGGGTGGCTGCCGGGGGTGCGGACCCGTAATACCCGGGAGGTCCCGGAGTGCCCGGCGGAGGGCGGATGAGCCGCCCGTGGTGAACGGGCGGGAGGCGGCGGCACGCGCCTCTGAGGGCGGCGGCCCCCCCGGTCACCTCCCCTGGTACGTGGGACGGCGGCGCGCCACGAAGGACGCGACGCCTTCCCGGGCGTCCGCCGTCGTCATATTGATCTCCTGGGCGGTGGCCTCGGCCGCGAAGGCCGCGCCGCGGTCGCCGTCCAGAGAAGCGTTGACCAGCGCTTTGGTGAGGGCGAGGGCGCGGGTGGGGCCGACGGCGAGGCGCTCGGCCCACTCCCGGGCGACCTTGGCCAACTCCCCGTCCGGGACGACCCGGTTGACCAGCCCCAGCCGCGCGGCCTCGGCGGCCGGCACGGCGTCGCCGAAGAACATCAGCTCCTTGGCGCGCTGCGGGCCGATCAGCCGCGGCAGCAGATAGGCGCCGCCGCCGTCCGGTACCAGGCCGCGGCGCACGAACACCTCGATGAAGCGGGCCGATTCGGCGGCCAGCACCAGGTCGCAGGCGAACGCGAGGTGTGCGCCGATCCCGGCGGCGGTGCCGTTGACGGCGGCGATCACCGGTTTCTCGCAGTCCAGCACGGCGGCGATGAACCGCTGGGCGCCGCCGCGGATCATCCGCGCGACATCGCCCGCGACCCGGTCGCCGACGGTCGGCGCGCCGCGCAGGTCGGCGCCGGAGCAGAATCCCTTGCCGGTCGCGGTGAGCAGCACGGCGCGCACGTCGGGGTCGGCGGAGGCGTCGGCGAGCAGGCCGATGAGGCGTTCGCGCATGTCCCAGGTGAGGGCGTTGAGGGCGTCGGGACGGTTGAGGGTGAGCTGGGCGACGCCGTTGTCAGTGGCGTGCAGTATCAAGGAGTCGACGGGTTCGGTGAGTTCGGTGAGATCGGCGGGTCCGGCGGGTCCGGCCGGTCCGGCGGTTCGAGAGGGGTCGTCGGAGGAGGGGCGGGGGGACGGTGCGGTCGTCATGGCGGAGCGGCTCCAGGGGAGTGGGCGGAGGGGAGAGTCGGCACGGTGGCCGGCGGTCAGTGGCAGATCGCCAGGGCGTCCAGTGCCACCGCGCCCTGCCCGCGCTCCAGGACGATAAGCGGGTTGATGTCCAACTCGGCCAGTTCGCTGTCGAGTTCCAGGGCCATCCGCTGCACCCGCAGTACGGTCTCCACCAGGGCGTCGGTGTCCGCGGGCGGCATTCCGCGGACGCCTTCGAGGAGGGCGTGGCCGCGCAGCTCGCGCAGCATGGCGCGGGCGTGCGCCTCCCCGAAGGGCGGCACGCCCACCGCGATGTCCCGGAGGACCTCCACGAGCACCCCGCCGAGTCCGACGGTGACGGTCGGCCCGAAGAGCGGGTCGGGGGTGACGCCGACGACCATCTCGACGCCCCGTTCGATCATCTGGCAGACGAGGACGCCGTCCAGCGGCAGATCCTCGTAGCGCGCGATCTCGGTCAGCTCCCGATAGGCGTCACGGACCTGGCTGGCCGAGGTCAGTCCGACCTTGACGAGGCCGAGTTCGGTCTTGTGGGCCAGCTCGGGGCCGGAGCCCTTCAGCACCACCGGGTAGCCGACCAGGCTCGCCGCTCGGACGGCCGCCGCCGCGCTGGTCACCAGCTGCTCCCGCGGTACGCGGATGCCGTAGGCGCGCAGCAGCTGCTTCGCCGCGTGCTCGCTGAGCTGCCGTCCGGGGCGCAGCAGGGCCTGGGCCTTGCGGGCCGAGGGCGAGAGCGTGCGGGGGGCGTCGTCGAAGGGGGAGCGGTAGTGGGCGGTGAAGCGGTGGTGGTCCAGATAGGCGCGGACGGCGGTGATGCAGTTGGCGAAGGTGCGGAAGGTCGCCACCCGGGAGGAGCCGAGGAGGGTGTGGCGGTAGGCGTCCTCGGTGCCGACCGGCGAGCCCCAGACGACGCACACCAGCTTGTCCGACTGTTCCGCCGCGTCCACGAGGTCCTGTGCCAGTTTGTCGCTCATGGGCGGGAAGGGGCCGGTGATCGGGCAGATCAGGACGCCGACGGACGGGTCGGCGAGGAGCGCGTCGATGATCTTGCGGCCGCGCCAGTCGCCGACCGGGTGCCCGCCGTTGTCGATCGGGTTGGCGACGTTGAGGTAGCCCGGTATCCACTGGTGGAGCTCGGTCTGTTTGGCGTCGGACAGGGTGGGCAGGGTCAGGCCCGCGGCGGTCGCCAGGTCGGCGAAGTGCGCGCCGGTGCCGCCGGAGATCGAATAGACCGCGACGCCCTCGGCGGTGGGTTTCCTGGCCCGTGCCAGCAGTGCCGCGGTGTCCTGGAGCTCGTCGAGGCCGTCCACCCGGATCACGCCGTACTGCCGCATCGCGGCGTCCACCACCTCGTCCGCGCCGGTGAGCTTGCCGGTGTGCGAGGCGGCGGTCCGGGCGCCGGTCTCGGTGCGGCCGACCTTGACGACGACCACCGGCACCTTGTTGCGGGCGGCGCGGTCGGCGGCGAGCAGGAAGCTGCGGCCGTCCTTGAGCCCTTCCACATACGCGGCGATCGCGCCGACCTCGGGACGGGTGGCGAAGTAGGAGAGGAAGTCGGCGGTCTCCAGGTCGGCCTCGTTGCCGGTCGGGGCCCAGTGCGAGAGGCGGATGCCCAGCTCCTGGAGGGTGAAGACCGGCCGGCCCTGGTGGCCCGACTGGGTGATCAGGGCGATGGCCGGGCCGTCGAGGTCGTCGCGGAACCTCTCGAAGGCGTTGAGGTTGGTGTTGGGCCCGAGCAGCCGCAGGCCGGAGCGGGCGACGGCGTCGGCCAGCCGGGCCTGGGCGGCGGCGCCGTCCTCGCCGGTCTCGGCGAAGCCGGAGGCGAAGGCCACCGCGAACTTCACCTTGGCCTCGGCCAGTTGCCCGATGACCGGCAGCGGGTCGCCGACCAGCAGCACCGCGAGGTCGACGGTCTCCGGCAGCTCGCCGACACCGGCGTGACACGGCAGGCCGAAGACCCGCTCGCGTCCGGGGTTGACCGGGTGGAGCCGGGCGCCGACCCGTTCCGCCCAGGCGATCAGCTGCCGGGTGATGCCGGTGTTGGGCCGGCCCTCGCTGTCCGAGGCGCCGATCACCGCCACCGACTCGGGCCGGAAGAAACGGTCCAGGTCCGGTACGGGCGCGTGCAGCGGGCGACCGCTGACGTCCTGGTCGGCGACGACCGGGCCGGCCGCGGTGCCCGGGCCGCCGGCACCGTCGGCGCCGGGGTCGCTGATGCCGTGGACGGTGTGGGGTGGGTGCTCCCCGCAGGCCACGACGCGGGCCGGCCGGGAGTGCGTGGTGAGGGTGCCGTGAGTCGATCCAAGCATCGCAGACGCCCGCTCCTGTGTGACGGCTCTCGTGGACTGCGCGCCCTACCGCGCTCAGCAGTAGCTGACGCATAGTCAGATTACTGAACTGACGTCATGTCAGGAATGGGTGTGCGCGGTAAAGCTTCACGGCGGCGGGCGGCGGGCGGCGGGCGGCGGGCCGTAGGGGCGGGGCGTCCGCCCTCTTGCGCCCGCGCCGCCGATGAGCTGAACTGACGTACCGTCAGAGAGTGGCGGGGCGTCGATGGGGGTGTCGTACGGATGGCGGTGCGGGAGGCGGCGCAGGCCGGGGGCGCGGAGCGGGGCCGGGGCGCGGCGGGGCGCGCGGCGGTGCGGTTCGATCTGCCGGAGGTGGACGCCTTCACCCGGCCGTACTGGGCGGCGGCGGCCGAAGGGCGGCTGCTGCTGCGCCGGTGCCGGGCCGAGGGGTGCGGCGCGGCGCACCACTATCCGCGCGAGTTCTGCCCGCGCTGCTGGAGCGAGGACGTCGTCTGGGAGCCGGCCACCGGCCGCGCCACCCTCTACACCTGGTCCGTCGTGCACCGCAACGACCTCCCGCCCTTCGGCGACCGCGTCCCCTACGTCGCGGCGGTCGTCGAACTCGCCGAAGGGCCCCGGATGATGACCGAGGTGACGGACTGCGCGGAGTCGGACCTGCGGATCGGGATGTCGCTCGCGGTGCACTTCCGCACCGGGTCGGCGGAGCGGGCCGGCGGTGGTCCGGCGGTGGACGGCGAGGGCGCCGGGTACGCGATAGCGGTGTTCCGGCCGGTCTGAAGGTCCCGGGCGCCGCCGATAAATAGGGTGGCGGCCCGGGGCGTGCGCACGGGAGGCTCTCCCGGTGTTGATCCGAGAAGCGAACGCGGCCGACTGGCCCGCTGTCTGGCCCTTCTTCCGGTCCGTCGTGCGGGCCGGCGAGACCTACTCCTACCCTCTGGACATCGACGAGCCGGCGGCCCGCGCGCTCTGGATGCTCGCACCGCCCGGCCGTACGGTCGTCGCCGTCGACGACTCCGGGACGGTGCTCGGCTCGGCCAAGATGAACCCCAACCAGATGGGCAACGCCGCCCACATCGCCAGTGCCAGCTTCATGGTGGACCCGCGGCACCGCCAGCGCGGCACCGGGCGGGCCCTGGGCGAGCACGCGCTGGCCTGGGCGCGCGCCGAGGGCTATCGCGGGATGCAGTTCAACGCCGTGGTGGAGGGCAACACTGGCGCGGTCGCCCTCTGGCGGTCCCTCGGCTTCCAGATCATGACCACCATCCCCGAGGGCTTCCACCACCCCACCCGGGGATACGTGGGGCTGCACATCATGTACCAGCGGCTGTAGGCATGGCCGGTGGCCGATGGCCGTCCGGCCGTGCGTCCTCCGCCTTTACGGCCAGAGCAGTTCCCGCTCCCAATCACCCTCGGTGCAGCGGTAGTTGAGACGTACGTGCTGGCGTCGGTGCGGGTCGCCCTGGAAGAACTCGACCTCCTCGGCGCGCAGCACGTACAGCGTCCAGCTCGGGACCGGCGCATCCGGTTCGCGCCGGGCGCGCTCCCAGGCGGCGTCCGCGGCGCGCGCCAGTTCGGCGGCCGAGCCGAGCACCTCGCTCTGGTGGCCCACCAGGGCGGCGGCCAGCGCGCCCGTGGAGCGGTGGTGCAGATCGGCCGCGCTCTCCTCCGGGCCCGCGGCGGTCACCGTGCCCCGGACCCGCACCTGACGGCCGACCGCCGCCCAGTAGAAGACCAGCGCGGCCCGCGGTCGGGCGGCCAGCTCGCGGCCCTTGCGGCTGCCGCGGTGCGTGCCGAAGCGCCAGCCGCGTTCGTCCGCGTCGTGCAGCATCACGATGCGCACGGACGGGTCGCCGGCCGCGTCCGCGGTGGCCAGGGACATGGTGTGCGGCTCGGGAACGCCGGCCTCGGCGGCCTCCCGCAGCCACTGCCGGAAGAGCGGCAGCGGCTCGGCGGGTGCCTGCTCAGGGGCGAAGGAGGGCAGTTCGCCCGGCCAGACCCGCAGGCCGCGCAGCACCTTGCGGAAGGCGTGCGCCTCGGCGTCGGCGGGCCCGGCGGCCCCGGCGAGGTCCGCGGCCTCGGCTTCGGTGCCGGCGGCTTCGATGCCGGGTTCCGGGGTGCTTCCGGCGGTGCGGTGATCCGTGTGATCGGGCATGTCGGGCAGCGTACGCGCGGGTCCGGGGCGCGGACCGGAGGTCGCGGCGGGACGGACGGCGGCACCGCGCGCCGCCGGCGCCGGGTAGTCCTTGAGCGTGATCGCCTGCGCCGCCCGCTGCACCTCCTCGGCGATCTTCTTCGCCACGGCGTCCTTCCAGGGCATGTACGGCAGCATCCGGAGCATCAGCATCCGCAGCCGGATCTGCCACCGGGACGTCACGGTCGTCTCCCGGGCGAACTTCTCCGCCAGCGCGTGGTTCGCCGCGACATAGCCCCGCATCTCCGCCTCGTAGCGCGCGAACGCCGCCGTCGGATCGCCGTCGGCCGCCGCCAGCTCCCCGGCCAGGACGTACGCGCCGACCAGTGCCATGCCCGTGCCCTGCCCCGAGGCGGGCGAGGCGCAGTGCGCGGCGTCGCCGAGCAGCACCACCCGGCCGCGGGACCAGCGGTCCATCTCGATCAGCTGCATGCCGTCGAAGGGGAAGTCGTCGGCCTCGGGGGCCGCTTCGAGCAGTCGGGGGATCTGCCACCCGTCGCCCGCGAACGCCCGTTCCAGGAGGGCGCGTTGGTGGCCGGTGTCGCGGTGGTCGTAGGCGAGGCGCGGGGAGCGGAAGGCCGGCATCCCCTTGGTCGTGGGGTCGCCGGCCGAGCGGTAGACGCAGGTCAGCTTCCCGGGCAGCGCGTGGTACAGCTCCTCGCGGTCCAGGCCGAGTGCGTTCGGCACGGAGAACGCCGAGATGTACGCGCCGAGGTGGCGCAGATACCGCTCCTCGGGGCCGAACGCCAGCCGCCGGACCGTCGAGTCGGTGCGGCCGCCGAAGATCTCGGCCGGGAGGGCGGCGATCCGCTTTTCGTCGCCGTCCACGTAGGCGCCGGTCCGCATGCCGGTACCGAGGCGCCGTCGCTTCGAGGCAGTGGCAGTGGCAGTGGCAGCGGCACGGGTGCTGGTGCTCCTGGACCGGTGGCGCCCGCCCGACTGTACAAGCGTCTATGACGAGCGTATGAATCGGTGGGAGAGCGCGACGGCCGCCTCCGGGGCGACCATCGGGAGCAGCGGATCGCCCTCCTCGTCGCCCGCTTCACGTGAGCCGCCCCGACCCTCGCCTGACGGGCCGCGGGTCCGTAGAGCTCCGCTGGTCCGCTACCCCGCCCCCAGCACCACCGTCCCCGACGAGCAGAACCAGCCGCCGGTGCCGGAGGCGATGGCCAGTTGCGGCAGGGCGCCGCCCGGCTTGCGGACCTGGCGGCCCGGGCCGGCCTCGCCGCGGAGTTGGCGGACCGCCTCGACCAGCAGGAACAGTCCCCGCATGCCGGGGTGGCAGGCGGCCAGTCCGCCGCCGTCGGTGTTGACCGGGAGTTCGCCGTCCCGCAGCAGCCGCCCCTGCTCGACGAAGGAGCCGCCCTCCCCCTTGGCGCAGAAGCCCAGGTCCTCCAGCGTCACCAGGGTCATGTAGGTGAAGGCGTCGTAGATCTCGGCGAGGTCGATCTCGGCGGGGCGGACGCCGGCGCGCTGGAAGGCGAGCCGGCCGGAGACGGCGGCGGGGGAGACGGTGAAGTCGTCCCACTCCGACATCGTGGTGTGCGAGACGGCGGTCCCCGAACCGAGCACCCAGACCGGGCGTTTGGCGAGGTCGGGCACGTGGTCCTCGGCGACGAGCAGCACCGCGCAGCCGCCGTCGGAGCGGATGCAGCAGTGCAGCTTGGTGAACGGGTCGGCGATCATCGGCCCGGACAGCACCTCGTCCACGGTGATCGGCTCGCGGTACATGGCGTCCGGGTTGCCGGCCGCGTTGGCGCGCGCCTGGACGGCTACCTGGGCCAGCTGTTCCAGGGTGGTCCCGTACTGGTGCTGATGGCGGCGCGCGGCCATGGCGTACTTGGCGATCAGGCTGTGCCCGTAGGGGACTTCGAACTGGAGCGGGCCGCGGGCGCCGAAGGAGAGGTTGGCGGTGCGGCGCTTGGCCTTGATGTCGGCGCGGGCGGTGGAGCCGTAGACCAGGAGGACGGCGTTCGCGTGCCCGGCCGCGATCGCGTCGGCGGCGTGCGCGGCCATCACCTCCCAGGTGGCTCCGCCGACCGCGGTGGAGTCCACCCAGGTGGGGCGCAGTCCCAGGTATTCCGCGACCTCGACGGGGGCGAGGGTGCCGAGGCCGGCCGAGGCGAAGCCGTCGATCACCGACCGGTCGAGCCCGGAGTCGACGAGGGCCCGGCGGGCGGCCTGGGCGTGCAGGGCGTACGGGGTGGCCTCGTCCACCCGCCCGCAGTCGGAGAGTGCGACTCCGGCGACGGCGACCTTGCGTTGTCCGGCGGGGGTCCCTGACGTCAGCGACATGAAACTGACGGTACATCAGATCCGTTGGGGTGGGCAGGGGGAGTCCCCGGCGCTCCGCACTAGGAAAGTTCGCTCCCCCTCCCTACTATGACGGGCCGTCAGATTCGGACCCCGTCCGGGCGGACGGGTGTCGCCGCACGGCCGGGAGGAGCCCGCCGATGGATGCCGCGTTCACCGAGGAGCAGGACGAGATCCGCCGCACCCTGCGCGCACTGCTGGACAAGCGCTGCGGCCCGGACGAGGTCAGGGCGGCGGTCCGCACCCCGGCGGGCTACGACGAGGCGCTGTGGCGGCAGCTCGCCGAACAGCTCGGACTGCCCGGCCTGGCCCTGCCCGCGGCGTACGGCGGGGCCGGCTGTGACCCCACCGAGCTCGCCCTGGCCTGCGAGGAGACCGGCCGCGCCGTCCTCCCGGCGCCGCTGATCGGCACCGCGGTGCTCGCCGCCCCGCTGATCCTGGCGCTGGGCGGGGAGCGCCGGCGCGCCGAGCTGCTGCCCGCCCTCGCGGCCGGGCGGTCGACCGCCGCGCTCGTCGTGCCGGGCGGGCAACTGGGCACCGCACTGGCGCTGACCGGGCCCAACGACGGCAACTGGGCCGGCGGCGGCCGGGCCGGCGGGATCCAGGCGCGGTGGTCACAGGGGCACGGTGGGGGTGCCCCCGGACGGCGTCCGGGGGAGCTGCCGCCGCAGGGCGCGGGCGAGCCACGGGCCGGCGGCGGCTGGCGCCTCTACGGGGAGGCCGAGCAGGTCCTGGGCGGGCACACCGCGGACGTGCTGGTGGTCGCCGCGCACGCCGGCGGCTTCGCGCGCAGCCGCACCCTGCTCTTCACCGTGCGGGCCAAGGGGCCGGACGGCGCCGAGGCGCCCGGGCTGCTGCGCACCCGGCAGACCGCGATGGACGAGACCCGGCCGCAGGCCCGCATCGAACTCCGGGACGTGGATGCGGAGTTGCTGGGCGAGGACCCCTCGGGGGGCGACGGCGCGACGGACGCGGTGGCCGCGGCGCTGGCCGCCACCGGGGCGACGGCCGCCGCGTGCCTGGCGGCCGAGGCGGTCGGCGCGGCCGACGCGGCGCTGTCCCGTACGGTCGGCTACGTCAAGGAGCGCACCCAGTTCGGCCGGCCGATCGGCTCCTTCCAGGCCGTGCAGCACCGGCTCGCCGACCTGTACGTGGCGGTGCAGGCGGCGTACTACGCGGCCTGGGCGGCGGGCGGCGGGCGCGCCGTCCCCGAGCCCGGGGCGGGCGCGCTGGCGCTGGCGCAGGCGCTGGAGGCGCTGCGCGCGGTGGCCGCCGAGGCGGTGCAGCTGCACGGCGGCATCGGCTTCACCTGGGAGCACGCGGCGCACCTCTACTTCAAACGGGCGGCCTGTGACGAGCTGCTGCTGGGGCCGGTGCACCGGCTGCGGGCCCGGGCGGCCGAGCAGGCCGGGCTGTTCGCGTCCGGGGGCGGGGGCGGGGCCGATGCGGGCGCCCTCGTCGGCCCGGCGGTGCGTGCGGCGGTCGGCGCCTGATGGACGGTCGCGCACGACTGGTGCAGAAGATCTCCTCGACACGGGCGTTCGCACGGGTCGCGCCGCACGTCATCCCCGCGCTGGACCGTGCCGTGCACCGGCTGTCCGGCGGAAGGACGCTGCTCAGCGCCCGGATGCTGCCCGGTGTCGTGCTGACCGCGACCGGTGCCCGCAGCGGGCTGCCGCGGCGCACCCCGCTGGCCTGCATGCCGCAGGACGACGGCGGCTGGCTGCTGATCGGCAGCAACTTCGGCCGCCCCGGGCATCCGGCCTGGACCGGGAACCTGATGAAGAACCCGGAGGCGGAGGTGAGTTGGCGGGGTCGGGACATTCCGGTGCGGGCCCGGTTGTTGACCGGGGAGGAGCGCGAACGGGCCTGGCGGGCGGCGGTTGCGTTCTGGCCGCCGTACGCGGCCTATCAGGCCCGGGTGGAACGGGAGATCCGGCTGTTCCGGTTGGACCGGAGGGACCGATAGGACCGGCACTGACGGTGCGGTGGCCGGCGGTTGCGCACGCGCAGCGGGTGCCGTCGCGGCCCCTGGGGGCGGTCGGCACCCGCTGTGTGTGCGGTACAGCTATGGCAGGACGGACACAGGACGGAGGGCGAACTGTCCCGGAGACGGCGGGACATCGGGGAAGCTCCGGCTTCCCCGGCGGCAGAGTGGAGGCCGAGGCGCGACGCTGCGGCTCAGCGCTCCCGGCTCGGCGGCACCGGCGATGCGGCCGTAGGGCGTACGGCGTTCCCGGTGGCGCGGCGGCCCGACGCGGACTCGTGGGCCGGACGCGGGGAGGCCCGCTACTTGGTGGGCTTCTTGCCGGTGATGCCGAAGTGCACCAGCAGCGCCAGGTTGGGCTTGAGCTCGGCCTGCTTGACGCCCCAGCTCTGGAAGCCCTTCTGGTGGCCGGCGACCGCCGCCAGCATCGCGACGATGGAGCCGGCCATGGCCGCCGCGCTCACGTCCTTGTCGACCTTGTTCTTGGTCTGGAGCTCCTGGATCGACTCCGTAAGGGAGTTGGTGACCGCGTTGAGGATCTTCATGCGGATCTTGTAGAACCGCTTGTCGCCCTCGGCGGCGCCCAGGTCGACGACGCGCAGGATCGCGTCGTGCTTGCGCCAGAAGGAGAGGAAGCCGTCGACCAGTTCCTCGGCGGCCTGCCATCCGGACTTGCCCACCCAGGAACGCTCGGCGACCAGATCGGTCAGGCTTGCGCCCTCTTTCGCCATCTCTTCGGCGATTTCGAGGACCGCGCCTTCCACATCCGGGAAGTACTGATAGAACGTCGCGGGTGAAGTGCCCGCTTTTCGGGCCACATCGATGACTTTGACGTCCCGATAGGGGGACGAACTGAGCATTTCACTGAGGCAGTCGAGAAGCTTTTGCCGCGTCGCCTGTCCGCGGCGGCCGGCAACTCTGCCGTCGACGGTTCGAACTTGTCCTGTCATGCCGTCAGCTTACCGAGGGGTGATCGGAGCGCGATTTGGCTGCCTGCAAATGGGGATCGGGGAGTTCGGGCTGTCAGGCGCCCGTTGCCGCCCTGGTTGCGGGTCGGATCGCGGCCGGAGTCGGGTGCGCGGTCATTGGTCCGATCCAGTGAATGTTGTTATCAACAGCCTGTGGACAACTTTGGTGGACAACGGGTGGGGACGGGGGCTGCGGGCGCCCGTCGGGGACGAGGCGGGAATCCGTCCGCCACGCGCGGTGTCCTGGCCGCGAAATGGCCGTGGGCGGCGCAGAATTGATCCATTGACGCACAGCGGGCCGCGGGGGAAGGCATGCGTACGGATATGGGCGGGGAAATGGAACGATTTCGGCCACGGCGGACCGGTCGTGGGTCCGGGTGCCCACCGGGCGTCGACGGGCCGGCGGAGGCCCCGTCGTCGACCTCTGCGCACGGAATCCGTCCGTCCGGATGGGGCGATGAGCGGCGGAAATTCCGCGCAGGCTGCTCTTAGGCGGCCCGCAACCAGCCGGTAACCCGTCGGCAATCGCCCGTCCCCGGACGTATCGACGCACGTCAGGGCGGGGTGGAATACGCCGGGTAATGGCCTTGTTGCGTATCGCAGGGGGTGAGTCGTGACACGGCCGACAGGCCCCGGGTTCGCAACCGCCGGCCCGGCCAGGAAGAATCAGGGTGCGTACGGCCGTTTCGACAGTCCTTGCCGCAGGCGGGGAGACGCTGCCCGGGGCAGTGGCTCTCGGCGGCTGGTGGCTATTTGAGAGTCTCGTTTTATGCCCCACGGGGAGGTGGCAGGCAAGTGGTGGAGCAGCTGACGCAGCACGATCCCCGGCGGATCGGCCCGTTCGAGGTGCTCGGCCGTCTCGGGGCCGGCGGCATGGGCCTGGTCTATCTGGCGCGGTCGGCGTCCGGCCGGCGCGTGGCGATCAAGACGGTCCGTTCCGAACTCGCCGAGGACCAGCTGTTCCGGGTCCGGTTCACCCGCGAGGTGGAGGCGGCCCGCGCGGTCAGCGGCTTCTACACCGCGGCCGTGGTCGACGCCGACCCGAGGGCCGCGGTGCCCTGGCTGGCGACGGCGTACGTCCCCGCGCCCTCCCTGGAGGAGATAGTCAATGAGTGCGGTCCGCTGCCGGTCCAGGCGGTGCGCTGGCTGGCCGCCGGGATCGCCGAGGCGCTGCAGTCCATCCACGGCGCCGGGCTCGTCCACCGCGACCTGAAGCCGTCGAACGTCCTGGTGGTCGAGGACGGCCCCCGGGTGATCGACTTCGGCATCGCCTCCGGGGTGTCCAACACCCGGCTGACGATGACCAACGTGGCGGTCGGCACCCCGGCCTACATGTCGCCGGAGCAGGCCCGCGACTCCCGCAGCGTCACCGGCGCCAGCGACATCTTCTCGCTCGGCTCCACCCTGGTCTTCGCCGCCACCGGGCACGCGCCGTTCCACGGTGCCAACCCCGTCGAGACGGTCTTCATGCTGCTCCGGGAGGGCCCCGACCTGGCCGGGCTGCCGGACGACCTCCGGCCGCTGATGGATTCCTGTATGCAGATGGAGGCGGCCCACCGGCCGTCCCCGGCCGACCTGCAGTCCCAGCTGGCGCCGCACCTGTTCAGCTCCGGCAGCGACGACAGCGGCACGGCCTCGGCCTGGCTGCCGCCCGGTGCCGTGGCGCTCATCGAGCGGCGGCGCGGCGGCGGCCGGGGTGCCGTCGCCCAGAGCACCCCGCGGCCGGCCGCCGCGCCCCGCGACGCCGGCCGTCAGGAACCCGTGGCCGCGCCGCCGATGCCGCAGGCCCCGCCGCAGCCCGTGCCGCAGCGGGCCGAGGGCGGCCGGCCGGCCGCCGAGGGCTGGCCCGGCCGGATCGGCGCCGGTCCCGGTGCGCACCGTGCCGACCCGCGCGGCGCCCCGGCCCCGGTGGCCGCCGCCACCCCGCCGTCCGCTCCGCCGGCTCCCGAGGGCGCCGGCGGTCCCGTGCGGCTCGGTGGTTCGCACGCCCCGATAGGGCCCGGGCCGCGCGCCGCCGACGCCCCCCAGCAGCGCGCCGCGGCCGCCGCGACGAACTGGGTCCGGCCGCCGGCCGGCGCCCCGGCGGCCGGTGTGCCGCAGCAGGGCGCGCCCACGGGCAGCGGCCAGGGCGAGGCCGCCCCGGCCGCCCCGGTGGAGGCGCCGTCCGCCGAGCCGGGCCGTTGGCGTCCCTGGCGGTTCCGGATGTCGAACGACGTCTGGGGCACCCCGGTGGTCTCCGGCGAGCTGCTCTACGTCACGTCGTTCGAGGTGCACGCCCTCGATGTGGCCAGCGGGCGGCGGAAGTTCAAGACCCGCGATGTCGCCTGGGCGATGGCGGTCGCCGACGGCCGGATCCACGCCTCCGACGGGCCCACCCTCTACGCACTGGACGCCGACGACGGCAGCGAGCGCTGGCGGCTGAGCAGCGAGGGCTGGGTCTATGCGCTGACCGCCGACCGCGGCACCGTCGTCACCAGCACCCGGGGCGGCGGCGTCCAGGCCCGGGACGCCGCCACCGGCGAGCCGCTGTGGGAGCTCACCGGCGCGCAGACCGACTTCGAGAACCCCGACGCCGCGCCCGTGCAGCAGGACGGCACGGTCTACGTCTGGGCCGAGGCCCGGCTGAAGGCGCTGGACGCGCGCACCGGCGCCGAGCGTTGGTCGTACCCGGTGGGCGACGCGGCGTCCTGCGGCGGTGTCCCGGTGCGGCTGCTGCCCGCGCCGGACGGCGTGGTGTACGTGGTCGCCGGCACCCGGGTGCTGGCGCTGGACGCCGCCCGCGGCGACGTGCGCTGGCACTTCGAGGCGCCCGCGGCCTTCCTGAGCCCGCCCGCCTTCGCGCCCGGCCCCGCCGTCACCGGCGGCGGCCTCTACCTCGCCGACTACCTCGGCACGGTCTACGCCCTCGACGCGGTGGACGGCCGGGACCGCTGGCGGATCGCCACCGAGGCCCGCCAGTCTTCCGAGCCGGTGCTGGTCGCGCACGGCGCGGTCCATCTGGGCAGCGGCAAGGCGCTCTACACCCTCGATGCGGTCACCGGCACCCCGCGCTGGCGCTTCCAGGCGGGCGCCGAGGTCGTGGGCTCCCCGGTCGTCGCCGAGGGGCGGGTGCACTTCGGGTCGGCCGACCACTGTCTGTACACCCTCGACGCGATGGGCGGTCAGCTGCGCTGGAAGCTGGCCACCGGCGGGGAGATCACCGGTTCGCCGGTGGCGGTCGGCGGCGTGGTCTACGCCTGCAGCAAGGACCGCTGCGTGTACGCGCTGGACGCCGCCAAGGGGACGGGCCTGGCCCGGCGCCCGTAGGCCGCGGGGCCGTCAGGAGCGCCCTAGGAGCGCCCTAGGGCCGGCCCGGTCCGGTCGGCCCGTGGTCGTTCGGCGGCGGTTGCGGTCCGCCCGGCCAGGTCGGCCGGTCGTCCTGGCCGTGCTCCGGACCCGGCCGCGGCTGGTCCCGGCCCCACTCCACGGGCGGCGTCGGCGTGTGCGGCCCGGTCGGGCCGGGGGCGCCGGGCGCGGGTCCGTACGGTTCCGGGTGCCACTCCTGGGTGGGCGGGGGGCCCGGGTCCCAGGGGGCGGGCGGCGGCCGGTGCGGGGTGTACGAGGACGGGTGCCCGTCGTCGTACGCGTCGCGGTACTCGTCGTATTCGTCCTCGTGCGCGGGTACCCGGCGGGTGCGCCCGCGCATCACCAGGGCGCCCAGGATCAGCAGGGCGCCGCCGCCCAGGGCGTTGGCGACGCCGACGCCCAGCCCGTGCGTGCCGGCGGTGAGTTCGCCCGAGTGCTGGCCCTGGCGGACCATCCACAGGACGGTGAAGCCCAGGACCACCAGCCCGGCGAGGGTGACGAGCAGACGGGAGCGCAGCACCACGCCGACCAGCGTCAGCAGCCCGGCGAAGACCATCGGCAGCACCAGGGAGCCGAAGAGCGTGGCGCCGTTGTCCGTGAGGCCGTTGAAGAGGTCCTCGATCCGGACGTCGCTGCCGTGACGGCCGTCGTACCAGGGACGGAAGGGGCTCCAGACGGCGGCCGTCGCTCCGACGAGGGCGATCAGGGAGCCGAGAACGTTGCGCACCACCGGCGTCGCCTCGCTTCGACTCGTCCTGTCGGCCTCGTGACCGACGCTACGCCTGCCCGTCTGCCCCCGCTAGACATGCTCGGCCGGATGCGGCCCGACTCCGCCGAGGGCCCCGCACGGACCGTCCCCGGCCCTTGCTAGGGTGCCGTGCACGCGTCAACCCTCGGGGTGGCGCGTCTCGGACGCAGCAACGGGGGATGGTCGAAGAACATGGAGCAGCGCACGCGCACGGGCAGGCCCGCCGGAGGCACCGGGGACCGCGTCCGGAAGGGGATCAGGGCGGGCATCGCGACCGGGCTGGCGGCGGTCTCGCTCGCCGCGCTCGCCGGCTGCGCGTTCGGCCGGCCCAAGATCAATGTGCCGCCGCCGGACTGGGCGACGGCGTCGCCCTCCTCCAGTTACGACCCGTACCACCCGACGCCGTCGTACACGCCCAGCTATGACACCTACTCGCCGTCCCCGACGCAGGAGACCTACAGCCCCGACGGGCGGTCCGACGTCCGGGGCAGCGGCTGCGACTTCTCCGCCTCGCTGCGCCAGTTCACGTACACGGTCTCCATCACCAACCCGTCGACGACCAGCACGTTCTCCTACGACATGCGCATCGACTGGATGAAGGACAAGCCGGCCGACGGCTCCTCCTACGGGGAGCACCAGCGCAGCGTCGTGGTGGCGCCCGGTGCCACCGAGACCTACACCGCCAAGTACACGCTGAACCAGTCCTCCTGGCAGGCGTTCTGGTACACCTGCCAGATCACCCGGGCCACCAAGTCCAAGATGTGAATCCTCCCCTCCCTTCAGGGAGGGGATTCCTGGCTCAGGCAGCCTTCCGGGACAGCGCCCCGGAAGGTCTTACGCCTTCGACACCAGCCGGGAGGAGACCAGCATGCGACCTTCTGGTGTGCCTTCGCCCGCAGCTTCTTCGCTTCCCGGTAGCCCTTGGAGGCGGGCTGGCCCTTGGCCGGTTTACGGCGGGCCATCTCCGGTCGTAGCGCGACAGCTTCGCCTTGGCCTGCTTGCCGTGCCCAGGGTGCGGCAGATCGTGGGGGTCGGAGGTGGTGGTCGCGACCTCCTTCACGCCCCAGTCCACCCCGATCGCCGCACCCGTTTCCGGCAGCGGCTCGATGGTGGCGGGGACGACGAAACTGGCATACCAGTGGCCCAGGCTGTCTTGAGAGACACGGGCGCTGGACGCCTCGCCGGGCAGGGTCCTGGACCAGACCACAGTGAGGACGATGCCGCCCGCCAGCTGCAGACGCCCGTCCTTCAAACGGAAGCCGCTCCTTGATGTCGTTGAGTGCCTTGGCGCGGGAGCGGACGAAGTCGCGGATGATCTGCTGCTGCGGCACCGAGGACCCCGCCCGTAACCACGGCGTCATGCGCCGCGCTTCGGTCCGCATCCGATCCAGCTGTGCCGGGCCGCAGGTCCGATTCTCTTGCGGATGGACCTGGTTGTGTTGATGGGTGGCCCGGGACTTGGCCACGCACTCGTTCCACACCCACCGACACCGCCCCCACTCCTCCCGCAACGCCGCGCCGGCGGTGGCCGACACCCGCAGCCGGAACGTGTACCGGGCATGCCCCACCGCCCCGGTCCCTGCCCGTGCCGTCATGCCCTCCCCCCCCCGCGATCACCCCCCCACCAGCGAGCACAGGCACACGCGTAGGGGACCCGGGCCCGGCGGTGCCGCGGCCGGTGGGCGGCGGTCACCTGACGGGCGGCGGGGCGGTCCCGGTGCCCCGGGGGCGGGCGGTGAACAGCGCGGCCTGGCGGTCCGGCGGCAGGTTGCCGAGCGCGATCAGCTGCGGGGCGTGCGCCAGCGCCTGCGCCCGGGTCGCCTCCTGGGCGGCCCACAGGGCGCGGACGGTGCCCTGGACGGCCTCGGTGGGCTGCGCGGCCAGGACCGCGGCGCGGCGCAGCGCGGTCTCGGCCGCGGCGCCGGGCGGGGTCAGCTCGGAGACCAGTCCGATGTCGTGGGCGCGCCGGGCGCCGAGCCGCTCCGCGGTGCCCATCAGGGCGAGCCGGGCGCTCTCCCCGTAGGGCATCCGCTGGGCCATGAGGATGGACTCGTAGGCGCTGACCATCCCGTAGGTGGTGTGCGGGTCGAAGAAGGTGGCGTCGTCGGCGGCGATGATGAACTCCGCCTCGCCCAGCAGGTAGAAGGCGCCGCCGCAGGCCATCCCCTCGACCGCGGCGAGCACCGGTTTCCACAGGTCGTTGGCCTTCGGGCCGATCCGGAGCAGCGGGTCGTCGAGGGAGTACGGGGAGGACGGCTGGGGCACGTCGGCGGAGCGGTCGAGGCCGGTGCAGAAGGCGCGTCCGCCGGCGCCGGTGAGCACCGCCGCCCGCACGGTGTCGTCGAAGCGGAACTCCCGCCAGAGGTGGGCGAGTTCGGCGGCGGTGGCCAGGTCGAGGGCGTTGTGGCGGGCGGGGCGGTCCAGGGTGACCAGGGCGACCCCGCCGTCGGTCTCGGTGCGGACCCCGGGGGACGTCACGGCCGCTCCAGGACCCAGCGGGGGACGGTCGGCCCGCCGGGCAGGGCGTGGAAGACCGCCTTCACCGGGGCGCCGATCCGCAGCCGGGCCGGGTCCACGGAGTTCAGGGCGGCGTCGGGGGCGGCGACGAGGTTGCCGACCAGCCGGATCCGCGGGGCCTCGGCGAGCTCCACGATGATCGCGTTGTAGGGGGCCTGGGCGGCGTAGGCGGGCAGCAGCGGCGGGTGCGGCAGGACGTAGGACCAGATCCGGCCGCGGCCGCTCATCCGCTGCCAGTGGGCGGTGAACGACTGGCAGTGCGGGCAGCAGGGGCGCGGCGGGAAGCGCGGTTCGTCGCAGTCGGAGCAGGTCTGCACGCGGAGTTCGCCGCGGGCCGCGTACTCCCAGAACGGCGCCCCGTCGTCGTCGGGGACGGGCAGCAGCAGGTCGGCGCCGGGGTCGGGGGCGGTGTCAGTGGCGGGTGGCAGGCTTGTGTTCATGGCATCACGGACGGTCATGGATTCGGTCCCGGCGGTGGTTCCGCGCGGGGAGCGCTCTGCGCGCATCGCGTATCAACTCCTCAGCAGCAGTGCGGAGGTGGGCACGCCCTCGCCCGCGGTGACGAGGCAGGTGGCGGCGTCCGGGACCTGTGCGGTGCTGGTGCCGCGCAGTTGCCGGACGCCTTCGGTGATGAGGTTGAAGCCGTGCACATACGCCTCGGAGAGGCCGCCGCCACCGGTGTTGAGGGGCAGCCGGCCGCCGATCTCCAGGGCGCCGCCCTCGGTGAAGGCCGCGCCCTCGCCGCGTCCGCAGAAGCCGTAGCCCTCCAGGGAGAGCGGTATCAGCGGGGTGAAGGCGTCGTAGATCTGCGCCACGTCGATGTCCTGCGGGCCCAGGTCGGCGCCCTTCCAGAGGTGGCGGGCGGCGGTCCAGGCCGGGCCGGTGAGCGGGTCGTCGTTCCAGTAGTTGACCATGCCGTGGTGTTGGGCGGGCAGGCCCTGCGCGGCGGCGTGGACGTAGACGGGGCGCCGGCGGCAGTCGCGGGCGCGCTCGGCGGAGACCACGACGCAGGCCAGTGCGCCGTCGGTCTCCAGGCAGTTGTCGAAGAGGCAGAGCGGCTCGCTGATCCAGCGGGCGGTCATGTACATCTCGCGGGTCAGCGGGCGGTCGTACATCATCGCGGCCGGGTTCTGGTTGGCGCGGTTGCGGCAGGCGAGGGCGACGTTGAAGAAGTGGTCGCGGGTGGCGCCGTACTCATGCATGTAGCGCCGGGCCAGCATGCCGATCTCGTCGGCGGGGCGGAGCAGGCCGAAGGGCCGGGTCCACTGTGCCGGGGTGGGCAGTTGGACGCGGGTGTTGGTCCACGGCCGTGGTCCGGAGCCGCGCTTGCGGGACCGCCAGGCGACGCCGACGCTCGCCTGCCCGGTGGCGATCGCGGCGGCCAGGTGTGCCACCGTCGCGCAGGAACCGCCGCCGCCGTAGCCGGCCTTGGAGAAGTGCGTGACGTCGCCGGCGCCGATGGACTTGGCGATCTCGACCTCGTCGGTCTCCTCCATCGTGTACGAGGCGAAGGCGTCCACCTCGGAGGGGGCGATGCCGGCGTCGTCCAGGGCCGCGACGATCGCCCGGCAGGCCAAGCGCTTCTCGGATTCCGGAAGGCGTTTGGCAAAAGGGGTCTGTCCGATGCCGACGATCGCCGTAGCGTCCTTGAGGGTCGCCCCCATCGCCACCTCCGTGGTCGGTCGTCACTGCTGACAGCGGAGGAGGGTACCGCTAATCTGACGGACAGTCAGCTAGTGCGGTGCGGGGTATTTGCCAGGAGCGGGAGGCAGTGCGATGGGCGAACAGCTCGATGCGCGGGCGGACTTGGCGTACGGCTCGCTGGGTCATCTGGTGCGTGCGGCCGCCACGCGGTACGGCCCCCGGGAGGCCGTCGTCGAGGGCCGCACCCGGGTGTCCTACGCCGAGCTGGGCGCACGGGTGGAGCGGGCCGCCGCGGCCTGCATCGCCGCCGGGGTCGCCCCCGGCGACCGGGTCGCGGTCTGGGCGCCCAACACCCTCGACTGGATCGTCTCCGCCCTCGGCGCGGTGACCTCCGGCGCGATCCTCGTCCCGGTCAACACCCGCTTCAAGGGCGCCGAGGCGGCCGGCGTCCTGCGCCGCACCCGCGCCAAGATCCTCTTCGTCACCGGCACCTTCCTCGGCACGTCCTACGTCGCCTCGCTGCGCCGTGCCGCCGAGCAGGGCGACGGCCGCGGCCCGCTGCCCGGACTGCCGCACCTGGAACGGGTCGTGGTGCTCGCCGACGACGCCCCCGCCGACTTCACCACCTGGCGCGCCTTCCTGGCCGGCGGCGCGGCGGTGCCGCCCGCCACGGTCCGCGCCCGGGCCGACGCCCTCGGCCCCGACGACCCCTCGGACATCATCTTCACCTCCGGCACCACCGGCCACCCCAAGGGCGCCGTGATCACCCACGGCCAGACCCTGCGCGCCTACGCCGTCTGGAGCGCCCTGGCCGGCCTGGAGGAGGGCGACCGCTACCTCATCGTCAACCCCTTCTTCCACACCTTCGGCTACAAGGCCGGCATCGTCGCCTGCCTGCTGCGCGGCGCCACGATGGTCCCGCAGCCGGTCTTCAGCGTGGAGACCGCGCTCGCCAATATCGCCGCCGAGGCGATCTCCGTCCTCCCCGGCCCGCCCACCCTCCACCAGCAGCTCCTGGACCACCCCGACCGCGCCGCGCACGACCTCTCGGCGCTGCGCCTGGTCGTCACCGGCGCCGCCGTCGTCCCGCTGGAGCTGGTGGAGCGGCTGCGCGGCGAGCTGAAGGTGGCCACCGTCCTGACGGCCTACGGCCTGTCGGAGAGCACCGGCGTGGTCACCATGTGCCGCCGCGGCGACCCGCCCGAGGTGATCGCGGCGACGTCCGGCCGCGCCATACCGGACACCGAGGTCCGGGTCGTGGACCCCGCCGGCCGCCCGCAGCCGCCCGGCGCGCCCGGCGAGGTCCTGGTACGCGGCTACCACGTGATGTCCGGCTACTTCGAGGACCCGGCCGCCACCGCCCGCGCGATCACCCCCGACGGCTGGCTGCGCACCGGCGACGTCGGCGTCCTCGACCGGGCCGGCAACCTCCGCATCACCGACCGCATCAAGGACATGTACATCGTCGGCGGCTTCAACGCCTATCCCGCCGAGATAGAGCAACTCCTCGTCCGCCACCCGGACATCACCGAGGTCGCGGTCATCGGCATCCCCGACCGCCGCCTCGGCGAGGTCGGCAAGGCGTACGCGGTCCGCCGCCCCGGCTCCCGGGTCACCGCCGACGACCTGATCGCCTGGTCCCGCCGCGAGATGGCGAACTACAAGGTGCCCCGGGAGGTGGAGTTCGTCGCCGGACTGCCGCGCAACGCCAGCGGCAAGGTGGTCAAGGGACGGCTGCGGCACGGCGGTCCGCGCGCCGAGCGGGACGGGGCGCGCTGACGGCGCAACGGGATCGCCACCGGCGCGGCACCGTGCGCAGCGCCTCACCGTGCGACGTGGCCGCCGGTGACCCCGGTCCGCTCCGCCAGCGCCCGCATCCGGTCCGCGAACCCGCCGTCCGCCGACCCGAACCACACCCCGAGGTCCGCCGCGCCCGCCGCCTCCCAGTCCGCGACCTCGGCGGCCACGTCCGCCACCGTGCGGTCCGGGCCGTCCCAGCCGATCCGGCTGCCGGCCGTCACCCGGGTCCCCCGCTCCGCGGCCCGCCGGGCCAACTCCGCCGCCCGCCGCGCGAACTGCCCGGGGGTGAGCCCCACCCCCTGCCAGTGGCCGCCGAACTCCGCGGCGCGCCGCAGCGCCGCGTCCGAGTTCCCGCCGATCAGGAACGGCACCGGCTCCTGCGGCACCGGTTCGAACACCGCCCGGCCGTCGAAGGCCACCTGCCCGTCCCCGTAGGGCCCGCCCGCCCCCGTGTGCAGGTGCCGTACCAGCCGCAGCGTCCGGTCCGTCCGCGCACCCCGGTCGCCGAAGCCGACGCCGGCCGCGGCGAACTCGTACGGCTGCCAGCCCACGCCGACGCCCAGCACGAACCGGCCGCCGCTCAGCCGCGCCAGCGTCGCCGACTGCCGGGCCAGCAGCAGCGGTTCGCGCAGCGGCGCGATCAGCACCGACGTCCCCAGCGTGATCCGCTCGGTCGCGGCCGCCAGGTAGGCGAGCGTGGTCAACGCCTCGTACACCCCGCCGTAGCCCTCCGGCGGACGCCCGTACGGGCCCGGCGGCAGCAGGTGGTCCGGCAGCCAGACCCCCGCGTACCCCAGCTCCTCGGCCTCCCGGGCCAGCCGCACCAGCTGCTGGGCGGGCATCGTGCCGGCTTCGGACGGCAGGACGACGTGCAGCCGCATCCGGTCCGGCCGCCCGGCGGCCGTGCCGGGGACGGCGGGGTGCGCGGTGGGGTGCTGCGTGGTGACGGCGTCGCTCATGGGGGCCTCCGCTCCCGAAACGGGTGACTCGCTCGGACACCCCCGTTCCTAAGCCCTGACACGGGTGTGAGGGTCAAGGGCCGGGACGCCGGGCGCCGTTCACCGGGCGCTGCTCACCGCGCGTCCGTAGCGCTCCCGCAGCGCCGTCTTCAGCACCTTGTTCAGCGGCCCGCCGCGTGGCAGCACCTCGACGATCTCCAGCTGCTCCGGCAGCTTCTGCGTCATCAGCCCGGCGGCCCGCAGATGCGTGGTGAGGTCGGCCAGGGTGAGCCGGGGCGCCTCCGCATCGTCCGCCGCCCCGGCGAGCGTGACCACCGCGCAGACCCGCTCCCCCCGCTCCCGGTCCGGCAGCCCGATCACCGCCGCCTCCGCCACCGCCGGATGGGTGTGCACCAGCTCCTCGATCTCCTGGGCGGAGATGTTCTCGCCCTTCCTGATGATGATGTCCTTCAGCCGCCCGGTCAGTACCAGATGCCCGTCGGCGCGCAGGTGCCCCAGATCGCCGGTCCGGAACCAGCCGTCCGCGGTGAACGCCTGGGCCGTCAGGGCGGGATCGGTGTACCGCCGGAACACCATCGGCCCCGAGACCGTCACCTCGCCGGTCCCACCGGTCGCCGCCGCGCTCCCGTCCGCCCGGACGATCCGCACCCGCGCGCCCGCCACCGGCCTGCCGACCGTGTGCGCCAGCTGTTCGTCCGTGTCGTACGGCGTCCCCATCGCGATCATCGGACACTCGGTCATGCCGTAGCCGTGCACGATCGCGCAGCCCAACTCGCGCCCGGCCGCCCGGTACAGCTCGGGCGGCAGCGGCGCGCCACCGCCGGACAGCAGACGCAGCGAGGGGATCAGCCGGCCGGCGTCCGGCGCGGCCGCCCGGCGGCGCCGCGACGCGTCATGGAACGCCTGGTAGAAGGCGGTGCTGCCGCCCGCCATGGTCACCCCGTGGCGGCGGTAGACCTCGGCCGCCCGGTCCGCGTCGAACGCCTCCAGCACGACCGCCGGAAACCCGCTGACCAGCATGGCGATGACGTAGTCCGGCCCGGCGATGTGCGCGTACGGGAAGGCGATCGAGCCGATGTCGCCGGCCGACATGCCGAGCGCGGTGGCCAGCCCCACCCCGCCCGCGATCAGCGAGGCGTCGGTGTGCTCGACGCCCTTGGGCACGGAGGTCGTCCCGGACGTGTAGTAGACCCAGCGCGTGCCGTCGTCGTCCCCTTCCGGGGCCGTCGGCAACCCGCCCGGTTCCCCGTCCGGCAACCCCTCCGCCAACGGGACCACCCGTACGTCGGCGCGTTCCCCGACCGCGTCGCGCACCATCGCCGTGAAGTCGAACCCCCGCCACACCCCGGGCACGAGGACGAACTCCGCCGCCGACTCCGCCAGCACGAACCCGACCTCCCGGGCCCGGTGCAGCGGGATCACCGGGGTCTGCACGGCCCCGAGCCGGGCCAGCGCCAGCGACGCGATCACCGTGTCGATGCGCGTCGGCAGCTGCCACATCACCCGCGTCCCGGCCCCGATCCCCAACTCCCGGAACCCGGCCGCCGCGCGCAGCGCCGCGTCCCGCACCTCGCCGAAGGTCACGGCCCGCCCGCCGTCCCCGTCGAAGAACATCGGCGCACCCCCGGAGGCCCGCGCCCGGTACTCGACCAGGTCCCACAACGTGCGTATACGAGCGTCTTCGAACACGGCGCGCCTCCTGGGGTGGATGGGCGGGTGCGGCGTGACTGTAGCAGCAGAACTGACGGCTCGTCAGGTAATGGTGTGTGCCGGCTGCGTGCGCACGCTCGTCAGGGGCCGCGCCGAGCGTTTCGGAATGAAAACGTCCGGCCGGAAAAGGCGGACGGGGCCAGGCGTCCACCCGGCCCCGTCCGCGATGCCGCGAGCGAAGGATCGTGCTGCGCGTTTCCCGGTCAGGGAATGTGGTTGTCCAGCGGCGCCAGGAGGGCCTGGTCGCCCTGCGGTGCCAGCGGTGCGCGGCTGTCCTGCGGCGCCACGGGCGTGTGACGGTCCAGGGCGCTCACGGAATTCGACGGGCTGGGTATGTGGTTGTCGGCCAGGGCAGGCGCCACGGCGCCGCCCAGCGCGGCCAGTGCAATGGCTGCGACGGCGAGGGACTTCCTCGTGCGGGTCATTCCAACTCCTCAGAAAAAGGGGGTCGTTGCTGTTCCCAGAAACAAACTAGCGCTAAGTGCGGGCAGATGTTCGAGCCTTGTCGTGGAAAGCTGCCGAATATCACAGGTTTTACTTCCCGGGCGAAAACGCCGCAGGGGCCGGTTTTCCGTGGCTTCCCCTCCCAGCCACGGGAAAACGACCCCTGCGATCCCCCGGATTCCCCCGAATTCCCCCGATTTCCTTCGGAGATCCCCCCGGCTCTCCGGTTGTGCTCCCCCGTGCCCCGTTCGTCCGCGGACTACTTGATTCCGCCGACGGGCTGGTGGCTGTCCATGGTGGTGACGTCCTTGTCCTTGTCCTTGGACGGCGACGTCACGGCACTGCCGGCGGGCGCCTCGGCGGTCCCCGCTTCGGTGCCCGCGATGGGCTGGTGACTGTCCATCGGCTTGATGGTGTCGCGGTCCCGGGGCTTCGGGACCTGCGGCGTGACGCCAGGGCCGATGATGGGCTGGTGGCTGTCACGCGGCGCGATGATGGGCTGGTGACTGTCGCGCGGGGCGATGACGTCCCGTTCCCCCGAATTCTGAACTGTGTTCTCGGTGCTCATTGCGATCAACTCCTGATGGGCGCTTGAAGGCTGTCCGGCCGCCCGGCGACTCCCCCGTTGGCCGCCGGACGGACGTGACATGGCCGCTCACGATAACTGTGCGGCCTGGGCACCGAGCCGCTTGCCCCCCGAGGCGGCGGTTCGGTACGGATAAGAGTGGTCCGAGCCGATGAACGATCGATAAACGTCCGCGGCGAGCGGCGAAACGGCTGCTAGACGGCCGTCGCCGGAGCAAGGAGGCCCCGGACCACGTCCCCTTCTGTGGAGCCGAGACGATCGAAGATCGCCAGGGCCTCCTGCCAACATACGTGCGCCCGACCGCTGTGCCCGATCTCGTTGAGCGCGCGGCCGAGCGTGGTCAACGCGCTCGCCCGCCAGGACTCCCCGCTGATGCCCCGCAGCGCGGTCAGCGCCTGCTCGGCGTGGTTGGCGGCGGCGGTGGGGCGACTGGCCGCGAGGTCCACCTCGGCCAGCCTGAAGTTGGTCATGCCCTCCCAGAAACGCTGCCGGCTGTCCTGGAAGATGCCGAGAGCGGCTGCCAGTTGCTCCGAGGCCTCGGACAGCCGACCGGCCTGGGTGTAGGCCAGGGCGAGCGCGTACATGCCATTGGCGAGACGGCGTTTGGCGCCGAGGTCGCGGTAGATCGCGATGCCGTCCTCCGCCAGGCTGATGGCGCTCTCCACCCTTCCGGTGTCCAGGTGTACGCGGGAGAGGTTGCACAGTGCGCTGGCCTCGGACTGCCGGTTCCCGTCGTCGCGGAAGGCCGCCAGGGCCTGCAACAGATATGCCTCGGCGTCCTCGTGGCGGCGCTGCGCGTTGGCGATGATGCCGCGGTCGTTGGGAGCGTAGGAGGAAGAGAACGGGTCACCGGAGGCGAGTCCGAGCAGCATCGCCGACTTGGCGTTGTCGTCGGCGTCCCCCAGCCGTCCCGACAGGGTCCGGACGTACGCGAGCGCCGTGTGGATGCGGGCCTCTGCGTGCGCGTCGCCGACCTCGCGCGCAGCGGCCAGGAGGGTGGTGTTCGCCTGCTCGTACTGGAGGGCGTCGGCGCCCGATTCGGCCAAATCCTTGGTGAGCAACAGCAGGTCGGCGGAGCGCCGCAGCATGGCCGGCGACGTGGACTGTCGCGCGCAGGCGAGCAGGCACCCCGCCTCGCTGAACAGCCACTCCAGTGCCGAGGCCCGGTCCTGGAATTCCAGCCCCGGGTAGTTGGTGCGTTCCATGTGCGCGATCAACCGGTCCCCGGGACGCTCCAGCGCATACATCCGCGAGGCCGTCACCAAGTAGAAGTCCAGCAGCCGCGAGAGTGCCGCGTCCCGCTCGGACGGCGGGTGTTCGTCGCGTTCGGCGCAGGCGCGGGCGTAGAGGCGGACCAGGTCGTGGTAGCGGTAGCGGCCCGGTGCCGCGGACTCCAACAGGGAGGTGTCGACGAGCGATTCGAGGAGTTCCTCGGTGGCCTCCAGGTCCAGGTTGAGCATCGCGGCCGCCGCGGTCAGCGAGATGTCCGGGCCGTCGGCCAGGCCCAGCAGCCGGAAGGCGCGGGCCTGCGCGGGCTCCAGCTGCTTGTAGCCCAGTTCGAAGGTGGCCTTCACGGCCAGGTCGCCGGCGCGGAGTTCGTCCAGCCGGCGGCGCTCGTCGGCGAGCTTGCTGGCGAGGGTGGAGACCGTCCAGGTGCGGCGGGCGGCCAGCCGGGACGCCGCGATGCGGATGGCCAGCGGCAGGAACCCGCAGGCGCCGACGACCGCCATGGCGGCCTGCCGCTCGGAGGTGACGCGCTCCTCGCCGACGATGCGGGTGAAGAGGGTCAGGGCCTCCTCGGGGCTCATCACATCGAGGTCGACCAGGTGGGCGGAGGCCAGGTCGATCATCCGCGACCGGCTGGTGATCAAGGCCGCGCACCCCGCCGTACCGGGCAGCAGGGGCCGGACCTGGGCGGCGTCCCGGGCGTTGTCCAGCAGTGCCAGGACGCGCCGTCCGGCGAGTGCGGAGCGGTACAGCGCCGCCCGCTCCTCCAACCCGTCCGGGATGGCGGAGTCCGCGGTGCCCAGGGCGCGCAGGAAGGCGCCGAGCACCGCTTCCGGCTCGGCCGGGTTGTGTCCCGCGCCCTGGAGGTCGACGTAGAGCTGGCCGTCCGGGAAGTGCTCCCGGGCGGTGTGTGCGACGTGCACCGCCAGGGTGGTCTTGCCGACCCCGCCGATGCCGGCCACCGCGGAGACCGCCATCACGCTGCCCTCGGCCGTGGCCAGCTGGTCGCTGAGCTCGGTGACGAAGGCCGCCCGACCCGTGAAGTCGGCGACCGTGGCGGGAAGCTGACGGGGCCGGACGAAGGCGGCTTCCGGCGAGCCGGGGTCGGCGGTGGCCGGGGCGTCCAGTTCGGCGTCGGCCCGCAGGATGCGCTGGTGGAGTTCGGAGAGCGAGGCGCAGGGGTCCACGCCCAGCTCGTCGGCGAGCAGCCGGCGGGTGTCCGCGTACACGGCGAGCGCCTCGGCCTGTCGGCCGCTGCGGTAGAGGGCCAGCATCAGCAGCTCCCGCAGCCGCTCGCGCAGCGGGTGCGCGGCGGTCAGCGCGGTGAGCTCGGAGACCGCCTCCGCGTGGCAGCCGGTCTCCAGGTCGAGGTCGAGGTGGGCCTCGGTCAACGACAGTTGCCACTCCTGGAGGCGGGCCCGCTGGTTCTCGGCGTACGGGCCGGGGACCCCGGCCAGCGGCTCGCCGTCCCACAGGTGCAGGGCGGCGTCGAGGAGTTCGCGGGCCCGGCCGCGGTCGCCGACGGCCTTGGCCTTCTCGGCCTCGGCGGCGAACTGCTCCGCGGTGTCGTGGTCGAGGTCCAGCGGGTGGCCGTCCACGGGCCGGAGGGCGTACCCGCCGGACTCGCTGACCAGGGCCTCCGCGTCGGCGCCGAGCGCCTTGCGGAGCCGGGAGGCGTATGTCCGCAGTGCGGCCAACGCGGCGTGCGGCGGTTCGTCGCCCCACAGGGCGTCGACGAGCTCGGGCGCGGTGGCGGTCCGGCCGCCGCGCAGCAGCAGCGCCGCGAGCAGGGCGCGCTGCTGCGGGGAACCCGCCGCCAGCGGCGTCTCGCCGCGCCAGGCCCGCACGGGACCGAGCACGGTGAAGCGGAGCCGCTCCCGCACCTGTCCCGGACCGTCGTCCATGGTGTCCCCCTGCCGTGTCCCGTCCGTCCGCGCTGTCATGGTCGTCCGTGCGTTTGCGCTGTGCGCAACGGTCAGTCTGCCTTGTCGCGGCCCTCTACGTCAGTAGGGGTCCGGAGCGTGCACAAAGCCTCCCCGTGCGGTGTGGCGGAGGTGGTGCCGCGCCCCGCAGGCTCCGTGGAGGGGAGCCCTCCGTTCCTTCCCGTCGACCGTGTCCGGGTGGCCGGCCGGCATGTTCGCCCTGCTCCACGCGGTGTTCCGGCCCGCTCGCCACCCGTTCCCGTGCTCTGCCGGTCCGTTCGTCCGCCGCCCTTCTTGTGCACCGGCCACACACCGTGGCCCCTCTACCCGGGTCTTCGGGCAACATCCCCGACTGGCTGGTTTGTTTCTGCCGGCGGACCGGTACCGGCCGTCCGACCCGCCCGCCCACATGCACCGGGGGCCGGCGGCTCTCCTCCCTCCCTTCCTCCCCTCCCCGCGTCCAGTCGGCCCGTCACCTCCCGCCCGCATTACTGACGGACCGTCAGATCAGCGCTACCGTACCGCCCATGGAGACCAAGCGGCTTACGGAACCAAGGCAAGACGAGGAACCCGAGGAGACCAAGGGGTCCGCGGGGGCCTTCCCCCGGATCATCTCGGTCGACGACCACACCGTGGAGCCCCCGACCGTCTGGCGGGACCGCCTCCCGTCGAAGTACCACGACACCGGCCCCCGCATCGTCCGCGCGCCGCTGAAGGAAATGACCTTCGTGGGCGGCAGGTTCGCTCCCACGATGGGCGCCCCCGGTGACGACGGCCCGATAGCCGACTGGTGGGTCTACGAGGACCTGCGGCGCCCGCTGACCCGTCTGGACACCGCCGTCGGCTACTCCCGCGACGAGATCAGGCTGGAGGGCATCACCTACGAGCAGATGCGCCCCGGCTCCTACAGCGTCCCCGAACGCCTGGCCGACATGGACGTCAACCACGTCCAGTCCGCCCTCTGCTTCCCCACCTTCCCCCGCTTCTGCGGTCAGACCTTCACCGAGGCCAAGGACCGCGAACTGGGTCTGCTCGGGGTGCGCGCCTACAACGACTGGATGGTCGAGGAGTGGTGCGGCCCGCGGGCCGGCGGCCGGCTGATCCCGCTGACCCTCGTGCCCCTCTGGGACGCGGAGCTGGCCGCCGAGGAGGTGCGCCGCAACGCGGCCCGCGGCGTCCGTGCCGTCTGCTTCAGCGAGATCCCGCCCCACCTGGGGCTGCCCAGCGTCCACACCGACTACTGGGACCCGTTCCTGCGGGCCTGTGACGAGACCGGCACGGTCGTCGCCATGCACATCGGCTCGTCCTCGAAGATGCCGTCCACCTCGGCCGACGCGCCGCCCGCCGTCGGCTCCACGATCACCTTCGCCAACTGCTGCTTCTCGATGACCGACTGGCTGATGAGCGGCAAGTTCGACCGCTTCCCGGACCTGAAGATCATGTACGCCGAGGGGCAGATCGGTTGGATCCCCTACATCCTGGAGCGTGCGGACGTCGTCTGGGAGGAGAACCGCGCCTGGGGCGGCGTCGCCGACAGGGTGCTCCGTCCACCGTCCGAGCTCTTCGCCGGCCATGTCTACGGCTGCTTCTTCGACGATGCCTTCGGGCTGAAGAACCTCGACGCCATCGGCGTGGGCAACGTCCTCTACGAGACCGACTACCCGCACTCGGACTCCACCTGGCCCAAGTCGCGGCAGGTCGCCGAGGTCCAGATGTCCCACCTCGCCCCCGACGTCGTCGAGCGCATCGTCCGCGGCAACGCGATCGAACTGCTGGGGCTGACGGGGGAGGGGCTCTGGGGGCCGTCGGCACCGGCGAGCTGATCCCCGGCTGCGCGACGCCCCGTGTCCCCGGCGGTGTGTCGCCTCGTGTCCCCGGCGGCGTGGCGTCTGGTGGATGCTTACGGCCCTTGTGTGATGGGACGTCTGCCCTCACCATGACCGCACCACTCGATAGGTGACGAACCGTCAGGTAGGGAGGTGGGAGCGGTCATGGTGCAGGTTTTGCCGCAGGGGCGGTTGGCGTACGGGATGCAGCTTCCGGTGCAGGCGCGGAGCACGCTCTTCGCGGAGGGGTGGGAGGCGTCGGCCGGGCCGGAGGACCTGGTGGCGGTGGCGCGGGCGGCGGACCGGGCCGGGTTCGCGTACGTCGCCTGCTGTGAGCATGTGGCGATACCGCGGCGGCTGGCCGGGGCGATGGGGACCGCGTGGTACGACCCGGTGGCCACCCTCTCCTACCTGGCCGCCGCCACGGAACGGGTGCGGTTGCTGAGCCATGTGGCGGTGGTCGGGCTGCGGCATCCGCTGCTCGGCGCCAAGCAGTACGCGACGCTGGACCGGCTGTCCGGGGGGCGGCTGATCCTCGGGGTCGGTGCCGGGCACGTGCGGGAGGAGTTCGAGGCGGTCGGGGTGGACTTCGCGCGCCGGGGGGCGGTACTGGACGAGACGATCGACGCGTTGAAGGTGGCGTTGGGGGAGGAGGAGTTCCCGGAGTTCAAGGGGGAGCACTTCGCGTTCGAGGGGCTGGGGCAGGCGCCGCGGCCGGTGCAGAAGCCCCGCCCGCCGGTGTGGGTGGGGGGCTCGTCCCCGGCGGCGGTGCGGCGGGCCGCGGTGCGGGGGGACGGCTGGCTGCCGCAGGGGGACCGGCGGGATCAGCTGCCGCGGCAGATCGCGACGCTGCGCAGGCTCCGGGCGGAGGCCGGGGTGGTCGAGCCGATCGAGGTCGGGGCGATCGCGGAGCCGGTGTATGTGGGCGAGCCAGGGTGGGACGTGGGGCGGCGGACGCTGACCGGGACGCCGGAGCGGATCGCCGGGTCGCTGCGCGAGTACGCGGCGATGGGGGTGCGGCAGATCCAGGTGCGGTTCCGCAGCCGCAGCCGCGCGGAACTGGTCGCGCAGATCGCGGCCTTCGGGGCCGACGTCGGGCCGTTGCTGAACGACTGAGCGGCTGGGTGACTGGACGGCTGAGCGGCTGAGCGGCTGAGCGGCTGGGCGGCGGCCGGACGCGCGGGTGTGCGCGGGGGCCGCCCTTCGTATCGACATCGCGGGAGCGCGGGCATGGGCAAGCTCGACGGCAGGGTCATCGTCATCACCGGGGCGGCGCGCGGCCAGGGGGAGCAGGAGGCGCGGCTCTTCGCGGCGGAGGGGGCGCGGGTGGTGCTCGGGGATGTGCTGGAGGAACAGGGGAAGGCGCTGGCCGCGGAACTGGGCCCGGAGCGGGCCCGGTTCGTGCCGCTGGACGTGGCGGAGGAGGGGGACTGGGCGGCGCTCGTCGAGGCCGCCGAGGAGGCGTTCGGGAAGATCGACGGGCTGGTGAACAACGCGGGGATCCTGCGGTTCAACGCGCTGGTGGACACCCCGTTGGAGGAGTTCCAGCAGGTGCTGTCGGTCAACCAGACCGGGTGTTTCCTGGGGATCCGGGCGGTGGCGCCCCGGATCGCGGCGGCCGGCGGCGGGACGATCGTCAACACCGCCTCGTACGCGGGGCTGACCGGGATGGCGTTCGTCGGGGCGTACGCCGCCACCAAGCACGCGGTGGTGGGGCTGACCCGGGTGGCGGCGCTGGAGTTGGCGGCCCAGGGGATACGGGTGAACGCGGTGTGCCCGGGGGCGGTGGACACGCCGATGACCAATCCGGCCGCGCTGGATCCGTCGGCGGACCCGCAGGAGGCCGCGCGGGCGGTGGACGAGCTGTACCGGAAGCTGGTGCCGCTGGGGCGGATCGGACGGCCGGAGGAGGTGGCCCGGCTGGCGCTGTTCCTGTCGGGGGAGGACTCGTCGTACATCACGGGGCAGCCGTTCGTGATCGACGGGGGGTGGCTGGCGGGGGTGAGCCCGTTCTGAGCCTGCCGGGCGGTGCCCGTCAAGGCCCCAACTGATGAGGCGTCAGGTTTGCCGGTTGCGGGTATTGACGGGCCCCGGTGCCGCTGGAACAGTCGGGACAATCAATCTGACGGTACGTCAGAAACAGCCGCAGCAGCGGATAAGGGACGGTGAACCCCCTTGGAATTCGGGCTCTTTGTGCAGGGCTATGTGCCCGCCGCGCGTGCCCAGGCCGACCCGGAGGCCGAGCACCACGCACTGATGGAGGAGACCGAGTACGTCATCCAGGCGGACAAGTCCGGCTTCAAATACGCCTGGGCCTCCGAGCACCACTTCCTGGAGGAGTACTCCCACCTCTCCGCCAACGACGTCTACCTCGGCTACCTCGCGCACGCGACCGAACGGATCCACCTCGGCTCGGGCATCTTCAACCCGCTCGCCCCGGTCAACCACCCGGTGAAGGTCGCCGAGAAGGTCGCCATGCTCGACCACCTCTCCGCCGGACGGTTCGAATTCGGCTCCGGCCGGGGCGCCGGCAGCCACGAGATCCTGGGGTTCCTGCCGGGCATCACCGACATGAACCACACCAAGGAGATCTGGGAAGAGACCATCGCGGAATTCCCCAAGATGTGGCTCCAGGACGAGTACCAGGGGTTCCGGGGCAAGCACTGGCAGCTGCCGCCCCGCAAGGTCCTGCCCAAGCCGTACGGGAGGTCGCACCCGGCGATGTGGTACGCGGCCGGGTCGCCGTCCTCGTACGCCATGGCCGGCAAGAAGGGACTGGGCGTCCTCGGCTTCAGCGTCCAGAAGGTCGCCGACATGGAGTGGGTCGTCGACTCCTACAAGAACGCGGTCAAGGACGCCGAACCGGTCGGCGACTTCGTCAACGACAACGTCATGGTGACCTCCACCGCCATCTGCGCCGAGACGCACCACAAGGCCGTCCAGATCGCGGTCGGCGGCGGACTCAACTACCTCCAGTCGCTGCTCTTCCGCTACCACGACACCTTCCCGCGGCCCGACGGCATCCCGCAGTGGCCCGAACTGCTCCCGGAGTACACCGAGGAGATCATCGAGCTGCTGATCGCCGAGGAGCTGATGATCTGCGGCGACCCCGACGAGGTGCTGCGGCAGTGCAAGCGCTGGGAACAGGCCGGCGCCGACCAGCTCTCCTTCGGACTGCCGATCGGGGTGTCCTACGAGGACACCGTCAACACCATCAAGCTCATCGGCGAGCACGTCATCCCGAAGATCGACACCGACCCGGTGCACCGGACCACCCGCTTCCGGCAGGCGGCGGGAACCACGGCCGGCTGAACCCGCCCCGCCCCGCGCGCCACCCGCCCGTCCCGCACGCGCCCCGCACCCGAGAGAGGACGCACGCCATGCTCGACCACCTCATCCAGGCCGCGACCGTTGTGGACGGCACGGGCGCGCCCGCCTTCGTGGCCGACGTCGGCATCCGGGACGGGCGGATCGCCGTGATCGCCGAACCCGGCACCGTCACCGAGGAGGCCGGCACGAGCGAGGACGCCCACGGACTGGTCCTCGCCCCCGGCTTCATCGACCCGCACACCCACTACGACGCCCAACTCTTCTGGGACCCCTACGCCACCCCGTCCCTCAACCACGGCGTGACCACCGTCGCCGGCGGCAACTGCGGCTTCACCCTCGCCCCCCTCCACCCCGACCGGCCCGAGGACGCCGACTACACCCGGCGGATGATGAGCAAGGTCGAGGGCATGTCGCTGGTCGCGCTCGAACAGGGCGCACCCTGGAACTGGCACACCTTCGGCGAATACCTCGACGCCCTGGAGGGCCGCATCGCGGTCAACGCCGGCTTCATGGTGGGGCACTGCGCACTCCGCCGCCACGCGATGGGCCCGGACGCGATCGGCGGAGCGCCCACCGACGCCCAACTCGACGCGATGCTCCGGCTGTTCCACGACGCGATGGACGCCGGAGCCTGGGGACTGTCCACCACCCAGTCCGCCACCCACTCCGACGGCGACGGCAAACCCGTCGCCTCCCGGCACGCCCGCCCCGACGAACTGCTCGCGCTCTCCCGCGCCGTCGCCGAACACGAGGGAACCCAACTGGAGGCGATCGTCGCCGGCTGCCTGGACCGGTTCGACGACGACGAGATCGACCTGCTCGTCGCGATGTCCGCGGCGGCCGGCCGCCCACTGAACTGGAACGTGCTCACCATCGACGCCGCGGTCCCCGAACGCGTGCCCCGCCAACTCGTCGCCAGCGAACGGGCCCGCCGGGCCGGCGGCCGCATCGTGGCACTGACCATGCCGATCCTCACCCCGATGAACATGTCGCTGGGCACCTTCTGCGCCCTCAACCTCATCCCCGGCTGGGGTGGGATCCTCGGCCTCCCGGTGCCCGAGCGGATCGCCCGGCTCCGCGACGCCGACGTCCGCGCCGAGATGCTGCGCCGCGCGCACAGCAAGGAAGCCGGCGTCTTCCGGCGGCTCACCGACTTCGCCCGATACGTCATCGGGGACACCTACTCCGCCGCCAACAAGGGGCTGACCGGTCGGGTGGTGCGGGACATCGCCGCCGAGCGCGGCCAGGACCCCTTCCACTGCCTGGTCGAGATCTGCGCCGACGACCAACTCCGCACCGTGCTCTGGCCGATGCCGACCGACAACGACCCGGACAGCTGGGACTTGCGCCGGCAGACCTGGCAGCACGAGGACGTCCTGCTCGGCGGCTCCGACGCCGGCGCGCACCTGGACCGGATGTGCGGAGCCCCGTACACCACCCGCTTCCTCGGCGACTGCCTGCGCGGACGCAGGCTCGTCGGACTGGAACAGGCGGTGCGGATGCTGACCGACGACCCGGCCCGGCTGTTCGGACTGCGCGAAAGGGGCCGGATCACCGAGGGCCACCACGCCGACCTGGTGCTCTTCGACCCCGAGCGGATCGACGCGGGGGCCGCGACGCTGGTGCACGACCTGCCCGGGGACAGCCCGCGGCTGGACTCCCGCGCGATCGGAGTGGTCAGCGTACGGGTCAACGGGGTGGAGACCATCCGGGACGACGTGGTGACCGGCGCGGTGCCCGGGACCGTACTGCGGTCGGGGCGGGACACGAGGACGGTGAGCACCAGGTGAGCACGGACGCGCGCACGACCGGGACGGCGGAAGCGCGGCTGTTCATCGGCGGGGAGTGGGTGGAACCCGAGGGCGGGTACTACGACGTGATCAACCCGGCCACCGAGGAGGTCGTCGCGCCCGCCCCGGAGGCGAGCCCGGCGCAGGTGGCGGCGGCCGTGGACGCGGCCCGGGACGCCTTCGACGGCTGGTCGCGGACCGCGCCCGAGGAGCGCGCGGCCGTCCTGGACCGCGCGGCGCGGGTGATCCGCCGCGAGTTCGCCGGCTACGCGGAGCTGGCGCAGGCCGAGAGCGGCGCGACGACCGGGACGGCGCGCGCCCTCCAGGTCGGGGTGTCCGCGGCCCGGTTCGAGCGGTATGCCCGCGGCGCACTGGAACCGGTGGAGACCGCGGTGCCGCCGCAGATCAACGCGGCGGGGCCGATGGGGGGCGGGGGCGTCTTCGGGGCGGTCGCGGTGCGCCGCCCGGTGGGCGTCGTCACCTGCATCACCTCGTACAACAACCCGTGGGCCAACCCGGCGGGCAAGGTCGCGCCGGCACTGGCGATGGGCAACACGGTGGTGGTCAAGCCGGCCCCGCAGGACCCGCTGTCGGTGTACCGGATGGCCGAGGCGCTGGCCGAGGCCGGGGCCCCGCCCGGGGTGGTCAACGTCGTCAGCGGGGCGCGGCCGGAGGTCGGCGAGGCGGCGGTGGCCGCCGAGGGCGTGGACATGGTCAGCTTCACCGGCTCCACCGCGGTCGGCCGACGGATCGCCGAGGAGTGCGGCCGCGGGATGAAGCGACAGCTGATGGAGCTGGGCGGCAAGGGCGCGGCACTGGTCTTCGACGACGCCGACCTGGCGTCCGCGGTGTCCGGGATCGGCACCACCTTCTCCTTCTACAGTGGCCAGATCTGCACCGCGCCGACCCGGGTACTGGCCCAGCGCGGGATCTACGAGCGCCTGGTGGCCGGTCTGGCGCGGTACGCGCAACAGCTGACCGTCGGCGACCCGCGGGATCCGGCCACGGTCGTCGGCCCGGTGATCTCCGCCGCGCACCGGGACCGCATCGAGGCGTACACGGCGCTGGCGGTGAAGGAGGGCGCGCGGCTGGTCACCGGGGGCGAGCGGCCGGGGCCGGAGCGCGGCTTCTATGTGGCGCCGACGCTCTTCGCGGACTGCACCAACGCGATGCGGGCGGTCCGCGAGGAGGTCTTCGGGCCGGTGGTGACGGTGGTCCCCTTCGACGACGAGGAGGAGGGCATCGCGCTGGCCAACGACAGCGACTACGGGCTGCTGGACTACGTCTGGTCCGGTGATGTGGCCCGCGCCTTCCGGGTGGCGGGCCGGCTGCGGGCCGGCGGGGTCGGCGTCAACACCGTCGGGCGGAACATGGAGGCGCCGTTCGGCGGCTTCAAGCGCAGCGGCGTCGGGCGCGACGTCGGCTCGTACGCGCTGCACGCGTACAGCGAACTCCAGGCGATCGTCTGGCCGGGGTGAGGGTTCCTTCCGGGGCCGCGGCCGGGGGAGGAGGCGCGGTGCGGACGGTGGTGGGGCTCGGGTGACGGCCCGGTGGCTTGAATGTGATGTTCGAAATTCGGACGGGAAAATTTAGAACCGGGGCAAAACGGTCGGTGCTGCGGTTCTCGCAATGCGGAAGGCTTCAGCTGCGCCCGTGAAGTCCAAGGTTCAACTCAACTTCTTCTTGCGAATGGATGCATGGGGCGGCAGATCTTCCTGTGGAGTGAAGTCGGGTGGACCGGAGGGCGATCTTCCGGATGCGGAAACAGCAGCACTTAACGTCCTGTTCATGGTTCAGGTAGACCCCCGGCCCCAGACCGGCGACACGGTAACGAGCGTCGCCGCTACCGCCAGTAGCCCCCGCGGCGGCGCCGGCGACACCCGGAGCAAGGGCCTCAGCGGCAACTCCGTCGGCCTGCTCGGCAGCGCGGTCATCGGCATCTCCACCGTCGCGCCCGTCTACTGCCTCACCTCCACGCTCGGCCCCACCGTCGGCGAGGTCGGCGTGCAGATGCCCGCCGTCTTCCTGGCCGGGTTCCTGCCGATGCTGCTGGTCGCCTTCGCCTACCGCGAGCTGAACAAGGCCGTCCCCGACTGCGGCACCTCCTTCACCTGGACCGTCAAGGCATTCGGGCCGCGGGTCGGCTGGATGTGCGGCTGGGGCCTGGTGATCGCCACGATCATCGTGCTCTCCAACCTCGCCGGCGTCGCCACCTCGTTCTTCTACCTCCTGCTCGGCGAACTCACCGGCTCGCCCACCGTCGCGGCCCTGGACCACAACCGGATCGCCCACGTCCTGACCTGCCTGGCCTTCATCGCCGTCGCCACCGCCATCAGCTACCGCGGAATGACCGCCACCAAGGGCGTCCAGTACACCCTCGTCGGCCTCCAACTCGCCGTCCTCGCCGTCTTCGTGGCGATGGCCGTGACCAAGGCGCGCTCCGGAGACCTCACCGGCTCCCTGCACTTCTCCTGGAGCTGGCTCGACCCCTTCGCGGTCAAGTCCTTCTCCTCCTTCACTGCCGGACTCTCCCTCTCGATCTTCATGTTCTGGGGCTGGGACACCTGCCTGACGGTGAACGAGGAGACCGCCGGCAGCGAGAAGACGCCCGGCCGCGCCGCCCTGCTCGCGATGCTCGTACTGATCGGCTCCTACCTGCTCACCGCCGTGGGCTCCCAGATGTTCGCCGGCGTCGGCGGCAGGGGCCTCGGCCTCGGCAACCCGCACACCACCGACAACGTCTTCGCCGCCCTCGCCGACCCCGTCATGGGCACCGTGTTCGGCGTCCTGCTCTTCGTCGCGGTCCTCGCCTCGGCCGCGGCCAGCCTGCAGACCACCTTCATCCCCGTCGCCAGGACCGTCCTGGCGATGAGCACGTACGAGGCACTGCCGGCCTCCTTCGCCACGATCCACCCGCGCTTCCGCTCCCCGGGCCGGGCCACCATCGCCGCCGGCGCCGCCACCGGCGTCTTCTACGCCGTGATGAGCTTCATCAGCGAGAACGTGCTGATCGACACCATCTACGCGCTGGGCCTCATGATCTGCTTCTACTACTCGATCACGGCCTTCGCCTGCGCCTGGTTCTTCCGCCGCGAGCTGCGCAACTCCGTTCGCGACCTCTTCCTCAAGGGCGTCTTCCCGCTGCTGGGCGGACTGCTGCTGGCGTCGGTCTTCGCCAAGACGCTGCTCGACATGCGGAACCCCGCATACGGATCGGGCAGTTCGGTCCTCGGCATCGGCTCGGTGTTCCTCATCGGCGTCGGCCTGCTCCTCCTCGGCGTCGTGCTCATGCTGGCCATGCAACGCCGCAACCCGGCCTTCTTCCGCGGCGAGATCCTCACCCGGGCCACGCCGGCACTGGTGGTCGAGGACTAATCGAACCCGGCTCATTCCCAAGGTCAGCTCATCGACGGCCGTTCGATCACCTCCGTCCCAGGAAGACCGGGTTCGTGAGTGCCGCCATCGGGCCCGGGAGATCCGTAGTCGAGGACGGGTGGCGGATTTCGGCGCGTAGGTAGGCGGCGTTGTCGGGGGTGGTCCGCCAGGTGATCGTGCCCGCGCCGGAGGGCGGCAGCGGGGCGGTGTGGCGGCGGCCCTGGTCGGTGACGAAGGAGACCGCGCAGCCCGGTACGCCGGAGACCGTCAGCCGGGCGGTGACCGCGGTCGTCCCGGGCACGGCCAGCCGCTCGCCGATCCCGGCGTGTTCGCCGCGCTCTCCCGAGACGGTGAGCGCAAGGTCGATCCCGGAGGATTCGGCGATCCAGACCCGGCCCGCCCGGATGCCGTCCTGGAGGGCGCGGCGCGAGAGGTCGTCGGCCAGCACGACCGTCTGCGGGAGGCCGACCACATCCGGATCGCGGTGCGCGTCGCTGTGCCCGACCGCGGGCAACCAGGCGCCGCCGCCCCGGGCGTGGGCGACCAGGGTGTTGTCCCACTCGGCGAGGGTGATCTCGTCGTCCGGGCCGTAGGGGCCGTTCCACACCTCGACCGCGTCCGCGTCGTTCAGCCCGAACTTCCAGTTGCAGCCGACGCAGGTGGCGTGCGGATGCGCCGGGATGACCAGGCCGCCGGCCCGGTGGATGGCGCGGGCGTAGCGGCCGAAGGCGTTGTCCCGCGCGCGGTAGCGCCAGTCGATGAAGACTTCGGGATCGGTGCCCATCGCCACCACGTGCCCATTGCGGGTGGTGACCTCCTCGCCGGTCAGGATCAGCAGGTCGTCGCCCCACAGCCCCTCCCAGGCGCGGTGGGCGGCGGTGGTGTTGTGCTCGGTGGTGGTGATGAAGTCCAGCCCGGCGGCCCGGGCCAGCGCCGCGATCTGGGCCGGGGTGCGCTTGCCGTCCGAATAGACGGAGTGCAGGTGGTTGTCCCCGCGGTACCAGGCCCGGCCGCGGCCCCGGGCCCGCTCCGGCGGGTGGACGGGCGTCGGGGTCGTCCCTGGGGGGCCGTGCCGCAGAGTGACGGTGACCTCGTAGTCCAGGCCCTGCGGGGCGACGGTGTACGGGCCGAGGGCGATGTGCCACGTGCCGGCGTTGACGGGACCCGGGAGGTAGCCCGGGGTGGCGTCGTCGGCGCGCAGGAAGAACTCCGTCCGCGCCCCGCCGGACCAGCCGCGGAAGCCCGCGCCGCCCAACTCCGTGCCGCGCTCGTCGAAGATGCCGATGTCGCAGGCGTTCCCCGCGGTGCCCTCGGGCACGGTCGGCTTGTCGTAGCGGTAGGCGACCGCGATCTCCCGTACGCCGTGCGGGACGTCCACCGGCAGATAGACGAAGTCCGGCGCGCCGACGGGCAGATGGCCGGTGACCGTCCGGGTCTGCTCGGCCGACCCGCCGCCGGCGGGCCCGGTGGCCGGTGCCGCCTCGGCGAAGCTGACCCGGCCGAGCGTCAGTGCGCCCGCCGCGCCGGCCGCCGCCGACAGTTTCAGCACCTCGCGTCGTTCCATTTCCGTCCCCCTGTCGTCGAGCTTCCTTCCCGCCGCGGCCGGTCCGCCGCGGAACGCGGTGCGTGCGCGCGCCGGCCGTCCGCCGCGTGCCGCCCTCGTGTCGTCGCCCCGCGTCGTTCCGCGGTGTGAAAACTGTTCTACGCGCGTGTGACACGCGGCAAAAGCCCTGTGGATAACTCGTCGACGGTGCGGCAACATGCGGTCACTCCAACCGCCCGACCGCCCCCAACGCCCGACGCGGAGGTACGCCAGCATGCGGATCGCGACCACGATCTTCCTGACCGACGAGACGATCCGGCCGGTCCGGCTGGCCCACGAGCTGGAACAGCGCGGATTCGACGGGCTGTATCTGCCCGAGCACACCCACATCCCCGTCTCCCGGGACACCCCGGCCCCCATGGGCGAGCCGCTGCCCCGTGAATACGGCCGCACCCTCGACCCGTTCGTGGCCCTCGGCCAGGCCGCCGCGGTCACCGAGCGGCTGCGCCTGGGTACCGGGATCACCCTCGTCGCCCAGCACGACCCGATCGACCTCGCCAAGCAGGTCGCGACGCTGGACCACCTCTCCGACGGTCGGCTCACCCTCGGCGTCGGCTATGGCTGGAACGTCGAGGAGGCCGCCGACCACGGGGTGCAGTGGTCGACCCGGCGGGCGCTGGTCCGCGACCGGCTGGCGCTGATGCGCGCCCTGTGGGCCGACGAACCCACCGCCTACGAGGGCGCGTTCGGTTCCGTGCGGGCCTCCTTCGCCCACCCCAAGCCGGCCGGTGGCGCGCCGCGCATCCTGCTGGGCGGCGCGGCCGGCCCCAAGCTCCTGGCGGAGATCGCGGCCGCCGCGGACGGCTGGCTGCCCGTCGGCGGCCGCGGCCTGTCGGAGGCCCTCCCGGCCCTGCGGCGCGCCTGGCAGGACGCCGGGCGCGCGGGCGAGCCGGAGGTGGTGCCGTACGCGGTCCGCCCCACGCCCGGCAAGCTGGCGCACTACCAGGAACTGGGGCTGCCGGAGGTGGTCCTCCAGTTGCCGTCGGCCGGCGAGGCGGAGATCCTGCGCACCCTGGACGACTTCGCGCAGTATCTGTGAGGGGCGCGCCCCGTCCACTCACCGTGAGCCGCGGCCACCCCGGGTAAGCACAGCACGGGGCCATCCCGATAGGCCCCGACCCCGACTCTGTCCCCGACCCTGATCCACCGGACCGCCCTAGGACCATCGGCGTACGGCGCGCCCCGCAGGGGCGGTACCGCAGACCGATCCGGCCCGGTGCCGCCGGGCGTAACGTCGTGGGTGAAGGCACTACGGACCGCTTCCTTGAGGGAGTTCCGTCGAGCTCTCGGAGACCTAGGAGACGCCATGCCCAGCCTCGACCACACGATCGTGCACAGCAAGGACCGTTTCGCCTCTGCCCGTTTCCTCGCGGACCTGATGGACGCCCCCGAACCCAAGGCGTTCGGCCCGTTCGCGGCGCTCAAACTGGACAACGGGGTGACCCTCGATTTCGCGGAGCACGTCGCCGGCGGCCGGGAGTTCGTCGCCACGCACTACGCGTTCCTGGTGACGGAGGAGGAGTTCGACGGGATCTTCTCCCGCATACAGAAGCGCGATCTGCCCTACTGGGCCGACCCGCTGCACTCCAAGCCGCAGCAGATCAACCACCACGACGGCGGGCGGGGCCTGTATGTCGACGACCCCGACGGCCACAGCATGGAGTTCCTGACCCGGACCTACTCCGAGGAACTGCTGACCTCCCTCTGACCGCGCCGCCGACAGCTGCGCACGCCCGACCGGTTCGGCTCGCCCGGGCCGGTTGGCCGGCGTGTCCGTGGGTGGCCGCCAGGTGGTGCCCGCGGGCGGCCACCGGGTGGTGTCCCGGAGGCGCCGCGAACCCTCCGGAGGAAACCTCCGTTTCACGTGACCAGCGGCACATCACCGGCTCCGTCTCCGGCGTCCGAGTTGTCGGTGGGCGCTCGTATGCTCGGAGGCATGACTTCCAGCGCGCAGGGATCTGACCAGGGGCCCGACCGGGGATCTGACCAGGCATCGGGCCGGGGCGCCCAGAGCGGGGCGGCCCCGCGGCCGACCGCCAACGCGATGCGCCGGGCGCTCAAGCGGGCCCGGGACGGCGTGGCGCTGGACGTGACCGAGGCCGCGGTGCTCCTCCAGGCGCGCGGCGAGGACCTCACGGACCTGTGCGCCTCGGCGGCCCGGGTGCGCGACGCGGGCCTGGAGGCCGCCGGTCGCCCCGGCGTCATCACGTACTCCAAGAGCGTCTTCATCCCCCTGACGCGCCTGTGCCGCGACAAGTGCCACTACTGCACCTTCGCCACCGTCCCCGGCAAGCTCCGCCGGGCCGGCCACGGGATGTTCATGTCGCCGGACGAGGTGCTGGCCATCGCCCGTCGCGGTGCCGAACTCGGCTGCAAGGAAGCCCTGATCACGCTCGGCGACAAGCCCGAGGAGCGGTGGCCCGAGGCGCGCGAGTGGCTGGAGGCCGAAGGGTACGACGACACCATCGCCTACGTCCGCGCCATCGCGATCCGCATCCTGGAGGAGACCGGGCTGCTGCCCCACCTCAATCCCGGCGTGATGTCCTGGACGGACTTCCAGCGGCTCAAGCCGGTCGCCCCGTCGATGGGCATGATGCTGGAGACCACCGCCGAGCGCCTGTGGAGCGAGCCCGGCGCCCCGCACTACGGTTCGCCCGACAAGGAGCCCGCCGTCCGACTGCGCGTCCTGGAGGACGCCGGGCGCAGCTCCGTGCCGTTCACCAGCGGCCTGCTGATCGGCATCGGGGAGACCTACGAGGAGCGCGCCGAATCGCTGTTCGCGCTGCGCCGGATCTCCCGTGCCTACCACGGCATCCAGGAACTGATCCTGCAGAACTTCCGCGCCAAGCCGGACACCGCGATGCGCGGGATGCCCGACGCCGAGTTGGACGAACTGGTCGCCACCGTGGCCGTCGCCCGGCACATCATGGGCCCGTCCGCCTGCCTCCAGGCGCCGCCCAACCTGGTGGACGGGGAGTACGGCCGGCTGATCCGGGCCGGCATCGACGACTGGGGCGGCGTCTCCCCGCTCACCCCGGACCACGTCAACCCCGAGCGCCCCTGGCCCCAGATCGACGCGCTCGCCGAGAAGTCCAGCGCCGAGGGCTTCCGCCTGCGCGAACGCCTCGCGGTCTACCCGGAGTTCGTCCAGCGCGGCGAGCCCTGGCTGGACCCGCGGCTGCGGCCGCACGTCACCGCCCTCGCCGACCCGGAGACCGGGCTGGCCCGGGAGGACGCCGTGGTGGCGGGCCTCCCCTGGCAGGAGCCCGACGAGGGCTTCGTCTCCTCCGGGCGCACGGACCTGCACCGCACCATCGACACCGAGGGCCGCACGGCCGACCGCCGGGACGACTTCGACGAGGTCTACGGCGACTGGGAGGCGCTGCGCGAGGCCGCCGCGCCCGGCATGGTGCCCTCCCGCCTCGACGCCGACGTCCGCCAGGCCCTCTCGCAGGCCGCCGACGACCCGACCGGGCTCACCGACGACGAGGCGCTCGCCCTGCTGCACGCCGACGGTCCGGCGCTGGACGCGCTCTGCCGGATCGCCGACGACCTGCGCCGCGCCACGGTAGGTGACGACGTCACCTACATCGTCACCAGGAACATCAACTTCACCAACGTCTGCTACACCGGCTGCCGCTTCTGCGCCTTCGCCCAGCGCCGCACGGACGCCGACGCCTACACCCTCTCCCTCTCCCAGGTCGCCGACCGCGCCCAACAGGCGTGGGAGGTGGGCGCGGTGGAAGTCTGCATGCAGGGCGGCATCCACCCCGACCTGCCCGGCACGGCGTACTTCGACATCGCCCGCGCCGTGAAGGAGCGGGTCCCGGGCATGCACGTGCACGCCTTCTCGCCGATGGAGGTGGTCAACGGGGCGACCCGCACCGGCCTGTCCATCCGGGAGTGGCTGTCCGAGGCCAAGGCCGCCGGTCTGGACAGCATCCCCGGTACCGCCGCCGAGATCCTCGACGACGAGGTCCGCTGGGTCCTCACCAAGGGCAAACTCCCCACCGCCACCTGGGTCGAGGTCATCAAGACCGCCCACGAGCTGGGCATCCGCTCCTCGTCGACGATGATGTACGGCCATGTGGACCAGCCCCGCCACTGGCTCGGCCATCTCCGGCTGCTGGCGCAGATCCAGCAGTCCGCGGAGTCCAAGGGTGTGGAGGGCTTCACCGAGTTCGTCACCCTGCCCTTCATCCACACCAACGCCCCCGTCTACCTCGCCGGCATCGCCCGCCCCGGCCCCACCACCCGCGACAACCGCGCGGTGACGGCGATGGCCCGGATCCTGCTCCACCCGCACATCACCAACATCCAGACCAGTTGGGTGAAGCTGGGCACCGAGGGTGCCGCGGAGATGCTGCGCTCCGGCGCCAACGACCTCGGCGGCACCCTGATGGAGGAGACCATCTCCCGTATGGCAGGTTCGAGTTACGGCTCCTACCGCTCCATCCAGGACCTGATCGGCATCGCCGAGCTCGCCGGCCGCCCGGCCCGCCCCCGGACGACGACCTACGCCGACGTCCCCGAGGAGCGCCAGGCCGCCGCACTGGCCTCGGACGGCCACCTGCCGGAGCTGCTGCCCGTCGTGGAGTAGCGGCGGCGGGCCCGGATCCGGCCGGGCGGGGGAGTCGCACCCCGCCCGGCCGCCCCACGGCTCATTCCCCGCTGTGCTCCGCCTCGTGCTGGAGGATGCACTGCTGCCACTGCGACAGTGCCTCCGCGCGGTCCCCGCCGGCGTCCTGGGCGGCGACGATCAGGGCATCCGCGGCCATCGCGGCCAGTCGCACCGCGACATGGCACACATCGCGCTGGGGGAGCGGCCGAAGGAGTTCCACCGCGCCGTCGCTGTCGCCGGACAGAGCCGAGGCGACGACGGCCATGGTGGTGCGATCCCACTCGTACTCGGACATGGTGAGAGCATGCCCAGCGGACGGCACGGCCATCATCGAACGCCCGGTCGGAGAAGAAACCCGCCAGAGGCCGTGCCGGCCGCCGCCAGGCCGATGGCGGCGTTCCGCATCCCGGCGGTGACCGGTCTCCCGGGGAGGGACGGGCGGTGGGCCGTCTCTTTTGTCACATCACGATACGGACCTGATGCAAACCCGGCCCAGTTTCGAACATTCTCGGTCGATACAGTGCTGCGCCAGGGGCGTCCGCCAGGCCCCGGGACCGTCGAGGCCGAGCGGAGCGAGGTGTGGACATGAGCGCAGCGGCAGGCGGCGCCGCCATCTGGGGCCGCGCCGAACAGCAGGACTTCCGCAGCCGGGTGCGCGGCTGCCTGCTGGGCGGCGCGATCGGCGACGCGCTCGGCGCGGCCGTCGAGTTCGACTCGCTGGACGCGATCCGCGAGGCGCACGGCCAGGACGGCGTGACCACCCTGGTGCCCGCCTTCGGGCGTCGTGGCGCGGTCACCGACGACACCCAGATGACGCTCTTCACCGTGGACGGCCTGATCCGCGCCCAGGTCCGCCGCGACACCGGCGCCTGGCACCCGCCCACCGACCTGCACCGCGCCTACCTCCGCTGGGCCGCCACCCAACGCGACTGGGGCCCCGACGAGCGCAAGGAGGAGGACGGCTGGCTCGCCCGAGAGGAGTGGCTCTACGCCCGCCGGGCCCCCGGACGGGCCTGCCTGAGCGGCCTCGGCGACGAGGTGATGGGCACCCTCGACCAGCCGAAGAACCCGGACTCCAAGGGCTGCGGCGCGGTGATGCGCTCCGCGCCGTTCGGCCTGCTCGTCGGCTGGGAGCCGCAACTGGTCTTCCAGCTCGCCGTCGAGTGCGCCGCGCAGACCCACGGCCACCCCACCGGCTACCTCGCGGCCGGCGCGTTCGCCGTGATCAGCCATGCCCTGGCGCGCGGCGAGCACCTCGACGGCGCCGTGCAGAAGTCCCTGGCCCACCTCGCCACCCGCCCGGACCACGAGGAGACCACCGACGCCCTCAAGCGCGCGCTGGGCGCCGTCCGGCAGGGCATGCCGACCCCCGCCCGGGTCGAGTCGCTGGGCGAGGGCTGGACCGCCGAGGAGGCCCTGTCCATCGGCGTGTACTGCGCCCTGGTCGCCGAGGACGTCCGGCACGGCCTGCTGCTCGCCGTCAACCACGGCGGCGACAGCGACTCCACCGGCTCCATCTGCGGCAACCTCCTGGGCACCCTGCACGGCGAGACCGCGCTCCCCCCGGACTGGCTGGTGGAAGTGGAGGGCCGCCCCACCATCCTCCAACTCGCCGACGACTTCGCCATGGAGATGACCCAGGGCCCCGCCCTCCACGGGCCCGCGGGCTCCGCCCCCGGTTGGCTGGCCCGCTACCCGCGCGCCTGAGGGGCGGCCCCGCCCGTCACCGCCCGCCCGGTACCGCCGTCTCCCGGGCCGCCCCCGCCCCCTCGTCCCCGCCGTTGATCCGGGCCAGCAGCGCGTCCCGCTCGGCGCTCGGCTCCGGCCGCACCAGACCGAGCACGCAGAACAGCACCAGCGAGGTCGCCACCGGCGCCACGATCCGGATCTGCAGCGGGACGTCGGCCAGCCCGTAGTCGGTCAGCCAGAAGGCGAACAGGCCGGCCGCCCAGGACACCAGCGCCGCCACCGGCCCCGACCTGCGGAACGCCGGCACCATCCCCAGCAGGAACGGGATGGACACCGGCCCGACCAGCCCGGCCACCCACGTGATGACGACGGTGATGACGCCCTTGAACGCCGGCGAGTCCACCTGCGTGGCGATCGCCATCGACAGCGCAAGGAAACACACCGTCGACAGCCGCGCCGCCAGCAGCCCGGCCCGATGCGGCCACGCCCGGGCCCGGGCCGACACCGCCGGCGCGATGTCCCGGGTGAAGACCGCGGCGACGGCATTGGCGTCCGAGGAGCACATGGCCATCGTGTGCGAGAAGAACCCGACCACGACGAGCCCCAACAGGCCGTGCGGCAACAGCCGTTCGGCCAGCAGCGCATAGGCGTCCGAGGCGTCCGGCCGCCCGCTCGTCACCAGGAGCGGCGCCGCCCACATCGGGAAGAAGAGGACGGCCGGCCAGACCAGCCACAGCCCCGCCGACAGCAGCGCCGACCGGCGCGCCGACCGGGCGTCGCGGGTGGCCATGTAGCGCTGGGCCTGGTTCCACATCCCGCCGCTGTACTCGAAGGTCTTGATGAAGAGGTAGGCCAGCAGGAAGGTCACGGTGTACGGGCCGGCGGTCGGCTGGGCGTGCCCGTCCGGCAGGCGGTCCCAGACCGTCCACAGCCCGCTGACGCCGCCCAGCGCGCGCACCGCCGTCACCAGCATGGCGCCCCCGGCCAGCAGCTGGATGACGAACTGCCCGAGCTCGGTCAGGGCGTCCGCCCACAGCCCGCCGACCGTGCAGTAGACACCGGTGATCGCCCCCGTGACGAGGATGCCCTGGTCGAGCGGGATGCCGGTGAAGACCGACAACAGGGTCGCGATCGCCGCCCACTTGGCCCCCACGTCCACGATCTTCAGCAGCACGCCCGACCAGGCCAGCGCCTGCTGCGTGCGCAGGTCGTAGCGGCTCTTGAGGTACTCCAGCGGCGAGGCGACCCCGAGCCGGGACCGCAGGCGGTTGAGCCGGCCGGCGAACAGACGGGCCCCGATGGCGATCCCGACGGCGATAGGGAAGGCCCAGGTCACGTAGGAGGTGATGCCGTACTGGTAGGCGATGCCCGCGTAACCGGTGAACATCACCGCGCTGTAGCCGGACATGTGGTGCGAGATGCCGGACAGCCACCACGGCATCCGGCCCCCGGCGGTGAAGAAGTCGCCGACGTCCGCGACCCGCCGGTGCGACCACACCCCGATCGCGACCATCACGCCGAAGTAGCCGATGAGCACGGCCCAGTCGAGACTGTTCATGCCCCCTCCAGGGGTCCGCCTTGTGAACGATCCAGCTGTGGAATCACTTCGCCGTGATGCGGTCCTGCGGTGCCAAGCACCCGCTCGGCAGCGGGAGACTCCCGGGATTGAAGCGTTCGGCGCGTGCGCCGGTCAAGGGTCATGACGGTCATGCATATGAACTCGGGTCACCGGGAGGAACTTTGGTCCGGGCTCTCCCCGCTCCCGCGGAGGGCGTGGGGCGGCGCGGCGGACAAGCGAAAACGGCCGTACGGGTACGGGACCCGCACGGCCGGTGCGCCGGACCGCGCCGCCGCTCGCCCGCTACCGCATCAGCTCGCCCGCGTTCACCAGCAGCGACTGCCCCGTGATGGCCCGCGCGCGGTCCGAGGCGAGGAAGACCGCCGCCTCCGCCACGTCCGCGTCCGTCGCCAGCTCCGGCAGCGCCATCCGCCCGGTGAGCCGCCGCAGCACCTCGGCCTCCGGCACCCCCTCGGTCCGCGCCGTGTGCCGGACGTACCCCGCCACCGGCGGGCCCCACATCCAGCCCGGCTGCACGGTGTTGACCCGGATCCGGTCCGGCCCCAGCTCCCGCGCCAGCGAGTACATCGCCGACACCAGCCCGCCCTTGGACGCCGCGTACGCCGCCTGCCGCACCTGCGAGGGCGCGGCCACCGACGACTGGGTGCCGATCATCACCACCGAGCCGCCGCCGCGCGCCGTCATCGCCGGCAGACAGGCGCGGGTCATCCGCATCGTGCCGAAGAGATTGACGTCCACCACTCGCTGCCAGGCGTCGAAGTCCGCGTCCCGCAGGCCGCCGAAGTGGCCGTCCAGCGCGGCGACATGGATCACCGCGTCGATCCCGCCGAACCGCTCCACGGCCAGCCCGGCCAGCGCCGCGCACTGCGCCTCGTCGGCGATGTCGGTCACCCGCCAGGCCGTCCGCTCGCCCGCGGCGTCGATCCGGCCCGCCGTCGCCGCGAGGTTCGCCTCCGTGCGCGCGCCGAGCACCACCCGCGCGCCGTCCCGTGCGCAGGCCGCCGCGACCTGGTGCCCCAGCCCGGCGCCGACGCCGGAGACGATGACGGTCCTGTCGCGCAGCAGCATGCGGCACCCTCCTGCCGTCCGGGACGACCAAAACCTGACAGAGTGTCAGGTCGGTGGTGGGTGGTCAGGGTAGGCGCGGCGGACGAGGAAGGGAAGGCTGGCGCGCACAAGGGGGCGCCGGCCCCGCGCCTCACTCCCAGGGCGATGTCTCGGACGCCTCGAAGCAGTACTTGACCCACGAGCGCGAGCGGTTGGGGTTGGTCGTGGGCACCGCGCAGAACCGCACCCGGAAGGTGTCGCCCACCGACGCCATCGGCGTGAACACATCGTGGTTGGAGGCGATGAAGGCGCTGCGGGACGAACCGCCCGTCACGCTCACCGTCACCGAGTCCCCGACCGCCCCCGCCACGATCCGCGCCCAGACGGCGCCGCAGCGCTTGCTGTACCGCAGGTGCAGGCGGACCGGGTTGCCCACCGCCGGCTCGAAGGTCGCCGCCTCCACCCCGCACCCGGTGGACTGCGGGTCCTTGCCCTCGCAGCCCGCCCCCGGGCAACGGGGCGGCGGGTCCTGGTAGAGCTTGGGCAACTGGTCGACGGCGAACGTGGCGAGCGCGCCCACGACGGAGGTCGCCACGCCCACCACCAGGGCGTGCCGGGCATGCGCGCGCAGCCAGCGCCCGGCGCCGCGCAGCCGCCAGCCGACATCGCGCAGCCGGGCCCGCAGACGCCGGGGGAAAGAGGGGGACGGGGGAGTCGGGGGATCCGCCGGATCCCGCACATCGGGGCCACTGGTCATCCGGCCTCCTGGGAGGTCCTGGTCCATGTGCCCGCGGGGCGCGCCCCGGGGCAGATGCCGTGGACCTTCCAGTGTCCGGCAGGGCCGGGCCCGAGGGAAGCGGAATTTCCGCCGCGGACGGGTCCGTTGGCCAGCCGTCCGGCTTACCCGGCCCGCCGCGCCGCCGCGATCCCCGCACGCAGCCGCTGCAGCCCCTCGCCGATCTCCGCCGGCCCATGGGTCACGAACGACAGCCGGATCGCCGCCGGGTCCGGCCGCCCGGCGAAGAACGGCGCCCCCGGCACGTACGCCACGTCATGCCGCACCACCTCCGGCAGCAGCGCGGTCGCGTCGTACCCCGCCGGCAGCGTCGCCCACACGAACATCCCGCCCGCCGGGCGGTTCCAGCGTGAGCCCTCGGGGAGCGCCGCGGACAGCCCGGCCAGCAGGGCGTCCCGCCGCTCCCGATAGGCGCCGCGGACCCGCGCCAGGTGCGCGTCCAGGTCGCAGGCCGTCAAGTACCGTGCGGCGGCGGCCTGATCGACGGTCGAGGTGTGCAGGTCGGCGGCCTGCTTGGCGATGACACAGGCCCGCCGCAACCCGGCCGGCGCCCGCAGCGTGCCCAGCCGCAGCCCCGGCGCCATCACCTTGGAGAACGAGCCCAGCAGCACCGTCCGGTCCTCGGCCCCGGGGAACGACGCGACCCAGCGCTGTGGCTCCCCCTCGAAGCGCAGCTCGCCGTACGGGTCGTCCTCGGCGATCCACAGCCCGCGCCGGGCGGCGACCTCGGCGACCGCGGCCCGCCGCTCCGCGCTCAGCGTGCGACCGGTGGGGTTCTGGAACGTCGGGATGACGTAGAGCAGTTTGGGGTTCTCGCGGGCGGCGACCTCGTCCAGCGCCGCCGGGTCCAGCCCCTCGTCGTCGGTCGGCACCGCCACCACCCGGGCGCCCGCGAGGGAGAAGATCTGCAGCGCCGCCAGATAGCAGGGGTCCTCGACCAGCACCACGTCGCCCGGCTCCAGCAGCGCCGTGGCCAGCAGCGTCAGCCCCTGCTGGGAGCCGGTGGTGATCAGCAGGTCGTCGGCGTCGGTGGCCAGCCCGCGGGCCGTGGTACGCGCCGCGACGGCCGCCCGCAGCGCCGGGTCGCCCTCACTGGTGGAGTACTGCAGGACCCGCTGCGGCGCCTGCGCCAGCACCTCCCGGAAGGCCGCGGATATCCCCTCGGCGTCGAAGAGTTCGGGCGCCGGCAGCCCACCGGCGAACGAGATCACCTCGGGCCGGGCGGTCAGCGCCAGGATGTCGCGTACGGGCGAGCTGCCGGTCCGGGCCGCCCGCGCGGCGAGCGCGGGGACGGGTGCGGTGGCAAGGGGCGGGGCCTGGTCCGACATGGTAGCTCCAATCGCTCGTGCGCTGCGTTAACCATCGTTAGCTGCAGACGCCAGGCAGCTTAAACAGTTTTCGGCCAGCCGTGCAGGGGCGTTCGCATACTGGGCCGCCTTTCCGGGATCCGCCCCGCCCCCACCCCTCTCCGCATCTGACGCGACGTCAGCTAGAGCTGTCCGTCGTGACGACCGACGCGCCCCCCGAGCAGGAAGCCGCACCCCGCACGCCACCGCCGCCACCCCCACCGCCGACGAACTCGCCGCCGCCGGCCTGGGCCGCGTCGAGCCGGTGGCCCCTCCATCCCGACCATCCCCGGTACGGACCACTACGTAGCCGAACTCCGCTGACCGGCGCAGCCGATGACCGCCCGCCGCGGTCCCCGACATCCGTCGTCCTGCGGACATGGCCGAGCCCCCTCGGCCGGGACGGCGATCCAGTCGAGAGGGCTCGTATCCGCGCTGGTGTCACACGGACGGTAGTCGGTGACGGCTCAGATCAGGACAGGTCGAACGCGCCCGCGGCGACGTCCGACACGAAGCTGCTCCAGGAAGAGTTGTCGAACGTCAGGCGCGCACCCTCGGGGTCCTTGGAGTCGCGCACCGCGATGGCCGCAGAGGCCGGCACGGCGATCTCCACGCAGGCGTTGGCACCGGAGTACGAGGACTTGGTCCAGGAGAACGCTGAATTGGGCTGAACGGCCATGGTGACTTCACCTTACTCTGAGTTACCGCGGATTCGGTGAGAACGACGCTACGCGCCAACATCACCGGCCGTAGAGGGTCGTTCACTCGTCCGAATGGCGTATTCCGCGATCTCTTTTCAGGCACGGTGGCTCAGGTGTACCGTGCGACCCCGTTCATCGGAATTCAACATTCCGCGTCGTCTGTGCTGTCTGTGCTGTCTGCGCCGTCCGCGCCGGCAACCCGAGCCCTCGTCCTCAACTCATGGCGTCCGCATGCCGTTTCGCGGCCTCGGCGATGAACTCGCGGCTCGCCTCCGCGCTCAATGCCTGCGCCCGCAGATGCTCGTACATGATGGTGTATTTGTGCACATCGTTGGTTTTCTCCAGATAGAGATCGCTGGTGACCCCCTCGATGTAGACCACGCTGGAATCCGCGGCGTCGTCGAATTCCAGGATCGAGAACGTCCCCGACATCCCGGCGTGCGCACCGGCGCCGTAGGGCAACACCTGCACCGTCACATGCGGCAGCTTGCTCAGCTCGGCGAGGTGCTCCAACTGCTCGCGCATGATCAGGTGGCTGCCGACCACCCGGCGCAGTGCGCTCTCGTCCAGCACGACCCACAGGCGCAGCGGACGCTCCCCGTCCTGAACCCGCTCCTGGCGCCGCATCCGCACCTGGATGCGTTTGTCCAGGTCCTCCGACGCCAGCTCCGGGATGGTGCCGGGAATCACCGCCTCGGCGTAGCCGGGCGTCTGGAGCAGACCGGGCACCAGCAGGGATTCGTACGTCCGCAGCGACGCGGCCTCGGTCTCCAGGCCGATGTAGACGCTGTACGGAATGTCGCCGAAGGCGTGCCACCAGCCTTGCTGGCGCGAATCCTTGGCCATCTGCATCAGCGAATCCACTATCCGGCGGTCCTCGACCTCGTAGACCCCGCACAGGTCGCGGACGTCGCGCTGGCTGATGCTGCGGCGGCCGTTCTCCAGTCGGCTGATCTTCGACTGGGAGACCAGCAGCCGCTCGGCCACCTGCTCCGCCGTCAGGCCCTTGTCCTCCCGGAGCCTGCGCAGCTCCTGGCCCAATCGACGGCGCCTGACGGTCGGGTTGACGTTGGACGCCACGGTACGCGCACCTCCGGCTCCGCACTGCTGTCATTTCCTCTTGAGCAGACTGCCACCTTCCGTGGACACCGCGCAGTCAAATGAACACAGAAGGCGAGCGCACATGCGCACGGGGTGGCGGGCCGCGCCGTCGTCCGAACGGCTCGGCCCGCCACCCCGCGCCTCTTACTGCGGCTCCCGAACGGGTCCGGGAAGGGGTGGTGCGTGGCGCTGGCGGGTGCGCCCGGATGTGCGGGGGCGCGGCCCTGGTGGTGCGGTGGTGCGTGACGGCGTCCGGTCCGCGTGTCGCGGCGCCGGTGGCCTCAGTGGGCGCCGACTCGGGCCATGCTGCCGTGCCCGTGTCGCCGCGACTGGCCGGGTACGCCGGCCGCGTCGGTCGTCGAACGGGCCGTCTTGCGGGCCCCCGGGCCGTTGCCCGGTGCCGAGCCCCGCCGCGGCTGCGCCGCGACGCCGTTCTGCACGTCCATGACGGCGTGTGCGACCAGCCCGCCCATCGGGTCGTGGCGGATCAGATCCCGGAGCCGGGAGCGCGATGACCGCCCCTCGTTCCCGGGGTAGAGGTGCTTGCCGAGGCCGACCGCGTGGGCCAGCGCGGCGAGCGCCGCGGTCCGCGGGTCCGGTGGGACGCCGGTGCGGATCGCGTTGTCGAGCCGGGCCCTGATCTCCCGGCTGATGGCCGTCTCCGTCGCCTGGTAGCGCGTCGTCGGCAGCACCCCGCACATCTGGCCGGCCACGGCATGCACCATGCCGCACCGTTCGAGATGGGTGAGGTACGTCTGGCGCAGCCCCAGTCGGGGCCCGCCGATCCAGTGGACCGCGCGCACCGGACTGCCGCGACGGCGCAGCAGTTCGAGCGCGGAGTCCAGAGTCGGATCTCCTGTCGGCCGTGCCATCACCACGGCGATACGATCCCCGTCTGGGGCTATCCGTCCTGCCAGGGCCAGCTCTACTAGCTGGGCCCCGGCCAGGCCGAGGTCGAGCGACTGCGGCTGCGCTGTGGTGCCCGTGGCCGGGTCCAAAGCCAGCAGCAGAAGCTCCTCCGGAATTGTTCTGCGGCTCCTGCCCATCCAAGCCTCCCCGCGTGGATGAATGACAGGGTGACCCCTCTCACATTCATCTGTCGAGGGTGCCTGGGGGGTTCGGTAGGGAACCGGTAGGTATGTCGTTCTCGTCTAGCGGGTCGGCGACGTCTTCCGAGAGGCGCGGCCGGGACCGGTTCGCGTGGCAGTGGAAAGCGGCAGTTCGGACACAGGACACTTGGGAACACTGGTTCCGTTCGGTACCAGCTGGCACCAGGCAGGGCAGTGCGACGTAGTGAAGGAGACATCGGTGGCGGGCGAGTCCCCCGACAAGTCGGACAAGAAGTCGGGCAAGGAGCAGTCGTCGGGGGAGACGGCGCGCACCGAACGGGACCCGCGGCTGGCGGTCCTCCGCGAGGAGCGGGGGGAACGGGACGGCGCGGGGGAGTCCGGGAAGAACTCCGGCAAGGACTCCGGGAAGAGTTCGGCGGAGGGCTCCGGAAAGGGCTCCGAGAAGGCTTCCGAGGAGAGTTCTGCGGAGGGCTCCGAGAAGGACTCCGCGGAGGATGCCGGTAAGGGGTCCGAGAAGGGCGCCGAGGGGGCGCCGAAGGAGGCTTCCGACGAGCAGGCGTCCGGCGAGGCCGACGGGGCCAAGGTCGCGAAGGAGCCCGTGAAGGCGCCTGAGGCGGCCCAGGAGGCCGCGAAGGGCATTGTCGAGGGGCAAGGGCAGGGCAAGGACGGCGAAGGCCGCCTGCGGGCCGATGCGCCGGCGGACGCGAAGGCCGGAGCGGCCGACGGGGCGAACGCCGCGGTGAAGGAGTCCGGGAAGGGCTCCGAGAAGGGCTCCGGGGAGGGTTCGGCTGCGGGCGCCTCCGACGCTGACGCCGCCTCCGACGTCGACGCCGCTTCCGACGACAAGGCCGTCGATCAGGCGACTGCCGTCTTCAAGACGGTCACGCCGAAGAAGGCCGACGCGAAGAAGGCCGAGGCCGAGAAGGGCGACGCGGAGACGGCGAAGGCGGACGCGGGGAAGGGCGCGGGCGCCGAGGACGCGCCGGCCGATGACGCGACGCGGGTGTTTGCCGTAGCGAAGGCCAAGAAGTCGGCGGAGTCCGGCGAGGGGGCCGCGGAGGGCCCCGTCGACCAGGCCACCGCCGTCTTCAAGCTCGGCAAGGACGCCGGTAAGGACGCCGACAAGGGCGCCGTTGCCAAGGACGCCGACGCGAAGGCGAAGGACGTTGCCAAGGGCAAGGACGCGGCGAAGGACGCCGCGAAGGGCGTTGCCGACGCCGATGAGCGGGACGCCGAGCGGACCAGCCAGTTCGTGGCGCTGAAGTCGGCGGACGATGGCTCGGCGGGGCGGTCGATCGGCAAGACCGCACCCAAGGCCCCGCTGGGCAAGCCGGGCAGCACCCCGGGCGCGGACCCGAAGGACCAGGACCAGAAGAAGGGGCCGGCGAAGGACGGGGGAGCGGCGGACGGCGCCGCCAAGGGCGAGGCGCCGGGCAGTGCGCCGACGAAGGCCCCCGAGAAGGCCGCCGGGAAGGCTCCCGAAAAGGCCGCTGAGAAGGCTGCCGAGAAGGCCGCGGGCAAGGCACCCGGTGCGATGCCGGCCGCCGCGCCGGCCGCGTCCGACCGGAAGCCCGACGCCGGTGCCTCCGGAGCGCCCGGTACGTCCGCGGCCGAGGTCGAATCCGAGCGGACCCGTCAGCAGCCGCTGCCGCCGCTCGACCTGCTGGCGAAGCTCACCAACACCCCGCCGCCGCCCGAGACCACGCTGCGCACCGTCGTCCGGCGGTTCAAGATCTGGACGCCGCTGGCGGTGCTGCTGGTGGTCGTCTTCGCGGTCGTCCAGGCGGTGCGGCCGCTGCCCGACCCGACGCTGACCGTGGGCGACGCCAAGTCGTCGTACACCTTCGAGGGCGGCCAGCTCTCCGTCCCGTGGCCCGCCAAGGGGCAGGCGGCGGTGAAGGTCGTCGGTTCCGGCTCCGTGGGGACGTTCGGCGAGGAGAAGCCCGTTCCGACCGCGAGCGTCGCCAAGATCATGACGGCCTATGTGATCCTCCGGGACCACCCCCTGAAGGACAAGTACGACAAGGGCCCGCAGATCGAGGTCGACGCCAAGACGGTGGAGCAGGGCAACTCCGAGAGCGAGTCGCGCATCAAGGGGCTCACGGCGGGTCAGAAGTTCAGCGAGCAGGACATGCTCAAGATGCTGATGATCCCGTCCGGCAACAACATCGCCCGGTTGCTGGCCCGTTGGGACAGCCAGTCCGGCTCCGAGGCGGCGTTCGTCAAGAAGATGAACGACGCCGCCAAGGCACTCGGCATGAAGAACACCACCTACACCGACCCCAGCGGCTTGGACGCCAAGACCGTCAGCACCGCGGTCGACCAGCTCAAGCTGGCCGAGGCGGTCATGAAGTTCGACGCCTTCCGGCCGATAGTCGCCCTGCCCAACGCCGACATCCCGGGTCTGCCGGAGCGGATCAACAACAACAACGACCGTCTGATCGTGGCCGGGCTGAGCGTCAAGGGCATCAAGACCGGCTCCAGCACGGCGGCCGGCGGCACGCTGTCGTGGGCGGCGTACAAGACGGTGGACGGCACGGACCGGCTGATCCTGGGCACGATGATGGACCAGCACTTCAACGGTCTGGACCCCAATGGCGCCAACAGCCTGACGATGGTTCAGGACAACAGCAAGAAGGTGATCGAGGCGGTGCGCAACGCCCTGACCTCGGCCACCGCGGTGAAGAAGGGCCAGGTCGTCGGCTATGTGGACGACGGCCTGGGCGGCCAGACCCCGGTCGTGGCCACCAAGGACCTGACGGCGATCGGCGTCCCCGGCCAGAAGCTGGGGCTGCAGGTCGGTGCCGGTGGCAAGACCGTCCCGCACGTGGCCAAGGCCGGGACCGTGGTCGGCGAGCTGATCGTCGGCACCGGGGCGGAGGCCCAGCGGGTGCCGGTGGCCCTCCAGAAGGACCTGGTCGAACCCACCTTCGGGGCGAAGCTGACGCGACTGGGCTGAGATGACGGCATGACGGCCGGACCGCCGGGAGGATGGCTAGCATCCCTCCGGAGGTCCGGCCGTTTCGCCTGTTCGCCCGGCGGCCGTCCGGCCGCGCTGCCCCCCGAGGTGACCGGAGCCCGCCATCGACGCGTCGCAAGCGCCGCAGCCGCACCAGCCGTCGCAGCCGCACCCGGCGACCCGGGCATTACCGTCGTCCGCCGGAGCCGGGGCGGCCCTCGCGTTCCCGCCGCACCCCTCCGCTGCCGCCGCCGGGTTCCTCGCCGCCGCCCGCCCGGCACGGGCCGCGCGGAGCGCGGTGGTGCTGGGGCCCGCGGGGCTGATGCTGTTCCTGGGCGCGTGGGGGATCCGCCGCCAGGACGCCGTCTGGCGGGACGAGGCGGTCACCTACGACATGGCGCACCGCGGCCTGCCCGACCTGGGGGCGACGCTGCTGCACGTCGACTGCGTGCACGGCCTGTACTACGCGCTGATGCACTGCTGGTTCGCCGTCTACGACGTCACCCTCGGCGACGCCCTCGGCGCGGTGATCGGCCTGCGGCTGCCGTCCGTCGCGGCCATGACCGCCGCCGCGGCCGGGGTGGCCCTGCTGGGGCAGCGCCTGGTCGGCCGGCGCGCCGGGCTGTGCTCGGGGCTGACCTTCGCGCTGGTCCCGGTCGTCCAGCGCTACGCGCAGGAGGGCCGCTCGTACGCGGCGGTCTGCGCGCTGGTCGTCTGGGCGTCGTACCTGCTGGTCCTGGCCGTGTCCCGGCCGTGCCGCGCGCGGTGGCTGGGCTACACCGGGCTGATGCTGTGCGCCTGTCTGCTGCACGAGTTCGCGGCACTGGCGCTGCCCGCGCACGGCGCCGCCGTGGTCCTGGCCCGGCTGCCCCGCCGCGACCGGCGGTCCTGGACGTGCGCGGCCGGCGCCGTCCTGGTGCTGCTCGCCCCCGTCGCCGTCTTCAGCACCCGCCAGTCGGCGCAGATCAGCTGGCTCATGTGGCCGGACCCGGTGCAGCTCCTCACCTTCGCCCTGCTCGCCGCGCTCGGCGCGCTCTGCGCCCGCGTCCCGGTGCTCTCCCGCGGCCCGATCGGCCTGCGTGCCCTCGGCCTCCCGCTGCTGCTCCTCCCCACGGCCCTGCTGCTGCTCCTGTCGAACGTCGAGCCCGCCTACGTGGACCGCTACGTCCTCTACTACGTCGTCGGCTTCGCGCTGCTCGCCGGCGCCGCGCTGGCCCGACTGCTGCGGCCGGCCGGCGCGGCGGGCGGGACCCGCGGCCGGCGGCTGCGGTGGCCGGCCGCGGTGGCGCTGGCGCTGGCCGCGCTGCTACCCGTGGATGTCCACCTGCGCAGCCCGGACAGCCGGGACGACGACGTGACCGCGATCGCGCAGGCCGTCCGCCGGATGTCCGAGCCGGGCGACGGGCTGCTCTTCACGCCGTCCCGCCGCCGGATCTGGCGCGCGACCCGGCCGCACGACTTCCGGGGACTGCGCGATCTGGCCCTGGAGCGGAGCCCGGTGGCGTCCCACAGCCTCTACGGGACGGAGGTGTCGGGCGACGAGATCCGCGACCGGATGCTGACCAGTCGTCGGATCGTGGTCGCCGGCGATCCGGCCGGGCAGCCGCTCGACACCAGCGACCAGGAGCTGGCCAAACGGGCCACGCTGCGTTCGGCGTTCGCGGTCTGCCGCAGCGCGGCGGTGCCCGGGGCGCGGATCACCCTCTACGCGCGGGTGGGCCACCCCGGGGGCGGGGACCGCTGCTGAGCCCGCGGGCCCCGGCCGGCCCGACCGCGGGAGTTGCCGCCCGTCACACCAGCCCCGCCGCCTCCTCGTCGAGCCCCAGCAGCTCCCGCAGGGCGGTGGTGCCCTCCGGGGTGAGGCGGACCGCCCGCCCGGTCCCGATCCGGCGGATCCAGCGCCGTTCCAGCAGTCGTTCGCACAGCCGCGCGCCGGCCGTGCCGGCGAGGTGCTGACGGCGCTCGGTCCAGTCCAGGCAGCCCCGGGCCTGCGGGCGGCGGCCGGCGCGCAGCGCGTCGGACGGGATCCCCAGCGCGCCCTCGAACCACTCCCGGCCGGTGTCGGTGAGCGCGAAACCGCCGTCCTGGTCCAGCAGGCCGCGGACGGCCATGGCGTCGGTGAGGGCGACGCCGAGCCGCCCGGCCAGGTGGTCGTAACAGGTGCGGCCGCGGGCCAGCGCCGCCGACGCGGTGGCCGCCCGCAGTCCGCGCGGTGCCGTTGCCGGCGGGTCGAGGTGGGCGGTCACCGACTCCAGCAGCTCGGCGACGCGCGGCCCGGCGAGCTGGACGTAGCGGTGCCGGCCCTGCCGCCGCTCGACGAGCAGCCCGCCGTCGATCAGCCGGGACAGGTGCTCGCTGGCCGTCGAGGGCGCCACCCGCGCGTAGGCGGCGAGTTCGCCGGCCGTCCAGGCCCGCCCGTCGAGCAGCGCCAGGCAGAACGCGGCCCGGGTGCGGTCCGCCAGCAGCGCGGCCAACCGGGACAGCTCATGGCTGTGGTCGGGGGCCACCGGGGGCCCCGGCCGCGCCGACGCCGTCCCGGCCGCCGCCCGCCGCCCGGGATCCCACCCCCGGGGCTCCGCACGTTCCGGTGCGGCGGCCGGTGCCCGTTCCGATGTCCGCTTCGCCGACGTCATGGCTCCATTGTCCGCCGCGACACTTCGGCCACCACCGATACGTCATCGCCCTACGGTGCCCGCATGACCAGTGACCCGCACCAGCACAGGGACGCCACGCCGCGGCCGGTCCCGCACCCCGCCGCCTCCCGCACTCCGGACGACGCCGTCTCCGCCGTCTTTCATGAGTTCCGGGCCCTGCACCACGCCCCCGGCCGTCCGCTGCTGCTCCCCAACGCCTGGGACAGCGCCTCGGCCGTCGCCCTCGCCAACGCCGGACACCCCGCGATCGGCACCACGAGCCTGGGCGTCGCCGCCGCGCACGGCTACCCGGACGGCGAGGGCCGCCCCGAGGTCCGGGCCGCCACCCTCGCCCTGGCGCGCCGGCTCGCGGGCCGGCTGCCCTGCCCGTACACCGTCGACATCGAGGGCGGATTCGGCGGCGGGCCCGGCCATGTCGCCGACCTGGCGGCCGAGTTGGCGCGCCACGGCGCGGCGGGGATCAACCTGGAGGACGGGCTGCCCGGCGGCGGAGGGCTGCAGGACCCCTCCCACCAGGCCGAGTTGATCGCGGCGGTGAAGGAGCGCACCCCGGGCCTCTTCGTCAACGCCCGGATCGACACCCACTGGCTGGTGGACAGTCCGCCGCCGCTGTCGGAGGCGCTCGCCCGCGCGGAGGTCTATGTGGCCGCCGGCGCGGACGGCGTCTTCGTACCGGGCGTCACCGCCGACGCGGACATCACGGTGCTCGTCCGCGCCGTCGCCGCACCGCTGAACATCCTCTTCGCGCCCGGCCGGCACACCGTCCGCCGGCTGGCCGACCTCGGCGTGCGCCGCATCAGCACCGGCTCGCTGCTGTTCCGTACGGCCCTGGGGGCGGCCTGCGCGGCGGCGGACGCGATCCGGGCCGGCGCGGCGTCAGGGGGTGGCACGGGGGAGTCGCCGGCGGACGGCGGCGGTGCGTCGCCCGGGTACGGCATCGGCGGGGGGCCGGTGTACGGGGAAGTACCGGCCTACGGAGAGGTGCAGCACCTGGCCGGGGGAGGAGGCGACCGGTCCGTCGGCGACGACGGGGCCTAGGCGGCCGGTGCGACCGGTGTGGTCGGTGCGACCGGTGTGGTCGGTGCGGCCGGTGTGGTCAGTGCGGCCGGTGTGGTCAGTGCGCCCGCTCCGCGGACTCCTGCCGGCGGCGCTGCAGCGCGATGCCCACGCCGACCGCGCCCAGCGCGGCGGCGCCACCGATGAGGCCCGCCTTCGGCAGGTGCTCGGCCTTCTCCGCGAGCCCGGCCAGCCCCTCGTCGGGGAGGATGATCGACGTCCGGCTCTCCGTCGGGGCCATGGTGTCGGCGGCGAATGCGGCGCCCGAGGGGAGCAGCATGACGGCCAGCGCACCGGTCGCGACGGTGGCGGAACGGATCACGGAGCGGTGCGGACCACGCATGGAGACTCCTCGACGGGGGCGGCCGGCGGCTGCCCGGGGATGCGGTACGTGAGAGCACGCTACGGAGGGTCGATAACGGTGATCCGTAGGTTGTGTAACAGTCAGCCCCACCTCTCCGGACAGTCGTGTGACGGAGCCGCCGGACTGCCGCACGGACCGGTCGTACGGACCGGTCGTACGGACCGGTCGTACGGGTGCGTCGCCCTCGGCCTTCGCCCCCGCCCGCCGCCCGCCGCCCGGGCCACCGTCCCGCCCGGGCCCCGTCCGGCCCGCCACCCGGCCCAACCATCCGCGCACACCGCCGGAACGGCCGTCCCGAAGATTCCCGAGCCCCCCGCCTTGGGTAACTTGGTCAGGCTATGTCCCTATTTCGACCCATCGTTCGCCCCGCCTCCCGTCCCGCGCTCCGTCCCGCAGGACGCGCGCCGGCCGCCCGCCCGCGCACCCCGGCGCCCGTCCCGCGTGCCTTCGCCGCGCCGCTCGCGCTGGCCCTCGCGCTCCTCCCCCCGGCCCTCCTCGCCGGGTGCGCCAGCCCCGAGGGCCTCAAGGACGAGGGCCGGGCCCGCCGGGTGAACGCGCCGCTGGCCCTCTGGCCGCAGCACTCGCCCGCCCCGCTGCGCGAGAACGAGAACCCGGCCGCCCTCAAGCCGCTCCCCGCCCTCCCCCGCATCCCCAGCGGCACCATGGCCGACGTCGACCCGCTGACCGTCCTCGACGCGGACTTCACCTCCTCCGGCGGCACCCCGCCCCGCCCCGACTCCGTGCGCCGCCCGGAGCTGCACGACCTCACCGACGACGGCAAGCCCGACCTGATCGCCGTCGTCGACCTCGACCGCCGCACCAGCGAGCTGCGCGTCTACGCCGTCCGGCACGCGGTGGTCACCAGGATCCTCGCCCTGCGCGGCGTACTGGCCGGCGTCGAGCTCGCGGCCGGTCACCTCGCGATCCGCGAACCCACCAAGGACCCGCGCTATGTCAGCGTCACCGACTACGTCTGGGACGGCCGCTCCATGGGCCTGTGGGACCTCACCCTCGACGTGGCCCGCAAGGGCCAGCCCTCCTCGCCGGCCCCCGCACCGCTCCCCGCCCCCGCCGTCGGCTTCGCCGGGAATCCCCCGTGAGGCGCCCCCGCCCCGCCGTCTCCCTGCGCTGGAAGATCTCGCTGACCGTGACGGCGGTGTGCTGCGCGGTCGCCGCCGTCCTCGGCGTGCTCGTCCACAACGCGGTGGCCCGCCAGACCGTCGGCCAGGTCCGCAAGGAGACCCGCGCCGACCTCGACACCGCCCTGGACCTCTTCGAGTACGGCACCTCGCGCGAAGGCATCAACTCCGTCCTTGACCCGCCCGAACTCCCCGATGCGCTAAGGAAGTTGGTGCGCAAGGGACGGCGCGGCAGCATGGTCGGCAGCTATCGCGGACGGCCCGTCATGTGGGCGGCGGCGCCCGCCGGCGACCAGATCATGGCCGTCTGGTCGCCCTACGGGAACACCCGCTGGACCCTGGACAAGTTCGACACCGCGATCTGGGGCTCGGCCGTGCTCGCCGCCGCGGCCGTCGCGGCGGCCGGCCTCTTCCTGGCCCGGCACATCAGCCGCCGGCTGACCAGCACAGCGGCCGTCGCCCGCCGGATCAGCGCCGGGGACCTGGACGCCAGGGTCGGCGAAACCGCAGGTCGAAGCCCGCGCGGCGGGCGCGCGGCACAGGACGAGCTGGCCGCCGTGGCAGCCGCCCTGGACTCCATGGCCGCCACCCTCCAGAGCCGCCTCCAGGCCGAGCAGCGCTTCACCGCCGATGTGGCCCACGAACTGCGCACCCCGCTCACCGGCATCCTCGCCTCCGCCGCCCTCCTCCCGGAGGGCCGCCCCAAGGAGATGATCAACGACCGGCTGCGCGCCCTGCACCGGCTCACCGAGGACCTGCTGGAGATCTCCCGACTGGACTGCGGCATCGAACACGCCGACCTCGCCGCCTACGAACTGGGCCCGCTGGTGCTGCGCTCCGTACGCGCCACCGGCCTCGAAGCCGACGTGCGGATCCGCGCCGACACGGTCGTCGAGACCGACCGGCGCCGCCTGGACCGCATCCTCGCCAACCTCGTCCTCAACGCCCACCGGCACGGCCGGCCCCCGGTCACCGTCACCGTCGACGCCCCGCCCGGCGGCACCCCCACCATCGAGGTCCGCGACCACGGCCCCGGCTATCCCGACGAACTGCTGCACCACGGCCCGCAGCGCTTCCGCACCGACGCCCCCGGCCGGGGCAGGGGGCACGGCCTGGGTCTGACCATCGCCGTCGGACAGGCCGCCGTCCTCGGCACCGACCTGCACTTCGGCAACGCCCCCGACGGCGGCGCCCGCGCCGTCCTGACCTTCCCGCCCCAGCCCCCGCCGGACACGCCCTAGCCGCGGGCCGCCGGCGCCGCCCCTCACCAGTCGATGTCGTCCGGCGGCTCCGGCAGCACCTCGTCCTCCTCGACTCCCGCCGCTGCCGCTGCCGCCGCTGCCCCGGCCGTCCCCGACGCCCGCGCGATCGTCCCCTCGTCCGTGCCCTCGTCCGCCGTGCCGCCTCCGGTCAGCACCTCCAGAATCGGCTCCCCGTACTTGGCGAGCTTGTTCTCGCCGACTCCGCTGATCGTGCCCAGCTCGGCGATGCTCGTCGGCCGCGTCACCGCGATCTCCCGCAGCGTCGCGTCATGGAAGATCACATACGCGGGAACGCCCTGCTCCTTGGCCGTACGCCCGCGCCAGCCGCGCAGCGCCTCGAAGACCGGCAGCGCCTCCTCCGGCAGGTCCACCGGCGCCCGCTTGCCCTTGGCCTTCGCCTTGGCCGCCCGCGCCGGCTTCTCCGGCTCCCGCCGCATCGGCACCTCGCGCTGGCCGCGCAGCACCTCACCGCTCTTCTCGGTGAGCACCAGCGTCCCGTAGTCGCCCTCCACGGCCAGCAGTGCCTGGGCGAGCAACTGCCGCACCACGCCCCGCCATTCGGCCTCGCGCAGGTCCTCGCCGATGCCGAAGACGCTCAGCGCGTCATGATCGAACTGGATGACCTTGGCGGTCTTCCGCCCGAGCAGGATGTCGATGAGCTGGCCCGCCCCGAACTTCTGCCCCCGCTCGCGCTTGAGCCGCACGACCGTCGACAGCAGCTTCTGCGCCGGCACCGTCCCGTCCCAGGTCTCCGGCGGCGTGAGGCACGTGTCGCAGTTGCCGCACGGGGTGCTCTCCTGGCCGAAGTACGCCAGCAGCCGCACCCGCCGGCACGCCACCGTCTCGCACAGTGCCAGCATCGCGTCCAGGTGGGCGGACAGGCGGCGCCGGTGCGCGTCGTCCCCCTCCGACCCGTCGATCATCTTCCGCTGCTGCACCACGTCCTGCAGCCCGTACGCCAGCCAGGCCGTGGACGGCTGGCCGTCCCGCCCCGCGCGCCCGGTCTCCTGGTAGTACCCCTCCACCGACTTCGGCAGGTCCAGATGGGCCACGAACCGCACGTCGGGCTTGTCGATGCCCATCCCGAACGCGATGGTGGCGACGACGACCACGCCGTCCTCCCGCAGGAACCGCGCCTGGTTCTCCGCGCGCACCCGGGCGTCCAGCCCCGCGTGGTACGGCACCGCGTCGATCCCGTTGTCCACCAGGAACTGCGCGGTCTTCTCGACCGAGGCCCGGGACAGGCAGTACACGATCCCGGCGTCCCCGGAGTGCTCCCCGCGGAGCAGGTCCAGCAGCTGCCGCTTGGGCTCGCTCTTGGCCGCGATCCGGTACTGGATGTTGGGCCGGTCGAAGCTGGCCACGAAGTGCCGGGCCTCGTCCAGCCGCAGTCGGGAGGTGATCTCGGTGTGCGTGGCCTGCGTCGCCGTCGCGGTCAGCGCGATCCGCGGCACGTCCGGCCAGCGGTCGTGCAGCATCGACAGTGCCAGATAGTCCGGCCGGAAGTCGTGGCCCCACTGCGCCACACAGTGCGCCTCGTCGATGGCGAACAGCGAGATCTTCCCGCGGTCCAGCAGCTGCACCGTCTGCTCGACCCGCAGCCGCTCCGGCGCCAGATACAGCAGATCCAGCTCCCCGGCCAGGAACTCGGCCTCGACCAGCCGCCGCTCCTCGAAGTCCTGCGTCGAATTGAGGAACCCGGCCCGCACCCCCAGCGCCCGCAGCGCATCGACCTGGTCCTGCATCAACGCGATCAGCGGCGAGATCACCACCCCGACGCCCGGCCGCACCAGCGACGGGATCTGGTAGCACAGCGACTTCCCGCCGCCGGTGGGCATCAGGACGACCGCGTCCCCGCCCCCGATCACATGCTCGATGATCTCCTGCTGATCCCCGCGGAACGCGTCATACCCGAACACCCGGCGCAGCACCTGCACCGCCTCGCCCGCCAGGGCACCTTCCGCCGCCACGTCCACGTCCACGATCACTCCCACGTCGGCCCAACCACCCCGAAAGCCTACGAGCTCCACCCCACCCCTCGCAGACCCTGTGGATAACTCCACCCCCGCCGGTCGCCGCCGACGTCGACATCGGGGGGGAGAGAGAAGGGAGGGGAGTCAGTCGAGCCGGGGCACGATGCGCAGCGCGCGGTAGTCGTACCCGTCCTGCTGGAAGCCGGGGGCTTCCCATGCGAGCTCGACCCGCTGCCCGGCCGACAGCGTGCGGAACCCGCTCGTCTCGATGTCCGAGAAGTGCCCGAAGCACCCGCCCGGAGTCTCAGCAGAGTCGAGCACCCCCCACCCCTCCTCCTCGTACCACTCACGCACAGTCGCATTCACCATGGCCGGAACCCTAGAACTCCGCCCCCCGGCCGCGCAGTTCCCTTCCATCAACGATCAACGCCCCTGAACGCCAAGAGGCCACCCAGGAACCGTCCTGGGTGGCCTCTTCACCGGTGCCCCCGGCAGGATTCGAACCTGCGACACCCGCTTTAGGAGAGCGGTGCTCTATCCCCTGAGCTACGGAGGCGGGGCTGATCGGGATGATCCGATCCGGCGACAAGCGTAGCGGATGGCGGGTGGGGGGCGGGTGGGTGTGGGGAAGGTGGGGCGTGTGCCGGGGGCGGGTCAGCCGAGGTGCCAGCTGAGGGTGCCGTCGGCGGCGGTGAGGGCGGCGAGGAGGAGCAGGTCGGCGGTGCCGAGGGCGAGGCCCAGGAGTGCGCGGCCGCGGCGGGTGGTGCCGCGGGTGAGCGCGAGGGTGCCGAGGGCCAGTGCGCAGGGGCCCAGGACGATGTTGAGGACCAGGGTGCCGAGGAGGCCGAGGACGAAGGAGGCGATGGCCATGCCGTCCGCCTGCGGGCGGGACGGGGCGGCGGACTTCGCCGCGGTCGCCGGGGTGGTCGCGGTGGCCGGGGTGGTGGTGAGGCTGGTCATCGGGCGGTCCCCTCGGTGTGGTGGCGGCGTTCGCGCAGGTAGAAGACGAGCAGCCAGGCGGTGATGACCGCGGCGGCGACGAGGGTGACCGGGACGGGGAGGTGCGCCGCGGTGCCCAGCGCGATCCCCATCAGGAGGAGGGCTGCGACGAGGAAGAGCATGGTCTGCCTTTCCGGGGCCGGTTCCGGTGCGGGGCCCGGTGCGGGTCCGTGGCGGAGTGCGGCCGAAGAGATTTGAGAGGACAGTTGTTCACTGACTTCTTCAGTGTACGGCTGCCGGTGGGTGGATCGGTTCGGAGAACGGTTGTTTACTGGATGACATGAGTCACAGTGTGGGCGGAGTCCGTCAGGCGCAGAAGCAGAAAACCCGTCAGGCGCTGCTGGACGCGGCCCTCGGGCTGCTGGAGGAGCAGAGCCTGAGCAGCCTGGGGTTGCGCGAGGTGACCCGGGTGGTGGGCATCGCCCCGACCGCGTTCTACCGGCACTTTCGGGATCTGGGAGAGCTGGGCGTCGCGCTCGTCGAGGAGGCGCTGGGCAGCCTGCATGCGATGGTGCGCGCGATCCTCGCCGAGCAGGACGCGGCGGAGGAGCGGATAGACCGCACGGTCGCGGTCGTCGAGCGGCATGTGCGCGAACACCCCGCGCACGTGCGGTTCGTGGCGCGCGAGCGGCGCGGCGGGGTGCGGGCCGTGCGGCACGCCATCGCCGGGGAGCTGGACCGGTTCGCGGCGGAGGTCGCCGAGGCGCTCAAGTCGCAGCCGGTGTCGGGCGGTTGGCGGGACGAGGACGTCCGGATGCTGGCCGAGCTGTACGTCGACCGGCTGGTGACCACCGCCGGGGAACTGCTCGATGCCCAGGAGGAGGGCGACGAGGGGGCGGTCGAACGGGTGGTGTGGCGCGCCCGCCGCCAGCTGCGGTTGATCAGCATCGGGCGCCGGCACTGGGAGGAGGAGGGCGCCTGAGGCGGGGTGGTGCGGGCGCGGGGCCTGGGCCGCGGGCGGTCAGGCGTGCGCCGGGGTGGTGCGGACGCGGTAGGTGCCGTCGGTGTTCTCGGTGAGAACGGTGACGGTGACGCCGCTCACCCGGTCGGTGAAGGAGTCGCCGGGGCGGAAGGTGGCGTCGGTCAGGTCCGCGTCGACGTAGCGGGCGTCGCTGTAGCAGCCGTTGCTGTGCGGGGTGCCGTCGACGACGCGGATGGGGGCGCGGCCACTGGGGACGTTGGTGACCACGTGGTAGACGAGGATGCCGGGGCGGCAGACGATCGGGTCCAGGAGGCCGCTGGCCCGGGCCTCGACCACGAAGGCGGCGTGCGGACCGGTCGGGATGACGACGATCTTGGTGCCGCCAGGGGTGGAGATCGGCGTGAGGACGTGCTCGGTGGGGGCACCGCCGGGCGGTGTGCAGTGCACCTGGCCGGGGGTGAGCCAGCCCATCTTCCACTTGTGCCAGCCGAGGAAGTCGTTGGTCGGCCCCCAGTCCTCGTCCATCGGGTCCCAGTGGCCCACCGGGGTCGATGCGTTGGGCTCGTCCGTGTAGTAGAGGTCGGGTAGGCCGAAGGAGTGCGCGTTCTCGTGGTTGAGGACCCGGAAGGCGCTCAGGCCCGATTGCCGGCTCCAGATGAAGGAGACGTTCTGGAACTCCGCCCCGCGGCCGGTCTTCAGCCCCAGCTCGCTGCCGCTGAAGGTGACCGACAGGACGGAGCGGGTCGCCGACGGGCCCGCGTTGGGGGACGCGATGACGTTCACGACGTCGTAGTTGCGGAAGTCCACGAGCGGGTCCACGGCGTGCACGATTTCCCGGGACAGGGCGTAGTAGCCCTGGTTCGAGTGCGGGTCGAAGGTGGCGCCGCGGGTGATGCCGTACGCCGCCAGTGGGTGTGACATGCGGATCCAGCGGAAGAGCGGCTTGGGGACGTACGTCAGCCTGCCGTACGAACTGGTGCGGAAGTAGTCGGTCACGGCCGGGAAGAACTCGGCGAAGCGGGCCATGGGGGAGAGGCCGGCGGGGGCGTCCGGGAAGTCCACGAAGAGGGTGAGGGCCCGCACGGTGCCGAAGGCGTGCGCGAAGCCGGCGGGGGTGGGCGCCGCCTCGGAGACGTCCTCGGTGATGCCGGAGAGCGCGCAGGGTCCGCTGGGGCGTGCGCCGGCCGGCGGGCGGGGCACGGGGGGCACCGGGGCGGAGCCCCCCGCGGAGGCGTTCGCGGTGGCCGTCGCGGTGGTCTTTGAGGTCGCCGTGGCGGTGCCGACGGCTCCGATGGGGGGCGGCAGGGGCTTGACGCCGGGCGGCGGCGGTACGGGAGCGACGATCGGGGGCGGTGGGGCAGCGGTGGCGTCGGGCGGCGTGGTCAAGGCGGTGGCGGCGGCCACGCAGGCGGCGGTCGCGGCCAGGGCGGCGCAGATCTTGTGTGTCAGGGTGCGCATGGCTCGGCCTGGAGCTTGCGGGCGCCGGTGGTGTGGTTCATTGGGCGCGTGCCTTCTGCCTCATGTTGTTCAGCGTGCGGCGGGGGATGGTCGCCCGCGCGTGGGGGTGCGTCAAATGGAGGCGTGGTGTAGTGCGGAGGGATGGCGCCCCGGCATGCGCCGGCCCCGGGCGCGGCCGCCGCGGTCGACGCGCCCCGCGCCCGCGTGGGCCACGTCACACCCCGGACGGGAAATATCCGGGGAGCGGATCCCCGTTTAGCTCGGTGTTGGACGAAGCGGGGAGTGGTTCCCCGGTTCCGTGGATGCGGGAGAAAGCCGAAGGGAGTGCGCCGACGTGACCGGAGTGGGGCGTGTGCAGACTGCACCACCGCGGCTGCGGGCCGATGCGGTGCGCAACCGGGAGCGGATCATCGCCGCCGCGCGGGAGACGATGGTCGAGTTCGGGGCCGAGGCACCGTTCGACGAAATCGCTCGACGCGCGGGTGTCGGCAATGCGACGCTCTACCGTCACTTCACGGATCGCCGGGATTTGATCCACCACGTCACGCTCTCCGTCATGTCCCGTATCGCGGACCGTGCGGAGTGCGCCCTCGTGGAGGAGTCCGATGCCTTCGAAGCGCTGAGGCGCTTCGTCCACGATGCGGTGGAGGAGCGGATCGGGGCGCTGTGCCCGCTGCTCTCCGACGGCGTCGACCCGGCCCACCCCGATCTGCTCGCCGCGCGTGAGCGCCTGGACGCGGCCGTGGCCGCCGTCATGGGTGCCGCGCGTGACAGCGGCCAGCTGCGCACCGACATCGCCGTCGGTGACCTGATGGTCGCGCTCACCCAGCTCACCCGCCCGTTGCCGGGCAGTGGCTGTATGGACTTCGACAGGTTCGTGCACCGGCATCTGCAGCTGTTCCTGGACGGCCTGCAGACCCCCGCCCGGTCCGAACTGCCCGGTTCCGCCGTCACCTTGGAGGACCTGAGGCGCCGCTGACCGCGAGCCGCGGCGGCCGGTGAGGGGAGGGCCACGGTCCGCCCCGCACGTCGGGACGATGCCTCGGCTCCGGCCCCCTCCGTCGGTCTTCTCCTTGAGTCCTCCTCGTCGGCCCTCTCTTTCCCCCCTCCCCTTATCTCCTTCCACTCGTCCCCTTCAGCCCCTTCAGCCCTTTCCACCCCCTCCGCCTCTCCGCCCTTCCGTTTTCTCCGTCCGCTGAGTCTTCTCCGTCGCCTTCGGCCTCCTCCGAGGCGCTCGGGTGCCGGGCGTCGTGCGACGCCACGCGCTCCTCACGGGTGCCGGGATTTCCGCTTCCGTCCGTTCAGCTCCAGAACCTCTGCCACGTTCCGTTACGCACCACTAGGTGGACCTCCCCATGTCTGAAACCGCCGCGCACGTCGATCCACGGCGCTGGAAAGCGCTGATATTCATCGCCCTCGCGCAACTGATGGTCGTCCTCGACTCGACGATCGTGAACATCGCGCTGCCCTCCGCCCAGAAGGCCCTGGACATCAGCGACGCCAACCGCCAGTGGGTCATCACGGCCTACGCGTTGGCGTTCGGCGGACTGCTGCTCTTCGGTGGCCGGATCGCCGACCTCTGGGGCCGGCGCCGGACCTTCGTCATCGGCCTGATCGGCTTCGCGGTGGCCTCCGCGCTCGGCGGGGCAGCGGTCAACGAAGGGATGCTGCTGGGCGCGCGGGCGCTCCAGGGCGTCTTCGGCGCGCTGCTGGCGCCCTCCGCGCTGTCACTGCTGGCGGTCACCTTCACGGAGGCCCGGGAGCGCGCCAAGGCGTTCGGCATCTTCGGTGCGATCGCCGGTGGCGGTGGCGCGGTCGGGCTGATCCTCGGCGGCGTGCTGACCGAGTACATGAACTGGCGCTGGACGTTCTTCGTCAACATCCCGTTCGCCGTGATCGCCGCGACCGGTGCGGCGCTGGTCATTCGCGAGCCCGCCGAGGGCCGCAACCCCTCCCGCCTGGACGTGCCCGGTGTCGTCCTGGCGACGCTCGGCCTGGTCTCGCTGGTCTACGGGTTCACCCGGGCCGAGTCCGACGGCTGGCTGGCCGGTGTGACGCTGGGGCTGTTCGCCGCGGCGGCCGTGCTGCTGCTGACGTTCGTCCTGGTCGAGTCCAAGGTGGCGGCGCCGCTGCTGCCGCTGCGGGTGATCGCCGAACGGAACCGCGCGGGCGTCTACGCGTCGCTGGGCCTGGCCGTGATCGGCATGTTCGGTCTCTTCCTGTTCCTGACCTACTACCTGCAGGTCGTGAAGGGATACACGCCGGTGATGACCGGTCTGGCCTTCCTTCCGATGGTCGCGGGCATGATCACCGGCTCCACGCAGATCGGCGCCCGGCTGATGACCCGCGTCCCGCCGCGGCTGCTGATGGCGCCCGGCTTCACGGTCGCCGCGCTCGGCATGGTGGTGCTGAGCCAGATCGACCTGAGCACGTCCTACCCGGCGCTGATCCTGCCCGGCTTCGTCCTGATGGGCCTGGGGATGGGTACGGCGTTCATGCCGGCCATGTCGCTGGCCACGCACGGGGTCCAGCCGCGGGACGCGGGCGTCGCCTCCGCGATGGTCAACACCTCGCAGCAGGTCGGCGGCGCGATCGGCACCGCCCTGCTGAACACCATCGCGGCCAGCGCCACCACCGCGTACGCCACCTCGCACGCGGCCGGCGCGCGCTCGGCGGACCTGCTCAAGCTCCAGTCGATGGTGCACGGCTACACCTCCGCCATCTGGTGGGCGGTGGGCATCCTGGCCCTGGCGGCGGTGATCGCCTTCACGCTCATCAACACCGGGCGACCGGGCGGCGGTTCGCCGGCGGCCTCGTCGGAGGACGGCGCGGGCGCGAACGCCGGCGCCGGCGCCGAGGACGAGGCGCAGATTCCGGTGATGGTGCACTGACGCTGCGCTGGCGGTGCGTTGACGCTGTGCTGACGGCGCACTGAGTCGACCGTGGGGGTGCTGCGCGCCCTGAGGTTGTGGGGGCGGGCGGGGCGCAGGGGGCGTGGGGGCCGGGGCTGGCGAGCCGCGTGCGCCCGCGCCCCCGTGCGTGTGCCCCGCTCTCTGCCGGCCCCCGCGCCTCCTGGCCGCCCTGTACTGCGGAAACACCCGGACGCGTGGCGATGCGTCGGCCTCCCTTCGCCCCGCTGAGGTCAGCGGAGCCAGGGGAGGTCGGCGCCCTGCGGTTGGAGGCCGTCGGCGATCATGCAGCAGATCTCGTCGAGTTGGCCGATCTGCTCCGGGGTGAGGCGGTCGAAGATCGCGGCCCGGACGGCGTTGACGTGCCCGGGCGCGGCCTTCTCCAGGACCCGCAGCCCCTCGTCGGTGAGGTAGGCGTTCTGGCCCCGCTTGTCGGACGCGCAGTTCTCGCGCCGGACCCAGCCGTTCTTCTCCAGGCGGGCGACGGCATGGGAGAGACGGGACCGGGTGATCTTGGCGTTCTGGGCCAGCTCGGTCATCCGCATGCGTCGTCGCGGCGCACGGGAGAGCTGGACGAGCAGGCCGTAATAGACGTGCGGCATCCCGGCGTCGCGCTGAAGCTGGCGGTCGAGGTGGTCCTCCAGGAGCGTGGTGGCGTGGAGGTATGCCTGCCAGGCGTGCTGCTCCTCGTCGTCGAGCCAGCGCGGCTCGGTCGCGGGTTCGTTGCTCATGCCATCCACTCTCTCACCGCTTCGAGAGTTATTGAATATTTAACAATAAAGCTTCGGCCGATAGCGGCCCTCCGGCTGGGGTTGCATCCCTGGTCGGCGGGCCTTCGGCGGGCGGGGGATCCGGGTGCGGCGGTCCGGATCGGGCGCAAGACGGCGCTGCGCGGGGTAGCGGGCATCGTCGCGGGGCGTCGGCTAACGCCAGTCTGCCGCCATGGCGGCTTCATGTCGGCAATGTCGGCATTATTTCTCCGCATTTCTCCGCCGGATCTGTCGGATTCGTCTGAGGGGAGGGCTGATCACTCCCCGGCGCTGATCAGCCCTCCCGGTCCTCAGTCCTCGCCCGGCGTGATCAGTTCCAGGGAGCGGAGCGCGGACCGCAGTGCGCGGTCGTCGCCGTCCGCCGCCCAGCAGGCCACGTCGAGGGCGGTGTCGGTCAGCTTGATCGCGTGCGCGTCGCCGTGCGCAGCGGCCCGCTCGAAGACCTCCTCCGGGGTGAGCGCCCCGGCCGTGAGCGTCGGCAGCGGCTCGTCGGGGCTGTAGACGGAGGTGAGCGCGGCGCTCGCCGTCCAGGCCGCCGCGAGCGAGGGCGCCCACAGCTCACGGGGGAGTGCCGGGAGGGTGCGCAGGACGGCGTTCGGGGCGGTGGCCGCGTGGACCAGCAGGACCGCGTCGCCGTGGCCGTAGTCGAGGTAGCGGTGGGTGGCGGCCCGCACCAGTGCGGTCAGCTGCTCGCGCGCCTCGTCGGGATTCCGCGGCGCGCGCAGCGACGCGGCCGCGGCCGGCCATCCCTGCGTGTCGGGCAGCTGGGCCAGCCCGGCGACGACCGACGTCCGCTGGTCGGCGACGTGCGGGAGGGCGGCCAGCGCGTCGTCGGGCGCGAGGGTGCCGCTGGGGCGCGCCGACACCGGCAGGGTGGTGTGCCGGGCCGCCCAGTAGCCGAGCGCGTGCGCCAACTCGGCGATCCGCGGCGCCTCTTCACCCTGCTCCAGCAGGGTGCGCACGGCGTGGCCCACCCGGATCACCGGGTGGGTGGCGGCGCCCGCGATGCCGGGCAGCAGACGGGGCCACCACGCGGCGAGCACCTCGCGCCAGGGGCGTTCGGCGACCTGGCGGGTCAGGTACCCGGTCCAGTCGGTGACCCGGCGCGGATCGCCCAGCGCCTCCTGCCAGTTGGCGTCGGTGAGGGTCGTCCGTGCGGTCGGTGCGTCCTCCAGGCGGGTGGTGTAGTCGTCGAGCCAGCGGTGGACGGTGCGCGCCTGACCGTGCCGGATCAGGGCCTCCACGGCCATCGGGCCGTGGTTGCTGAGGAATCCGTTGAACTCCGGGCCGGTGGCGTGGAGACGTTCCAGGGCTTCGTCGAGTGTGCCGCTCGTCGTATCCATGGCCCGAGGCTAGGTACGCGCTCCGGCGCCGGGTAACGGGCCGCGGGCGGATCCTCAACTGGACCGTGGGACTAAGGCGTTGGTCGTACGGCGGTGGTGGGATGCGGGGAGAGAGGCGGGGATCGCTCACCAGGAGAGCGGGGGCGGGGGCGCGGGCGCACTGGTTCGGGAATCTCGACAGAGGGTGTCGGGTATAGGCGGGAACCTTGCCGGCATGACGAGCGAGCACGGGCGACGGGCCGGGAGCGACGGGCGACGGGCCGGGGGTGACCGGCGACGGGTCGCGGGCGGGGCGACGAACGGGGGCGGCGGGGCCAGTTGGGCGGCCGTGGAGGCGGCGGTGCCGGAGTTCGCCGCGGTGGTGCGGGAGCGGTTCGGGGCGTATCGGCATCACGTCCTGGCCACGCTGCGCGCGGACGGTGCGCCGCGGCTGACGGGCCTGGAGGCGGACTTCCGTCGAGGAGAGCTGTGGCTGGGCATGATGACGGGCTCGCGCAAGGTGCTGGACCTGCGTCGGGACCCCCGTTTCGCGCTGCACGCCAACCCCGGCGGCGGGACGGACCTGGCCGGTGGTGACGTGCGGGTCGCCGGGCGGGCGGTGGAGGTGGCCGACCCCGGGCTGAAGGCGCGGTACGCGGCGGCGGTCAAGCCGCCGGAGCCGTTCCACCTCTTCCGGGCGCGGTTGACGGAGGTGGTGCGGACGTCCGTGGAGCCGCCGTTCATGAAGCTGGAGATCTGGCGGCCGGACCGACCGCTGCGGACGCTGCGGCGGACGTCGGAGGACCCGGAACTGCTGGAGGGCCCGGAGCGGCCGACTTCGGAGGGACCCGGGGGCTTCGAGGCTCCGTAGGTCTTCGGGCGGGCTGCGGGGCGGGCGTGCGGTGGCGGCGGAGGGGAACCTCCCGCCGCCACCGGGCAGTTGTGTCCGTCCCGGGTGTCTCGCCGCGGTGTGCGAGGCCGGTGCCCCCCTCAGTGCGCGGTGTGGGGCAGGTGCAGCCGGCTCGTGTGCGGGGGGTGCGGGCGGTGCAGGCCGTGCGGCTCGCGTTCGCGGTGGGTGCGGAAGACGTAGAGCGAGACGACGAACATCACGGCGAACATGACCAGGCCCCAGCCCGTCGATTTGAGGACCGAGGGCGTGCTGCCGCCGAGGGAGTAGAGCCAGCCCATCGACGCGCCGAAGAGCGCGCCGTAGGCCAGGGCCCGGGTCTCGGTGATCATGGTCGACTGGAAGTGCACCAGCGTCACGCCCAGTATTCCGGTGACCACCGCCGCGATCAGCCCGAGGAGCGCGGCCTGGCCGCCCTTGGCCCCGTTGGTGTGGTCCATCCAGATCGTGTAGCAGCCGAAGCAGATCGCCGCGATGACCGCGAGCGCCACGGGGGTCGGGATGCGGCGGCCCGTCGCCTCCGGGGCGGACCGCTCCGCGAGGCCGGAGAGCGTCGCGCCGTGTTCCGGTTCGACGGTGCCGTGGGAGCGGGCGGCGCGGGCCTCGGGCAGCCCGTCTCCACCGGCGTGCGGGTCGCCGTGCGCGTGCTGGTCCATGACGGGCTCCTCTCGTGCGGCCTCTTCCTCGCTGTCGTTCTCGTCCGGCTCTTCCGGTTCCTTCGCGCTCTTCCTGTCCAGGCGACACCCCGGGGTGGGCGGCGTCAACCGGAGCGGCCCGAGATCACCCGTCGGCGCTACCGCAGATCCTTCTGGTACCAGGCGACGTCCCAGTAGCGACCGAATTTCCGGCCCACCTCCGTGAACGTGCCGATCGGGCGGAAACCGAAGCGGGCGTGCAGCCGGCCGGACGCCTCGTTGGGCTGGGTGATCCCGGCGTACGCGCGGTGCACGTCCTCGTCGGCCAGCGCGGCGAAGAGCGCCGTGTACAGGAGCGTGCCGACGCCCCGGCCGGCGGCGTCCGGCGCGCAGTAGACCGTCGTCTCCACCGAGGTGGCGTACGCGCCCTTGGGGCGGAAGGCGCTGCTGGTCGCGTAGCCGAGGAGGCCGCCGTCGCCACCCTGCGCAACCAGAAGGCGGTACGGGCCGTCTTTGGGGTGGGAGAGCAACCACGGGCGACGTTGGGCAGGGCTGAGGGGGGCCGTGTCGAATGTGATGGCCGTCTCACGGATGTAGTGGTTGTAAAGATCCGTAAGGGCCGTGAGGTCCGTCTCGGCGCCCGCTCTGACCTGCACGTCCCCGTACTCGGGTGGCATCTGTCCTCCTTGGTGACGGCGCAGGGTACTGCATGATCAGAAAAATTGAAGAGCGGCTTGGGAATTCTGTCCGGATTCCAGCCGTTGTTTCCTTCGGACGGGTCAGCCGGTCGGCCACAGGTGGTCCACGGATCGACGACCCGCCCCACTGTCCAGCGACCGACTCAGCGCAAAGGGAGCACCCGCATGGCAACCCGTGCCGTCGCCCGTCGTCAGGCCAGCACCACCGGCTCTGGCGTGGCCAACAGCGTTCGCGCAGCAGGCGGAGACATCGCCGACCGCGACCTGGTCGGCATGTACCTCGACGAGATCGCGCGCACGCCGCTGCTCGACGCCGCCAAGGAGGTGGAGCTGTCCCAGACGATCGAGGCGGGTGTCTACGCCCAGCAGATCCTGGACGGCGAGCTCACCGACGGCAACGCCGCCGGCGCCAACCGTGCGGAGCTCGAAGCGCTGGCCGCCGAGGGCGACCGGGCCAAGGACGTCTTCATCCGGTCCAACCTCCGCCTGGTCGTCGCCGTGGCCCGTCGCTACCCGCGCTCCGGCCTCCCCCTGCTGGATCTGATCCAGGAGGGCAACGCCGGCCTGGTGCGCGCCGTCGAGAAGTTCGACTACGCCAAGGGCTTCAAGTTCTCGACGTATGCGACGTGGTGGATCCGCCAGGCCATCACCCGCTCCATCGCCGACCAGTCGCGCACGATCCGGCTCCCCGTCCACCTCGTCGAGGAGCTCGGCCGGATCCGCCGGGTGCAGCGCGAGTTCAACCGCGAGAACGGCCGCGACCCGGAGCCGGAGGAGGTCGCCGGCGAGCTGGGTTCCACCGCCTCCCGGGTCACCGACGTCCTGGACTGGGCCCGCGACCCGGTCAGTCTGAACATGTCGGTGGACGACGACGGCGACACCCAGTTCGGCGACCTGCTGGAGGACACCTCCGCCGCCTCGCCCGAGCAGTCCGTGCTCACGCTGCTGCGCAGCGAGGAGTTGGAGGACCTGATCGACCGCCTCGACCAGCGCACCGCCTCGATCATCAAGGCGCGCTACGGCATCGAGGACGGCCGCGAGCGCACGCTGACGGAGGTCGGCAAGCAGCACGGCCTGACCCGTGAGCGGATCCGCCAGATCGAGAAGCACGCGCTGCTGGAGTTGAAGCGGATGGCGCGCGACACCGGGTTCGACGCGGCGGCCTGAGCCGCGTCCGCCTGCCCGGGGCGGAGCGCGTGGAGTGGAGTGCGCGGTGCGGAGTGCGCGGTGCGGAGTGCGCCGGCGCGCGGGGGTGCGTGCCGTGAGCGCGCGGTGAGGTGATGAGGGGCGAGCCCCGATGCCGTAGTGGCGTCGGGGCTCCTTTGTGTCCGGTGTCCCGGCCGGGAGGGCCCGAAGGCCCGGTTGGTCGGTGGATCTCCGTGCCGAGTCATGCCCGTTTGGGTCCGGTTAGATGTCCGTATCTGTTTACCTGGCGGGATGCTGGGCGTAGCATCCCGGTGAAACCACAGGTTCGGGCATGAAATGGACGCAGACGCAGATGTACGCACCCGAGCGCCAGCAGGAGATCCTGCGGCTCGCCCGTGAGAGCGGGCGGGTCGACGTGCTCTCCCTGGCCGAGGAGTTCCGGGTCACCGCCGAGACCGTGCGACGCGACTTGAAGGCGCTGGACCGCGCCGGCCTGCTGCGCCGGGTGCACGGCGGCGCCATCCCGGCCGGCCGGCTGGACTTCGAGCCGGACCTCGCCGAGCGGGACGCCGTCGCCGCCGACGAGAAGCAGCGCATCGCCCGGGCCGCGCTCGCCGAGCTGCCCGGCGGCGACGGCCGCGGCAGCGTGATCCTCGACGCCGGCACCACCGCCGCCCGGCTCGCCGCCGAGATCCCGCTGGAGGCCGAGCTGACCGTGGTCACCCACGGCCTGCCGGTCGCCGCGCGGCTGGCCGACCACCCCGGCCTCACCCTCCACCTCGTCGGCGGCCGGATCCGGCACCGCACGCGGGCCGCCGTCGACGACTGGGCGCTGCGGGCCTACCGCGAGATCAACGCCGACGTGGTCTTCCTGGCGACCAACGGCTTCTCCCTCGACGGCGGGCTGACCACCCCCGACCTCGCCGAGGCCGCGGTGAAGCGGGCGCTGATCGCCGCCGCCCGCCGGGTGGTGCTGCTCGCCGACTCCGCCAAGTTCGAGCAGCAGCACTTCGCCCGCTTCGGTGACCTGTCGGACGTGGACCTGCTGATCACCGACACCGGGCTGCGCCCCGAGGACGCCCTCGCCATCGAACGCGCCGGCACCGAAGTGATCCGCGCATGACGCCGCCCACCGCGACCGTCGGCGCCCGCCCGGGCACCCCCGTCGGCGCTCCCGTTCGCACCCCCGTCGACGCCTCTGTCGGCTCTCCCGCAGGCACCCCCACGCCCCTCACCGCCGGACCGGTACGCCCATGATCATCCTCACCGTCACCCCCAACCCCAGCCTGGACCGCACCTACGAGATCCCCGCGCTGGAGCGCGGTGCCGTGCTGCGGGCCACCGGCGACCGGATCGACCCCGGTGGCAAGGGCGTCAACGTCTCCCGCGCGCTCGCCGCCGCCGGCCACCGCACCCTCGCCGTCCTGCCGCTGGGCGGCCCCGCGGGCGCGGCGCTGGCCGGGTTGCTGACGGCCGAGGGCATCGACGTGGCGGGCGTCCCGGTGGCCGGGCAGACCCGCTCCAACATCGCCGTCGCCGAGCCCGACGGCACCCTCACGAAGATCAACGCGGCCGGCCCGGAACTGACCGCCGAGGAGTCCGCGGCACTGCTGACCGCGGTCGGCGAGCGCTCCGCGGGCGCCGACTGGATCGCCTGCTGCGGCAGCCTGCCGCGCGGCCTGGCGCCCGAGTGGTACGCCGAACTCGTCGCCCGGGCCCACCACGGGGGCGCCCGGATCGCGTTGGACACCTCCGGCCCGGCGCTGACCGCGGCGCTCCGCGAACGCCCCGACATCGTCAAACCCAACGCCGAGGAGCTGGCCCAGGCCGTCGGCCGCCCCCTGACGACCGTCGGCGACGCGGTCCGGGCCGCCGAGGAACTCCGCTCCCGGGGCGCCCGGGCCGTCCTGGCCTCTCTGGGCGCCGACGGGCAGCTCCTGGTCGACGCCGACGGCGCCCACTTCGCCAGCGCCCCGGTCGCCGCCGTGCGCAGCAACGTCGGCGCCGGGGACGCCTCGCTCGCCGGGTTCCTCGCCGCGGGCGGCACGGGCGTCCCGGCGCTGGCGGCGGCGGTGGCGCACGGCGCCGCGGCCGTGCAGCTGCCCGGCAGCCTGATGCCGACGCCGTCCGACCTGGCCCCCGAGCGGGTCACGGTGGCCGCCGGGGTGCCGCTCGGCCGGGCCCTGACGGAGCCGGTGCCCGATTCCCCCGCACCCCGTCCCCACCGCCCGCACGGCGGTACCGCGCGCAAGGGAGCCCGCGATGAGTGAGTTGATCACTGCGGACCTGGTCGACCTCGACCTGTCCGCCGCAACGAAGGATGCCGCCGCCCGCTCGCTGGCGGAACGGATGGCCGCCGCCGGCCGTGTCACCGACCTGGAGGGCTTCCTCGCCGACGTGGCCGCCCGCGAAGCCCAGATGCCCACCGGCCTGGACGGCGGCATCGGGATCCCGCACTGCCGCAGCGCGCATGTGACGGAGCCGACGCTGGCCTTCGGGCGCAGCGCGGCCGGCATCGACTTCGGCGCCGCGGACGGCCCGGCCGACCTGGTCTTCCTGATCGCGGCCCCGACGGGCGGCGACGCGGACCACCTGTCGATCCTGTCGTCGCTCGCGCGGCAGTTGATGGACGAGGCGTTCACCGGCGCGCTGCGGTCGGCGTCCGAGCCGGCGCGCGCGGCGGCGCTCATCCGCGGCGAAGAACCGGAGCCGAAGCCGGAGCCGGAGCCGGAGCCGAAGCCCGAGTCGGAGCCGGACGCCTCCCGGCCCTCGGACGTCCCCGAGGCCGAACCCGCGACCCCCGAACCCGCAGCCCCCGAACCCGCGACCCCCGAACCCGCGCCCTCCACACCCGCACCGTCCGCCCCGTTCCGGGTCGTCGCCGTCACCTCCTGCCCCACCGGCATCGCGCACACCTACATGGCCGCCGAGTCGCTGGCGAAGGCCGCACGGGCGGCCGGCGTCGAACTCACCGTGGAGACCCAGGGATCGGCCGGCTTCCAGCGCCTGGACCCGCAGCTGATCGCCGCCGCCGACGGCGTGATCCTCGCGCACGACGTCGAGGTGCGGGACCGGGAGCGGTTCGCCGGCAAGCCCGTCGTCGACGTCGGGGTGAAGGCCGGCATCAACCGCCCCGCCGAACTCCTCGCCGAACTGCGGGAGAAGGCCGCCCACGGCGGGACCGCCGACGCACCGGCGCGCCCCACCGTCCCCACCGCCCCCATGGACCGGGGCGCCGAGGCCACCGACGGCTACGCCACCCGGCTCCGCACCTGGCTGATGACCGGCGTCAGCTACATGGTGCCGTTCGTCGCCGCGGGCGGCCTGCTGATCGCCCTCGCCTTCGCGATCGGCGGCTACACCGTCGACAAGGCGCCGTCGGTCGCCGACCACTTCGTGTGGGCCGAGTCGGCCAGCTGGGCGGCGCTGCTCTTCCAGGTCGGCGGTACCGCCTTCGGCTTCCTCGTCCCGGTCCTGGCCGGCTTCATCGCCTACGGCATGGCGGACCGGCCCGGACTGGTCCCCGGCTTCGTCGGCGGCGCGATCGCACTCACCGTCAACGCCGGCTTCCTGGGCGGGCTGATCGCCGGTCTGTTGGCCGGCGCGGTGGTACGGGCGATCCAACGGCTCGGCGTGCCGCCGGTGCTGCGCGGCATCATGCCGGTCGTGGTGATCCCGCTTCTCTCCTCGGCGGTGGTCGGCTTCCTGATGTTCCTGGTGGTCGGCAAGCCGATCGCCGCCCTCCAGAAGGCCCTCACCGGCTGGCTGACCGGTCTCTCCGGCGCCAACGCCGTCATCCTCGGCGTGCTGCTGGGCCTGATGATGTGCTTCGACCTGGGCGGTCCGCTCAACAAGGTCGCCTACGCCTTCGCGGTCGGCGGCCTGGCCAACCCCAACCCCGGCAGCCTGAAGGTGATGGCCGCGGTGATGGCGGCCGGCATGGTCCCGCCGCTGGCGATGGCGCTGGCCACGACCGTGCGGGGCCGCCTCTTCACCCGCGCCGAGCGGGAGAACGGCAAGGCCGCCTGGGTGCTCGGCGCGTCCTTCATCACCGAGGGCGCCATTCCGTTCGCCGCCGCCGACCCGTTGCGGGTGATCCCCTCCGCGATGGCCGGCGGCGCGGTCACCGGCGGGCTGTCGATGGCCTTCGGCTGCACCCTCCGCGCTCCGCACGGCGGCGTCTTCGTCGTCCCGCTGATCGGCCAGCCGCTGCTGTACCTCCTGGCCGTCGCCGCCGGCACCGTCGTCAGCGCCGCCCTGGTCGTCCTCCTCAAGCAGTTCCGGTCCCGGCCGGCGCGGATATCGGACGCGGAGACGGCGGCGGCCACCGACGCCCCGCACCCCGAGGTGGGTACGCACCGCGAGGTAACCACGCACTAAATAGTGGGTACTTGTCCGGAACCGTGCCCCCGCCAAGACTGATCGACAAGCAATCAGTGAGAACGAGGCGGGAGCACGGTTCCGTTATGTCGGTGGACGATTCTGTGGGTAATGCGGCGGGCAATGCGGCGAGTAATGCGGCAGGCAATGTGGTGGGCCAGGTGGAGGGAAATGCGGCGGGAAATGCGGCGGGAAATGCGGCGGGGAACGCGGCCGGTGCGGCGGCTCGGCGGAACGTCGCGGTCCTGGGCCTGGGAGACATGGGAACGGCCCTGGCGGCGGCTCTCCTGGCGGCCGGCCATCGGGTGACGGTGTGGAACCGCACGGCCCGTAAAGCCGACGGGCTGGTGGAGAAGGGCGCCCGGCGCGCGGCGTCCCCCGCCGAGGCGATCGGCGCGAGCGACATCGTGATCGTCTGCATCCTGGACTACGCGGACATCGCGCCGCTGCTCTCCGACGACGGGGCCGACGCGGCGCTGAAGGGCCGGGTCGTGGTCAATGTGACCAATGGTTCGCCGGCCGAGGCCCGGGAGCTGGCCGAGCGGGTCGCCGGGCTCGGCGCGGACTATCTCGACGGCGGCATCATGGCCGTGCCGGACATCATCGGACAGCCGCAGGCCGTTGTGCTCTACAGCGGTGCGAAGGACGCCTTCGAGGCGCATCGCGAGGTGCTCGACGCTTTCGCCGGCAGTGTTTATCTGGGCGCGGACCCGGGGTCGGCCCCGCTCAACGACCTCGCGCTGCTGAGCGGAATGTACGGCATGTTCGGCGGATTTCTGCACGCGGCCGGCCTGGTGCGCTCGGCCGGCGGAAACGTCACCGCATTCACCACCGAACTCCTGATCCCGTGGCTGCGGGCGATGGCCGACAGCCAATTGCCGGCGATGGCCGCACAGGTGGACTCGGGGGATTACGGTGCCACCGGCTCCAATCTCGCCATGCAGGTCTCGCACGACGCCATCGGCGACGTCAGCCGGGCGCAGGGCGTCAGTACGGACCTGTTCGCCCCGCTGTGGGAGCTGATGAAGCGGCGGGTGGCGGACGGCCACGGCGCGGAGAGCGTCGGGGGCGTGGTGGAACTGGTGCACCCCCGGGAGCCGCGGGCCTGACCCCGCCCCCGTAGCCGACGAGGCGGTGACCGCCCCTCCTGCAAGGGGACGGTCACCGCCTCGTGCGCTTCAGCTGCTGCTGCGGCCGGTCGTCAGGACGAGCTGCCCGCCGTCCACTCCGACCACGACATGTTCCAGCCGTTGAGGCCGTTGTCGGGCTTGACGGTCTTGTCCGGGGAGTTCTTCACGACCACCACGTCGCCGATCAGCGAGTTGTTGTAGAACCACTTGGCCTGGGTGTCGCCGCCGCCGCCCTTGTTGTCCTGCAGGCCGACGCAGCCGTGGCTGGTGCCGGTGCGGCCGAAGATCGACGAGCTGCCCCAGTAGTTGCCGTGTATGAAGGTGCCGGACGACGACAGCCGCATGGCGTGCGGCACGTCCTTGATGTCGTACTCGCCGCCGAAGCCGACCGTCGAGCCGTCCATCCGGGTCTGCTCGAACTTCTCCGAGATCACCATCTGGCCGTTGTAGGTCGGGTGGTCGGGGCTGCCGCCGGAGATCGGGATGGTCTTGATGACCTTCCCGTCCTGCTTGACGGTCATGGTCTGGGTGTTCATGTCGACCGTGGAGACCTGCGAGCGCCCGATGGTGAAGGTCACCGTCTTGGACTGCACGCCGGTGATGCCCGGGCCGCCCTTCACCCCGTCCAGGTCGATCTTCATGGTGACCTTGGAGCCGGCCTTCCAGTACTCCTCCGGCCGGAAGTCCAGCCGCTGGTTGCCGAACCAGTGGCCGACGACCTGCTGGCCGCTGCTGGAGGTCACCGTGATGTGGGACCGGACGTCCTTCTGGTTGGCGATCGGCTTGTCGAAGTTGAACGACACCGGCATGCCGACGCCGACGGTCTTGCCGTTGTCGGGCGTGAACGAGCCGATGAAGCTGTTGGCCGACGAGACCGTGGAGAAGGTCGCGTTCTCGGTCGCCGGACGGCCCTTGGCGTCCTTGGCGTTCGCCACGAGCTTGTACTTGGTGCCGCGGTCCAGCTGCGCTCCGGGCTTCCACGAGGAGCCGTCCGACGATATGGCGCCGGAGACGTCCTTGCCGGTGTCGACGGCGGTGAGCTTCACGTCCGTCAACTTGCCGCCGGTGACGCTCACCCCGGTGTCGTTGATGCTGGCGTCGGTGGCGCCGTCCTTCGAGGTGACCTTGATCTTGGCGTCGGAGGCGTCCTTGGCCGCCGCGGCGTCCGCCCCGGCCTGGCCGTTCTTGCCGTCACCCTGGCCGCCCGCCTCGGCGTCGCCACCGCAGGCCGTCAGCGACAGCGCACCCGCGGCGAGCAGGGCGGTGAGGGCGAGGACGCGCTGCGTCCGGCGGGTGCGTCGGGGCGCGGCGGAATCCCGCAGCTCGGTCTGAAGCGGCTGGTGGGCGGTGCGGGACTGGGCGGGCGCGGGGTTGTCCGGCGATGTCACGAGCTGCTCCATACAGGGGTGTTGTGATTCCGTGCTGGTAAACAGCACCTACGGGCGGATTTGGTTGCGGGTACGACCACGTTGTGACGAAGGTCACATCCGCGGTGGTACGGGTCGGTCGCCCGGCCCTGATAGCCAGGTTCGCAGTGCTGTGCCGTCTTCGTCCAGGCGGGGTGGCGCAGTGGGTTGCGCCACCGGCGTGTCCGACAGGCGCAGGGGGCTGGCGACTTGGGGCGTCCGCCCCTCGCCGACCGGGACGACCGGTTCCAGCCCCAGCCGCCCGGCCAACTCCAGCGCCTCGGAGACGGTGTTGACCGGCCCGCACGGCACGGACGCCGCCGTCAGTCGCTCCGTCCAGCCCCGCGGGGTGTCGGCGGCCAGTCGATCTTCCAGTGCTTTGACCAGGTCTGTGCGGTTTTGCACCCGATCCTGGTTCCGTCGGAACCGTATGTCCTCCGCCAGCTCCGGCGCCCCCAGCGCCCCTGCCAGCGCCCGGAACTGACGATCGTTGCCCACCGCCAGGGCCAGCAGCCCACCCCGGCAGGCCAACGTCTCGTACGGGGCGATGCTCGGGTGCCGATTGCCCATCGGCCCCGGATCCCGCCCGGTCGCCAGCTGCCCGGACACCTGGTTCACCAGCGCCCCCAGCAGCGACGAGAGCAGATTGACCTCCACCGCCTGCCCGGCACCCGTCCGGTCGCGGTGCCGCAGCGCCGCCAGGATCCCGGTGACGGCGTCCTTGGCCGTCAACACGTCCACCAGCGCCACCCCCGCCTTCAACGGCGTCCCGCCCGGCTCGCCGGTGACGCTCATCAGCCCGCCCACCGCCTGTACGACGAAGTCGTAACCCGGCAGCGCGGCGCCCGCGCCCGAACCGAAACCGGTGATCGTGCAGTGCACCAGCCCTGGGTTCGCGGCCCGCGTCGCGACCGGGTCGAGCCCGTACTTCGCCAGCGAACCGGGCCGGAAGTTCTCGATCAGGACGTCCGCCCGCCGCGCCAGCTCACGGGCCGCCGCCGCGTCCCCGGGGTCCCCCAGATCCAGCGCCAGCCCGCGCTTGGAGCGGTTGGCGGCGTCGAAGTACGCGGCGGTGCCGTCGGCGGTGAACGGCGGCCCCCACGCGCGGGTGTCGTCCCCCGAGCCCGGCCGCTCGACCTTGATGACCTCGGCACCGAGGTCGGCGAGCGTGGCGGCGGCCAGCGGGCCGGCCAGGACGCGGCTGAAGTCGGCCACGAGCACGCCGTCGAGAGCGCGCGGGGCGGTCCGGTGCTGCGGCTCGGGCACGGGTGTACTCCTCACGTCGCGGACGGGACGCCGTCATCGTTCGCGACGGCGCGCACCGGAGGGAAGCCGCCGAGGTGTCCAACGGGAGAGGCGGCAGTGCGCCGGTGCGGCCGGTGGTGCACCGGCGAAGGCCCCTCGCGGCGGCTCCGCAAGACGGCCGTCGCCCACACGTGTGGTGTCGGGAATACGGGGAAATGTCATAGGAGATGTGTCACTTCGGGATGTACGGCCCAAGATCCCCTGTTGGAAGTCCTGACGTGTGGTGTCTACTGGGCCTAGCCCAGCGCCCACTTGTTCGGGAGGAACAGCATGCTCCCCTCCGTTTCGATTCTCCAGCAGATCGGTCTCGGCGTTCTGCTGGTCATCGTCGTCCTTTGGGCAGTCGGCCTGATCAGACTGACCCGCCGCGGGCACCACGGCACGGCCACCCCCTTCCGGCGGCGACCACAGCGGGCCCGGATCCGACTCGACGCGGTCCCGCGCCAAACCGGACCCGGCGGCCCCGCCTCGGAGAGCGTCGACCTCACCCCCGCCGAGCGGCAGGCGTTCGACGACCTCGTGCGGCAGCTCTCCAGCCGTAGTTGAGCCGCCGTCAGCCGGACGGCGCACCGCCCCGCGGGCCCGCCGCGTCAGTGCACGGGCCCCAACTTCAGCAGCGCCAGCGCCGCCAGCATCTGGACCGACACCGCGGCCGCCGACTTGTGGGTCGGCAGATGGTGCTGACCACGTATGAGCAGCACCGCGAGGAAGTAACCGAACCCCCACGTCGTCCAGGTGGCGGCCTGGACGAACGTGGAACTCGCCGGCAGCCACGCCGCGATGATCAACCGCGGCAGGTCCGTCACCCAGAAGATCACCACGAACAGGCTCGCGGTCGGCGCGAAACGCCCGTTGCCGCCGAGGGTGCGCGCTATCGCGTGGGTGACCGCCCCCAGCCCCAAACTGGCCAGCAGCACCCCCGCCTCGGCCATCCCCGCCAACTGCAGCGCCGCCGTAGGACCGGCCGTCCACTGCGCCCGGAACGCGTCCACCGACACGATCCCGATCCCGCCGCTGATCAAGCACAGCAGCACCGCCGCACTCCACGCGCTGCGGTCCCGCGCCTCGTCGAAGACGTCCACCGGCCGGTACCAGAGTCCGAATATCAGCCGGTGCCACCACAGCCGCTGACGCCTTATCGGCTCTCTGGGGGCTGACGCGGGCTCAGGAGGCGCCGGCTGCAGCAAGGTGGGAGGCGGAGGCGGCGGCTCCGCACCCGGCGGCGCGGCGGCGCGCCGGCCGGGCCGTGACGGGGGCGGGGTGGGGGGAGGCGATGCGGACATACGGCCGTTTCTACCACCGGCCGCCCCGGCACGACGCGCGGGCACCGGGCGGGACATGCCCCCGGCCGCGCCACCCGGATGAGACGCTCGACCGGTGACGCTTCAGACACCGGAGCACGACGAGGCACACAGCGGCGCGCTCGGCAGCCGCCTCAACTGGCTGCGGGCGGCCGTCCTCGGGGCCAACGACGGGGTCGTCTCCACCGCCGGCCTCGTCGTCGGCGTCGCCGGCGCCACCGACTCGCGCAGCACCCTGCTGACGGCCGGACTCGCCGGACTGCTGGCCGGATCGATGTCCATGGCCGCCGGAGAATACGTCTCGGTCTCCACCCAGCGCGACTCCGAAAAGGCCGCACTGGCCCTGGAGAAGCGCGAACTGGCCACCGAACCGCAGGCCGAACTCCAGGAGCTGACCGAACTCCTGGAGGGCAAGGGCCTCAGCCGCGCGCTGGCCCAGGAGGTCGCCGAGCAACTGACCGAGCACGACGCCCTGCGCGCCCACGCCGAGGTGGAACTGGGGATCGACCCCGACGAGCTCACCAACCCCTGGCACGCCGCGGCCGCCAGCTTCCTCGCCTTCACCGTGGGCGCGCTGCTGCCCCTCCTGGCGATCGTGCTCCCGGCGGCGGGCCAGCGCCTCTGGATCACCGTGGTCGCCGTACTGGCGGCCCTGGCCCTCTGCGGCTGGACCAGCGCCCGTCTGGGCACGGCCCCACCGGGCCCGGCGATGCTGCGCAACGTCACCGGGGGCGCACTGGCCATGGCCGTCACCTATGTGGCGGGCACGCTCCTCGGCGCGGTGGGCGCCTGACGGCATGCCGCGCCCCCCCCGGACGCCCGGCCCGGGCTCCGGCTACTCGCCCGGCCCGTACAGGTCCGTGTACGACGGGAAGACGCCACCGGGACCGTCCACCGAGGTGGCGGCGCGCGCGGCCTTGACGATGGCCCGGGTCAGGACGGCGGCGCCGGTGTCGAAGATCTCGTTGAGGGCGCCGGCTTCCAGGTGGACCCCGAAGACGGGGTCGGCCAGGGCCTCGGCGCTGGCGAGCGGGCGCGCGCCGGTGGCCAGCGCGAAGATCGCGTCACCGTCGTTGAGCAGGTGGACGGGGCGCAGTGCGCGGGCCAGGCCGTCGTGGGCGGTGCCGGCGAGCTTCTGGGCCTGGGCGCGGGTGAGCGCGGCGTCGGTGGCCACCACCGCCAGGACGGTGTTCAGCGGTGGACGGACCGAGGAGGCCATCCGGGCCGCGGAGGTCTCCCGGGCCTCCGCCAGGCGGTGGCGGGCGGCCGCGTGGACCTCGGCGGAGGGCAGCGGGCCGGACGCGCCGTAGAGGGCGCCGGTGTGCGGGTCGGCGAAGGAGCCCGCGGCGTTGACGGCGGTCAGCGCGGCGACGGTTATGCCGGAGGGCAGGACCGCGCTGGCGGTGCCGATGCCGCCCTTGAAGCCGCCGGCGGTCGCGCCGGTGCCGGCGCCGGTGTTGCCCTGGGGGACGGGCGCGCCGGGGGCCGTCCGGGCGGCGGCCGCCACGGCCTCGCGCCCCAGGGCGGCGTCCGGACGGGCCTGCCAGTTGCCACCGCGGCCCAGGTCGAAGAGGGCGGCGGCGGGGACGACGGGGACGACCTGGGCCGGGTCGGGCCCGACCCGGAAGCCGCGGCCCTGTTCCTCCAGCCAGTGGACGACACCGGACGCCGCGTCAAGTCCGAAGGCGGAGCCGCCGGTCAGCACGACGGCCTCGATGCGCTGTACGAGGTTGCGGGGGTCGAGGGCGTCGGTCTCCCGGGTGCCCGGGCCGCCGCCGCGCACGTCGACCGCCGCGACGGCGCCGCCTTCGGGGGCGAGGACGACGGTGGTGCCGGTGAGCCAGCCGTCACCGATGCGTTGGGCGTGCCCCACCTGCAGGCCGGGGACGTCGGTCAGGGCGTCGTGCGGGCCCGGAGGGTGGGGGGCGTCCTCGCCCCCCGGGTGCCGCTGGTGCTGCCGCGCGTCAGTCATGGCGCCATGCGTACCACGCGGACCCCGCCCGGCGGCAGGGTCGGAGGTCAGTGGCCGGCCGGGCCCATCACGACCACCGGGTGGAGGTTCGGGTCGAGGGCGCGCAGCAGTTCGCGCATCACCTGGGGCTTGAGGCTGACGCAGCCCTGGGTGGGGCCGTCGTGGTCGACGTGCAGCCAGACGCCGCCGCCCTTGTCGTCGCCGAGGGGCCGCTGGCCGTCCAACGGGGAGGTGCCCGGGACGCGGTTGTAGTTGATGGCGATGACGTAGTCGAAGGCGCCGGCCAGCGGCTCGCCCTCGACGCCGGTGCCATGGGCGACGAAGCTGCTGTTGTGGTCGTAGGGGAGCTTGGTGCCGCCGGGCGCGGGCAGCCGGCCGCCGGCGTCGGTGAGGGTGTAGACGCCTTCGGGGGAGCGCAGGTCGCCGTAGTGGTGCTGGGCGGTCCACCCGTGGGCGGCGTTGTGTGCGGCCCAGCTGGGGCCGGCCTCCCAGAGGTCGGAGCCCTCCGCGCGGGTGTAGAGGACGACCCGGGACTCGTACGAGTCGGAGTCCTTGCCGGTGACGACCAGGACCTGGCGGGCGTTGGCCGGTATGCGCTTTCGGGCGGCGTCGCTGAGGTCGGGGATGGCCCGCAGGCCGCGGGCCGCCTCCTGCGCCGCCTGGTGGGGCGCGGGGGTGTTCGGGCCGGAGACCGTCCGGGTCGCACCGCTCTTGGCGTCCGGCCGGCCGCTGTGGTCGTCGCCCGAGGCCGGCCAGGCCCACAGGGCGGTGCCGACCAGCGTGGAGAGCGCGAGGCCGCCGACGGCCTTGCTGCGCCGGGACAGTCTCCTGCGCGCACGGGACTGAGCGTGGCGGGCTGCCATGTCTGGCGTCTCCTCAGGTACGGACGGGCGGACGGCCCATGGTCGCTGCCAGGGGCGCAGAGCCCCCGGGCATAAAAAGGGCAATCTGCACCCTACCGCGTTCCGGCGAAGCCGCTTCCGCGGGCTGTGGTGAACGGTAGAGGGCATGAGGATGACGCCGCACGCCGGGTGAACCTTTGATAGGGGAATGCGTCGGTTGATGCTGCACGCGCGCTATGGGACCTGCCGTGGGGCCCGCGGCGAGGTCGCCCAAACTTGGCCGGAATGTGCCCCAAGTCCAGTCTGTGTGCTGCCAGTTGACGGGGATTCGCGGCGACGCCGCACGGACCTTTTCGGCCCCTCGGTAGGCACCCCGCCGGCCGGCCGGGGAGGGCGCGCGTACGGCCGTTCGGCACGCTTACGGGGGACGGCACGCGGGCCGGCCACCGCTCACACCCGTAACCGGGATGGGCCGACCGGCGGGCGCTACTCCTCCTCCAGAGCGGTGCCCTGGCGGGCCGTCAGGGTGACGCCCACGGCGACCGTCGCGGCGGCCACCAGGCCCGCCACCGGAACCGCCGCCGGCCCGGCGAACGTACCGGCCAGGATCAACCCGGCGGACACCGGCAGCACCAGTTGCTGGGCCGGTCCGCGCTTCTGGTGGCGGGAGTGGATCAGCCACACCGTGAACATGTAGAGCGCGCCCGGCACCGTGACGCAGGCCGCGGCCGCGTACGCCGGAAGGTGCGCCCGGCCGGACGACTGCTCCACCGCGATCTCGATCCCCGCGCCGATCGCCGCGGCCGAGCAGAACACCAGGTAGTGGCCGTAGCCCCACAGGAACGCCTGGCGGTTGGAGCGGAGGTGGAGGTGGATGGGGACCGCGAAGTAGATCCAGTACGCGGCGAAGACCAGCAGGAGGCCGCCGGCCGCGATCGGCAGCAGCGTGCCGAGGTCGTGGTGCTCGTCGAGTGCCGACTGCACCGCAACGGTCGCCGCGGAGACCGTCTCGCCCAGCACGATGATGGTGAACAGGCCGTAGCGCTCGGCGATGTGATGCGGATGCCAGCTGGTCTGCCGGGGGAGTTCGGCGATCACCGGAACCGACAGTTCCAGCGCGCCCATCACCAGGAACACCCACGGGGCGTCGCCCGGCGGCAGGAACAGCAGCGCCAGCCAGCCGACCTGGCAGAGGGTCACCCCGAGGGCGTAGCGAAGGGCGGTACTCCGTTCGGCGCCCCGCGTACCGTGGGCGGCGCGCAGCCACTGGCTGACCAGCGCCAGCCGCATCACCAGGTAGCCGAACCAGACGACGCGGAAGTCGCCGGCGCCGAACGCCCGCGGTACCCCGGCGGCCAGGATGAGGACGCCGGAGATCTGGACGAGGGTCACCACCCGGTACAGCGCGTCGTCGGTGTCGTACGCCGAGGAGAACCAGCTGAAGTTGAGCCACGCCAACCAGATGGCGAAGAACAGCATCAGATAGCCGACGATGCCGTGGCCCGGATGGCCCTCGGCGAGGGCGTGCACCAGTTGGCGACCCGCCTGGGCGATCGCCACGACGAAGCAGAGGTCGAAGAACAGCTCCAGTGGGGTGGCGGCGCGGTGCGCCTCCTCACGACTGCGCGCACGCATCAGAACCGGCACGTTGCCCCAGCCCCTCTCGTCGACCGCTGGTGGGTGGCACTCAGTAGAGCGCGGGGGCGGGGGCAACGGGGGCGAGCGGGGCGCGGCGTGTCGTGGGCGGGCGGACCCTAGTCGGCGACCGCCTCGACGATCGAGGGGAAGCCCGTGCTGGGCAGTACCCGGGTCAGGCGGAAACCGGTGGCCGACAGCAGCGCGGCGAATTCGTCCGCGTTCCGCTCCCGGCCGTCCAGGACCGCCAGCATGGCGACGTCCATGGTCTTGCCGAAGTGCGGTGCGTTCCCCGGCGGCAGGACGCAGTCGATGACCAGGAGACGGCGGCCGGCCGCCATCGCGGCGCGGCAGCTGTGCAGGATGCGGCGGCAGGCGTCGTCCGGCCAGTCGTGCAGGACGTGTTTGAGGACGTAGACGTCGCCGCCCTCGGGGACCGCCGCGAAGAAGTCGCCCTCCTGGGTGCGCCAGCGGCCCTTCAGGTCGTCGGTGTCCAGGAGGTGGTGGGACAGCGGCGGCGCCAGGTCGAAGAGGACGCCGGTCGCCTGCGGGCGGCGGCGGAGCACCGCGCGCAACAGGCCGCCCCGCCCGCCGCCGACGTCGACGACGGTGCCGGTCTCGGGGAACGGATAGGCGGCGGCCACCGCCTCGTCCACCGAGGCGGTCAAGGAGGCCATGCCGTCGTCGAAGAGCGCCCGCTTGGCCGGATCCGACGCCAGATGGGCGAAGAGCGGCGCACCGAAGAGCCGTTCGAAGGCCGCGTCGCCGTGCCGCACCGTCTCCGGCAGACCGGCGGAGGTCCGCAGGAACAGCTCGTCGGTGAGCATCATGACCGCGGGGTGCAGCGAGTCGGGCACGTCGGTGCGCAGCTGCCGGGCGGCCGGTGTCAGCTGGTACGCGCCCGAGGCGTCCTCGCGGAAGATGCCGCGGGCGGCGAGATAGCGCAGGACACGGCGCAGGTGCGGGGCGTGGGTGTCGGTGGCGGCGGCCAGTTGTTCGGGGGTGCGCGGGCCCGCGGTGAGGCGGTCGGCGATGCGGTAGTGGGCGGCGGTGCGCAGCGCGGCGGAGAAGAGGTGGCCCATGGCCTGGTCCATGAGGTGGGTCGCGAGCTCGCCGGGCTCGTCCGCCGGTCGGGTGGGTGAAGTGGCCAACGTCAGCCTCCGGTCGTCGGCTTGGGCAGACCTGCGCCACGTCGCAGGCACGGTGATCCACGGTTGCAGGCGGGGGCGGTGGTGTCACGGGGGGAGGGGCGGCGACCCGCTGCGTACCGGCCAGGAGGGCGGCCCGGCGGGCGCGGACGAAACCGGGCGCGAAGGGGCGCGGAACGCGCCCGGAGCCGGGCGCGGAGCCGGCGGCGGAACCGGGCGCGCCGAGGGGCAGACGGCGGCGCCCTCGCATGGTCGAATGCGCGTATGAGCGACAGTGACATCCCCGTCCCCTCGTCCGTCCTGGAACCGCTCGACGCCCGCCTCGCGGACCTCGTGGCGCTCTACGAAGACCTGCACCGCCACCCCGAACTGGCCTTCCAGGAGACCCGTACGGCCGCGGAGGCGGCCCACCGGCTGACCGCGTACGGCTACGACGTCACGACCGGCATCGGCGTCACCGGCGTCACCGGGGTGCTGCGCAACGGCCCGGGCCCCGTGGTCCTGCTGCGGGCCGACATGGACGCGCTGCCGGTCAGCGAGAACTCCGGGGTGCCGTACGCCTCCACCGTCCCGGGCCGGATGCACGCCTGCGGGCACGATGTCCACGTCACGTGCCTGCTGGGCGCCGCGGACCTGCTCGCCGCGGGGCGCGACCGCTGGTCGGGAACGCTGGTGGTGCTGTTCCAGCCGGCCGAGGAGGCCGGTAACGGCGCCCGCGCCATGCTCGACGACGGCCTCTACAGCAAGGAGTTGGTGCCCACGCCCGATGTGGTGCTGGCGCAGCACGTCGCCCCGTTCGGCGCGGGGCTGATCGCGTACTGCCCGGGCGCCTGCATGGCCGCCGCGGACAGCCTGGAGATCACCTTCCACGGGACCGGCGGCCACGGGTCGCGGCCGGAGACGACGGTGGACCCGATCCTGATGGCGTCGGCGTTCGTGCAGCGGGTGCAGTCGGTGGTCTCGCGGGAGATCGCCGCGAAGGAGCGGGCGGTGGTCACGGTCGGCGCGTTCCACGCCGGGGACACCGCCAATGTGATCCCGGACCGGGCCGTCGTACGGCTCAGCGTCCGCAGCTTCGACCCGAACGTGCGGACCGCCGTGCTGGCCGCCGTCGACCGGATCGCGCGGGCCGAGGCGGCGGCGTCCGACGCGCCGCAGGAGCCGGAGGTGAAGATCATCGACTCCTTCCCGGTGACGGTCAACGACACGGCGGTGCTGACCGGCGTCAACGAGGACTTCACCCGGTTCTTCGGCGAGCAGCGGGTGTTCGCGTACGAGCCGGCGACCGGCAGCGAGGACGCGGGACTCCTGGCGAGCGCCGCGGAGGCGCCCCTGTACTACTGGTGGTTGGGCGGCTGGGACCCGGACGAGTTCCGCGCCGCGCTGGCCGCCGGGCGGCTGGCCCAGGACATCCCCTCCAACCACTCGCCGCGGTTCGTGCCGGTCGCGCGGCCGACGCTCGCCACGGGCGTGCAGGCGCTGACGGTCGCGGCGCTGAGCCGGCTGGGAGGGAAGTAGCGGGGAGCGGGCAGGGCGTCGACGGGGCGCGGCGGGGCGGTTCCGGGGCCGGTGGCCCGGCCGGTACCCGGCGGCCGTCCGGGCCCTTTGACCTTGTCCCTGGGGGAAGGCCCAGCATCGGTGGGGCCGGGCGCGGTGCCCGGCACGAGGAGGGCGGACGCCGGCCGCCGATGACGGAGCGCGGCGGAGCCTGCGGTGAACGGGGACAGGACGGGATGGAAGCAGTGGACGGGGCGGGCGGGGAACTGCTGACGATCGGGGCGTTCGCACGGGCGTCCCGGCTCTCGCCGAAGGCGCTGCGCCTGTATGACGAGCTCGGTCTGCTGACCCCCGTCCACGTCGACCCCTTGAGCGGCTACCGCCATTACGCCCCGGCCCAGCTGGAGCGCGCCCGGCTGGTCGCCTGGCTGCGCCGGCTCGGCATGCCGCTGGCCCGCATCCGTGAGGTGTGCGAGCTGGCGCCGGGCGCCGCGGCCGGGGCGGTCGCGGCGTACTGGGCGCAGGTCGAGGCCGACGTCGCGGCCCGCCGGGACCTGGCCGCCTTCCTCGTGGACCAGTTGGAACGGAAGGACACCGTGATGACCGAACCCACCGACCCCACGGCCCCGTTGGCGATGCGCTGCGCCGCCCTGACGGATCAGGGACTGGTGCGCGCCGTCCAACAGGACGCGGCCTACGCCGGCCCGCGTCTGCTGGCGGTGGCCGACGGCTACGGCCCCGGTGGGGCCCCGGCCGCCACCGCCGTCATCGAGGCGCTGAAGGCCCTGGAGGACGTGGACCTGACCTCGGCCGACCTGCTGGCCGTCCTGGAGGAGGCGGCCCTGCACGCCCACCGTGCCGCGCGGTCGGCCGGCGAGGAGACCGGCAGCACCCTGACCGCCCTGCTGCGCTCCGGTTCCCGGCTCGGGCTGCTGCACATCGGGGACTCGCGGGCGTACGTCCTGCGGGACTCCGGGCTCTTCCGCATCACCCACGACCACAGCCTGGTGCAGTCCCTCATCGACGAGGGCCGGCTCACGCCCGAGGAGGCGCCGTCGCACCCGCAGCGCGCGCAACTCCTGCGCTCGCTGGGCGGCGGCGCCGACTTCGCCCCGGACCTGCAACTGCTGGAGGTCCGCCCCGGCGAGCGCTATCTGCTCTGCACCGACGGCCTGGCCGGTGTCGTCCCGCCCGAGGCGATCCAGGAGGCCCTCGCCGGCGCGGCCACCCCGCAGCAGGCCGTCGCCGAGCTGGTCCGGCGCACCCACGAGGCGGGCGCGCCGGACAACGTGGGGTGCGTGGTGGCGGATGTGGTGGAGGGGGACGTGGCGGCGTAGCCGGGGCGGGGCGGGGCGGGGCGGGGCGGGACGCGGGTTACCGCCCTCGCCCGCCCCTCCACCGCCCGTACGCCCGTCCCTACGCCCGTCCCCGCACCCGCTCCTACGCCCGTCCCTTCAACATCCCCTGGAAGTAGAGCTGCGGCAGGCCGTAGCGCTTGAGGAACCACATGTCGGTGCGTTCCCGGGTGGTGTCGAGGAACGGGAACGAGGGGGCGGGGCGGAGGTCGTAGTCGAACTCGGCGAGCAGCATCTTGTGCCGTGCCGTGACGAGGGGGCAGGAGGTGTAGCCGTCGTAGCGGGCGGTGGCGGGGCGCCCGCGGAGGCCGGCGAGGAGGTTGGTGACGAGCACCGGGGCCTGCTTGCGCACGGCGGCACCCGTCTTGGACGTCGGGAGGTGCGCCACGTCCCCCAGGGCGAACACCTCGGGGAAATCAGGGTTCTGGAGGGTGTGCGGGTCCGTCTTGACGTACCCGTGGGGGGAGCCCGGGTCGGCCAGCGGGCCCCCGGCGAGCCACCGCGGGGCGCGCTGCGGCGGTACCGCGTGCAGCAGGTCGTAGTGGACGGTCTCGGCGCGGCCGGTGGCATGGTCGGTGAGGACGGCCGCGCGCTCCGGGCCGTCCAGACGGGTCAGTTCGGTCTGGAGGCGCACCTCTATGCCGTAGCGGCGGGCGGTCTGCTCCAGGGCCCGGGCGAAGACCGGCACCTTGAAGAGGGTGGGTTCCGGGAGGGCGAGAATCGTGCGGATGTTGCCCAGGACGCCGCGCTTGCGCCAGTGGTCGGCGGCCAGGTACGCGATCTTCTGCGGCGCCCCGCCGCACTTGACCGGCCCGGACGGCATGGTGAACACGGCCGTACCGCTCCGCATCCGGCGGATCAACTCCCAGGTGTACGGCGCGAGATCGGCCCGGTAGTTGCTGCTCACCCCGTCGTGCCCGACGGCCGACGCCAGCCCCGGCACGCCGTCCCAGTCGAGGCTCAGGCCGGGCGCCAGCACCAGCCGCCCGTAGGAGAACACCCGGCCGGTGGCGGTGCTGACCGTACGGGCCACCGGGTCGACGGCGGTGGCGCGCTCGCGCAGCCAGCGCACGCCGGGCGGGATCACCTCGGCCTCGGGGCGCAGCGCGGCCCGCAGCGGCGCCTGGCCGCCGCCGACCAGGGTCCACAGCGGCTGGTACCAGTGCGTCTCGGCGGGCTCCAGCAGGGCGATGTCACGGAGGCCGGCACGGCGTAACCGGGCGGCGACGGTGATGCCCGCGGTGCCGCCGCCGACGATCAGGATCTGGTGGTGGACGGGGGCGGGGGCGGCGCTGGGCGCGGATTCCGCGTCGGTTGCGGGCCGGGTCATGCGGTTCTCCTGACTCCTGGGCGGGATAGGGACGTTACGGGTGTTATGGGCGATGGGGGATGGGCGATAGACGGCAAGCGATACGAAAGTTGTCGGGGGTGTTCCCGGTGGTCAGAGGCTGGGCAGTGTGGTGGCCGCCATGGCCAGGGCCAGGACGGTGACGAGGGCGGCGAAGGAGGTGGTGAGGGTCTGCGGGCGCAGCTGGCCGGCCAGGCGGTTGCCGAGGCCGCTGCCGGCCGCGGCACAGGCCGCGAGGGTGGCCAGCAGGGGCCAGTCCAGGGACCCGGTGCCGGCCCGGGTGGCCAGCGCGGCACCGGAGTTGATCAGTATCACCAGCAGCGAGGTGCCGACGGCGACCGGCATCTCCAGGCCGAGGACGAGGGTGAGGGCCGGTACGACGACGAAGCCGCCGCCCACCCCGAAGAAGCCGGTCAGCAGCCCCACCGCGGAGGCGGTCACGACGGTACGGAGCGGCCGGGTGCGGTGGGAGCCGGCCCCGGAGCCGCGGGAGGCACACGCGGCCGTGCGCCGCCCTGAGGACGTGCGCACCGCGTCCCATAAGGACACCGCCCACGTCGCCCGCTCCTGTGGCCTCTTTGACCTCTCTGGCCCCTTTGACCTCTCCAGCTCCGCTGGCCCTACCGGCCCCGCTGCCGTCGCTGTCCCTGCTGCCGCCACGGCCCCCGTCTCCTCCGCAGCGGCCCGTCGACCGTCGCGGTTGCCACGGTTGCCGCGCATCACCATCCCCACCGCCACCACCAGCATCAGCCCCGAGAACGCCGCCATCAGGACACCGGGGTTCACGGACGCGCTCCAACGGGAGCCGGTGAAGCTGCCCGCCGTTCCCAGGGCGCCGAACGCCGCGCCCGCGACCCAGCGGACCCGGCCCGCACGGGCGTGGCAGACCAGACCGCTGACCGCGCCGACCGCGACGACCACCAGGGCCCCCGCCGTCGCCGCGTGCGGGGACTGCCCCAGCAGATAGACCAGCGCCGGCACCGCCAGCACCGAACCGCCGCCGCCGAGCGCACCCAGCAGCAGCCCGATCAGCAGCCCGCAGGGCAGCGCTGTCACGGCTATGAGAACGGACACGGCGGGCCGGCTACGCGGACGGCGCCGCGGCGCGCGGCGCGAGGGCGACCGCCCGGCTGACATCGGACCACTCGGCGACGAACGCGAAGCGGTCGCCGCGGACCACCGTCTCGCGCCACTCCACCGGCCGCTCCCCGGCCCGCCCGACCCGTTCGATGGCGAACGCCGCCTCCCGGTCGGCCAGTCCGAGCAACCACGCCTGCCGGATGTCCGGCAGGAACGGAGCGATCCGCTCCCGCCCGCCGTTCACCTTCACCCCGCAGCGCCGGGACAGCTCGCCATAGAGGGAGGTGTGTCCGAAATCGGTCGCCAGCAGGGGCTCGGCGAGGTCCGCCGGGAGATACGCGGTGTCGTGGGCGAGCGGTTCGCCGTCCGCGAGCCGCAGCCGTTCCAGGACGACCAGGGGTGCGTCCGGGACCAGCCCCAGGTGGCCGGCGGCCGTCGCGTCGGCGGTCCGCTCCAGCCGCAACACCTCGCTGCGCTGCTCCACGCCCTGGGCCTCCAGATCGCGGAAGAGGCTGTAGAGGGAGCCGAGCGGCTGCTGTATGCGACGGGCGTCGAGGCGGCTGGCGCGCCCGCGCTCGGCGATCACCAGGCCGTCGGCGCGCAGTTTGCGCAGCGCCTCCCGGACGGTGTGCCGGCTGACCTCGTACTCGCCCGTCAGCCGGTGCTCGGCCGGGAACTCCTCGGTGAACGCCCCGGCTTCCATCCTGCGGCGCAGATCGGCCAGCAGCTGCGCCCACAGGGGCAGCGGGTTGCCGCGGTCCAACGGGCGTGGCCCGTAAGGGGCGTGGTCGCCGTCGGCGCCGTGCGGGCTCATCCGGCCGTGCACGCCCGGTGGTTCGGGCTGGGGCGGCATCATGTCGGTCCTCTCGTCCGTCGTCCGGCCTGCGGGGGGGGGGGCTCAGCTTGTCCCCTGCCGGCCGGGTACTTAATGTACGTACATCCGTGCATCCGCACAACGGAGCGATATGCACGGTGCATTCAGCCGCCCACGCTCCCAGCCCGAGCGGGCCGACCCGCCGCTCACGGGCGCCGCGCACCCCTGGAGGCCCGACCGTGCACTTCGCGCAGTACTACCTCGACTGCCTGTCCCAGGCGTCGTATCTGATCGGCGATCAGAGAACCGGACGCGCCGTTCTCGTCGACCCGCGCCGCGACATCGACGAGTACCTGGCCGACGCCGAAGCGGCCGGCCTGCGCATCGAACTCGTCATCGAGACCCACGTTCACGCCGACTTCCTCTCCGGGCACCTGGAGACGGCCCGGGCCACCGGAGCCGAGATCGCCTTCGGCGCCGCCGCCGAAACCGGCTTCCCGATACGGCGGTTACACGACGGCGAACGCATCTGCCTGGGCGCCGATCCGGAAACGCGCCCCGGGGCGGAGTCCGGGGTGACCCTCACGGTCCTCGCCACCCCCGGCCACACCCTGGAATCCCTCTGCCTGGTCGTCCGGGAGAACCCCGACGACGAGCCGTTCGGCGTGCTGACCGGCGACACCCTCTTCATCGGCGACGTCGGCCGCCCCGATCTGCTCTCCGCCGCCGGACACTCCCCGCAGGACATGGCCGCGCGCCTCTACCGTTCCCTGCACACCAAACTGCTGCCCCTCCCGGACGCGACCCGGATCTTCCCCGCCCACGGCGCCGGTTCGGCCTGCGGTCGCAGCATCTCCACCGAGACCAGCTCCACCCTCGGCGACCAGCGCCGCCTCAACTACGCGCTCCAGCCCATGACACAGGACGCCTTCGTCCGACTGGTCACCGCCGAACAGCCCGCCACCCCCGGCTACTTCGCGCACGACGCGGCCCTCAACCGCGACGGCCACCCCCTACGGGACCCGGCCCCGCCCGCCGCGCTCACCCTGGACGAGGCGCTCGCCGCCCGCGACGACGACGGCGCCGCCCTGCTCGACTGCCGCCCGGCCGCCGACTACGCCCGCGCCCACCTCGCCGGCTCCCTGAACGCCGGACTGGACACCCGGTTCGCGGAGTACGCCGGCAGCGTGGTGGCCCCCGGCACCCCGATCGTCCTCCTCGCCGCCCCCGGAACGGAGCACGAGGCCCGCCTCCGCCTCGGCCGCATCGGCTACGACCGGGTCCTCGGCCATCTCCCCGACCCCGCCGGCGTCCTGGCGGGCGCTCCCGAACTCACCCGCCGCAGCAACCGCCTGCACGTCTCGGACCTGCTCGCGCGCCTGCCGCTGGACCCCGTGGCCGGCGCCCAGCTGATCGACGTCCGCAATCCGGCCGAGTACGCGACGGGCGCGCTGCCCGGCGCCCGCAACATCCCGCTGGCCGCCCTGCTCGACCGGCTCGACGAACTGGACCCCACCCGCCCGGTGATCCTCTACTGCCGCAGCGGCAACCGTTCGGTGGTCGCCGCGGCGCTCCTGGAGGCCCACGGCTTCGCCGAGGTGAGCGACGTGTCCGGCGGATACACCGCGTACGCCGAGGCCGCCTGACCCCGGGGGAGGGCTCCCGGCCCTCCCCCCCCCCGGCGAGCACCGCCCCGAGGGCCGGGGCTCGCCGCGCCCAACGGCCGTGCGGGGGAATCCCGTTCACCGGAGCCACGGACCAGGCGTCGGCGACCCGCCTCCCACAGATGCGCCTGCGGAGATGCAGAAATGCAGGCGTATCCGTGGAAGGTGCGGAGGGGAGGGATGAAGTGCACCGGACCGGGGCAGGAAGAGGCGGGAGCGTGCCGCGCTACCGTGCGGAGTGCGAGAAGAGGCCGGTCACCGGCCCCGCGGAGCCGAACGGAGCCGAGACGGCCGTACAGCGGACGTTCAGCGAACGTTGATCGCCGCTCTCCATGCTGATGCGCATGTTGCGCAGTGTGATCTCAGAGCATGCAGAGGACGACCGGGACGTGCAAGGGCCCGACGCGTCGCAGATCGCCCTTACCTGGAGCGGAGAGCCGGGCCGCTTAGAAGAGCTGACGCACGGCATGCTCCTGGATCAGGCCGCACGGGCGGCGGCGGCGCTCATCCGCCTCGGGGTGCGGGCCGGCGACCGGGTCGCGGTGCACCTGCCGCTGGTGCCCGAGTCGGTGATCGCCACCCTCGCCTGCGGCAGACTGGACGCGATACGCACCACGCTGCCGGTGTCGCTGACCATCCCCGAACTCGCCGCGCGCCTACGGGAGTCGGGAGCCCGGGTGCTGATCACGGCGGACGCGGCGTTCTGGGACGGGTCCGTGCGGCCGGTGAAGCCGGTCCTGGACCATGCGCTGGCGCGGAGCGCCGCCGTCGACGCGAGCCGCCTGCCGCACACCGTGCTGGTGGTGAACCGCTGCTCGCGCCCGGTCTCCTGGAAGCCCGGCCGCGACCGGTGGTGGCACGAGGAGCTCGCCGAGGACTGACCTGACCCCCGCGCGCACCACTCCGCTGCACCACCCGACGGGCCGTGTGCCGCGGGCGCTCCTAGCGTGGGCCTTCCCGCCCCCTACGGAAGCCAGGTAGCCATGTCGCACCGCAACGCCCGTGGCCATCACCCCCACCCGCACCCCCTGCCGCTCCCCGGTTCCGAGCGCGGGCGGCCGGTCGGGCGGGGGCGCGCCGAGCACGGACCGCCCACCCGCCCGCACGCTGCGCACCGTCCCCACCCGATACCGACCCACGAGAACGGCGGCCGGGGTTCCTAGCTATAGCCAGGGCCTGTCCGGCGGATCAGGGTCGGACACGGTGCGCCGCTCGGGCCGTGCGGTCCCGCCCGTACCCTGAAGGGGTGAGCACCACCTCTCCGTCGCAGCCCGAGCCCGAGCCGACCGCCCGGGGCAGTCGGGACACCCCCGCCGCCCAGGACGCGTCCCCGGCGCCCGCGGCCGCCGCGGCCCTGATCTTCGACGACCCGCTGAGCCAGCAGTCCGCGGACGACTCCGACCGCGGTTGGGGCGAGCGGCCGACCGCCGCGGGCAGCGCCGCCGACCTGGCCCGCTTCCTCGACGAAAAGCCGCCCCACCACCTCTGAGCGAGGCGACGGGGCGGCGAGGGCCGGCCGGAGCGCCCGCTACTGCTGGGTCTTCTGCGTGATGATGGCCGCCGCGGCCGCCCCGGGAGCGGTCGAGGTGCCGTTGCGCTGGGCGATCAGGGCGTCCCGGATCTCGGTGAGCAGTTCGATCTCCGTCGGGGCCGCCGGAGCGTCCTCGACCGGCTTCTTGGCGTCCTGACGGGCCTTCCACTTGTTCATCGGCAGGATCATGAGGAAGTAGACGACGCCCGCGGTGATCAGGAAGGTCAGCGCCGCGCTGAGCACCGAGCCCCACAGGACGTAGATGCCGTCCACGTACAGGCCGGTCTTCTTGTCCACCGAGCAGGTGCTGAGGCAGGTCTGGTAGTTGTCGAGGTTCTGCGAGCCGAAGGCGCCGACGATCGGGTTGATGACGCCCTTGACGACCGCGTTGACGATGCTCGTGAACGCCGCACCGACGACGACCGCCACCGCGAGTTCGATGACGTTGCCGCGCATCAGGAAGTCCTTGAACCCCTGGAGGACGCTCTTGTTCTCGCTCACCTGACAGCCTCTTTCCACGCTTGCTCTGGACGGTGCACCGACAATCGGCACCGCAACTTACGGCAGGGCGGGGCGCGGGTGTCCAATCACGCAACACGAACCGGCGATCGACCAGAGCGTCAGTGCGGATAGCCGGTCGGGAGCGACGGACCGGGGGGACCGGGCCGTGCCGAGGCCGGATCGCAGGAGGCGGAGGTGAGGCCGGACGGGATCGGGGAGCCGCCGGGGAACGACGGACCCGGCCGCTCGGCGGAGTCCTCGCGGCGGTGATGGGTGCGGCGGTGCCGATAACGGCATCGGTATCGGTGGTGCGGGCGCGCCCTCGTGACGGGCGCGTGGCAGGTGCCCCGCCACTCGGAGAAGTCTCGCGGCCCGGAGCGGGAGACGCCACTCGATCTTGACGCGTACCCGGCATCGTCATCGCTCCCCGCACCCTGCCGCGGCGGGGTGGGCGACGGGGGCGGACGCGGTGCGGGCGGGGCCGTGCGTCAGGCCGGTGGCCAGTGCTGCGGCGGTCGTTGCCAGTGCGGCGGCGAGCAGGAGCTGCCGTCCCGCACCGCGCCATCGGGCGCGGACGCCGCCCGGGCGGACGGGGACGAAGTGGGGCACTTCACACCGCGGGGGTGCGGGAAGGGACGGGGTCGGGGTGGGGAAGGGCATGGTCGTCACCGCCTGTCGGTGCGGAAAGCGGGACCGGCGTTCGGACCCGGCGATCACCACCGTCCCGCACTTCGCCGCGACCCGCTCCGGCCTGTGGACGGCCCCACGGTTGTGGACAACTCCGTCACCCGGTAGCGGGGCGACAGTCGCCGCCCCGCCCCGACGAAGGCCGGCCCCGCCCCTGCGGAGGCCGCCCCCGGCCGCTACGGCAGGTCTATCCCCAGATCCCACCCCTGGTGCGCGTCCGTGCACAGGCAGGCGCGTTCGGTGGTGGCGGGCAGCGCGGCGACGGTGTCGAAGAGGGCCTCGCGCAGCCGGCTGATGTTCTCGCCGAAGACCTTGAGGACCTCCTCGTGGGAGACGCCCTCACCGGTCTCGGTGCCCGCGTCCAGGTCGGTGACCAGGGTCAGCGAGGTGTAGCACAGGCTCAGCTCGCGGGCCAGGACGGCCTCGGGGTGACCGGTCATGCCGACCACCGACCAGCCCTGGGCGGCGTGCCAGCGCGACTCGGCACGGGTGGAGAAGCGCGGGCCCTCGATCACCACGAGGGTGCCGCCGTCGACCGGCTCCCAGTCCCGGCCGCGGGCGGCGGCGAGGGCGGCCTGGCGGCCGGCGGGGCAGTACGGGTCGGCGAAGGTCAGGTGGACGACGTTGGGAACGCTGCCGTCCGGGCGCGGTACGCCGTCGAAGTACGACTGGACGCGGGACTTGGTGCGGTCCACGAGCTGATCGGGGACGAGCAGGGTGCCGGGGCCGTACTCGGGTCGCAGCCCGCCCACCGCGCACGGCCCGAGGACCTGCCGCACGCCGACGGAGCGCAGCGCCCAGAGGTTGGCGCGGTAGTTGATGCGGTGCGGCGGCAGGTGATGCCCGCGGCCGTGCCGGGGCAGGAACGCGACCGAACGGCCGGCGATCTCGCCGAGGAACAGGGAATCACTGGGGCGCCCGTAGGGGGTGTCCACAGTGATCTCGGTCACGTCGTCCAGGAAGGAGTAGAACCCCGACCCGCCGATAACGCCAATCTCCGCGTCAGCCATGCGGTCACACTATCGGGGCGCGACGGCGGCCCGTCGGTGACCCGGTGGATCTGCTGCGGGCCGGGGAACGCAGCGGGCCCCGCCGCTCCCTGGTGGGGAGTGGCGGGGCCCGGAGGTCCGGTGGCCGGTGCCGCTGTGCGGCCGACCGTCGGCGCAGGTCAGGCGGCGGAGCCGGTGCTCGCCGAGGCCGTCGACTTGCTGTCCGAGGACGAAGCGGACGACGTCGAGGACGAGGAGGACGCCGAGGACGAGGACGTCGAGGAGGTGGAGCCGCTCGACGACGTGGAGCTGCTGGCAGGGCTGCTGCTGGACGACGAGCCGCGGCTGTCGTTGCGGTAGAAGCCGGAGCCCTTGAAGACGATGCCGACCGCCGAGAACACCTTCTTGAGGCGTCCGTTGCAGCTGGGGCACTCGGTGAGCGCGTCGTCGGTGAACTTCTGCACGGCCTCAAGGCCCTCGCCGCACGCGGTGCACTGGTACTGGTAGGTCGGCACTTGACTTCCTCCTGGCACTCTCACTCATTGAGTGCTAACGACGCTCCATCTTGCAGTATTCCGGCGCATCAGTCCACCGTGAACGCTGCACGGTGACGGACTCCACGCCCGGCCCCGGACCCGGTTCCGCGCCCGTTCAGGCGCGGCTCAGCTCGCGTTCCCGCTCGTCGGCGACGGTCCCCGCGGGGGCCTCGGCGCCGGTGTCGGCGGCAGCCGCCGACCCGGTGACCACCTTCGAGGGCCGGGGCGCCAGGTAGGCCCGCAGGGAGAGCAGCACCACCAGGGCCAGCGCCGTGCCGGCCAGCGGCACCAGGAAGCCGGAGCTCGGGCCGAAGCGGTCCGCCAGCTGGCCGGCGGCGGTGGCCGCGGCCGCCTGACCCAGCGCCACCGCGCCGGTCAGCCAGGTGAACGCCTCGGTCCGGGCGGTGGCCGGGACCAGGGACTCGACGAGGGTGTAGCCGGTGATCAGCGCCGGGGCGATGCACAGGCCGACGACCAGGCCGACGGCGCCCAGCAGCGGCACCGCGGTCACCGCCCACAGCGGGGTGGTGGCCAGCGCCAGCAGCCCGTAGGCGACCAGCAGCCGGCGGCGCGGGCCGACCTTCCAGGCGATCGTGCCGCAGGCGATGCCGGCGAGCATGTTGCCGCCCGCGAAGATCCCGTAGAGGACGCCGTTGATGCCGGGTTGTCCGATGTGCTCGGTGAGCGCGGTCAGCGAGACCTGCATGCCGCCGAAGACCGAGCCGATGCCGAGGAACGCCACGATCAGCACCCGCACACCGGGGACGGACAGCGCCGAGACGCGCGGCTGGTCGTCCGACGAGCCGCGGTGGACGGGCGGCTGGGTGCGCCGCTGGGAGGCGAAGAGCAGACCGCCGGCCAGCGTCAGCACGGCCTCGGCGACCAGGCCGGCGGCCGGGTGGACGCCGGTGCACAGCGCGGTCGCCAGCACCGGGCCGACGACGAAGGTGAACTCGTCGGTCACCGACTCGAAGGCGGCGGCGGTGGGCATCAGCGGGCTGCCGCCCAGCTTCGTCGCCCAGCGGGCCCGCACCATCGGGCCGACCTGCGGCGTCGAGGCGCCCGTGGGGACGGCGACGGCGAGCAGCGCCCACAGGGGGGCGTGGGCGAGGGCCAGGGCGATCAGGGCGGAGACGCCGGCGACGTGCACCAGGATGCCGGGGATCAGCACCGTGCGCTGCCCGAACCGGTCGGCGAGCTTGCCGCTCTGCGGGGCGAACAGCGCCATCGAGACACCGGTGGCGGCGGAGACCGCGCCGGCGGTGCCGTAGGAGCCGGTGGTGGACTGGACGAGCAGGACGATGCCGATCGTCAGCATCGCGAACGGCTGCCGGGCCAGAAAGCCGGGCAACACAAAGGTCCATGCGCCGGGCGTGCGCAACAGTTGACCGTAACCGGGACGGGAGTCCTTGACCGCGGATGCCACGGCCGGGCCTTTCTGCCGCCTGGTAGCGCTGCCCCGCGAGGTCGTCACGGGTACGCGCCGAGAGCTGTCCTCTCGCGCAGGACCGAGTGATACCGCGTGGTCCACACCCGGGAAAGGTGGCTGCGTGTGGCAGGGGACCGCGGCCGCCGAGCGGTCGCGCCAGCTCTGCGTCAGGCAGAGTTGGTTCGTGATCCGTACAAATTTCCCTCTCGATTGTACAGGCCGGATGCAATGAAGCCCTGGGATTAACCAGGGCTTCACGCAGTTTTCCTTGGTATCTCTGGAGAGATAGCGCACATTCGGCGTCCGGCCGGGCAAGCCGGGCGGGCCGGGGCCCGCCGTCTCACCCCACCTCGCGCCGCCGGCCGCGCTTCTCCTGGGGCTGCTGCGGTGCGCCGGCCCCCAGCCAGCCGGCCAGCTTGCCGCCCTGGGACACCGCCTGCAGCCGCCGCTCGGCCGCGTCCCGCACCGGGTCGGTGGCCACCACCAGCAGCTCGTCGCCGCGCCGCAGCACCGTCGTCGGGGAGGGCACGAAACTGGTGCCGTCCCGGACGACGAGGGTGACCGCGGCGCCCGCCGGCATCCGCAGCTCGCCGACCTCCACGCCGTGCATCAGGGAGGTGGGGCCTATGGACGTGGACAGCAGATGGCCGCGCAGCCGCTCCAGCGGGGCCGACTCGATGCCCAGGTCGGCGGGCTCCTCGCCCTCGCCGAGCCGCAGCCGTCGGGCCAGCCACGGCAGCGTCGGACCCTGGATCAGGGTGTAGACCACGACCAGGACGAAGACGATGTTGAAGACCGTCTCGCTGCCGGGGACGTCGCCCACCATCGGGATGGTGGCCAGCACGATCGGCACCGCGCCGCGCAACCCGGCCCAGGACAGCAGGGTCTTCTCCTGCCACGGCACCCGGAAGGGCAGCAGCGAGGAGAAGACGGACAGCGGGCGGGCGACCAGCGTCAGGATCATGCCGATGAGCAGCGCGGGCACGATGTCGTCGAGCAGGTTGTGCGGGGTGACCAGCAGACCCAGCAGGACGAACATGCCGATCTGGCCGATCCAACCGACGCCCTCGGCGAAACCGCGGGTGGCCGGGGCGTGTGGCAGCTTGGCGTTGCCGAGGATGACCGCGGCCAGGTAGACGGCGAGGAAGCCGGAACCGTGCGCCAGCGCGCCGGCCGCGTAGGCGGAGACCGCGATGGCCATCACCGCGATCGGGTAGAGGCCGGAGGCGGGCAGTGCCACGTGCCGCATGCCGTACGAGCCGATCCAGCCGATGGCCAGGCCGATGGCGGCGCCGATCGCCAGCTCCAGCGCTATCTCGCCGAGCAGGACGTACCAGTGTTCGGTGGGTCCCGCGGCGGAGAAGGCCACGACGAGGATGACCACCGGGGCGTCGTTGAAGCCGGACTCGGCTTCCAGGACACCCGTCAGACGGGCCGGCAGGGGCACGCTGCGCAGCACGGAGAAGACGGCCGCGGCGTCCGTGGACGAGACCACCGCGCCGATCAGCAGCGCCTGGCGCCATTCGAGTCCGGCGAGGTAGTGCGCGCCGGCCGCGGTGACCCCCACGCTCACCGCGACGCCGACCGTCGAGAGCATCGCGGCTTGGGGCAGGGCTGGTTTGATCTCCTTCCACTTGGTGCCCAGGCCGCCCTCGGCGAGGATCACCACCAGGGCGGCATAGCCGAGGAGTTGGGTCAGTTCGGCGTTGTCGAAGATGACGCCGCCGATGCCGTCCTGCCCCATCGCGATGCCTATCCCCAGGTAGATGAGCAGGCTGGGGAGCCCGCTGCGCGAGGAGAGCCGTACCGCGGCGACTGCGACGAGCAGTACGAGCGAGCAGATCAGCAGGAGTTCGTTGAGGTGTTCGACAGTCAGGAGCTGATCCTTCCTCGCGCCTCAGTCGGTGTGGGCTGGTTGTCCTTACCGTATCTAGTTACTGACTCTAACAATTTACCATTGCTTGAAAGTTTAATGTGCCCGGCGCTGACTCCGCGTAGGGGTCCTCAAACCGGTGCGCCTATGGTTGCTCCAGCACTCCCACCCTGCCCCTCGAAGGACAGAGATGCCCGCCAACAAGTCCGGTCCAGCCCCCAAAAAGAAGAAGGGGCGGCGCGGCCGCCTCGTCGCGCTCACGGTCGTGCTGCTGCTTGTGGCGGGCATCGGCTTCGGCGCGTACTGGGGGGTCAGTACCGTTCGCGCCTCCTTCCCGGAGACCACGGGGTCGCTCAAACTCCCGGGCCTGACCGACCCGGTGGACGTCGTCCGTGACGCCAACGGCATCCCGCAGATCTACGCCGACACCGACGAGGACCTCTTCCGCGCCCAGGGCTACGTCCAGGCCCAGGACCGTTTCTGGGAGATGGACGTCCGCCGCCACATGACGGCCGGCCGGCTCTCCGAGATGTTCGGCGCGAGCCAGGTCAAGAGCGACGAGTTCCTGCGCACCCTCGGCTGGCACCAGGTGGCGCAGAAGGAATACGACACCAAGCTCTCGGCCACCGCGAAGAAATACCTCCAGGCGTACTCCGCCGGTGTCAACGCCTATCTCAAGGACCACCAGGGCTCCGAGCTCTCCCTGGAGTACGCCGCGCTCGGCTTCACCAACGACTACAAGCCCGAGCCCTGGACCCCGGTCGACTCGGTGGCGTGGCTCAAGGCGATGGCCTGGGACCTGCGCGGCAACATGAAGGACGAGATCGACCGGTCCCTGATGACCAGCCGGTTCACCCCGCAGCAGATCGCGCAGCTCTACCCGGAGTACCCGTACCAGCGGAACCGGCCGATCGTCGACGGGGGCAGCGTCGACCCGGCCACCAAGGAGTTCGACCCCAAGGGCACCAGCACCGGCGGCACCGGGACGGGCGGCACCGGCACCGGTGGCACCACCACCGGCACGGGCGGCACCGGCACCGGTGGCACGGGCGCGGGGGCCGGCACCCGGTCCACCCGCGGCGCCACCACCGGGATCCAGACGCAGCTGTCCTCGCTGTCGAAGACCCTCGAACAGGTCCCGGCGCTGCTCGGCCCCAACGGCAACGGCATCGGCTCCAACTCCTGGGTCGTCTCCGGGGACCACACCACCACCGGCAAGCCGTTGCTCGCCAACGACCCGCACCTGGCACCGCAGATGCCCTCGCTCTGGTACCAGATGGGCCTGCACTGCCGCACCACCGGCCCCAAGTGCAACTACGACGTGGCCGGCTTCACCTTCTCCGGGATGCCCGGCGTCGTCATCGGCCACAACCAGGACATCTCCTGGGGCATGACCAACCTGGGCGCCGACGTCACCGACCTCTACCTGGAGAAGATCAACGCCGACGGCTACCTCTACGACGGCAAGCAGCAGCCGTTCCTCACCCGCCAGGAGACCATCAAGGTCGCCGGCGGCGAGAGCCGCAAGATCACCGTCCGGTCCACCAACAACGGCCCGATCATCTCCGACCGCGACGACGAGCTGGCCGGGGTCGGCAAGGACGCCCCGGTCGCCGACGGCGCCCCCGACCGCGGCGACGGTTACGCCGTCTCGCTGCGCTGGACCGCGCTGACCCCCGGCAAGTCCATGGACGCCATCTTCGAGCTCGACCGCGCCAAGGACTGGACCGGCTTCCGCAAGGCCGCGGCCGGCTTCGAGGTCCCCTCGCAGAACCTCATCTACGCCGACACCAAGGGCAACATCGGCTACCAGGCCCCCGGACAGATCCCGGTCCGCGGCAAGGGCGACGGCACCTACCCGGCGCCCGGCTGGGACCCCGCCTACCAGTGGAAGGGCTACGTCCCGCAGAGCGCCCTGCCGTACGAGTACAACCCCAAGCGCGGCTTCATCGTCACCGCCAACCAGGCCATCGTCAACGAGAAGTACCCGTACCTGATCACCAAGGACTGGGGCTACGGCGCCCGAAGCCAGCGGATCAGCGACCTGATCGAGTCCAAGATCAAGGACGGCGGCAAGGTCTCCACCGACGACATGCAGTCCTTCCAGAAGGACAACAGCAGCGAGATCGCCCGCCTGCTGACGCCCTACCTGACGAAGATCGACATCCAGGACAAGTACGTCCGCGACGCCCAGCAGCTGCTCAACGGCTGGGACTTCACCCAGGAGCCCGACTCCGCCGCGGCCGCCTACTTCAACGCCGTCTGGCGCAACACCCTCAAGCTCGCCTTCGGCAACAAGATGCCCAAGGAGCTGCGCGTCGAGGGCCAGTGCCTCTACGTCCGCCCGGCCAGCGACACCGGCCCGGCCGACGACCAGAACAAGCTGGTCCGCGAGTGCGGCCAGCGGGCCGGCGACACCGCCCAGCCCGACGGCGGCGACCGCTGGTACGAGGTCGTCCGGAACATCCTCGACGACCCGAACAACGCCTGGTGGAAGACCGAGGACCGGCCCGGCCACCCCGGCCTGAAGAACCGCGACCAGCTCCTCGCCCAGGCCATGAAGGACGCCCGCTACGAGCTGACCTCCAAGCTCGGCAAGAACATCGACAACTGGGCCTGGGGCCGCCTGCACCAGATGGACCTCAAGAACCAGACCCTCGGCAAGGAGGGGCCGGGCTTCCTCCAGGACCTGCTCAACCGCGGGCCCTGGAACCTCGGCGGCGGCGAGGCCGCGGTCAACGCCACCGGCTGGAACGCCGCCGGCGGCTACAAGGTGACCTGGGTCCCGTCCATGCGGATGGTGGTCAACCTCGCCGACCTCGACAAGTCCCGCTGGATCAACCTCACCGGCGCCTCCGGGCACGCCTACCACGCCCACTACTACGACCAGACCGACAAGTGGGCCAAGGGCGAGCTGCTGCCCTGGGCGTTCAGCGAGGACGCCGTGAAGAAGGCCGGGCAGGACACCCTGACCCTGTCGCCGTAACGGGCGGCGGAAGCACACCGCGTCGGGCGGGCCGGACTTCTCCGGTCCGCCCGACGGCGTTTCACGTGAAACACCGCCGCCGCCCCGCGGGCCGAGCGGTCAGTGCCGGAAGCGGTGCACCCCCGACGGCGTCACCGCGGCGTGCACCCGGCGGTCGTGCGGCTCGGCCGGGACCGCGTCCACCACCTCGTCGTCGTAGACCAGCACCACCAGCGACGTCCGTCCCCCGGCCCGCTCCAGCCGGGCCAGCACCCGGTCGTACGAGCCGCCGCCGCGGCCCAGCCGCAGTCCCGTCCGGTCCACGGCCAGCCCCGGCAGCAGCACCACATCCGCCTGGGTGACGGCCTCCGGCATCAGCCGCGGCCCGTCCGGCTCGTGCAGCCCCCAGCCCGCCGGGACCAGGTGGTCGGGCCCTTCGTATACCGCCCAGTCCAGGTCGTTGTCCGGCAGCAGTACCGGCAGCAGCACCCGCACCCCGGCCGCCCGCAGCCCGTCGATCAGCGCCCGGGTGTCCGGTTCGCCGCCGATCGACACATACGCGGCGACGGTCGGCGGGCTGTCCGCGGACACCGCCCGCAGCTCGTCCAGCTCCCGCACCCGGCGGGCCAGCGCGGCGCCCCGGGCCGCGACGACATCGGCCGGCAACGCCCTCCTCACCTCCAGGAGATCCCGCCGCAACCTGCGCTTTTCCTCGTGCTCAACGCTCACCGTGGGCCTCGCTCGGGCTCTCATGATCTCTTAACCGGACGCTCATCATCGGTCCGTCCGGTCCGGTTAGGGTGTCGCGCATGACCCCATCGCATGCACGGATCAGCAAGGCTGTCATCCCGGCAGCAGGGCTCGGCACCCGGTTCCTGCCGGCGACCAAGGCCACGCCCAAGGAAATGCTGCCGGTCGTCGACAAGCCCGCCATCCAGTACGTGGTGGAGGAGGCAGCCGCGGCCGGACTCTCCGACGTCCTCATGGTGACCGGTCGGAACAAGCGTCCCCTGGAGGACCACTTCGACCGCAACTACGAGCTCGAAGAAGCCCTGCACCGCAAGGGCGACGGGTCCCGGCTCGCCAAGGTCCTGGAATCCAGCGATCTGGCCACCATCCACTACGTCCGCCAGGGCAACCCCAAGGGCCTGGGCCACGCCGTGCTGTGTGCCGCACCGCACGTCGGCGACCAGCCGTTCGCGGTCCTGCTGGGCGACGACCTCATCGACCCCCGCGACCCCCTGCTGCGCCGGATGATAGAGGTCCGCGAGGAGCACGGCGGCTCGGTCGTCGCCCTGATGGAGGTCGATCCCGCCAACATCCACCTCTACGGCTGCGCGGCCGCCGCCCCCACCGGCGACGACGACGTGGTCACCGTCTCCGACCTGGTCGAGAAGCCCGAGCCGGCCGAGGCGCCCAGCAACCTCGCCATCATCGGCCGCTACATCCTCGACCCGGCCGTCTTCGAGGTGCTGCGCAAGACCGACCCCGGCCGCGGCGGCGAGATCCAGCTCACCGACGCCCTCCAGGTGCTGGCCGCCCACCCCGAGCTGGGCGGGCCGGTGCACGGCGTGGTCTTCAAGGGCCGCCGCTATGACACCGGCGACCGCGGAGACTATCTGCGTGCCATTGTCAGACTGGCATGCGAACGTGAGGACCTGGGGCCCGACTTCCGGGCCTGGCTGCGCAGTTACGTCACCGAGGAGATGTAGGACGTTGAACGGCTCCACCGACCGGACCTCCCACCCTGACCGCGTCTGGTCGGTGGCCGAACATCTCGACGACGTGCTGGCGAGGCTCCGCCCGCCGGTCCCGGTCACCCGGCAACTCCTCGACGCCCAGGGCTGCGTCCTCGCCGAGGACCTCACCGTCCCGTTGCCGCTGCCGCCGTTCGACAACAGCTCCATGGACGGCTACGCGGTGCGCGCCGCCGACGTCGCGGCCGCCACCGAGGCGTCCCCGGCCCCCCTCACCGTCATCGGCGACGTCGCCGCCGGCAGCGGTGAACTCCCCACCGTCGGGCCCGGCCAGGCCGCCCGCATCATGACCGGCGCCCCGGTGCCGCCCGGCGCCGACGCGGTGGTCCCCGTCGAGTGGACCGACGGCGGCACCGGCCAGGGCCCGGCCGCCACGATGCGCGCCCACAGCGCCGCCCCGCAGGACGCGGGCGGCGAGGTCCGGGTGCACCGCCCGGCCGCGGCCGGCGCCCACATCCGCCGGGCCGGCGGCGACGCGCAGGCCGGCGACCCGGCCCTGTCCGCCGGCACCGTCCTCGGCCCCACCCAGCTCGGCCTGCTCGCCGCCCTCGGCCTGGACACCGTCACGGTCCACCGTCGCCCCCGGGTCGTGGTGCTCTCCACCGGCAGCGAACTGGTCCCGCCCGGCGAGCCGTTGGGCCCCGGCCAGATCCACGACTCCAACAGCTTCCAGCTCACCGCCGCCGCCCGCGAGGCCGGCGCCCTCGCCTACCGCGTCGGCGCCGTCGCCGACGACGCGAAGACCCTGCGCGCCGCCCTGGAGGACCAGTACGCGCGCGCCGACGTCCTGGTCACCAGCGGCGGCGTCAGCGTCGGCGCGTACGACGTCGTCAAGGAGACCCTGGCCGACCTCTCCAGCGACGAGGGCCGGGTCGAGTTCCGCAAGCTCGCCATGCAGCCCGGCAAGCCCCAGGGCTTCGGCCTGATCGGCCCCGACCGCATCCCGCTGCTCGCCCTGCCCGGCAATCCGGTCAGCTCCTACGTCTCCTTCGAACTGTTCGTCCGCCCCGTCATCCGCACGCTGATGGGCCACCCCGAGGTGCACCGCCGCACCGCCCGCGCCCGCGTCACCGAGCCGCTCGGCTCCTCGCCCCGCGGCCGGCGGCAGTTCCTCCGCGGCTCCTACGACCCGGTGGCCGGCACGGTCACCCCCGTCGGCGGCAGCGGCTCCCACCTCATCAAGGCGATGGCGCACGCCGACGCCCTGATCGTCGTCCCCGAGGACGCCACCGAGGTCCCCGCGGACGCCACCGTGGAGGTCATCCCGCTCGGACACCGCTGACGCCCACCGGGAGCAGCGGTGGCGGGGACGGCCCGTAGCGGAGGCCCTCCGGGGCCGGGGGTACGGTGTCGTCCCACAGGCGGCAGTATGGAGCGGGAGAACGATGAGCAGCGGCCAGCAACACCTCACCCATCTCGACGCGGCCGGCGCGGCCCGCATGGTCGACGTCTCCGGCAAGGACGTCACCGCCCGGACCGCCCGCGCCCGCGGCCGTGTGCTGGTCGCACCGCGCGTCGTCGAGCTGCTGCGCGGTGAGGGAGTCCCCAAGGGCGACGCCCTTTCCACCGCCCGCATCGCCGGCATCATGGGCGCCAAGCGCACCCCCGAACTGATCCCGCTGTGCCACCCGCTCGCGGTCTCCGGCGTCACGGTCGACCTCGCCGTCACCGACGAGGCCGTCGAGATCACCGCCACCGTCAAGACCACCGACCGCACCGGCGTCGAGATGGAGGCCCTGACCGCCGTTTCGGTCGCCGCGCTCACCGTCGTCGACATGGTCAAGGCGGTCGACAAGGCCGCGGTGATCTCCGACGTCCGGGTCGAGGAGAAGACCGGCGGCAAGTCCGGCGACTGGAGCCGGTCGTGAGCCCCGCCCGCGCCCTGGTCGTCACGGCCTCCAACCGCGCCGCCGCCGGCGTCTACGAGGACAGGGGCGGCCCGCTGCTCGTCGAGGGCCTGACCGCCATGGGCTTCGCGGTCGACGGCCCGCGGGTGGTCCCCGACGGCGACCCGGTGGAGGCCGCCCTGCGCGACGCCGTCGCCGCCGGCTACGACGTGGTGCTGACCACCGGCGGCACGGGCATCTCGCCCACCGACCGCACCCCCGAGGCCACCCGCAGGGTCCTCGACCACGAGGTCCCCGGCATCCCCGAGGCGATCCGCGCCGCCGGCCGCGCCAAGGTCCCCACCGCCGCCCTCTCCCGCGGCCTGGCGGGCGTCGCCGGTCGTACCCTGATCGTCAACCTCCCCGGCTCGACCGGTGGGGTGCGCGACGGCCTGGCCGTCCTCGCCGACCTCCTCCCGCACGCCGTCGACCAGATCCGCGGCGGCGACCACCCCAGACCTTCCGGGAGCCCCAGCTGAACACGCCCTGGCCGGTGGTTCTGACGGACGGAGAGATCTCCCTCCGCCCCATAAGGCTGCGCGACCAACGCCCCTGGCGGGAGGTCAACCGCCGCAACCGCGACTGGCTGCGCCCCTGGGAGGCGACCGTCCCGCCGGCCCCGCCCGGTGTCCCGGTGCCGCACCGCCCCACCTTCCGGCAGATGGTGCGCCATCTGCGGGCCGAGGCGCACGCCGGCCGGATGCTGCCGTTCGTCGTCGAATACCGCGGCCGGCTCGTCGGCCAACTCACCGTCGCGGGTATCACCTGGGGCTCGATGTGCTCGGGCCATATCGGTTACTGGGTCGACCAGGAAGTCGCCGGCCGGGGCGTCATGCCGACCGCGGTGGCGCTCGCCGTCGACCACTGTTTCCGCACCGTCGGACTGCACCGCATCGAGGTCTGCATTCGGCCGGAAAACATCCCCAGCCGTCGCGTCGTGGAGAAACTCGGCTTCCGCGAGGAGGGCATCCGCCCCCGCTACCTCCACATCGACGGCGCCTGGCGCGACCACGCGGTTTTCGCGCTGACCGCGGAGGAAGTGCCGGAAGGACTTCTCAGCCGCTGGCGGAGCCGGCGACCCGGAGCGCCCGGCCGCTCCGACGCACCCCACAAATGAAAAGCCTGTTCGAATTACAGCGCTGTCGTCCCCGCATTCACCGCAACTCCATCGCAACAATCACAAAAAAAGTTCGAGATATCAGCCAGATCGTGCGACACACCGGCCCAATTGGCGGATGGCCCCACGCAAACCCCTCTACCGTGTGAGTTGTGAGAAGCAGCGGCCTCATCTACGCAGTCATCGTCGGGGCCTGGGCCGCCTATTTGGTGCCGATGTGGCTCCGTAGGCAGGACGAGCTCAACGAGGCCCGTCCCACCGAGCGCTTCAGCACGGCCATCCGGCTCCTGTCCGGGCGTGCGGCCATGCAGCGCCGCTACGACAAGGAGCATGGCGCGCGCCCCGCCGACGATGCCGGCGACGAGCAGGAACCGGACGCCCTGGACGACCCGGCCGGCGACCGGTCCTTCGGCGATCCCGCACCGGCCCCGGCGCTCCCCGACGACACCCCCACCCGGGCCCACGGCGCCCCGCTGCGCCCCTCGCTCGCCGAGCGCACCAAGCGCGCCAAGGTCCTGGCCCGTCGCCGGCGCACCATCACCATGCTGTTCGTCGCCTTCACCGCCGGCGCCATCGCCGCGGCCGTGGGCGGCCTCCCCTTCTTCTGGGCCCCCGCCCTCCCCGCCGTGCTCCTGACCGCCTACATCGTCTATCTGCGTGCCCAGGAGCGCCGCCGCTTCACCTTCACCATGGACCAGCGCAAGGCGGAGGCGGCAGCGCGACGACTGCGGGAGGGCAGACCCCGCCCTCACCAGGCGGCCGACCAGCCGCCCGCCGCCGACCACCAGCCCGCCGCCCACGCTGATGCCGTGGAGGCCGCCCCCGAGCCGCCCCGCCCGGCGGCGCCCCCGCACACCGCCGGCGCTCGCGCCCTCGTCGAGGAGACCGACCACGCCGAGTGGGTCGACCAGCAGCGCGAGCGGGAGCGCCCCCGCCCGGCCGCCGGCAGCTGGGAGCCCGTCCCGGTCCCGCTGCCCACCTACGTCACCGCCCCGGTCGCCCCGCGCGCCACCAGCCACGTCGATCTCGACGCCGACGACGCCTGGAGCTCCGCCCGCTCCAGCTCCGTCCCCGAGCGCCCGCAGCCCAGCCCCTCGCAGGACCGCCCCACCCACCCGGGCCGCCGCGCCCGCGGCCGGACGCCGCTCTTCGACCAGTACGAGGACGAGGACCGCCCGCGCGCGGCGAACGAGTGACGGACCTCCCACTGACCAGCACCGGAAGCGATTTCCGAGCACGGCGAACGGGATGCTAGAGTTTCACTCGTCGCAAGGGCCTGTGGCGCAGCTGGTAGCGCACCTCGTTCGCAACGAGGGGGTCAGGGGTTCGAGTCCCCTCAGGTCCACCGTGCGAAAGAGCCCCTGTCGGAGAGATCCGGCGGGGGCTCTTTGGTGTCGTGCGGCGGCGAAGTGCCGCAACTGCCGTGGCGTCGGCGATCTTGCTGTGGTGAAGGGGCCGGAGCGTGATCCGGGGGTGGGTGTCGGGCGCCGCCGGCGGCGGGCCGCACGTGTGGCGGGTGGCGTGGGGGCGGATGCGTCGGACGTCTGGCTTGTCCGTCCGAGCGGCGAACTCCCGCTTGGTGAGCCGCGGTTCGGGCGGCGCGGCATGGCCGGTGGTGAGCGCGGAGCCGGAGCCGGCTGGCGTATCCTCCCCGCTGCCCTGACCAGCGCATACTCGGCAGGCTAAGGTCTCCGGCGAGACCCGGGGGCAAGAAGAGGCAGGAACAGGCCGGAGCGGTTCGTGGAGTTGACCAGAATGCGTCGCACCTTGCTCGTCGTCCTCGGTGCGGTGCTCACCTTGGGCGGGTGCACGTCCGGGACGGCCGACCAGGCCGACCGGGGCAACAAGGCTGACAAGGTTGGCAAGGTCGGTGGTGCGGCCGGGGATCCGGCTGCTCCCGCGGCGGGTCCGGCGGCGGTCCTGATGATGGACGACATCACCGCGGTGTTCGAGAACGGTGCCACCGTTCCGCAGTACGGCTACATCACCGATCTGCACGACGGCTGTGGCTACACGGCGGGGTGGGTCGGGTTCTGCAGCCAGAGCGGCGACATGCTCGGGCTGGTCAAGTCGTACAACGCCGCCGCACCCCACAACGTGCTCGCGAAGTACACATCCGTCCTTCAGCGACTGGCCGACTCGGGGAGCGAGGACACCGGCGCGCTGGGCGGGGCGTTCGTGCGCGACTGGAAGAAGGCCGCCGTGGACCCGACCTTCCGGAGGCTGCAGATCCGGGTGGGACACGACACGTACCTCGCCCCGGCCATGAAGCTGGGCGCGCGGGAGGGGGTCAGGAGCCAACTGGGTCTGGAGAACCTCTTCGACACCGCCCTGATGATGGGCCAGGGTGCGGACGACTGCGACGGCATGGTGAAGATCGCCCAGGAGACCGACGAGGCGCTCGGGGGAAACCCGGCCTCGGGGGTGAACGAGGCGCAGTGGCTGGCCCGGTTCAACGCCGTCCGCCAGAAGCACATGAAGCACCCCTGCACCCCCGACCGTCAGAACGACTGGCCGCAGGCGGTCGACCGGTCGCAGGCCCTGCAGGAGCTCGCGGACCGCGGCGCGTGGGATCTGAAAGGCCCGCTGACCGTGAGCGCCGACTTCAGAAGGACCATCAACAGGCCGCAGGACTGACCCACTTCGCGCCACCGGCCGCGCCGAGTCGGGCATCGGCTTTGCTCACTTTTTTCGCGGGCTTAACTGCCCCTGTACCGCGCGTATAAATTCGGCCACTAGTGTCCGGATCTTGTGCAGACCATTCCGGAGGGCCAGGCGCCCGCCGGGGACGAAGTGATGCCTGACGCGTCCACGTCTCCCGATGTTCCCTCTCAGGGGCCTACCGCGGCTGGATCCCCGGCCGGGACCACCGGTGACACGCTGCGGCTGAGTGGCAAACCGATCCGGCGCCTCACTCCCAAACCCATTTTCGTCGACGCGTCGGGAGGCCGCCGCAGACGGCTGCGCCTCCTGGTGGCCGCGTTGGTGGCGCCGGCGGTGGCCTACGTCGCCCTGCTCGTCAGCACCCTCCTGGGTGGCCCGACCCTGCCGGCGCTGCTGCCGCACCCCATGCGGCCGAAGCCGGGCGCGAGCGCCGTCGCCGCGCCCAAGGCGCCCCGGCCCCGGACGTCCCCGACGGCCGTGGCCACCGTCAAGCGGCATCGGAGCCCGGGCCGGGGAACGACGGTGTCCAAGGCCGTCGGCGGCGCGTCCGCCAAGGTCAAGTCGCGCTCGACGGCGAAACCGTCGCCGAGCCCGAAACCGTCCCCGGGGCCGAAGCGGTCCCCGAGCCCCAAGCCGTCCCCGCACCCGAAGCGGACCCCGACCGCGCCGCCCCCCGTCCTGCCCACCCACGGCGCATTCTGACGCGCTCGGCGATCCGTCAGGAACCGCTCCGGCCCCCGGGCCGCGCCTGCGGTGCCCCACCGACTCCTCGCGGCGCCGCGCGGCCCTTCCTCGGCACCTCCCCGGCAGGCCGACCCGTTCCAGAACTCGCCACCCATCCAGAAATCACCGATGTGACCACTTCTCCACAGCGTGGCCCTACCGCCCGCGAAACGCCGGTGCGCACCCATTGGGTGCTGCTGGTGACCATGGTGCTGACCCTCACCCTCACGCTGCTCATCGAGGGCTACACGCAGCACATGTTCGGCTTCCATGACGACGGTGGGAACCCTCCGCAGGGTCCTGTCGACCAGGTGCCGACCTCGGTCGAGAACGGCGGGCCGGTGATCTCGGCAGGCGGAGCCAAACCGGTCTCGCTCACGCCGCCCGCGCACACCGTGGTGCTCACCTTCGACGACGGCCCGGACCCGACCTGGACCCCCAAGGTCCTGGCGGCGCTGGAGCGGCACCACGTGCCCGCGACCTTCTTCCTCGTGGGCACCGGCGTGACCGCACAACCCGACCTGGTCGCGCGGATGGCGAAGGACCACGACGAACTCGGCCTGCACAGCTTCACCCACCCCTATCTGCCCAGCCTGCCCGGCTGGCAGCGCACGATGGAGATGCGCGAGGACCAGCTCGCGGTGGCCGGCGCCGCGGGTGTCACCAGCAACCTCTTCCGCCCGCCGTACTCGTCCGGCGCCGACGCGGTGGGCAACGCCGACTGGGCCACGATGCGACAGCTCGGCAAGCTGGGCTACCTGACCGTGCTGGTCACCCAGGACAGCGAGGACTGGCAGAAGCCGGGCGTGCAGAAGATCGTCCGCAACGCCACCCCGCCCGGGTCCACCGGCCAGGTGATCCTCTTCCACGACGCCGGCGGTGACCGCGCACAGACCGTGGCCGCGCTGGACACGCTGATCCCGCGCCTGAAGGCGCGCGGCTACCGCTTCCAGACGGTCAGCCAGGCGTTCCACCTCGCCGACGCCAACCTGCCGTCCTCCACCGGCGAGCACCTGCTCGGCGTCGGGCTGCTGTGGCTGCTCAAGGGGGCGGTCTGGGGTCTCGACGCACTCGACGTCCTGCTGCTCGTCGCCGGACTGCTGGGCATCCTGCGCGCGGTGATCTCCATGATCGCCGCGGCCAGGCACCGGAGGGAGGCCAGGAAGGAGTGGGGAGCGCCGGTCACCGAACCGGTGTCGGTGATCGTGCCGGCCTACAACGAGTCGGCCGGTATCGAGGCGACCGTCCGGTCCCTGGTCGCCTCCGACCACCCGGTCGAGATCATCGTCGTGGACGACGGCTCCAGCGACGGCACCGCCGACATCGTCGAGGCGCTCGGCCTGCCGGGCGTACGGGTGATCCGCCAGCAGAACGCGGGCAAGCCCGCCGCGCTCAACACGGGGATCGCCGCCGCTTCGCACGAGATCGTGGTGATGATGGACGGCGACACGGTCTTCGAGCCGGACGCGGTCCGCCATCTGGTGCAGCCGTTCGCCGATCCGCGGATCGGAGCGGTCTCCGGCAACGCCAAGGTCGTCAACCGGCGTGGTCTGCTGGGACGTTGGCAGCACATCGAGTACGTCGTCGGCTTCAACCTGGACCGGCGGCTCTTCGACCTGGCCCGGTGCATGCCCACGGTGCCGGGCGCGATCGGCGCCTGGCGCCGGGCCGCGCTGGTGCGGGTCGGCGGTGTCTCCGAGGCGACGCTCGCCGAGGACACCGACCTCACCATGGCGATCTGGCGCGACGGCTGGCGCGTGGTCTACGAGGAGAAGGCCATCGCCTGGACCGAGGCTCCCGCTTCCCTCGGCGCCCTGTGGCGGCAGCGCTACCGCTGGTGCTACGGGACCCTGCAGGCGATGTGGAAGCACCGCGGCGCCGCCCGCCAGAGCGGGGCCGCCGGCACGTTCGGCCGTCGCGGGCTGCTCTTCCTGCTGCTCTTCCAGGTGCTGCTGCCGTTGCTGGCACCCTTGGTCGACGTGCTGAGCGTGTACGGGCTGATCTTCCTCGACCCCGTCCACGTACTGCTGCTGTGGTGCTCGTTCCTGCTCGTCCAGGTCCTCACCGGCGTCTATGCGTTCCGGCTCGACGGCGAACGGCTCGGGCCGCTGTGGAGCCTGCCGTTCCAGCAGTTCGTCTACCGCCAGTTGATGTACCTCGTGGTGGTCCAGTCGGTGGCCACGGCCCTGTCCGGCAGCCGCCTGCGCTGGCAGCGCATGGAGCGCTACGGCTCCCACCAGGAACCGCCGCTGTCACCGGCGTCGGGGGCGCGGGGCTGACGGGGCCCCGTCGTGCGGTGCCGCGGCGTGCCGTCGGGCGAGGATCAGCCGGGGAGCGTGCGGGCGGCCAGGTCGCGCCAGTCGGCCCGGGTGCCTTCCTGCGTCGCCCCGGTGAACCGGGCGGCGCCGAGGTGGCGCCGTGCGGCCTGTTCGATGCGGGCCACATCCGGTTGGGAGCGGTCCGGCAGGCCGCGCACGCGGGCGCTCGCCGCCAGCAGCCGCGCGGCCTGCTCGTACTGCTCGTCGCGCAGCGCCAGATCCGCGGTTCCGACGAGCGCCCGGGCGATCAGGGGCGCGTGCCCCGCCTCGGACGCCGCCCGGAAGGCCGCGATGCGGTGTGTGCGGGCCTCGTCGTGGTCCGTGGCGAGGTAGCCCAGGAGGTCCTGGAGTATCGCGCGGACGATCGCGCGCCCGGCGTCGTCGCCCAACATCGCCGTCGCGATGTCGAGTTGGCGGTGCGCCTGCGCGGCGTCGCCGTTCCAGCGTGCGAGTTCCGCCTTCGCCAGGGCCAGCTCGGCCAGCACGTTCGGCCAGGCGGCGCGTTCCGCGTACCGCTCCGCCTCGGCCATCGCGGCCGCGCTCGACTCCGCATCGCCCAACAGCCAGTACAACTGGGCCTGCAGCGACCGCATCCGTACGGCGTCCTCGATGGCACCGACCTCGGTGACGACCGCGACGGCCTGTTCGTAGTGGGCGCACGCGCCGGCGAAGTCGCCGCGGACGGCCAGGCGTTCCGCCAGTTCGGTCTGGGCGAACGCGATTCCCCACCGCTCGCCGAGCGCGCGGAACTCGGTGAGCGCGGTCTGGAGATGGGCGTCGGCGTCCCGGCCGGCGTGGCCGAGCATGATCCGCGTCTTGCCGAGGTGCAGCCGGGCCATGGCGCACACCCAGGGGTCCTCGTGGGCGAGCAGCGGTTCGAGCGCCGGCAGGAACGCGTCCGGCGCGTGCAGCATGCGTTCCAGGGGGACGACGAACTCCAGCGCCGGGTGCCGGCTCCGCACCCCCCGGCTGATCGCGTAGGCCCGGTGGATCCACTCGGCCGCGCGGTACTGGTCGCTCTGCTGCCCGGAGGTCACGAACTGCACGACGAAGGCGTACACGAGCGCCCGGATCTCGTCGGGCACCTCGCCGGGCAGGGCGACCGCCGCCATGATCAGCTCGTTGCCCTCGGCCTTGTGCCCGCCGAGCCACCAGTACCAGCCGGCGGCGGCGGCGAGCCGCATCGCCCCCTCCGCGTCGCCGGCCGCGAGCGCACCGCGCATCGCGGCGCCGATGTTGTCGTGCTCGGCCGTGAGCGCGGCAAGCCATTCCAACTGGCCGGCGCGGCGCAGGTGCGGCTCCGCGGCGGCGGCGAGTTCGGTGAAGCACGCGAGGTGCGCACGGCGGGTCGGATCCGATTCCCCCGCCTCCGCGAGGCGCTGCTCGGCGTACTCCTTGACCGTGCCGAGCATCCGGTAGCGCGGCGCCCGGTCGCCCTCGGCGAGCACCAGGGATTTCTCGGTCAGCGCGGTCAGCAGATCGAGCACCTGGCCCGTTCCGACCGCGCCGCCCGCGCAGACCCGCTCGGCCGCTTCCAGGCTCGCGCCCCCGGAGAACACCGAGAGTCTGCGCAGCACCGTCCGTTCGGCGTCGGTGAGCAGTTCCCAGCTCCAGTCGATCACCGCGCGCAGTGTCCGGTGCCGTGGCAGGGCGGTGCGGCTGCCGCCGGTCAGCAGGCGGAACCGGTCGTCGAGCCGATGGGCGAGCTGGTCGAGGGAGAGGGTGCGCGACCTGGCCGCGGCGAGTTCGATCGCCAGCGGCATGCCGTCCAGCGCCCGGCAGATGCGCGCCATGGTCGACAGGGTGCGGGCGTCCGCCACGAGGTCCTTGCGCACCGCGCCGGCCCGGCTCCGCAGCAGCCGGACGGCCGGGGAGGACGCGATCTCGTCGGGGCCGGCGTCCTTGGCGGGGAGGGCCAACGGCGCGACCGGCCACAGTGCCTCGCCGATGATGCCGAGGGGTTCCCGGCTCGTCGCGAGGATCCTCAGCCGCCGGCACTCCCCGAGCATCCGGTGGGCGAACACCGCCGCGGACTCGATCAGGTGCTCGCAGTTGTCCAGGATCAGCAACATCGCCCGGTCACGGACCGCGGCGACGGCCCGGTCCGTGGGCCCCGCGTCCGGCGGCGCCTCGCCGAGCAGCGCGTCCCGCAGGCCGAGCGCGGCGAGCGTCGCGTGTGCCACGTCGCCGTCCGCGGCGACGGCCGCGAGCTCCACCAGCCAGGCCCCGTCCGGCAGGTCGTCGAGCAGGGTGCGCGCGGTTTCCGTGGCGAGTCTGGTCTTTCCGGAGCCGCCCGGCCCGATCAGGGTGGTGAGCCGGTGCTCGGCGGTGAGTTCGCGGACCGCGGCGACATCGGCGTCCTTGCCGACGAAGCTGGTCAGCTCGGCGCGCACATTGGTCCTGCGGTGCTCCGCCGGGCGGCCCAACTCGCCCCGCAGCAGCGCGACATGGACGGCGGACAGCTCCGGTGAGGGGTCGACGCCGAGCGTGTGGGCCAGAGTCTCCCTGGTGCGCTGGTACACGAGCAGCGCCTCGGTGTCGCGACCGGTCGCGACGAGGGCCCGCATCAACGCGGCGACCAGCCGTTCCCGGACCGGGTGCGCGGCCACCAGGTCGGTCAGCTCCGTGACCAGTTCCCTGCCGCGGCCGAGGCCGATCTCCGCGTCGAACCGATCCTCCATGGCCGTCAGGCGCAGCCCGTCGAGCCGGGTGACGGCCGCGTCGAACGCCGCGCTGTCCTGCAGACCGACGTCCTGCAGGGCCGCACCGCGCCACAGTGCGAGGGCCTCGCGCAGCCACCGCGGATCGTCGTCGTCGCGGGCCTGGCCGACGAGGCGTTCGAACCGCAGGGCGTCGACGGCGTCGGGTGCCACCGTCAGCCGGTAGCCGTTCGGCCGCCCCTCGACGGACTTCTCCGGCAGTACCTTCCGCAGCCGGGAAACCAGGCGCTGCAAGGCGTTTGTCGCGTCGGCGGGCGGGCGCTCACCCCAGATCCAGTCGATGAGCGTCGCCTTCGGGACGAGGTGACCTGCTTCGAGCGCGAGGGCGATCAGCAGCCCGCGCAGCCGGGCGCCGGGCACGTCGGTGAGGACGCCGTCCGCCGTGCGCACCTCGAAGGGCCCCAGTATCCCGATCTGCACCCGGCTGATTTTGCCATGGGCGAGGGGCGCGACCCTGGCAGTTCGACGCGGCGGAGACCGTTGCCGGGCAAGGGTTTTCGGGACGCCGGCCCGGGGCGCGATCCGCTGCCGGGAGCCGGGCCGTCCCCGGGCGCGGCCGGTGTCAGAGCCGTGTCAGCGGGGTGTCAGGGGCGTCGGCGATCGTGACCGCACGAGCTGCCACGAAAGGACATCCGATGAGCGAAACGGTTCGCATCCCGCACGGTCTCCCCACGGAGCGCGATGCGGGCCCCTTCGACCCGCCCCGCGACCTCACCCGGCTGCGCGAAGGCCGCCCGGTCAGTCCCCTGGTCTTCCCCGACGGCCACGAGGGCTGGCTCGTCACCGGCTACGACGCGGTCCGCCGGCTCATGGCCGACACCCGCTTCAGCTCCCGCCAGGACATCGGTGTGCTGCACCTGCCGTACGAGACCCCCGGCATGCCCGCCATGACCGAACCGTCCCCGCAGGTGCCGGGCCTGTTCGTCGCCATGGACCCGCCGGACCACACCCGGCTGCGGCGCAAGCTCACCGGCGCCTTCACCGTCCGGCGCATGAAACAACTCGAAGCGCACATCGGCGACATCGTCGAGCGGCAGCTGGACGAGATGGCGCGGCTCGCCCCGCCGGTCGACCTGGTCAAGGAGTTCGCGCTGCCGGTGCCCTCGCTGGTGATCTGCGAACTGCTCGGCGTCCCCTACGAGGACCGCGAGACCTTCCAGGCCAACTCCGCCCAGATCCTGGTCAAGGACCAGTCGCTCGACGAGAAGATGGCCGCGTACGACGCGCTGACCACGTACCTCGCCCAACTGGTCACCCGCAAGCGGGCCGAGCCCGGCGAGGACATCCTGTCCGACCTGGCCAGCGACGACGACCTCGCCGTCGAGGAACTGGTCGGCATCGCCTTCCTGCTGCTGCTCGCGGGCCACGAGACCACCGCCAACATGCTGGCACTGGGCACCTTCGCGCTCCTGGAGCACCCCGAGCAACTGGCCGCGCTGCGCGCCGAACCGGATCTGCTGCCCGACGCCGTCGAGGAACTCCTTCGCCACCTGTCCGTCGCCGACATCTTCTACCGCTACGCCACGGAGGACATCGAGCTCGCCGGCGAGACCATCGGCAAGGGATCGACCGTCGTCGTCGCGTTGTCGGCCGCCAACCGCGACCCCCGGCGCTTCGACGACCCCGACACCCTGGACGTCCACCGCAGGGCCCGCGGTCATCTCTCCTTCGGGCACGGCGTCCACCAGTGCCTCGGCCAGCAGCTGGCCCGGGTCGAGATGCGTGCCGGGTTCGGCGGGCTGCTGCGCCGCTTCCCGACCCTCGAACTCGCCGTCCCCGCCGGCGAGGTGAAGCTCAGGACCGACATGAGCATCTACGGCGTCCACGCGCTGCCGGTCACCTGGGCGGAGCCGGCCCGGTAGAGCCGTCGGCCGCGCGCTGAAGCCCCCGCCGGGGACGTCCGGCGGGGGCTTTCCCGTGTGCGGGGGGCGAGGGTCAGTGCGCGAGGCGGTCGAGGGCGGCCAGGGCGGCGGTGGCGCCGTCCTCGGCGGCGAGGTGTCCGGCGGCGGCCCGGGCCCGGGTGCGCAGGGCCAAGGTGGTGGTGGCCTCGGTGAGGGCGGCGGCGAGGCGGGCCACCGCGTCGTCGAGGGAGAGCTTCGTGGCGAGGACGGGGAAGGGGAGGGCGGCGGTGGCGGTGCCCAGGGCGGCCAGGCGGGCGGCCCAGAAGGGCTGGTCGGCGGTGAACGGGACGGGGACCGACGGGATCCCGGCGCGCAGCGCCGCGGCCGAGGTGCCGGCGCCGCAGTGGTGCACGGCCGCGGCGACGCGCGGGAAGAGGAGGGCGTGCGGGACCGGGGTGGGGACGGTGAGGATGTCGTCGCCCGGGGAGTCGGCGGCGGTCAGGGCGGCGTTGCCGGACAGCAGGACGCCGCGGAGGCCGGCGCGGCGCAGGGCGCGGACGGCGAGGGCGCTCAGCCGCTCGGCGTCGTCGGCGGCCATGCTGCCGAAGCCGAGGGAGACCGGCGGCGGGCCGGCGTTGAGGAAGTCCTCCAGGGCGGGCGGGAGTTGGGCGTCCGGGGCGTGGTGGGGCCACCAGTAACCGGTGACGTCCAGGCCGGGGCGCCAGTCGGCGGGGCGGGGCACCAGCAGTTCGCTGAAGCCGTGCAGGACGGGCCAGTCGGCGGCCTCGACGCGGCGGCGGACCGTCGCCGGGGTGGCCGGCGGCAGGCCCAGCCGGGTGCGCAGGGCACGGGCGGCGCCGGTGTAGAGGCGGTCGACGACGCGGACGGAGAAGCGGCCGGCGGTGCGGTTGCCCCAACCTCCCAGCTGCCGGCCGCCGCTGACGACGGGGGAGAAGGCGCGGGTCGGCGCGGTGGGCACGAGGTAGGCGCCGACGGACGGGATGCCCAGCGCCTCGGCGAGGTGCCAGCCGAGCGGGGCCGTGGTGGTGGTCAGCAGGAGCAGCTCGGTGTCCGGGGCGACGGCGTCGGCCATGCCGGTGCCGAGCTGTTCGACGAAGGCGGCGGCGCGGCGCAACAGGGCGCGGCGGCCGGTGGGGGTGCCGGCGGTGTCCGGCTCCCCGGGGTCGGCGGCGCGGGGGTCGGCGGGGAGGCTGCGGAAGTCCAGGCCGGCGGCGCGGACCAGCGGGGCGTGGCCGTCGTGGGTGGCGAGGGCGACCTGGTGGCCGGCGGCCCGGAGGCGGGCGCCGAGGCCGGTGTACGGGGCGATGTCGCCGTAGGAGCCGGCGGCGGCGATGAGGATGTTCATGGGATCGGCCTCGGGTCAGGGGCGGTGGTGCCGGTCGTCCGGCTCGGCGGTGGGTGCCGGGGGCGACTGGCGGACCGCGTTGGCGTGGACGGCGGTGCGCAGGTACGGGGCGAGGCCCGGGCGCTGTTCGGTGGGCGGGACGAGCAGGGCGAAGGCGCGCGGATCGGCGGCGAAGTCGTCGGCGATCCGGCCGTGCATGTCGGTGGGGCAGGGCGTGAACCACCGGGTGAGGTGGCGGCGGTGCTCCTCGGCGAGGTCCATGGCGCGCTCGCCGTCGGCCGGCTCGCCGGCGTCGAAGGCGGCGGTCAGCCGGGCCCGCCAGTCGGCGGCCTCGGCCATGATCTGCGCCCAGTCGTCCTTGGAGTGCGCGGCGGCCCGGGCCATCGAGCGGCGGTAGCCGTCGCTGTTGTGCCACTTGCGCTCCGCGTCGGTGGCGTACGTCAGGTCGAAGGCGATCTCGCCGAAGACCTCGAAGCGCTCCTGAGGGGTCAGCCGGACGCCGGTCTGCTGGACCTCCATGGCCTGCTCGGCGACCTCGACCAGGCGCTGCAGCCGGTGGATCTCCTCGGTGAGGCGGCGGTGCCGGGCACGGAGCTGGTCGAGGAGTTGGCCTTGGGGGCACCTCCCCGCGTTAGCCGGGGGAGGGTCCGCCAGGATCGTGGCGATCTCGTCGAGCGGGAAGCCGAGCTCCCGGTAGAAGAGGATCTGCTGGAGCCGGGCGAGGTCGGCGTCGCTGTAGAGGCGGTAGCCGGCGGGGCTGCGGTCGCTGGGGCGGAGCAGGCCGGTCCTGTCGTAGTGGTGCAGGGTACGGACGGTGACCCCGGCGAAGGCGGAGACCTGGCCTACCGGGTATCCCATGGGAGTGCGCCTTTCGGTGGTGGCGGGTGGGGCGTGGTGCGCGGCGGACCGGCGCCGGGCGCCGTGTGCCGCTGGTCAAGGGTGGGGCCTGACGTGACGTGAGGGTCAAGGGCGGGCGGCGGGGGCGGTGCGGCGGCGACGGCGATCATGGACGCACGTCGGATTGCGGGCGACCCCGTTACATTTGTCGGGAAACAGGTATCCGCTCTTGTGTGCGCATCCTGTACATCCTTGTGCACACAGGGCACATCTGCTGCGCTGGGTGCAACCGTTGCACCTGGTGAGCCAGCCGTCCGCCCGTCCGCCCGCAGCCCGAGGAATCCGTGAGCGCAGCGAACACCACCGCCCGAGCCGCCTGGGGCGCCGGTGCCGTGCTGCTCGCGGCGCTGCTCGCCGTGGTGCTCGGCGGGTGCGGCGGGCCGGCGCCGCTGCTGCGGGACGAGGGCCCGGCGGTCGCGCCGACCACCCGCACCGGGCCGGTCTACGTGGCGGACACCGTCGGGCGCCCGCTGCAGCGCCCGAGCGCCCTCCCGCTCGGCGACTCCGCGCGGCTGATCGGGCTGCGCTGGGAGTCGTGGGGCGGCCCGACCGCGGTGGCCGGCGGCAGGCTCGTCGGCGACTGGTGTGCGCCGGAGTGCGTCCGCACGCCCTACCGGGCAAAGGTCACGCTGAGCGGGCTGCAGCGGCAGGAAGGGTTCGCGTACTACTCCAGCGCCGGTGTGGTCGCGCCCGAGGTGCACGGCGAGAAGGCCGCCGAGCTGGGGCGGGTGAGTCTGCACCTTCCCGACGTCCAGTAGTCCGGCCGCCCCGGGTGCCGGGGCGCGGGGCTGTCCGGGACGGAGTGCACATGCCGGGGACGAGTCGAGCGACGAGAGGAACGGAGAGGGGAACGGATGGGGCTGCGCGCCAAGATCGGTATCGCGATCTCCGCCACCGCTGCGGTGGTCGCGGTCCTCGTCGGCGTGCTCGTCCACCACCACACCGTCAACGCCCAGCTCGACCTCGCCGGGCACAGCCTCGCCAGCCGGCTCCAGACCACCGTCCAGGACCGGGCGGCCGGGGTCGACACCGGGCGGGGGATGATCAATCCGAAGGACCTGCCGGGCCCGCTGAAGACGCTGGTCGAGCGCGGCCGACGGGGCGTCTATCTGGAGCAGGGCGGCCGCACGCCGTATCTGTGGGCGGCGACCAAGGTGGGCCCGGACATCGTCGCGCTGAAACGCACCTACGACCGGGAGCAGCGGACCGTCGAGGCGCTGGACCGGATCCTGTGGGTGGCCGGGGTCGCCGGCACGGCGCTGGGCTGCGTGGTCGGGCTGCTGGTCGCGCACCGGCTCGGGCGGCGGCTGACCGCCTCGGCGGCGACCGCCCAGCGGATCGCCGAGGGCGATCTGGGCGCGCGTCTGCCGCGGACCGGGAACGACGAGATCGCGCAGCTCACCGCGGCGGTGAACACCATGGCGGAGACCCTGGCCGGGCGGCTGCGGGCGGAGCGCGACGTCACCGCGAACATCGCCCACGAGCTGCGGACCCCGGTCGCCGGGCTGGTCGCCGCCGCCGGGCTGCTGCCGTCGTCCCGGCCCGCCGCGATGGTCCGGGAGCGGGCCGAGCGGGTGCGCGGGCTGATGGAGGACGTGCTGGAGGTGGCCCGGCTGGACGCCCGCACGGAGGAGGCGGACCGGGAGGTGCGGCCGCTGGGGGAGCTGGTGCGGCGCGCGGTCGTGGCGTCCGGGCAGCCGGGCGGGCCCGGGAGCGGGTCGGCCGGCGCGGACCGGCTGCCCGGCGACCCGCGGCCGGTGGACGGGGCGATACGGGTGCGGGTGCTGGCGGACGGGCTGGTGGAGACCGATCCGCGGCGGGTCGAGCGGATCCTGGTCAATCTGATCAGCAACGCCCGGCGGCACGGCAGGGCGCCGGTGACCGTGGAGGTCGAGGGCGGGGTCATACGGGTGCGGGACACCGGGCCCGGCTTCCCGGCGGCGCTGCTGGCGCACGGCCCGCAGCGGTTCCGGACCAGCGGTGGCCTGGGCGGGTCGGGGCTGGGCCTGGGGCTCACCATCGCCGCGGGGCAGGCGCGGGTGCTCGGGGCCGGGCTGTGCTTCGCCAATCCGCCCGGGGGCGGGGCGCAGGCCACCGTCGACCTGCGGGGGGCGCTGTGCCCGAACGGGGCAGACGGGCACGATGCACCCGAGGAGACGGAGAGTCCCGCTGGGGCGGACGGTCCTGGTGAGGTGAACGGCCCCGCTGGGGCGGACGGCGTGCACGGGCCGCGAGAGGGTGCGGGGGAGACCGGGGGCCAGGGCGGGCGGTGAGCCGGCGCGGCCCGCCGCCCCGGACCCGGCGCGACTCACCCCTCCGCGAAGCGGTCCTCCAGGACGGAGTTCAACAGCGCCCGGACGTCCTCGCGGTCCAGGCCCTCGGCCCGGGCACGGTCCATCCAGGCGCGCAGCTCCTCGCGCAGGACGGCGTCGGCGGCCGAGTCGGGGCGGGCCAGGGTGCGGCTGACGAACGTGCCGAGGCCGGGCCGCGGCTCGACCAGGCCCTCGCGCTCCAGCTCGCGGTACGCCTTGAGCGTGGTGTTCGGGTTGACCTTGGTGCTGGCGGCGACCTGCGCGGCGGTCGGCAGCCGGTCGCCCTCCACCAGGATGCCCAGCCGCAGCGCCTGCTGGACCTGCTGGACGATCTGGAGGTAGGTGGCGACGCCGCTGCGGCGGTCGATCCGGAATTCGACGGCGCTCACCACCTCTCTGCCTCTGTGCGCGGTGCGTCGCGGCCGGCCGGTGTGCCGGGGCCGCGCCGGCCGACCGCTCGATGATCGGGCCGGCCGCGGCGGGTGTCAAAGCGCCTCCCGGTCGGCGCCGGGCGGCCGTTCAGAGCGGCCGCCTGCGGGCCCGCCACACCACGAACGCCAGCACCAGGGCGGTCAGCGCCAGCAGCGCGGCCGTGCCGAGCCACTGCATTCCGGCCATCTGGTCGTAGGAGAAGTACTCGGTGACGCGGTTGACGATGCCCAGTTTGGCCCGGCAGGCGTCGGGGTGGGCGTCGTGGACGCAGGTGCTGAAGCCGAAGAGCCGGCCGTCGGCGGTGGCCACCCAGTCGTCGATCCGGACCGCGTCGGAGGCGAGGTCCGGGCCGTTGCCGTTGTACGGGTAGGCGATGCTGCGCGCCGTGCCCAGCAGCGTCCGCACCTTCTCGCCCCAGACCAGGCTGACCGCCGCCGAAGTGAAGGCGGTGACCAGCATCGCCGGCACCACCCGCTTGATCAGCTTTCCGAGGGCGACGCCGACGGCGGTGAGGAAGAGGGTCTTGGCGACCAGGATCGGGCCGGTGACGTCGAACGGGCCGCTGCTGAGCCAGTCGCCCCCCACGGCCAGGGAGTGGGCCGGCGTCCAGAGCCACTGGAAGACCACCGACAGCAGGGTGGTGCACACCACCACGACCGTCAGCGGCAGGGCGAGCGTGGCGGCGAGCCAGCGACCGCGGCCCACGGACTGGGTGGTGACCAGCCGGAGGGTGCCGCGCTCCAACTCGGCGGAGATCAGCGGGGCGCCCAGGAACACCGCGACGATCACCGGCACCAGCTGGAGGAACTGGATGTCGCTGCTGAACGCCGAGCCGAACCGGCTTCGGAAGTCCTCCTGGAGGGCCTCGGCGCCGGTGTCCTTGCCGCCGAGGAAGCCCATCAGCCCGATCCGCTGGTACGAGAAGAGCGCGCAGGCGGCGAGGGTGACCAGGATGCCGGTGAGCAGCGCGGCGCGGTGCCGGCGCCAGACCAGCCAGAGGGTGCCGCGCAGCGGTCCGGAGGCGATGCCGCTGCCCGTTCCGGCCTCGTGGGTCGTGGTGGCGGTGCTCATGCCGCGGTCTCCTTCCGGGCCTCGTCCATGATCAGGGCGGGTGCGTCGGGGGAGCGCATGCAGGCCAGCAGGATCTCCTCCAGGCTCGGCGTCATGGCGTCCCAGGGGGCGTCGGGGGCGGCCTCCGGGCGGTCGGCGAGCGGTCCGTCGGTCCGGATCATCGCGCTGAACTGCCGCCCGCTGACCCGGGATTCGACGAGGGTGTGCCGCTCGGCCAGCTCCTTGGGGACCCGGCCGTCGATCGCCCGCCCGGTCACCAGGGTGTGCGCGGGCACCAGCGCGTCGGTCGGGCCGGCCATCCGCAGCCGGCCGCCGGCAAGGACGAGGAGGTGGTCGCACATCTCCTCCACCTCGGACAGCATGTGGGACGACATCAGGACGGTGGTGCCGTGCTCGGCGGCCTCGGCCAGCAGCAGCCCGGACAGCTCGTCCCGGGCCAGCGGGTCCAGGTCGGACATCGGCTCGTCGAGCAGCAGCAGCTCGGGGCGCTTGCCGAAGGCGAGCGCGAAGGCGACGCGGGTGCGCTGGCCGCCGGAGAGGGTGCCGACCCGGGCGGCCAGCGGCACGTCGCCGGAGCGGACGATGCGCTCGGCCAGCGCCTGGTCCCAGCGCGGGTTCAGCTCGCGGCCGAGCCGGAGCGTCTCGGCGACCGTGAAGCGCGGATAGAGCGGCTTGTCCTGGGCGAGGTAGGCGACGCGGGTCAGCACGGTGGGGTCGTCGACCGGGACGCCGCCCAGCTTCAGCGTGCCGGTGGACGGCTGGATCAGGCGGGCCGCGATGCCCAGGAAGGTGCTCTTGCCGGCGCCGTTGGGGCCGACCATCGCGCAGACACGTCCGGCGGGGAGCCGGAAGGAACATTCCTGGAGCGCCCACCGCCGGCGGTACCGCTTCCACAGGTTGTCGGCCTCGATCGCCCAGGGGCCCGGGGTCGAGTCGCGCACGCTGCATCCCCCCTTTAGCTAGTTAATTAGTGGAATGAGTATGGAGAGAGGCCAGGGACCTGTCAAAGCGGGAAGGAGTGACGGCGGCCCGCGGGGCCGGCAAAAGGGGTTCCGCGCTCGGGCCTACGGCCGGGCTACTCGGCCCCGACCAGCGGCTTTCCCATACAGCGGCTGGACTCGTAGGTCCGGTAGTAGCCGAACTTCTCGACCATCGCATAGCCGCTGGAGGCGTAGAGGGAGAGCGCCTCGGGCTGCTCGGTGCCGGTCTCCAGCACCATCCGGGTGCGGCCCGCGGCCCGGGCGTCCGCTTCGAGCGCGGCCAGGATTCGCCGGGCCAGGCCGCGGCCGCGGGCGTGCGGCACCACGAACATCCGCTTGATCTCGGCGTCGCCGGTGGCGTACCCCTTGGCGGTGTCCTCCTGGACCCGCCAGCCGCCGGTGGCCAACGGCACACCGTCCTCGTAGGCGATCAGGTACAGCCCCAGCGGCGGGACGAACATCCCCGGTTCCAGCCGCGTCAGATCGCCGTCGCCGTAACGCCGGGCGTACTCCTGCTGGACCTCTTCGTCGAGCCGGACCGCGTCGGGGTGGTCGTAGCGGACGGGGCGTATCTCCATTTCAGGAAGCGTACGGAAGCGGCCGGTGGAACGGGAGGGTGGGGCGGCCCCGACGGGACTGGGGAGGTGCCGCCCCCGGTCGGACGCCCTTCACTTGCCGACGGTGTTGTGGCACCCCAGGTTGGGAAGCAGGCCGGTGGACTGGGCGCCGCTGCCGACCCCGATCTCGCCGAGGGCGTCGACGGGGATGACCTGCGTGAGGCACAAACTGGACTGCTTGACCCCGAGCAGGCCGCTGTCGGCGTGGGAGGTGCCGGTGGCGAGGAGGCCGACGCCGCCCAGGATGGCGGCGGCCGTGGCGGCCTTGCGAAGCGTGTGCATGTCATCTCCAAGGGGGTGCGGTGATGCGCTCTGAAGCCCGGTGACTTCACAGAGTGACGAAAGGCTAATCGGAGGAGTCCCGTGATCGCCCGGTGACGCGCCGACGCGCCCGGACCCCCGCCCGTCTCGCCGCAAGCGCGGTGGGCCCGGCCGGCGGATGCCGGGTTAGGGTGCCGGGATGCTGACCGTGACCACTGTGAACGTGAACGGGCTGCGGGCCGCGGCCAAGAAGGGCTTCGTGCCGTGGCTGGCCGGGACCGACGCCGATGTGCTGTGCCTCCAGGAGGTACGGGCCGAGACCGCCCAGCTGCCGGTCGAGGTGCGGGAGCCGGACGGCTGGCACGTCGTGCACGCGCCGGCCGCCGCCAAGGGCCGGGCCGGCGTCTCGCTCTACACCCGGCGGGAGCCGGAGCGGGTGCGGGTCGGCTTCGGGTCGGCGGAGTTCGACGACAGCGGGCGGTACGTGGAGGTCGATCTCCCCGGCGTGACGGTGGCCAGCCTCTATCTGCCGTCCGGCGAGGTGGGCACCGAGCGGCAGGACGAGAAGGAACGGTTCATGGCGGAGTTCCTGCCGTACCTCGTCGGGCTGCGCGAGCGGGCCGCGGCGGACGGCCGCGAGGTGGTCGTCTGCGGCGACTGGAACATCGCCCACCAGGAGGCCGACCTGAAGAACTGGAAGGCCAACCAGAAGAAGTCCGGTTTCCTGCCGGAGGAGCGGGACTGGCTGTCCGCCGTGCTGGACGAGGCCCGGGGCGGCTACGTGGACGTCGTCCGCGGGCTGCACCCCGACACCGAGGGGCCGTACTCGTGGTGGTCCTACCGCGGGCGGGCCTTCGACAACGACGCGGGCTGGCGGATCGACTACCACCTGGCCACCGCCGGGCTGGCGGCCCGCGCCGTCAAGGCGTACGTGGAGCGGGCGGCGGCGTACGACCAGCGCTGGAGCGACCATGCGCCGGTCACGGTGACCTTCGACGTGTAGTGGGCGGGTGCCCCACCGAGGTGAGCGCGGGGCGATCTGCGGGTTCGTCTGGTTGTGGGGCGACGGAGGCGTGGTTCGCGAAGCGGATCGGCGCGCGTTGTATTCACCGCCTTGCGTGACCTCCGTCAAGCCTGACCGTTACCTCGGTGTGACCATCGAAAAGTGCGTTACTGCCCCTTTTGCGGCCGCCGTCATCCTGGCCGCCAGCGTGGGAATGGCTTCCTCCGCATCTGCGGACGCCGGCCCCAAGGCCCCGAACTTCAGGATGCATACAACGCCTTCAGCGCCCTACGGCACGGTCCTCAGCCGCATTGGCGTCAACGAACGTCGGTCTCCCAGCACCGACTCCGCCATCACCGGGGGCCTCGGATACGGCGCTCTGGTCGGCTTGCGCTGCATGGCCAAAGCCCAGGAAGTCGAAGGCAACAGGTTCTGGTTCCGACTCCGTGACCGGCATGCGTGGGTCCCGGCCCGGTACGTCAAGATCACCGGCCACGCCGAGTGGTGCCAGGAGGCGGGCGGCGGCACCTCCAGCAAGGACGAGGCGGGCGACGCCTCCGGCAAGGGTGCCGAAGACGCCTTCGGTAAGGGTGCTGACGGCACCTCCGGCAAGGGTGCTGAAGACGCCTTCGGCAAGGGCGCCGAAGACGCCTTCGGCAAGGGCGCCGAAGACGCCTTCGGTAAGGGCGCCGACGGCACCTCCGGCAAGGGTGCTGAAGACGCCTTCGGTAAGGGTGCTGACGGCACCTCTGGCAAGGGCGCCGACGGCACCTCTGGCAAGGGTGCTGAAGACGCCTCTGGTAAGGGTGCTGACGGCACCTCTGGCAAGGGTGCTGAAGACGCCTCTGGTAAGGGTGCTGACGGCACCTCTGGTAAGGGTGCTGACGCCACCTCCGGCAAGGGCGCTGAAGACGCCTCCGGCAAGGGCGCCGACGGCACCTCCGGCAAGCGTGCCGCCGACAGACGGGCTTCAGGTGATGAGTCGGAGGTCGCCTACCGAGGGGGACCGTGATCGTGTGTGCAACCGGTTCGATGCGGTGGCGGATCGACTACCACCTGGCCACCGCCGGGCTGGCGGCCCGCGCCGTCAAGGCGTACGTGGAGCGGGCGGCGGCGTATGACCAGCGCTGGAGCAACCATGCGCCGGTGACGGTGGTGTACGAGGCGTAGTCACCTACTGCGCCCGCTGCGCCTACTGCGCCCGCTGCGCCGCCTGCGTCTACTCCGGCCGTTCCGCGCGTTGTGCCGGCTTCGGTCCGGTGTTCCGGTCGCCGCCCAGCAGGCTCTCCAGTTCCGCGCGGATGCGGCGGTCCATGGCCATGGAGAGCTCGGCCTCGACGACGCCCTTGGCGAGTGGGCGGAGGTTCTCGACGGCCTCGGTGGCCCGGGGGAGGTCCCGGAGCGTGGGGACGAGGTGGCTGCGTATGAGGGTGGTGAAGAGGTCGGCGAGGGCGTCGGCGTGGGCGCGGACCCTGCCGCCGGCCTCCAGCACCGCGGCGAGCGGGATGCCCTGGGCGATGAGGTTGGTGGAGGCGTCCAGGAGGCGGCGGCTGATGTGCACGAACTCGTCGCCGTCCACGGCCAGATAGCCCAGGGCGAGCGAGGCCGTGAGGTTCTCCGGGGTGATCTCGCCGCTGAAGTGGTCGGCCAGCTCCTCGGGGGTGAGGCGGACCGGGGTCTCCTCGGACCAGGGGGTTAGCAGCGGGCTGGGGAGGCCGAGCAGTTCGCCGACGTCGCGGCCGGTCTCGAAGGCGGTGAGCAGCTCGGCGATCCCGCCGAGGGTGTGGCCGCGCTCCAGGAGGGCGGCGATGGTGCGCAGGCGGGCGAGGTGGTGCTCGTCGTACCAGGCGATCCGGCCCTCCCGGCGGGGCGGCGGGAGGAGCTTGCGCTCGCGGTAGAAGCGCAGGGTGCGGACGGTGATGCCGGCCTCCCGGGCCAGGTCGGCCATGCGGAACTCACGTTCCTTCAGGGGGCCTTCGGGAGGCGTGGGGGTGCCGCCCCCTCGCTCGGCGCGGGTGCTCGCGGGCCGGGGGTGGTCCTGTGGGGTCGGTGCTGCCGCCTGGTCTGCCACGGGGTCAGCCTATGCGGGGCGGCGCGAGGGGCGTCCCGTATGACCGGAGGTAACTTCCCGTCGCCCGACCCCTACCGCTCGGTACGCAACTGCCCTACGCTCCAACCGTGCCAACCATGCCAGTGATTGCTGGCACGGTTTGGGGGCGGTGAAGCATCGACTCGGGAGGTGGCGGCGGCATGGCCGACGACGGGCAGCGGCATGTGCGGGTGGCGGTGATCGGATCGGGGTTCGGCGGCCTGGGGGCCGCCGTACGGCTGCGGCGTGCGGGGATCACCGACTTCGTGATCCTGGAGCGGGCGGACTCGGTGGGCGGAACCTGGCGGGACAACAGTTATCCGGGGTGCGCCTGCGACGTGCCCTCGCACCTGTACTCGTTCTCGTTCGCCCCCAATCCGCAGTGGCCGCGCAACTTCAGCGGGCAGCCGCACATCCGGGCGTACCTGGAGCGGGTGACGGACACCTTCGGACTGCGACCGCACCTCCGCTTCAACTCCGAGGTGCGTGCGATGCGTTGGAGCGGCGAGGAGCTGCGGTGGGAGATCGACACCGCAGCGGGGTCGCTCACCGCCGACGTGGTGGTGTCGGCCACCGGGCCGCTCTCCGACCCGCAGATCCCTGACGTCCCGGGGCTGGCGGACTTCCCCGGCAAGGTCTTCCACTCGGCGCGCTGGGACCACGACTACGACCTGCGGGGCAAGCGGGTCGCCATGGTGGGCACCGGGGCCTCGGCGATCCAGATCGTGCCGGCGATCCAGCCGGAGGTCGACAGGCTGACGGTGTTCCAGCGGACGCCGCCGTGGGTGATGCCGCGGGCCGACCGGCGGATCACCGCGGCGGAGCGCTGGCTGCACACCAAGGTGCCGGCCACCCGCCAGCTGCGCCGCCAACTCCTGTGGGGCATCCGGGAGTTGCAGGTCGGTGCGTTCACCAAGCGGCCGGGCGAGCTGGGGCTGATCGAGTCCCTCGGCAAGGCGCACATGCGCAAGACGATCAAGGACCCGGCGCTGCAGGCCCGGCTGACGCCCGACTACCGCATCGGCTGCAAGCGGATCCTGCTGTCCAACGCCTGGTACCCGGCGCTGGCCCGGCCCAACGTGGACGTGGTGACCTCCGGGCTGCGCGAGATCCGCGGCAACGTCCTGGTCGCGACGGACGGCAGCGAGGCCGAGGTGGACGCCGTCATCTTCGGGACCGGCTTCCACGTCACGGACATGCCGATCGCGCAGCGGGTCACCGGGGCGCGCGGCACCACCCTGGCGGAGGAGTGGAAGGACGGCATGGCCGCGCTGCGCGGCACCAGCGCGGCCGGCTTCCCCAACTTCCTCACCATCATCGGGCCCAACACCGGCCTGGGGAACAGCTCGATGATCCTGATGATCGAGGCGCAGCTGAACTACCTCGTCGACTTCATGCGCCAGCTGGACGTCCTCGGCGACCGGATCGCGCTGGACGCCCGGCAGTCCGCGGTCGACGGATGGACCCGCACCATCCAGGAACGGATGCAGCGCACGGTGTGGAACACCGGCGGCTGCGACAGCTGGTACCTGGACGCCAGCGGGCGGAACACCACCGCCTGGCCGGGCACCACCTCGGAGTTCCGCCGGGCGACCCGGCAGGTGGACCTCGCCGAGTACCGGGTGCTCCGACCGGCGCAGCGGCAACCGGACGACGAGCCGCCCCCCGCCGCCGCCGGCGGCCGGGCGACCGCCGAGGAGGTGGCGGCATGAAGCGGCCGGCACACGCCACCCGGGGACGCTACGCCCCGCCGGTGCCCCGAAGGGCGCTGGAGGTCACCTCCGCCGACGGGTCGCGGCTGTACGCAGAGGTCCACGGGCCCGAGGGCGCCCCGGCGGTGGTCCTGTCGCACGGCTGGACCTGCTCGACCGCGTTCTGGGCGCCGGTCGTCCGGGAGCTGGCCGACACCCACAAGGTGGTGGTCTACGACCAGCGGGGGCACGGGCGCAGCCCGGCCGTCCCGCCCGCCGGCTACAGCACCCGCGCGCTCGCCGACGACCTGGTCGCCGTCCTGGAACAGAGCCTGGCCCCCGGTGAGCGGGCCGTCGTCGGCGGGCACTCCATGGGCGGGATGACGATCATGGCCGCCGCCGAGCGGCCCGAGTTGCGCGCCCGGACCGCGGCCGCCCTGCTGTGCAGCACCGGCTGCGCCGACCTGGCCGCCGAGTCCCGGGTGTTCCCGCTGCCCTCACCCGGCGGTCGCCGCCTGGCGCACCGCCTGCTGCTGGGCTCGCGCGCCCCGCTCGGGCCGGTCTCCCCGGTCGCCAAGTGGGCCCTGCGCTACGCCACGATGGGCGGCGGGTCGAGCGCCGAGCAGATCGAGGCGTGCGCGCGGATCGTGCACGCCTGCCCGATCGACGTCCGGGCCCGCTGGGGCATGGTGCTCTACCACCTCCAACTCACCCGCAGCGTCAGCCAGTTGGAGGTGCCGACCGCGGTCCTGGCGGGGACCGAGGACCGGCTCACCCCGTTCGTGCACGCCCGGCGGCTGGCCTCCGTCCTCCCGCAGTGCGAAGGACTGACCGAGCTGCCCGGGCTCGGCCACATGACCCCCGTCGAGGCCCCCGACGCGGTCGCCGGGCGGCTGCGGGAACTCGTCCGCGACCATCTGGCCGCCACCCCGTCCTCCCGGGACGAGCGGCCGGCGGGGCGGCAGAAGAAGGAGAAGGCGGCATGAACGCAAGCAAGCTCGACGGGCAGGTCGTGGTCGTCACCGGCGCGGCGCGCGGGGTCGGGGCGCTGCTGGCGCGCAAGCTCTCGGCGCGCGGGGCGACCCTGGCACTGATCGGTCTGGAACCCGACGAACTGCGCGAGGTCGCGGCCTCGTTGCACGGCCCGGCCCACCACTGGCACGCCGACGTCACCGACCACGAGGCGATGGCCCGGGTGGCCAAGGAGGTCAAACTCCGCTTCGGGAAGGTCGACGTGGTGGTCGCCAACGCCGGGGTGGCGACCGGCGGTCCGCTGGTGGACTCCGACCCGGTGGCCTGGCGGCGGGTCATCGAGGTCAACCTGATCGGCGGCGCGGTCACCGGGCGGGCGTTCCTGCCGGTGCTGATGGAATCCCGCGGCTACTTCCTGCAGATCGCCTCGCTCGCGGCGATCACGCCGGCGCCGATGATGAGCGCGTACTGCGCCTCCAAGTCGGGCGTGGAGGCGTTCGCGCACAGCCTGCGCGCCGAGGTCGGCTACAAGGGCGTCCGGGTCGGCGTCGGGTACCTGAGCTGGACCGACACCGACATGGTGCGGGGTGCCGACCGGGAGGACCTGATGCGGGAGCTGCGCGCCCGGCTGCCCTGGCCGGCCAACAAGACCTATCCGCTGGGCCCGGCGGTGGACCGGCTGGTGGCCGGCATCGAGCGCCGCTCCGCGCACGTCTACGCGCAGTGGTGGCTGCGCGGGATGCAGTCGGTGCGCGGCTATCTGCCGTCGCTCATCGGGACGGTGGGGCAGCGCGAGATGCGGCGGTTCGAGGGCCGGCTCGACGGGTTCCGGCCCGGGCTGGTCGGCGCGGGCGGCGAGGCGGACGAGAGGGCCCGGGTGAGCGGGTAGTAGCGGGTAGCGGGGCCGGGGGCGGGGTGGGATCGGGCCCGGAAGCCGGCCACGGAGAGTGCTCGATTGTGATCGAAATGCGACGAATGTCGGTTCGTGTCACGCTGGTCGAGCCCGATCCCCAACACCCCCACAGGAGTGAACAGCATGGGCATCGAAGACCAGTTCAAGGACAAGGCGCAGCAGCTCAAGGACGAGGCCAAGCGGCGGGCCCAACAGGGCCAGGAGCGCGGCAAGCAGCAGTCCCAGGAGCGCGGCAAGCAGGGCCAGGAGCGGGGTCAGCAGGCCCGCGAGCGCGGCCAGCAGGCGCTGGACGACGCGGAGGACCGCTACCAGAGCTGACGCGACGACGTCCGTCCGTGCGTGACGGGCGTCCGACGTCCTGAACGAGGGTCGTTCGTCCTCGTGGAGAGGCGCATCCGGATCCGGATGCGCCCCTCCGTCGTGCGCACCTTCGTGCCGGCGTCAACGTTTGGTCAGTTGGTGCCGCGCGGCGGGAGCGGTGGGCGCCGCCGGTCCGGGACGTCCGAGAGGTTCGGCGGGTCCGCCGCGGGATGCCGCTCCAGGAGTTCCAGCGCGGTGCGCACCGCGACGCCGAGCTGCGGGTGCCGGCCCTCCGCCCAGTGCAGCGGCGAGCGCAGCGCCTCGATGTCCACCTCGACGCCGTGGTTCTCCACCCCCCAGCCGTAGAGGTGGAACCACGCGGCGTTCATCGGCACGGTGATCTGGGTGCCGTCGGCGAGCCGGTGCCGGCCGGTCATGCCGACCACCCCGCCCCACGTCCGGGTGCCGACCACCGGCCCGATGCCCTGCAGTTTGAACGCCGCGGTGATCATGTCGCCGTCGGACGAGGTCATCTCGTCGGCGAGGGCGACCACCGGGCCGCGCGGCGCGTTGCTGGTGTACGACACCGGCTCGGCGTCCCGGGTCAGGTCCCAGCCCATGATGGTCCGGGTCAGCTTCTCGATGACCAGCTCGGAGATGTTGCCGCCGGCGTTGCCGCGGACGTCCACGATCAGCGCGGGCATCGCGACCTCCCGCCGCAGATCGCGGTTGAACTGCGCCCAGCCCGAGCCGCCCATGTCCGGGATGTGGAGATAGCCGCACCGGCCGTCGCTCAACTCCCGCACCACGGCGCGCCGTTTGGCCACCCAGTCCTGGTAGCGCAGCGGCCGCTCGTCCACCAGCGGGACCACCGCGACCCGCCGGGCGTGGCCGTTGCCGTTGCCGTCGCCCTCCCCTTCCGGCGGGGAGAACGTCAGCTCCACGGTCGTGCCGCCGGCCGCGGCCAGCAGCGGGTACGGGCCGGCCACCGGGTCCACCGGGCGCCCGTCGACGTGGGTGAGTGCGCTGCCCTCGCGGATGCCCGTGCCGGCCAGCGGCGAGCGGGCCTTGGAGTCCGAGGACTCGCCGGGCAGGATCCGTCGGACCGCCCAACGGCCGTCCCGACGCACGAAGTTGGCGCCGAGCAGGCCGATCGGACGCTGGTAGTGCGGCGGCCCCTCGTTGCGCCGGGCGCCGGTGACATAGGCGTGCGAGGTGCCCAGCTCGCCCAGTACCTCGCGCAGCAGGTCGGCGAACTCGTCGGGGCTGGCGACCCGTTCGAGCAGCGGCCGGTACTGCGTCAGCACCTCCTCCCAGTCGATCCCGCACAGCTTCGGGTCCCAGAAGTACGCCCGGACGATCCGGCCGGCCTCCTCGAACGCCTGCCGCCACTCCGCCCCGGGATCGACGTCGTGCAGGATCCGCCGCAGGTCCAGATAGACCGTGGAGTCGCTGTCCGCCGGCTCGGTCGCGGGCACCGCGCGCAGCTCGCCCTCGTCGTTGACGACCAGCCGGGTGCCGTCGCCGCTGAGCGCGAACCCGTCCAGGGAGCTGCTGAGTTCGGTGCGCCGCGCCTTGACCAGGTCGAAGTGCTCCAGGGTGGGCCGGCCCGAGGTGTCGGCCGGGTTGGCGAAGGTCTCGCCCAGCGCCCCGGAGATCGGCCAGCGCAGCCACACCAGCCCACCGCCGCCGACCGGTTGCAGCGAGGAGTACTTCGAGGCGGCGACCGGGAACGGCGTGACGCGGTTGGCCAGCCCCTCGACCTCCACCAGCACCGGCCCCTCCCCGGACGGCGGAGGGTTCTCGTCCGGGTCGAGCCCGCCGGCCGCCGGCCGCCCCTCCGGGGACAGCGCGAACGGGGACGGCGTCGCCGACGACAGCGGGACGAGATAGGGACGGCAGCCCAGCGGGAACGACAGATCGCCGGTGTGCACGTCGTAGACCGGGTCGAAGCCGCGCCAGGACAGGAACGCGAGGTAGCGGCCGTCCCGGGTGAACACCGGCTGTTCGTCCTCGAAGCGGCCGTTGGTGACGTCCACGACGTGCCCGTCGGACAGCCGGGCCATGCTGATCTTGCGCAGCGAACGGCCGATGCCCGGGTGCGACCAGGTCAGCCAGCGGGAGTCGGGGGAGAAGGCCAGGTCGCGGACCGGACCGTTGGCGGACCGGGTCAGCTCGGTGACCGGTTCGGCCGGGCCGCTCCCCGGCTCCTCCGGCGCGCCGGTCTCCACCAGCAACAGCCGCCCGTCGTGGGTGGCCACCGCCAGCCGCTCGCCGTCCGGCGCGGGGACCAGCTCGTGCACCCGGCCCAGCGCCCCGGCCGCCAGCCGGCGCGGCGTGCCCGGCCCGCTGGCCCGCGGCAGATTGGCGATCTCGACGGCGTCCTCGCCCTCGGCGTCCGTCACATACGCGATCCGCCCGGTGGCGCCCAGCATCACCGGCAGCCGGACCCGTACGCCCGGGGTGTCGTGGATCGTGCGGGCCGGGCCGTCGCGGTGGGTGAGCCAGTACAGGCTGCCGCGGACCCCGACCGCGCTGGCCCGCCCGGTGGTGTCCACCGCCAGCCCGGTGACGTGCGAGGCGGCCGGGACCTGGTAGCCGCGGCGGCCGGCCCGCGGGCCGCCCAGCCGCACCGCGAGCTTCCGCGGCACCGCGTCCGGGCCCAGGTCGTCGATCAGCCAGAGGTCGCCGGCGCACTGGTAGACGATCCGGGAACCGTCGGTCGAGGCGTGCCGGGCGTAGAAGTCGGGATGGTCGCTGTGCCGGCGCAGATCGGTGCCGTCCGGCAGGCAGGAGTAGACGTTGCCGACGCCCTCGTGGTCGGAGAGGAAGGCGATCCGGCCGCCGGTGAACATCACCGAGTCCAGGTGCCCGCACAGATCCGGCAGCAGCCGCGTGCCGTGCAGCCACATCCGGCCCATCGCCCCGCCCCGATAGCGCTTCCAGGAAGCCGGCTCGTGCGGCGGCTTGCCGCTGAGCAGCAGGGTGCGGCGCTCCCCGTCGACGTCGGCCAGCGCGATGTGCGCGACCGGCCCCCAGGGCAGCTGCCCGCCCGGGCTGCCGTCGGTGGGCAGGCTGTACGCCCAGGAGTAGTACGAGAACGGCTGGCCGTGCGAGGACACCGCGAGGATCTGCGCCTGGCCCTCGTGGTCCGGCGGCGTCCAGCCGCAGACCCGGGCGTCGGTGCTGCCCCAGTACGTCAGCCGCCGGGCCGGGCCGCCCGCCACCGGCACGAGGTGGATCTCCGGGTCGAGGCTGCGCCAGCTGGTGAAGGCGATCCGGGTGCCGTCGGGGGAGAACCGCGGGTGCCCGACCCGGGTCCGGTCCACGGTCAGCCGCCAGGCCCGGCCCGGCTCCTCGCCGTCCGGCGCGAGCGGCGCCAGCCACAGGTCGTCCTCGGCGGCGAAGCAGAGCAGGTCGCCGTGGAGGTGCGGATACCGCAGATACGCCTCGGGTGCATCGCTCACGCCCCCATGGTTTCGGCGCCGCGGGTGGGCGGCAACTCGGCCTGGCCGGACGGCCCCGCTCCGCTCACCCGTACCTCATCCGCGAACGGAAACGGTCACGTCCGGCCGGTGACGAACGGCAGCGACGCGTACCGGCGCACGTACGAGCCGCCCGCGAAGGCCAGGTGCTGCGGCCCGTCGCGGGTGAGGTCCAGCCGGTCGGCGTCCGGGCCGAACGCGCGCGGGTCGCGGTTGGCGGCCCCGTACAGCAGCAGCACCTTGCGGCCGGCCGGGACGGTGCGGCCGTGCAGGGTGGTGTCGGCGGTGACGGTGCGGGCCAGGCACTGCACCGGGGAGGTCAGCCGGAGCAACTCCTCGACGGCCGCCGGCAGCCGGGCCGGGGTGTCCAGCAGGGTGCGGCGCTGGCCCGGGCCGCGTACATCTCCCACGGGGCGCGCCAGCTCTCCGCGGAGCACGGGGCGAACCCGGCGGGGGAGCGGGCCACCAGAGTCAATGGCGACGCGGGGGTGGACGGGCGCGCGCGGGCGGCGGGCGGCACGTCCCGCGCCGGTCCCGCATTGCGGGCGCTCTTGCAACTTACTTGCAGGACCCACATCATCGTCGGGTCGCAGAGACAGCAGCGAAAGAAGCCTGAAGATGCACGTGCCCGACGGATTCATCAACGCGCCGGTGTCGGCGGCGGCCGGTGCGGTCGCCGCCGCCGCGGTGGCGGTCAGCCTGCGCGGCGCCCGGCGCGAGCTGGCGGGTGCCGGGGCGGGCGGCGGCACCGGAGCGGAGCGCACCGCCCCGCTCGCCGGGCTGGTCGCCGCGTTCATCTTCGCCGTGCAGATGCTGAACTTCCCGGTCGCGGCCGGGACCAGCGGACACCTGCTCGGCGGCGCCCTCGCGGCGATACTCGTCGGCCCGTACACCGGGGTGCTGTGCGTGTCCGTGGTGCTGCTGATGCAGGGCGTGCTGTTCGCCGACGGCGGGCTGACCGCGCTCGGGATCAACATCTCCGACATGGCGCTGACCACCACCGTCGTCGCCTACGGCGTCTTCCGGCTGCTGGTGAAGGTGCTGCCGCGCACCCGCCGCTCGGTCACCGTCGCCTCGTTCGTCGCCGCCCTGCTCTCGGTGCCCGCCGCCGCGGTCTGCTTCACCGCCCTCTACGCACTGGGCGGCACCACCGACGTGCCGATCGGCAAGGTCTTCACCGCCATGGTCGGTGTGCACGTCCTGATCGGCATCGGCGAGGCGGTGATCACCGCGCTCACCGTCGGCGCCGTGATCGCCGTCCGCCCCGACCTGGTCCACGGCGCCCGCGGCCTGACCCGCCCGCTGGAGCTGCGCGCCTCCCCGCTGGCCGCCGCCCCGGCCGCCGCGCCGGACCGGCCCGCCGCCGACCAGCCGGCGCCCGTGCCCGCCGCCCCTCGCCGCTCGGCCCGTCGGCTCTGGCTGGCCGGCCTCGCCGCCGCCCTGCTGTGCGCCGGCGGCCTGAGCTACTACGCCTCCAGCAGCCCCGACGGCCTGGAGAAGGTCGCCCACGACAAGGGCCTGGACACCAGGACCGAGCAGCACGCCACCGCCGACTCCCCGCTCGCCGACTACAGCGTCAAGGACATCGCGAACCCGCGGCTGGCCGGCGGCCTCGCCGGCGTCATCGGGGTCGCCGCCACCCTCGCCGTCGGCACCGGCGTCTTCGTCGTGCTGCGCCGCCGCAAGGCGGCCGCCGCCGACGCCGCCCCGGCAGTCGACGCCCCCGCCCCCGCCCCCGCAGAGCAGGGCTGACATGGGCGCAGGCCACACCCACAAGCTCTACCGGGACGGCGCCTCCCCGGTCCACGCGCTCCCGGCGCACTGCAAGCTCGCCGCGGTCTTCTGCTTCGTGCTGATCGTCGTCGCCACCCCGCGCACCGCCGTCTGGGCGTTCGCGCTCCACGCGGTGCTGCTGGCGGCGGTCGCCGCGACCGCCCGGGTCCCGGCCGGCTTCCTGCTCAAGCGGCTGCTGATCGAGGTGCCGTTCGTGGCGTTCGCGGTCCTGATGCCGTTCGTCGCCGAGGGCCCGCGGACCCACGTCCTCGGACTGGACCTGAGCGTGAGCGGCCTGTGGGGCGCCTGGAACATCCTCGCCAAGGGGACGCTCGGCGTCGCCGCCTCCGTCCTGCTGGCCGCCACCACCGAACTGCGGCAGCTGCTGCTCGGCCTGCAGCGGCTGAAGATGCCGCCGCTGCTCGTCCAGATCGCCTCGTTCATGATCCGCTACGGCGATGTGATCACCGACGAGATGCGCCGGATGCGGATCGCCCGCCTCTCCCGCGGCTTCGAGGCCCGCGGCGTCCGCCACTGGGGTGTGCTCGCCAAGTCCGCCGGCGCCCTGTTCATCCGCTCCTACGAGCGCGGTGAACGCGTCCACCTCGCCATGGTCAGCCGCGGCTACACCGGCACCATGCCCCTCCTCGACGCCACCACCGCCACCCGCACCCAATGGACCCGCGCCGCCGCTCTCCCGCTCGCCGCGCTGGCCGTCTGCCTCCTGGGATGGACCCTGTGAGTACCACCGCCCCCGCCCCCTCGCTCGCCGTCGCCGGCCTCGCCTACGCCTACCCCGACGGCCACCAGGCCCTCTTCGGCGTCGACCTGACCCTGCGGCGCGGCGAACGGGTCGCCCTGCTCGGCCCCAACGGCGCCGGCAAGACCACCCTCGTGCTGCACCTCAACGGCATCCTCGAAGCCGGCGCGGGCTCGGTCACCGTCGCCGGCCTGCCGGTCGCCAAAGCACACCTCGCCGAGATCCGGCGCCGGGTCGGCATCGTCTTCCAGGACCCCGACGACCAGCTGTTCATGCCGACCGTCCGGGAGGACGTCGCCTTCGGCCCGGCCGCCGCCGGGCTGCGCGGCGCCGAACTCGACGCCCGGGTCACCGAGGCGCTGGACCGGGTCGGCATGACCGCCTTCGCCGACCGCCCGCCGCACCACCTCTCCTTCGGCCAGCGCCGCCGGGTGGCGGTGGCGACCGTCCTCGCGATGCGCCCCGAGATCCTCGTCCTGGACGAGCCGTCCTCCAACCTCGACCCGGCCTCCCGCCGCGAACTCGCCGACATCCTGCGGTCGTTGGACGTCACCGTCCTGATGGTCACCCACGACCTGCCGTACGCCTTGGAGCTGTGCCCGCGGTCCGTGGTGCTCTCCGGCGGCGTGATCGTCGCCGACGGCACCACCCAGGAGCTGCTCTGCGACGAGGAGCTGATGCGCGGCCACCGGCTGGAGCTGCCGTTCGGCTTCGACCCGCGCTCGGTGACCCTCCCCGGCTGACCCGCCCCGCCCCATCCCGCCGCCGCACGGCCCGATGTGAGGAACACCACGCCCCCGCCCCCTGGCGGTCCCCCTGGTCATGAGCATGGATCCCGGCGTTGCACCATTGATGGGTCATCGAACGCGTCGGAAGAGTGGGAAGCGAGTCAGTGGTGGACGTCCAGGGCACGGTGGAGGACGGCTACGAGCCGGTCCGGGACGCCTTCGCAGCCAACTTCGCCGAGCGCGGCGAGCGCGGCGCGGCGGTCGCCGTCTACCGGGACGGCCGCAAGGTCGTGGACCTCCGGGCCGGCACCAAGGACGGCGACGCCGACCCCGACGACGCCACGGCCGCCCCCTGGGAGCCCGGCACCGCCCAGGTCGTCCGCTCCGCCACCAAGGGCATCGCCGCCACCGTCCCGCTCCTGCTGCACCAGCGCGGCCAGCTCGACCTGGACGCCCCGGTCGGCACGTACTGGCCCGAGTTCAAGGCCGCCGGCAAGGACCGCGTCCTGGTCCGCCACCTGCTCGCGCACCGCGCCGGCCTGCCGGCCCTGGACACCCCGCTCACCCCCGCCCAGGCCATCGACGGCGTCAGCGGCCCGGCCGCGGTGGCCGCCCAGGCCCCCGCCTGGACACCCGGCACCGACCACGGCTACCACGCCCAGACCTACAGCTGGCTGCTGGGCGAACTGGTGCTGCGGGTCACCGGCCGTACCCTCGGCGCCTGGGTCGCCGAGGAGATATCCCGGCCGCTCGACCTCGACCTGTGGATCGGCCTCCCGGACGAGGCCCGCCCCCGCGTCGGCCGCCTCGCACCCGTCGAGCCGCCGCCCCGCCCCGCATCCGCCGGCCTGCGGGTCCGCCCCAAGAGGTCGGTCGCCGACGCCTACGCCGACCCGGACTCCCTCACCAGCCGCGCCTTCGCCGCGATCTCCCCGGCCCCCGACGAGAACGACGACGCCTACCGCGCAGCCGAACTCCCCGCCTCCGCCGGCATCGCCACCGCCCCCGCGCTGGCCCGCGCCTACGCCGCACTGATCGGCCCGGTCGACGACCACCCGCGGCTCTTCGCGCCGGCCACCCTGACCCTCGCCCGCACCGAGGAGTCCGCAGGGCCCGACCGCACCCTGCTCGTCAACACCCGCTTCGGCCTGGGCTTCATGCTGCACGGCCCGGCCTCCCCGCTGCTCGGCCCCGGCTCTTTCGGCCACCCCGGCCGCGGCGGCGCGCTCGCCTTCGCCGACCCGGAGAGCGGGATCGCCTTCGGCTACGTCACCAACGGCATGCAGCGGAACGTGACCGCGGACCCGCGGGCGCAGGCACTGGTCCGTGCGCTGGCCGCCGTGGACGGCTGATTCTTCCCACGGTGCGGTTGGCGCCGGGCCGCTCCCCACGTTGTCGGGTTTCCCGCCGTGCCGGTTGCGGTGTTCTCCGCCTTCGGCGGGTGGGGTGTGTGGGGCGGGGCCCCGCGTGGTGCGTGGTGGCGGGTCCGGGGGCTCCGGGGCGGGTTGTCGGACTGCTGCGCGTTACGTCCGACAACCCGCCCCTGCGCCCCCGGACCCTCCCGTGCGTTGTGGGACCCCGCCCCGGTGGGGGTGAGGGACGGACCCGGGCCCGTCGCAGAAGTGCGGGTGGGTGGGTAGGTAGCGGGCCATGAGGCGATTCGAGGGATATCGGGTACTGATCACGGCGGCCGGGCGGGGCATCGGCGAGGCCACCGCCCGGCGGCTGGCCGACGAGGGCGCTCGGGTGCTGCTCACCGACATCGACGAGGCGCGTGCCGAGCGGGCGGCCGACGCCCTCCGCGCGGCCGGCGGCGTCGCCGAGGCGCGGGCCTGCGACGTCGGCGACCGGGCCGCGGTGGAGGCGGCCGTCGCCCACGCCGTGGCGCGCTTCGGCGGCCTGGACACCCTGGTCAACAACGCCTTCGGCTGCCACCCCGACCCCCCGCTCTTCGAGGACACCCCCGACGGGGAATGGGCCGCCGACCTCGACCTCACCCTGAGCGGCGCCATGCGCTGCGCCCGGGCCGCCCTGCCGCACCTGGCCGCCGCCGGCGGTCGCGGCTCGATCGTCAACATCGGCTCGGTCAACGGCATCCAGGACTTCGGCAACCACGCCTACAGCGCCGCCAAGGCGGGCCTGGCCAGCCTGACCCGCACGCTCTCCGGCCACGCCGCGCCCCGCGGCGTCCGCGTCAACCTGGTCGCACCGGGCACCGTCGACACTCCCAACTGGGCAGGCCGAGAGGAGCGCCTTGAGCGGGCGGCTGCCGCCTACCCGCTGGGCCGGGTCGGCCGCCCCGAGGACATCGCCGCGGCCGTCGCCTACCTCGCCTCCCCCGACGCCTCCTGGGTCACCGGCATCACCCTCCCCGTCGACGGCGGCATCCTGGTCGCCAACGCCGAACTGCGCCACGCCCTGCACGGCACATGAGAATCCCCCACCGGGGCGGGGTCCAGCCCCCGGACCCGCCACCACGCACCACGCGGGGCCCCGCCCCACACACCCCACCCGCCGAAGGCGGAACAACAGGCACCCGCACGGCGGGAAGCCCGACAACGTGGGAAGAGCCGGCCGCTTCCGCGGCCGTCAGCCGGCCAGCATCAGCCCGATCCCCACCACCATCACCCCCGCCGCCGCCAGCCTCGGCAGGCCGAACCGCTCCTTGAAGAAGAGCGTCCCTATGGCGGCCCCGACGATGATCGACGACTCGCGGAGCGCCGCGATGGGGGCGAGCGGCGCACGGGTCTGCGCCCACAGCACCAGCCCGTAGGCGATGACCGACAGCAGCCCGCCGGCCAGGCCGCGCAGTGCGACGGGGCGCAGCTCGGCGGCGAGCCGGCCGCGTCGGGTGGCCAGCGCGTAGGCCGGGATGACCAGCCCTTCGAGGATCATCAGCCAGGCGATGTAGCCCAGCGAGGTCTCCGAGGCGCGGACGCCCAGGCCGTCGACGGTGGTGTACGCGGCGATGGACAAGCCGGTGGCGAGCGCCGCGGCTATCGCCGGCCAGTGCGGGCGGACACGGTCCCCCATTGCCTTAAAGGCATGGGAGGTGCCCCCACCCCGGATGCCCCAGACCGCCAGGCCCACCAGCCCCGCGGACGCCAGGGCCACGCCGGCCAGCGCCCAGCCGTCCGGTACCTCGTGCACGAAGACCGCGGCGAGCACGGTGACGACCAGCGGCGCGGTGCCCCGGGCGATCGGATACATCTGCCCGAAGTCGCCCAGGCGGAACGACTGCATCAGCAGCCCTTGGTAGACGATGTGCAGCACCGAGGAGGCCAGCAGGTACGGCCAGGCGCCGGCCGCCGGCAGCGGGGTGAAGCAGGCCAGGACCGCGCCGCAGACCGCGCCGCCGCCACCGACCAGGGTGAAGGCCAGCAGTTGGTCGCGTATGCCGTGGGCGAGGGCGTTCCAGCTGGCGTGGGTGACGGCGGCCAGCAGCACCGCCGCGACGACCAGTGGCGTCACGAGGTCTGCTCGCGCACGCCGACCACCCGGCCGCCGGCGTGGGCGATCAGGGTCTGCGGGTCGAGCGGGAAGACGAGGGCGGTGAGGGCCTCGGCGAAGCGGGGGTGGGGTTGGGCGGCAGGGGCGGTCTCGGTACCGGAATCGCTCATGGCCCGCACGCTAGCGAAAGCTGTACGGGCCATGCGAACGACTTCCGGCCGGTGGACACCCCGTGTGAAGGGACGCCCGCGGGCCCTTAGTTGGCGGTCAGGATGGCGCGGACCAACGGGCCCGCGTTGGTGCCGCCGTGACCACTGGCCGGGACGACCGCGGCGGCCGCCAGGTCGTCGCGGTAGGCGGCGAACCAGGCGTTCGGCTTGTCCTGGTTGTCGACCTCGGCGGAGCCGGTCTTGGCGCCGATGTCGCCGCTGATCCCCTGCATCGCCTCGGCGCCCGTCCCGGAGGTCGCGGTCAGCTTCATCAGCGCCTTGAGGTTGGACGCGGTGTCCGGCTTCATGGTGCGGGCGGCCTTGGCGAACGTCCGGTTGTCCAGCGACGCGGCGACGATGTACGGCTGGCGGAACGAGCCGGACTGGGCGGTGGCGGCGATCGAGGCGACGTTCAGCGGGTTCATCCGGACCCCGCCCTGACCGATCAGCGAGGCCGCCATCTGGGCGTCGTGCTGGACGGGGACGGTGCCGTCGAAGGTGGGGATGCCGGTCGCCCAGTTCAGCCCGATGCCGAAGACGTCCCGGGCCTCGTTGGTCAGGTCGTCGTCGCCGAGGTCCTTGGCGTGCCCGATGAAGGCGTTGTTGCAGGACGCCGCGAAGCTCTGCGCGAAGGTGCCGTCCGGGATCTCGGACTTGTTGAGGTTCTGGAACTTCCAGCCGCCGACCGTGACGAACTTCGGGCACGGGTCCTTCTTGTCCGGTGCCGTCAGCCCCTTGTCCATCAGCATCGCGGCGGTGACGATCTTCATCGTCGAGCCGGGCGCCAGCGACCCCTGGGCGGCGAGGTTGAAGCCGTTCGCGGGGGAGTTGGCGAGCGCCAGGATCTCGCCGGTGCTGGGCTTGACGGCCGCGGCGGACGCCGACTTCTTGCCCTTGACCGCGTTCTCGGCCGCGGCCTGGAGCTTGGCGTCCAGCGTCGTGTGCAGCGTGCCGGGGGTGCCCTGGGAGAGCACCTTCAGGGTCTTGTCGGGCTGCTGCTTGTTGCTGTCGGCGGTCTTGGCGCGGTGGATGTAGAGCTCCACGCCGGGCTTGCCGTTGGTCTTGTTGCCGTACTTGGTGCGCAGGCTGTCCAGCACCGCGGCGAGCGTCGGGTGGTCCTTGGCGGTCAGCTCGACGCCGTTGCGGTCCACCGCCTTGATCGGCGGCGCCTCGGCCTCCCCGGTGCGCAGCTCGTCGCCCTTGGCCAGGCCGGGGTAGAGCGTCGACGGCTGCCAGGCGACCTGCGGCTTCCCGGTGGCCTTGGCGCGCTGGAGCGTCAACGCGCTGTCGTACGAGAAGGGGGTCTTGACGGACTTGTAGGCGATGTCGGTGTTGGCCGTGTACGGCACCTTGGAGCCGGCCGGGGTGCCCGGCTTCAGCGTCACCTTGGAGAACTTCGCCTGCTGGGCGAAGGAGGTGAGCGCGCTGCGGGCGGCGCCCGGGTCGTCGGTCAGCGCGGCGGCCTTGTCGATGTCGCCGGACTGCCAGGCCGTCAGGAACATCTGTGTGGTGGTGTTCACCTCTTTGGCGGTCAGCGGGCCGGTGGGCACCGTGGGGCCGCCGTCGCCGGACTTGGCATCCGCCGCCCTGACCGCCTGCGGTGCCGACCCGTCCGAGCCGCCGAACAGCGTGAAGCCGCCGACGACTCCGGCCACCAGGGCCACCGAACCGCCGATCAGTCCGTATTTCACCTCGCGGCGCATGCCACCGATCCCCTCCCAGGAGCTTGAGTCCTTGAGTACGCACCCAAGAACGCCCATCGCACTCTAAGGGACACGGGCAAGCGGTGAGTCTCGATCGGGGCACGGTCCGGTGACGCGCTGTCCAACTGTCGTCACAGGTTCGTCACAGGGGTCAGGTCGGGGCCTCGCGGGGGTCCGCGCTAGACCCAGCTGTCGAACCACATCCGGTTGTGCCAGGCGCTCTTGGGGATGGGCAGACCCGTATATAGGGGATAGAAGTAGACGAAATTCCACACGATCAGCAGAACCAGGACGCCGGCGCCGACCGCGCCGATGGTGCGGCGCCGCTCACTGGCCCGCGGCGGCCCGATGATCGCGCCGATCATCATCGCCAGCGCCAGACACAGGAACGGGACGAAGACCACCGCGTAGAAGAGGAAGATGGTCCGCTCCTGGTAGAGGAACCACGGCAGGTAGCCGGCGGCGACGCCGCAGGCGATCGCCCCGGCCCGCCAGTCCCGCCGGAACAGCCACCGCCACAGCACGTAGAGCAGTGCGAAGCAGGCCGCCCACCACAGCAGCGGGGTGCCCAGCGCCAGTACCTCGCGGGCGCAGCCCTCGGCGGCGGTGCAGCCGTCCTGTCCGGCCTTGGGGTCCTCGTAGAAGTACGAGACCGGGCGGCCCAGCACCAGCCAGCTCCACGGGTTGGACATGTAGGTGTGCGGGGTGGTCAGTCCGGTGTGGAAGGCGTAGACCTCGGTCTGGTAGTGCCACAGGCTGCGCAGCCAGTCCGGCAGCCAGGTGAAGGAGCTGTTCCGGCCTTCGGGCGAGGTGGCCCAGTCGCGGTAGTAGCCGCCCTTGGTGGCGATCCAGCCGCTCCAGGACGCCAGGTAGGTGGCGAGCGCCACCACGACGGTGGAGACGAAGGCGGGCAGCGCGTCGCGCCACAGCGCCGCCCGGAACGGGTGCCGGGCGCCGGCGGTGCGCCGCGCCCCCATGTCCCACAGCACCGACATCAGCGCGAACGCCGCCAGGAAGTACAGGCCGTTCCACTTCGTCGCCGCCGACAGGCCCAGGCACAGTCCGGCCGCGATCCGCCACGGGCGCCAGCCCAGCCGCAGTCGGCCGCCGACCTCCGCGTCGGGTCGGGCCAGCCCCTCGGGGTTCGTGGGCAGTGCCGCCGCCAGCCGGGCCCGGGTGCGGTCCCGGTCCACCAGCAGGCAGCCGAAGCCGGCCAGCACCCAGAACATCACGATCAGGTCGAGCAGCGCGGTGCGGCTCATCACGAAGTGCAGGCCGTCCACCGCCAGCAGCCCGCCGGCCAGGCAGCCCAGCGCCGTCGAGCGCAGCAGCCGCCGCCCGATCCGGCAGACCAGCAGCACCGACAGGGTGCCCAGCAGCGCGGTCATGAACCGCCAGCCGAAGGGGTTCATCCCGAACGCCCACTCGCCCAGCGCGATCAGCCACTTGCCCATCGGCGGATGCACGACGTACGAGTGCTCCGGCGAGAGCAGGATCTGTGGGGGATGGGCCAGCAGGGCGTCGTTGGCGTTCTTCGCCCAGGTGCCCTCGTAGCCGTACTGGAGCAGCGACCAGGCGTCCTTGGGGTAGTACGTCTCGTCGAATATCACCTTGCGCGGGCTGCCGAGGTTCCAGAACGTCAGCACGCCCGCGAACAGCGTCACCAGCAGCGGCCCGAGCCAGCCCGACCAGCGTGCCAGCCGCAGTGCGAGCTGCGGGCCGGCGCCGAGCAGCGCCCACACCCGCCCGTCCGGCTCGGGGAACGGCGCCACCAGCCGCGTCCGGACGTCGGCGCCGGGACGGGCGACGTATCCGAACCGGCGCAGTCGCCGCTGCCACACGGGGGGCCGGTCGGTCGGCTCCGGGGTGCGCAGGGTGGCCGCGTGCGTCGCGGTGGTGTCACTTCTCACCCGGCCCATCGTAGGGAAGCGGCCTGTGCGGCGGGGGTCCGCGGCGCCGGCCGGTGGCGCGCGTCACCGGCACGGGCCCGATCGGGGAGCGGCGCGGGGCTGGGAGGATGGGAGGGTGACTGGAACGCTGGTACTTGCAGGGACGCCCATCGGCGAGGTCGCGGACGCCCCGCCGCGACTCGCCGCCGAGCTGGCCGCCGCCGATGTGATCGCCGCCGAGGACACCCGGCGGCTGCGCCGGCTCACCCAGGCGCTGGAGGTGCAGCCGACCGGCCGGATCGTGTCGTACTTCGAGGGCAACGAGGCGGCCCGGACGCCCGAGTTGGCGGACGCGCTGTCCGGCGGTGCGCGGGTGCTGCTGGTCACCGACGCCGGGATGCCGTCGGTCTCCGACCCCGGCTACCGGCTGGTGGCGGCGGCCGTCGAGCGCGGCATCAAGGTCACCGCGGTCCCCGGCCCGAGCGCGGTGCTCACCGCGCTCGCGGTGTCCGGGCTGCCGGTGGACCGGTTCTGCTTCGAGGGCTTCCTGCCCCGCAAGGCGGGGGAGCGGCTCTCCCGGCTCCGCGAGGTCGGCGGGGAGCGGCGCACCCTGGTCTACTTCGAGGCGCCGCACCGCCTGGACGACACGCTCGCCGCGATGGCCGAGGTCTTCGGCGCGGACCGCCGGGCCGCGGTCTGCCGGGAGCTGACCAAGACCTACGAGGAGGTCCGGCGGGGCGGGCTGAGCGAGTTGGCGGCGTGGGCCGCCGAGGGCGTCCGTGGGGAGATCACGATCGTCGTCGAGGGGGCGCCGGAGAGCGGGCCGGCGGAGCTGGACGCCGCGGAGCTGGTGCGCCGGGTGCGGGTCCGCGAGGAGGCCGGGGAGCGTCGCAAGGAGGCGATCGCGGCGGTGGCGGCGGAGGCCGGGCTGCCCAAGCGGGAGGTCTTCGACGCGGTGGTGGCGGCGAAGAACGCCGAGCGGGATGCCGCCGGGACGTCGTGATCGGGCGGCCGGCCCGGTGCACCCCGCCGGGCCCCGCTGTGCCCCGCTGAGCGCGACCGCGCTCGGGAGAGCGTAAAAGCCCAGGCCACAGCCCTGAACCGACCCACAGGAAGGTAAATGGCCGGCATCGAAGGTAAAGCGATTCACCCCCTTGCGGTCCGTTTTTCCTACGACCTGCCAAATCTGGGCCAATAGGTAGCAGCTCGGCTGCGCTCCGGCCGCGAAAGGCGTTCCCTGGGAACCGGGACGTCCGGTCCCCGGAGAGCTTGTCCAGAGGACAAGAGGAGCGCACATGAGCGACATCACGAAGACCACCGCCGGCATCCCCGGTGCGGCCCCTGCAAGCCCCCTCCCGCCCCGCCCCCGACCGTCCGAGCCCGCCGCCCGCGAGGCGTACGCGTTCTGCTGCATGGGCTGCGGCCACGGCTGGGAGCAGGCGTACGAGATCGAGCACCAGGTGGATGCCAAGGGCGTCACGCACGCCGTCTACTTCGCGGACGGCGAGCGGGTCCCATCCCCCCTGACCCGTCCGACGTGCCTCAACTGCGGCGGCCACGTTGTCCGCATCATGCGCTCCGGCCAGGTCTCGATGGTCTCCGACGCGATCGCGAACATGCACCAGCGCCCGCATCACCGGAAGAACTCCCACCAGGGCGCGGACGGCGACCCCGCCGCCGAGTCGGGACGGCACCACTGGCACCTCTCCGACCTGCTGCACCCCTTCCAGCACCACCGCAAGTGAGGCGGCGGCCGCGGTCCTCGTAGGATCGCGGCCATGGCCAAGCAGGACAAAGACACCCCGCCGCCGCTGCCCGAACCGCTCCGGGTTCCGGTCGCGGACTCGCACACCCACCTGGACATGCAGGGGACCACCGTCGAGGAGGCCCTGGCCACGGCCGCGTCGGTCGGCGTGACCACCCTCGTCCAGGTCGGCTGCGACCTGAACGGCTCCCGCTGGGCGGCGGACACCGCCGCCGCCCACGAGGCCATCCACGCCACCGTCGCCCTGCACCCCAACGAGGCGCCCCGGATCGTCCTCGGCGATCCCGACGGTTGGTCGCGGCAGGGGGCCAGGGAGCCGGGCGGCGACGCCGCGCTGGACGCCGCCCTCGCCGAGATCGACGCGCTCGCCGCCCGCCCCGAGGTCCGCGGCGTCGGCGAGACCGGCCTGGACCACTTCCGCACCGGCCCCGAGGGCATGGCCGCCCAGGAGCGGTCCTTCCGCGCCCACATCGAGATCGCCAAGCGGCACGGCAAGGCCCTGGTCATCCACGACCGCGAGGCCCACGACGACGTGCTGCGCATCCTGCGCGAGGAGGGTGCGCCCGACCGGGTCGTCTTCCACTGCTACTCCGGCGACGCCGCGATGGCCGAGGTCTGCGCCGCGGCCGGCTACTTCATGTCCTTCGCCGGCAACGTCACCTTCAAGAACGCCCAGCCGCTGCGCGACGCCCTCGCGATCGCCCCGCCGGAACTGCTGCTCGTCGAGACCGACGCGCCCTTCCTCACCCCCGCGCCGTACCGCGGACGGGCCAACGCGCCCTACCTCATCCCGCTCACCCTGCGGGCCATGGCCGACGTCAAGGGCATGACGGAGGACGCGCTGGCCTCGGCCGTCGCCGCCAACACCGCCCGCGCGTTCGACTACTGACGGCCGCCGCACCGCGCCCGGCGGACCCGCCCCGCCGTGGCGCGAGTTCGCCCTCGCCGCCCGCCCTCCGCTACATTCCGCGGTTGAGCGGTTACCGGACGACCCGTGGCAGGTGCAGCGTGACTCCTTCGCCCAGTGGCCACCGAGCCGGGCGCGGCCGGGGCCGCCGCCGGCGCACCCGCGAGAGGCCCGAACAACTGCGTCGGCTGGTGCCCCGGGCCCTGGTCGTCGCCTTCCTCGCCGGCGGCACCACGGCCTTCGTCGCGCACGACAAGGCCGTCAAGCTCAGCGTCGACGGCGACCCCCACACGCTGCACACCTTCGCCGACGACGTCGACGAACTCCTCGCCGACCAGAACCTCGCGATCGGCGACCACGACATCGTCGCCCCCGCCCCCGGCTCCGACCTCACCAGCGGCGACGAGGTCGTGGTCCGCCACGGCCGGCCGGTCATGCTCACCCTCGACGGGGAGCGCCGCCAGGTGTGGACCACCGCCGACACCGTCGCCGGTGCGCTGCACCAGCTCGGCGTCCGCGCCGAGGGCGCCTACCTCTCCACCGCCCGCTCCCAGCCCATCGGCCGGCACGGCCTGGAACTGCACGTCCGCACCGAGCGCTCCCTGGTCTTCGTCGCCGACGGCCGCGAGTACCGGGTCCGCACCAACGCCGCCACCGTCCGCGAGGCCCTCGCCGAGGCTGGGCTGGCGCTGCGCGACCACGACACCACCTCGGTGCCGCCGGACAGCTTCCCCCGTGAGGACCAGACCGTCTCGGTGCTGCGGATCACCGGCACCACCGAGGTCCGCGAGGAGACCATCCCGTTCCGCACCGTCAAGCGGCCCGACCCGCAGCTGACCGTCGGCACCGAGGCCGTGGTCCGCCCCGGCGTCCCCGGCCTGCGGCGGGTCACCTACCGCCTGGACACCGTCAACGGCGTGCGCCGCAAGCCCCGCAAGGTCGCGACCGAGACGGTCCAGGCGCCGCGCCCGCAGATCGTCCACGTCGGCACCCGGGCGCTGCCCACCTCCGTCCGCGGCGCCGACGACCTCGCCTGGGGCGCACTGGCCGCGTGCGAGGCCGGCGGCCGGCCGGACGCGGTCGACGCCTCCGGCACCTACGGCGGGCTCTACCAGTTCGACGTCGGCACCTGGCGCCGGCTCGGCGGCAGCGGTCGCCCCCAGGACGCACCCGCCGAGGAGCAGACCTACCGGGCCAAGAAGCTCTACGTCACCCGGGGCGCGAGCCCCTGGCCGGCCTGCGGCCGTAAGCTTCACGGGTGAGCGACCGCAAGACCACTGACGAAATCGGCCCGCTGCTGGGCCCCGCCGATGTCCGGGAACTGGCCGCAGCGCTGGGCGTACGCCCCACCAAGCAGCGCGGCCAGAACTTCGTCATCGACGCCAACACCGTCCGCCGGATCGTCCGGACCGCGCAGGTCCGCCCCGACGACGTGGTCGTCGAGGTCGGCCCCGGCCTGGGCTCGCTGACCCTGGCGCTGCTGGAGGCCGCCGACCGGGTCACCGCTGTCGAGATCGACGACGTGCTCGCCGCGGCGCTGCCCGGCACCGTCGCCGCCCGGCTGCCCGAGCGCGCCGACCGCTTCACCCTGGTGCACAGCGACGCCCTGCACATCACCGAACTCCCCGGCCCGGCGCCCACCGCGTTGGTCGCCAACCTCCCGTACAACGTCGCCGTCCCGGTCCTCCTCCACATGCTGGAGCGGTTCCCGACCATCGAGCGGACCCTGGTCATGGTCCAGGCCGAGGTCGCCGACCGGCTCGCCGCCGGGCCCGGCAACAAGGTCTACGGCGTCCCGTCGGTCAAGGCCAACTGGTACGCCGAGGTCAAGCGGGCCGGTGCGATCGGCCGCAACGTCTTCTGGCCCGCCCCGAACGTCGAGTCCGGCCTGGTCTCCCTCGTCCGCCGCGCCGAACCGCTCCCGTCCCGGGTCTCCCGCGAAGAGGTCTTCGCCGTCGTCGACGCGGCCTTCGCCCAGCGCCGCAAGACCCTGCGGGCCGCCCTCGCCGGCTGGGCGGGCTCGGCCTCGGCGGCCGAGGCGGCCCTGGTCGCGGCCGGCGTCTCGCCGCAGGCCCGCGGCGAGTCGCTGACCATCGAGTCGTTCATCGCCATCGCCGAGAACAAGGTTCCGGCCGCCGACGCCACCGACCAGGAGCCCACCCGATGAGCCGCCCCGACAGCACCGGCGCCCCCGGCACCACCGTCCGGGTGCCCGCCAAGGTCAACGTCCAGCTCGCCGTCGGCGGGCGCCGCCCCGACGGCTTCCACGACCTGGCCAACGTCTTCCTGGCCGTCGGCCTGTACGACGAGGTCACCGCCACCCCCGCGGACGCCCTGACGCTCACCTGCACCGGCCCGGACGCCGACCAGGTCCCGCTGGACGACACCAACCTCGCGGCCCGCGCGGCCCGCGCGCTGGCCGCCCGCCACGGCCTGGACCCCGCCGTCCACCTGCACATCGCCAAGGACATCCCGGTCGCCGGCGGCATGGCCGGTGGCAGCGCGGACGCCGCCGGCGCCCTGCTGGCCTGCGACACCCTGTGGGGCACCGGCGCCACCCAGGACGAACTGCTCGCCATCTGCGCCGAGTTGGGCAGCGACGTACCGTTCAGCCTGGTCGGCGGCGCGGCGCTCGGCCGCGGCCGGGGCGAGTTGCTGGAGCCGCTGCCCGTCGGCGGCACCTTCCACTGGGTCTTCGCGGTCGCCGACGGCGGCCTGTCCACCCCCGCCGTCTACAAGGAGTGCGACCGCCTCCGCGACGCCTCCGGCACCGGCGCGACCACCGCCGACATCCCCGACCCCGAGCCGTCCCCGGCCCTCCTGGACGCGCTGCGCACCGGCGACCCGGCCGCCCTCGCCGCGGCCCTGGACAACGACCTCCAGGCGGCGGCGCTCGCGCTGCGCCCGTCGCTGGCCGCCACCCTCACCGCCGGCACCGAGGCCGGGGCGCTGGCCGCCCTGGTCTCCGGCTCCGGCCCGACCACGGCGTTCCTGGTGGCCGACGCCGACCAGGCCGACCGGGTCGCCGCCGCCCTGCGGGCCTCGGGCACCTGCCGCACGGCCCGCACCGCCGCCGGTCCGGTACCGGGCGCGACGGTCGTCGCCGACGGCTGACGCGACGCGACGGTCGTCACCAACGGCCGGCTCCTGAACGGCCATTCGGCACCCCCGAGCCGTTCGGGCCGTGTTGCCGTGTTGCCGTGTCCGATCCGCGTCCCTGCCGTGTCCGCCACCCGGCAACCGCTCGCCATGCCGTTCGAGTCTGATCTTGCATGACGGGTTCGAGAGCGGGCATCCGGCGACGGCGCGCGACCACGGCCGTGGCGGCCGCACTGGTGATGGCGCTCGGCGGGGCGGTGACGTCCTGCGGCGCGAAGGGCTCCGAGCGGACGGACAAGTCTTCCCAGAGGGCGAAGTTGGCGTTCAAGGACGCGCTGCACACGCACTACCTCCGGGCGTTCGACAAGTCGGAACGGGAGCAAATAGCCGACTCTTCCGAACCGTTCTACGTCAACTTGGAGGCGAGCGGCCTTTCCCCGGACACGGGGGCCGGTGACTGCCAGGAACGTCAAGGTGACCGTCGAGCTGTCCGCCGCGAAGGCGGTGAGGTTCGACACCACGAAGGGGCAGGCGACGCTGCGCAGGCAGTACAGCAACTGCCGTTACGACAAGGCCGACGCGCCGACGAAGGCGGTCTGTGCGTTCCCCGGGCCGCTGCCCGCCGGAGCGGCGTACGAGACCGACCGGCCGTTCACGGCCGCGGTCGCCGAGACCGGAAGACAGGGCCTGATCACCTACACCGTGTATCCCGCGCCCAACACACCGGCCGATGCACAGCTGCCCGACTCGGCCCCGCGGGGATCCGGTGCGCCGCTCGGGCTCCGCACGGTCGACGGCAGCCTCTTCACCACGTACGGCCGGGAGTCGGCCCACGGTGGAGTGCGGTTCCTCACCACCCGGACCCAGGATCGGCAGGTCAACGGGTTCAACCTCAAGGGCCAGGTGGGCCAGACGAACGACATCAGCGTGATGGACGTGAACGGCTACTTCGAGGGTGACACGTACCTGACCCTGCCCGAGGGCGTCAGCCTGGGATGGCACCCATCGGGCGAAGGGCACGAAACGCTCTACTGCGGCTACGTCGACCAGAAGAACCGGAAGGTGCTGTGCCCGGCACCTCTGACCGACCCCGCCATACTGCGGTTCCGCATCGACAAACGGGTCGAGGGCGCACAGGGCACGATCTCCGTGAAACCCGATCCGGAGCACCCGGACGCGGACCTGACGAACAACACCGCCCCGATCACGATGGAGTACGTCGACTGACGGCCCGGCGCGGGCGCGGCGTCACGGGTACCGCGGCAGGCCGTCCGCCAGCCTCCATGAGGCTGGATCGGCAGTCGCGGCACAGTCCCGGTTGCGGCGCGCGGAAGGCGCGTTCGCAGCCGTCGCAGGTCTGGAGGGGGTCCGGGCGCGGAGGCGCCGGTGTGCTGGCTGGGAGCGGCGGCGGCAGCGACGCCGTGAGGCGGTGGGCGAGCAAGGCCGCCGGACTGCGGAGGTCGGGCGGCAGATCGGCCGCGAGGGTGCGGCGTACGGCATCAGGCGGTGCCTCGCGTTCGAGCCAGGCGCTCACGGCCGGGGCGAGGCGTGCCACGTCCGCCTCGGAGAGCAGCAGGCGCGGATCGTCGCGCCGCAGCTCCACGAGTATGCGGTGGGCCAGGCGCGTCCCGTCCGGGCTGGGGCGACGCGGCGCGGGAAGCGGTGCACGTGCCGGTTTCGGTGCCGGTTCGGGTTTCGGCGTCGACCGTGGCGTCGGCTTCGCCTCGTGTTCCCGTTCCGGCCTCGCGGCCCGTTGGGCGGGGCGGGCCACGGGGCAGGGGGCTGCGCCCGGCTGGTTGTACGAGACCGTGCGCGTCACCACCCGCCCGCTCGGCAGTCGCTCCCGCGTGCGCTTCAGGTACCCAGCCGCCTCCAACTCTCGCAGCGCGGAGGCGATCCGTGCCTCGCTCTCGGGGAAGCGGGCGGCCAGGCACTTGATGCCGATGCGGGCCCCGGCGGGCAGCGACTGGATGTGCAGGGCGAGCCCGATCGCCACGAGCGTCAGTCCACGGTGCTGGGCGAGGTGGTTGCCCACCACTGTGAAGTGGCTGGTGTGACGGGAGTTGGCGTGAATGACGCCGGACGAGGGAGTCGGCGCGGGAACGCGGGACACGGGGCGCGAGGGCGCGCTAGGGTTCTTGAGAGCCATTGGGAAGGTTTCGGCTTCCTAGTTGGTCAGGCCCTCGTTCGGGATTGCCGTCCCGGCCGGGGGCCGAAGCATGTGTGCGGTGGTGCACGTGTCGCGGCGAGCATATGCCGCTCAACCCTCCTCAAATCCAGCTGAGTTGGCCCAAGTCACCCGTGTGGGTGGCGTGGGTGACGGGGAGGTCGGAGGGGTTGGGATAGGTCCTTTCCCCGGTCTTTGAGCCTTTACGTCGTGCCGGGCCGCGACGTGGCCCACCGGGTCGAGGGAACGTACGATCCGGTGGCGCCCGAGTGAGCCACCCACATGTGCGCATTACGGCGGATTGCCCACGCGGCGGCGCCGTGCGCGCATAGCGTGCCGAGGAATCGCTTTGTACCGGGCAACGAGCAAGCAGCGGTGGTGAGTTATGCCCCCTCGCAAGGACGCAGACCCCTCAGCCAGTGTCCCGTGCTTCTACGGCGCCGAGATGCGCTTCCTACGGGAACAGGCCGGCCTCACGCTCGAACAGCTGGCGGAGGGCAGCTATCGCGGCATCTCGCTGCTCAGCCAGATCGAACGCGGCGAGCGCAGCATGCCGCTGGATCTGGCCCTCCACGTGGACAAGAAGCTCAACACGAACGGATTCTTCGAGCGTCGCTGCGAAGCGGCGGCGAAGGCCCGCCGGGCCGGTCACGCGGAGTACTTCGCAGACGCGCTGGAGATGGAGCAGCGGGCCGAGACCATTGAGGAGTGGGCGCCGATGCTCGTCCCGGGCCTGCTGCAGACGCCGGACTACACGCGGGCGGTTGTGCGGGCTGCTATGCCGAGGGTGACGGACGATGAGGTCGAGGAGAAGGTGACGGCCAGGATGTCCCGGGCTGTGATCTTCGACGCGGAAGCACCCCCGAAGTTCTGGGTGATCCTGAGCGAGTCACTGGTTCGTCGTCCAGCCCTCCAAGGCGAGCAGATGGCGGAACTGCTGGAGCACATTGCGAGGGTGGTAAGGACCACACACTCGATTCTGCAGCTCCTTCCGGAATACGACGGACTGGGGCCGTTCGCGATGGGGATGGCCAAGTTCATGACGTTTGCGGATGCACCACCAGTGCTGTACGTCGAGAGCCTGCACAGCGGCCAACTCATCGACTATCCGCCGCTCGTGAAGCAGTACCGCGAGTCGTACGATCTGCTCAGGGCCGCCGCACTGTCGCCCGCGGCGTCTCTGTCCGTGATCGAGACAGCGGCAGGGGACTACCGAAATGGCAAGCAGAGCGCTCGACTTGAGTAACGCTTCGTGGCGTAAGAGCAGCTACAGCAACGGCACCGGCGGGGACTGCGTCGAGGTCGCCGACGGCCTCCCCGGCGTCGTCCCCGTCCGGGACAGCAAGGATCCGCAGGGGCCCGCGCTGGTCTTCTCCGCCGCCAGGTGGTCGTCGTTCGTGTCGGCCCTCAAGGGCGACGCCTAGAGCTCGTCGATGGCGGTCAGGTCGATGTCGATGGGGTAGGGCTTGTCGACCTTGATCCGGTCGCGGTGGACGCCCATGTGCACGTACGCCCTGGTCATCGCGTCGAGCTCATAGACGTGGATGACGGGCCTGCCGTCGCCTCCGTCGCACTCGACGCGCCAGAAATTCGGGATCCCGGCGGCGGCGTACTTCCACGGCTTGGTCGTGCGATCGCGGGATTCGGAGTCCGGGGAGACGACCTCGACGGCGAGGAGCACGTCCCTGCCCCGGAAGCTCATCTGGTTCAGCCCGGTGACCGCTGCTGCCCGGATCACGCTCAGATCAGGCTCGGGGCCGTTGCGCCTGTCGAGGATGACGGTCATGTCGTGACTGACCTTGACCTCGGCCGGCCGACTCGAACGCAGGCCGCTCATCAGCAGGTCGACCGCGGTGCAGTGGAAATTGTTCTGCGGGGCCGCGAAGACCAGGCTCCCGTCGATCAAATCCGTGTGCCGCGGGAGATCCGGCAGTGTGAACAGGTGGTCCACCGTGTACCCGTTCAGCGGGGGCCTCGGCCAGTGTCGTTCCATGGGTGGGATTCTTCGGCCTGCTCGTCCAACAGGGCGGCCGTATCGCCGTGGGTCATCACAAAGGGTGACCGCCCCTGCGTGTGGCCCCCAGGCAGCCACCCCCGAAGCCTCCCGCCCCGTGGCGACTACTCTTGGAGACCGACCGATCCCCGATCGGGGATGCACAGACCAGGAGTGAGATGGCCGCCAACCTCGTCAATCTGGAAGCCGTCGACAAGGTGTACGGGACCCGTGCGCTGCTCGACGGTGTCTCCCTCGGTGTCAACGAGGGCGACCGGATCGGCGTCGTGGGTCGGAATGGCGACGGCAAGACCACGCTGATTCGGATCCTCGCCAAGCTGGAGTCCGCCGACACCGGTCGGGTCACGCACGCCGGTGACCTGCGGTTGGGCGTGCTGACCCAGCACGATTCGCTGGACCCGGCCGCCACCATCCGGCACGAGGTGATCGGTGATCTCGCCGATCACGAGTGGGCCGGCAACGCCAAGATCCGGGACGTGCTGACCGGGCTGTTCGGGGATCTGCACCTGCCGGGGTTCACGCAGGGCCTGGACACCGTCATCGGGCCGCTGTCCGGTGGTGAGCGGCGGCGGATCGCGCTGGCCAAGCTGCTGATCGCCGAGCAGGACCTGATCGTGCTGGACGAGCCGACCAACCACCTCGACGTGGAGGGGATCTCCTGGCTCGCCCGGCATCTGGCGGCGCGGCGCTCCGCGCTCGTCGTCGTCACCCACGACCGGTGGTTCCTGGACCAGGTCGCGACGCGGATGTGGGACGTCCAGCGCGGCGCCGTCCACGAGTACGAGGGCGGCTACTCCGACTACGTCTTCGCGCGGGCCGAGCGGGAGCGGATCGCCGCCTCCGAGGAGGCCAAGCGGCAGAACCTGATGCGCAAGGAGCTGGCCTGGCTGCGGCGCGGCGCCCCGGCGCGGACCAGCAAGCCGCGGTTCCGGATCGAGGCGGCCAACGAGCTGATCGCGGACGTGCCGCCGCCGCGGGACAACGCCGAACTGATGAAGTTCGCCAGCTCGCGGCTGGGCAAGACGGTCTTCGAGCTGGAGGGCGTGACCGTCCAGGCCGGGCCGAAGGTGCTGCTCAAGCACCTGACGTGGCAGCTGGGCCCGGGTGACCGGATCGGTCTGGTCGGCGTCAACGGCGCGGGCAAGACCTCGCTGCTGCGGACGCTGGAGGCCGCCGCCCGTAGTGGGGGCGAGCAGCAGCCGGCGGCCGGCAAGGTCGTGGTCGGCAAGACCGTCAAGCTCGCCTACCTCTCGCAGGAGGTCGCCGAGCTCAACCCCGCGCTGCGGGTGCTGGAGGCCGTCCAGCAGGTCCGTGACCGGGTCGACCTCGGCAAGGGCCGGGAGATGACGGCGGGGCAGCTGTGCGAGAAGTTCGGGTTCACGAAGGAGAAGCAGTGGACGCCGGTCGGGGACCTCTCCGGCGGTGAGCGGCGGCGGTTGCAGATCCTGCGGCTGCTGATGGACGAGCCGAACGTGCTGTTCCTGGACGAGCCGACCAACGACCTCGACATCGAGACCCTGACGCAGCTGGAGGACCTGCTCGACGGCTGGCCCGGCTCGATGATCGTCATCAGCCACGACCGGTACTTCGTGGAGCGCACGACGGACCGGGTGTTCGCGCTGCTGGGCGACGCGGCGCTGCGGATGCTGCCGCGCGGCCTGGACGAGTACCTGGAGCGCCGGCAGAAGGTGATCGAGGCGGCGACACCGGCGCCCGCGCAGCCGGCCGCCGCGGCGCCCAAGAAGCCGGCCGCCGTCAACCGCGCGGCGCAGAAGGAGCTCCAGCGGATCGAGCGCCAACTGGACAAGATCGGGGAGAAGGAGGCGTCGCTGCACGCGCAGATGGCCGAGCACGCCACCGACTTCGAGAAGATCGCCGGACTGGATGCGCAGCTGCGCGAACTGGGCGGGCAGCGCGAGGAGTTGGAGCTGCGCTGGCTGGAGCTGGCCGAGGACGCGTAGGCCCGTGCCGGCCACCGGTCCGGGGTCCGGGAAAGGGGCGGCAATCGGCCCCGATGGGACGGGATTCCCGCGTTCCGGTGGTCTTCTCCCCCCTAAGGGGCGCGCATCGGCGGCCGAGCGTGTAGCTTCCCGGGAACACACGGAGCGAGACTGGGCAGTCGGGGAGTTGAGGGGGTCCGCTCGATGGGCGTGCGGCTCATGGTCGTCGACGATCACCGCTTGCTCGCCGAGGCGCTCGCCTCGGCCCTGAAACTGCGGGGGCACCGGGTCCTGGCGGCCGCCGCGCCCAGCGCCGGGGCCGCGGAACTGGTGGTGAGCCGGTCGCCGGAGGTGTGTCTGCTGGGCACCGCGGGGCCGGCCGAGCCAGGTGTCTTCGACCCGGTCGTCCGGATCAAGAAGGAACGGCCGCAGATCGCGGTGGTGGTGCTCGGGCCGGTGCCCAGCCCGCGCGGGATCGCCGCCGCCTTCGCCGCCGGGGCCTCCGGTTACGTCCGCAACGACGAGCGCATCGAGGGCGTCGAGCGGGCGATGCTCAAGGCGCGGGCGGGCGAGGCGGCAGTCGCCCCGCAACTGCTCCAGCAGGCGTTCGGGGAGTTGCTGCACCCCGCCGCCCAGCCCGACGACGAGGGGGCGCGGCTGCTCCAGCTCCTCACCCCGCGCGAGGTGGAGGTGCTGGTCCGGGTCGCGGAGGGCGAGGACACCCGGGTGATCGCGGCCGGCATGGCGATCGCGCCGAGCACCGCCCGCACCCACGTCCAGCGGGTGCTGATGAAGCTGGAGGTGGGCTCCCGGTTGGAGGCGGCCGCGCTGGCCGCCCGGACCGGCCTGCTGGAGCGCGTCCAGCGGTCCCGGTCGGGCCAGGGCCCGTCGGGCGGGTCGGGGCCGGACCGGGCCCAGGGTCTGGCCTAGGACCGGGCGCCGGGCTCCTCCGGCAGGTCCTGTGCGGCGGGCGGGACGGTGGGCCGCAGCTTCAGCCACACCAGGAAGAACAGGCCGAGCGCGAGCATGCCCAGGCCGGTCCAGAGGTTGATGTTGATGTTCTGGGCCTTGCGCAGGTCGGCGTCGGAGGCGGTGAGCCCGGCGATCGTGACCATCACGCCGTAGACGACGAACAGGCCGCCGATGATGCGCCGGACGTCGAAGAGCCGGGCCGCGGTGGCCGACGTGCGCTCCAACTCGCTCACTTCGTTGTGCAGTTCGGACATGGCGGGGTCTCCGGTCAAGGTGAGTCAGAGCGAGTAGGGCAGGTAGCAGAGTGCGGCGAGGGCGACGGCGCCCCAGCCGAGCAGCGCGGGCTTGCGGTACCAGGCGTCGTCGCCCTCGGAAGGCGGCTCCTCCAGGCCCGGCGCCGTGGTTCCCCACACCAGCCCGGCCAGCTCGGCCTCCGGCTTGGGCTCGGTGAAGAGCGTGACGACGACCATGACGAGCGCGCCCGCGACGAAGCCGACGATCGCGGAGACGAAGTTGGCGCCCTGGTCGGTGGGGATGGCGATGATGCCCTGCTTGTAGATCCAGAAGTAGTTGAGCATCGCGGCGGTGGTGCCGGCGAGCAGGCCCCAGACACCGGACTTCACCGAGGCCCGCTTCCAGAACATGCCGATGATGAAGACCACGAACATCGGCACGTTGAAGAAGGAGAACAGGGTCTGGAGGTAACCCATGATGTTGGAGAACGACGAGGCGATGAAGGCGGTGCCGATCGAGGCCAGCACGCCGATCGCGGTGATCAGCCGGCCGAAGCGCAGGTAGTACCCGTCGGGCCGGCCCGGCTTCACGTACTTGGCCCAGATGTCGTACGTGAAGACGGTGTTGAAGGACGAGACGTTGGCGGCCATGCCGGCCATGAAGGCGGCGAGCAGGCCGGTGACGGCGATGCCCAGCACGCCGTTGGGCAGCAGCTCCTGCATCAGGTAGGGGATCGCGTCGTTGTACTGCAGGCCGCCCGGGGCGCCGATCTTCGGGACGAGGACGGCGGCGACCAGGCCCGGGATCATCACCAGGAAGACGATGAACATCTTCGGGAAGGCGGCGATGAGGGGGGTGCGCCGGGCGGCGGAGAGGTTCTTCGCGGACAGTGCGCGCTGCACCTCGGCGAAGTTGGTGGTCCAGTAGCCGAAGGAGAGCACGAAGCCCAGGCCGAGGATGATCGTCAGCCAGTTGGCGCCCAGCGGGTTGGCCTGGCCGATGCCCGTACCGCCCCAGGCCGTCAGGAAGTTGGGGCCGTGCGACGAGGTGAGCGAGTGGGTCAGGCCGCCCCAGCCGCCGACCCGCTTGAGGCCGAGGACGACCAGCGGGATGAGCGCGGCGAGGATCACGAAGAACTGCAGCACCTCGTTGTAGATCGCCGAGGAGAGGCCGCCGACGGTGATGTAGGCGAGGACGAAGAGCCCGGCGACGACGATGGCCACCCACTGCGGCCAGCCGAGCAGCGCCTCGACGACGATCGACAGGGCGTAGAGGTTGACGCCCGCGATCAGGACGGCGGCGAAGGCGAAGAGTACCGAGCTGAGCAGGTGCGCGGACCTGTCGAAGCGCTGGAGCAGGAACTCCGGTACGGAGCGGACCTTCGAGCGGTAGTAGAAGGGCATCATGACCAGGCCGAGGAAGACCATGGCCGGGATGGCACCGATCCAGTACCAGTGGACGACCGCGACGCCGTACTGCGCGCCGGTGGCCGCCATCCCGAGGATCTCGGTGGCGCCGAGGTTGGCGGCGACGAAGGCGAGCCCGGTGACCCAGGCGGGCAGCGACCGCCCGGACAGGAAGAAGTCCAGGCTCGTCTTCACGCTGCGTCGGGCGGCGAAGCCGATGCCGAGGACGACGACGAAATAGATGGCCAAGATCGCGTAGTCGAGCCCGTTGGTCGGGAGACGTAGCCCGTCGGCCAGAGTGATCATGGGCCCTCTTTCCGGGGAGTACTGCCTTGTCGGGGGCGCAGCGGTGTGCGCGAAGCGAACGCACAAAAACGTACGCACAGTCGTCCGAAAACTGAATAGTTTTGTTTGATTCAGTTGTTGGATCATGGGCGATGGTTTTGGAATGTGTCGCTGTTTATCCGCTATGGCCGTTATGCGGGATCGAGGGGCCGTGCCGTGAACCCAGCGGGGCGATCACGACCGCGCGTTGACGGCGCTGTTCGATTGTGCTTCATTGTGTTTGTTTGTGTTTGGGTGGTGTGGCCGCCATGGTGAGGAGCTCCCGGTGAAGAAGACGACGACCCGGCTCGCGGACGGCCGGGAGCTGATCTACTACGACGCGTCCGACGACACCGTCCGCACCGCCACCGACCCCCGCCCCCTCGACCCGGTCGCCACCGCCGCCGAGGTCCGTGCCGACCCGCTGCTCGGCGACGCCGTCGCGATCGCCTCCCACCGCCAGGGCCGCACCTACCACCCGCCGGCCGACGAGTGCCCGCTGTGCCCCTCGCGCGAGGGCCGGCACACCGAGATCCCCGCCGACGCCTACGACGTCGCCGTCTTCGAGAACCGCTTCCCCTCCCTGGCCGGCGACCACGGCCGCTGCGAGGTGGTCTGCTTCACCCCCGACCACGACGCCTCGTTCGCCGACCTCACCGAGGACCAGGCCGCACTCGTCCTCGACGCCTGGACCGACCGCACCGCCGACCTCTCCCGGCGCCCCGGCGTCGCCCAGGTCTTCTGCTTCGAGAACCGCGGCGCCGAGATCGGCGTCACCCTCGGCCACCCGCACGGCCAGATCTACGCCTACCCCTTCGTCACCCCGCGCACCGAGCGGATGCTGGCCTCGCTCGCCGCGCACCGCGAGGCCACCGGCCGCAACCTCTTCGACGACGTCGTCGCCCGCGAACGCGCCGACGGACGCCGGGTCGTCCTCGACGGCGACCACTGGGTCGCCTTCGTCCCGTACGCCGCGCACTGGCCCTACGAGGTGCACCTCTACCCCAGGCGCCGGGTCCCCGACCTGCTCGCCCTCGACGAGCCCGCCCGCACAGAGTTCCCACAGATCTACCTGGAAGTCTTGCGGCGGTTCGACCGGATCTTCGGCCCGGAAGCGCCCCCGACGCCGTACATCTCCGCCTGGCACCAGGCGCCCGTACACGCCGCGGACCGCTCCCAATTCGCCCTCCACCTAGAGCTCTTCACCGTCCGCAGGACTTCCGGCAAGCTGAAGTTCCTCGCGGGTTCCGAGTCCGGCATGAACGTGTTCATCAACGACGTGCCGCCGGAGATCGCGGCCGACCGACTGCGAGAGGTAGCGAGCAAGCCATGAGCAAGTACCTGGTGACGGGCGGAGCGGGCTACGTGGGCAGCGTGGTGGCCCAGCGCCTGCTGGAGGCCGGACACACCGTCACGGTCCTCGACAACCTCAGCACCGGCTTCCGCGCCGCCGTCCCGGCCGGCGCCGCGTTCGTCGAGGGCGATATCCACGACGCCGCCCGCTGGCTCGACGCCTCCTACGACGCGGTCCTGCACTTCGCCGCGTTCTCCCAGGTCGGTGAGTCCGTGGCCAAGCCCGAGAAGTACTGGCAGAACAACGTCGGCGGCAGCATGGCGCTGCTCGCCGCGATGCGCACCGCCGGCGTGCGCACCCTCGTCTTCTCCTCCACCGCCGCGACCTACGGCGAGCCGGTCGACACCCCGATCACCGAGACCGACCCGACCGCCCCCACCTCGCCCTACGGCGCCAGCAAGCTCGCCGTCGACCACATGATCGGCGGCGAGGCCGCCGCGCACGGCCTGGCCGCCGTCTCCCTGCGCTACTTCAACGTCGCCGGCGCCTACCGCGGCTGCGGCGAGCGCCACGACCCCGAGTCGCACCTCATCCCGCTGGTCCTCCAGGTCGCCCAGGGCCGCCGTGAGGCGATCTCCGTCTACGGCGACGACTACCCGACCCCCGACGGCACCTGCGTGCGCGACTACATCCACGTCGCCGACCTCGCCGAGGCCCACCTCCTCGCCCTCAAGGCGGCCCACCCGGGCCAACACCTCATCTGCAACCTCGGCAACGGCAACGGCTTCTCGGTCCGCGAGGTGATCGAGACCGTCCGCAAGGTCACCGGCCACCCCGTCCCCGAGGTCGCCGCCCCGCGCCGCCCCGGCGACCCGGCCGTCCTGGTCGCCTCCGCACGGACCGCCACCGACCGCCTCGGCTGGCGCCCCACCCGCACCGACCTGGCCGGAATCGTCGCCGACGCCTGGGAGTTCGCGCAGGCCATCGCCGACCCGGCACATTCCGACCCGGAAAATTCCAGCCCGTCCGGCGTTTGAGGACCGGGGTCCGGGGCGGAGCCCCGAGCCGACCGCACGAAGGAACCCACGTGACAGACACGGCGCACGGCGCACGGCAAACGGCGGCGGCCTTCCGCGCCGTGTACGGGGCGGAGCCCACCGGCATCTGGGCGGCCCCCGGTCGGGTCAACCTGATCGGTGAACACACCGACTACAACGACGGCTTCGTGATGCCGCTGGCCCTCCCGCACACCACCCTCGCCGCCGCAGCACCCCGCACCGACGGGGTGCTGCGGCTGCACTCCGCAGGCGCCGACGGCGGCGTCGTCGAGCTGCGCCTCGACGAGCTCCGCCCGCCGTCCGCCGGGGCCGGCTGGGCCGCCTACCCGGCGGGCGTGGCCTGGGCGATGCGGGCGGCCGGACTGCCGGTCGGCGGCGCCGACCTGCACTACACCAGCACCGTTCCGCTCGGCGCCGGCCTCTCCTCGTCGGCCGCCCTGGAGGTCGCCACCGCGCTCGCCCTCGACGACCTGCACGGCCTGGGGCTGCCCCGCGAGGAGCTGGCCCGGCTCGCCCAGCGCGCCGAGAACGCCTTCGTCGGCGTGCCCTGCGGGATCATGGACCAGACCGCCGCCGCCTGCTGCACCGCCGGCCACGCCCTCTTCCTCGACACCCGCGACCTCACCCGCCGCCACGTTCCGTTCGATTTGGCGGCGGAGGGGCTGTGCCTCCTCGTCGTCGACACCCGCGTCCGCCACCAACTGGGCGACGGCGCATACGCGGAGCGGCGCGCCGGATGCGAACGCGGCGCGCGGGCGCTCGGCGTGCGTGCGCTGCGCGACGTCCCGTACGCGCATCTGTCCGCGGCCCTGGACACGCTCGCCGGCGACCCGGTCGTCCAGGGACTGGTCCGTCACATCGTCACCGAGAACCACCGGGTGGAACAGACCGTCGCCCACCTCGACGCCGGTCACCCCCGTGCCATCGGCCCCCTGCTCACCGCCGGACACGCCTCCCTCCGCGACGACTTCAAGATCTCCTGCGCCGAACTCGACCTCGCCGTCGACACCGCCCGCGCCGCCGGCGCGCTCGGCGCCCGGATGACCGGTGGCGGCTTCGGCGGCTCCGCCCTCGTCCTCGTCGACGAGGACGCCGCACCGGCCGTCACCGAGGCGCTGTACGCGGCGTTCGCCGCCGCCGGCCACACCGCCCCGCGGATCTTCCCGGCCGTCCCCGGCCCCGGCGCCCACCGCCTGGCGGTGTAGGCCCCCGTCAACCTCCCGCCTGCCGCCGCGCGCCCCCGCCACTTTCGTCAATCACCTTCCCCCGCCGCACCCCGTCCGTACGCTGTCACCAGCGCCGGTGGGGGCCGGTGCCGACCAGGGGGCGAGACCGTGGGGGGCACGCCCGGGGCGGGTGGCCGGGGGCCGCGGCGTCAGCCGTGCGGTGAGGCGATCTTCAAACCGGGCGCCGTGCCCGCTATGGTCCGTTCACCGAGACAGGGGGTCTCTGTGCAACGAATCCGGGTTCTGGTGGTCGACGACCACCGCATCTTCGCCGAATCCCTGGCGGCCGCGCTGGCCGCGGAGGTGGACGTGGACGTCGCCGCGGCGGGCAGCGCCCCGGCGGCGCTGCGCACACTGGACCGGGCCGCCTCCGACGGCCGCCGCTTCGATGTCCTGCTCGCCGACGCCGACCTGGCCGCGCCGCTGCTCGCGGTGCCCGCCCAGGGGCCCGCCCGCGACGGCGCGCCCCGTGAGAGCCCGCCCCGCGGCGGCCCGACGGACGGCATCGCGCTCGTCTCCGGCCTGCGCACCAGCCACCCGTACCTGCGGACCGTGGTCCTCGCCGACCGCGACGACCCGCGCCGGGCCGCCGCCGCCCTCCAGGCCGGCGCCTCCGGCTGGGTCGCCAAGGACTCCTCGCTCTCCCGGCTGCTGGCCGTCATCCGCGGCGTCCTGCGCGACGAGACGCATCTGCCGCCCGCCCTGCTCACCGGCGTCCTGCGGGAGCTGACCGCGGCCCGCAAGCACCGCACCGAGAGCGAACGGCTGGTGGAGTCGCTGACCCCGCGCGAACGCGAGGTGCTGCGCTGCATGGTCGCGGGGCTGGGCCGCAAGGCGGTCGCCGAGCGGCTCTTCCTCTCCCCGCACACCGTCCGCACCCACATGCAGAACGTGCTGGGCAAGCTCGGCGTGCACTCCACCCTCGCCGCGGTCGCCCTGGCGCGCCGGGCCGGCGTCGGCCCCGCCGAGCTCGAAGGGGCCGCGGCGGGCCCGCTCACCGTGCCCTGACCCCGGGCCCCGGCCCGACGGCCCGGACGGATCACCCCGCGGCGCCCCCACCGCCCTCCGGGCCCGGACCGGTCAGCACGGCCACGCCCCGGGCGGCCAGCTCCACCCGCGTCACCGTCGCCGCCCGGGGCGACAGAGCGTCCCGCAGCGGCTCCGGCAGCGGCACCTCCACCGCCCGGCACCCGTGGTTGAGCAGGAACACATACCGGCCCCCGGCGCCCTCCCGCACCGTCGCCTGCACACCCGCCGGCAGCCCCGGCAGCACCGGCGCCACCCCCGCCGCGGCCCGCACGTCGTCCAACAGGGCCCGCAGCAGCGCCGGTTCGAGCCGGGTGCCCAGGTACCAGGCCGTGCCCCGCCCGTAGTCGTGCCGGGTCACCGCGGGCCGCCCGGCCAGTTCCCCGTCCAGGAACCGCGCCACCACCTCCGCGCCCGCCGGCACGATCTCCTCCGACCACAGGTCGGCCCGCCCGCCGTGGCCTCCCGCACCCCCCACCGCCACCGACGCCCCCTCCGCCAGCGGCCAGAACTCCGCCACCCGCAGCCCCAGCAGTTCCCGCAGCGGGCCCGGATAGCCCCCGGGGTGGACCCGGTCGCACGCGTCGACGATCCCCGAGAAGAACGACACCACCAGGTGGCCGCCGCCGCGGACGTACGCCGCCAGCCGCGCCGCGTGGTCGGCCGTCAGCAGGTACAGGTTGGGCACCACCACCATCGGGTACGGCGTGAGGTCCCGGTCCGGCGGCACCACGTCGCACGCCACCCCCGCCTCGAACAGCGGGCGGTAGTGCGCCAGCGCGCTGTGCGAGTGGTCCAGCGCGGTGGACGGCCGGGAGTCCAGCTCCAGGGCCCACCAGCTCTGCCAGTCCGCCAGCAGCGCCACCGACGCCCGCGACCGGGTCCCCTCGATTCCCGGCACCGCCGCCAACTCCCGCCCCAGCTCGCACACCTCACGGAAGATCCGGGTGTCCGTCCCGCCGTGCGGCAGCATCGCCGAGTGGAACTTCTCCGCCCCGCCCCTCGACTGCCGCCACTGGAAGAACAGCACCGCGTCCGCGCCCTGCGCCACCGCCTGCCAGCTCCACAGCCGCATCGCGCCGGGCGGCTTGGGCCCGTTGCGGGGCCGCCAGTTGACCGCGCCGGCCGCCTGCTCCAGCAGCAGCCACGGCTGCCCGCCGCGCGCCGACCGCATCAGGTCGAAGACGTAACCCGCCCGGACGTGGTCGTCCGGCACGTGCGGGTCCTGGTAGAAGTCCAGCGCCACCACGTCCATCGACGGCGCCCAGCCGAACGCGTCCACCGGTTTGTGCTGCGGCATCAGATTGGTGGTCACCGGCACCCCCGGCGTCAGCCGGTCGAGCACCGCCCGCTCGGCCAGATAGCAGTCCTTCAGCGCCTGGTCGCCGAACCGCAGATAGTCCAGCTGCTGCGCCGGATTGGCGAACGTCGGCGCGGTCCGCGGCGGCAGCACCTCCGCGAAGTCCCCGTACGCCTGCGACCAGAACGACGTCGACCAGGCGTCGTTGAGCGCCGCCACGGTCCCGTAGCGCTCCCGTAGCCAGCGCCGGAAGTCCTGCGCCGACACCTCGCAGAAGCACTGCCGGGTGTGGCACCCGTACTCGTTGCCCACATGCCACATGGCCAGCGCCGGATGGTCGGCGTACCGGGTCGCCAACTGCTCCACCAGCCGCACCGCGTGCGCCCGGAACACCGGGCTGGACGGGCAGAAGTGCTGCCGCGCGCCCGGCCAGCGGCGCTGCCCGTCCGGCCCCTCCGGCAGGATCTCCGGGTGCGCCCGGCTCAACCACGGCGGCGGCGACGCGGTCATGGTCGCCAGACACACCTCGATCCCGGCGCCCGCCAGCCCGTCCAGCACCCGGTCGAACCACCCGAAGTCCCATTCCCCCGGCCGGGGTTCGACCTTCGCCCAGGAGAAGATCCCGGCCGTGACCATGGTGACGTGGGCCGCCTTCATCAGCTCCAGGTCCTGCGCCCACACCTCCTCCGGCCACTGCTCGGGGTTGTAGTCGCCGCCGAATCGGATGCCCATCGGACCTCCTGGCTCGCATACGGGATTCCGGCGCCGGGCGGCCCTGGGGCACACCGCGGCGCCACGTCACGGGCGCCGCCCGCCACGACCGCCCGCGGAGCGCCGCCCCCTTCAGGTCTGCCTCACGAGGAGTTCTTGTACACGCTCCAGCCGCCGTCCACGACCAGGCTCGCCCCCGTCACGAACGACGCCTCCTCGGACAGCAGGAACGCGATGGCCGCCGCGACCTCCTCGGGCCGCCCCAGCCGCCGGGCCGCCGTCTCCGCCGCGCTGGCCCGCCGCTGCTCCTCGTCGATGCCGTCCCACGCGGCGGTCAGCACCGGCCCCGGCAGCACGCAGTTGACCCGCACCTCGGGCCCGTACTCCACCGCCAACTGCCGCCCCAGCCCGGTCAGGCCCGCCTTGGACGCCGCGTACGCAGGCCGTCCCGGCAGCCCCACCAGCGCGTGCACCGACGATGTGAGCACCACCGCGCCGCCGCGCTCCCGCAGGTCCGCCAGCACCGCCCGCACGCCCAGGAACGCCCCGGTCAGATTCACCGCCAACTGCCGGTCCCAGTCCGCCGGAGAGGTCTGGTCGGCCGGTGCCATGTGCGGCAGGTAGGCGTTGCTGACCAGGCCGTCCACCGGCCCGTAGCGGGTGTGTGCCGCGGCGACGGCCCGCCGCCAGTCGTCCTCGCCGGCCACGTCGCAGTGCTCGTAGGAGGCCCGTCCGCCGGCCGCCCGGATGCGCCGTGCGGTGCGTTCCCCGCGGGCGTCGTCGATGTCCAGCAGCAGCACCGCGGCGCCCTCGGCCGCCAACCGGTCCGCGGTCGCCGCTCCGATGCCGCCGGCGGCCCCGGTCACCAGCACCGTCCGCCCCGCGAACCGCCGCCTCCGTCTGCCCGCGCCGCCGTAGTACGGACCTACTGGCGCCCCGTCCGTCCCCTGCTGGCTCATGCCATGATCCAAGCCCACCCCGGGCCGGCCCGGCAAGAGGACGCCGGTCGCGTGGACCTATGGCCTTATGGCCCTATGGCCTTAACTCGGCACGTTGTCAAACGGTCCGGTCAACCGACGCAGCAGACCGGCCAATTCGTGGCGCTGCGCGCGCGACAGCTCGGCCAGGATGGCGCGCTCCTGCGTCAGCAGCCCGGCCAGCGACTCGTCGGCCTTGTCACGGCCGTTGGCCGTCAGGCGGACCAGCACGCCGCGCCGGTCGCTGGGGTCCGGCAGCCGCTCCACCAACTCCTTCTTGGCGAGCCGGTCGATGCGGTTGGTCATCGTGCCGGAGGTGACCAGGGTCTGGGTGAGCAGTGCGCCGGGGGAGAGTTGGTAGGGCGCGCCGGCGCGCCGCAGCGCGGTCAGCACGTCGAACTCCCAGGGCTCCAGGCCGACCTCGGCGAACGCGAGACGGCGGGCCCGGTCGAGGTGCCTGGCCAGCCTGGAGACACGACTGAGGACCTCCAGCGGCTCCACGTCGAGGTCCGGGCGCTCGCGGCGCCATGCTGCGACCAGTCGATCGACCTCGTCCTCCATGGCGATCAGTGTAAAGGGTCTGTCGACGTAAAGTCTCTTGATGGCAAGTATCTCGACGTCGAGATATATTTTGCTGGACTACTGGGCATCGTGGCCGCGAGCCCGGAATCCATCCGAGATGGCCAGAACTCGATCGAACGGCGTTCGGATCGATGTACCGCAAACCCGTGCCGGCCCTGTACGAGCAAAGGGGTTATCGAACATGCACGACGTACCGACCTGGGATCCGCAGCAGTATCTCCACCACTCCGGTCACCGCACCCGGCCCTTCCACGACCTCCTCGCCCGGATACCACAACTTCCCCGCCCCGGCCGCCCCGCCCGGATCGCCGATCTCGGCTGCGGCCCCGGCAATGTCACCGTCCAGCTCGCCGACCGCTGGCCGGACGCGCACATCACCGGCTTCGACAACTCTCCCGAAATGCTCAAGGAGGCCGAGTCCTACGCCGGCCCGACCCCCGGCGGCGGCCACCTCGACTTCGCCCCCGCCGACGCCGCCACCTGGACCCCCGAAGAGCCCTACGACCTGATCGTCTCCAACGCGGCCCTGCAATGGGTCCCCAACCACCCGGATTCCTTCGCCCGCTGGATCGACGCCCTCACCCCCGGCGGCACCTTCGCCTTCCAGGTCCCGGGCAACTTCACCTCGCCCAGCCACGCCCTCCTGGGCGAACTGTGCGACTCGCCCCAGTGGCGCGACCGGCTGGACCGGCACGGCCGCCGCTTCGTCCACATCCTCGGACCCGCCGACTACCTGCAGCGCCTGACCGACCTCGGCTGCTCCACCGACGTGTGGGAGACCACCTACGTCCAACTGCTCCAGGGCGACGACCCGGTCCTCGACTGGGTCAAGGGCACGGCCCTGCGCCCCGTCCTCACCGCCCTCGAAGACGATCCGGAGGCCCGCGACGCCTTCCTCGCCGAATACCGCGACGCCCTGCGCCGCGCCTACCCGACCGGCCGCCACGGCACGGTCTTCCCGTTCCGTCGCATCTTCGCCGTAGCCCAGAAGACCACCCGCTGACCGGACGCTCCGCAATGAGCACCGGCCTCGACCACATCCAGCTCGCCGCCGGCCTGGGGAGGCAGGAGAAGGCTGCTGGTTCGAGGCCGGCGCGGATCTGCGCGGTGCCCTGCGCGCCGTACGGCGCGGCCCCTCGACGGGGCGACCTCAGTTCTTGCGGTGCCCTATCAGCCGCGGCTTGGGCTCCAGATTCCCCAGCCCGTGCCACGCCAGGTTCACCAGATGCGCCGCCACCTCCGCCTTCTTCGGCTTGCGGGTGTCCACCCACCACTGGCCGGTCAGGGCCACCATGCCGACCAGGGCCTGCGCGTACAGCGGCGCCAGCTTCGGATCGAAGCCGCGGGCCTTGAACTCCAGGCCCAGGATGTCCTCGACCTGCGTGGCGATATCGCTGATCAGCGACGCGAAGGTGCCCGTCGACTGGGCGACGGGGGAGTCGCGGACGAGGATCCGGAAGCCGTCGGTGAACGTCTCGATGTAGTCGAGCAGCGCGAACGCCGCCTGTTCGAGGAGCTCCCGCGGATGCCCCGCGGTCAGCGCGCCGGTCACCATGTCCAGCAGCTGCCGCATCTCGCGGTCCACGACCACCGCGTACAGCCCCTCCTTGCCGCCGAAGTGCTCGTAGACCACCGGCTTGGAGACCCCGGCCTTCGCCGCGATCTCCTCCACCGACGTGCCCTCGTAGCCGCGCTCGGCGAAGAGCGTGCGGCCGATGTCCAGCAACTGCTCACGGCGCTCCGCGCCGGTCATCCGCACCCGCCGGGCCCGCCGGCCCCCCGAGGACGCGGACCCGGAGGACCCGGAGGACTTTCCCTTGCTGCCGTTGTTCGCACTGCTGTCGATCGCCACTCGTCAATCATGCCCCCAGCGGGGCCCTCTCCTCGCCCCGGGCGCCGTCCTGGCGGCGGGCGTCGAGCCGGGCCGCGCTGGGCCACCGCACGTCGTACGCCCATCCCGCCAGCTCGCACCAGCGGATCAGCCGGGCGCTGGAGTCCAGCTGCCCCTTCAGCACGCCGTGCCGGGCGCAGGTCGGGTCGGCGTGGTGCAGGTTGTGCCAGGACTCGCCGCAGGACAGGACCGCGAGCCACCAGACGTTGCCGGAGCGGTCGCGGGACTTGAAGGGGCGCTTGCCGACCGCGTGGCAGATGGAGTTGATCGACCACGTGACGTGGTGCAGCAGCGCCACCCGGACCAGGGAACCCCAGAAGAACGCGGTCAGCGCGCCCTGCCAGGACCATGTCACCAGCCCGCCGACCAGCGGCGGGATCAGCAGCGACACCGTCGTCCACAGGACGAACTGGCGGGAGACCGTGCGGATCGCCGGGTCCTTGATCAGATCCGGTGCGTACTTGTGCTGCGGCGTCTGCTCCTCGTCGAACATCCAGCCGACGTGTGCCCACCACAGGCCCTTCATCAGGGCCGGGACCGTCTCGCCGTACCGCCACGGCGAGTGCGGATCACCCTCCGCGTCGGAGAACTTGTGGTGCTTGCGGTGATCGGCGACCCAGCGGACCAGCGGCCCCTCCACCGCCATCGACCCCATGATCGCCAGCGCGATCCGCAGCGGACGCTTCGCCTTGAAGGCGCCGTGCGTGAAGTAGCGGTGGAAGCCGATGGTGATGCCGTGACAGCCGATGTAGTACATCGCGGTCATCAGCCCGAGGTCCAGCCAGCTCACGCCCCAGCCCCAGGCCAGCGGTACCGCGGCGAGCAGGGCCAGGAACGGCACGGTGATGAACAACAGCAGGGTGATCTGTTCCAGCGATCTGCGCTGCTCGCCGCCCAGCGTCGCGGACGGCAGGGCGGAGGCGGCAGAAGAACCGGCGGGAGTGTCGAGCGGCATGGGTGACTCTTCCACGGCTTTCGGACCAGCGGTCATGTGGTGTCCCTCGTCGGGGCTCGGGGGCACGGCTACGGCCTACGGGACCGTAACCTACGGTTTCGTAAGTATGGCAGCGACGCCGCTCCGAGCAAGGCCGTGACAGGCCCCGCACCCGTCCTCCCGGGCCCGGTGCCCACCCTGCGGACGGTGTGATTCCCCCCGGACGGGGACACCTATCCTGGGGACGTCGGACAGCGCGGTCCGCCACCCGCCCAGACGTGCTCAATGACTGCACCATCCCTGCAAGGAGCCGCACCTGTGAGCAGTGCCGACAACACCCCCGCCGAGCTCGCCGCCCCCGGAACTCCCCAGGGCACCAGGGGTGACAACGGTGCCCTGCGCGCCGACATCCGCCGCCTCGGCGACCTCCTCGGCGAGACCCTCGTCCGGCAGGAAGGTCAGGACCTCCTCGACCTCGTCGAACAGGTCCGCGCCCTGACCCGCACCGACGGCGAGGCCGCCGCCCGGCTCCTCGGCGAGACCGACCTGGCCACCGCCGCCAAGCTGGTCCGCGCCTTCTCCACCTACTTCCACCTGGCCAACGTCACCGAGCAGGTCCACCGCGGTCGCGAGCTTCGCGCCCGGCGCGCCGCCGAGGGCAGCATCCTCGCCCGCACCGCCGACATGCTCAAGGACGCCGACCCCGAGCACCTGCGGGAGACCGCCGGCAACCTCGGCGTCCGCCCGGTCTTCACCGCCCACCCCACCGAGGCCGCCCGTCGCTCCGTCCTCACCAAGCTCCGCAAGATCGCCGAGCTGCTGGACCGCATCGACGCCGCCGACCGCCGCCGGGTGGATCTCCGCCTCGCCGAGAACATCGACCTCATCTGGCAGACCGACGAGCTGCGGGTGGCCCGCCCCGAGCCCACCGACGAGGCCCGGAACGCCATCTACTACCTCGACGAGCTCGGCCGCGGCGCGGTCGGCGACGTCCTGGAGGACCTCGCCGCCGAACTCGCGCGCGCCGGCACCGAGCTGCCCGCCGGCACCCGCCCGCTGACCTTCGGCACCTGGATCGGCGGCGACCGCGACGGCAACCCCAACGTCACCCCCCAGGTCACCTGGGACGTCCTGATCCTCCAGCACGAGCACGGCATCACCGACGCCCTGGAGCACGTCGACGAACTCCGCGGCGCCCTCTCCAACTCCATCCGCAACTGCGGCGCCACCGACGAACTCCTGACCTCCCTCCAGCGGGACCTCGACCTCCTCCCCGAGATCAGCCCCCGCTACAAGCGCCTCAACAGCGAAGAGCCCTACCGCCTCAAGGCCACCTGCATCCGCCAGAAGCTCCTCAACACCCGCGAGCGGCTGGCCAGCGACACCCCCCACGTCCCCGGCCGCGACTACCTCGGCACCAGCGAACTCCTCGACGACCTCACCCTGATCCAGACCTCGCTGCGCGCCCACCGCGGCGGCCTGATCGCCGACGGCCGCCTGGAGCGCACCCTGCGCACCATCGGCGCGTTCGGCCTCCAGCTCGCCACCATGGACGTCCGCGAGCACGCCGACGCCCATCACCACGCCCTCGGCCAGCTCTTCGACCGCCTCGGCGAGGAGTCCTGGCGCTACGTGGACATGCCGCGCGACTACCGCCGCAAGCTCCTCGCGAAGGAGCTCCGCTCCCGCCGGCCGCTCGCCCCCACCCCGCCGCCCCTCGACGAGGCCGGCGCCAAGACCCTCGGCGTCTTCCGCACCATCCGCCAGGCCAAGAAGACCTTCGGCCCCGAGGTCATCGAGTCCTACATCATCTCGATGTGCCAGGGCTCCGACGACGTCTTCGCCGCCGCCGTCCTCGCCCGCGAGGCCGGCCTGATCGACCTGCACGCCGGCTGGGCCAAGATCGGCATCGTCCCGCTGCTGGAGACCACCGACGAGCTGAAGATCGCCGACCAGCTCCTCGACGACATGCTCTCCGACCCCTCCTACCGCCGCCTGGTCGCCCTGCGCGGCGACGTCCAGGAGGTCATGCTCGGCTACTCCGACTCCTCCAAGTTCGGCGGCATCACCACCAGCCAGTGGGAGATCCACCGCGCCCAGCGGCTGCTCCGCGACGTCGCCCACCGGCACGGCGTCCGGCTGCGGCTCTTCCACGGCCGCGGCGGCACCGTCGGCCGCGGCGGCGGCCCCTCCCACGACGCGATCCTCGCCCAGCCCTACGGCACCCTCGAAGGCGAGATCAAGGTCACCGAGCAGGGCGAGGTCATCTCCGACAAGTACCTCGTACCGTCGCTCGCCCGGGAGAACCTGGAACTGACGGTCGCCGCGACCCTCCAGGCGTCCGCGCTGCACACCGCCCCCCGCCAGTCCGACGAGGCCCTGGCCCGCTGGGACGCCGCGATGGAGACCGTCTCCGAAGCCGCCCACGGCGCCTACCGCCGGCTCGTCGAAGACCCCGACCTGCCCGCCTACTTCTTCGCCTCCACCCCCGTCGACCAGCTCGCCGAACTCCACCTCGGCTCCCGCCCGTCCCGCCGTCCCGACTCCGGCGCCGGCCTCGACGGACTGCGCGCCATCCCGTGGGTCTTCGGCTGGACCCAGTCCCGGCAGATCGTCCCCGGCTGGTTCGGCGTCGGCACCGGCCTCAAGGCCGCCCGCGAGGCCGGCCTGGACACCGTCCTCGACGAGATGCACGAGCACTGGCACTTCTTCCGCAACTTCCTGTCCAACGTCGAGATGACGCTGGCCAAGACCGACCTGCGGATCGCCCAGCACTACGTCGACACCCTCGTCCCGGACGAGCTCCGGCACGTCTTCGACGTCATCAAGGCCGAGCACGAGCTGACCGTCGCCGAGGTGCTGCGCATCACCGGCGAGGCCGAACTCCTCGACTCCAACCCGGTGCTCAAGCAGACCTTCCACGTCCGCGACGCCTACCTGGACCCGATCTCCTACCTCCAGGTCACCCTCCTCAAGCGCCAGCGCGACGCCGCCGCGGCCGAGGAGCAGCCCGACCCGCTGCTCTCCCGCGCCCTCCTCCTCACCGTCAACGGCGTCGCCGCCGGCCTCCGCAACACCGGCTGACCGCCCCCGCCCCGTACGACGGCGGGCCCGCCCGGAGAAACCTCCGGACGGGCCCGCCGTCGTACGTCGGGGCGCCGCTCACGAGTTGTAGGTGCTCTGCGCCCGCTCCAGACCCTCCACGACCAACGCCTCCACCGCGTCCGCCGCCCGGTCCACGAAGTACCCGAGCTCCTTGCGCTCGGTCGACGAGAAGTCCTTCAACACGAAGTCCGCCACCTGCATCCGCCCCGGCGGCCGGCCGATCCCGAACCGCACCCGGTGGTACTCCGCGCCCAACGACTTCGTGATCGACTTCAGTCCGTTGTGCCCGTTGTCGCCGCCGCCCAGCTTCAACCGCAGCGCGCCGTAGTCGATGTCCAACTCGTCATGCACCACGACGATGTTGGCCACCGGCACCTTGAAGAAGTCCCGCAGCGCGGTCGTCGGCCCGCCCGACACGTTCATGAACGACGACGGCTTGGCCACCACCACCCGACGGTTCAACGGGCCCGGCGGACCGATGCGCCCCTCCACCACCTGGGCCCGCGCCTTGTGGGCCTTGAAACGGCCCCCCATCCGCTCCGCCAGCAGATCCGCCACCATGAACCCCACATTGTGGCGGTTGCCGGCGTACTCCGGGCCCGGATTGCCGAGCCCCACGATGAGCCAGGGGCTCGCCGCATCGGTCATGTCCACGTCTCCTCAAAAACGACCCAACCGCCGCCCCGGCGCCGTCCGGCGCCGCGACAGCGGTTGGGAAGAAACTACCGCGAGAGGGCTCAGCCCTCGGCGCCCTCGCCCTCGGCGGCCTCGGCCGGGGCCTCCGCCTGCGCGGCGACGACCTGCAGCACCGGGGTGTCGCCCTCGACGGTCAGCGACGCGCCGGCCGGCAGCTCGATGTCCTTGGCGAGCACGGTGTGACCGGCGTCCAGGCCCGCGATCGACACGGTGACGGACTCGGGGATGTGGGTCGCCTCGGCCTCGACCGGCAGCGTGTTGAGCAGGTGCTCCAGCAGGTTGCCGCCGGGGGCCAGCTCGCCCTCGGTCTGGATCGGCAGCTCGACGGAAACCTTCTCGCCCTTCTTGACGGCCAGGAAGTCGACGTGGACCAGGAAGCGACGGATCGCCTCGCGCTGCACGGCCTTCGGGATCACCAGCTCGTCGGTGCCCTCGCCCTCAAGGCGGATCAGCGCGTTCGGGGTCTTCAGGGCCATCATCAGCGCGTGGCTGTCGACCGCCACGTGCTTCGGCTCCGCGCCGTGGCCGTAGACGACCGCGGGAATCTTCGCCTCGCGGCGCAGGCGGCGCGCGGCGCCCTTACCGAAGTCGTTCCGGGCCTCAGCGGCGAGCTTGATCTCGGCCATGTCGCACTCCTCGTATCTGGAAGAAATCTCTGCGGGGCGTCACCCGGCCCACGACAGACCTGCTACGAAGAGCGCGTCGATAACGGACCACCGCCATGAGAAGGCGGCCTCCCTCGCCGAGCAACTCGATGAGTCTACCCGGCCAGGAAGGCCGCCCCAAAGTCGATCTAGCCGGCCACCGCCGGCCGCCGGCTCACTGCTCGTCGAACAGGCTCGTCACCGAGCCGTCCTCGAACACCTCGCGGATCGCCCGCGCGACCGTCGGCGCCATCGACAGCACCGTGATCTTGTCCAGCTCCAGCTCCGAAGGCGTCGGCAGCGTGTTGGTGAACACGAACTCGCTGACCTTGGAGTTCTTCAGCCGGTCCGCGGCCGGGCCGGACAGCACGCCGTGCGTCGCCGTCACGATCACGTCGGCCGCGCCGTTGGCGTACAGCGCCTCGGCCGCCGCGCAGATCGTGCCACCGGTGTCGATCATGTCGTCGACCAGGACGCAGACCCGGCCCTTGACGTCACCGACGACCTCGTGGACGGTGACCTGGTTCGCCACGTCCTTGTCCCGGCGCTTGTGGACGATCGCCAGCGGCGCACCCAGCCGGTCGCACCAGCGGTCCGCCACCCGCACCCGACCCGCGTCCGGCGAAACCACCGTCAGCTTGTCGCGGTCCACCTTCGCGCCCACGTAGTCGGCCAGCACCGGCAGCGCGAAGAGGTGGTCCACCGGGCCGTCGAAGAAGCCCATGATCTGGTCCGTGTGCAGGTCCACGGTGACGATGCGGTCCGCGCCCGCGGTCTTCATCAGGTCCGCGATCAGCCGCGCCGAGATCGGCTCGCGCCCACGGTGCTTCTTGTCCTGGCGCGCGTACCCGTAGAACGGCACGACCACGGTGATGCTCCGGGCCGAGGCCCGCTTCAGCGCATCGAGCATGATCAGCTGTTCCATGATCCACTTGTTGATCGGAGCCGTGTGGCTCTGGATCAGGAAGCAGTCCGCGCCGCGCGCCGACTCCTGGTAGCGGACGTAGATCTCGCCGTTGGCGAAGTCGAAAGCCTTCGTCGGGACCAGGCCCACACCCAGCTGGTGCGCGACCTCCTCGGCAAGCTCGGGGTGGGCGCGGCCGGAGAAGAGCATCAGCTTCTTCTCGCCGGTCGTCTTGATCCCGGTCACAGCAAATCTCCTTGCATCACAGTTTGCGTGCGCTCATCACGGTACGCCCCGCACGGCGTACCCGTCGGCACAGTCACCGCTCGCCCTCGGGCTTCCGGTCAGACCCCTGACCCGACTCCGATTCCTGACGAGCGGACGAAGCGGCCTGCGCGGCGGCGCTCCCGGGCCGCTTGCGCGCGACCCAGCCCTCGATGTTGCGCTGCTGGCCACGCGCGACCGCCAGCGAACCCGGGGGCACATCCTTGGTGATGACCGAACCGGCCGCGGTGTACGCGCCGTCCCCGATCGTGACGGGCGCCACGAACATGTTGTCCGAGCCCGTCTTGCAGTGCGAACCGACCGTCGTGTGGTGCTTGGCCTCGCCGTCGTAGTTCACGAACACGCTCGCCGCACCGATGTTGGTGTACTCGCCGATCGTCGCATCCCCGACGTACGACAGGTGCGGCACCTTGGTGCCCTCGCCGATCTGCGAGTTCTTCATCTCGACGAACGTGCCGGCCTTCGACTTCAGCCCCAGGACCGCGCCCGGACGCAGATACGCGTACGGGCCAACCGTCGCCTCCGGCCCGACCTGTGCGCCGTCCGCCACCGTGAACGACACCGTCGCCCCGGCGCCCACGGCCGTGTCCTTGAGCCGGGACTGCGGCCCCACCTCGGCGCCCGACGCCAGATGTGTGGAGCCCAGCAGCTGGGTCCCCGGGTGCACCGTCGCGTCCTGCTCGAACGTCACCGACACATCGACCCACGTGGAGGCCGGATCGACCACCGTCACGCCGGCCAGCATCGCCTGCTCCAGCAGCCGCGCGTTCAGCAGCCGCCGCGCCTGGGCCAGTTGCACGCGGTTGTTGATCCCGAGGATCTCCCGGTGGTCGGCCGCCACCGCGGCACCCACCCGGTGTCCGGCCTCGCGCACGATGCCCAGCACGTCCGTCAGGTACTCCTCGCCCTGACTGTTGTCCGTGCGCACCTTGCCCAGCGCGTCGACCAGCAGGCGCCCGTCGAACGCGAACACCCCGGAGTTGATCTCCCGGATCGCCCGCTGGTCCTCGGTCGCGTCCTTGTGCTCGACGATCTCGGTCACCGCGCCGGACGCCGGGTCCCGCGCGATCCGCCCGTAGCCCGTCGCGTCCGGCACCTCGGCCGACAGCACGGTCACGGCGTTGCCGTCCGCGGCGTGCGTCTCGCTGAGCCTGCGCAGCGTCTCGCCGGTCAGCAGCGGGGTGTCGCCGCACACCACGACGACGGTGCCGTCCAGCGTGATGCCGTCGCCGCTCAGCTCCTCCAGCGCGGTGCGGACGGCGTGGCCGGTGCCGTTCTGCTCGTACTGCACGGCGGTGCGTGCGGTGGGGTCGATGGCGGCGAGGTGTTCCCGCACCTGCTCGCGGGCGTGGCCGACGACCACGACGAGGTGCTCGGGGTCCAGCTCACGGGATGCGGCGACGACGTGGCCGACGAGGGATCGGCCGCAGATCGCGTGCAGGACCTTGGGGGTCGTCGACTTCATGCGGGTTCCCTCACCCGCTGCGAGAACGACGACGGCGGCCGGGCGGTTGGCGCTCACGGGATGCCCTTCGGCTTCTTGGCTACTTCGGGTGGTGGTCATCCGAAGGATACCGGGGCGTTTTACGGAGGAAACGAGGGCGGGTCCCGACCGGCTGGTCAGGACCCGTGCAGTGCTGCGCTCCCCCGCCAGGACTCGAACCCGGACTTAAGGTACCAAAAACCTCAGTGCTGCCGATTACACCACAGGGGAGTGTGAAGACAGCCAAACCGGACATTCCGTCAGGCTGGCCGCTCGACACCCAACACTATGCCGTACCACCCGCCTTCGATGCGACGGTATGGATCACCACCGCGCGAATCTCGGGCCGCGCAACGACCGACGGGCCGTCGACACGGGAGATTCCACGGCCCCGCGATGACGGATGGTGAGGGTCGGTGACGGGCCGGAGGCGGGCCGGGAGCGGGCCCGGGAAAGCCCGGCCGGCGCCCGTACGCTGGTCGGTATGACCGCAACGGGGGCAAGTGAGAACGTGGCCGCACGAGGGGGGCCGGGGGGCGGTCCCTGGTGGTGGGCGCGGCGGCGCAGCGCAGTGTTGGACGTGCTGCTGGCGCTGGCGTCCACGGTCGAGTGCATGGCGGAGGGGATCCCCTTCGCGCACACCTCGGGGATGCCGGTGGCCGTCGGGGTGCTGCTCGGCCTGGTGGCCGGGCCGGTGCTGCTGGTGCGCCGCCGCTGGCCGGTCGTGGTGGTGCTCACGTCGATCGCGGTGATCCCCGCGGAGATGGGCGCGCTGCTGAGCATCGTCGGCCTCTACACCCTCGCGGCGTCGCACGTGCCGCGGCGGATCATCGGGCTGCTGGCCGGGATGACGGCGGCCGGCACGGTGGTGTCGACGTTCTTCAGCATGCGCCACGACGTCACGGTGCAGCCGGAGTTCCATCCGCCGGCGTGGTTCGTGGTCGTGATGGCGCTGGCGGTCGGGCTGGTGCTGACCGCCCCGCCGGTGCTGTGGGGCCTGTACGTCGGCGCGCGGCGGCGACTGGTGGAGAGCCTGCGGGAGCGGGCGGACGGCCTGGAGCGGGAGCTGTCGCTGCTGGCGGACCGGGCCGAGGAGCGGGCGGAGTGGGCCCGCAACGAGGAGCGGACCCGGATCGCGCGGGAGATGCACGACGTGGTCGCCCACCGGGTGAGCCTGATGGTGGTGCATGCCGCGGCGTTGCAGGCGGTGGCGTTGAAGGACCCGGAGAAGGCGTCGCGGAACGCCGCCCTGGTGGGGGACATGGGGCGGCAGGCGCTGACCGAGCTGCGGGAGATGCTCGGGGTGCTGCGCACCGCGGAGGGTGCGGTGGGGCGCGGGGCGGCGGGTTCGGACGAGCCGGAGCGGTTGGCGGCGGTGGCCTCGCGGGTGTCGCGGCAGGCGGCCGGGAACGCCGCGCCGGCGTCGGCGGAGTCGGCCGCGGGAGCGGGCCCGGCCGGTGCGCCGGCGGGCGCCGCGGAGCCCGCGGGGGACGGGCCGTGGCTGGTGGAACTGGGCGAACTGGTCGAGCAGTCCCGGGCCGCCGGGATGGCGGTGGAACTCTCGGTGCAGGGCGACGAGGGGGAGTCGGTCACGGCGGACGACGCCGGGCCGCGCTATGCGGCGCGGGTGGAGCAGGCCGTCTACCGGGTCGTGCAGGAGGCGCTGACCAACGTGCACAAGCACGCGCCGGGGGCCCGGGCGCGGGTGCGGCTGGCGCTCCGGGTCGGCGAGGTGGCGGTGCAGGTGGAGAACGGCCCGTCGGAGCGCGGGGCGACCGACGCCGGGCTGCCGAGCGGTGGGAACGGCCTGCTGGGGATGCGGGAGAGGGTCACCGCGCTGGGCGGCGCGTTCGTCTCCGGGCCGACGGACGCGGGGGGCTTCCGGGTGTCCGCGGTGGTGCCGGTGGCGGCCGCGGCCTGAGACCGGTGACGCGGCGTCGCGCGTCGCGTCAGTCGGCGGAGACGGTGAGGCGGCTCGGGCGGGTGCCCAGGATGAGGGTGCCGAGCGCCTGGTCGAGGTCGGGGCCGAGGTACCAGTCGCCGGTGTGGTCGAGGCTGTAGACCCGGCCCTCGGTGTCGATGGCGAGCGTGGCCTGGGGGTGGGTGATGCCCCGGGTGGCCTTGGTGTCGGGGAGCTGCTCCTGGCCGAGGGGGGCGATCTCGGTGCCCAGCGCGCGGCCGAGGTCGCCGAGGGTGCGGGCGAGGTGCAGGCCGAGGAGCGGGTCGATGACGAACGGCGTGGGGGCGATGTGCCGGCCGGGGCCGGGGCCGGCGATCCGCAGGCCGCCGAATTCGGCCCAGGCTTCGACGGCGGCGGGGAAGACCGTGTGGCGGTGGCCGGCCGGGGAGGCGTGGGTGCGGAGGGTGTCGGCCCAGTGCTCGGCCTGCTGTATGTCCCAGCGGCCCGGTTGCCAGCCGGCGTCGTGCAGGGCGATGTCGACGGCGGCGGGGAAGCGGGTGGATCCGGGCCCGTCGTGGGCGGGGGTGGTCGGCATGGTGGCGATCAGCTCCCTTGGGGCGTCGTCGCCCCGATGGGCATGACGCCGAAGTGGGCGAGGAGGGCGTCGCAGGAGCGGCAGGGCGGTGCGTAGCTGCCGTGCTGGGGGTCGCCGTCCTCGCGGATGTGGCGTGCGGTGATCTTGGAGTGTTTCAGGGAGCGGCGGGCTTCGCCGTTGGTGAGGGGTTTGCGGGAGGCGCGCTTGCCGCGGTTGGCCTCGACCGCGGTGAGGTGCCGGGAGAGCAGGACGGCTTCGGGACATCGGCCGGTGAAGCGGTCGCGCTGCGCGGTGGGCAGGGTGTCCAGGAAGTCCTGGACCAGCGGGTGGAGGGCGGGGGGCTGTTCCGCCTTGCTCGCCGTGCAGGTGAGGGTTTGACCGCGTACCGACAGGGCGGCGCCGATGGTGGGGAGGATGCCGTCGCGGCGGTGGCGGAGAGCGGGGGCGCGGTCGGCGTCCGCGGTGCCGCTCCAGCCGATGCGGGGGTCTCCGCTGGCGCGGGGGTCGCCAGCGGTGGACGTGTGGTGTGCGGTGGTGCTCATGGTGGTGCTTCCCTCCCTGCAATCCCCCCGGTTGCGGAGGTCAGATTGCCAAATGTGCTGGGTGTTGCGGTAGTCGGGCGCGCTGTCGGGGATGTCACTGAGGTGTGACGGTTCGTCGGTTGTCCGGTAACGGGGCTGGTGGGCGGCGTGTGCCCGGGTGGCGGCGGGGGCCGCGGGGCGGGGGGTGACGCGGGAGTGTCGTGGGGCTGACGAGCACCGTGCGCGCGCTGCCGTCGTGCCGCGCCGCGGCGCGGTCGGGACGGCGTGGACGGGCGAGGGCCGGACCGGCAACGGGGGCGATGGGAGGGTGTTGCGGCACCGCATAGGCTGTGCCCCAAAGCCAGCTTCAGCCAGGGGGCAACCGCGATGACGACAGGTCGGCAAGGGCTGGAGGCGCATTCCGGCCTCCATGCCGCAGGACGTCCCGTGCCACCGAACTCGGCCTATGCCGGGCAGGTCGTACATTTCCCCGATCCGGTGCGTGCCGCGCGGTATCCGGCCGGGGTGCGGATGGACGCGGACGGTTTCCCGGACTTCTCGTCGTACGCCAGGGCGGCGGCGGAGATCGCCGAGCCGCCGGAGGGCTTCGGCGTCGACGAGCTGCGGCTGACGGACTTCGTCTCGGCGAACGCGGCGCTGCACGCGCAGGGGCACGAGCTGTGGATAGACGTGCCGTCGGTGGCCACGCCGCACGGCTGGACCTGGCACCACGTGGCGGGGACCCGGCGGATGGAACTGATCCCGGTCGAGGTGAAGGCGCTGCTGCGGCACCACGCGGGGCTGGCGACGGCGGCGGTGGCGCACGACAAGCGCGGGACGCGCCCGCTGCAGGAGACCCGCCCGGTGCACTTCGGGCTGCCGCGGCGGGAGCTGGCGGTGAGCGAGGAGCAGGTGGCGCAGGCCGAGGAGGCGCTGGGCTACCGGCTGCCGGGCGCGTACCGGGCGTTCCTGAAGGCGGCCGGCGGATGCGCGCCGGTGGGGGCGGCGCTCGACGCGGAGCTGGGGCTCCTGGTCGACCAGCCGTTCTTCACGGTGCGCGACGACGCCGCGGTCAACGACCTCGTCTATGTGAACAAGTGCCTGCGCGATCACTTCACCAAGGACTACCTGGGCGTGGTCTTCGTACAGGGCGGGGTGATAGCGGTGAAGGTGCGCGGCGAGGCGCTGGGGTCGGTGTGGTTCTGCCCGTACGACGACGCCCGCGATCAGGACGGGTGGTCGGTGCAGGAGCGGGTGGAGCGGCTGATGTTGCCGTGTGGTGCGGATTTCGATGACTTCCTGCTGCGGCTGGCGGGCAACCCGCCGGAGCTGGAGACGGTGGCGAACCTGATGGTGGACGGCGGCTTCGCCTACGCCGTGCCGGTGGAGGGCTGATCGCGGTGGTGACGTTCGCGCAGGCGCAGGAGCGCGCGGAGCAGTGGGTCAACGGCGAGGCGCCGTCGGAGTTCCACCGCGAGGTGCGGGTGCGCGAGTTCGCGCTGGGCTTCGTGGCCTGGGCCGAGGACCGCGAGGGCGGACCGGCCGGCGAGGGCGGCCGGAGCCGGCTGGTGATCGCCCGCGACAGCGGCGAGACGACGCTGTGGCCGGGGCTGCCGGTGGGCGAGGTGATCCGCCGTTTCGAGGAGGAGTACGGCGCGCCGACGGACGGCGGGTACGGGGCCGCGGAGCCGCCGCAGCGGATCGACCTGGAGGCCACCTCGTTCCTGCTGACGCCGCCGGAGTGGTTGCAGGAGGCGGCCGACGCGATGGGGCTCGGAGGCCGGAAGGGGACGGACGGCAGGGGCGGGTCCGCAGGTGACTCCGCCGCCGGGCCCGCTGCCGGACCCGCGGCCGGTTCCGCCGGAGACTCCGCCGCCGGGCCGGCGCCCGTCGGGGCCGATCCGGCTCCGGTCCCTGATCCGGCTCCGGTCTCCGCCGCCGGTTCCGGTGCGGCCGACGACACGCCGTGGGCCGCCGCGGACACCACCGCGGGCGGGGCCGGCGAGGACCGTTCGGTGGCGCCGCCGCAGACGGTGTTCGCGCCGCCGCTCGCCGGATCCGACGACGAGGACACCCCGGCGACGCCGCGGGTGCGGCCCGACGCCAAGACCGAACTGCTCCAGGGCGGCAGCCAGTTGCCGCGCACCCGGATCTCGCCCGCGCTGCCGCCGCCGGTCGCCGACGTGCCCGGCCAGTCGGGCGCGGGCGGCCCCGTGGGGCTGCCGCCGATGCCGCCCGCGCCGCCGGTGATGCCGCCCGCGCCGCCCGCCGCACCGCCGGCGGCGCCCGCACCGGTCGCGGCGTCGGCCGGGCTGCGCGACCTGCCGCCGCCCACCGGGGTGCCGATCGCGGACGTGCCGCCGCCGCCCGGTGTGGTGCCGCCGGCCCCGCCGTCCGGAGGCGGCCCCGGCGGGGGCGGGCACGCCGCGGCGACGATGCTCGCGGGCGGACCCTCGCTGCCCGGCAACGCCGGCGGCCCGCCGCCGCCCCCCGGCGCGCCCGGGATCCCCGGCGCGGGCCGGGACGGCGGCCGGCCGGACCCGGAGTCGGTCGCGGCCGTGGATGGGGGGCCCTCCCGTGCCGTTGAGGCTACGGGGGAGCAGAAGGCGGACGCGCGCCCCGGGGACGGCCCGGCGCCCACGGGCCCGGGTGCGTCCGGCACGCCGGCCGGCGGTTATGTGCCGACCCAGCTGGTGTCCCAACTGGACGCCTCCGAACTGGACTTGAGCGCCGTGGACGGGCCCGGTGGGGGCCCCGGCGGTGCGGCCGGTGCGCAACAGCCCGGCGGCGGCCCGGGGGGCCCCGGTGCGGCGGGCGGGGTGCACGCCGCCGCCACGATGTTCGCGGACGGTGCGGCCCTCCAGGCCGCGGCGCCCGGTCCGGGCGGAGCCGTCGGTGGTCCCGGCGGGCCCGGTGCCCCCGGCGGTCCGGGCCTGCCCCCGCCGCCGCCCCCCGGTCCGCTCGGTGCGCCCAAGCCCCCCGGGGCGCCGGGCAAGCCCGGTGCGCCCGCGGGCGGCCACGGCCCCGGCGGCCAGGACGGGCCGCCCCCGCCTCCGCCGCCCGCCCCGCCGGGTGGTGCGGGTGCCACGGGCGGGGTGCACGCCGCCGCCACGATGCTCGCGGGCGGTGCCGCGCTGCCCGGTGGTCCCGGCATGCCGCCGGCCGCCGGTCCGGGCATGCCGCCGGCTCCGCCGATGGCCCCGCCGGCGCAGCCCGGCCCGCCGCCGGGTCCGCCCGGTGTGCCGGCTCCCGGCGTGCCGGGCCCCGGCGGTCCGGGCGCCCCCGGTGCGTACGGCTACCCGCAGGCGCCCAGTGGTCAGCCGACCGTGGGCCCCGGCTACATGGCCGTGCTGAGCTATCGCGCGCCGGACGGCAGCGAGCAGAAGATCGTGCGCCGCTCGGCGCCCGGCACCCCGCATCCGGAGTGGCAACTGCTGCACGAGCTGCGGGCGATGAACGTGCCGCCGCAGCAGGTGGTGGAGCTGCACACCGAGCTGGAGTGCTGCGAGCTGCCCGGCGGCTACTGCGCCCGGATGGTGCGGGAGACCTGGCCGCAGGTGCGGATCAGCCACACCGCCGCGTACGGCAGGGACCATGCGTCGCGCCAGCAGGGCGTACGTCATCTGATCGAGCATCAGGGCGAGTTGCACCAGGTCGCCGACGGGCCGGCGCGGCCTGCGCCGGTGCGGGCGCCGCTGCCGCACCCCTCGCAGGTGCAGCCGGTGCCCCCGGTGCCGCCGCAGGCGATCGGGCAGGAGCTGGAGCAGGCGTTCGGGCCGCAGGGGATCTTCCGCTTCGACCAGCGGGCGGTCTCCCGGCAGGGCGTGCCGGACGTCGTCGCGCAGACGCTGGTGTGGGCCGGACTGCCGGTCGACTTCGGGCCGTTCTTCTGGGCGCAGGCGCAGCCGGGGCGTCCGGTGCCTACGCTGGCGGAGCTGGCGGCGGAGCGGCGGGTACAGCCGGCGCCGGACGCGGGTTCGTATCTGGTGATGGGCAACGACTTCGGCCGTCAGCTGTGCGTCCAGTACGGGACCGCCAACATCGTGGCCGTCCCGTTGGAGGCCGGGCCCGGTGGGCAGGCCGTCGCGCCGCAGTTCGTGAACACCGGGCTGCCGGAGTTCGTGCGGTGCCTGGCGATGCTGGGGCGGATGTGGCGCCTGCGGTACGGGCTGACGCCCGAGCAGGCCGGCCGCTGGACGGTGGACTTCCAGGCGCAGCTGGTGGCGTTGGACCCGCCGGCGCTGGGGTCGCCGGAGACATGGTGGTCGGTGCTGCTGGAACAGATGTGGGACGGGTTGTTGTAGGCGTCCCGGGCCGGGGGCGCGGCGGTTTCTGATGCCGCCGGGCCCCCGGAGCCGGTGAAGTGCCCGCCATGGCGGCGGGGGGTGGTGCGACCGCCCCCCGCCGTCGCCGTGTCCGCCGTCTCGGTGACGGACCACCGTGCGGCGCGTCCCCGTGCGGTCGCCCGGCCGGGTGCGGGGCGACGCCTCCCCGGCGTCGCCCGATCGCTCCCGCCGCGCCCGGTGGGGCAGCCCTTTCCGATGCCCCGTGCGCGGACGGAACCGGCCGCGACCCGGCCCCGACGGCCGCCGTCCGGTGCCGCGGCAACGTGGGGTGCGGGCAAACCCCTCGCGCGGGCGAAGATCCAATTCAGGCTTCTGGTGGCAAATGACGCATCCTTGTGGGAAGGAATGGGCGGAGTGTCGTGATGGAGCCGCTTCGGGCCGATCCAGAAAGATGTGCGCGGGACTGTGCGGAGGCTTGCGGGTTCGCGCGACTGCTGTGCGCAGCGGAGAGGGGCTTGAGGGATGAGTACTTCGGTTTCGCCTCACGGGTTCGAGACCGTACGGGGGCGTGGCTATCGGCCGGAGGACGTGGACCGGCGCGTCGAGGGGCTCTCGATCGACCGTGACTCCTGCTGGGAGCGGGCCGCCCGGCTGACCGTCCTGTGCCACGAGATGGAAGCCGAACTCGCGGAACTGCGCGCCTACGTGGCGCAGCTGCCGGAGCAGACCTACGAGTCCCTCGGCCAGCAGGCCCGGTCGATCCTGACGACGGCGGAGTCCGAGTCGGCGCGGCTGCGGTCCGAGGCGGAGTCGGCCGCGGAGCAGCTGCACGACGACGCGGCCGAGTACGCGCAGAAGCTGCGGGGCGCGGCGGACGAGGCGGCGCAGCGGCTGCGCGCGGAGGCGGCGGAGGACGCGCGGCGTACGGACAAGGCGGCGGTCGACGAGGCCGGCGAGCTGGTGGCGGAGGCCGCCCAGGAGGCCGAGGAGCTGCGGGCGGAGGCGGCGGAGGAGCTGGCGGAGACCCGGCGGCGGTCCGGGAAGATGCGCAAGGACCAGGAGGCCCGGCACACCGAGGAGTGGGACTCCCTGGAGCGGGAACTGGCGCGCCTGGAGACCGAGATGGACCAGCGGGTCGCCGAGCTGGACGCGCACGGGGAAGCGGTGATGGCCGAGCGGCGGCGACTGACCGCGGAGGTCGAGGAGTCCGCGCGGCACCGGCTGGAGGACGCCGAGGCGCGGGCGGCGGAGCTGCTGGCGCAGGGCAGGGTCGAGGCGGAGCGGATCGAGCGGGCCACCGAGCGGGTCGTGCGGGAGCACGACGAGGCCCGGGAGGAGGTCCGCATCCACATGACGCATGTGCGCAACAGCCTGGCGGCGCTGACCGGGAAGGACCCGGCGGAGTTCTCCGGGGCCGGCTCCGGGGCCCCCGCGGGTGCCGGTACGGGCGCCGTCGAGGGCGCCGGCGCGGAACGGGACCCGGACAGCGAGGAGACCGTGGAGACGGGCCTGCCCCGGGGCGAGCGGGGCGGCCCGGGACGGAGCTAGGGCCTGTCGTCTGTCATCCGGTCGAAGGGGCGTCGGCACCGTCGTTGGTGCCGACGCCCTCGTTCGTCGTGGTGTCGGCGGTGGTGACCGTGCGGGCCTCGGCGTGGACGGGGAAGCGCCGCGGGGCGAGCACGAGGACGCTGAGGAAGGCGAGGGCGGCGGCTGCTGCGGCGCCCAGGTAGACGTGTTCGACGGTGGTGTCGACGGCGCGGCGGAGGTAGTCGGCGGTGCGGGTGGTGAGCGTCCCGGCGTGCTGGAGGGCGCGGGAGACGGCGTCGAGGTCGTGCGGGAGGCCGGCGCGGATGGCCGCCGGGGCGTGGGTGAGGCGGTCGTTGAGGGTGACGTTGGCGATGGCGCCGAAGAGGGCCGCGCCGAGGGACTGGCCGACCTGGCGGCAGAAGAGGATGGAGGCGGTGGCGGTGCCGCGTTCGGCGTAGCCGACGGAGGACTGGACGCCGATGATCAGCGGGAGTTGGAAGAGGCCGAGGGCGGCACCGAGGGCGAGCATCAGCAGGGCGGGCTGCCAGGCGGCGCCGGGGTAGGGGAGCAGGGGGAAGGCGAGCAGGACGAGGGCGGCGGCGCCGATGCCCAGGAGGGCGCAGTTGCGGATGCCGATGCGGTTGTAGACGCGGCTGCTGAGGGCGGCGGATATCGGCCAGCTCAGCGTCATGACGGAGAGCACGAAGCCGGCGGCGATCGGGCCGAGGCCGAGGACGGCCTGGGCGTAGGTGGGCAGGAAGACGGTCGGCGCGACCATCAGCAGGCCCAGGGCGCCCAGGGCGAGGTTGACGGCGGAGATGGTGCGGCGGCGCCAGACCCAGCCGGGGATGATCGGTTCGGCGGCGCGGCGTTCGATCAGCACGGTGGCCACGGCGGCCAGGGCGCTGCCGGCGAGCAGCAGCAGGGACGGGGCGGAGAGCCAGGGCCAGGCGGTGCCGCCCTGGACGAGGGCGGTGAGCAGCAGGCCGCCGGCGGCGAAGACGGCGAGCGCGCCGGGCCAGTCGACGCGGGCGCGGCGCCCGGCGGCCGGCCGGTCGCGGCGGGCGTCGTGGAAGTGCCGGAGGATCAGCCACAGGGCGAGGGTGCCGACGGGCAGGTTGACCAGGAAGATCCAGCGCCAGTCGCCGTAGCTGGTGAGCAGGCCGCCCAGTGCGGGGCCGGCGACCGCGGAGGCGGCCCAGACGCTGGAGAGCTTGGACTGGATCTTGGGGCGTTCCTTCATCGGGTAGAGGTCGGCGGCGATGGTCTGGACGGTGCCTTGGAGGGCGCCGCCGCCCAGGCCCTGGAGGATCCGGAAGGCGATCAGCGAGCCCATGTCCCAGGCGCCGGCGCAGGCCAGGGAGCCGAGGAGGAACAGGGCGATGCCGGTGAGCAGGATCGGCTTGCGGCCGTAGGTGTCGGAGAGCTTGCCGTAGACGGGGAGGGTGACGGTGACGGCGAGGAGGTAGCCGGAGAAGAGCCAGGAGAAGACGGCGAAGCCGCCGAGGTCGCCGACGATCTGGGGGACGGCGGTGGCGATGATCGTCGAGTCGAGGGCGGCCAGGGCCATGCCGAGCATGAGCGCGGCGACGACCGGGCCGCGCCGGGAGGCGGCCGGGCCGTCCGGTGGCTGGTTCCCGGTACCGTTCCGGTCCGCGCCGTGACTGCCCTGGGTGGTGCGGCTCACCGTGGCCCCCTCCTGCCGTGTGGCGGCGTGGCCGACCGTGACGCGTATACGTGTAGTCGGCACGATTCCGTGCACACCCTTGCACGCGCGGTGGCCGGGCGGAACGGGGTTTCTCGCAGCGTGGGACGGCGGCGGGCGGACGACGGGACTTTGCGGACGGACCGTAGGGGCGGTCGGTTGTCGGTGGTCCGGCGTAAGGTGGTCAACCCCGGTCCGTTTGCGCCCGTCGGCGCTGTCGAGGGGGCGTCGGACCGGTCGCGTTGTTCGCCTCGCTGGGACGGAACCTTTTCATGAGCCTGAGTGGTCTGCTCGACGCCGTCGTACGGGACCCGGCGCTCGCCGAAGCGGTCAAGGCCGCGGCCGACGGGCACCGGCCGCATGTCGATCTGGTCGGGCCGCCGGCCGCCCGCCCGTTCGCGGTGGCGGCGCTGGCCCGGCAGGCCAGCCGCCCGGTGCTGGCGGTGACCGCCACCGGCCGGGAGGCCGAGGACCTGGCCGCCGCGCTGCGGTCGCTGGTGCCGGCCGGCGAGGAGAACTCCGTCGTGGAGTTCCCGTCCTGGGAGACGCTGCCGCACGAGCGCCTCTCGCCGCGGTCGGACACCGTCGGCCGGCGCCTGGCGGTGCTGCGCCGGCTGGCCCACCCCAGCGCCGACGACCCGACGGCCGGCCCGGTGTCGGTCGTCGTCGCACCGATCCGCTCCGTGCTCCAGCCGCAGGTCAAGGGGCTGGGCGAGCTGGAGCCGGTGAGTCTGCGGACAGGCCAGGCGGCCGATCTCGAAGAGGTCGTCGACGGCCTGGCGGCGGCCGCGTACGCGCGCGTCGAACTCGTCGAGAAGCGCGGCGAGTTCGCGGTCCGCGGCGGCATCCTGGACGTCTTCCCGCCCACCGAGGAGCACCCGCTGCGGGTGGAGTTCTGGGGCGACGATGTCGAGGAGATCCGGTACTTCAAGGTCGCCGACCAGCGCTCCCTGGAGGTGGCCGAGCACGGGCTGTGGGCGCCGCCCTGCCGTGAGCTGCTGCTCACCGACGAGGTGCGGGCGCGGGCCGCGGAGCTCGCCGAGCAGCACCCGGAGCTGGGCGAGCTGCTGGGGAAGATCGCCGAGGGGATCGCCGTCGAGGGCATGGAGTCCCTGGCGCCGGTGCTGGTCGACGACATGGAGCTGCTGCTGGACGTGCTGCCGAAGGGCAGCATGGCGGTGGTCTGCGACCCTGAGCGGGTGCGGACCCGGGCGGCGGACCTGGTGGCGACGAGCCAGGAGTTCCTCCAGGCGTCCTGGGCGGCAACCGCCGGCGGCGGAGCGGCCCCGATCGACGTGGGCGCGGCGTCCCTGTGGGGCATCGCGGACGTCCGGGACCGGGCCCGTGAGCTGGGCATGATGTGGTGGTCGGTGTCACCGTTCGCGGCCGACGAGGAAGAGGCCGACGGGGACACCCTCAAGCTGGGGATGCACGCCCCGGAGACGTACCGCGGGGACACCCAGCGGGCGCTGGCCGACACCAAGGGGTGGCTGGCGGACGGCTGGCGCACGGTGTTCGTCACCGAGGGCCACGGCCCGGCGGCCCGCACGGTCGAGGTGCTGGGCGGCGAGGGCATCGCCGCCCGCCTGGAGGCCGACCTCGGCGCGATCGCGCCGTCCGTCGTGCACGTGGCCTGCGGCTCGATCGACAACGGCTTCGTCGACCCCGGCCTGAAGATCGCGGTGCTGACGGAGACGGACCTGTCCGGGCAGAAGGCCGCGGGCAAGGACGCGGCCCGGATGCCGGCCCGCCGCCGCAAGCAGATCGACCCGCTGACCCTTCAGGCCGGCGACTTCATCGTCCACGAACAGCACGGTGTGGGCCGGTACATCGAGATGGTGCAGCGCACGGTCCAGGGCGCCACCCGCGAGTATCTGCTGGTGGAGTACGCGCCGGCCAAGCGCGGCCAGCCCGGCGACCGGCTGTACATCCCCACCGACCAGCTGGAGCAGGTCACCAAGTACGTGGGCGGCGAGGCGCCGACGCTGCACCGGCTCGGCGGCGCGGACTGGACGAAGACCAAGGCGCGCGCCAAGAAGGCCGTCAAGGAGATCGCCGCCGACCTGATCAAGCTGTACTCGGCCCGGATGGCGGCGCCCGGCCACGCCTTCGGCACGGACACCCCCTGGCAGCGCGAGCTGGAGGACGCCTTCCCGTACGCGGAGACGCCCGACCAGCTCACCACGATCGCCGAGGTCAAGGAGGACATGGAGAAGTCGGTCCCGATGGACCGGCTGATCTGCGGCGACGTCGGCTACGGCAAGACCGAGATCGCGGTCCGCGCCGCCTTCAAGGCCGTCCAGGACGGCAAGCAGGTGGCGGTGCTGGTGCCGACGACCCTGCTCGTCCAGCAGCACTACGGCACCTTCAGCGAGCGCTACGGCCAATTCCCCGTCAACGTCCGGGCGCTGTCCCGGTTCCAGACGGACGCCGAGGCCAAGGCGGTCCTGGAGGGACTGCGGGAGGGCTCGGTCGACATCGTCATCGGCACCCACCGCCTCTTCTCCTCCGAGACCAAGTTCAAGGACCTCGGCCTGGTCATCGTCGACGAGGAGCAGCGCTTCGGCGTCGAGCACAAGGAGCAGCTGAAGAAGCTCCGCGCCAACGTCGACGTCCTGACGATGTCCGCGACGCCGATCCCCCGGACCCTCGAAATGGCGGTCACCGGCATCCGGGAGATGTCGACGATCACCACGCCGCCCGAGGAGCGGCACCCGGTGCTGACCTTCGTCGGCCCCTACGAGCAGAAGCAGATCGGCGCCGCCATCCGCCGTGAACTCCTGCGCGAGGGCCAGGTCTTCTACATCCACAACCGCGTCGAGTCCATCGACCGCGCGGCGGCCCGGCTCCGGGAGATCGTGCCCGAGGCGCGCGTCCAGACCGCCCACGGGCAGATGGGCGAGTCGCAACTGGAGCAGGTCGTGGTCGACTTCTGGGAGAAGAAGTTCGACGTCCTGGTCTCCACCACGATCGTGGAGTCCGGCATCGACATCTCCAACGCCAACACCCTGATCGTCGAGCGCGGCGACAACTTCGGCCTCTCGCAGCTGCACCAGCTGCGCGGCCGCGTCGGCCGTGGCCGCGAGCGCGGCTACGCCTACTTCCTCTACCCGCCGGAGAAGCCGCTCACCGAGACCGCGCACGAACGCCTCGCCACCATCGCCCAGCACACCGAGATGGGCGCGGGCATGTACGTGGCCATGAAGGACCTGGAGATCCGCGGCGCGGGCAACCTCCTCGGCGGCGAGCAGTCCGGCCACATCGCCGGCGTCGGCTTCGACCTGTACGTCAGGATGGTCGGCGAGGCGGTGGCCGACTACCGGGCGTCCCTGGAGGGCGGCGTGGAGGAGCCCCCGCTGGAGGTCAAGATCGAACTCCCGGTGGACGCGCACGTCCCGCACGACTACGCGCCGGGCGAGCGGCTGCGTCTCCAGGCGTACCGGGCGATCGCCTCGGCCAACACCGAGGAGGACATCGCCGCGGTCCGCGAGGAGATCACCGACCGCTACGGCAAGCTCCCCGAGCCGGTGGAGAACCTCCTCCTGGTCGCCGGCCTGCGGATGCTCGCCCGCTCCTGCGGCGTCTCCGACATCACCCTCCAGGGCTCCAACATCCGCTTCGGCCCGGTGGAGTTGCGGGAGTCCCAGGAGCTCCGCCTCAAGCGGCTGCACCCGCGCACGGTCCTCAAGCCGGCCACCCGCCAGATCCTGGTACCCCGCCCGACGACCGGCCGCATCGGCGGCAAGCCGCTGGTGGGGCGCGAGTTGCTCGCCTGGGTCGGCGAGTTCCTCACGACGATCTTGAGCTGACGTCGCGGGGGTTTCCGCGGGGTTTGTTGGGGCGGGGGCGCTGTTGCTTGTGGTGGGTTTCGGGGGCCTGTGGGGCGGGCCTGCGGGGGTGGTTGTCGGACGTAAAGCGCAGCAGTCCGACAACCACCCCCGCAGGCCCGCCCCACAGGCCCCCTTCCGTATGCCGTGCGGCTCCCGCCCGGTGGGGGTGGAGGACTTCAGGGCCGTCGTGGTGACCCGGAAGCCAGAAGCGCGGGTCGAGCGTGAGCACCCCCGACCTCCCTCCTTCCCACAGGGGGCGGGGGCCGGCGCGGACGACGACGGCGGGGAGGGTGTGGGGCTTTCGGGGTGGGTGCGCGGACGTAAAGCGCAGCAGTCCGCGCACCCACCCCGAAAGCCCCACACCCGGCACCCACCACGCACACACCAGCACCGGCGGCCCCGCCCCGACAACCCCTCCGCCGAAGGCGGAACCCCCACCACGGCGGGACAGCCGACATCGTGGGGACGACCCGCCGTCAGGCGGTACGGCGCAGCACCACCACATCATCCGCCGCACCCAGCACGACATACCTGGCCCGGCCGTGCCGGGCCTCCGCGTCGGCCAGGGCCTGTTCGGGCGTGCGCCCGTCATGGAGCTGCGCCGCGACGTAGCCGGGCGCCAGCCCACCCGTGTCGCCGGTCCAGAAGACGCGGGTGCGGCCGGTGAGGCGGCTGAGCGGGCGGACGTCGGACTCGACCGTCGCGCCGTCGGGTATGCGGTCGAGCAGCCGCTCGACGGCTGCCACCTGTGGCGGCGTGCGGTAGGTGTCGGCCTCGGTCAGGCGGGCCAGCGGCAGGGTGGTGGTCAGCGTGAGGGCGGCGGCCAGGACGGCGGCGGGCAGGTGGTGGGCGTAGGAGCGCAGCCAGGGCCGGGCGGAGGCCAGCGCGCGCGGCAGCGCGTCGATCAGGGCGAGGAAGACGACCGGCATCAGGACGGCGCTGTAGTGCCAGTCGGTGCCCCAGTAGTGCGGGTCGTGGGAGAGGAAGCGCCAGCCGAGGGTGGGTGCGGCCACCAGCAGGAGCGGGGAGCGCAGGGCGAGCAGGCCGGTGGTGGGCAGCAGGGTCCACAGCAGGGTGCGCAGGGCGACGTCGATCGGGAGGCCGGGGGCGGTGTCGCCGTGGCCACCGATCTTGCTCCAATAGTCGTAGGAGCCGGAGCCGTTGAAGGCGGGTATCAGCAGGCCGAGAGTGACGGCGGTGGCGGTGATGCCGAACGCGACCAGGGCGATCGGCAGCGGACCGGCGCGCCGGGTGCGGATCAGCGAGAGCGCCCCGATGGCGGCGGCGGTGACGCCGAGGTCCTCCTTGACCAGGACGAGCGGCGCGGCCCAGCAGACGGCGGTGTTCCAGCGGCCGCGCAGCGCCGCTTCGAGGGCGAAGGCGATCAGCGGCACCGCGAAGGCTATTTCGTGGAAGTCGAAGTCGACGGCCCGCTGTAGGCCCCAGGACAGGCCGTAGGCGAGGCCGAGGGCCAGCCCGCGCCGGCGGCCCAGGTGACGGGCGGCGGCGCGGGTGACGGGTATCGCGGACAGCGCGAACAGCGCGGCCTGCGCGGTGAGCAGGGTCAGCGGCGAGGGGAAGAGCCGGTAGAGCGGGGCGAGCAACACCAGGACGGGGCTGAAGTGGTCGCCGAGGATGTTGGTGCCGGGGCCCTTGAGGTCGACGATCGGCGCCCGGAGGTGGGCGTAACCGCGGACCGCCTGCTCGAAGATGCCCAGGTCCCAGGAGATCGTGGACAGGGTGCGGTAGCGCCAGTACGAGAGCACGGCGAACGCGAGGAAGAAGAACCCGGCGGTCCAGTACGGGTCGAGGCGCGGGGCGCGGAGCGCGGCGAAGCGGGACGGTGCCGGCGCGGCGGTGGGCCCGGGCGCGGGGTCGGTGGCGGTGTCGGGGGAGCGCCCGGTGCGGCCGTCCGGCGTCGTTGCTGCGGCCGTGTCCATGGGCGTCCTCACTCTCGATTTCCGAAAAGATATCCGAATCGGGGTGTGGCAGGTCCGGCGTCGGCCGGCTCGGCCCGCCTCCTTGTTCACTTGTCCCGCAACCCTGTTGCCACGCTCCTGGATTGGATGCCCCACGTGATACGGACACTGTCCGCCCGCTCCCGCCCCGCCGCCCCGCGCCGTTCGTCGCGCGCCTCGGCTGTGGTCGGCGCCGCCGCCCTGGCCGCGTTGCTGACCGTCACCGGCTGTTCCGGTCATGGCAGTCGGGGCGGCGGTTCGGACGCGGGGGCGGGCCCGTCGGCTCCCGCGGACGGCGGCGGGCGGTCGGGGGCGCCGGGCAGTGCCCTGCGCACGCTTGACTCCCTGGCCGTCAAGCGCCAGGGGACGAAGGACGGTTACGCCCGGGACCGCTTCGGTTCGGCCTGGGCGGACACCGACGGCAACGGCTGCGGCACCCGCGACGACATCCTCAAGCGGGATCTGCGCGGCACCGCGTACCGGGACGCGAAGAGTTGCGTGGTGGTGTCCGGGAACCTGCCGAAGGACCCGTACACGGGGAAGTCGCTGCGCTATCAGCGCGGTCGCAGCACCGTCGACATCGACCACGTGGTGGCGCTGTCGGACGCCTGGCAGACCGGCGCGCGGCAGTGGCCGGCCCGCAAGCGGGTGGCGTTGGCGAACGATCCGCTGAACCTGATCGCGGTGGAGGCGTCCGCCAACCGCAGCAAGAGCGACGGGGACGCGGCGGACTGGCTGCCCCCGTACGCCGGTTACCGCTGCACGTACGTCGCGCGCCAGGTGGCGGTGAAGAAGAAGTACGGGCTGTGGGTGACCCGGGCAGAGAAGGACGCGATGGCGAAGGTGCTCAACTCCTGCCCGCGCCAGGCGCTGCCGGGCGGGGGGACGCCGACCGAGGCGCCGGCGCGCTTCACGGCGAAGTAGCCGCGCGCCGCGCGGGAACGGCCCCGGCCCGGATCGCGGGGTGTGCGATCCGGGCCGGGGCCGTCGTGCGGGGATTCCGGGGCGGCGCCGGCACCGGGTGCCGGGCCGCGCGGCGTCAGCTGGTCGGCAGCTTCCAGTAGACGCCCTGCATGTCGATGTCCGGGGCGACCTCGACGTCGAGCGCCTTGGCGGCGGGCGGGGCGTCGAAGGCGACGTCCACGGTGGCGGTGGCGCCCGGGGCGATGGAGCCGTCGAAGCCGATGCCGATCTTGCCGTCGATGATCTGCTCCGCCTTGCGGCCCTCGGCGCCGGTCTTGGCCTTGATCTGGGTCAGGGCGGGGTTGAAGGCGGCCTTGCCCTTGTTCTTCATCTGCACGGTGACCTTGTACGCCTTGTTGCCCGCGGTGTGGCCGGAGGCGATGTCGCCGACCGTGTACGGGGCGACCTTGAGGACGGTCACCTCAAGGCCCTTGTCGGGGTAGGTCGCGGTGTCGCCCGGCCCGTAGGTCTTGTTGCCCTTGCTGCCGTCCTTGGGCTGCGCCTGCGAGCCGTTGACCTGCTTGTTGATCTCGTCGACGGCCTTGTTCACGGCGAGCACGGTGACGATGATCCCGATGATCGCCAGGATCATCGCGAGGCCGCCGAGGATCGTGCCGGTGATCGCCACGCCCTTGTTGGTGGCCTGGCCCTTCTTGACCCGGCTCAGGCCGACGAAGCCGAAGATCAGCGACAGCAGACCGAGCGGCCCGGCCAGCCAGAACAGGACCATCGGGATGCCGCTGAGGGCACCGATGATGCCGAGGATCAGGGCGGTGATGCCGAGGCCGTTGCGGGCCGCCTGGTGGTGGCCGGGGGTCGGCATGCCGGGCGCCCCCTCCGGGACGGGCTGGTACTGCATCTGCTGGGACATGCGAAGGGGCCCCTTCCGGGCGCTGGAATCGTTCCGTCGAATCGGTGGGTCAATAACAGCAGAGGCTGTGAACCGAGTCAACACGAGCATGCGAAACGCCGATGTTCACGCCGTGAAGAGGTTCATCTGTAGTGCGTGGGTATGCTCATCGACACAGAGGTCACACAAGGTCACGGGGTCATCGGGACAGGAGCTACACAGGTGCCGGAGAAGGCGACGGACGACAGCGCGGGCAGCGGCGACGTCACGGCAGCGCGGTGGGTGTCCCCCCGGACGAAGTCGGGGGGAGCTTCCCCTCGGGGCGGCGGCGACCGCCCGACCGAGGTGACCGCCGCCGGCATCGCCCGGCTCGCCGGCGTCGGCCGGGCCGCGGTCAGCAACTGGCGGCGCCGCCACGCCGACTTCCCCAAGCCCGTCGGCGGCACCGAGACCAGCCCCGCCTTCGCCCTCCGCGACGTCGAGCAATGGCTCCGCGACCAGGGCAAGATCGCCGAGGTCCCGGCCCGCGAACGGGTCTGGCAACAACTCGTCGGCCACCCCGCCGGGGCCGCCGCCGCGCTCCGCCAGGCCGGCGCCGTCCTGCTGCTGGTCCAGGAGCGACCGGCCGCCTGGCGGCAGCTGCGCGCCGCCGCCGACGACGCCGAACTGACCGGCGTACTGCCCGCGATGCTGGAATCCGTCCTCACCGGCCGACTCGGCCCCGAGCATCCGGTGCGCGGCCTGACCCGCGCCGCCCTCGCCCCCTCCGCCGCCCTGGTCCGCGCCGCCGGCGACCTCGCCACCGCCGACGGCGCCGCCGCGGCCTACGACTTCCTGCTCGGCCGCCACCTGGACGCCAACCCCCGCCAGTACACCCTCACCCCGCCCGGCCCGGCCGCCCTGATGGCCGAACTCGCCGCATCGGCCGGCCCGTTCGGCACCGTCCTCGACCCGGCCTGCGGGGCCGGCGGACTCCTCGCCGCGGCCCGTACCGCAGACGCCGCCCCGCTCGCCCTGCACGGCCAGGAGAGCGACCCCGACCTCGCCGCGCTCACCGCGCTCCGGCTCGCCCTGGAGGCCCCCGGCGCGGACGTCCGGGTCCGGGCCGCCGACACCCTGCGCGCCGACGCCTTCCCGCAGCTCGCCGCCGACGCCGTCCTCGTCCACCCGCCGTTCAACGAACGCAACTGGGGCCACGACGAACTCGCCTACGACCCCCGCTGGGAGTACGGCCTCCCGGCCCGCAACGAATCCGAGCTGGCCTGGGTCCAGCACGCGCTGGCCCGGCTGCGGCCCGGCGGCACCGCCGTCCTCCTCATGCCGCCCGCCGCCGCCTCCCGCCGCTCCGGCCGCCGGATCCGCGCCGACCTGCTGCGCCGCGGCGCCCTGCGCGCGGTGATCGCGCTGCCCGCCGGCGCCGCCCCGCCCAACAACATCCCGCTGCACCTGTGGGTGCTGCGCAAGCCCGGCGGCTCCCCGGCCGTCCCGCACCTGCTCGTCGTCGACACCGCCGCGTCCGCCGGCCGCGACAAGTTCGACTGGCAGACCGTGCGGGCCACCGCCGTGGACGCCTGGCGGGACTTCGACCGCGACGGCGGGATCGAGGAAGTTCCCGGCGTGTGCCGCTCCCTGGCCGCCATCGACCTCCTCGGCGACGACGTCGACCTGGCCCCCGCCCGGCACCTGCCGCCGCCCGCCGCGGCCGGCGGTCCCGCCGAACTCGCCCGCGTCCACGACCGCCTCACCGCGACCCTGGCCCGCACCGCCGAACTCGCCCCGCACCCCGGCACGGACACCGCCGCCGCCCAGCCGCCCGCCGGCCGCTGGCCGCTGACCACCGTCGGCGAACTCGCCCGCTCCGGCGCCCTCGTCCTGCGCGCCGGCGGCCCCGGCACCGCCGGGGCCGGTGGGGGAGCCCCCGCGGTCCTCACCGACCACGACGTCATCGGCGGCCTCGCCCCCTCCGGGACCCTCCCCGAGACCCCCACCGGCGCCTCACCCGAGGAACCCGTCCTCGTCCAGGAGGGCGACGTGGTCGTCCCGGTGCTCGGCGGCGGTGCCACCGCCCGGGTCGTCGACGAGGCCACCGCCGGCGCCGCCCTCGGCCGCAACCTCACCCTGCTGCGCCCCGACACCGCCGCCCTCGACCCGTGGTTCCTGGCCGGCTTCCTCCGCGGCACCGCCAACAACCGCCAGGCCAGCAGCTACGCCTCCACCGCCACCCGGCTCGACGTCCGCCGCCTCCAGCTGCCCCGGCTCCCGCTCGTCGAACAGCGCCGCTACAGCCGCCGGTTCGCCGACCTGGCCGCCTTCGAAAGCGCCCTGCGGCTCGCCTCCCGACTCGGCGAGCAGCTGGTCCAGGGACTCCACGACGGACTGACGGACGGATCGGTCGATCCGGACTGAGCGGCGGAACCGGGCGGCGGACGGACCACCCCGGGGCGCGGACGGAGCCCTCAGGGCCGGCGGATCAACCGGGGCAATCCCTACAACCCTCCACGCGCGCGCAGCGTCGTATATACGCTCGCAAGCACGTGTGCGCACCGGCGGAGCCGCAGCGCACACGGCCACCGAGGGGGTACCGCCCTGTTCGAGGGAGACCCGGCCCGGCCCCGGCCACGAACGATCCGTCAGGAGCAGTTGATGTACGGCCCCGTCCCGTCCCCGCCGCCGCACCGTCCCCCGGGACGCGGGACGGTCCTCACACTGCGGGTGGCCTTCGTGGCCGCCACGGTGCTCAGCCTGGGCTTCCTGGCCTGGGCCGCGATGCTGCGGGCCGCGATCGTGCTGCGCCGGCCGCTGGGCTGGTGGCTCTTCGCCGCCGACCTGGCGCTGTTCGTCGGCACCTGTGTGCTGATCGTCAGCTTCCCGGAGACGGACTGGCGCACCAACGTGGGCGTCGGCCTCCTGCTGCTCCAGATCGCCGCGGTCGTGGCGTACTACCTCGTCGTCGACCTGCGCGCCGAGCAGACGCGCGCCGTGGGCCCGGTCCCGGCGGCGTACCCGGTCGGGGCGTTCCCGCACCCCTACGCCCCGCCGGCGCCCGGCCACCCCCACGTGCCGCCGCACCCGTCCCTGCACGTCCAGGAGACCCAGCCCTTCCCCTCGTACGCCACGACCGGCACCGTCCGGCCCCCGATGCCCCCGCCCGTCGCTCCCCACGCGCCCGAGCACCGCCCGCCGCCGCCCCAGCGCATCGACCAGGTCCGCGCCGAACTCGACGAACTCAGCGACTACCTCCGCAAGGAGGGCCGGTGAACGGGCGGGTCATCGCCGACCGCTACGAACTCTCCGTCCTGCTCGGCCAGGGCGGCATGGGCCAGGTCTGGATCGGCTACGACCGCCGCCTGGACCGCCGGGTCGGCGTCAAGCTGCTCCGCCCCGACCGGGTCGCCGGCACCCCCGACGGCGAGGAGATGCGCCGCCGCTTCGTCCGCGAGTGCCGGGTCACCGCGCAGGTCGACCACCCCGGACTGGTCACCGTCCACGACGCCGGCAGCGACGACGAGGACCTCTACCTCGTCATGCAGTACGTCGACGGCGCCGACCTCTCCGACCACCTCGCCGAGCACGACCCCTACCCCTGGCCGTGGGCGGTCTCCGTCGCCGCCCAACTGTGCGCCGTGCTGGCCGCGGTGCACGCGGTGCCGATCGTCCACCGGGACCTCAAGCCCCGCAACGTCATGATCCGGCCGGACGGCTCGCTGATCGTCCTGGACCTGGGCATCGCCTCCGCCCTGGACACCGACACCACCCGCCTCACGCACACCGGCTCGCCCATCGGCAGCCCGGCCTACATGGCGCCCGAACAGGCCATGGGCGGCGCCGTCGGCCCGTACACCGACCTCTACGCCCTCGGGGTGCTCCTGCACGAACTCCTCAGCGGCGAGGTCCCGTTCGCCGGCTCCACCGCACTCGGCGTCCTGCACCGCCACCTCCACGAGGAGCCGGTGCCGGTCCGTCGGCTCCGCCCCGACGTCCCCGAGGCGCTCGAAACGCTCGTCCTGCACCTGCTCCGCAAGGACCCCCGGGCCCGCCCCGCCGACGCCCAGGAGGTCTACGCGGCCCTCGCCCCCCTCCTGCCCACGTCTGCAGCGGGCCCGCACCCCCCGCCGGCCCCCATGGACCCCACCCGCCCGTTCCGCCAGCCGCACGCCCCCTGGCCACTGCGCCCGGCCGGCTCCGCACCGACCCCGACCGCGCTGGCCGTCCCGCGCGTCCCCGAGCCCGCCCACCCGTCGCCGGCGCCGCCGCGCGGCGGCACGTCCCACCCGGCCGCGGCCCCCGCCCGGGCCGTCCAGGACCCGCGCGCCTCCCTCGCCGGCAACGCCCCCTGGAGCTCCCTGGGCTCCCCGGCGGCGCCCCGCCCCGCGGCCGACCCGCGCACCTCCGCCTCCGGCGGGCCGGACGTCGCCGCCGCCGTCGACGAGGTCAAACTCCTCCTCGACCAGGGCCGCATCACCCGCGCCGTGGACATCCTCGGCGGCATCCTCCCGGCCGCCGCCGAGCGCCACGGCGCGCACTCCCCGGTCGTCCGCACCCTCCGCAAGCAGTACGCGGCCACCCTCATGGACGACGGCCAGTACCGCCGCGCGCTGCCCGAACTCCGCATCCTGGCCGAGGAGTACGGCAAGGAGTCCGGCGCCGGCGCCACCCGCCAGGCCCTCCAGTTCCACCACGACGCCGCCCAGTGCCTGGAACAACTCGGCGAGGTCGCACAGGCCCTGGAGGAGTACCGCGCCCTCCTCCCGTACTTCGAGCACTACGCCGACGACCCCGTCCGCCCCCTGGAGATCCGCCGCTCCATCGGCCATCTGCTGCTGGCCCAGGGCGAACACGGCGCCGCCAAGGAGACCCTCTCCCGCCTCCTGTACGACGCCGAGCGGCTGCACGGCCCGCACCACGCCTTCCCCACGGAGGTCCGCCGGACCCTGTACTGGCTGGGGCAGATGCAGGGGTGATGCCCGGGCGGAGCCGCGCCGCCACGGCGCCGCGGTGCGCCGGCCGGGCGGGCCGGGTGTGTCCGCCGGAACCGACCCCCGCGCGGCTCGTTGGCCGAAGCAGTGGCCTGTGCCACGCCGACTCCCTAGCATCGATCACTCAGGAAAAGGTCGTAGCTAGGTCGCAACAAGGTCGTCATTCCGTACGAGGTAGTCACTCCGTCGCACGATCCGATCTGCCGGGAGGCCATGTGTTCCGCCGTAGGACAGCGCTCTCCGTTTCCGCCGCCGCTCTGCTGGCCGCGACCCCGTTGCTCGCCGCCTGCGGCACCGACACCCACCCCGGTGCCGCCGCCGTCGTCGACGGCAAGCGGATCACCGTCGCCCAGCTCCAGGCCCGGGTGAAGGACGTCCGCGCCGCCCAGGCCACGTCCCCGCAGGGCAAGCAGCTGATCATGAACACCGGCCGGCTCAACCTCTCCACCCTCAACGGCATGATCTTCGACGAGGTGCTGGCCCGCGCCGCCCGGGACGCCGGGGTCACCGTCACCCGCGCCGACATCCAGGACGCCCGGGCCACGGCCGAGGAACGGGCCGGCGGCGCCGCCCGGCTCCGGACGATGTGGCTCCAGCAGGGCATCGCCCCCGACCAGATCGACCAAGTGGTCCGCAACCAGCTCCTGATCGACGGCCTCGCCAAGCACCTGCGCGCCGACCGCGGCCGGCCCGACGGCCAGCGCAGGCTCGTCGACGCGCTCGCCAAGACCTCCCGCGCGATGAGCGTCGACGTCAATCCGCGCTACGGCACGTGGGACGACCAGCAGGTGATCCTCGGTGAGACCAAGGTCCCGTGGATCGTGCCGGCCACCACCCACCAGGAGCAGGTCTAACGCCCGGCCCCTCGGGGCGGGCGGGGGCGGCACGCGGGCGGCCGGGGCACTGGCCGGGGGACTCCCGGTCACTGTCAGTGGCGTGCGTTACGTTCGTTCATGTGAACGCTGACGCCGCTGACGCCACCCCCGCCGCTGCCGGTACCGGCGCCGACCCCGCCCGCCCCGAGGGCGCCGGCACCGGCCGCCTGGTCCTGCTCACGACCAGCCACCGGGTCGCCCCCGGCCTGCTGTCCTGGCCCGCCTGGCAGACCCTGCGCGCCGCCGACCGCGTCCTGTGCGCCGACCCCGACCACCCCCAGCTGCCCTACCTCCGCGAGGCCGGCATCGCGGTGGAGACCGCCGCCCCCACCGCCCGCGAACTGGTCGACTACTGCTCCCCCGTAGCCTCAACGGCACGGGAGGTGCCCCCATCGGATGCCCTTACCGCCGTCGTCCTCACCTCCGCCGAGGGTGAGAGCGCCCTCACCGACGGCCTGGCCCGGCTGGCCGGCTCCGGCCGCGAGACCATGCCCGACCTGGAGCTGCTGCCCGGCTCCTACGACCTCCCCGGCGCCCGCCTGCTCGACCTCGTCCAGGTCATGGACCAGATCCGCGCCGAGTGCCCCTGGAGCAGCATCCGCACCCACCGCGACCTCGCCAAGTACGGCATCGAGGAGGCGTACGAGCTGGTCGAGGCCATCGAGGAGGGCGACCGCGAGGCGCTCCGCGAGGAACTGGGCGATGTCCTCCTCCAAGTGGTCTTCCACTCCCGCATCGCTCAGGACGACCCCGACGCCCCGTTCTCGGTCGACGACGTGGCCGGCACCCTCGTCGAGAAACTGCTCCACCGCCACCCGCACGTCTTCGGCGACGAGCTCGCCGAGACCCCCGAGGACGTCAAGGCCCACTGGCTCCGCACCAAGGCCGAGGAGAAGCAGCGCGACTCGGTCACCGAGGGCATCCCGCTGGCCCAGCCCGGCCTCGCGCTGGCCGCCAAGCTCGCCTCCCGGGTCCGCACGGCCGGCCTCGACGTCCCCCTCCCGTCGGGTGCCGGCATCGGCTACGAGCTCCTCTCCCTGGCCGTCCGCGCCGAGTCCGAGGGCGTGGACCCGGAGGCCGCCCTGAGGGCAGCGGCCCGTGCTTACCGCGATGCGGTGGTGGCGGCCGAGGGGAGTGGTACTTAGTACCGTTGGGGGACTGGGAGTTGAGGGGGAGGGGCCTGGGTGGACGAGGAGTTGGTGGAGCGGGCGGCGAGAGTGATCGGCCGCGCGGCGGGCACCCAGGCATGGGATGACGTCCGGGGGCGCCTGGTGGAGATGTGCCGCCGCGTGCAGGACGACGACGCCACGTTGCTCCCCGAGATGCCGCACGGGCCGGATGCCGACGCCCCGGAGCTCCTGCCCTCGTGGTGGTACTTCCTGTACGAACTGCTGGAGCATGCCCCTGGGGCGGAAACCGAACTCCGCTCCCTCGTCGACGAGTTGTCGGAGCCCGCACCCGCCATGCCTCACAGCTCCAACGGGGCCCCCGCCGCCGTCCGCAACATCGTCTCCGGCGGCACCACCCTCGGCCCCGTGATCCAGGCGAACGCCATCAGCGGCATCACCATCACGGCTGCCGGCTTCCCCGGCGCCCTCCCCGACCCGGAGAGCTGGCCCACGGCCGCGGACCTGGACCCGATCGCCTTCGGGGTGCGCCCCACCCACCGTGTTCGTCTGCACCCGCCCCTCCCTCCCTACGTCCTCCGCGACCGCGATCACGACCTCGACGCGGCGCTGGGACGGGCGCGCGAGGGCGGCGGGCTGGTGCTGCTGCTCGGCGAGCCGTTCACCGGCAAGTCGCGCACGGCGCTGGCGGCGATGGCCAGGGGACCGGCCGGCCGCCGGGTGTTCGCCCCGCCCCGCGGCACGGACCTGCGCGGCCTGCCCGCCCTGTTGCAAGGCCGCCCGGAGCGCTACCTCATCTGGCTCGACGACCTCGACGAACACCTCGGCGAGGGCGGACTGGAGCCGCGCCTGCTGGCCCAGTTGGCGGCCCTGAAGGTCGTCGTGGTCGCCACCATGCGGGAGGACGTCTACGACGCCTGCCGCGCCCAGCCCGGTGGCCGGGTCCTCGACGTGGCCCAGATCGTCGAACTGGCGCGGGAGTGGAGCCCGGCGGAGCGGGAGCGGCTGGCGGGGGAGGCCGCACGCACCGGAGATCCGCGCCTGATAGGTGCCGTCTCGTCCAGTGGGCCGGAGGGCGTTGCCGCGTACCTCGCCCTGAGCCCCCTCCTCTGGGACGAGTGGTGGCGCGCCCGCCGCGCCGATCGCCACCCGCGCGGCCACGCCCTGGTCCGCGCCGCGCTCGACCTCGCCCGCTGTGGCCTCACCGGCCGGCTTCCCATGGACCTGCTCCTCAAGGTCCACGAGGGGTACGCGGACGTGACCGGCATGGAGCGGGAGTCGGCCGACGACGCCCGCGCGTGGGCGGTGGGGCGACGGTACGGGCTGTTGCGACTGCTGGACCGGGTCACGGGGGACACCTGGAGGGCCGCGCCGATCCTCGTCGAGGCGACGGGCCGGCACGAGGAACTGCCGGACGTCCCCGGTCCGGTGTGGGGCTGCGCCCTGGAGGTGGCCCGCACGGACGGGGCGTACGACTACGCCGAGATCGCGGCAAGGGCACGAGTCGCCTTCCAGCGTGCCGCCGACGCCGGGGACACCTCCGCCCTCCACAACCTTGGCCTGCTCGCCGATTCGCTGGGGGAGGGGGACGAAGCCGAGCGCTGGTTCCGGCGGGCGGCCGAGGCCGGGGAGCCGCAGTCGGCGGGCCGGCTCGGCCGGATGCTCGCCGAGCGTGGCGAGGGCAAGTCGGCCGAGCCCTTCCTGGAGACCGCCGCGGAAGCGGGGGACACCGAGGCGGCGACGTTGCTGGGGAAGCTGCTGCGGAAGCGGGCGGCACGTTGGCTGAAGGCGGGGATGGAGGGCGGAAGCGGGGAGGCCGCGCATCTGTTCGGCGACCTGCAACTGGGCAGGGGAGACGTGGACGACGCCTTCGACAGCTATCTGAGGGCGGTCGACGCTGGGTACGCACCGGTCGCCGCGAGCATGGCGAGGGTGAACCAGATATGGAACGACAACGAGTCCGCCACGGTATGGCTGCGTCGCGCCGCCGACGCGGGCGACGTGTGGGCCTCGTCAGTACTCGCGGATTACGTCCGGAAGGAGAACCACACGGAACCCCGCCGAGTGGAGACGGTGGACAGGGCGCTGGATGACATCCATTACGGCGCCGAAAGGGGCCGGGCGCTGGACGCCACCAATCTCGGCGTACTCCTCGAAGAGCGCGACCGCGCCGACGAGGCCCGCCCCTGGTACCTCAAGGGCTACGAACTGGGCGACGCCTACGGCGCGTTCCGCCTCGCCGAGCTCCACAAGAAGGAGGGCGACACTGCCGAGGCCACTGCCTGGTACCGCAAGGCCGCCGACCTGGGCCACCTCGGCGCCAAGCGGGCCCTCGGGGAGTCGTACGGGTAGCGCTTCCCCGCGTGGGTGGGATGGGCAAGGGCAGCCCGGGGAAAGGGCGCCTCAGACGGAATGCGAGAGCCTGGGCACCAGACCGCAGTCGTAAGCCGCTCGCTCAGCAACTCGGCCTCCGAAGGTGGCAGGACCGTCTCCGTATCCGTCACGTGCCGACCACTCCGCGACAGCCATACGGCAATGACGTATTCCGGGGTCTGGAGCAGGCCGGGAATCAACTGCCCTCGGGTCAGTGGTGCCGGCTCCAGTACTCCGCGAACGGGACGGCGTGGGCTTGGGCGGTGTCCCGGTAGCGCCGATAATCGGCGAGCCGGTTGCGGGGGAGGAGTTCCGCCCCGGTGAACTGCCCGGCTTCGGTGTAGTGCATACGGTAGGCGTCGGTGTCGTCAAAGAGCCAGAAGTCGTGATCCGGCAAGCCGGACACCTCTTGCTCCGCGAGGTCGATGACACCGATGGATTCGCCCGCTGTGATGTTCCCCGGGTATGCCGCCAGTTCGTAGCGGAGATAGTCCGTCAGTGGTGAGCGAAGGACGTGCACGCGGGAGACGGACTTCCCTCGGTTCGTCATGGAACGCACCCAAGGGTTGTGGTGCCACCCTGGCGGCATGGGCTTCCCGGCCAGGAACGCTTCGAACTCTTCATGCTCTTCTTGGACGTCGTACACCGCGAGGGTTTCCAACCGGAAGGCCGTCCGCTCGAAGGTCTCAAAGAGTCGGCCGAACTCCTCAGCAGTGAGCACGGAAATCCTCCTCCAGGACCGCGGAAGGAACCATCACGGCCGTTTCTCCCTCGGGCAAATCGAGCTGCGAAAGCCGTTCCGGATCCGTGATGACGTATCCCTGCACCGCGTGGTTCTGAGTGTCTTCCGTACCCCACAGGGTCGGGCATGTGCCGTTCTTGCAATCCGGGTCACCCGACAGCTTGCGTAGCATTCTCGCCCCCTTGCCTCGGCATCCGTCTGTCGGTCCAGAACGGGAAAGTTCCACTGGCCGCCCGCTTTCCGGCCGGGCGGTCTCGTGCACCGGCCGGCTAGCGGACCGAGCCCGTCGGCTCAGGCGGGACGGGCCCCGCCCCGCTCGGCGATCGCCCGGTCGGGGAAGTCCTCGGCGGGCGCGGGCAGGCGGGCGCCCCGGCTCACCGCCACCCGGCGCACATTGCTGAGCGATGCGGTCAAGTCGGCGGCGAGCAGATGGATTTCGCCGGGTGTCCAGGTCCGTTCGCGAAGGACCTGCCGAGCCTCCTCGATGAGCAGGGCCGCCGAGTCGAGCTGTTCCGCCTCCACCCGGTCGGCCATGCGGGAGACATATCCCGTCCCGTCGCCCGCGAGGAGGTAACAGGGCTTCCCCTCCGGGCTGGACCACGGTAGAAGCCGCCCGCCGTCCATGAGCCCCCGATCAGGCTCGGTCATATGTCGTCAACCTCCGTGCGAGGGTTCAGCGCTTCTTCACGCTGTGTGGCCTTTCCCTCACAGGGTGGGGTCTGTTCTGGCTACGCTGGTAGTAGGGCGAGCCTGACAACGCACCTTTCAACTCGGGGAGTTAGCCCATGGATAAGGACAGCCGGCCACGTACCCCCAGGGAGAAGTACGGCGAGGAGCTGAGGATCCGGCGCGTCGCGGCCCACATGACGCAGGAGGCGCTGAGCGAGCGTGTGGTGTGTTCGCCGACGCTGATCAGTCATTTCGAGGCGGGCAGGCGACTTCCGAAGCCGGATGACGCGCAGCGGATCGACCGGGCGCTGGGGGCGGACGGGTTCTTCGTTCGGTGGTTGGAGGACCTGGAGTCGAAGTACACCGACCATTTCGCGGCGGTGGCCGAGTTGGAGCAACAAGCCACGTTGATCCAGTACTTCGCGCTGACGTTGGTCCCCGGTGTGCTCCAGACCGACGACTACGCAGGCGCCCTGTTTCGCGCGTACCGGCCGAACTACACGGCCGAGGAGCTTGATGAGTTCGTCGTCATCCGAACGAAACGCCGCCGCATCCTCGACGGGCCGATGCGGCCTGTCGCCTGGACGTTGCTCGATGAGGCCGTCCTCCGGCGCCCCGTCGGCGGCCCGCAGGTCATGGCCGAGCAGTTGCACAGGATCGCGGACATGACTGAGGAGGGGCGGCTGCGCCTACACGTCCTGCCGTACAACGTGGGGGCACATGCGCTCCAACAGAGTTTGCTCACGCTCATGAGTTTCGAGGACGCGGCTCCCGTGTCGTACGTCGAGGGCTTCGTGACCGGGAACTTGATGGATGATCCGGCCCTGGTGAGTGCCTGCCAGACGGCCTACGCTCTGGCCCTGAGCGACGCGTTGTCGCAGCAGGAGTCACTGGCCCTTGTCAGGGCAGCAGCAGAGGAACACGCGCATGGTCAGCACTAAGGGCATCGTTTTCGACTCGTCCACCCTCGCCGGGTGGTACAAGTCCAGTCACAGTGGTGGTGATCAAGGCGAATGCCTTGAGGTCGCCCGCGGCCACGCCCACATCCCCGTCCGCGACAGCAAGCGCCCCACCGGCCCCGCGCTGATCTTCCCCGCCGCAAGCTGGTCGGCGTTCGTAACCGCCGTCAGGGGCGGGGAGTTCTCCGCCTGAGCCGCTCCGCCGTCCACACCCCCACGGCGGCCGCCGACAGTCCCGCTCCCAGGGTGCAGACGCCGGCCCAGCCGCCCAGGCCCCAGAGCATCGACGTCAGTGCGGAGCCCGCCGCGCCGCCGGCGAAGTAGCTGGTCATGTAGGCCGAGTTGAGGCGGTTGCGGGCCTCGGGGCGGACGCCGTAGATCAGGTTCTGGTTGCTGACGTGCACGGCCTGGACGGCGAGGTCCAGCACGACCACCCCGGCCAGCAGGGCGGTCAGCGACCAGCCGCCGCCGGTGCCGCCGGCCGCGAGCAGGCCCCAGGAGCCCAGGAGCAGGACCGCGCAGACGCCGCTGACGCGGTGCGCCAGTCCCCGGTCGGCCAGCCGGCCGGCCGTCGAGGCGGCGAGCGAACCGGCCGCGCCGACCAGTCCCAGCAGGCCGATCGTCGACTCCTGCCAGCCGTAGGCGGGGCCGGACAGCAGGAAGGCCGCCGCGGTCCACAGCACGCTGAAGGCGGCGAAGGTCAGGGCGCCGAGCGCCGCCCGCCAGCGCAGCACCGGCTCGTGGGCGAACAGCGTCAGCGTCGAGCGGAGCAGGGCCGGGTAGCGCAGTCCGGCGCTGGTGCGCAGGGTCGGCAGGCGCAGCCGCAGCAGGAGTGCGATCAGCAGCATCAGGGCGGCGTTGACCCAGTAGACGGTGCGCCAGCCGCCGAGTTCGGCCAGCAGGCCGGCGGCGGTGCGGGCGAGCAGGATGCCGAGCAGCAGGCCGGTCATGACGGTGCCGACGGTCCGGCCCCGTTCGGCGGGGGCGGACAGGGTGGCCGCGAACGGCATGACGACCTGGGCGGCCACGGAGCTGAGACCGGTCAGGGCGGTGCCGACGAGCAGCAGCGTGCCGTTCGGGGCGCTCGCGGTCACGGTGAGGAAGACGGCGGTCAGGGTGCAGAGGACGACCGCGAGGCGGCGGCGTTCCAGGAGGTCGCCGAGGGGGACGAGGAGGAGCAGGCCGAGCCCGTAGCCGGTCTGGGCGACGGTGACGACCAGTGCGGCGGTGCCGGTGGAGAGGTGGAGGTCGCGACCTATGACGTCCAGGAGGGGTTGGGCGAAGTAGTTGCCGGCGACCGCGAGGCCGGTGGCGACGGACATCAGGAGCAGGGTGCCGCGGCCGAGTCGGGGCGCCGGCGCCGCCGTCGGGTGGCCCGCGGTGCCTCCGGAGCTCGTGGCCGGGGCGGTCTCCGGACTGGTCTCCGGACCGGTTTGCGGGCCGCTTCCTTCGTGTGCGGTGGTTCTCATGGGGTCAAGGATCGGGGCGAGGGCATCGATCGGTCCAACACATGGTTTTCATCGCATCGATCGTGGATTGAGATGGAGGGTGGGGGCGGTGCGCGCCTACGATCGCGCGCATGGAGCTCCAGCAGATGCGGTATGTCGTCGCGGTCGCCGAGACGGGTGGGTTCACCCGGGCCGCGGAGCGCTGTCATGTGGTGCAGTCCGCGCTGAGTCATCAGATCGCCCGCCTGGAGAAGGAGTTGGGGGCGCGGCTCTTCCACCGGACGAGCCGGAGCGTGCGGCTGACCGCCGCCGGGGAAGCTTTCGTTCCGGTCGCCCGGCAGGCGCTCCAGGCCGCCGAGCGGGCCCGCGCGGAGGTGGAGGCGGTGACCGGCGAGGTGCGCGGGCGGCTGGCGGTGGGGGCGATCTCCACCGTGGGGGCGATCGATCTCGCCCGTGAGCTGGGGGCGTTCCGCGCCAGGTACCCGAAGGTCCGGGTGAGCCTGCAGATGGAGATGAGCGATCCGCTGCTGGAGCGGGTGCGGGAGGGCGCGCTGGACGTGGCGTTCGTCGGGCTGGTGCCGGGGGCGCGCGCGGTCGGGGTCCGGGAGAAGGTGCTGGCGCGCGGGGAACTGGTCGCGGTGGTGCCGCCGGAGCATCCGTTGGCCGGGCGGGAGTGGACGACGCTGGGGCGGGTGGCCCGGGAGACGCTGGTGGACTTCACGGCGGGGTCGGCGGCCCGCCGGCAGCGCGAGGAGGCGTTCCGGGCGGCGGGGCTGACGGCGGAGGTGGCGTTCGAGGTGACCACCGTGGAGTTCCTGGCGGAGCTGGTCCGGGCCGGACTCGGCGTCGGCATGGTGCCGGAGGCGTTCGCCGGCAGGCTGGCCGGGCTGCGGACCGTGCGGGTGCGGCCGGCGCCGGAGCGGACCGAGCGGGTGGTGTGGAGCGGGCTGGGGCCGTCGCCGGCCGCGGCGGCGTTCCTGGCGGGGCTGGGCGTGGAGACGGGGTGAGGCCCTGAGGGTGGGGTGGGGCGGGTGTGTCACCGGTTACGGTCGATATGTGCATCAGACGCCCGACGCCCGCCAGGAGACCCGGTCCGACTCCCACCCGGAGACCCGGTCCGACACCCGTCCGGCGGGCGACCCGCCCACCGGTTGCCCGGTGGCCCCGTCTCCGGCCGCCGCCGGCCCCACCCCCGCACTCTTCTCCTGGGAGTTCGCCGCCGACCCGTATCCGGCGTACGCCTGGCTGCGCGAGCACGCGCCGGTGCACCGGACCCGGCTGCCCAGCGGCGTCGAGGCGTGGCTGGTCACCCGTTATCCGGACGCCCGGCAGGCGCTGGCCGACGCCCGGCTGTCGAAGAACCCGGTGCACCACTCCGAGGCCGCCCATAAAAAGGGCAAGACGGGTATTCCGGGCGAACGCAGTGCCAACCTGATGACGCACCTGCTGAACATCGACCCGCCGGACCACACCCGGCTGCGCCGCCTGGTCTCCAAGGCGTTCACCCCGCGCCGGGTCGCCGCGTTCGCGCCGCGCATACAGGAGCTGACCGACCGCCTGATCGACGCCATGATGGAAAAACAGCGCGGCGCGGAGCGGGGGAGCGCGGACCTCATCCACGAGTTCGCGTTCCCGCTGCCGATCTACGCGATCTGCGATCTGCTCGGCGTCCCGCCCGAGGACCAGGACGACTTCCGCGACTGGGCGGGCATGATGATCCGGCACGGCGGCGGGCCGCGCGGCGGGGTCGCCCGCTCCGTCAAGAAGATGCGGGCCTATCTGGCCGAGCTGATCCACCGCAAGCGCGGCGCGCTCGGCGACGACCTGATCTCCGGCCTGATCCGGGCCTCCGACCACGGCGAGCACCTCACCGAGAACGAGGCCGCCGCCATGTGCTTTGTGCTGCTGTTTGCCGGATTTGAGACCACGGTCAATCTGATCGGCAACGGCATCTATGCGCTGCTCCGCCACCCCGCCCAGCGCGAACTGCTCCAGAAGTCGATCGCGGCCGGCGACACCGAGCTGCTCGCCACCGCCGTCGAGGAGCTGCTCCGCTACGACGGGCCGGTGGAGCTGGCCACCTGGCGGTACGCGACCCGGGACCTGACGCTGGGCGGAGCGCGGATCGCCGAGGGGGATCCGGTCCTGGTGGTGCTGGCCGCCGCCGACCGCGATCCGGCGCGCTTCGACGAGCCTGACGTGCTCGACCTCACACGGCGTGACAACCCGCATCTGGGATACGGGCACGGCATCCACTACTGCCTCGGCGCACCCCTGGCGCGCCTCGAAGGACAGACCGCGCTCGCCACTCTGTTGACCCGACTCCCGGACCTCCGGCTTGCGGCGGAACCTGATGATTTGCGCTGGCGCGGCGGGCTCATCATGCGCGGACTGCGCACCCTGCCGGTGGAGTTCACGCCCGAGCGGCCCTGACCAGGAACAGCCGCATAATTGACGATCCGTCAGCTACGTAATCATTGCGTGATCTCCGCTACACCGACTTGTGACTGCCCGTAACCCCGGCTACCTTTCCTCCGACGATCGAGGTCGGCCACGGGTTGCCGCACGGCACCCCTTCCGCCGCCGATCCGACAACTCAACCGCCGCGCGAAAGGCAACCGCATGCGTTCCGGGAACGGCCGGCATCGTCGCCCCCGACAAGCACCGGCCATTTTTGTCACGGCAGGAGTGACCGGCGCGGGCCTGGCCCTGCCGCTGTTCGCGGCGAGCGGCGCGCACGCCGCCGACACGACGACCTGGGACAAGGTCGCGCAGTGCGAGAGCGGCGGGGTGTGGAGCGCCGCCACCGGCAACGGCTTCTACGGCGGTCTCCAGCTCACCCAGGAGATGTGGAACGACTACGGCGGCACCGCCTACGCCTCCCGCCCCGACCTCGCCAGCCGCGCCCAGCAGATAGCCGTGGCCGAGGCGATACTCGACGACCGCGGCCCGGACGCCTTCCCCAGCTGCGCGGTGAACGCCGGACTGACCAAGGACGGCCGCAAGCCCCGCGTCGACCCGGGCCCCACCACCCGCCCCTCGCCGCGGCCGACGCACGGCCACAACGGCGGCGCCTCCGGCGAGGCGGGGGACGACTCCGACACGGCGGGCGGCGACCAGGGCCACCCGAGCCCGGCGACCCGGACGCCGGAGCCGTCCGGCGGCGACTCCGACACGGACCGCGGCCCGGACGTCGGCAGCGGCTCCGACGCCGGCGCGGACGGCCCGCACGCGCCCTCGGCGACCCCGGGGCCGTCGGGCTCCTCGTCCGCCTCGCCCGCCCCGTCCGACTCCGGGGCACCCACCGACTCCCCGTCGGGCTCCCCGTCCGACTCCCCGTCGGGAAGCCCGTCCACCTCTCCGGCGGACCCGTCCGCGCCGTCCGACCCGTCGGGCTCGACGGACCCGGCCGACCCGGCGTCGCCCACCCCGTCCGACTCCACCGCGCCCGGCGGCCAGGACCGGCCCGGCGACCCCGCTACGCCGCCCGCCACCGGCAAGCACCGCGGGACGCCCGGCGGCGGTACGGAGGCCGGCGACGGCCGGGACGGCGGCCGCGGCCGGCACGCCTCCCGCGGCGGCGAGGCGCCCCGCACGCCCCCGGCGGAGGCCGGCAGCTACCGCGTGCGCCCGGGTGACAACCTGTCAGAGATCGCCGTCAGTCATGACCTGCCGGGCGGCTGGCCGGCGCTCTACCACCGCAACCAGGACGTCATCGGCTCCGACGCGGATCTGATCCACCCCGGTCAGGTGCTCGATCTCGGGCGGACGCAGGGGTAGTTACCGGCAGTTCGCCGTCTTTCGCGGCGTTTCGTAAAAGTGAGATATGGCTCTCGTTGCGGGGGATGGGTCCAGACCTGTCCCCCGTTGCCATACCGGGGCCTACCTGCGGAAATGACCCGCGCGGTGATCAAAAACGGTCAACTTGGTTCAGAAGATGGGGTTTGAACACCAACAGGGTTACTGCTTACGGTCAGGACCGCTCGCCAAAGCGGGCCCTTCGATCGCACGCCGAGTCCTGCCGGCGGTCGGAGTCGACGACGCGCAAGCGCCGAAGGCAGGAGCGGGGGACCCAAGGTAAGTGCCGACCCCGCCCGTGAGAGCGGGTCAGTCGGCTTGGGGTGAAGTCGTGTGTGCAGCACACACGACCGGGCAGCTCACACGGCCCGAACCCGACAGCTCACCTCGTAGGCGTCGGTGAGGAAACGAACGCACGATGCTGATCAACAAGGGCAAGCACCGCCGCAGCTCCAAGGCCGTCCGCGTCGCCACCCTGGCCGGTGTCGCCGGCGCCGCCGTCGCCGTTCCGCTGATGGGCGCCACCTCTGCTTCCGCCGCCTCGGTCGCCACCTGGGAGAAGGTCGCCCAGTGCGAGTCCAGCGGCAACTGGTCGATCAACACCGGTAACGGCTACTACGGTGGCCTGCAGTTCTCGAACTCCAGCTGGGCCGCCGCCGGTGGCACCAAGTACGCGGCCCGCGCCGACCTGGCCACCAAGGAACAGCAGATCGCCGTCGCCGAGAAGCTGCTCGCCATGCAGGGCCCGGGTGCCTGGGGCTGCGCCGCTGCCGGTGGTCTGACCTCCGGTGGCCCGGCCGCCGACGTCAACCCCTCCGGCTCCACCGTCAAGAAGAGCCAGGGCACCGAGGCCCGCAAGCAGACCGAGGGCTCCACCAAGAAGTCCGCCCCGGTCCGCGAGAAGGCCGAGAAGAAGGCGGAGAAGGCCCAGCCGGCCGCCCCGCAGCACTCGCACCGCTCCGGTGACACCTACACCGTCAAGTCGGGTGACACCCTCGCCAAGATCGCCAAGGCGCACGGCACCAACTGGAAGGCGCTCTACGCCGCCAACAAGTCCGTCGTCGGCGGCAACCCCAACCTGATCTTCCCGGGCCAGAAGCTCAGCATCTGAGCCGATCCGGCTGCCCGAGAGAGCTGCCCCGCCGCGGCGCGTACCCCCGAGCGCGCCGTGGCGGGGCTTCTCCGTTGCCGGGCCCGGCCCCCCGGGGACGGCCCGGCGCGCGTCGCCCTCCCCGGCGCCCCGAGCGCTCCGGCACGACGTTCCCCGCATAGCGAACAGTGCCCTGAAACCTCCTGTGAACTGGGGTTTTGTTCTGCTTGTTGGGTTTTTTCGTCCCACGGAGCGGGCCACGGGCGAGCGGATCCCCCCGGGGCCGTTAGGCTCATGCCGAGAACTCCAGACACCCCCGAAGGAGACAACGTGCCGTCCATCGACGTCGTCGTAGCCCGCGAAATTCTCGACTCGCGAGGTAATCCCACGGTCGAGGTCGAGGTCGGCCTCGACGACGGCAGCACCGGCCGTGCCGCCGTCCCGTCCGGCGCCTCGACCGGCGCCTTCGAGGCCGTCGAGCTGCGGGACGGTGACCCCAACCGCTACCTCGGCAAGGGCGTGGAGAAGGCCGTCCTGGCCGTCATCGAGCAGATCGGCCCGGAGCTCGTCGGCTACGACGCGACCGAGCAGCGGCTGATCGACCAGGCGATGTTCGACCTGGACGCCACCGACAACAAGGGCTCGCTCGGCGCCAACGCCATCCTCGGCGTCTCCCTCGCCGTCGCGCACGCCGCCTCCGAGGCCAGCGACCTGCCGCTGTTCCGCTACCTCGGTGGCCCGAACGCGCACGTGCTGCCCGTCCCGATGATGAACATCCTGAACGGCGGCTCGCACGCCGACTCCAACGTGGACATCCAGGAGTTCATGATCGCCCCGATCGGCGCGGAGTCCTTCTCCGAGGCGCTGCGCTGGGGCGCCGAGGTCTACCACACCCTCAAGAAGGTGCTGAAGGCCAAGGGCCTGGCCACCGGCCTGGGCGACGAGGGCGGCTTCGCCCCCAACCTCGGCTCCAACCGCGAGGCCCTGGACCTGATCCTGGAGGCCATCAAGGAAGCCGGCTACGCCCCCGGCCAGGACATCGCGCTCGCGCTGGACGTCGCCGCCTCCGAGTTCTACAAGGACGGCAAGTACCAGTTCGAGGGCAAGGAGCGCTCCGCCGCCGAGATGACGGAGTACTACGAGGAGCTGGTGGCGGCCTACCCGCTGGTCTCCATCGAGGACCCGCTGTTCGAGGACGACTGGGCCGGCTGGAAGGTCATCACCGACAAGCTCGGCGCCAAGGTCCAGCTCGTCGGCGACGACCTCTTCGTCACCAACCCCGAGCGCCTCGCCCGCGGCATCGAGGAGGGCTCCGCCAACGCGCTGCTGGTGAAGGTCAACCAGATCGGCTCGCTGACCGAGACCCTGGACGCCGTCGAGCTGGCCCAGCGCAACGGCTTCAAGTGCATGATGTCGCACCGCTCCGGTGAGACCGAGGACGTCACCATCGCCGACCTCGCCGTCGCCACCAACTGCGGCCAGATCAAGACCGGCGCCCCGGCCCGCTCCGAGCGCGTCGCCAAGTACAACCAGCTGCTGCGCATCGAGGAGATCCTCGACGACGCGGCGGTGTACGCCGGCCGCAGCGCGTTCCCGCGCTTCAAGGGCTGAGGCCCGCCCCCCACACCACCGTCCGGCTGAGCTCCCGAGGACTCGACAACGGAGCAAAGCCGGGGTGAAGCGCAGCGTCCCCGGCGCCGGTCCCGTACCGTTGCCGGGGACGTACGTCATGACGACCGCCGTGACGACGTCAGGACGGAAGCTGAAGGGGAGGCGAGACGACGTGCCCGCGGACCGGTTCTCCACCGCGACCCGGCTCAAGGCGCTCGGCGAACAGGCCGCCGCCCGCGTCCACCGCGCCAAGCGACGGCCCCGCCGCAACCGCCTCACCGGCCGGGCCGCCCTGCTGGCGCTGGTGATGTGCTCGCTGGTGGTCGCCCTGGCGTACCCGATAAGGCAGTACATCTCCCAGCGTTCGGACATCGCCGACCAGCGCCGCAAGGCCCAGGACGCCGCCGCCGCGCTCGACCGGCTGCGCGACGAGAAGGCCCGCTGGCAGGACCCGGCCTACGTCCGGCAACAGGCCCGCCGGCACCTGCACTACGTCATGCCGGACGAGACCGGGTACATCGTCCAGGACGGGACCGGGGTCCGCGCCGCGCCCAAGGGAGCGGCGGCGGCCCAACGCCCCTGGTACGACAAGTTCTGGGAAGACGTGGACCGCGCTGACGGCGCCGCCCACGCCGACACCGCCCACGCCCCCGACACCCCCGCGGTCACCAAGCGGTAGCCCGCACCGGCGGGTAGCGGCGAGACTGTACGGGCGGGCCCGCACACGGCCGTACGGCACGCCCTCGCCGTGCCTCCGCCCGGCCCGTTCGTCACTCACCACCGGCCCTCACCGAAAGCGCACATGGACACGCCCCCGCCCCAGACCGAGCCCACCGAGCCCACCGCCGCGGACATCGCCGCCTTCAAGGAGCAGCTCGGCCGTCCGCCGCGCGGCCTGCGCGCCATCGCCCACCGCTGCCCCTGCGGCCAGCCGGACGTCGTCGAGACCGCACCGCGCCTGGAGGACGGCACCCCCTTCCCCACGCTCTACTACCTCACCTGCCCGCGCGCCGCCTCGGCGATCGGCACGCTGGAGGCCAACGGCGTGATGAAGGAGATGACCGAACGGCTGGCGACCGACCCGGAGCTGGCCGCCGCCTACCGCGCGGCCCACGAGGACTACATCCGCCGCCGGGACGCCATCGAGGTGCTCCAGGGCTTCCCGAGCGCGGGCGGCATGCCCGACCGGGTCAAGTGCCTGCACGTGCTGGTCGGCCACTCGCTGGCCGCCGGCCCGGGCGTCAACCCGCTTGGCGACGAGGCGCTGGCCATGCTGCCCGAGTGGTGGAAGAAGGGCCCCTGCGTGAGCTCGTGCGGGGAGACCGTCGAGACCGACGAGGGAGCGTCCGAGTGAAGCGTGTCGCCGCTGTCGACTGCGGTACCAACTCCATCCGCCTGCTGGTCGCGGACGTGACGCTGCCCGACGGCGCCTCCGGCGAGCTGAAGGAGCTCGACCGCCGGATGCAGATCGTCCGGCTCGGCCAGGGCGTGGACCGCACCGGGCGGTTGGCGCCGGAGGCGCTGGAGCGGACCTTCGCGGCCTGCCGGGAGTACGCCGCGGTGATCAAGGACCTGGGCGCGGAGCACGTCCGCTTCGTGGCGACCTCGGCCTCCCGCGACGCGGAGAACCGCGCGGACTTCGTCCGCGGCGTGGTGGACATCCTGGGCGTGGAGCCCGAGGTGATCACCGGCGACCAGGAGGCGGAGTTCTCCTTCACCGGCGCCACCAAGGAACTGACCGGCCACCCGCACATCGAACTCCCCTACCTCGTCGTGGACATCGGCGGCGGCTCGACGGAGTTCGTGCTCGGCAGTGCCCACCCGTCGCCCGCCACCGCCCTCCCCGGAGATGCTGCGCATCACAGCTCTGTGAGGGCCGCCCGCTCGGTGGACGTCGGCTGCGTGCGGATGACCGAGCGCCATCTGCTCCACGACGGCCGGATCACCGACCCGCCCACCGCCGCCCAGATCGCCGCCATCAAGGCGGACATCGCCGCGGCCCTGGACCGCGCCGAGGAGACCGTCCCGCTGACCGAGGCCGCCACCCTGGTCGGCCTGGCCGGTTCGGTGACCACCGTCGCCGCCATCGCGCAGGGCCTGGACCACTACGACTCCGCGGCCATCCACCACTCCCGGATCTCCCGGGCCACCGTCCGCGAGGTCACCGAGCGCCTGCTGACCTCCACCCACGCCGAGCGGGCGGCGATCCCCGTCATGCACCCCGGTCGGGTCGACGTCATCGCGGCCGGCGCCCTCGTGCTGCTGTCGATCATGGATCGCATCGACGCCGACGAGGTCGTGGTCAGCGAACACGACATTCTGGACGGAATCGCCTGGAGCCTCGCCTGACGAGCGGTCCCCGCACGGGGTCCGGAACGGCGCCGCAGCCGCTGCCCATATCGGGCTTTTCGCGCGGGCGCGGCGCCGTCTGAGCGGGTTTCAGGGGCTCCGGAGGGGGTCTCGGGGGGCGCCCGGAAAAAAGGTTCGTGAAATCCTTCACATGAAAAACCCGCCTCCCGGGCGAACTATGGGGCCATCCGACCCTCATTCGAAGGTCCTAGGACTCATCTGCCCGAAGAATGCGGGGTCTACGGTGGGTCTCCACTGTGTGACAGGAGTGTTCCCGCGGGGTGTGGTCTAGCCGCTCACAGGCGGACAAGCCCTGATCAATAGGGGTATCCAACGTGTCGCGTTATACCGTGGTTCCCCGAACGCGCTATGGCGTCGGTCACGAAGCCGGCGGAGTGTAGCAGATGCCTTCGTGATTCTTGTGAAGGGGCTCACGAGCGACCCCCCATGTGGGGGTGGATACTCGATTGCATGAGCACCACGGAGCGTCCCAGGATCCTCGTTGTAGGCGGTGGGTACGTAGGCCTGTACGCGGCACGCCGCATCCAGAAGAAGATGCGGTACGGCGAGGCGACCGTCACGGTCGTCGACCCGCGCTCGTACATGACGTACCAGCCCTTCCTCCCTGAAGCTGCGGCCGGCAGCATCTCCCCCCGTCACGTTGTGGTCCCGCTGCGGCGCGTGCTGCCCAAGGCGGAGGTCCTCACCGGCCGGGTGACCACCATCGACCAGGACCGCAAGGTCGCCACCATCGCCCCGATCGTGGGCGATGCGTATGAGCTGCCCTTCGACTACCTGGTCGTCGCGATGGGCGCGGTCTCCCGTACCTTCCCGATCCCCGGCCTGGCCGAGAACGGCATCGGCATGAAGGGCATCGAGGAGGCCATCGGCCTGCGCAACCACGTCCTGGAGCAGCTGGACAAGGCCGACTCCACGACCGACGAGGAGGTCCGCCGCAAGGCGCTGACCTTCGTCTTCATCGGCGGTGGCTTCGCCGGTGCGGAGACCGTCGGCGAGGTCGAGGACATGGCCCGCGACGCCGCGAAGTACTACAAGAACGTCAAGCGCGAGGACATGCGCTTCCTGCTGGTCGACGTCGCGGACAAGATCCTCCCCGAGGTCGGTCCCAAGCTCGGCGCCTACGGCAAGGAGCACCTGGAGTCCCGGGGCGTCGAGGTCTACCTCAAGACCGGCATGAAGTCCTGCGTCGACGGCAACGTCGTCCTCGACAACGGCCTCGAGGTGCTCTCCAACACCATCGTGTGGACCGCCGGCGTCAAGCCGAACCCGGCGCTGTCCCGCTTCGGTCTGCCGCTGGGCCCGCGCGGCCACATCGACACCGCCGCCACCCTCCAGGTGCAGGGCACCGACTACATCTGGGCCGCGGGCGACAACGCCCAGGTTCCGGACATGGTCGGCCGCAAGAACGGCAACGAGAACGCCTGGTGCCCGCCGAACGCGCAGCACGCGCTGCGGCAGGCCAAGGTCCTCGGCGACAACGTGGTCTCCGGCATGCGGGGCTTCCCGCAGAAGGAGTACAGCCACGCCAACAAGGGCGCGGTGGCGGGCCTCGGCCTCCACAAGGGCGTCGCGATGATCGTCATGGGCAAGATGAAGATCAAGCTCAAGGGCCGTCTCGCCTGGTACATGCACCGCGCGTACCACGGCATGGCGATGCCGACGTTCAACCGCAAGATCCGGGTCTTCGCCGACTGGACGCTGGCCACCTTCCTCAAGCGCGAGGTGGTCTCGCTGGGCGCCATGGAGAACCCCCGCGAGGAGTTCTACGAGGCCGCCAAGCCGGCCCCCGCTCCGGCCGCCGCGGCCGACGGAGGCAAGCCGAAGGCCAAGGCTTCCTGAACCATCGGTCGGGTACTCCGACCAGCCCGAAGGGCGTCCGCCATCCGTGGGGCGGGCGCCCTTCGGCGTGCCCGGGTATGGCTGAAAACGGGCGGCATGTTGTTCTCTTGCAGGCGAACGGGACTATATGGGCGCCCACTTGGCGTTTAGGTGGTGGGTGAAACTTCTTTGCCCGACTCGTCATGACGGAGGTGTGCGACATGGCCGGTGCCGCTGGACGGCTCACCAACCTTGCCGAGGAGGTTCTGGGGGCCCCGCTCCCGGTGCGGATCCGCGCCTGGGACCGCAGCGAGTCCGGCCCCCCGGACGCCCCGGTGCTCGTCATCCGCAATCGCCGGGCGCTGCGCCGACTGCTGTTCAAGCCAGGTGAGTTGGGCCTGGCCCGGGCCTGGGTGGCCGGTGACATCGACGTCCAGGGCGACCTCTACGAGGCGCTGGACCTGCTCGCCGGGCTGATCTGGGAACGCGGCAGCGCCGGCCCGAAGGCGCCGCGTGCCGCCGTGCTGCGCGCCCTGGCCCGCCCCGAGATCCGCGCCGCCGCCAAGGAACTGCTCTCCCTGGGCGGCCTCCCGGTCCCGCCCCCGCCGCCCGTGGAGGAGGCCCGCCCGCGCCGCGGGGCGCTGCACTCCCTGCTCCGCGACCGGCAGGCGATCAGCCACCACTACGACGTCGGCAACGACTTCTACGCGCTGGTGCTCGGCCCGTCCATGGTCTACTCCTGCGCCTACTGGGAGACGCCGGACGCGCCTTTGGAGGACGCCCAGCGCGACAAGCTCGACCTGATCTGCCGCAAGCTCGGCCTGGCGGAGGGGCAGCGGCTGCTGGACGTGGGCTGCGGCTGGGGCTCGATGGTGCTGCACGCGGCCCGCGAGTACGGCGTCCGGGCGGTCGGCATCACGCTCTCCGAGGAGCAGGCCACCTACGCCCGCAAGCGGATCGCCGAGGCCGGGCTCGCCGACCGGGTCGAGATCCGGGTGCAGGACTACCGCGAGATCGCCGACGGGCCGTTCGACGCGATCTCCTCGATCGGGATGGCCGAGCACGTCGGCCGGGCCCGGTACGCGGAGTACGCGGGACTGCTGTACGCGCTGCTCAAGCCCGGCGGGCGGCTGCTCAACCACCAGATCGCACGCCGGCCGCTGACGGACGAGGAGGCGTACCGCGTCGACGAGTTCATCGACCGCTATGTCTTCCCCGACGGGGAGTTGGCCCCGGTGGGGCGGACCGTCGGCCAGCTGGAGGAGGCCGGCTTCGAGGTGCGGGACGTGGAGGCGATCCGGGAGCACTACGCGCTGACGCTGCGTCGGTGGGTGGCCAATCTGGAGGCCCACTGGAGCGAGGCGGTCCGGCTCACGTCCCCGGGCCGGGCCCGGGTCTGGCGGCTCTACATGGCCGCCTCGGCGCTGTCGTTCGAGCGCAATCGCATAGGGGTCAACCAGGTGCTGGCGGTCCGTACGCCGGACTCCGGCGCCTCCGCGCTGCCGCTGCGGGCCCGGGACTGGCGGGGCTGAACCACCGGGCAACCACGGCCGAGGGCCCCGTTCCCCGCACCAGGGCGGGGGAACGGGGCCCTCGGGCCGTCCGGGAGGGCTGCCGGCTACTCCGCCTTGATGGCCTGGAGCATGTTGAGCTTCGCCGCCCGGCGCGCCGGCCACAGCGCGGCCAGGACGCCCACCAGCGCGGCCACCGCGAGGAAGACGGCCATCCGGCCCCACGGCATCACCAGCTCGTAGGTCGGCAGCGAGCCGCTGACCAGCTCACCGGCCGCCCAGCCGAGGAACACGCCCAGGCCGATGCCCAGCACCCCGCCGAAGAGCGAGATCACCAGCGACTCCAGCCGCACCATCCGCTTGATCCCGCGGCGGTCCAGGCCGATGGCACGCAGCATGCCGATCTCCTGGGAGCGCTCGAAGACCGACATCGCCAGGGTGTTGATGACGCCGAGCACCGCCACGATCACCGCCATGGCCAGCAGGCCGTAGACCATGTTCAGCATCAGCGTGAAGGTCTGGGCGATGGCGTTGGAGACGTCCTTCTTGTCCGCGACGGTGATCGCCGGGTTCTTGCCGAGCGCCTTGACCAGGGAGTCCTTGGCCTCGGGGGTGGCGCCGTGCGCGGTCTTGACCATCACCTGCATGTCGGTGGCGTGCTTCTGGTGCGGCGCGAGCGTGCCGTTGTCCAGGATGATGCCGCGGATCACCTGGTTGCCCTGGTAGATCCCGCCGATGGTCAGCGTGCCCTTCTTGCCGTCCTCGAAGGTCACCGGCAGCCGGGAACCGACGTGCCAGCCCTTGAACTTGGCGAGGGAGGCGTCCACGACGGCCCGGTCGCCGTCGAGGGTGCCGAGCGCGCCCTCGGTGAAGTCGAGCTGGGTGAGCCGGCCGAAGTCCTTGCCGTTGACGCCGGTCAGGTACTCGGTGTCGGCGCCGATGCGGGACGGGGAGTTGCGCAGCGGGCTGGACGCGGTGACCCCGTCCACGGCCGCGAGCTTCTGCGCCACGTCCGGGGAGAGCGGGGACCGGGTCGCCATGGAGACGACGTAGTCGGCCTTCAGGGCGGAGGTGGCCATCTTGTCGATGCCCTGCTGCACGCTGCCGGCGATCACCGTCAGGCCGGTGATCAGGGTCAGCCCGATCATCAGCGCGGAGGCGGTGGCGGCCGTCCGGCGTGGGTTGCGGACGGCGTTCTGCCGGGCGAGGGTGCCGGATATCCCGAAGAGCCGCAGCACCGGGGAGGCCAGCGCGATCAGCGGGCGGGACAGCAGCGGCGTCAGCACGAACACGCCGATCAGCAGCAGTGCGGCGCCCGCGCCCATGGTGACCTTGCCGTCGGACATCCCGGTGGCGACCAGGACCGCGGCCGTGCCGGCGCCCGCGAAGAGCGCGCCGATGATGTTGCGGACCACCAGCGACTTGGTGGTGGCGGTGGCGTGCACGCTGTTCATCGCGGCGACCGGCGGGATCTTCGCGGCCCGGCGGCCGGGCAGCCAGGCGGCCAGGACCGTGACGACGATGCCGACCACCAGGGCGATCAGGATCGTGCTGGGCGAGATCACCAGCGGGCCGTCGGGCACCTTCGCGCCGGTGGCGTTCATCAGCGAGCGCAGGGCGGCGCCGATGCCGATACCGGCCAGCAGGCCCGTCACCGCGGCCACCGCGCCGACCACGAACGCCTCGGTCAGCACCGAGCGGGTGATCTGGCGGCGGCTGGCGCCGACCGCGCGCAGCAGCGCCAGCTCCTTGGTGCGCTGGGCGACCAGCATGGTGAAGGTGTTGGCGATGATGAAGATGCCGACGAAGAGCGCGACGGCGGCGAAGCCGAGCAGGCCGGTCTTCATCCCGTCCATGCTCTGCGCGATCATCTTGGCCTGCTCGTCGGCGAGTTGACGCCCGGTGGTGGCCTCGGTGCCCTGCGGCAGCACCTTCTCCACCGCGTCCTTCAGCGCCGCCTGGGAGGTGCCCGGGGCGGCCTTGATGTCGATCTCTTCGAACCGGCCGGGTGCCGCGAACAGCTTCTGGGCGGTGGCGGTGTCGAACAGTGCGAGGCTGCCGCCGGCGCCGACCCGGGCGTCGTCGGTGGTGAAGACGCCGGTCAGCTTCTGCTCCCGGACCGGGCCGTCGACGGATATCCGGACGGTGTCGCCGACCTTGTAGCCGCCGCGGTCGGCGGTGTGGGCGTCCAGCGCGATCTCGTGCGGGCCCTTGGGGGCGGTGCCGCTGCGCATCGGATAGCGGGCGTCGGTGCCGTTCGGGCCGGGGGAGTAGTTGCCGCCGAGGGTCGAGAAGCCGTCGCCGATCATCGTGCCGTGCTTGTCGGCGATGGCGGTGAAGCCGGAGACGGTGCCGGTGGCGGAGGCGGCGCCCGGCAGGTGGGCGGCCGTCTCCAGCAGCTTCTGGTCGAGGGCGGGGCGGGCCCCGGGGGCGCCGTCGGCGCGGTCGGAGCCGCCGCGCTGGATGGCCACGTCGACGTTGTCGAAGCCCTTGCGGGCGGTGTTTTGGAGGGCGTCGGAGAGGGTGGAGGTGAAGACCAGGGTGCCGGAGACGAAGGCCACGCCGAGCATCACGGCGAGCACGGTCATCAGCAGCCGGGCCTTGTGCGCGAGCACATTGCGCAAGGCGGTACGGAACATGGGTGGGTCAGTCCTGGAGGAGTGGTCCGGGGTGTCCGGGGTGCGGGAGGTGGCTGCTGCCGGTCAGTTGACGCGGCCCGTGGCGTCGAGGCCGGGGGTGCGGGGCCGCGCGGCGGAGCCGCTGGTGTTACCGCCCCCGGAAAAGCCCAGCATGCGTTCCAGCACCATGTCGGCGCTGGGGTCGGGCATGTCGTCCACGATCCGGCCGTCGGCCAGGAATATGACGCGGTCCGCGTACGACGCGGCGACCGGGTCGTGGGTCACCATCACCACCGTCTGGCCCAGTTCGCGCACGGAGTTGCGCAGGAAGCCCAGGACCTCGGCGCCGGAGCGGGAGTCGAGGTTGCCGGTGGGCTCGTCGGCGAAGATGATCTCGGGCCGGGAGGCCAGGGCGCGGGCCACCGCCACGCGCTGCTGCTGGCCGCCGGAGAGCTGGCTCGGGCGGTGCTTGAGCCGGCCGGAGAGGCCGACGGTCTCCACGACCCGCTCCAGCCAGGCGCGGTCCGGCTTCCGGCCGGCGATGTCCATGGGGAGGGTGATGTTCTCCAGGGCGGTGAGCGTCGGGAGGAGGTTGAACGCCTGGAAGACGAAGCCGATCTTGTCGCGCCGGAGCTGGGTGAGCTTCTTGTCCTTCAGCCCGGTCAGCTCGATGTCGCCGATCTTCGCCGAGCCGCCGGAGATCGCGTCCAGGCCGGCCATGCAGTGCATCAGCGTGGACTTGCCGGAGCCGGAGGGGCCCATGATCGCGGTGAACTGGGCCTGGCGGAAGTCGACGGAGACCGCGTCCAGGGCGACCACCTGGGTCTCGCCCTGTCCGTAGACCTTGCTGAGATCCGTGGCGCGGGCGGCCACCGCGGTGCTGCGGCCGGCGAAGGTGACGCCGGAGTGGGTGGTGGTCACGGGAAGGGTCTCCTGTCGGGACGAGGAACGGGCCGCTCCCGCACGGCGCGGTGGCCGCGGCGGGTGGCGGAACATCGGTTTCCATCGTCCGGCAGCGCATTGTGCCCGGACGTCAACCCGTGTGACCGTCCTTGGGCCACCCCCAGGGATTAGCTCCTCGCGCTCCGTCATCCCTGGGTATGAGGTCGTCCCTGAGGCCGATGGGGCCGGTGGGGTGCCGGGCGGGCATTGCCGGAGGGCGCGCGAAGGGCGTTGGGGCGCCGTCGCAGAGGCGTCGAATTTTCGTCAATTCGGGGTCGAATTTCGCCCTCGCGACCACCGGCGAACATGGGCTCCAGGCATGTGCCGGAGGCTCTGTCGGTCGCTGATGCACCCTCAGTTGCCAATAAAATAAGACAACCTCGGGATGAGCGGCCGATCCGCCTGGTGCGCTGCGGGCTACGCTCGTGCTGCCTTCTATGAGGAGGCATGGGGGACCCCACGCCCGGATGGTGGAATGCAGACACGGCGAGCTTAAACCTCGCTGGCCTTCGGGCCGTGCCGGTTCAAGTCCGGCTCCGGGCACTTCCCGCGGGCAGCGGGACAAAGACCCGTAGATACCTGAATATTCAACATGTATCACGAGGCGGGGCCGCCGGGAAAACCCGGCGGCCCCGCCTCGGTATTGCGTGGTGGCGGCTCAGCGCTCCACGAGCGCGAACAGCGCCTCCCAGCGGCCGACAATCTCGTCGGTGGAGAACCGCTGGATGTTCTCCCGGGCCGTCTCGCCCATCCGGTCCCGCAGCTCCTGGTCCGACATCAGGGTGTCGAGGTGCCGGGCGAATTCGGTGATGTTGCCGGGCGGGGCCAGGAAGCCGTCCGTGCCGTCCGTGATGATCTCGCGGACGCCCGGCGCCACGTCGAAGGCCACACACGGCACCGCGGTGGCCATCGCCTCCATCGGTGCCAGCGGGAAGCCCTCGCCGCGCGAGCTCAGTGCGAACACCGCGCTCTCCCGCAGCGCTCCGGCGACGTCGCTGGTCCGCCCCATCCACTCGACCGAATCGGTCACCCCCAGCTCGGCCGCCTGCTTGCGCAGCGCCTCGGCCTCCTCACCGGAGCCGTAGATCCGCAGCGTCCAGTCCGGGTGCTGCGGCGCGACCTTCGCCCACGCCTCCAGGAGCAGGTCCACGCCCTTCTCCTCGTGCAGCCGGCCGATGCTCGCCACGACCTTCTGGGACCGGTCCGAGGGGACGTCGGGGAAGAACGGCAGCGGATTCGGCATGAAGCCGACGTTGTCCATCCGCTGGCGGATCCACTTGTCCGCGTCCTCGCGGGTGAGCGGCAGCATCCGGTCGACGTCCTGGTAAAACCGCTTGACGCGGGCGAACCGGGACGACCGGCGGCAGGTCTCGAACGACTCGTGGCTCATTCCGATGACCGCCAGCCCGGCGGTGTCGGCCAGCGCCACCCACTCCATCGCCCACACCTGGGTCACGATCACCACGCCGCCCGGCCGCGCGCCCCGGAACAGCGTGGTCATCTTCGCGGCCTGCTCGTGCATCCCGGCCTCGCGGGCGGTCCGGCGGCGCTGCTCGACGACGTTCAGCTTGTCCCGCAGGCCGCGCACCGGGCGCACGCTCGGCGGGTGCACGTCGTAGAGCGTGGTGGTCCGGTACGGCAGATCGGGACCGAGCTCGTGGACCCGGCCCTCGGGGGGCGGCACGATCCCGATGACGTGCACCCGGTGGCCCTGCTCGGCGAACAGGCGCGCCATCTGGTGCGACCAACTGGTGATGCCGCCCAGCTCGTTGACGCTGTTGGAGACGAAGAAGATGTCCCGCGGCTCGGCTGCGTTCGACTTGGTCATCAACGGCTCCACTGCGCAAAGAACTGGTCGACGATGCTCTGTGCGGCGTCGCCCTGGTCGTATTCCCCGAACTTGGCGACGAATTCCTTGCGGTCCTTGGCGTATTCCAGCTGCTGGGACTCGAAAGACGCCACGGTCTCGAAGAAATCCTCCTCGGTGCGCACTACCGGCCCTGGTGCGTGTTCCAGCAGATCAAAGTACGTTCCGCGGCCCTCGTGCACATATTCGTCGTAGTCGTAGGTGAAGAACACCAGCGGCCGGTCGAGCAGCGCGTAGTCGAACATCACCGACGAATAGTCCGTGACCAGGCCGTCGGCCAGCTCCAGGATCGGGGTGATGTCGTGGCGCGCCGAGACATCGATCACCCGGCCCTGCACGGTCGGCGGCAGCACCACGTGGTTGAGGTAGTGCGAGCGGACGAGCAGGACGTAGCGGTCGCCGAACTGGTCGGCGAAGCGCTCCACGTCGAAGGGGAGCGCGAACCGGCCGTGCCGGCCGCCCGCCTTGCGGAACGTCGGCGCGTACAGCAGCACCTTCTTGTCCGCGGGGATGCCCAGCTCCGCCGCCAGCGGGCCGCGCTCGCGGCGGCCCAGTTCGGCCTCCCGCAGCCGGGCCTTGACCAGGGCGTCGTTGCGCGGGTAGCCGACCCGCAGCAGGGTCTTCTCCTTGAGGCGGAACGCCTTGGCCAGCGTCCGCGCGTCGTGCTCGGTGCGGCACACGAACCGGTCGAAGCGGTCCAGCGAGCGCTGCTGCTCGGCCTGCTGCTGGCGGGTCTGCGCCTTGAGCGAGGGCTGGTCGAAGCCCATGTTCTTCAGCGCCGAGCCGTGCCAGGTCTGGATGTAGGTGGTCTCGGGGCGCTTGGTCAGCTTCAGCGGGTAGCTCTGGTTGTCCACCCAGAACTCCGCCTGCGCCAGCGCCTTGAGGTACGGCAGCGACCAGCGCTTGACCAGGGTGGCGTCCTTGGGGAAGTCCTTCGGGGACCCGGCGTAGGCCCAGATCGCCTCGAACTCCAGGCCCTGCCGGCGCATCTCCTCGTAGATGGCGCGCGGGCTGTCGCTGTACTGCTTGCCCAGGTGGCTCTCGAAGACCACCGTGCGCTTCTTGATCGGCAGCCGGCTGAAGACCTCGTGGTACGCCCGGAGCTTGGTGTCCCCGGAGGTGAGCGTCTTGCGCAGCGCCTTGGCCTTGCGGAAGCCGGACTTGGCCAGCGCGCCCGGCTTGCCGTGGACGCTCCTGGAGATGAGCTCCTGCACGCGCTCGGCGCTCTGGCCCTCGCTGATCAGGCGGAACGCCAGGTGGCCCTTGGAGGAGATGTGCGGCTCGATGTGGTCGGCGACCATCCGGGTCAGCCGCGGCCGGATCGGCAGCGGCGCGCCGGCCAGCTCGGTGTCGGCCACCGTCAGCCGCGACGTGGTGTGCACCCCGTCGACGGTCAGGCGCAGCCGGACGTCCCAGATGGTGTCGACGATGCCCAGCGGGCGCAGCCGCGCGGTGACGTCCGCGGTGGTCTCCCACGCCACGGCGTCGCCCTCGTGGCGCAGGGTGGTGACCGGGAAGGTGAAGGACTGCAGGCTGCGGCGGCGGGCGCTGAACTCCAGCTGGCCGGCGAGCTTGGCGCCCTCGGGGATCGCACCGAGCGGGTTGGTGATCCGACCGGCCAGCGAGACGGTGTTGCCCGCCTCGGAGAACCGGGTGAGCTGGTTGCGCAGGAAGAGCTGGTTGACCGGCTTCTCGTGGTAGCCGATGTCGGTCACGTCCAGCACCTGGCGGCCGAACGCGTCGTCGACGTGGCCGTCGCACCAGTAGATCCGGCCGTCGTGCTGGGCCAGCGGAGAGGAGAGCTTGTCGCGGTTGATGAGGGTGTCGACCGCCGGGATGAGGTTGTCCCAGTCGCCCTTCTGGAGCAGGTAGGCGCAGATGGCCTGTATCGGCAGGACCCGCTCGTACGCCTCGGGCGCGAGGTCGGCGAGGTACTCCTGGGAGAGCGCGGCGAACTCCTGGCGGTACGCCTCGTCGCGGAAGGGCAGGTCCCGCAGGTGGAGCACCAGGTCGTGCTTGAGGAACTTGACGTCCTTGGCGAGCTTCATCTCGCTGAGGCCGCGCTCGGCCAGCAGGGCGTCGATCCGCCGGTGGACCTCCAGCCGGTGGATGTAGTTGGTCATTTCGTGCCGTCGGTTCGTCACCGACTTCACGGCGGCCTTCTCGAAGACGTTCCAGAAGTAGACCTGATTGGGAATCAGCGTGATGCGCTTCGCCGCGAGGTAGGCGTCGGCGATAAACATCAGGTCCTCGTAGAACATCCCCTTGGGGAAGCGGAGATCGTTCTCGATGAGGAATTCGCGGCGGTAGCATTTGTTGGTGGAGAGGGTGTCCCACACAAAAAGGTCCGGCAATTCCGTAACGGACTCAAAGGTGCGAGTCGTGGAATACAGCCAGGCGTACCACTCGTCACGCTTCTGGTTCCGGGTGTCCTTGTGGATTCGGACACACAGACCGGAGACGATGTCCGAGCCGGTTTCCTCGGCGGCCTCCAGCAAATTGCGGCAGGCGTTGTGCTCCAGGACGTCGTCACTGTCCAGGAACATGACGTACTGTCCCCGGGTGTGCTGAATGCCGAGGTTCCGCGGCTCGCCGCCGGCACCGCTGTTCTCCGGCAGCTGGAAGGCTCTGACCCGCTCGGGATGGGTGGCCGCGAGCGCCTGCGCGACCTCGAAAGAACGGTCGGTGCTGCAATCGTCGACGATCACCACCTCGACGTCCCGGAGTGTCTGATCCAGCACGGACTGGACCGCGGTCGGCAACCGGTCGGCGTCGTTGTAGACAATGACGACTACTGAGACGTCAGGCACAGGCACCTCAACCCTCTTTCGCTGCTGTTTCCGGCCAGAATAGCCCCATCTGTACACGGGGTTTACGACCACCCGCACCCGGACCGCTACACGTGGTGACGGGGTGCTGCCCGTGGAAGGGCAGGTACCGGCTAGCCAGTATGACGACGACTCTGGTCAATCGGTTGCCCTGACCTCCGGTGATCAGACATTTATCGGATTCGGATCATGCCGGTGACCCCGGGGTCCCGGAGTTGACGGTGTGGGGAAATGCCCGTTCGACGGGGACGGGAAAAGATCGATTACCCGGATTTTGTCCGGACTATCTGGCGGCCCGCTCCGACGGCCCGGTCGTCCGCGGAGTGGCATATGACACAGCGGCAGATGTGACGAAGACGTCGCGATCCGGTAGTTGGAGTGCCCGCCCGGGCACCTCCGCGGGCTCCGACACGTCCTCTCTGCAGAGGACGTGTCATCCGTGGGACGAGGGAAGATCCTGCCCAGGAACGAGAGACGCGTCTTTGCCAAGCCATTACGCTTGCGTCAAGGCCGCGCAGGGCGGCCATGGAGGAGTGAGATGAGGAGCAGCAACCCGGTCTTCTCGCGACGGGGGTTCAGCCGAGGCACCGGCTACGCGGGCTTCAACGCGCAGGCCGGGGGCCCCACCGCCACCCAGTACGCCGGAGCCAACCCGTACGCCGGAGCCAATCCGTACGCCACCGAGGCGCCGCAGTACGCGCCGCAGCACACCCCGCAGACCCGCCCGATGACGATGGACGACGTCGTCGCGCGCACGGGCCTGACGCTCGGCACGGTCATCGCCGGTGCCACCGTCGGCTGGCTGTTCCTCACCGGGCAGCTCGCCTTCGCGATCGGCGCCGGACTGGCCGCCACGGTGCTGGGCTTCATCCAGTCCTTCAAGCGCAAGCCGTCCCCCGCGCTGATCCTCGGCTACGCGGCACTGGAGGGCGTCTTCCTGGGCGCGCTCAGCGGCTTCATCAACGACCTGCCGAAGCTGAACGGCGCCCCCATGCAGGCGGTGCTGGGCACGATGGCGGTGTTCGTCGCCATGCTCGTCGCCTACAAGACCCGGATCGTCCGGGTCACCGCGCGGTTCACCCGCTTCGTGATGATCGCGGCGCTGGGCTTCTTGATGCTGTCGCTGGTCAACCTGCTGTTCATGGTGTTCGGCGGGGGTGACGGCCTCGGCTTCCGCAGCGGCGGCCTGGGCATCCTCTTCGGCGTCGTGGGCGTGGTCCTCGGCGCGCTCTTCCTCGCCATGGACTTCAAGCAGGTCGAGGACGGCGTCGCCTACGGCGCGCCGCGCGAGGAGTCCTGGCTGGCCGCGTTCGGCCTGACCACGACCCTGGTGTGGATCTACTGGGAGATGCTGCGGCTGATCTCGATCCTGCGCGACTGACACCCCGCACGAGCGGACGAGGGGCCCGTGGGCGACTGCCCACGGGCCCCTCGCGCATACCGGGACTCCTCCCGGGCCCGGATTTCAGAACTTGCGCGCGGCGCGCCGGAGATCGTGTTCATGGACGATCGCCTTGGCGTGGCCATGGGAGAGGTTGTGCGCGCCGCGCAGCCAGCTGACCTTTTCGTCGAAGCGGATGAGAGCGGGGCCTTCGTCGACGGTGCGGAGCCATTCGGCAATATCCCGACCGGTGCAGTGCGGGATGCGGGAGAGCATATTCTGGTGGGTCTCTTCGGAGAAGGACTGAGACATCGGCGCCTCCGGACGCGGTCGATGCTGGTTCTTCCGCTCACCGTGCCTGAGCGTTCCGGCATTGGCAACCACCCGGGAGTTGCGCTTAGGCTCACGCCGTGCTTGACGTGACGCCTTTGCAGACCGCCGTGGACGCGCTCGCCGACCGCCTCAGGGCGCTGCCGCAGAGCGCCCTGCGCCGCGGCGCCGCCGCCGAAGGGCTGGCGCTGGCACGGGAGTTGACGGCCCGCGCGCAGCGGATCGAACGCCCCGGGGAGCGGCCCAGGGAGCTCCCGGACGCCGGGATGTTCGCGGTCGGCGACCAACTCGCCGTGGCCGGACACGACCTCGTCGAGGCGCTGCGGGCGGCCGCCGGCGCGCCCGAGGGCGGCGCGGTCGACGGGCGGGGCGCGGCGGAAGCTGACGTGAAAGCGGCCCCCGCCGAGCAGTTGGCGGAGGCCGTGCGCCGTGTCCGGGAGGCGGCTCAGAGCGAGGCGATGACCCGGTCGGCGAGGATGTAGACGCTCTCGTTGCGGCGCTCGCCCCAGGAGAACGTCAGCGCGTAGGCGCCGGAGATGCCCGAGCCGCCCAGCAGCACCGGGGCGTGGCCGTCGCGCAGCGCGGCGGCCAGGCTCTCGGCGGTCTCCCGGTGCCCGGGGGTCAGGCAGAGCGTGGTGCCGTCGGTGAAGACGTACACGTCGAGCGTGCCCAGCGGACCGGGGCGGACGTCGGCGAGCGGGGTGCCCTCGCGGGCCAGCTCCGCCAGGCGCGCCACGGTGCGCTCGTGGTCGCCGATGGCCGGGATGGGGGAGAAGTCCGGGTGCGAGGGGTGGCGCCGGCGGGCGGCGGCCAGCTCGGCGGACTCGGCGGGCTCGGAGGGTTCCGCCCGCTCGAACTCCGGCGCGTCCAGTGCCTCCAGCGCCTCGACGGACTCCAGGGCCTCCAACGACTCCAGGGCCTCGACGGGCTCCAGCGCCGGCAGCGGTTCCAGGGCGTCCGGGCCCAGCAGCGACTCCAGCCCGGCCAGGTCCGCCTGGCGCGGCACGAACGGCTGGCTGTCGAACCGGTCCAGCTCCAGCTGCTCGGACGGCTCCCGGCGCCCCTCACGGCCGTCGAGCGGTCCGTCCTCGCCGAGGGCGGACAGCGGGCCGGACAGCGACGGGGCGTCCGCCGCGTTCAGGGAGTCCCGGGCCTCCTGCGCGGCCCAGAAGGCGCGCGCCTCGGCCAGCTCCCGCTCCCGCTCCTCGGCCAGCGCGTCCGCGACGGCGGCGCGTATGTCCGCGAGCGGGGTCTCGACGGCCGGCACGCCGCGGGCGGCGGGCACCTGCGCGGCCTCGGCGCGGGTGGCCGCGTCCGCGCGGGCGGCGACCAGCTCGGCGTGCAGCGCGGTGAGCTGACCGCGCAGCGCACGGGCGGTGTACAGGGCGACGGCGCCCAGCACCACGGCGACCGCCGCGGCCAGCAGCAGGACGAGGGTGGTGACAGTCATGCCGAAACCTCGCTTCGCTCGGCCTCGCATGCACGAGGCGCGCACCTTTCGGTGGTTCGCTCACTTCCGGGCATACGCCCACACTGTCGTGGACCGGTCACCGGCGTACTCCCGTTAGCAGATTGTTCTCGGACTTCCTACAACAGCGTGACTGACGTCGGCGACTGTTCGCAGGGTGGTATGTCCTGAAATGGTGCCCCCTTGGGGGCACCTGCGGTGGGGTGCCCCCTGGCTGAGCTGCAAAAACGCTGCTCCCCCGGGATGTTGGTCACAATCCTGGGGGCGATTGGGTCGCGATCTTGTCACTGAGTGGCCTGGGTCACGCGCCGTCGCGGAACGTGTCCGAACGGCAGCGAAGGGTGCGCGGGGGACGGGAGTTGGTCCGTTTTCCCCGCGCACCCTTCAGGTACGCGCGTGCGCTGCGGGCGGGTGCCGGGCGCTCGTTCCTCACCCCCGCCCCCACCCTCCGCTGCGACTCAGCTCAGCCGCTCGCGCCACGGGTCGCGCTGAGCTTCGCCTCCGCTGCGGGCGGGCGCCGGGCGCTCGTTCCTCACCCCCGCCCCCCACCCTCCGCTGCGACTCAGCTCAGCCGCTCGATGACCATCGCCATGCCCTGGCCGCCGCCGACGCACATGGTCTCCAGGCCGAACTGCTTGTCGTGCCACTGGAGGGAGTTGATCAGGGTGGTGGTGATCCGGGCGCCGGTCATGCCGAAGGGGTGGCCGACGGCGATCGCGCCGCCGTTGACGTTCAGCCGGTCCAGGTCGATGCCCAGGTCGCGGTAGGAGGGGATCACCTGGGCGGCGAACGCCTCGTTGATCTCGACCAGGTCGATGTCGGAGACCGACAGGCCGGCGCGCCGGAGCGCCTGCTTGCTGGCCTCGACCGGGCCGTACCCCATGATCTCGGGGGAGAGGCCGGAGACGCCGGTGGAGACGATCCGGGCCAGCGGGGTCAGACCCAGCTCGCGCGCCTTGGTGTCGGACATGATCACGAGCGCGGCGGCGCCGTCGTTCAGCGGGCAGCAGTTGCCGGCGGTGACCAGGCCGTCGGGGCGGAAGACCGGCTTGAGGCCCTGGACGCCCTCCAGCGTGACACCGGCGCGCGGGCCGTCGTCCTTGGAGACGACCGTGCCGTCCGGGAGCTCGACCGGGGTGATCTCCCGCTCCCAGAAGCCGTTCTTGATCGCCTGCTCGGCGAGGTTCTGGGACCGGACGCCGAACTCGTCCATGTCCTGGCGGGTGACGCCCTTGAGGCGGGCGAGGTTCTCCGCGGTCTGGCCCATCGCGATGTACGCGTCCGGGATCAGGCCGTCCTCGCGCGGGTCGCGCCAGTTGGCGCCCTCCTGCTGGGCGCGGGCGGCGGTGCGCGCCTCGGCGTCCGCGAACAGCGGGTTGTGGGTGTCGGGCAGGCCGTCGGAGGTGCCCTTGGTGCTGCGCGAGACCATCTCGACGCCCGCCGAGATGAAGACGTCGCCCTCGCCGGCCTTGATGGCGTGCAGTGCCATCCGGGTCGTCTGGAGCGAGGAGGAGCAGTAGCGGGTGATGGTGCAGCCCGGGAGGTGGTCCATCCCCATCTGGACGGCCACGATGCGGCCGAGGTTGTGGCCCTGCTCGCCGCCGGGCAGACCGCAGCCGAGCATCAGGTCGTCGATGTCGGTCGGGTCGAGCTCGGGGACCTTGGCGAGGGCGGTCTCGATGATCTTCGCGGTGAGGTCGTCGGGGCGCAGGTCCTTGAGGGAGCCCTTGAAGGCGCGGCCGATCGGGGAGCGGGCGGCTGAGACGATCACGGCTTCGGGCATCACGGCTCCAAGGGGTGTGTGGGTGCGGCGTCCGACGCCCCGCCGTGCGACCGGGGCCGGGCGGTGGGTGGCGGAACAAGGCGGACCGTCAGGGAAGTTACCTGCACGTACGGCAAGAGGTCACGGGGTGCGCGCTGTGATGCGGGCCTCTTTTCTAAGCGAACGCTTATGGGGAACGGGGGAGCGGACGCCGGCTGTTCCCGCGTGGGCGCCCGGAGGCCGCTCCGCGCCCCCTGACGTGCGCCGGTGGGCCCAGGGCGGGTCCGCCACACCCCGCCCGCCGTTCGTCGCTCCCCCGGCCGACGCCGGGAGGTGCCCAGGCCCGCGCGCTCGCCGCACCGGGCCGACGACGGGACGGTGCGGCCCCGCCTATCCGGTGACCGACGGCCGGTCCACCGGGTCCTCCTCCGGCGCCGGAAGCTGACGGCGCCGGCGGTGCTTGAGCAGGGCCCAGGGGGCGCGGCGGGAGGCGGTGACCTCCGTGCCGCCCTCGGAGGCGGCCCGGGCCGCGGCCTGCTCGACGGGGAGGATGCCCTCGCGCCGGGCCGGCTCCGGCCGCTCCTCCTCCGGCCACAGCCCGAGCGCCGCGCACAGCGTCGGGAACACCGCCATCGCGGCGGTGGCGTACCCCTCCGCCGAGGGGTGGTAGTTGTCCGGGCCGAACAGCTCCCGGGGGCGTGCCTCGAACTCCGGGCCGAGCAGCGCGCCGAGCGAGACCGTCCGGCCGCCGTTCTCGACCACGCCGATGGTCTGCGCGGCGGCCAGCTGCCGGGAGAGCCGGCGGGCCACCCACCGCAGCGGTTGGTAGACCGGCTCGATGGTGCCCAGGTCGGGGCAGGTGCCGACGATCACCTCGCAGCCCGCCATGCGCAGCACCCGCACCGCCTCGGACAGATGCCGCACCGACTCCGCGGGCGGCAGGCGGCGGGTGACGTCGTTGGCGCCGATCATGACGACGCAGAGGTCGGGGGTCTCCTCGCCGCTCGCCAGCAACAGCTCCACCTGGCGGGGCAGGTCGTCGGACCGGGCGCCGGGCAGCGCCACGTTGCGCAGGTCGACGGGGAGTTCGGCGAGCGCGGCCAGGCCGGAGGCGAGCAGCGCGCCGGGCGTCTGGGAGGGGCGGTGGACGCCCTGGCCGGCCGCGGTGGAGTCGCCGAGGAAGCCCAGGCGCAGCGGGGGGCGGTCGGTGCGGTGGCCGAAGGCCGCGCCGTAGCGGCCGTCGGCGCACGGCGGGATGTCGTTGGAGCCGCCGACCGTGCGCCGGGCCAGCCGGACCTCGGTCAGCAGCAGCCCGACGGCGGCCACACCCAGCAGCCCGACCCCGCCGCCGCCGAACGCGGCCGCGGTCGCGATCCGCCGTGCCACTCTCGCCCTGGAACCCGTCGTCACCGTCGTCGCCATCGGCCGGCACCTCCCTGTGCAGCGCGGGCGCGCCGCGGCTGTGGGGCCGGACGCGCTCGTGAAAGGGCAAGAACTCCTTCACCAGGTAGGTGCCCGTTCCTGGCTGCCGTGCAACGCGGCGGACCTCCGATGGAGCCCTGCGCACGGGCTCGCGGGCCCGGGGCCCCGGTGGATCGGAGCCGGGGTTGATCGACCGGACGGCCCTTTCCCCACCAGGGCAATAGGCTGGCGGCACGGGCGCAGGAGAGCGTGCCCCCGACCGCGGAGACCACCGTGCAGTTTTACGATTCGATGATTGAGCTCGTCGGCAACACCCCGCTCGTGCGACTCAACAACGTCACTCAAGGGATCCAGGCAACCGTCCTGGTGAAGGTCGAGTACTTCAACCCCGGCGGATCGGTCAAGGACCGGATCGCGGTGCGGATGATCGAGGCCGCCGAGGAGTCGGGCGAGTTGCAGCCGGGCGGCACCATCGTGGAGCCGACCTCCGGCAACACGGGGGTGGGGCTCGCCATCGTGGCCCAGCAGAAGGGCTACAAGTGCATCTTCGTCTGCCCCGACAAGGTGTCGACGGACAAGATCAACGTGCTGCGGGCCTACGGCGCCGAGGTGGTGGTGTGCCCGACGGCCGTGGACCCCGAGCACCCCGACTCGTACTACAACGTCTCCGACCGGCTGGTGCGCGAGACGCCCGGTGCCTGGAAGCCCGACCAGTACAGCAACCCCAACAACCCGCGCTCGCACTACGAGACCACCGGTCCGGAGCTGTGGGAGCAGACCGACGGGCGGATCAGCCACTTCGTGGCGGGCGTCGGCACCGGCGGCACCATCAGCGGCACCGGCCGCTATCTGAAGGACGTCAGTGACGGCAAGGTCAAGGTCATCGGCGCCGACCCGGAGGGCTCCGTCTACAGCGGCGGCTCCGGCCGGCCGTACCTGATCGAGGGCGTCGGCGAGGACTTCTGGCCGACCGCCTACGACCGCACGGTCGCCGACGAGATCGTGGCGGTCTCCGACAAGGACGCCTTCCAGATGACCCGGCGGCTGGCCAAGGAGGAGGGGCTGCTGGTCGGCGGCTCCTGCGGGATGGCCGTGGTGGCCGGTCTGCGGGTCGCCGAGCGGCTCGGGCCGGACGACGTGATGGTCATCCTGCTCCCGGACAGCGGGCGCGGCTACCTCTCCAAGATCTTCAACGACGAGTGGATGGCCGACTACGGCTTCCTGGAGGAGGGCGGCACCGCGGCCCGGGTCGGCGAGGTCCTCCAGTACAAGGAGGGCGCGCTGCCCTCCCTCGTCCACATGCACCCGGAGGAGACCGTCGGCGAGGCGATCGAGGTGCTGCGCGAGTACGGCGTCTCGCAGATGCCGATCGTCAAGCCGGGCGCCGGGCACCCCGACGTGATGGCCGCCGAGGTCGTCGGCTCTGTCGTCGAACGGGAGCTGCTGGACGCGCTGTTCACCCAGCGCGCCTCGCTCTCCGACCCGCTGGAGAAGCACATGTGCCCGCCGCTGCCGCAGGTCGGCTCCGGCGAGCCGGTCTCGGACCTGATGGCGGTGCTGGAGAGCGCCGACGCGGCGATCGTCCTCGTCGAGGGCAAGCCCAAGGGCGTGGTGAGCCGTCAGGACCTGCTGGCGTACTTGGCGCGCGGGGTCGCCAAGTAGGCATCAGGTGTCCGTCGCCGCCCGGGCGTCGCGCCCGGGCGGTGTCAAGTGTCCGTCAGGAAACGGTTCGTCGGCGCAAGGTGTACGTATGCGTCACGTGTCCGCAGCACGGACTTAACACTTCTCCGGCACATTGTTGTGCAGGCGACGCGGAACTCCGGAGCGGCTCCCGGACCTCCTCGATCGCCAGGATGCGACGACCGGCCCTGACCCGGCTCGCGTCTCGTGCGGGGACCGCCGTCGTCCCGCCCCCGGCTCCGGCCGGGGTGCGGCGGTCCCCGCGAAATTCTTTTCCGGGCCCCGAGTCCCGTCTCCCGGCCCTTCGGAGGCCGGGCTTCGGGGTGCCCCGCCGCCGAGCCTCCGGCCGGCTCAGTCCCAGTCGCCCTCGCGCCGCTCGGACTTGCCCGGCAGCACCGTCCGCAGCCCCAGGCTGTGCACCGCGTTGACCCCGACGATGCCGGCCCAGCACAGCGCCAGGCCGATCAGCCCCGCGTTGGCCACGGCTATCGCGGACAGCGGGATGGCCAGCACCAACGAGACCACGGCGACCGCGAACCGCTGCCAGAACTCGTGGTTGACGCCCGGCCGGCGGGGCGGCAGCGTCCCGCGCGCCACCTGCATCTGCTGCTCGGCCACCTGCCGGCGCACCCGCCGGTCGACGTTGGCGTCGAGCTTCTCCAGGAAGGACTCCACCAGCTCCGACTCGTACTCCGGCCCCAGCTCCTTGCGCGTCTGGAGGGTCGCGTCGAGTTCCTTCTTCAGCTCAGGGTCGTGTGTCGCCATAGCGTCGAGATTACGGCCGGGTGGGCGGCGGCGCGGTAGGGCTAGCCCCCCGATCCGGCGGGGGCGCGCCTCTCCCGGACCGCCGGTTCCACCAGGCGCGCGGTGTCCCGGCGGGCGGTGAGCCAGTACAGGGCGGCGGGCACCGCCAGGCCGACCAGCCAGGAGACGTCGGCGCCGCCGAGCGGGGCGACCAGCGGGCCGGTGTAGAACGCCGTGGCCAGGAAGGGGAGTTGGGCGAGCACGCCGACGGCGTAGACGGTCAGGGCCCGGACGTTCCAGGCGCCGTACCGGCCGGCGGGGTCGCTGAGCGCCGGGACGTCGTAGCGCTCCTTGGAGAGCAGGTAGTAGTCGACCAGGTTGATCGCCGACCAGGGTGTGAAGAACGTCAGCAGGAAGAGCAGGAAGTCCTTGAAGGAGGCGAGGAAGGAGTCCTTGCCCAGCAGGGCGACGGCGGTGCCGGCCGCCATGATCCCGGCGATGTACGCGGCCCGGCCGCGCGGCGAGAGGGACCGTCCCCCGCCTTCGGTGCCCGGCGCCCCCGGCCCGCGGAAGCCGGTGACGCTGGTGACCAGCGACATGAAGCCGCCGTAGGTGTTGAGGATGTTGATGGTGAGCTTGCCGAGGGCGATGACGAGGTAGAGGAACGAGGCGATCAGCCCGCTGCCGCCGAGTCCGACGACATAGCCGACCTCGTGGCCCACGAACGCACCCGGGGCCGCGGCGGCGGCCAGCGCCCCGAAGGCCATCGACCACTGCGCGCCCAGCACGGAGCCGGCGAACGTCCACCAGAAGGTCGCCCGGGTCGAGGTGTGCCGCGGCAGATAGCGCGAGTAGTCCGCCACGTACGGGCCGAACGCCAGCTGCCAGGACGCCGAGAGCGAGACCGCGAGCAGGAACACCGGCGCCCCGAAGCCGCGGTCGTGCAGCAGCGCGGCGAGGTCGGCGCGCTGCAGCAGTCGGACGCCGAGGTAGACGAAGGCCAGCGCGCAGACCAGGCCGGCGACCTTGCCGAGCAGGTGGACGAGGCGGTAGCCGACGGTCGCGGCGAGCGCGGTGACCGCGGCGAACAGCACGATCCCGGCCGTCCCGCCGAGGTGCGTCAGCTCGCCCACCGCCTGCCCGGCGAGCACGCTGCCGCTGGCGAAGAAGCCGATGTACATCACGATGACCAGCGCCAGCGGCACTACCGCCCCGCGCACCCCGAACTGCGCTCGGGAGGTGATCATCTGCGGTAGTCCGAGCCGCGGCCCCTGCGCGGAGTGCAGCGCCATCACCGCCCCGCCCGCGAGGTTGCCGAGCAGCAGTCCGATCAGTGCCCAGAAGGCGTTGGCCCCGAAGACCACGGCGAGCGCGCCGGTGACGACGGCGGTGATCTGGAGGTTGGCGCCCAGCCAGAGGGTGAACTGGCTGACCGCGCTGCCGTGCCGTTCGTCGTCGGGGACGACATCGATCGAGCGTCGTTCCACCACGCCTGCCATGGGTGCCGCCTCTCCCGCCGTGCTGCGTGCATGAGTTCATGCAGGATCGGGGTACGGTGAATGGAAGGTCAATAGGCGGGCGGTCGTTCGCTCCGCTCGCGGGCGTCCGGCGCGAAGCGCGGACCGGCGGTGCTCCGGTACGGCCCGGGCACGCATACCGGCCGTCGGCGGACGGGGAACGGTGGGTCCGATGCAGCGTCCACGACGGGTGCGGGGGACACCCCGGAGTCGGTCCGGCTGGCGTTCGTCTCCGCGCTCCAGCGGCTGGCCCCCCGGCAGCGGGCGGTGCTGATCCTGCGGGAGGTGCTCTGCTGGTCGGCGAGCGAGGTGGCGGAGCTGCTCGACAGCGCCGCCACGCCCCTCCCGCCCCACCCGGGGCCGACGCCGGCCAGGAATTCCGTACAGTCGGTGGACCGACGTCAAGGCCCCCGACCGGGCCGGGAAGAAGAGGCCATGAGCGGGGACGGGGACAACGGCGTCCGCACGGACGGGACGCAGCCGCCGGCGATGGGCGCGGCGGGGAGCACGGCGGTCGGCGCCACCGGCACCGCCGCCCGCCTCCAGCGGCTCTTCGAGGGGCACCGGCTGACGCCCACCCAGCGGCGGATCGCCCACTGCATGGTGCGGCGGGCCGCCGACGCGCCGTTCCTCTCCAGCGTCGAGCTGGCGGAGCTGGCCGGCGTCAGCCAGCCCTCCGTCACCCGCTTCGCCGTCGCGCTCGGCTTCGACGGCTACCCGGCGCTCCGCCGCCACCTGCGGGACGTCGCGCCCACCGGCAAGCCCGGCGCCGCCGGCGCGCACAACGAGTACCAACAGGCCGTCCAGGCGGAGATCGACAACCTTCGTCACCTCGCCGACGCCCTCGCCGACCCCGGCCCGGTGACCGAGGCCGGCCGGCTCCTCGCCGCCTCCCGCCCGCTCCCGGTCCTCGGCCTGCGCGCCGCCACCGCCCAGGCCGCCGGTTTCGCGTACTTCGCCCGGAAGGTGCACCCCGACGTCCGCCTGCTGGACGAGGGCGGCACCATGCTCACCGACCGGGTCGACGCCGCGGTCCACGCCGGCGCCAGCGCCCTCCTGTGCTTCGCCCTGCCCCGCCACCCCCGCGAGGTCATCGACGCCCTCGCCTACGCCCGCGCCGCCGGCCTCACCGTCGTCACCGTCGCCGACAGCGTCTTCGCCCCGGTCGCCCACCACACCGACCTGCTGCTGCCGGCACCCGTCGGCACCGGCCTGGCCTTCGACACCGCCTGCGCCCCGATGCTGCTGGGCCGCGTCCTGCTGGAGGCGATGTGCGACGACCTCCCGGACGCCCAGGCCCGCCTGGAGGAGTTCGACGCCAAGGCGGCGGAACGCGGCCTGTTCGTGGAGTGAGGGCCGGCCGCGGGCCGCTGCCGCTCAGCCCAGCGCCAGGCTCCGCAGCGCGTTGGCGTGGTCGGCGCCGCTCTCCGCGGTGAGCTCCTCCAGCGTCTGCGGGGTGCGGACGGTGGCGAAGGCGAACGTGCCGTCGGGGGCCGGCGCGTAGCCGTAGACGCCGGGGCGGGGGAGGGAGTTGTAGGCGAAGTGGGTGGAGAAGTAGTACGCGCCGGTGTCCAGCAGGGCGACGTGGTCGCCGGATTCCAGGCGGGGCAGCGGGCGGTTCTCGGCGACCAGGTCACCGGCGAAGCAGCACGGGCCGGCGATGTCCTGCGGCACCGGCGCCCCGGTCCTGGGGCGACCGGCGTCGTCGTACGCCGCCACCCGGATCGGCCACGACGCGGGCGCGAAGACCGTGCGGGTGGCGACCTGCGCCCCGGCGTGGGTGAGGGCGATCGGCCGTCCGCCGGCCCACTTCGCGTACTCGACGCGGGCCAGCACCATGCCGTGCTTGGCCAGCAGTGACCGCCCGAACTCGGTGACCAGGCCGTACCGGCCGGAGAACAGCCCGGGGACCGCCGAGCGGAGCAGCGCGACGTACTCGCGGTAGGTGGGGGTGACGGCGTCCGAGGAGAAGTTGACGGGCAGGCCGCCGCCGATGTCGAGGGTGCTGATCCGGGGGCCGCCGGCCTGCTCGTTGATCTCCTCGGCGAGGTCGTAGAGCGCCCGGACGCCCTCCGCCATCCGCTCCAGCGGCATGCCCTGGGAGCCGACGTGGGCGTGCAGCCGGGTCAGCCACGGGCGATCGAGGCAGGCCCGGACGATCCATTCGCGGGCGCCCGGGTCGCGCAGCGGGACACCGAACTTGGAGGTGTCGGTGGCGGTGCTCATCGCGCCGATGCTGCCGCCGCCGACCTGCGGGTTGACCCGCAGTCCGATCGGCGCGGTGGACGGGGCCGAGGCCATCATCCGGTCGATGCGGGAGAGTTCCTCGTGGTTGTCGACGTTGACGGCGATGCCCAGGGCCAGCGCCTCGCGGAGCTCGGCGAGGGTCTTGGCGGGGGAGTCCAGGACGGTGTGCCGGGCCGGGATCCCGGCGGCCCGGGCCAGCGCCAGCTCGCCGGGACTGGCCACCTCGCAGCCGATGCCCTCCTGGGCCAGCAGCCGCAGCACGGGCACGAGCGAGGCGGCCTTCACCGCGAACGCATGCAGTACTTGGGTGCCGGGTGCGGTGAACTCCGCGAAGGCGGCGCGGAGTTCGGCCGCCGAGCGGCGGATGCCGGCGACGTCGAGCAGCCCGGCCACCGGCTGACGGGGGCCGACCAGCCCCTGGGCGAGGGCCGCCTGAACGGCACGGTCTCGGTCGGTGAGGGTCATGACTCAACTTCATCATCCGCCCGGGCCCCGCGCCACGGCCGACGTGGGTGGTCGGAGCCCATCCGGTGGCCATGTTGTGTCGATCTCGTGCGGCGATCTCGGCGGTGCGGATCTTGTGTGCCGATCGTGGCGGTCCGGGCCATGGCGGTGTTGATCATGAGGCGGACCGGGGGTGCCGGCACCGCCGTGGCCCCCGTGGCCGGCTGCTCGCGCCCCCCCGCAACGAGCCTCGTCCCCGCCCCACCCCGCGACATGTGCGCGGGGTGGGGCGGGGCGGCAGGAAGCGAGGCGGGGTGAGGAGGGAGGCCCCCGGTGGGGCTACGCCACGGGGGTGCCGCTCAGCTCGGCCTTGCCCTGGCGGGCGGTCAGGCGGGAGCCGGACTCCCGCCGGGTGGCGCGGCGCAGCAGCGGGACCGCCAGGAGGAAGCCCACGACGGCCCAGGCGGCCAGGACCAGGGCGACCGTCGGCAGCTGCCAGGAGCCGGCCAGCTCCGCGGCGCGGGCGGAGTCCGGCAGCAGCGCCGCACGCAGGCCCTGTGCCATCCAGCGCAGCGGGAAGACCGAGGCGATGTTCTGGACCACCGCCGGCATCTTGGATATCGGGAACATCGCGCCCGATGTGATCAGCAGGGCCATCGCGGGCAGCATGATCATCGCCAGTGCCTCGCGCGGATTGGGGAGCACCGCGCCGATCGCCGCGCCCAGCGGTACGACGGCGAGCAGACCGAGGGCGGTGACCCACAGCAGCGTCAGCCAGCCGGCCGGACTGTGCGGCAGCGGCCCGTTCACCAGCGCGGCGGCGGCGCCCAGCAGGACCACCAGGGTGGCCAGCGCCATGACCACGATCAGCAGCGACTTGGCGATGAGGTACGCCGGTATGCCGCCGGGGGTGGTCCGCAGCCGCAGCAGGGTGCCCTCCTCGCGCTCGGTCACCAGGATCTGCGGGAGGCTGATCAGGCCGATCTGGAACAGCAGATACGCGGCGAAACCGGCGAGCGTCAGGTGCGCCATCGGGATCTGGGTGCCGGGCACCTTGCCGTGGATGTAGCCGGCGAGTGCCAGGGCCACCACGATGTTGGTCACATAGCCGAACAACTCCTTGCGGTTGCGCAGCAGATGACGCAGTTCGATGCCGCCGCGCCGCAGTCCCGCCTGCCAGGGGCGGAACCGGCCGGGCCGGGTCGTGCCCCCGCCGGTCGGGCGCGGGCCGCCGCCCGCCGTGCCGTGGTCCCGCTCCGTCGTGGCCGGGCCGCTGTCCGTCGCCGTCGTCATGTCCGTCCCCCTCATGCTGCTGTTGCCTCCCCCGTCGTGTCGCCGGTCGGGAAGCCGGTCTCCTGCTCGTCGTCCCAGTTCTGCCGGTGCACCATGTGCAGGTAGGTGTCCTCCAGCGTCGGGCGGCGCACCTCCAGGTCCGCGATCGGTCCGGCTGCCTCACGGTGCAGTTCCCAGACCAGGCGGGACGGGTCCGCGGTGTGCTCGCGGCGCGGGCTGCCGTCGGACGCCGTCCAGCGGACCTCGGCCTGCGCGGCGGCCCGCCGGGCGAGTTCGGCCGGGGTGCCGCAGGCCCGGATCCGGCCGTCCACCAGCATCGCTATGCGGTCGGCCAGCCGCTCGGCCTCGGCCAGGTCGTGGGTGGTGAGCAGGATCGTGACGCCCTCCTCACGGGCCAGGCGCTCGACCAGGTCGTGGAAGTCGCGGCGCGCCTCGGGGTCGAAGCCGGTGGTGGGCTCGTCCAGGAAGAGGAGTTCGGGGCGGCCGACGATGCCGAGCGCGACGTCCACGCGCCGGCGCTGACCGCCGGAGAGCTGGTCGACGCGCTTCTCCGCCTGCTTGGTGAGGCCGACCAGGTCGAGCAGTTCGGCCGGGTCGCGCGGGTCCGGGTAGTACATCGCGAAGTGCGTCAGCAGCTCGGCGACCTGCCAGCGGCGGTGGTCGCGCCAGGACTGCAGGACCAGTCCGATCCGGCCGCGCCAGGCGTCGTCGGCGCGCGCCGGGTCGGTCCCGAGGACGCGCACCTCGCCGGCGGACCGCTGCCGGAAGCCTTCCAGGATCTCGACGGTGGTGGTCTTGCCGGCGCCGTTCGGGCCGAGCAGGGCGAAGATCTCGCCCCGCCGGATGTCCAGGTCGACGCCTTTGAGGACGTCGGCGCTGCCGTACGACATCCGCAGGGCGCGGGTCTCGACGACCGGCGCGGCGCCGGCCGGGGCGGTGGGTGTGGTGGTCATCGTGCTGGTCTCCGGGTGTGCGGTCGTGGTCATCGGCCGGCCTCCGCGTGCTGCTGGGGCGTTGCGAGGGCCGCTGCGGGGCCCGCGCCCTCGACGATGGCGCGGAGGGCGGCGACATGGCCGTCGAAGGCGGTGCGGCCGCGGGCCGTCAGTCGCACCTTGGTGCGCCGCTTGCGGCCGCCGCCCTCCTTGCGGATCTCCAGGTATCCGGCCTCCTCCAGCGTGTGCAGCTGTTTGGAGAGCGCGGAGTCGCTCAGCGAGAGGCTGTCGCGGATGAACGGGAAGTCGGCCCATTCCGTGGCGGCGAGCAGGGCCACGACGGACAGCCGGGTGGACGGGTGGATCAGTTCGTCGAATCCCGAGGGAGTGCTCATCGGCGTACCTCCTCATGGACGGTTCTCTGGGGGTGTTCGCCCAGGGCGCGGCTGCGGAGCGGGCTGACCGCCCAGCGGTTGGCCGGGCCGACGAAGAGCAGGAATGCGGCGACGGAGACGGTGGCCTGGATGAGGTTGCCGTAGGGCAGCGCCAGCCATTCGGTCAGGAGGTCGGTGAGGACGATCATGCCGCCGCCGACGACCGCGCCTGCGAAGAAGGTGGCGAAGGTGCGCCAGGTGTACCGCGAGCGGTGCAGCCGCACCCTGGAGCGGCGGCTGCAGAGGACGATCAGGCTGCTCAGGCCGCCGATGTAGCCGGCGAGGATCAGGAGGGAGCCCCAGGTGGGGAGCTTGAGCTCGTAGCTGGCGAGGAAGAGCCACATCATGGCGGCCGTCACATAGGTCGTCCGCTGGTCCCCCTCCGCGCGGCGCTCGACCTCGTCGTACACGCGCTCCTGAGGGACCCGGATGCGCTGGAGATCCTGCCAGGCCTGCTCGGCATCCACTGGTGTCGTCATGTCCTTCGCCTCCCCGTAGACGTGTCGGACGGTCCGTGTCGGACGGACGGTGTGGGGATCGCCGGCGGCGCCCCCGTACAACTTTCCTACTGGGAAAGCTAGCACTCGGCTTTCCCGTCCGGCAAGTCGAAGTGGCCGGTTGGGGAAAGCTCTCGCCGCGCCCTGTTGACTAGCGGTATTCAGTCGAGCAAGACTGTGAATAGGTCAATCCATTTAAGAGTCAGGGAGGCACGGCCCATGTCGGGACCGCGACCCGTGCGGGCACCGCGCGGTACGGAGCTGAGCGCACGGGGATGGCAGCAGGAAGCCGCGCTGCGCATGCTGCAGAACAACCTCGATCCGGAGGTGGCCGAGCACCCGGACAAGCTCGTCGTCTACGGCGGCACCGGCAAGGCCGCCCGTGACTGGCGCTCCTTCGACGCGATGGTGCGCACCCTGACCACGCTCAAGCAGGACGAGACGATGCTCGTCCAGTCCGGCAAGCCGGTCGGCGTGATGCAGACCCACGAGTGGGCCCCGCGGGTGCTCATCGCCAACTCCAACCTCGTCGGCGACTGGGCCAACTGGGAGGAGTTCCGCCGCCTGGAGGCCCTCGGCCTCACCATGTACGGCCAGATGACGGCCGGTTCGTGGATCTACATCGGCACCCAGGGCATCCTCCAGGGCACCTACGAGACCTTCGCGGCGGTCGCGGCGAAGCTGCATTCCATGGGTAAAGGGGTCGGCGGGACGCTGGCCGGCACCATCACCCTCACCGCCGGACTCGGCGGCATGGGCGGCGCCCAGCCGCTCGCCGTCACCATGAACGACGGCGTCGCGATCTGCATCGACTGCGACCCGCGCGCCATCGAGCGCCGCATCGAGCACCGCTACCTCGATGTCAAGGCGGACAACCTCCAGCACGCCCTGCAGCTCGCCGTCGAGGCCCGCGACCAGCGCAAGCCGCTCTCCATCGGCCTGCTCGGCAACGCCGCGGAACTCCTCCCGCAGATGCTCGCCGACGGCGCCCCGATCGACATCGTCACCGACCAGACCAGCGCCCACGACCCGCTCGCCTACCTGCCCGTCGGCATCGACTTCGCCGACATGGCGGCCTACGCGGCCGAGAAGCCCGCCGACTTCACCCGGCGCGCGCGGGAGTCCATGGCCAAGCACGTCGAGGCCATGGTCGGCTTCATGGACGCCGGCGCCGAGGTCTTCGACTACGGCAACTCCATCCGCGGCGAGGCCCAACTCGCCGGATACCAGAGGGCGTTCGCGTTCCCCGGCTTCGTCCCCGCCTACATCCGGCCGCTCTTCGCCGAGGGCAAGGGGCCGTTCCGCTGGGCGGCGCTGTCCGGCGACCCGCGGGACATCGCCGCCACCGACAAGGCGATCCTCGACCTCTTCCCCGAGAACGAGTCGCTGGCCCGCTGGATCAAGTTGGCGGGGGAGCGGGTCCACTTCCAGGGCCTGCCCGCGCGCATCTGCTGGCTCGGCTACGGTGAACGCGACAAGGCCGGCGAGCGGTTCAACGAGATGGTCGCCGACGGCACCCTGAAGGCGCCGCTGGCCATCGGCCGCGACCACCTCGACTGCGGCTCCGTCGCCTCCCCGTACCGCGAGACCGAGGCCATGAAGGACGGCTCCGACGCGATCGCCGACTGGCCGCTGCTCAACGCCATGGTCAACGTCGCCTCCGGCGCCTCCTGGGTCTCCCTGCACCACGGCGGCGGCGTCGGCATGGGCCGCTCCATCCACGCCGGACAGGTCACGGTCGCCGACGGCACCGCGCTGGCCGGCGAGAAGATCCGCCGGGTGCTCACCAACGACCCCGGCATGGGCGTCATCCGGCACGTCGACGCCGGCTACGAGCGCGCCGACGAGGTGGCCGCCGAGCGGGGCGTCCGCATCCCGATGCGCGAGGGCGAGGGCGAGTGACCTCCTCGTTCCACGAGATGTGGGAGGAGTTGCGGCCGCTCGGCCGCGACTCCTCCTCCGGGGGCTACCGCCGCTTCGCCTGGACCGGCGCGGACACCGACTGCCGCGCGTGGTTCCGGGCCCAGGCCGAGGCCCGCGGACTCGCCTACGAACTCGACCGCAACGGCAACCAGTGGGCCTGGCTCGGTGTGACCGGCCATCAGGACGTCGCCCCCGGCGAGGCCGTCGTCACCGGCTCGCACCTGGACTCCGTCCCGGACGGCGGCGCCTTCGACGGCCCGCTGGGCGTGGTCTCCTCCTTCGCCGCGCTCGACGAGCTCCGGGGGCGGGGAGCGGAGCCCACCAGACCGCTGGCGATCGTCAACTTCGGCGACGAGGAGGGCGCCCGCTTCGGGCTGGCCTGCGTCGGCTCCCGGCTGTCCGCCGGCGCGCTGACCGCCGAGGCCGCGCACCGGCTGCGGGACGGCGACGGCGTCACCCTCCCGCAGGCCATGGAGCGCGCCGGCCACGACCCCGAGGCGATCGGCCCGGACCCGGAACGGCTCGCCACCATCGGGGCGTTCGTCGAACTCCACGTCGAGCAGGGCCGCGCGCTGGACCTTTCCGGGGACCCGGTCGGCATCGCCTCGGCGATCTGGCCGCACGGCCGCTGGCGGTTCGACTTCCGCGGCGAGGCCAACCACGCCGGCACCACCCGCCTGGAAGACCGCCGCGACCCGATGCTCTCCTACGCCGCGACCGTGCTCGCGGCCCGCGAGCAGGCCCGCCTGACCGGCGCCCTGGCCACCTTCGGGAAGGTCAGCGTCGAACCGAACGGCGTCAACGCCATTCCCTCGCTGGTCCGCGGCTGGCTGGACGCCCGCGCCGCCGGCCAGGACACCCTGGACACCGTGATCACCGGCATCGAGCGGGCCGCCGCCGAGCGGGCCGCCCGCGACGGCGTCGACCTCGACGTCGTCCGCGAGTCCTTCACCCCCGTCGTGGAGTTCCAGCACGCCCTGCGGGACGAACTGGGCGCCCTCCTCGGCAAGAAGAGCGAGCGGCCGGTACCGGTCCTGGGCACCGGAGCCGGACACGACGCGGGTATTTTGTCCGCAATCGTCCCGACGGCCATGCTGTTCGTCCGCAACCCCACCGGCGTCTCGCACTCGCCCGCCGAGGCGGCCGCCGAGGACGACTGCGTCGCCGGGGTCACCGCACTCGCCGACGTACTGGAGGGGCTGGCGTGCCGCTGACGCCACAGGCAACACCGACGACCTACTGGCTCGAACACGCCTGGCTCGGCACGCACGTCGAGCCGGGCGTGACCGTGGAGGTGGCGGACGGGCGGATCACGGCCGTCCGCACCGGGACGCCCGCACCGCCACCGGGAGCCGAGGCCCTCCACGGGCTGACCCTCCCGGGCCTCGCCAACGCCCACAGCCACGCCTTCCACCGCGCCCTGCGCGGCACCGTCCAGGTCGGCAGCGGGACCTTCTGGACCTGGCGCGAGGTGATGTACGGCGTCGCCGACCGGCTCACCCCGGACAGCTACTACGCCCTCGCCCGCGCCGTCTACGCCGAGATGGCGCTCGCCGGCATCACCTGCGTCGGCGAATTCCACTACCTCCACCACGCGCCCGGCGGCACCCGCTACGACGACCCCAACGCGATGGGCCGGGCGCTGCTCGCCGCCGCCGACGACGCCGGCATCCGGATCACCCTCCTGGACACCGCCTACCTCTCCGCCGGCTTCGGCGACCGCCCCAACCGGCACCAGCTGCGCTTCTCCGACGGCACCGCGGACGCCTGGGCGGAGCGCGCCGACGCCCTCAAGGGAGCCGAGCACGCCCGGATCGGCGCCGCCGTGCACTCCGTACGCGCCGTCCCCGCCGAGGAGTTGGGCACCGTCGCCGACTGGGCCCGGCGGCGGGAGGCGCCGCTGCACGTCCACCTCTCCGAGCAGACCGCCGAGAACGACGCCTGCCGGGCGGCGCACGGCCGCACCCCCACCCAGCTGCTGGCCGACCACGGGGTGCTGGGCCCGCGCACCACGGCCGTGCACGCCACCCACCTCACCGACGAGGACATCGCCCTGCTCGGCGGCAGCGCCACCGGCGTCTGCATGTGCCCGACCACCGAGCGGGATCTCGCCGACGGCATCGGCCCGGCCGTGGCGCTCCAGGAACAGGGCAGCCTGCTCTCCCTGGGCAGCGACAGCCACGCCGTCATCGACCTGCTCGAAGAGGCCCGCGCCATGGAGCTGAACGAGCGGCTGCGCACCCGCACCCGGGGCCACTGGACCGCCGCCGCCCTGCTGCGCGCCGCCACCGCCGACGGTCACGCCGCCCTGGGCTGGGACGACGCCGGCACCCTCGCGCCGGGCGCGCTCGCCGACCTCACCACGATCCGGCTGGACTCCGTACGCACCGCCGGACCGCTGCCCCGACTGGGCGCCGAGACGGCCGTATTCGCCGCCACCGCGGCGGATGTGCGACACACCATCGTGGGTGGTCGGCAGATCGTCCGTGACGGGACGCACACGCGCGTGCCCGACGTGCCCACCGCCCTCGCCGACGCCATCGCCGCCGTGCGCGGCTGACCACCCCCACCCTCCACCAGCTACCGCTGGAAGGTGCCCCCAGGCCGCCCGGCCCGCGCCGCCCGCGGACGAAGGAGAACACCCCCGCGATGACGACGACCTCCGCGCCGACCACCGCCATCACCCACATCGCCCAGCTCGTCACCAACGACCCCTCCCTCGGTGAAGGCCCCCTCGGTCTGATCCAGGACGCCGCGGTCGTCATCGACGGCGACCGCATCGCCTGGGTCGGTCCCTCAAGCAAAGCACCCGCCACCGACAACGCCGTCGACGCGGCCGGCCGGGCCGGTCTGCCCGGCTTCGTCGACTCCCATTCGCACCTGGTCTTCGCCGGCGACCGCACCGAGGAGTTCAACGCCCGGATGTCCGGGCGCCCTTACTCCGCGGGCGGCATCCGCACCACCGTCGCGGCCACCCGCGCGGCCGCGGACGACGCGCTGCACGCCAACGTCGCCCGCTACCTCGCCGAGGGCCTGCGCCAGGGCACCACCACCCAGGAGATCAAGTCCGGTTACGGCCTCACCGTCGAGGACGAGGCCCGCGCGGTGCGGATCGCCGCCGCCCACACCGACGAGGTCACCTTCCTCGGCGCCCACATCGTCTCCCCCGACTACGCCGACGACCCGGCCGGCTACGTCGAGCTGGTCACCGGCCCGATGCTGGACGCCTGCGCCCCGCACGCCCGTTGGGTGGACGTGTTCTGCGAGCGCGGCGCCTTCGACGGCGACCAGGCGCGTGCCATCCTCACCGCCGGTCAGGCCAAGGGCCTGGTGCCGCGGGTGCACGCCAACCAGCTCGGCCACGGCCCCGGCGTCCAGCTCGCCGTCGAACTGGGCGCCGCCTCCGCCGACCACTGCACCCACCTCACCTACGCCGACATCGACGCGCTGGCCCAGTCCGACACCGTCGCCACGCTCCTGCCGGGCGCCGAGTTCTCCACCCGCGCCAAGTGGCCCGACGCCCGCCCGCTGCTCGACGCCGGTGCCACCGTCGCGCTCTCCACGGACTGCAACCCGGGCTCGTCCTTCACCAGCTCGATGCCGTTCTGCATCGCGCTGGCCGTCCGCGACATGGGGATGACGCCCGACGAGGCGGTGTGGGCGGCGACCGCGGGCGGCGCCCGGGCGCTGCGCCGCGAGGACGTCGGCCGGATCACCCCCGGCGCCCGCGCCGACCTGCTCCTGCTGGACGCCCCGTCCCACGTCCACCTCGCCTACCGTCCGGGCGTGCCGCTGGTGACGGACGTCTGGCACAAGGGCGTTCGCCTCTGAGGGCGGCGCCACGCGGCGCCACGCGGCGCCGGGCGCACCCGCCGGCAGACGCACAGAGGGCCCGTCCCGGACGATTCCGGGGCGGGCCCTCGTGTGCACGGGCGTCCGCCGACCGCGGGGCCGGCGCCGACCGCGGCGGCTAGTCCTCGATCATCAGGCCCTTGCGGAGCCGTACGAGGGTGCGGGAGAGCAGCCGGGAGACGTGCATCTGGGAAATGCCCAACTCCTCGCCGATCTCGGACTGCGTCATATTGGCGACGAATCTCAGCGAGAGGATCTTCCGGTCCCGCGAGGGCAGTTCGGCGATCAGCGGCTTCAGCGACTCGACGTATTCGATGCCTTCGAGGCCGTTGTCCTCGTAGCCGATACGGTCGGCCAGCGCGCCCTCGCTGTCGTCCTCCTCGGGCTGGGCGTCCAGCGAGCTCGCGGTGTAGGCGTTGCTCGCGGCCATCCCTTCGACGACCTCGTCCTTGGTGATGCCGAGGCGGTCGGCGAGTTCGCCGACCGTGGGTGCCCGGTCCAGCTTCTGCGCCAGTTCGTCGCCCGCCTTGGCCAGGTCCAGGCGGAGTTCCTGAAGGCGCCGGGGAACCCGCACCGACCAGCTGGTGTCGCGGAAGAAACGCTTGATCTCGCCGACGATGGTCGGCATCGCGAACGTCGGGAATTCCACGCCGCGGCTCAGCTCGAAACGGTCGATCGCCTTGATCAGACCGATGGTGCCGACCTGGACGATGTCCTCCATGGGCTCGCTGCGGGAGCGGAACCGGGAGGCCGCGAACTTCACCAGGGCGAGGTTCAGCTCGACCAGGGTGTTGCGGACGTACGCGTATTCGTGGGTGCCTTCTTCCAGCGATTCCAGGCGCTCGAAGAGGGTTTTCGACAGGGCCCTCGCGTCCACCGGACCCACTTCGTCGAACGGTGGGATCTCGGGCAGGCCGTCGATGTCGGGCACGCCCACCGGCTCGGTGGCCGCGGCGTGCGGCTGGGAAGGAATGTGACCGGTCACATCGGACCGGGGTGTCGACGATGCGGGGCTCTGCTCGTCCTCGATACGCAATTCGTCGAGCCGGGGTGACATGTGTCTCCTCCATCGTTCTCGGCATATGGCTGCCGAAGCCTCTGCGTGAAACTGCGGTGTGCGGCGCCTCCAAAGCCGGCCGTTTCGAATGTGTCCTTCTACGCCTACCTGGCTTCGCCGGAAGAAGGCAAGTGCGCGATGTCCGGAATTCAGCGCTATGCACTTTCTGCGGCTACCGACGGGCGTCAGGAAGGCGTAGGGTTCGACGCGCGCAGTCGTAAGCAACGTCGCCACGAAAACAGTCGTCTAGGCAGCAAGAGGGGTGCGCTCGCATGGACCGCGGGACGGTCGGCAGTGCAAGCCGGGGTCGGCTTCATGTCGAGATCCGCCATCACGGCGCCAGCGCGGTCGTGACCGTCGCGGGTGAGTTGGATCACCACACCGCGGATCTGCTGCGGGAATCGCTGGAAGGCTGTGTCGACGACGGATACGCACGCCTGGTGGTGGATTGCTCACCTCTTGAATTCATGGACTCCACCGGTCTGAACGTGCTGCTCGGCGCCCGACTGAAAGCGGAGGCCGCGGGGGGCGGTGTCCACCTGGCCGGCATGCAGCCGGTGGTGGCCCGGGTGTTCGAGATCACCGGCGCGGAGGCGGTTTTCACGGTGCACGACTCACTCGACGCGGCCCTGGCCGACTGACCGGCCGCGACGTCCGGAAGGATGCGTTCCGGGCGCGTAGTCGGTATCACAACTTCCGTACCCAAGAAGTGGGTGTTCTCACGGTCCGGTCGGGCAGGAGACACCTGAATCCGTTGAATCAGTCAGGTATCTGTTGTCCGTGAACAGGCGAATCGGTGAGGTGAAGCGCTGATGAGCACCACCCGGCCGTACCCGCCGGGCGATCTCGGCCCGGAGCCGGTCCCCCATAGCCTGAGTGGCATGGGTGGTGCCCCCACCGCCGGCGCCTCGTCCGCCGTCCCGTCGGGGCAGATCCGCCGGCTGCGCCTGGCGGACACCCGGGGTGCCGTGGCGCGGGCCCGCGACTTCGCCCGGGAGGCGCTGCACGACTGGGGCTGGCTGCCGGCCGCGACCGCCGATCAGCGGGCCGCGGCCGAGGACGTCCTGCTCGTCGTCTCCGAGCTGGTGACCAACGCCTGTCTGCACGCCGAGGGCCCGGAGGAGCTGCGGCTGCGCTGCGCGGCCAAGGTCCTCCGCCTGGAGGTCAGCGATCTGGGCGCGGGCTCGCCGGCGCCGCGCAGCCCGCACCGCCCGGGGCGTCCCGGCGGCCATGGCATGTTCATCGTGCAGCGGCTGTGCCTGGACTGGGGCGTGGTGCGCAACGCCGACGGCGCGGGCAAGACCGTCTGGGCGGAGCTGGCCGCCCCCTCCTGAAGGGGCGGCGAACGGGGAGAGGTGGAGAGCGCGGGCCCACGGGCCCGCGCCGTGTCGTTTCCGGGGCCGTTCGGGGCAGGGGCGCGCCCCCTTCCGGACGGGATCCGGCCGATGCCTCGTATCGGGGCTGTGCGGTGCCTTCCCTCGACAACCTCCCGGGCGTACCTTGAGCGCCCAATCTGATGTGCCGTCAGTAATATCCGGCGGCGCGCCGAACCCGAAGAAGGGGAAATCAAGGTGGCCCGCTTCCACGCACAGCACGGCAGGCGGCCGCGGCGGGCGGCCGGGCTGGCCGTGGCCGCGGCGACGGCGGCCGGATCGGCGGTGCTGTTCACCGCGTCCGCCGCGCACGCCGAGGTCGTCGACGTGAACTACCAGTGCAAGACGCCGATCGGCAACAAGGGCGCGGTCTCGCCCATAGACATCAAGGGAACGCCCAGTGGGGGCGCGTACAAGCTGGTGATGTCGTTCCAGAAAGGCGTCTCCTCCAGCCCCGTCGAACTGGGCAAGGGCGCGATGAAGCCCAGCGCGCTGATCCAGCTGGGCGGTGCGGAGAGCGGCACCGTGCAGGTCAGCGGGGCGCCCAACGACCAGGCGATTCCCGCGAACACCCCGATAAAGATCAGCGACCTGAGTGGTACGTACACCCCGAAGGCCGGCGGGAAGGTCACCTTCACCGCCTCCACGCTCACCATCAAGGCGCTGGGCACCACCACCACCTGTACACCGAGCAACCACCCCAAGCCCTCGCTGACCCTGGACGTCAAGGGCAGCGGTGGTTCGGGCGGCAGCGGGGGCTCCGCGGCGGCGGGCGGTTCGACCGGCGGCGGCCAACTGCCGCAGACCGGACCGGCGGACTCCGCCCTCGCACTGGGCACCCTCGGTGGCACCGTCCTGCTGGCCGGCGCGGCCGGAGTGCTCTGGCTGACCCGCCGTCAGCAACGCGTCTGAGACGGCTGACGGGAGCCGCCGATGCCGTTCCGTCCCCGCACCGTGGCCGCCGGCGCGGCCCTTGCGGTCGCCGCCGTCCTGCTGTGCCCCGCGGCGGCCGAGGCCCGGCCGCCCACCGCGGCACGGGCCGGGCCGCCGACCGCCGCCGCACCGGGCTGGTCCGCCGCACCGACCGGGGCCGCCCGGACGGCCTTCTACCTGGAGGGCCCGCCGGGCACCGCCCTCACCGACCGGCTGGCCGTCCGCAACCCGACCGGCCGGCCGCTCACCGTGCGCCTGGCCGGTGACGGCGGCGTCGACGGATGGCTCGCCTTCGGCACCCCGGAGGTGACGGTTCCGCCGCGGACGCAGGCCAGCGTGCCGTTCACCGTGACCGTGCCGGACACCGCCGCCCCCGGTGGCCATCCCGGTGGGCTCACCGTCACCGGGACGACGCCCGGCGCGCGGACCCGGATACCGATACGGCTGCGGGTGACCGGCCCCGCGCTGTCCGCACTCACCGTCGAGCAGGTGTCGGTGACCCGCCGGGGGAGCGCGGCGCTGATCCACTACACCCTGGTCAACCGCGGGAACACCGCGCTCCGGCCGCGGCTGGAGGTCCGTGCCGACGGCCTCTTCGGGCCGCTGCTGCGCCGGCCCGCCCGCACCCTGCCGGACGTCCTGCCGCCCGGAGCCCGCGCCGACCGGACCGAGACCTGGCCCGATCCGCCGGCCCTGGACGCGGTGGACGTCCGGCTCACCGCGACCGCCGCGGCCGGCGCGCGGGACAGCGCCACCGCCCGGTACACCGCCGCCCCCTGGGGCGCGGGCGTCGCGCTGCTCCTCCTGGCGGCGGGCGGGGGCGGCTGGGCGGTGGTGCGACGCCGGAGACGCGCCGGCCGCGAGGGCCGCGCGGACGGTGACGCGCCGGACCGGCCCGGGCCGCGGCCGACCGACGGCACACGGCGGACGAGCGCGACGACGAGCGGAAGAGAGACGAGCGGAATAGAGGGGACAAAGGGGGCGCAGGGGGCGCAGGGAAACGCGTCGGCAGCGGTGGCACCGGCAGCGGACGCACCGAAGGCGAACGGGGCGAAGGCGAACCGGGCGAAGGCGCCGGCAGGCGAAACGGTGCGCGGGACGGCGACGCGCGGGACGGCGACGGGCGGGGCGACGGACACCACGACGGTCGCGAGGACGGGATCAGGGGTGCGCGGGTGAACGGTGAGAGCGGCGAGCACGGCGGGACGGGCGAGCAGGGCGCGGGCGGCGGGCACGGTGCGCGGGACGCGACGGGCGGGAACGGCGCGCGCGTCGGGCCGGGTCGCCGGGCCGGGCGCCGGCACCGCCCGTCCGTCCTGCTCGCCGCCCTCGCCCTGGCCCTGCTCCCGGTCCTGCCGCCCGTCCTGCCCGCGGCGGCGCACGCCGCGTCGGCCGGCGACCCGCCCTCGGCGGCGGTCTCCCGGAAGGAGGCGGGCGCCGGCGGCAGCATCACCGTCACCGGGCGGGGCTGGCGCCCGCACGCCCTGCTGACGCTGCTGATCTGCGGACAGAACATGATCGGCGGCACCAACTCCTGCGCCAACGGCGACGGGCGGGCCGTCACCACGGACGACCGGGGCGCGTTCAGCAGGCCGCTGCCGGTCGCCGAACCGCCCAGGCCCTGCCCCTGTGTGGTGCACGTGGCGACCGTGACCGGCCCGGAGGCCGCCGCGGACGCGGCGTTCAAGGTGGCCGGGCACCCGGTCGCGCCGCTGCCGCAGGACGTCAGCGCCGGCCGGCTGGCCGTCCTGGCACAGCCCCGGCTGATCGGCAGCGGCGGACTCCTCACCTGGTTCGGCGCCCCGCCGCAGCGCGAACTGGCCTTCACCGTGGGCAACTTGGGCTCGACGCCGACCAAGGACCCGATCTTCCAGGTCGGCACCTCGCACGGCGTCTTCGCGCCGAAGTGGGAGGACCAGCAGTGGCGGGGGACCGTCCCCGCCGGGCGGCGGACCGAGGTCAGGCTCCCGGTCGAGCTCGCCGCCGGGGCGCACGGGGACTACCTGGTCTCCCTCAAGTACGGCGGCAGGCTGCTGGTCGAGCAGCCGTGGGAGGTCGGCCGGCCGTGGGGCGTGACGCTCTTCTGGGTGCTGCTGTGCGTGGTCGTCCCGACGGTGGTGTTCCGGATCGGGATGGCGGTCGTCGACCGCGTCCGCCCGCCCCGCCCGGGAGCCGCCGCCCGCCCGGGGCGGGCCCCGCGCCGTCCGCGCCCCGGGCGCACCGGCAGGGACCGGCACGGCGACCAGCGTGACGACCGGCGTGGCGACCGGCGTGACGACCGGCCGAAGGGCCGGCAGAAGGACCGACGCGACATGGGACCCGGCACCGGCGCCGCGCCGGACGGCACCGCCGCACTGCCGTGGTTCACCCCGGACACCGCACCGTCCACCACAGCAACCGAACGACCCCCGTCGAAAGGTTCCGCGTGATGACGTTGATGAGGTTGACCCGGCCCACGAGGCCGACCGGGCAACGCAGGAGAGCGGTCACCGCCGCGGCGGCCGCCTTCCTGCTCGCGGGGGCGGGGGTGGTCGCCACCGCCGGGACCGCCCAGGCCGCCGAGGTGGCGTATCTGACCGAGTGTCAGCCGCCGCCGATCTCGGGGCTGCCGCCCGTCGAGGGCACCACCAAGGTCGAGATCAGCGCCCCCGCGACCGCCAAGGTCGGCGACGCGGTCGAGGTGGTCTGGACGACCGTCCAGGCGGCCTCCCAGAACCCCGGCATCCTCGACCTGGACAAGGACACCGTCCAGCCGACCGGCACGCTCAAGGTCGCCGGGGCGCAGACCGCCGACCTGGCGATGCAGGGCCCGCGGCAGAACCCGCCGATACCGAAGAACAGCCCGATGAAGCTGTCCGCCATGAAGGGCACGCTGAAACTCACCGCGCCCGGAGAGGTCACGCTGACGCCCGGTGCCTACAACATCAACGTCAGCAAGCCGATCTCCACCGACACCAAGTGCGCGCCCAAGGAGGCGGTGAAGGCGGCGGCCACCATCAAGGTCACGTCCGGTGGCGGCTCCTCCGGCGGCACCACGGGCAGCGGCGGGACCAGCAGCGGCGGCTCGGGCAGCGGCGGGACGACCGCCGGGGGCACCAGTTCGGGGGGCACCGGCTCCGGCGGCGCGACCACCGGCGGCAGCAGCGCGGGCACCTCCGGCGGCACCGCGGGCGGCTCCTCCGGCGGCTCCGGCGGCGACCCCGACGGCACCGCGTACAAGGGCAAGGAGGTGCAGGTCCCCTACGCCTGCAAGACGCCCATCGGCGACAAGAAGGCGACCTCGCCGGTCCAGATCGACGGCGTGAAGAAGGGCGGCGGCTACGACCTGACGGTGCACTTCGCCAAGTCCGTCATGGACAGCCCGGCGGACATCCCCAAGGGCTCGGTCAAACCGTCGATGGACGTGAAGGTGGGCGGCGCCGACAAGGGTTCCGTCAAGGTCGAGGGCCCCACCAACGCCGGGCCCATCAAGGCCGGCCAGCCCATCGAGATCCCCGACCTCAAGGGCACCTACAAGCCCGGCGCCACCGGTAGGGCCACGCTCACCCCGGGCGTCCTCACCGTCAACGCCCTGGGGACGACCACGACCTGCACCCCCGAGAAGGACCCCGGGGTCTCGCTCGCCCTGGACACCGCCGCCCAGCCCGGCGGCACCTCGGGCGGCTCGGCCGGCGGCGCCTCCTCCGGGGGCGGCGAGTCCTCCGGGAGCGGCACGGCCGGATCGGCCAGCGGGTCCGGCGGCAGCGGCAGCGCCGGCGGCCTCGCCCAGACCGGCGCGGCGGACCACGGCACGCTGACCGCCCTCGGCGTGCTCGCCGGCACCGTCGTCCTGCTCGGCGCCGCGGCACTCACCCTCACCCCGCGGCGGCTGCGCCGCTGACCCCGCGGTCCGGGGCACGACGGCCCGGCACACCGAGCGGCCCGGCACACCGAGCGGCCCGGCATACGGAAGGGCCCGGCACGCAACCAGCGTGCCGGGCCCTGACTCCCCTGTCGGGGACCGATCAGCGGACGTCACCCATGAGCGCGACGATCTTCTTGCGGCTCAGCCACACCGCGACACCGGCCAGCACCGCCAACCCGGCCTCGGCGGCCAGCACCGGGGGCCCGCTCAGGTCCGCGCCGGCGGTGGAGAGCAGGCTGGTGATGCAGTCGCCCGCGGTGACGGCGAGGAACCACACGCCCAGCATCTGGCTGGCGTACTTCTGCGGCGCCATCTTGGTGGTCACCGACAGGCCGACCGGGGACAGGCACAGCTCGCCGATGGTCTGGATCATGTAGATGGACAGCAGCCACATCGGGCTGACCTTCGAGCCGTCCGAGGCCATCATCATCGGGATGATGAAGACGGCGAACGAGGCGCCGATGAAGAACATCGCCATCGAGAACTTCACCGTGGTGCTCGGCTCGCGGTCGCGGCGTGCCAGCCACATCCACAGCCAGGCGATGACCGGGGCGAGCGCCATGACCCACAGCGGGTTCACGGACTGGAACCACGACGACGGGAAGTCCATCCCGAAGACCTGGCCGTTCGTCTTCTTCTCCGCGAAGACGGACATCGTCGAGCCCGCCTGGTCGAAGATCATCCAGAACACCGCGGCGGCCACGAAGAACCAGATGTAGCCGCTGACCTTGGTCTGCTCGGTGTCGGTCAGTTCCTTGTCGCGCTTGATGCGCCCCAGAACCGTGATCGGAATGATCAGGCCGAGCAGCGCGAGCGGGATCAGTGCCCAGTCCAGGGTGAAGTGGCCGGTGAAGCCGACCACGCCGTAGAAGACCGCGGCGGCGGCGACCCAGATCAGGCCCTTGCGCAGCCACATGGCGCGCTCCTCGGCCTGCAGCGGGGTCGGCACGACGCTGGACTGCGGGCTGAGGTGGCGGGTACCGACCAGGAACGACACCAGGCCCAGGGCCATGCCGACCGCGGCCAGCGCGAAGCCCAGGTGCCAGTTGACGCTCTGGCCGACGGTGCCGATCACCAGCGGCGCCGCGAAGGCACCGATGTTGATGCCCATGTAGAAGAGGGTGAAGCCGCCGTCCCGGCGCGGGTCCTGGGGACCGTCGTAGAGGTGGCCGACCATCGTCGAGATGTTGGCCTTCAGAAGGCCCGAGCCCACGGCGACCAGCGCCAGACCCGCGAAGAACCCGGCCTGGCCCGGCACGGCCAGCACCAGGTGGCCGGTCATGATGACGCCCGCCGCGATGGCGACGGTCTTGCGCGGTCCCCAGATACGGTCGCCGATCCAGCCGCCGGGCATGGCCAGCAGGTAGACCATCGCCACGTAGATGGAGTAGATGGCCGAGGCGGTGGCCGCGTTCATGGCCAGACCGCCGGCCTGGGCGCCCTTTTCGGCGTCCGGACCACCGGAGATCAGGTAGATCACGAGCAGGGAGCGCATGCCGTAATAGCTGAAGCGCTCCCACATCTCGGTCATGAAGAGAGGGGCCAGGCCGCGGGGGTGGCCGAAGAAGGTCTTGCCGCCGTTGGCAGGGATTCCCTGCTGGGCAGCGTCCTTCGTCAGGCTGGACGCCATGGTGGTTCCTTGCTTCTCGGGACGCGTCCGAGAGTCGGTGCGCGCCCGTGTGGGGATGACCGGCACCGGCGCCGCCCGCCCGCCCCCCACGTCCGGGAGGTTCGTCCCACACGAGGAGGGTCGACGGGAGGCCGAACACCGGGATCCACGCCCCCGTGCCGCGATAGCGCGGCCGGCGGACCCGGTCGACAGGTCTTTCACTGTGTCAGGGGCTGGGGGTACCAACCCCACACACAACAAGGACCGATGGCTTCGAGTTCTGCGCCATCGTCCCGGTGGTTGTGCGCTGGACGTTCCGGACACCATACGTCCGCTTGCCGGCCCGGGGGGAGTGGTGAGAGAACGCTCACACTCGCGCAGGGAACCGTTTGAAGCCGTCCGTGCGACCGCGCCCACGCCCGCGCGCCCCCGGCTCAGGCGCGTGAGCGGGCGCAGAACGGACCCACTGTCGCCCATCCGTGCTGGTCCGCCCCTCGCCGTCGGTACATCGGACTACCATCGGCCCATGACCCGTGTACTGCTCGCCGAGGATGACGCGTCCATCTCGGAGCCGCTCGCCCGCGCCCTGCGCCGCGAGGGTTACGACGTCGAGGTGCGTGAGGACGGCCCGACGGCGCTCGACGCCGGTCTCCAGGGCAACATCGACCTCGTGGTCCTGGACCTGGGGCTGCCCGGTATGGACGGTCTGGAGGTCTGCCGTCGCCTGCGCAACGAAGGCCATTCCTTCCCCATCCTGGTGCTGACCGCCCGCGCCGACGAGGTGGACACCGTCGTCGGCCTGGACGCCGGCGCCGACGACTACGTCACCAAGCCGTTCCGGCTCGCCGAGCTGCTCGCCCGGGTCCGGGCCCTGCTCCGCCGCGGCTCCACCGCCGAGCCGCAGCAGCCGCCGGCCACCCACGGCGTGCGGATCGACGTCGAGTCGCACCGCGCCTGGATGGGCGACGAGGAACTCCAGCTCACCGCGAAGGAGTTCGACCTGCTGCGGGTCCTGGTGCGGGACGCCGGCCGGGTCGTCACCCGCGACCAGCTGATGCGCGAGGTCTGGGACACCACCTGGTGGTCCTCCACCAAGACGCTGGACATGCACATCTCCTGGCTGCGCAAGAAGCTCGGCGACGACGCCGCCAACCCCCGGTACATCGCCACCGTCCGCGGCGTCGGCTTCCGCTTCGAAAAGAGCTAGGGGCCCGTGCGCCGCCGACTGATCAACTCCACGCTCGCCGTGGTGCTCGTCGTCATCGCCGTCTTCGGCGTCTCCCTGGTGATCGTCGAGACCCGCACGATCCAGTCCGGCGCGCAGGAGAGCGTGGCGTCCGAGGCGGTCCGGCTGGTCGGGATAGTGGAGAGCCGGCTGGGCAGCGGCGAGAAGATCACCCCGGAGATCCTGTCGGAGCAGATCACCGCGCACCGCTACGCCGAGATCAAGGTGCCCGGCAAGCCGAAGATCGAGATCGGGCAGCGGCCGGTCGGCGACGTGATCGAGTCCGAGGTGCACGGCGACCGCGGCGAGCGGGTCCGGGTCCAGGAGTCCCGCTCCACGGTCAGCGCGGAGATCGGCCGGACCCTGCTGGTGATCCTGGCCGTCGCGCTGCTGGCGATCCTGGCCGCCGTGGTGCTCGCCGTCCGGCAGGCCCGCCGGCTCACCGCCCCCCTCACCGACCTCGCCGAGACCGCCGAACGGCTCGGCTCCGGCGACCCCCGGCCCCGCCACCGCCGCTACGGCGTCCAGGAGCTCGACCGGGTCGCCGACGTGCTGGACGCCAGCGCCGAGCGGATCGCCCGGATGCTCACCGCCGAGCGGCGGCTGGCCGCCGACGCCTCCCACCAGTTGCGCACCCCGCTGACCGCGCTGTCCATGCGGCTGGAGGAGATCACCCTCACCGACGACCCGGACACCGTGAAGGAAGAGGCCACCATCGCGCTGGCCCAGGTGGAGCGGCTGACCGACGTGGTGCAGCGACTGCTGACCAACTCCCGGGACCCGCGCACCGGCTCGGCGGTCGCCTTCGACCTGGACGAGGTCGTCAAGCAGCAGATCGAGGAGTGGCGCCCGGCCTACCGCAGCGCCGGCCGGGCCATCGTCCGCTCCGGCAAGAAGGGCCTGCGGGCCGTCGGCACCCCGGGTGCGGTCGCCCAGGTGCTGGCCACCCTGATCGAGAACTCCCTGATGCACGGCGACGGCACGGTCGCGCTGCGCACCCGCGTCACCGGCAATCAGGCGGTCGTCGAGGTGACCGACGCCGGCCCCGGTGTTCCGACGGACCTCGGCTCGCGGGTCTTCGAACGGACCGTCTCCGGCCGCAACTCCACGGGTCTGGGGCTCGCCGTCGCCCGAGATCTGGCCGAGGCGGACGGCGGTCGTCTGGAACTCCTCCAGCAACACCCGCCGGTCTTCGCGCTCTTCCTGGCCCGGGAGGGCGAGCCCACCGAGGAGTGAGTCGGGTCCCTGTCGCGACGCCCTGCCGCGACGGCGGTGCCTACTTCCGGGAGGCGCCGCTCGGCAGGGGGGAGTCGTCCGTCAGGAACGACTCGGCGGTCTCCACCGCCTCCCGGGCGGGCAGTGCCCGGAAGACCCAGGTGCGGTACGACCAGAAGCGGAAGAGCGTGGCGATCCCGATGCCGAGGAACTTGAAGACGTTGCTCTGGAGCGGGCTGTCCCAGCCGAACCCGTAGGTCGCCGCGTAGAGGATGCCGTTCTCGATGACCAGGCCGACCACGCTGAAGAGCAGGAACAGCGTCAGCTCACGGGTCCGGCCGTGCTTGTCGCGGTCCCGGTAGGCGAAGTAGCGGTAGCCGACGTAGTTGGTGCCGGTGGCGACCACCGTCGCCACGATGCTCGCCCGGACGACGGGGAGCTCGGTCAGGTGCCGGACGAGGTTGAAGACCGCGAAGTTCACCACGACGCCGGCGCCGCCGACGGCACCGAACTTCACTATTTCCCGGGTGAGCGCCTCCAGTCGCGACCGCAGTGCGCTCGGTTCACTCATGGTGATCGTTCAGCTCCCCGTCGTGGGCAATGGGCGGGCCGGCGCCCCGGTAGGCCCCCTCATGCTAACCACGCCGGTTGAACGGCGGTGTACGGGCAGCCCAACGCGCACCGCCGCGCACATAAGCGGCCAGGGCCAGGGCCGGGGCCGCCTGTCAGCCGACCGTGACCCGGAAGTTGAGGACGCCGGCGCCCGGCTCGTCCGCCGCCCCCGTCGCGCACCGCAGGCAGCGCAGCAGCCGCAGGTCGGTACGGCCCGGGCGGACGGCCTCGAAGCCCAGTGCACGGGTGCCGCGGGTGGGGGTCAGGCGCCCGCCCGCGGCGGGGGCGCCGTTCCCCGACGCCCCGGGGGCGCCCGGGGGCTCCCATCCGGTGGTCCGCAGAACGGCCGGATCCGGTCGCGGGGCGGCGATGATCCAGTGGCGGCCGTCGCCGGGGTCGTCGGGCACCTCGATGGTGAAGCGGTCGCCGGCGGACACCACGATCTCGGTGTCGCCGGGGCCGTACACCTCCGGCCCGGTCAGTTGGTCGATCACCGAGTACAGGGCGATCAGCAGGGCGAGGACGGCCATCACGGTCACCAGCGCCCGGGAGTTCCTCGTTATGTCGCCGCTCTCCATGCGGCCTCCCCCTATCGCCGGGCCGGGGCCGGGCGCCTCCCCGGCCACTGCCGGGAGGGCCCTCGGTCCGGTCCGGTACCTCACCGCGGTTGTGGACTCTTCCGATCAACCTCGAACCCCAGCTCTCGGATGATCCTCCAAGCCGGGGTCGGGTGCACGACTATCGGGCGGCTACCCTGGGGGCGTGACGTTCCCGGTAGTCGGCATGGTCGGTGGCGGTCAGCTCGCCCGTATGACCCACGAGGCGGGTATCCCCCTCGGCATCAAGTTCAAGCTCCTCAGTGACACCCCGCAGGACTCGGCGGCTCAGGTGGTCAGCGATGTCGTCATCGGCGACTACCGCGATCTGGACACCCTGCGCGCGTTCGCCCGTGGCTGCGATGTGATCACCTTCGATCACGAGCACGTTCCCACCGAGCACTTGCGGGCGTTGGAGGCCGAGGGCATTCCCGTCCGGCCCGGCCCCGACGCGCTGGTGCACGCCCAGGACAAGGGGGTGATGCGGGCGAAGCTGGATGCCATCGGCGTGCCCTGCCCACGGCACCGCATCGTCTCCGACCCGGCCGACGTGGAGCGCTTCGCGAGCGAGGGCCAGGGCGACGGGTCGGACGGATTCCCCGTGATCCTCAAGACCGTCCGTGGGGGCTATGACGGCAAGGGCGTCTGGCTCGTGCGATCCTCCAAGGAGGCGGCGGAACCGTTCCTCGCCGGTGTGCCCGTCCTGGCGGAGGAGAAGGTCCCCTTCGTCCGCGAGCTGGCCGCCAACGTGGTCCGCTCCCCGCACGGCCAGGCCGTCGCCTACCCGATCGTGGAGTCCGTCCAGGTCGACGGCGTCTGCGACACCGTGATCGCGCCGGCCCCCGACCTCTCCGACGAGCTCTCCACCCACGCCCAGCAGCTCGCCCTGCGGATCGCCGACGAGCTCGGCGTCGTCGGCCACCTCGCGGTCGAGCTGTTCGAGGTCCGGGACGCCGACGGCGCGCCCGCGGTCCTCGTCAACGAGCTGGCCATGCGTCCGCACAACTCCGGCCACTGGACCCAGGACGGCGCGATCACCTCGCAGTTCGCCAACCACGTCCGGGCCGTCCTCGACCTCCCGCTCGGCGACCCGCGCCCGCGCGCCCGCTGGACGGTGATGGCCAACGTCCTCGGGGGTGACTACCCCGACATGTATGCGGCGTACCTGCATTGCATGGCCCGCGATCCGCAGTTGAAGATTCACATGTACGGAAAGGACGTGAAGCCGGGCCGCAAGGTCGGGCACGTCAACACCTACGGCGACGACCTGGCGGATGTGCGTGAGCGCGCCGCACACGCCGCCGGCTATCTGCGAGGAACGATCACCGAATGAGCTCTTCCGCGGCCCGCCCGTCGCCCGACCGCCGCCCCTCAACGACCGCTGACGCGCACCCCTCTTGTCTCGTCGGCATCGTCATGGGCTCCGATTCCGACTGGCCCGTCATGGAGGCCGCCGCCCAGGCCCTGGACGAGTTCGAGATCGGCTATGAGGTCGACGTGGTCTCGGCCCACCGCATGCCGCACGAGATGATCGCCTACGGCGAGCAGGCGGCCGGCCGCGGCCTGAAGGCGATCATCGCCGGCGCCGGGGGAGCCGCCCACCTGCCCGGCATGCTGGCCTCCGTCACCCCGCTGCCGGTCATCGGCGTCCCGGTCCCGCTGAAGTACCTGGACGGCATGGACTCCCTGCTCTCCATCGTGCAGATGCCGGCCGGCGTGCCGGTCGCCACGGTCTCGGTCGGCGGCGCCCGCAACGCCGGACTGCTCGCCGCCCGGATGCTCGCCGCCCACGACGCCGAACTCCTCGCCCGCATGCGGGAGTTCCAGCAGGACCTCAACGACCAGGCCACCGAGAAGGGCAAGCGGCTGCGCAACAAGGTCGCCGGGTCCGCCGGCTTCGGCTTCGGGAGCGGCAAGTGACCACCGGGCGGGAGGCCGCGCTGGAACTGCTCGCCCGCTGGCCGGTCGTCGACGGCCACAACGACCTCCCCTGGGCGCTGCGCGAACAGGTCCGCTACGACCTCGACCGGCGCGACGTCGCCACCGACCAGAGCGCCCACCTGCACACCGACATCCCCCGGCTGCGGGCCGGCGGCGTCGGCGCACAGTTCTGGTCGGTGTACGTACGCTCCGACTACACCGGCGACCACGCCGTCAGCGCCACCCTGGAACAGATCGACGCAGTACGTCAGCTGACCGCGCGCTACGCAGCCGATCTGCGCCCGGCGGCCACCGCCGACGACATGGAGGCGGCCCGCGCCGAGGGCCGCATCGCCTCCCTCATGGGGGCCGAGGGCGGCCACTCGATCAACAACTCGCTGGCCACCCTCCGGGCCTTCCACGCCCTGGGCGTCCGCTACATGACGCTCACCCACAACGACAACAACGACTGGGCGGACTCGGCGACCGACGCACCGCGCCACCACGGCCTGTCGGCCTTCGGCGAAGAGGTCGTCCGCGAGATGAACCGCTGCGGGATGCTCGTCGACCTCTCGCACGTCTCGCCCGACACCATGCGCGACGCCCTCCGGGTCAGCACCGCGCCGGTGCTCTTCTCGCACTCCTCGGCCCGCGCGGTCTGCGACCACCCGCGCAACATCCCCGACGACGTGCTGGCCCAACTGCCCGCCAACGGCGGCGTCGCCATGGCCACCTTCGTCCCGAAGTTCGTGCTGCCGGCCGCGGTCGCATGGACGCTGCGCGCCGACGAGAACATGCGCGCCCACGGCCTGCACCACCTCGACACCACCGAGCGGGGCATGGCCGTCCAGCGCGCCTTCGAGGCCGCCAACCCGCGGCCGATGGCCACCGCGGCCACCGTCGCCGACCACCTCGACCACATGCGCGAGGTCGCCGGCATCGACCACATCGGCATCGGCGGGGACTACGACGGCACCGCCTTCACCCCCTCCGACCTGGCCGACGTCGCGAGCTACCCGAATCTCCTCGCCGAACTCCTGGACCGCAGGTGGTCGGCGGCCGACCTGGCGAAGCTGACGTGGCAGAACGCGGTACGGGTGCTCCGCGGGGCGGAGGACGTCGCCCGGGACGAGCAGGGCCGCCGGGGACCGTCGAACATGACGCTCGGCTAGGACTTTCCGGGTTCTCGGTCGCCCCTCCGGCCCGTCCCCGCCCGTTGCGGGGTGGGAAGCGGGCCGGTGGGGCCGGCCGCGTGGCCGGTCGGCCGGCCGTGGTGGTTATGCGTTCGGGCGGCCCAGGGCCCGGTACGTCCAGCCGGCCTTGCGCCACAGGGCCGGGTCGAGGGCGTTGCGGCCGTCGAGGACGCGGCGTTCGGTGGCGACCTCGGCCAGCACCGCCGGGTCCAGCTCGCGGAACTCGCGCCACTCCGTCAGGTGCAGGACGACATGCGCGCCGCGCACCGCCTCCAGGGCGCTCTCCGCGTACCCCAGGGTCGGGAAGAGGCGCTGGGCGTTCACCATGCCCTTGGGGTCGTAGACGGTGACCTGGCCGCCCTGGAGGTGGATCTGGCCGGCGACGTTGAGGGCGGGCGAGTCGCGGACGTCGTCGGAGTCCGGCTTGAAGGTCGCACCGAGGACGGCGACCCGCATGCCGAGGAAACTGCCGCCGACCGCGTCCCGGGCCAGCTCGACCATGTGGCCGCGGCGCCGCATGTTGATCGAGTCGACCTCGCGCAGGAACGTCAGTGCCTGGTCGGCGCCGAGTTCGCCGGCGCGGGCCATGAAGGCCCGGATGTCCTTGGGCAGACAGCCGCCGCCGAAGCCGATGCCGGCCCGCAGGAACTTCTTGCCGATCCGCTCGTCGTGGCCGATCGCCTCGGCCAGCTTCACCACGTCGCCGTCGGCGGCCTCGCACACCTCGGCCATGGCGTTGATGAACGAGATCTTGGTGGCGAGGAAGGAGTTGGCGGAGGTCTTGACCAGCTCGGCGGTGGGGTAGTCCATCACGACGAACGGGGAGCCCTCGGCGATCGGGGCGGCGTACACCTCGCGGAGCAGCGCCTCGGCCCTCCCCCAGTTGTCGCTGGGAGGTGCCCCCACGCCGGCCACGCCGACCACGATCCGGTCCGGGTGGAGGGTGTCCTGGACGGCGAGGCCCTCGCGCAGGAACTCCGGGTTCCAGGCCAGCTCGGCGTCGGCGCCGGCGGGGGCGGCGGCGGTCAGCCGCTGCGCGAGCCGGGCCGCGCTGCCCACCGGCACCGTCGACTTGCCGACCACCAGCGCGGGCCGGGTCAGGTGCGGTGCCAGCGCGTCGAAGGCGGCCTCGACGTAGGACATGTCGCAGGCGTACTCGCCGTGCTTCTGCGGGGTGTTCACGCAGACGAAGTGGATGTCGCCGAAGGCCCCGACCTCCTCGTAGGAGGTGGTGAAGCGCAGCCGGCCGGTGGAGCCCTCGATGCCGGCGACATGGCGGCGCAGCAGCTCCTCCAGGCCCGGCTCGTACATCGGGACCTCGCCCCGGCGGAGCATTTCGATCTTCTCCGGCTGCACGTCCAGGCCCAGCACCTCGAAACCCAGCTCGGCCATGGCGGCGGCGTGGGTGGCACCGAGGTAGCCGGTGCCGATCACGGTGATCTTGAGGGCCATGTGCGGGGCTCCAGACGTCTGGCGGTTTGCGGTGCTGACCGAGCATATCCGCGCGTGGAACGCGCCCTTCCCGACCGCGGTACGCCCCAAGGGGGGACTGTCGGCAACCTCACCTACCCGAGGCACCGGGATCGCCCTAGAATCCCTTCTCAGTAAGGGTTACTTAACGGTAGTTAGCACTGCCGGCACCTCTGGGGAGTGAGAGACCTTGGCGGGAACCGCTGATTTCGATCTGTACCGGCCGTCCGAGGAGCACGACATGCTCCGCGAGTCGGTGCGCTCGCTCGCCGAGGCGAAGATCGCGCCGTTCGCCGCCGCGGTGGACGAGGAGGCCCGCTTCCCGCAGGAGGCGCTGGACGCACTGGTCGCCAACGACCTGCACGCCGTCCACGTGCCGGAGTCCTACGGCGGCGCCGGCGCCGACGCGCTGGCGACCGTGATCGTCATCGAGGAGGTCGCCCGGGTCTGCGCCTCGTCGTCCCTGATCCCGGCGGTCAACAAGCTCGGCTCGCTCCCGGTGATCCTCTCCGGCGGCGAGGAGCTGAAGAAGAAGTACCTGGCGCCGCTCGCCAAGGGCGACGCGATGTTCTCGTACTGCCTCAGCGAGCCGGACGCCGGTTCCGACGCGGCGGGGATGAAGACCAAGGCGGTCCGCGACGGCGACCACTACGTCCTCAACGGCGTGAAGCGGTGGATCACCAACGCCGGGGTGTCGGACTACTACACGGTCATGGCCGTCACCGACCCCGAGAAGCGCTCCAAGGGCATATCGGCGTTCGTCGTCGAGAAGGGCGACGAGGGCGTCTCCTTCGGCGCACCGGAGAAGAAGCTCGGCATCAAGGGCTCCCCGACCCGCGAGGTCTACCTCGACAACGTCCGCATCCCCGCCGACCGCATGATCGGCGCGGAGGGCACCGGCTTCGCCACCGCCATGAAGACCCTGGACCACACCCGCATCACCATCGCGGCCCAGGCGCTCGGCATCGCCCAGGGCGCGCTGGACTACGCCAAGGGCTACGTCCAGGAGCGCAAGCAGTTCGGCAAGCCGATCGGCGACTTCCAGGGCGTCCAGTTCATGCTCGCCGACATGGCGATGAAGCTGGAGGCGGCCCGCCAGCTCACCTACGCCGCGGCGGCCCGCTCCGAGCGCGTCTCGGCCGGCAGCAAGGGCGAGGACCTGACCTTCTTCGGCGCCGCGGCCAAGTGCTACGCCTCGGACGCGGCCATGGAGATCACCACCGACGCCGTGCAGCTGCTCGGCGGCTACGGCTACACCCGCGACTACCCGCTGGAGCGGATGATGCGGGACGCCAAGATCACGCAAATTTATGAAGGCACGAACCAGGTGCAGCGGATCGTCATGGCGAGGAACCTGCCGTAAGGCCGATCGCTCCCACGAGGAAGGGGCCCCGACCGCACCGCGGTCGGGGCCCCTTCCCGTAGGGCGTCGGTCCGGTCAGTTGCCGGAGACGGTGACCGGCTCGTCGTTGTTGAGCTGCTGGACGAGCTGCTTGAGCTTGGCCTGGTCCCAGACCAGGTTGCCGCCGACGCTGCCGGAGATCGGCATGTTCATGGACTTGCCGTTGCCGCCGGTGACGTCCTTCATCGCGAAGAACATCTGGCCCAGGTCCCACAGGCTCATGTCCTTGTCCACCTTCAGCGTGTCCAGGCCGGCGCCGAGCGTCGGATAGAACTTGAAGGGGTTGAGCAGGGTGCCCGGCGTGGCGGCCTGCTTGGCGACGGCGGCCAGGAACTTCTGCTGGTTCTTGGTGCGCTGGAGGTCCTGCGAGGCGAAGGCGTGCCGGGTCCGGACGAAGGCGAGCGCCTGCGCGCCGGTGAGGGTCTGGGTGCCGGCCTTGAAGTCGGCGCCGGAGTCCTTGTCCTTGAACGCCTGGGGGATGTCCATCTCCACGCCGCCGAGCGCGTCGACGATGTTGGCGAAGCCGGCGAACCCGATCTCGACGTAGTGGTCGATGTGCAGGTGGGTGTTGTACTCGATGGTGCGGACCAGCAGGGCCGGGCCGTCCTCGGCGTAGGTCGCGTTCAGCTTGGTGTGCCGCCCGCGCGCCGGGTACTGCTTGCCGGACTTCGAGCCGACGTACGAGGGGATCTCGACGTTGGAGTCGCGCGGCAGGGATATCAGCGTCGGGCCGTTGCTGCCGTCGTGCAGGATCAGCATCGAGTCGGTGCGCCCGCCGTCGGTGGGGCCGCCGGTGTGCAACTTCTGCTTCATGTCGTCGGTCATGCCTTCACGGCTGTCCGTCCCGACGATGAGGTAGTTGGTGCCGTCGCCGGCCTGGGGGCGCTCGATGACCTTGCTGAGGTCCACCTCGCGGCGCAGCTTGCCGTCCGCCCAGAAGTAGGTGCCGATCGAGGCGACCAGCACCACCACGACCACGGTGATCAGCGTCCACTTGATGCGGCGGCCCCAGCGCGGGCGCGGCCGGGCGTAGCCGTCGTCGCCGTACCCGTCGCTGCCGCGGCCCCGGCCGCCGCCTCCGCCGCCGTAGACCTGCCCGGTGTTGTAGCCGCTGTCGTAGTGGTCGTCGTAGCCCTGGGACTGCTGCGGCGGCACGCTCCCGCCGCGGCGCGGGGAGAGCGACGACGGGAGCGGGGGCTCGTTCCGTCCGTAGCCGGGGCCTGCGTCGCGCCGTACGTGCGGCATGGCGCGCGCACCCTCCGGCTCGCTGCTGCCGCTGCCGCGTCCGTACCGGTTGCCGCTCTGGTCGCCGGACCGTCCTTGGGGCCACTCATTCATACGGGGAAGTGTGCACGCCGCGGGGGCAGCTCCATAGGGCGGGTACCGGATCGGGCCGTGGCTGTTGCAGACCTGATGCAAAGCGGCGGAGCGCTAACGGGCCATACCGCGCAGGGGCCGGCGATTCCGGGCGCCACCAGCGGAATCAGGTATTCCGGATGGTTTCCGGCGGGGGCGGGAGAGCCATCTCACGCCGGCGCCGAGACCCGTGTCACACCGCCCGGGCCCGCTCCCGCCGCCCGCGCCGTACGGTCCCGTACGGCACCGGCTTACGCTGTTCTGCATGACCGACCTCGTCGCCCACGCCCCGGAGGACGCCCCTGCGGGCAAGCCCACCTCCGTCTCCCGCACCACGCTGTCGCACATCATGACCGCCAACGACACCAACCTCCTCGGGACGGTGCACGGCGGCGTGATCATGAAACTGGTCGACGACGCCGCCGGGGCGGTCGCGGGCCGGCACTCCGGCGGCCCGGCGGTGACCGCGTCCATGGACGAGATGGTCTTCCTGGAGCCGGTCCGGGTCGGCGACCTCGTCCACGTCAAGGCACAGGTCAACTGGACCGGCCGGTCCTCCATGGAGATCGGCGTCCGGGTCCTGGCCGAGCGCTGGAACGAGTCCACCCCCGCCCAGCAGGTCGGCTCCGCCTACCTCGTCTTCGCCGCCGTCGACGAGCACGGCAAGCCCCGCACGGTGCCGCCGGTCGTCCCCGAGAGCGAACGCGACAGGCGGCGCTACCAGGAGGCCCAGATCCGCCGGACGCACCGGCTGGCCCGCCGCCGCGCCATCAAGGAGCTGCGGGAGCGGCGCGCCGCCGAGGGGCTCGACGACACCTGAGGGGTCGCCCGCCCGGTCCGCGGCGGGCTGCTCCACGCCGACCCATCGGACAGGTCCTACGCCTCCTCGGGCGCGGGCGCCGCGGCGGCCCGGACCGCCCGGCCGGACCGCGCCCGGCGGTGGAGCGCCACCGCCGCCCCCTTCGCCAGCAGCGCCAGCGCCGCCCCGACGACGGTCCCGGCCGCCGCGCACAGCACATCGTCGATGTCGGCCACCCGCCCCGCCCGCATCAGCAGCTGCGCCACCTCGATGGCGACGCTCAGGCCCACCCCGAGCAGGAACGCGCCGGCCGTCGACCACCGGGGCGCGGCGAACCGCAGCAGCAGCGGCACCGGCAGGAACAGCGCGGTGCCGGCGATCTGCCGCCGCACCAGCAGCGCCACCTCCCCGGGCTCCAGCTGCGCGCCCAGCTCCAGCAGCCCCCCGCCCGGACGCCACCAGAACGTCGCGTCGGCGGAGCCGATCGGCTGGGTGGGGGTGAGGGTCACCACCAGCATCAGCAGCACCCAGGCCGCCAACAGGAACCGGGCCGCGGCGTGCGGGGCGTGCCGGTGCGGGGCCCGCAGCGACCACAGCGCCAGCCCCAGGGCCAGCGCCAGCCAACCGAGCACGAAGAGCACCACCACGGCCGGGGTGAGGGCCAGGACGATCTGCCACATGCTCCGCACACACCTTTCCGGACGCCGGACGGCCCGGCGTCAGTCGCAGCTCCACTTGGTGACGAAGACCGTCGTGGTGTGCTCCATCACGCCCCGGATGCACTCGTCCGGCAGCATCTCCACCCGGCCGCTCAGCCGGAGCGTGCCGCCGTGCGTCCGCCCGGTGCCGAACCAGCCGGGGAACGCGGTGATCCGGGAGTTCTTGCGCTGGTAGCCGAGCCGGATGGTGAGCTCGCCGAGCATCGGTTCGTCCCGCTGGTAGACGGCGGTGTAGCGGCCCGTCGCGCCGACCGGGCCGCGCAGACACAGCCGGCCGCGGACCAGGACGCCGCAGCCGGCCGGCGCGGTCGGGGCCGCCGGGGCCGCCGCCGCGGTCGCCGCGAGCAGCGCCAGCAGCGCGACCGCCGCCGCGGTCCGGCCCGCGCGCAGCCGGCGGTCCGGTCCGGCCGGCGGCGGCCCCGCGGCCGTGCGGCGGGGCGCGGGCACGGTCATCGGCACACCGCCTGGTCGCCGGTGATCGCCGCGAGGGTGCCGGGGGCCAGGGTCGGCTCCTCGGCGCGTACCGGCCGCACCGCCCGGAAGTCCGTCCCGACGGTCACCTGCAGCATCGGCCCGAGTCCGGCCGCCGGGCGCAGCCGGGCACCGGGCAGCGCGGCGGCCAGCGAGCGCGCCGAGCGGTTCCAGTGCGGGTCGTAGTTGATCACCGTGTGCGGTACCGCGCCCGGCGTGGAGCCGCCGGGTGCGCCGGTGGTGGCGAAGCCGGTGGCGTGCAGCTCCCGGGTGACCCGGGCGGCCAGCCCGTGCCGCCCGGTGCCGTTGTTCACCTGCACCTGGACCCGCCCGGGCGGGACGTCGACGAGCGTGGCGGGCGGCGCCGCGCGCTCCGGGCGGGCCGCGAACGGCCGGTCCTCGCGCAGCGCCCGGAACAGCTTCGGCGCCTGTACCGGGTCCCAGCGCACCGTCGAGCCCAGCCCCGGCACGTTCTCGGCCTCGCCCCGCAGCGGCACCGAGGCGAACTCCGACGACGCCGGACTGAAGCCGCGCATCGCCTGCGCCAGATCGGCCAGATCGCCCGCGCCGAAGCCGTCGTCGGCCCGCACGGACCGGAGCATGGCGTCCGCGACCGCCTTGAAGCGGACCGGGTTCATCAGCACCCCGGACGAGGTGATCCGGTCCAACAGCGCGGCCAGGAAACGCTGCTGGCGCTGCATCCGGCCCAGGTCCGCGGAGGCGTCGACGTGCCGCGAGCGGACGTACTGGAGCGCCTGGCCGCCGTTGAGCCGCGAGGTCCCGGCCGGCAGGTCCAGCCCCGAGTAGCGGTCCCGGAGCGGGCGCACCGTGCAGACCTCCACCCCGCCGACCGCGTCCACGGTCCGCATGAAGCTGGTGAAGTCGACCTCCAGGTAGTGGTCGATATGCACCCCGGTCATGTGCTCGACGGTGCGCACGGTCAGGTTGGCGCCGCCCTCGGCGTAGGCCGCGTTCAGCTTGAGCGCGTGCCGGGGGTGGCGCCGGCCGTCGGCGTCCTGGTGGGCGGGCACCTCGGCGTACGAGTCGCGGGGGAGGCTGACGACGCTGGCCCGGCTCCGGTCGGCGGAGAGGTGCACCAGCATCAGGGTGTCGGTGCAGTGGCAGGGCTCGCCGCCCAGGTGGTAGCGCTGCTTCTCCTCGTCGGTCAGCTTCTCCCGGCCGTCGGTGCCGACGACCAGGAAGGTCAGCCCGGCGCCGCCCCCGGGCCGGTCGCTGATCCCCTGGAAGGCGTCCACCCGGCCGATCCCGGTCTCCACGTCGGTGACCATGGCGTGCCCCACACCGCTCGCGGACAGCAGCAGGGCGGTCGCCGCGGCGCTGATCCGCAGCCCCCAGCGCGGCCCCGGGCGACGCCGGCGCTCCCGGCGTCGCAGGGGCCGCCGGGGACGCCGGCCCGGGACGGTGCGGGAGGAGGGGGACGGCGCGGTCACGGGCCACCTCCGCGGTGGACGGGGACAGGGCGGCGGAGCCGGGTGGGACGGGCCCGGGCGGTGCCCGACGGCTGCGGCGCGGGGCCTGTCACGGAACGGACCGGGTCACCGTAATCCCATATGATCTGCATCAAAACGTCACACACCGGGCGAATGTTGCCCGGCCACCCGGTTGCCGTCCGAGGCCGTCCCCCGTTCGCGGTACCGTGAGGCGGAATACCGCAGTCTCCCGGCGGGCGCTGCCGCCCTCCCCATGGCGGCTCGCCGCGGGCCGTACCCCCGAGGAACCATGCCCCAGCAGCAGCTCCCGGCCGTCTCCGTGATCATGCCGGTGCTCAACGAGGAACGTCACCTGCGCAATGCGGTCCGGCACATCCTGGCGCAGGAGTACGCCGGCGAGATGGAGGTGGTGATCGCCCTCGGCCCGTCCACGGACCGCACCGACGAGATCGCCGCGGAACTGGTCCGCGAGGACCCCCGGGTGCACACCGTGCCCAACCCCACGGGCCGCACCCCCGCCGCGCTGAACGCCGCCATCAAGGCGTCCCGGCACCCCATCGTCGTCCGCGTCGACGGCCACGGCATGCTCTCGCCGAACTACATCGCCACCGCCGTGCGCCTCCTGGAGGAGACCGGCGCGGCCAACGTCGGCGGCATCATGCACGCCGAGGGCGAGAACGCCTGGGAGGAGGCGGTGGCCGCCGCCATGACCTCCAAGATCGGCGTGGGCAACGCCGCCTTCCACACCGGCGGCGCGGCCGGCCCCGCCGAGACGGTCTACCTCGGCGTCTTCCGGCGCGAGGTGCTGGAGCAGCAGGGCGGCTACAACGAGGAGTTCATCCGCGCCCAGGACTGGGAGCTGAACTTCCGCATCCGGGAGGCCGGCGGCGGAGTCTGGTTCTCGCCGGAGCTGAAGGTCCAGTACCGGCCGCGCCCCAGCATCAAGGCGCTGGCCAAGCAGTACAAGGACTACGGGAAGTGGCGGCATGTCGTCGCCCGCTACCACTCCGGGTCGATCAACCTGCGCTACCTCGCCCCGCCGACCGCGGTCTGCGCCATCGCGGCGGGCCTGGTCGTCGGCGCGGCCGTCACCCCCTGGGGCCTGGTCGTCCCGGCCGGCTATCTGGCCGCGATCACCGCGGGCTCGCTGCCGGCCGGCAAGGGGCTCCCGCTCAAGGCCCGCGCCCAGATCCCGGTCGCCCTGGCGACCATGCACATGTCGTGGGGCGTCGGCTTCCTCACCAGCCCGCGTGCCCTCGCGCGCAAGGTCATCGCCAGCCGGCGGCCGGCCGTGCAGACCCCGGCCCCGGTCGCGGAGTAGTCGCCACGGGGTGCGCGCCCGGCGGCGCGCACCCATACCGCAGGGCCCGGCGCGTCAGAACGTGTACTGCGGGTTGACCGTCATGCAGGCCGAGGAGTCCTTCTCGGCGTTCAGCGGGTCCGCGCTCTTGGGGGCCTGGTGCGCGGACGCTGCGCCGGACGCCGCGGGGAACTCCGTGCCGGTCCGCCAGTCCTCGCCGACCACCAGCCGCATCGTGCTGACCGAGGACGACTCCCGCACCGAACTGCCGGGCAGCCCCAGCGCCTTGGCGAGCGCCAGCGCGTCGCCCCGCTGGGCGGCGCCCTTGTAGAGCAGGGCGGTGTCGGCCTGACTGGTCAGCCGGGAGTCGGTGCGCGCGCCGGCGTAGCCGAGCGCGACCAGCCGCTCCTGGATGTCGTTCGCCCGGCCGCCGGCCGGTCCGTGCGCGCCGTCGGTGCCGTTCTGGACGACAACGGCCAGCTTGTCCTTGGGAGTTGACGGCGAGGGGGCCGGCTCGGGCTTCTTCTTGGTGTCCTTGCCGTCCAGTGCCACGTCGCTGCGCAGCATCCCGAAGGTGGCCTCCGCGTCACCGGGCTTGGGGACGACGTACCGCTCCCCGGGGCCGTACTGCCAGGGCATGGTGATCATTGTGATCCGCTTGGTGGGCACCCGCTGGAGGTCGCCGCCCAGGTCGTAGAGCTTCTTGACCGAGCCCAGCCCCTCGTCGACGGTGAGCGCGCTGGTCGCGGCCTCCGCCAGGTCCCGCAGTTGCACCGGGTCGGTGAGCTTGGTGCCCTGCTTGAGCTGACGGATCATCGAGTTCATGTACATGTGCTGGGCCTTGGCCCGGCCGATGTCGGTGTTGTCCTCGAAGCCGTACCGGGTGCGCAGCCACTGGAGCGCCTGGACGCCCTGGACGGAGTGGGTGCCCTTGGTCAGCTTCAGCCCGCTGCCGTGGCCCCGGCTGTCGTGCGAGTAGACGTTCCGGTCGACGCAGACCGGCACTCCGCCGACCGCGTCGGCCATGTCCACCACCCCGGCGAAGTCGACCATCATGAAATGGTCGATGTAGATGCCGGTCAGCGCCTTCCAGGTGGCGACCGTGCAGCCCGGACCGCCGTGCTGGAGCGACTCGTTGATGGGGGCGGTGGTCTCCGGGTAGGTGTGGCCGTCCTTGGGGTCGGTGCACCGCGGGATCGCCACCCGGGTGTCCCGGGGTATGGAGATCACCGACATGTTGCTGCGGTCGGCGCTGACGTGCACCAACATCTGGACGTCGGCCAGCGGTTTGCGGTCCGCGTCCTGGCGGGCCCCGCCCAGCTCGATGTTCTTCTCGGTGTTCCGGCCGTCCGACCCCAGCAGCAGGATGTTCATCGGCGTCTGCCCGAACGCGTTGGGCTCCGGCTTCTTCAGCCCGCCCGGGCCGAGGTCCAGCGCCTCCTTGCGGAGGTTGGCGTTCAGGTGCTGGTAGTAGAGGTAGCCGCCGCCGGCCCCGGCCACCAGGAGCACGCCCAGGCCCAGCGCCGTCCAGCGCAGCACCCGTCGGCCCTTGCCGCCCTTGCCGGAACCGTCGGCCCTGGCGCCCTTGTTGGCCTTGTCGGCCTTGCGGCGCCGGGCGCGGCCGCCAGTCGGCTCGTCGTCGGGCGGGCCGCCGTCCGCGCCGGACGCGAGGCTGCCGACGGCTCCGTCGGCGGCCCAGTCCGGCGCGTCCGGCGGCAGCCCCTTGTCCGCGAAGCCGCCGGCCTTCCAGCCCAGCCGTTGCGGCTCCGGCTCCTGGCGCTGCCCGTCACCGCGCACACCGCTCTGCGGCATTCGGCAATCCCCCCGTGTCCGTTCCGGTGCGCTCGGCGCCCGGTGCAAGCAACCGGCTCCACTGGAGCGCCCGGTGCAAGCACCGGCTCCAGTGGAGCGGCTGACGCCGCGCCACTGTTGGCGCCCCTGTTGGCGTTGTGCCTGCTGGCGTTCCCTGTTGAGCGGCCCGCCGGGTTACTTCGCGCAGATGTTCTTGTCATCTGCATTGACGTGCTGAACCCCCTCCGGGGTTTCGGTCGGCGCCTCGATCGGTGAACCCGGTGCGGTGAAGTCCTTGCCGAGCACCAGCTTCATCGGGACCCGCGGACCGGCGTCCGCGCCGGTCTTCTTCAACGCGCTCTTGGGCAGGCCCATCCACTCGGCCAACGTGGCGGCCTGGTCGGCCTGGTTGGGCGCGTACTCCAGCCGGGTCGCGGACAGCTTCTCCGGGGCGTTGCCGGCGTTCGTGGACAGCCGGGCGCCCTTGGTGTTCTGCAGCCAGTCGACGGTCTCCTGGGCCGCGCCGAACGGCCCGCCCCCGTTGGTGACATCGACCCGGACCAGCTCCGGCGGGGCCTTCTTGACCGGCGCGCTCTTGCCGCCCTTGTCCTTGCCGGCGCCCTTGGCCAGCGTGTGGTCCTGCTGCACCATCTTGAACAGCGGGTCGGCCTTGGCCGTGTCCAGGACGACGGTGGCCTTGTCCCGCGGGTTGTCCAACACCGGGACGGTGGCGAAGGTGATCTTGTTGAGGTCGACCTTCTTCAGGTCGTTGCCGAAGTCCAGCAGCTTGCTCGCGGTGCCGATACCGGTGTCCACCGTCAGCGCCTTGGTCGCCGCCTGCGCGACGTCCAGCAGCTTGCTCGGGCTGCCGAACGCACTGGACTTCAGCTTGCGGATCAGCGACCCGATGAACTGCTGCTGGAGCTGAATCCGGCTCAGATCGCTGCCGGTGCCCACCGAGTGCCGGGTCCGGACGAACGCCAGCGCCTGCTCGCCCTTGACGACGTGGCGGCCGGCCGTCAGCTTCAGGTGCGACTTCGGGTCGTTGATGTCCTTGGCCGCGCACACCTCGACGCCGTCCACCGCGTCGGACAGGTCCTTGACGGCGTTGAAGTCCGCCATCGTGAAGTGGTTGATCTTCACCCCGGTCAGCTTCTCGACGGTCCGCCAGGTGCAGCCCGGGTCCCGGCCCTCCTGGCCCAGGCTGGTGTTGAACCGCACGTGCTGCTGGCCCGGGATGACCTTCGTCGAGCCGTCCGGCTGCTTCGTCGGGCAGTCCGGGATGTCGGTGATCAGGTCGCGCGGGATGCTCAGCGCGGTGGCGTTGGTCCGGTCCTTGGACACGTGCATCAGGATCGTGGTGTCCGCGTGCCCGACACTGCCCGAGTCGCCGTAGCCGGTGTCGCCCTTGCCGGTGCGCGCGTCGGTGCCGATGATCAGGAGGTTCACCGGACCGTCGGTGACCGCTGAGTTCTCCTCACCGACGTCGACCTTCTTGATGTTGCCGTCCAGCTGCTGGTAGATCACGAACGCGGTGCCGCAGCCGGCCACCAGGACGAAGCCCACCACACCGGCCGTCCAGTACAGGAACTTCCGCTTGCCCGACTTCTTCGGCTTGGGCTTGCGGCGGCTCGCCGCGGCCCCGGCCGCCACCGCGGTCGCGGCCCGGCCGGCCGCCCGGCGCGCCGCCCGGCCGCCCTCGGTGGGCTCGGCGGGCTCGTCGTCATCCGCGCCCCGGCCACGCTGGACCGGCAGCGGACGGGTGTCCGTGTCACCGCCCCCCGCACGGGGGTTGCGCGCGGAACGTCTGCCGGGCGCCTTGCGGTCGGCGGGCCGAGCCGGGCCCTGACCCGCCGGGTCAAGCCGCAACTCGTAGTTGCCGGTGTTCGGATTGAACACCCACTGATCGGCGGGATCGACGTTGTTGTCGTCCGCCTGCCCACGGCCTTGCGCGTCCACGGTGCCTTGAGTCCTCCGTCGGTACCACGCGGCGCCATCCCCTCAAGGCGCTCGGTCGGTCGATCGTGTCTTAGCTGGTTCGGTGCTTGGTCAACAGTCAATGGACAAGGGTCATCGGTCGGCTGGTCGAGCGGACCGGATCGCTCACACTATCCGTCCAGTTCAACGTCGGGCGACGCCCGTGACAAATTCCACTTCCCTACAACTGGGCAATCCGCCCATTCCCTTCACGGGGCGCCGGCGCCCTTTGCGGCTTTTTTATTGGCAGGCGCCGTGTTCCGCGGTGCTCCCGGGAAAGGCCGGCGGCGAACTCGCGGTGGGCGCCGCCCGGCCGCCCCGCCGGTCACCGGCCGCCTTGTCGTCCGCGGCCCGGGCGGGTGGCTGCGGCACCACCGCCACCGGCTGATCATTGCGCAGCCGCTCGAAGAGCCGGTCCGCGTCGGGCTGCACCAGCTGATCGCGATTCGGGTCGTAGCGGTACTCGGTACGCGGCACGGTCAGGAACTGCACATGTGCGGTGGGAATGCCGCGCATACTGCGGACCAATTCGTACAAACCCCGGAGCGAAGCCAGCCCGGCATCGGTGGTCAGCGAACTCGTCGCGGCATCCATCACCGGATACAGCCGCATCGGATTGAGCAGCACACCATTACTCTGCACTTTCTTCACCAGGGCGCCCAGGAACTGCTGTTGGCGCGCCATCCGCTGGGTGTCGCTGCCGTCGCCCAGGCTCTTGCGGGCCCGCACGTAGCCCAGCGCCGCCTCGCCGTCCAACGTCTGCCACCCGGCCGGCAGCGACACGTGCGCCTCGTCGTCCTCGATCGGCCGGGCCAGGCAGAGCTGCACGCCGTGCACCGCGTCCACCATGTTCTTGAAACCCATGAAGTCCACGATGATGTGGTGGTCGATCCGGATCCGGCTCATCTTCTCCACCGTGCGGATCGCACAGGCCGCCCCGCCGAACGCGAACGCCCAGTTGAACTGCATCGTCTGCGGCGCGGACTCCGACCCGTCGGCGCGCTTGCAGTGCGGCACCTGCACCATCAGGTCGCGCGGGATGCTGACCGCGGTGGCGCTGCTCCGGTCGGCCGCCAGGTGCAGCAGGATCGTGGTGTCCGAACGCTGGGTGCCGGTGTCCGCCCCGTACTCCTCGTTGCCGCCGCCCCGGTTGTCGGAGCCGATCAACAGGATGTTCTGCGCGTTCGGCGGGCCCGCCGGCGGGCGCTCCGACTCGTATTTCTCCAGCTCCCGCTCGGTGGCGCTGTCCGAGCGGATGTTGTGGTTGAGCCGGGTCCACACGGCCCATCCCCACCCCGCCGACGCCAGCACGGCGACGGTCAGCGCCAGTGCCGCGGCCCGCAGCCAGCGGCGGTGGCGCGGCGTCGGGGTCCGCGGCGGCCCCGGCCGGTCGGTCGCCAGCAGCCCTTCGGGCCGCTCCGGCCAGCCCCGGAACCGTGCCCGCCGATCGCGGCCCGGCGTCCCCCGCCCGCGGCCCCCGGAGGGGCGTCGACGGTCGGGCGGGATGTCGGGGCGCTCGGTCACGTGGGCGACCTCCCTCACGGAGTCGGCGGCACGCCCCCGCGCCGGGCACCGCGGGGAGAAGACCACCGGATCCCGCGCCGGGGAGTCCGTACGCGGGCGGCGTACGTACACCGAGCATGGCCCCGGGCCGGCGAACCGGCCCGCCCGGCGGGAATCCCCCTCCGCCGGACGGGGGAGCCGGCGCCCTCCGGGCCCGTCCCGGCCGTGTCAGGACCCCGGCCGCGTCAGGACCCCGGCCGTCTCAGGACCCTGGCCGTCTCAGGAGCGTGGCACGGTGAACGTGACCTTCTCGGTGGCCTCCCGGGCGGCCAGCGCGTCCCCGTCCAGCCGGTCCTGATGCCGGCACAGCACCACCGAGCCGCCCGCCGCCAGCGGCGCGTACAGCCCCAGCGACAGGCCCCGCCAGGTGTCGTAGCCGAGCCCCGACAGCACCCGCGGCGCCGGCGGCAGCCCGGCGGCCGCGGCATCCGCCAGCGCCCGCTCCCCGATCCCGGCGCCGGTCAGCTCCTCGCCGCCGACCGCCAGCGCCGGCGCGCCCGGATCCACCGGGACGAACGGTGCGAACCGGTCGCCCTGGCCCGGCACCTCGACCGCGTAGTCCGCGAAGCCGGCCGGCGGCTGCGGGAACCGGCCGCCCAACGGGCGCAGCGCCAACGCCACCCGCTCCCCGGAGCAGGCCCGTGCCGCGTCGAGGGAATCCGGGCCGCTGACGACGAGATCGGCCGCGGCCGGATCACCGCCCACCTCGGCGACCACGCCCACCGAGGAGCAGGCCACCAGCCAGACGGCGGTCTGCCAGTGCGCGGGCAGCAGCAGCGCGAGCCGGTCGCCGGGCTCGGCGGCCAGGTCGCCCTGGAGGTAGTTGGCGGTCTTCGCCACCCAATTGGCGAAGGTCGCGACGGAGAGTTCCACGCGCTCGCCGGTGGCGTCGTCGTAGAAGGTCACCAGGGGGCGGCCCGGGTCCGCGGCGAGCGCGGAACCCAGCAGGTCGGCGGGGGTGCGATCGGTGGCGTTCATCGCGGCCAGAGTACGCGCGCGGGCCACTGACGGTCAGTCGGGTACGGTCCGCGCCGGCCACCGGTTCGGCCGATGCCCCGTCAGGCCAGCATTGGCGGGCCGCTCCCGGCCGTGTCCAGGATTTCCCATGCGCTCCTTCCTCGCGACCTGCCTCGGCGCCGCGTGCACGGCCGCCCTCGCCCTGCCCCTCGCCCCGGTCTTTGCGGCAAGCGCCGGCGGCGCGCGAGCGTCCGGTGCAGGCACCGGCTCCACCGGAGCGGCGGCTGCCGCGCGTCCCGTCGCCCATGCCCCAGCCGCCGGGCCCGGCACGGCGGGCGCCCGCGACCTGCCGGGCGCCACCCAGTCCCTGCCCCTGCAGGGCCTCGCCCCGACCGCCCGGCGCGGCCCCGTCCAGGACACCGCCCCGCCACAGGCGCAGGTCGTCCGTGAACTGCCGCCCCGCACGGTCCGGCCGTTCTCCCTCGTCGGCGTCGTCTGGGACGACGCCGCGGTCCCCCTCCGCGGCCGGGCCCAGATCCGCACCCGGGCCCGCGGCAGCGGCCTGTGGTCCGGCTGGCAGGACATCCAGACCGACAGCGACGACGCCCCCGACCTCGGTGCCGGGGAGGGCCGAGGCGGCGGCGCACGCGGCAGCACGGCGCCCCTGTGGGTCGGCGCCAGCGACGCCGTCCAACTGCGCCTGACCCCCGCCGACCCGCACCGCGCCCCCAGCGTGCTCCCGCACGGCCTCCGCCTGGAACTCGTCGACCCCGGCCCGGAGACCCCCGCCGTGCGCGGCGGCGGCCCGCCCGGCACCCCCGAGGCCGCCAGCTCCGCCGCCAACGCGCCCCTCGCGCCGGCCGGCGCCACCGAGATCCCCGCCGCCGACCAGGCCGCGACCCAGGCCGACGTCTCCGTCGCCGGCGGCCCCGCCGGCGGAGCGGTGCACATCGGCGCCCGCCCGCGCATCGTCACCCGGGCCGGCTGGGGCGCCGACGAGAGGCTGCGGGAGAACCGCTTCGTCTACACCCACGCCGTCCGCGCCGTCTTCGTCCACCACAGCGCCACCGGCAACAACTACACCTGCGCACAGGCCCCTTCGGTGATCCGCGGCCTGTACCGCTACCACGTCAGGAGCAGCCACTGGCGGGACATCGGCTACAACTTCCTGATCGACAAGTGCGGCACCATCTACGAGGGCCGCGCCGGCGGCGTCGCCAAAGCCGTACTCGGCGCCCACACCCTCGGCTTCAACAACGACAGCACCGGCATCGCCCTGCTCGGCTCCTTCGGCAAGGCCGCGCCGTCGCGCCCCGCCGTCCAGGCGCTGGGCCGCCTCGCGGCCTGGAAGCTCGGCCTCTCCGGCACCGATCCGCGCGCCCGGACCCCGATGATCTCCACCGGCGGCAACCTCTACCGGAAGGGCCTGACCGTCCGACAACACGTCATCTCCGGTCACCGCGACGGCTTCAAGACGGAATGCCCGGGCACCCTCCTGTACGCCGACCTGCCCGCGGTGCGGCAGGCGGCGGCCCGCTTCCAGGGCCGTTGAGCCGATCCCCGCGGGCCGCCGTGAAACATCTCACCCCACCGTTGCGCGGCAGGCGCTCCGGACACTAAGCCGATCCCTAGTTCCGCACGTCCTACAGTCCGCGATACCACCCGTCACCCCGTCACCAAGACCCACCCCGTCCCGGTTCGTCCCGGCGTCCCACCGAAGGAGACCGACGCACCATCTGCCTACACTGGTCCGCCGACCGGCCGACCCCAGCAGGAAGCAGACAAGACCCGTGAGCGTCGCACGTGCAGCCGCCGGGCCACAGTCGACGACGATGGCCGCGCCGCTGTGCTGCGGGGCGGAGAAGCGAACACAGAGGACACAGTGACTGAAGCGATCCTCCTGGTCGGCGGCAAGGGCACCCGACTGCGCCCGCTGACGGTGCACACGCCCAAGCCCATGGTCCCGGCCGCCGGCGTGCCCTTCCTGACCCATCAGCTGGCCCGCGCCCGCGCCGCCGGCGTCGAGCACATCGTCCTGGCCACGTCCTACCTCGCCGAGGTCTTCGAGCCGTACTTCGGCGACGGTTCCGCGCTCGGCCTGCACCTGGAATACGTCACCGAGGTGGAGCCGCTGGGCACCGGCGGCGCCATCCGCAACGTCGCCTCCCGGCTGCACTCGGGCCCCGACGACCCGGTGCTGATCTTCAACGGCGACATCCTCACCGGCCTGGACATCCGCGCCCTGGTCGACACCCACCGCACCAGCGGCGCCGACGTCTCGCTGCACCTCACCCGGGTCGAGGACCCGCGCGCCTTCGGGCTCGTCCCCACCGACGACACCGGCCGGGTCACCGCCTTCCTGGAGAAGCCGCAGACCCCCGAGGAGATCGTCACCGACCAGATCAACGCCGGCGCCTACGTCTTCAACCGGTCGGTCATCGACACCATCCCCGCCGGCCGCCCGGTCTCCGTCGAACGCGAGACCTTCCCCGGCCTGCTCGCCGACGGCGCGCACCTCCAGGGCATGGTCGACTCCACCTACTGGCTCGACCTCGGCACCCCGCAGGCGTTCGTCCGCGGCTCCGCCGACCTGGTCCAGGGCCGCGCCCCGTCCCCGGCCGTCCCCGGCCGCCGCGGCGACCGCCTCGTCCTGGACGGCGCCGAGGTCGCCCCGGACGCCAAGCTCGGCGGCGGCACCGTCGTCGGCCCCGCGGCCCGGGTCGGCGCCGGCGCCCAGGTGGACGGCAGCACGGTCCTCGACGGCGCGGTGATCGAACCCGGAGCCGTGGTCCGCGACTCGCTGATCGGCGCCGGCGCCCGGATCGGGGCCCGCACGGTGCTGGACGGCGCGGTGATCGGCGACGGCGCGGTGGTCGGCGCCGACAACGAACTGCGCGGCGGCATCCGCATCTGGTGCGGCGCCGACATCCCCGCGGGCGCGGTCCGCTTCTCCTCCGACCAGTGACGGCCGGCGGCCGGGCCCGCGGGACGCTCCCGCAGGCCCGCGGCCGCGCCCGCCTCCGGCCCGGCCGCATCGCCTAACCTGGCCGCATGCCCGCCCGCACCTGGGTTCCGCCCGGCCCCTACGACCTGCACCGCACCCTCGGGGTGCTGCGCCGCGGTCCGGGCGACCCGGCGTTCGCGGTGCGCGGCGACGAGATCTGGCGGGCCTGCCGCACGCCGGAGGGCCCCGGCACCCTGTGCCTGGCGGCCCGCGCCGCCGAGGGCCACGTCGCGGCGACGGCGTGGGGCCCGGGCGCCCCGTGGCTGCTGGAACGGCTGCCGGAGCTGCTGGGGGAGTCCGACGACCCGGCGGCGCTGACCGCCCGGCACCGCGTCGTCCACGAGGCGCGCCGCCGCCACCCCGGCGTCCGGCTCGCCCGCACCGGACTCGTCCTGGAGTCGCTGATCCCCTCGATCCTGGAGCAGAAGGTCACCAGCGACGAGGCGTACCGCGCCTGGCGGCTGCTGCTCCAGCGGCACGGCACGCCCGCGCCCGGCCCCTGGGACCGGCTGCGGGTGATGCCCGAGCCGCGCGGCTGGGCGCTGGTCCCGTCCTGGGAGTGGCACCGCGCCGGCGTCGACGCCAAGCGGTCGTCGACGATCCTGCGCGCGGTGCGGGCGGCGGCCCGGATGGAGGAGGCCGCGGAGATGGACCTCGGCGACGCCACCCGCCGGCTGACCGCGATCCCGGGCATCGGCCCCTGGACGGCCGCCGAGACCCTCCAGCGCGCCCTGGGCGCCCCCGACGCGATCACCGTCGGCGACCTGCACCTGCCGAAGATCATCGGCTATGCGCTCACCGGCCGGCGCGGCACGACCGACGAGGAGATGCTCCAGCTCCTGGCGCCCTACGCGGGGCAGCGGCACCGCGCGGCCCGGCTGATCCTGCTCTCCGGCCTGGTCCCGCCGCGCCGCGCCCCGCGCTTCCCGGTGGGCGACATCGCCCGGCTGTGAACCGGGCGGCGCCGCCCACCGTGGGCCTCGGCCGACGACACGACCGGGGATCCGTCAGCGGACGCGGACGAAGTCGTCCACGGCTCGCGCCGGCCGCTCCCGCGGCGCCGACGCCGGCCGTCCGATGGCCACCGCCCCCATCGGCTCCCACTCCGCGGGCAGTTCCAGCACCTCGCGGACCACGTCCCGGCAGAACATCGTCGAGGAGATCCACGCCGACCCCAGCCGCTCGCCGGCCAGCGCCACCAGGAAGTTCTCGATGCCCGCGCCGTGCGCGACGACGAACATCTCGCGCTCGGCGGCGGCCCGCCGGGCGTCCGGGTAGGCGTGCGCGCCGTCCAGCACCATGCACGGCACCGCCAGATACGGCGCGTTGCGCAGCACGTCGCCGCGCCGCACCCGCTTGGCGATGGCCTCCTCCGACCTGCCGTCCGCCCGCAGATCGGCCACCCAGGCGTCCCGCATCGCGTCCAGCAGCCGGGTCCGGGACTGCGCCGACTCCAGCAGGACGAACCGCCACGGAGTGGTGTGGTGCGGCGCCGGCGCGGTCAGCGCCGCGGCCACCGCGCGCCGCACCGCGCCCGGGTCCACCGGGTCGTCGGTGAACTCCCGGACGGTGCGCCGCAGCGTCACCGCCTCCCGCACGGCCTCGGAGGTGCCCAGCCGGAACATGTCGTCCGCGGCGTTCCGCACCAGCGCCCGCGCCCCGGGGTCCACGTCGTCGTCCCCGCTCCCGGGCCCGTCGGCTCCCGCCCGTGCGGACGCGGACGTCACGACGTGCGGCAGCCCGCGCACCACCGCCACCGGCAGCCCGGTCGCCTTGCCCTTCACCAGGTCGCCCGCGGCGGCGAGTTCGTCCGCGGTGGCCACGACGGTGGCGACCAGCGGATTGCCGTACGCGTCGGTGCCGCCGCGCAGGTCGTCCAGCACCCGCACCCCGGCCGCCCCGATGGCGACGTCGGTCAGGCCGCTGCGCCACGGGCGCCCGAAGGTGTCGCTGATGACGACGCCGACGTCGACACCGAGCGTCTCGCGCAGCCCGGTGCGCAGGGCGCGGGCCGAGGCGTCCGGGTCCTCGGGCAGCAACAGGATCGTGCCCGAGGGGGTGTTGGAGGCGTCCACCCCGGCCGCGGCCATCACCAGGCCCCGGTGGTCCTCCACGATCCGCAGGGTGCCGCGGCGGGCCACCACCCGCACCATCTCGGTGTCGATGGCCGCCTCGCGGTCGGCCGCCTCGACGATCCGGCCCTCCGCCTTGCTGACGATCTTCGAGGTGACCAACACCACATCGCCGTCGGCCAGTTGGGGTGCCCCGTCGGCGGTCGCCGCGGCCGCGATCAGCTTGACGAGGTCGTCGCCGGGCCGCACCTCGGGGATGCCCGGCAGCGCCCACACCCGGTACCCGGGTGCCCCGGTCGGTCCGGTCATGCCCGCACCTCCTCGGCGAGCGCCAGCGCCTCGCGGGCCATCGCCGCGGTCGCGTCCACGTCCGTCATCATCAGCGGCACCGCCCGGCAGCGGATCCCCGCCGACTCGACGTCGGCCACCGCGCCCGCGTCCACGTCGTCGACCAGCCAGCCGTCCAGCAGGCCCGCCCCGTAGTGCCGGGCCACCGCCGCCGCGGTGGACTCCACGCCGACCGCCTCCAGCACCTTGTCGGCCATCCCGCGCACCGGGGCGTCCCCGACGATCGGCGAGAGCCCGACCACCGGCGCCGCGGCCTCCGCGACGGCCTCCCGGATGCCCGGCACGGCCAGGATCGTGCCGACGCTGACGACCGGGTTGGACGGCGGGAAGAGGATCACGTCGGCCTCGGCGAGGGCCTCCAGCACGCCGGGCGCCGGCTTGGCCTGCTCGGCGCCGACCGGCACCACGGCCAGCGCCGGCACCGAGGCCCGCAGCCGCACCCAGTACTCCTGGAAGTGCACCGCCTTGCGCTCGCCGCTCTCGTCCTCGACGGCGACGTGCGTCTCGACCCGGTCGTCGGACATCGGCAGCAGCCGCACGCCGGGCTGCCAGCGGTCGCAGAGCGCCTCGGTGACGGCGCTCAGGGGATAGCCGGCGCCCAGCATCTGGGTCCGGACGATGTGGGTGGCGAAGTCCCGGTCGCCCAGTCCGAACCACTCCGGCCCGACGCCGTACGCGGCCAGTTCCTCCTTCACCCGGAACGTCTCGTCCGTCCGGCCCCAGCCCTGGTCCTCGTTGATGCCGCCGCCGAGCGTGTACATCACGGTGTCGAGGTCGGGACACACCTTCAGCCCGAACAGATGGATGTCGTCACCGGTGTTGCCGATGACGGTGATGTCCGCGTCCGGAGCCGCTGCCTTCAGTCCCCGCAGAAAGCGGGCGCCGCCGATACCGCCGGCCAGAACCACAATGCGCATGCCCATCAGTCTGTCAGCCGAAGGCTGATCCTTGAGGGGCGGTGGCCGGGTGACGGGTGGGCTGTCAGCCGAAGGCTGATCCTTGAGGGGCGGTGGCCGGGTGGGGTCAGTGCGGCGCGGTCTCCCGGACGGGTGCGGCGCACCGGGCGCTGTGCGGTGCGACGGGGGCGGCGGCCCCGGTCACGGGCGTCCCCCCGCTCGAAGGGAGTTGAGAGTGGGGGAGCAGCTGGCCCTGCGGGAGCATCGGCATCTCGGTCAGGCCGGGGAAGTACACGTGCAGGCTGACGGCCGGCGCCAGTGCGTCGTTGACGACCTCGTGGGCGTAGCCGGGGGCGAACACCCGCTGGGTGCCGGCGGCCAGGGTGCGCGGCCCGCCCGCGGCGTGTTCGGTCAACTCGCCTTCCAGGACGGTCAGTACGCCCGAGGACGGGCCGTGGTCGTGCCGGCCGCTGCCCTGCCCGGGGACCCAGCTCAACAGCCACACCTCGTACCCGGGCCCGGTGCACAGGCGGTGGTACCAGCGGGTGGTGGCGTCGTAGCGGACCAGCGGGGCCCAGGCGGCGCGGTCGGCGGCGATCGAGCGGGCCAGGCCGACGAAGCCGGCGACGGTGGTGGGGTGGGCGGGGACGGGCGGCAGCAGGTGGGGGATGGCGAGCGGGTCGCCGGCGATCTGGACGTCGCTGTTCATGCGGGTTCCTCGGCGGAAGTGCGGGTGGCGCGCTGGGGGTCCCTCCCGGCGGTGGCCGGGAAAAGGGGTGCGGCACGGCGCGGGCCGTTCCTCGTGGGGGCGCGGCGCGGTGGTCGCGGTGGAGCGGAGCGCTGGCGGGATGCGGCGAGCGCGGGGGGCTGGAGCTCAGTGGCTACGACAGCTGGAACAGCGACAGCGGGCCTGCACAGCGCAGAGCGACCCGTAGGAACGGGTCAGTCGGTGCGCGGAGGTCGCTGGCATGCGGTCAAGGAGACACGGGGCGGCGGTGCGCTGTCAAACGGGGAGCGATGTGGCGGGCGTCGTTCACCTCATCCGGTTACCCCGTCCGGAGAAAGGTTTGTGCAGCCCACGGCGGGGAGAAGCGGTCATCAGTCGCACCCGGGGCCGCCGTTGCGGTCCTGTGATCCGGTTGTGATCTTCCCCGCTCCGGTGCGTGCGGTGCAACGCGCAACCCATGAGTTGACGTCTCACTCGCTGAGAACAGAGCCGCGGGTCAACGGCCCGAGGAAGTGTCCTGGTTTTGGATGATTTGAACACTTTCCGCATACGCTTGGTTCCGCAGAGTGAATAAGAGGCCCAATAGCAGATCTCGGCTTGACTGGCCCGGATCAGCACACTTGTAATTTCACTCGTGTCGTTCAGCCGGATTCGATCACGGCTTGATCACGGGGACGTAAAGACAGACGAGGGGCGCACATGACCGAGCTGTTCCAGGAATTGCTGGTCGAGGAGGCGGACGAGGAGCTCGGCTGGCAGGAGCGCGCACTGTGCGCCCAGACCGACCCCGAGTCCTTCTTCCCGGAGAAGGGTGGCTCCACCCGCGAGGCCAAGAAGGTCTGCCTCGCCTGCGAAGTCCGCTCCGAGTGCCTCGAATACGCCCTCGCCAACGACGAGCGCTTCGGCATTTGGGGCGGTCTGTCCGAACGCGAGCGGCGTCGACTCAAGAAGGCCGCTGTCTGACCGTGACCGGCCAGCCTCCCGCACCAGCCCCCCGCGGTGGCACCGAGCGCGCCGCCGCACCACCCCAACTCCCCATATCCCCCTATAGCGAACACACCGCCTCCAGCGCACTGCCCGCCGGAGGCGGTCTGCTGTGTACGGAGCCGACCGGTGCCCCGGCGCGAACCATTAGTGTGGGGCCCCGTCCGAGACACACCCGCACCGCCGCTACGGCGTGCGCGTGTCCCTCGTAGTCCGTCGCAGTGTTTCCGGGGGCGGGGGCCGTGAGCGACTTCGCCGCGGGCCCTCCAACTCCCGGGTCCGGAGGGCCCGTACCTCGATGTCCGTGCACAGCCAGTCGGCGGCCCAGGCCGCCTCGTATGAAGCCGCCACCCCGGAGTTCCCGCGGCATGTCGTCACGGCCGTGATCGTCTCGCACGACGGCGGCCGCTGGCTGCCCGACGCCCTCGCCGGACTGCTCGGCCAGGAGCGCCCGGTGCAGAACGTCATCGGCGCCGACACCGGCAGCGCGGACGACTCCGCCCAGCTGCTCGCGGAGGCGATCGGCGACGACCGGGTGCTCCACCTCGCCCGCCGCTCCGGATTCGGCACCGCCGTCGAGGAGGCGGTCCGCACCGCCCCCGTCCTCGGCCCCGACGACCTGGCCTATCTGCGCCGCCCCAGCGGCTGGGATCCGGTCAGCCGCACCTGGCACGACGAGGCGTACGACATGCCGGAACTCCCGCACGGGGAACCGGTCCAGTGGCTGTGGCTGCTGCACGACGACTGCGCGCCGGCCCCCGACGCCCTCGCCGAACTGCTGCGGGTCGCCGACGCCAGCCCGTCCACCGCCATCGTCGGCCCCAAGCTCCGCAGCTGGTACGACCGCCGTCAACTCCTTGAGGCCGGCGTCAGCATCGCCCGCAGCGGACGCCGTTGGACCGGCCTGGACCGCCGCGAACAGGACCAGGGCCAGCACGACCAGGTCCGCCCGGTGCTGTCCGTCTCCACCGCCGGCATGCTCATCCGCCGCGACGTCTACGAGCAGCTGGGCGGCTTCGACCGCCGGCTGCCGCTGATGCGCGACGACGTCGACCTGTGCTGGCGCGCCCAGGCCGCCGGCCACCAGGTCCTGGTCGCCCCCGACGCCGTCCTGCGGCACGCCGAGGCATCCGCCCGCGAGCGCCGCCCCATCGACTGCGTCGGCCGCAGTGTGGCCAACCCGCACCGTGTCGACAAGGCCGGCGCCGTCTACACCCTGCTCGCCAACACCCGTGGCGCGCTGGTCCCGTACACCCTGCTGCGGCTGCTGATCGGCACCCTGCTGCGGGTCGTCGCCTACCTCGTCGGCAAGGTCCCCGGCCAGGCCCTGGACGAACTCGCCGGCCTCTTCGGCACCCTGCTCCGCCCCGGCAAGATCCTCGCCGCCCGCAAACGCCGGGGGAGGCCGACGACCGACGCGAGCGAGCTGCGGGCACTGTTCCCGCCGCCCGGTGCCACCGTCCGGGCCACCGTCGAACAGGTCGCCGGCAACCTCGCCGGCCGCGCCGCCCCCGACGTCGCCTCCTCCGGCCGGCACGGCGCCGTGGAGTCCGGACCCGGCGGCGACGACGCCGACTACCTGGAGATCGAGCAGTTCGCGCGGCTCAAGCGGATCGCCCGCCGCCCCGCACCGGTGCTCTTCCTCGTCCTGCTGCTGGTCTCGCTGATCGCCTGCCGCGGGCTGCTCGGCAGCGGCTCGCTCGTCGGCGGCGCCCTGCTGCCCGCGCCCGACGGCCTCGGCGCCCTGTGGTCGTCGTACACCACCAGCTGGCACCCGGTCGGCGTCGGCGACACCGCCGCCGCACCGCCCTACCTCGCGGTGCTCGCCGCGCTCTCCACCGTCTTCCTCGGCAGCACCGGCTTCACCCTCACCCTGCTGCTGGTCTGCTCCGTGCCGCTGGCCGGCCTCACCGCCTACTTCGCCTCCCGCCCGCTGGTCGCCTCCCGGCTGCTGCGGGCCTGGGGCAGCATCGCCTACGCCTTCCTGCCCGCCGCCACCGGCGCGCTCGCCGGCGGTCGCCTGGGCACCGCCGTACTGGCCGTCCTGCTGCCGCTGATGGCCCGCGCCGCGGTCGCCGCCGGCGGACTGCGGCTGGCGCCCGGCACCCGGCCCAGCTGGCGCGCCGCCTGGGCGTACGCGCTGCTGGTCACCGTCACCACCGCCTTCACCCCGATCGTCTGGCCGATCGCGGTGCTGCTCGGCGTGGCACTGCTCGTGCTGCGCCTGCTCGGCTCCGCATCCGCAGACCCGGCAACGGGCGGCGGAGCGAAGCGGGGCGGCAGCGGTGGGCTGATCGTGGCGTACGTGCTGCGCTTCCTGGCCGTGGCGCTCGCCCCGCTGGTGGTGCTGGCGCCTTGGTCGCTGTCGCTGCTCGGCCACCCGTCGCGGTTCTTCCGCGAGGCCGGCCTGGACTACGGCGCCGGCTCGGCCTCCGTCCTCGACCTCGTCGGGCTCAGCCCGGGCGGTCCCAAGGCCGTCGGCGGGCTGCTGCTCCTCGGTATCGTCCTGGCCGCCCTCGGCGCGACCCTGCGCGACACCCGGCAGACCGCGATCCGCGCCGCCTGGGTGGTGGCCCTGGTCGGGCTGCTGTGCGCGGCGCTCGGCAACGGCTCCGGCTGGACCGGCCCGGCGATGCTCGTCTACGGCCTGGCGCTGCTGTGCGCGGCCGCGCTCGGCGCCGAGGGCATCCGCACCCGGATGACCGCGCTCGGCTTCGGCTGGAAGCAGCCGGCCGCCGTGCTGATCGCACTGGCCGCTCTGATCGCCCCCCTGTACGCCGCGGTCAGCTGGATGATCACCGGCGCGGCCGGCCCGGTCCAGCGGCGCGACGCCACCCAGGTCCCGGCGTTCGTCGCCGAGGAGGCCACCACCACCGACCGGGCCCGCACGCTCGTCCTGGACGGCACCCCCGGCCACGTCACCTACTCCCTCGTCCGCGGTTCCGGGGCCCGGCTCGGGGACGCCGACCTGGCCGCCGAGGCCGGCCCGGACAGCCGCCTGGACGACGTCGTCGCCCACCTCGTCGCCGGCTCCGGCGCCGACCAGACCGACCGGCTCGGCGGCTACGCGGTCCGCTACGTCCTGGTCCGCAAGGGCGCCCCGCGCGAGATGGGCCGCGTCCTGGACGCCACCCCGGGTCTGACCCGGCTCAGCCAGGAGGACGGCAGCGCCCTGTGGCGCGTCGACCAGCGGGTCTCCCGGATCACGATCGTGCCCGCCCAGACCAAGGAGGGCACCGCCACCGGCGACGCCGCGGCGCCCGTCCCGGTGGCGGCCGGCCCGGTCGAGGCACACGGAGCCAAGGTGCCCGCCGGCACCGCCGGCCGGACCCTGCGGCTCGCCGACGCCGCCGACGACGGCTGGCACGCCACCCTCGACGGCACCCCGCTCAAGCCCGTCACCGTCGACGGCTGGGCCCAGGGCTTCCAGCTCCCGTCCGACGGCGGCCGGCTCGACCTCAGCCACGACAACCCCGTGGGCCACACCGTCTGGCTGTGGGCCCAGGGCCTGCTCGCCCTCGTGCTGGTCGTGATGGCGCTGCCCGGCCGCCGCCGGGAGATCGACGACGACCTGCCCGAGGAGGCCGCGCCGACCGTCGCCGCGCAGTCCGCGGGCGAGGGCCGCCGGGCCCGCCGGCTGCGCGCCCAGGCCGAGGCCGCCGCCCCGGCCGGCGACGGCGCCGCCGTCCCGGACGCCCGCACCGTCGAGGAGCCGCCGGCCGACGCCCCGGCCCCGGACCCCGTCCCGGTCGCCGACCCGTATGCCGCGGTCCCCGCACAGCCCTCCTACGAGGACTGGCAGACCGCCGGGGAACCGGCCGCCGCGCACGACCCGGCGGCAGCCGACCAGCAGCCCTACCCGCAGGTCGCCGACCCGTACCAGGCCGGCCAGTACGGCGACCAGCAGCCCTACCAGCCGGTCGACCCCTACCAGGACGGCGGCTACCCGCCGGGCACCTACACGCCCGACACCTATCCGCCCGCCGGCTACCCGACCGACCCCTACCAAGCGGGCGCCTACGACCCGTACGGCTACGGCGGGCAGCAGCAGCCCTACCCCGACGCCGGGGCTGACCAGCACCCGCAGCACCCGCAGCCCTACGACGGCACGACGTACCCCGGCGCCTTCCCCGAGCCGCGCCGTGACGGGAGCGAGCAGCAGTGAAGCGCACCATCTTGTCCCTGACCGCCGCGGCCGCCGCGCTGGCCGCGGTCACCGGTGTCGCCGCGGTCGCCGCCCCCGGCGGCACCGGCCCGACGGCCCCCGCGAGCGCCACCCGGCTGCCGGTCCAGCGGTCCACGCTGGTGTGCCCGGCGCCCAGCTCGTCGGAGGTCGCCGAGACCACCTACACCGCCTTCGCGCCCCCGGGCGCCCCGGCCGGCACGGACACCAAGAAGGGCACCGCCCAGCTCCTGCCCACCGGCACCGTCGCCGACAGCCACGGCAACCCCGCCGGCAAGGGCGGCAAGGACGCCAAGGGGGGCAAGGACGGCAAGGGAGCCAAGGACAAGCGCGGCACGGACGCCGGCGGGACGCAGACCGTACCGCCGCCCGACACCAAGCCCGTGGTGCCCCTCCAGGAGGCCGGGAAGCCGGTCCTCGGGACCACCGACAGCGCCGACGCGCCCGCCCTGACCGGCTCCGCCGACGGCGTGCTGGCCCCCGGCTGGACCGTCCAGCAGACCACCGCCATCGCCGCCGGCCTGGGCCGCGGTCTGCAGGGGCTGAGCTGCACCGCCCCCGACACCCAGTTCTGGTTCCCCGGCGTCAGCACCGCCACCGGCCGCACCGACTACGTCCACCTCACCAACCCCGACCCGGTGCCGGCCGTCGTGGACCTCGAAATGCGCGGCAAGGACGGCGCGTTGACGGACAGCGGCGGCGGCGAGGACATCACCGTGCCGCCGCACACCACCGTCCCGGTGCTGCTCTCCACCCTCACCACCAGCCCCGCCGACGGCGCCGCGCTGCACGTCAGCGTCCGCTCCGGCCGGATCGGCGCGGCCGTCCAGGCCGCCGACGCCAAGACCGGCGGCGACTGGCTGCCGCCGGCCGCCGACCCGTCCCCCGGCGCCGTCCTCCCGGGCATCCCGGCCGACGCCACCGACGTCCAGCTGGTCGCCGTCGCGCCCGGCGACGCCGACGCCGACCTCAAGGTCCAACTGGCCACCCCGACCGGCCTGATCACCCCGGCCGGACTCGACACCCTGCACGTCAAGAGCGGGATGACCGCCACCGTCGACCTCAAGGACATCACCAAGGGCGAGCCTGGCTCGCTGGTCCTCACACCCGGCGACGGCAGCTCCACCGCCCCGATCGCCGCGGCCCTGCGGGTCGTCCGCGGCAAGGGCGACAACCAGGAGATGGCCTTCATCCCCGCGACCCGGCCGATCGAGGCCCGCGGCACCGTCGCCGACAACCGCGCCAAGGGCAGCACCCTCACCCTGGTCGCCCCCCAGAAGGGCAAGGACGCCAAGGTCAAGATCACCGCGTCTGCCGGCAGCGGCGGCGGCACCCCGGTCTCGAAGACGTACACGGTCAAGGGCGGCACCAGCCTCGCCGTCCAACCGCCGCAGCCGTCCGGCCTCAAGGGCTCCTACGCGCTGACCGTCGAGCCCGAGCCCGGCAGCGGCCCGGTCCACGCCGCCCGGATGCTGGCGCTGCCGCAGGGCGGGGTGCCCGCCTTCACCGTCCAGCCGCTGCCCGACGACCGCGGCTCCGTGCTCGTGCCGACCGCCGGCCAGGACCTGTCCCTGCTGACCCGCTGACGCCCGCCGCGGGTGCCGCCGCCCGGCGACACCCGCGCATGACCCGCGCTACCGGCTCACTCCTGGCCGTAGCGCGGGTCCACCGACTCCGGGGCGAGCCCCAGCAGCTCGGCGACCTGCTCGACGACGACCTCGTGGACCAGCAGCGCGCGCTCGTCGCGGTTCTTCGTCCGGATCTCCACCGGCCTGCGGTAGATCACGATCCGGTCGCGATATCCGCCGCCGGAGGGCAGCACCCGGCCGAGCGGCACGCCCTCCTCCTCCGCGAGCGGATCCGGATCGCCGTCCAGCCCGAACCCCGGCACCTCCAGCACCAGGAAATCGACCTGCGTCAGCTGCGGCCAGCGCCGCTCCAGCCGGTCCCGGGAGTCGTAGACGAGATCCGTGAACGCGTCGGCGCGGCTCACCGACAGCGGTACCTGGGGAGGCGCGATCGGGCCGCGCATGCCACGGCCGTGGCGGTCGCGGCGGCGGGGCCGCGGTTCCGCGGGACGGGGAGGTACGGGGCTGTCCATCGGATCGAGCGTAGTCCTCCGGGCGCGCCCCGGTCGGCGTTGTGCGACAACTCGCCACTTGTCGTCGGGTGACCGGACCGGCCCGGGTTCGGTTCGTTTGCGACCCCGCATCCGATCGCCCCGCTCCCGCCCAGCACCGCAGAATGACATGAATTGCCCCACCTGAGGGTGGGATTCCGCTCCCGGCGCGGCGCCGCCTATCCCGCCCCCGAGCAGTCCCGGCCGACGGGTGCAGGTCAGACGCATCGGACGAAGCGGGACGACACGGTTGGGTGAGCCGAGGGAGAGTCGTCGCGGCCCGCTCAAGAGTGCGGTACCGTCCAACGTCGTGAGCCCTGTACGTCGCTGTTCGCGCACTGCGTGCGGCCGCCCCGCCGTCGCAACGCTGACGTACGTCTATGCGGATTCGACCGCCGTGCTCGGACCGCTCGCCACCTACGCCGAGCCGCACTGCTACGACCTGTGCGCCCAGCACTCCGAGCGCCTGACCGCACCCCGCGGCTGGGAAGTCGTCCGCCTCGCCATCGACCCCGGTCCCGCCCGCCCCAGCGGCGACGACCTCGAAGCGCTGGCCAACGCCGTCCGCGAGGCCGCCCGCCCCCAGGAGCGCGCCGCCGGCGGCGCCGGCACCCCCGCGCCCAGCGGCCGCGACGGCCACCCCATGGAGGTCGCCCGCCGCGGCCACCTGCGGGTCCTGCGCTCACCCGACTCCTGACCCGTCGCCGCCCGGCCCGCTGCCGTTCACGGCTGGTTCACGGCCCCCCTACGGACCGTACGGGTAGGTTTGTGGCCCCGTAGCGACTCCAGGAGGGCTGGCTGTGACTGATCTGGCGCAGATCGTGAAGGCGTACGACGTGCGCGGCGTGGTCCCCGACCAATGGGACGAGACCCTGGCCGAACTCTTCGGCGCGGCCTTCGTCGAGGTCACCGGCGCCGACGCGATCGTCATCGGGCACGACATGCGGCCCTCCTCGCCCGGCCTGGCCCGCGCCTTCGGCCGCGGCGCCGCCGCCCGCGGCGCCGACGTCACCGAGATCGGCCTCTGCTCCACCGACGAGCTCTACTACGCCAGCGGCGCCCTGAACCTGCCCGGCGCGATGTTCACCGCCTCGCACAACCCGGCCCAGTACAACGGCATCAAGATGTGCCGGGCCGGCGCCGCCCCCGTGGGCCAGGACACCGGGCTCGCCGACATCCGCGCCCTGGCCGAGCGCTGGACCGCCGACGGCGCCCCCGAACCGGCCGCCACCCCCGGCACCGTCACCCGGCGCGACGTGCTCCAGGACTACGCCGCCCACCTGCGCTCCCTCGTGGACCTCCGCACCATCCGCCCCCTGAAGGTCGTGGTGGACGCCGGCAACGGCATGGGCGGCCACACCGTCCCCACCGTCTTCGACGGCCTGCCGATCGACCTCGACGCGCTCTACTTCGAGCTCGACGGGTCCTTCCCCCACCATGAGGCCAACCCGCTCGACCCGAAGAACATCGTCGACCTCCAGGAAAGGGTCCGCGAGGTCGGCGCCGACCTCGGCCTGGCCTTCGACGGCGACGCCGACCGCTGCTTCGTCGTCGACGAGAACGGCGACCCGGTCTCCCCGTCCGCGATCACCGCCCTGGTCGCCGCCCGCGAACTGGCCAAGCACCCCGGCGGCACGGTCATCCACAACTGCATCACCTCCTGGTCCGTCCCGGAGGTCGTCAAGGAGCACGGCGGCGCCCCCGTCCGCACCCGCGTCGGCCACTCCTTCATCAAGGCCGAAATGGCCCACACCGGCGCCATCTTCGGCGGCGAGCACTCCGCCCACTACTACTTCCGCGACTTCTGGAACGCCGACACCGGCATGCTCGCCGCGCTCCACGTCCTGGCCGCCCTCGGCGAACAGGACGGGCCGCTCTCCGGGCTCGTCGCCGCCTACGACCGCTACGCCGCCTCCGGCGAGATCAACAGCACCGTCGACGACCAGGCCGGCCGACTCGCCGCCATCAAGGCCACCTACGAGAGCCGCGACGGCATCACCCTCGACGACCTCGACGGCCTGACCGTCACCGCCGCCGACTGGTGGTTCAACGTCCGCCCCTCCAACACCGAGCCGCTGCTCCGCCTCAACGCCGAGGCCCGCGACCGGGCCACCGTCGAGCGGATCCGCGACGAGGTCCTGGAGATCATCCGCGGCTGATCGCCCGCAGGCCGGGGGAGGGCCGCCCACAGCGCCCCTCCCACCTGCCGAAATCCCCTCCGGGCAGGCCCCGTCCCCCACACCGGCGGTACGCTGGCCACGCCGTAACCACGCCGAAGGAGCACCCCGATGCCGGTCGAAGCCAGCCTGATCCAGATCCTCGCCTGCCCGGCCTGCCACGCCTCGCTGGAGGACCGCACCGCGGCGGACCCGGCCGCGCTGATCTGCACCTCCGCCGACTGCGGCCTGGCCTACCCGGTCCAGGACGGCATCCCGGTCCTCCTCGTCGACGAAGCCCTCCCCCATGGCCCGAAGGGCATGGGCGGTACCCCCACCCCCGCCTGACCGGCCCACCGGGCCCGTCCCGGTACTGCCTGGCACCACCCCGCCCGTACCGGCGATCGGAGGCCGCGCCACCATGCTCGACGAGTCACTGCTCGACGCTCCCGAGGCGCTGGCCGGCGCCGACCGCTTCGGCCTGCTGCGCGCCGTCGCCGAATCCGGCGCCCGGGTCCGCACCGCCGCCCGCGGCGCCGCCGAATCCGGCATCCCCGAGCTGACCCCCGACGGGCGCCCGCGCGCCGTCCTCGTCGCCGGCCCCGGCCCGGCCGCGGCCGGTGTCGCCGACCTGCTGCGCGCCCTCAGCGGCGGCAGCTGCCCGGTCAGCCTCATCCAGCCCACCGGCGTCGCCCCCGTACCCGGCGCGCTCCGCTGGATCCTGCCCGGCTGGGCCGGCCCCCTCGACCTCCTCCTCGTCGCCGGCCCCGACGCCGCCGACCCCGGCCTCGCCGAACTCGTCGAACAGTCCTACCGCCGCGGCTGCGCGGTCGTCGCCGTCACCCCCGCCGGCGGCCCGCTCGCCGACGCCGTCGTCCAGGCCCGCGGCCTGCCCGTCCCCCTCGCCACCACCGCCTACGACGCCGAATTCGACGTCGAGGGCGCCCCGCCCGCCGCCCCCGGCACCCTCTGGTCCGTCCTCATCCCGCTGCTGGTGCTCGCCGACCGGATCGGCCTGATCAACGCCCCCGCGGACGCCGTCGGCAAGCTCGCCGACCGCCTGGACCAGATCGCCGAACGCTGCGGACCGGCCATCCCCACCTACACCAACCCCGGCAAGACCCTCGCCGCCGACCTCGCCGACGCGCTCCCGCTGATCTGGACCGAGGGCCCGATCGCCGGCGCCGTCGGCCGCCACTTCGCCACCGAACTCGCCGGACTGGCCGGCCGTCCCGGCCTCGCCGCCGAGCTCCCCGAGGCGCTCACCACCCACCGCCCCCTGCTCGCCGGGGCACTGGCCGCCGGCGCCGACCCGGACGACTTCTTCCGCGACCGCGTCGAGCAGCCCGCCGCCCTGCACGCCAGGATCATCCTGCTGCGCGAGGCCGAGGCCGGCCCGCTCTCCGCCACCCGCGCCGCCCAGCAGCTCGCCGACGAGCGCGACACCCCGCTCAGCGAACTGCACCCCGGCGCCGGCAGCGACCTGGAACGCGCCGCTGAACTCCTTGCCATCGCCGATTTCGGCGCCGTTTACCTGGCGCTCGCCGGCACCGAGTGATCATGCCTTCGGGGCAGTCGCCACCGCCCCCCGCCGGACCACCCACGCCACGTCAGGAAGCAGCCGCCCGATGGACCGCCTCGTCAACGCCGTGCGCCCCTACGCCTGGGGCTCCACCACCGCCATCCCCGACCTCCTCGGCGTCCCGCCCACCGGCGAACCGCAGGCCGAGATGTGGCTCGGCGCGCACCCCGGCGCCCCCTCCCGCCTCGACCGCGGCCACGGCCCGGTCTCCCTCGCCGACGTGATCGACGCCGACCCCGAGGCCGCACTGGGCGCCGACGCCGTCCGCGCCTTCGGCCCCCGGCTGCCGTTCCTGTTCAAGGTCCTCGCCGCCGGCGCCCCGCTCTCCCTCCAGGTCCATCCCGACCGCGCCCAGGCCGAAACGGGCTTCGCCGACGAGGAGGCCCGCGGTATCCCCCTCGACGCCCCGCACCGCAACTACAAGGACGCCCACCACAAGCCCGAACTGATCTGCGCCCTCACCCCCTTCGAGGGCCTCTGCGGCTTCCGGCACCCCGCCGAGGCCGCCGAACTCCTGGAGGGCCTGGACGTCGCCGACCTCAAGCCGTACGTCGACATCCTGCGTGCCAGCCCCGAGGAGTCCGCGCTGCGCGAGGTGCTCACCGCCGTCCTCGTCGCCGAACCCCACGCCATCGCCGAGACCGTCGAACGCGCCGCCACCGCCGCCGGCCACCTCGCCCCCAAGGGAGGTCCGCACGCCGACGCCTACGCCGCCTACGCCGGCCTCGCCCACCACTACCCGGGCGACCCCGGCGTCCTCGCCGCGATGCTCCTCAACCACGTCCGCCTCCAGCCCGGCGAAGCGCTCTACCTCGGCGCCGGCATACCGCACGCCTACCTCAGCGGCCTCGGCGTCGAGCTGATGGCCAACTCCGACAACGTGCTCCGCTGCGGCCTCACCCCCAAGCACGTCGACGTCCCCGAACTCCTGCGCGTGGTCCGCTTCACGCCCCGCGACGCCGGCGTCCTGCGCCCCGAGGAGGTCGACGGCGAGGAGGTCTACGACACCCCCATCGACGAGTTCCGGCTCTCCCGCTTCGTCCTGGCCCCCGGCTCCGCACCCCGCCCGCTGCCCGCCCGCACCCCGCAGATCCTGCTCTGCACCGCCGGCACCGTGCACCTGACCAGCGACGCCGGCACCACCCGGGAACTCACCCTCACCCCCGGCGGCGCCGCCTTCGTCCCCGCCGGCGAACACCTCACCCTCGCCGGCGCCGGCACCCTCTTCCGCGCCACCGTCGTCGCCTGACGCCGTCCGCGACCCAGCCACCCCGCGCCTTCCCCGGGCCGGGCTGCAACAATGACCGCCGCACGGCATTAAAGGGGCGGTAAAGCCCGGTCTACGGAAGGGACACGGCGCACTCATGAGCGCATCTGGCGGTACCAAGGCGATCGTTGCGGCGCTGGGCGCCAACCTGGCGATCGCCGTGGCCAAGTTCGTCGCCTTCGCCTTCAGCGGCTCGTCCTCGATGCTGGCCGAAGGCGTGCACTCCATCGCGGACTCCGGCAACCAGGGCCTGCTGCTGCTCGGCGGCAAGAAGGCCAAGCGCGCCGCCACCGCCGAACACCCCTTCGGCTACGGCCGCGAGCGCTACATCTACGGCTTCCTGGTCTCCATCGTCCTGTTCACCATCGGCGGCGTCTTCGCCCTCTACGAGGGCTGGGAGAAGATCCAGAACCCGCACCCCCTGGACAACTGGTACTGGCCGGTCGGCGTCCTGGTCTTCGCCGTCATCGCCGAGGGCTTCTCCTTCCGCACCGCCGTCAAGGAGTCCAACGAACTGCGCGGCAAGCAGTCCTGGATACAGTTCATCCGCCGCGCCAAGGCCCCCGAACTCCCCGTCGTCCTGCTGGAGGACTTCGGCGCCCTGATCGGCCTGGTCCTCGCCCTGGTCGGCGTCGGCCTCACCCTCGCCACCGGCAGCGGCGTCTGGGACGGCGTCGGCACCATGGCCATCGGCGCCCTGCTGGTGCTGATCGCCCTCGTCCTCGCCGCCGAGACCAAGTCCCTGCTGCTCGGCGAGGCCGCCGGCCCCGACCAGGTCGCCAAGATCCGCGCCGCCCTCGTCGACGGCGACGTCGTCACCCGCGTCATCCACATGCGCACCCTCCACCTCGGCCCCGAGGAACTCCTCGTCGCCGCCAAGATCGCCGTCCAGCACGACGACACCGCCGCCGAAGTAGCCCGCGCCATCGACGCCGCCGAGGCCCGCATCCGGGAAGCCGTCCCGATCGCCCGCGTCATCTACCTCGAACCCGACATCTACGACGAGAAGGCCGCCGCGACCCAGGCCCCCAGCGGCAGCTGACCGACCACCCACCGCGGGCCCCGCCACCTCCGTGGAAGGCGGGGCCCCCGCATGCCGCCACCCCGCCCACCGGCCCGCCGCACCCCCGCGGCGCACAGAACAAGCCAATGAACAGGCCCCTGCGGGCTGGGGCCGCAGAGCCGATCGGTGTAGATTCGGGGGAAGTGCCAGACGTCGCTGCTGATGGCGGTCGGGCGGCCCGCACCGCGGACCGGCCGAGGGAGAGAGGGCCTCCGACGGACTGCGCTGCGGCAAGGGGAGAGGTGTAACGGCCTCCGCGTAGGCTCGCGTACGCCCGGTCACCACCGGGCCCCCGACCCGCGCCGCAGACTGCCCGAATTGCCCGACCGACCTCGACACCCGAGGAGCAGCCCGTAATGACGACAGCAGCCACCGGCCAGGACTTCAAGGTCGCCGACCTGTCCCTCGCCGCCTTCGGCCGCAAGGAGATCACCCTCGCCGAGCACGAGATGCCCGGCCTGATGGCGATCCGCAAGGAGTACGCCGCCCAGCAGCCCCTCAAGGGCGCGCGGGTCACCGGCTCGCTGCACATGACCGTGCAGACCGCCGTGCTGATCGAGACCCTGGTGGCCCTGGGCGCGCAGGTCCGCTGGGCCTCCTGCAACATCTTCTCCACCCAGGACCACGCCGCCGCGGCCATCGCCGTCGGCCCCACCGGCACCCCCGAGGACCCCCAGGGCGTCCCGGTCTTCGCCTGGAAGGGCGAGACCCTGGAGGAGTACTGGTGGTGCACGGAGCAGGCGCTGACCTGGCCGGGCACCCCCACCGGCGGCCCGAACATGATCCTCGACGACGGTGGCGACGCCACCCTCCTCGTCCACAAGGGCGTCGAGTACGAGAAGGCCGGCAAGGCCCCGGCGGTGGAGACCGCGGAGAACGAGGAACACCACGCCATCCTGGAGCTCCTCAACCGCACCCTCGCCGAGAACCCGCAGAAGTGGACCCGGCTGGCGTCCGAGATCCGCGGCGTGACGGAGGAGACCACCACCGGTGTCCACCGCCTCTACGAGATGCAGCGCGACGGCGACCTGCTCTTCCCCGCGATCAACGTCAACGACGCGGTGACCAAGTCCAAGTTCGACAACAAGTACGGCTGCCGCCACTCGCTCATCGACGGCATCAACCGCGCCACCGACGTCCTGATCGGCGGCAAGACCGCCGTCGTCTGCGGCTACGGCGACGTCGGCAAGGGCTGCGCGGAGTCCCTGCGCGGCCAGGGCGCCCGCGTCATCATCACCGAGATCGACCCGATCTGTGCGCTCCAGGCGGCCATGGACGGCTACCAGGTCACCACCCTCGATGAGGTCGTGGAGACCGCCGACATCTTCATCACCACCACCGGCAACAAGGACATCATCCTTGCCTCCGACATGGCGCGGATGAAGCACCAGGCGATCGTCGGCAACATCGGCCACTTCGACAACGAGATCGACATGGCCGGTCTGGCGAAGCTGCCGGGCATCGTCAAGGACGAGGTCAAGCCGCAGGTCCACACCTGGACCCACCCGGACGGCAAGGTCCTGATCGTGCTCTCCGAGGGCCGCCTGCTCAACCTCGGCAACGCCACCGGTCACCCCTCGTTCGTGATGTCCAACTCCTTCGCGGACCAGACGCTGGCCCAGATCGAGCTGTTCACCAAGCCCGAGCAGTACCCGACCGACGTGTACGTCCTGCCCAAGCACCTGGACGAGAAGGTCGCCCGCCTCCACCTGGACGCGCTGGGCGTCAAGCTCACCACCCTGCGCCAGGAGCAGGCCGACTACATCGGCGTCAAGGTCGAGGGCCCCTTCAAGCCCGACCACTACCGCTACTGAGCCACCCCCGGCCCGCCCGCGGACCGGACACCCGCTCACCCAGCAGCCGCTGGCACCAGGCCCTCGCCCACCCGGCGGGGGCCTGGCCCGCAGAATCCCCGGAAACCCCCGCGCCCCCGGCGCACCGCCCCACCCCCCAAGGACTGCACCACCATGCCCCGCGGCCACTACTCCCTGTACGACCCGCACGACCGCACCCCCCTCGGCGAGGAACACTTCCACTGCGCCACCGGCCCCTCCGGCTGGCGCTACGTCTCCCAGATCCTCAACACCGCCGGCGAGCACACCGGCTCCGTCGACCTCACCCTCGACGAGCTCGGCCGCCCGATCCGCCTGGAACTGCACGCCGCCGCATGGCAGGTGCGCGGCGCCGCCCTGGACGGCGTCACCTGGGTACGCACCGACCCCACCGGCACCCACGCCACCGAGGGCAACGTCCCCGCCCACGCCTTCACCGGCGCCTCCCCGGCCTTCCTCGTCGCCACCGCGCGCCTGCTCCGCCCCGTCCTCGGCGCCGGCGCGACCCGCGTCCGCCTCGTCGCCTTCACACCCCCCGTCCTCGCCCCCCGCACCCTCGACCAGTCCTGGGCGCTGCTCTCCAGCACACCACACGCCACTGACACCGCCCCGCTCGTCGCCGACGCGTACCAGGTCACCGACCTCGAAACCGGCGAACAGCACGCCGTGCACCTCGCCGGCGACGTCGTCCTCGCCGCCCCCGGCATCGAACTCGAATCCCTCGACACACCACCCTCGACCTTCAACTGACCGCCGACGAATCCCCGTTGGCAGGGGTGCGTCGGCAGAGGGGCGGGGATCGCGAGGCGTGATCCGCTCGCTCCCCGTCCCGCCTCACACGGGCGGCGCGAACCCGGTGCTCGGCCGGGCCGGCTGCCCGCCCCCGTCCGCGTCCCGAGCCCCCGGCACCGTCCCCGCAGTCCAGGCAGCACCGCCGCGCCCAGGGGCACCGCCCGCCGCCGCAGACCCGGCCGTCACGGCACCCCCGGGCACCACCCACGTCCCGCCGGCAGCGGTCGTACCGCCCCCGGGAACCCCACCCGAGGACTCCTCCGGCACCGCCCCGGAAGCCGAGGCCGACCCCGCCCCCGGATACACCCCCGCCGCACCGCTCTCCCCGAACGCCCGCCGGGACTCCCGCTCCTGCCGCTCACCCATCACCGCGGCCAAATACACCGCCGGGTCCACGCCCGCCGGCACCGCCGCCCCCGTGAAGCCCCACAGATCACCGGCGAGCCGCCCGGCCATCGCCGCGCCCGCCTGCGGATCCAACTCGCCCAGCCGCCCCAGGTACTGCCGCACGGCCAGCCACCACCCGTCCGGCACCCGGGACAGATCGAGCCCCCCGATCTCCCCGGCCAGCCACGGAGGCGGTGCCGGCAGCACCACGCCCCCGCCCTCCGCCTCGGGCACCCGCTCCCGGATCACCAGCGTCCCGGCGAACACATCGCCCAGCCGCCGTCCCCGGGCCGACACCAGCGACGCGATCGACGCCAGCACCCCCATCGTCATCACGATCTCGATGGCCCCCATGGCACCCCGCACCAGCGCATGCCGGAACCGGATCGGCCCGCCGTCCTCCCGCACCACCCGCAACCCGCAGATCAGCTTCCCCAACGACCGCCCGTGGCTCAGCGTCTCTACCGCGATCGGTATCCCCACCTGCACCAGCACCAGCGTCGCCACCTGCAGGGCCGCCAGCACCGCACCGTCCAACGAGGACGCGGTGCTCACCATCACCAACGTCACCGCGATGTACGTCCCCCAGGCCACCGCCAGATCGACCACGACCGCCAGCCCCCGGCTCGCCAGCCTGGCCGGCCGCAGCCCCAGCACCACGGCCTCGCCCGTCACCAGCTGACTCACACGCCCACTCCCTCTCGACCCCTGTTTCCCGGCCCGCCACCACGGCCGCCCGTCCCACCGCGGTTCCGCCCCGGAGGTCCGGGGCCCCGCGCCCGGCCAGTCTGCCAAGCTGGCCCGGCACCCACCCACCGCGCTGCGAGGAGCGACCCCGTATGGACCTCGATGTCTTCGTCACGGCCCACGGCGCCGAATGGGACCGCCTGGAGACCTTGCTGCGCCGCAAGCGCCGCCTCACCGGCGCCGAGGCCGACGAACTCGTCGCCCTCTACCAACGCACCACCACCCACCTCTCCCTCCTCCTCTCCAGCGCCCCCGACCCGGCCCTGACCGGCCGCCTCACCTCCCTGGTGGCCCGCGCCCGCAGCAAGGTCACCGGCGCCCGCAGGTCTTCCTGGCGCGACGCCGCCGGCTTCTTCACCACCTCGTTCCCCGCCGCCGTCTACCGCCTGCGCCACTGGTGGATCCCCACGGCGGTGCTCTCCCTCACCGTCGCCGCCCTCCTGGCCTGGTGGATAGCCGCCCACCCGGAGGTCCAGTCCACCCTCGGCGCCCCCCAGGACCTCCGCGAGATGACCCGCCCCGGCGGCGAGTACGAGACCTACTACTCCAACCACCCCGCCGCGGCCTTCGCCGCCCAGGTATGGACGAACAACGCCCAGGCCGTGGCCCTCTGCCTGGTCCTCGGAGCCTTCCTCGGCGTCCCCGTCCTGTGGGTCCTCTTCGAGAACATGCTCAACCTGGGCGCCGGCCTGGGCCTGATGTCCTCGGCGGGCCGCCTCGACACCTTCCTGGGCCTGCTCCTCCCACACGGACTCCTCGAACTGACCGCCGTCTTCGTCGCCGCCGGCATCGGCCTCCGCCTGGGGTGGACCGTCATCGACCCCGGCCCCCGCACCCGCCGCATCGCCCTGGCCGAGGAAGGCCGCACCGCACTGGGCGTCGCCGTCGGCCTGGCCGCCGTCCTCTTCGTCTCCGGCCTCCTCGAAGGCTTCGTCACCCCCTCCGGCCTCCCCACCTGGGCCCGCATCACCATCGGCATCGTCGCCGAGCTGGCTTTCCTCACCTACGTCTATGTACTGGGCGGACGCGCCGCACGCGCCGGCGAGACCGGCGACGTCACCGCCACCGACCGCGCCGCCCTCCTCCCCACCGCCGCCTGATGTGCGTACACCCCTCCTGACCTGCTAATCTCCTCTTCGCCCCAGAAACCCGTTGACATGGGTGGCAGGGGGAGGTAGATTCAAACGGTTGCAACGAACTGGACAAGTTCGATCGCGACAGATAGTCTCTCTCCGCTCCAGCCGCACATTCGCAATGGCGGGGCGCACCGATCACTTATCAGAAGCTTCGCTCCGCCATTTGGATCGAATACCTTCTGATAAAGTCGGAAAAGTCGAAAGACATCCCCCTCCGACGGGTAATTCAGAACGGAATTCGAACCAGCCGCCCAGCGGCCTGGAACGGAAAGAAGATCTGATAAAGTCGGAAAGGCCGAAAAGCGAAAGCGAAGCGGCCGGACCCCGCTCCAGCAGGGGGCCAGAGACGGAAACGGATCTGGTAAGGTTGGAACCGCGAGGAAGCCGAAAGGCCGAATCGCACCGGCGAAAATCGGAGCCGAAAGGATCTGATAGAGTCGGAGACGCAAGACCGAAGGGAAGCGCCCGGAGGAAGCCCGAGAGGGTGGCCGAAGGAAGCGTCCGTTCCTTGAGAACTCAACAGCGTGCCAAAAGTCAACGCCAGATATGTTGATACCCCGTCTCCATCTTGGAGATGAGGTTCCTTTGAAAAGTCCTTCCAATAGCTTTGGGAGGCGCACAGCGAGGACGCTGTGAACCGCGAGGATTATTCCTCCTTGTGGTTCCGCTCAACGCGAGTGTTGATACCGGATTACCGGTAAGCATTCACGGAGAGTTTGATCCTGGCTCAGGACGAACGCTGGCGGCGTGCTTAACACATGCAAGTCGAACGATGAACCGGCTTCGGTCGGGGATTAGTGGCGAACGGGTGAGTAACACGTGGGCAATCTGCCCTTCACTCTGGGACAAGCCCTGGAAACGGGGTCTAATACCGGATATGACACGGGGTCGCATGATCTCCGTGTGGAAAGCTCCGGCGGTGAAGGATGAGCCCGCGGCCTATCAGCTTGTTGGTGAGGTAGTGGCTCACCAAGGCGACGACGGGTAGCCGGCCTGAGAGGGCGACCGGCCACACTGGGACTGAGACACGGCCCAGACTCCTACGGGAGGCAGCAGTGGGGAATATTGCACAATGGGCGAAAGCCTGATGCAGCGACGCCGCGTGAGGGATGACGGCCTTCGGGTTGTAAACCTCTTTCAGCAGGGAAGAAGCGAGAGTGACGGTACCTGCAGAAGAAGCGCCGGCTAACTACGTGCCAGCAGCCGCGGTAATACGTAGGGCGCGAGCGTTGTCCGGAATTATTGGGCGTAAAGAGCTCGTAGGCGGCTTGTCACGTCGGATGTGAAAGCCCGGGGCTTAACCCCGGGTCTGCATTCGATACGGGCAGGCTAGAGTTCGGTAGGGGAGATCGGAATTCCTGGTGTAGCGGTGAAATGCGCAGATATCAGGAGGAACACCGGTGGCGAAGGCGGATCTCTGGGCCGATACTGACGCTGAGGAGCGAAAGCGTGGGGAGCGAACAGGATTAGATACCCTGGTAGTCCACGCCGTAAACGTTGGGAACTAGGTGTGGGCGACATTCCACGTCGTCCGTGCCGCAGCTAACGCATTAAGTTCCCCGCCTGGGGAGTACGGCCGCAAGGCTAAAACTCAAAGGAATTGACGGGGGCCCGCACAAGCAGCGGAGCATGTGGCTTAATTCGACGCAACGCGAAGAACCTTACCAAGGCTTGACATACACCGGAAAGCATTAGAGATAGTGCCCCCCTTGTGGTCGGTGTACAGGTGGTGCATGGCTGTCGTCAGCTCGTGTCGTGAGATGTTGGGTTAAGTCCCGCAACGAGCGCAACCCTTGTTCTGTGTTGCCAGCATGCCTTTCGGGGTGATGGGGACTCACAGGAGACTGCCGGGGTCAACTCGGAGGAAGGTGGGGACGACGTCAAGTCATCATGCCCCTTATGTCTTGGGCTGCACACGTGCTACAATGGCCGGTACAATGAGCTGCGATGCCGTGAGGTGGAGCGAATCTCAAAAAGCCGGTCTCAGTTCGGATTGGGGTCTGCAACTCGACCCCATGAAGTCGGAGTTGCTAGTAATCGCAGATCAGCATTGCTGCGGTGAATACGTTCCCGGGCCTTGTACACACCGCCCGTCACGTCACGAAAGTCGGTAACACCCGAAGCCGGTGGCCCAACCCCTTGTGGGAGGGAATCGTCGAAGGTGGGACTGGCGATTGGGACGAAGTCGTAACAAGGTAGCCGTACCGGAAGGTGCGGCTGGATCACCTCCTTTCTAAGGAGCATTTCTTACCGAGCTTTGTGCTTGGTCAGAGGCCAGTACATCAGCGAGTGTCTGATGCTGGTTGCTCATGGGTGGAACGTTGACTACTCGGCCTGTTCGGGTTCATGGCTCGTTAGTACTGCTTCGGCGTGGAACACGGGACTGTGGGTTGAGCTGGTCGGGCACGCTGTTGGGTATCTGAGGGTGCGGACTATGGTCTGAGCCTTCGGGATGCCGGTCCCAGTGAACTCAGCCTTCGGGTTGGGGTGGTGGGTGGCTGGTCGTTGTTTGAGAACTGCACAGTGGACGCGAGCATCTGTGGCCAAGTTTTTAAGGGCGCACGGTGGATGCCTTGGCACCAGGAACCGATGAAGGACGTGGGAGGCCGCGATAGGCCCCGGGGAGCTGTCAACCGAGCTTTGATCCGGGGGTGTCCGAATGGGGAAACCCGGCAGTCGTCATGGGCTGTCACCCGCTGCTGAACACATAGGCAGTGTGGAGGGAACGCGGGGAAGTGAAACATCTCAGTACCCGCAGGAAGAGAAAACAACCGTGATTCCGGGAGTAGTGGCGAGCGAAACTGGATGAGGCCAAACCAGTCACGTGTGATACCCGGCAGGGGTTGCGTGGTTGGGGTTGTGGGATCTCTCTTCTGTCGTCTGCCGGCGGCAGGGCGAGTTAGAAACCGTTGATGTAGGCGAAGGACATGCGAAAGGTCCGGCGTAGAGGGTAAGACCCCCGTAGCTGAAACGTTAGCGGCTTGCTTGAGAGACACCCAAGTAGCACGGGGCCCGAGAAATCCCGTGTGAATCTGGCGGGACCACCCGTTAAGCCTAAATATTCCCTGGTGACCGATAGCGGATAGTACCGTGAGGGAATGGTGAAAAGTACCGCGGGAGCGGAGTGAAATAGTACCTGAAACCGTGTGCCTACAAGCCGTGGGAGCGTCGCGCAGAGACTTGTTCTTTGCGTCGTGACTGCGTGCCTTTTGAAGAATGAGCCTGCGAGTTTGCGGTATGTTGCGAGGTTAACCCGTGTGGGGAAGCCGTAGCGAAAGCGAGTCCGAATAGGGCGTTGGAGTAGCATGCTCAAGACCCGAAGCGGAGTGATCTAGCCATGGGCAGGTTGAAGCGGAGGTAAGACTTCGTGGAGGACCGAACCCACCAGGGTTGAAAACCTGGGGGATGACCTGTGGTTAGGGGTGAAAGGCCAATCAAACTCCGTGATAGCTGGTTCTCCCCGAAATGCATTTAGGTGCAGCGTCGTGTGTTTCTTGCCGGAGGTAGAGCACTGGATAGGCGATGGGCCCTACCGGGTTACTGACCTTAGCCAAACTCCGAATGCCGGTAAGTGAGAGCGCGGCAGTGAGACTGTGGGGGATAAGCTCCATGGTCGAGAGGGAAACAGCCCAGAGCATCGACTAAGGCCCCTAAGCGTGTGCTAAGTGGGAAAGGATGTGGAGTCGCAGAGACAACCAGGAGGTTGGCTTAGAAGCAGCCACCCTTGAAAGAGTGCGTAATAGCTCACTGGTCAAGTGATTCCGCGCCGACAATGTAGCGGGGCTCAAGTACACCGCCGAAGTCGTGTCATTGCAGCATGAGGGCTAACGCCTGTTGTGATGGGTAGGGGAGCGTCGTGTGCCGGGTGAAGCAGCCGTGGAAACGAGTTGTGGACGGTTCACGAGTGAGAATGCAGGCATGAGTAGCGATACAAGAGTGGGAAACTCTTGCGCCGATTGACTAAGGGTTCCTGGGTCAAGCTGATCTGCCCAGGGTAAGTCGGGACCTAAGGCGAGGCCGACAGGCGTAGTCGATGGACAACCGGTTGATATTCCGGTACCCGCTTTGAAGCGCCCAATACTGAATCAGGCGATGCTAAGTCCGTGAAGCCGCCCTGATCTCTTCGGAGTTGAGGGGAGTGGTGGAGCCGACGGACCAGACTTGTAGTAGGTAAGCGATGGGGTGACGCAGGAAGGTAGTCCAGCCCGGGCGGTGGTTGTCCCGGGGTAAGGGTGTAGGCCGTGTGGTAGGTAAATCCGTCGCACGTTAAGGCTGAGACCTGATGCCGAGCCGATTGTGGTGAAGTGGATGATCCTATGCTGTCGAGAAAAGCCTCTAGTGAGTTTCAAGGCGGCCCGTACCCTAAACCGACTCAGGTGGTCAGGTAGAGAATACCGAGGCGTTCGGGTGAACTATGGTTAAGGAACTCGGCAAAATGCCCCCGTAACTTCGGGAGAAGGGGGGCCATTTCTGGTGATCCGTTTTACACGGTGAGCTGGGGGTGGCCGCAGAGACCAGCGAGAAGCGACTGTTTACTAAAAACACAGGTCCGTGCGAAGCCGTAAGGCGATGTATACGGACTGACGCCTGCCCGGTGCTGGAACGTTAAGGGGACCGGTTAGCTCCATTTCGGTGGGGCGAAGCTGAGAACTTAAGCGCCAGTAAACGGCGGTGGTAACTATAACCATCCTAAGGTAGCGAAATTCCTTGTCGGGTAAGTTCCGACCTGCACGAATGGCGTAACGACTTCTCGACTGTCTCAACCATAGGCCCGGTGAAATTGCATTACGAGTAAAGATGCTCGTTTCGCGCAGCAGGACGGAAAGACCCCGGGACCTTTACTATAGCTTGATATTGGTGTTCGGTTCGGCTTGTGTAGGATAGGTGGGAGACTTTGAAGCGCCAACGCCAGTTGGTGTGGAGTCGTTGTTGAAATACCACTCTGGTCGTGCTGGATGTCTAACCTGGGTCCGTGATCCGGATCAGGGACAGTGTCTGGTGGGTAGTTTAACTGGGGCGGTTGCCTCCTAAAGGGTAACGGAGGCGCCCAAAGGTTCCCTCAGCCTGGTTGGTAATCAGGTGTTGAGTGTAAGTGCACAAGGGAGCTTGACTGTGAGACTGACGGGTCGAGCAGGTACGAAAGTAGGGACTAGTGATCCGGCGGTGGCTTGTGGAAGCGCCGTCGCTCAACGGATAAAAGGTACCCCGGGGATAACAGGCTGATCTTCCCCAAGAGTCCATATCGACGGGATGGTTTGGCACCTCGATGTCGGCTCGTCGCATCCTGGGGCTGGAGTCGGTCCCAAGGGTTGGGCTGTTCGCCCATTAAAGCGGTACGCGAGCTGGGTTTAGAACGTCGTGAGACAGTTCGGTCCCTATCCGCTGCGCGCGTAGGAGTCTTGAGAAGGGCTGTCCCTAGTACGAGAGGACCGGGACGGACGGACCTCTGGTGTGCCAGTTGTTCTGCCAAGGGCATGGCTGGTTGGCTACGTTCGGAAAGGATAACCGCTGAAAGCATCTAAGCGGGAAGCCTGCTTCGAGATGAGGGCTCCCACCCACTTGATGGGGTAAGGCTCCCAGTAGATGACTGGGTTGATAGGCCAGATATGGAAGCGCCGTAAGGTGTGGAGTTGACTGGTACTAATAGGCCGAGGGCTTGTCCTCAGTTGCTCGCGTCCACTGTGTTGGTTCTGAAGCCACGAACAGACCAACGGTTGTTCATAGTTTCATAGTGTTTCGGTGGTTATAGCGTTAGGGAAACGCCCGGTTACATTCCGAACCCGGAAGCTAAGCCTTTCAGCGCCGATGGTACTGCAGGGGGGACCCTGTGGGAGAGTAGGACGCCGCCGAACTAAATTTGAGATAGACCCCGTACCGGGATGGTGCGGGGTCTATCTGTTTTGGGCCCGTTCCCAAGTCAAAGCGAGAGCTGCTTTGACTTGGGAACGGGCCCTTTTTGTTTGGTATCGGGGCCGGTTGTCTCCATAGGCAAGGCGGAGGGGGCGGTGGAGATGGACGAGGGCGGACGTTGCTGGGGTGCTCTGGTGCTCTGGTGCGGTGGGGTCTTGGGCTGGTTCGGGGACGGTGGGTGCTTGTGCCGTTGGCTGTTGAGGGTGAGGAGAGGGTGTAGCGAAGCCGACGCCTTTGGGGTGTCGGCTTCGCTGGGCATGTGGGGTCTGTTTGCGGGGAGATGGAGACGGGGCCTGGCATGTTGGTGGGGGATGGTCTTGCTTCTGGGCAGGGCGGAGGGGAGCTTATAGGCGGCCGGCGGCCTTCAGGGAGAGGTAGGCGTCGGCGAGGTCGGGGGCCAGGTGGGTCGGGGTGGAGTCGATGACGGTGATGCCGTGGCGGCGGAGGCGGTCGGCGGTGTGGCGGCGGGCGGCGCGGGTCTGTTCCGCGGCGGCCGCTGCGTAGACGGCCTGCGGGGTGTGGCGGCCGGCGGCCATCTCTTCGATGCGGGGGTCCGCGACGGCCACGACGATCACTTCGTTGCGCTGGGTGAGGGTGGGGAGGACGGGCAGCAGGGCCTCCTCCATGGGGGCCGTGTCGAGGCCGGTGAAGAGCACGATCAACGAACGGCGTGGGGTGTGGCGGTGGATGGTCGCCGCCAGGCCGCGGGCATCCGCTTCGATGAGTTCGGGTTCGAGGGGGGCGAGGGCGTCGGTGAGTGCCGGGAGGAGATCGCGGGCGGTGCGGCCCTGTACGGAGGCGCGTACCCGGCGGTCGTAGGCGAGCAGGTCGACGTGGTCGCCGGCACGGGAGGCGAGAGCGGCGAGCAGCAGGGCGGCGTCCATGGAGGCGTCGAGGCGGGGGGTGTCGCCGATGCGGCCGGCTGAGGTGCGGCCGGTTTCCAGGACGAGCAGGATGCGGCGGTCGCGTTCGGGGCGCCAGGTGCGGACGGCGACGGTTTGACGGCGGGCGGTGGCGCGCCAGTCGATGGAGCGAGTGTCGTCGCCGGGGGTGTAGTCGCGGAGGCTGTCGAATTCGGTGCCCTCGCCGCGGGTCAGGATGCTGGTGCGGCCGTCGAGTTCGCGGAGCCGGGCGAGTTTGGCGGGAAGGTGCTTGCGGCTGGTGAAAGGGGGCAGGACGCGGAGGGTCCAGGGGATGTGGTGGCTCCCCTGGCGGGCGGCCAGGCCGAGGGGGCCGTAGGAGCGGACCGTGACGCGGACGGCGTGGTGGTCTCCGCGGCGGGTGGGATGGAGCGTGGTGGTCAGGCGGCGGCGTTCGCCGCCGGGGATGCGGAGAGTGTGTCGGGACGCGGGGATGTCGTCGCCGGGGCGGAACGAGCTCGGGGGCCAGGCGTCGCGGAGTTGGGCGCGCAGGGGGCGGCGGTCCGGGTTGGTGATGGTGAGGTGGATGTGGGCTTCGCCTGTTAGGCGAACGTTTGTATCACCGGTTCGGGTGAAATGGAGCTTTCGCACTGGCGCGGCGAGCGCGAGGTCGCACAAAATTGCTATCAGCAGGGCGAGTTGGACAGTCAGGATCCCGAGCCAGCTGGGGAGCACGAAGCCCACGACCAGGGCTCCGAGCGCCGAGAGGAGAGCAGTGCGTCCGGTGAGGGCCACGGTCTCGCCTCAGCGGGGGACGGGGAGATGAGCGAGCACGGCGTTGATGACGGAGTCGGCGGTGACTCCTTCCATCTCGGCCTCGGGGCGGAGGTGCACGCGGTGCCGGAGTGTGGGGAGCGCCAGGGCCTTGACGTCGTCGGGCGTGACGTAGTCGCGGCCGGTCAGCCAAGCCCAGGCGCGTGAGGTGGAGAGCAGGGCGGTGGCTCCCCGGGGGGAGACGCCGAGCGACAGCGAGGGGGATTCACGAGTGGCACGGCAGATATCGACGATGTAGCCGGTGACTTCGGGCGAGACAGTGGTCTTGGCGACCGCGTCGCGGGCGGCTTCGAGGTCGGCGGCGGAGGCGACGGGGCGGAGCCCTGCGGCGTTGAGGTCGCGTGGGCTGAAGCCGGACGCGTGCCGGGTGAGGATGTCGATCTCGTCCTGGCGGGCGGGCAGCGACACCGTGAGCTTGAGCAGGAAGCGGTCGAGCTGGGCCTCGGGGAGAGGGTAAGTGCCCTCGTACTCCATGGGGTTCTGCGTCGCGGCGACGAGGAACGGTTCGGGGAGCGGACGGGGCGTGCCGTCGACGGTCACCTGGCGTTCTTCCATCGCTTCGAGCAGGGACGCCTGGGTCTTGGGCGGCGTGCGGTTGATTTCGTCGGCGAGCAGGAGGTTGGTGAAGACGGGGCCGGGCTGGAAGGAGAACTCGGCGCTCCGGGTGTCGTAGACCAGCGAGCCGGTGACGTCGCTGGGCATCAGATCGGGGGTGAACTGGACGCGCTTGGTGTCGAGTTCAAGGGCTGTCGACAGGGCGCGTACGAGCAGGGTCTTGGCGACGCCGGGAACGCCTTCGAGGAGCACGTGACCGCGGCAGAGCAGCGCGACGACGAGACCGGTGACGGCGGGGTCCTGGCCTACCACGGCCTTGGCTATCTCGGTGCGCAGCTCCTCAAGTGAGGCTCGGGCGCTGTCAGCGGTCGGGGTGCTCACGGGGGGCGTGCCTCTCTTGGGAAACGATCGAGTTTTCAAGTGTGTCGAGTTGGTCGGCCAAGTGCACCAGGGCCTTGTCGTCGGCCGGGGCGGGGCCGAAGAGCAGGGCTTGCAGGTCGGGCGAGGCCAGGTCGGAGGTGCCCAGGTGGGTGCGGATGGCCGGAAGCAGGAGGTCGGGGGTGTGGGCGTGCGCGGGAGGCACGCCGATGAGGGGGGCGAGCCGGGTGCGGGTCGCGGAGCGCAGGACGGCTGAGGCGCGGTCGCGGGCGTGGGCCTGTTCGTAGAGGCGGGCGTGGCCCTCGGTGGTTTCGGCGGCAGGCACGGTGACCGGGAGCCGCTCGGGCACCAGGGGGCCGAGCCGGCGGGCACGCCAGAGGGCCGCACAGGCGGCGGCGAGGGCGAGTTGGAGCAGGGCCCAGCGCCAGCCGGAGGGGATGAGGTCGAGGAGGCCGGGCTGGGTGGCCGGTGCGGTGGACGTCGGATCGCTGATGGAGGGGAGGTACCAGACCAGATGCTTGTGCGCACCGAGGAGTTGGAGGGCCAGCGCGGCGTTGCCCTGCTCGGCGAGGTGGTGGTTGTAGAGGAGGTCGGCGGAGCCGAGGAGGACGGTGTCGCGGGCGGCGTCGGTGGCCGGGAGACGCAGCAGGGTGGGGGAGCCGCCGGCGTTGTAGCAGCGGTCGGCCGTGGTGGCGGACGTGGCGTAGCGGATGCCGCCCAGGAGAACGTCGCCCGCGTCGCGGGCGGCGGGGAGCGAACAGCCGGGCGGGCGCGGGGTGTTGCCGATTCGGGGGTCGGCCTGGACACCGGGCGCGAAGATCTGGAGGGGCGCGGTGCCGGGGGCGAGCAGGACGGTGCGGCCGGGGGTGTGGTGTGTCGCGGTGTGGAGGTCGGCGAGCTGACCGGAGGTCAGGACGTCGGGTGTGGTGACGAGGAGCGTGGAGTCCGGGCCGGCCGCGGCGGCGGCCTCCTCGGTGGTGGTCACGACATCGGTGGTGACGCCGCGGGAGGCGAGGAGCTGGGCGAGAGCACGGCTGCCGGTCCGGTCCGCGGAGCGGGGGTCGAGCCGGCCGTGCTGTTCGCCGGACTGCAGGGCGGCGAGGGTCAGCCCTCCGATGACGAGCAGCAGCAGCCCGAGCAGCACGCCCCGGGAGCGCGTCCACAGGCGGTGTGCGGTGCGGCCGGGAGCGGAGGTGGCGGTGGCCGTGGTCATCCGCGGCTCCTGGTCGGTGCGGTGGCCAGATGGGGCTTGGTGCGCTGCAGCTCGCTGTCGAGTTCGGCAAGGAGGGCGTATGCCCGTTGCGTGCCGGGGCGGCCGCCGTATGCGACGTCGTCGAAGGTGCGGGCCGCGGTGTGGAGTTGGTCGGCATGTGAGGGGAGGACCAGGCCGGCTTCGGTGGCGGCCTCGTCGGCGGTGCGGCCGGGACCGGGAGTGAGCAGGGCGCGCTCTTCGAGGGCGAGGACGATGGCACGCATGCGGTCCTGGATCGCCTCGTTCCAGCGCCCGTCGGCCGCGTGCCGGTCGGCGGTCGCGCGGTGCTCGGCAGCCGTCCGGGGGGTATCGGAGAAGAGGGCACCGGTTGTGGTCGGGGTGCGGCGTACCGCACCGAGCCGCAGCCGGAGGGCGATGACCAGCAGCAGGACGAACACGGCGATGGCGATGAGTCCGACCCAGCCGCCCGGAGTGGCGCCGGCGGCCGTGCTGAAGAGCTCGCCGAGGCGGTCCGAGAGCCAATTCAGGGCGCGTTGGAGCAGGTTCGGGTCGTGCTGGTGGTACCGGGGGTCGGACAGCTCGCGTTCCGCCGCCTCACGGGCGGGGACGCGAGAGATCCGGACCGGTATGTCGTCGTCGAGTCGCGCGGTCAGGTGTGCGAGCGCGGCGATCTTCCCCCCTGTGGTCACCGCATCAGCTTCCCGGAGCGTTGTCGGTCGTGCGTGGCCCGGGGATGTCGGGGGAGGCATCTGTGGGTGTGCCGGGGGCGTCGGGCGTCTCGGCGGTGGCCGGCTCGGCCTTCTCCGTCGCCGCGTTCTCCGCCTCGTCGGCCTGAGTCTTCGCCAGTTGAACCTTCGCCGGTTGACGGTCCGTTGGCTGAGTGCCTGTCGGGTCGGTCGGCGCGGCGGCCGACTGGGCGGAGGGGGCCTCAGCGGCGGGGCGGGCGGCGGGCGTTGCACCAGGCGCGGTCCCGGGCGCCGGGGTGCCGCCGGTTGCCGGGGGCGCGGCAGGGGCCTCGGGGCCGTAGCCGGGGAGGCCGGCGGCGCGGGCGAGTTCCAGGTCGAGTGCCTCGCGGCGGATGCGCTGGTCGACGTAGAGGAGCGAGGTGACCCCGGCGCTGATCGGGAAGGTGATCGCCGAGCTGATGATCGCGCCGATGCCCAGCGCGATCAGGAACGGCCAGCCGGTGGAGTTGCTGGTGCCGTCCGCCCAGTCCATGAGGCTCTCACCGCCTATCAGGAAGGCGACGAAGGTGGCCGGGATCTGGATGATGAACTGGATGATGGAGATCAACAGGTAGGCGAGGAGCTGGACGCCCAGCACCCGCCACCAGGAGCCGCGGACGAGCTTGGCGGAGCGGCGCATGGACGCGATGACGCCCTGCTTCTCCAGCATCAGTGCCGGGGAGGCGAGGCTGAAGCGGACCCACAGCCAGATGCTCACGACGCCGGCGGCGAACAGGCCGAGCAGCATGAGTCCGAGTCCGAGGCCGAGCGATCCGGAGCTGGTGATGATGATGCCCGGGGTCATCCCGGCCATGAAGACGGCGCTGATGATCAGGGGCAGCAGGACGAGCAGACCGAGCAGGCGCGGGAGCTGGCCGCGGGCGTCGCTCCAGGCACCCCCGGCGGTCACCGGGCGGCCCAGGACCGCCCGACTGATGACCATGGTCAGCATCCCGGTGGCGATGATCGTGCCGAGCAGCCCGATGAGGGCGCTGATGGCGGAGCCGGTGAGGGAGTTGCCCATCTCGCTCAGGACCTGCCGCAGCGGCGGCCGGGTGCCGTCGTCACGGACGGTGCCAAGACCGGAACTGGGGAACCACAGCCCGGTGACGACCGTGACGGCGGTCTGCGAGATGACCGCGACGATCAGCGAGATGCCGAGCACGGTGCGCCAGTGGGCGCGCATGGTGGCGACCGCGCCGTCGAGGATCTCGCCGACGCCGAGCGGACGCAGCGGGATCACGCCCGGCTTGGCGACGGGCGGCATCGCGCTCCAGCCGCCGCCCCAGCCGGGACCGCCGCCCCAGGCGCCCTGGCCGCCGGGGCCCGGCGGAGCGGTCCAGCCGGCCTGGGCCGATCCGGACGAGGCACGGGTGCGTTCCTCGGCGCCGTGGGTGCTCCGGCCGCCGGGTCCGCTCTGGCCGGGGATGCCGGCCGGGGTCGTCCACTGGCCGGGAGGCGGCTGGTTGCTGGACCAGTTCGGTGGGGTCGGCTGCTGGGCGGCGTCGGAACGGTCTTCCGGAACCGGCGGCTGGATGGGCTGCTCCGGGGTGCCGCGGCCCGGCTCGTCGGAGGGGGAAGATCCGGGCGAGGCCCAGCCCGGAGAGTTGTTCATCGTCGCTCCTTCTTGCTGCCCGTCCGCCGGGGCGGGCGGGGTCCGGGGTCCGCGGTGTCAGTCATCGTGTCATGGCCGGTGGCGCTCTGTACCCGGGCCCTTCGAGGAAGGGGACCTTCTATTCGGCCCGGGATCGGCGGCAGACTGAGGGAATGGCTGATCAATACGAGGTGTCGGAGACGGGCGCTGGGACGCTCGCGATCCCGTCGTTGCGCTGGGAGGAGTTCCCCGAGAGCCCGGCCGTGGTCCTGCTCGACCAGACGCGGCTGCCGGCGGAGGAGGTCGAGCTGGTCTGCACGGACGTTCCGGCTCTGGTGCAGGCGATCCAGACGCTGGCCGTGCGCGGGGCGCCGCTGCTGGGCATCGCGGGCGCGTACGGCGTTGCGTTGGCCGCGGTGCGCGGATTCGACGTCGAGGAGGCGGCGGAGGCACTGGCGTCCGCCCGGCCGACCGCGGTCAATCTCGGGTACGGCGTCCGGCGGGCGGTCACGGCGTACCGCCGGGCGGCGGCCGGAGGCGATGGTGCGGAGGCTGCGGGGGCGGCCGCGCTGGCCGAGGCGCGGGCCGTCCACGCGGAGGACGTCGAGGCGAGCGCGCGCATGGCGCAGCACGGGCTGGACCTGCTGGGCGAGCTGCTGCCGGGCGGCGGGCACCGGATTCTCACGCACTGCAACACGGGTGCCCTGGTCTCCGGTGGGGAGGGGACCGCCCTGGCCGTGGCGTTGGCGGCGCACCGGGCCGGCGAGCTGCGGCGGCTGTGGGTGGACGAGACGCGGCCGCTGCTGCAGGGGGCGCGGCTGACCGCCTACGAGGCGGCGCGTGCCGGGATGGCGTACACGGTGCTGGCCGATGGCGCCGCAGGCTCGCTGTTCGCGGCCGGTGAGGTGGACGCGGTGCTCATAGGTGCCGACCGGATCGCCGCCGACGGCGCGGTGGCCAACAAGATCGGCAGTTATCCGCTGGCGGTGCTCGCCCGCCACCACCACGTTCCGTTCGTAGTGGTGGCGCCGACCAGCACGGTGGATCTGGAGACGAAGGAGGGAGCCGCCATCGAGGTGGAGCAGCGGCCCGGCAAGGAAGTGACGGAGTTCTCCCTGCCGCACATCCAAGGCGGTGGGGTGGTGGGCGGCACCGGGATTCCGGTGGCGCCGCTGGGGGCACTGGCCTACAACCCGGCCTTCGACGTCACGCCCGCCGAGCTGGTCACGGCGATCGTGACGGAGGCCGGGGTGGTGTCGCCGGTGACCCGCGAGCGGCTGGCGGACGTGTGTTCCGTCTCACGATGGAGAAAGTCACGATCAGGTAATGGGATGATGGCCGAATGAAGGGACGCGTCCTGGTCGTCGACGACGACACCGCACTGGCAGAGATGCTCGGCATCGTGCTGCGCGGCGAGGGCTTTGAACCGTCGTTCGTGTCGGACGGCGACAAGGCGCTCGCTGCGTTCCGCGAGACCAAGCCCGACCTTGTGCTGCTCGACCTGATGCTGCCCGGACGGGACGGCATCGAGGTCTGCCGGCTGATCCGGGCCGAGTCGGGCGTGCCGATCGTCATGCTGACCGCCAAGAGCGACACGGTGGATGTGGTGGTCGGACTCGAATCGGGTGCGGACGACTACGTCGTCAAGCCGTTCAAGCCCAAGGAGCTGGTGGCCCGGATCCGGGCGCGGCTGCGCCGCTCGGAGGAGCCGGCGCCCGAGCAGCTGGCCATCGGGGACCTGGTCATCGACGTGGCGGGGCACTCCGTGAAGCGGGACGGTCAGTCGATCGCGCTGACGCCGCTGGAGTTCGATCTGCTGGTGGCGTTGGCGCGCAAGCCGTGGCAGGTGTTCACGCGCGAGGTGCTGCTGGAGCAGGTCTGGGGCTACCGGCACGCCGCGGACACCCGGCTCGTCAACGTCCATGTGCAGCGGCTGCGCTCCAAGGTCGAGCGGGACCCGGAGCGGCCGGAGATCGTGGTGACCGTACGCGGCGTCGGCTACAAGGCCGGGCCCAGCTGAGATGACCCGGGACGGTTCGACCCCGGAGGGACAGCGGGGGCGCACCGTCGACCCGGCAGGCGATATGTCCTTTTCTGATCGGTTGGCGGCGCGGTTGCTGCGCGGCGGGCAGTTGCTGCCCGACGGCGCGGTGAGCGGCCCCGTCCACCCGCTGCTACGGCTCTTCAGCCGGTGGGTGCGCCGGCCCCTGCTGCCCGCGCTGCGCCTGTGGCGGCGCAACATCCAGCTGCGGGTCGTCGCCACCACCCTGCTGATGTCGCTGGCCGTGGTGCTGCTGCTCGGCGTGGTGGTCGTCGGACAGGTCCGCAACGGCCTGCTCACCGCCAAGGCACAGGCCGCCCAGAGCCAGGCCGTCGGCGGCTTCGAGGTCGCCCGGAAGCTGGCTGACGGCGGCGACGACAACCACTCCGACGACAACAGCCGCACCGCCAGCCGCGGCACCCAGGACTCCGCGACCTGGCTGACCAGCCTGGTCGAGCAGCTCGCCAGCGGCGGCCAGGGCGTCTTCTCGGTCGTCGCGCTGAGCTCCGACTCCGACGAGCCGTTCGGCGACTCCACCCCCGGCACCCGGGGACCCCGCGCCTCCGGCGACGTCGACCCCGAGCGCAGCGTGCCCGTCGAACTGCGACGGAAGCTGGACAGCAAGTCCGGGACGTTCCGCCAGTACACCCAGATCAAACGCATCGGGTCCAACGACGGGGTGCCGGCGCTGATCATCGGCAAGCGCCTCAACGACGTCAACGGCAACCAGTACCAGCTCTACTACCTCTTCCCGTTCAGCCAGGAAGCGGAGTCCCTCAAGCTCGTCACCGGGACACTGGCGACCGCCGGCGTCTTCGTCGTCATCCTGCTCGGCGCGATTGCCTGGCTGGTCGTGCGGCAGGTCGTCACGCCCGTGCGGATGGCCGCCGGGATCTCCGAGCGGCTGGCCGCCGGCCTCCTCCAGGAGCGGATGAAGGTCACCGGCGAGGACGACATCGCCCGGCTCGGCGAGTCCTTCAACAAGATGGCGCAGAACCTCCAGCTCAAGATCCAGCAGCTGGAGGAGCTGTCCCGGATGCAGCGGCGGTTCGTCTCCGACGTCTCGCACGAGCTGCGCACCCCGCTGACGACCGTACGGATGGCCGCCGACGTCATCCACGAGGTCCGGGACGAGTTCGACCCGGCCACCGCGCGCTCCGCGGAGCTGCTGCGCGGCCAGCTCGACCGCTTCGAGTCGCTGCTCGCCGAACTGCTGGAGATCAGCCGGTTCGACGCGGGCGCGGCGGCCCTGGAAGCCGAACCGGTCGACCTGCGCGACGTGGTCAACCGCGTCATCGAGGGCGCCGAACCGCTCGCCGAACGCAAGGGCAGCCGCATCGTGGTGCGCGGCGCCGAGCACCCCGTCATGGCCGAGGCGGACCCCCGGCGGGTCGAGCGCATCCTGCGCAACCTCGTCGTCAACGCCGTCGAGCACGGCGAGGGCCGCAACGTCGTGGTGCGGCTCGCCTCCGCCGGCGGACGCAGCGACGGCGCGGTGGCCGTCGCGGTCCGGGACTACGGCGTCGGCCTCAAACCCGGGGAGGCGACCCGGGTCTTCAACCGCTTCTGGCGCGCGGACCCGGCCCGGGCCCGTACGACCGGCGGCACCGGACTCGGCCTGTCCATCGCCATCGAGGACGCCCGGCTGCACGGCGGCTGGCTGCAGGCGTGGGGCGAGCCGGGCGGCGGCTCCCAGTTCCGGCTGACGCTGCCCCGTACGGCCGGCGAGAAGCTGCGCGGCTCCCCGATCCCCCTGGAGCCGGAGGACTCCCGGCGCAACCGCGGCCTGGACGAGCAGGGGCGCCCCCGCCCCGCCGCCGGCCGCGGGGCGTCCACCATCCCCGCGCAGCCCCGCCCCGGCGCACAGCACGCCGCGGCCCGGCCCGCCGCGGCCCCGGCGGTGCTGCCTCCCGGCGGCAGTACCCGCGTGGTGCCGCAGCACACCCCCGCACGGAAGGGCGACGGCGCCCGCGACGACGGCACCGGCGAGGACGCCCGGCCGGACACGGTGACCAACGGCGACCCGGTCACGACCGACGGTCCGGGGGCACGCGGCGGTGCGGCCGCCACCGGCAGCACGCAGCAGGAGACCGGACGCGACGTGGAGCGGGAAGGCGGACGGCGTGGGCACTGAGCACGAGGACGAGCACACGGCGCGCACCCCTCGGTTCCGCGGGCGCGCGCTCCGGAGCACCGGGGCCGTGCGGAGGGGCCGGAAGGCCGTCCTGCTGGGCTGCGCGGGGACGCTGCTGGCCGGCTGCGCATCGATGCCGGACAGCGGCGACGTCACCGCGGTCGACCAGCCCCCGCGCGCCGACGGGGACTCCCAGGTGCGGGTCTACGGCGTGCCCCCGCAGGACGGCGCCCAGCCCACCAACATCGTGCGCAGCTTCCTCGACGCGACCACCAGTGACGAGGCGGACTTCCGCACGGCCCGGATGTATCTGGCCAAGTCGGCGAAGCAGACCTGGCGGCCGTTCCTGGTCACCAACGTGCTCCAGGAGCGGCCCAAGTCCGAGCCGGAGGCCCAGCCCGGCCGCGAGGACGCCGACGGTTACACCGTCACGCTCGCCGGCAGCCAGGTGGCCACGGTAGACGCCAACCACGCCTACACCCCCGAGGAGCGGCCGTACCGCGAGACGATCCACCTCATCAAGGAGGGGGACCAGTGGCGCATCGACCGGCTGCCCGACGGACTGGTGCTGGGGCAGTCCGACTTCCAGCGCATCTACCGCTCCGTCAACAAGTACTACTTCGCGTCCTACAAGTCCGAGTCGGACGACCCCAAGGCGGGCAAGAACGTGCTCGTCGCCGACCCGGTCTATCTGCGACAGCGGATAAAGCCGATCACGTCCAGTGTCGAGGCGCTGCTCGGCGGGCCCACCGACTGGTTGGACCGGGTGACGACGTCGGCGTTCCCGCCCGGCACCCGGCTCGCCGCCCGTGACCTGTCGCTCGACGACTCCAACGCCCTCCAGGTCAAGCTCAGCAAGCAGGCGGTCAACACCGACACCGCCCAGTGCAAGCGGATGGCGGCTCAGCTGTTCTTCACCGTCCAGGACATGACGCGCGCTTCGAAGATCAGCGAGGTGGAGCTCCAGGATCCGAACGGCAACTCGCTGTGCGCGCTGACCCAGGATCAGGCCCAGCGGGACTTCGCCGCACCGGGCCATTCCGGACGCCCCGGCCAGGAGTACTTCATCGACGCCGAGCACCGCGTCGTCACGATGTCGGACTCGGCCACCGAACCGATGCCGGTGCGCGGGCCGTTCGGCACCGGCAAGACCCCGCTGCGCTCGGTCGCCATCTCCCGCGGGGAGACCACCGCGGCCGGGGTGTCGGGCGACGGCCGGTATCTGTACGTGGCCGGCCTGGAGGGCGGCGGCGAACGCGGTGGGCCGCTGCTGACGAGTGCCGGCGCGGCGAAGAACGCCGACGAGGGGCTCACCGCACCGAGTTGGGACGGGCTGGGTGACCTGTGGATCGCCGACCGTGACGCGCACCGGTCGCGGTTGCTGCGGATGCGGGAGGGGAAGGGCGACCCGGAGGAGGTCACGGTGCCCGGCCTCGGCCAGCGGCGGATCAAGGCGATCAAGGTGGCCGCGGACGGCATCCGGATCGCGATCCTGGTGGAGGACAAGGGACGTACGACGCTCCAACTCGGCCGGGTCGAGCGGGACGGCACCTCCGCGCACCCGACGCTGTCGGTGCAGGAACTCCGGCCGATCGCGCCCCAGTTGGAGGACGTGGTGGCGGCGTCCTGGGCGGGCGGCAGCCGGTTGGTGGTCGTCGGCCGGGAGGCCGGCGGGGTGCAGCAGATGCAGTTCATGGAGACCGACGGCTCGGCGTCGGACGCGCAGACGCTGCCCGGCGTCAACGGCGTCAAGGCGGTGGCGGCCTCGGAGGACGAAACCCGCCCGCTGATCGCCGACGCCAGCGAGGGCATAGTGCGGCTGCCCCCGGACGCGAACTGGAAGACGGTGGCGAAGGACGGCACGGCGCCGGTCTATCCGGGGTGACGGCGCCGGGCATCGGTGAAGTGCCGTTGCCGTTGCTGTCGACGGGTGCCTTTGCCGGGTGCCCTTGCCGGGTGGTGGTCGGCGGCCGTGGACGGCGCTTCGAGGCATGGGGCGTTGGTCCGCTGTCCGCTGTCCGCTGTCCGCTGTCCGCTGTCCGCTGTCCGCTGTCCGCTGTCCGCTGTCCGCTGTCCGCTGGGCGTCGTCCGTGTTCGTTGACTGTCTGTGCTTTCTGACACGGCTGTCTGAATCTGCCGTCCGGGCTCGTCAGCTGGGCTGTCCGCGGCGTCCGGGTCCGCTCCGCTGTCTGTCATCCGTGAGGTGTGCGGGGCCCGCCTCGGCGGAGTTATCCACAGGGGTGGTGACGGTGCCGCCCCGGCCGCGACAGTGGAGTCATGCGGGGGGTGTGGCAGGAGCTGGCGGGCCTGGTGCTGCCGGTCGACTGTGCGGGGTGTGGCCGGCCGCGTACGGAGCTGTGCGGGGCGTGCCGGCGGGCGCTGTGGCGGGGCGGACGCGGTGCCGGGCGGGTGCGGCCCTGGCCGGTGCCGGCGGGGTTGCCGCGGGTCTGGGCCGGGGCGCCGTACGCCGACGAGGTGCGTGCGGTGTTGCTGGCCCACAAGGAGCGCGGCGCACTGCGGCTGGCCGCGCCGCTGGGGGCAGTGCTGGCGGGGGCGGTGCGGGGGGTAGGGGGAGGGGGCGGCCCCCTCCTCCTGGTGCCAGTGCCGTCCGCGCGGAAGGCGGTGGCCGGTCGTGGCCATGATCCGGTGCGCCGGATCGCGTTGGCGGCCTCCGCCGAGCTGCGGCGGGTGGGCGTCGGCGCGCGGGTGCTGGCGGTGTTGCGGCAGCGTCGCGCGATGATCGATCAGGCGGGGCTGGATGCCCGGCAGCGGTTGGCGAACGTCGAGGGTGCGCTGGAGGTGCCGGGGGCTGCCGGGAGGCTGCTGGCGGGGGTGCCAGTGGTGCTGGTGGACGATCTGGTGACGACGGGCGCCACGCTCGCCGAGGCGGCACGGGCGGTCAGGGCCGTCGGTGGGCGGGTGATGGGGGCCGCGGTGGTGGCCGCGCCCCGCAGTTCTTTCCTCTTCAACGGAAAGTGAGGGCCACCAGGCCACCGAGGCACCAGGCCGCCAGGCCACCGGGCCACCGAGCCACAGGACAGTGGGAAGGCAGAGGCGGGGCGGGGGCGTGCCCGACCCCGGCAGGGCCGGTCGCGGCCCCGGCCGTGTCACCTGATGGGAGTAGGGGCGGGTGTGTCAGGGGTGTGCCCGGCTGCTGTGGTTCCGGAGGGGTGTCGCGGCCGGGCGTCGGAACGCTCGGTGAGCGTCAGGGGTAAAGGGAACTGGCCGGGACGGGGCGTCGTTGCTGGTAGTGACCGCCGATTTTCACTCAAACGGAGCTGGTCGTGGCGAGGGGGTGCCGACACCCGTCCAGTAGAGCTATGTTCGGTTGTGAGGACTTGGCGGACGCTTTGCCTCGGATGTCGTGTTGCATGCTTTTCGGGGTTTTTCGGCGATCCTGAAAACGTGGGAATGGAGATCTCGTCCCTGGGGGAGGAGGAGGTGAAAGTCGCCAGTCCGAGGCTCCGGTACCCACCGGGGCCTGGTGCAAGAAGGAGCTGCTCCGCTTGCTGAGCGGGGCGATCCGGGAACGGAGTTCTGCGTGGACATCGTCGTCAAGGGCCGCAAGACAGAGGTGCCCGAGCGGTTCCGCAAGCACGTGGCCGAGAAGCTGAAGCTGGACAAAGTCCAGAAGCTCGATGGCAAGGCAATCAGCCTGGACGTCGAGGTGTCCAAGGAGCCCAACCCGCGGCAGGCCGACCGTTCCGACCGAGTGGAGATCACGCTCCGCTCCCGTGGCCCGGTGGTCCGGGCCGAGGCGGCCGCAGCCGACCCGTACGCCGCGCTGGATCTGGCAACAGCCAAGCTGGAGGCGCGCCTGCGGAAACAGAACGACAAGCGCCACTCGCGTCGCGGCAACGGACGCATCCCGGCGAGCGAAGTCGCGATCACCGTCCCCGACGCGGCACGGCTGAACGGCCACGGCCTGACGGCCGCCGAGGAAGCCGCGGAGCGGGAGAAGGTGCCGACCACCCGGATGGGGTCGCTGGAGATCCAGGGCGAAGGGCCCGTGGTCGTCCGCGAGAAGACCCATTCGGCGGCGCCGATGGCGCTCGACCAGGCGCTCTACGAGATGGAGTTGGTCGGACACGACTTCTATCTCTTCGTCGACGCCGAGACCAAGCAGCCGAGTGTCGTTTATCGGCGGCACGCTTACGACTACGGCGTCATCCACTTGAATTCCGACGCGTTCGGAGAGGAATCGCCCGGCGGCGCAGGCGGCGCGCTGGGTGGCTGACCCCCATCTGTTCGGTGCCCCCGGCGCACGCCCGGGGGCACCATCGTGCCTGCGGAGGGCTGGAGTTGAAGCCGTATAGTGTTTGTGCCAGCCGGGGAGTATGTGGGCACGAAACGGCGACATGCCGGGGAGACGGTCGTATGGCATTGATCGGGCCGGCCGCAAAGGGCTGTTGTCAACCAGCCTTATATCCAAGCTCTGGCCCTCGGCCGAGTAGTTGACGGGGAGGAACCATGGGGGAGAGTTTCGGGCCCGCGCGGAATGATGCGGACGGCGACGCGTGCGGTGTGGGGGCCGGCGACGGGGACGGGGCCGCGCGGGTGCCGCGCAAGGAACCGATCCGCGTCCTCGTCGTGGATGATCATGCGCTGTTCCGTCGCGGCCTGGAGATCGTGCTGGCGCAGGAGGAGGACATCCAGGTCGTCGGTGAGGCGGGCGACGGCGCGGAGGCGGTCGACAAGGCCGCCGACCTGCTGCCCGACATCGTGCTGATGGACGTGCGGATGCCCCGGCGCGGTGGGATCGAGGCGTGCACCTCCATCAAGGAGGTGGCGCCCAGCGCGAAGATCATCATGCTGACGATCAGCGACGAAGAGGCCGATCTCTACGACGCGATCAAGGCGGGCGCCACCGGGTACCTCCTCAAGGAGATCTCCACCGACGAGGTGGCCACCGCGATCCGGGCGGTCGCCGACGGCCAGTCGCAGATCAGCCCGTCGATGGCGTCCAAGCTCCTGACGGAGTTCAAATCGATGATCCAGCGCACCGACGAACGTCGTCTGGTGCCGGCGCCCCGGCTCACCGACCGCGAGCTGGAGGTCCTCAAACTCGTCGCCACCGGCATGAACAACCGGGATATCGCCAAGGAGTTGTTCATCTCCGAGAACACCGTCAAGAACCACGTGCGCAACATCCTGGAGAAGCTCCAGCTGCATTCCCGGATGGAAGCCGTGGTCTATGCGATGCGGGAGAAGATCCTCGAAATCCGGTGACGTCGGGGGCGGGCAGCCCCCGGGGTGCCGCCGGTGCCGGGCCGGGTGGGTCAGTCCGTGGTGCCCTCGCCGGCGCGGGTGTCGTCCTCGTCGGTTCGGGTGAGTTCGGTGCGCAGGGCGGCGGCCAGCTGTGCGTCGTCGCAGCGCTCGATGCGGACGGTGTCGCAGTCCACCCATGTTGCGGCCTCGCGGAGGGCCTGGGCCATGGGGCGGACGGCCTTGGGGCCCTGGAGCGAGAGCTGGCGGGCGACCAGGGTGCGGCCCTCGCGGGCCGGGTCGACGCGGCCCACCAGTTTGCCGCCGGCCAGCAGCGGCATCGCGAAATAGCCGTGTATTCGCTTGGGCCTGGGGACGTACGCCTCCAGGCGGTGGGTGAAGTCGAAGATCCGTTCCGTGCGGGGGCGGTCCCAGATGAGGGAGTCGAACGGGGAGAGCAGGGTCGTGCGGTGCCGGCCGCGGGGCGCTGCGGCGAGCGCTTCGGGGTCCGCCCAGGCGGGCTTGGCCCAGCCCTCGACGGTCACCGGCACCAGCCCGGTGCCCTCGATGACGGAGTCCACCTGCTCGCCCTTGAGGCGGTGGTAGTCGGCGAGGTCCGCTCGGGTGGCCACGCCCATCGCGGCGCCGGCCTGGGCGACCAGGCGCCGGATGCACTCCGCGTCGTCGAGGTCGTCGTGCAGCAGCGGCTCGGGGACGGCGCGCTCGGCGAGGTCGTAGATCCGCTTCCAGCCGCGGCGCTCCGTGCAGACCACGTCGCCGGTGTCCAGTAGCCACTCCACGGCGATCTTGGTCTCGGACCAGTCCCACCACTCGCCGCCGTTCCGACCGCCGCCCAGCTGGGAGGTGGTGAGCGGGCCGTCGGCCTTGAGGCGGTCCAGGACGGCGGCGCAGGAGCGCGCGGAGTCCTTCATGACGTGCCAGCGGTGGCCCTTGGCCCGCCGGGCGCGGCGGCGGAAGGCGAAGTGCGGCCACTCCTCGATGGGCAGGATGCAGGCCGCGTGCGACCAGTACTCGAAGCTGTGCGGCCGGGCCGGGGGCTCGCCCTCGGGGCTCGACGACCAGTACGCGGACTCGACGGCGGAGCGGCCGACCGCGCCGAGGCGGGCGTAGGGGACCAGCTCGTGGGAGCGGGCGAGCACGGAGATCGTGTCGAGCTGGACCGCGCCGAGGCGACGCAGCATCCCGCGGACGCCCTCCCGCCGCCCACCACCACCCTGAGTGGAAGCGCTTCGCGCTGCTGTGACATCCCGCCGCCCACCACCACCCTGAGTGGAAGCGCTTCGCGCTGCTGTGACATCCCGCCGCCCACCACCACCCTGAGTGGAAGCGCTTCGCGCCGGGGCGCCGAGCAGGCCCTGGGCCCGCAGTGCCATCCGCCGGGCGTCGTCCGCGGACAGGGTGGTGACGGGGCGCGGGGCGGGCTGTCGCTGCGTGGCTGCGGTCATGTCGCACAGCGTAGGGGCGGCCACTGACAACGCTCCGGACTTCGGGTGTTTGTGCAGGTCAGCGTGGGTGCGGGAGGTAGGGCGTGGGGTCCTGGGCCGGGGCGGTGGCGCAGCCGGCGGGGGCGGGCTCGCGGGGCAGGTCGGACGGGAGCAGGGAGCCGATCCACAGGTCCCGGCGGATGTCGCCGTGCACCAGTTTGGCGCGCAGGGTGCCCTCCCGCCGGAAGCCGACCTTGCGGGCGACGGCCCAGGAGCCCTCGTTGCCGGCCTCGGCGAGCCACTCCATGCGCTCCACGCCCAGTTCGCGGAAGGCCCAGCGCACCACCGCGCCGGCCGCTTCCGCGGTGTATCCCTTGCCGCGGTGTTCCTTCGCGGTCCAGTAGCCGAGCTCCGCCTGCCGCTCCACGGTGCGCAGCCGGTCGAGTCGGACCAGGCCCATGGAGCCGACGAGGGTTCCCCCGTCCCGGGTGGCCACGGCGAAGGTGTAGGCGGTGTCGTTCCGCCAGCCCTCGGGGACGGCCGTGCCGACGAACCGTTCCGCGTCGTCGAGGCCGTACGGCGTGGGGACGGCGGTCCAGCGGGGAATGGCGGGGTCCTGACAAGCGGTGTGGACGGCGGGCACGTCGGAGGGCTCGAAGGGGCGCAGCAGCAGGCGGTCGGTGGTGAGGGTGACGGGTTTCATGCGGTGAGTCTGCGGCGCCGCGCGGTGGGCCGCGAGCCGTTTTCGCCGGGGTGCCGGGAGCGGCGGCGCACGGGCCGCGGGGCCGTTGCCGGGGCTGGTTTCCCGGAACTTCGCCCGAAGGTTCAGGGGAATGTGTGAGGGATCTTTCGGAACCGTTCGAGCAGTACGGCGGAAAGTTTTCCGGCACCTTCTCGCGGGCTCGTGCGTTGACGAGGCGAGGGGTCTGCGGGCTCGACTGCGGCGGACCTCCCGGCCGGACAGCGTCCTCCTTTACGATGGCCGTTGCGGCGGGGCCTGCCCCCTTGGAAACATGCCGCGCCCGCGCACTCGACCGTGCAGGCCCGACCGGCAAGGAGACCAGCCCAAGTGTCCGTCTTGACGAAGATCATGCGTGCAGGCGAAGGAAAGATCCTGCGCAAGCTGCACCGCATCGCGGGCCAGGTGAACTCCGTCGAAGAGGACTTCGCGGCCCTCTCCGACGCCGAGCTGCGGGCGCTCACCGACGAGTACAAGCAGCGCTACGCCGACGGCGAGAGCCTCGACGACCTGCTGCCCGAGGCGTTCGCCACTGTGCGCGAGGCCGCCAAGCGGGTGCTCGGCCAGCGCCACTACGACGTCCAGCTGATGGGCGGTGCGGCCCTGCACCTCGGCTATGTCGCGGAGATGAAGACCGGTGAGGGCAAGACCCTGGTCGGTACCCTCCCGGCGTATCTGAACGCGCTGTCCGGCAAGGGCGTCCACCTGATCACGGTCAACGACTACCTCGCCGAGCGCGACTCCGAGATGATGGGCCGGGTCCACAAGTTCCTGGGCCTGACCGTCGGCTGCATCCTGGCCGACATGACGCCGGCTCAGCGCCGCGAGCAGTACGGCTGTGACATCACCTACGGCACCAACAACGAGTTCGGCTTCGACTACCTGCGCGACAACATGGCGTGGTCGAAGGACGAACTGGTCCAGCGCGGCCACAACTTCGCGATCGTCGACGAGGTCGACTCGATCCTGGTGGACGAGGCCCGTACGCCGCTGATCATCTCCGGTCCGGCGGACTCGGCCACCAAGTGGTACGGCGACTTCGCCAAGTTGGTGCAGCGCCTCAAGCGGGGCGAGCCGGCCAACCCGCAGCGCGGTGTCGAGGAGACCGGCGACTACGACGTCGACGAGAAGAAGCGCACCGTCGGCATCCACGAGTCCGGTGTCGGCAAGGTCGAGGACTGGCTGGGCATCGACAACCTCTACGAGTCGGTCAACACGCCGCTGGTCGGGTACCTCAACAACGCGATCAAGGCCAAGGAGCTGTTCAAGCTCGACAAGGACTACGTCGTCATCGACGGCGAGGTCATGATCGTCGACGAGCACACCGGCCGTATCCTCGCCGGCCGCCGCTACAACGAGGGCATGCACCAGGCCATCGAGGCGAAGGAGGGCGTGGAGATCAAGGACGAGAACCAGACGCTCGCCACGATCACCCTGCAGAACTTCTTCCGCCTCTACGACAAGCTCTCCGGCATGACCGGTACGGCCATGACCGAGGCCGCCGAGTTCCACCAGATCTACAAGCTCGGCGTGGTCCCGATCCCGACCAACCGGCCGATGGTCCGCAAGGACCAGGCGGACCTGATCTACCGCACCGAGCCCGCGAAGTTCGACGCGGTCGTCGAGGACATCGCCGAGAAGCACGAGAAGGGCCAGCCGATCCTGGTCGGCACCACCTCGGTCGAGAAGTCCGAGTACCTCTCGCAGCAGCTCCGCAAGCGCGGCATCGTGCACGAGGTGCTCAACGCCAAGCAGCACGAGCGGGAGGCGTCGATCGTCGCCCAGGCCGGCCGCAAGGGCGCGGTGACGGTCGCCACCAACATGGCCGGCCGTGGTACGGACATCAAGCTCGGCGGCAACCCCGACGACCTCGCCGAGACCGAGCTGCGCCGGATGGGGCTGGACCCGGTCGACCACGTCGAGGAGTGGGCGGCCGCGCTGCCCGCCGCGCTGGAGCGCGCCGAGGCGGCCGTGAAGGCGGAGTTCGAGGAGGTCAAGGAGCTCGGCGGGCTCTACGTCCTGGGCACCGAGCGGCACGAGTCGCGGCGCATCGACAACCAGCTGCGCGGTCGTTCCGGCCGTCAGGGCGACCCGGGCGAGTCGCGGTTCTACCTCTCCCTGGGCGACGACCTGATGCGGCTGTTCAAGGCGCAGATGGTCGAGCGGGTCATGGCGATGGCCAATGTGCCCGACGACGTGCCGATCGAGAACAAGATGGTGACGCGGGCGATCGCCTCCGCCCAGTCGCAGGTCGAGCAGCAGAACTTCGAGACCCGCAAGAACGTCCTGAAGTACGACGAGGTCCTCAACCGCCAGCGCGAGGTCATCTACGGTGAGCGGCGTCGCGTCCTGGAGGGCGAGGACCTCCAGGAGCAGATCAAGCACTTCATGGACGGCACGATCGACGCCTACATCCAGGCGGAGACCGTCGAGGGCTTCGCCGAGGAGTGGGACCTGGACCGCCTGTGGGGCGCGTTCAAGCAGCTCTACCCGGTCAAGGCGACCATCGACGAGCTGGAGGAGGAGGTCGGCGACCGCGCGGGCCTGACCGCCGAGTTCATCGCCGACGCCATCAAGGACGACATCCACGAGCAGTACGCCGCCCGCGAGGAGCAGCTGGGCTCGGAGATCATGCGGGAGCTGGAGCGCCGCGTGGTGCTGTCCGTCCTGGACCGCAAGTGGCGCGAGCACCTCTACGAGATGGACTACCTCCAGGAGGGCATCGGTCTGCGGGCGATGGCCCAGAAGGACCCGCTGGTGGAGTACCAGCGCGAGGGCTTCGACATGTTCACCGCGATGATGGACGGCATCAAGGAGGAGTCCGTCGGCTATCTGTTCAACCTGGAGGTCCAGGTGGAGCAGCAGGTCGAGGAGGTCCCGGTGGAGCAGGCCGCGGACGCCGCCCAGGTGGAGCAGGGTGGTGGGGAGGCCGTTCCGGCGGCGGCCGGCGCGGGGCGTCCGGAGATCCACGCCAAGGGCCTGGAGGCGCCGCAGCGGCCCGACCGGCTGCACTTCACCGCGCCGAAGGTCGACGGTGACGGCAGCGTCATCGAGGGCGACTTCGTCAGCGACGTGGACGGCGACGGCCCGGCCCGTTCGGAGGCCGACGGGCTGACCCGCGCCGAGCGGCGCAAGGCGCAGAAGAGCGCCGGGCGGCGCCGCAAGAAGTGAGCCGCATGACGTGAGCGGTCCGCCGCGCGGCGGAGACGACAGCGCAGGGCGCCCTGGCCATGGCCGGCCGGGGCGCCCTGCGCTGTCGTCCGGGCCCGCTGCGCGCTCTTCAGGGTCGGCCCGGGGCCGGTCCGCCGGGCGGGCCCTGGGGGAGCGGTCCGACGTCGAGGGCGGCGCAGCGCCAGCGGGTGTCGGTGCCCCGTTCCAGGCGGAACGCCAGGGCGCGCAGGCGGACGCCGGTGGTGATGCGCGCGAACGCCTCGATGACGCCGTCGCGGGGGCGGCACAGGCCGCATTCGTGCAGGGCCGGGACGGGGGCGCGCAGGCCCGGGGCGACGTAGGGGCGCAGCGGCGACAGCGGGGCGAGCTCGGCGAGCCGGTCGTAGGCGGTGGGCAGGGCGTGCCCGAGGAGGACGTGGACGGGGCGTTGGCCGCTCAGGGTGAGCAGGAGCTGGTGGGCGAACCAGAGGTGGGGGCGGCTCTCCTGGGCGCGGCGCCGGGCGCCGGGGCTGGGGAGCGGGGTGTCCGGGTGGGTGGTGGGGCGGCGCTGCACGGTGGTGCGGGTGAGGTGTGGGGTGTGGGTGGGGCCGCGGTTGCCGGACGAGCCGGGGCCGCGTCCTGCGGGGCCCGTGGGGCGGCGGGTGCCGCGGTGGGCCGGGGGCGCGGTACGCCGCGGGGCGGCCGGCGTCGGTGCCGGCTCGGCGCGGGTGTCGGCGCCGTGGGGCGTGCGGTCGGTGGGGGAGCTGCGGGGGCGGGGGACGGTCGGGGCGGGTGCCGGGGCGTCGGCGGCGGGCGCGTCCGGTGCGGTGCGGCCGGGGCGCGGGCGCTGCGGTGGCGGGGTGGCCCAGGCCGGGCGGGCGCCCGTCGTGGCGCCGGTCGCGGCGGTGTTGTCGCTGGTCGTGTCGGTCATCGCAGTGCCCCCTCGGCCGGGCCCGGCGTGCTTACCGGGCGGTAGCTTGTGGTCCGGGATCTTGTCGGTGGGGCGCCGGCGGCGGCAAGGCGTCCGGCCGGCCCGGGCGGGGCGGACGAATTTCACCCGTCCGTGGTGCGGGCCCGGGATCACGGGGCGGGGCAGGGCCGGCGGACGCCCCGGAGGCCGGCGGGCCGGGCGGCGCAGCGGCGGCACGAAGGGGGACGCACGGCCGTATGCTGGCTGGGCATTGTTCTGGATCTAGCGAGAGCGGCTGTTATGCGTGTCTACGTCCCCCTGACGCTTTCCGGGCTCGCTGAGGCACACAAGGGCGGCGAGCTGGGGGCCGGCCCGCTGCTCGCGTACGCCGTCACGCCCGCGCTGCGGGAGTGGTACGTCTCGGACGACATCGAGGAGCTGGAGTACGCGGCGCTCAACCGCGCGGCGCAGGCGTCGCTGCGGCTGCTGGCCGGGCACCCGGAGGTGCCCCGGCGGCGGGTCGTGGTGGCGGTGGACGTGCCGGACCGCGGCGCGGCCGTGGACCCGGACCGCGGGCTGGACCCGTCGTCGCTGGGCGAGGTGCGGATCACCGGGCCGGTGCCGCTGTCGAAGGCGGCGGCGGTGCATGTGGACTCCGCGGACGCGGAGGAGGACGTGGCGGCGGCCGCGGCGGCGCTGGGCGCGGCCGATCTCGGCGACGACGACGCCCAGTTCACGGTGGACGGCGCCGAGGACCACGACCTGATGTGGTTCGGGGTGCAGGAGATTCCGCAGCTGCTGGGGTGACCCCGGCGCGGTGGCCCGGCCACCGGCTCGGAGCCGTTGTCAGTGGCGGCGGGTACGGTTTTCCCCATGGCAACCGCACGGGGGAAGGACCGGGGGGACGACATGATGAAGCCCGTCGCACACATCGTGTGGGACTGGAACGGCACCCTGTTCCACGACACCGACGCCGTGATCGCGGCGACCAACTCCGCCTTCGCGGAGATCGGCCTGGAGCCGATCACGCTGGAGCAGTACCGCGAGCTGTACTGCGTGCCGGTGCCGCGGTTCTACGAGCGGCTGATGGGGCGGCTGCCGACCGAGGCCGAGTGGCTGCTGATGGACGCGACCTTCCACCGGTACTACACCGAGCACCGGGCGGGCTGCGGCCTCGCCGACGGCGCGGACGGGCTGCTGGCGACGTGGCAGGCGGCCGGGCGGAGCCAGTCGATCCTCAGCATGTTCGGCCACGACGAGCTGATACCCCTGGTGCGCGGCCTCGGCATAGCCTCGCGCTTCGTGCGGGTCGAGGGCCGCACGGGCCCGTCCGGGGGCTCGAAGAGCGCACACATGGTGCGTCATCTGGCGGCCCTGGAGCGCGTCGACCCGGGGCGTACGGTGGTGATCGGGGACGCCGTCGACGACGCGGTGGCCGCCCGCGACGCGGGAGCCCACGCCGTGCTGTACACCGGCGGTTCGCACAGTCGGAGCAGTCTGACGGCCGCCGGGGTGCCGGTGGTGGACAGCCTCACCGAGGCCGTGCAGATCGCGGAGGACCTCGCCGCCTAGGCGACGGGGACCGGCGCCCGAGCCGCCACGCATACGCCACCCCGGCGCCCCATTGTCCAGAAGGGCCAAGTTAAGGGTGTGGTTTTACGTGCACGGCGCATAACGGGGCACTTGCCGGGAGAGATAGCCTTGCACCGTGATCAGCGCGATAGCCCGCGGGGGTGGCAAGGCCCCCGCCGTGCGCCCGGGACACCACCGTGACCGGGCGAGCGCTGACCGTTGCGGCCGCCAATCCATGTCGACGTCATCACAACTCGTCGACAACGGCACGGCCTCCCCCCATCGCGGCATAGCGTCGACAGCGACAGGACACCTCGCGTCGCGGGGGCGTTGTGCGGCTTCAGCAGCCCTTCCCACCTTTTTCCACAACGTCACGCAACGGCGCGCGACAGGAGCCAGAGGACATGCAGACCAAGCTGGACGAAGCCAAAAACGAGCTGCTCGCGAGGGCCGCCCGGGTAGGTGAGAGCAGCCCGGCCGGGGGGAAGTCCCCGGTCCGCGGACTGGACCCGGACACCCTTGCGGGATACCTCCAGCGCTACTACCTGCACACCGCCCCCGAGGACCTCGCCGACCGCGACCCGGTCGATGTCTTCGGTGCCGCACTCTCCCACTTCCGCCTCGCCGAGCACCGGCCCCAGGGCACCGCGAATGTGCGGGTGCACACCCCGACCGTCGAGGAGAACGGCTGGATGTGCAGCCACTCCGTGGTCGAGGTGGTCACCGACGACATGCCCTTCCTGGTCGACTCGGTCACCAACGAGCTCTCGCGGCAGGGGCGCGGCATCCATGTCGTGATCCACCCGCAGGTCACCGTCCGCCGGGACGTCACCGGCAAGCTGATCGAGATCCTCGGCGCCAACGGCGACGGGCGCGGCGCCAACGGCGGCGGCAAGGCCGCCGAGCTGCCGCACGACGCGGTCACCGAGTCCTGGATCCACGTCGAGACCGACCGGGAGACCGACAAGGAGGACCTCAAGCAGATCACGGCGGATCTGCTGCGGGTGCTCTCCGACGTCCGCGAGGCCGTCGAGGACTGGGACAAGATGCGCTCCGCCGCGCTGCGGATCGCCGAGGAGCTGCCCACCGAGCCGATCGCCGACGACATCCGCGAGGAGGATGTCGAGGAGGCCCGGGAGCTGCTGCGCTGGCTCTCCGACGACCACTTCACCTTCCTCGGCTACCGCGAGTACGAGCTCGCCTCCGCGCCCTGCGAGGACGGCTCCGAGGAGGACGTCCTCACCGCGATCCCCGGCACCGGCCTGGGCATCCTGCGCTCCGACCCCGCGCACCGCGAGAGCGACGCCGGCCACCCCGTCTCGCCGTCCTTCAACCGGCTGCCCGCGGACGCCCGCGCCAAGGCCCGCGAGCACAAGCTGCTGATCCTGACCAAGGCCAACAGCCGCGCCACCGTCCACCGGCCCTCCTACCTCGACTACGTCGGCGTGAAGAAGTTCGACAAGGAGGGCAACGTCATCGGGGAGCGGCGCTTCCTGGGCCTGTTCTCCTCGGCCGCGTACACCGAGTCCGTCCGCCGGGTGCCGGTGATCCGCCGCAAGGTTGCCGAGGTCCTGGAGGGCGCCGGCTTCAGCCCGAACAGCCACGACGGCCGCGACCTGCTCCAGATCCTGGAGACCTACCCCCGCGACGAGCTGTTCCAGACCCCGCCCGACCAGCTGCGGTCCATCGCGACCAGCGTGCTCTACCTCCAAGAGCGCCGCCGCCTGCGGCTCTACCTCCGCCAGGACGAGTACGGCCGCTACTACTCCGCCCTCGTCTACCTCCCGCGGGACCGCTACACCACCGCCGTCCGGCTGCGGCTGATCGACATCCTCAAGGAGGAACTGGGCGGCACCAGCGTCGACTTCACCGCCTGGAACACCGAATCGGTGCTCTCCCGGCTGCACTTCCTCATCCGCGTCGAGCCCGGCACCGCGCTGTCCGAGCTCACCGACACGGACGTGGACCGCATCGAGAGCCGGCTGGTGGAGGCCGCCCGCTCCTGGGCCGACGGCTTCGCCGAGGCGCTGACCGCCGAGGTCGGCGAGGAGCGCGCCGCCGAGCTGCTGCGCCGCTACGCCCACGCCTTCCCCGAGGGCTACAAGGCCGAGAACAACCCGCGCGCCGCGGTCGCCGACCTCCAGCACCTGGAGAAGCTCACCGAGGAGCCGGGCCACGACTTCGCGGTCAGCCTCTACGAGCCGGTCAACGCCGGCCCCGGTGAGCGCCGCTTCAAGATCTACCGCCGGGGCGAGCCGGTCTCCCTGTCGAAGGTGCTGCCCGGCCTCAACCGCCTGGGCGTCGAGGTGATCGACGAGCGCCCGCACGAGCTGCGCTGCGCGGACTCCGCGCTCGCCTGGATCTACGACTTCGGTCTGCGGATGCCCGCGTACGTCTCGGGCGACGACGCCCGCGAGCGCTTCCAGGAGGCGTTCACCGCGGTGTGGACGGGCGCCGCCGAGAGCGACGACTTCAACCAGCTGGTGCTGCGGGCCGGCCTCGACTGGCGGCAGGCGATGGTGCTCCGCGCCTACGCCAAGTACCTGCGGCAGGCCGGCTCGACCTTCAGCCAGACGTACATGGAGGACACCCTCTCCAACAACGTCCACACCACCCGGCTGCTGGTCTCGCTCTTCGAGGCGCGGATGTCCCCGGAGCGGCAGAGCGCCGGCACCGAGCTGATCGACGGGCTGATGGAGGAGCTGGACGGCGCCCTGGACCAGGTCGCCTCCCTCGACGAGGACCGCATCCTGCGCTCCTTCCTCACCGTCATCAAGGCGACCCTGCGCACCAACCACTACCAGCGCGACAGCACGGGCCGGCCGCACTCCTACCTGTCCATGAAGCTGGACCCGCAGGCCATCCCCGATCTGCCGGCGCCCCGCCCGGCCTACGAGATCTGGGTGTACTCGCCCCGCGTCGAGGGCGTCCACCTGCGGTTCGGCAAGGTGGCGCGCGGTGGTCTGCGCTGGTCGGACCGGCGGGAGGACTTCCGCACCGAGATCCTCGGCCTGGTCAAGGCGCAGATGGTCAAGAACACCGTCATCGTGCCGGTCGGCGCCAAGGGCGGCTTCGTCGGCAAGCAGCTGCCGGATCCGTCGCTGGACCGCGACGCGTGGCTGGCCGAGGGCATCGCCTGCTACAAGACCTTCATCTCGGGTCTGCTGGACATCACCGACAACCTCGTCGCCGGCGAGGTCGTGCCGCCCAAGGGCGTCGTCCGGCACGACGAGGACGACACCTACCTGGTGGTCGCCGCCGACAAGGGCACCGCGACGTTCTCCGACATCGCCAACGAGGTCGCCGAGTCCTACGGCTTCTGGCTGGGCGACGCGTTCGCCTCCGGCGGCAGCGCCGGCTACGACCACAAGGGCATGGGCATCACCGCCCGCGGCGCCTGGGAGTCGGTCAAGCGGCACTTCCGCGAGCTGGGCCACGACACCCAGACCGAGGACTTCACCGTCGTCGGCGTCGGCGACATGTCCGGTGACGTCTTCGGCAACGGCATGCTGCTCAGCGAGCACATCCGGCTGGTCGCCGCCTTCGACCACCGGCACATCTTCCTCGACCCCAAGCCGGACGCGGCGACCTCGTACGCCGAGCGCCGCCGGCTGTTCGAGCTGCCGCGCTCCTCGTGGGCGGACTACAACACCGAACTGCTCTCGCAGGGCGGCGGCATCCACCCGCGGTCGGCGAAGTCCATCCCGATCAACGCCCAGGTGCGGGCCGCGCTCGGCATCGAGGCCGGCGTGAAGAAGATGACGCCGGCCGACCTGATGCAGACCATCCTCAAGGCCCCGGTGGACCTGCTGTGGAACGGCGGCATCGGCACGTACGTGAAGGCGTCGACGGAGTCGCACGCCGACGTCGGCGACAAGTCCAACGACGCGATCCGGGTCAACGGCGAGGACCTGCGGGTCAAGGTCGTCGGCGAGGGCGGCAACCTCGGCCTGACCCAGCTGGGCCGGATCGAGTTCGCCTCGGCAGGCGGGAAGATCAACACCGACGCGATCGACAACAGCGCCGGTGTGGACACCTCCGACCACGAGGTCAACATCAAGATCCTGCTCAACTCCGTCGTCGCCAACGGCGACATGACGGTCAAGCAGCGCAACAAGCTGCTGGCGCAGATGACCGACGAGGTCGGCTCGCTGGTGCTGCGCAACAACTACGCACAGAACACCGCGCTGGCGCTGGCCCTCGCCCAGTCCTCCAGCATGCTCCACGCCCAGCAGCGCTTCATGCGCCGCCTGGTGCGCGACGGCCACCTGGACCGGGCGCTGGAGTTCCTGCCCACCGACCGGCAGATCCGGGAGCGGCTGAGCGCCGGGCGCGGCCTGACCCAGCCGGAGACCGCGGTCCTGCTCGCCTACACCAAGATCACGGTGGCCGACGAGCTGATCCAGACGGCACTGCCGGACGACCCCTACCTCCAGCACCTGCTGCACGCCTACTTCCCGACCGCGCTGCGGGAGAAGTTCACCGAGCAGGTCGACGGGCACGCGCTGCGTCGCGAGATCGTCACCACGGTGATGGTCAACGACACCGTCAACACCGGCGGTACGAGCTTCCTGCACCGGATGCGGGAGGAGACCGGGGCGTCGCTGGAGGAGGTCGTCCGGGCGCACACCGCGGCCCGCGCGATCTTCCGGCTCAACCAGGTCTGGGACGACGTCGAGGCGCTGGACAACACCGTCGGGGCCGACGTCCAGACCCGGATCCGGCTGCACTCGCGCCGGCTGGTCGAGCGCGGCACCCGCTGGCTGCTCAACAACCGCCGCCAGCCGCTGGAGCTGTCCGGGACGATCGACTTCTTCTCGGAGCGGGTGGCGCAGGTCTGGGCGGAGCTGCCCAAGTTGCTCCAGGGCAGCGACCTGGAGTGGTACCAGACGATCCTGGAGGAGCTGACCGACGCCGGGGTGCCCGAGCCGCTGGCCGTCCAGGTGTCCGGCTTCTCCTCGGTCTTCCCGACGCTGGACATCGTCGCCATCGCGGACCGGACCGGCAAGGAGCCGCTGGCCGTCGCCGAGGTGTACTACGACCTGGGCGACCGGCTGCGGATCAACCAGCTCCTGGACCGCATCCTGGAGCTGCCGCGGAACGACCGCTGGCAGTCGATGGCCCGCGCCTCGATCCGCGAGGACCTCTTCGCCGCGCACGCCGCGCTCACCTCGGACGTGCTCGCGGTGGGCAACGGGTCCGCGACGCCGGAGGAGCGGTTCAAGGCGTGGGAGGAGGCCAACGTCGCGATCCTGACGCGGGCCCGGGCCACGCTGGAGGAGATCCACGGGTCCGAGGGGTTCGATCTGGCGAACCTTTCGGTGGCCATGCGGACGATGCGTACGTTGCTGCGTACGCATAGCTGAGCCGGGTGGGGCGGCGCCGTGCGGCGCCTGCCCCCCTTGTCCTCAAGCGCCGGACGGGCTGGTGATGCCCGTCCGGCGCTTGTGCGTGGTGTGCCGGTCCGGCGTGTCGCCGTGGGCCGTGGGGGGGCGGGTGGTGGGCCCGTGCGGGCCGGGGTATCGCTGCGCTCGTCCTCAAACGCCGGACGGGCTGGGATGTGCGGGCCGGGGAATTGCCGGGCCCGGAATGGGGGAGCGCCGGTCGGCTGGGCCGTCCGGCGCTCGTGCGTCCATGCGGGGGTGGGGAAGGGGGAGGGGCTGCTAGGCGTGGGTGAATTCCTCGTAGGCCGCGAGGACTTCGTCGGTGGGGCCGTCCATGCGGAGGACGCCCCTTTCGAGCCAGAGGACGCGGTCGCAGGTGTCGCGGATGGAGTTGTTGTTGTGGCTGACGAGGAAGACCGAGCCGGCCTCCTCGCGCAGTTCGCGGATGCGGGCCTCGGAGCGCTTCTGGAAGGCCCGGTCGCCGGTGGCCAGTGCCTCGTCGATCAGCAGCACGTCGTGGTCCTTGGCGGCGGCGATGGAGAACCGCAGTCGGGCCGCCATGCCGGAGGAGTAGGTGCGCATCGGCAGCGAGATGAAGTCGCCCTTCTCGTTGATGCCGGAGAAGTCGACGATGTCGTCGTAGCGGGCGCGGACCTGTTCGCGGCTCATGCCCATCGCCAGGCCGCCGAGGAGGACGTTCTTCTCGCCGGTGAGGTCGTTCATCAGGGCGGCGTTGACGCCCAGCAGCGAGGGCTGGCCGTGGGTGTAGACCTTGCCGCGCTCGGCGGGCAGCAGTCCGGCGACGGCCTTGAGGAGGGTCGACTTGCCGGAGCCGTTCGAGCCGATCAGGCCGATCGACTCGCCGCGGTAGGCGGTGAAGGAGACGCCCTTGACCGCGTGCACCTCGCGCACGCCCACCGAGGGGCGGCGCCGGACGATGCGGTTGAGCGCGGCGGTCGCGCTGCCCTTGCCGGCACCGGTGCCGTAGACCCGGTAGACGATGTGGAGATCGTCCGCGATCACGGTCGGGATGCGGGCCTCGTCCGCTGCCGTCGGGCGGGTGCCGCCCTGGTCTTCCGTCATGTGCTCAGCCACGTCCGTACCGCTCCTCGGCCTTCCAGAAGTACACATAGCCGACGACGCCCGCGAGCAGCGCCCAGCCGGCCGCGAACGCCCATACGTGCGGCGGGAGTTGGTGTCGGGTGAAGCTGTCGATCAGGGCGAAGCGCATCAGGTCGATGTAGACCGCGGCGGGGTTGCCGTTCAGCAGCACCACCACGATCTGCGGGAGGTGCTTGCCCTTGAGGATCACGCTGATGCTGAACATCACGCCGGACGCGTACATCCAGGTCCGCATGATGAAGGGCATCAGCTGCGCCAGGTCCGGGGTCCGCGCGCCGAGCCGTGCCATGACCATCGCCAGGCCGGTGTTGAAGACGAACTGGAGGGCCAGCGCCGGGACGACCAGCAGCCAGGACCAGGTCGGCAGCTGCCCGAAGGCCAGCAGGATGACCATCAGCACGCCCATGGAGTACAGCAGCTGCTGCAGCTGTGCCAGGCAGAACGAGATCGGCAGGCAGGCGCGCGGGAAGTGCAGGGCGCGCACCAGGCCGAGGTTGCCGGAGATCGCCCGGGTGCCGGCCATCACCGAGTTCTGCAGGAAGGTGAAGACGAAGACGCCGGTCACCAGGTACGGGATGTAGTCCGGGACGCCCTTCCGGGTGCCGATCAGCACACCGAAGATCAAGTAGTAGACGCCGGCGTTGAGCAGCGGGGTGATCACCTGCCACAGCTGGCCGAGCTTGGCGGTGGTGTACATCGCGGTGAGCCTGGCGGTGGCGAACGAGGTGATGAAGTGCCGTCGGTGCCACAGCTGGCGGGTGTACTCGGCCAGTGAGGGGCGGGCGCCGCTCACCGTGAGGCCGTGGCGTTCGGCCAGGGCGCTCAGCTCCGCGTCGGGCGCGGTGCCGGAGCCGGACGGTCGGACGGCGGCCGGTTCGGGGGCCGGGGGCGCGAGGGTCTGGGGCATGCGGCCATTCGCTTTCGTACGGAGGCTTCGGAGTGCGGTCGCGGGGACGGCAGGATCCGGACGACGACGGAACGGGTCCGTATCGTCGCGACGCCGAGACTAGAGCGAGGTCACGTCGAAACGCAACCGTAGCGTCGTGCCGCTAGGATCAAGGCATGGCAAAGAACGGCACCGAGAGCGAGAGAGGCCCGGCGGCATCCGGGGCGCGCCGGGCCCCGGCCGGCGCCGCCGTGCTGCGGGAGGACAAGACCGCCGCGATCCGCGCGGCGGTCTTCGAGGAGCTGGCCGCGGTCGGCTTCGCCCGGATGTCCATCGAGGGCATCGCCCGCCGGGCCGGGGTCGGCAAGACCGCCGTCTACCGGCGCTGGCGCTCCAAACTGCACCTGGTCCTGGACGTGGTCTCGGCGGTCGCCGCGGCGGGGCTGCCGGCCCCGGACACCGGGTCGCTCCGCGGCGATGTGCGGATGGTGCTGGAGGTCGCGGCCCGGGCGCTGGGACACCCGATGGCCTCGCAGATCATCCCGGACCTGCTCGCCGAGGCGGCGCGCAGCCCGGAGCTGGCCGAGGCGCTCAAGGCCGCCCTGCACGACAGCCAGGAGGGTGTCGCGGCGGCGGTGGTGGCGCGGGCGGTGGAGCGCGGCGAGCTGCCGGCGGACGTGGATCCCCGGCTGGCGCTCGACCTGCTGACCGGGCCGCTGTACTGGCGGCTGCTGGTGGTCCGCGACGAGGTGCCCGCGGGGTACCTCGACGCGCTCGCCGGGTCGGTGACGGCGGCGCTGGGCGCGGAGTAGGCGGAGTAGGCGGAGCGGACGGGGCGGACGGGGCGGGGTGGCTGGATCCCTTCCGGCCGCCCCGCCCCGTTTCAGGTGACTAAGCGGTCTTGGTGAAGTGTGGTGCTGTTTGGGTATGTGCCATACCAGGAGGGGGGTTTGGAATGGCAGGACCGTTGTGGGTGGAGCTCTCGTCGGAGGATGAGGCGGAGTTGGGGCGGCGGTTGAGGGCTCGGGACTTGCCGGTGAATGAGCGGGTGCGGTTGGAATGCGTGCGGCTGTCGGCCCAGGGCCGCAACGCTCCCGAGATCGCGTCCATTGTCGACCGGCATGTGGTCACCGTGCGCAAAGCTCTGCGCCGGTTCCTTGACGGAAGTTTCGAGGCCCTGGCCGACGCGCCCCGGTCGGGTCGGCCGCCACGGTGGACGCGCGAGGACCTGGACGCGCTGGAGGCGATGCTGGATACCGCGGCGGCTGAGGGGACCACGTGGACGCTGCCCGCTTTGGCGGAGTGGCTGCGCCGAGAGCGTGGGGTAAATGTCGATTCTTCCTGGCTGTCGGTGCTGCTGCACCGGGACGGTTTCCGCTGGAAACGTACCCGCGACAGTCTGCGGCACAAGGCCGGCCCGGCCCTCCAGGCCGCCGCGTGGGAGCGGCTGGAGGGCCTACGGCTGTACGGCTGAGGGCCGAAGCCGGTACCGAGGATCTGTACTACCTGGACGAGTCCGGGTTCTCTCCGACCCTGCCCACCGGTTTCACCTGGGCCCGCACCGGTGTCCGCGCTGTCGTCAAGCGGGAGGACACCAAGAACCGGCGGGTCAACGTCCTGGGAGCACTGAGCGAGAGCGGGCCAGGCCCCGAACTGGTGTGGAGGGCCGTCGACCACAAAATTGACGCTTCGATGGTTCTCGACTTCGTCTGCACGCACATCGCACGCCTGCCCAAAGGAACGGACAGTCTCACTGACCCGCCGCCTGGTTGGCGGCGGGTCAGACCGTGCACGATCGTCATGGACAACGCCCAGATCCACCACGCCAGACTCTTCAAGGGACGGCGTGAAGAACTGGAGGCCATCGGCGTCCACCTGTTCTACCTCCCACCGCGATCGCCGGAGCTGAACCTCATCGAGCGCATATGGCGCTCAGTGAAGTACCAGGACATGCCCGTCCGTGCCTACACCAGCACCACCGCACTACACACCGCCGTCGACCAGGCAATGACCCGACGGGCAACAGCACTGACACCAACCACAGAAGACTTGCTCAAGACCGCTTAGTCCTTCTTCCAGAGGGTCACCTTCGTCGCGAAGTCCGGCATGTTGCTCTCGTGGTTCGGGCTCATGCCGGTGATCTCGACCATCGCGAGGTTGCGGTCCGTGGTCTCCGTGCACAGCAGGGTGCCCACGTGGATCGTCTGCGCCTTGTCCAGCTCCTCGCGGCGCACCTGCTTCGGGAGGACGTCCGTGTGCGAGCCGTCCAGGCACGCCTGGGCGGTGCGGCCGGTGCTGCGGCCCATGGGGGTGCGGAACTCCAGCCCGATCCCGGACACCCCGTTGTAGGTGATCTCGTAGGGGGCTTCGTTGATCTGGGCGCCGGGGACGGCCTTGGGGACGTCCAGGTCGATGTAGTTGAAGTCCGCCGCCGCGGGGGCGCGCAGCGCGAACGGGCGGTCCTTGAAGACGACCTGGTAGCCGGCGTTCTGGTCGGCGGCGGGCGTCTGCTCGGCAGGGGGACTGGAGGTGTCGCCGCCCTTCTTGTGCCGGTCGGAGGACGGGGTGGTGGACGGGGAGGCGGTGGACCGGTGGTCGGGGGTGTCCGCGCCCGAGCTGCCGGCGCGCGCCACCGTCCAGGTGACGCCGACCACGGCGATCAGTGCCACCGCGCCGACCGCGGCCCGCAGCACGGGGCTGCGCCGCTTGCCGGCCGCGGGCGCGCCGGGGCCGACCGTGGGCATCGCGTGCGGGCCGTCCGGCGTCGGGGGCACCGGGCCGGTGGCGTCCTGCGTCGGGGCGGCGTGCGGGCCCGTGCCCCGGGTGGGGGTGGGGCCGGCGGGGCCCTGGGTCGGGGCGTAGCCGGGCGGCGGCGGGGCCGCGGCCGGCGGCGGCCCCGGCAGCTCCTTGGCGGCGCGCTCCCGGCGGGCGATCTCGGCGGCCACCGCGTCCGGCAGCCAGCCGTCGAAGTCCCGCGGCCCGCGCCCGGACGCCGCCCGGCACAGCTCCGCCAACTCGGCGGGTGTCGGCCGCAGTCGGGCGTCGGCGGACAGGCAGCGGTTCAGCAGCGGGCGCAGCGCGTCCGGGTAGCCGTCGAGGTCCGGGGCGACCTGCGCGGTGTTGGCGATCCGGGCGGCGACGGTGATCGCCGCGCCGTCCCCGTACGGGTGCCGGCCGGTGGCGGCGACCGCCGCGATCAGGCCCAGCGAGAAGACGTCGGCGGCGGGCGTGACCTGCGCGCCGTTCGCGTGCTCGGGGGACATGTACTGCGGGGTGCCGATGAAGCCGCCGCTGCGGGTGAGCTGGGTGGCGTCGGCGGCCCGGGCGATGCCGAAGTCGATGACGTAGGGGCCCTGCGGGCCGAGCAGCACGTTGCTGGGCTTGAGGTCGCGGTGGACGACCCCGGCGGCGTGCACCGAGCCCAGCGCGCCGGCCGCCGCGCCGATCAGCTGGAAGACCGCCGGCAGCGGCAGCGGGCCGTCCCGCAGTGCCTCGTCGAGCGGCAGGCCGGGGATGAACGCCGTGGCCAGCCAGGGGAGTTCGCCGCCGGTGTCGTGGTCGAGGACCGGCACGATGTGGTAGCCCTGCACCCGGCGGGCGGCCCTGACCTCCTGCTCGAAGCGGCTGCGGAAGTCCGGGTCCTGGCCGAACTCCCGGCGGATGACCTTCAGGGCGGCGGGCTGGTTGCCGCGGGTGCGGGTGAGGTACACCGACCCCATGCCGCCCTCGCCGAGCCGCGCCAGCAGCCGGTAGCCGGCCACCTCCCGCGGATCCTCGGCGCGCAGGGGTTTGAAGACGTCGTCGTGCGTGCTGATGTGGAGCCACCCCCCGATCGAGAACTACCGGGGGATGTTATCCGTACACCTGTCCGGCGGAATGACCAGGACGCCAACTCCGGGGCCGGCGCGGGCAGTCCGCCGGCCGGTTCGGCGGGGGCGCGGGGATGCGCGGCGGCCCGCCGGCGCCGCGCCCGTCGGTCGACTGACGGGCATTCACCCGAAAGGGTTGTCGTGCGGGGTGGGTGAGCCCCGGTGTCCGGTGCGCGGGGGCGCCGCCGCGGGCACCGCGGGCGCGCGGGATCGCCGGGGCCCGCAAATACTTGAGGATGTGCCCCGGTCAGGACCGCTCGTCTCCCGCCGCCGGTTGCTTCAGGCCACCGGCGGTGGCGTTCTCGCGGGCACCGCCGGCACCGGCGTCTGGGCCTGGCTGTCCCCGGACGGCACCCGCCCGGCCCCGCCGGCCCGTTCGCAGGAGTCCGTCGAGGAACCGGCCGAGCAGGTGTTCCTGCACGTCATCGCGCACCCCGACGACGGCCTGTTCTTCATGAACCCGGGCCTGGCACAGGCCATCCGCAGCGGCGCGCGGACCGTCACGGTGTGTCTGACGGGCGGTGAGTCCGACGGCCGGAACGCGCCCCGCAGCAGCACCCTGCACGACCATGTGGTGCCCGACCGGTCGGCCTTCGCCCGGGCCCGGGTCAACGGTCTGCTGGCCGCGCACGCCCAGATGGCCACCGGCGACGAGGAGAGCGTGTGGGACGCCGAGGCCCGCACCCTGCTGTCCGGCTTCCAGGTGGAGGTCCAGACGCTGCGCGCCGCCCCCCAGCACCAGCTGGTCTTCGTGGAGCTGGTGGAGGCCCGCGCGGTCTACCTGCCGCGCGCCACCAGCCTGCGCGGGCTCTGGCTCGGGGTGATCGACGCACTGCCCACGCTGCGCCCCGAGGGCAGCCCCGTCCAGCGGCAGTTCCGCTACACCCGCGACCAGGTCACCGACACCCTGGCCGAGGTCCTCGACTGGGTCCGGCCCACCGTCGTGCGCACCCTGGACCCCAACGCGGTGCACTCCGACAAGCCGCCGCTGCCCACCCGCGACCCGCGGCTGGCCGGGCTGCGCTACCTCGACCACCAGGACCACACCGCCTCCGCCCACTTCACCCAGGCGGCGCTTGCCCGCTACTGGCGACGCGGCGCCCCCGCCCCGACCCTCGTGGAGAACTACCTCGGCTACGAACTCGGCGTCCTGCCGAACGACCTCGACCTGTCCACCGCCCGCCGCAAGGCCGGCACGCTGAACATCTACGGCTGGGCCGACCACCGCCCTTGCGCCGATCCGGCCGGCTGCGGCGACCGCAAGGTCGGCGACACCGCCCTCAACGGCAGCCCGCGGAACTGGACCCGCAGCACCCGGCTGCGCGCCCCCGGCTCCAACGCCTGGGTGCGGCCGGCCCGGGACGGGCGGCTGACCGCCTTCGCGGTGCTCGGCGGGGCCGCGTACTGCTGGGCGGAGACGGCGCCGGGCAGCGGCCGGTTCGGCGCCCCGGCGCTCGTCGGCGGGGAGTCGCTGGAGAGTCAGATCCACGCGGTGCGCCACCCGGACGGCACGCTCCAGCTGTTCGCGTCCCGGACGGCCCTGCCGGGGCCGGACACCGAGCACCACCGCGAGCTGGTCACCGCGCGGCAGACCGGCACCGGTCGGGGCGGGGTGCCCGCCTTCGGGGACTGGGCGTCGCTGGGGTCCCCGGAACCGGACCCGGTCCGGTCGCTGGAGGTCGGCTACCCGGCCGCGGTGGCGGCGCCGGACGGCACCGTGCACGTCTTCGTCCGGACCTGGGACGGCGGGATCGGCCACCGCAGCGGGCCGGACGGTGCGCAGTGGTCGCCCTGGGACCGGCTGGAGGGGCCGGCCGGGGTCGGCACCCTCAGGGCGTCCCCGCAGGTCGTCGACGGGATCGACGCGTGTGTGGACACCGGGGGGCTGATCCATCTGGTGGCGCCCAGCGTCCGGACGGTGCAGCACTGGGTGTCCAAGCAGCCGGGGGAGAAGCCCCGGCCCGGCGCGGCCACCGGGCTGCCGGAGCCGGGCGGTCCGGTCAGCGTCGTCCCCCTGGCCGGCGGCGTGGTGCGGATCGCCTACCGACAGTCGATGACCGCCCGGGTGCTGATCGCCGAGCGGCGGCGGGCGCTCGGCACCTGGCGGGTCGCCGGGCAGTGCGAACGGGCCGGCGGCTACGGGCGGGTGGCGCTGGCGCCGGCCGGCCGCGGCGACCGGATGGTGCTGGCCGCCCGGGACGACGCCGGCGACGTCCGGGTGGCGATGGCGCAGGCCGCGCCCAAGCCCTGGCAGCGGTGCGCACTGGCGCACTCGGCGGCGGCCGGGGTGGCCCAGGACACGGCCGGGCGGGCGGTGCTGGTCGCCCTCGGCAACGACGGCCGGCTGTACGCGGCCCGGCAGCAAAAGGCCGGCCAGACCGCGCCGTTCCTGGCCTGGCGGGCCGCGGGCAGCCCCTAGCTACGGCCTGTCCGATGGGTCAGGTTCGGACAGACCCTAGGCCGGTCGGCCGGAGCGCACCGGCGGCGACTCGGGCTGGTCACAGGCGCCGTCCGGGCGGCGCGGTGGCCGCAGGATCCGCCGGGAGACGACGAAGGTGACCGGCAGCGCCAGCAGGGCCGCGGCCAGCGGCGCGGCCACGCTGTTCATCCCCAGCCAGCTCACCAGCGCCACCAGACCGGCGCTCTGCACCGCGTAGTTGGTGACCTGGGTCAGCGGGAAGAGCAGGAACTTCTTCCAGGTGGGGCGGGTGCGGTAGGTGAAGTAGGTGTTGAGGAAGAAGGAGCCGACCAGGCTGAGCACGAAGCCGGCCGTGTAGGCCGCGAAGTACGGCAGCAGTCGGTGCAGCGGCAGGTAACAGGCGTAGAACGTCGCGGTGTTGACGCCGCCGACCACCGTGAACCGGGCCACCTGTCCCCAGGGGACCGCCGCGGCCGGGCCGCGCATCAGGGGGACCGCGGGCCCACGGCGGCGGTCCCGGAGGGGGTGGGCGCGCGCACCGGGGCGGCCGCGGGCGTGGCGCCGTCGCTCTCCTTGACCAGGAAGTGCGGTCGGCGCTTGGTCTCGTAGTAGATCCGCCCGATGTACTCGCCGATCAGCCCGAGCATCACCATCTGCAGGCCGCCCAGCCCCACGATGATGGCCACCAGCGTCACATAGCCGGGCGCGGTGACCCCGCCGACGACGGCCACGCCGATGACCCACAGGGCGTAGAGGGTGGCGAGGGACGCCAGGCTCAGCCCGGTGTAGATGGCGGCGCGCAGCGGACGGCAGTTGAACGAGATCATCCCGTCGATGCCGTAGTTGACCAGCGAGCCGAAGCGCCACTTGGTCTCCCCGGCCTCCCGGGCGGCGTTGCGGTAGTCGAAGCTGACGGTGTCGAAGCCGATCCAGGAGAACAGCCCCTTGGAGAAGCGGTTGTACTCGGGCAGCGAGACCAGCGCGTCCACCGCCTTGCGGGACAGCAGCCGGAAGTCGCCCGCGCCGTCGACCAGTTCGACGTCGATCCAGGTGTTGACGGCGCGGTAGTACAGGCGGCTGAGGACGGTGCGCAGCCGCCGGTCGCCGTCCCGGCTGCGCCGGGCGATGACCTGGTCGTGGCCGAGCTGGTAGAGGTCGAGCATCTTCTCGATCAGCTCCGGCGGGTGCTGGAGGTCGGCGTCCATGATGATCACCGCGTCGCCGGTGGCGGTCCGCAGCCCGGCCAGCATCGCCGGCTCCTTGCCGAAGTTGCGGCTGAAGGAGAGGTAGCGGGTGGTGCCGCGGTGCTGGTGGGCCAGGGCGCGGAGCCGGGGCAGCGTCCCGTCGTGGCTGCCGTCGTCCACGTAGCACAGCTCGTACTCGACCGCGAGCGGGTCGAGCACCGCGCGCAGCTGTTCGTCGAAACGGCCTATGACGGCCTCTTCGTTGTAGCAGGGCACGACGATGGAGAGCTTCATGAGCGGGCCGTTTCGCCGGGGGTTCGCCGGGTTTCAGGGGGCGGTCGACGTGGCCGTCCCCTGAAAGGCAATTCTACGAATTTGGGCGAAATGCACTATTTGGGAAGGGGGGTGGAGTGGTGCGCCACCGGCCGCGGCGGACGCGCGCCGCACCGGCCACCGCGCCCACCACCAGCACCCCCGCCCCGCTCGTCGCCAGCCCCGCGGCCAGGCCCGGAGGGGTGTAGGCACAGCTCAGCCGGGTCGCCCCGCGCGCCAGCGGAACGGCCAGCAGCCCGCCGAACGCGCCGGGCGCCCGGTCCGGACCGCCGTCCACCGAACAGCCCCATCCGGGCACCGCCGGCAGGGCGAGCACCGCGGTCCCCGCGGCCCCCGGGCGCAGCGTCGCGGTCAGCTCGTGACCGCCCGCGGTGAGCCGGACCGGCCCCTCCAGGGCCCGCACCGCCGCGTCCAGCCGCCCCGGGGAGAGACAGCCGACGGCCCGCTCCGGCACGTACGGGCGGCCCTGCCCGGCGAACCACACCCGCACCACGCCGTCGGCCGGTACGGTGCCCAGCCGCCCCAGCGGATTGGCGGTGACGTCCCACCGGCCCACCGCCCGGGCGGTCCCGCCCGGCCCGCCGACCTCGCCCCCGAACCACGGCGCGTACCAGAGCGCCACGCTGCCGGGGGTGCACCGCGCGGTGAAGGCCGTCCCGGCATTCGGCGCGGCCAGCGCCCCGGCGTCCGCGGCGGGCAGCGGGCGGTCCGGCAGCAGCCAGCCGCCGGGCGCGCGCTCCGGGGCGGGGCCGGGGGCCGCGCCGGCGGCCGGCACCAGCCGCGGCACCTCGTAGACCCGGGCGCCCAGCACCCGCTCCTGGCGGGCGAAGACGGTGTCCGGGCCTCTGCCCGGGCCCGGCAGCGGCCCGCGGCGCACGGTCACCAGCGGCGCCGGCCGGTCGCGCACCACGGTGTACCGGCCGCGCGGCCCGCCCGCCGGCGGCATCGACTGCGCGCTGCTCACCCCCATCAGCGCCCGGCCCACCGGGTCCTCGAAGCTGAGCGTGTGCCGGCCCCGGATGTACCAGCCGGCGCCCAGACCGTGCAGCGCCCGGGCGGTCGCCACGGGCACATAGCTGCTGTAGTACGCGCCGCCCTCGCCGCCGAGCAGCAGCGGATCGTTGTTCGCGTACTCGTGCGGGCCCGGGTCGGTACGGGAGCGCGGCCAGTCGTCACGGGCGATCAGCCCCCGCCGGGTGGCCAGCGACCCCTCGGTCATCGTCAGCTTCGGCCGGAACCACGGGATCCCGTCCCGCACGGCCGCCACCGAGAACGCCGTGTACGCCGCGGTGAGCGTGGCGGCGCCGGCCAGCACCGCGGTGGCCGCCAGCCGCGCCCGCGGCCGCCCACCGAGGCGGGCCAGCGCCACCAGCGCCGCCAGGACCACCGCCCCGCCGCCCATCACCACGAGCCAGGTCGCGTCGCCCACCGCGCTCCGGTTCCGGCAGCAGCCCAACAGCACCGCGACCAGCGCCGCCCCCGCGGCCAGCTCGCGCGCCCGCGGGCGGTGCGCCAGCGCCAGCCACGCGATCATCACCAGCACCCCGCTGAGCACGAAAGCGGCCCGGTACGGGCTCCCGTTGGGCAGTGCCAGCCCGTGCCACAGCAGGATCGTCGGCTTCCACACGAACGAGGCGCCGATCCCCACCGCGAGCAGCGACCATCCGATCCGGACCCGCGCCGGCACCGCCCGGACGAACGGGAAGGCGGCCACCAGCAGCAGCGCCGGCACCCCGACGAAGACGTTGGGCGCCGGCACGTCGCCGTGCCCGCCGGGCAGCAACTGCGCCAGCTGGTCCAGCAGCGGCGGCCGGCCCCCGTACACCGCCGTGGGCGGCGGCTGGGCGACCCGGCTGGCCCGCAGCGACACCGTCAGCACCGGCGCGGCCAGCGCGACCCCGGCCGCCGTCATACCGGCCGCCCGGCCCACCACCCGCAGCCGCCCGCCATCGTCGGCGCCATCGTCGGCGTTTGTCGTCAGCCGCACCGCCAGCACCAGCCCCGTCGCCAGCGTGGCCATCGCCGCGGTGTAGAAGTTCCCGGCGAAGGCGACCGCCACCAGCAGCGTCCCGGTCACCCAGCGCACCCGCCGCAGGCACCAGTCCGCCGCGATCCCGAGCAGCGGCAGCGAGACCAGCCCCCACATCCACATCGGATCGGCGTACCCGTCGTTCAGCACCCAGGCGCACAGCCCGTACCCCACCGCCAGCAGCGCCCGCAGCACCCCCGGCCCGGGCCGCAGCCGCCCCAGCAGGACGGTCATCAGCGCCGCGCCCAGCCCGATGCTCAGCAGCGTCACCAGGAACACCGGCAGATCCACCAGGGCCCGCGGGAACACCCCCACCAGCAGTGAGAACGGGTTCATCAGATACGTGACGAAGTCCGCCAGGAACGGGACGCCGTACCCGCTGCCCCAGTTGAAGAACAGGTCCCCGTGGGCGCCGCCGTGCAGCAGGTCCCACAGTCGGGCGTGGAAGGGCACGAACTGGTTGCCCAGATCGTTCACCGAACGGGGCCGCGGCCCGAACGGATAGCTGCCGTGGACGGTCAGCGCCAGGCAGTACGCGCCCATGGACAGCAACGCCGCAAGCCCGGGCGCGGCCGGCCACCGCCGGATCCCGGCCGGGGTTGTGGCGCACGTCGCGCCGGGCGGCGTCCGGGCAACCTCCTGGGCCCGCACCCCCTCTTGCGGTGCGGAAGGTGTCGGGTTCACCGGCGCTCCTCCGAGGTCGGCGCGGTGCTCCGCGCGCAGACAGGCAGCGAACGATTTATATGGCTTGATGTCTTGATAGTCCGTTTTACCCCGGAGGGGGCGGGGTAGGGCGAGGACCCGCAGAGAAGGAACGGAGGCCACTGTTCCCGTGTCCCGCAACTCCGCTCATCCCGACCACGCCGAGAACCCCGAGCGCCCCGAGAAGCCCACGGGCCTCGAAAGCGCCGACGGCCGTGACGACCGGGCCCGCCCCGACCCGACCGTCACCGTGATCGTGCCGGTCCACAACACCCGCCGCTACCTCGACCGCAGCCTCGGCTCGGTCTTCGCGCAGACCCTCGACCCGCACCGGATCGAGATCATCGCCGTCGACGACGGCTCCACCGACGGCAGCGGCGCCTGGCTCGACGAGGCCGCCGCCGCCCACCCCCGCCTCACCGTCGTCCACCAGCCCGCCTCCGGCGGCGCCGGCCGGCCCCGCAACGTCGGCCTGGACCGCGCCACCGGCGACTACGTCTTCTTCCTCGACTCCGACGACCACCTCGGCCCCGAGGCGCTGGCCCGCCTCGTCCGGATGGCCCAGGAGCACGACTCCGACATCGTCTACGGCCGCATCGTCGGCGTGGACGGCCGCGGCGCCCCCGTGGACCTGCGCACCACCAGCCCCCGCGTCTCGGTCTTCGACTCGCCCGTCTACTGGACCCTCGCCGCCTACAAGCTCTTCCGCCGCTCCTTCGTCGAGCGCCACCGCCTGCGCTTCGTCGAGGGCCGCCTGCTCGGCGAGGACCTCCCCTTCGGCATCACCGCCCTGCTGCGCGCCGGGACCGTCTCCGTCCTCGCCGACTACGACTGCTACTACCTGCACGGCCGCGACGACGACAGCAACGCCTCCCGCCAGGACATGGACTGGCCCGGCTACCTCGCCTACATCGACACCGTCCTGGCCGTCCTGGCCGCCGAGGTCCCGCCCGGCCCGGACCGCGACAAGCTGATGGTCCGCCACTTCCACGGCGAGATACTCATGCCGTTCGCGGCCTCCTATCTCGCCCGGGACGAGGCCGGCCGCCGCGCGATGCGCGAGGCCGCCCGCCCCCTGGTCGACCGCCACCTCACCGACCGGGTGCTCGCCGCCCTTCCGCCCGGCCTCCGCCTCCGCGCCCACTGCCTGCACGCCGGCCTCGCCGCCGAACTGGACGCCGTCGTCCGGGCCGACTCCGGCCCCGGCCCGGCACCCGGCCCGCCCTTCGTCGAGGACGGTCGCGCCTACGCCGCCTACCCCCACTTCCGCGACCCGGACCACCCGCTGCCGGACGCCCTCTACGACCTCACCGACCGCGTCGCGGTACGCCAGCGCCTGACCGACCTCCAGTGGGTCGGCGGCGTCCTCCACCTCCACGGCACCGCGGCCCTCCGCGCCGCCGGCGACGTCGGCACCGACCAGGTGGATCTCATCCTGCACCGCAGCGGCGCCCACCTCCGCGTCCCCGCCGCATACGGCCCCGACGGCGCCTGGCACGCCGCCCTCGACCCGGCCGCCGCGGCCCACGGCGCACCGCTGGCGGAGGGCATCTGGGGCCTGAAGATCGCGGTCGCGGCGGGCGGCGCGGACGCCGCGGACGCCGCGGACGCCGCGGCCGCCGAGCCGACCGCCGCCCTCCGCCGGGAGGTCTGGCTGGTCCCCGAAGGCGGCGCGCAGGCCACCGACACCACCCCCCGCGTCGTCGGCCACGGCCCCGACGGCCCCACCGTCGCCGCGCTCTTCCTCTCCTCCCCGCACGGCCACCTCCACCTCGACCTGGACCACGACGGCGCCCGCCGCCCGCTCGGCGCCGACCTGTGGGGCGAGGCGGCCTGCACCCGCGCCGGCCGTGCCACGGTCGCCGCCCGCCTCACCCTCCCCGGCTGCCCCGTGGACGCCGGCCTCCAGTTCGTGCTGCGCGACGCCACCCGCTGCGTGGCCCTGCGCACCACGGTCGAACGCGCCGCCGGCGACCGCTACCGCGCCCGCTCCCGTCTGCGCAGCGGCCCCCCGGGCACCTGGCGGGTCGCCCTCCGCCTCACCGCGGGCGGCCTCCGGCGCGAACTCCCGGTCCGATCCGCCGACGGCGCGGGACCGCTGACGCTCACCGTGCCGGCGCCGGGACGCTGACGCCCCGCGCGGCGCCGTCGTTCAGCGCGGGTCGCCCTCGCGTCGCAGCTCGGCCCAGACGCGTTTGCCCCAGGGGAGCCGTTCGCAGCCCCAGCGGTCGGAGAGCGCGTCGATGAGGGGCAGGCCCCTCCCGTACTCGTCGCCGATGCCCGTCACGCGGACCTCGGGGATGCGCCGGGAGGTGTCCACGACCGCGATGCGGACCACCGTCCCGGCGGGGCGTGTGACGGTGACCCGTACGGCGCAGGCGCGGGTGTGCCGGGCGGCGTTCGCGACGAGTTCGGTGACGACCAGGGCTCCGCTGTCCATGACGGAGTGCAGGCCCCAGGCGGTCAGGGCCGTGCGGACCAGGATGCGGGCGGGGGCGGCGCTTTCGGCCGCGCACGGCAGGGTCTGGGTGTATTCAGGGTGTCCGGTGGGACGAACGGTGACGGCCATCAGGACCTCGGTTCACTGGTTCGCTCGCTGCGTTCCGCGCGGGGGAGCAGGCGCGATGCAACATCTCTAGACATATTTATTAGAGCGCTCCTCTCTAGAGACGTCAATGGGCTCTCTAGAGAGGATGGGAGGCGAGTTCTGCAATCGCACGCGCGGTGCTGGGGGCGCACCCATGGCCTAGGGTGTCTAGAGAGGAAGAGGAGGGCTCCCGCATGGCCAGCACCGAGGGCGACCGCCGGCCGAAGTACCAGCGGATCGCGGACTCGCTGCGCGAGGCGATCCGGGCGGGCACCTACGGCCCCGGCGACCGGCTCCCGGGCGAGAACGACCTGATGACCGCGCACGGCGTGGCGCGCATGACCGCGCGTCAGGCACTGGGCGTCCTCCAGAACGAAGGGCTGGCCGAGTCCCGCAAGGGCGCCGGCGTCTTCGTGCGGGCCTTCCGCCCGCTGCGGCGTCAGGGCATCCAGCGGCTGGCGCGCGAGCAGTGGGGCGCGGGCCGCTCGATCTGGTCCGCCGACGCCGAGAACCGCCGGGTGGTCGTGGACCAGGTGGCGGTGTCGGAGGAGGTCGCCCCGGAGGCGGTCAGGAAGGTCCTGGACCTGGGCGGCGAGGACACCGTCTGCGTGCGCCGCCGCCGCTACGTGCTGGAGGAGAAGCCCGTCCTGCTCGCGACGAGCTACCTCCCGGCGTCGCTGGCCGCGGGATCGGCCATCGCCCACGAGGACACCGGACCGGGCGGCATATACGCCCGGCTCGCCGAACTCGGTTCCAGGCCGGTGCACTTCCGCGAGGAGATCCGCTCCCGGATGCCCACGAAGGAGGAGGCGGAGCAGCTGAGCATCTCCCCGGGCACACCGGTGATCCTCATCCACCGGACGGCCTTCGCGGACGAGGGGCGCCCCGTGGAGTTCAACGAGATGACGCTCGACGCCGCGTCGTACGTGTTGGAGTACGGCTTCGACGCGTGAGACCGCCGCCGGCGGCGCTGTCGGTGCTGCCGGTGCTCCCCGCGGTACCAGCGTTCCCCGCGCTCTCGGTGCCGGGTGCTCAACACCCCTTCCTTGTCGCGTTCTTGGCGTATTTCCCGTAGCCCCGCGATGCCAAGTTGTTCTATAAAAGCTAGAACAACCCGACGGGGGGCTCCGTGGACCGTCCTCGGTCCTGCACCGCTCCCCGTCTCCTCACACCGCCTCAACCCACAGGGAGATCCCATGCGTTCGCGCACCCCTAGGCGCGGCAGGATGCTCACCGCGCTCGCGGCGGCGGTCGCCGTCGCCGCCGGGCCGGTATTAGGCGCGGCCGGGGCGTCCGCGGCCCCCCGGGCCGCCGCCCTCGTCCCCGCACAGGACCGCGAGGTCCAGTTCACCGTGGACGGCACCACGGCCCACGGCACCGTGCACGTCCCCGCCCACCGGCCGGGTCGCAGGCTCGCCGCGGCGCTGCTGATCCCCGGCAGCGGCCCGACCGACCGCAACGGCGACGTGCCGCCCACGTTCACCCCGCACACCCTCTCCCTCTTCGCGGACACCCTCGGCGAGGACGGCGTGATGAGCCTGCGGTTCGACAAGTACGGCTCCGGGCGGACGGGCCTGGGCGGCGGGCCCGGCGCCCCCGACATGGCCGCCTACACCCGCCAGGCCGTGGCCGCGTACGACACCCTGCGCCATCAGCCGGAAGCCGATCCCCGCGCGCTGCTGGTGGTCGGGCACAGCGAGGGCGGCCTGCGGGCGCTGCTCGTGGACCGCGCGGTGGGCGTCAAGCCCGCCGGGCTCGCGCTCATCGCCCCGCAGGACATGCACCTGCTGGACATGGTCGACTTCCAGCTGGCGGGCGCCCTGGACCGGGCGGTCGCGGCGGGACAACTCGACGCCGCCCGGGCGGCGTCGAACAAGAGGGGCGTGACCAGCGCCGTCGCGGACTTCCGGGCCGGGCGTCCGGTGGACACCGCGGGGCTGCTGCCCGACGTCGCCGCCACCCTCGACGGCATGTTCGGCCCGGTCAACGCGGACTTCGTCCGCAGCGACGACGCCCTCTACCCGCCGTCCGTGGCCCGCGGCGTCGCGCCCGGCACCCGCACCCTGGTCACCTGCGGCACGGAGGACACCAACGTGCCGTGCCGGACCACGCCGGCCCTGCTGTCCGCCCTCGCCGCCGCCCGCACCACCGGCCCCGGGCTGCGGGTCCTGCCCGGCCTCGACCATCTGCTGCACCCCGCCGGGACCCCGGCCGACGACGCGGTGATCGCCCCGGCCGCGCGACGGGCCCTGCACGCGTTCGTCCGCCCCTGGCGCCAGGACGCGGGGAACTGAGGCCCCCTCCGTGCGCCGACCCGTGCACACCGCCGCCCCGCCGGATCCCGTCCGGCGGGGCGGACGCGTCGCTCACCCGCCCGGCCGCGCCGCCTCCGGCCCCGGCCGGGTGTCCAGCCCGTCCACCAGCCGGTCCAGGAAGCGCGTGAAGGTGGCCTCGGGGGTGAGGGGGCGGCCGGGGGCGGCCAGCGCCCGGGCGAGTTCGGGGTGGTGGCCGTCGGCGGCGACGGTGGCGAGGTAGTCCGCCTCGGCGGCGGCGCGGTCGACGGAGTCGACGGTGGCGGCGCGGGCGAGCTCGTGGCCGACGTGGGAGGTCACGAAGCCGGTGAGGAGGCTGAAGACCTCCAGCTTCGCGGCGCCGTCCAGGGGGAGCGGGCGGAGCGCGGCGAGGGCGTGCTCCAGGAACGCCAGGGTGTGCGGTCCGAGGGTCCGGCGGGCGGTCAGGGCGGCCGGCAGCCAGGGGTGACGCAGCATCAGGGCGCGCTGGTGGCGGGCGACGGCCTTGAGGTCGGCGCGCCAGTCGCCGCAGAGCGGGGCGGGCGGCAGGAGTTCGCCGCTGACGTGGTCGACCATCAGCTCCAGCAGCGTCTCCTTGTCGGGGGCGTAGCTGTAGAGGGACATCACGCCGGCGCCGACCCGCGCGGCGACCGCGCGCATGGTGACCGCGTCGAGCCCTTCGGCGTCGGCGAGGGCGACGGCCGCGGCGGTGATCGCCTCGCGGCTGAAGGCGGGGCGGCGACCGCGGCGGGGGCGGTCGGGGGTCAGCCAGAGCCGCCGGGGGTCGGCGCCCGGGGCGCCGGGCCGGTCGCCAGGCCGGTCGCCGGGGGATGCGGGCACGGTGCGGCGCTCCTCTCACGGACGTGGGTGGTGGGCGGGTTGCGGGGACACCATCCAAGCATCCGCTATTCTCGTACGACGTACGAGAATGTGGTCGAGGTGGGAGGGTGGCGATGGCGGAGGGGTGGACCGCGCCGGAGGGACGGCCGGCGCGCGGCGCGCGATGGCTGCGGGCGACCTGGCGGAAGGTGCCGACGGGGCCCTACCGGGTCGGATGCGAGGCGGGGCTGGTGGTGCCGGGCGCGGACGGCACCCCCCTGCTGACGGATCACTACTTCCCACGGACGGGAGGGCAGTCCCGGGCGGGCGCGGCGCGACCGGACGGAACGAGGGCGCCGGGGGAGTTCCCCACGCTGCTGGTGCGCTCGCCGTACGGGCGAGGGGCGCCGTGGGCGCCGCTCTACGGCATCCTCTTCGCCGAGCACGGGTTCCATGTGGTGGTGCAGAGCTGCCGCGGCACGGGCGGGTCGGGCGGCGCCTTCCACCTGTGGCGCAACGAGGCCGGGGACGGCCGGGCCACGGTGGCCTGGCTGCGGCAACAGCCGTGGTTCGACGGGACGTTGGGGACGATCGGAGCCAGCTACCTGGGATACACCCAGTGGGCGCTCGCCGCCGACCCCCCGCCGGAGCTGCGGGCGATGGTGACACAGGTCGGGCTCAACGACCCGCACGCCTACTTCCACGCGGGCGGCGCGGTCCATCTGGAGAACGCGCTGGTGTCGGGCATCGGGATGGCCCACCAGCACCAGGGGTGGCGGCCGTTCCTGCGGGCGGCGCTGCGGCTGCGCCGGTGGCTGCGCGGGGCGCACCGCGAGCCGGCTCCGCACACGTCCGGACCGGCCGCCGAACTGCCCTGGCTGGCCGAGGCGTTGGAGCGAGCGGACGGCGCCGACCCGTACTGGCGGGACGCATCGCCGGCGGTGGCCGCGGAACTGCCGACGGTGCCCACCTGCCTGATCGCCGGATGGCAGGACGTCTTCCTCGACCAGAACCTCGCGCAGTACCGGCGGCTGCGCCGGGCCGGGTGCGCGACCACGCTGCTCGTCGGGCCCTGGACGCACAACGCGGCGCTCCAGGAGGGCTGGCCCGAGGTGTTCGCGACGAGCCTGGCCTGGCTGCGGGCGCACCTGTGCGGCGATCGGGCCGGGCTGCCGCCCACCCGCGTGCGGGTGCACGTCGGCGGGGACGGCCCCGGGGGCGGCTGGCGGGACCTCGCGCAGTGGCCGCCGGCGGCGGGCGCGGCGGACCGCTGGTACCTCGGCCCCGGCGGCCGGCTCGGGCCGCGGGCGCCCGCCGCCGCGGCGGCCCCGGCCGACACCGCGCCGGTGGGGGAGTTCCGCCACGACTCGGCCGACCCCACCCCGTCCCTCGGCGGGCCGGTGCTCTCCCCGGGCGCCGGGCGCCGCGACAACCGGTCGCTGGAGGCCCGGGCGGACGTGCTGATCTTCACCGGGCCGGTGCTGGCCGAGCCCCTGGAGGTGCTGGGGCCGGTCGCCGCGCGGCTGCGGGTCACGGCGGCCGGCGCGGACGGCGCCCCCGCCGGCCGGCCCTTCGACGTCTTCGCGCGGCTGTGCGACGTGGACGCCCGGGGCCGGTCGGTGAACGTGTGCGACGGGCTGGTGCGGGTGGCCCCGCGGGCCGGGGCAGCGGACCCGGCGGGGGCGCCGACGGCCGTGGTGGCGGTGGTGCCGATGACCGCGGCGGCGCACCGGTTCGCCGCCGGGCACCGGGTGCGGCTGCAGATCAGCGGCGGCGCGTTCCCGCGGTACGCGCCGCCGACCGGCCACGCCGGCGCCGGCCCCGTACGGGTCGAACTCCACCCCGGGTCGGCGCTGGAGCTGCCCCCGACCGCGGAACCCCCGACCGCCGGGCGCTGAAACGCCGGGCCGCCCGCCCCCGGCGACGGGGAGCAGGCGGCCCGGACGGAGCACGCGCGGCCGGGGCCGTCAGCCCTGGCGGGACTCCGGGTGGTGGTGCTGCCAGCCCGCCCACGCCGACGTGATCATGTCGCGGACGTCGTGGCGGGCCTCCCAGCCCAGCTCCTTGCTGATGCGGTCGGCGGCGGCCACCACCCGGGCCGGGTCGCCGGCACGGCGCGGGGTGACCTCGGGGACCACGCCCCGGTGATCGGTGATCTCGGCGATCAGATCGACCATCTCGCGGACCGAGACGCCCTCGCCCCGGCCGATGTTGAGGGTCAGGTCGCGCACCGGGCCCGGCTCGGCCAGCTTGCGGGCCGCCGCGACATGGGCGTCGGCGAGGTCCGCGACGTGGATGTAGTCGCGGATGCAGGTGCCGTCGGGGGTGTCGTAGTCGTCACCGAAGATGCGCGGCGCGGCGCCCTGGGTGAGCCGCTCGAAGACCATCGGGACGATGTTGAAGACCCCGGTGTCGGCCAGCTCGGGGGTGGCGGTGCCGGCCACGTTGAAGTAGCGCAGGCAGGCGGTGCTGATGCCGTGGGCCTTGCCCGCGGCGCGCGCCATCCACTCGCCGACGAGCTTGGTCTCGCCGTACGGGTTGATCGGGACGCAGGGCGTGTCCTCGGTGACCAGGTCCACGTCCGGCATGCCGTAGACGGCGGCGGAGGAGGAGAAGACGAAGCGTGGGACGCCGCCCGCGGCCATCGCCTCCAGGAGGGTCTGCAGGCCGTGGACGTTCTCGCGGTAGTAGTGCAGCGGCATCTCCACCGACTCGCCGACCTGCTTCTTGGCGGCCAGGTGGACGACGTCGGTGACGCCGTGCTCGGCGATCGTGGCGTCCAGCACCGCACGGTCCAGCGTCGAGCCGACGACCAGCGGCACCTCCTCGGGGACCCGGGCGCGCACGCCCGTCGTCAGATCATCGAGGACGACGACCGTCTCGCCGGCCTGCCGAAGGGCTCGTACGACATGGGCGCCGATGTAACCGGCACCACCGGTGATCAGGTAAGACATAGCGCCCATCCTAGGCAGAGGGACAAACGGACGGGGGCGTGCGGGTCAGCGACGCAGCCGCCGGGCGGCGATCCGCCACACACTGCGCGGTCCGGACGCCACCCGGAACGCCAGCGCACCGCCGGTGGTCGTGTAGGGCTGGGCCAGCAGCACCAGCCGGCGCCGGCTGGGCAGCACCCGGCGCCGCAGCCCGGCGCCCACGGCACGCAGCCCGGCCCCGATGACGGTGCCGTCCGCGCAGGTCACCCGGGCCGTCACGTCCCACGGCTCGGGTTCGTCGGGCCGGGACCCGGGCAGCTCGGTCAGCGGCGCGAGGTCCAGCATCACCGTGCCCGTCCAGGCGGTGCCGTCGGTGGCGGGCGCCAGGGCCGCGGTGAGCACCGGGCCGGGCCGCTCGTCGCGGCGGCGCTGCAGCGCCAGGTCGACGCTGACCGGGCCGGCCGCGGCCAGCCGGCCGTACAGGTCGTGGACGCGGAGCCGGAGCACCCCGCGGGCGGTGCCCAGCACCGGATCGGCGTCGATCGTCACCGGCAGCACGGGGGTGGCCCCGATACCGGGCACGTCCTCGTCGGCGGCGTCCACCGTGTCCCCCGGGGACAGGCCGTCCAGCCGCACCTCGGGCAGGTCCGCCGACCAGACCGGGGCACCGTCCGGACCCGTCGCATACGGGGGCAGCAGCCGGCCGGGCCGGGCCGCCAGCTGCGTCAGCCGGTCCAGGTCGCGGGGGGCGGAGGAGGCCAGGACGACGCGGGCCAGCCAGCGCGCCGGGGCGTGCGCGGCGCGCAGCTCGGCCTCCTCGAAGGACGCCAGGTGGTCCCGGGTCAGCTGCCACCACTCGGTGCGGTAGTCGATGCCGCGGGTGTGCAACTCGCGCACGTACATCCGCAGATCGTGGTCGAGGAACTTGGTGGCCGCGGCCTGCACCAGCGTCTTCCGCCCGGCGTCGCCGAGGATCCGCAGCACGGTGCGGTGCGCCTCGATGCGCTGCCGCCAGTTGGCGACGTCCTTGCGGTCCAGGGAGATCGACTGCTGGGCGGCGGCGCGCCGGACGTGCCAGATGTAGACCGTGTCGGGGACGGTGACGATCTTCGGCGCGGCGGCCAGCACCCGGGCGGTGAAGACGAAGTCCTCGTAGTGGTAACGGCCCTCGGGGAAGGCGATGCGGTGGCCGGTGAGGAACTCCCGGGCGTAGAGCTTGTTCACGCAGAGGGTGTCGCGGACCAACTGCGGTGCCGTGTCGGGGCTGTCGTACACGGCCGGCTCGCGGTACAGGGCGGGCTGCCAGGGCACGTCGCGCCGCGCCGGCAGCTCCCGGCGCACACAGGCGCCCGCGGCGACCGGCGCCCGGTGCTGCCGCGCGGCGGCCAGCAGGGCCGGCACCGCGCCCGGCGGCAGCACGTCGTCGCTGTCGAGGAACATCACGTACTGGCCGGTGGCGGCCCGCAGCCCGTCGTTGCGCGGGGACCCGCAGCCACCGCTGTTCTCGCCGCGGTGCAGGACCCGCAGCCGCGGCTCGGTGCGGGCCAGGGCGTCCAGGGCGGCGCCGGTGCCATCGGTGGAGGCGTCGTCCACCGCGATCACCTCGGTGACCGCGTCTCCCTGGTCTCCCTGCGCCAGCGCCGAACGCACCGCGTCGGCGACGTGCCGGGCGTCGTTGAACGCGATGACGACGACACTGACCTGCGCGGCGGACGAGAGGGCAGGCCCAGGCTGTGGCTCAAGGGCGTCATTCACAGTCACTAAATCTACATTTCGTGTCGACAGCAGCTCTTGGCGCGAGCGGGTTCGGACCCCTGCCTCTCCAGGGTCAGAGGCCGAAAACCGTCGAGCGGTTGCACCGGCCGCCCGCCATTCTTCGCCTCATTGCCGTCTCATGACCAGCCGGCCCCCGCAACGGGGCCGTCGGCCAACCCGCGCGGACACCCCGCTAGGGCGCCCGCACATGCTGTAACGACGCGGGCGCCGGGAGATGCCGATCCGGCCACCGCGCACCGGACCGCCCCGCGCCCCACCGGACCGGGCCCGCCACCCGCACCCCGCGGCCCGCCTGCTCACTCCATGACCAGGTCCGCGACCCGCCCCGCCGCCCCACCGTCGTCCAGATGGCAAAACGCCCCCCGGAACTCCGCATACGCCTCCGCGCTCGCCCGCACCACCGCCGGCAGATCCCCCAGCGCCTCCACCAACTCGCCCGTGGACGACAGCAACGGACCCGGCACCCGCGCCTCGAAATCCAGGCTGAAACCGCGCAACGTGTCGCGGTAGTGCGCGAGATCAGGTGTGAGGAACAGCATCGGACGACCGGTGTTGGCGAAGTCCACCGCCAACGACGAGTAGTCGGTCACCAGCACGTCCGCGGCCAACAGCAACTCAGTCGCGTCCGGGTACGACGACACGTCCACCGCGAACGGCGCATGGTGCGCCGGCAGCCGGTCGGGCACCTGCGGATGACTGCGCACCAGCAGCACATGGCTCTCGTCCAGCGCCGCCCGCGCCGCCGCCAGGTCCAACGGCAGGTGCAGCCGGTGGTGCGAGGCGTCGTACGCCACGTCGTCGCGCGGCGTCGGCGCGTACAACACCGCCCGCTGGTCCGGCCGGACACCCAGGTGGGCGCGGACCGCGGCGGCCACCTCGTCCCGGTTCGCGGCGTGCAGCGCATCGGTCCGCGGCAGCCCGGTCTCCAGCAGCTTCCCCGCATAGCCGAGCGCCGACCGCAGCACCGGGGTGCTCACCGCATTCGGCGAGAGCAGCACGCTCCACTGCCGGCCCAGCCGCGGGCGCGGCGCCAGATGCACCAGCCCCCCGCACAGCGTCCCCGCCAGGTCCGCGCCGATCCGTTTCAGCGGCGTCCCGTGCCAGGTCTGGATCACCCGCTGCCCGGCCCGCCGCACGAACCAGCGCGGCAGATGGGTGTTGGTCACGATCCAGTGGCTGTGCGCCAGCGCCCCGTGCCAGGCCGCGCTGCCCACCACCACCGGCCGGGCCGACGGCGGCACCGCGGTCTGCGCGTCCCGCACCGCCCACAGGTGCTCCACGTCCATCCCCCGCCGCACCAGCTCCTCGTGCACCGCCCGCGGCGAATCCCCGTACGCCCGGCCGCCGAAGCTGCTGTAGAGCACCGTGTCGCGCAGCGGCCGGGAACGGTGCAGCGGATAGTGCTGCTCCCGCAGCACCCGCCGCCGGTACGGGCCCCGATCCACCGGCGGCAGCGCCGGCCCGGCCACCACGAACACCTCGTCGTGCCGCATCCGGTCCAACGTGAACGGCTTGCCGCGCACCGTCCGCGACACCGGCAACCCGTCGAACACCGACGGCACGCACCGCACCGGCGCGTCCGACGACGACCCCACCGCCCCCCGCTCCCGCAGGTGCACCGTCCAGCGGCCCTCCCGCAACGGCACCTCCCCGGCCAACGACGGCAGCGCGGCCAGCGGCAGCGCGCAGTGGAACCGCCCGTCGTCGTGCACGGCCGGGAAGACCACCTCGGCCGCGTGCGCGGCGTGCTTGAGGACCAGCTCCGGAACGGGCGGCGCGACATCCGGCAGCGCCCCCGCCAACAGCAGCGTCCCGTCCGTCCGCCACACCACCCGGTCCACGTACGCCTGCGGCACCCGGTCGTGCAGCACCAGCTCCCCGGCCGGGGACGCCGCCGCCACCAACTCCCGCCCGTGCGACAGCGGATGGACCACCGGCGCCATCTCCGGGGGAGCGCCCACCGGATCGGTGCCGCCGCCGGGCAGCACCAGCTCCGGCAGCCACGTCTCGGTGTGCGGCGGCGGGATCGCGGCCGGCGCACCGTCCCGCCCCGGCCGGGCCGCGTCCCACGCGTCCAGCCGCACCCGGACGACGCACCGCGCGGCACCGTCCACCGCCGGCGCCCCGCCGTCCGTCCCGGCGTCGCCCCCGTCAGCCCCCTCCACCGGGAACGACACCACCGTCCCCGTCCCCTCGTGCGTCAGCCGCAGCGCCACCGGTGCCGGACCGGGCGCGGTCACCGCCAGCTCCAACGCCCCGCCCGCCACCACCGGCGGCGCCGCCAGCCGCCGCGCCCGCCGGGCCACCGCGATCCGCAGCCGCCCGTCCACATACCGCGGCGTCACCCACATCCCGTCCGTGCCCTCGTACGCCCCCGGCGCCGCCCCCGAACCGCACTCCGCCGCGCCCAACTCCCCGGACCGCACCACCCCTGCCGACGCCAGCAGCACCTCCACCCGCCACTCGCCCGGCACCAGCCGCCCGCCGCGCCGCAGCCGCGCCGGATCCAGCCGCAGCTCGAACCCCGACCAGTCGTAGCAGTGCAGCTCCTGCCCGGACGCCGCGGTCGCCTCCGGCATCGCCACCGTCCGCAGCGGCAGCACGATCCGCCGCCGCCCGCACGACAGCACCGCCGTCCGCAGATAGCCGTGCCGCGTCCCGGCCGGCAGGTTCCGCACATAGGCCCAGCCCCGCAACAGCAGCACCCCGCCCCGCCACACCGCCTCCCGGACCTCCGCCCGCACCGGGAAGTCCGCCCGCTCCAGCCGCGCCACCCCCGCCGGCAACGCGACCGGCGGCGCCACCGGCAGCACCGCCCGCCGCCGCAGCGGCGGCCCGGCCACCGCGAAACCCCCCGGATTGCGCGCCTCGTGCGCCAGCAGCGCCACCAGATCCGTCAGCCGCCCGGCCCGGATCAGATACCACTGCATCCGCAGCTCCACCGGCAGCGCCCGCAACAACCGCGGATCGGTCCGCGACAGAAAGTCCCGGGCACAGTCCAAGAACGCCGTCCGCACCTCCGGCGCCGCCCCCGGCAACCCCGCCACCAGGTCCACCAACCCCCCGGTCAACTGCGCCCGGTCGTAGTCCGCCCGCAGCCGGCCCCACTCCGGACGCGCCGGATCGGCCAGCAGCGCCCGCATCCGCGCCACCGCCGCAAACCGGTCCCGCACCCCCTGCGCGGACGGCCGCCGATGCCGACCGGCGCCCTCCGGCAGCCGCCAGTAACAGACGTGCTCGTGCAGCACGTCCACCGCCTCCGCCAGCACGTGCGCCGGCAGCGCCACCGCCGCCCCGTCGCACCACTCCCCGTCGGGAAAGGTGAAGCCGTGCCGCTCCCAGAAGGAGCGCCGGAACACCTTGTTCCGCACGAAGTGGTCGCGGAGCAGCGAAGGATCCTCGCTGACATGCGTGCGCAGCACCGTCTCCCGCGCCGCCGGATGGTCCACCGACTGGCTCCGGCCCGCCGCCCCCAGCCGGTAGACGTTGCCGGTCGCCAGATCCGCCCCCGACTTGTCCAACAACCCCGTCAGATCCTCGTACGCCCGCGGCAGCAGCACATCGTCCGGCGCCAGGAACGCCACGTACTCGGTGTGCGGAAAGGCGTGCCGGGCACCCGCGTTCCACGCCCCGCCCCGACCCCCACCGCCGTCGTGCACCACCCGGAACCGCGGATCCCGCTCCGGCAGCCCCCGCCACGGCCCCGCCGGCGGCCCGTCCGCCTCCTCCGCCGGCCCGTCGTCCACCAGCACCACATCCAGCTCCGGCAGCGTCTGGGCCGCCACCGACTCCAGACACTCCTCCACATGGCGCGCATACCCCGCACCGCGCGGGACCGGGACGACGACGGTGAGTCGAGGCTTCATGGGCGGAGGAGCCTTTCCGGACTTGCGGACCACGGGGCCAACCCCGGGACACACACGGGACGATGCGGCCGACTCGTCCCTCAACTCGTCCATCGGCGGCCCGGTCACCGGCGCTGCGCTGAAAGGGTGAGGCGAAGGTGCGGCGGAACGGCCCGGACCGCGCGATGGCGTAGACCGTGGGACAGCGTGCCCGGTGCCCCACGCGCCGGACACCGGCAACCGTCCGCAGCCCAGGAAGGTGACCGTCCCGCGATGCCCGGCCGAACCGACAGCTCCGCCGCCACCGACCGCCCCGACACCGCGGCCCCCGCCCACGGCACCCCCGCCGCCCGCACCCCCCACCCCACCGGCACCGCCCCGGCCGCCTCCACCGTCCGCCTCCCCGCCCTCTGCGAACGCGCCGGCCTGGCCCGGCTCCTGCCCGCCCGGCCCCCCTTCGCCCGGCAACTGCGCCGGATCGGCCCCGGCCGCGTCCTGGAGATCGGCTGCGGCGACGGCGACACCCTCGCCGCCTGCGCCCCCGGCAGCGTCGGCATCGACCACGACCCGCGCGCCGTCGCCCACTGCCGCGCCCGCGGCCTGACCGCCTACACCGCCGACGCCTTCCTGGCCGGCCCGCACGCCCGCCCCGGCGCCTTCGACGCGCTGCTCACCGCCCACGTCCTGCAACACCTCGACGACGAACAGGTCGAGGAACTGCTGCACGCCTACGTCCGCTACGTCCGGCCCGGCGGCGGCGTCCTGCTGATCACCGCGCAGGAAGCCGGCCACCGCGCCGGCCCCGAACCCGTCCGCTTCACCGACTTCCCCCTGCTGCGGGCCTTCGCGGAATCCGCCGGACTGGCCGTCCGACGCACCTACTCCCACCCCCTGCCGCGCACCGCCGGCCGCGTCCTGCGGTCGAACTCCTTCGTGCTCGTCGGACAGGTACCCCGGGGCTGAACCGGACGGGCCCGGCACACCCGCGCCGGCCCGCCCGCCCCACGGCCCGGCGCCCCTCCCCGACTACCGCCCCGAGGAGCCCTTGCGGGCCCGCACGATCGCCCGGGTCACGATCGGCGGCAGCACGTCCAGCGCCACCCGGCGCAGCGCACCGCCCGCCGGGCGCGGCGCCGGCCGCCCCGCCGCCGGCCCGGCCTCCGCCGGCCGCGCCTCCGGCTGCCGCTCAGCCGGCCGCTGCGGCACCGCCCGGTGGCGGGACACCGGATGCGCCGGCTCCTTCGCGCCCTTGGCGCTCAACCGGATCAGCGGCGCACCGTTGACCTCCTGCACCTCGTGCCAGACGTCACCGCGCGCCGCCAGCCACTCCCGCAACGCACCCTGATACCGCTCCGGATCACCCCACGTGCCGTAGAACTTGGTGCCGGTCACACAGATCGGCCGCAGCCCGTGGTTCGTCACCGCCTGCCAGGTGGCGGCGGCCACCCCCGGGCAGTGCTCGGCACGGTAGTCGTCCATCACCACCACCCCGCGGTCGGACAGCAGCTCCCGCACCGCCAGGATGTCGCCGTGCACGTGCTCGTACAGATGCGACGCGTCGATGTGCGCGAACCGCACGCTGTCCGCCTCGACGTGCTCGCTCACCAGCGAGCTCAACCCCTGCACGATGACCGGCAACTCGTCGTGGAACGCGAGGTAGTTGGCCTCGAACACGCGGCGCGTCAGGGTCGCGTACGACTTCGCCATCTCCTTGGAGTTGGAGTCGTCCGCCGCCGGCGAGTCGAACAGGTCGCAGACCGTGAAGCGCTCGCCCGGACGCAGCCGCGCCCCCAGGAAGATCGCGCTCTTGCCCATGTAGGCGCCCAGCTCCAGCAGGTCACCCGCCACCGACCGGTCCTGCTGATGCTCCAGGAACCAGTCGAAGAGCAGCTGATCGGCGGTGAAGAACCAGCCCTTGACCTCGGACAGCCGGGTCGGGCGCGGCAGCTGGTCGGCACTCTGGTCTGCGGTAACGGCAGTCATGTGCGGTCCGTCTCCAGACGGTCGGGAATCGATGACGACATACGACACGAGGGCGCGGCACCACGCCGGGGTCCGGCGGACGCCCGCCGACCACCCCGTCGCACCACGCGCTTCACGGAGCGGCGCCATCGTGGGGCAGCAACATGAACGGAAGGTGAGCGCCACCCCCCGCTCCGGTCATCTCCCGCGCACCGCTCCCACCCGGCGCCCGACCGCGCCCCGCCGCCCGCGCCCGCCGACCGGGGCTCCCTCCCGGCCTGCCGGGGGAGGTCACTTCACCGCGCCCGCCATCACGCCCGACACGAACTGCCGCTGGAAGGCGAAGAAGACCACCAACGGCACCACCATCGACAGGAACGCCCCCGGCGCCAGCACATCGATGTTGTTGCCGAACTGCCGCACCTCCTGCTGCAGCGCCACCGTGATCGGCGGATGCCCGCTGTCCGCGAAGATCAACGCGATCAGCATGTCGTTCCACACCCACAGGAACTGGAAGATCCCCAGCGACGCGATCGCCGGCCCGCCCAGCGGCATCACCACCCGCGTGAACAGCCGCAGCTCACCCGCCCCGTCCAGCCGCGCCGCCTCCAGCAGCTCCCGCGGGATCTCCGCGAAGAAGTTCCGCAGCAGGAACACCGCGAACGGCAGCCCGAACGCCGTGTGGAACAGCACCACCCCGGCCGTCGTCTCGAACAACCCCACCGCACCGAACAGCTTCGCCACCGGGATCAGCGCCACCTGCACCGGCACCACCAGCAGCCCCACCACCACCATGAACCAGGCGTCCCGCCCCGGGAACTCCAGCCACGCGAAGGCATAACCCGCCAGCGACCCGATCACCACCACCAGCACCGTCGACGGCACCGTGATCGCCGCCGTCGTCACCAGCGACCCCATCACCTTCCCGTTCGACAGCAGATGGCCGTAATTGTCGAACGTCAACTGCGCGGGCCGGGTGAACACCTGCCACCAACCCGACTCGGCGATCTGCGCCGGACTGCGCAGCGACGACAGCAGCAACCCCACCGACGGCATCAGCCAGAACAACGCCACCAGCACCAGGAAGACCCGCACCGCGCCGCCCCCGGCGCGCGCCGCGAGCCGCGCGGCCACCGACGGCCCACCGCCCGCCCGCCGCCCCCGCCCGCGACCCCCACGTCCGGCCGGCACCGCGGCCCCCTCCACGGCCGACATCGGCGACGTCATCGGCGGCGCTCCTTCCGTATCCGGCGCAGATTCACGTACATCACCGGCAACACCAACACCAGCAAGAACACCGCGATCGCACTCCCCAGCCCCTCGTCCACATCCGTGCCGAACGACGACTGGAACAGCTGCAACGCCAGCACATTCGCCGACCGCAGACTGGAACCCGGCGCGATGATGTACACCAGGTCGAAGATCTTCAGCACGTTGATCATCAGCGTGACCAGCACCACCACCAGCACCGGCGCCAGCAGCGGCACCGTGATCCGGCGGAACACCTGCCACTCACCGGCCCCGTCCACCCGCGCCGCCTCCAACAGCTCCCGCGGCACCCCCGCCAACCCCGCCGCGATCAACACCATCGCGAAACCAGCCCACATCCACACATAACTGCCGATGATGGCCGGCGTGACCAACGCCGGACCCAGCCAGTCCACCCCGTTGTACGCCGCCGCGAAGTTCGCCGCCGGCAACCGCAGCCGCGCCCCCGCCGCCTCCGCCGGCAACACATACGTCCCGTCCGCCGCCGTCACCGCCGACGCCACCACCCGGCCGCCCTTGACCGCCTCCACCGTCAGACCGGCCAACGCCTTCTCACCCGGATCGATCACACCCGGCCGCCCCCCGCCCCCACGCGTGAAGTCCAGCCACGCCGTACCGGTGACCTTCCCCGGCCGCGGCCGCGCGGCCGCCGCCGGACCCGCTCTCTGCACGTCCCGCGGCTGCACCGCCACCAACGGCAGCCGCACCGACGACCCCGCCCGCACCACCGACCGCGTCGTGAACGACCCGCCCCCCGACGGCCGCAGATCCGCGTTCGGCCGAGGCTTGGCCCCCGGGAACGGCGCCGGCTCCGCGAACGTGTCATGCACCGCCACCCACACCGCATCGGCCACCCCGCGCTGCGGATCCTGGTCGTAGACCAGCCGGAAGATGATCCCGGCCGCCAGCATCGAGATCGCCATCGGCATGAAGACGACCAACTTGAACGCGGTACCCCACCGCACCCGCTCGGTCAGCACCGCGAAGATCAACCCCAGCGCGGTGGACACCGTCGGCGCCACCACGACCCACACCACGTTGTTCTTCAACGCCGTCCGGATGCCCTCGTCCGAGAACATCGCCCCGTAATTACCCAGCCCCACAAAGCCGTTGCCCGACGCATCGAACAGACTCCGGTACACCGAGAACCCGATGGGATACACCACCAGCGCCCCCAGCAACACCAACGCCGGCAACAGGAACACCGCGGCGACCCACCACCGCGACCCGGCCACCGACCGCCGCCGCGCCCCGGCCCGCCCGCCCGCACCCGTGCCCGCACCGCTCATCGTGACGATCCCCCCGCTCCCGATCGCATCGACATGGCTCCCTCGCGTGGCCGCACCGGGGCCCGGGCCGCGGCACCCGGACCCCGACGCCCCGGACTCAGTGCTTGAACGCCTTGGCCGCGTCCTGCTCCAGCCGCTGCTGAACGCCCGCGACGTCCTTGGGGCTCTTCAGGAAGTCCTGCAGGTCCTTCCACTCGCCCTGCCCCGGCTTCCCCCCGAACGACGCCGGCGCCTGGTCGGACATGTCGAACCGGAAGTCGTCCCCCGCCGCGACCAACGCCTTGGCGATCTTCCGCATCACGTCGTCCGCGTACGCCGCCTGGTCCAGCTCCTTGTTGGGCGAGAGGAAACCGCCCGCCTGCGCCCAGATCTTCGCCGCGTCCGTCGACGCCAGGAACGTCAGCAGCGCCTGCGCCGCCCTGCCGTCCTTGAGCGCCACCGCCACGTCCCCACCGGTCACCACCGGCGACCTGGCCCCCACCGCAGGGAACGGGAACACCTTCGCGTCCGTCCCCACCTTCGCCTTCGTCTGCGCGATGTTCGCCGCCGCGAAATCGGCCGACGACACCATCGCCGCCTTCGGCGTGTCACCCCCGCTGAACGTCTGCGTCACCGACGTCGGGAAATCCGTCTGCAACGCCCCCGCATTGCCGCCCGCCAACAACTCCTTGCGGCCGAACAACTGCCCCAACGTGGTCAGCGCCCGCGTCACCGACGGATCCGTCCACTTCAGGTCGTGCTTCGCCAACTGGTCGTACTTCCGCGGCCCGGCCTGCGACAGATACACGTTCTCGAACCAGTCGGTCAGCGTCCACCCGTCCGACCCGCCCACCGACACCGGCTCCACACCCGACTCGGAAACCGTCTGCGCCGCCTTCAGGAACTCCGGCCACGTCTTCGGCTCGGAAACCCCGGCATTCTCGAAAACCTTCGCGTTGTACCAGACCAACGACTTGTTGCTGGCCTTGAAATACACCCCGTACTCGGTGCCCTTGTGCGCCCCGAGATCCCGCCAGCCCTTGCTGAAGTTCTTCGCCAACTGCGCCTTTGCGTCCGCCCCGAGCGGCTTGAGCCACCCTTTCTCCGCGAACTCGTTCAACACCCCGACCTGCTGCAGCAGCGCCACGTCCGGCGGCCCGCCACCGGCGATCTTGGACCCGATGAAACCGGCCATGTCGTCGCCGCTCGGCACGAAGTCGACCTTCGCCCCGGTGCGCTTCTCGAACTCCGCCAGCACCTTGGTGAAGTTGTCCCGCTCGGCCCCCGTCCAGACCGCCGTCACCTGCAGCCGCTGCCCGCTCAGCTTCGGCAGGGTCACCGTCGGCGCGGTACCCCCACCCCCGCCTCCCGTGCCCCCACTCCCACCACTCCCCCCACTCCCACTCCCGCACCCCGCCATCCCCAGCGCCACCACCGCGACACCGGCCACCACCCACACACCCCGCCGCGCCCTCCCGCCTCCGGTGCCGTTGCTGGCGCCGTTGCTGGTGCCCGTCCGCCCCATGCGGTCGACTCGTCCGCGCATCCCCGTAGCCCCTCCGTAGCCCTTGCCGCGGCTCCATGAACCCGTGCCCGCCGAGCGGTCCCCGTCCCGTGCGGGCCGCCTCCGTGCGAGTGCGCCGGTGCCGCGGCGCCGTCCCCTTCCGAACACGCCGACGCCACGCCGCCGTGCCGTACTGCCGTCGAGCGCCGTACTGCCGTACTGCCGTGCCGGGTACGTGACACCGAGTACGTGACTTCCGTGCCGAGTACGTGTGCGTGCTGTGGCGCCGTTCCGCGTCGCTGCGTGCCGAGTGCCGTGCTGCCGTACGGGGCGCGCTGCTGCCGATGCGCTGCTGCCGTACGTGGTGCCCTGGTGCCGGTGTGCTGAAGCCGTGCCCTGGTGCCGGTGCGGGGCGGTGCCCTGCATGATCCCGGTGCGGTGGTGCGGTGGTGCGGTGGTGCGGTGGTGCGGTGGTGCGGTGGTGCTCCGCCCGCTCCGTGCCCACGGCACGTGCGACAGTCCTACGCCCCCACCACCGGCTCCGCAATACCGCCACCCACGCCAACTCCCCTTTCGTGATGGGCCCGTTACGGCCGCCACGGGTTACGGCAGCCACGGGCCCACTGCCGCCATGGGCCCGCTACGGCCGCCGCGGGCCGACGGGTACGGCCGCCGCAGGTCGACGGGCCCGTCGACATCGCGCCCTCAGGCCGGCGGGGGCCCCGCCCCGTGGCGATGGCCCCCGCGTCTCACCTGCTCACACCAACGGTGGCCCGGCCGGCGCGCCCGAGGACTGGGCGGCCCGTTGCAGCGCGCTGGCCAGCAGTGCCAGGTCCGTCGGGCCGTTGCCCAGTTCGCGCAGCGGGCGCCGGGCCGGCGGGTCGCCCATCCGCGACCACTCCAGGGGCACCACGGTCGGCCGCAGCGTGGACGTACGGGGTATCCGCCCGGTCACCCGACCCGCCTGGAACGGCGTGGACGCGCCGTCCCCCGCGCGGTGCAGCCACCCGCGGCCGGGCGGCACCGGCTCGGAGCCGCCCGGCGTCGGCTCGGCCGGGTCGGTGGCGGCGCCCAACTGGATCCGCAGGGCGGCCCGTTCGGCGGTGGCGGTGCCTTCGGTGCGGTCCGGGTGGCCGGTGGCGGCTATCAGGTGCACGCCCAGTGCCACGCCGTCCCGGGCCACTGCCTCCAGGGCGCGCACCACGGAACCGGCGGCCGGGCGGCCCGTGCTGCCCAGGGCCGGGGAGACCAGGGCGTCGAAGTCGTCGACCAGGATGAAGAGGCGGGGCATCGGGGCGGCCGCCGGGGCTCCTGCCTGGGCCGGGGCTCCTGCCTGGTGGGCCGCCTGGTGGGCCGTCTGGGCCGTCTGAGGGGTCGGCGTCTCGTCGGGGCGGACGTGGTCCTGGGGTGGGGCGCCGCGGCGGGTGCGTAGGCGCAGGGTGCCCGTGGGGGAGTGGTCCGCGGGGCCGGCCGGGGTGCCGCTGCCTCCTTCCTTGTTTCGGCAACGATTACTGAGAGTAGTTTGTTCCTGGGATTGGTTACTCGTTGTGAAAGTGGGGGGTGGGGTGGAGGTGGTGGAGGAGAGAGACGAGGTGGATGAGGTGGGTGGGGCGTTGACGGTGTTGGGGGTGTGAGGGGAGGGGGCGTCGGGGTGGGGTGGTGTGGCGGGGGAGGCGCCGGACGCCATGGCGGCACGGGAGGTGTGAGAGGTGCTGGAGGGGTGGGAACCGCTGGACGTGCCGGAGGGGTGGGACGTGCTGGAGGACGTGGGGGTGCCTTCGGCGGAGCGGCGCGGAGCGATGATGCGCGGGGCCGGGAGGTGCTTGCTGCGCCACTCGGAGAAGGGGGTGCCGGCCAGTATTTCGGCGCGCCGCTTGAGTTCGGAGGAGAGCGCCTGGGCGAACTCCCGCATCCGCAGCGGGTCGGAGGCGGCCAGGTGCGTCGTGACGTGCGGCAGGTCGGTGCAGACCCGCAGGCCCTCGCCGCGCTCGGTGCCGGCGCCGTCCACCAGCACCAGCGACAGGCGGTCCGGACGGTCGGCGGCGGCCAGCGACGCGGCGAGGGACCGCAGCAGCTCGGTCTTGCCGGTGGCCGCCGCGCCCTCGACGAGCAGATGCGCGCCGTCGGCCGCGAGATCGGCGACCACGGGGCCGTGCGGCCCGGCGCCCAGTACTGCGGCGGCGTTGGGCCGGTCGGTGTCCTGTACCGCCGCCCAACGGGCCATCAGGGATGCGGGGGTGGCGCGGGCCAGCCCCAGTTCGTCCAGCAGGCGTGCCGACTCCGGCAGCGGTATGGCGGCGCGCGGTGCCGCCGGCCCCGGGCCGCCGCCCGCCTCGACCTCGCGCAGCGGCGCCAGCGCCCGGGCGAAACGCTCCGCCCAGGCGACCGAGACGGCGTCCACGGTCGCGACCGTGCCGTTCGGCCCCGAGCCCGGCTGGACCACCCGCAGGGCCGTGGCGACATCGCCGCTGAGCACCGCCACCGCCCCGCACTCGCCGAACGCCGGCGAGGCGACCCGCGCCGCCTCGTACGTCGCGGCCAGCGGGAAGGCGGGGGAGGCGGCCGGAGTCTCGGCCAGGCAGAGCACGTGAATGCCGGCCGCCGCGCCGCCCGCCGCGAGCCGCGCGGTGGTCTCGCGCAGCGCGGACGAGCCGGGGTCGCCGTCCACGATCAGCAGGGTGTACGGCCCCTGGTGGCGGGCGGCGGCGGAGGCCACCTCGGCGCGCTCGGCGCTGGGCCAGCCGGGGCCCAGGGGGCCGTCGTCCAGCCGTCGCACCAGCTCGGCCGTACGGGCCGCGGCCTGCTCCTTGTCGTAGGCGAGCAGCAGCCGGCAGTCCTGGCCGCGGGTCGGGCGGACGTGCGGCAGCCAGCCCAGCCAGGACCAGTCGGCCACCCGCTCCTCCAGGGTGTGCGCCCGGTCGGTGCTGACCAGCACGACCTCCAGCGTCCCGGGGGAGTGCAGCGCGACCAGTTGGGCGGTGGCGGACCGGGCCAGCCCGACGAGCCGTCCGCGCGGCCCGGCCAGCCCGAGGGCGCCGGCCCGGCGCAGCTCGACGGAGACGGGTGCGACGGACCGGCCGCCGTCCCGCTCGGCCGTGCCCAGGCGGACGGTGAGCGCGTCCGGGTGCTCCGGGCCGCGCTCCCAGAGCCGGGGGCCCGGGCCGAGCGCGGTGAGCAGGATCGCGGCGGCGTCCGGCCAGCGTTCGTCGGTGGGCGGACCGGCGGGGGCGCTGCCGGCGGGTGCGCGGGACGCGCCGTCGACCGGGGCGGGGGCGTCGTCGTAGGTGTCGTACGCGTCGTTCGGGGTCGGGTCCGACGGCTCCGTCACGGGGCGTCCGCCGGCCAGCCGCCGCGCCCAGGCGCCGATGCCGCCGCGGCGGCCCGCCTTACGGGTCATCGATTCGGCCGGGGCCAGCGACTGTTGTCCGCCGTGGGTCTGCCCGCCCGTGGGCGGGGCGCCGTGGCCGGACAGCGCTTCGTGTCCGTGCGCGGTCGTCGCGTCGTGGCCGGCCGCCCGGGGCCCGTGTTGCGCCGCGTATTCCGCTCCGGGGTGTCCCGGTGTGTGTGCGGTGTGCGGGGGGTGGCCGGGGGGCGAGCCGGGTGCCTCGGCGCTGGTTGCTGCGGTGCCGGCTGTGCCCGGCCGGTGGGCGGTGGGGTCGGGGGCGGGCTCCGGGAAGGGTGTGGCGGGGGCGGCGGGCGGGAACAGGCCGTCCGCCGCCGGGCCGCCCGGGCCCCGGGTCGGGATTCCGGGCGTGCCGGGGTCTCCCTCGGGGCCGGTCGCCGTGCCGTGGGGCGCCCCGGTGGCCGGGGCGGGAACGCCGCGCAGCGGGGTGTCCCGGCGGCGGCCGGGCCCGTCGCCGGACGTGGTCTCCGCGCCGGGCGCCCATCGGACGGCCGGCGGCGGGGTGCCGTCGGCCCCCGCGGTGGTGGGGGCCGGGCCGGCGTACAGGGCGCCGGACGTGGTCGCCCCGCTGGCCGTCGCTCCGGGGGCGATCCGCCCGGAGGCGACCCGGAGGTGGCCCTCCCCGTCGGGGGTGGCGCTCAGGGCCGGGTCCGGGGTGCGCGGCGGGGACTGGAGGCGGAGCGCCGATTCGCCGATGCGCAGCAGGGCGCCGGGCGGCAGGGGGACGGCGAGGTCGCCGAGCTCGGTGCCGTCGACGAGGGTGCCGTTGGTGGAGCGCAGGTCGGCGATGTACACCGAGCCGTCGGGCTCGACGGTGACGGCGCAGTGCAGGCGGGAGACGTCCGGGTCGTCCAGGGGGACGTCGGCGTCGGCGGAGCGGCCGATGCGGACCTGGCCGCCGTGCAGGAGGTGGACGCCGCCGGCGTCGGGGCCGGAGACGACGCGGAGCCGGGCGGAGCCGTGGGGCAGGCCGTGTGCGGGGGCCGGGCCGGGGCCCTGGAGGGAGAGCACCGCGCCGTCGATCAGCGGCGGCTCGCCGAGCGCCGCGCGCTGCGGGTCGAGCCGTTCGGTGCCGGCGTAGAGCACGACGGGGGCGCTGCTGCCGCCGGTGCCGACGTCCGCGCCGGAGCCCGCCACGGCCGCCGCGAGCGAGCCGGCGACCGTCGCCAGGGCGGTCCCGGCGGGGGCCGTCACGAGGACGTCGCAGGCCCGTGTGGTGTGGCCGCTGCGCGGCCCGAGGACGGTCAGCCGGATCTGCATCGCCGTCAACGGTCCCTTCTGCCGGGTATCCGGCCGGGGCTCCGCTCGCTCCCCCACCGCACCCCGGGCACGTCGGCACGGACATGTCCCATGCACGTCGCGACAGTGACCGCGCGCCCCTACCGCGTGCGTGCTGGGATGCATCCTCGCACCTGCCGCTGACAACACGCCCGCCGACCGCCCATTAATGATCTTGATTGGTCGGCGCCCGGCGGAAAACTGCCTGCTTGCACGCACCGAACCGGCCGTTTTCGATCAACGGGTGCCGGGGAAGCGGTCAGGGGCGGACGGCACCCGGACCGCTGACGCGGGTTCCGGTCGTGTTGACGCGAAGGTCCCCTGCCCTTGTGTGGAGCGGCCCCGGAGGCGTCCGGAATCCGGGCAACCAACGGCTCGGAACGCGCGTCTTCCCGAGGAACCCCGCCCCGTCCGGCGCACCGAAATGTTTGTGCGACGGCACTACAGTGGGGCGACGGGCCGCGGGCTGACCCAGCGGGCCAGGCAAGGATCCACCACGAACCAGGGAGCGCATGACGTGCGGCCGGTAGGCAGCAAGTACCTGCTTGAGGAGCCTCTGGGGCGCGGCGCCACGGGCACCGTCTGGCGTGCCCGCCAGAGGGAGACGGCGGGTGCCGAGGCGGCCGTCCCCGGGGAGCCCGGCGAGACGGTCGCGATCAAGGTCCTCAAGGAGGAGCTGGCGTCCGACGCGGACGTGGTGATGCGCTTCCTGCGCGAGCGCTCGGTCCTGCTGCGGCTGACCCACCCCAACATCGTCCGGACCCGCGACCTGGTCGTCGAGGGCGACCTGCTGGCGCTCGTCATGGACCTGGTCGACGGCCCCGACCTGCACCGCTACCTGCGCGACAACGGCCCGTTCAGCCCGGTGGCGGCGGCGCTGCTCACCGCGCAGATCGCCGACGCGCTGGCCGCCAGCCACGCCGACGGCGTCGTCCACCGCGACCTCAAGCCCGCCAACGTCCTGCTCGCCGGCTCCGACGGCGCCGAGCAGATGCACCCGATGCTGACCGACTTCGGCATCGCCCGGCTCGCCGACTCCCCGGGGCTGACCCGTACGCACGAGTTCGTCGGCACCCCCGCCTATGTGGCGCCGGAGTCCGCCGAGGGCCGTCCGCAGACCTCCGCCGTGGACATCTACGGCGCCGGCATCCTGCTCTACGAGCTGCTCACCGGCCGCCCGCCGTTCGCCGGGGCGACCGCCCTGGAGGTGCTGCACCGGCACCTCGCCGAGGAGCCGCAGCGCCCCGCCTCGGTTCCCGAACCGCTGTGGACGGTCGTCGAGCGCTGCCTGCGCAAGCGTCCCGAGGAGCGCCCCAGCGCCGAGAACCTCGCGCGCGGGCTGCGCACCGTCGCCGCCGGCATCGGCGCGCACGCCACCCCGCAGCAGGCCGAGGCGGCGCTGGGCGTCGCCGCGCTGCTCGCCCCCGACCCGGAGCCGGCCACGGTCCCGGGCACCGAGGGCTCCCAGGGGACGGACGCCGCGGCCCCCACCCAGGTGCTGCCGACCAACGCGCCCTCCCCCTACGACCCGGGCGCACCGACCAGCGTGCTGCCCTCCACGGGTGCCCCGGGGCAGGGGCCGGCCCCGACGCGGGCCATGCCGCCGGTGCCCCCGATGCCGGCCGCCGCGCCCATGGCCGGTCCGCCGGAGCCCGAGGGTCCGCACCCGTGGCAGTCCCAGCTGCGGGCCGCCCGGGACCGCAACGAGCAGACCCAGGTGCAGTACCTGGACCCGCAGGACGACCCGCTGCGCCGCCGTCCGCAGCGCCGCCCGGCGCCCGCCCAGGCCCCGCAGCAGCCCCCGTACGGCGGCCAGCAGGCCGGCTACGCCCCGCAGCGGCCGCCGGCCCCGCAGCGCCGCCAGGAGCCGCCGCCGCAGCGCTATGAGCCGGCCCCGCCGCCCGCCCGGGAGCCCCGCCCCCGGCGCGAGCCGCGGCCGCGCAGCGCCAACCCGATGCGGATCCCGGGTCTGGGCTGCCTGAAGGGCTGTCTCTTCACGGTGCTGCTGCTGTTCGTGGCGGCCTGGTTGATCTGGGAGTTCACCCCGCTCCAGGAGTGGATCGGGACGACCAAGGGCTTCTTCCAGCAGATCGGGGACGTCTTCGCCAGCGTGCAGCACTTCGTACAGAAGATCGGCGGCTGACGGTCCGTACGGACCGGATGTCGACGGCATCGTCTATTTGTCGACATCCGGCCGGTGAATTCCCGTACAGAAGTGACGGTTGCCGCCATTGGGGGCACTGAACCCTCTGGCGCCCGCGTAGCTTTGACGCCAACCTCAGCCCCCGAGGACGCCCGGGGGCCCGACACGTCGGAGCAGTCTTGGCACGGAAGATCGGCAGCCGGTACACCGCCCACCAGATCCTGGGGCGCGGCAGTGCCGGCACGGTATGGCTGGGCGAGGGCCCCGAAGGGGCCGTGGCCATCAAGCTGTTGCGTGAGGACCTCGCCTCCGACCAGGAGCTCGTCGGCCGCTTCGTGCAGGAGCGGGCGGCACTGCTGAGTCTGGAGCACCCGCGCGTCGTCGGCGTCCGCGACCTCGTCGTCGACGGCGCCGACCTCGCGCTCGTCATGGACCTGGTCCGCGGCACCGACCTGCGCACCCGTCTGGAGCGCGAGCGGCGGCTCGCCCCGGAGGCCGCGGTCGCCATCGCCGCCGACGTCGCCGACGGCCTCGTCGCCGCGCACGCCGCGCGGATCGTGCACCGCGACGTCAAGCCGGAGAACGTCCTGCTGGACATGCAGGGGCCGCTCGGCCCCGGTGGCGCGCACCCCGCGTTGCTCACCGACTTCGGCATCGCGCGCCTGGTGGACTCCCCCCGCAGGACCCTCTCCCAGCCGCAGGGCGGGGGGTCCACCCTCTCGCTCCGCTCCGCGAAGGTCATCGGCACCCCCGACTACCTCGCCCCGGAGATCATCGAGGGCCTGCCGCCGCGCGCCTCCGTGGACGTCTATGCGCTGGCGACGGTCCTGTACGAGATGCTCGCCGGCTTCACGCCCTTCGGGGGCGGTCACCCCGGTGCGGTGCTGCGCCGCCACGTCACCGAGAGCGTCGCCCCGCTGCCCGGCATCCCGGACGAGCTGTGGCAGCTGCTCCTCCAGTGCCTGGCCAAGGCGCCCGCCTCCCGGCTGCGCGCCCCGGAGCTGGCCGCCCGACTGCGGGAGATCCTGCCCGGCCTAGCCGGCATCCCGCCGCTGGACATCGACGAGCCTGACGACGAGCAGCCGGCGGACGACCCGGAGGGCGCCCCCGCCGGGTCCCGCCAGGAGGCCCGCTATCCGGCGTCGGCACCCGAGGGCCCGCCGCGCGGCGCGGTCCCCCTGGTCCAGGGGGCGAAGCCGGACTCCAGCCGGGAGACGCACACCAGCATGCGGGTCCCCGGGCCGGACGAGCTGGCCGGCGGCGCGCACGGCACGGCTCGCGCCCCGCGGGCCGCGGGGGAGCGCCGGGCGGGCTCGGCCCGGCACCGCTCCTCCCCGGAGGCGGTGCGCCGCCGTCGGATCAAGGTGGGCGTGGTGGCCGCCGTGGTCGTGGTGGCGGGCGCGATCGGCGGCCTGCTGGCCTCGGGCGGCGGTGACGAGCCGGGCGGTGCCCGGCCGGGCGTGCACCATCCGCGATAGGGCCTGTGACCTGCGCCTAAGGGTGTCGGGGCCTGCGCGGGCACCTCGGCGCGGGCCCCGGCGGGCGGCTCGCGCGCCCCGTTTTCATCCGGCCCGGCCAGGACGGGCAGGGGACACGCCGGGACAGATTGTCGGTGGCAGCCGTTAGGCTGGGTGCGTGGCAGTCGTCGATGTATCCGAAGAGCTGAAGTCCCTCTCCTCGACCATGGGGTCGATCGAGGCCGTCCTGGACCTCGACAAGATGAGGGCCGATGTCGCCGTGCTTGAGGAGCAGGCCGCGGAGCCGTCCCTGTGGGACGACCCGGCGAACGCGCAGAAGATCACCAGCCAGCTGTCCTACCTCCAGGGCCAGCTGCGTCGGGCCGAGGCGCTGCGCGGTCGTGTCGACGACCTTGAGGTGCTCTTCGAGCTCGCCGAGGCCGAGGGCGACGAGGAGACCCGCGCCGAGGCCGAGCGGGAGCTGATCGACGTCCGCAAGGCGGTGGACGAGATGGAGGTCCGCACCCTGCTGTCCGGCGAGTACGACGCCCGCGAGGCCGTGGTGAGCGTCCGTGCCGAGGCCGGCGGCGTGGACGCCGCGGACTTCGCCGAGAAGCTCCAGCGGATGTACCTGCGCTGGGCCGAGCGGCACGGCTACAAGACCGAGCTGTACGAGACCTCGTACGCAGAAGAGGCCGGCATCAAGTCGACCACCTTCGCCGTCCAGGTGCCCTACGCCTACGGCACGCTCTCGGTGGAGCAGGGCACGCACCGCCTGGTGCGCATCTCGCCGTTCGACAACCAGGGCCGCCGTCAGACGTCCTTCGCGGGCGTCGAGGTGCTGCCGGTCGTCGAGCAGACCGACCACATCGAGATCGACGAGAGCGATCTGCGGGTGGATGTCTACCGCTCCTCCGGCCCCGGTGGCCAGGGCGTCAACACCACCGACTCCGCGGTCCGGTTGACGCACATCCCCACCGGCATCGTCGTCTCCTGCCAGAACGAGCGCTCGCAGATCCAGAACAAGGCCACCGCCATGAACGTCCTCCAGGCGAAGCTGCTGGAGCGGCGCCGCCAGGAGGAGCGGGCCAAGATGGACGCCCTCAAGGGCGACGGCGGCAACTCCTGGGGCAACCAGATGCGTTCGTACGTCCTGCACCCGTACCAGATGGTCAAGGACCTGCGGACGGAGTTCGAGGTCGGCAACCCGCAGGCCGTGCTGGACGGGGACATCGACGGTTTCCTGGAGGCCGGCATCCGCTGGCGCAAGCAGCAGGAGAAGTAACCGCGGACGCAAGCGGACAAACGCCTTCAGAAGGTTCGGACAACTGCCTCCCCAAGGGGGGCAGTTGTTTTTTGCGGTGGCGGTTAGGTCACAGTCGTACGTCCATGTATCGCCCAACTCATGGCAATTCGGTCATCAAGCCTTTATTCGGCCTTGACGATGTTCCGAGAACTGGGAAGGCTGAGCGCGGCATGCGTGTGTCATGGGGCGCGTGTAGGAACGGGGAGGCGAACGGCCCGCCGGCAGTGCCGGGCCGTGGTGTGCACACCCCCATCGGTCGTTGCCCCGTGCGGCGGTGCTCCAATGACGAGTTCAGCTACTGGGGGTAGCAGTACATGACGAAGAAGACGCGGCTGCGCGTGGCGCGCATTGCGGCCGGTGCGGTGATTGCGGCCGGTGCGTCGCTCACCGCGGCCGGTGCGGCATCCGCCGCCGGCACGGACGGCACGCCGGCGAAGCAGAGTGACGGCATCATCGGCGGCATTATCGGTGGCATCTTCGGCGGCGGCGACAGCACCGGCGGCGACAGCACCGGTGGCCAGACGACCGGCGGCCAGACGACCGGCGGCGACAGCACCGGCGGTGAGATCGGCAGCCAGACCTCCGGCGGCCAGACCTCCGGTGGCGAGATCGGCGGCACCGGAGGCGAGACCTCCGGTGGTCAGACCTCCGGCGGTCAGACCACGGGTGGCGAGACCACCGGTGGCCAGAACTCCGGTGGCCAGACCACGGGTGGCGAGACCACCGGTGGCCAGAACTCCGGCGGTCAGACCACGGGTGGCGAGACCACCGGTGGCGAGACCTCTGGTGGCCAGAACTCTGGCGGTCAGACCACGGGTGGCGAGACCACCGGTGGCCAGAACTCCGGTGGCCAGACTTCCGGTGGTCAGACCTCCGGCGGCCAGACCGGCGGCAGCAGCACCGGCGGCAGCAGCACCGGTGGTCACTCCGGTGGCAGCACCGGCGGCAGCCACTCCGGTGGCACCAGCACGGGCGGCACCACCACCGGCGGCGACAGCACCGGTACCGGTACCGACAACGAGGGCTCCAAGCCGATCGAGCAGCCCGGCCAGGGCAAGGAGCAGGTCATCGACACCCCGGGCCAGGCCAAGCAGCAGGCCAAGGGTGGTCAGCAGCTGGCGGAGACCGGTTCGTCCGGCACCACCGTCCTGCTGATCGGTGCCGCCACGATGATCGCCGGCGGTGTGGGCTTCCGGGTCCTGCCGCGCCTGATCAACAAGAGCGGCGGCGCGGCGGCTGCCTGACGCTGACGCGGCACACGACGAGGGGCCCGGGACGCATGCGTCCCGGGCCCCTCGGGCGTCCGCGGGTGATGGTGGGCGGTCCGGGCACCCTGCGCGGCGGGATCGTCACTCTGCGGCGCCGCGGGGCGGGCCCGGCGCGTTTCAGACGGCCTGGCGGAGCAGCACCGCGACCGCGAGCAGCGCGATCAGCAGGGCCGCCAGCACCACGGGATTGAGCTGGCCGAAAAAGCCCGCTTGCCGCTGGAGCCGTTCCCTGCTGGCCCGGCACACAGGGCAGCGGCCCTCGCTCACAGGGGCCGCGCAGTTGGCGCACACCAATCGGTCGTACGTCATGCGACCTCCTTACTTACCGCATCAACGCACCGGGCGGCGCATTGGTTCCCTCTACCACTGTGCCAGTTCCGCCGCCGGACGGCGCGCCCCGGGGTTCGCCCCCTCTTTCCGGCCCGGCAGCGCCTTTCCCGCCTACCCGGCGGGGTCCCTCGCTCCCACCCGGCAGTCCCTTTCCTCCCACCGGGCAGCCCCTTTCTTGCCCACCCGCCCGGCATTGTGTGCTTTTTGTCCCGTAGGCACCGTGAAGAACCACACCAACCTCCCCCGCCGGCTGGGCCCCCACACCAGGTTCGCGTAGGGTCACGCACACCGACGGGAGCCGTGACCGGCAACCCGTGCCCCTATCCAGGTCGACCGTGGTGCATCTGTGATCCGATTCGACAACGTCTCCAAGACCTACCCGAAGCAGAACCGCCCCGCCCTCAGGGACGTCTCCCTGGAGATCGAGCGCGGCGAGTTCGTCTTCCTGGTGGGATCCTCGGGCTCCGGTAAGTCCACCTTCCTGCGGCTGCTCCTGCGTGAGGAGCGCGCCAGCCATGGCGCCGTGCACGTACTGGGGAAGGATCTGGCCAAGCTGTCCAACTGGAAGGTGCCGCAGATGCGCCGCCAGGTGGGCACGGTCTTCCAGGACTTCCGGTTGCTCCCCAACAAGACTGTGGGGCAGAACGTCGCCTTCGCCCTGGAAGTCATCGGCAGGCCGCGCGGGCAGATCCGCAAGACGGTGCCCGAAGTCCTCGAACTCGTCGGCCTCGGCGGCAAGGAGGACCGCATGCCGGGCGAGCTCTCCGGTGGCGAGCAGCAGCGCGTCGCCATCGCGCGGGCCTTCGTCAACCGCCCGTTGCTGCTCATCGCCGACGAGCCCACCGGCAACCTCGACCCGCAGACCTCCGTCGGCATCATGAAGCTGCTGGACCGGATCAACCGCACCGGGACGACGGTGGTCATGGCCACCCACGACCAGCAGATCGTCGACCAGATGCGCAAGCGGGTCATGGAACTCGAGAAGGGCCGGCTCGTACGCGACCAGTCGCGCGGCGTGTACGGCTACCAGCACTGAAAGGACGCCATGCGCGCCCAGTTCGTCCTGTCGGAGATCGGCGTCGGTCTCCGCCGAAATCTCACGATGACTTTCGCCGTCATCGTCTCGGTAGCCCTCTCGCTCGGCCTGTTCGGCGCCTCGCTGTTGATGCGCGACCAGGTCAACACGATGAAGGGGTACTGGTACGACAAGGTCAACGTCTCCATCTTCTTCTGCAACAAGAACGACGCCGAGACGGCCGCCAACTGCGCCAAGGGCGCGGCGACCGAGCAGCAGAAGAACGACATCCTGGCCGAGCTGCACCGGCTGCCGCTGGTGCAGAACGTGGAGCACGAGACCAGCGACCAGGCGTACAAGCACTACAAGGAGCAGTTCGGCGACACGCCCGTGGCCGGTCTGGTCACGCCCGACCAGCTGCCGGAGTCCTTCCGGGTCAAGCTCAAGGACCCGACCAAGTTCGACGTGATCAAGTCGGCGTTCTCCGAGCGCCCCGGCGTCGAGCAGGTCCAGGACCAACGGGACACCGTCGAACCGCTGTTCCGCCTCCTGGACGGCATGCGGTACGCGGCCCTGGGCGTCATGGGCCTGATGCTGGTGGTGGCGCTGATGCTGATCGTCAACACCGTGCGGGTCTCCGCGTTCAGCCGCCGCCGGGAGACCGGCATCATGCGGCTGGTGGGCGCCTCCAGCTTCTACATCCAGCTGCCGTTCATCATGGAGGCCGCGATCGCCGGCCTCATCGGTGCCGTGTTCGCCTGCGTCCTGCTCGTCGGCGGCAAGTACTTCATGATCAACCAGTGGCTGGCGAAGCAGATCCAGGTGGTCAACTTCATCGGCTGGGACGCCGTCCTGGCGGTGCTTCCGCTGGTCCTGCTCATCGGGTTGCTGATGCCCGCGCTCGCCGCGTTCTTCGCGCTGCGCAAGTACCTCAAGGTGTGAGCTTCGCCAAGGGCGCCGTACGGTCAACTCCCCGTACGGCGCCCTTTCGTCGCCTAGACTCACCGGCATGCTGGGCCCGTGTTGGTACGACCGGCCCCGCCGCATCCGCCGCGGGGCGGCCCTGACGTTGTTCCTCGCCGGGGTGCTCGCCGCGGGCGCGGCCACCGGCACCTGGGACGACGCCGGGGACGCCGCGGAGTCCGCCGCCCACGGCCGGCCCGCCGAGGGCGCGGCCGCCGACCGGCCCGCCATCGAGCGGGCCGCACGGGCCGCGGCGCAGGCCGCCGGGGACGGCAAGTCCGGCGCGCAGGCCGCCGCGGACGTCGTCAGTCGCAGCGGCGACCGGTGGTCGACGGTCTACACCGCCGGCGAATTCGAGGATTTCCAGGCCCAGTTGGACGGCACATACGTCGGCGTCGGGCTGTGGGTGCGGGAGCAGGGCGGTGGCCGGATAACGGTGTCCCGGGTGCGGCCCGACGGGCCCGCCGCCCGCTCCGGCATCGCCGTCGGCGACCGCCTCGACGCGGTCGACGGCCGGCCCGCCCGGGGGTGCCCGGTCACCGACGTCGTCGCCCGGCTGCGCGGCGACGGGCCCGGGGGCTCCGGTGCCCCCGGCACGTCCGTCCGGCTGGACCTCGGGCGCGGTGCCCGCCACTGGAGCGTGACCCTGCGCCGGACCCGCCTGCACACCCGGAACGTCACCGTGGACCGCCCGTACGGCGCCGACGGCCCGACCCGCATCAAGATCACCGCATTCGCCAAGGGCACCGGCGCCGCGGTCCGCCGCGCGGTGCGCGCCGCCGACCGGCGGGGCGGGCTGTTACTGGACCTGCGCGGCAATACCGGCGGCCTGGTCACCGAGGCGGTCGCCACCGCGTCGGTCTTCCTCGACGGCGGCCTGGTCGCCACCTACGACGTGGACGGCAGCCAGCGCGCCCTGTACGCCGAGCGCGCCGGGGACACCCGGATCCCGCTGGTCGTGCTGGTGGACGGCGGCACGATGAGCGCCGCGGAGCTGCTGTCCGGCGCGCTCCAGGACCGCGGTCGGGCGGTCGTGGTGGGCTCACCGACGTTCGGCAAGGGTTCGGTGCAGATGCCCAGCGAGCTGCCGGACGGCTCGGTCGCGGAGCTGACCGTCGGCCACTACCGCACTCCGGCCGGCCGGGCCGTGGACGGCGCCGGCATCGCCCCGGACCTGCTCGTCGAGGATCATGCCGAGAAACGGGCCCGCACAGTATTGAGTGGCCTCGGCACCGGTGCGTAGTGCGAAAATGGCCGCACTATGGCTACCAAGGGCAAGGGCAAGGACAAGAACGACGGGCGCAAGCTCGTCGCGCAGCACAAGAAGGCGCGGCACGACTACCACATTCTGGACACCTATGAGTGCGGTCTGGTGTTGACCGGCACAGAGGTGAAGTCGCTGCGCCAGGGCCGGGCGTCGCTCGTGGACGGATTTGTCCAGATCGACGGCGGGGAAGCCTGGCTGCACAACGTCCATATCCCCGAATACGCGCAGGGCACCTGGACGAATCACAGCGCGCGGCGGAAGCGGAAGCTGCTGCTGCACCGCGTCGAGATCGACAAGTTGGAGGTCAAGTCCCAGGACTCGGGTCACACGATCGTGCCGCTGTCCCTGTACTTCAAGGACGGCCGGGCCAAGGTCGAGATCGCGCTGGCCAAGGGCAAGAAGGAGTGGGACAAGCGGCAGACGCTGCGCGAGCAGCAGGACCGCCGTGAGACGGATCGGGCGATCTCGGCGGCCCGACGCCGGCAGCGGGCCTGAGAAACCGGCGGCCGGGCCGGGGTCCGCGACGGCCGCCGGGAATATGCTGGCACCCGCGTGCGTTGGTCACGTACGATGGGGACACACCCCGCGAGGGTGTGGCACCACCTTGAAAAGAAAACATGGGGATGATCGGTTTCGACAGCGGATGTCGAAGCAGGGGAAGCGAGTCGAGGAAGCGGCAATGATCTCGTTAACCATATGCCGAAACCAATAATCGCCAACACCAAGCGCGATTCCTTCGCCCTCGCTGCCTAAGTAGCGACTTGCGAAGTGTCAGCCCGGGGCTGTTCCCGACCCGGATCCTGGCATCAGCTAGGGGACTAAACCTTGATCCCGGTCACGGGGTGAAGAGGGAAATCAAACAGTGACTGGGCCCGTCGGAGACTTGTCCGCGTGATCTCCGGGGCCGAGAAAATCGCAGCGGACTGCACTCGGAGAAGCCCTGATTCCACACCGTTGGACGCGGGTTCGATTCCCGCCATCTCCACAATTCCCATGTGAGCGAAGGCCCTGGTGTTCCGAAAGGAACGCCGGGGCCTTCGTTTTTTCGGGTCGGGGCCGGGGCTCGGCGGTCAGGCTCGGCGGGCGGCGGTTGCCGTGGCCGTCGCGGTCGCCGCCAGGGACAGGGCCGCCGCCGCGGCCGGTACGGCGCATCCGGCGGCGGGGAACGGCAGGTGCTCGGCGGTCCAGCCGCCGGTCGCCGAGCCGGCCGCGATCCCGGTCAGCAGCGTGGTCACCGCCAGTGTCAGCCCTTCGTTCAGCCGGCCCGCGGGGGTGCGGGACTGGACCAGACCCATGCCGGTGACCATCGTCGGGGCGGTGGCCGGGACGGCGATCCGGGCCTGGCCGTGGCGGTCGACGAGCCGGGCGGTCCAGGGTCCGACCAGCGCGGTCGCGGCGGGCGCTGAGGGGCCGTAGGATCCCGCCGGGTGCCGGGCGGACGACGGGCCGCGCGCGACCGTCACGTGATCGACGTCTCTTCACACGATGCATATCCGTGTCCGGGTGCAGGCAACCAACGACGCCGAAAATCCTTCCTTACGGAAGGACATCGCGTGCGAACGATGTGTGCGAACAGGACAAACGGATGGAACAGGGGGGAGTCGTGCAGCGACGTTCCGTACTCGCGACGACGATGGCCGCGCTCGCCTTCACCGTCGCCGCCGGGCTGACCGTGACCGGCTGCGGCTCGGGGCGGATGGCGGCGCTGCACGCCAACTGCAGGACCAAGGGCCTGAGCTGGAAGGTCACCGTCCTGAAGGCGGCGCCGCACAGCGCCCATCGCGAGGCCAAGTTGTCGGTCGTCAACAAGGGGTCACAGCCGTGCGTCTTCGACGGCTTCCCCACCTTCGCGGTCCACGTCGGCAAGGGGCCGGAGTCGGACGGCAAGGGGCAGGGCCGCACCATGCCGATAGACCTCCGGCGCGGTGGCATGGTCACCACTCACCTGCGCTACAAGGACCACGGGCCCGGTATGACGCCCGCCGACTGCCTGGTGAGCAACGACGAGGCGATCGTGGGCGCGCCCCGTGATCGCCACCAGAAGCTGATAAAGGTCCGGGACGAGAAGGGCAAGAAGACCCGGATGAACATCTGCGAGCAGACGATCTGGATGGGCCCGCCCATCGAGCAGAACGGCTGAACCGACCGGCTGAACCGACCGGCTGGGTAACTCGGCCGGGGCGATCGGCTGGTCCGCCGGCTGGGTCAGTCGGCTGGGCGGACCGGTCGGGCCGACCGCCGGTGGGCCCGCGCCGGGCCGGGTCAGTCGCCTTCCGCTGCCGGGGCGGAGATCCGGGCGGCGGGTGCCGGGGCGGCGTCGTGGTCCGGCGCCGCCGGCCGCGCCCGCAGCCAGAACTCGGCGGCCAGGGTCGGGTCCAGCGGCCGCAGCGCGCCGGTGTCCGGCTGGAGGGACGTCAGGACCGGGCGCAGCGCCTCCGGCCGGATCAGGCCCAGCGCCGCCAACCGGGAGTCCTCGCACAGCGCGGCCAGCGCCCGGCGGTTCCGGCGCAGCCCGGCGTGCAGCTCCGCGCTGTGCGCGCGCCGACTGCCGCGGCCCAGGACCGGTCCGGGCACCAGGCCGCGCATCGCCGCGGCCAGCACGGGCTCGCCGCCGCCCGGTACGCGGTCCGCCAGCCGCACGGCCAGCGCCGCCTCGATCACCGCGTCGTCCAGGAACGGCGCCTCGTAGACCACACCGTGCGCCGAGGTCAGGGCGTCGATGCCGCGCACCCGCTCGCCGGCCCGGACCGCGGCGGCGGCCACCTCGTGCTGGGCGCGCAGCGGGTCGAGCGGCTCGGGCGCCGCGGCGGCGGCCTCGCGCAGCAGCCGGCGCACCGTGGCGACCGCGTCCGGATGGGCCCAGGGCGGCATCGCCGGGACGTCCTCCCAGTCCGTGCCGTCGGGCCGGCGGCGGGCGCCGGGGACGATCCGGTCGGCGCCGGCGGCCAGCCACCGCGGGTAGCAGCGGCCGCCGAGCAGGGTGCGCACGGTGGCCCGCAGCGTCCAGGGGGCGAGCCGCCGGGCCCGGCGGGCCAGTCGTAACGCCTCGCGGAAGTCGCCGCGGGCGAGGGAGTTGAGCGCCACCGGCCGGGGCGCGAAGAGCTCGTCGCCGCCGATGCCGGTCAGGTGCATCCGGGACCCGAACTTGGCGACCAGCCGCGCCTGGTGCAGCAGCCGGGCCGCGTCCCGTACGGCGGCCAGCGGGCCGGCCGGGTCGGTGTGCGCGGGCTGCGCGGGCGGGGTGTACCAGGTGGGGGCGTCGGTATACGGGAGGGAGAGGTGGCGGCCCTCCTGGCGGACCTGGCTGAGGCGGTAGGCGCTGTGCGCGCTCCACAGGGGGTCGTCGTCGGCCGGGTCGCGGCCCTCCCAGGCGGTGGTGATCAGCTCGGTACCGTCGCGGGCGGCCAGGAAACACAGGCTGGTGGAGTCCAGGCAGCCGGAGAGGTCGGCGCTGAGCGTGGCCCGGTGGGTCCGGGCGTGCACGGCCGCGCTGAGGGCCTCCCGTACCGCCTCGGCGGCGTCCGGAAGCGGGAGGTCCGGCTCCGGTGGGTGCCACCAGCGGACCTCGCGGTACCGGCCGGCCGGGTCGTGCGCGGCGCAGTGGCCGGGCGGTACGGCGTGCACCGCGCGCCAGCAGGTGCGCAGTGTGAGCGGTAACGGGGCGCCGGGCGCGAGCAGATGGGCGGCGAGCGCCTCCTCGTCGACCGTGCCGGTGCGGGGCGCGCCGGGCAGTCCGGCGGCGGCCGCCGTGTGGGCCAGCGCGGCCAGGTCCTGGGGGCGGCTGCCCAGCACGGTGAGGCCGCCGAGGTCCGTGCGGTGCAGCCGGCGGACCGCGGAGAGACTGCCCTGGGCGCGCACCTCGGCGCCCATGCAGGCCAACAGGAAGTAGCTGCCGGGGAGTTCGTGGCGGAGCTCCGCGAGGTCGTCGAGGCCGCGCAGCCGGGGCAGGAGTCGGGCCAGCGCGTCCTGCGTGGCTGAGGTTGTGCCGAGCAGCACCGCGCAGCGTGTGCCGACCCGGGCGGTCACCAACTCCTCGCGCCGCCAGTGGCCGACGATCCAGGGGCGGCCGGAGAGGTGGGCGATGGTGCGGGTGGCGGAGGTCCGGGGCAGGCGGGCGGCGAGCCGGTCGGTGACGGGGTGGTCGGGGAACACCAGGAAATCCACGGGCGGTTACCGTTCCTTGGCCTCGGGGCGCAACGATCGCTGCCGCCGCGTAGTGGCGTCGTCGAGGGGTGGTTGGTCGGGCGACGGGAGGGCGGTGCCGCCGCGGGGCGTCGTCGGGGGGTGAGCCCGGGCCCGTCCGGCCGCGGCCGGACGGGCCGGCCTCGATGCTGCCGGGGCGGGGAGGTGCCCCGGCAGGGGGATCGCGCGGCGGGCGGGGGACGTCAGGAACCGTGCAGTCCGCCCGTGATCCGCTGCGGTGGTCGGTGCATGGCATCCCTTTCCTTCCGCTGTCCTGGGGAGCCCGGCATCCCTGCGGGGGTGGGTGTGGCGCCCTGGCAGGGGCGAACGGCCGTCGCCGGACGGGAGGCACCTCCCGCGGTCGGCGACGGTGCGTGGTGGGCTCATCACTCCGTGCGTCCGATAAGAAGGCTGGCAGTGTTCGGCGGCACGTGCCATTACCCCGTTCGGGTGAAGGTGGGGGCGCGTGGTGCACGGTGGCGCACCGTCCCCGCGCCGTACGCCGCGGATGTGCCGCGGCGGCTCACCGCATGCATCCGCGCCGCGTGAGCGCAAGGTTTCGTGCAGGTCACGTGCTGCCACAGGGCGGTAACCCGCCGTCCCTAGCGTCGAGGACGGACCCGGTCCGCGGACCGAACCGACCCTTGGAGGCGCCATGACGGCCGAGACCGCGGCAGCGACCGCGACAGCGACTGACGGCACCCGCAGTACGGGTGGCCGGGCGAGGAAGGGGCGGCGCTGGATCGAGCGCTGGGACCCGGAGGACGAGACGTTCTGGCGGGAGTCCGGGGAGCGGACCGCCCGGCGCAACCTGGTCCTGTCGGTGCTGACCGAGCACATCGGCTTCTCCGTGTGGAGCCTGTGGTCGGTGATGGTGCTGTTCATGGGCCCGGAGTACGGGATCGCCCCGGCCGGGAAGTTCTTCCTGGTGGCGGTCCCGACGGCGGTGGGCGCGGTGCTGCGGGTGCCGTACACCTTCGCCGTGGCGCGGTTCGGCGGGCGCAACTGGACGGTCTTCAGCGCGCTGTTGCTGGTGGTGCCGACGGTCGCCGCGGCGGTGGTGATGGTGCCGGGCACGCCCTACGGGGTGTTCCTGGCGGTGGCCGCGCTGGCCGGCGTCGGCGGCGGGAACTTCGCCTCGTCCATGACCAACATCAACGCCTTCTACCCGCTGCGGAAGAAGGGCTGGGCGCTGGGGCTGAACGCCGGCGGCGGCAACCTCGGGGTGCCGGTGGTGCAACTGCTGGGGCTGCTGGTGATCGGCACGGCGGGCGCCGCCCAGCCGCGGATCGTGCTGGCCGTGTACGTGCCGCTGACCGTGCTCGCGGCGGTGCTGGCCGCGCGGTTCATGGACAACCTCGCGCCGGTGGCCAACGACACCGGGGCGGCCGTGGCGGCGGCCCGGGAGCGGCACACCTGGGTGATGGCGCTGCTCTACGTCGGCACCTTCGGGTCGTTCATCGGCTACAGCTTCGCCTTCGGCCTCGTGCTGCAGAGCCAGTTCGCGCGCACGCCCCTCCAGGCGGCGTCGCTGACCTTCCTCGGGCCGCTGTTGGGGTCGCTGGCCCGGCCGGTCGGCGGGTGGCTGGCGGACCGCTACGGCGGCGCGCGGATCACCCTGGCGAACTTCGTGGCGATGGGCCTGGCCACCGGGGTGGTGCTGGCGGCCTCGGCGGTGCGCTCGCTGCCGCTCTTCCTCGCCGGGTTCACCGCGCTGTTCCTGCTGACGGGCCTGGGCAACGGCGCCACCTACAAGATGATTCCGGGCATCTTCCTGGCCCGCGCGGTGCGCCGGGGACTGGTCGGCGAGGCGGCCGCGGCGGCCGGGCGGCGGCTGTCGGGGGCCGCGATGGGGCTGATCGGTGCGGTGGGCGCACTGGGTGGGCTGGGCATCAACCTCGCCTTCCGGGAGGCGTTCGCCGCCACCGGCTCCGGGGCCGCGGCGTTCGCCGCGTTCCTGGTGTTCTACGTGGTGTGCGGGGCGGTCACCTGGGCGGTGTACGTGCGCCGGCCGCAGGACGGGGCATCCGGCGCGGAGGTGGACGGGGCGGCGCCCCGGCCCGTGTACGCCGACGTCTGAAAGCCGTGCCCCGGGAGGCGCGTCCGTAACAGGGGGGAAATACTGGCGCACTGGGCCTGTCATGTGCCGTTGGCAGGCTCGAAACCTGGCGCGGTGCGCCGGAGTCGTGGCACCCGGGTGTTCCCCGGACGGGAGCGCCCGGCGCAACAGACCACTCGGGGCGGAGCGGAACGGACCGATGCACGATCAGCTGGAGCCTGCCGGGCAGGAGCGGCCCGGGGAGCCGGAGCGGGCGCTGCGCCCGTTGGACGGCTTCACCGTCGGGGTGACCGCGGCCCGCCGGGCGGAGGAGCTGGGCGCGTTGCTGGAGCGCCGGGGCGCCCACGTGGTGCACGCCCCGGCGCTGCGCATCGTGCCGCTGCCGGACGACGCCGAACTGCTCGACGTCACCCGTGCACTGACCGAGGACCCGCCGGACGTGGTGGTGGCCACCACCGCCATCGGGTTCCGCGGCTGGATCGAGGCGGCGGAGGGCTGGGGGCTGGGCGAGGCGCTGCTGGGCCGGCTGGCCGGTGCGGAGCTGCTGGCCCGCGGCCCGAAGGTGCGCGGCGCGATCCGGGCCGCCGGGCTGACCGAGAAGTGGTCGCCGGCCTCGGAGTCGATGGCCGAGGTCCTCGACCGGCTGCTGGCGCAGGGCGTCGCCGGGCGGCGGGTCGCCGTCCAGCTGCACGGCGAGCCGCTGCCGGGGTTCGTCGAGGCGCTGCGGGCCGGTGGCGCGGAGGTGATCGGGGTGCCGGTGTACCGGTGGATGCCGCCGGTCGACCTCGGGCCGGTGGACCGGCTGTTGGACGCGGTGCTGGCGCGCGGCCTGGACGCGGTGACCTTCACCAGCGCGCCGGCCGCCGCGTCGCTGCTGCGCCGGGCCGCCGAGCGCGGCATCCAGCCGGAGCTGCTGGCCGCGCTCCGGCAGGACGTGCTGGTGGCGTGCGTGGGCCCGGTGACGGCGCTGCCGCTGGAGGCGCTGGACGTGCCCACCCGGCAGCCGGAGCGCTTCCGGCTGGGGCCGCTGGTGCAGCTGCTGTGCCGGGAACTCCCGGGCCGGGTACCGCCGTTGCCGGTCGCCGGGCGGCGGCTGGAGATCCGCGGCCGGGCCGCGGTGGTGGACGGCGGGCTGCGGCCGGTGCCGCCCGCCGGGATGGCGCTGCTGCGCGCCCTGGCCCGCCGCCCCGGCTGGGTGGTGGCCCGCGGCGAGCTGCTGCGGGCGCTGCCGGGCACGGGCCGGGACGAGCACGCGGTGGAGACCGCGATGGCGCGGCTGCGGACGGCGCTGGGCGAGCCCCGGCTGATCCAGACGGTGGTCAAGCGCGGCTACCGGCTGGCGCTGGACGCCCCGGCGGACACCGAGAAGTACGGCGACGGCACGCCCTGGTAGGACCCGTCGTCACCGTCCCGTCCTCCGTCCCGTCCTCCGTTCCGCGGTCCGTCCCGGCTCTCTCAGGCCGGGTTGGTCACCCGGATCTTGGACTGGCCGTGCGGCCGGGACTCCCAGTCCTCCATGAACCGGGCCTGGAGCCCGTGCTTACGGGCCAGCCGCAGCAGGGTCTCGGTCCGGTAGTAGAAGTCCTCCCGCAGCACCTGGTGTTCGGTGCCCTCGGTGCGGTCGAAGGTGAAGTCGAAGAACCCGCCGGGCGCCAGGATCCGGCCGACGTGCGCCAGGCACTCGTCGATGACGTGGATCGGCGAGTGGGAGAAGACGCTGTGCGCGTGGACGACGTCGAAGTGCGCGGACGGCAGGAACTCCAGCTTCAGGTCCTGGGTGATCGTCAGGTGCGGGAGCTTGTCCTGGAGCTCGTAGGTCGTCAGGGTCTGCTTGGCGGCTATCAGGATGTCGGGCGAGATGTCGATGCCGTAGTAGTTGCCGGCGTCGAGGTGGGCGATGAAGCGCCAGCCGGCGCGCAGGTTGCCGCAGCCGATGTCGAGCATCCGGTGCCCGGGGCGCAGCCCGTGCTCCACCAGGTAGTCGAACTGCATCTCGCCCAGCGCCAGCCAGCGCTGGTGGCTGCGGCTGCCGACCGCGGCCTCCGGGTTGCGGCTGGTGTCGGAGGCCATCACCGCGCGGTAGTACGCGACGTGGTCGGGGTGCTTGAGGCGCAGCCAGGTGTCGCGGGCGGTGCGCTTGACGTACGGGGCGATCCGGGCGGGGTTGCGGACCGCGTAACCGAGCTTGTGGGTCAGGCTGGCGCGGTTCTTGAGCAGCGGAGAGGGCGACATGCGGCGGACTATACAGCAGATGTATACGCACGATATCTACATGAGGTGTCTACGCGGGGTGTGTACATGGAGTGTGTGCGTGGGTCGCGTACGTGGGGCAGCGCGTGGGGCGTGCGCGTGGGCCGTGTCCGTGGGTGCCGGTGCCCGCCGTCCCGTCCCGACCCGCGGCCGGCCCGGATGGGTCGCGCGCCGTCCGTGGGGTTCCGGGGAGCGGCGCGGCCGGGCACCCTGGGAGCGCTCCCGTACGCCCCCTCCGCCCCCTTTCCCGTGTACTCCACGTCCCCCGTGCTCGTTCCCGAGGAGTGACAGGCACATGGCAGCCCTCTACGGCCTCCGGTTCGACTGCGGGCGGATCTGCCTGGACCTGTTGGCCACCGCCGCCGGTGCCCCGGTCGCCGTCGAACGGCTCACCGGCCCCGGGCCGTTGGCCGCCTGGCTGGCCGGTGCGGGGGTGGTGCCGCCCGGCGCCGCGCTGGACGCCGTCGACGCCCGCTGGGTCGCCCGCTTCCGGGCGCTGCGCGAGGTGCTGGGCCGGGTCGTCCGCGCCGAACTGCGCGGCCGGGCCGCCGCCTGTGACCTGGCGCTGCTGAACGCCGCGGCCGGGGCCGCCCCGCCGCCCGCCGTGCAGGCCGTCCGCGGCCCGGACGGTGCGCTGGCCGGCGCCCTGGCCGGTCCGCCCGACTGCGCCGGGCTGTTGGCGGTGGTGGCCCGGGACGCCGTCGCGCTGCTCACCGACCCCGCGGTGCGCGGGCAGTTGCGGCAATGCGCCGGCGAGGGCTGCGGGCTGGTCTATCTGGACACCTCGCGCGGCCGGCGCCGCCGCTGGTGCTCCAGCGAGGTCTGCGGCAACCGCGCCCGGGTGGCCCGGCACCGGCAGCGGACCGGGCGGGCCGGGCGACCGGAGCCGCCCGTACGAACCGTGTTCTGAGGCAACATCCGACCGGCTCCGTCCAGTTTTGTCCGTCTCTCCAGGTGCGCACGGTGCCGGGTTCGCGTACGGTTGACGGCTGCCCTACGCACAGCAGAAGGGGGCTTGGGTGGCCGCGCACAACGCCACGCACGCACCGGACCACGCGCCGGACCACGCACCGGATTCCGTTCGGGACCGCGAGATCGAGGCCGAGCAGACGCATCTCGACCTCGTCTACCGGCGCCTTGAGGAGAAGATCCACGAGGCGGAGTTCCTGATGGACGACGCCGCCAAGCGCGGCCAGGTCGGCACGCCCGGCGCGCTCGCCGAACGCGACGCCCAGGTCTTCCAGGCCGGCGTCCATCTCCACCGGCTCAATTCCGAGTACGAGGACTTCCTCTTCGGCCGGATCGACCTGCTCCTGGGCAAGGACGGCAAGAAGGGCCCGGACGGCGCCTACACCTCCGTCGAGCCCGCCGACGGCGTGATCCAGGACGGTCGCGCCGCCATCGCCGAGACGCTGCACATCGGCCGCCTCGGGGTCCTGGACGCCGACTACTCGCCGCTGGTCATCGACTGGCGGGCGCCGGCCGCCGCGCCCTTCTACCGCGCCACCCCGGTCGCCCCCGGCCGGGTCGTCCGCCGCCGGGTGATCCGCTCCAAGGGCCGCCGGGTGCTGGGCGTCGAGGACGACCTGATGCGCCCGGAGGTCACCGCCACCCTGAACGGCGAGGAGCTGCCGGCGATCGGTGACGGCGCGCTGATGGCCGCGCTGGGCCGGGCCCGCAGCCACACCATGCGGGACATCGTCGCCTCCATCCAGGCCGAACAGGACATGGTGATCCGGGCCCCCGCCGCCTCCGTCACCGAGGTCGAGGGCGGGCCGGGCACCGGCAAGACCGCGGTCGCCCTGCACCGCGCCGCCTACCTCCTCTACCAGGACCGCCGCCGCTACGCCGGCGGCATCCTGATCGTCTCCCCGACCCCGCTGCTGGTCTCCTACACCGAGGGCGTGCTGCCGTCGCTCGGCGAGGAGGGGCAGGTCGCCATCCGGGCGCTCGGCTCGCTCGTCGACGGCGCCGAGGCGACCGCCTACGACCCGCCCGCGGTCTCCCGCGTCAAGGGCTCGGCGCGGATGCAGAAGCTGCTGCGCAAGGCCGCCCGCGGGGCGCTGGAGGCGGCGGCCCCGACCGCCCCGCCGCGCGCCCGCACCGCGGAGGACGCCCAGCTGTCCCTGGAGGACCTCGCCGCGGGGACGGACGCCCCGGCCGCCGCCCCGGTCCCGCCGACCCGCCTCCGGGTCGTCGCGTTCGGCGCCCGGCTCGAACTGGACGAGGCCGAGCTGCGCGCCATCCGGCAGTCCGCGCTGGGCGGCACCGCCCCGGTCAACCTGCTGCGCCCGCGCGCCCGCCGGCTGATCCTGGACGCCCTGTGGGCCAAGTCCGGCGCCGCCCGCCGCTATCCGGACCCGGAGCTGGCCGCCGAGGTCCGCCAGGGCTTCGACGAGGACCTCGTCACCGAGCCGGAGTTCCAGGAGTTCCTGGACGCCTGGTGGCCGGAACTCACCCCGCGCGGGGTGCTGGCCGCGATGGCCGACGAGCGCCGCCTGGGCCGCTGGGCGCGCCGTCTGCTCAACCCCCGCGAGGTGCGTCAACTCGCCCGCTCGCTGCGGCGGCTGGGCGGCGACGGCCAAGGCCCGCTGTCGGTGCACGACGTCGCGCTGCTGGACGAGCTCCAGCAGATCCTGGGCGCCCCGGCCAGACCGGCCCGCCCGCGCGAGGCCGACCCGCTGGACCAGCTGACCGGCCTGGAGGAGCTGACGACCTACGCGGACCGGCTCTCGGCCGGACGCTCCGGCCGCCGCGAGCGGCTGGAGGAGGAGCGCACCGACTACGCCCACATCATCGTCGACGAGGCCCAGGACCTGACGCCGATGCAGTGGCGGATGGTGGGCCGCCGCGGCCGGCACGCCACCTGGACCGTGGTCGGCGACCCGGCGCAGTCCTCCTGGTCGGACCCGGACGAGGCCGCCGAGGCCCGCGACGAGGCGCTCGGCACCCGCCCGCGCCGGCGCTTCACGCTCACCGTGAACTACCGCAACCCGGCCGAGATCGCGGAGCTGGCGTCCAAGGTGCTGGCGCTGGCCATGCCCGGCACCCCGTCGCCCAGGGCGGTCCGCTCCACCGGCCTGGAGCCGCGCTTCGGCGTCGTGGACGGGGCGCCCGCCACGCGCGGTGCCGCCGAAGCGGCGCTGGCCCGCGCCACGGTCGCCGAGGCCGAACGGCTGCTGGCCGAGGTCGAGGGCACGGTCGGCGTCGTGGTGGCGATGCACCGCCGCGAGCAGGCCCGCGCCTGGCTGGCCGGGCTCGGCGACCGCGTGGTGGCGCTGGGCTCCCTGGAGGCCAAGGGCCTGGAGTACGACGCCACCCTGGTGGTCTCGCCCGCCGAGATCGCCGACGAGTCCCCGGCCGGCCTGCGGGTGCTCTACGTCGCCCTGACCCGCGCCACCCAGCAGCTGACCGTGCTCTCCGCCGCCGCGGACGACCCGGACGCCGACGGCGTACCGGACCTGCTGCGCGACTAGTTCGGGTCCGACGGGCCCGGCGGTGCGCCCCTGCGCGGGCGTACCGCCGCACCGGCGGGCGTGCTGCCATCCGAGGGGTTGTGAAATCAGTCGCGCGGGACGGGATTCGCTTGCCGGGATGGTTTGTTAGCCTTGGTGGCGACACCGGCTCGATCCAAGCCCCCGGGCCCAACCATCGTCGCTACGAGCGACCACTTGCCGCGAGGCGAGCATGGCGGGTCGGTGTCATGAACCAACGGCGCGGGCGCCCCTCCTCCGGGAGGGGCGCCCGCGGTCGTTCTCCCACCGCATTCCCCCCGGCTTCTCCCGCCGGTCTCTCCTTGGCTTCCCCACTGATTCGCCCGCCCGTTTTCCCCTGCGCCGCTGCCGGGGGCGCGCCTTGGCCGGTTCACGACATCGAGGGGGGTTCCGCTCTCCGAGTCAACTCTCGTATGGTGGAAGAGTCTTTCCGGAATTTGTGGCTGGTTACCGTGTACCGGCTGGTAGGTGGGACGATCGAACAACGCGCTCCGGCTCGGGCACCCCTGAGACCCGGGGCCGCTTAGAGCCAAACCAGGGAAAGCAGAGGAAGTCGGCCATGGCAACGGCGCCTAGCGTCTCGTATTCGATGACGGTGCGACTGGAAGTCCCAGCGAGCGGCACCGCCGTCAGCCAGCTCACCACGGCCGTGGAGTCCTCCGGCGGGTCGGTCACCGGCCTCGACGTGACCGCGTCCGGCCACGAGAAACTCCGGATCGACGTCACGATCGCCGCGACCTCCACCGCGCACGCCCAGGAGATCGTCTCCCAGCTGCGCGGCATCGAGGGCGTCTCGCTCGGCAAGGTCTCCGACCGGACCTTCCTGATGCACCTCGGCGGCAAGATCGAGATGTCGTCCAAGCACCCCATCCGGAACCGCGACGACCTGTCCATGGTCTACACCCCCGGTGTCGCCCGGGTCTGCCAGGCCATCGCCGACAACCCCGAGGACGCCCGCCGGCTCACCATCAAGCGCAACAGCGTCGCCGTGGTCACCGACGGCTCCGCGGTCCTCGGCCTCGGCAACATCGGCCCCAAGGCCGCCCTGCCCGTCATGGAGGGCAAGGCGGCCCTCTTCAAGCGCTTCGCCGGCATCGACGCCTGGCCGATCTGCCTGGACACCCAGGACACCGACGCGATCGTCGAGATCGTCAAGGCCATCGCCCCCGGCTTCGCGGGCATCAACCTGGAGGACATCTCCGCGCCCCGCTGCTTCGAGATCGAGGCCCGGCTGCGCGAGGCCCTGGACATCCCGGTCTTCCACGACGACCAGCACGGCACCGCCATCGTGGTGCTCGCCGCGCTCACCAACGCGCTGCGGGTCGTCGGCAAGAAGATCGAGGACGTCCGGGTCGTGATGTCCGGCGCCGGCGCGGCCGGTACCGCCATCCTCAAGCTGCTGCTGGCCGCCGGTGTCGGGCACGCGGTGGTCGCCGACATCCACGGCGTGGTGCACGCCGGCCGTGCCGACCTGGTCGACGCCGACCCCGACTCGGCGCTGCGCTGGATCGCCGACAACACCAACCCCGACGGCATCACCGGCACCCTCAAGGAGGCCGTGGTCGGCGCCGACGTCTTCATCGGCGTCTCCGCCCCCAACGTCCTCGACGGTGACGACGTGGCGCGGATGGCCGACGGCGCGATCGTGTTCGCCCTCGCCAACCCCGACCCGGAGGTCGACCCGGCCCTCGCGCGGCAGACCGCCGCCGTCGTCGCCACCGGCCGTTCGGACTTCCCCAACCAGATCAACAACGTCCTGGTGTTCCCCGGGGTCTTCCGCGGCCTGCTCGACGCCGCCTCGCGTACCGTGAACACCGAGATGATGCTGGCTGCGGCCCGCGCTCTCGCCGATGTCGTGCTGGACGACGAGCTCAACGCGAACTACATCATCCCCAGCGTCTTCAACGAGAAGGTCGCGGGCGCGGTGGCCGGCGCGGTGCGCGACGCGGCGAAGGCCGCGGGCGACGCTGTGACGGCCGCCACGGGCGTCTGAGACGGCGCGTCGCAGGACCTGCCCTCACCGGGCCACCCATAGGGTGGCGGGTGACCCTCCAGGGTGCCGGATTGGCTTTACCGCCGCAGGTGGGGGCAGGATGCTCTCCCAAGGACATTGTCCAGGGGGACCTCAGGCGCGAGGGAGCTGAAGGACGGACCCGGTTCGGTGGGCCGTCCGAGGGCCCTGGCAGCATCGGCTTCGATCTCACGCCGCATTGGCAAGAAGAACACGGGAGTACATACATGAACCGCAGTGAGCTGGTGGCCGCTCTGGCCGATCGCGCCGAGGTGACCCGCAAGGACGCCGACGCCGTTCTGGCCGCGCTCGCCGAGACCGTCGGCGAGGTCGTCGCCAAGGGCGACGAGAAGGTCACCATCCCCGGCTTCCTGACCTTCGAGCGCACCCACCGTGCCGCTCGCACCGCTCGCAACCCGCAGACCGGTGAGCCGATCCAGATCGCGGCCGGCTACAGCGTGAAGGTCTCCGCGGGCTCGAAGCTCAAGGAAGCCGCCAAGGGCAAGTAAGGCCCTTGCCACGGCATGAAAGGCGGCCACCCCTCCCGGGGGTGGCCGCCTTTGCGTATGCCCGCGTACGGACTGTCCAGGGGCCTTCGGGGGGCCGCCCGCCCGGGGCCCGGCCCTCTGGGCGCTGCCGGGTACGGCGAAGGCGCCGCACGGTCGTCGTGACCGTACGGCGCCTTCGGGGACGAGCGGGGATCAGCCGCGCGGGTTGTGGTTCGGCAGCTCCACCTTCGCGCCCAGTTCCACGAGCTTCTCCATGAAGTTCTCGTAGCCGCGGTTGATCAGGTCGATGCCGTGCACCCGGGAGGTGCCCTGCGCCGCCAGCGCCGCGATCAGGTACGAGAAGCCGCCGCGCAGGTCGGGGATGACCAGGTCGGCGCCCTGCAGCTTGGTGGGGCCGGAGACGACCGCGGAGTGCAGGAAGTTGCGCTGGCCGAAGCGGCAGGCGGAGCCGCCCAGGCACTCGCGGTAGAGCTGGATGTGTGCGCCCATCTGGTTGAGCGCCTCGGTGAAGCCCAGCCGGGACTCGTAGACCGTCTCGTGCACGATCGACAGGCCCGACGCCTGGGTCAGCGCGACCACCAGGGGCTGCTGCCAGTCGGTCTGGAAACCGGGGTGGACGTCGGTCTCCAGGGCGATGGCGTTGAGCGAGCCGCCCGGGTGCCAGAAGCGGATGCCCTCGTCGTCGATCTCGAAGGCGCCGCCGACCTTACGGAAGGTGTTCAGGAACGTCATCATCGAGCGCTGGTGCGCGCCGCGGACGTAGATGTTGCCCTCGGTGGCCAGCGCCGCGGACGCCCAGGAGGCGGCCTCCAGGCGGTCCGGGAGGGCGCGGTGGGTGTAGCCGTCGAGCTTGTCCACACCGGTGATCCGGATCGTCCGGTCGGTGTCCATGGAGATGATCGCGCCCATCTTCTGCAGGACGCAGATCAGGTCCTCGATCTCCGGCTCCACGGCGGCGTTCGACAGCTCGGTGACGCCCTCGGCCAGTACGGCCGTCAGCAGCACCTGCTCGGTCGAGCCGACCGACGGGTACGGCAGCCGGATCTTGGTGCCGCGCAGCCGCTGCGGTGCCTCCAGGTACTGGCCGTCGGCGCGCTTCTCGATCTTCGCGCCGAACTGGCGGAGCACGTCGAAGTGGAAGTCCACCGGCCGGCCGCCGATGTCGCAGCCGCCCAGACCGGGGATGAAGGCGTGACCCAGCCGGTGCAGCAGCGGGCCGCAGAACAGGATCGGAATGCGCGAGGAACCGGCGTGCGCGTCGATGTCCGCGACGTTGGCGCTCTCCACGTGCGAGGGGTCGAGGACCAGCTCGCCGGGCTCGTCGCCCGGGCGCACCGTGACGCCGTGCAGCTGGAGCAGCCCGCGCACCACGCGGACGTCCCGGATGTCGGGAACGTTGCGCAGCCGGCTCGGACCACTGCCCAGCAGGGCGGCGACCATGGCCTTGGGCACAAGGTTCTTCGCGCCGCGAACCCGGATCTCGCCCTCCAGCGGGGTGCCGCCGTGGACAAGCAGTACGTCGTCAGTAGAGACGGTCATGGATCTCGCGTTCCTGGAGTCGGTCTGGGCCACGAGAAATGGTAAGGGCGCGAGAGGGGGTACCCGTGGCGGTGCCCCTGCTCCGGGCATGTAATGGCTTTGTCACAACACGCTCCGCTACGGTCCCCCTGTGATTCGTCATCACTCTTTATGCCTAATGCGGTGAATGTCGCGAATGGGTCATTCGGTGTGAAGTCCGTGCGCCGGGGCCTGCCGCCGTACGCCCACCCTGCTCTCCCAGCAGGTTCGGGCGTTGACTCCCCCTTCGGGCCGGAAGTGCGGGATCATGTGGCCATGACCGAGGTGTCCTCGCTCACAGGGCGGCTGCTCGTCGCCACACCCGCGCTCGCCGACCCGAACTTCGACCGCGCGGTGGTGCTCCTCCTCGACCACGACGAGGAGGGGTCCCTCGGCGTGATCCTCAACCGCCCCACACCGGTCGGCGTCGCCGACATCCTCGCCCCCTGGGCCGAGCTGGCAGGGGAGCCCGGGGTGGTCTTCCAGGGCGGCCCGGTCTCGCTGGACTCGGCGCTCGGGGTGGCCGTGGTCCCCGGCGGCGGGCCCTCCGGCGAGGGCGCCCCGTCCCCGGGGAGCGGCACCCGCACCGGTGGCGCGGACGGCGGGACGGCCGGCGCCCCGGTCACGGACACGGCGGACGGCGCCGGGCCCGGGGACGAGCCGCTGGGCTGGCGCCGGGTGCACGGCGCGATCGGCCTGGTGGACCTGGAGGCGCCGCCGGAGCTCCTCGCCGCGGTCCTCGGCAGCCTGCGGATCTTCGCCGGGTACGCGGGGTGGGGGCCCGGTCAGTTGGAGGACGAGCTGGTGGAGGGGGCCTGGTACGTCGTCGAGTCGGAGCCGGGCGACGTCTCCTCGCCCGATCCGGAGCAGCTGTGGCGGGCCGTGCTGCGCCGGCAGCGCAACGAACTGGCGATGGTGGCCACCTACCCCGACGACCCGTCGTTGAACTGAGCCGCCGCACCGCACCGGGCGTCACCGCGCCGCGCGTGCCAGGGGCTCGTACGCCGGGGAGTGCGCCCGGGCGCTCAACGGCGCATTTTGTGACGGCTTCGTCATGGGGAATTGTCAGACCCCGTCGCTATCGTTCGGAGTGCCAGGAACGCTGCGCGGGCGCAAGGGCGCGGTCGCGCCGATCGGACGGGGGAGAGCACCATGCACAGGCCGAGCGTGCCCGAGGACCTGGACCATCCCGAGCAGTTGTGGGCACGGGCCGCGACGCTGGCGGTGGTGGCCGCGGCCATGAACGACGGGGACGAGTACTCCTGGGGGCCGGGCGGGCTGGCCTGCTGGAACTGCGGCGGCTCGTACTGGTGGCGGCTGAAGCTGTACGACGACGGCCGGGCCCTGCTCTGCGGCCAGGACTCCGACGGGAGTTACACGCACAGCGGCGACAAGCAGATCGACTTCCTGGCCGGCGGCCCCGCATGGCTGCCCTGGGAGCAGCTGCGCGACGACGCTCAGGGCAACCTCCTCGGCTTCGCCTACTGGTACGAGGACGGCGTCTGGGCCCGCGCCCCGTATCCCGCGACGATGCCGGACGACGGCCTGGAGATGGCGCTGGGCTGGGCGGCGCCCGGTGACGCGGCGGTGCGGGAGATCACCGAGCACCTGGTGGCCCTCACGGAGACCGACGTCCACCCCGCCGAGACGGTCCGCGCCTTCATCGCGTCCGCCGCGGCCCGCACGGTCGGGGCGGCGGACGTCTCCGCGCTGCTGGACGCGGTCTGCGGCCCGGACTGCTGGTACGAGGTCCGCCCGGAGGCCGCGTTGGCGTTCGCCGCCGACCTGGGGCTGACCGGGGACCGCGGCGGAGTGCCGGCGGTCGCGTCGTAGCGCCGCTCCGGCGCGCGCCGGAGCGCCCCTGCGGGCGTCAGCGGCGGTGCTGCCCGCCCAGGGTGAAGAAGCGCTCGGCCAGCGGATGGGCGTCGCGGGCCGGCAGGGCCAGGCGCACGGGCACCGGCGGGGCGTTCTTCAGCCGGACGTAGCGGATCTGGGGGTGCGGGTGCCGTTCGGCCACGCTCTCCGGGGCCACCCCGACCCCGTGCCCGGCCGCGACCGCCTCCAGCCACTCGTCGAAGTTGTCCGCGGTGCAGGCGAGTTGGGGGCGCCGGTCGGCGGGCCACAGCTCGGGCCGGGTGGTGCCGGTGACGGTGTTGACCACCAGCGGCAGCTCCGCCAGCTCGGCCCAGTCCAGCACCCGCCGGTGGGCCAGGCACCCCGGGGCGCCGGCCCGTGGCACGGCGGCCACCCGCGGTTCCTGCAACAGCAGCGCGGTGCGCAGCCCGGCGTCCCGCGGCACCTCGCCGCGGAGCACCACGATGTCCGACTCCCCGGTCTCCAGCCCGGCCAGCGGGGTGTCCCGCCGGACGAGCCGGACCTTGGCGCCGGTCGCCGCCCTGAACTCCGTGACCAGCGTGCGGCAGGCGGCCGGCAGCAGCGAGGTGAAGCCCAGTCGCAGCACCCCCGGCCCGGCGGGGGAACGCAGCGCGGCGGCGAGCCGGGGGAGCAGCGGGGCGAGGTCGGCGTAGAGGCGGCGGCCGGCGTCGGTGAGGGCGACCCGGCGGGTCGTCCGGTCCAGCAGCCGGACGCCGAGCGTGGTCTCCAGGGCCCGGACGGCCCGGGTCAGCGTGGGCTGGCCGGTCCGCAGTCGGTCGGCGGCGTGGGTGAAGCTGCGCTCCTCGGCGACGGCGAGGAAGCCCCGCAGGTGCCGGAGTTCGACGCCGTCGAGGGCCGGGTCGGCGAGCCAGTCGGCGTCGACGGACGTGGGGTCGGTCGCGGTGGCGGGGGCGTCGTCGCGGGTCGGCCCCGCCGCGGCGCCCTCCTGGCCGTCGGCGTCGTCCTGGATACCGGCGTCGTCGTCCTGGTTATCGCGGGCACCATTCATGTTGTCCCAGCATAAGTGCTCCGTCCGGGCATTTCCCCGGCCATCCGGAGACTGCCTACGTTTCCCCGCGTCGGTCCGTCCCGGGGCCGGGGACGGTCCCCGGCGCCTCCCGGACCACCAGGGGAGATGAGCGCGGTGCGCAAGGTCTGGCTGCTGACGCTGGGGGCGTTCACCCTCGGCCTGGACGCCTATGTGATGGCGGGGCTGCTACCGGTCCTCGCCGCGGACATCGGCACCCGGGTGTCCCTCGCCGGCCAACTGGTGACGGTCTTCACGCTGGCCTACGCGATCTCCGCGCCGCTGGTCGCCGGACTGCTCTCCGGCGTGCGGCCCCGGCTGCTGATCCTGGCGGCGCTGGCGGTCTTCACCCTCGGCAACGGCCTGACCGCACTGGCCCCGTCGCTGGGCGCGCTGCTCGCCGCCCGGGTCGTCGCGGGCGCCGGCGCCGGCGTCTACTCCGCGCTGTCCACCGCGGCCGCCGCCGCGCTGGTCCCGGAGGAGAAGCGCGGCCGGGCGCTGGCGCTGGTCATGGGCGGGATGAGCGCGGGCACCGTGCTGGGCGTGCCGATCGGGGTGCTGCTGGCCGAGCACACCGGCTGGCGGGCCACGCTCTGGCTGGTCACCGCGCTGGGCGCGGTCGCGCTCGGTGGGTTGGCGGTGCTGCTGCCGCAGGTGCCCGCGGGGCCCGCCGTCCCGGTACGGGCCCGGCTGACGGCCATCGCCGACCGCGCGGTGGCGCCGGTGGTCGCGGTGTCCTTCCTCGCCGCGGTGGCCAGCCTCGGCCTCTACACCTACCTCGCGCCGGTGCTGGCCGCGGCCGGCGGCGTCCACGAGGTCGCCCCCTACCTGTGGGCCTGGGGCGCCGGTGGCGTCCTGGGGAGCGTGCTGGCCGGGCCGCTGGTGGACCGGACCGGACGGGTGCGGCTGCTGGCCGGCGTGATTCTGCTGGTGGTCGCCGCGGCCCAGGCCCTGCTGCCGACCCTGGCAGCGGTGGCGCTGCCCGGTGCGGTGGTCGCCCTGCTGGCCTGGGGTGCGGCGGGCTGGGCGTTCCAGGTGCCGCAGCAGCACCGGCTGCTCCGGGCCAGCGCGCAGCGCGGCACCGTCGCCCTCGCGCTGAACAATTCCGCGCTCTATCTGGGCAGCGCGGTCGGCTCGGCGCTCGGCGGGCTGGCCCTGGCCGCGGGACTGACGCCGGCCGCGCTGCCCTGGGCGGCGGCCGGGGTCGCGGCCCTGGGACTGTTGGTGCATCTGGTGGCGGGCCGACGCTCCCGACCCGCGCCGCGCGTGAGTACCCTTGGCAGTTATGAGCACTCTTGAGCCCGAGCGCGGGGCAGGTACGGGGACCCTCGTAGAGCCGACACCGCAGGTGTCGCACGGCGACGGCGACCACGAGCGCTTCGCCCACTACGTCCAGAAGGACAAGATCATGGCGAGCGCGCTCGACGGCACCCCCGTCGTGGCGCTCTGCGGCAAGGTCTGGGTCCCGGGTCGCGACCCGAAGAAGTACCCGGTCTGCCCGCTGTGCAAGGAGATCTTCGAATCCATGGGCGCCGGTGGCGACAAGGACAAGGACGGCGGCAAGAAGTAACCGCCGGCCGCGGCGCCCGCCCGCTGGGCCCGGCGCCCCGGCCCGCCGCTCCGCGCCCAGGGCCTGCACGGGCCCGGGTCCCTCGTGGGCCCGGGCCCGTCGCCGTGCCCGGCCCGTCCGCCGCCGTCCCGGTCCCCGGGCGGCGCGCTCGTCGGCACGGGCCGGCAGGCGCGGGTTTCTCCCCGCGGCGGCGCGGTGAAGACTGACGTCGTGACAGCTCTGGAGACCGTTCCCCACACGGGTCTGATCCCGGCACCGCTGAGCCGCGACCTGGGCGACGCCGGGGCCCGCCCCCGGACCGTACGGCTCGGTGCGCAGACCGCGCTGGCCGCGGCCCCCGGCACCGAGGACACCGCCCGCTGGCTGCGCAGCACCCTCGGCGCCGCCTTCGCCCTGCCGCTGCCGCCCGGCCCCGCCGACGCACCGGACACCCTGGCACTGGCCCTCGACCCGGCCCTCCCGGAGGAGGGCTATCGGCTCGACGCCGACGCCCGCTGGGGCGTGCGCGTCACCGGAGGCGGCCCGGCCGGCGTCTTCTGGGGCGCACAGACGCTCCGTCAGCTCCTCGGCCCCGCCGCCTTCCGGAGCGCGCCGCTCGACCCGGGGCGCACGCCCGGCCTGCCGGAGCAGACCGTCGAGGACGCCCCCCGTTTCCGCTGGCGCGGCCTGATGCTGGACGTCGCCCGGCACTTCCTGCCCAAGGACGGGGTGTTGCGCTACCTCGACCTGATGGCCGCCCACAAGCTGAACGTCCTGCACTTCCACCTCACCGACGACCAGGGCTGGCGGCTGGAGATCCGCCGCTATCCGAAGCTGACCGCGATCGGTGCCTGGCGCGAGCGCAGCAAGCTCGGCCACCGCGACTCGCCGCTGTGGGACCCGCGCCCGCACGGCGGCCACTACACCCAGGACGACATCCGCGAGATCGTCGCCTACGCCGCCGCGCGGCAGATCACCGTCGTCCCCGAGATCGATATCCCCGGGCACTCGCAGGCCGCCATCGCGGCGTACCCGGAGCTCGGCAACACCGACGTCATCGACACCACCTCCTTGAAGGTCTGGGACACCTGGGGCGTCAATCCCAACGTACTGGCGCCCACTGACACCACCCTGCGCTTCTACGAGCACGTGCTGGACGAGGTCCTCGAACTCTTCCCGTCGTCCTTCGTGCACCTTGGCGGCGACGAGTGCCCCAAGGACCAGTGGCGGGCCTCGCCCGCCGCGCAGGCCCGGATCGCCGCGCTGTCCCTGGACGGCGAGGACGGCCTCCAGAGCTGGTTCATCCGGCACTTCGACCGCTGGCTCACCGCCCGCGGCCGACGGCTCATCGGCTGGGACGAGATCCTCGAAGGGGGCCTGGCGGAGGGGGCCCGCCCGTTGCCCGCCACCGCCCTGCCCGACGCTCCCCCAGACTCCGTCCGGGGGGACCCCCATTGCGCGGCCCCTTTCGCTGTCTCCTCCTGGCGCGGGTACGCGGGCGGGGTCGCCGCGGCCAAGGCCGGGCACGACGTCGTCATGTGCCCCGAGCAGCAGGTGTATCTGGACCACCGTCAGCACGCCTCCGCCGACGAGCCGGTGCCGATCGGCTACGTGCGGACCCTGGAGGACGTCTACCGTTTCGAGCCGGTGCCACCGGAGCTGACGGGCGAACAGGCCGCGCGGATCCTCGGCACCCAGGCCAACGCCTGGAGCGAGGCGATGGACAGCCGGCAGCGCCTGGACTACCAGGTCTTCCCGCGGCTGGCCGCGTTCGCCGAGGTCGCCTGGTCCCGGTTGCCCGCCCCGGCCGCCCGCGACTACCCGGAGTTCACCCGGCGGATGGCCGACCACTACGCCCGCCTCGACGCCCTCGGCGTCGACTACCGCCCGCCCGGCGGCCCCCTCCCCTGGCAGCAGCGCCCCGGTATCCTCGGACGCCCCTTCGACGGGGCGCCCCCAAACGTGTGAGCCCGCGCCCAAGGAGGGCGCCCGTCCGGCCGGACCTGGAACGGTGGTGCACGGTCACCGGAATCGGCGGACGAAACCGGACCAGCGCCCTCTTCGAGGACGGAACACCGCTTCGCGGACCCTCGCGCGTACCGGGTCCGCGAAGATGTGCCAGAGTTGCCACGTCCGGGCCGTGAGCACGTACCGTACGGCGGAGCGGAACTGCCGGGACACCGGGGAAGGGGCAGCTGGGTTGACCACGCACGCACCGCACGCGTCGCAATCGGTGACGTTGCCGGCCTCGCTCGACGAGGCGGTGGCGGCACTCACCGCCATGCCCGCCGCCGTGCCCGTCGCGGGCGGCACGGATCTCATGGCGGCGGTCAACGCCGGACTCCTCAGACCCGCGGGCCTGGTGGGCCTCGGCCGGATCAGCGAGATCCGCGGCTGGCAGTACCTGGACGGTCATGCGCTGCTCGGCGCCGGCCTCACCCTCGCCCGTATGGGGCGCCCCGACTTCGCCGCCCTGATCCCGGGTCTGGCCGCCGCCGCGCGCGCGGCCGGCCCGCCGCAGATCCGCAACGCCGGGACCCTTGGCGGCAACATCGTCACCAGCGCCCCCACGGGTGACACCCTCCCGGTGCTGGCCGCCCTGGAGGCCACGGTGATCATCGCCGGCCCCGGGGGCGCCCGCCGCGAGATCCCGGTCAGCCACCTGCTCACCGGTCGCGAGATGTTGAGCCCCGGGGAACTCGTCGGCTTCGTACGGGTTCCGCTGCTGCACGCCCCGCAGACCTTCCTCAAGGCCACCGGGCGCACCGGCCCCGGCCGCGCCACCGCCTCCGTCGCGCTGGTCCTGGACCCGGCCCGGCGCTCGGTGCGCTGCGCGGTCGGCGCGGTCGCCGCCATGCCGCTGCGCCCCCTGGAGGCCGAGCAGTGGGTGGCCTCGCTCATCGACTGGGACGGCGAACGCGGCCTGGTCCCCGAGGCGCTGGCCGCCTTCGGCGACTACGTGGCCGCCGCCTGCATCCCCGACCCGGTGCCGCCGCAGGACGGCTCCGAACCGGCGGCCCTCCCGCCGGCCGCCCTGCACCTGCGCCGTACGGTGGCAGCCCTGGCCCGCCGCGCACTTGGGAGGGCGCTCTCGTGAGCAACGCAGACAACCGCCATCCGCAGCAGCCGCACCCCGAGCAGGGCTGGCAGCCGCTGCCGCCGGGCGGCGAGTACGAGTCGGAGGCCACCGCCTTCGTCCAGCTCCCCGAAGGCTTCACCACCGGCGCGTACGGCGCCGGTTACCGCGCGCCGGGCGCCGACCCGCTGGCCGCCCCCGGCCACGGCTACACCCCGCCGGCCTCGTTCCCCGCGCACTCCGCCGCGCCCCCGGTACCGGGCGCGGGCACCGACCCGGCGGCCACCGGGCAGTGGACGATGCCGTTCGCCGACCCGTCCACCGGCTACGCCGACCCCGCGGCGGGCTACGCCGACCACATGGGGAGGCAGGAGCCCGCACCGCACCACGACCCCGCCGCGGCCTACCAGGCCAACGCGCCCGAGGGCGCCCAGCCGTGGGGCGGCGAACAGGTGCACTGGCCGGTCGCCGGCAGCCCGGAGGCGGCCGGTGGCACGTGGGCCGTCCCGGTGGCCGACGACACCCTGGAGGAGTCCGGCGAGTACCTGGTCGGCGACGACCGCCGGTCGAACGGCCATGGCGCTGCCCCGACCTACCCGGACGGCGGCTATTCCGGCCTGCCCTACGAGGGCGGCCAGGCCGCGGGCCAGGGCGGCCCCGCGGAGGCCGGCGCCACCGGCCACTGGAACTTCACCGCCGGGCTCAACGCCACGGGCGGGACCGCCGGGACGGCCGGGGCGGTTGACGCCGGCCCTGTCGCCGGTGCTGCCGGTGCCACCGGTGTCGGGGAGGGCGGCGTCGCGGAGGAGCCGTTCGCGGCGCCGGTCGAGGACCCGTATGCGCAGGGCGCCGCGGCGGCCGGTACGGGCGGTGCCACCGGCCACTGGTCGCTGCCCGCCGACGCACTGGCCCAGTGGCCGCCGGCCGGGCAGACGGCCCACCGGCAGGACGGGGCCGCGGGCCGGGAAACCGCCGCCGAGGTGCCCGCCCCGAGCGGCGCCGAAGGCTGGTCGGTCCCGGTGGCGGAGGGCGAACAGCCCGACACCACGGGGGAGTTCATGATCGACGCCGCCCATGGTGCGGGCGTCGGTGCGCTCGTCGACCGCGGTGCCGCGCCCGGCACGCCGGTCGGCGAGGACTTCACCGGGCACGGTGCCCCCGCGGCGCCCGAGGCCCCCGCCGAGGCCCAGGACGCCCACCCGGTGCCGACGCCTCCGCCCGCCGCCGACGCCTTCGCGCCGGTCGCCCCCGCCGCTCCGGGCGCCGCGGACGCCGGCCCTGCGGTGGAGCCCGTCACGGACGCCGGCGCGCCCGCCGCCGAGCCGGTCCCCGCCGAGGTCGCGGCACCCGCCGGACCGGCCGCGCACGAGCCCGAGGACGCCCCGGCCGCCCCGGCCGTCGCGACGCACCCCGCGCCCGAGCCGGTCCCCGCCGCCCCCGAGGCTCCTGCCGTCCCTGAGGCCGCCGCCGTTCCCGAGACCCTGGATGTTCCGGACACCCCGGACGCCGCGGCGGTCCTCGACGGGCACGACGAACACCCCTCGGCGTCCTACATGCTGTGCGTCAACGGCATCGACCGGCCCGTCAAGGACGCCTGGATCGGCGAGTCGCTGCTGTACGTGCTGCGCGAACGGCTCGGCCTGGCCGGCGCCAAGGACGGCTGCTCCCAGGGGGAGTGCGGGGCCTGCTCGGTCCAGGTGGACGGGCGGCTGGTCGCCTCCTGCCTGGTGCCCGCCGTCACCGCGGCCGGCAGCGAGGTCCGCACCGTCGAGGGGCTCGCGCGCAACGGCGTGCCCTCCGACGTCCAGCAGGCGCTCGCCGCCTCCGGGGCCGTGCAGTGCGGCTTCTGCGTACCGGGCATGGCGATGACCGTGCACGACCTCCTGGAGGGCAACCACGCCCCCACGGAGCTGGAGACCCGCAAGGCGCTCTGCGGCAACCTCTGCCGCTGCTCGGGCTACCGCGGTGTCCTGGAGGCCGTCGCCGACGTCGTGAAGTCCCGCGCCGAGGCGGTCGACGTCGCCGACGAGGCGCCGGTCGAAACCGCCCGCATTCCCCACCAGGCGGGTCCCGCCGACCCGATGGACGGGACGCCGCACCACCCGGACGCGCAGCCGGGAGGCGCTGGGTGAGCAAGCGCAGCGAGCGATTCGTCACAAGGTGCGGGCCTCGCGGATGCGAGGGTGAGCGGAGCGAGGTCTTGGCATGAGCGGTACCACCGACGGCGCCGGTGCCGTCACCGCGACGCCCGCGGCGGGTGTCCAGGCCCCCGTGGAACCGTCGTCGCACGGGCTCGGCGTCTCCCTGATGTCCGCCGACGCGGCGGCCAAGGCGGAGGGCACCTTCCCGTACGCCGCCGACCTGTGGGCCGAGGGCCTGCTGTGGGCGGCCGTGTTGCGCTCCCCGCACCCGCGGGCCCGGATCCGGTCCGTGGACACCCGGCACGCCACGGAGATGCCGGGCGTGCGCGCCGTCGTCACCCACGAGGACGTACCCGGCGACAAGGGGTACGGCCGGGGCATCGCCGACCGGCCGGTGTTCGCCATGGACGAGGTCCGTCACCACGGTGAGCCGATCGCCGCGGTGGCCGCCGACCACCCCGATACGGCCCGGCTGGCCGCCGCCGCCATCGTGGTCGACTACGAGGTCCTGGAGGCCGTCACCGACCCCCAACTCGCCTTCGAGGCGGAGCCGTTGCATCCCGACGGCAACCTCATCCGGCACATCCCGCTCCGCTTCGGCGACGCCGAGGCGATGGGCGAGGTGATGGTCGAGGGCTTCTACCGGATCGGCCGCCAGGACCCGGCGCCCATCGGGGCCGAGGCCGGCCTCGCGGTGCCGCGCCCCGACGGCGGGGTGGAGATCTACACCGCCTCCACCGACCCGCACACCGACCGCGACCTGGCCGCCGCCTCCTTCGGCCTGGACCCGGAGCAGGTCAAGGTCGTGGTGACCGGCGTGCCCGGCGCCACCGCCGACCGCGAGGACCCCGGCATCCAGTTGTCGCTGGGGCTGCTGGCGCTCCGTACGGGCTGCCCGGTGAAGCTGGCCGCCACCCGGGAGGAGTCCTTCCTCGCCCACGCCCACCGCCACCCCACCCTGCTGCGCTACCGCCACCACGCCGACGCCGAGGGCAAGTTGGTCAAGGTGGAGGCGCAGATCCTGATGGACGCCGGGGCCTACGCGGACACCTCCGCCGAGGCACTGGCCGCCGCGGTCTCGTTCGCCTGTGGCCCGTACGTCGTCCCGCACGCCGTCGTCGAGGGCTGGGCGGTGCGCACCAACAACCCGCCGTCCGGCCATATGCGCGGCGAGGGTGCCCTCCAGGTCTGCGCCGCCTACGAGGGCCAGATGGACAAGCTCGCCGCCCACCTGGGTCTGGAGCCGGACGAGATCCGCCGGCGCAACGTCATGGCCACCGGCGACCTGCTGCCCACCGGGCAGACCGTCACCTGCCCCGCCCCGGTCGCCGAACTCCTGCGCGCCGTCACCGAGGCGCCGCTGCCCGAGCTGCCCAAGGACACCCCCGAGGCGGAGTGGCTGCTGCCGGGCGGCCCCGAGGGCGCGGGCGAGCCGGGCGCGGTCCGGCGCGGCGTCGGCTACGCCCTGGGCATGGTGCACATGCTCGGTGCGGAGGGCGCCGACGAGGTGTCCACCGCGACCGTCAAGGTCAGCGGCTCCGTCGCCACCGTCATCTGCGCCGCGGTCGAGACCGGTTCCGGTTTCTCCACGCTGGCCCGGCAGATCGTCCAGGAGACCCTGGGCGTCGACGAGGTGCACGTCGCGGGTGTGGACACCGATCAGCCCCCGGCCGGCCGGGCCTGCCACGGCCGGCACACCTGGGTCTCCGGCGGCGCCGTCGAGCGGGCCGCGAAGATGGTCCGCACCCAGCTCCTCCAGCCGCTGGCCCACAAGTTCGGGATGTCCACCGAGCTGCTGCAGATCGCCGACGGCAAGATCACCTCGTACGACGGGGTGCTCAGCACCACCGTTGCCGAGGCGCTGGACGGCAAGGAACTGTGGGCCACCGCCCAGTGCCGGCCGCACCCCACCGAACCGCTGGACGAGACCGGGCAGGGCGACGCCTTCGTCGGCCTGGCGTTCTGCGCCATCCGCTGCGTCGCCGACGTCGACATCGAGCTGGGCACCGTCCGGGTGGTGGAGATGACCGTGGCCCAGGACGTCGGCCGGGTGCTCAACCCGCGCCAGCTGCGGGCCCGGATCGAGGCCGGGGTCACCCAGGGCCTGGGCGCCGCGCTGATGGAGAACCTTCGCACCACCCGTGGTCAGGTCCGCCACCCCGACCTGACCGGGTATGCGCTGCCGACCGCGCTGGACGCGCCGGACATCCGGATCGTCAAGCTCGTCGAGGACCGCGATGTGGTCGCCCCGTTCGGCGCCAAGGCGGCCAGCGCGGTGCCGGTGGTGACCTCGCCGGCCGCGGTGGCGTCGGCGGTCCGTGCCGCCACCGGCCGCCCGATCGGCCGGCTGCCGATCCGGCCGCAGGCGGCGGTGGCACAGCCGGTGCAGACGCCGTAGCGAGGCCGCGACGCCGCCGCGGTGCCGCCGCGTCGTGCGGACCCGCGGCGGTCCGCGCGACGCGCCCGGTCGCGCCTTCCCGTCCCTGCTCCTACCTCTGCCCTTTCCGCGCGCGACCTGCGACTTCACTCTCCGTCACGGTCGTTGTCAGTGCCGTCACTTACGGTTTTTCCAGCGCGCGATGTCGTGCGTGGCGCCGGTCGGTGACCGGCGGACGGCCGACCGGCGGCGGACGCTGCCGAGCGAGGGGGCGAGCGGAATGCACGGGGGAACCGGAGTGCTCGGGGGAGTCGAAGCGCACGGGGGAAAAGGCGAGGGCGGCGCAGGCGCGGGAGCGGGGGCGGCCCGGAGGGCGTGGGCGCGCCGGACGGCGGTCCCCGCGCTCGTCGGGGCCGCCGTCGGGCGGCTGGGTCACAGCGCCCGCGCGCTGCCTGTCGCGGCGTTACACGCACAGGGCGCGGCGACGCGGGGCTGTCAGAGGCCGTGGCGGGATTCGAACCCACGTAACTCGCTTTGCAGGCGAGCCCCTAAACCACTCGGGCACACGGCCGGGGTGCGGTGTGCTCCCGACTCTAGGCCGCCGGGTGGGGGGCCGGACAAGGGCGGCGGGCGGGCTGCCACGAGGCTGCAACGCGCAGTTCACGAACGGGCGGTGGGCGGTGGCCCGGCGGCCTCGGTCGCCGGTGATCACCAGGGGCGGCAGCGATGAGTCGGCTGGCCCGAGCGCGCGGTAGTGCGGCGGGGCGTTGTCGCGGGGGCGGGGCGGACCCGCGGCGTAGGACGGACGGTGTAGGGAATCCCCGCCTCCGGACAGGGGTGCAACGGCCTTACGGCCCTTACGCTGGCTCGATGACCGCTGATCCTTCGAGCCCCGCGGACGCGGCCGCCCAGGTCGCGACGGGCAGCACCGCCGCACCCCCCGCCGCCACCACCCCCCGACGGACGGACATCCCGGAGCACGGCCCGGAGCGCGGCCCGCACCAGGCCCGCGACCGGGCCGTGCCCGCCGACCCGCCCGCCGACCCGCCCGCCGACCCGCCCGCCGACCCGCCCGCCGGTCCGCCTCCGGACGGCTCCGGCGGCGTCCTCGGCCGGCACTACCGCGCCCTGACCCTCGGCATCATCTCCGTCGTCTCCCTCATCGCCTTCGAGGCCAGCGCGGTGAACACCGCCATGCCGGTGGCCGCCCGGGCCCTCGACGGCATCGGGCTCTACGCCTTCGCCTTCTCGGCCTTCTTCACGGCCAGCCTGTTCGCGATGGCGCTCTCCGGCGTGTGGAGCGATCGACGCGGGCCGCTGGCACCGCTGTTCAGCGGTATCGCGGCGTTCGGCGCCGGGCTGGTGATCGCCGGCGGGGCGCAGAGCATGGGCATGTTCGTCGCCGGGCGGGGCGTCCAGGGCCTGGGCGGCGGCCTGGCGATGGTGTCGCTGTACGTCGTCGTCGGCCGCGGCTATCCCGAACGGCTGCGGCCCTCGGTCATGGCGTCGTTCTCGGCGGCCTGGGTGGTGCCGGTGATCGTCGGCCCGCTGGTCGCCGGGACGGTCACCGAACACCTCGGCTGGCGCTGGGTGTTCCTCTCCATACCCGTGCTGATACTCCTGCCGCTCGCGGTGATGCTGCCGGCGCTGCGCAAGCTGCCGCGCACCGCCCCCGGCCCGGACGGCGGCCTCCGGCACATCCTGGCCAGCCGCCGCAGCCTGTTGGCGCTGGCGGTCGCGGTGGGCGCGTCGCTGCTGCAGTACGCGGGTCAGCACCCGAGCTGGTTCGCGCTGCTGCCGGCCGTCGCCGGGTTGGCGCTGCTGGCCCCGGCCATCGTGCGGCTGCTGCCCCGGGGCACGTTCCGGGCGGGCCGCGGGCTGCCGACGGTGGTGCTGATGCGCGGGTTGGCCGCCGGGGCGCTGGTCGCCGCCGAGAGCTTCATCCCGCTGCTGTTGGTCACCCAGCGCGGGCTGTCCGCCACCCTGGCCGGGCTCTCGCTCACCGGCGGCGGCCTGACCTGGGCGCTCGGCTCGTACGTGCAGAGCCGCCCGCGCCTGGACGCCCACCGCGAGCGGCTGATGGGCCTGGGCATGGCGCTGCTGGCGACGGCGATCGTGCTGGTGCCGCTGGTCCTGATCGACGGGGTGCCGGTCTGGACGGTGGCCGTGGCGTGGACGATCGGCGGGTTCGGGATGGGGCTGAACATCTCCAGCGGCAGCGTGCTGTTGCTGAAGCTCTCCCGTCCGGAGGAGGCGGGCAGCAACTCCTCCTCGCTCCAGATGTCCGACGCGCTCGGCAACGTGGCCTTCGTCGGCGTCAGCGGGGTGCTGTTCGCGGCGTTCGGCGGCGGTTCGATCGCCGCGGCCGGTACCGCTTCGGCCGGCGCCGCGGATGCCGCGGGCGCCGCGACGACGAGCCATCCCGCGGCCTTCCTGGCGGTCTTCACGGCGATGGCGGTGGTCGCGGCCGCCGGTGCGGTGGTGGCCGGCCGGCTCCGCCCGAAGGCCGGCCGGCATCCGGCGACCGCGTGATGTGACCTCGCTCCCACCCCCGGGCGGGAGCGGGCGTTCCGCGCCGGGCGGCGAGCGGGGCACCGGTAGGCTGACGCGGTTGCCGATCGCCGACCTCAGCCGACGGAGACCGTGACTACCACCAGCGCCACCAACAGCCATCACCTGTCCCCGGCCTTCCCGGGCCGGGCCCCGTGGGGTACCGCGAACAAGCTGCGTGCCTGGCAGCAGGCGGCCATGGACCGGTACATCCAGACCCAGCCCAGGGACTTCCTCGCCGTGGCCACGCCCGGCGCCGGCAAGACCACCTTCGCGCTCACCCTCGCCTCGTGGCTGCTGCACCACCACGTCGTGCAGCAGGTCACGGTGGTCGCGCCGACCGAGCACCTGAAGAAGCAGTGGGCGGAGGCCGCGGCCCGGATCGGGATCAAGCTCGACCCGGAGTACAGCGCCGGCCCGCTGGGCCGCGAGTACCACGGCATCGCGATCACCTACGCCGGCGTCGGCGTCCGCCCGATGCTGCACCGCAACCGCATCGAGCAGCGCAAGACCCTGGTGATCCTGGACGAGATCCACCACGCCGGCGACTCGAAGTCGTGGGGCGAGGCGTGCCTGGAGGCGTTCGAGCCGGCGACCCGGCGGCTGGCGCTGACCGGCACCCCGTTCCGCTCCGACACCAACCCGATCCCGTTCGTGGCGTACGAGGAGGGCAACGACGGCATCCGCCGGTCGTCCGCCGACTACACCTACGGCTACGGCAACGCGCTGGCCGACGGCGTCGTCCGGCCGGTCATCTTCCTCTCCTACAGCGGCAACATGCGCTGGCGCACCAAGGCCGGCGACGAGATCGCGGCCCGGCTGGGCGAGCCGATGACCAAGGACGCCGTCTCCCAGGCGTGGCGCACCGCGCTGGACCCGCGCGGCGACTGGATGCCGAACGTGCTGCGGGCCGCCGACCGGCGGCTGACCGAGGTCCGCAAGGGCATCCCGGACGCCGGCGCCCTGGTCATCGCCTCCGACCAGGAGCAGGCCCGGGCGTACGCCAAGCTGATCCGGGAGATCACCGGGCAGGGCGCGACCCTGGTGCTCTCCGACGACGCGGGCGCCTCGCAGCGCATCGACGACTTCTCGCACTCCGACGACCGCTGGATGGTCGCGGTCCGGATGGTGTCCGAGGGCGTGGACGTGCCCCGGCTCGCGGTCGGCGTCTACGCCACCACGATCTCCACCCCGCTGTTCTTCGCGCAGGCGGTCGGCCGCTTCGTCCGGTCCCGCAAGCGCGGCGAGACCGCGTCCGTCTTCCTGCCCACCGTCCCGATGCTGCTCGGCTTCGCCAACGAGATGGAGGTCGAGCGCGACCACGTCCTGGACAAGCCGAAGAAGGACGGCGAGGAGGACCCGTACGCCGAGTCCGAGAAGGAGATGGACGAGGCGAACAAGGAGCAGGACGAGGACACCGGGGAGCAGGAGCAGTTCTCGTTCGAGGCGCTGGAGTCGGAGGCGGTCTTCGACCGGGTGCTCTACGACGGCGCCGAGTTCGGCATGCAGGCGCACGCGGGCAGCGAGGAGGAGCAGGACTACCTCGGCATTCCCGGGCTGCTGGAGCCCGACCAGGTGCAGCTGCTGCTCCAGAAGCGGCAGGCCCGACAGATAGCGCACAGCCGGAAGAAACCGGACTCCGAGGCGGACCTGCTGGAACTGCCCGCCGAGCGGCGGCCGGTGGTCTCGCACAAGGAAATGCTGGAGCTGCGCAAGCAGCTCAACACGCTGGTGGGTGCCTACGTCCACCAGAGCGGCAAGCCGCACGGGGTGATCCACACCGAGCTGCGCCGGGTGTGCGGCGGCCCGCCGAGCGCGGAGGCGACGGCCGGGCAGCTCAACGAGCGCATCAAGAAGGTGCGGGAGTGGGCCACGCGGATGCGCTGAGGAGGAGCCGTTCCGTGGCGGCCCGATGGGGGTTCTGTGAGGGTGCGGTGAGAGTGCGTGGCGCGGTGTCGCCGTAGGGGCTTGTGAGGCGTACTGCCACCCCGCCGCGGGGTGGCGCAAGATGGCCCCAACGGAGACGGACCGCGGTGCGGACGAGCCGGGATATTCCCGGCGGGAAAGCCCGGATTCTGGACGCGCTCTTCCGCTGACCGGAGTGGCTCGCTACTGTCCCGGTCACACACACGCCCCGTGGCAGCGCCGCCGCGGAGCGCAGCCGGTGCAAAGCGGCCGGCGGCTCTTGGGCGCTGTTCCGGGACGAACAGCACGCCGTGTACGGACGCCGCCACTCACCTCAGGAGGGGGCGTCGTGACTGCAGAGACCTCCCAGACGCTCGACCGGGGACTGCGCGTCCTCAAACTGCTCGCCGACACCGATCACGGGCTGACCGTCACCGAGCTCTCGCACAAGCTCGGCGTCAACCGCACCGTGGTCTACCGCCTGCTGGCGACGCTGGAGCAGCACGCACTGGTGCGCCGGGACGCCGGTGGTCGGGCCCGGGTGGGACTGGGCGTGCTGCGCCTGGGCCGTCAGGTCCATCCGCTGGTCAGGGAGGCCGCGCTGCCGGCCCTGCGCTCGCTGGCCGAGGACGTCGGCGCCACCGCGCACCTGACCCTCGTCGACGGCGCCGAGGCGCTGGCGGTCGCGGTCGTCGAACCGACCTGGACCGACTACCACGTCGCCTACCGGGCCGGTTTCCGTCACCCGCTGGACCGCGGCGCCGCCGGGCGGGCGATCCTCAAGGCCCGCCAGGGCCGCCTCCAGGACGGTGGACTCGCCCTGACGCACGGGGAGTTGGAGGCCGGGGCCAGCGGTGCCGCGGCGCCGCTGCTCGGCGTCAGCGGGATCGAGGGCAGCGTGGGCGTGGTGCTGCTCACCGACAACGTCGGGGAGCGGATCGGGGCGCGGGTGGTGGACGCGGCCCGGGAGGTCTCCGAGGCGCTGCGCTGAGGCCGCGGCGGCCGTCGACCGTCCGCGACCGGTGACGATCACGTATTCCGTGTGGTGACCCCGTGGCCCTGCCGTGTGCCCAGGGCGCCGCGCGGCGCGGATGGGGTGGGGGTCATTTAGGGTGGCGGGGTGTCCTCACGCGCCCGTGCCCTGCTGGTCTGCACCGCCCTCGTCCTCGCCGTCCTCGTGACCGCGGCCCTGGCGCCGCTGCCCTACTCGGTCGCGTATCCGGGTGTGACGGCCAACGTCCTCGGTGACGACAAGGGCAAGCCGGTGATCACCATCTCCGGTGTCCGCACCCGCGACACCAGCGGTCAGCTGCGGATGACCTCGATCACCGCCACCGGACCGGACGCCTCGGTCCACCTGCCGGACGTCGTCCGGGCGTGGTTCCGCACCGACGAGGCGGTGATGCCGCGGGACTCGGTCTACCCGGTGGGCAACAACACCGAGGAGATCGCCGAGCACAACGCGGAGCAGATGAAGCAGTCCCAGGAGACCGCCACCCACGCCGCGCTGAACCGACTGGGCAAGTCCGCCAAGGACGTCAAGGTCACCCTGAGCCTGGCGGACATCGGCGGGCCCAGCGCCGGCCTGATGTTCGCGCTGGGCATCGTCGACAAGCTGGACGGCGACGGCGCCGGACACGACCTCACCGGCGGCCGGACCATCGCGGGGACCGGCACCATCGACGCCGACGGCGCGGTCGGCGCGGTCGGCGGGGTGGCGCTCAAGACCCAGGCCGCGCGCCGCGACGGCGCGACGGTCTTCCTCGTCCCGCGCAAGGAGTGCACCGACGCCCGGGCCGAACTCCCCAAGGGGATGCGGCTGATCCCCGTCACCACCCTGGACGGCGCGGTGGACGCCCTCAAGGCCCTCAACTCCGGTGGTGCGGTGCCTAGTTGCACCGGCGCCTGAGTCCAGGGCCTCAAGGGCGGTCGGCGTCACGCTCAGACAGTGGCGGTGGCCGTCGTGTCGGCGTAGCGGAAGCCGTCCTCGTCGAAGTAGAAGACGGTGACCTTCACCTTGTCGCCCTTCTCGAAGCCCAGGGTGGCGGCGGGCTTGAGTCGGACCTGTGCGGTGTGGTCGGCGTAGTCGCAGACGAGCTTGTCGACCTTGATGGTGCCCGCGCCGTACCCCTTGAGCTTGGACGAGGTGATCTCCTCGGCGTTGGCGACCAGCTGGTGGTTCATGCCGGGGTCGCAGGAGTACGTGACGTTCACCCGCAGGCCCGGCCCGTCCAGCGCGACCTTGTTGATGGCGATCAGGTTGGCCTTGGCCGCGGCCATCGGCGCGGTGGCCAGGACGCCGGCCCCGGCCAGGGCGACGACGGTGGCGACACCGGCGACACCGCGCCGGATGCGGGATGCCTTCATGGCGTTCTTCCTTCCCCCTGTCGCGGTCGCGGTTGCGGCGACTGCGACACTTGTTCGTTTTCAGGTGGGGCACACCATACGTGATCTTGCGAGGGGGCCTGGGCCTTTTCCGCACACGCCCTTCACCGGCGGGGCCTCAGCCGCCGCCCTCCTTGATGAACCCCTTCTTCACCAGCCACGCCTTGGCGACCTGGTGCGGATCCCGGCCCTCGACGTCGACCTCGGCGTTGAGCTTGCGGGCGACGTCGTTGTCCAGGGCGGCGGTGACCGGGGCGAGGATCTCGGCGATCTGCGGGTGGCGGCGCAGCGCGGCGGCGTTGATCTCCGGCGCCGCGTTGTAGTTCGGGAAGAAGTGCTTGTCGTCGGCGAGGACGGTCAGCCCCATCGCCTTGATCCGGCCGTCGGTGGTGAACACCTCGCCGAACGTGCAGGACGTCCCCTTCGCCGTCTCGGTGTAGACCACGCCGCCGGTCATCCGCCGGACGTTCCCCGGCGGGATGTCCATGCCGTACGCCTTCGCCATCCCGGGCAGGCCGTCGTTGCGGGTGGCGAACTCGTTCTCCACGCACAGGGTGACCGCGCCGGGGTCCTTCTTCAGCAGCGCCGCGACGTCGGAGAGGGTGCGCACCCCGTACTTCTTCTCGTTGGCGGCGTTCAGCGCCAGCGCGTAGGTGTTGTTCAGCCGGGACGGCGGCAGCCAGACGATGCCGTTGCGGAGGTCGGCGTCCCGCACCGCCACCCACTGCTGGTGCGGGTCCGGGATCGGCTTCTCGTGGCCGAGGTGGGTGATCCAGCCGGTGCCGGTGTACTCGTACATCCCGTCCGCGGTGCCGGTGCGGACCGCCTCGCGGGCGCCGATGGTGCCCTGGATGTTGGTCTTGTCGATGACGGTGGCGCCGGCCGCCTTGAACATCAGCCCCATGATCTGGCCCAGGACGATGTTCTCGGTGAACTCCTTGGACGTGACGGTCAGGTCGGCCCCCTTGAGGGGCAGGCCGCGGCCCACCGTCCCCGGCCTGACGTCGTCGGACATCGGGCTGCCGCTGACCAGCCCGCAGCCACCGAGCAGCGCGGCGGCCAGCAGCGCCGCGCCGGCCGCCCCGCCCGCCCGCCGCGTCCCCCGCGTCCCTCGCGCCCCCCTCACGTCGCCACCTCCAACCCGCGCGGGCGCAGCAGCAGTTCGGCCAGCGAGGCCAGCCACTCCACCAGCAGCGCCAGCGCCACGGTCAGCACCGAGCCCAGGATCAGCACCGGCATCCGCTGGGTGATGATGCCCGCCGAGATCAGATCGCCGAGGCCGCCGCCCCCGCCGAACGTGGCCAGCGTCGCGGTGCCCACGTTCAGCACCAGCGCGGTGCGCACCCCGGCCAGGATCAGCGGGACGGCCAGCGGGAGCTCGACCTTGGACAGCACGCCCATCGGGGACATGCCGATGCCGCGCGCCGCCTCGGTCAGCGTCGGGTCGATGCCGCGCAGCCCGGCGAGGGTGTTGGCCAGCACCGGCAGGACGGCGTAGACCACCATGCCGACGATCGCCGAACGGGCGCCGATGCCCAGCCAGATGACCAGCAGCACCAGCAGGCCCAGCGCCGGGACGGCCTGCCCGAGGTTGGCGAAGGCCATCGCGACCGGGGTGGCCCGGCGCAGCCACGGCCGGGTCAGCGCGATGCCCAGCGGGATCGCGATCACCAGCACGAAGACGGTGGAGATCGCGGTCAGTTGGACGTGCTGGCGCAGCGCCAGCCACACCTTGCCGTGATCGACCGCCTGGTGGGCGATGGAGTCCAGGCGGGCGCCCCGGAACCACAGCCAGGTGGCCAGCAGCGCGGCGGCCAGGAACGCCGGCATGCACGTCCACTTCTGCCAGCTGATCCGCCGCCCGCCGGGGGCGAGGGACGCGGTGGGCGCCGTCCCGGCCGCCAGCTCCCGCTCCGCGGTCTCCGCGTCGTCCGGGAGGGCCGCCCCGGCGGGTCCGTCCGGCGGACGGCGGCGGCCTCCGCCGTCCGGGGACGCGCCGGGCGTCACGCCGGGCGTCACGCCCGGCCCCCCGCGCCGCCCTCGGGCCCGCCGGCGCCGTCCAGGCCCTCCTGGGCGAGCTGGGTCCGGTGGGCGCCCAGCGCCCGGAGCTCGTGCTGGTGCTCCAGGGCCTCCAGGCGGTCCGCCTCCAGCAGTTCGTGGACGTTGTTCATCAGCGTCTCCATGTCGACCACACCGAGGAACTCGCCGCGCCGGCCGGTGACCGGGACCCGGCCCGCGCTGTCGGTCAGCACCGCCTCCAGGGCGTCCCGCAGCGTCGCGTCCCGGGTCACCGTGTCGGTGACCAGCGTGCCGGCCCGGGCCAGCGACTGCTTGGCGCGCGAGAGGTCGCCGCGGCGCAGCCACTTGTACGGGCGGCGGTGGCGGTCCAGCAGCAGCACCTCGTTGGTGGGGCCGTCGCGCAGCAGGTCGAAGATCGACTGGAGCGGGTCGTCGAGCTGCGCGGTGGGGAAGTCCACCACCTCCACGTCCCGCACCCGGGTCAGGTTCAGCCGCTTGAGCGCCGCCCCGGCGCCCACGAAGCCGGAGACGAAGTCGTCCGCCGGGTTGGTGAGGATGGCCTCCGGGGTGTCGAACTGGGCGATGTGCGAGCGTTCGCGGAGCACCGCGATCCGGTCGCCGAGTTTGATCGCCTCGTCGAAGTCGTGGGTGACGAAGACGATCGTCTTGTGCAGCTCGTGCTGGAGCCGGATCAGCTCGTCCTGGAGGTGGTCGCGGGTGATCGGGTCCACGGCGCCGAACGGCTCGTCCATCAGCAGCACCGGCGGGTCGGCGGCGAGCGCGCGGGCCACCCCGACGCGCTGCTGCTGGCCGCCGGAGAGCTGCCGGGGGTAGCGGTGGTGGAACTCGCCCGGATCCAGGCCGACCAGGTCGAGCATCTCCTCGACCCGGGCCCGGGTCCGCGCCTTCGACCAGCCGGTCATCCGCGGCACCAGCGCGATGTTCTGCGCCACCGTCATGTGCGGGAAGAGCCCGGACGCCTGGATGGCGTAGCCGACCTTGCGGCGCAGCCCGACCGGGTCGATCGCGGTGACGTCCTCGTCGCCGATCCGGATCCGGCCCGAGGTCGGCTCGATCAGCCGGTTGATCATCTTGAGCGTGGTGGACTTGCCGCAGCCGGACGGCCCGACGAAGACCACCGTCTCGCCGGCCTTGATCTCCATGCTGACGTCGTCCACCGCCGGGGCGGGGTTGCCCGGGTAGATCTTCGTCAGGTGCTCCAGGCGGATGGCGGCGCCCGTCGAGCCGGCCGGCCGCGCGGCCGTCTGCGGGGCGTCGGTGTTGCTCCCGTAGCTCGCGTACGGCTCAGGCACGGATCCCCCTGGGAATGGTCAGGCGTCCGATCAGGACGTAGGCGGCGTCGAAGAGGAGGGCCAGGACGACGATCCCGAGGGTCCCGGAGAGCACCTGGTTGAGCGCGTTGGCGCTGCCCAGCGAGGCGATCCCGCGGAAGATCTCGTTGCCGAGGCCGGGGCCCGAGGCGAAGGCGGCGATGGCCGCGATGCCCATCAGCATCTGGGTGGCGACCCGGATGCCGGTGAGGATCGGCGGCCAGGCCAGCGGGAGTTCGACCCGGAAGAGCCGGGCGGTCCGCGACATCCCGATGCCCTTGGCCGCGTCGACCAGCGCCGGGTCCACCCCGCGCAGCCCCACGATGGCGTTGCGGACCACCGGCAGCAGCCCGTACAGGGTCAGCGCGACGACGGTCGGTGCCACGCCGAGGCCCACGACCGGGATCAGCAGGCCGATCATGGCCAGGGACGGGATGGTCAGGATCGTCGCGGTGGTCATCGTGGCGAGCGCGCCGGCCCATTCGCTGCGATAGGTGGCGACGGCGAGGACGACGCCCAGGACGGTGGCGATCACCATGCACTGGAAGACCGCGCTGGCGTGCTGGAACGTGTCGGTCAGCAGCTGGGCGTGCCGGCTGCCGACGTACTCCCAGAAGCTCACCCGTCGCCTCCCGTCGTCCGTCGCCCGCTCCCGGTGGTCCCGGTCGCTCCGGAAGCGGCCGGGACCGGCCGGGAGCGCCCGCCGCCGTCAGCCTCCCGCGGCCTGCTTCACCAACGGGATGATCCGCAGCGGAACCGGATTTTCCATGACAATCGCCGTCGATGCCCGCACGATGCCATCAAAGCCCACGACCCGGTCGATCACCCTCTGGAGATCGGCGTTCGACCGCGCGACGAGCCTGCAGAGCATGTCCCCGTGTCCGGTCGTTGTATGCAGCTCCAGTACTTCCGGAACGGACGCCAAGTGGGCCCGCACGTCGCTGCCTTGGCCCTGTTTGATCTCCAGGGTGGCGAACGCGGTCACCGGATAGCCCAGCGCCGCCGGGTCCACGTCCGGCCCGAAACCCCTGATCACTCCATTCGACTGAAGCCGGTCCAGGCGCGCCTGGACCGTCCCGCGGGCCACCCCCAGCCGGCGGGACGCCTCCAGCACGCCGATCCGCGGCTCCCGGGCGAGCAGTTCCAGCAACGCCCCGTCCAAATGATCGATCGCCATGGCCGCGCCCTCCGATTTCGATGGTCATCATGTACAGATCGCTCTGCAGTACCCGCCAGTCGCTATACAGAATGCCCAGTAAATGCACAAACTATTGCGCACCTTGTGGATCGGCGGGACTCTGCGGACATGGCAGACACCACGATGCACACCCAGCCCACCACCCCGGCCACGGCCCGGCAGGCGGACCCCTTCCCGGTCAAGGGGATGGACGCGGTCGTCTTCGCCGTCGGCAACGCCAAGCAGGCCGCGCACTACTACTCCACCGCCTTCGGCATGAAGCGCGTCGCCTACCAGGGCCCGGAGACCGGCAGCCGCGAGACGGCCAGTTACGTCCTCACCTCCGGCGGTGCCCGGTTCGTGTTCACCTCGGTGGTCAAGCCGACCACCGAGTGGGGCCGCTTCCTCGCCGACCACGTCGCCGCGCACGGTGACGGCGTCGTCGACCTGGCCATCGAGGTGCCGGACGCCCGCGCGGCGTACGCCTACGCCGTCGAACACGGCGCGACCGGCCTGGAGGAGCCCTACGAGACCAAGGACGAGCACGGCACGGTCGTCCGGGCCGCCATCGCCACCTACGGCCAGACCCGCCACACCCTGGTGGAGCGCACCGGCTACGACGGGCCGTACCTGCCGGGCTTCGTCGCCGCCGAGCCGCTCGTCGCCGCTCCGGAAAAACGTTTCTTCCAGGCCGTCGACCACTGCGTCGGCAACGTCGAACTCGGCAAGATGGACGAGTGGGTGGCCTTCTACAACAACGTCATGGGCTTCACCAACATGAAGGAGTTCGTCGGCGACGACATCGCCACCGAGTACTCGGCGCTGATGTCCAAGGTCGTCGCGGACGGCACCAAGAAGGTGAAGTTCCCGCTCAACGAGCCGGCCATCGCCAAGAAGAAGTCCCAGATCGACGAGTACCTGGAGTTCTACGGCGGCCCCGGCGTCCAGCACATCGCGCTGGCCACCAACGACATCGTCGCGTCGGTGCGCCAGATGCGGGCCGCGGGCGTGGAGTTCCTCGACGTGCCCGGCTCGTACTACGACACCCTCGGCGAGTGGGTCGGCGAGACCCGGGTCCCGATCGACGAGCTGCGCGAGCTGAAGATCCTCGCCGACCGCGACGAGGACGGCTACCTGCTGCAGATCTTCACCAAGCCGGTCCAGGACCGCCCGACGGTCTTCTTCGAGATGATCGAGCGACACGGCTCCCTCGGCTTCGGCAAGGGCAACTTCAAGGCCCTCTTCGAGGCCATCGAGCGCGAGCAGGACCGGCGCGGCAACCTCTGACCTGCCCGCCCGTCACCCGACCTCCGCCCCCAGAAGACAGCGCTGCGCGCTGGCTGCCCGCCCGGCGCCGTCCCGCCGGGCCCGGGCCTCCCCCCGTGTGCCGTACACGATCTTCCGTGTACGGCACACGGGTGCGAGGCTGAGGACATGGACCTCATCGAACGCCTGCGCGCCGGGCTCCCGGCGGAAGCGCTGCTCACCGACCCCGACGTCACCGGTTCCTACGCCCGGGACATGGCCAACTTCTGCGACGCGGGCGCCCCCGCCGTGGTCGTCCTGCCGCGCACCGTCGAGCAGGTCCAGCACGTGATGCGGACGGCGACCGAACTGCGCGTCCCGGTCGTCCCCCAGGGCGCGCGGACCGGGGTCTCCGGCGCCGCCAACGCCGTCGACGGCTGCATAGTGCTCTCCCTCGTCAAGATGGACCGCATCCTCGAAATCAACCCCGTCGACCGGATCGCGGTCGTCGAGCCGGGCGTCGTCAACGCCGTCCTCTCCCGCGCCGTCAACGAGCACGGCCTCTCCTACCCGCCGGACCCCTCCAGTTGGGAGTCGTGCACCATCGGCGGCAACATCGGCACCGCCGCCGGCGGCCTGTGCTGCGTGAAGTACGGCGTCACCGCCGAGTACGTGCTCGGCCTGGAGGTGGTGCTCGCCGACGGCCGGCTGATCAAAACCGGCCGCCGCACCGCCAAGGGCGTCGCCGGCTACGACCTCACCCGCCTCTTCGTGGGCTCCGAGGGCAGCCTCGGCGTCGTCGTCCGCGCCACCCTGGCCCTGAAGCCCGCGCCGCCCCGACAGCTCGCCCTGGTCGCGGAGTTCGACTCGGTGACGGCGGCCGGCGAGGCGGTCTGCCGGATCATGGCCGACGGCCACACCCCCTCCCTCCTGGAGCTCATGGACCGCACCAGCGTCCGCGCGGTCAACGCCATGGCCCAGATGGGCCTGCCGGAGACCACCGAGGTGCTGCTGCTGGCCGCCTTCGACACCCCCGACCCGGCGGCCGACCTCGCCGCGGTCGGCGCGCTGTGCGAGGCGTCCGGCGCCACCCAGGTCGTCCCCGCAGACGACGCCGCCGAGTCCGAACTCCTGCTCCAGGCCCGGCGATTGGCCTTCACCGCCCTGGAGCGGATCAAGCCCGCGATGCTCATCGACGACGTCTGCGTGCCGCGCTCCCAGCTCGCCATGATGCTGGCGGGCGCCGCCGCCATCGCCGAGAAGTACGACCTGACCATCGGCGTCTGCGCGCACGCCGGCGACGGCAACACCCACCCGCTGGTCTGCTTCGACCCGGCCGACCCGGACGAGGAGCGGCGCGCCCGCGAGTCCTTCGACGAGATCATGGCGCTCGGCCTCCACCTGGGCGGCACCATCACCGGCGAACACGGCGTCGGCGTCCTGAAGAAGGACTGGCTGGCCCGCGAACTCGGCCCCGACGGCGTGGCCCTGCACCGCGGCATCAAGCAGGTCTTCGACCCCCTGGGGATCCTCAACCCGGGCAAGTTGTTCTAGGGCTCGCTGGGCTCGCGCGCCTCGCTGGGCTCGACGGGGTCGTCATCGGGCACCGGCAGCCGGGCACCCCGGCTCTCCGCGACGCGATGGACGACGACGAGGGAGTCCTTCAACTGCACGGCGAGCAGCTGAAGTTCCCCCGCGGTCCAGGCCCGGCCGGACAGGACCCGCTCCGCCTCCTCGATGAGGACGGCGGCCGAGCCGAGCTGCTCGGCCTCCATGCGGTCGGCGAGACGGGAGACGTACCCGGTCCCGTCGCCGGGGAGCAGGAAACACGGGTTGCCGTCCGGGCTCGTCCAGGGCAGCAGCCGCGGCCCGGCGTTGACGTGGTCCGTCATGCGGCCACCGCCATCCCGCGGAGGTCGCGCGGACCGACGTCCACACCGTGCGCCGCGAGCCACAGTGCGCGGCGGGGGCCGCGCCGCAGCCGTCGCTCCTGGCGTTCCCGCCGTTCCCATCGCTCCTGAAGTTCCGACTTGGTGAGGACGTACGGGCGGACGAGGTGGCTGTCCTCGCCGCGCAGCGGTACCAGCGGTGGTCGGGAGCGCCCCCGGAGCGGCGCGACCGCCGCCGGCCCGGCCCCGCCGTACGGGGCGGCGGGCGTCGGGGCGACGGCCCGATGCCGCCCGACGGCCGGGAATAACAGCCGCAGCAGCAGCGTGAGCAGCCTCGCGATACGGTGCGTCATGTCGTCAACTCCCTTGAGGTTGATGGCCACGCCCCCGGACCGGTCGCACGGTCGCGGGGGTCTCTGGTGTGTGGCCTGCCGGCTTGGCGAGAAGCGCCCCGAAAGAGGGGCTTTCTGGTTCCACCATTGCCGATGGGAAGACCCGAGTACACGCTTGGCCTGTCACCAAACGTCCCTTGTGGACAAGCGAGTTGAAGGCGTGTTCGAGCAATGGAGCTGCACGAAGATGACGGCAAGGCCACCCCGCGCACGTTGCTGGGGCGCCGGTTGCGCCGTCTGCGGGAAACCGCGGAGCTCTCCCAACGGGCGCTTGCTGAACGGGTGGGGTACCCGCACACGTACCTCAGTCGTGTAGAGCGCGGGGAACAGCTGCCGTCAGAGGCGTTGGCGCAGGCGCTCGATGATTACTTCAGCACGGACGGCCTGCTCATGGAATTGCTGAACATGGCGCAGGACAGTCTGATCGCCAACTACAGCCGTGAGTTCGTTGCCAAAGAGCGTGACGCCATTCGGATCCAGGTATTTACGAGCAGCACCATGCCTGGGTTGCTCCAGACTGAGGACTACACCCGCGAGTGCTACCGCATGGATCCGACGGCCGAGACGCTAAATGAACTCGACGCGCGAGTGGCCGCTCGCATGAAGCGTCAACGGATTTTCAACACCAGCCCGTCGCCGCGTTATTGGGCGATCATGGATGAGGCGGTGCTTAAGCGGCCGACGAGCGATAGACGGATCATGTGTGAGCAGCTGCAGCATATACTGCAAATGGCAGAAAACCCGCACATTACCATCCAAGTTCTCCCGTTTGGACGGGCATTGCACACGATGATGGGTGGGAGCTTGACTCTCCTGACGCTCAAGGATGGCGCGACGGTGGCTCTCGTCGAGAGCTTTGCTTCCGGCGAGGCAGTAGACTCCCCAAACGGGGTTGTTGAGCTTGTCGAGCGTTTCGATATCGCCCGTTCAATGGCTCTGGTGGAAAGTGAATCTCTCGATCTGATCCGTCGCTACCTGAAAGAGTACGCCGATGAAAGCTAAGCGCATTCCTGACGCCGCAGTACTCACGGGGTGGCGTAAGTCTTCCTACAGCGGGGCTGAGAATCAGAACTGCGTCGAGGTCGCCGACGGGTTCTCCGGCGTCGTCCCCGTTCGTGACAGCAAGGTTGCGCATGGTCCGGCGGTGGTCTTCCCGGAGGACGGGTGGTCTTCGTTCGTCGCCGCCGTTAAGAGCGGGGAGTTCACTTCCTGAGCGGGTCATGGTGAGGCGCGGCCACGAGGAGGGCCCGGCCGTGTCGGCTGTCGTTGTCGGTGAAGCGATGGAAGGTACGAGCATCATGGACAGGCACGAACTCAGCGCGGCGACCTGGATCAAGAGCAGCTACAGCGGCGACAACGGTGGCAACTGCGTCGAGGTGGCCCCCGGTTTCCCCGGCGCCGTTCCCGTTCGTGACAGCAAGGTTCCGCATGGTCCGGCGGTGGTTTTCCGGGAGGCGGGTTGGGCTTTGTTCGTCGCGGCCGTCAAGGGCGGGGCGTTCGCTATCTGAGAGGGGCGTCGGGAGGCGCGGCCACGAGGGCGCCCGGTGACGAAGTCGAGGGCTCGATGTGTTTCTGCTGTACGGCGGTGAGTTCACGGATGACGAGGATGCCGGCCACAGCCGCGCCCAAGACGGCAGCGTCGGCCAGCAGCAGGAACTGTACGTCCGAGTAGGCACGCGCGATGACGTCGTTCGTGGAGCCGGTGTACATCAGCCCCACCCCGCTCAGCGTCCCGGCCAGCCACAGACCCCACCACCAGTTCACGGCGCGCGGCAGCCGCTCTCCCGGGGCGCTCTTCTGGTGGACGTCCACGATGATCCCGCGGGGCACCCACAGATTCGCGATGGGCACGATCCAGCCTGCGTAGATCCACGGCCAGGCGTAGCGCGGTGCCTGTCCCGAAAGGACACGCGCGTTCTCCCGCACGCGCGCCAGCCACAACAGGAAGGCGACCGCGCACAGCAGCGTGGCCGCATCCCCCAGGGCACTGACAACGTGGTAGGCGTTCTCCAGCCCGGTCAGCGTGCGGTGTCGGCCCTCGCCCTGGTCCGGCAGTCCGGAAGACGGCAGCCCCGCCGTGGCAAGCCGGACCTGCCACACGGCCCGGGCCACCCAGGCGGTGCCGACGAGGACGAAGGCGGCGACGGCGCTGCGGGCCGCTCCCCGGACCGGAAGCAGAGCCGGCTGAGTGATGTCATCGTTCACCCGGCAATCCTGACGTACCAGGAGCCCGGCTGCCACAGCCCCGTCGGGCAGGCTCCAGGGCGTACCCGGCTGTCGGGGGCGGCGGTCGGCTGTGGTGTGATCACGCCGTGAGTCGGGCCGTAGAGGACAGCAATCGCCGCATGCTGCGGGCGCGGGATGCCATGGACCGCGCCTATGCGCAGCCGTTGGACGTGCCGGCCCTGGCGCGGATCGCGCATGTGTCTCAGGCGCACTTCACGCGCACCTTCCGGGCCACGTTCGGCGAGACGCCGCACCGCTACCTCCAGCGTCGCCGGGTCGAGCGGGCGATGTTCCTGCTGCGGGAGACGGACCGCAGCGTGACGGACATCTGCTTCGAGGTGGGCTTCGGCAGTCCGGGGACCTTCAGTCGGACGTTCCGCGACATCGTGGGCCGGTCGCCGCGGACGTACCGCAAGGAGACTCCGGCCGCGGGCGTCCCCACCTGCTTCGCGATGGCATGGATGCGGCCGGGTTCCCGACTGTCCGGCGACTGAGCAGTTTCGGATAAGTATTCGTCCGGTGTGGTCAGTAGCGTGATCCCCATGTTCAACGCCATCACGCAATCGCAGATATACGTCCTGGACCAGGACGAGGCCCTCGACTTCTACGTGGGCAAGCTCGGCCTGGAGGTCGCCGCCGACGTCGAGTTGGGCTTCATGCGCTGGCTGACCGTCAGCGTCCCCGGGCACCCGGAGCGCCAGATCCTGCTGGAGAAGCCCGGCGCTCCGGCGATGTCCGAGGAAACGGCGGAGCAGGTCCGGGAGTTGGTGACCAAGGGCGCGATGGGCGGCTGGCTCATCTTCACCACGGACGACTGCCGCAAGACCTACGAGACGCTGCTGGGCCGGGGCGTCGAGTTCACCGAGGAGCCCACCGAGCGTCCGTACGGGACCGACTGCGGTCTGCGTGACCCGTTCGGCAACCGCATCCGGTTCACGCAGCCGCTGGCCTGACGCTGGCCTGAGGGGCCGTCAGTTGTAGTGCTCCAGCGCGGCCCGCAGATGGTTCTCCGGGCCGCGCAGCAGCAGTGCGCGCAGTTCGCCCGTCGGGTCGCAGATGTGGACGTAGTCCTCGTCCTCGTCGTCCTCGTCGTCTTCCCAGTCCTCGTCCTGGTCCTCGTCCGGGGCGGGTTCGGGGGCCTGCACCATCGGGACGTCGTGGAGGTCCTCGGGGTCCTCGGGGGGCTGCGGGCGACACCGCCACAGGGCGCCGCACTCCCTGACCTGGACCTCGCCGAAGTACCAGGCGGCGCCGACCAGGAAGGGATCGTTCCGCGCGGCCGCTATCTCCTCGTAGGTGGCGAAGCGGCCGCGCACCAGGTCTTCCAGCCGGTCCAGGGACGCGGGGGAGAAGTCCCAGGCCGCCGTTCCGCCGCCCGCCGCGTCGGCCCAGGCGGGGAAGGCGGCGCGGCGTTCGGCCAGCCAGGTGTGGAGCCGGTGGTTGTTGCACCAGTCCGGCCCCGCGAGGTCGTCGGCCGCGGTCAGTGCCGCCAGTTCGGCCTCGGTGAGGGGCGGCAGGGCGGGCGTCGCCAGGTGTTCCGGGCGGGCCTGCGGCCACAGGGCCTCGGGCCAGGGCGGTGCCTCGGCGTACTCGCCGTGCGGGCGGGGATCGGGGAAGCGGTCCACGATCTCGTGCAGGTCCTTGCCGGCGACGGCCTCGCGCAGCATCGCCCAGGGGTGTGCGGCGTGGCCGTCGTGGCGGAGCCGCTGGCTGACGAAGGCGCTGCCGGTCCAGTGGTCGTCCGCCGCGTGCGGTGTGCCGGGCGGGGCGTCGGGGTCGACCTCGCGGTACTGCCACAGCGCGTCCTTCTTCTCGACGACGTAGTGGCCCACGTACCAGGCGGCCATGATCCAGAACCGTTCGTCCGCGACCCGGTCGTAGTCCTCGACCGTCCGGAAGTGCTTGCGCAGCAGCGCCTGCAGGGCGTCCAGGGACGCGGGGGCGAAGAGCCAGTGCTCCCGGCCGCCGGCCTCCTCGGCCCACCAGTGCAGGTAGTCGACCATGCGCTGGTTGCGCCAGCGCTCCGCGGCGCGGCAGGACGAGATGATCGAGCCGGTGTGCACCCACGGGGTGCGGACCCGCCGCGGCCACCACTCCGGGTGCTCCCGCTGCCGGTCCCGGACCGCCGCGCGCAGCAGGCGCACCGCCGTGGCCAGGACCTGCCCCGACTTCTCGCGCAGCGCCTGGCCGACGACGAGCAGCGGCACGACCGGCGGCAGGGCGAGGGCCGGGTCCGGGCGGACGACGGGCAGCCCGTCGGTGCCCGCGGTCGCGTCCCAGTCCCAGCGCCCGCCCGCCTCCTCCAGCAGCGTCTCGCCCAGGTAGGCCGCGACGGCCTCGACGTACAGCGCGTTGCCGTCGTCCTTGCCGTCGTCGTGCGAGCAGAAGCCGAGCAGCGCCTCCTCCAGCTCCGGCAGCGAACCGGCGGTGTACTCGTGCTCCCAGCCCTCGTGCATGAACTGCTCGTAGAAGAGGGTCATGACGTCGTGCAGGCGCGCGATCCAGAGGTGGAGCCGGTGGGCGGGCGAGCCCTCCGGGGCGTGTCTGCCCGCCAGGTAGTCGTGGTCCGCGGCGTGGTCGTGGGCCGCCGCGTGGTCGTGGTCCGTCGTGCGGACGTCGTGCGTCGTGTGGTCGTCCATCCCTGGGTCCCCCGTTCGGACATCGGTGGGGAACGACCTTAGATCACCAAGTCCGTTGATTTTCACGGGTGTCGGGGTGCGACGGCGGCGGGGGAGAGGCGGGGGGTCCTTCGCCCAGGTCAGGGACCGTAGGCTTCCTGGCATGGACACTACTTTCAGCGCCCTCGCCGTCTTCGTGCTCGCCGTCGCGGTGCTCGCCTCCGCCACCGACCGCCGTACGAAGCCGCTGGAGCGACGGATGGCGCGACTGGAGCAGAAGGTCGACCTGCTGATGGCCCACCTCGGGGTCGAGGAGGTCGAGGACCCGCGGATGGCCGAGGTCGACGCCCTGCTGGCGAAGGGCAAGACGGTCCACGCGATCAAGGTCTACCGCGAGGTGACCGGCGCGGGGCTGGCGGAGGCGAAGGAAGCGGTCGAACGCCGGATGCGGTGAGCCCGCGCCGGGAAGAGGATGGCCGTTAGGGCCGTGGGACCCCGGCCCACCCCATGCGCGGCAGGGAGCGAGCGTCGATGTCAGCGAACCGAGCGAGCGAAGCGACCCGGGCGACCGACGGCACGGAGACGGCCGGTGGAGGGGGGCCGGCCGGCGGCGACCGGGCCGCGCCCGACACCTACGACGTCATCGTGCTGGGCGGCGGGCCGACCGGTGAGAACCTCGCCGACCGGGTGCACGCCGCCGGCCTGAGCGCGGTGCTGGTGGAGCACGAGCTCGTCGGCGGGGAGTGCTCCTACTGGGCGTGCATGCCCAGCAAGGCCCTGCTGCGCCCGGTCACCGCCCGCTCCGAGGCGAGCCGGGTGCCGGGGCTGACGGACGCGGTGGCCGGGCCGCTGGACGCCCCCGCCGTCCTCGCCCACCGCGACGCGTTCGCCTCCTACTGGAAGGACGACGGGCAGGTCCGCTGGCTGGACTCCGCCGGGATCGACCTCGTACGCGGCCGGGGACGGCTCGCCGGGCCGCGGCGGGTGACCGTCGACGGCGGGCGGACGCTGATCGCCCGGCACGCGGTCGCGGTGTGCACCGGCAGCCGCCCGGTACTGCCGGACGTCCCCGGGCTGGCCGAGGCCAAGCCGTGGACCAGCCGCGACGCCACCAGCTCCAAGACGGTGCCGGGTCGGCTGGTGATCGTCGGCGGCGGGGTGGTGGGCGTCGAGATGGCGACCGCCTGGCGCGCGCTGGGCGCCTCGGTGACGCTGCTGGTGCGCGGCGACGGGCTGCTGCCCCGGATGGAGCCGTTCGTCGGGCATCTGGTCGCCGAGTCGCTGGCCGAGGCCGGGGTGTTCCTGCGGACCGGGACGGAGGTGCGCGAGGTGCGCCGGGAGGCGCCGGGCGGGCCGGTCACCGTCGTCCTGGGCCCCGGGGACGAGATCGTCGCCGACGAGCTGCTGATCGCGACGGGCCGCGCGCCGCGCACCGAGGACCTGGGGCTGGAGACCGTCGGTCTGACGCCGGGCGGTTGGCTGGAGGTGGACGACACCCTGCGGGCGACCGGCGTGCCCGGCGGCTGGCTCTACGGCGCCGGCGACGTCAACCACCGTGCCCTCCTCACCCATCAGGGCAAATACCAGGCCCGGATCGCCGGCGCCGCGATCGCCGCCCGGGCCCGCGGGGTGCCGATCCTGGAGTCCGACCGCTGGGGCGCGCACAGCGCCTCCGCGGACCGGCACGCCGTCCCCCAGGTCGTCTTCAGCGACCCCGAGGCCGCGGCGGTGGGCCTGAGCGCCGCCGCGGCCGAGCGGGCCGGGCACCGGATCCGCGTCGTCGACTACGACCTGGGCGCGGTGGCCGGTGCGTCCCTGTACGCCGATGGCTATCGCGGGCGCGCCCGGATGGTCGTCGACCTGGACCGCGAGGTGCTGCTGGGCGTCACCTTCGTCGGGCCGGGCGTCGGCGAACTGCTGCACTCGGCCACCGTCGCGGTCGCCGCTGAGGTGCCCGTCGAACGCCTCTGGCACGCGGTCCCCGCCTATCCGACGATCAGCGAGATCTGGCTGCGGCTGCTGGAGACGTACCGCGGCGACTAGGTCGTGTCGACCCGTGCTGCCGGCCGCCGGGCGGGGCCGGCACCGGGAGGCGTACCGGGGGAAGTGCCGGGGGGAGTGCGACGCCACCGTCTACGCCCCTGGCTCCGGGGACTCGTCCGCCGGCCAGGGGCCGTTCGGCCCGGCGTCGTCCCGGGAGGCCAGCGCGAACAGGGCGCTCAGTCCTTTGTCGATGCCCAGGTGCGTGCTCTCCGAGCCCGGCGGCACGATCCGCAGGGTGCGCTCCAGCCAGGCCGACACCGCGGCGGCCGGCGCCTCCAGCAGCGCGTCGCCGTCCGGCGAGCTCAGCGCCATGCAGACCAGGCTGCGGCCGTCCAGCTTCGTCGGCCAGACCCGTACGTCGCCCTCGCCGGAGGGCCGGAACACGCCCTCGACGAGCAGTTCGCGGGCGAACGTCCAGTGGACGGGGGCGTCCGACCCGACGTGGAAGGTGACGTGGACGGCATAGGGGTCATCCGTCCGGTAGGTGAGTCGGGCCGGCACCGGAATGCTTCGCTCCGGCGACAGGACCATGTTCAGTTCCAACTCTCGTTCCACCACGGTGTGCATCGTTTTCCGCCTCTCTCCGGCTCCTTGCGCGCGACCCTGCGCGGGCCCGCACCGGGAGAGAGCGGCTGGCGGCCGGACTCTTACACGACTTCGGAGAACTTTTTTCCGGGAGTTCCCCGCGGTTGCCGGGGCAGGGGAGGAACACGGTTACGACCCGGGGTCTGATAGATGTGGACGCCGCGTTGCGGCAGACTGCACCCCGACACCCACCAGGCCGAGAACAGATACGGGACTTCGGACATGAGCGCCCCTACCTCAGGATCCGCCGGCGGCAGCCCCACGCCAGGCTTCTACCCGGACCCGTCCATCCCCGGCTACATCCGGTACTGGAACGGTGCCGCGTGGGTGCCGGGCACCAGCCGCCCGGCCCCCGCCGAGGGCGAGCCGATGCCGGCGCCGCCGCCCGGCACGAACTCGGCGTCCCCCGCGCCCGCCGCCGTCGAGGAGACCGGCCCGGTGTTCCTGGACGAGGCGGACCCGGCCGGCTCCGGGGCCCGGGCCGTCCGCCCGCACGGCGACGGCCAGGCCCCCGGCGCGAGTTGGGACGACCCGGCGCGGTTGCACGGCGCCGGCCCGGAAGGGGCGACGTCCTGGCACGCCGACGCCTCCCGGCAGTCCGGCTTCGGCGAGGACGCCCGGATCTCCTGGGGCGCGCCCGGCCAGGCCCCCGCCGGCACGCCGGCCGGCGGCGCCTCCTGGGCCAACCTCCCGCCGCAGCGCGCCGCGGAGGGCGACCCCGCCGCGGCCGGTGACGCCCCCGCCCCGGCGCCGGACGCCCCGGCCGACGGGACGGTCACCATCCGCGCCGTCAACCCGGCGGGCCGCCGCGGTTCCGGCGATCAGGGGACGACCGCGATCCGCGCGGTGCGGCCCGGGAACCCGCCCGGGAAGGCGCCTGCCGGAGACCAGGGCACCACCGCCTTCCGCGCCGTCCGGCCGGACGCCGGCGAGGGTGGCCGCCCCGCCCCCAAGAACGAGACGATGGCCTTCCGGCTGCCGGCGGACGACCGGCCCACGTCCGGCCCGGCCGGCGGCGCCCCCCAGTCCCTGCCCGCCACCGGGGCACCGGCCGCGCAGCAGCCGGCCCCGCAGGCGGCCCAGTCGCCGGCCGCGCAGCAGCCGCCCGTGGCGCCACAGCAGCCGGCCGCCCCGGCGCCCGCGACCGGTTTCCCGCCGCAGGGCGGTGCCGCCGGCGACGACGGCGTCATCCCCTGGAAGCCGCCGTCCTCCGACGTCTTCTTCGCCGCGGCGCAGGCCGCGCAGGGCCATCCGGCGCCGCTCGGCCGCCGGTTGGCCGCCCGGCTGATCGACACCGTGGTGCTGGCGCTGATCACCCTCGCGGTGGCGCTGCCGCTGTGGTCCACGGTCACCGGCCACATCGACGCCAAGGTCGAGGCGGCCAAGCAGTCCGGCCGCCAGGTGACGGTGTATCTGGTCGACGGCACCACCGCGCCGGTCTTCCTCGCGATCCTGGCGGTCGTCCTGATCGGCGGCGGCCTCTACGAGGTGCTGCCGACCCTCAAGTGGGGCCGCACGCTGGGCAAGAAGCTCTGCGGCGTCCGGGTGCTGGACATCGAGAGCCACGACACCCCGGTGCTGGCGCAGGCCATCAAGCGCTGGCTGGTCTACAGCGTGCTCGGGGTCCTGGCGATCGGCGTGGTCAACGCCCTGTGGTGCGTGTTCGACAAGCCGTGGCGGCAGTGCTGGCACGACAAGCTGGCCCGCACCTTCATCGCCTCGGACGCGGCGTCCGACTGACCGTCACCCGGTCGTTGCCCGGGTCGTCACCCGCCCTGACGGCCCGGGTACCCCGATCGGACGTCGCCGGATGCGGGGCCCGCCGGCAAGGGGTCGACTCGGGCCATGAGTACCGACCAGCCCCGGCCCGGCCCCGGTGAACCGCCGGAGAACGACCCGTTCCTGAAGCAGCCGCAGGAGCCCCCGGCGGGTGGCGCTCCGCGCAACGGCTCCCCGTACGGCGCCGGCCCGGGCGCGGGCGCCCCGCCCCCCGGCGGCCCCCCACCACCGGGCGGCCCCCCACCGGGCACCCCTCCGCCCCCTGGTGGTCCTCCGCCCCCGCCGCCCCCGGGTGCCGGGCCCCCGCCGTCCTACGGCGGCGGCCCGTACGGCGGTCCCCCTGCGGGCGGTCCCTATGGCGCGGGGGAGTACGGCGCCGACCCGCTGGCCGGGATGCCGCCGCTGGCCAACCGCGGCAAGCGGCTGCTGGCCCGGATCATCGACGCGCTCCTCATCGGCATCCCGGTCGGCCTGATCATGAACGCGATCGTCGGCTGGGTGGACTACTTCAGCACCAGCAGCGTGGAGACCAGCAAGCAGGCGACGGTGTCCGGCGTGACGATGCTGGCGTATCTGATCTACGAGGGGCTGATGCTGACCAGCCGCGGGCAGACGGTCGGCAAGATGGCGATGCGGATCCGGGTCGCGATGCTCTCCGACGGCTCGATCCCGACCGCGCAGGCCGGTTGGACCCGGGCCGCGGTCTACACCCTGCCGGAGATCGTCCCGTGCTGCGGCTTCATCTTCTGGCTGGTCAACGTGTTGTGGTGCACCTGGGACAAGCCCTATCAACAGTGCCTGCACGACAAGGCGGCCCGGACCGTGGTGGTCGCCACGGACTGACACCCGTTGCCGGCAAGGGAGTTGACGGGGGTCGGATTCCCGCCGGTCAGCGGGTGTGCTCGCCGACCCGGGCCCCGGTCCGCTGCCGCGGCAGCTGCTCGGCCGGGGTCGGCACGGCCCGCAGCGGCGCGGGGGCCTCGGGGGCCACGGGGCTCCCGCCGCCCCGCCGCACCACCCGCGACATCCCCGGAATGGGCGCGGTCATCGCGACCAGCAACCCGAGCCCGAGGCCGGCCAGGGCGATGACCGCGACCCCGATCCCGGTCTGGGTCTGCGAGAGCAACAGCATCGCGAGGGTGGAGAGAAAGACGGTTGCCGAACCGTAGACGAGCTGGGTGGCGGTCGGACGAGGCATGGCGGAATCCGTCCTCGGAGGGTCGGCAGGGGGAGCGGGCGATCGGCGGCGCGCCACCGAACGAGCCTACGATCCCTTGTGCCCGAGGGGAACGCTAGGTAAGCGTGACCTAACCCACCGGTCCGGAGCACGGGGGCGCACGGGCCGGTCGCGGATCCTTCCGACAAGGCGCCCCGGGGGACATCCGGCCTGCTGACGGCGGGGGCGCATGCCCCTGGGGCATATCCACCCGCGCGGAGCCCGGGGTCGTCGGGCGATCCGGAAGCTATGGGTCCGCTGTCCGATACCTGTGAAAAGCAAGCCGGATAACGTACTTGGGCGTGCACACACACGTCAAGATCTGTCTTTTCTTCCCCACATCCGGTCGAATGCCCTCCAGTATTGGCCAGTTACTGGGGAGGGCTTCGCCAAGTGAGACACCACCGAAGACTGTTCGCAACGGCCGCCCTGGCCACGGCAATCGCCGCGACCGGGGCGGCCGTTCTCTCGACCGGGGCGGCCGCGGCCGACACCCCGCCGTCCGTCCGCTCCGCCGCCTCCGCCGTCCGCCAGGACCCGGCGCCCGAGCGGGCCGACGCCCACGACCTCAAGGGCCCGTTCAGCGACCGCCAGCGGGCGCAACGCACCGAGGCGCTCCAGCAGGTCATATCCGGCGACGCCAAGGCGACCGAGCGCGGCGGCTCCAAGGTCGTCAAGCTCGGCAAGGGCAAGTACGTCGAACTGGCCCGGGAGAAGACCGACAAGATCTTCACCATCCTCGTGGACTTCGGCGACAAGGTCGACGACACCACGATGTACGACCCGGACGGCGACGGCCCGCTGCCCCCGGTCAAGAAGTACGGCGGCACTCCCGGCCCGGCGCACAACCAGATAGCCAAGCCGGACCGCGCCAACGACAACAGCACCGCCTGGCAGGCGGACTTCAACCGGCAGCACTACCAGGACCTCTACTTCTCGCACGACAAGAAGAAGGAGTCGCTGGCCAAGTACTACGAGAAGCAGTCCTCGGGCCGCTACTCCGTGAACGGCCAGGTCTCCGACTGGGTCCGGGTCCCGTGGAACGAGGCCCGCTACGGCTCCAACTACTGCGGCTCCACCAACTGCCCCAGCGCCTGGGACCTGATCCGCGACGCGGTCAACCAGTGGGTCGCCGACCAGAAGGCCCAGGGCCGCACCGACGCCCAGATCAAGGCCGACCTCGCCCAGTACGACCAGTGGGACCGCAACGACTACAACCACAACGGCAACTTCAACGAGCCGGACGGCTACCTCGACCACTTCCAGATCGTGCACGCCGGTGAGGACGAGTCGGCCGGCGGCGGCGCCCAGAAGACCGACGCCATCTGGGCGCACCGCTGGTACGCGTACGGCACCGACGCCGGCAAGACGGGCCCCGCGGGCAACAAGGCCGGCGGCACCCAGATCGGCGACACCGGCTTCTGGGTCGGCGACTACACCATGCAGCCGGAGAACGGCGGACTCGGCGTCTTCGCCCACGAGTACGGCCACGACCTGGGTCTGCCGGACGAGTACGACACCACCGGCAAGGGCGAATCCTCGGTGGACTTCTGGTCGTTGATGTCCGCCGGCTCCTGGCTCGGCCGCGGCAAGGACGCCATCGGCGACCTGCCCGGCGACATGAGCGCCTGGGACAAGCTCCAACTGGGCTGGCTCAACTACGCCACCGCCAAGGCCGCCACGCCGTCCCGGCACACCCTGGGCGTCGCCGAGTACAACACCAGGAACAAGCAGGCGCTGGTCGTCGACCTGCCCGCGAAGAAGGTCACCACCGAGATCGTCAAGCCCGCCGAGGGTGCCACGCAGTGGTGGAGCGGCATGGGCGACGACCTCTCCAACACCCTGACCCGGACGGTGGACCTCACCGGCAAGTCCCACGCGGCGCTCACCCTCAAGGGATGGTGGGACACTGAGAAGGACTACGACTACGCCTATGTCGAGGTCTCCACGGACGGCGGCGCCAACTGGACGCCCCTGGACGGCACCGCGAACGGCGCGGCCCTGCCGCGCGACGCGTCCGGCAAGCCCGCGCTGACCGGCACCGTCACCGCCCCGCAGGACCTGGCCTTCCCGCTGGACGCCTACGCCGGCAAGAAGATCGGCCTGCGCTTCCGCTACCAGACCGACGGCGGCGTCGCGCAGAAGGGCTTCACCGCCGACGCCCTGACCCTCACCGCCGACGGCGCCACGCTGTTCACCGACGACGCCGAGCACGGCGACAACGGCTGGACCAGCAAGGGCTTCTCGCGGATCGGCGCGTCCTTCACCAAGGACTACCCGCAGTACTACCTCGCCGAGAACCGCCAGTACGTCTCCTACGACAAGACCCTCAAGTCCGGCCCGTACAACTTCGGTTGGAAGACCACCCGGCCGGGCTGGGTCGAGCACTTCCCGTTCCAGAACGGTGTGCTGATCTGGCTCTGGGACACCTCGCAGCGGGACAACAACGTCGGCGTGCACCCCGGCGTCGGGCGGATCCTCCCGGTCGACGCGCACCCGCGAGCCGAGCGCTGGGCCGACGGCACGCTGATGCGCAACCGCTTCCAGACCTACGACGCGACCTTCACCGGCGCCCGGACGGACGCCCTCACCCTCCACAAGGACGGTGCCACGGTGAAGATCGCGGCCAAGCCCGGTGTGCGGGTCTTCGACGACCGCCACGGCGTCTACTACGACAAGGCGAACCCGACCGGCGGGGTGATCGTTCCTGACACCAACACCAAGATCGCGATCGCCAAGGAGGCCGGCGACGGCTCCACGGTGATCCTCACGGTGGGCCCCGCGAGTAAGTAGAAAGTAAAAATCGCAGGTCACAGCGTTTTCGACCGCCGCCCCCTAGCGGGCGGCGGTCGATAGGCGTTTAGATGCGTCCTACAGTTCCTTGTTGACGCCGAGTCTCACGGGGGAGATATGACGATGACCAGAGGCGGCTTCATCAGGCTTCCGGGCGGAAGCGTGGTGGTCGCCCTCTCGCTGCCCAGGCCGGACCACGGCCCGCTCTGCGGGCCGTACGACGGCGGCTGCCGCATCCGGGTCCTGGTTCACGCGGTGAACCGCCAGCGCGCCCTGACCAGGCTGCGCAACCTCGGACTGCGGGCCGTCTACCTGCGCGGCAACACCGAGCCGCCGACGCCCGACGAGATCACCGCGGTGCTGCACCACCCCGACGGCCTGGTCTGGCGCGAGGCCCCCGACGACGAGACCGAGTCCTGGCACCCGATACGCGCCCTGCTGCGCCAGGGCACTCCCAGCCCGTCCGGCGTGTGAGGACGAGCGGCCGCCAGGGCGCGATACGAGACCGTCAGCCGCCGGCGACCACCGGTTTGCCGGTCAGCTCCGCGCCGGCGGCGCGCAGCTCCGCCAGGGCCGCCTCGGTGGTCTCCGCGGCCACCCCGGCGGTCAGGTCCAGCAGGACCCGAGTGGCGAACCCCTCGTGGACGGCATCCAGCGCGGTGGCCCGAACGCAGTGATCCGTGGCGATCCCGACCACGTCGACCTCGGTGACGCCCCGCTCCCGCAGCCAGCGGGCGAGCGGGGTGCCGTGCTCGTCCGTGCCCTCGAAGCCGCTGTACGCGGCGGCGTGGGCGCCCTTGGAGAACACCGCGTCGATCGCGCCGGAGGTGATGGCCGGCGCGAAGTTCGGGTGGAAGCCGCTGCCCTCGGTGCCCGCCACGCAGTGCACGGGCCAGGACGCGCGGTAGTCGGGGTGGTCGGAGAAGTGGTCGCCCGGATCGACGTGGTGGTCGCGGGTGGCCACGACGTGGCGGTAGCCGCTGCCGGCCGCGGCGCCCACCAGATCGGTGATGGCCGCCGCGACGTCCGCGCCGCCCGCCACCGCGAGGCTGCCGCCCTCGCAGAAGTCGTTCTGTACATCGACGACGATCAGTGCCCGGTGCATGGTGCGTGCCTTCCGGCTGGGGTTCGAAGGGGCGCGTGGCGTGGTGTGACCGAGGGTAGCCACTGCGGGCGCGCGGCGGGAGGGGGAGCGCGGTCCCGCCGCACCCACCCGCCGGCCGCCGCCCGCGCGGGCCGCTCAGACGAACTCGGTGGGCAGCACCGGCTCGCCGCGGGACAGCTGGGTGGCCGACAGCGGCAGCCCGGCGCGGGCCGCGATGTGCCGGCTGCGGGCCGCGTCCAGCGGCTCCCGGGCCACCACCTGGCCGCCGCTGACCAGCGGCACCTGGAGCAGCTGGTCGGTCAACTCGGCCGGCACCGGGCCGGTGCCGACCACCTCGGCCTCGGCCACCCCCTCCTCGTCCAGCCGGCGGGCCGCCCACTTGCGGCCGCCGACCGAGGACTTGGCGCCCATCGACTTCTTCGCCACCGGCCGCAGCGGTGCGCCCGGCTCGTTGCTGTCCGCCCGCGCGACCAGCTTGTAGACCATCGAGCAGGTCGGGTGCCCGCTGCCGGTCACCAGCTGGGTGCCGACCCCGTACGCGTCCACCGGCGCGGCGGCCAGCGAGGCGATGGCGTACTCGTCCAGGTCGCTGGTGACCACGATCCTGGTCTTGGTCGCGCCCAGCTCGTCCAGCTGCTGGCGCACCCGGTGCGCGATCAGCAGCAGGTCGCCGGAGTCGATCCGCACCGCGCCCAGGCCCGGTCCTGCCACCTCCACGGCGGAGCGCACCGCCTCGGTGACGTCGAAGGTGTCCACCAGCAGCGTGGTCCCGCTGCCCAGGGTCTCCACCTGCGCGGTGAAGGCGTCCCGTTCGCTGTCGTGCAGCAGGGTGAAGGCGTGCGCGCTGGTGCCGACCGTGGGGATGTTGTAGCGGAAGCCGGCCGCCAGGTCCGAGGTGACGTGGAAGCCGCCGACGTACGCGGCGCGGGCCGCGGCCACCGCGGAGAGCTCGTGGGTGCGCCGGGCGCCCATCTCCATCAGCGGGCGGTCGCCGGCCGCCACCGCCATCCGGGAGGCGGCCGCGGCCACCGCCGAGTCGTGGTTGAGGATCGACAGGATCACCGTCTCCAGCACCACCGCCTCGGCGAAGGTGCCCTCGACGCGCATGATCGGCGAACCGGGGAAGTAGACCTCGCCCTCCGGGTAGCCCCAGATGTCGCCCCGGAAGCGGTAGTCGGCCAGCCAGTCCAGCGTCGGCCCGTCGAGGATGCCGCGCTCCCGCAGGAAGCCCAGGATGGTGTCGTCGAAGCGGAAGTTCTCCACCGCGTCCAGCACCCGCCCGGTGCCGGCCACCACGCCGTAGCGGCGGCCCTCGGGCAGTCGCCGGGTGAAGACCTCGAAGACCGACCGCCGGTCCGCGGTGCCGGACCGCAACGCGGCCTGCAGCATGGTGAGTTCGTACTGGTCGGTGAAGAGCGCAGTCGACGGCACGGCCACCGGCAGCCCCAGGTCTGCTGTGTTCATGAGGAAGATGCTACCCCCAATACTCGTCACTTTGACGATAGTGGGTCCGGGCGGCCCCCGGGGCCCGCGGCGCCGCGCCGGTGCGACCCACGTCAGGGCCGTTTGTGCGTCTGCCGTCCGCGGGTGGCAGCATGGGCCCTGTGAGCGCCCACCCGTCACCCATCAGCACCCTCCGGCCACACCGCGGCACCCTCAGCGTGCCGGTCGAGATCGAACGTCCGGAGACCAGTGAGGCCCCCTTCGCGGTGCCGGAGCCCGACGTCCCGTGGGTCACGATCGTTCACAACGACCCCGTGAATCTCATGAGCTATGTCTCCTACGTCTTCCAGACGTACTTCGGCTACTCCAAGGACAAGGCGCACCGGCTGATGCTCGACGTCCATCACAAAGGCCGCGCGGTCGTCTCCAGCGGCACCCGAGAAGAAATGGAACGCGACGTGCAGGCCATGCACGGCTACGGCCTGTGGGCGACCCTCCAGCAGGACCGCGGATGACCGGCCGGTTCGAACCGCTGCCCGGAGGCGGCGCGGCGGCCCCGCTCGACGAGGCCGAGATCTCCATCCTGCGCAGCCTCGCCGTCCAACTCCTGGAGCTGATCGGCCCGGGCGAGGAGCCCGCCGGCAGCGACGAGGACGCCATGCTGGCCGCGCTCTTCGCCGAGGGCCCCAGTGAGCCGCCGTCCGATCCGGTGCTCGCCCGCTTCTTCCCGGACGCCTACGGCGGCCCCGACCTCGTCCCGGACGACGACGTGCGCGCCGCCTCCGCCGAGTTCCGCCGCTACACCGAGAACGACCTGCGGGACCGCAAGCGCTCGGACGCCCTGGCGCTGGTCCATGCGCTGAACGCGCTGTCGGCCGAGGGGGGCGGGGCGGTGCTGCGGCTCAAGCCGGACGAGTGCCGGCAGTGGCTCGGCGCGCTCAACGACCTCCGGCTGGCCATCGGCACCCGGCTGGAGGTCACCGACGAGGACGACGGCGGGGAACTGCTGCGGCTGCCGGACAGCGATCCGCGCAAGCCGATGGTGCTGGCCTACTTCTGGCTGGGCGGGCTCCAGGAGACGCTCGTCGAGGCGCTGACGGGCTGACCGGCGGGCCGCCCGGCGGCTCCGGCGCGAACGGGGGCGCGGGGGCCGAGCCTTTACCCCGCGTTCGCTCAGCGGATGCTCAAATCCGGATAACGATCGCGTTACTGGACCCGTGTGGTGTGTTGTAGATTTCTCCCTTTGTCCTGATTTACCTGTGCGTTGGCTCACGGCATCCCTGGTCGATCTCCGTCAGGCCGTGATAAATGTTCTCGACCTGCCGTCAGCGACGCCACCCCTGTCGCTGCGGGAGCGCTGGGCCGGCCGACCGTCGGCGTGCAGGAACTCCATCCGGGGGGATCGGGACCCGATCCGGAAAGAACCGGGTCGGTATGGAGAAAGGCGCACCACTCATGACCTCTGTGCAGGTCGACAAGAATCACGACGGCAACGAGGCCGCTGGCAAAGCCCCCGAAGAGGGCTACCAGCGGGGTCTGGGCAATCGCCAGATCCAGATGATCGCCATTGGTGGCGCCATCGGTACCGGTCTGTTCCTCGGAGCAGGCAAGGCCATTTCCAAGGCCGGACCGAGCATCATCCTGGCGTACGCCATCGTCGGTCTGGTCATCTTCCTCATCATGCGGGCGCTGGGCGAACTGCTCATGTACCGGCCCGTCTCCGGCTCGTTCTCCGAGTACGGCCGGGAATTCCTCGGCCCGTTCATCGGATTCGTCACGGGCTGGACGTACTGGCTCTTCTGGGTCGTCACCGGCATCACCGAAGTGACCGCCGCGGCCACCTATGTCCAGTACTGGAACGAGGGCATACCTCAATGGGTGTCCGCACTGGTCTTCACCGTCGCGCTCTTCGGCATCAACCTGATCTCGGTGAAGATCTTCGGTGAACTCGAATTCTGGTTCTCGATGGTCAAGGTCACCGCGATCATCGGCATGATCCTGATCGGCCTCGGCGTCATCACCCTCGGCTTCTCCAAGGCCGGCGACACCGCGTCGTTCAGCCTCCTGTGGAGCCACGGCGGCTTCTTCCCCAAGGGCATCGGCGGCACGCTGATGACGCTGCAGATCGTGATGTTCGCCTTCCTCGCCGTCGAACTCGTCGGCGTCACCGCGGGCGAGGCGAACGAGCCGAAGAAGGTGCTCCCCAAGGCCATCAACACCGTGCCGTGGCGGATCGGCCTCTTCTACGTCGGCGCGCTCATCATCATCCTGTCCGTCGTCAGCTGGACGGCCTTCAAGCCGGGCGTCAGCCCGTTCGTCGCCGCCTTCCAGCAGATCGGCCTGCCGGCCGGCGCGGGCATCGTCAACTTCGTCGTGCTGACCGCGGCGCTGTCCTCGGCCAACTCCGGTATGTACTCCACCGGCCGGATGCTGCGCGACCTGGCGCTCAACGGCCAGGGCCCCAAGATCTTCACCCGGCTCAGCAAGACCGGCCTGCCCACCTGGGGCACCGGCATCTCGGTCGCGCTGATGCTGTTCGGCGTCTACATCAACTACCAGTGGCCCGGTGACGCGTTCAACTACGTCGTCTCCTTCGCCACCATCTCCGGTATGTGGGCCTGGATCGTCATCCTGCTCTCCCAGCTGCGCTACCGGGCCAAGGCGAACCGCGGCGAGCTGCCGCAGTCCGAGTTCAAGGCCCCCGGTGCCCCCTACACCTCGATCTTCGCGCTGGCCTTCATCGCCATGGTGATCGTGATGATGGGCATCGACCCGGACACCCGGATCTCGCTCTACGCGGCCCCCCTGTGGGCGCTCATCATGGCCGTGGGCTACCTGGCGATCAAGCGCCGGGACAGCGCGCAGCTGACCCCCGTGGAGCCGGCCGAGAAGGGCTGACCCCCGGGACGCCCGGCGGGAAAACCGCCGGCTGTCCAGCATTCGGGCCCGCGCGTACCACTTTTCGGTACGCGCGGGCCCGCCCACCGGTTTCCCACCACCACCCTTGCCTGAGTGCTCCGCACGCACCTCCTTATCCTTGGCCGCATGCTGACCCTCACCAAGGCCCTGCACGACCAGATCGTCGCGCACGCCCGCCAGGACCACCCCGACGAAGCCTGCGGCGTGGTCGCGGGCCCGGCCGGCAGCGGCCGGCCCGAGCGGTTCATCCCGATGCTCAACGCCGCCCGCTCGCCCACGTTCTACGAGTTCGACTCCGCCGATCTGCTCAAGCTCTACCGCGAGATGGACGACCGGGACGAGGAACCGGTGATCATCTACCACTCGCACACCGCCACCGAGGCGTACCCCTCGCGCACCGACATCTCCTACGCCAACGAGCCCGGCGCGCACTACGTCCTGGTCTCCACCGCCGACGCCGACGACGCCGGCCCCTTCCAGTTCCGCTCGTTCCGGATCGTGGACGGCGAGGTCACCGAGGAAGAGGTCCGGATAGTCGAGAGCTACGCCTGACCCGTGGCGGACCTCATGCCGGATCCGCTCTGCGGCCGTGACCTGGGCATTCGCCCCCGGGTGCGGCATGCGCGGCGGACCGGGCCGGTGCCCCGTCCCACCTGGTGTGCAGCGGCCGACCGGATCCTGAGACGGGGTTCCAGAACCCGGACCGGGAATCGATACGATGACCGCATGGTTGACCGTGTCGTGTGCGGAGTGAGCGAGCAGAGGCCGGGTGTGCTGTCGCACGCCCCGCTGGCCACGCGCCGCTCCGCCTCCGCCCTTCTGGGCGCCTTCGGCGGCGGAGCCGCGCGACTGCACGTCGACCTGTGCCGCCTCTCCAGCGCCATCTGTCCGCGCTGCGCCGCGCGCTGACCGTCGCCGGCCCGCGGCGCCACGCCGCTCCCCGCGGTGCCCCGCGCCGTTCCGGCGCGCCGCACCGCCCGCATCCCCGCACCGCCGCGGCGCGCCGCCGACGCACCGCCCGCACATCGCCCCGCCACCGCACCCCGAACTCCGACAGGAGCACTCCCATGGCCATCGAGGTCCGCATCCCGACCATCCTGCGCAGCTACACCGACGGCCAGAAGGCCGTCGAGGGCAGCGGCGAGACCCTCGGCGAGCTCTTCAGCGACCTGGAGAGCCGGCACACCGGCATCCGCGAGCGCCTGGTCGAAGGCGAGCAGCTGCGCCGCTTCGTCAACGTCTACCTCAACGACGAGGACGTGCGCTTCCTGGAGGGCATCTCCACCAAGCTCGCCGACGGCGACAACGTGACGATCCTGCCCGCCGTGGCCGGCGGAAAGAGCTGACGTGCGGTACGACTCCCCGCTGGCGGCGGTCGGGAACACCCCTCTCGTCCGCCTCCCGCGCCTCTCCCCCTCCGAGGACGTCCGCATCTGGGCGAAGCTGGAGGACCGCAACCCCACGGGCTCCGTCAAGGACCGGCCCGCGCTCCACATGATCGAGCAGGCCGAGAAGGACGGCCGGCTCACCCCCGGCTGCACGATCCTGGAGCCCACCAGCGGCAACACCGGCATCTCGCTCGCCATGGCGGCCAAGCTCAAGGGCTACCGCATCGTCTGCGTGATGCCCGAGAACACCTCCTCCGAACGGCGCGAACTGCTCGCCATGTGGGGCGCCGAGATCATCTCCTCGCCGGCCGCGGGCGGCTCCAACACCGCCGTGAAGGTCGCCAAGGAGCTCGCCGCCGAGCACCCCGACTGGGTGATGCTCTACCAGTACGGCAACCCGGACAACGCCGGCGCCCACTACGCCACCACCGGCCCCGAGATCCTCGCCGACCTGCCCTCGGTCACCCACTTCGTGGCGGGCCTGGGCACCACCGGCACCCTGATGGGCGTCGGCCGCTATCTGCGCGAGCACGTCCCCGGCGTGCAGATCGTCGCCGCCGAACCCCGCTACGACGACGTCGTCTACGGCCTGCGCAACCTCGACGAGGGCTTCATCCCCGAGCTCTACGACGAGTCCGTCCTCACCACCCGCTTCTCCGTCGGCTCCGAGGACGCGGTCCGCCGCACCCGCGAACTCCTCGCGACGGAAGGCATCTTCGCCGGCATCTCCACCGGCGCCGCGCTGCACGCCGCCCTCGGCGTCGCCCGCAAGGCGGTCCGCGCCGGCGAGTCGGCCGACATCGTCTTCGTGGTCGCCGACGGCGGTTGGAAGTACCTCTCCACCGGCGTCTACACCGCCGAGTCGACCGAGGCGGCGATCGCGACGCTGCACGGGCAGCTCTGGGCATAGGCCCGCCCCCCCGAAGGGGTGGCTTCCGGCGTCCGCCGGAGCCACCCCTTTGCGCTTCGCCGGGCCGCCGCCGGACACGCCCCGCGCGGCGCGGGCACGGCGGACTTTCCGCCCACCGGAAGCCCGGTGCACGGCCGCCCGCCGAACCCCCACCCGGACTGGTGATTCCGCCCACAGCTCGCCCCACCAAAGGCGTCACACGCCCCTTCGCGCCTTACGCTCGGGGGCACCGCACCGACTGCCAAGGACCCGGCAGCAGCCCGGCACGGCACCGCCGGGACCACCACCCCCAAGGGGAGCCGCCGGCTGCCGCCCTCCCCCAGCTACCGCTGGGAGGTGCCCCCAGCCCACGGAGGTTCACGCCCGCATGAAGCTCACCGTCGTCGGATGCTCGGGGTCGTTCCCCTCCATGGAATCGGCCTGTTCGAGCTACCTCCTGGAGGCCGACGGCTTCAGGCTGCTCCTCGACATGGGCAACGGCGCCCTCGGCGAGTTGCAGCGCCACTGCGGTCTCTACGACCTGGACGCCGTGCTCCTGTCGCACCTGCACGCCGATCACTGCATCGACCTGTGCGGCTACTTCGTCGTCCGCTACTACCGGCCGGACGGCGGCCGCTGCGCGCCGATGCCGGTCTACGGGCCGGCCGGCACCGAGCGCCGGCTGACCGCCGCGCACGCCGACCTGCCGCACGAGGCGGCGATGAGCGAGGTCTTCGACTTCCGCACGCTGACCCCCGGCACCATGACCATCGGCCCGTTCACCGTCCACACCGAACGGGTCAGCCACCCCGTCGAGGCGTACGGCTTCCGCATCGAACACGGCGGCCGCACCCTGACGTACTCCGGGGACACCGGCCCCTGCGCGGCGCTGGAGCGCCTCGCCGAGGGCGCCGACCTCTTCCTGTGCGAGGCGTCCTTCACCCACGGCAAGGAGGACATCCCCGACCTCCACCTCAACGGGCGGGAGGCCGGCGAGCACGCCCGGCGGGCCGGCGCCGGCCGACTGGTGCTCACCCACATCCCGCCGTGGACCGACCCGGACATCAGCCTCCGCGACGCCCAGAAGGTCTACGACGGGCCGGTCGAGGTCGCCAAGGCCGGCGCGGTCTACGAGATCTGACCCGGGCCCGGATCGAGGCGGGCCGGCAACTGCCGCAGGTGGCCTGCACCTCACCGGTCGGTCATCGAACCGCCGCGGGCGAACGGGTTGAGCGACGGGGCGTAGATCGCCTGGCACCGGTGCTTCGAGAGCCGCGGCTTGGTCCTGCCCTCGCCGGAAGCGGCGGCGGCTTCCTCGGTGGTGAGCGCGGTGCACTTCATGTCACGAAGTGCAAGCCGGGAAGTTGGTGTCGGCGGAGGAAAAAAACCGGGTTCCCCTTCCGATGCGGAAGGGGAACCCGGCGACGAACGGGCGGAGAGTACCGGTTACTTGGACTCGGCCTTCTGCAGTTCCGCCAGCTCCTCGTCGGACTCACGGCCCGGCGTGGGGATGTTGAATTTGGTGATCGCGAAGCGGAAGACCACGTAGTACACCGCGGCGAAGCACAGACCCACCAGGGCCAGGCCCCACGGGTTGGAGGCGATGCCCAGGTTGAGCAGGAAGTCGATCGCGCCGGCCGAGAAGCCGAAGCCGTCCTTCATGCCCAGCGCCCACGTCAGGGCCATCGAGACACCGGTGAGCACCGCGTGGATCGCGTACAGGACCGGGGCGATGAACATGAACGTGAACTCGATCGGCTCGGTCACGCCGGTGATGAACGCGGTGAGCGCGAGCGAGAGCATCATGCCGCCGACGACCTTGCGGCGCTCGGGGCGGGCGCAGTGCACGATCGCGAGGCAGGCGGCCGGCAGCGCGAACATCATGATCGGGAAGAAGCCGGTCATGAACTGGCCGGCCGACGGGTCGCCGGCGAGGAAGCGCGCGATGTCGCCGTGCTTGCCGTGGTAGTCGCCCGCCTGGAGCCACGGGAAGGAGTTCAGCAGGTGGTGCATGCCCACGGGGATCAGCGCGCGGTTGGCGACACCGAAGATGCCCGCGCCCGCGGCGCCCGAGCCGACGAGCCATTCGCCGAAGTTGTGCAGACCCGCGCCGAGCACCGGCCAGATGAGACCGAAGACGATGCCTATGCCCAGGCCCGCGAAGGCCGACAGGATCGGCACCAGCCGGCGGCCGCCGAAGAAGCCCAGCCACTCGGGCAGCTTGGTGCGGTAGAAGCGCTGGTAGAGCAGCGCCACGGCGAGGCCCATCACGACACCGCCGAGCACACCGGCGTTGACCGGCGCCTCGTTCATGACGATCTTGCCGTCCACGACGGCGGCGACCTTCGGCAGGTTCTTGTCGGTGAAGGTGGCGAGCACCTTCTGGAAGACGAGGTAACCCGTCACCGCGGCCAGGGCCGTCGAGCCGTCCGACTTCTTCGCGTAGCCGATCGCGATGCCGACGGCGAACAGCAGCGGCATGTTGTCGAGGATCGCGCCGCCGCCGGCGGCCATATAGCCGGCGATCTTGGTGATGACGGTCGGGAACGAGTCCCGGCCGAGCATGTCGTTGTTGCCGAGGCGGACGAGCAGGGCGGCTGCGGGCAGCACGGCGACCGGCAGCATCAGGCTGCGGCCGATGCGCTGCATGACAGCCATCGCGCCGGAACCCTTCTTTTTCTTCTCGGCCGCGGGGACGGCAGTGGCCGTGGACACAACTTCCTCCAGTGGACAAGGCGCCGCCTGGACGAAGTGGTGGGGGACGGCGGCGTCTCGGGGGGACACGGCCAGACCGGCCGCAGGTCTACACCACACACGAGGTGGTGTAGACCTGTTGTAGCACGGCGAAGGCACCGCAAGGAACCTGCGATCGGGCACCGACCGGGCCTCCCCGCACCGGATGCCGTGGAGCCGACCGGCCTCGCGCTTTCCGGGTGAGCGCTACTTCACGTTCTCCCGCTCCATCGCGTCCCCCACCTCGTCCGGCTCCCGCCCCGGGGTCTGAAGATCGAACCTCGTGATCACGAAACGGAAGACGACGTAGTAGACCGCCGCGAAACACAACCCGATCGGAATGAGCAACCAGGGCTTCGTCGCCAGCCCCCAGTTGATGACGAAGTCGATCAGACCGGCCGAGAAGCTGAAGCCGTCGTGCACCCCCAGCCCCCAGCTCACCGCCATCGACACCCCCGTCAGCACCGCGTGCATCACATACAGCGCCGGCGCCACGAACATGAACGCGTACTCGATCGGCTCGGTGATGCCGGTGACGAACGACGTCAGGCCGACCGACAGCATCATCCCCGCGATCTCCTTACGGCGATGCGGCTTCGCGCAGTGCGTGATCGCCAACGCCGCGGCCGGCAGGGCGAACATCATGATCGGGAAGAAACCGGTGGTGAACTGGCCCGCCGTCGGATCGCCCGCCATGAACCGGTTGATGTCGCCGTGCACCACCGTCCCGTCCGGCTTGGTGAAACTCCCGAACTGGAACCACAACGGAATGTTCAGGAACTGGTGCAGCCCCACCACCAGCAGCGCACGGTTCGCCACCCCGAAGATCCCCGCACCCCCCGCACTCAGCGCCGTCAGCCACTCGCTGAAACGCATCAGCCCGTCACCGATCGGCGGCCAGACGAACAGGCACAGCACCGCGAAGACCAGCCCGACGAAGGCCATGATGATGGGAACCAACCGGCGGCCGTTGAAGAAGCCCAGCCACGCCACCAGCTGCACCCGGTGGAAACGCTGCCAGAGCCAGGCCGACAGGAAGCCCATCACGATGCCGCCGAAGACCCCCGGATTCTGGAACGCCGCCTGGGTCACCTTCGCGGACGTGTCCACGCACACCCCGGTCCACTGACCGGCCTGGGTGTACTTCTGCCCGACGGCGCAGCTCGCCGGGAACGCGTGCAGCACCGAGTAGTAGACGAGGAAACCCGTCACCGCCGCCAGCGCCGTCGACCCGTCCGCCTTCTTCGCCATCCCGATCGCCACACCGATGCTGAACAGCAGCGGCAGCCCCAGCCCGGAATCCAGCAGCGCCCCGCCCGCCCCCGCGAACACCTTGGCGACGTTCCCCCAGTGCAGCCCCTTGTCGCCGAAGACGTCCGGCTGACCCAGCCGGTTCAAGATGCCCGCCGCCGGCAGCACCGCGATGGGCAACTGCAGGCTGCGGCCCATCTTCTGCAGCCCCTGGAAGAGGCCCGCCGCCCGGATCTTGATCGGCTTCGCCGGGCCCTTCCCCGGCGCCGTGCCCGCTGCGTCCGAACTCATCCGCGCCCTCCGCGCCCTGTGCGCACTCCACGGGGTCCCGGCGCCGACCCGGCGGCGCCCGGCCCGCCGCTTGCCGCATACTGGTGGTGTAGACCATTTGTCGGAGGGGGCCTTCCGGACACCCCCTCCGACGATCGCCATCCTTCGACAGATTGCGGTCAAACGCCCGCTGAAGTGGGCCAAACGTGCGTTACCGTGTGAAAACCGAGCGGCGGAACCGCCGACGGCCGAGACAAGCAGGAGTGGACATGGCCACCAAGGCTGAGAAGATCGTCGCCGGGCTCGGCGGACTCGACAACATCGAAGAGGTCGAGGGCTGCATCACCCGACTCCGCACCGAGGTCAACGACGCCTCCCTCGTCGACGACGCCGCCCTCAAGGCCGCCGGCGCCCACGGCGTCGTGAAGATGGGCACCGCCATCCAGGTCGTCATCGGCACCGACGCCGACCCGATCGCCGCCGAGATCGAAGACATGATGTGAGCCACCACTCATGACGCGCGCATGACCTGCGCACACGCGCACGCGAGGTGCCCCGCACCCGCGGCCACCCGAGGGCCCCGTCCCCGGCGAACCGGGCATCCCCGCCGCCGGAACGGGGCCCTCGGCACAGCCGATAGGGTCTGAGCCATGTCTCGCATCGACGGCCGCACCCCCGAACAGCTCCGCCCCGTCACCATCGAACGCGGCTGGAGCAAGCACGCCGAAGGCTCCGTCCTCGTCTCCTTCGGCGACACCAAGGTCTTCTGCACCGCCTCGGTCACCGAAGGCGTACCGCGCTGGCGCAAGGGCACCGGCGAAGGCTGGGTCACCGCCGAATACGCGATGCTGCCCCGCTCCACCAACACCCGCGGCGACCGCGAATCCGTCCGCGGCAAGATCGGCGGCCGCACCCACGAGATCTCCCGCCTCATCGGCCGCTCGCTGCGCGCCGTCATCGACTTCAAGGCCCTCGGCGAGAACACCATCGTCCTGGACTGCGACGTCCTCCAGGCCGACGGCGGCACCCGCACCGCCGCCATCACCGGCGCCTACGTCGCCCTCGCCGACGCGATCGGCTGGGCCCAGGGCAAGAAGCTCATCAAGCACGGCCGCCGCCCGCTCACCGGCACCGTCAGCGCAGTCAGCGTCGGCATCGTCGACGGCGTCCCGCTCCTGGACCTCTGCTACGAGGAGGACGTCCGCGCCGAGACCGACATGAACGTCGTCTGCACCGGCGACGGCCGCTTCGTCGAGGTCCAGGGCACCGCCGAGGCCGCGCCCTTCGACCGCACCGAACTCGACTCCCTGCTCGACCTCGCCGTCTCCGGCTGCCGCGCCCTCGACGCCGCGCAGCAGGAAGCCCTGGCCCGCACCCTCTGACCACCGCGGCCACCGGAAAGGGGCGGGACGCACCACGGCCCCCGCCCCCACCGCCCGGGCAACCCCCCTTCCCCGCCCTGCGTTTCCCCCAGTACCGAGCCCGCCGTACACCACCGCCGGAGGCCGACCCAGCCCCCGGCTCCCGTACGCATCCTCCGTACACCGCAAGGGAAGGAACGCCCCATGGCCCGTCCCCACCGCCGGCTCCGCCCGCGCCGCCCCGCCGCCACCGCGCTCGCCGCACTGGCCGCCGCCACCCTCGCGCTCCCGCTCCTGTCCGCCTGCAGTGCCGTCCAGAAGGCCATGGACTGCACCCACACCGCCACCGCCCTCGTCGACGGCGTCGACACCCTCCGCACCGCCGCCGACAAGGCCGTCGACGACCCCCAGGGAGCCAACAAGGCCCTCGACGCCCTCGACGCCGACCTCCGCAAGCTCAGCGCCTCCACCGACGACCCCGAGCTGTCCAAGGCCATCGACAAGATGAACGGCGGCATCAAGGACGCCCGCACGGCCCTGCGCGACCACAAGGCCCCCGACCTCACCCGCATCGGCCAGGCGACCAGCGACATCACCGCGGCCTGCACCCCCGGCGACAAGGAATAATCACGCTCCATGGAGTCACCCACCGGCGGCCGCCCGGCGGCCCACCGCCGCCTCGTCCTCGCCACCCGTAACAACGGCAAGATCGCCGAACTCCGCGCCATCCTCGACGCGGCCGACCTCGACGTCGAACTCGTCGGCGCCGACGCCTATCCCGACGTCCCCGACGTCAAGGAGACCGGCGTCACCTTCGCCGAGAACGCGCTCCTCAAGGCGCACGCCCTCGCCCAGGCCACCGGACACCCGGCCGTCGCCGACGACTCCGGCCTCTGCGTCGCGGTCCTCGGCGGCGCCCCCGGCATCTTCTCCGCCCGCTGGGCCGGCCGGCACGGCGACGACCAGGCCAACCTCGACCTGCTGCTCGCCCAGCTCTCCGACATCACCGACGAACACCGCGCCGCCCACTTCGCCTGCGCCGCGGCCCTCGCCCTCCCCGACGGCACCGAGCGCGTCGTCGAGGGCACCCTCGACGGAACCCTCCGCCACGCCCCCGCCGGCACCGGCGGCTTCGGCTACGACCCCATCCTCCAGCCGGAGGGGGAGACCCGTACCTGCGCCGAACTGACCCCCGCCGAGAAGAACGCCATCAGCCACCGCGGCAAGGCGTTCCGCGCGCTGGCACCGGTGGTGCGGGAGTTGTTGGGCTGATGTCGCAAAGCAGGCCCCGTACCTAAGAATCGAAGGTACGGGGCCTGCTTTTCCTGTGCGCCCGGTCGGATTCGAACCGACAAACACGACCACCTAAAGATCGCCGCTCAGCCGTTGGCGCACGGGCGCGTGTGCCGCCGTCTACTCTACTGGGCGAGGTCGCCCGTCGGTGAGGAGCCGTCGGTTACGACGTGCGCCGCCGACCTCCTCGACACCAGGTGCTGGTGATCGCATGGCAGTTGGGGCACAGCAACCGCAGGTTCTCCCTACGGTCGTCGCTCCAGTCCCCGCTGATGTGATCGACCTCCAGCGTCATGGGCTTGCCGAGCCATTCGGGGCCGACGCCGCACTCGGCGCACTCCTCTGGCACTCCGACGTCGCGGAGCGCGCGACGGAGAAGGCGGGTTCGCGTTCGGCGCCTGCCTTCGTGTCGGACCAGGATGTCTGCGGGGCACTTGGTGCGCACCGGGCCCGGCTTGCCGCGCTGGTGTGCCTGCCCCAGGAAGTGGGAGGTGTCGAGGCCGTCCTGGGCCACCCACGTGCGGAACAGAGCGCGGAACCGGCCGCTATAGGGTTCCTTCCCGAGTGCGCGCAGGGCGCCGGCGATGGAAGTCGACCCCTCGACTGCGCGGCGCAGCTCCTCGGTGGCCGGTTTCGAGGGTGTCCCATCGGCCCGCACCCGGCGTCGCATGTGCGAGACGTCGATCCCGAAGTGGTCGAACCGCCGGAAGAGATGCCGGCGGAGCTTGCCGTACGGCCGGGTGCCGAAGAACGCGACGACCTCGTCGATGTCGGAGCATTGCGTGGCGGCTTCGACCAACCGCTCGCGGGTGTATTGCACTCCGTGGCTCATACGGCGTCGCCCCTGGTGCGCGCCTTGCCCCGACCGCGGTAATTATCCGTCGTCGCGTGGCAGTTGGGGCAGAGCAGCCGAAGGTTCTCGATGCGGTTGTCCCGCCAGTTGCCATCGATGTGGTCGACCTCAAGAGGCAGCGGGCGCCCTCGCCAGATCGCTTCCGTACCGCAGCACGCGCATTGCTCGGGGACACCCTTCGCAGTCATTGCCCATGTGAGGCGGTCGCTCGGGATACGCCTGGCCTGGGCGGCAGGCTGCTCCACGAGTACGCCCTCTGGTGTTCGGGAGCGCCAGGGCTTGCCGCGCCGGGTGGGTAGCTGAAAGTGCGACGTATCGATCCCGTACGCCTTGATCCGGCGGCTGATGTGCGTGTGGTGTCCGCCCACGACCTCAAGACCGAGACGGCGGAGCACTTCGCACATGTTCGTCGAGGCGGACACCGCCGCCTGGAGCGCCTCCCTCGTCCACTTCACCCCCTCCCGCTCGAAGTGCGAGGTGTCCACCCCCAGCCTTCTCATCCGGTCCCGGAGGTAGTTCCGCTTCGAACTCCGCGGATCCACCCCCAACTTCACCAACGCCTCCGACAACGTCCGCGACGACGACGCCGCGGCCTCCAGTCGTTCCCGGGTGTACGGACTCACCGGCATGCTGCCCCCTTGGTGCCAGCGCACCGGGCCGCCAGGCCCACCCCGTGCGTGCTCTCGGTGCTCGAACTGAGCAACGAGCGAACGCAGGTGTGGTCACGGCGGGTGAGTAATCGGATACGCGAGTGCGGTCAGGAGTGTGGTTTCAGAACCGCGGTTCCGGGGTCTGGGACGCGATCAGTTCGAGGGCCTCTTCCTTGGTGGAGACCGAGGGCGGGGAGCCCTCCAGGGGCTGTTGGGCGGTCTCCTTCATGCAGGCGACGGCGATGACGCCGACGAGGGCCGCGCCCATCGTGTAGTAGGCGGGCACCATCACGTTCTTGTCGAAGGTGTCCATGAGGGCGGTGATGACCAGCGGGGTGGTGCCGCCGAAGAGGGAGACCGCGAGGTTGTAGCCGATGGACAGGGAGCCGTAGCGGACGTTGGTGGGGAAGAGGGCGGGCAGGGCGGCGGACATGGTGCCCAGGAGGCAGAGGAAGGAGAGGCCGAGGAGGGCCGTGCCGCAGCCGACGGTGAGCAGGGAGCCCTGTTTGACCAGGAGGAACGCTGGGATGGCGAGGACGAGGAAGCCGAGCATCCCGGCCATCAGGAGCGGCTTGCGGCCGTAGCGGTCGTTGAGTCTGCCGACAACGGGGAGCAGGCAGATGAGAACGGCCATGGTGGCCAGCAGGATCAGCAGGCCGTGGGTCTCGTCGTAGTCCAGGGTGTCCGTGAGGTAGGTCGGCATGTAGGAGAGGAGCATGTAGTCGGTGATGTTGTAGGCGCCGACCAGGGCGATGCACAGGACGAGGGTGGGCCAGTGCCGGGTGAGGATCTCGCCCAGCTTCTGCTTCGGGGTGTGGGCGGACGGGTGGGAGGGTTCCTCCTCGGTCCGGGCGGGGGAGTCGGTGGGGGCGTGGGTCTGGGTGGACTCCAGTTTCTGGAAGGCCGGGGTCTCGTCGAGCCGGAGGCGGAGGTAGAGGCCGACCAGGCCGAGTGGGCCGGCGACGAGGAACGGGATGCGCCAGCCCCAGGCGAGCATGGTGTCCGGGCCGAGCGTGGTGTTGAGCAGGAGGACGATGCCGGCGGCGCCCGTGTAGCCGATCAGGGTGCCCATCTCCAGGAAGCTGCCGAAGTAGCCGCGCTTCTTGTCGGGGGCGTATTCGGCGATGAACGTGGAGGTGCCGCCGTATTCGCCGCCGGTGGAGAAGCCCTGGACGAGGCGGAAGAGGATGAGGAGGGCGGGGGACCACAGGCCGATGCTGGCGTAGGAGGGGATGAGGCCGATGCCGAGGGTGCCCAGCGCCATCATGATCATGGTGAGGGCGAGGACCTTCTTGCGTCCAATGGGGTCTCCCCTGCTCGAACGAAGTTGAGAGCTTGGGGAAGGTCGCCGAGCGGGCCGAAGTAGGCGCCGCCCAGGGGGCGTACGAGGAAGGCCACGGCGAAGGTGGCGAAGGAGGACAGCAGGCTGGCGGTGGGGCTGCCGCCGGGGAAGGAGACCTTGCCGATGGTGAGGGCGAGGTAGCTGTAGATCCCGAAGTCGAACCACTCCATGGCGTTGCCGAGGGCGGCGGCCTTCACGGCGCGTCGGACGGTCGGTTCGTCGGTGACCGTGATGTCGGTGCGGCGGAGCCGTGGGTTGCGGCGCCGGTCGATGGCGCGGAAGAGCACCCGGTGGCGTCTGCGCGCGGCGCGGTCCGGTTCCGGTGCGGAGTGGCTGGCTTCGGTACTGAGGTGCGGCACGCGGCGGTCCTCCCGGTCGGTCGGCGCGCGGTACGGGGTGCGCGGTCGGGGGTTGGGGCTATGGCCGGTGCGCCTGCACGCTGGACGGCGGGTCAAAACACTGTGGGCGGTGATCGCGAGGTATGTCACCCGGAGTCGGCCGGGCGGCGCACGTCGCAGGGGCGGAGGGTTGTCGTGACGGGGGCTCTTGTTACAGGACTGGTACACAGCCGAGTGGTCGCCGCAGCATTCGGGCAATCAGCCTGTGTCGGGGGGAGAGGAGAGTGGCGGTGGCGAAATTGCCCCTTTCCGTCGCAGGCCCGTCGAAGGGGGCCCTTTTGTCGCGGGAAGTGGTGGCCGTGAGCCGTTGTGTGGTGCCGCGGTGCGGTGGCCCGGCTCGGGGGCCGGTGCGGGGCCGCCGTGGCGGTCGTTGTTTGCTGGTGGGGTTGACGGGGCGAAGGTGCCCCGGGAGGAGTGTGTGATGACCGACCGCGAAGGGGCCCGCTGGAGGCGCGGGCGCACCGCCCTGCTGGCCTTTCTCGTGGTGACCGCGTTGGCGGCCGGCGGGGTGTGGTTCAGCCAGGCGTCGCAGCCCGCGTCCGCGGTGGACGCCGCCCCGAAGACCTCGGCCGTCCAGGACGTGAAGTCGGACGGCCGGCCCACCGGCGGGCTCCCGGGCGTGCGTGACTGCGGGATCGGGGAGCCGGAGATCCGGCCCCAGGTGATCACGCTGACCTGCGCGGACGCCGGGATGGTGGCGACCGGGATCACCTGGGACCGCTACGACGCCGACGAGGCCGAGGGCCGTGGCGTGGTGCAGGTGGAGAAGACCGCGGCCGGGGTGGGCACGGACGCCGGGTACCGGGCGACGTTTCGGCTCTACGGTGCGAAGGAGGTCGACGGTGCACGGGCCTTCACGGGCCTGGAGGTGACCTACGAGGGTTCCACGCCGCTCGGCGACACGACGGAGATGTATAACCTCGCGTGATGGGCATTCGAGGCCGGATCGCCCTGGCCATTTCGGGTATGACGGCGCTTGCGGTGGTGGTGCTCGGCTTTGCCGTGCACCACATCGCCGACGCCGAGCGGGAGCGGTCGGCCCGGGCGTATCAGGACGAGCGGCTGAGTTCGGCGCTGCAGATCTATGAGCGGGACGGCACGTTGGCGCTGGGCGCCCAGCTGGACGACGCGACGTTGCCGCGGCCGCTGCGGGCGGCGGTGTTCCACAACCGCTCGGGGACGTATCTCAGCGGGGGCGACGACCCGCGGGTGTGGGCGGCGACCGGGGTCGGCGGCGAGGGTGACCGGCCGACGCGTTCGCTGTCGGTGTCCGCGGCGTATCCGGAGGACGATCCGGCGCAGGTGGCGCTGGACCGGGCGCTGCTGATCGCGGGGTGCGGCACGGTCGTGCTGATGGCGGTGGTGTCGTGGTTCGTGTCGCAGCGGCTGTCGCGGCGGCTGCGGCTGAGCGCGGCGGCGGCGCGGCGGATCGCGGCGGGGGAGCCGCCGGACGCGGACGCGCTGGCCAGCAACGGCCGGGACGAGGTGGCCGAGTTGGGCCGCAGTGTGCACCACATGGCGATGTCGTTGGCGGCGCGGGTGGAGGCGGAGCGGGAGTTCACCGCGGACGTGGCGCACGAGCTGCGCACGCCGGTGGCGGGGCTGGTGGCGGCGGCGGAGCTGTTGCCGGAGCCGCGGGCGGTGGAGCTGGTGCGGGACCGGGCGCAGGCGATGCGGCGGCTGGTGGAGGACCTGCTGGAGGTCTCGCGGTTGGACGCGGGGGTGGAGCGGGCCGATCTGGACGCCTGTGAGTTGCCGTCGCTGGTGCGCGGGATCGTGCAGCGGGCGGCGCGGCAGCGTGGGGTGGACGACCTCGCGGTGTCGGTGACGGTCGAGGGCGAGCCGGAGATCGTGGAGACGGACCGGCGGCGGGTGGAGCGGGTCCTGGTGAACCTGCTGGCGAACGCGGCCAAGCACGGCGAGCCGCCGATCGAGGTGGTGGTGGCCGGATCGCGGATCGTGGTGCGGGACCACGGGCCGGGGTATCCGGCGGAGCTGCGCGCGGAGGGGCCGCGGCGGTTCCGTACGGCGGCGCCGGAGCGCGGTACGGGGCACGGGCTGGGGTTGACGATCGCGGCAGGGCAGGCCGAGGTGCTGGGCGCGCGGCTGGAGTTCGGTGCCGCCGAGGGGGGCGGCGCCGAGGCGGTGTTGGAGCTGCCGGACCGGACCGTGGTGACGGTCCCGGAGGCGGTGCCGGCGCCGTAGCCGGTGGCCGCGGCCGGGCCGGCGGCGGTGCGGCGGCGTTGCCGCCGTGCGGCGCGCCGGCCCGGGTCCCGGTTACAGCCCCAGATCCTTGATGATCTTGGCGACGTGGCCGGTGGCCTTGACGTTGTACAGCGCGCGCTCGACCTTGCCGTCCTCGTCGACGACGACGGTGGAGCGGATCACCCCGGTGACCGTCTTGCCGTAGAGCTTCTTCTCGCCGAAGGCGCCGTAGGCGGTGAGCACCTCCTTGTCCGGGTCGCCGAGCAGGGTGACCTTGAGGTCCTCCTTCTCGCGGAACTTCGCGAGTTTCTCCGGCTTGTCGGGGGAGATGCCGATGACGTCGTAGCCGTGGCCGGCGAGGAAGTCGAGGTTGTCGGTGAAGTCGCACGCCTGCTTGGTGCAGCCGGGGGTCAGCGCGGCCGGGTAGAAGTAGACGATGACCTTGCGCCCCTTGTGGTCGGCGAGCGAGACCTGCTTGCCGTCGGCGTCGGGGAGCGTGAAGGCGGGTGCGGTGTCGCCGGGCTGGAGTCGCTCACTCATGGTGGGTCTCCGTCTCCTTGCGGTGGGTGCTGCGGATGGGTCGGTGGTACGCCCCCGACATTAGGCCCTGTCGGCGCGCCGGAACGGCGTCGGGGGCGTCGGGGCGGCGCGAAACGGGGGTGCTGTGGGGCGCCCGCGGGTGGGAGCTGACAGACTGTCCTTCACGAATCGGCACATGATCGGGTGGCCGGTTCCGCACGGGGCAGATCCGGAACGTGTCCGGCCCCTTGTACGCATCGGCACGAGATGACGGAGGCGGCGCGGTGTCGGAAGCCAGGACCCCTGCGCAGATCGAGGCGGACATCGTCCGCAGGCGGCAGGATCTCGCCGTGACGCTCGACGAGATCGGCGTCCGGCTCCATCCCAAGACGATCATGGACGATGCGAAGGCGAAGGCGTCGGCGGCCGTGGATCGCACGGCGGGCCGGGCCTATGTGGCCGTCAACCGCCTGGTCTCGGACGTACGCGGTCAGCTGGTGTCCGAGGAGGGGGCGCCGCGGCTGGAGCGCATCATTCCGGTGGCCATGATCGGCGTGGCCGTGGTGGGCCTGCTCGCGCTGGGTTCCAAGAAGCGCCACAAGTAGCGTCCCGCGGGGGCGTCGGGCGGGGCCGTCGGGCTCCTCGGATCCGGCCCGCGGTGCATGATCGTCGCCGTCGGGCAGGTACGGTCATGCCGTGAGCCCGAATAACACCAAGGACACCCACGACAAGCTGCCGATCCGGATGCTGCACGACCGCGTGCTGGTCCGGACGGACATCCCCGAGGGCGAGCGGCGCTCGTCCGGGGGCATCGTCATTCCCGCGACCGCGGCGGTCGGCCGCCGCCTGGCCTGGGCCGAGGTGGTCGCGGTGGGGCAGAACGTACGGACCGTCGAGGTGGGCGACCGGGTGCTGTACGACCCCGAGGACCGGGCCGAGGTCGAGGTGCGCGGGGTGGCGTACGTGCTGATGCGCGAGCGCGATCTGCATGCGGTGGCCGCGGAGCGCCTGGAGGGCGCGGAGGACTCGACCGGCCTGTACCTGTAGCGCCGCAGCTGTGCCGGAGGGGCTCCCTCACGGGTGGTGATCCGCGTCACCACCTGCGGGGGAGCCCTTTGCTAGCCTCGGTGGCAACCCGACGAGACGCGCCGTACCGGGTCAGGACAAGACGACGCACCCCTGTTGAAGTCCTTTCACGGAGGTGCCGTCATGGCATGGATCCTGCTCGTCGTCGCCGGCCTGCTGGAGGTCGGCTGGTCGATCGGCATGAAGTTCACCGACGGATTCACCCGGCTGTGGCCCAGTGTCGCCACCGGCGCGGGCATCGTCGTCAGCATGGTGCTGCTCTCCTACGCGGCCCGGACCCTGCCGATCGGCACCGCCTACGGCGTCTGGGTCGGCATCGGCGCGGCCGGCGCGGCGGTGGTCGGGATGCTGGTGCTCGGCGAGCCCGCGACCGCCGCCCGGATCTTCTTCATCTGTCTGCTGTTGGTCGCCGTCGTCGGCCTGAAGGCGACGTCCGGCCACTGAGGTTCACCGGCCGACCCGCTCGCCGGTGGCTAGCCGCCGGTCCACCGTTGCGCGTACTCGTCGGCGTCCGGCGGGCCCACGGTCGGGAACTCCTCGGTGGGTTCGGCGGTGGTCGGCACCTCGGTGGGGGTCGGCGGGAGGGTCGGTTGGCCGGTCGGGCCGGTGGGGGCGCCGGTGCCGGTCGGCGCCCCGCTGCCGGTGGGCGTGGCGCTGTCGGTCGGGCCGGTGCTGGGCGAGTCCGAATCGCTCGCCGACTCCGAGTCGTCGGCGGACGGCGCGGCGGACGGGCTCGGCTCGGCGCCGTCCTGGAGCCGGAGGTCGAAGTCGCGGGCGGGGCGGCCGGCCAGCGCCGCCGCGGTGTAGTCGGCCCAGATCTGGGCGGGGAAGTCGCCGCCGTTGAGGCGGTCCCGCCCGGCGGCTCCGTAGAGCGGTTCCTGGACGGCGGTCTCCGGGTGCTGGCCCAGGACGGCGACGACGGTGGCCAGGTCGGGGGTGTAGCCGGCGAACCAGGCGGCCTTGTCCTGCTCCGCGGTGCCGGTCTTGCCGGCCGCCGGGCGCCCGGCGGCCTGCGCGGCGGTGCCGGTGCCGCCCTCGACGACGCTGCGCAGGATCTGGGTGGTGGTGTCGGCGGCGGCCCGCTCGACGGCGGCGGTCTCCTCGCGCTCCGGCAGGTCGATGGCCTCGCCGGCCTTGGTGACGTGGTCGATCAGGGTGTACGGGCGCTGCCGGCCGTGGTGCGCCAGGGTCGCGTAGACCTGGGTCATGTCCAGCACGCTGGGCGTCGCGGTGCCCAGGGAGATGGCGCCCTGGGAGGTGGCGAGGCTGGGGGTGTCGGCGGGGATGCCGAGGGCCACCGCGGTCTTGCGGACGGTGTCCGGGCCGACGTCGATGCCCATCTGCGCGTAGACCGCGTTGACGGACTTGTCGGTGGCCTCGGTGACGGTGATCGGGCCGTAGGAGTGGTCGTCCTCGTTGCCGGGGGCGAAGCCGGTGGGGTGGCCGTGACTGAGGGTCATCCGCTTGTTGGTGCCGTCGTAGACGGTGTTGGGGGTGATCGGGGAGCCGTCCTGGGTGACGGATGCGTTCTGGACGGCGGAGGCGAAGACGAGCGGCTTGAAGGTGGAGCCGACCTGGTAGTCGCGGCGGGTGGCGCTGTTGACGAACTGCTTGGCGTAGTCGATGCCGCCGTAGAGGGCGACGACCCGGCCGGTGGCGGGGTCGATGGAGGCGCCGCCGGCCCGGACGTAGCCGTCCACCGTGCGGTGGCCGTCGAGTCGGTCCATCAGCCGGGTGCGGACGGCCTTGACGAAGGCGTTCTGCCGCTTGTGGTCGATGGTGGTGGTGATGCGGTAGCCGCCGGCCCGCAGGGTGCCGTCGTCGAGGATGTCGTGGCCGGTGAGGTAGTCCCGGACCGCTTCGACGAGGTAGCCGCGCTGGCCGGAGAGGCCGGCGGAGGCGGGGGCCCGGGTGAGGGCGGGGAAGGCCATCGCGGTGCGTTCGGCGCGGCCGAGCCACTTCTGCTTGACCATGCCGTCCAGGACGTAGTTCCAACGGGCCAGGGCGCGCGGTCGGTTCTCGGGGTGGGCGGTGATGTCGTAGGCGCTGGGGGCGTTGAGGAGAGCGGCGAGGTAGGCGCCCTCGGAGGTGGTGAGCGCGCCGACGTCCTTGCCGTAGTACGCCCGGGCGGCGGCCTGGATGCCGTAGGCGTTGCGGCCGTAGTAGCTGGTGTTGAGGTAGCCCTGCAGGATCTCGTCCTTGCTCTCCTCGCGGTCCAGCTTGATGGCGATGAAGAACTCCTTGGCCTTGCGGGTGAGGGTCTGTTCCTGGCCGAGGTAGTAGTTCTTGACGTACTGCTGGGTGATGGTGGAGCCGGACTGCTTCCCCTTGCCTGTAACGGTGTTCCAGGCGGCGCGCAGCATCGCGGCCGGGTCGACCGCGGACTCGGAGTAGAAGTCCCGGTCCTCGGCGGCCAGTACGGCCCGCTGGACGGTCCTGGGCACCTGGCCGAGCGGGACGTTCTCGCGGTTCACGTCGCCGTCGCGGGCCAGTTCCGTGCCGTCGGAGTAGAGGTAGACGTTGCTCTGCGCCTTCGCGGCGCTGTTGGCGGGCGGGATGCCGACGAGGAGGTAGCCGGCGGTCAGCCCGCCCACGATCAGCAGCAGGAAGAGCAGCACGCCCCCCACCACCATCCGCCAGGTCGGCAGGAGCCGGCGCCAGCCCGTGCGCCGGGGGCGGTCGGCGGCTGCCTCGCCGGTCTCGCCGGTCTCGCCGGTCTCGCCGGTCTCGCCGTGCTCGCTGCCCGTGCCGTCGTGCCGCGCGTCGTCGCTCATGTCTGTGTGACTCCTCGGCCACCGCCGGAGGTTGTACCGCGGCGGAGCGGTGTCGTGTCAGGACCGGTGGGGCGTCGGGACCGGCGTCGTACCGGGATGCGGCCGTACCGGTGCGGTTGCAGATGCCGTGCGGTGGTCCATGCGCTATGCCGGAAAAGGCAACTGACGCCCGGTAGGCAACTTTCGCATCATGTGTCCCGGTCGCCAGGGGTGGCGCGCACCCGCGTCCGCCCGGTGACAGGCCGAATGGCGCCCCCGCCTCACCCGAACGAGTGATAAATCGATGGTGCCCGCCGCGGGTGCACCTTAGGCTCCGGTGCTTCCCCGCCCGCACGCCCCCGGACGGGACCGACCAAGAGCGCGGGGAGCACGGCGTGTTGTACATGGCGGTGGCGGCCGGCAGCTTCCGGCGGTACGCCACCTATCGCGCCGCCACCGCCGCGGGCATCGTCACCAACACCGTCTTCGGCTTCATCATCGCCTACGCCTACCTCGCCCTGTGGGACCAGCGGCCGCACCTGGGCGGCTACGGCCCGGCGCAGGCGCTGACCTTCGTCTGGGCCGGGCAGGCGCTGCTGGCCGTCGCCATGATCGCCACCGGCGGCCTGTCCGAACTCCAGGAACGGATCCGCAGCGGCGACGTCGCGGTGGATCTCTACCGGCCGGCCGACCTCCAGCTGTGGTGGCTCGCCGCGGATCTGGGCCGAGCCGGCATCCAGCTGTTCGGCCGCGGCGTGGCGCCGATGGCGGTGGGCGCCCTGGCCTTCCCGCTGGCGCTCCCCGGCGACCCGCTGACCTGGGGCTGGTTCCTGCTGTCGGCACTGCTGGGCGTGGTGGTCAGCTTCGCACTGCGCTACCTCGTCGCGCTGTCGACGTTCTGGCTGCTGGACAGCTCGGGACTGGCCATGATCAGCGGCCTGTCCTGCATGTTCTTCTCCGGGATGGTGCTGCCGCTGCGGGTCTTCCCCGACGGGCTGTCCGACCTCGCCCAACTGCTGCCGTGGGCGGCGCTCCTGCAGGTGCCGGCCGACGTCCTGATCGGCGCGCGGACCGGCGGGGCGCTGCTGCGCGGGCTGGCGTTCCAGGCGGCCTGGGCGGTGGCGCTGCTGGCGCTGGGACGGCTGCTGCAGTCCGCCGCCACCCGCAAGGTGGTGGTCCACGGTGGCTAGGCGGCACGACGGGACGGCGGACGGCCGGCTGCGGACCCTGGGGGAGGGGGGCCGCGCCTACGGCCTGATCGCCTGGATGTGGGTGCGCTCCACGCTCGCCTACCGGACGTCGTTCGCCTTGATGACGCTCGGCAACTTCGCCTCCAGCGCACTGGACTTCGTCGCGCTGCTGCTGATGTTCTCCCGTGTCCACGCGCTCGGCGGCTTCGCCCTCCCCGAGGTCGCCTTCCTCTACGGCACCTGCAGTCTCTCGCTGGGCCTGGCGGACCTGGCGGTCGGCAACGCCGAGCGGCTCGGCGCCCGGATCCGCGACGGCACCCTCGACACCCTGCTGCTGCGCCCCGCCCCGGTCTACGCCCAGATCGCCGCGGACCGGTTCGCGCTGCGCCGCCTGGGCCGTACCTCCCAGGGGCTGTTGGTGCTGCTCTGGTCGACCGGCCGGATCGAGGTGGACTGGACGCCCGGCCGGATCCTGATGGTGCCGCTGATGGTGGTGTGCGGCGCGGTGATCTTCGGCGCGGTCTTCACCGCCGGGGCGGCCTTCCAGTTCTGGGCGCAGGACGCCGCCGAGCTGCAGAACTCCCTCACCTACGGCGGCAACGCGCTGCTCCAGTACCCGCCGACGGTGTTCGCCCGCGACCTGATCCGCGGGGTCACCTTCATCGTCCCGCTGGCCTTCGTCAACTGGCTGCCCGCACTGTGGCTGCTGGGCCGCCCCTACCCGCTCGGGCTGCCGCCCTGGACCGCCTTCCTGGGGCCCGCCGTGGCCGCCCTGATGGTCGCCGGCGCGGCGCTGGCCTGGCGGCACGGCGTCCGCGCCTACCGCAGCACCGGCAGCTGACGCCGGATATCCAACACCGCACACTGCACACCGAACGCCGGACACCAAATGCCGGACGCCACGCTCCGGATCAACGAAGCGCAGAGGAAAGGGAGTTGTCGCGATGGATGGGGTGGCCGCGGAGCCGCTGATCGAGCTGGACAGCGTCGAGAAGGTCTTCACCGTCCGCCGCCGGGCGGGCCGGCTGCGCCGCACCCGGCACGAGGTGCGGGCCGTCGACGGCCTCACCTTCCAGGTGCCGCGCGGCGAGATGGTCGGGTACATCGGCCCCAACGGCGCCGGGAAGTCCACCACCATCAAGATGCTGACCGGCATCCTGGTACCCAGCGGCGGCCGGCTGCGGGTCGCCGGCATCGACCCTTCCCTGCAACGCGCCCGCCTCGCCCGCCGGATCGGAGTGGTCTTCGGGCAGCGCACCACCCTGTGGTGGGACCTGCCGCTGAAGGACTCCTACGAGCTGGTCCGCCGGATGTACCGGGTCCCGGCCGCCGTCTTCCGCGCCAACCTCGACCGCTGCATCGAACTCCTCGACCTGGCACCGCTGTTGGACGTCCCGGTCCGTCAGCTCTCGCTCGGCCAGCGGATGCGCGGCGACATCACCGCGGCGCTGCTGCACGACCCCGACGTGCTCTACCTCGACGAGCCGACCATCGGCCTGGACGTCGTCAGCAAGGCCAAGGTCCGCTCGTTCCTGCGGGAGACCAACGCCGAGCGGGGCACCACGGTCCTGCTGACCACCCACGACCTCACCGACATCGAGCAGTTGTGCCACCGGGTGATGGTCATCGACCACGGCCGGCTGGTCTTTGACGGGGACCTGGCCGGGCTGCGCGCCGCCGCCGACGGCGAGCGCACCCTGGTGGTGGACCTGGCCGAGGAACTCCCGCCGATCGAGGGCGTTCCCGGGGCCCGCACGGTGAAGGTGGAGGGCCCGCGGCAGTGGCTGGCGTTCCCGGCCGAGCGGAGCGCGGCACCCCTGGTGACGGCGATCGCCGCGCGCTATCCGCTGGTGGACCTGGCGGTTCGCGAACCGGACATCGAGGCCCTGATCGCCGAGTTGTACGCGGGCGGGGGCGCCGCCCGCCGCGATCCGGGCGGGGCGGACCCGGCGGCGCCCGACCCGTTGCGCCCCTGATCCACCGGACAGGCCCTAATCTGTCCGTATGACTGACGAACGGCTCCCTCAGCTTCGTGCTTCCGACGCCGACCGCGACCGGGTAGTCGAGATCCTGCGGGACGCCCTCGCCGAGGGCCGGCTGGACATGGCGGAGTTCGACGAGCGGTTCGACGCCACCCACCAGGCCCGTACGTACGGGGAACTGGAGAAGATCACGGCCGACCTGCCGGTGGCCGCACAGCCCGCGCAGCCGCTGTCGCTCCGCAAGGACCCGGCGTCCGGCGGAGCGGTGACGGTCTGGTCCGAGCGGATCCGCGAGGACGCCAAGGGCTCCACGACGGGCATCGCGGTCATGGGCGGCTTCGAGCGCAAGGGCCGGTGGACGATCGGGCGCCGGTTTACCGCGCTGTGCCTGATGGGCGGCGGCGAACTCGATCTGCGCGAGGCCGACTTCGCCGGGTCGGAGGTCCATATCGACGTCTTTGCGGTGATGGGCGGGGTCAATGTCATCGTGCCGCCGGGCGTCGAGGTCGAGATGCGCGGCCTGGGCATCATGGGCGGCTTCGACTCCGAGGAGGACGGGATCCCGGGTCACCCCGGGGCGCCCCGGGTGATCGTCTCGGGGGTGGCCCTGATGGGCGGCGTCGGGGTGGAGCGCAAGCTGCCCAAGGACGAGGAACGGCGCCTGAAGGCCGAGCGCAAGGAGGAGCGGCGGCGGCTGAAGGGGGAGCGCCGGGGGCGCCGGGAACTGGACTGACCTGTTTCCGCACGGCACGGCACGGCACCGCACCGATCCGGGGGTACCGGGTCCACCGGGTCCATCGGGCCTGTCCGCCCTCCGCCCTCCGCCTTCCGCCCGTTCGGCCGGCCGGTCCGTGATGGTCAGAGCGCGGCGGGCGCGGCCTGCTGGAGCTGGTCGACGTCCACCGCGTCGGCCATCGCGCGGTAACCGGCGTCGCTGGGGTGCAGATGGTCGCCCGAGTCGTACGCCGGCAGCAGCCGCAGCGGGTGCGCCGGGTCGCGCAGCGCCCGGTCGAAGTCGACGACCTCGTCGTAGACGCCGCCGGAGCGGATCAGGTGGTTGACCCGTTCGCGTACCGCGTTGAGCTGGTGGGAGTACCCGCGGTGCCCACCGAACGGGGTGAGGGTGCTGCCGGTGACCCGCAGCCCGCGGGCGTGCGCCCGCTGCACCACCTCCCGCATGCCCGCGACGACCTTCTCCGGGTCGAGCTGGCGCGGGGTCTTGAACAGGTCGTTGATGCCGATCTCGACCACCACCGCCCGCACCCCCGTACGGGACAGCACATCGCGGTCCAGACGGGAGAGCAGGCTCGGACCGTTGGTGGGGGAGAGGCGGTTGCTGTCGGTGAGCAGGCGGTTGCCGCTGATGCCGGTGTTGAGGACGCCGTAGCGGGGGGCGCCCGGCTCGTCGCGCAGCCGGGCGGCGAGGAAGTCGGTCCAGCGGTGGTTGGCGCCCGGGGTGGAGGTGATGCCGTCGGTGATCGAGTCGCCGACCGCCACCACCGCGCCGCGCGCCCGGGTGCTCAGCACGTCCACGCCGGTCAGATAGCGCCAGTAGGGGCTCTGCTCGGTGTAGGCGGTGCCGGCGGCGTCCTCGGTGCGGTCGCCGCGCGCCAGATAGGACGTCTGGCGGGCGTAGGGGTGGTAGGTCGCCGGTCCCGAGGGGGCCGGGGAGTACATGGTGACCAGCAGGTCGGCGTTGCCGGGCACGGCCAGGCGGACCGGGTCGCTGGTGATCTCGCCGCCGACCGGGATGGTCACCGACGGCTTGCCCTCGAAGGTGAGCCGGCGCATGCTCCCGGCCGTCGCCATCGGGCCGCCGCTGCCGGCCGACAGGGCGAGCGAGGCATGGCTGAACGGCAGCGGGCGGGTGCCGTAGAGGTTGGACAGCCGGATCCGGGCACTGGACCCACCGACGCTGGTGTGGACGACGTTCCTGATCGACATCTGCGCGTAGCCGTCCTGGGTGCCGGGCTCGGCCGCGGCCACGGCCGCCGACCAGGTGCCGACCCACTGGCCGGAAACCGCCGGTGCGGCCGAGGTCTGCGGCTCGCGCGGGGCGCCGCCCCGGGTGCCGGGGGTGCCGTCGAAGCCGACGAATATCGCCGCCGAGATCAGCACCACCACTGCCACCAGGCCGGCGAGCAGGGTGTAACCCACACGTCTGGTCATGCCGCAGGCGTCTCCTGGGGGCTGGCGGAGCTGCACGCTCCGGGCGGACTGGGGGCGGGCGGCGGGCCGAGGACGCCCGGTGAACAGCGGCGCCGTCGCGTTCCGGCCGGTGGTCAATGATCCCACGTACCCCCCGGAGGCCGCCCGGTGCCCTGCTCCGCACCGGGTGTCCCGGGCGCGGGGAACTCGTGCCGGGTTCCGGGAGTAGGGCACTGTGGGACACATACGGGCGTACGGCCGGGTATGGACGGAACTCGACGGCACGGGCGCCGCGGACCCGACGGCGTACGCAGGACGGGGGAGACGGTGGGAGTGGTGGAACGGATGGAACGCACCCATACGGAGGGGAGCGAGGGGACGCGGGCCGCGCGGCCGGTGCCCGCGCCGGGCGGCCGGCCGGCGCCCGGCGGCTTCCGCTACAGCGCCGCCGACGAGGAGAAGCGGCAGGGCGTCCGCCGGATGAAGGCCCTGGCGACCGGCCTGCTGCTGGCCGTCGCCGCGGTGTACGCCCTGGCGAAGTGGGCCGGCGCGGCGGGCGCGGGTGGCTGGACCGGCTTCGTGGCGGCGGCTGCCGAGGCCGGCATGGTCGGCGCGCTGGCCGACTGGTTCGCGGTCACCGCGCTGTTCAAGCGGCCGATGGGTCTGCCGATCCCGCACACCGCGATCATCCCCACCAAGAAGGACCAACTCGGGCGGAGCCTGGGCGACTTCGTGGGGGAGAACTTCCTCTCCGGCGAGGTGATCCGCCGCCGGCTGCGGTCGGTCGGCATCGCCGCCCGGCTCGGCCACTGGCTCGCCGAGCCGCGGAACGCCGACCGAGTCACCGCCGAGCTGTCCACCGCGCTGCGCGGCGCGCTGACGGTGCTGCGCGACTCCGACGTCCAGGCGGTGGTCGGCGAGGCCATCACCCGGCGCGCCGACGCCCAGGAGATCGCGCCCGGCATCGGCTCCCTGCTGGAGAAGATCGTCGCCGAGGGCGGCCACACCCGGGTGGTCGATCTGGTCTGCGCCCGCGCCCACGACTGGCTGGTCGACCACGGGGATTCGGTGGTCGCCGCGGTCTCCGGCGGCGCCCCCGGATGGACCCCCCGGTTCGTCGACCGGAAGGTGGGCGACCGGGTCTACAAGGAGCTCCTCCGCTTCGTCACCGAGATGCGGGACATGCCCGAGCACCCGGCGCGCGGCGCGGTGGACCGCTTCCTGACCGACTTCGCCGCCGACCTGCGGTCCGACCCGGGCACCCGGGAGAAGGTCGAACGGCTCAAGTCCGAGGTGCTGGGCCGCGGCGAGGTGCAGGACCTGATCGCCTCCGCCTGGGGCGCGGTCCGCGCGATGATCGTGGCCGCCGCCGAGGACGAGCGCAGCGAACTGCGGCTGCGGGTGCGCGCGGCGCTGCTGTCCCTGGGCGGCCGGCTGGCCGCCGACGGGCGGCTGCGCGACAAGGTCGACGGCTGGCTGGAGGGCGCCGCCGTCTACGTGGTGACGACGTACCGGAGCGAGATCACCGCCCTGATCACCGAAACCGTCGCGAGCTGGGACGCCGAGCACACCTCCCGGAAGATCGAGGCGCACATCGGCCGCGACCTGCAGTTCATCCGCATCAACGGCACGGTCGTGGGCGCCCTCGCGGGGCTGTGCATCTACACGGTGTCCCAGGTACTGGGCGGCTAGGGCGCATCCCCGGCTCTCATCCCCACCGGGCGGGACCGCCCCCCCCGGCCCCCACCACCCACCAGGCGTCCCCGGCCCGACGAACCCCTCCGCCGAAGGCGGAGAACAGCGGCCCCGGCGGAAAGCCGACAACGTGGGATGCCGGCCCAGCGCAGCGGATAGGCTCTTCCCACGTGCGAAACCAGTCCCCCGGCGGCCCGCCCCCGGGAACCCGAAAGCGCCCCGCGCTGCTCTGGCTGCTGCTGCCGTATGTGCTGTTCCTGGTGGTGCTGCCGCTCGTCAACCGGGTCACCCCGACCGTCCTCGGCCTGCCGTTCCTCTTCTTCTGGATGATGCTCGCCACCCTGCTGACCCCGGTGTCGGTGTGGCTGGCACGCCGCGGCGACCACAAGCGGGGCCGCGGCCGGGACGACGGGCTGACCGGGGGGCGCGCGTGAACGCCACCGTCGCCACCGCGATCTTCGCCGCGTTCATGGTGCTGACCGTCGTCCTGGGACTGCTCGCGGTCCGCGGCCGGGGATCCGGCGGCGGCCTCACCGAGTGGTCGGTGGGCGGCCGCAGCCTGGGCACCGTCTTCATCTGGGTGCTGATGGCCGGCGAGAGCTACACCAGCTTCAGCTACCTCGGCGCGGCCGGCTGGGGCTACAACTTCGGCGCCCCCGTGCTCTACGTCCTGGCCTACATGTCCTGCGGCTACGCCATCGGTTACGTCGTCGGCCCGATGCTGTGGGCCTACGCCCGCCGGCACGGCCTGGTCGGCATCACCGACATCGTCGCCCACCGCTACCGCCGGCCGTGGCTCGGCGCCGCCGTCGCCGTCCTCGCCACCGTCTGTCTGCTGCCCTACATCCAGCTCCAGATCACCGGCATGGGCGTGGTCGTCTCGACCATCTCCTACGGCACGATCAGCCTCAACTGGGCCTATTTCATCGGCTTCGCGGTGACCACCGGCTTCGTGGTCGTCAGCGGACTGCGCGGCAGCGCCTGGGTGTCGGTCCTCAAGGACGTGCTGGTCATCGCCACGCTCGGGTTTCTCGCGCTCTACGTCCCGCTGCACTACTTCGGCGGCTACGGCCCGTTCCTGGACCGGATCGTCGCCGAGAAGCCGCAGTGGCTGACCTTCCCCGGCCACGCCTCCGGCGGCCTGGGCCAGTCGTGGTTCCTCACCACCACCCTGATCAACTCCCTGACCGTGGTGATCTTCCCGACGACCGTGGCCGGCTATCTGGGCGCCCGCAACGCCGACGTGCTCCGCCGCAACGCCATGTACCTGCCGTTCTACAACGTGCTGCTGTTCGTGCCGATGCTGCTGGGGCTGGCGGCGCTGTTCGTCGTCCCGGGGCTGACCGGCGCCAGGTCCAACCTGGCGCTGTTCAAACTGGTCGTGGACTCCCTGCCGGCCTGGGCGGTGGGGGTGATCGGGGTGGCCGCGGCGCTCTCCTCGATCGTGCCGATGGCGGTGTTCATGCTGGTCATCGGCACGATGTGGGGGCGCAGCGTACTGGGCGCGGTGCCTCGGCTGACGTCCCGTCAGAAGCTCTGGTCACAGGTGGTCGTGGTGGTCGCCGGGGCGCTCGCCCTGGTGCTCACCTATGTCGCGCCCAACACCCTCGTCCGGCTCTCCCTGATCTCGTACGAGGGCATGGCGCAGCTGGTGCCGATGCTGCTGTTGGGGCTGGTGTGGCGGCGGTTGACGATGTATGCGGCGGTGAGCGGCCTGGTGGCGGGCTTCACCCTGGTGTGCGTCCTGGTCTTCGGCGGCCACGACCCGGTGTGGGGGGTGAACGCCGGGATCGTCGGGCTCGCGGTGAATGTGGCGGTGGCCCTGGCGGTGACCTGGCTCGGCCCGCGGGAGCGCGGCGACGACCGGCCGGACACCGAAGTCCTGGCGCTGGAGGACGAGTTCCCCCGGGCCGGGGCCGCCGTGTCCGGCCGCGACTGAGGGCGGCCCCCGGAGGCGGGCACGCGTTGCGGGCCGGTCGTCGTGGTGGTGTGCCGCGGCGGCCGGCCTCGTGGGCAGTCACCGACCGTTGGTGCGCCCCCGGTTGCCGACGGCGTACCGTTCACCGGCAGGGGTGAATTCTCGAACTGGCTGTCGCAGCGGCTCGGGGGTGCGGTTACCCTGGAACGGACGGTCGGACCGACGACCGGGAGCACCGAGAGCGACGCGCGGGGGAGCGCGGGAGGGGGACGCCGGATGTACCGCATCATCGATGCCTGGCGGCTCTACACCAGCGCACTGTTCTTCCTGCTCGCCGAGCTCCTGCTCGAACAGAGCGGTCTGACGACGTCGCTGGCCGCCGCCGCGACCACCGCAGCGGTGCTGCTGCTGTTGTGCAGCGCGCTCGCCCTGGCCGTCGCCGCCCGCCCGGTCCCACCGGGCCGGATACGCACGGCCATCCGCGACCGCGAGCGCCGTACGGCCTTCCTGCCACAGCGCGACCCCGACGCCGCCGGCCGTCCGCGCCCGCGAGCACCCGGCCGCGCCCTCCCGGCGGCCGCGTAGCCGCTCCGGCGCACTCCCCTCGACGTCCGACCGTTCTGCGGCACTGGCCCGGGACGACCGTGAACGTGACCCGAGCCGATCAGCTGTGACCTGATGCGGCTCGACCCGATCTGCCTTGCCGCTGCGCCGGTGCGTGCCCGCGCGGCTCGTCACGCCGTCTCTCCATTCCGGCACGACGAGACCCGTGGAGGGCTCACCCATGTCCGTTTTCGACATCCTCGGTGCCGCGCTGGCGCGCGGTGCCCATGCCATCGAACCGCTCTTCGGCGCCGCGGCCACCGCCGCCGCCATCGTCCTGTTCACCCTCGGCGTCCGCGCCGCGCTGCACCCGCTCGCCCGCGCCGCGGCCCGCGGCGAGAAGGCCCGCTCCGCCCTCGCCCCGCAGATCGCCGCCCTCCAGCGCAAGTACGGCAACGACCGGGAGCGGCTCCAGCAGGCGATCAGCGACCTCTACGCCAAGACCGGCTCCTCGCCGCTGGCCGGCTGCCTGCCGAGCCTGCTCCAGCTCCCGGTCTTCTTCGTGACGTACCACCTGTTCACCAGCGGGAACGACACCCTGCTGAACCACACACTGCTGGGCGCGCCGCTCGGCGGGACGTGGCGGCAGGCCCTCGCCGACGGCGGCGTGACCGGGCCTCAGGGGCTGGTCTACCTCGCGCTGTTCGCCCTGATCGCGGCGGTCGCCACCTGGAACTACCGGCGCGCCCGGGCGGCGGCGGCCGCGGCCCCGGCGCCCGCCGCGGGCACCGCGACCCCGGGCCTGGGCGCCCTGGGCAAGCTGATGCCGCTGCTGTCCTTCGGCACGCTGCTCACCGTGGCCGTGGTGCCGCTGGCGGCCGGCCTCTACATGGTGACGACCACGACCTGGACGGCCTGCGAGCGGGCCCTGCTGCACCGCGACCGCAAGCCGGTGGCCGACCGTGAGGCGGCCGGGGAAGGGAAGCCGGCGGGGGACCGTAAGGCGGAGAAGGGCCGTGGGCCGGTGGTGGAGGGGGAGCGGACCCCTGCGGGGGGGCCGGCGGCGTCGGTGGACGGCGCACCGCAGCCCCCGTCCCCGCGACCGGTGCGGCGGGGCGGGCCCAGGACCCGGGCCGCGCGGCAGAAGGCGGCGCGGGCCAGGGCCAACACCGCGGCGCGGGCGGGCGCATCGGCCCGGCAGGCCGACGCCGAGCGCCGTCCGGCCGACGCCGACACCGACCCGATCGTTACTACCCCTCAGTAACGGTCCAGTCCGTGAACGGGGTCTTGCGGAGTGGACCCCGTTCTTGGAGGATCGGCCAAATCGCTCGATGGCCGTCCCCCATCGGCCGGCCGGGGAGGACCCTCCCGGGCCGACCCTTCGACCACGGGAGTTGTGACGATGAAGCTGCTGCGTGTCGGACCGGTGGGGGCGGAACGCCCGGCGCTGCTCGACGAGGCCGGCCTGCTGCGCGACCTGTCGGGCCTGGTCACGGACATCGACGGCGCGCTGCTCGCGGACGACGCCACGCTGGCCGCCGTCCGGGCCGCCGCGACCGCCGGCGACCTGCCCGTACGGGACACCGCCGGTCTGCGGATCGGCCCGCCGGTCGCCCGGATCGGCAAGGTCGTGTGCATCGGGCTGAACTACCACGACCACGCGCGGGAGACCGGGGCCGCCACCCCCGAGGAACCGATCCTCTTCATGAAGGCGCCGGACACCGTCGTCGGCCCCGACGACACGGTCCTCATCCCGCGCGGCAGCGTGAAGACCGACTGGGAGGTGGAGCTGGCCGTCGTCATCGGCCGGACCGCCCGCTACCTGGCGGACGACGAGCAGGCGCTGGCGGCCGTGGCCGGCTACGCGGTGGCGCACGACGTGTCCGAGCGGGCCTTCCAGATCGAGCGCGGCGGCCAGTGGGACAAGGGCAAGAACTGCGAGACGTTCAACCCGCTGGGCCCGTGGCTGGTGACCGCCGACGAGGTACCGGACCCGCAGGCGCTGGGCATCCGGCTGTGGGTCAACGGGGAGCTGAAGCAGGACGGTACCACCGCCGAGCAGATCTTCCCGGTGGCCGAAGTGGTCCGCTACGTCAGCCAGTTCATGACCCTCTACCCGGGCGACGTGATCAACACCGGTACCCCGGCGGGGGTGGCGATGGGGCAGCCCGAGCCCAAGCCGTACCTGCGGGCGGGCGATGTGGTGGAGCTGGAGATCGACGGGTTGGGGCGTCAGCGGCAGGCGTTGCGGTTGGCTTGATCCGCGGGTTGTCGGCTCCCCCGCCGTGGGCCTGCGGCCGGCTGCTTCCCACGTTGTCGGCCTTCCCGCCGTGGGGGTTGCTCGCCTGCGCCTGCGGCGCGGGGGTTGTCGGGTGCGGTGACGGGCCTGCGGGGCAGGGGGTGTCCGGACGTACAGCGCAGCAGTCCGGACACCCCCTGCCCCTCCGGCCCGTCACCTCCCGTTGTGGGGTGGGAAGCGGGCCGGTGGCGGCTGGTGTGAGTGGGGCGGTGCGGGTGTCAGCCCGTTGTCAGATAGCGCTCCAGGGCCTCGACCACCAGGGCGTGGTCGTCGGCCTGGGGCAGGCCGGACACCGCGACCACGCCGATCACACCCGTCCCGCGCAGGCGGATCGGGAAGGCACCGCCGTGTGCGGCGTACCGGTCGGGGTCGAGGCGCGAGGAGTCCTCGAAGGTGCGGCCCTTGGCGCGGAAGCGGGCGCCGACCAGGTAGGAGGACTCCCCGTACCGTTCGACGACGGCGGACTTGCGGTCGATCCAGGCGTCGTTGTCGGCGGAGGTGCCCGGGAGCGCGCAGTGGAAGAGCAGTTGGGCGCCGCGCCGGATCCCGATCGTCACCGCGGCGCCGCGCTCCCGGGCCAGTCCGACCAGGAGGGAGCCCAGTTCCCACGCCTCGTCGTTGCCGAAGGCGTCCAGGACCAGCCGTTCCTCCTGGGCGGTCAGTTCGCGGATCTCATCGGGTCCGTGGGTGGTGCCGGGGGTCGTCATGCACCGGCTCCGATCCGGACCGTGACGCCCTCCGCGGCCGAGCGTTTGGCGGCCTCCAGGACGCGCAGCGCCGCCGCGGCCTCGGTGGCGGTCACGGGCGGCGCGCCGCCCTCGCGCAGGGCCCGCGCGATCGCCGCGTAGTAGGCCGGGTAGGCGCCGGGCAGGGTCGCGACGGGCTGCCCGCCGCCGGTCACCGGGGATTCTCCCCCAGCTACCGCCGGGGGGACCCCCACGGCGCCGAGCCGGCCCCAGTCGGACTCGGGTTCCACGCCCCAGGCGGCGCCCTCGGTGTCCGGGCGCCGGCCGGCCCGCAGGGCGGCCTCCTGCGGGTCCAGGCCGTACTTCACATAGCCCGCGCGACTGCCCAACACCCGAAAGCGCGGCCCGAGTTGGGCGGTGGTGGCGCTCACCCACAGGTGGGAGCGGACGCCGCCGGCGTGGGTGACGGCGAGGAAGGTGTCGTCGTCGGCCTCGGCGCCCGGGCGGCGGATGTCGGCCTCGGCGTAGACCGAGACCGCGGGGCCGAAGAGGGTCAGGGCCTGGTCGACGAGGTGGCTGCCGAGGTCGTAGAGCAGTCCGCCGAGCTCCGCCGGGTCGCCGGACTCGCGCCAGCCGCCCTTGGGCCGGGGCCGCCAGCGCTCGAAGCGGGACTCGAAGCGCTGGACCTCGCCCAGCGCGTCGTCCGCGAGCAGCTTGCGCACGGTGCGGAAGTCGTTGTCCCAGCGGCGGTTCTGGAAGACCGAGAGCAGCAGCCCGCGGCGGTCGGCGAGCGCGGCGAGCCGCTCGGCCTCGGCTGCGGTGGCGGCCAGCGGCTTGTCGACGACGACCGCGACGCCGGCCTCCAGGGCGGCGGTGGCGAGCGGGACGTGCGTCTTGTTCGGCGACGCCAGCACGATCAGGTCGAGGTCGCCGGCGGCGGCCCGGTCCAGGACCTCCTCGGCGGTGGCCACCGTGCGGACCTGCGGGTGCTCGGCGCGGGCCTGCGCCTGCCGGTCGGGGCTGCGGGTCGAGACGGTGTCGAGCACCAGCCCGTCGGTGGCGGCGATCAGCGGGGCGTGGAAGACCGAGCCCGCCAGGCCGTAGCCGATCAGGCCGACGCGGTGGGGGGCGGTGCGTGCTTCGGGGTCGCTCATGCCCTCCACTTTCGCAACGCTGTTGCCAAAGTGCAAGCAGTGCGGAGAATGGAGGGGTGAGCAGCGACCACGACCTCGACCGCCCGGACATCGGCGCCCGCCCGGACGGCGCCGCCGCGCCCGGCGCCAACCTCCTCGCCCTGCGCGGGCACAACGCCGCCCTGCTGCTGGGGCTGCTGCGCGCGGCGGGGGAGGAGGGCGCGAGCCGGCTGGAGCTGGCCGAGCGGACCGGGCTCACCCCGCAGGCGGTCAGCAAGATCACCGCGCGGCTGCGGGCCGACGGCCTGGTCGTCGAGGCGGGCCGCCGGGCCTCCACGGGCGGCAAGCCCCGCACCGTGCTGCGGCTGGTCCCCGGCGCCCGGCACGCCGTCGGCGTCCACCTGGACCGCGACGAGATCGTCTGCGTGCTGGCCGACCTCACCGGCCGGCCGACCGCGGTCCGCCGCGCGCCGCTGGACTTCGGCGCCGGCGCCGAGGCCGTCCTGGCCACCACCGCCGGCGAGGTCGCGGCGCTGCGGGAGGCGGCGGGCGGGCCACCGGTGCTCGGCGCGGGAGTGGCCTGCCCCGGGCCGCTGGACCACGCCACGGGCGTCCTGCGCCAGGTCACCGGCGCCCCCCAGTGGGACGGCTTCCCCCTGCGGGAGGCGCTCGCCGCGCGCCTGGGCCTGCCCGTCGTCGTCGACAAGGACACCAACGCGGCGGCCCTCGGCCTCAGCCGGGCGTCGGAGGAGGTGGGCGGCGCCTCGTTCGCCTACCTCCACCTGGGGACCGGGCTCGGCGCCGGGCTGGTCCTCGGCGGCAGCCTCTACCGCGGACCGCACACCGGCGCCGGCGAGTTCGGCCACCAGGTGCTGCAGCTGGACGGGCCGCGGTGCGACTGCGGGCGGCGCGGCTGCGTCGAGGCGCTGTGCCTGGCGGCGGTGGCCCGCGGCGATCTGCCGGCGGCGGCCCGGGTGCTGGGCGTGGCCGCGGCCAACCTCGTCGAACTCCTCGACATCGACCGGGTGTTGCTCGGCGGCCGCACCGTCCTGGCGCACCCGGAGGTCTTCCGGGACGGCGTGGCCCGGGAGCTGGCCGACCACGCGGCCCTGCGCGGCCGGCCGCCGGCGCCCGGGAGCGACCCCGGGGCGGCGCCCGCGGTGCCGGTGGCGCGGGCCCGCGGCGGGGCCCGGACCGTCGCGGACGGCGCCGCGGAGCTGGTGCTGACCGGACTGTTCCGCTAGGAAGCGCCCCAGGCGGTGTCCGCCACGCGGAAGAGGGACGCCGAGGGTGCCGGCCCCCCGGCCCGCCGCTGGTGCGAAGATCGCCGGGTGGAGTTTCCGTACGGCCAGGATCCTGGCGCACCCATCCGGTCCGGCATTCCCGAGCACGGACGCATTCCCAAGTACTACGCGGCGAAGGTCGACATCGCCGCCCTGCTGGAGGAGCTGGGCGAGGGCGAACCGCTGCCCACCGAGCGCGAGTTGGCGCTGCGGTTCGAGGTGTCCCGCGAGACGCTGCGCCAGGCCCTGCGGGAACTGGTGCTGGAGGGGCGACTGCGCCGGATGGGTCGCGGCACGGTCGTCGCCGGACCCAAGATGGAGCAGCCGCTCTCCCTCGCCAGCTACACCGAGGGCGTCCGCCGCCAGGGCCGCACGCCCGGCCGACACCTGGTCTCGCTGGACCGCTTCCCCAGCCCGCCGGCGCTCGCCCGCGACCTCGGCCTCCGTGCCGGCGACGCGGTCTGGCACATGGAGCGGGTGCTGCTCGCCGACGACGAGCGGGTCGGCCTGGAGAGCACCTATGTCGCGGTGTCCCGAGTCCCGGACCTGGCCGCCGACTTCGAGCCGGACTCGTCCTTCTACGGCTACCTCCACGAGCGGCTCGGCATCGGCTTCGGGGACGCCGACGAACGCCTGGAGACGGTCCTGGCCACCCCGCGCGAGGCACTGCTGATCGGGACGCCCGGCGCGCTGCCGATGCTGCTCATCCACCGGCTGTCCCGGGACACCGAGGGCCGCCCGCTGGAACGGGTGCGCTCCCTCTACCGGGGCGACCGGTTCTCGTTCACCACGCACCTGGGCGGCGCCCGGGACTCCTGACGGGCCCACCGCGGGCCGGACGACGGCGAAATCCCGCCCCTTGTGTCACGAGACGATAACGGGTCTAGGCCAAGTTTGAGCCCGTGTTAACCAACGCGTCGGCAAATCGTCCCCCGCGGGCCACCCGCCGACGCGACCGTCTGGGGCATGCGAGTCATAGTCGTCGGAGCCGGCGTGCTGGGAACCCTGCACGCCTGGCACGCAGTCGAACGAGGCCACCAAGTCCTCCACATCGAACGGGAAGCCGAGGCCCGCGGCGCCTCGGTCCGCAACTTCGGACAGATCTGGGTCAGCGGCCGGGCCGGCGGCGCCGAACTGGACACCGCCCTGCGCGCCCGCGAACTCTGGGAGGGCATCGGCGCCCGCGTCCCCGGCATCGGCTTCCGCGCCATCGGCTCACTGACCGTCGTCCGCAACGACACCGAGTACGCCGTCGCCGAGGCCGCCACCCGTCGCCCCGACGCCACCGCCCGCGGCTACCGACTCCTCGACGCCGACCGGGCCCGCGCCCTCAACCCCGCACTGCGCGGCGACTTCACCGCCGCCCTGTGGTGCGAACGGGACGCCGCCGTCGAACCCCGCGTCGCCCAACGCGCCCTCAAGGAAGCCCTGTCGGCATCCGGCCGCTACACCTATCTCGGCGGCCGCGAGGTCCGCGACGTGGTCGGCGAACGCGCGGTCCGCGACGACCACGGCGCCACCCACCACGGCGACGCGGTGATCCTGTGCACCGGCGCCTGGCTCGGCGGCCTGGTCCGGGAACTCGTCCCCGACCTGCCGGTGCGCCGGGTGCGCCTGCAGATGATGCAGACCGACCCGCTCGGCGAACCGCTGACCACCTCCGTCGCCGACGCCGACAGCTTCCGCTACTACCCCGCCTACCGCGGCGACGCCCTGGACGCCCTCAACGCCGACCAGGCACAGACCCCGACCGCCGCCGCCCACAAAATGCAACTGCTGATGGTCCAGCGCGCCGACGGCGGCCTGACCATCGGCGACACCCACGAATACGACACCCCGTTCGCCTTCGACACCGTCGAGGAGCCCTACGAGCACCTCGCCGGAGTCGTCGAGACGATCCTGGGCCGCCCGCTGCCCCGCATCCGCCACCGCTGGGCCGGCGTCTACGCCCAGTGCACCGACACCAGCCGCGTCGTCCACCGCCAGCAGGTCCGCGACGGCGTCTGGCTGATCACCGGACCCGGCGGACGCGGCATGACCTGCTCCCCGGCCATCGCCGAAACCACCGCGAACGCACTGGGATGGTGAGCCCCTTGACACACCCCGCTCCGCACACCGACGCGATCCGGCTCGTCGTCCTGGACATGGCCGGCACCACCGTCGCCGACGACGGCCTCGTCGAGCGCGCCTTCGACACCGCCGCCCGCCGGATGGGCGTTGAACCCGGCACCCCCCGGCACGCCGAGCAACTCGCCTACGTACGCGCCACCATGGGCGAATCCAAGATCTCCGTCTTCCGGCACCTGTTCGCCGCGCCCGACGGCGACCCCCGGGCCACCGAAGAAGCCGCCCAGCGCGCCAACCACGCCTTCGAGACGGCCTACGGCACCCTCGTCGACGCCGGCCGCATCGCCCCCGTCCCCGGCGCCCGCGAAGCCATCGAGGCCCTCCAGGCCGCCGGCCGCACCGTCGTCCTCACCACCGGATTCGCCCGGGTCACCCAGGACGCCATCCTCGACGCCCTCGGCTGGCGCGACCTCGTCGCCCGCACCCTCTGCCCGGCCGACGCCGGCGGACGCGGCCGCCCCTACCCCGACATGGTGCTGACCGCCCTGCTGCACACCGGCGCCGCCGACGACGTCCGGCAGATCGCGGTCGCCGGCGACACCTCCTACGACATGATCGCCGGACGCCGCAGCGGCGCCGCGGTGGTCGCCGGAGTACGCACCGGCGCCCACGACACCGCGCAACTCCAGGCCGCCGGCGCCACCCACGTCCTGGACTCGGTCGCCGAACTGCCCGCCCTGCTGGGAGTGGTGTGACATGCCCGCCCCCGTCGCCCACCCGTCGCCCGGCCACCACCCCGCAAAGGCGCCGCTACCCGGCGACACCTTCCGTCACGCTCCCGCCCGACCCGGCGCGCCGGCCACCGCGGCCGGGTCGGCCGGGTCCTCCACGGATTCCGGCATCCGCTTCGACCGCGTCACCGTCACCCACGGCCGCACCACCGCCCTGGACTCCCTCGACCTCACCGTCGAACCGGGCGAGGTGATGGCCCTGCTCGGCCCGTCCGGCTCCGGCAAGACCACCGCCCTGCGCGCCGTCGCCGGATTCGTCCGCCCGACCTCCGGCCGCGTCCTGATCGGCGGCCACGACGTCACCGACCTGCCGCCCTACAAGCGCGGTATCGGCATGGTCGTCCAGCAGTACGCGCTCTTCCCGCACATGAAGGTCGCCGAGAACGTCGCCTTCGGCCTCAAAGCACAAAAGGCCCCGCGCGCCGAGATCCCCGGCCGCGTCGCCGAAGCCCTGGACCTGGTCGGCATGGCCGGCTACGCCGACCGGCACCCCCGGGAACTGTCCGGCGGCCAGCAGCAGCGCGTCGCCATCGCCCGGGCCCTCGCCATCCGCCCCCGCGTCCTCCTCCTCGACGAGCCGCTGTCCGCACTCGACGCCCAGCTGCGTTCCGACATGCTCGCCGAACTCGCCCGCCTGCACCGCGAGTTGCCGCACGTCTCCCTCCTCTACGTCACCCACGACCAGGTGGAGGCACTCACCCTCGCCGACCGGATCGCCGTCCTGGAATCGGCCCGGCTCCGCGAGTGCGGCACTCCGCACCAGCTCTACCGCAGCCCGCGCACCGCCTTCACCGCATCCTTCGTCGGCACCGCCAACCTGCTGCCGGTGACCGTGCGCGCCGACGGCGTCGAGTTCGCCGGCCGCCACCTGACCGTCCCCACCGGGGACGCGACCCCCGGCGCCACCGCCACCCTCTGCGTCCGCCCGCACCTCCTCGGCCTCGGCACCGCCCCCGACCCACAGGGCAACACCCTGCGCGGCACCGTCACCGAGGTCCAGTGGCGCGGCGCCACCCACCGACTCCACCTCGCGGTGGACGGCCACCGCCTCATGGCCGACCTGCGGGAACTGCGCGAGACCCCACCACTGGGCACCGAACTCACCCTGCACTTCGCCCCCCAGGACGCCGCCCTCATCCCCGCGGACATCCAGCCCGCAGCCCCGGCCGACACTCCGGCGAACACCCCGACCGACCCGGCGGACGGCGGGCCGCGCCATGCCTGACCGCACCACACCGGACACCGGGCCCCGCCGCACCCGGACCACCGCCCTGTGGGCCCTGCCACCCGTCGCCGCCCTCGCGCTGGTGTTCCTCTACCCGCTCGCCCTGGTGGTCCGGCAGTCCCTCACCCCCGAGAGCGGCGGCGGGCCGTCCACCACCCCCTACACCACCGTCCTCGCCGCCACCTCCTTCCAGGACGCGCTGACCAACACCGTGCTGATCGCGGCCGGCGCCACCCTCGGCGCGCTCCTCCTCGGCCTGCTGCTCTCCCTGGTCATCGCCTTCGTCCCGTTCCCCGGCGGTCGGGCACTGGCCCGCTTCATCGACATCTTCCTGGCCTTCCCCTCCTTCCTGATCACCCTCGCCCTGCTGTTCCTCTACGGCACCGTCGGCATCGCCAACGGCCTGTGGACGGACCTCACCGGCGCCACCCACGGCCCCCTGGACTTCCTGCACACCCCATGGGGCGTCCTGCTGGCCGAGGTCACCTACTTCACCCCGTTCGTGATGCGCCCCCTGCTCGCCGCGTTCGCGCAGGTGGAGACCGCACAACTGGAAGTCGCCGGCTCGCTCGGCGCCCGCCCGGGACGCATCGTGCGGACCGTGATCCTGCCCGAGGCACTGCCCTCGCTCGCCGCCGGCGGCGCCCTGGTGCTCGTCATGTGCCTCAACGAATTCGGGATCGTGCTGTTCACCGGCGCCAAGAACGTTGTCACCCTGCCGATGCTCGTCTACACCAAGGCGATCCTCGACGGCGACTACACCGGCGCCTGCGTCGTCGCGGTCATCAACATCGCACTGTCCGCCGCCCTCTACGCCCTCTACCGGACGGTCATGGCCCGCACCGCAGGCACCGCCACCCGCCGCAGGCCCGCCCGGCAACCGGCCGCTGCCCACCACACCACCGCACCGAACACCCCCGCCCCTGCCCCCGCCCTCGCCACCGGAGGCGCCGACCGTGCTCGTCCATAGCGCAGCCGCCCGCCGGACCATCTGGGCGGTGTTCCTCCTCCTCTTCGTCCCCGTCTTCGCCCTCCCCCTGCTGGTCATCGTCGCCGCCTCCTTCGCCGACGGCTGGAGCGGCGCCCTCCCCTCCGGCCCGACCCTGACGCACTATCAGGACATCGCGCACGGCGACGCCCTGACCGCCCTGACCACCAGCGTCCTCACCGCCCTCGCCGCCAGCCTCGCCGCCCTGACCACCGGCACCTGGGCCGCCCTGGCCGCCGAAAAACTCGGCCGGCGCGCCCGGCGGACCCTCGACGCCCTCTTCCTCCTGCCCCTCGCCGTCCCCTCCGTCGTCGTCGGCCTCGCCCTCCTCGTCGCCTTCTCCCAACCCCCGTTCCTCCTCAACGGCACCCCACAGATCGTGATCGTCGCCCACACCGTGCTGGTCACCGCCTTCGCCTACCAGTCCGTGACCGCCGCGCTCGCCCGCCTCGACCCCGCCTACGAGCAGAGCGCCGCCGGCCTCGGCGCCCGACCCGCCTACGTCCTGTGGCGCGTCAAACTCCCCCTGCTGCTGCCGTCCCTGACCGCCGCCGCCGGCCTGTGCTTCGCCCTGTCCATGGGCGAACTGAGCGCCACGATGATGCTCTACCCCCCGGACTGGATGCCGCTGCCCGTCCAGATCTTCGCCGCCACCGACCGCGGCGCCCTCTTCACCGGCGCCGCCCTCGCCGTGGCCCTCATGGCCACCACCCTCCTCGTCCTCCTCGGCGTCTCCCGCATCCGCACCAGAGCCACCTACCGCTGACCCCCACGCCCCCCCGACTCCGCCCCGCCCGCGCACCGTCCCCCAGGAGCACCCACCATGCCCAGCCGCCCGCACCGCCCCCTCGCCGCCGGCGCCGCCGTCCTCGCCCTCGCCGGCTCCGTCACCGCTTGCGGCACCCCCGCCGACGACGCCCAGGCCAAGGAGATCACCGTCTACAGCGCCGACGGCCTCAAGAGCGAACAGGGCGACGGCTTCTACGACAAGGTCTTCAAGGACTTCGAGAAGCAGACCGGCATCAAGGTCAACTACGTGGAGTCCGGCTCCGGCGCCGCCGTCCAGCGCCTGGCCCGCGAACGCGCCAACACCAAGGCCGACGTCCTCGTCACCCTGCCCCCGTTCATCCAACAGGCCGACGACAAGGGCCTGCTGGACATCTACCGCCCGCACGGCTCCGAACAGGTCGCCGCCGCCGACAAGGACCCCAACGGCAAGTGGGTCTCCATCGTCAACAACTACTTCTGCTTCATCTACAACAAGAAGGAACTCCAGCAGCCCCCGGCCACCTGGCAGGACCTCGCCGACCACCGCTTCGCCGGCAAGCTCCAGTACTCCACCCCCGGTGTCGCCGGCGACGGCACCGCCGTCCTCATCAAGGCCCTGCACGACTTCGGCGGCCAGGGCCCGGCCATGGACTTCCTCAAGAAACTCCAGGCCAACAACGTCGGCCCGTCCTCCTCCACCGGCCAACTCGCCCCCAAGACCGACAAGGGCGAACTCCTGATCGCCAACGGCGACGTCCAGATGAACTACGCCAACATGAAGTCCATGCCCCACCAGGGCATCTTCTTCCCCGCCCCCAGGCCCGGCGCACGACCCACCACCTTCGCCCTCCCCTACGCCGCCGGCCTGGTCAAGGACGCCCCGCACGCCGCCAACGCCCGCAAGTTCCTCGACTACCTGATCAGCAAGCCCGTCCAGCAACAGGTCTCCGCCGTCGGCGGCGGCTTCACCTCCCGCAAGGACGTCAAGGCCACCGACCCCAACGCCGCCGCCCTCGCCAAGATCATGAACGGTGTCGACGTCTTCGAACCCAACTGGAACGACATCGACAAGAACCTCGACACCTACATCAACGCCTGGAAGACGGCAACCGGAAGCTGACCACCACCGACCGGGACCAGCGGCCCACCGCTGACTTAGGCTGGGGCCGTCGGCCGCCACCCGGCCGGCCGGCGCCCTGGCCAACCGGCCAGCCCTGGTCAACACGCACCACAGGAGTGGCAGTGGCAGAGCGTAAGCCGATCGAGTCCTGGCTCACCGACATGGACGGCGTCCTCATGCACGAAGGCGTCCCCGTCCCCGGCGCGGACGCCTTCATCAAGCGACTGCGCGAGTCCGGCAGGCCCTTCCTCGTCCTGACCAACAACTCCATCTACACCCCCCGCGACCTCCACGCCCGCCTCAACCGCATCGGCCTGGACGTCCCCTGGGAATCCATCTGGACCTCCGCGCTGGCCACCGCCCAGTTCCTCGACGACCAGCGCCCCGGCGGCACCGCCTACGCCATCGGCGAAGCCGGCCTCACCACCGCCCTGCACGACATCGGCTACATCCTCACCGACCACGCCCCCGACTACGTCGTCCTCGGCGAAACCCGCACCTACAGCTTCGAAGCGCTCACCAAGGCCATCCGACTCATCGAGAACGGCGCCCGCTTCATCGCCACCAACCCCGACGAGACCGGCCCCTCCCCCGAAGGCCCACTGCCCGCCACCGGCTCCGTCGCCGCCCTCATCACCAAGGCCACCGGCGTCGAACCGTACTTCGTCGGCAAGCCCAACCCGCTGATGATGCGCCACGCCCTCAACGCCATCGGCGCCCACTCCGAGAGCTCCGCCATGATCGGCGACCGGATGGACACCGACGTCGTCGCCGGCCTGGAAGCAGGCATGGAAACCTTCCTCGTACTCACCGGCCTGACCCGCCCCGAGGACGTCGAACGCCACCCGTTCCGCCCCTCCCGCGTCGTCGACTCCATCGCCGACCTCGTCGACCTGGTCTGACCCCACCCCGCCGGACCCCGCCCACCCGAACGGCGCAACCCGGCCCCGCCCCGGATGCGCCCGGCAGCGCACCGGCGGACCTTCGGAAGTATCCGGAGGTGCACCATGCGCTCACCGCAGCTCACACTCTGCGCCGCGATCGCGGCGTGCGCGTTGACCACGACACCCGCGTACGCCGCCACCGCCGCACACGGCCCCGCCACCGCGCCGACCACCGTCGCCCCGGCCGCCACCACCCCGCCCCGCACCCCGCCCGCCGCCCCGCACCCCGCCGGCCCCGACCCCCGGCAGATCGCCGCCCACCGCGAACTGAGCAGCACCTCCGCCGTCGGCCTCGTCCTCGCCGGCGGCGCGGCCCTGGTCATCGCCGGCCAACTGCTCCGCCTCCGACTCCGCCTCCGCCGCGAACGCCAGGGGAACGGCAGTGCCGACGAACATTGAGGAAACCACCACCCCGAACCGCCCCGACCGGCCCGCCGCCCCGACGGACGCACCGCACAGGACCGCCTCGGCGACCGCCACGGGGAAGGAACCCCCGCACGACGCAGCCGCCGCCACCCGCCTCCTGGCGGGCATCGTCTGGACCGTCCTGCTGCTGACCTGCTGGCTCTGCGGCGGCCACCCCGGCCTGCCGGACAACGGCCCGGCGCGCTTCCCCGCGACCGGCGACGCCGCCGCCGTCGGCCGCCCCACGACCCACGCACCCCCGACGCGCCCCGCGACCCCGGACACCCACGACACCGCACCACAACACGACTGAGGCCCCCCGCAATGCGAGGGGCCTCAGTCCTACGTGCGCCGCCAGGGACTCGAACCCCGGACCCGCTGATTAAGAGTCAGCTGCTCTAACCAACTGAGCTAGCGGCGCGCGCTGACGAAGAAAACTCTACACGAACTCCAGGGGTGGTCCGTACCCAGCAATACGCCCCCCACGCCCGCGACCCCTGTGACCCCCGTCACCTACGCGCCCACCCGCCACCTGCCCCGCCCACGCACCCGCGCGCACCCCGCCGACCCCACCCGCCCCTACCGCACCACCCGCCCTTCCGGCCCGGGCCGAAAGTCCCGCGACATCAGGACCTTCGCCTGCAAGGTCGCCCACATCGCTCTGTGAAGATCGAATCCATGGCCGCAGTGCCGCAGTTGCCCCGTCAACATGCGATATCTCCCGCCAGTTGAGAGGCTGAGGCCGGCGCCGGGGTGCGGCGGGACCGGGCCGGGCACGCGGAACCCACGACCAGTCGGCCCGGAGGTGAAGGGAAATGGCACCCCCCGAACACCCCGCCCACAACACCGCACCCACCCCGCCCCACCCGGCCTGGACACCGGACCACCGGCCGCACCCACCCGCCCCCCGCGGATCATGGCGTCCATCACTACTCCGCCATCGCCTGCAACCCCATCCCGCGAGCCGACGTCTGCTAGGACGCGAGCCCCGACCCGGGGCCCCGGGACTCGCCCCTCCTCGGAAAGGTTGATCGTCGTGGTGTCGACAGCCAAGCGCACCCTTGAGATGCAGCTCCTCCTCGGGCCGGACGAAACGATTCCGGTGGCCGGCCGGTTCAGCTACCGCAGCGACCGCCCCTACGAGGTCGAGGTCGCCTTCATCAGCCGCGGCGAGACCGTCGCCACCTGGCTGTTCGCCCGCGACCTGCTGATCGACGGACTGCACGACGAGGTCGGGCACGGCGACGTGCGGGTCTGGCCCACCCACCGCGCCGGCGGAGCCCACCGCGTGCACATCGAACTCGCCACCGACGACAGCGTCTGCGAGCTGGCAGTGCGCACGACCGAACTCACCGCCTGGCTGGAACAGACCACCGCCATCGTCCCGCCCGGCCACGAGGGCCGCCATCTCGATATCGACGCCCACCTGGCCCGCCTGCTAGCGGGGAAGTGCTGATGACTCCCACTCCCATGACGACCACCCCCGACGTCCGCCGCACCATACGCGCGACGACCGCCACCGAAGCGGGCGCACCCCCGGCCACCGGCGCCGACCCGGCCGTCCGCATCCCGGCACAGGCTGGCCCGCCCGGCGCCCGCACCGGCTGCACCACACCCGCCGACACCACCCCCGCCGACGGCGACACCGCCGGCGCCCCGGCCCCGCACGACCCCTGCGCACACGGCTTCCTCCCCGAGCGGCCCCCTGTACGCTCCATGATCGGCACCTGGACCCGGCTGGACGCCCTGGCCCGCGAGGCCGCCGTCGCAACCGACCGCGCGACCGCGGTCGACATCGTCGACCGCGCCGACTGCGCCGACGAATTGACCGCCCTGCGACAGCGCGTCTCCCGCCTCTCGCCGCGCAACGCCGAGGCCGCCGCGATGCGCGTCGCGGTCATCGCCGTGTCCTGCGGCTGGGGCGCCCTCGACCCGCAGGCACCGGCCGCCCGCGAGGTCGCCAACGAGGCGTTCCTGGAACTCTGGGCCGCCATCGCCCACCGCATCGACCACGACCAGTTCGTCGCCCTGCCCACCCTCGCGCTCCACAACTGGGCCCCCGAACGCAAACCGCGCCGTCACATCCCCATCGACCAGCTGGCCCGCACCGAACAACTCGTCCCGATCGTGCGCTGGGCCCCGGAAGGCCAGCCGCTCAGCCGCCTGGACCGGCTGATGCTCGCCGCGACCCGCCTGGAGGCGCACGGCATCTGGCTCTTCCGCCTCGCCGACACCCTGGCCGGCCGCGCCCCCGACGACTCCTCCACACCGACGGCACTGCGCCGCCTGGTCCGCATCCAGCACGCTCTGCGCGCCCAACTCCACTCCGAAGCGGCGGAGTTGGCGGCGGCCCCGGCCACCGACCAGCAGCGCGCGGTGCTCGCCGCGCTCGCCGAACAGGGCGCCCTGGAGCCCCCGGTCCTCCAGGCCGCCGACGCCGTCCTGGGCATCGGCGGACGCCGCCCCGGCGAAGGCCGACGCCAACACCTGCGCCGCCACCTGCCGGCCCAGCACCGCGCCTGGCTCAGCGCCATGGACCGGCACTGCGCGCCCGTCCGCACCCTCGCCCACCGCGGCGGCCCCGACGCCGCCGTCTACCGTGAGGCCCAGGAGTCCCTCATCGCGCTGCGCCGCACCTACACCGCCCTCGTCCAAACCGCCGCCGCCCCCACACCGGGCGGCCCCCTCCCCGAGGCGGCCTAGGGCGCTTCTGACGGATCTCCGCGGCGTCGCGGCGCCTGGCACGCACTCCCCCACGCCTAAAGGGCGCGGGGGGACCCCCATGCGGCGTTGCCGCAATGTCCCCATAGCTCCGCTATGAAGACATCCCGGCGCCTTGCGATCGCACGCACCAGGCGCCGCTCCTTCTTCCACGGAGATCCGTCAGAAGCGCCCTAGGCCCCGCCCAACGGGGCGGGGCCGGCCGGCCCCTGGGCCCCACCGCCGCGACACCCGGCGCTCCCGAGGAGGGGTGCCGCCCCGCCGCCCGGTGAGTGCCGGAGCCGACCCGGTGGCCGGCAGCCGACCTCAGGCGCCCGTGGCGCCGTCGATGCCTTCCCGGATCAGATCCGCGTGCCCGTTGTGACGCGCGTACTCCTCGATCAGGTGGACCAGGATCCAGCGCAGCGACACCCCCTGGTCGCCGAGGTGCCCGGCCTCCCGCTCTGGGAGCGCACCCGAGTCCTCCAGCGACGCGTCGGCTATCAGCTCCTTGCCCCGGGCGACCTCCGCACGCCAGAGGTCCAGGGCCGCATCGATCCCCCGGTCCGGGGAGAGCGCGAAGCCGTCACCCGAATCCTCCCCGTACACCAGCGGCACATCCTCACCCGCGAACACCCGCCGGAACCAATTGCGTTCGACCTCCGCCAGGTGCTGAACCAGCCCCAACAACGTCATCGACGACGATGTCACCGAAGCCAGCCGCAGCTGACGGTCGTCGAGGCCCGCACATTTCAGTTCCAGCGTCGCGCGATGGAAGTCCAGCCAGCTCTCCAGGTTCTCGCGCTCCCCGGCGTGCGGGGGCGGAATGGGGCGGCCATCAGGTGTCGTCTGCATGCCTGTCACTCTCACACAGACCACTGACAATCCCCGCCCACCCAACCGAGGCACGAACGCGACGGAGGCACGAACACGACGGAGGCACGAACGCGATGGAGGAATGAAGGCGGCGGAGGGGCGAACGCGAGGGAGGAACGACCGGCCCGTCCCCGGGCTCCACATCTGACGCAGTGTCAGTTAGGCTCCGTCGGCATGGTGGCCGACAGCTCCCGCAGCGACAGCCCGCTCGTCCGCGACGCCCGCGATCGCCGTCCGCCCGGCCGTGACGCGGCCCACAGCCCCGCCGAGGCTCGCGTCGGCGCCCCCATCACCGCCCCCGACCGCCCCGGCGCCCGCACCATCGCCGAGCTGGTCCAGGCGCAGTGGGGCGACCACCGCATCGCCCTCAAGTACCAGGACTCGGCGCTCACCCATCACCAGGTCGCCGGCGCCGCCGCCGCGCGGGCCGCGCTGCTGGGGGACGTACTGCCGCGCGGCGCGGAGCCGCACATCGGTGTCCTGCTCGACAACGTCCCCGAGTTCCCGCTGTGGCTGGGCGCGGCGGCGCTCGCCGGAGCCGCCGTCGCCGGCATCAACCCCACCCGCCGCGGCCCGGAGCTGGTCCGCGACATCGCCCACACCGACTGCGCGCTGCTGATCACCGAACGGGCCCACCTGCCGCTGCTCGCCGGACTCGACCTGCCGCTCCCGCCCGAGCGCATCCTGCTCACCGACGACGCCCCCGGCGCTCGGGCCTACCGGGAGTTGCTCGCCCCGCACGAGGACGCGCGGCCGGAGGACGTCCTCGGGTCCGCGCTCCGTGCCACCGGGCACGGCCGGGCCGGCGGGCCGGACCCCGCCACCCGTATGCTCCTCTACTTCACCTCCGGCTCCACCGGGGCGCCGAAGGCCGCGCTGTGCACCCAGGGCAGGCTCGCCGCCGCCGGCCATTCCCTGGTCTCCTCCTTCGGGGTGCGCAGGGAGGACGTCCACTATCTGTGCATGCCGATGTTCCACGGCAACGCGGTGATCGCCGGTTGGTCCCCGGCACTCGCCGGCGGCGCGGCCGTCGCCCTGCGCCGCCGCTTCTCCGCCTCCGCCTTCCTCCCCGACGTACGCCGCTACGGGGCCACCTACTTCACCTACGTCGGCCGAGCCGTGCAGTACCTCCTCGCCACGCCGCCCGCCCCCGACGACCGCGACCACCCGCTGCGCACCGGGTTCGGGACGGAGGCGGGGGCCGTGGACATCGCCCGCTTCGCCGATCGGTTCGGTGTCCGTCTGACCGAGGGGTACGGCTCCTCCGAGGGCGGCGCGTCCCTGCAACGCACCCCGGACACCCCGGCCGGCGCCGTCGGCCGCCCCGCCCCCGGGGACGACCTCGCCGTCGTCGACCCGGATACCGGCGACGAACTGCCGCGCGCCCACCTGGACCCGGCCGGCCGGCTGCTCAACGGCGCACAGGCCATAGGGGAGTTGGTCAATCGGGGGCGCAGCGCCTTCGAGGGCTACTGGCGCAACCCGGAGGCCACCGCCGCCCGCACCCGGGGCCGGCCGGGGGACGGCGTCGGCGCGGGCTGGTACTGGACCGGTGACCTGTTCTTCCGGGACGCCGAGGGGTTCTTCCACTTCGCCGGGCGGGCGGACGACCGGCTGCGGGTGGACAGCGAGAACCTGGCCGCCGCGGTGATCGAGAACATCCTCGCCCGCTACGCCCCGGCCACCGGAGCCGCCGTCTACGCCGTGCCCGACCCGGTCGCCGGCGACCAGGTCATGGCGGCGCTCGCGCTGCCCGACGGCATGGCCTTCGACCCGGACGACTTCGCGACCTTCCTCGCCGCCCAGCCCGACCTCGGTACGAAGATGGCGCCCCGGTTCGTGCGGGCCGTCGCCGCGCTGCCGGTCACCGCGACCAACAAGATCCATCGGGTCGCGCTCCGGCGGGCCGGTTTCTCCTGCCCGGACCCGGTCTGGTGGCGGCCGATCGAGCCCCCGACGCGCCGTCGCACGCGCACCACGGACGGCCACGTCGAACGGCCCGGCTCCGGACGGCCCGGCTCCGCACCGTTGCGCTACCGCCGTTTCACGGACGAGGACCGTGCCGCCCTCCTGTCGCAGTACCGCGACCACGGCCGGGAGCATCTTCTGGAGCGTTGACCACCGCCACCGCCACCGCCACCGCCACCGCTAACGGCACGCCGTCGCCGTCGCCGTCGACGGCAGCCGGCGAGCCGGCAGCGGAAGGATAAGGATGGACGTGGATGAATATGGACAGACATGGGCGTACGCGGACGGACTGCGTCACGCGACAGCCAAGGCACACGCCACCACGGCATGCGAAAGGGGCTTCTCGGTGAACCGAGAAGCCCCAGGTCAGCGACCTATTCGCTGTGCGCCGCCAGGGACTCGAACCCCGGACCCGCTGATTAAGAGTCAGCTGCTCTAACCAACTGAGCTAGCGGCGCCTGCTGACGAAAGAAATACTACCTGGTCGAGAGGGGTGCTCATGACCACCCGGGTGATCGGGTCCGGAGGGGCCCTGCGCCGGGGTGCTCACTGCCGGTCCCGGTGCTCAGATCGCCAGTGACAGCAGGACCGGCGCGGCCTTGCGGTTGAGGGTGTCGGCGGCCTGCCGCAGGCGGTGGGCGTTCTCCAGCGGCATCGACAGCGCCAGACAGCCGACCGTCTTGCCGGCGGTGATCGGCACCGCGGCGCAGACCGTGCCGACCGCGTACTCCTGGAGGTCCAGGACGGGGACGGTCGGTGGCTGGCTGTCGAGCTTGTGGAAGAGCACCTTCTCGTTGGTGATCGTCCGGGAGGTGAGCCGGGCGGTCTTGTGGCGTGAGAGGTGGTCCATCCGCCCGTCGTGGTCGAGCTGGGCCAGCAGGCACTTGCCGACCGCGCTGGCGTGTGCCGTGCGGCGGAATTCGGCCCACTCGTTGACCTTGGGGGCCAGCGGGCCGTCGGCGTAGTGGAGGATCTTCACCTCGCCGTCGATGTACCGGCTGATGTAGACCGCCGCCCCGACCGAATCGCGCAGCTGGTCCAGCGTGCGCTGGAGCTTGTCGCGCAGGGCGCGGCTGCGGTCGGAGTCCGAGCCCAGCAGGAGCAACGACTCGCCGACGACATACGCGCCGTCGGCGAGCTGTCGGGCGTAGCCTTCGCGGCGCAGCATCGACAACAGCTGTGTGAGGTGGGCTGCCGGCAGGCCGGTCTCGCGAGCGATCTGCGCGTCGGTCACGCCATCGGCGTGCCGCGAGATCGTTTCGAGTACGCGTAGGGCGTGCTGCACCGAATGGAACGGCGCGGTCGGCTCGGGCTTCAGCGCCACGGTGTCCCCCTAGGAGGTTGGTACCGCTTGCGTCGTGACCGTTGTCGGCGGGTGCGACCACGTGGAACGCGGTTCGCTTCCGGACAACGGGCTCGTATCACGATAGCGGTCAACGGGCCCGGATGGAGGGGGTCTTGACCGAAAACCGGATTGGTTCACGCGTCTGTGCAGGCGCCCTACACTCTGGCATATGCCCTGGTCATGAGCGGAGCGTGGGATGCCCCGCGGACCGGCGGCAACGGCGGACCGGAGCCGACCGGCCGGGCCGCTGACGTTCGGGGTTGACGGCCGGTGGTGACGTGCGGAGTTGACGGAGTGTCGGGTTTTCGCCTGAGGCTCGCACGCCCCGCCCTTCCACCTGATGTACGTCTTTCCGTCTGATGTTCATACACCTCACCCGTCACTCGCGGCGCAGTGGTCACGGATGTCTCAAAAATGCGCGGTGCGCGGTTCCGGCACCCGTCCACCGGGCCGACGGGACGCGGGCGGGGCGCGCGGAGACGCGCACCACGTGCCGCACCTCCGCACGCCCCCGGGCGGCGCCCCTCGGGGCACCGCCCGGGGGCGCCGTCTACCGCACCGCGCTCAGGAACTCCCGGGTCCGCTCGTGCTCCGGGGCCGTGAAGATCTGCTCCGGCGGGCCGAATTCGATGACCCGCCCGGCGTCGAACATCATCACGCAGTCGGAGATGTCCCGGGCGAAGTTCATCTCGTGCGTCACGCAGAGCATGGTGATGTCCGTGCTGTGGGCGATGTCCCGCAGCAGGTCCAGGACGCCGGCCACCAACTCCGGGTCCAGGGCCGAGGTCACCTCGTCCAGCAGCAGCACCTGCGGGCGCATGGCCAGTGCCCGGGCGATGGCGACCCGCTGCTGCTGGCCGCCGGAGAGCTGCGAGGGGTACTTGTCGAGGTGGGCGGTGAGGCCGACCAGGTCCAGGAGCTCGCGGGCGCGTTGCTCGGCCGCGTCCTTGTCCATGCCGAGGACGTGCACGGGGGCCTCGGTGATGTTCCGCAGCACCTTCATGTTGGGGAAGAGGTTGAACTGCTGGAAGACCATGCCGATGTTCTTGCGGATCTCGCGGCTGTAGCGGTCGCTCGCCGGGACGAGTTTGCCGCCCTTGTCCTCGTGGGTGAGGTACCGGTCGCCCAGTTTGATGGTGCCCTCGTCCGGCTTCAGCAGCGTCATCATCAGCCGCAGGATCGTGGTCTTGCCGGAGCCGGACGGGCCGATCAGCGTGACGTGCTTGCCGGGGTAGACCTTCATGTCCAGCGCGTCGAGGACGGTGTGCGAGCCGAACCGCTTGGTGACCTTGTCGAAGCGGATCAGCTCGGTCTGTCCGGAGGCGGAGGCGGAGGCGGCGGCGTCGGTGCCGTCGGCGGGCGGGGTGTTCGGGGTGCTGCGGTCAGCGGACAAGGCGGCGCTCCAGGGCTCGCAGGAGAAGGGAGGCGGGGTAGGCGATGGCGATGAAGGCGACCCCGACGACCGTGTACGGCTCGACGGTCTGGAAGGTCTGGGACGAGAACTGCCGGGCCTCGCCCAGCATCTCCAGCACACCGATGGCGAAGAGCATCGGCGAGTCCTTCAGCATCGCGATGACGTAGTTGCCCAGGGCCGGCGCCACCCGGCGGATCGCCTGCGGCAGGATCACCGCGGTCCAGGTGCGGCGGCGCGGCAGGCTGAGCGCGATCGCCGCCTCCCACTGGCCGGCCGGGACGCCGTCGATACCGGAGCGGTAGACCTCGGCGGTGTACGTCGAGTAGTGCAGCCCCAGCCCGATCACGCCGGTGGCCAGGGCGCTGAGCGTGACGCCCCACTCGGGCATCACGTAGAAGAGGAAGAACAGCTGCACCAGCAGCGGGGTGTTGCGCACGAACTCGGTGAGCGCGGTCACCGGCCAGCGCACCACCTTCAGGGACGAGCGCTGCGCCAACGCCCAGACCAGGCCGAGTCCGAAGGCGATCAGCGACCCGAGCGCCAGGGCCTGGAGGGTGACCAGGACGCCGTTCCAGAACGTCGGCAGGAAGGCGCCGACCGCGGACCAGTCGAACTTCATCGGGCCTCACCTTCCGCGGGAGCGGTGGCACCGGTGACCGTCGGTCCGGTGGCGGGCCGCAGCCGCGACCGCCCGGCCGGCGCCTGCCCGATGCCGGCCTTGGCGTGCCGCTCCACCGCCCGCATCCCGCGGGTCAGGGCGAACGCCAGGACGAAGTACATCACCAGGATGATCGTGTAGACGGGGGCGCTCTGCGCGGTGGCGTTGCGCACCAGGGAGGCGCCGAAGGCGATGTCGCCGACGCCCAGGATCGACACCAGCGCGGTGCCCTTGAGCAGCTCGATCAGCAGGTTGTTGAACGGCGGGACCATTCCCGGCCAGGCCTGCGGCAGGACGATCTTCCGCAGCGTCTGCGCGGGCGAGAAGCTGAGCGCCACGCCGGCCTCGCGCTGTCCCGGCGGCACCGCGGCGATCGCGCCCCGGACGACCTCGGACCCGTACGCGCCGTAGGTCAGCCCCAACGTCAGCACCGCGGCCCACATCGGGGCCAACTGCCAGCCGAAACCCATCGGCAGCACGAAGAACATCCAGAACATCAGGATCAGCGCGGAGGTGCCGCGGAAGATCTCGAAGTAGGCCCCGGACAGGAACCGCACGATCCACCGCCGGTGGGTGCGCGCCAGACCGATGCCGAAGGCCGCGACGGCGGCCAGTGCCGCGCTGTAGACGGTCAGTTGGACGGTGATCCACACGCCCTTGAGGAGGAGTTCCCACAGACCCCAGGTGATGTCGCTCATGGCCGGCACTTCTCCTTGGCGGTGATCTCCGTCATCTGCTGCGCGGTGAAGCCGAAGGGCCGCATGAGGTCCAGGAGTTCCCCGGACCGCTTCATCTTGTGGAGCTCACGGTTGAACGCGTCACGGAGGTCGGTCTCCGGGGTGCGGAACGCGAACCCGCCGACGTCGATCACCGGCTTCCCCTTCACGTACGGGGTGACCTCGGGCGTGGCCTCCGCCTTGGTGGTGCGCGACTGCTTCACCACGTTGCGGACCGTCACCGCGGTGCCGACGAAGACGTCCACCCGTCCCTGCTCGACCGCCAGCAGCCCCGCCAACTGGTCGGGCAGCGTGGTGATGTCGGTGACGCCGGCTTCCTTGGCGTAGTCGATCTCGGCGTAGCCGACGCCGGTGGCCATCCGCGCGCCGGTCCGCGCGATGTCCTTGTAGGTGCGCAGCTTCAGCGGATTGCCCTTGCGGACGATGAAGGCGTCCAGCATCTGGTACTCGGGATCGGCGAAGATGACCTGCGCGCAGCGCTCGGGGTTGATGTACATCCCGGCCGCGACCACGTCGAACTGCTGGGAGTTCAGGCCGACGATCAGTGAGCCGAAGTCGGTCGGGAAGGGCTCGACGCGCGGGACGCCGAGCCGCTTGAAGATCACCCGGGCGATGGTGGGCGCCGAACCGGTCATCTTGCCGTCGGTGCCGATGTAGCCGTACGGCTGCTCGCCGGCCAGGCCCAGCGTCACCGAGCCCTTGGCGCGCAGCCGCTCCAACAGCCGCCCGCCGCCCTGCGCCTGCGCGGTCGGGACCCGGCTGCAGCCGCTGGCCGCGCCGATCGCACCTGCTGCGCCGAGCGCCGCCACCCCCGCGAGCAGCGACCGGCGGCGGAGACCGCTGGCCCGTTGTCCTGATATCTCGGGTCTCCAGGGGGTGTGGCCTTGAGGATGTGGTCCCTGATTGTCTGAGGTTGTGCTCTGTGGTGGAGCCATGGGCGCGCGGCTACCCGAACCGTTCACACCTATGCCGATGGTTTCGAGCCCTTCACACCGCCGCGGGAGATGTTCCCGTACGCCGGTATTGCCCCCTACGCTCGGGATATGACCGATCGCTTCATCGAAGTCTCCCTGGACAAGCGCGGCGTCAGCTGCACGGCCAAGTTGCTCGACGATCGCGCTCCGCTCACGTGCGCCGCCATCTGGGACGCGCTGCCGCTCGGCGGCGACGTCTACCACGCCAAGTACGCCCGCAACGAGATCTACGCCCTGGTCCCGCCGTTCGCCCCCGAGGAGCCGCCGCTGGAGAACCCCACGGTCACGCCGATCCCCGGCGACCTGTGCTACTTCACCTTCAGCGACACCCAGTTGGGCACCGCCTCCTACGGCTACGAAAGCGCGGCCAAGCACCGCGGCCGGGCCACCGTCGTCGACCTCGCGCTCTTCTACGAACGCAACAACCTGCTGATCAACGGTGACGCGGGCTGGGTGCCGGGCATCGTCTGGGGCGCGGTCGTCGAAGGCCTGGACCGGATGGCCGACGCCTGCCAGGACCTGTGGCGCGCCGGGGCGCTGGGGGAGACCCTCGCCTTCCGCCGGGCCTGACGCCCGTCCTGACGCCGGGCCCGATGCGGGGCCCGGCGCCGCGCCCACCACGGGGCCCGGCGCGCGGGCGCTCCGTGCGCCCGGAGGCGTCGGAATCCCCACCGCCCCCGCCGCGTTGTGGCCCCGTAGGGGGCGCACCCACCCCCTACGGGATCTGTTCGCCCCCGCCCTAGGGGACCCCCGCCGCAGGGACCCCGCCCCTACGGCACCGCCGGCGCCGGGATCCCGGCCGCCCCCGCCTCGTAGAGGGCGTGCGCGGCGCGCAGCACCAGTGCGTCCGCGTGCCGCGCGCCCACCAGCTGCACCCCGATCGGCAGCCCGTCACCGTCCACCCCGCACGGCACGGTCGCGGCGGGCTGCTGGGTGAGGTTGAACGGATAGGTGAACGGCGTCCAGCCCGTCCACCGGGCGTGGCCGGAACCGGGCGGCACCTCCACGCCGGCCGCGAACGCGGTGATCGGCTCGGTCGGCGTCACCAGCAGGTCGTAGACGCTGTGGAATTGGCCCATCGCCCGGCCCAGCGCCATCCGGACGTCCACCGCCGCCAGATAGTCCAGTGCGCCGTACCGGGCGCCCTGCTCGCAGATCTCCCGCAGCCCCGGGTCCAGCAGCTCCCGGTCGGCCGGCCCCAGCGGCTGCACCAGCCGCGCCGCGCCGCTGAACCACAGCGTGTGGAACGCCGCCACCGGATCCGCCACGCCCGGGTCGACCTCCTCGACGTCCGCGCCGAGCCCGGCCAGCGCGTCCACCGCCCGCCGGACCGCCGACGCCACCTCCGGTGCCACCGGCACGTCCCAGCCCAGCGACGGACTGTAGGCCACCCGCAGCCCCGCCACCTTCCCGGCCAGCGCCTCCCGGAACGATCCGGTCGGCGGGGCCAGCTGGGACCAGTCCCGCCAGTCCGGGCCGCAGATCACGTCCATCATCAGCGCCGCGTCCGCCGCGTCCCGGGTCATCGGCCCCACGTGCGCCAGCGTCCCGAACGGGCTCGCCGGATACGCCGGCACCCGCCCGTAGGTCGCCTTCAGCGCGAAGATCCCGCAGAACGACGCCGGGATCCGCACCGACCCGCCGCCGTCCGTCCCCAGGCTCAGCGGCCCGGCCCCCAGCGCCACCGCCGCCGCACCGCCCCCGCTGGAGCCGCCCGCGGTCCGCCCCGGGTCGTACGGATTGCCCGTCACCCCGTGCCGCGGACTGTCGGTGACACCCTTCCAGCCGAACTCCGGGGTGGTGGTCTTGCCGACGAACACCGCCCCGGACTCCCGCAGCCGGGCCACCGCCGGCGCGTCCTCGTCCCACGTCGCGCCCTCCGCCCGGACCGTCCGCGACCCGCGCAGCGTCGGCGCGCCCCGCATCAGCAGCACGTCCTTGACGGTGACCGGCACCCCGTCCACCGGCCCGGCCGGCGCCCCGCGCCGCCAGCGCTCCGCCGACTCCGCCGCCCGCGCCAGCGCCTGCTCCGCGTCGATCCGGGTGAAGGCGTTGACGGCGGCCTGGGCGGCCTCGGCGCGCGCCAGCACGGCCCGGGTCACCTCCACGGGGGAGAACTCGCCGGCGGCGTAGCCGGCCGTCAGGCGGGTGGCGGTCAGGTCGGCGAGGCGGGTCGGTCCGTTGGTCATGCGTCCTCCGAGCGTCGGCCGCCCCGGGCGGGACGGCGGGCGGGGCACGGACCGCCGCGGGCCGGACCCGGACGGCCCGCGCCGGTCACTGCACCGGTACGTATCCGAGGCGTTTGTCGACCACGTTGAGCAGCGGTTCCCCGGCCGCCCACCGGTCGAAGTTGTCCTGGAACTGCGCGGCGAGCACGTCCCGCCAGCCCAGGGTGTCGCCGCTCATGTGCGGCGAGACGATCAGGTGCGGCACGTCCCACAGCGGGCTGTCCGCGCCCAGCGGCTCGTGCGCGAAGACGTCCAGCGCCGCCGCCGCGATCCGCCACTCCCGCAACGCCGCGACCAGCGCCTCCTCGTCCACCAGCGGCCCCCGCGCGACGTTGATGAAGCGGGCCCGGCGCGGCATCAGCGCGAACGCCGCCGCCCCGAACATCCCCCGGGTCTCCTCCGTCAGGGGCGCCGCGCAGACCACCCAATCGGCATGCGGCAACAGCCCGTTCAGGGCCCCGGCGGCGTGCACCCGGCCGAATTCCGGATCGCCGTCCCGCTCCCGACGGCCGACCAGATCGACCTCGACACCCAGTGCCAGCAGGGTGCCTCCGACGGCCCGGCCGATCGGCCCCGCGCCCACCACCACCGCGCGGGTCCCGGCCAGCCGCAGCGTCTCCCGGTGCTGCCAACGCCGCTGCCGCTGGAGCTCCCAACTTCCGTAGAAGTCCTTGGCCATGGCGATCACCAGTCCGGCGACGTACTCGGCGATCGGCTGCTCGAAGACCCCGCGGGCGTTGGTGACCACGGTGTCGTCGGCGATCAGCGCCGGGCACAGCAGCCGGTCCACGCCGGCGCTCGCGGTGTGCACCCAGCGGGGCCGCGGGCCGCGCCCGGGCCAGCTCTCCCGGATCGCGTCGGAGGTGAAGTCCCAGGCCAACAGCACATCGGCGGTGGGGAGTAGGTCGGCCAGCATCTTCTCGTCGGCGAAGACCACCTCGGCCCGGCCGGTGAGCCGGTCCAGCCGCGGGAGCGGATCGGAACCCAGCACGAGAACGGTGCTGACGGGGCTGACGGTGCTGCCAGTGCTTCCGGTGTCGTCGGTGCTTCCGGTGTTTCCGGTGCGATCGGACATAGGCCAGAGAAACCGTTCTGAAACGAGTGCCCCGTATCACGGAACAGGGCGCCGACAGATGCCTGAGATGCGAGGATTGACCACGCTAAGAAGTCGTATCTACCGTGTCAACAACGGCTCTGTCCCGACGTCCCGGCTTGTCCGGCTGCACCACCTCTCCCGGCCACTGGCCCTGCCATTCCAGCCCTTCGTGCCTCTAGGGGCCTTCATGGACGTCTCTTTCCTGGGTGGCCCACAGCCCCAGCTCGGTGTGGGCGTCGTCGCGCCCTTCGACTTCGCGCTCGACCGCGAGCTGTGGCGCTGGGTCCCCGACGACGTGTCCCTCCACCTGACCCGAACTCCCTTCGTACCCGTCGAGGTCAGCCTCGACCTGGCCCGTCTGGTCAGCGAGCACGAGACCCTGGACGCCGCCGTCCAGGCGCTGTGCGCGGTATCGCCGCAGGTCATCGCCTATGCCTGTACGTCCGGCAGCTTCGTCGGCGGCATGGCCGGCGAACGCGCGATGTGCGCGGCCATGGCCCAGGCGGGGGAGGTACCCGCCCTCACCACCTCGGGCGCCGCGCTCGCGGCGCTCCAGGAGATCGGGGCGCGACGCATCGCCGTCGTCACCCCGTACACCAAATCGGTCACCGATTCCCTGGAGGAGTACCTGGGCGAGGCCGGCATCACCGTCACCGGCCGCGCCTACCTTGGACTCACCCGGCACATCTGGAAGGTCCCCTACCGCGACGTCGTCGACATGGCCCGCGCGGCCGTCGTCGGTGCCGCCGACGCCCTCTTCATCAGCTGCACCAACCTCCCCACCTACGACGTCATCCCCCAACTGGAGGCGGAGCTGCGGATGCCCGTGCTCTCCGCCAATCAGGTGACGATGTGGGCCGCGTTGCGCGCCATCGGCGTGCAGGCCGTCGGTCCGTACCAGGCGCTGCTCGACCCGGTGGCGCGCAGCGGCCCGGCCGCCATGACCTGTCCGTCTGCCGGCGTACCGGAAGGCGGGCCGCAGGCTACGCCCGAGGCCGCCTTCGCCGGCACCACTGCACCGCCCGAAGGGGAGGTGGTGGACGGCGGCGATCCGCCGCCCTTCTTGCCCGATGAACTCGGGCCCTAGTTCATCCGCAAGGGAGAACCGCGTGACTCCGCTCCCTCCTCAGGGAGGGGGCTTCCAACCCTGAGGGTTGCGGTCCAGCCCGGACCGATCCCCTGTGGGACGCGGGGACTCTGCGGCGCTCCGAGAAGCCCGGTCAACAGAGAAGGAGAACTGCATGGCATCGGTCGGCTTCCTCTACCCCGGCCACTCCGCCGAGGACGACTACCCCCGCCTGGAGGCCCTCCTGGGCGGCGCGGTCCGACTGCCGCTCGTCCACACCGACATCGGCGAGGACGCCCACCGCGTCGACGCCCTGCTGGAGATGGGCTCCGCGGCCCGGCTCGCGGCCGGCGTCGGCGCGCTGCGGGACCGCGGCGCCGACGTCGTCGTCTGGGCCTGTACCAGCGCCAGCTTCGTCTTCGGCTGGGACGGCGCCCAGCAGCAGGTGCGGGAGCTGTCGGCCACCGCCGGGCTGCCCGCCTCCAGCACCTCCTTCGCCTTCGCGCACGCCGTCCAGGCGCTCGGTGTCCACCGGGTCGCGATCGCCGCCACCTACCCCGCCGACGTCGCCGCGTACTTCCACGCGTTCCTCAAGGCCGCCGGCGCCGAGGTCGTCGCCACCCGCGGCAGCGGCATCATCACCGCCGCCGAGGTCGGCACCTGGGGCCGCGAGGAGGTGCTGGCCCTGGCCCGCGCCGGCGACCACCCGGACGCCGAGGCCGTGCTGCTGCCGGACACCGCCCTGCACACCGCCGCCCACCTGCCCGCCCTCGAAGCGGCGCTCGGCAAACCGGTCCTCACCGCCAATCAGGTGACGGTCTGGGAGGGGCTGAGGCTGCTCGACCGCCCGCTCGCCCGCCCGGAGCTGGGCGCCCTCTTCTCCCGCGCGGTGGGCGCGTAGGTCCCGCCGCCCCGCCCGCACGGAATCCCCGTCCCCGCCCGGGAATAACCGGAGCATTGCTCCGGTTGTCCTGCTCGCAGACCACCGGCGTCGGAACCCCCGACGACGTCACCACGCGCGACGCGAGGAGGACCCGCACCGTGAGCGGCGAAGACCAGCAGACCCCGAGCACCGACGACCGGCCCGGGGGCGACGGGATACCCGGCACCGCCCTGGGCACCGCACCCGTCCCCCTGTCCGTGCTCGACCTGGTGACGGTCGGCGCCGGCAGCACCGCCGGCGCGGCGGTACGCACCGCCGTCGACCTGGCCCGCACCGCCGAGCGCCGCGGCTTCCACCGCTACTGGGTCGCCGAGCACCACTCCATGCCCGGCGTCGCCTCCTCCTCGCCGGCGGTGCTCCTGGCCCATCTCGCCGCGCACACCGACCGCATCCGGCTCGGCTCCGGCGGCGTGATGCTCCCCAACCACGCCCCGCTGGTGATCGCCGAACAGTTCGGCACCCTGGAGGCGATGGCCCCCGGCCGCGTCGACCTGGGACTGGGCCGCGCCCCCGGCACCGACGGCGCCACCGCCGCCGCGCTCCGCCGCACCGACCGCCTGCACGAGGGGGCCGACGATTTCCCGCAGCAGCTCGCCGAGTTGACCCGCTTCCTCGACGACTCCTTCCCCGACGGCCACCCCTACTCCCGGATCCACGCCGTCCCCGGCCCCGTCCAGGCCACCGCCCCCGGCGGCGTCCAGTCCCCGCACCGCCCGCCGCTGTGGCTGCTCGGCTCCTCCGGCTTCAGCGCCCGCCTGGCCGGCACGCTCGGCCTGCCGTTCGCCTTCGCCCACCACTTCTCCGCGGCCAACACCCTCCCCGCACTCGACCTCTACCGCGCCTCGTTCCGCCCCTCCGAGACGCTCGCCGAGCCCTACGCCCTGATCGGCGTCTCCGCGCTGGCCGCCGAGGACGAACAGGAGGCGCTCCGTCAGGTCCGCACCGGCGCGCTCGCCATGATCCGGCTGCGCACCGGCCGCCCCGGCCTGGTCCCCACGCCCGAGGAGGCCGCCGCCCACCGCTTCACCGAGGCCGAGCAGAACTTCGTCGACAGCTGGCTCGGCAACGTCGTCCACGGCACCCCGGACGCCGTCCGCCAGGGTCTCGACGACCTCGCCAAGCGCACCGGCGCCGACGAGTTGATGATCACCGCCAACGCCCACACCGGCGAGGTCCGCCGCCGCTCCTACGACCTGATCGCGGACGCCTACGACTTCCCGCGGGGCTGACCGGGCGCGGGGCGCGGCTCAGCCGCAGGCGCGCCCCGCGTCCAACAGCGCCTCCACCCGGTCCGGGGCCACCGGCCGGGAGTAGAGCCAGCCCTGGCCGGTGTCGCAGCCGATCCGGCGGAGCCGCTCGGCCTGCTCGGCGCTCTCCACGCACTCCGCGGTCACCGTGAGCCCGAGCCGGTGCGCGAGCGCGACCAGTGCCTCCACGATCATCTCGTCCGCCGGATTGGGGTGCTCCTGCGAGCGGAAGCCGTGCACGAACGACCCGTCCAGCTTCAGCACCGACACCGGCAGCCGGCTGAGGTAGGCGAGGTTGGAGTAGCCGGTGCCGAAGTCGTCGATGGCGATCCGCACGCCCATGTCGCTGAGCGCCTGCAGCGCCTGCAGCGGCCGGCCGGCCGAGCCCATCACCGCCGACTCGGTCAGCTCAAGCTGGAGCAGCCGCGGCGGCAGCCCGGTCTCCGCCAGGATCCCGGCGACGTCCGCGACCAGGTCGGAGTCCCACACCTGACGCACGGCCACATTCACGCTGACGAACAGCGGCTGCCCCCCGGGGTGCGCCAGCTGCCAGGCCCGCGCCTGATAGCAGGCCCGCTCCAGCACCCAGCGGCCCAGTTCCACGATCGCGCCGTTCTCCTCGGCCAGCGCGATGAACCGATTCGGCGCCAGCACCCCGAACTGCGGGTGCCGCCACCGCACCAGCGCCTCCACCCCCTGCGCCCGGCCGTCGCCCAGCCCGACCAGCGGCTGGTACTCCAGGGTGAACTCCCCCCGGTCCACCGCCGGCCGCAGCGTGCTGGACAGCGCCTGCCGGGTCATCCGGTGGGCGTTGCGCTCCGGGTCGAAGAGCGTCCAACGGGCCTTGCCGTCCTCCTTGGCCCAGTACAGCGTGGTGTCCGCGGCCTGCATCAGCCCGGTCGCGGTGGTTCCGCCGGCGGCCCGCTCCACGACGCCGATGCTCGCCGACACCGACAGCCGCTGCCCGGCCAGGTCGAACGGCTGCTGGAGCGCGTCCAGCAGCGACTGCGCCAGCTCCGCCAGTTGGTCGGTGCCGGTGGAGTTCTCGACCAGCAGCGCGAACTCGTCGCCGCCCAGCCGCGCCACCAGATGCCCGCCGCGGCCCGGCCCGCGCTCCGCTGCGCTCTCCGCACAGCGGGTCAGCCGCTGCGCCACGGCGCTCAGCAGCCGGTCGCCGACCCGGTGCCCCAGGGTGTCGTTGACCGCCTTGAAGCCGTCCAGGTCCAGGTAGCACAGCCCGATCCGGCCGGTTCCCGACCGCTCGAAGGAGGCCGCCTCCAGTGCCGCGGTGAGCCGCTCGAAGAACAGCGTGCGGTTGGGCAGTCGGGTCACCGGATCGTGCATCTGCAGATGCCGCACCCGGGCCAGCAGATCGTGCCGGTCGCTGATGTCCGCGGCCGACAGCAGCACCCGTTCGGCACCGCCCGGCTGCCCCTCGGCGACCGGCTCGACCGTCACCTCCACCCACACCGACGCCCCGTCGGACCGTTTCAGCCGCCGGGTGCAGCGCAGCCGCTCGCTGCGGCCGCACAGCACCTCGCGGTAGGCGGCCCACACCCTGGGGTCGGCGCCCAGGTCGGTGAGGTCGGCGGCGTTGGCGGCGATCAGCTCGTCCGGGTCGGCGCCCACCAGTTCGCCGAGCGCGGGGTTGGCGGCGAGCACCAGTCCGTCGCGGTTGAGGACGGCCATCGGCAGGCTCGCGGTGTGGAAGGCGGCGCGGTAGTCGCCGAGCGAGGCGGCGGTGCCGTCGCAGCGCGCCGAGGCGTCGCACGACGGCGGTCCGGTCGCGCCGTCCGAAGCGGCAGGGGAGCACGGCGGTGCGGTCCGGGCATCGGGGTCTTTGGTTGAACCATCACGCTCCGTCACCGAGGGCAGTGTCGCTCCGGGCGTGCGGCCCGTGCTGTCGGGGTGTCCGCTCACTGCTCGCTCCCGCATGGCGCTTGTCTCGTGACGGAGGGGGGACCTCGCGCTGGAAAGTGTGGCGATCATAGAGGCTGGCACGAGGGCCGATCCAGCGACGAAGCCGTGACCATCCGCACGCATGACGGAAGTTCAGCCAATTCTGCCCGGCTCTGTTCGTCCCTATTGCACCTTTAGTCGCTTGTGACTTTCCGTTACGAGGCGGGGGAGGTGCGCGGGTCACTCATTCGGGCTGCCATATCAGGACGAAGACCATGAAATCACCACAGGGTAAGTGGGTGTCCCGAATCCACCCCTGGAGGTCTACGTGCCGCGCGTACAGACACCCCACGGGGTGGACCGCCGCCGCATGCGGCGCGTCGCAGCCGTCGCCACCTCCTTGAGCGCGCTCATCGCGACCTCCATCGTCGCCGGCCCGGCCACCGCCTCCGAAGCCGCCCTCTCCTGCGCCCTGGGACGCACCGAAGCCCACCACTCCGAAGGCGTCGACGGCTGGAACAGCGCCTACCCCCGCCCCGACCGCCATCTCGAAGCGGTGATGATCTTCCTGTCCTTCCCCGACGCCAGGCCCACCACCTCCCCCCAGCAGCTCTCCGGCGACTACTTCCCCGCCACCTCCCGCTTCTTCGACCGCGCCTCGTACGGCAAGTTCCGCCTGCGCACCCACGTCCACAACCGCTGGGTCCGCATGCCGCACCCCTCCACCTCGTACGGCATACAACGCGACTGGGACTCCGGCCGCCGCTCCGCCTACCTCCGCGACGCGGTCGCCGCCGCCGACCCGGTCATCGACTTCAGCCGCTACGACCTCGTCTACTTCACCGCCGACCCCGGCGCCCCCGGCGTCGACTCCGACGCCACCAAGGTCGTCAACCTCGACCAGCCCATGCACGCCGACGGCGTCGAGCTCCGCCGCTTCGTCACCGTCTTCGAGCACAGCCCGCCCGACCGCAACGTCCTCGCCCACGAGACCGGCCACGTCTTCGACCTGCCGGACCTCTACCACCGCCCCGAGAACGGCCACGGCGACTGGGACACCTACGTCGGCGACTGGGACCTCATGGGCAGCCAGTTCGGGCTGGCCCCCGACCCCTTCGGCTGGCACAAGTGGCGGCTGGGCTGGATCACCGACGCCCAGGTCGACTGCGTCGGCCTGGACCACCCCCGGATGCACGCGCTGCGCCCGCTCTCCGCCCCCGACGACCCCGACGACCGCCACCGCCCCCGGCTCCTGGTGGTCCGCACCGGCCCCGACAGCGCACTCGCCATGGAAGCCCGCGTCGCGGGCGGCAACGACCGTTCCCTGTGCACCGAGGGCGTCCTCGTCTACCGCGTCCGCAGCACCACCGCGTCCGGCTCCGGACCCGTCCAGGTGCTCGACGGTCACCCCGGCACCTCCGCCTGCCGGGGCTCGTCCGTCTACCCGCCGCTCGCCGACGCCCCGCTCGGCGTCGGGGAGGGCATGAACGACACCGAGGACGGCGTGCGCATCCAGGTCGAGGGCCGCACCACCGACGGCGAATGGGCGGTCAAGGTCACCCGCAGCACCGCATGACCCCCGGCACGCCGAAGGCCCCCACCGGAGTGGGGGCCTTCGACCGTCTGTGCGCCGCCAGGGACTCGAACCCCGGACCCGCTGATTAAGAGTCAGCTGCTCTAACCAACTGAGCTAGCGGCGCCTGCTGACGGGGAAAACATTAGCATCCTGGCCGGGTAGGGCAAAAATCGATGGTCCTCAGCCGCCCGTCAGCGCGGTATCCGCAGTGTGCACGGCGGGCTCCTGGTGCGGGCGGGCGGTCTCCTGGTCCGCGCCGAGCCCGCCGCGGGCGGCCCGCACACAGGCCCACAACAGCACGTCGGGCCCCGGCAGCCAGGGGTCGCGGACGTCCGGCGCCACCAGCCAGCGCGAACCGGCGGACGCCGCGGGATCGCCCGGCTCGGCACCCTCGGCGGGGTGTCCGACCGCCCGCCCGCGCCCGGCGCCCGCGGCCCGCGCCGTCCCCGTGCGGGCGGTACGGGGACGGGGGTGCAGCGGCGGCACCGTCACCGCGTCCCCGCTGCCGTGGCACAGCAGGTGCGGCACCGCGCTGCCCCACTCCTCCCAGGCCAGCAGCGCGGGCAGCCGCTGCGCGGTGCCGGGGGAGGCGAAGAGCAGGATCCGGCCCCGGTGCGTGGCCACCGGACCCGACCCGGGGCCGGCCGACCACAGGCGGTCCACCATGCGCCGGCCGAAGAGCGCCGGGGCGTTGATCACGTCGAAGACCGCCCCGCACGGCAGCACGCTCGGCGCCGTGGGCCGCTCCGCCCACAGCATGTGCATCCCCTCCGGGTGCGGGCTGGCGGAGGCGAGCCAGTCGGCCCCGGCGAGGGTCACATACGCCGTGGTCGGGAAGGCCAGGTTCCGGGGAGTCTCAGGCAGCCAGTCGCTCATGGGACAGGTCTATCGACTTCCCGTGCCCGTGCCGAGTCGATTGGCGGAAATCAGGACAGGGCGGGGCGCCGGGGAGTATCTTCCCCTCCCCGCATATGCCAGCGGCTCATGATCTTGGGTCATGAGCCGAGAGGGGCGCCTGTGGTGGATGTGACGTATGTGACGGGGGCCGGGGCGATCGACGGGGGTGCCGGCCGATGCACGAAGGCTCCCGGGCCGCCCGGCCCCTTGCCCCCGTGGCGCGCGCGTGCCCACCCGCCGACGCCCGGCACCGGCGCTCAGTCGATGTCGGGCGGCACGGTGCTGCCGCTGCGCATCAGGCTCTGGCCGAACTCGACCATCTTCTGCGCGTAGTCCTCGGTCCAGTCGGCCCGCTCGGCGACCTCCGCGAGCGGCAGCCGGTCGAAGCGACGGGGGTCGGTCAGCTGCGCGGCGGCCATCGCCTGGAACTCCGTCGCGCGGTCCGCCGCCGCCCGGAAGGCGATGGTGAGCTCGGTCGCGCGGCCGAGCAGGGCGCCGGGGTCCTCCATCGACTCCAGCCCGAAGAAGTGCTCGGGATCGGCGGTGGCCTCGGGCGGCTCGAACAGCAGCTGCGCGGGTTTCATGCGGTGGGGGGCGGGCGCCGTACCGCGGGGATCGGGAGCCGACTGCGGCTCGGACATGTACCTACCTCCATCGTTGTCTGCCGCATTCCATTGTCCCGCTCCGCGCAAGGGGGCCCGGAGCCGCGGTGCGCGGGGTGATCACGTCCGCAGGACCACCCGGTGTTCCGCGAGGTGGGCGAGGACCGCGTGGTTGGCCTCCCAGCCGTCCGGGAACTTCACGGTGACGCCGAGTTGGACCGGTTCCGTGGCGGGGTGTTCGTCCAGCAGCTCGGTGACGCCGGCGCGGCAGACGACGATGCAGGCGTGCCGGTGTCGGGAGGCGAGCACGCACAGGCGGCCGGTCTCCAGGTGGAAGGCGGTCGCGTCGGGGCGGCCGGAGAGCGGGTGGAGGACGACGGTGACGTCGAACTCGCGGCCCTGGAGGCGGTTGGCGGTGTCCACCGTGACACCGGTCACGCCCAGCCCGGCGAGGGCGGCGCGGACCGCCGCGGCCTGGTCGCGGTGGGCGGTGCCGACCGCGATCCGGGCAGCCGTCAGCGGCTCCGGGGTGCCCGCGTGCTCGCTGGTGGCGGCCCCGCCGCGGTCCAGCAGCCGGCGGACGACCCCGGCGACGGCGCGGACCGCCTCCGGGTCCGTCCGCGGGGTGTGCCGGGCGGGCAGCTCCAGCAGGCCCCAGCCGGACTCCGCGGCCTCGTCCAGCACGCGGTCCACGGCCGAGCCGTCGCCGCGCACGCCGAACGCCAGCCGCCGGTCGCCGGGCCCGGTGCCGCTGCGGAACGGCGTGTACGGGTAGAACGCGCCGGACACCAGGGGCGCGGCGGAGGCCGGCAGCCGCCAGGAGACCGGGAGCCGGTGCTGCGGCAGGTCGGGGTTGTGGGCGAGGAGGGTGGCGACGGCGCTGGCGGAGGGGTCGTAGGAGAGGCCGGCCCACTGGTCGGCGCCGACGACGCTGAAGGGGTCCAGCTGGCCCGGGTCGCCGACGAACAGTGCCCGATCGAAGAGGCCGGCGACGCTCAGCAGCGCGTCCGAGCGCATCTGGTACGCCTCGTCCACGATGGCGTGCCGCCAGGGCTCCTCGACCTTGGTGTAGGCCCACTTGGCGGCGGTGGAGACGACGACGTCCAGCGCGGTGAGGTCGGCGATCTTGGTGGAGGTGCGGACGGCGGGGAGGTCCGCGAGGGCCGGGTCGAAGGCGCCGGGCTCGCTGCTGTGCAGGCGGCCGACGGGGAGTTCGGGGTCCTTCGCGGCGAGCCGCAGCACGAGGTCGTCGACCTGGGCGTTGGTCTGCGCGACGATCATCAACCGGCGGCCCGCGGCGGCCAGTTCGCGGGCGGCGCGGACCACCAGGGTGGACTTCCCGGCGCCCGGCGGGGAGTCGACGACCACGCCGCGCCGGGGGCTGTGCAGGGTGTCGTGGAGGATCGCTGCGGTGGCCTCGGCCGCCGCCGCAGCGGGGTCGACCGGCGGTGGGACGGGCAGGGGCTGAGGGGGCGTCATGCCGGGGCGCTCTCCGGGGAGTGGGCGGGCGTCGGGCGGTGGCCGCGCGGCGCCGGAGGCCGACGGCGGCGGGGCGGTCCGGTCACAGGAAGTCCTCAAGGGTCACCGGGTCGGGCGCGGCGGGCGGCGCGTCGCCGGGGCCGGACGGCGGGCCGCCGTGCGTCCACGGGGTGTCCTCCGGCTCCGGCAGGCCCGGGCCGCCGCGCGGGGCGTGCTCGAAGAGCGTCCAGCAGGTCGTCTCGCCGGGCTCCGGGACCGAGCCCGGCTCGGGAGTGCGGCTGCGGCCCATCCCGCCGGTGAGCCGGACCACCGGCGCGCCCTCCTCGCCGGCGGCGTACCCGACGAACTCGGCGGTCTGGGTGCGGCCGTCGGCCAGCGGGCGGTGGACCTTGACGCCCTCGGACAGTTGGGGGCGGTCGTCGGTGTGCAGCGTCACCAGGGGGCGCGGCATCGGCCGCCGGCCCTCGGAGAACGCCATCTCGACGGCGGTGACCGTGCCGTACAGCGCCTCGCCGGCCAGCCGCCGGGCGGCCATCACCAGGGGGTCGTCCAGGGCTTCCTGGGCGTCCAGTTGGGCCTGCGCGGCCTCCCGGGCGGCGAGCTTCCGGGCGGCGGTGACCGCGTCGTCCTGTTTGGGCTGCGGCGGCTCCCCGGCCCGGATCCGGTCGCGGTGGGCGGTGTACGACCAGCGGTCGCGCTTCCAGCGGTCGGCGACCCGGGCGCCCTCGGGGAGGCCGCGGAGCAGGTCGATGCCCTGCCAGACGGCGTCCCAGGTGGGCCGCAGCTGGCTCTCGACGAGGGCGCGCAGGGCCTCCTCGGCGCCGGGCAGACCGGCGTCGTAGCCGGCCATCGCGGGCGCCAGCAGCCGGTTGTCGAACGCCGGGTCGGTGGCGGGCCCGGCCGGCGGGCAGCGCAGTTGGCCGTCCGCGTCGCGCGCCGCCTCGGCGTACTCGGCCGCCTGCGGGGCTGGTACGCCGGGCGGCGGGGTGATCCAGGCGAGCAGCGCGCCCAGGTGCTGGTCCTCCAGGACGCTCTGGCCGGTCGCCCAGTGACGGGACAGCAGGCCCGTCATGGACAGCAGCAGTCCGGCGCCGGGCACCCGGGCCCGCTCGCCGAGGTGGGTGAACCAGCGGCCCAGCAGCGGGACGTGCGGCGGCGCGGGGTGCGGCGTCTCCGGCTCCTGCTCGGCCGTCCGCCGGAACCGCATGGAGCGGCCCAGCAGCCGGACGTAGTCGATGCCGGCCGCGCTGGGCACGATCACCTGCGGCGCGTCGGTGCACAGTTCGACCTGCACCGGGACCTTCTGGCCGGTCTCCGCGTCGGTCTCCTTGCGCTCCTCGAACTCGACGTCGTCGGCGAAGCCGTCCACGTAGGGCAGCACCGCCTCGGCGAGGTCGGCGAGGAACCCGAACCGCAGGTCGCGGTCGCGGGGCTGGGGGACCGTCAGCAGCAGCGGCTTCTCCCGGTCCGTGCCGACCAGGGCGCCCAGCGGGGCACCGGCCTCGCCGGCGGTGGTCAACGGGACCAGGACCAGCGGGCGTTCGGCGAGGTGGCGGTGGCGGACCGTGGTCAGCGGCTGGGCGCGGCCCGCGGCCACCGCCTCCATCCGGGCCAGCGTCTCGATCAGTGACATGTGTCCTCTCCCTGCCGGGGTGCGCGGCCGGAGAGCGCTGCGGCGCGCAGTGCGGCGGCGGTGCGGAGGGCCTGCACGGCCGGGTCGTCGGGGTCCGCCCCCGGTGCGCCGCCGGCCGCCGCCAGCGCCTCCTCGATGGTGCGCAGTCCGCCCAACTCGCCCCGCAGGCCGCGGCCCAGGCTCTCCACCGCGCCGTCCTGGCGGGACCGCCGGCGGCAGTGGAAGGCCAGTTCGCAGGCGGCCAGGCACTCCGGGGCGTAGGCCGCGGTGACCGCGTCCACCGCCTCTGCCAGTTCCGCGGCCGGGCGGGTCGGGGTCTGGCCGTCGTCGGCCAGCCGCAGGTCGAAGGTGGTCCCGGGGGGCAGCGCGGCGGCGATCTCCTCGACGCGGGTGAGCCGGGCCAACTGGCGCCGGGTGGTGGCGCGTTGCTTGCGGACGTCGACGGCGGCGGCCGTCGGGAGGTTGGAGAAGTCCTTGGGGCAGACCAGCAGCGCCCGGTCGCGGACCCGGGCGGGGCGGCCGGTGTGCGCCGCGGTGTGCTCCGCGACCGCCTCCAGGGCGAGGACGTACACGGCGGCCTGCCGGGCGGCGGCGCCGACCTTGGCGGCGTCCGCGGTCCCGTCGATCATCGGGAAGGACTTGATCTCGACGACCGTCCAGCTGCCGTCCGGGTGGACCACCACCGCGTCCGGCTCCACGTAGGCGGGGGAGCCGGCGACCTCCATGGCCAGCAGGGGGTGGTCCAGCAGTGCCCAGCCGCCGGCCGCGGTCGCCTCGCGCAGCGCCAGCGCGGTGCGCGCCGCCCGGCCCTCGGGACCGGCCGCGGACAGGTCGGGCCGGGCGACCGCGCCGTCCTCCGGTGCCGCCGTGCCCGGCGCCAGCCGCTCGCACACCAGCCGCAGCAGCTCCAGGCCGCCGTCGGCCTTCACCCGGGCCTCGAAGGAGTTGCCGCGGGCCAGGGCGAACTGGGACTGGCCGTACGCCGCGGGCGATCCCAGCGCGCGGGCCAGTGCGCCCTTGTCGACGCCGGCACCGTCCAGCAGCGCCCGGCGCCGGCAGCCGGGGTTGGCGGCGAGCGCGGCGAGCGCGCGGGCGTCCAGCGAGCGGGGGCGCACGCCGGGTCCGCGCAGCTCGGTCAACTGCTTCCGCAGGCTCGGTCGGCTTTCGCGGGAAACGTTCACCCGCCGAAGTCTGGCATCTCACACCCCCGGTACGGGCACCGGTCCCCAAGCTCGCGCATCCGCCCCGGCGCGGCGGATCGGCCGGTGCCGGGCCCTCGGCTGAGGCCCTGGGCCGGCTTCCCGGCGGGTACGCGATGATGGAAGGGCCGCGGTCAGCGCCGCCCGCGCCCAGCCGAGCACGACGACAAGCCGGGAATCCGGCGAGAGGTACGACCCATGGCACCGCGCATTCTCCTGGCCAGGCACGGACAGACGGAGTGGTCCGTCTCCGGCCGGCACACCGGACGCACCGACATCCCCCTGCTCGACGAGGGACGCCGGGGCGCCAAGCTGCTGGGCGAGCGGCTGCACCACGCCCCCTGGGCCGGCCTGCCGGACGTCGAGGTCCGCACCAGCCCCCTGGTGCGCGCCAAGGAGACCTGCGAGCTGGCCGGCTTCGGGGCGCGGGCCCAGGAGTGGGACGCGCTGCTGGAGATCGACTACGGCGCGTACGAGGGGCTGACCCCGGCGCAGATCAAGGCCGACCGGCCGGACTGGCTGATCTGGCGGGACGGGGTGCCGGCGGGCGAGACGCTCGCCGAGGTCTGCGCGCGGGCCGACGCGGTGGTCGACTGGGCGCGCTCGGCCGACCGCGACGTGCTGGTCTTCGCGCACGGCCACATCCTGCGGGTGCTGGGCGCGCGCTGGCTGGGCCTGGACGTCTCCTTCGCGGCGCGGCTCCGGCTGGCGCCGACGTCCCTGTCGGTGCTCGGCTGGGCCTACGGCGAGCCGGCCGTGGAGAGCTGGAACGACACCGGCCACCTCGACTGAGCCGGCACCCGGCCGGGGGCGCGGCGTCGGCCGCACCGGTGGAGCCGGTGCTTGCACCGGGGGTCAGGACGGCTGGCGCCGCGCGGGGTCGCCGGCCGCCCGGTACCGCCCCAGGAACGCGGCGACCGGGGCGCAGCTGCGGTACGGGCGGAGCGTGCGGGCGATGGCGTCCAGCATCGCCCGGATCCGGGCCGAGCGGACCTGCGTCAGCAGGGCGAGCGTCTGGAGGGCCGCCGCGGCGGCCTCCTCGGCGGCGCCGCTGGCCGCGAGGTTGCCGGCCAGCTCCGTGGTGAACAGCGCGATGTTGCGGGTGAAGTGCGGATCCTGCAGTGCCACCGCGCGGCGGGCCAGCTCCGCCGCCCGCCCCCGCTCGCCCAGCGCGGACCAGCACTGCGCCGTGAGGCCGGCCAGCTCGGCCTCCCCGTAGAAGGTCATCCACTCCGGGTCGCGTTCGCTCGGCCCGGCCGCGAACAGCCGCTCGGCCCGGGCCAGTGCCTGCGTGCAGCCGGTGCGGTCGCCGAGCCCGGCCCAGCCGCCGGCCTCGCGCAGCGCCAGCAGCGACCGCAGCCGCGGCGAGCCGAGCCGCTTGGCGGCCTGCTGGGCGGCCTGTGCGGCCCGCACCGCCTCGCGCGGCCGGCCGGCGTCGCGGGCCAGGAACGCGGTGTTGCAGAACGCGTGCGCCTCCAGGGCGGCGTTGCCGCAGACCCGGGCGGTGGACAGCGCTTCCGCGTAGTGCGAGCGGGCGTCCTCGAAACGGCCGGAGTCGTGCGCCAGCCAGCCCACGGAGATGGCGAGTTCGCCGGCTCCGGCATGCAACCGGTCGTAGACCGCGCGGCGTTGGATGCCGGCGTCGAGCAGTTCGTAGGCGATGCGCAGGGGTTGGGCGGCGCGCTGGTAGAGGCCGTCGGCGCCGTGCCGGTCGTCCAGCAGGCGGATCCGGCGGACGGCCTCCTCGACGGCGGTGGCCTCGGCGGCGCCGGCCCGGCTGCCGGAGGCGGTTCGGGGCCCGGGCACGGTCGCGGCGAAGCCGTCGGGCGACAGCGCTCTGCCCTGGTCGAGCGGGCTCGACGGCCTGGGGATCGATGCGTGCGGCGGGGGGCCGGGCGGGCAGAGGCCGGCCAGGCCCAGGGCGGCCGCGGGGCCGCCGGTGATGAACGCGCGACGTAGCACGTCGCTCTCCTCGCAGTTCTGGATACGGGTATCGCGGTGGTCGGGGTCGGTCGCCAGGGACGCGGGGGCCCCCGGTGCGAGCACCTGCTCCACCGGGCCGCCCGACGCCGCCCGCCCCTTCGGCGCCCGCCGTCCGCGTACCGTCTCCCGCGGCGCGAACCCCATGTCGGGCAGCGTCAGCCCCGGGAACATGTGCCGGAACACCCGTTCGTAGGCGTAGTTCGGGCACCGGATCTCCCCGGACTCGACGCGGCCCACATAGCGGGCGTCGCACGAGACCTGCTCGCCGATCTCACGGGCGGACCGTCGGACCGCCGCCGCGAACTCGCCGGGCGACAGCCGGCCGCGCAGCTGCCGGAAGGCGGTGTTCGGGCGGGCGGGTGCGGTGCGGGACGACGCTGGACGTTGAGCTTGCGACGTCATGGCGGACCTCTCCGTGCCCCAGGGTCGGCCTGGTGGATCACGGCCGGGCCCGACCCCGATCCACCAGGCCGGCCCTCCTCCGTGCCATCGTGTGACCTTGCCGCGTCCTGGCGGTGCGGCGGGACGACGGTACCGGCTGTGATGGGTCCGCCACCCTGTGTTTGGCCACAAACCGGAATATCTCACCCGCGATCCGCCATGAAGTGCCATCCTTTGCAGCGTTCCGCCGCCGTAGCTGTTGACGCGTTTCTCCGTTGAAGACGGTGTAAAGGGTGTGGCGCGTGCAGGAGGAGGGGTTCTCCGTGTGGGAGACCGGCGTCAGCAGGGGCGGCAAGGAGTCCGCGGGCCGGGTCGCGGGCCGCGAGGGGCGCATCGCCCCCGGGATCGTCGCCCAGCCCTGTGACCTGGTCACGGTGCCGGCCCGGCAGGGACTGGAGGCGGTGGACATCCTGCGACTGCGGGACGGCGTCGGCCCGGTGCTGCACGACGGCGCCTGCGACACCCTCGGTTTCCTGGTCCCGCCGGGGACGGCCGCCGGGTGGGACGTGCCGGGCAGCGCCTGTACGCAGACGTCCGGGCGCGGGATCCCCCTGGGCGGGCCGGAGGGCGGCGCGGCACCGGAGCCGCCGGTGCAGGGCACCGGCTGGCTGGTGCCGCCGGACGGCGCGTACGCCGACGCCACCGACCCGGCGGTGCTGCGGGCGGCGTTGGGCGAGGCGGCCCGCACGATCGAGGCGGTCGACCGCTGCCAGTGAGGCGGCCGGCGACGGAAAGCGGTGGAGGGGCGGCCGGTGCCGCCCCTCCACCGCTTCGTGTGCCGCCCCTGTCGCCCGTCAGCGCTTGGAGAGCGAGTGCCCGTCCGGGGCCGGGGCCGGCGACGGGTCGGGCAGCGTGAAGCCCGGGGGCAGCCCCTGGGGCGGGGGTCCGACGGGCGGCGCGGTGAGCTTCGCCGCCGGGCGGGCCCGGCGCGCCGCGTCGCGGGCCTCCTCGTAGACGGCCATCAGTTGCTGGGCGCTGCGGTCGATGTCGTAGCGGCGGACCACCGGGGGTACGGGCAGCCGGCCGGGCTCGGTGCGACGCAACTCCCGCAGTGCGGTGGCCAGTTCGTGGACGCCGTGGCCGAAGCGGTGGGCGCCGGGGGCCTGGTCGTCGGGGAGGTCGTCGACGGCCGGGCAGCTGCCGTAGAGGACGTGCAGACCGGACGCCAGGGCCTCCAGCGTCGCCAGGCCGAACGCCTGGTCGGGGGAGGGGGAGACGAAGACGTCGATGGCCGACAGCATCCTGGGGATGTCCGGCCCGTCGCCGGGCACCGGGCCGTCCGCGCCGCCGTAGGCGCCGAGCAGGTGGATCCGGTCGCCGGAGCCGAACTGCCCGGCCATCCGCTGCAGCAGCTCCCGCTCCGGTCCGTCGCCGGCCAGCAGCAGGTGGATGCCGGGGAGTTGGGTGATCGCGCGGACCAGGACGTCGAACCGTTTGCCGGGCACCAGCCGGCCCGCGCCGCCGACCACGAACGCGTCGGGCGGCAGTCCGAGTCGGGCCCGGAGCGCGGCCCGGGCCGCCGGGTCGTAGGCGAAGCGGTGCGCCTCGATGCCGTTGGGCACCACGTGGATCCGCCGCGCGGGGACGCCCCAGCGGCGGAGTCGGGCGGCGACGGTGTCGGAGACCGCGACGGTGGCCGAGCCCAGCCGTTCGGTGGCCCGGTACAGGGTGCGGACGCCGCGGGTCAGCCGCCGGCCCTCGATGACCGCGTCGCCCAGCGAGTGCTCGGTGGCGACCACCGCCCGGACGCCGGCCATCCGGGCGGCGATCCGGCCGTAGACGCAGGCCCGGTAGAGGTGGGTGTGGACGAGGTCGGGGTCGGCGGCGCGGATCAGGCCGGCCAGGCGGGGGAGCACCGACAGGTCGCGGTTGCCGGTCATGTCGAGGTGGGTGACGCGGGTGCCGTCCGCCTCGATGGCCTCGGCGAGCGGGCCGGGTCGGGTCAGGGTGACGACCTCGCAGTGGGCGGGCAGCCGCCGCAGCAGCAGCCGCAGCTGCTGCGCGGCGCCGCCCACTTCGAGGCCGGTGATGACGTGCAGGACTTTCACCGGATCCCTCCAGGGGTAGCGGCCAGGGTGGCCTGGTCAGCGGCCGGGTCGGCCTCGTCGGGGGGCCGCGCGCGGCGGTGCCGCGGCTGCGGGCATCGGCCGGTCGGGGCGGTCGGGGTCATCCGTCCTCCCGCCGGAACAGCGTGCGGGCCGCGGCCCGCAGCAGGATCCGCAGGTCCCCTCCCGGCGACCAGCCGTCGATGTAGAGGTTGTCGAAGCGCGCCCGCTCCTCGGTGCGGGCGCCGTCGCGCAGCCCGTGCACCTGGGCCAGGCCGGTCAGGCCCGGCGGCATCCGGTGACGGGCGGCGTAGCCGGGGTGGCGGCGGGCGAACTCGGCGGCCCGGGACGGGCGTTCGGGGCACGGCCCGACCAGGCTCAGCTCGCCGCGCAGCACGTTCCACAGCTGCGGCAGCCCGTCCAGCGAGGTGCGCCGCAGCCAGCGGCCCAGGCCGCCGGGCGGGGTGCCGGGGCGCGCGATGCGGAACCGCAGCAGGGCGCAGCGGCGGCCGTCCTGGCCCAGCCGGGGCAGCCGGCAGAACACCCCGGGCCCGTCCACCAGCCGTACCGCCAGCGCGCAACCGAGCAGCAGCGGCAGCGTCAGCAGCAGCGCCGCCGACGCCAGGACGAGGTCCAGCGCCCGCTTGGCCGGTCCGCCGGGCCGGGCGCGGCCGGCCTCCCACGGCCGGCAGGCGAACCCCCACAGGTGGCCGGCGCCGGGCCTCGGCGGCCGGCCGTCGCGGGCCGCGGCGGCGCCGGCCAGCCAGACGGCCGTGCCCTGGCCGAGGAACCGGCGCAGCAGCGCCGCGGCGTACGGGTCGCTCTCCGGCGGCAGCAGGAAGACCGCGTCGCGGACGGTGTACCGGATGACGGCGCGGGTGAGTGCGTCGGACGAACGGAGCAGCGGCGGCGCCGTGCCCGCCGGGGCGCCCTGCGGCGTGGCCGGCCCGGTCGGCACCAGGCCCACCGGGCGCAGCCCGTACTCGGGGTGCGCCAGCAATGCCGCGGCCAGCTGCCGGGCGACCGGCTCGGGGCCGACCAGCAGCGTCGACCGCGGCCGGCGCCGGGCGGTGGCCCGTCGCACCCGGTAGACCACGGCCCGGGCGGTGGCGGCCAGCGCCGCCTGGGCGGCCACCGCGGCGGGCAGGGCGACCGGGCCCAGCGCGAGCCCGGGGTGCAGCGCGGCCAGCGCCGCGCCCGCCGCGCACCAGCCGGCGGCGGCCCGGCCCAGCAGCGGTGCCACCTCGTCCAGCGCGGCCGGGGCCGGGCCCGGACGGTAGAGCCCGGCCCGGGAGTTGAGCAGCAGCAGGACCGGCACCAGGCCCGCGAGCAGAGCCGGGTCGGTGTCGACGAGGAGGGTCGCGCCGGCCGTGGCCAGGGCGTCGGCCGCCGCCAGCAGGACGGGGACGGCCCGGCGCGGCACGGCCCGGCCGGGGGGCGCCGGTGCCACCGGCGCGGCGGCCGGGGCGGCGGGGCGGGGCAGTGCCCCGGCGGGCGGCCGGGCGTGCCGTCCCGCGTGCGCCGGGGGAGCGTCCGCGCGCTCGGCGGTCACCGCTCGGCCCGCGGCACGGTCAGGACGGGCGGCACGGCCAGCAGTTCGCGGTAGAGGTTCAGCACCGCGCCGGCCGCCCGCTGCCCGTCGTGGGCCATCCGTACGTGGTCCCGCAGCCGCTCGCCGAGCGTTGTCCGCCGTTCGGGGTCGGCCAGCAGGGTGATGACGGCCCGGGCCAGCGCGGCCGGGTCGCCCGGCGGCACCAGGCAGCCGTCCGCGGCGTCGGCCGGCAGGCACTCGCGGGCCCCGCCGACGTCGCTGAGCACCACGGCCCGGCCGCAGGCCATCGCCTCCAGGGGGACCAGCGCCATGCCCTCCCACCGGGACGGCACCACCACCAGGTCCGCCGCCTGGTACCAGGGGGCGACGCTGTCGGTGGCGCCGGTGAAGAGCACTCCGGGCGGCGCGGCCCGGTGCAGCGCCGCCCGGTCCGGCCCGTCGCCGACCAGCGCCAGGCGCGCGTCGGGGACCGCCGCCGTCACCTGGGGCCAGGCCCGCAGCAGCGTCGGCAGGCCCTTCTGCGGGAACAGCTGCGCCACGCACACCACCAGCGGCGCCCCGGCCGGCACCGCGTCGCGCAGCGCGGGCAGGGACGTGCGCAGCGCCGCCCGGCCGTCGTCGTCGGCGGGGGCGAACCGCCGCAGGTCCACGCCGTTGGGGATCACCACCCAGCGGCCGGTCACGCCCACGGCCGTCCCGCGCGCCCGCTGCGCCTCGCTCACGCACAGCATCCGGTGCGTCCAGCGGGCCGCGTACCGCTCCCAGACCCGCGCCGTGCGGCCCGCCGGTCCACCGTCCTCGAACGGCCAGCAGTGCGGCTGGTGGACGGTGGGGATCCGCCCGCGCACCGCCCGCCGGACGGCGTACCCGGCCCGGGCACCGTGGGTGTGCACGAGGTGCGGGCCGGTGCGCCGGACGAGTCGGGCCAGCCGCGCCGACGCGGACAGCGCCGTGCCGAGGGCGCCGCGGGCCGGCCAGAGCACCACCTCGGCGCCCGCGACCGCGGCCTCCGCGTGCAGGGTGCCGCCGGGCGGCGCGGCCACCACCACCCGCAGCCCGGCCGCCACCTGGGAACGGACCAGGCCGGCGACGACCCGGGCGATCCCGCCGTCGACCGGCTGGGACACATGCAGGACCGTGAGCCGCTCCTGGGACGGCGGGTCTTGTGGCGGCACGCGCACTGCTCCCCTGATTACCGAGCTGTCAAAAACTCCGCGGGAATTGCCGAAGCCCGCCGCTCAGCGCCGCAGATCGGCCTGGACGAAGAGCGCGCCGAGCAAATAACCCGCCTTTCGGGTGGTGAAGCGGAATGCCAGCCGGTCGCCTCCGGACCGGAGCGCCGGCGTCAGGTCGAAGACATCGGAATCAAAACCGAGGGCGTTGTGGTATGTGGCCCTACCCGGCGCCTGCCGACCGGAATTCGGGCGCATCGATTGCGGCCCCTCATTCGCTGGATCGGCCGCACCATGGAGCGCGACCGGAGTAATGCGGCCGGCCCGGGCGGAGATTTTTCCGTGGGTTCCGCGCGTTCCGCGGTAGGCCACGACTCCGGCCCGTCCCCGGGAATGCGCCGGAATGCGCAGCCCGGGCAGTTCCACCGCGAGCGCCCGGCGCTTCCCGCCCAGCGCCTCGAATCCGTCCCACAGCGTCAGCCGCCGCAGCGGCTCCCGCGGGTTCTCGTAGGCGGCCACCAGCACCCAGCCGCCCCAGGACCCGGCCCGCGCCGCCCGGCGCCCGGTGGCCGCCCGGGCCACCGTGTACGTGCCCGGGCCGCCGCGCCGCACCAGGGCGGTGACGTCCGCGGACGCCTGGTAGACGTCGGTCCGGGCGGTGCTGCGGCGCCCGATCGGGCCGTCCGCGCGCACCTCCTCGTACCGGCCGCGGGGACCGGCGAGCAGCACCTGGCCGGTGTTCCGGGCCGCCCGGGGCCCGCCGGGGCGCAGGTCGCCGCCCCAGTACAGCCGGGCGTAGCGCACCCGGGAGCCGGCCGGCAGCCGTAGCCGGGCGCTGCTGGAGCCGACGGTGCGCGGGGCGTCGTCGGTGTCGAGGTGCGCCGTTCGGGTGACGGTGGTGCGGCCGGCCCGCGCGATACCGCCGTGCCCGGTGCTGTGGAAGCGCTCGGCGAACGGAATGCGCGGGGATTCCGGGGGAGCCGGGGCGGCCACTGCCGAAGTCAGCGCGGCCGACAAAGCCAGGGTCGCGAGCGCGCATACCGCGCCGCACCTGGTGCGGTCCATCGACTTCGGCATGTGGTCCTCTCCGACTTCAATCAGTCAAACAGGAGAGCACTCTGGCAGAAATCATGTTGGAAATCGCGGCAGGCGCGCCGCGGCCCCACCCCCGTTTTCCACCGGTCGTCCGCCAGCCAGTCAGCCTAATGAATCCGCTTAAGTGGTAACGGCCGTATCCGTAACCCATATTGTTCGTTGTGTCCGATGCCCCATACGCGAGCTGAAAAGGAGAATGGGATGAAGCGGTTCGTCAAGACCGCCGCGATGGCCGCGGCCACCTCGGCCCTGGTGCTGAGCGGCGCGGGCGCCGCCACCGCCTACGACGGCGGGCACCACGGCAAGAGCCACGGCCGTTTCAAGGAGGGCCGTCACCATGGCCGGGGCGCGCACGCGAAGGGGATCGCCAAGCACTCGCCGGGCGTCCTCAGCGGCAACGTCATCCAGATCCCGATCGACATTCCGATCAACGTGTGCGGCAACAGCGTCGACATCATCGCGCTGCTGAACCCGGCGTTCGGTAACCACTGCATCAACAAGTGATCCGGAGCCGGTCCGAAGGGACATCGGACCGGCTCGGGTCGCGGCACACCAGGCGGGCTGCCCGCGGCTCCGGCCGTCGGGCGGTCCGCCGCCTGGCTTCTCGCACCATCCCTGACCTGCGGATACCGTGCCACGGCTGACCGCCATACTGGAGGCATGGCGAGAAGCAGGCGCGGGCGCGGCCCGGAGTCCGTCACCGGAACGGTGGGCGGCGGGGTCGCGGAACTGCGACCCGATCGGGACCGGCCGCGCGGCTGGACGCTGTTGATAGACGGCGCCCCGCAGTCCCACGTGGACCTCGACGACCCGGCGTACCTGGAGTTCTCCTACCAGCGGCGGCTGGGGCACATCGCCGACCTGGTCGCCCCGCCCGGTGCGCCGCTGCGCGTCGTCCACCTCGGCGGCGGCGCCCTGACCCTGGCCCGGTACATCGCCGCGACCCGGCCGCGGTCCACCCAGCAGGTCGTGGAGATAGACACCCCACTGGTCCAGCTCGTCCGTGAGCGGCTGCCGCTGGAGAGCACCTGGCGGATACGGGTGCGCGGTGCGGACGCCCGCGCCGGGCTGGCCAGGATCCCGGACGGCTGGGCGGACCTGGTCATCGCCGACGTCTTCGCCGGCGCCCGCACACCCGCGCACCTGACCAGCGTGGAGTTCGTGACGGAGGTGCGCCGGGCGCTGCGGCCCGGCGGCCATTACGCGGCCAACCTCGCCGACGGGCCGCCGCTGGCGTTCCTGCGCGGCCAGATAGCCACCGTCCACACCGTCTTCCCCGAGCTGGCCCTGACCGCCGAGCCGGCCGTGCTGCGCGGCAGGCGGTTCGGCAACGCGGTGCTGCTCGCCGCCGACCGGACGCTGCCGGTCGCCGAGCTGACCCGGCGGGCGGCCGGCGACCCGCACGCCGGCCGGGTCGAGCACGGCCGGGCGCTGCTGGACTTCACCGGCGGCGCGGCCCCGGTCACCGACGCCACCGCGGTCGCCTCGCCGTCCCCGCCCGCCGGGGTCTTCACGTAGGGGCGTCCGACGGCATGTCAACTCCCGTGCTACGACGCGTGGTTGCTGGTCTCCACCAGTGGTGGATGGCCGTTCCAGGTGCAGATCACCGAGGTGTGCGCGCCGCCGCCGGTGAAGTCGACCCGGAGCCATTGGTTCTGCTTCCACACCTGCATCTGCCAGCCCGCGTTCGGTGTCGCGGACACCAGCTCGGCGGAGTCGGCGCCCAGCGAGAGCACCACCCGGCCGCCGTTGGTGACATAGCCGCGGATCCGGTCGCCGGTGGGCGCCGGGGTGCCGCTGTCGGGCAGGGCCGAGGAGGTGGACGAGGGGGCGTCCAGGGAGCGGGACGGCGCCGCGGTCCGCGGCGGCCGGTCGTCGGCGGGGGAGGAGGAGGGGCTCGCGGACGGCGAGGCGGACGGCTTCGGCCGATGGGTGGAGGAGACCTGCGGCAGGGCCGAGGACGCCACCTGGTCGGAGAGCGGAAGCGCCCGCGGCGCGTCGTACACCGTGCCGGACAGTACGGTGTGCACGCCGAACCACGACAGGGCGACCGCGGCGCCGGTCGCCAGCGTCCAGGCCGCCGCGTGCACCAGGCCCCGCCCCGAACTCCCTCTGTCCATGCCCCCTATAGGACCATGCCGGCCGGCGGAAAGAACAACCCCGTCCACGCGGGCTTGACGGTGCGGGGCCGGGGCGGCGCCTCGCTTTCCCCGATCCGACGCCGCGTCATATAACCGCCACAAGAGGGATTTAGCGCGTATAGGCGGAGGAAGTCGGGCAGAGTGAGCGAAAGATCAGCGACTTCCCGGGAGGCTCGTGCAATGCGCCGTGTCGCAGCCCTCATCGTCGGAACCCTCATCACGCTGGCCGTGTTCAGCGCGCCGGCCAGCGCCGATCCGGACCCCTCGGGGAGCGGCCTGTTCGGCTCCCGACTCATCGACCCGCAGGTCGGCGACACCAACATGGTGGGTCCCGGCTAGGGCGCCCGCCCGTACGGGCCGCGGGAGGCCGTCATTGCGGCGCCGGTGGGGATGAATCCGCCCGCCCGCCACCGGGGGTGACGCCGTCCGGTCGTCAACCGTGCGCAGGGGAACGCGCCCGTATGGCGTACGGTGCCGCCCATGGCACGAGTGCTCGTGGTCGAGGACGACCAGTTCGTACGCTCCGCGCTCATCCGGCATCTGACCGAGGCCGGGCACGCGGTGCGCAGCGTCGGGACCGCCCTGGAGGCGCTGCGCGAGGTCGCGCACGTCGGATTCGACCTGGTCGTCCTCGACCTCGGTCTGCCCGATCTGGACGGCGGCGAGGCGCTGAAGATGCTGCGCGGCATCACCGACGTCCCGGTGATCATCGCCACCGCGCGGGACGACGAGGCCGAGATCGTCCGGCTGCTCAACGACGGCGCCGACGACTACCTCACCAAGCCGTTCTCGGTCGAGCACCTCTCGGCCCGGATGGCGGCCGTGCTGCGCCGGTCCCGGGGCGGGGCGCCGGGGGCCGAACCGCCCTCACGGGCGACCCGGGTCGGCGGGCTGTCCATCGACCCGCTGCGCCGCCAGGCCGAACTCGACGGCGTCGCACTGGACCTCACCCGCCGCGAGTTCGACCTGCTGGCCTTCCTCGCCGAGCGCCCCGGCGTGGTCGTGCCCCGCAAGGAACTCCTCGCCGAGGTCTGGCAGCAGTCCTACGGCGACGACCAGACCATCGACGTCCACCTGTCCTGGCTGCGCCGCAAACTGGGCGAGACCGCGGCCCGGCCCCGGTACCTGCACACCCTGCGCGGTGTCGGGGTGAAGCTGGAGCCGCCCCGGTGAGCCGGGGGCAGCCCCGCCCGGCGGCCGCGGCAGCCGCACCGCCGCGCCTCGCGGGCGGCGCGCCGAAGGAGTGGAGAGGCGGGACGCCGTGAGGTGGGCCCTGGTCAAGGTGGCCCTGGCGGTCACCACGATGGTCGTGGTCGCCTTCGCGGTCCCGTTGGGTCTGGTGGTCAAGGAGATGGCCTCCGACCGCGCCTACGGAGGCGCCGAGCGGCAGGCCGCCGCCATCGGCCCCGTCCTGGCCATCACCACCGACCGCACCCAGTTGGAACGGGCCCTGGCCAGCGCCGAGACCGGCCCCGGCGGTGGGATCGGCATCCACGTCCCGGCTGCCGCCAAGGGCGGCAGCCCGACCGAGGTCGGTGTCCGCCGGGCCGCCCCCGCCGATGTCGCCGCCGCCGTCCGGCTCGGCCGGGCCTCCATCGCCGAGGTCCCCGGCGGCACCTCGCTGCTCCAGCCCACCGCGGTCGCCTCCGGCATCGCCGTCGTCGAGGTGTACGTCCCCGACGACGCGCTCACCAACGGTGTGGCCACCTCCTGGGCGGTACTGGCCGGCGTCGGACTGGCACTGGTCCTGGGGTCGGTCGCGGTCGCCGACCGGCTCGGCACCCGGATGGTGCGCCCCGCCGAGCGGCTGTCCGCCGCCGCCCACGACCTGGGCCGCGGCGACCTCGGCGTCCGCGTCCAGGAGGACGGCCCGAAGGAGCTGCGCTCGGCGGCCAGCGCCTTCAACTCCATGGCCGACCAGGTCGTCCAACTCCTCGCCAACGAACGCGAGTTGGCCGCCGACCTCTCGCACCGGCTGCGCACCCCGCTGACCGTGCTCCGGCTCAACGCGGCCTCGCTCGGCGACGGTCCGGCCGCCGAGCAGACCCGGGCCGCCGTCGAGCAACTGGAGCACGAGGTGGACCAGATCATCCGCACCGCCCGCGCCCAGCGGGAGCACACCGCACAGGCCGCCGCCGCGGCCGGCTGCGACGCGGCCGAAGTGATCCGCGAGCGGATGGACTTCTGGTCCGCGCTGGCCGAGGACGAGGGCCGCACCGTCCGGGTCGCCGGCGCGGACCGCCCGGTGCGGGTACCGGTCGCCCGCCCCGACCTCGCCGCGGCCCTGGACGCCATGCTCGGCAACGTCTTCCGGCACACCCCCGAGGGCACCGCCTTCGCCGTCGACGTCCACAATGCCGACGATGCGGTGATCGTGCTGGTCTCGGACGCCGGGCCGGGCATCGCCGATCCGGCCGCCGCGCTGCGCCGCGGCTGGTCGGGCGGCGGCCGGGAGGACCGTCCGGCGGCGGCCGGGGGCGGCTCCACGGGGCTCGGCCTGGACATCGTCCGCCGGCTGGCGGAGTCCACCGGCGGCGACGTCCGGATCGGACGCTCGGTGCTGGGCGGCACCGAGGTCCGGGTCTGGCTGGCCCTGGACGGGCGGCGGGCCCACGCCGGCGCCCGGCGCGGCCACCGGTTGCGGCGCCGGATCGGCGGCCGGGTGTTCGGCGCCCGCGGACGGCGGGCCGCCCGCACCGCCGCACCGGGCGCCGGCTCCCCGGGCCGGGGCACCGGCTCTTAACCACCCCCTTCGGCTTCCTTAAGGGGGCCATAATTCCGCCAACCGCCGTGCGGAACCCGGCATTTGTCCGTTTCGCTGCCGCTAGCGTGCAGGATGCACCTCCCCCTCGGTGCGCCCCACCCCACCCCCATGTGACGACAGGCAGGCACGAGATGAGTTCCTCGGCACACCGGCGCCGGACGAGCCGCACGACCATGGTGATCGGCGCGGCGGTGGCCGGCGCGCTGGCGGTCGGCGGCGGGTTCGTCGTCGCCGGCTCCGCGATGGCCACCAAGGCCCCGCGGCCCGGCGCCCCCGCCGCCGGCACCCCCGCTGCCGGCGCCAAGGCCGGCTTCGCCCCGTACGTCGACACCTCCCTCACCCCGGCCTTCGACCTGGCCGGCACCGCGCAGCAGACCGGGGTCAAGCACTTCACCCTCGCCTTTCTCACCTCCGGCGGCGGCTGCGTCCCCAAGTGGGGCGGCTCGGGCGACCTCGGCAGCGACGCGGTGGCCAAGCAGATACCGGCGCTGCGCAAGGCCGGCGGCGACGTCCGGGTCTCCTTCGGCGGCGCCAACGGCACCGAGCTGGCCGCCGCCTGCTCCTCCGCTTCCCAACTGGCCGCCGCCTACGGCAAGGCCGTCGACCAGTACAAGCTCACCAAGGTGGACTTCGACATCGAGGGCGGCGCGCTGCCCGACACCGCCGCCAACACCCGCCGCGCCCAGGCCATCGCCCAGCTCCAGAAGCAGCACCCGGGCCTCGACGTCTCCTTCACCCTGCCGGTGATGCCCGAGGGCCTCACCCAGGACGGCGTCAACCTCCTGGCCAACGCCAAGCAGAACGGCGCGCGGATCTCCGCGGTCAACATCATGGCGATGGACTACGGCTCCTCCTACAACGGCAACATGGGCACGTACGCCACCCAGGCCGCCACCGCCACCCAGGCCCAGCTGAAGAAGGCCCTCGGCCTGGGCGACGCGGACGCCTGGAGGACCGTGGCGGTCACCCCGATGATCGGCGTCAACGACGTCCAGGGCGAGGTCTTCAAGCCCGCCGACGCCGCCGCCCTGGTGAAGTTCGCCCAGAGCAAGCACCTGGCCTGGCTGGCCATGTGGTCCGCCAACCGCGACCGGCCCTGCCCCGGTGGATCCACCAACTCCGCCCAGCCGACGTGCAGTTCCCTCGACCAGGCCCCGCTGGCCTTCACCAAGGCACTCGGCGCCTACACCGGCTGACCCCCCACCGGTCCGGGCCCGTTCCGAGCCCCGGACTGCCCCCGATGCGGGGCGCGGCGGCCCCACCCCCCACCCGCCGCGCCCCGCCCCTCCCGGGGCCGACGGCGGCCGGTCAGTCGCCGCCCCGCACGGCGGCCCGGAACGCGATCGGCGTGACCCCGGCCTGCCGTTGGAAGAACTTGCTGAAGTTGGTGGCGTCCGCGAAGCCCAGCCGGTCCGCGATCCGCGAGGCCGGCTGATCGCCGTGCGCCAGCAGCCGCTTGGCCTCCAGCACCACCCGCCGGTCGATGAACTCCTTCGCGCCGACCCCCGCCGCCGCCTCGGTGGCCCGCGAGAGGGTGCGCGGCGCATAGCCCAGCGCCCGGGCGTAGTCGGCCACCCGGCGGCTGCGGGCGAACCCCCGCTCCACCGCGTCCCGGAACCGCAGATACGTCTCGCCCGCCTCGCACGTCCCGTCGGCCGCCCCGTCCGCCGGCCCGGCCGGATGCGCGGCCCGCAGCACCAGGACGGCCAGCAGATGCCGCAGCACCTCCAGGTGCACCTCCAGCGGCAGCCCGCCCAGCGCCCCGAACTCCCGGTGCAGTTGCCCCAGCGCCTCGTCCAGCGCCCGGGCCGCGGCGCCCTCGGGGTGCAGCACGGCCGGCCCGTACCAGTCCTCGATCCGGGCCGCGGCGGCGGTCGCCGGGTCCAGGAACCCGGACTCGAAGAGCACCAACCGCCCCTCCGCGCCCGTCAGGTCCCCGAAGTGCTGCACCTGCCCGGGCCGCGACCACAGCAGGTCCCCGGGCGCGAGGCGGTGCTCCTTGAAGTCGACGCAGTGCACCAGCCGCCCGCGGTCCAGGACCAGCAGATGGTGGAATCCGGGCCGGTGCGGGGTGGAGAGTCGGCAGGCGTCCGCACGCTCGCGCAGCTCGGCGAGGGTCAGCACCTCCACGCCGGCGGGCCGCCCGGCCGGCGCGGAGAACGGCACCTCACGGATCGCCTCTGCGTCCTCTCGGGGGTCCTGTCGCTTTTTCACCATGACCCGTCGCCTCGCTACCCCGAAATCTCCCGTTGATACCCCTAGCGTAGGAGACGTCAGCACGACTGATGGCGGAAAACGGCAGCCGCACCGCGGAGGCCGGAACACCGCGGTCCACGCGGGCGCACCTCGCCCCCCACCGAACCACCGGGAGAACCCACCATGTCCAAGATCGCTCTCTTCGGGGCCACCGGCACCATCGGCAGCCGCATCCTCGACGAGGCGCTGCGCCGCGGCCACCAGGTCACCGCGGCTGTCCGCGACCCCGCGAAGGTCACCATGACCCACCCCGCCCTCACCGTGACCTACGGCGACGTGCTCGATCCGGAATCCGTCGCCGAGGTCGCCAAGGGCCAGGACGTGGTGGTGAGCGCGGTCGGCGGCGGCGACGGCCCGGGCCACATCGCCACCATCCGGCCCGCCGCCGAGGCACTGGTCGAGGGCCTGCGCATGCTGGGCGGGGAGATGCCCCGATTGATCGCGGTCGGCGGCGCCGGCTCGCTCCGCAAGCCCGACGGCGTCCAGGTCTGGGACACCGAGGGCCTCCCGATCCCGCTGCTGCAGATCATGCACGCGCACGGCGACGCGCTGGACTTCTACCGCACCGTCTCCGACGTCCGGTGGACCAACCTCAGCCCGGCCGGCACCATCGAGCCCGGCGAGCGCACCGGCACCTACCGCACCGCCCTGGAGGACCTGGTGGTCGCTGCGGACGGCAGCAGCCGGATCTCCACCGAGGACTACGCCGTCGCGCTCCTCGACGAGCTGGAGCAGCCCGCCCACCTCGGCGAGCGCTTCACCGTCGGCTACTGAGGCTCGGCCGGCCCGCCCCGGCCGGCGGCGGCGTCCGCCCGGAAACACTCGAGGCCCCCGATCCGAAGATCGGGGGCCTCGACAGTGGGGTGAGTAACGGGACTCGAACCCGCGACATCCTGGACCACAACCAGGTGCTCTACCAGCTGAGCTATACCCACCAAGACCGGTGCTGTGTGGTTCCTTTTCCCCACCGGCTGAGAAAAAGTGTACAGGTTCCGGAGGGGTGCTCGCTCCCAGGTTTCGCGTCCCTGGGAGCGAGCTGCGTCACTGTGCCGCCGACTCCGGTTCGGCAGGCAGCTTGTGCTTGGCCGCGATGGCCTTCGCGGTCTCCGAGTCCGGCCCCGGCTGGGGCACGAACACGGCCTCCCGGTAGTAGCGCAACTCCGCGATGGATTCGCGGATGTCGGCCAGCGCCCGGTGGTTGCCGTTCTTGTCCGGACTGTTGAAGTACGCCCGCGGGAACCAGCGCCGGGCCAGTTCCTTCACGGACGACACATCGACGATCCGGTAGTGCAGGTAGCTCTCCAGCGTCGGCATGTCGCGCAGCAGGAAGCCGCGGTCGGTACCGACGGAGTTTCCGCACAACGGCGCCTTCCTCGGCTCCGGCACATGCTGCTTGATGTAATCAAGCACCTGTGCCTCGGCCGCCTCCAGCGTCGTTCCGGAGTCCAGCTCGGCCAGCAGCCCGGAGGCGGTGTGCATCTGTCGCACCACCTCCGGCATGGTGGTCAGCGCCTCGGCCGGGGGACGGATCACCACATCCACTCCGTCACCCAGCACGTTCAGTTCCGAGTCGGTGACCAGGGCGGCCACCTCGATAAGCGCGTCACTCGCCAGCGAGAGTCCGGTCATCTCGCAGTCGATCCACACCATGCGATCGTTCATACGTCTCACCCTACGGGGCGCTCCCGCTGACCGGGCAGTACGGGCCGACCGGCCCCCCGGCCGACCGGGGTCTCCGGCAGTCGTGTGGCATACCCCTCCGACGGCGGCTTGGTCGCGTCCGCCACCTCGGCGGCCAGACCGTGCCCGCCCAGTGCGGCGGCCGAGAACCGCTCGCTGCCCAGCGCCGCCCGCTCGCGCTCGGGACGCTCGGCCCGCTCCGGACGCAGCGCGGGCTCGGGTGCACCGCTCTGCGGCCGACGGGCGCGATAGGCCGCCCGATAGGCCGCGGGCGAGGCGCCCAGCTGCCGCCGGAAGTGGCCGCGCAGCGCGACCGGCGAGCGGAACCCGCACCGGCCGGCGACCTCGTCCACCGAATAGTCGGAGGTCTCCAGCAGCCGCTGGGCCTGGAGGACCCGCTGGGTGATCAGCCACTGGAGCGGCGCGCTGCCCGTGAGGGAGCGGAACCGCCGGTCGAAGGTGCGTCGGCTCATGTACGCGCGGGCCGCCAGCGTCTCCACGTCGAACTGCTCGTGGAGGTGCTCCAGCGCCCAGGCGACGACCTCGGCGAGCGGGTCGGCGCCGATCTCCTCCGGTAATGACCTGTCCAGGTAGCGCTGGTGCCCGAGGTCGGACGCGGTCCGCCGGGGCGGGACGACCAGTCGGCGGGCGAGCGCGTTGGCCGCGTCGGCGCCGTGGTCGGTGCGCACGATGTGCAGGCACAGGTCGATTCCGGCGGCGGTGCCGGCGGAGGTGAGCACGTCGCCGTCGTCGACGAAGAGCTCGCGCGGATCCACATGGACGGACGGATAACGCTTGGCGAGCGTCGGCGCGTACATCCAGTGGGTGGTGGCCGGTCGGCCGTCGAGCAGTCCGGCCGCGGCGAGGACGAACGCCCCCGTGCACAGCCCGACGATCCTGGCCCCTTCTTCGTGCGCGCGGCGCAGCGCGTCGAGCGCCGCGGGCGGCGGGGCCTGGGTGATGGAACGCCAGGCCGGTACGACGACCGTCCCGGCACGGGAGATCGCCTCCAGCCCGTAGGGGGCCGATAGTTCGAGCCCCCCGGTCGTGCGCAAAGGCGCATCTTCGCCGGCGCACACAAGCAGCCGGTACCTCGGAACGCCGGCGTCTTGGCGGTCGATGCCGAAGACCGAGAGCGGAATGGAGCTCTCGAAAATGGGGCCGCCGCTGAAGAGGAGCACCGCGACTATTTCGCGGCGTCGTCGGGCGGCGAGCTTGCGTGCGGCATCTGGTACGGCAGCGGAGTCCTGGCTCATGGCACTTAAGCCCCCCTCGGTCGTCTCGCCCTCTCGGTCCTGCACAGTTCCCCCGCCGTCACTGACCAAGATCGAATCTACTGTGTCCCGTGAGGATGGAGTGCCAAGTTCACCACCCACTGGTATGTCGATATGGCAACTTGGCGCGAAGCATTCGATCACGAAGCGTTCCACTCGTCGGGCCTGCATGGGAAGTGCGCGTCTCGGCTCTGCCCGTTCGCAATAGGGCACAACCATGCCCGGCGGTCCTTTCCTCCCTGCTCACACCCGGGTTGAGGGGGGTCTGGGGCAAGGTGAGGATCCGGGCCGGAAGTTGGCTGAAAACGGTCGTGCACAGACTTGCGGACGCCTCTACCGGTCGGTGTACGCCCCCTCTCAACACGCCTCCCCCTTTGCCCTTCTGTCCAAATGTGCCCACTTATGTCCCCCTGGTGATCGATGCCTGCACCGGGCCGCCGTACGGCCGTCCGTCCGGGCCGCGTTGACAACCCGCGCCGCGCGCCGGCCGCCGCCGAGGGGCCGTCGGCACCGCCGCCCGCATCCGTCCCGGCGGTCCCGCACGCGATCAAGGTGACGGGCGCCGGGGCGCATCCGGATGCGCCCCGGGGTGCGCCGCCGCTCACCGGGTCGGGTGATCTACCGGACGGCGTCGGTGGCGTGGAGATCGCCGCGGGCGGTCGGCGGGGGCGGTGCCGCCGGCGATCGCAAGGGGCCGCCGGGGGTACGTACGGGGGCAGGCCGGGGCATTGCCATCCGCGCCACGCTCCGGCATGCTCCGGGGAACGCTTGCGGTCCCGGGGTGCCCGTGCGGGCTCCCCGGGGGGCCGTGTGCGTTCTGGGCGGTGGAGGAGTAGCGCCGTACTCTTGGGGTATCGGCTTGGGAAGATGATTCCCAGTCGTATCGTTCCTCTTTGAACTATGGCTCCCGCTCCTTGATCGAGCCGCCCAGGTCAACTGCCGGATCAAGTCAATCGCCGTTCCCCGTTCGCCCCTCCGCAAGAGGACGTTCTCGCCGAGACACCCATGGCCGGTCACGAAACCCCTGAACCCGCGGACCGCAAGCAGGTCGCCGATCCGATGGCGGACCTCGAAGCGGCGGAACAGAAGCACCACTCCTGCGATCCCGCCTTCCGGCACGGCGTCGTGGTCGGCTTCGACGGCTCCACGTCGAGCGAACGCGCGTTGGCGTATGCAATCGGTATGGCGCGGCGCCACGGCACGGGCCTGATCCTCGTCCACGTGGCCAATCGGCTGCCGACGACGGTGTGGGCGGGCTGCGAGCCCCCGGTCTTCGTGGACGTCCCCGATCACCGCACCGAGGTGCTCGGGCTGGAGCTGGCCTGCGCCGACCACCTCGCCGAGGTCCCCTGGATCCTCGTCGAGCGCGGCGGCGACATCTGCCACGAGCTGGAGGAGGTCGGCCGGGAGTACGAGGCCGACGCCATCGTGGTCGGCTCGACGCACGGCCTCGTCGGCCGGATCTTCGGCTCGGTGGCCGGCCGGCTGGCGCGCCGTGCGCAGCGCCCGGTCATGGTCATTCCCTGACGCCGGCGCGCGGCCGCCCGGCCCGGAGCGCGGGCGAACTCCCTTGCGCGCGCCCCTCGTTGATCGGCTCTCCGCGGTATGTCCACAGTTGAGGGGGCGTCATGGGGATTGTGGGCAGTGGGCGTCCGGTTGCCGTCCGGAGGTTGCTCGTGCGCTTGTGACGGGTAGAAAACGGTCACAACGACGTGCTGCCGGTCGGGAAGTGACGGATCCCGGGGCGGCGGCATCCCGCCGGCGTAATGGGCGACGCCGGCAAAAGGGGAGGCGCCGGCTCCGTGTGCGTATGGTGGCACGCACGCGGAGCCAGCGCTCGCGGGGGGACTACTCCACCGTGACGGACTTGGCCAGGTTGCGCGGCTTGTCGATGTCCCGGCCCAGGGCCAACGCCGTGTGGTAGGCGAGGAGTTGGAGCGGGATGCCCATCAGGATCGGGTCCAGCTCGGGCTCGTTCTTCGGCACCACGATGGTGTGGTCGGCCTTCTCCTGCTCCTGGTGGGCGACGGCGAGGATCCGACCGCTGCGGGCCTTGATCTCCTCCAGCGCGGCCCGGTTCTTCTCCAGCAGGTCGTCGTCCGGCACGATCGCGACCGTCGGCATCGCCGGCTCGATGAGCGCCAGCGGGCCGTGCTTGAGCTCGGAGGCCGGGTACGCCTCGGCGTGGATGTACGAGACCTCCTTGAGCTTCAGGGACGCCTCGCGGGCCACCGGGTAGCCGCGCACCCGGCCGATGAACATCATCGACTTGGCGTCGGCGTACAGCGCCGAGAGCTTCTTGATGTCGTCCTCGCCCTTGAGGATCTCGTCGATCTGGCCCGGCAGCTTCCGCAGGCCCTCGATGATCCGCTTGCCGTCCGCGACCGACAGGTCCCGGATCCGGCCCAGGTGCAGGGCGAGCAGCGCGAAGGAGACCACCATGTTGGTGAAGCACTTGGTGGAGACCACGCAGACCTCGGGGCCGGCGTGCACGTAGATGCCGCCGTCGGTCTCCCGGGCGATCGCCGAACCGACCACGTTGACCAGGCCCAGCACCCGGGCGCCCTTGCGCTTGAGCTCCTGGACGGCGGCCAGCACGTCGTAGGTCTCACCGGACTGGGAGACGGCGACGTAGAGGGTGTCGGGGTCCACGACCGGGTTGCGGTAGCGGAACTCGGAGGCCGGCTCGGCGTCCGAGGGGATGCGGGCCAGCTCCTCGATCATCTGGGCGCCGATCTGGCCGGCGTGGTAGGAGGTGCCGCAGCCCAGGATCTTCACCCGGCGCACCGCGCGGGCCTCGCGGGCGTCGAGGTTGAGGCCGCCGAGGTGGACGGTGGAGAAGCGGTCGTCGATCCGGCCGCGCAGCGCCCGGTCCACCGCCTCCGCCTGCTCGGAGATCTCCTTGTGCATGTAGGTGTCGTGGCCGCCCAGGTCGTAGGACTCGGCCGCGTACTCCACGGTCTCCGGCGTCGCCGTCGTGCGGGAGCCCTCGGTGGTGTACGTGCGGTAGTCGTCGGCCTTGAGGGTGGCCATCTCGCCGTCGTCGAGGGTGACGACCTGGCGGGTGTGCGAGACCAGCGCGGCGACGTCGGAGGAGACGAACATCTCGTGCTCGCCGATGCCCAGGACGACCGGGGAGCCGTTGCGGGCGACCACGATGCGGTCGGCGAAGTCGGCGTGCAGCACGGCGATGCCGTAGGTGCCCTCGATGTGGCGGAGCGCCTCGCGGACCTTCTCCTCCAGCGTGGCGGCGGTGGAGCTGCCGATGAGGTGGGCCAGGACCTCGGTGTCGGTCTCCGAGGCGAAGGTCACGCCGTCGGCGGTCAGCCGGGCGCGCAGCTCGGCGGCGTTGTCGATGATGCCGTTGTGGACGACCGCGACCTTGCCCTCGGTGTCCAGGTGCGGGTGGGCGTTCTCGTCGGTGGGGGCGCCGTGGGTGGCCCAGCGGGTGTGCGCGATGCCGGTGCTGCCCGCGAACCGCTTCGGCAGGCGGGACTCCAGCTCTCGGACCCGGCCCTTGGCCTTGGCGGTCTTCAGACCGCCCGCGGCCTTGCCGGTGCCCTTGGCGTGGATGGCGATACCGGCCGAGTCGTAGCCGCGGTACTCCAGGCGCTGGAGGCCCTCAAGGAGCAGCGGCGCGACATCGCGCTTGCCGATGTATCCGACGATCCCGCACATACGGTGACCCTTCTCGTTGGCGTTCATGGGTGCCCGGCCGTCCTCCGGCGGGCGCTGGTCCGTCCCGGCGGTCAGCCGTAGACCAGGCGGCGCAGCTGGCGCAGCGAGAGCGAGGGGGGCGACACGGCGCGGTGCGGCAGCTCGTGTGCGATCCGCTCGAAGATCGCCTCGTTCCGCAGCCCCTGGGACTGCAGCTCGCGGTGTCTGCGGCGGACGAAACCCTCCGTGGTCTCGTCGAAGTACGCCAGCACGTCCAGCACCACCCGGGCCGCCTCGCCGCGCTGGAGCGGCGTGCTGCGGACCAGGTGGTCGATGAGGTCCTCATGGGACGGACGGCGTTCGAGCACCCGTCGATATTGCGGGTCCTCGCCAAGATTCGCAAGAAATCTGCCCGATATCGGGCACGTATACCAGAACGCGCACCGAAACTGGTCTACACCTTGACCGGTAACCAGGCGCGCGGTACGCATGGTCACCGTCCGGTCGCTCCACGCCAGTCAGAACGTGCGCCCAGGGAAACGCGCCGTCCGCAACGCCCCAGCCAAAGACGTGCCGCGCTCGAAGCTCGCCGAAGGGACCGTCCATGAGACGACGCAGACTCCTGACCTCGCTGCTGCTGGTCGCGGCGGCCGGCACGGCGACCGCCGCCGTGCCGTCGCAGGGCGCCGCGGCCCGTGCCGTCACCCCGCTGGACCGGGTGATCCCGGCGCCCGCCTCGGTCCGCCCGACCGGTGACGCGTACACGATCGGTGAGGGCACCCGGATCCGGGTGCCCGGCAACTCCGGCGAGGCCCAGCGGATCGCCGGCTATCTGGCGGGGCTGCTGCGGCCGGCCACCGGCTTCTCGCTGCCGGTCACCACCCGCGGCGGCACCGACGGCATCGTCCTCAGGCTCGGCGGCCGGGACACCCGCGGCCTCGGCGCGGAGGGCTACAAGCTGACCTCCGGCGGGCGCGCGGTCACCATCAGCGCCGCCCGCCCGGCCGGCCTCTTCCACGGCGTCCAGACCCTCCGGCAGCTGCTGCCGGCCGCGGTGGAGAAGGAGACCCGGCAGCCCGGGCCCTGGCGGATCGCCGGCGGGACGATCTCCGACGCGCCGCGCTACGCCTACCGCGGCGCGATGCTGGACGTCTCCCGGCACTTCTTCACCGTCGGGCAGGTCAAGCGGTACATCGACCAGCTCGCCCAGTACAAGATCAACAAGCTGCATCTGCACCTCTCCGACGACCAGGGCTGGCGGATCGCGATCAGCTCCTGGCCGCGGCTGGCGACCTACGGCGGCAGCACCCAGGTCGGCGGCGGCCGCGGCGGCCACTACACCAAGGACGACTACCGCGAGATCGTCCGCTACGCCGCCAGCCGCTACCTGACCGTCGTCCCCGAGATCGACATGCCCGGCCACACCAACGCCGCGCTCGCCTCGTACGCCGACCTCAACTGCAACGGCCAGGCGCCGCCGCTCTACACCGGCACCAAGGTCGGCTTCAGCTCGCTGTGCGTGCCCAAGAAGATCACCTACGACTTCGTCGACGACGTGATCCGGGAGATCGCCGCGCTCACCCCCGGCCGCTACCTCCACATCGGCGGCGACGAGGCGCACTCCACCAGCCACGCGGACTACGTCGCCTTCATGGACCGGGTGCAGCCGGTGGTCGCCAAGTACGGCAAGACCGTGATCGGCTGGCACCAGCTGACCGGGGCGCACCCGGTCAGGGGCGCCCTCGCCCAGTACTGGGGCTACGACAAGACGGGCGCGCAGGAGCGGCAGCAGGTCGCCGACGCCGCGCGGCACGGCACGGGGCTGATCCTCTCGCCCGCCGACCGCGCCTACCTCGACATGAAGTACGACAAGGACACCCCGCTCGGCCTGAACTGGGCCGGCTATGTGAACGTCCGGCGCGCCTACGACTGGGACCCCGGGAGGTACCTGGAGGGCGCGCCCGCCGGGGCGGTCGCGGGAGTCGAGGCGCCCCTGTGGTCGGAGACCCTGACGACCTCGTCGAACATCGAGTACCTGGCGTTCCCGCGGCTGCCCGGGATCGCCGAGCTGGGCTGGTCGCCGGCCCGGACGCACGACTGGGGCGCGTACCGGACGCGGCTGGCCGCCCAGGGCCCCCGCTGGGACGCCCTGGGCATCGACTACTACCGGGCGCCGGAGGTGCCGTGGCCGGCACGGTGACGCGTCGGGGCGGTGGCGGTTGACGCATCGTTACGACGCGGCGGGCCCGGGAACAGCTTCCCGGGCCCGGCACGTTGGTGGACCGGCTGCCACGGCCATGGTGTGCCGGTTCAGGGCTTACTGACGGCCTTCCGTTCGCCGACCGGCCGTAAGTGCTGTTGTCTGCGGGCCGCCCAGCGGTCCAGAGGTTCGTCTGCCGAGTTGCCCATCGTCCCACTCCTGGTTGTCGCCGCAGTCAGACCTTGGGCCAGGTGACGGTCTGGCCCTCGGGGGTGACAGTGACCTCGAATCGTTCGAGGTCGGGGGCGCCATCGGCGCGCCAGCGGATGACGTGCCCCTCGACCGCGTCCCAGAGACGGACAGGTCCACCCTGCCGAACCATCCAGTCGTCCCCGACCTGGGCAAGAGATGCCCACGCACCGGCGGATACGTCGATGAGGATGTGCTCGGTACGCCCGTTGCGGTCCAGGCTGATGCGCTGCGCTCCGGGAGCGGCGAGCTGGGCGACGAAGCGGGTGTTCCAGTCGTCCAGCGCATCGGCCCCGAGCGAGGTGGGACGTTCGGCTCCGTTGTCCAGGTCGGGCAGCATCCCGAGTGGTGGGGGTAGTTGGGGGCGGACGAGCATGAAAGAGATCTGACCGCCGAGGAACCGGCCGTGGGCTGTCCCGTCCTCACCCACGGTGAGCCGGGCGAGTTCGGAGGAGTAGAGCCAGCCGCACAGGGTGGCGAGGATGATTCCGCCGGGTCGGGTCTGCTCGACCCAGGCGTACGGCACATCGACCACGCCGCACGTGGCGATCAGCCGGTCGTAGGGCGCGCCGTCGGTGTCGCCGACAAGGCCGTCGCCCACGAGGGCGCGCGGGTGGTAGCCGATGTTGGCGAGAGCGCCCCGGGCGCGGCCGGCCACGTCCTGGTCGATCTCCACGGAGGTCACGTGGTCGTCGCCGAGCCGGTGGCACAGGAGCCCGGTGGAGTAGCCGGTGCCGGTGCCGATCTCCAACACCCGGTGACCGTCCTCCACCTGAAGGTCTTCGAGCATCCGCACCACCAGGCCGGGCATGGTGCTTGATGAGGTGGGGGCGCGCAGGATCTCGCCGCGGATGTCCCGGGGGACGATCGTTCCGGCGGTCTGGGTGACGAGGGAGTCGTCGTCGTAGCAGCGCCTCAACCAGCCCGGGTCATGGGGCAGGACCGGCCGCCACGCCGTCGGTGTCGAGTCGGCTACCTGATCGAAGAAGCCGCCGCGCAGGAATGCGTGGCGGGGTAGCTCTTCAACGGCGGCGCGCCACGGGGCGGTGCGAAGGTAGCCACCGGCGGCCAGGCGGTTGGCGAGGGCCGTGCGGAGGGCCTTGTCGTCGTCGGTCACACGGTCTTCCTTTCGAGCAGATCGGCCATGGCCGCGATCATGGGCAAGCCGGTCTCCGGCTCCAGCCACGCCCACTGTCCGGACGGGTTGCACTCCAGGAACCACCATTGCTCTTCGCGGTCGACGGCGAAGTCGAAAGCGCCGAAGACGAGCCGGAAGTGTGCGAGGTAGGCGCGCAGGGCCTTGGTGATCCCCGAGGGCGGCTCGACTACCGAGTAGGTGAGCCGGCCGTAGTCGGTGCGCCAGTCCAACAGGTCCGAGTCGATGCGCACGGCGAAGATCTGGTCGCCGATGACGGTCACGCGGATGTCGGTGGCCTTGTCGATGCGCTGTTGGAACAAGTGGGCGGTGCCGCTGACGGCGTCGTCGATCTCATCCGCCGTGACCTCGGCGACCTTCACCGTGCAGGAAACGCCGTTCTCGTCGCGGTAGAGGGGCGCGGAGAGTGGTTTGTAGATCACCGGTCCGTGCCGCTTGATGAAGTTCCTCGCGGCGGCAGGGTTCGAGGTGATCAGGGTCGGTGAGAGTCGGAACCCGGCTGTCGCCGCGGCGGCGAGACCGGACGGCTTGAACTCCGCGTCGCCGATGCGGTGGGGGTGGTTGACGTACAGGCAGCCGGGCAGGGCGGCGATGACGCCGCCGAGGCCGTAGCGGGCTTGGGTGACGGCGAACCGCGCGGTCTGCTCGTCCAGGTGTGGGAAAGTGAAGCCGGAGGGGCGACGGTAGTACAGCGACCGCACGTGCCCGAGGTCGGCGGTGCGCGACGACGTGGTCAGGGTGCCTGCGAGGCCGTCGCCGGTGAGGGTGGCCGCGACCGACAAGGTGGCGGGGAAGTCCCCGGAGTCGAACCGCACGACCGGGACACCCCGGCCGTGCAGCTCGTCAGTCACCAGGTCGGTCGTGGGGTCGTCCAGGTTGGTGACGACCAGAACCGGACCCGGATGCGTCACTGGTCGCTGTCGTTCCCGGTGTCCTGGTCACCGCCACCGGAGCCCCCCGGACCCGAACCGTCGGACGGGTTACCGGTGTTGGTGGGTGGATTGGTGCCGGTGCTCGTCCCGTGCCCCGGCATCATCATCGGCTGCCCGGCGGCGTCGAAGTAGCGACCGGTCTGCGTGACGGGGTCGAGCTCGACCTGGGCGTAGCCGGGGGCGAACGCCGGGTACGGAGCCATACGGCGCAGGCCCCATGGGGCGGGAGTGAGATGACCGGACGGGAGCGGCGTCCCGGTCGGGAGCCGGTCGGAATGAGCAAACATGTGGTTCCCTTCGTAGGCTTGCGAACAGGCGTCAGACTGAATCCGAGGTCGCCGTCCTCGGTGCGGCGTGGCGGCCGCTCACGGCTGGATCCATTCGCCGCGACGGGCGACCACCGGGTACGACACGAGGTCGCTCCGGCCGACGCGTAGATGCCCCCGGCCGGCAGCGCCGTACAACGGGCGCAGCAGCCACACCGGTTGCCGGGTCTTCAGGCCGGCGATGTCCGTGCACACCCACTTCGTGCCGGTCATGACCGCGACGACGAGATCGCCGACCTCGGGACGCACACCGCTCATGGTGCCGCCGCCTCGGTGGGCATGGCCTCGGCGAGCGCGGCCTCGTTTTCCTCGTCGGTCGCCCGGCGCAGTGTGTCCGGCTCGGCCTCCCACGCCGGTGCGGACCCGACGAGCGGCACGACCAGAACGCAGACGCAACCCGAGCATGCGGGCGGGTATGCCTCCGGATCCGCAACTCTGCCGACGGCACCGGCGACAACGTCGTAGACGACGGTGCCCGGCGGGTAGGTGACGACGCTCTGCTGGCCCTGAACGTTGCTGTGGGTGGTCATCGCGGCCTCGGTTTGCTCGCGGTGGGCTGGGAGTGGGTGCCGGCCGACCACTCGCATTCCCTTTGCAGAGGAGGAGGGCGGAGCACCGAGTCCAGAACACGGCTGGTTGCCGGCCGTGTTGCTGCACTGCATGCAGTCAACGGCCGTCGACTGCTCTGGGACCATCGCGCATGCGGCATCCACATACGGTTACCCGCTCAGCGGGTACGGGTAGGGGCCCGGTGTCGTGCGGTCCTTTAGCGTGAGGGTATGCCGGTGAACTGGCAGATGGCGGCGGTCCGGGAGGCGTCCCGGATCGGGGACTACGGCCGGGTTATCGAGCTGGCCCGGCAGAGCCAACGCATGTCACAGTCCCAGTTAGGGGGAGCCCTCGGGCTGTCGCAGTCCGCCGTCTCCCGGTTGGAGAAGCGTGGTACGGGCTCCTACAGCACGGACATCCTGGCAGCGGCCTCGGCACACCTGGGGATCCCGCCCATGTTGGTGGGGCTCGCGGACAGCCGCCCGGGACAGCTGAACGGTGACGACGTGAACCGACGAAAGTTCCTCGGCTCGGTCGCGGCCACTGCGGCGACCCCAGTACTGGCAGCACTGCCCGACTCAGTAGACGTGAACGGAAGTCAGGCCGCCGCACTTCGGCTGTCCACCACTGCCTACCGCAGTCTCGACGGTTCCACCCCCTCCCGAGACCTCGCCGCCCCCGTCCACTCGCACATGCGGCTTATCCAGAGCATCACCCGGAACGCCTCCGGCGACGCCGACCGCAATCGCCTCGCGGCCGTGGGCAGCGAGGCCGCTAGCCTCGCCGGATGGTTGGCCTGGGACATGGGCGACAGCGGCTCGGCTCGCACCTGGTACGGCGCAGCGATCAAGGCCGCGCGGTCCTCCGGTGACCCGCTCCTTACGGCCTACCAGGTCGGAAGCCTCGCCCAGTTCGAAGCGCACTCCGGCAACGCCGTCCAGGCCCTCAACCTCACCCGCAGGGCACGGGGAGCACTCCGTGACTGCCGACCGTTGGTTGCCGACGCCTGGCTGGCATCCGTCGAAGCGCTCGCTCATGCCGCGGCCGGCGACTGGCGCGAGGCGGACAAGGCCCTTGTAGCAAGCCGCGCCGCGACCGAAACTCTTCCAGAGGAGCCCCCGCCGTGGCCGTGGGTGTTCACATTCAATCCAGCCAAGGTCGCCGCCTGCCGAGTCACCTGCGGAGCCCGGCTCGGCATGTCCGAATGGGCACTCGCCGCGGACGTCATGGCCCTGGCTACCGGACACGCGAAGCAACGCGCACTCCTGGTCCTCGACATCGCCGCCGGACACCTGGCCGCTGGCCGCGTGGAAGCAGCTTTCGCCCTGGCCGGACGGGCGTTGGACACTGGTCTTCAGTACCGTTCCGGCCGGATCGTGGAACGGGCGCGCGCGATGCGCCGCTCGTTGACCACCGCGACACCCCCCAAGGTCGTACGGGAATTCGACGAGCGCCTCCACGGCGTTCACCTGTAGGGAGATCAGCAATGCGCGTAGGGATCACCGGTCACCGCGGACTCGGTCCGGACGTTGAACAGCGAGTGCGGTCCATGCTGGACACGGCCGTGAACGCGTATGACGCGGCGGAGCTCGTCGGGATCTCCTGCATCGCAGACGGCCCCGACGCCTGGTTCGCCGAGGCCGTGCTCCAGCACGGCGGCAGCCTTGAGGTGATCGTCCCAGCCGGTGAATACCGCGCCGGCCTCCCGGTATGGCACCACGCCACCTACGATGCGCTGCTCGGCCGAGCCGCCGACGTCCACGAAACCGGGCTCACAACCTCCGATTCCGACGCGCACATGGCAGGCTCCGAAATCCTCGTTGGCATCTCAGACGAAATGCTGGCTGTCTGGGACGGGAAGCCGGCCCGCGGGCACGGCGGTACCGCCGATGTGGTCGCCTACGCCGAGCGGACCGGTACGCCGGTACGGGTCCTGTGGCCGGAAGGCGCCACCCGCTGACCCCCATTTGGCACGTACGTTCAAGCGGCACGTGTACGTTCGCGCTTCCCCGGAGGGTTCGCCCACCAGGTGGGCGAACCCCGGATGGTTTTCGCTCTAGAACCCCAACTCCCGTGCGATCAGCATGCGTTGGACCTCACTGGTGCCCTCGCCGATCTCCAGGATCTTGGCGTCCCGCCACATCCGGGCGACCGGGTACTCGTTCATGAAGCCGTAGCCGCCATGGATCTGGGTGGCCTCGCGGGCGTTGTCCACCGCGATCTCGGAGGAGTAGAGCTTGGCGAGCGCCGCCTCCTTCTTGAACGGTTCGCCGTGCACCAGCCGGGAGGCGGCGTCGCGCCAGGCCAGCCGGGAGGTGTGGGCGCGCATCTCCATGTCGGCCAGCTTGAACTGGATGGCCTGGTTGGCGCCGATCGGGCGGCCGAAGGCGTGCCGCTCCTTGGCGTACCGCACCGACTCGTCCACGCAGCCCTGGGCCAGACCGGTGGCCAGTGCGGCGATGGCGACCCGGCCCTCGTCGAGGGTCCGCAGGAACTGTGCGTAGCCCCGGCCCTCCTCGCCGAGGAGGTTGCCGACCGGGACCCGGACGTCGGAGAAGGACAGCTCACGGGTGTCCGAGGCGTTCCAGCCGACCTTGGAGTACGGGGCGGCGACCGTGAAGCCGGGGGTGCCGGACGGCACGACGATCGCGGAGATCAGCGGGGAGCCGTCGTCCTTGCGGCCGGTGACCGCGGTGACCGTCACCAGGCCGGTGATGTCGGTGCCGGAGTTGGTGATGAAGCACTTGCTGCCGTTGATCACCCAGTCGTCGCCCTCGCGCACCGCGGTGGTGCGGGTGGCGCCGGCGTCCGAACCGCCGTCCGGCTCGGTGAGGCCGAAGGCGCCGAGCATCTCGCCGCTGCACAGCTTCGGCAGCCACTCCCGCTTCTGCTCCTCGGTGCCGAAGCGGTAGACGGGCATGGCGCCCAGCGAGACCCCGGCCTCCAGGGTGATGGCCACCGAGGAGTCGACCCGGGCCAGTTCCTCCAGGGCGATGCCGAGCGCCAGGTAGTCGCCGCCCATCCCGCCGTACTCCTCGGGGAACGGCAGGCCGAACAGGCCCATCTGGCCCATCTGGCGGACTATGTCGTAGGGGAAGGCGTGCTGCTCGTAGTACGCGCCGATCTCCGGGGCGACGACGTCGTGTGCGAACGCCTCGACCGTGCGCCGGAGTTCTTCCAACTCTTCGGGCAGGCGGTGGTCCAGGGACATGGGTCACTCACTCCTTGCGGGAGAGGGCGCGGACGGTGCGTGAAGGGCTGGGGCGGCCCAGGAACCCGGCCAGCCACTCGCTGGCCTCGGTCAGCCGCCCCAGGTCGATGCCGGTCTCGATGCCGAGGCCGTGCAGCATCCACACGAGGTCTTCGGTGGCGAGGTTGCCGGTGGCGCTCTTGGCGTATGGGCAGCCGCCCAGGCCGCCCGCCGAGGCGTCGACGGTGGTGACGCCGTGCTGGAGCGCGGCGAAGGTATTGGCCAGAGCCTGTCCGTAAGTGTCGTGGAAATGTACGCCCAGCCGGGTGGTGGGCACCCCGGCCTCGTTGAGCGCGGCGAGCAGGTGCTGGACGTGGCCGGGGGTGCCCGCGCCGATGGTGTCGCCCAGGCTCAACTCGTCGCAGCCCAGGTCGAGGAGGGCCCGGCAGACCCGGACGACCTGGGCGATCGGCACCGGGCCCTCCCACGGGTCGCCGAAGCACATCGAGAGGTAGCCGCGGACGTGCATGTTCTCGTCCCGGGCCCGCCGGACGACCGGCGCGAACATGGCCAGCGACTCGTCGACGGTGCGGTTGAGGTTGGCCTTGGCGAACGACTCGGTGACGCTGCCGAACACCGCGATCCGGCGGGCGCCCAGCGCCAGGGCGCGCTCCAGCCCCCGTTCGTTGGGCACCAGCACCGGCAGCCGCCGCGGGTCCAGGTCGCCCAGCATCGGGAACAGCTGCTCGGCGTCGGCGAGTTGGGGCACCCACTTGGGGTGCACGAAGCTGGTGGCCTCGACGACCGGCAGGCCGGCGGCGGCCAGCCGGTGGATGAACTCCGCCTTGACCTCGGTGGGGACCACCGCCTGCTCGTTCTGGAGGCCGTCGCGCGGACCGACCTCGTGGATCCGCACGCGGGTGGGCAGGCCCTCCGCGGCCACTTCCATGGGAAGTCCGGTCGCCGGTGCGCCGTCGGTGGTCATGCCGTCGCCTCCTCGTCCGTGCCGGGGGTGTCGGGGTCGTCGGGGGCGTCGCCGTCGGCGGTCTCGTGGGGGGCCACGACGGCCAGCACCTGGTCCATGGAGACCGTGCTGCCGGGGGTGACGTCGAGTGCGGTGACCGTCCCGGCGTGCGGCGCGGAGATCACGTGCTCCATCTTCATCGCCTCCACCACCAGCAGGCCCTGCCCGGCGGTGACCTCGTCGCCGACGGCCACCTTGACGACGGTGACGGTGCCGGGCATCGGGGCGGCGAGGGTGTCCACGCCGTGCCCGCGGGCGGCCTCGCGCAGCGCCTCGGCCACCGGGTCGTGGTCGCCGACATGCCAGGCGTCGCCGTCCCGGCCCAGCCAGTCGCCGCCGCGGTGGAAGGTGTGCCGGATGCCCTCGACGGTGATCCGCACCTCGTCCGCGGTGACCTCGAAGTGTTCCGGGGCCACACCGGGCCGGACGTCGTAGGCCACCGGGTCCTGTCCGGGGACGCGCAGCCAGTGCCGCACCGGGGCGGGCGCGCCGCCGAGCCGGAAGCCGGTCGGTGCGGCGAACGGGTCGCGCCAGCCGCCGTCGTCGGCCGGCTCCAGGGCCGCCTGCCGGACCGCGGCGGCCGCCGCGTACACCTCGTCGGGGACCGCGTCGGCCACCAGGTCGGCCGCCACCCGCTCGACGAGTCCGGTGTCCAACTCGCCGGAGACCACGTCCGGGTGGGCCAGCAGGCGGCGCAGGAAGCCGGCGTTGGTGGGCACGCCGAGGGTGACGGTGGCGGCCAGCGCGGCCCGCAGCTTGCGCAGGGCGCTCGCCCGGTCCGGGCCGTGCGCGATGACCTTGGCGAGCATCGGGTCGTAGCGGCTGCCGACCTCGGCGCCCTCGGTGAGGCCGGAGTCGGTGCGTGTCCCGTCGCCGCTCGGCTCGCGCAGGGTCAGCACCGTGCCGCCGGTCGGCAGGAAGTCGCGGGAGGGGTCCTCGGCGCAGATCCGGGCCTCTATGGCGTGCCCGGTGAAGGAGAGGTGCTCCTGGGCGTAGGGGAGGCGTGCCCCGGCGGCGATCCGCAGCTGCCATTCGACGAGGTCGAGCCCAGTGATCATTTCGGTGACCGGGTGCTCCACCTGGAGGCGGGTGTTCATCTCCATGAAGCAGTAGCCGGACGGGTCCTTGCCGGGGACGATGAACTCGACGGTGCCGGCGCCGCGGTAGCCGCAGGAGCGGGCCGCCTGGACGGCCGCCTCGCCCATCGCGGCCCGGGTGGCCTCGTCCAGCAGGACCGAGGGCGCCTCCTCGATGATCTTCTGGTGGCGGCGCTGGAGGGAGCATTCGCGCTCGCCGAGGTGGAGGACGTTGCCGTGGCCGTCGGCCAGCACCTGGATCTCGATGTGCCGGGGCCGGTCGATCCACCGCTCCACCAGCAGGGTGTCGTCCCCGAAGGACGAGCGGGCCTCGCGGCGGGCGGCGGCGATCTCGTCGGCCAGTCGGTCGGCCTCCCGGACCAGGCGCATGCCCTTGCCGCCGCCGCCGGCCGACGGCTTGAGGAGGACCGGCATGCCGATCTCCCGTGCCGCGGCGGCGAGTTCCGCGTCGCTCAGGCCGCTGCCGGAGGAGCCGGGGACGACCGGGACGCCGGCCGCGCGGACCGTCTCCTTGGCCCGGATCTTGTCGCCCATCAGGTCGATGGCGTCCGCGGGCGGGCCGATGAAGACCAGTCCGGCGTCGGTGCAGGCACGGGCGAAGGCGGCGTTCTCGGCGAGGAAGCCGTAGCCGGGGTGGACGGCCTGGGCGCCGGTGCGGGCGGCGGCGTCCAGCAGGCGCGCGGCGGACAGATAGCTCTCGGCGGCGGGGGCGGGGCCGATCCGGACCGCGGTGTCCGCCTCGCGGACGTGCCGGGCGTCGGCGTCCGCGTCGCTGTACACCGCGACCGAGCGGATGCCGAGCGCGCGCAGCGTCCTGATGACGCGGACCGCGATCTCCCCGCGGTTGGCGACCAGGACGGTGTCGAACAGGCCGGTGTCGAAGCTGGTCATAGGTCCTCTCACATCCGGAAGACGCCGAAGGCCGGCGCTGCGTCGTCCCGTTGGGGCAGGGGGGCGTTGGCGCAGGCGGTCAGCGCCAGGCCGAGCACCTGGCGGGTCTCCAGCGGGTCGATGACGCCGTCGTCCCACAGCCGGGCGGTCGCGTAGTAGGCGTTGCCCTGGTTCTCGTACTGGGCGCGGATCGGGTCCTTGAAGGCGGTCTCGTCCGCCGCGCTCCACTCCTCGCCGCGCGCCTCCAACTGGTCGCGCTTGACGGTGGCGAGGACGGACGCGGCCTGCTCGCCGCCCATCACCGAGATCTTGGCGTTGGGCCACATCCACAGGAAGCGGGGGGAGTAGGCGCGGCCGCACATCGAGTAGTTGCCCGCTCCGTAGGAGCCGCCGATGACGACGGTCAGCTTGGGGACGCGGGCGCAGGCGACCGCGGTGACCATCTTCGCGCCGTGCTTGGCGATGCCGCCCGCCTCGTAGTCCCGGCCGACCATGAAGCCGGAGATGTTCTGGAGGAACAGCAGCGGGATGCCGCGCTGGTCGCACAGCTCGATGAAGTGGGCGCCCTTCTGGGCGGATTCGGAGAACAGGATGCCGTTGTTGGCGACGATCCCCACCGGGTGGCCGTGCACGTGGGCGAAGCCGGTGACCAGGGTGGTGCCGTACTCGGCCTTGAACTCGGCGAAGCGGGAGCCGTCGACGATCCGGGCGATCACCTCGCGGACGTCGTAGGGCGTGCGGGAGTCCACCGGCACCGCGCCGTAGAGCCCGGCGGGGTCGGCCTTGGGCTCCTCGACGGGCCGGACGGACCAGGGCAGCGGCGGGCGGTCGCCGAGGGTGGCGACGATGGTGCGGACGATCCGCAGGGCGTGCGCGTCGTCCTCCGCGAGGTGGTCGGTGACGCCGGAGGTGCGGGAGTGCACCTCGCCGCCGCCCAGTTCCTCGGCGCTGACCTCCTCGCCGGTGGCGGCCTTCACCAGCGGGGGGCCGCCGAGGAAGATCGTGCCCTGGTTCCGCACGATCACCGCCTCGTCGCTCATCGCCGGGACGTAGGCGCCGCCGGCCGTGCAGGACCCGAGGACCGCGGCGATCTGCGGGATGCGGGCGGCGGACATCCGGGCCTGGTTGTAGAAGATCCGCCCGAAGTGCTCGCGGTCGGGGAAGACCTCGTCCTGCATCGGCAGGAACGCGCCGCCGGAGTCGACGAGGTACAGGCACGGGAGGCGGTTCTCCAGCGCCACCTCCTGGGCGCGCAGGTGCTTCTTGACCGTCATCGGGTAGTACGTGCCGCCCTTGACGGTGGCGTCGTTGGCGACGATCAGGGTCTCCCGGCCGCTGACCCGGCCGATGCCGGCGATCACCCCGGCGGCCGGCGCGGCCCCGTCGTACATCCCGTCCGCCGCCAGCGGCGCCAGCTCCAGGAACGGGGAGCCGGGGTCCAGCAGTGCGTCCACCCGGTCGCGGGGCAGCAGCTTGCCGCGGGCGGTGTGCCGGGCCCGGGCCTTCTCGCCGCCGCCCAGCCGGGCCGCGGCCAGCTTCTCGCGCAGTTGCCCGGACAGCTCGCGGTGCGCGGCCTCGTTGGCCCGCCAGGCGTCGGACGCCGGGTCGTCGGTGCCGGTCAGCACCGGTGCCTGCTCGATGGCCTCCATCGCTATGGGCCCCCTCGCTCGGTCGGCTGCCCGCCGGGTGCCGCGGGGTGTGTCCGGGGCCAGGCGGGTTAATGGGCGTTAACCTCTTTCCCCTCAGGTTAACGACCACTAACCCGGCTGTCTACAATCGACGGCATGAGCAATGCGCACGCCCCCGCCCCGACCAGCCGCCGCGAGCAGATCCTCAAGGAGGCCGCCCGGCTCTTCGCGGAGCGCGGCTTCCACGGCGTCGGCGTGGACGAGATAGGGGCGGCCGTGGGCATCTCCGGCCCCGGGCTCTACCGGCACTTCGCCGGCAAGGACGCGATGCTCGCCGAACTCCTCGTCGGGATCAGCGAGCGGCTGCTGGCCGGCGGCCGGATGCGGATCGAGGAGGGCGGCCAGACCCCCTCGGCGGTGCTCGACGCACTGATCGACGGGCACATCGACTTCGCGCTCGACGACCGGCCCCTGATCACCCTGCACGACCGCGAGCTGGACCGCCTGCGGGAGGCCGACCGCAAGCGGGTGCGGCAGCTCCAGCGGCAGTACGTCGAGCTGTGGGTGGAGGTCGTCCGGCAGGTCCACCCCGAGTCGGCGGAGTCCGAGGTGCGGGCCGCCGTGCACGCGGTCTTCGGGCTGCTGAACTCCACCCCGCACCTGGGCCGCCCGGGCTCCCTCCCGGGCCGCGCGGAGATGGCGCGGCTGCTGCACCGGCTGGCGCTGGGGGCGTTCGGGGCGGTCGACGCCGACGGGGCGGCGGTCGCGCCGGTGGTCGCGGAGGGCGTCGCGGCGTCCCGCCGGGCGGGCTGAGCGGCAAGCCCTGCCGGGCCCGTCGGCCACCGCTTCCGCGGTCGGCCGCGGGCCCGTCCCACCTCTGGACAGCCTTGGTGACCGGCGGGTAGCTTTCGCTGAGCAAACGCTTAGCCAAGCAGGGTGGCGAAGGAGGCCGAGGGCATGCGCCGGACGGTGTTCAACGAGGATCACGAGGCGTTCCGGGAGACCATACGCGCCTTCATCGAGGCCGAGGTCGTACCGGTCTACGACGACTGGTGCGCCGCCGGCCAGGCGCCCCGCGACTTCTACTACAAGCTCGCCGAGCTGGGCGTCTTCGGCATCCGCGTGCCCGAGGAGTTCGGCGGCGCCGGCATCGACTCGCACAAGTTCGAGGCCGTGATGTACGAGGAGACCGCCCGCGCCGGCGTCAGCTTCGGCGGCTCCGGCGTCCATGTGCTGCTCGGCCTGCCGTACCTCCAGATGCTCGCCACCGAGGAGCAGCAAAAGCGCTATCTGCCCAAGTTCGTCTCCGGCGAGGAGATGTGGGCCCTGGCGATGACCGAGCCGGGCACCGGCTCCGACGTCGCCGGCATGAAGACCACCGCCAAGCTCTCCGCCGACGGCACCCACTACGTCCTCAACGGCGCCAAGACCTTCATCACCGGCGGCGTGCACGCCGACCGCGTCATCGTCTGCGCCCGCACCTCCGCTCCGCGCGAGGACGACCGCCGCTTCGGTATCTCCCTCTTCGCCGTCGACACGAAGTCCGAGGGCTACTCGATCGGCCGCAAGCTCGACAAGCTCGGCCTGAAGGTCTCCGACACCGCCGAGCTGGCCTTCGTCGATGTCAAGGTGCCCGTCGAGGACCTGCTCGGCGAGGAGAACAAGGGCTTCTCCTACCTCGGCCAGAACCTGCCCTCCGAGCGCTGGGGCATCGCCTTCGGCGCGTACGCGCAGGCCAAGGCCGCCGTCCGGTTCGCGCAGCAGTACGTGCAGGAGCGCACCGTCTTCGGCAAGACCGTCGCCTCCTTCCAGAACACCAAGTTCGAACTGGCCGCCTGCCAGGCCGAGGTGGACGCCGCCGAGGCCGTCGCCGACCGCGCCCTGGAGGCCCTGGACGCCGGCGAGCTGACCGCGGCCGAGGCCGCCTCCGCCAAGCTCTTCTGCACCGAGGTCGCCCACCGCGTCATCGACCGCTGCCTCCAACTCCACGGCGGCTACGGCTTCATGAACGAGTACCCGATCGCCCGCCTCTACGCCGACAACCGCGTCAACCGCATCTACGGCGGCACCAGCGAGGTCATGAAGTCCATCATCGCCAAGTCCATGGGCCTGTAAGGGCGTAAGGGCCGCACGCACGTGAACGACGCACTGCAGTCGCTGCTCGATCTGCTCGCCCTGGAGCGGATCGAGCAGGACATCTTCCGCGGCCTGAGCCGCGCCTCGGTCGTGCCCCGGGTCTTCGGCGGCCAGGTCGCCGCGCAGGCACTGGTCGCGGCCGGCCGCACGGTCCCCGCCGACCGGCCGCCGCACTCGCTGCACGCCTACTTCCTGCGCCCCGGCGACCCCGGCGCACCCATCGTCTACACCGTCGACCGGATCCGCGACGGGCGGTCCTTCACCACCCGGCGGGTGGTCGCCGTCCAGCACGGCAAGCCGATCTTCCACCTCACCGCGTCCTTCCACGCGCAGGAGGAGGCGGCGCTGGAGCACCAGGAGCCGATGCCGGCCGCGCCGGATCCGCTGGAGCTGCCCACCGCCGCCGAGATGCTGCCCCGGCACGCCGAGCGGTACCTCTCGCCGGAGGTCGCCGAGCGGCTGCTGGAGGCCCGGGCCGCGATCGACCTGCGGTACGTCGACGAGCCGCCCTACGTCACCGTCGGGCAGCCGCGCGAGCCCCGCTCCCAGGTCTGGTTCCGCACCCACGGCAAGCTGGACGACGACGGCGAGATCCCCCGTCCGCTGCTCGACGTCTGCCTGGTCACCTACGTCTCCGACATGACGCTGCTGGACTCGATCCTGCTGGCGCACGGCCGCGGCGGCTGGGCGGTGGGCGACGTGGTCGGCGCGAGCCTGGACCACGCGATGTGGTTCCACCGCCCGCTGCGCGCCGACGAGTGGCTGCTCTACGACCAGGAGTCGCCAACCGCCCAGGCCGGGCGGGGCCTGGGCCAGGGCCGCATCTTCACCGCCGACGGGCAGCTGGTGGTGTCGGTGATCCAGGAGGGGGTCGTCCGGGTGCCGTGGGGGTAGGGAACGGTCTACGGCTCCGGGGTGCCATTGCCCATGAGGCATGACACCCCCGCCACCCACCCCCGCGTTGGCCCGTGCAGGGCGGCTGATCACGCGGGCTGGGAGTCTTGAGCTGACTTCGCCAATGAAGTTTGGCGAACCGCCTTCAGTGACGGTGACCAGGTGTCAGGCTCAGGGAGTGGCCAGCGTTCTCGATCTCCCTCATATCACCAATATCGGTGCCCCGCTCCTCGGCTTAGTGGCAGCGGTCGCGACCTTTCGCTTGTCGACTGCCTCTTACAAGCGCGACGTCAGCGAGAACCGCGAGCCGGGTGGGGTGGGGCCAACGGCATTCCCTTCCTCATGAAGAGTCGTTGGCCGCGATCCGTTCGGCACGAGTCCGCATCACCGTTAAAGACGCCGGATCCTGCACCCGCCATTCCTTGATTCCCGGCTTTCGCAGGTACGGAATGCCTTCGCGGATATCGGTCACGATGGCCATCCGCCCCGGGGCGTATTCGACCTCATCGCCCACTTCCGGCAGTCTCTTTAGCTTTCCCGAAGTCATAGCGTGGCTTCCGTGCTCACGGGGACGCCAAGCGCGGCGGCGCACAAGCGGCAGGAATGCCGCCCGTCAGGACCGCTGATCTTCTCCCGTACCAGGCTGTAGACGCAGTGGCAGCAGGGGCACGCATTGCCGGTGATCTCGTCGACCGTCCACATCTTCAGGGAGGGGACGGCGTCCCATCCGATGGGGCTGCCCTGTTGAAGGCGGAGTGCGTTGGCCGCCGGCGGCAGGGTGCTGGTGTCGGTCCGTAAGGCGTGTGCCGAACGAGGGGGCGGAGCGGCGTTGGCGAGGGCGTGGCGAGCGGTTGAGTCAGTCGACATCGTGCTTCAGTCCTCCAGGCGTTGCTGACGCGGTCACGGTCGGCTTATGGCCAGCTAACGCCGTGCCGGGGCGATGTGATTAGGGAGATTGGGCGACTTCTTCGGCGCAGCCCGTAGGGCGATTTGACTGGCGCTTTGGCTGACGAGTTGGTGATCGCGGGACTACCGTGCGTACATGGACGCCCTGCGGAACACAGTGCTTGAGGCTTGGATGAAGGAGCACGGTCACAGCTCCAACTCGCTGGCCGATGCCGTGAATTCGGCAGTCGGTGACCTCACCGGGAGGCTTGGTGGGCTGGACGGCTCATCGATCCGTGACTGGAAGGCGGGCCGGGTGCGGTGGCCCAAGTCGGCGACCCGGGTCGCGCTAGAGAAGGTCACCGGCCTGCCCGCCACCGCTTTAGGGTTCGTGCCGCGGGGCCGCGCCCCGTCGTCCGCGCCCGATGCACCCTTGGAGGACGCCGTGGAACGTCGTCGTTTCCTCGCAGCTGGGACGGCCTTAGCCGCCGCCTCAGCCACACCCGCGTTCGCCTCCAACCACCGCATCGGAGCAAGCGACGTCGTCCGGCTCCAACAGCGCTTTACCGAGATCATCGTGAGCGACCACCGCCACGGCGGCCGGCTCGGCATCGAGCAAAAAGCTGCGGCGCTCGCCGACGAGGCCCTGGCCTTGCAGAACTCCGGGAGCGCGAGCCAGCGGGTCCGTGCCTTCATCTACGGATGTGCGGCGGCATTCCGGTCCTCGGCGATGTGGGCCGCCATCGACGGTCAGCGTTACGAAGACGCGATCGCTCACATGCGGGAAGCGCAAGCCCTTGCCGAATTGGCAGCCGACCCGGCCATCAAGTTCAGAATTTGGTCACACGCCGGGACGCTGTACCGGCACATGAGGCGCCCAGCCGAAGCCCTGGCTGCAAATGATGTTGCCCGAAGCCTCTCGCTCACACGTCGTGATCCATTGTTCGCTTCCCTCGGTCTGGCCAGGCAGGCTGCCATTCAAGGGGTTGCGGGAAATGTCACAGCTACCCGGCGCGGCTTCGACCAAGCTCAGGGTGCGATGGACTGCGCCGATCTCAGGGCCGATCGTCCCGTATGGATGACCTCGTTCTACGACCAAGCCGAGCTGGATTCCCTTGCGCTCACCGGGTACCTGGCACTGGGCGAATACGAGATGGCCGAAGCGCATGCGCACCGGTGTTTGGCAGCTCTCCGACCCCACATGCAACGGTCGAAGGCCATCGCCACCACTCGCCTGGCATGCGCCCAACTTGGCCAAGGTGACCTCGAACCGGCTGTCTCCACCGCCATGTCGATCTCCGCCGATAGCGCTGCCCACCACCCGCGGGTCGCCCAGATGCTCCGCGGCTTCAACACCAAGATTCACTCCCTGGCGCCGGGCAGTTCAGCCGTCCGCAAGTGGAGCCAGTACACGCACGCCACCCGGAAGGAATCGGTATGACGTCTACCACCGAGCTCCGTACGTTCCACTCGCTCGAACCAGCCCGGCAACATCTCATGGATGTGTATGCCGATGTCCGTGCCGACCTCCTGCACCTTCCGAACTACGCAGTCTCTTCCTTCGGCGAGCGCCTTGGCCGCCACTCCGAGGAATCCGGTTGGGCGGCTGTCCTCGCCTACGATCAGGGCGATCCCGTTGGCTATGCATACGCCAACACCGTTGACTCCGAAGACCGTTGGTGGAAGCGCGTCACGCCCGCCCCGTCGGCTGAATATACCGACCGGCCTGCCGTGGCTCTGAAGGAAATCGGTGTGCGCATCCCCTGGCGCGGCACTGGTACCGCCCGGCGCATCCACGATGCTCTTCTCTCCGACCGTGACGAGCCGTACGTCACCCTCATGGTCAACCCCGCCGCCGGAGACGGAAGGGTGCACCGCCTCTATGAAACCTGGGGATACGAAGACATCGGCCGGAGCCAGCCCTCAGCGGCCTCGCCGGTCCTGACGGTGATGATCAGGACGGTGCGCTGAGCGGGGCATCGCTGGGGGAGCCGCCCCGCCCGGGGGGCGTCAGCCAGCGAGCCCTCAGTCAAGCCCGGCCGCCGCCAGCAGATAGCCGGTGAGCGGGTCGTAGTGGCGCGGGCTCAGTACGTGGTCGTCCAGCGGGACGGTGACCTGGACGGTGCCCTCGGACTCGGCGAGGAAGAGCGCCGGGTCGTTGCAGTCGGCGAAGCCGATCGTGGGGATGCCGCGCTGGCCCGCGCAACCGGCCCAGCCGTGGTCGGCCATCACCAGGTCCGGCAGCGGGCGGCCGGCGCGCTCCAGGCCGTCGAGGACGGCGGCCATCGGCGCCGGGGAGTGGGTGTGCCACAGCGTCGCCCCGCGCTCCAGCATCGCCACGTCGCCGAACTGGAAGACCATGCCGTCGTCGGCCTGCAGACCGTCCGGGACGACCATGATCTCGCAGTCGTGCTCGCGCAGGGCCTGGGCGGTGGCGCGGTGCACGTCCAGCAGGCCGCCCGGGTGGCCGGTGGCGAACAGCACCCGCTGGCGGTCGGCAGCGGCCTTGCGCAGCACCGCGGCGGCGCGGTCCAGGGCGTCCACGGTCAGCTCGGGGTCGATGGTGTCCTGGCCCTGTCGGTGGTCCGGGTCGTCGTTGACGCCGCAGCGCTCCGCCATCACGGCCAGCACGTCCTGCTCGTCCGTCCAGCGGTCGCCCAGCTCCAGGCCGAACCAGTAGTGGCGGTCGCCGTTCGCGAGCCTGCGGTAGTGGAGGAGGTTGTTCTCGCGGGGGGTGGCGACGTTCCCCGCGATCCGGGTCCGGACCAGATGGTCGACGAGTTCGGCACGCGAGGGGGCTGCAGCGGCTATCGGCATAGCGACATTGTGCCCGTACGGATCTCCGGGGGCGGGGCGTTCCGAGGTGCGGACACCGGCCGGGCGCACCGGTGCGCCGTGCGACGGACGCCGTGGGCGTTGGACGGAATGTCGAACGCGGAGGCTCCGGGGGCCGCAAATGTCCATGTCCCGGTGGTCGGCCGGCCCCTACTCTCGGCGCCATGACCACCGCATCGCACGAGCCCGTGGGCCCCGTCGACTCCTCCCGCATCCCGCGCTACGCCGGGCCCGCGACCTTCGCCCGGCTGCCCCGCCTCGACGAGGTCGGCGGCCGGACCGATGTCGCCGTCGTCGGCGTCCCCTTCGACACCGGTGTCTCCTACCGCCCCGGCGCCCGCTTCGGCGGCAACGCGATCCGCGAGGCGTCGCGGCTGCTGCGGCCCTACAACCCGGCGCAGGACGCCTCGCCGTTCGCGCTGGCGCAGGTCGCCGACGCGGGGGACATCGCGGCCAACCCGTTCAACATCAACGAGGCCGTGGAGACCATCGAGGCCGCCGCGGACGACATCCTCGGCACCGGCGCCCGCATGATGACCCTCGGCGGCGACCACACCATCGCGCTGCCGCTGCTCCGCTCGGTCGCCAAGAAGCACGGCCCGGTGGCGCTGCTGCACTTCGACGCGCACCTGGACACCTGGGACACCTACTTCGGCGCCGAGTACACCCACGGGACCCCGTTCCGCCGGGCCGTCGAGGAGGGCATCCTCGACACCTCCGCCCTCTCCCACGTCGGCACCCGCGGTCCGCTCTACGGCAAGAAGGACCTCACCGACGACGAGAAGATGGGCTTCGGCATCGTCACCTCGGCGGACATCTACCGGCGCGGTGCCGACGAGGTCGCCGACCAGCTGCGCCAGCGCATCGGCGACCGGCCGCTGTACATCTCCATCGACATCGACTGCCTCGACCCGGCCCACGCCCCGGGCACCGGCACCCCGGAGGCGGGCGGCATGACCTCCCGAGAGCTGCTGGAGATCCTGCGCGGGCTGGCGTCCTGCAACCTGGTGTCCGCGGACGTGGTGGAGGTGGCCCCCGCCTACGACCACGCCGAGATCACGGCCGTGGCGGCCTCGCACACCGCCTACGAGCTGACCACGATCATGTCCCGACAGATCGCGGACGCGCGCGGCTGATCGACCGCGGACGGTACCCAACCGCCGGCGGGGCCTCTTCGGTCCCGCCGGCGGTTCCGTCTCCCGGGGCGCTCACTCCTCGTGGAGCGGGTACTGCCAGGCGCCCGCGTCGGAGCACTCCCCGTCGACGGCGAACAGGGCGTCGTCGATGTGCTGGCGCATCAGATGGGCCTCGTCGCGGTTCTGGATCTCCGTCAGGATGCGGCGTCCGGTGACGAACAGCCCCGCCATCGTCAGGAAGTTCTCCAGGTCGGTGGCGACCCGCACGCCGTTCTCCGCGGTGGGGTCGTCGTGCTCGACAGGGCAGCGCAGGACGTGCCCGGTCGGGCCGTCGAGGACGACGAAGCCGCCCATCCACCTGCCGAGACGGTGGAACGGGCCTTGTTCGTCGGGTTGTTCGGGGAGGTCCTCCGGCCACGGGACCTCCTGGAGGTGGTCCTCGTGCGACGGCTGGAGGGCGAGGCCCTGGTCGTCGAACTCGGGGAGGCCGGTGCCGGTCAGGACGCGGCGGGCGGTGGCGTCGGTGAGGTCCTCGGGGAGGTCCTCGGCGGCCGTGGTGACGTACGCCCCGGTGCCGTAGATGTCGGCGAGGTCCCGCGGCGCGGGGGCCGGGGCGTCGGCCGGTGCGGCCGGGCCGGCGGCGGTGAGGTTGCCGAGGAGCAGCTGGACGTCCGGCTGCTGGAGGGCGTCGATGCCCACTCCCGGCCGCGGCTGGACGGCGAGGAGCCCGCCCGCGCCGGACAGCACGAGCGGCGCCGGGGCATCGGGGGAGAGCGCGAACCCGGTGTCCAGATACGTGTGGAGAAGCTCTTCGAGCGCGCCCTGCCAGGCGTCCGCGGTGTCGGCCGCGGCGCGCAGTTCGCCGATCGAGGCCGGCCCGGGGGCGGTCCGGCTGCCGGCGGCCCAGGCGAGGGCGGACCGGGCCTCGGCGGGGAAGTCGCCGTCCGCGGCCCAGGGCCCGGCGAGGAGCGCACCGGACGCCAGCTCCCATACGTGGATGGCTTCCCCGACGGAGAGGACGGCCGGACGGCCCTGCCAGCGCACGGAGAACTGGGTGTCGAGCGCGCCGGGGCGCAGGTACGTGTGGTGGAAGCCGCCCGGGGGACGCCAGTGGGTCCACAGGGTCCGCCATGGGAGCCGGACGCCCGAGCGCGCGATGCCGTCCGCCAGCGCGGTGTCGTTGCGGGCGGTGGCCATCAGGTGCAGCCAGGCCGCCCACGCGGGCTGAGGCGGTCGGGACAGGCCGTACATGCGGAGGTGGACGGCGTCGGCGGCGGCGTTGCCGCCGGGGAGCGAGCCGTCGTGGGCGCAGTGCGCGGCGTCGACGAGGACATCCGGCGGGACCTGGGCCACGACCGTCCCGTCGCCGACCAACTCCTCGAAGAGGCCCGCCTGCACGGCGTGCACGGCGATGCCGTCGGCGGCGTAGCGCCCGACGGGCCCGGAGGCGGCCCAGCCGTCGGGGTGGTGGAAGTCGGCCGCCCGCTCCCGCAGCCAGGCGACCAGGTGGCGGCCGACGGCGGCCGGCAGCTCGGGTCCGTGCGCCCGGCGGATCGCCTCGGCGGTGCTCTCGTCGCGGAAACCGACGTGGCCGTCGGCACAGCGGAGGTGGTCGGGGAACCGCTCGGCCAGGGCGAGGAGTTCCGCCTCGGTCCCGAGGGGAGCGGCCGCTCCGGTGCCCGCGTCCGGCGCGGTGAGGCCGGCGGCGGTGGCCGCGGTGATCAGCTCCCGCCACACGGCCGGCGGGACCCGGCGCGGCTCGGAGAAGGCGAGCGCCTGGACGGGCAGGGGGAGCGCGGTCGGTGACGCCGGCGGTTCCTGTGCCCCGGCCGGGGCGGCGAGGCGCAGCGTGATCCGCCCCTTGCGCACCTTGTGCTCCGGGGGCACGGCGAGGACCACACCGATGCCGGTGGTCAGCCGCAGCTGCTCGGCCAGGCGCTGCACCACCAGACCGGGCTGGGCGGAACGGCGGGTGGGGCCGGCGGAGAGGGCGTGGTCGATCAGCACCAGGTGGTCCCGGCCCAGCCTCCTGATCTCCTGCCCCCAGGCGAAGGAGTAGTGGCACTTCTCCAACACGCCCAGTTCGGCGAGCAGTTCACGAAGCAGGCCCTCCGCCGACTTGCCGGTCGCGTCGAGCAGCACGCTGCCGGGAACCCGCCGGTGCACCTCCCGCACCACCGCCCCGGCGGCGGCCCGGTCCCGGTCCACGACGAGGTCGACCCGGCTCGCGTCACCGCGGTGGTTCTCCCACCAGTCCAGGACGCGGGCGGTGGCCTGGTCGACGGTGTGCGGGGGCTGGTCGGCGGTCGGTTCTGTCACGGGGTGCTCTCTTGCGGGGGAACGATGTGCGTCATTGACTTTGCCCAGATCTGGCCCACGACTCGCAGGTGGGCGTCCATCTCGGCCGTCATGCTCTGCTCGGCCGGCGACTCCACCTTCTTCACCGCGTTATTGATCTTCTGGCTGATCGACTTGAGCTTTTCACGGCGTTCGTCCTGGTCCTGGATCTGGTTCGCCTTCTCGATCTGGGAAGCGTACTTCTGACGCTGTTTCTCGCGCTCCGCCGCGCGCGATTCCAGGCCCTCCGGGTCGGTGCGGTACGTCGTGCTGTAGTACACCGGCTTTCCGTGCATCGACGTATGGGAATCGAGCAGCCTCGAACAATGCGCGTGCCCCTGTCCCCGGCCGCACGGCTCTCGTTCCGTGTAGAGGCTCGCGACGTGGTACTTCTCGCCCTCGGGCTGCAACGAATTCTGCCGCTCCACCCAGTCCAGCAGGTGTTTCTCCGAGTGCCGGGGGGGTCACGCCGCTGCGGTCGGCGGGCACCGAGGAATCGACGATATAGGTGGTGTTGCCCTTGTGATCGGTGACTTCGACCACCGCGTAGTTCTTTCCGGAGAAATCGGGCTTGTGCCGGCCGAGGGAATCGACGATGCCGTGCACCTCGGCCACCGTCGGCTTTTTGGCCTTACCGGTGAGCCGCTCGTGCAGGGTCGCCAAGTCGCTCGGCGCGTCCCCCTCGTTGCGGTACTTGATCGGGAAATTGGGCTTGGCGCTCTCGCGTGACTCCGCGCTCACCGGCCGGTCGGAGGACTTGGCCGGGTCCGGGGTGCCGTCCGCGCGGTCGCCCGCGTTGGCGTACGGCTGGGAGTCGTGGTGGGGGTTGTGGCCGACGCCCTGGCTCTCGTGGTAGTCGCTGCTCACGCGGGCGAGCGTGGCGACGACCGCCATGCGCTCGCCGTCGTTCATCCGCCGGAAGTCCTCGCCGAGGTGGTGCTCCAGCTCCTGGTGCGTGAACGCGGTCGGCGGGGGCTGCTCACCGTCCTTGAGCGCGGCCCGCTCCGCCGCCAGACGCTGGTGCGACTCCTCCAGGAGGTGGGACAGCCGCCCGTCCTCCGCCCAGTCGCGCATCCGGTCGTGGACGTGGTCCAGCTCGATGCGGTGGACGGGCGCGTGCTCGCGCAGCGCCTGCTGCTCGGAATCCGGTTCGAGGTCCAGGTGCTTGTGGTGCGGGTCCTCCGCGTCCGGCAGTGGACGCCGGTCGTGGTCGGCGTCGTGGCCGGCGTCCGCCATGTGCACGTCGTGATCGCCGTGCGGTGCGTCGTGCTGGTCGTGCGGGTGGTGCGGCTCGTCCAGGTCCATCGGCTCCGGCGCGTGCGGGTGGCCCGACGGGTCCGGCGGCGGGAGCATGCCGGGGTTGCGCGGCGGGGGAGCGGTGTGCGGATGCTCCGGGCCGGCGTGGGCCGGCGCCGGGTGCTCGGGGCCGTGGCCCTGGGGGTGGTGGTCCGCCGCGTGGTGATCCGGGGTGTGCTGCTCCGCCGTGTGGTCCGCCGTGTGGTCCGGGGAGTGCTCGGGCGTCGTCCCGGGAGCGTCGTGGTGCGGGTGCTCGGCGTTCGGGGCGTGCCCGTCGCCGGGGGTGTGGTGGGTCTCCGGCGCGCCCGCGGGGTGGTGCCCGCCGCCGTACTGCTGGCCGTACTGGGGCTGTTGGTGGGGCAGTTGGGGGTGCTGCTGTTGATGCGGCTGCTGCTGATACGGGTGCTGGGGCTGGCTCTGGTGCGGCTGCTGCTGTGGGTGCGGTTGCTGGGGCTGGTTCTGGTGTTGTTGCTGGGGGTGGCCCTGGCCCTGGCCCTGGTTGTGCTGGGTGGCGGTGGGGTCGAAGGGCTTGCGGTCGCCGTCGAGGGTGAGGTGCCAGACGCCGGCGGCATGGGTGTGGATGGGCTGGTGGCTGATCTGGCCCGTCTGGCTGTCGACCCAGACGACCTTGCCGTTGTGGTTGACCGCGTTGAAGACGTGGGCGCCGCCGCCCGAGCCGTCCGGGTTCTTCGGCCATGTCACCAGGACGGCCGAGGCCGCGCCGTGGCCCGCCTGCTGAAGCTCGTGGGCGATGTTGTGGTAGCTGTCGTGGGCGTTCTGGCCCGAGTTGCGGAAGTTGGTGCCCGCCCAGTTCTGGATGTTGTGGGTGCCGTCCCGTTCACCGCTGGCGCGGTCCAGGTTTCCGTGTGCGTCGGTGTCGTACGTACGGGGCGCGGAGACCTGTGGGTTGCCGTACCAGGACTCCATGAAGGAGCGGGTGCAGTCGGCACAGTTGTTGGAGCGGCCGGGCACGGTCGGGCCGCCGTCGTTCTGGTACTTGGCCCACGGCTGGAACGGGTCGGCGTGGACCTGCGGGGTGCCGTCCGGGTTCCGCGGGAAGTGGTGTTCCAGCGCCTGCTGGTCGTGCGGGAACGGTGAATACAGGCCGCCCGGGTGGTGGTTGAGGCTGGCCCGGACGTCGTGGATGCTCGGCTGCTGGTGAGGTGCGGCCTGGTCCTGGTGGTGCTGTTGCGGGTGCTGGGGCTGCTGGTGGTGGTCCTGCGGCTGCTGCTGGTTGTGGTGGTGCTGCGGTTGGTTCTGGTGGGGGTGTTGCTGCGGGGCCTGGTGCTGCGGTGGCTGTTGGTGCTGTGGCTGGTGTTGTTGCTGGGGGTGCGGCTGCTGTTGGGGGTGCGGCTGCTGGTGAGGTGCGGCCTGCTGCTGCTGGTGGTGCTGTTGTGGGTGCTGGGGGTTGGGGTTCTGCGGGTGCCCGGGGTTCTGCTGGTGCTCGGGAGAGTGGGGGGCCGGGCGGTGGGTGTCCGGGCGCGGGGCGTCCGCGTGGGTGCTCTCCGGGCGCGGCCGGTTGCCTTCCGGGCGGGGCGGGTTGCCCTCCGGGCGGGGGGCGTGCGGACGGTCCGTGCCCGCGTGGGGCGGGTTGCCCTCCGGGCGTGGGTGGGCGGCGTCGGGGTGCGGTTGGTTGGCGTCCGGGCGTGGGTGGGTGGGGTCCGTCGGCCGCTGGTTCGGGCCGTGGCCGGCCTCCGGCCGCTGGTCCTGCGGGCGGTGGGTGTCGGTGGGCCGCGGGTTGTCCGGGCGGTTGACGCTCGGGTGCCGGGCGTCCGGATGGTCGGTGTTGGGGCGGGGGCCGTCCAGGCGCGGGTTGTACGGCGGGCGTTCCGGGGCGCGGTGTTGGGTGGCGTCGTGGACGGCCTGGGTGCCGTCCGGGCGGCGGTTGGGGCCGGGCGCGGTGGCGTTGGGCCGGGGCCCGTCCAGGCGCGGGTTGTAGGCCGGGCGGTCCGGGGTGCGCTGCTGGGTGACGTCGCGGATCGCCTGGGACCCGTCCGGGCGGCGGTTGCTCGGCGCGCCGCCGCCACCGTCGACGGTCGGGCGGGAGGGTGCGGCGCTGGGGGCGCCCGAACCGGCCGCGGGTGTGCCGCCGCCGTGGGAGGGCATGGCGGCGGGCATGCCCGCCGCCGGGCCGGCGCCCTGCGGTGGGCCCTGGGTTGCGCCCTGGGATCCCTGTGGTGAAGTCACACCGGAGTGAGGGGAGTTGGGGGAGGCGGTGCTGTTGGTTCCGGAGTCCGCGGCGTTGTGCTGGGTGGGCGGTGGCGCGGTCATGGTGTCGGCGGACTGGGTGCGCATGGTCGGGTCGTGGGCGTCGCCGACGCGCGGTATGGAGGGGCGGCCGCTCATGCCCGAGCCGCCCGACGGGCCGGAGGAACCGGAGGAACCAGAAGAACCGGATGAGTCACCGTGGCCGCTGCTGCTGCCGTTGCTGTTGCCGGAGTCGCCGTCGTGTGACGGGGACGGCGCGGGGGAGTGGGACGGCTGCGGGCCGCCGGAGCCCTGGTCGCCGTGTGGAGTCCCGCCGTGGCTCGGGGAGTTGGACGGGGCGGGTGCGGGGTGCTCGGGTGCCGGCTGGGCGCCGGCCGCGTCCGGGGTGTGGTCGGCCGTCGGCTGGGTGCTCACCCCGTCGGGCCGATCGGAGTTCGCGGTATGGCCGGAGTCGGGGGTGGCGCCCGAATCGGGGGAGTGGGACGCCCCGTTCGCGTCGTGGCCGCCCTGGTAACCCTCGTCGAAGGGGGAGCGGTGCGCCGGATCCGGGAGGGGCTGGGCGGTCGGCCTGGGGTGGTCGCCTCCGAGGCCGGAGTCGGAACGGGAGCCGGACCCGGAGCCGGACCCGGAACCGGAGCGGGAATCCGTGGGCGCGTTGGCATGGTCAGGGGTGGTGGAGGGGTTTTCGCCGGGGCGCGGGGTGTGGGACGCGCCACCGGAATCCGAACCGGCACCCGACCTCGAACCAGAACCAGAACCCGAACCAGAACCAGAACCAGAACCCGAACCAGAACCAGAACCCGAACCAGAACCAGAACCCGAACCCGAACCCGAACTCGAACCGGAGCCGTTCTCGCCGCCGTGTTCACCCGGCCTGGAGCCCGAGTCGGAACCGCCGTCCGAGCTGCTGCCGGAGCCGTCACCCGCGTCGGAGTGACGTCCGGAGCCGGAGCCGCCGTGCTCACCGGAGCCCGATTCCGAACCGCTTCCGGACCCGCCGTGCTCCCCGCTCCCGTGTTCCCCGCCGCTCCCGTGCTCGCCGCTGCCGCCGTGCTCGCCACCGTGGCCGGCCGCGTGGTCCAGCCCGCCGCGGGCGTGGTGGCCGGCCTTGCCGCCCAGCGCGTCGCGGAAGTTGGTGCCGAAGTTCTCGCCGGTGTTCTTGAGGGAGTTGGTGGCCGTCTCGGCACCGGTCTTGAGGCTGCGGTTGACGTCGAAGCCGTTCTGGGCGCCGAACGACATGTTGACGCCCTGGGCGATGGCGTCGGAGATCATCGCCTGCAGCGCGTCCATGGCCGGCTGCTTGACGGTGTTCATGATCGCTTCGATCAGGGCGTCCCGCGCCTCCTTGAGGATGCGGCGGACGATGAGGCGGGTGGCCTGGGTCGCGCCCGCGGCCCCGATTTCGGACAGGCCGAGCGTGAAAGGCGCGGCTGCCTGGGCCGCGATGATCTCTGCCGCGAGGATCGCCAATTGGGTGATCACCGCGACTTTCATCCCGATGATCACCCCCGATCCGGCGTCCATGGCGAAGGCGATCAGTTCGGCGGCCTCGCGGGCGTCGTTGAGGTAGCCGTTGCCGCCGTCGGAGAACTTCTCCCAGGTCTTGCCGAAGCCGTCGATGCCGTCGCCGGTGTTCGCCGACAGGACATTGCCGGCCGCGGTGACGCCCTCGGACTGGAGCTGTTCCACCGCGTTCGCGAACGCCCGCCACTGGTCGGCGGACTCGATCATCTTGTCCTCGTCGCCCGTCGGCCAGTCATACCCGAGCATCTGGAGGACCCACTCCAGCCAGTCCGGCAGCATGAGCGACATTGGGAATCCCCCGTAGGACGACTAGGCGACTAGGCGGCGAGGCAACAAGGCAACAAGGCTGCGAGCGGCAGGCGGCAGGCAGGGCGCTGGACGTGGGGTGTGGGACGTGGACGCGCGGGCCGGGCGGACGGCGGCCGAGCCGCGGGCCGGGGGCGCGGACTAGATGTTGGGTCCCTTGAGGTTGCTGATCATCTGGCTCTCGGCCTCGGCGTTGGCCACGTGCTGCTGCATCAAGGAGTTGGTGAAGTCCTCGTTGCCGTCGTGGTTGTCGGCCATGGTGTTGAGCGCGCCGCCGATCTCCTGGAGCTTGGCGGCGAGATGCCCCATCGACTCGTACATGCCGTCGCGCAGGCCCTCGTAGACGACGCCGAACTTGGAGCCGATGTCGTCGTCGCCCCAGGGCGGGGTGCCGGTCCCCTCCAGGCCGGTCAGGCCGTTCTTGAGCCTGTCGACCGCGGACTGGTAGCGCTCGCCGATGGTGGTGAAGCTGCTGCCACCCGACTTCAGTGACGGGATGTCCGCCTGCAATCCCTCGCCGGCCATGGCCTCTTCCCCCCGGTCAACCCTCGTCACATGATGTGCGACCTCACGCAAATTCTAGTCGCGTGGGTCGGTTCTTCATCAAGATGCGTACTGTCACAGGGTTGTCATGGCGAGGACCGTGGCCGGTCTCCGGTCCCCGATCCCCGGCCCCCGGCCCCGTCGCCCGGCGAGGGACGAGGGGCGACGGACGAGATCCCGGTGCGTCAGGCCGTTCCGGGGCGGTACCACTGCCGGTAGACCGCGATGGCGGACTCCGGGGGGAAGTTGGGGACCGTGGTCACGTCGCCGTTGCTCTTGGTGATCACGATGTTGGTGCCGCCCGGGCTGACCGGCGGTGCGGCGGGGTCCTCGGGAGCGGGCCAGCCGGCGTGGACGAGGTACCCCTCGTCGAACTCGTGGACCAGGAGCGAGACCGGGCCGCCCGGGGAGCCGACCGGCGGGAAGTAGGCGCGGCCGATCTCCAGGGCGTGGTCGGCGGAGGTCGGGACCACCTTGGGCGGGGCGTCGGCGCCGGGCTGCCGGCCGGGGACGGTGCTCGGCGGGTACGGCGGCGGCAACGGCGGTTGGCCGCCCGCGGCACCCTGCGGGGTGCCCGCGGTGCCGCCCGGGTCGGCGCTCGCGTTCCCGTTCGGGGTGCCGGCTGCGGAGTCCGTCATGGAGGTCCCTTCCGTGTCGCGTCGCCGGGCCGTACCCGCCGTTCTGGCGTGTCGTCATAGCCGCGGCACGGCCAGGCCGAGGCCGCGCGTTCCGGTCGACTTCACCGACGTCGGGGAAGCGTAGTCGGTTCACCTGTGGAGGGGGCAGGGGGACCCGGGGGGGGGAGCGGGCCCCGGGCGCCTGGCGGACCGACCCCGTCAGGTCACGTCGCGACCCGTCCCTGCACCAGCTGGGACAGTGCGGCGTGCACCTCCTCGACGGACCGCTGCGGCTGGAACGACTGCCAGTCCAGCGCGGCGACCAGCACCATCCCCAGCAGCGCCGAGGCGGTGAGCGGGATGTCGAGTTCGTCGCTGAGCTCCCTGGTGCGCACGGCGTCGTGCAGCACCGACTCGACGACCGCCAGGGCGCGGCCCCGTACGGAGGTGAGGGTGGCGCGCCAGGTGCGGTTGGTGCGCCAGAGCTCGGCGACGTAGAGCTGGGTGAGGGCGGGGGAGCCGGCGATGAAGTCCAGGCCGGCGCGGATCATCGCGTCGAGCGCGTCGACCCGGGTGCCGCCGCGGGCGACGGTGTCGTCGGCGGCGGTGCGCAGGGAGTCGGCGAGCAGGTCGACGCCGTCCCGCAGGAGCTCCTCGTAGAGGACGTTCTTGCTGCTGAAGTTGTAGTAGACGGTGCCCTTGGCGACGCCGGCGCGGTCCGCGATCTCCTCGACCGTGGTGGCGGAGAAGCCCTGTTCGGCGATGAGCGTGACGGCGGCGTCGAAGAGCCGGCGGCGGGTGGAGGTACGGCGGGGGGCGGCGCCGGAGATGGCGCCGCCCCCCTTGCCGGAGCGGGTGCTCACAGGCTGAGCTCCGGATGCAGGTCCTTCATCCGCACGACCTGGCGGCTGCGGGCCGCGAGGGCGGTGAGGGCCAGCGCGCCCAGCGTGAACGCGGCGAGCACCACGCTGCCCTGCCAGACGACGTCCAGGTCGCCGCCGGTGATCAGCCGGCGCAGTCCGTCGACGACGTAACTCATCGGCAGGTAGGGGTGGATGGCGCCGAAGAAGCCCGGGCTGGTCTGCACCGGGTAGGTGCCGCCCGCCGAGGTCAGCTGGAGCATCAGGATGACCAGCGTCAGGACCCGGCCCGCCGGGCCGAAGAAGGCGCTCAGCAGCTGGATGACCGCGGTGAAGCAGGCGGTCGCCAGCATCAGGAAGCCGATGGTGGCACCCGCGCGCTCCATCTCCAGGCCGAGGGCCCAGTGCAGCACGGCCATCAGGGCCAGCACCTGGACGACGCCGATGGCGAAGGCCGGCAGCCAGGAGCCGAGCGCGATCCGCCAGCCGGGCGCACCCGCGGCCAGCGCCCGCTTGCCGAGCGGCTGGAGCAGCATGAACGCGACCATCGCGCCGACCCAGAGGGAGAGCGGGATGAAGTACGGGGCGAGTCCGGTGCCGTAGTTGGGCGCCTTGTGCATCGACTTGGCGGCCAGGGCGACCGGGTCGGCCATCACTCCGGTGCGGGCGTCGCGGTCCTTCTTGTCGTAGTCGGGGATCTTGGCGACGCCGTTGTGCAGCCCGGTGGCCAGCTGGTTGGCGCCGTCCTTGAGCTTGTACAGACCGCCGCTGAGCTTCTCGGCACCGTCGTGGGCGGTACCGAGGCCGTTGTGGAGCTGGCCCATGCCCTCGGCGAGGTCGCCCGCCCCCTTGTGGAGCTGGCCGGCGCCGTTGGCGAGGTCGCCCGCGCCGTTGGTGAGGTCACCGATGCCGTTGGCGAACTGGCCGGCGCCCTGGGCGACCTTGTGGGCACCTGCGTTGAGCGTGTTGATCTGGCCGATGGCGGTGTCCGCCCGGTCGGCGATGCCCGGTGCCTGCTGGGCGACCAACACGGCGCCCTGGTGCAGCTCGCGCAGCTTGGCCTGCCACTGGCTGAAGTCCGTGTGCGCGATGGCATCGTTGACCTTCTCTGCCAGGTCGGCGGCGGCCGCGGTACCCGCCGCGATGCCCTTCAGTTTGGCGCAGTCGGTGTCCGTGGAGACCAGCCCGCCGCAGCGCTCCTGGTAGAGGGAAGCGGCGTTGTCGGCGTTCTTGCGGGCCTCTGCGGCCGCCTTGGCGGAGTTGCCGGGCAGCTTGCCGAGGTCGTCGTCGAGGTTCTGGCTGAGGTCGGCGACGACCTGAGCCTTCTCGCCGATCTCCTTGCCGTGCTCCCGCAGGAAGGGAAGGTCCTTCTTGGCGATGCCCTGCACCTTGTCGGCAAGCTGCTGGGTACCGTCCGCGATCTGGCCGGCGCCCTGGCTGAGCTCCTTGGCCTTGGCGGCGGCCCGCGCTGCTCCGTTGCTCAGATCCCCCGCGCCCTTGCCCAGCTTGCCGAGCCCGTTGCTGAGGTCCCCCGCCCCCTTGTCGAGCTTGCCGGCCCCGTCGTTCAACTTGCCGAGCCCGTCGGCCAGTTCGCCGGTCTTCTCGCGGGCGGTGCCCAGGCCGTCGTCGACCTTGCCGGCGCCGTCGGCCGCCTTGGCGGTCTCGTCGTGCAGGTCGGAGAAGGACACGAAGATCTTGTCGAGGAAGGCCCGGGTGGACTTCGACGAGGTCTTGGCGCGGATCTCGGAGAAGACGGTCTTGGAGATCGAGCCGACGATGTAGTTGTTGGCGTCGTTGGTGCGGACCTGGAGGGCACCGGTCTGCGGGTCGTCACCGCCGCTGGAGGCGATCTTCTGGCTGAAGTCCTTGGGGACGGTCAGCGAGAGGTAGTAGTCGCCCTTCTCCAGACCCTTGGCGGCGTCGGCGGCGCCGACCTCCTCCCAGTCGAAGGTCTTGCTGTCCTTGACGTTCCTGGCGAGGTCGGCGCCGGCGGTGAGCTTCTTGCCGTCGGCGGTGGCGCCCTGGTCCTCGTTGACCAGCGCGACCGGGATCTTGTCCAGCCGGCTGTACGGGTCCCAGAAGGAGCAGAGGTAGAGCGCTCCGTACAGCAGCGGGATCAGCATCAGGGCGACGAGGCCCAGCCGGGGGAGCTTCCCCCGGCCGAAGCGCCTGAGCTCAAGCGCGGCCAGTTTCGGCGAACGCATGCGCCGCTTCCTCCTCGTGGGTTTCGGGCTGGGGGGTGTGGGGGGTGGTGGCGGGCGCGGCGGTGGAGACGATCAGCGCGTCCGCCGGGGCGTCGGAGGCGACCGCGGCCACGGTGGTGCCGGTCAGTGCCACGTCCCGCAGCATCTGCCAGGCCGCGGCCCGCTCGTCGGCCGACAGCTTGAGGTCGAGGTCGTCGACGGCCAGCAGGTGCGGCTGGTGCATCACCGCGAGCGCCACCGACAGTCGCAGCGCCTCCAGCCGCTCCAGGTCGCGGACGCAGGTCCGCAGTCCCTTGGGCAGGGTGTCCGGGTCGAGTCCGGCGGCCGCCAGCGCGGCGTCGACCCGGGCCCGGGTGGCCTCCTTGCGGCGGCGGCCCCACAGCGGGGTGCCGCGGTGGCCCAACAGGGCCTGTTCCTGGAGGTGCTCGGCGACGGTGAGGGCCGGTTCGAGGTCGGCGATGCCGGGCACGTGCGCGATCGCGGTACGGCCGCGGATCGATCCCATCCGCTTGGGCAGCGGGAGGCCGGCGACCGTGGCGTGGCCCTCGGTGATCCGCATCCGTCCGGTGAGCGCGAGCAGCAGGCAGGTGCGGCCGGAGCCCGACGGGCCCTCCACCGCGATCAGCGACCCCGGTTCCGCGGCGATGTCGACGCCTCTGAAGGCCCACCCACGTGGGCCCTTCACTCCGATTCCCCGGGCGTTGACGGCCGCCCCCTGGCGGGTGGTCTCCACAAGCCCTCCTTTTGATCTGACTGGTCAGTCTAAAAGTGTGCCGCACGCGGGCCGTATTGACCAATCGGGGGCCCGCGGAGGGCCGGAAGTCGATGGTCGCGGCCGGAAATCGATGGATCGTGCATTTAACGGTGACGCGGGGATCTTCGGCCCGTAGCGTGCGCAGACGTTGGACAGAGCCGAGGCTGGGTCCGTGCCTGGGAGCGCGGTACCGGCCGTGCGGGGACGGAGCAGCCATGGACCACACGGAGCGGACGCCGCAGCGGGCCGCGCGGCACGACGGCGCGGAACGCCACGACCCACCCACCGCCCCTCCCGACGGCTCCGGCGGCGCCCGCCGCCCGCGCGGACCGCTCGCCGCACTGCTCGCCGGCACGCTGATAGCGGCCCTGGCCCCGGCCACCGCGACCGCCGCGGACGCCCGGCCCGCCCCGGACGCCGCCCGGCAGCCCTCCTGCACCGCCGACGGCTGGGCCCCCACCGCCACCGCCATCGACCCCCAGGACAGCCACCACGCCTACGTCGGCAACGGCTACCTCGGCCAACGGGTCCCGCCCAACGGCATGGGCTACGCCGCCCCCGGCGGCACCACCGGCTGGCCCCTGAAGACCCCCGAGTACGACGGCTCCTTCGTCTCCGGCCTCTACGCCAAGGGCCCGGCCGACCTCCAGGGCCGCCAGGCGATAGCCGCCCTCCCCACCTGGACCACCCTCGACGTCACCGCCGGCGGCCCGCACGCCGAGACGTTCTCCTCGGCCACCGCCCCGGGCCGGATCAGCCACTACCGGCAGACCCTCTCGCTGCGCTGCGGCTTCGTCCGCACCTCGCTGACCTGGACCGCCGCCGACGGCCGGGCCACCGACCTGGTCTACGACGTGCTCGCCGACCGGGCCGACGCGCACACCGCCGCGGTCCGCCTGCGGATGACGCCCCACTGGAGCGGCGAGAGCACCGTCACCGACACCCTCGACGGCCGCGGCGCCCGCCGGCTGCGCCCCGACGGCCCGGCCCCCGGCGCCCGCGCCGAGCGACCCGGCACGGTCTCCGTCGGCTTCCGCACCGACGGCACCGGGACCGCGGGCGCCGTCGCCTCCACCCTGCGCGCCGGGCCCGGCGTACCGGACGCCCGGCCGCGCGCCGGGGCCACCGGCTCCGCCGCCACCGCCGCCGAGTCCCTCAGCGCCCACCAGCGGCTGACCTTCCCGGTCCGCCGCGGCCACTCCTACGAGCTGACCAAGTACGTCGGCGTGGACACCGCGCTCACCTCCCGCGGCCCCCGCGCCGCCGCCGAGACCGCCTCCCGCCGGGCCGCCGAGCGCGGCTGGTCCGCGCTGTCCGCCCGGCACCGCGCCGCCTGGCAGCAGCTGTGGCGCAGCGACATCGAGGTGGCCGGGCAGCCCGAGCTCCAGTCCTGGGTCCGCTCCGCGGAGTACGGACTGCTGGCCGCGACCCGCCCCGGCAGCACCAACAGCATCGGCCCCACCGGCCTGACCAGCGACAACTACGCCGGCGAGATCTTCTGGGACGCCGAGACCTGGATGTACCCGGGGCTGCTGGCCACCCACCCCGACCTCGCCCGGTCGATCGTCGACTACCGCTACCGCACCCGGGACGCCGCCCGCGCCAACGCCCGCCGCCTCGGCTACCAGGGGCTCTTCTACTCCTGGACCAGCGGCGGCAGCGGCGACCTGTGGACCGAGTGCCACAGCTGGGACCCGCCGCACTGCAAGACCCAGAACCACCTCATGGGCGACATCTCGCTGGCCGCCTGGCAGTACTACCTCGCCACCAAGGACACCGCCTGGCTGAAGTCCCGCGGCTGGCCCGTCCTTGCGGGCATCGCCGACTTCTGGGCCTCCCGCGCCACCCGCAACGCCGACGGCAGCTACTCGATCAAGAACGTGGCCGGCCCGGACGAGTACAGCAACGGCGTCGACGACGCGGTCTTCACCAACGCCGGCGCCGCCACCGCCCTGCGCGACGCCGCCCGCGCCGCCACCCTCCTGGGCGAACCGGTCCCCGCCGCCTGGCGGACCGTCGCCGACAAGCTGCGGATCCCCTACGACGGCAACCGCAAGATCTTCGAGCAGTACGCCGGGTACAAGGGGACGACCATCAAGCAGGCCGACACGGTGCTGCTGATGTACCCCCTGCAGTGGCCGATGACCCGGCAGCAGGCCGCCGCCACCCTCGACTACTACGCGGCCCGCACCGACCCCGACGGCCCGGCGATGACCGACTCGGTGCACGCCATCGACGCCGCCGCCCTGGGCGAACCCGGCTGCGCCACGTACACCTACCTCCAGCGCGCCATCAGGCCGTTCGTCCGCGGGCCGTTCGCCGAGTTCTCCGAGGCCCGCGGCGCGAAGGCCGGCGCCGGCGACCCGCACGCCGGCCGCCCCGCCCAGGACTTCCTCACCGGCAAGGGCGGCTTCCTCCAGGTCTTCACGCACGGCCTGACCGGCCTGCGGATGACCGAGGACCGGGTCCGCCTGGACCCGATGCTGCCGCCGCAGCTGTCCGCCGGCGTCACCCTGCGCGGCCTGCACTGGCAGGGCCGCACCTTCGACGTCGCGCTCGGCGCCCACCAGACCACGGTCCGGCTCACCGCCGGCCCCGCCCTGCCGCTCGCCACCCCCGAGGGCGACAAGCTGGTCAGCCGCGGCGTCCCGGCCGTCCTCAAGACCCGCCGCCCCGACCTCGCCGCGACCACCGACGTCGCCCGGTGCGCCACCGCCACCGCCACTTCCGAGGAGCCCGGCCTGTACGCCGGCGCCGCGGTGGACGGCAACGCCACCACCGCCTGGGTCCCCGACGCCGCCGACGGCACCCTCACCGTCGACCTCGGCCGCACCGTCACCGTCGGCCGGATCACCCCGCACTGGACCGCCACCCGCCCGACGTCCTACGCCGTCCAGGTCTCCCGGGACGGCCGGCACTGGACCGGCACCGGCGGCGCGGGCCGCGGCCCCGCCCGCTACGTCCGCGTCGTGGTCCACGGCGACACCCGGCCGGCCCCCGGCGGCAAGCCCGCCCCCCGTCCGGGCCTCAGCGAGCTGGAGGTCACCAGGGCGACGCCCTGACCCCGTCCCGCACCGGGGGCGGCCGGATGCGTCCCGCCGATTTGTTACGGCGGGATGAAATCGGCCGCCCCCGGTGTTGGTTCCATGCGGCAGACGACGCATGGGAGGCATCGGGTGGCGGGGACGGACACGGCACGACAGGGTTGGGCCCGGCGACTGACCCGGGACTGTTTGCGGTACCGCAAGGACGTGGTGCTGGCACTCGGCGCCTCGCTCGCCGGGATGGCCGTCCTGGCCCTCGTCCCGCTGATTCCCAAGCTGATCATCGACGACGTGATCGTCCGGCACGAGCGGGCCCTCGCCCCCTGGGCCACCCTCCTGATCGTCGCCGCCGTCGTGGTCTACGCCCTCACCTACCTCCGGCGCTTCTACGGCGGCCGGCTCGCCCTGGACGTCCAGCACGACCTGCGCACCCGCATGTTCGACGCGATAGCCCGGCTCGACGGGCGACGGCAGGACGAGCTGAGCACCGGCCAGGTCGTCGGCCGCGCCACCAGCGACCTCCAGCTCATCCAGAGCCTGCTGTTCATGCTCCCGATGATGATCGGGAGCGTCCTCCTCTTCGTCATCTCGCTGGCCGTGATGGCGGTCCTCTCCCCGCTGCTGACGGTCATCGTGCTGGCCGTCGCCCCGGCCCTGTGGTTCATCGCCCGGCGCAGCCGCACCCGTCTCTTCCCCGCCACCTGGTACGCCCAGGGGCAGGCCGCCGAGGTCGCCTCCGTCGTGGACGGCGCGGTCTCCGGCGTCCGGGTCGTCAAGGGCTTCGGGCAGGAGGAGCAGGAGACCGGCAAGCTCCGCGAGGTCGGCCGCCGGCTGTTCGCCGCCCGGCTGCGCACGGTCCGCCTGAACTCCCGCTACACCCCCGCCCTCCAGGCCGTCCCGTCCCTCGGCCAGGTCGCGATGCTGGCGCTCGGCGGCTGGATGGCCACCCAGGGCCACATCACCCTCGGCACCTTCGTCGCCTTCTCCACCTACCTCGCGCAGCTGGTCGGCCCGGTCCGGATGCTGGCCATGATGCTCACCGTCGGCCAGCAGGCCCGCGCCGGCGTCGAGCGGGTCTACGAGCTCATCGACACCGAGCCGACCATAGAGGAGCACCCGGACGCGCACGCCCTCCCCGCCGACGCCCCGGCGACCGTCGTCTTCGACCGGGTCACCTTCGGCTACGGCCCGCACCACACCCCGGCCGGCGACGATGCGGCCGGCGAGGCCGCCCCGGGCGAGGAGCCCGCCCGCCAGCCGGTCCGCCCCGTGCTCGACGCGTTCTCGCTGCGCATCGACGCCGGCGAGACGGTCGCCCTGATCGGCACCTCCGGCAGCGGCAAGTCCACCGTCTCGCTGCTGCTGCCCCGCTTCTACGACGTCACCGCCGGCCGCGTCCTGGTCGGCGGCCACGACGTCCGCGACCTCACCCTGGAATCGCTGCGCGCCGCCATCGGCCTGGTCCCCGAGAGCAGCTTCCTGTTCTCCGACTCCATACGGGACAACATCGCCTACGGCCACCCCGAGGCCACCGACGAGCAGATCCGCGCCGCCGCCCGCGCCGCCCAGGCCGACCGCTTCATATCCGAGCTGCCCCAGGGCTACGACACCAAGGTCGGCGAACAGGGCCTGACCCTCTCCGGCGGCCAGCGCCAGCGCGTCGCCCTGGCCCGTGCCATCCTCACCGACCCCCGGCTGCTGGTCCTGGACGACGCCACCTCCGCCGTCGACGTCCGAGTCGAGCACGAGATCCACGAGGCGCTGCGCGGCGTCATGGCCGGCCGCACCACGCTCCTGATCGCGCACCGCGCCTCCACCCTGGCGCTCGCCGACCGGGTCGCCGTCCTCGACGGCGGCCGGCTGGTGGACCTCGGCACCCAGGAGGAGCTGGCCGAGCGCTGCGCCCTCTACCGCCGGCTGCTGACCGACCCGGAGGAGCTGGGCGGCGTCCCGCACGACCCGGCGGGCGAACTCGCCGGATGGGATCTCCCCCGCGCAGGGGAGTCCCCCCGCTCGAACCGAGCGGAGAGTGGAGAAGGAGCCGAGAGCGCGGGGCACTTCGGCGGCGAGTACGCCGCGTCCGGGACCACCGGCCTGCTGACGCCGGGCCCGGCCGGCGACCGGCCGCACCCCGGCGCCGCCGTCCCGCACCGCCGCGAAGCCCTGGTCGACGTCGACCAGGACGAGCCCGTCGACCCCGCCCTCGCCACCGCCGCCACCGGCGGCATCACCCCCGAGCTGTGGGTCCGCCGCGAGCAGGAGGCCGAGCAGGGCGCGGCCAGTACCGCCGCCCGCACCGCCACCGCCGCCGGCCCCGGCATCGCCGCCGCGGTGGCCGGCAGCCCGGCCACCCCCGAACTCCTCGCCCAGGTCGCCGCGCTGCCGCCGGCCACCGACACCCCGGACGTCGACGAGGCCGCCGCCCTCCGCGCCGAGCGCTCCTACGGCCTGCGCCGGCTGCTGCACGGCTTCGGCCGGCCGCTCGCCCTGGCCCTGCTGCTGGTCGCCGTGGACGCGGTCGCCTCGCTGCTGCTGCCGGTCCTCATCCGGCAGGGCATCGACGACGGCGTCCGGCGCGGAGTCCTGGCCGGCGTCTGGACCGCCGCCGGGCTCGCGCTGGCCGTGGTCGTCGCCCAGTGGGGCGCCCAGATCGGCGCCAACCGCATGACCGGCCGCACCGGCGAACGGGTCCTGTACGCCCTCCGCCTGAAGATCTTCGCCCAGCTCCAGCGCCTCGGCCTGGACTACTACGAGCGCGAGCTGACCGGCAAGATCATGACCCGGATGACCACCGACGTGGACGCGCTGTCCACGTTCCTCCAGACCGGCCTGGTCACCGCCGTCGTCTCGGTGCTCACCTTCTTCGGCATCCTGCTCGCCCTGCTCGCCCTCGATGTCCAGCTGGCCCTGGTCGTCTTCGCCACCCTCCCCCCGCTGGTGCTCGCCACGTACGTCTTCCGCAAGCGCAGCGTCCGGGCGTACGAGCTGGCCCGCGAGCGGATCAGCACCGTCAACGGCGACCTCCAGGAGAGCGTCGCCGGACTGCGGATCGTCCAGGCGTTCCGCCGCGAGGGGCACGGCGCCGAGCGGTACGCCGCGCACAGCGACGCCTACCGACAGGCCCGGGTGCGCGGCCAGTTCCTGATATCCGTCTACTTCCCGTTCGTCCAGCTGCTGTCGTCGGTGGCGTCCGCCCTGGTCCTGATCGTCGGCGCCGACCGGATCGGCGGGCACACCCTCACCGTCGGCGCGCTGGTCGCCTACCTCCTCTACATCGACCTGTTCTTCGCCCCCGTCCAGCAGCTCTCCCAGGTCTTCGACGGCTACCAGCAGGCAACCGTCTCGCTCGGCCGGATCCGCGAACTCCTCGCCCAGCCCACGTCCACCCCGGCCGCCGAGCAGCCCCGCCCGGTCACCGCGCTGCGCGGCGACCTCGCCTTCGACGACGTGCACTTCCACTACGGCGACCACGACGAGCAGGCCCTGGCCGCCATCGACCTCACCATCCCCGCCGGGCAGACCGTCGCCTTCGTCGGCGAGACCGGCGCCGGCAAGTCCACCCTCGTCAAGCTCGTCGCCCGCTTCTACGACCCGACCTCCGGCGCGGTCCGGATCGACGGCACCGACCTGCGCGAGCTGGACCTGACCGGCTACCGCCGCCGGCTCGGCGTCGTCCCTCAGGAGTCCTACCTCTTCCCCGGCACGGTCCGCGACGCCATCGCCTACGGCCGCCCGGACGCCACCGACGCCGAGGTGGAGGCCGCCGCCCGGGCCGTCGGCGCGCACGCCATGATCGCCACCCTCGACGGCGGCTACCTCCACGAGGTCGCCGAGCGCGGCCGCAACCTCTCCGCCGGCCAGCGCCAGCTGCTCGCCCTGGCCCGGGCCGAACTCACCGACCCCGACGTGCTGTTGCTCGACGAGGCCACCGCTGCCCTGGACCTGGCCACCGAGGCCGTCGTCAACCAGGCCACCGACCGCCTCGCCGGCCGCCGCGCGGCCCACCCGTCAGCTCACGCGCGCACCGCCCGTCGCTCCACGGCGGGCTCCGGCGCCCGCACCACCTTGATCGTCGCCCACCGCCTCAGCACGGCCGCCCGCGCCGACCGGGTGGTGGTGCTCGACCGCGGCCGGATCATCGAGGACGGCACACACGCCCAACTCCTCGCCCGCGACGGCCGCTACGCCGAGCTGTGGCGGACCTTCACCGGCGAGGCGGGGGCACCCCCGCCGAAGGCAGGGGGAGAGCCGGTCACCGTGTCCTAGCCAGGGCCTGTCGTGTCCGTGACCGCCGACACCGCCGACACCGCCGACACCGCCGACACCGCCGACACCGCCGACACCGCCGACACCGCCGTCACCCCGTGGTGGCGGCGGTCTTCCTGCGGGCGCGGTACGCGGCGGCCTTGATCTTGTTGCCGCAGGACTCCATGCCGCACCACTGGCGCCGGCTGCCGCGCGAGCGGTCGAGGTAGACGCGGGTGCACTCGGGGTTGCCGCACTCCTTGAGCAGCGGGACGTCCGGGCCGCTCAGCAGTTCCACCGCGTGCCGGGCGACGGCGGACAGCGCCTCGCGCTGCGTCGCCGCCGTCCAGCGGCCGGAGTGGGTCAACCGGGGCGCCGCGGGGGCCCGGTGGGCCGCGTCGTTGACCACGGCCAGCGCCTCGTCGTCGAAGTCCGTGCCGCGGCGCCGGGCCGTGATCAGCCGGTAGACGGCCTCCCGTACGGTCGTGGCCCGTTCCACGTCGGCCCGCCGGGCGGGCGAGACGGAGTCGACGAGGCCGGACTCCAGGTACCACGCGTCCAGGCGGTCCGGCGTCGCGAACATCTCGAACCGCGCCGTGCGGCGGGCCCGGAGCGTGGCCGCGAAGTCCAGCGCCGGGTTGCCGCACACAAAGACATGATCCAGGTTCACGTCACCATCTTGACGGGTGACCCGGGTGCTCGCAAGGAGCGCCGTCGGGGCCGCCGGGCCCGCCCTCCGCGGTGCTCAACCGGATCTCGCGGCCCGCTTCGGGCGCGTTGGCACCGGCGGGGATCCGCAGCGGCGGCGTCTTGCCGTCGCCGTTCTCGCCGATCAGCCCGATGCGGTGGCCGGGCGAGGCGGTGAGGCCGACGCCGTCGAGGACCCTGTGGGTGCCGAGGGTGCCGAGAGTGCCGAGGGTGCGGACGAGGTCGTGGGCGAGCAGGGCAGGGGGTGCATGGTGATCCGTCCGGCGTGGTCGTCTCCGGGCCCACCGGGTGCGAAACCTCGGGCGTGGCGGCACGGCGGCGGCTCAGGCGTGCGGTGCCCCGGTCTCCGTCAGCTCGCCGTCGGCGACCCGCAGCCACCGGTCGACGCCGATCCGTTCGAGGAACGGCTCGTCGTGGCTGACCACCACGAACGCGCCGCGGTAGCACGCCAGGGCGCTCTCCAGCTGGCCGGCGCTGACCAGGTCGAGGTTGTTCGTCGGCTCGTCCAACAGCAGCAGCTGCGGGGCGGGTTCGGCGCACAGGACGCAGGCAAGCGTGGCGCGCAGGCGCTCGCCGCCGGAGAGCACGCGCACCGGCAGATGTGCCCGGGGGCCGCGGAACAGGAAGCGCGCGAGCAGGTTCATCCGCTCCGCCTCCGGCCGGTGCGGGGCGGACGCCGCGAAGTTCTCAGCCACGGTGCGGTCCGGGTCGAGCAGGTCCAGCCGCTGCGACAGGACCGCGATCCGCCCGTCGGCGCGCTTGATGCTCCCGCCGTCCGGGGCGAGGCCGCCGGAGAGCAGCCGCAACAGGGTCGTCTTGCCCGCGCCGTTGGGGCCGGTGAGCGCGATCCGCTCGGGCCCGCGGATCGTGAGGTCCACGCCGTCCGCCGCGAACAGTTCCCGCCCGCCGCGTCGGATCTGCATCCGCTCGCCCAGCACGACGGTGCGTCCGGCGGGGACGTCGGTGTCGGGCAGCTCCAGGACGAGCCGCTGCTCGTCCCGCAGGGCGCGCCCCGCCTCGTCGAGCCGGGCCTGCGCCTCGTGGACGCGGGTGGCGTGCATCTGGCCCGCCCGGCCGGCGGACTCCTGGGCGCCGCGCTTCATGTTCCCGGCGAAGATGCGCGGCAGGCCGGCGTTCTTGAGGTTGCGGGCGGCGTTGCTCGCGCGGCGGTCGGCCCGCTCGCGGGCCTGCTGCAGCTCGCGCTTCTCCCGCTTCAGCTCCTGCTCGGCGTTGCGCACGTTCTTCTCCGCGACCTCCTGCTCGGCCCGTACGGCCTGCTCGTACTGGGTGAAGTCGCCGCCGTACAGCCGCAGTTCGCCGCGGTCGAGTTCGGCGATGCGCTCCATGCGGTCCAGCAGGGCCCGGTCGTGGCTGACGAGCAGCAGCGTGCCGTTCCACTCCGAGAGCACGTCGTAGAGCTTGTGGCGGGCCGCCAGGTCGAGGTTGTTGGTCGGTTCGTCCAGCAGCAGCACGTCGGGGCGCTTGAGCAGTTGCGCCGCCAGGCCGAGGCTGACGACCTGGCCGCCGCTGAGCGTGCCCAGGGTCCGGTCGAGGGCGAGGTGGGCGAGGCCGAGCCGGTCGAGCTGGGCGCGGGTGCGCTCCTCGATGTCCCAGTCGTCGCCGATGGTGGTGAAGTGCTCCTCGCGCACGTCGCCGGACTCGACGGCGTCGATGGCGCGGATCACCGCGTCGACGCCCAGGACCTCGGCCACCGTCGGTTCGCCGGTCAGGGGGAGGGTCTGCGGGAGGTAGCCGATCGTGCCGTGCACGCTCAACGACCCTGCCGTGGGGCGCAGTTCACCGGCGATCAGCTTCAGCAGGGTGCTCTTGCCGGAGCCGTTGGGTGCCACCAGGCCCGTACGGCCGGCGCCGACGGTGAAGGACAGGCCCGCGAAGACCGGGGTGTCGTCGGGCCAGGAGAAGGCCAGCTGGGAGCAGATGACGGAAGCGTCGGACATGGGGATGACCTCATGAGGGAAAGCGGGCAGGGCGCTCCAAGGGGGCAACCGCGACAGGGAAGCAACCGCGATACGGAAACCACCGCGATACGGAAACCATCGGGCGAAGGGCACTGCGCCGGAGACAGGGGAAAAGGGGACGGCGAGATGACCACGACGGCCGCACTGCCAACGGTGCGCCTGCCGGTGGTCGATCAGATCCGGGTCTCACCCGGAGATGTCGTCGTCACCCACCATGTCTGGACTCCTCTACGAAGGATCACTGCCGCGGCCACCGTACCAGGCACCGCGAGGCCGCCCGAAAGGCTTTTCCGTCGCCGCCGCCGCGAGGGCCCGCGGCCCCGTGCGGCGGCGGAGGGCGCGCTTCAGAGCACCATGTCCCACGCCAGGCAGGAGAGGATCTCCCCGGCCCCTGGGGTGCCGACGTCGCGCTCCGGGCCCCTCGGCGAGGCCGCCTTGGTCCCGATCATGTCCTCGCGGGCGATCCGCTCGGGCAGTGCGCCGAACCGTGCGCGGCGCACCGCCGAGCCGTCGTCCTGCGTGCTGCGGTCCTGCATCGTCGTCCTCCCGCTCCTTCGGTTGTCTGCGGCGCGGCCCGACTCGCCCGCCGCGCCGGGCGATTCCGTGCGGAAGCGTGTCCGCACGGTGTCCTTCTGTCCGTCGCCCCCGTCAGAGGCGGTCGGCGTCGAGGACGGCCCGGGCGAACGCCGCGGGTGCCTCCTGGGGCAGGTTGTGGCCGATGCCCTTCAGGGTCCGGTGCTCGTACGGGCCCGTGAACCGGTCCCGGTACGCGGATCCGCCGCCCGGCACGGTGAACGGGTCGAGCTCGGCGTCCAGCGTCACCGTCGGCACGGTGATGGCCGGGCGGGCGGCGAGCCGCTCCTCGTGCGGCTCGTAGCGCCGTTCGCCCTCGGCGAGGCCCAGCCGCCAGCGGTAGTTGTGGATCACGACGGCGGCGTAGTCCGGGTTCTCGAAGGCGGCGGCGGTGTGCTCGAAGGTGGTGTCGTCGAAGTCCCATGTCGGGGACACGGTGTCCCAGACCAGCCGCGTCAGGTCGTGCCGCTTGGCCTTGTCCTCCATGGCGAGCCGGCCGCGTTCCGTGGCGAAGTAGTACTGGTACCACCAGGCGTGTTCGGTCGCCGGCGCCAGCGGTCGGAGGTTCGCCTCCAGGTTGACGACGAGGTAACCGCCCACCGACACCAGGGCTTTGCAGCGCTCGGGCCACAGCGCCGCGATGATGTCGGCGGTCCGGGCTCCCCAGTCGAATCCGGCGAGCACCGCCTTCTCCAGCCCCAGCGCGTCCATCAGGGCGACGGTGTCGAGGGCGAGGGCCGCCTGCTGTCCGTTCCTGAAGGTCCGGGGGGAGACGAACCGCGTCGAGCCGTGGCCGCGCAGATAGGGAACGATCACCCGGTGGCCCTCGGCCGCCAGTAGCGGCGCCACCTCGACGAAGCTGTGGATGTCGTACGGCCAGCCGTGCAGGCAGATGACCGGCGGCCCGTGCGCCGGCCCCACCTCGGCGTAGCCGATCTCCAGCAGGCCGGCCCTGATCCTCTTGAGCGGGGGGAACGCGCCGCGCCCGCGGGGACCGGCGGTGGTCCCGGCGGCCGTGCCGGCCGGCTGCTCCGGCACGGCCGCGGCATGCGCCGACCCCGACGTCCCCGCCAGGGTCGCGACGACCGCACCGCCGGCCCCCAGGCCGAGCGCCTTGCCGAACGTACGCCTGTTGATCATGTGAAGCCCTCCGTGCGTCTCGAAGTGCCGGCCCGCGGTCTGCGCCTCGCGGGAGATTCCACGCGCACCGGGGTTCCGTTGACCGCCATGGGCGTGCCCGACGACTGTGGCACAGCATCCGTCACCGGTCAAACAGGTGACGCACGCCAACTCGAAGCATGCCAGGGGAGTTTGATCGCCGCTTCTGCCCGGAAAAGATGCGGCTCCCTCTTGCGCTCGCCCGTGTGGGGACGGCACTCTATCGAGGCAGAAAGAACGTTCGTTCTTCCTGGAAGTCCGTCAGAACGGAGCCCGATGATGATCGACCGCCGCGCCCTGATCCGTAACGCCGGCGCAGCCGCCGGTGCCCTCGGTGTGACCGCCCTCGTCCCGTCGGTCGCCGCCGCCGCGGCCCCCGGCGCCGGCCCCGGGGACACCCACCCGCACTGCCCCGGGGACCACACCCACCCCACGGGACCCGTGGACCCCACCGATCCGACCTCCGGGGTCACCCGGACCGTGCTCCAGCGCCACCCCTCTCCCGTCGAGGGCTGGGAAACCGTCCAGACCCTGGTGCAGATCCCCACGGGCAAGGAGTCCGGCCGGCACAGCCACCCCGGGGTGGAGGTCGGCTACCTCGTCCGCGGTGACGTGCTGATGGTGTTCGACGACGGCCAGGTCCTGCGGCTGCGTACCGGCGACCCGTTCTTCATCCCCTCCGGCGCCATCCACAACGCCCGCAACGTCGGCCGGGAAACCACGATGATGCTGTCCACCTACGTCGTCGACGAGACGAAGCCTCTGGTCACCACCTACGGGAACGGACCCGCGAAGTCCCGCCCCTGACCGCCCGAGACCCACCGCCCCTTCCCTACCCTGGTGCCCATGACCACGGGAGCCACCGAGAGAACCCACCCCAGAGAACGCCTGCTGGACACCGCGGGGCGGCTGTTCTACGCGCAGGGCATCCAGGCCGTGGGGGTGGAGCAGCTGGTCACGGAGGCGGGGGTCACCCGGGCGACCTTCTATCGCCACTTCTCCAGCAAGGACGGGCTGGTCGTCGCCTATCTGGAGGCCCGTGGGGCACGGGTGGAGGAGGCCGTGGCGGCCATCCTCGCCGCCCATCGGGGCCGTGCCGCCCTGCTCGCCCTGATGGACATGATCGGCGACAACCTCTGCCAGCCGGGGTTCCGCGGCTGCGGCTTCCTCAACGCCGCCGCGGAGTTCCCCGATCCCGCGCACCCGGCGCGCGTCCACATCGCCGAGCACCGCGGCTGGTTCCACGGCGTGCTGCGCACCGTGGTCCGCGACGCCGGCCACCCCGACCCCGAGCGCGTGGCCCGGACCCTGGTCCTCCTGCGGGACGGGGCGATGGTGGGCGGTGCTCTCGACGACCCCCGCGCCATCAGGGCGACACTGCGCGAGGCCGCGGAGAACCTTCTGGCGTCATGACCGCAGATGATCCGCCGCGCCCCAATGGGGGCTGGTGGCGGCCCCGCCGCGCAGATAGGTTCGGCCCGACCTTTTGACACCCCAAGGGGAGGGCCCATGCGCAAGGGCAAGAGAAGACTGCTGACGCTCGCCGTACTGTTATGTGCGACGAGCGTCAGCGCACCGGCGGGGGCGGCCACCGCCGCCGGACCGGGCGGCCCGGACATCAAGGACCGGATCCTCGCGATCCCCGGGATGCGCCTGATCGAGGAGAAGCCGGTCGACGGCTACCGCTACTTCGTCCTCGACTACGCCCAGCCGGTCGACCACCGGCACCCGGAGAAGGGCACCTTCCAGCAGCGGCTGACCCTGCTGCACAAGTCGGTGGACCGCCCCACGGTGTTCTTCACCTCCGGCTACAACGTCAGCACCACGCCGTCCCGCAGCGAGCCCACAAAGATCATCGACGGTAACCAGGTCTCCCTGGAGTACCGTTACTTCACCCCGTCCCGCCCGGTGCCCACCGACTGGAAGAAGCTGGACATCCAGCAGGCCGCCACCGACCAGCACCGCATCTTCCAGGCGCTGCACACGCTCTACCCCAAGAACTGGATCGCCACCGGCGGCAGCAAGGGCGGTATGACGGCCACCTACTACCGCCGCTTCTTCCCGCACGACATGAACGGCACCGTCGCCTACGTCGCCCCCAACAACACCGACCGCGACGACACCGCCGCCTACGACCGCTTCTTCGCCACCGTCGGCACCCCCAAGTGCCGCGCCGCCGTCGGGAAGGTCGAGCGCGAGGCGCTGCTGCGCCGCGACGAGATGGTCAACCGCTACGAGAAGTGGGCCGGCGAGAACAAGCGCACCTTCACCCTCGTCGGCAACGCCGACCGGGCCTACGAAGTCCTCGTCACCGACCTGGTCTTCGGCTTCTGGCAGTACCAGCCCGCCGAGACCGCCTGCGCCGAGGTGCCCGCGCCCAACGTCACCACCGACGCCCTGTGGACCTGGATCGACAAGGTCGGCGGCTTTGACTCCTACACCGACCAGGGCATGGAGAAGTTCCAGCCGTACTACTACCAGGCGGGCACCCAGCTCGGTGAGCCCAAGTACCACTACGCCAACCTGCGCGGCCTATTGCGCTACCCGGGCATCAACAACTCCCGCAGCTTCGTGCCCCGCGAGATCCCGATGCGGTTCGACCGGCGCGCCATGCCGGACGTCGACCGCTGGGTCCGGCACCACGCCACGCAGATGATGTTCGTCAACGGGCAGTTCGACCCGTGGAGCGCCAAGCACTTCGAACTCGGCCGCGGCGCCCGGGACTCGTACCTCTTCACCGTCCCCGGCGGCAACCACAGCGCCAACATCGCCAAGCTCAAGGACGCCGACCGCACCAAGGCCACCGCCGAACTCCTCGGCTGGGCCGGCCTGCCGGTGCCCGCGGGCGGCCGGGCCGTCGCCCAGGCCCCGGACAACAACGCCCTCGACCGACCCGAGCTCTCCCCGCACATGACCCTGCGGCCGTAGGCCCGTACCGCGTCGCAGCCGGGGCATCCCGTGTGCGACGTGCCGCGCCGGGGCGTGCGCCCTCCGTCCGAGCGGAGGGCGCACGCCCGCCGGGCCCCGATGCCCCGGCGACCCGCTCAGTACCGCAGCCCGTGCCCGATCTGGTACAGCGCGGTCTGCGGCGCGTCCGCGCGCATTATCGGCACCGGCAGCCGGCCCACCGGAGCCCGCCGCCCGGCGATCACCCGGGCCGCGGCCCGCAGCTCCACATCCGTCCACGAGTAGCTCGCCAGTGCCGCCGGCACCTCGTCCAACAGGGCGATGTCGTACGGATTGCGGACCGCCAGTTGCACCACCGGCTTCCCCGTGGCCAACAGCTCGGCGACCAACGTCCGTTGCGCCGACGACACGGTGACGTTGTACGTGGCCACCACCACCGCGTCCCGCCCGGCCAGCGCCTGCCGCGCCCGGGCGATCACCGCCCGGGACGGCGCCATTCCGGTGGACAGCGCGGTGGCCTCGAAGCCCAGCCGGGTCAGCTCCTCGGCCAGCACCCCGGTGGGCGGGCCGCCGGTGCCGGACGGCGCGTCCGGGTCCACCCCCACCACCAGCAGCCGGCCGGTCCGCCGCCGGGACAGCGGCAGCAGCCCGTCGTCGTTGCGCAACAACGTCGTGGTGCGGTCCGCGATCCGGTCCGCGGCGGCGCGGTGGGCCCGCACCCCCACCACCCGGTCCACCTGCTGCCGGGAGGTGTACGGGTCGGCGAACAGCCCCCGGCGCTCCTTGAGCAGCAGGATCCGCAGCAGCTTGGCGTCGATCTCCCGCTCGCTCAGCTCCCCGTCCCGCAGCGCCCGGACGACCGCGCCGTGCGCGACGGACAGGTCCGGCGGGTTCAGCAGCTGGTCCACCCCGGCCTGCAGCGCCAGCACCGGCACCCGGCGGTCCCCGTATTTCACCCGGACGCCCTCCATGCCCAGCGAATCGGTCACCACCACCCCGTCGTAACCGAGGCGCTCCCGCAGGATCCCGGTGACGATCGGACGGGACAGGGTCGCCGGGTCGCCACTGGGGTCGAGGGCCGGCACCACGATGTGCGCCGTCATCACCGAGTCGATCCCGGCGGCGATCGCCGCCTTGAAGGGCGGCGCGTCCAGCCGCTCCCACTCCTGGGCGGAGTGGTGGATGTACGGCAGCCCGACGTGGCTGTCGGTGTCGGTGTCGCCGTGCCCGGGGAAGTGCTTGGCGCAGGCCGCCACCCCTGCGCCCTGGTAGCCGTGCACCTGGGCCGTGACCATACGGGCCACGGCCTGTGGGTCGGCCCCGAAGGACCGTACGCCGATGACCGGGTTGGCGGGGTTCACATTGACGTCGGCGTCCGGCGCGTAGTCCTGCCGGACGCCCATCGCGAGCAGTTCCTGCCCGGAGATCCGCCCGGCCGTGCGGGCGTCCTCGACGGAGCCGCCGGCGCCCAGCGCCATCGCCCCGGGCAGCAGCGTCGCGGGTGTCCCGATCCGCGCCACTATCCCGTGCTCCTGGTCCGTGGAGATCAGCACCGGGACGGGGACCCGCAGGTCGGCGGCGGCCTCCTGGATGCCGTTGGACAGCTCGGCGACCTGGTACGGGTCGCGGGTGTTGTGCGCCCAGCCGAAGTAGATGATCCCGCCGACGTGGTACGTGGCGATCAGCTCGGCGGCGTTGGAGACGCCGAGCTCCTTGCGGTTGGCTTCGGCGTCGGCCGGGTCGGGGTCGGTCGCGGAGTGCCCGTAGACCCGCATCACGAAGAGCTGCCCGGCCTTCTCCTCCGGTGTCATCCGGGAGATGAGCCGGCGCAGCCGATCCAGGGTGGCGCGCGAGGGCGGTGGGGTGGGGGAGGGGGCGGCGTGCGCGGCGCCGGTGCCCAGGGTGGCGGCCGCGGCCGCCGCGGCGGCGGTGGTCAGGACGGTACGTCTGGAGTGCATCTGCGCTCCTTCCGGGGGGGCTTCCTCGAACATGTGAAGGAAACTTCCAAGGAGACACGGATAGCCGGAAAACAACTGCCGGTCAACGACGGCGCAGCACGGCGCCGCCCAGCGATTGCGGGCCGGGCCGCGGTGTGGTGCGGGCCCCCGCGGCGGCCCCGGACGTCCGCCGGAGAGGTGCCCGGCCGGTCAGCCGCCGCCGGCGGCCCCGCCCCGGCTGCCGTGCCCGTCCCGCCCGTCGGCCCCGTCGGCCCCGTCGAGCAGCCGCGCCAGATACGCCCGGCCCGCCGCCAGCAGTCCCGGGAGCTCCGCCGCCCGCGGATACCACCGCTTCTCGTACTCCCAGCACAGCCACCCGCCGGCCCCCGGCCCGAGCGCCGCCACCACCTCCGGCAGCGGCAGCACCCCCGCCCCCAGCCGAAGCGGCGTCAGATCCGCCGCCGACGCCACGTCCTTGACCTGCACATATCCCAGATGTCGGCCCAGCGCGGCCCGGGTCACCGCGGGCGCCTCCCCACCGAGCCAGCTGTGCAGCACGTCCCACACCGCCCCCACGTGCGGATCGTCCACCGCCTCCAGGATCCGGGCCGCCGCCACACCGGTGCGGTGCGAGTCATGGGTCTCCAGCAGCACCCGCACCCCGCGCTCCGCGGCCAGCGGCGCCACCGCGGCCAGCCGCCGGACCGCGTCCGCCTCCGCCCGCTCCGCCGGACGGCCGCCGCCACCGGGGAAGACCCGGACGTACCGGGCCCCCACATCGGCGGCCAGCAGCACCAGTTCGGCCAGCTCGTGCGCCAGCTCCGCCTCCGCCGCGGCGTCGGAACACTCCGCCGCGACCTTCGCGTACCCGGCGACGGTCAGGACCTCCACACCCGCGTCGGCGAACTGCCCGCGCACCGCCGCCCGTTCCCGTACGCCCAGCAGCGGATGCACCGGCTCCTCGGGGTGCGCCCGCAGCTCCACCCCCTGATAGCCGCACGCCACGGCCAGCCGCACCACGTCGCCCACCGGCATCCCCGGCACCCCGAGGGTGGCGAACGCCGGCCGCATCCCCATCGGGGCGTCGACGACGTACTCCGGCTCCGCCACCGCCATCACACCCTCCCGAACGCCTCAACGACCGCCGAGCGGCACCCTTGTTGGCGACCTGCCACGCAGGCTAGCGTCCCCTCTCGGGGAAAGCGCTCACTGTCCACAGGCACCCCTCCGCACACCCCTCCCCCGCACCACCCGGCACGCCCCCCGCGGCGTTCCGCAGCCGCCCCACCTGCCCCACCTGCCCCACCCGCCACCCCGCACCCATCCCACCCGCCGAGCGCGAGAGAGGTCGGGCCGTGACCCGCAGGACCGTACGCATCGCCATGAACGGCGTGACCGGGCGCATGGGCCACCACCAGCATCTGGTCCGCTCCCTCCTGGCCCTGCGCGACCAGGGCGGACTCCCGCTGGACGACGGCACGGTGATCTGGCCGGAACCGGTGCTCGTCGGTCGTTCCGCGCCGCGGGTCCGGGCGCTGGCCGACCGGCACGGCCTCACCTGGAGCACCGACCTGGACGCCGTCCTCGCCGACGGCGGCATCGAGATCTACTTCGACGCCCAGGTCACCGCCGCCCGCGAGCCGGCGGTGAGGAAAGCGATTGCCGCCGGGAAGCACCTCTACGTGGAGAAGCCCACCGCCACCGGCCTGACCGGGGCCCTGGCCCTCGCCCGGCTCGCCCAGGAGGCCGGCGTCAAACACGGCGTCGTCCAGGACAAGCTCTTCCTGCCCGGGCTGCGCAAACTCCGCCGCCTCCTGGACGGCGGCTTCTTCGGCCGGGTCCTGTCCGTGCGGGGCGAGTTCGGCTACTGGGTCTTCGAGGGCGACTGGCAGCCGGCCCAGCGCCCCTCCTGGAACTACCGCGCCGAGGACGGCGGCGGCATCGCGTCCGACATGTTCCCGCACTGGGAGTACGTGCTGCACGAGCTGTTCGGGCCGGTCCGCGCCGTCCAGGCCCGGGTGACCACCCACCTCCCGCGCCGCCGGGACGAGTCCGGTGCCCCCTACGAGGCCACCGCCGACGACGCGGCCTACGCCCTCTTCGAACTCGACGGCGGCGTCCTCGCCCAGATCAACTCCTCCTGGGCGGTCCGGGTGCACCGCGACGAACTGCTGGAGTTCCAGGTCGACGGCACCGAGGGCTCCGCCGTCGCCGGGCTGCGCCGCTGCCGCGTCCAGCACCGCGCCACCACCCCCAAACCCGTCTGGAACCCCGACCTGCCGTCCACCGAGCCGTTCCGCGACCAGTGGCAGGAGGTGCCCGACAACGCCGAGTTCGACAACGCCTTCAAGGCGCAGTGGGAGCTCTTCCTCCGGCACGTGGTCGCCGACGGTCCCTGGCACTGGGACCTCTGGGCGGGCGCCCGCGGCGTCCAACTCGCCGAACTGGGCCTGCGCTCCTCGGCGGAGGGCCGCCGGCTGCCCGTACCGGAGCTGACCCGGTGACCGTCCCGGACCCCCCGAACCCGCCGGCCCTCTCCGGGAGGACCCCGCAGCCGCGCTCCCGCAGGGTCTTCGCCGCCGCCCATGTGGTCGCCGACCCGCGTGCCGACACCACCCCGGACGGCCCGGCCGCCCTCGACTGGGAGGCCACCCTCGCCTTCCGCCACCACCTCTGGGCGCACGGGCTGGGCGTGGCCGAGGCGATGGACACCGCGCAGCGCGGCATGGGCCTGGACTGGCCGTGCGCCGCCGAACTGATCCGCCGCACGGCCGCCGAGGCCCGCACGGTCGGCGGTCGCCTGGCCTGCGGCACCGGTACCGATCAACTCCCGCAGACCGGAGCCACGTTGGCCGACGTCCGGGCCGCCTACGAGGAACAGCTCGCTCTGGTCGAGGACGCCGGGGCCCAGCCCGTCCTGCTGGCCTCCCGTCAGCTCGCCGCGCTCGGCGCCGCCCCGGACACCTACCGCGACCTCTACGGGCACCTGTTGCGCCAGACCACCCGCCCGGTGATCCTGCACTGGCTCGGCCCGATGTTCGACCCGGCGCTGGCCGGCTACTGGGGCGGCCCGGACCTCGACGCCGCCACCGAGACGCTCCTCGGCATCATCGCCGACAACCCCGCTGCGGTGGACGGCGTCAAGGTCTCCCTCCTGGACGCCTCCCGGGAAGTCCGGCTGCGCCGCCGGCTCCCTCGGGGAGTGCGCTGCTACACGGGCGACGACTTCCACTACCCGGAACTGATCGCCGGCGACGCCCACGGCTTCAGCGACGCCCTGCTGGGCGTCTTCGACCCGCTCGCCGCGCTGGCCGCCGCGGCGGTCCGCCGCCTGGACGCCGACGACCCGGCCGGCTTCCGCGCCGTCCTGGACCCGACCGTCCCCCTGGCCCGTCACCTCTTCCAGCGCCCCACCCGCTACTACAAGACCGGCGTGGTGCTGCTCGCCTGGTTGGCCGGGCACCAGTCCCACTTCACCATGGTCGGCGGCCTGCAGGCGGCCCGCTCCCTGCCCCACCTGCGCCGCGCCCACGAACTCGCCGCCGCCCTCGGCCTGTTCCCCGACCCGGACCTGGCCGCCGCGCGGATGCGCGCCCTGCTGGCCGTCCACGGCGCCGAGGAGGCGAGCACCCCGTGACGAGCAGCGAGGCGTCCCTCCTCGCCCGCCTGAGCCTCAACCAGGAGACCATCCGCCAGTGGTCACTGCCCGAACTGGCCGACGGCTGCGCCCGGGCGGGCCTGCGGGGCGTCGGCCTGTGGCGGGCACCGGTGCGCGCCTACGGGCCGGGGGCCGCCGCCCGCCTCGTACGGGACGCCGGGCTGGCCGTCACCAGCCTCTGCCGGGGCGGCTTCTTCACCGCCGAGGACCCGGCGGAGCGCAGGGCGGCCCTGGCGGACAACCGGGCCGCCGTGGAGGAGGCCGCGACTCTCGGGACCGGCACCCTGGTCCTGGTCTCGGGCGGGCTGCCGCCCGGCAGCCGGGACCTCCCCGGCGCCCGGGAGCGGGTCGCCGACGCGCTCGCCGAACTGGCCCCGTACGCCGCCGAGCGGGGCGTCCGGCTGGCCCTGGAACCGCTGCACCCGATGTACGCGGCGGACCGGTGCGTGGTCTCCACCCTCGCCCAGGCCCTTGATCTGGCCGAGCGGTTCCCCGCCGACCAGGTGGGCGTGGTGGTGGACACCTACCACCTGTGGTGGGACGACACCATCGACGCCCAGCTCGTCCGGGCCGGCGGCTCGGCCCCCACCACGGGCGCCGAGGCCGTGCCCGGCAGGATCGCCGCCTTCCAGCTCGCCGACTGGATCACACCGCTCCCGGAGGGCGTCCTGCTGGGGCGGGGGCAGTTGGGCGACGGCGCGGTGGACCTGCGCCGGTTCCGTGCGGGCGTCGACGCGGCCGGCTACCGGGGCCCGATCGAGGTGGAGATCTTCAACCCGTCCCTGTGGTCCCGCGACGGCGCCGAGGTCCTCACGGAGGTCATCGCCCGCTTCACCGCCCACGTCGCCTGACCCGTGCCGCGCGCCGTGCGGCCCCTGCCGCGCCCGCCGCGCTGTCACCCCTCGGCGGTACCGTCGGGGCATGGTCAACGCAGCCGTGGTGGAAGGGGTCCTTGAGCGGATCACCTATGCCAACGAGGACAACGGTTACACGGTCGCGCGGGTCGACACGGGCCGTGGCTCCGGGGAGCTGCTGACCGTCGTCGGCGCGCTGTTGGGGGCGCAGCCGGGGGAGTCGCTCCGGATGGAGGGCCGCTGGGGCTCCCACCCCCAGTACGGCAAGCAGTTCACGGTCGACAACTACACCACCGTGCTGCCCGCCACCGTCCAGGGCATCCGCCGCTATCTGGGCTCGGGCCTCATCAAGGGCATCGGCCCCCGGATCGCCGACCGCATCACCGAGCACTTCGGCATCGACACCCTCGACGTGATCGAGAGCGACCCCGGCCGGCTGATCGAGGTGCCCGGGTTGGGCCCCAAGCGCACCAAGCTGATCGGTGCCGCCTGGGAGGAGCAGAAGGCCATCAAGGAGGTCATGGTCTTCCTCCAGGGCGTCGGCGTGTCCACCTCCATCGCCGTGCGGATCTACAAGAAGTACGGCGACGCGTCGATCTCCGTGGTGAAGAACCAGCCCTACCGCCTGGCCGCCGACGTCTGGGGCATCGGCTTCCTGACCGCCGACCGCATCGCCCAGTCGGTGGGCATCCCGCACGACAGCCCGGACCGGGTCAAGTCCGGCCTCCAGTACGCCCTGTCGCAGTCCACGGACCAGGGCCACTGCTTCCTTCCCGAGGAGCAACTGATCGCGGACGCGGTGAAGTTGCTCCAGGTGGACACCGGCCTGGTCATCGACTGCCTGGCCGAACTGGCCGCGGACCCGGAGGGCGTGGTGCGGGAGAAGGTCCCCGGCCCGGAGGACGGCGCTCCGGTCACCGCGGTCTATCTGGTGCCGTTCCATCGCGCCGAGCTCTCCCTGGCCGGGCGGCTGACCCGGTTGCTGCGCACCGACGAGGACCGGATGCCCGCCTTCCAGGACGTGGACTGGGACAAGGCGCTCGCGTGGCTGGCGCGGCGCACGGGGGCGCAGCTGGCCCCCGAGCAACAGGCCGCCGTCCGGCTGGCGCTGACCAGCAAGGTCGCGGTGCTCACGGGCGGCCCGGGCTGCGGCAAGTCGTTCACCGTCCGCTCGGTGGTCGAGCTGGCCCGCGCCAAGCAGGCCACGGTGGTGCTGGCGGCGCCCACGGGCCGGGCGGCCAAGCGGCTGGCGGAGCTGACCGGGGCGGACGCCTCCACCGTCCACCGCCTGCTGGAGCTCAAACCGGGCGGGGACGCCGCCTACGACGCGGACCGCCCGCTGGACGCCGATCTGGTGGTGGTCGACGAGGCGTCGATGCTCGACCTGCTGTTGGCGAACAAGCTCGTCAAGGCGGTGCCGCCGGGCGCCCATCTGCTGCTGGTGGGGGACGTGGACCAGCTGCCGTCGGTGGGCGCCGGCGAGGTGCTGCGCGATCTGCTGGCCGAGTCGGGGCCCGGTCGGGGCGGCCGGGTGCCGGCCGTCCGGCTGACCAAGATCTTCCGCCAGGCCCAGCAGTCCGGCGTGGTCACCAACGCACACCGCATCAACTCCGGCGTCCCCCCGCTGACCAGCGGTCTTGCGGATTTCTTCCTGTTCCCCGAGGAGGACGCGGAGGAGGCCGCCCGACTGACGGTGGACGTGGTCGCGCGCCGCATCCCGGCGAAGTTCGACCTCGACCCGCGCCGGGACGTCCAGGTGCTGGCCCCGATGCACCGCGGCCCGGCCGGCGCGGGGGCGCTCAACGGCCTGCTCCAGCAGGCGGTGACCCCGGCCCGCCCGGATCTGCCGGAGCGCCGCTTCGGCGGCCGGGTCTTCCGCGTCGGCGACAAGGTCACCCAGATCCGGAACAACTACGAGAAGGGCCTCAACGGCGTCTTCAACGGCACGGTGGGGGTGGTCACCGCCCTGGACACCGTCGAGCAGCGGCTGACGGTCCTCACGGACGAGGACGAGGAGGTGCCGTACGACTTCGACGAACTGGACGAACTCGCCCACGCCTACGCGGTGACGATCCATCGCTCCCAGGGGAGCGAGTATCCGGCGGTGGTGATTCCGATCACCACCAGCGCCTGGATGATGCTCCAGCGCAACCTGCTCTATACGGCCGTGACCCGGGCGAAACGCCTGGTGGTGCTGGTCGGCTCCCGCAGGGCCCTCGGGCAGGCCGTACGCACGGTATCCGCCGGTCGGAGGCATACCGCGTTGGATCACCGGCTCGCCGGAGCGATCTGAGGTCGCCCCTCTTTCCCAATCGGGGCGAAGGGGAGCAGGATGGACTCCAACGCGGCACTGAGTGCCGCGATGAGGCCCTATGGCCGACCCCGAGTGCACATCCAACGTCCAAATGGGGGAAGGTATAGGCAGTCAGGGCACCTCGAAGAAGAGGCACAACGTCGGTGAGGGATGACGTGAGCGACAACTCTGTAGTACTGCGTTACGGGGACGGCGAATACAGCTACCCGGTCGTCGACAGCACGGTCGGCGACAAGGGCTTCGACATCTCGAAGCTGCGCGCCCAGACCGGTCTGGTGACCCTGGATTCCGGTTACGGCAACACCGCGGCATATAAATCCGCGGTCACTTATCTCGACGGCGAAAAGGGCATCCTTCGTTACCGCGGTTATCCGATCGAGCAGCTCGCGGAGCGCAGCACGTTCGTCGAGACCGCGTACCTCCTCATCAACGGTGAGCTGCCCACCGTCGACGAGCTGGCGACCTTCAAGCAGGACATCACCTACCACACCCTGCTCCACGAGGACGTCAAGCGCTTCTACGACGGCTTCCCCCGGGACGCCCACCCGATGGCCATGCTGTCGTCCGTGGTCAGCGCGCTGTCGACGTTCTACCAGGACAGCCACAACCCGTTCGACGAGCGGCAGCGGCACATCTCCACGATCCGCCTGCTGGCCAAGCTCCCGACCATTGCGGCCTACGCCTACAAGAAGATGGTCGGCCACCCGGTCGTCTACCCGAGCAACGACCTCGGGTACGTGGAGAACTTCCTGCGGATGACCTTCTCGGTCCCCGCCGCCGAGTACGAGCTGGACCCGGTCGTGGTCAGCGCGCTCGACAAGCTGCTGATCCTGCACGCGGACCACGAGCAGAACTGTTCGACCTCCACCGTGCGTCTGGTCGGCTCCTCGCAGGCGAACCTCTTCGCCTCGATCTCGGCCGGCATCAACGCCCTCTGGGGCCCCCTGCACGGCGGTGCCAACCAGTCGGTGCTGGAGATGCTTGAGGGCATCCGGGACGCCGGCGGCGACGTCGACACCTTCATCCGCAAGGTGAAGAACAAGGAAGACGGCGTGAAGCTCATGGGCTTCGGGCACCGCGTCTACAAGAACTTCGACCCCCGGGCGAAGATCATCAAGGCGGCGGCGCACGACGTCCTCTCGGCGCTCGGCAAGAGCGACGAGCTCCTCGACATCGCCCTCAAGCTCGAAGAGCACGCGCTGGCCGACGACTACTTCGTCGAGCGCAAGCTCTACCCGAACGTCGACTTCTACACCGGCCTGATCTACCGGGCGATGGGCTTCCCGACCGAGATGTTCACCGTGCTCTTCGCGCTCGGCCGGCTGCCCGGCTGGATCGCCCAGTGGCACGAGATGATCACCGAGCCCGGTTCCCGCATCGGCCGTCCGCGGCAGGTCTACACCGGCGTCGTCGAGCGCGACTTCGTGCCCGTCCAGGAGCGCTGACCCCGGCCACCACGCAGCGGCCGGATCAGCGCCGACCGCTGCCCACTGGTGATCGATAATCGCGTAAACGCATCGCCGGGTCCTGTGCGACCTGCGCCGCGGCGCGTGCGGGCAGACGAAAGCGCCCCGCCTCCGGATCCCCCCACGGGTCCAGAGTGCGGGGCGCTTCCCATGTCCCGGTGCGGATTCCCCCCACGGGATCCGGCCGGGCGTTCCGGGTTGCACCGCGCTCTGCCGGGACGCGCACATTCGGGAGGGCCGCTCAAAGCTCCCCGGGCGCGTCGCCCCGGCCAACGCGGAGCCGGGCGCGGTCCCCCAAGACCTTGCACGGCTGTCGCAGTGCAAGCCCCGCCGGGGTGCTCGCACTGCCCGGTTAGACTCGCGACCCCCCTCAATGGTTACGTTCCGAAGAGTGTGATCTGAGTCTCATGCCATATGGGGGCGAATGCGGTCAAGGGCTTCCTTTTGTAGATCGACGCCCTGAGGTATGGGTGTTGTGCCAGTTGTAAAAGCGATGTGAAGTTTCGTGGCCGCACCCCGAAGTTGTGACCGTTCGCCGCTGATCATCCGGTCTGCGGCGATTACCGTCGGTGTCCGCAGCGGGGCGGCTGCACCCCTCGAAACGCGCGAGGCGCAGGTCGTCCCGCCGGAGCGGGCGCGTCCTGCGCCTCGTGAAGGTATCGCGAAAGCCGTCGGGCCGGAATCAGGCCCGACCCACCAGCTCGTAGCCCGCCTCGTCCACCGCCGCGCGTACCGCGGCCTCGTCCAGCGGGGCCTGCGAGGTGACGGTCACCAGGCCGGTCGCCGCGACCGCCTGCACCGAGCTCACCCCGGCGATCTCGCCGATCTCGGACGACACCGCGCCCTCGCAGTGCCCGCAGGTCATGCCGGTGACCTTGTAGGTGGCGGTCACCGTGCCGACCTGGACGGCGGTGCCGCCGCCGGTGTTGCAGGAGCCTTCAGGGGTGCAGCAGGAGCTGTTCTCGGCCATGGGATTCTCCTTGTGGTGCCGAATGTGCCGACATGCGCGGGTATGGGCGATGCGGCCGTTGCGCTCAGTGTGGTGCCCAAGTGGCCCGTGGGAGCGCGATGGCGGCCGGTGTCGTCCTTCCGACCTTCTTCACTCTATACCCCCTAGGGGTATGGATCCAGTCCCGGGTGTCCCGAACCGCACGCGTTGCCGCCCACTCCGTCACGCGTCAGCCTGGATACGGACTCGGGGAGCGGATCCGAGGAGGCGGCCGGATGGACGGCATACTCGCCCTCTACGGCCTGCTGGCGCTCACCACCCTGCCGCCACTGGTCCCCAACTCCGGCCTGCTGGTCTCCGCCGGCGTCCTCGCCTCCGACGGGCGCGCCTCCCTCCCGCTCGTCCTGGCGATCGTCGCCGCCAGCGCCTTCCTCGGCGACGTGCTGATGTACCTCGCCGCACGGCGGTTCGGCGGCCCCGTCCGTGCCTGGATGCTGCGCCGCCCGCACCGCCGGGCGGCACTCGAATGGACCTCCCGGCGGATCCGGCGTTACGGGGCGCCCTTCGTGGTGGCCGTACGGTTCCTGCCCAGTGGGCGGATCGCCGGGGCGCTGGCCTCCGGAGTGCTGCGCTACCCGCTGCGCAAATACCTGATCGGCGCCGGCCTCGCCGAGTCGCTGTGGACGGCCTACTCGATCGGCCTCGGCTACCTCGGCAGCGCCGCCGCCGGGAATCGCCTCTGCGCCGCCGGCATCGGCCTCTCGGTCTCCGCCCTCGTCGCCGCCGCCGGTGCCGCGGTCCAATGGATCGCCCACCGCCGCGCGTTGCACACCAGAGCCGGCCGCCGGGCCTCCGGCGAACCGCCGTCCCCCGACCGCGGAATCGGCCGCGAGGTCGGCTCTGAGGTCGGTCGGGAAGAGGGCGATGACCAGGCGTCATCCACCGCGTCGGTGTGACTGTCAGTGGTCGCCCGTAGCGTTGGGGTCATGACGACGGAACGGAAGACCCAAGCACCGCACGCCGCACGGCAGGCCGCACCGCAGGTGCGGATCGAGCCCTGGACGGACGCCGGCCTCGACCTGCTGCGCCGGGCCAACGCCCCCGAGATGACCCGGCACTTGGGCGGCCCCGAGACCGAGGAGCAGGTCGCCCGGCGCCATCGCCGCTACCTCGCCGGCGAAGGGCCGGGCCGGATGTACCGCGTCCTGCTCCTTCCGGAGGGCGAGGCCGTGGGCACGGTCGGCTTCTGGGAGATGCAGTGGCAGGGCGAGGCGGTCTACGAGGCGGGTTGGGGCGTGCTCCCCGGGTTCCAGGGCCGTGGCATCGCCGTGGCCGCGGTCCGGCAGGTCCTCGCGGAGGCCGCCGCCGAAGGCCGGCACCGCACCGTCCACGCCTTCCCCTCCGTGGCCAACGCCGCGTCGAACGCGGTGTGCCGCAAGGCCGGCTTCACCCTCAGAGGGGAGTGCGACGTCGAGTACCCCAAGGGCCATGTCATACGGGCCAACGAGTGGCGGGCGGCGCTGCCGGAGGGGGCGGGCGGAACCACGGCGCGCTGACGCCACCGCACCGAGCCGCCGCCGCGTCGCCCGGTCCTCATCGCCCTGCCCGCCTCGCTCGTCCACGCTGCTCGTCCACATCGCCCCGTCCCTATGACGCGTCCTCTTCAGCGCAGCAGGTCGGCGCTGGCCAGGGCCGTGAAGACGAGCACCAGCCGCTCGAAGGCGCCCTGGTCGATGCGGTGCACCAGCGCTCGCCCGACACCCGCACCGACGACCACGGCGAGCGCCAGCAACCCGTCCAGCGCGAGCCCGCCCGCCGTGATCAACCCCAGTCCCACGCTGAACGGCACCTTGACGAGATTGACGATCAGGAAGAACCACGCACCGGTGCCCAGGAACCCGAGCACCCCGAAACCGGACGAGAGGAGGTACAGCGACATCGCCGGCCCCCCGGCGTTGGCGACCATGGTGGCGAACCCGGCGACCAGCCCGAAGAACACCGTCCGCAAACGATGTTGACGGACCGTCGGAGTGTCCTCGGCGACGCCCGGCCGCCCCCGGTCCTGCCGGTCCTTGCCCTGCTCCGGCCCCTGCTCGCGCGCCCGAGCCCGGGAGCGGACCCGGGCCCGGGCCCGCCGCCACCCGTGGTGCACGGCGACCGTCAACAGCAGCACGCCGATGGTGCGCCGCATGACCACATCGCTGGTCCGCGCGACGAACACCACCCCGAGCACCAACCCGGCCGCCACCGACGGCAGCAGCCGGAGCAGCACGGCCCGGTCGGCGTGCCCGCGATAGGCACGGACGGCCAGCACATCGCCCACGAGCAGCAGCGGAAGGAGGGCACCGGTGGACTCCCTGGCCGGGAGCACGGCCGCGAAGAGGGCCACGCTCAGCGTCGCCACGCCACCGACGGCGGTCTTGGAGACCCCCACCAGCAGCGCGGCGAGCACCAGTGCCATGAACGGCAGCACGCCCAACTCCGCCCCGGCGCCGGCCGCCAGCCGCTGCGTTATGACGCCGGCGCCGGTCACGCCGCGGGCGCCGCCCCGCCGCCCTCCCCGGCCCGGACGTCCGCGACGGCCACCGGTCGGCCGGTCCGCCGCGAGCGGTCGCACGCCTCCGCGACGTACAGCGCCTCCAGCGCCTCGGCCGGGGTGCAGGGGCTGGGCGCACGGCCCGCGGCCACCTCGACGAAGACCGCGAGCTCGGTCACGTACGCGCCGTGGAACCGCTCCATGAACGTGGCGTACGGGGCGTCCGCCCGCTGCCAGGACAGCCTGGTCTCCGCGGACGGCAGCGGCGCCCGGTCGTCCAGGCCGACGAACCGGGCGCCCTTGGAGCCGCAGACCTCCAGCCGGACGTCATGGCCCGCGCCGTTGTAGCGGGTCGCGGTGACCGTGGCCAGGGTGTCGTCGTCGAAGCGCAGCAGCGCGGCGCAGGTGTCGACGTCGTCGCCCTCGGCGAAGAAGTCCGCGCCGCGGTTGGCGCCCTGGGCGTAGACCGAGACCACCTCGCGGCCGGTCAGCCAGCGCATGATGTCGAAGTCGTGGATGCTGCAGTCCCGGAACAGCCCGCCGGAGGTGGGGATGAAGGCCGCCGGCGGCGGCGACTGGTCGCTGGTGCAGGCGCGCAGGGTGTGCAGCCAGCCCAGCTCGCCGGAGCGCAACGCCTCACGGGCGGCGCGGTACCCGGCGTCGAACCGCCGCTGGAAGCCGATCTGCACGGGCACGGTGCCGGCTTCGGCGCGTTCCACGACGGCGCGGGTGCCCGGCACGTCCAACGCCACCGGCTTCTCGCAGAAGACCGGCACACCGGCATCCAGGGCCTGGTGGATCAGTGTGGCGTGCGCGCTGGTCGCGGCGGTGATCACCACCGCGTCCACGTCCGCGGCGTACATCGCCTCGATGCTGTCGGCGGCCCGTACGCCCAGGCTGTCGGCGAGTGCGGCGGCCCGCGCGGGGTCCGCGTCGGCGACCACCAGCCCGGTGACACCGGGGACCTTCAGCAGGGTCGCGGCATGGAACGCACCGATGCGCCCGGTGCCGATGAGGCCGATCTTCATGGGGGTTTCCTTCGGGGGAGGGGTGGCGGGAGGCGGGTGGGGTGGGGAGGAGGGAGAGGGAGGGCCGAGGGGCCGGGGGCTGAGGGGCCGGCCGGGGCAGCTTGCGGGAGAGGGCGCCGCAGGTGGGGTGGGCGGGCTTCCGGAAGGGGTGGGGCAGCGAACGGGGCGGTCGGGATCCGGGCGCAAGAGTTGGAACGGTCCAAGTGCTGCGTCTCCGGCACCTTGCATGTCCGTATGTCCTGATGTCAACCCCTCGGTGGTAGCCAACTCTGCGTACCGGCACCGGCACCGGCACCGGCACCGGCGGTGGCAGTGGCAGTGGTGATGGTGGTGCTCAAGGTGAAGGTGCTCGCATTGACGGCGATGCGACCCGGTGGAAGGATTTCCAGTCATGGAACGGTCCAATGGCTCGCCGGGCGAGCCTCCCAAGGAACGCTCCGGTGCAGACCGGCCTCCGACGATCCGTGGTGTCGCCGAGCGCGCCGGTGTCTCCAAATCGCTGGTGTCGCTTGTCCTCCAGGGCTCACCCAGGGTCAGCGACGCCAAGCGGCAGGCTGTCCTGGAGGCCATCGACGAACTGGGTTACCGGCCCAACGCCGCCGCCCGCAGTCTGGTCGCCCGGCGCACGCACACCATCGGCGTCCTGCTGAACGACATGCGCAACCCGTGGTTCGTGGACGTCCTCGACGGCCTCAACTCCCTGTTGCACGCCCACGGCCTGCGGATGCTGATGGCCGACGGCCGGCTGGACCGGCGTACCGGCCAGGAGTTCGCCCGCGCCTTCCAAGAACTCCGGGTCGACGGCCTGGTCGTCGTCGGCACTCTCCCGGACACCACGGGGCTCGCCGAGGTCGCCGAGCGGCTGCCGACCGTCATCGCCGGCAACCACGAACCCCGGCTGCCGCGGGCCGACATCGTCGCCAACGACGACGAGCGCGGCGCCCGCCTCGCCACCGAGCACCTCATCGGCCTCGGGCACCGCAAAATCGCCCATCTCGCAGGTCAGGGGCTGGTCGGCGACCTGCGCCGGCGCGGCTTCGAGGCCACGATGCGCGACCACGGGCTGGCCGCGAACGCCGTGGTGGAGAGCGGCGACGGAACGGAGGAGGGCGGCTACCGCGCCGCCGTACGACTGCTCAGCCCGGCCCGTGGCGGTCGCCGCCCCACCGCCGTCTTCGCGTTCAACGACCTCTCCGGCATCGGCGTGCTGTCCGCCGCCGGGGAACTGGGCCTCGATGTGCCCGCCGACCTCTCCCTCGTCGGCTACGACAACACCTACCTCTCCCGCATCCGCCACCTCTGGCTGAACTCCGTCAACAACGCCAGCCATGAGGTCGGCCGCCGCGCCGCACGCTGCCTGCTGGACCGGATGGCGCACCCCGACGCACCCGCCGCCCATCAGCTCGTCACCCCGGAGCTGGAGATCAGGGGCTCGACGGCGCCGCCGTGGGACGGCGTCGGGGCGGCGCCGTAGCGGAGCGGGTGGCGGGGTGTGGGCTGGCGGGGTCCGGGCGCGGCCCGGCGGTCCTGGCGGATGCCGGGCCGTGCCCGCCGACTCAGGCGCTCATTGCCGTCCGCGGTGGCCCGGCCGCCGCGCCACCCAGGCTCTGACGGTATCGGCGAACCAGTACGGTTTGCCGCCCTCCACCAGATCTGGATCCGGTAGCAAGCCGTGCTTGCGGTAGGAACGCACGGTGTCCGGCTGCACCTGGATATGGGCGGCGATCTCCTTGTAGGACCAGAGCCTTCGATCGGTCATCTCTGCGCACCTCCTTGGCGCCGCACGCAGGTCGGCCCGGCGAGCCGGCGGAGGGCTGCGTACGGCGGGGCGATCACTCACCCTGTGCCGGGACAACGACGGTGAGTGACCCTCGGCGAGGGGCTGTTGAAGGGCTGTGACGGAAGGCCCGCGCAACGGTGACAGCCGTGACAGGGGTGGGACGGAAAGATCTCAACGGGACGAACCGGACGGGGCGTCGCCGCCCGCCGGCCCGAACGTCGGCCGCCACGCGGCGAGGTGGCGGCCGATCCCCGTCAGGGAGACCGACCGCCACCTCGTGGTACGGCGTCAGGGACGCCTCGCATCAGGAACGGACGGGAACGATCAGGAGTACAGCGCCCGCCACGTCCCCTTGCCGACCTTGCCGTCGGCGGCCAGATGGTGTGCGGTCTGGAACTCCTTCACCGCGGTCCGGGTCTTCGCGCCGAAGTTGCCGGTCACGTCCTTCCAGGTCAGGTAGTGGCGGTTCGCCAGCAGGCACTGCGCCTGCCTGACGCGGTCGCCGTGCTGGCCGTAGACGGTCAGGGCGTTCCCGTTGTAGAACGCGCAGGCGGCAAACGTGGCGGGTTGCGTGGAGTCGGCCCGTCCGGCCGGACCGGCGGCGACCGCCGGGCCGGTGAGCAGTCCGGCGGTCAGCAGCCCCGCAGTCGCCGCGAGGGTCCCCGTACGCGGGAGGGCCCGGCCGACGCCCCGCACGGCTCCCGTGCCGGTCGCGGCGCCCGCGGTATCGCTCGCAGCTTTGCTTGCGGCTTTGCGGGTGGCTTTGCTTGTGGCTTCGTCAGTGGCTTCCTTGAAGCCCGTTGTGTTGGCTTTCACGAATTCCATTGCTTCCCCCCGTTGGATGCGTTGGATGTGAGCGCACCCCTTTGCGCGCGGGGAGGACGAAGTGTGGTTCCGAAAGGTGCAGGGATTGGCCGGAAGTGTCTCGGGAACCGTCAGTTCCGTTCATTCCGATCTTCCGTCACTTCCGCTACCTCAGCGCTCCCTTCGTTCCCCTTGTTCCCCTCGTTCCCTTCATGCCGTGCCGTCGTGCCGTCGTGCCGTCGTCCGGTCGGGTGGTCGGGTGGTTCAGCGGGGTGCGCCCGGGGTGCTTTGCGGGGCGTTCTTCGGGGCGGCTCCTTGCGCTGTCCTGCGCAGTTCCTGTTCCAGGTCCTCCAGCGCCAGGCCCTTCGTCTCCGGGGCGTACCGCTTGCAGAAGATCAGCGAGAGCACGCACATCGCGCTGAAGAGCCAGAACGTGACCCCGGCGCCGACCGCGTCGAGCAGCACCGGGAAGACCAGCGCGATCGCGAAGTTGACCAGCCACATCACGAACACCGCCGCGCCCATGGCCAGTCCACGCACCTTCAGCGGGAACATCTCGGCGAGCAGCAGCCAGACGCCGGTGTTGAGGGTCGCCTGCATGAAGCCCATGTACAGGACCATCAGACCGAGGACCAGGTAGCTGACGGCGGTGGAGTGCGGCAGATGGAACGCCGCCCCCAGCAGGGCCAGCGACACGGTCATCCCGGACAGTCCCCACAGGAGCATGGGACGCCGGCCCACCCGGTCGATCAGGGACATGCCGATCGCGGTGGCGACGACCGAGACGGCGCCGACCGCGATGGTGGCGGTGATCGCGGCGTTGGTGCCCAGGCCGGTCGTCGCCAGGATCTTGGGCGCGAAGTAGATGACCGCGTTGACGCCGGTGATCTGTTGGACGATCGCCAGCCCGATGCCGACCAGCAGCAGTCGTCGCACCCAGGGGAGCTGCAGTTCCCGCCAGGCGCCGCTTCGAGCGTCGGTCTCCAGGTCGCGGGCCTGTGCGATACGGGCGAGCTCGTCCGGGACGTCGTCGGCGGCCAACGTACGGCGCAGCACCGCGGCAGCCTCGTCCCGCCGACCGCGACTGATGTACCAGCGCGGCGTATCGGGCAGGAAGAGGACGCCGAGGAACAGCGCCACCGCGGGCAGCGCGGCCAGTCCCAGCATCCAGCGCCACGCCTCCCAGTGGGCCAGTACGGCGTTGACGAGGTACGCCAGCAGCTGACCGCTGACGATCATCAGGGAGTTGAACGAGACCAGCCGGCCGCGGATGTGCGACGGTGCGATCTCGGAGAGGTAGAGCGGGGTGATGACGGAGGCGCTGCCGACGGCGAGGCCCAGCACGAAGCGCGCCACGGTCATGAACGGCACGGTCGGCGCCACCGCGACCGCCACCGCCCCGCCGATGAACACCGCACCCGCCCACAGCAGCGAGTTGCGTCGTCCCAGTCCGTCGGACATCCGGCCGCCGATCAGCGAGCCGAACGCCGCGCCTATCAGGAGCGCACTGGTGATGACGCCCTCGCTGAGGGACGTGAGGCCGAAGTGCTGCTCCATGAAGGGGAGCGCACCGGAGACCACCCCGGTGTCGTAGCCGAACAGGGCGCCGCCGAGCGCGGCGATGGCGGCGATGGCGACGATGAACCGCTTGGCGGTGGGGGACGGGGCGCCGGGGCGGCCGTGGTCCTGCCCTGCGGCGTTCCCCTGCGCTTCGGGCCCGGCGGTGGACGCGGACCGACTGGTCGGAGCTGCCATCGTCAGCCCCCGATCGCCATGGCGTCACGCGCCGACAGCGTGCCGGGCGGCTCGGGAGCGGTTTCCGAAAACGCTGGCCTTTCGGGCGTGCATGGACCGTGCGCAGTGGACATGGTGCGGCCTTTCGGTGGCTTGTTTGCTCGTTTGTGCGCGTCGGGTGGGCGCGGATGGCGCGCGTAAGGAGCGGACGGCCCACGCAGAAAGCGCCAACGGCGCGCGGCAACTGATTGCCGGCGAACTGGAAACACACAACGGGGGGCGAGCGGGGCCGGTCGGACCGCGCTCGCCAGCCGTACGAACCGCTCCGCTACGGAGCCCCTTTCCCGGCGGCCTCGGCCCGCCCACAGGGGTAACTCGCCCGTAGCGGCGATTCATTCACGGTCACATGACCCTCCGGGAATCCTTTCCGGAGTTTTCGGAGTCCCTTCCGGGGCCATGGCTCTGCCGCGCTTCATAACTCGTCCACGAGCCTCGTTTCGAGCCCCATCTCGCCTCCGAGTCGCAGTTCGTCCACGGCCGTGACGCGGTTGCGCCGACCGCTCATCGATAGAGGTCCGGCCGCTCGATCAGCTCGACGACGACCCGGTCGCCGGTGGCCTGGGCCAGCACTCCCGCCTCGCACACCGCGGCCGCCGCATAGCCGTCCCAGCAGCTGGGGCCCTCGACCTCGCCGCGCCGGGTGGCGTCCACCCAGTGCTGCACCTGCCGGTCGTAGGCGTCCTCGAAGCGCTCCACGAAGCCGGGGGTGATGGTGCCGCCCCAGTGGCCCGCGGTGTTGACGTACACCCCGTGGTCATCGCCGATCCGGGCGGTGCCGGCCTCGCAGACCGCCTCGCAGCTGACCTGGTAGCCGAAGCGGCAGTTGACGAAGAGCTCGGTGTCCACGACCTGGCCGCCCGCCGTCTCGAAGAGGATCAGCTGCGGGTCGCTCAGCCCCTCCGGCGCGTTGTCGGTCGGTGCCGGCCGCAGTACGCGTACGGCGGTGATCTCCTCGTCCAGCAGCCAGCGGGTCACGTCGATCTCGTGCACCACCGAGTCGTTGATCATCATCGCGTTGGTGAAGCCGGGCGGGGTGTCGACGTTGCGGTGCTTGTTGTGCAGCATCAGCGGGCGGCCGTAAGCGCCCTTGTCCAGCAGGGACTTGAGGGCGCGGTAGCCGGCGTCGTAGCGGCGCATGAACCCGACCTGGACCCGCCGGTGGCCCAGCTTCTGCTCGGCCTCCAGGACCCGCAGCGCGGAGGCGGCGTCGGGGGTCAGCGGCTTCTCGCACAGCACCGGCAGGTCGCGGGCGAAGGCGTCGAGCAGCGCCGCCTCGTGGGCCGGGCCGGGCGAGGCGATCAGCACGGCGTCCACGCCGGGATCGTCCATGGCGGCGGCCGGTTCGGTGTACGCGGTGGCTCCCTCGATGCCGTGGGCGAGGCGCTCCGCCCGGCCGGCGTCGATGTCGGCCACGGCCGCCACCCTGGCCCCACTGATCACGTCATTGATGCGTCGCACATGGTCGGCCCCCATGCGCCCGGTCCCGATGACCGCCACGCCCAGCGTCCCGCGCGAACCCTGCGCACCCGTCTCGCCCATCTCGCCCATCCGTCCCTCACGCCCTTCGTCGATCTCGTCGTCCCTGTCCATGTGCCACGCGTCGTCCTGCGCCACGCGTGGTCATGCACTACGCGTCGTCATGTGCCATGCGCTCTTGTGCACTGCGCGCTCAGTGCGGCTCGCCTCCCCATCGTCCCTGCCCTCCCCGTCGTTCCTGCCCTCCTCGCCCTCCTCGTCCGCCCGGGCCTCCCGTGTGCGGTGGAGCGGAGGGTGTCGCTCACGCCCCGCAGGACCGCAGGAAGCGGCGCGTCCGCTGGGCGATCGGGAACGGCTGGTCGGGCGGGCAGGGGTACATGTCCTGCTCGACGATGGCGAAGAGGTCGACGTTCAGCTCCTGGGCGGCCTCCAGGACGGGCGGCAGCGCCGGGACGCCCAGCGGCGGCTCGCACATCACGCCCTGCTGGACGGCCGGGCCGAACGGGGTGCCCTTGGCGACGACGTCGCTGAGGATGTCCGGGTCCACCTGCTTGAGGTGGAGGTACCCGATGCGCTCTCCGTAGGTGCGGATCAGCTTGACGCTGTCGCCGCCGCAGTAGGCGTAGTGGCCGGTGTCCAGGCAGAGGTTGACCAGGTCGGAGTCGGTGACGTCGAGGAAGCGCTCGACGTGCTCCTCGGTGTCGATGTGGGTGTCGGCGTGCGGGTGGACGACGATGTCCAGGCCGAACTCGTCGCGGACCCGCTTGCCCAGCCGCTCCATGCCGGTGGTCAGGTGCTTCCACTGCTCGACGGTCAGCTCGGGCGACTCGATGATCTCGGCGGTCTTGTCGTCCCGCCAGAAGGAGGGGATGACGACCAGGTGCTTCGCGCCCATCGCCTGGGTGAGCGAGGCGACTTCGGAGACGTGGGTCCAGGTCTTGTCCCAGACGGACGGGCCGTGGTGCATCGACGTGAAGATGGTGCCGGCCGAGACCTTGAGGCCGCGCCGGGAGGTCTCCTCCCGTAGGGCGGCGGGGTCGATGGGCAGGTATCCGTAGGGGCCGAGTTCGATCCACTCGTAGCCGGCCTCGGCGACCTCGTCCAGGAAGCGCTGCCACGGGACCTGCTGCTCGTCGTCGGGGAACCAGACGCCCCAGGAGTCGGGGGCGGAACCGATGCGGAGGCGGTCCAGAACGGGCGAGGCGGCACGGGGTGCGGACATGCTGCGGCTCTCCTCTCGCCGGTCGGCGATGACCGGGAGGCACTGGGGTGGGTTGTGGGGCACAGCCTCTCTGCCGCCCTGGGGAGTGTCAAGACTTCGTCCTGACATAAGGACTTAAGGACTTGGTGGGGCGAGGGCGGCTCGGGTGGCCCTGGTGTCCTGGGCCGCCCTCGGGGCCCAGGTGCCTCAGGTGGCCCTGTTGGCGCGGGTGGGGCGGCGGGTTCGATGGCCGGGATGGGGTGGCTGACGTCATAATGTAAGGACAAACTGTTGACAGGGTTTGTGGCTGGCCGTTAGACCTTTGGTCGGAGCTGGAACCGGCGGGGAGAGCCGGTTCCGATCGACCGACCCGTCGCGCCGGCCTCCCCCGAACCCTCGGATCCGCCCGAGCGGGGGAACCCCACCGCCGCGCCGGGCGACCCGAAGGGGCGTCTATGACCGAGCCGTACGACCTGATCACCATGGGGCGCATCGGGGTGGACATCTACCCGTTGCAGACCGGGGTGTCGCTCGCCCAGGTGGAGACGTTCGGGAAGTTCCTCGGCGGGTCCGCCACCAATGTGGCGGTGGCGGCCGCTCGGCTGGGGCGTCGTAGCGCCGTCATCAGCCGCACCGGACAGGACCCGTTCGGGGAGTACGTCCATCAGGCGCTGCGCGACTTCGGCGTCGACGACCGCTGGGTGACCCCGGTGCCGGACCTTCCCACGCCCGTGACGTTCTGCGAGATCTTTCCGCCGGACGACTTCCCGCTCTACTTCTACCGTCGCCCCAAGGCCCCCGACCTGGTCATTCACCCCGAGGAGCTGGACCGGGAGGCGATCTCCGCGGCCGGGATCTTCTGGATCACCGGCACCGGACTGTGCGAGGAGCCGAGCCGCGGCGCCACCCTGGCCGCGCTGGAGGCCCGGGGCCGCAGCGGCATCACCGTCTTCGACCTCGACTGGCGGCCGATGTTCTGGGGCGGGGAGGGCGGCGCCTCCGGGGACGGCGGGGCGACCGGGGCCGCCGCGATGGCCGCCGCCCGCCCGTACTACGAGGCCGCGCTGAAGCATGCGACGGTCGCGGTCGGCAACGTCGACGAGGCCGAGGTCGCCACCGGCCTCCGGGACCCGAAGGCGTGCGCCGAGGCGCTGCTGGAGAGGGGTGTGGAACTGGCCGTCGTCAAACAGGGGCCGAAGGGGGTGCTCGCCGTCCACCGGGACGGGCGCACCGCCGAGGTGCCGCCCACCCCTGTCGAGGTCGTCAACGGGCTCGGGGCCGGCGACGCGTTCGGCGGGGCGCTGTGCCATGGGCTGCTGGCCGGTTGGGAGTTGGCGCCGATGATGCGTTACGCCAACGCCGCCGGGGCGATCGTCGCCTCCCGGTTGGCATGCTCGTCCGCGATGCCGACGGCCGGCGAGGTCGAGGAGTTCCTTGCCGGGCGGTGAACGGGGCGCTCGCTCGTCCCGTCCACCCCTTCTCCTGCCCCTTCCTCAAGCCCCGCCCCCACTCAATGTCCTCAAGAAGGTGAGTTGAGCCTTGACTCCTCGGATCAGTGACCTCCCGACGCTGCGGGCCCGGCATCCCGAAGCCGTCGCGGAGGCCGCCGCCCGCCGCGCCCGGCGCCCGCTGCTCGGCGACAACGGCCGACTGATGATCGTCGCCGCCGACCATCCGGCCCGGGGTGCGCTCGCCGTGGGTGACCGCCAACTGGCCATGGCCAACCGCCTGGACCTGCTGGAGCGGCTGGTCCTGGCACTGTCCCGGCCCGGTGTGGACGGGGTGCTGGCCACCGCCGACATCCTGGAGGACCTGCTCCTCCTCGGTGCCCTCGAAGGCAAGGTCGTCATGGGTTCCATGAACCGGGGCGGCATCGCGGGCGCCTCCTTCGAGATGGACGACCGCTTCACCGGCCACCGCCCCCAGGACATCGCCCGGCTCCGCTTCGACGCGGGCAAGCTCCTGCTGCGCATCGACTACGACGACCCCGGGTCGCTGACCACTTTGGAGGCCACCGCCCGAGCCATCGACGCGATGGCGGAACGGCAACTCCCCACCTTCGTCGAACCGTTCCTCTCCCGACGGGTGGACGGGGTGGTGCGCAACGACCTCAGCCCGGAGGCCGTCACCCGTTCCGTCGCCATCGCCTCCGGCCTCGGCGGCACCTCCGCCTACACCTGGTTGAAGCTGCCCGTCACCGACGACCCCGAGGCGATGGCCCGGGTCTGCGAGACGTCCACCCTGCCCGCCGTTCTCCTCGGCGGCGAGGTCGGCGGGACCGTGGCGGAGCAGGAGGCCGCCTACGAGAAGTGGCGCAAGGCGCTCCGGTTGCCGACCGTGCACGGCCTGGTCGTCGGCCGCTCGCTGCTCTACCCGGCGGACGGCGACGTGGCCGCCGCGGTCGATACGGCCGTGGGACTTCTGTAGGCGTGGGACTTCGGCAGCCGTGGGCGTCCTGCAGTCCTGCGGCCGCGGCGCCGTGCGAAGAAGGACTTCACTGTCAGTGGCGAGGAGGAGACTTGCAGTCATGAGTGCTGAGTTTGCGGATACGGCAGATGTGACAGGTACGGCAGATATGACAGGTACGGCAGGTACGGCGGATGGGGCGGATGCGGCGCGTGTCGTGGCCGCCGGAGGCGCGGTCGCCCCCGCGCCCGTAGCCGCCGGTGGGTTCCACCTGGTCGCGGGCCGCGGCGCCGACGGGCCGTATGCGCTGGACGTCTCGCCCGAGAAGGCCGGTTGGGGCTACTCCTCGCTGCGGATCCTCGAACTGCCGCCGGGCGGCCACCACACCTTCGCCACCGGCGACAGCGAATGGATCGTGCTGCCCCTCTCCGGCGGTTGCACGGTCCGCGCGGACGCCTCCGAGGACGGCGCCGGCGACGCGGCCGTCCCCGCCGGCGGGACGTTCGAACTGGCCGGGCGGGAGAGCGTGTTCAGCGGGGTGACGGACTTCGCCTACGTACCGCGGGACGCGCGGGTCCGGATCGACAGCCGGGCCGGCGGGCGGTTCGCGCTCACCGGGGCGCGCTGCGAGCGCCGGCTGCCCGCTCGTTACGGCGCCGCGTCCGACGTGCCCGTGGAGCTGCGCGGCACCGGCAGCTGCTCGCGGCAGGTCAACAACTTCGCCGCGGCAGCCCCCGCCGGAGGCGACAGTCGACAGGGTTTCGCGTGCGATCGGCTGATCGCGGTGGAAGTGCTCACCCCCGGCGGCAACTGGTCCTCGTATCCGCCGCACAAGCACGACGAGTGCCGCCCCGGGGAGGAGGCCGAGCTCGAAGAGATCTACTACTTCGAGATCGCGGCCGCCCACGGGACGGAGGGGCTGGGCTATCAGCGGGTGACGCCCTCCGGGCGCGGGCGCGGTACGGACGTCCTGGCCGAGGTCCGCACGGGGGACGCGGTGCTGATCCCGGACGGGTGGCACGGCCCGTCCATCGCCGCCCCCGGGCACGACATGTATTACCTCAACGTCATGGCGGGGCCCGGCGAGAAGCGCGAGTGGCTGATCTGCGACCACCCCGACCACGGCTGGATCCGCGCGACCTGGCCGCAGCAGCCGGTCGACCCCCGACTCCCTCTGTACGAAGCACCGGCAGGAGACCCGCGATGACCGCCCCCCTCAACACCCCCGGCGACGCCCCGTCCCACGCCCCGAGCAACGCCCCGGTCACCGTCCCCGCCGAGGGCGCGACGAGCGATCCGACGGCCGTCGCGGCGCAGGGCGCGGCGGCGGACGGCGGCACCCGGCGGCTCACCGTGGCGCAGGCGCTGGTCGAGTTCCTCACCCACCAGTACACCGAGCGGGACGGTCGCCGGCACCGGTTGATCAGCGCCTGCTGGGGCATCTTCGGACACGGCAACGTCGCCGGTATCGGGCAGGCGCTGCTGGAGTCCGGCAGCGCGGCGCCCCGGGGGGCGGCCGGCGCGCCGCCGCGACTCCCGTACCTCCAGGGGCGCAACGAGCAGGCCATGGTGCACGCCGCGGTGGGCTACGCCCGGCAGTGCGACCGGCTCTCCGCGCAGGCCGTGACGACCTCCATCGGACCCGGCGCCACCAACCTCGTCACCGGTGCCGCGCTGGCCACCGTCAACCGCCTCCCGGTGCTCCTGCTGCCCGGCGACGTGTTCGCCGCCCGGCCCGCCGACCCGGTGCTCCAGCAGCTCGAAGTGCCCTTCGCGGGCGATGTGTCGGTCAACGACGCGCTGCGCCCGGTCTCCCGCTACTTCGACCGGATCACCCGCCCCGAGGCGCTGATCCCGGCGGCCCTCCAGGCGATGCGGGTGCTCGCCGACCCGGTCGACACCGGCGCGGTCACCCTCGCGCTGCCGCAGGACGTGCAGGCCGAGGCGTACGACTGGCCGGTGGAGTTCTTCGCCGACCGGGTGTGGCGGGTGCCCCGCCCGGCGCCGGACGCCGACGCCCTGGCGGACGCCGTCCGGGCCGTCCGGGCGGCCCGCCGACCGCTGATCGTCGCGGGCGGCGGCGTCCACCACAGCGAGGCGGAGGAGGCGCTGCGGGCGTTCGTCGAGGCGACCGGCATCCCGGTGGCGTCCACCCAGGCGGGCAAGGGGTCGTTGGCCCACGACCACCCGGCGGACGTCGGTGGCATCGGGCACACCGGCACCGCCACCTCCGACGGGCTGGCCCGGCGGGCCGACCTGGTGATCGGTGTCGGCACCCGCTACACCGACTTCACCACCGCCTCGGCCACCCTGTTCGCCGAGCCCGGGGTCCGCTTCGTCAACCTCAACATCGCCGCGTTCGACTCCCACAAGCTCGGCGCGCTGGCCCTGGTGGCCGACGCCCGCGCCGGGCTCGACGCGCTCCGCGGGGCCCTTGCCGGCCATCGGGTCGCGGCGGCCTACGAGGCGGAGTACGCCGCCGCGAAGGCGGACTGGGAGCGGCGGGTGGATGCCGCCTACGAGGCCGCCGACCCGTCGGCGCAGCCGTCGCAGACCCAGGTCCTCGGCGCGCTGGACGCGGTCGTCGACGCGTCCGACATCATCCTCAACGCGGCCGGTTCCCTCCCCGGCGACCTGCACAAACTCTGGCGCGCCCGGTCCCGCAGGCAGTACCACCTGGAGTACGGCTACTCCTGCATGGGCTATGAGATCCCGGCCGCGATCGGCGTCCGGATGGCCGCTCCGGACCGGCCGGTGTGGGCGCTCGTCGGCGACGGTACATACCTGATGAACCCCACTGAAATCGTCACCGCGGTCCAGGAGGGCATCAACATCACCCTCGTCCTCATCCAGAACCACGGCTATGCCTCCATCGGCGGTCTCTCCCAGGAGACCGGCGGCGAGCGCTTCGGCACGGACTACCGCTTCCGCGCCGCGGACGGCACGTACACCGGCGCTCCGCTGCCCGTCGATCTCGCCGCCAACGCCGCCTCGCTGGGCATGCGGGTGCTGCGTGCCACGACGGTCGCCGAGCTGCGCACCGCGCTCGCCGAGGCGCGTGACGCAAAAGCGCCCACATGTGTCTACGTGGAGACCAAAACGACTGACACTGTGCCGGGCGCGCCGCCGGCACAGGCCTGGTGGGATGTACCCGTTGCCGAGACCGCGACGCGTCCGGCGGCGGTCGCAGCCCGCAAGGCGTACGACGAGCACGCCGCCGCGCGCCGCCGCCACCTCTGACATCCGCTCTGCCGCACCGTACGAAAGGCCCCTCGCATGAAGACCATCAACCACTGGATCGGCGGGAAGCCCGTCGAGGGCGTCTCGGGCAACTTCGGGCCGGTCTACAACCCGGCCACCGGCGCCCAGGAGAAGCAGGTCGCCTTCGCCTCCGTCGAGGAGGTGGACGCCGCGGTGCGCACCGCCAAGGAGGCGTTCCGCAGCTGGGGCACCAGCTCGCTGGCCAAGCGCACCTCGGTGCTGTTCAAGTACCGCGAGCTGGTGGACGCGCACCGCGACGAGCTGGCCCAGCTGATCACCGCGGAGCACGGCAAGGTGCACTCCGACGCGCTCGGCGAGGTCGCCCGCGGCCTGGAGATCGTCGAGCTGGCCTGCGGCATCCCGGAGAAGCTCAAGGGCGAGCTGTCCACCCAGGTCTCGACGCGGGTGGACGTGGCCTCGATCCGGCAGTCGCTGGGCGTGGTCGCCGGCATCACGCCGTTCAACTTCCCGGCCATGGTGCCGATGTGGATGTTCCCGATCGCCATCGCGTGCGGCAACACCTTCGTCCTGAAGCCGAGCGAGAAGGTGCCCAGCGCCGCGTTCAAGCTCGCCGAGCTGGCCGCCGAGGCGGGCCTGCCCGACGGCGTGCTGAACATCGTCAACGGCGACAAGGTGGCCGTCGACGCCCTCCTGGAGCACCCGGACGTCGCCGCGGTCTCCTTCGTGGGCTCCACCCCCATCGCCCGCTACATCCACACCACCGGCACCACCCACGGCAAGCGCGTGCAGGCGCTGGGCGGCGCCAAGAACCACATGCTGGTCCTCCCGGACGCCGACCTCGACCTGGCCGCCGACTCCGCGATCAACGCCGCATACGGCTCGGCCGGCGAGCGCTGCATGGCGATCTCCGTGGTGGTGGCCGTCGGCGACACCGCCGACCCGCTGATCGGCAAGATCAAGGAGCGCGCCGACAAGCTGCGCATCGGCCCCGGCGACGACCCGGCCTCCGAGATGGGCCCGCTGATCACCAAGGCCCACCGCGACAAGGTCGCCTCCTATGTCACCGGCGCCGCCGCCCAGGGCGCCGACGTCGTCATCGACGGCACCGGCTACACCGTCGAGGGCTACGAGGACGGCCACTGGATCGGCGTCTCGCTGCTGGACAACGTCACGCCGGAGATGGACGCCTACCGCGACGAGATCTTCGGCCCGGTGCTCTCGGTCGTCCGCGTCGAGACCTACGAGCAGGCCATCGAGCTGATGAACTCCTCGCCGTGGGGCAACGGCACCGCGATCTTCACCCGGGACGGCGGCGCGGCCCGCCGCTTCCAGCTGGAGGTCGAGGCCGGCATGGTCGGCGTGAACGTGCCGATCCCGGTCCCGGTGGGCTACCACTCCTTCGGCGGCTGGAAGGACTCGCTCTTCGGCGACCACCACATCTACGGCAACGACGGCGTGCACTTCTACACCCGCGGCAAGGTCGTCACCACCCGCTGGCCCGACCCGTCCGACGGCGGCATCAACCTGGGCTTCCCGCGCAACCACTGAGCGGCAGCCAGGCCCCCGGCCGGCGGGGCGCCCCCCTCACGGGCGCTCCCGTCCGGACTCCCTGCCGGACCCCCGCCGGCAGGGAGTCTCCCCCGCACCCGGCAACGGACCGCCGCCCAGGGGGAGACCGTGCGGACGGGCGTTGCTACGGTGCTCCTCGCGCCGCCGGAGGCCGGCGGCGCGGCACTGACACGACGGGGGACGAGATGGCACAAGGCATGGCGCTGGCCAAGGGCGCACGGATCACCGGGGGCATCCTCTGCCTGCTGTTCTTCCTGTGGACGGCGTACTGGCTCGCCGTCGACATCGGCGCGTTCGGCGTGGTCGGCGTCTGGGACGGCTGGATCGGTGCCCGCGGACCGGGCGTCAACGAGGTCACCAACCCCGTCCAACTCGGCTTCGGACTGCTCCAACTGGCCGCCGCCGGCGCGGCGTTCACCGGTCGCCGGTCGGCCGGCGGACTGCTGGCCGTGGCCACCACCGTCACCTTCGCCACCGCCCTCCAGGCCCTGGTCAGCGTGGGCAACCACACCAGCGACGAGCGCTGGTTCCGCAACGCCCAGACCGGCACCGCCACCTTCGACGGGGTCTTCCTCAGCAGCCTGCCGCTGTTCCTGCTGACCCTGGTCGCCGGCGTCGTGCTGCTCGCCGGGATGCGTTCCTGGCCGCGCCCGGCCCCCAGTGGGCCGCCGGCCCGCCCGGGCCGGGCCGGCGGCGTGCTCGGCGGTCTGGTGCTCGGCGCGATGGCGCTGTGCTACGTCGTCTACCAGGTCTACATGCTGGTGCAGGGCGGCCCCGAGACCTTCACCATGCTCTACCTGGGCAAGGGCGTGCTGTCCTCGCTGCTGGCGCTCGCGCCAGGCTGGTACGCGGTGGTGTTCTTCCTGCTGACCGCGATCGCCGGCCTGAACTGCCTGACCCGCGGCTGCGCGGCCCGCGGTCTCGCCCTCGGCCTGGCCATCGCCCTGCTGCCCAGCGCCGTGCTGACGGTCGTCTCGTTCCTCGCCTCCGGCACGTTCCTGGAGATGAGCAAGACGATGCCGGGCCTGAGCATCATCATCTGCGTCCAGCTGGCGCTCGATCTGTTCGGTTCGCTGGCGCTGGTCGCGCTGATGGTCCGCGGCGAGCCGGTCGCGCCCGCCTGGCAGCCGCCGTCCCCGGCCCTCGCCTTCGCCGGCCCCGGATTCGTTCCGGGCCCCGTGGCCCCGCCGCAGGCCGGCTGGCAGCAGCCCGGCTGGCAGCAGCCCGGCCCGCCGGCGATGCCCCCGGTCGGTGGCCCGCCCATGCCGCCCGGCGTGCCGCAGCCCCCGCACCCCCCGCAGAGCGGTTTCGGCCCGCCGCAGTACTGACCGCGGCGGGACGCAGCGCCGTTCGGGCCCGTACCACGGACGCGGTACGGGCCCGAACGGCGCTACTCCATGAGGAGGGGGCCCGGTTCCGCCCCGGGGACGGGTCGCCCGCCCGGGCCGGTACCTAGGATTCAGCCATGGATCTCCGACTGCGCGGGCGCCGGCTCTATGCCGCCGTGGGCGCGCTGGCCCTCCTCATAGGAGGCGGCACCTGGGTGGCCGCCGCCTCGGACGCCCCACCCTCCGTGCACCGCGAGGACCACTTCCTGACGATGCCCGAGACGCCCGGCGGCCCGGGCACGGTGCGGATCGACACCTCCTTCTTCACCGCCGGGGGCGCCGCCGGCCGCCGGCCCGCGGTCCTCCTCGGCCACGGCTTCGGCGGCAGCAAGTCCGATGTCCGCGCCGAGGCCGAGCAGTTGGCCCGGGACGGCTACGCGGTGCTGACGTGGTCGGCGCGCGGCTTCGGCAAGTCCACCGGCAAGATCGGGCTGAACGACCCGAACGGCGAGGTCGCCGACGTCAGCCGGCTGATCGACTGGCTCGCCGAGCGTCCCGAGGTGCGGCTCGACAAGCCCGGCGACCCGCGCGTGGGCATCGCCGGCGCCTCGTACGGCGGCGCGATCGCGCTGCTGGCCGCCGGGCACGATCCGCGCGTGGACGCCATCGCCCCGCAGATCACCTACTGGAACCTCGCCGACGCCCTGTTCCCCAACGGGGTGTTCAAGAAGCTGTGGGCCGGGATCTTCTTCACCACGGGTACGGCCGGTTCCGCCACCGGAGCCCCGGCCGCCCCTTCGGCCCCTTCCACCTCGTCCGACGCATCCGGTCCGTCCGACCCGTCCGCGGCGTCCGGCGGCTGCGGACGGTTCCAACCCGCCCTGTGCGCGATGTACGAGCGGGTCGCGGTCAGCGGCACACCGGACGCCGCGGCCCGCCAACTGCTGGCGGCCCGCAGCCCCTCGGCCGTCGCCGACCGCATCAAGGTGCCCGCCCTGCTCATGCAGGGCCAGACCGACTCGCTGTTCCCGCTCGGCCAGGCCGACGCCACGGCGCGGGCCCTCCGCCACAACGGCGCGCCCGTCGCCGTCGACTGGATCGCCGGCGGGCACGACGGCGGCGACCGCGAGACCACCCGGCTCACCGCCCGCACGTCGGCGTGGTTCGACCGCTACCTCAAGGGCGACCCGCACGCCGACACCGGGCCGGCGTTCCGGATCAGCCGCAGCGGGGGAGTGAACTCCACCGACGGCACCGTACGGCTGCGCGGCGCCGGCGCCGACGACTACCCGGGCCTGGACCACGACCCCCGCCGCATCCCGCTGACCGGCCGGGAACAGCGCTTCGCCAACCCCGCAGGAGCCGCCCCGCCGGCGATCTCCGCGGTCCCCGGCGCCGGCGCCCTCGGCAACCTCTCCGCGCTCGGCGCCGGCGGCCTCTCCCTGGACTTCCCCGGCCAGTACGCCCACTTCGACTCGGCGCCGCTGCGCACCGCCGTCCGCCTCACCGGCAGCCCCACCGCCACCGTGCGGATCCGCTCCAACTCCCCGGACGCGGTGGTCTTCGCCAAGCTCTACGACGTCGCCCCGGACGGCCGCCGCCAACTGCTGCCGTCCCAACTGGTCACGCCGTACCGCATCGAAGGGGCCGGGGAGGGCCGCACCGTGCGGCTCCAACTCCCCGCCGTCGACCATGACTTCGCGGCCGGGCACCGGCTGCGCCTGGTGCTCTCCGCCACCGACCTGGGCTACGCCACCCCCGTCGAGCCCGCCACCTACACCGTCTCCCTGGCCGGCGGCGGGGGCACCGCCGCCGCCACGACGGGCGAGCTGAGCGTGCCCACCGCGCCCGAGGTGCGCACCGCCGCCGCCCCGCTGCCCGCCTGGACCTGGGCGCTGCCCGCGGTCGCCGCGGTGGTGGCCGCGCTGCTGCTGCTCACCGCCCGCCGCCGGACGGCGGCACCGGCCCCCGACCCGGCCCTGGCCGACGTCCCGCTGCAGATCACCGATCTGAGCAAGCGCTACGCCAAGTCCACTGACCGGTACGCGGTCCGCGACCTCACCTTCCGGGTCGAACGCGGCCAGGTGCTGGGCCTGCTGGGACCCAACGGCGCCGGCAAGACCACCACCCTGCGGATGCTGATGGGGCTGATCCGCCCGGACGGCGGGGAGGTCCGGGTGTTCGGCCAGGCGGTCCGGCCGGGCGCGCCGGTGCTGTCCCGGGTCGGCGCGTTCGTCGAGGGCGCCGGCTTCCTGCCGCACCTGTCCGGCCGCGCCAACCTCGACCTGTACTGGCAGGCGACCGGCCGGCCCGCCGCCGACGCGCACACCGAGGAGGCGCTGGAGATCGCCGGCCTGGGCGACGCCCTGGAGCGCGCGGTGCGCACCTACTCGCAGGGCATGCGGCAGCGCCTGGCCCTGGCCCAGGCCATGCTGGGCCTGCCGGACCTGCTGATCCTCGACGAGCCGACCAACGGCCTGGACCCGCCGCAGATCCGCGAGATGCGCGAGGTGATGATCCGCTACGCCGCGGCCGGCCGCACCGTCATCGTCTCCAGCCATCTGCTGTCCGAGGTCGAGCAGAGCTGCACCCACCTGGTCGTGATGGACCGCGGTCGGCTGGTCCAGGCCGGCCCGGTCGGCGAGATCGTGGGCTCCGGCGACACCGTGCTGATCGACGTCGGCGCCGCAGCGCCGCTGCCCGACGCGGTGGTGGAGAAGGTCGACGCGCTGCCCGGCGTGGTCTCGGCGGTCCGCGCCGACGAGGGCCTGCTGGTCCGGCTGGCCGCGCCGGACGGCACCCCGCACCTGCTGGCCGAACTCGTCCGGCTGGAAGTCCCGGTGCACCGCGTCGGCCCGCACCGCCGCCTGGAGGACGCCTTCCTCACCCTGATCGGAGGAGACGGACGATGACCGCGACCACCCCGGCGGCCGCGCCCGGCTACCGCGCCCGCCGCACCCTGCCGCTGCGCGTCGAGGCCCGCCGCCAGCTGCGCCGCCGCCGCACCCTGGTGATCGGCGCGATCCTGACGCTGCTGCCGTTCGTCCTGGTCGCGGCGTTCGCGATCGGCGGCGATCCCAGCACCCGGAACACCGGCCGGATCAGTCTGATGACCACCGCCACCGCTTCCGGCGCCAACTTCGCCGCCACCGCGCTGTTCGTCTCCGCCGGCTTCCTGCTGGTGGTGCCGGTCGCGCTGTTCTGCGGGGACACCGTGGCCTCGGAGGCGAGCTGGGCGTCGCTGCGCTATCTGTTGGCCGCGCCGGTGCCGCGGGCCCGGCTGCTGCTGAGCAAGCTGACCGTGGGGCTGGTGTTCAGCGCCGCCGCGATGCTGCTGCTGCCGCTGGTCGCGCTGGCGGTGGGCACCGCCGCGTACGGCTGGGGCCCGCTGCAACTGCCCACCGGGGGCGCGCTCGCCCCGGGCGACGCGGTGCTGCGGCTGGCGCTGGTGACCGGCTATGTCTTCGTCAGCCAACTGGTCACCGCGGCGCTGGCGTTCTGGCTGTCCACGGTGACCGACGCGCCGCTGGGCGCGGTCGGCGGCGCCGTCGGACTGACCATCGTCGGCAACGTCCTCGACCAGGTCACCGCGCTCGGCGACTGGCGTGCGGTGCTGCCCGCGCACTGGCAGTACTCCTGGGCGGACGCCCTCCAACCCCAGCTGGAATGGTCCGGGATGCTCCAAGGCGCCTCGGTGTCGGTGTCCTACGCGCTGGTGCTCGTCGCACTGGCCTTCCGCGGCTTCGCCCGCAAGGACGTGGTGTCCTGACCGGGGCGGGGACAGGGGCCGCAGGGCCGCCGGGCGGCGCGGCCGGATGCGGACACCCGTCCCCCTTTGTTCGGGTTGTCCGGCACCGCAACCATGCGCCGGACATGGCTGTCTACGCAGTCACACGCCCTGAAGGTGAGGACCTGCCATGTCCCGTACCGCATCGCGTCCCGTCACCGCCGTCGCCGCCTGTGCCGCGGCCCTCGGCCTGACCCTCGCCGCCACCGCACCCGCCGCCGCCACCGTCCGCAGCGACCCCGCCGGCCGCCACACCGCCGCCGAGATCCACCGCTTCCTGGCCGGCTTCTACGGCCAGCACGGCCCCACCCCGCACCAGCGCGCGCACCAGGTCTCCGCCTACCTCAAGGACCGTGCCGCCCACACCGACGGCTACGACCTGCTGCTCTGCGCCCAGAACACCCCGCAGGCGATCACCGTCGGCCCGGTCACCACCGCCCAGTCCGCGGGCGTCGGTTGGGCCACCGTCACCACCGGCTGGGACGGCGGCGCCACCCGCAGCTTCACCGCCTACGTCCGCCTGGAGTCGCACCCGATCACGCTCCAGGACGTCGACTGCGGGCAGTGAACCGCCCGCCCGCCATACGACGAGGGCGGTCGCCGCGGACCGAAGCGTCCGCCGCGACCGCCCGCCGGTCGGCCCGTCCTCAGCCGGTCGGCCCCTGCATGTGGGCGCTGACCCACTGCATCGTGCCCATGCCCAGACCCGTGACGTAGGTCTGGCCGCTGTGCGTGCCGTTCGGCACGATCTGCAGCCGCGTCTTCACGTGCCCGTGCCCGTACTGCGCGAGGAACTTCCGCACCTTCGGCAGCACGGTGTACTCCTTGGAGCCGTCCTGGAAGGCCAGATAGACGTCGGGTCCGCCGTGGGCGTTCAGCTGGCGTGCCAGCACCTCGGGGTTGTTCTCACGCATCTCCTTGAGGTGGCCCCGCCACAGCGGCGAGTCCGGGACGATGTCCGGCCCGTTGGGGATCGCCACCTTGAAGTCGTTCGGGTTCTGCAGCACGTTCTTCAGCGCCGAGAAGCCGCCCGACGAGGAGCCCATGATGCACCAGGCGTTGCGGGTCTTCAGGGTGCGGAAGTTCTCCCGGACGAGGTCGGGGACGTCCTTGCTCAGCCACGTCCCGATCTTCGGCTGACCGGGGATGTCGCTGCCGTCGTAGTACTGCTTGTCGTTGGGGTTGAGCACCGGCATCACCACGATGAAGGGCAGGCTCTTGCCCTCCTTCGACCAGGTGGCGAGGCTCTCCTCCAGCTTGAGGTCGGAGCCGATCCAGTAGTTGACCGGGTAGCCGTAGGCGCCGGGCAGCGCCTCCATGACCGGGAAGCCCTTGTTCGCGTTCTTCTTCTCGTAGTACTCCGGCGGCGCCCAGACCCACACCTTCCCCGTGAAGCCGGACTTCTTCCCGTGGTAGGTGGTCACGGCTATCGGGGTGTTCCCACCGGCCCCGCCGACCTTGCTGGTCTCCTGGAAGTTGATCGGATGGGTGGGCATCTGCACCAGCGAGTTCTTGCCGGCCGGCGCGGTCTGCATGGCGGCACCCGACCGCGGACCGCTGAACCGTACGGGCGCGCCCTGGGAGTCGTCGCTCGTCCCACAGCCGGCCGTGGTGCCGAGTACGGTCAGGGCGATCAAGGCGATCACCGGTTTGAAAAGGGATTTGCGCACGGGACCTTCTCCTTGGCGAACGGGCCGGGAGTTGTCCCGACCGGCCAACAAGAGGGGGCGGGGCCGGGACAGGTTTCCCTCCTGGGGTGTCTGCTTGCTCGCACCCTCGGGAACGAAACTGGCCGACCGGCTCTGACCTGTGGTGTTTACGCGCAACGGAGATCTGGTTTACCGTGATTTTCCCGGTGGAGGCGCAACGCGGGCGCCCGATGGCCCCCCGCGCGCCCCCTTCCGGCACACCGGGCGTGCGTCCGCGCCCCGGCGCCGGCCGCCGCCTCCGGCACCCCGCCGCACGCCCCTGCGAGGGTCCGCAGCGGCCCCTCGGGAACCCGCCGCGAAGGCATCCGGGTCGCCCTTCCGCACCGTCCCCCAGCCGCCGCCGGGGGCACCCCCAGCCCGGCACCCGGCCGCCCCTGCTCCCGGCCCGTATTCTCTCGCTATGACCTGGTCGCGTGCGCTGAAGGAAGCCACCCGCTCCGGGCTGACCATCGAACGGGCCAAGCTCACCCCGCTGATCGCGATCCGCGGCACGGTCGGCGTGGCCATCGTCCTCGGCCTGTGCCTGTGGCGCGGCAACCCCGCCCTCGCGGTCTCCTCCGCCTTCGGTGCCTTCTCCGCCGGCATCGTCACCTTCCAGCGCAGCATGCGGCCCCGCCCGGTGCTGGCGCTGGCCGTCGCCGGCGCGCTGGCGATCTCCACCTTCCTCGGCTACCTGGCCGCCGCCCACGTCGTCTGGTTCGTCCTGCTGCTCACCGGCTGGACGTTCCTGGCGGGCATGGCCTGGGCGATCGGGCCGGTCTCCGGCCTCGTCGGCACCCAGACCGTGGCGATCATGCTGATCACCGTCACCCTCCCGACGTCCGTCCTGGGCGCCCTCGAACACGCCGCGCTGATCGCCTGCGGCGGCCTCGTCCAGGCCGCCCTCATCGTCCTCTTCCCGGTGCGCCCCTGGGGCATCCAGCGCGACACCCTCGCCGACGCCCTGGCCGCCGAGGCCGACTACGCCCGCCGGCTGCGGCACGACCCGGTCGCCCCGTTCGACCCCGCGCCCCTGATGGACGCCCGGGCCGCCGCCACCGTGACACCCCGCCAGGCCCGCCGCCGCCCCGTACAACTGCACGGCCCGCGCGGCCTCGCCGAGCGTGTCCGCCCGGTCCTCGCCTCACTGGCAGACCCGGTCGTCGGCGCCCCCCTGGAGGGGCCCGAACGCGACCGCGCCCGTGAACTCCTGGGCGCCGCCGCCACCGTCCTGGACGCCGTCGCGTACGCCGTACGGCACGCCAGCCCGGTCCGGCTGCCACCGGAGGCGGTGGCCGCCCTCGAAGTACCGGCCAGCGGCCCGATGCTCCGCGGGCCCGCCCGGCGCACCGCCTACCGCCTGATCTCCCTCCTCGCCGACGCCGTCGAACTCACCGACGAGCCCGTCGAGGCCACCCGCCCCACCACCGAAGCCGAACGCGGCCACCTGCTGCGCCCCAGCGTCCCCCGGCTCGTCCCGGTCGCCCTGCGCGCCCTGCGCCGCGAGGCCCGCTGGTCCTCGCACGTCCTGCGGCACGCGCTCCGCGTCGCCGCGGTCGCCGCCGCCGGCTACCTGCTCGGCGCCGCCCTCCACTTCGGCCACGGCTACTGGGCCCCGCTCGCCTCCGTCATGGTGATGCGCCCCGACTTCGCCCAGACCTACTCCCGCGGCGTCGCCCGCTTCGCCGGCACCGTCGTCGGCGTGACCCTGGCCGGCGCCCTGATGGCACTGGCCCACCCCGGCGCCTACGTCAGCGCCGCCCTCGCCCTGCTCTGCGTCTTCCTGATGTACCTGCTGATGCGCACCGGCTTCTCCGTCACCTCGGCCTGCATCGCGGCCTATGTCGTCTTCCTGCTCGGCATCGTCGGCGCCGGCTGGGAACAGACCGTCCAGGAACGCCTCGTGCTCACCCTCGTCGGCGGGGTCCTCGCGATGCTGTCCTACGCGCTGTTCCCCGCCTGGGAGACGCCCCGGCTCCGCGACCGCCTCGCCGACTGGCTGACCACCAACGGCCGTTACGCGCTCGCCGTCGTCGACGGCTACGCCCGGCCCGCCGAGCGCCGGCCCCGGCAGGTCCGCGAGGCCCTGCTGGACGCCCGCGCGGCCCGCGCCGCGTGGGAGGCGACCGAGGCCCGCGCCGAGAAGGAGCCGGTCCGGCACCGCGGCCTCCCGCTCGGCGGGGCGCACGCCGCCAGCACCGCGCTCGCCACCATGGGCCGGGTCACGATGATCCTGGAGGCGCACCCGCCCGACCGGGACGCCCGGCCCTCGCCCGGCGCCGCCGCGTTCGCCGCCGCCCTCCGCCCCGCCCTGGACCGCGCCGCCCGGGCCGTCCGCGACGGCGAGGCGATGGACTGGGGCGAGCCGCACGCCGCCTGGGAGCGGTGGAGCGCCGAGGGCGAGCACGAGGGCGTCGCCGTCCGCGCCACCGAGTTGCTCCTGGACGCCCTCGACGACCTCGCCGAGGCACTGCCCCCCGACCCCTGACGACCCGCCCCCGACCGCTTCTGCACCCGGGCGCATCCGCCCCCGCAGGAACTATTCCGCACCCCCAGTAGTCTAGATAATTGCCCGCAATTAGCGTCATTGGCACGTCAATGACGCTCTCTGCGGCGCAATGTCCTCCCGAGAGAGAGCAAGCGAACTCCCCATGGCGTCCAGCACTTCGTCCGGTACGTACGACATAGGCATCGACCTCGGCACCGCCAACACCCTCGTCTACGCGCGCGGCAAAGGCGTGGTGCTGAACGAGCCCTCCGTGGTCGCCGTCAACGCCGCCGGCGACGTCGTCGCCGTCGGGTCGGAGGCCAAGCGCACCATCGGCCGCACGCCCTCCGGGATCACCGCGATGCGCCCCCTCCGGGAGGGCGTCATCGCCGACTTCGACGCGGCCGAGCAGATGCTGCGCGCCCTGATGAAGAAGGCCCTGCCCAGCCGCCGCTTCTCCCGCCCCCGGGTCGTCATCTGCGTCCCCTCCGGCATCACCGGGGTCGAACGGCGCGCCGTCATCGACTCCGCACGGGGCGCCGGCGCCCGCGAGGTGCACCTGATCGAGGAGCCGATGGCCGCCGCGATCGGCGCGGGCCTCCCGGTGGCCGAACCGGTCGGCTGCATGGTCGTCGACATCGGCGGCGGCACCACCGAGGTCGCCGTGGTCTCCATGGGCGGCCTGGTCACCGCCCAGTCCGTGCGGGTCGCCGGCGACGCGATGGACGCCGCCATCTCCACGTACATCAAGAAGGAGCACGGCCTGGCCATCGGCGAGCGCACCGCCGAGGACATCAAGATCGCTATCGGCTCGGCGGTCTGGACCCCGGACGACGACCGCCCGCTCCCCACCCGCCTGGCCGTGGGCGCCGCGTCCGACTCCGTATCCGAGCCCGCGTCCGACGCCGAGACCGACGCCGAGTCGCTCGCGGACAGGGCGGCGCGCCCCTCCCCCCACTCCTACACCGTCCGCGGGAGGGACCACCTCAGCGGCCTCCCGCGCCTCCAGGAGATCACCGCCGAAGAGATCCGCGCCGCCCTCGCCGAACCCGTCGAGGCCATCGTCCGCGCCGTCCACAACACCCTGGACGACTGCCCGCCGGAGCTCTCCGGCGACATCATCGAGCGCGGCATCGCCCTCACCGGCGGCGGCGCCCTGCTCCGGGGGCTGGACCGCCGCCTCCGCGAGGAGATGGGCGTCCCGGTCGTGGTCGCCGACGCCCCCCTGGACTGCGTGGTCAACGGCACCGCCAAGTGCGTCGACGAATTCGCCACCCTCCACGGCCTCCTGACCGGCGCCAAGGAACAGCCGCGGAAGAACGTGCGACTGGGGATGTAGCGCGACGGCGAGGGCCCCGCGCGCAGCACGACGACGAGGGCCCCGCGGGGCGTACGCAGGGCGAGCGGGCTTCTCACCCCCGTCCTGCGTACGCCTCCAGCCCGTCCAGGATCCGCTCCAGCCCGAACTCCCAAGCCTGCTCCCGGGTTTCGCCCCCGGCGGCGCCCGCCAGCGCGGCGCTCAGCGCGGGGAACCGCTCGGACCGCCCGACGAGCAGCTCGTTCAGCGCGGCGCTCAGTGCCGCCTCCGGCTCCTTCGCGGGGGCGCCGCCCACCCCCATCGACGCCGACACCTGCGCGATGGCCCGGACGTGCCCGCTCACCACCAGCACGGCATCCAGCTGCTCGCCGCCGGTCAGCCCGGTGCCCGCGAGCGCCGCCAGCGCGCGCTCCGTCCAGCCGAGTTCGTTGGGGCCCATGACCCGCGGTCCGACGAGAGCGCTCAGCAGCCATGGGTGCTGGGCGAAGACCGCCGCGAGCCGCTGTGCCCAGTCCCGCAGCGCGCCCCGCCAGTCGCCGGCCGCGGCGCCCGCCGGCTCCGGCGGTTCACCCATCGCCGTGTCGATCATCAGGGCGACCAGCTCCGCCTTGCCGGGCACGTACCGGTACAGGGACATCTTCGTGAAGTCCAGCTCCGCCGCGACCCGTTGCATGGAGACCGCGCCGAGCCCGCCGGTGTCGGCGAGGCCGATGGCCGTCCGTGTGATCCGCTCCAGGCTCAGCGCCGGCTTGGGGCCCCGGCTCGGCCGTTCGCGCCCGCCCCACAGCAGCTCGACGCTGCCCGCCTGATCCCCGAACGCACTGCTCTTCTCGTCTCCAGCCACCTCCGCATCCTAAAACTGTGTCCGAGGGTATACAGATCTGTGTCCGGCGGATACAGTTGTTGTGTCGCCACAGCACGCAGACACAGGGGGGCGTCCGATGACGCGCACAACGACACCGCACCACACGGACAAGGCACTTGAGACGCGGGGGACGTACGGGGCGTGCGAGAGGCGCGAACCGACGCCGACCCCCGTCGCGCGGGCCCGGACGGTCCTCATCTCCGGCGCCAGCATCGCCGGCCCGGCCCTCGCCCATTGGCTCGCCCGCTATGGCTACCGCCCCACCGTGGTCGAGTCGGCGCCGGCCCTCCGTGGCGGCGGCTTCGCGGTCGACTTCCGCGGTGCGGCGCACCTGGCGGTACTGCAGAAGATGGGCGTCCTGGAGGAGATCAGACGGCGCCGCACCGGCGGTAGTTCCATGACGTTCATCGACGCCCGGGGGAATCATGTGGCGGCCCTCCCGCCCGAGTTCGCCGGCGGCGACGTGGAGATCCTCCGCTCGGAACTCTCCCGCGTCCTCTACGACCACAGCTGCCCCACTCCCACCCCTCACGACGACACCACCGCCCCTGCCGCCGTCGCCGGCACCACCACCGCATACCTCTTCGGCGACTCCCTCACCTCTCTCACCGAAACCGCCGACGGCGTCCATGTCACCTTCGAGCACGCCCCACCCCGCACCTTCGACCTGGTCATCGGGGCCGACGGCCTGCACTCCACGGTGCGCCGGCTCGCCTTCGGCCCCGAAGAGGACTTCGTCAGCCACCTCGGCTACTACGTCGCCGGCTGGGATCTCCCGCACGGCGCGGCGCCGGACCTTGCCGCCCACGCCGTCGGTTACAACGAGCCCGGCCGACTGGTGACGGTCGGCCGCGTGCCCCGCCGCGCCGGCGACCCCTCCTACGGGGGCGAGGCATTCTGCGTCTTCGCCTCCGAGCGACTGGGCCACGACCGCCGAGACCCACAGGCCCAGCGCGAGGCCCTCGTCCAGGCGTACGAGGGCGCGGGCTGGCGCACCACGGAACTCGTCGGGACCGTCCGGGATGCCGACGACCTCTATTTCGACGCCATAAGCCGCGTCGACGCACCGACGTGGTCGAGGGGGCGGATAGCGCTCCTCGGCGACGCCGCCTATGGCGCCACCGTCGGCGGGATGGGCACGGGCTCGGCGATCGTCGGTGCCTATGTCCTCGCCGGCGAACTGGCCCTCGCGGCCGGCGACCACCGCCGAGCCTTCGCCCGGTACGAGCAGAAGCTGCGGCCGTATGTCTCGCGCTGTCAGGAAGGCGGCCGCGGAACGGGCGCGTTTTTGGCGCCCCTCACCCAGGAGGCGATAGCGGCCCGCAACTCCGCGCTCAACGACCCGGCCGCCCTCACGGCCATGCTCCAGGAGGGCCAGGACATCTCCGCCGACATCTCCCTCGACGACTACCCCTCGCTCGTCCACCACGACACCGGGTCGGACCGGAACGGCAGTTGAGCGCCACCGGCTCCCTCGGGCTCGGCGATGCCCACGGGAGTCGGCGGGGCGGTCAGTGGCTGGGGGATTCACCCGGGAATTCAGGAGAGGGAGGTGACCACTCGGCCCTTTTCCACCCTCCGGTCGGAGGGGGTCTGCTCCGCCTTGAGATGCACGAGTGTGCGTTCTGTCGATGCTTACGGTTCCTGCATGTGGCAGCCCGACGAAATTCTCATGACGCAGAAGATCGCCCCGCTCGTGAACCGGTACGTGTTCACGCTTCCGGAAAGTGGTGAGGTCCTCGCCTTCGCGGAGCAGAAGCGGTTCGCGTTGCAGGAGCAGCTGACCTTGTGGACCGATGAGGGCCGTTCCCGGGAAATCGGCGGATTCAAGGCGCGGGAGGTGATCGACCTCGGGGCCACGTACGACGTGACAGGGCCCGGTGGGGATCTCGTCGGCAGCTTTCGCAAGGACTTCAAGGCGTCTTTTCTGCGGTCCACTTGGCATCTGACGCAGGGGGAGGAGGGCGCCGCCGTGGGCAAGGAACGGCGGGTCGGTGTGGCGCTTGCGCGACGCATGTGGGACGTCGTCGATCTCGTCGTGCCGCTCGTCACTTTGCCGCCCGTGCCGTTCGTCTACCACTTCGACTTCGTCCGGGACGGGCGGCCCGTCCTGGCGGTCGAGCGGAAGTGGGGGATCCGGGACCGGTACGTCATCCGTATCCAGGATCCGGGGTTGGACCGGACGCTCGCGCTCTGCATGGCAGTTGGGCTGGACGCCCTGCAGGGGCGCTGACGGTCGGGCACCGGACAGCCGGGCGGACCGTCCCGCCACATGGTGGGGGAAGAATAGGAAGGTCGGCGGGTTCAAGAGCGTCCTCGGCCTCATTACATTCATTCTCTGACCGCCTCGGAAACTCCTTTGGAATCCCTTCCTCGTTTCCTCGGTGGGCGGTTGGTTTTACGGAATGAAAGGTGTTGTACATTCATGGACGAGTTCGACCTTGACGCTCGCGTGATCGTTTCCGCCGACCCGGCTCAGACGTCGCTGTCCCCGGTTGCCAGCGTCGCCTCGCGCGTCGCCAGCAAGTGGGCCGTCAAGCAGACCATCCGGCAGACGATCAAGATGACGGCCGCCTGCGCCGCCGTCCGCACGAACGGCAAGTGCTGACCGCGCTGCCGATCGAGTCCGATCACCGCGGTGGGGTCCTCCGGAAGGAAACGGAGGACCCCCTCCGAAGAACCTGTAGAGCCCCACACATGCACCCCAGCCCCCTTCTGCCGACCGGACTTGCCGCCCGCGCGAACGCCGTCGCGAGCGTGATCCGGGAACGACTCGACAGCCCCGCCGGCGCCGATGCGCACGCCGCCCGCGCCGCCGGGCAGAGCGAGGTGTCCTTCTGGAACGGCGCTTCCCTCAGCGAGGGGCATGCCGGGCTGGCGCTCCTCCACCTCCACGCAGCGCGTACCGCGGAGCGCGGCGCGGAAGGGGAGCGGTCGCGCGACCGGGCCTTCTCCTTCGTGCGCGCCGCCTTCGCCGCCACACAAGAGGATGCCCTCACGCACCCGGGGCTCTTCGACGGCACGGCCGGCCTCGCCTTCGCGCTGCGCGAGGTCGCGGCCGACGAGCCCCGTTTTCTGCCCAGCCTCGCCGCGCTGGACGAACAGCTGTCCCGGCAGGTCCTGGCCATGGAGCTGCCCCGCCGGCCCGGTGCCGTCGCCGCTCACCACTACGACCTCGTCTACGGGTGCGCGGGCGTCCTCGCCCACCTGTGCCACGTCCGCCCCGCGACCCCGCTCGTCGAGCAGGCGCTTCAGCGGTGCCTGCGGTACCTGTTGTGGGTCGGTGCCGATCAGCGGTGGGCCGTCGAGGGACGGCTCGACACCGGGATGTCCCACGGCGCAGCGGGTATCGCCGCCGCCCTGGCCACCGCCTGGCGGCACGGTCACCGGCTGCCCGGGCAACGCCTCGTCCTCGACCGGCTGGTGGCGTGGCTGCTGGAGGTCGGCAGCCGCGGAGGCCGGCAGCTCCAGTGGCCGCGGTCCGTCCCCGTGGCCCCGCACCCCGACGACGGGGACGAAGCCGTGCCCGCCTGGTGCCACGGGACCGGGGGAGTGGCCGCCGGGCTGCTCGCCGTCGCCGACGCGACCGGCGACCGGGCCCTGGAAGCCCGGGCGTTCGCCGCGCTGGACGGGCTGCTCGACCGGATCGCCGCCGGGGACGTGCCGCGCTCGCCCACCATGTGCCACGGCCTCGCCGGATGCGTCGCGCTCGCCCACGAGTTCGCCGCGCGGGGCAGCGAGGGCGCCGCGCGTGGACTCGCCCGGCTCGTGGCGGAGCTGCTCGATGCCGCCGAGCCCGAGCGGGCCCTGGTGTACCGCGACCGCGAGACCACCGGGCACGTCGTCGACAATCCCGGGCTCCTCACCGGCGCGGCCGGTGTCTCCCTCACCCTCCGTGCCGTAGCCACCGGCCGGAGGCCCAGTTGGTGGCGGGTGCTCTTTCTCCGATGAACGCAATCGACGCAATCGACGCAATCGACAAGGACCTGACCCGCCCCATGCCGCGGTACGAAGCCCTCGACTTCCCTCTCCTGCGGGCGCCTGCCCTGCCGGTCGAGGTCTGGCGGGAGACGCTCGCCGACCGCGACCCCGCCCGCACCCGCGCCCGGTTGCGCGCCATGGCCGACGACCCCCGCGTACGCCACGGGCTCGTCGCCGCCGGCAGCGGACTGCTCGACGGGCTGGCCAAGGTCGAGGCCGCACAGGGACGTGCGAGCGGCAAGGAGATGCGGCGCGTCCACTCCCGGGCCCTGCGCTACCTCACCCGCATGAGCACCCGCCCCACCCCCTTCGGGGCCTTCTCCGGCGTCGCACTCGGCTCCTTCGGCGAGACCACCACCGCCCGGCTCGGCGAGACCCCCCTCGTGTCCGCCCGGGTGCGGGCCGACATGGGATGGCTGCTCGCTCTGGTGAAGGACCTGGAGGGCGCGCCGGAGGTGCTCGGGCGGCTCAGCGTGTCCATGAACGCCATGGCGCACCGGGTGGGTGACCGGCTCGTCCTGCCTTCCTCGGATGTGCACGGCAACGCCGATCGGCGATCGGTGCGGGTACGGCACACCAGCCCGCTCAGCCACATCCGGCGCCTCGCCCCGGCCGCCGCGCCCGTCCCGTACGCCGAGGTGGTCGCCGAACTGACCGACCGGTTCCCGGCCGTCGGGCACGAGCGGATCTCCGCGTTCGTCGCCGAACTGGTCGGCCTCGGGCTGCTCGTCACCGACCTGCGGCCGCCCGTCACCGATCCCTGCCCGGAGGCGTACGTCCTGGCCCGGCTCACCGCCGCCGGGGTGGAGCACCCCGCCGTGGCCGGACTGCGCGAGGTCGTCGACCTGACCCGGACCGCCGTCCACGACGACACCGGCGCGCTCGACAGGCTGCGCCTGACCCAACGCACCCTCGTCCCCGCATACCGGCACCAGCCCTTCCAGGTCGACTCCGCCCTCGGCCTCGTCGATACGGCCCTCAACCGCCAGGTCGCCGACGAGGTCGCCGAGGCCGTCGGCTGCCTGGCCCGGCTGGGTCGGGCGGCGCCCGGCGGATACGACCACCTCGTGCCGTATCACGAGGCGTTCATGGAGCGGTACGGAAGCGACGCGCTCGTCCCCGTCCTCGAACTCCTCAGCGCCGAGCGCGGCCTCGACGCCCCCAACAGCTACCTCAATCCACCCCGCGCCATGGTCATGCACCAGACCGGCGGCGAAGGAGACCCGCGGACCGCGCGGGCCCTGGTCGCCCTGGCCTCCCAGGCGTGGCGGAGCGGAGCCGACGAGGTCGAGCTGAGCGACGAGGCGCTGCGCAGGCTCGTCCCCGCGGACGAGGGCGATACCCGGCGCGGGTGCCCCGGCGTCGACGCGTACGTCCAGATCGCCGCATCCAGTGCCCGTGCGATCGACGACGGCGACTGGCGCGCCGTGCTCAACAGCGACGGTCTCGGCGAGGGCGGACGCACCTTCGGACGGTTCTTCCACCTCCTCGGGCCCTCCGCCGCCGAACGCCTCCGCTCCTACGCCCGTGCCCGGGAAGCCCTGGAGCCCGACGTCGTGGTCGCCGAGCTGGCGTACCTGCCCGGCAACGGGCGCGGCGCCAACGTGGCGATCCGGCCCGCCGTCCACGGCTACGAGATCCCCGTCAACGTCGCGCCCTCCGCCGCCCCGGACCGGATCATCGACCTCTCCGACATCCATGTCGGCGCGACCGACGACGGCCTGCGGCTCTACTCGGCACGGCTCGGGCGCGAACTGGTGGTCGTCCAGAACCACATGCTCAGCCCGCTCGGCGCGCCCAACGTGTGCCGGTTCCTGCTGGAGGTTTCGCGCGCCAGGTATGCGATCCCCACCGGCTTCACCTGGGGCCCGGTCGAGGGAGCCCCTTACCTGCCGCGCGTCGTGCGGGGCCGGGTCGTCGTACGGGCCGCCGAGTGGAACCTCTACCCGGCCGGCGCGCAGGCCCCGCTGGACACCGCTCCTGTCCCCGTACCGCGCACCGCCGCGGAGTTGACGGAGTGGCGCCGCACCTGGGGCGTTCCCCGCCACGTCTACCTGGCCGACGACGACAACCGGCTGCTCCTGGACCTCGACCACCCGGCCTGCGCGGACGAGCTGTTGACCGATCTGCGGGCGGCCGACGAGCGGGTCACGCTCCAGGAGGCGCTGCCGGATCCCGACAGGACCTGGCTGCGCGACAGCGCCGGACGCGGGCACCTCGCCGAGGTCGTCATTCCGCTCCTGGCGGCGCCCGCCGGCACCGAGGCCGCGCCGCCACCGGATACGGCGTCGGCCCGCGCGGCCGCGGCGGAGGGGATACGACGCAAGGCCCGTCCCGCCGCCCACCCCAGCCATCTGCCCGGCTCCGAGTGGTCGTACCTCAAGCTGTACGCCGCCCGTGACCTGCACGACGAGATCGCCGCGGTCGAACTGGCCGGACTCGCCCAGGAGATACGGGACGCGGGCGCCGACGTCGACCGGTGGTTCTACATCCGGTACGCCGACCCCGATGCGCATCTGCGCATCAGGACCCGTACACCGGCCGGCGGCACGTCCGCCCTGGAACCGCTCCTGGACTGGGGGCGCTCCCTCGTCCGGCGGGGGATCGCCGAGCGTCTGGAGGTCGCCACGTACCACCCCGAGGTGAGCCGGTACGGCGGTCCCGCCGTGTACGACCACATCGAGGAGTTCTTCGCGGCGAACAGCGCCGTCTCCGTCCAACTGCTCGGTCTCCTCTGGGACAAGGAGCCCGGACTCACCGCCGAAGCGGTCACCCTGGCGGCCGTCGACGCGCTGTACGCCCAGTGGGGTCTCGACGTCCGCGAGCGTCTCGCCGCCATGCCCCGGCCCGCCGAGGACAAGGGAGCCCGCGAGCAGTACAAGAAGGACCGCGACTATCTGTGCGAGCTGCTCGCCCCCTGGGACCGCCGCCCGCACCTGCGGGGCCGCGCCCACCACGAGCGCCTCGCCCCGGTTCTCGCCGGCCAGGCCGACGCCGTCCGCCGGGCCTCGCGGGCCGTCGCGGACGCGGAGGCGGCCGGAACGCTGTGGGGCACCCGGGACGCCGTCCTGGCCAGCCTCGCGCACATGCAGGTGAACCGGCTGCTGCCCATGGACCGCCCCGCCGAGGACCGCTGCTACCTGGTCTGGGGGCACGTCCTGAACTGCCTGCGGGGGAGGCCCCGTGACTGATCAGGAAGCCAGGGACCAGGCCGTGCCCGAGGAGCACCGGCGCCTCTCCCGGGACCTGCGCTACTGGTGGCTCGTCCTGCGCACGTTCTGGGGACTCAGCCCCCTGAGGGTCTCCGCGCTCGCCGTGGCCACGGTACTCACCGCCGCCGTGCCGGCCACCGGAATCTGGCTGACCGCCGGGGCCGTGCAGGCCGTCGTCGACGCCCTCGCGCGGGTGCCGGACGCCATGGACCGGCTCACCTGGGCCGCGGCCGGTCTCGTCGCGGTCGCGGTGGCGGAGCACGTCCTGACGTCGTTCTCGCAGTACCTGAACTCCCTGCTCCAGTTGGAGTTCACGGCCAAGATCGGTGAGCGGGTCATGGTCAAGGGCACCCGCATGGACCTCAGCGCCTACGAGGACCCCGAGGCGTACGACCGGCTGCAGCGCGCGCTGCGGGAGAGCGGCAGCGGCACCGCCTTCGAGGTGTTCGAGGAGATGATGCGCACGCTCACCGCGCTGGCATCACTGGTGATGGTCAGCTGGGTGCTGTTCTCCTGGAACGTCTGGATCGCCCTGGCCATCCTGCTGGCGCCGTTGCCCGCGCTCGCCGCGCACGTGGTGTTCAGCAAGCAGGGCTACGCGATCGAGTACCACCGTGCGCAGGACCGGCGCCGTGCCTTCTACTACCAGGACCTGACGACGACGGACGCCTCCTACAAGGAAGTGAAGCTGTACCAGCTCGGCCCCCACCTCGTGGGCCGCTACCGGTCGCTCGTGCAGGAGTTCTTCCGCGTCGACCGGGCGCTGGCACGCCGCCGGCACGGCTGGTCGGCGGCGCTCGGCCTGGTCAGCGTGGGCTGCTCGGCGGGCGCGCTGGTCTTCGCCCTCAGATCCACCGCGGACAACGGCCGGATCGGCGAGCTCGCCGGGTACCTGCAGGCGCTGGGTGCGGTGCACGCGGCGGCCACCGGGCTGCTTCTCGGCGTGGCCACCCTGTACCAGAACACGCTGTTCACGGGGAACCTCTTCGACTATCTGACGCTGCCCGACGGGCGCATCACGGGCGGCACCCGGCCCTTCCCCCGGCGCCTGACGCACGGCATCGAGTTCCAGGACGTCACCTTCCGCTACCCCGGCACCACGACCACCGCCCTCGACCGGTTCAGTTGCTTCATCCCCGCCGACACCTGCTGCGCGATCGTCGGCGCGAACGGCGCGGGCAAGAGCACCATCGTCAAACTGCTCTCCCGCCTCTACGAGCCGACCAGCGGCCGCATCCTCGTCGACGGCGTGCCCCTGGAGGAGTACGACACCGACGACCTCCAGCGGAACATCGGCGTCGTCTTCCAGGACTTCATCCGCTACGAGATGCCCGTCCGGCACAACATCGGCTTCGGCCGCCTCGAACACCTCGACGACGACGCCCGCCTCCGCGCGGCGGCCGGGTCCAGCGGCGCCGCCGAGTTCATCGACCGCCTCACGGACACCTACGACACCACACTGGGACGGCACTTCGAGGGCGGCCACCAGCTGTCCGGCGGCCAGTGGCAGAAGATCGCCCTGGCGCGGGCCTTCCTGCGGGACGCGCCGATCGCGATCCTCGACGAGCCGACCGCCGCGATCGACGCCGAGGCCGAGGCCGACATCTTCGGCCGGCTGCGCACGATCTGCTCCCGGGCGACGTCCCTGGTGATCTCCCACCGGTTCTCCACCGTCCGCATCGCCGACAAGATCCTGGTCGTGGAGGGCGGTTCGCTCATCGAAGAGGGCACCCACGAGGAACTGCTCGCACACGGCGGGACGTACGCCCACCTCTTCCGGCTCCAGGCCGACGCCTACCTGCCGGGAGCCTCCGCATGACCGCCGCCGCACAGGAAGCACCCATGACCCGAACACCCCCGCTGTCCCTCATGTACCCGCTCATGGCGTACGACCTGGACCACCTCACCGCCTTCGGCGAAGTCGTCCGGGAGCTGTCCCTGGAGCGGCTCTACATGGGGCAGTCGGTGCTGGTCGACACCCACCATGCCTTCGCGCACCTCGCCGGGCGCGGCATCCGCGTGCCGGTCGGCACCAGCGTGGCCCTGACGGCTCTGCGCCACCCGCTGGACGCGGCGATACAGGCCAGGTCGCTGGCCCTGCTGACCGGCGCCGACGTCGTCGCCGGCTACAGCACGGGCGACCCGGCGTTCGTGACGGCGCTGCGCGGCGCACCGTACGACAGTCCGCGCACCGCCGTCGCCGAGTACCTGACCGTCGTGCGACGGCTCCTGGACGGCGAGTTGGTGGACTTCCAGGGGCGCTATGTGCGCGTGGACGAGGGGCTCCCCCAGGTCCCCCACCCTCCCGTCTCGCTCGGTGTCGGCGTGCTGCGGCCGCGCATGGCGTACACGGCGGGCCAGGTCGCCGACGTGGCGATCACCCTGCTGACGCCGGCCACCTACCTCAGGGACCGGATCGTGCCTGCGCTCGCGCGCGGCGCCGCCTCCCGGGACAGGGCGGTCCCCGGGGTGACGTCGATCGTGCCGTGCGCGGTGCGCAGACCCGGCCGGGACCCGCGCCGGCTCGCGTTCGCGGCGCACGAGCTGCACCTGGGCGGTGAGCACTACGCGGCGATGCTCCGCTCGGCGGGCCTCGGCGTGGACGCGGCCGACCCGTGGGCCGGGGCCGGCGCACTGGTCGAGGGCGGGGTCTTCGCCTACGGCACCCCTGACGAGCTGGCGGACCGGCTCACCGGTTACGGTGAGGCGGGGGCCACGGAGATCGCGCTGAGCTGTGCGGGGGTCCTGCTGACCGAAGGGCTCGACGCCGCGCTGGCCGACGTGCGGGCCATCGTGGGGGCGATGCAGGACCGGGCCGTGCCCCCGGGCCGATGAGGGCCCCGGGTTTTGAACGAGAGCCATCCCAAGTTGAGTTGAGGGGCAATCACATGCTTCTGGAATTCGTCCTGTTTTCCCTGATGGACACGGTGTTCTGGATAGGCGGCAAGAGTCTTGACAGGGCACGTTCAGCGCGTCGCATTGCCGCCTTTCGGCGCGGTGAAAGGATCACGCTGCGCTGCCGGTTCCGAATTCGGGCACAAGGCCCCGCCATGCATCGCGGGAGAATCGTGGTGAGCGCGTCCGGGGTCGTCCTGGACGGGCCCGGCCCAAGAGCGCTGGCGCTTTCCGGTCCGGCCGCCGCGGCGACCGGCGGCGGGCGCTTCGGAACGGCCCTGGACTGCACCGTGACGGCCGAGGACGGCTCCGCGAAGAAGATCGAACTGCTCGTCTCCACGTGGGACGCGAAGCTGGTGGAGCTCATCACGGAGCACCTCTCCGAGCCCGTCTGATCCGCTCCGCGATATCACGTCGAAAACGATGTCCATCGCGCTCCCTTTCCGGCCCCCGCGCTCTCGAATCCCTTGTCTGTTGGTACCTTGAACGAGGTTTGACCGATTAGGGCTGCTCTGACGGGGGGCGTGGATGATCCGGGTGATGATCGTCGACGATGAAATTCTGCTGCGGTCGTGCATGCAGCGCATTCTGGAGAGCGAAGCGGACATCGAAGTGCCGGTCGCCTGCGATGGGCGGGAGGTCCGCGAGGCCGTGGCGGCCCACCGGCCCGACGTGGTCCTGCTCGACCTGCGCATGCCGGAGGTCGACGGACTCACCGCCCTCGAATGGATCCGGGCCCACCAGGACCCGCCCGCGGTCGCCGTCCTCACGACGTTCCTGCGGGACGAGGACATCGCGGCCGCGCTGCGCTCAGGTGCGGCAGGCTTCCTGCTGAAGGACGCGACACCGCAGGAACTCGCCGACGCGGTCCGGGTGTTGGCCTCGGGCGGAACCGTGCTCTCCCCGGCCGCAGCACGCATCGTCGTCGACGGCTACCTCGGCGCCGGTCCGCGCCACGGCGAGCGGGACCCGCGCCTGGACACGCTCACCGAGCGGGAGCAGCAGGTGCTCGAACTGCTGGGGGAGGGCCTGACCAACGCGGACATCGGGCGCCGGCTGCTGCTGAGCGCGTCGACGGCAAAGGAGCACGTCAGCTCGATCCTGACGAAACTGGGGCTGGCCAATCGCGTCCAGGCCGCCGTGGCGGCACACCGCGCCGCCGCGGAAGGCCACCTGCGTCCGTCGGCCCTGGCCGAGACCCGCTGAACGCCCGAACGGCGGCGGGCCGGCCTCCGAACTCTTCCCCCCCCCCGCCCGTCCACCCCGCCGTTTGGAGTTGAACCACCATGGCCCTCGGCAACGCGCTCTACGACCAGAAGCTGGCGAGCGTCTACGACCGCATGTATCCGATCGACCACGACACCGCCCAGGCGGTCGAGTTCGTCGCCGGCCGTACACCGCCCGACGGGCGCATCCTGGAACTGGGCGTCGGCACCGGCCGGATCGCCGTCCCGCTCGCCGGGCGCGGCTTCCGGGTGCACGGCATCGACGGCTCCGAGGCCATGCTGGACGAACTGCACAGGCAGAACCCGCAGACCGCGGTGACCACCCAGTTCGGTGACTTCACCGAGGAAGGCACCGGCGGTGTCTTCGACACCGTGACCCTGCTGCTGAACACCTTCTTCGTCGCGATCACGAAGGAACAGCAGCTCGGCACTTTGCGGCTGGTCCGCCAACAGCTCGCGCCCGAGGGCCGGTTCGTCCTGGAGGCGTTCGACCCGGCGCCGTACCACCACCTGGAGAAGCCGGACTTCTCGATGCGCCACCTCGACGAGCAGGCCGTCATGCTGGACACGCTCGCCGTGGACCGCTCGCAACAGCTCATGCTCTCGACGCACACCATCATCGACGGCGGAGCCCCGGCCACCCGTGAGCACGTACTGCGCTACGCCTTCCCCTTCGAGATCGATCTGCTGGCCGAGCTGTCCGGGCTGCGGCTCGTCGAGCGCACGGAGGACTGGTGCGGCACCCCGTACACCTCCGCCAGCCTGCGGCACGTGTCGGTCTACGAGCGGGACCCCGACTCGCCCTGGGCGGCGGTCGCGGGCTGATGGCCCGACGCCGGCCCCGACGCGACGGGAGCGGCAGTCCCGAGCGGCAACTCGGCACGTACCACGAACCCGCCGTCCGCAGTGGCCTCCGCCCGGAACGCGCCGCCGACGAGAGTGACGCGTTCCCTCAACCCCGCGAGGCCGTAGCCGCTCGCGGGCACGTCGAGCACGGGGGCGACCGGCGGAGGTGTCCGGGGTGCCGGCTGGTTACGGACCTCGACGACGAGCGTGTCGCCCCGGGCCGAGGGGCGTACGGAGGCGGCGACCGGGGCACCGGGAGCGTGCTTGCGGACGTTGGTGAGCGCCTCCTGGACCGTTCGGTAGGCGGCTCGTTCCACGGAGGGGGCGAGGGTGTGGGTCTCCAGAGCACCACAGTCGAGCGTCGCGTCCAAGCGGGCTTCCGCCACCAGGGTCGGCACGTTGCCGAGCCGGGCGTCCGTCCCGTCCGCCCGGCTCGGCCCGTGCCGCAGAACCCCGACGATCTCCCGCAGCTCCGCCATGGCGTCGGCGCTGTGACGGCGTATGGACTCGGCATCCCGCCGGACGGTGTCGTCGGGGGCGGTCGCCCACAGGGCGCCGGACTGCGCGGCGATGATGCCTAGGTGGTACGAAACGCTGTCGTGCATCTCGCGGGCCATACGGGTGCGCTCCTCCGCCACGGCCCGCTCGGCTTCCAGGCGGCGGCCGTGCGCCTGGGAGGCGATCAGGTCCGCGAGCCTGGCCCGCAGCTCGGAGCGGGTGCGAAAGAGCAGCCCGAGCCCGGCGGGGCCGACGCTGAACATGAGAGCCACCTCGACCACGAACAGATGGTGGCTCCAGTCCACCGCCCCGCCGTCGAGGTCGTACCCGGACCACATGGTCGCCGCGAACAGCGCGGCCGTCGCGACGCCGACGACGGCACGGCGGGCGGTCCTGGACGCCACCGTGAACATGGCGATCATGGGAGCCAGCCACAGATGGCCGGTGGCCATGGAAGGCAAGGTGGCGAACAACACGGCCACCGGGAAGCGGCGGCGCAGCACCAGCGCGAACAGCGACGGCGGGCACACGAGCGCCGAGAGGGCGTCGAGCGCATCGTAGAGAGTCAGCAGCTCCGCGGCGGCCGCCGCGATGACCACCCCGTCGACAACGAGCGCGGCCCGGCGGGAACCCCCATCCCCCCACACCCCCTCACCACGAAAACGAAAGAAGGCTCCGCCCCGGAACCAGTCTCCGCCCCGGAACCAGGACCTGCCCCCGAACCAGGACCTGCCCCGGAAGAAGGCTCTGCCACGCAAGAACGACCTGCGCCCGGTAGTGCTCATTGGTGCTCCCCGTTTTCACGGGCCAAAGACATCCGGATCCACGGATTCTCGGTTGCGATGCCCCGCCCATGCCCATGCCCGCGGCCGACTGAAGAGCCGGGACGGTCCCGGGAACCCCCGAGAATCTTCCACCCCGCATTCTAGAAGATTGCGAAAATCCCTCAGATTCCGGCCTTACCCGCCCCGATCCGCAACCGAACCGTCGCACGCAGCCGCGAAGACCGCCGGCACCTACCCAGCGGGCTGCGCGGAAGAAGGACGGTCGGGGCCGGGGGGACGGCGCGGCGACCCGACCCGACCTGACTCGGCCGACCCGGGATTCCGGTCCGTGCGGAGCTGCCGCCGGGGCAGGCTCCGCACGGCTGCGGGCGTCGTCACGCCGCCCACAGTGCGCCGGAAGCGTCTGCTCACGTGCCCCTCACGGGTGGGACGGTGGCCGGTTCCGGCGATTCCGTCCTCGTCACGCCGTGCTCACAGGCTGGGGTGGGTTGCAGGGGCAGAGATGGCCACCAGATCGTCTGGGGGCCGTCGGATGGTGCCATCGGCCATGACACGTGTGGATCGGCTGGGTTGGGCGGCGTGGGCGGTGTGGCTGGTGTGGGCGGTGTGGCCGGGGTACGGGCTCGGGTGTGGGGGAGGGCGTGGTTGCGGATGCCGGAGCGGGTTTCGTGCGGGCCCAGGCCCTGCGGGTGGCGGCGGACGGATTTCACGTATGCGGCGATCAGGGTCAGGCAGGCGGCTGGGGGCAGCAGCAGGACGAACGCTGACGCCGGGTCTGCCGAGAGGGTTCGATGGACGACCTCGTCGGCGATCTCGATCAGCAGGGAGGGGTCTGCGGCGATGGCGAGGACCGCGCCCGCGGCGAGGCATGCGAGCACGAGGGGAGGACTCAGCACCAGGGCCCGCAGTGCGAGCCTGGCGGGGCTCGGCCGTCCGCCGTCCGGCGTGACCAGTCGTAGCAGCAGTACGTGTTTGCCCGGTGTCGCGCCCGTCAGCCATGGGATGACGACGAACCAGAGTGCGAAGGCCAACGGCGGCGCGCACAGCAGTGTGCCCTCGCCGAGTTCGCGGTACGTGAGGGCCCCGATCAGCCAGCTCAGTAGGGTGACGCCCGTCGTATCCAGGATGAGTGCGACGAGGCGGCGGCCGAAGGGGACCTTGCCGGAGGCGAGAGCCCGGTCGTCGAGGGTGTCCAGCTCGGGCAGTGCGCGGGCGAGCGGTCCGGCGACGGCCCAGCCGAGGGCGGCGCCCGCTGTGTTGGCGATGAGGTCGTCGACGTCGAAGAGGCGGTAGGGGCAGGCGTAGAGGCCCCAGAGCCCGGTGTACTGGGTCAGTTCGAAGATGAGTGAGGTGGTGAACCCGGCTGCCGTGGCGGCGGTGAGGCCGCGCCGGAAGTGGATCCGTACGAAGACCCCGAGCGGCAGCAGCAGGAGCACGTTGAACGTGTTCGACCAGAAGGCGGGGTTGTGCAGTACCAGTGCGTCGAGGGTGGCGTGGTGGTGCGCCTCCTTCCAGATGTCGGTGAGGGCGACGCCCGGTGTGAGCTGGGGGTGGGCGAAGGCCGGATACGCCTTGCAGACGTCCACCGAGGGTTTGGGCAGGGGCACGATCGTCATGCAGAAGGCGGTGAGTGCGTAGTACACGCCGCCGTACAGCGACAGTGCTCGCCAGCGGGTCAGCACGCCGTGCCGCCGGTAGAGGACGATCGCCGTCGGCACGAACATCAGCAGGGCCAGTGCGGGGAAGAGCAGTGCGGCCGTACGGATCGGCAGCAGGTACGTCGAGTTCATGTTTTCTCGGTCGGTGTCGTCTCTGCGGCGCGGGCATGTGCGGGCATGTGCGGGTAAGCCATGGCGTTCGCGGGTCCTAGTGCGCCTGGATCGCCCGGAGCATGTTCAGCCGTGCGGCTCTGCGGGCCGGCCAGATGGCCGCGAGCACTCCGATCAGCAGGGCCAGCGCGAGGAAGAGCCCGAGCTTGGCCCAGGGCAGGACCGTCTCGTACAGCGGCATCGACGCCGTTGTCAGACTGCCCGCGGCCCAGGCCAGGAAGGTGCCCGTGCCGATCCCGAGCAGGGCGCCGAAGAGGGAGATGACCACCGATTCGAGCCGGACCATCTGCCTGATCCCGGAGCGGTCCAGGCCGATGGCCCGCAGCATCCCGATCTCCCGGGTGCGCTCGAAGACCGACATGGCGAGGGTGTTGACGACGCCGAGCACCGCGATGACGACGGCCATGGCGAGCAGCCCGTACAGCATGTTGAGGACGGTCGTCATGGATCCGCTGCCGGCCTTGATGAGCTGTTCCCGGGTCTGGACCTTCAGCAGCGGGCTGTTGCCGAGCGCCTGGCGGATCTTCTGCTCCAGTCCTGCGGCCTTGCCGGGCTCGGCCTTGACCAGGACGTTGTCGAGCTTGTGGGTTTCGGCGGAGGGGAGGACGTCGGCCACGGCGCCCAGCGCGTCGTACGCGGCGCGGGTCTTGGCGTAGACGGCGACAACCGTCAGCTTCTTCTTGTTGTTCTTGTTGTTCTTCGTGTTCGGCGTGCCCCCGCCGGTGTGCATGTCGGCGTCGATCGTGTCGCCGACATGCAGTCCGGCCTGCCGTGCGAACTGGTCGGAGACCGCGATCCTCCCTGGGCCGACGTCACGCAGCGAGCCGGCCTGGAATGTGAGGTCCGCTGCCCTGCCGAACGTCTTCGGGTCCGTGCCCGTGATCGTGGCGAAGACGCCCTGGGCGTCGAAGTTTGCGGAGGCGACGGGGGCGGCCGCCGCGACGCCCGGCAGTTCGGCGATGTCGTCGGCCGCGGCGGTTTCGAGGCCGCGGTAGGCGCTGTTGGAGACCTTGTAGTCGGCGGCCAGGCCCTGGGTCGCTTCCTCGTCGAGGGCCCGCTGCGTGGAGTACCCGCCGACGGCGAGGCCGGTGATCAGGGTGAGGCCGATCATCAGGGCCGAGGAGGTCGCGGCGGTGCGCCGCGGGTTGCGCAGGGCGTTCTCCTTGGCCAGCTTGCCGCTGACGCCGAAGCGCGCGGTGACCTTGCCGGCCAGGGTGATCAGCGGGCGGGAGAGCAGCGGGGCCAGGACGATCATGCCGCAGAGGGTGAGGGCGCCGCCGAGCATGGCGGTCATCAGGTTCGTCTCCTTGCTGGTCCTCAGCGTGGAGACGTACAGCATGACCGCGACACCGAGTCCGGTCAGGAGTGTGCCGAGGACGGTGCGGACCTTCAGGGAGCGGGCGGGCGGGGCCAGGCCGGCGCTGCTGAGCACCGCGACCGGCGCGATCTTCGCGGCCCTGCGGGACGGTAGCCAGGCGGCCAGGACGGTCACGGCGACGCCGACCGCCAGCGATGCCAGCGGAGCGGTGGGCGAGACGACCAGGGGGCCGTCGGGCAACTCGGCGCCGCCGGTGCTGAGCAGGGGGTGCAGGGCGGTGGCGATGCCGAGGCCGAGCGCGAATCCGGCGGCGGAGGCGCCGAGTCCGACGAGGGCGGCCTCGATGAGGACGGAGCGGACGACCTGGCGGCGCGAGGCACCCACGGCCCGCAGCAGGGCGATCTCACGGCTGCGCTGGGCGATCAGCATGGTGAAGGTGTTGACGATGATGAACACCCCGACGAACAGCGCGATGCCCGCGAAGCCCAGCAGCGCCTTCGTCAGCCGCGTGGTGTTCTCGGCGATCTGCCGGGACTGTTCGGCGGCCAGGTCGGCGCCGCTGGTGGCCCGGGCGCCCTTGGCGGGAAGCAGGGACTGCACCTGGGCGGTCAGCGCGCGCTCGTCGGCGCCGGGCTTGGCCGCCACCGCTATCGCGTCGAACCGGCCGGGGGCGAGGAACAGCTTCTGCGCGGTCGTGGTGTCGAACAGCGTCAGCGTGCCGCCCGCGGTGACGCGCGGGTCGTCGGTGGTGACGATGCCGACCAGCTTCTTGGTCAGCGCGGGTCCGTCGGTGGCGAAGCGGACGGTGTCACCGACGCGGTAGCCGGCCTTCTCGGCGGTCGTGGCGTCCAGGGCCAGCTCACCCTCGGCGGCGGGGGCGCGGCCTTCCTTCAGCGGGAAGCGGCTGTCCTTGCCGTCCTTGCCGGGCAGGTAGTTGGTGGCCAGGTTCTGCCAGCTGCTGTCGGCGTTGACCGGGCGGCCGTCCTTGCCGGCCAGTGTGGCCTGGCCGTTGACGGTGGGGCGCACCGAGTCGACGCCCGGCAGCGCGCGGATCTTCTGTGCCAGCGCGGCGTCGAGGGCAGAGGGGCGCCCGCCGTCCTTGCCGGCGGCGGTGCCGGCGCCGGGGGACACCGGTGCCTCGTCGCCGGCGGACTCCCCCGCCTGGACGGCGACGGCGACGCCCTTGAGGCTCTGGGTGGAGGCGTTGCGGAAGGCGTTCGCGGTGGTGTCGCCGAAGACGAGGGTGCCGGAGACGAACGCGACGCCGAGCAGGACCGCGAGCGCGGTCATCATCAATCGGGCTTTGTGCGCAAGGACGTTGCGCAGGGCGGTACGCAGCATGGTGGTGTCAGTCCTGGAGGTACGCGGCGGAAAGTCGGAGTCGTGCGGCGGAGGAACGCGTCAGCACGTCCGGCCGGTGGTCTCGAAGCGCCGCATCCGGTCGAGTACGTCTTCGGCGGTGGGGGCGGGCAACTCGTCGATGAGGCGTCCGTCGGCGAGGAAGACGACGCGGTCGGCGTAGGCGGCGGCCACCGGGTCGTGGGTGACCATGACGATGGTCTGGCCCAGTTCGCGTACGGAGTCCCTGAGGAAGCCCAGGACTTCGGCTCCCGAGCGGGAGTCGAGGTTGCCGGTCGGCTCGTCCGCGAAGATGATCTCCGGCCGGCTCGCCAGCGCGCGGGCCACGGCGACCCGCTGCTGCTGTCCGCCGGAGAGTTGTGAGGGGCGGTGCCGGAGCCGTTCGGCCAGGCCGACGGTCCCTACGACCAGGTCCAGCCAGTCCTGGTCGGGCGTGCGGCCGGCGATGTCCATCGGCAGCGTGATGTTCTCGATGGCGTTCAGTGTGGGCAGGAGGTTGAACGCCTGGAATATGAAGCCGATCTTGTCCCGGCGGAGCCTGGTGAGCTGCCGGTCGCCCAGGCGGGAGAGCTCGGTGTCACCGATCCGGGCGGAGCCCGCGGAGATGGTGTCGAGCCCCGCCATGCAGTGCATCAGGGTCGATTTGCCCGAGCCGGACGGGCCCATGATCGCGGTGAACCGGCCGCGCCCGAACTCCACGGAGACCGAGTCGAGGGCCACGACGCGGGTCTCGCCCGCGCCGTAGATCTTGCTCAGTCCGGTGGCGTACGCGGCGGCCCCGGCGGGGGCCGGGGCCTGGGGGACTGCGGTGGTGCTGGCTGCCTGCGGCATGGGGACTCCGGGGGCTGAGGGAAGGGTGCTCGACTCGCTTCCATCGTGGTCGCGCAGGCGGCCGGATCCGTCGCCCTCAGGTCGTGAATCGGCGGCCTGCCGAAGGTCGGAGACACCGGGCGCGACTCTGCCTTGCGGAAGACCGCGCCTCTGCCCAAAGACAGACCCCGGCTCCCGGGCCGCGCCGTCGCCCGTCGGGCAGGTGGGCGGTCAAGCCCAGGCGGCGGCGCGGCGGGTCGGGCCGTGCGTTACGCCTCCGCGACAGCTTCCAGCGGGCTCAGGGCGGCTGCCCGGCGGGCCGGGACGGCGGCCGCGGTCGCGCCGATCGCGAGGGAGGCCAGGCACACCAGGAGCAGCGTTCCCCAGGGCAGCGCCAGGGAGTACTGCTCCACCGCGCCGTTGGCCAGCGAGCCGACCGCCCAGGCGCCCAACAGCCCGGCCGTCAGGCCGAGGAGGGTGCCGAACGCGGCGACGGTCACCGCTTCCAGCCGGATCATCCGGCGGACGCCGGCGCGGTCCATGCCGAGGGCGCGCAGGGCGCCGATCTCGCGGGTGCGTTCGGTGACCGACATGGCCAGGGTGTTCACGATGCCGAGTGCGGCGATCACGACGCCGATGGCGAGCAGCCCGTACGTCAGGGTGAGCAGATCGCCCACGGTGCCGGCGGCCTCGCGGACGAGTTCCTCGCGGTCCTGCACTTTCAGCAGCGGGTTGTTGCCCACCGCGGTGCGCAGCCGTCCCTCGGTGGTCTTCGAGAGCGCGCCGCTGTCGGCGCGGACGAGGATCCGCTGGACGGAGCCGGGCTTGAAGGTGTTCCGCTGCACTTCGGCGCGGGCGCCCAGCGCGTCGTGGGCGACGGGGTTGTCCTTGTAGACGCCCACGACGGTGTACTGCTTGAAGCCCTGGCTCCGGCCCAGGCCGGCGTTGAGTCTGTCCCCTGCGCGCAGGCCGTGCTCGCGGGCGAGGGTGCTGGAGACGGCGATCCGGCCGGGCCGAAGATCCGCCAGGGAGCCGCTGACGAAGTCGAGCTTCATGACGTCGTTCACGGTGCGGGGGTCGATGCCGGAGATCTGCCGGACACCGCCGCCGGTGAACAGGGTGGAGTCCGTGACGGCGGTCGCGGTCCGCACCCCGGAGGTGCCGGCCACCCGCTGCACGGCGGCAGGGTCGATGCCGGTGGTGGGGGTGCGGGTGCTGATCACGTAGTCGGCGCCGAGACCGGCCGCGGCCTGGCGGTCGAGGGCCCGGCCGGTGGAGTTGCCGATGACGGCGAGCCCGGTGACCAGTGCGGTGCTGATCAGCAGGGTGGCGGCGGTGGCCGCGGTGCGCCGCGGGTCGCGCAGCGCGTTCCGCTGCGCGAGCCGGCCGGTGATCCCGAAGCGGCCGGTCAGTCGTCCGATCAGCCGGATCACCGGGACGGCGAGCAACGGCGCCAGCACGATCAGGGCGACGACGAGGGCACCGCAGCCGAGCATCGCGCTGCGCAGGTTCTCCTCGGACGCGTCCTTCGCGCCGGTGAGGGAGATCAGCAGGCCGGTGCTCAGGACGAGGAGGGCCAGGCCCACGAGGGCGCGGATGCGGGACCGGCTGGTGGGTGGCTGCTGGGCCGTGCGCAGCGCCTCGATGGGCGCGATCCTGGCCGCCTTGCGGGACGGCAGCCAGGCGGCGAGCACGGTGATGCCCACGCCCACGCCGAGCGCCGCCATGACGGGGCGCGGGCCGACCACCAGGGGGCCGCGGGGCAGGGTGTTCCCGCCGGTGCTCAGGACGTCGGGCAGTACGGAGGCGATGCCGAGGCCGAGCAGGAAGCCGGCTGCCGATGCGGCGAGGCCGACCAGGAAGGCTTCGGCGAGGACGGAGCGGACCACCTGACGGCGCGAGGCGCCGATCGCCCGCAGCAGCGCGATCTCGCGGGTGCGCCGGGTGACGAGCATGGTGAAGGTGTTGATGATGAGGAACGAGCCGATGAACAGCGAGACTCCGGCGAAGACCATCGGCATCTTCGCGTATCCCCGGGTCAGGGTGTCGACGAGGAGGGCCTGCTGGTCGGCCTGGGCGGTGCCGGTGGTGGCCTCGGCGCGGTCGGCCGGCAGCACGTCGGTGACCCGCCGGGAGAGCTCGGACGGGGCGGTGCCGGGTGCGGCGGACAGATCGATGCCGGTGTAGTGGCCCGGGGACGCGAACAGCTTCTGGGCGGTCGCCTTGTCGAACAGGGCGAGGGTGCCGCCGGTGGTCACCCGGGTTTCGGTGGTGGTGACGATGCCGACGAGCCGCTTGGTCATGACCGGGCCGTCGGTGGCCAGCGTGACCGTGTCGCCGATGCCGAAGCGGCCGGCGGTGGCGGCGCCGCTGTCCACGGCGAGTTCGTCCGCGCTTTTCGGGGCGCGGCCCTCGACCAGCGGATAGCGGCTGTCGTTGCCGTCCTTGCCCGGTACGTAGGCGGCGGCGAGGTTCGCCCATGCCTTGCCGGCCCGCAGCGGGGTGCCGTCCGCCGCGTTCAGGACGGCCGAGCCGTCGGCCGACGGTCGCACGGCGGCGACACCGGGTACGTCGGCGAGTTTCCGCGCGAGCGCGTCGTCGAGCACGCTGGTGCGCTGGGTCGGTGCAGCCCCTGGCGGGGGCTCCTTCGCCGTCACGCTGACCGCGATGTCTGCGAAGTTCTTCGACGCGGCGGCGCGGTAGGCCGCGGCGGAGGAGTCCGCGAAGACGAGGGTGCCGCAGACGAACGCGACACCCAGACAGACCGCGAGGACGGTCATGACCAGACGGGCCTTGTGCGCCAGGACGTTGCGCAGGGCTGTTCTCAGCATGGGCAGCTTTCGGGAACGTAGGAGGGGCGGGGAGCGACGGGAAGGTGCGGCGCGGGCGCGGGTCAGCTGGTGCGTGAGCGGGCGTCGGAGTTCTCCGTGCCGACGTTCTTCGTGCCGACGTTCTTCGTGTCGAAGTTCTTCATGACGTCGAGGACCCGGTCCGGAGTGGGGTGCGCCATCTCGTCGACCATCCGGCCGTCGGAGAGGAAGACCACGCGGTCGGCGAAGCCGGCGGCGACGGGGTCGTGGGTGACCATCACCACGGTCTGGCCCAGTTCGCGTACCGAGTCGCGCAGGAAGCCGAGGATCTCGGTCCCGGCGCGGGAGTCGAGGTTGCCGGTGGGCTCGTCACCGAAGATGATCGCGGGGCGTGCGGCCAGGGCACGGGCGACCGCGACGCGCTGCTGCTGTCCACCGGACAGCTGTGCGGGCCGGTGGTCGAGGCGCTGGGAGAGGCCGACCATGGAGACCACGCGGTCCAGCCACTGCTGGTCGGGCCGGCGTCCGGCGATGGTCAGCGGCAGCGTGATGTTCTCCAGCGCGGTCAGCGTCGGCAGCAGGTTGAACGCCTGGAAGATGAAGCCGATCCGGTCGCGACGCAGCTGGGTGAGCTGCCGGTCGCCCAGCGTGCTCAGTTCGGTGGTGCCGATACGGACGTTGCCGGAGGTGGGGGTGTCGAGTCCGGCGGTGCAGTGCATCAGGGTGGACTTGCCGCAGCCGGAGGGGCCCATGATCGCGGTGAACTCGCCCTCGCGGAAGTCGATGCTGACCTGGTCGAGGGCCACGACCCGGGTGTCACCGCTGCCGTAGACCTTCGACAGGTCGGTGGTGGCGGCCGCGATCCCGGGCCTCGTGCGCAGCGTGTGTGGGGCAAGGGGGGCGGCGGTCACAGGAGGACTCCTCTTCGGGTGCGGAAAGGTGCACTTCGAAGGGTGTCGAGGGAACGTATCGGCGCCTGGGCTGCCGTGTATCGGCGTGCGCGCCGCTTCGTAGCGGTTCTGTAGGCCCGCAGCGGTTCTGTAGGGATTGCGGGTGCCGGGCGGTCAGGTCGGCAGGCGCAGGGTAGCGACGGCGCCGCCGTCCGGGGCGTTGTCCAGGCGCAGTTCGGCACCGAGCAGCCGGGCCTGTCCCAGGGCGATGGTCAGGCCCAGGCCATGACCCGAGCCGCGCTCCGCCGCACCCGTGTGGAAGCGGCGCGGGCCGTGGAGCAGTAGGGCCGAGGGAAAGCCGGCACCGTGGTCGCGTACGACGACCGTCCGGCCCTCGACGGTGACCCGCACCGGGGCGTCTCCGTGCCGGTGCGCGTTGACGACGAGGTTGCTGACGATCCGCTCCAGGCGTCGCGGGTCGGTCTCCACGGTCTGCGCGGTGTCCGCCTCGGCAACGGTGACCTCGGTGTCGAAGCCGGTGCGCGCCACGGCTTCCGCGACGACCGCGCCGAGCGGGACATGGGCGCGGATGGGCTGTTCGGCGCCCGCGTCCAGTCGGGAGATCTCCAGCAGGTCCTCGACCAGGCCGCGCAGATCGCGTACGCGGGCCCGGAGCAGATCCTCCGTCTCACCGGGTGGCAGCAGGTCGGCGGCGGCCAGCAGACCGCCGACGGGGGTGCGCAGTTCATGGGCCACGTCCGCGGTGAACTGCCGCTCGGTGCGCAGCCGTTGGCCGAGACTGTCGGCCATGAGGTCGACGGTGGCGGCGATGTCGGCCACCTCGTCGCGTCCCTTGGTGGGCCCGGTGCGTGCGTCGAGGTCCCCGGTGGAGATCCGGCCCGCGGTCTCGGAGACCCGCCGCAGCCTGCGGGCGACCAGCCCGGCCCCGTAGACGGCCAGGGGCGTGGCCGCCGCGAGCGTGACCAGCGAGGCCACCGCCATGGTCACATCGAGTTGGCGCAGGGTGTGGACGTCGTTGCTCATGTTGACCTGGACGGCGAGCACCGGGCTGCCCGGGCCGCCGGTGCGCTGGGCGGCCCACATGGTCGGTCCCACGTTGGAGTCCGCATGGACGCGCCCGTCGTAGGCCGTGTGCCGCTTGCCGTCGGCCGGGTCGCGCAGGACGGCGGGCAGGTCGGCCGGATCGAGCTCGGCACCGTCCGCCAGCGTTCCGGTACGCCGGTAGACGTCCATGGCCGAGTAGACACCGTTGAAGACCTGCGCTTCGGCCCGGAAGCGGATGTCGCGCGCGGTCCACAGGTGCACCAGCACGCCCACCGCGGCGACGACCAGGCAGGCGGTGACCGCGGCCAGCGCGGCGATCTTCCAGCGCAGGGACCCGAGGTCCGGCCGCAGCCGGTGGAACGGGCGCACCGGCCTCAGCGCCTGAACTTGTAGCCGAACCCGCGGACCGTCTCGATCCGGTCCCGGCCCAGCTTCCTGCGCAGCCGCTGCACACACAGGTCCACGACCCGGCTGTCGCCGTCCCAGCCGTACTCCCAGACGTCGCGCAGCAGCGTGTGGCGCTCCAGCACGACGCCCGGGTGGGCGGCGAACTCCAGGAGCAGCTTCAGCTCGGTCGGGGTCAGTGCCACCGGGCTTCCGGAGACGAACACCTCCAGGCCGCCGGTGTCGATGGTCAGGTCCCCGAAGACCAGCGTCGCCCCCTCGGACCGCGCCGGTCCCTCGCCCCCGGGGTGCTCGGGGGCGAGGCCCGGGGCGGGCGCGTAGGCCGCCCGCCGCAGCAGCGAGCGGATGCGTGCCACGAGCACGGAGGTCTCCACGGGTTTGACCACGTAGTCGTCCGCTCCGGCCTCCAGACCGGCGACGACATCGAGTCCGTCCCCGCGGGCGGACATCATCAAAACGGGGACCAGACTGGTCTCCCGGACTCTGCGGCACAGGCCGATCCCGTCCAGACCGGGCAGCATCACGTCCAGAATCAGCAGGTCGAAGTCCTCGTCCCGGAAGAGCTCAAGCCCCGTGAGGCCGTCGGCCGCGGCCTGCATCTCGTAGCCGTAGCGCTCCAGGGCGACGGTGAAGGACCGGCGCATCAGCTCGTCGTCTTCCACCAGCAACACGCGAACAGGGCGCGAAGAGGCCCCAGCCGGGGCAGACGAGGACACGGGCAGAAAACTCCTGTCGGAGGGGTCCGGATGAGACACCGATCCCGGCTGCACGCACAGCCGGAGACCTGAAACGAACGATACGGCAGACAGCGGGCGCGGCGACTGCGGCGCAGAGGGGCACACAGCGCCTTCCCCGCGGCCTCTTCCCTCCGCGAATCCCCAGGTCAGACAGGGTAGAACCGGTCCAGACAGCCGGCGGGGCCACGGCACTCCAACCTCCTGTAGCCCCCTTCGCCATGGGCCGGCGCGGTGATTCGATGGACAATCAAGCGCTCCCTGATACCCACCGGATACACGTCCCGCTCAGCCCATCAGACCCGCCTGGTGGGCGAGCAGTGCCGCCTGGACCCGGCTGTTCGAGTCGGTCTTGTCCAGGATCGATCGGACGTGTGACTTGACCGTCCCCACGCCGATGCCCAGCCGTTTGCTGATCTCCAGGTTGGACAGGCCCTCGCCCAGCATGGTCAGGACCTCGCGTTCGCGGGCCGTCAGGCTCGCCAGCCGCTGGTCCGGTCCGGTGATCACGGCACTGGCCGCGCCGCCGCGCAGCATCCGCTGGATGACGGTCCCGGTGACTCCGGGCGAGAGGACCGCGTCCCCGGCGGCGGCCGACCGTACGGCGCTGATCAGCTCCTGCGGGCCCTCGTCCTTGAGCAGGAAGCCGGTGGCGCCGGCCGCCAGGGCCCGCAGGACGTTCTCCTCGTCGCCGAAGGTGGTGAGCATGACGACCTGCGGGGCGGGGTCGAGCGCACACAGCCGGTCGATGGCGGCGAGCCCGTCGAGTACCGGCATCCGGATGTCGAGCAGCACCACGTCGGGCCGGTGCTCGGCGGCAAGCTGAACAGCCTCGGCTCCGTTGGCGGCTTCGCCGACCACGTCGATGCCCTCCGCGTGCCGGAGGATCAGCCGGACGCCGTGCCGGATCATCTGCTCGTCGTCGGCGAGCAGCACCCGGATCGCGGAGCCGGCCGCGGAGGCGGTGGAGTCGGCCTGGTCAGTCATGTGTCCTGCTCCCATAGGGCGGTTACGGTTCGGTGACCACAGGCACGGTGAAGTGGTCGATGGAGATCAGGATGTCGGAGCGGAAGCAGTAGCGGACCATCGGCAGCCGCCCGCCCTTGGCCTGGTCGTCGACCCACGGGTACATGCAGTCCTCGGCGGACCGAGGGCGTCGCGGTTCCCGGCCGGCGGCGGCTGCCCGCACCACGCCGTAGTCGGAGATCCCCTTGCTCTGCAGCTGGCCCCGGGTCATCCCCACCCGGGGCTCGAAGGGTTGGTATTCGGGGTGTGGCTTCGCCTTGTCCGCCAGGACCACCCCGAACAGCATCATCGCCCCCACGCCCACCAGGCCGAGCAGCCCGGTGGCCGCCCTCGTCAGGCCCTGCTGAAGGCTCCGGTGCCGTCGGTCGGGCCGGGGCAGGCCGGCCGCGCCCGCCAGTCGTTCCTCGTCCGGTGCCGCGTCCGCCGCCCGATCTCCCGGGGCCGGGCGCGCGGCGTCTGCCGGGTCGGCGGGGATGTCGGCCGTCACGCTGAATCCGCCGCCCGGTGTCGTGCTCGCATCGAAGGTGCCGCCGAGCAGGGCCACCCGCTCCCGCAGGCCGGTCAGCCCGCGTCCGGAGCCCAGCCCCGTGGCGGTGGTGGGCGGTACGGGCGGAGCGCCGTTGCGCACCCGGACCTCCACCCGCTCCGCGGTGCGGGTGACCACAACCGTCACATGGGCCCCGGTCGCGTACCGGTGCACGTTGGTGAGCGACTCGCGCACCACCCGGTGCACCGCCCGACGTACCCGTGCCGGCAGCGTGTCGAGATCGTCCCCCTCCCAGGAGAACTCGACGGGAATGCCGGCACCACGTGACTCCGCCACCAGTGCCTCGATGTCGGAACGGGTGCCGGTGGCGTCGGTCAGTGCGTCGGTGCCGGTGTCCAGTCCCAGGGGGCCCAGGACCCCCAGCGCCTCACGCAGCTCCCGCATGGCATCGCGGGTGGCACAGCGCACCAGCGACGCCTCCTCCCGCAGCTCGGGGGCCTGCCTCTGCAGTGCCATCTCCAGGCCGCCCGCGTGCAGCGAGATCAGACTGAGCCGGTGCCCGACCAGGTCGTGCATCTCCGCCGCGATGCGCGACCGCTCGTGCATCCGCGACTCGCTGTCGGCCAGCCGCCGTGCCTCCTCGGCGGCGGCCGTGCGCTCCCGCAGTGCCCGCACCAGCTGGTCCTGCTGCCCGCGCGCGGTGCCGACCAAGCCCGGTACCAGGACCGTGGTCGCGGCGAGCACCGCACCGAGCCCGAGCCCGTACGACCGGCTGCCGAGCCCGGTGACGGGAGCCAACGCGAAGCAGACCAGCATGGCCGGCGCAAGCCCCGTGAGCAGCAGCGCGGTACGCCGTCGCCGCGCCTCCGTCTGCCGGGCCGCGGTGTACGAGGCCACCGCGGTCAGCAGCCCCGTGGGAGGCAGCACGCCCATCAGCGCGGACAGCCCCAGCACGCTCGCCGCAGGGAACCGGCGCCGCACCAGCACCAGCCCGTTCCCGGCCAGTGCCAGCACCACCATGACCCAGCCGTCGAGCGTCATGCCGAGCATCGACGGCACACCCCTGTACCAGTCCAGCACCAGGTAGGTGAGCAGCACCAACAGCCCGCCGAGGACCGCCTCACCCGCCGTACGCCACAGCTGCCACCCCTGTTCTCCCGGCCCGGCGAAGGGGCCCCGGGCAGACAGACACGGTGCGGAGGCTGGTGGGGCGCTGAACGACATACCACCGATTGTCAGGCCCGCCCGCGCCGGAATCCTGCGACCTACGGGGGACTGTCCCTCTACCGGAAGGCAGAGGGGCATCCGCCGGTGCGACGGCGGTGCAACCGGCCACCATGCGACGACCCCGACCCCATGCGGCTGCGGCATTAGCGGTGCGTTAGCTCCTCATTAGCGGTCCGGCAGTGCCTCGGATCACGCTCGAAGCACAACGGACCGACCGTGCCCCCCATCCCGGGATGGGCGTGCACCAGCAGACGAGGAAGAGACGGAAAGATGTCGCTCGCCACCAAGACTCTCCGCCACGGCCGCCGGGTCGCCGCCGGATCGCTGATCGCCGTCACGGCGCTCGCGCTGTCCGCCTGCCAGAGCGGGAAGGACTCCGCGGCCCACTCCTCGTCGGCCTCCGCGCCCGCAACCGCGGTGACCACTCAGGGGGGTTCCTCCGGGGCCGCCGGATCCTCGTCCGGCGCCGGGGCGAAGTCCGCCAACGGCAAGGCGGCCAACGGGCCGAGCGCGCTCCAGGCCCACACCTCGACGATGACCGCCCCGGACCGCTGCACTGCGGACAACCTGTCGCTGCGCCTGGGCCGCACGGACATCGGCGCGGGCAACATCCACATACCGCTGGTCTTCACCAACACGGGCAAGACGGCCTGTTCGCTGCGCGGGTTCCCCGGCGTCTCGCTGACGCTCAAGGAGGGCACGCCGGTCGGCAAGCCCGCCACCCGCTCGGGCGCCGCGGGCGGCACCGTCCGACTGAAGCCCGGACAGAGCGCGCACGCCGTGCTGCACACCGTCAACGACGGTGTCTCGGACACGCCGTGCTGGTCCACGGCGCAGCTGGTCCGCGCCTACCCGCCCGGCTCCAAGGACGCGGTGACCACCGGTACCGACGGGTTGCGGGTGTGCGGCGGGCAGTTCGACGTGACGTCGGTGAAGCCCGGGGCCACGGACTGACGGCCGTCACAACCGGGCCGCCGGGGTTCTGGACCCGGCTCGGGTGGTGGCACCGACGCCTGGCTCTCCACCCACCGGGCCGGCCCCGCCGGCACGTCGTATCCCGTTGGTGAACACGTGAGTTCGGCGTCGTACGGTCCGTCGGCCCCGGCGCCCGGCGGGTCGCCCCGACGCCCGTGTACGCCAAGAGGGCCTGCGAAGCTTCGCTGCGGCGGCTTGGGGCGGAGCATCTCGACCCCTACCACCTCCACCGCCGCGATCCCCCCGTCCCCATCGAGGTCACCGCCGTCGCCATGAGCGAGCTGGTGGCCGAGGGCGGGGTGCGCCACATCGGCCTGTCGGAGATGAATGCCGACACCCTGCGCCGAGCGTGCGCGACGGCCCTGGTCGCGGCGCTGCACCGATTGCCCCCCCGTGATCGATTGGTCGCCGGGGTGCGGGCGCCGGAAGCCGACCCGCCACAGCGAGGCCCGCGGTGTCTAAGTAGCCGCCCACCGCGAAGACGCCGGGTGCATCCGCATAACAATGCGGATGCACCCGGTCTCACCGCGGAAGCGTTAGCGAGATCTTCCGGCTACGCGCCCTGGGGAGATTCAGCTACCAGGCGATCGCCGACCGCCTCAACCAGAACCTCGCCAAGTACCCCGCCCCGGAAGCCAATCGACCCGAGGCCACCATCGGTCAATGGACGGTGCAGGCGGTACGCGGCATCCTCGAAAACCCCAAATACACCGGCTACCAGATCGGGAACCGCAAAGCCCGCAAGAAACGAGGCAACAAGCGCAACCCCGTAACCGAATGGATCTGGTCCCCGCACGCCGTCCACGAGCCCCTCACCACCCGCGAACTCTTCAACACCGTCTGGACCACGAAGAGATCCCGCCAGGGCTCCCGCTCCAGCACCGAGCCCAACACCCACCCCGCCACCAAACGCACCTACCCCTGCGCTCCTACGTCCGCTGCGCCCTGTGCGAGCGCCGGATGTTCGGCAAGACCAGCAAGGACCGCCCGCACTTCGTCTGCTACCGCGACGACGTCCACCACCGCAACGCCGACTGGTTCGACCAGCACCCCAAATCCCTCTGGGCCAGCCAAAAGATCCTCCTGGAAGCGGTCCACCGGTTCTTCGGCGAACGCCTCCTCGGCCCACACCGCGGTGAGCCGCTCCGGGCCCAGCTCACCGCCGCCCTGCCCGCGGCCGGCGCCGACGAAGCAGAGAAAGCTGAACAGCTCCGCAAACAGGAACATCAGCAAAGCACGGACCTCATCGACCTCCTACCCCGGCTGGGAACCAGCATCGCCGCGCTCCCGGAACCGGACCAGCGCCGCCTCTACGACGCCTTCCAACCGGAGGTCCGATACCACCGACCCCGACGCGAGATCCAGCTCCAGGCGACAGTGCCCGCGGCGACAGCGGGGGAGCTGAGTGCTCTCACGCGGCAGGCGATCGCTCCCCTCACCGGAAACCGAGAAGGCGAGGGGACTGACCAGCCATGTTTTGGGCGCCCCCGGCAGGACTCGAACCTGCGGCCAAGTGCTTAGAAGAGACCAATGCAGTTCACCGACCGCACCGCCTTGACCTGGCTCTTCCTTGAGGCAAGCGCTCCATGCCAGAGCAACTTCGACACGTATTCGACAGGAAGCCGGTTTGCGTGCACTCCTGTCGGGACTCGCGCGATGTACGCCGTCAGTACGAGCGATCACCATTTTGGAAGTTCGATCACGCCGACGGCACGGCCCGCTTGTCAGACTGCCCCAGCTCTGGCGAGGCCGAGGACTGGCGCTTGACTGTGGGACTCCCGCCCATCGATGCGAACTACGGGCGGGGAGGTTGCTGGTTTCGTCGGGCCTGGTCAGCTGGTCTTACGGAGGCGACGGTAGCCGCTTGAGGCTGCCGCGGTTGCTGCACTTCGCTGCTGTACAGCAACCGCGGCGACCACCGGCTAGCAGTTCAGCGTGAGCCACCCAGTTCTTCCGCAGATACACATCCGCCCTGCCCACGTCCAAGAACCTGATGTGGCATCAGCTGGCCATGCCCTCGGCAGTTCCTTGCACCAAGTTCAGCGGAGGACGATAGAAGCTCGATGTGGTGCGGTGCTCAGAGAAGGGTGTTGCGGTCCATCGGTGGCCGATTGATGTCCGGTGTGTGACGGAAGTGCGCCTCCGTCTGGCACGCTATCCGCTATGCCTGAACCGCCTGTGCCTCAGAGCCCGAACCCCAGAGACGCACATCGCGCACTGGGGCTTTGGTCTATCCGCCGAGCTCTCGTCGTATCTGTAGCCGCTTCTGCGCTGCTATGTATCAGTACGTGGTTTTTTCTCAATTGGTTTCTGGGGTCTCCGCCAAAAGCTAATCCCAAGCCGCTGGATACAACGGCACAACTGGAGCTTCTGAAGCTAGTATTCGCAGTTGTTGCCGGCGTGGGCGCCTTGATTGCTCTCGTTACTAGCTATCGCCGTCAACGTATTGACGAGCTGGCAGGCGAACGAGCAGAGCGGGCACAAGCGCATACTGAAAAGGTAGCCGAAGCCAATATTCACGATGCCGCCGAACGTCGGGTAACTGAGCTGTATAGCCAAGCAGTCGAGCAGTTGGGGCACGAAAAGGCCACTGTCAGGTTAGGTGGACTATACTCGCTTGAGCGACTAGCTCAACATAACAAGGAGCACCGGCAAGTCGTTGTAGAAGTGATCTGCGCCTACCTTCGGATGCCATTTGATCCACCAGCTGACTGTAGGGATGCAGGCGGACTGAGGGATCAAGATGCGGCCACTCATCAAGAGCGGCAGGTCCGGAGCGCCGCGCAAAACATTTTGGCCAGGCACTTGCGGCCGGAACCTCTCGGCATGCGCTTCGAGGGTCGGGGGCGGGAGGTGATTGATAACCCGTCATACTGGCCGGATGTCACACTGAATCTCTGTGGCGCGGTTCTGGTTGACGTTGACTTTTCCGAATGCTTCCTCTCTGAGCCCGCTTTCGATGAGGCAAAATTCATCGGGCAGTCCCGCTTTTCGGGTGCCGTATTATTGGGATCTGCGCGCTTTGCGCATGCGGAATTCAAAGGATATGCAGCGTTTGATGGTGTAGAGTGCATGGGGCATCTGTTCTCTCATGATTCGGTATATGAAGGTGTGGCAGATTTCAGGGGAAGTGCATTCCGGCAGCAACACTCCCTGACTCGCGTGATTTTTAAAGATGAGGCATGGTTCACCGATGCACAGTTTTACGCTGACGTTAGGCTCGTGGATCCGTCTTTCCCTAGATCCGCGTCCACCTTTGCGCGCGGTATCGACCTGAGTCGAGCCAGGGTGTTGAACATGGAGGAGGCGGTCATGCTACCTTCTGGTTGGCGCGTTGAACCTGTGGATGCCGGGCGGGAAATTGTCAACGATGGCGACGCTTCATCGGTAGGTCCGCAGCCGAACAGTCGGCCTGCATATCCGCGATTGGGTCAAGATCCAGATCCGCAATGGAGGAGTTAGTGGTCGCGTCGCTGCATCTCTCGCTCAGGTCGGCGGAGCAGCTTTGGGTTGGAGCTGCTTTGGGGCGAGAGATCGCGGCCCCGTAAGCTTGCGGCGCGTCGGGCAGTCTGTGGACCTGCCCGCAGTGCCCGATCTGAGGCCATGACCTTAGGGGCTCGTGCCAAAGTGGCTGTCTAAGAGCGTGCGCGGATAGGGCGCTGTGTGAGGGCCTGCGCGCCAGTGCCCCCACCGCATCTGCCCCACCATGTACCGCCTATCCGCGCACCCTCTAAAGCCGTGGAGCCGACCGCCCCAGCCACGACGTACCCCTTCCCTGGCCCCAGGCGGCTGATCGTTGAGCGCGCCAGCCGGGCTGGAGCGGGGGCGGAGACAGGAGCGCAGGCCCGGACGGGAGCCGGGCCGCGCGGCGAGCGCGAGCGAGCCTTGAATTCGTGGGAAAGGTTGTTACTCAGCGGAGTTCTATGACGTGCGAAGCTGGACTTGGCGCGTGGCCGTGAAGGCGGTGCCAAGTCGAATGAAGGGGAGGCCCAGTGCCACAGGCCAGTCCACGCGGTACGTACTTGCAGATCTCTGAGTCTCTCCGGCAGAAGATTGAGAAGGGCAAGATCAGCGAGGTGCTGCCATCTGAGGCCGAGCTGATGCGCACGTATGGCGTGGGCCGTAGCACTATCGGCCGGGCACTCAAGGCGCTCAAGGCCGAGGGCATCATCGAATCCGTCCAGGGCGCTGGCTGGTACGTGACTGGGACCGGCGATCGCCGACCACTCGTCGAGAAGGTCACGGATCTGCTCCGGGCCGAGGAGGCCAAGGTGGGCGACGTCTTCCCCTCTGAGAGCGAACTGTGTGAGCGGTTCGGGGTGTCCCGCACGGCAGTGCGTTCCGCCATCGCGCAACTGGAGGGGCAGGGGCTTATCGAGATGGGCGAGAGCCGACGGCGGCGGATTCGCGCTCTCCCGGCCGGTCAGGGGGCCTCGTAGTCTTGGCCATCATGAACCTCACAGATCGAGCCTACGGCCTTGCCGAATCGTTGCTGTCCGAGCCGCTGCCACGTCGCTGGTCGCACTCCCTCGGGGTGGCCGAGCGTGCCCGATCCCTCCGATCGATCCTCGGCGAGGACGCCGCGCTCATGGAGGCTGCGGCGGTGCTGCACGACATCGGATACTCACCTCGGATCGCATCCACAGGCTTTCACCCGCTGGATGGCGCCCGCTTCCTGCGGGACCAGGAGGCCATCGACGAGCGAGTAGTCCGGCTCGTCGCGCATCACTCCTGTGCACTGCTGGAGGCCGAAGAGCGGGGATTTCGTGAGGAGTTGGAGACGGAGTTCGAGTTGGAGCGGCCGGAGCTGGTCGATGCGCTCCTGTTCTGCGACATGACGACGACCCCCGATGGTGGGTGCACGTCCTCCGCGGCTCGGGTAGCAGAGATCGTTGACCGGTACGGGCCTGACACGATCGTGGGTCGCTTCATCCAGCGAGCCGCCCCCGAGATCCACGCGGCGGTGCAGCGCGTTGAAGGGCGGCTCCACGAAGCGGGGACAGTCGGTCAGCCGATGTAGGGCGCCGTGCGAGAGCCGTCAAGGCCGTGCTTGATCCGGAGCCGCATCGACGGATGAATGTCCAGCTGTTCGAGGTCTGTTGGGGAAACCCAACGGACCTCTTTCGATTCGGAGCTGGTGCGCAGTGTGCCGCCAACCGGCCGTGCGTGGAAGCAGATTGAGAACTGCTGGCGAACGTCGCCGTCGTCGTACGCCATGACGTGCTGCGGATCGGTGTAGAGCCCGACGATGTCTTCCACGGCGGACCTCAAGCGGCGGATGGAGGCTCGGGGAGACCTCCCTGAGGTGTCCGAGATCGACTGAGCGCCGCGGAGAACTTCGACACGTATTCGACACAGTCACCCGCCGAACCCCGGCGACAGCCGGACAGCGCCGGACTCTCCCCTGAGCGCCAGGGGAGAGTCCGGCGCTTTCTTTTTGCTGGTCAGGTGCCTGCTGACCAGCAAAAAGACCCTCCCGAAGGAGGGTCTGGCCTGGCGCCCCCGGCAGGACTCGAACCTGCGGCCAAGTGCTTAGAAGGCACCTGCCCTTTCGGCTCCTCGTGGGTCCTGACCTGCATCTATTCACGGAAGTGATGGGCCATCAGGTGTTTTGTGGGACGCATGTGGGATGGAGTGGGGTGCTTGAGGCGTCTCGTTCCTGACGATGGGTCGACCCGGTCGAAGGTGCTCAGCTTGCGGGCAGACGGATCCCATCGCCCTGCGAGCGCGGCCGGCACTGTGCACTCGGCAAACTTGATCAGACACCTGTGGTTCGAGACGGTGGCGTCCTGTTATCGTCAGTGGGGCATTTGCGCGAAGAGTATTGATTGCGTAGAAAGTGCCGATCCGTTCGCTCGCCTACGGTTTCCCGGAGGGCCTTGCAGAGCAGCCGCTCTTCCCAGGCGAGCCAGTGGTATGCCTGTCCTCCGAGGCATTGAGCGACGGCCTGGTGTTGCTCCACGTACGCTCCGTGCATGGTTTACGTCATAGCTCTTAGCGCCAAGGAACTAGACCGTATCGATGAGGAGTTGCTGGTCAAGCAATCCTTCACGAAGACGGTTGCTACGGCCTCTCTTCCTGATGATCGAACGCCACGTATCGCCTTGCTCGTCACGCGGTCTTCCAGCGAGGACGACCAGTGTCCGCTGCGCTGGCTGGGAGTCGTGAGGCAGCCTCGTGGGGACAAGGTGGCGGCCGTTGATTCCAGGATCACCGTCGAGTTGGTACGGGAGAGCCCCGTACCCGTCCTCATGCGATCACTTCTTGACGAGATGCCGCTTCGTCTACGGCGCACTCTGATGAGTGCCTTGGCGGGTGAAGTCACTGTCCTCGGAGACGAGGAATCCGAGGGCCTACTGGACGTTCTCGCGCGGCAGGACGACGTGTTGCGTAGGATGCTCGACTTCTTGGGCGAGGCGGCCGAGCCCGACCCGTTCGACCCTCGGCGCGTTGCGGATCGTGCTTGGCAGGAGCAGTACGACATGACCCGGCTGGGTCTGGCCATCGGTAACATCCCTCCAGCGCGGCTCGCGGCTTGGCGACGTCCGAGTGACCCTGATGCCCCTCACTTGGCCGGGCTCATCCCGGAACCGTTTGAACAGGGTCTGATCGAAAACGATGCGCGGCACATCGATTTCGATACGGACGTGTTCACTGAGGCGGGATGGCCTTCCGGAGGCCGCGCCACCGGGGCATCGTTCCGCTGCGACATCCATGTGTTCGAACATCTCGGCAGTCGTATCGAGGTGGCGAACATCAACGCGACGCCGGTGGAAGCTCGACTCGGGGCAGACCTGATCTACTACCACGAGGCCACCCAGAGTTTCATTCTTGTACAGGCCAAGCGGCTCTCTTCAGAGGCAGGCGCCCGGTGGATGTATGCGGATAAGCAACTCCTCGGGCAGCTCGATCGTTTGGATCGGGTAGCCGCGATGAGTAGAGCGCCATGGGCGCCTCACGAATGGCGGCTGGGTTCGGACCCTTGCTTCGTCAAACTCGCCTACTGGCCGCTGAAGGAAACTGTCGACCCAGGGCCGGCGCCGGGCATGTATCTACCGGTGCCGTATGTGCGGCTGTTGCTAGACGACGATGCGACGAGTGGCCCGAACGAGGGCACCCGCCTTGGGTACGGATACGTCGAACGGTATTTGGGGAACACGGAGTTCACTCAGCTCGTGAAGAACGGGCTCGTAGGCACAGTGGGCACCACACTCGACGATCTGAGGACGCTCGGCAGGGAGCGGGCAGAGGAAGGAATGTCCGTATCCATCGTTGTGGACCGGGCCACCGCCCCGACGCGTGAGGTGGTCAAGGAACGACACAAGCGAAACCACACACGGGGATACGACAAGACCCTTGCTAAGAAAGTGCGCCGCAATCAGTCTCGCAACCCCGGCCCCGGACAGCAGTCGCTGTTTGACTCTTGAATCAAGTGGCGGTCGATCGTCGGCGCATCGACTTCTCCGTGGTAACTGGGGCTCCTACATGTCCCGGAGTGGTGGGTCTGAGGATGTTTCTTCCATCCACTGCTTGTGTGGCGAGGGCCGCGAAAGCAGCGACCGGGAAGATCGCAGTCACGCTCCTGCAAGATCCGCCCGTATGGCTCTCAGGAGGTCAGTGAGGTTATAGATATTGAGAGGCGGAAGGTCATATTACTGCAGTGCACTGCACTGCACTGCGATTCGGGAATGCTGAATCGAGGTGTGGCGTGCGATGGAAGGCACCTATGACGTCAGGGTTTGGCAGATCGAGGTCCATGAGAGGCGGCGCGGGAATTCTTATGGAGTGCGCTGGGTCGTCGAGGGGGAGAAGCACCGAAAGACGTTCCAGACGTTTGCCCTGGCCGACGGATTTCGTGCGGAGTTGGTGACCGCGACGCACCATGGCGTCCCGTTCAACGTGTCGACCGGCCTGCCAGACCAGCACTCGCCAGTGGCCTCGTCGATGAGCTGGTACGACTTTGCCGTCCAGTTCGTCGACACTCAGTGGCCCAGAGTTTCCGCGAACCACCGCAAGAACACCGCCCGAACACTCATGATCACAACGATGGCTCTGTTGGGTGGAACCCCTCCGGGCGTCGGCGCACGACCCTTCCGTACCGCGTTGCGCGAGTGGGCGTTCAACACCAACCGTCGGGACAAGGCGTCGGCTGACGTCATAGCACTCCTCGACTGGGCGCGGCGCCGTAGCCCCACCATGGATATCTGGGGCGACCCCGCAGCGGTAGCCGACGTACTCCTGGCACTCGGCACGCTGCTGGACGGGTCAGCCGCTGCGGTCTCGTCAGTCCGGCGGCATCGTCGCATCCTGAACGTGGCAATGGGATACGCGGTGCAGCGGAAGATCCTCCCGAACAACCCTCTGCCCAAGGGGCGTAGAAGCGTCCCGCAAGAGTGTGTTGCAGTGGACCGACGCTGCCTGCTTAGTCCTGGCGTGACCGCAGGTCTTCTGACCTGGATTGGCCACCGTCCGCGCATGGGGCGCTGCTACCGCGCCTACTTCGCCAGCCTCTACTACGCCGGACTGCGCCCTGAGGAAGCCGTCGCTCTGCTCGTCCGTGACGCCGCCCTCCCCGAACATGGCTGGGGCGAGTTGCTCGTGCACGCCACACGACCCGAAGCAGGGCGGCACTGGACGGACACCGGCCAGGTTCATGACGAGCGGAACCTCAAGGGCCGCGGGGAGGGCGACACCCGCGTCGTACCGGCCCATCCTGAACTCGTCGCGATCCTGTGTGACCTGATCGAGGAATACGGCCTTTCTAGCGACGACATCCTGTTTCAAGGGGAAAGGGGAGGGCTGCTCGCAGGCTCCGTATACCGCAGGGTCTGGGCCAAGGCCCGCAGAGAGATCCTCCCCGAGGCGGAGTACGACTCCCCGACCGGCAAGCGCGTCTACGACCTGCGGCACACCTGCCTGACCAGCTGGCTGAACAACGGTGTCCCTCCGGCACAGGTAGCAGAGTGGGCCGGCACCAGCGTGGCCATGCTCTATGCCACCTACGCCCGCTGCGTCGTCGGCCAGACCAAGGAACTGGAGGCCCGCATCGAGCCAGCGCAAAGCCTTTCGGCGCTGGAGGCTGCGGCGGCGTAGTACGGCTCAGTGGCGCCAGGAGCACGCACAGTCATTGAGCACGTCGGTAGGGGTCCGCGTACGGCTCCATGGACTGACGGACCTCTTCCCGGACTGGGTCCATGAGGGGACCGGGGGCGTAGTAACGGGCTCGGGCCTTGCCGTGGGGGACGAGCCAGCCGCGGGCCACGAGCTCACGGATGTCACGGATCGCTTGCTGGTCGCTGAGGTCGGCGTCCTGCTGGTACACGGTGCGGCGGACCTTCGCGTCCGAGAAGGCGGGCAGGAGCGCGTAGACGACCCGCTCGTCCAGGCCGGTCGCTTCAACGCCTTCGACCAGGCGGGTCCAGGCCCGCGACATCACGTCGAAGCGCCGCTGGGCCTGCTGGGCCTGGCGGTGGTGGGCGGTCAGGCAGAACCGGATCCATGGGCGGGCGTCTCGCTCGGGGCTCCAGCGCGGGCCTCCTACGTCCTCCAGGACCTGGTAGTACGCGTAAGTGTTCTGTCCCCGGCCGAGCCACTCCTCGATGGAGGAGAATTCGGGCGGCATCAGGGCCTCACGGGAGAACACGAGGGTGGACAGAGCGCGGGACATGCGCCCGTTGCCGTCCTTCCACGGGTGGATCTTGACGAGGTTGAGGTGGGCCATGGAAGCGCGGACATGGACGGGGGCGTCGAGGTCGCCCTCGTTGAGCCAGTCGATGAACTCCGACATCAGAGCGGGAACGTCCGCTTCGTCCGGTGCGGTGTAGGCCGGGACCAGGGGGTCGTCGGGGCTGGTGACGTAGACGGGCCCGTCGCGCCAGCGGCCGGGGCGCTTGTCGAGGTGGTGTCCTTGCAGCATGAAGTGCAGGCCGTTGAGCAGGCCGGCGTCGTAGCGGAAGTCTTCACCGGCGTCGGCGAGGGCCTGGATGTAGGTCATGCCGCGCTGGTAGCCCTCCAGCTCGGCACGCGTTTTCTCGCCGGTCTCCAGGGGTTCCTCGCCGGACATGAGGGCTTCCACGTCGTCGACCGTCGCGGCGTATCCCTCGATGGTGTTCGAGCCGGCGATCGCGCGGGCGGTGAGGTTGCGGCGTAGCTGGCGGGTCCAGTGCGGGGTGGCCCGGAGCATGTGGCGCAGGTCGCGTCGCATGCTCTCGATCTCGTCGAGGGCCCGCCGGTCATCGGCGTTCAGGGAGGGAGCCGTGTACAGCATGCCTTCATGACACGATGATTGTGTCATGAAGTCAAGCATGGGTGGTCGAATCAGATCACCGTGGACGGAGCGTTCTTGCCGAGATGGATCTTGAACGCCTCACGGATCTGGCCGCGCGTATAACCGACGGTGTTGACGTTGGTCGGCACGACCTCCCTCTCGTAACCGCGCTTGCGGGCGGAAAGGTACTTCACCACGCTCGGCGCTCCCGTGTTGGAGACGAACAAATTCCGGGCGGTCCTCAGGTCGCTGTGCAGTCCTTCGAAGTTGCGCGCGTGGCCGATGGCGACCGGGCCGGCGGTGTAGTACTTGCACTCGATGGCCAGCAGGCACTTGTTGCCCCGCGGAGCCACACGGATCTGCCGCGAGAGCGCCGCCTCGTCGGCGGGAAGAATCAGGACATCGCACTCGTGCAGCACGCCGGAATTCCCCTGGACCTGGACGCCGAGGTGCACCTCCAGGGCCGGGGCGCGATTGAACTCAACGACGGCGTGGGTGTACGGGTGTGTGGTGCTGTAGAGCTGGCCGGGGCTGGTGCGGAACACCAGATTGTTGACGGCGTTCCCGTCGACGTCCCTGTAGTGGACGGAAGCTCCCAGGCTGCTCGCGGTGGAGGCTGCGAGGGAGAAGAGGTACCCCTCGTAGACGTCCCAGGGCTGGGATGCGGAGGTGTAGGAGATCCCGGGGTCGGCGAGCAGGTTCTGAATCTCGTGGAGCAGGGCATTGACGGCGCTCATCGGCTGATCTCCTCGCGTGCTTCGCGGAACAGGTTCTGAAGGCGTGCTCGGGTGTCCTCGGGAAGGCGGGCGGCGACTTCATGGGTCTGGTCCCGGTGCCCAGTGAGTTCCTCGTCGGGGACGAACCGCACGCTGCGCACGGGTGCGCGGTGCCGATCACCCTCGGCGCTCACGATCTTGAGGGTTTCCACTTCGATCTCGGGCACCTCCAGGATCAGTCGGCGCAGTGCGTTGAGGTGCAACTCCGTACGCTCCCGAGCGTTCATGGGGCGGGTGGTGACCACCACGGACGCCCCGCGCTTGAGGGATCTGTGGAAGGTGTCCGTGCCCACCTCCGCGACGGCGAGTGCTTCGTACTCCTCGGTGGACGTGCCGCGACGGCGCTGAAGGAGCTTTTCCTCCGCAACGCCCGTAGCGATGGCCGAGTCCAGCTCGTCGAGCAGCCAGTCGAGCCCGGCGGACCTGATGAGGTTCCTGAGCAGGTCTTCCACTTCACGCATTTCGATTGCGTTCACTGTGTCCTCCGGTCTCATGTGAGGTGGGCGTGGCGGGGGCGGCCATGCGTCGGCGAAGCCGCCCCGCCGTGGTGGTGGATGTCAGCCAGGGGCCTGGCCCAGTGGCTTTGAGTCGCGTAGGGCCTCGTGCGTGTGTTGCTCTGTCACCAGCCGCGGATCCGGCGGCCGTGGTCCGTGTCCGGGCCGAGGATCGCGTCGGCCACCCGGCCGCCGGAGTCCTTGGCGCCGCCGCCGAAGTTGAGGGTGCCGGAGGCGTTGGCGCTGGCGGCGACCCCATCCCAGTAGCGGGCCTCGCGCTCGAAGCGCACTGGCTCCAGAAGGCGTGCCAGCTCGTCCGGGCTCAGTCGCGTGCCGGTCGAGGCCCAGCTCGTTGCCTGGTGGGCGGCGATGCCGATGCCGGCGAGGACGGCAGGAGCGCTGACCGCGTTACGCGCCGTGAAGTGGGGGAAGAGCCCGGCGATCAGCTGCGACAGCAACGGCACGAGTTCCCGCTCGGCCTGCTCGGCGTCGACGCCGTCCGGCAGGTCGGCGTCGTGCATCGTGGACGAGGACAGGTTCAGCCCCGCGCGCCCGTGCAGCGCGGTGACGACCAGGACGCGCAGCGCGGAGAGCGTGACGACCTCGGGGTCGGTCTTGGTGAGTTGACGCTTGCGGTTCTGCACGAGCTTGGTGAGCGGTACGACCTTGCCGTCGTGCTCGATCTTGACGGTCTCAGCGATGCGGTGTGCGATCTGGGTGCCGATGTCGCGCTGGTCCATGGACATGGCGAGGTTCTTGGCGACGGGTACGCCCTCGACGTTGCGGTCGTAGAAGATCTGCCGGGCGTCCCGGACGCTGAGCCCGAAGTAGAGCTCGAACGGCACCCGGACCTGGCTCAGCTGCTCGAACGTCACGCCGAACCGCTCCGGGGCGTCGTACAGCTCATGCCAGGCCGTGACCTGCGTCTCCCCGTCGATGGCCACCACGGGCGAGCCGGGCAGCACCGTGATCCGGCAGATCCCGCTTCCCGGCACGAGTTCGTCGCCGACCGCACCCGGGCGGCCGTCCAGCCAGAGCGTGATGGGCGGCGTGGACCACGCGGCGCCATGCCCGCCGCTGACGCCGCTCGCGATGTAGGAGACGTACGCGGCCACATTCCGCCCCTTCTGCGTCGACTTGAGCATGCGCTGTACCAGGGTGCGCACCTCGGCGTGGCGGCGCAGCGATCCGGAGGCGTACTTCAGGGCGCGCTTGTCCTCCTCTGCCTTCGGCGACGGGACGAGCTGGAGCAGCGTCGGCAGGCCCATGGTCCCGATGACGGCGTCGGGGCGGAAGGCGGTGACGGTGAGCTGGATGCCTTCGACGGTGGCGGTGGGCATGGTGATGGTCATGAGTTTCCCCCTCAGGATTGGAGCCGGATGATTCCGGTTGGCGACAATCCGAGTTGAGCATGAACGTGAAAGCACTGTCAAACAATCTCCGCGGATCCATGGGAGTGTAATCTGTGTCCTGTCGCTCATGTCGAACAGCGAGGAACCCTTGTCATGCCGAAGCAGCCCGAGCCTTCCGCCACGCCAGGGGCGTCCGCTCAGGTCACCGCGGCGGAGATCTCCCGCCTCGCCGGGGTCACGCGGGCCACGGTGAGCAACTGGCGTCGGCGCCATGCGGACTTCCCGTCCCCCGCGGGGGGTACGGACAGCAGCCCGCTCTACGACCTCGCAGCGGTCCGCACCTGGCTGGCCGGTCGCGGGCACGGGGAGAAGGTCCCGCCTCTCGAGGAGCTGCGCACCGTGCTGCGGCTGAGCGCGCATGGTCGTTCGGCGGCAGCTCGCCTGCTTCCTTTCGTACTCGCTCGGCATCGACGCCCTGAACTCTTCGAAGCGGCCGATGCACTCTCTGACGATGACGTGGCGGTTCGTGCACAGGCGAGCGTCCATGAACTCTCCGCGCCGCCGGGGGCCCGTTTCGACGACGTGACCTACACGGCCACGGACGTGTCTCTGCTCCGCGCAGTGCTTCGTTGTATCGACGCCGGTCAGACTCAGGGTGCCGTGGACGTGCTGGCGGAGCGCGAGCTGGAGGATGAGGCGGCCAGCGGCGCGTACGCCACACCGGGCCCGCTGGCCGACCTCATGGCCCGGCTGCTGGGTGCCGCCACGCCCCAGTCACCTTATCCGGGACGCGTCTTCGACCCGGCCTGCGGCAGCGGCGCCCTGCTCGTCGCCGCAGCCCGGCAGGGCGCGCAGCATCTGTACGGTCAGGACCTCGTGCCTGTACAGGCACGGCGGAGCCTGATCCATCTGGGCCTCGAAGCCTCCGATTCCTTGGCCGACATCCGCGCGGAAGACTCCCTGCGTGCCGACGCTTTCGCCGACCTCACAGCGGACGGTGTGCTGTGCAACCCGCCTTACGGCGACCGCGACTGGGGCCACGACGAGCTTGCCTACGACCCCCGCTGGGCCTACGGAGTCCCGCCGCGCGGAGACTCGGAACTGGCGTGGGTCCAGCACGCGCTGGCCCACGTCACGCCCGGGGCATTCGTTGTCATCCTGCTCCCGCCAGCCGCTGCCTCCCGCTCCCTGAGCCGCCGCATCCGCGCCGAGCTGATCCGGACCGGCGCGCTCCGTGCCGTCATCTCGCTACCGGCCGGAGCCGCCCCGCCACTCCACATCGGGCTGCACGTGTGGATCCTCCAGCGCCCCGAACTGGCCGCCCCGGAACACCAGTCGGTCCTGTGCGTGGAGGGCCCCGCCCTGACCGACTCTGAGAGCAAGTCCGTGCCCCGTTTCGCACGAACGTCCGTGGGTGGCGGGACAGCCCGCGATGGTGTGGTCGCTGCCGCGTGGGACGCCCTGAGCGAGGGCGTGCTGCGCTACTGGACCTCGTACGTCACCGACCCGTCCGGCTTCGCGGACGTACCGGGCCAGGTGCGCGCGGTCCCGATCGTGGACCTCCTCGACGACCTGGTCGACGTCACTCCGGCCCGCAATATCCGTACGACGGCGGCTGCGGCGGACCCGGTCGCCGTCGCCGAGCAAGCCGGGCGGCTCCGAAACGAACTGGCTTCGGCTGCCGAGACTTTGGCCTTGGCTGCGAGGCAGGGGGAGTGGCCCGCGGCGGGCGCTCAGGCCCGGCAGTGGCGTACGGCGACCCTCGCCGACCTCACGCGCGGTGGCGCCCTCACCCTGCACCGCGCCGGTCCGCCCTCTCCCCGGGAGCGGGACACTCCGCCTCCCGCCGAGTTCGCGAACCGGCCCGTGCTCAGCGGGCGTGACCTGGCAACCGGACGATGGGCCACCGCCGATGCGGAGACGTCCGTCCCGCACACCACGACGATCATCGCCGAAGGTGACGTCCTGCTGGCCGAGATCCGCAGCGACAGCGGTACGAAGGCCCGCGTCGCCGACGCCCAGGACGGCGGCGCGGTCATCGGCCGCGGAGTCCGCCTGATCCGACCGGATCCGACGCGTCTCGACCCCTGGTTCCTGGCCGGTTTTCTCGCTGCCGAGGACAACCTCAACAGTGCCTCGGTCGGGACAAGTTCACTGCACATCGATCCATCGCGACTCCGTGTTCCGCTCCTGCCTTTGGAGGAACAACGCCGCTACGGCGAAGCCTTCCGCCACCTGTACGCCTTGCGGCAGGCGGCGCGTCGGGCGACCGAACTTGCCACGTTGATGCCAAAGGCACTCGCGGACGGCCTGACCAGCGGGACACTGTTGCCACCGCCGAACGACAGCGATGGCGATGGCATCACACCCGCCTGAACCACCTCGTGGAGGTATTGAGCCACTCCACCGCATCGGATCACATCCGCCCCGCCCGTCCCGCCTTGGGGACCGGGCCCAGAAGGGAAACCGTTGAACAGCAGCAAGCACACGGAACTGGCGAACCACGCCTGGTCCGTCGCCGACCTCCTGCGCGGCGACTACAAGCAGTCCGACTACGGCAAGGTGATCCTGCCGTTCACGGTGCTGCGCCGCCTCGAATGCGTCCTTGACCCGACGCGCGAGAAGTTCGCCGAGGAGTACGCCAAGTACGCGGACGAGGACGTGAAGCCGGAACGGCTGCTGCGCCGCGCCTCCGGCCAAGCCTTCTACAACACCAGCACCCTCACCCTGAAGAAGATCGCGAACGACGCGAACACGGCGGCGGCCAACCTCCAGCTCTACGTCAACGCCTTCTCCGACAACGCGCGGGAGGTCCTGGAGAAGTACGAGTTCGGCCGCCAGATCAAGAAGCTCGACGAGGCGGGACTGCTCTACCAGGTCATCGGCAAGTTCACGGGCCTGGACCTGCACCCGGAGAACGTGCCCAACCACAACATGGGCTACATCTTCGAGGAATTGATCCGTCGCTTCGCGGAGCAGTCCAACGAGACCGCCGGTGAGCACTTCACCCCGCGCGAGGTCATCAAACTGATGGTCAACCTCCTCGTGGCCCCGGACGCCGACGCGCTCAGCATCCCCGGCGTCGCACGCAGCGTCATGGACCCGGCCTGCGGTACGGGCGGCATGCTCAGCGCGGCCGAGGACCACATCACCGACCTCAACCCGGATGCGACGGTCGAGGTGTACGGGCAGGAACTCAACCCCGAGTCCTGGGCGATCTGCCGTTCCGACATGCTCATCAAGGGCCAGGACCCGGAGAACATCGCCGCGGGCAACTCCTTCTCGGACGACGGCCACGCTCGCAGGAAGTTCGACTACCTCCTGGCCAACCCGCCGTTCGGCGTGGAGTGGAAGAAGGTCAAGGACGAGGTCGAGTACGAGTACAAGTCGATGGGCGACGCGGGCCGCTTCGGCGCGGGCCTGCCCCGCATCAACGATGGCTCACTCCTCTTCCTCCAGCACATGCTCTCCAAGATGAAGCCGGTCGACGTCGACGGGAGTGGCGGCTCCCGCATCGCGATCGTCTTCAACGGCTCCCCGCTCTTCACGGGCGCGGCGGGCTCGGGCGAGTCGGAGATCCGCCGCTGGATCCTGGAGAACGACTGGCTGGAGGCGATCGTCGCCCTGCCGGACCAGCTCTTCTACAACACGGGCATCTCCACGTACTTCTGGATCCTGACCAACCGGAAGGCTCCGGACCACAAGGGCAAGGTCGTGCTGCTCGACGCCCGCGACCAGTGGGTCAAGATGCGCAAGTCGCTGGGCGACAAGCGCAAGGAGCTGGGTGACGGAAAGAACGGCAAGCCCAACCACATCGCCGACATCACGCGCCTGTACGCGGAGGCGGTCCAGGTCGCGGCCGACCCGGAACACGAGCTGCACGGCAAGGTGAAGGTCTTCGAGAACTCGGCCTTCGGCTACCAGCGCATCACGGTAGAGCGGCCGTTGAAGCTCCGCTTCGAGGTAACGGAGGAGACGCTGGCGGGGCTGGCGACTGCGAAGCCGGTGTTGAAGCTCCCGCAGCCGGAGAAGTTCGTGGAGGCGTTCCGCCCGCTGCTCGGCTCGGAGTGGGCGACGAAGGCGGAGGCTTTTGTCGAGTTGAAGGACGCGGTGGTGGCGGCCGGTCTGCTGTGGCCCGGGGGCGCGCCCTTCATGAAGGCGATGCGCGAGGCGGTCGGGGTACGGGATCCTGAGGGCGAGGTCCAGTTGGTCAAGGGCGAGCCGGAGCCGGACTCGGAGCTGCGCGACTACGAGAACGTTCCGTTGGGCGAGGACGTGGAGGAGTACCTCAAGCGCGAGGTGCACCCGCATGTGCCGGACGCGTGGATCGACCACACGAAGACGAAGATCGGGTACGAGATCCCGTTCACGCGGCACTTCTACGTGTATGAGCCGCCGCGGCCGCTGGCGGAGATTGACGCGGAGTTGAAGGCACTGGAGACTGAGATTCAGGGGCTGTTGGGGGAGGTGACGGAATGAGCGCGGTGTTGGGTGTTGGTCTGCCGGGCAGATGGTCGACGGCGCGTCTCAAGCATGTGACAGCGCTGCTAAATCGTGGTTCTGCACCTACCTACGTGGATCAGGGGCCGGTGCGTGCCGTTAGCCAGGCGGCGAATCAGGCTGCTGGGCTTCACTGGACGCGCACTCGATTCCACGAGTTCAGTGGGGATCCGCGCAAGCTCAAGGGATACCTTCGCCCGGATGATGTGCTCATCAATTCCACCGGGACTGGCACACTCGGGCGGGTTGGCTACTTTACGGAGTCGCCAGATGGGCTACCGTGCATGGCGGACAGCCATGTAACAGTTGTCCGGGGGAAGCCGGACGAGCTCGACTCTCGTTTCGCCTACTACTGGCTTGGTTGCCGCCCGTTCCAGGAGTATGTGTACGCGGCGCTGGTTGTCGGAGCGACCAACCAGATTGAGCTGAATCGAGATCGTTTGGGGGACGCGCCGATTCCCTTGCCTCCACTGGAGGAGCAGCGCCGCATTGCCGACTTCCTCGACGCCGAGACTGCACGGATCGATGAGCTGGCCGAAGCAACCGAGGGACAGCGGATCCTCGTTTCTGAGCGGAGGGGAGCAGCTTTCCAGGAGAGCGTCAGAGAAGAGGGTGGCCCAAGTCTTGACTCTCTTGACCCGGGATGCCGGGATGACGATTGGTCGATGGAGCCCCTCAACCGAGTACTTCGGCAGCTGACCAATGGGTACGTCGGCCCGACTCGGGACCTTTTCGTGGCCAACGGTGTTCCGTATCTTCAATCGCTGCACATCAAAAATGGGCGCGTCGACTTTTCGCGGCGTCCCTACTACGTCCAATCTCAGTGGGCAGCTGAGCGTCCTCGTATTCGCTTGGGGTTCGAGGATCTGCTGATTGTCCAGACTGGGGCAATTGGCGAAGTTGGAATCGTCGATCAAGACTTCGTTGGCGCAAGCTGCCATGCTCTCCTGATTGCACGAACTCACCGCAACTTGCTGCTGCCGAGATATATGTGGCATGCATTTCGCAGTCACTGGGGGCGTCATGCACTGTTGCGCGAGCAGACCGGAGCACTCCACCCCCACCTAGAGGCGGGCAATGTTCGTTTCATGAAGATCCCGGTTCCGTCCGTGGCCAGTCAACTACGGGTCATGGAGCGGACAGAGGAGATCACACGTGATGCCGAACGTGTTGGCGCGGCATTGGAGAGGAGGACGAAGCTGCAGGCCGAGCGCCGCCAAGCCCTAATCACCGCCGCCGTAACCGGCCAATTCGACGTCTCCACCGCCAGCGGGCGCAACGTAACGGACGGAGTCCAGTAGCAATGAGCCCCGTGCACAACGAGAAAGCCTTCGGCTCCGCCGTAGTCGCCGCCCTCCTCGACCGCGGCTGGCGCGAAGCCAGCGCCGAGGACTACCGACCCGACCTCGGCCTCGACACTAGCGAGCTCTTCACTTTCATCGGCCGCACCCAGCCCGACGAGTGGTACGAGCTCGCGAACGTCTACGGCGGCCAGGCTGAAGCCCAGCGCGGTTTCGCCCGCCGCCTCGACCAGGCCATCGCCGAGCACGGCGTGCTGCACGTCCTGCGCGAGGGGGTCAAGGACCGCGGCGTGAAGCTCCGCGTCGCTTACTTCAAACCGAACCTCGTCGCGGACCCCGCCATCCTCGCCCCTTACCGGGCCAACCGCCTCACCGTAGTCCGCGAACTCCCGTACGCCACCAAGCAGGCCGACTGGGGGCACCGTCTCGACCTGACCCTGTTCCTCAACGGAATCCCTCTCGCCACCGCCGAGTTGAAGAACCCGCTCACCGGGCAGGGCGTCGAGCACGCCAAGGAGCAGTACCGCAGCGACCGCGACTTCACCGAGCTGATCTTCGCGAAGCGTGCCGTCGCGAACTTCGCCGTCGATCCAGACCTCGTCTTCGTCGCCACCCAGCTCAAGGGCAAGAACACCCGCTTCCTGCCTTTCAACACCGGCTCTGAGGGCCCCGGTCAGCCCGGCGGCGCCGGAAACCCTGCCTCCTCCGCCTTCGGCACGTACGCCACCTCCTACCTGTGGGAGCAGGTGTGGGAGCGGGAGAACTGGCTCGACCTCCTCGAACGCTTCGTGCACCAGCAGAAGCCGAAGAAGGGGAAAAGGCAGGGGCAGGGCGGCGCCGGCTGGACCACGATCTTTCCCCGCTTCCACCAGTGGGATGTGGTGAAGAAGCTGACCGCCCACGCTGCTCATCACGGCTCCGGGCAGAACTACCTGATCATGGCGTCCGCCGGGTCCGGCAAGTCCAACACCATCGGCTGGCTCGCCCACCGGCTGTCCGACCTGCACGCCGGTACCGACCCGCGTGTACTCGACCAGGGCGCCCTGACCGCAGGGCGCATCGCGCCCGGTGAGCCGGTCTTCGACAAGGTCATCGTCATCACCGACCGGCGCAACCTGGATGCCCAACTCCGTGAGACCGTCGGCAGTTTCTCGCGTACCGCCGGGCTCGTCGTGAAGATCGACGAGAAGGACGGGGCCAAGGGGGAGCAGCTCGCCCGGGCGCTGTCCCGGGACACCGGGAAGATCGTCACCGTCACCCTGCACTCGTTCCCGGCGCTGCTCGACTACATCAAGCGCAACCCGACCGAGATCGCGGGCAGCCGGTTCGCGCTCGTCGTCGATGAGGCGCACTCCTCGCAGTCCGGTGACGCCGCCACCGCCGTCAAGGCGGCCCTGCGTGACCTCGGTCTGGACTCCGACTCCGAGGACGCCGGCGCCACCACGGCGCCCGCAACGCTCACCGACCAGCTCAAGGAGAAGGCCGAGGAACGGTCGCAGGCCGCGAACCTCTCCTACTTCGCCTTCACCGCTACCCCCAAGGCCAAAACCCTCGAACTCTTCGGCACGCTCGACACCGTGGCAGGTGAGGCCAAGTACCGGCCCTTCCACACCTACTCGATGCGGCAGGCCATCGAGGAGGGCTTCATCCTCGACCCGCTGCGCAACTACGTCACGTACAACACGTACTGGAAGCTGGTGAACCAGAACCCGGATGAGAAGGAGGTCGACCCCTCCAAGGCCAACGGCCTGCTCGCCCGGTTCGCGCTCACCCACGACTCGACCGTCGCGCAGCATGCCCAGGTGATCGTGGAGCACTTCGTCACGCACACCCGCGGCCGGCTCGGCGGGCGCGCCAAGTCGATGGTGGTCACCGCGTCGCGGCAGTCCGCCGTGCAGATGGCGCGCGCCATCAAGAGCTACATCAAGGACCGGGACTACGACACCAAGCACCCGGACCTGGGGGTTCTGGTCGCCTTCTCCGGATCGCTCACCGTCGACGGTGAGGAGACCACCGAGAGCAAGGAGAACGGGGGGCTCGCCGAGAGCGCGCTGCCCGAGGCGTTCGCGTACACGCGCGCCGACGACAAGGCCGTGAAGGCGGGCGGCAGGGGCAAGCCCGAGTACAAGATTCTGGTGGTGGCGGAGAAGTACCAGACCGGGTTCGACCAGCCGCTGCTCACGACGATGTACGTCAACAAGACACTGACTGGTATCGCCGCTGTGCAGACGCTGTCCCGGCTGAACCGCACCGTCGAGCGCAAGGCTCAGTCCGATCTCGCTGTCCTGGACTTCGTGAACGAGGCAGAGGATATCCGGGACGCCTTCCGTCCGTACTTCGAGGAGGCGATGACCCTCCCCTCCGACCCGAACCTGCTCTACACCGCGCAGGGGCGCGTCATGTCCGCACCGGTGCTCGCCGAGCGGGAGATGGACGAGTTCGCCGCCGCGTACTTCGAGGCCAAGCAGAAGGCGGGCGGCTCGCAGGCCAAGTGGGAGAAGCTGCACGCCGAGCTGTACCGGCTGCTGTCCCCGGCCGTCGAGCGATTCACCGCCTTGATGGAGAGCGAGGACGACGAGGAGGTTGAGACCGCCGAGGACTTCCGGGCCAACCTCAATGACTACGTACGCAAGTACGGGTTCCTCGCGCAGATCGTGCCGTACCAGGACGCCGAGTTGGAGCGGCTGCACCTGTACGGCCGCCATCTGCTCAACCGGCTGCCGCGGCGCGCCGACGGAGGCGTGGACATAGGCGAGGTCGACCTCAGCCACATGCGCGTGGAGAAGACCGGCGAGTACGACGTGTCGCTCAGCCCTGAGGGGGCGGCCGATCTGAAGGGGTTCGGCGACGAGGCCGGTGGCGCCAAGGAGGTTGAGAAGTCGCTGCTGTCCGAGCTGATCGAGAAGTTCAACGAGAAGTTCGGCACCGAGTTCACCGAGCAGGACGTCCTGCGTCCCTTCGAGGAGGCCAAGGCCGACCCGAAGGTGCGGGCCGCCGCCGTGGCCAACAACGACGTGGACAACTTCGGCCTGGTCTTCGACGACGTCTTCGAGGACAAGATGGCCGACCACATCGACACCATCGCCGGTCTCGGCCGCCAGTACTTCGGCGCGGACAGGGGCTTCAAGTCGACCCTGGATCGCAGCGCGCGTAGGGCGGCCTGGCGGATGATCCGGCGGGAGGAAGGGATCGACGACGGGTTCTGACGCACGGGGCTGTCGTCGATCGTGGGTGGCGGTGCCGGGGGATTTCCTACGGTGCCGCCCTCCTGATCCTGGCCGGACCTGGCCTGGACGAATGATCACCGCAGTCGTCACACTGAACGCACGTCGTCACACCCGAACACCACAGCTCGCCCATCACCGTAGGAAGCGAGAGCACAGTGCCGTCCGAACCCATCTCCGACCGCTATGAACTCCTGGAGGAGCTTGACCACGGCGGAATGGGTGACGTATGGCGCGGCTACGACACCGTGCTGGACCGCCCGGTGGCCGTGAAGCTGCTCCGGCAGGCGTCCCTGGCCGCTGCCCCGCACCTCGCCGAGGAGTTCGCCAAGCGGTTCCAACGCGAGGCCAGGATCACCGCACGCATCCAGCACCCCGGCGTACCCCAGGTGTACGACGCGGTGCTCGACGCCTCGCTGGAGCGGTTGTTCCTGGTGATGGAACTCGTCGACGGCGTCTCGCTGACCCGGTACGTCAACCCGGCGCGCCCGCTTCCGATTGGCTGGGCGGCGGCGGTGGCCGCGCAGGTGGCGACTGTTCTGTCGCATGCCCACCAAGTCCCTGTAATCCACCGTGACTTGAAGCCGTCCAACATCCTTGTGGCGCGCGACGGCACGGTGAAGGTCCTGGATTTCGGTATCGCCGCCATTCTTCGGACGGACGTCACGAAGCTGACCGCCACCGGGACACCGATCGGTACGTATCAGTACATGGCTCCCGAGCAGGTGCGTGGCGGCACGATCACACCGGGGACGGACCTCTATGCGCTGGGATGCGTTCTGCACGAACTGCTCAGCGGGCGGCTGTTGTTCACCGCCGGCGATGAGTTCGGCCTCATGTATCAGCACGTGAGCGAAGCCCCCGCGCCGCTGCGGCAGTTGCGTCCCGAGGTGCCGGAGGCACTGGAGGAACTGGTCCTGCGACTGCTGAACAAAACCCCCGAGGAACGGCCGGCTGACACGCAGGAGGTGTACGAAGGGCTGCTTCCGTTCCTCCCCCTGCCTGGCGAGGAGACGTCGGTCAGCGGAGTGGGTCCGACGGGAGTGCCCGATCCGACGGCGCTCTACCGCAAACCGTACGCGCCCAGAGGTCGTGAACAGGCCCCCGCCGCCGAGAGGCCGGCCCCTGCCGTACCGCGGCCCATGCCGGTCCCGGCCCAGCTTCGGGAGGACATCAAGGCTGCCTACGACCAAGCGGACCACCTCATCCAGGAAGAGCGGTTCGCGCAGGCCGTCGATGTCCTTGGCGAGGTCATCGAACCGGCGGCCCGCGCCCTCGGCCCCGAGAACAAGGCCGTTCTGGGCCTGCGCAGACAGCGCGCCGCCGTACGCCTCCTCGGTGGTGATTACCGCGCCGCGCGGCCCGAGTTCGACACCCTCGCCGACGCGTACGCACGCATCGCCGGGCCGACCAGCAAACAGGCCCGCGCGTGCCGGGCTCAGGCCGCACGGTGCCGCGCCGAACTCGGCCTGGTCACCGACGCGTTGGCGCAGCTTAGGGAAGTGCTGGACGTCGTACGCGCCGTTGACAGCGACGCGAGCGAAGAAGCTGTGGAACTCCGCCACAACATCGGCATGTTGTTGCTTGCGCAAGGACGGACAGCAGAGGCCAAGGAGGTGCTAGAACCGCTGTACCAGGATGTCGTCCTGGTCAGTGGGCCGGAGGACGAGTTGGCGGTCGAGATCGCCGAAGCGCTCGCGGTGATTCAGCTCGGCCTCGACAACCCCGGGCCGGGTGCCTGACAGGACGGCCCGGCCCGGGGTGATCTAGCCGGTCACGGCCGTGGATCGTGGTCGATCAGCTTCAGGAGACTCAGCAACTGCTTGGTCTCCGTCAGAGCCTCGGTTTTCGTCTCTGGGGCGTCCATGTCCCAGTGAGCAAGTTCGTTCCGGTAGTCCTTGACGGCGGTGACGCGGCGGACGAGATCGTCCTGCTCATACGGCCATGCCAACTTTGCCCAGCAGACGTTGTCCTTGAGTAGTTCCGGGTACTGGCCGAGGGTGAGGTACTTGCCCGCGGCGCGCGTCTTGCGAACGCCTGAGCCGACGGGCAGCTCGTCCACGGGCAGTCGGTCGGTGAGGCGACGCAGCCGCCGTTCGGCCTCGCCGAGAAGGATGAACGGTTCCACCCGGAGCTTGAGCTGGTCGGCCAGGTCGGATGCAGTGAGGATGCCGAGGACGAGATTGTCGCCGTCGGTGACGATCAGGAAGCCGTGGCGCTGGATGTCGTCGATGCGGACGAATAGCTCTTCCTGTTCCTGTGCGGTGTGCGGATGGGGGTCCAGAGCCGCGGCTATGGTGTCGCCCCGACGGCCCAGCTGGGCGCGGGCGATGCTCTCCCAGGTGACGACTCCACGCAGCACGTTGTTCCGATTCACCACCGGAAGCTGGGAGAAGTCGCCCTGGACCATGCGTGTGATGGCGCGGCTGAGCGGCTCGTCGAAGCCGACTGTGACCACGTCGCGGGCGAAGGGGAGGCTGCCGATGCGCCAGTGGCGGCTCAGATCCTCGCCTGCGGCTTTTGTGGGCGTGTGGCCAAGGTCTGTTCCTGGGAGATCCTCAGCAGCCTCTCCCGTCAGGGCGGTTTCCTGGGCGGAGACGGTGATCAGGCCGTCTAGCTGGACCTCCGTGAAGTGTGGGGTTACCTGCAGACCTCGAGCTGCCAGTTCCCGGTCGACCAGGTCGATGACATCGCCGGTGCGCCTCTGCCAGCCCCACAGGCCGATCAGGTCCCGGGCGGTCAGCTGCCGGGTGCCCTCGTCGCGCACATCCTGCTCCAGGGACTCGGGATCCGCAGGTGGCTCCACGGCCCCCTTGTAGCCCGGGTCGACACCAGTCTGTGCCAGCGTCTCGACGCGGTGTGCCGCGTCACGGCGTCGCAGCTCGCTCACGGTCAGGAATGCGCCGATGCTGTCGCGGAGGTCACCACCGATCACGGCACGCTCCACCTGGGGGCGCACCCACTCCACCTTGCGCGTGTGCCGGAAGCCAGGGGTGGCGTCGGCTCGGTACTCGTACCCGCCGGTCAGCCGCCCGATGGCGACGACGGCCAGGAACTTGCGGGGCATCACGACCAGGTCTCCGGTCTCCATCGTGATGAAACGCCACAGCTGGTGCTTCCAGTTGTCCACAGTGCCAGGCGCCTCATCCGGATAGGCCCGTGCGAGAAGATCGCCCACATCGGCGATCGATGCGCAGCCGCTGAGGTCGCCGACCTCCTCCCAGCCGGCGATCACCACCCCCTCGTCAAGCGCCTGCTCTTCGCGCTCTCCGTACTGACCCCCGCGGACCGTCCAAGCTCTGACCATGGTTCCCCGCCCCCGTGTAGCCCTCCAGCCGCATCCACATCGGGCGGCTCGCGTTCGGGGCTGAATCTACCTGCGTGTGGTGGCTCAAGGGCCGGCGTGGGGCAGTTCGAGCCAGCGGCCAAGAACAGGGCAGGTGCCGCTTTGACGCCTGCCCTGTTCCTGTCTGATAGCCCACCAGCAAGGCTCTGACCAGCGACGACTCTCTGGCTAGTGCCGGTTGGGCGTAGGTTGCTGCCCTAACTGGGGGATGCATGTGGGACGTAGCGTCCCAGTCGAGGGTGCATAACCTGACAAAATTCCCTCGCGGGCAACGAAAAAGCCCTCCACGAGCGACCTCGTGAAGGGCTCAAAACAGGCTCTGACCTGCATAAATACGCGCCCCCGGCAGGACTCGAACCTGCGGCCAAGTGCTTAGAAGGCACCTGCTCTATCCACTGAGCTACGGGGGCCGGGTGGTCGGCGTGGATCACGACCGCGGACCAGGATAGAGGCCCGGGTGCCTCGTCCCGGTTGCTTCACCTCCGTGGCACGTTGTGGAGGTTCGGTGAAGCGATCCCGATAATCGCAGGCAGGTACGAATCCTGCACGGCTTTTGACGTCTCGTGCGGCGGGTGTTGTGCACTCGTTATGCCTGCGTCTTGGATGTTACGAAAATCCCATTTGGCACCTATCTCGTTCCTCGGGAACCCTTGCGGCGCACGCAAGGGTCTATACGCTTCAAAAAGCTAACGAAATTGGGCATTCTTCACATGTGGCGACCTTGGACGTAGGACCCCGGCTGATCGACGCACTGTCCGTTCTGCGTGACCGTGTCGACGCCGCACGATTCCCCCTGCCGCTCGGGGGCGCCGCTCGCGCCCGGCGCGACCGGGCGGAGCTGCTCTCCCAGCTGGATGACTATGTGATGCCCCGCCTGTGCGCCCCTAAGGCCCCTCTTCTCGCGGTCGTCGGAGGCTCCACGGGGGCGGGCAAGTCCACCCTGGTCAATTCGCTGGTGGGGCGACGGGTTTCGGAGGCCGGGGTGCTGCGGCCCACGACGCGTACGCCGGTGCTGGTCTGCCACCCCGACGACCACGGCTGGTTCGCCGGACAGCGGGTGCTGCCGGGGCTCACCCGGGTGTGGGTGCCCGGGCAGGACGGTGGCGAGGGCGGCGAGCGGGACGACGGAGGGGGACGAGGGGAGGGGGGCGAGAAGGGCCTCGGCGGGGGGCGTGGACGGGCGGCGGGGGAGCCGGGGACGCCGACCGTGCGGATCGAGACGGACCCCGCGCTGCCCAGCGGCCTGGCGCTGCTGGACGCCCCGGACATCGACTCGCTGGTGGCCGGCAACCGCGAACTGGCCGCCGAGTTGATCTGCGCGGCCGACGTCTGGGTGCTGGTCACCACGGCCGCCCGGTACGCCGATGCGGTGCCCTGGCACCTGCTGCGCACCGCGAAGGAATACGACGTCACGCTGGTCACCGTCCTGGACCGGGTGCCGCACCAGATCGCCGCCGAGATCTCCGCGCGGTACGCGGAGCTCCTGCAGCGCGCCGGGCTCGGCCACGTACCCCGCTTCACCATTCCCGAGCTGCCCGAGTCCGCGGGCGGGGGCCGCGGACTGCTACCCGCCACGGCGGTCGCCGGCCTGCGCGACTGGCTCGAACGCCACGCCCTGGACCCCACCGCCCGTAGTGCCGCCGCGGACCGGACCGCCACCGGCGCGATCGCCTCGCTGCGCAGCCGGATGCCCGCGCTGGCCGGGGCCGCCGCCGCGCAGCACGCCGCGGCACTGCGGCTGGCCGGCCGCGTCGAGGAGGCGTACGAGGAGGCCGCCGAGCGGGTGCGGCGCGAGGTCGCGGCCGGTGAGGTCCTGGCCGGCGACGCCCGCGCCCACTGGCAGGCGCACGGGCCCGGCGGGCGCGCCGACGAACTGCTGGACGCGCTGACCCGAGGGCTCACCGCGTTGCTGGTCTGCGCCGTCGAGGAGGCCGACGAGCGGGCCGCGGGCGCCTGGCGGCGGGATCCCGCGGCGGCCGAGATGGCGCCGGCCGCGGCGGACGGTGCCGCGGGCGCCGCCGGCCGGATCGGCGTGATCGTCCGGCGCTGGCGGCGCTGCCTGGAGGAACTCGCGGAGGAGGAGACCCGGGAGACGCGTGGTGGCTCGGCCGGTGAACGGAACGCCCCGGTGGACGGGGAGCAGCCGACGGCATTGCTGGCCACCGCACTGCTGGGCGGGCGCCGGGCCCGTACGGCGGGCGAGAACCTCGCAGACCTCTTGGGGGCGCAGAGCGCGCTGCGGTTGTGCGACCAGGGCGCCAGGCTGCTGACCAGGTATCTGGAGCACGCCCTCGACGGTGAACGGGAGCGCCGGCTGGCCCCGTTGGACCGGCTGACGGTGCCGCCGGACCAACAGGCCGAACTGATCGCCGCGCTGTCGGTGGTGCAGCGCGAGCAGCGTCGGAGGCGGCCGGTGGAGGCGTGGGAGACGGAGCGGCGGACCGAACGGGAGCACGGGCGCGGGACGGCGGACCGGTGCGGGAGAGAGGCGGTGACGGGGTGACGGAGTCCGGGGAGCGACGGGCCGGGACGGGGATCGACGAGGGCGGGGAGGGAGTGGTGCGGGACGACGATGCCGGGATCGAGGGTGCGGGGATCGAGGGCGCCTGGGATGACGGGGTGATCGCGCGGAGGGTGCGGGGTGGGGAGCAGCGCAGTGGCGCGCGGGCGGCGGGCGCCGCCACTGGTCCGGACGGCCTGCCGTTGTGCGCGGTGGATGTGGATGTGGATGCGCGGGCGGGTGCGGGTGCGCTTGCGGAGGTGGTCATTGGCGGTGGGGGCGGTGTGTCTGTTGGGGCTGCTGGGGTGCGTGGAGCGCGGGGCATGGGTGGGGCGTCGGCACGTGGGCGTGCGGCCCAGGGGAGGGGAGAACGGGCGGCGGTGGTCGGCGGGGAAAGGGTGGACGGCGGGGTCGGACACGGCACCGGGGGCGGTGGCGACGGGAGCCTTGAAGACGGGCTCGCGGACTGCGGGCCCGGGTACAAGTGGGTGCCCGGTGGAGCGCGGCGGGCCGCCGAGGAGGGGCTGCGGCCCCGGTTGGAGGCACTGCGGGAGCTGATCGCGCTGTCCCGCAGCCGGCTGGACGAGATGGCGCTGGACGAGGCGGGACGGGTACTGGAGTCCGCCGACGAGCGGTACCGGCTGTCCGGTGAGCACACCGTCGTCGCCCTCGCGGGCGCGACCGGGAGCGGGAAGTCCTCGCTGTTCAACGCCCTGGCGGGGGCGTCGCGTTCGGAGGTCGGGGCGCGCCGACCGACGACCGGTGAGCCGGTGGCCTGCATCTGGTCGGGCGGCCGACCGGGCGCGGAGGGGCTGCTGCGGCGCCTCGGGGTGCCGGTGCACCGTCGGCACACCCCCACGCAGGGCAGCCCCGAACTGGCCGGGCTGGTCCTGCTCGACCTCCCCGACCATGACTCCGCGGCCACCAGGAACCGCGAACAGGTCGACCGGCTCCTGGGGTTGGTGGACGCGGTCATCTGGGTGGTGGACCCGGAGAAATACGCGGACGCGGTGCTCCACGAGCGGTATCTGAGGCCGTTGGCGGGCTACGCCGAGGTCACGTTCGTGGTGCTCAACCAGGTGGACCGGCTGCCCGGCGACGCCGCCGACCAGGTGGTGGACGACCTGCGTCGGCTGTTGGACGAGGACGGGCTGGCGCTGGGCGAGCACGGGGAACCGGGCGCGGCGGTCCTGGCGCTCTCCGCGGCGACCGGCGAGGGCGTGGCGGAACTACGGGAGGCGCTGGGGCAGTTCGTCGCAGAACGGGGCGCGGCGGACCGCAGGTTGACGGCGGACGTGGACACCGCGGCGGACCGCCTGCGCTCGGCGTACGTCGCGGACAGCCGGGTGGGGCTGACCGAACGGGCCCGGGAGGAGTTCGACGACCGGCTCGCCGAGGCGGTGGGGGCGGTGGCCACCGGACGGGCGGCGGAGCGCGATTGGCTGCGGCATGCGGAGCGGGCGTGCGGTTCCCCGTGGTCGCGGCTGCGGTGCCGGCGGAAGGACCGAAGGGCGCGGCGGCGCGGCGCGGTGCGGACGGCGGACGGGAGCGGCCACGGCACGGGCGCGGTCCGGATCGGCACGCCCCGCACGGGAACCGGGCGTGCTGCTTCCGGTGGTGCCGGTTCCGGTGGTACCGGTTCCGGGGGTCCGTCCGCCGGCCCGGTGCCCGCGCCCCTGTCCGCGCGCTCCGTGTCCGTGGGCTCCGTGCGGGGCGAGGACGGGCGGGCGGCGGCGCGGCCGGTGGTGGAGCAGGCGGTCCGGACCGTGGCGGGCGAGGCCGCACAGGGGTTGCCGACGCCGTGGGCGCAGGCGGTGCGGGAGGCGGCGGGGCGGGGCGCCGAGGGGCTGCCGGAGGCGCTGGACGCGGTGGCAGCCGAGGCCGAGGAGACGCTGCGGCTCGGGCCGGACACCAAGCCGCGGTGGTGGACGGTGGCGGCCGCGTTGCAGGGATTGCTGTTCGTGTTGCAGGTGGTCGGCGTGCTGTGGCTGGTGGGCGCCGTGACGGGCGTGGTGGACCCGACGGAGTGGCTGTCCGGGCTGCTGCCCGCGGTCGTGGGTTCGGTGGGCGGCCCGGCGCTGACCTGGCTGAGCGGGATGGTGGCCCGCGGCCCGGCCCGGCGGTACGGGCAGGAGGCCGAGCGCCGGCTGCGCGGGGCCGCGGCCGGGTGCGGGCGGGCGCGGGTGCTGGAGCCGGTCGCCGCCGAACTGCTGCGGTACCGCGAGGTGCGTGAGCGCTACGCGGTGGCTTCGGGCGTCTGACGGCCCGGCGGGCGAGGTGGGGGGCGGGGCCGGGCGGCGGACGGGGCGCCATCCGGTCCCTCGCGGGTGACGGAGTTGTCCACAGGCGGCCGGCCGTCCACAGCCTTCGGCGGCCGGCGCCGCGTCCGTGCAGCATGGGTTCAGCGAAGCACGGCGGCGCGGAACGGCCCGCGGCGCAATGCCGAGCAAAGCGTTACGGGCCGACGGCAATACGTAAGGAGCACAAGGAAGGAGAGGAAGGAGAGGAAAGCACGGAAGGCACGGAAGGCACGGAAGGCACGGAAGGCACGGAAGGTATGGCGAGGAGCACCTGCCGCGGAACACGTGCCGAGGAGTACCTGCTGACGAGTGCGCACTGAACAAGAAGCGGCAAACAAGACACGGCAAACAAGATGCGGCAAACAGGACGGGCCGAAGTCACGTACTGAAGCGACGCGTCGAAGCGGCGTTCCGGAGTTACGTATTGAAGCGACGCGCTAACGCGTCGTACTGAGGCGACGTACTGAAGCGGCGTACTGAAGTGACGTCATAAAGAGGGGACGGGGGAGGCATTCATGAGCGACACGATGGTGACGCTGGTGGGGAACGTGGCCACGGCGGTGGAGCACCGGGAGACCGCGGCGGGGGTGTCGGTGGCGCGGTTCCGGATGGCGGCGACCTCGCGGCGGTGGGACAAGGCCCGGGAGTGTTGGACCGACGGGGAGACGAGTTTCTACACCGTTCGGTCCTGGCGGGCGCTGGCGGACAATGTCGCCGCCTCGGTGGCGGTCGGCGAACCCCTCGTCGTCCAGGGGAGATTGCGGCTGCGGGAAGGGGAACAGTCGCCGGAGAAGGGTGGCCAGCGATGGTTCGCGGCGGAGGTCGACGCCCTTGCCATCGGGCACGATCTCGCCCGCGGGACGTCCGCATTCCGTCGGACGGCAAGGGTGGCGAGGAAGGCGGGAGAGGGAACTCAACCGGACGTGGAAGGGGGGACGTTGGGGGAAGTTGAATCGGGTACGACTGTGGTAATGGGAGCGGCGGCGGAACGGCGGACGGTCGTTCCGGCGGGGCGGACGAGTCCGGACGGCAATTCGCCCCAGAAGGCATCTGTGCCCTGAAAACGGCCAGCGATTTGTCGATAATGTTAGCTCGGGGTGAGCGTATTCGGTAACGATTACGATTCGGATCGCTTGTGGAACGCCATTACCGGGGACCCTGATGCGTCCGCTCCATAGGATCCGACGAGTACTCACGGGGGCTGACCAGGCTGACCAGTTCGGCCGTTGAGTTCTTGGGATCTTTCCGGCGAGGCGACCTCTCCAGCCGACCGCTTCGCCCAGAGGGGAAATCATGCTTTCGATGAAGGGGCGGGGCGCAGCCCGCCTTGCCGCCGCGGTCGTGGCCTCGGGCCTGATCGCGGCGGGCACGATAGCCACCGCGGGGACCGCCGTGGCGGATGACCCGGCCGCGTCGCACGGGGGCGCCACCGCCACTCTCGGCGGTCTGAAGACCTTCGACCAGGCCGTGGTGCACGGCAACGGAGGGGACCAGCGCGTCGGCGCCGGCCTCTTCGAGATGTCGGTGGACAACGGTGGCACGCTGCAGACGTACTGCATCGACATCCACAACCCGACGCAGCAGCAGGCCCGCTACCAGGAAGTGCCCTGGAGCGCCTCGTCGCTGCACGACAACCCGGACGCCGGCAAGATCCGCTGGATCCTGCAGAACTCCTACCCGCAGGTGAACGACCTGGCCGCGCTCTCCGCCAAGGCCGGCGCCGGGCAGCTGTCCGAGAAGACCGCCGCGGCCGGCACCCAGGTCGCGATCTGGCGCTTCTCCGACCACGCCAAGGTGGACGCGGTCGACCCGGCCGCCGAGAAGCTCGCCGACTACCTGGAGAAGAGCGCGCAGAGCGTCGCGGAGCCCAAGGCGTCGCTGACCCTGGACCCGCCCGCGGTCTCCGGCAAGTCCGGCAGCAAGATCGGCCCGGTCACCGTGCACACCAACGCCGACAGCGTCACCATCTCCCCGGCGGCGGACGTGCCGGCCGGCGTGAAGATCGTGGGCAAGGACGGCAAGCCGGTCACCAGCGCCGCCGACGGCACCCAGCTGTTCTTCGACGTCCCCAAGGGGGCCGCGGACGGCAACACCTCGCTGACCGCGCAGGCCGCGACCAAGGTCCCGGTCGGTCGGGCCTTCACTGGCATCGGCGAGCACGCCAAGAGCCAGACCCAGATCCTGGCCGGCTCCAGCGAGTCCACGGTCTCCGCGGCCGCCACCGTCTCCTGGAAGAAGCAGGGCGCGATCCCGGCGATCACCGCGGAGAAGAACTGCTCCAAGGGCGGCGTGGACGTCACCGCGAGCAACAAGGGCGATGAGGCGTTCCGCTTCCAGCTGTCCGGCAAGGACTACGAGGTCGCGCCGGGCGCGTCCAAGACCGTGACCGTGCCGGTCGCCGAGGACCACCCGTACCAGATCACGATCACCGGTGCGGGCGGCTTCAAGAAGACCTTCTCCGGCGTACTGGACTGCAAGACCGCGGGCAACGGCGGCCAGCCCTCGCCGCACCCCAGCTCGCCCTCGACCGGTGGCACCACCGGCGGCAGCACCACCGGCGGGCACGGCACCGACCTCGCCGAGACCGGTTCCAGCAGCGCCACCCCGGTGATCGCGGGCGTCGCGCTCGGCCTCGTCGTGATCGGCGGCGCCGCGGTGTTCTTCCTGCGCAAGAAGAAGACCGGACAGGCCGCGTAAGCGGGACGGCCAGCCGTCACACTCGCAGCACAGTCCACATGACCACCGGTGAGCGGGCCGTCGGCGCACCGTGAGCGGATGGTCACCGGACGCGCAAGCCGAAGGCCCCGGAGCGGACACCTCGCTCCGGGGCCTTTGCCGTCCGTCCTTTGGCACCCGTTTCCGTCCGGGGATGGACGTACGGCAAGATGGGGTGTATCTGCCCTCCAGCGGCCACGCCGCACCATGGCCCAGGCGGCGGAGCCACCCAGACCACCTGATAGATCCAAACTGCCGGACGGTTTCTCTTGGCTGAGTACATCTACACGATGCGCAAGGCGCGTAAGGCGCACGGCGACAAGGTCATCCTCGATGACGTGACGCTGAGCTTCCTGCCGGGCGCGAAGATCGGTGTCGTGGGTCCCAACGGCGCCGGTAAGTCCACGGTGCTGAAGATCATGGCCGGTCTTGAGCAGCCGTCGAACGGTGACGCGTTCCTCTCGCCGGGCTACACGGTCGGCATGCTCCTTCAGGAGCCGCCGCTGGACGAGTCCAAGACGGTCCTGGAGAACGTCCAGGACGGCGCCCGCGAGGTCATGGACAAGCTCAAGCGCTTCAACGAGGTCGCCGAGCTGATGGCGACCGACTACTCCGACGCGCTGATGGAGGAGATGGGCAAGCTCCAGGAGGACCTGGACCACGCGAACGCCTGGGACCTCGACACCCAGCTGGAGCAGGCCATGGACGCCCTGGGCTGCCCGCCCGGCGACTGGCCGGTCACCAACCTCTCCGGTGGTGAGCGCCGCCGCGTCGCGCTGTGCAAGCTGCTGCTGGAGGCCCCCGACCTGCTGCTCCTCGACGAGCCCACCAACCACCTCGACGCCGAGTCGGTGCAGTGGCTGGAGCAGCACCTGGCGAAGTACCCCGGCACCGTCGTCGCCGTCACCCACGACCGGTACTTCCTCGACAACGTCGCCGGCTGGATCTGCGAGGTCGACCGCGGCCGCCTCCACGGCTACGAGGGCAACTACTCCAAGTACCTGGAGACCAAGCAGACCCGTCTGAAGGTCGAGGGCCAGAAGGACGCCAAGCGCGCCAAGCGCCTGAAGGAAGAGCTGGAGTGGGTCCGCTCCAACGCCAAGGGGCGGCAGGCCAAGTCCAAGGCCCGTCTGGCGCGTTACGAGGAGATGGCCGCCGAGGCCGACCGGATGCGGAAGCTGGACTTCGAGGAGATCCAGATCCCGCCGGGCCCGCGTCTGGGCAACGTCGTCGTCGAGGTCAACAACCTCAACAAGGCGTTCGGCGAGAAGGTCCTCATCGATGACCTCAGCTTCACCCTGCCGCGCAACGGCATCGTCGGCATCATCGGCCCGAACGGCGCCGGCAAGACCACGCTGTTCAAGATGATCCAGGGCCTGGAGACCCCGGACACCGGCGACATCAAGGTCGGCGAGACGGTCAAGATCTCCTACGTCGACCAGAGCCGCGAGAACATCGACCCCAAGAAGACCCTGTGGGCCGTGGTCTCCGACGAGCTCGACTACATCAACGTCGGTCACGTCGAGATGCCCTCGCGGGCCTACGTCTCCGCGTTCGGCTTCAAGGGTCCGGACCAGCAGAAGCCGGCCGGGGTGCTCTCCGGTGGTGAGCGCAACCGCCTCAACCTGGCGCTCACCCTCAAGCAGGGCGGCAACCTGCTGCTCCTCGACGAGCCGACCAACGACCTCGACGTCGAGACGCTGTCCTCGCTGGAGAACGCGCTGCTGGAGTTCCCCGGCTGCGCCGTGGTCGTCTCCCACGACCGCTGGTTCCTGGACCGCGTCGCCACGCACATCCTGGCGTACGAGGGCAACTCCAAGTGGTTCTGGTTCGAGGGCAACTTCGAGTCGTACGAGAAGAACAAGATCGAGCGGCTCGGGGCCGACGCGGCCCGTCCGCACCGTGCGACGTACAAGAAGCTGACCCGGGGCTGACCGTCGTGCGACACCTCTACTCCTGCCCCCTGCGCTGGTCGGACATGGACGCGTTCGGCCACGTCAACAACGCGGTGTTCGTCCGCTACCTCGAAGAGGCGCGGATCGACTTCATGCGCCGGCTGGCGCCGGGGGACGGCAGTCCGTCGTTCAAGGGCGGCTCGGTCGTCGCCCGGCACGAGATCGACTACCTGCGGCAGCTGGTGCACCGGCCCGAGCCGGTGACCGTCGAGCTGTGGGTGCGGAAGATCAGTGCCGCGTCGATGACGGTGGGGTACGAGGTCAAGGACGAGGACACGGTCTACCTGCGGGCCTCGACCGTGGTCGTGCCGTTCGACTTCGCCGCGGGGCGGCCGCGCCGTCTCACGGCGGAGGAGAAGGCGATCCTCAAGGAGTACCTGGACGACGCCGCGCATCAGGAAGGGGCCGTCGGCGCATGACGGTGCTGCGGCTGGCCGACGCCGGGGAGGCAGCGGATCTCGCCGCCTTCCTCGCCCGGCTGATCCACTACGACCGCGGGGCCGCGGTGCGGCTCCAGACGGGCGGCGGGGTGCTGGCCGTCTTCGGCCGCCCGCCGTCCTTCGAGGTGCTGGCGATCCGGACGGCGCGGTTGGCGGCCGACACCGGGGCCGCCGACGCCGGCGACGAGCCCGGTGCCGGGGCGTCCGGGCCGGGCCGCACGGGCGGTTCCGGCCTGGATGTGACCGTCTCCGCAGGGGAGCTCCTCGAAGGCGTTCAGGAGGCGGCGGGCAGCGTCACCGTGCCCGCCGCGGTCACCGGCCCGCCATGGGCCGGGGTGCTGCCGCCGCGGGGCGGCTGGACGCGGGTCCCCGGGCTGCCCTCCCCGGAGGCGTTGATGCGCGCGGTGTCCGCCGCGGTCGCCGAATTCCGTGCCCGGGACGAGGAGTTGCCGCCGCAGCGGCGCACCCGGCCCGAGCGGGACCGGATCGGTCGGGAGATCTGGTCGCGGACGCTGGGCGACACGGAGCTGCCGCTGCGGGCGGTGCATGCCGCGCAGGCGCTCGGGTTCCTGCGCGGGGCGCGGGCCGGGGCGATGGCGGCCTCCGCGAGTGCGGGGGCGGCTTCCGGCGCGGGTGCCGGGACGGCTTCTGGGACGGCCGGGACGGCTTCAGGGACGGCCGGGGTGGCCGGTGCGGAGGCGACGGGGCCGGCCCTGGCGCTGTTGGCCGCCGGTGGCTGGCTGCGGCTGAGCACGCCGTACGGGTCGATCGCCGTACGGGTGGCCGGGCCGGCGGGGGCGACCGGGCTGTCGGGGCTGACGGTCACGCCGGTCTGATCGCGACCGGGCCGGCGCGGGCCGCTGCGCCCCGTGCCCGCTATGGCTCGGCGGGGTCCTCGTCGGGGTCCTCGCCGGGGGGTTCGGCCGGGGTGTCGGCGGGGGCGTCGGGCCAGACGGCGATGTGGTCGGGTTCCCGTTGGAGGAGGACGCGGTCCCGCATGCCCAACGGGGCGGTGTAGTCGGCGGGGAGCTGGAGGCGGCCGGCGCGGTCGAGGGTGGCGTATTCGCGCGCCACGACGGATTCCCGGCCGGTCGCGGCATCGATTTCCGTGCGGCGCAGGACCTCGGTGGAGGTGCGCCCGTCGCGGATGGCCACCGTGCGGCGGACCTCGTCGGCCACCTTCTGGTCGTGGGTGACGATCACGATCGTGGTGCCCAGTTCCTCGTTGGCGGTGCGGAACGCGGCGAAGACCTGCTCCGCGGTGTGCGAGTCCAGTTCGCCGGTCGGCTCGTCGGCGAGCAGGACGGCCGGGGTGTTGGCCAACGCGACGGCGATCGCGGTGCGTTGGGCCTCGCCGCCGGAGAGCTGGTGCGGGCGCCGGTCGCGGCAGTGGGTGAGGGAGAGGAGCGACAGCAACTCCTCGGCCGCCCGGGTGCGTTCGGACCGGCGGCGGCCGCCGCGCAGCTGCATCGGCAGGGCGATGTTCTGCAGGGCCGTGAGATAGGGGAGCAGATTGCGGGCGGTCTGCTGCCAGACGAAGCCGACCACGTTGCGGCGGTAGTCCAGGCGGGTGCGGGCGTCCATCGCGAGCAGGTCGCGGCCGGCGACGCGGGCCGCGCCGGCGGTCGGGACGTCGAGCCCGGCCAGGATGTTCATCAGAGTGGACTTGCCGCTTCCGGAAGCGCCCACCAACGCCATCAACTCGCCCTCGGCGACCAGGAGATCGAGCCCCTGGAGGGCCTGGACCTCCACGCCGTCGGCGGTGAAGACCCGGACCAGGCGGTCGCAGGCGATCAGCGCGTCGTGCCCGTAGACCGGACGGGCGTGGCGGGTGGCGGCGCGGCGCTCCAGGTCGGTGAGGGAGGGCGGAGCGGCCGGGGGCGGCGGCGAGGGGCGTGCGGGCGTCGGCGGTGGTGTCGCGTCGGGGCGGGGGGTCATGGGGTGGGATCTCCGGGGCGTGGGTGCGAGCGCGGGCGTGGGTGTGGGCCTGCGGGGGCGTGTCCTCGTGGCGGCCGGTCCGTCTCGCGCCGTCCCGCCCGGTGCCGCCTCACCCCGCCTCTCCCGTCCTCGACTCGGCCGTCGTGGTGCGGCGTCGGCCGGCGTGGGCCTGGAGGAGCGACGCGGCGAGGGCCAGGACGAGGAGGGCGGCCGAGGGCAGCAGCAGGGAGGTCGGGTCGGGCCGGAGGTGGACGGGGGTGCCGGGGGTGGGACCGGAGGCGAGGGGGAGGGCGAGCGGGGTGAGGTCGGTGCCGGGGCCGAGCAGACGGAGGGTGGCGGCACCGGTGAGGGTGCCGCCGAGGGCGGCGAGCAGGGCCTGGGGGAGGGCTTCGAGGACGAGCAGCCGGCGGCCCTGGGACGGGGGGAGGCCGAGGGCGCGGAGGCCGGTGAGCAGGCGGGCGCGTTCCGGGGCGGTCTGGAGGAGGGACAGGAACAGGACCAGCAGCGCGAAGCCGGCGCCGGCGGCGACGGTCGCGGTGTAGAGGCGTTCCGCGCCCTGCTGGAGGGGGGAGTCGGCGAGCAGCGCACGGGTGGTGGTGCGCAGGGTGAGGCGGGTGGGGAGGGAGGCGGGGGTGTGGGCCCGGACGGTGGCGCGGAGGGCGGTGACATCGAGGGAGGGGCCGGCGAGGAGGACGAGGGAGGGGGCCGTGGCGGGGTCGGCGTAGGTGTCGGGGTGGAGCCGGGCCACGCTGCGGGCGTCGACCACGACGAAGTCGCCGCCGGGCTGGGCGGGCGTGTCCCGGCGCACCACGGCCGGGCGGACGACGAGTTGGCCGAACTCCGGTTGCAGCACCATCGGGGCGTTGCCGAAACGGGTGCGGACACCGGGGGAGACAAGGGCCGGGAGGGGCTCGTCGCCGCCGGGGTCGGCCAGCGCGGTGGCGTCGAAGGCGCCCAGGCCGGTGGCGCGGGCGAGCCGGGCGTAGGCGTCGGCGTCGGCGATGACGAGGTAGAGGGACGGGCCGTTGTCGTCGGCGGGTTGGGTGCTCAGGCGCAGCGGGACGGCGTCCCGGACGCCCGGGACGGTGGCCAGGGACGACAACAGGCGCGCGGGGAGCGGCGCGGTGGCGGTGAGACGGGCGTCCGCGCCGACCGCGGTCAGCGCCGCGCGGTCGCGGGCGTCGGCGACCCCGGCGAGCACCGAGCCGCCGAACGACGCGGTGGTCAGCGCCACGAGGAGGGCGAGCAGCGGCAGTCCGGCGGCGGGGGCGCGGCCGGCCCGGGCCAGGGCCAGGAAGCCGGACAGCCCCCGGGCGCGGGCGGCGGGCCGGGCCGCCAGCCGCAGCGGCAGCGGGTACAGCCGCATCAGCAGCAGCGCCGCGATCACCGCGACCAGCACGGGGGCCGCGCTGACCAGGGCGTCCACGCCGCCGGAGCCGGTGCCGCGGCGGCGCAGGGCCAGCACCGCGGCCACCGACAGGGCCAGCACGGTGAGTTCGGCGATCGTGCGGCGTCGGGAGGGCCGGCCGCCGACCAGGTCCACGCGGACCGCGGGGCGGGTCGTGCGGTGTGCGGCGGCGGCCCGCAGGGGCAGCGCGAGGGTGCCGAGCAGCCCGACGCCGGCCGCGGCGAGCAGGGACGGCAGGAGGCGTTCGCCGGGGATGAGGAGGACGGCGAGGGCGCAGCCGACGGCGGCGCCGGGCAGCGCCACCGCGGCGGTCTCCGCCGTCAGCCGGCCGACCAGTCCGGGCAGCGAGGCGCCCCGGGCCCGCAGCAGCGCCAGTTCGCGGTGGCGGCGGGCGGCCGCCAGGGCGCCGGTCATGAGGACGACGACGCCCGCGACGGTGCCGATGCCGCAGGCGGCCACCGCGACGACTGGCGCGACCGCGTCCCGGGACCGCCCGAAACCGTCCAACAGGCCGTCCAGCGCGCTGTCCGCCAGCCCGCCGGAGCCCACCACCGCGCGCAGGCGGACCAGCCCGGGGCCGTGTTGGAGGGACCGCACCCGGTCTTGGAGCAGGGGGGCCTGACCGGCGGTCAGCGTGCTGGTGTCCACGGGGTAGCGCCAGAACCGTTCCGGCTCCCCCGGGGTGGACAGCAGCGCCGGCCCGTCCTCCGGGGCGAGCAGCAGCGCGGCGCGCCACCGCTTCGTCGGCGGGGTGCCGCCGGTGCTCAGGGCGGCGTTCACCAGGAGCGGGTCGAGCGCCCAGTACGGCCCGTCGGGTGCGCGCGGGGCGAGGAGCCCGGAGATCCGCAACGTCAGCCCGCCGAGGCGGAGTCGGCTCCCCGGGTGCAGGTGGAGGACGCGGGCGGTGGCGACGGTGACCGCCGCTTCCCGGGCGGACGAGCCGACCGGTGCGGGGCGCGGGAGGCGGCCCCGGGTGACGGTGGCGTGCCGGGCCAGGTCGGCGACCGCGTACAGGGAGAAGGCGGGGACGACGCCGTCGGGGCGGGGCAGGCCGGGGTCGGCGGAGGTCAGCGGGGTGGTGGTGCGGACGCCGCGGACCGCGTCGGCGGGGGAGAGCCGCAAGGGGGCGGCGGCGGTCAACTGGCCCCGGATCGCCGCGTCCTGATGTGTCAGCGTGTCCGGGGCGTAGTGGGCGGCGGCGGTGTCGTGGCGGCTCGCGGTGATCTCCACCATCCGCTGGTCGGGGCGGACGTCGCCCAGCGCTGCCCGGACGCCCCGGGTCTCGTAGGCGTCCACGCCGCGCGGGAAGGCCGCCGCGAGGAACGCGGTGACCAGTATCAGCGCGCCCAGCGCCAACACGGCCGTCGGCGACTGCCCCGCCCGCAGCAGACGGGGAGCCGGGGGGAGGGCGGCGCGCAGCCGGGCCGGCAGCCCGCCGGGCGTCGCGTGTGCCTTCGGCGTCGTCATCGCACCCCCGTCTGCTCGGGCATCTCAGCGCTCCCCCTGGCCGCGCAGGGCCCGTACCGGGTCGCCGCGGCGCAGCCCGACGGCCGCGACGACCAGCAGTGGGACCGCCGCCACCGCCGCGAGCAGGCCGACGACCTGGCCGGCCGGCAGCTCCACCAGCACCGGCGGCACCGGGCGGCCCGCCTGCTGGGTCAGCACCACCAGCGGGACCACCGCCCGCGTCAGCACCGCCCCCAGGGCCGTGCCGACGGCCAGCGCCAGCACGATCAGGACGCCCTGCTCGGCGGCGATCATCCGGGCCAGTTGCGGACGGGGCGCGCCCAGGGCCCGCAGGACGGCGAACTCCCGGGCCCGTTCGCGGACCGAGCCGGCCGCGCCGACCGCGAAACCGGTCGCCGCCAGCGCCACCGCGACCGCCGCCGCGGCGGCCAGCGCGGTCTGCGGGCCGCGGCCCAGCGGGTCGTCGTGCAGCTCCCGGGCGATCTCGTCGCGGACCAGCACCTGGCCGGGTTCGAGGTCGGGGCGGGCCCGCAGCGCCGCGACCACCGTCGCGGTGGCGCCGGGCCGGGGGCGCAGCCACCACTCGGCGGCGTCCAGCGGGCCGGCGCCCAGATCGGACAGCGCCTCGTTGACCGCGCCGAAGTCGACCAGCAGCCCGCCGGAGCCGACCGGTTCGTCCGCCGGGCCCGGCAGCGCGCGCACCGCCCGGACGATCCTGGCCTTCAGCGCCTGCCCGTTGACGGTGATGTCGACGACCGCGCCGACCCGGGAGCCGCTGGCGCGCAGGAACGCGTCGGTGGCGACGGCCGCCAGCGGCGGGCGCGCGGGGTGCGCGGCGGTGATCCGCACCGTGGTGACCGCGGCGCTCCACTCGTCCTGGCGGGCGCCGCTGTCGTAGGTCTGCGCCAGCAGCCCGCCGTCGGGCACCTCGGCGCGGCCGGCCCGGGGGCCGCCGGGGGTGCCGGCGGAGGCGCTCCGGTCGGTGATCCGGCCCGTCCAGGCCAGGCCCCGCGGGGCGGTGAGGCGGTGCGCGGCGCCGTCGGCGGTGACCGCCCGCGCGGCGTCCACGGTGAGCCGTTGGCGGTGCGGGACCGGCGGCTGGTCCACGACGAGGAGGAGGCCGGTCAGCCGCAGCGGTCCGGTCGGCCGGCCCGGCGGGGCGCCGCCCGCCGCGGCGAGGTGGGCGGTGCCGGTGTGCGGGTGGCCGTCGGCCGGGACGGCGCCGAGCGGGAGGGCGTGCGGGCTGCCGTGCGCGTCGGTGACGAGGACGGAGACGGTGGCGGGGACGGGGCCGGTGTCCGGTGAGGCGGGGCGGGGGCCGCTGCCGTCGGACGGGAGGTGCCGGGGCGCGGGCAGGGTCCGCAGCGAGGTCAGGGTGAGGGTGAGGTGCAACTGTGCGGTGTCCGCGGGGATTTCGATGCCCGGCGGGATGCCGGCCGGGGGTGCCGCCGCCCGCAGCAGGTCCGCCGTGGCGCGGCGGGCGGCCGGCCCGTCGGCGGGGCCGCCCAGCAGGTCGCCGCGGAGCCGCAGCGCTCCCACCGCCCGGCGGGTGTCCAGGGCCAGCAGCGAGCCGGCATGGCCGTCCGGCAGGTCCAGGGTGGAGTACCCGACGGGCAGCGCCGCGGCCACCCCGGGAACGGCCGCATAGCCGTCGCCCTGCCCCGACTGCGGTGTCCGACCGTCCAGTACGCGCACCGGGCCGGCCGCCCGGAAGTCCGCCTGGTCGTCCTGCGAGCGGTCCCACGAGGCACGCTGCCCGATCGCCAGCATGCCCAGCGCGGTGGCCAGCACCAGCAGCAGCACCGGCCCGGTGCCGCGCAGCTGGCGGCGGCTGATCTGCCAGCCGGCCAGTGCCGCGGCCAGTCCCCGGCCGCGGGCCGCGGCCCGTTCGGCGAGCCCGGCGGCCGGCGGCAGCAGGCGCAGCGTCAGCACCGTGCCGGCGAGCAGGGCCAGTGCCGGCGCGGCCACCAGCACCGGGTCGATGCCCAGCGTGCCGTCGCCGTCCTCGGTCAGCACCCCGCCGCCGTCGCCGGTCCGCCGCCACAACTGCCAGTACGCCACCCCGGCGACCACCAGGAGCCCCAGGTCGGCGCCGGCCCGGAGCGCGCGGGGCCGGGTCCGCCCCTGTACGGCAGGGTCGTCCGCGCCGGACCGCAGCACGGCCGGCGCGGCCACCGCGACGGCGCAGCCCCACGCCACCAGCGCCCCGGTCAGCCAGGTGGCGCCGGTGCGGGCGGCTTCCAGGGGCAGCTCGCACCGGACCGTCCCCAGGCTCCCGAGACCGTGGTGGCAGGGGAGACCCCAACCGCCGTCCGCCAGCAGCCGCAGCAGCGGGCCGGCCAGCAGCGGGGCGGCGACCGCGGCCGGCAGCGCCAGCAACAGCGCCTCGGCCAGGGCCAGTCCGGCGAGCCGCCGCCGGGAGGCGCCGCGGGCGCGCAACACGATCCGCTCGTCGGTCCGCTCGGCGCTCAGCAGTTGCCCCACCAGCAGCAGCGCGTACCCGGCCAGCAGCAGGAGCTGGAGCGCGACGATCAGCACGGTGGACCGGTTCACCAGCAGCGACCGCCGTAACTTCCCCAGTGTGTCCGGGAGTTCGGTGCCGGCGGTGGCCCGGCCGTGGAACGCCGGGTCGGCCGTCAGCGCCCGGGTGGCGGGGCGCGCGGCGGCGGCCAGTGCGGGCAGCCGGTCCGCGGTCAGGGTGCGGAAGTCGGCGGTGGCCAGCCAGGCCACCGAGTCCTGGGTCAGCGGCCCGCCGGCCCCGAACGCCCCCGGCCCGGTGAGCAGCGGCCCGTACGTGGTGAAGCCGAGGGTGCGCACCCCGCGGCCGCCGAGCTCGTCGAGCTTCCAGTACGGGTCGGTGCGGTCCTTGGGCCGGTAGACGCCGGTGACCTCGATGGTGAGGTGGGCGGGGCCGGACAACCGGTTGTCGAGGGTGAGGCGGCGGCCGGGACGGAGACCGAGCCCGGTGGCGGCGGCCTCCGGCAGCGCCACCGGGACCCGGCCGTGCACCGCCGCACCGGGCCAGCGGCCGGCGGTGAGCTCGATCCGGTCGCGGTCGAGGAGCGCGAGGTGGGTGAGGTCGGGCTCGTCGCCGCCCGTCGCGTCCGCCGTCCGCTCGGCGGCGCCCGTCGGTCGGTGGGTGCGGGGCAGCGCGTACGGGCCGGAGCGGGTCAGGGTGCGGACGGTGAACGGCAGTCCGGCGAAGGCCCGCCGGGCGCCCCGTTCGACGGCCCGGTCGGCGGACTGCCGCCCGGAGGCCGGGAGTTGGGCCTTGACCTGGAGGGCGGTGGCGGGTGCGATGGAGGTCTCCGCTGCTCGAACGGAGTCGAGAGCTTGGGGAACTCCCCTCAGGGCTTGTCGCAGCCCGGCGTCGCCGACCGCGTCGGAGAAGGCGGAGAGGGTGGCCAGCACGGTGGCGGTCAGCAGCACCGAGAGCAGGGCAGCGGCCAGCAGCGCGCGGTGTGCGCGTACCCGCAGCACGATGAAGCCGGACACGGATCCCCCCGGAGCGGCACGGGCCCCCGGCCGGGGTGCACCGGCGGCTCTCGACGCCCGAAAACGCGACGTATCCGAATGGGTGATCGGATGTCGTGGATGTTTTCAGAGAGCGGTGTGCCGGGTGGGCGGTTCACGGGTGGTCTTGACCGGATCGTGACAGGGACGCGGGGATTCCGGTCGGTGTGACCGTTCTCTCAGCCGGCGGTGTTGACCATCGACGCTGCCGCGTACGTGAGGTAGTTCCACAACTGCGTCCGGTGGTCCTCGGCCAGCCCGAGGGAGTCCACGGCGTCCCGCATGTGCCGCAGCCAGGCGTCGTGCGCGGCCCGGTCGACGGCGAACGGGGCGTGCCGCATCCGCAGCCGGGGGTGGCCGCGGTTCTCGCTGTAGGTGCGGGGGCCGCCCCAGTACTGCATGAGGAACAGGACGAGGCGCTCCTCGGCCGGCCCCAGATCCTCCTCCGGGTACATCGGCCGCAGCAGCGGGTCCTCGGCGACCCCCTCGTAGAAGCGGCGCACCAGGCGGCGGAAGGTGTCCTCGCCGCCGACCTGCTCGTAGAAGGTCTGCTCCTGAAGCGTGCTGTGCGGAATGTTGTTCACCGGTCCATGGTGGCAGACACCCCGACCGAGGACCGGGGGCTTAGGACGTCCGGAACCGAATGCGACTCCGGGGCGCGATCGGTCGATCACGCCCCGGAGTTGACGGGTCGGCGTCGTGCGGTCAGCCGCGGCGGACGGTCAGCGTCGTCCAGGCGCCGACGTGCACCCGGTCGCCCTCGTGGAGCGGCACCGGGACGTACGGCTGGATCGGCTCCTCGGCGAGGTTGACCGTCGTGCCGTTGGTGGAGTTCTGGTCCACCACCGCCCAGCTGCCGTCCTGCTGCTGGACGAGCAGGGCGTGCTGGTGCGAGACGCCCGGGTCCTCCGGGGTCCGGCCCAGGTCGACGTCCGGGGACTCACCGGTGCTGTTCCGGCGGCGGCCCACCGAGACCTGGCCGCCTGCGAGCGGCAGCACCTGCTCGGGGGAGTACGAGGGCAGGTTGAGCCCCGCCGCCTCCGGGCCGCTGCGGCTCATCATCGCCATGAAGTACTCGCGGTCCGGCGCGATGGCCACCACCCAGCCGTCGCCGATCACCGGCGGCGGGCCCTGCGGCGGCGCCATCGGAGCCGGGCCGGGGGCGCCGCCCCACTGGCCGTCGGGTCCCGGCTGGGGCTGCTGCGGCGGGAACGGGGCCGGCTGCTGCTGTTCGTACGGCGCGGGCTGCTGCTGTTCGTACGGTGCGGGCTGCTCGTACGGGGCCTGCGGGCCGGGTCCGGGCTGCGGGGGCGCCATCGGTGGGGCGGCGTGCGCCGCGTGCGGCTGGCTCGGCGGGGTCAACGTCCAGTCGTCGGCGCCCTGTTGCGGGGGCGGCGGCGGACCGGGCTGGCCGGCCGGGCCGGGGCCGGGCATGCCGGGGGGCGGGCCGGGCTGGCCCGGGAAGCCACCGGGGGCGGGCGCCCCGGGCGGCGGGCCCGGCTGCACGGGCGGCGGGGCCTGCGGCGGCGGGAAGCCGTAACCGCCCTGGCCGCCCTGGAGGCCGGGGCCGGGCATGGGGGCGCCGGGGCCGGGTGCCGGCGGGGGGAAGCCGTAGCCGCCCTGCGGCGGCTGGCCGCCGGGGCCGGGCGCGGGCGCACCGGGCGGCGGGGCGAACGACGCCGGCGAGTGGGTGAGGAAGTTGTACTGGCACTCCGCGCAGAACGGCGCCATGCCCTCGCGCGGCGTGCGGCACTGCGGGCAGAACTCCGTGGACTGCTCGGGGCCGGGCGCCGGAGCTGGGGCGACGGGCGGCGGGGTGCCCTGCGGCGGGGTGCCGGGGCCGGGCATGGGGGCGCCGGGGCCGGGTGCCGGCGGCGGGAAGCCGTAACCGCCCTGCGGCGGCTGGCCGGCCGGGCCGGGTGCGGGCGCACCGGGACCACCGGGGCCGGGCGCGGGCGGCGGGAAGCCGTAGCCCTCCGGGCCGCCCTGCATACCGGGGCCGGGTGCGGGCGCGGCGGGGCCGCCGAAGCCGGGCGGCGGGCCGGGCTGGCCGGGGGCGGGCATGCCGGGGGGCGGGCCGGGCTGGCCCGCCGGCGGCGGACCGGGCATGCCGGGCGGCGGACCCGCGGGACCGGTCGGCTCGGCGGGCGGCGGCGCGTTGAGGAATCCGGCGGGCAGAGAGGGTGGCGGGGGAACAGCACCCGCCATGCGCTGGCCGCACACCTCGCACCAGTCTTCGGCCGCCGACTGGTGGCCGCTCGGGCAGGTCGGCATGTCGGTTCTTCCCCCTCCGTACCGTTTCTTCCGGGTGGTACTGATCAGTGGTGATCGTGCTCGTTCATTGCGGTTTCTGCGGGCGATGAGTGGGTGTCCGGCGCCGTTCGGGAGCTCTCCCGTTCGACCTCGGGCGCCTTCGCCGCCTGTCGCACAGTACCGGTCGCGGTATCGACGTCGCCCACCACCTTCGCAAGGAGTTTCGCAGTGTCCTCGCTCCCGGGGCCGCCGGCCAGCCGCGCCGCACGGCGCAGTTCGTGCACGGCGCGGGCGGCATCTCCCCACTTGGCCGCATCCAGTCCCCGCTGGATGAGTTGCGCCAGTTCGGACCGACCTGTGTGGTGTGCCACCTGTGGATCGATCCGTACCGCGGCGGCCGGATCGTCCGTCCACACGGCCCGGACCAGACCCTGCGCCACGACCCGCGGCGCGGCGCCGTCCGGTGCGGGCAGCAGCACGGAGAGCCGGGCGGCCAGCATCTCCCGGCCGAGCCCGGGGTCCGGGACGCGCAGGAAGAGGTGGTAGTCGCGGGACTCGTCGCCCCAGGGGCCGGTCGGGTAGTCGCCCGAGCGCGGCCCCGACGCGCTGCGCCGGCCGGTCAGGTCCTCGGGGGCGGGCGCCACTTGCCGCAGGAACCCCACCTCGGCGCCCAGCGGGGTCCGCACCCGCAGTACCACCCCGGTGTCCGGCCCGAGGGCGTCGGCCGGCCCGTGCTCCGGCCCGGCCGCCGCGGAGGCCCCCGCCTCCGGTCGCGGCACCGGGCGCCCACCGGTCGAACCGCCGCCGGTCGCGGTGACCGTGACGACGGCGTGCAACGCCTGCCCGCCCTCGGGGAGGCAGGGGTTGTGGTGCACCTCGGCGGTGAAGCGCGGCACCCGCGACTTGGCGAAGTTGGCCATGGGTTACGTCCGCTCCTTGCGGCTGCCGCCGGCCGCCGGCCGGGCCCGCCCCCCCGGGCGAACGACGGGACTGCATGGACAGGCCCTAGGCCGATCCTGCCCCTTCCGCGGGGGTGGGGAACCGCACCACCGCGACCGTTACGTTGTCGTGCCCGCCGCCGTCCAGCGCGTGGTCGACCAGCACCCGCGCGGCGTTCAGCGGCCGGACCGGCGCGTCCAGGGGCAGCACCGCGGCCATCGACCCGGCCGTCTCGGCGTAGTTCCACAGCCCGTCGGTGCACACCACGACCGTCCCTGGCCCGTCCGGCCGGAACGCCGCGACGTGCGGTTCGACCTCGTACGCGTCGGCGCCGAGCCAGCCGGTGATGGCGTGCGCCCGCTCGTCGGCGTTGGCCTCGTCCTGGGTCATGAGGTTGTTGGCGACCATCTGGGCGGCCCAGGAGTCGTCCTCGGTGAGCCGGACCGGCGGTGCGGTGCGGTCGTCGGGGATCCAGTACGCCCGGCTGTCGCCGACCCAGCCGATGGTCAGCAGCCCGCCGCCGACCAGCGCGCCGACGATCGTGCAGGCCGGGGCGTTCTGCTGGCGGAACTCGTCGTGCGCTATCGAGGGGTCGACGGCCAGCGCGTCGACCGCCGCCGAGGCCGCCAGCACCGCGTCGTGCATGGCCTGCTGCGGGTGCGTGCCGCGCGGCAGCGCCATCCGCAGCGCCCCGGTGGCCCGTTCGGCGGCGGCCTTGGAGGCGTCGTCCGGGCGGGTCGCCGAGGAGACCCCGTCGCAGACCACCGCGATCACCGCGGGCGCGCCGTCCGCCAGCACGGTGTCGCCCAGCGCGAAGAAGTCCTCGTTGCGGTGGTGCCGGTGACCGCGGTCGCTGACCGCAGCGACGCCCTGCAACTCCCGCTCCAGGTGGTCGCGTTGGCGCTCGGGCAGGTCCTCCGAGGCAGTTCCGGTTTCCCCCGCGGCGGGCGCCGGACCCGGCTCCGCGGCCCCTTCGTCGGTCGTTCCGCTTGATGGCTCGGCGGCCTCTCCGGGCGCCGGCGCGTCCGCCGTCCCGGCGTCCGTCGCGGTGCCCGCCGCCGGCTCCGCTTCGGCTCCCGCCGGGGCCTCTTCCCGGGCCGTCGCCAAAACCTCCGCTTCGGCCCGCGACCCGGCGCCGGCGGCGGCGTCGGCGACCGCCTCGTAGCCGACCACCCGCGGGTCGGCGGGCCGGTCGCCGGCAGCGGGCGCGGTCGGCGCCGTCGCGTCCCCGATCGGGAGGCGGGTCGTGGGGTCGGGCGGCGGCGGACCCACCTGCGCCGCCGGCCCCGCGGCGAACGCCGCCGCCGGTGGTGCCCCGTATCCCGCCGGCCTGCCGAAACCGCCCGACGTCAGGGGATCGGCGCCGCACCGCCCGCAGTAGTTGTCCCCCGCGTCGAGCGGCTCACCGCAGCTCCGGCAGCGGGACGGCCCAGTCACACCCATGTCACACCCATGTCCTGGGGCGGAAGCGGTTGGCCCGCTCCACCAGCTCGATCCTTTCCTCGCCACGCTGCGCCAGCCGTGCCAACAGACGGTACGACCGCTCCAGCCCGAACCGCAGCCCGCGCTCGTCCAGCGGACTGCCGAGGAGCGCCGGCCCGGCGGCACCGTCCGGCGCCCCGTCACCCGGGGCACCGGCCCCGGGCCCGTCGCCGTGGCTCCCGGAGAGTACCCAGTCCAGGGCACTGCCCAGTACTTCGGTGGCGAGGACTTCCCGGCGCCGGTCGTCCAGACCGAAGTCGGCCAGCGCCTCGACCTGTTGGGCCGCGGCCCGCAGATCCGGCAGCAGCGGCTCCCGGGGCGAGCGCTGCCGCAGCCGGGCCCGGACCGCCGCGATCCGCGCCGCCGTGTAGTGGATGGACGCCTCCGGGACGGACTCCAGGGCCGTCACCGCACCCGCCCGGTCACCGGCCGCCAGCCGCACCCGGGCCAGCCCGAACGCGGCACTCACATAGCTCCGGTCTGTCGCCCATACGAGGCGGTAGTACTCCGCCGCGTTGTCCAACTGCCCCAGCAACTCGGCGCTGATGCCCAGCGCCAGCTTCGGCGCCGGCTCGCCGGGGAAGGCGTCGTAGACCGCGTCGAAGGCCAGCGCGGCGCCCTCCCGGTCGCCGGTCGCCAGCGCCGCCAGCCCCCGGTGCCACACCACCCGCCAGTCCCCGGACCCGTACGCGTCCGGTTGCCCGTCGGCGCCCCACGGGTCCTCGTCCCACCGCGCCGGGGAACCCGGCCCGTCGCCCTCGAAGGCCACCGCGTCCCCGCCCAGCTCCAGTTGGGCGCGCAGGGTCCGCAGCCGGACCTCCGGCGAGTCGGTGGGCGCCGCCCGCAGCGCGGCCAGCAGCTCCGCCGGGGTCGCGGCGTGCAGACCGGCCAGGAAACCGGCATGGGGGTCGTCCGGATCCGCCCGCGGCACCGGCAGCGCCAGCGCCGCCCCGGCCACGTCCAGGGGCCGCAGCTCCGGGCCGCCGCCCACCCGCGCCGGCTCGCGCGCGACCCGCCCGGCGCGCCGCCGACCGGGCCGCCGGCCGCCCAGCAGCGAACTGTCGCCGGCCGGCGGCGGCACCGGCTCGGTGCCCACCACCCGCAGCTCCGGCCCGAACAGGGTGGACAGCGCCGGCCGCGGCTCGCCCGTCCGCAGCGCCACCACCTCCCGCAGCACCCCCGTCAGCTGCTCGGCCATCTCCTCCGCGGAACCGAAACGCCGGCCCGGATCCGGATCGGTGGCCCGCACCAGCAGCCGGTAGAAGGACTCGTGCGCGCGAAACACCTCGATGTGGTCCGGGTCCGGCAGGGAGTCCGCGAAGACATTGGTGTAGCCCTGGAAGTCGAAGGTGAGGACGGCGAGGGTGCGGGCGACGGTGTACAGGTCGGAGGCGACCGACGGGCCCACCTCGCCGACCTCGGGCGCCTGATAGCCGATCGTGCCGTAGATGGGGCTCTCGTGGTCGTCCGCCCGCCGCACCGCGCCCAGGTCGATCAGCTTGAGCCGGTCGTGCTGCTGGAGGGCGTTGTCGACCTTGAAGTCGCAGTAGAGCAACTGCCGGCTGTGCAGATGGCCCAGCGCCTCCAGCGCCTCGATGCCGTACGCGCACGCCTGCTCCACCGGCATCGGATCGCGGCGCCCCTTCGAGGTGCGCCGCTCGTTGGCGAGGTCCTTCAGGGAGATGCCGTCCACGTACTCCATGACGATGTAGCCGTCCCGGCTGCCCGTCGTGCGGTCCAGATGCTCCACGAAGTTGTAGATCCGCACGATGTTGGGGTGCTCGATCGCGGCGAGGAACCGCCGCTCGGACACCGCCGCCGCCAGCGCCTCCTCGTCACCGGTGTCCAGCAGGCCCTTGAGCACCACCCACCGGTCGTCGACCGCCCGGTCCCGCGCCAGATAGATCCAGCCCAGCCCGCCGTGGGCCAGACACCCCACGACCTCGTACTGGCCGTGCACCAGCTCCCCGGACCGCAACTTCGGTACGAAGCTGTACGGATGGCCGCACTTGGTGCAGAAGCCCTCCGCCGTGCCCGGCCGGCCGTCCCGGCCCCGCCCCACCGGCGCCCCGCACTCGCCCCGGCTGCAGAACCGCTTCCGCTCCGGCACCTCCGGATGCGCCAGCACCGCCGCCCGCGGATCGCGCCGCGGCACCTGCTCCACCGCCACCAGCCCGGCGCCCAACCGCCCCCGCGACGCCCCGGAACCACCGCCCGACCCCGAGGCCGGGCGGCCACTGCCCCGCCCGCTGCCGCGCACCACCACCGGCGTCCGGGCGGCCGGCCCGCTCCCGGCCCCGCCGCCCGGCCGCTGCGCGGGGACATGCGTCCCGACCGTCCGCCGCCCGCGGGCACCGCTCGGCGGCGGCGCGGCGACCGTCGCCCCACCGGCCTCCACCCGCTGCGTCAACACCGTCGCGGTCGCCGACAGCAGCCCCTCGGCGGACACCACCGGCGCCAGCCCGCACACCTCGCAGTACAGCTCCCCGTCGCCGACGTCTTCGTAGCGCCCGGCACACTCCCGACGCTGACACCGCCCCCCGTCGCGCTCCGTCACGGCTCCCCCCTGCCGTCCCGCGGCTCCGGAGCCACGGCCTCCGCCGCCGCCTCCTGATAGCGCCACACCGCCTGCTCCGCCGCCCGCAGATCGCACGGCGCGCTCCACAACATCCGCCGCGCGACGTCGTACCGCTCCATCAGCAGCGGATCCCCCGCCAGACCGTGCCGCGCCAACCGCGCCCGGTACGCGTCCAACCGGCCGCGCAGCTCGGCCCGCACCGCCAGCGGCGCGGTCACCGCCGTCAACGACTCGCGGGCCCTCTGGAGTTCGTCCTCCGCCCGCTCCTCCAGGCTGTCCAGCAGCGGCGACAACCGGTGCCACTGCGCCCGCCGGCGGTACTCGGCGGCCGCCGCCAACTGCTCGTGCAGCACCGTCGACGGGCCACTGACCGCCGGCACCTCCGACGCGGCGATCTTCGCCAGCACCTCCCCGCGCGCCTGCCGCGCCTCGGTCAACGTACGGTCCGCCCGCGACAGCACGTCACGCAGCAGCATCAACCGCCGCTCCGCGTCCTGCCGCACGTCCAGCACCGCCGCCACCTCACGCCGGATGTCCTCCAACGCACGCGCCGCCCGGTCATAACGGGCGGTGTCCGGACGGCCCCCGCCCGGCGCCGCGCTCCCCGCCCCCGACGACACCCAGAACGCCAGCGGATCCGCGATCACCCGCGCCCGCAACCGCGTCAACTCCTCGGTGATCCGGTCCAGATCGTCACCCGCCGGATGCTCCCCCGGACGTACCCCCACCGAATGCGCCAGCGACCGCGTCCGCTGCAACTCCTCCGCCAGCAGGTCTATCCGGGCCGGCAGCGCCGACCACACCGCGTCCGCCGCCACGATGACGTCCAACGACCGCGCGTACAGCCCGTTCAACCGGCCGACCAGCTCCTCCAGGCCGATCCTTCCGCCGGCTCTCGGCTCGTCGCCCGCCGCGGCCGGCACCGTCACCGCACCGTCGCGCAACAGCGCCGACAGCTCCGCCAGATCCTCCGCGGACAGCCAGCGCCGCCGCCCCCGCAGCTCCCGCGCGGCCGTCAGCACCTCCGTATAGGCGTCGAACAACGCCCACAGCACCGCAAGGGACCGCTCCGTCTCGGCCCAGCGCTCCTTGGTGACGCCCGACAGCTCGGCGCCCTCCAGGAGCCGACGGCCGGCGTGGTCCTGCAACGCGAGCAGCGACGTCTCGATCGCCTCGTACTCGGCGCCGAGCCGCGCCAGCGCGCGGTCCACCTCCTCCCGGTCCAGCGCCGGGGCATCGGGCCTCCCCGCCGAGCCGGGGAAGGGTCCAGGGACCCCCATCGATCACCTCTCCAATACGCGTACCGTGCACCGCGGTTGGTGCTCGTGGCCTCGCTCGCCGCCCCTCCGGCTCCCTACCTCCGCTCCAGCCCCTCCATAGTGACCCCATCCGGCGCCCGGTGGGGCCCCGAGCGCCGCCGGACCACCCTCAGTCGCCGTACTGCGGCTCCGGCGGCCCCGATATGCCGGGCAGATCGGCCTGCAACCACTTCCGGTACGCCCGCATCCACGGGCTGTCCTCCCCGCCGCTGCGGTAGTCGTCCAGGACCTTGTTGACCCGGCGCACCAGATCCGGATCGTCCTTGTTCATCGCCACGCCGTACGACTCGTCGGTGAACGGCGCGCCCTTCAACTCCACCGTCGGGTCCTGCGCCGCCTGCGCCGCCGCCAGCGCACTGTCGGTGACCACCGCGTCCGCCTCGCCCAACTGGAGCCGCACCAGACAGTCCAGCTGATTCGGCGCGGTCAGCACCCGCGCGCCGTGGCTGCGCCGCGCCAGCTCCGTCTCGCCCGTCGAACCGGCCGCGGTGCACACCCGCTTGCCCCGCAACGAGTCGTCGAACGCCGTGATCGTCGACCGCTTCGGGGCCAGCACCTGCTGCCCCGCCTGGAAGTACGCCGTGGAGAACGCCACCTGCTCCTTGCGCGCGCAGTTGATCGTCATCGTCCGCACCACCATGTCCACCGTGCGCTGCCGGACCGCGGGGATCCGCTGATTGGTCGGCACCGCCTGGAAGACGACCTTGGCGTCCGGCCCCAGGATGTCCTTGGCGATCGCCCGCGCCAGATCGATGTCGAAACCCTCCAGCCGGCCGGTGTCCCGGTCGCGGTACCCCCACCGATAGGTGTTCTGGTCCACCCCGACGACCAGTTGGCCCTTCTTCTTGATCCGCTCCACCGCGGGCCCGTCGGCCGGCGACGGCCGCAGGCTCTCCGCCGCGCTGGCCGGCGTGCACCGCGCCGCGGCCGGCGACGCGGGCGCCGTGCCCGGCCCGTACGCCCGGTGCGTCGCCACCGGACGCGGGGCCTCCGGGCGCACGCCGTGGCCCAGCGCGGGCACCAGCACCGTCGCGGTCGCCGCCATCACGGCCATGCCCGCCGCCACCGGCGCCAGGACCGCCCGCAGATTCCGCAGCCCCCGCCCGCGCGTCCCCATTTCCCCTGACCCCCTCACCGATACTCCGACAGCCTGCGCCCGATGCCCAGCACCGCCGCCGCGGCGGCCAGCACCGCCAACACCGCCGCGCCCACCGCCAGCAGGCCGAACGCCGCCCGCCCGCCGTCCGCGGCCGACCGGAACCGCGCCTGCTCGTGGACCAGCGCCCGCCCCAGCCCGGTGTCGACCCGGTCGAACGACGCGCCCGTCGAACCGTCCCCGCCGATCACCTTCGCCAGCGCCCGGTCGTAGTCCCCCTTGTCGTCCGCCGACCGCGCGTCGGCGTGCCGCGCCCGCCACTGCCCGACGGCCGCCAGCGCCTCCCGCACCGGTCGGCGCCCCGCCTCGTCGCCCGCCAGTGCCAGCGCCGTCCCCAACTCCCCGGACACATCCGCCGATCCCCGGTCGCCCGGGCCGGCCAGATGCCCCATCTTCGCCTGGAAATCGACCTCGTAGAAGTCCTTCTGGTCCGCCGTCAACACCGCTCCGCGCGCCACCAGCGTCAGATTCTCGTCGGCGCGCGCCCGCAGCGCGTCGATCCGCGCCGTATTGAGCACCTGCAACGACCGTGCGCCGTGCGCATACGCATCGGACAGCCCGGCCCGCGCCACCGTGTGCGCCGCCACCAGCCACAGCAGCACCGCCACCGACGCCACCGTCGCCGCCAGCAGACCGCGGTTGAACACCCGGTGGGTGCGCCGGTAGTGCCGGCGCTGCGCCCAGCCCAGCGCCCCGATTGCGAGCGCCCCGGCGGCCAGCGCGAACCACGGCCACGCCGTGGCCCGCTCGTGGTCGGCGGTCAGCCGCTGCCGCTCCGCGTCGTACAACGCCTGGGCCGCCGGGAGGAGTTCCGTGCGCATCTGCCCGTTCGCGTACCGCAGATAGGCGCCGCCCAGCGGCAGCCCCTGCCGGTTGTTCGTCCGGGCCGTCTCGACCAGGCCCGTGTACCGCGGCAACAGGGCGTTCAGCCGGGCGATCTGGGTACCGGCCCGATCCGCCGCACCGCCCTCCGCGCCCGGCACCTGCGCGTTCGCCGCCGCCCTGACCAGCAGGCGGGACGCCATCGCGAGATCCGCCTCGTACCGCTCACGGGTCGCCGCGGACTCCGTGCCGCCCGCCAGGAACCCGCCGGCGGCGGTGGTGTCGGCGTCCGCCAGCGACCGGTAGACGCTCGCCGCGTCCGCGGTCAGCGGCTGGCTGCGCAGCACCACGTCGTCGGCGGCCCGCGACCGGTCCGTCACCTGCCAGACCGCGGTCGCCCCGAACACCACGACCAGCAGCGCCAGCACCGCCCCGATCGCGCGCAGCCGCCCCGGCTCGGTGGTGGCGGCGGCCCGCAGCTGGTCCAGGCCCTCGGCCCACGCGGTGCGCCGGCGTGCGGCGGGCGCGGCGGGGCCGCCGGCCGACCCGGGCCGGGCGGACGGCTCCGGGGAAACCGACGTCGCGGACGATGCGGACGATGGCGATGACACCGACGAACCACCCCCTGGGTCGCTGACTGCGGGCCTGCTCCGCGCCCGGCGCCCACCGGCACGGGGCGCACGGGCGTCAGTATGTCCGTGCCGCCCGACCAGCACACCGGACTTGGCCCGATCTTGTTCGGAACGCCAAACATCTCGCGGGGCGCCCACGGCCCCCGTTGGGAGCCGCCCGCCGCCCTGGTTCCCCGCCCGCCCGGCATCGACCCTCCGGGCCGGGCGGAGGGCGGCCGCCCCGCATTACCCTTACGAGCAGTCGCCGGACATCAGGCGACCGGGATCGGACGCTCCGCCACCGGCCGCCGCCCCGGGTGACTCGCGTCCGGCGGTCCCGCCCCAAGGGACCCGCACCGCATGCCGCCCGGCGACGCCCGCCCGGGACCCGTCCGCCTCCCGCGACGGCCCACGACGGGCCCAGGACGTCCGTCCCGCCGAGACAAGGGAGTGATCGAGTGCAGACCGTCCGCAAGGGCCGGGTGTCGCTCGTGGAGTCCGCGACCGACGAGATCCGCGGCCAGATCGTCAACGGCATCTGGCCCGTGGGCAGCCGCATCCCACCCGAGAGCGCCCTGTCCGAGACCCTCGGCGTCAGCCGCGCCTCGGTCCGCGAGGCCGTCCGCTCGCTCGTCCACTCCGGCCTCCTCGAACCCCGGCAGGGCAACGGCACGTTCGTGATCTCCGACGACGACAGCGCGGTCGCCCTCCGTCGCCGCCTGGAACGCGCCGAGCTGAGCCACGTCACCCAGGTCCGCCAGGGGCTGGACGTGGTCGCCGCCCGCCAGGCCGCCAAGTACCGCACCGACGCGCAGCTCGCCGGCATCGAGGCCGCCCTGGGCCGCCGCAAGGCCGCCCTGGCGGCCCACGACAGCGAGGCGTTCACCGCGGCCGACGCCGAGTTCCACATCCTCGTCGCCGAGGCCAGCGCCAACCCCGTGCTGGCCGACATCTACCGCTCGCTCAGCGCCGCCCTGCGCGAGGAACTCCGCCGCGCCGCCTGCCTGGACACCGCCGACGCCGCTCCCACCGACCCGCACTCCCGCCTCACCGACGCCATCCGCGCCCAGGACCCGCAGGCCGCCGTCGACGCCGCGGTGCTCCTCCTGGCGGGTCACGTCCGCGACCTGGCACTGCCGCTCGACGATTGATCGGCGGTCGGCGGTCGGCGGTCGGCGGTCGGCGGTCGGCGGTCGGTCGGCGGCGGGGAGCGGCGAGGCGGGGCCCTGCCGCCGCACGCGCGGTCGGACGGCGGGCCGCCGAACGCGCCACCGCCGAGGGGCGCGCAACTCGTCCCTGGCACCCCCTGCTTCACTCCCGCGCGCCGCTGACGACCTCGCCCTCCCCCAACTACGCTGAGTGACGAAAGGTTGGCCCTCCCGCCAACCTCCGAAGCAACGGAGGCACCTCATGCGTCGCATCAACCGGCTCCTGACCCCCCTCGCCAAGGCCGCCACCAGGACCTCGGCCGCCGCCACCCAGCCCGCCACGGCCAGCGGATTCCTCACCATCGGCAGCACGACCTACATCAACCCGACCGGCACCTATCCGCTCTTCCACGCCGCCGACGGCACCCCCACACCCATCATCAACGACACCGACCACCCCCTCACCATCATCACGGAAAGCGATCACTCCCCGCCCCCGGCAGACCTCATCCTGGCCCCCGGCGAACGCACCGAGACCCGCCGGGGCGACTGCGTACAGGTGGGGTGACAGGCCCTAGGCCCACTCCTCCCGCAGGCGTTCGTAGGCGCGTTGCGGCGGTGCCGGCGCCGTCCGGTCCAGGGCGGCAAGGGCCGCGCCGAGGACGGGGGGTGCGGTGATGACGTGGGGGACGGCCTTGGGGGCGTGTTCGGCGAGGAGGCGGACGACGTGATCGTGGAGGAGGGGGTGCCGGGCGGCGAGGACGCTGCCGCCGAGGATCACCGGGGTCGGTTCGGAGCGCAGGTCGAGGCGTTGCAGGGCCACCGAGGCCATCAGGGCGATCTCCTCCGCCTGGCGGGCCACGACGGAGCGGGCCACGGCGTCGCCGCCCGCCGCGACGTCGAAGAGCAGCGGGGCCAGTTCGTGTCGGCGGGCGTCGGGGATCCGGTGCAGGTGGAGGGCCTCGACGAGCTCCAGCATGGTGGCCAGGCCGAAGTGGGCCGGTAGCGCGCGGGCGAGTGCGGTCGGGGCGCCCCGACCGTCCTCGGCGCGGGCCGCGTGCCACAGGGCCTCGTCGGCGAGGAAGGAGCCGCCGCCCCAGTCGCCGGAGACCCGGCCGAGGGACGGGAAGCGGGCGGTGGCCCCGTCGTGGCCGAGGCCGACGCAGTTGATACCGGCGCCGCAGACCACGGCGACGCCTGACTGCTCGCCGCGGTCCGGGAGTCCGGCGCGGAGCAGGGCGAAGGTGTCGTTGTGGACGGAGACCGTCTTCGCCCAGCCGCGGGCGGCGATCTCGGCGGTCAGGCGGGTCACTTCGACGGGGAGGTCGGCGTTGGCGAGGAAGGCGGAGAGATGGCCGACCGGGCCGTCGTCGCCTGGTCCGGCCTGGGCCCGGGCCGCGGCGATCAGGGGCGCCAGCACGTCCACGGCGCGGGCGGCGCCCACCACGGGCGGCTGGAATCCGCCGCCGCGGGCCCGGCCGAGGACCCTGCCGTCCGTGGCCACCAGGACCACGTCGGTCTTGCTGTTGCCCGCGTCGATGGCGAGCGCCGTGCCGGTCAGGCCCACGTGAGGTGCTCCCGGTTGTGTGCGATCAGCTCGTCGGCGAGCCGGTCCGCGTAGTCGATCTGGCCGATGAGGGGGTGCGCGAGGAGCGCGGAGAAGACCCGGTCACGGCCGCCTTTGAGGGCGGCTTCCAGCGCCAGGTGCTCGTAGGCCGTGACGTTGGCGACGAGCCCGGCGAACAGGGGGGCGAGGGGGCGGAGGGGGAGGGGGGAGGCCCCCCGGGAGTCCACCGCCGCCGGTACCTCGATCACCGCGTCGTCCGGCAGGAACGGCAGCGTGCCGTGGTTGAGGGTGTTGACGATCTGGACGTCGCCGGCCGTTCCGCCGCCCAGCAGCGACGAGGTCAGGGCCACCGCCGCCTCGGAGTAGAAGGCGCCGCCGCGGCGGGAGAGGAGTTCGGGCTTCTCGGCCAGGTCGGGGTCGGCGTAGAGGTCGAGGAGTTGACGTTCGATGGCGGCGACCTCCGCGGCGCGGGAGGGCTTGGTGCGCAGCTCCTTCACCACCGCGTCGTGTTGGTAGTAGTAGCGCAGGTAGTAGGAGGGCACGACGCCCAGGTGGTCGAGGAGCGCGCGGGGCATGCGGACGTCGTCGGCGAGCGCGTCGCCGTGCCGGGCCAGGAGCGTTGGCAGGACGTCCGTGCCGTCGACGCGGACGGCGCGCTCCCAGGTGAGGTGGTTGAGGCCGATGTGCTCCAGCTCGACGCGTTCGGGGGCCACCCCGAGCAGCTTGGCGAACTTCCGCTGGAAGCCGATGGCCACGTTGCACAGCCCGACGGCCTTGTGCCCGTGGGAGAGCAGGGCCCGGGTGACGATGCCGACCGGGTTGGTGAAGTCCACGATCCAGGCGTCCGGGCAGCGGCGGCGGACCCGTTCGGCGATGTCCAGGACGACCGGGACGGTGCGCAGCGCCTTGGCCAGGCCGCCCGCGCCGGTGGTCTCCTGGCCGACGCAGCCGCACTCCAGCGGCCAGGTCTCGTCCTGGTTGCGGGCGGCCTGTCCACCGACCCGGAGCTGCAGGAGGACGGCGTCGGCGCCGTCGAGTCCGGCGTCGAGATCGGCGGTCCAGGTGATCCGGCCCGGGTGGCCCTGCCGGGCGAAGATCCGGCGGGCCAGCGCGCCGATCAGCTCCAGCCGTTCGGCGGCCGGGTCGATCAGGACGAGCTCGGCGACGGGGAGGGCGTCCCGCAACCGCGCGAAGCCGTCGATGAGTTCGGGGGTGTAGGTCGAGCCGCCGCCGACCACTGCGATCTTGATGCGGGGGTGCGGGGAGCGTTCCCCGGAAGTTGGCAGCATGTCCGTTTCAGCCCTTCACTCCGGTGAGTGTGACGCCTTCGACGAAGGCTTTCTGCGCGAAGAAGAAGACGACGATGACGGGGGTCATGACCAGCATCGTTGCGGCCATGGTGAGGTTCCAGTTGACGCTGTGCGCGCTCTTGAAGGACTCCAGGCCGTAGGAGAGCGTCCAGGCGGCCGGGTTCTGCGCGGTGTAGATCTGCGGCCCGAAGTAGTCGTTCCAGCAGAAGAAGAACTGGAAGAGGGCGATGGCGGCGATACCGGGGCGGGCCATCGGGACGACGATCCGCAGCAGGGTGCGCAGTTCGCCGCAGCCGTCCACCTTCGCGGACTCCAGGTATTCCTGTGGGATCGTCAGGAGGAACTGCCGGAGCAGGAAGATGGAGTAGGCGTCGCCGAACGCCATCGGGACGACCAGCGGCCAGATCGAACCGGTCAGGTGCAGTTGCTGCGCCCACACCAGGTACATCGGGATGACGACGACCTGGGGCGGCAGCATCATCGTGGAGATCACGAGGAGCATCGCCGTGCGGCGACCGCGGAAGCGGAAGCGGGCCAGCGCGTAGGCGACCGGGATCGCCGAGCAGACCGTGAAGAGGGTGCCCAGGCCCGCGTAGAGCAGGGAGTTCCGCCACCAGTCGAGGAAGCCGGGGGTGGTGAACACGGCGGCGTAGTTGGACCAGTTCCATTCGTGCGGCCACAGTTCGCCGCTCATCGCCTGGTCGTCGGTCATGACGGAGGTCAGGAAGACGAAGACGAAGGGGAGGAGGAAGAAGAGGGCGGCGGCGACCGCCACCGTGTGCACGGCGATCCAGTGCAGCAGTCGCGTGCGGCGCGCGCGGGCGGCCGGGGTGCCGGGGGTGCGGGCCCGGGCCGGGCGCCGGGTGAGCGTCGTGGTGGTCACGTCGGATCAGTCCTCCGTCATGGCGGTCAGTCCTCCGCCGGGAGCAGGCCGGCGCGCTTGCGCATCAGCAGGGTGGTGACGGTCATGGCGATGGCGAACAGCACCAGGGACAGGGCGCAGGCCGCGCCGGTGTTGAAGTTCTGGAAGCCCAGCGAGTAGATGAGCTGCGGCACGGTCAGGGTGGAGTGGTCCGGGTAGCCGGGCTGGATGACGCTGCCGGGGCCGATGGAGACGCCGGAGGCGAGTTTCCCGGCGACCAGCGCCTGGGTGTAGTACTGCATGGTCTGCACGACGCCGGTGACCACCGCGAACAGCACGATCGGGGTGATCGACGGCCAGGTCACATAGCGGAACCTCCCCCAGGCGCCGGCGCCGTCCAGCTCGGCGGCCTCGTACTGCTCCTTCGGGACGTCCAGCAGCGCCGCCATGAAGATCACCATCAGGTCGCCGATGCCCCACAGGGACAACAGGACCAGTGACGGCTTGGCCCAGGACGGGTCGTTGAACCACTCCGGGCCCGGGATGCCGAGCGCCCCGAGGATCTCGTTGACCGGCCCGGTGGCCGGGTTGAGCAGGAAGACGAAGGCGACGGTGGCGGCCACCGGCGGGGCCAGGTACGGCAGGTAGAACGCGGTGCGGAAGAAGCCGGCCCCGGATTTGACCTTGGTGACGAGCAGGCCGATGCCCAGTCCGAAGACCACCCGCAGCGCCACCATCACCACGACCAGCCAGAGCGTGTTCCACAGTGCCGGCCCGAACAGCGGCATCTGGGTCAGTACGTATTTCCAGTTCCGCAGTCCCACGAAAGCGGGTTGCTCGATCTGGTTGTAGTGCATGAAGGAGAAATAGCCGGTGGCGATCAGCGGGTAGCCGAAGAAGACCGAGAATCCGACGAGCCAGGGGGAGAGGAATCCCAGGATGCGCAGGCGTTCGCGGAGGTGTTTGCGCCGCAGCGCCGGGGCGGGGGAGGAGGGGGCTGCCATGGCGGGCTCCGTCAGTTCTCGGACTGGAGGGTGTCGGCGTCTATCCGTGCGTCGAGGTCACGCAGCCCCGCGTCGAGGTCGGGCACCTTTCCGGCCTCCGCCAGATAGGAGAAGTCCTGGAGCGAAGTGACGTACATGTCACCGTTGTTGGACGGGGGAAGCGCGGTGCTGTGCGGATTCGCGGCGATGCCGAGGAAGGTGCGGAAGTTCGGATCGACGTTCAGTTCGGGGGAGGTGAGTGCGGCTTTCGTGGACGGGACGTTGTGGATGGCGTTGGCGAAGGCGACGACCTGGTCGGTGTCCACGGTCAGGAACTTCACCAGTTCCCAGGCCGCGTTCTGGTGCCGGCTGCTGTGGGCGATTCCGGCGATGGTGCCGGTGAGGTAGCCCCGGCCGTAGCTGTCGGCCCGGTCGTCGGGCACCGGCATCGGCGCGACGCCCCAGGCGAACGGCGCCTTCGCCTTCTTGAGCATCAGGCCGCGCCATTCCCCGTCCATGTGCATGGCCACTTTCTGCCGCAGAAAGGCGTTCTGTGCGGACATCTCGTCGCCGAAGGTGGTGCGGAACTTCTCCGTCGGGCCGTATCCGCCCTGGGCGTCGATGATTTCCCGCTGGGTGGTGAGGAAATCCCGGGTGGACGGGTCCTTGGCCAGCTGGGATTTTCCGTTCCGGTCGAAGTAGGTGGGTCCCCACTGGGCGAAGAGTCGGTCCGGACTGTTCTGGTAGAGGCGGAAGTTGGGCATGAAGCCGACCTGCCGGTATCCGCCGTCCTTGGTGCGCCGGGTGAGTTTGGCGGCGTCCCGTTTCAACTCCGACATGGTGCGCGGTGGCCGGGTGATGCCGGCCTGCTCGAAGGCGTCCTTGTTGTAGTACAGCCCGTAGGTGTCGGCGAGCAGCGGCAGTGCGCACTGCCGGCCGCGGTACTGCGTGTAGGAGAGCAGGGTTTTCGGGAAGACCTTTTCCTTCGCCACGCCGCTCTTCTTCAGGAAGGGGTCGAGGTCCGCCCACATGCCGGACGAGCAGTACTGCCCCACGTTGTTGGTGGTGAAGGACGACACCACGTCGGGGGCGTCGCCGCCGCCGGCCCGCAGTGCCTGGTTCATGGTGGTGTCGGTGACGTTGCCGACCGTCTTCACCGTGATGTTGGGGTGGCGCTTCTCGAAGCGCGCGATGCTGTCGTCGATGGCCTTGACCTCGCCGGGGTCGGACCAACCGTGCCAGAAGGTGAGGGTGACCGGTCGTGTGGGGTCGTCGCGGTCGCTGCCGACGCCGGGGTTGGCGCAGCCCGCGGCGCAGAGTCCGGCGACGGCCAGGGCCAGCGGCAGGCCGATCCGCGCACGGCGGCGGGGACGGGAACGCGGTCGGACACCCGGGCGCGAGAGCGGCATGCGGACTTCCTTACGTCGGGGGTTCCCGGGGAGTCCGGACGAGGCTCCCCGGCCGTGCCGGCGGAGGGCTCATGCGGTGTCGAAGACCGCGTTCCGGGCCTCGGCGAGCGCCGTGCGCAGCGCGCCGGTGAGGATGGGGTTGCCCTCGATGTCGCTGATGCGGATTTCCGGGCGGGGCAGCGCGAGCCCGGTGAACTCCTCCTCGACCAGGGACCGCAGTGCCTGCCCGCCGGCCTGCGGCACCTCGCCGGAGAGCACCACCAGACGGGGGTCGACCACCGCGACCACCGCGGCCAGGCCGGTCGCCAGCCGCCGCGCCACCTCGGCCCGTACGTCGTCCCGGGCCAGCGCTTCGGCGACGGTGCGGACCTCCGGCGCGCCGCGTTCGTGGGCGAGTGCGACGACGCTGGGGGAGCCGACCAGCCGCTGGAAGCCGCCGCCCGCGTCCGGCCGGGCGGCGCTGCGCTCGCCGTCCCGGGCCAGCGGGGCGCCGGGCAGCGGCATGTAGCCGATCTCGCCCGCGCCGCCGGTGGCCCCGCGCAGCAGCCGGCCGTCCAGCACGATCGCGGCGCCCACGCCCTCGTCGACCCATACCAGGACGAAGTCGTCGAAGTCCTGGGCGGCGCCGTCGTGTTGCTCGGCCACCGCGGCCAGGTTCACGTCGTTCTCGATGACGAGGGGGACGCCGAGGACCTCGGCGAGTTCCTCGCGCAGCGCCCGCGACTGCCAGCCGGGCAGGTGGGGCGCGTAGCGCAGCAGGCCGGTCTGCGGGTCCAGTGCGCCGGGGGTGCCGATCACCGCGCGGTGCAGCTGCCCGCGCTCCAGCCCTGCCTCGGCCAGTGCCCCGTCCACGGCCTTCGCCACCAGCTGGGCCGTGAGGTCGGTGGTGTCGTCGGGGACCGCGTCGGTGTCCACCCGGGCCTGGCCGAGCACCTGTCCGGTGATGTCGGCGACGGCGGCGGTGATGCCCAGTTGGTCCACGGCCAGCGCGGCGACGTGCGCGGCGGCCGGGTCGATCTCGTAGAGCTGGGCGCTGGGTCCCGGGCGGCCGGTGACGTTGCCGGTCGTGCGGACCAGTCCCGCCGCGGTCAGCCGGGCCAGCAGCTGGGAGGCGGTGGGCTTCGACAGCCCCGTCAGTTCGCCGATCTGGGTGCGCGTCAGGGGGCCTTGGGACACCAGCAGGTCCAGCGCGGCCCGGTCGTTCATGGCTCGCAGCACCCTCGGTGTGCCCGGCGTTCCCTGTCCTGCTGCGGCCATGGTTGCTGCCCACCCCGTATTCCGTGCGGAAGCTGTCCCGAAGGTGTCTGTTAGGAAACCTTCCAATTGCTGGCAAGGAAGGTAGGCCGCGTGCCGGGCGCGCGTCAATGGTTCGGACGAGGGTTTCGCCGTGTCGTGGGTGGGGTGGGCGCGGTGCGGCATGGAGAGAGGGGCGCCCGGCGGTCGGCCGGCGCGCCCCTCGTGATCCCCCGTGTCCCCCGTGCTCCGTGCCCCCGTGTCCCCCGTGCTCCGTGCCCCCGTATCCCCCGTGCGTGCCGGGCCGGGCCCCTCGGGCTGGAGCCTCAGGCCCCGGTCATCGCGACCTCAGCCCTCTTCCCAGTTGACGCTGCCGACGCCGGTGCCGACGTCGCAGGTGGCCTCGGAGTGGTCCCGGGCGCCCGGGTTGAGGGTCCGCCACGGGCCGGTCTGGTCGGGCCACAGGCCGCAGACCACGGTGACCCGGAAGGCGATGGTGCGGTTGGTGTTGTTGGTGCAGTCCGCGACGCCCCGGCGGCCGTCGGTGGTGGTGGTGCAGGTGAGGTCGTTCTTGATCTGCGGCCGCGCCGCGGCGGAGGCGGGGGCCGCGGCGGTCAGGGCCGCCGCGCTGCCGAGCATCAGGACCGAAGCGACGGCCCCCGTGGCCACGCGATTGCGGATCTTCATGGTGAAGTCTCCTTCTCCGTCGTTGGTGTCGGTCGCTGCCGACACCCCGGACACGAAGCAGGACCGTGGTACGTATGACAGAGGGGCATGTGATCTGGGTCACATGCCCCTCTGTTCTGGTGTCCCGCCTGTCGGGCGCGGGGACTACTGCTTGCCCAGCTGCGGCGGCGCGATCGGCGTCGTCGCCTGGGACTGCGGCGACGTCGGGTTGTTGAACGCCGACGGGGCGGCGACCACGGTGGACGGGTCGGCCGTCGCCGCCTCTCCCTCCTCGGTGACCGGCCGCGGCGCCAGGTGGATGCCGGCCGCGTCCAGCGCGTGCTTGATGCGCCAGCGCAGCTCGCGCTCGACGCCCGCCGCCTTGCCCGGCATGGTCTTGGCCGAGACGCTGACCGTGACGGTGTCCACCGAGACCTCGCTCAGGCCCAGCACCTCCACCGGCTCCCACAGTTGCTCGTTCCACGGCTCGGCCTTGGACATCGCCTCGCCGGCGTCGGTGATCACCGTGCGGGCCCGCTCCAGGTCCTGGTTCGCGGCGACCAGGACGTCGACGCTCGCGGTCGACCAGCCCTGGCTGAGGTTGCCGATCCGCTTGACCTCGCCGTTGCGGATGTACCAGATCGCACCGTTGGCGCCGCGCAGCTTGGTGACCCGCAGGCCGACCTCGACGACCGTACCGGTGGCCACGCCCGCGTCGATCTCGTCGCCGACGCCGTACTGGTCCTCCAGGATCATGAAGACGCCGGAGAGGAAGTCGGTGACGAGGTTGCGCGCGCCGAAACCGATCGCGACACCGGCCACACCCGCGCTGGCCAGCAGCGGCGCCAGGTTGATCTGGAGCACCGAGAGCACGGTCAGCGCGGCCGTACCCATGATCACGAACGAGGCGACGCTGCGCAGCACCGAGCCGATCGCCTCCGAGCGCTGCCGCCGGCGCTCGGCGTTGACCAGCAGCCCGCCCAGCGCGGTGTGCTGGGCCGCGGCCGCGGTGCGGTTCATCCGCTCGATGAGCTTGGTGATGGTGCGGCGTATCACGTGCCGCAGGACCACCGCGATCACGATGATCAGGATGATCTGGAGGGCGGACGTGAGCCACGTCCCCCAGTTCGCCTGTATCCAGTCGGCGGCGTTGGTGGCCTTCTGGGTGGCCTCGTCGAGGGAGGTAGGACCGGTTGAACCGGACGCGGCGGTGCGCAGCGGCGCGGCGGCGGCCGGCGGGGCGGACCAGTACACAGCGGAACCTTCCGTGAGGGACAGCAGGCCCGGCCCGCTCAGGGACCCGAGAAAGCCGGGCAGACCTACCACACTAACGGGGCAACGCGGGCGGACCGCCCCTGTGTTCGATCAAGGAGGGTCCGGGAAGGCCGGAATGAGCCGGATCTGGACGGATCCGCGGCGCTGTGGTGGAAAACACCTCCGGCCCGTTACCTGGTCATGGTGGCGCGCCGACCAGGCACCGGGGGACACTGTGGGGAGATCGTCCCGGCGCGAGCCACGCGCCGCCGGCGTACAAGGAGGCACCCGTGCCGCATGTCCTGGTCCTCAATGCGTCGTACGAGCCGCTCGGCGTCGTACCGCTCCGCCGCGCGCTCGTCCTCGTCCTCAATGAGAAGGCCGTCAGCCTTGAGGAATCCGGCGCCCTGATGCACAGCGCGACCCATGTCATACCGGCTCCGAGCGTGGTCCGCTTGAAGCGGTTTGTGAGAGTGCCCTTTCGGGGCCCCGTCCCGCTGACCCGACGGGCGCTGTTCGCCCGGGACGGCGGGCGTTGTATGTATTGCGGTGGCGTCGCAACCAGCGTCGACCACGTCATCCCGCGCAGCCGCGGCGGCCAGCACACCTGGGAGAACGTCGTCGCCGCGTGCCGGCGCTGCAACCACGTCAAGGCCGACCGCCATGTCGCCGAGATCGGCTGGCGGCTGCGCCATCAGCCCGCCCCGCCGTCAGGACTGGCCTGGCGCATCATCGGCACGGGGCATAGGGACCCGCGCTGGCTGCCCTACTTGCAGCCGTACGGCGCGGATGACGCCTTGGCCCGGATCGATGCCGTATCGGCGTAGATCCGGGTTTTTGCGTCGGTGAGCCGGCGTTTCCGGCGGGGCGGGGGCGCTACGCGGCCCCGCCCCGCCGGGCCGGCCCGGACTCGGCCTAGGGAGTGTCCGTCACCGCGTACGCCTCGACGCCCCACAGCGAGTACCCGAACCGCGTCGCCCGCTTGTCGCCCTGGATGCGGACGTAGCGGGCGTCCTTGGCGTCCATCCGCACCGCCTCCCGGCCGCCCTTGCCGTCGCGGACGGTGGCCGCGGTGCGCCAGGTGCGGCCGTCGGCGGAGACCTGGATGCGGTACGCGGCGGCGTAGGCGTCCTGCCAGTGCAGGACGACCAGACCCAGCCGGGTCGGGCCGGGCAGGGCGAACTGGAGCCAGGAGTCGTCCTCGGCGGGGGAAGACCAGCGGGTCCTCGGATCGCCGTCGGTGGCCGCGGACGCCGGGAAGTCGTCCGTCTCGTCGCCGGAGGAGGTGGTCTGCGCGCCGCGCGCCAGATCGGGCCCGCCGGTGGCCGGGAAGACCCGGAGGGTCAGCCGCTGCTCCTGCCCGGCGAAGGCGACGGTGACCTGGTACGTCCCGGACGCGGCGTCCTTGGGGATGTCCACGGTGAGCGGGACCAGCGCGGTGCCGCCCCGCGGCGCGGTCAGCTCCCGCGGCGCGTGGACGGTGAAGCCCTTGGGCGCGGTGATCGTCAGCGGGCCGTGCACGTCGCCGGGGCGGCGGGAGGAGACCCGGGCCTGCACCGTGAACGGGCCGCCGGTCTGGGCGTCGCCCTCGGTGCGGGAGAGTTCGAGTCCGGCCCGCGGGGTGTCGTCGAACCACGGGGTGAGCGCGTGCACGTGCGGCGCCGGGGTGTCGCCGCCCCAGGTCAGCCGGACCGCGTCGGCGCGCAACCCGGCCGTGCGGGCCTCCGTCCAGCCGGTCGCGGACAGCGGCCCCAGGCGCTGCCAGCCGGCCCCCGGCACGTGCGCCTCCAGGGAGACCGCGCCGGCGGCCGGCCCCGGCTCGGTGAGCGCGCTCACCGCGGCCAGCGGCCGTACGCGGGGGAAGGGGACGGTCAGTGCGGTGCGGCCGTCGCCGCGGTCCGGTGCCGGGGCGCCGCCGCGGGCCCCCGTCCAGGCGTCCGCCTCGGTCATCGCCCGCTCCAGGAACGGCGCCAGGACGCCCTTGCCGACCGTCACCGGACTCCGGCCGATCTCCGTCCGCAGCCGCAGCACCGTGCGCTGCGCCGCCCAGGCGGCGTCGCCGTCGTCCCGGGCCTGCGCCACCAGGGTGTCCACGGCCTGCGCCCCGGCGTCCCCGAAGCGGCCCAACTGCTCGGCCCACGGCCCGACTTCGGCCCGCAGGTCGGAGGCCAGGTCCCGGGGCGTGCTGCTCATGGTGCGGAAGGCGGCCCGCAGCGCCGTCGCGGCCTTGGCGAAGCCCGGGTCGTCCCCGGGCCGGCCGGTGTCGACGGCCGCCGCACGGGCCTTCCAGAACCGGTCGATGAGCGGCTGGAGGTAGCCCGACTCCTCGCGGTCGAGCAGGGACGACGCGGCGTTCCCGGCCAGCGCGCGGAGCGCCGTGCGGGCCTTGGGGTCGCCGCCGGCCAGGTCGTCGATGGCCGCCTCCCAGGACTGCGCGGGCCGGTAGTCGCGCGGGTTCCAGGCGTAGTCGGCGGCGGTGAACAGCGGGATCCGGGACGCCAGCGGCTGCTCCATGGCGTTGGCGAGCAGCGCCGCCGAGCCGGTGGCGACGGCCGGTTCGCGGCCGGTGTAGGGGCCGAGGAAGATCCGGTCCTGGGCGTAGTCGTTGACCGGGTAGTTGTCCATGGTGACCAGGGGGTGGCCGAACGCCTCGCGGGCGGCGGACAGTTCGCCGCCGGTGATGGTCCGCGGGACCACCCCGACGCCCGTCCAGGCCACCTCCACGCGGTCGTTGAGCGCCGACGCCAGCGCGCTGCGGTAGGCGGTCGCGCCGTCCTGGTAGAACTCGGTCGGCATCAAGGACAGCGGGGCCGCGTCGGGGTGCCGCTCGGCGAGGTGCCGGGCCAGCGCGTTGGCGACCCCGGCCTGGGCCTTGGCGGCGGCCTGCGGCCCGGTCCCGAACGTCTCCTCGTCGGCGGCGCAGTGCCACTCGCTGTAGCTGACGTCCTGGAACTGGAGCTGGAAGGAGCGCACCCCCAGCGCCCACATCGCGTCCACCTTGCGGCGCAGCGCCCGCAGGTCGTCCTCCGAGGACAGGCACATCGCCGCTCCGGGCGCCACCGCCCAGCCGAGGGTGACGTGGTTGGCGCGGGCCCGCTCGGCCAGCGCCCGGAAGTCGGCGCGCTGCTCGGCCGGGTACGGGTCGCGCCACCGCGCCTGCCGGTAGGGGTCGTCCCCGGGGGCGTAGAGGTACTGGTTCTGCTTGGTGCGGCCCATGAAGTCCAGCTGGGCCAGCCGCTGCGCCCGGCTCCACGGCTGCCCGTAGAAGCCCTCGGTGGTGCCGCGGACACCGGTGGCCGGCCAGTCCCGGACGGTCACCGAGGCCAGCTGTCGCGTCCCGTCGGGGCCGTCGGCGACCAGCTGGCGCAGGGTCTGCGCGGCGTGGAAGAGGCCGTCCGGGCCGACGCCGTCCAGCGCGACGGTGTCCCGGCCGGCGACCTGGCCCACGGCGAGGCGGTAGCCCCCGGACGGCAGGTCGCCGCGGGCCGGCACCCGCAGGGTCCGCAGGGCGTCGTCGGCGGGCGCCCCGCCGACCAGCAGCACCGGCCCGTCAGCGGGCAGCCGGTCGCCGGGCGCGGCCTGCCGCACGGTGCGCACCCCGGCGTCCCGCAGCAGTCCGCGCAGCACGTCGAGGGCGTACGGGTCGGTGCCCGGCGGGGCCACCAGCGTCGCCGTCGGGCCGAGCGGGACCGCGGCGCCGAGCTGCCGCATCGACTGGGGGCGCGGCCAGACCGCCGGCAGGGTGCCGGCGTCGGTGGGCCGGCCGGGCTGGTCGGGGGTGCCGGCGGCGGGCCCGACAGGCGCCGCCTGGGCCGCCGGGACGCCGCCGAGCAGCCCCCCTATGACGGCGGCGGCCAGCGCGGTGGTCCCCGCCACCCGCGCCCGGCTGCTGCCCCTGCCCCTGCCCGTACCGGCTCTGCCGCCCCATACGCCCCGGACTCGCACGGTCGCTCCTCGTCCCCGTATCTCGTGCTGCTCACCGGCTTCCGCCGGTTCCCCCTGTGTCCCGCCGTCCGGCCGTCGCGGCACCGCTCGCGCGCCAGGGGCCCGACCTGCGGACGGGTGCCGCGGTGCGGGCCTGGTGGTCGTGGTGCGCGTGGCGCGGGACCGGGGGGTGTCGCCACCCTTCGGTCCTGTTCGGACAGACCTTCGGCGGTGAGCCCACCATTGTCGCGGTGAGGGTGTCAACCGGGCCTCGGGCTGGTTCCCGGGTGGCCGCCGGATCGCCCGCTTTCTTCCCATGTGTGACTAGGCCATGACACGTCCCGTCCCGCAGGAATTGCGTTCCCGGGCGCCACCGTCCGGCGTTCTGTGCGCCGCACGGCGCTCCCCGCCGCGAAATCGCCGGTCGGCGTCGTACTGTGACGTGAGTCACGTTTGCTGGGTGAAGGCGTCTGCCGCCGTGTCGACTGGGTAGGGCAGACGTGTCCCACTACCGACGAACGGGAGGCCCTCGTGGCCGCATCCGCTCAGTTGCTCCTCGACGCCCTCTCGGTCAAACCCGGCGGCGAGCCCGGGCTCTTCGACGGGGTGTCCGGCCCCGACTCCGGCCTGGAGGGCTCCGGCTCGTACAGCTTCACCGAGCCGCCGCTCACCAGCGAGCCCCCGCTCGCCGACAGCGCCCCGCTCACCAGCGAGGTCCCCATCGCCGCCGAACTCCCGCTGACCAGCGAACCGACCGCCACCGGTCTGGGCACGGAGTCGATGGAGGTCTGAGCAGCCATGAGCCGCGCCCGACTCGCCCGGCTCCACGGCATCGCCACGTCCTACGAACCCGCACCGGGCCGCACGCTCCACCTCACCGACGACACCGTCGTCGCCGTGCTCGCCGCACTGGGCATCGACGCCTCCACCCCGCAGGCCGTCCGCGCCGCCCTGGCCGCCCACGATGAGACCGCCGGCCGGGCCCTCCTGCCGCCCACCGTCACCGCCCGCGCCGGCCGCCCACCGCGCCTGCCGGACCTCCCCGAGGGCACCGTCCTGAGCGTCCGCACCGAGGGCGGCGCGCTCATCGGTGCGGAAGTACGGGACGGCGCCGCGCACACCGGTACCCAGGACCCCGCGGCGCTCGCCGCGCTCCCGCTCGGCGTCCACGACCTCCGCGCCGACGCCCCCGACGGCCGCACCGCCCGCGCCCACCTGGTCGTCGCCCCCGACACCGTGCCTGCCCCGCCCGGCCGCAACCACGGCTTCCTCGTCCAGCTCTACTCCCTGCTCTCCCGCCACTCCTGGGGCATGGGCGACCTCGGCGACCTCGCCGACCTCGCCGCCTGGTCCGGGCGCACCCTGGGCACCGGCTTCGTCCAGCTCAACCCCCTGCACGCGGCGGTGCCCGGCCCGCCCACCGACCCCTCCCCCTACCGCCCCTCCTCGCGCCGCTTCCCCGACCCCGTCCACCTGCGGATCGAGCAGATCCCCGAGTACGCCCACCTGACCGGCCCCGACCGCCGGCGGGCCGACGAACTGGCCGCCCGCGCCGGCGCGCTGCGCGACGACGTCCTCGAACGCGGCGGACTCATCGACCGGGACGCGGTATGGGCCCTCAAGCGCCAGGCCCTGGAACTCCTGTGCGCCGTCCCGCTCGGCCCCGGACGGCGCGCCGCGTACTGCGACTTCCTCGCCGTCCAGGGCCAGGCCCTGGACGACCACGCCACCTGGTGCGCGCTCGCCGAGCGGCACGGCCCCGACTGGCGCGCCTGGCCGGCCGGTCTGCGCGACCCCCGCTCACCGGAGACCGCCCGGATCCGCCACGGGCTGCTGGACCGCATCGACTTCCACTCCCGGCTCGCCTGGTTCACCGACGAGCAGCTGGCCGCCGCCCAGCGGGCCGCCCGCGACGCCGGCATGGCCATCGGGCTCGTCCACGACCTCGCCGTCGGCGTCCACCCCTCCGGCGCCGACACCTGGGCCCAGCAGGACGCCTTCGCCGTCGGGATGTCCATCGGGGCGCCGCCGGACGCCTTCAACTCCCGCGGCCAGGACTGGGGCCTGCCGCCCTGGCGCCCGGACGCCCTGGCCGCCGCCGGTTACGCCCCCTACCGCGCCCTGCTGCGCGGTCTGCTCCGGCACGCCGGCGCCCTGCGCATCGACCATGTGATGGGCCTGTTCCGGCTGTGGTGGGTCCCCGAAGGCCGACCGCCGACCGAGGGCGCCTACGTCCGCTACGACGGCGAGGCGATGCTCTCGGTGCTGGCCCTGGAGGCCCGTCGCGCCGGCGCCGCCGTGATCGGCGAGGACCTCGGCACGGTCGAACCGGGCGTGCGGGAGGCCCTGGCCGACCGCGGCGTCCTGGGCACCTCCGTCCTGTGGTTCGAACGGGACTACAGCACCGGCGCCGCGGCCGACGGGGACGCCGGGGCCGATGGAGGCGATGGAGGCGATGGAGGCGATGGGGACGCCGAGGCCGACGGGGACGCCCGGGCCCCGGAGGGCGCCGCCACCGAGGCCCGCATCCTCGCCCCCGACGAGTGGCGCACCGGCTGCCTGGCCACCGTCACCACCCACGACCTGCCACCCACCGCCGCCCGGCTCACCGGCGCGGACGTCGCGCTGCGGGCGCGCCTCGGCCTGCTCGCCGGGCCGCCGGAGCGCGAGCGCTCCCGGGCCGGCCACGAACTGCGGGCATGGCTCGGCGCGTTGTCCCGCCACGGCCTGCTGCCCGAGGGCGCCGGCGACGAGGAGGCGGTGGTCAAGGCCGTGCACCGCTTCCTGCTGCGCACCCCGGCGCGGATGATCGGCGTCTGGCTCCCCGACGCGGTGGGCGACCGCCGGCCGCAGAACCTCCCCGGCACCTGGGACGAGTACCCCAACTGGCGCCTGCCCATCGCCGGCCCCGACGGCCGCCCGCACACCCTCGAAGAGCTCGCCGCCTCGCCCCGACTCCACGCGCTGATGCGGGAGTTGGCGCTCCTCGACCGCTGACCGCGCCCCGCGGCGCGCCCCCGCCGGCCGACCGCCACGGGGGCGGGCCCCTCCGGTGCCTGCGGCGCTCCCGGCCAGGGCGGTCGGGGCGCGACCGGCCGGGGGAGGGCCCCGGGGGCGCCCGGCCGGGGAGGCCCCCAGGGGCGCCGCCGGTGACGGCGCCGCCCCGCCCCCGATGCCCACCGCCGGGCCGTCCGGCCTGCCGGTATGCCGCTTGCCCCACCCCGGACGCGCGGGGCGGACCACCGTCCGCTACGTTGAACGGGTGAGCAACAAGGTCAAGAACACCGCCCTGCGCGCCGGAACCATCACCGCCGGCACCGCGCTGATGCTGCTGATGTCGTCCCCCGCGTTTGCGCTCACCCGCGACGACGGTGACGACCCGGGTCCGGGCCTGAGCGTGATCCAGACGCTCGGCCTCTACGTCGTCGCGCCCATCGTGCTCTTCCTGGTCATCGCCGGACTGGTCATGGCGACCGACAAGTCCCGCAAGCAGGCCAAGTCCAAGGGCTGACCCGCACAGCCCTGCGCGGGCCGCCCGCCCGCGCCCATGACGCCTTCACAGGGGCGCCCCTCGGTTCTTCCCGGACCGAGGGGCGCCCCTTTTGCGTAGGCGCGAACGCGCACCCGAAAAAACAACTACAGAGCGGTAGTTACACACCTTTCCGGGCAATTCCCTCAAGGGTCCTCCCTGTGGATCTTCCTTGGGTGCGCCTGGGGGTGCCCTTGGGACGGTGCTTAACCGACGCGTACCTACGATGGCGTAACCTACGGGGCCGTAAGTCAAACCTACGGATCCGTAGGTCCGTCGTCCCCAGGAGTGCCCCCGTGACCATCGCCCCCGACCGCCTCGACGGAGCGCGCGGCCAGGCCGCCTGGACCGACACCCGACTGCTGTACGCCCTGGAGGAGGTCGTCGAGAACGAGCTCAACCGGCACCTGAAGGTCGCCAAGGAGTGGATGCCGCACGAGTACGTGCCGTGGAGCGACGGGCGGAACTTCGACGGGGTGCTGGACGGCGAGCCCTGGGCGCCCGACCAGTCCAAGGTCACCTCCATCGGTCGGACGGCGCTGGTGGTCAACCTCCTCACCGAGGACAACCTCCCCAGCTACCACCACGAGATCGCCAGCCTCTTCGGCCGGGACGGCGCCTGGGGCACCTGGGTGCACCGCTGGACGGCGGAGGAGGGCCGGCACGGCATCGTGATGCGCGACTACCTGCTCACCAGCCGCGCCGTGGACCCGGTCGAGCTGGAGCGGTTCCGGATGGCCCACATGTCCGCCGGCTTCGAGTCCGACAACGCGCACAGCATGCTGCACTCGGTGGCGTACGTCGCCTTCCAGGAGCTGGCCACCCGGATCTCGCACCGCAACACCGGCCGGCACTCCGGCGACCCGGTGTGCGACCAGATGCTGGCCCGGATCGCCACCGACGAGAACCTCCACATGGTCTTCTACCGCAACCTCCTCGGCGCGGCCTTCGAGCTGGCCCCCGACCGCACGATGTGCGCCGTGCGGGACGTGGTCACCGGCTTCCGGATGCCCGGCCACGGCATGCCCGGCTTCGAGCGGGCCGCCGTCCAGATGGCCCTCGGCGGCATCTACAACCTGCGGATCCACCACGACGAGGTGCTCCAGCCGGTGCTGCGCTACCTGAAGGTGCTGGAGCGCGGCGGGCTGGGCCCGGAGGGGCTCGCCGCCCAGGACGAGCTGGGGGCGTACCTGGAGGGCCTGGACGGGCAGGCGCGCCGCTTCGACGAGCGGCAGGCCGCGATCCTCGCCCGGCGGGCGGCCCGGGGCTGAGGCGCCGCCCGGGCCACTCGGACCGATCGGGTCGTTCGGGCCGGTGGGGTTGGGCGGGCGGGGCGGCCGGGCGCCCCGCAGGGCCAAACCTTTCAGTTCTACTGAAAGAAATGGTCCGAAGTATTCGATGGACCTGATGAGTGAGGGACTGCCACGGTGGATCCGTATCCACCATCGAGGGAGAGGCAACCGTGGCAGTCCTGGAGCGGGCCCGCAGCTACCGCACACCGTCCACTCAGGCCGTGGGGCTGGCCCTGGCCCTGACGGCGACCGTCGTCTGGTCCGGCAACTTCGTCATCGCCCGCGCCCTGCACGGGGCCGTGCCGCCCGTCCAGACCGCGTTCTGGCGCTGGATCATCGCGCTGCTGGCGGTCGCCCCGTTCGCCTGGGGGCAGGTCCGCGGGGAGTGGCCGGTGATCCGCCGGCACCTCGGATTCCTGGCGCTGGCGGCCCTGTTGGGCGTCACCCTCTTCAACACCCTGATCTACACGGCCGGGAAGACCACCTCGGCCACCAACATGGCGATGATCGCGGCGGCTTCGCCGATGATGATCGCCCTGTTCGACCTGGTCGGCGCCCGACGCGGCGGGCGCGAGCCGCTGGGCGCCCGCCGCGTCGCGGGCATGGTGATCGCGCTGCTGGGCGTGCTCACCCTGGTCGGCAAGGGCTCGCCGACCGCGGTGCTGCACCTGGACTTCGCCGTCGGCGACCTGTGGATGCTGGCGGCAACCGCCACCTTCGCCGGGTACAGCGCGCTGCTGCGCCGCCGCCCCGAGGGGATCGGCGGACGCTCGTTCCTCTTCATGACGTTCGTGTTGGGCGCCGCGATGCTGGTGCCCGCCTACGCCGTCAGCCTCGCCGCGGAGGGCGGTTTCCCGCTCACCGCGGGGACGGTCGGACCGCTGCTCTACATCGGGGTGTGCTCCTCCGCAGTCGCCTACTTCACCTGGAACAAGGCGATCGCCCTGGTGGGCGCCGCCCGCGCCGGGGCCGTCTACTACCTCCAGCCGGTGTGCGTGGCGCTGCTCTCGCTGGCCGTACTGGGCGAGGGGATCGGCACGGTGCAGGTGCTCTGCATGGGACTGATCGTCGCCGGGGTGGCCCTCGGGGCGGCGGGCACCCCACGGTGAGCGGACCGGCCGAGCCGGGTGCGTACGCTGCCCGCATGGCCGACTGGGACATCAAGAAGCTGCGGATCCTGCGCACCCTCCAGGATCTGGGCACGGTCACCGCGACCGCCGAGGCGCTGCACATGACGCCCTCGGCGGTTTCGCAGCAGCTGACGGGGCTCGCCAAGTCCCTCGGGGTGACGCTGCTGGAGGCGCACGGCCGGCGGGTCCGGCTGACCGGCGCCGCCCACCTGGTGCTGCGGCACGCCGAGGCGGTCTTCGCGCAGCTGGAGCGGGCCGACGCGGACCTCCTGGGCTATCTCCAGGGCGAGGCCGGCACGGTACGGGTCGGCGCCTTCTCCACCGCCATCCCGGCGCTGGTGGTCCCCGCCGTCCAGGAGCTGCGCCGCACCCACCCGGGTCTGGCCGTGGCCGTGCGGGAGGCGGAGGCGGAGGCGGCCTACGAGCTGCTGGCCGAGGGCAGCGTCGATCTGGCGCTGTCGCTGGCGGCGCACGCGCCCACCCCGCGCGACCCGAAGTTCAGCCGGGTCTCGCTGCTCGCCGACCCGTTGGACGTGGCGCTGCCGGCCGGTCATCCGCTCGCCGCCGAGCCGGGGTTGCGGCTGGCCGACCTGGCCGGCGAACCGTGGATCTTCGGCACCAGCGGCCCGTGGTCGCAGATCACCACCGCCGCGTGCGAGAACGCCGGGTTCGTCCCCGAGCAGGCGCACGCGGCCGCCGACTGGAGCGCGATCTGGGCGATGGTCGCGGCCGGGATGGGGGTGGCGCTGGTGCCGCGGATGGCGATGGCGGGCGGTCTGCGGGCCCCCGGGCACGGCAGCGGGGTCGCACTGCGGGTGCTCCACGCCGACCAGCCGCGCCGCCATGTGGTCGCCGCCGCCCGGCGCGGCTCCGAGGGCGCGCCGGGCCTGGCCCGGGTGCTGGCCGCGCTCCGCCAGGCCGCCGCCCGCCAGGCCACCGTGGGCCGGGCCGGCGGCGACGGCGGACCGGCGACCTTTCAGTCCGACTGAAGATATTCCTCACGAACTTTCGATGGACCTGTCGGGTGGTGCGCTGCGACGGTGGAGCGGTCCCCAGCACCGTCCGCAGGAGCAGAAGGGAAACGCATGCCCGCCACCCCGGCCGCCGATTCCACCGATCCGCACGCCAACGACGCCCAGCCGTACGCCGGCGGCGACCCGTACGCCGACTACCGCGGCGGTGACTTCTCCTTCACCTCGCTCGTCGACCTGGCCGACCGCCGCTTCGGCGCCGGTGTGATCGCCGCCAACGACGAGTTCTTCGCCGAGCGGGAGAACCTGCTGAAGCCGACCCCGGCGGTCTTCGACCCCGAGCACTTCGGTCACAAGGGCAAGATCATGGACGGCTGGGAGACCCGGCGCCGGCGCGGTGCCGACGGCGACCACCCCTTCCCCACCGCGGACGAGCACGACTGGGCGCTGATCCGCCTCGCCGCCCCCGGCGTGATCCGCGGCGTCATCGTCGACACCGCCCACTTCCGCGGCAACTACCCGCAGCAGGTCACCGTCGAGGCCACCGCGCTGCCCGGCAGCCCCGGCCCCGAGGACCTGCTCGCCGACGACGTGAAGTGGGAGGAGCTCGTCCCCCGCACGCCCGTACGCGGCCACGCCGCCAACGGCTTCGAGGTCACCGCCGAGCGCCGCTTCACCCACCTCCGCCTCAAGCAGCACCCCGACGGCGGCATAGCCCGCCTCCGGGTCTACGGCGAGGTGGTCCCCGACCCGGAGTGGCTGGACGTGCTGGGCACCCTGGACCTGGCCTCGGTGATGCACGGCGGCACCGTCGAGGACGCCTCCGACCGCTTCTACTCCTCGCCCACCCAGATCATCCAGCCCGACCTCTCGCGCAAGATGGACGACGGCTGGGAGAACCGCCGCCGCCGGGTCCGGGGCACCAACGACTGGGTGCGGTTCAAGCTCGCCGCGCAGGGCGAGATCTGCGCCGTCGAGATCGACACCGCCTACCTCAAGGGCAACTCGGCCGGCTGGGCCCGGCTCTCGGGCTGCGACGGGAACCCGGACGACGCGTCCGCGTGGTTCGAGATCCTGCCCAGGACCAAGCTCCAGCCCGACACCCCGCACCGCTTCGTGCTGCCCCGCCGGGTGACCGCCACCCACGTCCGCCTGGACGTCTACCCCGACGGCGGCCTGGCCCGGATGCGGGTGCACGGCGACCTCACCGACGCCGGCCGGGCCGAACTGGTCCGCCGCTTCGACGAGCTGAGCGGCTGAGCCGCGCGTCCCGCCGGGCCCCGTGGGAGGGGGACGGGGCCCGGCGGCCCCCGCACACGTCACGAGGTCGACGAGCGGGGACCCTCGACCCGCCCGGCGGACGGCCACGCTCCTGACGCCCGTCCGCCGGGCGACTCCACCCCGGGTGCCGGCCTCCTGCGATCCGGCAGCCCGCAGCGGCGAAAAAGGGGCGTGCCCCGGAACCGAGCGGGTTCCGGGGCACGCCCTTCGTGTTGCCGCCGGCGGGTCAGGCCCCGGCGGCCGCGTCCGCCGCCCGGGCCTTCAGCGCCCGCTCGACGCCGGCCCGGGACTCCGTCACCAGGCGGCGCAGGGCCGGGCTCGGGTCGGCCTGCGCCAGCCAGGCGTCGGTGGCGTCCAGGGTCTCCTGGGAGACCTGGAGGGCCGGGTACAGGCCCACCACGATCTGCTGGGCCATCTCGTGGCTGCGGTTGTCCCAGACGTCCTTGATCACCTCGAAGTACTTCGCGGTGTAGGGCGCCAGCAGCTCCTGCTGGTCGGGCTGGACGAAGCCGCCGATGACGGCCTCCTGCACGGCGTTGGGGAGGGCGTCGGACTCCACGACCGAGGCCCATGCCTCCGCCTTGGCCGCCGCGGTGGGCCGCGCGGCGCGCGCCGTCACCGCGTGCCGCTCGCCCGCCGAGGTCGCGTCCCGCTTCAACTCCGCGGCGATCTCCGGCTCGTCGGCCCGGCCGGTGGCCGCCAGCCGCTCCAGCAGCGCCCAGCGCAGCTCGGTGTCCACGGCCAGACCGGGGACCTCCTGCGTGCCGTCCAGCAGGCCCTGGAGCAGGTCCAGCTGCTCGTCGGTGCGGGCCGAAGCGGCGAACGCCCGGGCCCACGCCAGCTGGTGGTCGCTGCCCGGCTCGGCGGCCCGCAGGTGGGCCAGCGCCGCCTCGGTCCAGGCGGCCAGGCCCGCCGCGCGCCGCTCCGGTGCCGCGTACAGGTCCTGCGCCAGCTTCACCTGGCGGTGCAGCGACTGGACGACGCCGATGTCGGACTCCTTGCCGATGCCGGAGAGCGCCAGCGACAGGTAGTCGCGGGTGGGGAGTTCGGCGTCCCGGGTCATGTCCCAGGACGAGGCCCACGACAGGGCCCGCGGCAGCGACTCGGTGAAGTCCCCGAGGTGCTCGGTGACGACCTTCAGCGACTGCTCGTCCAGCCGCACCTTGGCGTACGACAAGTCGCCGTCGTTGAGCAGGATCACGTCCGGCCGGCGGAAGCCCTCGGGGAACGGCACCTCGGTGCGCTCGCCGTCCACGTCCAGCTCGACCCCGCCGGTGCGGACCAGCTTGCCGTCCTGGAGGTCGTAGTAGCCGATCGCGATCCGGTGCGGGCGCAGCACCGGCTCGCCGGTCGCCCCGGCCGGCAGCGCCGGCGCCTCCTGCCGCACCGCGAAGGCGGTGACGGTGCCGTCGGCGGCCACCTCGATCTCCGGCCGCAGGATGTTGATGCCGGCCGTCTCCAGCCACTTCTTCGACCAGGTCTTCAGGTCCCGGCCGCTGGTCTTCTCCAGTGCCCCGAGCAGGTCGGTCAGCCGGGTGTTGCCGTAGGCGTGCGCCTTGAAGTACGCCTGGACGCCCTGGAAGAACTCGTCCATGCCGACGTAGGCCACCAGCTGCTTGAGGACGCTGGCGCCCTTGGCGTAGGTGATGCCGTCGAAGTTGACCAGGACGTCGTCGAGGTCCCGGATCTCCGCCATGATCGGGTGGGTGGACGGCAGTTGGTCCTGCCGGTAGGCCCAGGTCTTCATGGAGTTGGCGAACGTGGTCCAGGAGTGCGGCCACTTGCTGCCCGGCGCGTACGCCTGGCAGGCGATGGAGGTGTAGGTGGCGAACGACTCGTTCAGCCACAGGTCGTTCCACCACTCCATGGTGACCAGGTCGCCGAACCACATGTGCGCCAGCTCGTGCAGGATCGTCTCGGCGCGCACCTCGTAGGCCGCGTCCGTCACCTTCGAGCGGAAGACGTACTGGTCGCGGATGGTGACCGCGCCGGCGTTCTCCATCGCGCCGGCGTTGAACTCCGGCACGAAGAGCTGGTCGTACTTGGCGAACGGGTACGGGTAGTCGAACTTCTCCTCGAACCAGTCGAAGCCCTGCCGGGTGACCGCGAAGATCTCCTCCGCGTCCAGGTGCTCGGCCAGCGACGGCCGGCAGTAGATCCCCAGCGGCACCGACCGCCCGTCGGCGCCCTCCCAGGTGCTGTGCACGCTGTGGTACGGGCCGACGATCAGCGCGGTGATGTAGGTGGAGATCCGCGGCGTGGGCGCGAACCGCCAGACGTTGTCGGCCGGCTCCGGCGTCGGCGAGTTCGAGATCACCGTCCAGCCCTGCGGCGCCGTCACGGTGAACCGGAACGTCGCCTTCAGATCCGGCTGCTCGAAGCTGGCGAACACCCGCCGGGCGTCCGGCACCTCGAACTGCGTGTAGAGGTACGCCTGCTGGTCCACCGGGTCGACGAACCGGTGCAGCCCCTCACCGCTGTTGGTGTACGCGCAGTCGGCGACGACCGTCAGCTCGTTGCGGCCCGCCCGCAGCCCGGACAGCGCGATCCGCGAGTCCTGGAACACCGCCGCCGCGTCGAGCGCCGTGCCGTTGAGCAGCACCTCGTGCACGGTCGGCGCCACCAGGTCGATGAACGATGCCGCGCCGTCCTCGACGGCGTCGAACCGCACCGTCGTCACCGACCGGAACGTGCCGCCCTCCTGCGCCCCGCTCAGGTCCAGCTCGATGTCGTACGCGTCCACGGTCAGCAGACGCGCCCGCTCCTGGGCCTCTTCCCGGGTCAGATTCGTACCAGGCACCCGTCCCTCTCCTTCACAAGTCGTCATCGCCTCGTCCGGCCATCCTTCCACGGCACCGCCGCGCGCAGGACGACGTCCGGATACCGCCAGCGCCCCGGCCGCGGTTCGCCGAGGCTGGCCGCATGAACAAGTACCCCACACATGCGATTCCGGCCGCCGCTCTGAAGGAGCTGCGCGGCACCGACGACGCCGGACGCCCCATGGAGCCGTTCACCGCCCGGGCGGACGGGATACCGGTGAACTGTGTCGGCAGCCTGCTGCGCTGCTGTCTGCGGGACGCCGAGGAGGGCGAGGAGGTGGCCCTGGTGTCCTATGCGCCGCTGCGCCGGTGGGCGGCGGAGACCGGGGCCGCGCCGGGGGCCTACGACGAGCAGGGGCCGGTCTTCCTCCACGCCGGGGACTGTCCGGGGCCGGTGGCCGGCGGCCATCCGGCCGCCCGCGCCGGGGCGTTGCGGACGCTGCGGCGCTACGACGACCGGGGCCGGATCGTCGGCGGGCGGTACTTCGAGGTCCCCGAGGACGTCGCGGGCGGCTTCGAGGCGGCGTTCGATGAGGCGTTCGCCGATCCGGCGGTGGCCCTGGTGCACGTCCGGGCGCTGGAGTACGGCTGTTTCCTCTACGAGGTGCGTCGCCCCTGACGGGGGTGGGGGCGAGTACGCCGACGGCCGGTGCCGGTACGGGGGTCCGTACCGGCACCGGCCGCGGTGCGTCGGGTGCGGGGCGGGTCAGCCGCGCAGCTCGGCGGCGACCAGCTCGGCGATCTGGATGGCGTTGAGCGCCGCGCCCTTGCGGAGGTTGTCGTTGGAGACGAACAGCGCGAGGCCGTTCTCGGCGGTCTCGTCGCGGCGGATCCGGCCCACGAAGGAGGCGTCCTGGCCGGCGGCCTGGAGCGGGGTGGGGACGTCGGAGAGCGCCACGCCGGGGGCGGCGGCCAGCAGCTCCTGGGCGCGCTCGGGGGAGAGGGGGCGCGCGAAGCGGGCGTTGACCTGGAGGGAGTGGCCGGTGAAGACCGGGACGCGGACGCAGGTGCCGGACACCTTCAGCTCCGGGATGTCCAGGATCTTGCGGCTCTCGTGGCGGAGCTTCTGCTCCTCGTCGGTCTCGTTCAGTCCGTCGTCGACGAGCGAGCCGGCCATCGGCAGGACGTTGAAGGCGATGGGGCGGACGTAGGTCTCGGGGGCGGGGAACTCCACCGCCGCGCCGTCGTGCGTCAGCTTGGTGGCGTCCTGCTCGATGACCTTGCGGGTCTGCCCGTCCAGCTCGGCGACGCCGGCCAGGCCGCTGCCGGACACCGCCTGGTAGGTGGCGACGACCACGGAGACCAGCTCGGCCTCCTCGTGCAGCGGGCGCAGCACCGGCATGGCGGCCATGGTGGTGCAGTTCGGGTTGGCGATGATGCCCTTGGGCCGGTCGGCGATGGCCTGCGGGTTAACCTCGGCGACGACCAGCGGGACCTGCGGGTCGCGGCGCCAGGCCGAGGAGTTGTCGATCACGACCGGGCCGGCGTCGGCGACCTTCTCCGCCAGCGCCTTGGAGGTGGCGCCGCCGGCCGAGAAGAGCACGATGTCCAGGCCGGAGTAGTCCGCGGTGGCGGCGTCCTCGATGGTGATCTCGGTGTCCTGCCAGGGCAGCGTCCGTCCGGCGGACCGGGCCGAAGCGAACAGCCGCAGCTGCTCGACCGGGAAGTTGCGCTCGGCGAGAATGCGCCGCATCACGCCGCCGACCTGTCCGGTCGCTCCGACGATTCCGATCCTCATGGGACTCCTTCTTTCTGACCAGGCCCGCTGGGCCGGCTCCGGGTGTCTGCTGGAACACCTGCTCAGTGGCGCTCCCATCATGTGTGTGAGACCCGTCGCCTTGTCCAATCCATTCCAATAGATGGAGGAGCGGGCCGCGAGGTTGCCCACGGAACGTGTCCGACGGTCGCTGTCGGTCACTCTCCGGGCGGCGGCCGCGGTCAGTGCGGGAGTACGACGACGTACGCGGTGGGCTCCCGGTCCACCGCCGCCATCAGCGCCGTCCGGACCACCGTCGCCTGCTGCTCCGGGGCCTCCCGCAGGGTGCGCGGCCGGCAGCGGACGAGGGTGATGCCGAGCCGCTCCAGGCGCTCCCGGAGCTCGTCGCGGGGCGCGTCGGCGCGGTTGCAGTCGGACGGGCGCGGGGTGCGGGTCTCGATCGCCACGGCCACCCCGTACTCGGGCCAGTACGCGTCCACCCCGCCCAGGTACGGGCCGCCCGGCAGGCGCAGATCGACGTTCCACAGCGGGTCGGGCAGCCCGTAGGCGCGCACCGTCTCGTAGAGCCGCTGCTCGGCCAGCGCCTGGCCCTCGGCCATCAGGGCGTCCACCGCGTCCACCACGTGCGGCCGGGTCAGCAGCCGGGCCCGGCTCAGCTCGCGGACCACCGCGGCGGCCTCGCAGTGCCCGCCGCGCACCGCCTCGGTCAGCAGCCGGCGGACCGTGACACCGTCGGTGAGCCCGGCCACCGCGTCCGCCAGCGCCCGCGGGACGGGGGCGGTGGGCACGCCGGTGACCTCCTGCGGGGTCGGCAGGTCCGCGCCCCGGACGATCCCCGCGAAACCGGCCGAGCGCAGCCGCCGGGTGCGCGCCACCAGGACCTCGATGCGGTCCAGGGAGAGCAGCGGGGGAGCGGCGGCGAAGCCGTGTAGGGCGAGTGCGGCCAGCCCGGTGATCATCGGTTCCCGGGCGGCCTCGGCGGCCCGGGGCTGGGCGGGCACGGACGGGCCGCGGTGCCGGGCGTAGAGCAGCGCGGCGTGCAGCCGCTCCTCGCTGGTGGGCGGCCCCTGGTGCAGCAGGTGGACGCCGGGCAGCAGCTGCTGCCAGGGGCCGCCCGGCCGGCAGCGCTCGGCGATCTCGACCGGCGGCACGCCGTGCTCCCGGAGCTGCTGGGTCGTCAGCACCGGGCAGCGGCCGTCGGCGAGGTGGTGGAGGGGGAGCGGGGAGAGCGGGGTGTCGTGGTTCATGCCCGGCAGATTCCCGGCCCCGCTCCGCCCCCTAACCGCTGTTACCCGCCTGTGTCACAAGCGGGACAATCCTGCCCTCAAGTACGGGCGTTCGACGGCCGATTAAGGCTGGTCGAGACCCGGGTTACGGCCTGGGGCCGGCCGCCTCGTCACAAGCCTGTGCACGCAGCGCCCGCCCCAGGTCGTCCCGCTCCTCCAGCACCAGGCGGCGCAGCGCGGGCGCCGCCTCGGGGCGCTCCGCCAGCCAGGCGTCCGCGGCGTCCAGCGTGGCCCGGTCCACCTGCCAGGACGGGAACAGCCCGCGCACCACCGACATCCCGATCTCGATGGAGCGCTCCCGCCAGATCTGCTCGATCACGGTGAAGTAGCGCGGCGCGTACGGCGTCAGCAGCTCCCGTTGCGAGGGCTGCGCGAAGCCGCTGAGGGTCGCCTCCACCAGGGCGTTGGAGAGCGCGTCGGACTCCACCACGTCGGCCCAGGCCGCCGCCTTGACCTCGGCGGCGGGGCGGGCGGCCAGGCAGCGGACCTGGTGCCGCTTGCCGGACGCGGTGTCGTCGCGGGCCAGTTCGGCGCCGATCGCCGCCTCGTCGGCGACCCCGTGGGTGGCCAGCGGCAGCAGGAACGCCCAGCGCAGCTCCTGGTCCACGGCCAGTCCGTCGACCTTCGCGGTGCCGTTCAGCAGCCCCTGGAGCAGCTGGAGGTCGGCCGCGGTGGTGGCCACCGCGGCGAAGTGCCGGGCCCAGCTCAGCTGGTGGCCGCTGCCCGGCTCGGCCAGCCGCAGCTCGCGCAGCGCGCCCTCGGCCAGCTCGCGGGCGGCCCGTTCGCGGTACTCCGGCGCCACGTAGTGCTCCAGCGCGGCCTCCGCCTGGCCGAGCACCGACTGGAGCACCCCGACGACGGTCTCCGCGCCGGCGAACCGCCGCACCAGCGCCAGGAAGTCACGGGCCGGCATCAGCCCGTCCCGGGTCAGCCCCCACACCGCGGCCCAGCACAGCGCCCGCGCCAGGGGGTCGGTCAGATCGCCGAGCCGGGCCCGCAGGGTGGCCAGCGAGCCCTCGTCGAAGCGGGTCTTGCAGTACGTCAGGTCCTCGTCGTTGACCAGGACCAGCTCCGGCCGCTCGACGCCGGCCAGCTCCGGCACCGCCGTCCGCGGCCCGGCCACGTCCACCTCGGCGCGGGCGTAGCGGACCAGCGCGGAGTCCGCGTCGAGACGGCGGTACAGGCCCACCGCGACCCGGTGCGGGCGCAGCTCGGGCTGTTCGGGCGACGCCTCCTGGAGGATGCTCAGCTCGGTGATCCGGTCCTGGGCGTCGTAAGTGACCTGCGGGGTGAGGGAGTTGACGCCGGCCGTCTCCAGCCAGGCGCGCGACCAGGCCGCCAGGTCCCGCCCGGAGGTCTCCTCCAGCACCGCCAGCAGGTCCGCGAGCCGGGTGTTGCCGTAGGCGTGCCGCTTGAAGTAGCGCCGGGCGCCCTCCAGGAACGCGTCCTGGCCGACGTACGCCACCAGCTGCTTGAGGACGCTGGCGCCCTTGGCGTAGGTGATGCCGTCGAAGTTGAGCTTGGCGTCCTCCAGGTCGCGGATGTCGGCGGTGATCGGGTGGGTGGAGGGAAGTTGGTCGGCCCGGTACGCCCAGGACTTGCGGCGGTTGGCGAAGGTGATCCAGCCGTCCGTGAAGCGGGTCGCGCCGACCTGCGCGAAGCTGCCCATGAAGTCGGCGTAGGACTCCTTGAGCCACAGGTCGTCCCACCAGTGCATGGTGACCAGGTCGCCGAACCACATGTGCGCCATCTCGTGCAGGATGACGTTGGCCCGGCGCTCGTAGGACGCCTCGGTGACCTTGCCGCGGAAGATGAACTCCTCGCGGAAGGTGACGCAGCCGGGGTTCTCCATCGCGCCGAGGTTGTACTCCGGCACGAACGCCTGGTCGTACTTCCCGAACGGGTAGGGGAAGTCGAAGTGGTCGTGGAAGAAGTCCAGGCCCTGCTTGGTGACGGTGAAGATGTCGTCCGCGTCGAAGTGCCGGGCCAGCCCCTTGCGGCACAGCGCGCCGAGCGGGATCTCCAGCTCGCTGCCGTCCTGGAAGGCGCGGCGGTAGGTGTCGGTGACGTAGTGGTACGGCCCGGCGACCACGGCGGTGATGTACGTGGAGATCGGCTGAGTGGTGGCGAAGCGGTGCATACCCGCCTCGGCGGGGCCCTCCTGGGCGCCGTTGCTGAGCACCAGCCAGCCCTCGGGCGCGGTGACCTCGAAGGTGAACGGGGCCTTCAGGTCGGGCTGTTCGAAGTTGGCGAAGACCCGGCGGGAGTCGGCGGGCTCGTACTGGGTGTAGAGGTAGACCTCGCCGTCCTCGGGGTCGACGAAGCGGTGCAGGCCCTCGCCGGTGCGGCTGTAGGCGCACTGCGCGTCGACGACGAGGATGTTCTCGGCGGCCAGGTCGGTCAGCGCGATCCGGGTGCCGTCGAAGACCTCGGCCGGGTCCAGCGCGCGGCCGTTGAGGGTGACCGCGCCGACCGAGGGCGCCAGGAGGTCCGCGAAGCTCGTCGCGCCGGGTTCGGCGCACCGGAAGCGGATCGTCGTCTGGGAGCGGAAGGTGGCCGCGTCCGCGCCCCCGGCGACCGCTGAGCGGACGTCCAGCGCCACGTCGTAACCGTCGACCGTCAGCAGCCGGCCCCGCTCACGTGCCTCTTCCCGGGACAGATTCTCACCTGGCACCGTGTGCCTCCCTCGCCCTCGTCTCGGATATCGAACACGGGGAATCATGGCACGCATGCCGTCGGTTGAAGCGTGCACGGAACGACGCCGTCGAAGCCCTCAAGAGGAGACCCCGTGTCCGAGCCCGTGAAGACCCCAGCCGACTTCTGGTTCGACCCGCTGTGCCCCTGGGCGTGGCTGACCTCCCGCTGGATGCTGGAGGTGGAGAAGGTCCGCCCGGTCCAGGTGCGCTGGCACGTGATGAGCCTGGCCGTGCTGAACGAGAACAAACTCGACGAACTGCCCGCGCAGTACGCGGAGAACATGCGCCCGGGCGGCAAGGCGTGGGGCCCGGTCCGGGTGGTGATCGCCGCCCAGCAGCTGCACGGTGACGAGGTCGTCGGCAAGCTCTACACCGCGCTCGGCACCCGCATCCACAACGCCGGTGAGGGCGTCACCCGGGAGGCCATCGCGGCCGCCCTGGCCGACGCCGGCCTGCCCGCCGACCTGATCGACTACGCCGACAAGGACACCTACGACGCCGAGCTGCGCGCCTCCCACAAGGAGGGCATCGACCTGGTCGGCCAGGAGGTCGGCACCCCGGTGATCGCGGTTCCGGGGCCGGACGGTGACCAGATTGCCTTCTTCGGTCCGGTCGTCACCCCGGCGCCCAAGGGTGAGCAGGCCGCCAAGCTGTGGGACGGCACGCTGATGGTCGCGTCCATCCCCGGGTTCTTCGAGATCAAGCGGACGCGGACGCAGGCCCCGCAGTTCGACTGACCGTCGGCCCGCCGCCCCGGCCGGTACGCACGAAGCCCCCACGAGTCACGTCCTCGTGGGGGCTTCGTTCTCTTCCGCCTGCCAAGTGAAAGGTGAGAAGACGATCACGAGGCAGGACGCCTCGGCCGGCTACCGGGTCACGGCGCCAGCAGCAGGTTGTTCGCACGCTCCTTGGCGGAGGCGTACCGCTTGGCCACGTCCTGCCAGTTCACGACGTTCCACATGGCCTCGATGAAGTCCACCTTCTGGTTCTTGTACTGCAGGTAGAAGGCGTGCTCCCAGGCGTCGAAGACCAGGATCGGCACCGAGCCCTGGCCGACGTTGCCCTGGTGGTCGTAGATCTGCTCGACGATGAGGCGGCCGGTCACCGGCTCGTAGGCCAGGACGCCCCAGCCGGAGCCCTGCGTGGTCGCCGACGCCTTGGACAGCTGCGCCTTGAACTTGGCGAACGAGCCGAAGCTCTCGGCGATGGCGTCGGCCAGCTCGCCCACGCCGTCCGCCTCCAGCGGCTCGCCGCCACCGTCGCCGGTCATGTTGTGCCAGTAGATGCTGTGCAGGATGTGGCCGGAGAGGTGGAACGCGAGGTTCTTCTCCAGGCCGTTGATGTTGCCCCACTGGTCCTTGTCGCGCGCCTCGGCGAGCTGCTCAAGGGTGTCGTTGGCGCCCTTCACGTACGCCGCGTGGTGCTTGTCGTGGTGCAGCTCGATGATCTCGGGGCTGATGACCGGCGCCAGCGCCGAGTAGTCGTAGGGGAGTTCCGGAAGTGTGTAGGTCGCCATGTCGACCCCGCCTCCAAGCTGCGTAATCGCTGTAGTTGCAATTAATGTGCAAGAGCACGCTATCAGCAGGTGTGATCACGGGCCGGCCATGGCGGGCTTCCTGGTTCCAAAGACGGAGGCGGGGCGGGACCTCGGAAGGAGGTCCCGCCCCGCCTGAAAGGGGTCCGTAAGGAGAACTACCGGTTGCTCAGCGCCCGCTGCCGGATGAGCGCGACGATCGTCAGCACCACGCCGAAGCCGCCGGTGAACAGCAGCTGGATCCGCTGGTTGTCGTCGCGCAGCATCAGCACCAGCACCGCGGCGATCCCGGCCAGCGCCACCCACGTGAGGTACGGGAAGGCCCACATCTTCACGATCAGCTTCTCGGGCGCCTCGCGCTCCAACTGCCGCCGGGTGCGCAGCTGGGCGACGGCGATGAAGCCCCAGACCACCAGGACCGCGGCGCCGACCATGTTCAGCAGCCACTGGAAGACGGTGGTCGGCCACCAGAAGCTGAAGAGCACCGCGAGGAACCCGAACGCGGCGCACAGCAGCACCGTCCGGCGCGGCACCCCGCCGCTCACCTTGCCCAGGACGGCCGGGCCCTGGCCGCGGGCGATCAGCGAGTACGCCATCCGCGAGGAGCCGTAGATGTTGGCGTTCACCGCGGAGAGCAGGGCGACCAGGATGACCACGTTCATGATCTGGCCGGCCGCCGGGATCTTGAGGTAGTCCAGCACCGCCACGTACGGGCCGCTCTTGGCGATCGACGGCGCGCTCCAGGGGATGACGGTGACGATGATCGCCATCGAGCCGACGTAGAACAGCGCGATCCGCCACATCGCGGTGCGCACCGCGCGGGCCACGCCGCGGGCCGGGTCCTTGGACTCGGCCGCCGCGATGGTCACCGTCTCCAGACCGCCGTACGCGAACACCGACGCCAGCAGACCGACCATCAGGCCGTCCACGCCCTTGGGCAGGAAGCCGCCGTCGCCGGTCAGGTGCGCGGTGCCGGGCGCCGAGGTGCCGGGCAGCAGGCCGAAGATGGCCAGCACGCCCAGGATCAGGAACAGGGCGATCGCGGCGACCTTCAGGGCGGCGAACCAGAACTCGAACTCACCGAAGTTGCCGACCGCGGTCAGGTTGGTCGCGGTGAAGACGATCATGATCAGCAGTACCCACATCCACGGCTCGGTGGAGGGGAACCACTGGTGCAGCACGTCCGCGGCGCCCAGCGCCTCGGCCGCCACCGCCACGCACAGCAGCGCGGTGAACATCCAGCCCACGGTGAAGCCGGCCCAGGAACCGATGGACCGCTCGGCGTGCACCGAGAAGGAGCCGGAGGACGGCCGGGCCGCGGACATCTCGCCGAGCATCCGCATGATCAGCATGACCAGCGCACCGGAGACGGCATAGGCCAGCACGATCGACGGGCCGGCCGCCGCGATGCCCTCGCGGGAACCGACGAACAGCCCCGCGCCGATCACCCCGCCGAGGGCGATCATCGAGAGGTGGCGTTGCTTGAGGCCGTGTGACAGCGTGCCGCCGTCCTGGCCGGTGCCCGGGGCCGCGGCGGTCTGCGCACCGGCGGACGGGGGTGTCCGATTCATGTCGTACCTGTCCCAGTGGGTGAGATGCGGGCGGGGCGATACTGCGGTCTCCCGGGGCCGCAGGACGGCTCAACTCCGGTGTCCTCGGCAAAGCTGGCTCAGTCTGAGCGTCGCTGTCCGCTCAGGGCAACAGTCGTGCAGCGATTGTTCGGTATTCAGACGCGATCGTGACCGAGCGTGCCTGATAGATCGTCGAATGCGACGAGATGTGAGGTACGTCTCAATGTGGCCGGTGGGCCCGGGAGTTGCCCCGGCGGCCCCGGCCGCACCGCCGCGCGACGGCGCTCCTCAGGCCCGCGCCCGACGCGCCCTCAGCTCCCGCGCACCGGCCACCATCAGCACCAACGCGGTCGCGCCGGCCGACCACAGCAGCTGCGGCCGGGCCGTGGCATCGGTCAGCATCAGCACGATCACCGCGCCCATCGCCGCCAGCGCCAGCCACGTCAGATAGGGGAACGCCCACATCCGCAGGATCAGCCGCTCCGGCGCCTCCCGTTCGATCCGGGGCCGCAGCCGCAGCTGGGAGACGGCGATCAACCCCCAGACGAACAGCAGCACCGCACCGACCGCGTTGAGCAAGTAGAGGAAGACCGAATCCGGCCACTTGAGATTGAGCAGCACCGAGACGAAGCCGAACGCCACCGAGGCCAGCACCGCCCGGCGCGGCACCCCTCCGCCCGACACCTTCAGCAGCCCGCGCGGCGCCTCGCCGCGCTCGGCCAGCGAGAACACCATCCGCGACGAACCGTAGAGATTGGCGTTCAGCGCCGACAGCAGCGCCACGAACACCACGATGTTCATGATCTGCCCGGCGCCCGGCACCCCGATGTGGTCCAGCACCATCACGTACGGGCTCTTGCCCGGCTGCATCGACGACCAGGGCAGCACGGTGACGATGACCAGCATCGAGCCCACGTAGAAGAAGAGGATCCGCCACACCGCGCTGCGCACCGCCCGGCCCACCGCCCGCGCCGGGTCGTCCGACTCGGCCGCCGCGATGGTGACCACCTCCAGCCCGCCGAACGCGAACACCACGGCCAGCACCCCCGAGACCACCCCGGACCAGCCGTGCGGCAGGAACCCGCCGTGCCCGGTGAGGTTGGTCAGCCCGACCGGCTGGCCCGAGTAGGTCGATGCAGCGGGCAGCAACCCGAAGACCGCCAGCAGCGTCAGCGCCAGGAACAGCACGATCGCGGCGACCTTCAGGGCGGCGAACCAGAACTCGAACTCGCCGAAGTTCTTCACCGCGGCCAGATTCGCGACGGTGAAGACGACCATGAAGATCAGCACCCAGCCCCACTGCGGCACCGCCGGCGCCCAGCCGTGTGCGATCTGCGCCGCCCCGGTGGCCTCCACCGCCAGCACCACCACGAGCAGGAACCAGTACAGCCACCCCACGCTGAAGCCGGCCCAACGTCCCAGCGCCCGCTCGGCGTGCACCGAGAACGCCCCGGAGGCCGGCATCGCCGCCGACATCTCCCCGAGCATCCGCATGACCAGCATCGCCAGCGCACCGGCGATCAGATAGGACAGCACGATCCCCGGCCCGGCCACCGCGATGCCCGCCCCGGAGCCGACGAACAGCCCCGCACCGATCACCCCGCCCAGCCCCAGCATCGTCAGGTGGCGCTGCTTGAGCCCCCCGGACAACGGCTCCTTCTCGACCTTCTCGACCTTCTCGGCCAGGGGCGGCAGTGCGTCGTGCATGGGCTCGTACTCTCGCAAGGGGCGCAAGGGCGGGATCGCCGCCCGGTTTGGGGGAACTCCACAGGTCACCACGGAGCCGTCCCAGTGTCCCCGGCCGGCCCCGACTAGCACAAAACCGGCCCCATGCGGGCGTCCGGTCCGTGACGAGCATCACGTGACCTGCGAAGACGCCCCACGGCCCGACGGGCTCCGGCAGGGTGGCGGTTGTCCGGAACTCCCCAAGCGGGCCGGCACGGCTTTGTCACCGCTCGCGCGTGATCGCCGCCGTCCCCCTGAACTAACGTCATCACGTCCCGCCGGATCCACCCCCGGATCCGCCACACACCAGCGGAGTCCCCTGATGAGCACAGTCGCCCCCACCCTCCTGCCTGGAGCGGTCCTCGCCGACCTGCTGCCGGCCGCCACCGCCACCCGCGCCCGCGTCCGCGACGTCGCGCTGGTCGCCGGCGGCGCCGTGATCACCGGCATCGCGGCCCAGATCGCGCTCCCGGTCCCCGGCTCCCCGGTCCCGGTCACCGGCCAGACCTTCGCCGCCCTCCTGGTGGGCGCCTCGCTCGGCGCCCGCCGCGGGCTGCTGTCGCTGGCGCTCTACGCCCTGGCGGGCATCGCCGGCATGCCGTGGTTCGCCGGCGGCGCCGGCGGCGCCGGCGGCGCCACCTTCGGCTACGTCCTCGGCATGCTGCTCGCCGCCACCGCCGTGGGCGCGCTGGCCCGCCGCGGCGGCGACCGCGGGATGCTCCGCACCGCCGCCACGATGCTCGCCGGCAACGCCGTCATCTACGCGATCGGCGTCCCCTACCTCGCGCTCAGCACGGGGATGCCCCTCGACCGGGCCGTCGCCGTCGGCATGGTGCCGTTCCTGATCGGCGACGCCCTCAAGATCGCCCTGGCCATGGGCGCGCTGCCCACCGCCTGGAAGCTGGCCGGCCGCCGCGGCTGAGCACCCGGGAGAACGCCGACGGGGCCCGCACCCACCGAGGGTGCGGGCCCCGTCGTGCGCGTCGCGCGCCCGCGACGGCTACGCCTTCTCCGGCGCCTTCGCGGCCGCCGCCGGCTCCGGCGCCTCACGGGGCCGCCGCTTCTGCAGCACCAGCCCGGCCACCAGCACCACCGCGGCCGCCACCACCGACAGCACCATCTGCTCCCGGCCGTTCTTGTCGTAGAACATGTAGCCCACGACGAAGACGATCAGCGCGATGGTGGCGTAGGTCAGCCACGGGTACAGCCACATCCGCACCGTCAGCCGCTCCGGCGTCTCCCGCTCGATGGTCCGGCGCATCCGCAGCTGCGAGACGCAGATCACCAGCCAGACGAAGAGCGCCACCGCGCCCGAGGAGTTCAGCAGGAACTGGAAGATGGTGTCCTTCGAGGTGTAGCTGAAGATCGTCGCGATGAACCCGAAGGCCACCGACGCCCAGATCGCCACCGCCGGGACGCCGCCCTTGTTGACCGTCGCGAACGACTTCGGCGCGTCGCCGCGCTCACCGAGCGAGAACGCCATCCGGGACGCCGTGTAGAGCCCGGAGTTCAGACAGGACAGCACCGCGGTCAGCACGACGACGTCCATCACCACGTCCACGTACGGGATGTGCAGCGACTTCAGCACCGCCACGTACGGGCTCTTGGCCACCTCCGGGGAGTCCCATGGCAGCAGCGTCACGATCACCGCGATCGACCCGATGTAGAACAGCGCGATCCGCCAGATCACGCTGTTGACGGCCTTGCGGACGGCGACCACCGGGTTCGGCGACTCGCTCGCCGCCAGCGTGACGATCTCGCTGCCCATGAAGGAGAAGACCACCAGCAGCATCCCGGAGAGGATCGCGCCCGGCCCCTTCGGCAGGAAGCCGCCGTGTCCGATCAGGTTCGCGGTGCCCACCGCGTCGTGCCCCGGCGGCAGCCCGAAGATCGCCAGCGCGCCGACCACGATGAAGATCACGATCGCCACGACCTTGATCCCGGCGAACCAGAACTCGAACTCGCCGAACGAGCCCACCGACACCAGGTTGGTGCCGGTCAGCACGATCATCACCAGCAGCGCCCAGGCCCACTGGGGCACCGCCGGTATCCAGCCGGTCAGGATCGACGCCGCGGCGGTCGCCTCGACCGCCAGCACCACCGACCAGAAGAACCAGTACAGCCAGCCGATGGTGAAGCCCGCCCAGCGGCCCAGCGCCCGGTCCGCGTACGCGGAGAACGAACCGGAGGTGGGGGAGGCCGCGGCCATCTCGCCCAGCATCCGCATCACCAGCACGACCAGCAGACCGGTCAGCGCGTACGAGAGGAGGATCCCCGGGCCGGCGGCGTTGATGCCGGCTCCGGATCCGACGAACAGGCCGGCGCCGATGACCCCGCCGATGGCGATCATGGACAGATGGCGGTTCTTGAGGCCGGCCTGGAGCCCTTCGGGCGGCCGGTTCGCGGAGCCGTTGCCGGGTTCACCGGCAGCGGGGACCGCGTGGGGGATGGGGGTCCCCCCTGCTCCTTGAGAGCTTGGGGGCGGGTGCGCGCCCATGTGCACCGTCCTTCGGTGGTTCTCGGTGTCGAACCCAGGCATTAGAACGTTGTTAACGACCGTTTGGAAGAGCCGAATCCGGATCGTTGTCGTTACTGGCGAGTTGCCTGAAGTGCCGGGCGGCGGCGACAGGACGGGCCGCGCCCCGGTGGCCTCTACCCCGAGAACGGCATGCCACACTCATGCCATGCGCGTGTACATCGGCTCCGATCATGCCGGCTTCGACCTCAAGAACCACCTCGTGGACTGGCTCAAGGCCCATGGCCACGAGCCCGTCGACTGCGGCCCCCACATCTACGACGCCCAGGACGACTACCCGCCGTTCTGCCTGCGCGCCGCGGAGAAGACCGCCGCCGACCCGGACAGCCTGGGCATCGTGATCGGCGGCTCCGGCAACGGCGAGCAGATCGCCGCCAACAAGGTCAAGGGCGTCCGCGCCGCGCTGGCGTGGAGCGAGCAGACCGCCGCGCTCGGCCGCGAGCACAACAACGCCAACGTCATCTCCGTCGGCGGCCGGATGCACACCGAGGAGGAGGCCACCCGCTTCGTCGAGGTCTTCCTCGCCACCCCGTACTCGGGTGAGGAACGGCACACCCGCCGCATCGAGATGCTCTCCCGCTACGAGACCACCGGCGAGCTCCCCCCGATCCCGGCCCACCACCCGCAGCAGGACTGACCCCGCACCGCCGCCGCCCTCCGGTGCGAGCGCCGTTCCCCACGCTCTCGAATCCGCTTGAGCCGGGGAGGCCCCACTCACCGGAGCGGCTGACGCCGCGCTGCCCGCTGCCCTGTGCCCAGGGGGAGCGGGCGCGCCCACTGGAGGACGCCCGATGCCCGAGGGGCACACCATCCACCGCCTCGCGCTGGACCACCGGGACCGCTTCGAGGGCGCCCCGGTCCGGGCGAGCAGCCCGCAGGGCAAGTTCGCCGAGGGCGCGGCGCTCATCGACGGCCAGGTCATGGAGAGTGCCGAGGCGCACGGCAAGCACCTCTTCCTCGGCTTCGGCCCCGACCGCTGGGTCCACATCCACCTCGGCCTCTTCGGCAAGCTCGGCTTCGGCGCCACCCCGCCCCCGCCGCCCACCGACACCGTCCGGCTGCGACTGGTCGGCGCCGACCACCACGCCGACCTGCGCGGCCCCACCGCCTGCGCGCTGATCACCGACGCCGAGAAGCAGGCGATACACGACCGGCTGGGCCCCGACCCGCTGCGGCCGGACGACGACGGCACCGGCGCCTGGCGACGGATCTCCCGCAGCCGCACCACCGTCGCGGCGCTGCTGCTCGACCAGAAGGTGATCGCCGGCGTCGGCAACGTCTATCGCGCCGAGGTCCTCTTCCGGCACGGCATCGACCCCTACCTCCCCGGCCGCGACCTGCGCCGCGACCAGTGGGACGCGGTCTGGGCCGACCTGGTGGACCTGATGCGGGAGGGCGTGAGGAACAACCGGATCGACACCGTCCGCCCCGAGCACACCCCGGAGGCCATGGGCCGCCCGCCCCGGGTCGACGACCACGGCGGCGAGGTCTACGTCTACCGCCGCACCGGCGCCGCCTGCCACCTCTGCGGCAGCGAGATCCGCACCGCCGGCCTGGCCGCCCGCAACCTCTTCTGGTGTCCCGTGTGCCAGCCCGCCGCCGCCCGCCCCTGAGGGCGCCGGCGGGCCCGGCCGCAACCGGTCAGAACGCGTGCGGCAGCCACGGCGCCGGGTCGGACCCGAACGCCGGCGACACCGCCGCCAGCGCCCCCGGCCGCAGCTCCCGCACCCGGCCGGCCCCGGCCAGCGCAGACAGCGTGAACCCGCCCAGATAGGCCGAACCCAACTCCCTCACGGACAGCGTGAGTTCGGCCGGGTCGGTGGTCCGCTCGCACACCGCCCCCTGCTCGTCGCCGGACAGCCGCCAGCGCCCCGCGTTCCACGGGCAGAGGTCGTCCGCGACCTCCAGCACCACGTCCACCGGCCGCCGGTACGTCCGGGCCGCCAGCGCCGCCCCGACGTCCACCGGCCGGACGAACAGCGCCTCCCGCACCCCGAGGTCGCAACGCCGGTGGTCGGCCACCAGGTGCAGCAGCGGGTCGTCCACCGGCCGGCCGCGCGCCACCACCGACGCGGTCAGGTCGATCCCGAACAGATAGCGCCACAGCGCCGCGTAGGCCACCGGGTCCAGCGCGTCGAGGTGGCGCACCAGCACCGCCCCGCGCGGCCCGGTGTGGTCCCAATCGGGCTTGACGGCATACCGGGCGTACCCCCGCACCTCGCCGTCCACCTCGGCCAGCACGCACTGGAGTTGACCGGCCCCGTTCCGCTCGCTCTCCGGGTCGAGCACCGGCAGCCGCTCCCAGTGGGGGCGGCGCGCCAGCATCCCCGGCCGGGTCGGCACCAGTTGCGCATAGACCCGCTCGCACGCGGCCACCGCGGCCGCCGGGTCCACCAGCCGCAGCCGGACGTCGGCCACGCCCGGCAGGTCCGGGGCGGCCAGCCGCACCGTGTCCACGGTCATCCGCATCTCCTGGGTGGCCGGGCCGTACCCGAACCGCCCGTAGATCGCCGGCTCCGTGGCGGTCAGCACCGCCAGCGCCTCGCCGCGCGCGTGGACGTCCGTCAGCTGGTGGCGCATCATCGAGCGCAGCACCCCGCGCCGCCGGTGGGTGGGCTGCACGCTGATCAGCGTGACCCCGGCCACGGGCAGCTCCGCGCCGCCCGGCACGGTTAGTCCGAACGAGAACGATCCGCCGGTGCCGACGATCTCGCCGCCGTCCCGGACCGCGAAAGCCCGCTCGACCTCGGTGACGGCACGCCACCACGCACGCCTCTCCGGCTCCTCCGGGACCCCGCCGAACGCCACGTCCAGCTTGTCGTACCAGGCATCCCAGTCGGCATCCCGCAACGGCTGCAACTCTGTCGTCATGAGGCATCCCTAGCAGCCCGCCCTCCGGCCGCGCGACCGCATTTCGAACGCGAATTCCCGGCAATTCCCCGGGGTGACGTGCGGCGAATCGACGCGCCGCCGAACGGGTGGATAAGGTCCCAGAACAATGACACGCGGCGCGGGAGCGGAAAGCCTGAGGGCCCGGATGCACAAACGGCTGCACCGGACCCGCATCGGCATGCGCAAGGCCGGCGTCGACTACTTCCGCGGCGACGGCTCCGACTGGGTCGCGCTGGCCGCCCTCCTCGTCGCCGTCCCGGCCATCGCCGGCGGCACCCTCTGGCACCCGGAGTGGATCGCGCCGACCGCGCTGGTCCTCCCGATCATCGCCGGCGGACTGCTGCTGCGGCCGGCCAACCTCCTGGTCCTGTACGCCGCCTCCGCCGCCGCGCTGATCGTCGAGGCGGCGCTGTTCGGCCCGTACGACCAGGGGCGGGACCGGATCACCCCGGGCACGGTCCTGGTCGTCGCCGCGGTCGGGCTCTCCGGGCTGCTGGTCGCGCAGTTCCGCAGCCGGGTCGGCGTGCCCTGGCGGCGCGGCGGCACCATGCTCTTCGACCTGCGCGAACGGATCCGGGTGCAGAGCACGCTGCCCAAGCTCCCCAAGGGCTGGCACCACGAGATGGCGCTCCGCCCGGCCGGCGGCCAGTCCTTCTCCGGCGACTTCGTGGTGGCCTCCCGCACCCAGGGCGGCAACATCCTGGAGGTCGTGCTCACCGACGTCTCCGGCAAGGGCATGGACGCGGCGTCCCGGGCGCTGCTGCTGTCCGGCGCCTTCGGCGGCCTGCTCGGCTCACTGCCGCCGCACGGCTTCCTCACGGCCGCCAACGGCTATCTGCTGCGCCAGGACTGGGACGAGGGTTTCGCCACCTCCGTCCACCTCGTCCTCGACCTGGAGTCCGGCGACTACGAGCTGTTCTCCGCGGGCCACCTCCCCGGCCTCCAACTCAGCGCGGGCACCGGCCGCTGGGAGGAGAAGACGGGGGAGGGCCCGCTGCTCGGGGTCTACGACGGCGCCCAGTTCGACCCGGTCAAGGGGACGCTGCGCCCCGGCGACGTGCTGATGCTGTTCACCGACGGCCTGGTGGAGGCCGCCGACCGCGACATCGCCGAGGGCATGGACCGGCTGACCGGCGAGGCCGAGCGCTATGTGCACAGCGGCTTCGCCGGCGCCGCCTGGCATCTGATCGAGGCCGTCGCCAAGGACGTCAACGACGACCGGGCGCTGCTGCTGATCACCCGGGACGGCTGACCGCCGGCTCGGCCTCCGGGGCGGTCCCCGGCGGCGCGCCCCGCCCCGCACCACCGCCGGGCAGCACCCGGGCCAGCAGCCCGGAGCGGCCGGCCGCCAACGGGCCCAGTACGGCCAGGATCAGCACATAGCCGGCGATGAACGGGGCCAGCCGCTCGTCGAGTCCGGCGCCCGCCGCCATCGTGGCCAGGATCAGCGCGAACTCGCCGCGAGCCAGCAGCGCGGTGGCGATGTTCGCGGCCGGCCCGGCACCGAAGCCGTGGATCCGGGCCGCGGCCAGCCCCGCGAGCACGTTCATCAACAGGGTCAGCGCCACCGCGATCAGCACCGGCCACACGACGGACGGCAGGTCGCCGGGGTCGATGGAGAGCCCGAACGCGAAGAAGAAGATCGCCCCGAACGCGTCCCGCAGCGGATGCACCAGTTTGCGGATCCGCGGCCCCGAACTCGTCCCGCCGAGCATCAGCCCCACCATGAACGCGCCGATGGCGTCCGCGACCCCGAACCACTCGGAGACTCCGGCGACCAGCACCGCGGCGCCGAGGAAGGAGATCACCAGCAGTTCGCTGTCCTTGGTGGCGATCAGTCGCCCGACCAGTCGTGTGCCCCAGCGGGCCGCCGCGGCGAGCAGCAGCAGGAAGCCGAACGCCTTCCCGGCCGCCGGCGCCGCCGCGGCCAGCGAGTCGGCCCCGGAGAGCACCGGCTGCAACGCGGCCAGATACAGGGCCAGGAAGATGTCCTCGACGACGATGATGCCGAGGATCGGCTTGGTCTCCGGATTGCCCAGCCGCCCGGTGTCGACCAGGACCTTGGTGACGATCGCGGACGAGGAGATGCCGAGCACCCCGGCGAGCACCAGCGCCTCGGAGGTGCCCCAGCCGAGCGCGAAGCCGAAGCCGAGCCCGGCGCCCACGTTCAGCGTCAGATAGGCGCCGCCGGCCAGCGCCATCCGACGGCCGCCCGCCTTGAGGTCGTCGACGTGGAATTCCAGGCCCAGGTAGAAGAGCAGCAGCACCAGACCGAGCAGGGAGAGCATCTCCAGGTCGTGCGGGTCGGCGACCAGCACGATGCCGGGGGTGTGCGGGCCGAGCAGGATTCCGGCCAGGATGAACAAGGGGATGGTGGGGAGTCCGATGCGGCCGCCGAGGCGGGCGAGGACGGCGGCGGCGAGAAAGGCGCCGCCCATGGCGATCAGGGTGTCTGCGTGTCCGATGGGCCCGTTCCTCCTGGTCGTCAACGCGCCGCCGATGTGAGCCCAAGCACGTACTGGATCGCACGCCAGGTCAAGGCAGCGTCAAGAAGTGGTCAATATTTAGATTACCAAATCATTAACGAGGGGCCCGTTGTGTGGCGGTGCGGGGCTTTTGCGGGCCGGTCCGGCGGGGTGCGAGGGTCCGCCGGGCCGACCGGAAGCGACGCGGAATGAACGATCGGGAACGAGCAAAGCGTTGGCCGATGATTCGTCACCCGCCTGCGATGGGCAGGGAGTTGATGGCACGATGGGTGTCGGGGGTGTGCGCGGCATGCCCCAGGGCCGGTGAGGCGTTCCGACCGAGGGTGTGATCAGTTGTGGCTCTTTCGCTGTCAGTTGTCCTGATGCTGGGGATCATCCTCGTCGTACTGATCAGACAGAAGGCGATCAAGGCCGGGCCGGCGTTCGTCGCCATACTCTTCGGCTTCTTCCTCGCCTCGACCGGCATGGCGCCGTCGATCAACAGGTTCCTGAACTCCATCGCGAGCACGATCAACCACATCTCGTTCTAGGGCACGCGCCCCGAACGGTTCACGCTTCGCGGGCCGGACGTCAGGGGGTCCGTCCGCCCCCGGTCCGCGCCAGCGCGTCACGCACGGCATCCTCGCTGCGCCCCACCAGCGCCGATCCGTCGTCGGCGGTGATGATCGGGCGCTGGATCAGCCGCGGGTGCGCCGCCAGCGCCTCGATCCACCGCTCGCGGTCGTCCGCCGTACGCCCCCAGTCCTTGAGGCCGAGCTCCTTCGCCTCGGCCTCCTGGGTGCGGGTGATGTCCCACGGCTCCAGCGTCAGCCGCTCCAGCACCTCCCGCAGCTCCTGGGCGCTCGGCGGCTCTTCGAGATAGCGCCGCACGGTGTACTCCGCACCCTCCGCGTCGAGGAGGGTCACGGCGGAACGGCACTTGGAACAGGCGGGGTTGATCCAGATCTCCATGGCTGCACCCTAGTCAACCGCAGTCAACCGCGCGCCTCACGCAGATGCCCCGTCGGCAAAGGGGAAGGCAGGGGCCCGGCGGGCCGACGCCGCCCGCTGTCCACCAGTTGTGGCCCGCGTCGGCCCTCGAAAGCGCATCCGTACCGGCGCGCTTTCTCCCGGAAATGCGCCACGCGAATTCCCTTCACCGCATCCGGCTCGGCCCGCTCCCTATCGCTCTCCGGTAGCGCGATATCCGGTGAGTCTTGGTCGCGCAGAACGTCGGAAACGGTGGTGATGGCCGCCTCCAGGCTTTCCTCCGGCGCGCAGCGCGGTGCCGCGGCGCGGGACGCACGGTGAAGCCCCGCTCCGGGCGCGCGCAGGCGAGGAGCGCGGGCCGGACGGCGACCACGGGGGTGTCGACCTGAGTGCCGACGCGACCGTACAACGCCGGCCCGGCATTCCCCCGGTGCGTGAAAGGGGGCCACCATGGCGCACGGTCACCGGAATTGCGGAGTACCCGGAATTCGGGGGACAGGGAACGCGGTTGGGGAAGGCGGCGAGCCTCGCCCCACCCGGCGACAAAAGCGGCCCGGGGCCGGATCGGGAAAGTCCGCGATCCGGCCCCGGGCCGTTTCGGAGCGGGCGACGGGAATCGAACCCGCGTAGCCAGTTTGGAAGACTGGGGCTCTACCATTGAGCTACGCCCGCGAGCGCCACGGTCGGTCGGACCCCGGCACGCAGAGCATCGTAGCGGGTGGAGGCTGTGCCGCGCACACTGCATCGCGCTCTTGAATAACGGGCAGCCACACCGTCCCCGGCCATGTACCCTACGTGTCGCACCGACGGGGTGTGGCGCAGCTTGGTAGCGCGTCCGCTTTGGGAGCGGAAGGTCGTCGGTTCGAATCCGGCCACCCCGACCAGTTCAGGTACCCGTCCGCGTGAGGCAAAGCGGGCATAAGCGACCGTTCAAGATCGCGTTGTGGGTGCCCTCCTCCTTGCGGTTACTATGCAAGCTGCGTGCCCGTATGTCTCTGTACCGGGCGCGATCGGCCGGGCCGGGACATGCCGGACGCCGGCGGATCTCAGGCAAAACCCCAAGTCAGCCCAAGGAGACCGAACCGTGAAGAGCGCCGTGGAGACCCTGAACCCGACCCGGGTTCGGCTCACTGTCGAGGTGCCCTTCGAGGAGCTCAAGGACAGCCTCGACGCGGCGTACAAGAAGATCAACCAGCAGGTCACGGTGAAGGGCTTCCGCAAGGGCAAGATCCCGGCCCGCGTCATCGACCAGCGGTTCGGTCGTGGCGCCGTGCTGGAGGAGGCCGTCAACGACGCGCTCCCGAAGTTCTACACCAACGCGGTCAACGAGGCCGAGCTGAACGTCCTCGGTCAGCCCGAGGTGGACATCACCGAGCTCAAGGACAACGAGCTGCTGGCCTTCACCGCCGAGGTCGACATCCGCCCCGAACTGGAGATCCCGGACTACTCCGGCATCGAGGTCGAGGTCGACGCCGTGGAGGTGTCGGACGAGGACGTCGAGAAGTCCGTGGAGCAGTTGCGTGAGCGCTTCGCCTCGACCAGCCCGGTCGAGCGCGCCGCCCAGGACGGCGACGTGGTGACCGTGGACCTGGAGGCCAAGGTCGACGGCGAGGTGCTGGCCGACGGCATCGCCAACGGCGTCAGCTACACCATCGGCTCCGGTGAGCTCCTCGACGGCATCGACGAGGCCGTCAAGGGCCTGGAGGCCGGCGGCAGCGCCACCTTCACCTCCGAGCTCAAGGGCGGCTCCGCCCAGGGCAAGGAGGCTTCGGTCAAGGTCGACGTCACCGAGGTCAAGGCCCGCGAACTGCCCGAGCTGGACGACGACTTCGCGCAGCTGGCCAGCGAGTTCGACACCCTTGACGAGCTCAAGGCGGACAGCCGCAAGCGCCTGGAGCGGATGAAGAAGTTCGACCAGGCCACCCAGGCCCAGGAGAAGGTCCTGGAGGCGCTGCTCGGCCTGATCGAGGTCCCGATCCCCGAGAAGCTCCTCGAGGACGAGATCCGCACCCGCAAGCACAACCTGGAGCACCACCAGCTCGGCCAGATGGGCCTCGACCTCGCGAAGTACCTGGAGATCCAGGGCAAGACCGAGGAAGAGTTCGACGCCGAGACCAAGGAGCAGGCCGAGAAGGGCATCAAGACCCAGTTCGTCCTCGACGAGCTGGTCAACAAGGAGAAGCTCAACGTCAGCCAGGAGGAGCTCACCGAGCACCTCATGCGGCGTGCGCAGTCCTCCGGCATGAGCCCCGACCAGTTCGCCCAGGCGGTCGTCGAGGGTGGCCAGGTGCCGATGCTGGTGGGCGAGGTCGCCCGCGGCAAGGCCCTCGCGGTGGTCGTCGAGGCCGCCACGGTCAAGGACTCCAACGGCGAGGTCGTCGACCTGGAGGACGAGGAGGAGGCGGAGGCCGCCGAGGCCGTCGTCGCCGAGGCCGAGGGCACCGAGGTGAAGGCCGAGGAGGCCCCGAAGACCGAGGGCTGAGCCCCGGCCGTCCGGGGGTTCCCCGGGCTCTTCGAGCTGTGAGTACGGGCCCGAACACGCACGTGAGCGTGTTCGGGCCCGTGCGTCATCCCGGTCCGTGAGCCTGCGCTCACAGCGAACAGTTCTCGCTGCGGGATGGCGTTGTCCGACCTGCGCGTTAGGGTCCGTAGATACGAGGGCAGGGAAGTTTCCGAACGCGCCGGATGCACCACACGGCGCAGGTCCCCGCGCCCCAGAAGACGACGCTGAGACGGTCGCGAGCCGTCCGACAACGAGCAGGTGGACACGTGACGATCCCGATGCCTTCCGCCGCCGCTGAGCCGACCTCCGGTGGCCTCGGCGACCAGGTCTACAACCGGCTGCTCGGCGAGCGGATCATCTTCCTCGGCCAGCCGGTCGACGACGACATCGCCAACAAGATCACGGCGCAGCTGCTGCTCCTCGCCGCTGACCCGGAAAAGGACATCTTCCTCTACATCAACTCCCCGGGCGGCTCGGTCACGGCCGGCATGGCGATCTACGACACCATGCAGTACATCAAGAACGACGTGGTCACCATCGCCATGGGCCTCGCCGCTTCGATGGGCCAGTTCCTGCTGAGCGCCGGCACCCCGGGCAAGCGCTTCGCGCTGCCGAACGCCGAGATCCTCATCCACCAGCCCTCCGCCGGCCTGGCGGGTTCGGCCTCGGACATCAAGATCCACGCCGAGCAGCTGCTGCGTACGAAGAAGCGCCTGGGCGAGCTCTCCGCCATGCACACCGGCCAGACGCTGGAGCAGTGGACCAAGGACGCCGACCGCGACCGTTGGTTCACCGCCGATGAGGCCAAGGCGTACGGCCTCATCGACGACGTCATGCCCTCCGCCACCGGCGTTCCGGGCGGGGGCGGCACCGGGGCCTGAGCCCCGGATTCCCGCTTCGCAGTCGACTCCAGCCCCTTTTCGCCACCAGGACGGTGAACCTCCAGATGAACAACTTCCCCGGAAGCGGCCTCTACGAGCGCACCAAGGCCGAGTTCTCCGGCATGCCCGCCGAGTCCCGCTATATCGTCCCGCGCTTCGTCGAGCGCACCTCGCAGGGCGTCCGCGAGTACGACCCCTACGCGAAGCTCTTCGAGGAGCGGGTGATCTTCCTCGGCGTGCAGGTCGACGACGCCTCGGCCAACGACGTCATGGCGCAGCTGCTGTGCCTGGAGTCGATGGACCCGGACCGCGACATCTCGGTCTACATCAACAGCCCCGGCGGCTCGTTCACGGCGCTGACGGCGATCTACGACACCATGCAGTTCGTCAAGCCCGACATCCAGACGGTCTGCATGGGCCAGGCGGCCTCCGCCGCGGCCGTGCTGCTGGCGGCCGGCACCCCGGGCAAGCGCATGGCGCTGCCCAACGCCCGGGTCCTGATCCACCAGCCCTTCAGCGAGACCGGCCGCGGCCAGGTCTCCGACCTGGAGATCGCCGCCCGCGAGATCCAGCGGATGCGCACGCAGCTGGAGGAGATGCTGGCCAAGCACTCGTCCACGCCGATCGAGAAGATCCGCGAGGACATCGAGCGGGACAAGATCCTGACCGCCGAGGAGTCCCTGGCGTACGGTCTGGTCGACCAGATCGTCTCGACGCGGAAGACCTCCGTCTCGGTCTGATCGCGATCTTCGCGAAATGCGCCGGAGTGTTGCCCCCTTGGACCGAGTGAACCGAGTCGGTCCAAGGGGGGCCCGTACGGGGGGCCCGGCAAGGTACCGTCGATAGGCAAGCTCCCGGGTCCGCGGAACAATGCGGATCCCAGGCGAAGGGGATTCACCTCGTGGCACGCATCGGTGACGGCGGCGACCTGCTCAAGTGCTCGTTCTGCGGAAAGAGCCAGAAGCAGGTGAAGAAGCTCATCGCGGGACCTGGTGTGTACATCTGCGACGAGTGCATCGATCTCTGCAACGAGATCATCGAGGAAGAGCTCGCCGAGACCTCCGAGGTGCGCTGGGAAGAACTCCCCAAGCCCCGCGAGATCTACGAGTTCCTCAACGGCTACGTCGTCGGCCAGGAGCCCGCCAAGAAGGCGCTCTCGGTGGCCGTGTACAACCACTACAAGCGCGTCCAGGCGGGCGAGAACGGCCCGGGCCGCGGCGACGAGGGCATCGAGCTGGCCAAGTCCAACATCCTGCTGCTCGGCCCCACCGGCTCGGGCAAGACGCTGCTCGCGCAGACCCTCGCCCGGATGCTCAACGTCCCCTTCGCCTTTGCCGATGCCACGGCGCTGACCGAGGCCGGCTACGTCGGTGAGGACGTCGAGAACATCCTCCTGAAGCTGATCCAGGCCGCGGACTTCGACATCAAGAAGGCCGAGACCGGCATCATCTACATCGACGAGATCGACAAGGTCGCCCGGAAGAGCGAAAACCCGTCGATCACCCGGGACGTCTCCGGCGAGGGCGTCCAGCAGGCGCTGCTGAAGATCCTGGAGGGCACCACCGCCTCGGTCCCGCCGCAGGGCGGCCGCAAGCACCCGCACCAGGAATTCATCCAGATCGACACCACCAACGTGCTGTTCATCGTCGGCGGTGCCTTCGCCGGTCTGGAGAAGATCATCGAGGCCCGGTCCGGCGCCAAGGGCATCGGCTTCGGCGCCACGATCCGCTCCAAGCGCGAGATCGAGTCCAAGGACCAGCTCCAGGACGTGATGCCGGAGGACCTGGTGAAGTTCGGGATGATCCCGGAGTTCATCGGCCGCCTCCCCGTCCTCACCTCGGTCCACAACCTCGACCGCGAGGCCCTGCTCCAGATCCTCGTCGAGCCGCGCAACGCCCTGGTCAAGCAGTACCAGCGGCTCTTCGAACTCGACGGCGTGGAGCTGGACTTCGACCGCCCGGCCCTGGAGGCCATCGCCGACCAGGCCATTCTCCGCGGCACCGGCGCCCGCGGCCTGCGCGCCATCATGGAGGAGGTCCTCCAGGCGGTGATGTACGAGATCCCGTCCCGCAAGGACGTCGCCCGCGTCGTCATCACCGCCGACGTGGTCCACTCCAACGTCAACCCGACCCTCGTCCCCCGCACCCGCGGCGACTCGGGCGAACCCCAGGAGAAGAGCGCGTAGCGCCTCCGCGCCCCCCATCAACAGAACCGCCCGGCAGCGCAGTTGCTGCCGGGCGGTTCTGAACTCTGGGGATTGCGGCCGGGGATTCACTCCTGGCCGACTCGGCAGGCTGTGTGGGCCAGGCCCGGCCGGCGCCCTTACTTCTCCTTGCGGACCTCGTTGCGGACCTTGGCGGTCGTGTCCGCGAGCTGCTCGGCGCTCGGGGTGGTGGCAGAGCCGCCGCCGTTGGGGTTGGGCACGGCCCTCTGCTGCACGACGCCGACGGCGCTGTTGTCGCCCCAGATGCAGGTGGAGGCGGTGACCGGTACGGTCATCCCGCCCGCCGAGACAGTGATCTTCTGCGTCCGGCACTTCATGATCTCGCCGTCGAAGCCGCTCGGTGAGTACTCGGTGACCGGTGTGACGTCCTCGACCTTGGCGCTGCCGGCGGTCTTCTTCACGTTGTCGTCGATCTTGGCGAACATCTGGGTCACGGTGCCCTGAGGGTCGCCGATGGTCCCGTACATGCCGACCACCTGCATCATCAGCCCGCTGGTGTCCTTGTAACTGCCCTGAACGCCCTTGCCGTTGGTGATGCCCAGCGCCTTGGCGTCCTTGTCGTTCGAGAAGTTCTCGGTACCGCCGCCGCTCTGCCCGGGCGCCTGCACCTTGCTGAACTGCCCGCTCAGCAAGCTGTCCGGCAGCGCGATCGTGTACGGCTTGACCTGGCCGCCCGAGCCGAAGACGAAGTACGCGCCGACGCCGATCGCCGCGACCACCGCGACCGCGCCGATGATCAGGCCGATCTTCTTGCCGCTGCCGCCGCCGGACTCCGGCTCCTGGGGGATCATCCCGTAGGGGGTCTGCTGGCCGCCGTAGGGTGCCTGCTGGCCGTAGTTGGGCTGCGCGGGCTGGCCGTAGGGGGGCTGCTGCTGCGGGAACTGTTGGGGCGCCTGCTGGGGGGCCTGCTGCGGGTAGCCGTAGCCCTGCTGAGGAGGCACCTGGCCGCCCTGCTGCGGGTAGCCGTAGCCGGGCTGCGGGGTGGGCGGCTGCGGCTGTCCGTACGGGCCGGGCTGCTGGGGCTGCTGACCGTACGGGCCCGGAGGCGGCTGGTTGTAGCTCATGGAGCGGATCCCCTCGTGACTGCGGTGACGCCGGAGTGCTGCGCGGGGCGTCCGGGCGTCGGCGTGATGTTTATGCGCTGCCGACATCCTGTACGACGCCGCTGACAGCCGTGGCCCCGGGGGCGAAACCGATTCGAAGCCGCTACACGGGCGCCCGTACACTGTCGGTCGTGACCGAGAACACTCAGCAGCAGCACAGCGTCCCCGAACTGCCGACTCAGTACACGCCGGCCGATGTAGAGGGGCCGTTGTACGAGCGCTGGGTAGAGCGGGGCTACTTCGAGGCGGACGAGAAGAGCGACAAGCCGCCGTACACCGTCGTCATCCCCCCGCCGAACGTCACCGGCTCCCTGCACCTGGGGCACGCCTTCGAGCACACGCTCATCGACGCGCTCACCCGCCGCAAGCGGATGCAGGGTTACGAGACGCTCTGGCAGCCGGGCATGGACCACGCCGGTATCGCTACCCAGAACGTGGTCGAGCGTGAACTCGCCAAGGAGGGCGTGTCGCGGCACGACCTGGGGCGCGAGGCGTTCGTCGAGCGCGTCTGGCAGTGGAAGGGCGAGTCCGGCGGTCAGATCTCCGGGCAGATGCGGCGCCTCGGCGACGGCGTCGCCTGGTCCCGTGAGCGCTTCACCATGGACGAGGGCCTCTCCAAGGCCGTCCAGACGATCTTCAAGCGGCTCTACGACGACGAGCTGATCTACCGCGCCGAGCGCATCATCAACTGGTGCCCGCGCTGTCTGACCGCCATCTCCGACATCGAGGTGGAGTACCAGGACGACGACGGCGAGCTGGTGTCGATCCGGTACGGCGAGGGCGAGGCGTCGATCGTCGTGGCCACCACCCGCGCCGAGACGATGCTCGGCGACACCGCCGTCGCCGTCCACCCGGAGGACGAGCGCTACGCGCACCTCGTCGGCACCGAGATCGAGCTGCCGCTGACCGGGCGGCGGATCCCGGTCGTCGCGGACGAGCACGTCGACCCGGAGTTCGGCACCGGTGCGGTCAAGGTCACGCCGGCGCACGACCCGAACGACTTCGAGATCGGCCGGCGGCACGGCCTGGCCAACCTGGCCGTCCTCGACGAGCGCGGCGTGATCACCGCGCACGGCCCGTTCCAGGGGCTGGACCGCTTCGAGGCCCGGTCGGCGATCGTCGGCGCGCTGCGCGCCGAGGGCCGGATCGTCGCCGAGAAGCGCCCGTACACCCACTCCGTCGGGCACTGCTCGCGCTGCAAGACCACCATCGAGCCGCGGCTGTCGATGCAGTGGTGGGTCAAGGTCGGCCCGCTGGCGAAGGCCGCCGGTGACGCGGTCCGCGACGGCAAGGTCGCGATCCACCCCAAGGAGATGGAGTCCCGGTACTTCGGCTGGGTCGACAACCTCCACGACTGGTGCATCTCGCGGCAGCTGTGGTGGGGCCACCGCATCCCGGTCTGGTACGGGCCGAACGGCGAGGTCGTCTGCGTCGGGCCCGACGAGGAGGCGCCCACCGGCGAGGGGTGGCACCAGGACACCGACGTCCTCGACACCTGGTTCTCGTCCGGCCTGTGGCCGTTCTCCACGCTGGGCTGGCCCGAGCAGACCCCGAGCGTCGAGAAGTTCTACCCGAACTCGGTCCTGGTCACCGGCTACGACATCCTCTTCTTCTGGGTCGCCCGGATGATGATGTTCGGGCTGTACGCGATGGACGGCACCCCGCCGTTCCACACCATCGCGCTGCACGGCATGGTCCGCGACCAGTTCGGCAAGAAGATGTCCAAGTCCTTCGGGAACGCGGTCAACCCGCTGGACTGGATGGACACCTACGGGTCGGACGCGGTGCGGTTCACGCTCGCCCGCGGCGCCAACCCCGGCGTCGACGTCCCGATCGGCGAGGACTGGGTGCAGGGCTCCCGCAACTTCGCCAACAAGATCTGGAACGCCACCCGCTTCGCGCTGATGAACGGCGCGACGGTCGAGGGCGAACTGCCGCCCGCCGAGCAGCTGTCGGCGACCGACCGGTGGATCCTCTCCCGGCTCAACTCGGTCGTCGCCGAGGTCGACGCGTACTACGACGACTACCAGTTCGCCAAGCTGTCGGACACCCTCTTCCACTTCGCCTGGGACGAGGTCTTCGACTGGTACGTGGAGCTGTCCAAGACGACGTTCATGGCGGGCGGCCCGGCCGCCGACGCCTCCCGCCGCGTGCTGGGCGAGGTCCTGGACGTCACCCTGCGGCTGCTGCACCCGGTCGTGCCGTTCGTCACCGAGACGCTGTGGACGACCCTGACCGGCGGCGAGTCGGTGGTCATCGCCGAGTGGCCCGGAGACTCGGGCTTCCGGGACGCGGCGGCCGAGCGGGAGATCGAGACCGTCCAGCAGGTCGTCACCGAGGTCCGCCGGTTCCGCTCCGACCAGGGCCTGCAGCCGGGCCAGAAGGTCCCCGCGCGGCTGGACCTGACCGGTACGGCGCTGGCGCCGCACGAGGCCGCGATGCGGTCGCTGCTGCGCCTGCAGCCGGCCGGCGAGGACTTCACCGCCACCGCGTCCCTGCCGGTCGCCGGCGCCACCGTCGCCCTGGACCTGTCCGGTGCGATCGACGTCGAGGCGGAGCGCAAGCGGCTCGCGAAGGACCTGGCGGCGGCCGAGAAGGAACTGGCCCAGACCACCGCCAAGCTCGGCAACGAGGCGTTCCTCGCCAAGGCCCCCGAGCAGGTCAAGGAGAAGATCCGGACCCGCAAGGCGGCCGCCGAGGCCGACATCGAGCGGATCACCGCGCAGCTGGCGGCCCTGCCCACGGCGTAGTCGGCGCCGGCCCCGGCCACCCGCCGGGGCCCGTGGCCTCCTCCGCAGGCCCCTCGTCCCTATGGGCGGGGGGCCTGCGGCGTCCCCGCCGCCCGCCGCGGTCGCCCCGCTCCCGGACCGGCCACAGCAGCACGTACGCCGTGGAGGCCGCCACGAACGCGAGCCGGATCAGGCCCCGCGCGGAGTCGTCCGGGACGGCGAAGACGCTGCCGTAGAGGATGAGCAGCGCCAGCCAGCTCCACCAGGGCACCAGGCGGCGCTGCCCGATGACGTCCCACAGCAGGGTGCCGAGCAGCACCGAGGCGGTGTAGTACGTGTAGACGCTGGGGTCCAGCACGATCCGGGCGTTGGCGCCCAGCAGCACCACCGCCGCCCAGCGGCCCCGCCAGACCGCGAGCCCGCCCAGCACCAGCCCGAGGCCGAACTGCGCGGGACGGACCCAGCCGGGTGTCTCGGGGTCGTCGGCGCCCAGCCAGCGCAGCGCGGACGCCGGCTGGTTGGGGATGGCGAACTTGGCGGCGGCGAAGGACTGGGCGTCGCCGAGGAAGAACGGCAACCAGGCGACGGCGACCAGTCCGGTGCACCACAGGCCGGCCTTGAGCCACTTGTCCCGGGGGAGCGCCAGCAGCAGCGGGACGAAGGCCAGCGCGGTCGGCTTGGAGTCCATCGCCAGCGCCAGGAAGGCACCGGTCAGGGCGGCGTTGCCGCGGGTGACGGCGCGGACCGCGAGGGCGGTGAAGAACAGCGCCAGGACGTCGTCGAGATGCCCGAAGCGGACCGCGACCTCGATCCACATGGGGATGAAGGCCAGCCCGGCGATCAGCACCCGCTGCCGCAGCCGCTGGTGGTTGGTGCCGGTGCCCAGGAAGTGGTGGGCGGCGCTGCGGCCGGCCAGCACCAGGATCACCAGGCCCAGCGCGGACATCAGGGCCGCGGCGAGGAACTGGCCGGTGGCCTCGGGGAACGGGTTGAACAGCCCGGCCGTCAGGAAGCTGATCGGCCCCATCTGGAGCTCGGGGTGGTGCGCGTAGAGGTTGAGGCCGCCGGTGCCGTCGCCGGAGCTGCCCTGGTATATCAGCTCGCCGCCGGTGCGCAGGTAGTGCCAGGAGAAGCCGCCGTGCGGCTCCACGATCAAGAACCACAGCACGGTCCACCCGGTGAGCAACACCAAATGCATCCGCTGACTGATTGCCGGCACGCCTCTTCAGCTCCTGCTTTCCCGACTTTTTTCACGTACACCGTGGCCACACGGTCCGTGGCCATCCCAGACCCCGCCGTGCAAGAGGGCGTCGAGCGGCGGAAAGGTTGTCCCGTCCGACGGTCCGATCGCTCACATCCTGGTGGTACGCGGTTCTCATGACGCTCTCATGAAGGCGAGGCACCGTGGACCGGAATGCCGGAGTTCCGGCGGAAACGCATGTCCGGTCCCCGTCCCCAGCCCCGAGGAGCCGCGCCCATGAACAAGCCCCTGCGACGGGTCTCGGCATTCTGCCTCGCGCTGGTCCTGGTGCTGATGGTCTGGGCCACCTGGATCCAGGGCGCCAAGGCCAGCGACTACCGGGAGGACCCGCACAACCCCCGGGTGAACATCGCCAAGTACTCCGCGCCGCTGGGCAACATCCTCGTCGACGGCCAGCCGATCACCGGTTCCGCCGCCACCTCCTCCTCACTCACGTACAAGCGGACCTACAAGGACGGCCCGCTCTACGCCCCGGTCACCGGCTTCTCCTCGCAGATCTTCGGCAGCACCCAGCTGGAGAGCCTCTACGGCGACCTGCTCGGCGGCAGCGACAGCCGGCTGCAGAACCCCGCCGACACCCTGCTGCACGAGCGCCCCAAGGGCGGCGACGTGGCCACCACCATCGACCCCAAGGTGCAGAAGGCCGGTTACGAGGCGCTCGGCGGCAAGACCGGTGCGGCCATCGCGCTGGACCCGGCGACCGGGCGGATCCTGGGCATGGTCAGCACCCCGTCGTACGACCCGGGGAAGTTCGCCGGCTCCTCCACCGCCGACCAGAAGGCGTGGCAGTCCCTGACGAACGACGCCGGCCAGCCGAACCTCAACCGCGCGCTGCGCCAGCCGCTGCCGCCCGGCTCCACCTTCAAGCTGGTGGTCGCCGCCGCCGCGCTGGAGAACGGCCTGTACTCCTCGGTGGACCAGCCCACCACCAGCCCCGACCCGTACACCCTGCCCAACACCCGCACCCAGCTGACCAACGAGAGCGCCTCGGCGCCCTGTGAGAACGCCACCATCCGCACCGCGCTCCAGTACTCCTGCAACACCGTCTTCGCCAAGATGGCCGTCGACCTGGGCAAGGACAAGGTGAGGGCGCAGGCCGAGAAGTTCGGCTTCAACGACGCCAAGATGGACGTCCCGGTGCGCGCCACCAAGAGCGTCTACCCCAAGGACATGGACCAGGCGCAGACCGCGCTCTCCGGCATCGGCCAGTTCGACGACCAGGCCACCCCGCTCCAGATGGCGATGGTCGCCTCGGCGATCGCCAACGGGGGCGATCTGAAGGCCCCGCAGCTGGTCGACAAGCTCACCGACGGCGGCGGCAACACCGTCCAGCAGAACGACCCCAGGACCTACCGCACGGCGATGTCGAGCCGGACCGCCGCCCAGCTGCGCTCGGCGATGCAGACGGTCGTGGACAAGGGCACCGGCTCCAACGCGAAGATCGACGGGGTGACCGTCGGCGGCAAGACCGGCACCGCCCAGCACGGCGTCGACAACAGCGGCACCCCCTACGCCTGGTTCGTCTCGTACGCGGATGACGGCAAGGGCCACCAGGTCGCGGTCGCCGTGATGGTCGAGGACGGGCACGCGGCCCGCAACGAGGTCTCCGGCAACGGCCTGGCCGCCCCGATCGCCAAGGCGATGATGGAGGCGGCGCTGTCCTGACCGGGGCGGCGACCCGGGCGCGGGCCGGGCGGTGAGCGGCGCGGGGGCGGCGCAGGTCCGTTGTCGGTGGTGCCTCGTAGACTTGTCGTCGTGAGCGAGCGCCCCCAGAACGACGATCCCGACCCGACTCCCGACCCGACCGACGCCTTCGAGGAGATGGTGGAGGCGGAGACCGAGCGCGACCCCGACCTCGCCGTGATCGAGGCCGGCAGCCGGACCCTGCGCGCGCAGGCCGGGCCGCCGCAGGGGGAGCAGGTCCCGGCCCGCCCCGCCGACCCGGAGACCGACCGCGCGCTGCGCGCCGTCGAGGAGGAGCTGGGCGGCCGCTGGGGCGAGACCAAACTCGACCCGTCGATCGAGCGGATCGCCGCGCTGCTGGACGTCCTGGGCTCGCCGCAGCGCGCCTACCCCTCCATCCACATCACGGGGACCAACGGCAAGACCAGCACGGCCCGCATGATCGAGGCCCTGCTCGGCGCCTTCGAGCTGCGCACCGGCCGTTACACCAGCCCGCACGTCCAGTCCGTCACCGAGCGGATCAGCCTGGACGGCAGCCCCATCTCCGCCGAGCGCTTCATCGAGACCTACCGCGACATCGCGCCGTACGTGGAGATGATCGACGGACAGCAGGAGTACCGCCTCTCCTTCTTCGAGGTGCTGACCGCGATGGCGTTCGCCGCGTTCGCCGACGCCCCGGTGGACGTCGCGGTCGTCGAGGTCGGCATGGGCGGCACCTGGGACGCGACCAACGTCATCGACGGCGACGTCGCCGTGATCACCCCCATCTCGCTGGACCACACCGACCGGCTGGGCGAGACGCCCGAGCAGATCGCCGGCGAGAAGTCCGGGATCATCAAGAAGGACGCGACGGTCGTCCTGGCCCAGCAGCCGGTGGACGCCGCCGCGGTGATGCTCAAGCGCGCGGTCGAGGTGGACGCCACGGTGGCCCGCGAGGGCATGGAGTTCGGGGTGCTCTCCCGCGAGGTGGCGGTCGGCGGCCAGATGCTGACCCTGCGCGGGCTCGGCGGCGAGTACCCGGAGGTCTTCCTCCCGCTGCACGGTGCCCACCAGGCGCACAACGCCGCGGTCGCGCTCGCCGCCGTCGAGGCGTTCTTCGGCGTCGGCTCCGACCACGCCCGCACCCTCGACATCGACACCGTCCGCTCCGCGTTCGCCGCGGTCAGCTCGCCCGGTCGGATGGAGGTCGTCCGGCGCAGCCCCACCGTGGTGCTGGACGCCGCGCACAACCCGGGCGGCGCCCGGGCGGCGGCCGACACGGTCAGCGAGGCGTTCGGCTTCAGCCGGCTGATCGGTGTCGTCGGCGCCAGCGACGACAAGGACGTCCGGGGCTTCCTGGAGGCGTTCGAGCCGATCTTCGCCGAGGTCGTGGTGACGCGGAATTCCAGCCAGCGTGCGATGGATCCGGACGAGCTGGCCGCCATCGCCGTGGAGATCTTCGGCTCCGAGCGGGTCCAGGTCGAGCCGCGGCTGGACGACGCCCTGGAGGCGGCGATCACCCTCGCCGAGGAGGAGGGCGAGTTTTCCGGCGCCGGTGTGCTGGTGACCGGCTCGGTGATCACGGTCGGCGAGGCCCGGCTGCTCCTCGGAAGGAACTGACCATGCGCACGCTGTGTGCCAGCACCCTGATAGGCGAGTTCTTCGTGATCGGCTTCGCCGGTCTGGTCGCGATGCAGCTCACCGACATCTCCCGGGCCACCATCTGGATCGTCAGCGGCATCGCGATGCTGCTGAGCCTGCTGCTGTGCGGGATGCTGACCCGCCCCGGCGGGGTGCAGCTGGGCTGGGCGCTGCAGATCGCGCTGATCGCCAGCGGCCTGGTCGTGCCCACGATGTTCTTCCTCGGCGCGGTCTTCGCCGCCCTGTGGTGGACCTCGGTCCACTTCGGCCGCAAGGTGGACGAGGCCAAGGCCCGCTTCGCGGCCCAGGCGACGACTCCGGGCTGAGCCCACGTTGTCGGCTTTCCCGCCGCGGGTGTTGCTGCCGTTGCGCCTGCGGCGCGAATCCGCTGCGCGGGGCCGTTGGGCGCGGTGACGGGGCTGCGGGGTGGGGAGAGGCACCCGTCACGTGCCCCGGGTGGGCGGGTGAAAGGCGGGGGCGCCGGGCCGGTAGCCTCAAGACACCGCTGACCGTCGTTCAGATACAGGGAGTCCCTTCGTGAGCCAGCGCACCCTCGTCCTCCTCAAGCCCGACGCCGTCAAGCGCGGTCTGATCGGCGAGATCATCCGTCGCATCGAGCGCAAGGCCAACTGGACGATCACCGCGCTGGAACTGCGCACCCTCGACCGCGGGGTGCTGGAGCAGCACTACGCCGAGCACGTCGGCAAGCCTTTCTACGAGCCGCTGGTGGACTTCATGTCCTCCGGGCCGGTCGTCTCGCTGGTCGTCGAGGGCGAGCGGGTCATCGAGGGCGTCCGCGCGCTGGCCGGTCCCACTGACCCGATTGCCGCGCCGAGTGGGTCCATTCGTGGGGACTTCGGAACGATCACCCGAGAAAATCTCATCCACGCCTCGGATTCCGAAGAGTCCGCCGAGCGCGAGATCAAGATTTTCTTCCCCGGGATTTCTTGATCCGAAGTCAACGGCCAACCCCCTTGTGACCAGGGGCGACCGGTGAAATCATCGGTCGCCCCTCGGTGTATTCGCCGCGAGCGGGGGAACGCGTTCCCGCGACACGACGTCACCATTAAGGGGGGCGGGTGCGTGTACGGCTGACAATGGCGGAACGGCCTCCCGCCGGGTTCGGGTGGAGTATCACTACGAACTACGATGGGGGCTTCCGCGCCTCACAGCGCATCACCTCCTGCCGACCTCAAAGTAAGCATTCGCTCCAGTTGGGAAGGCCAGACGTATCCTCATGGGGAACAACATGTCGTTCATCGGCCGTGACATGGCTGTCGACCTCGGGACCGCCAACACGCTGGTGTACGTCAGGGGCCGGGGCATCGTCCTCAACGAACCGTCGGTCGTGGCCATCAACACCAACACCGGCGGCATCCTCGCGGTCGGCGCCGAGGCGAAGAAGATGATCGGCCGGACCCCCGGCAACATCGTCGCCGTACGGCCCCTGAAGGACGGTGTGATCGCGGACTTCGAGATCACCGAGCGGATGCTCCGCTACTTCATCCTCAAGATCCACAAGCGGCGCTATCTGGCCCGCCCGCGGGTCGTGGTCTGCGTTCCCTCCGGTATCACGGGAGTTGAGCGCCGCGCGGTCATCGAGGCGTCCACCCAGGCCGGTGCCCGCCAGGTGCACATCATCGAGGAGCCGATGGCCGCCGCGATCGGCTCGGGCCTGCCCGTCCACGAGGCCACCGGCAACATGGTCGTGGACATCGGCGGCGGCACCACCGAGGTCGCGGTCATCTCGCTCGGCGGCATCGTCACCGCCCAGTCCATCCGGGTCGCCGGCGACGAGCTGGACAACGCGATCATCCAGCACATCAAGAAGGAGTACAGCCTCCTGCTGGGCGAGCGCACCGCCGAGTCCATCAAGATCACCATTGGTTCGGCGTACGACCTGGAGCAGGACGAGCACACCGAGATCCGCGGGCGCGACCTGGTCTCCGGCCTGCCGAAGACCGTCGTCATCTCCGCCGCCGAGGTCCGCAAGGCCATCGAAGAGCCGGTCAACTCCATCGTCGACGCGGTCAAGACGACCCTCGACAAGTGCCCGCCGGAGCTTTCCGGTGACGTGATGGACCGCGGCATCGTTCTGACGGGTGGCGGTGCACTGCTGCGCGGCCTCGACGAGCGGCTGCGCCGCGAGACGGGCATGCCCATCCACATCGCCGAGGACCCGCTCGACTCCGTCGCGCTCGGTTCCGGCAAGTGCGTCGAGGAGTTCGAGGCGCTCCAGCAGGTCCTGGACTCCCAGCCGCGCCGCTGACCCACCCGGTCCCGGCCCGTCGCGCGGACGTCACACGACGTTCGCGCGGGCCGGGCACCATAGAGAAACGGCCGCTCCGTCCGGCGGATCGCCGGCCCATACGCAACGCCCCCACAGACACGGTGCACTGACGCTTCACCACCGCGCCGTCACAGCAAGGCACAACGCTCAACCCCCGAACGAGACCGGCGGGGCCCGCAGCCGGCCGGTCCTACGAGGAAGGACACGGCCGCCGCACGTGAGGGACACACGAGAGAGCCGGCTGCTGCTGGTGCTGCTGGTCGCGATCGCGTTCGCGCTGATCACGGTCGATATCCGAGGCGGCGAACAGTCCCCGCTCGACGGTGCCCGGCAAGCCGCCGCCTCCGCCTTCGGCCCGGTGGAGCGCGGCGTGGCCCGCGTCGTCAACCCGGTCGGCAACGCCGTCAGCGCGGTACGCGACTCCGGCGACCGCCACAACCGCATCAGCGAGCTGGAACACCAGAACGCCGCACTGAAGCTCAAGCTCGGCTCCCCGGACCGCAACCGCAACCGCGCCGCCGAACTCGACAAGATCCTCAAGACCGCGGCCACCGGCCAGTACGCGATCAAGGGCGCCGAGGTCATCGCCATCGGGTCCGCGCAGGGCTTCTCCTGGACCGTCACCATCGACGCCGGCAGCAGCGACGGCATCGCCCGCGACATGACCGTCCTCAACGGCGACGGGCTGGTCGGCCGGATCACCACCGTCACCCCGCACACCTCCACCGTGCTGCTCGCCGCCGACCCGGAGTTCACCGTCGGCACCCGGATGGAGAAGACCAACGAGATCGGCTTCGCCAACGGCCAGGGCGTCCGCTCGCTCCGCGTCGAGCTGCTCAACGGCCGGGCCGACGTCAAGAAGGGCGACCGGCTGGTCACCTTCGGCTCCAGCAAGGACAAGCCGTTCGTGCCCGGGGTGCCGGTCGGCACGGTCACCAAGGTCGAGCCGCTCAACGGCGATCTGACCCGCACCCTCCAGGTCCGGCCGTTCGTTTCCTTCTCGTCGCTCGACGTCGTCGGCATCGTCGTCCAGCCGCCCCGCAAGGACCCGCGGGACACCGTCCTACCGCCCCCGGTCAAGCCCAGGCCGACACCGACGGTCACCGTCACGGCCACCCCCTCCGAGAGCGCTTCACCCAGGAGCTGACCGATGCGCATCAACCGGATCCTGCTCGCCACCCCGCTGGTGGTGGTCGCCCTGATCGTCCAGGTCAGCATCCTCGCCAGACTCCAACTGCCGGGCGCCGTACCGGATCTGCTGCTGCTGGTCGTGGTCGGCCTGGCCCTGGTCTACGGCCATGTCGGCGGCTCGCTCATCGGCTTCGGCGCCGGACTGCTGGCCGACCTCGCCCCGCCCGCCGACCACGCCATCGGCCGCTACGCCCTGGTCCTGTGCGTCATCGGCTACGTCGCGGGCCTGACCAAGCCGGACAACGGCCAGCACCGCTCGGCGACCCTGCCGCTGGTGGTCGTGATCGGCGCGGCCATCGGCTCGACGCTGATGTACGCCGGGGTCGGCTCCCTGGTCGGCGACACCGCCGCCCGACACGTCGGCCTGGTCGGGCTGCTGCTCAGCGCCACGCTCTACGACCTGTTGCTCGCCCCCTTCACCGTTCCGCTGGTGATGGCGCTGGCGCGCAGGACGGAGCACGACCCGCTGGCCACCGACGCCGGCGGCACCGCCGGCGGCCTCGGTCGGCACGGCTGGGGGAGCGGCGACAGCCGCTCCGGCGGAGCCGGTACGTGGGCCGGGGGCTGGCTCACGACCGGCACCGGCCTCAAGGCCAGCCGCAACGCGATGAAGGCGATCCGCACCGGCCGGGTTCCCAAGCCGGCCCGTGGCGGACGCACCAAGGGGGTCAAGGGCATCAAGGGGGTCAAGCGCCTGTGAGCAACATTCCGGAGACGGGGAAGACCTCCCGCGTCACCATCCGGCTGGTCGCCATCCAGATTCTGGTCTTCTCACTGCTGGCGACGCTCGGCGGCCGGCTGTGGTATCTCCAGATCCGCAATGGCCAGGAGTACGCGGCCAAGGCCAGGTCCAACCACGTCCAGCAGGTCATCGAGCCCGCCACCCGCGGCTCCATCCTCGACGCCCGCGGCGTGCCGCTGGCCGACAACCAGACCCGGCTCGTGGTTTCCGCCAGCCGCACCGACCTGCTGAAGATGAAGGACGACGGCAAGGCCGTGCTCGCCCGGCTGGCCAAGGTGCTGGGCATGCCCGCGCAGGAGATCCGCAACAAGGTCCGGCTGTGCGACGCCAAGACCCCGCAGCCCTGCTGGAACGGCTCGCCCTTCCAGCCGATCCCGATCACCGACAAGGCCACCACCCAGCAGGCCCTCCAGATCCGCGAGCGCTCCGAGGACTTCCCCGGCATCAGCGCCCAGCCCACCGCCGTCCGCCGCTACCCGGCGCTCGGCAAGTCCAACACCGCCCAGGTCCTCGGCTACCTCTCGCCGGTCACCGACGAGGAGATCCAGAGGGCCAAGAACGGCCCCTCGCCGCTGCTGCGCTCGGACCAGGTCGGCCGGTCCGGTCTGGAGCGGCAGTACGACACCTTCCTGCGCGGCAAGGCCGCTGTCACCCGCTACGAGGTCGACAACCTCGGCCGGGTCATCGGGCAGGCCAACAGCGACAAGGGCCAGGCCGGTTCGACCCTGGTCACCAGCATCGACGCCCGCGTCCAGGCCATAGCGGAACAGCAGCTCGACAAGGCCATGAAGGACGCCCGCACCCAGATGGACCGGAACACCGGCACCAACTACAAGGCCGACTCGGGTGCCGTGGTCGTCCTGGAGGCGAAGACCGGCCGGGTGGTGGCGATGGCCTCCAACCCCACCTACGACCCCAACGCCTGGGTCGGCGGGATCTCCGGCAAGGACTACGCCAAGCTGACCGGCAAGGACTCCAACTACCCGCTGCTCAACCGCGCCATCCAGGGACAGGCCGCCCCCGGCTCGATCTTCAAGGTCATCTCGACCTCGGCCGCGGTCAACGCCGGCTACCCCTTCGACGGCCACTACCCCTGCACCAGCTCGTACAGCATCGGCGGCCAGGTCTTCCGGAACTTCGAGGGCGAGTCGAAGGGCGACATCACCCTGGGCCAGGCGCTGGAGGTCTCCTGCGACACCGTCTTCTACCGGATCGGGCACGACGAGTGGAAGAAGGACGGCGGCGACAAGCCGGTCCAGGACCCTCGCGACTGGTTCTACCGGACCGCCCACCAGTTCGGCCTTGGCAAGGAGACCGGCGTCGACCTCCCCAACGAGGTCAAGGGCCGGGTCCCCGACCGTCAGTGGAAGACCGCCTTCTGGAAGGCCAACAAGGACAGCTGGTGCGCGCACCCCAAGGACGCCAATGACTACGTCTCCAAGCTCGCCCGGGAGAACTGCCTCGAAGGCATGAAGCTGCACGCCTACGACTCGATCAACTACGCCATCGGCCAGGGCGACACCCTCGTCACCCCGATCCAGATGGCGACGATCTACGCGGCGCTCTCCAACGGCGGCACCCTCTACAACCCCACCGTCGGCAAGGCCATCGTCAGCCCCGACGGCAAGTCGGTGGAGACGATCCGGCCGAAGCCGCACGGCCATCTGCCGGACACCCCGCAGACCCTCCGGCAGATCGACGCCGCACTCCAGGGCGTGACCGAGCGGGGCACCGCCGCCTGGCGCTTCCAGGGCTGGCCGCAGGACAGGATCCCGATGCACGCCAAGACCGGTACCGCCGAGGTCTACGGCAAGCAGACCACCTCGTGGTTCGCGACGTACACCAAGGACTACGCGATCGTGATGACCATCTCCCAGGGTGGTACCGGCTCCGGCGCCTCCGGCCCGGCCGTCCGCAACATCTACAACGCGCTCTACGGCGTCAACGACAAGGGCGAGATCGACGACAAGGCCGCGCTGCTTCCCAGGCCGGAGAGCAAGCTGCCCAAGATCGAGAGCGACGGCACCATCCTCTCGCCGCCCATCAAGCCGCCGGCCGACCCGTCGCCGTCCCCCTCCGGGAGCCCCCAGCAGTGACCACGCCGCTCTTCTCCCGGACCTTCTCCGTCCGCCGCTACGCCCCGGACCAAGGCGTCTGGGGCCGGCTGACGGCGCGTGACTCCGTGGTGCGCAGACTGGACTGGATACTGCTGCTGTCCTGCCTGGTGCTGTCCCTGATGGGCTCGATCCTGGTCTTCTCGGCGACCCGCAACCGCACCGAACTCAACAGGGGCGACGAGTACTTCTTCTTCGTCCACCACCTGCTGAACACCTCCATCGGCATCGCGCTGGCCGCCGGCACCATCTGGCTGGGCCACCGCACCCTGCGCGGCGCCGTCCCGGTGCTGTTCGGCGCCTCGGTGGTGCTGGCGGTGCTGGTGCTGACGCCGCTGGGCGCCACCATCAACGGCTCCCGTTCGTGGCTCGCGATCCCGGGCGGTTTCTCGCTCCAGCCCGCCGAGTTCACCAAGATCACCATCACCCTGGGCATGGCGATGATCCTGGCGGCCCGGGTCGACGCCGGCGACCGCCCGCACCCCGACCACCGCACCGTCGTCCAGGCCCTGGGGCTGGCCGCCGTCCCGGTGGGTGTGATCCTCCTGATGCCCGACCTCGGCTCGGTGATGGTGCTCGGCGCCATCATCCTCGGCGTGCTGCTCGCCAGCGGCTGCTCCAACCGCTGGATCCTGGGCCTGCTGGGAACCGGTGTCGTCGGCTGCGTGGCCATCTGGCAGCTCGGGCTGCTGGACGCCTACCAGATCGCCCGGTTCGCCGCGTTCGCCAACCCGAGCCTGGACCCGGCCGGCGTCGGCTACAACACCAATCAGGCCCGGATCGCCATCGGCGGTGGCGGGTTGACCGGCTCCGGCCTCTTCCACGGCAGCCAGACCACCGGCCAGTTCGTCCCCGAGCAGCAGACCGACTTCATCTTCACCGTCGCCGGCGAGGAGCTCGGCTTCCTCGGCGCGGGCCTGATCATCTTCCTGCTCGGCGTGGTGCTGTGGCGGGCCTGCCGGATCGCCCGCGAGACCGGCGAGCTCTACGGCACGATCGTGGCCGCCGGCATCATCGCGTGGTTCGCCTTCCAGGCATTCGAGAACATCGGGATGACCCTGGGCATCATGCCCGTCACCGGTCTGCCGCTGCCGTTCGTCTCCTACGGCGGCACCTCGATGTTCGCGGTGTGGATCGCGATCGGTCTGCTGCAGTCGATCCGCGTCCAGCGCCCGGTCTCCGCGTCCCGCTGACCGGGCGGCACCGCCGCGGTCTCAGCGTCCGGTGCGCAGTTCGAACCACAGGGACGTGGTGTGCGGCGGCCCCTCGAACGGGGTCGTCCCCCAGTCGTCGGCGAGCCGGCTGATCAGCAGCAGTCCGTGCGCGGGGTCCCGGTCGCCGGGCACCCAGGGGGCTCCTCCCCGGACCGACGGGGGTCCTCCCGGTCGAGCGAGGTCGAGACCGGGGGGCCGTCGGAGGCCCTCGGGGGACGGCGCGGGGATCACCGCCGCGCCCTCGTCGTGCACGCTGATCCGCAGGCCGTGCGCCGCGGTCAGCACCCGCAGCAGGATGTCCGCGGAGCCGGGGGTGCGCAGATGGGCCCTGGTGACCGCCTCAGAGGTGAGCAGGACGGCGGTGTCCCTCAGGGCGGCGAGCGGGCCGTGCCGCAGCAGCGCCCGGACGAAGTCGCGGGCGGTCTTCGGGGCGCTGGGTCGGCTCGCCGCGGTGAGCAGGTACGGGCGGGCGCCGGCCGCGACGCGGAGGGGCGGCCGGGCGAGGGATGCGGTGTCGGGGTGCACGGTTTCTCCCGGTGTCGATCGAGACGGTTACCACGCTGTGTGGGCGTCCTGTCACACACCGTAAGACACCGCGTGTCGGCGATGCCACCCATCCCGGGCACGGGCCGGCGTCGGACGGCTGGTCGGGGTCGTGGTGGCTGACTAGATTCGATGCATGGCGGACACCGTGCGGGAGATCGAGCGGAAATACGAGACAGCCGCGACGGGCGCGGCCGCCGGGATCGACGCCGTCCGCCTGCCCGACCTGACCCGCGCCGGCCGGGTCGCGACCGTGGCGGAGCTCGGCACCCGGGCCCTGGACGCCGTCTACTACGACACCGCGGACCAGCGCCTCGCCGCGGACGGCATCACCCTGCGCCGGCGCACCGGCGGCCCCGACGCGGGCTGGCATCTCAAACTCCCGGTCGCGCTCCCCGAGGTCACCGGCGCGGTGCGCGACGAGATCCGCGCCCCGCTCTCCGACGCCCCGCCCCGCGAACTGACCGCCCTGGTCCGCTCCCGGACTCGCGACGCCCCGCTGGTCCCCCTCGTCCGGCTGCGGACCCGGCGCACGGTCCACGCCCTCGAAGATGCCGCCGGCCGTCCGCTCGCCGAGGTCGCGGTGGACGACGTGCGGGCCCGTCGGCTGGACCCGGAAGGGGCGGCGCGCACGGCCCGCTGGCGGGAGATCGAGGTCGAGCTGGCCCCCGGGAGCGGGCGCGGCGCGGGGCAGAAGCTGCTGGACGAGGTCGAGCGGGTGCTGATCGGGGCCGGTGCGCGCCCCGCGGACGCCCCGTCGAAACTGGCCCGCGCCCTGGCGGAGACCGCGCCGGAGATCGCTCCGGAGACCGCACCGGAGACCGCGCGAGAGGGCGCCGCACGCCCCGCCCCCGCCGCGGACGCCGACCTCCCCCACCGCCCCGGCCGCACCGCCGGCGACGTCGTGCTCCGCTACGTCCGCGCCCAGGTGCGGGCGATCGTCGAGCTGGACCCGGCGGTCCGGCGCGACCTGCCCGACGCGGTGCACCAGATGCGGGTCGCCACCCGCCGGCTGCGCAGCGCCTTCCGCTCGTACGCCAAGGTCCTCGACCGGGCCGCCACCGACCCGCTGGGCGTCGAACTCAAGTGGCTGGCAACGGAGTTGGGGGCAGGTCGGGACCAGGAGGTGCTCGCCGACCGGCTCGCCGGCGCCCTGGCCGGGGTGCCCCGCACGCTGCGGCTGGGACCGGTGTCGGCCCGGCTGCGCACCTGGTCGGCCCGGCGCCGGGCAGGGGCCCGCGAACGGCTGCTCGCCGCCCTCGACGGCCCGCGCTACCTCGCCCTCCTGGAGAACCTGCACGCCCTGCTCGGCGCCCCGCCGCTGCGCCGCCCCGCCGCCCGCCCCGCGCCCCCCGTCGTCGCCGGCGTCGTCCTCAGGGACTACCGGCGGCTGGCCCACCGCATCGAGGCCGCCCTGGACACCCCCGCCGGCCCGGCCCGCGACGAGGCGCTGCACAGCGCCCGCAAGGCCGCCAAGCGCACCCGGTACGCGGCCGAGGCGGCCAGCCCGGCGCTCGGACGCCCGGCCCGCGCGTTCGTCCGGCGCACCAAGCAGGTGCAGCAGCTGCTCGGCGACCACCAGGACAGCGTGGTCGCCCGCGCCGCGCTGCGCGAGCTGGCGACCCAGGCCCGCCGGGCCGGCGAGAGCGGATTCACCTTCGGCCTGCTCTACGGCCGGGAGGAGGCCCTGGCGGCCCGCAGCGAACGGGAACTGCCCGATCTGTGGGCGAAGGTCTCCCGTCCCCGGCACCGGGCGGGGCTGCGGGCCTGAACAGGGGCCCGCGCCGCCCGCTCGACGGCGCAGGCCGGAGCGCCGGCAGCAAGATCGCCGTGCCGAGGGGTGACTCCGAGCGGGTTACGCTTGTGAGTCGCCCCTTGTCCGTCCACGAAGGTTCGAGATGTCCGAGTCGGTTTTCCCGCAGCTCGAAGCTCTGCTCCCGCACGTGCAGAAGCCCATCCAGTACGTCGGTGGTGAGCTGAACTCCACCGTCAAGGAATGGGCGGAGTGCGACGTCCGCTGGGCACTCATGTACCCCGACGCCTACGAGGTCGGGCTGCCCAACCAGGGCGTCATGATCCTCTACGAGGTCCTCAACGAGCAGGAGGGCGTCCTCGCCGAGCGCACCTACAGCGTCTGGCCGGACCTCGAAGCGCTGATGCGCGAGCACAAGGTGCCCCAGTTCACCGTGGACAGCCACCGGCCCGTCGGCGACTTCGACGTGTTCGGCCTGAGCTTCTCCACCGAGCTCGGCTACACCAACATGCTCACCGCCCTGGACCTCGCCGGCATCCCGCTGGAGGCCAAGGACCGCACCGAGGACCACCCGGTGGTCCTGGCCGGCGGCCACGCCGCGTTCAACCCCGAGCCGATCGCCGACTTCCTCGACTGCGCGGTCATCGGCGACGGCGAGCAGGCGGTCCTGGACATCACCAGGATCATCCGGGCGTGGAAGGACGAGGGCCGCCCCGGCGGCCGCGACGAGCTGCTCTTCCGCCTCGCCAGGACCGGCAACGTCTACGTCCCCAAGTTCTACGACGTCGAGTACCTCGGCGACGGCCGCATCGCGCGCGTCGTGCCGAACCGCTCCGGCGTCCCGTGGCGGGTCTCCAAGCACACCGTCATGGACCTCGACGAGTGGCCCTACCCCAAGCAGCCGCTCGTCCCCCTGGCCGAGACCGTCCACGAGCGGATGTCGGTCGAGATCTTCCGTGGCTGCACCCGCGGCTGCCGCTTCTGCCAGGCCGGCATGATCACGCGCCCCGTACGGGAGCGAAGCATCACCGGCATCGGCGAGATGGTGGACAAGGGTCTGAAGGCCACGGGATTCGAGGAGGTCGGCCTGCTGTCGCTGTCCTCCGCGGACCACACCGAGATCGGCGACGTGGCCAAGGGCCTCGCCGACCGGTACGAGGAAGACAAGATCGGCCTGTCGCTGCCGTCGACCCGGGTCGACGCCTTCAACATCGATCTTGCCAACGAGCTGACCCGCAACGGCCGTCGCTCCGGTCTGACCTTCGCCCCCGAGGGCGGCAGCGAGCGGATCCGCAAGGTCATCAACAAGATGGTCTCCGAAGAGGACCTGATCCGTACGGTCTCCACGGCCTACGGAAACGGCTGGCGGCAGGTGAAGCTCTACTTCATGTGCGGCCTGCCCACCGAGACCGACGAGGACGTGCTCCAGATCGGCGACATGGCGGTCAACGTCATCGCCGAGGGCCGCAAGGTCTCCGGTCAGAACGACATCCGCTGCACGGTCTCCATCGGCGGTTTCGTCCCCAAGCCGCACACCCCCTTCCAGTGGGCCCCGCAGCTCTCCGCCGAGGAGACCGACGCCCGCCTGGCCAAGCTCCGCGACAAGATCCGCGGCGACAAGAAGTACGGCCGCTCCATCGGCTTCCGCTACCACGACGGCAAGCCCGGCATCGTCGAGGGCCTGCTCTCCCGCGGCGACCGCCGGATCGGCGCGGTCATCCGCGCGGTGTACGACGACGGCGGCCGCTTCGACGGCTGGCGCGAGCACTTCTCGTACGACCGCTGGATGGAGTGCGCCGAGAAGACGCTGCCCGACTTCGGCGTGGACGTCGACTGGTACACCACCCGCGAGCGCACCTACGAGGAGGTCCTGCCCTGGGACCACCTCGACTCCGGCCTCGACAAGGACTGGCTCTGGGAGGACTGGCAGGACGCCCTCGACGAGACCGAGGTCGAGGACTGCCGCTGGACCCCGTGCTTCGACTGCGGCGTCTGCCCGCAGTTCGACACATGGCCACAAGTAGGCCCGACCGGTAAGAAGCTCCTCCCGCTGACCGTGAACAAGCCCGCGACCAGCGCAAACGGCCAGTGACGTGAGCGACGCCTTACGACGGATCGCCGATGCTGTGACTGATGTCACAGAGCCTGAGATGGTCGAGGTGCTGAGCGCGCTCGGCGTCACCTCAGAGCGTCGGCGGTCCGTCGCGCCGGCAGAGGCGCCCAGAACGCCTCTGCCGACCCAGGGAGACCCCTCGAACGTCCACTCCGAGGTGGAGTGGGTCTGAGGGGCCTCGGCTCGTCCTACGGGCTCCTGGGGAGCGATGGCGGGGGTTCGCCAGCGACGGGGCCTCGCTATCGCGTCGGCGACTGACCGTGTTCCAAGTACGTGGGGCGCGCCTCGGCCCGGGCCGTGATCGCTGCCTTTACGCGGCGCGCAAGCCGGGGAATGAGTAGCTCGTCAAGGTCGTCTGCTGGACGGAACTCCGCGGCCAGTAGCTCGTCAGGCGCGAGCTTGATTCCGGCCAGCTCGTTCGGGTGCAGTTGCCCACCGTCGAACACGTAGAGGACCTTGTCACCCTCTGCCTCGCTCGGGGCCCAGTCGATGACCAGCAATGCCCCGATGGTGGGAGTGATCCCTAGCTCTTCCTCGACCTCTCGCCGACATGCAGCCAGAGGCGATTCCCCACGTTCGATGTAACCGCCTGGGATCTCCCACTTCGGCTTGTAGGACGGTTTGACCAACAGGACCTGGCCCTGGTCGTCGAAGAACAGCGCGCCCGCTGCCATCCGAGGAGTCGCCATGCGCCGTTCGTGCTCGTTCTCGGCCATGGCGCCGACCCTAGCGGCCGTCGCCTGGCGGGCGTGAGACGCCTCGGCCCCTGTCATTCGTTGTGCACGTCGTGTGACACTCGGTGGGGCAGAGCGAGGGGAGCGCGGCCATGCGTGGCATGACTGATCATCTTGAGTTCGGCAAGCGTGTGAAGTTCTACCGGAAGCGCCGGGGTATGCAGCAGCGGCAACTCGGTGAGCTGCTGGGGCGGTCCGAGGACTGGGTGTACCGAGTCGAGTCCGGTCGGATTCCTGTTAACAACGTCAAGATGCTGGCGGACCTGGCTGACGCGCTGCGGGTCCACCTTGAGGACCTGCAAGGAACGCCGGTGCTGCTGGAGGACAGCGAAGGGTTCGCGGCTAGCGTGCCCGCCATCCGGGCCGCGCTCATGCAGTCCCGGCGGTTGGCCGGTTCCTTGATCGCCGGGCGGGAGCCGCTGAGGCTGGAACTCCTGGAGATGGAGGTAGGCACCGCCTGGGAGCTGTACCAGGCTGGTGAGTTCGCCGCTCTGGCGGACCGGCTCCCCCGCTTGCTGGCTGACGCGCGGTCTGCGATGAACGAGGGGCCGTCGGGAGATGAGCGCCGTGAGGCACAGCGACTGTTCGCGCTGGCGTGCCACGTGGCGGCGGCGCTGCTGAGGAAGCTAGGCGAGACCAACCTGGCGTGGACGGCCGCAGACCAAGGTGAGATCGCGGCACTGGAGTCGGGTGACACCGCCGCCATCCTGTCTTTGAGGCGGGGGATCGCCCATGTGCAGCTCGGGGCCAATCTGGCGGCGGAAGCGGTGAAGAGCACTCTGGACAGTGCCGATGACCTGGAACGCGGCTGGTGGCTGTCCTCCCCGGTGGCGCTCTCCCTGTACGGCACGTTGTTCCTCAACGGCTCTATTGCTGCCGCTCGGATGAGGAATCGTGAGCTGACCAAGTACATGATCGGCAAGGCGGACGAAGCGGCCAAGCGTCTGGGCGCCGACGGCAACGAAATGTGGACCGCCTTCGGTCCGGCCAACGTGGGTATCCATCGACTTGCGACTGCCCTTGAGTTCGAGAACTACCAACGGGCTGTCGACATAGCACCCACGGTGCGGGCGGTGGGGCTTCCCAAGGAGCGAAGGGCCCGGCTACGACTGGATGTAGCTCGGGCCTACGGCGAAGTGGGCCAGACCGATGACGCGGTGGACAATCTGAAGCGGGCCTACACGACCGCGCCGGAGCAGATGAGGGCGCACGAGTTCGCGCGGGACCTGGCGCGACGGCTGCACAAGCGCACGCGGCGCCGGGACGCGCAGCAACTCGCCGTTGCCCTCGGGGCGATCGAGTAGCGCGACCCCGGCAACAAATCTGACGGACCCGGAATTTTCTTCCGGGTCCGCTCGTGTTTGAGGGCCTACCTTCTCACCGTTCGACGTCCCGTAGGCGTCTGGAAGGCGGTGAGCGACGGTGAATCGTAGGGCGACAGTCGCCCGAAAAGGCACAGCCGGGGCCGGGGGCCGGCCAGTGGTGAGCCGCTGGGTTCGGCATCCGTGCTGCGTCGCACTGGCACGTGCCGAGCTGCGCAATGTACTTGACCGTTGGGGCCTGGCCATGGTGGCCGACGATGCCCTGCTGGTGCTGTCCGAGCTGCTGACCAACGCCGTACGCCACGCTCAGGTCTCCCGCGGCCGGGAGATCGAAACGCGGTATTCCCGGGAGCCACAAGGCATCCGTATCGAGGTGCACGACGCTGCCGACAACTGGCCGCAGCCGCGTACCCCTGATGCCTACGGCGGGCGGGGGCTGACGATCGTCGCCGCGCTGGCTGCCTGCTGGGGGACGGAAGTGCGGGACGGCGGGATCGGGAAGGCAGTGTGGGCCGTTATCGCGGTCCCCGGCGGAGGTGATGCGTGATGGCGCGGTTGTCGGTGTTGAAGGTGCGCGGTGGCGACGTGGTGTGTGTCGGCGGCCGGTGGCGAGAGGTTAAGGGTGTCCGGTCTGGCGTTCGTTCGTCGGGGCGCCCTCTGGTCGTGATGACCTTCAAGGACGGGCCATCGCTCCGCTTCGACGCAGGCGAAGAGCTGGCCGTGTGCCGTGATGGACGGAGGTTGCGGTGATGGACGCCGTCTCTGTGTGGCGGATCGCGGACTGGGACCTGGACGTGGGCACCTCGGACAGCGGGTCGATCTACAAGCACCAGTGCATGTCCTGCGGTCAGACGTCCGGTGCTGCGGTCACGGCTGACGGGCCGGACGTCTGGTGTCTGCGGCACGCGAAGCGTACGGGACACACCGAATTCCGGGGCACGGTCACCACGTTCTTTCGGGCTTCCCTCGCGGAAGGGCCTCGTTGATGACTGCTGACGAGCACAAGCACCAGAAGCGGGCGGCGGAGATCATCGCGCTGTACAACGAGGGCCTGGCCGTGAAGCGGCTGCTGGACCGGTTCGAGATCTCGACGTGGGCACTCTACGACCTGCTGCGGCGTCATCAGGTTCCGCTCCGAGGAGCGAACTCGGCATCGCGCAGGGCGGCGACGGAGTACGAACGGCTGCGCTCTGACGGCTTGATGCATCACGAGATCGCGGAGAAGTTCGGGATCAAGCCCAACACCTTGTATCGGACGGTGCTGCGGCTGAGATCGGCAGCGAGACGCTGACGGGAACGTGCCGGCCCTTCTGAGGCTGGCGTCCACTCCGCGCATGACAACTGAAGACGTCATACCGGACCACCCCTCTACCTGGCCGGGCGGGGGTGGTCCGGCTGGGGCCCACGCTGGCGAACCCCGGTGCCGATGGTACCGGGGCCGTCGTCGTGGGTTCATACGGCGGGCTCGGCGAATGTGCTGCTCAGCCACTGGGCCGGGAAAGGGACGTGACGATATGTGCGATATCGGGGGAGATGGCTTTGATGCGGATGGCCTGGACCCTGACGCGCTGCTGTGGGTACGTGGTGTGGACTACCTGACCGGCTGGCGTGACGCGACACGGGCGGCGGCAGAGCTGGGCGACGCGCTTGCGGAGGCTGGTGTGGATGTGGCGGCGGCGAAGCTCCGGGCGGTCTCGGCCGCTGACGGTTCCGGTGTGGTGAGGCTGGAGTTGTCGCCCGCGACCGCGCGGGAGGTGGCCAAGTTGGCGCGTGTGGCGGCTGCCTAGTGATGCAAGGCGGGGTGGGGGCCGGTGTGGGAGGCGCGGTGCCTGGGTGGCGCGCTGTGAAGCGCCGGCGGTCGTGGAGACTTTGGGCGGGAGCTGCCACGGGGCGAGAGAACAGGGGGCCTTACGCTGGCCGCGATCGGGCTGGCTCCTTGCCTGCCCGCAATGGCCCGATCGGCCCCCTGTTCTTAGAGGCTCGCCCCGTGGTGGCTGCCTAAAGTCTCCACGGCCGGCGGCCCCAGCCACAACGCCCCGGCCCCGTACGGCGGTTGTCCGCTGGCGGGTGCTCGGGCGGGCTGCGGTGGTGCGGGTGGTGGGCGTCCGCCGGGACCGGCCGCCAGGCCGCAGCCCGGCGGGGCGGCCGGACCGCCCGGCGCGCCAGGGGCGCGCCCTTGAGTAAGTGAAGCCAGGTTTCGACAGTCGCCGGACGGCAGGCTTTAGACGGCGTGGAGAGTGCGGGGGCTGTCGGCAGCGATGTGGTAGGCGAGTTGGGCACGGTCGGCGCCGGTGCGCAGCTCTTCGAGGAGCAAGGGGCGCCGGTCGGTACCGCGGGTCAGACGTGAGGCGAGCAGGATCGGGGTCACGTCGGGGACCCGAAGCGCGTCGCGCTCGTCGGGCAACGGCATACGGGCGCTCACGATCTCGTCCCATGTGAGCTCGTGCCCGGCCGCGGTGAGAAGGGCGTAGATCTGCTCGGGTTCCGCGTCCGGGGCTTCGGCAAGCTCCTCGGCCTGGTCGGCGGTGGCGAACGGGATGAGCACACGGTGCAGGGCGCGGGTGTCGGTGTGCGCGTCGGACAGCAGGCGATCGACAGCAAAGAGGGCGTCCCCTTCGGCGAGTCCGAGCAGCGGGCCCGTGGTCGCTGTGGCCGTCGTCCGGTGGATGGTAGGGGCCTCGATCTGCTGCCAGTCGTGGTGGCCGGTGCGGAAGGTCTCGCCGCTGCGGGTGATGGTCCGTTCGATGCTGACCGCCGGGGCGGGCACCGCGCGCACGTAGCTCCCCTTGCCGTGGATCACCTCGATGAGCCCTTCGGTGCGAAGCGCGTCGATGGCCTTGCGCACGGTCGGGCGGCTGACGCCGTATCGCTCGATGAGCTGGGACTCGGAGGGGAGTAGGGCTCCCGGCTTGTACTCACCCGCGGTGATGCCGCTTCGGATCTCGGCGGCGACCTGCTGGTAGAGCGCTCCGGGGCGCTGGATCTCTCCCATGTCGGGGTCTCCTCATCACCTGTTGTCGGCTGGCATGACGTTATCTGACGTCACTCGTAAGCATAAGTTCTTGCCTGGGCGGGTCAAGGCATGCATAGTGGATGGCAACTCGTAAGCACGAGTGACGTCACATGACGTCTCGTCTCGGCATGGCCAAGGAGGCCACCACTCATGCAGTCCATTCCTGTGGACACCTCTCGGCTCGGCGTACTGCGCTGCGCGGTCGCCCCTGAACCGAAGATCGCGGACTTCGAAACCAAGCAGGTCAAGAAGGACCGGGACGGCAACACCATCTACACCGTCGGCGTGACGGTGCGTCAACAGGGGCGCCGGGTCTCGGTGATCGAGATCGCGGTTCCCGGCGAACCCAAGGGCATTGCGGAAGGCACCGAAGTGCGCGTGACCGGCATGGAAGCCTTCGCGTGGGCCATGGGAGACCGACACGGCATCAGCTTCCGCGCCGCCGCCATCACCCCCGCGCCCGCCCCGTCTACTACGTCTGCCGGTGCTGCCGGCAAGGGCGGCGGTGCCTGATGGGAATGCTCCTATTCACCTGCGTGCTCGCGCTGGTGATCTGGGCCCTGGTCTTCCGCAACGAGCTGCAACGGCGGCGGCCGGAATGGCACTGGTACCTCGTCGGCTACCCGCTCACCGCGCTGCGCGTGGCGTTCACCTGGCGCCGGGTCGCCTACCTCAATGGCCTGACCGTCTCCCACAAACCCAACCGGCGCGTCCTGGGCGACCTGGAAGTCAAAGGCGAACCACTGCGCACCCGCACCCCGCGCATCTCCTTCCCCCGCGCCACACCGTACGGACTGGAGGTGCAGGTCCGGCTGCACCCGGGGCAGACGCCGGCACCCTTCCTCGCCTCGTCCGACGCCTTCGCCCACGCCTGGCGCGTCCACTCCGTACGCGTCGTCTCCCCCGAACGCGGCGTCGTACTGATCACCGCAACAGCCAGGGACCCATTGGAGAACACCGCCCGCCCCGCGCCGGGGGCTGGGGAACTGCTGTCAGCGATCGTCGGTGCGCTGGAGTCGGGCCGTTCCTGGGTGATGGACTTCCGGCGGGTGCCTCACTGGCTGATCGTCGGTGCGACGCAATCGGGGAAGTCCACGCTGCTGGCGCGGCTGGTTACCGAGCTTGCTCCGCAACCGGTCGCCGTGGTCGGGATCGACTGCAAGGGCGGCATGGAGCTGGGTCTGCTGGAAATGCGGCTCTCGGCTCTGGCCACCTGCCGCAGTGAGGCGGTCGCCGTGCTGGCGCGGCTGGTCACCGAAATGCAGGACCGCATGGCCAAGTGCCGTTTCGCGGGGGCCCGTTCGATCTGGGAGCTACCCGAGCAAGCGCGGCCGGTCCCGGTCGTCGTGATCGTCGATGAGCTGGCCGAGCTGTACCTGACCAACGGCAGCAAGGAACAGCGCGCCGAAGCGGAAGAGTGCACCACCTACCTTCTGCGCGTAGCCCAACTCGGCGCGGCCCTCGGCCTCCACCTGGTCGTCGCCGGCCAACGTGTCGGCTCGGACCTCGGCCCCGGGGTCACCGCGCTGCGGGCTCAGCTCAGCGGCCGGATCTGCCACCGGGTCAACGACCCCGGCACCGCCGAGATGACACTCGGCGACCTCAACAAGGACGCCGTGGTCGTCGCGCAGTCCATCGGCGAAACCGAACAAGGAGTCGCCGTCACCACCGGCGATACCGGCGGCTGGATGCGCGGCCGATCCCACCTGACCACACCGGCCGAAGCACGAGCGGCGGCCGCCGAGCACGCCCGGATGACCCCCCGCCCGAAGTTCCTGGCGGGCGCCCCCGGAGGAGGAACGCTCCTGTGAGCGAACAGTCTGCCGTGTTGCTGGCCCTGGTCTTCGGAACCATCACCGTCCTCCTCGTCCGCTCCCGGGACGTGAAGTGGTGGGAGGCGGGGTTGATCGGCCTGTTCGGCATGTACGTCGGGCAGACGCCTCTCCTCTTCGCCGCGGACGGCCTCGTGCACTGGGTCATCTCCATCGCCACCCACACCTGACCACCAGAAAGACACCACCCAATGTCCATGCACCGTGTCCGCTGCCCCGTTTGCAAGGGGCAGCGCTACCGCAAAACCCCCACCGGCCACCGGCGGCGCTGCCGCTGCTGCCGGGGCACCGGAACCATCCGCTAACCACCCACCCCACCGGACACAAGGAGTGATCGCCGTGGACCCATCCCACCCAACCCCAACCATCCGTGCCGCTTCGGCGGCCCACCCCGGGAGGTCCCCACCATCACCGCCCACACCCCGGCTGACCGGCGCGCCGCACTCGACCGCGCGGCGCGCCTGCGTCAGCTCTCCGAAATCGACCGCGAGACCATCCTGCTCGCCCAGGATCCGCAGTTCCCCCGCTGGCTCGCCCAGGTCACCGCCACCGGCGGTTGCGCCCACCCGATCCACCTCAAGGGCTCCACCACCACCCGCGACGGCGCGACCGGCGAGATCCTGCACCACTACGACACACGCAACGAGCCTGGCGAGCGGCTGCTCGTCCGCTGCCGCAACCGCCGCGCAACCGTCTGCGCCCCCTGCTCCCGCCTCCACGCTGGCGACACCTTCCACCTCGTCCGCGCCGGACTCCTCGGCGGCAAGAACGTCCCGACCGACGTACGCGAACACCCCCGGCTCTTCGTCACCCTCACGGCCCCTTCATTCGGGGCCGTGCACCGTGCCACAGCAGACAACGAGCGGTGTCGCCCCCGCCGCAGTGCCGGCCACTGCGAACACGGTCGGTCCCGTGGATGCCCGGCCACCCACGACGCTTCGGATCCGCTCGGCGGACAACCCCTGTGTCCCGACTGCTACGACTACCCGGCCCACATCCTCTGGCACGCCCATGCCGGCCGGCTGTGGAAGGCGTTCACGGACAACCTCTACAACCACCTCGCCGCTCGCACCGGCCGCACCCGCACCGGCCTACGTCGCTCGGTCCGCATCTCCTACGCCAAGGTCGCCGAGTACCAAAAGCGCGCCGCTGTCCATGTTCATGCGGTCGTGCGCCTGGACGGCGCGACCGGTCCCAGTGATCCGCCTCCTGTGTGGGTGTCGGCTGAAGACCTGAGCGCCGCTGTGCGAACCGCCGCAGCAGCGGTCCACCTGCATACCCCGTACGCCTGGGGGCTGGGAGAACACGGACTGCGCTGGGGCTCGGAGCTGGATGCCCGGCCGCTCCGCGCCTTCGGCGGAAACGAGGGCCTGGCCGACGACGCCATAGCCGCCTACGTCGCTAAGTACGTCACCAAGGGGGCCGCCGAGACAGCCATCGGCCTCGACCGCCCGATCACCAGCCCCGACGACATCGCCACGGGCCGACTGTCAGCTCACGTCCGAACCCTCATCCGAACGTGCTGGCGGCTCGGCGGCCTCTCGGAACTGGACCCGCTCAGACTGCGGGCCTGGTCACACACCCTCGGCTACCGGGGCCACATCCTCACCAAATCCCGCGTCTACTCCACCACGTATGCAGCCCTGCGCGCCGAACGCGCTCAGCATCAACGCAACACTGTCGTGCCCGACCTGGCTGACGTCCCCAGCACGGTCACTGAGACGCACTGGCGCTATGTCGGCTCTGGCCACGCCCCGGGCGCTGCCCTCATCGCCGCTGGCATCGCGGAAGACCTCGCCCAGACCCGTCAGCTCTTCGCTGAGGCGAGAAGAGAGGAGGGGGAGTGGAGCCGATAGCCGCTCTACCCGGGCTTGAGGCCACTTCTCCACGCTCCTCGTCTCTGCCTCGCCCTGCGGACGCCGGAGCGAGATGCACGATCGAAAGCGAGATCGTGATCGTGGATGACGATGGCACGGAGGAACCGTTCGATCCTTCGAGGTGGTTCATGTAGTGACACCTAGGCCGTGGTGGAGTCCCAGGTCCGGAGTACGTAGCCGTCTCCGCCGGCTGGCCGTTGATGTCGACCAGCCTTCTTGGCCGCCGGCTATGCCTGCGAGGGGCCTGTTCGACTATCGCGGCGCAGCGTGAACGCCGGGTACACCGGCAACAGCGGTATCTCCCACTTTTCGCCTACCTCACGCAGCAGCACCCCCACCACCTCCCGCACGGCTGGAAAGTCCCCGTTCACCAGGATCTCTTCTGCCCGCTCCCACCGATACCTCAACACCTGCCGACGCGTAGGGCCCGTGGATCGCTGGGGCTGCAACGGACCATCCTCGGCTGCTACTTGGCGCAGCCAGTACGCTGTGGCGTCCACCGTCCACACCGCGGTGGCCCACCGCATACCCGCCTCCCATACCGCGTCCTCGGCCAGTTCCGGGTAGGCCCGGACTACTTCGGCCCGGAACGTGCGCTCGGCCTCCGCCGCCACCTGCTCGGGCATCCGGTACACGCACCAGCAGCTGGGAAACGGGCTCCGGCAGTACGCGGCCGTAAGGAAGACCGGCAGGTACCCAGACATCTCGAAGTCGATCAGGCGCACGCCGCCGGGAGCGAACAGCGCGTTGTAGGGGCAGGGATCACCCGGTGTGAACCCCAGGTATTCGCGTTCCCCTGCCGTTGCGATCTGTTGGAGTTCCGCCGCCAGGCCGGCCGGAGCCACGATGCCACCTGCCTCCAACGCGGCCATGAGTTCCTGGCCGTTCCGCTCGATCCATGGCTCGTCCCCCCACGACACCATGCCCTTGTCGTACTGCTTCCACAGCCTGCCGAACTCCTCCCGCCGCTCCGTCGGCGCAGCGGCTAGCAGCCCAAGCTCCCGTGCCCAGTCCCGCAGCCCCCGCACTGCGGCCGATGCATCCGCACCGACCAGCACATCGGCCAACGACAAAGCGGGGCCGATGTCCTCCATCACCACCACCGACGCCGCGGCGTCCACCCCGAGCAGCGCCGGCCCGGCCAGCCCCAGCGAGAGCCCGACCGCCTCTGAGGTGAAGGATCGCCGCCCCTCCGGCTGGTCGCTGAACACCTTGACGATCACGCTGCCGGCCCCACCGTCCAGCGAACAGCGCATCACCATGCTCCGCGGACTGCTTCCCACCACCAAGGGCTCCGCTACCGTCGCCCCGACCACCCCACTCGCGGCGTGTAAAGCCGCCTGCATGATCGAATCCATGCAGTCACATTGCCACCACGGGGCTACCTAGGACGGTCCGTGTGCTGTCTGCCGACCAACGTCGATGGTGGTCATGCACCGTCCTCCACTTCCCGAACCGCAGGGGAACCCCGCCACGGGGTTACGGTCCGTTGCCGGAAGAGGGCGCCGGACAGTCCCTAGAACGCTTCCGCGAAGTCGTCCTCTTTGAGGACCAGGCGCTCGCGCACATCCTTCGGGACCAACAGCTTCATGTGGATGTGGGGGGCGCGGACGCCCTTCACCTTGGTTCGCTTGATCCGGCACTTCACGCCGACGCGGAGAAGATCGGCTTCCATGGCTTCCATGCCGCCTTCCTGCCAGCGCTCGCGGAACGTCTTCCCGTTGTGCACGGCGACCCAGCGGTCCTGCGTCGTCTCGGGATCGATCGCCTCAAGGTCAGCCATCATCCTGTCGAGCGTCTTCTCGGCCTGCTCACGGGTGAACCGCGTCTTCCTGTAGCGGCCTCCGGGCTCCAGCTCCTTCATGTAGTAGGAGATGGACTCCTCTAGCCGCTTCACCTCCTTGCGGGCCTCCGCCCCCTTGGCGTACTCGCGGGTCATCACCGGGAAATCCCCGAGGACGCGCAGCACGTCTTCCACCAGCTTGTTGTCGATGTCGTCGGGGTTGGGTGCACCGAGTCCACCGCTCTTGCACTTCTGGCAGCGGAGGTACTCGTACCTCCCGTACTTGTTGTTCGTGGCCTGCACGGTCATGTTGGTCTCGCAGTCGTCGCAGATCTTGACGCCGCGGAACTTGGTGGCTCCCCCTGGCTGGCGCTTGGGCTGGTCCTTTCCGTTCCCGTCCAGGACGGCTTGGAGGCTGTAGAACTCCTCCTCCGTGAAGACGCCCTCTGCAACCCTGATCGGCTTGCCGTCCTTGCCCATGACCAGCTTCGACCGACGTTTGCCGCCGTCCTTGTCCACCTCGACCCGGTAGCCCATGAGCGCGGGGTTCCTCAGTCGGCGGAGCAGAGTAGTAGGGGTCAGGCTCGGGTCACACAGCCCGGCGCGAACAAGAACCCTGACCATGCGCCCGGCAGAGGCACCCTTCGCCCTCATCGCTGCCTTGCGACACCAGTGCAACGCGCGGTGGGCGTCCTTATCTATACGGAGGACGACCTTGTCGTTCTCGTCCACGTCCGTGACATAGCCGTACGCGGGCCTGCCCACCAGCCACTCGCTCTGTGTCTTGGTGTAGTCCCAGAGGCTGGCCACCCGGGTGCTGGTGTTGGCGGCCTCGATCTCGGCGATGCCGCCGATGATCGTGACCATGATCTTCCCGGCCGTGGTGGTCAGGTCGATGGAGTCGTGCTTGGAGACCAGGTTCTTCCCATACTTCAGGCTCCAATCGATCATGGTGCTGAGGTCCGAGAGTCGCCGGACGAAACGGTCGAGCTTCCAGAAGAGGAGCACATCGAATTCCGGCGCCCGATTGTTGAGCCAGTCTCCGAGCTGCTTGCGCTTCCACGGCGGGACCTTGGTGGCCGAGACGTTCAGATCGCTGGCGATGCCGACCACGCGCCACCCGCGCTCGCGGGCGAGCATGCGCAGATCGAGTTCCTGACGCACCGGCGACGTCGTGTCGTCGGTAAGAACGGACAGCCGCACGGACAGCAGGACCCGCGGGGCATCGTCCGGTAGCTGGGCTTCAGCCTTCTTCAGCTCCTCAAGAAGGGCGAGATCCGCCTCGGTCCACTCGGTCTCGGCGGTCTGCTGCTTCTGGTCGCCTGCGGCGCGCGTCCTCGTTCGTTTCCCCATGCCAAGGACGGTAGGGCTAGTTTTAGAGCTGTGTCTATATGGCCGCAGATGGACACCCACATCCAGATCGGCCCGACGGGCAAGAAGCTGCTGCCGCTGACCGTCGTCAAGTAGCCGTCGCCGCGCGCGCCGCGGTGTGCGCCTCCGGCCCGGTCCCCGCAGTCGTGCGGGGCCGGGCCGGAGCCGTACGTGCCGGGCGATCGAGGAGCGCGGCGGGGTTTTCCGGGTCCGCCGAGCGGAGAAGCTTTGGTATCGGACCTCCGCGTGCGGGTGGTGTCCGGGCCGTTGTCGGCCCACCCGTCCGAATGGATTTCACCGGGTGGTGGGGCCGCCGGGAGGCCGCCGGGCGCCCCGGCGGGAACCGGCCGCGGGCGTGGCACGTACTCTAGGTAAAGACGTCCGGGCACGACATGTCCTCGCCACGCGGGGGTGGCCCGGACGGGGCGGCACCAGCCGCGCCCTGACACCAAGGAGAAGTAACACTGGGCAAGCGACAGCCCGAAGGCCCGCCGCCCGCACCGGCGGTGCAGCGCATCCGACTGCGCTACACCAAGCGCGGCCGCCTCCGGTTCACCAGCCACCGCGACTTCCAGCGCGCTTTCGAGCGGGCGCTGCGCCGCGCCGAGGTCCCCATGGCCTATTCGGCGGGCTTCACCCCGCACCCCAAGGTGTCGTACGCCAACGCGGCGCCGACCGGTACCGGCAGTGAGGCCGAGTACCTGGAGATCCAGCTCACCGAGCGCCGCGAGCCGGAGACCGTCCGAGCACTGCTCGACGCGTCCCTGCCCGACGGCCTCGACGTGACCGACGCGGTGGAGGCGCACACCAGCGGTCTCGCCGATCGGCTGCAGGCGTCGGTGTGGGAGATCCGGCTCGACGGGGTCGCCGCCGAGGAGGCCGGGCGCGCCGTCGAGGCGTTCCTCGCCGCCGACGAGGTGCCGGTCGAGCGCCGCACCAAGAACGGCATGCGGAGCTTCGACGCCCGGGGTGCGGTCGCGCACCTGGAGACCGTCCCGGTCCCGGGCGATAGGCCCGACGGCGATGCCTGTGCGATACTGCGGCTGGTTGTTCGGCATCTGACACCTGCCGTTCGACCCGACGACGTCCTGTCCGGCCTCCGGGTTACGGCCGACCTGGCGCCGCCGGTCCCCGCAGCGGTGACCAGGCTGGCGCAGGGGCTGCTCGATGAGGAGACCGGCACGGTGACCGACCCGCTGGCGCCCGACCGCGACGCTGCCACGGCCACTCCATCCACGGCCGCTGAGCTGAGTACCGCGACGGTGCAGGGCGGGGCCTCCCCGGCCACTTCCGGGGACGGCACTGCGTAGGACGCGTCGTCGCGTCGCCGATCAACCAGGGTGCCACCCCGGTCCGGCGGACGCACTGACCAGGAGACTTTCGCCGGCCCGGTCCACGGGCCCGGCGAGCGAGACGACAGCTCCCGTGCGGCGCCCGCGCCCCGGACAGCGGAACCGCGCCCAGCGCGCGGACCGCGGCCGGAATCAGGCGCGGCGCCCGGGAGCGTGACGGGAGAACCGCCCGCATGCTCGAATCTATTGAGCCCACTGAATCCACGCGGTCCGCGGACCGTGAGGGTGACAACAACAATTCGCCCAGCGACACCCTGCCGCCGCGCCGCCGGCGCCGCGCGGCCTCCCGGCCGGCCGGCCCGCCGGCCGCAGCCGCCGCCGAGAAGGCCGCGGTCGTGACCGACGCCCCGCCGGCGTCGAGCGGGACCCCCGCCGGAGCGACCGACACCGCACCCGCCGCTGCGCAGCCCGCCGCCGAAGAGGAGCGGCCGGCCCGCCCGCGTCGCCGGGCGACCCGCAAGGCGACCTCGCCGGCCGGGCCCGCACCCGAATCCGTCGAGGTGCCCGCCGCTGCCGTCGAGGAGGCTCCGGCCGCCGCTGTCGAGGAGGAGGCGCGTCCGGCGCGTACGCGTCGTCGTGCCACCCGTAAGGCGACGGCACCCACCCCGGAGCCGGTCGTCGAGGAGAGCCCCGCCGTCGAGGCGCCCGCCGCTGCCGTCGAGGCTCCCGCGGCCGCTGTCGAGGAGGAGGCGCGTCCGGCGCGTACGCGTCGTCGTGCCACTCGTAAGGCGACCGCGCCGGCCGCCACCCCGGAGCCGGTCGTCGAGGCGCCGGCCGCCGAGGTGCCCGCCGAGGAAGAGGAAGCGGAAGAGGCTCCGGCCGCCGCTGTCGAGGAGGAGGCGCGTCCGGCGCGTACGCGTCGTCGTGCCACCCGTAAGGCGACCGCGCCGGCCGCCACCCCGGAGCCGGTGGCCGAGGCGCCCGTCGCCGAGGAGGCCGCCGAGGCCCCGCGTCGCCGGTCGCGTCGCCGTGCCGAGCGGCCCGCGGAGGCTTCCGTCGCAGGCGCCGGCTCCACCGGAGCGGCTGACGCCGCGCGCGCTGCTGCACCCGCGGCCCGTACCGAGGAGGAGCCCTCGACCGAGGCGCCGGCGCGCGGTCGCCGCCGGGCGCAGCGGCCGCCGACGGCCGTCTTCCAGGCCCCGGTCTTCGCCGAGCCGATGTTCCAGACCCCCGAGAGCGCCGCCGCCGAGCACGCCGCCGCCCGCCAGGAGGCGGAGTCGACCGTGGAGACGCCCGAGGAGGCGCCGGCGGGTGCCTCGCGTCGCCGTCGCCGTCGTCGCGGCGAGCCCGCCGAGGCCGAGCCGATGGCCGCCGCGCCGGCCGAGGAGCCGTCCGGTGCGAGCGCCGGCCCCGCCGTGGCGCCCGCTGCCGAGGAGGCCGCCGAGGTCGAGGAGGCCGAGGAAGCCGAGGAGGTCGAGGAGGAGCACGCCGAGGCCGAGGAGGGCGAGCGCCCCTCGCGTCGTCGCCGTCGCGGTGGCCGTCGTCGTCGCCGCGGTGACCTGGCCGAGGGCGCGGAGGAGCAGCCCGCCGAGGGCGGCGCTGCCGAGGAGCCGGGCGCCGAGGAGGCCGAGGAGGTCGCCGAGGGCGAGGAGCTGACCGCCGAGGAGCAGTCCGAGGGCGCTGCCAGCACCAGCAGCAGCCGTCGTCGTCGGCGTCGCCGCCGGCGCAGCGGCGAGCCCGCCGAGGGCGAGACCACGCACACCGACGACCCGGAGCGCACCGTCGTCAAGGTCCGCGAGCCCCGCAAGAAGGACGAGGGCACCGGCGCCGACGAGGTCCAGTCCATCAAGGGCTCGACGCGCCTGGAGGCCAAGAAGCAGCGCCGTCGCGAGGGGCGTGAGCAGGGCCGCCGCCGGGTGCCGATCATCACCGAGGCGGAGTTCCTGGCGCGCCGGGAGGCCGTCGAGCGGGTGATGGTGGTCCGCCAGAGCGGCGAGCGCACCCAGATCGGCGTTCTTGAGGACAACGTGCTCGTGGAGCACTTCGTCAACAAGGAGCAGGCCACCTCGTACGTCGGCAACGTCTACCTGGGCAAGGTCCAGAACGTCCTGCCGTCGATGGAGGCCGCCTTCGTCGACATCGGCAAGGGCCGCAACGCCGTGCTGTACGCCGGCGAGGTCAACTTCGAGGCGCTGGGCATGGCCAACGGCCCGCGCCGCATCGAGACCGCGCTGAAGTCCGGCCAGTCCGTCCTGGTGCAGGTCACCAAGGACCCGATCGGTCACAAGGGTGCCCGGCTGACCAGCCAGGTCTCGCTGCCCGGCCGCTACCTGGTCTACGTGCCCGAGGGCTCGATGACCGGTATCAGCCGCAAGCTCCCGGACACCGAGCGGGCCCGGCTGAAGCAGATCCTCAAGAAGATCGTCCCCGAGGACGCGGGCGTCATCGTGCGCACCGCAGCGGAGGGCGCGAGCGAGGACGAGCTGCGCCGGGACGTCGAGCGGCTGCAGGCTCAGTGGGAAGAGATCCAGAAGAAGGCGAAGGCGGCCTCCACCGGCTCGCCGAGCCTGCTCTACGGCGAGCCGGACATGACCGTCCGGGTCGTCCGCGACATCTTCAACGAGGACTTCTCCAAGGTCATCGTCAGCGGTGACGACGCCTGGCAGACCATCCACGGCTATGTCTCGCACGTGGCGCCGGACCTCGTGGACCGGCTCCAGCGGTGGACCTCCGAGGTCGACGTCTTCGCGACGTACCGGATCGACGAGCAGCTGATGAAGGCGCTGGACCGCAAGGTCTGGCTGCCCAGCGGCGGTTCGCTGGTGATCGACAAGACCGAAGCCATGGTCGTGATCGACGTCAACACCGGGAAGTTCACCGGTCAGGGCGGCAACCTCGAGGAGACCGTCACCCGGAACAACCTGGAGGCGGCCGAGGAGATCGTGCGCCAGCTGCGGCTGCGCGACCTGGGCGGCATCGTCGTCATCGACTTCATCGACATGGTTCTGGAGTCCAACCGGGATCTGGTGCTGCGGCGCCTGCTGGAGTGCCTGGGCCGGGACCGCACCAAGCACCAGGTGGCCGAGGTCACCTCGCTGGGCCTGGTCCAGATGACCCGTAAGCGGGTCGGCCAGGGCCTGCTGGAGTCCTTCTCCGAGCAGTGCGTGCACTGCAACGGCCGCGGCGTGATCGTCCACGTCGACCAGCCGTCGGCCGGTGGCAAGCGCAAGAAGAAGGGCAAGGCCGGGGCGAACGGTGCCCAGCCGGAGCAGCCCGTCGAGGTCGCCGCGGAGGCCGCCCCGGCGGAGGAGGCGATGCCGGAGCTGGAGCCGGTCGCGGTGACCGAGGCGCAGCTGCAGCCGTCGGTGGACGGCACCGACGAGTGGTTCGGCAGCCCCGCGGAGGCCGAGGCCGCCGCCACCGGGCGGGGCCGTGGCCGCCGCCGGGTGAGCCGGAAGGTGTCGGCGCCGGCGGGTGCGCCCAAGGCCGCTGAGGAGGCCGCCGCGATCGTGCTGCCGGCCGCCGAGCCGGAGCCCGCTCCGGAGCCGGTCGCCGAGGCGCCGGCGGCGGAGCCCGCTCCCGCCGCGGAGCCCGCGCCGTCCCGTCCGCGTCGCCGGGCCACCCGGCGGGCGTCCGCGCCGGCCGGTTCGCCGGAGGCCGTGGTGGGTGAGGCCGCGGGGACGATCGTGATCAGCGCCCCGGTCGCCGAGCCGACGCCCGAGGCGGTGGCCGAGGCGCCCGAGCAGCCCGTCGAGGCTGCCGAGGGCGCTGAGGCCGCCGAGCCGGCGCCCGCGGCGAAGAAGACCGTGAAGAAGGCGGCGGCGAAGAAGACCACGGCCAAGAAGGCCGCGGCGAAGAAGACCACCACGAAGAAGACGGCGGCGAAGAAGACCACCGCCAAGAAGGCCGCGGCGAAGAAGACCACCACGAAGAAGACGACGACGAAGAAGGCGGCGGCCAAGAAGACCGCAGCCTCGGAGGGCGCGGCGTAACCCGCTCCAGTGAATGGGGCCTCCCCTGCTCGAACGGAGTTGAGAGCTTGGGGAACGGTGCTTGCACCGGGGGCTTCCGCGGAGAACTGAGCAGTGCCCGGCTCCGGACCGTCGCGAGGCGGTCCGGGGCCGGTTTGACCCTCTGGTCGAGGCCCCGTAACCTTGACCGTCGGTGTCTGTGTGACACCACCCCTTCTGAGCACACACCTCTCGGCCCTGCCGAGGGAGGCCGCTCGTCCCACCCGCCATCCACGGGTCGGATTCCACGGGACGTCCCTGAGCCCGTGAGAGCAGCTGGCATCAGAGGATCGAAACCTAGCGAGAGAGAGTTCCGCGTGTACGCGATCGTGCGCACCGGCGGACGCCAGCAGAAGGTTGCTGTTGGCGACGTCATCGAAGTTGACCGCATGTCCACCAGCAAGGTCGGCGACACCGTCGAGCTCTCCACGCTGCTGGTCGTCGATGGTGACGCGGTCACCAGCGACCCGTGGGTCCTGGCTGGCGTGAAGGTCCAGGCCGAGGTCGTCGACCACCACAAGGGCGACAAGATCCGGATCCAGAAGTACAAGAACAAGACCGGTTACAAGAAGCGGATCGGCCACCGCCAGCTCCACACGGCGCTGAAGATCACCGGCATCGACGCTCCGGCGAAGTAAGGGACTGAGGAGACATGGCACACAAGAAGGGCGCATCGTCCACTCGGAACGGTCGCGATTCCAATGCTCAGCGGCTCGGCGTGAAGCGCTTCGGCGGTCAGGCCGTCCTCGCCGGTGAGATCCTGGTCCGCCAGCGTGGCACCCACTTCCACCCGGGCACGGGCGTCGGCCGCGGTGGCGACGACACCCTGTTCGCCCTGCAGCCCGGTGCGGTGCAGTTCGGCACCTTCCGCGGCCGCAAGGTCGTGAACATCGTCCCGATCGCCGAGTAATTCGGCCGGAGACGACACACGTCGACAGCACGTCAGGGGCGGACCGCCTCTTCCCGCGTCACGCGGGAAGAGGGGTCCGCCCTTGCGCGTTATGAACAAGAACGAGACACATCCGCCGTGTGCACGGCATCACCGGCACGGCAACGCACGACAACCCCGCTGATCTGGAGGCACCCCCACCATGACCACCTTCGTGGACCGCGTCGAGCTGCACGTCGCCGCGGGTAACGGAGGCCACGGCTGCGCCTCCGTACACCGGGAGAAGTTCAAGCCGCTCGGCGGCCCCGACGGCGGCAACGGCGGCCGCGGCGGCGATGTGATCCTGGTCGTCGACCAGGACGTCACCACGCTCCTCGACTACCACCACCACCCGCACCGCAAGGCCACCAACGGCCAGCCGGGCGCCGGCGACAACCGCGAGGGCAAGAACGGCACGGACCTGATCCTGCCGGTGCCCGACGGCACGGTCGTTCTGGACGGGAACGGCGAGGTGCTGGCCGACATGGTGGGCCAGGGCACGCGGTTCGTGGCCGGCCAGGGCGGCCGGGGCGGCTTGGGCAATGCCGCGCTGTCCTCGGCCCGCCGCAAGGCCCCCGGCTTCGCGCTGCTCGGTGAGCCCGGCGAGGGCCGGGACATCGTGCTGGAGCTGAAGACCGTCGCGGACGTCGCGCTGGTCGGCTACCCGAGCGCCGGCAAGTCCTCGCTGATCTCGGTCCTCTCGGCGGCCAAGCCGAAGATCGCCGACTACCCCTTCACGACGCTGGTGCCCAACCTCGGCGTGGTGACCGCCGGTGCGACGGTCTACACCATCGCCGACGTCCCCGGCCTGATCCCCGGCGCCAGCCAGGGCAAGGGCCTGGGCCTGGAGTTCCTGCGGCACGTCGAGCGCTGCGAGGTGCTGGTCCACGTCCTGGACACCGCCACGCTGGAGTCGGACCGCGACCCGGTCTCCGACCTCGACGCCATCGAGGAGGAGCTGGGCCAGTACGGCGGCCTCGGCGACCGGCCGCGGGTGGTCGTCCTGAACAAGATCGACATCCCGGACGGCAAGGACCTCGCCGACATGATCCGCCCGGACCTGGAGGCGCGCGGCTACCGCGTCTTCGAGGTCTCCGCGGTCGCCCGCCAGGGCCTCAAGGAGCTGTCCTACGCCCTGGCGGAGATCGTTGCCACCGCGCGCGCCGCCAAGCCGGTCCAGGAGGCCACCCGGATCGTGATCCGCCCCAAGGCGGTCGACGACGCGGGCTTCACGGTCACGCAGGAGGGCGACGGCTTCTTCCGCGTCCGCGGCGAGAAGCCCGAACGCTGGGTCCGCCAGACCGACTTCAACAACGACGAGGCCGTCGGCTACCTTGCCGACCGGCTCAACCGCCTCGGCGTGGAGGGCGCGCTCCTCAAGGCGGGCGCCCGCGCCATGGACGGCGTGGCGATCGGCCCCGAGGACAACGCCGTGGTCTTCGACTGGGAGCCGTCGGTGTCGGCCGGCGCCGAGATGCTCGGCCGCCGTGGCGAGGACCACCGGTTCGAGGCCCCGCGCCCGGCCTCCCAGCGCCGCCGCGACCGCGACGCGGCGCGCGACGAGGCGCAGGGCGAGTACGACGGCTTCTCGCCGTTCTAGGCAGTGTCCGCAGGCGCGCTCCGACCCTCGGGCCGGAGCCGCACACCGCACGCAGGCCCCGGGAGGAGTTCTTCTCCCGGGGCCTGCGTGCGGTCGACGGGGCCGTGGACGGCCCGCTGCGGGCTAGACGGCGGCGGGGGAGTCCGAGGCGCCACCGGAGCCCGGCCGGGCCGTCCCGGCGGCGGTCGTGGCCTGCTGCGAGCGCTGGACGGGGATCCCGGACAGCCGGTTCTCCATCCGCCGGCGCCGCTCGTCGGCCCGGGCGCACAGCTCCACCGCGGCCTCGTTGAAGCGGACCGTCGAGGGCGGGTCGGACGGCCCGAGCAGGTGTTCCTTGAGCTCGGCGCGGGCCGCGGCCAGGACGTCCCGCTCCGGGTCGCGGACCGATTCCAGCAGCGCGGGCACCCCGGAGCCGTCGGGCGTGAGGATGGTGGCCGCCCGCACGGTCGGGAACTGCGCGCGGAAGTCGTCCTCGGCCAACCCGGAGGTGTTGGCGACGGCGTACGGCTTCTCGCTGGTCAGGTAGTCGGAGACCACGCTGGAGACGTCGCTGATCAGCAGGTCCGCCTGGTTGAAGCAGGCGAAGATGCTGGGGCGCACGGTGGTGATGACGCGGTGTTCCCACTCCGGGAAGGCGTCCCAGTACGCCTCCTCCCAAGCGGTGACCGCGGCCTCGACGGCGGCCGCGTGGCCCTCCTCGGGGGTGCCCTGCAGCCGCATCCGCTCCAGTTCGTCGGCGCTCTTGCGGAAGTCGGCGGTGGTCAGCCGGTCCAGCTCGGCGGTGCGGCGGGTCAGTTCGGCGGCGGCCTCCGGGCCGGGCAGCGCGCCGCCGCGCCGGGCGTTGGCCGCCGCGATCATGGCCTGGATGCGGATGTCGGCGGCGCCCGCCCGCGGGTCCACCGAGCCGGTCATCGGGTGCGGCTTGTAGAGCAGCCGGACCGAGGGGTCGGCGAGCAGCGCGCGGACGAGGTTCTCGCCGGCCAGGATCACCGAGGTGTTGCCCGGATTGCCGTCCCAGCCCTCCCAGGTGGGGGCGTAGAGCACGGTGGTGTACCGGCCGATCGGGGCGCCCTCGTAGGGCCGGATCGGCGTCAGTTGGGGGCGGCCGACCTCCACGACGTCCTTGTCCTCGATGCCGATGTCGGCGAGTTGATAGCGGTCCCGGGCCGCCTGGCCGGCCACCCACACCTCGTCGTACGCCTTGGCGTAGGGGTTGCAGGAGGAGAGTTTGTCGCTCTCGCCGTGGTTGATGAAGGCGTGCTTGATGGAGGGGATCCGCAGGATCTGCGAGGTCTTGCCGGAGTTCGCCGGGTGTAGCAGAGCCTTGAGGGTGGAGTGCTCCAGCCGCATGAGGTGGGCGACCTTGGGGATGCAGACGATCGGGATGTCGGTGGCCTCGATCTTCTGCACCATGAACCGCTCGCGGAGGATGATGATCGGCTTGCCGTCCAGCCCGGCCAGGGTGTCGAGCCACATGTTGGCCTGGTAGGCGGAGGTGACGCCGCCGGAGAAGTACATGCCGACCGTCGGCCGGTAGGCGGCCAGCCAGTTGTCCAGCCAGGCCAGGGCGCGCTGCTCGCCGACGACCTGTTTGCCGGGCAGCAGCCAGCTGCTCAAGTAGAGGGTGCCGCCGGCCGAGAGCAGCAGGGCGACGCCGATGCCGATGCCGCCCCAGAAGACGTTGCCGGTGACCGCGGTGATCATCATTCCGGTCGTGGTGGGCACCGAGAAGCGCAGCAGCCGCCGGCCCGTCTGGCGGTAGAGGAGCCGCGGCGGGGCGTCGGCGAGTCCCAGCGCGCTCGCGTCGATGTTGCGGGTGACGAACGGCAGGCTCCGGGAGCGGCGGACCAGGACCGCGACCGCCTGGCACACGAAGTGGGTGCCGTAGAAGGCGAGCAGGGTGATGGTGAGGGGGGCCTGCTCCTCCAGGGGGTTGATGCCGTCGATGTGCAGCAGGCCGACCAACATCAGTATGTCCCGCAGCAGCTGACGTACCGTCACGTCGAAGCGGATCCGGCCGAGCAGGGCGAGCAGGGCCGGCTGCTGGTGCTGGAGGACCAGGTCAAGCCCCAGGTTGACCACTGACGCTGCGATGAACAGCGGAATGACGGGCAGCAGTGCGCCGATCAGCTGGGCGGTGAACGCGACCATCATCGCGAAGAGCGCCGCGAGCTGGACGGCTCGTCTGGGGGCGATTCCGGCGGAAGGCACGGGAGGGGGCTCCTGGCAGCAGAAAGGTCATGGGGGGAGGCCGGGGACGGCGGCCGGTCCCGCGCTGCGACGCCGCCGAGGCGACGAAACGGGACCGATGGACACCCGACCGTATGACCTCGTTGGCCTTGGTGCCAATCTGATGTGGCTCTCTTCACCGCGAAACGGACCAATCGAACGCAACCTTCGAGCGTCGATATCCGTCTTAGTTTTTTCGGCCTCGACTTGGAATGCGCGGATCCCGGTGTCCGCGGGGCGTCCGCCAGGCGATATGGCGAGGCGTCGGCAGGGGGTGCTGCCGTAGATTGCCGCTGTACGGATTCCGTACGGCTAAATGCATCGGCTGGTACAGCCGAACACGGACGAGCACGGGCGAACACAGGGGTATGCAGGTGGCAGGGCAGAGGCAGGACGTGGAAGACGCCCGCCGGATCGTGGTGAAGGTCGGCTCGTCCTCGCTGACCACGGCCACCGGGGGACTGGACGCGGACCGGGTCGACGCCCTGGTGGACGTCCTCGCCAAGCACCAGGACAAGGAGATCGTGCTGGTCTCCTCCGGGGCCATCGCCGCCGGCCTCGCCCCTCTGGGGCTGGAGCGCCGACCTGGGGACCTCGCCCGCCAGCAGGCCGCCGCCAGCGTCGGCCAGGGCCTGCTGGTCGCCCGCTACACCGCCTCCTTCGCCCGCTACGGCCGCCGGGTCGGCCAGGTGCTGCTCACCTCCGACGACACCAGCCGCCGGGCCCACTACCGCAACGCCTGCCGCACCCTCGACCAACTGCTGGCCATGGGCGCGGTGCCGATCGTCAACGAGAACGACACCGTCGCCACCGACGAGATCCGCTTCGGCGACAATGACCGGCTGGCCGCCCTCGTCGCCCACCTCGTCCGCGCCGACCTGCTGGTCCTCCTCTCCGACGTGGACGGCCTCTACGACGGTGACCCGGCCACCCCCGGCACCTCGCGGATAGAGGTGGTCAGCGGGCCCGAGGACCTGACGGGCATCTCCATCGGGAGTGCCGGGAAGTCCGGCGTCGGGACCGGCGGCATGGTCACCAAGGTGGAGGCGGCCCGGATCGCGGCCGCGGCCGGCATCCCGGTCGTGCTCACCTCCGCCGTGCACGCCGCCGACGCGCTGGCCGGCGCCACCACCGGCACCCACTTCCTGCGCACCGGCCGCCGCTCCGCCGACCGGCTGCTGTGGCTCGCGCACGCCTCCACGCCGCAGGGCGCCCTGGTGCTGGACGACGGCGCGGTGCGGGCCGTCGTCGAACGGAACTCCTCGCTGCTGCCCGCCGGGATCTCCGCCGTCGAGGGCGAGTTCTCCGCCGGGGACCCGGTCGAGCTGCGGGACGCGGGCGGTCACGCGGTCGCCCGGGGGCTCGTCAACTTCGACGCCCGCGAAATCCCCCGATTGATTGGTCGTTCGACCCGGGATCTGGCCCGCGAGCTGGGACCGGCGTATGAGCGCGAGGTCGTGCACCGCGACGACCTGGTGCTGCTGCACCACTGACCTGGTTGTCGGGGACCGTCACGCGGGTCACCACGGGAGCGGCCTTCATCAGCCTTTCACCGGGGACCTTCGGCAAAACGGCCCCGCGAGCAGCCGCGGGCTGGTCAACTTTGTTGCGGGGGGCGCCGCGGGAGCGGCGCCCGCAGCGCGCGAGCGCTTCACGCCGAAGGACGACCGCACCATTCGGCTCCGCACCCCAGGGGGCGGAGCGATTCGCATCACAGGAGGCCGCCGGTGACACGAGGGCGCCCAGGGGCTCCGGCCCGAGGGACGGCGGAGCGCACACTGACCAGCGTCGGGAGCGCCGGCCGGCCGGCGGACGACCGGCGGGCGGAGCGGGACCGGACGGCACCGCGGGCGCGCGAGGGCGAGCGCAGGGAGGTGTCCCGGCTGTGGCACGTCACCCTCAGCGTCTCCGGTGCCGAGGCCCCGCTGAAGGAGGTCCGCCGGGCGCTCGAACAACTCGCCCACGACCACCCCTTCCTGCTGACCAGCCGCTACGCCAACGACCACGCCGAGATCCGCTACTGGGAGGAGGCCCGGGACCTGCACGACGCGGCGGCGGTCGCGCTCCGACTGTGGGGCGAGCACCGCTCGACGGCCAAACTGCCGCCCTGGGAGATCGTCGGCCTGGAGGTCATCGACCGGGAGACGTACCACCAGCGCGTCGCGGAGGGCTACGGGCCACCACCGGCCTCGCCGGTCGGGGTGCATCCCTACTAGGCCGTCCTCCCGGGCCGTGTCCGATGGGTCAGGACGCGGTACGCGGCAGCGTCCACAGGCCCGGCCGCCGGTGTGACCGGCGTCCCGCTCTGTGGAATCGGTCGTGGTCGCCGCCCGGCGCGGCGCTAGGCTGCGGCCATGACCAGCAGCGCATCCCAGTCCTCGCCCGTCCTCGACACCGCCCGCCGCGCCAAGGAGGCGGCCGCCGTCCTGGCCCCGCTGCCGCGCACGGCTCGCGACGGGGCGCTGCTCGCCATCGCCGACGCCCTGGTGGCACAGACCGACGCGCTGGTGGCGGCCAACGCCCAGGACATCGAGAAGGCCCGGGCCGCCGGCACCGCCGAGTCGATCGTGGACCGGCTCACCCTCACCCCCGAGCGGATCGCGGCCATCGCCGACGACGTCCGCAAGGTCGTCGCGCTGCCCGACCCGGTCGGCGAGGTGGTGCGCGGCTCGACCCTGCCCAACGGCCTCGACCTGCGCCAGGTCCGGGTCCCGCTCGGCGTGATCGGGATCATCTACGAGGCCCGGCCCAACGTCACCGTGGACGCCGCCGCCCTCTGCCTGAAGTCCGGCAACGCCGTCCTGCTGCGCGGCTCGTCCTCCGCGTACGCCTCCAACAGTGCCCTGGTGGAGGTCCTGCGCGGCGCCGTGGAGAGCGCCGGGCTGCCGGCCGACGCCGTCCAGTTGGTCCCCGGCGAGAGCCGTGACTCGGTGCGCGAGCTGATGCGCGCCCGCGGCCTGGTCGACGTGCTGATTCCGCGCGGCGGCGCCGCCCTGATCCGCACGGTCGTCGAGGAGTCCACGGTCCCGGTGATCGAGACCGGCACCGGCAACTGCCACGTGTACGTCGACGAGGCCGCCGACCTCGACATGGCGATCGACATCCTGGTCAACTCCAAGGCCCAGCGCCCCAGTGTGTGCAACGCCGCCGAGACGGTGCTGGTGCACGCCGGTATCGCCGAGAAGTTCCTGCCGCGCGCCCTGGAGGCGCTGACCCAGGCAGGCGTGGTGGTGCACGGCGACGCCGCCTGGCAGCAGGCCGGCCCCGGCCTGGTCGCCCCGGCGACCGACGAGGACTGGGCGACCGAGTACCTCTCGTACGACATCGCGGCCGCCGTGGTGCCCGACCTGGACGCGGCGGTGGCGCACATCCGGCGCTGGACCTCCGGCCACACCGAGGCCATCGTCACCGGCTCGCAGGCCGCCGCCCGCCGCTTCACCCAGTTGGTGGATTCCACGACGGTCGCGGTCAACGCCTCGACCCGCTTCACCGACGGCGGCCAGTTCGGTTTCGGCGCCGAGATCGGCATCTCCACCCAGAAGCTGCACGCCCGCGGCCCCATGGGCCTGCCGGAGCTGACGTCCACGAAGTACATCGTCACCGGCGACGGCCACACCCGCTGACACCCCTCGCGGAGGGCCCGGTTCCGCCCGGTATCCGGCCGCTCTTCTCCCTGCCCAAACGGGCCGGCCGGGGCTACCCTGGACGGGTGCCGGACGACGCGGGGGGCACGCCGTTCCCGGACGGCGAAGAGCCCGACGAGCACCACCACGGGAGCCACGGACGAGCGGACGAGGAGTTCGCTTCCGTGGTCTTCGACGAGGAATTCGTACGGGCCGCGACGGTCCACGAGCCCTCGGCGGTCGAGCGGATGTTGGCCGCCGCCGAGGCGCGTGCGGAAGCCGAGGCGGCCGCCCGACCGGGGGGCGGCTTCGGCCCGGACGACGACTACGACCACGACCACGGGGAGCTCGACGACCGCCCCGGTGACCGCGACGCCTACGGCCCGTACGGCCCGTACGGCCCCTACGGCGGCTCCCTGCGCCCGTACCGCGGCGCCGTCCGCTGGCACCGTCCCATCGCCTGGGTGCTGGCCGTGGTGATGGGTGTCGGGTTGGTGGCGCTGGCCTTCAGCGCCGTCTACCGGGGCGCCTCCGGCCGCAGCCAGAGCCCCGCGCCGCCGGCCAGCTCCAGCGGCGTCGACGCGCCGTCCCCCGGCGCGCCGGTCAGGGGCGGCCAGGACGACCTCGGCACCCCCCGTCCCGGGGTGCCGAACCCCGGCGTGCCCACGGCCGGCCCCGCCGAACGACTGCGTCCGTCGCTCTCCGCGGGCCCCGGGACGCACTGAGCCGAAGTTGCCGCGTCCTCCGGCGTTTACGTGGGCCCGCTCAGACCTACCCTTGTTGTATGACCGGGCCTGGTGACCCTCCTGAAGGGATGCCTGAGGGCGCCCCGGGAGGCGGTGACGACGAGTACCGATCCGTGGTCTTCGACGAGCGGTTCATCCGCGCGGCGCGGCTGCAGGAGTTCTCCGCCGACGAGCGGCTGGGCGAGCATCACGCCCCGGCGGTGAAGACCCGCCACGCGTGGTTGCGGCTGGGCGGATCCCGGCAGGCGGTCCTGCTGGTGCTGCTGATCGTGCTGGCCTTCGGCACCGCCGTCTACATGGGCGTACGCCACCCGTACAAGGCCCCCGAGCCGGCCCGGTCCCAGCCGCTGCGGTCCTCCGTGGTGCCGCTGGCGCCGCCCGGAACGGTGCCGGGCGCGGCCCCCGAGGACCTCTTCTCGCACAGCCCGGCGGCCGACTACCGGATCGGCGCGGCCGGCATCAACCTCCCCGCCGTCCAGCGCAGTGCGCACTTCTCCGACGGCCAGATCGTCACCGCGATGACCATCGCCAAGGACTACCTCGTGCGCTCGTCGGTGGATCCGGCCACCCTCACCGGCGGCGCCGTACGCCCCGTCAGGCTGCTGCTGGACACCGGCCAACTCGACCAGTTCGACCGGAGTCTGGCGCACCCGGACGGCAACGGCCAATACGCGGCGACCGGTTGGCTGGTCCGCTTCGACCCGAAGCGGGTCGAACTCGCCGACCGCGACGTCCGCGTCGACGGCACGCTGAGCGCGACGGAACTGAGCGCGGACACCCTCGACATCACCGCCGACTACACCTTCGTCTACGCCGTCCGGCCGGCGCCCGGCGCCCCGCGGGACGACGCCGGGCAGCAGACCGGCACACCGACGCCGGGCGCCGCCTCGCTCGTCACCGTCCGGCGCGAACTGCACTTCCAGATCGGCCGGGACGACCTCGCCGACCACCGCCTGACCGTCGCGCAGAGCAGCCTGCAGGCCGGCCCGCTGAACTGCTCCTCGGACCCGGCCGACGCGCTGCGCCCGCTGCTCGCCGGGCAGCACGCCGGCCCGGACCGACCCGCCGGCACCGACCCCTACGCCCGGAGCCGGACCAACGCCTCGCTCTGCGGCCAGCTTTCGGCTACTTCCCAGCCGACCCCGAGCCATCCGATCCCTTAGCGCCGTCGGATCCGCCGGCGCCGTTGGCGCGTGAGCCGAAGACCGTGTCGCGGAGCTTGCCGCCCAGGTCCCCGGCGCCGCCGGCGATGTCGCGCACCAGGCCCATCAGCGGGTCCTTGCTGGTCCGCACCGACTCGGCGTAGTGCGCCGCGGAGTCCCGGAACGAGTCGGAGACCGAGGCGTCCTTGTCCTCCTCGCGGCGCGGGTAGTGGCCGTCCATGATGCGCTGGTAGTCGCGGCTCTCGGCCCACTTCTTCAGCTCGGCGGCGCGGACCGTGGTGAACGGGTGGCTGCGCGGCAGGACGTTGAGGATCTTGAGCACGGAGTCGCGCAGATCGCCGCCGGACTCGTACTCCTCGGCCTGCTTGAGGAACGCGTCGACGTTCATCTCGTGCAGGTGGTTGCCGCCGGCCAGCTTCATCAGGCCGCGCATCGACGCCTGGAGGTCCTGCCCGACGAGCAGGCCGGCCCGGTCGGCCGACAGCTCCGACTTGCGGAACCACTCGCGCAGCGCCGTCACGATCGCCATGACCGCGACATTGCCGAGCGGGATCCAGGCGACCTTGGTCGCCAGGTTGGTCAGGAACAGCAGGATGGTGCGGTACACCGCGTGACCCGAGAGGGCGTGGCCCACCTCGTGGCCGATGACGGCCCGCATCTCCTCCTCGTCGAGCAGCTCGACCAGGCCGGTCGTCACCACGATGATCGGCTCGTCCAGGCCGATGCACATGGCGTTGGGCTGCGGGTCCTGATTGACGTACATCGGCGGGACCTTCTCCAGGTCCAGGATGTAGCAGGCGTCGCGGAGCATCGCGTGGAGATGCGCGAACTGCTGGTCACTGACGCGGACCGAGTCCGACAGGAAGAGCAGCCGCAGGCTGCGCTCCGGCAGCAGACCGCTGAGCGTCTTGAAGACGGTGTCGAACCCGCTCAGTTTGCGCAGCGCGACCAGCGCCGAGCGATCCGCCGGGTGCTCGTAGGACCGCGACGAGATACCGGGGAACCGCTTGCGGTTCCGGCCCGGTACCTGTGCGCCGCCGTCTGGGCTCTCCGTCATTGGGGCCTCCCCCTGTTCGACTGCGTGTGATTCAGACTAGAGGACGCCACTGACAGGCGAATGGATGCCCGGGCGTACGCTGGCGAGCGGACCAATGCCCGTCAGGCCCGTACAAAAGGGAGCCACCGCCATGCCGCACTCCAGCCTGCTGCTCGCCGTCGCCGAGACCTCCAAGGACAGCGGCCCCGGCTGGATTCTGCGCACCGTGATCATCGTCGGCGTGCTGGGCGCCGCGCTGCTCGCGTGGATCCTGCTGCGCGGCTACAGCAACGAGGACTGATCCCGACCGGGAGGGGACGGGACGCCGGCCGGGCCCCTTCGGGCGGAGTCGGCGTGAGCCCGCGGTGACGTGGCGCTTACGATGTGGCGGAAGATTCTGTCCGAACCCCGCCCGGATTGGTCCTGCCAACGATGAGTCTGCACTCTGCCGCACAGTCCCTGGTCTCCCTCGCCGAAGCCGGGCAGAAGGGCGGCCAGCACGAAAGCCTGAGCCCGTACCTCACCGGCGGCAGCGCCCTTTTCATCCTGCTTCTCCTGCTCTGGATCACCACGCGCTTCAACCGCGACCGCTGAGCCCGCGGACCCGGCCCCCGGCACTGCGTCCCGCCAAGTAGGGTCTGCACGCATGGGAGAGCACACAGGGCCCGTGAAGCGGCGGCTGGGCGTGATGGGCGGCACATTCGACCCGATCCATCACGGACACCTGGTCGCCGCCAGCGAGGTGGCCAGCCAGTTCCACCTCGACGAGGTCGTTTTTGTGCCCACCGGGCACCCGTGGCAGAAGAGCCACAAGCTGGTGTCACCGGCCGAGGACCGCTATCTGATGACGGTCATCGCGACCGCGTCGAACCCGCAGTTCTCCGTCAGTCGGATCGACATCGACCGCGGCGGCAAGACGTACACCATAGACACGCTGCGTGATCTGCGCGCACAGCACTGTGACGCGGATCTGTTCTTCATCACCGGCGCCGACGCCCTCAGCCAGATCCTGACCTGGCACGACGCGGCGGAGCTGGTCTCATTGGCCCACTTCATCGGGGTGACCCGGCCCGGCCACGTCCTCGCGGACCCCGGGCTGCCCGAGGGAGCGGTGTCCCTGGTCGAGGTGCCCGCGCTGGCCATCTCCTCGACCGACTGCCGGGCGCGCGTCGCCCAGGGGGATCCGGTCTGGTACCTCGTACCGGACGGTGTGGTGCGCTACATCGACAAAAAGCAGCTGTACCGCGACGACCGCTGACGGGGCAGACGGAAAGGGGCACCGGTGAGCGACCGACACGATCCGTACGGGCCGCAGGACCCATATGCCCAGGACCCGTACGCCCAGCAGCACGGGCAGCCGGGGCAGGGCTACACCTACGACGCGTACGGCCGACCGGTGCACCAGGAAGCGCCGCAGCAGTACGAAGCGCAGCAACCGTACGGGCAGCAGCAGTACGACTCCTACGGGCAGCCGGGCACGCAGTCCCCCTACGACCCCTATGACGCATACGGGGCGCAGGGCGGCCAGGCACCGCCGGCCCCGCAGGCGTACCAGGGGCAGTCGGAGTACTACGACGCCTACGGCCGCCAGCAGGTCCAGCAGCAGACCGGCTACCCGCAGCAGTACGACCCGTACGCCCAGCCCCAGCAGCAGCCCCACCAGGCGGACTGGATCCCGCAGCAGGCCCAGCAGCCGCCGTACGAGCAGGACCCCCACGGGCAGCAGCAGCCGCACCCCGGGCAGCCGCAGTACGAGCAGGCACCCCAGGGGCGGACCGGTGCGGCGCCGTCGGCCGCCACCGAGGAGCCGCCCGCGCCCGCCGGGGCCAACGGCGCGGCGGGCCCCACGGGCGGGCCGGCCGAGAACTACCACACCGAGCAGTTCGCGTTCATCGAGGATCCCGACGAGGAATCCGAAGACGTCATCGACTGGCTGAAGTTCACCGAGAGCCGCACCGAGCGGCGCGAGGAGGCCAAGCGGCGCGGCCGCAGCCGGTTGATCGCACTGTCGGTCGTGCTGGCCCTCCTGGTGGCCGGTGGCGTCGGCTACCTGTGGTGGGCGGGGAAGCTGCCGGGCCTGTCCGGCGGGGCCGGCGGCGCCGCGGCCGAGGCCGGCGGGCAGAAGCGCGACGTCCTGGTGGTGAACCTGCGGGACACCAAGACAGGCAACAGCTCCACCGCCCTCCTGGTGGACAACGAGACCACCCACAAGGGCACCACCCTCCTCCTGCCCAACAGCCTCATCGTCACCAAGGACGACGGCACGACCACGACGCTCGGCAAGTCCGTCAAGGACGACGGCACCGACGCGACCCGGGAGTCCCTCAACACCCTCCTGGGCGCCGACCTGAAGGCCAGCTGGCGGCTGGACACGCCCTACTTGGAGAACCTCGTCGAGACGGTCGGCGGGATCACCGTCGACACCGACACCTCCGTCCCCGGTGGCAAGAACGGCGCCCCGGCGGTCAAACAGGGCGCCGGCCAGCTCCTCAACGGGCAGGCGGCCGTCGCCTACGCCACCTATCAGGGCCCGGGGGACACCCAGACCAAGCAGTTGGAGCGGTTCGGGCAGGTCATGCAGGCCACCTTGAAGAAGGTCTCCAGCGACGCGGACGGCGCCACCGCCACCGTGAAGGCGCTGCTCCAGATCCTCGACCCGCCGCTCACCGAGGCCCAGCTCGGCAGCTCGCTGGCACAGCGGGCCGAGCTGGCGAAGACCGACAAGTACAACACCCAGGTGCTGCCGGTGCAGGCCGACGGGACGATCGGCCAGAGCACCGCGGCCGGCGTCGTGAAGGACATCCTGGGCGGTACGGTCAAGAAGACCGACCCGGGCGCGACCCCCCGGGTCGCGGTCCGCAACGGCACCGGCGACAAGGCCGCCACCGGCAAGGCCCAGGTCGCGCTGCTCAACGGCGGCTACACCTTCGTCGACGGCGGCAGCGGCGGCACCGCGACCGCCTCCCAGGTGACGTACGCGGACGCCGCGCAGCGGGCCAAGGCCGCCGAGGTCGCCAAGACGCTGGGCCTGCCGGCGAGCGCCGTCCAGCAGGGGAAGGTCGCCGCCAACGCCGACATCGCGGTGGTCCTGGGTCAGGACTACAAGGGCTGACCGGACGGCGGACCGTGGGTCTGACCAGGCAGGATGCCGGTACCTCCCGGTGGGGTGGAAATCCCCGCCGGGAGTGTCGGCGGTCCGTGAGACCCTTGAGGGGTACCTGACCGCCGATCCGGCTGCCCAGGACTGCTGGTGCGCCACGGCTGTGCCGCGCGTCCTGCGTCTCGGCCGGAGCGGCCCCCTCGACCCGGAAAGCCGCTTGTGACCGCCACGGACCGCTCCATCGAGCTCATCAACGCCGCCGCCCTGGCGGCGGCCGACAAGCTCGCGCACGACATCATCGCGTACGACGTCAGCGACGTCCTCTCGATCACCGACGCCTTCCTGCTGGCCTCCGCGCCCAGCGACCGCCAGGTCAAGGCGATCGTCGACGAGATCGAGGAACGCCTCAACAAGGACCTCGGCGCCAAGCCGGTCCGGCGCGAGGGCGACCGCGAGGCCCGCTGGGTGCTCCTCGACTACGTCGACATCGTCGTCCACGTCCAGCACAGCGAGGAGCGGGTGTTCTACGCCCTGGAGCGCCTGTGGAAGGACTGCCCGGAGATCGACCTCCCCGAGGAGGCCAAGGCCACCCGCGGCAAGGCCGCGGAGCACGCCCGGACCACCGGAGGCGACGCGGACGGAGACCTGCGCTGAACGGCAGCAAGGGTGGTCGGGGCCGCCGTGTCGTCCTGTGGCGGCACGGCCAGACGGCCTGGAATCTTGAGCGCCGCTTCCAGGGCTCGACCGACATCGAGCTGACCGAGACCGGTCTCGCCCAGGCCCGCCGGGCCGCCCGTCTGCTGGCCGCGCTGCGGCCGGACGCCATCATCGCGTCCGACCTGCGCCGGGCCAGGACGACAGCGGCCGAGCTGGCCGCTCTGACGCGACTGGACGTCTCCCACGACGCCGCGCTGCGGGAGACCTACGCGGGCGCCTGGCAGGGCCTGACGCACGACGAGATCCTCGCCCGGTACGGCGAGGAGTACACCGCGTGGAAGCGCGGTGAGCCGGTGCGCCGCGGTGGCGGCGAACTGGAGACCGAGGTCGCCGACCGGGCCGCCCCGGTCGTCCTGCACCACGCCGACAAGCTGCCCGACGACGGCACCCTGGTCGTCGTCAGCCACGGCGGCACCATCCGCACCACCATCGGGCGGCTGCTCGGACTGGAGGCCCACCACTGGGAGGGCCTGGGCGGTCTGTCGAACTGCTGCTGGTCCGTGCTGGGAGAGGGCGCACGCGGCTGGCGACTGCTGGAGCACAACGCCGGCACCCTGCCGGAGCCGGTGCTCGGTGACGACGACTGAGCCCCCCCGGCACGGGGGCGATCGGACCGGATTTCACATCTGGGCAGGTCGCAGGCTAAAGTTCATCTTGTTCGCGGCGCCGCCGGGGGAAACCTCGGGGGAACGGAACAAGACCCGGGGCTATAGCTCAGTTGGTAGAGCGCCTGCATGGCATGCAGGAGGTCAGGAGTTCAATTCTCCTTAGCTCCACAGCCCGGAAGATCCCCACCTCCCTCAAGAGGTGGGGATCTTCGCGTTGGGCCGGATGCGGTGCCCCGGCCCGCTCTCACCGGCGCGTGGTGTGGCGTCACGCCGGAAGTCCCCCGCCACCCACGGGACTGTGGGGTACGTCACCCCACGGGCATGCGCGGCTCTTCGCGCCCGGCCCTGCCGCCCCCGCCTTCGCCCGCACACTGCCGTCCCGACTCCGCGCGGTCCCGGAGGCGGGCCGCGGATGGGTGGGCAGTCGAGGAGGGGCCGGCCGCCCGCGGGCGCGCGCACTCCGCGCCGGCCCGCGCCGGCCGGGCGATCGGGGACTCTGTGGCGGGCCCGTCGACGTGCGGTGCCGCCCGTGGGCGCCGCGGAGTTGGGCTGCCGGCATCGGGAACTCCCCGTCGTGGTCGCGGGGCGGGCCGCGACATGGGGCCTCGCGAACGGCCGCCACAAGGGCGTCGCGGGCGGAGTCGGGCTGCGGGCGAGCGCGCGGGCGCGGGTGGGGAGAACGCCGCGGAGCAGGCGTGGGCGTGCCCGGACTGGTGCTGCCGGTCGGGGGGTTGGGGCCGTGGGCGGTCCCGTCGGCAAGCTCGCCTTTCGGGATGTCCTTCCCCGATTGTCGGGCGGCGGAAGACGCGGGCGGGGTGTCAAGAGTGCCGCGGGGGAGTGTTCTCGCGCCGGCCGGCGCGGCGGCGCCCGGTGGGGTGGCCGGGCTGCTCCGTGGGCGGACCTGACCTGGTGGTCGGTCCGTGGCAGAATCGGACGGCGCCGCCAGGGGAGGAGAGATCGCGATGCCCACGTGCATCCATGGGGAGGTCGACGACCTGCTCGGCCCGCCCGCCGCGTGCGCAACCGGGGGCGTGGCTTTCCAGTGCCCTTCGTGCGGTTCCTCCCATGTCGCGCAGGTGCTGGGCGACAGCGGCGGTGTTTCCTTCGTCTGTACGGCCTGCGGCCACAGTTGGAGCTGATGGATGGGCGCCCACAGCAGGAAGTGCGACTGGTGCGGCAGCGGCACGCCGATCGTCCGCGACATGGAACCGGTCAACGCCGACTACCAGTACTGGTGCGAGGAATGCGCGCGCGCCCTGGTCATAAAGGGCGACCCCATCGAGACCTACCGCGAGCTTGAGGGGGAGCCGATCTACGGCCGACTGCTCGACGAGCACTGCACGCTGAAACGGTTCTATTCCTTCGCCACGGCCTGAGTTGGGCGCCCCCGGGTGAGACCGGGGCGGTCCCGAATCTCACCAAGCGGTCATCTTTCGAGCCGTGTTGGGCGATTGCGAGCACTTTCGATCGTTTCCGGTGATCCGGAACTCCCGCGGAACGGCGGGGCGTTCACGCCTCGGAACCGCTGCCGGAACGGCCGGCGGCGGGTCCGCGACAGCACGCCGGGGGCGGCGGCGCGACGGGGGCGGACATGACGACGGTCGGCGACGCGCGAGCGACCACGGGGAGGGCCACGGGGTGACGACGGTGACGACCACGGGCGGTGCGGCCCGGAGGGATCGGGCGGGGACCCTGACCCGTCGGACAGACCCTAGGCCGTGGACGCGGAGTCCGGCTCGGGCTGGGATATCGCGGTGGCCCCGGCCGGTCGCCGGAGTCGGGCCGCGGTCAGCACCAGCAGCGTGAGCCCGGCCAGCGGATAGACCGCGGAGAGCAGCATCTGCCCGGCGTTCTGGTGCAGTTCCTCGTGCTGGTGCCAGCGGTGTGGCACCCACCACAGCGCGAACGAGCAGAACAGCAGCCCCACCACCCCGGTCACCGTCCACCAGCGGCGGGCCACGGCCCCGGAGTGCCGCAGCGCCTCGGAGCCCAGCAGGATCAGCATCGGGACGCTCCACACCCAGTGGTGCGACCAGGAGATCGGGCTGATCAGCAGGGCGGTGGCCGCGCAGGTCAGGGTGGCCCAGGCGCGCTCGCCGCGCAGCAGTGCCGCGGCGGCCAGCGCCAGCCCGGCGGCGGCCGCCACGGTGGCCAGGACGAGCCAGGCGGTGCCGGGGTCGTGGGTGTGCAGCAGCCGGGCCAGGACGCCGCGCAGCGACTGGTTCGCGGTGATCTCCACCTCGCCGACCCGGTCGGCGGCGAACACGATCTCGGTCCAGAAGCGGTGCGAGTCGCGCGGCAGCACGATCGCGGAGAGGAGGGCTGTGGCGCCGAACGTGCCGGTGGCGACGGCGGCCTGCCGGAGCCAGGGGTTCCAGGCGGCGCGCCAGCCGGCGCCGGAGCGCAGCCGTCGGACGGCGTGGACCGCGCCGGCCAGCGCGAGGAAGACGGCGAACAGTGCCGGGGTCAGCTTGATGCCGGCCGCGATGCCGATGCCGATACCGGCCCAGCGGTTGGTGTCCCGGCGGGTCAGGTCCCACAGCACCAGCACGGCGAGCAGGAGGTTGATCTGGCCGTAGCGCAGCGTCGTCCAGACCGGCTCGCACCACACCAGCAGGGCGGAGAGCGCCAGCGTCGCGGCGAGCGGGGGCATCCGCCGGGGCCGGCCGACCAGGCGGAGGGAGAGGTGGATGACGGCGACGAGCAGGACGAGGTTCCCGGCCGTGGCCAGGGTGCGCATCACCGGGACGCCGAAGAAGGTGAGCGGGACGAACAGCAGCGCGGCGAAGGGGGGATAGGTGTTGGGCAGCCGCGCGGAGGTGGCCACCATGTCGTAGAGGTCCTTGCCGGCGCGGGCGGTCTCGCCCTCGGCGCGGTAGACCATCAGGTCCACCATCGAGACGTGCGCCAGCCGCTGTGCGATCCAGAAGGCGGTGAAGGAGACCAGGCAGGTCAGCGCCGCTGCGCACACCGGGTGGCGGCGGATCACGCCCGCGCCGGGGCGTGGGCCGCGGGGCTCGGTGGGCCGGTGTGGATCCAGCGCGGTCACGGCGTACGGCTCCCAAGGGACGAATCGGGCACGGTTCGCCGACAGTACCTTGGGCCTCGCCGGAGGGCCCGCGGGGGCACCGCGGCCCGAAGGGCTTCGTCCAGGGGCGGTGGCCGGGTGGCGGGCGGGCGATTTGGCAGAAGGCCGGGGGGTCCGTGTAATGTAGGCGATGCCGCAGCGGGGAGCCGGAAGGAAACCGCGGCGGAGACAAAACCTGGGGCTATAGCTCAGTTGGTAGAGCGCCTGCATGGCATGCAGGAGGTCAGGAGTTCAATTCTCCTTAGCTCCACAGAATGCAGAGCGGGCCGTCCGTCAAGGGCGGCCCGCTCTGTTGTGCATTCTGAGGCGGCAGGTCCGCAGTACGCGGATCTTCCTGGGTTGCCCTGATATTCGGTCAACAACCTGTCTGATGTGGCGAGTTGAGTGCGCTCCTCGTGACTGATTCCGTTCGTTCCTTGTGGTTCCTTGGGCTCTTCTTGGTGATCGCATAACCCTGACATGAACGGTTCACCGAAAGAGTGGCGAATCGCGTGAGCGTCACATCCGACGCATTCACCGCTGATGAGGTGTCGCGCACCGGCGCACCGGCGCGGCGTCACCACGCAGCGCACCGCATCGCCACAGCAGGGGGTTACATGAGAGCAAGCCGCACCAGATCACTGCGCGCCCGCGCGGGTCTGGCCTGGGCAGCGGCACTGCCGCTGGTCGCCGGAGCGCTCGCGCTCGGTGCACCGGCCGCCGACGCCGCGGGCCACGACGGGGGCCGGCACGCACTGCAGGGCACCAAGCCGCGGTGGGCCACCGAGCAGGCTGACCAGGGCTCCACCGCCGGTTCCACCGCGGTCAACGCCCGGGTCTACCTGGCCGGCCGGGACGCCAAGGGCCTCGCGGACTACGCCAAGGCCGTCGCCGACCCGCACTCCGCCGCGTACGGGAAGTACCTGAGCCCGGCCCAGGTGAGCGCCCGCTACGGTGCCACCCAGGACCAGATAGCCAGGGTGACCGCCTGGCTGAAGAAGTCCGGCCTGACGGTCACCGGCACCACCGACCGCTATGTCACGGTCACCGGCGAGGCGGCCGCCGCCGAGCGGGCCTTCGCCACCGACCTGCACAACTACCGCAAGAACGGCCACACGTACCACGCGCCGTCGGCCACCGCCTCCGCGCCCGCGTCCGTCTCCGACGCGGTCCTGACGGTCACCGGCCTGGACAACGCGCCCCGGCTGGCCCGGCACCACTCCGCCGAACTGCCGCCGCCGTCCCCCGTCTTCCGCAACTCCGGGCCGTTCTCCACGTACTACGGGTCGCGGACCAACGAGAGCCTGCCGTCGGCCTACGGGGGCAAGGCGCCGTACGCGATCAAGGGCTACACCGGCAAGCAGCTGCGCGCCGCCTACGAGGCGAAGAAGTGGACCGGCAAGGGCGTCACCGTCGCGATCACCGACGCCTACGCCTCGCCGACCATCGCCAAGGACGCGGACACCTACGCCGCCCGCAACGGCGACCCCCGCTACCGCAAGGGTCAGCTGTCGCAGGTCCTGCCGAAGGGCTACACGCACATCGACGACTGCAAGGCGGCCGGCTGGTACGGAGAGGAGACCCTCGACGTCGAGGCCGTGCACGCGGTCGCCCCCGACGCGGGCATCGTCTACGTCGGCGCCGCCTCCTGCAACGACGACGACCTGATGGACTCGCTCGGCAAGGTCGTGGACGGGCACCTGGCCGACATCGTCTCCAACTCCTGGGGCGACGTCGAGGCCAACGAGACCCCGGACGTGGCCGCCGCCTACGACCAGCTCTTCCAGCGCGGCGCGGTCGAGGGTATCGGCTTCTACTTCTCCTCCGGCGACAACGGTGACGAGGTCGCCAACACCGGCACCAAGCAGGTCGACACCCCCGCGAACTCCGCATGGGTGACCGCGGTCGGCGGCACCTCCCTGGCCGTCGGCAAGGGCAACGGCTACCTGTGGGAGACCGGCTGGGGCACCCAGAAGGCGGTGCTCTCCAAGGACGGCAACGACTGGACCGACTTCCCCGGCGCCTTCAACGGTGGCGCGGGCGGCGGCACCAGCAAGGCCGTCGCGCAGCCCTTCTACCAGCGCGGAGTCGTCCCGGACGCGCTGGCCAAGGCCAACGGCGGCAACGCCATGCGCACCGTTCCGGACATTTCGGCGGTCGCCGACCCCAACACCGGCTTCCTGGTCGGCCAGACCCAGACGCTGCCCAACGGCAAGCTCGGCTACGACGAGTACCGCATCGGCGGCACCTCCCTGGCCGCGCCGGTGATCGCGGGCGTCCAGGCGCTGGCCCAGCAGGCCCGGCACGGCGTCGCCATCGGCTTCGCCAACCCGGCCATCTACCAGCGCTACGGCACCGCCGCCTACCACGACGTGACCGACCACCCGCTGGGTGCCGGCCGCGACCTGGCGGTCGTCCGGGTCGACTTCGCCAACGGCGTCGACGCGGCCAAGGGCACCATCACCTCGCTGCGCAGCCTCGGCAAGGACAGCTCCCTGCAGGCCACCGTCGGCTATGACGACGTCACCGGCGTCGGCAGCCCGGGCGCCGGATACGTGAGCTCCTACCGTCCCTGACGCAGGGGCCCCGCCCCCGCTCCTCCGCCGCCCCGTGACCTCATGGGCGCGCCGACGGGGGGACGGGGACAACGGGGCAGGGCCCGCGCCCGGGGCGAATCCCGGGCGCGGGCCCTGTGTGCCCTGCGGTACCCTGGCGCCATGTGTGCCGTACGCCTTCTGCTTAGCGGGCCGCGCTGATCAGTCCCGACCGGGCCCTTCGCTGTGGTCGCCCGGGTCGGTATCGGCGCGGCTTCCCCTCCTGAGTGAGGGGCATTTTTGTTTCCGCAGAAACCGTGTCCGCAGCAGCCGCAGGCAGAGACGATCGATGGAGCTTTGAGGACGATGAGCGAGACGACTACCGCTGCTGAGGTGGCAGCGCCGCACCGCTATACGGCCGCGCTGGCCGCAGACGTCGAGGCACGCTGGCAGGACTTCTGGGAGGCGGAGGGGACCTACGAGGCCCCGAACCCGAACGGGGATCTGGGCGGCGACCCTGAGGCGGTGGCCCGCCCCAAGAAGTTCGTCATGGACATGTTCCCCTACCCCTCGGGTGCGGGACTGCACGTCGGCCACCCCCTGGGCTTCATCGCCACCGACGTCTACGCCCGCTACCACCGCATGACGGGCCACAACGTCCTGCACACCCTGGGCTTCGACGCCTTCGGCCTGCCCGCCGAGCAGTACGCCGTGCAGACCGGCACCCACCCGCGGGTCTCCACCGAGGCCAACATCGTCAACATGCGGCGCCAGCTGCGCCGCCTGGGCCTGGGGCACGACCAGCGCCGGTCGATCGAGACGATCGACCCGGCGTACTACAAGTGGACCCAGTGGATCTTCCTGCAGATCTTCAACTCCTGGTACGACCCGGAGGCCGACAAGGCGCGGCCGATCGACACCCTGGTCGCCCAGTTCGAGGCCGGCACCCGGCCCACCCCCGACGGCCGGCCCTGGGCCGAGCTGTCCGGCACCGAGCGGGCCGACGTCCTGGGCGAGTACCGCCTGGCGTACGCCTCGGACGCCCCGGTCAACTGGTGCCCCGGACTGGGCACGGTGCTGGCCAACGAGGAGGTCACCGCCGAGGGCCGTTCCGAGCGCGGGAACTACCCGGTCTTCAAGGCCAAGCTGCGCCAGTGGAACATGCGCATCACGGCCTACGCGGACCGCCTGCTGCGCGACCTGGACGCGCTGGACTGGCCCGAGGCCATCAAGCTGCAGCAGCGCAACTGGATCGGCCGCTCCGAGGGCGCCCGCGTCGACTTCCCGGTCGGCGACTCCGACCGGATCACGGTCTTCACCACCCGCCAGGACACCCTGTTCGGCGCGACCTACATGGTCCTGGCCCCCGAGCACCCGCTGATCGCCGGCTCCGACAACGGCACCGGCTCGATCGTTCCCGACGCCTGGCCCGAGGGCACCCACGACGTGTGGACCGGCGGGCACGCCACCCCCGCCGAGGCCGTCGCCGCCTACCGCAAGCAGGCCGCCGCCAAGTCGGACGTCGAGCGGCAGGCCGAGGCCAAGGACAAGACCGGCGTCTTCACCGGCGTGTACGCCACCAACCCGGTCAGCGGCGAGCGGATCCCGGTCTTCATCGCCGACTACGTCCTGATGGGCTACGGCACCGGCGCGATCATGGCGGTCCCGGCCCACGACACCCGCGACTTCGCCTTCGCCCGCGCCTTCGAGCTGCCCATGCGCTGCGTCGTCGAGCCGAGCGACGGCCGCGGCACCGACACCACCACCTGGGACGACGCGTTCGCCTCGTACGAAGCGAAGCTGGTCAACTCGGCCGACGACACCATCTCGCTGGACGGCCTGGGCGTCACCGAGGCCAAGGCGAAGATCACCGAGTGGCTGACCGCCAACGGCATCGGCGAGGGTACCGTCAACTACCGGCTGCGCGACTGGCTGTTCAGCCGCCAGCGCTACTGGGGCGAGCCGTTCCCGATCGTCTACGACGAGGACGGTGTGGCGCACTCGCTGCCCGAGTCGATGCTGCCGCTGGAGCTGCCCGAGGTCGACGACTACTCGCCGCGCACCTTCGACGCGGACGACGCCGACACCCAGCCCGAGACCCCGCTGTCCCGCAACGAGGACTGGGTCAACGTCGAGCTGGACCTGGGCGACGGCCGCGGGGTGCGGCGCTACCGGCGCGAGACCAACACCATGCCCAACTGGGCCGGTTCGTGCTGGTACGAGCTGCGCTACCTGGACCCGAACAACGGCGACGCGCTGGTCGACCCGACCGTCGAGCAGTACTGGATGGGCCCGCGCGAGGGCCAGCCGCACGGTGGCGTCGACCTGTACGTGGGCGGCGCCGAGCACGCGGTGCTGCACCTGCTGTACGCCCGCTTCTGGTCCAAGGTGCTGCACGACCTGGGGCACGTCTCCTCCGCCGAGCCGTTCCACAAGCTGTACAACCAGGGCATGATCCAGGCGTACGTCTACCGGGACACCCGCGGCATCGCCGTCCCGGCGGCGGAGGTCGAGGAGCACGACGGCGGCGTCTTCTACTACGAGGGCGGCAAGGTCTCCCGGCTGCTGGGCAAGATGGGCAAGTCCCTGAAGAACGCCGTCACGCCGGACGAGATCTGCGTCGAGTACGGCGCGGACACCCTGCGCCTGTACGAGATGGCGATGGGCCCGCTGGACGTCTCCCGGCCCTGGGATACCCGGGCCGTCGTCGGCCAGTACCGCCTGCTGCAGCGGCTGTGGCGCAACGTGGTGGACGAGGCGACCGGCGAGGTCACCGTCGTCGACGCCGAGCCGGACGAGGCCACCCTGCGGGCGCTGCACAAGGCGATCGACGGTGTCACCCAGGACATGGCGAACCTGCGCTTCAACACCGCCATCGCCAAGATCACCGAGCTGAACAACCACCTGACCAAGGCCGGCGGCGCCGTGTCGCGGACCGTCGCGGAGCAGCTGGTGCTGCTGATCGCCCCGCTGGCACCGCACATCGCCGAGGAGCTGTGGCGCAAGCTGGGCCACACCGACACGATCGTCCACGCGGACTTCCCGGTGGCCGATCCCGCCTACGTCGTGGACGAGGCGGTGACCTGCGTCGTCCAGATCAAGGGCAAGGTCAAGGCCCGCCTGGAGGTCGCGCCGTCGATCTCCGACGCGGACCTGGAGGCGGCCGCGCTGGCCGAGCCGGCGGTGGTCGCGGCGCTGGGCGGCGCGGGCGTCCGGAAGGTGATCGTCCGGGCACCGAAGCTGGTGAACATCGTCCCGGCGTGATCAGGAAGCGCCCGGCCGGCCGGGTGAGGGGTGCTCTGCGCAGCCCCCACCCGGCCGCGGCCCTGACCGCAGGAACACACTGCAACCGCCTCTGAACTGGCCTTTTGCGGGTCGGATCGGTGGGCGGGAGCGGTGTCCCGCGCGCGTATAGGTGGTTTCCCCTACGGGCAGGTTGGGGGTTCGTTTGGAACCCCTGGCCTGCCCGACGCGTTTACCGTGGAGGTACGGGCGCCGGCACAGAACCGGCGCCGCCGACACCTCAGGGGAGTGCCCATGGAAGTCGCGGTCGCCATCTTCGGGTTGCTCTTCGTGCTGTTCGTCGTCGCCGGGGTGTTCCTCACGGTCAGGGCGGTCCAGGCAGCCAAGCGCGGGGTCGACCGCAAGGTCGCCCAGGCCCGACGGACGGTCGAGGACACCACCCTGCGGGCCCGGCAGTTCACCCAGCCCGGAGTCGTCGGCGAACTGGCCCAACTGCGGCTCTCGCTGCGCACGTCCATGCGGGCCACCCAGGAGGTCCTGCGGACCGGCTCCTGCGACGACGCCTCGCTCGACGAGGCGGTCCGGCTCTTCGAACGCCTCAGCGCGCACGGCCGGGAGCTGGACGACGACCTCCGCCGCCTGGAGAGCGAGCCCAGCAAGGCCAGCATCGCGGACCGCCTCCCCGAGCTCCGGGAGCGGCTGGCGCGGATCACGCACTCCGCCGAGTCGCTGCGCTGGGCCGCCCGCGACCGGGCCCGCAAGTTCGCCGAAGACGATCTGGCCGCCCTGAGCGACCAGATCGACGTGGAGGCGGGGGCCTTGCGGCACTGGACGGACGCCCCGGTGGGCCGGGAGCACGAGCGGGAGCAGACGGGGGCGGCGGGCGCGGCGGGCGCGGCCGGGGAACCCGGGGCCGGTTCGGGCGCGGGCGGGAAGGGGCATTCCCGGGGTCCGGTGGAGGACGAGGCGCCTGCGATCACCGCGCAGGATCCCCACACCCGGCCGACGTATCCGTGGGAGAAGAGCCCGCGACGGGAGCCGTCCCGTTGGGGGAAGGGCGGCGGTGGCGGGATAGCAGGGTAGGTGCTGGTTCGCCTTCCCTGGGGGAGGGCGGGGCGACTGCTCGGTGGCTGGTGGGGTCGTGGGGCGATGGGCTCCTCGGCCGGTGACTGGGCGTGGCGCGGCAGCTTCGGTCCTTGCGGTCCGGCCGTCTCGGTCCATGTGGTGCGGCAGCTCAAGCCCCCGGGCTGCGGCATTCCCGGCCCCCGCGCAGCGCCCATTCGATCAGCCAACTGCTGTGCGATCATTCCGTTTCGACTCTTTCCCCTTCCCGACAGGCCGTGACCTGGGCGGACTTGGCAGTGCCTTGGTACAACCTGGAAAATCTTGGGGAGGGGCCCGCACTGTCGGGCGCCCGCGTCCCCGACTAACCTCCCAGTCATGTCCCGCCATGTCGCGATCGTCACCGATTCCACGGCCTACCTGCCGCGGGCGGCTGTCGCCCGCCACCACATCACGGCCGTACCGCTGACCGTCGTCCTGGGGGACCAGGCCCTGGAAGAGGGCACCGAGGTCTCCGCGAGATCGGTCGCCCAGGCGCTCCAGAAGCGCCGGCCCGTGACCACCTCACGGCCGAGCCCCGCCGTGTTCGCGGACACCTATCGGGCCATCGCGGAGGCCGGGGCGAGCGGCGTCGTTTCCCTCCACCTCTCGTCGGAGTTCTCCGGCACCTACGACGCGGCGGTGCTGGCGGCCAAGGAGGCCCCGGTACCGGTACGGGTCGTGGACACCGGGATGGTGGCGATGGCCCTCGGGTTCTGCGCCCTCGCCGCCGCGGAGGCGGTGGAGGCCGGCGGGGACATGGACGACGCGGTGGCCGCCGCGGAGAAGCGCGCCTCGGGCACCGCCGCCTACTTCTACGTCGACACCCTCGACTATCTGCGGCGCGGCGGCCGGATCGGCGCCGCGCAGGCGCTGCTCGGCTCCGCGCTCGCGGTCAAGCCGATCCTCCAACTCGACGACGGGCGCATCGAACTGCTGGAGAAGGTCCGCACGGCCTCCAAGGCCATCGCACGCCTGGAAGAGATCGCCGCGGAGCGGGCGGGGGAGGGCCAGGTCGACATCGCGGTCCACCATCTCGCGGCGGCGGAGCGGGCAGACGCGCTGGCCGAACGCCTCCGGGAACGGGTGCCGGGGTTGAACGAGCTGCACGTCAGCGAGGTCGGCGCGGTGATCGGCGCGCACACGGGGCCGGGGCTGCTGGGGGTCGTGGTCTCGCCGCGGTGAAGCGCGGTGGACTGCCATGAGCCGCGGTGAGCCGTGGTGCGGCAGGTGGCGGCCGTGGGGGCGACACCTTTCCGACCCCTGTGTGACGGCTGTTGCGGCGGTGACGGATCTGGGTTCCGGAGGCCCGTGTGGGTGACGGAGTTATCCACAACTCCGCGGATATCCACGGGATATGACGCAGATCGGCGGGATCCGCGCGAGGTGCCTACCGTCGAGGGCTATGAGCACTTATCGAACGGCTTCCTTGCCGGATGCGACGTCAGTATCGGTCTCCGTTTCCGCGCCGGAGTCACCGGCCGGACCGTCCCTCCCGCCCGCTGCGCCCCCTGCTTCCTCGACCTCCGCTGTGCCGACCGCGCGCTGGGGGCGGCGAGAACGGGACCGCGTGCGGGAGTGGAAACGCGAACGGACGCGGGCCCGAGCCGCGGCGATCTTCGGCGCCGACCAGGAGGGGCATGGCGCCGAGGCGGTACGGGGCGTCGGTACGAGGAGCAGCGGCGGTAGGGAGGACGGGAGCGCCGAGGGGCGTACGGGTCCGGGGGCGAGGGGTCCCGGCGGTGGTCGCCGTCCGCCCGACGCGGGGGCGAAACCGTCGTACGGGCACCGTGCGCCGCCGCCCCGGGAGCACGACCCGCCGGGTGCCCGCCGGCAGGAACGCTGGTGGTCGGCGGTGCATGAACGGCTGCCGCTCTGGGTGCAGTTACGGTGCGGTACGACCCCGAAGGCGCTGAGCGCGCTGGCCCTGGTGCTCGTGGTGGCCGTGGGCTTCGCGGTCCAGCACTTCTGGGCGGGGCGCCCGGAGCCGGTGCGTGCGCCGGATGTCGAGCGTACGGTTCCGGCGCCGGGCCCCGGCGCCCGCTCGCCGGCTCCGCCGTGGTCGTCGGCGCACTCCTCCTCCAGCGGTCCGGCGACGGGTGGGCCGCCGGCCGGGGCGGGCCGGATGCTGGTCGTGGATGTCGCGGGGAAGGTCCACCGACCCGGGGTGCACCGGTTGCCGGCGGGCTCCCGGGTGATGGATGCGCTGCAGGCCGCGGGCGGGGTGTTGCGCGGAGCGGATCTCCGGGGGCTGAATCGGGCGCGGCTGCTGACCGACGGCGAACAGATCCTGGTCGCTGCGGAGGGCGCCGGCGCCACGGGCGGCGCGGGCGCGGGCGGACAGCCCGGGGCCGGTGGGGCGACGGGTGGCGGAGGCGGTGCCGGGAGCGGGACGTCGGGGCTGACGAGTGGGCCGGTGAGCCTCAGCTCGGCGACGGAGCAGCAGCTCGATGCCCTGCCCGGAGTGGGGCCGGTCCTGGCCCGCCACATCATCGAATTCCGCACCCGGCACGGCGGGTTCACCTCGGTGGACCAGCTCCGACAGGTGGCCGGCATCGGTGAGCGCCGCCTGGCCGACCTGCGCCCCCTGGTGACGCCATGACGCCGACTCCGGAGGACGAGAACCCTGCCGGCCTGGCCGACCCGTCGTACGGCAGGGCAGACGCGCCTCAGGACGGCCCCGCCGACCTGCGACTCGTCGGCCCCGCGGGGGCGGCGTGGGCGGCGGCAGCGGTTGCCCTGGGCGCACCGGGCGGCATGGTGGCGGCGGGCTGCGCCATGGCCGTGGCGCTCGCGGCACTCGCGCTGTGGCGGGCCCGGGCGAAGGGCGGCCGGTCCGCCCGGGGACACGACTCTGCACCCGGCCGGTCCCCGGGGGCGCTCGTGGCGCTGGCGGCGGTCCTGCTCTGCGCCGCGGCGGGGGCCGCGTCCGCCGCGCTGCACGCCGCGGACGTGCGGCGCGGGCCGCTGCCCACATGGGCCCACCGGTACGCACGGCTCACCGCGGAGCTGGAGGTGACCGACGATCCGCGGGTGACCCGCCCCAAGGTGCACGGCTCGCAGAGGATGCCGTCGGCGCTGGTGTTCACCGCCGAGGCCGTTCGCATCGCGACGCCGGACGGGCGGGTCACCACCGCCCGTACCCCCGTGCTGGCCGTCGTGCAGCAGCGCGCCGCGAAGCACGGGAAGGCTGCGGGTGAGCCGCCATCGCCGTCACCGGAGTGGCGCAGGTTGCTGCCGTCGACCCGGATCCGGGTGGTGGCGCGGGCCGCACCGCCGCTGGCGGCGGCGGACCGGACGGCCGCGGTACTGCGGGTCACCGCCGACGGGCCGCCCAACGAGGTGGCGCCGCCGTCCGCCCTGCAACGGCTGGCCGGGAGCCTGCGCAACGGGCTGCGCCGGGCGACCGACGGACTGACTCCGGATGCCCGCGCGCTGCTGCCCGGACTCGTCGTCGGCGATGTGTCACGGGTGCCGCCCGATCTCGATGACGCCTTCAGCACCACCGACCTGACGCACCTGCTCGCCGTCTCCGGCAGCAACCTGACCATCGTGCTCGCCCTGCTGATCGGCCCGCCCCACCTCGCCGCCCGGGCCGAACGCCGCGGACTGGCCCGGCGCCTGGGGCTCTCGCTGCGCGGTACCGCCCTGGTCGGCGGAGCACTCGCCCTCGGCTTCGTCGTCGTGTGCCGCCCTGACCCGAGCGTGCTGCGGGCCGCCGCCTGCGGTCTGATCACCCTGCTCGCCATCGGCACCGGCCGTCGCCGCTCGCTGCTCCCCGCGCTCGCCGCCGCCGTCCTGCTGCTGGTCCTCTACGACCCCTGGCTCGCCCGGCGTTACGGCTTTCTGCTCTCCGTCCTGGCGACCGGCGCGCTGCTGCTGCTCGCGCCCCGCTGGAGCGCGGCCCTCCAGCGCCGCCGGGTGCCGCCCCGGCTCGCCGAGGTGGTCGCCGCCGCGGCCGCCGCCCAGGCGGTCTGCGCACCCGTCATCGCGGTGCTCGCGGCGCGGGTGGGGCTGGTCGGCGTGCCCTGCAATCTGCTCGCCGAGCTGGCCGTGGCACCCGCGACGATCCTGGGCTTCGCGGCGCTCGCCGCCGCGCCGGTCGCCCTGCCGGTCGCCAAGGCGTTGGCGTGGTGCGCGGGTTGGCCGGCCGAGTGGATCGCCGCCGTTGCCCGCACGGGGGCGGAGCTGCCGGGCGCGGAGGTCGGCTGGCCCGGCGGCTGGGTGGGCGGGCTGATGCTCGCCGTCACCACAGTGGTGCTGCTGGCGGTCGGCCGCCGGGTGCTGCGCCGACGCTGGTTGTGCGCGCTGTCCGCGCTGGCCCTGGTGCTTGCGGTGTGCCGCCCCGCGCCGCTGACCCGCGTGCTGACAGGTTGGCCGCCGCCGGACTGGCGGGTGGTGGCCTGCGATGTCGGGCAAGGGGACGGACTGGTGCTGGCGGCCGGCGACGGCACCGCGCTGGTGGTGGACGCCGGGCCCGAGCCCCGCGCCATCGACCACTGCCTGACCGGGCTGGGCATCCACCGGATCCCGCTCCTCATCCTGACGCACTTCCACGCCGACCATGTGGACGGCCTGCCCGGGGTGCTGCGCGGCCGTTCGGTCGGCGCGATCGAGACCACGACGTTGCAAGAGCCCTACGGACAGGTGAAGTTCGTGCGGGAGGCGGCGGCCGGGGCCGGGGTCCCCGTGCTCCGCGCGGCCCCGGGCGAGCGGCGCCACCTGGGTCCCCTCGCCTGGGAGGTGTTGTGGCCGGGCGCATCCCCGTGGCTGCCGTCGGCCGGTGACGACGGGTTCTCCGGGCCCAACGACGCCAGCGTCGCCGTGCTCGTACGGACGGGCGGGCTGACGGTCCTGCTGCTCGGAGATCTTGAACCCCCCGCGCAACAGGCGCTGTTGGCCGCCCACCCGGAGCTGGCCGCCGTCGACGTCCTCAAGGTGGCGCACCACGGCTCCGCCTATCAGGACCCCGAGTTGATGCGGCGGCTGATGCCGCGTCTGGCCCTCATCTCGTGCGGCGCCGGAAACCCTTACGGGCACCCCGCTCCTCGTACCGTCGCGGCGCTGCGGGCCGGGGGCACGCGGGTGCTGCGTACCGACATCGATGGCGCCATCGCGGTCGTCGGCACCCCCGGCAGGCTGTCCGCGGTGGTCGGCGGGCGCCGGTCCAGGAGACGGTCGGCGACACGGCCCACAGGCCGGGGCGGCGGCCGGAGCGACGGCCAGGAGTCGGGCGGCATCGTCCGGCCGTGCGACACACGGGACGGATCGTGCGGTACACGGAGATCCGTACGAATGCGAAGACACGTACGGCACGCTGGGATGAGAGCGGCGCCGAGAGCCACGCTGCGCGTGGGGAGCCGCGCGACATGACAGAGGGAATGGAGAGGACGCACACCTCATGGACGTTGTCACCGCCGATGCCTATCTCCGCCGGATAGCCACTGTCCGGCCGGCCGCGCCCGACGCCGAAGCGTTGTGTGCGCTGCAGCTGAGTCATCTGCGGGCCGTGCCGTTCGAGAACCTCGCCATCCATCTGGGAGAGGAGATCGTGCTGGAGGAGCAGCCGCTGCTCGACAAGATCGTCGGGGCGCGTCGGGGTGGGTTCTGCTACGAGCTCAACGGTGCCTTCGCCGCACTTCTCAGGACGCTGGGCTACGAGGTCGAGTTGCTGTCGGCGCGGGTGTGCGGGCCCGATGGGCTCGGGATTCCGTACGACCACCTCGCGCTGCGGGTGCACCTGCCCACCGGTCCCTGGCTCGTGGACGTCGGCTTCGGGCGGAACAGCCACCACCCGCTGCGGTTGGACAGTGCCGAGGACCAGGAGAATCCCGGGGGCGTCTTCCGGATAGCGGAGACACCGCAGGGCGACCTCGACGTCTACCGGAACGGGGAACCGCAGTACCGCCTGGAACAACGCCCGTGTGAGCTCAGGGACTTCGAGGCCGGTTGCTGGTGGCAGCGTACGTCGCCGAAATCGCTGTTCAGGAGGTCGCTGGTCTGCTCGCAGCTCACGGAGACCGGTCGGGTGACGCTCTCCGGGCGCACGCTGGTGATCAGCGACGCCGACGGCGCCCGGGAGGAGCGCGTGCTGGACGCGGCCGAGATCCTCCCGGCGTACCGCACCCACTTCGGCATCGAGCTGGAACGGGAACCGGTCCTCGTGAGCTAGCGAGCGGGGAGGCGGGGGAGGAGCTGACCGTTCCTCGGTGGCTCTCTGCCCGGGGTGGGGTTACTCGGCCTCGCGCCAGCCCTCGTACGCGGCGGCGAGGGCGTCCAGGCGGGCGGCGTCGTAGGCGGCGTCGGGGTCCTCGACAACGACGAGCCACTGCGCGTCCTCGGCGTCGTCCTCGCCGGCCAGGGCGTCCCGTACGACCTGGGGTTCCTCGGCGACGCCGAAGCGTTCGGTCAGGGCCTCGGCCACCTCCTCGGCGGCGTCGCGGTCGGGGAGGACGAGTACGTGGCGCTGGTGGCGGGTGTCGTTCACCGCTCCATTGTCGGGCAGCGGCGCCAGGCGGGGCACCGGGGTACGGGGCACCACGGGACGGGCCGCGCCCCCTGCCCCGCCCCGAACGCCGGCCGGCGGGCTCAGGCCGGGATCAGCTCGGGATCGAGCGGGCGCGGACGTATCGAGCGGGCGCGGACGTAGGGGCCTGGCGGGCGGTCGGGCCCGCGCGCGGAGGGGGTTGTCGGTGGGGCGTGGGATGCTGGGACGCGATGGCCAGGAAGACAGCTAACGACGATCCCCTTGCTCCTGTCACGATCGCGGTGGGGCAGGAGGAGCTGCTGCTCGACCGCGCGGTGCAGCAGGTGGTGGCCGCTGCCCGGGCGGCCGACGCGGACACCGATGTGCGTGACCTCACCCCCGATCAGCTCCAGCCCGGCACCCTCGCCGAGTTGACCAGCCCCTCGCTCTTTTCCGAGCGCAAGGTCGTGGTGGTGCGCGCCTCCCAGGACCTGTCCGCGGACACCATCAAGGACGTCAAGGCGTATCTCGGCTCGCCCGCCGAGGAGATCACCCTGGTGCTGCTGCACGCCGGCGGCGCCAAGGGCAAGGGGCTGCTGGACGCGGCGCGCAAGGCGGCCGCGCGCGAGGTGGCCTGCCCCAAGATGACCAAGCCGGCCGACCGGCTCGCCTTTGTGCGCGGTGAGTTCCGGGCGTCCGGCCGCTCGGCGACGCCGGAAGCCTGCCAGGCACTGGTGGACGCCATCGGCAGCGATCTGCGCGAGCTGGCGTCGGCGTGCGCGCAGTTGGCCGCCGACATCGAGGGCACGATCGACGACGCCGTGGTCGCGCGCTACTACACCGGCCGGGCGGAGGCGTCGAGCTTCACCGTTGCCGACCGGGCGGTCGAGGGCCGGGCCGCCGAGGCGCTGGAGGCGCTGCGCTGGGCGATCGCGACCGGGGTCGCCCCCGTCATGATCACCAGTGCACTGGCGCAGGGCGTCCGGGCCATCGGCAAGCTCGCCTCCGCCCCGCGTGGCGCCCGCCCCGGCGACCTCGCCCGCGAGCTGGGCATGCCGCCCTGGAAGATCGACCGGGTCCGGCAGCAGATGCGCGGTTGGTCGGCGGACGGCGTGGCCACGGCGCTGCGCGCGGTGGCCGAGGCCGACGCGGGGGTGAAGGGCGGCGGGGACGACCCGGAGTACGCCCTGGAGAAGGCCGTGGTGACGATCGCGCGGGCGGCCCGCTCGCGGTAGGCGGCCGAGACGCTGGGCAACCGGCAACCGGCAACCGGCAACCGGCAACCGGCAACCGGCAACCGGTGCCCGGGAATCGCACCTCACGCTCCGGGAACCGCGGATCACCCCCGCAACCGCTTGAAGGTCTCCTTCGCGCTGGATTCCAGCATTGTGGCGATCTCGGCGGAGCTCGGCGGCTTCCCGTTGCCGCTGCTCGGCGTGTAGCTGGACCACGTCGACTGGTACGTCATCCAGCCGTCGCGGACGGCGAGGATCACATACGTGCTGTTGTTGCTGCCGGGGGTGTCGCTGCGGGTCACGAGGTACGCCTCGTCACCGATGCCGCTGACGGGCTCGACCTTGTACGAGATCGAGGTCTGCTGCTTCTCGTACGAGCGGTAGGTATCGGCGAATTCCGGGCCCGGGTCGGCCTTCTTGTGCAGGGTGACGGAGTTGTAGACCCAGGTCGAGGAGTAGTCGTTGGTGCCGGTGGTCTCCGGGGTGAGGGAGATGTTGCACCACATCGAGTCCATGGAGTTCATCCGCGAGCCGCTGTGCTGCGGGTTGGGCGGGGACGACGGACCCGAAGAACCCGACCCCGACCCGGACCCCGAGCCGGTGCTGCCGCCCGTGTTCGGCTTCGCCTTGTAGTGGGCGTTCTCGAAGGGGGTCAGGGAGGTTGCGGCGCACAGGTCGTCCCGGAACGCGTAGCCCTTGAGTTCGGGGTCGGGCGCCGAGGAGAAGGCTCCGGTGGCGAACATCACGGAGGTCCCGATCGCGGTGGCGGCCACCGCGCCACCGAGGGCCCACAGCCAGCCGGAGACGCCCCGCCGGGCCGCCCCACCAGGGGTGCCGCCGCTCGGCGCCCCGTACACCGTGCGCGGCACACCCAGCACACCTGGTGCACCCAGCACACCTGGTGCGCCTGCCGCACCCGGCATGCCAGGGCTGCCGGCCGCCGGGTGGCCCGGGTAGCCGTAGCCGCCCGGTCCCCGTGGTGCCGCGGGCGGTGCTCCCGGCGGCGTGCCCTGCGGGATCGGCCGGGCGTAGGGGTTCTGCTGGGCGGGCGTCGGGCCGTAGCCGGGAGGAGGCTGCGGCACGGAGAAGGGATTGTTCTGGTCCCCCGTATTGGACATGACGGCAGAGTAGTGGACGTTTCCGGCACCGGAACCTACCCGGGCACTGGGAAATCCGGACGATGTCGTCCGGGCGACAGGCCACCCGGGCGATGTCTGCCGGGCGGCAGGAGCCCCGGGCGCCGCGCCCTCCACTCAAACGAACGACCCCACCGCAAACGAACGACCCCACCCGCCCCAAAGGGGCACAGGTGGGGTCGTTCGTATCCAGTTTGGGTGGCTGCTCGGCGGCTTGGGGCCGCGGAGGAGCCGGGTGCGCCGCACCCGCGTGGCGAACGCAGGCCGTGTGCGGCGCGGTGGTGCACCGACAAGGAGCGGAGAGAGGGGCCGCTGGGTCCCTGATCGGCAGGGTGACCGCGACGGGCGCGGTCGGGCAGAGGGTCAGCCCTTGAGGCCGGCGACCTTCTTGGCCAGCGCCGACTTCTTGTTGGCGGCGTTGTTCTTGTGCAGAACACCCTTGCTGACGGCCTTGTCGAGCTTCTTGGCCGCCAGGGCCTGCGCGGCGGTGGCCTTCTCCAGGTCACCGGCCTCGATGGCCTCGCGGGTGCGACGGATCGCGGTCTTCAGGGAGGACTTGACAGCCTTGTTGCGCTGACGAGCCTTCTCGTTGGTCTTGATCCGCTTCAACTGGGACTTGATGTTCGCCACGAAAGAGCCTTTTCAGGTTCGTTGGAGTTTCGAGTTGCGCCGCGCACGAGAGAGGGCACGAAGCGCAGTGGACCAGACTACCAGCAGGTCCGAAGCGCTCCCAAACCGGGCCGCGGGCGGGGGGAGCGCCGGGGCCCTCGCCGCCCCGCCTCCGTGGATGCCCCGTGGATCCACTGTGGATGCCGCCCGCCTCCGCGCTCCGGGCCCCGCTCCGTCGGCGCCGGGGGCGCCCCGCCCGTCCCCGATGCCCGAACCGCCCCACCGCCGCCGGTCATGGGACGATGGGGGGACATCACAAGACCGAGTCCCGCCTACCCGCGTTCACTGAATGGACCCTGCGTGCCCGCGACCCCTACGAACGTGCCGGAGCCGAGCCGTACCGACCCGGCGCTCCTCCGTAACTTCTGCATCATCGCGCACATCGACCACGGCAAGTCGACGCTCGCCGACCGGATGCTCCAGCTGACCGGTGTCGTCGACCAGCGGCAGATGCGCGCGCAGTACCTCGACCGCATGGACATCGAGCGCGAGCGCGGCATCACGATCAAGTCCCAGGCGGTCCGGCTGCCCTGGAGCCCCTCCGAGGGCGAAGAGGGAAGTGGGACCACCCACATCCTGAACATGATCGACACCCCGGGCCACGTCGACTTCACCTACGAGGTGTCCCGCTCGCTGGCCGCGTGCGAGGGCTGCATCCTCCTCGTCGACGCCGCCCAGGGCATCGAGGCCCAGACTCTCGCCAACCTCTACCTGGCGATGGAGAACGACCTCACGATCATCCCCGTCCTCAACAAGATCGACCTGCCGGCCGCGCAGCCCGAGAAGTTCGCCGCCGAGCTGGCGAACCTGGTCGGCTGCGAGCCCGAGGACGTGCTGAAGGTCTCCGCCAAGACCGGCGTCGGCGTGCCCGAGCTGCTGGACAAGGTCGTCCGCGAGGTGCCGGCCCCGGTCGGCGTCAAGGACGCCCCCGCCCGCGCGATGATCTTCGACTCGGTCTACGACCCGTACCGCGGCGTGGTGACCTACGTGAAGGTCGTCGACGGCACGCTCTCCAAGCGCGAGCGCATCAAGATGATGTCCACCGGCGCCGCCCACGAGCTGCTGGAGATCGGTACGAACTCCCCGGAGATGACCGCCGCCGACGGCCTCTCGGTCGGCGAGGTGGGCTACCTCATCACCGGCGTGAAGGACGTCCGCCAGTCCAAGGTCGGCGACACCATCACCCAGCTCAACAAGGGCGCCGAGGAGCCGCTGGGCGGCTACAAGGACCCGAAGCCGATGGTCTTCTCGGGCCTGTACCCGCTCGACGGCTCGGACTACCCGGAGCTGCGCGAGGCGCTGGACAAGCTCCAGCTCAACGACGCCGCGCTGGTCTACGAGCCGGAGACCTCGGCGGCCCTGGGCTTCGGCTTCCGCGTCGGCTTCCTGGGCCTGCTGCACCTGGAGGTCGTCCGGGAGCGCCTGGAGCGCGAGTTCGGCCTCGACCTGATCGCGACCGCGCCCAACGTGGTCTACCGGGTGGAGATGGAGGACGGCGCCGAGCACACCGTCACCAACCCCAGCGAGTTCCCCACCGGCAAGATCGACGTGGTGCACGAGCCGGTCGTCCGGGCCACGATCCTGGCGCCCAGCGAGTTCATCGGCGCGATCATGGAGCTCTGCCAGACCCGGCGCGGTTCGCTGCTGGGCATGGACTACCTCTCCGAGGACCGGGTCGAGATCCGCTACACCCTGCCGCTCGCGGAGGTCGTCTTCGACTTCTTCGACCAGCTCAAGTCCAAGACCCGCGGCTACGCCTCGCTCGACTACGAGCCCACCGGCGAGCAGACCGCCGACCTGGTCAAGGTCGACATCCTGCTGCACGGCGACAAGGTCGACGCGTTCTCCGCGATCACCCACAAGGACAAGGCGTACGCGTACGGCGTGCGGCTGGTCGGCAAGCTGCGCGAGCTGATCCCGCGGCAGAACTTCGAGGTGCCGATCCAGGCCGCCATCGGCAGCCGGGTCATCGCCCGTGAGACGGTCCGCGCCATCCGCAAGGACGTCCTCGCCAAGTGCTACGGCGGTGACATCTCCCGTAAGCGGAAGCTGCTGGAGAAGCAGAAGGAGGGCAAGAAGCGGATGAAGATGGTCGGCAACGTGGAGGTCCCGCAGGACGCGTTCATCGCGGTGCTGTCCTCCGACTCCGAGGGCGAAGGCAAGGCGAAGAAGTAGCGGAAGCGGGACGCGCGGCGGGCGCGGGACGCAGGGGCGGGGCGCTGGTTCCTCAGGGAGCCGGCGCCCCGTGCCGTTTCCCGGTGGCGCCTCGGGGCGGCGGCGTTCTTCGGGGCGGCGGGGCCGGCCGGACGACGCTTCGGGGCCCATCGGTCAAGCGCGTGTCATGTGCACTTATCGCTCGGGTCACATCGTGAACCAGTCGGGTGCAGCCCCTTACGTGGCGGCGTCACGCGCTCTACTCTGATCACTGCTCAAGGTTACTCGCGAGTCACCAGCAACGAAGCGGGCCCCGGAGGACGCCGTGACCGACACCCACACGCTGATCGACAACCGGCCGCCTTCGGTGGCGACCCTGTTCCTGGAGCGGGTCGCGGCCACCCCGGATACCGAGGCATACCGCTATCCGGTCCCGTCCTCCACCGGCGCCGGACCGGACGACTGGAGCGTGCTGACCTGGAGCCAGGCCGCCGAGCGGGTGCTCGCCGTGGCCGCCGGGCTGATCGCGCTGGGCGTGCACCCCGAGGAGCGGGTGGCACTGGCCGCCAACACCCGGGTGGAGTGGATCCTCGCCGACCTCGGCGTGCTCTGCTCCGGCGCCGCCACCACCACCGTCTACCCCTCCACCAACACCGACGAGACCGCGTTCATCCTGGCCGACTCCGGCAGCCGGGTGCTGATCGCGGAGAACGCCGCACAGCTCGCCAAGGCCCGCGAGAAGCGCGCCGAGCTGCCCGAGCTGGCGCACGTCGTGGTCATCGACGGGGCCGACGCCCGGCCCGCCGAGGACGACCCGGAGGACTGGGTGCTCTCCCTCGCCGAGCTGGAGAAGCGCGGCACCGCCTATCTGGAGCAGCACCCCGAGTGCGTCGAGGAGCGGGTCGCCGCGCTCCGCGCCGACCAACTGGCCACCCTGATCTACACCTCGGGGACCACCGGCCGCCCCAAGGGCGTCCGGCTGGCCCACGACTGCTGGGCGTACATGGCCCGCGCCATCCAGGCGACCGGGATGGTCACCGCGGACGACGTGCAGTACCTCTGGCTGCCGCTGGCGCACGTCTTCGGGAAGGTGCTGACCGCCGGGCAGGTCTCCGTCGGGCACGTGATCGCGGTGGACGGCCGGGTCGACAAGATCATCGAGAATCTGCCGGCGGTCCGCCCGACCTACATGGCGGCCGTCCCGCGGATCTTCGAGAAGGTCTACAACGGCGTCGTGGCCAAGGCCCGGGAGGGCGGCGGGGCCAAGTACAAGATCTTCCAGTGGGCGGCCGGCGTGGCCCGCGAGTACGCCAAGGTCTCCCAGGACAACTTCCGGCACACCGGCAACGCCTCGGTGCCGTTCGCGCTGGCCGCCAAGCACAAGGTCGCCGACGCCCTGGTCTACGCCAAGCTGCGGGAGGCGTTCGGCGGCCGGCTGCGCGCCGCGATCTCCGGCTCCGCCGCCCTCGCCCCCGAGATCGGCTACTTCTTCGCCGGCGCCGGCATCCACATCCTGGAGGGCTACGGCCTGACGGAGTCCAGCGCCGCCAGCTTCGTCAACCCCGGCGAGGCGTACCGCACCGGCACGGTCGGCAAGCCGCTGCCCGGCACCGAGGTCCGGATCGCCGAGGACGGCGAGATCCTGCTGCGCGGCCCCGGCATCATGCAGGGCTACCACGGCCTGCCCGAGAAGACCGCCGAGGTCCTGGAGGAGGACGGCTGGTTCCACACCGGCGACATCGGCGAGCTGTCCCCGGACGGCTATCTGCGGATCACCGACCGCAAGAAGGACCTGATCAAGACCTCCGGCGGCAAGTACATCGCGCCCGCCGAGGTGGAGGGCCAGTTCAAGGCGATCTGCCCGTTCGTCTCCAACGTGCTGGTGCACGGCGCCAACCGGAACTTCTGCACCGCCCTGATCGCACTGGACGAACCGACCATCCTCAAGTGGGCCGAGGAGCACGGCCTGGGCGGCAGGAGCTACACCGAGGTCGTCGCCACCGACCAGGCCCGCGCGCTGATCGACGGCTACGTGGAGCGGGTCAACGAGGGGCTCCAGCGGTGGCAGCAAATCCGCAAGTTCCGTTTGCTGCCGCGCGACCTGGACATCGAGCACGGCGAGATCACCCCCAGCCTCAAGGTCAAGCGGCCGGTGGTGGAGCGGGCGTTCAAGGACCTGATCGACGAGATGTACGCCGGCGCACGGGAGGCGTAGCGGCGGCGGGCGCGGTGCGGTGCGGGCCCCGGGAGTGCCCGGGGCGCCCCCGCGCCGCACCCTCGTGCCCGTCCGGCGGCCGGCGGTCCGGCGCGCTCCGGGCGGGCCCTGCGGGGTGCCGTGGCGCGCCGGCCAACTGCCATGCCGCGTCAGCCGAATTGACCCCTCTGACCACGCACTTCCGTGACTCACCGCTTATGTGCGGGCTCGTTCTGTCACTCTGGCGTTGGCGCATCCGGCGTCGCTGGGGAACTGCTCGGGAGTTGCTCAATGAGGATGACAACTTCGGCCGGACGGGACGACGTTACCGGGGCCGCCGCCCGCTCCCTGCGGGCCACGCTGCCCGGCGACCCACGGGCCGCGGCGGCCGCGCGGCAGTTCGTCCGGGCCGCCTTCGCCGACTGGACCGCGCGCCGGCTGCCGGGCGCCGACCGGCTCACCGACCGGCTGGCCGACGAAGCGGTGCTGCTGGTCAGCGAGTTGGTGACCAACGCGGTGGTGCACGCGGGCACCACCGTCGACGTGCTCTGCCGGCTCGACCCCGCCGAGGAGCCGGTGCCGCACCCCGACGACCCCCCGGACGCCGTTCCCGAGGAGCAGCCCCGCCCCGGCCTGGTCGTCGAGGTCTCCGACCGGCACCCCACCCAGCCGGTCCGGGCCCGCGAGGACACCGGGGCCTACGAGGGCGGCGGCCACGGGCTCCGGCTGATCAGCGCGGTGGCCGAAGCCTGGGGCGTCACCTACCGGCGGGCGATGAAGACGGTGTGGTTCCGGTTGCCGGTCGGCGGCCCGGACGCCGCCTGGCCCGAGCCGGACACCGCCGACGGCACCTACGACGCCTACGACACCTGTGACGCCTACGACAGCTACGGCACCTACGACGCCTTCGGCACCGCCGATGCCGCCGGCGCCCCCGATGCCGCCGACGCCCTCGACGCCTACGGAGTCCTCGACGACCGGACGTTCCGGCGCGCACTACGGGCCTCCGAGCTCCTCGCCCCGGTGCCGCGCCGCCCCGCGCCGCCCGAGGACCGCCCCGAACGGGACCGCGGCGGCGTCGACAACGGCGCGCTGTCCTTCCTCGCGGAGGCGTCCGACCTGCTCTCCGGACAGTTGGACGCCGACCAGGTCGCCTCGCTGGCCTGCCAGCTGATCGTTCCGCGGCTCGCCGACTGGTGCGCGGTGTGGCTGCACGACGGCGACGGCGGCGCCCCCGGGCGCGGCCTCAGCGAGGACGGTGAGGTGCCGCGGCTGGCCCGGGTATGGCACCTGTCCGAGGGCCGGATCGACTCGCTGCGGGCCTCCCTGGAGAAGGCGCCGCCGGGCCTGGGCGACGACGGCAGCACCGACAGCCGGCCGGTCCCGGTGCCCTGGCCCTGGCCGTACGAGCCGGCCGGCCGCGAGACCGGCGGCGCGGCCCTGGCCTGCCCCCTGGTCGCCGGCGGCCGGCGGCACGGCACCCTGCTCCTCGGCCGGGCCGGGCTGCGCCGCTTCCCCGGCGAGGTGGTCGCGCTGACCGAGGACCTGTGCCGCCGGGCCGCCCGGGCGGTGGCCACCGCCCGCGCCTACAGCCGCCAGGAACGCATCAGCCGGGTCCTCCAGCGCCGGCTGCTGCCCCAGGGGCGGGCGCGGGTGCCCGGGGTCGCGTCGGCGGTGGTCTACGAGCCGCGCGAGGGCGCCTGGGCCGGCGGTGACTTCTGGGACCTCTTCGACGCAGGCGACGGCCGCTGGTGCTTCGCGCTCGGCGACGTCTGCGGCTCCGGGCCCGAGGCCGCCGCGGTCACCGGGCTGGCCCGGCCGGTGCTGCGGCTGCTGGCCCGCGACGGCTTCGGCGTCGCCGAGGTCCTGGACCGGCTCAACAAGACCATGGCCCGGGAGGCCGCGGACTCCGTCGCCGCGGTCGCGGCGGCGGTGGCGGCGGCCGGCGCGGGCGCGGAGGCCCCGGTGGAGATCCGCGAGGAGGGCGAACAGGCCCGCTTCCTCTCCCTGCTCTACGGCGAGATCGTCCCGTACCGCGGCGGTGACGGCGGTGCCCGCTGCACTCTCGCCAGCGCCGGCCACCCGCTGCCGCTGGTCCTGGGCGTCGACGGCGCGGTCCGGGTCGCGGCGGCCCCGCAGATGCTGCTCGGCGTCGTCGAGGACGCGTCGTACGTCAGCGAGTCCTTCGACCTCTGCCCCGGGGAGACGCTGCTGTGCGTCACCGACGGGGTGACCGAGCGTCGCTGCGGCCGGCGGCTCTTCGACGACGAGGACGGGCTGGCCTCGGCGCTCGCCGCGGCGGCCGGGCGGAGCGCCGAGGCCATCGCCGAGCACATCCGCCGCACGGTGCACGCCTTCGGCCCCACGCCGCCCGACGACGACCTGGCGCTGATGGTCCTCCAGGCGGCGGGCGGGCGCCCGTAGGGGAGGTGCGAACGGATCCCGTAGGGGGTGCGCGGCCCCCCTGCGGGGCCACAACCGGGTGGGCGGGGGCGGTATTCCAGCCGGCCGCTCCGGGCGCCGCTCCGGGCGCCGCTCCGGGCGCCGCCCCGGGCGCCGCCCCGGGGCTGCCCCGGGCCCGCCGCCACAGCCGCCCCGGGCCCGCCGTGGTGGTCGACGCGGGCCCGCCGCCCCGGCTGCCCGGGGGCCGCCGCCCGCTCTCCGGGCACCCCGCTCCGGAACCGTTCGGCATGACGGACAATGGACCCCATGCCTTCCGCACTGCCAGATGGTGAGCCGATGCCCCAGGACGGGGCGCTGCCCCGCCATGCGCTGACCGGCGCCGCCGAGCGCCCCCTCGGCTTCTATCTGCACGTGCCGTACTGCGCCACCCGCTGCGGCTACTGCGACTTCAACACCTACACCGCCGGCGAGCTGCGCGGCCCCGGCGGCGTCCTGGCCTCCCGCGAGAACTACGCCGACACCCTCGTCGAGGAGGTCCGGCTGGCCCGCAAGGTGCTCGGTGACGACCCCCGCCCGGTGGAGACAGTCTTCGTCGGCGGCGGCACCCCGACCCTGCTGCCGGCCGCCGACCTCGGCCGGATGCTGGCCGCGCTGCGCGACGAGTTCGGGCTGGCGCCCGACGCCGAGATCACCACCGAGGCCAACCCGGAGTCCGTCGATCCGCGCTATCTCGCCGAGCTGCGCGCGGCCGGCTTCAACCGCGTCTCCTTCGGCATGCAGAGCGCCCGGCAGCACGTCCTGAAGATCCTCGACCGCACGCACACCCCGGGCCGCCCCGAAGCCTGCGTGGCCGAGGCCCGGGCGGCCGGCTTCGCGCACGTCAACCTCGATCTGATCTACGGCACCCCCGGCGAGTCCGACGACGACTGGCGGGCCACCCTCGACGCCGCCACCGGCGCCGGCCCGGACCACGTCTCCGCCTACGCCCTGATCGTCGAGGAGGGCACCCAGCTGGCCCGCCGGATCCGCCGCGGCGAGATCCCGATGACCGACGACGACGTGCACGCCGACCGCTATCTGATCGCCGAGGAGCGCCTCACCGCCGCCGGCTACTCCTGGTACGAGGTCTCCAACTGGGCCACCACCGAGGCCGCCCGCTGCCGCCACAACGAGCTGTACTGGACCGGCGCCGACTGGTGGGGCGCCGGCCCCGGCGCGCACAGCCACGTCGGCGGCGTCCGCTGGTGGAACGTCAAGCACCCCGCCGCCTACGCCCAGGCCCTGGCCGAGGGCCGCTCCCCGGGAGCGGGCCGCGAACTGCTCGCCGACGAGGACCGCCGCGTCGAGCGGATCCTCCTGGAACTCCGCCTCGCCGCCGGCTGCCCGCTCTCCCTCCTCGCCCCCGCGGGGGCGAGCGCCGCCGCCCGCGCGGTGGCCGACGGCCTCCTGGCGCCCGGCCCGTACGAGGCGGGGCGGGCCGTGCTGACGCTCCGCGGTCGCCTCCTGGCGGACGCGGTGGTCCGCGATCTGGTGGACTGACGCCTCCCGACGGGCCGGCGCCTCCCGGCGGGCCGTCGCGGCGCGGCGTCAGCGGCCCAGCGGTCCAACGGCCCGACCGGCTGGGGGACTTCAGTGGGTCAGCGGCCGCGACACCCGCCCCGATGCCGAGTCGATCTCGTCGTGCGCCTTGGTCAGCAACTGCATCGCCAGATCGTTGAGGGCTCTGGCCCCCGCGACCTCCTCGCCGACCCGGGGCTGATTCCCGTCGGCCGGGTGGCGGCTGGCATAACCATGGGACCGCACTTCGGTCCCGTCGGGCAGCCGTACCAGCGCGGCGGCTCGGGTGCGGTGGGTGTCCTCCTCGAATTCCAGCTCGACATGCCATCCGACAGCGGTCTTCAACATGGCGGTCACCTCCGGAATCGCTGCTACCAGAGTGCGCTCACCGCCGGTCCGGCGCACGGCGTGCACCAGGGGCGCACGCCGTGCGCGGCGGGCCCTCAGCGGCCGTCCGCCCCCTCCGGCGCCGTCACGAAGTCGATCAGCTCCTCGACCCGGCCCAGCAGCGCCGGCTCCAGGTCCTTGTAGGACCGCACCCGCGACAGGATCCGCTGCCAGGCCGCACCGGTGTTCTCCGGCCAGCCCAGCGCCCGGCACACCCCGGTCTTCCAGTCCTGGCCCCGGGGGACCCGCGGCCACGCCGGGATGCCCACCGAGGACGGCTTCACCGCCTCCCAGACGTCGATGTACGGGTGGCCGACGACCAGCGCGTGCTCCCCGGTCACCGCCGCCGCGATCCGGGACTCCTTCGAGCCGGGGACGAGGTGGTCCACCAGGACGCCCAGGCGCGCGTCCGGACCGGGGGCGAACGCGTCGACGATCGCCGGGAGGTCGTCGACGCCCTCCAGGTACTCCACGACGACGCCCTCGATCCGCAGGTCGTCGCCCCAGACGCGCTCCACCAACTCCGCGTCGTGCCGCCCCTCCACGTAGATGCGACCGGCGCGGGCGACCCGGGCGCGCGCCCCGGGGACCGCGATCGAGCCGGACGCGGTGCGCGCCGGGCCGCTCGGCGCCGGACGGCCCTGCGGCCGGACGAGGGTGACGGTCCTGCCCTCCAGGAGGAAACCGCGCGGCACCATCGGGAACACCCGCTGCCTTCCGAAGCGGTCCTCCAGCGTGACCGTCGGGCCCTCGGCGGTCTTCTCGCACCGCAGGACCGCGCCGCAGTAGCCCGTCACCACCTCCTCGACGACCAGCCCGGGATCGGCCGGCACCTCGGGCACCGGCTTCGGCTTCTTCCAGGGGGGAGTGAGGTCGGGGCTGTAGTGCCTGCTGTGCATGCGGGTCTGCTTCCTGGGGATCGGCGGGGCGGTGGTCCCCGGTGCACGGGGCGCCGGGGCGACGGTCAAGCGGGGTGGCGGATCAGGGCGATTCGGTGCCGAAGCGGGCGGCCAGCGCGTCCCGCTGGGCGCGTACGAAGCGGGCGTCGACCACCGCGCCGTGGCCGGGCACGTACACCGCGTCCTCGCCGCCCAGCGCCAGCAGCCGGTCCAGCGCGGCGGGCCAGAGCCGGGGCAGTGCGTCCCGGCCCGCCTGGGGCTCGCCGGACTCCTCGACGAGGTCGCCGCAGAACACGATCTCCCGTTCACCGGCCCGGCCCGGCACCAGGACGGCCAGGTCGTGGGCGGTGTGACCGGGGCCGACGTTGGCCAGCAGCACCTCCCGGTCCCCGAGGCGGACGGTCAGCTCCCCGTGCACGTGGTGGTGCGGGGCGACCAGCAGGTCCGCGGCCTCCGCCGCGGCGTCCGGGTCCACGCCGTGCCGGACCGCGGAGTCCCGCAGCTCCTCCTTGCCGTGCCGCAGCAGCTCGGCCAGCCCGGTCGCGCCGAACACCTCCACCCCCGCGAAGGCCGCGGTGCCCAGGACGTGGTCGAAGTGCGCGTGGGTGAGCGCGACATGCGTCACATCGCGGCCCAGCACCGCGCGGACCGTCCGGCGCAGTTCGGCCCCGGCACCGAGCGTCGGGCCGGTGTCGACGATCAGCACGCCGTCCGAGCCGGCGATCACGCCGATCGTCTCGTCCCAGCCGGGCATCCGGCGCCGGACGACACCCTCGCCGAGCCGCTCCCAGCCCGCCTCTTCCCATGTGGTGCGCATACCGAGACGCTAGCCCCTGTCGTCGAACTCCCGCCTGCCGTCCGACGTCCGGCACGCACCGCGGGCATCGGACGGGAGCGCGGCGGCAGCACGACGCGGGGGCCTGGCGCCCCCGCGACAGCGTGGCCCCACACCCGTGGCGAGCGGCCGGACGCCGGTCCGGTACGGACACCGCCCGGGGCTCTCGCCCGGGGCCGTGGGGGCGGGATCAGGGGGACCTCGGGGTGCGGTCAGGGGGCTCTCAGGGGCGACCCGGGGGTCGGATTCCGCGGTGGTGGGTAAGCCCTCGGTACGCCCGCCCTTGCCGCATCCGTGCTACCCGGCCGTACACTGGCTCCGGGTCTGGCACTCGGCCCGTGCGAGTGCCAGGAGAAGAGACGACACGGCGGGACGGCCGACTGGAGGTGGCGGAATGCTCAGTGAACGCAGGCTCGAAGTGCTGCGCGCCATCGTCCAGGACTATGTCGGGACGGAGGAGCCGGTGGGCTCCAAGGCGCTCACCGAGCGCCACAAGCTGGGTGTCTCCCCGGCCACCGTCCGCAACGACATGGCGGCCCTGGAGGACGAGGGCTACATCGCCCAGCCGCACACCAGCGCCGGCCGCATCCCGACGGACAAGGGCTACCGCCTCTTCGTCGACAAGCTCGCCGGCGTCAAGCCGCTGTCCGTCCCCGAGCGACGGGCGATCCAGAACTTCCTCGACGGCGCCGTCGACCTGGACGACGTGGTGGGCCGCACGGTGCGCCTGCTGGCGCAGCTGACCCGGCAGGTGGCGGTGGTGCAGTACCCGTCCCTGACGCGGTCGACGGTCCGGCACGTCGAACTCCTGGCGCTGGCCCCGGCCCGGCTGATGCTGGTGCTGATCACCGACACCGGCCGCGTCGAGCAGCGGCTCATCGACTGCCAGACGCCGTTCGGCGAGACATCCCTGGCGGATCTGCGCGCCCGGCTCAACAGCCGGATCGTCGGCCGCCGTTTCACGGACGTCCCGCAGCTGGTGCAGGATCTCCCGGAATCCTTCGAACAGGACGACCGGGCGACCGTCTCGACAGTACTGTCGGTACTGCTGGAGACTCTGGTGGAGGAGACCGAAGAGCGGCTCATGATCGGCGGCACCGCCAATCTGACGCGCTTCGGGCATGATTTTCCCCTGACCATCCGGCCGGTGCTGGAAGCCCTTGAGGAGCATGTGGTGATGCTCAAGCTGCTCGGGGAGGCCAAGGACTCGGGCATGACCGTGCGCATCGGGCATGAGAATGCTCACGAGGGCCTGACGTCCACCTCGGTCGTCACCGTCGGATACGGTTCTGGCGACGAGGCCGTCGCGAAATTGGGCGTGGTCGGACCGACCCGCATGGACTACCCCGGAACGATGGGAGCGGTACGCGCAGTGGCACGTTACGTCGGACAGATCCTCGCGGAGTCGTAAGTGGCCACGGATTACTACTCGGTCCTCGGTGTCGGTCGGGACGCCTCGCAGGACCAGATCAAGAAGGCGTTCCGGCGGCTGGCGCGCGAGCTGCACCCGGACGTGAATCCGGACCCCAAGACCCAAGAGCGGTTCAAGGAGATCAACGCCGCCTACGAGGTCCTCTCGGATCCGCAGAAGAAGCAGGTCTACGACCTCGGCGGCGACCCCCTCTCGCAGTCCGGCGGTGCCGGCGGCGCGGGCGGCTTCGGCGCCGGCTTCGGCAACTTCTCCGACATCATGGACGCGTTCTTCGGCACGGCCTCGCAGCGCGGTCCGCGCTCGCGGACCCGCCGCGGCCAGGACGCCATGATCCGCCTCGATGTCGAGCTCAGCGAGGCCGCGTTCGGCACCACCAAGGACATCCAGGTCGACACCGCCGTCGTCTGCACCACGTGCAGCGGCGAGGGCGCGGCGCCGGGCACCTCGGCGCAGACCTGCGACATGTGCCGCGGTCGCGGTGAGGTCTCGCAGGTCACCCGGTCCTTCCTGGGCCAGGTCATGACCTCCCGGCCCTGCCCCCAGTGCCAGGGCTTCGGCACGGTCGTGCCGACGCCGTGCCCCGAGTGCGCGGGCGACGGACGGGTCCGCTCCCGCCGCACCCTCACGGTCAAGATCCCGGCCGGTGTCGACAACGGCACCCGGATCCAGCTGGCCGGCGAGGGCGAGGTGGGCCCCGGCGGCGGCCCCGCCGGCGACCTCTACGTCGAGATCCACGAGCTCCCCCACGCGGTGTTCCAGCGGCGCGGCGACGATCTGCACTGCACGGTCACCATCCCGATGACCGCGGCGTCGCTGGGCACCAAGTGCCCGCTGGAGACGCTGGACGGGATGGAGGAGGTCGACGTGCGGCCCGGCACCCAGTCCGGCCAGTCGATCCCGCTGCACGGCCGCGGCGTGACCCACCTGCGCGGCAACGGCCGGGGCGATCTGATCGTCCACGTCGAGGTGCAGACCCCGACCAAGCTCGACCCGGAGCAGGAGGAACTCCTGCGCCGACTGGCCAAGCTGCGCGGCGAGGAGCGCCCCCAGGGCCAGTTTCAGCCGGGGCAGCAGGGGCTGTTCTCGCGGTTGAAGGATGCGTTCAACGGGCGGTAGCTGTTCGGCCGGGGGTCCGGGGGGTGTCCCCCGGGCAGGCACAGCCAGCCGGGGCAGCAAGGACTGTTCTCGCGGTTGACGGATGCCTTCAACGGACGGTAGTCGTTCGGCCGTCCGCCTGGGATCGTTCCCCGGGCGAGCGCGGCACGAGGCAGGAGCCACCCCGACCGGGGCGGCGGTCCGGGAGTTTCCCGTGACCGCCGCCCCGGTTCTGGGTGGGGTGCCGGGCGTGACACGATGTGGGCATGCCCACCGCGCTCACCGATTTCTGCCGTCACCCCATCGTGCAGGCCCCGATGGCGGGCGGCGGCTCCGGACCCGAGCTGGCCGCCGCCGTCTGTGAGGCCGGTGGCCTCGGCTTCCTGGCCGCCGGCTACAAAACCGCCGACGGGATGTACCAGGAGATCAAACAGCTGCGGGGGCTGACCGGCCGGCCCTTCGGCGTCAACCTCTTCATGCCGCAGCCCGCCCTCACCGACACCTCCGCCGTCGAGGTCTACCGCGAGCAACTCGCCGGCGAGACCGCCTGGTACGAGACCGAGCTCGGCGACGTCAACGGCCCCACCGACGACGGCTACGAGGCCAAGGTCGCGATCCTGCGCGACGATCCGGTGCCGCTGGTCTCCTTCACCTTCGGCTGCCCCTCGCGGGCGGTCCTCGACGCGTTCGCCGAGGTCGGCACGTACACCGTCGTCACGGTCACCACCGCCGCCGAGGCCCAGGCCGCCCAGTGGTCGGGCGCGGACGCGGTGTGCGTACAGGGCGTGGAGGCGGGCGGCCACCAGGGCACCCACCGGGACGATCCGCACGCCGACGGGACAGGCTCCGGGCTGGGCCTGCTGGCGCTGCTCGCCCAGGTCCGGGAGACGGTGCAGATCCCGGTGATCGCCGCCGGCGGGCTGATGCGCGGCGCGCAGATCGCGGCGGTGCTGGCCGCCGGAGCCTCGATGGCGCAGCTGGGCACCGCGTTCCTGGCCACCCTCGAGTCCGGCGCCAACCCGCTGCACAAGCAGGCGCTGACCAACCCTCTTTTCACGCATACCGAGTTGACCCGGGCGTTCTCCGGGCGGCCGGCCCGCGGCCTGGTGAACCGTTTCCTGCGGGAGCACGGCCCGTACGCCCCGGCCGCCTACCCCGCCGTGCACTACCTCACCGCCCCGGTCCGCAAGGCCGCCGCCAAGGCGGGTGACGCGCAGGGGCTCAACCTCTGGGCGGGGCAGGGGCATCGGCTGGCGCGGGAGATGCCCGCCGGGCAGTTGGTGGGGGTGCTGGCCGCCGAACTCGACGCCGCCCGCGTCTCGTTGGGCCTGGGCGGCCCGGGCTACGGACCGGGCGGTGCGGTGTGACCGCGCCCGTCTTCCTGGTCGAGTCGCTCGCCGGTGTACGGGCCGGGGGCACGCTGACCCTGGACGGTCCCGAGGGCCGGCACGCGGTGTCGGTGCGGCGGCTGCGGGTCGGCGAGGAGGTCGTGCTGACCGACGGCGCCGGGACCGGTGCGGAGGGCACGGTCGCCGCCGTCGAGGGCAAGGACCGGCTGACCGTCGCCGTCAGCGGGCTGCGCACCGAGGAGCCGCCGGTGCCCACCCTCACCGTGGTGCAGGCGCTGCCCAAGGGCGACCGCGGGGAGTTGGCCGTGGAGACCATGACGGAGACCGGAGTGGACGCCATCGTGCCGTGGTCCGCGGCGCGCTGCGTCACGCAGTGGAAGGGCGAGCGGGCCGCCAAGTCGCTGGCCAAGTGGCGTGCCACGGCACGCGAGGCGGGCAAGCAGTCCCGCCGGCTGACCTTCCCGCGGGTCGCCGACCCGCTGTCGACCAAGCAGGTCGCCCAGCTGCTCGCCGACGCCGACTTCGCCGCCGTCCTGCACGAGGAGGGCAGTACCCCGCTCGCCACCGCCGAACTCCCCACCGAGGGCTCGATCGTGCTGGTCGTCGGCCCCGAGGGCGGGGTCTCGCCGGAGGAGCTGGCGGCCTTCGCCGAGGCGGGCGCCAAGCCGTACCGCCTGGGCGCGTCCGTGCTGCGGACGTCCACGGCCGGCACCGCGGCGACCGCCCTGCTGCTGGGCCGCACCGGCCGCTGGAGCTAGCCCGCAACGTCCCGTCGTGCGCCCGCAGGGCGCGGGCGACGGGACGTCACGGCGTGCCGGCCGCCCCAAGGGCCGCCCGGCACGCCGCCGTTGGTCCGTCAGCAGAGCAGTTCGGCGTGCAGCGTGATGTTCTTGACGCCCGCCAGGGCCTGGCTGACCGGGCAGTTCTTCTTGGCGTCCTCGGCCGCGGCCTGGAAGTCCGCCTCGGACAGGCCGGGGACCCGGGCCTTGACGGTCAGCACGATGCCGGTGATGCCCTCACCGGGCTGGAAGGTGACGTCGGCCCGGGTGTCCAGCGCCTCAACGGTGTGGCCCTTGCCGGCCAGGCCGTGCGAGAAGGCCATCGAGTAGCAGGAGGAGTGGGCCGCCGCGATCAGTTCCTCGGGGCTGGTCACGCCGCCCGGCTGCTCCGCACGGGCGGGCCAGTTCACGTCGTAGGTGCCGATCTTGGACGATTCCAGGGCGACGGTGCCCTTGCCCTGCAGGAGGTTGCCCTCCCAGTGGGTGGTGGCGGTGCGCGTGGTTGCCATGGTGCACAACTCCCGTTTGTGGGGCCAATGCGGTCTGAGAGATCAGCTTAGGCTCTGCCGGGCCGCGATCCGGGAGACCGCCCCCGGGGCCGACCCCAGGGCCGACCCCGGGGCCGACCCCGGGGAGGGTCGCCAAGGGCCGCCCCCGGGACGTGCCGGGGTGATCGGCTAGCATCCGGAGGGCGTACGCAGGGTGCGTACGGCGCATGCCGCGCGACCCGGGAGGAGTCCACCGGTGGCGGGAGAACCGCAGGCCGACTGCCTGTTCTGCAAGATCGTGGCGGGAGAGGTACCGGCGACGATCGTCCGCGAGACCGAGACCACCGTCGCGTTCCGCGACATCAACCCCCAGGCCCCGACGCACGTCCTGGTGATCCCCAAGGCCCACTACCCGAACGCGGCGGAGCTCGCCGCCGCCGAGCCGAAGGTGATCGCCGACATACTGTCCGAGTCCCGCGAGGTCGCGGCCGACGACCAGATCGAGGAGACCGGCTACCGGGTCGTCTTCAACACCGGCTCCGGCGCCGGCCAGACCGTCTTCCACGCCCACCTGCACGTCCTCGGTGGCCGCGGCCTCCAGTGGCCCCCCGGATAACGAGCCATGTCGGTACGCGAACTGGTCGTCCTCGGGACCGCCAGCCAGGTCCCCACCCGGCACCGCAACCACAACGGCTATCTGCTGCGCTGGGACGGCCAGGGGCTGCTCTTCGACCCCGGCGAGGGCACCCAGCGCCAGATGTTGCGGGCCGGGGTCGCCGCCCACGACATCAACCGGATCTGCATCACCCACTTCCACGGCGACCACTCGCTGGGCCTGGCCGGGGTGATCCAGCGGATCAACCTCGACCGGGTGCCGCATCCGGTGACCGCCCACTACCCGGCCAGCGGCGAGCGGTTCTTCGAGCGGCTGCGGTACGCCACCGCCTACCGGGAGACGGTCCGGATCGCCCAGCGGCCGGTCTCCGCCGACGGTGAACTGGACCGCGCCAAGGGATACGTCCTCCAGGCGCGCAAGCTCTCGCACCCGGTCGAGTCGTACGGCTACCGCCTCACCGAGCCGGACGGCCGGCGGATGCTGCCCGAGAAACTGGCCGCCCACGGCATCGCCGGACCGGACGTCGGCCGCCTCCAGCAGGCCGGCGAGCTGAACGGCGTCACCCTCGACGAGGTCAGCGAGGCCCGCCCCGGCCAGAGCTTCGCCTTCGTCATGGACACCCGGCTGTGCGACGGCGTCCATGCGCTCGCGGCGGGTGTGGACATGCTGGTGATCGAGTCCACGTTCCTCGACGAGGACGTCCAACTGGCCGAGGAACACGGGCACCTGACGGCCGGACAGGCGGCCCGGGTGGCCGCCGACGCCGGCGTGCGCCATCTGGTGCTCACGCACTTCTCGCAGCGCTACGCCGACCCCGCCGACTTCGAGCGGCAGGCGCGCGCGGCGGGCTTCGGCGGCGAACTCACCATTGCCACGGACCTGCTGCGGGTGCCGCTCCCCAAGAGGCGCTGAGGGGCCCCGGCGCCCCCTGGGAGGGCGCCGGGGGCCGCCGCCTACGGCAGGTAGTACATCGGGTTGGGCAGCTTGAAGGTGCGCGCCGCCGCGCCGCCCTCCAGGTCGCTGTACTGGTCCCCGAAGTTGGCGACGACGCGGTAGCCGAGGGACTCGATGTGCCGGCGGGTGCCCGACTTGAAATCGATGGTCGAGCAGGTCTTGCCGCAGGGCAGGTAGGCGGGCGGGTGCTCCTTGTCCCGCAGGTAGACGTGGGCGCGGTCCAGCGGGACGCCGTAGCCGACGTTCTTGAGGTTGCGCACGCTCCAGTCGCGCTGCGCCTCCTTGCGGCCGGTGACGAAGAAGACCTCGGCGCCCTTCTTGTGGGCCCAGTTGACCAGGTCGTTCATCCCGAAGACCGCGGCCATGTCGGTGTGCTCCAGGTACTCGTCCTGGGACTTGGGCGTGAAGTTGAAGCCGACCTTGAGCTCGTAGTTGTAGGTCAGCAGGGTGGTGTCGTCCATGTCCAGGACGATGGCCGGCTTGGCCTTGCCGGTGCCCTTCTTGGCGAGCGCGCCGGTCAGGTAGGTGCGGGCCTTGGCCTCTATGCCGCGGACCTGGCGGGCGTAGTTGCTGGTGGGGGAGGCGTAGTGCTCGCCGTCGGCCGTCACCGTGTCGCCGTAGTACGCCTTGATCTTGTCCTGCACCAGGGTGAGGTTGGGGATCTCCTTGTCGGTGCGCGGCACGGAGTGCTCGGCGGTGGCCTGGCCGGCGCCGAACACCGCGGTGCCGGCGACGAGCGCGGCGGCCACCGCACCGCCCAGGCGGACACGACGGGAGAGGGCGGGACGGGGCATGCGCGGCTCCTTGAAAAGCGTGGGGGATGGTCCCGGGTAGGTGTAACAGAGGTGGTGCAGAGGTATCTACGCGCGAAGATTAAAGGGTTGGTAAAGGGTTGGGTGGTGCGGGGATCCAACTGGACGCTGTGACGCGGCTCTTGACGGAGAGTGGGCGCGCTCCCTAGCCTCCATCCCGGTCCATGGATGTTGTCTACATATGGAGACGAACGCCGATGGTCGCCCCCCGCCCCGCGGACCTGGTCGTCACCGAGGTCCGACTCACCCCGGTCCTGGTCGCCGACCCCCCGCTGCTCAACACCCACGGCGTGCACCAGCCGTACACCCCACGCCTGATCATCGAACTGGTCACCGCGGGCGGCGCCACCGGCCTGGGGGAGACCTACGGGGACACCGCATACCTCGACCTGGCCCGCCCGCTGGCCGCCGCCCTGATCGGCCGGTCGGTCACGGACCTGAACGGCCTGGCCGCGCTCGCCGAGCGGATGCGCGGCCCGTCGGAGCCGGCCGGCCCGGACGGCGTCGACGCCGCCGGACTGCGCGGCGTCCGCACCGCCGGCAAACTGCGGCGCTCGGTCCGCTCCGGCTTCGAGGTCGCCTGCCTCGACGCCTGGGGGCACGCCGCCGGCCTGCCCGTGCACGCCCTCCTCGGCGGCGCGCTGCGCGACCGGGTCGCCTACAGCGCCTATCTCTTCTACCGGTGGGAGCGACACCCCGACGGGCCGGGCGAGCCGGACGACTGGGGCGCCGCCCTCGACCCGGCCGGCATCGTCGCCCAGGCCCGCCGGTTCGCCGACCGCCACGGCTTCACGTCCTTCAAGCTCAAGGGCGGGGTCTTCTCGCCCGACCAGGAGTGCGCCGCGATCCGGGCGCTGGCCGAGGCGTTCCCGGGCCGGCCGCTGCGACTGGACCCCAACGGCGCCTGGTCGGAACGGACCGCGCTCCAGGTGGCGGACGAACTCGCCGACGTCCTGGAGTACCTGGAGGACCCGGTCAGCGGTACCGAGGCGATGGCCCACGTCGCGGCCTGTACACCGGTCCCGCTCGCCACCAACATGTGCGTCACCACCTTCGAGGAGATCCCCGAGGCGGTCGCCAGGGGCGCCGTCCGGATCGTGCTCTCCGACCACCACTACTGGGGCGGACTGCACGCCACCCGGGAACTCGCCGCGCTCTGCCGCACCTTCGGCCTCGGCCTGGCCATGCACTCCAACACCCACCTGGGGATCAGCCTCGCCGCCATGACCCACGTGGCGGCCACCGTCCCCAACCTGGACCACGCCTGCGACACCCACTACCCCTGGCAGACCGAGGACGTCCTCACCGAGCGCCCGGCCTTCCGCGCCGGCCACCTGGACGTCGTCGACGCCCCCGGCCTCGGCGTCACCCTCGACCGCACCCGGCTCGCCGCCCTGCACCGCCGCTGGCTGGCCGACGACGGCCGCTACCGGGACCGCGACGACGCCGCCGCGATGCGGCGCGCCGACCCCGGCTGGACCACCCCCGCGGTGCCCCGCTGGTGACTCGGGCGGGCGCGGCCGTGATCCTGTCCGTGGCCGGTCCCTTTCCGTACGGTGTGGCACGACTCGGTGGCCGTGCGCCACAGTGGTCCCGTACGTGATCTTCGAAGAGGGGCGGTACCGATGGCACAGGAAGTGCGCGGCGTCGTGGCGCCGGGGAAGAACGAGCCGGTCCGGCTGGAGACGATCCTGGTGCCTGATCCGGGGCCGGGCGAGGCCGTGGTCAAGGTGCAGGCGTGCGGGGTGTGCCACACCGACCTGCATTACAAGCAAGGCGGCATCAACGACGACTTCCCGTTCCTGCTCGGCCACGAGGCGTCCGGCGTGGTGGAGTCGGTGGGCGAGGGCGTCACCGACGTCGCCCCCGGGGACTTCGTCGTCCTCAACTGGCGCGCGGTGTGCGGCTCCTGCCGGGCGTGTCTGCGCGGGCGGCCCCAGTACTGCTTCAACACCCACAACGCCCGGCAGAAGATGACGCTCAAGGACGGCACGGAACTGAGCCCGGCGCTGGGTATCGGGGCGTTCGCCGACAAGACGTTGGTCGCCGCCGGCCAGTGCACCAAGGTCGACCCGGGCGTCGCACCGGCCGTCGCCGGGCTGCTGGGCTGCGGGGTGATGGCCGGGATCGGCGCCGCGATCAACACCGGCGGGGTCGGTCGCGGCGACGCGGTCGCGGTCATCGGCTGCGGCGGGGTCGGCGACGCGGCGGTGGTCGGCGCCCGGCTGGCCGGCGCGGCGAAGATCATCGCCGTGGATATCGACGACCGGAAGCTGGAGACGGCCCGCACCATGGGGGCTACCCACACCATCAACTCCCGCACCACCGACCCCGTCGAGGCCGTCCGCGAGCTGACCGGCGGCTTCGGCGCGGACGTCGTCATCGACGCGGTCGGCCGCCCGGAGACCTACCGGCAGGCGTTCTACGCCCGCGACCTGGCCGGCACGGTCGTCCTGGTGGGCGTGCCCACCCCGGAGATGACCCTGGAACTCCCCCTCCTGGACGTCTTCGGCCGCGGCGGCGCCCTGAAGTCCTCCTGGTACGGCGACTGCCTGCCCTCCCGGGACTTCCCGATGCTGATCGACCTCCACCAGCAGGGCCGGATCGACCTCGGCGCGTTCGTCACCGAGACCATCGGGATCGACGAGGTGGAGCGGGCCTTCGACCGGATGCACGCCGGCGACGTGCTGCGCTCGGTGGTGGTGCTGTGATGACCGTCCGCGTCGACCACCTCGTCACCTCAGGGACGTTCTCGCTGGACGGCGGCACCTGGGACGTCGACAACAACGTGTGGATCGTCGGCGACGGTGCGGAGGCGGTCGTCATCGACGCCGCCCATGACGCCGACGCCATCCTCCGCGCCCTCGACGGACGCACCCTGCGCGCGATCATCTGCACCCACGCGCACAACGACCACATCGACGCGGCGCCGGCGCTCGCCGCCCGCACCGGGGCGCGGATCCTCCTGCACCCCGACGACCTGCCGCTGTGGAAGCAGACCCACCCGGACACCGCCCCCGACGGGGAACTGACGGATGGTCAGGTATTGACCATCGCCGGAACCGACCTGAGGGTGCTGCACACCCCCGGACACGCCCCCGGCGCAGTCTGCCTCCACGCCCCCGACCTGAACACCGTGTTCACCGGGGACACCCTCTTCCAGGGCGGCCCCGGGGCCACCGGCCGGTCCTTCTCCGACTTCCCGACGATCGTCGACTCGATCCGCGACCGGCTGCTGACCCTGCCGCCGGCGACCGTGGTCCGCACCGGGCACGGCGACTCGACGACCATCGGGGAGGAGGCCCCGCACCTGGCGGAGTGGATCGCCCGGGGGCACTGACCCGGGTCCTAGGGGGCGGCCGAACGGATCCCGTAGGGGGTACGGGCGCCCCCTGCGGGGCCACAACGCGGCCGGGGGCGGGGGAATTCCCGTGGCCCCGGCCTCACGTCCGCCCGGCCTCACGTCCGCCCGGCCTCACGTCCGCCCGGCTTCACGTCCGCCCGGCTTCACGTCCGCCCGGAGTCCGTGGCCGCCCGTTGCAGGATGCGGGCGGCCACCGCGGGGGAGTCCACCAGGGGGTGCAGCGCCAGCGCGCGCAGGGCCGCGTCGCGGTCCTTGAAGAGGGCGGCCGCCACCGTCTCCCGTTCGACGGCCTTGATCTGGAGCATCAGCCCCAACTGGTCCGCGCGCAGCGGCGCACAGGGCAGCGGCCGGGCCCCCTTGGCGGTCACCTCGCAGACCGTCTCCACGATCGCGTCCGGCGCCAGCTGCGGCACCGTCGGCCCGTTGCGGACGTTGAGGATCAGCCGCCGTCCGGAATCGCCGGCGATGGCGTGCATCAGCGCCAGCGCCACCCGGTCGTAGCCGCCGCCCTCCAGGTCGTCGCTGTCCCGCTGCCAGCCGCCGGTCGCCTCCCGGCTGTGCGCCATGTACGTCTCCTCGCGCTCCAGACGGGTGCGCTCCCACAGGTCGTACACCGCGTCCGGGGCACCGGCCGCCGCGGCCCGTTCGAAGAAGCCGCCCTGCTGCCGGTCCAGGAACTCCCCGCGGGTCTCCCGGGTGTCCCGTACGGAGTGCAGGGTCTCCCGGCGGAAGTAGTAGTAGTGCAGGTACTCGTTGGGGAGGGCGCCGAGGACCCCGAGCCACTCCGGGCCGAAGAGGCGGCCCTCCTCGAAGGAGCCCAGGGCCGTGGCATCGCCCAGCAGGCCCGGCAGCACATCGGTGCCGTCGAGGGTCAACGAACGCAGCCAGCCCAGGTGGTTGAGGCCCACGTAGTCGTAGCCGGACCGCGCCGGGTCCTCCAGGGCCGCCGGGTCCGCGCCGACCGCCCGCGCCGCCCGGCGCACCAGCCCCACCGGCGAATCGCAGATCCCGATCACCCGGTCCCCCAGCACCTGTGCCATCGCCTCGGTCACCATCCCCGCGGGATTGGTGAAGTTGATGACCCACGCCCCCGGGGAGAGCGCCGCGACCCGCTCGGCGACGTGCAGCGCCACCGGGATCGTGCGCAGCCCGTAGAGGACCCCGCCCGCACCGACCGTCTCCTGGCCCAGCACCCCCTCGGACAGCGGGATCCGCTCGTCCCGGATGCGGCCCGCGGTACCGCCGACACGTATGGCGGAGAACACGAAGTCGGCGCCCGTCAGCGCCGCGTCGAGAGTTTCCGCCACTCGTACGGGTACCGGTCGGGTACGGCCCTGTGCGAGCCGGGCCAGCACGTCGCTGATCACCGCGACCCGGCGCGGGTCGGTGTCGTACAGCGTCAGCTCGGAGACGGAGCGTGCCGGGTCGTCCAGCAGTGCGCGGTAGACCAGCGGCACGCGGAAGCCGCCACCACCGAGAATGGAGAGCCTCATGGGGCGGAACGTACCGCAGCATCAGGCACACTGGCGGCACGAGTTGAGTACGAGAGGGGCGAGCGCGGTGAACAGTGGCCGACGCGATGTCCAACCGCCCGCGGGGCCGGCCGCCGTGCCCCCGGGGCTCGATCCGCTGGCCGCGGTGCGCCGCGACGGCGATCCGCCCACCGACGTCTACCTCACCGGCACCGTCTTCCTCGACATCATCTTCACCGGCCTGGATTCCGCCCCGGTCCGCGGCACCGAGTCCTGGGCCCGCGGCATGGGCTCCAGCCCCGGCGGCGTCGCCAACATGGCCACCGCGCTGGCCCGGCTCGGGCTGCGCACCTCCCTGGCCGCCGCGTTCGGCGACGACATGTACGGCGAGTACTGCTGGGAGGCGCTGGAACAGGGCGAGGGCATCGACCTGGCGCTCTCCCGCAAGATCCCCGGCTGGCACTCACCGGTCACCGTCTCCATGGCCTACGAGGGCGAGCGGACCATGGTCTCGCACGGCCACGAGGCACCGCCCCCGGAGCACGCCTTCGACGGCGGGCACGCCCCCGGCTGCCCGCCGCCGACCAGGGCCTGCGTCGCCGCGCTCGTCCCCGGCCGCCGGGAGGGCTGGCTGGGCTGCGCGGCCGGCCGCGGCAGCCGGATCTTCGCCGACGTCGGCTGGGACGACACCGGCCGCTGGGACCCCACCGACCTCGCCGACCTGGAGCACTGCGAGGCGTTCCTGCCCAACGCCGAGGAGGCGATGCGCTACACCCGCACCGACTGCCCGCGCGCCGCCGCCCGCAAGCTCGCCGACCTCGTCCCGCTCGCCGTCGTCACGCTCGGCGCGGAGGGCGCCTACGCGGTGGACGCCCGCACCGGCGAGAGCGCCGAGGTGCCCGCCATCGCGGTGGAGGCGCTGGACCCGACCGGCGCCGGGGACGTCTTCGTCGCCGGCTTCGTCACCGGCACCCTCGCCGACTGGCCGCTGGCCGACCGGCTGTCCTTCGCGGGGCTGAGCGCCGCGCTGTCGGTGCAGGAGTTCGGCGGCTCGCTCTCCGCGCCCGGATGGACGGAGATCGCCGCCTGGTGGAGCCGGGTGCGGGCCTGCGACACCGGGGCCGCCGCAGGGCTGCGCCGCCAGTACGGCTTCCTGGACGCCGTGCTGCCCGCGCCCGACGGCACCGCCGGACCGTCCGGCGCCGCGGACGCCGCGCGCCCCGCCGGACCGGCGCCGCTGGCCCGCGCGGTCCCCACGATCGGTTTCCGCCGCCCGGCCTGAGCGCGTCGGCGGCACGGTCCGCCGGGCCGCCCCGCCGACGCGCTCGGGCGCACCCCGCGGTCGCCCCGGAAAAGCCGTCCGGCTTGTCAGTGCCCCGTCGTACTCTGGTAGCGCAAGGAGCCAGTGCCGGCACCTCCGCGGAGGTCCGCACCTGTGATGAGCGAAGGATGGGGGTAGCAGGCCACCCGGCCTACCCATGACGCAGACACCCACACGAGCGCAGGCGAGCGCCCAGTTCACGGTCCCGGCCAAGCACCCGATGGTGACGGTCCTGGGATCCGGCGACTCGCTGTTGCGCGTGATCGAGGACGCCTTCCCCGCCACCGACATCCACGTCCGGGGCAACGAGGTCAGCGCGGTCGGTGACGCCCGCGAAGTCGCCCTCGTCCAGCGCCTTTTCGACGAGATGATGCTGGTGCTCCGCACCGGACAGCCGATGACGGAGGACGCAGTGGAACGCTCCATCGCCATGCTGCGCGCGGCGGAGAACGGCGACGGAGCGAGCGAGACCCCGGCAGAGGTGCTCACCCAGAACATCCTCTCCAACCGCGGCCGCACCATCCGCCCCAAGACCCTCAACCAGAAGCGCTATGTCGACGCCATCGACAAGCACACCATCGTCTTCGGGATCGGTCCGGCCGGCACCGGCAAGACCTACCTGGCGATGGCCAAGGCCGTCCAGGCCCTCCAGGCCAAGCAGGTCAACCGGATCATCCTGACCCGCCCCGCGGTCGAGGCCGGCGAGCGCCTGGGCTTCCTGCCCGGCACCCTCTACGAGAAGATCGACCCCTATCTGCGCCCGCTCTACGACGCACTGCACGACATGCTCGACCCGGACTCCATCCCGCGGCTGATGGCGGCGGGCACGATCGAGGTCGCGCCGCTGGCGTACATGCGCGGACGGACGCTCAACGACGCCTTCATCATTCTCGACGAGGCGCAGAACACCAATCCCGAGCAGATGAAGATGTTCCTGACCCGGCTCGGCTTCGACTCGAAGATAGTCGTGACGGGCGACGTGACCCAGATCGACCTGCCCGGCGGCACGAAGAGCGGTCTGCGCCAGGTCCGGGAGATCCTGGACGACGTCGACGACGTGCACTTCTCCCTGCTCACCAGCAAGGACGTGGTCCGGCACAAGCTCGTCGGCCGTATCGTCGACGCCTACGAGAAGTACGACAGCCGCAACGGCCAGTAGCCCGCGCTGCGCGACCAAGAAGCGAGACCCACCTTCCCCATGTCGATCGACGTCAACAACGAGTCCGGTACGGACATCGACGAGCAGGCGATCCTGGACGTCGCCCGCTATGCCCTCGCCCGGATGCGGATCCACCCGCTCTCCGAGCTGTCCGTCATCGTCGTGGACGCCGAGGCCATGGAGCAGCTCCACATCCAGTGGATGGACCTCCCGGGCCCGACCGACGTCATGTCCTTCCCGATGGACGAGCTGCGTCCGCCGTCCAAGGACGAGGAGGAGCCCCCGCAGGGGCTTCTCGGCGACATCGTGCTCTGCCCGGAGGTCGCCGAGAAGCAGGGCGCGGAGGCCCCGACGGCCCACAGCATGGACGAGGAACTCCAGCTGCTGACCGTCCACGGCGTGCTGCACCTGCTCGGCTACGACCACGAAGAGCCCGACGAGAAGGCCGAGATGTTCGGGCTGCAGGCCGCGATCGTCGACGGTTGGCGGACCGAGCGCGGGATGACCGGCCCCTCGCCGGCCCCGACCGTGACCTGACGGGACGCGCGATGACCACCCTGATCGCCGTCGCGGTACTGCTCGTCGTGGTCGCCTGGCTCGCCGCCTGCGCGGAGGCCGGGCTGACCCGCACGACGAGCTTCCGCGCCGAGGAGGCGGTCCGCTCCGGCCGCCGCGGCAGCGCCAAGCTCGCCGCGGTCGCCGCCGACCCCACCCGCTACCTCAACGTCGCCCTGCTGGTGCGGGTCGGCTGCGAGGTGGCGGCCGGCGCCCTGGTCACCTACGCCTGCCTGCGCTCCTTCGACACGACCTGGGAGGCGCTGACCGTCGCCATCGCGGTGATGGTGCTGGTCTCCTACGTCGCCGTGGGGGTCTCCCCGCGCACCATCGGCCGCCAGCACCCGCTCAACACCGCCACCGCGGCGGCGTACGTCCTGCTGCCGCTGGCCCGGGTGATGGGCCCGGTGCCGCAGCTGCTGATCCTGCTCGGCAACGCCCTCACCCCCGGCAAGGGCTTCCGCAAGGGCCCGTTCGCCTCCGAGGCGGAGCTGCGGTCGCTGGTGGACCTGGCCGAGAAGGAGTCGCTGATCGAGGACGAGGAGCGCCGGATGGTGCACTCGGTCTTCCAGCTCGGCGACACCCTCGTCCGGGAGGTGATGGTGCCGCGCACGGACCTGATCTCCGTCGAGCGGTTCAAGACCATCCGCCAGGCGCTGACCCTCGCGCTGCGCTCCGGCTTCTCCCGGATCCCGGTGACCGGGGAGAACGAGGACGACATCGTCGGCGTGGTCTACCTCAAGGACCTCGCCCGCAAGGTGCACATCAGCCGGGACGCGGAGAGCGAACTGGTCTCCACGGCGATGCGCCCCGCGGTGTTCGTCCCCGACACCAAGAACGCCGGTGATCTGCTGCGCGAGATGCAGCGGGACCGCAATCACGTCGCGGTGGTGATCGACGAATACGGCGGCACCGCCGGCATCGTCACCATCGAGGACATCCTGGAGGAGATCGTCGGCGAGATCACCGACGAGTACGACCGGGAACTGCCGCCCGTGCAGGATCTCGGCGGCGGCCGCTACCGGGTCACCGCCCGGCTGGACATCGGCGCGCTGGGCGAGCTGTACGGCCTGGCGGAACTGGACGACGAGGACGTCGAGACGGTCGGTGGGCTGCTCGCCAAGCTGCTGGGCCGGGTCCCGATCGCCGGTGCGACCGCCGAGATGGACCTCTCCGACGACGCCTCGGACCCGGACCTCAAGGCGCTGCGGCTGGTCGCCGAGTCGCCGGCCGGCCGCCGCAACAAGATCGTCACGGTGCTCTGCGAACCGGTCCGCGCGGCGGACGCGCAGGGTGACGGCCCCGGCGCCTGACCGCCGGCCCGCCGCCCTCGCGGCACCGGACCTGTGGGGCATTCGCCCGCACCCGGCTACTGATCCGCAGTGCAGCAGAAATATCCTCAAAGCCATTTCCGGTAGCCCTGGATTCCCTCGCCAATTCCGTGGAAAGATCTTCGAACCGGCATCGAAAAGGGGGTCGGTGCTGTGTGGCAGAGGGAAGCTGAACGAAATGCGTGGAAGAAAAGCCGCGATGGTGCCCACCATCGCGGCAGCTCTGCGGGCGGACCGCCCGGGCGGCATCATGCCCTCGCCGCGAGTGGAAAGACCCGAGGTGGGGAATCCGGGGGCGCCGTGAATATCGCGGCGGATTTCCCCGGCGCGGCCCTTTCGAGAGGCGCCGCCGGGCGGTGAAGGAAAACTCACCGCAGCATTCGCGATGACGTCCGGCCAGGCCGCGGACATCGCGAGCACGGGCACCGGGAGGGGGGCCGGTCACCGACGACGGTGACCGGCGATCCGGTGGTCACACACGACTCCGCACCGGGCGACGCCCCCCGCGGGCAGCATGCCCACGGCGGCACCGCCCGGTGCGGACCCGGAAACGGCGTTGGCTGAAGAGCCGGGTGCCCCGGCACAGGGGAGCGGGGCAACCGGACTCTTCAGCCATCGTGCGTTCTCACCGCGGACGCGACACCCGGGCGAGCGGGACGGCCCGCGCCTCCGCCACGGTCGACGGGCCCGCCCCGTAGGCCCCGGCCCGGCCCCCACATATGCTCGCCCGTATGACCGAAGCCGCACCGCTGGACCCCGAAGACCGCAAGATCATCACGCTCGCGCGCTCGGCGCGGGCCCGTAACGGCGTCCCCGAGGGCGCCGCCGTCCGCGACGAGACCGGCCGGACCTACGTCGCCGGCACCGTCGCCCTGGACTCCCTCAAGCTCAGCGCCCTCCAGACGGCCGTCGCGATGGCCGTCGCCAGCGGCGCCACGTCCCTGGAGGCCGCGGCCGTGGTCAGCGAGGCCGAGCAGGCCGCCGACGCCGACCGCGCGGCCGTCCGCGACCTGGGCGGCCCGGACACCCCCGTCCTGCTCGCCGCCCCCGACGGCACCCTGCGCGCCAACGTCCCGGCGGGCCCGTCGGCCTGAGCCGCACCACCGGGCGGGGCGCCGCACCCCTGTGCGCCCCGCCCCGTGGCGGTCGGGGAGCGGCGGATGGTCGGAGCCGCGGCGGGGATCGGGGAGAATGGGCGTCATGAGTGTTCGTACAGACTCCACCGCACCCCACCGTGCGGGCTTCGCCTGCTTCGTCGGCCGCCCCAACGCGGGCAAGTCCACCCTGACGAACGCTCTGGTCGGAACGAAGGTGGCGATCACCTCCAACCGCCCCCAGACCACCCGCCACACCGTCCGCGGCATCGTGCACCGCCCCGACGCCCAGCTGGTCCTGGTCGACACCCCGGGCCTGCACAAGCCGCGCACCCTCCTCGGCGAGCGGCTCAACGACGTCGTCCGCACCACCTGGTCCGAGGTCGACGTGATCGGCTTCTGCCTCCCCGCCGACCAGAAGATCGGCCCCGGCGACCGCTACATCGCCGGTGAACTGGCCGACATCAAGAAGACCCCCAAGGTGGCCATCGTCACCAAGACCGACCTGGTCGACTCCAAGGCGCTGGCCGCCCAGCTGATCGCCATCGACCAGCTCGGCAAGGAACTGGGCATCGAGTGGGCCGAGATCATCCCGGTCTCCGCGGTGGGCGACAAGCAGGTGTCGCTGCTCGCCGACCTCCTCGTCCCGCTGCTCCCCGAGGGCCCCGCCCTCTACCCCGAGGGCGATCTCACCGACGAGCCCGAGCAGGTCATGGTCGCCGAGCTGATCCGCGAGGCCGCGCTGGAGGGCGTCCGCGACGAGCTGCCGCACTCCATCGCCGTCGTCGTCGAGGAGATGCTCCCCCGCGAGGACCGGCCCGCCGACAAGCCGCTGCTGGACATCCACGCCAACGTCTACATCGAGCGCCCCAGCCAGAAGGGCATCATCATCGGCCCCAAGGGCAAGCGCCTGAAGGAGGTCGGCACCAAGTCCCGCAAGCACATCGAGGCACTCCTGGGCACGCCGGTCTTCCTCGACCTGCACGTCAAGGTCGCGAAGGACTGGCAGCGCGACCCCAAGCAGCTGCGCAAGCTGGGTTTTTAACCTTCCCACGTTGTCGGCGCCGGCTACGTGGGAAGTCAGCCAAGCGCAGCGACCACGTCGCGGAACCACCGGAAAGACGCCTTCGGCGTCCTCCGCAGTGTCGTGTAGTCGACGTGTACCAGGCCGAACCGTTGGTGGAATCCTTCCGCCCATTCGAAGTTGTCCAGCAGGGACCAGACGAAGTAGCCGCGGACGTCGGCGCCGGCGTCCAGGGCCGTCCGCAGGGCCCGTAGGTGGGCGTCCAGGAAGGCGATCCGTTCGGGGTCGTCGATGCCGTCGTAGGCGCAGCCGTTCTCCGTGATCATCAGTGGCGGGAGGGCGGCGCCGTACCGCTGGTGGAAGGTCAGCAGCAGTTCGGTGAGTGCCTCGGGGACGACGGGCCAGCCGAAGCCGGTCCGTGGTCGGTTCTCGATCTCCCGTGGGGCGAACGGCAGGCCGGCGGGCAGTCGGATGCCGGAGAAGCCCGAGGCCGTGGCGCCGTCGTCCGCCTCCGGTGCCCCGATCCTGGTCGGCTGGTAGTAGTTGATGCCGTACCAGTCCAGTGGCTGGGAGATGGTCTTGAGGTCGTCGGCGACCGGGCCGGGGAGCAGCGCGGCGATGCCCTCGTCGGGGTAGCGCCCCAGCAGGATCGGTTCGGCGAAGAGCCGGTTGAGCAGCAGGTCGTAGAAGTCGGCGGCTTCGGTGTCGGCGGGGGAGTTCGACGCCGGCCAGGTCGGGCCGTGCGAGTTGGCGATCCCGATGCTGGTGGCGCCGCGGGCGCGCAGTGCCTGGACGGCCAGGCCGTGACCGAGCAGCTGGTGGTGGGCGGCGGGCAGTGCGTCGAAGAGCAGGTGCCGGCCGGGTGCGTGCTGGCCCAGGCCGTAGCCCAGCAGGGTCAGTTCGGCGGGTTCGTTGAGGGTGATCCAGTGCGGTACCCGGTCGCCGAGCCGGGCCGCCACCGTGTCCGCGTACGCCGCGAAGTGTGCGGCGGTCTCCCGGACGAGCCAGCCGCCGGCCGCCTCCAGGGGCTGTGGGGTGTCCCAGTGGAACAGCGTCGGCACGGGGGCGATCCCGGCTTCCAGCAGCGCGTCCACCAGCCGGTCGTAGAAGTCCAGCCCGGCGCCGTTGACCGCCCCGCGGCCCTCGGGCACCACCCGGGGCCAGGCCACCGAGAACCGGTACGCGCCGACGCCCAGTTCCTTGAGCAGGGCCACGTCCTCGCGGTACCGGTGGTAGTGGTCGGTCGTCACCCGGGGGGTCGAGCCGTCCTTGATCCGCCCGGCCTCGGCCGCGAACGCGTCCCAGGCGGAGGGCCCGCGCCCGTCCTCGTCCACCGCGCCCTCGATCTGGGCGGCGGAGGTGGACACGCCCCACAGGAAGTCGCGGGGGAAGCGGGGGAGGGGGGAGGGACGGTCGGGCGACGGTGTGGAATCGGGGGCAGAGGGGCGTGCGGATCCGGGCTCCGGTGTCATGTCCCGGGATCCTGTTAACCGTCGGTAACGGTGTCAAGGGGTGTGCAACTCGCCCGGTCCGGAACGGGGTTGGGGATGGGGGTGGTGGGCCCCGCCCGCCTATGCCCCCGCCTACGCCCCCTCTTTCAGTACGCGGGTGATCAGTTCGCGTTGGTCGTCGGTGAGCTGGGGGTCGGTGCAGTAGGCGGTCCGGTCGTCGACGGTGAGGGTGTAGCGGAAGCCGTCGGGGACGCCGGCGGGCGGGGCGGCGTGGGCGGCGGCCAGGGCGCGGTCGGCGAGGGTGTGCCAGTCGACGGCGTCGGCGCGGTCTGCGGTGTCGATCTCGGCGTGGCGCTCGATGCCGGCGAAGCCGCCGGTGCGGCGGATGTGGATGCGCATGGGGGGCTTCTACCCGAAGGGGAGGGAATAGTCGCGCCGGCGACCACACCCTCCCCGGGGCGGCGGGCTACTTGCCGAGCACGCCCACCTGGGACCACGCCTTGACCACGGCCTCGTGCTCGGCGCCGGACGCGCCGTAGCGGGTCTGGGCGGCCTGCACGGTGAGGTTGGCGAAGTCGGCGAACTGGGCGTTCTTGGCCAGGTGGCCGCCGGTCAGGACGTCGTACCAGATCTGGCCCGCGCGCTCCCACGCCTTGCCGCCCAGCGCGCTGGCGACGATGTAGAAGGCGTGGTTGGGGATGCCGGAGTTCAGGTGGACGCCGCCGTTGTCGTCGGCGGTCTGGACGTAGCCGGCCATCGTGGCGGGCTGCGGGTCCTTGCCGAGCTGCGGGTCGTCGTAGGCGGTGCCGGGGGCCTTCATCGAGCGCAGCGCCTTGCCGTGCACGCCCGGGGCGAGCAGGTCCGCGCCGATCAGCCAGTCGGCCTGGTCGGCGGTCTGGTTCAGCGCGTACTGCTTGATCAGGGAGCCGAAGACGTCGGAGATGGATTCGTTCAGGGCGCCGGACTGGGCCTGGTAGTCGAGGTTGGCGGTGTATTGGGTGACGCCGTGGGTCAGCTCGTGGCCGATGACGTCGACGGGGATGGTGAAGTCCTTGAAGAGCCGGCCGTCGCCGTCGCCGAAGACCATGCGCTGGCCGTCCCAGAAGGCGTTGTCGTACTTCTCGCCGTAGTGGACGGTGGCGTCCAGCGGGAGGCCGGCGCCGTCGATGGACTTGCGGCCGTAGACCTTCAGGTAGAGCTCGAAGGTGGCGCCGAGGCCGGCGTGCGCACGGTTGACGGAGGCGTCCTTGGAGGGGCCGTCGGTCTCGGAGTGGACCTTGGTGCCGGGCAGGTCCTGCTGGTGGCCGGCGTCGTAGACGGTGCGGTTGGGCTTGTCGGCGGCGGCCCGGGCCTCCTGCGGGGCGCGGGCCTGGGCGGCGAGACCGGTGCGGCGGGTGCGGTGGAGGGCGTCGTGCTCCAGGGTGCGGCGGGCGGGCTCGTGCCAGGCGGGGTCGTCGGACTCGGCGAGCCTGCCGAGGATGTGCGGCGGCACGATCGTGCAGAAGACCGGCGTCGTGGGGGCTGGTGTGATGCGCGTCTGGGTCACGGATTCCTTCATAGGGAAACGGTGGCACTGCGTAATGCGTCTGTCACTGGCAGCGGCCGAAGTTCCCGAAAACGTGTGGTTGGTCGCATATTCGGCGCTACGTCCGGGCGATCCCGCATACTGATACGCGACTGCGGATCTTGCGCGCCTCCGCTAACGTACTGTGCATCATGCGTTTCGGGCTGCTTCTTCTTAGCTGCCGCGGCGAGGGCCTGTAGTCGTAGGCCGACCCCCTCCCCGCGGGATCTGGTGCTGCGTTCGACCGTCGGCCGTCATACGGATCTCCCCGAGGAGCCCTACGCATATGTCGCAGCCAGTCGGCCGCCCCACCCCGATCACCAACGCCACCCACGCGCAAGCCCCCTCCGGCATGCCGATCCGCAAGTACCGCCCGTTCGAGGCCGTGCAGCTGCCGGACCGTGCCTGGCCGGAGAAGCGGATCACCAAGGCTCCCCGTTGGCTCTCCACCGACCTGCGCGACGGCAACCAGGCCCTGATCGACCCCATGTCGCCGGCCCGCAAGCGGGAGATGTTCGACCTGCTGGTCCGCATGGGCTACAAGGAGATCGAGGTGGGTTTCCCGTCCTCCGGTGAGACGGACTTCGCGTTCGTCCGGTCGATCATCGAAGAGGGCGCGATCCCCGACGACGTGACGATCTCCGTGCTGACGCAGGCGCGGGAGGAGCTGATCGAGCGGACCGTGGAGTCGCTGCGCGGCGCCCCCCGGGCCACCGTCCACCTCTACAACGCCACCGCCCCCACCTTCCGCCGGGTCGTCTTCCGCGGCTCCAAGGAGCAGGTCAAGCAGATCGCGGTGGACGGCACCCGGCTGGTGGTGGAGTACGCCGAGAAGCTGCTGGGCGACGAGACGACCTTCGGCTACCAGTACTCGCCGGAGATCTTCACCGACACCGAGCTGGACTTCGCCCTGGAGGTCTGCGAGGGCGTGATGGACATCTGGCAGCCCGAGGAGGGCCGCGAGATCATCCTCAACCTGCCGGCCACCGTGGAGCGTTCGACGCCCAGCACGCACGCCGACCGCTTCGAGTGGATGTCGCGGAACCTGTCGCGCCGCGAGTTCGTCTGCCTGTCCACCCATCCGCACAACGACCGCGGGACGGCCGTCGCCGCCGCCGAGCTGGCCGTCATGGCCGGCGCCGACCGCGTCGAGGGCTGCCTGTTCGGGCAGGGCGAGCGCACCGGCAACGTCGACCTGGTGACGCTGGGCATGAACCTCTTCTCCCAGGGCGTCGACCCGCAGATCGACTTCTCGCAGATCGACGAGATCCGTCGCACCAGCGAGTACTGCAACCAGATGGAGGTCCACCCGCGCCACCCCTACGCGGGCGACCTGGTCTACACCGCCTTCTCCGGCTCCCACCAGGACGCCATCAAGAAGGGCTTCGACGCGATGGAGGCCGACGCGGTCGCCAAGGGCGTCACCGTCGACGACATCGAGTGGGCCGTCCCGTATCTGCCGATCGACCCGAAGGACGTCGGCCGCTCCTACGAGGCGGTCATCCGCGTCAACTCCCAGTCCGGCAAGGGCGGTATCGCCTACGTCCTGAAGAACGACCACAAGCTGGACCTGCCGCGCCGGATGCAGATCGAGTTCTCCCGGATCATCCAGGAGAAGACCGACGCCGAGGGCGGCGAGGTCACCCCGGCCGCCATCTGGTCGGTCTTCCAGGACGAGTACCTGCCCAACCCGCAGAACCCGTGGGGCCGCATCCAGGTCAGGGCCGGGCAGACCACCACCGACAAGGACGGCGTGGACACCCTCACCGTCGAGGCCGAGGTGGACGGCGTCGAGACCGTCCTGGTGGGCTCCGGCAACGGCCCGATCTCCGCGTTCTTCCACGCGCTGCAGGGCCTGGGCATCGACGCCCGCCTGCTGGACTACCAGGAGCACACCATGAGCGAGGGCGCCTCCGCGCAGGCCGCCTCGTACATCGAGTGCGCCATCGACGGCAAGGTGCTGTGGGGCATCGGCATCGACGCCAACACCACCCGCGCCTCCCTCAAGGCCGTGGTCTCCGCCGTCAACCGCGCGGCGCGCTGACCCCCCCCTCGCGTCACCTCGCGCACGGCCCCGCCGCTCCGCACCCCGGAGCGGCGGGGCCGTTCCGCATCCGCCCTGCGGGCGTTCCGCGTCCCGTACACACTCCGTACGCATCCCCGCCTGTATTCCGGCCAGCGGAGCATCCGTTGTCCGATACGAGGTGCTGACGACGCATCACCGATGTGGCTAACATCACGTAACGAAAGGCGAAGTGGCCGATGGGGGCGCCTCCCATGTCCTCAAGGCTGTGGGGAATGACGGAGGGCTGACGTGATGCGCAACGTATGTGTGGTGGGGGTGCGCACATCGTGGCGGACCGTCGCCGACGGCGAGTTCTTCTGTCCCGACTGCGGCGGCGACCGCAACTACCTCCGCCGCACCGGCCGGCGCCGCCTCACCGTCCTCGGCATTCCCGTCCTCGCCCGCGGCGACGCCGGGCCGATCCTCGAATGCTCCGCCTGCCAGGGCCACTTCGGGCTGGACGCGCTCGACCACCCCACCACCGTCCGGTTCTCCGCGATGCTCCGGGACGCCGTCCACACCCTGACCCTGGCCCTGCTGGCGGCCGGTGGCACGGCCTCCCGCGCGGTCCGCGACACCGCGGTCGCCGCCGTCCGCGCGGCCGGTTCCGCCGACTGCACCGAGGACCACCTGCTCACCCTGCTCGCCGCGCTGGCCGCCGACACCGGCCGGATGACCGGCACGTACCAGGCCGCCACCGGCGGCCACTGCGGACATCGGGGCCTCGACCCGTGCGGCACCGCGCTGGCCATAGAGCTCCACGAGGCGCTGGAGCCGCTGGCGCCGCACCTCGCCCCCGCCGGGCGGGAATCGCTGCTCCTCCAGGGCGCGCGGATCGCCCTCGCCGACGGCCCCTGCACCCCCGCCGAACGCGAGGTGCTCAGCACCGCCGGCGCCGCCCTGACGCTCCGCCCGGAGGACATCGGCCGCCTGCTGGCCGCGGCGGCCCGCTCGCCGCGCTACCGCGGCTAGGTCGCCGGAAGAGACCCCGGCCCACGGCGGCGCCCCGCCCCCAGGCGCCGTCCGGCACGAGGACGGCCCCGCCACCGGACGCAACCGGTGGCGGGGCCGCATGCTGCCGGGGGCCGCCCGGCTCAGGCCGTCAGTCGCACCGGCAGGCTCGCCAGCCCGCCCGCGATGAATCCGCCGGCCGGCGCCAACTCCTCGGCCGGCACGGCCAGATGGATGTCCGGGAACCGTTCGAAGAGCGCCGGCAGCGCGGTCCGTGCCTCCAGCCGGGCCAGCGGCGCGCCGATGCAGTGGTGCACCCCGTGCCCGAACGCCAGGTGCTCCTGGGCCGCCCGCCGGACGTCGAACGTGACGGCGTCCGCGCCGTGTTGCTCGGGGTCCCGGCCCGCCGCCGCGTACATCGGCAGCAGCGCCTCGCCTTTGCGGATCACCTCGCCGTGCGGCAGCTCGACGTCCTCGACGGCGAACCGCAGCGGCAGGCTGGCGATGCTCGGCGACCAGCGCAGCGTCTCCTCGATCACGTCGTTCCACGACGCGCCGCCCGCCCGCACCAGCTTCAGCTGCTCGGGGTGGGTCAGCAGCGCGAACACCGCGTTCCCCAGCAGGTCCACGGTGGTCTCGTGGCCGGCGCCGATGACCAGCAGCAGGGTGTCCAGCAGCTCCCGCTCGGTCATCCCCTGGCCCTCGTCGTCCCGGGCCGCGACCAGCAGGCTGGTCAGGTCGTCCGTGGGCTCCGCGCGCTTGGCCGCGACCAGCGAACCGAGCAGCTCGGCCACCGCCAGCTGGGTCGCCGCGGCCTGCTCCGGGGTGGCCGTGGTGTCCATGATCTCGGCGACGACGCGGGCCAGTTCGCTCCGCGGCGCACCCTCCGGGTAGCCGAACAGCTCGCAGATCACCTGCATGGGGAGCGGGTGGTTGAAGGATTCCCGCAGGTCGATCACCTCGCCCGCGGGGCGCGCCGCCAGCCCGTCCAGTAAGTCGCGGGTGATCTGCTCCACCCGCGGCACCATCGCGTCCGTGCGGCGCGCGGTGAACGCCGGGGCGATCAGCTTCCGCAGCCGCCGGTGGTCGGGGCCGTAGGCGGTGAACATGTTCGTCACGCCGATCCACGACTGGAGCCAGCTGCCGCGGATCTCCGGGCGCTGCCACTCCGGCCAGTGGTCCCTCGGGTTCTTGGAGATCCGGTCGTCGGTGAGCAGCTGTTTGAGCAGGGCGTGACCGGTCACGCCCCAGGCTCGGATGCCGCCGGGCAGCTCGATCCGGGCCGCGGGGCCTAGTGCGCGGAGGCGGGCTGCTTCGCCGTGGACGTCGGCTCCGGTGGGGTCGATGACGAAGGGCCGCTGGTCTGCCATGGCGTGGCTCCTGCCTGGTCCGGGGTGATGGGGGTGAAGCGGGTCGGGAGGGCGGCCAAGGCCCGGTGGAAGGCCCCGTTGCGCCACTCCAACTCACTTGGGTGGACGGCGAGTTCGATGTCCGAGAGCCAGGCGGTGAGCCGCTCGATCGCGGTGATGGCGATCAGCAGCGCGTGCCGCTTCACCGGACAGGCGTGCGGCCCCGCCGCCCACGCCAGGTGTGATCCGCTGCCCGACCCCGGGCCTTGGGCGCCCGTGGTGTCGAACTGGCTGTTGGCCGCCGCGTACGACACCATCACCAGCTGCCCGGCGCGCACCCAGGTGCCGTGGAAGAAGACGTCCCGGACCGGGAAGTGCGCGGAGTAGTTGGCCATCGGCGGGTCGTTCCACAGCACCTCGTTGATGGCGTCGTGGACGGTCAGTGCCCCGCCGGAGACGGTGTTGTAGTAGCGGTCGTCCGACAGCATGCGGGAGAGGGCGTTGCCGATGAGGTTGGCCAGCGGCTCGTTGCCCGCCCCCATCACGAGGATGATGTTGTGGATCAGTTCCTCGTCGCCCAGCTCGTTGGGATGGTCCATCATCCACGAGGTGAGGTCCGGCCCGCGCTGTGCCTTCTTCGCGCCGACCAGCTCCATGATGTACTGCGTGTACGCCTCGTTGGCGGCCTGCGCCTCCTCCGGCGAGTTGCCCTCCATCATTCCGGCGATCGCCGCGATCAGCCGGTCGCTGTACGAATCGGGCAGCCCGAAGAGGGAGTTGAACATCAGCAGCGGGATCAGCCGCGCGTAGTCCGCGATCAGATCCGCCTCGCCGCGGTCGCCGAACCGCCGGATCAGGGTGTCCGCCGCGTCGTGCACCCGGGCCCGCAGCTCGTGCGGCTCGACGAGCTTGAAGCTGTCGACGATGACGTCGCGGTAGCGGACGTGCGCCGGCCCGTCGCTGTAGAAGACGTTCGGCCGCCAGTGCAGCATCGGCATGACCGGCGTGTCCGGCGGGACGGTCTGCATCCAGGCCCGGGAGTCCTTGGACCAGGTGGTGTCGTCGTTCAGCAGCTCCAGCGCCGCCCGGTAGTCCGTCACCAGCAGCGCGGGCACCTCGGGCGCGATCTCCACCGGGGCCACCGCCCCGTACTGCCGCAGATGCGCGTAGATCCGCTGCGGGTCGGCGGCGAACTCCGGCCCGTACAGCCTCACCGGCGCGTACGCGTCCGGTTGCGCCGGGGCCTGCGGCATCCCGTGCGCCGGACAGCCCGGCGGCGGAGCGGCGGCCTGCGTCGGCGGAACGGCCTGTCCGGGGCAGGACGGCGGCTGGGCGGCGCCCGGCTCGTACGGGGAAGTCACGGGTTCGGGTTCTCCTCGGGCGTGTGGTCCAGGACGTGTCGGACCAGCGCGATCAGTGCGTCGACGGACTGCGCCCGGTCCCGGGCGTCGCACAGCACCAACGGGGTGTCCGGGTGCAGGTCGAGCGCCTCGCGCATCTTCTCCACGTCGTACTGCGGGGCGTCGGGGAAGGTGTTGACCGCGACCGCGTAGCGCAGCCCGGCCTCCTCCACGATGTCCATCACCTCGAACGAGTCCGCCAGCCGGCGGGTGTCCGCGAGGACCAGGGCGCCCAGCGCACCGCGGGCGATGTCCTGCCACAGCGGGCGGAACCGCTTCTGCCCGGGCGTGCCGAACAGGTACAGCACCAGGTCCCCGGGCAGCGTCAGCCGCCCGAAGTCGATGGCGACGGTGGTGGTGGTCTTGTCCCGCACGCCGGCGAGGTCGTCGACCATCGCGCCGCTCTGCGTCATCACCTCTTCGGTGTGCAGCGGCGGGGTTTCCGAGAGCGCGCGGATGAGCGTGGTCTTGCCGACTCCGAACGGGCCGGCGACCAGCAGCTTCACCAGCGTCTGGTTCTCGCCGCGGAGGTACATGTTGCCGGTCCCGGCGCCGGGGCTAGGACTTGAGAGAGCGGAGTCCATCGAGAACCCTCTCCAGGATCTGCCGGTCGAATTGCTCGGCTTCGGGTATGGGGACTCGGGCGTGCAGGCGCCCGGCATCGACGAGGTCGGCCACCAGCACCTTCACCACGCTCACCGGCAGGTGAAGGTGGGCGGCCACCTCGGCCAGAGTCAGCGCCCCGGGCTGGAGCAGCTCCAGGATCCGGTGCTCTTCGGGGCGCACTTCGCTGGTGATCGGCATGTCCACACTGATCAGCACGGTCAGCCGGTCCAACGTGTTGCGGCTCGGTTGGGCGCGTCCGCCGGTCGCCAGATAGGCCGGTACGAGGCGCCGTCCGCTGCTCTGGCGCGGCGTCATGCTTGGCTGCCGAGGTCCCGAGCCGGGCTGTTCATGACCTTCTTGCCCAGGGTCGTCACCTGGATCTGCATGTGGTGCGCGACGACGCCCATGTTCACCTCCGGGTCGGCGAAAACGGCCAGGCAGGTGTTCTCACCCGCCGGTATCGCGAAAACGAAACCCTCGTCGGACTCGATCACGGTCTGCCGCAGCCGCGCGTCGTCCTGCTCGGTGAACGCCGCGGTGACCGCGCGCCCCGCGCCCTGGAGCGCCGACATCATCGCCGCGACGCCCTCCGCGGCCTCCCGCGACAGGCCCGGCGAGGCACCCTCGATGAAGCCGTCGCCGGAGATGACGGCGGCGTGGACGACATGCGGCAGCTCCAACAGGGGAGCCAGCACCCAGGACTTGTCCTCGGTGACACGGCGACGGGTGGGGCTGTTCATGACTGGGCGTTCCCTTCGGGACTGCGCGGGGGTTCTGAATGGGCTGCGGCCCGCCCGGACTCGGTGCCTCGCTGGAGCGCCGCCCAGCGGGACCCCGTCTCCTCCGGGGAGCGCAGGTTGATCGTGTCGGGGTGGGACTCGGGCTGCGGCTCGGACTGCGGCCGACGACGGCGCCGGCGCGGCAACTCACCCTCGGCCGGCGCCTGGTCCTGGTGCGACTGCTGCGGCTCCGGTGCGGCGGCCGCCGGCGCCGGCTGCGCGGGCGCCGCGTAGGGCTCGGCCGGCGCGGGGCGCGGCGCCGGCATGGCCGCCGCGGGGGTGGCCGGGGCGCTCGCCCCGGTCGGCATCGTGGACGGCACCGCCGCCCGGTCCCGCGGCCCGCCGGGGGCCCGGTGCGGCATCGGCGCCATCACCGAGATCGGCCGCGCGCCCGCGTCGAGGACGGTCAGCAGCGGATCGCCCGGGATGTAGACCACGGCCCGCACCCCGCCGTACGGCGACGGCTCCACGTGCACCCCGAATCCGTACTGCCGCACCAGCTGGCCGGCGGCGGCGAAGCCCGACCGGGGCGGGTCGCCGAGCTGCGTCAGCAGCAGGCTGTCGCCGCCCGCCAGCAGCTCCATCGCGTGCTTGATCTCGTCGTCGTGCATGCCGACGCCGTAGTCGTCGATGATCACCGAGGCGCCGCGGCTGCCCTGCTGGAGCGTGACGGAGACCGGCAGCTCCCGGTGCGAGTGGTGCAGCGCGTTCGCCAGCAGCTCGGTGACGGTGATCGCGATCGGCTCGACGGCCCGTGCCACCACCGCGACCGGGTCCCGCAGCTGGTTGCTGACCTGCACCCGCTCGTAGCCGCGCAGCCGCGAGGTGGCGCCCACCACCAGCTCCGCGAGGTAGGAGTCCTCGCGGGTCAGACCCGGCCAGGCACCGCACACGACGCCGGTGGCCTGGACGCGGCGCAGCGCCTGCTCGTTGAGGAAGTCCGCGTCGAGCAGGTCCTGCGCGATCTGCGGGTCGTCGTACTTGTGCTGCATCGTCTGCAACGAGGTCTGCACCTGGTACAGCAGCGCCTGGATCGTGGTGGTCGCGCCGCGCAGCGTGGACTGCGCCGCCGCGTCGACCCGGGTGCGCTCCTTGGTGATCGCCTCGCCGACCTGCGTCAGCACGGCCTCCAGCGCCTCGTCGGTCCCCGACCCGCCGAATCGTTTGTCCAGCAGACCGCGCACCGGTACGTGCGGATGGGCCAGCGCCAGGGTCAGGTCGGGCAGCCGGGCCTCGGCCAGGTGCCGGATCTCGGCCTCGGTGGCCCGCAGCCTGGCCGACAGCTCCGTGTTGCTGTGGAGCGTGGCGCTGTTGTGTTCCTCGGCTGCGGTCAGGCGGGCTCTGAGGCCGGCCCGCTCCTTGCGCACGCGGACCAGGAGCGCCGCCAGCACCACGGCGGCGGCCGTACCTGCGCTGAGGCACCACAACAGCGCCTGCGGTATGGATGTCATCGAGATCCTCGTTTGGGACGGACGGGGATGTCTCGGCCGCCACGGCTGCCGTGCCGCCGAACATCACCGGATGCTACCTGTCGCCTGACACGCCGTAAGGGTCCTTGACGTGCGTGGACGGAGAAGTGTGGAAGGTCGCATTCAGTCGTCGATGACCGGTCGGTAACGTGATGCGGCCCCGACATCCGGACGGATGGCGGGGCCTTGTGGAGATGGTGTGGCGAAGACGCGGATGGTGCGCGGATGAGGCGCTCTCAGATTGGCTTGTACTGGCCGCTCTTCACGGCATCCACGAATGTCGACCACCCGTCGACCGGAAAGACCAGCGCCGGTCCGTGCGGGTTTTTGCTGTCACGGACGGGGACGAGGCCGGGGAGGTCGTCGCGGACCTCGACGCAATCGTCGTTGTTGTGGCCGCTGTAGCTGCTCTTACGCCAGCGAGCGACCTCGACGCAGCTGCCGCCTTCGCCGTTGCTGTAGCTGCTCTTGTGCCACTCGGCCGTGCTCAGGTCGTAGGTGCGCATTTTCGGTATTCCTCCGCCGCTGATTCGATCAGGGCCAGGGACGCCTCCGGCGAGAGCGCTGCGGCCCGGATCAAATCGTAGTCCTGCTGCACGCGCTTCACTATGGCCGGATCGTCCAGCAGCGTGCCCGCATACACCGCCTCTGTATAGGCAGTTGGCGGGGCATCGTCGAAGTCCATGAGCTTCAGCATCTTGCCCATGGACGGGTACGCGCCTGCGGTGAACGGGAGGATCTGGATCAGGGCTTTGTGCTCGCGGACGAGCCGCACGATGTGCTCCAGCTGCTCGGCCATAACGACCGGTCCGCCCACCGGTACTCGGAGGACGGCCTCATGCAGCACTGCCCAATACGTGGAAGGTACCCCGCTGTTGAGGATGACCGCGCGGTCCAGGCGCGACTGCACGCCCTCGTCGAACGCCTCGTCCGGCGCGAACGGACTGGCTGCTCGCATGATCGCCCGCATGTATGGCTCGGTCTGGAGCAGACCGGGCACGATCATTGGCGCAAACTCGCAGATCGTTGTCGTCAGAGGCTCAAGCTCCACCACCTTCGCGAAGTAATCCGCGTACCGCTGGTCGTCGATGAGCTTGCGCCATGCTCGCTCGAAAAAACCGTCGGTTTGTAGAACCTGATCGATGCGGATCGCCACATCCAGCTGGGGGCGACGGATCGCCTGCTCGAACTGTCCGATGTATCCGCCGGAGACGAACACCTTCTCTCCCAGCATCTCCTGGGTTAAGGCGGCGTTCTCCCGATGTCGCTTGAGTTCTGTTCCCCAATACTCCCAGAGCACCTGGCGTGAGGCGTTGGCCATCGTCTACTTCCTTTCCCTGCCCGGCAGTTGCAGCGCCGGTCCTGTTGCCCAGGCTAGCTCCGGAGCGTCACGCTTTCGCTGCGAACGGTGAAAAAATCCTCGCGGAAAGTGGTGGCCATGCGGAAAGAAGTCGACGAAGTGGAAAGCGCGCTGGCGGAATTGCGGGAAGCTTTGGCCCGAGCTGGCATCATTTTGCCGTCGCTCGGCCTCGACCCGGTTTCCTACGCGCACCGCACCATGCCCCCGCTCGTGGAATTGGGGCGCTGCAATATGGAGACCGCCCGGCGGCTGGCGAAGGCGCTGGGGGAGCGGTGAGGACGGGCACACCCGTGGTCCCGGCCGTCGGGGCGTACGTGATCGACACCCGGGACGGGCGGGTCGGACAGGTGGTGGGCCGGGAGGGGCCGCGCCTCCGGCTGCGGCCGGTCGGGGGCGGGCGGGAGTGGGAGTGCGCCCCCGGGGCGGTCCGGTGCGCCACCGCCGCCGAGCGGCTGCGGGCGGAGACCGGCCACGCCAACGCCCGGAGCCGGGGTGAGCGGGCGTGGTGAGGGAGCCGCCGGGCCTGCGGCCGGCCCGTCCGCCGCGTGGGCGAGAATGGCGGTATGACCCTGTTCCGCGACGACGGCATCGTGCTGCGCACCCAGAAGCTGGGCGAGGCGGACCGGATCATCACGCTGCTCACCCGCGGTAACGGCCGGGTGCGGGCCGTGGCGCGCGGGGTGCGGCGCACGAAGTCGAAGTTCGGGGCCCGGCTGGAGCCGTTCTCGCACGTGGACGTGCAGTTCTTCGCGCGCGGCGGGGAACTGATCGGGCGCGGGCTGCCGCTGTGCACGCAGAGCGAGACGATCGCCGCGTACGGTGGCGCGATCGTGACGGACTACGCCCGCTACACGGCCGGGACGGCCATGTTGGAGACGGCCGAGCGGTTCACCGAGCACGAGGGCGAGCCGGCCGTCCAGCAGTACCTGCTGCTGGTCGGCGGGTTGCGGACGCTGGCCAACGGGTTGCACGCGCCGCACCTGGTGCTGGACGCGTTCCTGCTGCGCTCGCTGGCGGTGAACGGCTATGCGCCAAGTTTCGACGCCTGCGCGCGGTGTGGAATGCCCGGTCCGAACCGGTTCTTCTCGGTGGGGTCGGGCGGCGTGGTGTGCGGTGACTGCCGGGTGCCCGGAAGCGTCGTACCCTCCTCAGAGGCCATCGGACTCCTGAGCGCGCTGCTGACCGGCGACTGGGAGACCGCGGACGCCTGCGAGGCGCGCCATGTCCGGGAGGGCAGCGGCCTCGTCGCGGCGTATCTGCACTGGCACCTGGAGCGCGGCCTGCGGTCCCTGCGCTACGTGGAGAAATAGCGCGGGGCGGCACCGCCGGGCCACGACGACACCGTGAAGACACCGTCCATCGATATTGCATAGGAGACGTGGGCGCATGGCAGTACGCGGGATTCTGGGGCGTAATCGACGTGAATACCAGACGCCCGAGCCGCATCCCTCGGGCGCGCGTCCGCCGAGGATCCCCGGCGAGCTCGTCCCGAACCACGTCGCGATCGTGATGGACGGCAACGGGCGGTGGGCCAAGGAGCGCGGGCTGCCGCGCACGGAGGGCCACAAGGTGGGCGAGGGCGTCGTGCTCGACGTCCTCAAGGGCTGCATCGAAATGGGCGTGAAGAACCTCTCGCTCTACGCCTTCTCCACCGAGAACTGGAAGCGGTCGCCGGACGAGGTCCGCTTCCTGATGAATTTCAACCGGGACGTCATCCGGCGGCGCCGGGACGAAATGGACGCGCTGGGTATTCGTATCCGCTGGGTCGGCCGGATGCCGAAACTCTGGAAGTCCGTCGTCCAGGAACTCCAGATCGCCCAGGAACAGACCAAGAACAACGACGCGATGACGCTGTACTTCTGCGTCAATTACGGCGGCCGGGCGGAGATCGCGGATGCCGCGGCGGCCATCGCGGCGGACGTCCGGGCCGGGAAGCTGGACCCGTCCAAGGTCAACGAAAAGACCGTGGCGAAGTACATGTACTACCCGGACATGCCCGATGTGGATCTGTTCGTCCGGCCCTCCGGTGAGCAGCGGACCTCGAACTACCTGATCTGGCAGAGCGCCTACGCCGAGATGGTGTTCCAGGACATCCTTTGGCCTGATTTCGACCGCCGGAACCTCTGGGACGCGTGCCTGGAGTACGCGAAGCGGGACCGCCGGTTCGGCGCGGCGCCGCTGGAAACGGGCGAGAAGGCGACCTGAGGGCGGGCCCGCGGACGGCGGGTCGGTGAACGGCGGACGGGCCGCCTCCTCGCGCGGGGAGGCGGCCCGTCGTGTTCGGGGGACCTGGACGGCCGTGCTCATACCCTCCGGTCGCGGTGGGGAGGGCGGCCGTCGGGGACGGGGTGAGCAGGGCTGGCAGCCGGGGCGTCAGACGCCCCTGTTCCTCGCCCCTGCCTCCGCCTTCGACGCGCAGTCGCCGCACGTCCCGAAGATCTCGACGGTGTGCGCCACATCGCGGAAGCCGTGCTCGACGGCGATCTGCTCGGCCCACTTCTCCACCGCCGGGCCCTCGACCTCGACGGCCTTGCCGCAACCCCGGCACACCAGGTGGTGGTGGTGGTCGTCGCTGCTGCACCGGCGGTAGACGGCCTCGCCGTCGCTGGTGCGCAGCACGTCGACCTCGCCGGCGTCGGCGAGGGACTGGAGCGTCCGGTAGACGGTGGTCAACCCGACCGAGTCGCCCCGGTGCTTGAGCATGTCGTGGAGCTCCTGCGCGCTGCGGAACTCGTCGACCTCGTCGAGTGCGGCCGAAACCGCGGTGCGCTGCCGCGTCGACCGGCCGCGGACCGGAGATCCCGCGCTCGTCGCCACCGTTGCCTCCCTAGGACGTCAGGACTTCTCCCGCGCATGCGTTTGGCCATTGTGCCAGGTGATGGCCGGAAGCCCTGTTTGGCGCTTACATCTACTCCCTTATGTATCCCTTCGGACAGGCCGTCCCACACCGCCCCGAGGACCGTCCCCGCACGCCGGCGCGGCCTTGCGCACCGGCGCGACGGGATGCCTGTGACGCCGTTACACCCGGACGTCGTCCTCGGCGGTGCGGCTGGCGGGTACTTCCAGGGTGCACCCCTTCCCGGCCGCCGCGGCCCGCCTTCTGGCCAACGGGGTGGCCAGCGCCGTGAAGACCACGAACAGGGCGATGGCGAACAGCACGATGGTCGCGCCGGACGGCACATCGACGTAGTACGAGGCGGTGGTGCCGGTGAGGGTCACCGCCACGCCGATCGCCACCGCGGTCGCGAAGGTCACCGCGAAGCTGCGGCTGATCTGCTGGGCCGCCGCGACCGGGATCACCATCAGCGCGCTGACCAGCAGCAGACCGACCACCCGCATGGCGACCGTGACGGTGACCGCGGCGGTTACCGCGATCAGCAGGTTCAGCAGCCGCACCGGCAGGCCGGTGACCCGGGCGAACTCCTCGTCCTGGCAGACCGCGAACAGCTGGCGGCGCAGCCCCACCGTGATCGCCAGCACCAGCGCGGCCAGTACGTAGATCGTCGTCATGTCCTGCGGCGAGACGGTGGTGATCGAACCGAACAGATACGTGCCCAGGTTGGCGCTGGAGCCCGCGTCCGAGAGGTTCATCAGCATCACACCGCCCGCCATGCCGCCGTAGAACAGCATGGCCAGCGCCAGATCGCCGCGGGTCTTGCCGTACCAGCGGATCAGTTCCATCACCACCGAACCGACGACCGCGACCGCGGTGGCGACCCAGACCGGGCTGGTGTTGAGCAGGAAGCCCAGGCCGACGCCGGTCAGCGCGACATGGCCGATGCCGTCGCCCATCAGGGCCTGGCGGCGCTGGACGAGGTAGATGCCGATGGCGGGCGCGGTGATCCCGACGATCAGGGCGGCGATCAGCGCCCGCTGCATGAAGGCGAAGTCGAGCATTTCCATGGCGGCGGGCCCCTAGCTCAGCAGGCCGGTGCGGAGCGGCTCCGCGGCGGCGTCGGCGTGCGGATGGACGTGGTCGTGGCCGGGCAGGGCGTGCTGCCCGACCGCCTCGGGCGGCGGGCCGTCGTGGACGACGCAGCCGTCCCGCAGCACCACCGCGCGGTCGATCAGCGGCTCCAGCGGGCCGAGTTCGTGCAGCACCAGCAGGACCGTGGCGCCGCGGCCGACCTGTTCGCGCAGCGCCGAGGCCAGCACCTCCTGGCTCGCCAGGTCCACGCCGGCCATCGGCTCGTCCATGATCAGCAGATCCGGTTCGCCGGCCAGCGCCCGGGCGATCAGCACCCGCTGGTGCTGCCCGCCCGACAGGGCGTTGACCGAGTCCTTGACCCGGTCCGCCATCCCGACCAGTTCCAGCGCGTGGTGCACCGCGGCCCGGTCCGCCTTGCGGAGCAGGCCGAGCTTCGTCCGGGCCAGCCGGCCGGCGGTGACCACCTCGCGGATGGTGGCCGGCACCCCGCCGGCCGCGGTGGTGCGCTGCGGCACGTACCCGACCCGCGCCCAGTCCTTGAAGCGGCGGAACGGCGTCCCGAAGAGCGCGAGGTCACCGCTGGTCAGCGGGACCTGGCCGATCACCGAGCGGACGGCGGTGGACTTGCCCGAGCCGTTGGCGCCGAGCAGCGCGACGACCTCGCCGGACCGCACGGTCAGATCGACGCCGCGCAGCACCGGTCGGGAGCCCAGCGACGCGGTCGCCCCGCGCAGCTCGATGACCGCCGACCGGTCCTCGGCGGGCCGGCCACCGGCCTCCGGGGCTATGACGGGCTGGCCTGTGTCCTTCATCTGTCGACCTCCGTCGTGCGATGCGTCCTGGTGTGCGGGATGTGCGGGATGTGCGGGGCGTATCGCGCGGGGTGCGCGGGACGCGGGAGGGGCCCGGGGCCGGTCACTTGGTGCCGAGCGCCTTCTGGAGCGCGGCGAGGTTGGCGCGCTGCACCGAGAAGTAGTCCTTGCCGCGGGACTTGTCGGTGATCCCCTCCAGCGGATCCAGCACATCGGTCTTCAGGTGCAGGTCGCCGGCGAGGGTCTTGGCGGTGGCCGGGTTGGCCAGCGTCTCGAAGAACACGGTGGAGACGTGGTGCTGCTCCGCGAGGGTGTGCAGGTCCTTGATCCGGTTGGCGCTGGGCTCGGACTCCGGGTCCAGGCCGCTGATCGCCTCCTCGGTCAGGCCGTAGCGCTCGGCGAGGTAGCCGAAGGCGGCGTGCGTGGTGATGAAGGTGTCCGAGGCGCGGTTCTTCAGGCCGTCCGCGAACTCCTTGTTCAGCGCGTCCAGCTTCTTCACCAGGACGTCGGTGTTCTTCCGGTAGTCGGCCCTGTGCTTCGGGTCGGCCTCCGCGAGCGTGGTGTTCACGCCCTTGGCGACCTCGGCGAACTTCACCGGGTCCAGCCAGACGTGCGGGTCCTGGCCGGGCTCGGACTCGGAGTGCGCGTGGTTGTCGCCGGTGGTGTGGTGGTGCCCGTCCACCTCGGGACCGTGCGTCTCCATGCGGGTCAGCTTCGCCGCGTCCGCGATGTGCTGCACCCCGGACTGCGCGACCGCGTCGTCCACGGCGGGCTGCAGGCCCTTGAGGTAGACGATCGCGCCGGACTCGCTGAGCTGGCCGGTCTGCTTGGGGGTGAGCGTGAGGTCGTGCGGCTCCACGCCCGGCTTGGTGAGGTTGGACACCTCGACGTGCGACCCGCCGATCTGCTCGGCGAGGAACTGCATCGGATAGAACGACGCCGCCACCTTCAGCTTGCCGTCGTCGGTGCGCCCGGAGGCGGTGGTGGAGCAGGCGGAGAGACCCAGCAGGCCGAGTACCGCGGCTCCGGCGACGGCCGCGCGGGATATGTGAGGGCGTACGTTCATGACAGTCATTTTCAACAAACATGGAAATGATTGTCAACAAAGTGCGTGCCAGGTCACAAGGCGAGGACAACGGCCGGAAGCTATCCGGAATCGATTTGGTCCGCGGGGTACGCCCGCCGCTACCCTGAACTATTCGCCCAGCCGTCTCGCGATCACCACACCGCATCGAGGCGCATCGCGCCCCCCTATCCACTGTCCGACGTCGTACTGAAGAGAGCACCGTGGCCGCCGACAAGATCGATACCATCGTCAGCCTGAGCAAGCGCCGTGGCTTCGTCTACCCCTGCAGTGAGATCTACGGCGGCTCCCGCGCTGCCTGGGACTACGGTCCCCTCGGCGTCGAGCTCAAGGAGAACATCAAGCGCCAGTGGTGGCGTGCCATGGTCACCTCCCGCGAGGACGTGGTCGGCATCGACTCGTCGGTGATCCTGGCTCCCGAGGTGTGGCAGGCGTCCGGCCACGTCGCCACCTTCACCGACCCGCTCACCGAGTGCACCTCCTGCCACAAGCGCTTCCGCGCCGACCACCTGGAGGAGGCGTACGAGGCCAAGCACGGCAAGCTCCCCGAGAACGGCCTCGCCGACGTCAACTGCCCGCACTGCGGCAACAAGGGCGGCTTCACCGAGCCCAAGCAGTTCTCCGGTCTGCTCTCCACCCACCTCGGCCCGTCGCAGGACACCGCCTCCGTCGCCTACCTGCGCCCCGAGACGGCCCAGGGCATCTTCACCAACTTCGCGCAGGTCCAGCAGACCTCCCGGAAGAAGCCGCCGTTCGGCATCGCCCAGATGGGCAAGTCCTTCCGGAACGAGATCACCCCGGGCAACTTCATCTTCCGGACCCGCGAGTTCGAGCAGATGGAGATGGAGTTCTTCGTCAAGCCGGGCGAGGACGAGCAGTGGCACGAGTACTGGATGGAGCAGCGCTGGAACTGGTACCGCGACCTCGGTCTCCGCGAGGAGAACGTCCGCTGGTACGAGCACCCCAAGGAGAAGCTCTCCCACTACTCCAAGCGCACCGCCGACATCGAGTACCGCTTCCAGTTCGGCGGCTCGGAGTGGGGCGAGCTTGAGGGCGTCGCCAACCGCACCGACTACGACCTCAACGCGCACTCGAAGGCGTCCGGCCAGGACCTCTCCTACTTCGACCAGGAGGCCGGCGAGCGCTACACCCCGTTCGTCATCGAGCCGGCGGCCGGTGTCGGCCGCACCATGCTCGCCTTCCTCCTCGACGCCTACACCGAGGACGAGGCGCCGAACGCCAAGGGCAAGCTGGAGAAGCGCACCGTGCTGCGCCTCGACCCGCGCCTGTCCCCGGTGAAGGTCGCGGTCCTGCCGCTCTCCCGCAACCCGCAGCTCTCCCCGAAGGCCAAGGGGCTTGCCACGGACCTCCGCAAGTTCTGGAACATCGAGTTCGACGACGCGGGCGCCATCGGCCGCCGCTACCGTCGCCAGGACGAGATCGGCACCCCGTTCTGCGTCACCGTCGACTTCGACACCCTCGACGACAACGCGGTCACGGTGCGCGAGCGCGACACCATGAAGCAGGAGCGCGTCAGCCTGGACCAGATCCAGTCCTACCTGGGCGCGCGTCTGCTCGGCTGCTGAACCGCCTGACGGCGGGAGCGCCGACGACGGCCACGCCCACGGGCCGTGGCCGTCGACCGCCCCGCCGGACGCCAACGTGAACGCCGGCCGGTCCCCAACACACAGGGGACCGGCCGGCGTCGTGTTCGCCTTCGGGGCGGGGGGCGGTGCGGTTTCTCCGGGGTGCGCCGGGGCTCTTCGGGTTTCTCCGGACCGCCTCGCCTTCCTGGCCGGTCCCGTCTTGTGTTTGCTGGTCCCGTCTCGACTTCCCGGACCTTCCCGCTAACCCCGCAGCCCGCGCAGTACGAGGTCGCGGACCGCCTCGAAGTCGGCGGTGATCTCCGGACGGGACCACTCGGCGGCGTAACAGGGGTCGTGGAAACGGCCGGTGGCGGCGAAGACGGCATGGGCGGTGGTGGTGGGCGAGGCCGCATGGAAGGCGCCCTCCCCGACCCCCGCCTCGATGATCTTCGCCAACTGCGCTTCGAGGTCGCCGACGTGCCGTTCGACCGCGCCGCCGCTCTCGCCGATCAACGTCATGTACGTGGCGAAGAGTTCGGGATCGTCACCGGCCTTGTGCCGCTTGGCCTCGAACAGCGTGGCCAGCCAGCGGCCCAGCCGGTCCGGGGCGGACCCCTCGTCGTCGACGATGGTCGCCAGCTGCTCGCTCGTACGGTCCAGCCAGCGCGCCGTGACCGCCTCCCGCAGCGCCGCCTTCGTACGGAAGTGCCGGTACACGCTGCCGTGACTGACGCCCAGCGCCCGCGCGACATCGACGACCGTGGCCTTGGCCGGGCCGTACCGTCGCAGCACCTCCTCGGTGGCTTCGAGGATCCGCTCTGGCGTCAACGTCTCGGGGGGCATGGGGTCGGATCGACCTTTCGATTGAACGGCGCACGTACGTATATGGACCGTACCCGTTCGCTGCGCTTGGTTGGCTTCCCACGTTGTCGGCTGCCGCCGCCGTAGGGGTTCGCCTTTGCGTCTGCGGCGCCGGGTCGCCTGACGGCGGGGGGCGGTTCCGCTGCGCGGGGCTTTTCGGCAGCGGTGCCGGGTCTGTGGGGTGGGGGTTGTGCGGACTGCTGCGCTTTACGTCCGGACAACCCCCACCCCACAGACCCGTCCCCTCCCGTGGGTGGTCATGAAGACGGTGGGTGGGGGCGTGTGCCGGTGGTCTCCTGCGGGTTTGTTGTGGAGTGGTGACCGTCACGGGGCCACTGGCGTCAGCGCCCGCGTACCTGTTTTTCCCACCCACAACGGGAGGTGACGGGCCGGAGGGGTAGGGGGTGTCCGGACGTAAAGCGCAGCAGTCCGGACACCCCCTACCCCTCCGGCCCGTCACCGCACCCGACAGCCCCGCGCAGCGGACAACGCGACAACCCGCCGTCAGGCGGACACGCAGCGGAGGGTCACCGTTCGCTGTCCAAGTGGGCCATCTGCGACGTCGGGTAGCGGTCGCCCGCGGCGGCCCCCGCGGGGACGGCCTGTTCGATGGCGGTGAGGTCGGTGGGGGTCAGGGTGACGTCCAGGGCGCCGAGGGCCTCGGTGAGGCGGTCGCGGCGGCGGGCGCCTACCAGGGGGACGATGTCCTCGCCGCGGGAGAGGACCCAGGCGATGGCGGTCTGGGCGACGGTGATGCCCTTCTCGTCGGCGATCTTGCGGAGGGCGTCGACCAGGTCCAGGTTGCGGTCGAGGTTCTCGCCCTGGAAGCGCGGGGACATCCCGCGGAAGTCGTTGGCGGCGAGCTTGCGGTCGCGGGCGAAGTGGCCGCTGATCAGGCCGCGGGAGAGGACTCCGTACGCGGTGATGCCGATGCCCAGTTCGCGGGCGGTGGGCAGGATCGCGTCCTCGATGCCGCGGGAGAGCAGGGAGTACTCGATCTGGAGGTCGGAGATCGGGGCGACGGCGGCGGCCCGGCGGAGGGTCTCCGCGCCGACCTCGGAGAGGCCGATGTGCCGGACGTGGCCGGCCTCGACGAGCTCGGCGATGGCGCCGATGGTCTCCTCGATCGGGACGTCGGGGTCGACGCGGGCGATCCGGTAGATGTCGATGTGGTCGGTGCCCAGCCGCTGGAGGGAGTACGCGGCGAAGTTCTTCACCGCGGCGGGGCGGCCGTCGTAGCCGCTGAAGCCGCCCTCGACGGTGCGCAGGGCGCCGAACTTCACGCTGATCAGGGCCTTTTCGCGGGCGGCGGCGGGGGCCGTGCGGAGCGCTTCGTTGATGAGCAGTTCGTTGTGGCCCATGCCGTAGAAGTCGCCGGTGTCGAGGAGGGTGACGTCGGCTTCGAGGGCGGCGTGGACGGTGGCGAGGGATTCGGCGCGGTCGGCGTCGCCGTAGAGGGCGGACATGCCCATGCAGCCGAGGCCGAGGGCGGAGGTCTGCGGGCCGGTGGTGCCGAGGGTGCGGGTCTGCACGGCGTGCTCCTGGGGTGCATAGGGAGGGGGAAAGGGCATCGACGGGTGGGTGGCGCGTCGTGCCGTGCATCAACCATGACACATGGGCTGACAGATTTCAATATCTGTCAGTTGAATGGAGGAGTGCGGGACTTCCCGGGGGCTTCCCCGGGTTCCGTTGCGGGTCAGCGCATGGTGCGGGGGAGGCGGAGGCCGAGCAGGGTGGTGCCCGCGACGATCGCCAGCTGGGTCAGCAGGGCGGCGAGGAACGCGTCGCGGATGCCGGCGGAGGGGAGCAGGGCGAGGAAGAGCGTGCCGAGCGTCGCCACGCCCAGTGCCAGGCCCGACTGCTGGGTCGTGACCATCACGCCGCCACCGACCCCGGCCTGCGCCACCGGCAGCTCGCTCAGCACGATCCGCAGCAGCACCGGCAGCACCAGCCCCTGGCCGATGCCCAGCACCGTCATGCTCGGCGCGAGCGCGGCGACCGGGATGCCGGGCCAGCCCGCGTGGACGGTCAGCGCCAGGAGCGCGAGTCCGACGCCCTGGATCAGCGAGCCGGCGATCACCACCTTGCGCCCGAAGCGCTGCACCAGCCGGGGCCCGGCCAGCGAGGCGAGGAAGAACGCGACGCAGAGCGGGGCCAGCGAGACGCCCGCGGCCAGCGGCCCGTAGTGCAGTCCGCTCTGCAGGGCCACCGCCACCACGAACATGAAGCCGCCGAAGCCCACCGAGAACGGGACGATCATGGTCAGGCCGCTGCGGACGGAGCGGATGTGGAACAGCGAGGGCGGGACCAGCGGCGTGCGGCCGGTGCGTTCCGCGCGGCGCTCCACGGCCACGAACGCCACGGCGGCGAACGGGAAGACGGCCAGCAGCAGCCAGGACCACAACGGCCAGCCGGCGGCGCGGCCCTCGGTCAGCGGCAGCAGCAGGCTGATCAGGGCGAGGGCGAGCAGCGCGGTGCCGGGAGCGTCCACCCGGCTGGGGTGCGGCGAGCGGGTCTCGGGCACGGTGCGGGCCGCGAGCAGCCAGGCCACGGCGGCGATCGGGACGTTCACCAGGAACACCGCGCGCCAGCCGCTGCCCGCCAGGTCCACCGAGACCAGCAGCCCGCCGAGCACCTGGCCGACGGCGCTGGAGACCCCGGCCGTACCGCCGTACAGGCTGACGGCCTTGGCGCGCCGCTTGCCGGAGGTCGTGGCCTGGATGGTGGCGAGCACCTGCGGCAGCAGCAGTGCGGCCGCCGCGCCCTGGGCGACCCGGGCGGCCACCAGCGTCCAGGCGTCCGGGGCCAGTCCGCAGGCGAGCGAGGTCAGGCCGAAGGCGGCCAGCCCCCACAGGAACAGGCGGCGCCGGCCGACCATGTCGCCGAGCCGGCCGCCCAGGACCAGCAGTGTGGCGTAGGCGACGCCGTAGCCGGCCACGACCATCTCCAACATCGCGGGGCCGGCGTGCAGATCGTGGTCGATGGTCGGCAGGGCGACGTTGACGATGAAGAAGTCGATCAGGGGGAGGGCCGCGCCCAGCAGGACGGTCAGCAGGCCGAGCGGGGTCAGCAGCGGCGCGGTCGCCGGGCGGGGGCGGGCCGCCGCCGGGGCGGTGGACGGGGTGGCGGGGGCGGCGGATGCCAGGGGTGTTTCACTCACGGGGACGAGAATCCCGTCCCGCTCAGCCGGGTACCAGAGTGTTCTTATCCTGGTATGAGCGCTACCTGGCAACCGGCTGCGGGCTGCGGCACGCTGGACGCATGACGGTGGATGCGCGCGAGGCGGCCGGGGCGACGGGGACGAGGGGCGAGGCGGGGACGGAACCGGCGGATCGCGCCGGGCGCCGGGCCCACGACTCGGTCCGGCGGGCGGAGTTGGCGGCCTTCCTGCGCAGCCGGCGCGAGCGGATCACCCCCGAGCAGGTCGGGCTGCCGCGCGGCACCCGCCGTCGCACTCCGGGGCTGCGCCGCGAGGAGGTCGCGCAGCTCGGCGCCGTCGGCGTCACCTGGTACACCTGGCTCGAACAGGGCCGGGACATCCACGTCTCGCCGCAGGTGCTGGACGCCGTCGCCCGCGCCCTGCTGCTGGACCACGCCGAGCGCAGCCACCTCTTCGCGCTGGCCGGGGCGGTCGATCCGCTGCCGGGCAAGGAGTGCGCCGGCGTCCCCCGGGCGCTGCGGGAGATCCTGGACCAGCTCGCGCCGTACCCGGCCGTCGTCCAGAACAGCCGGTTCGACATCCTCGCCTACAACAGCACCTACGGGCAGCTGCTGTGCGACCTGGACGCGCTGCCCGACGAGGACCGCAACTGCATGTGGCTGGCGTTCACCCACCCCGGATGGCGGGCGAGCCTGGTCGACCGGGAGGCCACGGTCCGCACGATGACCGCCAAGTTCCGCGCCTCGATGGCCGAGCACATCGCGGAGCCGGGCTGGAAGGCGCTGGTGGCCCGGTTGACCGAGGCGTCGCCGGAGTTCCGTGCGCTGTGGGCGCAGCACGAGGTCGAGCGGACGACCGGCGCGGTCAAGGTCTTCCGGCACCCGGTCGTCGGCATCCTCCAGCTGACCAGCACCAACATGTGGCTGGGGCCCTCCCTCGGCTCGAAGGTGCTGACGTACACGCCGGTGGACGAGGCGTCCCGGGAGCGCCTGACGGAGCTGGAGAAGCTGGCCCACTCGCTGGTGCTGTAGGGCGGCCCGGTCACGAGCCCGTGCTGGCCCGGCTGTGGTCGTGGATCGTCTCGTCCTCGAAGAGGGCGGCGGTGCGGCGGGCGGTGGCGCGGGCCCAGGCGCCGGTGGTCAGGGCGCCGAGGAGGAGGATGGCCGCGCCGCAGCCGACGATGATCCACCAGGCGGGGTGGGCGGCGGCCAGGAACTCCGGGCGGGTGGCGCCGGCGTGCGCCCCGCCCGCCAGTACGGCGCCGATCACCGCGACGCCCAGCGACTGCCCGACCTGCCGGCTGGTGGAGGCCACCGCCGCCGCGACGCCCGCCTGGGTGCGCGGCATACCGGACACCGCGGTATTGGTGATCGGGGCGTTGACCAGGCCGAATCCGATGCCGAACAGGACGTACCCGGTGAAGAGAAGGGCGGGGGCCGCCTCGGTGTGGAAGGCCGCGAACAGGATGCCGCTGGCCGCCATGGCGCAGCCGGCCAGCAGCAGCGGCAGCCGCGGGCCGCGGCTGCCGACCAGCCGCCCGGACAGCGGCGCGCAGACCAGCGTCATCCCGGCCATCGGCAGCATGTAGAGACCGGCGTTCAGTGCGGACAGGCCGCGGATGTTCTGCAGGTAGAGGGTGTTGACGAACAGGAAGCCGCCGAGCGCTGCGAACGCGCAGACCGCTATCACGGTCGCCCCGGCGAACGGCGCGCTGTGGAAGAACCGCAGGTCGATCAGCGGTTCCCGGCGCCGCCGCTCGTAGGAGATCAGGGCGAGCAGGGAGACCAGCGACACCACCGCGAACGCCAGGATCTGCGCCGAGGTCCAGCCGGCTTCCGGGGCCTCGATGATCGCGTACGTCAGCGAGCCGAGCAGTACGACCACCAGCAGCTGGCCCACCGGATCGACCCGGCGCGGCCGGGGGGCGCGGGACTCGGGCACGTAGCGGAAGGTGAGCAGGAGGGCCAGGGCGCCTATCGGGACGTTGATCCAGAAGATCGAGCGCCAGCCCACGCTCTGCACCAGCAGCCCGCCGATCACCGGCCCGGCGGCCATGCTGATGCCGACCACGCCGCCCCAGATCCCGATGGCGCGGGCCCGCTCCCGGGGGTCGGTGAAGGTGTTGGTGATGATCGACATGGCGACCGGGGTCAGCATCGAGCCGCCGACCGCCTGCACCATCCGGAACACCACCAGCCACCCCAGGTCGGGCGCCAGGCTGCACAGCAGCGAGCCGAGCGCGAAGACCACCAGCCCGGCCATGAAGACCCGTCGGCGGCCCAGGCGGTCCGCGGTCGAGCCGGCGAGCATCAGGAGCGAGGCCAGCACCAGGGTGTAGGCGTCGATCGTCCACTGCATCCCGGAGACCGAGGCCCCCAGCTCGTGCTGCATCGACGGCAGGGCGACGTTGAGGACGGTGTTGTCGAGACTGACGATCAGCAGGCTCATGCAGCAGATCGCCAGGACGAGCAGACGCCGCCGGCGGCTGAGGTCGGTCATGGTTGAACGCTACAACGATCCTGGCCCGGCGGCCCATGGCGGGGGGACCGGTCAGGTGCGGGACAATGGGAGCCATGACTTCGCTGCAGATCGGCCCGCACACGGTGCAGCCCCCCGTGGTCCTGGCACCCATGGCCGGGATCACCAACGCCCCGTTCCGGACGCTGTGCCGGGAGTTCAGTGGCGGCAAGGGCCTCTTCGTCAGCGAGATGATCACCACCCGGGCGCTGGTCGAACGCAACGAGAAGACCATGCAGCTGATCCACTTCGACGCCAGCGAGCGTCCGCGGTCGATCCAGCTGTACGGCGTCGACCCGGTCACCGTCGGCAAGGCCGTCCGCATGATCGTCGAAGAGGACCTGGCCGACCACATCGACCTCAACTTCGGCTGCCCGGTCCCCAAGGTCACGCGCAAGGGCGGCGGCTCCGCCCTCCCGTACAAGCGGCCCCTGCTGCGCGCCATCCTGCGGGAGGCGGTCACCGGCGCCGGCGCGCTGCCGGTGACGATGAAGATGCGCAAGGGCATCGACGACGACCACCTCACCTTCCTCGACGCCGGCCGGATCGCCGTCGAGGAGGGCGTCACCGCCATCGCCCTGCACGGCCGCACCACCGCCCAGCACTACGGCGGCACCGCTGACTGGGACGCCATCGCCCGCCTGAAGGAGCACGTCCCGGAGATCCCGGTGCTCGGCAACGGCGACATCTGGTCGGCGGAGGACGCGGTGCGGATGATGCGGGAGACCGGCTGCGACGGTGTCGTGGTCGGCCGCGGCTGCCTGGGCCGTCCCTGGCTCTTCGGCGACCTGGTGGCCGCCTTCGAGGGCACCGGCGCCCCCAAGGCCCCCGGTCTGCGGGAGGTCGCGGACGTCATGGTGCGGCACGCCACCCTGCTCGGCGAGTGGTTGGGCGACGAGGCCCGCGGGGTGATCGACTTCCGCAAGCACGTCGCCTGGTACCTCAAGGGCTTCGCGGTCGGCTCCGAGATGCGCAAGCGGCTGGCGATCAGCTCGTCGCTCGCCGAGTTGGAAGCGGGGCTGCACGAGCTCGACCTGGACCAGCCCTGGCCGGCCGGCGCCGACGGCCCGCGCGGCCGGACGTCCGGCAACAACCGCGTGGTGCTCCCCGACGGCTGGCTGCGCGACCCCTACGACTGCGCCGGCGTCGGCGAGGACGCCGAGCTGGACACCTCCGGCGGCTGACCGACGCCGGCCGGCCGCTGCGCGGAGGGCCGGACCTCCGTGGGCGCCCGGTCCGCCGCCCCGGTGAGCAGGCCGGCCGCCCCGACCGCCCGGTAGCGGGCCAGCAGTTCACCGAGCACCCGCGCCGCGTCCGGGTCCGCCGGCGTGTAGATCCACAGCTTGGCGTCCGGCGCCTCGGCGCGGGTGAAGCCGGTCGCGACGATCGCCACCCGTCGGCCGTCGGCGGTCCGGAACGTCTTGCGGTGCGCGGCCGGCGCGGAGACGTCATGGCGCGCCCACATCTCCGCGAACCGCGGGGAGGCCGCACAGAGCCGGTGGACATACGCCTGCCACCGCGGATCATGGAGCCGGCGGCCGAATTCGTTCCGCAGGTGCCCCAGCATGAAGGACACCTCGTGTTCCCAGTCCACCAGTGGCTGGGATTCCTCGTCCGCGGTGAACAGCCGCCACAGCACGTTCCGTTCCGACGGCGGCAGCAGCGCCATCCGCGGATCGAGCGCGGCATAGGCGTCGTTGAAGGCGAGGACGTCGTAACGGGCGTCGACCAGGCCCGCCGGCAGCGGGTTCAGCGCGTCGAGGATCGTCTGGAGCGTCCCCTCGCCGGGCGGCGGGTCGGCGGGGGCGGGCGCGGCGGAGGCGGCGCCGGGGACGGCCGCGAGCCGGTGCAGATGCGCGCGCTCCGCCGGGTCGAGCAGCAGCGCCCGGGCGATCGCGTCCAGCACCTGCACGCTGGGGTTGATCGGGCGGCCCTGCTCCAGCCACGTGTACCAGGCCACCCCGACACCCGCGCGCTCGGCGACCTCCTCGCGGCGCAGCCCCGGGGTGCGGCGGCGCGGGCCGACGGGCAGCCCCACGTCCTGAGGGGCGAGGCGTTCCCGGCGGAGCCGGAGGAACGCGGCGAGTTCACCGCGCCGGGCGGCGGCGGTGACGGCGGAGCGGGCGGTGGGCGGCGCGGACACCGCACCATCATCGAGGACGCCCGCGGACGCGTGCCAGATACCACCGGTACCAGGATCACCGCGTCCTGGTACCGGCATCCGCCGCCGCTGATGATCGCCGTCATGAGCGGAACAACACACGTCCCCGGCAAGGGAATTGTCGACACCCCGCGGAATGCGCCGACGGCGCCGGACCGCGGGGCCGGAATTCTCGTCGTCGTCCTCGGCGCGGTCTTCATGGCGCTGCTGGACGCCACCGTCGTCAATGTCGCGACCCCGGCCATCCACCGCGAGCTGCGCACCACCGGCTCCGCGCTCCAACTGGTCGTCTCCGGCTACACCATGGCGTACGCGGCGCTGCTGATCACCGGCGCCCGGCTCGGCGCCCGGCACGGCTTCCGGACCGTCTTCCTGCTGGGCCTGGCCGTCTTCACCCTCGCCTCGGCCGCGTGCGGGCTGGCGCCGGGGGCGGCGGCGCTGATCGGTGCCCGGGTGGTGCAGGGGCTCGGCGCCGGGTTGATGGTGCCGCAGATATACAGCCTGATCCAGCTCACCTTCGAAGGGCGGGCCCGGGCCCGGGCGTTGAGCCTGTATGCGACGGCGATCGCGGCGGCCGTGGTGGTCGGGCAGGTCGCCGGCGGGCTCCTGGTCAGCGCGGACCTGTTCGGCACCGGCTGGCGCCCGGTCTTCCTGATCAACGTGCCGGTCGGGGCGGCGCTGCTGGCCGCCGCGGCCCGACTGCTGCCGCGCGAGTCGGCCCGGACGGCCGCGGGACTGGACCTGCCGGGGCTGGTGACGCTGACCGGCACGCTGCTGTTGCTGGTGGTGCCGCTGGTGCTGGGGCGCGAGCAGCACTGGCCGCGGTGGGCCGGGGTGTGCCTGGCCGCGGTGGTCCCGGCGGCCGGGCTGTTCGTCCTGGTCGAGCGGGCGGTGGCCCGGCGCGGAGGCACACCGCTGGTGCCCGGACGGGTGCTGAGCTCGCCGGACCTGGTGTGCGGCGCGGCGGCCCTGTTCTTCTGCATGGCAGGCTACGCGGGCTTCCTGTTCGCCCTCTCCCAGCACCTCCAGACGGGCCTGGGGGAGTCCGCGGTGCACGCCGGGCTGACCTTCGCCCCGTTGGCGGTGGGCGTGGCGGTGGGCAGCCTGACCTGGCAGCGGCTGCCCGCCCGGTGGCACCTGCCGATGATCGCCGCGGCCTGCGCCCTGGCCGCGGTGGGCTATCTCGGCCTCGGCGCGGCCCTGCGCGGCGGTGGTACCGGCGGCCCGGTCGTGCTGCTGCTCCAGCTGCTCTGGGGGCTGGGCATGGGCTTCACCACCAGCCCGCTGCTGACCCTGGCGCTGTCCGGGATCGCCCCGGCCGACGCCGCCGGCGCCAGCGGGGTGCTGACCACCGTCCCGCAGCTGGCCCAGGTGATCGGCGTCGCCGGCTACGGCAGCGTCTTCCTGGCCGGGGCGGCGGGCCCCGGTGGCCGGGCGGCGGCCTCGGCCGGCGCCCTGTGCGCGACCGCGCTCCCGGTGGCGGTCGGCAGCCTGCTCGCCGGGCTGGCGGTGCTGCCGCTGCTGCGGCGCCGGCGCCTTCCGGGCGGGGGCCGCTGAGCGGCGGCACGCGCACGGGGGACCGGAAGCGGGCTCTGCCCACGACGGGCCGTCAGTCCCGCGCCACCGGCGGAAAGTGACGGCCGTGCGCGCTCCCGGCCGTCGCGCACGACCACATGTCCGGTGTCGGCCACGTCGGCGAGCGGCCGGTCGAGCGGGGCCGTCGGCTCGACGAGCTGCCGGTCGTGCCGGCCGCGCGGTATACGACTCCGGACGCCGAGGTGGCGTTCCCGCCGGCGGCGAACTATGGCCTGAACTGACGCTCGGTGCGCCGGGGTCGGTGGCCCGCCGCAACGCCCGGATCGAGGCGGAACCGAGGCGGAACCGAGGCGGAACCGGCACTGCCGCGCACCGCCCACGCCGCCGGTGTCCGGGTGCCGGGGATCCGCTCCGGCGGGCAGGCGCCGGCCGCCGCGTCGGGCGGGACGTGGAGCCGGCACCCCACTTCGAGCTGGGCCGGAGCCGGATCACCACCGACGCGCCCGAACGGGTGCGGCCCGGGCCGTGGTTCCCGCTCCAGGGGGACCGCTGGCGGCTGCGCCGGTGCCCGGGAGCCGGCCCGTAGCGAGGTCGGCTCGCGGGCTCTCCCACTCTCGGTTCCGTTCTGGCGGGAGGTACCCCCACGTCCGTGGCCGGTCGCCGGGCGCGCGGTGCCACCTGGAACCGACGTCGGAGGCGCTGCGGGCCTGGTTCGAGGGGGTCGGTCCCGTGCTCCCGGTCCGCGCCGGCGCCGACCCGGAGCGGCGGGTGGCCGAATCGCGCGCCGCGCTGCCCACCGCGCGCGAACGGGCCCGCGTTCCGGTCGACGCGTTCCTTGATCACATCGCCGTGGCGGGTCCAAATGATGGGACCACCTCACACATGAGCGCGTGATTCTCGCCACCCCTGATAGGGGTTGCGCTCAGATGAGCGCCAGCGAGCGGGCTCCACCTCTCGCAAAGGTGGCACCCGGTGCCACCCTCCGTCCGTTCAATCCATCAAGTGAAACGTAGCGGTCAGTAGCAATCATTGCCCGTTCGACTGCGGTGCGCAGTGATGCGTTCAGGTAGTAAACGATGGTCGAAATGCTTGATCACTTTCGATCTGCTGGCTGACGCCCGGTTACGCACACATGTCGACCAAGTGGACGTACCCATACGCCTTCGATCTGGGTATGTTCCTCGCCGTCAGGGCAGCCCGTCGGCGAGGAGTCAGACCCGTGCCGGAAACACAAGATCCCCACGTAAGCCAGTCTTCTTCCGTGAAGTTCGTCTACGACTTCACCGAGGGCAACAAGGACCTCAAAGACCTCCTCGGTGGCAAGGGCGCCAACCTTGCGGAGATGACCAACCTGGGGCTTCCCGTCCCGCCCGGCTTCACCATCACCACCGAAGCCTGCAAGGTCTACCTGGAGAGCGGCAGCGAGCCCGCGGCACTGCGTGCCGAGGTCTCCGAGCACCTCGACGCCCTTGAGCAGAGGATGGGGAAGAAGCTCGGCCAGGCCGACGACCCCCTGCTGGTATCGGTGCGTTCCGGTGCGAAGTTCTCCATGCCCGGCATGATGGACACCGTCCTCAACATCGGCCTCTCCGATGCGTCGGTTTCCGGCCTCGCCACGCAGGCCGGCGACGAGCGTTTCGCGTGGGACTCCTACCGCCGCCTCATCCAGATGTTCGGCAAGACCGTGCTGGGCGTCGACGGCGAGCTCTTCGAGGAGGCCCTGGAGAACGCCAAGCACACCAAGGGCGTCACCGTCGACGTGGACCTGGACGCCGCCGACCTGTGCGCGCTCGTCGACAGCTTCAAGCAGATCGTCACCAAGGAGACCGGCCGGGACTTCCCGCAGGACCCCCGCGAGCAGATGGACCTCGCCGTCCGCGCGGTCTTCGACTCCTGGAACACCGACCGCGCCAAGCTCTACCGCCGCCAGGAGCGCATCCCCGGCGACCTCGGCACCGCGGTCAACGTCTGCTCCATGGTCTTCGGCAACCTCGGCCCCGACTCCGGCACCGGCGTCGCCTTCACCCGCGACCCGGCCAGCGGCCACCAGGGCGTCTACGGCGACTACCTGCAGAACGCGCAGGGCGAGGACGTCGTCGCCGGCATCCGCAACACGGTCCCGCTCGCGGACCTGGAGTCGATCGACAAGGCGTCGTACGACGAGCTGATGCAGATCATGGAGACGCTCGAAACGCACTACAAGGACCTGTGCGACATCGAGTTCACCATCGAGCGCGGCAAGCTGTGGATGCTGCAGACCCGGGTCGGCAAGCGCACCGCCGGTGCCGCCTTCCGGATCGCCACCCAGCTCGTCGACCAGGGCCTGATCGACGAGGCCGAGGCCCTCCAGCGGGTCACCGGCGGGCAGCTGGCGCAGCTGATGTTCCCCCGCTTCGACCTGGACGCCAAGTCCGAGCTGATCGGCCGCGGCATCGCCGCCTCCCCGGGCGCGGCGGTCGGCAAGGCCGTCTTCGACTCCTACACGGCCGTCAAGTGGTCCCGCTCCGGCGAGAAGGTCATCCTGATCCGCCGCGAGACCAACCCCGACGACCTCAACGGCATGATCGCCGCCGAGGGCATCCTCACCTCCCGCGGCGGCAAGACCTCGCACGCCGCCGTCGTCGCCCGCGGCATGGGCAAGACCTGTGTCTGCGGCGCCGAGGAGCTGGAGGTCGACACCAAGACCCGCAAGCTGACCACCAAGGACGGCACCGTCATCGAGGAGGGTGACGTCGTCTCCATCGACGGCTCCACCGGCAAGGTCTACGCCGGTGAGGTCCCGGTCGTGCCGTCCCCGGTCGTCGAGTACTTCGAGGGCCGGATGCACGCCGGCGCCGAGGACGCCGACGAGCTGGTCAAGGCCGTCCACCGGATCATGGCGTACGCGGACCGGGTCCGCCGCCTGCGCGTCCGGGCCAACGCCGACAACGCCGAGGACGCCGCCCGCGCCCGCCGGTTCGGCGCCCAGGGCATCGGCCTGTGCCGCACCGAGCACATGTTCCTCGGTGAGCGCCGGGAGATGGTCGAGCGGCTGATCCTGGCCGACACCGACGCCGACAAGGAAGCCGCCCTCGCCGAGCTGCTGCCGCTCCAGAAGGCCGACTTCACCGAGCTGTTCGAGGCGATGGACGGCCTGCCGGTGACGGTCCGCCTGCTCGACCCGCCGCTGCACGAGTTCCTGCCCGACATCACCGACCTCTCGGTCCGGGTCGCGCTCGCCGAGGCCCGCAAGGAGCCGCACGAGAACGACCTCCGGCTCCTCCAGGCCGTGCACAAGCTGCACGAGCAGAACCCGATGCTGGGCCTGCGCGGCGTCCGCCTCGGCCTGGTCATCCCCGGCCTGTTCGCCATGCAGGTACGGGCCATCGCCGAGGCCGCCGCCGAGCGCAAGAACGCCAAGGGCGACCCGCGGGCCGAGATCATGATCCCGCTGGTCGGCACCGTCCAGGAGCTGGAGATCGTCCGCGAGGAGGCCGAGCAGGTCATCGCCGAGGTCGAGCAGGCCCGCGGGGTCAACCTCAAGCTCACCCTCGGCACCATGATCGAGCTGCCCCGCGCCGCCCTCACGGCCGGTCAGATCGCCGAGTCCGCGGACTTCTTCTCCTTCGGCACCAACGACCTGACCCAGACCGTCTGGGGCTTCTCCCGGGACGACGTGGAGGCCAGCTTCTTCACCGCCTACCTGGAGAAGGGCATCTTCGGCGTCAGCCCCTTCGAGACCATCGACAAGGACGGCGTCGGCTCCCTGGTCCGCAGCGCAGCGGCGGCCGGTCGGGCCACCCGCCCCGACCTCAAGCTCGGTGTCTGCGGCGAGCACGGCGGCGACCCGGACTCGGTCCACTTCTTCCACGAGGTCGGCCTGGACTACGTCTCCTGCTCCCCGTTCCGCATCCCGGTCGCACGGCTGGAAGCGGGCCGGGCGGCGGCCGAATCCCAGGGCAGCGACAGCCGCTGACCCCCCGGGGCCCACGCCCCACGATCTCCCGGAACCGGCGGCGGGCGCCCTTCGACCCTCAAAGCCCGCCACCACTCCGGCACCCCAACGAGGGCGGCACCTGTGCGGAGGTGCCGCCCTCGGTTTTGTGGGCTGCGGGTACCGAGAGCGGCACACGACGCCCCGGCCCGTCGCGACGAGCGGCGGGCCGGGCCGTATCCGTTGCGGGTGCTGTGAGGTGCGGTGCCGACCTACGCCGGCGGGTGGGGCAAGTCGAGAACCATGACGTCGTGGAGATCGGCACCGGCCCAGGGGCGAGCATCACCGACCTTGCGGTAGCCCCACGACCGGTAGGCCGCCCCCGCTGCCTCACTCGCCGGATGGACGTTGAGCACCACTCGCTCGGCTTCGATGCCGTGGAGGAGAGTCTCGTGCAGGCGGCGGGCGATGCCGTGTCCGCGCCATGGCAGGCGTACGGCCAGCTCCATCAGTCCGAAGGTGCGGTGGCCGTCCTCGCGGCGCATCTCGTCGGACACGGGCTCGGTGAGCGAGTCCCACCAGCCCGTCTTCGGCCCGAGGGGGCAGCCGTAGGCCATGCCGACGGGCGTGCCGTCGGGTGTGCCGTCGGGTGTGCGGGCCAGGGCAGCCCGGAAGGCGCGTTTCCGTGTCTGGGAGCGGAAACGCCGGAAGGTGGCCACGACGTCGTCCTCGGTCTCGCGGTAGGGCGGCTCGGCGAATACCTCGGCGTAGACGAGCGTGAAGTCACCTTCGGCCTCCTCCGCGGCCGGGCCGTCCAGGCGTGCGACGGTGATGCCTTCGGGTTGGGTCATGTGGTGCCCCTCAGACGGTCTCGCGGATGCGGGCGCCACACTCGCGGGCGACCGCCGTGTCGATCACGGCGACGGCGCGCTGGAACTCCCGAATCTTGTCCAGCAACCGCGGCGACGAGATCCCTCCACACACCTGAAGTGCGGTGGCCATCTCGGCGCATGCCTCCTCGGCTTCCCCCGCCTCAAGGAGTACACCCGCGAGTTTTACGCGGTACGAGGCGCTGTTGCGGAGCAGGTCACCACCGATACCGGTCACCGCAGCACGCAGAAAGGGAACGGCGCGCTTGGGTTGCTCCGCCCGGACATACATGTCTGCCGTGGCGTAGTCCACCTCGAACGGTCCGACGAACTGGGCCCAGTTGGGTACCTCGGTGTCCGCATCGACTCGGCCTTGGTGGCTGACGGCACGGCTCAAGGCACGGCGCGCTCCGGACAGGTCTCCCACATGGGTAGCCACGTTGGCGGCACGCAGCGCGATCACGAGGTGCACGGTGTGCCCGGCGCCGGCGCGTTGGGCGAGCCGGTAGGCGTTCTCGACGGCGCTCGCGGCTTCCCATGCCCGTTCGGCCCTGATGGCGAGCAGCACGAGCGTTTCCAGGACGGAGACTTGAAGGAGGGGGCTGTCGACGAGCTGGGCCGCGGCCAGCGCTTCCATGCATGCCGCTCGCCCCTCGGCGATCCGCCCACCGTCGTAGCCGTACCAAGCTCGGTGCCCGTGCAGCTCGGCCAGCATCGTCTGAAGCTCGCGCCCGACGCGGCTGGTGTACGAAGCCGCGCTGAGCGCTCCCGTGATCTCGTTCTCGATCCGGCGCGCTTTGGTCATGGCCGGCACGCTGCCCTCGCTGTGGTCTGTCTGGTACAGACCGTCGAGTCGCTCGCGCAGCAGGCCGAGGTCACCGACACCGATCCGAGGTCCTGGCCGAGAAGACACCAGAGCCGTTGCGGCAAGCACACCGGCGTCGGCGACGAATGTCCTCCGATTCACCCCTTCAGGATCGCCGATCGGCGCGGACACCGACAGGCGATGGTCTGGAACATCGAACCCCATCTCGTAGAGAGGGACCCCGAACATTGCTTCCAGGACGGTCTGTTGACTCGGGTGGGGCAGAGGCGGAGGGGTCTCGCATTCCCAGCGGCGCAGCTGCCGAACGCTCAACGATGCATCAATGCCGAGACGTAGGGCTTCGTGCCTGAACGCTTTGACGAACGCCTGCTGCGTGTACCCCGCGGACTGCCGTAACTGCGCCAGTCTGTTGCCACCGATGCCCACCATGCGCTTCCCCTTGCGGCTGCGGTTGGTCCTCCCACCGTAACGAGCGGGCCGTGGCGGCGGATGAAAACGTCCGCCTGAACGTCCGCCTCCGCGGCGCCGGAAGCGCTCCAACTCGCAGTGGACTAGAGGCTCACCGCTTCATCGGCGAGGCATCGAGGAGGCAAGGCGTGAGCAGATGCACCCCCACGTACGTCGAGCAGAAGAACCTGCAACGGGATGACATGGATGAAGGAACCGTCGGTCGTGAAGAGTCCGGTGAGCGCCCCGTGGGCATGCCGAAGTGGGTCTTCATCGGGGCTCGCGTGCTTGACACCGCCAAGGAGCGCGAGGCCGTCGTCCACGGGATCGGACAGCCTTATGCGCTCCACCACGAGCAGCCGTCCTGCGTGTGGCTGCGCCCGCCGGGCGGTGGGTTGGAGTGGTGCGTGGAGGGCAGTGCCATGAGACCGCTTGAGGAGGAGCCGTGCCCCGCCGGGGCCGGTCCGCAGACGCCGTCGCCCGAGGGCCCGGCGTCCCGCCGATGCCGCGCTGACGACACATCACATCAGAACGCCCTCGCCCCTCCGCCGTCAAGGCGGTCAAAGCTGACGCTCGCCGGATCGGGTTCAGTGGCCAGGAAGCCGCTCTGCGCAAGGCGCTCATGCATGAGGTTGGAGGCGACGAGCGCAGGCAGATCCGCCGGGACGCAACTCAGGGAGACACGGGCGCGACCGCAACGCGTAAGCGCCCTACCGGCAGGCTCATGCTCTGACGCACAACACGCGGCATACGAAAAGGAGATACATGCACACCATCGAGTACGAAGCGAAGGCGCTGGGGATCGATCCGGATGCCATGGCCGAGCGCATCAAGGTGGCTGGCGGAAGCTTCCAGGGCGAGCGACTTATGCGCCGCTACGTGTACGACACGGTCCCCGCTGTGAGCGGGCGCTGGGTGCGCCTGCGGGACTCCGGCGGCGCAGTGACCCTGTGCGTGAAGACGATCAGCTCGGACGCGATCGATGGCACCCGGGAGACCGAGACAACGGTCGGCTCGTTCGAGGACACGCACGCGCTGCTCGGGCTCATGGGGCTCACGCACCGCAGCTACCAGGAGAACCGGCGCTCGTCCTGGCTGTTGGACGGTGTGCGGCTGGAGATCGACGAATGGCCGCGTATCCCGCCCTATCTGGAGATCGAGGGCGACACCGAGGAACAGGTGTGGGCGACCGCCGAATGCCTCTCCATCCCCCGATCCGACCTGACCAGCGAGAACACGACGAAGGTGTTCGCACGGTACGGAATCGACCTCGACTCGATCAGCGAACTCCGATTCGCCTAGACCTCTCTACTGCGCGTCGGCGGGGTCACCAGGCCCCGCCGGCTAGGAGGCGACTATGACCGACACTGACACGAACGCCTTACCGATCACGGTAGTGCCAGACCGGACCCTGCGCGTCAAGATCATTGACGCCTGCGGACTCGCCTGCACCTTCTGTCACAACGAAGGCACCCCGGTCACGACGGACAACCTCGGCCGCGAGGCCGGCCAGTTCACCGGGACGGCCGGCCGATCCGGTCGGGTCTCGATCTACCTCGCAACGAACAGTGCAAGCTTCCTGCCGGAGCGGATCAAGGCCGATTCCGACTTTGCCTTGGCCCTGGCGGCAGTGCGCGGCAGCCTCCCGACTACCGAGGTTCACTTCACGGGCGGGGAGCCAACTCTGCACCCGGAGTTGCCGGCGCTCGTCCGCATCGCGCGACGCCTCGGCCTGACGGTGGGACTCACCAGCAACGGCGAGAACGGAGCGGCCGTTCTGCCCGAGTGTGCGGCGGCCGGGCTCGACCGGATCAACCTGTCCGTATTCGGAACAACGCCCGAGGAACTTGCCGCCGTCCAGGCGCCGCGCTTCGCTTCACCGAAGCTGGCGGCACGGAAGCTGGACGCTCTCGCCGCCACGATCGACACCGCCTCCCGGCACGGGGTGAAGGTGTCGGCGAACATCGTGATCCCGGACCATGACCACGTGGCACGGGTGCTCCGCATTATCGAGGAGCACGGGCGGGCCGTCACCGTACGGATGCTTGTGAACCTTGAGGACGACGGGGCGTCACTCGCTGCCATGCAAGAGGTTGTGGATCATCTCGGGGCGGTTGCGGTCCGCCGGATCGTCACGGCAGGCGCTTCCGATCAGCGCACCCGCTACCGGCTCCCCGACGGCCGGGCGCTGTATGCCAAGAGCATCCGGTCCGTCCGGCTGCCGGACACCTGCGCTGGGTGCCGGTTCAACAACGACCGGGACTGTCAGGAGGGGTACTACGGCGTGCGCATGTACCGGGCGCGGGGCGGCCCGTTCATGGTCGGCGTGTGCATTCAGCGCATGGACCTGTGCCTGACGTTGGGCGAGTTCGTGATGAGCCAGCGGTGCGCCGAAGTACGGGACTTCCGCGAGGAGGAAACCGCCCGGCTCATGGCTCTCCATAAGACGGCCGCAGTGTCCCGCTGACAGCGAGGACGACACCGCGGACATCATCGACGGCGTTCTGGCCTGATGCGCCCCCAGAGTGCCCTACTGGCCGATCAGTTCAACATCTACGCAGGTCAACCCAACAAGGGCGGCACCTGTGCGGAGGTGCCGCCCTCGGTTTTGTGGTGGGCGTGGGGGTGCGGGGGCTGCCTAGCATGGGCGGATGGACATCTCGCGACTTCCCACCGAGGCACGGCAGCGGCGGCGTGCCGAGATCAGGGCGTTCCTGCGGTCGCGGCGGGCGCGGGTGACGCCCGCCGAGGTGGGGATGCCGGCGGGCGGCGGGCGGCGTACCAGCGGGCTGCGGCGGGAGGAGGTCGCGGTGCTCGCCGGGGTCGGGGTCTCCTGGTACACGTGGCTGGAGCAGGGGCGCGAGATCAACGTCTCGGGCGAGGTGCTGGACGCCATCGCGCGGGTGCTGCGGTTGGACCCGTCCGAGCGCGCGCATCTGTACCTGCTGGCCGGGCTCAACCCGCCGCCGGTGGACGCCGGGGCGGACGCCGGGCCGGCGGTGGTGCCGGACGCGCTGCGGCGGGTGGTGGACGGGTGGCTGCCGCGGCCGGCCTATCTGATCGACCGGCACTGGAACTTCGTGGCGGTCAACGACGCCGCGCGTGCCGTGTTCGGGTACGGCGTGGGGGACCACAACTGCCTGGTCAGTTTCTTCACGAGTGCGGCGACGCGGTCGTCGTTGTGCCACTGGCAGGACGCGGCGCGCGCCATCGTCGGGCAGTTCCGGGCGGATGCCGCGCGGTACCCCGACGACCCGTGGTTCGGTCGGCTCGCCGCCGACATGTGCGCCGCCAGCCCGGCCTTCGCCGACCTGTGGGCGGAGCACCAAGTGGGCAGCGCCGCCCAGGGGTTGAAGGCGCTGCGGCACGAGGCGGTGGGGGAGTTGGTGTTCGAGTACACGACGTTGCCGCTGCCGGATCTGCCGGGGCACCGGCTGATGCTCTACACGCCCGCGCCGGGCGGGGACACGGGCGCGCGGCTGGCCCGGCTGTTGGAGACGGGCGGGGCGGTCGGCGCGGAGGCCGGGGCGCGGTCGTAGCGGGCCGCGGCGGGGAGCCGGCGTGCCGGCCGGTCCCGCGAAGGTGGTGGTGGCAGACCCAGGTGTGACCGGCACTGCGCGCGGGGCGCGTACCGGCCGACGATCGTCGGTATGGAGCGATTCACCAACAAGACCGTCCTGATCACGGGCGGTGCCACCGGCATCGGCCTGGCCACCGCCCGCCGCCTGCTGGAGGAGGGCGCGTACGTCGTCCTGGCCGGCCGCCGGCCGGAGCGGCTGGAGGCGGCGGCCCGCGCGCTCGACGCCGACGGCGGCCGGGTGGCGACGGTCCCCGCCGACGTCGCCGAACCCGCCGACCTGGACCGGCTGATGCGGCGCATCGAGACCTGGCGCGGCGGGCTGAACGCGGTCTTCGCCAATGCCGGCGTCGGCGTCTTCGGGCCGAGCGGGCAACTGAGCGCGGACGACCTCGATCGGATTCTCGACGTCAATGTGAAGGGGGTGTTCCGCACCGTCGGGAAGGCGCTGCCGCTGATGGGTGACGGCGGCGCGTTCGTGCTCAACGCCTCCTGGACCCTGCACCGCGGGCTGCCGGTCGCCGCGGCCTACGCCGCGAGCAAGGCGGCGGTGCACAACCTGGCCCGCACCTTCGCCGCGGAACTCGCCCCGGCCGGCATCCGCGTCAACTCCGTCAGCCCCGGTTACATCGACACCGAGATGTACCGCGCCGCCAACCCCGGGCCGGACGCCGAGGCCCGGGACGCCGCGCAGGTGCCGCTGGGCGCTCTGGGCCACCCCGACGAGGTCGCCGCGGCGGTGGCCTTCCTGGCGTCCGACGACGCCGCGTACATCACCGGGCAGGACCTGATCGTCGACGGTGGGCTGGTGGCGGCGGTGCCGACGGGGGCGGAGAAGTGACGGGGCGCGGGATACGGCGGACGAGCGGACGGGGCGGGCGGGGGCCGCGTCCGGCGGTCACCGTGGTGGCGGTGCTGCTGACGCTGGTGATCCTGCCGACCTCGGTCACCGGGTCCGGCGTGGCGCTGCCGCACATCGGCCGGGACACCGGAGCGCCGCTGGACACCCTCCAGTGGGTGGTGCACGCCTACAACCTCGCCTTCGCCTGCGCCATGCTCGCCTGCGGCTCGCTGGCCGATCTCCTGGGCCGGCGCCGGCTGTTCGCGGCCGGGGCGGCGCTGTTCGCGGGTGCCTCGCTGGCGAGCGCCGCCGGGGTGGGTGTGCTGCTGCTCGACGTACTGCGGGCACTGGCCGGCGTCGGCGCCGCCGCCCTGCTGACCAGCGGCAGCTCGATCCTGGCCACCGCCTTCGAGGGCGCCGCCCGCACCCGGGTGTTCGCCGCGGTCGGCATCGCCACCGGCGGTGGCCTCGCGCTGGGCGCCACGGTCGCCGGCACCCTCGCCGACACGGTGGGCTGGCGCTGGTTCTTCGCCGCCCACGGCGTGCTGATGGTGGTCGTGCTGTGCGCGGTGCCCGGCATGCCGGAGTCGCGCCGGGCCGGCGCGAGCGGTCTCGACGTGCCGGGCACCGCGGCCTTCGTCGGTGGCCTGTTCCTGGTGATGCTGGGCATGGTGGAGGGGCCGCAGTGGGGGTGGGGCAGCCCGTGGGTGCTGGGCATGCTGGCCGGAGCGGTGCTGCTGGCGGTGGTGTTCGTCCGAGTGGAACGGCGCAGCCGGCACCCGATGCTCGACCTGGGGCTGCTGCGCAACCGGCGCTTCCTGGCGCTGTGCCTGATCCCGGTGGCGGTCTCCTGCTCGTTCGTGATCCTGCTGCCGCTGCTGCCCAACTACCTGACGGTCGTGGACGGAATGACCAGCCGGGCCGCGGGCGGGGTGCTGCTGTTGATGACCGCGCCCGTGCTGCTGGCCCCGCCGCTGGCCGGCCGGCTGATCGCCCGGGGGCTCTCGCAGCGCGCCGTGTTCACGCTCAGCCTGGCCTGTCTGACGCTGGGCGTCGCCGGGCTCGCCGTCGTCCTGCGCCCCGGGGCCGGGGCGGGCGCGCTGGCCGCGCCGCTGCTCGTCCTCGGGGTGGGTCTGGGGCTCAACTTCGGCCTGGTCGACGGGGCGGTGCTGACGGTGGTCGCACCGGACGCCACCGGCACCGCCGCCGGCCTGCTCAACACCCTCCGGCTGGGCAGCGAGGCGGTCGCCATCGCCGCCGCCGGCGCCGCGCTGACCGGCCTGACCCGGCTGCAACTGCACGACGGGCTGCCGCGCTTCCCCGCCTACCGGGAGGGTGCCGCGGCCCTCGCCAACAGCGTCAACGCCGGTGATCTGAGCGGCCCGGCCGCGGCGGTGCCGGCGGCCGCCCGGCCCGGCTTCACGGCGTTCGCCGCCCAGGGGTTCACCACCGCCTGGCAGTTCGTGCTCGGCGTCGCCGCGGTGCTGTGTGCGGTGTTGTGGCTGGTGATCCATCGGATGTTGGCACCGGTTGCGGAGGCGCCGTCCGGGCCGGTTCCGGCCGATCCCCGCACCGATGCCCGGGCCGATCCCGGGACCGATCTCCGGACCGAGCCCGGGGCTGCCACCGCGGGCGGTCGTCCGGCGGGGAGGGCGGGGTAGCGTCCGGCCCGTACGGCGGCGAGGGCGGCACCCGTGCACGGGTGCCGCCCTCGCTTTTCTCCGGACTCCCCCCTCGGGAGCTGCCGCCCTCCCAGTCGGCGTGGGAGGCGGCCTCCAACGGGGCGCCACGCGGCCGGTTGTTTGCCCATCACCCCCCACGGGATCGAGCAATCCGTGCCGTGCACACCGTCGTTGAATTGCCTCCAGCATTCCGTCCCGGCGGTGCCCCGCGCGACCCTTTTCAACTCTGGCCAAAAGGGCATGGTGACCGCGCGTGAGGGCGTGCATACTCAGGCGTGCCGGGGGCCGACGGAGATAACCAAAGAGTGGGGGTTCGGTGTTACGCGTCCATTTCAGTGGACTCGATCTGGCCCGCGTGCGGATTGCCGCACGCCCCGATGCCTTGTGGGAGACGGTCTTAAGCTTTCACCGGCTTCGCGACAGGCGTGACGATTCCACGTTCGGCGGTTGGCGATCGGAAACCCGCGGAAGGTTGAATGGCGAAGCGCGTCTGCTGGCGCCACTGGTGCCCAGTCGGGGCTATTTCCCTGATTTCCTGACGCCCGCCGAGGGCCTGCTCGGCATGGACGAGGCGCTCGCCGCGCTGCGCGAGACCCCGGCCGCCAGGCTGCACGCCGAACTCGCCCGGCTGGCGCCCGTGGGCCGCCCGCTACCCGCGTGGATACGGGCCATGGCCGACGGTGAGACCCGCTCGCTGGGCCGGCTCGCCGGGATACTCCAGCGGTACCACGACGCGGCCGTCGCCCCGTACTGGCACCGCGTGCAGAGCCGCATAGAGGCCGACCGGGCGGCCCGCGGCCGGGCCCTGCTGGACGGCGGCGCGGACCGGCTGCTGGCCTCGCTGCCGCCGATGATGCGCTGGCGCGCGCCGGTGCTGGAGGCCGAGTACCCGGTCGACCGGGACCTGTACCTCGGCGGTCGGGGGCTGCTCCTGCTGCCCTCGTACTTCTGCCGCCGCACCCCGGTCACGTTCTACAACCCGGACCTGACGCCCGTCCTGGTGTACCCGGTCGAGCACCCGGCCCCGCGCCTGACCCCGCCGGTCCCGGCCGCCCGTTCGCTGGGGCGCCTCGTGGGCCAGACCCGCTCGGCGATACTGCAGGGCATCGGCGTCGGCTGCACCACCAGCGAACTCGCCCGCCGGGTCGACGTCTCGCTGGCCTCCGCCAGCCAGCACGCCACCGTCCTGCGGGACGCCGGCCTGCTGTCCACCCTGCGCCAGGGCAACGCGGTGCTGCACACCCTGACGCCGCTGGGCGCCGCCCTGCTGCGCGGCGGCGCCCAACTGGACGGGACGGCGGCGTCCTAGGGCCTGCCCGAAGGGTCATGGCCGGGGCCGCTAGTACGGCCGGTCCCCGGCGATCGCCACCCGCTCCGCGACCCGCCGCCGCGCGCCGTAGTCGCACACCGCGTAGTGCTGGGTGGCGCGGTTGTCCCAGAACGCGACGTCCCCGGCCCGCCAGCGGAACCGCACCTGGAACTCCGGTACGTGCGCCTGCTGGAACAACAGCCGCAGCAGCCGGTCGCTCTCCGCCTCCGGCAGCCCCACGATCCGGGTGGTGAAGGAGGCGTTGACAAACAGCATCCGTCGCCCGGTCTCCGGGTGCCGGCGCACCACCGGATGCTCCACCGGCGGGAACTCCGCCTGGAATCTAGCGAGTTGAGCCGGCGAGTAGAAGCGGGAGAACCCCGGGAGATAGTCGTGGACCGCTCGCGCGTAATCCATCCGTGCCCGGATTTTCGGCGGCAAATTGTCGTAGGCCGCTGCCATGTCGGCCCACAGGGTGTCCCCGCCCGACGGCGGGACCTCGCGGAGCTGCAACACCGCGCCCATCGCCGGCCGCGCGCGGAAGGTTACGTCCGTGTGCCATACGTTCTCGAACGTCGGTACGCCTCCGGCCGCCTTGTCAAACCTCACCACCTCCTTCGAGTCGCCCCGGGCGAGCAGCGGGTTGGTCTCCAACTGCCCCCAATTGGCGGCGAATTGACGTTGTGCGGCGGAGGTCAGATGCTGCCCGCGGAAGAACAGCACCTTCCACTCCAGCAGCGCCCGGTTCAGCTCCGCGCGCAGCGCCGTGGACAGTGGACGCGACAGATCCAGCCCCCGGATCTCCGCCCCGATGGTGGCGGCCTGCGGGACGACCTCGAACAGCTCGTAGGGCCGGTCCCGCCAGCCGTCCGGGGTGCGGCGCAGGATCCGCCGGCCCTCGTGGAGCCCATCGGCGGGGATGCGGTGGGGGCGCAATGCGGGCGTGGGGGTGGAAGGGTCGTCGGCACGGGTGGTCAACGTGGCCTCCTTCGAAGGGCGTCGGGGGCGCGTGGCTGCGCGTCGGCCGGGACGGGAGGGGTGCGGCGGTATCCGGGACGGCGCCGGGGCGCGGGTCCTTCAGGACACGCCGGGACAGTCGGCCGGGGGCGAACCCACCCGGCCGCGGCGGCGCAGGAAGCTCAGGCCGCGGGGTGCGCACGCGCCGTGAGGGCCGCGATCGCGCGGCGCCGCCTCACGGAAGACCGGGTACGTGCACATGGCACGCACCGTAGCGCATCCCCGGCCCGCTGCCCATGGTGCGCGGACCGTCGGCGGTGCTCAGTCGTCGATGCCGCTGCGCTCCACGCCGGCCACGATGTACCGCTGGAGCAGCAGGAAGACCACCACCAGCGGGACGATCGAGACGCCCGCGGCGACGAACAGCTCATGCAGGTTGAGGTTCTGTGCGGTGGTGAACGTGGACAGCGCCACCTGCACCGTCCAGGCCGACTGGTCCTGGCCGATCACCAGCGGCCACAGGAAGGAGTTCCACGCGCCGATGAAGACGATGGTGCCGACCGCCGCGAACACCGGCCGCGCGTTGGGCACCACGATCCGCCAGTACGTCCGCCAGTACCCCAGGCCGTCCACCCGCGCCGCGTCCTCCAACTCCTTGGGGAAGCCGAGGAAGTACTGCCGGAAGACAAAACAGGCGAAGGCGCTGAAGAGCGTCGGGATCACCAGGCCGCGGAGGGTCGAGATCCAGCCGAGTGTGGACACCAGGACGAAGCTGGGGACGAAGGTCACGGCCGCCGGGACCATCAGCGTGCCGAGGATCGCGTAGAAGACCACCGAGGCGTGACGGTAGGGGATACGCGCCAGGCCGTAGCCGGCCATGGAGGCCAGCACCACCGTGCCCACGGTCGTCGAGACGGCGATCAGCGTCGAGTTGAGCAGCGCCCGGGCCAGCGGCAGGTCCGGGTCGGAGAACACCTCGGTCAGGTTCGACCAGTGCAGTTCGCGCGGGAAGAACGCCCAGGTGGGCGCCGTGATGTCGGCCTCGCCCGCCAGTCCGTTGCGGACCAGCAGATAGAACGGGACGAGGAACAGCAGCGCCAGCGCGACCAACAGCACCACCCGCAGCGCCCGGCCGGCCCGGGTCAGGGCATCGTGCATCTCCGCTCAGTCCTCCTTGCGGCCGAGGCCGAACCAGCGGGCCTGGACCACCGTCGCCACCGCGATGATCAGGGCCAGGATCACCGCGCCCGCGCTGCCCAGCCCCAGGTTCTGGTCCCGCCCGAGCGCGGTGTAGTACAGGTACACCAGCGGCGGCCGGGCGTACGGCGGATAGCCGCGGGCGTCGCTCAGCAGGTTGTAGAACTCGTCGAACGCCTGGAAGGCGTTGATCACCAGGAGCAGCAGCACCGCCACCGACGTGGCCCGCAGCTGGGGGAAGGTGATGTGCCGGAAGACCTGCCAGCCCGGCCGGGCCCCGTCCATCGCCGCCGCCTCGTACAACTGCGGGGAGATCCGCTGGAGACCGGCCAGGAAGAGGATCATGTAGAAGCCGGCCTGCAGCCACAGCCGTACGGTCACGATGACCAGCCAGTACCACGGCGGGCTGGTCGTGGACAGCCACGCCGTCTGGTCCGTCCCGAACCAGCCGAGCACGGTGTTCGCCAGCCCGAACCGCACCCCGTTGAAAAGCGACAGTTTCCAGATCAACGACGCCACGACATAGGAGCACGCGGTCGGCAGAAAGAAGACCGACCGGAAGAAAGCCTGGGCGAAGCGGAGTCGGTTCACCATCAATGCCAGCGACAGCGACAGCGCGAAAGTGGCGGGCACGATGAATGCCGTGAAGAGGAGGAAGGTGCCCAGACTTCCGAGGAATGCGTCGTCGCCCAGCATCGCGGTGTAGTTTCCCAGTCCGACGAATTCCGTCGGATTCACCGTGTTGTGCGCGTTGAAGAAGCTGAGGTACACGCTCCACAGCAGCGGGACGTAGGTGAACAGCCCGAGCCCGACCGCGAACGGCCCGACGAACACCCAGAACCACAGATTCCGCCGGTGCGGGCCCAGCAACCGGGCCGTGCGCGCGCTCACTTCTTCTTGACCCGCTGGAGCTCGGCGTCGACCTTCCGCAGCACCGCCCTCAGCTCGGTCTCCGGATTCGCCCCGTCCTTGATGATCCGGCTCAGCGCGTCCTGATAGGCGTTGCGGTCCGCGCTGGTCCACAACAGCGGTTCGGCATATCCGTGTTCGGTGGCGAACCGCACGGCGTCCGCGGCCGGCCCCTGCTGGAGTCGCTCGGCCTTCTTCGCCAGCGAAATCCGGGCCGGGATGTGGAATCCGTACGACAGCGCGAAGTCCTGCTGGAAATCGGTCCGGTCGATCCACAGCCACTTGGCGAATTCCTTCGCCGCCGCGGTCTGCTTACTGCGCCCGCTCACCGCTGAGGCGTACGCCCCCACCGGCACCGTCGGCTTCCCGCCCGCCCCGTCCTTCGGGAACGGCAGCACCCCGAAGTCGTCCCCCAGCGCCTTCGCGATCTGCGGCAGCGCCCACAGTCCCGACCACTGCATCGCGGTCAGCCCCTGGACGAAGGCCGCCGGGTCGGACCAGTCCGTGGGCGCCCCCAGCAGCAGCGACTTGTCGACGTACAGCTGGCGGATCTTCGCCAGCACCCGGGCGGCGGCCGGGTCGTCGAAACCGGCCTTGCCGTCCTCGGTGATCAGGCTCAGCCCGGCGGCGAACAGCGGCGTCCCGCCGAGCACCCCGACCCCGCCGTCGTTGCCGAGGAAGAGCCCCTTGACCTTGCCGGTGGTGAGCTTCTTCGCGGCGTCCACCAACGCATCGACGCTCTGCGGCGGTTGCACCCCGGCGTCCTTGAGCAGGCTCTTGCGGTAGTAGAGCAGCTGGGTGTCGACGGCCTGCGGGATGCCCCAGATCTTGTCCTGCCAGATCTTCGGCGCCAGCACCGCCTGGTTGAAGTCGTCCTTGACCGGCGCGACGAGGTCGGTCAGATCGGCTACCTGACCGCTCTGGATCTGATCCAGCAGCGGCCCGTTGACCTCGAAGACGTCCGGCCCGGAGTCGGTCAGCAGCGCCGCCGCGGTCTGCCGGTCGTAGTCGCCCGGCCGCCACTGGACGGTGACGTGCGCCTTCTTGTACGCGGCGGCGTAGCGTTTCACCGCCTGCTGGGTGCCCGGTTCGCCGTACTGGTGGTACCACTGCGCCAGCGCCGGCCCCGAACCGCTGCCGCCCCGGCCGGTGTTGGAGCCGCACGCCGTCAGCGCGCCCGCGAGTGCGATGCCGCCTCCGGCGGCGAGGAGCCGTCTTCTGCCGATCACCGTCATGGACGGTACTTTGCCGTAACTGGCGGAGCCGCGCACGACGTTGTCGGCATTCCCGCCGTGGGGGTTGCGGTTTCCTCCCGCCTTCGGCGGGAGGGGGTTGCGGGGCGGGGCGCCGCAGGTGTGTGGTGGGTGCCGGGTGCGGGGCCTCCGGGGTGGGTGGTTCGGACTGCTGCGCTTTACGTCCGAACCACCCACCCCTGCGGCCCCGCACCCTCCCCGCCGTCGTCGTCCGCGGCGGCCCCGCCCCCTGTGGGGTGATGAGGGGCGGTGGGGGCGCGAAATTGGTTCGTCTGCGCGTGGTGGGCCCTGGCACCCTGGCGGTTGAGGTGACAGGGAGGGCAGTACGTGACGGAGAGCGGCGGCGGGGCGGCCGAGGTGTTGCTGATCGGGGGGCGGGCCGGGGTCGGCAAGACGACGGTGGGGTGGGAGGTCTCCGCCCTGTTGCGCGCGGCGGACGTCGGGCACGCCGTCATGGACGGGGACTTCATGGGGCAGCTCCATCCGGCCCCGCAGGGCGATCCGACGCGGGCCGGGATCGTCACCCGGAACCTGGCCGCGGTGTGGGCGAACTACGCCCGGGTCGGCTGCCGGCGGCTGGTGTACACCAACACCGTCAGCGTGCTGCCGGAGAGCGCCGGGATCTTCGAAACGGCTCTGGGGCCCGGTGTGCGGATCGTACGGGTGCTGCTCACCGCCACCGACGCCACCGCCACCGAGCGGCTCACCGGCCGGGAGCGCGGCTCCGAACTGGCCCAGGAGTTGGCGAGCAGCGCCCGCAAGGCCCGGATGCTGGACCGCCACGTGGGGGCCGACACGCTACGGGTGGCGACCGACGGCCGTTCCGTACCGGACATCGCCGCCGAGGTAGTCGCCAAGACGGGCTGGGCGCCACGAGCGTGATCGCCCCGAGAGCCCCAGGCTCTTGCTTGTACCTCTCCCCACACCCGGCACCCACCGAACAGCCGGCGCCCCGCCCCACAAACCCCCGCCGAAGGCGGAAACCCCACCACGGCGGGACAGCCGACAACCTGGGGAAACTACGGCGCCAGCCGGAACCGAAGCCGGCAGATCACCGCATCCGTATCGCGCCGGAGCGCGTGCGCGACCACCGCGCCGCGCTGGTTCTGGAGCACCCGCTGCCACAGGTGGGCGGGCTCGGCCTCGGGGATCAGCACGGTGACCCGGGCGTCCGGCCGACGGTCGGTCAGATCCCGGACGTAGGAGGCGATCGGGCGGCCCAGGGAACGGGTGGGGGAGGGCAGTTCCAGCAGGTCCACGCCCGGGTTCCACAGTTCCCAGTCGCGGCGCAGCGCCTCGACGCCCGGGCGCTCCTCGGTGCCGTAGGTGACGGTCACGGCGATCACCTCGTCGCCCATCGACACCGCCGCGTTGAGCGCCTCGCCGGTCAGCCGGGACAGGTGCGAGACCGGGACGACGACGAGCGAGCGGGCGCGCCGCGGCGGCTCGGGCACCCGGCCCAGGCCGAGCCGGTCACCGATCCGCCCGTACGCCCGGTGCACGGCCTCGAAGGAGAGGACCAGCAGCGGCAGCGCGATGACGATCAGCCAGGCGCCCTCGGTGAACTTGGTGGCGGTGACGACCACCGCGGCGGCGGCGGTGAGCACCGCGCCGAAGCCGTTGAGCAGCGCCTTGCCGAGCCAGCCGGCCGACCGTTCCCGGTGCCAGTGGCGGACCATCCCGGTCTGGCAGAGCGTGAAGCCGACGAACACTCCGATGGCGAACAACGGCACCAGGGTGTTGACGTCACCGCCGGAGAAGACCAGCAGCGCGGCGGCGACCGCGGCCAGCGCCAGCACGCCGTGGCGGTGCACCTGGCGGTCGGCCTTCAGGCTGAAGACGTGCGGCAGGTAGTTGTCGCGGGCCAGCAGGCCCATCAGCACCGGCAGCCCGCCGAAGGAGGTGTTGGCGGCCAGCGCGAGCAGCACCATGGTGGCGAACTGGACGACGTAGAAGGCCCAGTTGTGGCCGAGCGAGGCGTCCGCGAGCTGGGCGAGGACGGTGACGCCCTCGACCGGCTGGAGGTGGAAGCGGCCGATGAGCAGCGACAGGCCGATCAGCATGACGCCGAGCAGGGCGCCGAGCGCGACCTCGGTGCGCTGGGCGCGCCGGGTGGCGGGGGCGCGGAAGGACGGGACAGCGTTGGCGACCGCCTCCACGCCGGTCAGCGCCGAGCAGCCGGACGCGAACGCCTTCAGGAGCAGCAGCGCGCCGACGGAGGTGGCGTTCTGGGCGAGGACGGAGGCGTGCCCGGCGGCGGTGGCGGTGGACGCCGGTGCGTCGCGGAACAGCCCGACCACGATCATCGCCATGATCGAGGCGACGAAGACGGCGGTGGGCAGCAGGAACGCCCGCGCCGAGTCGGCGATCCCGCGCAGGTTGATCGCGGTCACCAGGACCAGCACGGCCAGGCAGATCCACACCCGGTCGGCGTAGAGGCCGGGGAAGGCGGAGGTCAGCGCGGCGACCCCGGCGGTCACCGACACCGCGACGTTGAGGATGTAGTCCAGGACCAGGGAGGCCGCGGCGATCAGGGCCGAGCGGCGCCCGAGGTGGGTCTTGGCCACCGCGTAGGAGCCGCCGCCGTTGGGGAAGGCGGCGATGACCTGGCGGTAGGACGCCACCAGGACGGCCAGCAGCGCGGCGATGGCGAGCGTGACGGGGAGGGTGAACCCCAGGCCGTGGGCGCCGGCCGCGGCCAGCACCAGCACGATCGACTCCGGCCCGTACGCGACGGAGGCCATCGCGTCGAGGGAGAGGGCGGCCAGGCCCTGGAGGGCGGTCAGGCGGTGCCGGTCACCGGCGGGGTCGGGGCCGGCGGCCGGGCCCGGGGCGGCACCGGTGTCGGTGACGGTCGCCGGGGGCGGCTGTTCGGGCCGGTTTGCGGGCTGCGACACCGTCGACATGGATCGTCGTACCTCCGTGCGGCACTGGGTGGGACCAGCCCAGCGTGGGGGCCGTCGAGGTGGACGGCGAGCGGCCTTGGCGCGCCCTTGGCGGGCGACGGGGCGATCTTCACGCGATTTTGACGGCGCACCCGGGCGCACGCGCCCCATCAGGCACGCGGGCGCTCCTCGCCTGTCGCGGGAGCGCCCGTCGTGCCGGGGCTCACGCCCCCGGGGCGATGAAGTCGTACCGCACCTTGGTGAGCTCCTCCGAGGCCGTCCACAGGCGCGCGGCGGTGCTGTCCTTCAGCGTCCAGGGGGCGCGGAAGGAGCGGGCCGGGGCGCCGCGGAGCCCGTTGCGCGGGCCGATGAAGGCGTTCGACCGCATGTGCGGGGCGGTGGCCGCGCACAGCGTGCCCAGCGCCCCGCCGTCCGCGGACTGGGCGATCAGGCGGTTGCCCAGCTCCACCACGCGCTCGGCGGACCGGCGGCCCTCCATCCGCACTCCCGCGGTCTGGAGGTTGGTGTGCGCGTAGCCGGGGTGCGCGGCGGCGGCGACGATCTGCGAGCCGGCCGCGGCCAGCCGCCGGGTCAGCTCGTGGGTGAAGAGCAGATTGGCGCTCTTGGACCGGCCGTAGGCGATCCAGCGGTGGTAGGAGCGGGTGCTGTTGAGGTCGTCGAGGTCCACGTCGGCCAGGGCGTGCAGCATGCTGGAGACCGTCACGATCCGCGCGCCGGGCGTCGCCAGGAGCTTGGGCAGCAGCATCCCGGTGAGCGCGAAGTGCCCCAGGTGGTTGGTGCCGAACTGCATCTCGAAGCCGTCCGCGGTGGTGCGCTGCGGCAGCGCCATCACGCCCGCGTTGTTGATCAGCAGGTCGAGCCGGTCGCCGCAGAAGTCGTCCAGGTCGTCGGCGAACTGCCGCACCGACGCCAGGTCGGCCAGGTCCAGCGGCCGGAACTCCGCCTCGGCGGCCGGGACTTCGGACCGCAGCCGGGCCAGCGCGGCCCCGCCCCGTTCGGCGCTGCGGCAGGCCAGCACCACGCGGGCGCCGCGCCGCGCCAGCTCACGGGCGGTGATGTAGCCCAGACCGCTGTTGGCGCCGGTGACGACGACCGCGCGGCCGGTCTGATCGGGGATGTGGCTGGTGTTCCACCGGGTCACGCCGTACTCCTCGGTAGGGGAGATCCAGCGTACGCCCGCCTCACACCGCCCACTTGCGCACCCGGTAGGCCGGGACGGACACCGACGGATCGTCCAGGCAGCCCCCGGTCTCCAGGTCGAACCGCTGCTTGAGCAGCGGCGACGCCACGAACGGGCGGCCGTCGGCGGTGCCGGTCAGCCCCCGGGCGAGGACCGGGGCGCCGGTGAACGGGTCGCGGTTGTCGATGCCGTACAGCCGGTCCTCCCGGTCCCGGAACAGCGCCACCTGGCGGCCGTCCGGCAGCAGGGCTGCGACCCCGCGGCCGGGGGCCAGCCGGTGCAGGTCGCAGACCGTGAACCAGCCCTCCGCCAGCCGGAGCTGGACCTGGAGGTCGGTGGTCTCGGGTGCCATGGTCATCGCGGGGTGCTTCCTTCCAGTGCGTCTTCCAGGGGACGGCGGCCGATGGCGAGCAGCGGCAGGTCGGGCTTCATCTGGTCGCGCTCGGGGACGAACGCGACCACCGGGTCGGGGGTGTCCGGGGCGTTCACGAAGGACACGAAGCGGGCGAGCTTCTCGGGGTCGTCGAGGGTCTCGGCCCACTCGTCCCGGTAGTGCGCGACGTGGGCCGCCATCAGCTCCTCCAGCTCCGCGCAGATGCCGAGCGCGTCGTGCACCACCACGTCCCGCACGTGGTCCAGGCCGCCCGGGATCCGCTCCAGCCAGGTCGAGGTGCGCTCCAGCCGGTCCGCGGTGCGGATGTAGAACATCAGGAAGCGGTCGATCAGGCGGATCAGCTCGGCGTCGGAGAGGTCCTGGGCGAGCAGGTCCGCGTGGCGCGGGGTCGCGCCGCCGTTGCCGCCGATGTAGAGGTTCCAGCCGTTGGACGTGGCGATGACGCCGAAGTCCTTGGACTGGGCCTCCGCGCACTCACGGGCGCAGCCGGAGACGGCGGACTTGAGCTTGTGCGGGGACCGCAGCCCCCGGTAGCGCAGCTCCAGGTCGATCGCCATGCGGACCGAGTCCTGCACGCCGTAGCGGCACCAGGTCCGGCCCACGCAGGACTTCACCGTGCGCAGCGACTTGCCGTACGCGTGCCCGGACTCGAAGCCCGCCGCCACCAACCGCGACCAGATCACCGGGAGTTGCTCCACCCGGGCGCCGAACATGTCGATCCGCTGGCCGCCGGTGATCTTCGTGTAGAGGCCGAAGTCCCGGGCGATCTCGCCGATCACGATCAGCTTCTCGGGTGCGATCTCCCCGCCGGGGATGCGCGGCACGACCGAGTACGAGCCGTTCTTCTGGAGGTTGGCGAGGAAGTGGTCGTTGGTGTCCTGGAGGGCCGCCTGCTCGCCGTCCAGGACGTAGCCGCTCGCGCCGATCGTCGGGGCGAGGGAGGCGATGATCGAGCCGACGGCCGGCTTGCACACCTCGCAGCCGTCGCCGCCCCGGGCGCCCTCGCGGCCGTGGCCGTCCAGCAGCTCCCGGTACGAGGTGACGCGCAGGGCGAGGACGATCTCGTACAGCTCCTCGCGGGTCTGCGCGAAGCAGCCGCACAGGCCCTTGTCGACCTCGACGCCGGACGCCTCCAGCTCCGCGGTGACCAGCTGGCCGAGCGCCTTCACGCAACTGCCGCAGCCGGTGCCGGCCTTGGTGCACTTCTTCACCTCGGGCACGGTGGTGCACCGGTGCTCGGTGACCGCGCCCCGGATGGTGCCCTTGCTGACGTTGTGGCAGGAGCAGACGATCGCATCGTCCGGGAGGGCGGAGGGGCCGAGCTGGGCCCCCGGGTCCGCGCCGGCGGGCAGGACGAGGGACTCGGGGGAGACCGGGGGCACCGACCCCGTCAGTGCCCGCAGCGTGCCGTACGCCTCCGCGTCGCCGACCAGGATGCCGCCGAGCAGCGTGCCGTCGCGGCCGACGACCAGTTTCTTGTACAGGCCGGCGCGGGAGTCGGAGTAGACGACGTCCAGGCAGTCCTCGGTGGCGCCGTGCGCGTCGCCGAAGGACGCGACGTCGACGCCGAGCAGCTTCAGCTTGGTGGACAGGTCGGCGCCGGTGAAGGCCAACTGCTCCGTCCTGTCGGCGGCGAGGGCGGCCGCGGCGGTCTGCGCCTGCTCGTAGCCGGGGGCCACCAGGCCGTACACCCGGCCGTCCGCCGCCAGCGCGCACTCGCCGATCGCGAACACGTGCGGGTCGGTGACCGTGCGGCACTGTTCGTCGACGGTGATGCCGCCGCGCTCGCCGACCGCCAGGCCGCAGGCGCGGGCCAGCTGGTCGCGGGGGCGGACGCCGGCGCTGAACACCACCATGTCGGTGGCGAGTTCGGAGCCGTCGGAGAGCCTCATCCCGCTGACCGCGCCGTCCGTGCCGATCACGATCTCCTGCGTGCCCACGCCGGTGTGGACGGTCAGGCCCATCTCCTCGATGGTGCGCCGCAGCGCGGCGCCGCCGCCGTCGTCGACCTGCACGGGCATCAGCCGGGGCGCGAACTCCACGATGTGGGCGCGCAGCCCGAGCCCCTTCAGGGCGCCCGCGGCCTCCAGGCCGAGCAGGCCGCCGCCGACCACCGCCCCCGTCGTCGCCCGCGACTTCGCGTACGCCTCGATCGCGAGCAGGTCCTCGATCGTGCGGTAGACGAAGCAGCCCTCGGCGTCCTTGCGGGGGACCGGCGGCACGAAGGGGTAGGAGCCGGTGGCGAGCACCAGGGCGTCGTACGCGAAGACCCGGCCGGACGCGGCCGTGACCGTCCGCGCCGTGCGGTCGATCGTCTCCGCCGCGTCGCCGACGTACAGCTCGATGCCGTGCTCGGCGAGGAACTCCCGGTCGGTCAGGGAGAGTTCCTCGGGTGTGCGGCCCGCGAAGTACGAGGTGAGCTGGACCCGGTCGTAGGCCGGGCGCGGCTCCTCGCACAGGACGACCACGCGGTGCGTGGCGGTCAGGCCGCGCTCGGCGAGCGCCTCCAGGAAGCGTTGGCCGACCATGCCGTGGCCGACGAGCACGATCGTGGGGCGGGGCCGCTCCCCGACAGGTGCGGTCGTGGACATCAGGAGCCTCCGTCGTTGGTGAGCAGATGGAGCAGGGGGCCGTCGTCGGGGAGCGGCTCTGCTCCCTCCCAGGCGCGGGCGAGCGCGCCGACGGTGCCGAGTTCGCCGACGAGGACCCCGCCGACCAGGCGGTCGTCGCGGACGACGACCTTGCGGTAGGTGCCCCGGGTGGCGTCGGCGAGTTGCACGACGTCGTCGCCGGGGCGGGCCTCGGTCTCGCCGAACGCGGCGAGGTCGAAGGGGGACCCGGGGCCGGTGAGGGTCAGCCGGGTCAGGGAGCGGGTGCCGGTGTAGCGGGCGCCCTCGTCGCCCGCGAGGAACCCGGCGAGGGCGTCGGCCTGTTCGAGGGCCGGGGCGGCGAGGCCGTAGACGGTGCCGTCGTGCTGGGCGCAGTCGCCGATGGCGTGGATGTGCGGGTCCGAGGTGCGCAGCGCGTCGTCGACGAGGACGCCCTTGTCCACGGTGAGTCCCGCCTGCGCCGCCGGTCCCGTGCGCGGTCGCACGCCGCAGGCGAGCACCACCAGGTCGGCGTCGAGGGCGTACCCGTCGGCCAGTTCCACCGAGCGGACCGCGCCGCCGACCGCCCGCACGTCCCGCACCCGGCACTCGGTGTGCACCTCGACGCCGAGGTCCTCCAGGTGCCGCAGCACCAGCCGGGAGGCGTTCGGGTCGAGCTGGCGCTCCATGAGCCGCTCGGCCTGCTGGGCGAGCACCACCTGCGCGCCGCGCGCGGCGAGCGCACGGGCCGCGGAGACCCCGAGCAGCCCGCCGCCGATGACGACCGCCCGCGCGCCGGGCCGCACCGCCCGGGACAGGCCCAGGCAGTCGTCCATCGTGCGGAACGCGTGCACGCCCTCGGGGAGCCGGCGGTCCGACGTGAACAGGCCGCGCAGCGGCGGCAGCACCGGATTGGCGCCGGTCGCCAGCACCAGCGTGTCGTAGCCGAACTCCCGCCCGTCCGCGCACCGCACCCGCCGCGCGGCCCGGTCGATGTGCACCACCTGGGCGCCGCCGTGCCAGGCCACCCCGGCGGCCGGCGCCGGCAGTGCGATCACCGGCGTCGGATAGCGGCCGGCGAGGACCTCGGCGAGCAGCACCCGGTTGTACGGCGGGTGCGGCTCCTCGGCGAGGACGGTCACCCGGAGCGGACGCCGGGCCGGGCGGGCGGGAGCCGGCGACCCCGCCCCGTCCGCCGCCGCGGCCAGTTGGTGGACGAGCCGGGCGGCGGCCATCCCGCCGCCGACCACCACGACCCGCGCCGCCGGGGGCGCCGGCGCGGGACCGGTGCGCGTGGTGTCCCGGGGCGCGGTGCCCGGGAGCGGTATGCCCGTCAGCGTCATGCCCGACAGCCTGCGGCGCCGCTGTTACCCGCCCGCATCGCCCGCGTTTCCCCGGCGGAACGCGGCCCTCAGCGACCCGCCGGCCGCACTGTGAGGGGATGCTGGGGGCATGCCCCGCCCCGCCCGCACCACGGCCGCCCCACCCGCCACGGCCGCCCCACCCGCCACGGCGGCCCGGACCGCCACCCGCCCGGTCCGCCGGGCCCGCGCCGCGCTGGCCGCCCCCTTCGCGCCCCGGGCCCTCGCCGCCCTGCTGCACGCCCTGGTCGCACCGGTGCTCGCGCTGCCGGGCGCCGTCCTGGTGCTGGTCGGGCTGGGCGTCGGCGCGGTGCTGTCCTGGACGGCGCTCGGCCCCTGGCTGCTGGCCCTGACCGTACGCGGCGCACTGGCCCTCGGCGACCTCCAACGGGCCCTGGCGGGGCGCCTGTCGGGGGAGCCGGTCGCGGCGGCCGGGCGGCGCAGCGCGCCCGGCGTCTTCGGCTGGCGGCGGGCGCTGCTCGGCGACCCGGCCGGCTGGCGGGCGGTGGCCGCCGCACTGCTCGCCCCGTTCACCGCCCTCCCGCCGCTGCTCGCCGTCACCCTCGGCTACGTCTACGGCGTGCTGGCACTGGCCCACCCCGTGCTGCGCCACTGGAACTACTTCACCGTCCACGACCGGGACGGCACCGTCCGCCACGTGGGGCTGCTGATCCACGGCGTCGAGTTCGACAGCTGGCCGCGCTGGGCGGTCGTGGTCGCGGCCGGCGCGCTGCTGGTGCTGCTCGCGCCGCGGCTGGTGCGGTGGGCCGGCGCCCCGCACCGGCTGCTGCTGCGCGCCCTGCTCGGCCCGAGCGCCGCCGACGCCCGGATCCGCACCCTGGAGGAGACCCGGGCGCACGCCGTCGAGGACGCCGCCGCCACCCTCCGCCGGATCGAACGCGATCTGCACGACGGCACCCAGGCCCGCCTGGTCGGCCTGGGCATGCAACTCACCCTGATCCGCGAACTCCTCACCCGGGACGCCGACCGGGACCGTCTGCTGGCGACCGTGACCCACGCCCAGGACAACGCCACCCGGGCCATCGCCGACCTGCGCCACCTGGTCCGCGGCATCCACCCGCCCGCGCTCGACGAGGGCCTGGAGACCGCCCTGGCCACCCTCGCCGCCGACGCCCCGCTCCCGGTCGCCCTGCGCGCCCGGATCTCCCACCGCCCCAGCCCCGCCCTGGAGTCCATCGCCTACTTCTGCGCCGCCGAACTCCTCGCCAACGCCGTCAAGCACAGCGGCGCCGCCGAAGCCGCCGTCGAGGTGTGCGGCGACGACCGCGCCCTGCGGCTCTCCGTACGGGACGACGGGCGCGGCGGCGCGGTGATCGGCGCGGGCAGCGGCCTGACCGGCCTGCTCGGCCGGATCCGCACCGTGGACGGCACCCTGACCTGCGACAGCCCGCCCGGAGGGCCTACCGTGGCGGTGGTCCACCTTCCGTACCCGACCGCGTACGAGGCCCACCCGGCCGGGTGACCCCTCGCCCCGCCCCCTCCCCACAGGCAGGAACCATGCGTGTCGTCATCGCCGAGGACTCCGCGATCCTGCGCGAGGGCCTGGTCCAGCTGCTGGAGCTGCGCGAGGTGCGGGTGGTGGCCGCGGTCGCCGACGCCGAGGCGCTGCTCGCGGCCGTGGACGAGCACCGGCCGGACGTCGCCGTGATCGACATCCGGTTGCCGCCCGGCCACCGCGACGAGGGCCTGCGCGCCGCCGTCACCCTGCGGCAGCGGCATCCCGGCACGGGGGTGCTGATCTTCTCCCAGTACGTGGAGACCGCCTACGCGGACCGGCTGTTCGGTTCCGGCGCCGGCTTCGCGGGCGTCGGCTACCTCCTCAAGGAACGGGTGGTGGACATCGCCGAGTTCGTCGACGCGCTGCACCGGGTGGCCGCCGGCGGCACCGCCCTCGACCCGGACGTGGTCACCCAGCTGTTCGGCGCGGTCCGCCGCGCCACCGCCCTGGACGCCCTGACCCCGCGCGAGCGGGAGGTGCTGGCCCTGATGGCCCAGGGCCGCACCAACCGCTCCATCGCCGGCGCGCTGACCGTCACCGAGCGGGCCGTCGAGAAGCACATCGCCAACCTCTTCGGCAAGCTCGACCTGCCGACCTCGGACGCCGGCAACCGTCGCGTCCTGGCCGTCCTGCGCTACCTGGAGGCGGCCCGCCGGCCGTCCTGACCACCGGACCGCCGCCCCTCGACCTCCGTGCGGAGATCAGCTGCCGCTGAATCAGTTCTTGCTGTATCAGATGGTGCTGTGTCAGCTGTTGACGTGCGCCGGGCACAGCCGCCGCGGCTGCGTCTCACCCCGCAGTCGGGCGTCCACACAGCTGCCCGGCAGTCCGTCGTGCGCCGTGCTGCCGAAGTTCGCGGTGACGGTCAACGTCCCGTCCCCGAACACCGTCCGCTGCACGCTCCGGTCCTCGGTCAGCCACCGGAACGACGTCATCCGCTCGGTTCCGGCGGCGCGGTGCAGCGGCGCGAAGTACCGCTGCAGCGCGGCGAGTTCCTTGCCGTCCTTCTCCAGCGACGGCCCGCTGAGCGCGAAGTTCAGCGGGGTGTTGTACAGCATCGCCAGCAGCGCCCGGGTGGTCTTCTGGTCCGGCAGCTTGTCGTAGGACAGCTCCCACCGCTCCACGTTGACCAGCGACTCGTGCAGCGCCGTCTCGTACAGCGGGACCCGGTACTTCGGGTCGTACATCGCGGTGGCCAGGTCCGCCGGCAGCGACACCGGCTGGAAGGCGTTCTTCGGGGCGTTCTGCGGGAAGTAGCCGCCCCACTTCTCCTTGTCCCGCTCCAGCTTCCACAGTCCGTCGGCGACCGGCGTGCCCGAGCCGTGGTCGAAGGCGAGCGCCGAGTTCGCCCACGGCTGCGCCGACTCCGATCCCAGGACGAAGCGCTCGGCGATCCGCCGCATCCGGGCGAGCCGGTTCTCCCGGTCCCCCGCCTTGGTCATCTCATGGCCCGCGCCGTGGTCGCGGAACACCTCACCGGTCGCGTCCACGTCCAGGAAGTAGCTGTTCGCCCCGTTGGAGGTCATCGCCCGGGTGCGGTCCGCGAGGTAGTGCGCGCCCGGCTCGGCCTTCTCGAACGCCCGCGAACTCAAGTAGCAGCCCCGGTTGCCGAACCCGGTCTGCGGCGTCCCGTCCGCCTTCCGCACGCAGAAGTCCGGGTAGACCTTCCCCGGCCACGCCGAGGTGGGGCTGTCCGCCGTCTTCGGATCCTGCCCGTTGGCGAACGTGTCGTACGGCCCGACGAGGTACCCCGCCTTCTTCGCGGCCCGCACGGCATCGGCCTTCATCGGGTCCGGTCCGGAGTCGTAGCCGAGCCACATCCGGTCCATGCCCAGCTTCTTCAGCTTCTCGACCCCGGCCGCGGTCCGCGCCTCGCCCCACAGATAGGCGTGGAACGCCCCGAGCAGCTTCCCGGTCTCCGGGTTCTTCGCGATCTTCGCCCGCAGGCTGCTCAACTGCCCGTGCTGCGCGAGGTACGACCGGTAGTCGGCCGCCGGTGCGACCGGATCGCCGTCCGTCAGTGCGAACGACACCTCGTAGTCCCGCGTCCGGTCCCCGCCGTTGAAGTCGTGCGCGGCCGTCGCCCGCAGCGCTCCGCCCTTCGTGGCGAACGCCAACGACGTCCCGATGTCCGTGGGCGTCAGATAGCTCACCCCGTGCCGCGCGGTGCCGCCCTTCGGGCCGCTCCCGCCGCCGCCCATCGCATACCCCCACAGCGGCAGCGACAGATCCGCCCCCACGTCCACCGTGCTCCCGGCCAGCCCGCCCGGCCCGGAGTTCCAGAACGCGTCCCGCACCGGGATGTCCAACCCCTCCCCGCGCGGCAGCTGCACGGACGACGCCGCCCGGTCGGTCCCGGTCACCGGCCAGCTCACCGACTGGTCCCGGTCCGCCCGGATCCCGATCCGCAGCCGTCCCCGGTCCGAACGCGCCGTCACCGTCAGGCCCTTGGCCGGATACGTCCAGCTCGCCCCCTCGGCGGTACGCGTCACCGGACCGGGCGCGCCCAGCCCGCTCCCGGCCGCCTCCGACAGCACCAGCGGTGTGCCGTCCTCGGCCCGTGCGCTGACCGCCAGCGTGGCGGTGTCGACGGTGGCGGTCCCGCCGGCGACCGGGAGCGTCAGCCGGCCGCCGTCAAGGGTCCCCGCCTCGGCCGTCCCGCACCCGGAGAGCCCGACGGACGCGGCCGTCAGCGCCAACGAGGCGGCGATTACTCGTGTGAGCTTCGATGTCATGTCCCTGTAGATAGTGGGGCGGCTTAAGAACCTTCTAAGAGCCCGGCGCGCGCGGCTCGGTGCGGTCCGCACCGTCAGCACCGTCCGCGCCGCGGGGCCGCCCTCCTGCTCGCGCACCCCGGAATCCTCCTGCGGCCCGCAGGAAACCACGCTGAATCAGCCGACGAATACCGGCACTTCACCCGTCGCCGCCGGGCAGCGTCCGCTACCCCTTCGCCAACCTCCGCACCGCCAACTCCGCGTACACCGCCGCCCCGTCCGCCAGTACCGCGTCGTCGAATTCGGCCAGCGGCGAGTGGTTGTTGGCGCTCCGCTCCGGATCCGCCCCGACCGGCGGCGCCCCCAGCATCATCAGCGCACCCGGTACCTCGTTCAGCACCCGTGAGAAGTCCTCCGACGCCGGCAGCGGATTCGGCCGCGGCGCGAACCGCTCCTCGCCCAGCGCCTCACGGACCGTGTGCGCCGCGAACTCCGCCTCCGCCGCGTCGTTCACGGTCACCGGATACGTCTCCACGAACTCCGCGTCCACCGCCACCTCGTGGGCCGCCGCGACGCCCCGGCACACCTCCACCGTGCCGTCCTTGACCCGGGCCTGGGCCGCGGCCGAGAAGCTCCGCACCGTCGCCTCGAAGACCGCGGTCTCCGGGATCACGTTCTGCTGCGTGCCCGCGTGGAACGTGCCCACCGACAGGATCACCGGGTCGAAGACGTCGAACGACCGTGTGATCCACGCCTGCAACGCCGTCACCATCGCGCAGCCCGCCTGCACCGGGTCCTTGGCGCGGTGCGGCATCGAGCCGTGCCCGCCCGCCCCGCGCACCGTCACCCGCAGCACATTGGACGCCGACATCATCGGCCCGCCGCGCGCCCCGAACACCCCGCGGTCCTGCCCCGCCGACAGCACGTGCAGCGCGTACGCGGCCACCGGCCGCCGCCCGGCCGCCTCCAGCAGCCCTTCCGCGAGCATGTGCCGGGCGCCGTCGAAGCCCTCCTCGCCGGGCTGGAACATGAACACCACGTCGCCCGCGAGCCGGTTCCGGTGCGCGGACAGCAGCTTCGCCGCCCCGGTGAGCATGCTGGTGTGCAGATCGTGGCCGCAGGCGTGCATCCGCCCGTTGTCCGCGGCGAAGTCCGCACCGGTGCGCTCGGCGACCGGCAGCGCGTCCATGTCACCGCGCAACAGCACCACGGGCCCGGACCCGGCACCCCGCAGCACCGCCGTCACCGAACTCAGCCCCGCGCCCGTGCTCACCTCCAGCGGCAGCCCGTCCAACTCGGCCAGCACCGCCTCCTGCGTCCGGGGCAGATCGAGCCCGGTCTCCGGGATCCGGTGCAGCGCCCGCCGCAGCCGGACCAACTCGTCGGACAGGGCACGGGCATCGTCACGCAGATCCACGGGTGCTCCTCCTCAGACGGCGAACTCCCCATTCTTGACCGCCGAGACGAAGGAGGACCACCCCGCCACGGGGACGGTGATCACGGGGCCGTGGGGGAGTTTGCTGTCGCGGAGGGGGACGAGGGCGTGGGTGCGGGCCTGCGCCGGGGAGAATTCGAGGCACATCCCTCCGTTTCCTTCACTGTAAGACGACTTGATCCACTGCACTCTGGTGAGATCCAAGGCTGGACTCATGCGCGGTACTCCTTCAGCAAGGTCTTGATCAGGGGCAGTGATTCATCTGGGGACAACGCATGCGCCCTGAGCAGGTCGTAGTCATCCAAGGCGGCACCGACCGTTTGTTCGGATTCATGCATCCTGCCTCCTACCCGTGTCTCCGTGTAGAGCACCGTGGGGGCGTGCGTGAAACGCAACACAGTGAAGGGCATTGTCGACGTGGCGGGGATGCCGGCTGAGAACGGCATGACCTGGAGCTCGACATGTGGTGACGCGGCTACCGTCAGCAGGTGGTCAAGCTGCCCGGCCATCACCTCTGCACCGCCGACGACGGTTCGCATGCAGGCTTCATGAAGGATGACCCACAGGCGAGGTGGAGCTTTCTGCTCGAACATCTCACGCCGCCGTAGCCGCGCCGCAACCTTGTCTTCGATCCCCTCCGCCGTTGCCAGGGGGTTGGATGCGCGGAAGACGGCCCGAGCGTAGTCGTCCGTCTGGACCATTCCTGCCACGAGGTTGGTCTCATAGTTCAGGATCCGCGACGCCTTGCGCTCCAGATTCAGGTACGGCACGAACCACGACGGGTGGTCCCCCTCGTCGATCCTCCGCAGCATCCCCGCGAACAACTCGCCCGTACCGAAGGCCAAGTCGCAGCCAATGGCGAACTTCTGGCTCGGCCTGGGCAGCAGCGTCCCCGACTCGACCTTGCTGACGTAGCCGTCGGTGTAGCCCGTCGCCTTGGCCAGATGCTTCTGCGTGAGCTTGCGCGCCAGGCGGACCTGTTTGATGTCACGGCCGAAGCGCTGGAGTGGATTCAAGTGTTCAGGTGCGATCGTCTCGTCCAACGCTATGACCTCTCGTCATGTGGGCGCACGTCGGCATCACGGCAGGTCGCAACATTGAACCCTGCCCTTCAACCGCACCAATTCTATTGCCGGTTGCGTTGCCAGGGTGACCAATTGACTACACCCGGTACTCATCTCGCCGCGAGCGAAACCCCGTAACCGATGCGCGTCGGTCCGGGGCGTGGCCACCGACCCCTGGAGGTTGACGACATGACCGACGCCGTCCCGCGGCTTCTGCCGTGGTCGAGCCCCGACGGCAAGCCCTGCTTCGTCGTCGGCGACGGGACTGGCCGCGTGTCCCGTATGGCCGACGACATCGAGGAGGCCCAACTCGTCCTCGCCGGCGGGCTGATCGCGGACGCCCGTCGGCTGCTCGACGCCCGCAGCTGGACTTCCGGCGAACTCCACCTCCTCACCGTGGAGTTGACCGAGTCCCTGACGGAGATCCGCCGCGTCGCCAAGAGCCGCGGTGCCCGCCTACGGGCCCTCGCCCCGGCGGAACGCCCGACCTGACGTCGACGCCGACGTCGGCACCGTAGCCGTAGCCGTAGCCGTAGCCGCGGAGCCCGTTACGCCTGTGCCTCGCGCTGCCTGCGGAAGAGGGCGATGGCCGATTCGGTGGGCAGGTTGGGCACGGTGACCGTCTCGCCGGTGGCCTTCACGACGATGACCTTCGAGCCGCCGGGCGGCGCGGGCTGCGGCTGCCCCGACGCGTCGGTGGCCGCGGGGTACGAGGGGTACACCAGGTAGCCGGCGTCGAACTCGTGGACGTGCAGCGGCGCCGGGGAGCCGTCGGCGAGCTTGGGTTCCGCATAGCGGCTCCGGACGATGGCGACTGCTTCCTCGGGGGTGCTCGGCGGGGTCGGGTTTTCCTGCGGCACGGTCGGTCTCTCCTGGTGGGTGTGGTGTGTGCGGGCGTACGGGCATGGTGTCCGGTTGCTCGGAGGACTCGTCCACCGTAAGGCGCCCGCCCTTGTCCCGGTGTCCCGTTAAGTCGGCTTCATGCGGTTCGTCTTATTCGTTCGGGGCGTCGCCCAGCGCGTCGAGTTGTGCCAACTGCTGTGCCGTGAGGGTGATCCGGGCCGCCGACAGGTTCTCGTCGAGGTGGGCGGGGGAGCTGGTGCCGGGGGTCGGGAGCAGGGCGGGGGAGTGGTGGAGGAGCCAGGCCAGGGCGATCTGGCCGGACGTCGCGCCGTGTGCCGCGGCGATCGGGGCCAGGGTGTCGGTGGCGGGGTGGCCGGGGTTCCCGCCGCCGGTCAGTGTGCCGTTGCCCAGCGGGAACCACGGCAGGAACGCCGTCCCGGTCCGCTCGCAGAGCCGCAGTACGTCCTCGGAGGCGCGGTCCAGCAGGTTGTAGCGGTTCTGCACGGAGGCGATCGGGGCCAGCTCCCGGGCCCGGGTCAGCTCGGCTGCGCTGATGCTGTCCAGGCCGATGTGGCGGATCTTCCCGGCCTGTTGGAGCTCCAGCAGGGCGCCCAGCTGGTCCGCCATCGGGACGTCGGGGTCCAGCCGGTGCAGCTGGTAGAGGTCGATGGTGTCCGTCCTGAGCCGCCGCAGGCTCGCCTCGCACATGGCGCGCAGCTGCTCCGGGCGGCCGGCGACGTGCCAGATGTTCGGGCCGGTGCGGACGACTCCGCCCTTCGTCGCGATCACCAGCCCGGCCGGATACGGATGCAGGGCGCGGGCCACCAACTCCTCGGCCACGTCCGGGCCGTAGTTGTCGGCGGTGTCGATCAGCGTCACGTCGCGGTCCACGGCCCGTCGCAGCACCGCAAGCGACCGCTCCGGGTCGTCGTGCCGCGGCCCCCAGTACCCGGGGCCGACCAGACCGCCGGTCCCGAACCCCAACCGCCCCACGGTCAGCGTCCCCCCGAGGGAGAAGGCCGCCCGGGCCCTCTCGCCCGCTGTGGGCTCCCCGTGCGGCCCGTAGCTCATGGGCGCCTCGGGGCCCGTCGAGGCGTCGGGGCCCGTGGGGACGTCGGGGCTCGGCTGCGTATCCATGCCCCGGAGCATAGACAGCACGCCGGCGGACACCGGGACTCCTTCATAAGATCACCTGGTGCCCACTGACATATCGCTGTTCACGCTGGCCCTGCTCGCTCTGGCCGCCCTCGCCGCGGGATGGATCGACGCGGTGGTGGGCGGCGGCGGGCTGTTGTTGCTCCCGGCCCTCCTGGTGGGCCTTCCGCAGGTGCCGACCGTGTTCGTCCTCGGCACCAACAAATCGACCGCGGTCGTCGGCACCGCCGCGGCCGCCATCACCTACGTCCGCAAGGCGCCGATCGACGTCGGCACCGCACTGCGCATCGGTGTCGCGGCGATGGCCGGTTCGTTGGGCGGGGCGTTCTTCGCGGCCGGGATCAACAGCCAGGTGCTGCGACCGCTGATCATGGCCGTTCTGCTCGGCGTGCTCGTCTTCGTCCTCGTCCGCCCGACCTTCGGGACCGCCGTCGCGCCGTCGGGCCCGGTCTCCCGGCGCCGTGTGCTGGCGGCGATCCTCGTGGCGGGGCTGGTGATCGGCTTCTACGACGGCCTGATCGGCCCTGGTACCGGCGCCTTCCTGGTCATCGCGCTCGCCGCGGTGCTCCACATGGACCTGGTCACCTCGTCCGCCACCGCCAAGGTCGTCAACGTCTGCACCAACATCGGCGCCCTGACGATGTTCGCCCTCCAGGGCACGATCCTGTGGCAACTGGGGGCGTTGCTCGGCCTCTTCAACCTCGTCGGCGGCATGGTCGGCGCCAGGATGGCCCTCAAGCGGGGCACCGGCTTCGTCCGCGGGGTGCTCGTCCTCGTCGTCATCGTCCTCCTGTGCAAGCTGGCCTACGACCAGTGGCTCGCCGCCTGAGAGGGCGCGGAGGTCCGCAGTCGGCTCGGAGGCCCGGGGTCCGAGGTGCGGGACAAGGAGGCGTTCAGAAGCGGCAGTTGTAGAGCCGGGACATCTCCCGGACGCCGGGTATGAGGGCCGCGAGTCGGGCCACGGTCCGATAGCGCGCGGGGATCCTGGTGATGTCCGGTATCTCCACGGAGCTGAAGGTCTCGACGATCTCCAGCCCGGGGTGCAGCTGGGCGATGTCCGCGGGGCCGCCGCCCCAGTGGAGCGTCGAGCCGGTCCGGATGATGACGGTGTTGAGGCGCGCCGCGCGGACCGCGAAGCGGCTGAGGAAGTCGAACGCCAGCCCGCCGCCGGGTGCGTGCGCCATCAGTCGGCGGAGCAGCGCGGTGCCGTCCCGCTCGGTGAGGTACATCAGCAGTCCCTCGGCCACGACGAGGGTGGGCCGGTCCGCGGGGATGTCGGTCACCCAGGCCGGGTCGGTGACGGACGAGGGAACGGCGGTGTATCCCGGCGGCGCGGTGAAGAGCTGCGCCCTGAGCTCGATGACCTCGGGGAAGTCGACGTCGAACCACCGCACCCCGGGGCCGGGGGCGAGGCGCTGGACCCGGGTGTCGAGGCCGCAGCCGAGGTGCAGCACCGTCGCGTCCGGGTGTTCGGCGAGGAAGCGGGCCGTCCAGCGGTCCAACTGCCGGGCGCGGAGGGCGACTGCGGCCGCGGCGCCGGGCCCCACCCGCAGTTTCCTGAAGTCGTAGTCGAGCTGCCGCACGGCGTCGACGGCCAACCGGTCGCCGAGGATCGGCCGTGGCGCGCGGCAGTCGAGGGCGCGGCCGTAGAGCGTCGCGAGCAGGGTCTCCCTGGCTCCGGTCAACTGCACGGCGCGCCGGGCACGGGGCGCCGGCGGGCCGTGCCGACGCCGCGGACTCGGTGGCTGCCGCGGACTTGGCGGATCCGGCCGGTTCGGTGGGTCCGGTCGGTTCGGCGGGACGGGTCGCTTCAGGCTGCTCATGAATCGATGGTACGGAACATTCGGAAAAACATGAAGGGTCGAAATCTTGCTGTGGAGACCGCCGTGGAGATCACCGTGTCGCTGTGGGGATCGCCGTGGCGGCCGTCGTCAGGTGCGGGCCGCCGCGCCCACCGCGACGCCCCGTGCCCGCTCGCGCACCTCCGTGACGGCCGTCAGCAGCACCACGGAGTCCTCGATCGCCTGCAGGCCGTGCCGCGCGTGCGGGATCGCCGTGACATTGCCGGCGATCAGTTCCTGGCCGCCGCCCTGGCCGGTCAGCCGGACCCGGCCGCACAGGATCTGAAGGCTCGCCGCCGGCGGCGTGTTGTGCTCGTCCAGCGAGGTGCCCGCGAGCAGCGCGATCACGGTCTGCCGCAGCGGCCCGTCGTGGATGAACAGATGGGCGCTGCGCCCGTGTGCGGAGGCTCTGGCGTCGTCGAGCTGGTCGCGGACGAGTGTTTCGAGATTCACCATCGCGCTCGCCTTTCGGATGCGGACCGGCCGGCTTTCGCGCCTGGACCGACGGCCGGGCTTCCCCTCCCATCGTTCTCCGTGCCCCGCACGGCGCAACCGGGACGTTCCATGGCGGTGTCGGTGGATCCGGGACGCAATGGGACGTCCGGGTGCTTGCCGGTAACAGGCGGCCCGCCGTGCGCTAGTTGATCTCCACGGTCCGTACGATGCGAGGCGATCCCTTGATCGAAAGATTGATAGATCGACGGGCCGGAGGCCGAATCGTGCGACCCACCAGTCCCACCCCCACACCGACCGTGAAGGCTGTGTAACCGTGGCCGACCCCACCGCGTTGAACGAACCCTCCGCCGCATCCGCCCCGGACGGGCCCGCGGCGCGGTTCCTGACCGTGATGACGACCACCGACAGCGAGCAGAAGGCGGAGCGGCTGGCACGCGGGGCCATCGAGGGCCGGCTCGCCGCCTGCGCCCAGATCAGCGCGCCGGTGACCTCGGTGTTCCGCTGGGACGGCGCCGTGGAGACCAACCAGGAGTGGCAGGTGCTGTTCAAGACGGCGAGCGCGCGCTACGCGGCGCTGGAGGCGTACCTCCTCGACGCGCACGACTACGAGACCCCGGAGATCATCGCGACCCCGGTCACCCACGGTGGCGCCGGATACCTCGCCTGGGTCGCAGAGGAGACGAGCTGACGTGCCGAGGGCAGCTGACGTGCCGAGGGCGGTCGACGTGTCGAGGGCGGCCGACGTGTCCAGGACGGCGGGCGAGTTGAAGGCGGCCGATCCGCGGAGGGCAACTGACGTGTCGAGGACAACTGGCGGGCCGCGGGCAACTGACGGGCCGGATGCGGCCGATGTGCCGAGACCGCCCCGCGGGCGGCACCGGGCCGACGTCCGGGCGCGCCGACGGAGCAGGGCGGTGACCATCGCCCTGGGCATGGCCTTCGGCCTCGCCACCTCCCCGGTGAGCCACGCGGCCGAGACCGACCCCGGTGCCCACGGCACCCAGTCCACCTTCACCCACGAGTCCCAACCCCGTGCCACCTGGACCAACAAGGACGCCAAGGCGTTCTGGACCCCGCGGCGGATGGCCGAGGCCGCCCCGCCCGTGCGCGGCACCGGGCGGCCCAGCGCGTCCAACCAACTCGCGCCGACCGCCGAGCACTTCGACGGCATCCCGTCCGTCGGCGTGCTGTTCTCCGTGGACGGGGAGGCCCGCGAGCACCACTGCACCGCCAGTGTGGTGCACAGCCCGCGCGGCAACCTGCTCCTCACCGCCGGGCACTGCAACCCGGGAGCGCGCGCCGCGTTCGTCCCCCAGTACCAGTCGGGGGTGGACACCCAGCCCTACGGGGTGTGGGCCATCGAGGACAGCTTCGCCTACGCCGACCGCGGCACCACCGGCACCGGTGCCGACCTCGACTTCGCCTTCGCCACCGTCGCCCCGGACGACTCCGGCCGGCGCATCGAGGACGTCACCGGTGGCAACGTCCTGACCGCGACGCCCGGTTACCGCAACCAGGTGAGCGTCATCGGCTACCCCAGCGTCCACAGCGACCCGCAGGACCGGGCCGTGCGCTGCTCCGCCACCACCGCGCGCCTGGAGGGCACCCGCCAACTCCGCATGGAGTGCAACGGGTTCTACGGGGGCACCTCGGGCGGCCCCTGGCTGACCAACATCGACCCGCAAACCCACACCGGCCAGGTCATCGGCGTCATCGGCGGCGTCAACGGCGGCGGCCCCAGCGGCCCGCACAGCGACCGGACCTCCTACAGCCCGTACTTCGGGAAGGAGATCCTCGACCTCTACGACCGCGCCACCCAGGCCCAGCAGGAGGGGGCGAGCGGGACGAGCGGATAGCAGCCCCCCCGCCACTGAGGAGGGCCGGGTGGTGGCGCCCTAACGGAGCGCCGCCGTCAGGCCCTTCTCCTTGGGGCCGAGGAAGTGCGGATCGGGCCGCAGCACCGCCTCCGCGGTCGCCTTGCCCGCCGCGAAGATCTCCCGCACCCCGCCGTACGCCCAGGTCACGTCGTGGTCGGCGGCGACCCCCACGCCGTACGCGTCGATCCCGGCCGCCGTGCACAGCGCCAGCGCCCGCCGGATGTGGAATCCCTGGCTGACCAGCACCGCCCGGTCCACCCCGAAGATCCGATGGGCGCGCGTGCAGGAGTCCCAGGTGTCGAAGCCCGCGTAGTCGCTGACGATCTTGTGGGCCGGGACGCCGTGCCGCACCAGATAGCCGCGCATCGCGTCCGGCTCGTCGTAGTCATGGCGGCTGTTGTCGCCGGTGACCAGGACGGCGCGCACCCGGCCGCCCTGGTAGAGCCGGATGGCGGCGTCCAGCCGATGGGCCAGGTACGGCGACGGTTCGCCGTTCCACAGGCCCGCGCCGAAGACCACCGCCACCGGGGCGGCCGGCACATCGGCGACCGTGCGGACGCGCGGGCCGGCGGTGGCGTTCAGCCAGGTCGCCGGCAGCAGCGCGAGCACCGTCAGCGCCACGAGCACCTGGAACGCCCGCCGCTGCCCGCGCCGGCTCCGCGGCAGCCGCACGCGCCGTATCCACCCGAGACGCGCCCACAGCCCCCGCATGTCGTGCCCCCGTTCCCCTGGTGCCCGTCGCCCGGAGCGCCGGAAACCGTTCACGTGATCGATGTCGCAAGCTCCGACGTGACGCGGGCTGGCATGGTTGCAGTGGGGGAGCGCCGTGGACAACGTCACAGCGGGACGCACCGCCTGGGACGACACCGCCCGCGCCGACGTCCCCGTCGGCGACACCACACCCGCCCCACCCGTGGAGGGCCCGCGATGACCACCGAGGCCGAGCGCCTGCCGTTCTTCGTCTACGGCACGCTGCGCCCGGGCGAGGCCAACTACGCCCGCACCCTGCGCGGCCGGACCGCCGCCGAGGAACCGGCCCGGATCGCCGGCGCGCTGCTCTACGAGGGCCCCGGATACCCGTACGCCACCGCCGGGCCCGCCGACGCGGTGGTGCACGGCGCACTGGTCCGCCCCCGCGACGCCGAGTACGACGCCGTCCGCGCCGCGCTGGACCGGCTGGAGGGCTACACCCCGGGTTCCCCGGCGGGCGCCGGCAACCTCTACGAGCGGGTGGCCACCGAGGCGGTCTGCCCGGACGGCAGGACCGTCCGGGCCTGGGTCTACCTGGCTGCCGAACCCCTCGCCACCCGCCTGCGGGCCGCCGGCACGCCGATCGCCTGCGGAGAGTGGACCGGCCGCGCCGCCCGCAGGTCCCCCGGATAACCTGGACGACTCGTCCCGTACGGGCGACTCGTCCAGTAAGGCGCACGTCGCTTCGCACGGCCCGAGCAGGAACCCCGTCCGGCAGCACAGCAGAACAGGTGTGACCCCGTGCCCTCCACCCCCGCGAGCGCCCCCGCCCACCGCCCCCTCCCCAAGGCCGAGCTGCACCTCCACATCGAGGGCACCCTGGAGCCCGGCCTGGCCTTCACGCTCGCCGAACGCAACGGCGTCACGCTGCCCTACGCCACCGAGGACGAGCTCCGCCGCGCCTACTCCTTCAGCGACCTGCAGTCCTTCCTGAACCTCTACTACGCGCTGATGGAGGTGCTGCGCACCGAGGACGACTTCGCCGACCTCGCGCACGCCTACCTGGCGCGCGCCAAGGAGCAGGGCGTACGGCACGCCGAGATCTTCTTCGACCCGCAGGCGCACACCTCCCGCGGTGTCCCCCTCGGCACGGTCATCCGCGGCCTGGCCCGGGCCCTGGACGCCGCCCCGGAGGCGTACGGCATCACCACCCGGCTGATCATGTGCTTCCTGCGCGACGAGAGCGCCGAGTCGGCCCTGGCGACCTTCGAGGCGGCCCGCCCCTACCTGGACCGGATCACCGCCGTCGGCCTGGACTCGGCCGAGGTCGGCCACCCGCCGTCGAAGTTCCAGGAGGTCTTCGCGCTGGCCCGGGAAGCCGGCCTCAAGTGCGTGGCCCACGCGGGCGAGGAGGGCCCGGCGGCATACGTGTGGGAGGCGCTGGACCTCCTGGGCGTGGACCGGGTCGACCACGGGGTGCGCTGCATGGAGGACGAGCGCCTGGTCGCCCGCCTGGTGGCCGACCGGATCCCGCTCACCGTCTGCCCGCTGTCCAACGTCCGGCTCCGGGTGGTCGACGACCTCGCCGACCACCCGCTGCCCGCCATGCTGGACGCCGGGCTGCTGGTCACCGTCAACTCCGACGACCCGGCCTACTTCGGCGGGTACGCCGACGACAACTTCACCGCCGTGCGGGACGCCCTCGGCCTGGACGACGCGACGCTGCGGACGCTCGCCCGCAACTCCTTCCTGGCGTCCTTCCTCGACGAGGAGACCCGCGCCGCCTACCTGAAGGAACTGGACGCTTGCTGACCGGCGCACCCGTACGCCTACCGCTCCAGCCGCTCGATCCGTACGGCGCACACCTTGAACTCCGGCATCCGGGACACCGGGTCGAGCGCCGGGTTGGTGAGGCTGTTGGCACGGCCCTCGCCCGGCCAGTGGAACGGCATGAACACCGTGTCCGGGCGGATCGCCGGGCTCACCCGGGCCGGCGCCACCGCCCGGCCGCGCCGGGAGACCACCGCGACCGGCTCGCCGTCGGCGACGCCGAGCCGGTCCGCCAGCCTCGGGTGGAGCTCGACGTAGGGGCCGGGCTCGGCGGCGTTCAGCGCGGCCACCCGGCGGGTCTGGGCCCCCGACTGGTACTGGGCCAGCACCCGCCCCGTCGTCAGCACCACCGGATACCCGGCGTCGGTCTCCTCGTCCGCCGGGCGGTGCGTGACGGGCACGAACCGGGCCCGGCCGTCGGGCGTCGCGAACCGCTCCAGGAAGAGCCGGGGCGTGCCGGGGTGGATCGGGAGTCCGACCGGGTCCCCGACGGCCGCCTGTGCCCCCGTCACGGCCCGCGCCGCGGCTTCCGGGGCGGCCGCCGCGGTGGCCGATGACGCGACCTGCGCGCCGGCCCGCGCCGCGGCCTCCGGCGCGGTCGCCGTCCCCGCCGCGTCCGCCCGTTCCGCCGGGCACGGCCAGAACACCCCGTCCCCCGCCGCGAGTCGGGCGTAGGTGATGCCCGAGTAGTCCGCCGGACCGCCCGCCGACGCGCGCCGCAGCTCCTCGAAGACCTCCGCCGGCTCGGTCGGGAAGCCCACCGGGTGCCCCAGGCGCGCCGCCAGCCCGCCGAGCACCGCCAGGTCCGTGCGGACCCCGGGCGGCGGGTCCAGGGCCCGGCGGCGCAGCAGCACCCGGCCCTCCAGATTGGTCGTCGTCCCGGTCTCCTCCGCCCACTGGGCGACGGGCAGCACCACGTCCGCCAGCGCCGCCGTCTCGGACAGCACCACGTCCGCCACCGCCAGGAAGTCCAGCGCCCGGATCCGCTCCTCCACATGGGCGGCGTGCGGCGCGGACACCACCGGGTTGGACCCCATCAGCAGCAGCGCCCGGACGTCCCCGCCCAGCGCGTCCAGGAGCTCGTAGGCGCTGCGGCCCGGCCCGGGGAGCGCGTCGGGGTCCACTCCCCACACCGCCGCCACATGGCGGCGGGCCGCCGGATCGTCCAGCCGCCGGTAGCCGGGCAACTGGTCCGCCTTCTGGCCGTGTTCCCGGCCTCCCTGACCGTTGCCCTGACCGGTCAGGCAGCCGTAACCGGACAGCTCCCGGCCCGCCCGCCCGGTGGCCAGGCACAGGTTGATCCACGCCCCTACGGTGTCGGTGCCCTTCGCCTGCTGTTCCGGGCCGCGCGCGGTCAGCACCATCGAGGACGGTGCGTCGCAGAACATCCGCACGGCCTCGCGGAGTTGCGGCACCGGTATGCCGGTGAGGCGCTCGACCAGTTCCGGCCAGTGCGCCATCGCGGCGGCCCGCGCCGCCGGCCAGCCGGTGGTGCGCCCGGCGACGAACTCCTCGTCCACGCGCCCCTCGGCGACCACCAGGTGCAGCAGCCCCAACGCCAGCGCCAGGTCCGTGCCCGGACGCGGCGCCAGATGCAGATCGGCCTGCTCGGCAGTGCGGGTCCGGCGCGGATCGACGACGATCAGCCGACCGCCGTTCTCCTTCAGCTCGGTCAGGTAGCGCAACGCCGGCGGCATGGTCTCCGCCAGGTTGGAGCCGACCAGCAGCACGCACCCGGTACGCGCCACATCGGCCAGCGGGAACGGCAGCCCCCGGTCCAGCCCGAACGCGCGGCCCTGCGCCGCCGCGGCCGACGACATGCAGAACCGGCCGTTGTAGTCGATCTGCGAGGTGCCCAGCACCACCCGGGCGAACTTCCCCAGCGCATATGCCTTCTCGTTGGTCAGCCCGCCACCGCCGAACACCCCGACCGCGTCCCGCCCGTACACCGCCCCGGCCCGCCGCAGCCCCTCCGCGACCCGGTCCAGGGCGGTGTCCCAACCGGCCGGCACCAGCTCCCCGGTGTCCGGGTCGCGCACCAGAGGGGAGACCAACCGCGCCCCGGGTGCGAGCAGTTCGGACGCGGTCCGCCCCTTGCCGCACAGCGCGCCCCGGTTGACGGGGAAGTCAGGGCGCTCCACGACCTCCACGGGCGGACCGTCCACCCCGGTGGTGGGCCGCAGTCCCATGCCGCACTGAAGGGCGCAGTAGGGGCAGTGGGTCTCGACCGTGGCGGTGTCGGCGGCAGTCATGCCGGTCAGCGTGGAACGGGCGTGTTGCGCCGGCACGTCGCCCCGGTTTCCGGCGCGCGGCGGAGTCCTCCCACGGGCCGGGAGGCCGGCAGCAGGGCCGCGGTACACGGAGTTCCCCGGCGGGAAACGGAACCGCAACGACCGGCTGCCAGCCTCGGCCCATGACGGCGTCGACAGCGAACCAGCCCGCACCGGAACCGAGCCCCGCCACCTCCCCGCAGGTACCCGGCCCGCACCCCGCGCCCTGCGCACCCGTGGGCGCCGCCGGCCTCGCCGCCGAGATCACCGCCGAACTCAGCAACCGGCTCCGCACCGTCCGGCTGCACGCCCGCCGCCGCCCCGCCGCACCACCCCCCGCCCTCGTGGCCGTCGCGCACGGCAGCCGCCACCCCGGGGCCGCCCCCACCGTGCGGGCCCTCCTCGCCGCGATCCGCGCGCTCCGCCCCGGCCTCCCCGTCCGCCTCGGCCACATCGAGCTCGACCGGCCGCTGCTCGCCGACACCCTCGCCGGGCTGCGCGACGAGGGCATCGGCGAGGTCGTCCTGGTGCCGCTGCTCTTCGGCCGCGGCCACCACGTCACCCACGACCTGCCCGCCGCGCTCGCCGCCGCCCCGCACCTCAGCGGCCTGATAGCGGCCCCGCTGGGCCCGCACGCCCTCCTGGCGGAGGCACTGCACGGCCGCCTCCTGGAGGCCGGCTTCCCCGCCCGCCCCCACGACACCGGCCGCCCCGCCGTCGTCCTGGCCGCCGCCGGCTCCCGCGCCCCCCGCTCCGCCCTGGACACCGCCCGCACCGCCGAACTGCTCTCCGCCCGCCTAGGCGGCGTCCCCGTCCTGCCCGCCTTCGCCCACCCGTCGCCCGCCACCGCCCCGGACGGAGACGCTTCGCGTCGCCCCTCCCGGATTGCCGCCGCCCTGACCGTCCCCGATGCCGTCCGCGCGCTGGCCGACCGCGGCCACCGCCCCCGCGACATCGCCGTCGCCGCCTGCTTCGCCGCCCCCGGCCGCTTCGCCGACCGCTGCGCGGCGCTCGCCCCCGGCCCCGCCGCCGCGCCCCTGGGCGACCACCCGGCGCTGGCCCGCCTCGTACTGCACCGCTACGACCAGGCGCTGCGCGCCCGCACCGGATCCCGCACCGAGGGCCCATGGCCTGCCCGGCGGACGGGGGTCACGGCCGGGACCGCGGCGTCCGGTACGGCGCCTCGCCGCGTTGCCGCACCGTCCCGATAGCTCCTCCCGCAGCTCCTCCCGCGGCCGAAGGGCAGGGGAGGAGCCCCGCTCGGGCCGTCCCGGCGCCCCGCGAGGCACCGCACCGGACGTCGCGGGACGCCGGGGCGGCCTGCCCCGACCCTGATCCACCGGACAGGCCCCGAGGGCGGCTACCGTCGCGGTATGACGGGCACAACACGGGCAACTCCTCCCAGCCCCGGCCAGGATCCGCACGCGGCGCTCCCCGGTTACACCGCGGCGGACACCGAACGCTGGGTCCCCGAACCGGACAAACGCCCCGGGCGCACCGCCTTCCAACGCGACCGCGCCCGGGTCCTGCACTCCGCCGCACTGCGCCGGCTCGCCGGCAAGACCCAGGTCGTCACCCCCGGCAGCGCCACCCAGGCGTGGGACGCCAGCCCCCGCACCCGGTTGACGCACTCCCTGGAGTGCGCCCAGGTGGGCCGCGAACTGGGCGCCGCCCTCGGCTGCGACCCGGACCTGGTCGAGGCCGCCTGCCTGGCGCACGACCTCGGCCACCCACCCTTCGGGCACAACGGCGAACAGGCCCTCAACGAGGTCGCCGCGCCCTGCGGCGGCTTCGAGGGCAACGCCCAGTCGCTGCGCCTCCTGGCCCGCCTGGAGCCCAAACGGTTCGTGCCCGCCCCGGACGGCGCCCCGGTCAGCGTCGGCCTCAACCTCACCCGCGCCGCCCTGGACGCCGCCACCAAGTACCCCTGGCCGCGCGGCGCGCACCCCGACGGACCGGCCGCCGCGAAATTCGGTGTCTACGCCGACGACCTGCCGGTGTTCGCGTGGTTCCGACAGGGCGCACCGTCCGGCCGGCGCAGCTTCGAGGCGCAGGTCATGGACTGGGCCGACGACGTCGCCTACTCGGTGCACGACGTCGAGGACGGGCTGCACGCCGGCCACCTGGACCCCAACGTCCTGCTCGCCGACCCCGAACGCGCCGAGATCTTCGCGGTCGCCGCGGAGCGCTACGCCCCCGGCGCCGGCGAGGCGGACCTCGCCGCCGCCCTGGACCGCCTCCTGGAGCAGGTGTGGTGGCCGCACGGCTACGACGGCTCGGCGCTCGCCCAGGCCCGCCTCAAGGACGCCACCAGCCAACTCATCGGCCGTTTCTGCCTGGCCGCCGAGGGCGCGACGCGGGCCCGCCACGGCAGCGGGCGGCTCACGCGGTACGCGGCGGAGCTGGTGGTTCCGGCCGAAACCCGCCTGGAATGCGCCGTTCTCAAGGCCGTCGCCGACCGCTACGTGATACAGCGCCCGGACCAGGAGGCGCTCCGCGCCGACCAGCGCGTGGTGATCGCCGAACTCGCCGAGGCGCTGCTCGCCCGGGCCCCTGACGGCCTTGATCCACAGTTCCGTTCGCTGTTCGATACGGCCCCCGACGACGGGGCCCGGATGCGCGCCGTGATCGACCAGATCGCCGCACTCACCGACGCCTCCGCGCGTACTCTTCACGCCCGCCTCACACGTCCCCCTGGTAACGGTTAGGGCAACCCAGGGTGACCCTAGGGGGGCGGCCCCTCTTCCCCCCTCACGCTCCGTGCGGGACGCTCGTCCCCGCACGAACGCACGGGAACCCGAAATCCGTCGAACGCATCAAGGGAGCGAGGGGAAACGGGGGCACCGGAAACGGGGGTACCAACGGGGGGCACCAACGGGGGCGTTCACGGACGCTGACGCGGACGTACGGCACCGCAACGAGGAGGAAGCAAGTGGTCGACACGCACCAGACGTTCGTCATCGTCGGGGGTGGCCTGGCCGGAGCGAAGGCCGCGGAGACGCTCCGCGGGGAAGGGTTCACCGGCCGGGTGATCCTCATCTGTGACGAACGCGACCACCCCTACGAGCGCCCCCCGCTCTCCAAGGGGTACCTGCTCGGCAAGGAAGAACGGGACAGCGTCTTCGTCCACGAACCCGCCTTCTACGCCCAGGCCCGGATCGAGCTCCACCTGGGCCAGCCCGCCGTCCACCTGGACCCCGCGGGCCGCACCGTCCGCCTGGGCGACGGCACCCTCATCGCCTACGACAAGCTGCTGCTGGCCACCGGCGCCGAACCCCGCCGCCTGGACATCCCCGGCACCGGCCTGGCCGGCGTGCACCACCTGCGCCGCCTCGCCCACGCCGAACGACTGCGCGGCGTCCTCGCCTCCCTGGGCCGCGAGAACGGCCACCTGGTCATCGCAGGCGCCGGCTGGATCGGCCTCGAAGTCGCCGCCGCGGCCCGCTCCTACGGCGCCGAGGTCACCATCGTCGGGCCCGACCCGACCCCCCTGCACGGCATCCTCGGGCCCGAACTCGGCGCCCTCTTCGCCGACCTGCACCGCGATCACGGCGTCCGCTTCCACTTCGGCGCCCGCCTCACCGAGATCGTCGGCCAGGACGGCATGGTGGTCTCGGTCCGCACCGACGACGGCGAGGAGCACCCCGCCCACGACGTGCTCGCCGCCATCGGTGCCGCCCCCCGCACCGCCCTCGCCGAACAGGCCGGCCTCGACGTCGTCGACCGCGCCGACGGCGGCGGGATCGCCGTGGACGCCGCGCTGCGCACCTCCGACCCGTACATCTACGCCGCCGGCGACGCGGCCGCCGCCGACCATCCCCTCCTGGACACCCGCCTGCGCGTCGAGCACTGGGCCAACGCCCTCAACGGCGGCCCGGCAGCCGCCCGCGCCATGCTCGGCCAGGACGTCAGCTACGACCGCCTCCCGTACTTCTTCTCCGACCAGTACGACCTCGGCATGGAGTACTCCGGCTACGCCCCGCCCGGCTCCTACGACCAGGTCGTCTGCCGCGGCGACGTCGGCAAGCGGGAGTTCATCGCCTTCTGGCTCCGCGAGGGGCGCGTCCTGGCCGGCATGAACGTCAACGTCTGGGACGTCGCCGAACAGATCCAGCAACTCATCCGCGCCGGCGCCCCGTTGGCGCCCGAGCGGCTGGCCGATCCCACCATTCCGCTGGCCTCATTGCTCCCGTAACGTGCAGGTATGACCCCTGGCCACACGAGCCCCACCAGCTCCGAGGGCAGCGCCGTCCCCGACGGAAGCGGCACCCCGGGCGTCACCCTCGACGACGTCCGGGACGCCGCCCGCCGGCTCTCCGGCGTGGCCCACCGCACCCCCGTGCTGCGCTCCCGCACCCTTGACGCGCGGACCGGTACCCGGGCGTTCCTCAAGTGCGAGAACTTCCAGCGGGCCGGCGCCTTCAAGTTCCGCGGCGCCTATCACGCCCTCTCCCACCTCACCCCCGAGCAGCTCGCCCGTGGGGTCGTCGCCCACTCCTCCGGCAACCACGCCCAGGCCCTGGCCCTCGCCGCCCGGGAACGCGGCACCCACGCCGTCATCGTGATGCCCGCCGACGCGCCGCGCTCCAAACGGGACGCCACCGCCGGCTACGGCGCCGAGATCGTCACCTACGACCGCTACACCGAGGACCGCGAGGCCATCAGCCGCCGGATCTCCGAGGAGCGCGGCCTGACCGTCGTCCCCCCGTACGACCACCCGCACATCATCGCCGGACAGGGCACCACCGCCCTGGAGCTCCTGGAGGAGACCGGCCCGCTCGACGTCCTCCTGGTGCCCGTCGGCGGCGGCGGACTGATGGCCGGCGCCGCCACCGCCGCGACGGCCCTGGCCCCCGGTATCCGCATGATCGGCGTCGAACCCGAGGCCGGCGACGACACCCGCCGCTCCCTGGCCGCCGGCCACCGCGTCGCCGTCCCCGTGCCCCGCACCATCGCCGACGGCCAGGCCGTCGAGACCCCCGGCAAGCTGACCTTCGCGATCAACCGGCGCCTGGTCGACTCGGTGGTCCTGGTCACCGACGACGAGATCCGCGCCGCCATGGCCTTCGCCTTCGAACGCCTCAAGATCGTCATCGAGCCCAGCGGCGCCAGCGCCCTGGCCGCCCTGCTCGCCGGCCGCCTGGGCCCTCCGCCGGCGCCCGCACGGCCCGCGGGGGACCCCCGGCCGGCCCGCACCGGCGTGATCGTCTCCGGCGGCAACATCGGCGTGGACCGCTTCCGGGAACTGCTCGGCTGAGCCCGGCAGCGCCGCCCCGCCCCCGGCGGGACTCGCCCGCCGGGGACTGTCCGACCCCCACCGTAGAATTCACCCGTGGCAGGCAGGATCAACGATGACGATGTGAAGGCGGTACGGGACGCGGTCCCGATCGACGCCGTCGTGTCCGAGTACCTCCAGCTCCGCAACGCCGGCGGTGGCAATCTCAAGGGCCTGTGCCCCTTCCACGACGAGAAGTCCCCGTCCTTCCACGTGAGCCCCGCCAAGGGCCTCTACCACTGCTTCGGCTGCCAAGAGGGCGGCGACACCGTCGACTTCGTCATGAAGATCGACCACCTCTCCTTCGCCGAGACCATCGAGCGCCTCGCCGCCCAGGCCGGCATCACCCTCCGCTACGAGGAGGGCGGCTACACCCCCGGCCGCCAGCAGGGCGAGCGCACCCGCCTGGTCGAGGCCCACAAGGCCGCCGCCCAGTACTACACCGACCAGCTGGAGAGCCCCGAGGCGGAGATCGCCCGGCGGTTCCTCGCCGAGCGCGGCTTCGCCCAGGACGCCGCCCAGCACTTCGGCGTCGGCTACAGCCCCGCCGGCTGGGACCACCTCACCCGCTACCTCCGCGGCCGTGGCTTCACCGACAAGGAACTGGTCCTCTCCGGCCTCTCCCAGGAGGGCCGCCGCGGCCCCATCGACCGCTTCCGCGGCCGCCTGATGTGGCCCATCCGCGACATCGCCGGCGAGGTCGTCGGCTTCGGCGCCCGCAAGCTCCGCGACGACGACAACGGCCCCAAGTACCTCAACACCCCCGAGACCCCCCTCTACCGCAAGTCCCAGGTCCTCTACGGCATCGACCTCGCCAAGAAGGAGATCGCCAAGAGCAGCCGCGCGGTGGTCGTCGAGGGCTACACCGACGTCATGGCCTGCCACCTCGCCGGGATCACCACCGCCATCGCCACCTGCGGCACCGCCTTCGGCGAGGGCCACATCAAGATCCTCCGCCGGCTGCTGATGGACAACTCCGGCTCCGAGGTGGTCTTCACCTTCGACGGCGACGCCGCCGGCCAGAAGGCCGCCCTGCGCGCCTTCGAGGACGACCAGAAGTTCGCCGCCGAGACCTCCATCGCCATCACCCCCGGCGGCATGGACCCCTGCGACCTGCGGCTCGCCAAGGGCGACCAGGCCGTCGCCGACCTCGTCGAGTCCCGCACCCCGCTCTTCGAGTTCGCGCTCCGCCAGGTCGTCTCCCGGCACAACCTCGACACCCCCGTCGGCCGGGCCGCCGCCCTCGACGAGGCCGCCCCCATCGTCGCCCGCATCAAGAACAGCGCCATCCAGCACGAGTCCGCCGTCCAGTTGGCCGGCATTCTCGGCATCCTGGACACCCAGTTCGTCGTCCGCCGAGTCGCCCAGCTCGCCCGCTGGGCCCGCGAGCGCGGTCGCGACGGCGGCCCCGGTCAGGGCCGCCCGCAGCGCCACGACGCACCCCCCGCCGCCGAGCCGCAGCGCCCCGCGCCCGGCGCCGGCGGCCCCGCCCTCAACCTCCGCAGCCCCGCCCACCGCGTCGAACGCGAACTCCTCAAGCTCGCCCTCCAGCGCCCCGACCTGGTCTCCCCGGCCTTCGACGCCTACGGCGCCGACGAGTTCACCGCACCCCCGTACGCCGTCGTCCGGCAGTGCATCGAGGAGGCCGGCGGCGCCTCCGCCGGATCCGCCGACGGCGACTATCTGGCCCGGGTGCGCGACGCCGCCCCCGACGACACCGTCCGCGCCATGGTCACCGAGCTGGCCGTGGAACCGCTGCACACCCGCCGCGACCCCGACGAGGCGTACGCCGGCGTCCAGTTGGTCGCCGTCCGCCTCGCCGCCGTCAACCAACGCGTCACGGAGATCCGCGGGACCCTCCAGCGGCTGGGCCCGCGCGCCGACCCCCAGCAACTCGCCGCCGTCCAGAACGAACTCTGGGTCCTCCAGCAGTACGGCCAGTCCCTCCGCGAACGCGGCGCCGCCGCCCTCTGAGCCCCACTCCGTACGACCGCCCCACCCGCCCCGGGAACCCCGCCGCCCCCCTCCGCCACCTCCGGGTAGCCATTCGGTCACGGACCGGACTCAAAAAGTGCTCGCACGCCCCTCGTGGCGGACATGTGTCGTACTCCACACTGAGGAGCGGTGCCGTAAGTCCCCGGAGCGCGGCACATCCGCCCGTACGCGCCGCCGTGCGGGCCGTGAGCCCCCGCGCCGCCGCGTGTGACCGTGCGGCGGCTCCGGCGGCTCGGCCGCCTCCGCCCGGTCCTCGTGCCGCCCCAGCCGCGATCACCTGGAGGTCGCCCCCGTGCAGACCCGGACCCTCTCCGCCGCACCTGCCGGCGACGCACCGGCCGCCCCGCCCGATACCGGCCTGCTGACCGCGCCCGTCACGGTGCCGCAGCAGGCCGAACCCCCCGCCGCCGAACTCCTCGCCGCGGAGATCCCCCCGGAGCACCCCGACGCCCCGGACCCGACCGACGCCGCTGAACAGGCCGACGCGACCGACGCGACCGACGCGACCGACCCCACGGACACCGCGGACTCCACGGACACCGCGGACCCCGCGCCCCGCCCGGACACCGGCGGCCCCTCCTCCGACCTCTTCCGCCAGTACCTCCGCGAGATCGGCCGGATCCCGCTGCTCACCGCCGCCGAGGAAGTCGACCTGGCCCGCCGCGTCGAAGCCGGCCTCTTCGCCGAGGAGAAACTCACCCGCACCCCCGACCTCGACTCCCAACTCGCCCACGACCTCGACACGTTGGTGGTCCGCGGCCGGATCGCCAAACGCCGCCTGATCGAGTCCAACCTGCGGCTGGTGGTCTCCGTCGCCAAACGCTACGTCGGCCGCGGCCTGACCATGCTCGACCTCGTCCAGGAGGGCAACCTCGGACTGATCCGCGCCGTCGAGAAGTTCGACTACGCCCGCGGCTACAAGTTCTCCACCTACGCGACCTGGTGGATCCGCCAGGCGATGTCCCGCGCCCTCGCCGACCAGGCCCGCACCATCCGCGTCCCGGTCCACGTCGTCGAACTGATCAACCGCGTCGTCCGGGTCCAGCGCAGGATGCTCCAGGAACGCGGCTACGAACCCACCCCCGAGGAGGTGGCCGCCCACCTCGGCCTCACCCCCGAACGTGTCATCGACGTCCTGCGGCTGGCCCAGGAACCGGTCTCCCTGCACGCCCCCGTCGGCGAGGAGGACGACGTCGCCCTCGGCGACCTCATCGAGGACGGCGACGCCGCCTCACCCGTGGAATCCGCCGCGTTCCTGCTGCTCCGCGAACACCTCGACGCGGTCCTGTCCACCCTCGGCGAACGCGAACGCAAGGTCGTCCAGCTCCGCTACGGCCTCGCCGACGGCCGCCCCCGCACCCTGGAGGAGATAGGCCGGATCTTCGGCGTCACCCGCGAACGCATCCGGCAGATCGAATCCAAGACCCTCGGAAAACTCCGCGACCACGCCTTCGCCGACCAGCTCCGCGGCTACCTCGACTGAGGCCGAACCGGCCGCCCGCGACTCACCCCTCCCGCTGGAACGCCCCCGGATGGGCCTCGTCCCGCACCGCCGCGTACTGCTGCCGCACGGCCTGCCACACCGGCAGCTCCTCGCCCGGTTCGAAGACCTGGCTCGCCGCGGCCGGCCACCGCGGCGGCTCCGGATACCCCGCACCGCCGTCCCCACCGGCGGCCGGGACGGCCGTCCCGTGCGCCACCTGCCACGCCCACGCCGCCTGCCGGGCCGCGCCCAGCGCCGCGTACTCGGCCGGCTGCGGCACCACGACCTGCGCCCCGAACAGCCCCGGCGCGGCCGTCTGCACCGCACCCAGCTCCGCCGCCGCCCCCAGCAGGAACACCCGGCGCACCGCCACCCCCCGGGCCCGCAGCACGTCCAGCGCGTCCGCGAGCCCGCACAGCATGCCCTCCACGGCCGCCCGCGCCAGATGCTCCGGCTTCATGCTCTCCCGCCGCATCCCGTGCAACGACCCCGCGGTGTGCGGCAGATGCGGCGTCCGCTCGCCCTCCAGATACGGCAGCAGCACCATCCCGTACGCGCCCGGCGACGACTGCAGCGCCAGCTCCGAGAGCCCCGCCAGATCCGTCCCCAGCATCTCCGCGGTACCGCGCAGCACCCGCACCGCATTGGTGGTGTGCACCACCGGCAGATGCCGCCCGGTCGCGTCGGCGAACGACGTGATCGTCCCGGACGGGTCCGCCGGCGCCTCGTCGTGGATGGCGAACACCGACCCCGAGGCACCCAGCGACACCACCGCGTCGCCCACCCCGACCCCCAGCCCGAAGGCGGCGGCCATGGTCTCGCCGGTCCCGGCCGAGATCAGCAGCCCCTCCGGCGTGAAACCCGCCGTCCCCGACGGACCCAGCACCTCCGGCAGCCGCACCTGGTGCCCCAGCGCCAGCTCCACCAGATCCGGCCGGTACGCGCCGGTCGCCGCCGACCAGTAGCCGGTCGCCGAGGCCCCGCCCCGGTCCGTCGTGCGCCGCGCCGGCCGGCCCAGCAACTGCCAGGCCAGCCAGTCGTGCGGCGTCATGACCTCCGCGATCCGGGCCGCGTTCGCCGGCTCGGTGCGCGCCAGCCACCGCAGCTTGGTCACCGCGTGCTGCGCCTGCGGCACCGACCCGACGGCCTGCGCCCAGGCCGCCCGCCCGCCCAGCGCGTCCACCAGGTCCGCCGCCGCGCTCTGCGCCCGCTTGTCGTTGCCCACCAGCGCCGGCCGCACCGGATTCCCGTCGGCGTCCAGCGCCACCAGCCCGTGCTGCTGCGCCGCCACACCGATCGCCTGGACGCCCTCCAGCAGCCCGTTCCCCGCGGCCTCGCCGAGCGACATCAGCCACGCCTGCGGATCGACCTCGGGCCCCTTCTCGACGGGGTGCGGCGCGTACCCCTGCCTGATGACGGCACCCGTGTCCGCATCGCAGACGACGATCCGTGTGCTCTCGGACGAACTGTCCAACCCGGCGACTATCCCCATGGCCCCAGATGATGCCCCATGCACGCCATGGGGAGAGAGTCAGGGTTTGCCCACCGGGCCCCGGGCTCACGTATTGCTGGTGCCCCAGTCGTCCTCGTCGGCCGCGCGCTGCTCCCGCAGCGACCGCACCCGCTCGGCCACCGGGCCCGGCAGCCGGTCCCCGACCTTGTCGGACACCACGGCGAACGCCTTCGACGCGGCCTGCCGCCCGCCCAGTGCGGCCGACTCCGCGGTATTGCGGACGGCGGGATTCTGCACGATCCGCTGGGCACTCTTGCGGAGCTGCTCGTACCGCTCCCGCCCGGCCCGGGTGCCGAGCACGTATCCCACCGCCAGTCCCGCGATGAACGTGAGCCGGTAGCGCATCGCTCCACCTTTCCCTTGCCGCTCGATCCCGTCCGGTGCCGGCCGGCACCGGACGCCGGGCTGGGCACCTGCCCACCGGCCCCGGAGCCGGCCGTGGCGACCTCCGGGGATACCGATTGGCGGAGCACCCCCCTGCTTGCGCTAATGTATGTGTCGCAGCGAGCGCCCGCCGTCCGGAGCCCCGGACAGCGATGCATTCGAGGCAAGCAGAGCAATCCCCTGTAGCTCAATTGGCAGAGCAGCCGGCTGTTAACCGGCAGGTTACTGGTTCGAGTCCAGTCGGGGGAGCTCAATCCCCTGTAGCTCAATTGGCAGAGCATTCGGCTGTTAACCGGAGGGTTACTGGTTCGAGTCCAGTCGGGGGAGCAGAGGGAACGAGGACCCCGGGAGGGGTCCTTTTTCTTATGTCCGGGAACCGAACCCGGGGTGATCGAAGTCCTCTTGGACGTGCAAGGTCGCCGGACGGCAGCCCGCACGGGCAGCAGATCGTATGAGCGGCTATGCTGCGGCAGACGGCGCGCACAAATGTGCGCGACGCGCCGTGAGGGGCGGTAGCTCAGCCGGTTAGAGCAGCGGACTCATAATCCGTCGGCCGTGGGTTCGAGTCCCACCCGCCCCACCACGGAGCAGGTATATAGAAGAACCTTCTACCTGCAGAAACGTTAGAACGGGGGTCACCACACCAGCGTGGTGACCCCCGTTCATTCGTTCAGACCAAGATCCAGGGGACACACAGGGGACACGGGACCGCCTCAGGGGACCGGCAACCCCTCAAAGGGGACAGAGCACCCCCCTCACGCCGCCTTCCGGCGCTCCTTCGGGGCCCGGCGAGGGGCACGGGCCGAGGCGGGCGGCAGGCCCGCCGGCAGCGCCCGACCATCGACGCCCGGAGTCTCGGAGCGGACGACCGTGAACCGCGTGAGCGAGACCTGGGCGACGAGGACGGCGATGTCGGCCTGCCAGGCTGACTCGGGGATCTCCAGCGGGACACGTACCTCGAAGGGAACGTCGCGGGGGACGACGGCCATGACCGACTCGGGCTCGAAGAGAGCATGGACCAACTTGGTTGGCTGGCCGACTCCTTGGATGACAGTGTCGCAACCGTCGCCACGCTCATGCTCGGGACGCGGTTTCTGGCCAGCGCCGGTCGCGAAGGGCTGTGGCACGAGCGGGTGGTGCGCTCCTACCGCGATCAGTGGAAGGCCAAGCACGCCGAGACCGTCGAGCGGCTGTCCCGCGCTGACGTGGCGCTGGCCTCCTACGAGGCCGAAGACGTGCGTACGTGGCTCCAGCAGGTGCCCCGCGGGGCCCCGGTGTGCAGCTTTCCTCCCTTCTACGGAAGCGGATACGAGAAGCTGTATGAGCCGCTGAACGCGCACTTCACCTGGGACGCACCCGAGTACGCGCCGCTGTCGGAGGCAGACGTGGTCGGTGTCCTCGGTGCGATCACCGACCGGCCGTACTGGCTGACGGCCTCCAATCACGACGTGCCCGAGCTGCACCAGTACCTGCGCGGCGTCGTCAAGGCCACTCCGCGGGCAGCTCCCTTCTACGTCTACGCGAGCGAGGCGCCGACGCGGGTCGTCGCGCCCCGCCAACCGATCGAGCCGGTCAAAGCCCCCGGCTGCGGGCCGGCGAGCAGCTGGTCGGTCCGCGGAGGCTGTCGATGCTCAAGCCGGGCCAGTTCAACGCCCTGCGCTCCCGGTACCTCAATCCGCGCGTCGCGCCGGGCGCGGCCAACCTCGCAGTCGCGGTTAAGGACGGCACCGGCAAGATCCTCGGTGTCTTCGCCATGTCGCCGAGCAGCTACACGACGAGGCGCTACGGCTGGGTGGCCACCTACGACGCGGTGCTGACCGCCCTGATGATCTGCGCGCACATTTGGTACGGCGACGGGCGCGGGCTCACCGACGTGTTCGGCGTCTGGAACACCTGGGACAGCCGCGTCCACCACCTCATCCCGTTCGACCGGGAGAAGCGGGACTACATCGCCTACAGCACCTCGAAGCTGTTCGCCGTGGTCTATCCCGAGGTCGTCACCCTCGCACCGCTGATCGCCTCGCCCTACCCGTCCTTCTCCGGGACCGCGAACCCCGATACGTGAAGTGGGAAGGCACCATCTGGCACAGCGGCCGCACCGACGACCTCATGAAGGAAGAGGTCGCACGGCGACGCAACGAACTCCGAGCTGGGGCACCACACTTGCGGCATCAGCGAGCCGGAAGTCGGGTATCGCCGAGGTAAGGCGGGCCGTCAGCCTCGGTTCGTCGTCATGCGCCGGCGAGACCGTTGATGGCGACTGGGGGCCGCTCAGGGGGCGAGGACCGAGGCGGCGGTGATGCGCCAGCCATCAGCGGTCCGTGCGACCAGGTAGAGGACCCGGGTGCGCTGGAACTCGCTGCCCGACCGGTTGTAGCGGGCCCAGGTCACCTCGATGAGCACTGAGCGGTCGTTGAGCGCGCGGACCACCTGGTCGAGCGCCTGGCTGCTGCCGTAGTCGGCTTCGCGCAGTGCGATGAGTTCCTGGCCGAGTGCCGCGGTCAGCTGCTCCGTCGTGGTGAGGGTCAGGTGAGCGGCGGAGGTGGTCATCGTGAGGGGGACCGCGAAGTACCCGAGCAACGAGGCCGCCTGGGTCGCGCCGGAACCCGCGAGCTCGATGAAGGTCGTCGCATACCGCTCGAACCACTGCTGGGCGCTCTCTTCGACGGACGAGCGGTCTGTACGGGACAAGGTGAACATCTCCTCGGTGTGATGGGCTTCGGGCCGCCCCGGCCGGCGTGGCGAACGCGCCAGACCCCGGCAGCGGTTATCTCTTCGCGCTGAAGTTCCAGCTAGGCGATCCACGCGCGGGTGAGCGTCTGGACGGCCGAGCCGTCGCCGTCGTTGAGCTTCACTGCGGTGAACGCGCGGGCGGCCTCGGAGGTCTGCACCCGGAAGGCGGGCTGGTCGGTCTCCAGCAGTTCGACGATGCTCGCTGCCGCGCCCTGCGGTGTCTGCGCGGCGGCGAAGGCGTCGCGGGAACGGGCCAGGTAGGCGCTCAGCGCGGGCGCGTACGGGCCGGCCTGCTCCAGCGCGGCATCACGGCCGCCCACGTTGCTGACGAACTCACTGGCCACCGCGCCCGGCTCGACCACGCTGACGGCCACGCCGGCCGTCGCCGCGACCGGGGCGAGGGACTCCATGAAGCCCTCGACGGCGAACTTGGCCGCGCAGTACGCCTCGTTGAACGGCTGGCCGATCACGCCGCCCACGCTGGTCACGGTCACCACGCGGCCCTTGCTCGCCCGCAGCAGGGGCAGCACCGCCTTGGTGACGTTCAGGACGCCGAAGAAGTTGACCTCCATCACGGCGCGCACGTCCTGGACGCTCTCCTGCTCCAGCGTGCCGAGGTGGCCCGCGCCGGCGTTGTTGACCAGCGCATCCAGGCGGCCGTGCTCGGCGATCACCTCGTCCAGACAGGTGGCGATGCTCTCAGGGTCGGCCACGTCCAGCCGCTTGACCTGGATATGGTCGGCGACGTCGTTCTCGGCGGCGGCCTTGAGCAGGGCGTCGGCCTTGCCCGTGTCGCGCATGGTGGCGGCGACGGACCAGCCGGCCCGGGCTGCGCCGATCGCGGTGGCCAGGCCGATACCGGAGGACGTGCCGGTAATCAGGACCGTCTTCTCGCTGGTCATCAAGGGTTCTCCCGTCAAGGGCAGCTGACATCGACAATAACCGGGGAACTCTCCGGTTCGTCGCAAAGGTAACTGGGGAACTCCCCGGTTGTCTAGTTAGACTGCTTCACATGACGAAAGAAGATGCCTTGACCACCCAGCCGAGCCCGCTGCGTGCCGACGCCCGCCGCAACCGCGAGCGCATCCTCGAAGCGGCCGTACGCGCCTTTTCCGACAGGGGTGCGGACGTCCCGATCGACGCGATTGCCAAGGCCGCGGGCGTCGGCTCGGCCACGCTCTACCGCCACTTCCCCACCCGCGAGGCACTCATCGAAGCGGCCTACCGCAACGAGCTGGCCCGCGTCTGCGACAGTGCCGCCGAACTGCTGGCCGACAACCCGCCGGATGAGGCGATGCGCCTGTGGATGGACCGGTTCATCGACTACCTGGCCACCAAGCAGGGCATGGCCGACGCCCTGCGCGCCGCGGTCGCCTCTGGCGCGGACCCCTTCGCCGAGTCCCTCGACAAGCTGAGCACCGCGATCGGCACCCTGCTGCACGCCGGCACCGAAGCCGGTCTCCTGCGCTCGGACATCGAGCCCATCGACGTCGGCCTCAGCCTCTCCGGCATCGCACTGGTCACCAGCTCGCCCGCCCAGCGTGGACGGGCCGGACGCCTCCTCGACCTGCTCCTCGACGGGCTCCGCTGCGGCGCAGGCCGATAACCCACCCCCGGGCGCACGCTGCACAGACCCGGCACTGGACATCGGTGCCGGGGGGGGCTCGGCTGGGCGGTCATGGTTGCCCCTGGTCAGGTGATCGGCCTCACTGGACAACCGGGGAGTTCCCCGGTTACGTTTGGAGAGAACCGGGGAGTCTCCCGTTTGCTGTCTGTATCAGCTCACCTTGACGAGGGAGAACCCTTGATGACCAGCGAGAACACGACCCTGATCACCGGCACGTCCTCCGGATTCGGCGCCACCAGCACCGCCGACGACGTCCTGCAGGGCATCGACCTGACGGGAAAGCTCGCCCTCGTCACCGGCGGATACTCGGGGATCGGCCTGGAGACCACCCGGGCGCTCGTCAAGGCCGGCGCCCACGTGGTCGTGCCCGCCCGCCGCCCGGCCGCCGCCGAACAGGCGCTGGCCGACATCCCCGGAGTCGAACTGGACGAGCTGGACCTCGCCGACCTGGAGAGCGTGCGCCGTTTCGCCGAGCGGTTCCTGGCCTCCGGACGCACCATCGACATCGTCATCGACAACGCCGCGATCATGGCGAGCCCGGAGACGCGGGTGGTTGACGATCCCGACTTCGCCGAGGACATTGACGTTCAAGTCGTATGACCGGCACTGGTTTCCCTGTCTGATGCCGGATTCGCTGCCCCCATGTCCGCCCATCCTGGTGGCATGTACCGTTCCGGCACCGAGGGTCCCAATGACCCCAAAAGCGGCGAACGCAACGGCAGCCTTGTGAAGCTTACGCATTTTTCTCCATAGATTGAGGCTGATGCGATCAACGGTTGATCGAACCACTGTGATAGCGAAAGATTAATGGCCCTATCTATCGGTTAACCGTGACAAGGAATCGCCAAATATTTGGCCGCCCACAAGAAGAACCAAGCGAGATCTCGCGGGCTAGTAATATCGTTCTTGATGGGTGTGAGACAGGGTTTTTAGGCGTGATCCCGAAGATTTCCCGGGGTTTGCCACGGCGCCAGGCATTGAATTGCCTCCACCAGAGGTATATGCGCGTTTCGCCGCTATCATTGAAGTGTCGTTCCCTAAGGTCAGGCAAAGGCCCGGTTTGGCCGTCGTCCCAACGGGCCGCGTGCCGCGCTGGGGTGTGTACTCGGGGTATGCGGCCTGCGTGAATGCATTTCTGCCCCCGGCTGGCGCTGGACTTCCCGACAGTGCGAGTCGGGGGCCGGCATGCAACCTTAATCTTTGCAGCTTGATGTGTGGCGGCGAAAGATCCGCCCCTGCTTAAACGTGCCGCCTAAGTGGCAGTGCATCACGGGGCGGTGCTTAAGACGTCATCTCATTTAGAGTTCGTGTGCCACCGTCGGTTCACCGGGTGGACCGCCGTCCGAGTCTGGGCGAAGCTCCGCCGGCTCATCCTTGACGATCTCAGTGCGCGATGGTCTGGACTGGTCGCACTGCGCGGGAACTGACAGGTCCGAATCCTGTCAACCGGGGCACGAAGGGGTCGAAGATCACTTCCTGGCCTTCACTGCCTTGGCCTGCAGCTTCACCTGCTACCGCAGACTGACCATGCCCGCCTGGCTGACCGCCAAGCTTCTGGCGGCCTGAGTGGGTTGTTTCTTCGCGCGAGGGGCTTGCGCTTTTCGTCGATACGCTCACTGCGGATTTCATCGCGGCGATGCCGCTGGTGAAGAAGCCGGCAGAGGGGGAGGGGCGGTGGTCTTGGGGCGCATCGTTGTTGTGTGGCTGGGCATCTATGCCGAGCTGGTTCGAGGCTTGGTGCGGTCGCCGAGGTTGGAATGGTGAGCCTTAGATGGGCAGGCCAGTGGGGCGGCGCGGGACGTTCGGATGCTTGATGAAACGTCACTTCAGCGGAATGGAATGTCTGATGTTTGCGGGGCTACCGTGACGATTGCGGCGAACGCTCATTCGGGCGTTTATTCATCGTTTATTTTTCGCCGTCATGATTGCCGGTGTCGTGCTTGCGGGTAGGGTTCGATGCGCTTGACGGATTCGCTCTTCGCCGGCAGCAGAGCACGGCTGAGAAACCCGTTCGGGGTGCCCTGGATTCGGAATTTGGCATTCTGGGGTCCAATGCTGAAGGAGACGTCATGCCCGTTTTACGCAAGTTCGTGGTCGCAGCTGCGGTCCTGGCTGGAACAGTCATCAGCGCCTATCCGGCGTCCGCTCAGCCGCTCGCGTCCTCGTCCTCTCACTCCTCCACCGGCCATGCCCGTCTGACAGGTGGTAGCTGGACGGCCTACTCCGAGAAGGACTGGTCCGGTCCGAATACGACGTTCTCCGGAGACGTCGGGGACTGCCACTACGTCGGCGACAACTGGAACGACAAAATCCGCTCCGCCCGCGCCAACGGCGCCAACGTCAAGGTGGAGCTGTGGGACAACTACGACTGCACCGGGGGGTCGATCACCATCGACGGGTCCGGCTACCACGAGATCGGCGCTTGGGTCAGCGCCTACCGCGTCACCGCTGCCTGACCCGCGGTGTTCTCGATCGAGCGGTCGGGACGTCGGCGAGCTGCCGGAATCAACTGAGACAGCACGCTTGACCTGCGGCTTCGTGCCGGGCCCGGGGGCTCGCCGCCATGCCGCTTCGATCCTCCGCCCCGATAGGCGTTGAGCCTGCTGGTGAGCAGCTGCGGCCCGCAAGTACCTGATGTGCTTGCGGGCCGCAGCGATGCGCACTGTGTCGTTGCGTTGGACCCTGTCCACCAGTTCTAACCATCCAGAGCCTGGCTGCTCTGTGGAGACATGAGCGTCAGAGAAGACGTGGGTGCAACCTGATGCGATCAGCTCGGCAGCCTGGCCGTCACTCTCGGCGGAGGCGGCCTTCGCGTATCCGTAGACGGTCATACGCCTAGCGCACTTGCGGCAATCAGGAGGGTTTCCTGATTGATTCGAGGAGGTTGCGTGGTCTGGCCCGACAGTGACCGTCGCTCCTGTCTCCCAGCGGACCGGGTGGTCCGTCGCCTGTCCGTGTTGAGGTGCGACGGCTTCCGGTGCGTGGCCATCCTGTGGGACACAAAGGCGCGGGCGGAGTCACAGGTGCATCGCCACGCGGGGCGCAACGGTGGAGGTAACTCGGCGTCACCGGGAGCACGTGGTCCTTCCGGGCGAGCAGGGGCTCGCGGCCGGCTCCGGGGCATTCGGGTCCGCTCCCCGGATGCCCCGGCGAGAACACACCCCCGGCCGTCTCGACGGTGCGCGCGATGACGGACTTCCCCTGTAACGGGACTCCTTCTTGGTCAACACGCCTGGCAGCAAGTTGATCTCGAGGGGTCCCATTGTCGCTTTTCAGGGCGCAACGACCCGAGAACCAAGGACCAAAGCCCCTCGAACAACCCAATCACCACGTAACGCAACGGTGTTGACGGAGACACCAACGCCGCTGCGTTTAACGTGGTGATCGGGATGCAAGTCTGTGACGTCGCCGAGGACCCCTCGCATGCCTTCGGTATCGGGCCGCCAACTCCCGCCCGCTCGCCGCCTCAGTAGACGACGGCTCTCGTGCGAGGGTCGGATAGCGAACGGTGGCCGGAGACAGATGGCCGAGATGGATCTCGCGTCCGGGGGGCTCGATTGAGGAAGATCCTGTCGCTCGTACCGGAAGTAACGGGATCGACTCAGGGAAGGTTCCTCATGTTCAAGCGCATGATCGGGATAGCCACCGCATCGATCGCACTCGGCCTCGCCGTTGCCGCACCCGCTATGGCCCAGGAGAGCACTGGCACAACCGGTGGCCTGACGGCACGGCCCGCCATCACCAACCCCGTCTGCGACGGCAGTGACTATGTCACCGTGTACTCCGACTCCGGTTCCACCTGCTACGCCAATGCCGGCAGCACCCACCCCAACATCCACAACGTCCAGCGGGTGTGCAGCGGGAACAACGACATCACCGTCACCTTCGGCTCAGGCGGGCCGGTGGACCAGTTCATCCAACGGCACGACTGCTACTCCCTCATGGGCTGGGCTGGCGACTCTTACCTCACCTATCTGTGGATCCACTGAACAGCACACGGCCAGCGTCAGCCGGGTAGCCGCTGCCCTCTGGGGGTGAACGGGCTGATTGACGCCCCGTTCATGTGGGCAGTCGCAGGTCAAGGGGGTTGAGGGAGGCAACGGGACGCCTGTGGATCAACGATCGGCGAAGTAAGTCGATCAAGGTCAGGGGTCCCGTCGCGGGAGAAGTCGGTCACCTTACGGCTAGTCGAGGTAGCGGCCGGGGTGTTCGCGCCGGGGCATCTGGGCGAGCTCACGCAGGTGGTGGACTTCGCGCTGGTGGACGCGGTACTCACGGAAACCCGAGCGGTGCAGCGGCGGGTCCGCCTGCTGCCTGCCCGGGTGGTGGTGTACTTCGTCCTCGCACTGGCCCTGTTCGAGGACTGCGGGTACCGGGCGGTGTGGGACGAGCTCACCGCCGGCCTGGCCGGGGTACCCCTGGTGCGTCCGCACACCTCCTCGCTGTCGCGGGCCTGCCGCCGGCTGGCGGCGGCTCCGCTGAGGGCCCTGTTCGAGGCCCTGGCCGGAGCGGTGGCCTGGCGGGGCGGGCCGGGCGCCGACTGGCGCGGGATGCGCACGGTCGCCTTCGACGGCACCGGCCTGCAACTGCCCGACCGTGAGCCGGTCACCACCCGCTTCCCCAAGCGGCGCGCGAGCAGCGCGAGTTCGGCTACCCGCTGCTCCGGTCCATCACGCTGGTCGAGACCGGCGCCCGCGCGATACTGGACGGCGCGTTCGGGCCCGAGGCTGACGGTGAACTCGCCTACACCACCCTCCTGTTGAACCGCCTGGAGCCGCGGATGCTGGTGCTCGCGAACGCCGCCTTCGCCGCCATCGCCTTCCTGCGCGACGTCCGCGCCACCGGCGCCCACTTCCTGGTGCGCTCTTCCGCCCGCCGCAGCACTCTCGTCCAGCGGCTGCTGCCGGATGGGTCCTACCTGGCCTGTCTGTCCGGCCCCTACCGGGCCGGGTACGGCTACCAGCCTCTGACCGTTCGCGTGATCGAGGCGTGGATCACCGTCACCCTGGTCACGGGACCGTCCGCCGCGAGCCCTGGCGGCTGGTCACCAGCCTCCTCGACCACAAACGCCACTCCGCCGACCCGCTAGTGACGCTCTATCGCGAGAGGTGGTAGGCGGAGACCTGTTACGCAAGCTTGAAGGCGACCCTGCTGGACGGCCGGGTCCTACGCTCCGGACACACCCCGCAGACCTGGAACGGGAGATCTGGGGCATCCTCGCTGTCTACCAGGCACTCATCCGCACCGCCGCGGACGCCGCGGCCGGACGGCCGGGCCTGGACATGGACCGGCTCGGCTTCACCGTCGCTCTCCACGCCGCCCGCGACCAGGTTGACCCTGGCCGCCGGCGTGCTGCCCGAGGAGCCCGTCCGCCTGGTCGGCGCAACCGGGCACGCGCTGCTGGACAACCTGCTGCCCCCACGCCACCGTCAGCGGCTGAAGGCCCGCAGCCTGAAGAGCGCCAGCAAGTACATCCCGAACATCGGCAAGCACCCCGCCACCACCCAGAACTACACCCTCCACATCGAGACCACGGTCATGGAAAACGGAGTTGCGCCCCGCCCGCAACGCTCAATGCAGCGGCGTTGACGGAGACATGCATGCACGATCTTCGCGCAGTGCTGGAGCGATGGAACCGGGAGATCAAACGCAGGGCCGACGTCGTGCCCCGCGAGCGCGCAAGAAGTGGCAACGCGACCTGGACTGCGGTGGGTTGGGAGTGGAGCAAACTCTTCGTTGCACCATCATCTGCATCCGCGCACGATCGGATGACCTGGGGGCGTGATTCGTTTCTCGCGCGCCCACACCGTCCCCCCTGAATGCCCGATTTTATCCACCTGCGCCCCGCAGTGGCCTCTTACGGTGAAAGGTCGGAAACATGCATGATATTCGCGGCGAGCAAGACCGGCCCACCGTGACCGGCCCACCGGAATCTTCCTGATGGACGTCCGTGCCCTCGCCAGCCCTCAGCCATGGTCACAACTCAGCACGGGATGCATTCGAGGCATCCCGCGAACTCTCTTGCCGGCAGGCCGGAAGGCAACGCTGCCTTAAGGCCGGCTTGTCGGCCAACCAGGTCTTCCACGGGGCGACTTCGTGTGCGGACCGGTAGGTGACGGCACGCCGGAGACTGGGGGCCACCGTCTCGATCGGGGTGCCGACCCATGCCGGGGCGTCGGGTCGCCGTGTCACAGAGAGGTGTCATCGATGTCCTTGGTCTACGTCGCCAATCTGCGGGGGAATTCGGTCTCGGCGATTGATCCGACGACCGATACGGTCGTCGCGACCATCCCCGTGGGCCGGTTTCCCGAAGGGGTAGCGGTCTCCCCGGACGGCGCCCACGCCTACGTCACCAACGATGCGGACAGCACCGTGTCGGTGATCGACACCGCCGCGAACACCGTCACCGCCCTCATCCCGGTCGGCCGGTTCCCGAACCCGGTGGCGTTCTCCCCCGACGGCGCCCACGCCTACGTCGGCCGCTTCGTCAGCCCGGGCATCGGCGGCGTCGACGTCATCGACACGAGCACGAACACGGTCACCGCCACCGTCCAGGTCGGCAACCAGCCGTTCGGCATCGCGGTGACCCCGGACGGCACCCACGTCTACGTGGCGTGCTTCGTCGGCAGCAGCGTGTCGGTGATCGACACCGCCACGAACACCGTCACCGCCACCATCAGCAGTCCCAGCGCGAGGACCCCGGCCGGCATCGCGATCACCCCGGACGGGTCCCACGCCTACACGGCCAACTTCAACAGCAACAACGTGTCCGTCATCGACACCGCGACGAACACCATCACCACGCTCATCCCCGTGGGAAGCGGCCCGGAGGGCATCGCCATCAGCCCGGACGGCACCCACGTCTACGTGGCGGACGCCAACGCAAACAGCGTCGCAGTGATCGACACCGCGACCAACACCGTCACCGCCACCATCGCGGTCGGCGCCTCACCGGTCGCCGTCCTGGTCGACCCGGCCGGCACAACCGCCTACGTCAGCAACGCCGGCGCCAACACCGTCTCCGTCATCGACACGGCAACGAACACCGTCACCGCCACCGTCGCCGTCGGAAACACCCCGTTCGGCCTCGCCGAGGCCACCGCCCCGCCGACCGTCACCGCACTCAACCCCACCCACGGCCCGGAAGCAGGCGGCGGAACGATCACGATCGCCGGCACCCACCTGGCCGGCACCCAAGCCGTCACCTTCGGCACGACCCCCGCCACCGACGTCACCGTCGCCAACGACTTCACCGTCACGGCGACGATCCCGGCACACACCGACGGCACCGTGGACGTCACGGTGACCACGCCCGCCGGCACCAGCGCCACCAGCCCCGCCGACCTCTACACCTACGACGAGCCCGCCCCGACCGTCACCGCCCTGAACCCGACTCACGGATTCGCCTCCGGCGGCACCAGCGTCACCATCACCGGCACCGACCTGCTCGGCGCCACCGCTGTCACCTTCGGCACCACCCCGGCCACGTCCTTCGCCGTCAACGACGACACCTCGATCACCGCGACAGCTCCGGCCGGCACCGGCACCGTGGACGTCACGGTGACCACGCCCGCCGGCACCAGCGCCACCAGCCCCGCCGACCTCTACACCTACGACCCCGACACCACCAACCTCACCGCCCACCCGATCGTGGCCTCCGTCACCCCGCCCGGCCCGCCGGACATCTTCCTCGACCTCTCCGCCACACTCACCGACACCATCACCGGACAACCCGCCCCAGGCCAAACCATCAACTTCACCGTCGGCACCCACACCGTGTGCACCGCGGTCACCGACAGCACCGGCACCGCAACCTGCCACAGCCGGGTCGCCTTCGTGGAAGCAGTACGCCACAGGCAGTACACCGCCACCTTCGCCGGCACCCCCGCCCTCGCCCCCGCCACCGACACCGCTCCCCTCATCCTGATCCACACCTGAGACCGGACCAACCGAACCTCACCATCCCGGCGCGGTGCCGGCCCCACCGCGCCGGGACAACAACGACAAGGACCTCCCGGTACTCCGCCGATTCGCATCGCCGAGCTACCAGGAGGCCCGGTCTTAGTACGACCGGCAAATGGCGGTTGTGGGAGGTCAAGGACTGACGGCCGGGCCGCTGCGAAAGGCCATCTGCCGGCCCGTCACTGACCACGGTTGCCATTGGAGTTACGTACACTTGGTGATGATTGCGCCACTTACCGTCATCTCCTTGATGGCTTGGATGCGCAATTCGGCCGGAATGGTGATCATCGGATGAATGGGAAATTGATCATGCGTCGTATTCTCGCTTCGGGTGACACCGTTCGGATCTATGACATGGATGATTCCGATTGGCTCTGGGAGTTCGACCACAAGGTCGACTCGCGGTTCCAGAAGGGCGGTGAATACGCAGGATTCAATGGCCCGAACGACTCGAAGATGCGTCAGGACGTAAACGGGAACGAGTACATCGTCCTGACCGGTGGCGGGTTCGCCATGGTGATCGGCTATCACGACCGCCCGTATCAGCCCAGCGATCTCCTGCGTATCGTCAAGACTGGCGGGGGGCCGCACGCCGTGGAAGTGCTGCCGGACTGGAGCCTTGTCAGCGCGTCTCCCGGTGGCGACGAAGTCCGGGTTCACCGAAGTGGACAGGACGACTGGACCCATAGGCTCGACGATGCCCACGGGCTTCTCTGGGATGACACCGCGGAGATTCTGTGGGCCCTCGGCCGACACGGGAGCCCCAGGAAGTCGGGCGGACACGGTGTGCTCCGGGCGTACAGGTACCTGGGCTCCGAAGCCCAGGAGCCCCTGAAGCAGGTCGGCGAGCACAAGGTGCCCACCTATCCCGAGCAGCTCAAGGAGCTCGCGAGTAAGTACGACCGCGAGGAATGGAAGCAGTTGGGGGCATACGACGGCTGGTGGGAGTCACCTCACGACATCACGCCGATTCCGGGGTCTCGATCCTTCTACATCACCACGGACGCCCGGGTGTTCAGATTCGATCTCGACGCCGGGGGGATTGAGGACGTCTCTCCCAAGTTCGAGTACCTCCCCGAGATCAAGGGCCTGAGCGTGCATCCCGATAACGGCGAGATCGCCGTGCTCAAGAATGACGTCCCCGGCGGATACACCTCTGAGTACATCCGGTTCTTCGACCCCCGAGGGGAACGGAAGGTCGGAGCGCACGGAGACTATAAAGTCCGTTGGGCGGACAACGACCCGAAGTGGACCCCCGCCCTGAAGCAAGCTCCTGTGTGAACATTTCCGGCGCCACCAGGGCTGTCGGTCGTCGGAGTCCCGTTGCGTGGCAGCGCGGTTGGGCGCACGCGGCCGATCCGAATGTGAGTCGTTTGGCTCAGACCAACCGGCAAGAGGCGTCCGAGAGATAGGACGGGTATCAGAGCGGTCACAGGTCCACATGGTCACGGAGTTCTCTACTGTCAGTGATCACGAAGGACAGCCGTGCCCGCGTTGCCATCTTGCCTTTTCGAACCCGTCTGGGACTAGTTCGTGGCTCTCCTACCTGATCGGAAGGAGTTTGCGTCTGGCCACCCGCTCGGCTGCCACCGCCGCAGAGTCCCCGACCGGACGGTGTTTGAGCACGTGCTGCTCGCGCTGGTCCACGGCTCGGTCTATAAGCGGATCTCCAGCCCTGGATGCTCCGACCGCACCATCCGCCGACGCGTCAAAGAGTGGGCTGAGCGCGGGATATCCGAAGCGGTCCACGTCCTCGCCCTGGAGGCGTACGACCGCGTGATCGGCTTGGAACTGTCCGAGGTGTCCGTGGACGGCTGCATCACCAAGGCCCCGTGCGGAGGCCAGAGCGGGGGCCGGTCCCCACTGGACCGTGGGAAGCAGGGGCTGAAGCGGTCGATCGCCACTGACGCGGGCGGCGTCCCGCTCGGCCTAGTCGCGGCGGGGGCCAACCGCCACGACTCGCCACTTCTCGGACCTACCCTTCAGGCGGCCATGGACCAGGTCGGCCCGCTGCCGGACGACGTGAACGCCAATCTCGACAGGGGCTACGACAGCGACAAGTCCCGGATTCTGCTGGTGGAGTTGGGCTTCACCGGTGGGATCGCCCGCAAGGGCATGCCCGCCCCGATGCAGGCCGGCAAGCGAGGGGTCGTGGAACGAACGCACTCGTGGATGAACGGATACGGCAAGCTGCGGCGCTGCACCGAGAAGAACAGCACCATCGTGGATTTCTACCTTCACCTGGCCGCCGCGCTCGTCACACTCCGCAGGCTGATCCGCCGAGCCACCACCCGCTACCGCTGGGACGGACGCCCACTGCACGCCGCCTCATGTGATCCATTTGCCGGTCGGCCTTAGGTTCCGTTTCTTCGATCACGAACGGAGCCGGATGAGGAGTGCGGCGGCGGTGACGGTGCCGAGGAAGACGTACCCGCGCTTGATGCCCCTATGGGCCCCGTGCATCGTGAAATCGCAGGTCACGGGTCTGGTGTGAGTGACGATGCGGGCACTCTCGCCGGTCGGCGGCGGATGACCGTGGCGTAGATCATCGGGCAGGTCCGGTGTCGGTGGTCTGCCGGGTTCGGCTGCGCCCACGGCCGACCGCCGCCTACGATCCGTCAGCAGCTCGACACGCCATGAGATCGCGGGAGGCTGCGAAGATGCAGGAGCGGCAGTGGATCACCGCGCGCCGGAGCGAACTGGACACCCTTGCCGAGCAGTTGACCAAGCAGCTGCGCGAGGTCCGGGTCGAGCGGAACGAACTGGCGGTCGCGGAGTGGGCGTTGAACCGCCTGGCCGAGCAGGCTGAACAGGCTCGGGCTGACTCCGGGGCTGCCGATCCGGTATCGGCGAAGGTGGCCGGGCGGGCGGTCCTGCTCATCCCGCACCGCACCGCACCGCACCGCAGCGACGCGGCCGACGAGGATGCGTTGCCCGGCGATTACCGCAAGATCCTGACGATCGTGCGGGCGGCCGACGGCCCGATGCAGGTCAGGGCGGTCGGCGAGCGGCTGGGCCTGGACGCCCCGGTGCGCGGCAAGCTGGAGCCGTTGCGGGCGCAGATGGCCAAGCTCGCTGACCGCGGCTGGCTGCACAAGCGGCCCGACGGGAAGTTCACCGTACGTCCGTGACCACGCGGGGCTTAACTGGCAGGCGGTCAACGGTAGTTGAGCCGGGCGTGAAGAAGTGCAACCACACAGCCGAGGGCCCTGACGGTCTTGTCCACACCGCCCGCCTGCCGCTGTCGAGCGCCACCTTGAACTATCTCGCCGACCTGATGCGCGGCCATCTGAAGAAGATCGACTCCCGGTGGCGGGCGCTGCCCGCCGGGAAGATCGCCACCATCGTGCTGGCGGTCCCGCGCTGTGACCAGCGGCCCGGCGATCTGGCCGGCGGGAACGGGGTGCACCGCACCACCGAGATCACCACCTGCCGCCACGACAAACTCACCGCCCACCTGCGGGCGGCCGGTCTCGGTGCCATCGCCGACCGGGGGGTCGTCGGCCTCGACGACAGCGGACCGGACACCGACCCCGCGGTGATCACCGGCTGCAAGGCCGCCCGGAAGCGGCCCTTGACGCGAAGTCAGAATCTCTCCAACAAGGCATTGGCGGTTGTCCGGTCGACGGTAATCGGATGTGGACGGCGGAACAGCCCCTACCCCTGGGATTCGTCCGACGGGTCGCTCTGGGCGCGGACGGGCTTCCGCGCCCAGAGTGGTGCGTTCGCTACTCGTCGCCGTCGTAGTGCTCGTACCGGCCGTGATGGATCACGATGCGCTCGGACATGGCGGCACCTCCTCTCCGCAGGCGCGGGTGAGTGACTCCTATGCTGCTCTGCCACATCCGCGAGCGCACCTTGCCCCTGCCGCTGCAGTATGTGATTCGGCCGCTCCACTGAGCGACGCGACGCCGATGGATGGGATGGCATGCGAACAAGGCACCGAGCCCATCCCAGGGAAGTGGCAGCCCTGGGGGCAGAGGGCCCGTCGGACACGCCTTAGGCGACATCGTCAATCCTGCGTTGGCACGCCATCTGGATGGTCCGCAGGTCTTCGAGTAGTTCTTTGTGGGCGGCCTCAGTTGGTGGCTCAGCGGGAGTACCCGTGGGAGTCGGGACGGCCGTCGCGGATGACGTGCTTCCTGACGGACGCGGAGTGGCTGCCGGAGGACCTGGGGCGGGGGCAGACGCTGAACGGGTTGCCGATGGACAAGGCCGCCTTCCGGGTGCGGCCTGATGGCACGGAGCTGAACCGGCTGGACTGGTGGATCGACTTCGTGCCGGTGGTGCATATCGCGAACACGATTCCGCACGGCGGGGAGCACTGGGGGCAGCCGGTTGTCGCGAAGGTGCTCCAGGGCCTGGATGAGCTGGCGGCTACCGATTCGGACAGTGCGGCGGCGTCGGCGACGACGGGGACGCCGATCATCGGGCTGGCGGGGGCGCGGCTGCCGGTGGACCGCACGACGGGCAAGCCGCAGCAGCTGACGGCTGCCGAGGAAGTGGCGCGCATCCGGGTGGCCACGGTGCAGGACCAGCAGCAGGCCACGATGCAGGCAACGGCGCCTGGAGCGGACGGCGGCGTGGCGTGGAGCGTGGTTGATCTGCTCGAATTCCTGCGGTCTCTCGCTGGTCGCGAGCTGTTGGTCAAGCTGGGCTGCGGGCTGCGGGCTGCGGGCCGGAGCGGAAAGCCACCGCGCCAGTCCCCGACCCTACTAAGAAGCCGTATCTCTATCGATCATGAGGACGGTTCTGATGGAACAGGGTCCCTGGACGGGTGATCTCGACCGGGTGGACGCACGAGAACAGGGCCCCTTGGTAGCTCGGGGTTGCAACACCGACACGAGCACCATGGAGGCCCTGTTGTTCCGGTCTTGCCTGCCGGTCCCCGTCCCGTCCAACTCCCGCGTGTCGTTGTGCGATTGCCTCGCGCACCGATTCGGGAACGCGTCCGACCGTCCAGACCGGTGGCCGGTAATCCGGTGTCGTGGAGGGAGGTAGTCCACACACAGCCGCTCGGCTGGGGCATGCCCGGCGGTGTAGTCGCGCGCGGACAGACACGCAATCAGGCAACGGCGGCCCTGCGGCATGCTTCTGACGTATTCCGGTTGGCCTCCAGCTTCAGCCCCTTGGCCTGCTCTGCAGCACCTGTCTGGCCGTACATGTCGACGAGGGGGCCTGCGTTCTCCATCCAGGTCAGGGTGCAGCCCCAGCCATCGGCGCTGCGACGGCTTTGAACGACGTCTGCGACATGCGGTCGCGCAGGGCGGAACATGGCTTGTTCTGTCATCGCTCGTGCGGGTGGTGCGGTGAGTGGCTACGTGCGGCGCGGGCAGCTATGCGAGGCGATTGGGGAGCACGAACGTCACCCCAACTTCCGTTCTCCATAGGGGTTTTCATGCGCATCTACCGCAGGCCCGAAGCCGGACTCCCACCCCGGCCGACGGGCCGACGCCTGTTCGCCACCGGGAAGGCGACAGTTCTCGCCGCAGGGCTACTGCCGCTCGTCCTCGCTGGCCCGGCCGACGCGGCGCCGCCGCAGGACCTGCGCTGCGGCGAGAAGAACTGTGAGTACTTCTACCCCGCCGGGCAACGCGAATGGCTGCTCACCGACGTGAAGACCCTGACGGTCTTCCTCTGGGGCGGCGCCGGCGGTGGCGGCGGGGCCGGCGCTGGTGCGGGTGGCGCCGGTGGGGGCGGAGGATCGGGCCTGGAGAACTTCGGTGCCGGCGGTGGTGGCGGCGGTGGTGGCGGTGGGGCCGGCGGTGGTGGCGGAGGAGGGACCGCCGGCACGTACGTCAAGTGCACCTACACCTTCGACAAGCCGACCACGCTGGACTTCAACATCACCATCGGCCGGGGTGGCACCGCAGGCGCGCCCGGCACACCCGGTGGCGAGCCCGGCCGGGGCGGGCGCGGCGAAGCTGACGGCGGCAGGGGCGAGCAAGGCGTCGACGGCCTGGCCTCCACCGGCGAGGGCACAGCCGGCGGTGAGGGCGAGGCCAGCGTGATCAAGACCAAGGCCGACTCGCCGGCCTCCCTGGAAGTCCGGGCCCCCGGCGGCATCGGTGGTCTGGGCGGTAAGCCCGGCGCCGGCGGCAAGGGCGGCTGGCTGGGCAATGGGCTTGCCGAAGGCGGTGATGGGGGTGTGGGCGGCCAGGGTGGTGCAGCTGGCGCGGCCGGCACCGCCAAGGCCACCTGTACTCCGGCGAACCTGACCGATCAGGTGGCCGAGCCGACTGCCCTCGGCACAGCCGGAAAGGATGGTGGTGCGGGAGCCAAGGGCGGCAGCAAGAGCGGCAAGAACGGCGGCTCGGGAGGCAACGGCGGCGACAGTGGCGCCGATGGCCTCGGCGGCGAGGCCACGGCCACCCCCGACCTGGCGGTGCTCAGGGGCGGTCACGGTGGCGACGGCGGTGCGGGCGGTGGTGGCGGTGGTGGCGGCGGCTACGGCTGGGGCTTCACCAACGGAAACGGTGGCACCGCCGGAAAGGGCGGCAGCTGCAGCTTCACCTCCTGCGCTGGCGCCATGGGCACCAACGGCACCAACGCCTCCGGCGGCAGCGGCAAGGACGGCGGCGGGGGCGGTAAGGGCGCCGGCGCCAACCCGGTCGGGCGGGCCTCCGGTGCGAGCAGCGGGCACAACGGGGCGCTTGTCCTCGGCTGGACCACCTTTGGCCAGCCACAGTAAGAAGCCGTATCTCTATCGATCATGAGGACGGTTCTGATGGAACAGGGTCCCTGGACGGGTGATCTCGACCGGGTGGACGCATGAGGACAGGGCCTCTTGGTAGCTCGGGGTTGCAACACCGACACGAGCACCATGGGGCACGATGGCCCCCGTCACCGGGACCCTGGCCACTGCGCTCCCCGGTGCCAGATCGGGCGCTCCTCGACGGTGGCGTGCAAATCCCGGTCATTCTGGAGGTTCGCGATCTGAGCCCAGGGCGCGGTGGTTTAGAACGTCGTGGCCCGGATCTCGCGGTTCCTCTCTTCGACAGTCCCAGCAAGGTGATCTGTCCTTCTTCGACTCCTCTGGGGGAACAATGGCGTCCAGGCAATGGGCGGTTGGCGCCTGCCGGACCGCAGTCCGATTCGTGCTCTGCGCGGTAACGGCAATGGTGGTCGCGCTGAGCGGGATCAACCCCGCGGCTGCCGCCGAGCCACAGGACTTCCACGTGACTTACCAAAGCGGCACCGGTAGCACCACCCGCAACTCGTACTGGGTGGACATCACGGGTACGGTCACCCGGATCGGTGATCAGTACGAACTGTCAGGCGTCGTAAGGTCCCGGTGCCACCGCGATTCGGGGCCGAATCAGTCATGGAGCCTGGCTTTCGGATCCAGCGCCGAAAGCTGGCGGTATGTGCAACGCCCTTGCGGCGAAAGCGGCATGGAGCAGTACAACACAGAGAAGATCACGGAGGCAGGCCCTTTGCGCCCGGACGGGCGCGTATACCTGCAGGCAGGCGCGTACGGTGGAGAGGGGTTCGGCAGCTGGGGCTGGGGAACCCAGCGAAGCGTCTGGGTGTGACCGCGATGGCGTCAGCGCGATGGACAGCGGGGGCGGCCTGCCCGCTCCCGGCGACGGGGGCCGGGGCTTGCCTTTCTCACTCCTGCGTCGGGCCGCCGCCCTCGTACCGGGCGAGCATCTCGGCGAGTGTGGCCCGCATCCTCTCCCGCAACTCAGGCGGCCCCACCACCTCGGCACCCACGCCCAGTAGCAGCAGCTTGGGGAGAGCCTGTTCACAGGACTCGATGGGGACGACCACCCGCGTCCAGCCGTCGGCGTCGGGCGCCGCCGCCGACTCCTCGGCGGCCCGGGCCGCCGAGGAGTCGAGTATCTGCCCGATGTCCGCGAGAGCCTCGGGCGACAGGCGGAGCACCGCCTGGTCCCGGTATCGGCGTGTGTCGAAGGACGTCAGGTACTCGCGCCAGTGCGTCGCCAGATCGAATCCGGCAGGCCACGTGAACGTCCCGGCCAGGGGCTCCAGTTCGGTGATCCGGGACACCCGGTAGGTCCGCACGCCGTGCGCGGACCCGGCCACCAGGTACCAGCGGCCGGCCTTGAGGACCACTCCGTAGGAGTCCACGGTCCTGGTCACTTCGTGCGGGGTGGCCCAGCGTTCGTACCGGATCCGCACCTGCTGCTGGTTCCAGACCGCGCTTGCCACCGCGGACAGCCAGGGCGTCTCCTCGGAGTCCTGGTACCAGGCGGGGATGTCGATGTGGATCCGCTGCCGGGCCTGTTCGGCGCGTTCGCGCATCTCGGGTGGCAGGGCGGCGGTCAGCTTCAGTTGCGTCTCGGCGGCCACGGCCCCGAGCCCGAGGTCGGCTGCAGCTGCGGGCAGGCCGGTCAGGAACAGGGCCCTGGCCTCGTCGGCGGTGAGCCCGGTGAGCCGTGTCCGGTAGCCGTCGAGCAGTTGGTATCCGCCGTCCGGGCCGGCCTCGCCGTACAGCGGGATGCCGGAGGCGACGAGCGACTCCATGTCCCGGTAGACGGTGCGGACCGACACCTCGAGGGTCTCTGCCACTTGCCGCGCGGTCATCCGGCCGCGCGTCTGGAGGAGTAAAAGGATGCTCACCAACCGACTAGCCCGCATGGAGGAAAAGTATCCGGGTCACTGACAGTAGATGTCAGTGACCCGGATCTAGCCTCGGACCCGTTCATTCGACCCGAGGATGGAAGACCCTGACATGACCAGTCCGCAGACTGCCGGCCGTGCGGCCGAGCCCACGTCCTGGGCGCCCTTAGCCGTCGTCCTGATCGGCGGCTTCATCGCCTTTCTGGACTTCTTCATCACCAACGTCGCCATCCCTTCGATCCAGAGCGACCTGGACGCCGGCGCACCTGAGACACAGCTCGTCATGGTGGGTTACGGCGCGGCCCTGTGCGTAGGACTCATCACCGGCGGTCGGATGGGTGACATCTTCGGCCCTCGCCGGATGTTCGTGATCGGCCTGGCGTTCTTCACCGCCGCATCGGCGGCCTGTGGCTTCGCGCCCAGCATCTGGTTCCTGATCGTCGCCCGTGTCATCCAGGGCCTCTCCTCGGCGATGCTGACCCCGCAGGTGCTCGCCGTCGTGAGCCACGTCTACACCGGTGAGGCGCGGGGCCGTGCCTTCAGCGCATACGGATTGATGCTGGGTCTGTCCGGGCTGTGCGGGCAGCTCATCGGCGGCATGCTGATCGCCCTCGATGTCGCCGGGCTCGACTGGCGAACCGTCTTCCTGATCAACATCCCGATCGGCCTGGTGATCCTGGCCCTGACGCCGCGGATCGTCCCCCACATCCGCACCGGGACCGGCGCCAAGCTGGACCTGCCGGGTGCCGCCCTGGCCATCGTGAGCTTCGCCGCGGTGATGCTGCCGCTGTTGGAGGGCAGGGAACAGGGCTGGCCACTGTGGGCGTGGCTGTCGCTGATCGCGGCCGTGCCGTTGTTCGTCCTGTTCATTACGCACCAGCGGCGACTGGCCGCGCGCGACGCGGCGCCGCTGATCGACCCAGGGCTGTTCCGCGAGCGGGGATTCACCGTCGGCGTCAGCGCGTACTTCGTGTACTTCATGTCGATGGGTTCCTTCTTCCTGCTGTTCGCGATCTACATGCAGGAAGGCAGGGGCTGGGACCCGCTCCCCTCGGGGCTGCTCTTCACCACGATGAGCGCCGGCTTCTTCGGCTCGTCGTTCCTCGCGCGGAAGCTCGCCGCACGCATCGGCAACCAGGTCATCGCCCTGGGCGCCGGGTTGGTCGCCGTCGGCTACGGGATGGTCGGACTGATCGTCGCGCACATCGGCACGGCCGGCACGGCCGGCTGGGTCGCGCCCGGACTGCTGGTCGCCGGCTTCGGCATGGGCCTGGTGGCCGCGCCGCTGCCCGCCGCGGCCCTGGCCGGCATCGACCCGAAGCACGCCTCCTCGGCCTCCGGCGTGCTGTCCACGGCGATGGAGGGCGGCGCGGCGCTCGGCGTATCGCTCGTCGGCGTCGTCTTCTTCGGCGCACTCGGCGACTCGCCTGCACTGGACAACTACCCCAAGGCGTTCTACCTCAGCATCGCGGTCATCGTGGCGTTCCCGGTCATCGTCACCCTGCTCGTCCAGGCACTACCCAAGCCGGCCTCGGCCGTCGCGGGCGAGGGCCAGGGGCAGGGGCAGGGGCAGGGGGAGGAAGCCAGCGCGGTGGAGCAGCCGGTGCGTAAGACCGACCGGCAATACGCATCCGAACGCTGACCGGGTAGCAGAACGGGCACGGATCTACGTGATCGTGGAGCTCTCTACGCTCTGCGATCGCGAAGGACAGTCGTGCCCGCACTGCCATCATGCCTGCTCGCCCCCCTCCGGGGGCAGTTCGCCGCGCTCCTGCCGGCCCGGGGGAGTTCGCCACGAACCAACCGCTTGGCTGCCACCGCTGCCGTTGGCCTCCTGCCGGACGACGTGAACGTCAACCTCAACCGGGGCTACGACAACGACAAGTCCCGCATCCTCCTCCAGGAGTTGGGCTTCACGGGCGAGATCGCCTGCAAGGGCGTACCTGCCCCGATCCAGGCCGGCAAGCGGTGGACTGTAGAGCGGACGCACTCGTGGATGAACGGCTACGGCAAGCTGCGGCGCTGTACTGAGAAGAACGGCGCCGTCGTGGAGTTCTACCTCCACCTGGCAGCCGCACTCGTCACGCTTCGCATACTGATCCGCCGAGCCACCACCCACTACCGATGGGACGGTCGTCCCACCACGCGCCGCCTCAAGTGATCCATTTGCCGGTCGGCCTTAGGGCGATTCTGACCGCATGGGTTCGCCGGGTTGATCGTCAAAGGCGGAGGCGTTTGAGGCGAGCATCCGATGCGGGGCTCAGGAGGTGGTTGGGTACGAACCGGTGCGAGTGCGCTGGTAGCGCGCGGGGGTGGTGCCGACGTGGCGTGTGAAGTGTCGGTTGAGGTGGGCCTGGTCGTGCAATCCGATGGTTGTGGCGACCTCGGCGGGTCGGTGGCCGTCGAGGAGGAGGCGACGGGCGTGTTCGATCCGCTTGCCGGTGAGGTAGGCGTGTGGCGGAAGGCCGTAGGTCTGCTTGAAGCAGCGGATCAGGTGGGTGGGGTGGGCGTGCAGGGTGGCTGCGGCCTCGTGCAGGGAAAGGCCGACGTGGGTGCGGGAGTCCAGAAGTTCCCGCAGCTCAGCGGCGAGCCGGTTTGCCTCGCGCCCCGGAGCGCGGGGCTGGAGCCTGGCGAGGTGGAAGTGGAGCCGTTCTCGGATGAACGAGAGGCGGGACTCGGCTTCGAAGCCGTCTCCGGGATGGACGAGTGCGGCGTGCAGCTGGTCGATCCGGCCGCGCAGCAGTCCATCCTTGAGGACCGGAGTGTCCACCGCCCGGCCGGCCAAATGCTGCGGGAGTACGGAGCCGTCGAGGTAGAGGTTGCGCTTGCGGAACCCGGACTCGGTGACGGTCCGCCCGTCATGGGGCACGCCGGGAGGCAGCAGGAGGACGCTGGTGCTGCCGGTCGCCCCGTGGCGGTGACGGTCGAGTGCGAAGTCCACGGAGCCGTCGTCGAGGATCATCAGGTCCCACGTGTCGTGGGTGTGGGCCGGGTATGCGTGGTCGGTGAAGTGGGCGTGGAAGACCTCGGTGATCCCGGGGACCGGCGGCCGCCAGGCGCTGATGGACGTGTGGGGGCGATCAGAGGCCATGCCAGGAACGTACAAGACGTGCGGAGTCGGGGCGCGGCAGGCTCGTAGCACCGGCCGGGGGTGAGAAGCCGCTCCCGGTGCCCGGCCTTGAGGAAGGAAGCCGTATGTCCACGTCAGCAGCTCCCGTCAACCTCACCGACAGGCTCGCGCAGTTCAGCGACTTGTGGTCGCAGAAGAAGGTGGCGGCGCTCAACGACTACGAGGTCAAGCTGGCCAAACTGAAGGGGGAGTTCGTCTGGCACAGCCACGAGGACACCGATGAATTGATCATGGTCATCAGTGGGAGGCTCACCATCCGGCTCAGGGATGGCGATGTGGTGTTGGAACCCGGCGAGCTGTTCGTAGTTCCCCGCGGGGTCGAGCACTGCACCGTGGCCGACGAGGAGACCGCGATCCTGTTGCTCGAACCGGCGGGAACCATGAACACCGGTGGCGCAGGAGGACCGATGACCAAGGCGGCCGAGATCCTCGACTGACGCGGGGCGTCAGGCCGCGGCGTTGAGTGGCCGTCCATCCCAGCGGACACCCTTCTCACTGCGGGCGCGGGCGCGTTCGCGTCGTTGGGCAGCCAGCACGGCCGAAAACGGTCCACGGGCCGCACAAGGCCATACGGGGGACACCCGCGGGCCCGCACCGGGGCGCGGAGCCCGCGGCGCGGTCGAGGCGTGTGCGGCGACGCCAGGGCCGGCGACGGGCCCGGAAACCTCGCGCGTGGCGTCGTCCCGCGATGAGCCGCCGGCGCCGCTGCGGGAACTGGTCGCCGGGAGCCCGGAGTTGCGCGGCTCGTCGACCTGCTGCGCGGGAACTGGGGCCCGGGGGCGGGCCGATGGCCGTCCCCGGCCGACCCGTGGGGCGGGTGCGATCAGTTCCAGAGGCGGTCGAGGGCGAGTTGCAGGGTGTGCAGGCCGTCGGGGCCGCTGAGGGTCAGACGGCCGGAGGGGGAGAGCGTCAGGGCGTTGCAGCGGTACAGCAGCGGCAGGGTGCGGACGGTCCCGCTGGTGAGGTGCCAGAGGTGCAGCTCGGCGTCGTTCCAGGCGGCGGCCAGGAGCGGGCCGGCGGGGGTGTCGGCGGCGGCGAGGGCCGTGACGAGGGCCGGGCGCTGCTCCACGGGGCCCGCCATCGGTTCCCCGGACGTCTCCCACAGACGGATCGAGCCGTCGAGGGCGGCGCTGAAGACGAGGGTGAGGTCGTCGTCGGGCAACCGCAGGCAGGTGACGGCGGTGACGGGGACGCTGTGCAGACGGCGGGAGTGCGGCAGGGGCCGGTAGGCGGTCAGGGACCACACGTGGACGGCTCCACCGGCGTCGCCGACGACGGCCGTCGGCGACCGGCCGTCGGCGCCGAGCGCGGTGGGCCGGGAGGGCGCGGCGCTGAGCGCCGCGGTGCCGTGGTGGGCGGCGATGTGCCCCAGTACGGTGCCGGCCGGGCCCTCCTCGTCGGGGGTGAGGGGGAAGAGCGGCCCGCTGCCGTCGAACAGCAGCACCGCCTCCGGGTCGGCGGCGGCGAGGCCGAAGGGGCGGAGCCCGGCGGGTGTGGGCACCACGCCGGTGCGTTCGCCGGTGCCCGCGTCGTGGCGGTGGAGCCGGCCCAGGGCGTCCGCGACGAGCAGGGTGCCGTCCTGTTGCGGGAGGTGGCAGTGGGCGGCCGCCGGGACGTCGTGGCGCGCCCAGACCGCGGTCCACAGATGGCGTTCGGCCAGCGGGCGCAGGTATTCGGTGAGGGTGGCGCTGGTGGTCAGGGCGGCGGCGTGCAGGACGGCGGCGCGGGCCAGGTCGTCGTCCGCGGAACCGGACAGGTGGGGCGCGGCGCGGTCCCAGATGGCATGTAGGCCCGCGGGGGCGACGGTGGCCGGATCGCGGAGTGCCGCGGTGATGGCCGTGGCGGAGCCGTGGAGGAGGAAGCCGGGGTCGGCGAGCAGGGAGCCCGCCGCGGTGCCGCCGTCCTCGGTGCCGAGAACGGCGTCGAGGACGTGCTCGCGGGCGGCCGGCGGCGCCTCGTCCCACCGCGCCCTGCCGTCGGCGGTGCGCGGAACGGCGGCGAGCAGGGCCGCGGCGTCCGCGTCCGGGGCCTCCTCGGACGGGGCGGGCGGGGGCGCGGCGTCGGGCCAGGGGGCCTCGCCGAGGTCGATGACGTGGGGGTCCGTGTCGTCGAGGAGGCCGGTGGTGCCGGTCTCCGCGACGGCGCGCACGTGCGGGAGCTCCAGGAGCGGGACGAGGAACTCGTCGACGAGCGTGCCGGGGTCCGCCGGGGCGTGGTCGGCCGGTCCGCGGCCGGCGAGGTGCAGATCGGGCAGGAGGAGCAGCAGCGGCCGGGCGTCGGCGGCGACGCGGTCCAGGAGGCGGTGCGGGGGCAGCGGGCCGTAGCCGAGCTGGCGGCCCAGCTCCCAGGCGACGGAGTCGGCGATGAGCCCGGCGGCGGGGACCGTGGCGTGGACGGTGGTCCGCTGGTCGGTGCCCGCCCCGGCGAGGAACCAGGCGAGCAGATGGCTCTTGCCGCTGGCCCGGCCGCCGCGGACCAGGCAGAGCCGCGACAGCTCGCCGTCGGCCGCGGCGGCCCAGTCGAGCAGGGCCCGGCCGGCCGCCGCGTGGCGGTCGTCCAGCGCCGGCCAGGCCGCCGTCCCGGGCGCCTGCTCAGGGTGTGCGGTGGTCGTCATCGACGGTTCTCCCCCTGCCGCTGTCACTGCTGGGCGGCCGCCTCGCGAAGGAGGCGGATCCCCTCTGCCCGGGATTCGGCGCTCTCGCCGTAGGGGAAGTTGTGGGTCAACTCGGCGTCCGGGAACATCTGGGCCAGCCACAGCGAGCAGTAGTGGCCGGGCAGGAAGCACGCCTCCAACTCCGTGTGGATCCGCGTCACCTGGGACGGCTCGACGCCCGCGCCGCGCAGCGCGGACCACAGGCTCTCCTCGGGGTGCAGGGCGATGCCCCCGGCGCGGGTCACCACCTGCTTCTCGCCGTCGTCGCCGACGTACTCGAAGGCCGCGTACCACTCCGTGCCGGCGGTGTCCCGGATGTCGTCGAGGACCAGTGGCCACCAGTTCTCCCGGTCGGCGAAGGCCGCCGGGTCCGTGGCGCGCAGCTGCCGCTCCGCCGCGGCGAACGCCTCCGCGGCGGCCTCCGGCCGGTCGGTGCCGAGGATGACGCGCAGCGCCCGGTCCAGTTCGAGCAGGGACTGGGCGAACTGCTCGGGCGAGGAGCTCACGAACCGGGGCGGCTCCTGGTAGCCGAGCAGTACCGCCCGCACCTCGCCCCCGGGAGCGGCGCAGAGCTCGTAGCCGCGGTCGGTGCCCAGGCGCGCCCACTGCCGCTGCTCCTCGCGGGCCACCTCCGTCCCGACGGACTCCGCATAGGCGTCCAGCACGACGGGGTCGTCGGGGGAGGTGGAGAAATAGGGGCCGACCGTCCAGGGGACGGCGACCTGCACCAGCCGGCGGACGCTCTCCGGGACCGCGAACGGATCGCCCGCCGCCTCCGGTCCGAACGTCCGCAGTTCACCCTCGGGCACTGTCATGGACGACTCCGCCTAACCCACCGTCTCGTACACGTCTGAGAGGACACCGTCCCACGTCGGAACGGGCGCGGTGTCCTCGGCCTCCCCGTCGGCCTCCTCCGACCAGACGGGCTCCACCCCTTCGAACGGCAGCGGATCGGCGTTTCGCATGCGCTCCCGGAGGGACTCCGCCAGCGCCTCGGGGTCGGGCAGGTCCTCCGACACCGTGGCGTCGTAGCCGGGGCGCTCCAGTTCGAGGAGGTAGAGGAAATAGAGGAAGGAGTCCAGGCTCTGATTCAGCGGACGGGACGTGAACTCCCCGTCCGGCAGGGCGTGGACGGCACCGGAGAGCGGGTCCAGCACCACCACGTCGTAGTGGATCTCGCCCAGCACCAGCCACTCCGCCCAGCCCTCCGGCATGTCGTGGTACTCGGAGAAATGGCTGAGTTGCGCGCACCGGCGGAACCGGTCGGGGGTTTCCCCGGTGAAGAGGCCGCCGTCGAGCACGAAAAAGGAACTCCGGTCGTCCGGCAGGCCCGTGGCGGTCAGCAGCGCACGTGTCGTCGCATCGATTTCCGCCGGCAGCTTCGCTTCCTCCAGCGTGACGAGATTTTCCGGAGGGAATACCGACTCCATCATCGACCGGTCGGTGAGCTGGGGCATCTTCTGTCCTGTCGGTAAGGTGCGGGAATCCGGTGATCTTATCGGAGGCGACTTCTCCGCGTCAATCGCTACTTCTTGCGTCTATTAATGCCGTTGAGATACTTTTCCATTTCGTCGTTTCCCTTCTTCTTGGACTCCGCGGTGTCGCCGTACTCGACGGTGTGCGAAACCTTGACGTCGCTCGGGAGATGGTGCGACATCCAGGCGCTGCAGTCCCTGGTGCCGGGCCCGGTGGTGCAGGGCTCACGCTCGGTATAGAGCTCGGACATGCCCTTCGATTTTCCGGAGTCCAGGAACGGAATGCCGACCTGACGTTCGGAGTGCATTCCCGGCCATTTACTGCGGCCGACGAGCACGAATTCATCATCGGCGCCGCGTTCGCCATACCGCGCCGCGGCGTAGTTCCGACTGGAGAATTTCCCCTTGCTGACCCGCCCGTAATCTCCCTGCTTGCTGCCCGCGCCAGTGTTGGCGTGCCGCGCCAGCTGGGTGGCCTGTGACAGGTCCGTACTCCCGAACGCAACCTGCTGGGAGGGTTTCCGCTTGCGCTCGTCCGCCGGTGGCAGCGGATATTTTCCGGCCTCCCGCCGCGGAACGTGGTCGTCGCTCAGAAGTCCTATCGGCGTGAGCCGCTTCCGGTCCTCGGCGGTGAGGTCCTTGTGCCCTTCGGTGGTGAGACGGGTGACCTTCCCCTTGTCGCTGACGTTGTACACCGGCGCATTGCCGTGCGAATTCTTGCCGATGTTCTTGAGGTCGGTCGCGATACCTTCGTCGTTCTCACGATGGTTCAGCTTCATCTTCTTGACGCCGTTGACCATCTTGTCGTCGAGATGGTCCGCCGTCCGCTTGACGCCGGTCTCCAGCCCCTCCAGCGCCTTGTCGATCATCGGGGCGGCGGCGTTGGCGATGGCGTCCTTGCCGCGGGTCCGACCGTGATGGCTCTTGGCCCGCCCGAGCTTGCCGCCGGCCCCGCTGCGGAAGGTGCCGCCGGCGCTCTGCAGGCCGGTGACCACACTGTCGTGGGCGTCCGGATCAAAGGTGAAGCCGCCGCCGCCCCCACCGCCTCCGCTGCCGCCTTCCCCGCCGGCGCTGAGCAACTGCATCGCACCGGCCGCGGACTTCCCCGCCTCCTTGCCGGCCTGGGCCGCATGGCCGACGTCGATGCCCTTCTGCACCCCGAGGGCATTGGCCCCCACCTGGACCACCAGGTCGCCGACCATCGCCCCGAGCGCCTCCTCGATCGGCGACAGCGCGACGCTGACGACCTGCTCGACGACCTGCTCGCAGACCTCCTTGATGATCTTTTTCACGGCGATCCGGGTCGCCTGCGTACCTGCCAGCGCCCCCACTTCGGACAGGCCGAAGGTGAACGGCGCCGCCGCCTGGGCCGCGATCACCTCCGCGGCCAGGATGGCGAGTTGGGCGATGGCCGCGATCTTGGCGCCCTCGACGAGGCCGGCGACGACGTCCATGGCGGTCCCCGCCATGCGCCCGCACTCCGCGAGCCCCTTCAGGTGCTTGCCGTTGACCTTGCCCCAGTGGGCGTTGAGGGCCGCCACCCCCAGCGAACCCCCCGCCGTGCCCACCAGGCTCTCGATCACCTGATGCGCCTGGTTCGCCCCGTGTTCGATGTCGTCCGCGAATCCCCTCAAGGAATCGGCCATCGCGCGATAGTCGTCCTCGTCCACATTCGGCCACGAGACGCCGATGATGTCGAGGATCTCGTCGGCCCAACCCGGAAGTACCACGCCCACGCGAACACGCCCCTAACTGCCGTCCCCACTCGCCGGATCGAGCAGTTCCCCACCGGTTCGTAAAGTTCGTACGGGAAGACGCCCTCGGAAAGTTGACGGTTCCTTAAAGGGAGCGGCAAAGATGCCAGAGAGCGTTCCGCTTCCGCGGTGACCGGACGACGGGCCAGCGGCGGACGGGCCCTAGATGACCGGCGGACGCCCCAGCCGGGTCATCCGCCACACCGTGCGCCAGCGCATCGGCCGGCGTCGGCCGCACGGGGTGCGCACCCCCTCGGCGAAGCCCGCGGCCCAGGCCCGCATGCCCGCCGCCGAGCGGCCGCGGACGGCCGTCAGCGCCGCCCACACCCCCAGATACACGGGGACCAGCACGGCCGGCAGATGGCGCTTCGCGAGCCAGACGCGGTTCCGGGCGACCATCCGGTGGTACACCGCGTGCCGGGTCGGCGAGGTGTACGGGTGCTGCAGCACGACCTCCGGGGCGTAACGGATGCGCCAGCCGTCGTCCAGCGCCCGCCAGGCCAGGTCGGTCTCCTCGTGGGCGTAGAAGAACGCGTCCGGCCAGCCGCCGATCCGGTCCAGCATCGGCACGGACAGTGCGTGCCCGCCGCCGAGGAACGTCGTGACCAGCCCGCCCTGCTGCGGATCGCCGACCCGCAGGCGCGGCACGTGGCGGCGCTGGGTGCGGCCCAGTTCGTCGGCGATGCGGAAGCTGACGATCCCCAACTTCGGGTCATCCGCGTAGAGTTCGGCGAGCCGGCTGAAGACGTCCGTGCTGATCAGCAGCCCGTCGTCGTCCAGATCGACCACCAGGTCCAGGTCGCCGAGCTTGCGCAGCTCATCCAGGGCGACGTTACGGCCACCGGAGACACCCAGGTTCTCGGTCAGCGACACACCGGTGACGCCGTCGGGCAGCGGGGGCAGCGGCGAGCCGTTGCCGACGACCACGATGTGCGTCGCGGGGAGGTCCTGCTTCGCCACCGAATCCAGCAGGTCCTGCAGCTCGGTGGGGCGGTTTCCCATGGTCAAGATGGCGACGCCCAGGCGCAGCTGACGCACAGATGAACACTCCGTTCTTGGCGGTCTCTTGAGCGATGCTAGCCGCCGCCGCAGACCACTGCGCACCACGACGCAGGCCCCGCGACATCCCGTCGGAACCCGACCCGGGGCGCCGGTGAACGGCCCGATCGGCGGTCCGAGCCCCCGGTTCGGCGGCGCGGACGCGGTCAGCCCTGTGGGGCGTTGGCGCCGGCCAGGGCACTCGGTCGGGCGGCGAACGCCAGTTCCGGGCCGAACCGCTCCTGATAGCCGTCGGCCAGCGCGCACAGCGCTGCCGCGCCGTCCCCGTCGTACGACGACCCGTGCATCACGGCCAGCGTCCGGGGCGAGAGCCGGGCCAGGGAACGCATGGTCTCCACCGCCGCCGTCAGACAGGACGTCTGGCGGAACATCTCCTCCGCGTCCAGTGCCGGCCCGACCAGGTCGCGTTCGGTGATCGGCGGGCCGTTGCCCAGATGAGTGAAAAGATCACCGCACAGCAGCGTGCCGGTGGTCTCCTCGAACAGCACCCGCGCCTCCCAATTGTGCGGCACATGCGGGGTGTTGAGGTGCATCACCCGGCGGCGCAACAGCTCCTTGCCACCCAGGTCCAGCGTCTCACCGTGCGCCAACGGGCGCGGCGGCCGGTCGGCGAGATCGTTGAGCGAGACCAGACACCCCTGGAGCCCGTGGGCCACCTCGGCGCGCGGGGCCGCGGCCAGGAACTCGTTCATCGCCCCGCACTCGTCGGCCTCCACGTGCCCGAACGCCAGCCAGCGCAGCTCCGCCACCGGAACCACCCTTCCCACGGCCTCCGAGACCGCGGGGAAGAGATGCCGCATGCCCGTGTGGAAGAGCAGCGGTTCCTCCGCGTCGATGAGGAACTGGTTGAACGTGAAGCCGGCCGGCGCGGCCACGTCGGGAACGTAGGTGGAGATCCGGTAGATCCCATCGGCGATCTCGTCGACGCGCGTCTCCATAGGGCCGACGCCTCCTTCCGGGCGGCCCCCCGTCCATCGTAGGGCGGGCGGGTGGACGGGGCGCGGCACGGTTCGCGGTGCCGGCGGTCGACACGGCAGCCGTTACGGCCGCGCAGGTTGAGGCGGCCGTCATGGCTGCCCGCTCCGCCCCGCTCCCGTAGGGGGTGATCTGGGCCACGGCATGTCTAGGACGGCGCGGTGTGGGCAGGGGAGCCGGGCGGTCCGGTGCGCGCGGAATCGCGGAATCGCGGAATCGCGGAAATGCGGAATACCGTGCGGGTTGGTCCTGTTACGGAAGCCGTGAGGGAAGCTGTGACGGGAGTCGGGCACCGGGCGGGCCGTCCGCCGGCGCCCGGCAGGCCGTCGGTGCGCCGCAGCGCCGCACGTCGAACCCAACCGAAACACCGAACCCAACCGAACAGCGGACACCGACCGGACAGCGGAAACCAGCCGCACACCACAGCCGCCCCGGAGGCCGAAGCGTCAGCCCGCCGAAGCCTCGACGAACCGGAAGCAGGGAAGCGCGTATGAGCACCGTGGAGCTCACCAAGGAAAACTTCGACGAGATCGTCTCCGGCAACGATTTCGTCCTGATCGACTTCTGGGCCGAATGGTGCGGCCCCTGCAAGCAGTTCGGGCCGGTCTTCGAGCGGTCGTCCGAGAAGCACGGCGACCTGCTCTTCGCCAAGGTCAACACGGAGAAGCAACCCGAACTCGCCGCCGCCTTCGACATCCGCTCCATCCCCACCCTGATGATCGTCCGGCAGAACATCGCGGTGTTCGCCCAGCCCGGGGCGCTCCCCGAGGCCGCTCTGGAGGACGTCATCGGCCAGGCCCGCGCCCTCGACATGGACGAGGTCCGCGCCTCGGTCGCCGACGCCCAGGAGCAGCAGACGCAGGACGGCGGCGGAGAGCAGGCGCAGGGCGCGTGAGCGAGCGAAGCGAGATCGCGGCATGAGCGAGCTCCTGCTGGTCCGGCACGGCGAGACCGAGTGGAGCCGGGACGGCCGGCACACCAGCTGGACCGACCTCCCCCTCACCGCCAACGGCGAGGAGCAGGCCCGCGCCCTCCGGCCGCTGCTGTCGGCGCGGAAGATCGCGCGGGTCTACGCCAGCCCGATGACGCGCGCGCTGCGCACCGCCGAACTGGCCGGGCTCCCCTCCCCGCACATCCTCGATGACCTGCGGGAATGGGACTACGGCGGGGACGAGGGGATCACCACCGCCGAGATCCACCGCAGCAGACCCGACTGGTACCTCTTCGACGACGGCGTCGCGCCGGGGCCGGCCGAGCACCCCGGGGAGTCACCCGAGGAGGTCGGGGCGCGCGCCGACCGCGTACTGGCGCTGATCGCGCCCCACCTTGAGGTCGACGAGGGCGATGTGGCGCTGGTGGCGCATGCGCACTTCCTGCGCGTACTGACCGCCCGCCGGCTGGGACTCCCGGCCGCCTCGGGCGGCCTGTTCACCTTCGGCACCGGCACGATCGGCATCCTGGGCGCCGAGCACGACCGGCCCGCGGTGATCGCCTGGAACGCCCGGAGCTTGTAGGCGGCCGGGCGCGCCTGGGGGCCAACGGGGCACCGGGCCAAGGGTCATCGGGTCACTGGGCCAGGGGTCATCGGGTCACCGGGCCGATAGGGCACGGCACCTGTTCAGGGGGCCATCGGGTCAAGGTGCAGGGGCTGCACCTTGCCCTCGATCATCGCGCCCAGCCCCTGCACCGCACAGGTGCTGGGCTGGTCCGCGATGTGCACCGGCATCGACGTGGCCTCATGGATCATCGGCTCCAGGCCCGGGATCAGCGCGCTGCCGCCCGCCAGCATGATGCCGCGCTCGCCGAGGTCGGCCACGAGGTCCGGCGGGCAGCGGCGGAGCACCGCACTGATGCCGTCGAGAATCGCCGTCAGCGGGGTGATGATGGCGCGCCGCACCCGCTCGGTGTCCACATGCACCGACCGGGCCAGCCCGCTGACCACGTCCCGCCCGTGCACCTCGGTGGAGCCGGGAGTGAGCTCCCCGTCCCCCGACAGCATCAGGTGCAGCGGACGCACGGACTGGTTCGGCAGCATCAGCTCGTGGTGCAGCCGAAGGTGCTGGATCACCGCGTGGTCGATGGCGTTGCCGCCCACGGGGACGGTCTCGGCGGCCACGATCGAGCCGAGCGAGAGCACCGCGACCTGCGTGGTCCCCGCACCGCACACCACGATCATGGTCGCTTCCGGCTGCTCCACCGGGAGCCCGCAACCGACGGCCGCGGCGACCAGTGTGTCGACCAGCTCGACCCGACGGGCGCCCAACCCGGTCAGCGTCTCCACGGCGGCCCGCTGCGCCAGCGGCTCACTGCCGTACGGGAGGCAGACCGCGGCCCGCATCGAGGGCCGCCGCCGCCATGTCTTGCGCAGCTTGTCGCCGACCAGGTGGCGCAGCAGGCGCTGGGCCAGGTCGATGTCCACGACCGTCCCGTTGGAGACCGGTCGGACCACGCGGATGTAGTCCGGCGTGCGGCCGTCCATCACCTCGGCTTGCGCGCCCACGGCCAGCATCGACCCGGTGCGGGTGTTGACCGCGGCGACGGTCGGTTCGTCGACGACCAGCCCCTGGTTCTTGACGTACACCCTGGTCCGGGCCGCTCCGAGGTCGACGGCGGCCGAGCAGCGGCGCAGTTGGGCGAGGCTGATGGTCATGGTGGATTCCTCCCCGATGGGCCGGTGCGAACGTCCCCGGCGGGCCGGTACTGGGCACGAGCGCCCGCACGTGAGCGCTCGTGCGCCATCCTCCGAGCCTCCACTGGGCCCCGCCCGCTGAGCGCGTCCGCTCGGGGGACGAGGGCGTGGGAGGGGCGGCGTTGGGGTGAGGGAGGGGCGGCCAGGGGCGCGCGGTGGCCTCTTGGAGGCCGGGACGGGGTGGGGCGGCCGGCGGGGGTCGGGTGCCGGGGGCCGGGCGTCGGGTGTACCCGGGTGCGTGCGAACAAGCTGACTCGGCGGCAGGGAAGGCGGAGGGGAGGGGGTTTGACCGTCAGTCAGGCTGGGACCGGAGCATTCGGGGCCGAGTCCGAGCCCGAGCCCGATCCCGAGGTCAAGGTCGAGTCCGAGCCCGATCCCGAGGTCAAGGCCGAGCCTGAGGCCGACTCCGAGGGGGCTGACTGAATGTCAGGCATCGGGGGCGGGAGTTGCGACCGGTCCTCTACAAGGCGTCGGTTCGGGCCCTTGGGCCTTGGCGAGCCATCGACTTCATCTCGTCGCTCCTCCTCCTGCTGCTCCTTCTCGTCCTCCTCGCTTTCGCTCACCCCTCCACTCGCCGCTGGAAAAGGCCCCAGGTGAACTCCGTGACGACGTCCTGGGGTGCGCCGTCCGGTCCGGGGGCGGTGCAGGCCAGGCGCCAGCGGGTGGGGGCGCTGCCCTCCATCGGGCGGACCGGGGGAAAGGCGCGGGCGACCTCGTCGACCGTGCACGACCAGGGGGCGAGGTCCGCGGTCGTCCGGAGGTCGGGTCCGGGGGCGCCGGGTGCGCGTACGAGCCAGGCGTTCCAGACGCCGCCCCCGGGCGCGCTGAGCACCTCGAACCGCAGGTCCGGCCAGAGGGGGATCGGCCAGGTCAGCGCCTCGCAGGTCAGGTCGCCGATGCGGCGGGTGGCGACGGTCTCCGGCGTACCGAGCAGCGCACGGTACGGCTGGACGCCGGCGCGCGCCCGCGGGCTGTGCATCCGGGCCTGCCAGCGGCGGTTGGCCTCGCGCATCTGGGCGCGGGTGACCCGTAGTTGGCGGAGGGCGTTCTCGACGAGGACGGGCTGGTGGTCGGCCATTCGACGCAGCAGTACGAGCTGGAAGGCGAGGGGGCCGGGAAGGTCGGAGGGGGTGCCGGAGCCGGCGGGCGGGGCATTGTCAGTGGCGGGGCTCATGATGGACATGGTCGTGGATGACGGCCGCGGGAGGTGCGGAGGCGGCAGTCGGCGCGGTGTGCGCGGGACCCGCGGTGTGCGCGGGACCGGGGCGGACGCCGTCGGGGAGGAAGAGTACGGAATTGACGTAGCGGCGGTGCGGGGCGAGGGAGCGGCGCAGCAGACCGTGTTCGGCGACGTAGGAGGTACGGGACTGATGGGCGGACAGATCGAAGTCGGCCAGCGGCAGCCAGTGGTCGTGTGGCAGGACCCAGCCGCGATATCCACGGGCGGCCGTCCACTCCAGGACGGGCGCCAGCGGTTGGATGCGGGTCTCCAACTCCACGAAGAGGGCCGGGAGTTCGCGCTCGATGGTGCGTGTCGCGCCGCGTAGTACCGCAAGCTCGCCGCCGTCCACATCGATCTTGATGAGGGTGACGGCGGTGAGGCGCAGCGCGTCCAGGGGGAGGCAGGGGACGTCCAGGGTGGCGGAGTGCACCTCACGGCGTACGAGTGAGGAGACCCCGCGGTCGCCGCGGCCGTCCGGAGGGAGCCAGAGCGTGGCGCAACCGGCGTGGTCGGTGGCCGCGGCGGATACGACGTCCACGTGCGCCGGCGTGGTCGAGGCGAGCAGGCGAGCCAGATGGGGGACGGGCTCGATGGTGACGACCCGGTCCGCGCGGCGTGCCAAGCGCCGGGTCCATGGGCCGTACCACCCTCCGACGTCCACGGCCGTACCACCTGCCGGACAGAAGTCGGGCAGTCGCCCCAGTTCCGGTTCGAACCGCGGGTAGAGCCCGGCCGCCAGCGCCGACACCATGCGCCCCGGCAACCAGGGCCCCACCCGCGCCGCGAACGTCATGACCCGGCCCCCGCACCGGGCCCCGACCCGGACGCCACCCTCTCCGGCCCGGGCCCCGCGACTCCTGCCGCTCCTCCGGCTCCTCCCGCGGTTCCACCTGGCGCGCCCCTCGTTTCCGCTCCTGCCTCCGTTCCTGACTCCGTCGTCCCCACCTCCTCGACCTCGTCCTCGATCTCGTCCGCGAGCCCGTCCGGTTTCCCGATCGTTCCGCCGGTCGCGCCGCTGAATTCGCTCCCGTTCTCGTTCTCGTTCCCGCTCCCGTTCTCGTTCCCGTTCCCGTTCTCGCTCCCGCTCTCGTGCCTGTCCTTGCTCTCGTGTACTGCGCGTTCGTGTTCGGCTTCCGAGACCTGCTCCCCGGAGGACGGGAGCAGCTGCGGAATCCCGTCGAGGATCGGATAGCGCCGACGCAGCCGCGGGTTGTAGAGCGCTTCCTCGGAGGTCAAGAGCACCAGGGGCCCCTTGTCTATCGGGCACGCCAGAATCTTCAACAGCGCATCGTCAGGCTTCACGATCCACTCCCTCCACGCACGGCACTCGACTCCCTCACGCTCGACTTCGTCACCGCGCATCGCGCGTGGCTCATCGCGTGGCTCATCGCGTGGCTCATTGCATGGCTCATTGCTTCGCTCGGCTCATCGCTCGGCCTCGCCATTGATCAATCCCTTCGCCGGGTGGTCACGCTGCATGTGGTGGGTGGTCACGTTGCTTGTGGTCAGGGGCGGTTGAGGGGTTCGGTGGGCTGCAGTCGCAGCCCTTGGGGCTGTCGGCGGGGGCGCGGTCGTCGCCGCCGGCTCGGGTGTGAGGGGTGCTCCCGGTGCGGAGGGTGCGGGTGTCTCCCTGCGTGGAAGTGCGGGTGGTGGTGTTGCCGTGGGGTGGGCGCGCCGCGGTGGGGCCGCGGGGGGTGCTTCGTGGCGCGGGAGTGCCAGGAGGACCGTGAGGGCCACGGCCGTGCCGCCGAGGCGCAGTGCCAGGCGCAGGGGGTCGCCGGGCAGTGGTTCGCCGAACGCCACGGTGCCGCAGGCGACGGTGAAGACGCAGGTCACCGTGGTGCAGACGGGCACGATCACCGAGGCTCGGCAGCGTTGCAGGGCGGTTTGGGACAGGACCAGGCCGGCGGCCCCGGTGACGAGGAGCAGGTACGGGTAGGGCGAGCGGAGGACGGCCAACGCGGCGGCCCGCAGGTCGTGGAAGTCGAGCAGGCCGGAGACGCCCTTGATGGCCAGCGAGCTGACGCCGTAGAGGAGCCCGACGGCCACCCCGTAGGGGACGCCGGCGGTTGGCCGGCGGTGGCGGCGGCGGGCGCGCAGCTCCGCCGAGCGGTACAGCAGCAGTCCCGTGGCCAGGGACGGTACGGCGATCGTGAGCAGCGTCGCGGGCGGGGCGGTGCGGGCGATGGCCTGGGCGTCGTCGTTCCGGAGGGAGGCGACGACCAGTACGAGTGCCATCAGGATCGCTGCTATGCCCTGCCGCTCCCGGCCGCTGGTGCGCTCGCCGAGCAGCGCCGAGGACATGAGCAGGAGCAGGACCAGCCCCGAGATGAAGATGCCCTGGGCGGCGGCTATGGGGAGGGTGCGGTAGACGGCGAGTTGGGCGGCGAAGCCCGCGGCCAGGGCGAGTGAGCCGCCCAGCCACAGGGGGCTGCTGAGGAGGTGGCGTATGAGGCGGGCGGGGCGGCGGGTGCTGAGGGCGGGGAGGGTGGCGAGTGCGCGTTTCTCCAGGACGAAGCCGGTGCTGTAGAGGACGTTGGCGAGCAGTGCGGACGCCACGCCCCACCAGAGCATGGGTCTACCTCCTTCTCGGGGGACTCGCGTGACTGGGGTGACTGGCTTGCTCGGGCTTGCTCGGGTGACTCGCTTTCTCGGAGGGCTCGCTTTTGACTGGCTTGCCCGGGTGACTCGCTTGCTCGGGTGGCTCGGACGGTCTTTGGTGGCTGGGCGGCTCCGGTGTTCTTCGGGGCTGGTCCTTGGTGGCTCGGGTGGGGTTTGGTCTGGGTGGTGGTGGTTCCGGGGTGGGGCCGGTGGGTGTGCCTTGCGGGGGCCTCCTTCCTTGCTATTACGGCAACGATTACGGAGTGTAGTTTTGTTCCCGGGTTCGTTGCAGAGCGTGATGGGTGGGGTGAGTGGGATGGGCGGGGTGGTTGTGGTGAGTGGGGTGGGGGCGGGCGTGGGCCAGGAGGATGGAGGCCAGGGGCGGGACGTGGCAGGCGGCGCGGTCGAAGGGGCGGAGCGGGCGGGGGACGTCGTGGTACGGGGCGCCGGCGATGCGGATGACGTCGAAGCCGGACGCGGTGAGGAAGGCGCGGAGCGCGCGGGCGGTGTAGAGGCGCAGGTGGCCGACGACCTGGCTGCCGGGGCGGCCGTGGATGGCGCGCAGGCTGACCTCCGAGAAGACGGGCTGGACACCGGCCAGCAGGAGGCCGCGGTTGTACCAGGCGGCGAGGTTCGGGGTGGAGAGCAGCAGATGGCCGCCCGGGCGTAGCACGCGGCGGAGTTCGTCGAGGGCGGCGTCGGGGTCGACGAGGTGCTCGATGACCTCGCTGAAGAGGACGGCGTCGGCCGAGCCGGTGGCGAACGGGAGTCCGCCGTCGGTGAGTTCGCCGCGTACGACGTGTCCTATGTGGGCGGCGGCGCGGCGGAGGGCGTCCTGGGACCAGTCGACGCCGATGACGCGGTGACCCGTGAGGACGTCGGCGGCGGTGGCCGCCGCGGTGCCGTCGCCGCAGCCGATGTCCAGGACGGTGGCGGGCGGCGCGCCGGCGTGTACGGGGCCGAGGGCGCGCGCCAGGAGCCGGGCCTGCCGTCGGCTGCGGGCGTCGCCGGACGCGACCGGCACCGCGGGGTTCTCGTAGAAGCTCCGAAGGGGGGTGGTGGTCATGGGGCGCCGCCTTCTTCCGCCGAGGGGACGGGTCCTGGTGCGGGGGCGGATCCCGGGGGCCAGGCGGTGGCGGCGGGGGGCCAGGCGGTGGCGGCGAGGGAGGACCGGAAGAGGTCGAGCAGGCGGCTGGCGGCGGCCTCGTCGAGGAGGGCGCGGGACCAGCGGAGGGCGAGGTGGATGCGGTCCCCGTCGCAGGTGGCGGCGGTGGTGATGCTCAGGCCGCGGGGCATCCGGGCCGGCGCGGAGAACCACACTGCGGTCGCCCGGCCGCCCGTTTCGCCGAAGTCCAGGGGGTACGGGACGCGGCCGATGTTGGAGAGGAGGGTGGTGGGCGTCCAGGCGGCGGCGAGGGAGCGGAGGGCACGGGTGAGGGCGCGGCGGGGTCCGACGGGGAGGGGGAGGGAGGTCAGCACGGCGGCGGGCAGGCCGAGCGGGGAGCGGGGAGCGGTCGACTTCAGGGCCCGGGTACGGGCGGAGGTCCGATGCAGGAGACGCGTGAGGGGGGTGGGGGCCGAGGTGGTGTGGGGAGCACCGCCCGGGCCGGTGTGTGGCGCGAGGGGCGGTGTGGTGGGCGGGAAGGGGACGGCGGCGAGGCGGGTGCCGTTGCCGATGGGCATGTGGGGGCCTCGCGGCCGGTCGTCGATGGGCATGGTGATGACGACGGGGGCGGCGGGGCGGTCGTGGAGCTGGTTCCAGCGGGCGGCCATCAGGTAGGTGGCGACCAGGAGTTGGTCGTTGACGGTGTAGACGGTGTAGGGGGGCCGTTCGCCGGTGGGGCGTGGGGGGCGGGTGGGGACGGGGAGTTCGGTGAGGAGCATGCCGTTGCCGTTGCCGTTGCCGCTGCCGCTGCCGTTGGTGCTGGTCGTCGGGTTGCTGGTCGTCGGGTTGCTGGTCGTCGGGTTGGTGGTTGGCGTGGAGTGGTCGGGGGCGAGGCGGGCCGGGCGGGTGAGGAGTCCCGGGCGGGAGTGGCCAGGCGGTTGCGGCGGATGGGGCGGATGAGGTGGATGGGGTGAATGGGGTAGACGAGGTGGGTGGGCGGGCGGCTCGTTCGGATTTGCCGACCTGGCTGGGCTTGTACAGCCCGCCGGTTCTGTTGACCCGGCCGGGCCTGTGGACCCGGCGTACAGTTCGGCGGCGGTGGCCAGGATGCGGAGGCAGGCCGGGCCGTCCAGGGCGGTGTGGTGGAGGGTGAGCAGCAGAACGGTGCCGGTGGAGGGGGCCACTGGTGGACGGCCGTCGGCGGGGGCGGCGTGCGCGGGCTCGATGACCTCCAGGCGTACGGGGGGCGAGGCGTCCAGGGGAGGGCAGTCGGTGAGTGCGCGGGCCCGGGCGTGGGCGAGGGCGTCGGGGCCCGGGGGCGGGAAGACGACCGGGTCCACGTCCGGGGCCGGGGTGAGCTGCCAGGTGTAGTGGCGGTGCCACCAGCGGGCCGGTACCTGGCGCATCAGGACGCGCGGATGGCGGGCGAGGGCCTGGTGGAACGCGGTGCGCAGCCGTTCGTGGTCGAGTCGGCCGGGGAGGTGCACCTCTATGTGGACGGTCTCCGGTTCGTCGTCCTCCAGGCAGTGCCGGGAGATCTCGTCCACCAGAGGGAACGGGATGCGCGTGGGGTGATGGGGACGGGTGGGGGAGGTGGTGCGGGGGTGGACGTCCCGGCTCCCCGGCGGGTCGTCTTGGACCGGTTGGACCGGTTGGACCGGTTGGACCGGTTGGACCGGTTGGACCGGTCGGGCTGGTTCCAGGGCGGTCATCGTGAGGTGTCCTCCTGGCTGGTGGCCGGGGGCCGGCCGGTGGCCGGGGGTGCCGTGCCGGCGTCCGGCGGTGGGACGGCAGTGTCCGGTGGTGGGACGGCAGCGTCCGGCGGTGGGGCGTCGGTCGCGGCGGAGGTGTCGGGCGCGGGCGTCGGCAGGGTGACGACGGCCGCCGCCAGTGCCAGCAGGGCCAGGGCCTGGGCGAGCCCGCTGAAGGCGCCCTCGCGGTCGGCGGCGGGGTGGCCCGCGCCGACGGCGGCGGTGATGCCGGCCGCGAGCATCGCGGTGCCGGCCAGCGGTACCAGTGCCCGCGGCCGGAGGCGGGCCACCAGGGCCAGCGGCGCGACGATCAGCGCGTACGGCCCGGCTGCCAGGGCCACCACCGCGGTCAGGGCCAGCGTGCCCAGGACCCAGGACGGGGCGGGCGGTTGCGGCGGTGCGGCGGGCGGGGTGCCCGGGGTCCGGCGGGTGCGGCGGATCAGGGCGGAGGCGAGGAGCGCGACGATGCCCAGCGCGCCGGCGACGAGGCCCACGTCGTAGGAGGTGGCCGGGGCGTAGGAGAGCGTGACGGTGCCGCCGGCGCCGGCCGGGACGAGGAACGCCTGTTGCCAGCCGTCCACGCGGAGCGGGGTGAGTTCCCGGCCGTTGAGGGTGGCGTGCCAGCCGTCGTTGGCGTTCTCGTGGAGTTGGAGGTAGGCGGCCGGGCCGGCGCCGATGGTGACGGTGCGGTGGTCGCCGGTCCAGTCTTTGGCGGCGACGGCCCGTGCGGTGTCGGGGGTTCGTGCGGTGTCGGGGGTCCGTGCCGCGCCGGGGGCGCCGGCGGACCGTGCGTCGGCAGGAGGCCGTAAGTCGGTGGCGGACCGCGATCCGGTGGAGGACCGCGATCCGGTGGAGGACCGCGCGTCGGCGGACGACCGGGTGTTCACCGAGGGCGACATGGCCGCGGCCGCCGGTCCTCGGCCCAATGTCACGTCCGTGATCGCCAACGGGCCCTGGTCGCCGGCCTCCACGCGGTGCTGGCCGGCGCGCAGGAGCAGCCGACCGTCGGTGACGGCCGGGCCGCAGAGCTGGACGTCGATGGGGCGGCGGTCGGTGAGGTCGCGGATCGAGCCGCTGGCCCGGCTGGCGTACAGGATGCCGTCGACGGCGAGCATCGGGCCCTGGCCGCAGGGGAGGGCGAAGCGCTTGTCGGGGGCCGGGCGCGGGGTGCGGTAGGCGTCGAGGGCGGGGATGTAGACCTCGCTGAGGCCGACGGGGAGTTGCAGGGCCTGGCCGGCGACGGGGTTGCTGAGGGTGAGTTCCTTGACCTTGCTGATGGTGATGTCGAGGCGGTCGGTGGTGATCGGGTCGAAGCGGGCCAGGCCGTTCTCGTCGACGCCTGCGGTGGCCGCGCCGTAGGGGGAGTTGAGCTGGATCTGCTCGGGGCGGGTGGAGATGCCGCCGGCGGCGGCCAGCACGATCTGGTCGATCTTCTTCTTGCCGGGCCAGCGCAGGTGGAGGGTGGGTTTGTCGCCGGCGATCCAGGCCGTCGTCAGGTCGCCGTCGACGAGGTTGCGGGGGCTGAGGGACTGGCCGAAGCCGAAGCTGGTGGAGTCTGCGGTGGCGGTGATGCGGTCCTTCTGCTCGGGGGCGATCTTGTCCAGGAGCCGGTCGAGGGCGGTGCTGGGGACGGCCAGCGCGGTGCCGGAGACGGTGTAGGGGGCGGTGCGGCCGGTGGTGAACTGGCGGTGCAGGCCGGTCTCGGCGGAGACGGGGGAGAGGCCGCCGGGGTCGCTGCCGCGGTGGAGGGAGATGACCTGGGAGGGGGAGTCGGATCGGGTGGCGTCCGTGGGGAGCTGGAGCAGCCGGGTGACCTGGACGCCGGGGATGGAGATCTCGGTGAAGCCGGCGCCGGAGAGGCCGGCGCGCGGGTTCTGCGAGCCGCGGATGGTGAGTTGGAGCCAGGTCGCCCTGCCCGGGGGCGCCTTGATCTGCTGGCGGGAGCCGTCGGGGCGGAGGGTGCTGTCGGCGCTGCCGCGGTCGGTCTGGACGCGGACGGCGGTGGGGGCGGCGCGGAGTCCGTCGCCGCGCAGCGGGGTGACGGAGAGGCTCGCGGGAAGGGTGGTGGGGTGGGTGAAGGCGATGCGGATCCACTGGCCGACGGGGTTGCCGGCGCTGCCCTCCGCCCAGGCGGTGTCGGGATTGCCGTCGAAGGCGTTGACCGGGTCGTACTGCGGCAGGTGGAAGAGCCAGTTGCCGCTGGAGGAGGCGGTGACGGAGGCGGCGCCGCGGAGGACCGCAGTGGTCTGGTGGTCGATGCCGGAGGTCGGGAGGATCTGCCGGGGTGGGCGGCCGGGGTCCTGGAGGCTGCCGGGGAGGTTGGTCTCGTCGGCGGTGTAGGTGTACGAGGTGTTGCTGTTGACCAGGCCGAAGCGGGTGTCGGCGCGGCGCAGCCCGTCGGCGGTGAGCTGGAGCGGCGGGGTGCCGAGGCCGGGGTGGCGGTCGCCGGACAGGACGGTGGCGCGGTTGCCCAGCGCGGGGTCGGCGGAGAGCTGGAGGAGGGCTTCCGGCCCGCCGCTGAGCTGGGCGGTGTCCGCGGTGGCGGGGGCGGTGACGGGGCCCGGTTCGGGGACGCCCTGTGGCCGGTAGACCTCGACGGAGCGTTGGCGCGGGTAGAGGCCCTGGACCTGGAGGGGGGCTTCGGCGGGGATCCGGCCGCCGGTGGTGAGCGGGCCGAAGGCGGCGGCCTTGCGGTAGCCGGACGCCTCCAGGGTGCGTTCGACGGTCTGCGGGGGGACGTAGCCGATCTGGTCGGGGTCGAGGTCGTTGCGGACGACGACGTCGTGGATGCCGGCCCGGTGCAGGTAGTCGCGCAGGCCGGGGACCTCGGCACCGGTGAGCAGCGCCTGTTCGACGGCGTCCAGGGTGCGCCGCGAGCCGGGGGTCCCGAAGGGCACGAAGTCGCGCTGCGTCCAGGGGGATCGGGCGAGTACGTCGAGGGGGTCGTCGATGGGGGAGCCCCAGGTGAACAGGCCGTGTGCGGTGGCGGGGACGACCAGGGAGCGGCTGCCGTGGGTGTGGTCCTTGAGCCAGTCGGCGGTCTGCCGCCAGTAGGTGGGGAGTTGGGTGAAGGCGCCGGGCTGGAGGACGTTGCCGTTGAGGTACGGCAGGGCGAGGGCCGGCAGGACCAGCAGCGCGGCGACGGCGGCGGGCAGTCGGCGGGCGGCCGGGCGGGTGGCGCGCCGCCCGGTGCCCGTCCACCGGACGGCGGCCAGCAGGTGGGTCAGGCCCAGGGCGAGGGCCAGCCCGAGGCCGGGGGTGAACTTGTAGATGTTGCGGAACGGGCGCAGCCAGCCGTTCAGCCAGTCCTGCCACGCGCCGTGCAGGGGGCCGCCGAGGGTGCCGCCGTAGCCGGCCAGGGTGATCAGGGCGACGGTCAGCACGGTGAGCAGCAGCCAGCGGCGTTCGGGCAGGTCGCGGCGGGCCAGGCCGGCCAGGCCCAGGGCGGCGGCCAGGGCCGAGCCGGCGACGGCGACGGCGTTGCCGGTCAGGGTCCAGCCGGCGGGCAGCCAGGGTTTGCCGAAGTTGAGGTAGCCGACCCAGTTGCCGGCGCCGCGCAGCAGTTCGGTGGCGGACATGGTGCCGGTGGTGGTGTCGGCCTGTTCGATGAACGGCATGAAGTTCTCGCCGTGCAGGCCCAGGAGGAGCAGCGGGATCGCCCACCAGGCGGTGGCCAGGACGACGCCCGGCAGCCACCAGGCGAGCAGGGCGCGGCGGCGCGGTCCCGTACGGGAGAGCAGATACAGCAGGGCGGGCAGCAGGGAGGCCAGGGTGGAGGCCGCGTTGACGCCGCCCATGCAGGGGATCAGCAGGGCCGAACGGGTCGCCGCGGTACGGGGGGTGAGCCGCGGGTCGGTGAGCGGCAGCAGCACCCAGGGCAGCACCGCGCCGGGCAGCGCGGCGGCGGAGGTGGAGCCGATGACGAGGGTGAAGGCGGGCCACAGGGCGTAGCAGGCGGCGCCCAGGAGCCGGGTCGGCGGGGTGCCGACCCGGAACCGTTCGGCGAGCCGCAGGGCGCCCCAGAAGGCGGTGGTGACGATCAGCGACATCCACAGCCGTTCGGCGAGCCAGACGGGCAGGTGGACGACGTGGGTCGCGCCGTAATACGGGAGGGAGGGGAAGGCGTAGCCGATGTACTGGTCGGCGAGGCCGCCGAAGCCGGCCCGGTCGTGCCACATGTGGCCGAGGTCGGCGAGGAACCGCCCGGGGTCGGCGGCCACCCCCAGCTTGGTCTCGAACGTCATCTTCCCCGGCGAGGGCGCCAGGAACGCGACCAGCACCGCGGCCCAGAACGCCAGCAGCCAGCGCCGGCGCCGCGGCGCGTCGGGCGGCGGCGCGGGGGCGGCGGCCGGGGTGCCGCCGGCGTCGGGCGCTCCGGGGGACGGGGACATCTTCAGCGTCTGGGTCATGGCAACCGCCGGAGGATGAGGAGGAGGTTCCAGGTGGCGATCTCGCGGACGCCGGGGAGGCGGGGGATGGTCTCGGCGAGGAACGGCGCGTAGCGGGAGCGGGCGGTGACCACCGCGACGTCGTCCCGGGCCCGGACCTGCCGCAGGGTGCGGCCGATGTGCACGGCGAAGAGGTTCTCGCCCAGGGTGTGCTTGGCGGGCCGGCCGGTGCGCCGGTGGTAGCGGCGGCGGGCCCGTTCGGCGCCGAGGTAGTGCCAGGGGGCGGTCTCGTGGCCGCCCCAGGGGGAGAGCCAGTTGGTGAACGCCACGTAGATCAGGCCGCCGGGGCGGGTGACCCGCACCAGTTCGCTGAGGAAGGTCTGCGGGTCGGCGACGTGCTCCAGGACGTTGGAGGAGAAGCAGACGTCGGCGGTGCCGTCGGCGAGCGGCAGCAGGTAGCCGTCGGCGAGCACCGCGCCGTCGGGGGTCCGGCCGCGGGCGGTGAGTTCGGCGGGGTCGGGTTCGAAGAGGTAGCCGTGGGCGCCGCGGCGGCGGAACTCCTCGGTGAAGTGGCCGCTGCCGCCGCCGACGTCGGCGACCACCGCGCCGTCCAGCGGGACATGGCGTTCGACCTGGTCGGCGGCGTCCCGGGCGAGCAGCCGGTAGCAGTGTTCGGGGTCGGTCGGTTCGTTCAGGAAGGCCCGGAAGAGGGCCAGGGACCTGCGCAGCGAGGGGTCGCGCACGGGGCGGTCACCGCCCGGGGAGCGGCCGCAGGTACGCCTCCGCGGCGACTGCCCGGAAGCTGCGGACGGTCCGGCTCCATCTGAAGCGGGCGGCGCGGTCGGCCGCCGCGGCGCCCAGCGCGTGCCGCCGGCGGGCGCTCAGGCCCAGGGTGCACCAGTGCGCGGCGAAGGCGCTCTCGCCGCGGGCCAGCAGTCCGGTGGTGCCGTCCTCGACGGAGTCCCGCAGGCCGGGGATGTCGAAGCCGATGGTGGGGGTGCGGCGCGCGGCGGCCTCCATCACCACCAGGCCCCAGCCCTCGACGAGGGAGGGGTGCAGCAACAGCCAGGCCGAGCACAGCAGTCGGTGTTTGCGCTGTTCGGAGATCCGGCCGGTGAAGGTGACGCCGGGGCCGGCCAGCGCGGTCAGCCGGGCGCGCTCCGGGCCGTCGCCGACGATCACCAGCCGGCCGCCGGTGACCGGACGGACCCGTTCCCACAGCCGCAGCAGCAGATCGATCCGCTTGTACTCGACGAGCCGGCCCATGGCCAGGAACAGCGGCTCGGGGGCCTCGGGGACGAGCGGACCGGGTTCCTCCACGCCGTTGTGGACGAGCCGGATCCGGTCGGGCGCGACGCCGAGTTCCTGGAGGGCGGCGGCCGTCGAGTCGGACACCGCGACCATCAGGTTGCCGCGGTGGGTGCCGGCCAGCGCCCAGTGCTCCAGGCGGCGGCCGAGCCGGGCGGCGGGCGCCGGGTAGCGCATCCGCCACAGGTCGGTGTGGACGTGGTTGACCAGGCACAGCGTCGGGCCGCGGTGCCACAGCGGCGCGAGGTAGGGCATGCCGTTGCAGACCTCGACCAGCAGGTCGCAGCCGCCGGCCCGGCGCGCCACCTGGCGGGGGACGCGCAGGAAGTGGCCGGCGTCGCCGCCCGCCGAGACGACCCGGTAGTCGCGGTCGGAGGCCGGTCCGCCGCACAGCAGGGTGACCTGGTGGCCGTGGCCGGTGAGCCCGTCGGCGATCCGGTCCACCAGCAGTTCGGAGCCGCCGGCGGCGGGATTGCCCAGGTCGCGGCGGGCCAGGAACACGATCCGGCGGGGGAGCGGGGCGGCGCCAGCGGCCGGAGCGGCGGCCGCGGACGGTGCGCGGGGGGCCGGCGGTGCCGGGGACGCGGCGGGCAGCGGAGGGGAGGGGGGTACATGCTGGGGCATGTGCGATCCAACTCGTCTCAGGGTGCGGTACCTGCGGTGGGGGACGTACTGCGTGCTGAGTCGTGCGGGTCGTGCGGGTCGTGCGGGTCGTGCGGGGACGGGTGGGTGTACGGGCGGGGGACGGGCGTGCAGGGGACGGTTGGTACGGGGGCGTGCAGGGGCGTGTTCCCGGTGGGAGGCACAGTGTTCGCGCCGGGGCGGGCCCGCGGCTACTCACCGGGGTGACAAAATCCGCTCCGCTCCCGCCCGTTGCGGCCTCACGCCGCTGAGAATCGGCCACCGCGCCGCCCGCGGGCCACCAGCACCCCGCCGGCCACCGCGAGCACCCCGCCGGCCGCGCCGGCGGCGGTCGGCAGCGTCCGTCCGACCAGGGCCAACTTCCCGCTGTCGGCCCGCGCCAGGGAGATCTGCGCCCGGCGGGTGGCGGGCGTGAACGCGAGGTTCCGGGCCCGCAGCAGCACGACCGCGTCCCGCCGGGCGCCGGGTGCCCGCAGCGTCTTGACCGGCGAGATCGACGCGTCGACGATCCGCCCGGTGCGCTCCTCGACGACCAGGTCGATCCCGGTGTTGGCGTACCACTCCTCGGCCTGGATCTGGCCCTGCCCCGGGCGGCCTACCAGCCGCCCGGGGACCTGCCGGGTGCCGGTCCGGGTGGCCGGCACGGTCCCGGTGAAGCGGTAGCCGGTGCTGCCCGGTAGCTGTGTGGTGCCGGCGAAGTGGAGCGGGACGGCCGCGCCGAGGGTGTCGTCCCACCAGCGGTAGGTCTTCTTCTCCATCGCGAAGGGGAACTTCAGGTAGGCGTCCCCGTCGAAGCGGGTGGGACTCTCCCCGCAGCAGTGCACCGGGGCGTTGCTGCGCCGGTCGGTGACCCAGCGGCCGGTGGTCCACTGGAACGCCCTGCGCGGGTCCTTCAGGGGCAGCGTCCGCGGGGTGTCGACCGTCGTGGACACGTCCCAGACCGCCCGCCCGCTCTGCTCGCTCGCCGCGACGTCGCCCAGCACGTGCCGGGTGATGGTGATCCGCTGCCCGTCCCGGGTGGTCAGCGCGTCGGTGTCGAAGTAGCTGCCGGTGCCGGTGAAGACCGTGGTGACGTCCACGTCGACGGGGGTGACCGCGGCCCGCGGCGTCACGTACCAGATCAACAGCGGGGCCAGCACCAGCAGGAACACGCCGGCGCCGAGGAGCGCCAGGGAGAGCGGCGAGGCGGTGCGGGGCACGGGGGAGGGCGGAGCGGAGTCGGCGGTGGAAGAGCCGGGATGTCTGGACGGACGCATACGAGCACTCCTGGAAGCGGTGGGGGAACACGCCCTGGTGCACGTGCGGCGCCGCGACGCGGCGCCATGGGCCGGGAACGTAAGCGAACCCTTGACAGCGCGTCAATGCCCTTCCACACTCGGCAGGCACCACGACCGAAGCGGCGCCGCGCGGTGGGAACGCGGCACCGCCGCCGGTCTTCCGAGCCGTTGGGCCCTGCGGGCCGCGGGGCCGCAGGGCCGTCCGCCCCGCGGCCGTACGCCTGCCGACGTGCTCCTCTGTTCCGCTCTCCCGGTACCGCTCGCGCCGCTCTCCCGGTACCGGCTGCCGACGAAGGGATCGCCGCGCCATGCACCGCATGCTCGCCGCCGCGCTGACCGCACTGGCCGCCGCCGCCCTGGCCGTGGGCGCCGCACTGGGCATCGTCGCCGCCCTGGAGACCACGCCCGAGCAGCCGAACGTACCGCTGGTGACCTTCGGCCGGCCCGGCGCGTAAGGGCCGCCGCAGTGGTGACCGCGGTCCGCTCGGCGTGGCGCGAGGTGCCGCCCTATCAGGTGCACCGGTTCGCCGCCCTGGCACTGGAGGAAGTGCCCGCGCTGGCGCAGGAGATCTTCCGGGAGATCCGTCGGGAGTACCCCCAACTCCCTTTGATCCCCGACGAGTCGGGGGAGCCGCGGGCCCTGGTCGGCATCCGGCAGTCCCTGGAGCAGTTCCTCGGGCACCTCACCGCCGGCCTGGACCGGCCGCACGTCCACCCGCGCGTCTTCCAGGAGTTCGGCCGCGGCGAGGTGATCCAGGGACGCAGCCTGGACGTCCTCCAGGCGATCTACCGGCTGGGCGTGCGCCTGGCCTGGCGGCGGCTGGCGGAGATCGGCCAGGAGGTCGCCATCCCCGCCCCCGCCATGTACGAACTGGCCGAGTCCGGCTTCGAGTACCTCGACGGGCTGGTCGCCGAGTCCGTCCGCGGCTACGCGGAGGCCGCGGCCCGTCAGGCCGGCGAGCGGCTGCGGATGCAGCGCCGCCTGATGGACCAGCTGTTCGCGGACCCCGATCACGCGACGCGGGACGGCCGTCGCCGCCACCGGGACGGCGCCCTGCCGGGCGTCCCGGACCCCGGCGAGCCCCCCCTCCCCGCCCCCGCGGCGGAACCGGGGGACCCCCGTCCGCTGCTCGCCGAACGGGCCCGGCTGGTCGGCTGGCCGCTGCCCGAACGGGTCGCGGTGGCGGTGCTGTTGCGCCCGGACCGGGAGGCGGTGGCGCCCGCGGTCGCGGACGGCATCCTGCTCGACATGGAGTGCGAACGGCCCCGCCTGGTGGTGCCGGACCCGGACGCCCCCGGCCGCAGCGAACTGCTGTCCCGCGCCGCGGCCGGCTGGTCGGGCGCCATCGGGCCCGCCGTGCCGCTGCTGGACGCCGGGAAGTCGCTGCGCTGGGCGGCCTCCGCGGTCGACCTGATGGAGCGCGGACTGCTGCCCGCCGGCGAGCTGCTGCGGTGCACCGAGCACACCGAGGCGCTGGTGCTGCTGCCGCCCGGCGAACTGATCGAGGACCTCACCCGCCGCCGCCTCGCCCCGCTGGAGCACTGCGGTCCCACCCACGGCCGGCGGCTCGCCGAGACCCTGCTCGCCTGGCTGGAGACCCGCGGCGGCGCCCCCGAGATCGCCGCCCGCCTCGGCGTCCATCCGCAGACCGTCCGCTACCGCCTCCGCCAGATCCGCGAACTGTGGGGCGACGACGTCGAGGACCCCGACCGCCGCTTCGAACTCGAACTGGTCCTGCGCGCCCAGCGGTTACGCGGCAAACTCGGCTGACGGCGGCCCGGGGGCGGGGGCCGGGGGCGGGGGATTGCCGGCGTACCTCCCCCCCCGCCGCGTCCCGCCGGAATACTGCCCCGCCGCGCCGCGTTCCGCCGGAATACCTCCCGGCCGCGCCGCGTTGTGGCCCCGCAGGGGGCGTCCGCATCCCCTACGGGATGTGTTCGCCCACCCCCTAGGCCCCACCCCCAGGCCCCCGCCCTCCCCCCGCCGCCCCTCGCGCCCGCCCCTCCACCAGCAACCCCATCCCGTCCAGCAGCCGCGCGAGCCCGAACTCGAAGAGGGTGTCCAGGGTCACCGCGTCCGATTCCAGTCCGTCCACCCCCGCGTACATCGGATACCCGCCGGATCGCAGGATGCGCTCGTAGGCCGGTTCCATGGCGGCCATCCACTGGTCCCGGTCCATCCCGGTGTGCTGCTCCGCCTCCAGGTCGTCCTCGAACACCGCGGCGGTGGCGCGCACGTGGTTCAGCAGCGTCACCGACATGTGCAGCAGCGTCGTCGGGTCCATCCCCTCGACCCGCGCCATGGTCCACTCGATGACCGCCATCGCCCGCGGCATCGGCTGCGGCCGGCTGATCGACAGATACTGGGCGAGCCAGGGGTGCCGCCGGTAGAGCGCCCACTGGAGTCGGGCGCCCGCCTCCATCCGGTCCCGCCAGCCGGTCGGCGCCGGTTCCGGCAGCCGCACCTCGGCGAACGCGGCGTCCGCCATCTGCATCACCAGCTCGTCCTTGCTGCCCACATGGCGGTAGAGCGCCATCGAGGAGACCCCGAACTCCGCCGCCACCCGGCGCATGGACAGCGCCCGCAGCCCCTCCCCGTCGGCGACCTCGATCCCGGCCCGGACGATCCGCTCGCGCGTCAGCGCGCCGTCGCCCTCCCGCGCGGACCGTCCCCGCGACGCGTCCCCGGGGGCCGCGTCCGTCCCGGATGGCCGGCCGTCAGGAGCGCTGCCTTGGCTGCCCCGTGCGGCGACCACCGTCCCCACTCCCGGTACGACGCGGACGACGCCCTCCTGGCGCAGTGCGGCGAGCGCCTTGGTGGCGGTCGCCATCGCCACGCCCCACTCCTGGGTGATCCGCCGGGTCGACGGCACCCGGTCGCCGGGGGCCAGTTCGCCGGCGTCGACGCGGGCCCGCACGGCGTCCGCGATCTGTCGGTAGGGCGGTGGTGCGGACTGGTTCACGCGGCGGCCTCCGTACTAGTGCACCGAGGGGTTCTCCCCGGGTTTTCCGCGCCGTCGAGCGTAGCAGCGGCGCCGCGGGCGCCCCTGTCCTCACCGAGGTGCACTAGTGTGACGAACCCCAAAACCCCAAGTGCCGCAAGGTGTTTGTGCCGTAAACCCCGGGTGCCTACGCTGTCCGCCATGTCGTTTACTGCGTATACCTCCAAGGTGCGGGGTGCGCCCGCGCCGAAGGCGGGCCGCCGGGAGTGGGTCGCCCTGGTCGTCCTCCTGCTGCCCTGCCTGCTCGTCTCGATGGACGTCTCGGTCCTCTATTTCGCCGTGCCGTTCCTGTCCGCCCAACTGGAGCCCAGCGCCGTCCAACAGCTGTGGATCCTCGACGTCTACGGCTTCGTCCTCGCCGGCCTGCTGATCACCATGGGAGCGCTCGGCGACCGCATCGGCCGCCGTCGACTGCTGCTGACCGGCGCCGTGCTCTTCGGCCTCGCCTCCTGCCTGGCCGCATACGCGCAGAGCGCCGAAATGCTCATCGCCGCACGGGCGTTGCTCGGTGTCGGCGGCGCCACCCTGATGCCGTCCACCCTCGCCATGATCCGCAACCTCTTCCCCGACGAGCGGCAGCGCGGCAAGGCCGTCGCCATCTGGTCGGCGGCGGTGACCGGCGGCATCGCCATCGGCCCGGTGCTCAGCGGGGCGCTGCTGGAGCACTTCTGGTGGGGCTCGGTCTTCCTGGTCAACACCCCCGCGATGGCGCTGCTGCTGATCTGCGGCCCGCTGCTGCTCCCGGAGTTCAGGAACCCGGCCGCCGGCCGCTTCGACCTCCTGGGGTCGGTGCTCTCCCTGGCGGCGATGCTGCCGGTCGTCTACGGCATCAAGGAGATCGCCCGGAACGGCGTGGCTGTGCTGCCGGTCGCCGCCCTGGTCGTCGGCGTGCTGGCGGCCGCGGCCTTCGTCCTGCGGCAGCGCACCGCCCGCCATCCGATGCTCGACCTGGAGCTGCTGCGGCACCGTGGGTTCAGCGGCTCGGTCCTGATGAACCTGCTGGCGATGTTCACGGTCGTCGGCTGTGCCGTGTTCCTGACCCAGTACCTCCAGACCATACGGGGCATGAGCCCGTTGCGGGCCGCGCTGTGGCACATGGTGCCGTCCCTCGCCGTCGGCGCGATCGCGCCGCTGTCCGCCGCGCTCGCCCGGCGCCTGGACCGCGCCTACCTGGTCGCCGCCGGTTTCGTCTTCGCGGCCGGCGGCTTCCTCTGGCTGTCCCGGCTGGAGGCGTCCTCGCCGCTGTGGTCCGTCCTGGGCGGCGCCGCGGTCTACGCCAGCGGCCTGGTGGCGGTGATGTCACTCGGCAACGAACTGGCCCTCGGCGCCGCCCCGCCCGAGCGCGCCGGTTCCGCCTCGGCGGTCCTGGAGTCGGGCACCGAACTGGGCGGCGCCCTGGGCATGGCGATCCTCGGCACCATCGGGAGCGCGGTCTACGGGGACGACATCGAGGGCGCGCTGCTCGCCGGCCTCCCGAAGGGGGCCGCCGGCGCGGCGCACGAGACTCTGGCCGGTGCCCTTCAGGTCGCCGCCCACCTGCCGGACCGGGTCGGCCACGCCCTGGTGTCCGCCGCCCGGGACGCCTTCATGCACGGGCTGCACGCCGCCGCCCTGTGCGCCGCGGGCGTGATGGCCGCGGCCGCGGTCCTGGCGGTGGTGCTGCTGCGCGGCCTGCGCACGCCGACGGACGAGGGTGGTAGGGCGGGCGCGGCGGCGGACGGCGCCCGTGAGGCCGCCGCACCCGCCGCCGTCAACTGACGTCAGCTGAAGTCGAATTCCCCGGTACGGGTCCGCTTGAGCTCGAAGAACCGGTCGTAGCCGGCGAGCAGGCGGACCCCGTCGAAGATCCGCACCGCGTCCTCGCCCCGGGGGATCGCCATCAGGACGGGGCCGAAGAACGCCACCCCGTCGATGTGGATGGTGGGCGTGCCGACGTCCTCGCCGACCGGGTCCATGCCCTCGTGGTGGCTCTTGCGCAGCGCGTCGTCGTAGGTGTCCTGCTCGGCGGCGCGGGCCAGCTCGGTGGGCAGCCCGACCTCGGCGAGCGCCTCCTCGATGACGGCCGCGGTGTCCTCCCGGCCCTCCTTGTGGATCCGGGTGCCGAGCGCGGTGTACAGGTCGCGCAGCACCTCTTCCCCGTGCTCCTGGGCGGCGGCGATGCACACCCGCACCGGGCCCCAGCCGGCGTCCAGTAGTTCGCGGTACTTCTCGGGGAGGTCCTCGCGGCCCTCGTTGAGCACGGACAGGCTCATCACCCGGAACCGCAGATCGATGTCCCGGAGGCTCTCCACCTCCAGGATCCAGCGGGAGGTGATCCAGGCGAACGGGCAGATGGGGTCGAAGTAGAAGTCGACGGTGGGGCGGCTGGGGTTCTGGTGCGTCATGCCGACCAGGTTAAGGCGTCACCGGCCCGGCCATCTGGGACACTCGGCCGTGCTGCGCCTGGGCCAATTCGGTCACCTGCCGTGGGCGCCGGCCGGTGCCGCGCGCACTCCGCCGGCCCGTTCCCCCGGCCCTGCCCGCCCCTCGGCCCCTGCCCGCTCCTCAGCCCTCGCTTCGGCGGCGCTCCCCGGCTTCCCGGCCCGTCCCGGGCGCCTCCGGCACCTCCGGTTCGACACCCAGCATCCGCTGGAGCAGCTGCTTGAGCAGGGTGCGCTCGGCGACCGTCAACCGGCCGAGCGGCTGGCGGGCGAAGTCCAGCGACGTGCGCAGCCGGTCGGCCGTCGCCCGGCCCTCGTCGGTGGGGACGGCCAGCTTGACCCGGCGGTCGGCCGGGTCGGGGCGGCGCTCCACCAGGCCGCGGGACTCCAGGCGGTCCACGATGCCGGTGACGTTGGACGGCTCGCACTTCAGGCACTGCGCGAGCTTGCGCATCGGCATCGGCTCCATCGCCAGCAGGCGCAGCAGCCGGGCCTGGGCGCCCGTGAGGGAGTGCTCGGCCGCGGCGCGCTCGTACTCCTCGTGGTAGCGGGCGACGACGGTGCCGATGAGGTCGACCACCTCGACGGTCAGAGGGTCTGGGCGCGCTGTCATACACACCAGGATACCCAATTACTTGACAGCATGAAATATTCAGGCTCATTATTGTTTCAGTAACTGAAACATTTGGAGGTTCACGCTCATGTCCGCACCGCTGCCGACGACCAGTCGCGAATGGCACCTCGTCGCCCGCCCGCAGGGCTGGCCCACCCCCGACGACTTCGCGCTGCGCGAGGCCGCGCTGCCCGAGCTCGCCGACGGCCAGATCCTCGTCAAGAACCTCCACTTCTCCGTCGACCCGTACATGCGCGGTCGGATGAACGACGTGAAGTCCTACGTCCCGCCCTTCCAGCTGGATCAGCCGATGGACGGCGGCGCGGTCGGCGAGGTCCTCGCCTCGCGCGCCGAGGGCTTCGCCGTCGGCGACCACGTCCTGCACGGCCTCGGCTGGCGCTCGCACGCCGTCCTCGGCGCCGACCGGGTCGCCAAGGTGGACGCCTCGCTCGCCCCGCTCACCGCCTACCTCGGCGTCCTCGGCATGCCGGGCCTGACCGCGTACGCGGGCCTGCTGGCGGTCGCCGGGTTCAAGGAGGGCGACGCCGTCTTCGTCTCCGGCGCGGCCGGCGCGGTGGGCAGCCAGGTCGGGCAGATCGCCCGCCTCAAGGGCGCCTCCCGGGTCATCGGCTCCGCCGGCTCCGACGAGAAGGTCCGCCTGCTCACCGAGGAGTACGGCTTCGACGCCGCCTTCAACTACAAGAACGGCGACGTCACCGAGCAGCTCAAGGCCGCCGCCCCCGACGGCATCGACGTCTACTTCGACAACGTCGGCGGCGACCACCTCGAAGCCGCCATCAGCGTGCTCAACGTCCATGGCCGGGCGGCCATTTGCGGCATGATCTCGATGTACAACGCCACCGAGCCGAGCCCCGCCCCGCGCAATCTGGCCCTGGTGATCGGCAAGCGCCTCCGGCTGGAGGGCCTGCTGGTGAGCGACCACCAGGCGCTCCAGCCGCAGTTCGTCGAGGAGGTCTCCGGCTGGATCCGTTCCGGTGAGCTGAAGTACTCCGAGACCAAGGTCTCGGGCATCGAGAACGGCGTCGAGGCGTTCCTCGGCATGCTCCGCGGCGCCAACACCGGGAAGATGATCGTGAGCCTGGCGGACTGAGGCCCGGACCGCGGGGGAGCGGGGCCGTCGACCGGTACGTCCGCGGTCGGACCCCGGGCACCGGGCCCCGGTCTGGTGCCCGGTGGACCGCCCCGCCCCCACGGGCGCCCGCCGGTCCGTGGTCGTAGCGTCGTGCCCATGAACAACCGGGAGCGCAAGAAGCTCGCCAACCGCCTTGTCGCGGCAGCGGCGTTGCGCGGGGCCGCCCAGGTGGCGGCGCTGCTGCGGGTCGGAGCCGATCCGGCGGCGGCCGACGCCGACGGCACCACCCCGCTGTACGCGGCGTCCGTGCACGGTGCCGCCGACACGGTCCGTGTGCTGCTGGCGGCGGGTGCGCCGCCCGACGCCGAGAGTGGACACGGCGGCGAGGGCACGCCGCTGTGCGCCGCGTCCTGCTGGGGCCATGCGGCGGCGGTGCGCGACCTCCTCGCGCACGGCGCCGATCCCCGGCTCCGGGAGGACCACGGCACGGGCCTCGCGCCGCTGGACTGGGCGCTGGCCGGTCCGCACCCGGAAACGGTCGCCCTGCTCCGGGCGGCCGGCGCCGTTCCCACCCGGGCTCCGTCCGGCCCGGTCGCCGCGACGGAGGGCTCCGCAGTGTGAGACTCGCCTCCCGCCCTCGTGCCCCGGCCCGTTAGGCTCGGCGGCAAGCCGTCGCGATGCGTGGGCGCGAGTCGCGGCGAACCACAGGAGGATTCGGTATGTCCATCCAGACCGTCGACGTCGTCTACACCGCCGTCGCCACCGCCGAGAACGGCCGCGACGGCCGCGTCGCCAGCGACGACGGCAAGCTCGACGTCGTCGTCAACCCGCCCAAGGAGCAGGGCGGCAGCGGCGCCGGCACCAACCCGGAGCAGCTCTTCGCGGCGGGTTACAGCGCCTGCTTCCAGGGCGCGCTCAGCGTCGTCGCCCGCCGGGAGAACGCCGACGTCACCGGCTCCCGGGTGACCGCCAAGGTCGGCATCGGCAAGACCCCGGACGGCGCCTTCGGCCTCGCGGTCGAGATCATCGCGTCGATCCCCACCGTCGACGCGGCCACCGCCAAGGAGCTCGTGGAGAAGGCGCACCAGGTGTGCCCGTACTCCCACGCCACCCGCGGCAACATCGAGGTCACGCTGACCGTCGTCTGACCCGGCCGGGACGGCCGAAGGAGCCGGGGCGGCCTGACGGGCCGCGCCCGGCACCGGGCAGCCGAGGGCTGCATCCCACCCCGGGGTGCGGCCCTCCTCCGTTCCCGCGCCACCGGCAGCGGTCCCGCCCGGCGCCCGCTGTGACGCAGGCAACATTCGTGCGCGGAGTCTTGACGCATCACCCGTGTAATCGATTTCGTAGCCCTCGCGCGGCACACGTAATCGATTACACGAGGCAGGGTGGCAACGGAGCCATGGCGAACATCAAGGATGTGGCGGAGCGGGCGGGGGTCTCCGTCGCCACCGTCTCCCGGGTCCTCAACGGCAACAGCCCGGTCGCCGAGACCCGCGAACGGGTCCTCGCCGCCGTACGGGAACTGGGCTACCGCCCCAACAGCGTCGCCCGCGCCCTGCGCACCGCCCGGACCGGCGCACTCGGCCTGGTGATCAGCGACCTCACCAACCCGTTCTTCACCGAGCTGGCCGACGCCGTCGAGGACGCCGCCCGCGGCCTCGGCTACAGCCTCGTCATCGGCAACGCCGGCGAACGCCCCGCCCAGCAGGACGACTACATCCGCACCCTGCTCGACCGCCGGATCGACGGTCTGCTGGTCAGCTCGGCCGGTACCGGCTCGGCGATGCTCCGCGAGGTGGTCGCTTCCGGCACCCCGCTCGTCCTGCTGGACCGCGCCGTCCCCGGCATCGACGCGCCGTGCGTCCGCGCCGACGGCCGGACCGCGCTCACCGACCTCGCCGCCCACCTCGCCGCGCTCGGCCGCCGCCGCCCCGCGATCATCGTCGCCCCGGCCGGCACCCCCACCGGCGACGAACGCCTGGAACTCTTCCGCGACGCCCTGGCCGGCCACGGCATCGCGCTCCCCGACGAGCGGGTCGGCGCCACCCCCGACCTCCAACCCAGCGGCGGACGCCGGATGATGAGCGACTTCCTGGACCTCCCCGAACCGCCGGACGCCGTGCTGGCCACCGACAACCTGATGGCGCTCGGCGCGATGGACGAACTCCGCGCCCGCGGCCTGCGGGTCCCCGACGACATGGCGCTGGTGGTCTACGACGACGTGCCGTGGTTCGCGCACACCGACCCGCCGCTGACCGCCATCGCCCAGCCCACCCGCGACCTCGGGCGGGCCGCCGTGCGGACCCTGCTGGAGCGGATCGAGGGCCGCCCCGCCGCATCCGTGCTGCTGCCCGCCCGGTTGGTGCCGCGCCGCTCCTGCGGCGAGGCGCCGGCCCGCTGACCGCACCCGCGCGCCGCACCGGACCCGTCCGGACCGGCCCGATCCGCCCCGACCGGCCCGACCGGCCCGCCCGTCGGGACCCGGCACGGGCGCACCGCCCGCAGACCACCCGCCAGCCGAGGACGACACCGAGGAGAGAGGGGCAGCGCATGACCGGCGCCAACGACGACGTACCGGACGGCCGCGAACTGCTGCGCGTCGAGGGGGTGACCAAGGCGTTCCCCGGCGTCCGTGCGCTGGACGGCGTCGATCTGAGCCTGCGCGCCGGCGAGGTGCACGTGCTGCTCGGCGAGAACGGCGCGGGCAAGAGCACCCTGATCAAGATGCTCTCCGGCGCCCACCGCCCGGACGCCGGCCGCATCCTCGTCCGCGGCGGCCCGGACGGTGCGCCCGACGGGCTCCGCGAGGTGCAGATCCGCTCCGCGCAGGACGCCGAACGGCTCGGCATCGCCACCATCTACCAGGAGTTCAACCTCGTCCCCGGGCTGACCGTCGCCGAGAACATCTTCCTGGGCCGCCAACCGCGCACCGCGCTCGGCCTGATCGACCGGAAGGCCATGCGCGCCCGCGCCGCCGACCTGCTGCGCCGGGTGCGCCTCGACGTCTCCCCGAACACCCCGGTCGCCGAACTCGGCATCGCCCGGCTCCAGATGGTGGAGATCGCCAAGGCGCTCAGCCTGGACGCCCGGGTGCTGATCATGGACGAGCCGACCGCGGTGCTCACCTCCGAAGAGGTGGAGACCCTCTTCGGCATCGTCCGCGAACTGCGCGAGGCCGGCGTCGGCATCATCTTCATCACCCACCACCTCGACGAGATCGGCGCCCTCGGCGACCGGGTCACCGTCCTGCGCGACGGCCGTTCGGTCGACCAGGTGCCCGCCTCCACTGGCGAGGAGGAACTCATCCGGCTGATGGTCGGCCGGGACATCGCCGAGCAGTACCCCCGCCGCCGCCCCGACGAGCCGGGCGCGCCGCTGCTGCGCGTACGGGGCCTGACCCGGCACGGCGCCAAGGGCACCGGCGGTGCCCCGGCCCGACCGGTCTTCGAAGGCATCGACTTCGACATCCGGGCCGGTGAGGTGGTGGGCCTGGCCGGACTGGTCGGCGCCGGCCGCACCGAGGTCGCCCGGGCGGTCTTCGGCGTGGACCGCTACGACGCCGGCACCGTCGAGGTGGCCGGCGAGCGGCTGGCCCGCGGCGACGTCCGGGCCGCGATGCGGGCAGGGCTGGGGCTGGTGCCCGAGGACCGCAAGGGCCAGGGCCTGGTCCTGGACGCCTCGCTCCAGGACAACCTGACGCTGGCCCGGCTCGACCGGGACACCCGCGGTGGGCTGGTCGACCGGCGCGGCCAGCGGCGCGAAGCGGCCGACGTCGCCGGGCGGTTGAAGGTCCGGATGAGCGGTCTGGGGCAGCACGCCCGCACCCTCTCCGGCGGCAACCAGCAGAAGATCGTCATCGGCAAGTGGCTGCTGGCGAAGACCCGGCTGCTGATCCTGGACGAACCGACGCGCGGCATCGACGTCGGCGCCAAGGTCGAGATCTACCAGCTCGTCAACGAGCTGACGGCCGCCGGCTGCGGGGTGCTGATGATCTCCAGCGATCTGCCCGAGGTGCTCGGCATGAGCGACCGGGTGCTGGTGATGGCACAGGGCCGGCTGACCGGCGAACTGCCGGCCGGGCAGGCCACCCAGGACGCCGTGATGGAGCTGGCGCTGCAGTCCCCGCACGCCGCCCCCGACGGCACGCACACCGACGAGAGCGCGATGGAGGGCTCCGATGTCCGCTGAGGTGAAGACGGCAGCCGGCCCACGGGCGGCGGGCGGGGGCACGGCCCCGGACGGCTTCGGGGCGTGGTCCTCCCGGGCCGTGCTGCGCAACGGCCCGCTCGGCGGCCTGATCGCCCTGGTCGTGGTGATGGCCGTGCTCTCCCGGGACTTCCTCAACGGCCAGAACCTCCTCAATGTCGGCGTCCAGGCGTCGGTCACCGCGATCCTGGCCTTCGGCGTCACCTTCGTGATCGTCTCGGCCGGCATCGATCTGTCCGTCGGCTCGGTCGCCGCACTCTCGGCCACCGTCGTCGCCTGGGCCGCCACCGATCAGGGGCTGCCGGTCTGGCTCGCGGTGCCGCTGGGCCTCGCGGTCGGCGCGCTCGCCGGCCTGCTCTCCGGCGCCCTGGTCGCCTACGGACGACTGCCGGCCTTCATCGCCACCCTGGCGATGCTGTCCGTCGGCCGCGGCCTGGCCCTGGTCATCTCCGGTGGCTCGCCGATCCCCTTCCCCGGTGCGGTCAACGGGCTCGGCGACACCCTGGGCGACTGGCTGCCGGTCCCCGTCCTCGTCATGATCGCGATGGGGTTGATCGCCGCGCTGATCCTGGCCCGGACGTACTCCGGCCGCGCGATGTTCGCGATCGGCGGCAACGAGGAGGCGGCCCGCCTCTCCGGCATCGACGTCAAGCGCCGCAAGCTCGTGATCTACGCGCTGTCCGGGCTGTTCGCCGCCGTCGCCGGCATCGTGCTGGCGGCCCGGCTCACCTCCGCGCAGCCGCAGGCCGCCAGTGGTTACGAACTCGACGCCATCGCCGCCGTCGTCATCGGCGGGGCCAGCCTCTCCGGCGGCTCCGGTAAGGCGTCCGGCACGCTGATCGGCGCGCTGATCCTCGCCGTGCTGCGCAACGGCCTCAACCTGCTGAGCGTCTCGGCCTTCTGGCAGCAGGTCGCCACCGGTCTGGTGATCGCGCTCGCCGTCCTCCTGGACACCCTGCGGCGCAGGAGCGCGCGATGAGGCGGCGCACGGCACTGCTCGGCGCGGCCCTCGCGGTCGGCGCCCTCGCCCTGGCCGGCTGCGACCGCGGGGGCAACACCGACCTCGGTCTGGCCCTGTCCACGATGAACAACCCGTTCTTCGTCGGTATCAAGAAGGGCGCACAGGCCGAGGCGGACGCCCGCGGGCTGCACATCAACATCACCGACGCGCAGAACGACCCCATGCAGCAGATCAACCAGATGGAGACCTTCACCAGCCAGCAGGTGAAGGCGGCCATCATCAACCCGGTGGACGCCGACGCCGCCGTCCCCGCCGTCGGTGTCGCCAACCGGGCCAAGGTGCCGGTGATCTCCATCGACCGCGGCGTCAACGGCGGGCAGGTCGGCTCGACCATCGCCTCCGACAACGTCGCCGGCGGCCGGCTCGCCGCCAGGACCCTCGCCGAGGCGCTCGGCGGCAAGGGCAAGGTGGCCTTCCTCGAAGGCCAGCCCGGCACCTCCGCCGCCCGCGAACGCGGCCGGGGCTTCGAGGAGGGCATCGGGCAGTACCCCGGCATCGAGGTCGTCGCCCGGCAGCCCGCCGACTTCGACCGGACCAAGGGCATGGACGTGATGTCCAATATGCTCCAGGCGCACCGCGACATCGCCGGGGTGTTCGCCGCCAACGACGAGATGGCACTCGGCGCCTCCAAGGCGCTGGGCGCCCGCTCCGGCAAGGACGTGAAGGTGGTGGCGTTCGACGGGACCCCGGACGGGGTCCGGGCCGTCCGCGCCGGCACCCTCACCGCCACCGTCGCCCAGCAACCCGAACTGCTCGGCAAGCAGGCCGTGGCATGGGCGCTGAAGGCGGCCCGCGGGGAGAAACTGCCGCGGACGGTCAAGGTGCCGGTGGTGCTGGTGACGGCGGCCAACGCCGCCGCGTTCGGCGGCTGACGGCGCCGCCGGGCGGCACCGGGGCGGACCGCCGCCACCGGTGCCCGCCGGGCGGCGACAAGCAGGAAGAGAAGGCAACGCGGCGTATGGACACGAGAGAACGACGCCCGGACAGAGAAGAGGAACGGCGCATGTACGACGTCCTGGTGGTCGGCTCGGCCAACGCGGACCTGACCGTGCGGGTGGCCCGGCGGCCCGGCGCGGGAGAGACCGTGCTGGGCACGGACCTGATGGAGTCGGCCGGCGGCAAGGGCGCCAACCAGGCCGCCGCGGCGGCCCGGATCGGGGGGCGCACCGCCCTGCTGGCCCGGGTCGGCGGCGACGCCTACGGCGAGCTGCTGCTGGCCGCCCAGCGCGCGGCGGGCACCGACGTCGCGCCCGTCATCGTGGACGAGCACGCCCGCACCGGCACCGCGATGATCATCGTCGACCCGGACGGCGACAACAGCATCGTCGTCTCGCCGGGCGCCAACGCCGCCCTCACCCCGGACGACGTGGCCGCCGCCAAGGGCGTCATCGCGGCCTCCGCGGTGGTCTCCCTCCAGTTGGAGATTCCGCTGGAGACGGTGCGGGCGGCCGCGGCCGCGGCCGAGGAGGCCGGCACCCGTGTCGTCCTCAACCCCTCCCCGGCGCCCGAGGACCTCGACCGTGAACTGCTGGCCGTGGCCGACCCACTGGTGGTCAACGAGCACGAGGCTCGGGCACTGTCCGGCCGCGCCGACGGCACCCCCGCCGACTGGGCGGCGGCACTGCGTGAGCGGGGCGCCCGCTCGGTCGTGGTGACGCTCGGCGGCGACGGCGCGCTGGTGCTGGACGACTCCGGGACGACGGCCGTGCCGGGCGTGCGGGTCGAGGCGGTGGACACCACCGGCGCCGGCGACGCCTTCACCGGCGCCCTGGCCACCCGACTGGCGGGCGGCGCCACCCTCCCCGAGGCGGCCCGCTTCGCGGTACGCGTCGGTGCCGCGGCCGTCACCAAGCCGGGCGCCCAGCCGTCGTACCCCACCGCCGAGGAACTGGCATAGCTGCCGTAACCGGCGGAGCACGAACGGCCCGAACGGTCCGAACGGTCTGCGCGGTGCGCACGGTCCGAGCGGGCTGGGCTGCCGCGCCGGCCGCGGGACCGTGCCGGCCGAGCGGGGGCGGACGGGGCCAACGGGCCGGCGCGGTAGGGCAGTTGCCCGCCGCGCCGTCCCGTCCGGTCGGCCCCGTCCGCCGCTCACCGCTCGGCCCCCGCGGCGAGCTCCCGGGGCCCGTACAGCGCGTGCTCCGCGCCGGTGGCCAGCGCCCAGTAGCGGTCGCCGTAGGACCAGTGCCACCACTCGGTCGGGTAGTTGACCAGGCCCGCCCCGCGCAGTGCGGCGGACAGGATCCGGCGGTTGGCGCGGGCCTTGGGCGTCAGGCCCGGCGCGGAGGTGTAGCAGGCGCCGCCGCTCTCCTCCGGGGACGCGTCGAGCGGTGTCCCCATATCGACATTTCCGCCGTCCGCGGTGACCAGTGTGAGGTCCACCGCGCCGCCGACGCTGTGCGGGGCGATCTCCGGCGGGGACACGAAGCGGCTGGCGGCGCGGCGGACCCGGGCGTCGTCCCAGTCGGGGTGGGCGGCGCGCAGTTCGTCCCCGTACCGCGTGAAGTAGCGGCGCTGGAGGGCCGGCGGGCGGTACCCCTCCACGAACCGGAGCCGCAACCCCTCCGGCAGCGCCTCCTGTGCGGCCAGCAGCCGCCGCAGCACCCCCTCCCGCAACTGGGCCGGTGCGCCGTCCGGGCCCGCCCCGTCCGTGGCCGCGCTCCCGTCCGCCAGCAGACCGGGCGCCGCGGTGCGCACGTCCACCAGCGGCTCCCCGCACTCCCGGACCGGCACCGCGGCCACCGCGGGGTCGGCCATCAGCGTGATCGCGTCCCGGACGTCGCTCAGCGCCAGCTCGGCACCGGCCCCGTCCGGCCCGGCGGACGCCGCCGCCACCGGCTCGCCGGACGGCAGCCAGCAACCGCTGAGCCCGGCGGCCGGGCCGGGGCTGCCGACCCCGATGCCGTTGGCCAGCAGGACGTGCAGCCCGTGCGCGCGGGCCAACTCGCCGTACCGCGCCACCCGCTCGGCGTCGCCGTGGAAGGCACTGGACAGATACACCCGGCAGCCGTCCGCCGCGGCCTGCTTCGGCACCTCGGGGAAGGAGTTGTCGAAGCAGGTGGCGAGCGCGAAGCGGATCCCGCCGAGGGTGAACCGGCCGTGCGCGCTGCCCGGCGCGAACACCGCGTTCTCCGTCTCGAACAGGTGCCGCTTGTCGTAGCGGGTGAGCAGGTCGCCGTCGGGTCCGTACACGAAGCTGGCGATGGTGGGCCGTGCGTCGTCCCCGATGCCGCGCCCGGGACCGTTGACCACCGCGGCGACGCCGGTCGCGCGGCACGCCTCCCGTATCGGCGTCAGCCGGGGGTCGTCCGGCAGCACGGAGAGCCCCGCCGGATCGGCGGCTATCGCGGAGAGGTCGTAGTGGGTCAGTGCCAGCTCGGCGAAGACCACCAGCCCGGCGCCGCGCTCGGCGGCCTCGGTGACCAGCCCGGCCATCCGCGCGGCGTTGCCGGCGATATCGCCCGGTACGGAGGGGAATTGTGCGGCAGCAATGATCATTGCCTCATGATGCCCGCTCCCACAGCCGGCCCGTGCCGGCCTGTGGACAACTCCCGCCCCGCCGACGCTCCCGACGCTCCGCGTAGCCCCTGCCCGCGCGCTGCCCTCTACTTCTCACGGTCCCCTTCGCCCGCCCCCGGACCGGGTTCTGCTTCCCCTGCCGCCCCGGTTCCGAGCAGGGTCAGGAAGTCGCGGAACGACGCGGGCATGTCCACCTCTTCGGGGTCCAGCAGCCACTGCAGTTGGAGCCCGTCCATCACCGCGACCAGGAGCGGGGCCGCCCGCTCCGGGGTCAGGCCGCCGGGCAGGGCGTCGCCGAACTCGGCCCGCAGCGCCGCGGCCAGCGCCTCGCGCACGGCGCGGAAGCGGGCCTCGAAGAAGTCGCGCGCGGGGTGGTCCTCGGTGACGCTGTCGGCAGAGAGCACGGTGTACGCCTGGACGATGCCGGGGCGGGTGGCGTTGTACTCGACGAGCTGGGCGAGGGTGCCGGTGCGCCAGGAGCCGGCGGCCGCCGCGGCGGCGTCCCAGCGGTCGCGCGCCTCCAGCACGCCGATCAGCAGCAGCTCCTTCGTCGGGAAGTGGTGCAGCAGCCCCTGTTGCGTCAGCCCGGCCCGCGCGGCGACGGCGGCGAGCGAGGTCCGGCGGTAGCCGCGCTCGGCGATGAGCTCCATGGCAGCCTCCAGGATCACCGCCCGCCGCTCCGCGCGCTGCGCCTCCCGGCCGCCGCCGGCCCGCCGGGAACCCCGGGCCGCGCTCCGCTCTTCCGCACTCACCGGCCGAGCGTAACCCTCCCGGCCCGCTCCGCCGGCGCCCCCCGACGCGCCATCACGAAGGTGGATAACGGAGAAGTAACGATACCTACCTTCCGTCCGGTATGAGGGTGAGAATTCGGCCAGGGGGGCCGCACGTCCACACGAGGGAGCGCCGCACATGACCGATCAGCCGCACGCCCGCCCCGCCGAGCCCGGCCCCCGCACGGCCCCCGGCGCGAACGCCGGCACCGGCGCGGCCCCCCACGACTACACCGATGCGGTGGAGCGGGCGCTCGGCGCGCTCGACCTGGACACCAAGGTCCGGCTGCTCTCGGGGCAGGACATGTGGAGCCTGCCGGCGGTGCCCGCGATCGGACTGCGGTCGCTGGTGATGTCGGACGGGCCGATCGGCGTCCGGGGTCGGCACTGGAGCGCGGCGGACCCGTCGGTGGCGCTGCCCAGCCCCACCGCCCTGGCCGCCACCTGGGACCCCGAACTGGCCCGCCGGGCCGGCCGGCTGCTCGCCCAGGAGGCCCGCCGCAAGGGCGTGCACGTCCTGCTGGCGCCGACCGTCAACCTGCACCGCTCGCCGCTGGGCGGCCGGCACTTCGAGTGCTACTCCGAGGACCCGCTGCTGACCGGCGTGATGGGCGCGGGCTATGTACGGGGCGTGCAGGAGGGCGGCGTCGGCACCACCGTCAAGCACTTCGTCGGCAACGACGCCGAGACCGACCGCTTCACGGTCGACAACCGCATCGCGCCGCGCCCGCTGCACGAGCTCTATCTCGCGCCCTTCGAGCACATCGTCACCCAGGCCCGCCCCTGGGGGATCATGACCGCCTACAACCAGGTCAACGGCTCGACGATGACCGAACACCACCACCTCGTCACCGAAGTCCTGCGCGGCGCATGGGGATTCGACGGCTGCAACGTCTCCGACTGGACCGCGGCCCGGAACACCGTCCGAGCCCTGCGCGGCGGCCTGGACGTGGCGATGCCGGGGCCCCGCACGGTCTTCGGCGCCCCGCTGGCGGCGGCCGTGCGCGCGGGGGAGATCGCCGAGTCGGAGGTGGACGCCGCGGTCCGCCGGGTGCTGCTGCTGGCCGCCCGGACCGGCTGTCTGGACGGGGTGCCGCCCGCCGCCCCGGCCGACGCTCCCCAGCGCATCGACGGCCGGGCCGTCGCCCGCGAGCTGGCCCGCCGCGCCGTCGTCCTGCTGCGCAACGAACCGGTGGGCCAGACGCCCGCCGACGGCGCGCGCCCGGTCCTGCCGCTCGACCCCGCCGCGCTGCGCCGGGTCGCCGTCATCGGCGCGGCCGCCCGCGACGCCCGGGTGCTGGGCGGCGGTTCCGCCACCGTCTTCCCCGCACGGATCGTCTCGCCGCTCGCGGGTCTGCGCGCCGCGCTCCCCGACGACGTCGAGGTCGTCTTCGCGACCGGCGCCGACCCGCGCACCCGCACCCCGCACGCCCGCGACGGTTTCACCCTGCGCGCCCGCTACCTCGCCGCCGACGGCCGACTGCTCGCCGAGACACCGCAGTTCGACGGCAAGGTCCAGGTGCTCGACAGCTTCCCCGACGGCGTGACCCGCCAGGAACTGCACGCCGTCGAACTCACCGGCAGCTTCGTCCCGCGGATCACCGGCCCGCACACCCTGGCGCTGGTCGGCGCCGGACGGCTCCGGCTGACCCTCGGGGAGAGCGTCCTCTTCGACGGCGACGGCGACGGCGCCGCGCCGGAGGGCACCGACCCCTTCGAGGCATTCCTGAATCCTCCCGAGCACCGGGTCACCACCGACCTGGCGGCCGATCAGGAACTCGCGCTCACCCTGCGGTTCGTCCCGCACAGCCTCGGCCTGGGCAGTGGCCTGGACGCCCTGAACTTCGTCCTCGGCCACCTGGAGCCGCAGCTCGACGCGGACGCCGAGATCGCGGAGGCGGTCCGCGCGGCGACCGGCGCGGATGCCGCGATCGTCGTCGTCGCGACCACCGGGGAGGTCGAATCGGAGGGGTTCGACCGCACCGACCTCCGGCTGCCGGGCCGGCAGGACGAACTGGTCGCCCGGGTCGCCGCCGCCAACCCCCGCACCGTCGTGGTGGTCAACTCCGGCTCCCCGGTGGAACTGCCCTGGCGCGACCAGGTCCCGGCGGTGCTGCTGAGCTGGTTCCCCGGCCAGGAGGCCGGGACCGCGCTGGCCGACGTCCTGCTCGGCGACCATGAACCGGGCGGCCGGCTTCCCACCACCTGGCCGGCCCGCCTCGCCGACGCCCCGGTCACCACCGTCACCCCCACCGACGGCGCGCTCCCCTACACGGAGGGGGTGTTCATCGGCTACCGCGCCTGGCAGCGCGGCACCACCGCCCCCGCCTACCCCTTCGGCCACGGCCTCGGCTACACCCGCTGGGAGTACGAGTCGCTGGACACCACCCCCGACTCCGTACGGGTCCGGCTGCGCAACGCCGGCGACCGCCCCGGACGCGAGGTCGTCCAGATCTACCTCGCGCCGGCCGGTGACACCTCCGGCGCACCGGAGCGCCCGGCCCACTGGCTGGCGGGCTTCGGCACCGTCGAGGCGGGTCCCGGCGAGAGCGCGGAGACCGAGATCCCGCTGCCGGGGCGCGCCTTCGAGGTCTGGTCGGAACCGGACGGTGACTGGCGCCGGATCCCGGGCACCTACACCGTCGAGGCGGCCCACAGCAGCGCCGACATCCGGCTGACCGCGCGGATCACTGCTGGCTGAGCACCGAGACGTCGCCGCCGCTCGACCGCGCGGATATTTTGTGGGCCGAGCCCTCGTCCGTCGTGACGGACACCTTGCGGCTGCCGCCGCTGGTGCCCGCGTCGACGGCGTAGGTGCCCTTGGGCACCCGGATCGTGACGTTGCCCCCGCTGGTCCGGCCGGACACCTCGTCGGGCACCGCGCCGAGCGACATCTCCACGTCGCCGCCGCTGGTCTTCACCTTCGCCGTACGGGTCTTGGTGTCCTCGATGGTGATGTCGCCGCCGCTGGTTTCCGCGGTGATCCCGCCGGAGGCGCCGCGGACGGTGACGTCGCCGCCGCTGGTGTGCAGATCCACCGAGGCGTTGCGCGGCAGCAGGACGCGATAGCCCACCTCGCAGTGGCTGCTCGAGGAGCAGTCCTCGGAGTCCAGCGTCAGCCGGCCGTCCTTGACGGTGTGTGTGGTCTGCGGCTTGGCATCGTCGTACTTGTACTTCTCCGTCACCTTGACCGGGACGCCGGCCTCCACCGGCACGATCTCGATGTTGCCGCCGTGGGTCGTCGCCGAGAGCGCGCTGATCGTGCCGTCGACGCCGTACGTCCGCTGGGCGGACTTGAGCGAGCCGGTCCAGACCAGGGAGCAGCCGGTCGTCAGCAGGGTCAATGCCACGCAGGGCAGGACGAGATGGGCGGCACGGAGACGGGCCATGGCGAGATTCCCCCGGGGCAGTGGTGACGGTGCGGTACGGAACGGCCGTACCCGGCCGAACCGCTTGGTCATCATCATCCCTGCCCCCCGGCCCGCGGACGTCGCCGCACGGTATGACGTTCCAGGTCCCCGCACGGTATGACCCGCACCACCGTGCCCTTAGGGGTTTCCCTGACGTCGCATCCGGGACCCGGTCGCCTCAGCTGCCGGAAGCGGCCTCACCCTTCAGGGGGTTTTCCTTGCGCGTGATCGTCCGGAACGCCAGCTCCGCCAGCTGCTGCTGGCCGTGCAGCCCCGGATGGAACCAGTCCCAGGTGCTCAACTGCTGCCCGGTGAAGCGGTAGTCGAAGACGGAGCGGTCGAAGCGGCACAGCGTGTCCTTGGCGCAGACCTCCGCCAGCGCCTCGTTGTACGCCATCACCCGGTCCCGTACCAGGGCCCGCCGGTCCTGTGCCGGCTTCGTCAGGTCGTCCGGGTCCCGCAGCATCGAACCGCAGATGCCCAGCTTCCAGACCTGCTTCCCGAGCGGGTTCTTGCGCCCCTCGGACCACAGCCGCAGCAGGTCCGGCACCGCCGCGACATACACCTGGGTGCGCGGCAGGCTGTGCCGCAGGGTCTTCATGGACCGCTCGAAGCCGGCCCGGAAGTCCGCCGCGGAGGTCATCGCCCCCACGTCGCTGCGGCAGGCGTCGTTGGCGCCGATCAGGACCGTGACCAACTCCGGCCTGCGGGCCGCCGCAGCGGTGATCTGCTGCGGCAGGTCGCTCATCAGGGCGCCGGTCCGGGCGTAGTTCCAGCTGTGCGCGGCCGGGTTCTTCTTCAACAGCCGGTGGGCCAGGCTGTCGACCTTGGGGCTGGTGCCGGTGGACCAGGAGACCTCGGGGCAGTCGGAGAGCACCGTGCAGGCGTCGAAGCCGGCGGTGATGGAGTCGCCGAGCGCCGCGATCGAGGCGGGGTCCGTCCGCCAGGCGGGGGCGGGCTTCGCGGTGGGTTTGGCGGCGCCGCGGCCGTGCGGGGCGGAGTCGGCACCACAGGCGCTGAGGGTGGTCAGCAGCGCCGAAGTCGTGGCGAGGGCCACGGCGGCGCGGGCCGCGAGGCGGTGACGCCGAGGGCGAACGGGCCGATCGGTCGACGTCATACCCTGTCCCCTCCGGCGTGCGAGTGATATCTCTTCGAGTACCGACGGTACGTCACTTCGGGTCCGGCACCGCGCGGTAGCTTGGCCCCGTGCCTGCCGGGCGGTGACCCGAAGTGGCATGTGCAGTCGGCACAGACAAATTACAACACGTCATTTCCTGTCCCTTTTGCGGCAAATTCCGCCTAGTGGTGTTTACTGTAGGTCACCTCGCAAGCTGGTGCCGAAGTGATCACTGGGGCAGAATGTCGACAGCTGTCCCGGCCGCGACCGGAACGGGCACGAGGCCGCTGGGGAAGGCGAACCTCGATCCGCACGGGAGGTCCCGGTGACGACACGTGGAGTCCTGTACGTCCACTCCGCTCCACGAGCGCTGTGCCCGCACGTCGAATGGGCGGTGGCGGGCGTCCTCGGGGTGCGCGTCAACCTCGACTGGATCCGCCAGCCGGCGTCGCCCGGCACCTGGAGAGCGGAGTTCTCCTGGCAGGGCGAAGCCGGCACCGCCTCCAAGCTCGCCTCCGCGCTGCGCGGCTGGCACCTGCTCCGCTTCGAGGTGACCGCCGAGCCCTGCTCCACCGCCGAGGGCGAGCGCTACAGCTCCACCCCGGACCTGGGCATCTTCCACGCCGTCACCGGCATCCACGGCGACATCCTCATCCCCGAGGACCGGCTGCGCGCCGCCGTCGCCCGCTCCGCGCGCGGCGAGACCGAACTCGCCGCCGAGGTAGCCAAGCTGCTCGGCAAGCCCTGGGACGACGAGCTGGAGCCCTTCCGGTACGCCGGCGAGGGTGCCCCGGTGCGCTGGCTGCACCAAGTCGTATGAGGAGTCAGGCGCCGGTCCGCCGGCTCCCCCAGGTCGTCGTCTGACGCCCCGCACGCGCCCGTACGGAGCCTTGCGCGGGGTCCGGCGTGCGACACACGGCGCACGCTTGACTTGAAGTCCGCTCCAAGCCCTAGCGTGCCGCCATGGTCGACAACAACACCTCTGACACCCCTTCGGTCGCCGTCCTCGGCACCGGGATCATGGGCGCGGCGATGGCCCGCAACCTCGCCCGCGCCGGGCTGGACGTCCGGGCCTGGAACCGCACCCGCGCCAAGGCCGAGCCGCTGGCCGCCGACGGGGTCCGGGTCACCGACACCCCGGGCGAGGCGGTGGACGGTGCCGACGCGGTCCTCACCATGCTGCTCGACGGCCCCGCCGTCCTCGACGCCATGCGCCGGGCAGCCCCCGACCTCGCGCCCGGTGCCCTCTGGCTCCAGATGAGCACCGTCGGGCCCGCGGCACTCGAACCGCTCGTCCGCTTCGCCGCCGAACGGGACCTGCGGATCGTGGACGCCCCCGTACTGGGCACCAAGGCGCCCGCCGAGAAGGGGAAGTTGATCGTTCTCGCCGCCGGGGACCCGGGCCTGCGCGAACGCGCCGGGCGGTACTTCGACATCGTCGGCGGCCGCACCCAGTGGGTCGGTGACGACGCCGCGGGCGGGGCCGCCAGCCGACTCAAACTCGTCGTCAACAGCTGGGTGATGACCGTCATCAGCGGTACCGGTGAAACTCTGGGGCTCGCCAAGGGGCTGGGCGTCGACCCGCGGGAATTCCTGGACGCGGTCGCCGGCGGCTCGCTCGACATGCCGTATCTGCGGATGAAGTCGGAGCTGATCCTGACCGGTGACCTCGCGCCCAGCTTCACGGTCTCCGCGGCGCGCAAGGACATCCGGCTGATCACCGAGGCCGCCGAGGCGGCCGGCGTCCACACGGACCTGGCGGCCGCCGCCGCGGAGCGGTTCCGCCGCGCCGAGAAGCAGGGCCACGGCGGCGAGGACGGCGCGGCCGCGTACTTCGCCAGTTTCGACGACTGATCGGCCGGCGGCGGCAGCACGAGGGCCCGCCCGGTCGTCCTGACCGGGCGGGCCCTCGTGGTGACTGCTGCGCGGCGGCCGTCGGCCGCCGGCGGTGTCTCAGACCGTGCGGAAGGCGAGGACCACGTTGTGGCCGCCGAAGCCGAACGAGTCGTTCAGCGCCGCGATCCGACCCTCGGCCGGCAGCGCGCGGGTCTCGTCGCGGACGATGTCCGCGTCCACCTCGGGGTCGAGGTTCTCGACGTTGATGGTCGGCGGGGCCGTCCGGTGGTACAGCGCCAGGATGGTGGCGACCGTCTCCACGCCGCCCGCGCCGCCCAGGAGGTGGCCGGTCATCGACTTGGTGGCGGAGACCGCCATGTGCCGCACGTCGTCGCCGAAGACCTTGTGCAGCGCCTTCAGCTCCGCCAGGTCGCCCTGCGGGGTCGAGGTGGCGTGCGCGTTGACGTGCACGATCTCGGACGGGGCGAGGTCGCTGTTGTCGAGGAGGTTCTGCAGCGCGTGCGCGATGCCGTTGCCGGACGGCTCCGGCTGCACGATGTCGTGGCTGTCGGCGGAGATGCCCTGGCCGACCGCCTCGGCGTAGACCCGCGCGCCGCGCTTGGCGGCGTGCTCGGCCGACTCCAGGACGATCACGCCGGCACCCTCACCGAGGACGAAGCCGTTGCGCTCGGTGTCGAACGGACGGGAGGCGCCCTGCGGGTCCTCGTTGTTCTTCGACATCGCCATCATGTTGCCGAACGCCGCGATCGGCAACGGGTGGATGGCCGCCTCCGTGCCGCCCGCGACGACGATGTCGGCGCGGCCCGTACGGATCATCTCGATGGCGTAGCCGATGGCCTCGGAGCCGGAGGCGCAGGCGCTCACCGGGGTGTGCACACCGGCGCGGGCGTTGACGTCCAGGCCGACGTTGGCCGACGGGCCGTTGGGCATCAGCATCGGCACGGTGTGCGGGGAGACCCGCCGGACGCCCTTCTCGCGCAGGACGTCGTACTGGCCCAGGAGCGTGGTCACGCCGCCGATGCCGGAGGCGATGACGGTGCCCAGGCGGTCGGGGTTGACCGAACCCGCCGGCCCGGCGGCGGTGTCCGGCTCGCCGGCCTTGGCCGTGAAGCCGGCGTCCGCCCATGCCTCACGGGCCGCGATCAGCGCGAACTGCGCCGAGCGGTCCAGTCGGCGGGCCTGCGGACGGGGCAGGATCTCGCCGGGGTCCACCGCCGCCTGCGCGGCGATCTTGACCGGCAGGTCGGCTGCCCATTCCTGCTCCAGGGGGCTCACGCCGGACCGGCCGGCGAGCATGCCCTCCCAGGTCGAAGCGCTGTCGCCACCCAGCGGTGTGGTTGCGCCGATACCGGTGACGACCACGGTGCGATTGGTCGCGTTCACGGGAATTCTTACTCCACGGGTAGAGGTGTCTGAATCGACGGCGCCACCGCGGGGTGGCGACATGCGCTGCGCCAGATCAGGACTGGTGCTTGAGGATGTAGTCGGTCGCGTCGCCGACGGTCTTGAGGTTCTTGACGTCGTCGTCCGGGATCTTCACGTCGAAGCGCTCTTCGGCGGCGACGACGACCTCGACCATGGACAGCGAGTCGACGTCCAGGTCGTCGGTGAAGGACTTGTCCACCTGGACCTCATCGGTGGGGATGCCAGCGATCTCGTTGACGATCTCGGCGAGACCCTTGACGATCTCTTCCTGAGTGGCGGCCATGATGGCGCTCCTTCGAATAGCGGGAAAATGCTTGTTTTACGGTGAAGCGGTGAAGGCCCGCGCAGTGGCCGGCACGTCGTGCTCGGTGCCGGACTGCGCAGATCTTGCCTAGGGGAGAGTAACGACCGTCGCGGCGTACACGAGACCCGCCCCGAAGCCGATGACCAGCGCGGTGTCCCCGCTCTTGGCCTGCCCGGTCGCCAACAGCCGCTCCATGGCGAGCGGAATCGAGGCGGCCGAGGTGTTGCCGGTGGTCTCCACGTCACGGGCGACCGTGACGCTCTCCGGCAGCTTCAGAGTCTTCACCATCGAGTCGATGATCCGCATGTTGGCCTGGTGCGGAATGAAGACGTCCAGGTCGTCCGGGCTGACTCCGGCCTCGTCCAGCGCCTGCTGGGCGACCTTCGCCATCTCGAACACCGCCCACCGGAAGACTGCCTGGCCCTCCTGGGTGATCGCGGGATAGCGGATCGCCTCGGGCGCGGGACGCTCCTCGGGCCCGTCGCCGCCGGGCGTCGGGGTGGTGCGGTACACGTCCCAGGAGAGGGTCTGCTTGATGGTCTCGGACTTGTCGCCCTCCGAGCCCCACACCGTCGGGCCGATCGCCGGCTCCTTGGCCGGGCCGACGATGACCGCGCCGGCGCCGTCACCGAACAGGAAGGCCGTCGCGCGGTCCTCAAGGTCCGTCAGGTCCGAGAGCCGCTCGACGCCGATCACCAGGACGTACTCCGCCGAGCCCTCGACGACCATCCCCTTGGCCAGGGTCAGTCCGTAGCCGAAGCCGGCGCAGCCCGCGGAGATGTCGAACGCGGCCGGCTTGCCCGCGCCGACGAGATGCGCGATCTCGGTCGCGATGGCCGGGGTCTGCTTGAAGTGCGAGACGGTGGAGACGACCACCGCGCCGATCTGCTCGGGCGCGATCCCGGCGTCGGCGATGGCCTTGCCGGACGCCTCGACCGCCATGGTCGCGACGGTCTCGTCCGGGCCCGCCCAGTGGCGCGTGGCGATGCCCGACCGGGAGCGGATCCACTCGTCGGACGAGTCGATGTGCTTGAGGATCTCCTCGTTGGGCACGACACGGGTCGGGCGGTAGCCGCCGACGCCCATGATCCGCGCGTACGGGGCGCCCTTGGAGGGCTTGATCTTCGAGGTCATGCGCTACGACTCCTATTCGGCCGATGCTGCGGGAGCGGCGTCCGCTGCGGTGGCGATCAGCTCACGGGCCGCGTCGAGGTCGTCGGGCGTCTTCAGGGCGAGCGTCTTCACCCCGGGCAGGGCGCGCTTGGCCAGACCCGTGAGGGTGCCTCCGGGCGCGGCCTCGACGAGCGCGGTGGCACCGAGCTCCTTGAAGGTCTCCGTGCAGCGGTCCCAGCGCACCGGGTTGGCCACCTGGCCGACGAGCCGCCGCACCACGTCCTGGCCGGAAGTGACCACCTGGCCGTCCTTGTTGGAGACGTACCGGGTGCACGGGTCGGCCGGGGACAGCTCGGTGACCGCGGCTTCCAGGGCCGAGACGGCGGGTGCCATGTGGTGAGTATGGAACGCGCCGGCCACCTTCAGCGGCACGACCCGTCGGGTGCCCTCCGGCTTGTCGGCGACCAGCGCGGCGATCTGCTCGGCGGTGCCCGCGGCGACGATCTGCCCGGCGCCGTTCACGTTCGCCGGGGTCAGGCCGAGCTTCTCCAGGTGCGGCAGGACGACGTCCTCGTCGCCGCCCAGCAGCGCGGCCATACCGGTCTCGGTGACGGCGGCGGCCTCGGCCATCGCCAGCCCGCGACGGCGCACCAGGGCCATCGCCTCGGCGTCCGTGATGGTGCCGGCCAGGGCCGCGGCGGCGAGTTCACCGACGCTGTGGCCGGCCGTCGCGCCGACCTGTGAGGCGAGCGCCTCGGGCGTCGGGAACAGCTGCCGCGCGGAGATCAGGGCCGATGCCACCAGCAGGGGCTGCGCCACCGCGGTGTCGCGGATCTCGTCCTCGGTTGCCTTGGTGCCGTAGTGAACGAGGTCCAAGTCGATGGCCTCGGACCATTCGCGGAGCTGGTCCTCGACTCCGGGGAGGTCGAGCCAGGGGATCAGGAAGCCGGGCGTCTGAGCGCCTTGGCCGGGAGCGACGAGTACGAGCACCCTCACACTCTCTCTTGTGGGAGGTCCCGCCCGCCCGTGGGGACAGGGACGAAGAACCATCGGGGGAATTGTTGGTGTTCGACAAAGTCTAGGGTTGCGCCTCGCCGTCAGCGAGACGCCCCAGAATCAGGGCGATACGCAGCGTGAATGCGGAGCGCACATCGGACGGTGACCAGCCGGTGACGTCCGTCACACGACGGAGCCGATAGCGCACGGTGTTGGGGTGGACGAACAGCATCCGGGCAGCGCCCTCCAGACTGCTCGCCTGCTCCAGATAGACGCTCAGCGTCTCCAGCAGCGCCGACCCCGCTTCTTCGAGCGGTCTGTAGATCTCCTCCACCAACTGCTCCCGCGCGACCGGGTCCGAGGCCATCGCGCGCTCCGGCAGCAGGTCGTCCGCCAGCACCGGCCGGGGGGCGTCCGGCCAGGCCGCGCAGGCCCGCAGGCCGGCCGCCGCGGCCTGTGCCGAGCGGGTCGCGGCGAGCAGGTCGGAGACCACCGGGCCGGCCACCACGGGACCGGCGGCGAACGGCCCGATCAGCGCCTTGGCGGCCTTGAGCGGATTGTCCGAACCGCCCGCGATCACCACCAGCCGGCTGCCCAGCACGCCGGTCAGCACCTGGAGCTTGGCGTGCCGGGCGGCCCGCCGGATCGCCTCGACGGTCAGCTCGCTGTCGCCGTCCGGGGCGGTGCCCAGCACCACGCACACATGCTCCGGCGCGTTCCAGCCGAGGGCCGCGGCCCGGGAGACCGCGCCCTCGTCGGCCTCCCCGGAGAGCACCGCGTTGACCACCAGGGACTCCAGGCGGGCGTCCCAGGCGCCGCGCGCCTCGGCGGCCTGCGCGTAGACCTGGGCGGTGGCGAAGGCGATCTCCCGGGCGTAGACCAGGAGCGCCTCGCGCAGCACGGACTCGTCGCCCGGTGCCGCGACGTCGTCGATCGCGGACTCCATCACCTCGATCGTGGTGCGGACCATCTCCACCGTCTGCCGCAGGGTGATCGCCCGGGTCAGCTCGCGCGGCGCCGTGCCGAAGACGTCGGTGCTGATCGCCTGCGGTGTCTCCGGGTGCCGGAACCACTCGGTGAACGCGGCGATGCCGGCCTGCGCCACCAGGCCGATCCAGGAACGGTTCTCCGGAGGCATCGCGCGGTACCACGGCAGCGTGGCGTCCATGCGGGAGATCGCCGCGGCGGCCAGCTTGCCGGAGGAGTTCTCCAGCCGTCGGAGGGTCGCGGAGTGCGGGTGCGCGTCGCGCGATGCGGGTTCAGACACGGGACCAAGCCTGCCCTATCGGGATGAGGGGGTGGAGCGGTGGGGCTACGGTGGCCCGATGATTCAGGTGCGCAGGGGCCAGGAACGCTATCGGGGCGGCGACGCGGACGCCGGGATCGAGTCACGGCACGCGTTCTCCTTCGGGCCCCACTTCGACCCGGACAACCTGCGCTTCGGCGCATTGATCGCCTGCAACGAGGAGCTCCTGGCGCCCGGCGCCGGGTTCGACGAGCACCCCCACCGGGACACCGAGATCGTCACCTGGGTCGTCGAGGGCGAGTTGACCCACCGCGATTCGACCGGGCATGCCACGACCGTACGCCCCGGCGACCTGGCGCGGCTCAGCTCCGCCGGCGGCGTCCGGCACGTCGAGCGCAACGACGGCACGGCACCGCTGCGCTTCGTCCAGATGTGGCTGACGCCCCTCGCCCCCGGTGGCGAGCCGGAGTACGAGGTGGTGCGGGAGGTCGCCGACGGCGTGCCCCACCGTCTGCCGCGGGCCGGCGCCGCGCTGCGGGTGTGCCGCCTCGGGGCGGGCGGGCGCACCGCCGTCCCGGATGCCGCGCGGGTCTACGTCCATGTCGTACGGGGCGAGGTGCGGCTGGGGGCCGAGCACCTGGTGGCCGGGGACGCGGCGCGGATCGGTGAGGAGCACGGGCTGGAGCTGGTGGCGCCGGAGGGGGCCGAGTGCCTGGTGTGGGAGATGGGGACGGAGCCGGTGTACGGGTGAGTCCGCGCGCCGGCTCCGGGCACCGGTGGTCGGCAGCCGGGACTCAGCGCTGCCCGGCCAGCTCGGCCAGGACCGCGTCGGTCAGCGCCGGCCACGCCTCGACGGCCCACGGGCCGAAGTCCCGGTCGGTCAGCGCGACACAGGCCGCCCCGGCCGCCGGGTCCACCCACAGGAACGTCCCGGACTGCCCGAAGTGTCCGAACGTGTCCGGCGAGGAGGCCGCGCCCGTCCAGTGCGGCGCCTTCCCGTCGCGGATCTCGAAGCCCAGCCCCCAGTCGTTGGGCTTCTGGTGGCCGTATCCCGGCAGCACCCCGGCCAGGCCCGGGAAGACCACCCGCGTCGCCTCGGCGAGGGTCCCCGAGGCCAGCAGCCGCGGCGCCTGGAGCTCGGCCGCGAAGCGGCTCAGGTCCGCGACGGTGGAGACGCCGTCCTTGGCCGGTGAGCCGGCCAGCTCGGTCGACGTCATCCCCAGCGGGGCCAGCACCGCCTCGTGCAGATACTGCGGGAACGGGATGTCGGTGGCCTTGGCGAGGTGGTCGCCGAGCACCTCGAAGCCGGCGTTGGAGTAGATCCGGCGGGAGCCCGGGGCGGCCATCGGGCGCGCCTCGTCGAACGCCAGGCCCGAGGTGTGGGCGAGCAGATGACGGACCGTCGACCCCTCCGGGCCGGCCGGCTCGTCCAGCTCGACGGCGCCCTCCTCGATGGCGACCAGCGCGGCGTAGGCGGCCAGCGGCTTGGTGACGGACGCCAGCGGGAAGCGGTGCTCCAGCGGGCCGTACGATCCGGCAACCGAGCCGTCGGCGCGTACGACGGCGGCCGCGGCGGTGGGCACCGGCCAGTTCTCGATCATCCCCAGGCTCTGCATGGTCCCGAGCCTACGGGGTGCCCCTGCGCCTTCAAATTCCGGTCAAGACCGGCCGCGGCCGGTGCTTGCTTGGAGTGCACTCCAACTCTCTAGCGTTGAGGAAGTCGGCAGGCGCCCGGCGGAACGACCGGCGGCGCGATGACATCCCGGGCGCGTGCCCGGGAAGCGAGTGGGGGTAAGACGCGGTATGACGGTGACGCAGAGCGAACCGGTGACCGGCGGCACGGTCGTGGAGGGACTGCCGAAGGTGGTGCGCACCCGGCCGCGGCCGGCCACGCCCGCGGGCTGCGGGACCCCGCGCGCCCCCCACCCGCGGCCGGCCGGCCAGGACCGCTACACGATCAGCGAGGTGGCCGGGCACACCGGCCTCAGCGCCCACACCCTGCGCTGGTACGAGCGGATCGGCCTGATGCCGCACGTGGACCGGACGCACACCGGCCAGCGGCGCTTCACCAACCGCGATCTGGACTGGCTGGAGCTGGTCACCAGGCTGCGGCTGACCGGCATGCCGGTGGCGGACATGGTCCGGTACGCGGAGCTGGTGCGGGAGGGCGAGGGCACCTTCCCCGAGCGCGAGGAACTGCTCACCCGGCACCGTGAGGACGTGCGGCAGCGGATCGCCGACCTGCAGAGCACGCTGGACGTTCTCGACTACAAGATCGATATCTACGCCGACGCCCGGCGGGCGTCCGAGAGGGTCTGAATTCCATGGCGAACGACACGAAGATCGGCACCGTCCAGCTGGGCACCGGCGGCCCGCGGGTCGGCGTCCAGGGCCTGGGCTGCATGGGGATGAGCTGGGCCTACGGCCCCACCGAGGACGTCGGCGAGGCGCGGGCCACCCTGGAGCGCGCCCTGGAACTGGGCATCACGCTCTACGACACCGCCGACGTCTACGGCGACGGGGAGAACGAGAAGTTCATCGCCCCCTTCGTCCAGGCGCACCGCGACGAGGTCGTCCTGGCCACCAAGTTCGCGCTGGGCCAGGACCCGAAGGACCCCACCAGGCGCGTCATCCGCAACGACCGCCCCTACATCCGCCAGGCCGTCGAGGCCAGCCTCCGGCGCCTCGGCGTCGAGCAGATCGACCTCTACTACATGCACCGCCGCGCCGTGGACGTCCCCGTCGAGGAGACGGTCGGCGCGATGGCCGAGCTGGTCGCCGAGGGCAAGGTGAAGTACCTGGGCCTGAGCGAGGTGACCGGTTCCGAGCTCCGCGCCGCCCAGGCCGTGCACCCGATCGCCGCGGTCCAGTCCGAGTGGTCGCTCTTCAGCCGCGACATCGAGTCGGGCGTGGTCCCGGTCGCCGCCGAGCTCGGCGTCGCCCTCGTCCCGTACTCGCCGCTCGGCCGCGGCTTCCTGACCGGCTCCTTCGTCCACGCCGACAAGGAGCTGGCCGCCGACGACTTCCGCCGCCAGCAGCCCCGCTTCACCGGCGACAACGCGGCGGCCAACGCGGCTCTCCTGGAGCCGGTCCGCACGGTCGCCGACGCACACGGCGCGACGCTCGGCCAGATCGCGCTCGCCTGGGTGCAGCAGCAGGCCGACGCGCGCGGGCTGGCGGTCGTCCCGATCCCCGGCACCCGCAGGCGCGGCCGGGTCGAGGAGAACGTCGGCGCGACCCGGATCCGGCTGACCGCGGAGCAACTGGCGCTGCTGGAGCCGATCGCGGGCAAGGTGGCCGGCGACCGCTACGCCGACATGCGGTTCACCTCGGCCGGACGGGAGTAGCCGCCGGCCGGCGGATGCGTCGCGGGGCGCCGGGGCAGGTGTCGTCCACCCGCCGTGGCGCCCCGGCGCCCGCACCGGCTACGCATAGCCCAGCGCGAACACCGCGAAGGCCGCCGCCAGTACCGCGGCACTCGTCCGCAGGGTCCGCCCGACGCCCGCCCAGGGCGCCTCGAAGCGGCGGGTGACCGCCCCGATGAGGACCAGCAGGACGGCGAGGACCGGCATCCAGGCCAGCCGCTCCGGGATCCAGACGACCGCGTCCGGCACGGTGGTCAGACCCGGTACGGCGCCCACGATCGACGCCGGCACGGCCGCCGCGAACATCGCCGTCTGGTGCCAGCACAGGATCGTCATCGCGGACAGGTTGATCACGACCACCGGCGCCCACAGGGCGGGCCGCCGCAGCAGCCCGGCCAGCTTGTCCCGGAGCAGCACCGCCGCCCCGGACTGGGCCGCGGCCAGTGCCAGGACCAGCAGCGACGGCGGATGGGAGTTGGTGCGGTCCTGGCCGGGGACGCCCACCATGCTCGCCGGGTAGTGGAAGAACACCAGCAGCGCGGCGAACAGCGCGGTGCCGCCCAGCAGCAGGCCCCAGGCGGCGCGCCGGCCGAGCCGCCGTTCGCCCCAGCAGACGCCGAGTTGGTAGGCGAACAGCCAGCCGGGCAGCAGGTTGAGCAGGCTCAGCCAGGACGGCACGGCCGCGGCGAACGGCCCGTAGCGCAGGAAGTCCACGGCGGCGACCGACGCCAGCAGCGGCGCCGCGCTCCACAGGCCCAGTCGCCGCGCGGCGACGGCGCAGTACGGGGTGAGCGCGGTGACCACCGCGTAGATGCCGACGAACCACAGCGGTTGGATGACCAGCGTCGCCCCCGTGCGCAGCGTCGCGGTGGGCACGCCCAGGCCGTGCAGCAGCGGGATCAGCGTGGCCCAGACGGCGGTCACGCCCAGCACCGGGCGGCCCAGGCGGGCGATCCTGCCGCCCAGCCACCGGGTGGTCGAGCCGCCCCGCGCGGCGGTCCGCCGCAGGGACAGCACCGAGGCGTGGCCGCCCACCAGGAAGAAGATGCCGAGCATCTGCAGCAGCCAGCTCGCCGGGGCGAGGAAGCCGAGCGCGGTCAGCGGGCTGGCGTTGTGCAGCGCGCCGTCGGCGTCCCGGGTGAAGCCGCCGAGCAGCCAGTGCCCGGTGGGGACGGCGAGCAGGGCGAGGGCGCGCAGTCCGTCGATGGCCCGGTCGCGGTCGGCCGGGGTGCGGGCGTCGACGGTGCGCACGGCGGCGCCGGCCCTGGCGCGGACGGCGCGGAGGGCGCGGACCGGGGCGGCGGGGCCGGCGGCCCGTCCGGCGGGCGGCCGGTGCGCGGTGGCGGTGGGGCTGGTGCGAGTGGGGTGGCTCTTGGTGGTCATGTGAGGGAGGCCCTTCGGGCGACGACGGGAAGGTGACGACACGACCTAGCGCACGTCGGCGCAGCGCCCCAGCGCGATCGCGGCGAAGTTGCGGAGGGAGTCGGTGCCGGGGGCGAGGTAGCCGGTGTGGCCCTGGGCCCGCTCGGCTGGCACCCGGCGGGCGCCGAACGCCGGATCGGTCGGGTCCGTGCCGTGCCCCAGGCCGAACAGCTCGACGTTCGGGACGTCGCCGATCCAGTCCGAGGCGTCCCGCGCCGCCCAGACCCGGGCCGTGGTGTGCAGCTCCGCGGTGCTGTCCCGGCGCATCCCGGGGGAGCCGAAGACGATGAGGTCGGCGAGCTGGCCGCGGCCGGTGTGCGGGACGGCCAGTCCGCAGACCACCGACCCGTAGCTGTGGCACAGCACGGCCGGGGCGGGGGTCCCGGTGGCGGCCAGGCCGGCCAGGAAGCGGGTCAGCCGGGGCGCGCCGGCCTCGGCCAGCCGGCCGGTGACGGCGTCCGGGCCGAGGCCGACCGGGGTGGTGTACCCGACCCAGGCGATCACCGCCGTCCGCACGCCGGGCGCCTCGGCGGCCATCTGCCGGCGCAGCGAGGTGGCCATCCCGGTCGGCGTGCCGTACGGGTCGGTGGCGCGGTCGAACGTGGTCAGGTCGATGTCCGAGCCCGGCACGATCACCGCGACGCGCTGCGCGGTCGCCAAGTCGCCGTGCACTTCTGCCACTTGGCCGCGTCCGCGCGGGTCGAAGGCGAGGATCCGGCGGCCGGGCGCGAGCAGCGCGGTGTAGTGCTCGGCCGTCTTCCTGGCCTGCCGGTGGTCCTGGAGGGTGCCCGCCGGGTCGGTGGCGCGGGCCAGCTCGCGGTCCCGTTCCGCGCGCAGGGCGCGGGCGTTGGCCTCGTAGCGCAGGGCGACCGGCGCGCCGTCGAGGTTGCCGACGGTCAGCGGGTGCCGGGCGGCGAGCGCCTGCCGCTGGGCGTCGGTCAGGCCGGCGAAGAACCGGGCGACGTCGGCGGGGGAGGCGCTCGCCGGGTCCGGCAGGCGCACCCCGAGCGAGTGGTCGGCGCGCCAGGCGGCGGCGCCGGGGGCCGGGCCGGTGACCGCGGTCTGCGCGGAACCGGCCGCCCAGCCGCCGGTCCCCGCGACGACGGCCAGCGCGAGGACGGCGGCGGCGAGCGTCCGCTTGCCGCGTCGGGCGGCGTTCCGCAGCACGGTCATGGTGGTCTCTCCCTCTTCCAGCGGTGTGGCGGAGGGAAAGGTAGAAAGCCGCTGCGTGACGCGGCGTCACACCGCGGAGCCAACTCCCGGGTGATACCGGGGTAGGGGGTCCCGACGGGCGGTCGTACCCCGGGAGGAGGAGTCGGGGGCTGCCCCCTCAGGGGTGGTGGGGCTATCCCGAAGACCGGGTGGGGACAACCCGAAACAGCGGTATCCGCTCACCGCTCGCCGGGCGAGACCAGCCCCGACTCATAGGCGAAGATCACCGCCTGGGCGCGGTCGCGCAGCTCCAACTTGGCCAGCACCCGGCCGATATGGGTCTTCACGGTCTGCTCGGCGAGGATCAGCCGCTCGGCGATCTCCTGATTGGACAGACCGCGGGCGATCAGCTCCAGCACCTCCGTCTCGCGCGGGGTGAGGCCGTTGAGCCGCAGCGCGGTGCGGTCCGTACGGGGCGCCGGCCGCTGGCGGGCGAAGTCGGCGATCAGCCGGCGGGTCACCGACGGCGCGAGCAGCGCCTCCCCGGCCGCCACCACCCGGACCGCGGAGATCAGGTCGGCCGGCGGCGCGTCCTTGAGCAGGAAACCGGACGCGCCCGCCCGCAGTGCCTCGTAGACGTAGTCGTCGACGTCGAACGTGGTCAGCATCAGCACCTTCGGGCGGTGGGTGACCCCGATCGGCGGGTGGAGCAGCTGACGGGCCGCCTCCAGCCCGTCCATCTCCGGCATCCGGACGTCCATCAGCACCACATCGGGGTGCACCTGCCGGCTCAGCCGGACGCCCTCGGCGCCGTCCGCAGCGTCGCCCACCACGTCGATGTCGCTCTGCGCGGCGAGCAGCGCGGCGAAACCCGCCCGCACCATGGCCTGGTCGTCGACGATGATCACGCGGGTCGTCATGGTGCGTCGGAGTCCTTCGTGGAGAGGGGGTCGGGCGGGGTGCGCGGTGCGGAGAGCGGGAGTTGGGCGGCGACCCGGAAGCCGCCGTCGGGCAGTGGGCCGGTGTCCAGCGTGCCATCCACCAGGCGCACCCGCTCCCGCATTCCCACCAGGCCGTGCCCGGTGCCGCTGGTCTCCAGCGGCGCGGTCACCGGCGGGGCGGGAGGTTCGTTGACCACCAGCACCGTCAGCCGCGCGCGGTCGGCGGTCACCGTCACCGACACCCGGGTCGATGCGCCCGGAGCGTGCCGCACCACATTGGCCAGCGCCTCCTGGACGATGCGGTACGCCGACAGGTCCACCGCCGGTTCGAGCGCCACCGGCTCCTCGGGCAGCGCCAACTCGACCGGCACACCGGCCCGTACGGTCGCCTCGACCAGCTTCGGCAGCTGGCCGATCCCGGGCTGCGGGGCCTTCTCCGGGGCGTCCTGCCGCTCGGTCTCCTCGCTGCGCAGCACCCCGAGCAGACGGCGCATCTCGGCCAGCGACTCGCGGGCGCTCGCCGCGATCGCCCCGAACTCCTCCTGGGCCTCCCGGGGTATCCCGCTGATGCGGTACGGAGCGCTGTCGGCCTGGACCGTGATCACCGACATGTGGTGGGCGACGACGTCGTGCAGTTCGCGGGCGATGCGGGCGCGCTCCTCCAGCAGGGTGCGGCGGGCCCGCTCGGCTTCGCTGATGGTCTCCTGCTCCAGCAACTTCCGCTGGGCGTCGCCCCGTTCCCGCAGGGCGGCGCCGAGCAGCAGCACCACGCCGGACAGCACGAACATCAGCACCCAGGAGCTCTCGCTGCGGTCGGGTGCGACCGTCTCGAAGAGGATCCCCGTCACCCCGGTCGTGAGCCAGACCGCGATCAGGGTGCGCCGCCGCTCGCGCACCGACAGCGCCAGCATCAGCGCGAGATAGCCGACGATCACCGTGGGCGGCCACGGCCACGGGCGGCCCGCGACACCGTCGACGCCGGTCAGCACCACCGCGCACACGACGTTCGCCCCGAACATCACCCACCACGCCTGCAGCGGCCGGGTCACCGCGAGCAGCAGCGGCACGCTCTGCGCGGTCGCCAGCGCGCCGGCGAGGCTGCCGGCCATGCCGTAGTCGTTGTGGAGGACATTGACCCCCGACGGCAGCAGGGACACCGCGAACGCGAACGCCACCGCGTACGGCAGGTTGCGCACCCAGCGGCGCTGGACGTTGCCGAACAGCGGGGTGCCGGGGCGGTTCGGGGTGCCGAGCTCGGTGGCGAGCACCCGCAGCGCGGGCCGCGCGGCCCCGGCCACCCGGCGGGCGACGCGCAGCGCGGACTCGCGGGTCGGCCGGCGCCCGTCGCCGCCGGTCGGCCCGTCTTCGGAGAGGAGAGATCGTTTGGACATCGCGGGATCAATGTAAGCGGACCGCACGCGGCCGGGCGTCATACCGTGGTGCGGGCTTCGGCCCCGTACCACGGTATGACGCCCGGCGCCGCTGCATCGGTGCCGCGGGCCGGCCGCCGGGGGAGCACCCGACGCTCACAGCTCCGCCAGCAACTCCGCCTTCTTCGTGCTGAATTCGACGTCCGTCAGCAGTCCCGCGTCGTGCAGCTCGCCGAGGTGCCGGATCCGGTCGGCGATGTCGGCCGGGTCCCGGCCGGTGCTGCCGGCGCGCCGCACCGGTGCCCGCTCCGGCCCGTCCGGCGCGGGCTCGGCGGCCCGCACGGCCTGGAGGACGGAGGCCGCGAACGGCAGGGACTCGTGGACCGGCCCGTAGCCGAGCCCGAAGACCACCGCGGCCGGGTCCTGGTCCGCCTCGCCCGAGGGCCGCTCGGGGGCGTCCCGCTCCAGCAGCCGCAAGTAGCCGTTGAGGATCTCCGGCGAGCGCCACTCCACCCCGGCCAGCTCGTCGATCGCGAAGGTCTGGTCGCCGCTCTTCCACTTCGCCGACGACGCGCCCGTCCAGAACCAGCGGAAGACCACCGACCGGCCGTCGAAGGACGCCTTGCCGTCGTACGCCTTGAAGTGCAGCGGGGGCGGGGGCGCGGCCACCAGGTGCCGCTCGGCCGGTTCCTTGGCGGCGGGGCCCAGCGTCGCGCGCAGCTCGTCGGCGTAGTACGAGGCCAGCGTCTCGCGGTCGGCCGGCAGCACCAGCCGGTAGGGGTCGGCGTCCTCCCTGAGCTGTCCGTTCGCCGCCTCCATCAGGGGGTCGGCGCCCTGCCGCGGCACGGCGCGCAGCACCACCGTGCCGCGCCTGCCCGCGGAGACCTCGACGGATCTCAGCGCCTCGTACGGAATGCGTCGCTCGCCGAGCGCCTGGAACAGCCTCGGCCTGCGGATCCCCCGTTCGAAGCGGATGAGTACGGAGTCCGAGTCGAACTCCCAGGCGGCGTGAAAACCGACTAGCACATCACCCATGCGGCTCATCGTATGCGGGTGGTTGCCCGCCCGTCCCCCTTCCGGACACCAGCGCTACGCGTGTCAAAAGGGCTCCCGGTCGCCCGGTCGTCGCCCTTGCCCTGTTCACGTCAGCCGGCGCGGGTGCGGTTCCCGCGGGTACGGCCCGTCCCCGGGCGCCGGGCCGTACCCGCGGGCGCCGGCGGTGGCGCGGCCGGCCGTCAGGCCAGGTCCGCGCTGCAGCGGGGGTCGCTGGCGGCGCAGTCCACCGACCCGAGGTCGCCCACCCCGACCAGGGCGAAGTTGCGCAGGCTCTGGGTGCCGGGCGCGAAGTAGCCGGCGTGGCCGGCCGCGCCCTGGGCGGAGAGGATCCGGGCGCCGAAGGACGGATCGACCGGGTCGGCACCGTGGCCGAGCCCGCCGACCTCCAGGTACGGCACGTCCTGGATCCAGTCGTCGGCGTCCCGCATCGCCCAGACCCGGGCGCGCGTGCCCAGGCCCGACAGGTTCCCGGCCCGCATGCCGGGGCTGCCGGCCACCGCGATGTCGGTGACGTCGTCGGGGAGGTCCCGGGCCGCGACCCCGCACACCACGGACCCGTAGCTGTGGCAGAACAGCGAGACGGAGTCGGTGGACGGCAGCGCGTCCACCAGGGAGCGCAGGCGGACGGCCCCGGCCCGGGCGAGCTGCCCGGTGGCCGCCTCGACGCCCAGTCCGGACGGCGTGGTGTAGTCGGCCCAGGCGATCACCGCTGTACGGGCGTCGGGGCGGGCCGCCCGCTCGGCTTCGTACAGGGACTTCGCCATGCCCACGGGGGCGGCCGTCGCCTTGGCGGTGCGCTCGAAGGTCGAGAGGTTGGTGTCCACGCCGGGGACCACCACGGAGACCCGGTCGGCGGTGGCGAGGTCGCCGAAGACCTCCGCGGCCCGGCCGTCGCCCGCCGGGTCGAACGCCAGGATCTGGCGGCCCGGGCTCATCAGGGATTCGAGGCGGTGCATCAGCCGGCTCGCCTCCTGGCGGCCGACGGGCGTGAGCCGGTGATCGTCCATGCGCCGCTTCTCGATCACGCGGGCGTCGTCGATCGCCATCTGGTTGGCGCGGTACCGGAGCGTGACGGGGGCGCCGCCCAGGTTGCCGACGACCAGCGGGTAGCGGTGCGCCAGCTGCGCGCGCTCGGCTCGGTCGAGGGAGGCGAAGAAGGCGCGGACGGTGGCCGGTGCGGCGTCGGGGTCGGGCAGCGGCCGTCCGTGGAACGTGGCGTGCCGCCAGGCGTTCTTCGCGGTGGCCAGGGGGTTGGCGTCCTCCTTGGTGCTTCTGATGGCCGTCCAGCCCGTGATGGCGAGCATCACGAACACCACCAGCAGGGCGAGCGCGGCACGCCAGACAGTGGACTGCAGGAAACCGGAGGAGGGAGCGAGGCCCGGGAAAGAAGTCACCGCGGGCCACCCTAGGAGACGAGGGAGGGTGCCCGCGGGCCCCCGTGAGGCATCTCACGTTTTGTGCAGGGTATTTGTGTCAAAACGGGCACATTGCATCGTTGTTCGATGCTCGGTTGTGCAGGCCCGATCTCATTGAGGCGTGAACCGATCACGCACCGGGCGGGGGGCGTTACGCCTGGTCGCGAGCGTGTTCATGCCCGGCGCGAGGGGTCCCCTTCCCCCGCCAGTCGGTCTCGATCGCCGGTCCGATGTGGTCCAGATAGGACTGGGTCACCTCGCGGATCGCCGCCACGCTGCAGTCGTGGCCCTCGCCCCACACCTTCCCGGCCACCCGCATCACGCCGCTGAACGCCGCGACCAGCACCCTCGGGCGCGGGTCGACGTCCACGTCCAGCCCCTCCCGCCGGGCGATCAACTGGGCGATCTGCTCCTCCAGTTCTGTGAAGCGCCGCAGGTGCGCGGCGACCAGCGCCGGAGTCGACTCGATCATCTGGAACGTGCGCATGTACAGATCCACCGGGATCACCGACGCGATGGCGTTGCCGATCTCGTCCCAGGCGGTCAGCACCGCACCGCGCAGGGCGGGCAGCGGCGGCTCGTCCGCCGGCCGGGCCCGGAGCTCCTCCAGGAAGCGCGCCTCGACCATGTCCTGGACGGCGAAGGTCACTTCCTGCTTGTTGCTGAAGTACCGGAAGAAGGTGCGCTGCGAGACGTCCACGGCCTCGGCGATCTCGTCGATCGTCGTGGCCTCGTAGCCCTGCTCCGTGAACAGCTCCAGTGCCGCGCGGATCAGGGCGTCGCGGGTGCGCTGCTTCTTGCGTTCGCGCAGCCCGCCGGGGGGAGTTGTCTGCGGCGTCGGGTCCGCCATCCTGCGCCGCCTTTCCGTGGAATTCTCGCTGCTCAGGATACCTGTGAGCTAAATGACAGTTACCGACTCATGAATTACTTTGTCAACTGTCAGTAGCTGACATTAGCCTCGAATCATGAGCTCTCAGACCCCGGTTGCCCACGCCGCACCGGAACTTCCCGTACCGGAGCCTCGCAAGGGGCTGCGGGGCCACCCCTGGTTGACGCTGTTCTCCGTCGCCATCGGCGTGATGATGGTGGCGCTCGACGGCACGATCGTCGCCATCGCCAACCCGGCCATCAAGCAGGATCTGGACGCGTCGCTCGCCGACGTGCAGTGGATCACCAACGGCTACATGCTCGCCCTGGCCGTCTCGCTGATCACGGCCGGCAAGCTCGGTGACCGCTTCGGTCACCGCCAGACCTTCCTGATCGGCATCACCGGCTTCGCCGTCGCCTCCGCCGCCATCGGGTTCTCCAGCCAGGTCGCACTGGTCATCGTCTTCCGCGTGCTGCAGGGGCTGTTCGGTGCGCTGCTGATGCCCGCCGCGCTGGGCCTGCTGCGTGCCACGTTCCCCGCCGAGAAGCTGAACATGGCCCTCGGCATCTGGGGCATGGTCATCGGTGCCTCCACCGCCGGCGGCCCGATAGTCGGCGGACTGCTGGTCGAGCACGTCAGCTGGCAGTCCGTCTTCTTCATCAACGTGCCGGTCGGCGCGCTGGCCCTGGTCCTCGGCCTGGTGATCCTCAAGGACCACCGCGCGGAGAACGCCCCCCGCTCCTTCGACATCCCCGGCATCGTGCTGCTGTCCGGCGCGATGTTCTGCCTGATCTGGCCGCTGATCAAGGCGACGGAGTGGGGCTGGGGCTCCATGACGACCTGGGGCTTCCTGATCGGCTCGGTCGTCCTCTTCGGGCTCTTCGCGGTCCTGGAGACCCGGGTGCGCGAGCCGCTCATCCCGCTGCGGATGTTCCGCTCCGTGCCGCTGACCGCGGGCACGATCCTGATGGTCCTGATGGCCTTCGCCTTCATGGGCGGCCTGTTCTTCGTGACGTTCTACCTCCAGAACGTCCACGGCATGTCCCCCGTCGACAGCGGACTGCACCTCCTCCCGCTGACCGGCATGATGATCGTCGGCTCGCCGCTCGCCGGCGCGCTGATCACCAGGTTCGGCCCGCGCATCCCGCTGGTCGGCGGCATGGTCGTCACCGCCGTCGCGATGTACGGCATGTCCGGGCTGGACGCCGGCACCACCACCGGCCCGATGTCCGTCTGGTTCGCCCTGCTCGGCCTGGGCCTCGCGCCCGTCATGGTCGGCGCCACCGAGGTCATCGTGGGCAACGCCCCGCTGGAGCTCTCCGGCGTCGCCGGGGGTCTCCAGCAGGCCGCGATGCAGGTCGGCGGCAGCCTCGGCACCGCCGTGCTCGGCGCGGTGATGGCCTCCCGCGTCGACCACGACCTTCCGGGCAAGTGGCAGGGCGCCGGCCTCCCGCCGCTGCGGCCCGAGCAGCTCTCCATGGCGTCCGACGCCGTCTCGGCGGGCCTCGCGCCGGTGCCGAAGGGCACCCCGAAGCTGTACGCCGAGAAGATCACCGCGGTCGCCCACGACACCTTCGTCTCCGGCATGGGCCTGGCCTTCACGGTCGCCTGCGGGGTGGCGGTGCTCGCCGCCGCCGTCGCGCTCTTCACCAAGCGCGGCGAGAACGCCGAGGCGGGCGCCGGCGTCGGCCACATCTGACCGTCGCTGCATCGACGCCCCGCGGCGTCACCCGGTCCGTCCCGCGGCGCGCGGCCGGCCGAGGCACCCCCTCGGTCGGCCGCGCGCCGTTGCGCGTACGGGAGCGAACACGGGGCCCGGCCCCCGCCCCTCCGCGTCAACCCGTCGCTCTTCTCCCGCGTCCGCCGGCAATCGCCGCACGCCAGACGGCAGTTGGCCACGGGCCGGCACGCCGTATCCCTCATCCGGATGAAGCGAGACGGGAACCACCGCCCCCGGTCCCCGCCTCCTGGGTGAGCGGCCTGCCCAACTCCCGTGCCGCGCCCGCGAGGAACGGTTTCCGCACCCCGCCTCGGCCGCCCGCGACGCGTCAACTCCCCGTGGCAGCACGCCGATTCACCCCCGACGGGTTATCCCCATACCTGATCCGGGTGGAGGAGCCGCCACGGCCTTGGCGGACGGCCCCGCTCCGCCGCACGCTCGATCCCGAACCCGCCGCGGGCACCCCGCCCGCAGCGGACGCCACCGCCGTGGCCCGCGCCGAGACCGCGCGGCCCGCCACGGCCACGACACGGGGGAGAGACTCCTTATGCGCATCCACGCGTCCCGCACGTTCCGCAGCACCGCGCTCGTCACCGGCCTCGCCGCACTGGCCGCGGCCCTGCTCACGCCGTCCGCCCTGGGCGCCCCGACCGCCCACGGGTCCGGCGGCGGCCACGCCCGGACCGCCGCCGGCAACTGCGCGGCCGGTCAACTGTGCCTCTGGCCGGGCACGGAGTTCGGCGGCCGGCGGCAGACCTACGAGCTGTCCGGCACCGACATCGAGAGCTGTGTGACCCTCCCCAAGGGGATGACCGCCGCCTCGCTCGCCAATCGCACCGGCCGCCCGGTCACCACCTACCAGAGCGCCGTCTGCGCCGAGACCGGCGAGTTCGACACCTACCCGGGCGGCGGCAGCTGGGTGCCCCGATCCCCCTACCAGGTAAGGGCGTTCAAGCTGTGGGAGCACTGAGCCGGTCGTCCGCGGCCAACGCACCGCGCCCCCCGACCGGCGGGCTTCGCCGGTCGGGGGGCGCGGGGGAGAGGGTGCGGCGGACGGCCGCGGGAAGGTCAGGCGTCGCCGCCGGCCTCACCCGCGTCGGCGGCCGCCACGTCCAGGAGCTGGTAGCGGTCGATGGCCTGCTTCAGCAGCGAGCGGTCGACCTTGCCCTCCTTGGCCAGCTCGGTGAGCACGCCGAGCACGATCGACTGGGTGTCGATGTGGAAGAAGCGGCGGGCGGCACCGCGGGTGTCCGCGAAGCCGAAGCCGTCGGCGCCCAGCGACTGGTACGTGCCGGGCACCCAGCGCGCGATCTGGTCCGGGACGGCACGCATCCAGTCCGAGACCGCGAGCGTCGGGCCCTCGGCGCCCTGGAGCTTCTGCGTCACGTACGGGACGCGCTGCTCCTCCTCCGGGTGGAGCAGGTTGTGCTCCTCGACCTCCACCGCCTCGCGGCGCAGCTCGTTCCAGGACGTCGCCGACCACACGTCGGCCCTGACGTTCCACTCGTCCGCGAGGATCTGCTGGGCCTCCAGGGCCCACGGCACGGCGACGCCCGAGGCGAGGATCTGGGCCGCGTGCTCGCCCTTGCCGCCCGGCTTGATCCGGTGCAGACCCTTGAGGATGCCCTCGACGTCGACGTCCTCCGGCTCGGCCGGGTGCACGATCGGCTCGTTGTAGACGGTCAGGTAGTAGAAGACGTCCTCGCCCGGCCGGCCGTCGGCGGTCTCGCCGTACATCCGCCGCAGACCGTCCTTGACGATGTGCGCGATCTCGTAGCCGTAGGCCGGGTCGTAGGCGACACAGGCCGGGTTGGTCGAGGCCAGCAGCTGGGAGTGGCCGTCGGCGTGCTGCAGACCCTCACCGGTCAGGGTGGTGCGACCGGCGGTCGCACCGAGCACGAAGCCGCGCGAGAGCTGGTCGGCCATCTGCCAGAACTGGTCGCCGGTCCGCTGGAACCCGAACATCGAGTAGAAGACGTAGACCGGGATCAGCGGCTCGCCGTGGGTGGCGTACGCCGAGCCGGCCGCGATCAGCGACGCGGTGCAGCCCGCCTCGGTGATGCCGTCGTGCAGCATCTGGCCGGTCGGCGACTCCTTGTAGGCCAGCAGGAGTTCGCGGTCCACCGACTCGTAGCTCTGGCCCAGCGGGTTGTAGATCTTGGCCGACGGGAAGAACGCATCCATGCCGAAGGTGCGGTACTCGTCCGGCGCGATCGGCACGAAGCGCTTGCCGATCTCCTTGTCCCGCATCAGGTCCTTCAGGATGCGGACGAACGCCATGGTCGTGGCGATCTTCTGCGCCCCGGAGCCCTTCTTGGCGGTGGCGTACGCCTTGTCGCCGGGCAGCGCCAGCGGCTTGGCGCGCACGACACGGGTCGGCACATAGCCGCCCAGCCCCTTGCGGCGGTCGTGCATGTACTGGATCTCTTCGGACTTCTCACCCGGGTGGTAGTACGGCGGCAGGCCGTCCTCCAGGTCCTTGTCCGGGATCGGCAGGTGCAGCCGGTCGCGGAAGCGCTTGAGGTCCTCGACCGTCAGCTTCTTCATCTGGTGCGTGGCGTTGCGGCCCTCGAAGTTCGGGCCGAGGGTCCAGCCCTTGACGGTCTGGGCCAGGATCACGGTCGGCTGGCCCTTGTGGGCCTTGGCCGCCGCGTACGCCGCGTAGATCTTCCGGTGGTCGTGGCCGCCGCGACCCAGGTGCAGGATCTGGTCGTCGGTCATGTTCTCGACCATCGCGTGCAGTCGGTGGTCGTCACCGAAGAAGTGCTGGCGGATGTACGCGCCGGTCTCGGTGGCGTAGGTCTGGAACTGGCCGTCGGGGGTGGTGTTGAGCTTGTTGACCAGGATGCCGTCGCGGTCCTGCGCCAGCAGCGGGTCCCAGCTGCGGTCCCACACCAGCTTGATGACGTTCCAGCCGGCGCCGCGGAACTGCGACTCCAGCTCCTGCATGATCTTGCCGTTGCCGCGGACCGGGCCGTCCAGCCGCTGGAGGTTGCAGTTGACGACGAAGGTCAGGTTGTCCAGGCCCTCACGGGCGGCGATGGACAGCTGGCCGAGCGACTCGGGCTCGTCCATCTCGCCGTCGCCGAGGAACGCCCAGACATGCGACTTGGAGGTGTCGGCGATGCCGCGGGCCTCCATGTAGCGGTTCATCCGGGCCTGGTAGATCGCGCCGAGCGGGCCGAGGCCCATCGAGACGGTCGGGAACTCCCAGAAGTCCGGCATCAGCCGCGGGTGCGGGTAGCTGGAGAGGCCGTTGGGCGCCTTGGACTTCTCCTGGCGGAAGGCGTCCAGCTGGGCCTCGCTGAGGCGGTCCAGCAGGTAGGCGCGGGCGTAGATGCCGGGGGAGGCGTGGCCCTGGAAGAAGACCTGGTCGCCGCCGTCGCCCTCGTCCTTGCCGCGGAAGAAGTGGTTGAAGCCCACGTCGTACAGCGAGGCGGAGGAGGCGAAGGTGGCGATGTGGCCGCCGACGCCGATGCCCGGGCGCTGGGCGCGCGAGACCATGACGGCGGCGTTCCACCGGGTCGCGTTGAGGACCTTGCGCTCGATCTCCTCGTTGCCCGGGAAGAACGGCTCGTCCTTGGTCGCGATGGTGTTGACGTAGTCCGTGCTCCGCATCTCGGGCACGGCCACACGCCGTTCACGGGCGCGCTCGATCAGCCGGAGCATGAGGTAGCGGGCGCGTTCCCGGCCTCGCTCGTCGACGGCCGCGTCGAGCGAGTCGAGCCATTCCTGGGTCTCTTCGGGATCGAAGTCCGGGACCTGGCTGGGAAGGCCGCCAATGATGATCGGGTTTCGATCGGATCCGGAAGCCACGCTGTTCCTTCGTGTTCGGTTCGTGTCGTGCTGCGCCTGCTGCTGCCGCTGCGCACGGGAACGAATGTTGTCTGGGCCTTGTGTCGCGCCGTCTTCCATCGTGTACCGAGCCACTGGGATACGTCACCTCTACCGATGGGTAACCACCCGCTGGGAGAGGGCGCTGAAGAGGGCCGATTCGTGTGGTCGGCCAAATCGCAACCATACGCCCATCTCGAAACGCCCCGGCGTGCGGCCGCGTAGCGGCTGGTGGGGGAGCGCGGATGCTCCGATACCCTGCGCGGGGGCCATTCCTTCCCGCGTACCCCATATACCCGGCACAATGCTGTGGTGCGTATCACTTCATGGTGTCCTGGTGAGGGGCGGGCCGCGACGGCGGGCCCGTCGATCGTCACCGTTTCGGCGGTCTCGATCGCCGGGTACTTGCGCGATCCGCCCGGCACGTGTGGACTACGCCCAATGCTCCGCGCACGCGCGGGGTTCCCGAGTATTTTCCGAAACATGACAGGAGGCAATCCGTGAGCGCGACCGCGGACCACGCGGAGGAGCGGACCAACCCTGCCACCAAGCTGGGGTTCGAGCCCGGACAGGTGGTCCAGGAGATCGGCTACGACGACGACGTCGAGCAGGAGCTCCGCGAAGGCATCGAGGCCATCATCGGCCAGGAACTCGAGGACGAGGACTACGACGATGTCGCTGATGTCGTCGTCCTGTGGTTCCGAGACGACGATGGTGATCTCACGGACGCGCTGGTGGACGCCATCGGTCTGATCGACGAAGGCGGCCAGATCTGGCTGCTGACGCCCAAGACGGGCCGCGACGGCTACATCGAGCCGAGCGACATCAACGAGGCCGCACAGACCTCGGGTCTGTCGCAGACCCGGAGCATCAACGCGGGCAAGGATTGGACCGGCAGCCGGCTGATCTCGCCCAAGCGCTGACCCTGCCGCGTCACCCGACGTCCTCGCCGAGCCCCTTCCGGAAGCGTTCCGGAAGGGGCTCGGCGCAGTTCAGGCGCGGTGCACCGGCCGTAGGCCCGGGCGCGTAGGGTGGTCGCGTCCAGTTGAGAGTGACGCGGGAAGGAAGTCCCATGGCGATCGAGGTCGGCACCAAGGCTCCGGATTTCGAGCTGAAGAACCAGCACGGCGAGCTGGTGAAGCTCTCCGACTTCCGCGGCGAGAAGAACGTCGTCCTGCTCTTCTACCCCTTCGCCTTCACCGGCGTGTGCACCGGTGAGCTGTGCGCGCTCCGCGACGAGCTGCCGAAGTTCGTCAACGACGACGTGCAGCTGCTGGCGGTCTCCAACGACTCGCCGTTCTCGCTGCGGATCTTCGCCGAGCAGGAGGGCCTGGAGTACCCGCTGCTGTCGGACTTCTGGCCGCACGGCGCGGCGTCCACCGCCTACGGCGTCTTCGACGAGGAGAAGGGCTGCGCGGTCCGCGGCACCTTCGTCATCGACAAGGAGGGCGTGGTGCGCTGGACGGTCGTCAACGGCCTGCCCGACGCCCGCGACCTCAACGACTACGTCAAGGCCCTCGAAACCCTCTGAGTCCTTTCGCCACGCAGGGCGCGGCGCCGGACATCCGTCAAGATCCATGTGCGATTTCTGCATTCGGTGGGAACCGGTCACTAGGATCAAATCGTTGATCCGATGCCATGCACGATGGGGGCGCACATCTTGACGTACCCCTCGAATCTACGGGAGGACTCGTGGGAGTCAGCCTCAGCAAGGGCGGCAACGTCTCGCTGACGAAGGAAGCCCCCAATCTGACCGCCGTTCTCGTCGGTCTGGGCTGGGACGCGCGTACCACCACCGGTACGGACTTCGACCTGGACGCCAGCGCCCTGCTGACGAATGACCAGGGCAAGGTCGCCAACGACCAGAACTTCGTGTTCTTCAACAACCTCAAGAGCCCGTGCGGTTCGGTCGAGCACACCGGCGACAACACCACCGGTGAGGGCGAGGGCGACGACGAGGCCATCAAGGTGAACCTCGCCGGTGTCCCCGCCGACGTCAGCAAGATCGTGTTCCCGGTGTCGATCTACGACGCCGAGACCCGCCAGCAGAGCTTCGGCCAGGTCCGCAACGCCTACATCCGCGTGGTCAACCAGGCCGACGGCAAGGAGTTGGCGCGCTACGACCTGAGCGAGGACGCCTCGACCGAGACCGCCATGGTCTTCGGCGAGCTGTACCGCAACGGCGCGGAGTGGAAGTTCCGCGCCATCGGTCAGGGCTACGCCTCGGGCCTGCGCGGCATCGCGCAGGACTTCGGCGTCAACGTCTGACCGCACGGCGCAACCGCGTCCGGCGCCGTACGCCCCTGCCCGGGGAGTGCGGCGCCGGACGCGTTTCGGGGCGTGAGCCGCGCCCCGCACCGACACCGGGGAGGAACGAACACCATGGGCGTCACACTCGCCAAGGGGGGCAACGTCTCCCTGTCCAAGGCCGCTCCGCATCTCACCCAGATCGCGGTCGGCCTCGGCTGGGACGCGCGGTCCACCACGGGAGCGCCGTTCGACCTCGACGCCAGCGCGCTGCTGTGCCGGTCGGGCCGGGTGCTGGGGGACGAGTACTTCGTCTTCTACAACAACCTCAAGAGTCCCGAGGGATCCGTCGAGCACACCGGTGACAACCTCACCGGCGAGGGGGAGGGCGACGACGAGACGATCCTGGTCGACCTCACCCAGGTCCCCGAGCAGGTGGAGGCCATCGTCTTCCCGGTCTCGATCCACGAGGCCGATCTGCGCGGCCAGAGCTTCGGCCAGGTCGGCAACGCCTTCATCCGCATCGTCGACCAGGCCGACGGCAGCGAGCTCGCCCGCTACGACCTCAGCGAGGACGCCGCCGGAGAAACCGCGATGATCTTCGGCGAGGTCTACCGCCGCAACGGGGAGTGGAAGTTCCGCGCGGTCGGCCAGGGGTACGCCTCCGGACTGCGCGGGATCGCCCTGGACTTCGGGGTCGACGTCTCGTGAGCGCCGTGCGCGCGGCGCGGTCCACCGCCGCGCCGCGCGCTCCGTGGGGCGCGTGCCTCAGCTGACCTGGGCTCCGACCTGCGGCTCTCCGGCCGGGCAGGGGCCGACCGCCCCGGCCGCAAACTTCGCGCTCTACACTTCGGGTCAACGTTTCGCAAAGCGCCCCGCACTGGCGCGGGGGACCCACACAGAAGGATTGGGTAGGCAGTGCTCCTGAAAACCTTTGGCTGGTCGTTCGCCGTCACGGTGGTCGGCCTCGGCCTGGCCGGCGTCCTCTGGGGGTGGCAGGGGCTCGCGATCGTCGGGATCCTGTCCATCCTGGAGATCTCACTCTCCTTCGACAACGCGGTCATCAACGCGGGCATCCTGCGCAAGATGAACGCCTTCTGGCAGAAGATCTTCCTCACCGTCGGCATCCTCATCGCGGTGTTCGGCATGCGGCTGGTCTTCCCGGTCATCATCGTCGCGATCACCGCGAAGCTGGGGCCGATCGAGGCGGTCCAACTCGCCATCAACGACAAGGCGCACTACCAGGAACTGGTCACCAGCGCCCACCCGGCCATCGCGGCCTTCGGCGGCATCTTCCTGCTGATGATCTTCCTCGACTTCATCCTCGAGGACCGCGACTACAAGTGGCTGTCGTGGATCGAGAAGCCGCTCGCCCGGATCGGCAAGCTCGACACCCTCTCCGTCATCGTCGCCCTGGTCGTGCTGCTGGTGAGCGCCGTCACGGTGGCGCCGCACGCCGCGCACGGCGGCGGTGACAAGACCACCACGGTCCTGCTCTCCGGCGTGGCGGGCCTGATCACCTACCTCGTCGTCGGCGGGATCTCCGGCTACTTCGAGGGCCGGCTGGAAGACGGGGACGAGGACGAGGAGGCCGAGGACGGCGCCGAGCCGGCCGCGGCGGAGAAGAAGGGCAGCGGGACCGGCGCCGCGGTGGGCCTGGCCGGCAAGGCCGCGTTCTTCATGTTCCTCTACCTGGAGGTCATCGACGCCTCGTTCTCCTTCGACGGCGTCATCAGCTCGTTCGCCATCACCAACGACATCTTCGAGATGGCCCTGGGTCTGGGCATCGGCGCGATGTACATCCGCTCGCTGACCGTCTTCCTGGTCCGCAAGGGCACCCTCGACGACTACGTCTACCTGGAGCACGGCGCGCACTACGCCATCGGCGCGCTGGGCGTCATCCTGCTCGTCACGATCCGCTACGAGATCCACGAGGTCATCACCGGCCTGATCGGCGTGGTCCTGATCGCGCTCTCCTTCGGCTCGTCGGTGCTGCGCAACCGGCGCGAGGGCAAGCCGGGCGCGGAGTCGTCGGCACAGTCGGAAGTGACATCCGGAGTGTGACGGGCCTCTGATTGAGGAACGCTTTCTGCGGGGCGGCCATGGGGAGACACCCACCGGCCGCCCCGTAGGTGGTCCTGGACCGAACTATGGGGTGGGCAAGGTGTCGTTCCTGGGGAACTTGTGGCGTGGCAACGCGCCGAAGTTCGACGGCGGTGGCGCGTCGTACGTCGTCGAGCTGACGAAGCGGAACCCGGTCGTCTCGCTGACGAAGCAGGGGGCGGCCAACGGCCATCTGCGGGTCAATCTGAGCTGGCAGATGCGGACCTCGGACTTCGGCGAGCGGGGCGGGCAGCGTTCCGCGAGCCTGCTGCGGAACCCGAGCAGGCTGTTCAAACCGGAGATCGTGCAGGCCCAGGGCCCGGCCGTGGTCAACGTGGACCTGGACCTGGCCTGCATGTACGAGCTCCAGGACGGCAGCAAGGGCGTGGTGCAGCCGCTGGGCGACTTCCTCGGCGACCTCAACGCCCCGCCGTTCGTCAAGCTCAGCGGCGACGACCGGTTCGGTTCCGGCTCCGGCGAGACGCTGTACATCAACCTCGACCACCGCGACGAGATCAAGCGGCTGCTGATCTTCGTCTACATCTACGACGGGACCCCGGCGTTCGACCGCACGCACGCGGTGATCACGCTCTACCCGAGCACCGGCCCGCGGGTGGAGCTCAAGCTGGACGAGCGGGCGCCACAGGCCCGCTCCTGCGCCGTCTTCATGCTGGAGAACGGCAAGGACGGCCTGTCGGTGCGCCGCGAGGTGAAGTACGTCTACGGCTTCCAGGCCGAGCTCGACCGGCTCTACGGCTGGGGGCTCCAGTGGGGCCGGGGCTACAAGTCGAAGGTCTGAGGACCCGGCGGACCCGGCGGACCCGGTGCGGCCGGGGCGCGGGGGGCACACGCCCCCCGCGCCCCGGCCGCTTCCGTCGGTGCGTCAGCGGCGCTGGAACTGCGGCCCCTGGGGCGGCAGGACGAACGACGGATCGGGCACGAACGGCTGCGGCTGCGGCGGTTGCTGCGGTACTGGGTACCCGTGCGCTCTGCCTCGGCTGCCGAACATGCCCTCGGAGGCCGAGCCCGTCGGGGCGGGCTGCGGCGGCTGCTGGGGATAGCCGTAGGCGGGCGGCTGCTGCGGGTAGAGCGGCTGCTGCGGCGGCGGGCCCGGGTAGCCGCTCCGCTGCGCTCCGCCTCGGCTGCCAAACATGCCTTCGGAGGCCGAGCCCGGGGGCTGGGCCGGCGGGGGCGGGACGTTGGCCGGGTAGCCGTAGCCGCCGGTGGGCGCGGGTGGCAGCGGAGCGGCGGAGAAGGGCTCCGGCATCCGGTCCGGTACGTGCTGGGTGACCGCCGCCGGATCCGCCTGCGGGCCGCCGACGGGTGGCGCGGTCGCCTCCTCGGGCCAGGCGCCGGGCGGCGGGGAAACCGGGCCGGACGGCGCGGGGCCCGGCGCGGCGGCGGGCGGGGCGCCGTCCACGGGGCGCGCCACGGCGGCGGTGGGGGCCTCGCCCTGCGGGTCCGCGGCGGACGCCTCCGGGGACGGGGAGTCCGCGGCCGGGCCGGCGCCTGACGCGTCGCTCTCGTCCACCGAGATGCCGAACTCCGTGGCCAGGCCGACCAGTCCGCTCTCGTAGCCCTGGCCGAGCGCCCGGAACTTCCAGCTGTCGCCGCGGCGGTACAGCTCCCCGCAGATCAGTGCGGTCTCCTCGCCCGTCTCGGGCGCCACGTCGAAGACCGCCAGCGGCTCGCCGTCCGGCGCCGCTGCGTCGTACAGCAGCACCCGCAGGTCCGTCACGCCGGCGAACGGGCCGCCGTCCGAGGAGGCGGCGAGCACCACCCGCGCCACCGAGGGGTCGAGCGCCGTCAGCTCCGCCTCGATGGTGTCGGTCAGCGCGTCGGACCGGTGGGTCTTGGGCAGGTGCCGGACCAGGCCGCTGGGGTGCCGCGGCTGGTTGTAGAAGATGAAGTCCTCGTCGGAGCGCACGCGTCCGTCCGGTCCCACCAGCAGGGCCGAGGCGTCGACATCGGGGACGCCGGCGCCCGGCGTCCAGCGCAGAACGGCCCGGACGGCCGTGGCGTCGAGGGGGACGTTCGACCCCTTCAGCATCGCGTGCGTCATGCGGCAATCCTGCCTTCCCTCTGCTGACGGTCACAACGTGGGGGCCGGGCACGGTGCTTCCCGGACACCCGGCCGCCACCCGAGGATGGCGAGATTTTCGCCCCGGCGGGAACTTTCGGCACCCCCGCGCACGTACGATTACCGGCTGGATCCAGACAGTGGGACACGGCGGGGGTGCCCGGGTCCCGCTTTTATACGGGGAGTCGTATGCGGCACTTTGGGCATCTTCCGCCCGATATTCGGAAGACGCTGTTCCATAAGGAGCCGGTGGAGTTCACCGCCGACTCCTCGGCCCGTACGCTCGCGGCCGCCCTCGGTGCCACGCTCTACAGCCCCGCCACCCGCCCCCGGCTCGCCGCCGACATCCGCAAGCAGGTCGCCCTCGGCGTCACGTCCATGGTGCTCTGCCTCGAAGACTCCATAGGCGACGGCGACGTGGCGGCCGGCGAGGAGAACCTCGTCCGGCAGTTCGCCCTGCTCGACGAGGCCGCCGACCGTGGCGAGGATCTGCCGCTGCTCTTCATCCGCGTCCGCGAACCGGCCCAGATCCCGGACCTGGTGGGCCGCCTGGGGCCGGCCGTGCGCAGGCTGTCCGGATTCGTACTTCCCAAGTTCACCGCCGAGCGCGGCGTGCCCTTCCTGGAGGCGCTGGCCGCCGCCGAATCCGACTGCGGGCGACGGCTGTTCGCGATGCCGGTCCTGGAGTCCCCGCAGCTGCTCCATCTGGAGAGCCGGGCCGCGACCCTGCAGGGCATCGCCCGCACCGTCGGCGGCTACCGCGACCGGGTGCTCGCCCTGCGCCTGGGCGTCACCGACTTCTGCTCCGCCTACGGCCTGCGCCGGGCCCCCGACATGACGGCCTACGACGTCCAGATCGTCGCCTCCGTGATCGCCGACGTGGTGAACGTCCTCGGCCGCGCGGACGGCACCGGCTTCACGGTCACCGGCCCGGTGTGGGAGTACTTCCGGCTGCACGAGCGGATGTTCAAGCCGCAGCTGCGGCGCAGCCCGTTCCTGGGGCAGGCCGAGGAGCTCCGCACCAGCCTGATCGAGCACGCCATGGACGGCCTGCTGCGCGAGATCGAACTGGACCGCGCCAACGGCCTGACGGGCAAGACCTGCATCCACCCCTCGCACGTCGCCCCGGTGCACGCGCTGTCGGTCGTCAGCCACGAGGAGTACAGCGACGCCACCGACATCCTGCGGCCGGAGCGCGGCGACGGCGGGGTGCTGCGCTCCTCGTACACCAACAAGATGAACGAGGTGAAGCCGCACCGCGCCTGGGCCGAGCGGACGCTGCTGCGGGCCGAGGTGTTCGGCGTGGCCCGCGAGGACATCGGCTTCGTGGAGCTGCTCACCGCCAGCCTCCAACCGGCCTGAGCACCCCGTGGGACCAGCACCGAGCACGACCGCAAGCACGACAGGCAAGAGCGATGACATGAACGACGGCATGGACGCGACGACGGAGGAGACGCAGCACGTGGTGTGGACGGGAGAGTGGGTCGCCGGACGGCTCGGCGTCGCGCTGAGCGGCGGGGACGAGCTGCCGGAGCTGCTCGGGCTGGCGCTGCGGCGCAACCCCAAGCGCGCCCACCTGCTGGTCTCCAACGTGCTCGGCAAGCACGTACCGCAGCGCCCGGACGTGGTGCACGGCGCCGGCGTCGGGCTGGGCCGTCGGGTGCGCGCGCTGCTCGGCGACGCCGACGCCGCCCGCGCCGTCGTCCTCGGCTACGCCGAGACCGCCACCGGGCTGGGCCACTCGGTCGCCGACGGGCTGGCGCTCGCGCCGTACCTGCACTCCACCCGCCGCCCGGTCCCGGGCGTCCCGCACACCGCCGGCTTCGAGGAGGAGCACAGCCACGCCACCTCGCACCTGCTGCTCCCCGAGGACCGCACCCTGCTCGCCGGCGACGGCCCCCTGGTCCTCGTCGACGACGAGTTCTCCACCGGGCGGACGGTGCTGAACACCATCCGGGCGCTGCACGCCCGCCATCCGCGGACGCGGTACGTCGTCGTCGCCCTGGTGGACATGCGCTCCGCCGCGGACCGCGGGCGGCTGGCGGAGTTCGCCGCCGAACTGGGCGCCCGCGTCGACCTGGTGGCGCTGGCCGACGGCGACGTCCAGCTGCCCGACGACGTGTTGGAGCGCGGCCGGGCACTGGTCGCCGCCCACGAGGAGCCGCCCGCGCTCCCCGGGAGCGGCGCGGCCGCGCCCCCGCGGGCGGTGCGCGTCGACCTCGGCTGGCCCGCCGGACTGCCCGACGGCGGACGGCACGGCTTCACCCCGGCCCACCGCGCGCTCCTGGAGGAGCACCTGCCCGCCATGGCCGAGCGGCTCGCCGGGCACCTCGGCGCCGCCCGCCGCATCCTCGTCCTCGGCAACGAGGAGCTGATGTACGCCCCGCTGCGCCTGGCCGGAGCCCTGGACGCGCACGTCGCCGGGACCGGCGCGACCGTCCGCTTCTCGACCACCACCCGCTCGCCGGTGCTCGCCGTGGACGACCCCGGCTACGCCATCCGCACCCGGCTGGCGTTCCCCGCCCACGACCGCCCGGCGGACGGCCCGGGGGAGCGCTACGCCTACAACGTCGCCCCCGGCAGCGACCCGCGGCGCCGCTTCGACGCCGTCGTCGCGGTCGTCGACTCGGCCGGCGACCGGCCCGAACTGCACGCCCCCGGCGGCCTCCTGGACCGGCTCGCCGGCCACACCGACCGGCTGCTGCTGGCCGTCGTCCCCGCCCACACCCCGCGCGGTGCGCTCCCCGGCCCGCTGCGCGACTCGCTCCCAGGCCCGCTGCGTGGCCCGGCGTTCTCCTCCTACGCCCCCGAGGAGGTCGGCTGGCTGCTCCAGGACCTGTCCGACGTCACGTTGGAGGCGCCCACCGAGGAGCGCGAGGAGGCGATCCAGCGCGGCGGCGCCCACTACGCGGAGTCGCTGCCGGTCGAGTACCAGCCCAGCGAGGAGTACCAGGAGCTGTTCCACGCCGCGCTGGACGCCTCGGCCGGCCGGATCGCCCGCGCCGTCGGGACGGTCACCGAGACCGTCCTCGCCGAGCGGGGCCCCCGCCCGGTCCTGGTCTCGCTGGCCCGGGCCGGCACCCCCGTCGGCATCCTGATGCGCCGCTGGGCCGCGCACACCCGCGGCCTGGATCTGCCGCACTACGCCGTCTCCATCGTCCGCGGCCGGGGCATCGACACCACCGCCCTGCGCTGGCTGGCCGCCCACCACGACCCGGCGGACGCGGTGTTCGTGGACGGCTGGACGGGCAAGGGCGCGATCACCCGCGAACTCGCCGGCGCGCTGGCCGACTTCACGGACTATCCCGGCTCCGCCGAGGGCCCCGGCTTCGACCCGCGGATCGCGGTGCTCGCCGACCCCGGCGGCTGCGTGACGACCTACGGCACCCGGGACGACTTCCTCATCCCGTCCGCCTGCCTGAACTCCACCGTCTCCGGGCTGGTCTCGCGCACCGTCCTCCGCGCCGACCTGGTCGGACCGGACGACTTCCACGGCGCCAAGTTCTACCGCGAACTGGCCGGCGCCGACCTGTCGGCGGAGTTCCTGGACACCGTCGCCGCCCGCTTCACCGAGGTCGCCGACGCGGTCGCCGACGACGTGCGGAAACTGGCCGCCGCCGACCGCACCCCGACCTGGGCGGGCTGGGCGGCCGTCGAGCGGATCAGCGCGGAGTACGGCATCCACGACATCAACCTCGTCAAACCCGGCGTCGGCGAGACCACCCGGGTCCTGCTGCGCCGGGTGCCCTGGCGGATCCTCGCCCGGCGCGGCGCCGGCAGCGACCTCGACCACGTCCGCCTGCTGGCCGAACAGCGCGGCGTGCCCGTCGAGGAGGTCGACGAACTCCCGTACACCTGCGTCGGATTGATCCACCCCCGGTTCACCCGCGGGGCCACCGGCGCCGACGGCAAGGCGGTGTCCTGCTGATGACCACGTCCGCACCGCTGGTCGCCAGCGACCTCGACCGCACCCTGATCTACTCGGCCGCCGCGCTGTACCTCACCGGCCCCGACGCCGCGGCCCCCCGGCTGCTGTGCGTCGAGATCTACGAGGGCCGGCCGCTCTCCTACCTGACCGAGACGGCCGCCGCGCTGCTCACCGAACTGGCCCGGCGCACCACCTTCGTACCGGCCACCACCCGCACCCGCGAGCAGTACCGGCGCATCCGTCTCCCCGGCCCGCCGCCGGAGTTCGCGGTCTGCGCCAACGGTGGCCACCTGCTCGTCCGGGGCGAGTCCGACCCGGACTGGCAGCGCACCGTCGCCGCCCGGCTCGCCGCCCAGTGCGCGCCGCTGGACGAGATCCGCGCGCACCTGGTCCGCACCGCCGACCCGGCCTGGCTGCGCAGCGAGCGGACCGCCGAGGACCTCTTCGCCTACCTCGTCGTGGAACGGTCCCTGCTCCCGGAGACCTGGGTGAAGGACCTGGCCGCCTGGGCCGAGCCGCGCGGCTGGACGGTCTCCCTCCAGGGCCGCAAGATCTACGCCGTTCCCCGGCCGCTCACCAAGAGCGCCGCGGTGGCCGAGGTGGCCCGCCGCACCGGCGCCCCCGGGATCCTCGCGGCCGGCGACTCGCTGCTCGACACCGACCTGCTGCTGGCCGCGGACCGCGGCTGGCGCCCGGGCCACGGCGAACTGGCCGACACCGGCTGGCGGGCCCCGCACGTCACCGCGCTCGACGAACGGGGAGTGGCCGCCGGAGAGATGATCGCCCGCGCCTTCCTGGACGGCGTCACGGCCCCGGGGCGAGCCTGGTGACACCCCGCGGGTGCCCGCAATAGGCTGCCCGCGACTGGGAGGAGAGCACATGGCAGAGCCCAAGAGCGCACCGATCACCCCGGAGCTGTACGACTACGTATTGGCGCACAACCCACCGCTGGACCCCGTACTGCAGGACCTCGCCGACCTCACCCGCGAGCGGTTCCCCGAGGCGGCCGGGATGCTGTCGGCACCGGAACAGGCGTCGCTGCTGGCCTTCCTGGTCCGTCTGACCGGAGCCCGGCATGTGGTCGAGGTGGGCACGTTCACCGGCTTCGCGACCCTGGCCATGGCCCGGGCGCTGCCCGAAGGCGGGACGCTGACCGCCTGCGACGTCTCCGAGGAGTGGACCGCCCACGGCCGGGACGCCTGGGCGAAGGCCGGCGTCGCGGACCGGATCCGGCTGCGGATCGCGCCCGCGCTGGAGACCCTCCGGGCGATGCCGGCCGAGCCGCACATCGACCTGGTCTACCTCGACGCCGACAAGAGCGGCTACATCGCGTACTGGGAGGAGCTGGTGCCGCGGCTGCGGCCCGGCGGCCTGCTGGTCGCGGACAACGTCCTGTTCCACGGCGCGGTCGTCGACCCCGCGGCCACCGGATCGGCCCTGGCGATCCGGGAGTTCAACGACCACGTCCTGGCGGACACCCGCATGGAGGCCGTGCTGCTCACCGTGGCCGACGGGGTGACGCTGGCCCGCAGACGCTAGGGTCCGTCCGACGGCCCGGGGCCGCGGTCAGCCGCAGCAGCCGCCCCCGCAGCAGCCGCCGCCTCCGCCGCGCGGCGCGGCCGGCGCGGCCGCGGTCCCTCCGACGGCGACGGTGGAGAGCAGCTTCACGGTGTCCTGGTGGCCCTCCGGGCAGGCGGCCGGGGCGGACGACTCGGCCATCGGCCGGTTCAGCTCGAAGGTGGTCCCACAGGGGCGGCAGCGGTATTCGTAACGGGGCATGGCCACAGATTACGGGGCACGGCCGCGGTTCGGGGGTGCCCGTCGGGTCCGGGCCGCCGGCCGGGCCCCGCCGCGCCCGCGGTCAGCGCACCACGGTGCCCGGCGGCGCGCCCAGCAGGGACAGCTCCGCGCGGGTCGGCGCGCCCTCCCAGTCGCCCCGGGAGGCGGCGGCGAACGCGCCGGTGGTGGCCGCCCGCGCCAGCCGCCCGGCGAGGTCCGCGCCGTCCAGCAGCGCCGAGAGGTACCCCGCCACGAAGGCGTCGCCGGCGCCCACCGGGTCCACCGCCCGGACGGGGACGGCGGGTTGGTGGTGCGGGCCGTCCGCACCGGTGAACGCCGTCGCGCCGTCCGCGCCGTGCGTCAGCACCACCTCGCGGACGCCCAGGGCCAGCAGCCGGGCGGCGTCCTCGGCGGGGTCGCCGGCCGGCCCCGGCAGACACAGCGGCAGCTCGTCGCCGGAGGCGATCAGCAGGTCCACGGAGGGCAGCCAGCCGCGCAGCACCTCGACACCCTCGGCCCGCAGCGTCCGCAGCACCAGTTCCCCCGGCCTCGTCCGCGCCGACCGCACCGGTCCAGTGCACGCGGTGGCCGAGCCGGGCCAGGCCGATCGCGACGTTGCTCTCCGCGCCGGCGACCGAGACCCGCAGGGTGCCGCCGAGCTTCAATGGGCCGTCGCCGCGCAGCGCCACCATGGTCTCCCCGAAGGTGAGCACGTCGGGACCGGCCGGCCCGGGCGGTGTCCCGGTGCCGTCCGGTGTCCTGGTGTCGTCCTGTGCGGTGGCGTCCACGTGTCCTCTCCTGGGGCGTGCGAACGGTGCGTCGCCGCCACCCTGCCACGCGGCGCGCCGACGGACGGCCTCGCCCCGTACCGCCGCCGTCCGGGCGCCCGTCACCATTCGGCGAACGCGCCGTCCTCGTACCGCCAGACCGGGTTCCGCCAGGTGTGGCCGCCCGCCGCGTCCGCCGCCCGGACGGCCGCCTCGTCCACCTCCACCCCGAGCCCCGGGCGGTCCGTCCGCAGCAGCGCGCCGCGGTCGAAGCGGAACGGCGCGGAGTCCACGACGTAGTCCAGCAGCTCGGCGCCCCGGTGGTAGTGGATGCCCAGGGACTGCTCCTGGATGAGGAAGTTCGGGGTGGTGAACGCCACTTGGAGACTGGCGGCGAGGGCGACCGGGCCGAGCGGGCAGTGCGGGGCGAGATGCGCCCCGTAGGTCTCCGCCAGGGCGGCGATCCGGCGCAGTTCGGAGATCCCGCCGGCATGCGAGACGTCGGGTTGCACCACCGCGACCCCGGCCCGGAGCGGAGCCAGGAACTCGCGGCGGGTGTAGAGACGTTCACCGAGTGCGAGCGGAACGCCGGACGCGGCGACGAGGCCGGGGAGGGCCTCCACCTGCTCGGGGAGGACGGGCTCCTCGGCGAACAGCGGCGCGTACTCCGCCAGCAGCGGCAGCAGCCTGCGGGCGTTGGAGGGGGAGACGCGGCCATGGAAATCGAGGGCGAAGTCCCGCTCGTCGCCGAGGACTTCACGGGCGGTCTCGGCGCGGCGCAGGCAGGCGCGCACCTCCGCCCGGGTCGCCAGCGGGGACATCCGCCCGCAGCCGTTCATCTTCACGGCGGTGAAGCCCGCCTCGATCTGCGCGGCCAGCGCGTCCCGGATCTCCGCCGGCTCGTCGCCACCGACCCAGGCATAGGCCCGCACCCGATCGCGCACCGGCCCGCCCAGCAACTGGTGGACGGGGAGCCCGCAGCGCTTCCCCTTGATGTCCCACAGCGCCTGGTCCAGGCCGGCTACGGCGGAGGAGAGCACCGGGCCGCCCCGGTAGAAGCCCCCCTTGGTCATCACCTGCCAGTGGTCCTCGATGCGCGCCGGGTCCTGCCCGAGGAGGTGTTCCGCCAGCACCGCCACGGCCGCCCGGACCGGCTCGGCCCGCCCCTCGACCACCGGCTCGCCCCAGCCCGCGACGCCGTCGTCGGTCTCCACCCGGACGAACAGCCAGCGCGGCGGGGCGAGGAAGGTCTCGATGCGGGTGATCTTCGGGGATCCGGCCATGGCGCGGGGACCGTCCTTCCGTCGCGGGTCCGTCGAGGGGCGCCCGCCCCTCCGTACGACCCGGTCTACCCGCGCCCGGCGTCCCCGGCCCCTCGCCGACCGCCCTTGCCCCGGTCCCGCGCTACGGATGCTCGCGCGCCGACTTGTCGAGCAGCTCCAGCATCGCCATGTACGCCCCGTCCAGGTCCCGGTCCCGGACGGCCTCGGCCACCGCCGCATGGACGCCGTACGGGTGCTCGAAGGCATCGCCGGACGCGTACACCTGGCGGCCGCGCTGGATGATCACGGGCACGATCACCCGGTGCATCTGCGCGTAGAAGCGGTTGTTGGAGGCGAGCAGCATCGCGGTGTGGAAGGAGGCGTCGGCGCGCACGAGCAGCACGGGATCGTCCTCGGTCGCCGACATCGCGGTCAGCGCGGCGTTCAGGGCGTCCAGGTCGTCGTCGGTACGGCGCTCGGCGGCCAGGGCGGCCGCCGCGGGTTCGATGGACCGGCGGAGTTCGAGCATGTCGGCGAAGAAGTCGGACGAGGCGCCGGCCGCGAGCTTCCAGCGCAGTACGTCGGAGTCGAGGAGGTTCCACTCCTCCCGGGGCCGCACATAGGTGCCGTGGTTCTGGCGGGTGGCGAGCAGGCCCTTGGTGGTCAGCACCTTCACCGCCTCGCGCAGCACGGTCTGGCTGACCTCCAGCTCCGCCATCAGCTCCGGCATGGCCAGGACTTCGCCCTCGCCGTAACTGCCCTCGAAGATCCGCTTGGCGAGCGCCTCGACGGCCGCTCCGTGTAGCCCGTGCCCCGCCTGCGACGCCGGATTGCCCAACTGCCCCATGGTCGCTCCCACATGCCCGGTACTCCCGGGATCCCGTACTCCGCCTGCCGGTCGGCGCTCCCGTCGGTCGCCGGTCGGCCCGCCCCGCAGCCGTCAGGGCGTACCGAGCACACGACCCCGCCTCGGTACGCCCTGAAGTTCCGCCGTCCGACTCACCACTCCTTGCCGTTCCGTCCCCGTCGTCCCCTCACAGCTCCTCGGCGCTGCCGGCCGGGGGCGCGCCGCCCGGCCCCGCGCCCTTCTTCTCCGTCCCGGTGCCCGCCGTGAGCGCGCCCGGGCCCTTTTCGACGCGGGCGGCGGCGTGCCGGGGGTGCGGGCCGGTGCGGCTGGTGCCCGGGCCCAGCGAGCCGATCCCGCCGTGCCAGGCGCCCTGCATCCGCACCCGCGCCGACTGCCGGCCGGCCGTCATCCCGGACACCGGGTGCAGCTCGCCGCGCTCGAAGCGTTCGGCCTCCTCCGGGTGCCGGGCGCGCCAGTAGGGGTTGTCGTGCGACAGTCCGCCGCTGACCCGCCCGTACATCCCGAACACCAGCAGGAGCACCCCCACCACGAAGCTGAACAGAACGTTCTGGATCTTGAAGGCGAGGAAGTTGGCGTCGGTCTGCAGCAGCGCCAGGTTCACGAATCCGCTCAGCAGGAAGAGCCCGCCGAGCACGATGTTCAGGGTGGAGGCGAAGTTCCCGCCGATCACCATGCCGGCGAAGAGGATCGCGCCGACGACGATCGAGAGCACGCTGAGCGAGCCGTTGGTGTTCAGCCCCGCCACGGTCGAGCCGCCGGTGTCGAAGAACCCGATGTGATGGGTCAGACCGAGGATGCCGAACGCGACCAGCACCAGCCCCATCACTCCCGCACCGATGCGGTAGACCCGGCTCAGCCGGTGGTCCACGGGCAGATGCTCGTTGAACTGGGTGCGCCGCCGCCTGAACCGGCGGAGGGGGTTAGCGGGCCCGTGCAGCACGTGGTCGGTTGCACCGGTAGCAGCCATGTCCGGCCTCCTTCGCGCGGATGAGCAGCCTGGGCCGTACTCACTCCAGGACTCCAGCATCCGCCAAGGCGACATTTCATGCCATCGCGGAACGAGAGGTGATAGGGACAAGAAGGGGGAGGGTAGGGGAGGGGGAAGGCCCTGGACAGGGACCGGACGGCGGCCCGGCGGTGGACCGGTGACTCCCCGGCGGCGGACCGATGGTCTCCGGAGACCGCCCGCCGGCCTCAGCGGCCGGTCGTCGCCCCGCCCCGCTGGTCGCGGATCTCCTGCACCACCCGCGCCGCCGTCTCCCGTACCGCCTCGGTCTCGGTCAGGAAGTGCCACCAGTCCGGATGCCGTCCCTCCAGGCCCGCGACCGCGCGGTCCAACCGCGCCACCGCCTCGTCCAGCGGCCCGGCGTGCCGGGGGTCGGGCGTGCTGCGCCCGGCCATCGCCAGCCGCTGCGCGTCCCGGAGCGCGAAGCGGGTCCGCTCGACCTCCTGCTGCCGGTCGGCCGCCACCGCGTCCAGCCGCCGCAGCCGGTCGCCGGCCGCCGACACCGCCTCGTCGGTGGTGTTGAGCAGCGCCCGCACGGTCGCCAGCCGGCTGGTGGCGTCCGCCCAGCGCTGCTCCGCGCGGGCCTGCCCGGCCTCCTGCAGCGCCGTCCGGGCCTGCTCGACGGAGTCCACCGCCTGCTCCGGCACCTTCTGGAGGTCCTGCCAGCACGCCGCGCTGTAGCGCCGCCGCAACTCGCTGAGGACCGGGGCGACCTGCTGGGCGCGGGTGGTGATCGCCTCCGCGCGGGTGCGCAGCGACACCAGCCGCTTGTCGATCTCCGCGGCCGTCGCCGGCAGCCGCTCGGCCTCCGACCGGATCGCCCCGGCCTGCCGCTGCACGTCCTCCGCACGTCGGATCGTGTCCGGTACGCCGTGCTGCGCGGCCCCTTGGTTCAGCCGGGTCAGCTCCGGGCCGAGCGCCGCCAGCCGGGCCGCGAGGTCGTCCGCCCGCAGGCCCTGCGCCCGGACCGCGTCCAGCCCGTTGCTCGCCGCCAGCAGCGCCTGCCGGGCCTGCTCCACGGCCGGGGCCACCCGTGCCAGCTGGGTCTCGGCGTTCTCCAGCAGCGGCGCGAGGCTCTGTGCGAACCAGTCCAGCTCCCCGCGGACCCGCTCCAGCTCCTCCCGCGCCCGGGTCAGATCGGCCCGCGCCCGCGCGAGCGCGGTGCCGTCGATGTCGTCCCGGTCGAGATCATGCGAGTCGACCGCGGTGATGTACCCCTGGCTGACCTGGTCGATCCGCTGCCCGAAGCTCTCGTACTCCGCCGCGGCCTGCCGGGCCCGCTGGGAGTCGTCGACAGCGGTGATCGTCTCCACCGAGATCCGCAGGTCGCGATGGGCGGTGTCGAGCTCGTAGAACGCCGCCGCGGCGGCGTCCTTCGCGGCCTGGGCATCGGCTCGCTGGCTCTCCCCGCGCCCGAACCAGCGCCGGGTGCCACCCCCGGCGAACGCCATCGGTGCCACCGCCACCAGCAGCGGCAACGGCAGCAGGACGAGCCCCACCGTCTCCCGCACCGCTCGGCCGAACCGGCCCCCGCGGCTGCGACGACGGCTCCCCTGCCCGGACGGCCGCGGCTGCGGCTGCATGTGTGTCGCCGTCACATCCCTCTCCCGATCGGATCGCCCCAGGACCGGCTGACATTCTCCCACCCGGCCCAACGAACATCCCGACCGGTGAGTTCACGCCCGCCCCACCCCGCCCGTCGACCACCCGCCGCACGCTCGCCCGCCCCCCTGGCCCGGGTTTGCGGTCCCGGCCCCAGGGCAAGGTAGTCTGTCGGCTCGGCCAGGGCGCATAGCTCAGCGGTAGAGCGCTGCTCTTACAAAGCAGATGTCGGCGGTTCAAATCCGTCTGTGCCCACCAGTCAAAACGCCCCCGCGGAGATCTCTCCACGGGGGCGTTGACGGTAGAACTTGACGGCAGTCCCTACTCCGGACGCCCTCGACGACGCCGCAAGAGCCGGTCCATGTGCCCCACCGCCTCTCGCCGCGAGTCCTCCGAGACGTGGGTGTAGACGTTCATGGTCACCGCGATCTGCGAGTGACCCAGGATCTCCATTACGACCCGCGGCGGGACACCGGCGGCGAACAACAGGGACGCGCAGCCGTGCCGAGCGTCGTGCAGCCGGATCCGCGGCAGGCCCGCGGCCTGCCCGATCCGCTCGAAGGACCGGCTGAGGTTCCGGGGCTCGATCGGCCGTCCTGTGCGTGTCGTGAAGACGTAGCCACCGTCGTTCGACCAGTCGTCTCCGGCGGCGAGTCGCTGAGCCTGCTGCCGCAGGCGCTGCCACCGCAAGGGCGCGATGCACATCAGCGGCAAGGGGATCGTCCGGCTCCGACGGTTCTTGGTGGAGTCCGCGTACAGCTCCTTCTGCACGCGCTGGATCTGAGTCCGGACCGAAAGGGTGCGGCGACCCAACTCGATGTCGCACCAGCGCAGCCCCAGGATCTCGCCCCGCCGAAGCCCCAGCGTCACGGCCAGCACGAACGCCGTGTACAGCGGATCCGCCCGGGCCGCCTCCAGGAATGCGATGGTCTCGTCCAGCGTCCACGGCTTCAACTCCCTGGGCTGGACGCGCGGAGCGGGCACCAACTGCGCCACGTTCCGACTGATCAGCTCCTCCCGGCACGCGGCAGCGAGAGCCGATCGCAGGACGCGGTGCGACTCCTTGGCCGTGGCCGCCGACGCCTGGCGTTGCACGGCGGCGAGCATCCGGCGTACGTCGGCGACACCCAAGGTCTCCAGCCGCTTCACGCCGATCTGCGGCACCAGGTAGCGACGCACGTGCGTCTCGTACTTCGCGTACGTCGTCTTCTTCCGCTCGGGCTCGATGTGCTCCACCAGCCAGTACGGCAGCCACTCAGACAGCTTGGCCGACCGGGTCGGCGTCGGGATGCCCTGTCGGTCGCGACGGACCAGTTCCTGCCGCTTGGTGTCGCACTCTTCCCAGGTGGCGCCGTAGACGGTCTTGCGCTTGCGAGTGCCGTCGGGCTGCGGGACGTAGACGCGAGCTTCGTAGCGGCCGTCCTTGCGCTGCCAGATGCTGCCGGCGCCGTTCGGGTTCCTCTTGCGCGCCATCAGGCGGCCTCCTCGATTCTCTGGGACATGAAGGCTCGAAGGGAGTCGGCAGCGATCCGACGGGACCGGCCGATGGTGAAGCTTTCGAGCTGACGGGAGCGGATGAGGTCGTAGACCTTGCTGCGACTGACGCGCAGCGCTTCCATGACCTCCGGCACCATCAGCGACTCGATCGAGGTGAGCGGAGCTTTGCTCACGGCTGCCTCCACGGGGCCGGGCTCTCTGTTGAGTTGGATTCACAATGCTGTGGGTCGCGGCCCATCGCGGCCCAAGGCTGTGACCTGCGGTTTTGCCGGGTCTCTGTGCGGCCCATCGCGGCCCAAACTTCGAGTGGGCTGGGCCGCGATGGGCCGCGGTGAGTGGTGGGGAAAACCGCAGGTCAGGGGTGTTGGGTCGCGATGGGCCGCGACCCGGCGGATTGTGGGCTCAACTTCCGCTGAGGGTGATGCCGTTGTAGGTGGCGATCCGTTCGCCTGAGGGAGCGCGGGGGCGGGTGCGGTTGAGCTGGGGGATGACGGAGAGCAGGTTGCGGCCGAACACCTGCTTGGTGCCGGCGCGGACTCCGTTGTCCTCGGCCCACTCGCGCCAGATGGCCCACAGGTCGTCCACGGGGACGGTGCACGTCGGGCCGGTGGTGCAGCGCTCGCGGACGAACGCACTGGTGGGGGAGGCGGTGTCGCGCATGGTGGTGACCGCGTCGCGGCTGGAGGCGGGTTCCGTGATCCGGCTGGTGCGCTGAAGACGGGCGAGCCCTTCCAGTGCCCAGTTGAGGATGCCGGGCATCTCCGCGGTGAGGCGGTCGGTGAGGGTGGGGTCTTCCTTGCCGAGCCACGACACCCGCATGCTGAGCAGGACGAACCGGTTGGCGATGACCCCGGAGGAGTCGCCGAAGTGCGGCAGCTCGTTGGACAGGATCATCAGCCGGGAGGGCAGTTTGCCGGTCCAGGGCTGCTTGAACTTCCGGTCCACGTCGAGGGTGTCGTCACCCGAGATGGTCAGCAGCCGCTCGACCACCTGGCTGTTGTCGCTGCCGGACAGTCGGGCGTCGGAGATGACGGCCAGCGATTTGCCGACCAGGGTCGACAGACCGAAGTTCGTGCCCAGTCCGGCGAGGGTCGGTCCGGCCAGGTTCTCCTTGCCGACCAGCGCTCTGAGTACCCGGGCGATGGTGCCCTTGCCCGACCGGGAGGGGCCGACAATGAGCAGGATCTTTTGGAGGTCGGTGCGGCCGGACAGGACGTAGCCGAACCACTCCTGAAGTGCCTGGATCGCGTCGGGGTCGTCCGGCCAGATCTGGGCCAAGAACCGCTCCCACGCCGGTGCCGTGGCGGCGGGGTCGTAGGCGAACGGCACGGATACCAGATTGAAGAAGCCCGGGGTGTGCGGCAGTAGCGCGCGGTCGCCGATCCTGAGTAGGCCGTTCTCGCAGGCCACGATCGGCCCGCTGTCCTGCTCGCCGTTGAGCCAGGCGGGGGCGTCGGTGTCGGTCGGCAGCAGTGTGATGGCCCCAAGGGCATCGAGCAGGTTGCCGATCTTCTGCTTGGTCGGCGCCCAGTCCCGTTCCTCGGTCTCACCTTCCTTGGTGGGTGCCCGATAAACGGCGTGCTCCAGCCGCTCATACATCGCCGCGCGCACCTGTGCTTCGTCCAGCTCTCGCCAGCAGGTGCCGGTCCAGCGCATCCAGGACCCGCGCCAGCGCCGGTAGGCGAGCTGTTCGTCTTCGGTCTGCCAGTCCGGCAGGAGCCGGCGGGCGACGGCCATGGGGTGGGTGGGGGCGGGAAGTTCTTCCGTGCCGGTCATGCGGCCTGGGTCCCTTCCGGGCTGGTGCGCAGCGGGCACGTGGCGGTGCGATGGCGGTCCCAGTCCGCGACCAGCCGCAGGACGGCACGACGGCCGCGGGCTTCCCGGTCGTAGGCCCCGCAGCGACACAGGGCGGTGGCGCGGGTGAGGGCGCTCCAGTCCGGCGGAGCGATGATGTGCAGCCCGAAGAAGACCTGTTCCGGGGGCTGGTGCGGGATCCTGGCCGTGGTGTCGCTGCTCATGCCGCTGTTTTCCTCTCCGGTGCGGGTGCTTCGCGGTGGGGCAGGTCGACCTGCTGGCCGTCGCGGTAGTGGCGCCACCAGCCGGGACGGCCGGGGATGGCGAGCGGCGGCCAGGTGGGGCAGGCCGTGATCGGGCGGGCGGGCCGGGGGCGGCGGCGGGTGGTCATCTCGTCGGCGGTTGGGACTCGCGACAGCCGCAGGCGGCTTAGGGTGCGCCGGGCTTCCTCGTTGGCGTCGGCGGTGACCTCCCGGAACCATGCCTCCGGGTCGGAGTCCGCCAGGGCGTCGAGGCGCTGCTGTTCGGCGACGTGGCGGCGCCAGTGCTCGGCGGCGTCCAGGGCGGCGGCGAGCCGCTGCGGGCTATCCGAGGGCAGGCTGCACCATGCAGGGCTCCCGTAGGCGGGGAAGGCGCCGGAGAGGTAGGCGGCCTTGGCCTGCGTCCACAGGGTGGACGCAGCGCGCAGGAGCAGCGCTGGGGGTTGTGGCGGGGGCGTGCTGGGGTCGGGCATGCTGGAGACCTCCACAGTTCTCGTAGGGGCTGGTGGATGAGGGCGGCCCCGCTTCATTGGCGTGAGAGGGGGCCGCCCTTGCTGTTGCTACTCGCAGGTGCAGTCGGGGCGTTCGCTGGAGCCGTCGGCGCCGCAGCCGCAGCAGTGCGCGTAGGGGTAGGGCTCGCTGTCGTCGGTGGGGGCGCACAGCTCGCAGTCGATGAAGTCGTCGTCCTCGTACACGGGTCTCCTCGGTGATTGAGGCGGACACCGGCCCTCCAGGGGTGTGCTGTGCTGGATGGCTCTGGACGGGGTCCGGGGAGGGGGCAGGGAACCCCCTTGACCGGCATGACCTTGCAGGTCAGCGGCCGTGACCACCCCCTGGACCGGGGTCATGGGCCCCCGTGACTTCGGCCCCCTGCCGAGATGCCCCCGCAGGGTGCCGGAGAGGGGTGCGGGATGGGGGCGGGGTGGAGGGGACCCCTCTACCTGCCGGCGGCGAGGAGGATCTCGGCGGGTACGGCGTCTTCGATGTCGCGGCGCTGGTATCCGGCGAGGGCCTTGCCGTTGATCTTGACTTGCTTGCTGGAGCGCTTCACTCCGGCCGCCTCCAGTTCGGAGGCGAGGGTTTCGGGGTTGAAGTCGCCGTAGGTGTCCTCGTCGAGGTTGACCAGGCCGTTGAGCAGGTCGGTGGTGTACATGCGTGGTGAGTGCCGCATGACTTCCAGGACGTCGGAGATGATCGGCGGCACCGTGATGCCCGCGGCGTCGGCTGCGGCGGTGACGTCCCCGGCTGCGTCCCCGGTGAGCTGTCCGGCCGCTTCCCGCAGGAGGCGGCCCTTGTGGCACAGGGAGGCGAAGGTGGGGCCGTCCATCAGGTCGGCGCGGACGGTGACGTAGGAGGCGGGGCCGGTGACCAGCACGCCCACGCCCTTGTGTTCCTCGGACAGGACGGAGGCGTCGGCGCCCTGGGCGGCCTTGCCCTTGCCCAGGACCATGTCGCTGCTGGCCCGGTCCACGACCTGGGTCGAGTAGCGGATGGTGATGATCTCCCGCAGCTTCGTCGGGACCGAGTCCGCATCGGGCCGCTGGGAGGCGAAGTTGGAGATGAACCCGGCAGCCGGACCGCGGCGCGCGATGCGGCACAGGTCGTTGATGACCTGCTCCCGGTCGTCCTTCTCCATCGCGGTGAAGTACTCCTGCAACTCGTCGACGGTCACGAAGATGACCGGCAGGTTGTACTTCGCCACGATGTCCGGGGTGAGCTTGCCCTCAGGGCAGATGGACGGGGGCAGGTCCCGCAGCAGCGCGAACCGCCGCTCCATCTCCGCCAACAGCTCCGCCAGCATGGCCTTCAGCGCCTCGATGGCGTCTTCTTCGGCGCCCATGACCAGGCGGTGGGCGACGGCCTTCATGGGCATCCAGTCGGCGCCGCCCTTGCCGTCGGCGACGTAGTGCCGCACGTACGCGTCCAGCAACCCGGCCGCGGTCAGCAGGCGCTGGGAGAAGGTCTTGCCGCGGCGCGGGAGCCCGCCGAAGAACATCGACTGCCACATGACGGGCACGTCGATGCGGGTGCCGCGGGCATCCTGCCCGAAGGGGACCGGGTCCCAGATGGAGAACCGTTCGGCCTTCTCCAGCGGCGAGGGGGTGGGCGTGCCCAGGTAGGGGTCGTCGTCGGCGACCCACATCGTGACCCGGCCGGCGTTGCCGCCCTTGGCGGCCCGCACGCGGGACATGATGACCTGGATCTCGTCCACGCCCAGCTCCTGTGCGATGACTTCGCGCTTGGCGAGCACGTCGGAGGCGGTTTTGCCGCCGCCGCGGGGCAGGTCGAAGACGACGGCCCAGCCGCGGCCGTCGCGGACCGGGCCCATGATGCAGGAGACCTTCGGCCCGTCCTCCTCCCCCTTGCCGGGCTTGAGTAGGCCGGCGGCGCGAAGTGCGTCGTTGAGCTGTTGGGCGGACATGTCCACCTTCAACGGCGGCGTGGCCTGGTCCAGCAGGTGGGTTTCCTTGCCGCGGCCGAGGTAGGCCAGCGGGCCGACGATGGCGGCGCTCATGCCGACCTGCATGACCGGGTCGGCAAGTGCGATGCCGGTCGCGGCGGCGGCCACGCTGATGGCGGCGATCCCGAACCGCCACTTCCGCGTCTGCGTGCGGGCGGCGTGCGCGGCTTGGTGCCGGGCAGCCAGTTCGATGTCTTCGGGACGGAGTTTGACCTGTGCGCGTAGGGCGCGGACGGTCGCGGTGTGCTCCCGTGCGGTGAGGGTCGGCCAGATACCGGCGCAGGCGCGGAAGAAGCCACGGCAGGCCAGCAGCATCGTCTTCATCAGGTACTTCGGGACCCTCAGGCCGTGGTAGCGGGTGTGCCACCACGTCAGACGCCCCAGCGCCTTGACGTTGGCCTGGATCGAGGCGCGGGAGCGGGCCCACACCGGCAGCAGCGGGGCGTCCGGGACGGTCAGCCAGTCGGCCAGCGGGTTATCCGCCCGGTCCACCGCTTCCACCTCCGCCGCCGTGTCCGGCATCGAGGTGGAGTCGGGGACAGGGGTGGGCTCTTTGGTGAGGTCAACGGCGGTGCGGGTGGCACGGTGTTCGTCGAGATTGTGGACGGTTCCCATCGGCTCGGCCGCGGGTTCGGACATGATGGAGTCTCCTGTCACCGCTGAGAGGCGGAGGTGGGCCCGGGGCGGCCGGACTGCTGCCAGGCGAATGCGGCCGCCCCGGGGCGAAGTCAGCGAGGGTTGTTCTCGGCGCGCTTGGCGGCGTCGTCGAGGATGCGATCGACCTTGCGCTGCAGGTCGGCGAGGTGGACGTTCTCGCCCGCCAGGGAGCGCTTGCACATCCGGGCGGTCAGACCGGCGATCTTGACCTTCTCGGCCGCGGTGAGCGGCGGCTGGTCGTGCTGGGCCATCTCGACTCCCGTCTGGGCCGGGGCTGTCCCGGCTCCCCACCGCGCCCGGCCGGCGGGCCGGGCGCGTCTGGGCAACCGTCAGCGGCTCAGTTGGCCTTGGAGGCGAGCGGGACGGTGAGGGTGGCGTCGAACAGCTCGGCAGCTTCGCTGCCGTCGGTGGTGCGGGTGGCGAACCGCGCGCAGACCTCGTGGACGATCTGGGAGGCACGGTCTGCGTCGCCGGCCTTGCGGGCGGCGATGTAGTCGTTGACGGACTGGTGCGTGCTGCGGGCCATCGGTCCTCCTCGACGGCCGGGGCTGTCCCGGCTCCCCTCACCGCCCGTTGCGGGACGGGCGGATCGGGCAACCGGTCAGCCGCGCCGGCGGCGGGCCTTGGCGGCGTTCTTCGCGGCCGACTTCCCCTCCGCCCCGCCGACGGCCTTCACGACCGTCCCCACGCCCCAGGCGGCGGAGACCAGGACCAGGGCGAGGAAGGCGAGCGGGACGGCGGCGGAGGTCAGCAGCGTGACGACCATGGGGCCGAGGAAGACGCCTGCGGCCACCGCGCCACCGCCGAGCCCGGCGCCGAGGGCGACGCGTTGGACGGTGCGGTCGGGTGGGGCGTGGTGGATGTGCTGGATGACGATCGGCCGGGCGTCGTCGTAGGCGACAGGGCCGGGCATCGGTTGGGGCTGGTAGACGGGCAGGGACGATTCCTGCCGCGGGGCGGGCAGGGGGTTGTCGAACTGGTAGCGGCGCGGGGTCGTCATGTCAGCCCCTCTTCGGGTAGCCGTGTCCGGCGGGCGGGTTGTGGGAATCGCTGCTGGCCAGGCCGGACACCACCGTCGTGATAAACGGGTCGAAGTGGTCGGCCTCGGTGCGCATGGCCTTGCCGGCCTGTGCGAGGAGACCCTCAGTGCGCAGGCCGTCGTCTTCTGCGGTTTCGCGGCGGATGCTCATGCCGCCACCTCCTCTTCACGGTTCGGGTCGACCTGGTCGGCGCGCTCGGCCCGCAAGGTGTCCCGCAGGTCCCGGGCTTTGTCTGGTCCGGTACGAACCGCCTTACGGATCGCTTCGGCGCTCAGCTTCTCGATCGGCCAATCGGCGGTTGCCGATCGGGCCTCGTCGAGCAGCTGCTCGGGGGTCCGTCGCGGCTGCTTCGATCGGGCCGCGGCCGGGACCTTGCCGGTCACCCGACGCGGCCGGGGAGCCTCCGCCGCAGCGGTCCGGGCCGCTTCGATCGGGGCCGATCGGATCGACTCCACCAGGGCGGCCGGCGCGCCGGTGTGCTTGGCCAGATCGACCTTGGGCCGGTCCGGAAGGGGCTCCGTGACGGGCTCCGGCAGGCCCGATGGATCGATCGGGGCCGGGGTCGATTTGTCGAGATCAGCCATAGATTGTTCCGCTGAACCGTCCGGCCCCTTCGGGGCCGCTTCGGCCGGGGACCGGTCGGGCTGTTCGGCTCGGGCCTTGTGCATGGCCTGGGCGGACTTGGCGGCCCGCTCGTACAGCTTGGGCGTCATGCCCGGTTCGGGGCAGCCACGCACGATCGACCATGCCCGCTCGAACGCGGTCTGCCGATCGAGGGTGCCGAACGGGGCGGCGGAGATGAGCCGATCGGCGATCCGGACCACCTTGCGGTGATGCCGCCGACGCCGCCGGGCATGCTCGCGCCGATCGGCATCGGCACCCTCAATCGAGGCGGCCAGAGTCGACACCCACTGCCGGATCTCGAAAGCGATCGGGCCCAGCAGGGTGACCGCGGCCAGCCCCCGACCGACCGTTTGCGCGTCGTCGGCACTCAGGCCGTGGTGGACGAGGGAGAGGCCGTAGCCGTAGTTGATGAACGCGGCAAACCCGGCGAACCCGGCGATCAGGGACCGCAGCAACCACCGCACCCAGGCGGGCAGGTGCCGGGCGTCGGCATAGGCGACACCGGCCGCCATCACCCACGCCAGCCCCTCGATCGCCAACGGCAGCGGCAGCAGCATCGGACTGATACCGACGAAGTGCAGGATCTGCGCGGGCAGGGACGCCAGGCCGGAGGCGGTAACCACGGCGAGGGTGCCCCGGCGGTAGATCTCCGCCGGCGTCAAAACCTCCCGGCGACGCTCGGCCCGCTCCCGGCGACGCTGCTGCCGGTCCAGCCGATCGGCCTGCCGGTCAGCCCGCGCCTGATCCTGCAACCGGGCCTTGCGCTCATCGGCCTCACGCTGCCGGTCGGCCCGCAGCTGCTCGTCGTGCCGGGCGTCCAGACGCTTCTGTTCCGCCTTGGCTGCCTGGTCGGCGCGGCGTTCTTCGTAGAAGGTCACCGGGCACCTCCCGATCCCGGGTGGTGCAGGACGACCAGCACGGTGACGTGGGCGCCGGCCGGCGGCGCGAACGCCGTCAGCCACGCCACACCGACCAGAGCCGCCAGCAGGCGCAGGCGCCGGGCGGCGGACCGCAGTGCGAGCGTCATGACGCACCCCCATCATCGGCCCACGGGGTGTAGGTGATCGGCCGCTCGGCCGTCCACGAGCGCAGCGACTCAGCAGCAAGTCCCACCTTGTGGCCGTCGTGGAGAACGCCAGCGAGGATGACGCGGACATCGACCGAACGGCGCTGGAGGAGCGTGGCGTAGGCGCGTTCGTCCCCGTCGGTCACATCCGGCAGCGGGATGTCGAGTGCCTGCTGAACCGCGCGCAGCAACGCCACGACCGCTTCCGGAAGGGAGTCGAGGTATACGGCCGGCTCGGTCATGCCGCACCTCCCGGCGGCATCGCGGCGGCGGTGCGGTTGGTCAGGTCCCGGCGGGCGGCCAGCACCCGGCGGCGGGCCCGGCGGATGCGGCGGGCGTCCAGCTCGGTCGGGGTGCGGTCCAGCGTGATGAGTTGCGCGTCGAGCAACTCGACTTCCGCCCCGATGAGCGGCATCTCGGCGTCGATGGCGTCCAGTTCGGCGGCGGTCGGCTCCATCCACGGCTCGAACGCGGTCAGAGCATCGGCGACAGTAATCTGGTCCATGGGTCGTGTGTCCTTTCAGCAGGAACGGCCCGTCAGCGGCCCCGGGATTGCGCCCCGGGGCCGCGCGCCGTTCAGGGGTGGTCAGACGGTGGCGATCAGGACGGCTGCGATCAGCAGCCACAGGTGGTGGAAGGACTGGTCCAGCGCGTAGGCGCCGGTCCCCAGGTGCGCGGCCGGGGCGCCGTTGGCGGTGACCGGGTGCGCGGGGTGGTTCGCGGTGCCGAGGGTGTAGAACTCGGTCTTGCCGGTGACGCGGGCGAGCCATGCGAGGGTGCTGCGGCGGTCGGCCCACCAGTGCGTGACCGCGTCCACACCCAGGCCCAGTACCAGGCCCAGGGCCGAGAGGTGCAGGCCGAGGAGCACGGCGACGGGGAGGAGTAAGGCGACCTTGGTTGCGGTCAGGGTGGCGACGTGGCGTGTGTCAGCCAGGCGGCCGGTCCAGCCGGGGCGGCCCTTGTCGGCCGACTGGCACGAGGTCTGCACCCAGTGGTCGCCCACGCTGTGAGCGACGTACAGGGCGACGAAGGTAGCGGCGAACGTGGAAGCGTCAGGCATCAGCGACGCCCTTTCGTTGAGGTGCCGTGTGAATGTCGAGGACCCGCGGCACGCAGCAAGGACAGCGCGGGCGACGGGATGGCGTGTGCCGTGACGGGCAAGGGCCCGCATCACGCGCAGTGCGTGATGCGGGCCCTCGCTATCGGGCTTGGCGCACCGACCACTACAGGGAGTCGCCGGGCTCACGTTGAGGCAGCGGCGGCAGCTGGTCGGCGGACTCAGGCCCGCGGTCGTGCTGCGGCTCGGGCTCGCTCACCGGCCGCTCCCGTTGCTCGAACGGCGGTTGGCGTCACGGACCTTGTCCGACAGGTCACGACGTTCATCCTCGGTCAGGTGCGTGATGAAGGCGTGAGGTGTCATGCTGTTGGCGTTCACAGGTAGTTCCTCTCTACGGGTGCCTGTGGCGCGCGCCGTCCGGGTGGCCTCCTGGGCGGCGCTTCTTCGTGATCCTCATCAAGCGGGCAGGGTGCTCGGTAAGGCTGTGCGCCCTGCCCGCATGACGAGTGACGGGAAACCCGTCACTGTCTCTCGCGGCTCCGTGTGCGCCTGGCTCCTCTCCGTTGGTCGGCGCGCGGTTGCCGCGGCCACTCAGTCGTCACTCGCTGAGTGGATACGCCCTCCCTTCCGGGTGTCATGGACCGGGTGCAGCCCAATCACCGGGATCCCCGCCGATCCGGTCCCTGGGTCTACGCCCGAGGGTCAGACCAACGGCTTAGCCGATGACACCGATAGCTCCGTGAAGACGCCGGACTTTTCACGTCTCCCGTGCCGCTCGGGCCGCGTGTAAGCGGGGCCGGCGGAGTCGTTCAGGTCACGCATCCGTGCAGCCCAAAGAAGGGCCTCCGGGCCGCCTCCGCGTTTCCTTGGTGGTGACATGTTCAACATAGGCAACCTGCTTAAGCAGGTCAAGATGGTTGGCAAGGTCGCTCAGGTTGGGCAGGTGGGTAGCATGGAGGCATGAGCCTCGACCCGAACGACGAGCGTCCGCCGTACTTGCAGGTCAGCAGCGTGCTTCGCGCGGAAATCCTCACGAAGAAGTTCGAGCCCGGGAAGCAGTTGCCGTCTGGGCCTGAGTTGGCCAAGCGCTTCGAAGTCGCCCGCGGAACGGTGACCCGAGCCCTCGACATGCTCAGGGATGAAGGGCTGATCGTGACCCGCAAGGGTTCTGGTTCCTTCGTCCGCGAGCGGACAGAGCGACCGGTCGGCCTGCGGCCGCACCTGGAGATGGCTTTCGCCGATCCTCACGTCACGGTCGATTTCGCTGGATTCAGTAGTGAGACGCTCCACAGCGCGATGCAAGAGCCGCTCGACAAGATTCGTGCTGGTCGACTCCGGCCGGAGTCGATTGAAGTCCGGCTCCTACTGCCGGACACCACGGCGCCGATGGCAGTGCCGACGCTCGTCGACGGGCTTGGAGACGACCCCGTGCTCCGCGACCGCGCCAGGGACATCGCGCTGACGAACGCAGCCGGGATCCGGCACTCAGTCGAAGTGCTGGCCGAACTCGGGCTGGTCGAGAAGGCTTCGGTGAACGTGAAGGTCTACCGGGCCACGTCTCTGTTCAAGCTCTACGTCCTCAACCGCCGTGACGTGTTCTTCGGCTTCTACCCGCTTCGGGAACGCACGATGGAGGTGGCCGGCGAGTCGCGCACCTTCTACGACGTCACCGGCAAGGACGCCACGCTGTTCCACCACGCCGCGGGCTCCGACGGTGAGTCCATGGGATCGCAGTACGTTCAGCAGGCCACAAGGTGGTTCGAGAGCGTCTGGACCAGCATCGCGTACGAGCGTGAGACGTGACCGCGGCCCCGGAGGAGCTGGCCTCCGTTCTCGCTCCGGTGCGGCACGTACTGCTGGACTTCGACGGTCCTGTGTGCTCGGTCTTCGCGGGGTTTTCGGCCCCTGATGTCGCGCGGCGCCTAGTTGAACTGCTGTCGGGACCTGACGGTCCGCCGCCGGGGCACGACGAGTCCGATCCCCTGGCGTTGCTTCGTAGGATCGCCGACGAGCGGGAAGACCTCGTACCCGTGGCCGACGAGGCACTGGCACAGCTGGAGATGGAGGCCGTTGACCTGGCGCAACCCACACCGGGCGGGGTGGCCTTCCTGGAGGCGTGCGCAGCGAGCGGGCGCTCGGTCTGGATGGTCAGCAACAACGCGACGGTGGCTATCGAACGCTACCTGGATGCGCACGGGCTCCGCCGGCTCGTCGCCGGCCAGTTCGGCCGGGTGAGCGGTCAGCCGAAGTCCATGAAGCCGTCCCCGCAGCTCCTATCAGCCGCCATGACGGCGGCTGAGGCCAAACCGGGCGACTGCATCTTCGTCGGTGACGCGGTGCGTGATGTCGAGGCCGCCCATGCTGCCGGTATGGAAGCGATTGGGTACGCGAACAAGCCCGGCAAAGACGCGGCTCTGACTGAGGCTGGAGCCACGGCGGTGAGTACCTCTATGGACGACCTCGCCTGGGCGGTCATGAACAGGGACGTATAGTCCGGGGCTGGTCGGCGCTCTGCCCCAACGGCAGAGCGCCGACCCCGTTCAGCACCGTTCGTCGTCCTGGCGTTTGCACAGGGTCGCGGCAACTCCGGCTGCCTACGCCTCTTTCTGAGCAAGGCCAGCGTTAACAGCCTCTGGTGATCCAGCCCAGCCATCCTCAGTGGGCCAGACCGATGCAATTCCTTGATGGCTGAGTAGGCGCACGTACACGTCGCCGATGGCCTCGGTGAAGAGCGCCATGCGGCGAGGCTGGGCATCCGCCGCATAAAGCAGGAAGGCGTAGGTGGCGAGTTGGCCGATCGCCTCCCGCACGGCGTGGCTGACGTTGCCCCGGCGGACCACCTTCGCTTCGATCAGCCAGTCGTCATCATCGCGCCTGGCGACGAGGTCACGCGGGTGGACGTTCGTCCCGGCGGTGAACCCCGCCTCGGCGAGGAAAGTTCCGTAGCGCTTGACCAGGGTCTCGTGCTTGCGGCTCTTCTTGAGCACACGGGCAGTGATCTTCTGCATGTACTCGCCGTCGCTCTTGGGAGCGAAGTAGAGGAGCGGGTCCTGCTCGTCGCTCACCTTCGGCTTGATCGTGGTGATCACATCTCGCGTAGTGCTCCGCAGGTCCTCGCGCAGGACCAGGGCGTCCTGGTAAAGCTGGATCATCCTGCGGAGGTCGGCCTTCAACGCCTCTTCGGTAGGCAGAGAATCGATCTCGTAGACGCGGGCGAGGATGTTGCCGGCTTCGTAAGCCCGCGGCAGGCCGGCCCTGCCGCCCAGATCGATGACGTCCTCCAGCTCTCCAGACGTGTCGTCAGGGAACGCTCCTCGGATGGCCACGGCCTCGCTTATGAGGCGCTTCTCTGCCTCGCGAGCTCCGAACGTCTCCCGCAACTCCGTGACGCCTTGGTTCAAGCTCAGTGAGACAGTCTTCATGTCCTCAGCAAAGAGGTAGACGAGATACATGCCTCGCGTTGCAGTGGTCGTCTCGTCGGGGTCGAAGAACGAAACCCACGGGCAGAAAGCCCCCACGCCGTTGCCCGCGCTCCCCTTGATGGTGTAGCTCGCGGGAACGTAGGGCTCGAAGACAGAGGGCGCCGACCTCAACAGCTTTGCAGCCGGTGATCCAGTACCGGCTGTCCGGTCGTACGTCGAAGCAACCGTGTGCAAGTACTCCCGTAGAGTCATGGCGAAGATGGTATGTGGCCCCACTGACAACGGGCGCGCTCGGATGCAACGACGGGGCGACTCCGTCTCATTCGCCCTCTGGCGATCGCCTCACTGACTTTGGCTGTGATGGCGGGCGTTCGCCTGATCAACGGCGTGAGCACCTGCGACCATGTGAGCATGCCGACGCCTGGAATGCCTCTCCCAGCTGCACTCATCCCCGACTGCACCAAGCCGGAAGCCCACCATGCGGCCTATAGCAGCGCCAAGACCAATGACGCGATCTTTGTGTGCATCGCTCGTCAGGGACCGCGTTGGAAGGTGGAACTCGACGCCTTTGCTAGCAGCAAGCCCATCGTCCCGGAGCAGGCGGTGACGGTCCTGAGGGCTGCGGCTGAAGCGTTGGTGATCGCTGGCACGGTGACGCAGGCGAACGTTGGCGCTGACTACATCTCCATGTGGCAGATCGAGAGTGAGAAAAAGGCGCGTGAGATCGCAGCCGCGTTCCATGCTGCTCTGTACGGTCTCCAGCAGCTACACATCGCAGTCCCGAGCCAGCAGCCCTGACGGTAGTCATTGACGGCAACACCGACGGACGCCGCCGTACGTAAGGCACCAGCGGCGCACTGCGATTTCCGTCGCGGACGAGAGTCGCAAACGTCGACAGCACGTTTGATCGAACTTACAAAGCAGATGTCGGCGGTTCAAATCCGTCTGTGCCCACACAGATAAACCGTGAGGTCAGCGGCCCCCACTCCACTGAGTGAGGGGCCGTTTCCATGATCGGAGCCGGTTGGCCGGAGCCGGTTGGTCGGAGCCGGTTGAGGGCCCGCATGCCCTCGGAGGGCGCCGGCAGGCCGAGCGGCAGGGGGCCTTTGGCCGCATCGGGCCGGCCCCGTGGGCGAGGTGCGTGGATCCGTCCGGCCGTGACTTACGGAACGCCGCGGTACCGCAGACGACTGCGCCCCCGTCCTCGCCCTTGGGCGGGCATGCACGGGGGCGTCGCGCCCGGCTGGGCACGGGGTGATGGCTACGGACCTGTCCCTGAGGGGCTCACATGTCCAGGAGGAACGAGCCGCTCACGATTTTTTGCAGACCTTCGGTGATCGGGGCGGTTCCGATCCGAGTAGATCCGTTGTCGGGCTTGCCGTCGGCGCTGGCGGTGCCGGCTCCGAGGATGATCAGTACTGAGGCCGCTACCGCGGTAGCGAGCGCGGGCAGGCGCTTCATGGGGACCTCCACTCGTCGAGGCAACTCATCGGCAGAATCTTTTCGCCATCCTTCCCCTCATCGCCCGAGCCACCTCAGGCGGGCGACCATGTCACTCCAACGCTGCGCCGGCGCCGCGGGCCGTTTGCGGCCAGGGCGGCATCCGCCCTGCTCGGCGGCCGCATGCGCCCCCTCATACGCCCCCTCATGCGCCTCCTCATACGCCCCCTTGCGCAGCCCCACCGGCTCGGCGAGGAGCCGGTCGAGCGCGTCCCGGGTGATCGGGTGCGCCGCACCCTGCGCCTCCCGTGCCACGTCCGCACTCACCCTTCGCCCGCAGGCTCCCCCTCCCGTATGGAGCCTGATGGGGCCTGCGTCAGCAGTCCGTACCGGTGGGCAGTCGAACCCCGGGTCGCAGTCGGGCGGGCGACTCGGGCCGGCGCCGGCCGGCACCTTGTCCGGGAACGCCCGGGCGCGGGGGGTGTGGGTGTCTTGCGCGGCGGTTCCGTCGTGGAGTGCGGCGAGGCCCTGTTCGTGGACTTCGCCGGCCGGTCCCAACGTCGTTTGAAGGGTGGCGAGTCGAGTGAATCTCGATGCTGGTGACGGTCGTCGAGGCAGGGGCGGGGTGGGTCGGTGTCGCGGGGGCGGGTTCAGGGCTGTGTGAGGTTCATGAGGTGGTGGATCAGGTCGGGGTAGGTCCAGGCGGCGCCGGTTGCTGCGAGGGGGAGGAGGCTCGTCGGCGTCAGGCCGGGGAGGGCGTTGACTTCGATGCAGTGGGGTTCGCCGTGGGCGTCGCAGCGGAAGTCGGTGCGCGAGTAGGCGTGCGCGCCGAAGCCGAGGGCCCGGTGTGCGCGGAGGGCCATCTCCTGTAGGCGGTGGGCGAAGTCGGCCGGTATCCGGGCCGGGCAGATCTCGCTGGCGCCGCCAGGTTGGTACTTGGCCGCGTAGTCGAACAACGGAGTCGTCAGCTCGATCTCGACCACGGGGAGCGGTCGGCTTCCGACGACGGCCACGGTGAACTCCCGCCCCGGGAGGAACGGTTCCACCAGGAGCTCCTCGTCGGCGGGTACGTCGGCGGCGACCTGTGCCAGGTGGGGGAGCGACGCGACCCGGTGGACGGAGACGCTGGAGCCGTCCGCGACCGGCTTGGTCACCACCGGGCCGTGGGCCAGCAGGCGCTGCGCGTCCGGTGGCACCTCGTCCGTCCCGGGGCGCCACAGCACTCCCTCGGTCACCGGCAGGCCCGCGGCGGCCAGCACCGCCCGGGCCCGGTGTTTGTGCCAGGCCGCCGCGCACGCGGCGCTGCCGGCGCCGGTGAACGGCAGGCCCGCCATCTCCAGCAGTGCCTGGACGTGGCCGTCCTCGCCCCAGCCGCCGTGCAGCGCGAGGAAGACCAACTCCGCGTCCCGCAGCAGCTCCAGGACCGGGCCGCCGGTCAGCGCCGCGTGCATCCGCCGCCGCAATCGTGGCCGGTCCGCGCGCGGCGGCGGAGTCGTGCCGACCGCGCACTCCTTGACGTCGTCGCCGGGGCGCAGCGGCCCGGCCACGACCGGCACGGCGGCGGCCGGGTCGATCAGGGTCACCTCGTGTCCGCGCTCCAGCAGGGCTCGGGCCACCGACCGGCCCGAAGCATGGGAGACGTCGCGTTCCGCGCTCTCTCCGCCGCACAGGACCACCACGCGCTTGCCCGGGTCGTTCATGCCGCCGGGTCCAGGATCATCAGGTTCTCGGGGGTGGGGAAGGGGACGAAGCCGGCCCGGGCGTAGATGTCGTGGGCGTCCAGCGTGGTGAGCAGTACGCGCTTGAGCCGGTAGGGGGCGAGGTGGTCGCGAACGGCGCCGGCCAGCCATGTGCCGAGACCTCTGCCGCGGTGCCCGGGCGCGACATAGACGTCGCACAGCCAGGCGAAGGTCGCCCGGTCGGTGACGACCCGGGCGTAGGCGACCTGGGAGCCGTCGGGGCCGTGGGCGGTGAAGTTGACGGAGGCGCGCGCGGCCTGTTCGACGGTCTCCCGGCTGCGGCCGAGCGCCCAGAACGCGTCCGTGGAGAGCCAGCGGTGGACCAGGTCGACGTCGAGCCGGTCCGGGTCCGTGGACAGTTCGTATCCATCTTCCCTGGTTGTGGTCATGGTGGGATCGTAGTGATGTTGCTTTTGTTTTCCAAGTAGGTGCTTGGAAAACAAAAGTGGCGACTTTGCCTCGGGGGTGGGTGTCGGAAGGTCCTTGTTTGGTGGTGAATGGGGGCTTAGGTGGCCCCGAAGGGGGGGTGTATCGTGGCTAGTGACTTGAAGTTTCAAGTAAATTGCGCCCGCGGGCGTGGGGTGCGAGGCGCTGGCATCACCGCGGCGGCGACGGCGGCGCGGACCCGGCCTCGGCGCGGTGGCGGCAGGAAAACGGCGGGGGACGAGTTGAGGTAAGGAATGGAGGACCGATGTCCGTACGGCGGCTCAATCACGCGGTGCTGTACATCCGTGAGGTGGCGCGGTCGGTGGCGTTCTACACCGAGGTGCTGGGGTTCACGGTCGACGTGGAGATTCCGGGGCGGGCGGCCTTTCTGAGCGCGCCCGATTCGCACAACGACCACGATCTGGGGCTGTTCGCGGTGGGGCCGGACGCCCCCGGGCCGGAGGGCGGCCGGATCGGGCTGTACCACCTGGCCTGGGAGGTCGGGACGCTGGGCGATCTCTCGGTGATCGCGGGGCGGCTGCAGGAGCGGGGCGCGCTGGTGGGGACCAGCGACCACCTGGTCTCCAAGTCGCTCTACGCCCGGGACCCGGACGGCAACGAGTTCGAGGTGATGTGGCGGGTGCCGCGGGAGGACTGGCCGGGGGCGGAGGTGGCGGACCGGCTGCGGCCGCTCGACCTGGCGGCGGCGCTGGAGCGCTGGGGCCCGGACCTGCTGACCGGAGCGGCGGCCGGCTCGGCCACCTGAGGCGCCGCCCGGACGGGCATTGTCGGTGTGTGTTGCCCGTGGGGTGCGGCCATTCCTTCCGTCCCTTTTAAAGGGGGAAGACCGTCCCTTTTAAAGGGGGAAGAGGAGAGAGGCCGCACCCCACGGGTGGTGGTGCTCAGGGAGTGTCGGGGGACGGGGCGTCGGTGCCCCCGGTGCGGGGTGCCGGGACGGTGGCGTCGGCGGGCCGGGCGTTCGCCGTGCGGGCGGTCCAGCGCTTCTCGACGCCGCCCAGGCGCCAGTACGCCAGCGCCGCGGCCCACACCACGACGAACAGGCCGACGATGATGAAGCCCACGTTGTCCAGGTCGAGGGAGGAGATCCCGGCCGTCACGGGGTCGTCCAGCCCGAACTTGTCGTGCAGGACGGTCACCAGCTCGATGGTGCCGATGAGGAACGCGACCGCGATCGACAGGCCGGTGATGGTGAGGTTGTAGTAGACCTTGCGCACCGGGTTGGAGAACGCCCACTGGTAGGCGAAGTTCATGAACGTGCCGTCCAGGGTGTCGAACAGGCTCATCCCGGCGGCGAACAGCAGCGGCAGGCACAGGATCGCGTACCAGGGCAGGCCCGCCGCGGCACCGCTGCCCGCCATCACCATCAGCGTCACCTCGGTCGCGGTGTCGAAGCCGAGGCCGAAGAGGAAACCGAGCGGGAACATCTGGCCGGGTCGGCTGATGGACTTGGTGAGACGGCCCAGGATCCGGTTCATGAAGCCGCGGGAATCCAGGTGCCGCTCCAGCTCCTGCTCGTCGTACGCGCCCGCCCGCATCGCCCGGAAGACCTTCAGGATGCCGACCAGGGCGATGAGGTTGAGGGCGGCGATGAGGTAGAGGAAGGTGCCGGAGACGGTCGTGCCGACGAGGCCGAGCACCTGGTGCGTACGGGAGTTGTCGTTCATCAGCGTGCCGGCGAGCTGGGCGCCGCCCGCCACCAGCGCGGCCATCACGACGACCACGCTGGAGTGGCCGAGGGCGAACCAGAAGCCCACCGAGACCGGCCGTTTGCCGTCGGCCATCAGCTTGCGGGTGGTGTTGTCGATCGCCGCGATGTGGTCGGCGTCGAAGGCGTGCCGCATGCCCAGGGTGTACGCGGTGATGCCGAGACCGGCACCGAACACCTGGCTGCCGACCGTGTAGTGGCCCGGCACGACCAGCAGGAACAGCACGCCGAAGGCGACGATGTGCAGCACGGCGATCACGGTCATCAGTCCGGCCGTGCGGACGGTGTCCCGACGCTGCCAGCGGAAGGAACCGGTGGATCCGGATATGCCGCCAGGGGGCGCGTCGTGGGGGGAAGGGGAATTTCCCGGGGTATTCGTGGACAGGGCCATTCGGCCATCACGCTCCAGCACCTCGTGGATCAGTTCGTGAGATGCCGTGGCCGGTCTCCTGGCTTACGGGTGCACGCGTCCGCCCCGCCTTCCCGGCCGCAGGCTGCGGTCAGTGGCGCCGTACGCGCACCGGGCGCGTACGGAGAGGGGTGGAAACTCCCCGATCACAGTGGCGAGGGCCGCGCCGGCCTGGGACACAAGGTCCTGCACCGGTCTTCCCGATCACCACGGCCCGGTCACTCTAGCGGGCGCCGGGGAGAGCGGGCGGGCCCGGTGGCGCCCCGGGCCCTCGCCCGGGGCGGGGCGGGTCGTCTCAGAGAGCCAGGGACGACAGGAAGGCGTGCAGTTCCTGGTCGAAGAGCGGGGTGTTCTCCAGGTTCACCATGTGGCCCGCGGCGGGGATGCGGATGCGGCGGGCGCCGGGGACCTGCAGCGCTATGGCATGGGCGTTGGCGGATATGTCGGTGGAGTCGAGGTCGCCGTCGAGGACGGTGGTCGGCACCTTGATCTCGGCCAGGCGGTCCGCGGCGCCGACCTCCAGGGGCATGCCGGCGCCCACACCGTCGGCGTGCACCTCGACATTGGCGCTCGCGGAGGCGCGCATCCGCTCCCGGAAGCCGGGGCGCACGGCGGACGGCGCGCGGTACGGCCCGTCCACCCACATCCGGAGGAAGTGCTCCACATAGCGCTCCGCGCCGTCCGGCGCGCCGATCGCGGCGACCTGCCCCCGGATGTGCTCCAGGACGAAGGGGTCGGTGAAGGGGCGACCGCTGACCCCGGGGGCGGCGAGGAAGAGAGCCGAGACCCGGTCCGGGTGGGCGAGCGCGGTGTCCAGCGCGACCCGGGAGCCGTGCGAGAGGCCGACGAGGACGGCGCGCGGTATGTCGAGCGCGTCCAGCAGGGCCGCCAGGTCGTCGTGGTTGGCCCAGTCGCCCGTCACCGTGGAGGAGAGGCCGTGGCCGCGGGAGTCGTAACGGACCACCCGCAGGCCGGAGTTGACCAGCCAGGAGAACTGCTCGTCCCACATGTGCTGGTCGAGCATGCCGCCGTGCAGCAGCACCACCGCAGGTCCCGAGCCGGCCGTCTCGTAGAACAGCTCGCCGTCGTCGGCGATCGGCACGGTGCCGTTGTCGATCTCGGACCATGCCTGGAAGTCGTGGGTCATGCTGCGGGGCCTTCTGTCTGCGTCGGGCGGGCGGCTGGTCGGGCGGGCACCGGCGGTCGGTGCCCCTGTGCGGGCGGTATCGCGGCCTGTGCGGCCTCCTGGTCGGCAGCATCCGGCATTTCGGGATTGCCGCTTTCCTCCGGGGGAACGCGCGAGCCGTCCGCCAAGTGCCGGAATTCCTCACCGAGCCGATCCAGCACCCGCAGCGCCGTGCGGACCTCCCCGGGCGACAGGTCGGCCAGCCCGCGGCGGAGTTCCGCCGCCTCGGCGTCCTGTATCCCGCGCATCACCTCGGTGCCCTCGTCGGTGAGCCGGATCAGCGACGAGCGGCGGTGCGCGGGATTGGGGGCCGTCACGACCAGGCCCAGATCCGCCGCGTGGTTCACCCAGCGCTGCACCGGCTGGCGGTCCAGGCCCAGGGAGCGCGCCAACTGCGGGACGGTGCGCGGCCCGTGGGTGCGCAGCGCGTCGAGCAGGGCGTGCTCGCCGGCGGTCATGCCGGTGCCTTCCAGCTCCCGCTCCACCGCGCGCACGATCGTCCGGTGCAGCGGCCACAGCCGCCGGATGACGTCGTACAACAGCTCCTCGGTCGCCGCCGGCGGTTCGGCGGTCCGCCGGGTGTCGACGGCATCGGAATCCGGGCCGATGCCCTGGCCGGCGCCCTGGCCGGCACCCCCCTCGATGACACTCATGCTGCCATGATGACATCCATGATGTCATTTCGGAAGGGGTGTTGATGCCCGGCCGAGGAGAAGCGGCGTGGCGCGGAGCCGAGTTGGGGCCGAGTCGGGAGCGGCGGCGGAGGGGTGGGGCAGGGGTGCGGCAGGAGGTGGCGGGGTCCGGGCGGGTCAGTCGTCCGACCGGGGTGGGGCCTCGTCCTCGGTGAAGGTCACGACGAGGTCGGCCCGGGGGCGGGTGGCCGCCACGAGGCGGGCGTTGGCCTCGTCGGAGGTGCGGACGAAGTCCTCGGCGTCGATGCGCAGGCGGCCGAACCGCTCGTGGCGGGCGATCAGCCTCCGCACCCGCTCCTGGCCGTCCAGCTCCATGAACCAGACCTCGTCGAGCAGTTCGCGGATCCGCGCCCAGGGGTCGGAGTGCAGCAGGAGGTAGTTGCCCTCGGTGATGACGAGCGGGATGTGCGGGGCCACCGGGATGCTGCCGGCGACCGGCTCCTCGATGCGGCGGTCGAACGCGGGGGCGTAGACGGGCGTACCGGGTTCGGGGGAGCGCAGACGGGACAGCAGGGCCGCGTAGCCGGCCGGGTCGAAGGTGTCCGGCGCCCCCTTGCGGTCCGTGCGGCCCAGGCGGCGCAACTCCGTCTCGGCGAGGTGGAAGCCGTCCATCGGGACGAGCGCCGCCTGGCCGGTCAGCTCTGCCGCCAGCCAGGCGGCGAGGGTGGACTTGCCGGCGCCCGGAGGACCGGCGATGCCGAGCAGCCGGCGCCGGCCGGGCGTCGCGGAAGCGGCGAGCCGGCGGGCCCGGGCCGCGAGGTCGTCGAGGTTCATGATGGGTCCATCGTGCCTGATGGGGCGGGGTTGGCGCCGGGTAACCGGCCCGGCCCGCCGGACGTCGTCCGATTCCGCCCGGTGTGCGGCCAGTAGCATCGGCAGTGTGCCCCGTACCGCCGACTCCGCCAGCTCTCCTGCCCCGCGGCGCCGGCCGCGCGCCGACGCCGAGCGCAATCGCGGCCGGGTGCTGGACGCCGCACGGGAGATGCTGCGGGCGCACGGCGACGAGGCGCAGATGCCCGAGATCGCGCGTGCCGCGGGCGTCGGGATCGGGACGGTCTACCGGCACTTCCCCAATCGGGCCGCGCTGATCGCCGCCGTGGGGGAGCAACGGCAGGCGGAGATCGTGGAGTTCGGGCGCAGCCGCTGCCTGGCGTGCCCGACCGCCGCCGAGGGGCTGGCCGCCTACCTCACGCACATCGGGGAGGTGCTGGACGCCGAGCGCGGGCTCTCCGCGGCGATCGAGGCGGCATTCGGCTCCGCCGAACCGGCCGGCGAGGGCCGGGAGCGCGCCGAGGAGGTCGCCGCCCAACTCCTCGCCCGCGGCAAGGAGGAGGGGGCGGTCCGGGCGGACGCCGAGGTCGAGGACGTGGTGATGGCGGTGTGCGGACTGGCCGCGGTGATCCGGAACGACGCCGGCGACTGGCACCGCTATGTGCGCACCGTCTGCGCCGGGCTGCGGCCGTAGGGCCTGCCCAAGGGGACGAGGAGACGAGAAAACGGGCCGCCCCCCGGGGGCGGCCCGGCCGCCCCGTCCTCGTTCAGTCCGCCGTGCCCAGCCGCCACAGGGACGTGACCTCCGCGGCGCGGGCCACGTGGAGCGGGTCGGAGGTGTCCTGGGCGCGCGGATGCCGGGGGGCGATGTCGAGCCGGTCGAGGACGGTGAGGCCGCCCCGGGCGAAGGCGTCGAGGAGTTCGGCGCGCGACCGCAGGCCGAGGTGTTCGGCCAGGTCGGAGAGGATCAGCCAGCCCTCGCCGCCCGGGGTCAGATGGTCGGCCAGGCCGGTCAGGAAGCCGTGCAGCATCCGGTTGCCGGGGTCGTAGACCGCGTGCTCCACGGGAGAGGTCGGTTTGGCGGGCACCCACGGGGGGTTGCAGACGACGAGCGGGGCGCGGCCGGCCGGGAACAGGTCGGCGGCGACGATCTCCACCTGGTCGGCGACGCCCAGCCGCGCGGTGTTCTCGCGGGCGCAGGCCAGGGCGCGCGGGTCCTGGTCGGTGGCCACGATCCGCCGCACGCCGCGACGGGCCAGCACCGACGCCAGGACGCCGGTGCCGGTGCCGATGTCGAACGCGAGGTCGTGGCCGGGCAGCGGGGCCTCGGCGACCAGGTCGACGTACTCGCCGCGGGCCGGGGAGAAGACGCCGTAGTGCGGATGGATCCGGTCGCCGCCGAGGGCCGGGATCTGTACGCCCTTGCGGCGCCATTCATCGGCGCCGATCACGCCGAGCAGTTCCCGTAGGGAGATCAGGGTGGCGGTGTCCCCGGAGGTTCCGGCGGGCGGCTCCGCCCCCTCCGGCGGACCGTAGGCCCGGGCGCATGCCTCGCGGACGTCGGGGGCGCGCGGCAACGGGACGGCCAGGTCCGCGTCCAGCGGGATCAGCAGCATGCCGAGGATCCGGGCGCGCTGGTTCTGGGCGGCGCGGTGCAGGTGGAACGCCTGGGTGACGTCGGCGGGCGGCGTCTTGCGCGGGCGGCGGTCCACCCGGCGGGCCAGTGCGGTCAGCAGCTGGCGGGCGTTGTGGAAGTCGCCGCGCCACAGGAGCGCGGTGCCCTCGCAGGCGAGCCGGTACGCCTCGTCGGCCCGGGTGCGGTCGTCCGCGACGACGATCCGGCGGGGTGGCCGGGCGCCGTTCTCGGAATGCCAACGGGCGGTACGGACCTGCTCGTCCTCGGTCCATTCGACGACCGGGGGGTGGTTCACCGCAGTGTGCCTCGCGTCAGTGGTTCGGACCCGCGCCTCCGGGGCGGGAGGGGGGAGGTGGGGACGTTCGACTCTACTCCGTGCCCGGGGCGGGACCTTTGTCCCTGTCTCCGCCACCGGCTCCGCGACAGGATGGGGGGCAGTCGACCAAAAGCTGTCCAGCGCGATCAATTCGCCCAATTCGTCATGGCTATGAACACATGGTGATGCATCGGGGCAAAACACTCGTATGTACAGGCATGTATGGACTCATGGGCGGAGGCGTGTATGGGGACCTTGCCGGTCATCGTCGGCGTGGACGGATCGCCGGACAGTGAGCGGGCGTTGCGCTGGGCGGCGGACGCGGCCCGGGGGCGGTCGGCGCCGCTCCAGGTGGTGCACGTCTGGCCGTACGCCACCGCCGAGCGCGCCGCGGCCGGCGAGCAGGGCGGCGACCCGGTGCTGGCCGACCTCCGGGGCCGGCCCTTCCTCGCGGAGCTGCCGGAGGTGGCGTTCCGTGGGCTGAGCGGGCTGGCCGACACCGAGCTGCCGGCGCTCGGCGCCGAGGGCCAGCTGCTCGTCCTGGGATCGCGCGGCCGGGGCGGGTTCGCCAGCCTGCTGCTCGGCTCCAACGGCCTGGCCTGTGCCGCCCGGTCCGTCTGCCCGGTCGTGGTGGTGCCGCGCCCGGACCGCGCCGGCGCCGAGCGGGGCCCGGACGGCGAGCTGGTGCCGCCGGCCGTCCGGCAGGTGACGCTGGGTGTGGACGCGTCCTCCGACGAGCCCGCCGCGATCGGCTTCGCCTTCGCCGAGGCAGCCCGGCGCGGCGCCCGTCTCCAGGTCGTCTCCGGCTACACCTGGCCGATGCTGCTGCCGCCGGCCTTCGAGTACGCGGCGGTATACGAGTCCACGCAGCAGGAGTACGAGGACGCGCTCGCCCTCCAGTTGGTGGACGTGCTCGCCCCGCACCGCGTCCGGTATCCGGGGGTCGAGGTGGCGGTGCAGCTGCGCGCCGGGGACGCCGCCGGGCAGCTGGTGGCGGCGTCCGCCGGCAGCGACCTGGTCGTGGTGGCGCGGCACCGGCGCCGGCTGCCGATCGGGCCGCGACTGGGCTCGGTGGCGCACGCGGTCCTGCTGCACGCGATCTGCCCGATCGCCGTGGTGCCGGAGACCCGGGACGAGGACGGCCCCGCCGAGAGCGGCGGGGCTGAGGGCGCGGCCGGTCAGTGACGCGGGCGGTCGCCGGTCAGTGCGCGGCGGTCTCCCGCTCCGGGCGCCGGACGAGGTAGACGGCCACCGAGCCGGCGATGAACAGCGCGAGGACGGAGAGGGCGGTGCTCACCCAGGACGCGCCGAGCCAGTGCCCGCCGAAGTAGCCCAGGCTGACGCTGTACGCGGCCCACACCAGGCCGGCCAGCGCCGACCAGGGGAGGAACTCGCGCGCCGCCCGGTGGGCCACGCCGGCACCCAGGCTGACCACGGAGCGTCCGGCGGGCGCGAAGCGGGCCAGGACGACGATGCCGCCGCCGCCCCGGGTGAGTGCCGCGCCCAGCCGCTGCTGGGCCGCGGTCAGTCGCCGGGAGCGGCTGATGGCCCGGTCGAAGCGGTCCCCGCCGCGCCAGGCCAGCCGGTAGGCGACCAGGTCGCCGAGGACGGACGCGGTGGCGGCGCAGAGCACCAGGGAGGCCATTTCGGCCAACTGGTTCCCGCTGTGGACGGTGGCGGCGACGTCGGCGGTGGTGCCGGATCCGGCGGCCGTGGTGGCCGCGGTGATCACCAGGATCCCGCTCGGCAGGATCGGGACGAAGACGTCGAGGACGACCGAGAGGCCGACGATCACATACACCCACGGGGTGCCGCTCAGCGACCCCAGGCTCTCCACCAACGTCTTGCTCCCGGTCCGGACCCCGCCGCGACGTCGCTCGGCGCGGCAGGGGCGGCACTACGGCCATACAGCGTACGCCTGGCCGAAAAGACACCACGGGCCGGGGCGGTTGTGCCCGCCCCGGCCCGTGGTCGCCCGTTGCTGCCGCGCGTCAGACGGTGCTCGGCGCGCGCTCGACGGTGGGCGCCTGCTCGCGCTGTGCGCCGCCGAAGAAGAGCCGGTCCAGCGCCCAGGAGCCGGGGCCGGTGAAGACGATCAGCAGGAAGGCCCAGCAGAACAGCGCGGCCGCCTCGCCGCCGTTCTGGATCGGCCACAGCGCGTTGGGCTGGTGCATCGAGAAGTAGGCGTAGGCCATCGAGCCGGAGCTGACGAGCGCCGCCGCGCGGGTGCCCAGGCCCAGCAGCACCAGGACGCCGCCGGCCAGCTGTATGACCGCGGCGTACCAGCCGGGCCAGGTGCCGGTCGGGACGGTGTGGCCGGTGCCCATCGCGCCGCCGAGGATGCCGAACAGCGAGGCCGCCCCGTGGCAGGCGAAGAGCAGGCCGATGACGACGCGGAACAGCGCCAGGACGTGCGGAGTGTTGCGCTGGGTGAGGGAGTTCAGGGGAGCGGACATTGCGGTGACTCCTAGGTCTTGGGGGGACGAGCGGGCGCGGGGGACGGGCGCGCCCGCCGGAGTCTTGTAGATTAGGCCCCCCTAACTAGTACTTGCAAGTTCAACATTCTGGGAATAGGGGGGCTATTGGTCCGAACCAATGGGGTGTGGCATGGCTCCCGCGGCACGCAGGGCCGCCCGCGCCACCGCGTCCGTGTCGGCCAATGTGACCGACCCCACCCCTGGGCGGGCCCCCGCCGCTGTCACCCAGTGCACCCCCTCCGTCGGCACCCCCACCGCGAACCGCCGCGGATGCGGTCGGCCGTCCGCCTCGATGACGTGGTACGGACTCGGCGTCACGTCCAGGCCGCCGGTCTCGTATCCGCCCACGGTGTGCGGCCGGCAGCCTCCGTCCGCCAGGAGCCGGGCCAACAGCGCGTCCCCGGTGCGCCGCAGGTCCGGTTCCGGGAGTCGGGCCTCTATCAGGGCCTCCGCGGTGATCCCCGACCCCGGGACGGCCGGGGAGTGCGCCGTGAAACCGGGCGCCGCCCCGTCCTCGGCCCCCGTCCGGACCTCCATGCGGGGGCCGACCACCTCCAGTACGCCGGCCTCGACGAGCGCCGTCATCTCCGCCGTCCGGCGGCGCGGCGGCCCGATCGACAGGAACGCGTTCAGCGGGGTGTACCAGCGGTCCAGGTGGTCGCGGCGGGACGCGCCCGCCAGCCCGCCGTGGTCGACGATCTGCCGCAGCTCGTTCCGCAGGTCCCGCAGCACGTCCAGGGCCGCCTTCACCGGGCCGGCCACGTTGCCCAGCCGGGCGTGTGCGACGTCCGCCCGCAGATGGTCCAGCAGCCAGGCGCGAAACGCCGCCCGATCGGCGAACGGCAGGTCCGGATACGGGTGGGCGACGGCGTCCCAGTCCCAGCGGTCGGCGGGCGCCAGGCCGACGGCGTCGAGGCTCGCGGCCTCCTGCGGACTGCGGTGCGCACTGGCCAGGAAGTGCTCCCGGAAGCGGTCCCGCTCCGCGCCGGAGGGGCCACCCGGGGCGGCGGCCCGGCGCGCCAGCAACGCCTCGTAGTAGACCGCCTCCACCTCCTTGGCGACCAGCGGCCACACCTCGACCAGGAAGTCCGGCGGATCCCCGGAGTCCGCCCGCTTGCGGAACGCCGCGATCACGTCCGCGGTGAGCAGCAGCGGCAGGTGGCGGCCGTGCGGGCCCTTGGCGTTGTCGCCCCGCGCCTGGTACGGGATGCCGCGCCGGGAGCCCGCGTACAGCCGGGGCTCGCGGCCCGACGGCCGGTACGTCAGGGCGCCGTCGGGGCCGGGGACGAAGCGGCCGCCGCGGCCGGCGGTCAGCAGCGCCAGGTGGTCGAAGAAGTTCAGGCCGAGGCCGCGCAGCAGGACCGGCCGGCCCGCGGGCAGCGCGGCCAGCTCGGCGGTGAGGTCGGCCGGATTGGCGGGCGGCAGGTAGTGCAGCCCGTGGGTGGCGGCGTAGTCGGCCAACTCCCGCTGTCCGGCGTCCGGGAGGGTCGGCAGGTGGCCCTGGGCCAGGACCACCGCGTCCAGGCCGGTCAGCGTCCGGCCGTCGTCGAGGGCGAGCTCCTGGGTGCCGTCGGGGGCCTGCGTCAGCCGCACCGCGCGGGCCCGGTGCGTCACCACGGTCACCGCCTCCGGCGCGGTCCGCACCGTGCGCCGGAACACCCACTCCAGATAGCGGCCGTACAGCGCGCGCCCCGGATAGTCGTCCGGTCCGACGTCGCAGCCCGCCCAGTCGTGGAGGCTCGGGCCGGTGCGGATCGGGCCCGCGCACTCCACGCTGTCGTCAGTGAACAGGGTGACCTGCGACGCCACGGTGTTCATGAGCAGGTCGGCGGGCTGATCGGGGCGCCACACCCGGCCGGCGCCGGGCGGCGCGGGGTCGATGACGTGCACGGTCAGCCGGGTGCCCGGCGCCAGCCCGGCGGCCGAGGCGCAGATCCGCTCCAGGACGCTCGTCCCGCGCGGTCCCGCGCCGACGACGGCGAGACGGGCGGCGGGGCGGGTGGGGCGGTCGGCGGGGTGGGCGGCGGCCAAGAGCTGCTCTCCCTGGGGCGGTGGACGGCCGGCGCGCGGGAGGGCGCGCCGGCCATCAGGGGGCGGACGACGGCAAATGTGCGCCCCATCATCACCGCCCGAGGTGCCGGTGCGGCACCCGGGTGGGCAAAGATTCCGCGGAATTCGCAGGTGGCGGGGTGTCGGTGGCGGCGAACCGCACCGCACCCGGGCTTTCGCCGACAACAGCCGCATACGGCGCGGAATCCGCTCATAGCGGTCGCGCCGCCGGTGGCGGGCCCGTCCGTCCCGCCCGGGCCTCAGCAGCCGTCGAGGATCTTCTTCAGCGCGGCCTTCTCCGCCTTGTCCGCGGTCAGCCCGTAGGCGTGCTTCACCCACACCCACATCCGGGCGTACTCGCAGTGGTACGACGCCTTCGGCGGCAGCCACTCCGCCGGGTCCTTGTCGCCCTTGGCCTGGTTGACGTTGTCCGTGACGGCGATCAGTTGGGAGTGCGTCAGGTCGTTGGCGAACGCCTGGCGGCGCGCGGTGGTCCACTGCGCGGCGCCGGACTTCCACGCCTCGGACAGCGGGACGACGTGGTCGATGTCCAGGTCGGACGCCTTGGTCCAGGTCGCCCCGTCGTAGGCGGAGACCCAGGTGCCGCTCACCGCGGCGCAGTTGCCGTCCTGCTGGACGTTCCTGCCGTCGCGCTTCAGCACCACCTCGCGGGTGTTGCAGTTGTGGCCCTGGTCGATCCAGTGCGGGAACTTGGCGCGGCTGTAGCCGTCCTGCGGGCCCTCGGGCTGCTCCTTGATCTGCGCCAGGTACGTCCGCGCGGTGGCCGCGCCGGGCGGTGCGGGCGGGGCGGCCTCGGCGGTCTGGCCGCTCAGGACGAGCGTGCTGGTCAGGGCGGCGGCCGTGGCCGCGGCGAGGGACACGCGACGCGCGTAGCCCAGTGCCATCGGAACTCCCTTGAAGTGGGGGGAAGTCGGCGTGCGGTCGGGCCCATGGTGGGTTCGTGGGGTTGCCGGCACATGGGCACCGGGTAACAGCGTGGCGACATGCTCACGTCACTTCAAGGGGTTGGGGGCGGCGGCTCCCCCTGGAGGTGGGTCACCAACAGCCGTACGGGAACAGTCTGATGATGGTCCATCAGATCTCTACTGGTGCAGGTCGGTGCGGTCCGGCGACCGCGGGGAAGAAGGTGGAGCCCGCTCGACCGCGATCGGTCGGACGGGCCCCAGGGGTCGGGCTGTACGGGCTGCTCAAGTCGTACGGGCGTTTGGCGGCGAACCCAGTCGTTCGGGCTTCCTTGTCAGCGGACCTGGTCGCTCTTCGGTCCGATGTCTTTGACCCTGGTCGGAGTTCCGTCCGGGGCGAACGAGTGGTGGAAGGTGAAGGCGTGCGGCGTGGAGCCGTGGTCGTGGAGGTGCTCCAGCCTGGAAACCCCGTCCTGCCAGGTGGGTATCCCGTCGTCGGAGACCCACCAGAAGGCGTAATTCGGGTGTTCTGTCCTCTCGAACCAGTCGTAACGCCTGTTCAGCGCCTCACGGTGCAGACCGGTGTAGATGGCGTCGAAGGCGGGGCGCAGGTCGGTCCAGAGCGAGAGGGTCGCGGCCAGGGCGGTGGTTTCCGCCGTACGGCCCTTGTCGTACCAGGTCGGTACGGCGAACTCTCCCCATGCACCCCAGTCCAAGTCGAAGTGCGAGCCCCGGTTGTCGTCTGCCGCTTCAGCGTGCGCGAGGTATCCGGGGTGCTGACTGATCTTCCGGTAGACGGCCTCACCGATGTCGTAGAACTCGCGCGTGAGAGGTGCGGGATCGGCGAGGGGTGACTTCAGGACGCCGAATGTGTACAGAGCAAGATGGGGCATGCGTCTCTCCCTGGTCGAGGGTGCCTGGTGTGGGCCCGGTTCGGTGGCTTGCGCAGGGGGCGAGGGGTCGTGGGGCGTGACCGACTCATCCCGTTGCGGGTGGCCCGGCCTGAAGGAACTCCTGTGCGACCGTGGGCGATCGCCGAAGACCAGGTGAAGGTAGCCGCCTTTGCGGGCCCTGTCGAAGTTGCGTTTTCCCTGTCCAAGTGGCCTCTTGCACCGGTCGTTGCGGGGGCTGGGGCGGTGCCGGGCGGGGGGCTGCGGGGTACTTCGGTGATCCACTTCGGCCGATCGGTTGTGCGGCCGTGCCCGTCCGCACCCCCTGTCCGACAGCCGCGAGTGCCGCCGAACGCATGCGGTTGAAGTTGAGGAAGACGGCGTCCGTCAACTCTGCGGCCGTCCCGCCTCGTTCGCACCGCACGTGACCAGCGCGGACGAGCAGACCTCCGGCAAGGCCCGGTGCCGCTGCCACCTCGCCCTCGCCCCCGGCAAGGCCAGGGCGATGCGCGTCAATCACGTCTACGGACGCGGCGGTTGTCGCACCGGCAGCGTGAACAACCCCCGAAGGTTTTACGGCGCGTCGACCACTCAGTCGTTCGGGTCGTTCGGGCCGTTCGGGTCGTTCAGGCCGTGATCCGGACGGCGATCCCGCCGTCGACCAGTCCCTCGATGCGGATCTGCGTGAGGTCGCGGACGTGGGCGGTGGGCGCGAACCGGGCGGCGCGGTCGCCGACCCCCACGACCCGCATGCCGGCGGCCCGGCCGGCCTCGATGCCCGCCTCGGAGTCCTCGAAGACCAGGCAGTCCTCAGGGGCGAAGCCCAGTTCGGCGGCGCCCTTGAGGAAGCCCTCGGGGTCCGGCTTGCTGGCGCTCACGCTCTCCGCGGTGATCCGCACGTCCGGCATGGGCAGCCCGGCCGCCCCCATGCGGGCCTCGGCCAGTGCGATGTCGGCCGAGGTCACCAGGGCGTGCGGGAGTCGGGCGAGGGCGGCCATGAAGGCGGGCGCGCCGGGTACCGGGACCACGCCCTCGACGTCGGCGGTCTCCTGCGCCAGCATCCGGCGGTTGTCCGCCAGGTTCTGCTCCATCGGGCGGTCCGGCAGCAGCGCCGCCATGGTGGCCCAGCCCTGTCGCCCGTGGACGACCTTGAGGACGTCCTCCGCCGGCAGCCCCTGCTCGGCCGCCCAGCGCCGCCAGCAGCGCTCCACGACGGCCTCGGAGTTCACGATGGTGCTGTCCATGTCCAGCAGCAGGGCGCGGGCTATGAGCGTGGTGGTGGCCGTCATCGGCGGGCTCCTGGGCGCGGTGGGCCGGCAGCGGGACTGCCAGGACGTGCGGGGAGTACACAAGCGGTCCCGCCCGCCGGTCAGGGAGTGCGGGCGGAACCACTTTGTTTTTTCACGATACAAAACGGGGGCGGGCAGCGACAACCGACGGACCCCTCGGATCGGCATGGCATTCGTCACGCTCGGGCTGACATGTCCGACCATGTCGGCCCATGGCGCACCCGCGACCGCCTCGTGGCGCACCTGCCACCGGCGTGTGGCGCACTTACGGAGGGGACGGGCTCACGGCTGCTGGGTGCGCGCCTCCAGGGAGGCCCGGGTCGCGGCCCCGTAGACGCCGTCGGGGTCGTCGTGCACCCCGTAGGTCTGTTGGTAGCGCGCCACCGCGTCCCGTACTTCCGCGCCGTACCGGCCGTCCACCGCCCCCGTATAGAGCGCCAACTGCCGCAGCCGCCCCTGGAGCTCCAGCACCTCCGGACCGCTGGAGCCCTCGCGGAGCACGATCGGCCCGGTGGGGGCCGTACTGGGGGAGGCGTCGCCCGAGGGGACCGCGACGCTGCCGGACGCCCGTACCGGGGGCGGCGGGGGAGGGGCCGGTGACCGGGAGGGGCGGGGGAGGGTGCCGGGCGCCCTGGAGCGCGAGGTGGCGGGGGAGGGGCGGACGGGGGCGGTCGGCGTGGCGGTGGCGGGGGCGGTGGTGGTGGGCACGGCCGCGGTGGGGGCGCTGGTGCCGCGGTCCGGGGGCGCCGCACGGTCGCGGTCGCCGTCCGGGAGCAGTCCGGTGCCGACCACGATCGCCGCGGCGGTCACGGCGGTGCCGGTGGCGGCCAGGAGGGCGGACCGGGCCCGGCGACGCCGCGGGGGAGGGCCGCTCCCGTCGGGCGCCGCGGCCCGCGGCAACGGGCCGGACGCCGTGTCCTCCGGGAACGGGCCGGGTGCCGTGTCCCCCGGGAACGGGTGGGACGTCGTGCCCTCCGGGAACGAGTCGGGCGTCTCGTCCTCCCTTAAGGGACCGGATAAGGAGCCGGATAAGGGGCCGGACGTATGGAAGGTCCTGGATGTCGGTCCGGCGGGACGGGAAAATCTGTGGACCGCGGCGTCCACGCCCGTTAAGTCCTCCAGCGGGTCCAGCGGGTCCAGCGGGTCCAGCGAGCCCCTCCGGTCCCGTTCGCCGCCGGGGCCGCCGCCGGGGCCGGGGCCGGAATCAGAGCCGGCGCCGGGGCCGGGGCCCGCGCAAGGAGCGGTGCCGCCCTCCCCGCCCTCGTCCGGCGCGGCGACCCGGTCCGGCAGGGAGACGTACGGCCGTAAGCGCAGCGGATCAAAGTCCTCCGCCTCGGCCGCCGCGCACAGGCAGGTCGGCCGGCCGTCCCCGCGTACCGGGGCGAAGCAGTGCGGGCAGGTGGATGCTGCCGTCACGAAGGTCCCCTCTCTGGAGGCGCGAACCGGCAGCCGATTATGCAGAGCGCCCGCCGTCCCCGCAGGCGCTCCACGAGATCCGCCCCACGTCTCCCGTCCGCCCCCGGCGTGGCCGGGCCCGCTCGGCGGGCCGGATCGGGCGGAACCGCCCACGATGGAGAGAAGGCCCGAGGTCACCACGGACAGCTGTACGGACCGCCGCACGGCAACCGCGCGGACGGCCGGCGACGCGCGTACGTGCCGGACGCGAGCACGTACGTGCCGGACACGAGGGAGACGACGCTCATGGCGCAGCCCACCGGCGCTCCTGCCGTTCCCGGCGAGGACCGGTCCCGGCGGACGGTCCTGGTCGCGATCGGCGCGCTGCTGCTCGGCCTGCTCATTGCGGCACTCGACCAGACCATCGTCGCCACCGCGCTGCCCACCATCGTCAGCGACCTCGGCGGCCTCAACCACCTCTCCTGGGTGGTGACCGCCTATCTGTTGGCGTCCACGGCGGCGACGCCCCTGTGGGGCAAGCTCGGCGACCAGTACGGCCGCAAGAAGCTGTTCCAGGCCGCCATCGTGATCTTCCTGATCGGCTCGGTGCTCTGCGGTCTCGCGCGGAACATGGGCGAGCTGATCGGCTTCCGGGCGCTCCAGGGCCTGGGCGGCGGCGGCCTGATCGTGCTGTCGATGGCGATCGTCGGGGACATCGTGCCGCCCCGCGAACGCGGCAAGTACCAGGGGCTGTTCGGAGCCGTGTTCGGCGGCACCAGCGTCCTGGGGCCGCTGCTCGGCGGGCTGTTCGTGGACCACCTCAGCTGGCGCTGGGTCTTCTACATCAACCTCCCCATCGGCGCCGTCGCGCTCGCCGTCATCGCCGCCGTGCTGCACATACCGGTCCACCGCACCCCGCACCGCATCGACTACCTGGGCACCGCGCTGATCGCCGCGGTCGCCACCTGCCTGGTCCTGATGACCTCGCTCGGTGGCGTCAGCTACCCGTGGGCCTCCTGGCAGACCGCCCTGCTCGCCGGACTCGGCGTCGTGCTGCTGGTCGCCTTCGTCCTCGTCGAGCGCCGGGCCGCGGAACCGGTCATCCCGCTGCGCCTGTTCACCTCGCGCACGTTCACCCTCTGCTCGGTCATCGGCTTCGTCATCGGCTTCGCGATGTTCGGCTCGATGACGTACCTGCCGACGTTCCTCCAGGTCGTCCAGCGGGTCTCGCCGACCATGTCCGGCGTGCACATGCTGCCGATGGTGTTCGGCATGCTGCTCTCCTCGACCGCCTCCGGGCAGATCGTCTCCCGCACCGGCCGCTACAAGGTCTTCCCGATCGCCGGCACCGCCGTGGTCGCCCTCGGCCTGCTGCTCCTGCACCAGCTCGACCCGTCCAGCGGCGTCGCCCTGATGAGCACCTACTTCTTCGTCTTCGGCTTCGGGCTCGGCCTGGTCATGCAGGTCCTGGTGCTCATCGTGCAGAACGCCGTCCCCTACCAGGACCTCGGGGTGGCCACCTCGGGCGCCACCTTCTTCCGTTCCATCGGGGCCTCGTTCGGCGTCTCCATCTTCGGCACGATCTTCGCGAACCGGCTCGGCCCGCGGATCGCCGACGTGCTCGCCGGCGCGTCGCTGCCGCCCGGCATCTCCCCGGCGAAGGTCGCCCAGGACCCGCGGACGATCGCCCAACTGCCGCCCTCACAGGCCGCCGGCGTCCTCGGCGCCTACTCCTCCTCCATCACCGACGTCTTCCTCTACGCGGTCCCGGTCGTCCTGGTCGCCTTCGCCCTGGCCTGGTTCCTCCGCGAGGAGCCGCTGCGCGGCAGCGTCACCGCCCCCGACACCAGCGAGGTCCTCTGCTCCAACCCCGTCGAGCGGTCCTCCCGTGAGGAGGTCGCCCGCGCGCTGTCCAAACTCGGCAGCATGGAGGGCCGCAAGGACATCTACCAGCGGATCACCGCGCGCGCCGGCCTGGACCTCAAACCGGCCGCGAGCTGGCTGGTGTTGCGCACCCACCGCTACGGCTCGGTGGAACCCGCGCTGCTCGCGGAGCGCAGCCGGGTGCCGCTCGGCGTGGTCGCCGAGGGCGTCCGGCAGATCGAGGAGCGCGGCCTGGCCGCCCGCGAGGGGCTGGCGCTGCTGCTCACCGACCGCGGGAAGGAGGCCGCGGAACAACTCTCGGCGGCCCGCCAGGAGTCGCTGGCGGAGCTGCTGGGCGACTGGTGGACCAAGGACCGGCCCACCGACCTGACCGAACTCGTCCAGGAGCTGACGGCGGAGCTGTGCGGCTCGGACGAGGAGGAACCGCACAACGGCGACGCCCGGCCGCCGGTGCCGCGCGCCACGGCCCGCACCACGCCGCGCTCGCCGCAGCCGCCGGACCTCACCAAGTAGGCGTCGGCTCGGCCCCGTTGGGCCGCCCGTCGCCGGCCCCCGACGGCCGTGGCCCCGGCAGCCGCTTCTCGAAGAAGATCTCCGCGTAGGGGCTGTCCGAGTGGTAGGGGGCGATCTCGACGTAGCCGCGCCGCCGGTAGAGGGCGAGGGCCTCCGTCAGGTCCAGCCGGGTGTCCAGCCGGATCCGTTCCGCGCCCAGCCGCACCGCCGCCGCCTCCGCGGCCCCCAACAGCCCGCTCGCGATGCCCAGACCGCGCGCGCCGGGCCGGACGAACACCTGCTTCAGCTCTGCGGTCCGGGCGTCCAACAGCCGGACCCCGGCGCAACCGGCCGGCTCGCCGCCGTGCCGGGCCACCAGCAGCACCCCGCGCGGCGGCATCAGCACCGCGCCCTGGTGCTCGGCCACGCCCGCGTCGATCTCCTGCGGCCTCGCGCGACGCCCCTCGTACAGCGCGAAATAGCGGTCGGCGACCTCGGTGTAGTACGCGCGGAACAGGGCCCGCGCGACCGGCGCGTCGACCGACTCGGCGGTGATCGTCCAGGGTGGGGCGGTGGCATCGCTCATGCCGGCATTGTCACGACGACACGGACCCGGTGGGCAACCGTTTTTCCCCTCGCCCACCAGGGCCCCGCCGTCCCACGCAGGGGCCCCGCCGCCTACGGACCGTACGGACGGGACCCCTGCCGAACGCGCTGCGAAGCCGTCAGCCCTGCTGGGGTGCGGCCTGCTGCACGACCTCGAACGACGGGTGAAGACCAGGTACTGCTCCTTCGGCGCCCCGGGAAGCGAGGCGCGTCACAGCTCCCGGAGCCAACGATTCGACCACTCGGCGGTGGGCGCGTGCACGAAGCCATAGCGACGGCCGAGTGACTTGGCGCCGGCCGGGGTTCCCATGTTCGACTCGATCCGCTTGAACCCCGCGTCGCGCAGCATCTGGAAGACCCGTTCCAGGAAGGTGTCGACGATCTCCCGCCGGGTGTCACGATCGACTTCCGGCACGACGAAGAACCAGCCGAGATCGGTCGCCTCCTGGCCTTCTTTCCGTTCCGTCGGGATACAGAAGAAACCACCCACCATGTTTCCCGAGTCGTCGAGTGCCACCAGGTGTTTGACGCCGGGGCCCAGCCCGCCCTCGATCGCGGAACGGGTGAAGTCCACGGGGTTGTCGACCGTGTACCCGTCATCGTTGAACTGCGAGTCGTGAAACGTATGGCGCAGTGTCAACTCGATGTGGTCCCATCGGGCCTTCATGAAGTGCTCGTCCACGAGCCTGATCTTCATTGCGCGGCTCCGTCCAAGTCGACCAGCTCGTGTGTACCGACGAGCCGTCGGCCACGGGGTACCTCGTCCACCATGGCAACGCGTGAGGCCGCCCGCGATCAGGCATCCGCCGAACGGCTGACCCGGCGGACCACCGCCGCGGAAAGCGCGGGCAAGGGCATCCCCTCGGGGGCACTCCCACTCTCATCGCTGATCACGGGCCTGCGTCGTTGCCCAGACCCGTCACGGGACAGGCAAAGCGGCTCGGCAGCTCCCGCCGCGCCACACCGGCCCCGTCCGCGGCCGCGACAGCCCGGAGCCCACCCCCGCCCTCTCCACACCAGCCGCCGTCAACGCGTTGCCCAGCTCCGCAACCGCGCGGCTGTGACGAAGCAGCCGCGCGGTTCGCGCCAGGAATCGCCGAGCCGTCCGTAGGGCCCGTCGGACTCTGCCTAGGAAGGGTCGGCGCACACTCGTTGGGACAACCCTTAGGCGTTCTTGGGCGCTGCCTGTTGTACGACCTCGAACGACCACACCGTGGAGCCGCTGGCGGCAGGCTTGGGTCGGTCGCTGCCGCCCTGGTGGGCCGCCTTCATGGGCCCTTCCATCCACGCCTGGAACGACTCTTCGTCGCGCCACCGTGTGTACACCAGGTAGTTGTCGGTGCCTTCGACCGGGCGGAGGAGTTCGAACCACTCGAAGCCGTCCGAGCTCTCAACCGCGTGTGCGCGGGAGGCGAAGCGCTCCTCAAGGGTCTCCCGCTGCTCAGCGGGGACAGTCAGCACATTGATCTTCACGATGCTCATGGGCCCATCGTGCCGCAAGGCTCCGCCCGTCGGCACGTGGGGCTCGGCCCGGTGCCCCTGATGCCCGATGAGGGAGGCTTGGTCGAGTATTTGATCCCTGGTCCTGCTTCAGTTGAATAGGGGCGGGCGTTCTCTGGCAGAGGGTCATGAACTTCCAGGCCGTCGCTGCCGCGCGGGGCCCGGCCCCGCGGCGTGGGCGCGGGCGGGGTGTCGTCCCCGCGTGGGGACGGTGGTCCGTCCGGTGGGGGGCTGTGGCAGCGTACGAGGTGGATCACCTGGCGTAGGAGAAAGAACCTTGATGATGAACGCTGCACTCCGATCGCTTTCCGCCACCGCCTGGGCATGGGTACAGGACTCCACGAACTGGGGGGTCAGCAACGCCGGCGTGGTGTCGTCGCAGGGTGTTGCGCTGTTGTTCGACACGCAGTTCACGTTGGACGCCACCCGCACCATGCTGCGGGAGATCGATCGGGCGACGTCCGGCTCCCGGATCGAGACGGTGGTCGTCTCGCACCAGAACGGGGACCACACGTGGGGGAACCAGTTGCTCCCCGGGCGCGAGATCATCACGTCCGCGGCCTCCGCGGAGCATCTGTGCCATGAGATCACTCCCGAGCAGCTCACCCGGCTCTCCCGCGCGCGGGGCACGGACAGCACGAGCCGCTACGCCGCGCGGCACTTCGGGGACTTCGACTTCTCCGGGATCACCGTGATCGGGCCCACGCGCACCTTCACCGGGCGGGAGGAGAGGCGGGTCGGCGACGTCACGGTGGAACTCATCGACCTCGGGCCGGGGCACAGCGCCGGGGACGTCGCGCTGTGGGTCCCGGGCGAGGGGATCGTCTTCGCCGGTGACGCCCTGTTCCAGGGCGGCCACATGATCGTCTGGTCGGGGTCGCTGGCGGCGTGCGTGCAGTCCGTCGACACCCTGCTGGCCACCGGCGCCGAGGTGTTCGTCCCCGGCCACGGCGCGCTCATGGAGCGTGCCGACGTGATCGACTTCCGGGACGGTCTGACGCAGGTGCAGGAAGCGGCCACCGCCCATGCGAAGGGCGGCCTGCCGCTGGACGAGGCGGCGGCCCGCGTCCATGCCGAGTTCGCCGGGGGCCTGGCCCACCCCGAGCGGCTCTTCACGGCGACCGCGGGCGCCTACGCCGACGCCGGCGCCCTGGAATCCCTGGAGGTCCTGGAACTCGTCAAGGGCATGGCGGACCTGGCGTAGGCGCGCGGCTCACGCCGGGGGCGCGGGTGGCGGTGCCGGGGTGGCCGTCGGCCGGCGTCGGCCGGTGGTCAGGGCCGCGGCGGCCATGAGGAGCAGCAGCGTGCCGCCGCCCATGGTGGGGATCCAGAGGGGGATGCCGCCCACCTGGAGGAGGGAGTAGGCGTAGCGCACCCGGTGGTACGGGGTGTCCGCGGCCGTGCGGCGGAACTCGTGGTCGTCGTCGATGCGTTGGGGCTGGGGGAAGCTCTGGTCGAACGCGGTGAGGAAGGCCGGCGCGGGGCCGGCGAAGTCGCGGACGGCGCCCTGCGGCTGGATCCGGCCGGCGTAGCTGACGTGCGGCGGGGCTCCGCCGATGGCGCTGCGCGGTGCCATCCGGTGGGGTGCCAGGAGGTAGAGGCTCAGCTCCTGCGGGGTGGTGGCGAGGCGGGAGAGCCGCATGGGGTAGACGGGGTGGTCGGAGGCGAAGGAGAGCAGGAGCGGGTCGAGGGTGCCGGTGAGGCGGGTGCCGTGGTCGGCGGGGGCGAGCCGGACCGCCACGTATTCCCAGTGCCGGTCCACATAGGGGCGCAGGGCGGTGGCCAGCGCGGGCGGGAGCTTGAAGCCGTTGGCGGCGAGCCAGCCGCGCAGCGCGTCGGGGTCGGTGGCGGTCAGCCGGGCGACGTCGAAGGGGCCCAGCCGCTCACGGCCGATGACGCCGACCGACGAGTCGGCGGGCGGGGCGGCCGCGTCGCCGGCGGCGCCGAAGTCCGACTTGAAGGGCCAGTCGCCGGCGCGCGGCCAGAAGTAGTGCCGGTACTCGGTGACCGGCTCGCTGATCCGGCTCAGCTCGTCGGCGAGTTCGGGATCGCCCAGGCGCACGGTGGCGCGGTGCGGGACGGGCATGATCCAGGCGGCGTCCGGGGCGGTGCCGTAGACCGACAGGCTCATGGAGATCTGCTCGGTGGCGCCGTCCCAGCGCACCACCGACGTCTCGTGGTGCACCCCGATCGTGGTGTTCGGGCCGTGCACCATCGCCCCGCAGCCACAGGCGTAGGCGGGGCGGGCGAGCCAGACCAGCTGCACCGCCAGGAGGAGCAGGACGACGCACAGCGCCCGTCGCCGCCCGGCCGCGGCCGCCGTCCCCGCCGTCGCGTCTGCCGCCACCCGCATGGTGGTCCCCCGTTCCGTGCCCGGCGATCCCCGCGATCGCCAGGGTCACAGACGGGGCGAGCGGTGTCACCGGTTCCCCTTGTACCGCCATCCGGTACGGCGACGGCCGGCCGCCGGGCCCCTGGTGGGGTCCGACGACCGGCCGTGCGCGGGTCGTGGTGCGGGTGCGGGGCGGGTCAGCGCGCCGCGGTCGCCGCGAGGAGCTGCCGGGCCTCGGCCTCGGTCTCCACCGCCGGCGGGGAGCCGGGCAGCGGCTTGCGGGCGCTCTCCGACATCAGCAGCACCGCGATGCCGCCGATCACGGCCGCCGCCATCATGTAGTAGGCGGGCATCATCTTGTTGCCGGTCGCGCCGATCAGGGCGGTGACCACCAGCGGCGTCGTGCCGCCGAAGAGCGACACCGAGATGTTGAAGCCGATCGACAGCGAGCCGTAGCGCACCTTGGTCGGGAAGAGCGCGGGCAGCGCGGAGGGCATCGCCGCGGTGAAGCACACCAGCAGCAGGCCGAGCGCGCCCATGCCCAGGGCGATGGCGATCAGCGAGCCCTGCCGGATCAGCAGCAGTGCGGGGACGGACAGGACCAGGAAGCCCACGCAGCCGGCGCCGATGACCGGGCGGCGACCGAACCGGTCGGACAGCTTGCCCGCGAACGGCTGCACGCCCATCATCACGACCATCACGCCGAGCACGACCAACAGCCCGTGCGTCTCGTCGTACTTGAGCTCCGAGGTGAGGTAACTCGGCATGTACGACAGCAGCATGTAGTCGGTGACGTTGAAGACCAGGACCAGGCCGATGCACAGCAGCATCGCCCGCCACTGACCGAAGATCATCTCGCGGATGCCGATCCGCTTCTCGGCCGCGCGGCGCTCCTTCTCCTTGGCGTGCGCCTCCTTCTCCAACCGGGCGAAGGCCGGGGTCTCTTCGAGTCGCATCCGCAGGTAGAGGCCGATGATGCCCATCGGACCGGCGATCAGGAACGGGATCCGCCAGCCCCAGGAGTGCAGGTCCTCGGTGGACAGCAGCGCGGTCATCAGCGTGACCAGGCCGGCGCCGCCGACGTAGCCGGCGAGGGTGCCGAACTCCAGCCAGCTGCCGAGGAATCCGCGCTTCTTGTCGGGCGCGTACTCGGCGATGAAGGTGGAGGCGCCGCCGTACTCGCCGCCGGTGGAGAAGCCCTGCACCAGGCGGGCGGCCAGCAGCAGGATGGGCGCGCCGACGCCGATCGAGGCGTACGACGGGATCAGGCCGATGGCGAAGGTGCCCACGGCCATCATGATCATGGTGATGGCGAGGACCTTCTGGCGGCCGATGCGGTCGCCGAGCGGGCCGAAGAACATGCCGCCGAGCGGGCGCACCAGGAAGGCCGCGGCGAACGCGCCGAAGGTCGAGAGCAGCTGCGCGGTCGGGTTCCCGGACGGGAAGAAGACATGGCCGAGGGTGACCGCGATGTAGCTGTAGACGCCGAAGTCGAACCACTCCATCGCGTTGCCGAGGGCGGCCGCCGATACCGCGCGCTTGACCATCGCGGGGTCGACGACCGTCACCTCGCCCGGGGGCTGCGGCCGGGGGGCCGTCTGCTGCGGCCCGGTGGCGGCGCCGGCGATTCCGCCGTCGCCCGTACGGGACCCGGGTGCGAGGGGGGACTGCGTCGGCACGTGTTCGCTCGCCTGCGCTCTCTGGGACGACTACAAGGACCTGCCCCGCCGTGGCGCGACGGGGCAAAGGACGACCATACGGGCAGACCGGGTCATCACGGACAGTGTGCAAGTGACTGCACAGTTGCCCGCCTACCCTCTCCTCGCTGGGCAAACATGCATCCGCGAACTTTTTTGCCCGGCTCTTGTTTGTGATCCATCTCGCGGGGATCGACCGCAACCGAGGGGCTATGTGTGGCCCGCGTCACGCGCGGGCGTGGATGCGGGGCGTGTTCGTTCGCACACGGAAACGACAGGAGGGGGAGGGGCGGGCCGGAGTCCGGGGCGCGGCATACGGAAACGGCGCGGCGGTGCACCCGCACCACCGCGCCGAAGGATCGTCGCGTCCCTCCAGGATCGGCCATGGGCCCGGGCCCCGCCACTCGGGCGGTCACCGGGCGGGCGCGGCCGCCCCGCCGCACGCGCCGCGTGGCCGGCGTCTCCCGGTGGACGTCTCACGGCATCCACGCCTCATACGACATCACCTCGCCCGCGGTGATCCGGAAGTCGGGCAGGTCCTTGGTGAAGGTGATCTCCGTGCCGAGGAGTTGGCCGGTGCGCGGATCGAGGATCACCATCTGGCGGGTGGCGTCCATCGCGCCGTCGGGCCCGTCGTGCACGAACGCCTGCCCGCGCCGGCCCAGTCGGTCGGTGACCGCGCCGGCCGGCCGCAGGCCCTTGGTGTCCGCCAGCATCCGTACGATCGCCGCCGTCTCCCGCGGCCCCGGCGTCCACTCCTGCCGGAACGAGGAGAGCGCCATCAGCAGTTGCGGGACGGCGGCCGCGTCGGCGTCCCCGCCGTCACCGTCCGCCGCGCCGTAGAGGGAGGCGAGCAGTGCCCGCAGCGCCGTGGGGTCGGTGGGCGGCCTCGTCCGGGCGGCGAGCCCGTCGTGCCGCGCGCCCGACCCCGCCGGATAGGCCGCGCGGTGCAGCACCTTCCCGTCGCTGACGGTCCGCCAGCGGCCCTCGTCGTCGTGGATGACCGGGCGGCCCGGGTGCTGCGGGTCGGTGGCCACGACCAGTTCGGAGCCGCTGCCGTCGGCGTTCCACCGGGTGATGCGCTCCTCGGGGACGGCCACCGGGGACGCCGTGTCCGGGCCGGTCCCCATGGACAGGCTCCAGCTCTGCAGATGGCTGCCGCGGCGCGGTCCGTCCTGGGGGCCGGCCGTGCGGGCCAGGGCCTCCGCGATGCGGGCCAGCCCGTCCAGCGAGGGCACGGGGCGGCCGGCGTGCGGGACGAGCGCGGACGGCGCCGCGACGGCCGGGCTGCTGCCGGCGTCGGTCAGGGTGAAGGCGAGCACCGCGACCAGGGCCAGCACGGCCGCCTCGGCGCGCAGCACCAGACGGCGGCGGGCCCGCCGGGTGCGGGTGCTGTGCAGCAGGCGGTTGAGGGCGCGCTGCGCGGTGGCGTCCAACGGGCGGTCCCGCCAGCGGCCGTCGTCGGCGGGCACCGGGTTGGCCGCCCGCAGCAGCTCCAGTTCGTCACGCATGGCCGTCGCCTCCTCCTCGAACGGACACAGTGGTCCGGGTACGGTCGATCTCCGCGCGCAGCCGGCGCCGGGCCCGGTGCAACCGCATGGCCGCCGCGCTCCGGCCGCAGCCGAGGACCACCGCCAGCTCCTCGACGGTCAGTTCCTCCCAGGCGGTCAGCCGCAGCACCTCCTGGTCGCCGGCGGGCAGTCGGTCCAGCGCCTCGTGCACCCAGGAGCCGGGCCGCTCGGCGTCCGGGCTCTGAACGGTCTGCCGGCCGTGCGCCGCCTCGTGGTTGCCGAGCCGGTGCAGCAGCCGCCGGTAGCGGCCGAGCCCGCGCACCGTGTTGGCCAGGCAGTTCCGGGCCACCCCGTACAGCCAGGGCAGCGGCGCGTCGGGGAGCTCGGTGCGCCGCCGCCACGCTATGGAGAAGACGTCCGCCACCACCTCCTCGACCTCGTGGGCCGGGGCGTCCAACCGCCGCGCCACGAAGCGGCTGACCGCCCAGTAGTGCGCGCGATATGCCTCGGCGAAGGCGTCGTCCGTGCTCATGAAACCCCTGTGTCCGGCATCGCCCCGATCGTCACATCCCTCCCGCGTGACACATCCCACCCTGGCGGTGGGCCGTTTCGCACCCGTCACCCGTGACGATGCGCGGGAAGGCGGACACCTACGGGGCATGAAGCTCCCCGCAACGTCCTCTCCGGCGGCCGGGCCCGCCGCGCAGCCGGCCGCCGTGGCGCGGCCCGCCGTGCCGCGGAACCCGGTGAAGTGGCTGACGACCACCGACCACAAGACCATCGGCACGCTCTATCTGGTGACCGCCTTCGGCTTCTTCTGCGTCGGTGGACTGCTGGCGCTGCTGATGCGTGCCGAACTGGCCAGGCCCGGACATCAGTTGATGTCGAACGAGCAGTTCAACCAGGCGTTCACGATGCACGGCACGATCATGCTGCTGATGTTCGCGACGCCGTTGTTCGCCGGTTTCGCGAACTGGATCATGCCGCTGCAGATCGGCGCGCCCGACGTGGCGTTCCCGCGGCTGAACATGTTCGCCTACTGGCTCTACCTCTTCGGCTCGCTGATCGCGGTGGGCGGTTTCCTGACGCCTCAAGGGGCGGCGGACTTCGGCTGGTTCGGATATGTGCCGCTGTCCGACGCCGTGCATTCACCGGGTGCCGGCGCGGATATGTGGATCACGGGTCTGGCCTTCTCCGGCTTCGGCACGATCCTCGGTTCGGTCAACTTCATCACCACCATCATCTGCATGCGCGCCCCGGGCATGACGATGTTCCGGATGCCGATCTTCACCTGGAACGTGCTGCTGACCGGTGTGCTGGTCCTGCTCGCCTTCCCGGTGCTGGCCGCCGCGCTGTTCGCCCTGGAGGCGGACCGTAAATTCGGTGCCCATGTCTTCGACGCCGCCAATGGTGGCGCATTGCTCTGGCAACACCTCTTCTGGTTCTTCGGCCATCCAGAGGTGTACATCATCGCCCTGCCGTTCTTCGGCATCATTTCCGAGGTCATTCCGGTCTTCTCCCGGAAGCCGATGTTCGGTTACATCGGTCTGATCGCCGCGACGGTTTCCATTGCCGGTCTTTCGGTGACGGTGTGGGCGCACCACATGTATGTGACGGGCGGCGTGCTGTTGCCGTTCTTCTCCTTCATGACGTTCCTGATCGCCGTTCCGACCGGTGTGAAGTTCTTCAACTGGATCGGCACGATGTGGAAGGGCTCGCTGTCCTTCGAGACGCCGATGCTCTGGGCGATCGGCTTCCTGATCACCTTTGTCTTCGGTGGTCTGACCGGCGTCATCCTGGCGTCGCCGCCGATGGACTTCCACATCTCCGACTCGTACTTCGTGGTGGCCCACTTCCACTACGTGGTCTTCGGTACGGTCGTCTTCGCGATGTTCGCCGGATTCCACTTCTGGTGGCCGAAGTTCACCGGCAGGATGCTCGACGAGCGGCTGGGGAAAATCACCTTCTGGACGCTGTTCGTGGGCTTCCACGGCACGTTCCTGGTCCAGCACTGGCTGGGTGCGGAGGGCATGATGCGCCGCATTCCCGACTATCTCGCCGCCGACGGCTTCACCGCGCTGAACACCGTCTCGTCCATTTTCTCGTTCCTGCTGGGCATGTCGATCCTGCCGTTCCTCTACAACATCTGGAAGACCGCCAAATACGGCGAGAAGATCGAGGTGGACGACCCGTGGGGCTGGGGCCGTTCGCTGGAGTGGGCGACGTCCTGCCCGCCGCCGCGGCACAACTTCACGTCCCTGCCGCGCATTCGCACCGAATCCCCGGCATTCGACCTGCACCACCCCGACATCGCGGCTGCGATCGAGCACTGAGGGAAGGCCCATGACCGAGCGGACCGGCGGGGGAGAGGACCTTCGGATGGCGGAGGCGATCAACGACATCGAGGGCTATCTGCTGTGGGAGGCGGAGCAGGAGCGGGCCCGCAGCCAGGCGGAGGAGTTCTGCGCCCGGCTGCCCTGGCTCACCGACTCCCAACGGGAGGACGTCCTCCGGCACTACTGCCGGGAGCGGCGCGAGGTCTCCCGCTCCTATCTGGAGCGCGTCGCGGCCCGCAGCGCGTCGCTGCGGGCCGAATACGAGGGCGTCTACCGCACGCTGCGCCGCCGCATGGTGGCCGCGCTGCTGAGCGTCGGCGTCCTGGCGGTGCTCACGCTGACAGCGCTCACCCTGGCGGCGCCCTCCCTCAGCGGTAGTGCACCCGGAGTTCCTTGACCCCGTTGAGCCAGGCGGAGCGCAGTCGCCGCGGGTCGCCGGCCAGGGAGATCCCGGGCACGGCGTCCGCGATGGCGTTGAAGATCAGGTCGATCTCCAGCACGGCCAGCGACTTGCCGAGGCAGAAGTGCGGGCCGCCACCGCCGAAGCCCAGGTGGGGGTTGGGATCGCGGGTGATGTCGAAGAGCTCGGGGTGGTCGAAGACCGAAGGGTCGTGGTTGGCGGACGAGTAGAAGATCCCGACCCGTTGGCCCTTCTTGATGCGTGCGCCGCCCAGTTCGGTGTCCTGGGTGGCGGTGCGCTGGAAGGAGACCACCGGGGTCGCCCACCGCACGATCTCCTCGGCCGCGGTCCCCGGGCGCTCGCGCTTGTAGAGCTCCCACTGGTCGGGGTGGGTGAGGAAGGCGTGCATGCCGTGGGTGATGGCGTTGCGGGTGGTCTCGTTGCCGGCCACCGCCAGCAGCAGCACGAAGAACCCGAACTCGTCGGAGCCGAGGTTCCCTTCGTGCTCGGCGGCCACCAGTCGGCTGACGATGTCCTTCGCGTCCTTGGACGGGCAGCCCTTGCGGGCCGCGGCGAGGTTCATCGCGTACGAGATCAGCTCCACCGCCGCGTTGGCGCCGACCTCCTCGGTGATGGCCAGTTCCGGGTCGTCGTAGGCGACCATCTTGTTCGACCAGTCGAAGATCCGGGCCCGGTCCTCCTGCGGGATGCCGATGAGTTCGGCGATCGCCTGGAGGGGCAGCTCACAGGCGATGTCGGTGACGAAGTCGCCGGAGCCCCGGTGCCGGGCCTCCTCGACGATCTGCTCGGCCCGCCGGCGCAGGGCGTCCTCCAGGGCGCGGATGGCCCGCGGGGTGAAGCCGCGCTGCACGATCTGGCGGACCCGGGTGTGCTCCGGCGGGTCCATGTTCAGCATGATCAGCTTCTGGACCTCGATCTGGTCGCGGGAGATGCCCTGGTTGAAGCGGATGATCGAGGTGTTCAGATTGGCCGAGAAGACCTCCGGTTTGGTGGAGACCTCCTTGACGTCCTGGTGGCGGGTGACGACCCAGTAGCCGTCGTCGTCGAAGCCGGCGATGCCGTGCGGCTGGGCGTTCCACCACACCGGCGCGGTCCGGCGCAGCCGTGCGAACTCCGGGAGCGGGACCCGGGACTGGTAGACGTCGGGGTCGGTGAAGTCGAACCCTTCGGGCAGCGCGGGGCAGTGCATCGGCGACTCCTGGTCCAGCTGGCGTGGGACGCCCTGACGGCACCGTCGTCCCACCATCGAGTGTCTGACGGGCCATCAGATGCAGGTCGCGGTGAAGGTAGTAACGAGTTCTACAAGTGGCAAGGGTCACGGCAACACCTCTTGCGCACAAGGGCCTGCAGCCCTCTTGCGCCGCACCGGACGGCTCATAAGACTGTGCGCAGAACTAGAACGCGTACTAGTTCTTCCCTCCGTGGGCGCCGGGACGTCCGCGGACGCGAGGAGAGGACGAGTTGAGTCATGGCCGCGGAACCCGTCATCGTCGAAGCCGTACGCACCCCGATCGGCAAGCGCCAGGGCGCGCTCGCCAACCTCCACCCCGCCTACCTCCTGGGCGAGACGTACCGCGAACTCCTCGCCCGTACGGGCATCCAGCCCGACTGCGTCGAACAGATCGTCGGCGGCACCGTCACCCACGCCGGCGAACAGTCCATGAACCCCGCCCGCAACGCCTGGCTCGCCATGGGCCTGCCCTACGAGACCGCCGCCACCACCGTGGACTGCCAGTGCGGCTCCTCCCAACAGGCCAACCACATGGTCGCCAACATGATCGCCGGCGGCGTGATCGACATCGGGATCGGCTGCGGCGTCGAGGCGATGTCCCGCGTCCCGCTCGGCAGCGGCTCCAAGCACGGCCCCGGCAAGCCCTGGCCCGACGAGTGGAACGTGGACCTCCCCAACCAGTTCGAGGCCGCCGAACGGATCGCCCGGCACCGCGGCCTGACCCGCGAGAACGTCGACGCGCTCGGCCTGCTCTCCCAGGAACGGGCCGCCACCGCCTGGGCCGAGGAGCGCTTCAAGCGGGAGACCTTCGCCGTCCAGGTCCCCACCACCGAGGACGAGCAGGCCGCCGGCCAGGGGATGTGGCGGCTGGTCGACCGCGACGAGGGGCTGCGGGACACCAGCATGGAGGCGCTGGGCCGGCTCAAGCCGGTGATGCCCACCGCGGTCCACACCGCCGGCAACTCCTCGCAGATCTCCGACGGCGCCGCCGCGCTGCTGTGGGCGTCCAAGCGGATGGCGCGCGCCCTCAAACTCAAGCCCCGGGCCCGCATCGTCGCCCAGGCGCTCGTCGGCTCCGACCCGCACTTCCACCTCGACGGGCCGATCGACGCCACCCGGGCCGTCCTCGGCAAGGCCGGCATGTCCCTCAAGGACATCGACCTGGTCGAGATCAACGAGGCGTTCGCCTCCGTCGTGCTCTCCTGGGCCCGGGTCTTCGACCAGGACCTGGAGAAGGTCAACGTCAACGGCGGCGCCATCGCCCTCGGCCACCCCGTCGGTGCCACCGGCGCCCGCCTCCTGGCCACCGCCTTGCACGAACTGGAGCGCCGCGACAAGGAGTTCGCCCTGATCACGATGTGCGCGGGCGGGGCGCTGGCGACCGCGACGATCATCCAGCGGCTGTAGGTCGCGTCCGACGGGGCCGGCTGGGCGAGCTCGCCGGTCCCTGACGTCCGAACTCCCTTCTTCGTTCTTTACGCTGCTTCTGATGCCCTGCGCAGCGCGTCCCTGTGTTCCCACGACCAGGGTGCGTCCCTCAGCTCTTCCGGCAGCCCGGCGAGTCCGGATTTCAAATGATCGACCGCCTCGCTGTACCGGCCGAGCGCGAGGGCGCAGAGCCCCATATTCAAACGGTTGAATGCAGGGGTGAGCCAATATGCGGTATCGGGCGGGGGAAGGGGGGCGGCCTCATCTGTCAGCCCCTCCGCTTCCTCGACCATGCGCAGAGCCGCATCGAGTTCGCCCATGGTCGCCATTCCGGCAGCCGCTTGGAGAAAATCGCCGATGCGTTGGGCGGGGTGCGCGCCCGGTGTAGTCGCCGCCGCAGCGAACCAACGGGCAATTCCTTGAGGGCGGTTCTGCTGTCGAGAAACGTAGCCTTTGAAGTTGAGTGCCTGCGCGGCGAGGGTGCCGTTCCCGATTTCGTCGGCCAGTTCTAAAGCGTCATTGAGGAGCCTGACCGCTTCACTGTCCTTGCGAACCTGTGCGAGCATCCACCCCGAGAACTGCACCCACTCGGAAGCGACCTCCGCTAGTCGGTCCTTGTGGGGGCCACGGGCTCCCCGGAGCATCCGGGTAACTTCCCCCATCTGCGCCATGGTTGCCGGGACCAGTGACCCTGGCTCTGCCGTATCGTCCAACCGCCGATAGGCAGCCAACACGCCAGCGAGAGCGTCGACGGTTCCGGCATCCAGGCGGGACGGATTGGCAGCGCTCCGCTTGACCCGTTCGCGGTTGTCTCCATCAAGCACCGTTGCGGCCAACGCGCCGTCTGCGCCCACGAGAGAATCCAGCGCGGAAGCCAACTTTGCCGATGTACGCTGTTTTCCGTTCAGTACTCGGGACAGATAGGCCACGTCATAGTTCAGGGCACGTGCGGCAGCTTTTATCGAATATCCGCTGTCCCGAAGCGCTCTGCGGGAAAGATCAGCAAAGTCGTCACGCATCGTGAACCTCTGAGGGTTGACCGGTGGTGTCTCCAGAATAGTCAACCCTGGTCAACTCCCGCGTGGCTCCTGCACGTCGCAGCATGGACGTGGCAAGAACCCCCGCGACCGTCCGACCGGCCCGGGGCGTGGCCATCAACCAAGTGGAGGTTGACGACATGCACCACGCTCTCGCGTGGCCTTTTGAGACGCTGTGGAGCTTGTTCCTGTCCGCACGAGGCCGTCACGATGCGGCCGACACCGAGGAACGGCACGAGCCGCGGTTGCAGCGGGGGCGCCGGCGGGCGCTGTGGCTCGCGGTCCACGGGATCGACGCCGGGCCGCGTCGGATTCTTCCCCAAGCTCTCAACTGCGTTCGAGCAGGGGAGACCCCATCGGCGGAGGTGAGGGGTTGATGCCCCGCATGTGCCGTGCCGTTCACCTGCCGGACTCCGTTCCGATGCCCGAGCCCGAGCCGGTTACCGGGTGCGATGTGTGCGGGGCGCTGGTCCAGCAGCGTGCACAAGCGCGAGCCGTCGGGGACAGGTCGAAGGTGATCGACTGCAACGTCGAGTTGCGCCGCCACCCTCATCGGCGGAAGGCGATGCCATGACCGACCAGGCCAAGTTGAGGCCGCCGGAGCTGAGGCCACCGCTGGTGGCGACGGGTGAGGGTGTCGTTTACGTGCCTCCCGGAGATCCGGTGCCCCCGTGCACGGAGCCGTGTGCCCTCTGCGCTGGGAAGGGGCGGCAGGGCACGCCCGAGGAGTGACCCGGCCGGGCCGCCGGGCGGTACCGGCACCCGCCGCCGGGCCGTCAGGACCCGCCCGGCCGCCCGGCCTCGTCCGCGAAGGTCACCGGCGCCTCGAACGCCGCCCGCCGGGTCGCCCGCCGCAACGCCTTCAACACCGCGCCGCCCAGCGTCAGGGTGAGCACGACGGTGACCACCGCCCGCGGCAGGTCCCACCCCAGCGACGTGGCCAGGCAGTACGCCAGGAAGCGCGTCAGGTTGGCGGAGAGCGGATCACCCGGCACGAACGACACGCCCGACGCCAGCCCCCCGATGTACGGCCAGCCCTGGAGGTTCATCACCACTCCGTAGCCCACCGACGCCACCGCCCCGTACCCGGCCAGCAGCACCAACTCGCGGCGGCCGCGCAGCCCCCGCGCTCTCGACCCCGCCCCCGCTCTGAACGTTGTTCGAGCGGGGGCACCCCCATGCCCGGCGGGGGCCTCCAGGGCGCCCGGCAGCAGCCCCGCCCCCATCGACACCCACCCCATCGACAACATCTGGAACGGCATCCACGGCCCGACCCCGCCGGTCAGCAGCGCCGAGGCGAACATCGCCACCGACCCCAGCACGAAACCGAACCCGGGGCCCAACACCCGCCCCGACAACACCATCAGGAAGAACATCGGCTCGATGCCTGCGGTCCCCGCGCCGAGCGGGCGCAGCGCGGCCCCCGCCGCGGCCAGCACCCCGAGCATCGCGATCGCCTTGGCGTCCAGACCGCGGGTCCCCGCGGCCCCCGCCGAGGGCGTGTCCGAGATGGTCGCCACCACCACCGCGAGCAACAGCGGCAGCAGCGCGGCGAACAGCCACGGCGCGTCCTGCGAATGCGCCAACCCGGAACCAGGACCGGCCAACAACGGCCAGCCGAACGCCACCACACCGACCGCCGACACCAGGCACAGCGCGGCCACCGCCCGCGGGCCGAGCCGCACCGCCCGCACCCGCGGGGCCGACGCCGTCACGCCGAGGCCCCTTCCAGGGAGCGGGCGACCTGCCCGACGGTCAGCCACGGCAGCGGCGCCAGCACCTTGGCGACCTGCGGGGCGAACGCGGGGGAGGAGACCACCACGTCCTCGGTCGGGCCGTCCGCGACGACCTCCCCGTCCGCCAGGATCACCACCCGGTGCGCCAGTTCGGCGGCCAACTCCACGTCGTGCGTGGCCAACACGCACGCCTGCCCCTCGGCGGCCAGCCCGCGCACCACCTCGACCAGCCGCGCCTTGGCCGCGTAGTCCAGGCCCCGGGTGGGCTCGTCGAGCAGCAGCAACGGCGGCCGGGCGGTCAGCACCACCGCCAGCGCCAGCGCCAGCCGCTGCCCCTCGGACAGGTCCCGCGGATGCGCCGCACCCCGCACCCCCGGCAGCAGGCGCGCCACCACCTCCCGGCACGTCCCGGCGGGCGCGCCCGCGTCCCGGTCCGCCGCGGCGCACTCCCCGTCCACGGTGTCCGCGGACAGCAGGTCCCGCGGCTCCTGCGGCACCAGCCCGACCCGGCGCAGCAGATCCCGCGGCCGGGTCCTGTGCGGAACGGCACCACCGACCCGCACCGAACCCGCCGACGGCTGGTGCATCCCCACCAACGCCCGCAGCAAGGTGGACTTGCCCGCCCCGTTGCGGCCCATCAGCGCGACCGTCTCGCCCGGCCGGACGGTCAGCCCGACCCCGTGCAGCACCGGCGTCCGGTCCCGGTGGACGCCCAGCCCCGCGACCGTGGCGACCGGCTCCGCGTCCGCCGCCGGCACCGCCGCCGGCCCGGGCGACGGCACGGCCACCGCCGACAACCGCTCCCGCAGCGGGGCCGCCTTCCGACGGGCGTCGCGCACCGACAGCGGCAACGGCGACCAGCCGGCCAGCCGGCCCAGCTCGACCACCGGCGGCCGGACCGGGGAAGCGGCCATCATGCCGGCCGGCTCACCCATCACCGGAGCCGCGCCCGGCCCCGGCAGCAGGATCACCTGGTCCGCGTACTGCACCACCCGCTCCAGGCGGTGCTCGGCCATCAGCACCGTCGTCCCCAGATCGTGGACCAGCCGCTGCAGGACCGCCAGCACCTCCTCCGCGGCCGCCGGGTCCAGCGCCGACGTCGGCTCGTCCAGCACCAGCACCTTGGGGTGGGCGGTCAGCACCGAGCCGATCGCCACCCGCTGCATCTGCCCGCCCGACAGCGTGCCGATCGCCCGGTCCCGCAGGTCGGCCAGACCCAGCAGGTCCAAGGTCTCCTCGACCCGGCGGCGCATCACGTCCGGGGCCAGCCCCAGCGACTCCATGCCGTAGGCCAACTCGTCCTCGACGGTGTCGGTGACGAAGTGCGCCAACGGGTCCTGGCCCACCGTGCCGACCACATCGGCCAGTTCGCGCGGCGGATGGGTGCGGGTGTCCCGCCCGTCGACGGTCACCCGGCCGTGCAGGGTGCCGCCGGTGAAGTGCGGCACCAGCCCGCACACCGCGTTCAGCAGGGTCGACTTGCCGACCCCGGACGGGCCGACGAGGAGGCACAACTCGCCCTCGGGCACGGTCAGATCGACCCCCTGGACGGCCGGCTCGGCGGCGTCCGCATAGGTGACCGAGACCTGCTCGAAGCGGATCACTGCGTGGGCTCCTTCGTGAACGGATCGGAAGCGGAGGGACGGGCGGAGGAGGCGGACGGGGCAGAGGAGTCGGACGAGGCGGACGGGGCGGACGGGGCGGACCGGGCGGGGGAGGACGACCGGGCGGACCGGCCGGCGCCGGCGCCGCCCCCGGCCCGCGCCGGCACCGGCGCCACCACCGCCGGCACCAGCCCCACCAACAGCGACAACGCCGGCCACAGCGGCAGCACCGGCGCCGTCAGCGGCACCGCCGGCGGATGCAGCGCCCCCGGTGCGTAGCCGTTCGCCGCGATCATCAACGCCGCGACCGCGACCCCCGACCCCGACACCAACCAGGCCCGTACTCCCCACGGCTCCGGCCGGTAGCGGGTCCGGACCGACCGCCGGCCCCCCAGCCACAGTCCGGCCATCGCCGCCCCCAGACCGACCACCAGCAGCGGCAGCCCGTAGCCGCCCCCGGAGTCGCCCAACAGCCCGTACGTCCCCGCGCACACCCCGAGCAGCCCGCCCAGGGTCAACACCGACGTCAACCGCCGCACGGCGGGCGGGACCTGAGCGGTCCGCCCGTAGCCGCGGGCGTCCATGGCCGCGGCCAGCGCCACCGACCGCTCCAACGCGCCCTCCAACACCGGCAGCCCGACCTGCAACAGCGCCTTCGCCCCGCGGTCCGGACGGCCGCGCAGCCGACGGGCCGCCCGCAACCGCTGCACGTCCGCCACCAGATGCGGCGCGAACGTCATCGCGACCACCACCGCCACCCCCGCCTCGTACAGCGCGCCGGGCAGCGACTTCAGCAGCCGGGCCGGATTGGCCAGCGCGTTCGCGGCGCCCACACAGATCAGCAGGGTGGCCAGCTTCAGCCCGTCGTACAGCGCGAAGAGCATCCCCTCCGCGGTGACCCGGCCGCCCACCCGGACCCCCTTCGCCCAGTCGGGCAGCGGGAGTTCGGGCAGCGTCACCAGGGTGTGGGTACCCGGGATCGGCGAGCCCAGCACGAACGCGAAGACCAGCCGGATGCCCAGCACCACCAGCCCGAGCCGGACGAACGCGCCGTACGACCGCGCCCACGGCGCATCCGTCCGGCGCACCGCCACGACATAGCCGGCCACCCCGATCAACAGCCCCAGCAGCAGCGGATTGGTGGTCCGGGACGCCGCGGTCGCCAGACCGAGCGCCCACACCCACCAGGCGCCGGCGTGCAACGCGGTACTGCGGGTGGCGTGCGGGGCGCTCATCCGCGCCGCCGACGCGCCTGCCACGCGCCGGCCGCGCCCAGCACCACCACGGCTGCGATCCCGCCGATCAGCCCGGCCGACGGCCCACCGCCGTCGTCCCCGCCCGCGGCGCCGGTGGCACCGGGCGTCGGCTTCGCCGCCGTCGCCCCGCCGCCGTCCACCTGCTCGGCACAGCCCGACCGCGGATAGCCGGCGATCCCGCACAGCAGCGCACTGGCGTCGTACCGCAGCGGCTTGGCGACCGCGGCCAGCGCCTCGCCCGCCGAGGCGTCCGTCGGCACCTGCGCACAGGCCGTCCGGCCCGCCGGCGGACGCTCGCCGGGCGGCGCGTCCCCCGCGGTACCGAAGTCGATCACCACTCCGACCCGCTTGCTGCCGGGCTCGGCCGGGGTCCGCCCGCAGAGCGCGGCGAAGTCCGGGGCGGTGCGCGGACCGGCCGCCTTCGCGGAGTCCGCACTCACCGTGAAGCGGAATCCGACGACGCCGCCGTCCGCCGGCCGCGCGGTGCCGGGCCCCTCCGTGGCGTACCCCCACGAGGCGCCCGTGCCGCCGGCCGTGGCCGGCCTGCCGTCCCAGAACGACCAGTACCGGTACTCCTGCGCCTGCGCGGGCCCGGCACCCAGACCGGTCACCACCCCCGCTAGCAGCAGCGCCCCGGCGACCCGCCGGGTCCGCCCCTGCCGCAGCACCCTCACAGCGCGTTCTTGTTCTTGTTGCGACCGCTGATCAGGAAGCCGATGCCGGCACCGAAGGCGAGCCCGACGCCGATCACCCACCACATCCCGATGCCGCCGTCGTCCTTCCGGTCCGCGGCGTCCTTCTGTGCGGACGGCGCACCGCTGCCGGCCGGCTCGGGCCCGGTGGCGTTCAGCGCGGCCACCAGGTCGGTGCCGGCGAAGGCCCGCGGGTCGGTGCCGGTGGCGTGCGCGGCGAAGATCAACTGGGCGTACGCGGCCGGGCCGCTCTGCTTCGCCCAGCTCGCGGCGTTCTTCTCCAACCAGGCCAGCGGTTTCTGTGCTTCCGCGCCGTACGCGCCGGCCGCCAGCGCGACCACCGTGTCCGCGGTGTTGCCGACGTCCGGCTGCTGCTCGGCGCCCGGCATCGCGGACCGCAGGTGCTGCCCGTCGGCGTCCAGCTGCCCGACGAGCCAGGCGGCGCCGCCGTCCGCGGCCGCCGTCCGGGCCGCCGTGTCGCTGCCCCGCACCTCGCCCTTCGCGCAGTCCGGTGCCGTGACCGGCCGGTCGGCGTCCTTGCCCGCCGGCGCCACGACGAAGCCCTTGCCCAGCGCGCCGGTGACCGCGGCCGCGGTCGCGTCGGCGTTCGGCGCGGGGTTCTTCAACTGGAAGGTGAACGCCCCGCGCTCCGCCTCCTTCGCGTCGCACCCCAGCCGGAACCCCAGCAGCGCGTCGTACGGCGACTTGCCGCCCTTCGCCGTCACCGACTCCGGCTTCGCGCCCGCCGCGGCGAGCGCCCCGATCACCACGGCCGTGGAGTTGGCGTCGCTCGCCTCGCCGCCCGGCCCCGCGGGCATCGAGCTCCAGCCGCCGTCCGCGTGCTGGACGGACTTCAGCCACGTCACGGCCTTCTGCACCGCGTCGCCGTGTCCGCCGAGCGCGGCCAGCGCCTGGATCGCGGCGGCCGTCTGGTTGGTGTCCCGCATCGTGTGGGCGTCGCAGCCCTTGCCCGGGTCGGCCCGGTACGCCGCGAACCCGCCGTCGGCGCACTGCTGCCCCGCCAGCCAGTCCACCGCGGTCGCCGCCGGGCGCACCCCGACCGTGTGCTGCGCCAGCAGCGCCAGCGACTGCCGCCACACGCCGTCGTACTGCGGGTCCGTGGTGCCGTACAGCCCCTTGGGCAGCTTCTGCTGCTTCGGCTGCGGCGGGGCCGCCGGGCCGTCGGCGTACGCGGCGGGGGCCGCGGCGCCGGCCAGTACGGCGGCGGTCGCCACGGCGGCCAGCGTCCTGGCGGCGCGGCGTGCCCGGGGGGCGGCGGAGTGCGGCTGCGGCGCGGGGGTCAGGGGAGCCGTGGGGGCCATGCGGGCCATCGGATGGGTGCCTCTCGGGTCGGTCGGGTCGCGGCGGGGTACGAAGCCGAGCCGCGCTCGGGCGACCGGCCGCGCCGCCCGTGCGGCGTGCGGCGCGGTGGCACCGGGCTCAGCTCCGCATACCTCGACGGCGCCGCGCACCGGTCGGCCGCGGGGGCGGTGGATCCGGTGGCGGGAGCCTTGGTCGTGCCCCATCGGGTGCTCCGGCTCGTCCGGCCGCGGTGGGGGCGGCCGTGCTCACGGACGGGGTGCCCCCGGGCTCGAACGAAGCCGAGAGCTCAGGGGAGGGGCAGCGCCGGATTTGCACCGGCTTCCCCCCGATCGGGTACGGATGAAATTGTCCCGCACACCTTAACGCCGGCGGTCGGGAGGGCCCGGTGCGGCCGGGGTGGTGAGGCCGCCGGGCCGGTTCGGGATCAGTCGCCGGCTCTGCGCTCTCCCGCGGTGGGGCGGGGCGTTCGCCTGCCGCACCGTGCGGCTTTCCCCGGTGGGCCGGGCATCACCGGTGCCGGTGCCCGGCCCGGGTCCGTTGGTGGCCGCCCGCCCGTCACCTGACCGCGGCGACCGGTCTATATCGCTAGGTAGTGGACCGGATCCGAACCGGAAACCGGCTCGACGTGGCCGCGCTTGACCAGGTGGCGGAGGTGGGCCTCGGCCTCGGAGACGGCGATGTTGCGGGAGGCGGCGGGGATCTGGCCCCAGGGGCGGTTCCACTGCATGGCGGCCGCGAGCTGCCAGGCGGTGCGCGGTTCGCGGAGCAGCGTGCGGAGGTCGCTGAGGCGGTCCTCGTGGTGGGCGATCAGCTCGCGGACGCGGCCGGCGGCGTCCGGGAAGGCGTGCTGGTGGGCCGGCAGCACCTCGGCAGGCGCGAGGCGGGCGATGCGTTCGAGGGAGTCGAGGTAGTCGCCGAGCGGGTCGCCCCGGTCGTGCAGGTCGGGGGCGACGTCGTCGGGGTCCTCGTACAGGCCGATGTGCGGGGTGATGCCGGGGAGCAGGTGGTCGCCGGAGAAGAGCCGGCCGAAGGTGGCGGGTCGGGCGTCCTGTTGGGCGGGGTGCGCCTCCTCCAGGTGGAGGCAGACGTGGCCGGGGGTGTGGCCCGGTGTCCAGATGGCGCGGATGCGGCGGCCGGGGAGGTCGAGGAGGGCGCCGGGCTCGATCCCGCGGTCGGGCAGTGCGGCCCGTCGGGCGGGCGCCTTCCGGCCGCGTCGGGCGGCGCGGGCGGCGCGGGCGGCGCGGAGGGGCTCCAGGTGGTCGTCCGGTGCCCCGGCCGCGGTGAGCTTGACGAGCAGGTAGTCGAGCCACTGGCCGGGCCGTGCCGCGCGGGCGCGCCGGATCAACGCGGCGTCGGCGGCGTGCATGGCGATCCAGGCGCCGGAGGTCTCCCGCACCGCGGCGGAGAGCCCGTGGTGGTCGGGGTGGTGGTGGGTGATCACCACGCCGTGGATGTCGGCGGGGGCGAAGCCGCAGGCGGTGATGCCGGCGGTGAGCGCGTCCCAGGAGTCCGGGTCGTCCCAGCCGGTGTCGACGAGGACCGGGCCGCGGTCGGTCTCCAGGAGATGGACGAGGGTGTGGCCGAGCGGGTTGTCCGGGATGGGGACGGCGATGCTCCACACCCCGCCCTTGTGGTCGATCACCTGCGGTGCCATGGGTCCCGCCCCCTCCTGCGCCGTTGTCGCCCCAACTATAACTAGAACGAGTTTCAGTGCCAGGGGAACGCCTCGTGGCGGACGGGGAGTTGGGATTCGAGTGGTGGGCGTGGACTCCGCGGGAGGGAACTGGTATCAGTTCTGGTGGCGATTCTGATGGAGCGTCAGAAAACCGCCATCCGGAGCGCAATCCGTCGAGACCGTCGGGAGGCGGGCAGCTATGAGCGACCTCGTCGAGCACGGAAAGCTCTATATAGGCGGTGAGTTGGTCGACCCGGCCGGGCCGGAAACGATCGAGGTCGTCTCGCCGCACACCGAGCAGGTCATCGGGCGGGTGCCGCACGCCGCGCGGGCCGATGTGGACCGGGCGGTGGCCGCCGCCCGGGCGTCCTTCGAGTCGGGGGTGTGGGCGAACGCCCCGTTGGACGAGCGGATCGCGGTGGTGAGCCGGATCAAGGACGCGTTCGCGGTGCGCAGCGAGGAGTTCGCGCGGGTCATCGGGGCGCAGAACGGGACGCCGGTCACCTCGGGCGTGATGGTGCAGTCGCTGGCCGCGATGATGGCGTGGGACGCGGCGCTCACGGTGGCGCGGGAGTTCCCGTTCGAGGAGCGGCGGGCCGGGGTGCTCGGGCCGCTGCTGGTGCGGCGGGAGCCGGTGGGGGTGGTCGCGGCCGTCGTGCCGTGGAACGTCCCGCAGTTCACCGCCGCCGCCAAGCTCGCGCCGGCGCTGCTGGCCGGGTGCTCGGTGGTGCTGAAGGTCTCGCCGGAGACCCCGCTGGACGCCTATCTGCTCGCGGAGATCGTGACGGAGGCGGGGCTGCCGGCGGGGGTGCTGTCGATCCTGCCGGCCGACCGGGAGGTCAGCGAGTACCTGGTCGGGCACCCGGGCGTGGACAAGGTGTCGTTCACCGGGTCGGTGGCGGCCGGCAAGCGGGTCATGGAGGTGGCGGCCCGCAACCTCACGCGGGTGACGCTGGAGTTGGGCGGCAAGTCGGCGGCGGTGATCCTGCCGGACGCGGATCTGGACGCGGCGTTGGCCGGGATCGTGCCGTTCGCCTGGATGATCAACGGGCAGGCGTGCGTGGCGCAGACCCGGATCCTCGCCCCGCGCAGCCGCTACGACGAGATCGCCGAGCGGTTCGCCGCGGCGGCTGGCGCGTTGACCGTCGGCGACCCGCTGGATCCGGCCACGGAGGTCGGACCGCTGGTCGCCCGTCGCCAGCAGCAGCGTTCGCTGGACTACATCGCGCTGGGGCAGAAGGAAGGCGCCGAGGTGCTGACCGGCGGCGGCCGGCCGGAGGGGCAGCCGACCGGCTGGTACGTCGAGCCGACGCTCTTCGGCGGGGTCGACAACGGGATGCGGATCGCGCGCGAGGAGATCTTCGGGCCGGTGATCTGCCTGCTGCCGTACGGGGACGAGGAGGAGGCGGTGCGGATCGCCGACGACTCGGAGTACGGGCTGTCGGGGTCGGTGTGGACGGCGGACGTCGAGCGCGGCATCGACATCGCGCGGCGGGTGCGGACCGGGACGTACTCGGTGAACACCTTCAGCATCGACATGCTCGGGCCGTTCGGCGGCTACAAGAACTCCGGGATCGGGCGGGAGTTCGGGCCCGAGGGGTTCGGCGAGTACCTGGAGCACAAGATGATCCACCTGCCGGCGGGTGCCTGATGGCGGAGCGTTGGCGGGTGGCGGTGGACCGGGGCGTCTGCATCGGGTCGGGGCTGTGCGCGGGGACCGCGCCGGAGCGGTTCCGGCTGGACGCGGCGCGGCAGTCGCACCCCGTCGAGCCGGAGGCCGAGCCCGCGGGCGGGGTGCTGGCGGCGGCCGAGGGGTGCCCGGTGGAGGCGATCACGATCACCGCGGTGGAGAGCGGGGAGACGGTGTTCCCGCCGGAGGAGTGAGCCCGGGGAGTGAGCGACGGGGCGGGGACCGTGGCCATCTGCGGTCGGCCCCAGCCCCAACGGTCATCCTCCGCGCCGGAGGGGGCCGTTGGAACTGGGGGCCCGGGTCGGGCTGTCAGTTCAACGCCGGAGGACGTTGCCGTCGCAGTGCCATGCTCGGGCGCCGGCGGCAGTTGGTTCCTGTGGTTCCCGCCTCATAGCGTGTACGGGTCCTCTTGCATGGCTTCACTTACTCCGTGGAGGGCGTCGCGAAGGCTCTCAGGAATTTTCGCCTCCCCCTCCCCGATTGCGACGGTTCCCCTCAGTAGATTCCGCGCGCGCACCGAACCGATTTCGGAAACAGTCGGAATGATGAATTCGAGCAATTCCCCTGCTTCCAGCCACGCCTTCTCACTCAAGAGCGAGTCCAGGAGTCGCGCGGAATAAATTCCCTGATATCCGACCCGTGGGCGACGTTGGTTATATACATTTTCCTGGAGCAGTGGGATGGCGGATCTCCAGTCGCCCGAATCTTGGAGTACGAGGGCCAGATGACCGTTAACTTCATCGGCGCTGATCCACCAGGCCCAGAAAGGGTCACTGATTCTCGCGCCATCCTCGATCAGAGAGCGTGCGCGGTCGAATATCTTCATGGCTTCGGTCGTTCGACCTGAGGCGAACAACCCCCTGGCTTCACGCATCCTAAAGATTGCTTCAACGCGTGGTGACAGGTTCTGTTGGTCAAGAACCGATCGGGCGATGGCCATCTCTTCCCGTGGTCGCCCTTGCCACCCGGACTGCATGCTCATGTTCTGCAGAATCAGGAGTTCAATGGCCCGATCTCCTGACGTTCGCGCCAGAAACAGAGCCTCCTGATTGAATCGGCGTGCCGCTTCGTACTTCTCCGCGTCAAACAGGGCCCATCCCGCGACCTCCGCCAGCTCTGCGGCCGCAGCCTGAATGTCTCGCTCGTGCTTCGGCTCGGGTTCGCCACCGCCGAGACGGCGATGCACCGCTTTGAATGAGCGCGCCGCCACGTCTGCAATCGGTAAGCCATTGAGCTCGTTGTCAAGAGCGATCAGCCTTTGCGAGGTTTCTCGAATCGCCTCTACGTATTCATCGCCTCGCGCTTCGTTTGAAATGGAGATCCGTCGCGGTGCGGCGTGGTCGGCATGCGAATCAGCAACCCCCGGCAATGACTCCCACGGCCTGGGGGTGAGTCTTAGCATATGGCCCGGGATGCGAAGCGCGTCGGCTATCTTTTCAATTTTCGTCAGTGCGCTAATCGAACCCTCGCCGCGCGCGAGTTCGCTGATGCGGGAAGACTCGATACCGCACGATTCCGCAATTTGGTTGTAGGTGATCCCGGCCCATTTTCGAACCAGGTAGAAGAGCTGGCCGAAGTCATGCGCCTCAATGGCTTCTCGGACATCACTCCGAGCCAGTACCTCTGCCGGGATCGCAGTTGATGGCCTCATGACCAACTCCGGGTAGCCGAATGACGGTTACTGCCCATGCTACGTCCCGTCACCCGACGGCAAGCCCATGGTGGGTGACCCACCGTGGGCTTACGGCTGCACCGCCACGGCGGGAAGAACCCCGAAGTCTCGGCCGTTCCGCTCGTGGCCGGGTCGGATGCCTACCTCCGCTGGATCGCCACTACCGTCGGGCCGGTCCGCGAGCAGTAACTGTCATGCACGGGCCTTTTCCAAGACCTCGGCGACGTCGGGCACGGTCCGGTGTTCTCCGAGCCGTCGCAGGACGGGAGCGAGTCGACACGGCAACGGCTCCTCGAACCTGCCACCAACCCCCGTTATTGCCTTACGCACTGAGTACATGCCCGTGATCGTGAAGCAAGTCGCGGACCTCGGGTACTTCCTCGAAGTCCCGGAGTCGCTGGAGTACGACACGAGCCCGAGAGGCGGTGCGGTCACTCGCCATATCCGCAGACGCGGAGACAACACGTCGTGCTTCCTCGGCTGCTTGCTCCGGCTCGTTGGCGTTGGCAAGGGCGACCGCGAGCCATGAGCGGTAGAGGGCGACCTCTCGCGCGTGTGTGGCGTCGTAGCGGCTCAGTACGTCGGTCAACAACGGAACGGCACGCAAGGGACGGTGCAGTTCGGTGAAGACTCGGGCGTCCATCACCTCAAGTTCTTCCGTGCTCACCCAGTACGCCCATCGGGGCGCGTCTTCGTCGGCTTTGCTCAGCGCGTCGTGCGCTTGCCCGAGCGCCTGCATTGCGGGCTGTGCCTCTCCGGCGCGGGCGTGGGCCCACGCCACGCGGTCGAAGAAAAGTGCACGCGTCTTGGACGGGGCGTCCGGTCCGGCTTCCGCCAGGGCGGCGCGAGCGAGATCGAGGCCGACGCGTTCTTGTCCGGTGTTGCTGAGTTGGTAGGCGAGGCTCCCCGCTAGGTTCGCGACCAACGGGCCGTTCCCTGCCTGCCGCGCCGCTTCGATCCCGATGCGGTACACGTGTTCAGCCTTCTCGTGACGTCCCGCATCACTGGCGATCCATCCGGCGATCTGAGCCAGTTCGCCGATCTGGGCCAACAGTGCACTGCCGACCGCTTCTGTGTGCGTGCTCTCGCGGTACAACCGCATGGCTGCGTTGAGTTCGCGGAACACGGGTGCCATGAGATCGCCCCCGGCGAGTACGTCATCGGCGAGTCGGAAGCCGTGTACACGGGCTGCGAGGTTCGCCACGTCGTCGCTGCCGATGCGGCGACCGGCGCGTGTGGCGAGTGGCGCCAACAGGTCGCGCGGCGGAATCAGCTCGGAGAGGATCACGGCGGCCCCGAACGGTGGCCCGTCCGACTCACCGCGGGCGTGCGCGGCGGCTCGTTCCAATTCTCCGACAGGAACCCCTAAGACTTCCGCGATGAACGGCAGCCAGGCTTCCGGAATGCGCTCGCCGCGCTCCCACCGGGAGACCTCGTTCCGCGTGAGGGACGGTGTGCCCGAGACAGCACACAGTAAGGCAGCAAGCTGACGTTGACTCTTGTGGGCATCGCGTCTCAGGCGTGCCAAGTACGCACCGAACTGCCGTCGCCGTTCATCCGCCACTCGCTGGCCCCCTCTCCGTTCCCATTCTGGCCCCTTCCTGGCCCCCTGGCTGGCGCCTCTTTCAAGGAACCCTGGCCCACTTCGATGGGACGACACAAAGAGACCCCCGCGACGTTGCTGGAGCGGCGAACGTCCGGGGGCGCGGCCAACGCTGTAGAGGAGCGTCAACATGCCGAACCGTATCGCCCGTCTTGTCGAAGTGCTATTGCTTCGGTTACTGCCAGCGGCGGGCCGCCATCGGTCGGCCAGTGCACTGCCCGCCACATGGTCTGAGGACGCGCCGACGCCCGTACGTCCGTACGTTCCCGTCCGGCACGCGGGACTGCTTCATGGCGAGGACTCGGCCCTGATCCGCCCCTCCATCCTCACTCCCGAGGAGCAACGGGCGCTGTGGCAGGCCGTGCATGGTGTCGATACCGGCCCGCGCCGGATCTACGGGGTGGAGGCGATGGTCTGATGCCCCGCAAGTGCCGCCCGGTTCACCTGTCCGACCCGTTTCCGGCGCCGGAACCCGAACCTGTCGCCGGGTGTGACGTGTGTGCCGCCCTGGCCGAGCAGCGTGCGGTGGCGCGTGCCATCGGAGACAAGGCGACGGTGATCGACCGCAACGTCGAGATGCGCCGCCACTCTCACGTACGGAAGGCGAAGACATGACCGAGCGGGCCAGGTTGAGGCCGCCGGAGCTACGACCGCCGTTGGTGGCGACGGGTGAGGGCGTCGTCTACGTGCCCCCTGGTGATCCAGTGCCGTCGTGTCCAGATCCCTGTGCGATCTGCCAGGCGAAGGGGCGACAGGCCACGCCCGAAGAGTGACCCGATGAACTCCGCTGCGGTGAGCGCCAATTGCGGCGGCGCGGTGTCTCCCGACGGGGGATCAGCCGGATCACGGCAGACGTGTGGCGGCTCCGGCCCCGTCCGCCCTCGTATGCGGGGTGCCGCTTCGCCGGTGAGGGACGTCGCAAGGCCCCACCCCGTCCAGGGTTCTCCGGAGCCTGGACGGGGTGGGCTCGGCCGGGCTCCGTGAACGCACGTGGCGGGGCCCGTAGGGGGTGGGGTGGTCGGACCCGTAGGGGGCGGGAGGGCCCCTTGCGGGCCAATTACCCGTGTGCGGGGGGAGGTTATGCGGAGGGAGGGTGACGGTCCTGCGTCCGGCCCGGGGCCGTCAGGTCGATCAGGCGGCAGACGGTTTCGATGTCGATCTTCACCTGGGCGATCGAGGCGCGCCCGGACAGCCAGGTGATCAGCGCCGAGTGCCAGGTGTGCTCGATGACCCGGACCGCGGAGAGCTGTTCGGGGGTGGGCGGGACGGCGGGGCGCGCCGGCCCCTTCGAGGGGGGGTGGGCGACGGGCGGGGCCATGGCGTCGAGGATGATCGCGGTGGTCAGCCGGGAGACGGTGTCCACCTCGGGGCTGACGGACCGGTCGGCGAAGGTCAGCGCGCGCACCATCGCGTCGGCCAGGTGCGGTTCGCGCTGCAGGGCGCGGAAGGCCCGCATCAGCGTCTGGGCGACCCGAGCGCCGGGGTCCTCCTCCGACGGGGGGCGCTTGCGCAGCGTCTCGTGCATGTGCTGGAGCTGGTCCTGCATGGTGGCGACGAGCAGGTGCACCTTGGACGGGAAGTAGCGGTAGAGGGTGCCGAGCGCGACTCCGGAGGATTCGGCCACCTCGCGCATCTGGACGGCGTCGAAGCCGCCGCGGCTGGCCAGCTTGGCGCTGGTGTGCAGGATGCGGCGGCGCCGGGCCTCCTGACGTTCGGTCAGGGGAGGACTAGCCGGAAGCGCCGGCCCGGCCGCCTTGGATTCCGTAGTCATGTGTCCCATTCCGTGGCTTTCCGTCCGCGATGCGGTGAGTGCCGGTGGTGTGTGATCGGCACAGCATGGCAGGGGTCCTGTCGTGGCGCGAATCACCTGGTGCGGCTCTTTTCGCTCCGTTCCCGGCCGGTAGATTCGAAACTCGGTGAACTGATCAGTAGCTTTTCAGTTCTGAAACTTGTTCTAGATTACCGCCAGCGGTTACGCTCCGGCGAAAGTCCAGTGAGAAGGGGGCCGTGCGTGACCGCAGAGGCCGTCCAGGCAGCCGCGCCCCGCCCGGCGGAGACCCCCTCGGCCTCCGCCCCGATGGACCCCGAGCGTCCCCTGCGGATCGCCATGCTCACGTACAAGGGGAACCCGTTCTGCGGCGGTCAGGGCGTCTACGTCCGCCACCTCTCCCGCGAACTGGCCCGCCTCGGCCACGCCGTCGAGGTGATCGGCGCCCAGCCCTACCCCGTCCTGGACGAGGGTGTGACGCTGACCGAGCTGCCCAGCCTCGACCTCTACCGCCAGCCCGACCCGTTCCGCACCCCCGGGCGCGACGAGTTCCGCGACTGGATCGACGGCCTCGAAGTCGCCACGATGTGGACCGGCGGCTTCCCCGAACCGCTGACCTTCTCCCTGCGCGCCCGGCGCCATCTGGCCGCCCGCCGCGGACAGTTCGACGTCGTCCACGACAACCAGACCCTCGGCTACGGCCTGCTCGGCGGCCCGACCGCGCTCGGCGCCCCGCTGGTCACCACGATCCACCACCCCATCACCGTCGACCGCCGACTGGACCTGGCCGCCGCGCAGGACTGGAAGCGCCGCGCCTCGGTCCGCCGCTGGTACGGCTTCACCCGGATGCAGAAGCGGGTGGCCCGGCGGCTGCCGTCGGTGCTCACCGTCTCCGGCTCCTCCCGTCAGGAGATCGTCGAGGACCTCGGCGTCCACCCCGGCCGGATCCATGTCGTCCCCATCGGCGCCGACACCGACCTCTTCTCCCCGGACCCGTCCGTCCCGGAGGTGCCCGGCCGGATCGTCACCACCTCCAGCGCGGACGTCCCCCTCAAGGGGCTGATCCACCTCGTCGAGGCGCTGGCAAAGGTGCGCACCGAGAACCCCGACGCCCACCTGGTCGTGGTCGGCAAGCGGGCCGACGACGGGCCGGTCGCCGCCGCCATCGAACGCCTCGGGCTGTCCGACGCCATCGAGTTCGTCAAGGGCATCAGCGACGCCGAACTCGTCGACCTGGTGCGCGGCGCCCAGATCGCCTGCGTGCCCTCCCTCTACGAAGGCTTCTCGCTGCCCGCGGCCGAGGCGATGGCCACCGGCACACCACTGCTGGCCACCACCGGCGGTGCCATCCCCGAAGTCGCCGGACCGGACGGCGAGACCTGCCTCGCGGTGCCGCCGGGCGACGCCGGGGCGCTCGCCACCGGCCTGCTCCGGCTGCTGGGCGACGAGGCGCTCCGCCGCCGGCTGGGCGCGGCCGGCCGGCGGCGGGTGCTGGCCCGCTTCACCTGGCGGCAGGCCGCCATCGGCACCGCCGAGCGCTACCGCGAGGCCATCGCCCGCCAGGCGGGCCGGTCCGCCGCTTCGCCGGTCGCCGGCCGTCGGTGACCCGTACCATGCCGCACTCCCACCGCCCACGCCGCACCTCACCCCGCCCCTGACCGCCGGACGAAAGCGTAAACGCCGTGCTGACCGTCGACTTTTCCCGATTCCCGCTCGCTCCCGGCGACCGCGTACTCGACCTGGGCTGTGGCGCCGGCCGGCACGCCTTCGAGTGTTACCGGCGCGGCGCGCAGGTCGTCGCCCTGGACCGGAACGGCGAGGAGATCCGCGAGGTCGCCAAGTGGTTCGCCGCGATGAAGGAGGCCGGCGAGGCCCCGGCGGGCGCCTCCGCGGTGGCGATGGAGGGTGACGCGCTGGCGCTGCCGTTCCCCGACGCGAGCTTCGACGTCGTGATCATCTCCGAGGTGATGGAGCACATCCCGGACGACAAGGGCGTGCTCGCCGAGATGGTCCGGGTGCTGCGCCCCGGCGGCCGGATCGCGGTCACCGTCCCGCGCTACGGCCCGGAGAAGGTCTGCTGGGCGCTCAGCGACGCCTACCACGAGGTCGAGGGCGGCCACATCCGCATCTACCGCGGCGACGAACTCCTGGGCAAAATGCGGGAGGCCGGCCTGGAGCCGTACGGCACCCACCACGCGCACGGGCTGCACAGCCCCTACTGGTGGCTGAAGTGCGCCTTCGGCGTGGACAACGACCAGGCGCTGCCGGTGAAGGCGTACCACAAGCTGCTGGTCTGGGACATCATGAAGAAGCCGCTGGCCACCCGCCTCGCCGAACAGGCCCTCAACCCGCTCATCGGCAAGAGCTTCGTCGCCTACGCCACCAAGCCGCACTTGCCGGAGATGGAGTTGGAGACGGAGGGGGAGACGGAGGGGGAGACGGCGCCGGAGAAGACGGCCGCCGCCAAGCCGGCCGCCAAGCGCACCCGCTCCGCGACCAAGCCCGCCGCCGCCAAGCCCGCCACCGCCCGCGGGGCCGCCAAGTGACGAGTCCCGGGCGCACCGAACGGCTCGTCCTGCCGGGGGTGCTCACCGCCGAACAGGCCGCCCGTACCGTCGAGGGCATCCTGGCGGCCCAGCGCACGGACGGCGCCATCCCGTGGTTCCGCGGCCACCACCTCGACCCGTGGGACCACACCGAGGCCGCCATGGCACTGGACGCGGCCGGCGAGCACGAGCGCGCCGAGGCCGCCTACGACTGGCTGGTCCGGCACCAGAACCCGGACGGTTCCTGGTACGCCGCCTACGCCGACGGCGACGCGAACGCCCCCACCGACCGCGGCCGGGAGACCAACTTCTGCGCGTACCTCGCGGTCGGGGCCTGGCACCACTACCTGTCCACCGGGGACGAGACCTTCCTGGACCGGATGTGGCCGGCGGTCCACGCGGCGATCGAGTACGTCCTGGAACTCCAGCAGCCCGGCGGCGAGATCGGCTGGAAGCGGGAGGACGACGGCACGCCCGTCCGCGACGCCCTGCTGACCGGCTCGTCCTCCGTCTACCAGGCGCTGCGCTGCGCCCTGGCGATTGCCGAGCAGCGCGAGGAGCCGCAGCCCGACTGGGAACTGGCCGTCGGCCGCCTCGGCCACGCGATACGCCACCACCCCGAGCGGTTCCTCGACAAGTCCCGCTACTCCATGGACTGGTACTACCCGGTGCTGGGCGGCGCGGTGCGCGGCACGGCGGCCCAGCAGCGGATCGACGCGGACTGGGACCGCTTCGTCGTCCCCGGTCTGGGCGTGCGCTGCGTGGTGCCCAACCCCTGGGTCACCGGCGGCGAGAGCGCGGAACTGGCGCTGGCGCTGTGGGCGATGGGGGAGTCCGACCGGGCCGTGACGATCCTCAAGTGGATCCAGCACCTGCGCGCCGACAACGGCATGTACTGGACCGGCTACGTCTTCGAGGACGAGACGATCTGGCCGCGGGAGCTGACGTCGTGGACCGCCGGTTCGGTGCTGCTGGCGGTCGCCGCGCTCGGCGGTGACGAGGCCACCACCTCGGTCTTCGGCGGCGAGCGGCTGCCGACCGGGCTGGCTCCGGACTGCTGCCGGTAGTCGCACCCCAGGGGGACCCGCCCACCGGCCCGGCGTACGGGCCACCCCATCTGGCCGTTGCCCGGTGGCGACCCTCCGGCGGGCGGGTCAGGCTGCGGACGATGTTCCCCAGCCGACCCGAGCCCGCCGGAGGCGCGCCGTGACCGTTCCGCAGTCCCCCGTCCGCGACCGTGCCGCCCTGCGCAGGGGCGTCGTCGCGCTGCTGCTGGCCTGCACCCTCACCCTGGGCGCCGTCGCCTGCGGCGGTTCGAAGAAGAACGAGGGCGGGGCCAGCGGCTCACCCAGCCCCACCGGCTCGGCGGAGAAGCAGAAGTTCGCCAAGACCCGCTTCGTGACCAACGCCGGGCTGGCGGCCGGCGCCACCTACCAGTGGATCATCAAGCCGTACAAGGCCGGGGCCTTCAACAAGGGGGCCCAGCACCGCAAGACCGCGCTGGTCAAGGCGGGCCTGGCCGGGGTCTTCACGTACAACCGGCTCAAGGCCGCGGTGCGCAACGCCGAGGGCGACCCGACGCTCTCCAAGGCGCTGGCCCCGCTCAACAGCGGCATCGAGTCGCTGAAGAACCTCGGCACCAAGCTCCGCAAGGGCGAGGCCGGCTCCGCCGACGTCGACCAGTTCCAGAACGTCATCAACAACGTCAAGGACGTCGGGAAGAAGAACGGCGCCGAGGTGAAGGACCAGGTGCCCAGCACGTCCCAACTGGGCGGCTGACGACGCGCTGCGCGGTGCCGCTGCGCGGTGCGAATCCGCTGCGCGGGGCTTTTCGGCCGCGGTGCCGGGTCTGTGGGGTGGGGGTTGTGCGGACTGCTGCGCTTTACGTCCGCACAACCCCCACCCCACAGACCCGGCACCTCCCGTTGATGGGTGGGTTTCAGGTCGTGGGGGTGCGCCTTGGTGGGGTGGTGACCCGTCGTCGGTCGAGGGGGTACCGGCGGTGGAACTCCTGGGGGCAGGTGGCGGCGGGGGACGTCAGCCGAGCACGGCGGATCGGCGGGCGGTGCGGAAGGCGGCCGTCCCTGCCGCCCCACTCAAGGGTCTGTCCGACGGATCTCCGTGGCGTCGTGGCGTCCCGGGCGCGGGCGACGCGGTGAGGGGGATCGACATGGTGCCGGTCGCCCCGCAAATGGGGGGTGGAACCGAGCGGCGGCGCACTACTGTGCGACGTATGTCGCTCCAAGGCTCCCTCACCCACGAGGAATACTGCGCCCAACTGCTCGCGGAAACCGAGAAGTTCCGGGCCTCCGTCCGCCACGCCGACCTCTCCGCGACCGTGCCGACCTGTCCCGACTGGACCCTGGCCGACCTCGCCCGGCACGTCGGCGGCGCGCACCGCTGGGCCGGTGAGCTGGTCGCCACCCGTGCCACCGCCGTGATCGACCCGACCACGATTCCGGGCGCCGGCGGGCCGGACGACGACACCCCCGAGGCGCTCGACGCCTGGCTGGCGGAGGGCGCCGAGCGCACCGTGGCGGCGCTGCGCGAGGCCGGCCCGGACAGCACCGTCTGGTCCTGGGCCTCGGACCACCGGGCCGGGTTCTGGGCCCGCCGGATGGTCCACGAGACGGTGATCCACCGCGCCGATGCCGCGCTCACCACCGGCGCCGCCTACGAGGTCCCGCCGGAGGTCGCCGCCGACTGCCTGGACGAGTGGCTCGAACTGTGCGCGCTGCCGACGGCGGCGGAGCGCTGGGCGGACCGCGCCGAGGGCCTGTTCGGCCCCGGTCGGACGCTCCACCTGCACGCTACCGACGCCCCGCCCGCCCTGCACGCCGAATGGGTGCTGGACCTGACGGGTGACGGGCTCACCCACCGCCGCGCCCACGAGAAGGCCGCGGTCGCCCTCCGCGGCCCGCTCACCGACCTGCTGCTGGCCCTCTACCGCCGGCGTTCCCTCGACGACGAGGGCGGCGAGCGCATCGAGGTGCTCGGCGACCGCCCGCTGTTCGACCGCTGGCTGACCTACGCCTCCTTCTCCTGAACCGCCACTGGCCCACTGACGTCGGCCCCCACCCACCGTCTTCATGACCACCCACGGGAGGTGACGCACCCGACAGCCCCGCGCAGCGGCCCCGCGCCGCAGGCGCAAAAGCGAGCAACCCCCGTGGCGGGGGAGTCGACAACGTGGGAGGCAGCCGGCCCCAGGCCCACGGCGGGAAGCCAGCGCAGCGCAGCGGCTAGTTCAGTTCCGCCAGCACTCGCAGCGTCCGTGGGTCAGGGGCGGTCACCAGCAGGTCGGTGACCGGCCCCGCGCGCCACAACTCCAGCCGTTCCGCGATCCGTTCCGGCGGGCCGACCAGCGAGATCTCGTCGGCGAAGGCGTCCGGTACGGCCCGCACCGCCTCGTCCCGGCGGCCTTCGAGGAAGAGCCGCTGGACCCGCCGGGCCTCGTCCGCGAATCCCATCCGCGCCATCAGGTCCGCGTGGAAGTTCTTGGCCGCGTGTCCCATCCCGCCGATGTAGAAGCCGAGCATCGCCTTGACCGGCAGCAGTCCCTCGGCGATGTCGTCGCAGACCACGGCGCGCGCCATGGGGGCGATCAGGAAGCCGTCCGGGGCGTTGGCCAGCGACTTCGCGTAGACCTCGGTGCGGGTGGGCGACCAGTACAGCGGCAGCCAGCCGTCCGCGATCTCGGTGGTCTGGGCGATGTTCCGCGGTCCCTCCGCGCCCAACAGGACCGGCAGGTCGGCCCGTAGGGGGTGGGTGATGGGCTTCAGCGGTTTGCCGAGGCCGGTGCCGTCCGGGCCCTGGTAGGGGTGGGGGTGGAAGGTGCCGTCCGACGCCACCGGGCCCTGCCGGCGCAGCACTTGGCGGATGACGTCCACGTATTCCCGGGTGGCGGTCAGCGGGCTCTTGGGGAACGGCCGCCCGTACCAGCCCTCGACGACCTGCGGCCCGGACAGTCCCAGGCCCAGCAGCATCCGCCCGCCGGAGAGGTGGTCGAGGGTGAGCGCGTGCATCGCGGTGGCGGTGGGGGTGCGGGCGGCCATCTGGACGATGCCGGTGCCCAGTTTGATCCGGGAGGTGTGCGCGGCGATCCAGGTGAGGGCGGTGAACGCGTCGGAGCCCCACGCCTCCGCGGTCCACACCGAGTCGTAGCCCAGCCGCTCGGCCTCGCGGGCGAGTTCGAGGTGCCGGGGGTCGGGGCCACGGCCCCAGTAGCCGAGTGCCAGACCGAGTCGCATGACCCGCCTCTCTCCGACGTCCGGTTGTCCACGCATAGGTGACGCTGCGTCAGTTCGCTGGTCCGCCGCACTGTACGGCGCCGTCGGGGACATGGCAACGGCCCCCCGCCCGGGAGGGCGAGGGGCCGGGCCGGCCCAAAGGCCGCGACAGGACCGCGGGGTGCCGGCTGTGTCAGCCGCGCTGGATGCCGGTGGTGTCCTGGAGGATGCCGCGCCGACCGTCCTGGGTCTGCGCGATCAGCGCCGCGCCGCGCTGCTCCACCGCGAGGTACCAGGTGCCGGGCGCCAGTTCGGCGATCGGCGACGGCGAGCCCTCCTCGCTGTAGAGCGGGCGGGCCACCGGCACCGCGAACCAGAACGGGGCGAAGTCCGCCGGGCCGCCGGCCGCCGGGGTGGCCCCCGCCGCGCCGCCGGCCGTGGCGCCGGAGTCCCCGGCCGGGGCCTGCTGGCCGCCGTAGCTCTGGCCGGACTGCTGCTGCCCGCCGGGGTAGCCGTAGCCGCCCTGCTGCTGGGCGCCCGGGTAGCCGTAGCCCTGGGTGGCGCCGGCGTTGCCGTACGGCCCGGAGACCTGCGGGCGGGGCGCGCCGACCAGGGCGACCTTCAGCGCCGGGACGAGCGGGGTGGCCACCGCGGCGGCCGCCTGGACCAGCGCGGCGATCAGGCCGAGGATCAGGCCGGCGCCCGCGCCGTGGCTGTCGATGATCGCCCAGAACGCGGTCCAGGCGGCGAACACGGACAGCGCCACTCCGAACTGCCCGAGCTCCAGCCCGGCGACCTTCCGGGGCTGCGGCAGCGCCCGCGCCGTGACGATCAGGCCGGCGGCGATGACGCCGGCCAGGTAGACGCTCATCAGCAGGTGCAGCGATTGCCAGGCGTTCGTGTCGCCGTACGCGTAGAGACTGAGGAACGAGGCGATCAACAGCAGCACCGCTGCTCCGATCACCACGCCGTCGCCTCGACTGAGGGAGCGGATGTTCACGTAAAGGTCCTTTGTCGGTTTCGTGTTCCTGGTCGACTTCGTGAGGGCGTCGACGCTGTCGCTGGCGCGGTGCGAGGCACGGCGATGGTCCCCCATCGTAAAGGGAACCTATCGTCGAATCCTGTGGGCCGCCCCGGGTATCGGCAGGGCCCTCGGCCGGAAGTCCGTTCGGCTGGTCGGGAGTGTGTTCAGCGCGTCAAGAAGTCCGTAATGCCCTCCGTGATCCCACGGGCCGCTTTTTCCCGCCACTGTGCATCGGTCAATTGCGCGGCGTCCTTCGGATCGCGCATATTGCCGCACTCGATGAACACCTTCGGCACCGTGGAGAGGTTGAGCCCGCCGAGATCGGAGCGGACGTCGAGCCCGGTCCCGTGGCCGACGTAATTGGAACGTGCACTTCCGGTCACCGCCGCGAACCGGTCGGCCAGCCGCTCGCCCAGGTCCCGCGACGGCCCCACGATCCGTGAGGTGTCGGCCGCGCCGGCGGTGACCCGCGCCGGGAGGATGACGTGGAAGCCGCGGTTGCCGGCGACCGAGCCGTCGGCGTGCACGGAGACCGCGGCGTCGGCGTGCGCCGCGTTCCCCGCCGCTGCCCGCCCGTCCACGCACGGCCCGTACGGCCGGTCGCCGTCCTGGGTGAGGACGACCCGGGCGCCCTCCGCCCGGAGCAGCGCCCGGGCCCGCCGGGCCACGTCCAGTGTGAACTCCGCCTCGGCGTAGCCGTCGTCGGTGGCGGTGCCGGTGGTGTCGCACTCCTTGCGGTCGTTGCCGATGTCGACGGGCCGGGCGATCTCCCGGGTGTGGTCCCGGTTGCGCGGGTTGTGGCCGGGGTCCAGGAGCACGGTCCTGCCCTTGAGGCGCGGACCGCCGGCCGGGGCCGGGCGGTCGGCACCCGCCGTGGGGGCGTCGTCGCCGGCCCCGCCGCCGTCCGCGGACGGCGACCCGGAGGCCGCGCCGCCGGCGGGGAAGGGGCCGCCGCCCGGTGGCCGCCAGAGCAGCCAGCCGCCGACCCCGACGGCCACCACCACCGCCAACACGATCAGCAGGGGGCCGCGTGAGCGGCGGGGCGGGGGGAAAGTGCTGCCGTTCGACACCTGCGCGATGGTAGCCGCCTTAGATTTTGGCGCCCGTGCGCCGCAGGACGCGCAGCGAACGGTGGACGGAAACCTCGGTGAACGCGCCGGACTCCAGGGCCCGGCGGTAGATGCGGTACGGGGCCTGTCCGCCGTCCGCCGGATCCGGGAAGACGTCGTGGATCACCAGCAGCCCGCCCTCCGCGACGCGCGGGGCCCAGCCCTCGTAGTCCGCGGTGGCGTGCTCGTCGGTGTGCCCGCCGTCGATGAAGACCAGGCCGGCCGGCGCCTGCCACAGGGCCGCGATCTGCGGCGAACGGCCCACCAGGGCGATCACCCGGTCCTCCAGGCCCGCGGCGTGCAGGGTGCGGCGGAAGGCGGGCAGGGTGTCCATCCGGCCGACGACCGGATCGACCACCTCCGGATCGTGGTACTCCCAGCCCGGCTGCTGCTCCTCGCTGCCCCGGTGGTGGTCCACGGTGACGGCCATCACGCCGGCGGCGCGCGCCGCCTCGGCCAGCAGCAGCGTGGAACGGCCGCAGTAGCTGCCGATCTCCACCAGCGGCAGCCCCAGTGCCGCCGCCTCGCCGGCCGCCGCGTACAGGGCGAGCCCCTCGTCCACCGGCATGAAGCCCTTCGCCGCCTCGAACGCGGCGAGGATCTCCGGCCGGGGGGCGGTCGGGGCCGTGGGAGCGGTCATGGGCTTCCTCCTGGTGGGACGGGGTGTGTACGGGAACGGGCCGCGCGGATGGGGCCGTGCGGATCGTGCCGTAGGGATCGTGCCGTACGGCGGGTGCGATATCGGAACGGGGGTTCGTTTTCCCGGTTCCCGGTTCCCGGTTCCGGCCCGGCGGTTCCGGCTCCCGGTTTGCCGGTTCCCGGGTGGTGTGCCCGGGGCGCCCACCGGGGACCTTCTCCTGCCCCGCTGCTTCCGCAGTCGTCCGTTCCCAATAGCGGACGGCGGTTCCCGGCATCCGTGAATTCCGCGCATTCCGACGTCCGCGGAACGGAAGGGGGAACGCGCACCGGAACGCACGCCGGAACGCGCATCGGCACGGGTGTTGGGACCGGACCGGGAAGGAATGCCGGCGGCGTCCCGAAACGGTGCGGGATAAAGGCGCGCGGATAAACCGCCGGGCGGGGCGGGCGCGGGGAATGGCGAGCGGCCCGCACGAATTCGCGGTGTGTTTCCGGTCCGCGTCGGACGCGGTCGATTCCCGTCGGCCGACGGCCGCCGGGGCCGCCGGGCCGGGGCCGTGCCGGTGCCCGTGCCGCCTCGCGCCGTGTCGCGTCGCGTCGTTCCGGCCCGGCACCCACCGCTCGGCTGACCTTCCGTCAGATTGAAACGTGTTCTACTCTGCCCGCCATGGGGATCGGAATCACGCAGGACCATCGTGACCTCGCGGAGGCGGCGCGCGGCTGGGCCGCACGCGCCGTACCGCCCGAAGACGTGCGCAAACTGCTCGACACCCCGCCCGCACGGACCGGCCGCCCCGCCCACTGGGACGGGCTCGCCGCACAGGGGCTCCTCGGCCTCCACCTCCCGGAGGCCGACGGCGGGGGCGGCGGCGATCTGCTCGACCTCGCCGTCGTCCTGGAGGAGTTCGGCCGCGCCGCGCTGCCCGGCCCCTACCTGCCCACCGTTCTCGCCGCGGCACTGCTGCACCGCGGCGGCGCGCCCCGGCACCTCGTCCGGGCGCTGGCCACCGGCGAGCGGATCGCCGCCGTCGCCCTCGACAGCGGCTCCCTCACCGCGGTCGAAGGGGCCGACGGCCACCTCCTCGGCGGCACCGCGCCGCCCGTCCTGGCCGGCGGCGACGCCGACCTGATCGTGCTGGCCGCGGAGGCCGCGAGCGGGACGGTGTGGCTGGCGGTGGACGCCGCCGACCTCGCCGTCCGCGTCCACGACAGCGCCGACCCGACCCGGCCGACCGCCGAGGTCCGCGCGGACGGGGCGACGGTGCCCGCCGACCGGCGGCTGACGCTCGACGGCGCGCTGGTCCGGGACCTCGCCGGGGTGCTGCTCGCCGCGGAAGGCTGCGGAACCGCCGCCTGGGCGCTGCACACCGCCGCCGAACACGCCGCGGTCCGCGAGCAGTTCGGCCGCCCGATCGGCCAGTTCCAGGGAGTCAAACACCTCTGTGCCGAGCTGCTCGTCCGCTGCGAGCAGGCCCGCGCCCTGGTCTGGGACGCGGCCCGGGCCGACGGCGCACCGCCCGAGGTGCGCGGTCTGGTCGCCGCGCTGGCCACCGCGACCGCCCTGGACGCCGCCGTCGGCTGCGCCAAGGACTGCATCCAGATCCTCGGCGGCATCGGCTTCACCTGGGAGCACGACGCCCACCTCCACCTGCGCCGCGCGGTCACCGCCCGCCAGCTGCTCGGCGGCGGCGACGCCCACCGGCTGCGCGCCGCCCGCTACGCCGCGGCCGGCGCCCGCCGCGCACTGCGGCTGGAACTCCCCGCCGAAGCCGCAAAGTTCCGGGACCGGGCGCGCGCCGCCCTCGACCCGGTGCGCGGCCTGGACCCGCCCGCCGCCCGCCGCGCCCTGGCCCCCACCGGATACGCCGCACCGCATCTGCCCGCCCCGTACGGACTGGGCGCGGGCCCGGTCGAACAGCTCGCCATCCAGCAGGAGATGGCCGCCGCCGGCGTCCGGGTCGGTGAACTGGGCATCGCCACCTGGGTGGTACCCGCGCTCCTCGCGCACGGCACGGCCGCCCAACAGGAGCGGTACCTGCCGCCGACGCTCCGGGGCGACCGGCTGTGGTGTCAGCTCTTCTCCGAGCCGGAGGCCGGTTCGGACCTGGCGTCGCTGCGCACCCGCGCGGAGCGGACCGCGGACGGCGGCTGGCGGATCAACGGCCAGAAGGTGTGGACGTCGGCGGCGCAGACCGCCGACCACGGCATCCTGCTCGCCCGCACCGACCCGGACGCGCCCAAGCACCGCGGCCTGACCTTCTTCATCATCGACATGTCGACACCAGGCATCGACGTCCGACCTCTGAGGGAGATCACCGGCGACGCCCTCTTCAACGAGGTCTACTTCGACGACGTGCTGCTGCCGGCGGACGCGGTGGTCGGCGCGGTCGACGACGGCTGGCGGGTCGCCCGCACCACCCTCGGCAACGAACGCGTCCACATGGCCGACCAGATGGCCTTCGACACCGGCCTGGAGGCGCTCGTCGCCCGTACCGCCGAACTGGACGGCGCGGTCCGCGCCCGGGTCGGGGCGCTGGTCGCCGAGGCCCACGCGCTGGGCTGCATCGGGCTGCGCACCACGCTCCAGCGGGTGTCGGGTCTGGAGCCGGGCGCCGGCGCCAGCATCCGCAAGCTGGTGCAGACCGCCCACCAGCAGAAGGTCGCCGACCTGGCCCTGGAACTCCTCGGCCCGGCCGGCGCGGTCCGCGAGGGCCCCGGCGCCCCCGCGCTGCACGGCTTCCTCATGTCGCGCTGCCTGACCATCGCCGGCGGCACGACCCAGGTGCAGCTCAACGTCGTCGCGGAACGCCTCCTCGGCCTGCCCCGCGACCCCGAACCCCGCCCCCTGATCTGACCTGCATCCGTATCCGTCATCTGGCCCAGGAGGATCCGCATGGCCGGCACGGCGTACATCATCGGCGTCGGGATGACCCGGTTCGAGAAACCGGAGACCCGCGACTGGCAGTACTGGGACATGGCGAAGGAGGCGGGGGGTGCGGCGCTCGCCGACGCCGGCATCGGCTACGACGCGGTCGAGCAGGTGCCGGTCGGCTACTGCTGCCAGGCGTCCACGGCCGGTCAGCGCGCCGTCTACGAACTGGGACTCACCGGCGTCCCCGTCTACAACGTCAACAACAACTGCGCCACCGGCTCCACCGCGCTGATGATGGCCCGTCAGTTCGTCGCGTCGGGTCTCAACGACTGCGTCCTGGCGCTGGGTTTCGAGAAGATGAAGCGCGGCGCGCTGGGCGCCGGCGCGGACGGTGCCCGTGGCGGAGCCGCTGGTGTGGGGGGCTCGTCCTCGCCGGTCGCCCGGCACTACGGGGTGATGGCCGCGGCCCACGGCTTCGAGATGACCCCGCCCACCGCCCAGATCTTCGGCAACGCGGCCCGCGAACACATGGCGCGCCACGGGACGACCGCCGAGCAGCTGGCCATGGTCGGCGCCAAGAACCACCGGCACTCCGCGCACAACCCGTACGCCCAGTTCCGGGACGTGTACACCGTCGAGGAGATCCTCGCCGCCCGCACCGTGCACCGCCCGCTCACCAAGCTCCAGTGCTCACCGACCTCCGACGGCGCCGCGGCGGCGGTGGTCGTCTCGGAGCGCTTCGTCCGCGCGCACGGGCTGGCGGAGCGCGCGGTGGAGATCGCCGGGCAGGCCATGACCACGGACACCGAGGAGAGCTTCGCCACCGGCTCCTGCATCGACGTGGTCGGCGCGCCGATGAGCCGGGCCGCGGCCCGCCGCGCCTACGAGGCCAGCGGTCTGGGCATCGAGGACGTCGACGTGATCGAGCTGCACGACTGCTTCTCGATCAACGAGCTGCTGACCTACGAGGCGCTGGGGATGTGCGCGGAGGGCGAGTCGGGGAAGCTGGTCGCCGACGGTGCCACGACCTACGGCGGGCGCTGGGTGGTCAACCCGTCCGGCGGGCTGATCTCCAAGGGGCATCCCCTGGGCGCCACCGGGCTGGCCCAGGCGGCCGAGCTGGTCTGGCAGCTGCGCGGCACGGCCGGCGAGCGCCAGGTTCCCGGTGCCCGCGTCGGCCTCGCCCACAACATCGGCCTGGGCGGCGCGGCGGTGGTGACCCTGTTGCGCAGGTGACGACGGTGAGGGGTGGCATCGCACGTTAACCACCGCCCCTCGACGGGTAGTTGGTTCCCCGGGGGCCCACGCGACCCCTAGGGGACCCCCGCCCCCGCCCCCTAAGGCCCACCCGCCCCGCCCACCCCGCCCGCCCCGGCCCTACGCCTTTGGACCTAGGCCCGAGCGGCCGGCGCATGCACCGATATCCCGATGCGGGAGGCGAGCGCCGGGTGCGAGCATGGTCCGCATGCCCCCGATAGCCACCTCCTCCACGCTGTCCGCGTCCGTGCGCCGGAGGGCCGCGCCGGCCTGGCTGGTGATGCTGCTGGTCTGCGCCGGACAGTTCCTGGTCGTGCTGGACGTCTCCGTCGTGAACGTGGCACTGCCCGCCATGCGTTCCGGACTGGGCCTGTCCGAGCTGGGCCTGCAGTGGATCGTCAACGCCTACGTGATCACCTTCGCGGGCTTCATGCTGCTCGGTGGCCGGGCCGCCGACATCTTCGGCCGCAAGCGGATCTTCCTCGTCGGGCTGGCGCTGTTCACCCTCGCGAGCGCGGCCGGCGGCCTCGCCCAGGAGCCCTGGCAGCTGATCGCCGCCCGCACCATCCAGGGCGTGGGGGCCGCGGTGCTCTCCCCGGCCACCCTCACCATCCTGACCACGTCGTTCCCGGCCGGTCCGGCCCGTACGCGGGCCATCGCGACGTGGACGGCGGTCGGCGCGGGCGGCGGCGCGGTGGGCGGCCTGGTCGGCGGGGTGCTGACCGAGTACCTGTCGTGGCGGTGGGTGCTGCTGATCAACGTCCCGGTGGGCGCGCTGGTGTTGGCCGGTTCCGCGCTGTGGCTCGCCGAGAGCCGGCAGGGCGCCGCGCGGCGGCTGGACGTGCCCGGCGCGCTGCTGGTCACCGGCGGGCTCGGCCTGGTGGCGTACGGCATCGTGCAGACCGAGACGCACGGCTGGGGGTCGGCGTCGGCGCTGCTGCCGCTGGTCGCGGGGCTGGTGGTGGTCGCGGTCTTCGTCGCCGTCGAGGCGCGCACCAAGGCGCCGTTGATGCCGCTGGGGCTGTTCCGACTGCGGTCGGTCTCCTCGGCCAACGCGGCGATGGTGCTGTCCGGCGCCGCGATGTTCTCCATGTGGTACTTCCTGTCCCTCTACACGCAGAACGTCCTGTCCTACACGCCGCTGCAGGCCGGTCTCTCCTTCATCCCGCACTCGCTGTGCATCGTGCTGGGGTCGAAGATCGCGCCCCGGCTGATGCACCGGCTCGGCGCCAAGACGCTGGCGGTCGGCGGGGCGGTGCTCTCGCTGGCCGGGATGGCGTGGCAGAGCACGATGGCGGTCGACGGGACGTATCTCGGGTCGATCCTCGGCCCGGGCGTGCTGATGGCGCTGGGCGCCGGGCTGACCGCGACGCCGATCGCCGCCATCGCCACCTCCGGTGCCGACCCGGACGACCAGGGGCTGGTCTCCGGCCTGATCAACACCTCGCGGCAGATGGGCGGCGCGCTGGGCCTGTCGGTGCTCTCCACCGTCGCGGCCTCCCGGATCGCCTCGGGCTCCGGCCGGGCGGCGCTGGCGAGCGGCTACGGCACGGCCTTCCTGGTCGGTGCGGTGGTGCTGGCCGGCAGCATCGCGCTGATGCTGCTCGCGCTGCCGCGGCGCCGTACGGACACCGCGCACGGCTGAGCGGGCGTCCCCGGCCGCGGCCGGGGACGCTTCGCCGGCCCTACAGCCAGCCGTTGCGCCGGGCCGCCCGTACCGCCTCGATGCGGTTGCGGGCGCCGGTCTTGCCGATGGCGGCCGAGAGGTAGTTGCGGACCGTGGCCTGCGAAAGGTGCAGCTTGGCGGCGATGTCGGAGACCGTGGCGCCGTCCACGGCGGCGGTGAGGACATCGCGCTCGCGCGGGGTCAGCGGGTTGGGGCCGGCGCTCAGGGCCGCGGCGGCCAGGCCGGGGTCGATCACCCGCTCACCGGCCAGCACCCGGCGGATCGCCGCCGCCAGGTCCTCCACCGGCCCGTCCTTCACCAGGAAGCCGGACGCCCCGGCCTCCATGGCGCGGCGCAGATAGCCGGGCCGCCCGAACGTCGTCACGATCAGCACCTTGCACGAGGGCAGCGCGTCGCGCAGGTCGGCGGCGGCGTCCAGGCCGCTGCGCCCGGGGAGTTCGATGTCCAGGAGCGCGACGTCCGGGCGGGTCTCCAGCGCGGACGCGACGATCTGGTCGCCCGCCGGGACCTGCGCCACCACCTCCATGTCGTCCTCAAGTCCGAGCAGCAGCGCCAGCGCGCCCATCATCATCCGCTGGTCCTCGGCCAGCAGCAGCCTGATCACCTGGACAGTTCCTCCGTATCCGCCAGATCGCCCGCGCCCACCGGGAGTTCGGCGGTGACGCGGAAGCCGCGCGGCCCGTCGGGGCCGCTGCGCAGTGTGCCGCCCGCCGCGGCCAGCCGCTCGGTCAGCCCCTTCAGGCCCGTGCCGCCCACCGGCCCGGTGGTGGCGTCGGGCGGTGCGAGGGCCCCGGCGGCCTCGTCCGCGAAGGACGCACCGGAGCTTACGGGACCGCGGCCGTCGTCCGTGATCGTCAACCGCACCCGGTCGTCGTCCGCGTGCACTGTGATCTCGCAGCGGGTGGCGCCGCTGTGCCGGACGGCGTTGGTGACGCCCTCGCGGACCACCCAGCCCAGCAGCGCGGCGGCCTGCGGCGGCAGCGGCGGCCCGGACTGCCGCACCACCGGCTCGATCCCGGCGCCGTCCAACGCCGAACGGGCCCGGTCCAGTTCGGTCGCCAGGCTGCCCTGGCGGTAGCCGGTGACCGCCTCGCGCACCTCGGTCAGCGCCTGCCGGCCCACCGCCTCGATGTCGGCGGCCTGGGCCAGCGCCGCGTCGAGGTCGCGCGGCGCCAGCCGGCGGACCGCCTCGGCCTTGACCACCACCACGGACAGGGTGTGGCCCAGCAGGTCGTGCAGGTCGCGGGAGAACCGCAGCCGCTCCTTCTCCACCGCGCTGCGGGCCAGTTCCTGGCGGGTGGCGCGCAGTTCCTGGATGGTGTCGAAGAGGCTGAGGACGGTGGCCGTCACCATCCCGGACAGGAACGTGCCGTAGCCGATGCCGAACGCGCCCGCGGCGCCCGCGTCCGACCAGCCGGACAGGAAGCCGGCCGCCCCGCTGAGCGTGATCAGCCAGATCGCGAGCGGCTTGCCGCGCAGCGCCCGCACCGTGCCGGAGGCCAGCGACAGCAGGGGGAAGAACAGGAACCAGTTGCCGCCGAAGCCGAGTGCGACGGCGACGGTGACGGCGGTCAGCGCGGCCAGCGCGTAGACCGGGTAGCGGGTGTTGCGCAGCCGGGGGCTGAAGGCGGCGAAGACGACGGTGACGTAGAGGGAGTTGAAGGCGAGGAGCCCGGCGCCGGCCAGCCAGGGGTTGCCGGACTTGCCCTGGATGATGTTGGAGAACGCGCCCAGTCCCATCAGCAGCCAGGGCAGGAAGGCGCCCCGGCCGGGGCCCCTGGGCTCGCGCTCGTCCGGCCGCTTCGCCGCCGGGCCCGGTCGTTGCTCCGGCCCGCAGTCGGGCGCGCCGTCCCGCTCCCGCCACCGTCCTGTCAGGATCATGTCGTTCCTCGCCTCATGCCGTGCTCTCCCCCTGCTCGTACCGCCGACGGCACCTGCCGCCGCGCCGCCGCTCGTGCCGCTGGTCACAGCGTCCGCGCCGCCCGGCGGTAGGCGTACACCGCGTAACCGCCGAAGAGTGCCAGCCAGACGGCCAGTATCGCCACCGTGGTCGGTCCCGGCGCGCCGCCCTGGGCGATGCTCTGGCCCAGGTCGGCGAAGCGGTTGGCGGGCGTCCAGGAGGCCAGCGTCCGCAGCCAGCCGGGGAACGCCTCGATCGGGAACCACAGGCCGCCGACGATCGAGAGCAGCAGCAGGCAGCCGGTGTTGACCAGCCCGGTGGCCTGGGAGGAGAGGCGGTAGCCGTTGCCGAGTCCGAGCAGGGTGAACGGGACGGAGCCCAGCCACAGCAGCACCACCAGCGCGGCCCACTGCCAGGCCGCCATCCGGATGCCGTTGACCAGCGCGCCCACCAGGAGCACCGCGCCGATGGCCGGCAGCACCGTCACCGAGCCGGTCAGCCCGCGGCCCGCCACCACCTGTGCCGGGGGGAGCGGGGTGATCCGCAGTTGCCGCAGCCAGCCCAGGGACTTGTCCTCGGCGACGCCGGTGCCGCAGCCGAGTGCCGCGCCCAGCGCGCCGTACGCGGCGAGGCCGACCATGGAGGAGACCCGCCACTCCCCGGCCGCCGGGCCGGAACCGGCGCCGACATGGGTGAACAGCAGGTACATCACCACCGGCATCCCGATCCCGAAGATCGCGAAGGTCTTGTCGCGCAGGGTGCGGCGCACTTCCAGGCGGACGTAGTCGAGCATCACACCGTCTCCTTCGTGGGGCGGGCGGCGGGCGCCGCGGTGGTCAGGGCGAGGAAGGCGTCCTCCAGGCTGGCCGGGGCGACCTGGAGGCCGCGGATCAGATCCAGTCCGGCCAGTGCGCGGACCGTCGCGTCGGAGTCCGTGGTGCGCAGCCGGGCGCGGTCGCCGCGGATCTCCACCGCGCACACCCCGGGCAGTCCGGCCAGCGCCCCGGTCTGCGCGCCGGCGAGGTCGAAGGAGACCCGTGCGCTGCCGGCCCGCTGCTTGATCTCGGCCCCGCTGCCGTCGGCCGCCACCCGGCCGCGGTCCAGGACCACGATCCGGTCGGCGTGCTCGTCGGCCTCCTCCAGGTAGTGGGTGGAGAACAGCACCGTGCGGCCGCCCCGGGCGTAGCGGCGCATCGAGCTCCAGAAGTCGCGTCGGGCCTCCACGTCCAGCGCCGCCGTCGGCTCGTCCAGCACCAGGAGTTCGGGGTTGCCGGCGAGCGCCACCGCGAAGCGGACGCGCTGGGCCTGGCCGCCGGAGAGCCGGTCGATCCGGCGCCCGGCGAGCTCGCCGAGCCCGGCCAGCCGCAGGGCCTCGCCGACGTCCATCGGGTCGGGATAGGTGGCGGCGACGAACTGGACCAGCTCGCGGACGGTGACCCGGGGGACGGGTTTGCCGTCCTGGAGCATGGCCCCGACCCGGCCCGCCCGGACAGCCGCCTGGGGTGCGTCGCCGAACAGCCGCACCTCGCCCTCGGTGGGCGGCAGCAGGCCGAGCAGCATGTTGACGGTGGTGGACTTGCCCGCGCCGTTGCGCCCGAGCAGGGCCACGGTCTCGCCCGGGGCGATGGTCAGCTCCAGCCCGTCCACGGCCCGCACCGCGCCGTAGCTCCGGGTGACGCCGGTGAACGTCACCGCGGCGCCCGCCCGGCCCGCGGCCGGTGCCGCGCCGGGCCCCCGCACCCTGCTCGTCGTCCCTGTCACAACTGCCTCCCCGTGGTGTCGACGCAGCTCCGTGCGCCGGTGGGCGGTGCCGTCCGACCGCGAGCGGTCCGCGCCGTGCGGTGTGGGCGACCTCGTCACCCGCTGCCTCAGACGTTACGGAGAGTCGCCGCCGCGGCGGCAGATGCGAATGTGGGGGAACGGCCCTGACAAATGTCATGGGTCGGTGCGCCGAACGGCGCGGTCGGGGGCCGGAAGGCGGGGCGGGGCGCGGCCGGACGAGGCCGTGGGCGGGCGGCGGCCACCGGCATCTGACATACCGTCAGGGGTCTTCCGGGTCTCGCCCGCATCGGCTATACATGACTGCCATCGGCTAGAACGCGTTCTAGAAGCGTAGTGCGCCGGACGCCGGCGGAGTGCGCCGAGGAGCGCGGGCCCGCCGACCCGATACGACCCCGGCGCGGCCGACGGTGCGGACGGCCGGGCCGGGGTCTCACACCGTGGTGAAGGAGCAAGCACCCCCATGCCCATCGACGCCGCCAAGGCCACCTCCGCCGAGCCGCGGACCACCGAACTCGCCTGGGACCACAAGGACGTCCAGCTCTACCACCTCGGCATCGGCGCCGGCGCCGCCACCCCGGAGCGGCCGCACGCCGCCACCGACCCCGACGAACTCCGCTACACCCTGGAGAGCGCACTGCACGTGCTCCCCAGCTTCGCCACCGTCGCGGGCGGGGGAATGGCCCTGGCCGGCGGACTCTCCGCCCCGGGCATCGACGTCGACCTGGCGGCCGTCCTGCACGGCGGGCAGACCGTCACCGTGCACCGCCCCCTCCCCGTGAACGGTCGCGCCACCCAGACCTCCACCGTCCCGGCCGTCTACGACAAGGGCAAGGCGGCCGTCATCGTGCTGCGCTCCGAAGTGGCTGACGACGACGGGCCGTTGTGGACCTGCGACACCCAGATCTTCGTCCGCGGCGAGGGCGGCTTCGGCGGCGAGCGGGGCCCCTCGGTCCGCGGCGAACTGCCCGACCGGGCACCCGACCTGACCACCGAACGCCTCGTCCGCGCGGACCAGGCGCTGCTGTACCGCCTCTCCGGCGACTGGAACCCGCTGCACGCCGACCCCGAGTTCGCCGAGCTCGCCGGGTTCGACCGGCCGATCCTGCACGGCCTGTGCTCGTACGGCGTGACGCTCAAGGCGGTGGTGGACACCGCGCTGGACGGGGACGTCTCCCGGGTGCGGTCGTACACCACGCGGTTCGCGGGTGTGGTGTTCCCGGGGGAGACGCTGCGGATCCGGCTGTGGCGGGAGCCGGCGGAGGCGGGCGCGGGCGGTCGCATCCGGGTCTCGGTCACCGCGGCCGAGCGGGACGACGCGCCGGTACTGGCGGACACGGTGGTCGAGCACGGCTAAGGGGTGACCGCAAGGCCCCTGGGCCCGGTCGGCGGAGCACGGCCGGACCCGCCGGAATGTCGTACGTACGAGAGGAGCCGCTCGGATGCGCGCAGCCGTACAGCACGAGACGGGACGGGACAAGCTGGAGGTGCTCGACGACGTCGAGGCGGTGGGGTTCGGCCCCGGCCGGGTCAGGGTCCGGATCCGGGCCACCGGACTGTGCCACTCCGACCTCTCGGCGATGAGCGGGGTGCTGCCGCAGCCCGCGCCCTTCGTCCCCGGGCACGAGGGGGCCGGGGAGATCCTCGACGTCGGCGACGGGGTCAGCGGCCTGAAGGCGGGCGACCGGGTCCTGATGTGCTGGCTGCCCGCCTGTGGCAGCTGTCCGTCCTGCAAACGCGGTCAGACCCACCTCTGCCTGGCCGGATTCATGAACGCCGGCACCCCCAACTTCAAGCGCCCCGGCGCCAGCCCTTCCGAGGTGTTCGGCTTCGCCGGCACCGGCACCTTCGCCGAGGAGGTGGTGGTCGCCGCCAACTGCGCGGTCCCGATCCCGGACGACGTCCCCTACGAGATCGCCGCCCTGATCGGCTGCGGGGTCACCACCGGGCTCGGCGCGGCCTTCAACACCGCGAAGGTGGAGGCCGGTTCCTCGGTCGCGGTGATCGGCTGCGGCGGCGTGGGCATCTCCGTCGTCCAGGGGGCGCGGGCCTGCGGCGCCGCCCAGATCACCGCCGTCGACCCGGTGGCGGCCCGACGCGAGGCCGCCCTCCGGTTCGGCGCCACCGAGGCCGTCGCCCCCGAGGAACTCGCCGATGCCAAGGCCCGGATCACCGGCGGCGAGGGCTTCGACTACGTCTTCGAAGTCGTCGGCAGGTCCGCCACCGCCCGCACCGCGTACGAGACGACCCGGCGCGGCGGCACCCTCTGCGTGGTCGGTGCGGGCGCGCTGGACGACACCTTCCAGGTCAACATGTTCGAGCTGTTCTTCGACGAGAAGCGGATCCTGCCGTCGCTGTACGGGGGCGGGGACGTGCTGCGCTCCTACGAGCGGGCCATCGCCCTGTGGCGGGCCGGCCGGATCGACCTCGAAGGGCTGATCACCCACCGGGTCCGGCTGGACGGCATCAACGACGCCCTGGACCAGATGCGTTCGGGCACCGCGCTGCGCACCTGCATCGAGATCTGAGCGGCGGTCCGCACGGCGCGCCGAGAGCCGCGCGGAACCGCACCGGAAGCACAGGAGGGGACACGCATGGCACAGCCACTGGAGGGCCTGACCGCGATCGTCACCGGTGCCGGCCGCGGAATCGGCCGGGCCGAGGCCCTGGAGCTCGCCCGCCTCGGAGCCCGGGTCGTCGTCAACGACTTCGGCCAGCCGGGCCGGGCCGGGACGGGCGCGGCCTCGGCCGCTCCCGCGCAGGAGGTCGTCGAGGCGATCCGCGCGGCCGGCGGACAGGCCGTCGCCCACACCGGCGACGTCGCCGACCACCAACAGGCCGGGGAGCTCGTCCAGTTGGCGATCGACACCTACGGCCAGCTGGACATCCTGGTCAACAACGCGGGCATCCTGCGGGACCGGATGGTGTTCTCGATGACCGAGGACGAGTGGGACTCAGTCATCCGGGTCCACCTCAAGGGCCACTTCAACACCACCCATTTCGCCGCCGCGCACTGGCGCGCCCGCTCCAAGGAGGCCGGCGGACCGGTCTTCGGCCGGATCGTCAACACCTCCTCCGAGGCGTTCCTGGCCGGCTCCGCGGGCCAGCCCAACTACGCCGCGGCCAAGGGCGGCATCGTCGGCCTGACCACGTCCACGGCGCTGGCGCTGGCCAAGTACGGCGTGACCGCCAACGCCATCTGCCCGCGCGCCCGCACCCGGATGACCGAGGACGTCTTCGCCGGCATTCCCGCCCATCAGGGGGGCGCGGTGGCCGAGGACGGCCGGCCCGACCCGCTCGCGCCCGAGCACGTCGCGCCGCTCGTCGGCTATCTCGCCTCGCCGGCCGCCGCCGGGGTCAACGGCCAGCTGCTGGTCGTCCACGGCGGCATGGTCGCGATCGCCGAACGCCCGCGGATCGCCGCAAAGTTCGACACCGCAAAGGAGATCTTCAGCTACGAGGAGCTGGACGGCCTGCTCACCCCGTACTACGCCGAGCGCCCGGCGCACGAGACCTTCGCGGCGGCCGAGGTGCTGGGCCTCAAGCACGACTGACGGTCGCCCGGCCGGACGGCGTCCGGGCACACAACGGCCGTGGCCGCCGCCCGCGTTCGCGGTGCGGCGGCCACGGCCTGCGGCGTCTGGCGCTCAGAAGGTCTGGACCTGGTGGTCCCGGCGGTGCCGCCCGTGCGCGGTGTCCTGCGCCTCCTCTGTGGCGGCGGCCGGACCGCGGTGCCTGCCGGAGCCTGCGGCCTCGCCGGCCGCCTCGTACGGGCGCGCCTGGGTCGTTTCGGTCTGGGCTTCGGACATGAAAAGAGTCACTCCGTCGGATCGCTTACAGCTGTACGCGTCGGGACCTCCCCGGCTCCCGCCGGGAAGCGACCCGTGCGGTGCCGTCGGTGGCCGGGTCAACCGGCTGCACAGCCCCCACCCGAAATACTAACGGGGCGGGTTTCGGCGCTCCACTGGGACTACCGGGCCGCGAGAGGCGCCTGTTGCAGGGGAACTGGCCTGCACATCCGGGGATGTGGGGGAAGGTCGAGCGGTTCCGCGTCGAGGGGCTTCGGTTGTGGAGATGCTGTGGAGTCGGCGATGTTATCGCCGGTTTCCAGGACGATTTCCCCGCCGTCCGGCGGCCCCGGATCGGGCGGAACCGCGACCTCCGGAAGCTTTGCGTCCGCAACGCCGCCTGTCGGAACGGCGGCCTCCGGGGCCTCCTCCGTGCGCGGATCCCCCGTCCCCGCGACCGGCTCCAGCGGTCCCAGCGGCACCGCCATCCGTGCCACCCCGCACGACACCGCCGCCGTCGTGTAGGGGAGCAGCAGTTCGCCGTCCGGTGTCCACCGACCGCTGCCCGCCAACCAGCCCTCCGGGGCCGGGAACTGCCGCAACTGCCGCTCCGGGGGCCGCCACACGCCCAGTCGGGTCCCGGCCGGGCCGTCGAGCCGGAACGCCACCGCGCAACTCTCCGGCAGCAGCGCCCGCCCCGGCTGGATCGCGAACGGCGTCACCGCCATGTCGGGCGCCCGCAGGCACTCCGGAAAGCGCACTGGCAGGCTGCTGCCCAGGACGCCCCAGCCCAGCCGGTCGTGCCCGGGGGCGTCCGACCGGACCAGCAGCAGCCCGCTGTCCGGATCGGCGAGCAGCAGCCGGTCGTCGCTCTCCTCGGTGATCTGCAGCAGCGGGCTGATCTCCGCGTCGCGGGCCAGGTCGAGCAGTACGGTCTTGGTGCGGCCGGCCGCCTCCCGGTCCACCGCCAGCAGGCGCCCCTCGTGGTCCAGCCAGACCCCGCCGGTGCAGCGGCCCGGCACCACGGCGACCCGCTCCGGTCCCCCCGTCCCGCCGTGCACCCGCCACAGCGCGGTGCTCTCGGCGCCGGGCGCCAGCGCATAGCCGAGCGTCCCGCCGGGGGCGGGCGGCAGCAGGGACAGCGCCCGCGCCGCCACCGCGCCGACCAGCACCTCCTGGGTCCCGGGCCCGGTGGGGGAGAGCAGGGAGACGGTGAAGCGGTCGGCGACCCGGCGGACGATCACCACCCTGCCGTCCGCGAGCGGCAGCAGGGCGCTGTCCGGCTCCTCGGGCTGACTGCCGGCCAGCGGGACCGCGTACGGCTCCGGACCGCTGATCGTCCAGCGCTCCGGATACCAGCTCCCGGCCGCGTCGTCGTGACGGGCGAGCCGGGCGGCGTACGAGCCGTCGGCGGCGAGGGTCAGCGCCGCGCGCGGCGGGCTGTCGAGCGCCGAGGCGTCCTCACCGGCACAGATCGTCATCAGGTGCCACCTCCAGTGGAGGGACGTTAGTTTTCGCACTTCCGGCCGATCAACGGCAGTTGCCGGTCTTCACGCATAAGGGTGGCGGTTGTCCGATTCGCCGGTGTGGGGAGGGGTGGGTGTGCTTCGCGATTCGAGGATGCTTAAAGTTAGGCGGACCTAAGTTGTCGGCGGGTGGTCCGGGGATGCCCCGGTCCGCCCGGCGGCGGCCGCCTTCGACCTGGAGTGTTCGTGATGCCCCTTCGCCGCGGCGCCGCCGCCATAGTCCTCGCCGCCGCCGGCGCGCTCGCACTCGCCGGCTGCGGATCGTCCGGCGCGGACGGCGGCAGCGACCGCGGCGCCGGTTCGAAGTCCGTGGCCCAGGGCGGCAAGGACTTCGGCTCGGCCGCCGACCAGACCGCGAAGATGGGCACCGACGCCGAGCCGGGCCGGTTCCCGCGCACCGTCCGGCACGCCATGGGCACCGCGACCCTCCCGTCCGCGCCCAAGCGCGTGGTCGTCCTCGACGTCGGCGAACTCGACAACGTCGTCTCGCTCGGCATCAAGCCGGTCGGCTACGCGCCCACCGAGGGCGACGCCGCCCTCCCGGACTACCTCGCCAAGGACGCCGGCCACCCCAAGAGCGTCGGCACCATCAACGGCCTCAACCTGGAGGCCATCAACGCCCTCAAGCCCGACCTCATCCTGGGCAGCAAGCTGCGCGCCGAGAAGCAGTACCAGCAGCTCAGCAAGATCGCGCCGACCGTCTTCTCGATCCGCCCCGGCTTCACCTGGAAGCAGAACTACCTGCTCAACGCCGCGGCCCTGGACAAGACCGCGCAGGCCAAGAGCGCCCTCGCCGCCTACGAGGCCAAGGCCGCGAAGCTCGGCGCGGACATCGGCCCGAAGAAGCCGACCGTGACGATGCTGCGCTACATGCCGCAGTTCACCCGCCTCTACGCCCAGCGCTCCTTCATCGGCACCATCCTGAAGGACGTCGGTCTGCCCCGCCCCAAGAACCAGCAGGTCGACGACCTCGCCACCGAGGTCAGCCCGGAGAACATCAACCAGGCCGACGCCGACTGGATCTTCACCGGCGTCTACGGCGACCCCAAGTCCACCAAGCGCGACACCGCCGAGCAGAACCCGCTGTGGAAGAACCTCAAGGCGGTCAAGGACGGCCACGCCGAGAACGTCAAGGACGAGACCTGGTACCTCGGCCTCGGCGTCACCGCGGCCAACAGCGTCCTGGACGATCTGCGCGGCTTCCTCGTGAAGTAGCAGCCTCGTGAAGTAGCAGCGGCCTCGTGAAGTAGCGGCCCTGGAGCAGCGACCCGTGCACCGCGTCGCACCGCGTCGCGCCGCCGCACCGGCGGATCACGGCCACGGCGCCCGGATCGGCGGCCGGAATCCTTCGCCCGGAGGGGCCCGCGGTCCCCGCGCGGACCGCGGCCCGGCGCGCGGGCGCGGGGGAGAGGTAACCTTCCCCCCGTGCCCGCACTGTCTGAAGTCCTCGCCGCGCTCGACGTCCTCTGGCCCCCCGAGCGGGCCGAGGGATGGGACGCCGTCGGCACCGTCTGCGGCGACCTCGACGCCGAGGTCGGCCGGGTGCTGTTCGCCGTCGACCCCGTCCAGGAGGTCGTCGACGAGGCCGTGCGGCTCGGCGCGGACCTCCTCGTCACCCATCACCCGCTCTACCTGCGCGGGACGACGACGGTCGCGGCGTCCACCTTCAAGGGCAAGGTCGTGCACACGCTCATCAAGCACGACATCGCCCTGCACGTCGCGCACACCAACGCCGACACCGCCGACCCCGGCGTCTCCGACGCCCTGGCCGGCGCCCTGGACCTGCGGATCCTGCGCCCCCTGGTGCCGGACCCGAGCGACCCGGCCGGCCGTCGCGGCCTGGGCCGGATCTGCGAACTCCCGCACCCGATGACGCTCGCCGAGCTGACCGCGTACGCCGCCGCCCGCCTGCCCGCCACCGCGCAGGGCATCCGGGCGGCCGGCGACCCGGACCGCGAGATCCGCACCCTGGCGGTCTCCGGCGGCTCCGGCGACAGCCTCTTCGACGACGTACGGGCGGCCGGCGTGGACGCGTTCCTCACCGCCGACCTGCGGCACCACCCGGCCTCCGAGGCCACCCAGCACAGCCCGCTGGCGCTGCTGGACGCGGCCCACTGGGCCACCGAATGGCCGTGGTGCGAGCAGGCCGCGGCCCAACTCGACGCGGTCTCCGACCGGCACGGCTGGGGACTGCGCACGCACGTCTCCCGCACCGTCACCGACCCCTGGACCGCCCACGCGGCGTCCGCCCCGCTCACCAGCCCCCTTGACCATTCGCACACCACAGGAGCCCCCCGCTGAACGCCGCGCCCGCCGACCAGATCCGTCTCCTGGACGTCCAGAACCTCGACGTCCGGCTCACCCAGCTCGCGCACCGACGCAAGAACCTCCCCGAGCTGGCCGAGCTGCAGACCCTGGAGGCCGACCTCACCCAGCAGCGCGATCTGCTCGTCGCCGCGCAGACCGAGGAGAGCGACACCAGCCGCGAGCAGACCAAGGCGGAGCAGGACGTCGACCAGGTCCGCCAGCGCGCCGCCCGCGACCAGAAGCGCCTCGACTCCGGCGCCGTGGCCTCCCCCAAGGACCTGGAGAGCCTCCAGCGCGAACTGGCCTCGCTGGCCAAGCGCCAGGGCGACCTGGAGGACGTCGTCCTGGAGGTCATGGAGCGCCGCGAGGGCGCCCAGGAGCGGGTCCGCGAGCTGACCGACCGGGTCGAGGCCATCCAGGCCAAGGTCGACGACGCCACCACCCGCCGGGACGCCGCGAACGCCGAGATCGACGCCGAGGTCGCCACGGTCAACAAGGAGCGCGAACTGACCGTCGCCGACATCCCCGAGGCGCTGGTCGCGCTCTACGACCGCATCCGCGCCAAGCAGGGCGGCATCGGCGCCGCCCGCCTCTACCAGCGCCGTTGCGAGGGCTGCCGGTTGGAGCTGGACATCACCGAGCTCAACGACGTCCGGTCGGCCGCCGCCGACACCGTCGTCCGGTGCGAGAACTGCAGCCGCATCCTGGTCCGTACGCCCGACTCGGGGCTGTAGGCCGTGGCGCGCGAGCTGATCGTCGAGGCGGACGGCGGTTCCCGGGGCAACCCGGGGCCGGCCGGCTACGGCGCGGTGGTCCTCGACCCGGCGAGCGGTGAGGCGCTGGCCGAGGCCGCCGAGTTCATCGGGACGGCGACCAACAACGTCGCCGAGTACAAGGGCCTATTGGCGGGGCTGCGTGCCGCCAAGGCCCTGGACCCGGAGGCCGCCGTCCACGTCCGGATGGACTCCAAGCTCGTCGTCGAGCAGATGTCCGGCCGCTGGAAGATCAAGCACCCGGACATGAAGCCGCTGGCCGCCGAGGCCGCGTCGATCTTCCCGTCCGCCCAGGTCACCTACGAGTGGATCCCGCGCTCCCGGAACAAGCACGCCGACCGGCTCGCCAACGAGGCGATGGACGCGGGCAAGCAGGGCAAGCAGTGGGAGCCGCGCGACTCCCGGGCGGCGCTCGCCGGCCCGGTCGACGCGGCCCCCGTCCGCAGCGCCGCGGCCCGTGCGGCCGACGCCGCCGCCGAGGCCGCGGAGACCGCGCACGCCGCACCGGCCGCCCCGCCGGTCGGCTGGGGCTCGCCGGACCTCGGTGTCCCCGCGACCTTCGTCCTGCTCCGGCACGGGGAGACCGCCCTGACGCCGCAGAAGCGCTTCTCCGGCAGCGGCGGGACCGACCCCGAACTCTCCGACGCCGGCCGCCGACAGGCCGAGGCGGCCGCCGCCGCGCTCGCCGCCCGCGGCACCATCCAGGCCGTGGTCAGCTCGCCGCTGCGCCGCTGCCAGGAGACGGCCGGGGCGGTCGCCGCCCGGCTCGGCCTCGACGTCCGCGTCGAGGAAGGGCTCCGGGAGGCCGACTTCGGGGCCTGGGAGGGGCTGACCTTCGCCGAGGTCCGCGAACGCTACCCCGACGACCTGGACGCCTGGCTCGGTTCGACCAAGACGGCGCCCACCGGCGGCGGCGAGTCCTTCGCGACGGTCGCCCGCCGGGTCGCGGTCGCCCGCGACAAGCTGCTCTCCCGCTACGCCGGCAAGACCGTCCTGCTGGTCACCCACGTCACCCCGATCAAGACGCTGGTCCGTCTGGCGCTGGGCGCCCCGCCGGAGTCGCTGTTCCGCATGGAGCTCTCCGCGGCGTCCCTGACCGCGGTCGCGTACTACGCCGACGGCAACGCCTCGCTGCGGTTGTTGAACGACACCTCCCACCTGCGGTAGACGGCGCCCCGGCGCGCGTGCGTCGAACGCGTCCGGCCCGGCACACGGCGATCGTGTGCCGGGCCGGACGCGTTCGCGGGCGGTGCCGGTCGTACGGCGGGCGGCGCCGCCCCGGGCGTCAGCCGCCCAGCGCCGCCGCCTCCCGGGCCAGTCCCTCGACCCGCGCCCAGTCCTTGGCGGCCAGTGCGTCCGCCGGCAGCATCCATGTGCCGCCGACGCAGCCGACGTTGGGCAGCGCCAGGTACGAGGGGGCCGAGGCCGGGCCGATCCCGCCGGTCGGGCAGAAGCGGGCCTGCGGCAGCGGCGCGGCCAGCGACCTCAGATAGGCGGTGCCGCCCGCCGCCTCCGCGGGGAAGAACTTCAGCTCGGTGACCCCCTCGTCCAGCAGGGTCACCACCTCCGAGGCCGTCGAGACACCCGGCAGGAACGGCAGTCCGGAGTCCCGCAGCGCGCCGAGCAGCCGAGGCGACCAGCCGGGGCTCACCAGGAACCGCGCCCCGGCCGCCTTGGCCGCCGCGACCTGCTCCGGGTCGAGCAGGGTCCCGGCGCCGACCGCCGCCTCCGGCACCTCGTCGGCGATGGCCGAGATCGCGTCCAGCGCGGCGGGCGTGCGCAGGGTCACCTCGATCGCCGGCAGCCCGCCGGCGACCAGCGCCCGGGCGAGCGGAACGGCGTCCGCGGCGTCCTGGAGGACCACGACCGGGATGACCGGGGCGAGGTCGAGGACCGAGGGGGACGGGGGCACGGGGGAGGGGGCGGCGTCAGTCACGCCGCCCATCCTGCGCCCGGCCCTCATCCTCCGCAACGGCCGTTGCGCATGTTGCAATGCGAGGGACGGTTCGCCGATCCCTCACAGCTCCGTGACGATCACATCCAGCGCCCACGGCCTGCCGGCCTTCGCCGGGGCCTGCGCCTCCACCACGTACCCCAGCACGCGCAGCGCCTCCACCAGCTCCGCCGGATCCGCCGGCGCGGACCCCGCCATCAGCAGGTCCCGCACCAGCCGGCCCTTGGTCGCCTTGTTGAAGTGGCTGACCACCGACCGCTTCTCGACCCCGTTCACGATCTTCGACTGGAGCACCCGCACCGTCGCGGTCCGCCCGGCCGGCTCGCCCTTGGGCTTCCACGCCGTGGCGTACGCCGCCGACCGCAGGTCCAGCACCAGGCCCTCCCCGGCGGCCTCCGGCAGCACCTCCGCCATCGGCCCCCGCCAGAACGCGCCCAGCGCGCCCAGCCCCGGCAGCTTCACCCCCATCGAGCAGCGGTACGACGGGATCCGGTCGCCGATCCGCACGGCGCCCCACAGCCCCGAGAACACCAGCAGCGACCGCTCGGCCCGCTTTCGCGCCGCGGCGTCCAGCGAGGCCAGCCCCAGGGCGTCGTAGAGCACCCCGGTGTAGATCTCCCCGGCCGGCCGGGTGCCCGCCGTGCGCAGCCCCGCGTTCTTGGCGACCTCGCCCTTCAGGCCCTCGCTCAGCCCCAGAACCTCCTGCGCCTTGGCCGCGTCGGCCGCGCACAGCTCGACCAGCTCGGCCAGCACCTCTGACCGCGCCGCGGTCAGCCCCGGCAGCGACAGCCCCTCCAGGTCCAGCGGCTTCCCGGTCCCTCCGGCGGCCTTCCCCTCCGACGGCGGCAACAGCACGAGCACGGTGTTTCTCCTTCACGGCAATACGGGCAGGGGGTGCGGCCCCGTCGAAAGCTTAGGGCGTGTCCGCGGCCCCGCCCGGCCCCCGTACGCCGCGCCGGGAGCGCCCGGCGGTCATACGCTCGATTCCATGCCCCGTCGCCATATGCATGTGACCGACGCAGCGGAGGCCCCCCTCCGGGCCGCCCTGCACGAGCTGCGCGTGCGGCTGGAGATCCCCGACCACTTCCCGCCCACCGCCCAGGCCGAGGCGGAGAGCGCCGCCCGCGCCCCGCGCATCCCGGCCGGCGACGGCGAGGTGGTCACCGAGCACACCCTGGACGACGCCACCGACCTGCCCCTGTTCACCCTCGACCCGCCCGGCTCCCAGGACCTGGACCAGGCGATGTTCCTGTCCCGGCGGCGGGGCGGCGGCTTCCGCGTCCACTACGCCATCGCCGACGTCGCCTCGTTCGTCACCCCGGGCGGCGCCCTGGACGCCGAGGCGCACCACCGGGTGGCCACCCTCTACTTCCCCGACGAGCGGGTCCCGCTGCACCCCACCGTGCTCAGCGAGGGCGCCGCCAGCCTGCTGCCCGACCAGGACCGCCCGGCCGTCCTGTGGCAGTTCGACCTCGACGCCGCCGGCGCGCTGACCGGCAGCACCGTCCGCCGCGCCCTGGTCCGCTCCCGCGCCCGCCTCGACTACCCGGGCGTCCAGCGCGTCCTCGACGACGGCACCGCCGAGGAGCCGCTCGCCCTGCTCCGCGAGATCGGGCTGCTCCGCGAGGAGCTGGCGGCGGCCCGCGGCGCGATCTCGCTCAACCTCCCCGAGCAGGAGATCGTCGAACGCGACGGCCGCTACACCCTCGCCTACCGCGCCCCGCTCCCGGCCGCCGCCTGGAACGCCCAGATCTCCCTGCTCACCGGCATGGCCGCGGCCGAGCTGATGCTCGCCGCCGGCACCGGCATCCTGCGCACCCTCCCGCCCCCCGGCCCGCAACCCCCTTCGAGCGGCGAGGACCCCGACCCCCCGACCGGCTCGGTCGCCCGGCTCCGCCTGACCGCACAGGCCCTCGGCGTCGAATGGCCCCACCACACCTCGTACGCGGCGCTGATCCGCACCCTCGACCCGCGCCGCGCCGGCGACGCCGCGTTCCTCCAGGAGTGCACCACCCTGCTCCGAGGCGCCGGCTACACCGTCTTCGACGGCGGCGCCCCGCCGGCCGCCGGCGTCGTGCACGCCGCGGTGGCCGCCCCGTACGCGCACGCCACCGCCCCGCTGCGCCGGCTCGTGGACCGCTACACCTCCGAGCTCTGCCTGGCCGCCGCGGCCGGCCACGCCCCGCCCGGCTGGGTCCGCGCCGCCCTCGCCGCCCTCCCGCACGAGATGGAGACCGGCGCCCAGCACGCCAACCGGGTCGAGCGGGCCTGCGTCGACCTCGTCGAGGCGGCCCTGCTGCACGACCGGGTCGGCGAGACCTTCGAGGCCCTGGTCGTCGACCGCCACGCGGACGACCCGACCCAGGGCACCGTCCACCTCTGCGAACCGGCCGTCATCGGCCCCGTCCAGGCCGCCCCCGGTGGCCCCGAGCTGCCCCTGGGCCAGCGCATCAGGGTCCGCCTGGCCGGCGCCGAACCGGGCCGGGTACCGGTCCGCTTCACCCCGGTGTGACCGGCTCCGGGGCCGTCGCCGCACCACCCACCGCACCAGACTCGTCAGCCACCGCCCCTCGTGCCGCAGCAGCCGCCCCACCCGCTCCCCGAACCGGGCGTCGTTCCTCGCGCTCATCGCGTTCCCTCCCCGATCATCCGCATCGCCACCCGCATCGCCTCCGCCTGCGCCGGCGCCAGCTCCCTCACCAGCAGCTCCGCCCAGACCTCGGTCGCCCGCCCCGAGTCCGCCACCGGCCCGGCCCCGGCGGCGATCGCCGCCACCACCCTGTCGGGCACGCACTCCACCAGCGCCCGCGCGGCCTCCACCACCCGCGGATCGTCCACCGCCGCCCCCGCCAGCCCGTCCAGCAGCCCGTACGCCGCATACGCCCGCTCCATCGAGTCCGGCGTCACGAACATCTCCCGCAGCGCCGCCGCCATCGCCCCCCGCGCCCGGCCGTCGCCCGACGCGTCCAGCAGGGCCAGCACCTCCCGCTCCCGCACCGCCATCGCCGGTTCCGGCCCCGGCAGCGTCGCCGACGTCCGCGCCATCTTCGCGAACACCTCGGCCAGTTGCTCCGACACCGGGCCCTCCTCCGGCAGCCCACCCGGCTCCTCGCTGCGCCGCAGCACCTCCGCCAACCGCGCCCGCCGGGCCCGGATCGCCTCCTCCTGCCGCGCCAGGTCCTCGTCCAGCTCCGTCAGCACTTCCCGCAGCTCCCGGCCGGCGTCGTCGGCCAGCACGTCCCGCACCTCCTCCAGCCCGAGCCCCAGCTCCGTCAGCCGCCGCACCCGCGCCAGCGCCACCGCGTCCCGTACTCCCGGTACCCGTTGGCCTTCCGCTGCGGCTCCGGAAGCAGCCCCAGGTGGTGGTAGTGCCTCACGGTCCGCGTGCTGACGCCGGCAAGCCCGGCGAGTTCCCCGATACGCATGAGCCCCAGTGGAAACGTTGTCGCAACGGCAAGGTCAAGCCGCCGGAATCCGCCAGGTAGCATGGTCGGCACGGCGGACGAGCCGGCCGGGCGGCCGCGTGGGGATCATCGATCCCCCCGAGGAACGTCCGGGCTCCACAAGGCAGGGTGGTGGGTAACGCCCACCCGGGGTGACCCGCGGGACAGTGCCACAGAAAGCAGACCGCCGGGGACTTCGGTCCTCGGTAAGGGTGAAACGGTGGTGTAAGAGACCACCAGTGCCCAGGGTGACCTGGGCAGCTAGGTAAACCCCACCCGGAGCAAGGTCAAGAGGGGCCATCGGCTGATGGCCCTGCGCGGACGATCGAGGGCTGCCCGCCCGAGTCCGCGGGTAGACCGCACGAGGCTGCCGGCAACGACAGCCCTAGATGGATGGCCGCCTCCCGGCCGACCGCAAGGTCGCCCGGAGACAGAACCCGGCGTACAGGCTGACTCGTCCGTCGGCTAGCTAGCACTGGCCCTCTGAACTGGCAAAACACCAGTTCAGAGGGCCTTTTTCGCTCCGTCAGCTGGTGATCGCCTGTTCACAGTTTGTGGCTGTTTCCGGGTGTTTCTAGGTGTCGAGTGGCGATCCTGTGGCGGTGATGGGCGTCCGAAACGGTACCCCCGCCAGGCGAAGCAGTGGTCTCTGGCAGGCCCGGCGACGGGGTTCAAGCGGGCCGCCCTAGTGCCCCTCCGAAGACGACGGGGATTGCTCGTACTGCTTAGGTTTGCCGTTGGTCGGCCCCGCGGGTTAGCCCCCGCGTGCTCGGGGCGACGGAGAAACTGGCGGGGCTGCCCTTGCGCACTGGTCAGTGGTTCACTCGACCATGTGAGACAGGAGCAGCATTGCGCCGCCCCATAGACCTACTGCCAGCAGTCTGGCGAGACCCGCAGCTACTGCCATGCCAGCGGTGAGGAATTGTGTCTCTCGGTCCTCGTTTTCGCGGGCGTGTTCGGCTTCGTCATGAGCTGCTGCATCGCATCCGGCGCACCCCGATATTTTGTGCTCTAAGCCATCCATCAGGACGCCTGCGGGCCGGTGCCGCACCGGGCGCACGGGAAGCGGCAGGGGGGCGCTTTCTGGCCCTTGGGGATTTTCAACACGGCTGGAGTATTGCCCCATATCGGTGGTGCGCCGCTGGTTCGCTCTTCCCACTGTCGAACAGGTTGTTCCTGGCTCACGCTTCCTCCGCTCCGTCTCAGTGCAAGGGGCCGACTTCCGAACTTCCGAAAGCCGGCCCCGGATCACGTTCCGTCCCTGCCGCCCGGCACCGCCGCCGTTACGGGAGGGGTGGGTTCAGGCGTGCGGCTTACTTGCCGTCTCCGCCGCTGGGCTGCGGAGCGGGGTCGCGGGGTGCCTCAGGGGGCATGGGTCCGCCGTCGTGCTTCCCGCCGTCGGCCTCGGCGACGACCGCCAGGTCCGCCGGGTGCCGGAACGGGACACCACGCCAGCCTTCGGCGTCGGGGATGCGCGTCTCGAACGTCTCGACCGCTACAGCGCTCATCTCTCAACCTCCTCTTTCGTGAGGGGCCGCACCGCCGTACCGTCGAGGGCACGGCCCGAAGGTCCGCAGGTTTCCTGCGGTTGGGTCACCCGCCCCGGCGCTTACCTGTCCAGGGTTTCCGCCGCCGGGGCGGGAGTCAGTGGTTCTGCTGGTGGCTACGGATGTCCGCAGCAGCAGCGCAGGCGGCCCGCCAGTCGTTCCGCTTCAGCGCCTGGTCTCGCTCGTCGTGCGAGGCAGCGCACGGCTTGCAGCCCCGTACCGGGTGGCCTTCGACCAGCCAGCCGTCCAGCGGAAGTTCCACAGGGCTTTCGCTGTACCGGTTCGGGCTGCTCATAGCTCTCCGCCGTTCGTCGCACGTCGTCTCGGTGTTCAGTCAACGACAGTCGGTCACTGGTCCTCAACGAACTTCTACGAACTTGCACGGCTTCACCCGAGGGAGTCGATTGCCCCCGTGATGAGCTTCCTGGCAGGCGCACCGTAGGCAGCGATGGCAGCGAGTTCGGTGAACGTCCTGGTGTACTCAGCGATCTCACTTGGTCGCGTCACCGTGAGGCTGGCAGACACCAGTTCACCGGCAACCTCTTTCTCGTCGTAGATGGAGAAGGATTCACACGGCCATGCATTGCCGCGCACGGCCCCCATCGGGATGACGCCCAGACTCACAGACGGAGCAGCGGTTATGCCGATGAGGTGTCCGAGCTGGTTCAGCATCGTGTTCCGGCTACCAATGACCGTCCGCAGTACCCACTCCTCGATCAGGAAGGCGAACCGGCGCCCTCCCCTGTGCAGAACGCTCTGACGGCTCATGCGTGCTGCTACGGCTTCCCCGATGTCGCCGGGGGCGTCTCGCAGCGCGACAACGGTCTTGAGAATCGCCTCGGTGTAGTCCTGTGTTTGGAGCAGGCCGGGCATTACCTGGGACTGGTAGAACCGGAACCAGTGGGTGCGCTCGAATAGCGGAACCACGGACTCTTGAACGCGTTTGAGGCCGGCGCTCTCCACCCGGCGCCATTCGACGTACATCCCATCGATACCGCGGGCCGTCGCGATGAGGTCCGCGGCTTGGTCCTCCGCATGGCAGATGCGGGTCCAGACCCAAATGTCCTTGTCGGATGGTGGAGTTGCGCCACTCTCCAGACGAGAACTCTTGGACTCGTGCCACCCTGCCGCCGCCGCCAATGCGCGAGCAGTCAGACCAGCGTCCTTGCGGATCTCGCGAAGGCGCTTGCCGAGCGCTTGCCTGGCCTCTTGGACCGTGGATGGCGGCGACGGGCGGGGCACAGTGTTGTTCTGCCTTGTCGGTGACTCATACCGGCTTGTAGTCCTCGTGTGGCGTCGCACGTCGCCACACTGCTTCAAATGCCGTAGAGCACAGACGGACTACCGACGGCTCGGCCGTTCGTTCCTCGTCCCCGTCGGGCGAAAGCTCACCGTCGCCGGCGAAGTGCAGGAACACGGCGAGGCTGTTGTCGAACAACCAGAAGTCGTTGCCGGGGAGCGCGAGGTCCGATGCCTTGCGACGTGGCAGCCAGCGAATTTGCTCGCCGGCAACCAGGCTGCGGGGCGCTAGATAGTGCTCGAAGCGGAGGTAGTCACTCATGGGCTCGGAGAAGATCCGGGCGCGTCGGACGACAACACCACGGCTTGTAATCTCCTTCATCAGCGACAGCCACGGCCGCGAATCCGGGTCGCAGTTCGGCGAAACGCTACGAGGGTCCTGTGACCAGGCGACGAACTCCGGGGCGGACTTCATGTAGCCGTCCCGCATCTCCAGGTGCATGGCAGAGTGCTTCGCCTGCCGGAACAGGTTCTCAAACGTCGCTTCCGCCGCCACCGTTCACCTCCGGGAAAAAGTTGACCATGTACTTGGGGATCTCCACGACGGTCTCATGGTCCGGGAGATCCATCTGCAACAGACGCTCGTCGTCCAGGACCTTCAGCCCCTGGACCAAGTACCGGTCCCGGACGTCGTCGTAGTAGACGGTCGCGGACTTGCCTTCCAGAGACTGAGGGTCTTTGCCGAGCATGTGCAGTGCCATGGTGACCTCCTCGTTCACTGAAGACGATCTCTATGTACGAGCTTGCACTCAACTCACGTGCGTCCGCACCGAACTTGCACGAACTTGCACGAACTTAAGGTTCGCGTGATCGACACCGGTCCCCTTCCTAGGGTCGGTCCCGGCAGCCGAGCCGGGCCCATACGGAGCCGTCGGCGTTGCGGAAGAGCGCCAGGACTCCGATGCGGCGGCCGTCGGGGTCGGTGAATTGGTCTCTCATGCTGCGGCCTCCCGTTGGTCCTGCTCCTGGTTCTCCAGCCTCTGGCGTTCGGTCAGCGTCGCGGGCATGCACCAGGAGGTGAGGGCGTCCCAGGGCGGATGGTGCGGCCTGGTGAGCACCAGGCAGTCACCGTTGATCGCGGTGATGCGGCCGACGTTGCCTCTGGTGGTGTCCAGGACGATGTCCTGAGCGTCGAAACGCATGGTGTTTCCCCTGTGATGGTGGGGCCCGCCCCGGCAGTGACGTACCCATGGGGTGCCGGGGCGGGGGTTGATGGCCGCCCAGGCCGGGCTGGGATGGGCCGGGGCGGCGTGGGAGTCCACCTGACGTGGTCTGCCCGACAGAACCTGTCAGGTGGACTCCGTGCTCCCCGTGGGTCTCCTGCGGTGAGAGACGGGGAGCCCACGAGCGGGGGTGTGGGCTCAACCGCGGGGAGCGTGCCCGGCGGGGATTAGGCCGCCGGGGGGCTTCAGGGTCGCCGGTGGCGACCGCGCAAGGTGATCTGCTGCGGGACCAGTTCGGGGGCCCGTGCGGTTCGTGGCGCTGCCTTGGCCGGCGGGCCGAGGGCGCCGACCACGCCCGCGTCACCGCGAGCAGCCGCGCGCCCGCCGGGGCCTGCGCATCCCGGGCGGCCTGATCGGCCTGTTCCATCGCCGCGCCGGAGGTGTTGCAGGCATTGATGACCAACGCGGTCAGCAGGTCGTCCCGATGCGGGAAGGCGGCTGCCACGTCCGTGACGGCAAGACCGCTGTCGGCGGCGATGGCACCCAGGGACAGTCCTCCGGCACCCAGTTCCACCAGCAGCCGGCGCGCGGTTGCCTTGATGGTCTCCGGCAGCCCGGTGTGCGCATCGCCCGTACTCGTTCCGGAAACATCGATGGCCAAACCGTACCTGTCGGCCACACCGGTGATCGGCCCGGTCGCCCAGCCATGCGGTCCAGGCACCGAGATCTGGCCATGAGGGGCGGGGCTGTGGCTTCTGCCCCCTTCCGCGGCGCGGCGATTCCCGTTCCGTTCCGCGGCGATGTTCGTTCCTTTCCGCGGCGCGGAGATGTCCGTGGAGCAGCTGTCACGTGGCGTGCGCGGGCCTCCCCGCGGGTGTTCGGGGTGTGCCGTGGAAGACCTGTCGGGCGTGCCACTCGCGGTGTCGCCGTGCGACCGGTGCGTTGCCTGGCTGCGGGCCCATGACTGGTCGGCCGGTGAGGGCGAGTACGTACTGGCGGCTGGCCTCGCTGCGGCCGACGAAACGTTGCGAGACCAGTATGCGGTGGTCGTCCCCGAGGCCCAGGACCCCCTTGTCGAAGAGCTTGTGATGCAGCGAGCACAGGCACAGACCGTTGTCGACCTCGTCTGGCCCGTTGTGTGACCACCAGCGCACGTGTGCGGCCTCCAGTCCGACCGCGCTCGTGCCCAGGGCCCCGTCGTAACCGCAGAACGCGCATTGGAACTCGTAGGCCGTGAGGATGAGTTCGCGCATCCGCCGGTCACGTTGCCGTCGGGCGCGGGCACCCGCGCCGGACACGTGCCCGGCCTCGGCGAGCTCCAGGTCGAGACCGACGGCCTCGCACAGATCCGTATGCAGGGACGGCGGGAAATGGGTGTCCAGCAACACTCTGGTGAGCCGGGTCAGCAGCGACGAATCCGTAGCGAGCGCGGTCCGCAGACCGGGCGCGAGCCGACCGGTGGCTCCGCTGGAACGCAGCACCCCCACTCGGCTGCCGGGGCTTCCCAGCCCCTGGTCCGTCCTGACTTCCCACACGCCGTCACTGGCGAGGTGATGGAAGGGGTACGCGGGGGTCGTCGGGTGTGGCGGGCCGTACTCGGTGAGCAGTTGCCTGAGTTCGCCCTCGACTGCGCTGTACCGCAGTTCGCCGTCGGCGTCCCGCTGGTAGTTGGCGAGCGCGTACAGCAGCAGCAACGGCTTGTGCGGGGCCCGGGCACCGTTGTTGGTCCACTGCCTCAGCTTCGCCACCCGATCAAGCCAGTCCATGGGCCGCAAGGATAGTTGTCGTCACGGACGTCGCATGCCGTGGGGACGTCGTACGGCGCGGGTCGAGCGGCGGGCGCACGAGCAAGCCGGCCGGCCTGGTCGGCCGGTTTCCTGCCGGAACGGCCCGGCCAGTACGGCCGACGCGTCTACCCGACGGCGGCCCTGTGGTGCAGGGAGCCGAGGCCGGCCGGCTCGTCCTTGGAGAGGCGGAGTGCGCCGGCGGCCATGTTGGACACGAGGTGCTCCTCGTCGCCCGTGCCCGGGATGGCCTGCGCCTCGGCGAGCTGTGCGGGGAGGGCGTTGGAGACGCCCAGGTGACGTATGAGTCCGGCGTCGCGCAGCTCGGCCAGTGCGCCGAAGCGCTCGGCGATCGAATCGCGCCCGACGATACGGAGGTTCACCACGTCCAGGCAGTCGCGGCCGAGCTGGCGCAGGTCTCCTCGACCTGGCCGCGCAACTGCTCGGGCGCATGGGGCTGCCACGCGCCCGAGCGGACGAGGCGGTCCCGCCCTCGCCCCCGTAACGCGCACGGCTCAGGGGCAGCCCCGCCGTGGGAACTTCCCGGCGACTCCAGGAGTCTGACCAACTGAATCGACTGAATCAACGTCGATTGCTCACGAGACATGCCGGGGGACTGGGTGACCGTCACGCTGGCCGAGGAAATCATGCTGCTGTCCCTGGACAGGGAGTCCGGGGTAGCAACGACAGGCGGTGGGCTGGGCCGTCGCGGGTGGGATCCTGCTGGAACTGGCCCTCGCCGGGAGGGTGTCCGTCGAGGGCAAGTACCTCACCCTGACGGACCCGGCGCCGACCGGTGAGCAACTACTCAGTGACCGGCGGGAGTTGCTCGATGCCTGGCTGCGCGGCCGCAAGCGGCGACGTGTGACGGACTGGCTGACCAAGGACCGGGCCAAGGCCCCGCAGGCGGCTGTGGAGAGCCTGTGCACGCGGGGCGTGGTCGCCGAGCAGCAGCACAAGGCCCTCGGCCTGTTCCCGACCCGCCGCTACCCCGAGGCTGACAGCGCACCCGAGCGTGAGCCGCGGCAGCGGCTCCGGGCCGTCGTCCTGGGCGGCGCTGCCCCGGACGAGCCCACGGCGGGCCTCATCGCCCTGATCCACGCCGTCAAGCTGCACCGCCTGGCATTCCCCGACGTCCCGCGTCGGCAGGTGGCCGACCGGATGGCGGAGATCGCGGCCGGCCAGGGAGCGGCCGAGAGCGTTCGTGCCGCGATCCAGAACATGCAAGCGGCCCTGGCCGCTGCCGTCGTTGCCGCCAGTAGCGTTACCGCGGCCGGAAGCTGAGTCCGCAGCGCCGCGCCGCGCCACGTACCAGACGGTGGCCGCTGGACGTCCCTTTCGACGGGCGCCCGTCCTCGAACTGAGGTGTGGCGTACGGCGGCGGCCCGCCGCGTGGTGGCCTGCCCTGCGGCGCCCTGACGCCCGCTAACCGATGTCGATCGAGAAGGTCGTCGTGCTGCCGTCCGCGGCAGTCAGGGTGACCGGCCCGAAGGTGGTGATCACGATCGACTGGCTGCCGGCGCCGCGGTAGAAGCCAGTCGCCTCGGTGGCCCTGACGCCCAGAGCGGCGAGGGTGTCGGCCATCTGCTCGTCGGCCTCCACCTCGGGCTCGGCGAGAGCACGGTGGCCATGGGTCTCGGCCCAGTCACGAATGCGGTGGGCGTCGCGACTCATGTCGGGAAGGACGCCCTCGTTGGCCCACGCCCACAGCCACGAGGCCGACGTGGGGCTGTAGCTGGCGAGGATCTGCGCCGGCGCGGTGGCGGTCTTGTCGGGGAACGTCCAGGTGATGAGACCGGTGCGCTGGTCAAGGCTCCACTGATCCGCCGAGCCGAGCCCCCATGACGCGTGCGCCTGGGCCAACTGCTCGATCATGTCCTTACCCTGCAAGAGCAGCGTGCTCAGCTCCTGCTGATCGGCGCTCGGAACGGCACCTTCCTGCTCACCGGCTCGCCTGAAAAATCCCATGCGACCCAGTATGTTGGTGCCTCTTTACGGCCCTGTCCTGGTCCCGGAACCAGTGCAGGTCACCCTGGCGGGACCCGTGTCCTGCCAGGTTGCGTCGGCTGCTCGACCGGCCATCTGTGGCACTCCCACGCGCGCAGCCGCATCAAGCGCGTTCAGGGCGGCGGTCGGCGAGGTGCGTCCGGGTGCCAGGGTGGCCACGAAGGAGGTAGGGCCAGCCGGGAATCATCTGGGCCGAGCCGCTACCTTCGCCACAGGTGTGGCAGAAGGGCCTCTCCTGGCTGGTGAGGGATGCGTCGCTCGGGGGTTTCTGGAGCAGCGGATTGTGTCCTACACATCTGAACCCGGGGGTCGAGTTGTCGGCGGAAGCAGATGGCCTCACCGGCGAATCCCGGTGAGGCCATCTGCCAAAGGAGGGCTACCTCGTCAACGAGGTTCTCGAATCCGAGGGCAGCGCCTTGTCGCTCATGTTTCCAGCCGTGCTGCACGTTGCTTGAGGGATTCGGCTTCCGCGTCCCAGTCCGGGCCGAAGCACAGGAGGTCTGCCGCGGCCTCCCGGAGCAACTCAGGGTCGTCGGGGCGCTGCAAGCAGGCAAGCCGGTACGCCAAGTTCCGCGCCCACACGGGAAGTGCCATCCAGTCTTCCGTCATGACTCCGTGCAACATTTCCAGGATCTCGTCAGGCCCCGCGAAGGTAACCTGCTCGATGAAATCCCGGACGGCGTCCGGAGTCTCTGCCGGAGAATCCCCGTGCACTGCGCGAATCAGCGCTCTTGCATACGTGGTTGAATCTGACACGACTATCCTTTGTCGCTAGGGCTGGAGCCAGTAGGTAGCCAGACGGTAAGTGCCGTCGAGTGTGTGTGTGACCCGGTATCCGACCTTGTGTCCATCGATCTGAACCACCCTTTCCAGCGGTTCAGTGAACTCGGGCGTCCCTGGCCGCGGCACCTTGCCGCCACCCTTCATGTACTTGTACACATCCGAAACAATCTCTTGTTCGATCTTATCCGGGCGAAGCTTCGTGTTGCGAAGATCTCTTATCACTCCGTCCGGCCCTTCATGAGGGCGATCGTATCCATGACCGGTATTGAACTGCCACTGATCGTCACCGACCTTCGCCGAACGTTTGAGGTCCTTGCCGGTGCCCTTCGAGGTGTACGTGCCGATTGCTGGGCCGCAGGGTGTAGTGCTGCTGAAGGCCGCGGTTCGCGCGGCTGGCACAGGACAGACGGCACCCTTCCGCACCTTAGCCAGCACGTCCTGGCCCTTGCTGATCAGTTTCTTCGCGGCTTTGGACTCCTTCAGGAACGTCCCGAGCCCCCCGACGATGCGGCCAACGGCCTTTGTGATCGCTGGGAGTTCCTTGATGGCCTTAAGTGCCTTACCCCATGGAAGAGCGCCGATCAGCGTCCAGAAGCAGCTCTCGACGTTGCCTTCGGTGAAACACTTCTTGATGTCATCGACGCCGAGGAGCTCTTCAAGGATTTTGCCGCCGTTTTCCTTGATGAAGTCGAGGACGTCCTTGTCCGCGAGAGCTCGGGCCTTCTCGTACTCCTCAGGTGATATGCCGGCGTCCTTGAGGGCCTGTTCCTCCTCAGGCGAGAGCTTGTTACCGCCGCTGGTGTCATCCTTCGCGGCCTCCGCCCGCCGTTTGCGCTCCTGTTCGCGCTCGTATTCCTCGGCCTTCTTCGCCGCCTCGTCCGCTTCCTTGGCGTACTTGTTGGCGTTCTTGGCCGCGGCCTCTGCGGACTTGGCGTGGTTTTCGGCGGAGTCGGCCAGCTTGCCCGCGTCGGCGGCGTCCTTCTCCGCCTGGGCCGCGGCGCCCTGGGCGACGCTGGCCTCGTGTTCGGCCTGGTTGGCGGCGCTGTTGGCCGCGGCGGCGTGCTGGTCCGCCTCGGCGGCGGCGTTGCGGGCCCGGGCGGCTTCGGCCTCGGCCTCGTTGGCCGCCTTGCGCGCGGCGGCCGCGTCCGCGGCGGCCTGGTTGGCGGCCTGGCGGGCGAGGTTGGCGTCGGCCTTGGCCTGGGCGTCGGCTTGGTTGGCGGATGCCGCGGCGGCCCGTGCCTTGGCGCCGTCGGCGGCGGCTTCGGCCGCGGACTTCATGGCCGCGGCCGCGGAACGTGCGGCGTTGGCCGAGGACCTGGCGGCGTCGGCGGCGGCCTTGAAGGCCGGGAGGACCTGGGCGCCTGCCCGCTTGGCGGCGGCCTCGGCGGCCTCGGCGGCCTTGACCGCTTCGGCGGCCTTGGCCTCGGCAGCGGTGACCTGCTCCTCGCCGGTCTCCTGCGCGGCCTTGGCGACCTCGGCGGCGAAGTCGGCGTCGACGTCCTTGCCGGCGAAGGGGGCGGTCAGCTCGATGGCGGTGTTGGCGGGATCGGCGATCCCGGCGGCGGTGTTCCGGGCGGCGCCGGACGCCTGGACGGCGATGGTGGACTGGAGCCTGGCCATGGCCGCTTCGCGGGTCGCGCCCTCGGCTTCGTCCTTGGTGCGGTTGGCTGCCTGGAGGGCCTGGTTGGCCTCGACGGCGGCCTGCCCGGCCAGGCGGGACGCCTCGTGGGCGGCGATGCCGGCGCGGGCTTCCTGGGCGGTGGCCTCGGCTGCCTTGGTGTTGGCCTTCAACGCCGCGGCGTGGGTTGCCTGGTACTCGGCTTCGGCCTTGTTGGCCGCCGCGTTGGCGCGTGCGGCGGCGGCTTCGGCCTTGTTGGCGGCGGCGTTGGCGCGCGCGGCGTGCGCGCCGGCCTCGGCCGCGGCGGCCCGGGCCCGGGCCGCCGCACCCGCGGCCTCGGTGGCCGCGGAGCGGGCGCGTACCGCCGCGCCGCTGGCGGTGTCCGCGGCGCTGCGGGCCTGACCGGCCGCCGCACCGGCGGTGTTGGCGTCCGCGCGTGCCGCCTGCGCTGCGGCGTTGGCCTCGCCGGCGGCTGCGGTGCCGCGGCCCGAGGCGGCCATCGCCTCGGTGGCCTTGGCCCGGGCCTCCTTGGCCTGGTGGTTCTGCTCGGCCTTGAACGCGGCGTCGCGGGCTTTGCGGGCGTTGGTCTCCTCGCCGCGGGCCCGCTCGTCGGCCTTGGCCGCGATGCCCTCGTGCTCGGCGGCGCTGGCCCGAGCCGAGGCCGCGGTGGCCGCGGCCGCCTGGGCGTCGGCGCGCGCCGCGGCCGCCGTACGGGCCTCGGCCTCGGCACGCGACCGCGCCGCGGCTGCCTTGTCGCGTTCGCGTTCGGCGCGGGCTCGTGCCTGGGCGGCCAGGTTGCGCTCGCGTTCGGCGATCGCGCGCTGCTCGGCGGCGATCTTGGCCTGGCGCTGGGCCTCGACGCGAGCTTCCCGGGTCTTCTTGGCGTGTTCCCAGGCTTCCCGCTCGGCCTTCTCGGCGTCGAGGCGGGCCTGCTTGGCGCGGGCGGCCGCGTTGGCCGCGACCTTTGCCTGCTTGTCGGCAGACGCCGCCAGCTCGGCCGCTGCCTTGGCGTGCTCCTCGGCGTTGGCCCGCCACTTCCTGGCCTGCTGCTCGTGGGCTTCGGCGGCGTTCTTGCCGTCCAGCGCAGCGGCGTCGGCGGCGGTGGCGTCGACGGCGTGCTGGGCGGTCCGGGCCGCCTTGGCCGCCGCGTCCGCCGCGGCCGCGATGCCCGAGGCGACCTCGGACCACTGCGTGCCGTGGGTCAGCCCGGTCTCCACCAGAACGTCGGCCTGCACCTTGGCCTGGCCCGCGGCGGTCTTGGCCCGCCGGGCCGCCTCGGCGGCGTACCCGACCTGGCGTTCGACCTCGGTCTTGACGCTGTCGTAGGAGGACAGGCGCTTGCCGGCCCGGTCCGCCGCGAGCATCCGGTCAGCCTCGCGCGATGCCTGGGCCGCCGACGTCATCGCGTTGGACGCGTCCTTGAGCGCCTTGACGGCATCGCCGTGGAAGCCGATCAGCTTGGTACGAGCCTCCGCCGCGCGCTTGGCCTTCTCGGCCAGCTCACGCAGTTTCTCGGCGGCCTCCTGGGCCTCCTTCTGGGCCTTCTCCTGGGCCGCCCGGTCCTCGGCGTCCTTCTTCGCCGCGACCTGGTAGCCCTTCTCCAGGAACTCCTCGATCGCCTTGTCGGTGCCCGCGTCCAGTGCGGCCTGGGCGGCCTTCTTCACCTCGGGGCCACCGGCGTTGGCCAGCAATTCCACGCGCTTGCGGAGCTCGGCCGCGCGCTCCTTGGCGTTCTTCTCGTCCTTCTGGTCCTTCTGGCGGGCGATCTCCGCGCCGAAGGCCAGGAAGTCCTCGCGGTCCTTGGCCGTCGCCTTCGGCCCCAGCACGCGTTCGACCTCGGCGTTGAAGGTCGGCCCGCCGGTGCCGCGCATCGCCTCGATCTTCTTGCGGTTCTCGGCGTCGACACCGCTCTTCTTGTCCTTGGCGCGCTGGCGGGCGTCGGCCTCGCCGTGCTCCAGGAACTCCCGGATCGCGTTCGGGTCCTTGCTCTCCAGGGCCTTCTTGGCGGCCTCGCGGACCTCGTCCTCCTCGTCGAACTCGGCGAAGTCCTCGACGAGTTGACGGTCACGCTCCGCACTGAGCCGGTCCAGCTCCGAGCGCGGTGCGGCGGCCGGTGTGGCGGACGTCTTCGGCAGGGCGGCGGCGAGCCGGTCCAGCGTCGCCATCGCCTGGGTGAAGTCGCCCTTGCCCTCGGCGCGCTGCATGCGCTCGGTGGTCGCAGCCGTTGCCTGGCTCGTCATACCGCCCAGCAGCGCGACAACCACCGTGGTGGTCACTGTCTTGCGCGCTATCCCGGCGAGACCGCCGCCGCGTGGTCTTCCGGCTCGCGGCCGGAATCTCCCCATCACGGAAAGAACCCCCAATTGGGATGAGTCGGATATATAGCAAAAACCCCCGCCCTCTCCGTACGAGCAGGGCAGGGGGCATCAGCCGGCGCGCGGGGTCGCGCGCCGGCTGAACGACTGGGAGGATCAGCCCTTGACGCGGCTCTCGGCGGCCTGGGCGCGGTCGTACATGTCCCGCCAGAAACGGGCGGTCTCGACCGCTTGCGCCCCTTCCTTGGCCCAGGTGTCCCCGGTGGCCTCGGCCGGGTCGGCGATGCCCCGCCAGATTCCGTCCGCGGCTTCCCGGGCGAGCCGGGCCACGCGCTGCCAGTTCTCCGCCTGGGCCTTGGCCGCGGCCTGCTCGACCAGCCATGCCCGCTGCGCGGCGCCCGCGTGCTCGGCGACCGCCTGCCAGGCACGCTCGGCCTCGGCCCTGGCCTTCGCCGCGTCGACCGCGTCGTTCACCGCGGCCTCGGCCGCCTCCGCCTGCTTGATCAGACGGGCCAGGGTGGCGTGCCGCATCCGCTCCGCGTCCGCGGTCCGCAGCCGGTAGCCCTCCAGGTCCAGGCTTGCGCCGGTCACCCAGCCGTAGCCGAAGAACTCCGCGATGTCCGCGTCGGTCGCACCGGGCCGCAGCGCCCACTGGGCCGCCACCCGTACCTGCTCGCCCGGGTCGCCCTCGGCCACCGAACGGACGAACTCACGGTCCCCGGCGGCGATTTCCCGCCGGTGCCCCTCGTCCGCCGCGCGGGTCGCCCGGTCGCGCTGCTGCGCCTCGGCGTACCCGGTCCGCACGAACGCCGCCCGGTCCGCGTCCGTGCCCTTCAACGCACGGGCGGCCGCGGCGCGGGCAGCGGGGGAGAACTCGGCGGTGTGGGTCTGGACGACCCGTTCGCAGAACGCCTTGTTCCGGACCCGGGTGTCCCGCAGCCGCTGCTTGGCGTAGTCGTAGCCGCCGCCGGGCGCCAGCCACTCCGCGATCGCCTCGTCCCCACGGGAGTTGCGCAGCGCGTTCCACGCCGAGGTACGGATCTCGGCGGGCAGCCGCGACATCGCCAGCCGATGGACGTAGTTGCGCGCCTCCTCGGCCGCCGCGGCCTTGGCGGACACGGTGTGGTCCGCCGACTGGTCGGCCTGGACGACGGCGGGCGCCGGGGCCTCGGCCCAGGCGGGGGTCACGGTCGCGACGGCGGCCCCACCGGCCAGCAGGCCCGCCACCACTGCCTGGGCGACCCACAACTTACGGCTCACTGTTGACCTTTCAGAATCGGAAGGTTCCACTGCACTGGTCGAGGTCACGCGACCGGCAGGATCCGCCACAGCTGCGCGTCGGTCTGGTTGCAGTACCACTGCTGAGCCTTGACGCCGTCGTCCTTCTTGCCGTGGTCGATGTCCAGGCAGCGGTCCGGGGTGTGCATGGGACGCAGCTGGTAGAGCTTGTTGACGGGGTCGACGAGGACCATCCGCCAGCGCAGCTGGGCGCCACCGCCGGTGCAGCCCCACTGCTGGACACGGGCACCGGCCTGGGTGCCGCTGTTCTCCACTTCGAGGCACCGGTTGCTGTTCTCGTTGCGCAGCACGAAGGACGAGTCGACGGTGGGGATGGCGCGCCACTGCTGCGCCTTGCCCTCGTTGCACGTCCACTGGAGTGCGGCCGCGCCGTTGTCCTTGCTGCCGGAGTCGATGCCCAGGCACTTGCCGCTGCTCGCGACCTGGAGCCGGACGGTGTCGCCCTTGTCCGAGTTGGCGTCACTGGCGGTCTTGGCCCGGTTGGTGGCTTCGCGGGCGGCCTCGGCGGCCTTGTTGGCGGCGTCCTCGGCGGAGCCCTTGCCGGCGGCCTTGGCCGCCGCCTCGCGGGCGTCCTTGGCAGTGGCCCTGGCGGAGTCGTCCCCGCTCGCGTGGGCGGTGGTCGCGCCGGCGGTCAGTGCGGCGACGCTGCAGGCGATGGCCAGGGCGGCTCGGATGGTCCGAGACATCTGGAAGTCCGTTTCTTCTCGATGGGTGGGGAGCCCGACGGGGGTGGGCGCGGGGTGGTGCCCGGCGGCGCCGAGCCGGTCAGCGACGGCGACCGGCTCGGCGGCCGCGGGCGGGGTCAGACCTTGGCGGGCTTGAGCTGCCAGCGCTGCGCGTCGGTGCCGTTGCAGTACCAGCTCTGCGCGTTGGCGCCTTCCTTGAGGCTGGCGCTCTTGATGTCCAGGCAGCGCAGGTCCGTGTGCAGGGGCCGCAGCTCGTAGAGCTCCTTGGCGACGTCGACCATCACCAGGCGCCAGCGCATCTGGTTGTTGCCGGTGCACCACCATTGCTGGACGTTGGCGCCGGCCTGGGTGCCGCTGTTCTCCACCTCAAGGCACTTGCCGCTGTGCTTGGCCCGCACCTCGAAGGTCGCCGAACCGGTGGAGACCAGCTCGAAGAGCTGACCGTCCGCCCCGTCGGCGCACTTCGACTGCACCGCGTTGGCGCCGTTGCGGAAGCTGCCGTCGGCGATGGCCAGGCACTGGCCGCTGTGGGCCGCCTGGAGTTGGACGACGGTCGGCGAAACGGCGGCGGCGCGGGGCTCGGCCCCGTCCGCGTGTGCCGTGGTGACGCTGCCGGCCAGCGCGGCGACGCCGGCGCCGATGGCCAGCGCGACTCGGGTGATCCGGGACATGGGGGTGTTCCGTCCTTCTTGCTTCGTGCTTCGTGAGGACTTGCTCGGTCGGGAGAGGCGTGGATGCGCCGGGAGAGGGGGAGCGTCAGCGCGCGAGCGGCGTGGAGATCTTCCAGGTGGCGTCCTGGGCGAAGTCCTTCTCGGCCTCGTAGCGCTGCTTGCCGCCCTTGTCGGCCGCGTAGAGGTCGCCCTGGAACTGCCGCAGCCACCGCCCCTGCTGGTTCGCCGACTCAAAAGACGTGCCGGAGCCGGCCAGGCCCTTGCGGGCGCACCAGGTGGCGTCCTTGCGGAACGCGCCGCTCTTGTCGTCGGCGCCCAGCCGGACCCGGCGGTCCTTCTGCGCCAGGTAGTAGCCGGGCTTGCGGGCCGACTCGAAGGAGTAGCAACCGGACTGGCCGGTGAGAGCGGGCGTGATGACCCAGGTGGCGTCCTCGCGGGCGGTCTGCTTGTCCTTGCTGCCGACGGGGGCGAGGAAGGCCTCTCCGTTGTCCGCGTCGGACTGGCGGACGTACCACCCGGCGAGTTGGGCACCGCTCGCCTGGAAGGACTGCCGCAGTGCGCGGTACTGGCCCTCCATGAGGAACCGCGCGACGTCCTGGTCGCTGCCCGCCAGCGCCTTCTTCGCCGCGGCGACCAGATGGGGGTGGACCCCGGTCTTCTCGGCGCGGGTCTGGATCTGCAGTGCCAGCCTGCGGTCCGCCTCGGCCCGCTTCTTGCGGAGGTTCTCGGCGTCGAGGTTGTTGGCCTCCATGGCGCCGGAGTGCAGGAACGCCTTCCAGTCCGCCGGGTTGGAGCTGAGCACGGCCCGCTGGGCCGCGGCGTACAGCTCGGTGCGCTGGCCGTCGGCGGGGGTGCGACGCAGCAGTTCGCGGATGAAGTTGTCGTCGCTGAGCTCGTAGACGGACTCGGGGAACGAGAGGTCGAAGCGCGTCTCGAACAGCGTCGCGGTGCCCTTGCGGTCCTTGAGCTCCTCGCGGCGCTTGAGTTCCTGGGCCTCCTTCTCCGCCTTCTCCTTGAGCTCGTTGGCCACGTCCCGGTCGCGCGCCTCACGCGCACCGGTGGCGATGAACTCCTGCCAGGAGGCGGCGTCACCGGCCAACGCGCGGGCAGCCGCGTCCCGGACCTCCGGCCCGGAGGCCGCGTCCTTCATGACGGCGCGGATGAAGTTGTCGTCACTGAGCCCCAGCAGTTCCGGGGTGACCGATATACCGATCTTGATCAGGACCTGCTGCTTGGCGGTCCGCGCCGCACGGTCGGCGGCGGCGTGGTCCTTCTCCCGCTGCTTGTCGACCTCGTACGCCTCGTGGATGCCGGTGGTGATGAACCGGACCTGGTCCTCGGCCGAGGTGCCGACCATCATGACCTCTTCGGCGGCCGTACGCACCGCTTGCAGGGACTCGCCGGCGTCCCTGGCCTTCTGCCACAGCGCGTGGATGAAGTCGCCGTCGCTGAGCAGCATCACGTCGGGGCTCGGGTCGAGGTGGACCACGGCCGCGGCGTCCACCCGCTGCTTGTCGTTGGTCCCGATCTCCGCTGCCCTGGCCACCGAGTCCGTCGGAGCGGCGAAGGAAACCGGTGCGGCCACGCCGGTGACCGCCGCGAGCGCGGTGGCGGTCACGATGCCCCGCTTGACGGCCCTCCGCATTCCCGCGTTGTGGGTACGGCTCTTGTCCATTCTGTGTTCAGTAACCCTTCCAGCGTCTCGTGGGCGCGGCCCGGAGTGTGCGGGCAGACGGAAACGCAACTCGGAGATTTCGATTGCCGTCGGTCGACGGACAGAGGGGAGGGAGCGGCGGTCTTTCCCCGCTCGTCCCGCTCAAGGTCCTTTGCGGACCGGGGTGTGCGGCGAGTTCGGGAATACCGGAGCCGGCCCGGAGTCCCCGGGGCCGGTCACGGCGCCCAGGGCCATTCCCTCGGGAACGGTGTGCCTTCCAGGGCGTGCCGTTCAGTCCCTGTGGTGCTTTTGCCGGCGCGTCGGCCCGCTCGTGGAACGGGGAATCCGACGTGTCGGTGACCGGTGACTTCCGGAGTGCTCACACATTCCCGAAGACCGGCCGGGACGGTGCCGCCGCACGGCGCCTGCGTCCGCAGTCCGGAACTGCCGACGCCTTCGCCGCGGCGCATCCGCCGGAGCGGTGCGGCGCCTTGCCGGCGCCCTGCGTGGTGTTTCTCCTGCCCGTTACTCCTCGCCCCCACGGAATCGGGACATGAGGCGGGACCGGCCCGATCGCTCCTGGTCGGTGCCCGGAGCGGGGGGTACTGGCACGGCCTCCGTGATCACGACTGGTCGAATCCCCCGCTGAGCGCCGCCCGTTGACGGCGGGCGGTATCCGTAAATGTCTGGTTAAGTAAGTACCAGGTCTGGACCAAGAGATTCAATGCCCCGCGTTGACGCGAAAGGGCCGCCCATCCCCCCGAAAGTTCCCTTCCGGCCTGTCGCCACAGGGGCTGGGGCAAACTGACGCTCAGTCACAAAAAGTTCCACTCTTTATCAAATCTTGATCAGGGTGGGGTGACATGTCGCCTATGTAGCCTCATGGCGGCGTCCCTCATGGGGAGATGCTTACCATTTCTTGGCGTTCGGGGATAGCCGTCGCCACGGCTCCGCCGACGACTCCGGCAGCGCGAGTGGCCCGGAGGCGCCGGGGCCGGTGGACGAGGGGTCGGTGGACGAGGGGCCGTACTCCTCGAAGGGAGCGCGACCCCCGGCGTCCACGGCGAGGGGTGGTGCGGCGTCAGAACATCAGTCGGTAGGTGTCGTAGTTCCAGCCGATCTTGACGGGCTTGTCGTGCACGCCCGCGGCCCTGCCGTTGCCCTTGTAGAGCATCAGGTCGCCGCTGGGGGTGCGGGCCAGCAGGTCGGCGTTGCCGTCGCCGTCCACGTCGCCGGTGGAGAGCAGGCGGTCGTACATGTTCCAGCCGCCGCCGATCTTCTCGCGCGGCTCGAAGGGGGCCCGCCAGTTTCCGGTGCCCTTGTAGAGCCACAGGATCCCCGACGTATCGCGGGCGACGATGTCGGCCTTGCCGTCGCCGGTGACGTCGCCCTGGCCGGCTATCTGGGTGTACTGGTCCCAGCCGCCGCCGATCGTGGCGCGCCCGGTCAGTCGGCCGTCGGAGTAGGCGAGGTAGACGTGCATCACGCCCGCCTTGTCGACGGCCATGATGTCGGGCTCCGTGCCGCCGCCGAGGTCGCCGGGCGAGAGGACCTTGTCGTAGATGTTCCAGCCGCCGCCGACGAGGCTGGTCTCGGTCTCGAACTCGTTCTTCGGGGCCGTGAAGCGCAGGTTGCCTTCGGTGTCCCAGGTGTAGAGCCCGTCGGCGAAACCGTCCTTGTCGCGGTCGACGTTCTGCGCCGCCTTGAAGATGCCCCAGCCGGGCGCCACGCGGGTGCGGGGTTCGAACCCGCTGCGGTTCGGCAACTGCTGGTAGAGGTCGCCGTTGTGGGCCACGCCCGAGAAGTGGAAGGACGGGGCGCTCACCGCGCCCGGGGTGGAGAGCGCGGGCGCCGCCATGCGGCTCTCCGGGGCGTCCGCGGCCTTGCCCTTGGCGGCCCAGGGGACGGTCAGTCCGAGCGTCTGGGGTGGGACGTTCTGCAGGGGCGCCGGAACGGGCGCGGGGCTGTCGGCGACCGCGGTGCCCCCGGCCGCGCCCAGCAGGGTCGTTGTGAGCGCCGCGGTGGCGATCTGGGTGAGTGCGCGGCCACGCTGACGGCCGAGACGGAAACCCACGTACTTCTCCACTTACTTGGACATTGGTTTCACCACGCCTGATAAGGCGTGATGACCCATTATTAACTCAATCTTTACGCAAGGAATCCACATGTCGACTGAGTCACTGGTCTGCTGAGGGTCGCCCTGTCGGCGCCGCTTGGCGGAAACGCCCTGGATTCCCGTAGGGCGGCCGACGCTGCTGTTTCTGAACGAACCGTCAATTTCCTTGTGAGAACGAGGCATTGTCAGGAAATGGAGGGCTTTCGGGGCAGGGATGTGCTTCTCGGGGGACGGGGCGCGACCGGCCGGCCGCGGGGTCACCCCGCCCCTGGAGCGGATCCGCCCCCAATGCCCCTTACCAGGCAAAATGGTATTGTCTGCGGCCTACAGGGAACGTTGGCGTGCCTGGGGCGTGTTCGGCGGATCAGGCGGACGTTCGTGTCGTTCGTGCCGTTCATGTCGTGCGTATCGCGGTGGCCGGTGCTTCCTCCCAGGGCACGGAAGTACGGAAGGTTGGCGGCGAGCGATGGGATTGCGGTCCGCGCGCAGGTCCGGCCGGAGGCGGGTGCCCCCGTCCGGCGCCCCGCGGCGCGCCGCCGACCGTCCCGCTCCCGTCCCGCGCCCGGCCGGCCCGTCCCCCGCCGCGGCTCGGCCTGCCGCCGGGCGCTGGCTGCTGCGGGGCAAGGACGACCGGCTCACCGCCTACGCCCTGGCCCCCGGCGCCGTGCTCCGCTGGACCGAGGTCCGTCCCGGCGGCCCTGAATGGAGCGGCCCGGACGTCTTCCCCCTCCCTGGCGCGGACCACCTCGCCGTCGCCCAAGGGAGCGACGGCTACGCGCACTTGGTGGCACGGTGCAGCCGGCCGGGTCCCGAGGGCGGCGCGGAGGTGGACCTCGCGCACGCCACCCAGTTCCAGTCCGGACGCCCGCTCGTCGCCTGGCGCCGCGTGGACAACCCGCACGAGGAGCCGGAGCTCGCCGCGCAACTCGGCGTCCCCACGGCCGCCGTGGGCGCCGACGGGGCGCTGCACGTGTTCGCCCGCAACGCCGGGGGAGGCGTGTTCGCACTGCGGCAGGGTGCCGCGGGGGAGTGGGCGCAGTGGGAGGACATCCGCGGCTGGCGGGTGCTGGGCGCGATGGCCGCGGTCGCCACGGGCGCAGGACGGGTCGAGCTGCTGGCGCCGGCCGAGACCTCGGTGCTGCGCTGGTGCCAGCCCACGCCGCGCGGCGCGTTCGAGCGGGCCGAGGACGTTCCGGCCGTGCCGCACGACGGCTCCGCGGTCGCGCTGGAGACCGGCCCGGACCGGCTCACGTACTACTGGAGCGACGCCGAGGCCGGGGGGCTCGTCGCCCATCGCCCGGGGGAGGGGACGTTCGCGCTCGGCGGCACGCCCGGCGGCGGGCCGCTCTCCGCGGTCCGTGCCGAGGTCGACGGCCATGACTGCACGGTCCTGGCCTACCGCGGCGCGGACGGCCGCCCGACGCTGGGTGCCTGCGTGACCGGCGCCGAGGCGGGAGGTCTGTGGTGGACGGCGACGGGCGAGGAGTGCGCGGGCCACCCCGCGCTGGCGGTGGACGCGTTCGGCCGCCTGGTGCTCGCGGCCCTCGGCGCGGACGGCGCACTCCGGGTGACCCGGCAACGTCCGGAACGGGGCCTGGCGCTGGAGGCGTGGCAGCGGGCGTAGGGCGTGCGCCGGTGCGTGCCGCCTGTGCCGTGATGACGCGCCACCGCCGCGGCCGGGGCCCGTCCGATGGGGTGGCGTTGCTCCATCACGGCATTGGGCGGGGTGGACGCCGAACGGCATTGGACGGGGTGGACGCCGAGATCGTCACCCGCCAAGCCCACCGCCAGGTGATCGAGTCGATCGTCGTCCGGACGGACTGGCCCACGACGGAATGGCCGACGACGGAATGGCCGACGCGGGAGCCGGGCCGGGCGGAGGCGTTCCCTGGCTTCCCGCGTACGGCGAAGTCCTGCGGGCGCTGGACGCGGCCGGGTGCCCATGGGAGCACTACGAGCCGCTGACCGATCCTGCGCCCAGGGGCGGTCCGATGGGGCAGGGTCGGACAGACCCTAACCCCCGTGCGCCGGCGACTTCTTGGAGCCGGCGGGGACGGGGCGGTCCTCGCGCAGGGCGTTCCACAGGTCGCGGGCCTGGGGTTCGGCGGCGACCACGCGGTTGGGGTCGGTGGTGTCGTAGTCGACCGGGAGCATCACCGTCTCCATCGTGGAGGTGTCCAGGCCCTTGAGGGACCTGGCGAAGTCGGCGAGCTTGGTGAGGGAGCCCAGTTCGGAGTCGGTGGTGAGCGCCTTGGTGGCGGCGTTGGCGGTGTTGTAGAGCTTGGCGGGGTTGCCGAGGACGTTCTGGCGCTTTATCTCGGACAGCAGCGCGAGGATGAACTTCTGCTGGAGGCCGATGCGTCCCAGGTCGCTGCCGTCCCCGATGCCGTGCCGGGTGCGGACGAACGCCAGCGCGCGGGTGCCGTCCAGCCGGTGCGTCCCGGCCGAGAGGTCCAGGCCGCTCTCCTTGTCGTGGATCGGCCGGTCGAGGGTGACGGGCACGCCGCCCAGGGCGTCCACCAGGCCCTTGAAGCCCGTGAAGTCCAGCTCGACGTAGTGGTCCATGCGCACGCCGGACATCGACTCCACGGTCTTGACCACGCAGGCCGGGCCGCCGCTGGTGTAGACCGAGTTGAACATCACGCGGTCCGCTGCGGGCAGGGCGGAGCCGCTCGCCGTGGTGCACGCGGGGCGGCTGACGAGGGTGTCGCGCGGGATGCTCACCGCGGTCGCCTTCTTCCGGCCCTGCGGGAGGTGGACGACCATCGCGGTGTCCGAGCGGGCCGTGCCGCCGGTGTCGCCGCCCGCCAGGTCCTTGTTGGCGCCCGAGCGGGAGTCCGATCCGAGGATCAGGATGTTGCGCGCGCCGTCGTCCACGTCCTTGGGGCGGTCCTTGCCCAGCGCCTGGTTGATGTCGACGGTGCTGAGGTTGTTGTTCAGGTGCGTGTACGCCCAGTAGCCCAGACCGCCGCCGGCGACCGCGAGGGCCAGGAAGGTCCAGCCCAGTATCCGGCGTATCCGTGCGCCGCGGGTGCGGGGCTTGCGGCGGGTGTGCTTGGTCATGCGGTCGGTGTCCTTAGGGGTGCGGCGAGGTGGCTGGTGTCCCGTGCTCAGGAGGGTCGGCGGGCCGTCAGGCGGCGCGGCCGTAGGCGTTGCCGAGGCGGGTGTTGCGGGCGCTGCCCCGCTCGAACTGGCTCGCGATGGGGAAGTAGCTGGGCAGGAACGCCGCCAGGATGGCGCTCTGTTCGTCGGCGGGGACGTCCCCGTCGTGGTAGTCGTTCAGGCAGAACACGTCGTGCGGGCGGCTGATGAGCAGCCGGTTGAGCCGGGTGTGGTGCTCGCGCAGACCGACGTTGACGAAGCCGCAGTTGACGCTGCCGGGCACGCTGCGCCCGGTGTGGTAGCCGAGGTAGTGGTGCAGCGAGGAGGCGACGGAGATGTCGGTGTGGCTGCGCAGCTGGTTCGCCGCGGTCCGGGCCCATGCCTGGGGGTAGTACGCCGCCACGTCCGCCAGGACGCTGCGCCGCAGCGGGTGCGGGGCGTGCAGGAAGGCGTGGGTGAGGGTGCGCCCGAAGCCCTGCTCCAGCAGGGCGCGGTTGTTCTTGGCCGCGCTGATGTTGAAGTCGTCGTCGGCGGAGACCGGGGTCATGGGGACGGGCGTGGGCGACAGGAAGTGCTTGGCGACGCCGTTGCCGTGGAAGAACAGGTGGGGCTGGAGCGCCCGGCCCAGGAACACGTCGTCGTTGAAGTAGAGGAAGTGCTCCGACAGGCCCGGGATGCGGTGCAGCTGGCTCTCGATCGCGTGCGAGTTGAACGTCGGGAGCGCACCGTCCTCGCCGAAGATCTCGCTGTGGTCCACGATGCGCACCCGCGGGTGGGTGAGGTCGAGCCACGGCGGCACCTGGCGGTCCGTCACGATGTAGATGGTGCGGATCCAGGGCGCGAACATGTCGAGGGAGCGCAGCGAGTAGCGCAGCTCGTCGCGGTTGCGGAAGCGCGCGGAGTCGGTGGCGGCCGCCGCGGGGGCCAGCCCGCGCGCGGTCAGCACCGCGTTCTTGCGCGCCAGCCAGCCGGGGTCGTTGCCGTCCACCCAGGTGTAGACCGCGTCGATGGGGAAGCCGATGTCGTCGGTGAGGGTGCGGGTGTAGGGCTCGATGGTGCTGTAGCTGCGGCCCGCCACCGTGGTCCGGGCCCGCACCAGGGCGTCGCGCGGCACGGTGTCCCCGATCCGGGTACGGGTCGGGGAGCGGAAGACCTCGGGGTCCTCGGGGTCGTCCTCCCAGAAGGCGATGTCGCAGCCGTACACCGCGCCGTAGCGCAGGGTCTGCGAGGGCGTGGTGACCGGCCGGTAGACGCGCACCAGCGGGTGCTGGGGGCCGACGGCCCGCTCGGCCAGGCCCGCCAGCGCGGTGCTCTGGACGGCCTGCCGGGCGTTGAGCGCCGCCACGTAGACCGCGGCGTCGCGGTGGTGCGCGGCGAGCGCGGTGAGCACCGCCTCGCGGTGGGAGGCGTGCACGGCCACGGTGTGGCGCAGTGCGTTGTCCCGTACGAGCAGATGGGCGATGCCCGCGGCCTCCAGGGCGCCCACGACCAGGTCGAGGTTGGCCTGCATGACGTCGAACGGTGTCGCGGTGTCGGTCAGCTGCGCCAACTGGCCTCCGCTGGCGACGAGTCCGGGATGCCGTCGGGCCACCCGCTCCTGGTGTGCACGCTGTTCGCGCGGTGCGACGCCGGTGGGGGTGACCGGCGCGCTCTGCGGCATCCCGCCCGCCCCGGCCGTGGCCGCCTGGAGCGCCTGCCGGTCGGTCTTGGCCGCGGCGCCCGGGCCGCGGCGGGCGGCCAGCAGTTCGCGGAAGAGCGCCTCCCAGCGCTCGGTGACGGCCGGTTCGGAGATCCGGTGGACGGCGACGGCGGCGGCCCGGCCCATCGCGTGCCGCAGCGGCGCGTCCTCGATCAGCCGCAGCAGCGCGGCGGCCAGGCCGTCGATGTCGCCCGGCGGCACCAGCAGACCGGTCTCGCCGTCGGCGATGATCTCCCGCGGGCCGTTGGGGCAGTCGTAGGACACCACGGGCACGGCGGCGGCCTGCGCCTCGCCGAGCACCAGCGGGTACGCCTCGTTGCGGGAGGTCAGCAGGGCGATCCCGGCCTTGGCCCACTCCTCGGCCAGATGGGGGGAGTTGCCGTTGAGCTGGACGCAGTCGTGCAGCCCGAGCTGGTCGATCTGGCGGCGCAGCAACCCGCTGCAGGGGCCGTCGCCGAAGATCCGCAGCGTCCAGAGCGGCTGCCGGCGCGCGACGACGGCCCATGCCTGGAGCGCGTGGTCGATCTGCTTCTCGGCGACGAGCCGGCCGGCGAGCACGACGGTGCGCGATTCGCGGCTGGACTGGGGGCGGTAGCCGGAGGGCAGCGCGTTGGGGATGACGTCCAGCCGCGGTGCCCACTGGCCCAGCACCTCGGCGAACCAGTCCTTGGTCCGGTGGGTGAGCAGCACCAGCGCGTCCAGCTGGGAGGAGAACCGCATCAGCGGTTCGCCGGAGCTGCCGCGCAGTTCGGAGACGCGGTGCTCCTGGTGGACGGTGACGACGTGGGGCGGTGCGAGCTGGACGGCCAGCGCCATCAGCGCCGGGGTGGTGGAGACCAGGATGTCGGTGTCGGTGTGGCGCAGCGCGTGCTGGAGCTCGAAGTCGGTGAGCCGGTTGAAGGCGGCCTCCCAACTGTGGTCGACGAGTTGGCTCGGCTGGGCGGCCAGCGCGGCGCATGCCTCGTCGGACAGCTGCGAGGGCCGCAGCACCCGCGGGGCGGCGCCGCTGGTGTCGACGAGGTGCTCGATGCGCACCCGCGGGTCGGCGTCGAAGAACCGCTCGGCGGAGGTCTTGAAGACGCTCAGCACGCGCACGTCGTGCCGGCCGGCCAGCGCGCCCGCCTGGTTGAGGATGGCCCGTTCGGTCCCGCCGATGGTGTCGGCCGATGTCAGAAGAAAGGTGATCTTCACCGTCGTACCTCGTGCATCTCGGGCATCTGCTCGCAGGTGAAGCGCAGCGTGCCGGCGGTCGTGTAGCGCGGCTGTACGCGCATGATCCGGCCCTCGCCGACCGCCATCACGATGTGCCGGATGGCGAAGACCCGCAGCGGGTTGCGGACGTCGTGCAGGCGGCGGCCGAGCGCGACGCGCGGCCCGCCCTTGACGGGCCGGGCGTAGAGCGTCCAGTTCTCCCTGGGCCGGCGCGGGAACATCTCCTCGACGGGCAGGCCGACGCGCAGCAGCCCGTCCCCGAGGTGGGCGGCGCGCCGGGTCAGGCTGCGGCCGCCCGAGACGAACTCCACCTCCCAGCGCGACCGTCGGGTGCCCAGCACCCGGAACTCCACGTCCGCACCGGTGTAGCGCAGTTCGGTACGGGCGACCTCGGCCTGTGCGGCGGGCGCCGCGCACACCAGCCGCAGCCGCCCGGTGACGGTGCGGCCCGCGCGGTGCCGCATGCCCGTCCTCGGGCAGGTCGTCATGGGGCGGGTGGGCCCGCCGTACGGGGTCGCCGGCACGGCGAACGCGAGGGGGATGCGCCTGCGCCCGCGCGGCCCGCGCAGCACCAGCGTGAGCCGCCAGCGCCCCGGCCGCACCGGTACGCCGTCGAGGTCGGAGCCCAGCAGCACCGTCGCGTCCATGGCCAGGCGGCTGTCGCGGTCGCGGTAGACCCGCACCGGTACCCGGTGGCGCTTCCCCCTTCGGGACACCGTCAGTTGGGCCGCGCGGCCCTCGGCGCCCTCGCGTACACCGGGCGGCAGCACGGCGTGCAGGCTGAGCGTGTGGCCGTCGAGCACGGCCGCGTACCGCACCGCGGCGGACCAGCGGGAGCGCACCGGGTAGCACACCTTCGCGATCAGGCGGGCGCGCGCCGGTGCGAGCGCGGCGATCAACTTGCGCCGGGCCGCGCGCGGCAGCGCCGACGGCTTTCTGAGGTGCTTGACGGCAGCCGTGGCACGGGACTTGGAACTCAATGGGCCGTATTCGTCGTGGGTGTGGGGGCGGATGAACAGTCGGGTGGAGCCGGCGACTCGGCGGCGCGCGGCGACGGCGACACCGCCATGGCAAGGGGCGCGGCGCGGGGCCGCGCCGGCGTGGAGCGGGGTGGACGGCGAACGAGCGATCAGTTGTCGATCAATGCCTCTAATGCATCCAACACGTCATCCATCGGTCAAGAAGTCTTCTGTTCTGCGTAAACTCGTGAAACCCTAACAAGGCCCTTATTGGCGCCTAATTCTCAATACAGGCAAATCGGACGCCCGTGTAGGTAACGAATGAGGATCAGGTGCATCAAGCCGGAGTGACCCTGTCATCGGTGATGAGGGGGGCAGAAGGGTCATAAGGGGGCGGACGGAGGCGGAAGGGCGGGGCGCGCCGGCCCCGTCCGCTGCCTCAGCCGACCTTCAGCCGACCCTCAGCCATGGCGAGAACACCGGTGCCGCCAGGGTGGTCTGGCGGGCGAGGTACAGATGGGCATCGGCGCCGATCGCGCCGACCATGCCCCGCCCCAGCGAGTCCGTGCTCACCGACGGTGCCCCGATCAGGCCGCCCGCGATGCCGTCCAGGTCGAGGTCGGCCCAGTTCGCCCCGTCGGGGGTGAGGACCGCGCAGCTGACCCCGCCGAAGTCGTTGCGGGTGGCGAGCAGCGCACAGTCCTCCATTCCACCGGTCGTCAGGGCGGTGGCCGCGACCGGGCCGTAACCGCCGCGCCCGCCCCGGCTCTGCGGACCGTGCGGCCAGCCGCCGCCCGGGTCGCCCTGCCGTCCGACGAGCGTCACCGCGCGCTCGGGCTTGCGGTAGACCGTGATCATCCGCCCGTTGGCCTGTACCGCGCTGCTCGTCGCCCCCGCGGGCGTGGACAGCTTGAAGCGCGGCGTCAGGCGCAGCAGCGGCCCGTCCTCGTCCTGGACCCAGTGGGCCACCCGGTCGCGGGCGGGGGCGAACAGCTCGATCCGCCCGTCGTGATTGACCGCCGCGCTCAGCCCCTCCTGGAGCTGCGAGCCGCGCAGATCGATCCACCCGCTCCACCCGCCCGCCGGTTCCCGCACCCGGGAGCTGACGCCCTTGCCCCAGTTGCGCGCGAACACATGCAGCCGGCCCTGCCCGTCCACCGCCGCCACCGGTGCCCCCAACTGCCGTACGCGGTCCGCGGAGTCGGCCGGGTTGCCCAGGTCCCGCCACGGCCCGAACGCGCCGCCGGGCTCGGTCTGCGCCAGATGGACGAGCTGGCGGTGGTGCGCGTCGGCGCCCGCCCCCAGGGCCGCGTACCGCAGGCCGACGACGTGCAGCCGCCCGTCCGGGGTGGCGCACACGGACAGCTGGGGTGCCAGCGGCCCGCCGCCCAGCCGCCACGGGCCGCCCCACTGCCCGGTGCCCGGCCCGGTCTCCTGCCACATCACGGCCTCGCCGCCCAGCACCCCGAACGCCGACAGCCGCCCGGCGGCGTCGCGCCGGAGCCAGTCGGTGCCCCCGGCGTACCGGTGCGTGGTGCTCTGCACCCAGCCAGTGCCCCGCGCGCCGAACCCGACCGAGTAGTCGCCGCTGCCGGCCGGGTCGCCGCAGTCGTAGCCGTCGGCGGCGCCGTAGACGTTGAGGTAGTGCTCCTTGCGCGAGCTCGCGTACACACCGAGGTTGTGCGGCCAGCGCTCGTTGTAGTAGCCGCGGTAGGACGTGACGGTGAACGGTCGGGCCGCCCCCGAGGAGCGGTGGCGCTCGATCGCCTCCAGCGAGAACAGCGCGGCGTAGGTGTGGTCCTGGTGGTCGGAGTGGTCCCCGTAGTCGTGCCGCTGCGGGAACTGCGCGTTGTGCTCCTGGTGGTCGGGGTCGGGATCCATGATGCGGACGGCCGTGGGGCGGAAGTGCTCCAGCAGCCCGGCCAGCACGTCGATGAGCGCCTCCCGGTCGTAGACGCACTCCGCCTCGACCGCGCCGCCCGTCGGCACGAGGGTGCGCACGGACGGGGCCTGCCCCGTCCACAGCGTGCGCAGTCGCACCTGGGGGTCCTCGGGCGCGTACTGGCGGAGGTTGAGGAAGACCAGCGTGATGTGCGGGGCGCGCTCCAGCCGGCACGTCTCCAGCACCGTCCCGTGCGGCCCGCGCAGCGTGGTGCGCGTCCACCGCGCGGCGCGGTCGGCCAGCGCCATCGCGGCGTACGCGCCCAGCAGGCCGTTCTGCCGCGCCCTGGCGTACGCCTCGCGGTCGGCCGGCACCTGGTCGCGCGGCTCCCATGGGCGCGGATTGCGCCCGTCGGACTCGCCGTTGGTGAGATAGACGCTGGTCGTGGGCGCCCCGGAGCGGATCGCCTGCAGGACCTCCGGGTTCATGAAGTACAGGTCGTCGTCGGGGTGGGCGAGGATGCTCAGGTGCGCCGCCCGCAGCGGGGGCCGGTGGTCGGGGTGCGCGTGCGGGTGCGAAGACATGGAGTGGAAGTCCTGGAGGTACGAGCCCGACGGCCCGCGGCACGACGGCGCACGGGGCGCGGGCCGCGCCCTTCGGTCGAGCGGTTGCTGGCGAATCGCAAATCATACAGAACGCCCTCCGAAGGTGAATTCGGATATATGGGGGTTCGCGTCCGTCGCTCGTCGCCGAGGTGCCCGGCGCGCCGGTGCGCGGACCCGGGGGCGGCGAGTGCGCCACCTGCCACAAACGCGGACAGAATGCATGAGTAGAACTACTCATGACCGGCATCCGCAATGCAGGACACGATGGCCGCATGGCCATGACCAGGAATACCGGAGCGCGGATCGGCCTCCTGTCGATAGCGGCGCTGTCCCTGCTCACCGCGGGATGCGGAACCGAGCGGCCCGGACACGACATCGCCGCCGGCGCCCCTTCGCGCGCCGCGGCGGCCGAGCCGAGCAGGCCGAGCGCGCCGGTGGACTTCCCCTGTCCCGGCGAAAGCCCCAGCACGGCTCCGGCGCACACCGCAGGCACGTCGGGACCCGCCACGCCCCCTTCCGACCACTACGCCGAAAACCACGGCTTTCGGGACCCGCTGCCCCTCCACGGCCAGCGCCGCTGCGACGGAATCGCCGCCGTCGAGCGCATCAAGAACGCGCTCGAACCCCTGCGCACGCACAACGACATCAGCGCGGACAGCACCCGCCGCGCACTCACCGCTCTCGGCTACCCCGCCGCAAAGGTGGAGTCCTACGCCGTTGATCCCGGCGTCGGATTCCTCGTCGACGGATCCGCGCTGTGTATCGAGGGCAAGGTCAACCCCCACTTCATCGAGGCGAACGCCTTCGCCGGTTACCCCGACGGCACCGACTGCAAGCCCCCCAGGGGAGGGCATTAGCGGCCCGCGCGCACCGCCCGCCTCCGTTACGAGCCGACGTGAAGTGTCGTGTGACGCCTGCGCAGGATCAGGCGGTACGCGACCCGGGCGACGCCGAGGGCGACCCCTGGGGGAGCCGAGGGCCCGCAGGCGGGGAGCGGTGGAGCCGTCCGTGCCGAATCCGATCCACAGCCCCGGCACATACGCGCAGCGCGCCGCACCCGTCGCGAGTGCCACCAGTTCCACACCGTTTCGGAGCCGGTTGCGGGAGAACCAGAGGCGGTGGGCCGCCAGCAGGTGCACCGCTTTCACCGTCAGCAGGAGCGCGGCCGGCGCGAGGGCCAGGTGCGCTGCGACGAAGAGGCTTTCGAAGGTGATCACGTGAGGACTTCCCGGTCGTGCGCACAGGGTGGGTCAGGCAGCCGGCCCCGGCCCCCGCAGTGCCTTCTCGTGCTGCATGCGGGTGAGGCGCAGCACGAAGAACACGGCGAGAACGGCCGCCGCGATGTCGACGAGGTCGCTCGCCATGAGCCCGGCGACCGCGCCCCTGATCTCCTCCAGGCCCTCGGCCCTCGCGTAGCGCCGACCTGCAACGCGTCCGAAGAGCAGATTCGCGATCCACAGCGCCCACCACCAGTTGAGCAGGGCCGTGGACCGGGAGCTCCGGTCGGCGCTGGCGTCCCAGATGTCGAGGGCTATCCGTCGGGGAAACCACAGGTTGACCACCGGCACGATCCAGCCCCAAATCGTCCAACCGCGCTTCTTCTCATGGCCGTCGGGGGCGAAGACCTCGGCGTTGACGCGGGTCCGGTGGAACCAGACGACGAAGAGCACGGCGGTCGCGAGGGACGCCGCGTCCTGCATGATCCCGGAAGCTCGGTACAGCGTGTCCGCTGCCGCGACCTCCCGTGAGGTGACGGAGCCGAAGTCCTGCATGAGTCTGCCGGCCAGCTGGTACCAGTGGTTGCCCTGCCACACCGCGAACACATCGGTCACGATGACGAGGCCGAGCAGGATCATCACGGCCTGGGAGAGCCTGACGGGCGAGCGGAGTACGGCCTGCGGGGCGGGTGGGGCGGACCAGCCGGGCGGCGGTGGCGATGACGACGGTGATGGCGCGCCGGGCAGGTGGGACATGCGAAATCCCCCGTGGATTCTGGTTCGTTGCGTTGCTGTGCGTGGGGGCCGCCCCCGAGGCGGCCCCTACGCATAAGGAACCTACGTGCCGTAATTGATCTTGTCCATTCAAAAAGGGGCAGATGTCATCGCGGTGCCTGCCATGCCTCAATCACCCCTGGATGGGGAGAGGTTGCCCCGCCCCGCCCTCCAGGGCCCTGGCGGCAACTGCACGGCGTCCGCCCCCGCCTCCCGTCGGGGAGTTCATGGGCGTGAGCGAGGGTGTGGGTGTGAGAACGGGAATGGGGGTGGAAACGGGAATGGAGACGGGAATGGAGGCGGGAATGGAGACGGGAATGGGAATGGGAATGGATGTGGGCGTCCGAGGAGATGTCCCTATTCCTGCCTCTGGGGGTGTGAGGCGGGGATTCGGTCGCCCTCGCGAGAGCGGAAATCCGTTGATTTCGGTCGACGATCCGTTTGCTCCGAGAATGTGAACCGATGGTCGTCCGGCTGGAGTTGGGTGGTCGTCCGGGCTGTGCGGTGGGTGCTGATCCGGTTAAGGCGTGAGGGAAAGGGGGGTGGAGTCCGGAACGCGCGTGTGCGTTCAGTATTCGTGCTGTGGTTTTTGCCACATGGAACAGGTGTTGGCTGTCCTGCGGTCTGTGAAAGCATGAAAAGTGGACAACTCGCTCACCGGTTGACCGGAAGTGGTGAGCTTCTTCGACCATGGGGCGCCCTGACCTGGGCGCTACGGGGGATACACAATGGCCGAGCGCCGCATAGGGAACAGGCTTGCCGTACTGGACGGGCTGCGGTTGCTTGCCGCGCTGATGGTGGTCTTCTACCACTACGTCGCCCTGGCCCGACCATGGGGCCACGGCACGGACACGATCTTTCCGACCGCCCACCGGCTGGCCCAGTACGGGTGGTTGGGCGTGGAGGTCTTCTTCCTGATCAGCGGCTTCGTCATTTGCATGAGCGTGTGGGGCCGCACGGTGGGCGAATTCGCCGTCTCCCGTCTGACCAGGCTGTTCCCCGCCTACTGGGTCGGGATTCTGCTCACCGTCCTGGTGGTGAAGATGTGGCCGGAGGTCGCTTCTCTCCGTGGCTGGGACACGGTGATCACCAATCTGACCATGCTGCAGGGCGGCAACAACACGCCGAATGTCGATCCGGTGTACTGGACGCTCTTCGTGGAGCTGAAGTTCTACCTGATCATGGTCGTGGTGGTGCTGTTCGGTGTCACCTACCGCAACTGCCTGATCCTGTGCGGCGTATGGACCGCGGCCGCCGCGCTCGCCCCGGTCATGAACACGCCGCTGCTCACCGCGTTCGCGATGCCGCAGTACGCGCCGTTCTTCATAGCCGGTATCGCCTTCTATTTGATGCGGCGCTTCCGGCCGAACGCGATCCTGTGGGCGATCGTGATCCTGCAACTGCTGCTCGCCCAGCGCTATATCGACTACCGCCTGGCCACCAACCTCGGCAAGGCCGCCGTGGACGCCCTGCCCACCTGGCCCGCCCGCTTCCTGATCACCGCGGCCTTCGCCGTCGTCGGCGCGATCGCGCTCGGCGCCTTCGACCGCATCCAGTGGAAGTGGCTCACCACCGCGGGAGCCCTCACCTACCCGCTCTACGTCATCCACATGAACATCGGCATGACCCTCATCCACCACTACCGGAACAGGATTCCCGCGCCGGTCCTGGTGGCCTCGGTGGTCGCACTCATGCTGGTGGCCGCCTGGCTCATCCACCGCTTCGTCGAACGCCCCCTCGGCAAGTGGCTGCGTACCACGATGCGTCGCGGCATCGACGACGTCCGTCGGAACGTCGCACCGCGCCGCCGGCACGCCCGGCCTGCCACCACCCCGCCCCCGCCCCCGCCGCCGCCCGCTGTGGCGCACGCCGCGCAGGACGAGCGGACACCGGAGCACGCCCGGGCGGCCGACTCGGCCTAGGGCCTGTCCGACGGGCCGACGGGCCGGCGGGCCGGCGGACGGACGGTCGGAGCGGCGGATCAGGACCGTTCGAACGGCGAACGCACCGGGAAGTACGCGCTGAGGAAGGCGCGCAGCACGCGGTCCTGCTCGTCGGCGGGCACCTCCGCGTCCGCCGACTCGCCTATGCAGAACACGCCGTGGCTGCGGGTGGCCAGCATGCGGCTGAGCCTGGTGTGGTGGGTGTAGTCGCCCGCGTTGACGAACGAGCAGGTCAGGGACGCCGGGGTGGAGCGCCCCGTCAGATAGCCGTAGTGGTGGTGCAGCGAGGACGCCACGGACAGGTCCGTGGTCGCGCGGAACCGGCTGGCCGCGGTGGCCGTGATCTCCTCCGGGAACTTCTCGGCGATCTCCGCCAGCACGCTGCGCCGCAGTGGGTGCGGGGCGTGCAGGAAGCCGTGGGTGGCGGTGCGTCCGTACTCCCGCTGGAGCAGGCCGCGGTTGTTCTTCGCCGCGGCGAAGTACCCCTCGTCGTCCTCGGCGAGCGGGCTGGGCGGGACGGCGGTGGGCGAACGGAAGAAGTGCGCCATGCCGTTGCTGTCGAAGAACGAGCGCGGGGTGAGCGGACGTCCGAGGAAGACGTCGTCGTTGAAGTAGAGGAAGTGTTCGGACAGGCCGTCGATGCGGTGGAGTTGGCTTTCGATGGCGTGGGAGTTGAAGGTGGGCAGCAGGGCGGGGTCGTCGAAGATCTCGCGGTGGCTGACGACCTTGATGCCGGGCCGGGAGGTGTCCAGCCAGGCGGGGGTCTGGTCGTCGGTGACGAGGTAGACGTTGCGCACCCACGGGGCGTACATCGCCAACGATCGCAGCGAGAACCGCAGTTCGTCGCGGTTGCGGAACCGCACGTCACCGCTGTCCGCGCCGCCGTCGGCGAGTCCCGCGGCGCGCTTGGCGGCGTCGCGGCGCGCGCGCCACTCCGGGTCGCTGTCGTCGACCCAGGTGTAGACCACGTCGATGGGGAAGGTGACGTCCCACATGAGGCGGTCGGTGAAGCCGGCCAGGGTGGGGTGGTCGCGCTCGCCGACGCGCAGGGTCGCGTCCGCCTCCAGCGAGGGCAGCCGGGGGCCGAGGAGGGTGGAGCCGCGGGGGGTGCTGCGCCAGCCGGGCATCTCCTCGTCCTCGGCGTTCTCGGTCCAGAACTCCACGGTGCAGCCGAACGCGGGCCCGTAGCGCAGCGTGCGGCTCTCGGTGGTCAGCGGCTTGAAGACGCGCAGGCCCGCCACGTCGCCGGCCTCGCGCAGCCGTTCGGCGAGCACGGCTCCGGGCGCCGCCCCGCGCGGAGTGATCAGTTCCGCGTAGACGGGTTTGCCGTGGAGCTCCGTGGCGAGGGCTTCGAGGACCTGCTCGCGACGCTCGACCTCGACGGCGACGCGGTAGGAGGTTCCGCCGTCGCGCAGCAGGACGTAGGGGATGCCGTGCGCGGTCAGCGCGGAGGTGGCGATCTCCAGGTTCCACTCGGCCATGCGCGGCGCGAGGACGTCGTCGCGCACCTCCGCCAGCCGGCCCGCGGAGCGCACCAGGGCGCCGGTGCGGTCCTGCGCCTGGAGCAGCACCTCGCGCGCCTTCTGCTCGTCCGCGGAGCCGGACAGCACGCTGATCGGCGCGGCCACGTTGAAGCTGCGGCTGCCGCCGGCCGCGATGCGGCGGGCGGTGCGGTCGGCGCGGTCGGCCAGCCGCCGGGGGTCCTCGCGACGGGCCACCAGGCGCGTGAAGAGCTCCTCCCAGCGCGCGGTGATCAGCTCGGCCGAGAAGCGCTCGTGGACGCCCTCGCGGGCGGCCCTGCCGTAGGCCCGTCGGGTCTCGTCGTCGCCCATCAGCTTGTCCATGGCGACGGCGAGGGAGTCCTTGTCGCCGGCCGGGACGAGCAGGCCGTCGACGCCGTGCCGGACGATCTCGGCCGGGCCGGTGACGATGTCGTAGGCGATGACCGGCACACCGGCGGCGAAGACCTCCAGCAGCACCAGCGGGAACGCCTCGTTGCGGGAGGGCAGCAGGGCCAGGCCGGCCTTGGCCCACTCCTGCTCCATCTCCGGTGAACGGCCCAGGAGCTCGACGCGGTCGTGCAGGGCCAGGCCGTCGATGATGCGCCGCAGCCGCACTTCCTGCGGCCCGTCGCCGAAGATGCGCATCGTCCAGTCGGGGTGCTGGTCGGCGAGGGTGGCGAACGCCTCGATGGCGTGGTCGAGTTGCTTCTCCGGCGTCATGCGGGCGGCCAGCACGACGGTCTTGCCGTCCAGGTCGGAGCGCGGCCGGAAGCCGCTGGGGACGGCGTTGGGGATGACCGCCAGCTCGGGAGCCGTGGCGCCGAGCGAATCGGCGAACCAGTCGTTGGTGCGCTCGGTCAGGGAGACCAGCGCGTCGATCCGGGGCGCGTACACCAGCAGCGGTTCGCCACTGACGCCGCGCAGTTGGGACGCGCGGTGCTCCTGGTGGACCGTGATGACGCGGGAGGGCACCAGCTCGGCCGCGGCGGCCATCAGCGCGGGTGTGGTGGTGACCAGTACATCGGTGTCCAGCGCGCCCAGCGCGGCGGTCATCTCGATGTCGGTGAGCCGGTCGAAGGTGGCCTCCCAGGCCGGCTTGATCAGTTCGCTGGGCAGCGAGGTGAGCGTGCGGCACGCCTGCTCGTCCAGGCCGCTGTCGCGCACCGGGCGGCCGTACGGGCCGGTGCGGTCGACCAGGTACCGGCGCGGGATCGCGCGCCCGGCGGTGAAGAAGGGTTCCTCCCGCGTCTTGAGGACGCTCAGGACCTCGACGTCGTGGCGCGGGGCCAGATGTGCCGCCTGGGTGTAGGTGGCCATCTCGGTGCCACCCATCTCGTCGCCCCAGGTGAGCAGGAACGTGATCTTCATCAGGCGGAATCCTCGGTGGTGGGGAAGGGGGCGCAGCTGACCGCGAAGGTGCCGGCCGCGGAGAGGTGGGCGTGGACGCGCAGGAGCGCGCCGTCCTCCGTCGCGATCGTCCGGAAGGGGGTGCGGAAGACCTTCTTGGGGCGGCGCACGTCGGTCAGTCGACGCGCGATCCTGAGGCGGGTCCGTCCGCGGCGCAGCTGGAAGTCCCACATGCGCTGGGTCGCGACGCCGCGGGTCATGGCGTCGAGCGGCACGTCGAAGACGAAGCGGTCGCCGTCCCAGGCGGGGGTGAGGGCGAGGACCGTTCCCGAGCCGCGGCGCACCGCCTCCACCGCGTAGTCGTCGGGCGGCGAGCCGGCGGCGATCAGGCGGCCGTGCACGGTGACCCGGTCCCAGCGCAGGTCGAAGCGGATCAGCTCGGCGTGCTCGCGCGGGCCGGTCACCTTGAGCATGGCGTGGCCGTCGACGGACCGCACGGGCCGGAAGGAGGCACCGCTGGTCGCGCTGGGCGGGGAGGGGAGCGTGGGGCCGTCCGAGGCCGGCACGTCAGGTGCGGCGATCCCGTAGTGGGTCTCCTGCCCGTCGGCGTCGGTCGCCGCGACGGTCAACCGCCAGATGCCGTCGTCGAGTCGGGGGCCGGGGGCGGTGGCGTCGTCGTGCCGTGCGTGGCGCAACGGCGCGGTGGCGGTGAGCAGGAGCCGGCCGTCCGGCTGCGGTTCCCGTTCCAGGGGGATGCTCTGCCGCCGGCCCCGGCGCTCCAGTACGAGGCGGGCCTCCGTCACGGCGGTGGCGCCCGGAGGCCAGGGCACCGCGAGGTTGAGGGTGCGGCCGAGGAGTACCGAGAGGTGCGCCGGGCGCAGGGCCGGTCGGGGGCGGGCGCGGGCGCCGAGCACCGGGACGGTGTTGATCTGCTCCACACGGCGTCGGACCCGGCCCGCGGTGCGGCGGGCGCGCTTGGCCGCCGCCACCGCATGGGACAGCAGGGCTTCACTCATGGCGCTTCGTCATCTCTCCTCTTGGCGCGGTGGCCGGCGCCCAGTGTCGGGCATGTGCATGGCGGCGGCAAAAAAATCACCTGATTCACCAGGATCACGTGATTCGAATCACTCACACCAGATGCATCCACATCGCCCGATTCGCCCTCTTCCGTGACGGTGAAGCAAGATCACCTTAACGTTCATTTACGTTTCGTGCTAAAGGTAGTGTACTTGTAAAGATTACGTCATTTGCCATAAAAACGGTCTTCGTGGCCGGGGGATTGCAAGAGGGAATGAAGCAGATCGAGAGCGTGCGGCCCACGGAGCAGCGCGCAGCAGCAGCCGGACGCCGGCCCGAGCCGCGCGCGACCGGCGCGGTCCCCGGCGGCGACGGCGGGGTCAACACCGAGGCGTCGCCCGTGGTCGCCGTCTACCGCAAGGTCGTTCCCCGGCGGATGCGGCGCGCGATAGCCGGCCGGTACTCCCCCGAAATGCGGCGCAGCGTCAAGCGGTTCGTCAGCGCCGCGGCCGTCGGCCGCAGCGTCCAGCGGGTGGGCTGCGCCGGCCACGCCATCCAGCACCGCGTCCTGGTCGAGGCTTCGGAAGGCGTCGTCCTGGCCGTGGACGGCCGCCCGCGGATCGCCTGTGTCGAGGAGCGGCTCTCGCCGGAGACGGCCCGCCGCGCCAACCTGGGCGCGATCACCGCCGCGTTGGAGGCCGCGGACATCGACCACTTCTGCGTGCGCGCCGAGTCCGGCGGGACCACGGTGGCGGTCTCCACCGAGGACCGGGGGCGCGTGCTGCGTGCCCTCGCCGACCTCTGCCGGACGCGCCCCGTGTACTTCGGCCCGCGCGGCGAGGACGGCGGGCGCGTCATGCCCGCGTACCGGCTGGCGAGTTGGCGGCGCTACGCCAAGGCCACGTCGCTGCGCCTGTTCTGGTACCGCACCGACCCGGCCCACCGCCTCGTGCTGGGCCCGGAGCACGGCTGCGACATCGAGTTCTGGAAGCGCGAGGGCGACCGGCTGACCGCCCCGCGGCGCAACGCGATCACCGACTCCGTGCCCGCCGAGGCCCCCTACCTCCGGGTCCCGATGACCGACTTCACCGCCCCCTTCGGGACGCGGGACACCTCACCGGTGCGGGTGCGCACCCGTCAGGAGTTCACCACGGCGGTGCCCCAGGACATCACCTTCCCCATCGACGTCGTCTACACCTGGGTCGACGGCGCCGACCCCGCGTGGCAGCGGCGCCGGGCCGGGTTCGCCGGCGCGGCGTACCACGAGGAGGCGGCCAACGCCGCGCGCTACGCCGACCACGAGGAACTGCGGTTCTCGCTGCGGTCGTTGGCGATGTACGCCCCGTGGGTGCGCAACGTCTACCTCGTCACCGACGACCAGACCCCCGCCTGGCTGGACACCTCCCGGCCCGGCATCAAGGTCGTCAGCCACCGCGAGATCTTCGACGACCCCGCCCTGCTGCCCACCTTCAACTCCCACGCCATCGAAAGCCAACTCCACCGCATCGACGGCCTGTCCGAGCACTTCCTCTACTTCAACGACGACGTCTTCCTCGGCGCCGAGCTGACCCCCAAGGACTTCTTCCTCGCCAACGGGCTGACCAAGTTCTTCCCCTCGCCCGCCCTCGTCCCGCTCGGCCCGCCCTCGCCGGAGGACGTACCGGTCTCCGTCGCGGGGAAGAACAACCGCGCGCTGATACAGGAGCGCTTCGGCACGACCCCGGTCCGCAAGATGCGCCATGTGCCGCACGCGCTGACCCGGAGCGTCCTGGGCGAGATCGAGCGGGAGTTCGGCGAGCAGCACCGCAGGACGGCCGCACAGCGGTTCCGCAGCGGGACGGACCTGTCCATCCCGTCGTCGCTGTACCACTACTACGCCTTCCACACCCGGCGGGCGCTGCCCGGCGACGTGGAGTACGTCTACCTGGACGTCGCCCACCCCAACACCGCCAACCGGCTCGACCGGCTCCTGCTCCGGCGCGACAAGGGGGTGTTCTGCCTCAACGACACCCTCTCCACGGAGGACGACCTGGAGCGGAGCACGGCTCTGCTGCGGCCCTTCCTGGAGTCGTACTTCCCGGTGCCCAGCCGCTACGAACTACCCCGCTGACCCACAAGAGAGCTCCTGTGCGACCACAGCCCACCCGCCGCACCCTCGTCGCCGGCCTTGTCGCCCTCACCGCGGCGGGGTGCAGCGGCGCCACGCGGACGGCCTCCCTGCCCTCCGCCGGACGCGGCGCGGTGGCGGCCGCCGACGACGGCCGGAGCGGCAGCCGGGTCATGCAGATACTCGCCCACCCGGACGACGACCTGTACTTCATGAACCCGGAGGTCCAGCAGACCATCGGGGCCAACGACCAACTCGTCAGCGTCTACCTGAACTGCGGCGAGACCGGCGGCGTCAACAAGGTGCCGGGCCGGCCGAAGCCCGAGCCCAACCTCGCGGCCTACGCGGGCGCCCGCCGCCAGGGCCTGCGCCAGGCGTACGCGCTCATGGCCACCGGCGACCCGCACGCGGGCTGGGGGATGCAGGCGCTGGCCCTGCCCGACGGCACGCTCATCGAGGTGAACACCCTCGCCGGCCACACCGGCGTCCAGCTGATCTTCCTGGGTGTGCACCAGCACTTCGCCGTCGGGCGCGGCCGCAAGCGCGGCCTGCCGGACCTGTGGGCGGACCCCGCGATGGTCACCAGCACCCTGGTCAGCACGGGCTCTCCCGTGCGCCGCTCCCAGAAGATCACCCGGTCCGGGCTGATCGACGTCCTCGTCCAGCTCCTCGACCGGTACCGGCCCACGCTGGTGCGGACCCTGGACCCCGACCCGGACATGCAGGTGCACGACGGAGCGCACCGGCGCCACCACGACCAGGCCGGCTACTCCGACCACCCCGACCACACGGCCGCCGCGCTGTTCACCTACGCCGCCCTGGCGCGCTACAAGGGCCCCGGCGAGGGCCGCCTGCACGCCGTCATGGCGTACCGCGGCTACTACAACGAGCGTTGGCCCGACAACCTTCCCGCGCAGCTCGTCCGCGACAAGGCCGTGGCGCTCAACGCCTATGGCGGAGCGCCGGATTCCTGCGACTTCCCCGCCGGCTGCGGAGACTACGACGTCGGCCGGAACCGCTCCTACCGCACCGGCTGGCTCCAGCGCACCAGCCTGCGCTATCCCACCGCCGCCCCACAGGTGCGGCAGGGCCCCGACGGTCGACTGACCGCCTTCGCCGTGCTCGCCGGACAGGCCGTCAGATGGCAGCAGACCGGCAAGGGCGACGGCAGCTGGACGACGCCCGAACCCCTGGGCGGCAACGGGCTGCTGCCGGGGCTGTCCGCCACCCTCACCGAGGACGGCCGCTGGCAGCTGTTCGCCGAACGCATCGCGGCCCTGGGCCCCAAGGCGGCGGACAACCGCCGCGAGATCGTCATGGCCGAACAGCCGCGCCCAGGCGGCCCGTTCCGCCCCTGGACCTCGCTCGGCACCCCCGACCGCACCCCCGATCACGGCCGCCGGGTCGGCGGTCCCGTCGTGGCCCGGGACGCCGACGGCACGACGTGGCTGTTCGCCCGCAACTGGGCCAAGGGCGTCTCCGCCCGTCAGCGGCGCGGCGACGGCACCTGGAGCGACTGGGCGGACCTGGAGCCCGCCGAGGTCCAGGAGGGCCTTTCCGCCGTCACCGACGGCAAGGGGTGCGTCCATGTCTTCGGGTCCGGGCACAACACCGTCCACCACTGGCAGCAGGAGCACCCCGGTGGGAGGTTCTTCCTCCGCCGTACCGGCCTGCCGAGCCCCGCCGACCCGCCCACCGCGCTGGCCCGGCCGGACGGTTCGCTCCTCCTCGCCTTCCGCGAGGCCAAGTCCGCCCGCCCGCTGGTCCATCGGCTGCCGGCCGGCGGCGCGACCTGGCAGGGCGAGCGCGTCGGTCTGGTCGCCCGCGGCTACGGGGTCCTCGCCCTGCATCCCGTGGCCGGCGACGTGCTCCTGGCCGCCGGCAACAACGACGGCACCACCAGCCTGGCCACCCTGGGCGCCGGGCACGCCCCGCGGTGGCAGACCCTCACCGGCGCGGTGGTCGGCGCCGCCGCCCTGGCCACCGATGCCGCCGGCCGTCCCGTCCTCGCCCGCCTGGCGCCGAACGCGACGCTGACGACCTCACTGGTACCGCAGAACCGCCGCTGACCAGGAGGTTCGTGGGGGAGGGGCGCGGCGTCGGGCGTTCGGGCGCACGCCCGGCCCGGTCCCGGCGTGTGCGCCGACGCGTCCGCCCCCTCGCCGTCCTGCGCGCCGCACCGGTGGGGATCGGGCGTGTCCGGGTGCGCAGCTCATCGTTCTCATCACACAAGCACATCTCATTCCTTGAGGAGCCTTGATGCGACGAGTTCTGACGGCAGTGGGCATGGCCGCGGCTGCGATGACGCTGGGGTCGGCTGCCGGAGCCCACGCCGCCGACGTACCGAAGACCCCCGACCTGGGCGGGCTGAGCAACGTGGACCCCGGGGCCCTGGGGAGCGTGGCGGACGGGGCCGCGCAGCAGGCCACGCAGGTCGCGGGCGGGGTCCAGGGCAAGGCCGTCGACAAGGTGGTGCCCGCGGAGACCGCGGCGGTCGGCGGGGCCGCGGCGAAGGTGACGCCGCCGGCGGCGGAGGCGGCGGGCGCGACGGCCGGTGCGGCCGGGGACCTGCTGGGACAGACGGCGAAGGCGGCCACCGCCGACGGCGGACTGCTCGGTGGACTGCCCACCGACGCGCTGCCCGGGAAGGGCGGGCAGGGGCTGACCGACGGGCTGCCGGGGAAGGCGGTGACGGACGCGCTGTCCGGGAAGGCGGCGACCGGCGCCCTGCCCACCAAGGGGCTGCCGTCCACGGACCAGCTGCCGCTCAAGGGGCTGCCCGGCCTCGGCTGACGGCGGGTGCCGTACCGGCCCCGTTCCGCCCCCGCCTGCTCAGGGGGTCGGAGCGGGGCCGTTCTCATGAGGAGGCCGGTCGCCGTCTCCGCGGCCGTGCCGACCGCCGGGCCGCCGGGTGTCCATCGGGGCGTGCGGGCGGGCCCGGTGCCGGCACGAGCGGGCGCCGGGGGCGCCGGCGGGCAGTACCCTCGTGGCTTCCCGGGCAGTCACACGAGGGGGAGCCGAGGTGCTGAAGCACTACTACCGGCTGGTGTATTGGAAGAGACGGATCGCGCGGGCGCTGGGACGGCACCGCGGTCCGGGGACGAGGACGCGGGCGGGGACGGCGCCGGGGAGGGCGCCGGGGAGGGCCGCGGGGGGCCGGACGGCGAACCGCGGCTCCGGGCGGGTGCGTCAACTGCTCGTACGGGCCCGGCCGTTGCTGATCTTCGTGGTGCTGGTGCTGATAGTGGTGGTGGCGTCGGCGCTGCTGGGGTGGCGGGACGACACCTTCGGCGCGGGGCACCGGGAGGGCGGGGCGGGCGTCCGGCCGGCCGGCGGCGCCGGGCAGGGCGTGATCACGGTGTCCTGCGCGCCGCGGGGCGGGGCGTGCGGGGGGCCGGGAGGGGACCTGCCGGGCGCCGGGTGAACGGGCGGCGGGGCCGCCGCGTCCACCCGCACCCGCACGCCCCGGCGCCGATCCGCGCCCCGAGGCCCCCGCGTCCTCAGGCGTCCGTCGCCGAGATCCGGGCGGCGGTGCCGCTGACGTGCGAGCGGGGGTCGCCGGACCGCAGCTCCACCGTCAACAGGCCCGGGCGGCCGAGGTCGTGGCCCTGGTGGAGGGTGAGCGTCACCGGGGCGGTGACCAGGCCCAGGGCGCGGGTGTAGGCGCCGAAGGCGGCGGCCGCGGCGCCCGTCGCGGGGTCCTCCACCACGCCGCCGACCGGGAACGGGTCGCGGACGTGGAAGACCGTGTCGCCCTCCCGCCACACCAGCTGAAGGGTCGTCAGATCGAGGCGGCGCATCAGGGCAGCCAGCCGGTCGAAGTCGTAGTCGAGCTTGCCCAGTCGAGCGCGGGTGGCGGCGCCGAGGACCAGGTGGCGCGCGCCGGCGTAGGCGATCCGGGGCGGCAGCGCCGGGTCGAGATCGGCGGCCGGCCAGTCCAGCGCGGCCAGCGCCTCGGTGAGGTCGGCCGGGGCGATCGGCTCGATGCGCGGTTCGACGCTGGTGAGGGTGGCCCGCAGGGCGCCGTCGTGCCGGGCGACGGTGACCGGGACCGGGCCGGCCTGGGTGGCGAAGACCAGGTCGCCGGGGCCCTGGCGCTCGGCCAGCGCGACCGCGGTGGCGACCGTGGCGTGGCCGCAGAAGGCGACCTCGGCGAGCGGGCTGAAGTACCGGATGGTGAACGCCCGACCGGGCTCGCCCAGCCCTTCCGGCGGCGCGGTGAGGAACGCGGTCTCGGAGTAGCCCAGTTCGGCGGCGATGGCGAGTTGGGCGGCGTCGTCCAGCCCGGTGGCGTCCAGGACGACCCCGGCCGGATTGCCGCCAGCGGGGTCGGCGGAGAACGCGGTGTAGCGCAGGATCTCGGGAGTGCGGGCCGGGCCCCCGGCGGCGGTGTCGAGTGTCATGGCCGGGGAACCATCCGTCACCGCCCGGCTATTCCCGGGCGGGCCGCGGTGCGTCAGCCCCGCCCGATGTAGGGCATCGCGGTCGCCATCACCGTCGCGAACTGCACATTGGCCTCCAACGGGAGCGCCGCCATGTGCGCGACCGTACGGGCGACGTCGGCGGCGTCCATCACCGGTTCGATCTCGGTGCGGCCGTTGGCCTGGAGGATCCCGGCCTGCATCCGGCCGGTCATCTCGGTGGCCGCGTTGCCGATGTCGATCTGGCCGCAGGCGATCCGGTACGGACGGCCGTCCAGGGACAGCGACTTGGTGAGGCCGGTCATCGCGTGCTTGGTGGCGGTGTACGCGATCGAGTGCGGCCGGGGCACATGGGCGGAGACGGAGCCGTTGTTGATGATCCGGCCGCCCTGCGGGTCCTGTTCCTTCATCGTCCGGAACGCGGCCTGGGCGCACAGGAAGGCGCCGCCGAGGTTGACGTCGACCACCGCCCGCCAGTCGTCGTAGGAGAGTTCCTCCACCGGGACCGGGGGGCCGAAGGCGCCCGCGTTGTTGAAGAGCAGGTCCAGCCGGCCGAACCGGTCGCGGATCGTGGTGAAGAGGGCGCCGACCTCCTCGGGGCGGGTGACGTCGGTCGGGACGGGCAGCACCGCGGGGCCCTCGATGCCCGCGTACCCGACCTGGCGGGCGGTCTCCTCCAGGGCGTCGGGTCGCCGGCCGGCCAGGACCACCGTCCAGTTGTCGGCGACCAGTGCCAGGGCGACCGCCCGGCCGATGCCCGAACCCGCGCCGGTGACCAGCGCCACCTTGCGGCCCGCCGCGCCGTCCTCCCTGGCCTCCTTCGGCAGCGCGGCCGTCCGCGGGGCCCGGCCCCGAGAGGAGGGCGCCGGGAGCGTCGGCCGGGCCGCGGTCGCGGTACTGCCCACCTGCCCGGCCCGTGCCACCGGTGTCGCCTGTGCCGACCCTGCCCGCTCTGTGTCATATGCCATGCCGGCAGAGTAACGGCGGACGGGGCGCGAACCGGGCGCGAACCGGGCGGCAGTTGACGGCGGGCTTAGGACCAAAGGACTGCGTCCTGGCGCCCCGGGCGGTGTCCGCCGCGTGCCACCATGGTGCCGCCATCACCGACTCATGGAGACGCTCATGACAGAGTCCGGCGCCCCCGCCGCCGAGACCCGGGACGACGCCCCCGGCCAGCCCGCCATATCCGGGCGGGACGCGCCCGCCGCTCCGGTCGCCGCCCGCCGCACCAGCTTGCTCGTCACCCTCGTCCTCGGCGGTCTCACCGCGGTCCCGCCGCTCTCCATGGACATGTACCTGCCGGCCCTGCCGCAGGTCACCGCCGCCCTGCACAGCCCGGCCGCCACCGTCCAACTCACCCTCACCACCTGCCTGGCGGGCATGGCCCTGGGGCAGATGATCGTCGGCCCGATGAGCGACAAGTGGGGCCGCCGCCGGCCGCTGCTCATCGGCATGGTCGTCTACGTGCTCGCCACCGCCCTGTGCGCGCTCGCCACCGACGCCGAACTCCTCATCGCCTTCCGCCTGCTGCAGGGGCTGGCCGGCGCGGCCGGCATCGTCATCGCGCGGGCGGTGGTGCGCGACCTGTACGACGGGGTGGCGATGGCCCGCTTCTTCGCCACGCTGATGCTGATCTCCGGGGTGGCGCCGGTGGTCGCCCCGCTGATCGGCGGCCAGATCCTCCGGGTCACCGACTGGCGCGGCGTCTTCGTCGTGCTGACCGTGGTCGGGGTGCTGCTCACCCTCCTCGTCTGGCGCCGGCTGGACGAGACGCTGCCGCCGGAGCGCCGACAGCCCGGCGGCCTCGGCCCGGCCCTGCGCACCATGCGCGACCTCCTCGCCGACCGGGTCTTCTCCGGCTACCTCCTGGTCGGCGCGTTCGCCTTCGCCGCGCTCTTCGCCTACATCTCCGCCTCGCCGTTCGTCGTCCAGGAGATCTACGGCGCCTCCCCGCAGACCTTCAGCCTGCTCTTCGGCCTGAACTCCGTCGGGCTGGTCGCGGTCGGCCAGGTCAACGGCAAGCTGCTGGTCGGCCGGGTCGGCCTGGACAAGGTCCTCGGCGTCGGCCTGGTGGCGATCGCGCTGGCCGGCGCGGCCCTGCTGCTGATGTCGTCCGGGACCTTCGGGAAGGTCGGGCTGGTGCCCATCGCCGCCGGGCTGTTCGTGCTGATGTCCGCCATGGGCCTGGTCATGCCGAGCACCAACACCCTGGCGCTGCTGCGCACCCCGCACGCGGCCGGCTCCGCCTCCGCGCTGCTGGGCACCTCGACGTTCCTGCTCGGTGCGGTGGCCTCGCCGCTGGTGGGCATCGCCGGCGAACGGACGGCCGTTCCGATGGCCGTCGTGCAACTGTCGTGCGCCGTTCTCGCGCTCGTGAGCTTCCTGGGAATGTGCCGTCCGTGGCAGCGTAAGGAGGAACGCACCGCCGGCGAGAGGAATGGGCTCTGAAAGCACCGAACGCCCCGAGACTGAAGCCCGGCACACCGGCCGCGGCGGGACTGCACCCCGCCTGGATGGATCGGCTGGTCAGCGGCGTGCGGGCACTGCCCGAAGGCCGTCCGCCATGGTGCGCCGGAGCGGTGGTGCTGGCCGGCCGGGGCCCGGTGGTCGCCGCCGAGGCCGCCGCCGGCTGGGCGGTGCGCTACCGCGGCTACGACCCCGAGCGGGACCGCGGCCTGGACCTGCCCCGCGACCTGTGGGAGCCGATGCGGGTGGGCACGGTCTTCGACCTCGCCTCGCTCAGCAAGCTCTTCACCGCGATCGCCGCGGTCCAGCAGGCCGAGCGGGGCCGGCTCGCCCTGGACGCGCCGGTCGCCGCCCACCTGCCGGCCTTCGTCCCCGGCATCACCGTCCGGGACCTGCTCCGGCACACCTCCGGCCTCGCCCCCGAGCTGCCCTTCCACGACCACCGGGGCCGCGCCGACCAACTGGCGCTGCTGTGGGCCGAGGCCGCGGCCCCCTCCGGCGGTCCGTACGGCGCGCACCGCTACTCCGACCTCAACCTCATCGCCCTCCAGCTGCTGCTGGAGCGGCTCACCGGCCGTCCCCTGGACGCCCTGGTCCGTGACGGCATCACCGGTCCGCTGGGCCTGACCAGCACCTGCTACGGCCCGCTGGCGCCGCAGGGGGTGGCCGCCACCGAGGACCAGCGGCGGCCGTGGGCCAAGGCGGACCGGGGCCTGCTGCGCGGCGAGGTGCACGACGAGAACGCCTGGGCGCTCGGCGGCGTCGCCGGGCACGCCGGGGTGTTCTCCACCGCCCAGGACCTGGCCGTGCTGTGCCGGACGCTGCTCAACGGCGGGGCGTACGGCACCGCACGGATCCTCGGCCCGGCCGCGGTCGCCGCCCTGCTCGACCCGCCCGGCCTCGGCTTCGCCGTCGACCAGCCGTACTTCATGGGCGAGCTGGCCGGCCGGGGCGCGGCCGGGCACACCGGGTTCACCGGCACCAGCCTGGTCCTGGACCGCGCCACCGACACCTTCCTGGTGCTGCTCGCCAACACCGTCCACCCCCGGCGCCGGTCGGGCGGCAGCGCGCCGCGGGCCGCGGCGGCCACCCACCTCGCCCGCGCGGTGGCGCACGCCGACCCCTCGGGCCGGTCCTGACCCCGTTCCGGCCCGGCGTGGCCCGGGCCCGGGACCCCCGTAGACTTTCCCGAATGCACGACGAACTGCGCGCCGCCCTGGCGGGCCTGCTCGACGGCCTGCCGCCCAAGCAGGCCGCGCAGGCCGTCGAGCGGCTGATCGCCAACTACCGTGGCCGCACCCCCACCGACGCCCCGGTGCTCCGGGACCGCGGCGATGTCGCCGCCTACGCCGCCTATCGGATGCCGGCCACCTTCGAGGCGGTGCGGGCCGCGCTGACCGCCTTCGCCGCCCGCGTCCCCGACTGGTCCCCGGCCACCCACGTCGACGTCGGCGGCGGGACCGGCGCGGCCACCTGGGCCACCGCCGCCACCTGGGACGGCCCGCGCAGCACGGTCCTGGACTGGGCGCAGCCCGCACTCGACCTGGGCCGCGAACTGGCCGGCGGGATCCTGCCGGACGTCACCTGGCGACGGCAGTCCCTCGGCGAGGGCCTCACCCTCCCCGAGGACACCGACCTGGTCACCGTCTCCTACGTGCTGGGCGAGCTGCGTCCGGAGGACCGTCGCGCGGTGGTCGGCGCGGCCGCTGCCGCCCGGTCCGTGGTCCTGATCGAACCGGGCACCCCCGAGGGCTATCTGCGGATCTGCGAAGCCCGTGAGCAGCTGGTCGCCGCCGGGCTGCGGATCGTCGCGCCGTGCCCGCACAGCGCCGCCTGCCCGGTCGTCCCGGGGGAAGACTGGTGTCACTTCTCCGCCCGGGTCAGCCGCTCCTCGCTGCACCGTCAGGTCAAGGGCGGCTCCCTGGCCTACGAGGACGAGAAGTTCAGCTATGTGGCCGCCACCCGCCTCCCGGCCGAGCCGGCCGCGGCGCGGGTCGTCCGCAGGCCGCAGATCCGCAAGGGCCAGGTGCTGCTGGACCTGTGCACCGCGGACGACGCCCTGCGCCGGGACACCGTCACCAAGCGGCACGGCGCCGCCTACCGCGAGGCCCGCGACGCGGCCTGGGGCGACGCCTGGCCGCACTGAACCGAGGTCGGCTGCGGGGGCGCGTCCGCCCGCCGCCCCCGGCTCGATCGAGACGACCCGTCTCGTTGAGACGATACGTCTCGCCTCTCCTCGTTACACTCCCGCCCATGGCCAACAAAGCAGCCCCCGACGCTCCCCCTGGCTCCGCCGGGGGCACCCCCACCCGCCGCTACAGCGAACGCTCCCGCCAGGCGATCTTCGAGGCCGCCCTCGCCCTGGTCGGCGAGGTCGGCTACGAGAAGCTCACCATCGAAGGCATCGCCGCCCGCGCCGGCGTCGGCAAGCAGACCATCTACCGCTGGTGGCCCTCCAAGGCCGCCGTCCTCCTCGACGCCTTCGGCTCCGCCGCCGACGCCTACGAGCACGAGGGACTCCCCGACACCGGCGACCTCGCCGCCGACCTCAAGGCCGTTCTGCGCGCCACCGTCGACGAGTTCAACGACGCGGCCTGGCAGGCCCCCTACCGTGCCCTGGTCGCGGCCGGCACCAACGACGAGGAGCTCTCCCGCAGCTTCGTCGGCCGCCTGATGGAACCGGGCATCCGCCTCTACGTCGAGCGGCTGCGCGCCGCCCGGGAGGCCGGCGAACTGGACCCGGACGTCGACCTCCGGATCGGCGCCGAGATGCTGCTGAGTCCCTTCTCACAGCGTTGGCTGATGCGCACCGGGGAGCTGACCCACGCCTTCGTCGACACCCTCGTCGACCAGGTGCTCCGCGGTCTGCGCCGGCGCGACTGACGCCCGGGGCGGCGGGCGGCGTTGGCGTGAAATGCCCTGTTCGCCCGTACCGCGTTCACCCCGGATCCGCACACCGGTCACCTGGCGCCCAGGATGGTGGCAGCATTGACCCCAGACCACCGCTCGAAGTGAGGGGATTGATGGAACGCAAGAGCAGGTTCTCCCAGTGGCTGCGCCGGCCGAGGAGCGGATCGGGCGGCGATACGGACACGGGATCGGCGGCCGCGCGCGGCCGCGAGGACCTGCTGATGGCGGCGGTGGACGCGGGTTTCCCGGTCGCCCCCGCCGCCCACCCCTCCGGCTACGGCTGTTCCTGTGAGCGCATCGGCTGTCCCACCCCCGGCCGCCACCCCGTCTCCTTCGGCTGGCAGACCGTCGCCACCACCGACCGCGACAAGGTCGCCGCCTGGGTCCGCACCCTCCCGCAGGCCAACTTCATCACCGCCACCGGCATGGCCCACGACGTCCTCGACGTCCCCGTCGAGGCCGGCCGCAGCGCCCTCGGCCGGCTGGAGGCGGCCGGCGTCGACGTCGGCCCGGTCAGCCTCAGCGGCGCCGGCTTCGGCGACGGCCGGATGCTGTTCTTCACCGCCACCCGCGGCACCCCCGACGACGAGGACGAGTGGTGGCCGTGCGAGCTGGACTGCCATCCCGAGACCCTCGACGAGCATCCCGGCTTCCGCTGGCACTGCCGCGGCAGCTACGTCCTCCTGCCGCCGTCCGCCCTCCCCGGCGACCAGCCGGCGGTGACCTGGCTGCGCGGCCCCGAGCTTCCGCTGCCGGACCCGCTGACGCTGCTGGAGACCCTCACCGACGCCTGCGCCGCGTTCGTCGACCACGAAGCGGACCACGAGACGGCGGCCTGGCCGATCGGCCGCTGACCCGCCCCCGGCAGCGGAAAAGGGCCGCCGGTCGCCCGACGGCCCCTCACTCCCGCGCACGCGCCGCTCGTCCGGCGGCGCCCGCCCCATCCTCTAGAGCGCCTTCGCCGCGGTCTTCGCCTCGATCCGGTTGAGCACCGTGATCTTGCCGCCGGCGCTCTTCGCCGGGACCGTGACCGCCTGGCCCGACACCGTCGTGAACGCCATCCGCATGGTCTTCTTCATCGGCCCCTCCACGATCCCGCGCAGCTCCGGCGGCACCGTGATCATCAGGCCCTGGGAGACCGTCTTCTGCTGGTGGTAGACGGTCGAGAAGAACACCAGCGCCCCGCCGTCGGTGGTCCGCAGTGCCACCGGCGGCAGATCCGACGCCTGGTCCTCCCACTGGATGCGCGCCCCGGGCTGGTTGGCGCCCTGGGCCCGCCGGGCCCGCCACTGGTCGGTCTCCTGGCCCGGCGCGAAGTCGCCCTTACCGGTGCTGAGATAGTCCACGTACGCCTGGCTCAGTTTGCCCGGATCGACGGTCAGCCCCGACGAGCCGTCCAGCGGCACCGGCTCCGCGTAGCCGCCGGTGACCTTCAGCTCCGGGGCGTTGTTGCCGGGGAACGTCGCGAGGTACGTCGCCCGCCACTTCGCGCGGATGCTGTCCCGGCTGAACACCAGGAACCAGCGGGTGTTCTCGCCGCTGCGGTCCCGGCGGTTGCTGAGCCCGTCCCCGATGAAGAACCGCGGCCAGCCCTTCTGCTTGGGCACGGTGAAGTGCGTGTCCGTGAACGAGAGCGGGTTGAAGTGGGGGTTGCCGTTGGGGCGGACGCCGTGTGCGGCCTTTATCTGCGCCTGGTCGATGGCGAGCAGCGCGCCGGACTCGATCGAGGTGTTCACCGTCGGATCCAGTGTGCGGTTGGCCTTGTTGAAGCCGTCGGTGAACTGCTTGAGCGCCTTGGCGGCGTCGGCCTGCGACACCGCGGGCAGCACCTCGCGCTCGCCGTGCACCGTCATGCATCCGCTCAGCATGACCAGCGCGGCGGCGGCCGACGTCACTGCTGCGGGCACCCGGAACGGCGACCTGCGTGTCATGGGGCTCGGGCTCCTTCGGGGCGACCGGGGCGACCGGGGCGGACGGACGGCCGCCGGGGTGGCACGGATTCGGCGCAACCATACCCGGTGGCCGACGGCGTACGCGGGGGTCGGGGGGCGTTCGCCCTCGCGCGGGCCCGAGGGGCGGGGCCCGCGGCGGGCGGTGCCCAGGCGGCGGCGGACAATGCGGGGGTGAACGAACGAAGCGAAGCGCACCGGCCCGGCACCGCCGCCCGCGTGGACCTGCTGCGGGTCTTCTGCGGACCGGACGGCGGCGGGGGCAACCCGCTGGCCGTCGTCCTGGACGGCGCCGCCCTTCCCGGCCGGGCCGATCGGGCTGCCCTCGCCGCCGAACTGGGCTACAGCGAAACGGTGTTCCTCGATCCGCCCGGTGCGCGCACCGGCTCCACTGGAGCGGCTGACGCCGCGCTCGACATCGGCGACGACCCGGCCGCCGGCGCCGTGGACATCCACACCCCCAGCGTCCGCCTGCCGTTCGCCGGGCACCCCCTGGTCGGTCTCGCCTGGCTGCTGCGGAGTTCGGGTCGGCCGGTGCGGTCGCTGCGCCCGCCGGCCGGCGAGGTGGCCGTCCGTCACGACGGCGACCTCACCTGGGTGCGGGCCCGCGCCGAGTGGGTCACCGCGCGCCGCACCGAGCGCCACGGCTCGGCCGCCGAGGTCGACGCGCTGCCCGCGCCACCGCCCGGCGACGGCTGGCTCTACGCCTGGGCCTGGCAGGACGAGGCGGCGGGCACGGTCCGCGCCCGGGGCTTCCCCCGGCGCGGCGACAACGTTGTGGAGGACGAGGCCACCGGCGCCGCCGCCCTTCTGCTGACGCATCAGCTGGGCCGCCCCCTGGACATCCGTCAGGGGGCCGGCTCGCAGTTGTTCACCCGGCCCCTTCCGGACGGGACGATCGAGATCGGCGGCCGGGTGCGCGCCGGGGTGCCGCAGGCGCCGTGAACGACGCCCCTCACGCGGTGCGCGGGAACTCCTCGCCCAACTCCCGGAAGACCGCGCTGTTCAGCGCGAACGCGCGCTTGCACTCGTCGATCACGCGCTGCTTCTCCAGGTCGTCCAGCGGCAGCCCGTCCAGCAGTTCGCGGTATTCGCGCTTGAAGGCGGCGGGGTTGCCGATGCCCTCGAAGACGTAGAACCGGACGCCGTCGCCCTTGCGCGCGAAGCCCCAGGTCTTCTCGGCCGTGCCGCGGATGATCTGGCCGCCGGAGAGATCGCCGAGGTAGCGGGTGTAGTGGTGGGCGACATAGCCGGCCGGCCAGTCGCGGGCGCAGTCGGCTATGCGCTCGGCGTAGGCGGCGGTGGCCGGCAGCGGCGCCAGGCCGGCGCGCCAGTCCGGGCCGCCGAGGTGGGCCAGATCGCGCTCCAGCTCGACGGTGCGGGCCAGCTCCGGGCGGAGGAAGGGGCCCGCGACCCGGTCCGCGGCGAGCTCCTGCGGGACGTCCTCCAGCGCGCGGTAGACGAACCACAACTGCTCGGTGTAGCGCCGGTAGGCGGCGACGCCGAGCTCGCCGCCCAGCAGGTGGCTCATGAACGCGGAGTTCTCGGCCTCGGTGTGCTGCTCGTGCGAGGCCGTGCGGATGGCCGTCGAGAACGACGGGGTCGGGCTGGACGCTTCCAAGGCGGACCTCCGGAGGCCGGGAGAGCGCGGACAGGGGCGGAGCGCGCGGTGCGGTCAGGGAACAGGCCGACGGGCGCGCGCAGCCGTCAGGTTAGGGTTACCTAACTACGCAGGGCGGTCCCTGGTCAACCTGTTCCCGACAGCCTGTCGGTAAAAACGCTACTCCCGTCCGGATCAGGGCAGCGTAAGAATTTCCGTCCCGGTCTCGGTGACCACCAGGGTGTGCTCGAACTGCGCGGTCCGCCTCCGGTCCTTGGTGACCACGGTCCAGCCGTCCTCCCACATGTCGTACTCGTACGTGCCCAGCGTCAGCATCGGCTCGATGGTGAAGGTCATGCCGGGCTTGATGTCGGTGGTGTGGTGCGGGCTGTCGTAGTGCGGGACGATCAGGCCGGAGTGGAAGGACGAGTTGATGCCGTGCCCGGTGAAGTCGCGGACCACGCCGTAGCCGAAGCGCTTGGCGTAGGACTCGATGACCCGGCCGATGATGTTGATCTGGCGGCCCGGCCGGACGGACTTGATCGCGCGGTTGAGCGCCTCCCGGGTGCGCTCCACCAGCAGCCGCGAGTCCTCGTCCACGTCACCGCACAGGTACGTGGCGTTGTTGTCGCCGTGCACGCCGTGGATGTACGCGGTCACGTCCAGGTTCACGATGTCGCCGTCCTTGAGGACGGTCGAGTCGGGGATGCCGTGGCAGATGACCTCGTTGACCGAGGAGCACAGGGACTTGGGGAAGCCGCGGTAGCCGAGCGTGGACGGGTACGCGCCGTGGTCGCACATGAACTCGTGGGCGACCCGGTCCAGTTCGTCGGTGGTCACGCCGGGCGCGATGTGCTTGGCGGCTTCCGCCATCGCCTGGGCGGCGATCCGGCCGGCGATCCGCATCCGCTCGATCGTTTCGGCGTCCTGCACCTCCGGTCCCGTATAGGGCGTGGGCGCGGCCTTCCCGACGTACTCGGGGCGCGCGATCGAGGCGGGGACGTGGCGGGTGGGGGAGATGCTCCCCGGGACAAGAAGCGACTGGCCAGACATGCCAGCGAGTGTATCCGCGGGCCGTCGGGCAGGATGGTGGCACGGGAGTCACGCACAGGAGGCGGCAATGGCGCTGTTCAAGCGGCGGACGGTCGGCAAGCCCGGCGAGTGGTTCTACTGCCTGGAGCACCGCACGGTCGAGGAGGGGCCCCAGTGCCGCGCCGCCGACCGCTTCGGCCCGTATGCCACCCGCGAGGAGGCGGCGCACGCCATGGAGACCGCACGCGAGCGGAATCTGGAGTGGGAGACCGACCCCCGGTGGCACGACATGGGCAAGGGTGACAAGGGCGGCAAGGGCGAGGGGGACGAGACGCCCTAGGTGTGCTGTCCCGGGACGCCCGGGGCGTGTCCGACCGACGGTTCGGGGTCGGGCCGCGGCTCACCAGCGCGGGGGCGGCGGGGCCGCCAGCGCCTCGGCGAGGCGGGCCAGGCGGTCGCGGAACCTTCGGTGGTGCCACGGCCCGGGCCGGCTGTTCTCGCCGGCGGCGGCGCTGACCAGGTGCTGGACGGTGTCCAGGTCGAGGTCCGGGGGCCGCGGCGGATCCGGGGCGGCCGTCCCGTCGCCCGGTGGTGGCGCGGCGATCAGCGCGTCGTGGGCCAGGGCGTGCAGATCGCGGTCGCCGGAGTCCAGGGCGAGCACCGTGGCGCCGTTGCGGCGCGCGTCGTGCACCTTCTCCAGCAGCCCGGCGTCCGGCGACTCCGGCGTCACCACCAGCAGCGTCGCACCGCGCCCGGCCGCCGCCAGCCGGCCCGGACCCACCGCGAGGTGCGCGGGCGCCCCGGCCGGGACCCGGTGACGGACCAGGGTCGGCGACAGCTCCGGCAGCCCCGACCAGGCCGCCTCGTCGTCCAGGTGGGCGGCCAGGTGCCAGGGCTCGTAGCCGGCGCTGCCGACCAGCAGCAGACCGCCGCCGTGCGGGGCGACGGCGGCCCGCAGCGAACCGGCGAAGCGGCGGGTGGCCTCGATCCACTCGGTCCCGGCCAGGACCTCGCGCAACAGGGCGACGCGTACGGCATCCATGGCGCGGCATGGTGCCGCACGGACGGGCCCCGAGGGGGCCGGGTGCGGTGGGTATCACCCGTTCGGGGCATCCGTTGCCGACCCGGCTCCGGTGGTGTAAGGGGCGCCGCCCGTCTCACGGGGCGGGCAGCAGCCCCGCCTCGGTCAGCCGACGTCCCACCTCTGCGACCGACTCCTCGCTCAGCGGGAGCTGCGGCACGGCCGTGTCGCGGCAGGCGATCACGCCGAGCAGTCGGAGCGCCGCCTTGAAGCCGCCGAGCGCCGAGGAGCCGCGGCCCATCTCGTCCTCCGGGCCGGTGTCGGTGAGGTCGAAGAGGCGGACCAGCCGCTCCTGCTCGGCGGTCGCCCGGGGCCAGTCGCCGGCGCGGGCGGCGTCGTAGAGCCGGACGTAGCCGGTCGGGTCGATGTTGCCCAGGCCCGGGACGACGCCGTCCGCGCCCGCCAACAGTGCGGCGTCCGCGGTGAGTTCGGAGCCGCTGAGGACGGCGAACGCCGGCGCGGGGCCGGTGCGCCGGGCGGTGCGGCCGCCGAGCGCGACCAGCAGCCGGCGCAGCGTCCCGTCGTCGCCGCTGGAGTCCTTGAGCCCGGCCAGGGTGCCGTCCTCGGCCAGTTCGCGGATCAGGGCCGGGGAGAGCTTGCTGTGCACGGACACCGGGATGTCGTAGGCGATCAGCGGCCGGCCGGTGGCGGTGCGCAGGTGCCGGAAGTGGGCGGCGATCTCGCGGGGGTGGGTGCGGGCGTAGAAGGGGGCGGTGGCGACCAGGGCGTCGGCGCCGAGTGCGACGGCGGTCCGGGCGTGCTCCAGGACGCGGGCGGTGGTGGTGTCGATGACCCCGGCGAGGACCGGGACCCGGCCGGCGGTGGCGGTGACCACCGTCTCCAGGACCGTGGCGCGCTGATGGTTGGTCAGATAGGCCGCCTCGCCGGTGGATCCCAGGGCGAACAGGCCGTGGACGCCGGCGTCGAGGAGGCGGCCGACCAGGCGGGTGAGGGAGGCGGTGTCGACCTCGCCGTGCGGGTCGAGCGGGGTGCAGACCGGAGGGATGACGCCGTGCAGCGGGGCGGTGAGTGCCATGGGGGCTCCAAGGGCTGCTCTGAGCTGGGACATCAGACATGGGATGTCCGATATCGCGGTTCACAATAGGCATGCGTGCAGGCACCCGGTCAAGGACTTCCGCCCCGGAACGGGCCGAACGGGGCGGCGGCGCGCGGCACATGAGGTGCGCGAGACGGAAGAGGGCGATGAGGATGGCGCGAGGGACGATGTCCGAGGACGTCCAGGCACGGATCAAGCAGCTGATCCTGGACCGCGGGTTGACGCCGGGCGATCCGCTGCCCACGGAGACCGAGCTGGTCGCCATGCTCGACGTCAGCCGCAACTCGGTGCGCGAGGCGCTCAAGGCGCTCCAGGCCATGCGGATCGTCGAGATCCGGCACGGCTTCGGCACCTACGTCGGCGCGCTCACCCTCGAACCGTTCGTCGAGGGCGTCGCCTTCCGGGCCGCGGTCCGCCACCATCAGGGGGAGTCCAGCCTGTACGAGCTGATGGAGGTCCGGGAGGCCCTGGAGGCGGGGCTGATCGGCACGGTGGCGCGCGGCCTGCCGGCCGAGGACCTCGCGGTCCTCAAGGGGCTGGTGCAGCGGATGGCCGAGGAGGCGCGCGGCGGCGAGGTGCTCAGCGCCACCGACCGGGCCTTCCACCTCGCGCTGTACCGGTCGCTCGGCAACCACCTGCTGAGCGAGGTGCTGGACGCGTTCTGGGCGGCGCTGCGCCGGGTCCGCGAGGACCTCGCCGACGTCCGGCCGGACCCGGAGGTGACCTACCGTCAGCACGCGGAGATCGTCGACGCCCTGGAGGCGGGCGACGGGGAGCGGGCGGTCGCGGCGATGCACCGGCACTTCGACGGCATCCGGCGCCGGCTGACCGCGTAGCCGCCGGCCGGGAACCGGGCGCCCCGGCGCCGGCCGCGGGGGCGTCGGGGTACCGGTTTTTGTCGCGATCATCCCATTCACCGGGATTTCACCCCGCGTCGGTGGTGCCGTTGCCGACACGAAAAAGCGTCATGTGCCGTGCCTTGACGGGCAGTTGGGCCCTTCTTATCGTCCGCAGGACAAGGGACGTCCTACGTCCTGGCCCGGCGGAGGGGGACCCGTGACGTACGAGAGCGCAGACAGCCCCCGCGGCGGCGTCCGCCGGAGAGCGGTCCTGGGCGGTGCGGCCGCGGCCGCCGCCGGCCTCGCGCTCGCCGGCTGCGGCGACGACGGCGACGCGCCCCGGGAACGGAGGAAGGGGCAGAAGATCACCCTCACCTTCTGGTCCTGGGTGCCGGGCATCGACCGCCCCGTGGACCTGTGGAACCGCACGCACCCCGAGGTCCAGGTCAAGGTCGAGAAGGTGTCGGCGGTCAACGGCGAGCAGTACGCCAAGATGCACGCCGCCGTCAAGGCCGGCAACCCGCCCGACCTGGGCCAGATCGAGTTCCCGGTGATCCCCGGCTTCCTTCTCGACGGCGGACTGCGCGACCTCGCCCCGCTCGGCGCCGCCCGGCACCGCGACGCGTTCTTCGCCTGGCAGTGGCGCCAGTCCGTCTTCGGCTCCGGGATCTACGCCATCCCGCAGGCCAGCGGCCCGATGGGGCTGTTCGTCCGGCAGGACCTCTTCGACCGGTGGGGCATCCCGGTACCGCGCACATGGGACGCGTACGAGGCCGCGGCCGAGGAGGTCCGCCGGCACGGCGCCTGGATCGAGACCTTCGCCCCGACCAACGGCAACCGCTTCGCCGGCCTGGCCTGGCAGGCCGGCGCCAAGTGGTACGCCACCCACGGCGACACCTGGGTGGTGCACCTCGACGACGCCCCCACCCGTCGGGTCGCCGACTACTGGGAGCAACTGGTCCGCAGGAAGCTCGTCAAGACCATCCCGGACCGCCGGGACGCCTGGTACAAGGACATCCAGACCGGCGCCATCCCGGCCTGGGTGGGCGCCAGTTGGGGCGACGCCCTGCTGGCCGGCAACGCGCCCGGCACCAAGGGGAAGTGGCGGGCCGCCCCGCTGCCCCAGTGGCAGCCCGGCGGCCGGGCGTACGCCAACTGGGGCGGCTCCACCACCGCCGTCTTCGCCAAGGCGAGCTACCCCAAGGACGCCCTGGACTTCGCCGTCTGGCTCAACACCGACCCGGGGTCGATCGCCCTGCTCCTCCAGGGCGGCTACGGCTTCCCCAGCGCCAAGGCCGGCTACACCGCCACCGCCCTCGACGCCGACAAGGACTTCTTCGGCGGCCAGCCGTACAGCAGGGTCTTCGCCGACGCCGGGGCGCACGTGGACACCAGCTGGCAGTGGGGGCCGGGCGTGGACACCCTCTTCCAGCGGCTCGGGGACGCCTTCACCGACGCGCTCGCCGACGGCAGTTCGTTCCGCTCGGTGCTGACGAAGGTGCAGCGTCAGACCGTCTCCGACCTGCGGGACAAGGGGCTGAAGGCGGAGAGCGGCCGGTGAGCGGGCACAGCGGGCTCCCGGCCGGCGCGGCCACCGCGCGACGCCCGCGCCGGGCCGGGCGCCCCGGTGGCCGCGACGCCCGGGCCGCGGCCGGTTTCGTGCTGCCCTTCCTCGCCGTCTTCGCCCTGTGCTACCTCGCCCCGGTCTGCTACGCCGTGTGGACCAGCCTGCGGCGCACCCGACGCACCGGGCCGCTCGGCCTGGGCACCGAGCACGACGCCTTCGCCGGCCTCGCCAACTACGCCCAGGCGCTCGCCGACGACCGGTTCCTGACCGGGTTCGGCCGGGTGCTGCTCTTCGGCGTCGTGCAGATCCCGCTGATGACGGTGCTCGCCACCGCGCTGGCGCTGCTCCTGGAGAGCGCCGCCGCCCGCTGGGTCACCTTCTTCCGCAGCGCCTTCTTCCTGCCCTACGGGGTGCCCGGGGTGATCGCCTCGATCCTGTGGGGCTTCCTCTACGTCCCCGGCCTCAGCCCACTGGTGCGGATCGCCCAGGAGGTCGGCTGGAACGTCGACTTCCTCTCCCGCGGCAGTGTGCTGTGGTCCGTCGCCAACATCGTCACCTGGCAGTTCACCGGCTACACCATGCTGGTGCTGATCGCCCAGCTGAAGTCCGTCCCCGGCGAGCTGTACGAGGCGGCGCGGATCGACGGCGCGAGCGCCTGGCAGGTGGCCCGGTACGTCAAGCTCCCGCTGCTCCGCCCGGCGCTGGTGCTCACCACCGTCTTCAGCATCATCGGCACCCTCCAGCTGTTCGCCGAGCCGATGGTGCTGCGCCCGCTCACCTCCTCCATCGACTCCGGCTACACCCCCAACCTGCACGCCTACAGCGAGGCGTTCGTCGGCAACAACCAGCACCGGGCGGCGGCCGAGGCGGTGCTGCTGGCGCTGGTGGCGTGCGCGGCCTCGTTCGGCTTCCTGCGGCTGGTCGGCGGGCGCGGGAAGGAGCGCGGATGACCCCGTTCCCCCGGCGGACGCGGACCGGAGCGGCGATGCCGACCCGGGCCCCCGTGCGGCACCGGATCATCATCGGTGCCCTCCTGGCCACCGCCGCCCTCTACTTCCTCGCGCCCGTCTACTGGCTGGTCGTCTCGGCCACCAAGAACAGCGCCGACCTCTTCGGCACCTTCGGCTTCTGGTTCTCCGACCATCCGCGGCCCCTGCGGTACCTCACCGACGTGCTCACCTACGACCACGGCGTCTACGCCCGCTGGTTCGCCAACTCCCTGCTCTACGCCGGCGTCGGCGCGGTCTGCGCCACCCTGCTGTCCGCCGCGGCGGGCTATGCGCTGGCCAAGTTCCCCTTCCGGGGGCGGGAGACGGTCTTCGGCCTGGTGCTGGCCGGGGTGCTGATCCCGAGCACCGCGCTGGCCCTGCCGCTGTACTTCCTCTTCAGCGCGCTGGGCCTGGCGAACACCTACGCGGCGGTGCTGATCCCCAGTGTGGTCAGCCCGTTCGGGGTCTACCTGTGCCGGATCTACGCGGCCGCCGCGGTGCCCGACTCGCTGCTGGAGGCGGCCCGGATCGACGGCGCGGGCGAGGCGCGGATCTTCGCCGGGCTGGGGCTGCGGCTGATGGGCCCGGCGCTGGTGACCGTCTTCCTGTTCCAGTTCGTGCACATCTGGAACAACTACTTCCTACCGCTGGTGATGCTCTCCGACTCCGGCCTCTACCCGGTCCAACTGGGGCTGACCACCTGGATCGGCTACGCCGACCGGCAGCCGGTGCTCTACCAGTACACGGTCGGCGGCGCGCTGCTGTCGGTGCTGCCGCTGATGGTCCTGATGACGGTGCTCCAGCGGTACTGGCGCACCGGTTTGACCGAGGGGAGCGTCAAGGCGTGACCGCGCGGCCGGTACCGGGACGGGGCGTGACAGGATCGCTGTCATGACTACTTCCGACGCTGCTGCGACCCCGTCCGCCACCCCGGCGGAGACCACGGCCGGGACCCCGGCCACGGCCGCCAAGCCCGCCGCCCGCGACCCCTGGGACCTGCCCGACGTCTCCGGTCTGGTGATCGGCGTCCTCGGCGGCACCGGTGACCAGGGCCGTGGCCTGGCCTACCGGTTCGCCCGGGCCGGCCACAAGGTGATCATCGGTTCCCGGGCCGCCGAGCGCGCCCGGGCCGCCGCGGACGAGCCCCAGCTGAGCAGCCTGGGCGTCGAGGGCGCCGCCAACGCCGACTGCGCCCGGCGCAGCGACGTGGTCATCGTCGCAGTGCCCTGGGAAGGCCACGCCAAGACGCTGGAGGCGCTGCGCGAGGAGCTGGCCGGCAAGCTGGTGATCGACTGCGTCAACCCGCTCGGCTTCGACAAGCAGGGCGCCTACGCGCTCAAGCCCGAGGAGGGCAGCGCCGCCGAACAGGCCGCCGCCCTGCTGCCGGACTCCCGGGTCACCGCCGCCTTCCACCACCTCTCCGCCGTCCTGCTCCAGGACCCCGAGATCGCCGAGATCGACACCGATGTGATGGTGCTCGGCGAGCGCCGCGCCGACACCGACGTGGTGCAGGCGCTGACCGCCCGCATCCCCGGCATGCGCGGCGTCTTCGCCGGCCGGCTGCGCAACGCCCACCAGGTCGAGTCGCTGGTCGCCAACCTGATCTCGGTCAACCGCCGCTACAAGGCGCACGCCGGGCTCCGGGTCACCGACGTCTGAGCCGACCCCTCACCGACGCCGGGGCCGGAGCGGGGGGGGGGGGAGGGGGCGGCGGGGCACCGCGGGGCGTAAGGGACACTGGAACGGACCGTACGACCCGACAGGAGCCGACCCCATGCCCTCCCTGCCCCCGCCCGGACCGGACCGGCGCCTCGCCACCCTCGCCCTCGCCGTCTGCCTGCTGGCCGTCGCCGCGGCGGTCGTGTCCTTCGTCGAGGGCAGTTTCGTGGGCATCGTGTGGATCCTGCTGGCCGGCGTCTCCAGCAACATGGCGTGGTTCTACGTCCGCAAGGCGAAGCTGGAGCGGGCCCGCCGGGCCGCGGCCTCCGGCTGACCCGCCGGGTCGGCGCTACCCCGCGGCGCCGATCTGCGGCACCTGCGGCTCGCCCTGCCAGAAGCGGAAGAACTCCTGCCCCCAGTAGCTGTCCCAGGCCGACACGCCCAGCCCTCGCAGGACGCTGTGCACCAGCTCGAAGAAGACCTGGCCGACCTCCGGCACCCACAGCAGCCCGAAGACCGCCAGCATGCCGAACGGCGCGTACGGCGCGATGCCCCGCCGCACCCGGTCCGACAGCCACGGCTCGATCACGCCGTAGCCGTCCAGCCCCGGCACCGGGAGGAAGTTCAAGATCGCCGCGGTCACCTGGAGCAGCGCCAGGAACGCCAGCGCGTAGCGGAACGCGTCCGGGATCCCGTCCGCGGCGTGCAGCCAGAACGGCGCGCTGACCACCACGGCGAACAGCACGTTCGTCAGCGGCCCGGCCGCCGAGACCAGGCTGTGCCGCCAGCGGCCCCGGATCCGGCCGCGCTCGATGAACACCGCACCGCCCGGCAGCCCGATCCCGCCCATCAGCAGGAAGAGCACCGGCAGCACGATGCTCAGCAGCGCGTGCGAGTAGACGAACGGGTTGAGGGTCAGATAGCCCTTGCCGCCCACCGTGACGTCGCCGCCGTGCAGCGCGGTGCGGGCGTGCGCGTACTCGTGCAGGCACAGCGACACCACCCAGCCGGCGGTCACGAACAGGAAGACCGCGAAGCCGGTGCTGGCCGCGAGCGTCCCGCTCCACACGGCCCAGCCGGAGACCGCCAGGACGGCGACGAGCGCGAGGAAGACCGGGCTGACGCGGCGGTCGGCGCGCGGGATTGCGGTGGTCATCGGTAGGGGACTCCCAGGGGGTGGGTCGCGGTCGGGGATCCGGGCCACGGGCCGCGGCGGGCCGCCCCGACCGTATCCGCGGCGCGGGCGACCGCGCACGGGCCGGGTCGGATGCGCCCCGGTCCCGGAAACGTCGTGCGGTACCCGGAGAGTTCCGCCGGTGACCGACAATGGCCCGGTGCGCTACGGAATTCTCGGCACCACCCAGGCCGGCCTGGCCGACGGCACCCCCGTCGCCCTGGGCGGTGCCCGGCTGCGCGCCCTGCTCGCCGCGCTCGCGCTGCGCCCCGGCCGGGCGCTGCTCGCGGACGCCCTGATCACCGACGTCTGGGGCATGGACCCGCCGGCCGACGCGCCCGGCGCCCTCCAGGCGCTGGTCAGCCGGCTGCGCCGCGCCCTGGGCCGGTCCGCGATCGCCTCCGTGGCCGGCGGCTATCTGCTGTGCGCCGAGCCGGACGCGGTCGACCTGCACCGCTTCGAGCGGCTGACGGCGGAGGGCGGCCGGGCGCTGGACGCCGCCGACCCGGGCCGCGCCGCCGCCCTGCTCGACGAGGCGCTGGCCCTCTGGCGCGGCCCGGCCCTCGCCGACCTGCCCGACGCGGCCGTCGAGGCGGCCCGCGCCGAGAGCCGCCGGCTGGACGCCCTGCGCACCCGCTTCGCCGCCGACCTGGCCCTGGGCCGGGCCGCCCGGGCGCTGCCCTCCCTGGCGGTGCTGTGCCAGGACCACCCGTTGGACGAGCCCCTCCAGGCGCTGCGGCTGCGCGCCCTGCGCGACGCGGGCCGGACCGCCCAGGCGCTCGCCGCGTACGAGGAGATACGCACCGGCCTCGCCGACCGCCTGGGCGCCGACCCGGGCCCGGAGCTGCGCGCCCTGCACGCCGAGCTGCTCCGACCGGACCGCACGGCGGTGCCGGCGGCCCCGGTCGTCCCCGCGGTCCCGGCGGCTCCGGCGGTGGCCGCCGACGTGCTCACCGCCCCCGCCGGGCCGGGCGCCCCCGCCGCGCCCGCCCGGCCCGGGAACCTCCGCGCCCGGCTGACCTCCTTCGTCGGCCGGGAGCACGACCTGGCCGCGCTCCGCGCCGACCTCGCCGGGCACCGGCTGGTGACGCTGCTGGGGCCGGGCGGCGCCGGCAAGACCCGGCTGTCCCAGGAGGGCGCCGAGACCGCCGCGGCCGCCCTGCCGGATGCCTGGCCGCACGGCGTCTGGCTGGCCGAGCTGGCGCCGGTGGACGATCCGCGGACCGTGCCCGAGGCGGTGCTGACCGCGCTCGGGGCCCGCGAGACCGTCGTCCGCAGCACCACCGCCGAGGGGCTGCGGGCCGCCGCCGACCACGCCGTCCGCGACCCGCACGCCCGGCTCGCCGAACACTGCGCCGGCCGCCGGATGCTGCTGGTGCTGGACAACTGCGAGCATGTGATCGGCGCCGCCGCGGAGCTCGCCGAGCGGCTGCTGACCGCCTGCCCGGGCGTGACCGTGCTGGCCACCAGCCGGGAGCCGCTGGCCGTACCGGGCGAGGTGCTGCGGCCGGTGGAGCCGCTGCCCGACCCGGTCGCCCTGCGGCTGCTCGCCGACCGCGGGGCCGCCGCCCGCCCCGGTTTCCGCGTCGACGCCGACGAGGAGACCGCGGTGGCCTGCGCCGAGATCTGCCGCCGGCTGGACGGGCTGCCGCTGGCGATCGAACTCGCCGCCGCCCGGCTCCGCATGATGACGCCTCGCCAGATCGCCGATCGGCTCGACGACCGCTTCCGGCTGCTGACCAGCGGCAGCCGCACGCTGCTGCCGCGTCAGCAGACCCTGCGCGCGGTGGTGGACTGGTCCTGGGACCTCACCGACGAGCCCGAACGGGCGGTGCTGCGGCGGCTGTCGGTGTTCGCCGGGGGCTGCGACCTGGCCGCCGCGGAGGAGGTCTGCGCGGGCGGCGGCGTCGCCGCCGTCGAGGTCGCCGGGCTGCTCGGCTCGCTGATCGACAAGTCGCTGGTGGTCGCGGCCCCGGACGTCCCCGGGCCCGCCGGCGGGCCCGCGGGCCAGATGCGCTACCGGCTGCTGGAGACCGTCGCCGAGTACGCCGGCGAGCGGCTGGACGAGGCCGCGGAACGGGCCGACGCCGAGCGCCGCCACCTGGTCTGCTACCGCGAACTGGCCCGCACCGCCGACCCGTTGCTGCGCGGCCCCCGGCAGCGCGCCGCGATCGACCGGCTGGAACGGGAGCACGACAACCTGCGCACCGCGCTGCGCCGGGCCGTCGCCGCCGGCGACGAGCACGAGGCGCTGTGCCTGGTGCTCTCGCTCCAGTGGTTCTGGTCCCTGCGCGACCACCGCCGCGACGCCCACACCTGGTCCCTCGCCGTCGGCGCCCTGGGCCCCAGCCCGTTCGCCCCGCCCGTCGCCCCCGCCCCCGACCTGCACGAGCGGCCCATCGACGCACCCCCGCCGATGGACCCCGAGCAGTTCGCGGAGGCCCGTCGCCAGGTCCGGCTGGTGGCGCTGTCCACCCTGGACAGCGACATGGAGGCGCTGCGCAGCCCTCAGATGCAGGAGGAGCTGTCCGGGATCATCGCCGCCTACCGGGGCGGGATGCCGCAGACCTGCAAGGTGCCCGGGGTGCTGTGGTACTTCGCGGTGCTGCTCACCGGCCGGTGGGAGAACCTGACCGGGCTCCTCGACGACGCGGTCGAGGCGTGCCGCGGCTACGGCTACGACTGGGAGCTGGCCTACGTCCTCCAGCTGCGCTCCAGGGTGCTCAACGACCGCCGCGGCAGGCTGGACCAGGCGACCCGGGACGCCGACGAGGCACTGCGGATCTTCCTCGGGCTGGGCGACGCCTGGGGCGCGTCCGAGGCGCTGGCCGGCCGCGGCGAGACCGCCGAGAAGCGCGGCGAGTACGAGGCCGCGGCGCGCGACTTCAAGGCCGCGATGGCGCAGGCCGAGGAGTTGGGCGCGCACGGCCAGACCCTGATGCTGCGCGCCCGGCTGGGCGGCGTGATGACCGAGGTCGGCCGGCCGGAGGAGGGCGAGCGGATGCTGCGGGAGGTGCTGGCCGATGCGCAGGACCGCAACAGCGGCCGGGACGCGGTGCCGTTCACCCGCATGGCGCTGGCCGTGCAGCTGTCGCTCACCGGGCGCACCCAGGAGGCCCGCCGGGAACTCCTCCTCGTGCGGGAGGCGTTCGCCTCGTACGGCCCGGAGCTCTTCCTGGGGCTGCTGGACGGCCTGTTGGTCGCGTTGGACGTGGACGAGGGGCAGCACGGGGCGGAGCTCCTCCCACGGCTCCGTCAGGCGCTGGAACTGACCCGGGACCCGCTGACGGAGATGGTCGACCCGGATCTGCCGGTGGTGCAGCTGCTGACCGGCGCCCGGGTGCTGGTGGCGGTCCGCGGCGCGGCCGGGGCCCGGGACGCGGCGCGGCTGATCGGTGCGTTCGACGCCCTGCGGGCCGGCGCGCTGGTGCCGGCGCTGTCCATCCGCGAGGGCCGGTCCCGCGCCGAGGCGGCCGTCCGCGCGCTGCTGGCCGACCCGGACTACACGGCCGCCCACGCCGAGGGCGGCGGGCTCTCGCTCGACGAGGCCGCCGCCCTCCTCTGACGCGGGCCGGGCGGGCGTCGGCCGCCCGCGGGGAGGTTCCCCGCGGACGGTGCGTCAGGTCTTGGAGCGGAACTTCCGCACCGCGAGCGGCATGGTGACGGCGGTGATGACGACCGTCCAGCCCAGGGTGATCAGCGCCGGATGGGCCAGCGCGCCCTGGCCGTTGATCAGCGCTCGGGCCGCGTCGGCGAGGTTGGACAGCGGGTTGACCTTGGTGAAGCCCTCCAGCCAGCCGGGCATCGACGTCGTCGGCGCGAAGATCGACGAGCCGAACTGGAGCGGCATCAGCACCAGCATCGCCATCCCCTGCACCGCCTGCGGCGTCTTCACGCTGAGCCCCAGCAGGATGAAGATCCACATCAGGGCGGCGCCGAAGACCGTGGACAGCAGGACCGAACCGGCGAACTCCAGCAGCGAGCCGCGTATTTCGAGGCCCAGCAGGAGGCCCATGGCCAGCAGGATCGCGGTGGCCAGCAGCATCCGGAGGATCTCGACCACGATCTTGGCTATCAGGACCGAGGACCGGGCGATCGGCATCGTCCGGAAGCGGTCCATCACGCCCTTGCGGAAGTCCTCGTTGACGCCGGTGCCCACCGCCATGGCGACGTTCATGCCCATCATCGCCATCATGCCGGGCACCAGATACTGCACGTACTCCTGCTGATTGCCCTTGCCGGCGATGGCGCCGCCGAAGACGTAGACGAACAGCAGGATGAAGATGATCGGCATCAGGAGGACGTCGAACAGCGTCTCCGGGTCGTTCTTGATCTGCACGAGGTTGCGGCGCACCAGCGCGCCGATGTGCCGCAGATTGCCCCTCAGGCCGATCCGGCCCTCGTCGGCGCCGGTCTTCCCGATCGGCGCCGTGATCGTCGCGGTGCTCATACCCCCACCTCCGCGTGGTGTGCGGCCTGCTCGTCGTGCGTGTCGGAAGCGGACTCCGGGGTGCCGGCCCCGGAGGTCTTCTGGCCCGTGATGGCCAGGAACACCTCGTCCAGGCTGGGCAGATGGGTGCTGATCCCGGCCAGCGCGAAGCCCCGGGCGCCGAGCAGCCCGACCACCGCGGTCAGCTGCTCGTCGCTGACGATGGGGACGTTGACCACACCCCCGTCATGGTCGGCGGTGGCCCCGGTGATGCCGTCCAGACCGGCCTGGGCGATGGCGCCCACCATCCGGTCCAGCTCGCCCGCCCCGGTCGGCCGGATCTGCAGCGTCCGACCGCCGACCTTGGCCTTCAGCTCGTCGACCCGGCCCTCGGCGATGACCCGGCCGCGGTCGACGACCGTCAGCTCGTCGGCGAGCTGCTCGGCCTCCTCCATGTACTGGGTGGTCAACAGGACCGTGGCGCCGTCGCGGACCATCCGCTGGACCTCGTCCCAGACCTCGTTGCGGGTGCGGGGGTCCAGGCCGGTGGTCGGCTCGTCCAGGAAGAGGACCGCCGGTCGGCCGATCATCGAGGCGGCCAGGTCGAGCCGGCGCCGCATGCCGCCGGAGTACTTCCCGGCCGGTCGCCTGGCGGCCTCGGTCAGCGAGAACCGCTCCAGCATCTCGTCGGCGCGGGTGCGGGCGTCCTTGCGGGGCAGGTCCAGCAGGCGCCCGATCATGTAGAGGTTCTCCCAGCCGGAGAGCTTCTCGTCGACCGAGGCGTACTGGCCGGTCAGGCCGATCCGGCGGCGCAGCGCGCGGGGCTGGCGCACCACGTCGCAGCCGGCCACCACGGCGCGGCCGGCGTCCGGCACCAGGAGGGTGGAGAGGCAGCGGACGAGCGTCGTCTTGCCCGCGCCGTTGGGGCCGAGGACACCGAGCACGGTGCCCTCCCGCACGTCCAGATCCACGCCGTCGACGGCCTTGACCGCGCCGAAGTGCTTGACCAGACCGCGCACCTCCACGGCGTTGCCGCCCCTGGTGGATATCGTCTGTCGCGTCATGCCCTCAAAGGTGCCAGCCGCCACCGACAACGCACCGACAGGCCGCCGACAGCCCGGGAGGACCGGTTGTCGGCGGCCCGTCGGTCGGGCCTCAGTGGAAGGTGTGCTCCTCGGCCGGGAAGGCGCCGCCGACCACGTCCTCGGCGAACGCCTTGGCCGCGCCGCCCAGCAGCTCGCGCAGCTGGAGGTACTGCTTGACGAACCGCGGCACCCGGCCGGCGGTGAAGCCCGCCATGTCGGTCCACACCAGCACCTGGGCGTCGCACTCGACCCCGGCGCCGATGCCGACGGTGGGGATGTGCAGCGAGCGGGTCACCTCGGCCGCCAGCTCGGCCGGCACCGCCTCCAGGACCACCGCGAAGGCCCCGGCGTCCTGCACCGCCTTGGCGTCCCGGAGCAGCTGCTGGGCGGCCTCCTCGCCGCGGCCCTGGACCGGGTAGCCGCCGTAGGCGTGCACCGACTGCGGGGTCAGCCCGACATGCGCCATGACGGGGATGCCGGACGAGACCAGCAGCTCCACCTGGTGCGCGGAGCGCTCCCCGCCCTCCAGCTTGACGGCGCCCGCCCCGGCCTCCTTGACCAGCCGGGTGGCGCTGCGCAGCGCCTGGACCGGGCCTTCCTGGTACGAGCCGAACGGCAGGTCGGCGACGACCAGGGCGCGCTTGGTGCCGCGGACCACCGCCGCGGACAGGATGGCGATCTCGTCCAGCGTGACCGGCACGGTGGACTCGTAGCCGAGGTGGCAGTTGCCCATCGAGTCGCCGACGAGCAGTACCGGGATCCCGGACTCGTCGAAGACCGAGGCGGTCATCGCGTCGTAGGCGGTGAGCATCGGCCACTTCTCGCCCCGCTCCTTGGCGGCGGCGATGTCGCGGACCGTGATCCGGCGCGAACTGGTGCCCCCGTAGAGCGACTTGGGGTTGTCCTTGACGGGCTTGGCGGTGGGCTCGGCGGTGGCCCCCGCGGCCGGCTTCTGGGCAGGCGAAAGCTGCGTCATGGTGACGGCTCCTGTTTCTTCATCTCGAAGCACCCTGACGGTGTCTCCGGACTCCCCTCCATGCTGGCACGCCCCGCCCGGGGAGCAAAAGGGGGCGGGGCGGGGGAGCCGAGGAGCCGGGGCGGCGGGCGGTCCGCTGCGGCGAACCGGTGGCCTTGGCCCGGCTCGCCACCAATACGAAACGGTTCCGTATCGATATAAGCGTATGGTGCCGTCATGGCCACCTCACCGACGCCACCGGACGCGTCCGGCGCCTCAGCCGCCTCCGGCATCCCCGCGCACATCCACCGCCGGCGCTGGCTGATCCTCTGCGTGCTGATGCTCAGCCTGCTGATCGTGGTGCTGGACAACTCCATCCTCAACGTCGCGATGAAGACCATCGCGACCCCGGCCCCCACCGGCCTCGGCGCCACCCAGAGCGAGCTGGAGTGGGCGATCAACTCCTACACGCTGGTTTTCGCCGGGCTGCTGTTCACCTCCGGCCTGCTCGGCGACCGCCTCGGCCGCAAGAAGGTGCTCCTCTTCGGCCTGGCGGTCTTCGGCACCGGCTCGGTGCTCGCCGCGGTCTCCGCCTCGCCCGCCGAACTCATCGCCTTCCGCGCCCTGATGGGCCTGGGCGGCGCGTTCGTCATGCCGGCCACCCTCGCCATCCTGATGAACGTCTTCGAACGCGAGGAGCAGCCCCGGGCGATCGGCGTCTGGGCCGGCGGCGTGGGACTGGCCATCGCGGTCGGCCCGATCGCCGGCGGGCTGCTGCTGGACCGCTTCTGGTGGGGCTCGGTCTTCCTGATCAACGTCCCGATCGTGGCGTGCGCGCTGGTCGCGATGGTCTTCCTGGTGCCCGACTCCAAGGACCCCGCCCCCGGCAAACTGGACCCGGTCGGGGTGCTGCTCTCGGTGGTCGGCCTGGTCCTGCTGGTCTACGGGATCATCAAGGGCGGGCAGCTCGCCGACTTCACCGTCCCCGAGGTGCTCGCCACGGTCCTCGGCGGCCTGGCGGTACTGGCCGGGTTCGTCGTCCACCAGAGGCGCAGCGACCACCCGTCCATCGACATCGGCTACTTCCGCAAGCCCGCCTTCTCGGCCGCCGTCGCCGCCATCGCGCTGGTCTTCTTCGCGCTGATGGGCGTCACGTTCTTCATCGTCTTCTACGTCCAGAGCGTGCGCGGCTACAGCCCGCTGGAGTCCGGGGTGCTGATCCTGCCGCTGGCCGCCGCCCAGCTGATCTTCGCGCCCCGGGCCCGGCTCGCGGTGGACCGCTTCGGCGCCCGCGCGGTGTGCACCGTCGGCATGCTGGTGGTGGCCGTCACGATGGCCGGGATGCTGCTGCTGGGCACGGACACCCCGATCTGGGTGCTGGAGGTGCTGTTCTTCCTCCAGGGCACCGGGATGGCGCACATCATGCCGCCGGTCACCGTCGCGATCATGCAGTCGCTGCCGCGCGAGAAGGCCGGCTCCGGCTCGGCGCTCAACAACATCTTCCGGCAGGTCGGCGGCACCCTCGGCGTGGCCGTCCTGGGCTCGCTGCTCTCCACCACCTACCGCACCGGCATCCAGGACTCCCTCGACGCGCTGCGCGGCGTGCCCGGCCCGGTGCGGAACGCGGCCGGCGAGTCCATCGAGGCCACCCTCGGCCTGGCCGCCCGGCTGCGCCCGCTCGCGGCCCGCGCGCTGACCGTCAAGGCCGACGACGCCTTCCTGCACGCCATGCACGTCACCGCGCTGGGTTCGGCGGCCGTCTCGGTGATCGGGGCCGTGGTGGTCGCGGCATTCCTGCCGGGCAAAATGGCCCCGGGTCCGCACGCGGCGGAGCCGCGGGACGGACAGAAGGCGGGCGCAACACGATGAGCCGGGTGGCGGAAGACCGCGGGCGGACGGCCGGGGCGCGAGCGGGGGCGGCGACCCCCCGCCGCCGTGGCCGCCCGCGCAGCGCCGCCGCCGATTCCGCCATCGTCGAGGCGGTGCTGCGCCTGATCGAGGACGGTGTCCCGATAGCCGAGCTGTCCATGGAGCGGATCGCCCGCGAGGCCGGGGTGGGCAAGGCCACGCTCTACCGCCGCTGGCCCGGCAAGAGCGCACTGCTGCTGGACGTGATGCGGTCCCAGGACACGCCCCCTCCGCCGCTGGACGGCGACTCGGTCCGCGAGGACCTGGTGCGGCTGCTGGAGTTCCTGCGCCACCGCGGCCTGGCCAAGCGCAGCTCGGCGGTGCTGCGCACCGTCGTCAGCCACGTCCAGGCCCAGCCCGAGCTGTGGGCGGAGTACCACGAGACGGTCGTCCGGGCCCGGCACGAGGCACTGCTCGGAGTGCTCCGGCGCGGGGTGGCCAGCGGTGAGATCCGCGCCGACCAGGACCTGGACACCCTCGCCGACCTCTTCGTCGGCCCGATGCTCGCCCGCGCCATCCTCCACGAGTGGAAGGAACTCCCCGAGGGGCTCGCCGAGGACATCGTCGACACCGTGCTGGAGGGCGTCCGGCCCCGGCCGGCGACGCGGCCGGCGGACGGACCCGCGACCGGGACCGCACCGGGCGCGGAGTGAGCGCCCGACGACCGGCGCCCGGCCCCGTATGACCGGACCATGCCCGTTGTGTCACAGCCGCTGTCACGAACGGCCCGATCGGAACCCGGGGCGGCGAACCCACCGTCTTCTCCTGCGGGAACGCGATGACGGGTCCGGCGGAACGCCGATCTAAGAATGCGTTTCACAGCCATCGCCTAGGGTCGAAGATCACAGGTGAGGCGCACCGGAGCAGGGCGGCAAGGCAGTGAGGACAGCGGTATGGCGCAGGCGTACATGACGGAGCCGGGACAGGGTCAGGGGTCCGAGCGGGCCGGTTCCCGGTCCGGACGCCTGCGGAACTGGTGGCGCCGCGAAGGGATGTGGCGGCGCGGCATCATCCTGGCGGTGCTCGCGGTCCTCCTCGGGCTGGCGATGCTGCTGCACGCCCGGATCCCCAACACCGTGGGGAACCTGGGGAGTTTGCTGGAGACCTTCCTGCCGTGGCTGGGACTGGGCGTCCCGCTGCTGCTGCTCTGCGCCCTGTTGCGCCGCTCGGCGACCGCGCTGGTGGCGCTGGTGCTGCCGGTCGTCGCCTGGGTGAGCCTCTTCGGCGGGCAGATCACCGACAAGTCCGGCACCGGCGGCAATCTGACCGTGCTCACCCACAACGTCGACGCGGGCAACGCCGATCCGGCGGGCACCGCCCGGGACATCGTGGCGTCCGGCGCCGACGTGGTCGCCCTGGAGGAGCTGACCGGCACCGCCCTGCCCGTGTACCGCAAGGGACTGGCCGAGGCGTACCCGTACCACACGGTGCAGGGCACCGTCGGCCTGTGGAGCAAGCGCCCGCTGGCCGACGCCCGGCCGGTGGACATCAAGATCGGCTGGGTGCGGGCGCTGCGCGCCACGGTCACCGCCCCCGACGGCCGGCAGGTCGCGGTCTACGTCGCCCACATGCCGTCCGTGCGGGTCTACGTCGACAAGGGCTTCACCGCCAACCAGCGGGACGGCAGCGCCCGGGCACTGGGCGAGGCGATCGCCGCCGACCCGGTCCGCCAGGTCATGCTCCTGGGCGACCTCAACGGCACCATGAACGACCGCTCGCTGGCCCCGCTGACCTCGCAGCTGCGCTCCGCCCAGGGTGCGGCGGGCGACGGCTTCGGCTTCAGCTGGCCGGCCGACTTCCCGACGGCCCGGATCGACCAGATCCTGGTGAAGGGGATCGACCCGGTCAAGGCGTGGGTGCTGCCGGCCACCGGCAGCGACCACCGGCCGGTGGCGGCCACCGTGAAGATCTGAGCGCGGCCGGGCGAGAGGCCCGCGTCGGCGGGACGGCCGTCCCGCCGACGCGGGCCTTTCACGTCCCGTTTTCACGTCGGAATACTCCGCCTGGGAGACTTTATTCCGAATTCGAACTTAGACCGCCGCGCGCCGCACCGCGCACCCCACCCCCGAAAGGTTCTCCATGCCCTTGGCTCTGCTCGCGCTCGCGATCTCGGCCTTCGGTATCGGCACCACCGAATTCGTGATGATGGGCCTGCTGCCCGACGTCGCGAACGATCTGGGCACCTCCGTGCCCACCGCCGGCTACCTCGTCTCCGCCTACGCCCTCGGCGTCGTCATCGGTGCCCCGCTCCTGACCGCCCTCGGCTCCCGCGTCCCCCGCAAGCGGTGGCTGGTCGTGCTGATGGCGGTCTTCACGGTCGGCAACCTCGCCTCCGCCCTGGCCCCCACCTTCGGCCTGCTGATCGCCGGCCGGCTGCTGGCCGGGCTCCCGCACGGCGCGTTCTTCGGCGTCGGTGCGGTGGTCGCCGCCCGGCTGGTGCGCGAGGGGCGCCAGGCCCGCGCGGTGGCCACCATGTTCCTCGGCCTGACCATCGCCAACATCGTCGGCGTGCCCGCCGCCACCCTGCTCGGCCAGCACCTCGGCTGGCGCGCCACCTTCCTCGTCGTCGCCGTCATCGGCCTGGTCGCGATGGCCTCCCTGGCCCGGCTGATCCCGACGCTGCCGGCCGACCGGAACACCGGCCTGGGCGGCGAACTGCGCGCCCTGGGCGACCGCCAGGTGCTGCTCGGCCTGCTCACCACCGTCTTCGGCTTCGCCGGGGTCTTCGCCGTCTACAGCTACCTGGCCTCGATGATGACCGAGGTCACCGGCTTCGCCGCCGGCTCGGTCCCGCTGGTCCTGGCCCTCTTCGGCATCGGCATGACGCTCGGCGCGCTGGCCGCCGGCCCGCTCACCGACCGGGCCCTGCGCCCCACCCTCTACGGCTCCCTCGGCGCGCTCGCCCTGGTCCTGGTGGTCTTCCACTTCACCGCCCCCGTGAAGTGGGCGGCGCTGGTCACCGTCGTCCTGATCGGCGCCATCGGCTTCCTGACCACCACCCCGCTGCAGATGCTGGTGATGAACAAGGCGCAGCAGGCGCCGACGCTGGCCGCCGCCTCCAACCAGTCGGCGTTCAACCTCGCCAACGCCGGCGGCGCCTGGATCGGCGGCCTGGTCCTCTCGGCGGGCTGGGGCTGGACCTCGCCCACCCTGGCCGGCGCGGTGCTCGCCGCCGCCGGTCTGGCGGTGGCGCTGCTGGCCGGCCTGCTGGACCGCGGCGCACCCGACGTTCCCACGCGGATCGTGGCGCGCGGCGGGGAGGGCGAGCCGGAGCCGGCGACGCCCGGGGCATCGGACGCCGCCCGGCAGGCGGGAATTTGACGGCAGGCACTAGCTATAGCTAGGCCCCCTCCCGCCAGTGGTTCGTGATCGGCAGCCGCCGGTCCTTCCCGAACCCCTTGGCGGAGATCTTGGTGCCGGGCGGGTACTGCCGTCGCTTGTACTCGGCGTGGTCCACCATCCGCAGCACCCGGGTCACCATCGCCTCCTCGAAGCCCTGCGCCACGATCTCCTCGCGGCCCCGGTCGCGGTCGACGTACAGCTCCAGGATCCGGTCCAGCACCGCATAGTCCGGCAGCGAGTCGGTGTCGACCTGGCCGGGCCGCAGCTCGGCGCTGGGCGGCTTGCTGATCGAGTGCTCCGGGATCGGCGGGGTCTGGCCGCGCTCGGCGGCGGCCCGGTTGCGCCAGCGCGCCAGCTCGAAGACGACGGTCTTGTAGACGTCCTTGATCGGGCCGTAGCCGCCGACCGAGTCGCCGTAGAGCGTCGAATAGCCGCACGCCAGCTCGGACTTGTTGCCCGGCGCGAGCACCAGGTGCCCCTCCTGGTTGGACAGCCCCATCAGGGTCGTGCCGCGCAGCCGGGACTGGAGGTTCTCCTCGGCCAGCCCGGTCACCCCCAGCGCCTCCATGTACGCGTCGAACATCGGGCCGATCGGCACCGTGCGGAAGTGCAGTCCGGTGCGGCGGGCCAGTTCGGCGGCGTCGCCGATCGAGTGCTCGGAGGAGTAGCGCGAGGGCATCGCGATCGCGTGCACCTGCGCGGCGCCGACCGCGTCGCAGGCCAGCGCGGCGACCAGCGCGGAGTCGATCCCGCCGGACAGCCCCAGCACCACGCTGCGGAAGCCGTTCTTGGCGACGTAGGCGCGCAGCCCGACCACCAGCGCGGTGTAGATCTCCTCCAGGTCGTCGAGGCGTTCGGCCTGTCCGCCGAGGGTCTGCGGCGGGTAGGGCGGCAGGGGGTCGGCGGAGAGCACGACGTGGTCCACCCGCAGCCCGTCGTCCAGCTCCCCGGACGGCGGCTGCGGCGCGGCGGCGGGCAGCTCCAGGTCGACCAGCACGCACCCCTCGGCGAACTGCGGGGCCCGGGCGATCACCCCGCCGTCCCGGTCGACGACGATCGAGTCGCCGTCGAAGACCAACTCGTCCTGGCCGCCGATCATCGCGAGGTAGGCGGTGGTGCAGCCGGCCTCCTGGGCCCGCTTGCGGACCAGTTCCAGCCGGGTGTCGTCCTTGTCCCGCTCGTACGGCGAGGCGTTGATGGACAGCAGCAGCCCGGCGCCGGCGCTGCGCGCGGCGGGCACCCGACCGCCCTCCTGCCACAGGTCCTCGCAGATGGCCAGCGCCACGTCGACGCCGTGGACCCGGACGACCGGCAGGGTGTCCCCGGGGACGAAGTAGCGGAACTCGTCGAAGACGCCGTAGTTGGGCAGGTGGTGCTTGGCGAAGGTGAGGGCGACGGCACCGCGGTGCAGCACCGCCGCCGCGTTCTGCGGGGCGCCGGCCGGCCGGCCGTAGCGGGGCAGCGCCTGTGGGCAGCGGTCGAGGTAGCCGACGACGACCGGGACGTCGCCCAGCCCCTCCGCGGCCAGCCGGACGGCCAGCGCCGGCAGCGCGGCGCGGCTGGCCTCGACGAACGACGGGCGCAGCGCGAGGTCCTCGACGGGATAGCCGGTCAGTGCCATCTCGGGGAACGCGACGAGATGCGCGCCCTGGCCGGCCGCGTGCCGGGTCCAGTGCACGATCGTCTCGGCGTTCTGGGCGATGTCGCCGACGCAGGAATCGATCTGATTGAGGGCGAGACGAAGCTGAGGCACCCCGCCAGTCTAATCGTCTTTCTGACGCAATGGGGGGTGTGCGGCGCTACGAGGCCGCGCGCGGCGGGTTCTGTAACGGTGTTACTCGACGTCACTCGGCGTGCGGCGGCCCGGTGGTGGCCAGGCGACGGCCCGGCCGGCCCGGCGGAGCGCACCGGGCCGACCGGGCCGCGCGGTCATCCCCGTTGGTAGCCGAGGAGCGTCATCATCCCCGACTCCGAGTGGTAGATGTTGTGGCAGTGCAGCATCCACAGCCCCGGGTTGTCGGCCTCGAAGTCGACCGCCAGGCGCTGGCCGGGCCGCATGATCGTGGTGTCCTTGCGCGGCCCGCCGCCGGGGAGCGTGAAGCTGTGCCCGTGCAGGTGCATCGGGTGCCACATCTTGGTGCGGTTGCGGAACACCAGCCGCACCAGCTCGCCCTCCCGGATCGGATAGCGCTGCGACGGGTCGTACGTCCGCCCGTTGATCGCCCAGTCGAAGCGCTCCATGGTGCCGGTGAGCTTCATGGACAGGACGCGGTCCGGCCGCCGGGACCGGGACCGCACGCCCTCGGCCGCCCGGAGCCGGTCCGCGGTCGTCAGCGGCCCCTCCAACTCCCGGGGGTGGACCGAGGCTTCCGGCGCCCGGCCGCTCCCGGTGCGCAGCAGGGCCAGCGCGGTCTTGTTCCGGCCCTTGCCGTCGGCGACGGCGACCAGCGGGAAGACCCCGGACCCGGCGGTGACCATGACGTCGTAGCGCTCGGCCATGCCGATGAGCAACTGGTCGGCGCGGAAGTGCTCCACCGGGTTGCCGTCGGTGTGCGTCACCGTCATCCGGTGGCCGCCCAGCGCCACCCGGTAGGCGGTGTCGCCGCCGGCGTTGATGAAGCGGATCCGGATCCGGTCGCCGGCCCGGCAGCGGAAGGTCTCCGGGTCGGCCTTCGTACGGCCGTTGATGAGGTGGTAGGGGTAGTCCACGCTGCCCGGCATGCCGCCCAGCACGCTGCTGCGGGCGTTGGCCGGCAGCAGGCGGGAGGGCCCGTTGTTGCCGCGCCGGGGCCCGGGGCCGCCGGCGCGGAGGGTGCTGCGGGGGGCGCTACGGCTCGCCCGGGCCATCGCCGCGGCGCCCGCGGCGCCCGCGGCCGTGGCGGCCGTCATGCCGTGCAGGGGCAGGCCGCCCAGGCCGATGTTGTGCAGGTTCTTGTCGGCGAGGTGCAGGCCCAGGTTGCCCACGCCCGAGGGGTCCACCTTGGGGAGGATCCCGTCGAGGCCCAGGTCCTTGAGGATCGGCGGGGTCCGGGGAACCCGTTCGTCGTTGCCGATGTCGCCGTTGTGGACGTGGTGCTCGGTCCTGCCGGTGTCGTGGCTGCCGCCGTGGCTGCTGGCATGACTGCTGGCATGGCTGGTGGCATGACTGGTGGCGTGGCTGGTGCTCTTGCTGGTGCCGTTGGTCCTGCCGTGGCCCGCGCCGTGGCCGTCGTGGCCGGGTCCCTGGCCGTCGTGCCCCTTGCCGTGGTCGTTCGGGTGCCTGGGCTCGTCGTGCGCGTCGTGTCCGTGCGCCTCGTGCCCGCGCCCCCCGTCCGTGTCGCGTCCGTGCCCCTCGTCCCTGTCGCGTCCGTGGTCGGAGTCGTGCCCGCCGTGGTCGGAGTCGTGTCCGTCGTGGTCGCCGCCGTGCATGGAGCCCCGGCCGTGGTTCAGCTCGTTCAGCACCGCGTCCGGGTTGCTGCCGTCCACCCCGTCCAGCCAGTCGTCCAGGACGACGACCCACTCGTGGTCGTACTCCAGCGGCTCCCGCGGGTCGTCGACGATCAGCGGCGCGTAGAGCCCGTGGTCCTGCTGGACGCCGACGTGCGGGTGCATCCAGTAGGTGCCGGGCTGGGTGACCCGGAAGCGGTAGTGGAAGGAGTCGCCGGGCCGGATCGCGCGCTGGGTGACGTCGGGGACGCCGTCCATGTCGTTGCGCACCCACAGCCCGTGCCAGTGCAGCGTGGTGGACTGCGGCAGGCGGTTGAGGAAGGTCATCGACAGGGTGTCGCCCGCGGTGAGCCGGAGCACCTCGCCCGGCAGGCGGTCGCCGTACGCCCAGGTGGGGACGATCCGGCTGCCGATGTCGATCCGGGTCTCCCGGGCTTCGAGGTGCATCCGGCGCACCCGCCCGGAGGAGTGGCGCCGGTCCTCGACGTCGGCGACCTCCGGGCCGTGCGGGTCGACGTAGCGGCCGGGCGCGATGTGGTCGTCGTGACGACGGCCGTGCGGGCCGGGGGACGCGCCGGCGGAGGTGGCGAGCAGACCGCTGCCGGCGACCGCGATACCGGCGCCGAGCACGGCGCGGCGGGAGTGCGTATGAAAGGAATCCATGGGGTCAGCACCTCGTGGCGATGTCGGGGGCGGGGGAGCGGGGCGGCGCGGGGCCGTAAGGAGGCCGGGGTCGGCTCGTGCGCGCCGAGCCTGCGGTCAGCGGCGAAGCGCCGTGGGCACCGCGGCCCGGGGGGCTATCGGCCACGGTCCGTGCAGCCGGTGGTCGCGCCGGGCGGCGGCCTTGCGGTGTTCACCCATCGCGGACCTCTCGACGGCCGGTGGCGTACGGACGCACCCTTGTTCCCGGGGCGCCGACCCCGGAGGTGGCCCATCGCGCCGCGCTCGCCGCGTCCGGTGGACCGTCTGCCTATTCTTGGTCTTCCCACGTCCCCGGCATATCCGGCATTTCAGACGCGCCGCTGGGATCACCCGAACACCAGGAAGTCCGTGAGTCCGATCAGCTCCACCGCAGACGCCCGTACCGGCATCGCCGGGCGGGCCGCCGCCGTCCTGCTGCTGCTCGGCGCGCTCGCCTACACCGCCTGGGTGCTGGAACTGGTGAGCACCACGGGCCTGGACCCGGTACGGGCGTATGTGAGCGAACTGGCCGCCGCCGATCAGCCGCTGGGCGGCCTGTTCCGCGCCACCGACCTGGTCGCCGGGCTGCTGGTGCTGGCCGGCGCGCTCACCGCGCTCGCCACCGCCCGGCGCCGGCCCTGGACGGTGGCCGGCCTGTGCGCCCTGGCCCTCTTCGGCGCCGCCACCGTGCTGGACTCCCGGCTGCCGCTGAGCTGCGCCCCCACCAGCGACCCGGTCTGCGCCGCCCGGGAGACCGCCGGACTGGTCCCGGCCACCCACACCGCGCACGCCGTCAGCAGCACGCTCGCCATGCTCGGCGCGCTCGCCGCGCTGATCCTGCTGACCGTCGCGGCCCGCCGCTACGGCCACTGGCCCGCGCTCGCCCGCCTGGGTCCGCCGCTGGTGCTGGCCGAACTCGTCGCCACCGCCTGGACGCTGGCGGAGGTCGCCGTCCTCACCGCGGGCCGGGACACCTGGGCGCTCGGCGTCGGCCAGCGCCTCCAGGTGCTGCTGGTCGCCCTCTACCTCGCCGTGCTCGCCGGCTGCCTGGCCCGCGGCGCCCGCCGCGGCGCCCCCGCCGTGCCCCAGGACCTGCCCCGAGGAGCCTCATGAACCCCCGCAACGTCCCCGGTCGGATAGTGCGCGTCGGCGGGCTGCCGCTGCACGTGCTGAGCGAGGGCAGCGGCCCGGTCGTGGTGCTCAGCGCCGGCCTCGGGATGGCGTGGTTCGACTGGGACGCGGTCGCCGCGCTGCTCCTCCCGCACCGCACCGTCGTCCGCTTCGACCGCCCCGGCCTGGGGCTGAGCGCCCCGGCCGCGGCATCGCCGGACCTCGCCGACGAGGCCGACCGGATCGCCGGCCTCCTGGACGCCCTCGGCCACCGGGCGCCGGCCACCGTCGTCGGCCACTCGATGGCCGGCTTCCACGTCGAGGCGTTCGCCCGGCTGCACCCCGACCGGTGCGACGGACTCGTCCTCGTCGACGGCAGCGTCGAGGAGGACCCCCGGCCCCGGCTGCCGCGCGCGGTCCGCGCGGCCTGGGCGCGCGGGGCGGCCGGTGTGCTCTCCGCCGCCGGGCTGCCGCACCTCCTCGGCCCCGCCGCGCGCCGCCTGCTCACCCGCGCCGGGACGGTGGGCCGCCACGGCGGCGGGGACTGGGAGCGGGCCGGCTACCGCACCAGCCGGGTGCTGCGGGCCTGCGCCCTGGAGAACGCCGGCTACCCCTACCAGGCCGCGGACCTGGCGGAGCTGCGCCGGCACCGCCCGCTGCCGGCCGTCCCGGTGACCGTCCTGGCTGCCTACGACGGCAGCGAGTCACCGCGCCAGCTGCGCTGGCTGGCGCGGCAGCGGGCGCTCGCCGCCGAGCTGGGCGGGCGCTGCACGGTCGCCGCCCCCGCCGGCCACCTCGTCATGGCGGACGCGCCGGAGGCGGTCGCGCGGGCGGTGCTGGAGCTGCGCTGAGGGCCGTCCGTGACGCCAGGTGCGAAATGGCCGAACGCCGCCCTACGGACCGCTCAATACCGGGTCAACGGGGCCTTACGGAGCGTCCAAGACTGGGCCAAGGTGCTCGATTCCCGCGCCGCCGGGCGCTGACCCTGTCCGCGGCGGGAAGGATGCCGGAAGCAAGCGAGAAGGGGGTCACGGGTCGACGGTTCTGATTCAGGCCAAGGGTGCGTAATGTGACGGTAACCCCCTGACGTGATACTGGTGGGCCGGAACGCGATGATCCCCGCGCGTGGACAGGCCAAATGACCTGCAAGGATTGGTGAACCATGGACAAGCAGCAGGAGTTTGTGCTCCGGACGTTGGAAGAGCGCGACATTCGCTTCGTCCGGCTGTGGTTCACCGACGTCCTGGGATTCCTGAAGTCGGTGGCGGTGGCCCCGGCCGAGCTTGAGCAGGCGTTCGACGAGGGCATCGGCTTCGACGGCTCGGCCATCGAGGGCTTCGCCCGGGTCTACGAGTCCGACATGATCGCCAAGCCGGACCCGGGAACCTTCCAGATCCTGCCGTGGCGCGCCGAGGCCCCGGGCACCGCCCGGATGTTCTGCGACATCCTGATGCCGGACGGCTCGCCCTCGTACGCCGACCCGCGGTTCGTCCTCAAGCGGATCCTGGCCAAGACCTCCGACCTCGGCTTCACCTTCTACACCCACCCCGAGATCGAGTTCTTCCTGCTCAAGGACAAGCCCGTGGACGGCTCCCGGCCGATCCCCGGCGACTCCTCCGGCTACTTCGACCACACCCCGCAGAACGTCGGGATGGACTTCCGCCGCCAGGCGATCACCATGCTGGAGTCGATGGGCATCTCGGTGGAGTTCAGCCACCACGAGGGCGCCCCCGGCCAGCAGGAGATCGACCTGCGCTACGCCGACGCGCTGTCCACCGCCGACAACATCATGACCTTCCGGCTGGTGATGAAGCAGGTCGCGCTGGAACAGGGCGTGCAGGCCACCTTCATGCCCAAGCCGTTCTCGGAGTACCCCGGTTCGGGCATGCACACCCACCTCTCGCTCTTCGAGGGCGACCGCAACGCCTTCCACGAGTCCGGCGCCGAGTACCAGCTCTCCAAGGTGGGACGCTCCTTCATCGCCGGCCTGCTCAAGCACGCCGGCGAGATCTCCGCCGTCACCAACCAGTGGGTCAACTCCTACAAGCGCATCTGGGGCGGCGCCAACCGCACCGCGGGCGCCGGCGGCGAGGCCCCCTCGTACATCTGCTGGGGCCACAACAACCGCTCCGCCCTCATCCGCGTCCCGATGTACAAGCCCGGCAAGATGGGCTCCACCCGGGTCGAGGTCCGCTCGGTCGACTCCGGCGCCAACCCCTACCTGGCCTACGCCGTCCTGCTCGCGGCCGGCCTGAAGGGCATCGAGCAGGGCTACGAGCTCCCGGCCGGCGCCGACGACGACGTGTGGGCGCTGTCCGACTCCGAGCGCCGGGCGATGGGCATCGAGCCGCTGCCGCAGAACCTCGGCGAGGCCATCGAGCTGATGGAGCGCAGCGAACTGGTCGCCGAGACCCTCGGCGAGCACGTCTTCGACTTCTTCCTGCGCAACAAGAAGCAGGAGTGGGAGGAGTACCGCTCCGAGGTCACCGCCTTCGAGCTGCGGAAGATGCTGCCGGTGCTGTAGGGCCTGGACCAGCCCCTGTGTCCGAGCCGACCCGCCACCGAGAGGCCGCCCCATGGCACTACCCGCTCCGCAGGGACGGCGGAGCAGCACCTTCACCCGGCTGCTGAGGCACGGTTTCACCGATCCTTCGGCGGCCGGCACGCTGCTCGACGCCCCCGAACTCGCCCCCGTACGCGACGACTCGGTGCTCCTGGAGGCGCTGGGCGCCACCCCCGACCCCGACCTGGCGCTGCGCGGCCTGGTGCGGCTGGTGGAGGCGCTGTCGCCGGCGGAGCGGCAGGAGCTGCTGGCCACCGTCGCCGCCGCCAAACCGCTGCGCGACCGGCTGCTGGGCGTCCTCGGCGCGTCCGAGGCGCTCGGCGACCACCTGGTCCGGCACCCGGGGGACTGGCGGTCGCTGGTCACCTACGAGTCGGTCGATCTGCACCCGACCACACCGGAGTTCGAGCAGGCGCTCGCCGACGGCGTCTGGGGCGAGCGGGGCGCCGACCGGCCGCGGGCGGACGCCCTGCGGGCCGCCTACCGCCGCAGCCTGCTGGGCATCGCGGCCCGCGACGTGTGCGGCACCACCGACGTCGCGGAGGCCGCGGCGGAGCTCGCCGACCTGGCCACCGCCACCGTCCGCGCCGCCCTGGAGATCGCCTACGAGGAACAGCCCGGCGACGCCGCGCAGTGCCGGCTGGCGGTCATCGGCATGGGCAAGTGCGGCGGCCGGGAGCTGAACTACGTCTCCGACGTGGACGTCATCTTCGTCGCCGAGCCGCGGGAGGGCGCCGAGGAGGCCAAGGCCCTCCAGGCCGCGACCCGGCTCGCCTCCCGGATGATGCGGCTGTGCTCGGACAGCACCGTCGAGGGCACCATCTGGCCGGTGGACGCCAATCTGCGCCCCGAGGGCCGCAACGGGCCGCTGGTGCGCACCCTGACCAGCCACCTCGCGTACTACCAACGGTGGGCCAAGACCTGGGAGTTCCAGGCGCTGCTCAAGGCCCGCCCGATGGCCGGCGACCTGGCGCTGGGCCAGGAGTACGTCGATGCGCTGTCGCCGATGGTGTGGGACGTCGCCGAGCGGGAGAACTTCGTCACCGACGTCCGTCAGATGCGCCGCCGGGTCGTGGCGAACATCCCCGCCGCCCAGGTCGACCGGGAGCTCAAGCTCGGCCCCGGCGGGCTGCGGGACGTCGAATTCGCCGTCCAGCTCCTCCAGTTGGTGCACGGCCGCACCGACGCCACGCTGCGCAGCGCCACCACCCTGGACGCCCTGGCGGCGCTCGCGGCCGGCGGCTACGTGGGCCGCCAGGACGCCGCCGCGCTCGACGCCGCCTACCGCTTCCTGCGCACCCTGGAGCACCGGATCCAGCTGTTCCGGCTGCGCCGCACCCATCTGATGCCTGAGGACGAGTCCGAACTCCGCCGTCTGGCACGGTCGTTGGGGCTGCGCACCGAGCCGGTCGAGTCGCTGCGCCGGGAGTGGAAGTGGCACGCCCGCGAGGTGCGCCGACTGCACGAGAAGCTCTTCTACCGGCCGCTGCTGGACGCCGTCGCCCACCTGGAACTGGGCGAGGCCCGGCTGTCCGCGAAGGCCGCCGGGCACCGCCTGGAGGCCCTCGGCTACGCCGACCCGGTCGCCGCGCTGCGGCACCTGGAGGCGCTGGCGTCCGGGGTGACCCGCAAGGCGGCGATCCAGCGGACGCTGCTGCCGGTGCTGCTCGGCTGGTTCGCGGACTCCGCCGACCCGGACGCCGGTCTGCTGGGCTTCCGCAAGGTCTCCGACGCGCTCGGCAAGACCCCCTGGTACCTGCGGCTGCTGCGCGACGAGGGCGCCGCGGCGGAGAACCTCGCCCGGGTGCTGTCGGCCGGCCGGCTCGCCCCCGACCTGCTGCTGCGCGCCCCCGAGGCGGTGGCCCTGCTGGGCGCCGCCGACGGGCTCCAGCCGCGCGGCCGGGCCGCCCTGGAGCAGGAGGTGCTGGCCGCGGTCGGCCGCGCGGAGGGCGCCGAGGCGGCGGTGGCGGTGGCCCGCGGGGTGCGCCGCCGGGAGCTGTTCCGGACCGCGGCGGCGGACATCATCGGCGCGTACGGCACCGAGTCCAGCCCCGCCGAGACCGACCACGGCCACGCCGTCGACGCGGTCGGCTCGGCGGTCTCCGACGTCAACGCCGCGACCCTGGCCGGCGCCCTGCGGGCCGCGGTCCGCGAGCACTGGGGCGACACCCTGCCCACCCGGTTCACGGTGATCGGCATGGGCCGCTTCGGCGGCCACGAGCTGAGCTACGGCTCGGACGCCGACGTGCTGTTCGTCCACGAGCCGCGCGAGGGCGCCGACGAGCAGGAGGCCGCCAAGGCCGCCCACGCGGTCGCCAACGAGATGCGCCGGCTGCTCCAGCTCCCCTCCTCCGACCCGCCGCTGCCGATCGACGCGGACCTGCGCCCGGAGGGCCGGTCGGGCCCGCTGGTACGCACCCTCGCCTCGTACGCGGCGTACTACCGGCGCTGGTCGCTGGTGTGGGAGGCGCAGGCGCTGCTGCGCGCCGAGCCGGTGGCCGGCGACGCGGAGCTGGGGGAGCGGTTCGTCGAGCTGATCGACCCGCTGCGCTACCCGGCCGAGGGGCTGGGCGAGGACGCGGTCCGCGAGATCCGCCGGCTCAAGGCGCGGATGGAGTCCGAGCGGCTGCCCCGCGGCGCGGACCCGACCACCCACGCCAAGCTGGGCCGCGGCGGGCTGAGCGACGTGGAGTGGACGGTCCAGCTGTTCCAGATGCGGCACGGCTGGGAGCTGCCCGGGCTGCGCACCACCCGCACCCGGGACGCGCTGGCCGCCGCGCACGCCGCCGGGCTGATCGGCACCGACGAGGCCCGGACGCTGGACGAGGCGTGGGTGCTGGCGGCGCGGGTGCGCAACGCGGTGATGCTGGTGCGCGGCCGGCCCGGCGACACCTTCCCGGCGGACGGCCGGGAGCTGGCGGCGGTCGGCCGCTACCTCGGCTACGAGGAGGGGCACGTCGGCGAGATGGTCGACGACTACCGGCGGATCACCCGCCGGGCCCGGGCCGTCGTCGAGGAGCTGTTCTACGGGGCGTGACCCCACCGGTGCCCCGGGCCGGCCCGCGGTCCGCCCGGGGCCGCCGCCGCACCGTACGCGGGGTCGCGCCCCGCGCGGGGTCACCCCTTGCGGAGGGTCACGCCTTGAGGGGGCCGAGCTCGGCCGCCCCCACGTACCGCGCCAGCCGGTGCGGCAGCCGCCCGTACCACGCGCAGGCCAGCGCATAGCCGAACGCCAGGCACAGCACCCCGCCCAGCGCGTCCAGCCAGAAGTGGTTGGCGGTGGAGACGATCACCGTCAGCGTCGTGGCCGGGTAGAGCAGGCCCAGCGCCTTGGCCCACACCGGCTTCGCCAGCAGCGCGATGGTGATGCCGCACCACAGCGACCAGCCGATGTGCATCGACGGCATCGCGGCGTACTGGTTGGACATCGACGCGAGGTTCCCGGACGCCATGGAGCCCCAGGTGCCGTGCTCGATGACGGTGTCGACGAAGCCGCCGTCCGGCATCAGCCGGGGCGGCGCGAGCGGGTAGAAGTAGTAGCCGACCAGGGCGACGCCGGTGGTCGCGAAGAGCGCGAGCCGGGCCGCCGCGTACCGCCCGGGATGCCATCGGTAGAGCCAGATCAGCACCCCGATCGTCACGATGAAGTGCAGCGTCGCGTAGTAGTAGTTCATCGAGACGATCAACCAGGTCACCGAGTTGACGGCGTGGTTGACGGTGTGCTCGACGGCGATGCCCAGGGCGTGCTCGGCCTGCCAGATCCAGTCGGCGTTCCGCAGCGCCTTGTCCTTCTGCTCGGGCACCGCGTTGCGGATCACGGAGTAGGTCCAGTAGCTGACCGCGATCAGCAGGATCTCGAACCAGAGGCGGGGTGAGCGCGGGGTCCGCAGCCGGGCCAGTCGCCCCCTGTCGACGGGACGCTCCGTGTGCTCCCCGCTGGCTGGCGGGGCGGCCTGCAGGTCGTCCAATGTCCTCACATGCGCATCACCCATAGGCAGACAGTCTGCCAGAAAGGGTTTCGCGGCCGATCATCCTCCGGTCGGGTGAGCGACACCTCATATCGACCTTCAGGAGGACGGGCAAACCCCTAGGGGACGACCCGGGCGGCCCGCAGCGGCCGGGGCACCTTCGCCGTCCCGGGCGCCGCCTTCGGCGCCGACGCCGTCGAACCCCGCACCACCAGCTCGGGGTGGAAGACGAACTCGCTGGGCGGCGCCGGGGTGCCCCCGATCTCCTCCAGCAGCGCCCGGACCGCCGCCTGCCCCATGGCCTGGACGGGCTGCCGGATCGTCGTCAGCGGCGGGTCGGTGAACGCGATCAGCGGGGAGTCGTCGAAGCCCACCACGGACATCTCCCGCGGCACGTCCAGCCCGCGCTGCCGGGCGGCCCGGATCGCTCCCAGCGCCATCATGTCGCTGGCGCACACGATCGCCGTCACGCCCCGCTCGATCAGCGCGGCGGCCGCGGCCTGGCCGCCCTCCAGGGTGTAGAGCGAGTGCTGGACGAACGGCTCCGCCTCCGCCGCGTCCATGCCGAGCCGCTCCTGGGCGCAGCGGAGGAACCCCTCGATCTTGCGCTGGACCGGCACGAACCGCTTCGGCCCGACCGCCAGCCCGATCCGCCGGTGCCCCAGCGCGGTGAGATGGGTCACCGCCAGCTCCACCGCGGCCCGGTCGTCGGGGGAGACGAACGGCGCCCGCACCTTGTCGGAGAAGCCGTTGATGAGGACGAAGGGCACGCCCTGGCCGCGCAGCTGCTCGTAGCGCCCCATGTCGGCGGAGGTGTCGGCGTGCAGTCCGGAGACGAAGATGATGCCGGCCACCCCGCGGTCCACCAGCATCTCGGTGAGTTCGTCCTCGGTGGAGCCGCCCGGGGTCTGGGTGGCCAGCACCGGGGTGTAGCCCTGGCGGGTCAGGGCCTGCCCGATCACCTGGGCGAAGGCCGGGAAGATCGGGTTCTCCAGCTCCGGGGTGATCAGCCCGACCAGCCCCGCACTGCGCCGCCGAAGGCGGACCGGTCGCTCGTAGCCCAGTACGTCGAGGGCGGCAAGCACGGACTGGCGGGTGGTGGCGGAGACGCCGGGCTTCCCGTTGAGAACCCGGCTGACGGTGGCCTCGCTGACACCCGCCTGTGCTGCGATATCGGCCAGCCGGGCGGTCATGACGTGGACTGTACCGGTCGCATGTCAGATTGCCCACCAGCTGCAGCTGTCCCCGGGCAGCACCGCCGACCCGTCGCCGACCGCCACCGGCGCGGTGCCGAGCAGCAGTTCCCCGGGCAGCGGGATCTCGGTGTCCTGGCCGCGGGTGTTGACGGTGCACAGCACCCCGGGCCGGCGGAACGCCAACACGCCCTCGGGGGCGGGCTGCCACGTCATCTCGCCGTCGCCCAGGCCCGGCAGACGGCGGCGCAGCTCCAGCGCCTCGCGGTAGAGCTCCAGGGTCGAGGACGGGTCGCCGGCCTGTGCCGCGACGCTCAGCCGGCCCCAGTCGCCGGGCTGCGGCAGCCAACTGCCGCCCGGCCCGAAGCCGTACGGCGGCAGCTCGCCGGACCAGGGCAGCGGCACCCGGCAGCCGTCCCGGAAGCCGTCCTGGCCGCTGGCGCCGGAACAGCCGTCGGCCGCCTGCCCGTCGCCGCCGAGCCGGCCGCGGAAGAACGCCGGGTCCTGACGCACCTCGGCGGGCAGGTCGGTGACCTCGGGGAGGCCGAGTTCCTCGCCCTGGTAGAGGTAGGCCGAGCCGGGCAGTGCCAGCATCAGCAGGGTGGCGGCGCGGGCCCGGGCGAGGCCGCCGCCGAGGCGGGTGGTGTGTCGGACGACATCGTGGTTGGAGAGCACCCAGGTGGTGGGCGCGCCGACGGCGACGGTGGCGGTCAGCGAGGAGTCGATGACCCCGCGCAGCGCCTCGGCCTCCCACGGGGTGGTCAGGAACTGGAAGTTGAACGCCTGGTGGAGCTCGTCCGGGCGGACGTAGAGGGCCAGCCGCTCGACGCTGGGCGCCCATGCCTCGGCGACCCCGATCACCTCCTTGTCGTTGGCCTCGCCGTAGGTGTCCAGCAGCCGGCGCCAGGCGCGGTGGATGGCGTGCACGCCGTCCTGGTCGAAGAAGGGGAGGATCTGACTGCCAATCAGCCGGGCCTGTTCGCCGTGGCCGATGTCGGGCAGGCCGGCGGCCTTGACCATGCCGTGGGCGACGTCCACCCGGAAGCCGTCCACGCCCAGGTCCAGCCAGAAGCGCAGGATGGCGGCGAACTCCTCGTGCACCTCGGGCCGCTCCCAGTCCAGGTCGGGCTGTTCGGGGGCGAAGAGGTGCAGGTACCAGTCGCCGCGGTCGGTGCGGGTCCAGGCGGGGCCGCCGAAGACCGACTCCCAGTCGTTGGGCGGCAGTTCGCCGTGCTCGCCCTTGCCGGGCCGGAAGACGTAGCGCTGTCGGGCCAGCTCCGGGTCCTGGAACCAGGGGTGGCGGTCGGAGGTGTGGTTGGGGACGATGTCCACGATCACCCGCAGGCCCAGCGCGTGCGCGGTGCCGATCAGGTCGTCGGCGTCCTGGAGGCTGCCGAAGAGCGGGTCGACGGCGCGGTAGTCGGCGACGTCGTACCCGCCGTCGGCCTGCGGCGAGGCGTAGAACGGGGTGAGCCAGACGGCGTCCACGCCCAGGTCCTTGAGATAGGGGAGCCGGTCGCGCGCCCCGCGCAGATCGCCGATGCCGTCTCCGTCGCTGTCGGCGAAGGACCGGACGTAGACCTGGTAGATGACGGCGTCGCGCCACCATCCCTGGCCTCGGTCGGATCCGGCGGCCTGGGGGGCGGGGCTGGGGGAAGTGAGCTCCTGGGTCATCTGCCGTCCCTGTCAGGTCATGAGGCGAAGGTGCTTCCACGAAGTCAACGCTCGGAGGGGCGGCGGGTGACGGTGCGCCAGGGGCTCGGGGGGTTCCGTTCCGGCCAGCGCGCCGCAACTCCTTCCAGAATTCTTGCAGAAAAGTCTCGCAACATCTTTCGGTTTGTTTTCGGCGCTGTTACGTTCCAGACCGCCAACCGAGGCTTTCCCTAAGGAGTTCACATGCGGCGTGGCATACGTGGCGCTCTCGCCACCGCGCTGGTAGCGGGCCTGGCACTGGCGGCGACGGGATGCGGGAGCGGGGGTGACGGCGGCGGAGCGGCCGGAGGTGAACTGTCCGGAACCGTTACCTTCTGGGACACCTCCAACGACGCCGAGAAGGCCACGTACCGGAAGCTTGCGGAGGGTTTCCAGAAGGAGCACCCCAAAGTCCACGTCTCCTATGTGAACGTCCCCTTCGGCGATGCCAACGCCAAGTTCAAGAACGCCGCGGGCGGCGGCGCCGGTGCCCCCGACGTGATGCGCACCGAGGTCGCCTGGGTCGCCGACTTCGCCAACCTCGGCTACCTCGCCCCGCTCGACGGCACCCCGGCCCTGGACAACACCGGCGACTACCTCCCGCAGGCCGTCGGCTCGACCAGGTTCGGCGGCAAGACCTATGCCGCGCCGCAGGTCATCGACACCCTCGCGCTCTTCTACAACAAGAAGCTCCTGCAGGACGCCGGCGTCGCCGTCCCCAAGAACGTCACCGAACTCGCCGCCGCCGCCCGGAAGATCAAGGACAAGACCGGCGCCACCGCCCTCTACCTGCGTGGCGACGACCCCTACTGGTTCCTGCCCTACCTCTACGGCGAGGGCGGCGACATGGTCGACGCGGCCCACAAGAAGGTCACCATCGACAGCGCCGCCGGCGTCCGAGCGTTCCGCACCATCAAGCAGCTGGTGGACTCCAAGGCCGCCGTCACCGACGCCACCGACGGCCAGGAGAACCAGCTCAAGGCCCTCAAGGACGGCACCGTCGCGATGGCGATCGACGGCCCCTGGGACATCGAGGGCGCCCGCGCCGGCAAGGCGTTCCAGGACAAGGGCAACCTCGGCGTCGCCCCCGTCCCCGGCGGCAGCACCGCCCAGGGCTCCCCGCAGGGCGGCTGGGACCTCTCCGTCTACGCCGGCAGCAAGAACCTCCAGGCCGCCTACGCCTTCGTGAAGTACATGAGCTCGGCGAAGGTCCAGCAGGAGACCACCGACAAGCTCAGCCTGCTGCCCACCCGCAAGTCCGTCTACGACGTCCCGGCGGTCAAGCAGAACGAGATGGTCGCGTTCTTCAAGCCCGCCGTCGACGGCGCCGTGCAGCGCCCCTGGATCGCCCAGGGCAACTCCCTCTTCGAACCGCTCAAGGTCCAGATGAACAAGGTGCTCACCGGCGCCGCCACGCCCGAGCAGGCCGCCAAGGCCGTCGGGGACGCCTACCGGAAGCTGCTCAAGGACTACACGTGACGCTCACCGCCCGGATCCGCCGGGCGATCGGCACCCACTGGTACGCCTGGACGATGGTGGCCCCGGTCGTCCTCGTCATCGGCGTCATCATCGGGATACCCCTCGTCCGCGGCGTCTACCTCTCCCTGACCGACGCCAACGAGGCCAATGTCGAGCGCTCGATCGGCATGAACCACATCCCCGCCACCTACCACTTCACCGGCCTGGACAACTACCGGGCGGTGCTGACCGACGGCGTCTTCTGGGACCGCCTCGGCTGGACCGTGGTGTGGACCGTCGGCTGTGTCTCGCTCACCTTCCTCACCGCCCTCGCACTGGCCAACCTGCTCAACCGCCGGATGCGCGGCCGCACCTTCTACCGCCTGGCGCTGATCCTGCCCTGGGCCATCCCCGCCTTCGTCTCCGTCTTCACCTGGCGGATGCTCTACAACGAGAAGAACGGCATCCTCAACAAGCTGCTGGCCGGCGGCGGCCTCGACGCCGTGCCCTGGCTCAACGACCCGACCTGGGCCAAGCTCTCGGTCATCGCGGTCAACGTCTGGCTGGGCGTGCCGTTCATGCTCGTCGCGCTGCTCGGCGGGCTGCAGTCCATCCCCGGCGAGCTCTACGAGGCCGCCGAGATGGACGGCGCCGGCGCCTGGCAGCGCTTCCGCCACATCACCGTGCCCGGTCTGCGCGCGGTCAGCGGCACCGTGATCCTGCTCTCCACCATCTGGACGTTCAACATGTTCCCGGTGATCTTCCTGCTCACCAGGGGCGGACCCGGCGACGCCACCGAGATCCTGGTGACCTACGCCTACCGCCTCTCCTTCGTGGACAGCCCCCGCAACTTCTCCGCCTCCGCCACCTGGGGCATGGTCATCCTCGCCGTCCTCGCCCTCGTCGCCGTCGGCTACCGCCGGGCGCTGCGCAAGCAGGGAGAGGTGTGGTGACGATGGCGCGCACACGCTCCGAACGGCACTGGTCGGCCTCGGTCGGACTGCACCTGGCCCTGGTGCTCGCCGCCGTCGTCGCGGTCTTCCCGCCGCTGTGGCTGCTGGTGACCTCCTTCAAACCCAAGAACGACGCCTTCACCACCAGCGTCGTCACCCACTTCACCCTCGACAACTACACCCACGTCCTGACCGGCACCTCCTTCCTCACCTGGTTCGGCAACTCCGTGGTCGTCGTCGCCCTGACCACCGTCATCGGGGTCTTCACCGCCGCCACCACCGGCTACGCCGTCAGCCGCTTCCGCTTCCCCGGCATGCGCCCGCTGCTGTGGCTGCTGCTGATCACCCAGATGTTCCCGGTCGCGGTGCTGATCGTCCCGCTGTACAACCTGCTCGCCTCCCTCGGCCTGCTCAACCAGCCGCTCGGCCTGGTCCTCACCTACCTCACCATCGCCGTCCCGTTCTGTGCCTGGATGATGAAGGGCTTCTTCGACACCATCCCGGTGGAGATCGACGAAGCGGGCCGGGTGGACGGCCTCACCCCCTTCGGCACCTTCTGGCGACTGGTCCTCCCGCTCGCCCGCCCCGGCCTGGCCGTCACCGGCTTCTACACCTTCGTCACGGCCTGGGCCGAGGTCGCCTACGCCTCCGCCTTCATGACCGGCGAGGACAACCTCACCCTCGCCGGCGGGCTCCAGACCTTCGTCAACCAGTACAACAACGACTGGGGTTCGATGACCGCCGCCGCCGTGATCATCGCCGTGCCGGCCGCGCTCGTCTTCGCCTTCGCCCAGCGCCACCTCGTCGCCGGACTGACCGCCGGCACCACCAAGGGATGACATGACCCGACAGCCCGACGCCCCCTCCGACACCGCCCCGTACGGGCGCCCCGGACCCGGCGACACCTCCACCGCGGCGGCCACCGAGTGGTGGCGGGACGCCGTGATCTACCAGATCTATCCGCGCAGCTTCGCCGACGGCAACGGCGACGGCATGGGCGACCTGCCCGGTATCCGCGGGCGCCTCGCCCACCTGCGCGACCTGGGCGTGGACGCCGTCTGGCTGAGCCCCTTCTACGCCTCCCCGCAGGCCGACGCCGGCTATGACGTCGCCGACTACCGCGCCACCGACCCCCTCTTCGGCACCCTCGCGGACGCCGAGGCGGTGATCCGCGAGGCCCACGACCAGGGTCTTCGCATCATCATCGACATCGTCCCCAACCACTGCTCCGACCAGCACGCGTGGTTCCGCCGCGCGGTGGCCGAGGGGCCCGGCTCGGTCCTGCGCGAGCGCTTCCACTTCCGCAAGGGCCGCGGGGACAACGGCGAACTCCCGCCCAACGACTGGGAGTCCGTCTTCGGCGGCCCCGCCTGGACCCGCCTCCCCGACGGCGAGTGGTACCTGCACCTCTTCGCCCCCGAACAGCCCGACTTCAACTGGGACCACCCGGCCGTCCAGGACGAGTTCCGCTCCATCCTGCGCTTCTGGCTGGACCTGGGCGTGGACGGCTTCCGGGTGGACGTCGCCCACGGCATGGTCAAGGCCCCCGGCCTGCCCGACATCGGCCACGGCGAACAGGCCCGGCTGATCGGCAGTCAGATCCTCCCCTTCTTCGACCAGGACGGCGTGCACGCCGTCTACCGCTCCTGGCGGGCGATCCTCGACGAGTACCCGGGGGAGCGGATCGGCGTCGCCGAAGCCTGGGCACCCACCCTCGAACGGCTCGCCCGCTACGTCCGCCCCGACGAACTCCACCAGGGCTTCAACTTCCACTACCTGAGCACCGATTGGGACGCCGACGCGCTGCGCGCCGCCGTCGACGCCTCCCTCTCCGCCCTCGGCGCCGTCGGCGCACCGGCCACCTGGGTCCTGTCCAACCACGACGTCGTGCGCCACCGCACCCGCCTCGGCGGCGGCCTGGACCGCGCCCGCGCCGCCACGCTGCTGATGCTGGCGCTGCCCGGCTCGGCCTACCTCTACCAGGGCGAGGAACTCGGCCTCCCCGAGGTCACCGAGCTGCCCGACGAGGTCCGCCAGGACCCGTCCTTCTTCCGCGACAGCGGCCAGGACGGCCTCCGCGACGGCTGCCGCGTACCGCTGCCGTGGAGCGGCACAGAACCGCCGTACGGCTTCGGCGCCGGCGACACCTGGCTGCCCCAGCCCGACGACTGGGCGGCGCTCACCGTCCAGGCCCAGACCGGCGACCCGCACTCCACCCTGGAGCTGTACCGCAGCGCACTGGCGGTGCGCCGGGCCCACCCCGGCCTCGGCGCGGGGGACGCGGTCGAGTGGCTGCCCGCCCCCGAGGGCGTGCTGGCCTTCCGCCGCCCCGGCGGGCTGATCTGCACGGTGAACACCACGGCGGGGGCCGTGCGGCTGCCGCTGCCGCCCGTCCGCCAACTGCTCTCCTCCCGGGCCCCGTTCGCCGGCCCCACGCCGACGGGGTCGTCCGCCGCGCCGGTGCGGGAGATTCCCGCGGACACCACGATCTGGTGGGCGGAGTGACCCGTCCGGCACCCCGGCCCACCCCGCGGCTGTCCGACATCGCCGCCCAGGCGGAGGTCAGCGAGGCGACCGCCAGCCGTGTCCTCAACGGCCGGGCGGGCGTGGCGGCGGGCACCCGTCAGCGGGTGCTCGCCGCGCTCGACGTCCTCGGCTACGAACGCCCGGTCCGGCTGCGGCGGCGCAGCGCCGGCCTGGTCGGCCTGGTCATCCCGGAGCTGACCAACCCGATCTTCCCGGCCTTCGCCCAGGTCATCGAGCAGTGCCTGGCGGGACAGGGCTACACGCCGGTCCTGTGCACCCAGATGCCGGGCGGAGCCACCGAGGACGAGCTCGTCGAGCAGTTGGAGGAGCGCGGCGTCACCGGCATCGTCTTCCTGTCCGGGCTGCACGCCGACACCGCCGCCGACCCCTCCCGCTACACCCGCCTGACCTCCCGGGGCGTGCCCTACGTCCTGATCAACGGCTACAACGACCGGGTCGACGCGCCCTGTGTCTCGCCCGACGACCGCGCCGCGGCCCGGATGGCCGTGCGCCACCTCGTCGAACTGGGCCACGAGCGCATCGGGCTGGCCGTCGGCCCGGCCCGCTACGTGCCCTCCCGCCGCAAGGCGGAGGGCTTCGCGGCGGCCCTGGAGGAGTCGTTCGGCCTGCGGAGGGGGCAGGCCGAACGACGCATCCAGCACACCCTGTTCAGCGTCGAGGGCGGCCACGCCGCGGCCGCCGCCCTGCTCGACGACGGCTGTACGGGCATCGTCTGCGGCAGCGACCTGATGGCGCTGGGCGTGGTGCGCGCGGCCCGGCAGCGGGGGATCGACGTCCCCGGCAAGCTCTCCGTCGTCGGCTTCGACGACTCCCCGCTGATCGCCTTCACCGCCCCGCCGCTGACCACGGTCCGGCAGCCGGTGCAGGCGATGGCGACCGCTGCCGTGGGCGCGCTGATCGAGGAGATCCAGGGAAACCCCGTCCAGCGCACCGAGTTCGTCTTCCAGCCGGAGCTGGTCGTACGGGGTTCTACCGGCCCTGGGCGGCGTAGGTGACGAACGCCGCCCAGCCGGCCGCCGGCACCGCGAGCCAGGGGCCGTCCTTGTCCTTGGAGTCCCGGATATGGACGGTGGTGGGGCAGGCGGCGATTTCTATGCAGTCGCCGGAGTCGTCGCCGCTGTAGCTCGACTTCCGCCAGGAGAGGGCTACTTCTACGCAGTCGCCGGAGTCGCCACTGCTGTAGGTGCTTTTGAACCAGGTCAGTTCGGGGGTGCTGCTCATAGCGCTCCTCGGATCTGCTTCAGCAGGCTCCAGGAGTCTTCGGGGGTGAGAGCCTGCGAAAGCAGTTTCGCATAGCGCATGTAGAGGGTGCTGATCGTCTGCGGGTCGGTGATGAACTGGCTGCTTTCCTGGCCTTCGCAGTAGCCGAACCACTGGTTGTCCGGTGTCTCCAGCAACTGCATCGGCCCGTTCAGACCGGCATGCACGCCCCGTCGCAGCGGCATCACCTGCACGTCTACATTCCGGAGCGTCATGCATTCCAGCACCTGGTCGATCAGCCCCCGGACGGTGTCCGGGCCGCCGGTGGGGCGCAGGAATACATGCTCGTCGATGACAAAGCTGAACGCTGTGTTCGGCCGGTCCCGCAGCAGTTTCTGCCGCTCCAGACGGGCGGCCACCTGGGTCTCGACCTCCTCCTCGGACAGTAGCGGGACGCGGTTCTCGAACAGTGTGCGCGCGTACGGCTCCGACTGTAAAAGCCCGGGAACCAGGCGGCATTCGTAGGTGTAGAGATTGATCGCCTGCTTCTCCAGCTCCGCCCACTCCCGGAACCACCGGGCCAGCCCCGGTTGCTTCGACAGCCGCTTCGCCGCCTTGCGTAGCACGCCGTTCGCGCACAGCGCCTCCTCCGAGCGGTCGATGAACTTCTTCGAGGGGAGGCGGCGGCCCTGTTCGACGGAGCCGATGTAGTGCGCCGAGTACCGGATCACCGGCGATAGGGCCTCCTGCGTGAATCCTGCGTTCTCGCGAAACCCTTGATAGACGGCGCCGAAGGTCCGCAGACTGCCGGAGGGCTCCGGCCGGGCACTGTCGTAGGTGTCGGTGCTGCTGTCTTCCATTCGGGTACTCCCGGTCACTGGTCCTGGCCCCGCAAGTCACCCATGGTTATGGCTTGTTACTCAACCCGGTCCACGTACTCAACTCGTACAGTTCCCGAAGTACGAGCCGAGTCCGTGGAGTACGAGCCGGCTGACCAGCAGCGTTGGCGTCATGCCAGCGCACACCACACTCCCGGCGGCGCAAACCCCCGCCGTCGTACGTACGTTCACCCAGCGTTTCAGCTCCACCCGTCTGGGTGCCCGGCTCGCCCGGCGGCTCGCCGTCCACCGGCTCGACGTGTGGGGCTTCCCCTATGGCAGCGGGTTGTCCGATTCCGTCGGCGCGATCGTCGCCGAACTCGCCGCGAACGCCGTGTTGCACGGCCACGTACGGGGGCGGGACTTCGAGCTGCGCCTGGCGAGCGTGTGCCACGCCGATCCCGGCGCGGCTGCCGCCTGCCCCGGCACGCTCCGTATCGATGTCGCCGATACGCGCAGCGAGCGGCGACCGCCGGCTCCTGACCGGCTCATGGTTCCGACGCATGACGCCGAGTCCGGGCGCGGCCTGCTCGTCGTGGCGGCGCTCGCCTCCCGCTGGACGGTGTTCGACCGCGACCCGATCGGCAAGGTCGTCCGCGCCGAACTCGACCTGGTGGCGGGCAGGTAGTCCCAGGTCAACTGCGTTGCGGCAGGCGCTTCCTGGAGTGTTAGGTTTTTCGGACACTTGGTCGTCGCCGAACGATCGGAGTGTCGAGAGATATCCCGGTTCGCCGGGTACCTTCGCAGGAAAGAAGATTGATGAAGAAGTCCTTGAGGGCGGCCGTGCTCGCGGGTGCCACCGCTGCCCTGGCGTTTGCTTCCGTTGCCGTCACCGCTCCGACAGCCTCGGCCGTCGGCTCCAGCGCGTGCACGCGTAAGGAAGTGGACAAGATGCACTCCATGGGCCCGGCCACGCCGATCCACGAGTCTCCTTACGCGTCCTCCAAGGTCGTGACCGGGGGTTGGCGTTCGTTCTCGACCCTGTGCAGCAAGCCGGGACACGACGGCCACCGCTGGTGGTACGGCTACGTGGCCAGCGGCCAGGAGGGCTGGGTGTGGGGCGCCTACCTGGAGACCTGACCCGGACCGGCCTGAGACGGTGATCCGCGAGGCCGAGCTGTGATCCGCGAGGCCCGCAGGCAGGAGCCGCGGGCCTCGCGGAGGCCAACCGAGCGTTTCCGTAAGGGACTCGTGGGGACTCGTGGGAACTCGGGAGCACTCGGAAGAAGAGGCGTGGCGTAAGGATCGGCGACGTCAGCGACGGGCGTGGAAGAGGCCCCAGCGCAGCAGGTTCCGTTGGGTGATGTCCCGCCACAGGGGGAGGTTGGTCAGCAGGCCGTCGAGGTACGCCGGGCTGATGACGGACCGCAGTTCCGGCGCACGCCGGTGGATTTCCTCGTCCAGGCGCCCGTAGTGCGTGGCGATATCCGGGGTGCGGTCCTCGAAGGCGGGGTCCTTGAGGTCGAGGCCGGACAGCTGCTCCAGGTAGAAGGCGGACGTGGCCAGGTCCTTGACGCCGAGACGGGAGAGTGCGGGACGCACGGCCTCCGCCGGAGTCTCCTCGCCCACCATGATGTCCGAGAACACCAGCCCGCCACCCGGTCGCAGCACCCGTACGGCCTCGCTCAGCGCGCGCTTCCGGTCCTCCAGGTGGCAGAGGACCTCCAGCGACCAGACGACGTCGAACCGCTCCGCCTCGTAGGGGAGGTCGTTGAGGGAGCCGGTGACGACCTCGATGAGGCCGTCCAGTCCGCGCCGGGCGTTGGCCGCGCGGTTGCGCCGGTTGTGGCTCTCGCTGAGGTCGAGGGCGACGACGCGGGAGCCGAAGCGCTCGGCGAGCGCGCGGGCGGAACCGCCGTATCCAGAGCCGAGGTCGAGCACGGTGGCGTGCGGGCCGAGCAGGTCCGCGACCTTTTCCGCCGCGTGCTCGACGGTGCGGTGCGAGGCGGCCGCGATCGCCTCGTGGCCGTCGGCGTAGATGCCGACGTGGATGTCCTCGCCGCCCCATACGGCGTCGTAGAAGGCGTCGACGTCGCCGGTGTCGTAGTAGTTGCGGGTCGCGTCGTCATGGTGGTGCGGGTCGCGGGCGGTGGCGTTCTCGGGATTGTTGATCATGATGGGGGGATTCCCCGCGTCCGGCCGGGCAATTCGCCCTGCCTTCCCGATGGGTGACTACGCGCCAGCGGGCGCCGTCTGGTGGCCGGTCCGGGCGGCCGGGCGCGTAGGACCCACCGCGTGGTGGGCCTCCGGTCGGCCGGACCGGCTCGCCTGGGAACGTAACACCGTTGCAATCTCTTGCGAAAGGTCTTGCAGCAATCGTTCCCCGCGACTAGAACCAGGGGCCATGCCCTCCACCGCGCACCGCGCCCGCCGCCGGATCGCCGCCGTCCTTGCCCTGCTGGCCGGCGCCACCGCGCTCGCCCTCCCGCCGCAGCCCCGGGCCCAGGCGGCCCCCTCCGGCGGCCAGGCCAAGGCCGAGGCCCAATGGATCGACCGCACCACCGTGGTCTGGAAGGGCGCCCAACCCACCGCCGCCCAACTGGAGTTCGGCGAGCCCGGACGCACCGCGGGCCGCATCCGGCTCGCCCCCGGCACCCTCACCCCCGCCGAACGGGCCGCCTACCCGCACCTAACCGGCTACCCGGTGTTCACCGTCGATCCCCGCGACCGCGCCCTGGCCCGCACCGCCCTCCGGCAGCGGCTGGTCGCCACCCAGGCCGCCCCCGACGGGCCGCACACCACCGGCGTGCAGATCCCCGGTGTCCTCGACGACCTCTACGGCGCCCGCGCCCAACACGCCGCCCTGGGGCCGGTGTTCCACGCCGGGCGCCCCACCCTCTCCGTCTGGGCGCCCACCGCCCGCACCGTCGCCCTCGAACTGGCCGGCCGCCGCGTCCCGATGTGCCGTGACGAGGCGACCGGGGTGTGGAGCGTGCGGGGTGGGCGGGACTGGACCGGGAAGCCGTACCGCTACCTGGTCACCGTCTGGGCCCCGAGCGCCGGCCGGACCGTCACCGACGCGGTCACCGACCCGTACGCCACCGCGCTGACCACCGATTCCGCCCGCAGTCTCGTCGTCGACCTCGCCGACCCCCGGCTCGCCCCCAAGGGCTGGACGGCGCTGCGCAAGCCCGCGCCGGTGCCGCTGCGCCGGGCCCGCATCCAGGAACTGCACATCCGCGACTTCTCCATCGAGGACGCCACCTCCCACCACCCCGGCCAGTACCTCGCCTTCACCGACACCGACTCCGCCGGCATGCGGCACCTGGCGGCCCTCGCCGCGGCCGGCACCACCCACGTCCACCTGCTGCCGGCCTTCGACTTCTCCTCCGTCCCCGAGCGCCGCGCCGACCAGCGGCGCCCCGACTGCGACCTGACCGCCCTGCCCCCCGACTCCGCGCGCCAGCAGGAGTGCGTGGCGGCCACGGCCGACCGGGACGGCTACAACTGGGGCTACGACCCGCTGCACTACACCGTCCCCGAGGGCTCCTACGCCTCCGACCCCGAAGGGACCGCCCGCACCGTCGAATTCCGCCGCATGGTGCAGGGCCTCAACGGCATCGGCCTGCGCACCGTGATGGACGTCGTCTACAACCACACCGCCGCCGCCGGGAAGGACGACCCGCGCTCCGTCCTGGACCGCATCGTGCCCGGCTACTACCACCGGCTGCTCGACGACGGCACCGTCGCCACCTCCACCTGCTGCGCGGGCACCGCCCCCGAACACACCATGATGGGCAAGCTCGTCGTCGACTCCGTCGTCAGCTGGGCCAAGCAGTACAAGGTCGACGGCTTCCGCTTCGACCTCATGGGCCACCACCCCAAGGCCAACATCCTCGCCGTCCGCAAGGCCCTCGACGCCCTGACCCCGGCCCGGGACGGCGTCGACGGGAAGGCGGTGATCCTCTACGGCGAGGGCTGGAACTTCGGCGAGGCCGCGAACGACGCCCGCTTCGTCCAGGCCACCCAGCGCAACATGGCCGGCACCGGCATCGCCACCTTCAGCGACCGGGCCCGCGACGCGGTGCGCGGCGGCAGTCCCTTCGACGCCGACCCCCGCGTCCAGGGCTTCGCCTCCGGCCTCTCCACCGACCCCAACTCCTCACCCGGCAACGGCGATGCGGCCGCCCAGCGCGCCCGCCTCCTGCACTACCAGGACCTGATCAAGGTCGGGCTCACCGGCAACCTCGCCGACTACGCCTTCACCGACACCACCGGCCGGCGGGTCAAGGGCTCCCAGATCGACTACAACGGCGCCCCCGCCGGCTATGCCGCCGCCCCCGGCGACGCCCTCGCCTACGCCGACGCCCACGACAACGAAACCCTCTACGACGCCCTCGCCTACAAGCTGCCGCCCGGCACCCCGACGGCCGACCGCGCCCGGATGCAGGTCGTCGCCCTGGCGACCGCCGCCCTCTCCCAGGGCCCGGCGCTCTCCCAGGCGGGCACCGACCTGCTGCGCTCCAAGTCCCTCGACCGCAACTCCTTCAACAGCGGCGACTGGTTCAACGCCCTGCACTGGACCTGCACCGACGACCCCCGCGGCGACCCGGCCGGCAACGGCTTCGGCCGCGGCCTGCCACCGGCCGCCGACAACAAGGACAAGTGGCCCTACGCCCGGCCCCTGTTGGCCGACCCCGGGCTCCGCCCGGACTGCGCCACCCGCACCGCGGCCTCGGCCGCCTACCGCGACCTGCTCCGCATCCACGCCACCGAACCGGCCTTCGGCCTGTCCACCGCCACCGCCGTCCAGGCCGCCCTCTCCTTCCCCCTCTCCGGCCCGGACGAGACCCCCGGCGTCCTCACCATGCGCCTGGCCGACCTCGTCGTCGTCTTCAACGCCACCCCCCGACGCCAGGCCCAGACCGTCCCGGCCCTCGCCGGACGGCCCTACGCCCTGCACCCCCTGCAGGCCCACGGCGCCGACCGCACCACGGCCACCGCGACCTACGACCGCGCCGCCGGCACCTTCACCGTCCCGCCCCGCACCGTCGCGGTCTTCCGCCAGGGCTGACGCGGAGGGGGAGCCGGTGGGGGCGGGAGCGGTCGCTACTCCACCCGCTTCTCGAACAGGGTCACCGCGTACCGGCTCCCCCCGCCCCCGTCCTTGGACGACTGCTCTCCCACGACCGCATAGCCCGCGCCCTCGTAGTACGGCCGCAGCCGCGGATTGCTCGCCATGCAGTCCAGCCGCGCCCAGGTCCGCCCCGACTCCGCGATCCGCCGCTCGGCCCGGGCCAGCATCGCCCGCCCGGTCCCCGCCGGTGCGCACGAGCGGTCCACCATCAGCCGGTGCACATACCCCGCCACCGGCGGCTGCGGCCCCCAGGCCGGCTCGTCCGCCCACCACAGCTCGAAGCCGCCGACGACCCGGCCGGCGGCCTCCGCCAGCCAGACCTCGCCCTGCGCGATCCGCCGCCGGAAGTGCTCCTCGTCCTTGCCGCCGGGCTTCCACTGGTCTATGCCGTGCTCCACCATCCAACGGGCCGCCGCGTCATAGAGGCCGACCAGAACGGCCGGGTCGTCCCCCGCCTCGGCCAGCCGGTACGTGATCTCGTCCATGCCCGGGATTCTGCCGCAGCCCGGGCCCGGCCCGGTCGGCCGCCCGGCGTCACACCGGCTGCGGCAGCTCCAGCAACCGCCCCACCAGATCAGCGAACATCCCGTCCGCGGGCTCGTCCGCCAGCATCCGGCGCACCACCTGCGCCATCTCCTGGTCGTACGCGGCGCTGACCGCCGCCAGCGCGGCGAAGTCGTGCACCAACTGCCGCTCCAGCTCCGCGCGCGGCACCCGGCGGCCGTCCAGCCACAGCAGCGCCGTGGTCTCGGCGAGCGAGATCCAGGAGCGGACCACCAACTCCAGCCGCGGCGAGGGGGCGTGGGCGTCCACGTCGAGATGGCTGAGGATCTGCGTGTAGGCGGCCTGCCGCACGCCGTCGATCAGCGCGCTCGTCCGGGTCGAGCCGATCGCCGGCCCGCCGCGCATCAGCGCCGAGAAGCCGGGCCCGTGCTCCTCCACGAAGTCGAAGTACCGCTCCATGACACGCAACAGCCGGGCGCCCAGCGGGCCTTCGTGCGGTTCCACGAACCGGGCGGTGAGTTCGTCCGCGGCGCGCCGCAGCGCCGCCTCGTAGAGCTGCTGCTTGCCCGGGAAGTAGTGGTAGACCAGCGGCCGCGATATGCCGGCCGCCTCGGCGATCTCGTCGATCGAGACGTCCTCGGGGGAGCGGTGGCTGAAGAGGCCGAGCGCAACGGCGATCAACTGCTCCCGTCGCTCCTCGACCCCCATCCTGCGGCGTGCCCCGGTCGTCATGGGCTCACCCTAACGACCGGCCGCACACCGGCACCACCGCCCGAACGCCCCCTCCTCCGGCGGGCGGGCGGCCGGCGTCCGCCCGCCCGCGGCCGGATTCAAAGGTCCAGGACCAGCCCCGACCCCGGCTTCGCCCGGGAGACGCAGATCAGCAGCGAGTCCGCGCGTTCCGCGTCCGTCAGGAGTTCGTCGCGGTGCGCCACCTCGCCGGCGAGCACGCGCTGCTGGCAGGTGCCGCAGAAGCCCTGCTCGCAGGAGTACGGCAGGTCCGGCAGGGCCTCCTCGCGGAGCGCGCGCAGCACACTGGTGCCGGCCGGGACCGTCACGCTGCGGCCGGTCCGCCGCAACTCCACCTCGAACGCCACGTCCTCGCCGGGCCCGGCCCCCGCCTCGGACGCCGCCGGGGCGAAGCGCTCCGTGTGCAGCGTGAGGCCCGCCGGCCCGTCGGGGAGCAGGGCGGCCACGGCGTCCATCAGGGGCTCGGGGCCGCAGCAGTACACGGCGGAGTGCGGGGGCGCGTCGGCGAGCGCCGCGGCCAGGTCGGGCCGGCCCTCCTCGTCCTCCGCGACCACCGTCGACCGCCCGCCACCGGACGCGGCGGCGCCCCCGGCCAGCTTCTCGACCTCCGCCAGGAACGGCATCGACGCCCGCGACCGCCCCGCGTACAGCAGCCGCCAGGGCACTCCCTCCGCCTCGGCCTGCCGCACCATCGGGAGGATCGGGGTGATGCCGATGCCGCCCGCTATGAAGAGGTAGGCGTGGTGGTCCTCCAGGGGGAAGCGGTTGCGGGGCCCGTGCACCTCCACCGTCGTGCCGGCCCGGAGCGCCTCGTGCACCTCCCGCGACCCGCCCCGGCCGTCTTCGATCAGCCGGACCGCGACGGTGTACGACCCGCCGTCCGCCCGTACGGCGTCGGCCGGTTCGCCGCACAGCGAGTACTGCCGCACGGCGCCCGAGGGCAGGACGAGATCGAGGTGCGCGCCCGGTTCCCAGGCGGGGAGCCGCTCGCCCTCCAGGCGGAGGGTCACCACCCCCTCGGCGGCCTCGGTCCGTTCGGCCACCCGCAGGCGCAGCGGGGACGGCCGCCCCTGCTCGGGGGACGGCTCGGCCTCCCGGCGCGCGCTCCAGGACGTCGCCCGGGCCGCCTCCCGGCCCCTCCCGGAGACCGGCTGCTCCAGCGCGGGCAGCGGCCACAGTGGCGACCGTCGGATCCGCCGCCGCAGGGCCCGCCGGACCACCAGGGCGGTGCCGGCGACCACCAGCACGGTACCGAGGCGCGGCAGGCCCTTGCGGGACGGGTCGAGGCGGCCGACGGACGGGGAAACACGGACAGGCGCGGACACTTCAGGCTCCTCCGGGGGCGGCATCGGACTGTGCGGCGGCAGCCGCTCCAGTGGATCCGGTGCTTGCACCGGGGGTCGCGGCGGGCGAGCGGTCGAGGTAGGCCAGGGCCTGCTCGGTGCTGCCGTGCTGCGAGGGGTGGTAGGCGCGGCTCAGGTACTGGGGGATGGAGCGGGCTATCGCCCCGGTGGTCGGCAGCATGCCCTGCCGCCCGCCCCGTACGAAGTCCTTCAGGGCGGCCTTGCCGTTGCTGAGCGTGGGGTCGTTCGCCATGAAGAAGCGGATGCCGCGCTGCCACAGGAACACCAGCGCGGTGAAGGCGGTCGCCCAGGTGCGCACCCGCCGCCGGTAGTCGCCGTCCAGGTGCATGAAGAGGTCGAACGCCACCGACCGGTGCTCGACCTCCTCCGCGCCGTGCCAGCGCAGCAGGTCGAGCATGGTCGGATCGGCGCCCCTGTCGTCCAGGGCGCGGGCGTTGAGCACCCAGTCGCCCAGGAAGGCCGTGTAGTGCTCGATCGCGGCGATCATCGCCACCCGCTCCTTCAGCCACCAGACACGGGCCCGCCCCGGCGGCAGGGTCCGGTCGCCGAGCAGCTTCTCGAAGAGCCAGTCGACCTGCGCGGTGTACGGGGTGGGGTCCAGGCCCTGCTCCATGAGGTGCGGCAGGACGTCGTCGTGCGCCTGGGAGTGCATGGCCTCCTGGCCGATGAAGCCGATGACGTCCGCGCGCAGTTCGGGGTCGCGGATGTACGGCAGCACCTGTTTGTAGACGTGGACGAACCAGCGCTCGCCGGCCGGCAGCAGCAGGTGCAGCACATTGATCGTGTGGGTGCTGGACGGATCGCCGGGTATCCAGTGCAAGGGGGTGTCCGCCCAGTCGAAGGCCACGTTCCGGGCCTTCAGCGGGGTGTGCTCGGACGCGACCGACCGGGGCCGCAACGAGGCCGTATTAGACATGGCGTCAATGTACTGGCGGGTAAGGAATGTCGATACCCCCTGGACGCCGAAAGACGGGAATGCGCGCCCGCCGCAGCCGGCGAGCGGCCCCGCCGGCACACCGGACCCCACGGGGCGAGCGGCCCCGCCCACCGCTCACCGCAGCGCGCGCACCGTCCCGCCGCCCGCCAGCCCGCCCGTCAGATCGGCCCGGGCGCCCGCCGACGCGGGGACCGCCAGCAGCCGGCCGGACGTCCGGCCCCGCACCCCGCCGCTCGCCGTGATCGACGTGATCTGTTCGCTGCCCGCCGCCAACAGCCACCACCGACCGCCGGTGCTCCTCCACAGCACGCCCGACAGCACCCGCGGCATCCGCGGGCCACAGGCCGTACCGCCGTCGGCGCGGGCGGTCACCGAACCCGCCGAGTAGGGCTGCCCGTTCGGCGCCGGCGCCTGGAACTGGGCCATCGCCCGGCTGCCGGCCCCGCGCCAGGTCTCCGCCCGGGTGCACAGCCAGGACGCGACGCCCGCGCCCCCGGGGAGCGGCTGCTGCGCGAACCGCCAGGTGTTCACCGTCCGCACGCCCTGCGAACGGACCCCGGGCAGCTGGCAGGCGGTCCGCGCCCACGCGACGCGGCCCTCCGGCCCGGACACCGCACCCGGCGCGTCCGGCGGGCCGTAGGTGAGCCGGGCGGGAGACAGCTCCCCGAGGTCGGTCAGCAGCTCACCGGCGTTCCGCCCGCCCGGCACCCCGTCGGGCTGCCCGTCCAACTGCCCGCCGACCCGGAGCGCGGGCCAGGCCGAGCACGTCCCGTCGGCGCGCGGCGCCGGGACCGGGGCGGTCAGCCCGTCGGCGCCGACCGCGACCGGCTGGCCCGCCGTGTCCGGCTTCAGCAGGTCCACCAGCTGCACCGACGTCACCCAAGGAGCCGTCAGATAGCGGACGTTGCCCTGTGTGCGGCCCACCACCAGGGCGCCGGACGAGTCCGCCGCCGCGCCGTCCGCCCGGGCGAAGTCCAGGCCCGCCCCGGCACCGTCGCCCCGCTGCCGGCCGTCGACGCCCTCGGCGTACCGCACCACCCGCAGCCCGTCGTGGAAGAGCACCACCACCGCGTGGTCCACCACGCCCGCGAAGAGCAACTGGGGCGGGCCGGCCGCGGGGCCGGTGGGCGTGCCGGGCGTCGAGGTGATCGGCACCCGGGCGCCGGGCCGGGCCCACACCGCCAACGCCCGTCGGAGCAGCGCCTTGTCGGCGGTCCGGTCGCCGCGGGCCGGCCAGGCCGAGAAGTCCGGCCGGGCCGCGGACTTCCAGGCCGTCGCCGAGGACACCGTCAGCCGGGCCGGATCCAGGGCCGCCTCGGCGGCGGCGTTGCGGGCGTACGGCGGGGCCGCGGCGCCGTACGGCCCCCAGCCCTCGCCCGGCAGGCCCAGCAGCGCCCCGCACACCAGCACCGCCACCCCGGCCGCCAGCGCCGCCCGGCCGTGCTGGCGGCGCCGGATCAGGTCCGTCGGCCGGGCCTGCAAGGAGCACGCGTCGAACTCCACCGACTCCAGCAGCGCCCGGTCCCGGCTCCCGGCCGGCAGGACGGCCCCGTCCGCCTCGGCCAGCGCCTCCCGGGCGTCGGCGACCCCCGCCGCCTCCAGCACCCGCCGGGTCTCCTGGACCGTCAGCCGCTCCAGGTCGCGCAGCACGAACGCCGCCCGGGCCGGGCCGGAGAGCGCCGACAGGGCCTGGTCCAGGGCGAGTTCGTCGGCACCGCCGGAGCGCGGGAACAGCCGCAGGCCCCAGACCTGGGGGAGCGGCGCCGGCGGCCGCCACCACCACCGCCGTCCGGCGGTCAGCGCCGCCCGCAGCACCCGCAGCCGCATCAGCGCGTAACCGGGATCGACGGCCGGGGCGCCGCCGCGCTGGGCGGGCAGCGCGAGCCCCGGACCGGGCCGCCGGGGCAGTGCCCGCTGGACCACGGCGTGCGCGGCCAGCACCCGCCGCCCGCGGGTGGGGGCCGGTGGCAGCACCAGATAGGCCAGCCGGGCCAGCCGGGGGTAGTGCTCGACCAGGGCCGCCTCGGCCTGCTCGACGTCGATGGGCTCGCCCTCGTCGGCATGCCCGACGGAGGCGCGGTCCGGGCGCGGGGTCACCGCATGCTGCTGCTCCACATTCCGTGGAACGAGTGAATCCTGTGATGGTCACCGACCGCCGGCCCCCCTCGGACGGGTGACCGCGCCCCGCGCGAGGGGGACCGGCGGGCGCCGGCGGACCTCAGGCCGGGTGGTGCCGGTCCAGGTCGAACTCCCCGTCCCGGGCGCCCAGGACGAACGCCCGCCACTCCGCCTCGGTGTAGCGCAGGACCACGTCCGGTTCGGTGGAGTTGCGCATCGCCACCGCGCCGCGCTCCAGGAAGGCGATCTCCACCGCCTCCGCGTCGGGGTCGCCGGGTGGGCGCTGCCAGACGGCGTCGGAGATGTCGAGGCCGTAGAGCCATTCCTTGTCGGCTGCGGTGCCCATGTGCTGCTCCCCTTACTCGCGTGAGCTGTGCCGGTCAGCGTACGCGGCGCCCGGAGGAGCTTTCCAGCGGCGGGACCCGGACCTGCCGCGGTGCCCGGCACGGGAGTTGGCGGCGCGCGACGGGCACCGCCGGGGCGGCCCCCCACCCGCCCCGCCCCGTGATTGGCCGAAAAACGCCGCGTCGGCGGTGCCCGTACGCGGGATGCCATCGATGGGGGCGACGACGCGGGAACCGGCGCGTGACGAGGTGTTTTCCCCTTCACCCGCGGCGTCGCCCCGCACACCGCGGCGACCAGTGTTCTGCGGACCCTTACCCGTACGCTCCCTGCGCTTCACGCGGGTGGCCGGCGGGCGCGGGAACAGTCTGCCGCGTAGGAGAACACCAGGTCATTGGGGCGCGCACCCCACCGGGGGTGTCCCCAGCACCACCTACGGAGGCTCTGATGAGCACGGCACCCACCACGGCCCACGGTTCGGCCGCCCCGGACACCCCCGCCCCCGAGTACACCGCCCTGATCGCCGACACCCCCGACCTGGTCCGGGCTGCCCAGCGCCTGCGCCACCAGGTCTTCGGCGACGAGCTGGGCGCCGCCCTCGACAGCCCGCTCCCCGGCCACGACATCGACGCGGTCGACGCCCTCGCCGACCACCTCGTCGTCACCCACACCCCCACCGGCGCCGTCGTCGGCACCTACCGGCTGCTGCCCCCGGGGCGCAGCCAACGCCTCTACTCCGACGGCGAGTTCGACCTCACCGCTCTGGACGCGGTGCGCCCCGCCCTCATCGAGGCCGGCCGCTCCTGCGTCCACCCCGACCACCGCAACGGTGCCGTCATCAACCAGATGTGGGCCGCCCTGGCCCGCTACACCCTGCTCTCCGGCCACCGCTACCTCGCCGGCTGCGCCTCCGTACCGCTCGCCGACGGGGGCACCGCCGCCGCCCACGCCTGGGCGCTGGCCCGTACCCGGCACGCCGCGCCGCCGGCGTTCCTGGTCACCCCGCACCGCCCCTGGGAGCCCACCGCCCCGCTGCCCGAACGCCCCGCCCTCGCCCAACTGCCCCCGCTGCTGCGCGGCTACCTCCGGATCGGCGCGTGGATCTGCGGCGCCCCCGCCCACGACCCGGACTTCGGGGTCGCCGACTTCTTCACCGTCCTGGACATCGAGCAGCTCGGCGACCGCTACCGCCGCTTCTTCCTGGGGGAGCGGTGAACGGCCCCTGGGACGTCCGCGCGGTGTGCACCCCGCGCTGCGCCGCGCACACCACCGAGCCCCTCCCGCTCCCCGGCACCGCCCGCCGCGCCACCGCGTTCGCCGGCGCGGCGGGCCGCGCCCTGACGGCCGGTCCGCGGCTGGCGGACCCCGTTCGGCTCCGGGCGTACGCGCGGGCGCTGCTGGCGGCGCTCTCGGTCGGGCTGGAGGTCCGCGGCGCGGCGACCGGGGCGGACCCGCTGACCGTGCCCGCCGCACCCGGCGCCCCGGGCACCCTGATCGCCCTCAACCACATCTCGTGGCTCGACATCGTCGCGCTGCTCGCGGTCGAACCCGCGACCCTGCTCGCCAAGCGCGAGGTCGGCCACTGGCCGCTGGTCGGCGGCCTGGCCCGCCGCGCCGGCACCCACTTCATCGACCGCACCAGCCCCCGCCGACTCCCGCAGACCGTGCGGGAGTTGTCGGCGCTGCTGGCCGCCGGCCGCTCGGTGGCGGTCTTCCCCCAGGCCACCACCTGGTGCACCGCCGACCAGGGCGCCTTCCGCCGGGCAACCTTCCAGGCCGCCCTGGACGCCGGCGCCCCGGTGCGCCCGGTGACCGTCGACTACGTCCAACAGGGGCATCCCACCACGGTGGCCGCCTTCTGCGGGGACGACACCTTCGCCGCCTCGCTGCGCCGGGTGATCACCGCCCGCGGACTGACCGTACGGGTCACCGTCCACCCGGCGCTGCCCACGGCGGGCCGGGGCCTGGACCGCCGGGCGCTGGCCGGCGCCGTCGAGCGGGTGGTGCTCGGCGGCGGCCGGACAGTCGTGGACGGGGGGCCCGGCGGGGTGCGGCCGGCCGACCGGCCCGGTCAGGCGCTCGGCACGTACTTGTAGCCGACCCGCCGGATGGTCACGATCGACCCGCGGTGCTCGGCGCCCAACTTCCGGCGCAGCCGGGCGACGTGCACATCGACGGTGCGGCCGTCGCCGACGTGCCCGTAGCCCCAGACCGTGGTCACCAACTGGTCGCGGGTGTGCACCCGGTGCGGATGCGCGACCAGATGGGCCAGCAGCTCGAATTCGAGGTACGTCAGGTCCAGCTGCCGTTCGCGGACGTGGGCGGTCCGCTGCTCGGGGTCGATCCGGACGATCTCGTCGCCGGTCCGGGCCGCCGGGGCGGGCCCGGCGGGCGGCTGCGGCGCGACGGGGGCCTGCTCGGCCGGGACGAGCACGAGATAGCCGACCATCGGCGGCTGACCGGGCAGGGCGGGCAGGCTGTGCTGCGGCGCCGGGAGCCAGGTCGCACCCGAGGCCAGCAACTCGGCGACGTGCTGCGCACTGTGGCGCGCGGCGACGGCGCCGGGGGCGGTTCCGGGCTGGGGGAATCTCCCGGCGGAGGCCGGGGAGGGCAGGGCCTCGTCGGGCGCCACGGCGCGCAGCCGATGGCGGGGGTGGGGCGGCGGGGGAACGGTGGCCGTGGCGGAACCGGCAGGCACGGTACGGAGATTGGTCATCGAACGTCAGCTCTTTCGCGCAGGGGATCGTCGGGGGACGTCATGCGCGCGGGCAGGGCTGGGGACACCGGTCAGCGGTGTCGGAGAGGGAGGTGCGGGCCCGCGCTCAGTGCGCGCGGCAACACAGACGGTCGAAGGCGTGCGCCTGCCGGGACGGCCAGAACGGCTCAAGGTCGCTGCGACCTGTCGCGATGTCTGTAAGGCTGGCCATGGGGCTATTGAACCAGACGGTCACTGATCTGTCTTTCACACCCCGGCCCGTGGTGACGCGATCCCGCCGGGCCCCCGCCCCGCCGGCCGCCACGCAGGTGCCGGGAGTGCCCCGACTGCCCTCCCGTGCACCGGAGTTGCGGACGGGACCGGCCCGGTGACGTCCCGCTCGGTGGCCGGAATTCGCCCCCGTACGGGGGTCCCCGCGGCTCCCATGGCCACTCCGAGCGCCAGCGCCGTCAGATGCCCGACGTCGGTGAACGTCCGGCCGCGGCGGACCACCGGCACCGCGCCCAGCGCCAGCAGCCCACCGGTCGCCGCCGCCCGCGCCCCACGGTGCGGCACCGAGGCGGCCAGCGCGCCGAGGGTGGCGTAGAAGCCGTAGCTCGCCCCGACGTCCACGGCGTGCGCGGTGCCGGCCCCGCCGGCCGCCTCCAGCTCCGGCGCCGGCCGCGCGGCTGCCCGCCGTGCCCACCGGCGCCCGTGCAGGCCGGCATAGACCAGCAGGCTCGCGCCGACGTGCCCGGCCGCGAACACCGCCGCCGCGCGCCCGGTGCCCCACCGCGCCTCGGCCGTCCCGAGCGCCGCCAGCAGTGCCACCCCGTACGCCGCCGGCAGCGGCTCCTCCACGAAGGCCGCGCTGGTGGCCAGCGTGCCCCACCGTCCGGCGCGCAGATTGGCGACGTTGGTGGAGTGCGCCCGCAGCAACTCCGCACGCCGTGGCACCGGCAGCCGGGCGGTGGCATACGCCCCGCACTGCAGCGCCCCCACGTACAACGGCGCCATCCAGGGCAGTCCCCCGCTCCACGATCCGCTCCGCACCCCGCGTCCCCCTCCGCTCCCGGTCCTGCCGTCCCCCCGCCCCGACGGCGAGCGCAAGCACGGGTCCAGCGTGCCATCCGTCACCGACGACCGGCCCGGCCGCCCGGCCCGCGCCCGCCCACCGGGATGCCGCCCGGACATGCGGAAGGGGCCGGACCCGCCGGTCCGGCCCCGCTCCACCCCTCCGCTCCGGCGGGCGGTCGGTCACGCCTGGGCGCGCCGCTCCAGCTCCGTGCAGCAGGTGTCCACGATCAGCCGGGTCACCACGTAGGGGTCCACGTTGGCGTTCGGCCGCCGGTCCTCGATGTAGCCCTTCTTCTCGACCTCGACCTGCCACGGGATGCGCACCGAGGCGCCGCGGTCCGAGGCGCCGTAGGAGTACGCGTCCCAGGGCGCGGTCTCGTGGTCGCCGGTCAGCCGCTCCTCGATGCCGGTGCCGTACTGGCGGACGTGCTCCAGCGGCTTGTCACCCTCGCCCAGCGCCTCGCAGGCGGTGATGATCGGGTCGTAGCCCTCGCGCATCGCGCGGGTGGAGAAGTTGGTGTGCGCGCCCGCGCCGTTCCAGTCGCCCTTGGCCGGCTTGGCGTCCAGGGAGGCGGTGACGCCGTACTCCTCGGCCGTGCGGTGCAGCAGCCAGCGCGCCACCCACAGGTGGTCGGAGACCTCCAGCGGGGCCAGCGCGCCCACCTGGAACTCCCACTGGCCCGGCATCACCTCGGCGTTGATGCCGGACAGCCCGAGGCCGGCCGCCAGGCAGCGGTCGAGGTGCTGCTCGACGATCTCCCGGCCGAAGATCTCGCCGGCGCCGACGCCGCAGTAGTAGCCGCCCTGGGGAGCGGGGAAGCCGCCGCCCTCGGGGAAGCCCAGCGGGCGGTCGCCCTTGAGGAAGGTGTACTCCTGCTCGATGCCGAAGATCGGCTCCTGGCCGGCGAACTGCTCGGCCACCGGGCGCAGCAGGGCCCGGGTGTTGGAGGAGTGCGGGGTCAGGTCGGTGTTGAGCACCTCGCACAGCACCAGCAGGTGGTCGCCGCCGCGGATCGGGTCCGGGCAGCTGAAGACCGGGTCGAGCACGAGGTCGGAGGAGTGGCCTTCGGCCTGGCTGGTGCTGGACCCGTCGAAGCCCCACCGCGGCAGCGAGCTGCTGTCCGTCAGGATCTTGGTCTTGGAGCGGAGCTTGGCGGTCGGCTGGGTGCCGTCGATCCAGATGTACTCGGCCTTGATGGTCACGGGGTCCTCTTATACGGGTCGGTGCGGGTACGCGTGCGGGGCGTACTGGAGCACTCTCGCAACAGGCCGTTTCCCGTCCGTTGCCCGTATGTGAACCGCAGGTTACCCAGTCGGACATCCTCTGATTCTGCGACTATTCGCCACGAAACGCCTGGCATTCCATGACCGCGGTGCGCGGTCATGCTCCCGCAGTCACCCTCGAACCTCAAGTGCCGTATCCGGCCGGACAGTTCGGCGGCGCCGCCGCCCGTGGTGGCCGCGACACCCCCCGCACGGCCGTATCCGTTTTCTGCCACCCCTCATAACCCCAAGTGCATATCCACATGGCGCATTTGGTCGTGGAAGGCATGACCGACCCCGCCTAACGTCACAACCGACCGGCACCCCGTGTGCCGCCTTCCCGGAGGAGCCCACCATGACCGCCGCGCCCACCGACGCCCCGCCCTTCACCAGTTACGTCGACACCCTCCTCACCGTCCTCGCCCGCGACCCCGACCGCCCCGTCGTCACCACGGCCGACGGCCAGGACGTCACGGCCGGCACCCTGCACGCCGCCGTCCACCGCATGGCCGCCGTCCTGCGCACCCACGGCGTCGATCGCGGCCGAACCGTCTCCGTCCTCAGCCGCAACCGCCCCGAGGCGCTCGCCGCCCGTTACGCCGTCAACCTCCTCGGCGCGCGGGTGGTCCTGCTCTACGAGGGGATGGCCGCCGAAACCCTGTCCCGGATGGTCGAGAGCGCGGAGACCGTCCTCCTCCTGGTCGACCCCGACCTGCACGACACCGCGCGCGCCCTCCTGGACGGCTGCACCGGCTCCCGCCCCGAGGCGATGACCTTCGGCCCGCCCCCCGGCGCCGCCGCCCCGCTCGGCCCCGACCTGCTCGCCGCCGGTGCCGCCCTCCCCGCCACCCCGACCGTCCCCGGCGCGGTCCGCCCCGAGGACGACTGGTGCATCCGGCACACCGGCGGAACGACCGGCATCCCCAAGGGCGTGCGGATGACGCACGGCCCGTTCGCCGGGATGCTCGGCCAGCTCGCCGGCGGCGCCGGCGGCGAGCCGCCCCGTCTCCTGGCCTGCACCTCGCTGGCCCACATGGCGGGCATCATGGCCGACGTCACCCTCGTGGCCGGCGGCAGCGTCGTCCTCCACCGGGACTTCGACCCCACCGCCGTCCTGGCCACCATCGCCCGCGAACGCATCACCCAGCTCTGGCTGCTGCCGCCGCTCCTCTACCGCCTCCTGGACGACCCCACCCTCCCCGCCACCGACCTCGGCTCCCTCACCCGCATCGTCTACGGGGGCTGCACCGCCTCCGCGCCCCGGATGCGCCAGGCGGCCGAGGTCTTCGGGCTGGTCCTCTACGGGTGCTACGGCCAGTCCGAGGCGATGGCGATCACCGAGGCCGGCCCCGCCGACCACGCCGACATCCGCATCGACGCCCCGATGACCGTCGGCCGTCCGATGCCCGGCGTGACCCTCGCCATCCGCGACGCCGAGGGCCGCGACCTGCCGCCGGGGGAGCCGGGCGAGGTCCACGTCCACTCCGCCGGCGCGATGCGCGGCTACTGGAAGCGCCCCGACCTCACCGCCCAGGTCCTCCGCGACGGCTGGGTGCACACCGGTGACGTCGGCTACCTGGACACCGACGGCCGCCTCTACCTCGTCGACCGCCTCAAGGACGTGATCATCGTCGTCGGCGGCCATGTCCACCCCTCCGAGCTCGAAGACCTCCTCCACACCCATCCCGCCGTCGCCCACGCCGCCGCCTACGGCGTCCGCACCCCCGACGAAACCGAGGAGGTGCACCTCGCCGTCGTCCCCGCCCCCGGCCACGCGGCCGACGAGGTCTCCCTCACCGCCCTGCGCACCTTCATCACCGCCCACAAGGGCGCCCTCTACGCCCCCGCCGCCGTCCACCTCATCGACGCCATCCCGCTCACCCCCGTCGGCAAGCCCGACAAGAAGCTCCTTCGCGCCCGCCCCGTTCCCACCCCCTGAACCGGGCGTCGGACCACCCCCTCCGGCCGCGTCCCGAAACCCCCGCCCGCACACCGGCAAATCCCCCCTGGCCAGGGCCTTTTGTCAGTGCCCGGCAGTAAAATGGGAACCAGTAAGTGAGGGTTCACCAAAGCTCCAGGAGGTCCGCCCGATGGCTGCTGCCACGCTCATGACGAAACCCCTCCCGGCCCACCCGCTGCCCAAGAAACCGCTCCCCGCCGGATGGCCCCGCGAGCGGTACGAATCCCACAACCGCCGCCTGAAGGCCATGCGCCTGGCCATAGCCCTGCTCGACACCGGCGTCTACCGCCCCGAGCACGCCACCAACACCAAGATCCGCACCACCGCCCTCGCCATCGGCGTCCACCGCCCCTCCGACACCACCTGCCGCCTGGTCCGCGCCCTGATCTACGACAACTGCTGACCCGCTCGCCCGGTTGCCCCGACGGCCGGCCCGGAACGCCACGCGCCCCGGGCCGGCGCACGTCGGCCCCGGCCCCGCGGCCGCCTCCGGGCGGCGGCGGTGGGGCAGCGGGGCGGTCTCCACCCGTGCAGCGATGCGGAGTTCGAGACTCCGCGGCAGGAAGGATGCGGAGGAAGCGCGGAATCCGGTGCCGCGGCCCGTGCCGTGGACTACCTTTCCCCCGTGGATCAGCTGATTTCCTCAGACCCGACGCACATAGGTCCGTACCGCCTGATCGCCCGGCTGGGCGCCGGCGGTATGGGACTGGTCTATCTGGGCCGTTCCGAGGTCGGGCGGACCGTCGCGGTGAAGGTCGTCCAGGCCGAGCACGCACAACACCCGGAGTTCCGCCGCCGCTTCGCCCGCGAGGTGGCGGCCGCCCGGAAGGTGGGCGGCTCCTGGACGGCGGCCGTGCTCGACGCCGACACCGAGGCCGCGGTCCCCTGGGTGGCGACCCAGTACATCCCCGGGCCCGACCTGACCACCGTGGTGGCGCACGACTTCGGGCCGCTGCCCGAGCGCTCCGTGCGGGTGCTGGCCAACCGCCTCGCCCTCGCCCTGCAGGCGGTGCACGGGGCGGGCCTGATCCACCGGGACCTCAAACCGTCCAACGTCCTGGTGACGGTGGACGGGCCGCGCGTGATCGACTTCGGTATCGCGCGGGCCATGGACAGCCTCGCCGGGGACAGCCTGCACACCCGCACCGGCATGCTGATCGGTTCCCCCGGCTTCATGTCGCCCGAGCAGGTGCGCGGCCTCGAACTCACCCCCGCCAGCGATGTGTTCTGCCTGGGCGCCGTCCTCGTCTACGCCGCCACCGGCCGCCTGCTCTTCGGCGCCACGGAGACCGGGCTGAACGCCCACCTCTTCCGGATCGCCGAGGAGGAGCCGGACCTGACCGGCGTCCCCGAGCCGCTGCTCGATCTCGTCCGCGCGTGCCTCGACAAGGACCCGGCCGCGCGGCCCACCCTCCAGCAGGTCGCGGCCCGCACGGCGGCGGACGCGGACACCGACCGGGGCACGGGCCCGGACGGGGAATGGCTGCCGGGCACGGTACTGGCCCAACTCGGCCGGCACGCCGCGCAGTTGCTGGACTTCGCCCCCGAGGCGGCTGCCGCCCCCGCCGCCGCACCGGTGCCCCCACCGCCCGTGTACGCACCCACGGCCCCGGCGCACGCCGTCCCCCCACAGGGTTTCGGGCCACCCCCGGGCATGGCCCCCCAGGCGTGGCCCGTACCGCCCTCCCCGCCCCCCGCCCATGACCCGTCGCTGCCGCACCGCATGCGCTGGTGGGGCCTGGTGGTGGTCGGCCTCGTACAGCTCCTCGTGCTGCTCGACGCGACGTCCCTGCGGATGGCGGCGCCGACGATCATGGCCGATCTGCACCTCCGCGCCGACGACCTGAACGGGCTGTTCGCCGGCTATGGACTCGCCTTCGGCGGGCTGCTGCTGCTCGGCGGCCAGCTCGCCGACCTGGTGGGCCGCAAACGGATGCTGATCATCGGCCTGGCCGGCTTCGCGGTGGCCGGCGTCGTCGGCGGCCTGGCCGCCACCTCCGGCATGCTGCTCTCGGCCCGCGCCCTGCAGGGCGTCTTCGCCGCGCTGCTGTCGCCGGCCGCACTGGCCCTGGTGTCCGCCGACTTCCCCGAGCCGAAGGCCCGCGGCAGGGCCTTCGGGATCTACGCCGCGATCGCCGTCGGCGGCTCGACGGCGAGCCTGCTCGTCGGCGGCTGGCTGGTGGAATTCCTGAGCTGGCGCTGGTGCCTGCTCATCGACGTCCCGCTCGCCCTGATCGCCGTGCTCGGTGTGGCCACCGTGGTCCACGACCGCCCGGTCCGCACCGGCCCCCGCTTCGACGCGCCGGGCCTGCTGCTCGGCTCCGGCGGGATCGCCGCCCTCGTCTACGGCTTCCAGCAGACCGGCTCGCGCGGCTGGGCCGACCTCCTGGTGCTGGCGCTGTTCGCGCTCGGCGTCGCCCTGCTGATCGCCTTCTTCTGGTGGCAGACCAGGGCGGACACCCCGCTCCTTCCGCCGTACGCCCTCGGGGACCGCGACCGCGTCGGCTCCTTCGCCACCTTGTTCCTGGCCGGCGCCGGCACGCTGGCCCTCCTCCCGACCCTGACGGCGTACCTGGAGAACGTCCGCGGCTACTCCCCGATGGGCACCGCCCTGGCGATCCTGCCCACGGCCGTCGCGGTCGTCATCGGCGCCACCCAGGTCTCCGCCCGTCTGCTGCACCGCATCGCGCCGCGCATCCTGATCGTGCCGGGCCTGCTGCTCACCGCGCTCGGCCTGGCGCTGCTGACCTTCCTCACGTCCGACAGCCAGTACGCCGCCCTGGTCCTGCCCGGCATGGTCCTCGCCGGCCTGGGCCTCGGCACGGCCCTGACGCCGCTCCTCTCCCTCGCCACGGCCGGCCTCGCCGCGCCGGACGCGGGCGGGGGCGCGGCAGTGGCCGGCGCGGCCAACCAGGTGGGCGGGGTGCTCGGCGCGGCGCTGTTCGGCAGCGTGCTGTCCTCGGCCATCGCCGCCCGCATGGAACGGGTGCCCGGCCTCGGGCCGAACTTCGCCGAAGCGGCCCGGAGCGGCCGGCTCCTCAACCCGCGAGGGGTTCCGCCGCAGTTGGCGGAGTACCTCACCCATGCAACGCTGGGCGGCTACGCCACCGCCCTGTGGTGGTCGGTCGGCATCACCCTGCTCGCCGGCCTGGCCGCCGCCCTCCTGATCAGGTCCGCCGCCCCCGCACTCCCCGCACCGCCCCTCCCCGCCTACGCCCAGCGGGCCACCCCCTGACCCTGCCCACGAGACCGGCCGCCGGCCGCGCCTTCCTTGAGGGGAAGGACGCTGCCGCCAACCGGAGCACGCCTGCCGAAGCGCCACCCTGGGCAAACTACGCGCCGCGAAGCCCTGGCGGACCGACCTCGACGAGGCCCTCGCCGACATGCGGCGCCGGGCGACCGGCGTCCAGGGCGACCCGGCGGACCTCGCCTCGCTCCTGCACGACCACCTCATCGATCAGCACCGGATCCGCGCCGACGTCGTCCTGTACGGCGCCGTGCTCGCGCGAGGCGGTCGCTTCATTGACAACGACAACGTCTTCAGGATCGCGTGACGTCGTGTCGGAATGGAGGCAGTGCCGTCTCTCGGTGCGTTTCACCTGATCGCGATTACATGGTGGGTCGTCGAGCGACTTCTCTTCTGGCCGTAAATGTATGGACCGGCGGCCGTGCCAGCTGTCGGCATCCAGTCCCTCAGGACTTCGAATCAGCCGAAATGTGTGGGTCACAGCACGTCGGCCATGCCCGCCCGTGACGATGTGCTCAGTGCACCGAAGGGGCGGGAGGACAAGTGGCCAAGCAAGTCAAGTGCGGATCGACCAAGACCGCGACCGGCAAGCCGTGTCAGAACCCTGCGATGATCGGCTATTCGCGCTGCCAGCTCCACCGAGGTGAGTGGACGCCGCGGCAGAAGAGGAAGACCAAGAAGCGCTGACCACGCCCGGGCCCGGCCGCCAAGTGCGCTGGCAGTTGGGCCCAGTTCGCGTACCCATGTGACCGAGGCCCTGGAGTGAGAGTGAGGCACTCGGTGCTGCTCGCCCCCCCCGCAGGGTGGCGCGGGGCCGACATTCCGACTCGGTGCCCACCGCATGCCCGCGCGGTCTTCCACGCCGCTACCGACGGAAATCACGACGCGTTTTCCGGCTCAATAGCCACTTTGCTCAATAGCCACTTTGACGTTGAGGGAAAACGCGAGGGGGGGTTGCTCCCGTCGGTCTCGGACGGAAGCAACCACCCCAGGCTTCTCGGCTACTGCCCGCCGAGGTCGAGAGCTACTTTTTAGATGTCGAAGTACAGCTCGAACTCGTGCGGGTGCGGGCGGAGCTGGATCGGGGCGATTTCGTTGGTGCGCTTGTAGTCGATCCAGGTCTCGATCAGGTCGGAGGTGAAGACGCCGCCCTGCTGCAGGTACTCGTTGTCGTCTTCGAGGGCGTTGAGGACCGCAGGGAGGGAGGTCGGGACCTGCGGGACGCCGGCGTGCTCCTCCGGCGCGAGCTCGTAGAGGTCCTTGTCGATCGGCTCGGCGGGCTCGATCTTGTTCTTGACGCCGTCGAGGCCGGCCAGGAGGAGGGCCGAGAAGGCGAGGTAGGGGTTCGACGACGGGTCCGGGGCGCGGAACTCGACGCGCTTGGCCTTCGGGTTGGAGCCCGTGATCGGGATGCGCATGGCGGCGGAGCGGTTGCGCTGCGAGTAGACCAGGTTGACCGGGGCCTCGAAGCCCGGGACCAGGCGGTGGTAGGAGTTCACGGTGGGGTTGGTGAACGCCAGCAGCGACGGGGCGTGCTTGAGGATGCCGCCGATGTAGTAGCGGGCGGTGTCCGAGAGGCCCGCGTAGCCCTGCTCGTCGTAGAAGAGCGGCTGGCCGCCCTGCCACAGCGACTGGTGGACATGCATGCCGGAGCCGTTGTCACCGAAGATCGGCTTGGGCATGAAGGTGGCGGTCTTGCCGTTGCGCCAGGCGACGTTCTTCACGATGTACTTGAAGAGCATCAGGTCGTCGGCGGCGGCGAGCAGGGTGTTGAACTTGTAGTTGATCTCCGCCTGGCCGGCGGTGCCGACCTCGTGGTGCTGGCGCTCGACCTGGAGGCCGGACTTCTCCAGCTCCAGGGAGATCTCGGCGCGCAGGTCGGCGAAGTGGTCGACCGGCGGGGCCGGGAAGTAGCCGCCCTTGTAACGGACCTTGTAGCCGCGGTTGTCCTCGCGGGCGCCGGTGTTCCAGGCGCCGGCCTCGGAGTCGATGTGGTAGAAGCCCTGGTTCGCGGAGGTCTCGAAGCGGACCGAGTCGAAGACGTAGAACTCCGCCTCGGGGCCGAAGTACGCGGTGTCCGCGATGCCGGTGGAGGCGAGGTAAGCCTCGGCCTTCTTGGCGATGTTGCGCGGGTCGCGGCTGTACTGCTCGCCCGTGATCGGGTCGTGGATGAAGAAGTTGATGTTGAGGTGCTTCTCCTGGCGGAACGGGTCCAGGCGGGCCGTCGACAGGTCCGGGCGCAGCGCCATGTCCGACTCGTGGATCGCCTGGAAGCCGCGGATCGACGAACCGTCGAACGCCAGCTCCTCGTCCGGGTCGAACGCCGCAGCGGGGATCGTGAAGTGCTGCATCACGCCCGGCAGATCGCAGAAACGGACGTCGACGAACTTCACGTCCTCATCCGCGATGAACTTCTTCGCGTCGTCGGCGTTCTGGAACATCCAACTCCTCCTAGCCCGGTCACCGCTCGGCGGATGCGGGGTTGCGACTCGGAGCGCGTCCATGTGCGGTGGCGCGCTTGCCCGACCATAGGCAGGCGGGATTTCCCAAGCATGACCCATTTGTTTCGCCGAGGTTAACCGGCGCGCTGTCGGCCTCACCCCCCAGTGTGCGCCCACGGGCCGGGGGCGGGGAGCGGCGGGGACGAGGGTTGGGGGCGGTGCGGCGACGAGGCGCGCTCTCCCCAGGAGCGGGGAGGGAGGGGCGGCCCCTGGGGGCGGTGCGGGAACCCGCTGCCGGGGGAACGTATGCGGTCGCAGTACCGTGGACGGGTGGACAACAGGCAAGCAATCGGATCGTGGATCTCCGGGCCCCGTGCGGCAGCCGAGGACATGGGCGTCGAATTCGGCTACCGCGGGCAGCGGCTCGGGCTGCCCGAGGAAGGCCCGGGCTCGATTGCGCGGGTCGGCCGCCGCTTCGGCGCGCTCTTCATCGACTGGGCGCTGTGCCTGCTCATCGCCTACGGGCTGCTCAGCGGCGGCAAGGCGCAGTCGGCGAGCAACTGGGCACTGCTGGTCTTCGCGGTGATGAGCGTGCTGACCGTCGGCACGGTCGGCTGCACCCCCGGCAAGCGGCTGCTCGGTCTGCGGGTGGTCGCCGAGGGCGGTGGCCGGATCACCCTGCCGCGGGTGGTGCTGCGGACGCTGCTGCTGGTGCTGGTCATCCCGGCGGTGATCTGGGACCGCGACGGCCGAGGGCTGCACGACCGGCTCGCCCGCGCGGTCGAGGTGCGGATCTGATCCGTGGCGTGGATCTGATCCGTGGTGCGGATCTGACCTCCGTCGCGGTCGCGCGGAGCCGCTCGCGTCGCGCGGAGCCGTTCGCCGTGATGCGGAGCTGAGCTGAGCTGATCCGGTGGGTGCTCCCGTGTCGCTCGTCGCCGTTTCTGCCTGTCGACGGTCATCGGCTGTGCGCGCCCCCACGCCCCCTCATGTCAGCCCCACGCCCCCATGCGTCTGACGCCCGCCGGCCACCGCGTGCGGCAGGGCGGAACGCAAACAAGCGAAGAAGGCGCAGCGAAGCGGCGAAGAGACACGGACGCAGGCGCAGGCGAAGACGACGACGCCCCGAGGCCAAGCCCCGGGGCGTCGTCGTCTGTGCCGTGCCGTACAGGCCGTCGGCGGTCAGCGCGTCTTGCCGCCGCCCTTGGGCATCCGCATGCCCTTGGGCATCGGGCCCTTCGGCAGCGTTCCCCGAGGTGGCTTATGTGTTCACTCTGCGCGTGTAGCCACTGACCTGGGGGATGGCTGGGGAGGCCGACGCACGTCGGCCCGAGCTCGACGAGTACTGGTTCCGGGAGCGCTGGCAGGACGCTGTCGACGAGACCGAGGACTGCCGCTGGCCCCGTGCTTCGACTGCGGCGTCTGCCCGCGGTTCGACACATGGCCACAACTGGGCCAGAGCGGCAAGAAGCTCCCGCCGCTGACCGTGAACAAGCCCGCGAACAGAGGGGACGAAGGGTGGAGCCCCTTGTGGCACTTCGGGGCGGTCGCTGTTCGTCCCTCATACGGTCGGCTTTCCTCGACCGGCTGGCTCTGCGGCGTTCTGGGCGTAAGGCACAAGGCCATCCTCCGCGATCGAGGCCCCGAACTTGGGGGCGGGCTGCCGCAGAAGTCCGGATGGTCGATCATCTGGCCCTCGTAGCGACTCGCAAGCACTGCCCGCGGGGTGGCGTCGCCTTGCTTTCCGAAGTGGTTTGCCGGCTGATCCGACGGTTCGGCGCGACGCACCCGTTTGGTAGTAGTCAAGGTGCGCCTCACCTTCCAACGGGATTTAGTTGCGGCGAACGGCCGACGCGCGGCCTGACCGAAGGGACTCACCATGCCTGAATACACCGTGCGTGTCACGATCGACAAGGATTCCATCAAGGAGATGGACAAGTACACCCTTTACGGGTTCAAGGCAGTGAGGACGTCAGGCGATGCTGAGCCTGTCGTGTGGTTCGCGGACAACTCCTACACCACGGACACCGATATCGCTTGGCATACGGAGTACCAGGCGTACGCGTCTCCCTACGCCCAAACAGGCCCGATCAGCACGTACCACCCCGAGGATATTCAATTGGGGGAGACCTTCGTCGTCGAAAGTAAAAAGTGTCTGGGCAGGGTAGACGGGAAGCCGGACCCTACGAAACCCATCACCGTGACAAACAGGGTCCCCGAGACGAAGTTCAGAGTGGGAATCGCGCAGAAGCCATCGATCAGCGAGGAATTCCGCCCCCTTTGCACATCGACGATGATTGCGGATGGGACGAACGCCTTCTCGCCGGTCGAGAAGGTGCTGCTCATTTTTGCGACGGCCGAAATCGACGAAGGTGCTGTCATCACGCGAGCCTTCTCGGCCGGTGTGTTGATCGACCTGACCGGCGCCGCTAAGAGGAGCGTCACGTTCAGTACGCAAAAGTCGTGGGGCTGGGCGAAAGATGCAAAGTGGGCGGAGAAGATCACGCAAGATGATCCGATCACCAAACACTTGATTTCCGCAAAACAGCAAAAAATGCTGATGCATGCCTAGTTGCGTCTCTCCGGCGCCACGCTACTCCTTCTCGACGTGGCAGTGGCGCCGGAGCTGGGCAGTCGTGAGAGGGATGTGGCCATGGCTGAGTACGAACTGACCTTGTTTGTTGACACCAGTACCGCTGTCTCCGGAGGTAAGTGGCCCAAGCTCTACGGGTTTAAGGCGGCAGGGGATAACCACCCGCAGAGTAAGCCACTCGTCTGGTTTGGTACCGACGAATACGCAACCAAAACTTCAATCAAGTGGGATACCCGGTGCTGGGTATACGTCGCCAATCCTCGCCGCGATAAGGAACCACTAACTTCGTACAGTCCACGCGAACTCCGATGTGGGCAGCAGTTCTTAGTTGATTCAGTAAAGGGGACTGGGGAGGAGCTGAAGTACGAGGACCCTACGCACATGGCCGTAATCAACAAATCAGGGAAGGGGCTCCGGACGGGTCTGGCTGGGGAGGTCTCGGTGGCCGGTGTCCCCGTGGAGACATCCCCCTACTGTGAGAACCCCCTGGTGAAGGGTGCGATGACTACTTTCAAGCCCGTAGAGAAGGTGATTCTTTTCATCGCCCAATCAAGCGGCGAAGAAGCTGAAATCAAGAAAGGGATTGTCGTTGAAAATGCACTGTCGAGCGGTGTGGTGATCGACGCGGCTGCCGCTGTTCGTGACGAAGAGGACATGAAAGTGCATTTCAACGAGAAAAAGGGAATCTGGCGCTGGCCTGAGGGGGCGGCTTGGGCACGCAGCATCGGGCAGGGGGATGACCTCACCAACTTCATCCATTCCTAGCGTCCGAGTGAAGTCGCACTACCAGTGTCGGTGGATCAAAACTCCGAGCCCGCAGATTTGGCTGTAAATCTCTCACGCGCTGAATGTGGCCACGGATAGGCGTCTCGCCTATCCGTGGCGTTATGTAGCGCCGAGTTGAAACTTACGAGGCCCCCGCCGTCCCCGAAGGGCCTGGAGCGCCCGATCGGGCGCTGGTTCCGCGACAACAACCGCCTTGTGCCGCTGCCTTGTGATCACAGCTGGGAATTGGTGATGGCTTCGAAGGGCTTTCCCGACGGGGGGACGGTCCCTCGGCTGAGGGGCGTACTCGCGCCCTGGACGATCCTTGAGGCGCTTCTGAAGAAAGCCCGGACCGGGGTCGCCCGGCCCGGGCTGCATGACGAGTACGGCTCCACGGGCCTCATCGGGCACTGGAAAGCGCTGGGTGGCCTCTCTGGCCAGTGGGGGAGCGCGTCATGGAAGCCCCTGAAGGGCGCGGAGGGCCTTCCTGCCGCGCCCCGCTACCCCCTCCCGCCCTTGTTCATGACGGGAGAGGTGAAGCCGGGAGTCATCCTCGCGGCGAGCGTCCCTTCATGCCACGCCCGGGAATCGGCCCCTTCGGTACCGGCATGTTGCTCATCAGGTCGCCGAGCGCGCGCAGGCGGTCGTTGACGGCCGTCACCTGGGCGCCCGGGAGGACGCGCGGGAGCTTCAGCAGGTGGTTCCGCAGCTTCTTGAGCGGGATCTGGCCCTCGCCGTCACCGACGACGACGTCGTGCACCGGGGCGTCGGCGACGGTGCGCGCCATGCGCTTCTTCTCGGCGGCCAGCAGGCCGCGCAGCCGGTTCGGGTTGCCCTCGCCGACCAGGACGATGCCGGCCTTGCCGACAGCGCGGTGCACCACGTCCTGGCTGCGGTTCATGGCGACCGCGGGGGTCACCGTCCAGCCGCGGCCGACGTTCTCCAGGACGGCGGCCGCCGCACCGGGCTGGCCCTCCATCTGCCCGAAGGCCGCCCGCTCGGCGCGCCGGCCGAAGATGATCGCCATCGCCAGGAATGCCAGGACGAAGCCCAGGATGCCCGCGTAGACGGGGTGGCCGATCAGGAAGCCGATGGCGAGGAGCACGCCGAAGACGACGATTCCTGTGCCAGCGACGACAAGACCGACCTTGGAATCGACCCGACGGGTCATCTTGTAGGTCAGGGCGATCTGCTTGAGCCGCCCGGGGTTCTCAGCGCCGCCAGCGCCGGTTGCGTTTGCCTTCCTCGCCATACAGCGAAGTTTACGTGGCGTGCGGGCGTCGGGTGGCCGCGGCCTCCAGGACGTACTCGGCGTCGTACCGGTCCCTGGCGCGGCGGCGGTCCTCCAGGACCGACGTCCAGGCATTGCGGCGGGCGGTGCGCTGGCCGCTGCGCAGCAGCACGGCCTCGATGGCACGCAGTGCACCGGTGACGGAGGGGATGGGGCGGGCGGTGGCGCGGAGCGGCGCGGCCTCCATGGTGGTGGTCTCCCTCGTACGAACGGAACGATCAGGGGGATGCGTGGGGAGGTGTTGAGCGGTGCGTACATCCATCGTCACTGAAGGGTGTTACCAACGGATGACCTGCCGGTCAAACACCTATGAAACGTTGACGCGGCCCCCACGCCCCCCTGCCAGGGGGAGTGCGGGGCCGCGTCTCTCAGCATGTGCCACGATTCACAAAATGGCGCGCCGGGGCCGTCAAACCGCCTGACTGGACGCCTCGACCTCGCGCCGCTCGATCGCCTGCTGGTACAGGCGGCCGGCACGGTAGGAGGAGCGGACCAGCGGGCCGGACATGACGCCGGCGTAGCCGATCTCCTCGGCCTCCTCCTTGAGCTCCACGAACTCGGCGGGCTTGACCCAGCGCTCGATGGGGTGGTGGCGGACCGAGGGGCGCAGGTACTGGGTGATCGTGATCAGCTCGCAGCCCGCGTCGTGCAGGTCCTGGAGTGCCTGGCTGATCTCCTCGCGGGTCTCGCCCATGCCCAGGATGAGGTTGGACTTGGTGACCAGGCCGGCCTCGCGGGACTTGGAGATGACCTCCAGCGACCGCTCGTAGCGGAAGCCGGGGCGGATCCGCTTGAAGATCCGCGGGACCGTCTCGACGTTGTGGGCCAGCACCTCGGGGCGCGAGGAGAAGACCTCGGCGAGCTGCTCGGGGACCGCGTTGAAGTCGGGGATCAGCAGTTCCACGCCGGTGTCGGGCATCGAGGCGTGGATCTGGCGGACGGTCTCGGCGTAGAGCCAGGCGCCGCCGTCCTCCAGGTCGTCGCGGGCGACGCCGGTGATCGTGGCGTACTTCAGGCCCATGGTCTGGACCGACTCGGCGACCCGGCGCGGCTCGTCGCGGTCCAGCTCCTGCGGCTTGCCGGTGTCGATCTGGCAGAAGTCGCAGCGGCGGGTGCACTGGTCACCACCGATGAGGAAGGTCGCCTCGCGGTCCTCCCAGCATTCAAAGATGTTGGGACAGCCCGCCTCCTGGCAGACCGTGTGCAGACCCTCACTCTTGACCAGGCCCTGGAGGTGGTTGTACTCGGGACCCATTTTCGCCCGGGTCTTGATCCACTCGGGCTTGCGCTCGATGGGGGTCTGGCTGTTGCGGACCTCCAGGCGCAGCATCTTGCGTCCGTCGGGTGCGACTGCGGACACGTCGGCTCCCTAACAACTTCGATTCTTCGGCGTACACCAGGGTACGCCCGTCAATTCGCACGCATTTCCACGTGCGGGTGGTGCAGGGCCAACCTCGGACGGGAGGGCGGCATTCCCGCGGCCTCGGCCGCGGGCGGCCCTCAGACCGCGCGGGGCAGCAGGACGGCGTTCTCCAGGACGCCCCGCAGGTGCTTCTCGACGACCGGCAGGACCTCGGCGATGGTGACCTCGCGGCCCAGCTCGCCGGAGAGCGAGGCGACCCCGGCGTCCCGGATGCCGCAGGGCACGATCTTGTCGAACGACGTGGTGTCCGGATTCACGTTGAGCGCGAAGCCGTGCATGGTGACGCCCTTGGCGACGCGGATGCCGATCGCGGCGAGCTTGCGGTCCTCACCGCGCTGGCCGGCGTTGGACGGCGCGTACTCGGGGCCGTTCAGCCGCGGGTCGAACAGCTCGTCCGCGGCCCGCGGGTCGAAGTCGAGCTGGAGGCCGCCCAGGGCCGGCCGCTGCTCCGTCGGATCGCCCAGGACCCACACCCCGCTGCGGCCCTCGACCCGGGTGCCCTCGACGCCGAACTCGGCGCAGACCCCGATCAGCGCGTCCTCCAGGCGGCGGACGTGTGCGACCACGTCGACCGGGCGCGGCAGCTTCTGGATCGGGTAGCCCACCAGCTGGCCGGGGCCGTGCCAGGTGATCTTCCCGCCGCGGTCCACGTCGACGACCGGGGTGCCGTCCAGCGGCCGCTCGTCGTCGGAGGTCCGGCGGCCCGCCGTGTAGACGGCCTGGTGCTCCAGGAGGAGGCAGGTGTCGGGGATCTCGTCGGCGAACCGGGCGCTGTGGACCCGACGCTGCTCCGCCCACGCCGACTCGTACTCGACGGCGTCCGTCCCGAAGCCCAGATGCACAAAGCGCAGCCCCTCGGGTGCGGGGGTCTCCCCCCGAGAGATCGCAGTCACGGCAGCTCCTCTTCGAACCCTTGTCGCAGTTGCGTGCGAGGTCTCAATGCCCCTCGCGAGGCACTTCCGATGCCACGTCGCGCCCATGCCACTGTACGGCCGCCCTGCGCGCCCCCCACACGGGGGCGACGCGCCGCGCAGCCCCCGACGCGCCCGTGACGTGCTCACACGATCGGATGAACGCGAGGCGCAGGCCGCGAGAAAGGCGCCGAAGGCCGTTACATTCACGCCGTTCCACAAGGGCGAAGAGCACGCCGGACTGGGTCAGTCGAGCCCGGCGGCCCGGCCCGGAAGGCAGGAGACCGGTAAAGCTGATGACGGAACGACCCCCGCACCACACGCCCAACCGACAGCTCGCCGCGCTCATCGCCGAGGCGGGCTTCTCCAACGCAGGGCTGGCCAGACGGGTTGATCAACTCGGCATCGAGCACGGCCTCGACCTGCGCTACGACAAGACCTCGGTGACCCGCTGGCTGCGCGGGCAACAGCCCAGAGGCACCACCCCCGCGCTGATCGCGGAGGTCTTCACCCGCCGGCTGGGGCGCCGGCTCTCCGCCCAGGACCTGGGCCTGGACGCCTGCGCGCCGGTGTACGCCGGGCTGGAATTCGCCTCCACCCCCGCCGAGGCGGTGGACATCGTCAGCGGTCTGTGGCGCAAGGACTCCGGCAGCCATGCCGAGCTCCGCAAGATCGCGTTCACCCCGGCGGGGCTGGTGGTGCCCAGCCGGGACTGGCTGATCGGCCGCCCCGACGAGCGCGTCGCGCACGGCGAGCCGGGCGGCGAGGCCGGGGAGCGGGTGCCCGTGCAGGGCGGCCGGTCGTCGGTGCCCCGGCAGCGCCAGACCGAGCGGGTGGACCGCACCCAGGGCGGCCGGGTCACCTCCGGCGACATCGCGGCGCTGCGCTCGGTCGGCGAGCTGTTCCGGGCCCTGGACCACGCCTACGGCGGTGGCCACGCCCGCCAGGCCCTGGTGCGCTACCTGGAGCACGAGGCCGAGCCGATGCTCCGCGGCACCTACGGGGAGACGGTCGGCCGGCGGCTGTTCGCGGCCGCCGCGGACCTGACCCGGCTGGCCGGCTGGACCTCGTACGACATCGCCGCGCACGGGCTGGCGCAGCGGTACTTCGTCCAGGCGCTGCGGCTGTCCCAGGCCGCCGGCGACCGCGCGTACGGCTCCTACGTCCTGGTGACGATGAGCCGGCAGGCGGTCTATCTGGGGCACGGCCGGGAGGCCGTCCAACTGGCCCGGGTCGCCCAGCAGGGCGTCGGCAGCAGTGCGCCGCCCACCGTGCAGGCGCTGCTGCACGCCGCGGAGGCGCGCGGCCACGGCGTCCTGAGCGAGGTCCGGGCCTGCACCGCCGCACTGGCCCGCGCCGAACGGGCCCTGGAGAGCGCCCGCCCCGGGGACGACACCCCGTACTGGGCGCGCTTCTTCGACGAGGCACAGCTCGCCGACGAACTCGCGCACTGCCACCGCGATCTCCAGCAGTACCGCGCGGCCTCCCAGCACGCCGAGCGCTCCCTCCAGCTGCGCGCCGCCGGGTTCGCCCGCAGCCGGCTGTTCTGCCGGGTGGTGCTGGCGACCGCCCGGCTCGGCCTGGGCGAGCTGGAGCAGGCGTGCACGCTCGCCGCCGAGGCGGCCCTCCAGGCATCCGAGATGCGCTCGGTACGGGCCCACGAGTACGTCCGGGACTTCGAGCGGCGGCTGGAGCCGTACCGGGACGCGGCGGCGGTGCGCGGCTACCGCGAGCGGGTGGCCGCGCTGGGATGACGGACGGGCGTCGCACGGCGGGGCCGACCTATGCCGCGGCCGGTACGGCGTCCGGTTCCGGGCGGGCCGGCAGGCCGAAGTCCTGGAGCAGCGCGCGGGCGGCGCGGTGGCCGGAGCGCAGTGCGCCCTGGAGCGTGCCGGTGTCGCGGTGGTCGCCGCACACATAGAGCCCGGCCAGCATCCGTACGGTGCGCTGCGGGTCGTGCGGGGCGGCCATCGCGGGCACCGCGTAGGGGTCGTGATGGCCGGTCAGCAGCCGCCATTCCTCGGCCCGCACCCCGTGGATCCGGTCGAGCTGCGGTCGGACGGTCTTGTCGAGGACGTCCAACGGCAGTGCCGCGGCGGGGCCGAGCACGACGGTGGTGACCAGCGGCCGGCCGGGCGGGGTGCGGGACGGGTCGATCGCGCCGGCGAGGTAGGTGAAGCCGATCGGGCCGTCGGTCGGCAGGACCAGGGTGGTGTCCCGGTGGGGACCGCCGCGGGTGCCGGTCGGGGCGTCCGCGGTGTGGTGCAGCACCGTGACCGGGTGGAAGGCGGGCAGCCGCAGCCCCGGCAGCAGCGCGGCGGCGTCCCGCGCACCGGTCGCCACCACCACCGCCCGGCACGCCGTCCGGCCGTGTTCGCGGGTGCCGACGCCGTTGGCGTCGACGGCCGTGACCTCCACGGACGTCCGGACCGTGCCCGGCGGCAGGCCGGCCGCCAGCAGCTCCGGGACGGCGAAGGCGCCGCCCGTCGGCAGCGTCAGCCGCCCCTCCGCGAAGGTCCGCAGCACCTGCGCGGCGCCCCGGCTGGAGCCGCCCAGTCGGGGGTCGCAGAGCAGCGCGCCCAACAGCGGCCGCAGGAAGGTGTCGTGGGTGCGCGGCGGGAACGCCGGCCGGCCGGCCAGGGCCTCGCTGACCGGAAGGTCGGCGATCCGCTCCGTACGGCGGTCGGCGCGCGTGAGGGCGCGCGCCGCGGACAGTGCGCCCCTCGTGCACCGCAGCGGACTGATGCGCTGGGTCCGCTGGCCGTTGTGGAGGCTCAGTCCGGCCGCGAACGGACGCAGCGTCAACTCGCCCAGGCCCGGCGTCCGGCGCAGCGCGGCGGGGGAGACCGCCAGCGGCCGGCCGCAGCGGTCCAGGCGGAAGCCGTCCACCTCGTCGGTGACGGACCGGCCGCCGACCCGCGGCGCGGCCTCCAGGACGGTGACCGCGAGCCCCGCCGCGGTCAGATGGCGAGCGGCGGCGAGACCGGCCGGCCCGGCCCCCACGATGACGACGTCGACGACCGATGCGGTGCGCAGCACATGCCCCTCCCGAGGTCGGTCCCAGCGGCAGCGCACGGTTCTCCTGCCCGGTGCGGCGGTCCGGGATGCCCAGTGGTGTGTCCGAGGACCGTAGGGCGCCGCGGCCCGGCCGACAGGGGCGCCCTGGGGGCGCGTCGGAGCGGCCCCCGCGCCACGTCCCGACCCGTCGCGCCCTACGACGCCAGGGCGGCGCGCACCGCGTCCGCGATCCGCGGGTCCGCGAAGGCGAAACCGGAGTCCAGCAGCTGCCGCGGCACGATCCGCTGACTTCCCAGCACGTCCGCGGCGAACTCCCCGAGGGCGATCCGCAGCACCGGCGCGGGCACGGTGCACAGCGTGGGGCGGCGCAGCACACGGCCCATCACCGCCGTCGCCTCGCGGTTGGTGACCGGCTCCGGCGCGGTGAGGTTGACCGGCCCGGACAGCCCCTCGGTGACCAGCAGATGGCGGAGCGCCGCGATGTGGTCCCGCAGGGAGATGAAGCTCCAGTACTGGCTGCCGTCGCCGAGCCGACCGCCCAACCCCAGCCGGAACAGCGGGAAGAGCCGCCCCCAGGCACCGCCGGAGCGTGCCACGACCAGACCGGTCCGGGCGAGGACGGTCCGGATGCCGGCCTCCTGGGCGGGCGTCGCGGCGTCCTCCCACGCCACGCAGAGCTCCGGCAGGAAGCCCGAACCGGCCGGCCCGCTCTCGTCGGTGCGCCGGTCGCCGGTGTCGCCGTAGTAGCCGATCGCGCTGCCGGAGACGAGGACCCGCGGCGGGACGTCCATCGCGGCCAGCGCGGTGGCCAGGGTCCGGGTACCCAGCACCCGGCTGTCGTGGAGCTGCTGCTTGTAGGCGGCGGTCCAGCGGTGGTCGGCGACGCCCGCCCCGGCGAGGTGCACCACCGCCTCGCAGCCGGCCAGCGCGGCCGGGTCCAGCCGTCCCTTGGGGTCCCAGGACACCTCGTCCGCCGCCGTCGGCCGGCGGCGGACGAGCCGGACGACGTCGTGGCCGTCCGCGCGCAGGTTCCGGACGAGCGCCGTGCCGATGAGTCCGGTCGAGCCGGTGATCGCGATCCGCATGGGGCCATCCTGCCCGCAAGCGGGGGCGCCACCGGGGAAGGGGGCGGGGCGAGCCGGGCGGGAGTCCGCCGCGGCGGCGCGGGGACGTCAGCTGCGGAAGCGGTCCCACAGCAGGGGGAAGCGCTCGGCGAGGGTCGCGTCGTCGTCGAGGTCGAGGTAGGTGCCGAGCGGTTCCGGCGGGGCCGGGGGCAGTTCCAGGTCGGGCATGACGGTGCCGGTCAGCTGCTCGTACGCCTCGTCGGCGGCGTAGCCCAGCTCCTCGGCGTCGCCGTCGGTCTCCTCGTCGAAGTCGCCGACGAGGCCGGCCAACTGGTCCGGATCGTGCAGCGCGCCCTCGAAGACGTGCCGGCCCTGGCCGATCAGCCAGCAGCGGAAGTAGTCGAAGGCGTCGTCGCTGGCGCCGTCCAGCATCAGTGCCGCGGCGGCCCACAGGTCCCAGGTGTAGGCCCGGTTGTAGCGGGCCTCGAAGTGGCGGGCGAAGTCGATGACGCGGTCCGGGTCGAGCCCGAGCAGCCGCTCGACCAGGGCGTCGGCCTGCTCCTCGGGGTCGCCGCCGGCGGCCGCGCGGGAGCCGTCCACCAGCTCCCAGAACTCCGTCTCGTCCATCACCGCTCCAGCATCCGTCCTGCCGCCGCGGCCCGCACGCGGAGTGCACCGGATGCGGCGGCGCGGCGTCCGGGCCGGGGATCCGGGGCGTCAGGAGGGTGGTCCGGCGGGTGACCGCGTCGCGGTTCCGTCGTTGTGCGGCATGCAACGACGGCAGCGCAGCCCCCCTCCCCCCACCGCCCACACAGTGCCCCTCCCACCCCGCGCAGTGCCCTGTGCGCTGCCCCCGTGCAGTGTCCCTCCCGCCCAACCAGTGCCCCACCCAGCGCTTCTCCCACCCCGTATCCCCCCACTTCGTGAAGGGCGCATCCCGCCATGCCCATGGACGAAAGAACCCGGGCCGAGGTCGAACGTGCCGAGGCGGCCCTCGTCGAGCACTATCCACGGCTGGTCCGCCTGGCCTATCTCGTCCTGCCCCCGTCGATGGGCCGCCACCGCAAGGTCCTCACCGCGCACGGACTGGTGCAGCGGGCCCTGCCGTGGCGCGTGCCGCGCCGGCCGGTCGGTGCGCTGCCCGCCCAGCGCGGCTCGGACGCCGGCTCCGGCTACGACCTGGTCCGCCAACGAACCCTGGAGCTGGCGCTGGCCTACGAGGACCGGCAGCGACCGGCCGTCCTGTTGCCGACCGTGCCGTTCGTGTGGGGCCTGCGGCTCTTCCCGCGTGCCGGCGGCGCCGATGAACTCGCCCTGGACCAGGCCCTGTCGGCGGTCCCGGCCGCGGTCCGGGCCGCCCTGGGGCTGTGGCACCTGGAGGGGCTGGAGGCGGAGGCGGCGCGCGCGGTCCTGGCGCGGGCCGGGGTCCCGGACCCCGACATGGCGCTGCGGGCGGCCGGGCAGCTGGACCGGCGGACCGGCGCCGGCGCCGGCGCGCTGTTGAACTCGGGCGAGTTCGACCCCTGCACGGTGCAGGCCCGGCCGACGGATCTGCTGCGCCGCCGCCAGCGGGTGCGGGCGACCGGCGTGCTCGCGGCGGTGCTGGTGGTCGGGGCGCTCGCGATGGCGCTGCCCGGCGGCCGGCCCGCGGGCGGGTCCGCCCCCACCGCCGCCCAGCAGGCCCTCGACCCCGGCCGGCTGCTGCGCGTGCCCAACGAGCAGTGGGCCCGGACCGCCCGGGTGGACTTCACCGCCTGGCCGGCGCGCGGCCGGCAGGCCGGCGACCGGCAGCTGCTGGCGCGGGCCCTGGGGGTGTGGGCCGCGCCGCCCGCCGGCACCCGGATCGTCGCGGCGGCGGACACCTCCACCCGGCCGCCCGCCGCCCCGCCCCGGCTGCTGTACGCCGGACTGATCGACAACGTCATGGTGGTGGTCTTCCACGACGGCGAGCGGCTGGTGCGCTACGCCGAGCCCCAAGACGCCACGCCCACCCTGCACTTCGCCCGGGTCGACAACGCCGACCTCGCCTCCGCCAGCGGGCTGGTGATCGGCCGCGGCAACGGCTGGCAGCGGTATCTGATCGCGCCCTGGGTCGCCGAGGTCGCCGTCCGGGACCTGCTCGCGCCGGACGCCCCGTCGCACGGACTGCACCTGGCCCCGGACGGCGTCACCGACCGCATCCCGACCCCGCCCGTGGACGGCGCCCCCTGCGGTCACTGGCCGGTGGCCGAATTCCGCTCCTCGCCGCGGATCGACGACCGCCGCTCCTTCCTGATGACCGACCTCGGCGACCTGGCGCCGGTGCACCTGACGTCCGTGCCGCCCGCCGCGGCCGGCGGCGGCCCCGGCGAGGCGACCGGCGCGCCGGCGCTGCACAGTTGGGCGCGCACCGCCTGCACCCTGCGGTCGCTGCGCGGCACCGGCGTACGGTCCGTCACCAACTGGGCCTACGCCCGGCAGGAGCTCCCGGAGGGCGGCGGTACCGCGACCTGGGTCTGCAACCGTGCCGACACCTGGCGCGGTTCGGGCCGGGCCATGGTGCAGTTCCAGCCGCCGGCCGTCGGACCGGCCGACCCGGGGCGGATCGCCGGCCGGGCCGTCGGCACCGCGGCGTGCAGCCCGTTCGGCCGGCATGTGCTCGCCGACGTCCACTGGCAGGCGAAGTCCGGGAAGTGGTACCTGCTCGCGGCGGGCAGCGGCGAGCTGGCCAAGGTCGACGTGTCCGGCGGGGTCCGGGCCGCGGCCCAGGCGCCGGTACTGGCGGTCCCGGCGGCCCGGAACACCACGGCGCAGGTCGCCGGGCGCCTGCGGGACGGCCGGAGCCTGCCGGCGATGCTGCCGTAGGTCGAGCGGGAGGACCCGAAGAGGCCCGGAAAACCCGACAGGAGATGTCGTCTTTCCCTGTCAGGGTCGCCGTGTACGACCACACAGGACGAGGCGAGGAGCACGACGTGACGGCGCATGAGAGGGCGGAAGGCCGGGCATCGGAGGCGCGGTCGGTGGACGCGGCAGAGAGCTCGGGGAACGGTGCCGCGCACCGGGGGATGCCCACGGGCGATCTGTCCGGGCGGGTGGCGCTGGTCGCCGGGGCGACCCGGGGCGCCGGCCGGGCGATGGCCGTGGAACTGGGCCGGGCCGGCGCGGTGGTGTACGTCACCGGCCGCACGACGCGGGACGCGGTCAGCGAGGTCGGCCGGCCCTCGGAGACCATCGAGGAGACCGCGGAGCTGGTGACCGCGGCCGGAGCCGAGGGCAACGGCGGCACGGGGATCGCCGTGCCGACCGACCACCTGGAGCCGGCGCGGGTCCGGGCGCTCGTCGAGCGCATCGACCGGGAGCAGGGGCGGCTGGACGTCCTGGTCAACAGCGTCTGGGGCGGCGACCGGCTGATCCAGTTCGACACCAAGGTGTGGGACCTGGACCTGGCGGGCGGGCTGCGGATGTTCCGGCTCGGCATCGACACCCACATCATCACCCACCACTTCGCGCTGCCGCTGCTGATCCGGCGGCCGGGCGGACTGGTCGTCGAGGTCACCGACGGCACCGAGGAGTTCAACCGCGTCTACCGCGACAGCCTCTGCTTCGACATCACCAAGAGCGTCCCGCACCGGATCGCCTTCGGGCTTGCCGGCGAGCTGGCGGAGTACGGCGGTACGGCCGTCTCGCTCACCCCGGGCTTCCTGCGGTCCGAGGAGATGCTGGACCACTTCGGCGTCACCGAGGAGACCTGGCGGGACGCGATCGCCAAGGAGCCGCACTTCGCCATCGCGGAATCCCCGGCCCTCATCGGCCGCGCGGTGCGGGCGCTGGCCGCCGACCCGGAGAAGGCGCGCTTCACCGGCCGGTCGCTCTCCAGCGGCCAGCTGGCGCGGGAGTACGGCTTCACCGATACCGACGGCTCGCAGCCGGACTGCTTCCGCTACTTCGAGGAGGTGGTGCGGGGCGGCAAGGACGCCGGTCCCGAGGACTACCGCGTCCCGGTGTCCTCCTCCGGCACCGGGGAATAGAGCGCGGCGGCGCGGCGGGCGGCCGCCGCGAACCGCTCCCGCAGGGCGGCGGGCGCCAGCGCCTCGACCTCCGGGCCGAGCGCCAGCAGCTGGGCGTAGGCGACCTCCTGGGACTCCACGGCGAGGGTGACCGTCAGCCATCCCCGCTCATCGGGCCCGCCCTCGGTCGTCGCCCGCTCGACGGCCTCCTCGGCCGCGGCCGGCTCGGTGACGTGGGGCAACTGCCGGACGCCGTGCGGGGAGAGCCGGACCACGGCCTCCTCGCGCAGCAGCGAGCGCCGGAACTGCTCGGCCCGTACGGCCCAGAACGCGGGCAGGTCGAAATCTGGGTCGCGGACGAAGTGCCCGGTGCGCGCCGCGTCCCCGGCCGCCCGGCCGTCCGGCGGACCGTCCACCGGAACGGCCGGCCGGGCCGCGGTGAACCGGTCGACGCGGTAGACCCGGAAGCCGGCGCCGGCGGGCGTGGCGGGGACCCCGTCGGGCGGCCCCGCCGCGGCCCGGGCCGCCAGGTACCAGACGCCCGCCTTGAGCACGAGGCCGTACGGCTCCAGCTCCCGGGCCACCTCGCGGCCGGCCCGGAGATATCGGGCCGTCAGCCGCCGGTCGTCCCACACCGCGTCGGCGATCACCGGCAGCAGCTCGGGCGTCTGGGGGGCGTGGTACCAGCGCGGCGCGTCCAGATGGAACCGCTGGGCGGCGCCCGACGCGGCGTCCCGAAGCTCCGGCAGCAGCGCGGCGGAGACCTTCAGCCGGGCCGCGGACGCGACGTCGGCCAGGCCCATCTCCCGCAGCGCGGAGGGCACTCCGGACAGGAAGAGCGCCTCCGCCTCGCTGCGGCCGAGCCCGGTCAGCCGGGTGCGGTAGCCGCCTATCAGGCGGTAGCCCCCGGACCGGCCGCGGTCCGCGTAGACGGGCACCCCGGCCTCCGAGAGCGACAGCACGTCCCGGGCGACCGTGCGCTCCGACACCTCCAGCTCCCGCGCCAGCTCCCCGGCCGTCATCGACGGTCGGGACTGGAGCAGCAACACCAATTTGATCAGCCGTGCGGCACGCATGGATCCATCATGCGGGGCAGCACTGACAACGCCCCGCGCACGCGGAACGGAAAGGGTCCCGTGCGAAGACCCCGGGCGCGGTGGGTGGTCCTCGCACGGGAGTGTGTGGGCGGGCGGCGCCCGGTGTCGGCCGGGGCCGCCCGAGTCCGGGGGCCGGTGCGGGCACCGGCCCCACCGGGCGGCGCCCGCCGCGCGGCCTTCAGCGGACGGGGCTCACAGCCCGTAGCGCTCCCGGGCCTCCTTGACCGACTCCGGCTTGACGTCGCCGCGCCGGGCGAGGGCCGCCAGCGCCTGGACGACCACCGACTGCGGGTCGACGCCGAAGTACCGGCGGGCCGCCTCGCGGGTGTCGGACAGGCCGAAGCCGTCCGTCCCTATGGACGTCCAGTCCTGCTCGACCCACGGGGCGATCTGGTCCGGGACCGCCCGCATCCAGTCGCTCACCGCGACGACCGGACCGGGGGCGCCGGCCAGTGCACGGGTGACGTAGGGGATCCGGTCCTCGCCCTCCAGGCGGGCCGCGTCGCACTCCAGGGCGTCGCGGCGGAGCTCCGTCCAGGACGGGGCGGACCACACGTCCGCCGCCACGCCCCAGTCGGCGGCCAGCAGCGCCTGCGCCTCCAGGGCCCAGTGGATCGCGGTGCCGGAGGCCAGCAGCTGGAGCCGCGGGACCTCGGCGCCCTCGATGGACGTGGCCTCCTTGAAGCGGTAGAGGCCCTTGAGGATGCCCTCCTCGACGCCCTCGGGCATCGCCGGCTGCACCTTGGTCTCGTTGTAGACCGTCAGGTAGTAGAAGACGTCCTCTGCGTCCGGGCCGTACATCCGGCGCAGACCCTCCTTGACGATCACCGCGACCTCGTAGGCGAACGCCGGGTCGTACGAGAGCGCCGCCGGGTTGGTCGAGGCGATCAGGTGCGAGTGGCCGTCGGCGTGCTGGAGGCCCTCACCGGTCATCGTCGTGCGGCCGGCGGTGGCGCCGATCACGAAGCCGCGGCCCAGCTGGTCGGCGAGCGCCCAGAACTGGTCGGCGGTGCGCTGCCAGCCGAACATCGAGTAGAAGATGTAGAAGGGGATCATCGGCTCGCCGTGCGTCGCGTACGACGTCGCGGCGGCGGTGAAGTCGGCCAGCGAACCGGCCTCGGTGATCCCCTCGTTGAGGATCTGGCCGTTCTTGGCCTCCTTGTACCAGAGCAGCTGGTCCCGGTCGACCGGGTCGTAGGTCGCGCCCTTGGGGGAGTAGAGGCCGGCGGTCGGGAAGAGCGACTCCATGCCGAAGGTGCGGGCCTCGTCCGGGACGATCGGGACCCAGCGCTTGCCGGTCTCCTTGTCCCGCATCAGGTCCTTGACCAGCCGGACGAACGCCATGGTGGTGGCGATCTCCTGGCTGCCCGAGCCCTTCTTCAGCGCGTCGAACGCCTTGTCCGCGGGGATCGGCAGCGGCTTGGCCACGACCTTGCGGGCCGGGGCCGGGCCGTCCAGGGCGGCGCGCCGGGTGCGCAGGTACTGCATCTCCGGGGAGTCCTCGGCCGGGCGCCAGTACGGCACCAGGTCGCCCTCCAGGGCGCTGTCCGGGATGGGGAGTTCGAGCAGGTCCCGCATGGTGCGGAACTCCGCCATCGTCAGCTTCTTCATCTGGTGGTTGGCGTTGCGGGACTCGAAGCCCGTGCCCAGGGTGTAGCCCTTGACGGTCTGCGCCAGGATGACCGTCGGCGCGCCCTTGTGCTCGACTGCGGCCCGGTACGCGGCGTACACCTTGCGCGGCTCGTGGCCGGCGCGGGACGTCTGGAACAGCTCCAGCAGCTTGGCGTCGGAGAGCCGTGCGCCGATCGCCTTGAGGGTGTCGCTCGCGCCGAAGAAGTGCTCGCGCAGGTAGGCGGCGTCGCGGGTGGCGTACGTCTGGAACTGCGCGTCCGGGGTCTCACGGAGGCGCTGGATCAGCGCGCCGTCGGTGTCGAGCGCGAAGATCTCGTCCCACGCCTGGCCCCACAGGGCCTTGACGACGTTCCAGCCGGCGGCGCGGAACTGGGCCTCCAGCTCCTGCACGATCTTGAAGTTGGGGCGGACCGGGCCGTCCAGGCGCTGCAGGTTGCAGTTGATGACGAAGGTCAGGTTGTCCAGGCCCTCGCGGCCGGCCAGCGCCAGTGCGGCGGTCGACTCCGGCTCGTCCATCTCGCCGTCGCCCAGGAAGGCCCAGACGTGCGAGTTGCCGGTGTCCTTGATGCCGCGGTGCTCCAGGTAGCGGTTGAAGCGCGCCTGGTAGATCGCCGAGAGCGGGCCGAGGCCCATGGAAACGGTGGGGAACTCCCACAGCCAGGGCAGCCGCCGCGGGTGCGGGTAGGAGGGCAGGCCCTCGCCGCCGGCCTCCTGGCGGAAGTGGTCGAGCTGCTCCTCGGTGAGCCGCCCTTCGAGGAAGGCGCGGGCGTAGATGCCGGGGGAGGCGTGGCCCTGGATGTAGAGCTGGTCGCCGGACCCGTCGCCCTCCTTGCCGCGGAAGAAGTGCTGGAAGCCGGTCTCGTACAGCCAGGCGGCCGAGGCGAAGGTGGCGATGTGGCCGCCCAGGCCGAGCTTGGAGCCGCGGGTCACCATGGCGGCGGCGTTCCAGCGGTTCCAGGCGGTGATCCGGGCCTCCATCGCCTCGTCACCCGGGAACGCGGGCTCGGCGGAGGTCGGGATGGTGTTGACGTAGTCCGTCTCCACCAGCGAGGGCAGGTCGGTGCCTTCGGTGTGCGCGGTGTGCTCCAGGGCGCGGCGCATCAGGTACGCGGCGCGATGCGGGCCCGCTGCCTTGGTGACGGCGTCCAGCGACTCGCGCCATTCGGCCGTCTCCTCGGGATCGCGGTCCGGGAGCTGGTCGAGCTGGCTGTACGGCAGGCGCACGGGATCGGGCATGGGTGGCCCCTTTCCGGACGGGTGGGAATGCGAGTTCGGCAGGCATTCGGCAGGCAGGGGTGTCGCGCCCCAGTCCTCGACGATAACGCTCTGATCGATGATCGATCAACGCCGGTCGGAGGAAAAGCCGCAGGTCGGCACGGGGTGCCGCAATGCGGGGCACCCCGTGCCAGCTCCGGAGCCCCCCTCCGTTACGCCTCGGAGTGCCCCCGACACGCGCCGGAATCATAGATTCCGAATGCCTGGGAACGGCCGGTTCCGCGTGGGTCGCCGCCACGCGGCGAAGCGGCCCCGCGGAACACTCCGCAGGGCCGCTTCGCCGGATTCGTCCCCCGGTGCCTCAGACCCGTGGCGCGCAGCTCAGCACGTGCGCCTTGAGCAGCGCGCCGATCCGCGGGTCGCGCCGCCGGAACGCGTCCACCAGCTCCTGGTGGTCCTGCGCGTGCGAGCGCGGCTCCGGGCTGAACCAGCGGATCGACAGCGTCGTCCAGACCTCGACGCCCAGCCCCTCCCAGGTGTGCAGCAGCACGGCGTTCCCGGCCGCCCGCACGATCTCCCGGTGGAAGGCCACCGTGTGCCGCACCTGCGCCTCTCCGTCGCCCGCCGCGTCGGCCTCCCGCAGGGCCGCCACCTCGCGCTCCAGCGCCGCGGTGTCCTCCGCCAACCGCCCGGCCGCCAGTTCGGCGGCGACCTGCTCCAGCCCGGCCCGCACCGGGTAGCTCTCCTTGAGGTCGTCCGCGGTGAGGTTCCGCACCCGGACGCCCTTGTTCGGCGCCGACTCGATCAGCTGCAGCGACTCCAGTTCCCGCAGCGCCTCCCGGACCGGCGTCTGGCTGACCTCCAGCTCCACCGCGATCCGCCGCTCCACGATCCGCTCGCCCGGCTGCCAGCGCCCGCTGACGATCCCCTCAAGGATGTGCTCGCGGATCTGCTCGCGCAGCGAATGGACGACGGGCGGGGTCATGACGTGCTCCTTCAGAGCGGATGGGGCCGCGAGGGTGGTGCCGGGGTCATTATCGGGGACGCCGACGCACAAAAGGGCCGGCCCCGGCTCGTCGGAACGAGCCGGGGCCGGCCCCGGTGCACAACTCCCGCTTCTCCGAAGGGAGTCGGGAGCAGGTGTGATCCTTGATCACACGGAGCGGGTGAGCACCTGCTCAGAGACCGATCTCGGTCTCGAACTCCGCGGCCTCCAGGATCTGCTTGACCGTGGTCAGGTAACGGGCCGCGTCGGCGCCGTCCACCAGACGGTGGTCGTAGGACAGGGCCAGGTAGGTCATGTCACGGATGGCGATGGTCTCGCCGAGGTCCGGGTGGTTGATGACCACCGGGCGCTTGACGGTGGCACCGATGCCGAGGATGCCGACCTGGTTCGGGGGCACGATCACGGTGTCGAACAGGGCGCCGCGCGAACCGGTGTTGCTGATGGTGAAGGTCGCGCCGGACAGCTCGTCCGGGGTGATCTTGTTGGCGCGGACCTTGCCCGCCAGCTCCGCGGTCTTCCGGGCGATGCCGGCGATGTTGAGGTCGCCCGCACCCTTGATGACCGGGGTCATCAGGCCCTTCTCCGCGTCCACCGCGATACCGACGTTCTCGGTGTCGAAGTAGGTGATGGTGCCCTCGTCCTCGTTGATCCGGGCGTTGACGACCGGGTGGGCCTTCAGCGCCTGGACAGCGGCCTTGACGAAGAACGGCATCGGGGAGAGCTTGACGCCCTCACGCTGCGCGAAGGCGTCCTTGGCCTTGTTGCGCATCCGCATGATCGCGGTGATGTCCACCTCGACCACGGAGGTCAGCTGCGCCTGGCCGTGCAGGGCCTTCATCATGTTGTCGCCGATGACCTTGCGCATCCGCGGCATCTTGACGGTCTGACCGCGCAGCGGCGAGACCTCCAGCGCCGGGGCCTTGGACGGCGCGGCGGCCGGCGCGGCCGGGGCCGGCACGGCGGCCTTGAGGGCCTCGGCGGCGGCGATGACGTCCTGCTTGCGGATCCGGCCACCGACACCGGAGCCCTTGACCGTGGCGAGGTTGACGCCGTTCTCCGCCGCGAGCTTGCGGACCAGCGGGGTGACGTAGGCGCCGTCCGCCTCACCGGCCGCCGGGGCGGGGGTGACAGGGGCGGGCGCGACCGGAGCCGGAGCCGGAGCCGGCGCGGGGGCCGGAGCCGGGGCGGCAGCGGCCGGAGCCGGGGCCGGGGTGGGCGCCGGAGCCGGGGCCGGAGCGGGCGCCGGAGCCGGAGCGGCTGCCGGGGCCGGGGCGGCCGGGGCAGGGGCGGCCGGGGCAGGGGCGGCGGCCGGAGCCGCGCCCTTCGCGCCGATCACCGCGAGCTTGGCACCGACCTCGGCGGTCTCGTCCTCGGCCACCAGGATCTCCAGCAGGGTGCCGGAGGTCGGGGCGGGGATCTCGGTGTCGACCTTGTCGGTGGAGACCTCCAGCAGGGGCTCGTCCTCGGAGACCTCCTCGCCGACCTCCTTCAGCCAACGGGTGACGGTGCCCTCGGTGACGCTCTCGCCGAGCGCCGGGAGGAGCACGTCGGTGCCCTCGGCGCCACCCGCGGGGGCCTCGGCCACGGGGGCCGGAGCCGGCTCGGGCTGCGCGGCCGGGGCCGGGGCCTCGGCGGCGGCCGGCGCCGGTGCGGCCGCCGGAGCACCGGTGCCGTCGTCGATGATGGCCAGCTCGGCGCCGACCTCCACGGTCTCGTCCTCGGCCACCTTGATGGAGGCCAGAATGCCGGAGGCCGGGGCCGGGATCTCGGTGTCGACCTTGTCGGTCGAGACCTCCAGCAGCGGCTCGTCGGCCTCGATACGCTCGCCCTCGGCCTTCAGCCAGCGGGTGACGGTGCCCTCGGTGACGCTCTCGCCGAGCGCCGGCAGGGTTACGGAAACCGCCATGGTTTCAGTTGCTCCTATCGCAAGTACGGATGTGGTCGCGCCCGGGACTGGGGGTCAGTCGTGGGAGTGGAGGGGCTTGCCGGCGAGGGCCAGGTGGGCCTCGCCGAGCGCCTCGTTCTGCGTCGGGTGCGCGTGGATGAGCTGCGCAACCTCGGCCGGCAGGGCTTCCCAGTTGTAGACCAGCTGGGCCTCGCCGACCTGCTCGCCCATACGGTCACCGACCATGTGGACGCCGACCACGGCACCGTCCTTGACCTGGACGAGCTTGATCTCGCCCGCGGTCTTGAGGATCTTGCTCTTGCCGTTGCCCGCAAGGTTGTACTTCAGGGCCACGACCTTGTCCGCGCCGTACAGCTCCTTGGCCTTGGCCTCGGTGATGCCCACCGACGCGACCTCGGGGTGGCAGTACGTGACGCGCGGGACGCCGTCGTAGTCGATCGGGACGACCTTCTGGCCGGCCAGTCGCTCCGCCACCAGCATGCCCTCGGCGAAGCCGACGTGCGCGAGCTGGAGGGTCGGGACGAGGTCACCGACGGCCGAGATGGTCGGGACGTTGGTCTGCATGTACTCGTCGACCAGGACGTAGCCGCGGTCCATCGCGACGCCCTGCTCCTCGTAGCCCAGACCGGCGGAGACCGGGCCGCGGCCGATGGCGACCAGCAGCACCTCGGCCTCGAAGGTCTTGCCGTCGGCGAGGGTGACCTTGACGCCGTCGGCGGTGTACTCGGCCTTGTCGAAGAAGGTGCCGAGGTTGAACTTGATGCCCCGCTTGCGGAAGGCCCGCTCCAGGAGCTTGGAGCTGTTCTCGTCCTCGACCGGGACGAGGTGCTTGAGGCCCTCGATGACGGTGACGTCGGTGCCGAAGGACTTCCACGCCGAGGCGAACTCGACGCCGATCACGCCGCCGCCCAGGATGATCGCCGACTTCGGGACGCGGTCGAGCGTGAGCGCGTGGTCCGAGGAGATGATGCGGTTGCCGTCGATCTCCAGGCCCGGCAGGGACTTCGGCACGGAGCCGGTCGCCAGCAGGACGTGGCGGCCCTGGACGCGCTGGCCACCCACGTCGACGGAGGTCGGGGAGGACAGCCGGCCCTCGCCCTCGATGTAGGTCACCTTGCGGGAGGCGACCAGACCCTGCAGGCCCTTGTAGAGGCCCGAGATCACGTCGTCCTTGTACTTGTGGACGGCGTTGATGTCGATGCCCTCGAAGGTGGCCTTGACACCGAACTGCTCGGCCTCACGGGCCTGGTCCGCGATCTCGCCGGCGTGCAGCAGAGCCTTGGTGGGAATGCAGCCGTTGTGCAGGCAGGTGCCGCCGAGCTTGTTCTTCTCGATCAGGGCGACGTCCAGGCCCAGCTGCGCCCCGCGCAGGGCAGCGGCGTAACCACCGCTACCGCCTCCGAGGATCACTAGGTCGAAAACGGTGCTGGCGTCGTTCGCCACGTCACGTCCTCCATGCATGGGTGCGCCGGAGCCGGTCGTCGATGACCGGACCGCGGCTGTTGTTCGGCCGCTTTAACTCGGCCCTGGGTAAGGGGGGCCCTGTCCTGCCGAGAACCCATCTTCGCACTTGTTCAACGAAGGCGGGACGCGGGGCCGGGCTCGGGACGGCCGATCCGCCGTTTCACCGGGGTTACTCGTGCGTACGAAAGGCGCAGCGGCGCGAGGCGCCACCTGGGAAGGGTGGCGATGGGCGACGGGTGGGAGGATTTCGTCGAGGGCGAACATACCGTGGTCGGTGCACCGACGGCCCCGGGCGTACGTACCCCGGGGCCGTGCGGGCGTGGCGGACCGGCGGGCGGATCAGCCCAGGTCGCCTTCGGCGGTGCGCTCGGCCAGCCGCAGCAGGGTGCGGACCGAGGAGCCGGTGCCGCCCTTGGGGGTGTAGCCCCAGGGCGCGCCCTCGTGGAAGGCCGGGCCGGCGATGTCCAGGTGCGCCCAGGCGATGCCCTCGCCGACGAACTCCTTCAGGAAGAGGCCGGCGACCAGGCCGCCGCCCATCCGCTCGCCCATGTTGGCGATGTCGGCGACCGGGGAGTCCATGCCCTTGCGCAGCTCGGCGGGGAGCGGCATCGGCCAGGACTGCTCGCCGACCTCCTCGGCGATCTCGTGGATCGCGGTGCGGAAGGCGTCGTCGTTCGCCATGATCCCGAAGTGGCGGTGGCCCAGCGCCAGCACCATCGCCCCGGTGAGCGTCGCCACGTCGACGATCGCGTCCGGCGCCTCCTCCGAGGCCCGGGTCAGCGCGTCGGCCAGCACCAGGCGGCCCTCGGCGTCGGTGTTGAGCACCTCGACGGTCTTGCCGCTGTACATGGTCAGCACGTCGCCGGGGCGGGTGGCGGAGCCGGACGGCATGTTCTCGGCGAGCGCCAGCCAGCCGGTGACGTTCACCGGGAGGTTCAGCCGGGCGGCGGCCACGACCGCGGCGAACACCGCGGCGGCGCCGCTCATGTCGCACTTCATGGTCTCGTTGTGGCCGGCCGGCTTGAGCGAGATGCCGCCCGAGTCGTAGGTGATGCCCTTGCCGACCAGCGCCAGCGTGCGCTCCGCGTCCGCGTGCGTGTGCGCGATCCGCACCAGCCGCGGCGGGGCCTCCGAGCCCTGGCCGACGCCCAGCAGACCGCCGTAGCCGCCCTTCTTGAGCGCCTTCTCGTCCAGCACCTCGAAGGTGAGGCCGAACTCCTTGGCCGCGGCCTGCGCTTCGGCGGCGAACTGCTTGGGGTCCAGGGCGTTGGAGGGCGTGTTGATCAGGTCGCGGGCGCGGTTGATCTCCGCGGCCAGCACCTGGGCGCGCTCCGCGGCGGCCTTGAACTCCTTGTCCCGCGGCTTGCCGCCGAGGACCGTGGCCTCGCCCAGCGGCGCCGACTTGGCGTCGCCCTTGCGGCCCTTGGCGCCCTTGCCGTTCCCGCCGTTGCTGCGGAACGCGGTGAAGCTGTACGCGCCCAGCAGCGCGCCCTCGCCGACCGCGGCGGCCGCCCCGGCGTGCTCGACCGGCAGCGCGAAGGCCGCCTTCTTGGCGCCGGCCAGCGTCCGGGCGGCGCTGCCCGCCGCGCGGCGCAGCGCCTCGTGGTCGTAGGAGTCGCCCTTGGCCGGGGCGTCGCCCAGGCCGACCGCCAGCACGACCGGCGCCTTGATGCCGTCGGCGGCGGGCAGCTTGGTCACCTCGCCCTCGACACCACTCGCGCCGAGGGTCTCCAGCACGGCGGCGAGCTTGCCGCCGAACGCGTCGTCCACGGCCTCGGCGCCGGGGGCGACCACGACGCCCTTGGCGCCCTTGGCCACGCCGACGACGACGGCATCCGCACGCACCGTTGCGGCGGAAGAAGTACTGAGGCTCAGTGCAGTCACGGTGATGAAGGTCCTGTTCGTCCGGGGAATCCGTTTCGCGCTTCAGCGCTGCTGCGGCCGAGCCTACGCTCGGTGGCGCCGGCTGGCCCGGCCGGTTACGGCACCGGGATCTGACGGGACGTCGCCCGCCGCCCGGCGGATGCGCCAAATCGCCGTGAACGCGAGGGGGTTGACGGTGCTGCGCGGGCTTTCAGCCGAGTGCGAGCAGCACCAGCGCGGTGAGTCCGGCGCACTCCGCGAGGGCGCCGAAGACATCGCCGGTCACCCCGCCGAACCGCCGCCGGCAGTGCCGCAGCAGCACTTCCCCGCCCGCCAGCCCGAGCAGCGCCGCCACCGCCGCGTGCAGCGCGCCGTACGGGCCGCCGGCCGCCGCGCCGAACGCCGCGCAGCCGGCCGCCACCAGCGCCGCGCAGCCCACCCCGGCCGGCACCGGAACCGCCCCGGCGACCGCGGCCCCCAGCCCCTCCGGGCGGGCCGCCGGCACCCCCGCCCGGGAGGCCAGGGTCAGCGCGCCGCGGGCGGTGACCGCGGCCACCACCGCCCCGGCCGCGCCGCTCGCCCAGCCCGCCGCGTACAGCCCGAAGAGCGCGGCCACTTGGGCGAGCAGCGCGAACAGCAGGGTGATCACGCCGAACGGCCCGATGTCGGACCGCTTCATGATGCGCAGCGCCTCCTCGGCGGGCTTGCCGCTGCCCAGGCCGTCGGCGGTGTCCGCGAGCCCGTCCAGGTGCAGGCCGCGGGTGAGCACCGCCGGCACCACGGCGCTGCCGATCGCGGCCAGCAACGGCCCGCCGCCGAGCACCAGCAGCAGCCCGCCCAGCGCCGCCGCGCACAGGCCGACCACCAGTCCGGCCAACGGCGCGCACAGCATTCCGCCGCGGGCCGCGGCCCGGTCCCAGCGGGTCAACCGCACCGGCAGCACGGTCAGCGTGCCGAACGCGAAGCGGAGCCCGTCGACGAGGGAGGCGGGGGAGGGCGGCACGGGGGCGGTGTCGTTCACCGCGGCAGGGTACCCGGGGCCGGCGGCGCGGCGGACGGCCCTCCGCCGCTCACCAGGGGCGGTCCCGGCCGCGGGCGTACTGGGCGTAGTGGACGTCGGAGGGCTTCACCGGCCGCCACCGGTCCCACCCCACGCACAGCGCCAGCACCACCAGCACCGCCGCGACATGCTCCTTGCCCGCCAGGTTGGTCTTGATGAACGCCACCTCGACGAACATCGAGACGACCACCACGACGCAGGTGAAGCGGGCCCGGTAGCGCCAGCAGACGACGACCGCCAGGCCGACCACCGCCGCCGACGGGCCGGTGTCGACCACGAACTTGTCGGAGTCCGGCAGCCCGATCGGGCTGTCCGGGCCGAGCCACAGGCCGATCCGGGCGTACATCGTGCCGGCGAGCGTGGCCGCGTAGGCGACCGTCAGCGTCTGCCAGCGGCCGAGGCAGATCTCGGCGATCCCGAAGACCACCAGGATCTGCGCCAGCGCGCCCCACACCGGCAGGTCCAACGCCGGGACGAACAGCGACAGCGGGGTCCGCAGCAGCGCCACCCACAGGTGCTCGTACGCCTGCACCGAGCCGATGTTCTGGACGGCGCGGTAGCCCCAGGACTGGTTCTGGACGAAGTGGAAGGTCAGCGTCAGGCCGACCGCGGTCAGGGTCAGCGGGACCGCCCGCAGCCGGCGGGCCACCAGCGTCGGCCACACCGTCCTCAGGAGCGGGCCCCACTCGGCCCGCGCGGCGCGCCGCAGGACGGACAGCTCCCGCCGGCCCGCGCCGGGCTCGCTCATCTCCCGTGCTCCAAATGCTTGCGGTTCAGCCACTTCGGCAGACCGGGCGCTTCGAGGAAGCCCTCGGCGCGGGCCGCGGCGATGCCGATCCGCAGCACGTCGGTGCTCTTCTCGAAGAGCATGTACCGGGGCTCCCAGACGGGCCGGTATTTCGCGTTGGCGCGATAGAGCGATTCGATTTGCCACCACCGGGAGAAGAAGCCGAGCAAGGAGCGCCACAAACGCAGCACCGGGCCCGCGCCGAGCCGCGACCCCCGTTCGAAGACGGAACGGAACATCGCAAAGTTGAGCGAGAGCTGAGTGATCTCCACCTCGTCCGCCCGCTGGATCAGCTCCAGCACCATGAATTCCATGAGCCCGTTGTCGGACTCCCGGTCCCGCCGCATCAGATCCAGCGACAGTCCCTTCCGCCCCCACGGCGCGAAGCTCAGCAGCGCCCGCAACCGGCCCTCGGCGTCGGTGCATTCGAGCATCACGCAGCGCCCGTCCGCCGGATCGCCGAGCCGGCCCAGCGCCATCGAGAAGCCCCGCTCGGTGTCCCCGTCGCGCCAGTCGTCGGCCAGGCGCACCAACCGCGCCATCTCCTCGGCGGGGATGTCCTCGTGCCGCCGGATGCGGACCGTGTAGCCGGCCCGCTGGATCCGGTGGTACGCCTGCCGCACGGTGCGCATGGCCCGGCCGCCCAGGGTGAACTCCGCGGTCTCCACGATCGCCTCGTCGCCCAGCTCCAGCGCGTCCAGCCCGTGCCGGGCGTAGATGGTGCCGCCCTCCTCGCTCGCGCCCATCACCGCCGGCGCCCAGCCGTGCTCCCGGGCCTCGGCCAGCCAGCGCTCGATCGCCCCCGGCCACGCCTCCGGGTCGCCCAGCGGGTCGGCGGAGGCCAGCGACACCCCGCCGACCACCCGGTACGTCACCGCCGCCTTCCCGCTGGGGGAGAAGACCGCGCTCTTGTCGCGGCGCAGCGCGAAGTATCCCAGCGAGTCCCGGTCGCCGTGCCGCGCGAGCAGCCCGCGCAGCTTCTCCTCGTCGTCCGCGGTGATCGGATCGATGGTGCGCACGGACCGGAACGCCGCCCACAACACGACCACCAGCAGCGCCGCGCTGAGCACGTTGATGGTGCCGTTGACCCAGTTCGGCGTGGAGATCCCGGGGAAGCGGTGGTCGTCGGCGGCCAGCGACACCAGTCGCAGCAGTCCGTACCGCCAGCGCTCGGCGAACGTCGAGGCGCCCGGGGCGGCCAGGTTGGTGACCGTCACCAGCAGCGCCGCCAGCAGCGAGGCGACCAGCAGCCCGCCGGCCGCGGTCAGCGCCGCCAGCTTCGGGTTGGCCCGGTCGCCCTTGGCGTAGAACTCCCGCCGGCCGGCCAGCAGGGCCGTCGTGAACAGCAGCGTCAGCGCCAGCGACACCCAGTTCTGCGGGTGCGTCCGGTATTCCGGGAAGAGCACCATCACCACGGCGACCAGCAGCAGGAAGAGGCCGGACAGCACCACGTTCAGGATCCACGCGGCCCGCTTCCGCCGGCGCAGCGTCACCGCCAGGAACAGCGAGAAGGCGCCCGACGCGAAGCCCGCGGTGAGCAGGTACGGGGTGAAGAAGTCCGCGGAGTTGTGGCGCCGGATGTCGTTGCCGAACGACACCCACACCGCCCCGAGGACGTTGATGAAGGTGACGATGCGCAGGTACCAGATGCCGAACGCGGCACCGCGCCGCGCCCACCGGCCGCGGGGGTGGTCTTCCTCCGGACTCAAAGCGATGTCTCCCGATAAATCGTGCAATACGCGATCTTACGGGGGCCGTCGCCGACCGGCGCGGTGCGGTCGCGGGCGGGAGCTGCGCGGGTGCGCCCGGTGGGTGTCAGTCGCCTACCGGGAGCTCCGCGGCCAGTGCGGCCGCCGCCCGTACCAACGGCAGGGCCAGCAGCGCCCCGGTCCCCTCGCCCGCTGTGACGCCGTGATCGAGCAGAGGGTTGAGTGCGATCCGGTCCAGCGCCTTGGCCTGCGCCGGCTCGCCGCTGGCCTGCCCGGCCACCCACCAGTCCGGCGCCCGGAACGCCACCCGCTGCGCCACCAGCGCGCAGGCCGCGGAGACCACGCCGTCCAGGATCACCGGGGTGCGGCGGACCGCGCTCTGCAGCAGGAAGCCGGTGGCCGCGGTCAGGTCGGCGCCGCCGACGGTCGCCAGCAGCTCCAGCTGGTCGCCCAGCACCGGCCGGGCCCGGCGCAGCGCGTCCCGGATCGCCGCGCACTTGCGCATCCAGGCCAGGTCGTCGATGGGCCGGCCGCCCCGCCCGGTGACGACCGAGGCGTCCGTCCCGCACAGCGCGGCGATCAGAGTGCCCGCGGCGGTGGTGCCGCCCACGCTCAGATCGCCCAGCACGACCAGGTCGGTGCCGGCGTCCGCCTCCTCGTCCGCGATCGCCATCCCGGCCCGGAACGCCGCCTCGGCCTCCTCGGCGGTCAGCGCGTCCTCGACGTCGATCCGCCCCGAGCCGCGGCGCACCCGGTGCCGGGTGACCTCCTCCGGCAGCTCCGCCGGATCGCAGTCCACCGCCATGTCCACCACCCGCACCGGCACGCCGGCGGTGCGCGCCAGCACCGCCGCCGGGCTCGACCCGTCCAGGACGGCCCGCACCAGGTCCTTGGTGCCGCCGGCCGGCCGGGCCGAGACGCCCAGCTGCGCGACGCCGTGGTCGCCGGCGAACAGCAGCGCCCGGGGCCGCTCGACGGGCCGCACCGGCACCTGCTGCTGGACGGCGGCCAGCCACTCGCCCAGCTCGTCCAGCCGCCCCAGGGCGCCGGGCGGCAGGGCCGTCCGGGCCCGCCGCTCCTCGGCGGTGCGGCGCACATCGGCGTCGGGGCGCTCGATCAGTTGGGCGAAGTCATCGAGGTTCAGGGCGCTCATTGGGCGCAGATTACCGGCAACGGCGGGCCGACGGGGCGTCCGTGGGGCGTCCGCGGCGGCCCGCTTCGCCAGCACCGGTGCGGGCCGGGGACGGTGGCGGCGCGTCAGGTGGCGCCACCGGCGGTGAACCGCACCTCGCACACCACAGTCCCCGCCAGCCACCGCCGCCACCGACCGGGCGACCCGCGGCCCGCCGCCAGGGGGAGGACGCGCACCGCGGCGACGGCCGGGTGGCGGCGGGCCGACCGGGCCACCGCCGCCGTCCACCGGGGCAGCGCGTCCAGGACCAGCGCCCCGCCGGGGAACCGCGCCGCGCACACGGCGAGCAGGTCCCGCACCGCGCCGGCCGGCAGCCCCGCGGGCGTCCGGGGCACCGCCACCACCACCCCGCCCTCCGGCGCGCCCACCACGTCCGGCCAGTCGGCGCCCGATCCCGCGCAGCCGACGGTGCGCCGCCGGGGGCCGTCGGGCAGCAGCAACCTGCGGGCCGCCGCGTCCTCGGGCGGCAGCACCGACAGCCAGGTCAACCGCCCGTTGTCCAGCCGCCGGAAGCCGGTCCCCAGGCCCTCGCCGAGGACGACCACGGTGGCGTCCGGGCGGCGCTCCAGATAGCCGCGGACCGCCGCCTCGGCGGCGTCGCTCAGCTCGCCGGCCCGGCCCGGCCCGACCGGACCGGGGCGCCCGGGGGCGGCAGGCCGGAGGGGGGAACGCCGGCGGTGGGCGCGGTGCCCGTGATGTCGGGAAAGTTCGGTCACCGTCCCAGCGCACCCGCCGCCGGCCCCCCGGGCAAGCGGACACGGGCCGGACCGGGCCGCTGTCAGCCGCGCAGCGCAAGCGCCTGGCCCGCGACCACCACCAGCAGCTGCTCGCACTCCGCGCCGAACGCGGCGTTCAGCCGCCCGAGTTCGTCCCGGAAACGGCGGCCCGCCGGGGTCGCCGGAACCACCCCCGAACCGACCTCGTTGCTCACCGCCACCACCCGCCGACGGGTCTCCCGCACGGCCGCCACCAGCGCCTCGCAGCGCTCCCGCAGCGCCCGCCGCCCGCCCGCCTCCCAGGCCGCGTCGTCCCACGCCCCGACCTCGTCCATGGCGTCCGTCAGCCACAGCGCCAGGCAGTCGACGAGCAGCGGCGGCGCGGTCGCCGGCTCCGCCAGCAGCGGCAGCAGGTCACAGGTCTCAACGGTCCGCCAGCCGGCCGGGCGCCGCTCCCGGTGCAGCGCCACCCGCCGCGCCCAGTCCTCGTCGCCGTCCCGGGTGCCGCTGGTGGCCGCGTACACCACCTCGGGGAAGGCCAGCAGCCGGCGCTCGGCCTCCACCGACTTCCCGCTGCGCGCCCCGCCCAGCACCAGCGTCCGGCGCGGCAGGTCGGGCACCGCGTGGTACTCGCCGACCACGAGGGAGGTGCCGTCCGGCACCGTGCGGGCGCCCAGCGCCGCCAGCCGGCGGTGGAGTTCGGGCCCGGGCGGCACGGTGTGGTCCAGGTGCACCGCGACCACGTCGGTCGCCGCGTCCACCGCCCCGCTCGCCCGCAGTCGGGCCAGCGCCTCCGGCCGTGCCAGCACGTCCAGCAGCACCAGGTCGTACGGTCCCGGGCCGCCCGCTGCCGCGGGCCCGCCGTTGCCGGGGTCGGCCTCGCCCCACCCGGCCGGCGCCGCGCCCGGCGGCAGGTACAGCAGCCGCTGGCCGTCGTCGCCGGTGACCTCGTAGCCGGTGCCGGGGACGTCCACCGCGATGGCCCGCACCCGGTGCCCGCCCAGCAGCGCAAGCTCCCGGCCGTCGGCGACCCGGCCCGGCTGCGGCAGCCCCGCCGGCACCTCCAGCGCCGGCCCGTCGTGCGGGTGGGAGAGCAGCACCTGGCGCACCGCGGTGAGCGAGCGGCCCGCACGGGCGGCGGCGAACGCCGGGCCCGGGGTCAGGTCGAGCAGCAGCGCGCCGTCGACGAGCAGGGCGGTCGCCGCCCGTGCCTCGTCGCCGACGGCGGTCGCACAGGCGGCACACGGGCAGTCGGGGCGCGGCAGCCCCTGCGGGGCCCCGGTGCCGAGGAGAGTCAGGTCCACCCGGGTAAGTCTCTCGCGTCCGGCGCGCACGAGCGCGCGGGGCGCCCACCGACGCCGCCGTTGGGCTTGCGCGGCGCACCGGACGCCGCTCGGCGCCGCCGTCGGGCCTGCGCGGCGCACCCGGTGCCGTCCGGCGTCGCCGTCGGGCCGGCGAGAGCGCCGCAACGCCCCTCGACACGGCCGATAGGCTTTCCGATCAAGCGGGGAAGCACGATCCGCAGGCACGACGTGGCGCGCGGTGCCCGGCGTGTGCGGTGGGATCGGCGGACCCGGCGGATCCGGTGGGACTCCAGGAGGCGCACATGGCGTGGACGTGGCGGTTCGAGAAGGCGGACGGTTCGGAGGCGGTGCCCACCGTGGAACCGGAGGAGTTCACGACCCAGGGGGACGCCGAGTCCTGGATCGGGGAGCAGTGGCGCGACCTCCGCGACGGCGGCATCGACCAGGTCAGGCTCTTCGAGGACAGCACGGAGATCTACCCCGGGCCGATGAGCCTGCACGCCGACGAGGAGTGAGGCGCGGTGGGGGCCGGCGGCGCCGGCCCCCACCGTCCCGAGCCGGTCGGGCTCAGGGCCGCTGGCCGCGCTTGACCTGCGGCTTGGGCAGCCGCAGCCGACGCATCTGGAGCGTGCGCATCACGGCGTAGGCGCGGGCGCCCTTGAGGTTCTCCTTGGGGAAGCGCTGCTGGAGCAGCTTGCCCAGCCGGAACCAGATCATGATCGAGTCGAGCACGATCAGGACGATGATCACCAGCCACAGCAGCAGCGCGATGCTCTGGATCTGCGGCACCCGGATCATGGTCAGCACCAGGATCACCACGGCGACCGGCAGGAAGAACTCCGCCACGCACCACCGGGCGTCGACGTAGTCCCGGGCGAAACGACGCACCGGGCCCTTGTCGCGGACCGGCAGAAAGCGCTCGTCGCCGTTGGCCAGGGCCTCGCGCTGGCGGGCCATGTCGGCACGCCGGGCCTCCCGCTGCGCCTTCACGGCGTCCTTGCGGTTGGTCGGCGTCTGAGCGCGCGTGCGGCGCTGCGACTGGGCGTCGCTGCGCTTGGGCGTCGGACGGCCCTTGGGGGCCTGCGGATCGCGGGGCTGCTGGGGCTGGGACGCGGTCACCTTGGCGGTCGCGGCCTGCTCATCCTTCGAACGGCTTCGGAACACAACACCCAAGAGTACGTCCTCGCCGCGAATGAGCCATGGGTCGAGGGGGAACGATCTGCCCCAGCTGTTGCTGGGAGGTGCCCCCAGCAACGGCACCGGCGCCTTCGCATGGGGGCAGAAGCGGACAGAGCGGGCGGTGCGGCGGCGTCCGGGGGCCGCCCTACTCCCTGGGCGGGAGAAGCCGGACGGTCTGATCGTCCTGGAGGAGGAGCGCATCCGGGCCCGAACAGTGCGGTAATGGAACCAGGGCCCGTACTGTGGGGTCTGTAGATGTGCTGGAGCCTAAGCCCGATGCAAGTCGGCCAGAAGGGGGCGCGCGAGGCCCATGAGCGATGGTGTCATGAAGCGGATGGGGATGATCTTCCGCGCGAAGGCCAACAAGGCCCTTGACCGGGCCGAAGACCCGCGCGAGACCCTCGACTACTCGTACCAGAAGCAGCTCGAACTGCTGCAGAAGGTACGCCGCGGCGTCGCCGACGTGGCGACCTCCCGCAAGCGCCTGGAGCTGCAGCTCAACCAGCTCCAGGGCCAGTCCGCGAAGCTGGAGGACCAGGGCCGCAAGGCGCTGGCGCTCGGCCGTGAGGACCTGGCCCGCGAGGCGCTGACCCGGCGCAGCGCGCTGCAGCAGCAGGTCACCGACCTGGAGACGCAGCACCAGACGCTGCAGGGCGAGGAGGAGAAGCTCACGCTCGCCGCGCAGCGGCTCCAGGCCAAGGTCGACGCCTTCCGCACCAAGAAGGAGACGATCAAGGCCACGTACACGGCCGCCCAGGCGCAGACCCGGATCGGCGAGGCGTTCTCCGGCATCTCCGAGGAGATGGGCGACGTCGGTCTGGCGATCCAGCGGGCCGAGGACCGCACCGCGCAGCTCCAGGCCCGGGCCGGTGCCATCGACGAGCTGATGGCCTCCGGCGCGCTGGACGACCCGACCGGCATGGCCAAGGACGACATCACCGCCGAGCTGGACCGGCTCTCCGGCGGCAGCGACGTCGAGCTGGAGCTGCAGCGGATGAAGGCCGAGCTGGCGGGCGGACCGTCCGCCCAGCAGCAGGCCCTCGAGGGTGGCCCGGGCGGCGCCGCCCAGCAGGCCCCGCAGCAGCAGCACCCGCGTCTCGACAAGCAGTGACCGACGGCGGCGGCCCGCCCCGTGCGGAGCGGTCCGCCGTCGCCACCGTGACCCCGCCCGACCGCAACAAGGGAGACCGTCGTGATCGTACGGATCATGGGGGAGGGGCAGGTGAAGCTGGATGACGCCCACTTCATCGAGCTCAACAAGCTGGACGACGAACTGCTCGCCGAGATGGAGAGCGGTGACGAGGCCGGATTCCGGCGCACCCTGGGGGCCCTGCTGGACTCCGTACGTCGTCTGGGCACCCCGTTGCCGGACGACGCCCTGGAGCCCTCCGAGCTGATCCTGCCCGCGCCGGACGCGAGTCTGGCGGAGGTCCGGGAGATGCTCAGCGACGACGGCCTGATCCCGGGCTGACCAGCAGATACACCGCACACCCAGCGCACTACGGACAGCGCCCCGGCCCCCCAGTGGGACCGGGGCGCTACCGTTGCCTGCTGTGACAGCCCCTCCGTCGCCCGCCACCGCCCAGGACGCGACCCGCGTCGCCCGGCTCCGCCGGTGGCACCGGAAGCATCAGCTCGCGTTCGACACGGCGGTGGCTGCGGTGGTGTTCGTGGCGATCCTGTGTGGCGCGGTGGCCGGGCCGCACGGCCCGCACGGCGCGCACCTGCCCCGCTTCGGCGTCCGCGAGCTCTCGCCCGTCACCGTGGTGCTGGCCGTCCTCGCCTGCGGCGCGCTGGTGCTGCGCCGGCGGCTGCCCCGCACGGTGCTGGCCGCCACCGGCGCGCTGACCGTCGTCGAGCTGGTCGCCCAGTCCAACGCCCCGCGCGCCCCGGTCGCCGTCGCGGCGGTGATCGCCCTGTTCACCGTGGCCTCCCGCACCGATCGGCCCACCACCTGGCGCATCGGCGTGCTCACCTGCCTGGTGCTGACCGCCGCCGCGATGTTCTTCGGGGACCGCGCCTGGTACGCCCAGGAGAACCTCGCGATCTTCGCCTGGACCGGGATGGCCGCGGCGGCCGGCGACGCGGTCCGCAGCCGCCGGGCCTACGTGGACGCCATCCGCGAGCGCGCCGAGCGCGCCGAGCGCACCCGCGAGGAGGAGGCCCGCCGCCGGGTCGCCGAGGAGCGGCTGCGCATCGCCCGCGAGCTGCACGACGTGGTCGCGCACCACATCGCCCTGGTCAACGTCCAGGCCGGGGTCGCCTCGCACGTCATGGACAACCGGCCCGACCAGGCCAAACAGGCGCTGGCGCACGTCCGGGAGGCGTCCCGGTCGGCGCTGGAGGAGCTGCGCGCCACGGTCGGTCTGCTGCGCCAGTCCGACGACCCGACGGCGCCCACCGAGCCCGCGCCCGGCCTCGGCGTCCTGGACCAGCTGATCGACGGGTTCGTCCGGGCCGGCCTGCCGGTCGCCCTGGACCTGCCGCCCGCGCCGCAGCCCGCCCTGCCCGCCTCGGTGGACCTGACCGCCTACCGGGTGGTCCAGGAGGCGCTGACCAACGTCCGCAAGCACGCCGGCGACGGGGCCCGCGCCACCGTGCGGATCATCCGGACCGACGGTGCGCTGACCGTGACCGTCCAGGACGACGGCCGCGGCGCCGGAGCGGACGCCGCGGTGGCCGCGGACGGGCCGGGGGAGGGGGCCGTGGCGGGGTCCGTCGGCGGCCATGGTCTGATCGGGATGCGCGAACGGGTCCAGGCGCTGCGCGGCACGGTCGTCACCGGCCCCCGGGTGGCCGGCGGCTTCCAGGTGCGGGTCACCCTGCCGCTGGGCGGCGCGCGTACCGGTGAGACGACATGAGCGCGAGGGCAACGGGGACATGACCATCAAGGTGCTGCTGGCCGACGACCAGACGCTGCTGCGCAGCGCGTTCCGCATCCTGGTCGACTCGGAGCCGGACATGCGGGTGGTGGGCGAGGCGTCCGACGGGGCGCAGGCGTACGCCCTGGCTCGCGAGGAGCGCCCCGACGTCGTCCTGATGGACATCCGGATGCCCGGCACCGACGGCCTGGCCGCCACCCGCCTGATCAGCCAGGACCCGGAGCTGACCGGCGTCAGGGTGATCATCCTGACCACCTTCGAGGTCGACGACTACGTCGTGCAGTCGCTGCGGGCCGGCGCCAGCGGCTTCCTGGGCAAGGGCGCCGAGCCGGACGAGCTGCTGCACGCGATCCGGATCGCGGCCGGCGGCGAGGCGCTGCTCTCGCCCGCCGCCACCAAGGGCCTGATCGCCAAGTTCCTCGCGCAGGGCGAGGGCGCGGCGGGCGACCGGCCCGGCGGCGCGGACGCCGAGCGGCTGGCCACGCTCACCGGCCGGGAGCGCGAGGTGCTGGTGCTGGTGGCCGGCGGACTGTCCAACGACGAGATCGCCGAGCAGCTGGACGTCAGCCCGCTCACCGTCAAGACGCACGTCAACCGCGCGATGGCCAAGCTCGGCGCCCGCGACCGGGCCCAACTGGTGGTCATCGCCTACGAGTCGGGACTGGTGCGCCCGCGGGCGCACTGAACGGAGCAGGCGCCCGTACGCCCAGGGGTGCAGGGCGGGTGGAGCCACCCGTACTACGGACGCGGTACGGACGGCGGCCGAAAACCGACTTGCGAGCGAGGAAAACCGGGCTGGCCGTGACGGAGGGTGTAGGTGGGCCGGTGTCGGCCCTCACCCCGGGCCGGACACACGGCTTCCGCCGGCGTTCCCCCGTCCTCGATACCCGCTTTTCTGAACAGAAGAGAGACCGCCACCCATGTCCTGGCTGTCCCGCATCAGCCTCGTACAACGGGGCCTGATAGCGCTGATGTCGATCGTCGCGATCGCCTTCGGCGCCATCGCGATCCCGCAGCTCAAGCAGCAGCTCCTGCCGTCCATCGACCTGCCGATGGTCTCCGTGATCGCCCCGTATCAGGGCGCCTCGCCCGATGTCGTCGAGAAGCAGGTGGTCGAGCCGCTGGAGAACGGAATCCAGGCGGTCAACGGCATCAAGAGCGTCACCTCGACGTCGAGCGAGGGCTCGGGCGTCATCATGGCGCAGTTCGACTTCGGCAACGACTCCAAGACCCTGGTCGCCGACGTCCAGCAGGCCGTCAACCGGGCCCGGGCGAAGCTGCCGAAGGACGTGGACCCGCAGGTGGTCTCCGGCGGCACGGACGACCTGCCCACGGTCGTCCTCGCGGTCTCCTCCACCAAGAAGGACCAGCAGACCCTCGCCGACCAGCTCAACCGCACCGTCGTCCCGGACCTGAAGAACATCGGCGGCGTCGGCCAGGTCAACGTCGGCGGCGTGCAGGACCGGATCGTCGCGGTCACCCCGGACGAGGCGAAGCTGGCCGCCGCGGGGCTGAACTCCGCCGCGCTCGGCCAGGCGCTCCAGGCCGGCGGCACCTCGGTGCCGGCCGGCGCCTTCTCCGAGGACGGCCGCAGCAAGACCGTGCAGGTCGGCGCCGGCTTCACCTCGGTGGCGCAGATCAAGGACCTGATGGTCACCCCGGCGGCCGGCCCGATGGGCGGCGGCCAGGGCGGCAAGCCGGTCCGGCTCGGTGACGTCGCCACCGTCCAGGAGACCTCGGCCACCCCGACCTCGATCACCCGCACCGACGGCAAGCCCAGCCTCTCGGTCACCGTGACGATGAACCAGGACGGCAGCGCGGTCGCCATCTCCGACGCGGTCAAGGGCAAGCTGGACACCATCCGCAAGGACCTGGGCGCCGGTGCGAGCGTCACCATCGCCTCCGACCAGGGCCCGCAGGTCTCCAAGTCCATCGAGTCGTTGACCACCGAGGGACTGCTCGGCCTGGTCATGGCCGTGATCGTGATCCTGGTCTTCCTGCTGAGCCTGCGCTCGACCCTGGTCACCGCGGTCTCCATCCCGCTGTCCGTGGTCATCACCCTGATCGTGCTGTGGACCGGTGACCTCTCCCTGAACATGCTCACCCTGGGCGGCCTGACCATCGCGATCGGCCGGGTCGTGGACGACTCGATCGTCGTCCTGGAGAACATCAAGCGGCACCTGGGCTACGGCGAGGAGCGCCGCGAGGCCATCCTCAAGGCCGTCAAGGAGGTCTCCGGCGCGATCACCTCCTCGACCCTGACCACGGTCGCGGTCTTCCTCCCGATCGGTGTGGTCGGCGGCATGGTCGGCGCCCTCTTCGGCTCCTTCTCGATCACCGTCACGGTCGCCCTGCTGTCCTCGCTGCTGGTCTCGCTGACCGTGGTGCCGGTGCTGTCGTACTGGTTCCTGCGCGCCCCGAAGATCCCGGAGGGCACCGACCCCGAGGAGCTGCGCCGCACGGCCGAGGAGAAGGAGACCCGCAGCGCGCTGCAGCGGCTCTACGTCCCGGTGCTGCGCTTCGCCACCCGCCGCCGCGCGATCAGCCTGCTGATCGCCGTGGTGATCCTCATCGCCACCTTCGGGATGGCCCCGCTGCTGAAGACCACCTTCTTCGACCAGGGCAAGCAGGACACCCTGAGCATCAAGCAGGAGCTGAAGCCGGGCACCAGCCTGGCCGCCGCCGACGCGCAGGCCAAGCGGGTCGAGAAGGTGCTCGCGGCCGACAAGGACGTCGAGGACTACCAGGTCACCGTCGGCTCCTCCGGGATGATGGCGGCCTTCGGCGGCGGCTCCGGCGCCAACCAGGCCAGCTACCAGGTCAAGCTCAAGAGCTCCGCGGACTCCGACAAGGTCACCGAGAACCTCCGCGGCGAGCTGGCCAAGCTCGGCCCGGCCGCCGGCGAGGCGTCCGTCTCCGTGGGCGGCGGCGGCTTCGGCAACCAGAACCTCAGCGTGGTCGTCAAGGCCGGCGACGCCGACGTGCTCAAGCGCGCCAGCGAGCAGGTCCGCACGGCCGTCGCGGGCCTGGACCACGTCACCGACGTCCAGAGCGACCTGGCGCAGAGCGTGCCGCGGATCTCCGTGACGCCCAACGACAAGGCCGCCGCGGCCGGTTACACCCAGGCCACGCTCGGCGCGGCCGTCGCCCAGGCGGTCCACGGCACGCCCAGCGGCAAGGCCGTGCTGGACGACACCGAGCGCGACGTGGTGATCAAGTCGGCCCACCCGGCCACCACCGAGGCCCAGTTGAAGGACCTGCCGCTGCCGACCCCGTCCGGGATGGCCCGGCTCGGCGACCTGGCGACCGTCAAGACCGTGGCCGGTCCGGTCCAGATGACCCGGATCGACGGCGCCCGCTCGGCGACCATCACGGCCAAGCCGACCGGCGACAACACCGGTGCGGTCTCCGCCAAGCTCCAGAGCACGATCAAGTCGCTGAAGCTGCCGTCCGGCGCCACCGCCACCGTCGGCGGCGTCTCCCAGGACCAGACCGACGCGTTCGGCAAGCTCGGCCTGGCCATGCTGGCCGCCATCGCGATCGTCTTCCTGCTGCTGGTGGGCACCTTCCGGTCCATCGTCCAGCCGCTGATCCTGCTGATCTCGATCCCGTTCGCGGCGACCGGTGCGATCGGCCTGCTGGTCGCCACCGGCACCCCGATGGGCGTCCCCGCCATGATCGGCATGCTGATGCTGATCGGCATCGTGGTCACCAACGCCATCGTCCTGATCGACCTGATCAACCAGTACCGGGCACAGGGCTACGGCGTCGTCGAGGCGGTCGTCGAGGGCGGCCGGCACCGTCTGCGCCCGATCCTGATGACGGCCCTGGCCACGATCATGGCGCTGCTGCCGATGGCACTGTCGATCACCGGCGACGGAGGCTTCATCTCCCAGCCGCTGGCCGTGGTCGTGATCGGCGGTCTGATCACCTCCACCCTGCTCACCCTCCTCCTCGTCCCGACGCTCTACGCGATCATCGAGCTCCGTAATGAGCGCCGGGCGGAGAAGAAGGCGGCGAAGCGGGCCGGGAAGGACGGCGGCACCGCGGCTCCCGCGGACGCCGACCGCACCCCGGAGCCGGCCGGGGTCTGACGCCCCGCCCGTCCCGTAGGACCCACGGATCCCCCGCGACCGCACCCGGCGGTCGCGGGGGATCCGCGCGTTGTGGACACCCGGCGCCCGCGCGCTCCGGTGGCGCCGGAGCCGCCGGTGGCACCCGGGGCGGGTGGGGTGGCCGGAAGGCGCTGCTGCGGGCCCCGAGGCGCCGTCGCGCACCACCGTGCGACCGGTGGGCCCGCTTATCATCAGGCGCGCAGTATCGGCGAGTTGACCGCCCAGGCCGGAAGGTTGTCGCATCGTGCTGTTAGAGCCGGAAGGCAAGAGAGTCCCGACGCCCCGTCCCGACGGAGGGCGCGGGCGTCCTCCCTCCGGACCCATCCCGACGCTCGGTGTCGAGGAGGAGTTCTTCCTCGCCGACCGCGCCACGCGCGCCACGGTGGCGCGGGCGCCCGACGTCATCGCGCGCGCCCGCAAGTCCTTCGGCGAGTACATCGGCGCCGAGCTCTTCACCACCACGGTGGAGACCCGCACCCCGCCCGTCAGCACCCTCGACGACCTCCGGCAGCAGCTCCGTGCGCTGCGCGCGGTCCTGGTGGCCGCCGCCGCCGAGGCCGACTGCCTGGTGGTGGCGTCCGGCACGCCGGTGATCCCGTTCCCCGACCCGCCGGAGATCGCCGACAACGCGCGCTACCGGCACATGGCGGACTACTACGCCCCCCTTGTAGTCGGCGACCGGAACACCGGCGTCTGTGCCTGTCATGTCCATGTAGCAGTGGCCGGCCGCGAGGAGGCCGTACAGCTCTGCAACCACTTACGGCCCTGGCTGCCGACACTGCAGGCGCTCGCCGCCAACTCGCCGTTCCAGGACGGCCGGGACAGCGGATTCGCCGGCTGGCGCACGCTCCATTTCGGTCGATGGCCGCACTCCGGCCCGACACCGCCGTTCCAGGACGCCGCGGCGTACGACGCCCTGGTGGACACGCTCGTCGCCTCCGGCATGCTGCTCGACCGGAAACTGGTCTACTGGCACGCCCGCCCCTCCGAACGCTGGCCCACGGTGGAGGTCCGCGTCCCCGACGTCAACGCGGACCTGGACACCGTCGTGTTCCTGGCCAGTCTGACCCGCGCCCTGGCCAGCGTCCTGCTGGTCGACGTCCGCCGGGGCAGACCGGCCCCCGACATCCACGACGCCCTGCTGCGGGCCGCGCACTGGCGCGCCGCCCGCGACGGCGTCTCGGGCTCCGGCCTGGACCTCGCCACCGGCCGCCTGCGGCCCGCCGCGGAACTGGCCGTCGACCTCATCGGCCGGGCCGCGCCGGCCCTGGAGGAGGCCGGCGAGCTGCCCTTCGTCCGGCAGATGTGGCAGCGCCTGCACCGCAGCGGCGGCGGCGCCGAGCGGCAGCGCGCCGCCTACCGCCGGCGCGGCGACCTACGGGACGTCGTCGACCGGCTGAGCCTGGACCTGGCGGCGGGCGCCGCGCCCGACCGCCCCTGAACGGCCCGGTGCCGGTGCGGTGGTGACGGCCCGCCCGCTCACCACCGCAGCGCGGTGAAGTCCACCGGCTGCGGGCGCAGCGACCGGGTGCGGTCGGCCAACTCCCGCATCCGCCGCGCCATCTCCTCCTCCGGCAGCCGCCGACGGTCGCCGTGCCCGGGCAGCAGCCACGCGAAGCGCAGCCCCGCCACCACCCGGTCCAGCGAGGCGGCCAGCTCGGTGATGGAGTACCACGTGACGCTCTCCGCCACCTCGATGTCGCCGGTGGTCCGCGACCAGTAGAAGCTGTCGCCGCTGAAGCAGTACCGCTCGTCCGCGACGTAGAGCACGCTGCCCCGGGTGTGGCCGGGCAGCGGATGGACCACCAGGCCCTCGGCGATCTCCGTGGGGTCGGTGCCCCGCAGCACCTCGTCGGCGTCCGGCGCCGCCTCCAGGTCCCCTTCGTGGATCCACAGCCGGGCCCCGAACCGGTCGGCGTAGCGGCGGCCGTGCGCGGCGTGGTCCCGGTGCGTGAGCAGCACGTCGGTGACCGTCCCGGCGGCCTCGTAACGTGCGGCCAGCCCCTCGCTGAACCGAGGGGTGTCGATCATCATCTGCGTCCCGCCCGGCCGCCGCAGCAGATACGCGTTGGCCCCGGCGGTGTGCGGCGAGTTGTGCCCGCACAGGTCCACCGCGTCGTCGAGCCGCAACGGGAACGGGTCCAGCTCCGCCGCCACCCGGCCCCCGGTCCACCGCACCGAACGCGTCGGACAGGCGAACGCCACCGCGTGCATCCGCCGCTCCTGCGCCGCCCCGCGCGGCTGCCGGACGACCTCGGACCGGCCGCCGACCTCCCCGATCAGCTCCGGTGCGAGCTGCCGTGCCACATCGCAGTTGGTGCAGCGGTCGTCCACGTACCAGTCGCCCGCGCCGCCGTCTCCCGAGAGTGCCGATCGGTCGTCCTCTGTGGTGTGCACGGTCCGTCCGCCTCCTTGACCCCTGTGCCCTGCCGGGCCTGTTGGTTCCCCCGCTCACGAGGTTCCCCCGGGGCGCCCGGAAAGCGGAAGGGGTACGGGGTCTTGTCTCTGCTGGTCACAGCGTCTCTCACGGCGGACCGTTCGAGCGGTATCGGAATGCCATGAGCATGACAAACACGGCCATCCGGCAGGGCCGGCCCCGTGGAGGGGCCCGCCCCGCCCGGACGCGCTACGGCAGCGCCAGCATCCGCTCCAGCGCCAGCTTGGCGAAGTGCTCGGTCTCCTCGTCGACCTGGATGCGGTTGACGACCTTGCCGTCCGCCAGCGACTCCAGTGCCCACACCAGGTGCGGCAGGTCGATGCGGTTCATCGTCGAGCAGAAGCAGACCGTCTTGTCGAGGAAGACGATCTCCTTGTCCTCGGCCGCGAAGCGGTTGGCCAGGCGGCGGACGAGGTTCAGCTCGGTGCCGATGGCCCACTTCGAGCCGGCCGGCGCGGCCTCCAGGGCCTTGATGATGTACTCGGTCGAGCCGACGTAGTCCGCCGCGGCCACGACCTCGTGCTTGCACTCGGGGTGGACCAGGACGTTCACGCCCGGGATGCGCTCGCGCACGTCGTTCACCGAGTCCAGGCTGAAGCGGCCGTGCACCGAGCAGTGGCCGCGCCACAGGATCATCTTCGCCGCCCGCAGCTCCTCGGCGGTCAGTCCGCCGTTCGGCTTGTGCGGGTTGTAGACCACGCAGTCGTCCAGGGACATGCCCATGTCCCGCACGGCGGTGTTCCGGCCCAGGTGCTGGTCGGGGAGGAACAGCACCTTGCCGGTCGCGGGGTCCACCTGCTCGAAGGCCCACTCCAGCGCCCGCTGGGCGTTGGAGGAGGTGCAGATCGTGCCGCCGTGCCGCCCGGTGAACGCCTTGATGTCCGCGGAGGAGTTCATGTACGAGACCGGCACCACCTGATCGGCGACGCCCGCCTCGGTGAGCACGTCCCAGCACTCGGCGACCTGCTCGGCGGTGGCCATGTCGGCCATCGAGCAGCCCGCGGCCAGGTCGGGGAGGATCACCTGCTGGTCGTCGCCGGTGAGGATGTCGGCCGACTCGGCCATGAAGTGCACACCGCAGAAGACGATGTACTCGGCGTCCGGCCGGGCCGCGGCGTCCCGCGCGAGCTTGAAGGAGTCACCGGTGACGTCCGCGAACTCGATGACCTCGTCGCGCTGGTAGTGGTGCCCGAGGACGAAGACCTTCTCGCCCAGCTTGGCCTTGGCGGCACGGGCGCGCTCGACCAGGTCCGGGTCGGAGGGCGCCGGCAGGTCACCGGGGCACTCCACGCCGCGCTCGCTCTTCGGGTCGGCCTCGCGGCCGAGGAGGAGCAGCGCCAGCGGGGTCGGCTGGACGTCCAGGGGCTGGGCGGTGGTCACGACACGCACCCTCTCTTCTCTGCGGAATGTCCTTGCGGACGGTCTCTGCGGGGACGGCGGGGTGCGCTGTGGCACCGCCTTTTCGTCTATTTGACGCTATCTATCATAGCTGGTTCACGTCACTTTGACGATGGCCATAGTGTCGATGTGACGCATCAGCCCCGCGGTCCCGTGGGCGCCCGTGTGCGCCGACAGCCGGCGGCGTTCCGCGGCCGGTGTGCGAGCATGAAGAAAGAGAAGGACAGCTCACGGGCAGCCGGAATTAATCCGGGGCGCCGCCGGTTACAGCTGTTCGCAACCGATGGCAAGCGGTCCGTACAACCCGGGAGAGATGTAGATGAGCGTTCAGGACGAGACCACCGTCAGCGACGGCATCATCCTGTCCGACGCGGCCGCGTCGAAGGTCAAGAGCCTGCTGGAGCAGGAAGGCCGGGAAGACCTCGCGCTGCGGGTGGCGGTCCAGCCCGGCGGCTGCTCCGGTCTGCGTTACCAGCTCTTCTTCGACGAGCGCTCGCTCGACGGCGATGTCGTCAAGGAGTTCGACGGCGTCAAGGTCGTCACCGACCGGATGAGCGCTCCCTACTTGGGTGGCGCCTCGATCGACTTCGTCGACACGATCGAGAAGCAGGGCTTCACGATCGACAACCCGAACGCCACGGGCTCCTGCGCCTGCGGCGACTCCTTCAGCTGACCTGGTCCAGACCCACGGGTCACGACGGGCGAAGGCGGCGCTCCCGGCCGGGGGCGCCGCCTTCGGCGTCTTCGCTGTCCTGGCTTCCCTGCCCTAGCGCGGCGCCACGGTCCTGCCGGACGAGCCGTCCACGACCTTCCGGCCGTCCAGCGGCTTCTCCAGCGTCACCGTCTTGCTGAAGTCCTTGGCGATCTTCACGCAGATCTGTCCGGGGTGCTCGTCCTTGGCGGTGACCGAGACCCGGACCGCGCCGTCCGACTCCTGCGCGCCGACCTCGTAGGTGCTGCACACCCCGCCCCAGAAGTGGACGGTCAGCTTCCGGCCGCCGTCGGCCACCTCGTAGCCGGACAGCGTCATCGCCGTCGTCCCGGGCGTGGACGGCTTCGGCGCGGGCGGCTGGCTGCCGCGCAGGAACTTCGGGTCCACCGCGGTGCCGGCGATCGTCGAGGTGCTGCCCGCCGTGCCCGCGGCGCCCGGTACGCGCACCGTGTAGAGCCAGGACGGCACCAGCACCTGCCCGCCGTGCGAGTACCGCGTGGCGAGCCCGAAGACCGCGCCGGTCACCTCGGACACCGGCCGGCTGCCGGTCGGCGCCGGCTCGCACGGGGCGATCCCGCCGCCCCCGGGCGCCTTGTCGCCCTTGTGCTGGAACGTGGGCGCGGAGGGGCAGTGGGCCAGCGGCTGCATCGTCCGGCCGTCGCCGCCCAGCTCGTTCAGGGTCGTGCGGGCGTCCCGGACGGGGTAGCTCGCGCCCTTGACCGGATTGGCCAACTCGCCGCTGCCGCCTATCAGTTGGCCGTCCGAACCGACCTGGAGCCGGCTCTGCCAGCCGTACGTCGGCAGCCCGCCGATCACCGGGTCTGCGGTCACCACCCGCACCGCGGCGTACGTCTGGTGCGCGTCGAGCCGGGCGTCCGGCTGGCCGAGCGCCGCCAGTACCGGCCGGACCGCCTGCCGGGCCTTCGCCTCGGACGCCGGGCCGCTGCCGGCGTTCCCGCTCCCGCCGTCCCCGCCGGCCCCGCCGTCCGCGCCGCCGCGGTAGGAGGGGCAGCCGGGCCGGTCATCCACCAGCGGGCACTTGGTGCCGTCCCCGCCGCCGTACCGGTTGAAGACCCAGTTCCCCGCGCCGGTCCTGGCGACCCGCAGCGTGGTGCCCCGGCCGTCCGGCCCCGGCGTGCCCACCGTCCACCAGGCGCCGTCCGACCGCACGGTTCCGGACACGTCCAGTGCCTTCGCCAGCCGTTCCACGGCGGACCGGTCGACTTCGCCCGCGGGTCGGTACACGGGCGCCGACCGTGGGCCCTCGGGCAGCGTTCCCGCCACGCGGTACCGGTCCCGGTGCGGACTCGGCTCGCCGACCGCGATCGACGCGGAGTCCAGTGCCAACGGCGGGGGGTCGCCCTTGGCGGGGCCCGCCTGTCCGGTGCCGCCGGACGCGGACGAGGCCCAGTACGCCGCCCCGCCTCCGGCCACCAGTACCGCGCCGGCCACCGACGCGATCACCAGGGGGGTGCGCCGCCCGCGCCGGGTGGGGCGGGGGGACTGGGGGGTGTCCTGGCTCTGAGGGGTGTCCTCGGTGCTCACCGCTTCGCTCCTTCAGCTCCGCCGGTCGTCTGACGTGCCACCCGGCAGGGTGGACGTCGATGGGACGGGGCGGGGGCGCGGGCGGTTCCCCGCAGGCCGGCCCCCTCGCCCACCGCCCCGCACCGGCTGTGATCGCCCTCACAGCCCGAGGTGCCCGGCGGGAGATCGACACCCGCCCGGCAAGCGAAACGCCCTATTATGAGGTGTTTTAGCACTGTGTCGAGTGTCCAGGAATGAGCAGATGCCGGGACCCCCGCCCGGTAGCGTTGCCCTCCGTCCGCCTACCCCACGCCCTCCGCAGGAGCAGACCCGCCGTGCGTATTGCAGTCTCCGGCTCCATCGCCACCGATCACCTGATGACCTTCCCCGGCCGCTTCGCCGACCAGTTGGTCGCCGATCAGCTGCATACCGTCTCCCTCTCCTTCCTGGTCGACCAGCTCGACGTCCGCCGCGGCGGGGTCGCCCCCAACATCTGCTTCGGCATGGGCCAGCTCGGCATCCGGCCGATCCTGGTCGGCGCCGCCGGCAACGACTTCGAGGAGTACCGCGCCTGGCTCGACCGGCACGGCGTGGACACCCGCTCGGTGCGCATCTCCGAGGTCCTGCACACCGCCCGCTTCGTCTGCACCACCGACGCCGACCACAACCAGATCGGCTCCTTCTACACCGGCGCCATGAGCGAGGCCCGGCTGATCGAGCTCCAGGCCGTGGCCGACCGGGTCGGCGGCCTGGACCTCGTGCTGATCGGCGCGGACGACCCGGAGGCGATGATCCGGCACACCGAGGAGTGCCGCACCCGCGGGATCCCGTTCGCCGCCGACTTCTCGCAGCAGATCGCCCGGATGGACGGCGAGAACATCCGCACCCTCATGGAGGGCGCCACCTACCTCTTCAACAACGAGTACGAGGCGGGGCTGATCGAGACCAAGACCGGCTGGACCGCCGAGGAGATCCTCGCCAAGGTCGGCACCCGCGTCACCACCCTCGGCTCCAACGGCGTCCGCATCGAGCGGGTGGGCCAGCCGGACATCGAGGTCGGCGTCCCCGAGGAGAAGGTCAAGGCCGACCCGACCGGCGTCGGCGACGCCTTCCGGGCCGGCTTCCTGTCCGGCCTGGCCTGGGGCGTCGGCCTGGAGCGCGCCGCCCAGGTCGGCTGCATGCTGGCCACCCTGGTCATCGAGACCGTCGGCACCCAGGAGTACGAGCTGCACCGCAGCCACTTCATGGACCGCTTCACCAAGGCGTACGGCCACGAGGCCGCCGCCGAGGTCCAGCAGCACCTGCTCTGAACCCCGCCGAGCCCCTGCCTCAGACGCGGCGCCGCACCACGTACGCGGCGCCGCGCTCCGCGGGCTCCTCGCCCACGTACTCCTGCTCCCGCATCGCGCACCAGGCGGGGATGTCCTGCCGTGCCGCCGCGTCGTCGGAGAGCACCGTCACCGTGGCGCCGAGGGGCACCTCGCCGATCACCTTCGCCAACTCGATGACCGGAACGGGGCAGCGCCGACCGAGCGTGTCCACCACCAGCCCGGACGCGGCCGGCTCGGCGGCCGGCTCCCCGGCGCCGGCCGCCCCGCGCGCCGGCTCCTGTGCCGGCACCCCGAACCGCTCCCGCACCGACCGCACCGCCTCCGGCAGCACCGTCAGGAACCGCTCCACGTCCGCCGCCTCCGTGCCGTACGGCAGCGAGACCCGGACGTTCCCCTCCGACAGCACGCCCATCGCGCGCAGCACATGGCTCGGCGTCAGCGTGCTGGACGTACACGACGAACCGGAGGAAACGGAGAAGCCGGCCCGATCCAGCTCGTGCAGCAGCGCCTCCCCGTCGACATAGAGACAGGAGAAGGTGACGAGGTGCGGCAGCCGCCGCACCGGATCACCGACCACCTCCACGTCCGGCACCAGCTCCGGCACTCCGGCACGGATCCGCTCCACCAACCCCCGCAGCCGCGTCGCCTCGTCAGGCCCGCTCTCCGCGGCGGCCCGCAGGGCGCGCAGCGCCGCCGCCGCGGCCACCACCGCCGGGAGGTTGCCGAACCCCGGGCTGCGGCCCGACTCCCGCTCGTCCAGCGGCCCCTGGGGCGCGAACCGGGTCCCCTTGCGGACCACCAGCAGCCCCACCCCGGGCGGCCCACCCCACTTGTGCGCGCTCGCCGTCAGCACGGACCAGGCACCGGGTACCGGCCCCCACGGCACCGACTGCGCCGCGTCCACCAACAGCGGCACCCCGGCCTCCCGACAGCGGGCGGCCACCTCCTGCACCGGCTGCTCGGTGCCCACCTCGTGGTTGGCGGACTGCAGGCAGACCAGTGCGGTGTCGCCGCCGAGCGCGTCGGCCACCGCGGCCTGTGCCACCCGGCCCGTCCGGTCCACCGGAACCTCCGTCACCGTGCCGCCGGCCGCGGCGTGCACCTCGGCGACGTGCAGTACGGAGGAGTGCTCGACGGCGGAGTGCACCAGCCGCCGACCGACACGCCGGCGGGCGGCCAGGACGCCGAACATGCCCGAATGCACCGCATGCGTCCCCGAAGGGGTGAACGTCAGCTCGTCCGGACGGCACCCCACCGCATCGGCGGCGGCCTCCCGCGCCGCGTCCAGCAGCAACCGGGCCCGCCGCCCCTCGCGGTACAGACGCGCCGGGTCGGCCCACCCCTCGTCCAACGCGGCGAGCAGGGCCTCCCGGGCGACGGGATGCAGCGGAGCGGCGGAGGCGGCGTCGAAGTAGGGCACGTACGAGACGGTAGAGCACCGGCCGTCCGGCCGCCGGACGGGTCGCCGGGCGGGCCGTCAGATACCCGGCGGCGACGGGCGATCGGGGCCCGTCAGGCCCGTCCCGGAAGGGCTCGGCCACCCCTTAGGGGTGCGACGCGGCGCGTTGGGCACCCTCCCCGCGCGACCCCAAATAGCGTCCAGTAGGGTTTGGTCCGCATAAACATCCAAACCCCTGCCCGAAGCAGGGCGGCGACCGACCAGCGAGTAAGGCCGCAGCCGACCGCTCGGGCGAGACTCTCGGGAAGGCGCTACGTGAGTCCCAACGGCTCCGACCGCTCGTCGCGGCGCCCGATGCGGCGGAAGCTGCCGCAGGTGCTTGCTGCGGGCCTGGTCCTGGCGACCGCGACTGGTTGCACATCAAAGGACTTCCCCCGCCTCGGCATGCCAACGCCCGTCACCGACGAGGCGCCGCGGATCCTCTCTCTTTGGCAGGGCTCCTGGGCCGCCGCCCTCGCAACGGGCGTGCTGGTCTGGGGCCTGATCATCTGGAGCGTGATCTTCCACCGTCGTAGCAGGACCAAGGTGGAGGTCCCCGCTCAGACGCGGTACAACATGCCGATCGAGGCGTTGTACACCATTGTCCCGTTCATCATCATCGCGGTGCTCTTCTACTTCACCGCACGAGATGAGAGCGCGCTCCTCAAGACGTCCAAGAAGCCGGACCACGTCATCAACGTCGTGGGCTTCCAGTGGAGCTGGGCGTTCAACTACCTGGAGAACGTGGACGGCAACCCCGCGACCACGAACATCAATTCTCCGGAGCTCGCCGCGATCCCGGACAAGTGGAAGAAGTCCGCGCCCCAGGGTGCGGACGGCGTCTACGACTACGGCACGCCGGCCACGCGCAACCCGCAGACCGGCAACCCGGGCCCGACACTCTGGCTGCCGAAGGGCGAGACGGTCCAGTTCGTGCTGACCTCGCGGGATGTCATCCACTCCTTCTGGGTGGTGCCGTTCCTGATGAAGCAGGACGTCATCCCGGGCCACACCAACGTCTTCGAGGTGACCCCCAACAAGGAGGGCACCTTCATGGGCAAGTGCGCCGAGCTCTGCGGCGTCGACCACTCCCGGATGCTCTTCAACGTCAAGGTCGTCTCGCCTGCCAAGTACCGGCAGCACCTGAAGGACCTGGCGGCGAAGGGTCAGACCGGATACCTGCCGGCGGGTATCAAGCAGACTGACCACGCCAGGAATGCGGAGACCAAGAACCAGTGAGCATCCTCAACGAACCTCAGGGTGCCGCCGCCGAATCGGCTCCGGCAGCACCACCCGTACGCAAGAAGCAACCCGGTATCGCTGCCGTCAAGTGGCTCACGACCACCGACCACAAGACCATCGGCACGATGTACCTGGTCACGTCGTTCGCGTTCTTCTGCATCGGCGGCCTCATGGCGCTCCTCATGCGCGCCGAGCTGGCCCGTCCGGGTACGCAGATCATGTCGAACGAGCAGTTCAACCAGGCGTTCACGATGCACGGCACGATCATGCTGCTGATGTTCGCGACGCCGTTGTTCGCCGGTTTCGCGAACTGGATCATGCCGCTGCAGATCGGCGCGCCCGACGTGGCGTTCCCGCGGCTGAACATGTTCGCCTACTGGCTCTACCTCTTCGGCTCGCTGATCGCGGTCGCCGGCTTCCTCACCCCGCAGGGTGCGGCGGACTTCGGTTGGTTCGCCTACTCGCCGCTCTCGGACGCGGTGCGTTCGCCGGGCGTCGGCGCCGACATGTGGATCATGGGTCTGGCCTTCTCCGGCTTCGGCACGATCCTCGGTTCGGTCAACTTCATCACCACCATCATCTGCATGCGCGCCCCGGGCATGACGATGTTCCGGATGCCGATCTTCACCTGGAACGTGCTGCTGACCGGTGTGCTGGTCCTGCTCGCCTTCCCGGTGCTGGCCGCCGCGCTGTTCGCCCTGGAGGCGGACCGTAAATTCGGTGCCCATGTCTTCGACGCCGCCAATGGTGGCGCATTGCTCTGGCAACACCTCTTCTGGTTCTTCGGCCATCCAGAGGTGTACATCATCGCCCTGCCGTTCTTCGGCATCATTTCCGAGGTCATTCCGGTCTTCTCCCGGAAGCCGATGTTCGGTTACATCGGTCTGATCGCCGCGACGGTTTCCATTGCCGGTCTTTCGGTGACGGTGTGGGCGCACCACATGTATGTGACGGGCGGCGTGCTGTTGCCGTTCTTCTCCTTCATGACGTTCCTGATCGCCGTTCCGACCGGTGTGAAGTTCTTCAACTGGATCGGCACGATGTGGAAGGGCTCGCTGTCCTTCGAGACGCCGATGCTCTGGGCGATCGGCTTCCTGATCACCTTCACCTTCGGTGGTCTGACCGGCGTCATCCTGGCGTCGCCGCCGATGGACTTCCACATCTCCGACTCGTACTTCGTGGTGGCCCACTTCCACTACGTGGTCTTCGGCACGGTCGTCTTCGCGATGTTCGCCGGATTCCACTTCTGGTGGCCGAAGTTCACCGGCAAGATGCTCGACGAGCGGCTCGGCAAAATCACCTTCTGGACGCTGTTCGTGGGCTTCCACGGCACGTTCCTGGTCCAGCACTGGCTGGGCGCCGAGGGCATGCCCCGCCGCTACGCGGACTACCTCGCCGCCGACGGCTTCACCACGCTGAACACCATCTCCACGATCAGCTCGTTCCTGCTGGGCATGTCGATCCTGCCGTTCCTCTACAACGTCTGGAAGACCGCCAAGTACGGCCAGAAGGTCGGCGTGGACGACCCGTGGGGCTACGGCCGCTCGCTGGAGTGGGCGACCTCCTGCCCGCCGCCGCGGCACAACTTCCTCACCCTGCCGCGCATTCGCTCCGAATCCCCGGCGTTCGATCTGCACCACCCCGAGATCGCGGCGCTGGACGCGCTGCACAACGGTCACGAGGGTGACAAGGCGCTGGCCGGCGGCAAGGAGGCGGGCAAGTGAAGATCCAGGGCAAGATGTTCATCTGGCTGAGCGTCTTCATCCTCGCCATGGCGGTCGTCTACGGCGTGTGGTCGAAGGAGCCGGCCGGTACCACGGCGCTCTTCCTGGCCTTCGGCCTGTGCATCATGGTCGGCTACTACCTGGCCTTCACGGCCCGGCGGGTCGACGCGGGCGCGCAGGACAACGAGGACGCCGAGGTCGCGGACGACGCCGGTGAGCTGGGCTTCTTCAGCCCGCACAGCTGGCAGCCGCTCTCCCTGGCGATCGGCGGCGCACTCGCCTTCCTGGGTGTCGTCTTCGGTTTCTGGCTGCTGTACTTCTCCCTGCCGGTGATCCTCGTGGGTCTCTTCGGCTGGGTCTTCGAGTACTACCACGGCGAGAACCGCACCCAGTAGCACGCTTTACGCGAGCAGCGCGGCGGACACGCCGTACGGACGGGCCCGGACACCCCAACAGGTGTCCGGGCCTGACCCGTTTGCAGTCATCCAACGCGCCGCCGAACGGGATACTTCGTACGTTTGGGGCATGAGTCACAGACCTCGAACCCGGACGGTGCTGAGCTGCGGCCTCCTGCTCGTGCCCCTCGCGGTGAGCGCCACCGCGTGCGGTGGCTCGTCGTCGGAACCGCTCTCGGCCAATCCCTACGACGCGTCCGACCAGATATCGACGAACATCCCGGCGGACGGCCGACACAAGGCGGACCCCGACAAGCCGCTTGAGGTCTCCCTCAAGGGCGACGATTCCCGGATCACGGATGTGACCACCACCGACGCGACCGGCCGCTACGTCCACGGCGAACTCAGCGCCGACGGCCGGCGCTGGCGCACCACCGCGCCGCTGGCCGCCGGCACGCGCTACACGGTGCAGGTCAGCACCGAGGAGGAGGACGGCACCCCGGGCCGCAAGACCCTGGTGGTCAACACCAAGGACGCGGACGACCGGCTGACCGTCAAGTTCGGCCCGGAGAGCGGCCGGTACGGCGTCGGCCAGCCGATCACCGCCGAACTCAGCAAGCCCGTCACCGACCCCAAGGCCCGGGCCATCGTCGAGAGCGCCCTGAAGGTCGACTCCTCGCCCCGCGTGGAGGGTTCCTGGCACTGGGTGGACGGCAAGAAACTGCACTTCCGCCCCAAGGAGTACTGGCCCGCCCACGCCACCGTCGCCGTCCACAGCAACCTCGACGGCCTGAAGATCGCCGGCGGGCTCTACGGCGGCCCGGCCAAGCCGATCCGGCTCACCACCGGCGACCGGCTGGAGGCCGTCACCGACGCCGCCGCGCACCAGATGACCGTGCTCCGCAACGGCAAGGCCATCAACACCATCCCGGTCACCACCGGAAAGCCCGGCTTCTCCACCCGCAACGGCGTCAAGGTCGTGCTCGGCAAGGAGAGCTTCGTCCGGATGCGCAGCTCCACCGTGGGCATCGCCGCCGGCAGTTCCGACGCCTACGACCTGCCGGTCCACTGGGCCACCCGGGTCACCTGGAGCGGCGAATACGTGCACGCCGCGCCCTGGTCGGTCGGCTCCCAGGGGGCCGCCAACGTCAGCCACGGCTGCACCGGCATGTCCACCGGCAACGCCCAGTGGTTCTTCAACACCGTGCGGGTCGGCGACATCGTCAAGGTCGTCAACAGCGGCGGCGCCACCATGACGCCGTTCGACAACGGCTTCGGCGACTGGAACATGCCCTGGCAGGAATGGCGCGCCGGCAGCGCGCTCAAGAACACGGCCCCCACGACCACAGGCGCGGCCGAGCGGGGGCAGAATCCCGCCGCCGACGCCCGGCTGCGCCCGCAGGTCTGAGGGGCGCTCAGCGCCCCCTTGAGGGCCTCACTCAGGCCGGCACGGTGTCCTGGGTGACCTGGGCGAGCCGCCGTCGACGCAGCAGCCCGGCCAGTGCGTCGGCGAACGCCACCGGGTCGAGGGGATGGGTCACCGCGGCGTCCGCGCGGCTCCAGGTGGCCAGCCAGGCGTCCTGCGGACGCCCGATCAGCAGCAGCACCGGCGGGCACTGGAAGACCTCGTCCTTGATCTGTCGGCAGACACCCATGCCGCCCGCCGGCGCGGTCTCGCCGTCCAGCACACAGACGTCGATACCGCCCTGGCCCAGGGCCTCCAGGACGGCCGGGGCGGTGGCGCACTCCAGGATCTCGATCCGCGGGGCGTCGGGGGCCGGACGCCGCCCCGCCGCCAGCCGGACCTGCTCGCGGGTGTTGGCGTTGTCGCTGTAGACCAGCACCGTGGCAGTCGCCTGCATCGTTCCTCCACCTATGTCGCGGCACCTTCATAGCGGCACGGTTCCCGATCAAACCGTTGCGCGATGCTACTCCCGGACGGGCCCTCGGCAGGAGAGGCCGTACGGCCCCCGGATGCGGTCGACGGCCCGTCAGGACCGGCTTCCCCAGGGGCCGTGGGGCGTTCCCCGGCGCGCGCTTCCCCCCTTCGGGCGACCGCCGCGACCGCTCGAACGAGCAGGCCATATGCCCTTGACACACCGAACGGCACCCCCCGGAGTGAGGGCGGGATAAGCGACCGACATAATGTCGGTCGTGGCGACAGCAACGACAGTAGAAACCGGGCACGCGCACCCGTCGGTCAATCGACCGAACCTCACCAGCGTCGGAACCATCATCTGGCTGAGTTCCGAGCTGATGTTCTTCGCGGCCCTCTTCGCGATGTACTTCACCCTCCGGTCGGTGACGGGCGAGGCGTATTGGAAGGAATCCGCCGATGCGCTGAATCTTCCGTTCTCCGCGACCAACACCACGATCCTGGTGCTCAGCTCCCTGACGTGTCAGCTCGGCGTTTTCGCGGCCGAGCGCGGCGACGTCAAGAAGCTGCGCGCGTGGTTCGTGGTCACCTTCATCATGGGTGCCATCTTCATCGGCGGTCAGGTCTTCGAGTACACGGAGCTGGTCAAGCACGAGGGCCTCTCGCTCTCGTCCGGCCCCTACGGCTCGGTGTTCTACCTGACCACCGGTTTCCACGGACTGCACGTGACGGGCGGTCTGATCGCCTTCCTGCTGGTCCTGGGCAGGACGTACGCGGCCAAGAGGTTCACCCACACGCAGGCCACCGCGGCCATCGTCGTGTCCTACTACTGGCACTTCGTCGATGTCGTCTGGATCGGCCTCTTCGCCACGATCTACCTGATCCGGTAAGAGGTCCGACCGGACTCGCATATCGGACAGACACATCCAAAGCATCGACGCAGAAGATCCTGACACCGGGGTAATCCGTGAAAAAGCTCTCCGCACGACGGCGCCATCCGCTGGCGGCGCTCGTCGTCCTACTCTTCGCGCTGGCGGTCACTGGGGGGCTGTACGCCGCGTTCGCGCCGGCGGACAAGGCTCAAGCCGATGACACCGCCCAGTCTCTTGCCATCAAGGAGGGCAAGAAGCTCTTCGCCGTAGGCTGCGCAAGCTGCCACGGCACCGGCGGTCAGGGCACCTCCGACGGCCCGAGCCTGGTCGGCGTGGGCGCCGCCGCCGTCGACTTCCAGGTGGGCACCGGCCGTATGCCGGCCCAGCAGCCCGGCGCCCAGGTGCCGCGGAAGCGGAACATCTACAGCAACGCCCAGATCGACCAGCTCGCGGCCTACGTCGCGTCGCTGGGCCCGGGCCCGTCCGTGCCCGACAAGTCGCAGTACAGCGCGGCGGGTGCCGACGTCGCCAAGGGTGGCGAGCTGTTCCGCACCAACTGCGCCCAGTGCCACAACTTCACCGGTAAGGGCGGCGCCCTCACCAACGGCAAGTACGCACCGACGCTCGAGGGCGTGGACCCCAAGCACATCTACGAGGCCATGCAGACCGGCCCGCAGAACATGCCCTCCTTCGGTGACGGCACGCTGAGCCCGCAGAACAAGAAGGACATCGTCGCGTACCTCGGCGCCGTCAACGGCGACAAGACCGCGAGCCCCGGCGGTATGGAACTCGGTGGTCTGGGCCCGGTGACCGAAGGTCTCTTCGGCTACATCTTCGGCCTGGGTGCGTGTGTCGCGGTCGCCATCTGGGTCGCAGCCCGGACTACGAAGGCCAAGAAGTCATGAGTGAGACAGAAGAAAACCTTCCCAGTGAGCGGGACGTGGCTCACGAGGGCGCGGTGGGGAAGGCGGACAACCCCTTCGCCGACCCCGGGCTGCCGGCCCACGAGCACCGTATCCAGGACATTGATGAGCGGGCCGCCAAGCGCTCCGAGCGCACCGTCGCCATGCTCTTCCTGGTGTCCATGCTCGCCACCGTCGCGTTCATCGCGTCGTACGTGGCCATTCCGATCGACAAGATCGTCTACATCTTCCCGATCGGTCACGTCAGCGGGCTGAACTTCGCGCTCGGTCTGACGCTGGGCGTGGCGCTGTTCTGCATCGGCGCGGGCGCGGTCCACTGGGCCCGCACGCTGATGTCGGACGAGGAGGTCGCCGACGAGCGGCACCCGATCGAGGCCACGCCTGACGTCAAGGCCAAGGTCCTGGCGGACTTCGCCCAGGGCGCCAAGGAGTCGCAGTTCGGCCGGCGGAAGCTGATCCGCAACACGATGTTCGGTGCGCTGGCCCTGGTGCCGCTCTCCGGCGTCGTGCTGCTGCGCGACCTCGGCCCGCTGCCCGAGAAGAAGCTGCGGACCACCGGCTGGAAGAAGGGCATCCGCCTGGTCAACCAGTCGACGAACCTCCCGCTGCGTCCCGAGGACATCGCGGTCGGCTCCCTCACCTTCGCCAAGCCCGAGGGCCTGGAGGAGAGCGACGAGGACTTCGCCAACAAGATCGCGAAGGACGCCCTGATGCTCGTGCGGATCCAGCCGCAGAACATCAAGGACAAGCAGGAACTCGCCTGGTCGCACGAGGGCATCGTGGCGTACTCGAAGATCTGCACCCACGTGGGTTGCCCGATCAGCCTGTACGAGCAGCAGACGCACCACGTGCTCTGCCCGTGCCACCAGTCGACCTTCGACCTTTCCGACGGCGGTCGGGTCATCTTCGGTCCGGCCGGTCACGCCCTGCCGCAGCTGCACATCACGGTGAAGGACGGCTTCCTCGAAGCCGTAAGCGACTTCGCGGAGCCCGTCGGCCCGAGCTTCTGGGAGCGCGGATGAGTAACGAGACAACCGCGACCACTGAGCGCCGTGGCCAGGCGCCACGGGGTGAGCGGATCGCCGACTGGGCCGACGGCCGGCTGGGCATCTACAGCCTGGCCAAGGCCAACATGCGCAAGATCTTCCCGGACCACTGGTCCTTCATGCTGGGCGAGGTCGCGCTCTACAGCTTCATCATCATCATCCTGACCGGTGTCTACCTGACGCTGTTCTTCCACCCGAGCATGGCCGAGGTCACCTACCACGGGTCCTACGTGCCGATGCACGGGATCAAGATGACCCAGGCGTTCGAGTCGACGCTGAACATCAGCTTCGACGTGCGCGGTGGTCTGCTGATCCGGCAGATCCACCACTGGGCGGCGCTGGTCTTCCTGGCCGCGATGATGGTCCACATGATGCGGGTGTTCTTCACCGGTGCGTTCCGCAAGCCGCGTGAGGTCAACTGGCTGTTCGGATTCCTGCTGTTCGTCCTGGGCATGTTCACCGGCTTCACCGGTTACTCGCTCCCCGACGACCTGCTGTCCGGCACCGGTGTCCGCTTCATCGAGGGCGTCATCCTGGCGATGCCGCTGGTCGGCTCGTACCTGCAGATGTTCATCTTCGGCGGCGAGTTCCCCGGGCACGACATCATCCCGCGGTTCTTCACGGTCCACGTGCTGCTGCTGCCGGGCATCATGCTCGGCCTGCTGGTGGCGCACCTGATCCTGGTCTTCTACCACAAGCACACGCAGTTCCCGGGTGCCGGCAAGACCAACAACAACGTGGTCGGCATGCCGCTGCTGCCGGTCTACATGGCCAAGGCCGGAGGCTTCTTCTTCCTGGTCTTCGGTGTGATCTCGGTGATCGCCGCGGTCGCCAGCATCAACCCCGTGTGGGCCATCGGCCCGTACCGGCCGGACCAGGTGTCCACCGGTGCGCAGCCGGACTGGTACATGGGCTTCGCCGAGGGCCTGGTGCGCGTCATGCCGGGCTGGGAGTGGAACTTCTGGGGCCACACCATCAACTTCGGTGTGCTGATCCCGATCCTGGTCTTCCCGCTGGTCCTGGTCGCCATCGCGGTCTACCCGTTCATCGAGTCCTGGGTCCGCGGCGACAAGCGCGAGCACCACATCCTGGACCGCCCGCGCAACGTGCCCACCCGCACCGGCTTCGGTGTGGCCTGGCTCGTCGCGTACTTCGTGATGCTGATCGGTGGCGGCAACGACCTGTGGGCCACCCACTTCCACCTGTCGATCAACTCGATCACCTGGTTCGTCCGGATCGCGTTCTTCGTCGGGCCGGTGCTGGCCTTCATCGCCACCAAGCGGATCTGCCTGGGTCTCCAGCGTCGCGACAAGGACAAGGTGCTGCACGGGCGCGAGTCCGGCATCATCAAGCGCCTGCCGCACGGTGAGTTCATCGAGGTCCACGAGCCGCTCAACCAGGAGCAGCTGCACGTCCTCACCCAGCACGAGCAGCCCGAGCCGCTCGAGCTCGGTCCCGAGGTCGACGAGAACGGTGTCCGGCGCAAGTTCAAGCGCTCGCAGAAGCTGCGCGCCAAGCTCTCCAAGGGCTACTACGGCGAGGACAACGTCATTCCCAAGCCGACCGTCGAGGAGTACAAGGAGATCACCAGCGGCCACGGCCACCACTGATCCCCGCGGGCGCGGTCACGCGCTCCGCTCGTAGTACGCCACCCAGAGGGCCCCGTCCACGAAGAGGACGGGGCCCTCCGGCGTGCCCGGGGGTCGATAGGGTGAATGGCACAAGCAGGAGACGATCCAGGAGCGTGGACCATGAACGTTGTGACCCCGGCAGGCGGCGGCAGCGTGGCGGACCGCTCCTGGCCGGCCGTACTGAACGCCCTCCTCGACGCCCGTGACCTCACCGCCGACGACACCGCCTGGGTCATGGACCGGATCATGCGCGGCGAGGCCACCGACGCGCAGATCGCCGGCTTCGCGGTGGCGCTGCGCGCCAAGGGCGAGACGGTCGCCGAGATCTCCGGCCTGGTCCGGGCGATGTACGCACACGCCAGCCTGATCGAGGTGCCCGGCCCCAGCGTCGACATCGTCGGCACCGGCGGGGACGGCGCGAACACGGTCAACATCTCCACCATGTCGGCCATCGTGGTCGCCGGCACCGGCGCCAAGGTCGTCAAGCACGGCAGCCGCGCCGCGTCCTCGGCCAGCGGGGCCACGGACGTCCTGGAGAAGCTGGGCGTCAATCTGGACCTGTCGCCGCGGCGGGTGGTGGAGGTCGCGGAGGAGGCCGGGATCACCTTCTGCTTCGCGGCCAAGTTCCACCCCGCGCTGCGGCACGTGGCGGCGGCCCGCGGCCAGCTGGGCATCCGGACGACCTTCAACGTGCTGGGGCCGCTGACCAACCCGGCCCGGGTCAGGGCCCAGGCGACCGGCGTCGCGGACGCCCGGATCGCGCCCATCCTCGCCGGGGTGCTGGCCGAGCGCGGCTCCTCGGCGCTGGTCTTCCGCGGCGACGACGGACTGGACGAGCTGACCACCACCGCCACCTCCCGGGTCTGGGTCGTACGGGACGGCGTGGTCCACGAGGAGTCCTTCGACCCGCGGGACGTCGGCATCGACCTGGTGCCGGTGGAGGCGCTGCGCGGCGGGGACGCGTCGTACAACGCGGAGGTGGCCCGGCGGCTGCTGGACGGCGAGACCGGGCCGGTGCGGGAGGCGGTGCTGCTGAACGCGGCAGCCGCGCTGGCCGCGCTGGAGCCGTCCGACGCCCCGCTCACCGAGCGGATCCGGGACGGCCTGCGCAAGGCCGCCGAGTCGATCGACTCCGGCGCGGCCCGGCGGACGCTGGACCGCTGGGTGGCGGCCAGCAACGCCTGACGCCCCTCGGATGTGACGCAGGCCCCGGTCCGCAATACGGACCGGGGCTTGCGCCCCGATGATCGTGTGGCATGATTCAGCCCAGGTCACGAGTGACAGCGATGTAGGCCCCGGCCCGCTGTCCGGCAACCCTCCTTCCGTGGCGGGGTGCCCCGGGTGATGACCAGGTCGCAGGCAACGAGGTCTGCGGCAAGCGCGGATCCCTCGCCAGGGATCCTGGTCCTCGAGGGAGTCCTTCCGTGATGAAGCGAATGCGTTAGGGCCGCCGGCCCCGTTACCGCGCCCTTCTCCTTTTCCTTTCACGCTGCGACGCCGTGCCGGGCGGATCCTCCGCACCCTCCGCGTGCCGTACGACGCCCCCGCGCCGCAGCGAACTCGCTTATCTCTCACGGGAGTTCGCCATGTCTGTCGTCACCGCTGCCGCCGACCGCTCCGTTTGTGACCCGCTGCCGGTTCTGGGCCGGGATGTCCTCGTCCCGCTGGTGACCGGCGGCGAAGCCGTCTACGCCGCACTGGACTACGCCGCCAGCGCGCCGGCGCTCCAGCGGGTCTGGGACGACGTCGCCGGCTACGCCCCGTACTACGGCAGCGTCCACCGCGGCGCCGGCTACCTCTCGCAGCTCTCCACCGACCTCTTCGAGAACGCCCGCAGGACTGTCGCCGACTTCCTGGGCTGCCGCATCGAAGGGGGCCCGGGCGAAGCCCGGTCCGGCAAGGGCGGCGATGGGCGACGGGAGGGCGATCAGGTCGTTTTCACCCGGTCCACCACCGACTCGCTGAACCTGCTGGCCGCCGTCCTGCCGCAGGGCACCCGGGTGTTCGTCTTCGAGACCGAGCACCACGCCTCGCTGCTGCCCTGGGAACGCCGCGCCGACCTTGTGGTGACCTACCTCAACGCCCCGCGCACCCCGCGGCAGGCGGTGGACACCCTGGAGAAGGCGCTGGCCGCCCGCGAGCCCTACGGCCCGGCGCTGGTCTGCGTCACCGGCGCCTCGAACGTCACCGGCGAACTGTGGCCGGTGCGGGAACTGGCCGCCGCCGCGCACGCCCACGGCGCCCGGATCGTGCTGGACGCGGCCCAACTCGCCCCGCACCACCCCGTGGACATCGCGGAACTGGACGTCGACTGGGTCGCGTTCTCCGGCCACAAGCTCTACGCGCCGTTCGGCTCCGGGGTGTTGGCCGGCCGCGCCGACTGGCTCCAGGAGGCCGGGCCGTACCTGGCCGGCGGCGGCGCCAGCCGGAAGGTCGCCCGGCGGGCCGACGGCGGCGTGGACGTCGAGTGGCACACCACCGCCGCCCGGCACGAGGCCGGTTCGCCCAACGTGATCGGCGCCTACGCCATCGCCTCCGCCTGCCGGGCGCTCACCGAGGCCGGCTTCGACGGCCTGGTCGCCCGCGAACAGGAGCTGATCGCCCGGGTCCAGGCGGGCCTGGCCGACGTCCCGGAGGTCCGGATCCTCTCCCTCTTCGGCGACGACGCCCCGCGCGTCGGCGTCATCTCCTTCGTCGTCGAGGGCTGGAACAGCTCGCACTTCGCCGCCGCCCTCTCCGCGGAGTACGGCATCGGCGTCCGCGACGGCCTCTTCTGCGCCCACCCGCTGGTACGGACCCTGCTGGGCAGCGAGCCCCAGGAACCGGGGGAGTGCGGCGCCCCCGAGGCCGCCGAGGCCGCGCCCGGCGAACGGTCCCTGAACGCGATCCGCGTCTCCTTCGGCGCCGGTACCCCCGACGAGCACATCGACCGCTTCCTCCGCGCGGTCAGGGAACTCGTCACGGACGGCGCCCGCTGGAACTACCGCGTCGAGGAAGGCCGTTGCGTGCCGGCCGTTGGCTGACCGGGCCGCCTGACGGCGGGTTGTGCCGGTTCCGCTGCGTGTCCGCCTGACGGCGGGGGGGGGCGGTTCCGCTGCGCGGGGCTTTTCGGCACCTCCCGTGGGTGGTCATGGAAACGGTGGGTGGGGGCGTATGCCGGTGGCCCCCTGCAGGTTCGTTGTTGAGTGGTGACCGTCACCGGATCACCGGCATCAGCACCCGCGTGCCTGTCTTTCCCACCCCTCAACGGGAGGGGACGGGCCGGAGGGGGTGGTGTGCAGGACGTAAAGCGCAGCAGTCCTGCACACCACCCCCGCAGGCCCGTCACCGCACCCAACAGCCCCGCGCAGCGGACAACAACTCCGCCGTCAGGCGGCCCCGCGCCGCAGGCGCAAAAACGGCGGCGAACCCCTACGGCGGGCACGCCGACAACGTGGGAAGCCAGCCAAGCGCAGCGCTACGCGTCGAGGCCGATGGAGAACGCCGCCTCCAGGTCATGCTGCGAATACGTGCGGAACGCAATATGCGTCTCCGTCGACGCGACGCCCGGCACCTTGCTGATGCGGCCGGGGATGACGTCGGCCAGATCGTCGTGGTTGGCGACCCGCACCATCGCGATGAGGTCATACGCGCCGGTGACGGAGTAGACCTCGCTGACGCCGCTCAGCGCGGCGATCCGCTCGGCGATCTCGGGGATCTGATCCACGCTGGTCTTGATGAGCACGATCGACGTGATCACGGCTGGCTCTCTCCCTCGGCCGACGGTCCGTTGTCCCTGGTGGCCCCCACAGTATCCCGCCCGTAGCGGACCCAGGCGTAGAGGAAGCCGAGGGCGAAGCCGACGACGTGGGCGAGGTAGGCGACGCCGGGGCCGGCCGGGTCGTGGCGGGCGGCCTGCCACTGGAGGCAGAACCAGAACAGCAGCACCAGCCAGGCCGGGAACCGCAGCGGCAGGAAGAACAGGAACGGGAACAGGCTGGTGACCCGGGCCCGGGGGAAGAGGAAGAGGAAGGCGCCCAGGACGCCGGAGATGGAGCCGGAGGCGCCGACCAGCGTCTGGTCGGAGGAGGCGTGTGCGGCGGCGTAGCCCAGCAGCGCCAGGTAGCCGACGGTCAGGTAGAAGGCGGTGAACGGGAGCCGGCCCATCCGGGCCTCGGTCATCCCGCCGAAAACGTACAGAAACAGCATGTTGCTGAGCAGGTGCAGCCAGCTCGCGTGGACGAAGAGTGCGGTGAGCGGGGTGAGCAGGGCCCGCGGTGCGCCGCTCCACAGATCGAGCGGAATCACGCCCCAGTGCTCGTAGTACCTGCTCTGGGCGTGGAACAGCGCGTCACCGGTGCCGTATGTCCGGTTCAGGCCGGAGTCCGGGCCGAGCACGAAGAGTGCGCAGCACAGTCCGATCAGCACGTTCGTCATCCGTGAGAACACCGCGCGCAGAGAGCGGGCGGGGTGGACCGGCGCCGTCATGAAGTGATCATGGCGCAATGCGGGCACACGGGACAGAGTGCCTCGCCGCGTCCCGGCTTCCGGGCGGGCCCGCGCCGGCCCGCTGTCAGGCCGTAGGGTTACAGGCAGTACGTTGCGTATTTCCGCAGTCCGACGGCGCACCGCGTGAACGCACCGCAGCACGAGCACGAAAGAGGACGACACGATGGCTGTTCCCTTGCCGACGGCGGAAACCCGGTGGCGTTGCACGCTGTGCGGAAACCTCACCCGGTTCGACGTGACCCGTCGGTCCAAGGTCGTGGAGTACGTCCACCTCGACCTGGCGGGGGAGCCGTCGGTGGAGGAGCGCGAGGTCGTCAGCGAGACGATCGAGTCCGTGCGCTGCCGCTGGTGCAACGCGGTCGACCAGATCGAGCTGGTGGACCGCCCGGGCGCGAGCGCCTGAGATCGGAGCGATGCAGCCGTGGTGGAACGTCCAGAAGGGGATCCGGGGGCCGAGCGTGCGGACGCGCCCGGAGGAGTGGTCGACGAGGTGCTCGATCAGCCACTGCCCGAGGGCGTTCGGCACCGCGTCGTGGCGCTCACCGCGGAGTGGTTCGGGGCGCTGACGGTCGCCGAACTGCCGCCCCCCTTGCGGCAGTACGCCCGTTTCACCCCGACCCGTCGGGCCAAGTTCGCCGGTAACGCGATGGCCGCGGCGCTGGAGGGCGACCCGGTCTTCCGGCAGCGGATCGCGGGCAAGCTGCGGGAGGCCCAGCCGGAGCTCGCCGAGGCCCTGGAGCAGGGGACCCCGCCCGCCGCCGCCGATCCGCTGGACGTCGCGGCCGCGGCGTACGTGCTGCGTCCCGAGGGCTGGATCAAGCTGGTCGCGGCGGCCGGCGAGGAGGCGCAGCGGGCGCGCGCCGAACGGGCCGGCGAGGAGGCCGAGCGGGAGCTGGCCCGGCTGCGCGAGGAGCTGGCGCAGGCGCGCGGGGAGGCCCGTGCGGAGGCGGACCGGGTCCGCGCCGACCTGGAGGCGGCCCGCAAGGAGAACGAGTCGCTGCAGCGCCGGCTGCGCAGTGCGCTCAGCGACGTCAAGCGCGGCGAGGCGGCGGTCCGCAAGGTCGAGGCGGTGCTGGCCGAGGTCCGGGAGCGGGCGACGGCGGAGAAGGCCGGGGCCGACAGCGAGCTGCGCCGGCTCAAGGCCCGGATCGCGGAGGTCGAGGCGGCGCTGGAGACCAGCCGGCGGTCCGCCCGCGAGGGGCGCAGCGTCGAGGACATGCGGCTGCGGCTGCTGCTCGACACCGTGCTGGACGCGGCCCAGGGGCTGCGTCGCGAACTGGCGCTGCCGCCCGCCGCGGGCCGCCCGGCGGACACCGTCGACGCGGTCGCGCCGGGCCGGATGACGCCCAAGGACATCGCGACCCGGGCGCTGTCGGAGACCGACCCGGCGCTGTTGGACCAGCTCCTGGCGCTGCCTCAGGCGCACATGGTGGTGGACGGCTACAACGTCACCAAGACCGGCTATCCGACCATGCCGCTGGAGAAGCAGCGGCTGCGGCTGCTGGGCGGGCTGGCGGTGCTGGCGGCCCAGACCGGCGCGGAGATGACCTGTGTCTTCGACGGGGCGGAGCTGGCCGCGCCGGTGCTGTTGGCGCCGCCGCGCGGGGTGCGGGTGCTGTTCAGCAAGCCGGGCGTGACGGCCGACGAGTTGATCCGCCAGCTGGTCCGGGCCGAGCCGTCCGGCCGGCCGGTGGTGGTGGTCTCCTCGGACCGGGAGGTGGCCGACGGGGTCGCCAAGGCGGGCGCCCGGCCGGTGGCATCGGCCTTGCTGCTCAAGCGACTTGCGCGAACCTGACATATCCCATGTTGCCCGGAATGGTGCCGGGGAAAGGCGCTCGCCGGTGGTACCGCAGCGTCAATTGGCGCTCACGGGCAGTGTGATGTTGGTAAAAGATGGGGTTCCCGGTGCAGTTTTTCCCCGGGAGGATTTGAAGCGATCACAGCTCGGTTACTAAGGTCGGCCTCGAACCTTCATACAGGTGATCATCCAACCGGGACGGTCAGTGAAGGTACCGCCGAGTCCGCGGCGTTCGCGCGGAGCCGGGGCACTCGCTCCCCCCACTCCCGGTAGGCGGCTGGAGGAAGAAGGAGCTCGCCCCCGTGGCGTCCCACCGTCGACCCAAGCAGCCGAGCCGTACTCGCGTGACCGTGCTCACCGCGACCGCCGCCGCGGCCGTCGCCCTCTCGTCGCAGGCGGCGCACGCCGACCCGAGCCAGTCGAAGAAGGACGTCAAGTCCGAGGTCGACAAGCTCTACGGCGAGGCGGAGCAGGCCACCGAGAAGTACAACGGCGTCAAGGAGCAGCAGGACAAGCTCCAGAAAGAGGTCGACGACCTCCAGGACAAGGTCGCCCGTGGCCAGGGCGACCTGAACCAGCTCCGCAAGGGGCTGGGTGCCATCGCCTCCGGCCAGTACCGCAGCGGCAGCATCGACCCCTCGGTCCAGCTGTTCCTCTCCGGCGACCCGGACACCTACCTCGAAAAGGCCGCCACCCTCGACCAGTTGAGCGGCAAGCAGGCCGAGCAGCTCCGGACCATCGCGGACAAGCAGCGCCAGCTCGCGCAGGAGCGCGCCGAGGCCGCGAGCAAGATCCAGGACCTCTCCGAGGCCCGCAAGTCGCTCGGCGACAAGAAGGACGAGATCAAGGGCAAGCTCGCCAAGGCGCAGGAGCTGCTCAACACGCTGACGGCCAAGGAGCGGGCGGCCATGCAGGCCGCGGACGACCGCGCCAACCGCAGCAACGGCCGGGTCAACCTCGGCGACGACGTGCCCGCCTCGCAGCGCGGCGCGGCCGCCCTGGCCGCCGCCCAGTCGAAGATAGGCTCGCCCTACGTCTGGGGCGCGACCGGCCCGTCCTCCTTCGACTGCTCGGGGCTGACCTCCTGGGCGTACGCGCAGGCCGGCCAGTCGCTGCCGCGCACCTCGCAGGAGCAGGCCAACGCCGGCACCCGCATCGGCTCGGAGAGCGCCCTCAAGCCCGGCGACCTGGTGCTGTTCTACGGCGACCTGCACCACATCGGCCTCTACGCCGGCAACGGCACCGTGCTGCACGCCCCGAAGCCGGGCGCCGCGGTGCGCTACGAGTCGATCAACAACATGCCGTTCCAGTTCGGCGTGCGGGTCTGAAAAGCCTCACATCCCGCACAACTTGCCGCCCGATCGGGCGAATTGCGGCCTTGGCCGCTGACCTGCCGCTCCGCCGGTGACCTGCGAAGTCACCGGCGGAGCGGCTTTTTGCGTACGAAAAGCGGGCTTTGGTCGGCATGCCGCGGCGCGGTTACTGTCTGCCCTCGCAGCTGCCGGATCACCGACCGTCCCGCCCGGGCGGCAGGGGCTGCACACGGAAGGAGTTGCGGCCCTCGTGGTGTCCCATCGCCGTTCCTCGCAGCGCGGCCCGACCACCCTCGCCTCGGTCACCGTCCTGTCCGCCGCCCTGGCGACCGCGGCGGCCGCGCTGTCGGCCGCACCGGCCAGCGCCGACCCCTCCTCCGGTGCCGGTGGCGGCTCCACCGGCCGGGAGGGTGCCGCGGCCCGGGTCGGCAAGCTCTACGAGGAGGCCGAGCGGGCCACCGAGCAGTACAACGGCGCCAGCGCCCGCACCAAGGAGCTGCGCGACGAGGTCTCGGCCCTCCAGGACCGCACCGCCCGCACCCAGGCGCGGGTCAACGGGATGCGGGCCCGGCTCGGCGCGCTGGCCGCCGCCCAGTACCGGTCCGGCGGGATCGACCCCACCGTCCGGCTGATGCTCTCCGAGCGGCCGGAGAGCTACCTGGAGAAGGCCGCCGCCCTGGACCGGCTGAGCGGCACCCAGGCCCACGAACTGCACCGGCTGCAGGCCGCCACCCGCGAACTGGAGCAGCAGCGCCACGAGGCGGCCCGGAAGCTGGCCGAGCTGGAGGCCAGCCGCGCCGAGGTGGCCCGCCACAAGAAGGACGTCCAGCGGAAGCTGGCCACCGCGCGGCGGCTGCTCAACGCCCTGCCCGCGCAGGCCCGGGAGGCGTACGACCGGGCGTCCCGCAGCGACGGGCGGGACGAGTACATCCCGGACCTCACCGGGATCGTGCCGGGCTCGGGCCGGGCCGAGGCGGCGGTCGCCGCGGTGCGCGCCGCGGTGGGCGCCCCCTACGCCTGGGGCAGCACCGGCCCCTCGTCGTTCGACTGCTCCGGCCTCACCCAATGGGCCTACGGCCAGGCCGGCATCTCGCTGCCGCGCACCTCGCAGGCCCAGCGCGGCGCCGGGGCCCGGGTGCCGCTGTCCCAGGCCCGCCCCGGCGACCTCGTCATCTACCGCTCGGACGCCAGCCACGTCGGGATGTACGTCGGCAACGGGCAGGTCGTGCACGCGCCCTACCCGGGCGCCCGGGTGCGCTACGACCCGGTCGACATGATGCCGATCGCGGCGGTCACCCGGCCCTGAGCAGGGCCCCTGCGGTTTTGCCCCGACGGGGCCGCCCTTACGATCGGCCGCATGGCGGAGCTGAGGGCGCGACGCAGGCGGCCGTGGCGGGCCGGACGGGCGGTCGGCTGCGCGGTGCCGCTGCTGGCGCTGCTCGTCCAGCTCACCGGCTGCGCCCCCGCGGAGGGGCCTACCGCCCAGTACCCCGGCGCCCAGCAGATGCTCGACGCGCGCGCCGCTGCCGTCCGCCGGCACGACGCCACCGCCTTCCTGGCCTCCGTCGATCCCCGGGCCACCGCCTTCCGCGGCAGCCAGCGCGCGGTCTTCGACCACCTCGCCGCCGTCCCGCTCGCCGACTGGCGCTACGACCTGATGTCCACCGGCGCCTTTCCGCTCCCGATGGGCGGCGGCCGGCGGCTGGCCGCGCAGGTGCGGCTGCGCTACCGCCTCAAGGGCTTCGACACCGCGCCGGTCACCAGCGTCCAGTACCTCACCCTCACCGAGCGCGACGGCCGGTGGTTGGTCAGCTCCGACTCCGACGGCGCGTCCGGCGGCAAGGGCGGCACCCGACAGCTGTGGGACCAGGGCCCGGTCCGCGTGGTCCGCGGCCGGTACAGCCTGGTCCTGGGCGGGGCCGCGGACCCGGCGCGGCTGCGCGACCTGGCGAACCGGGTGGACGCGGCGGTGCCCGCGGTCTCCGCGGCCTGGAAGGGGGAGTGGGCGCGGAAGGTGGTGGTGGAGGCGCCGGACTCGGTCCAGAAGATGGCGCAGCTGATGGGCGGTGACGATCCGTCCGGGTACGCCGGGATCGCGGCGGTCACCACCGGGGAGGCGGGCGCGTCGTCGGTGGCCCCCGCGGACCGGGTGATCGTCAACCCGGACGCGTACGAGGAGCTCAACGAGCTGGGCCGCACGGTCGTCCTCACCCACGAGACCACCCATGTCGCGACCCGCGCGCTCACCACGCCCGCCACCCCGCTGTGGCTCTCCGAGGGGTTCGCGGACTGGGTCGCCTACCGGAAGGTGCACCGCAGGCCGACCATCACCGCGCCGGAGCTCTCCCGCGCGGTCGTGGCCGGGCGGCTGCCCGCGGGCCTGCCCGCCGACGCCGACTTCGGCTTCCGGGCCGGCGCGGAGCGGCTGGCCAAGGCGTACGAGGGCGGCTGGTTGGCCTGCCGGCTGATCGCCGAGAAGTGGGGCGAGGACCGGCTGATCGCCTTCTACCGGGACACCGGGCGGCGCGGGCTCCGCACCGCGGCGGCCCGCCCGGCGAAGCCCCCGTTGGAGGCCCGGACCGCCGCCCCGACGAAACCGGCCGCCTCGGCCACCCCCGCGGTGGGCGGCGCCGGCGCCCCTGGCACCGGCCGCAGCGGCCTGGTGGAGCAGGCGATGCGCGAGCAACTCGGCGTCGGAATGGCGGAGTTCACCGCGATGTGGCGCGCGTATGTGCGCCGCGAGCTGAGCTGAGCGAGGGGCGGGCGACAGGACCTGGCACCGCGGCCCGGCCGAGGCCGGTGTGGGCGCGCAGCCGGCGGCACGTGACCAGGCACGCCGCCACCAGCAGACCGTTGCGCAGCACCAGCAGCGCGATGCCCCGGGCGTCGCTCGCCACCACGTCCGCGAAGGAGACCGGGAACTCCAGCTGGGTCACCCCGGCGGCCAGCAGCACCAGCACGGCCGGCGGGCCCTGCCGGCTCGCCCGTACGGTCAGACAGACCGCGGCCAGTCCGACCAGCCACAGCAGGTACTGCGGGCTGATCACCCGGCTCGTGGTGGTGAACAGCAGGACGGCGGTGAAGGCGGCGTCGCACAGCGTCGCGGGGGCGGGCTCCGCGCACTCCGCGCGCGCCCCGAACGGCCCGGCACGCAGCCGCCAGTGGACCAGCCAGGCCAGCGCGGCCCCGGTCAGTGCCAGCGAGAGGGCGCTGACGAGCGGCACGCCGGGGCCGAGGAACTCCAGCGAGCCGTAGTGGAGTTGCACCTCGCCGGGCCAGCCGGCGTGCCGGGCGAGGTGCAGGACCAGCGCGCCGAGCGACTCGACCTCGGTGCCGCGGTCGCGCTGGAAGGTGAGGAAGGAGAGCGCGCCCGGCGCCGCGAGGACCGCGGCCAGCATCAGCGCGGCGGCCCAGCCCGCCGCGCTCCCCCACAGGGCGCGGGCCCGGCGACCGCGCAGTGGCGCCCCGGTCAGCAGCAGCACCGGCCAGACCTTGAGCAGGGCGCCGAGGGCGATCAGCGCGCCCGCGGTGCGCGGCCGGCGGGCCGCCGCGAACAGCGCCGCCGCTGTCACCGCCGCCACCATCAGGTCGTAGCGGGCGTAGGCGGTCGGTCCGAGCAGGGCGACGCCGGCGATCCACGCCCAGGCGCCGGTCCGGCGGTGCCCCGGTGCGCGTCCGACGCGCAGGAAGAGCGCCAGCGCCGCCGCGTCCACGGCCAGCACCAGCACGGTGAACGCGGTGGTGTACGGCAGGAACGGCAGCAGGCCGGGGGCGAGCACCGGCAGTGCGGCGGCCGGCGGGTACTGCCAGGTGACGTCGTCCAGGGGGAAGGTTCCGGACCGCAGGACCTCGGACCAGCCGTGGTAGATCTCCGAGACGTCGGTGGTGACGTCCGGCCCGGGCAGCACCAGCACACGGAAGACGCACAGCAGGAGCAGTACCCGGGTCGCCGCCCAGGCCGTCCAGGCCGCCGCCGTCCCGCTGCCGGTGCCGGTCATCGTTCCCCCGTCGGTCGTCCTGTCTGCATGATGCCGGGCCGGGCGGGGCACGGTCGGGCAGGCCGGGCGCGGGCGTGGCGGGGCGCGCCACCCGGGCCCGGCCGCCCACCCGGTACTGTCGGCCCCGGACCGTCCGGGACGCCGCGCGCCCCGTCGCCCCAAGACGCCCCTCGCCGAGAGACCGCCGACCGCCGAGAGACCACCGTGCACAAGACCCTCATCGTCACCAACGACTTCCCGCCCAGGCCGGGCGGAATCCAGGCATTCCTGCACAGCATGGCGCTGCGGCTGGATCCCGACCGGGTCGTCGTCTACGCCTCCACCTGGAAGCGGAGCGAGGAGGGCCGGGCCGCCACCGCGGCCTTCGACGCCGAGCAGCCCTTCCGGGTGGTCCGGGACGCCACGACGATGCTGCTGCCCACGCCCCGGGTGACCCGGCGGGCGGTCTCCCTGCTGCGCGAACACGGCTGCTCCTCGGTGTGGTTCGGGGCCGCCGCGCCGCTGGGGCTGATGGCGCCGGCGCTCCGCGCGGCCGGCGCCCGCCGGATCGTGGCGACCACCCACGGCCACGAGGCCGGCTGGGCCCAGCTGCCCGCCGCCCGGCAGCTGTTGCGCCGGATCGGCGAGGGCACCGACACCCTCACCCACCTCGGCGAGTACACCCGCTCGCGGATCGCCGCCGCGCTCACCCCGGCCGCCGCCGCCCGCATGGTCCAGCTGCCGCCCGGCGTCGACGAGAAGACCTTCCACCCGGACTCGGGCGGCGCCGAGGTCCGGGCCCGGCTCGGGCTCGCCGACCGGCCGGTGGTGGTCTGCGTCTCCCGACTCGTCCCGCGCAAGGGGCAGGACACCCTGATCGAGGCGATGCCCGCGATCCGTGCCGCGGTGCCGGACGCGGTGCTGCTGATCGTCGGCGGCGGCCCCTACGAGGAGCAGCTGCAGGCGCTGGCCCTGGAGAAGGGCGTGGCCGACGCGGTCCGCTTCACCGGGGCCGTCCCGTGGGCGGAGCTGCCCGCCCACTACGGCGCGGGCGACGTCTTCGCGATGCCCTGCCGCACCCGCCGCGGCGGGCTGGACGTCGAGGGCCTGGGCATCGTCTACCTGGAGGCGTCCGCCACCGGGCTCCCGGTCGTCGCGGGCGACTCCGGCGGGGCGCCCGACGCGGTGCTGGACGGCGAGACCGGCTGGGTGGTCCCCGGCGGCTCCCCGGAGGCCGTCGCCGAACGCCTCGTCACCCTCCTCCGGGACCCCGGGCTGCGCCGCACCATGGGTGCCCGGGGCCGCGCCTGGGTGGAGGAGAAGTGGCGCTGGGACCTGCTGGCCGAGCGGCTCCGGGAGCTGCTCTAGGTCCAGGGCCTGGACACGCGCGTCCGCCGCCGTGGTGCGTGACCACGACGGCGGATTCGGCGGTGCGGGGCCGGGCAGCCCCGTGCGGGAGGTATCCGCGGGCCAGGGGCTGTCCGATGGGTCAGGGTGGGACGGACCCTACCCGCGGTAGAGCGCCTCGATCTCCTCCGCGAAGTCCTTCGCGACGACGTTCCGCTTCAGCTTCAGCGACGGTGTCACATGCCCCGACTCCTCGGTGAACTGAGCCGGCAGGATGCGGAACTTGCGGACCGACTCGGCCTTGGAGACCGCCGCGTTGCCGTCGTCGACCGCACGCTGCACGGCGGCCAGCAGCTCGGGGTCCTCGGCGAGCCGGGCGGGCGTCACGTCGGCCGGGTGGCCGTGCTCCTCGGCCCAGCGGGGCAGGAACTCCTCGTCGAGGGTGATCAGCGCGCCGATGAACGGGCGGCCGTCGCCGACCACCATGCACTCGGCGATCAGCGCGTGGGCGCGGATCCGGTCCTCGATGACGGCCGGCGCGACGTTCTTGCCGCCGGCGGTGACGAGTATCTCCTTCTTGCGGCCGGTGATGGCGAGGTAGCCGTCCTCGTCGAGGGTGCCGAGGTCGCCGGTGTGGAACCAGCCGTCGGACAGCGCCTCGGCGGTGGCCGTCGGGTTGTTCCAGTACTCGCTGAAGAGGTGCTCGCCGTGCAGCAGCACCTCGCCGTCGTCGGCGATCCGGACCACCGAGCCGGGCAGCGGCTGCCCGACCGTGCCGATCTTCTGCCGGTCCCAGGGGTTGAACGCGGTGGCCGCGCAGGACTCCGTCAGGCCGTAGCCCTCCAGGACGGTGAAGCCGATGCCGCGGTAGAAGTGGCCCAGCCGCTCGCCGAGCGGGGCGCCGCCGGAGATGGCGTGGCCGGCCCGGCCGCCGAGCACCGCCCGCAGCTTGCCGTAGACCAGGCGGTCGAAGACCTTGTACTTGAGCTTCAGCCCGAAGGACGGGCCGCCGGGGGTGTCCAGCGCCCGGCTGTAGGCGATCGCGGTCTCCGCCGCCTTGTCGAAGATCTTGCCCTTGCCGTCGGCCTGCGCCTTGGCCCGCGCGGAGTTGTAGACCTTCTCGAAGACCCGGGGGACGCCCAGGATCATCGTCGGCCGGAAGGAGGCCAGGTCGTCGGTGAGGTTCTTGATGTCCGGCGCGTGGCCCAGCTTGATGGGCGCCATGACCGAGGCGACCTCCACCAGCCGGCCGAAGACGTGCGCGACGGGCAGGAAGAGCAGGACCGAGGAGTCGCCGGTGCGGAAGAGCGGTTTGAGCCGTTCGACGACGTTGCCGCACTCGGCGAAGAAGCTGCGGTGGCTGAGCACGCACCCCTTGGGACGGCCGGTGGTGCCGGAGGTGTAGACGATGGTGGCGGGGGAGTCCGCGTCGGCCAGCCCGCTGCGCTCGTCGACCTCCTCGTCGGTGATGCCGTCACCGGCCGCCCGCAGCCGGGCGACGGCGTCCCGTTCGATCTGCCAGATGTGCGCCAGGTCCGGCAGTCGGTCGCGGACCGCTTCGACCGTCGCCTCGTGATCGGGGGTCTCCACCACGATGGCCACCGCGCCGGAGTCGCCGAGGATCCACTGGATCTGCTCGGCGGAGCTGGTCTCGTAGACGGGGACGGTGATGGCGCCGGCGCTCCAGATCGCGAAGTCCAGCAGCGTCCACTCGTAACGGGTGCGCGACATCAGCCCGACCCGGTCGCCCGGCCGGATCCCGGCGGCCATCAGCCCCTTGGCGGCGGCCCGGACCTCGGCGAGGAAGGTGGCGGCGGTGACGTCCTGCCAGGTGCCGTCCACCTTGCGTCCCAGGACCGCGACATCCGGGTACTGTGCGGCGTTGCGGCGGATCAGGTCCGTCAGATTGCCGTCCGCGGGGACCTCGTACAGGGCCGGAAGGCTGAACTCGCGCAAGACTGCTGCTCCTCGAAAGCGCCGGCGCCACGACGCTGTGTGCGCACCGGCTGCGGTCCATGATCATGCGGGGGATTGGACGGCCCGGACGTTACCCATCGGTATTGCTTTTGGGATAGGGGGTTACGGCCAGATGTTCGATGCGTCACATGCTGGGGACACGCCATGGGGACTGCACCGCGCAGACTAGACCAGCCCCGTGGTGACCCGAAAGTAACCAAGGGCCCGCCCTCCGCCTTCCCCCCGCCGCCCGGCGATCTAGGGTGACCCCATGCGCGTGCATGTGGTCAGTGACGTCCATGGGAACAGCCGGGACCTGGCGGCGGCCGGGGACGGGGCCGACGCCCTGGTCTGCCTCGGCGACCTGGTCCTCTTCCTCGATTACGCGGACCACTCGCGCGGGATCTTCCCCGACCTCTTCGGCGTCGCCAACGCCGACGCCCTGGTCGAACTGCGCACCGCCCGCCGCTTCGACGAGGCCCGGGAGCTCGGCCGCCGGCTCTGGGCCGAGCTGGACCGCAGCGGCGCCGGCCGGGAGGCGGTCATCGAGGCCGCCGTCCGCCGCCAGTACGCCGACCTCTTCGCCGCGTTCCCCACCCCCACCTACGCCACCTACGGCAACGTCGACATACCGCGTCTGTGGTCCGAGTACGCCGGGCCCGGCACCACCGTCCTCGACGGGGAGCGCGTGGAGATCGGCGGCCGGGTCTTCGGCTTCGTCGGCGGCGGCCTGACCTCGCCGATGAGGACGCCGTACGAGATCAGCGACGAGGAGTACGTCGCCAAGGTCGAGGCGATCGGCGACGTGGACGTGTTGTGCAGCCACATCCCGCCGGACGTCCCCGAGCTCTGCTACGACACCGTCGCCCGCCGCTTCGAACGCGGCAGCGCGGCCCTGTTGCACGCCATCCGCACCACCCGGCCGCGCTACGCCCTGTTCGGTCACGTCCACCAGCCGCTCGTCCACCGGGTCCGGATCGGCGGTACGGAATGCGTCAATGTCGGGCACTTCAACGCGACCGGCCGGCCCTACGTGCTGGAGTGGTGAGGCCGACGGCGGCGGCGCGGCCGGGCCGCGGCGACCGGCCCGCTGGTGTCGGTCCGGGTTCCGCCGCGCGGTAGCCTTCAGCAGCAGAGACACCGCGTAACGGGGTCTCCCCGGCTCACTGGGGGTCCCTCGGCTCACCGGCCCCCTGCTCGCGCGCAGTCGAAGCCGGGGGGAGCGGCCGGGAGCTCGGGGGCGGAGCCGGGAGCTCGGGGAAAAGTCGACGGACCGGCACGAATCGGCATGGAGGAGTCAGGGCGATGGCCGAACACACCAGCTCGAACATCACGATCGAGGCGGCACCGGCCGAGGTGATGGGAGTGATCGCCGACTTCGACCGCTACCCGGAGTGGACCGGGGAGGTCAAGGAGGCCGAGATCCTGGCCACCGACGACCGGGGCCGCGCGGAGAAGGTGCGCCTGGTCCTGGACGCCGGCGCGATCAAGGACGACCACACCCTCGCCTACGCCTGGACCGGGGAGAACGAGGTCAGCTGGTCGCTCGTCAAGTCGCAGATGCTGCGGGTCCTCGACGGCTCCTACCGGCTCACCGCCCTGGAGGGCGGCACCCGCACCGAGGTCACCTACCAGCTCACCGTCGACGTCAAGATCCCGATGCTCGGGATGATCAAGCGCAAGGCCGAGAAGGTCATCATCGACCGGGCGCTGGCCGGACTGAAGAAGCGGGTCGAGAGCGGCTCCGCGGCTTCCGGTGCCGCGACCGCCGCCGACGAGGCCGAGAAGCACTGAGCGTGCGGACCGTCCTCGTCACCGGCCCCGGCGGCGCGGGCCGCACCACGCTCGCCGCCGCGACCGCCCTGGCCGGTGCCCGACAGGGCGCGCGGACCCTTCTGCTCACCACCCAGAGCAGCGCCCCGGAGGCGGTCCTCGGCACCCGCCCCGGCGTCGCCGAACCCGCGCCGATAGCCTCGGCCCCCGGCCTGTACGCCCGCCGGATCGACCCCGCGGACCGGTTCCGCCAGGAGTTCCTCGCCTTCCAGGAGCGCGCCGGCGCCGCCCTCGACCTGCTCGGTGCGGCCCCGCTCGACGAGGACGAGCTCACCGAGCTCCCCGGCTCCGAGTCCTTCGCGCTGCTGCACGCTCTGCGCGCCGAGCACGCCTCGGACGCCTGGGACCTGCTGGTCGTCGACATGCCGCCGGCGGCCGAAACGATCCGGCTGCTGGCGCTGCCCGCGCAGGTCCGCCGCTACCTCCGCCGCCTGCTGCCGCCCGAACGCCAGGCGGCCCGCGCGCTGCGCCCGGTCCTCGCCCAGCTCGCCGGCGTCCCCATGCCGGCCCAGAAGCTGTACGAGGCCGCCGAGCGCTGGGAGAGCGAACTCGCCGCCGTCCAGCGGGTGGTGGACGCCCCCGGCACCTCCGTGCGGCTGGTCACCGACGCCGGCCCGGTCGCCAACGCCACCCTGCGCACGCTCCGCGCCGGCCTCGCGCTGCACGGCCGCCGCACCGACGGCGTCCTGGTCAACCGGCTGCTGCCCACCGGCTCCGCCGACCCCTTCCTCGCCGGCCTCTCCGGCAGCCAGCAGACCGCCCTGAAGGCGCTGCGCGAGGAGTTCCCCGACGTCCCCGTCCACGAGGTGCCCCACCTGGGCCGCGACCCCCAGGGCGTGGCGGAGCTCGACGAGTTGATCGACGGGCCGACCGGCGCCGTGCCCCCTCCGCCGCCGGCCGCCGACCCCTGGACCGTCGAGGACCGGCTGGCGATCGAGGGCATCCTCGTCTGGCGGGTGCCGCTGCCGGGCGCCGAGCGGGACGGCCTCGGCCTGGTGCGCCGCGGTGACGAGATCGTGGTGACCGTCGGCCGCTTCCGCCGGATCCGGACGCTGCCCTCGGCGCTGCGCCGCTGCACCGTCTCCGGCGCGGCTCTGCGCGACGGCGCCCTGGAGATCCGCTTCACCCCGGACCCGGGACTGTGGCCGCGGACCGCGCCGAGCGACTGAATCCGGCACCCCCGTTCGGGTAACGTCGTAACACGCCCTCGCCGTGCTGCCGCGCGCACGACGGCGGCCTACGTGCCTTAACGACAGTGCCCCACGGCACCGTCCCGTCCGTACCGCCTGCAGGAGTCCACGGAGTCCGTCATGAGTGATGCCACCGAGCGCCCCGCCGACCACCGCGCCGAGCCGGAAGCCGACGCCTGGGAGACGGCCTGCGCCGAGGACCTCGCCGCGGAACAGGCCCGCCGCCGGGACGAGTACGGCCCCCAGCCGGGCAGCGCCGCCGAGGAGTTCCGCCGGCTCGCCGAGGCGGTGACCGACAAGCTCGCCGCCATCCAGCTGCCCGGCGCGCTCGGCGGAATGGCCGCCAGCAGCGCGGTGGGCGGGCTGCTGCGGCAGGCCAAGGCCGCCGTCGAGCCGGTCATCGAGCGCAACCCCGACGTCTTCGACCACCTCGCCGCGGCCGGCTCCGAACTCCTCGCCGCCTACCGCTCGGCGGTGACCGGCAGCGAAGGCCGCTGGACCCGCGGCGAGACCGCCGACGACCGCCCCGAGGGCCAGGCCACCGATCCGCGCGACGACGGCCCCGCCGGCACCGAGCGCATCGACCTCGACTGACGCCGCCCACCGCCCCGACGGGTGGGAGATCCCCGGCCTCAGCGGCCCTGACCGGCGGGGAAGCCCCCCCTGCCTCCGGTACGGTGGTTCACGGCGGGGTTCGAGCGAAAACTGAGGGACACATGGGACTCACCATCGGCGTCGACATCGGCGGCACGAAGATCGCGGCCGGCGTGGTCGACGAAGAGGGTTCGATCCTTGAGACGTGCAAGGTTCCGACCCCGCAGGCCACCGACGCGCTGACCGAGGCCATCGCGGACGCCATCCGCACGGTCGGTGCCGGCCACCACGTCGAGGCCGTCGGCATCGGCGCCGCCGGCTACGTCGACGAGAAGCGGGCCACCGTCCTGTTCGCCCCGAACATCGACTGGCGCCACGAGCCGCTCAAGGACAAGGTCGAGCAGCGCGTCGGCCTCCCCGTCGTCGTCGAGAACGACGCCAACGCCGCGGCCTGGGGCGAGTACCGCTTCGGCGCCGGCCAGGGCCACAGCGACGTCATCTGCATCACCCTCGGCACCGGCCTGGGCGGCGGCATCATCATCGGCAACAAGCTGCGCCGCGGCCGGTTCGGTGTCGCCGCCGAGTTCGGCCACATCCGGGTCGTCCCCGACGGCCTGCTGTGCGGCTGCGGCAGCCAGGGCTGCTGGGAGCAGTACGCCTCCGGCCGGGCCCTGCTGCGCTACGCCCGGCAGCGCGCCTTCGCCACGCCGGAGGCCGCCACGGCGCTGCTCGCGCTCGGCGACGGCACCCCCGAGGGCATCGAGGGCAAGCACATCAGTGCCGCCGCCCGCCAGGGCGACCCGGTCGCCATCGACTCGTTCCGCGAACTGGCCCGTTGGGCCGGCGCCGGCCTCGCCGACCTGGCCTCGCTCTTCGACCCGTCCGCCTTCATCGTCGGCGGCGGGGTCTCGGACGAGGGCGAGCTGGTCCTCGAACCGATCCGCAAGTCCTTCCGCCGCTGGCTGGTCGGCAACCAGTACCGTCCGCACGCCCAGGTGCTCGCCGCCCAACTCGGCGGCAAGGCCGGACTGGTCGGCGCCGCCGACCTGGCGCGCCAGGGCTGACGCGGATGGCGGCCGAGCACCCCGGACGGACCGCGTCCGGCGGGACGGATCCCGCCCCCGGCACCGACGCGACGGCCCCCGTCGCCGGACTCCCGGCCTCCGCCACCGAGGCGGACGGCTCCGCGGTCGTCCGGGTGCTCAGCTACAACATCCGCTCGATGCGCGACGATCAGGCGGCGCTGGCCCGGGTCATCCGGGCCTGCGCCCCCGATCTCGTGCTGGTCCAGGAGGCGCCGCGCTTCTTCCGCTGGCGCAAGGCCGCCGAGCGCCTCGCCCGGGCCAGCGGCCTGGTGTACGTCACCGGCGGCGCCAGCACCGCGGGGCCGATGATCCTCGCCCACCTCCGCGCCCACGTGGAGCGCACCGAGGACGTCCTGCTGCCCCGCACCCCCGGCCTGCACCAGCGCGGCCTGGCCACCGCCGTGCTCCGCTTCGCCGGGGCCCGGCTCGGGGCCGTCAGCTGCCACCTCAGCCTCGATGCGCGGGAGCGGTACGGCCAGGCCGGGCTGCTGCTGGAGCGGGTCGCCGGGCTGGGCGTCCCGCACACGGTGGTCGGCGGCGACCTCAACGACCGGCCGGACGGGCGGAGCTTCCGGCGGATCGCGGGGCTGCTCAGGGACGGTTGGGCGGCCGAGCCGTGGGGCGGGGAGCACACCTCCACGCCGCACCGGCCGCGGCAGCGGATCGACGCGGTGTTCACCACCGACGGCGTCGAGGTACTGGGGTGCGGGGTGCCGCGCGATCTGCCGGGCCTGCGCACGGCCGACCTGCTGGCCGCCTCGGACCACCTGCCGGTGCTGGCCGCGCTACGGGTGCCGGCCGGCGGCTGACCCCGGCCGGTCCTCGGCTTCAGGACCGGCCGGCGGCCTTCCCGCCGGACGGGGACCAGGACCCTTCCGACCCGTCGGACACGACCTAGACCACCGCCCCGCCGCCCGGCATGTCATCGTCGTCGTCCCGGTCGTTGGCCATCCGGGCGAAGAGGGTGGCCAGGCCGCCCAGGAAGCCGCCGATGCCCAGCACCGCGGCCCACCAGGTGAGCGGCTGCTGGAAGACGACCATGCCGAGCAGCAGCAGCGGGCCGCCGAGGACCGCGATCCAGGTGAACTTGGTGGTGGTGTCGGCCTGCGGCAGCGGCGGCGGCTCGGGCGGGGTGAAGTGGCCCTCGTCGGTCTCGTCGAAGTCGTCGTCGGAGGACTTCTCGGGGGTCCAGTCGCGCGGGCCCACGCCGGGGGCGTAGACCACGAAGCTGCCGGGGCGCGACGGGGAGTCCCCGCCGGGCGTGCCGTCGGCGGGGCGCGGGGCGGGGGATTCCGGGGCGTCCTCGTCCGCCGGCGCGGTGCGCTCCGGTCGCTCCCCGGTGCCCGGGAACTCCGGCCGCTCGCCGTAACCCGCGACGATCTCGGCCCACGCGGCCTCCTCGTCGAGTGGGTCCCGGGGGTCGCGGGGGCTATGCTCCGCCACTGGCCGCCGTGCCCTCCTGGACCGCGTCCGGCCGGGCCTCGGGGGCGAGTCGGGTGATGAAGGAGTAGGTGTCCCGGAAGATCCGCTCCGCGTCGTGGTCGAGCGTGGCGACGTGGTAGCTGCGCTCCAACACCTCGTGCCGGACGTCGTCGGAGGAGACCCGGCTGAGGATGCGCTCGGAGTCGACGGGCGGGACGACGTGGTCCTGGCGGCTGGTCAGCACCAGCAACGGCTGGGTGACGCGCGGGAGTTCGGAGTCGACCAGCGCGAAGAACCGCCGCAGCGAGTGCGCGGCGTGCAGCGGCACCCGGTCGTAACCGACCTCCACCGCACCGGGCTTGGCGATGTCGCTCGCGATCCCCTTGGTCGTGCGGACGACATGGCGCAGGACGGGCAGCAGCGGCGCCGCCGCGTCGTGGACCTTGTTGCCCGGGTTGACCACGGCCACGCCGCTGATCGCGTCGCCGTGCCGGGCGGCCAGTCGCAGCGCCAGCGCGCCGCCCATGGACAGTCCGCAGACGAAGACCTTGGTGCAGCGCTCGGTCAGCGCGCGCAGCTCCCGGTCGACCTCGGCGTACCAGTCCTGCCAGGTGGTGAGCTGCATGTCCTCCCACCGTGTGCCGTGGCCGGGCAGCAGCGGCGCGCTGACGCTCAGCCCCCGGTCGGCGAGGTACTCGGCCCAGGGGCGGATGGACTGCGGGGAGCCGGTGAAGCCGTGGCAGACGAGGACGCCGACCTCTCCGCCGTCGCGGCGGAACGGCTCGGCTCCGGGGAGGAGCGGCACCGGGGAACTCCGATCGGTGAGGGGACTCGCGGGTTACTTAAGGGTACGCGGAGTGACCGCGGCGGGGTAGGGCCGTGGCCCTACCAGGGGGTGTGGCGACAGCCGCTCCGGTGGAGCTGGGGCCTGCACGGGGGCGGGTCGGGGGACCCGCGCGGGGGCGCGGACGCCCGCGGACGGGACCCGCGCGCGCTCTCGCGGACCGCCGCGGCCCCCGGGCGTGCCGTGAGGGGGTTAAGGTCATTGCGTCAGACACAGGAGGCAGTCGGTTGATCTACGGCGCAATGAAGTTTTCCATCGGCGGTCCGCTCAGGCTCGCGTTCCGTCCCTGGGTGGAAGGCATCGAGAACGTTCCCGCCGAGGGTCCGGCGATCCTCGCGAGCAACCACCTGTCCTTCTCGGACTCGTTCTTCCTGCCCGCGGTTCTGGACCGCAAGGTCACCTTCATCGCCAAGGCCGAGTACTTCACCTCCCCGGGGGTCAAGGGGAAGTTGACCGCCGCGTTCTTCAAGGGCGTCGGGCAGCTCCCGGTGGACCGTTCGGGCGCGCGCGGCGCGGGCGAGGCGGCGATCAAGAGCGGGATCGAGGTGCTGGAGCGCGGCGAGTTGTTCGGCATCTACCCGGAGGGCACCCGCTCCCCGGACGGGCGGCTCTACCGCGGCAAGCCGGGCGGCCTGGCGCGGGTGGCGCTGGCCACCGGGGCGCCGGTCATCCCGGTGGCGATGATCGACACCGAGAAGGTGCAGCCGCCCGGCAAGGTCCTGCCGAAGATGGTCCGGCCCGGCATCCGGATCGGCAAGCCGCTGGACTTCAGCCGCTATCAGGGCATGGAGGGCGACCGCTACATCCTGCGCTCGATCACCGACGAGGTGATGTACGAGATCATGAAGCTCTCGGGCCAGGAGTACGTCGACATCTACGCGACCGCTGCCAAGCGGCAGATCGCCGAGGCGGCCAAGGCCGCGGAGGCGCAGAAGAAGGCTTAAGGCGAAGGCCGGGGCGGTGCGGCCCCGGTGAGGGGTGGGGGTTGCCCGCATGAAGGATGCCGACATAGAGGACGTCCGGGCCAAGGGCGGCGAGGTGAAGGGCGGCCGGGGCGCGGCACCCGGCGGGGGCCGGAAGGCGCTGCGGATGTCCGTCGAACTGCCGCTGTGGCGGGCGCTCACCGGCTACCGCATCCTGACCCTGGTCTATGTGCTGGGCCTGTCCGCGGTCGCCTATCCGCGCTACGCGCACCCGCTGGGCGCCGCCGCCTACATGGCCGCGCTCACCCTCTGGACGGCGCTGACCTGGCGCCGTACGACGTCCGCTGAGCGCTGCACCCGGCAGTTCCTGCTCGCCGACCTCGGCTTCGCGGTCGGCGGCATCCTGCTGACGTCCGTGATCGACACCCACGCCCGGATCATGGGCGGCGCCCCGACGCTGCCGTCCATCTGGACGGCGGGGGCCGTCCTGGGCTTCGCCATCAAGGGCGGCTGGCGATGGGCCGCGGTGGCCTCCAGCATCGTGGCCGTGGTCAACCTCGTCGAGCGCCAGGAGCTGGCCCGGGACACCGTCCACAACGTGGTGCTGGTGTGGGTGGCCAGCGTCGCCATCGGCTATGTCGTCGAGGTGGCCCGGGCCAGTGAGCGCACCCTGGCCCACGCCCTCCAGATCGAGGCCGCCACCCGCGAGCGGGAGCGGCTGGCCCGCGACATCCACGACGGCGTGCTCCAGGTGCTCGCCATGGTGCAGCGGCGCGGTGCCGCGCTCGGCGGCGAGGCGGCCGAGCTGGGCCGGATGGCGGGCGAGCAGGAGGTGGCGCTGCGCACCCTGGTCGCTGGCGGGCTGGTGCCCCGGCAGCGGACGGTGCTGGACGTCCCCCAGGACGCCGCGGCCGCGGCCCGCCCGGCGGACCCCGGCCCGCTGCCGGCCGGCCCCTGCGACCTGATGGTGCTGCTCGCCCCGGACGCCGGGGCCGGGGTGACGCTCTCCGGCCCGGGCTCACCGGTCGAGTTGCCGGCCGCCGCCGCGGTGGAGCTGGCCGCCGCTGTCAGTGCCGCGCTGGACAATGTACGGGTGCACGTGGGGGCCGACGCCCGCGCGTGGATCCTGGTGGAGGACGAACCGGACGCGGTGCTCGTCACGGTGCGCGACGAGGGGCCCGGCATTCCCGAGGGCCGGCTCGCCGCGGCCGAGCGCGAGGGCCGCCTCGGGGTGGCGCTGTCGATCCGCGGCCGGCTGCGGGAGCTGGGCGGCAGTGCCGAGTGGCTCTCGGTCCCCGGCCAGGGCACGGAAGTGGAGTTGAAGGTTCCCAAGGGCATCGCGCCCGAGGGCGGACGACGGGGGAGAGCGCGCGCGTGAGTGACGAGACGGGCCTGCGGGTCATGGTGGTCGACGACCACCCGATGTGGCGGGACGCGGTCGCCCGCGACCTGGCGGAGGCCGGGTTCGACGTGGTGGCGACGGCCGGGGACGGCCTCCAGGCGGTGCGCCGGGCCCAGGCGACGGCGCCCGACGTGCTGGTCCTGGACCTCAATCTGCCGGGGCTGCCCGGTGTCCGGGTGTGCAAGGAGCTGGTCGGCGGCAATCCGTCGCTGCGGGTGCTGGTGCTCTCCGCCAGCGGCGAGCACGCCGACGTCCTGGAGGCGGTGAAGTCCGGCGCCACCGGCTATCTGCTGAAGTCGGCCAGCACCGAGGAACTGTTGGACGCGGTCCGCCGCACCGCCGTCGGCGACCCGGTGTTCACCCCGGGCCTGGCCGGCCTGGTCCTCGGCGAGTACCGCCGGCTGGCGACGGAGCCGTCCCCCGCGGCCGCCGACGAAGCGGACGCCCCCCGGCTGACGGAGCGGGAGACCGAGGTGCTGCGCCTGGTCGCCAAGGGGCTCTCGTACAAGCAGATCGCCGAGCGGCTGGTCATCTCGCACCGCACGGTGCAGAACCACGTCCAGAACACCCTCGGCAAGCTCCAGTTGCACAACCGCGTCGAGCTGGTGCGGTACGCGATAGAGCGCGGCCTCGACGGCGTCTGAGGCGCCCGCCGTCCCCCTGCACGGGCCGCGCGCCTGCGCTCGTAAGGGTGAACACCTTGTGTCAACTCCCGTGCAATTGACGGGGATCGACGCACACACCATCCCGGAGTGACCCAGGTCACCATTAGCGTGACCGGCGTTACGCTCACGGACGGCCGTACGGCGGCCACGGACGGGATGAAGGTGAAGCGATGCGGGTCGGAGTACTGACCGGCGGCGGCGACTGCCCGGGTCTGAACGCGGTGATCAGGGGCATCGTCCGCAAGGGCACCCAGGAGTACGGATACGACTTCGTCGGGTTCCGGGACGGCTGGCGCGGACCGTTGGAGGGCCGCAGCATGCGGCTGGACATCCCGGCGGTGCGCGGCATCCTGCCCCGCGGCGGCACCATCCTCGGCTCGTCGCGGACCAACCCCTTCAAAGAGGAGGACGGGGTCCGCCGGATCAAGGAGACGCTCGCCAAGCACGAGGTCGAGGCGCTGATCGCAATCGGCGGCGAGGACACCCTCGGCGTCGCCTCCCGGCTCTTCACGGAGCACGGCGTCCCCTGCGTCGGTGTGCCCAAGACCATCGACAACGACCTGTCGGCCACGGACTACACCTTCGGCTTCGACACCGCGGTCGGGGTCGCCACCGAGGCCATCGACCGGCTGCACACCACCGCCGAATCCCATATGCGGGTGCTGGTCGTCGAGGTGATGGGCCGGCACGCCGGCTGGATCGCGCTGCACTCCGGCCTGGCCGGCGGCGCCAACGTCATCCTCATCCCCGAGCAGCGCTTCGACGTCGACGAGGTCTGCCGCTGGATCGAGTCCCGCTTCAAGGCAAGCTACGCGCCGATCGTGGTGGTGGCCGAGGGCGCCATGCCCAAGGACGGCGACATGGTGCTCAAGGACGGCAGCACCGATTCCTTCGGGCACGTCCGGCTGTCCGGTGTCGGCGAGTGGCTGGCCAAGGAGGTCGAGGCGCGCACCGGCAAGGAGGCCCGGACCACCGTCCTGGGCCACACCCAGCGCGGCGGCACCCCCAGCGCCTTCGACCGCTGGCTGGCCACCCGCTTCGGGCTGCACGCCATCGACGCGGTGCGGGATGCCGACTACGGCACGATGGTCGCGCTGCGCGGCACCGACATCGTGCGGGTACCGCTGTCGGAGGCGACCGCCAAGCTGAAGACCGTCGATCCGGCGCTCTACGCCGAGGTCGGCGTCTTCTTCGGCTGACCTCCGCCGTTCTCCGGCCGCCGTCCTCCGGCCGAGCGCCGCCGTCCGCGCCCCGGGCGGCACCGCCGGGCGATGGGTCGTATATTCGCCATGACGCGACATATCCGGCCCATTGCCTCCGCGTGGCGCCGCCGCCGGCGGGGGAGAACCGGAGGAGAACGTGGAGATCGTCGCATTCGGCGTGCAGGCGGACGAGCGGCCGATCCTGGAGCAGGCGTTCGCGGGCCGCCACCAGGTGCGTTGCCTGGACGTCTTCCTCGACCGCGACACCGCCCCCATCGCGCACGGCTACGAGGTCGTCTCCACCAGCGCCAACGACGACCTGAGCGCCGAGGTGCTGCAGACCCTCGCGGCCGGCGGCACCAAGATGGTCGCCCAGCGCTCCACCGGCTTCAACAACATCGACCTGGAGGCCGCGGCCGATCTGGCCATGACCATCGGCCGGGTCTCCGCGTACTCCCCGTACGCGGTCGCGGAGTTCGCGTGGCTGCTGGCGCTGGCGGTGAACCGGCGGCTGGTGCCGGCCGCCAACCGCACCCGCAACTTCGACTTCCGGCTGGACGGCCTGATGGGCCGCGATCTGCACGGCCGGACGGCCGGGGTGCTCGGCACCGGCAAGATCGGCACCGCCTTCGCCCGGATCGCCCACGGCTTCGGGATGCAGCTGCTGGGGTGGGACCTCGTCGAGAACCCGGAGTGCGCGGCGCTGGGCATGCACTACGTCCCCCGGGAGCGGCTGTTCGCCGAGGCGGACCTGATCAGCCTGCACGTCCCGCTGACCGAGGACACCCGGCACCTGGTCGACGCCGCCGCGCTGGCCGCCATGAAGGACGACGCGATCCTGGTCAACTCCAGCCGCGGCGGGCTGATCGACACCGCGGCCCTGGTCGAGACGCTCAAGGCCCGCCGGCTCACCGGCGTCGGCCTGGACGTCTACGAGGAGGAGGCCGGGCTGTTCTTCTACGACAAGTCCCTGGACGTGGTCGGCGACGACACCCTGGCCCGGCTGATGACCTTCGCGAACGTGCTGGTCACCTCGCACCAGGCGTACTTCACCGAGGAGGCGGTCGGCCAGATCATCCGGACCACCGTGGCCAACGTGGAGGACCATCTGGCCGGCCGCACCAGCGCACACCTGCTGGTCACACGAGGACAGCTGCCAGCAGCTGTGCGGTGACCGCCGCGCCGTCCAGGGTCAGCACCGACTCGGGGTGGAACTGCACGCCCGCGAAGCCCGGGCCGCGCAGCGCGTGCACCTCACCGGTGGCCTCGTCCCGGCTCAACTCGATGCGGTGCATGGCCAGTTCGGCCGCCGTCCGGTCGTCGCAGCGGGCCGTGAAGGTGTTGTAGAAGCCCACCGTCTCGGGCCGCCCGAAGAAGTCGATCCGCTCCTGCGCGCCCTGGAACGGGACCTCCTTGCGGACGATCTCCAACCCCAGCTCCGCGGCGAGCAGTTCGTGGCCGAGGCAGACCCCGAGCAGGCCATGCCGGTGACCTGCCACCAGGTCGGAGGTGAGGGACCGCAGGAACCGCATCTTGGGGTCGGCGATGTCGGACGGGTTGCCCGGCCCCGGGCCCAGCACCACAGGACCCTGGTGCGCCAGGGCCGCCGCGCGCAGCCCCGGCTCGTCGTAGCGGCGGACCGCCACCGTCAGCCCCGAGGTGCGCAGCAGGTGCGCCAGCATCGCGGTGAAGGTGTCCTCGGCGTCGACCACCAGGGCGTGGCCGCGCAGCCCGGTCGACGGCGCGCCGTCCCCGGCGGTGGTCTGCATCCGCAGCCAGAACGGCGCCAGGTCGGCCCGGCGGGCGTCCAGCGCGGCCCGCACCCGCGGGTCGTCGGCCAGTCGCGGCGCCGGCCCGGCCGCGGCCCGCACGGACGCTGGCCGGACCCCCAGCGCGGTGAGCACGCCGGCCGCCTTGGCGTGCGTCTCGGCGACCTCGCCGGCCGGGTCGGAGGCGCGGACCAGGGTGGCGCCGACCGGCACCCGCAGCCGCCCCCGCGCATCCCCGCCGTCGATGTCCGCGGTGCGGATCAGGATCGGGGAGTCCAGCGTCTGCGCCCCGGTCGCGTCCCGGCCGATCAGCGCCAGCGCGCCGGCGTAGTAGCCCCGCCCGCGGCCGTCCGGGCCGACCGGCTCGTGCCGCTCGATCACCCGGCAGGCGTTCTGCACCGGCGACCCGGTGACCGTCGCCGCGAACATCGTCTCCTTGAGGACGTCCCGCACGTCCAGGGTGGAGCGGCCGCGCAGCTCGTACTCGGTGTGCGCGAGGTGCGCCATCTCCTTGAGCCGCGGCCCGACGACCACCCCGCCCTGGTCGCCGACGGTGCACATCATCTTCAGTTCCTCGTCGACCACCATCGACAGTTCCTCGACCTCCTTGCGGTCGCCGAGGAACGCCAGCAGGCCCTCCGCGGTGGGGCCCTCGGCCGGGTAGCGGTAGGTCCCGCTGATCGGGTTCATCACGACGGTGCCGCCGGTGGCCCGGACGTGCACCTCCGGGCTGGCGCCGACCAGCGTGCGCACGCCGGGCCGGTGCACCACGAAGGTCCAGTACGCCCCGCGCTCGCCGGCCAGCAGCCGTCGGAACAGCGCCAGCGCGTCGGCCGCCGAGAAGTCGGGGATCGTGCCCTCGAAGGTCCGGCGGATGACGAAGTTGGCGCCCTCGCCGGTGCCGATCTCCTCCCGCACCACCCGTTCGACGATCTCCGCGTAGGCCGCGTCGGTGACGTCGAAGGCCCCGTCGTCCACCCGGACGTCGTGCGCCGGGAGCGCCGTCAGCAGCGCGTCCAGCGGCAGCTCGTGGCACTCGGCCGGGCGCAGCACGGCCAGCGGGGTGCCGTCGTCGTGCGCCCGGAAGCCGCGCTCGCGGATCTGCCGGAACGGGACCAGGGCCAGCGCGTCGGTGACCGGCGCGTCCGGCACGCCCTCGCCGAGCGGGATGTCGGCCAGCCGCTCGACCTCGGTCACCTCGCCGATCAGCACCTCGACGGTGTCCCCGTCCCGGCCGGGGGCGCGGCGGCGGAGCAGGGCGAACGGCGGGCAGGCGGGGTCGAGCAGCCGCTGGACCAGCGCGGCGGCGTCGGGTGGGGTCTGGGGCGCGAGGTGCATGGGCGGTTCCTTCCGGGAGAGCTTCCGGTGCGGAGGGAACGGCCGTGGGAACACCGAAGGCCGCCCCTCGGGCGGCCTTCGCGGTCTGTGGGATGCGTACGCGAATCAGTGGGCCGCCGGCTGGGCGGTCCACCACCAGTCCATGTTCATGGTCGGTCGCGTCTGCATGGCCGGCACCCTACCGGATCGTCGGCCACGCGGCGTCTCACAGTCCGGATGGCGGACGGACACGGCTGCCGGACCCCGTAATGTGGGGGTGTGACCGTGAACGCTGAATCCCACGCCGGTGGCAACACCTGGCGAGACCTGCCCGCGGCGCAGCAGCCTGACTGGCCGGACCAAGAGGCTCTGCGCGATGTGATCGCGGAGCTCGAGTCCTATCCGCCGCTCGTCTTCGCGGGCGAGTGCGACCAGCTGCGCGAGCGCCTGGGCGCGGTCGCCCGAGGTGAGGCGTTCCTGCTTCAGGGCGGCGACTGCGCGGAGGCGTTCGACGCCGTCTCCGCCGAGCACATCCGCAACAAGCTCAAGACGCTCCTCCAGATGGGCGCCGTGCTGACCTACGCCGGGTCCGTCCCGGTGGTCAAGGTCGGTCGGATCGCCGGCCAGTACAGCAAGCCGCGCTCCAAGCCGACCGAGACCCGTGACGGGGTGACCCTGCCGACCTACCGCGGCGACTCCGTCAACGGCTTCGAGTTCACCGAGGCGGCCCGCATCCCGGACCCGCAGCGGCTCAAGCGGATGTACCACGCCTCCGCGGCGACGCTGAACCTCGTCCGCGCCTTCACCACCGGCGGCTACGCCGACCTGCGCCAGGTGCACGCCTGGAACCAGGACTTCGTGAAGTCCTCGCCCTCCGGCCAGCGGTACGAGGCGCTGGCGCGCGAGATCGACCGGGCGCTGAACTTCATGAACGCCTGCGGGGTGGACCCGGAGGAGTTCCGGACCGTGGAGTTCTACTCCTCGCACGAGGCGCTGATCCTGGACTACGAGTCGGCGCTGACCCGCGTGGACTCCCGCACCGGGAACCTCTACGACGTCTCGGGCCACATGGTCTGGATCGGCGAGCGCACCCGTCAACTGGACGGCGCACACATCGAGTTCGCCTCCCGGGTCCGCAACCCGATCGGTGTCAAGCTCGGCCCCACGTCCACCGTGGAGGACGCGCTCACCCTGATCGACCGGCTCGACCCGGACCGCGAGCCGGGCCGCCTGACCTTCATCACCAGGATGGGCGCGGACAAGATCCGCGAGAAGCTGCCCGACCTGGTGGAGAAGGTCACCGCCTCCGGCGCGCAGGTCGTGTGGATCTGCGACCCGATGCACGGCAACACCTTCGAGGCGGCCTCGGGTCACAAGACCCGTCGCTTCGACGACGTGCTGGACGAGGTCAAGGGCTTCTTCGAGGTCCACAAGGCCCTCGGCACGCACCCGGGCGGCATCCACGTCGAGCTGACCGGTGACGACGTCACCGAGTGCGTGGGCGGCGGCGACGAGATCTTCGTCGACGACCTGCACCAGCGCTACGAGACGGCCTGCGACCCGCGGCTCAACCGCAGCCAGTCGCTGGACCTGGCCTTCCTGGTGGCGGAGATGTACCGCGACCAGTGACGGTTGCCGAACAACGTGTGGGGCGCGGATCCTGTGATCCGCGCCCCACTGCGTTGCCGCGCATTGTTGCGCGCCCGCCGTCACGGGTAAGGTAAGGGTTACCTCACTGCCGATCGCCGGGATCGTCCGAGGTGCCCTTACGGAGGTGAACCCGCGTGTACGTCTGCTCCTGCTTCGGCATCACCGAGCAGCAGGTCCGCGAGCACGCGGACCGGGGCGCCTGCACGCCCCGTCAGGTCGCCTCCGCGTGCAAGGCCGGCACCGACTGCGGCAGCTGCGTCCGGCGCATCCAGGCGCTGCTGGGCCGCGGTGCGTGCCCCCGTCGCGAGCTGATCGACAGCGGCGCCCCCGACGCGCTGCGGTCGGAGTCCGAGCCGGGGAGTCCGGCGTCCGAGGTGCCGGCCGCGCCTTCCGGGCCGCTGGCCGCGGAGGTGGCCGCACCGGCGCCCGCGGGCCTCCGGGCGGCCGCGTAGCCCCCTGGGGCGCCCCGTCGAGGTGCATCGCGCCGGGCCGTCAGCTCGGCTGCTCGATCACCTGGGCGAGGTAGAGCGCCTCCCCGAGCTTCTCGACCAGCTCCAGCTGGGTGTCGAGGTAGTCGATGTGGTGCTCCTCGTCGGCCAGGATGTCCTCGAAGATGTTGGCCGAGGTGACGTCCCCCTTGGCGCGCATGACCTCGATGCCGCGCTTGAGTCGGTCGATCGCCTCCACCTCGATCTGCCGGTCGGCCTGGAACATCTCGGTGACGGTCTGGCCGACCCGGACGTGGAACAGCCGCTGGTAGTTCGGCAACTCTTCGAGGAAGAGGATGCGGTCGGTCAGCGTCTCCGCGTGCTTCATCTCGTCGAAGGACTCGGCGCGGGTGTACTTGGCGAGCTTGTACCAGCCGAAGTTCTCCTGCATCTTCGCGTGCAGGAAGTACTGGTTGATCGCGGTCAGCTCCGCGGTCAACTGCTCGTTGAGGAATTCGATGACCTCGGGGTCGCCCTGCATGGCTGCGGGCCCCTTTCACGCGAGTTCTGGGCAAGTGCCGCGCATCCTTGCACCGCCCGGAGCGAGCCGTCCAGTAAGTTCACACTTAGTACGAGTTGCCCGATTCCATCCCGCCCTGGTCATCGGCACCCCGCACGGTCTGACACCATGGGGGCATGGGCCAGCCGGAAAGTCGCGACGAGGAGCCTGTGCTGCCTCCGGGACAGCGGCTCCAGAGGGGCTGGCCGGTGACGCACTACGGACCGGTCCCGAAGTTCCGGCCCGAGCGCTGGGAGTTCCGGGTCTTCGGCGCCACCGCCGACGGCGCCAAGCACTGCTGGACCCACGAGGAGTTCACGGCCCTTCCGTACACCACCGTCGTCGCCGACATGCACTGCGTCACCAAGTTCAGCATGCTGGGCGCCGAATGGGGCGGGGTGCTGACCCGCACGATCCTGGAGCTGGCGCCCCCCGCGCCCGAGGCCACCCATGTGATGGTGTGGGCTGAGTACGGCTTCAGCTCCAACCTCCGGCTCACCGACTTCGGCGCGCAGGACTGCCTGTTCGCCACCCACCGCTCCGGCGAACTGCTCACCGCCGAACACGGCTTCCCGGTCCGGCTGATCGTGCCGCACCTCTACGCCTGGAAGGGCCCCAAGTGGGTCCGCGGCATCGAGTACATGACGGCCGACCGCCGCGGCTTCTGGGAGGAGCGCGGCTACCACAACCTCGGCGACCCCTGGCGCGAGCAGCGCTACTCCTACCAGGAGGAGCCGGGCGAGGGCCCGGAGCTCTGAGGGCCCGGCCCGCCCGGCCCCGTGCCGGGTTCAGGGCAGCCGCAGTTCCTTCAGCCGCGCCACGTCCGCGGCGTGGCCCTCCTCGCCGCCCGGGGTCTCGATCACCAACGGCACGCCGTCGGTCGCGGGATGCGCGAACAGCTCGGCGAACGGCTCCGCGCCGATGTGGCCGGCGCCGATGTTCGCGTGCCGGTCCTTGTGCGCGCCGACCACGTCCTTGGAGTCATTGGCGTGGATCAGTTTCAGCCGGCCCTCGCCGGTGACCTCCACCAACTCGTCCAGCAGCGCCTTCGTCCCGCCCGGCGCCGCCATGTCGTGCCCAGCCGCGAACGCGTGACAGGTGTCCAGGCAGACCCCGAGCCGCGGATGCCGGTCCAACGCGTCGAAGTACGGGCCCAGGTCCTCCGCCAGCGCGCACAGCGAGGAGCCCTGGCCGGCCGTGGGCTCCAGCAGCAGCCAGGGGTCGTCGTCCCGCGTCAGCTCGTCCAGCAGCGGCCGGACCTGCTCCCTGACCTGCGCCAGTGCCGTCTCCCGCGGGCGTCCGCCGGTCGCCGAGCCGGTGTGCACGACCACCCCGAGCGCGCCGATCTCCCGGCCGCGGCGCAGCGAGTGGCGCAGCGACGCCACGGACTTCTCGACCGTCGCCGGGGTGTGCGACCCGAAGTTGATCAGGTACGGCGCATGCACATACGCCGGGATGTCGTCCTGGGCGCAGCGCTCGCGGAACGCCGCGTCCTGCTCGGGGTTGCCGGGCGGCGTCGCCCAGCCGCGCGGATTGGCGACGAAGACCTGGACGACCTCGCAGCCGAGCTGCCGGGCGTACGACAGGCCCACCTTGGCCAGGCCGCCGGCCACCGGCACATGGCCGCCGACCGGATTGCGTGCGCGGGCGCGCAGGGCGGCGCCCTCGGGGGACAGGGGAGTACTCACCCTCCCAGGGTGCCAGGTGCCCCGCGGCCGTCCGCGGGCCACCCGGGCCAGCCGGTTCCTACAGCGCGCCCTTGAGCCGGATCGTGATCGTGCTGCCCTTGGGCGCCTGCTCGCCGGCCGCGACCGACTGGGACGCGACGCTGTCCTGCGGGAACAGGAACGGCCGGTCCACCGAGACCTTGAAGCCGAGGTCGGTCAGCGCCTTGGTGGCGTCCGCGGTGTTCATCCCGCCGACGTCCGGCACGGCGACCATCTCCGGGCCCTTGGAGAGCGTCAGGGTGACCGTCTCGCCCTTGCCCAGGGTGCCGCCGGCGCCGGGCGACTGCCGGGCCACGGTGTCCTTGTCCTGCGGCGCGAAGACCGGCTGATCGGCGAACTGCACCCGGAAGCCGGCCTGCTGCAGCGCCGCCGCGGCGTCCTGGCGTCCCTTGCCGACCACGTTCGGCACGTCCACCGGCGCGCCCCGGCTGACGGTGAGCGCCACCGCGGTGTCCGGCCGCCGGGTGCTGCCCGGTGCCGGGTCCGTACGGATCACCGAACCCTTGGCGACCTCGTCGCTGAACGCCCGGGTCTCGGTGCCCGGCACCAGGCCCAGGTCGCGCAGCTTGCGCCGGGCGTCCGCGAGCGGGGTGCCGGCCAGGTCGGGGATGGTGACCTTCTCCGGGCCACGGGAGACGACCAGGATGACGGTGCCGTTGCCGCGGATCCGCTGGCCCGTCTCCGGCTTCGTCGCCATCACGTGGTCGCGCTGGACGTTGGGGCTGAAGCCGCGCTCGACCTTCACCCGCAGCCCCTCGTCGTGCAGCGCCTGCTGCGCCTTGGCCTGCGTCATGTCCAGCACCGCCGGGACGTGGGTGAACTGGCCGACGTTGATGTACCAGACGCCGGTGCCGATGCCCAGGACCAGCAGCACGGCCGCCACGAGGGTGAGGATCCGCCGCTGCCGGAGCCGCCCCCCGGCCGGGGGCGCGCCGTGCGCCGGCGGTGCCGGCCGCAGCCGGGTGGTCCGGCCGTCCTCGGGTGCGGCGCCCGCCGGCGGCATCTCCAGCCGGCTGGTGCGGTTCAGCTCCGCCTCGCCCTCGACGGGCAGCGCGAGCTGGGTGCCGGCCGGACGCGGGATCACGTCCGTCCGCTCGTCGTCCGCGGACGCCTCCCTGGCCTGCGGCGGGACGACGTCCAGCTGTGCTTCGGTCAGCCGCGCGCGGACCGCGCGGGCCCGGGCGAGCAGCGCCACCGCGTCCTGCGGGCGCTGCTGCGGGGCCCGGGCGGTGGCCGCCGCGACCAGCTCGTCCAGCTCCGGCGCCAGGCCCGGCACCAGCTCGGAGGGCGGGGTGATGTCGTCGTGCAGATGGCTGTAGAGGATCTGCGCCGCGGTGCCGCCGGTGTGCGGCTTGCCGCCGGTGAGCATCTCGTAGAGCACCACACCGCAGGCGTAGACGTCGACCCGGGCGTCCGCGGTGCCGTGCTCCATCTGCTCGGGGGCGAGGTAGGAGACCGTGCCCAGGACCGAGCCGGTGGACGCGGTGGTGTGCGTGTCCACCGCGCGCACCAGGCCGAAGTCGGCGACCTTGACCCGGCCGTCGTCGCCGATCAGGACGTTCTCCGGCTTCATGTCGCGGTGCACCAGGCCGGCGCGGTGCGCGGCCCCCAGCGCGGCCAGGATCGGCTCCAGGATGTCCAGGGCGGCCCGCGGCTGCAGGGCGCCCCGCTCGCGCAGCACGTCGCGCAGCGTGCAGCCGGCGACGTACTCCATGGCCAGATAGACGTAGGTGCCGTCGGTGCCCTGGTCGAAGACGCCGACCACGTTGGGGTGCGAGAGCCGGGCGACGGACTTGGCCTCCCGGATGAAGCGGTCGACGAACGCCCCGTCCACGGCCAGGCTGGGGTGCATCACCTTCAGCGCCAGCACACGGTCCAGCCGGGTGTCCATGGCCCGGTAGACGGTGGCCATGCCCCCGGCGGCGATGCGCCCCTCGACGCGATAGCGACCGTCGAGCAGCTGGCCCACGAGCGGGTCCTGCAGCGTCGTATCCACGGCAGACGAGTCTACGAGCCCGCGCCGACACGCCGGGCGCCCCGGCCACTCTCCTGGGCTACCGCAGCGGAACCGTGACACGGGGCGGCCGGCGGACCGGCGCCCCGGGCACGGAATAATCCGGTCCCGGCCGTGGTCGCTCCCCAAGGGTGCGTCACGCGGCACACCGCACCAGAAGGGGGACCTCATGACGACGCTGCTGATGATCGGTGAGCTGGCCCGGCGGACCGGTACCACCGAGCGGCTGCTGCGCTACTACGAGGAGCAGGGGCTGCTCAGCCCCGAGCGGACCACGGCTGGCTACCGCGTCTACGAGGAGGCCGACGTCGCCCAGGTCCGCCGCATCCGCACGCTGCTGACCTCCGGGCTGAACACCGCGACCATCGCGCAGGTGCTGCCCTGTCTGCGCGACGACGACGGCCGCCTGGTGCCGACCTGTCCGCAGCTGGTCGGCGAGCTCCACCGGGAGCGCGCACGGCTCACCGACTCCATCGACGCCCTGCTGGCCTCCCGGAGCCTGCTGGACGAGGTGATCACCGCCGCCCCGCCGGAGTTCGCCGACCTGGTCGGGGCGGCGGCGGACCGACCCGGGCCCGCCGGCCGCCCCGCGGCCTAGAACGCCGGCCGCTCCGGGTCCAGCTCCGGGACGCCCTCGGTGGGCGAGGACGCCAGCGCGAAGTGGCGGCGCGGGATCCGGCCCGCCCGGTGGGCCAGCCGGCCCGCCGCCACCGCGTGCCGCATCGCCGCGGCCATCAGCTCCGGCTCCTGCGCGCGGGTCACCGCCGACGCCAGCATCACCGCCGCGCAGCCCAGCTCCATCGCGAGCGCGGCGTCCGAGGCGGTGCCGGCGCCCGCGTCGAGGACGACCGGCACGCCCGCGCGCTCGGTGATCAGCTGGAAGTTGTGCGGATTGCGGATCCCGAGGCCGGAGCCGATCGGCGAGCCGAGCGGCATGATCGCCGCGCAGCCCACGTCCTCCAGCTTCCGGGCCAGCACGGGGTCGTCGTTGGTGTACGGGAGCACCGTGAAACCGTCGTCCACCAGGATCTCGGCGGCGTCCAGCAGCTCCACCGGGTCGGGCAGCAGGGTCCGCTCGTCGGCGACGACCTCCAGCTTGACCCAGTCCGTGCCGAGCGCCTCCCGGGCGAGCCGGGCGGTGAGCACCGCCTCGCCCGCGGTGAAGCAGCCCGCGGTGTTCGGCAGCACCCGGATGCCGTTCCGCTCCAGGACGGACAGCACCGAGCCCTGCACGGTCGGGTCCAGCCGCCGCATGGCGACCGTCGTCAGCTCCGTGCCGGAGGCCAGCAGCGCGCGCTCCAGGACGTCGAGGCTGGGCGCGCCGCCGGTGCCCATGATGAGCCGGGACCGGAAGGAGGTCCCGGCGATGGTGAGCGGGTCGGCGGCGGGGTCCGGGCCGGGCGCCGCGGGGGTGGCGCCCCGTTCGACTGCGATGTCGGTCATGTCGGCGGATCAGCCTCCCTGGACGGCGGTCAGCACCTCGACGCGGTCGCCGTCGCCGAGCGCGGTGGTGGGCCACTGGCTGCGCGGCACCACGGTCTCGTTGACCGCGGCGGCCACCCCGGCCGGTGCCTGGGACAGCGTGGCGACCAGCCGGTCGAGGGTCAGTCCGCCGGGGATCCGGCGGGCCTCCCCGTTGACGGAGACGTACATCGTGGGGCCGGTGCGGCCCTCGGGGGCATCGGGGCCGTCGGGGGTACCGGGGGCGTTCATACGGGCTGCTCCTCTGGGGCGCGGGTGCGCTCGGCCCCCCGGGCGGTGGGGGAGAAGCGCGTGGGGGAGAAGGGGCGGGCCGCTTCCGGGACGGTCCCGGTGGCCAGCACCTCGGCCATCACGTCGCCGGTGACCGGCGTCAGCAGGACGCCGTTGCGGAAGTGGCCGGTGGCCAGGTGGAGGCCGGGCAGCTCGGTCGGCCCGAGCAGCGGCGCGTTGTCCGGGGAGCCGGGGCGCAGCCCGGCGCGGCTCTCGGTCAGCGGCAGCTCGGTGAGGCCGGGGACCAGCTCGTGGGCGTCCCGCAGCAGCTCGTAGACGCCGCCCGCGGTGACCGTGGTGTCCCAGCCCAGCTCCTCGCTGGTGGCACCGAGGACCAGTTCACCGCTCTCCCGGGGCACCAGGTAGAGGGGGTTGCCGCGGACCACCGCCCGTACGGTGCGGGAGAGGAACGGCCGGCCGCCCGGCGGCGGGTCCGGCAGCCGCAGCCGCAGCACCTGCCCCTTGACGGGGCGCACCGGTGGCAGCACGGCCTCCGGCACCCCGGCCAGCCGGCCGCTGCGGCTGCCCCCAGCCAGTACGACCTGACCGGCCGCCAGCCGTGTCCCGTCGGCGAGTTCCGCGCCCGAGGCGCGCCCGCCGGCGGTCGTCAGGCGCTCCGCCCAGGTGCGGTGGAAGACCACCCCGGCCCGCTCGCAGGCGGCCAGCAGGGCGTCCGTCAACCGGCGCGGATCGACCTGGTGGTCACCGTCCACCCGGAGGCCGCCGCGCACCCCGGGGGCGAGCATCGGCTCCAGCCGGCGGCACTCGCGTCCGGTCAGCCACTGGGAGTCCAGCCCGGACCGGACCTGGAGGGCGTGCAGTTCCCGCAGATGGGCGCGGTCGTCGGCGTCCAGCGCGACGGCCAGCGTGCCGCACCGCTGGTAGCCGATCCGCTGCCCGCTCGCCTCCTCCAGCTCCTGCGCGAAGCGCGGATAGCGGCGCGCCGAGGCCAGATTGAGCCCCAGCAGCGTCTCCTCGCCGTAGTGCAGCTCGGTGACCGCGGCCAGCATGCCGGCCGCGACGTACGCCGCGCCGCCGCCGGGCGCGGGGTCCGCCACCGCGACCCGCAGCCCCCGGCCGGCCGCCCGCCAGGCGGTGACCAGCCCGATGATGCCGCCCCCGACGACCAGCACGTCGGGGTGCGGTGGTGTGGCGGATGGATGCAATGGATGCATGGGCGTCCAGCCCCTCCCTTCGCCGGCATGACCCGGATCAGGTTCGTACGGTCGGAGGCCGGCCAGCCTCCCTCTCAGCCCGGTCCGTCCGGGCTCCCGCGAGTGCGTGCAGCCGCCACCCTAATACGGGCCGCGACGCGCCGTAAGGGAGCGCCCTGGCGGCACGGCCCCGTACACCTGCCGGCGGTTCCGGACGGTGCCCTGGCGCCACGGCTCATGACGCTGTGTCAGAGATCTCCTTGCGCGGTGCTGCGGGCCGCGTCGTCCGCCGTCCTAGAGTGAGCGGGTGAGCGAGCAGAGCAAGTCTCCCCAGGCCCCTGACCGCACGCCGCGCGTGGTGATCGCCGGCGCGGGGATGGCGGGTGTGCAGACCGCCGTGGCCCTGCGCGAGCAAGGCTGGCGCGGCGCGATCACGCTCCTCGGCGACGAGCCCCACCAGCCCTACGACCGCCCCCCGCTGTCCAAGGCGGTGCTGCTCGGCAAGGCCGAGGGCTCGGCGTTCGACATCGACTTCGCCGCCCTCGGCATCGACCTCCGCCTCGGCTGCCCGGTCACCGCGCTGCGCCCGGCCGAGCGCGTCGTCGAGACCGCCGAGGGCCCGATCCGCTACGACTACGCGGTCATCGCCACCGGTGCCGAACCGATCCGGCTGCCGGGCGGCGACGAGCTCCCCGACGTGCACCTCCTGCGCACCCTGGACGACGCCGAGCGGCTGCGCCCGGTGCTCGCCGCCCAGCACCGGATCGTGGTGGTGGGCGCCGGTTGGATCGGCGCGGAGTTCGCCACCGCGGCCCGTGAGGCGGGCTGCGAGGTCACCGTCGTCGAGGCCGCCGACCATCCGCTGGCCGGCGCCCTGCCCGCCGAGGTCGCCGCGTACATGACCGACTGGTACACGGACGCCGGCGCGGACCTGCGCACCGGCGCCCGGGTCGCCTCCCTCGCGCCCGGCGCGGTGGCGCTGGCCGACGGCACCACCCTGCCCGCCGACGCCGTGGTCGTCGGGGTCGGCGCCCGGCCCGCCACCGGCTGGCTGGCCGGCTCCGGCGTCGCCCTCTCGCCCGAGGACGGCTCGGTCCTGGCCGACGAGCGGCTGCGCACCTCCGTCCCCGACGTCTACGCGGTCGGCGACTGCGCCTCCTTCCCGTCGGCCCGTTACGGCACCCGGCTGCTGGTCCACCACTGGGACAACGCCCTCCAGGGGCCCCGCACGGTGGCCGAGAACATCGCCGGCGGCGAGGCGGCGGGCGTGGTCTACGACCCGGTGCCGTACTTCTGGTCCGAGCAGTTCGGGCGGTTCGTGCAGTACGCCGGCCACCACGTGGACGCCGACGAACTCGTCTGGCGCGGCGACCCGGCCGGCGCCGCCTGGTCGGTGATCTGGCTGCGGGGCGAGGGCCAGGACCGGGCGGGCGCGGCCGGGGGCGGCGCCGGGCGACCGGCGGGCCGGCTGGTCGCGCTGCTGGCCGTGGGGCGGCCGCGGGACCTGGCCCAGGGGCGGCGGCTGATCGAGAAGGGCGCGCTGCTCGACCGGGAGCGGGCGGCGGACGCGGCCGTTCCGCTCAAGTCGGCGGTGCGGTAGGGGCGGTCCGCGGGCCGGACGGCTCACCCGGCGGTGTGCACGCGGCCCCTGACGGCGACGCCCGGCTACCGGCTGTCAGTGGGAGGTGGCAGGCTTGTCCTGTGACCGAGATTGACGTAAACATCGATGGGCTCGTCCCCGCCTGGCTGACCCTCCCCGACATCGCCGAGGAACTCGGCGTCGAGGTGACGCGCGTGCGGCAGCTGGTGAAGGAGGGCCAGCTGATCGCGGTGCGTCGCGGCGAGAACCGCGTGCTCCAGGTGCCCGCCGAATTCATCCAGGACGGCAAGGTCGTCAAGGGCCTCGCCGGCACGCTGACGCTCCTGCGCGACGACGGCTTCGCCGACGAGGAGATGCTGGAGTGGCTCTTCACCGCCGACGACACCCTGCCCGGCACCCCGGCGCAGGCGCTGCGCGAGAATCGCGGCACGGAGGTCAAGCGCCGGGCCCAGGCCCTGGCCGTCTGACGGACCCGCGTCCGCCCAGTAACCGCACCACGCATCCGTAACCGCATCCACGCGTCGTACGGACCGGCCCCGGCCGGTCCGTACGACGCCGACGAGGGGGGAAGCCGCCCGATGACCGCCGCTCGACAGGCCCTGTCCGACGCCCGGCTCTACCTGTGCACCGACGCACGCACCCGCCAGGGCGATCTCCCGCAGTTCCTGGACGCGGTGCTGGCCTCGGGCGTGGACATCGTCCAGCTCCGCGACAAGGGCATGGAGGCCGGCCAGGAGCTGCGCCACCTGGAGGTCTTCGCCGATGCCTGCCGGCGGCACGGCAAGCTGCTCGCGGTCAACGACCGCGCGGACGTCGCCCATGCCGCGGGCGCCGAGGTGCTCCACCTCGGCCAGGGGGACCTGCCGGTCCCGGCCGCCCGCGCCCTGCTCGGTCCGGAGCCGCTGATCGGCCGCTCCACCCACGCCGAGGCCGAGGTGGACGCCGCGCTCACCGAGCCCGGGGTGGACTACTTCTGCACCGGCCCCTGCTGGCCCACGCCGACCAAGCCCGGCCGGCACGCCCCGGGGCTGGACCTGGTCCGGTACGCCGCCGCGCGGAACCCCGAACGCCCCTGGTTCGCCATCGGCGGCATCGACGCCGGCAACCTCGACGAGGTGCTGGCGGCCGGCGCCCGCCGGGTGGTGGTGGTCCGCGCGATCACCGAGGCCGAGGACCCGGGCGCGGCGGCCACGGAACTGGCCAAGCGGATCCGGTCCTGGCCCGTCTGACCAGGGCGTCCGGCGCCCACCGGGAGACCCCGGAATGGACGGAAGATGTCCACGTAGTGGACAGGAACCGCGCCAACCAGCCATTACGCCGATGCCGGTTGGTGTCCGTCCGGGCTGTGGTTAACCTGCGGGTATGGCCCTAGGTACAGCTTCCACCAGGACTGATCGCGCACGTACCGTGCGCGACCTGCTTGCCTCCGGCAAGCGATCCTATTCATTCGAGTTCGCCGCACCCAAGACGGAGAAGGGCGAGCGGACGCTGTGGAACGCCATCCGCCGCATCGAGGCCGTCGCCCCGACCTTCGTGTCGGTGACCTACGGCGCCGGCGGCACCTCCCGCGACGGCACGGTCCGTGCCACCGAGCGCATCGCCACCGACACCACCCTCACCCCCGTCGCCCACCTGACCGCGGTCAACCACTCCACCGCCGAGCTGCGCAACATCATCGGCCAGTACGCCGACGCCGGGATCCGCAACATGCTCGCGCTGCGCGGCGACCCGCCGGGCGACCCCATGGGCGAGTGGGTCAAGCACCCCGAGGGCATCAGCTACGCCGCCGACCTGGTCCGGCTGATCAAGGAGTCCGGCGACTTCTGCGTCGGCGTGGCGGCCTTCCCCGAGATGCACCCGCGCTCGACGGACTGGGACGCCGACATCCAGCACTTCGTCGACAAGTGCCGCGCCGGCGCCGACTTCGCGATCACGCAGATGTTCTTCTATCCGGAGGACTACTTCCGGCTGCGCGACCGGGTCCGCGCCGCGGGTTGCTCGACGCCGATCATTCCGGAGATCATGCCGGTGACCAATGTGCGTCAGATCGAGCGGTTTGCGCAGCTCAGCAACGCCGCGTTCCCGCCCGAGCTCGCCGAGCGCATCCTCGCGGTCAAGGACGACCCGGCGGCGGTACGCTCCATTGGCATCGAGTACGCGACGGACCTGTGTGCGCGCTTGATGGCCGAGGACGTGCCCGGGTTGCACTTCATCACCCTGAACCACTCCACGGCGACCCTGGAAATCTACGAGAACCTGGGGCTGCACCAGCGGCCCTGACCACGGCGGCCGGGATCCGGCGGAAGAGGGCGCATATGGGCTGGACGATCCTCTACATCGCGTTCGGCCTGGTCGCCCTGTGGCTGCTCGGCGAGGTGCTGTTCCAGAACAAGGCGCCGCTGCGCTGGCGGTTGCTGGCGCTGTGCGGCTTCCTCGGCGTGGTCACCGGCGTGCTCCTCCCCTCGGTCATAGTGATCGCGCTGGGGGGCATCGCCTTCGCGGTGGGGCAGACCTATGTGACGCTCTCCGTCCGCCGCGGCTACATGGACGGCTGGACGATCGGGGGGCGGCCCAAGCCGAACCGCCGGCGCCGCGCGCGCTCCTCGCGCGCTCCCGCGGCCGGGCCGAACCTCCAGGTCTCCGGGCTGACGGAGGAGACGCCCGAGGCCGTCGCGGGAAGCGGCACGGAGCCCACGGCCGGCGCTTACGACGGCGCCTACGACGGCGTCGGCGTCGCGGCCCCGGACCCGTATCAGACGCTGCCGGACCCGGTCGGCCCCGGTGAACCGCCCGCCGCCGCACCGGACTTCGCCTCCGCCTCCGCCTTCGCGGACGCCCCCACCGTCTACGCCCCCCAGCCGCTGCCGGACGAGACCGGGGCCTACGGCGTCTACAGCCGCGACTCCCGCCCCGACCCGTTGGCCGCCGCCTCGTACGACGTCTTCGGAAACGTCACTGCGGAGGGCGACCCCAACGCCCATGGCTACGGCGGCGGTTACAGCGCGCCCCCCGGCCAGGGCGAGTACACCGACCCCTACCCGACCTACGACGACGGCTCCTACCACGGCGGGCAGGCGCCCTACTCGGACCCGTACATCGGTACCCAGCAGTACGCCGCGCACTACGACCCCTACGAGGAGCCCGACGCGTTCGGCGGGGCGCCGTACCAGGCGGGGCAGTACGACGGCCTCGGCGGCCAGCCGGCGCAGCAGTACGGCCAGGAGTACTACCACCCGCAGACCCCGCAGACCCCGCAGAACCCGCTGGACGGCGCCTGGGTGCCGCAGCAGCGGGACACCGGGCACGCGGCGGAGCACCCGTCCTACCCGCCCCCGCAGCCGGGGTACGACGAGCAGCGCTACCACTACTGAGCGGCGGGCGGCGGTCGCGTGGCGGCCCGGCCCCGTCGCCGGTCCCGGCATCCGGGGCCGGGCACGGGCTCACTCCGAGCCGTGCCAGTCGTCGCCGTTGACGATCAGGCCCGCGACGATCGCCCCGGACATCCCGGCGTGCGCCAGCCCACCACCGGGGTGGGACCAGTCGCCGACGGCGTAGAGCCCCGGTATCCGGGTGCGGTTGCCGGGCCGCAGGAAGCGCCCTTCCCGGCCCGCCAGCGCCGGGCCGGGCACCGGCCCACCGTCGGCCGGCGAGCGGACCTCCCGCCACAACACCCGCTCCCGCAGGCCCGGTACGGCCGCCTCGGCACTCGCCACCAGCTCGTCCGCCGCCCGCTCCAGGACCGCGGGATCCCGCCAGTCGACCGGGCCGTGCGGGGTGACGGTGGCGGTGAGCGTCACCGCCTCGTGGTCGTCGTCGGGGCGCGTCGCCGGGTCGTCGGGGCGCAGCATCGTCACCGTCGGCCGGGCGCAGGGGGCCCGCGGGGCGGGCCCGTCGCCGAAGACGCCGGCCAGCTCCGCGGCGCGGTCCGCGGCATGGACCACCGTGCGGTGCACCGCGTCCGCCGGGCGGGCGCCGCGCAGCGCCAGACAGACCGTCAGCCGGGCGCCGACCCCCCGGTCGCCCGGCTCCGGAGCGGGGCGGACGTCGCCGTCGCCCCAGGGCGCGCGGCCCGCGCACAGGCCCGGCAGCCGGACCGGGTCGACGCCCGCGACCACGAACTCCGCCTCGGCGACCCGGCCGTCGGCCAGCTCCACGCCCGCGGCCCGGCCGTCCTTCTCCACGATCCGGGTCACCTCGGCGTCGAAGGCGAACTCCACCTTGCGGGCCCGGCAGCGCGCGTACAGCGCGTCGGCCAGCGCCCGCATCCCGCCGGCGACGTACCAACTGCCGAAGGTCTGCTCCATGTACGGCAGCACGGTCGCGCTCGCCGGGGCGGTGCGCGGGTCGAAGCCGTACGCCAGGGCGTAGCTCTCCAGGAGGGCGATCAGCCGGGGATCGGCCAGCTCCCGCCGGGCGACCTCGGCGAGGGTGGCGGTGGTCGGGCCCTTGCCCCCGCCCAGCCCGAACAGGCCGCGCCGGCGCACCGCCGGATACGGGTCGCGCCCCAGCACGTGCCAGTTGGCCCACAGCGGCTCCTCCAGGAGCGGCCGGCGGGTGGCGTCCCACGCCTCGCGGGCGCGGACCATCAGATCGCTCCAGCGCTCGCCGCTGCCGGCGCCCAGGGCCTCGTCCAGCGCGGCCAGGACACCGGCCCGCGAGGCGTTCGGCAGCGTCGCGGCGGTGCCGTCGGCGAAGACATGCCGGCTCGCGGGGTCGACCTGGGTCAGCTCGACGCAGCTCTCCAGCGGCTCGCGGCCGGTCTTGAGGAACAGATCGCGGTGCACCGCCGGCAGATGCAGCAGGCCGGGCCCCGTGTCGAAGGCGAAGCCGTCCCGCTCGAAGCGGCCCACCGCGCCGCCGTACGTCGCACCGCGCTCGAACACCGCCACCCGGTGGCCCGCGACGGCCAGCCGGGCGGCGGCCGCCATGGCGCCCATCCCGGCGCCGATCACCGCAATCCCTGCCATGCCTGCGACTGTATCCGGCGGCACTGACAGCGGCGTCGACGGCCGGTGTCCCGGCCGGCGGCGGGCTCAGCCGACCGGCGGTGCGGCGCCGTCCGCAGGGGCCGGCCGCTTCGCCGCGCGCCGCTCCCGCCGGCGCCGCAGGTACCGGCGGATCCGCGACCACAGGAAGATCACCACCGTGATGCCCGCGACCAGCAGTACCGCCGCGATGCCCGCCGCGATCCACGGGTGGAACAGCGCGAACGCGATGATCCCCGCGACGCCCAGGTCCTCGGCCAGGCTCAGCACGATGTTGCTCGCCGGCTCCGGCGAGGTGTTGACCGCGATCCGGGTGCCCGCCTTGACCAGATGGCTCACCAGCGCCGTGGAGCCGCCCACCGCACCGGCCGCCAGCTGGGGCAGCGACCCGTCGTGCCCGGCCAGCAGGGCCGCCACCACACCGCCGGCGATGGGCCGGATCACGGTGTGCACGGCGTCCCAGACGGAGTCCACGTAGGGGACCTTGTCGGCGACCGCCTCGGCGACGAAGAGCACCGCCGCGACGATCAGGACATCGGGCCGCTCCAGGGCGGCGGGGACCTCGTCGGAGACGCCGGTCGCGCCGAGCAGGCCGAGCAGCAGGACGACGGCGTAGGCGTTGATCCCGCTCGCCCAGCCGCTGGTGAAGACCAAGGGAAGTACGGACACGCGGCAGATCGTAAGCGGTCGGCGGGGCCCGCCGCCCGGCTCATGAGGCGCGGTGCTCAGCTTTGAGTATCCGTACTCAGACGCCGAGATGAGTAGGTACGCGGATGGGCCGGCACCGGTCTGGACGGAAGAGTGGGGGCCACGGACGGGAAGCGGCGCCGCACCGCCGACACGGGGCGGCGGAGCGGCGTGGCTCCCGGACGTGACGGAGGACCCCACGGGGGAAGACGGGGGACTCCACGGGGGAGTACGGGGGAAGGACGGGGGCGGCGCTGCCCTGGTCGGATCGGTCGGGGGAACGATCTGTGCCAGGGCAGCGCCCATGTGCGCGGGGGACGGGGCGCCCGCTCAGGCGGGGCGCCCGGTGACCCGCCCCTGGAGGAGCCGCGACAGTGCCGCGTGCACGTCGTCGATCGACCGGTCCGGCTGGTACGACTGCCAGTCCAGGGCGGCGACCAGGACCATCCCGAACAGCGCCGACGCGGTCAGCGGGATGTCGATCTCTTCGCTCAGCTCGCCGCCGGCCACCGCCTCCCGCAGCACGTTCTCCACCACCGTGATGGCCCGCTCCCGCACCACCATGAGCGTGGACTGCCAGGCCCGGTTGGTGCGCCACAGCTCGGCGACGTAGAGCTGGGTGAGCGCCGGGTAGCGGGCGATGAAGTCCAGGCCCGCCCGGATCATCGCGTCCAGGGCGTCGACCCGGGTGCCGCCCCGGTCGGTGACCTCGTCGGCGGCCGTCTGGAGGGAGGACGCCAACAACTCGATGCCGTGCCGCAGCAGCTCCTCGAAGAGGACGTTCTTGCTCGCGAAGTTGTAGTACACCGTGCCCTTCGCGACCCCCGCCCGTTCGGCGATCTCGTCCACCGTGGTGGAGGAGAAGCCCTGTTCGGCGATGAGCGTGACCGCGGCTTCGAAGAGCTTGCGCCGGGTGGCGTCGCGGCGTGTGTTGGAGCTGTCCATAGGGGCGATTGTGCCGGTCTTCGCCGGGCGCGCGCTCACAGGCTCAGCTCCGGGTGGAGGTCCTTCATCCGCACCACCTGACGGCCGCGCGCCGCCAGGGAGGTCAGCGCGAGCGCCCCGAGGGCGAAGGCCAGCAGCACCGCGCTGCCCTGCCATACGGGCGCCAGGTCGCCGCCCGTGATGAGCCGGCGCAGCCCCTCGACGATGTAACTCATCGGCAGGAAGGGGTGGATGGCGCCGAAGAAGCCGGGGCTGGTCTGCACCGGGTAGGTGCCGCCCGCCGACGTCAGCTGGAGCATCAGCAGCGCCAGGACGAGGATCCGGCCGGCCGGCCCGAACTTCGCGTTCAACCACTGCACGATCGCCGTGAAACAGGCCGTGACCAGTACCAGGAAGCCGATCGTGCCGGCGGCCCGGGCCATCTGGAGGCCGAGCGCGAAGTGCAGCACGCTGATCAACGCCGCGGTCTGCAGCACCCCGATGCCGAAGACCGGCAGCCATCCGGACAGCGCCACCCGCCAGGAGGCCGCACCCATCGCCAGCGCCCTCCGGTTGAGCGGCGGGATCAACATGTACGCCACCATCGCGCCGACCCACAGGGACAGCGGGATGAAGTACGGGGCGAACCCGGTGCCGTAGTTGGGCGCCTTGTGGGCGGAACCGGACGCCAGCTGCACCGGGTCGGACATCACCAGGGTGCGCGCGTCGCGGTCCTTCTTGCCGTAGTCGGGGATCTGCCCCGCCCCGTCGTGCAGCCCGCCGGCCAGCTGCGCCGAACCGTCGGACAGCTTGAACATCCCGCCGTCCAGCGTCCGTGCGCCGTCCTTGAGGCGGCCGACGCCGGCGTCCAGGTCGGTCATCCCGGAGGCGGCCCGGCCGGTGCCGTCGTGCAGCTGCCGCGCCCCGTCGCTGAGCCGGTCCGCGCCGCTCGCCAACTGGGCGTTGCCCGCGGCCAGTTTGCGGGCGCCCGCGGAGACCTTGTGGGCGCCGTCGTTGAGGTCGTTGATCTTCCGGACCGCGGCATCCATGTCGGCACCGAGGGTCGGCCCGTGCGCGGCCAGTTCGGAGGCCAGGGAGTGCAGGGTGTCCAGGTCCCGGCCGAGCTGGTCGAGGTTCTTCTGGTCGTGGACGTAGCCGCTGACCTCTTCGGCGGTGTCCGCCGCGGTGTTCGCCTGCTCCGTGATCCGCTTCAGTTCGGCGCAGTCGGTCACCAGGGTGACGCCGGTGCCGCAGCGCAGCCGGTAGTACGAGCCGAGGTGGTCGGCGATCCCCCGGGAGAGCCCGGCTCCCGTGGAGGCCGCGGCGGGCAGCTTGTCCAGGTGGTCGCGCACCGCCTGGGCGCCGTCCGCGACCAGCTGCGCGGCCTCCCCGATCTCCTTGCCGTGCGCCCGGACGAACGGTCCCACCTTGTCGACGACCCCGTTGACGGTGTCGGCGAGCTGCTGGGTCCCGTCGGCCACCTGCCCGGCCCCGTCGGCCAGTTGACGCGATCCGTCGGCGGCGGTGCCGGCGCCCCGGGCGAGGTCGGTACTGCCCCGGCTGAGCCGGCCGGCGCCGGCGTCGAGGTCGCCCAGGCCGCCGACCAGCTGGGCGCTCCCGTTCTTGGCGGTGCCCAGGCCGTCGGCCAGTTTGCCGGTGCCGTCCTTGGCCTGCCCGATGCCGTCCTTGAGGCGGTCCGCGCCGTCGGCGGCCTCCTCCGTCTTGCCGTGCAGGGTCGAGAAGGAGACGAAGATCTTGTCGAGGAAGGTCCGCGACGCCTTGGCCGAGGCCGCCGCGCGGACCTCGGAGAAGACCGTCCGGGAGATCTGCCCGACGATGTAGTTGTTGGCGTCGTTGGTGCGCACCTTCAGGGCACCGGTCTCCGGGTGGCCCCCGGAGCTGGAGGCGATCCGACGGCTGAAGTCCCGCGGAATGGCCAGCGAGAGGTAGTACGTGCCGTCCTCGACGCCCCGGCCGGCCGCCGCGGCGTCCACCTGGTGCCAGTCGAAGGTGTGGCTGTCGCGCAGCCCGGCGACGATGTTGTCGCCCGCAGAGAGGTGCTGCCCGCCGACGTCGGCGCCCGTGTCCTCGTTGACCAGCGCGACCGGGATCTTGTCCAGCCGGCTGTAGGGGTCCCAGAAGGACCACAGGTAGAGCGCGCCGTACAGGAGCGGCAGCAGCAGGAGCGCGGCCAGCGCGGCGCGCGGCAGCTTCCCCCTGCCGAACCGCTTCAGCTCAAGCGCGGCCAGCTTCGGCGAGCGCATCGGCCGCCCCCTCCTCGTCGTGCCCGCCGTCCTCGACGGTGCCGGCCGCGGGCTTCATCCGGCCGGTGAGCGCCGGCAGCAGGCAGGTCCGGCCGGACCCCGAAGGGCCGGCCGTGACCGCCGCACCGTGTGGGGTGCCGTCCACGTCCCCTCCTTGCACTGACTGGTCAGTTCAAAGTAGGGAGCCCTCCCGCTGTCCGCAAGGGGTTCTCCGGAATTCCGCGAAAACCCGTTCCGGATCCCCGCCGCGATGTCCGTTTTTCCGGCGAAACCGCAGGTCACAGCCGATTGTCAGTGGTGTGCCGCACGATGGGTGCATACGGTCCGCATCGGCCCGCCGGTCCTCAACCCGCGGGCGACGACAGGAGGTTCGTCATGGCAGCTCGTCCCGCCGCGGGCAGCTCCGCTGCGTACGGTCCCCCGAGCGATGTCCACCCCGTCCTGCGCCGGGCGTCCGCGCCGCCCGCCGCCCTCGACCTGCTCACCAAAGCCCAGCACGGCCTCACCGAGGCCGAGACCCTGGAATCCGCCAACGAACGCTTCGCCACCGCCCACCTGGCCGCGCTGCGCGCCGCTGCCGCCGTCCTCGCCGTGCGCGGCCGACCGGAGCCCACCGCGCGCCGCCGGAAGACTATCCGGAGCGCCTGGGAGGTGCTGCCCGAGGTCGCCCCCGAACTCGCCGAGTGGAGCGCCCTGTTCGCGGCCGGCGCCGCCCGCCGGGCCCGGGCCGAGGCCGGCATAGCGGGCGCGGACAGTCGCCGCGACGCCGACGACCTGCTGAGGGACGCCGGGATGTTCCTCCGCCTGGTCGAGCGGATGCTCCGACTCCAGCCGGTGCTGCCCCCGCAGCGGGCCGGGGACCCCGGCGGCAGTTGGGGCAGGGCCGGCTGACCGCCCGCGCCCGCCCGGCGCGCGGGCCGGACGCCGCACCAGGCACGATACGGAATAGGGTGGTGAACGACTGGATGTCCATGCCCCGCCGAGGAGCCACCCACCGTGTCTGACCCGCTGCGCCCGCGCGCCTCCCTTCGTACCGCCGTGGTCTGGGACGTCCTCAAGGACGCCCTGGAGCGCCGGGTCAAGGCCGCCGGGCGCGACGCCCTGGACGTCCTCGACACCGGCGGCGGCAGCGGTAACTTCGCCGTCCCGGTGGCCCGCCTCGGTCACCGCGTCACCGTCGTCGACCCCAGCCCCAACGCCCTCTTCGCCCTGGAGCGCCGGGCCGCCGAGGCCGGGGTCGCCGACCGGATCCGCGGGGTCCAGGGCGACGCCCACGGGCTGTTCCAGGTCGTCGAGCGCGGTGGCTACGACGCGGTGCTCTGCCACGGCGTGCTGGAGTACGTCGACGACCCCGCCGAGGGCCTGCGCAACGCCGTCGGCGCGCTCCGCCCCGCCGGCACCCTCAGCCTGCTCGCCGCCGGCCTGGGCGGGGCGGTCCTCGCCCGCGCCCTGGCGGGCCACTTCACCGAGGCCCGCCGGGCCCTCACCGACCCCGCCGGCCGCTGGGGCGAGGGCGACCCGGTGCCCCGCCGGTTCACCGCCGAGCAGCTCACCGAGCTGGTCACCGGCACCGGCCTCCAGGTCGGCGCGGTGCACGGCGTGCGGATCTTCGCCGACCTGGTGCCCGGCGTCCTGGTCGACACCGAGCCCGGCGCCCTGGACGCGCTGCTGAAGCTGGAGGTCGCCGCGGCGGAGCAGCCCGCGTTCCACTCGGTCGCCACCCAGCTGCACGTCCTCGCCGAGCGCGACTGACGGCTCACGAGGCCGCCGGGCCGCACCGCGGTCGTTCCGATCGCACACGGCTCCTCACCGTCCGTACGGCCCGCACCGCTCCTCGCCGATGCGCCCGCACCGTCGGCCCTCGGGCGGCGGGCGGTGCGGCGCCGAGGAGCGGCGTCCGCGGCACGCGCGAGCACCGTCCGCGGGACCCGGTGGCGCCCGCGGGCATCGCGTGTGGTCGGGCACAGGCCACCCGAACAGCCGCTTCGCCCCGTATGATCGGGGTACGACGTTCCGGCATGACGGACTGGCGGGTGGGGAATGCAGCCAGCATCACCACCAGCCGCCGCAGCGGTGCGGACGGTGAATTGGCGTAGAGGGGCGGGTTTCACGGGGGCGATTCCCTGCCTATCCTGAAAGGGTCGCACCCGGTCGCCCCCCGCGACCGACGAGTAGGAGGACTCCGTGCCGCTCTCGGAGCACGAGCAGCGCATGCTCGAGCAAATGGAGCGAGCGCTGTACGCCGAAGATCCCAAGTTCGCGACAGCGCTTGAGGGAAGCGGGCTGCGTACGTACACCCGGCGACGGGTCTACCAAGCGGTCGCGGGCTTCCTGGTGGGTATCGGCCTGCTCATGGCCGGCATGGTTGCGCAGCAGATCTGGTGGGTCAGCGTCATCGGCTTCCTCGTCATGCTCGGCTGCGCGGTGCTGGCCGTCACCGGCTGGCGCAAGGCCCCCAAGCCCGGTGAGCGCGCCGCCGGCCCCGGTGGGGCGCAGCCGCGCCGCCAGGTCAGGCCGCGCCGTTCGATGATGAACCGCATCGAGGACCGCTGGCAGCGCCGCCGCGACGAGCAGCAGGGCCACTGACCGGTGGGCTCGACGCCCGGTCCCTCCGCACGGCGAACACGCGGGCGCGGGCGCGGCCGATTTCTCGGATCCGGCCAATTCCCGACGTCTCTCCGGGCTTTTGGCGCCCCGGCCCGTTCGTGCTTTTGAAGCCGGTCCGCGCATTCGTTTCGACTTCCGTGGTGTGGCCCCCGAGCGATCGGGGGCCACACCTTTTCCGTTTTCCGGGGGCGCCTTATTCCGCGCGGGATTCCGCGTGTGCGGTGCGGCGCGGAAGGCTTCTCGCACGGGAGTGCCACTGCCGGGCACGGGTGGGCCGCGCCCGGCGGGGTGCCGGACTACGCCCGCTCGCCGCGCCGCCATCCCGCCGCCCGCAGCGCGGCCACCGCGCGCCGGGCCGCGGTCGCCGGGCGGCTGTTCCGGCAGCCCAGCCGCAGCGCCGCCCACCGGGCAGCCCAGGACCGGCGGAGCCGCGCCGCCGAGCGCGGCGCGCACCGGGCCCGTAGCCGCAGCGCGCGGGGCGCTCCGTCCCGCAGGCCGGCATGCACCTGCCGGACGTCCGCGGCGAGCCCGGACACCGGGACCGGCCGTGGGGCGTACAGCACCCCCTCGACCGCCGTGGCCACCCGCCGGGCGGCGGCCGCGGCGTCCGGTTGCAGTTCCCCGACGCGAATGATCCGGGCCGCCGCCGTGCGCGGCGTCAGCGACTCGTCCGGGAAGATCCCGAAGTCCCAGCCGGTGTCCAGGAGCTCCTGCCAGGCGGCGAGGGTGTGGGCCGCGGCGTCGCCGTCCGGGCCGCCGGCCAGCCGGCGGGCGCGGACCCGGCTCCGCCACAGCAGTGGCACCGCGGGCAGCGTCAGGACCAGCAGCGCGGCGAGGACCCCGGCGGCGAGCGCCCAGAGCGCGGGGCCGCCGTCCGACGGGCCGGAGGTCGGGTCCGCGGACGCGGCCGCGCAGCCCGGACCGGCGCCCGTCCGCCGGTCGCCGGCGCCGCAGGAGGGGGCAGCGGACGGTCCGGTCGAGGGCACCGCGGACGGCGCCGTCGCGCGGTCCGGGGCGCCGGGACCGGTCGCCTGCGAGGGGTCCGGATAGGCGTAGTCCGGGACGCTGCCGCGGCTCGGGGTCGGCTCGAAGCGGGTCCAGCCGACGCCCTGGAAGTACAGCTCGGGCCAGGCGTGCGCGTCCTTCAGGCCCACCGACGTCGTGCCGTCGGGCTGCGGGGTGCCGGGGGTGAAGCCGACCGCGACCCGGGCCGGAATGCCGAGGGTGCGGGCCATCGCCGCCATGGAGAACGAGAAGTGGACGCAGAAGCCCTCCTTCTCCTCCAGGAAGCGGGCTATCGCGTCGGTTCCGCTGCCCGCCCGGACCTCGGTGTTGTAGGTGAAGCCGCCGTCGACGGCGAACCAGTCCTGGAGCTTGACCGCCTTGTCGTACGCCGTGCGGGCACCGTGGGTGACCTGGCGGGCGGTGCTGCGGACGATCGCGGGGAGGGAGGCCGGGACCTTGGTGTACTCGCGCTGCAGCGCGGCGGGCGGGGCCGGGGCGGTGGCCAGTTGGTGCGCGGTGGGCCGCACCTGGAGGCTCTCGACCTGGTACTGCAGGCCGTGGGTGTTCTGCCCACGGTCGCCGACCAGGGTGCGGCCCTCGGGCTCGAACCGCCAGCGGCCGGGGATGTCCACCTTGGCCGCCGGATAGGGGAGCGGCAGCCAGTTCTGGGCGTACCAGCGGGCGGTGGACAGGGAGGTGTTGACCCGGGTGACGGGCACGTCGGAGCTGAGGCCGGGCGGTCGGGGCAACTCGGCGGGGACGTCGGTGACCGTGCGCTCGGAGGGCTTCCAGGCCGTGCCGTCGAACTGGTCCAGGGCCACGATCCGCAGATACATCTCGCGGGTGTCGGCCGCGGTGGTGCGGTAGTTGAGGACCTCGCGGTCCTCCGGTTGGTTCAGGCTGTCCTGGAGCGAGACCAGGGGGTTCACCGCGGAGATGGTGCCGCCCCCGCCACCGGGCCCGGTGCTGTCGGCGGTCGGACCGAGCAACCCGCTGCCCAGCGACGGCAGTACGGCGGGCACCAGCAGCGCGACGCCCAGTGCCAGCGCGCCGATCCGACGGCCGCGGCGGATCGGCACCGGAGCGCCGCCGGCACCGCCGGGCCGGCCCGTGGCCGGACTGCCGAACACCCGGCCCCACTGGGAGAGCCGGTCACGGCCCTCGGCGAGCAGGAGCAGCAGATAGCCGGCGGCGGCCACGACGAACCACAACCAGCCCGCGCCGTCCGGGGACAGTCCCGCCGCCACGGAATACAGCGCGAGCAGCGGCAGCCCGGCGGGCGCGGCGCTGCGGTAGGTGACCGCCAGCGCGTCCACGACGAGGCCGATCAGCAGCACCCCGGAGATCAGCAGCAGCCGGATGCCGGGCGTGACCGGGGCCGGGATGGCGTATCGGCCGACGTCCCGGACGCCGTTGTGCACCAGGTCGGCGAGCGCGGCGACGGCGTCCGGTCCCGGCAGCAGCCCGGCTATCGCCTGGCCGTGGGCGAACACCGCGGTCAGCAGCAGGACGGCCGCCAGCGCCTGGGCGACGACGATCAGCGGTCGGGCCAGCGGAAGCCGCCGGGCCAGCGCCCCCACCCCCGTCACCAGCGTCAGCAACAGCGCCGCCTGGAACAGCCAGGTGACCGGGTCCACCAGCGGCAGCATCGCGCCCCCGGCGCACAGCGTGGCCACCATCGCGCCCAGTGTCAGCCGTCCCCGCCCGTTCATGCGCCCGCCTCGCTTCGTCCGGGGGCGCCGGTTCCGCCCCGCCCCGGCGCCGCGCCGGCCGGCGGGGCCGGTTCCGCCCCCGCCCGGTCCGCCGCCCGCCACAGTTCCGCCAGTGCGTCACCGGGCGCCACCGGCAGCGCCGTCCAGCCCGCCTCGCGCAGCAGCCGCACCCGCTCGGCGACCGGTGTCCCGTGGGAGGGACGGATCCCGCCGGGCCCCCGGGACCAGGCGTCGCCGTCCAGGACGAAGGCGACCGCGGTGGCGCTGCGCCGGCGGATCCGGCCGGCCAGCGCGGCCTGCTCCTCGTCCAGTTCGCCGAAGAAGGCGATCAGCAGCCCTTCGGCGCCGCCGCGCAGCGCGTCGTACGCCGCGGAGAGGCCCTCCTCGGCGGAGTGCTCCACGACGGCGAGGGTGTCCAGCAGCAGGCCCGCTGCGTCCGCGGACTCGCCGCCCGCGAAGCCGCCGCCCTCCGGACCGGGCACCGTGTGGCCGGTGTCCGTCAGCAACCGCACCGAGAAGCCCCGCGCCAGCAGGTGCAGGGCCACCGAGGCGGCGCCGGCCACCGCCCATTCGAAGGCCGAATCGGGCCCGGAACCCTCGTGGGCGACCGTGCGGGTGTCGAGCAGGACGGTGCAGCGTGCCTTCTGCGGCTGCTCCTCGCGACGGACCATCAGCTCGCCGTGGCGCGCGGTGGACCGCCAGTGGACCCGGCGCAGATCGTCGCCGTGGCGGTAGCCGCGCGGGATGATGTCGTCCTCACCGGCCAGGGCGAGCGAGCGGTGCCGTCCGTCGCCGTACCCGGCGGTCTCGCCGGCCAGCCGGACCGGCGGCAGCGGCTCGACGCGGGGCACCACCGTGAGGGTGTCGAACGAGCTGAACGAGCGGGTCAGCTCGCACATGCCGAACGGGTCGGTCAGGCGCAGCTGCAGCGGCCCCAGCGAATAGCGGCCGCGCAGGTCGGAGCGGACGCGGTAGGACACTTCGCGGTGCCCGCCGGGCTCGACGCGGTCCAGGACGAAGCGCGGCCGGGGCCCGAGGACGTAGGGGACCCGGTCCTGGAGCATCAGCACGCCGGTCGACAGCCGTGCGACGTTCTCCACCCGGAGTCGGACCCGGGCCTCGGCCGCCGCCGCGACCCGCGCCGGCGTGAGGGTGCGGCTGCCCGCGACGCGGTAGCGGGTGCGGTGCAGCACCAGGACGCACACCAGCGGCAGCGCCGCCAGCAGCAGCCCGACCCGCAGCAGATCCGCCTGCCCCAGGAGATACGCGCAGGCCGCGGCGGCCACCCCGGCCGCCAGGAACGACCGGCCGCGGGTCGTCAGCCCCCGGAAGGCGCCGCGCAGCCCGCCCGGCTCGGGCGTCCCGGTGCTCCCCCCGCCGGACATCACAACCCCCGTGCGCCGGGCGGCTGCTGGCCGCGGGCAGACTGCCGCCACTGCGGGGCGGACGGGTCGGGGACCGGGGTGCGCTGCACGATCTCCAGCACCACCTGCTCGGCCGTGCGGCGGTTCAACTGGGCCTGGGCGGTGGGCAGCAGACGGTGCGCGAGCACCGCCACCGCCAGCGACTGGACGTCGTCCGGCAGCGCGAACTCCCGCCCGGCCATGGCCGCCGCGGCCTTGGCGGCGCGCAGCAGGTGCAGCGTCGCCCGCGGCGAGGCGCCGAGCCGCAGATCGGGATGGCTGCGGGTGGCCGCCACCAGATCGACGGCGTACCGGCGCACCGCCTCGGCGACGTGCACCGCGCGCACCGCCTCGGTCAGTTCGACGATCTCGTGGGCGTGCGCCACCGGGCGCAGCACGTCCAGGGGGGAGGCGCCGCCGTGCACGTCGAGCATCCGCAGCTCGGCCGCCGGGCTGGGATAGCCGATCGAGATCCGGGCCATGAAGCGGTCCCGCTGGGCCTCCGGGAGCGGGTAGGTGCCCTCCATCTCGACCGGGTTCTGCGTCGCGACGACCATGAAGGGGCTGGGCAGCTCGTAGGTCTGCCCGTCCATGGTGACCTGGCGCTCCTCCATGGACTCCAGGAGCGCCGACTGGGTCTTGGGGGAGGCGCGGTTGATCTCGTCGCCGATCACGATCTGGGCGAAGATCGCGCCGGGCTTGAACTCGAAGTCCTGCTGCTGCTGGTCGTAGACGCTCACGCCGGTGATGTCCGACGGCAGCAGGTCGGGGGTGAACTGGATGCGCCGCACCGAGCAGTCGATGGACCGGGCCAGCGCCTTGGCGAGCATCGTCTTGCCGACGCCGGGCACGTCCTCGATGAGCAGGTGCCCCTCGGCCAGCAGAACGGTCAGCGCGAGCCGTACGACCTCCGGCTTGCCCTCGATCACTCCCTCCACCGACCGGTGCACCCGCCCGACGGTGGTGGTCAGATCGGCAAGGCTCGCTCGTTCGTCATACGTCGTCACTCGGCCCTCCTCGGCCCGTCACCGGGTGGCCGCCGCCCCCTGGATGGACCCGGCCCTCCCCGCGCGCATCCCGCCCGGCCTCGGCCGGGGCGATGTCACCTACGCATTCTTGCCGCCCGCGCGGCCTCGCGTCATGGCCTGTGGATAACTCACACCGTTCCGTCCCGGCCAACCGGACAAGCCCGGCGAACCGGGCGCGGGGGAGGGGTGGCGGACGGGACCCGCCGCCGCTCGCGGCAGGTCCCGTCGCAGGTCAGCCCCGCGGGTCGATCTCCCGCAGCAGTCCCGTCGTCACGTCGAACACGAAGCCGCGGACGTCGTCGGTGTGCAGCAGGAAGGGTGAGGTGCGCACCCGCTGCATGGACTGCCGGACGTCCTGGTCGAGGTCCTTGAACGCCTCGACCGCCCAGGTGGGCCGCTGGCCGACCTCGGCCGCCAGCTCGTGCCGGAAGTCCTCGGTCAGGCTGAGCAGGCCGCAGCCGGTGTGGTGGATGAGGACGACGGACCGGGTGCCCAGCGCGCGCTGGCTGATCGTCAGGGAGCGGATGATGTCGTCGGTCACCACGCCGCCGGCGTTGCGGATGGTGTGGCAGTCGCCGAGCTCCAGGCCCAGCGCGGCGTGCAGGTCGAGCCGGGCGTCCATGCAGGCCACCACGGCGACCTTGAGGACCGGTCGGGCGTCCATGCCCGGGTCGGTGAAGGCGGCGGCATAGTGCCGGTTCGCCTCGACGAGGCGGTCGGTGACCGTGCCGTCAGGCGCGGCGGGCGTGCTGTCGGAGGAGGGGGGCAGCGGCTGCGACGCAGGTATGGGCATGGATTCACGGTAATCGTTCATGGCCTGTTCAGCCCCTCCGTACAACAGGCGTAGGGGACAACATCACACCTTGTGAGGTAATCCACAGGGTTGCACGTCCCCGGATAAAGCCGCACGAAACCTTCGGGCGCACCCTGCGGGGGACGCGCGGAACCAGTTGATTGACCGGGACGGCAGGTGGACTAAAGTGGCGCGAAGTGGGAGGCGTGACGCTCTCCTTGGATCCCGGATCCCGCGCGTGCGTGACCGTACGTACGGTTCGGCCTCCTCCCGCTCCACCGGTCATCCGACGTCACTTCCCCGTCGCCGGAGGGCCACTTCCCCTTCAGAGCGGGCGGGGACCAAGCGGTACGTGCGGCATCCCCCAGCCAGCGGCCGGGGACCCACCTGCCGCCCACCATCGGAAGGCGCATGAGCAGCAACACTCGCCACGTACCCGTCATGCTCCAGCGGTGTCTGGACATGCTCGCCCCCGCGCTCGCCGAGCCCGGCGCGGTCGTCGTCGACTGCACCCTCGGCCTCGGTGGGCACAGCGAGGCGCTGCTCGCCACGTTCCCCGAGGCCCGGCTCGTCGCCCTGGACCGCGACCCGGCCGCGCTCCGGCTCGCGGGGGAGCGGCTGGCCCCCTACGGGGACCGCGCCACCCTGGTGCACGCGGTCTACGACGAGCTCCCCGAGGTCCTCGACCGGCTCGGGCTGCCCAAGGTCCAGGCCGTCCTGTTCGACCTCGGGGTCTCCTCCATGCAGCTCGACGAGGCCGACCGCGGCTTCGCCTACGCCCAGGACGCCCCGCTCGACATGCGGATGGACCAGACGACCGGCATCAGCGCCGCCGAGGTCCTCAACACCTACCCGCCCGGGGAACTGGTCCGGATCCTGCGCGCCTACGGGGAGGAGAAGCAGGCCAAGCGGATCGTCGCGGCGGTGGTCCGGGAGCGGGAGAAGGAGCCGTTCAGCAACAGCGCCCGGCTGGTCGAGCTGATCCGTGACGCGCTGCCGCAGGCCGCCAAGCGCACCGGCGGCAATCCGGCCAAGCGCACCTTCCAGGCCCTGCGCATCGAGGTCAACGGCGAGCTGGCCTGCGTCGAACGCGCCATCCCGGCCGCCGTGAAGGCCCTCGCGGTCGGCGGCCGGATCGCCGTGCTCGCCTACCACTCGCTGGAGGACCGGCTGGTCAAGCACGTCTTCGCGGCCGGCGCCAGCAGCACCGCGCCGCCCGGCCTCCCGGTCGTGCCCGAGCGCTACCAGCCCCGGCTCAAGCTGCTGACCCGCGGGGCCGAGCTGCCCACCGAGGAGGAGGTCGCCCAGAACCGGCGCGCGGCCCCCGCCCGGCTGCGCGGCGCCGAGCGCATCCGCGAGGACATCGCGTGACAGGGCAGGGGGGTCGTCCGCGCGGCAGGCAGCGCCTGGCCGCGCTGCTGCCCTCCGCCCCCCGCGGCGGCACCGCCGCGCGCACCCCCTTCGTCCTGCTCGTCGTGGTGCTCCTGGGCTCCGGGCTGATCACCCTGCTGCTGCTCAACTCGGCGCTCAACCAAGGGTCGTTCGAGCTGAGCCGGCTGGAGCGGAAGACCGGCGAGCTGACGGACGAGCAGCAGGCGCTCCAGCAGGCGGTGGACGCCTATTCCGCCCCGGACGAGCTGGCGCGGCGGGCCCGCAAACTGGGCATGGTCCCGGGCGGCAACCCGGCGTTCCTGATGCCGGACGGCACGGTCCGCGGCGCGCCGGGCCCGGTCTCGTCCTCCAGCACCTCGCTGTCCGCGTCCGTCGAACCGGGGTCGCTCGGCCCGATGATGCTGCGGCCGTCGGCCCCGGAGACCCCGCCGGCGTCCGTGCTCCCGCCGACGTCGCCGGCGGTACGGCCCGCGATCGGCCCGCTCGCCCCCAGCACCCCGGGCGTCCCGCCGTCGCCGGGCCCGCTGGCGACCCCGGTGGCCCCGGCCTCCGTCCTCCTGCCCGCCGCCCCACCGTCCCCCGCCGGCCGCCCGTCCGCCCTCGCGGCCGGGCCCTCCCCGTCGGCCTCCGGCAGGTGACCGCGTGATGCCCGCCCCCGCCCACCGCTGCTGCGGTCCCGCCGTCCCGGCCCTCCGGGCGGACGGCGCCGCGCGGCTGCCTGCCACCCCCGTGCCCGCCCCGGAGACCGCGGTATGACCGAGCCCAGGGACCCCCGGCGCGTACCGCGCCCCGCCCGGCCCGCCGGCCGCTCCGGTGCGTCCCGGTCGCCGGCCACCCGCCGGCCCGCCGTCCAGGGCCGCCCCCGGCCGGCCGGCGGCACGCTGCGGCCGGTCAGCCCGCGCCCCCGGCTGCGGCTGGTCGCCCTGGCGCTGACGCTGGTGATGCTGGCGTTCGTCGTCCGGCTCGTGCAGGTGCAGGCGGTGGACGCCGCGGCCTACTCCGCCAAGGCCAACGAGAACCGCTACGTCCCGGTCAAACTGGCCGCCGAGCGCGGCGCGATCACCGACCGCAACGGGGTGGACCTCGCCACCACCGTGGACGCCTACGACATCACCGCCGACCCCAGCCTCCTGGCGCCCGACAAGCTCAAGATCAAGGACGCCCCGCAGCAGGCCGCCGCACTGCTCGCGCCGATTCTCGACGAGTCCCGGGAGGCCCTCGCCGCCAAGCTCGACCAGCCCGCGTCCCGCTACGTCCTGCTCGCCCGGCAGCGCACCCCCCAGGTGTGGAAGAAGATCAAGGACCTCCGCAAGACGCTGGACGCCAAAGCCGCCGCCGCCCCCAAGAGCGCCCCCCGCCCCAACGTCCTGGTCGGCATCTTCGCCGACAAGCACAGCAAGCGCGTCTACCCGGGCGGCGACCTCGCCGCCGGCCTGCTCGGCTTCGTCAACGGCACGGGCAAGGGCGCCGGCGGCCTGGAGGCCCAGCTCAACAAGGAACTGGCCGGCAAGGACGGCAAGCTGGTCTACGCCCAGTCCGGCGGCCGCCGGGTGCCCACCGCCGACACCCAGGAGCACCCCGCCGTCCCCGGCACCGACGTCCAGCTGACCATCGACCGCGACATCCAGTGGGCGGCCCAGCAGGCCATCAGCGATCAGGTGGAGAAGTCCCGCGCCGACCGCGGCTACGTCGTCGTCCAGGACACCCGCACCGGCCAGATCCTGGCGCTCGCCAACGCCCCCGGCTTCGACCCCAACGACTTGTCCAAGGCCGGCCCCGACAGGCTCGGCAACCCCGCCCTTACCGACGCCTACGAGCCGGGCTCCACCAGCAAGCTGATGTCGATGGCGGCCGTCCTGGAGGAGGGCGCCGCGAGCCCGTACACCCGGGTCACCGTGCCCAACCGACTGCACCGCGGCGACCGGCTCTTCTCCGACGACGTCGACCACGACACCTGGCACCTGACGCTCAACGGCGTGCTCGCCAAGTCCAGCAACATCGGCACCATCCTGGCCACCGGCCAACTGGGCACGACCCAGCCGCAGGCCAACCGGGTCCTCTACTCCTACCTGCGGAAATTCGGCATCGGCCAGCCGACCGGGCTCAACTTCCCGGGCGAGACCGACGGCATCCTGGCCAAGCCGGAGAAGTGGAACACCTCCCAGCAGTACACCATCCCGTTCGGCCAGGGCCTGTCCCTCAACGCCGTCCAGGCCGCCTCCGTCTACTCCACCATCGCCAACGGCGGCGAGCGGATCGCCCCCACCCTCGTCCGCGGCGCCACCGGGCCGGACGGCCGGTACGTCCCGGCTCCCGCGCCCGCCCAGAGCCGGGTGGTGAGCACGAAGACCGCCACCACCCTCTCCGCCATGCTGGAGTCGGTGGTGGACGACGACGAGGGCACCGGGGCGAAGGCGAAGATCGACGGCTATCGGGTCGGCGGCAAGACCGGCACCTCCAACCGGGTGGACCCGAAGACCGGCCGCTACCACGGCTACACCGCCTCCTTCGCCGGCTTCGCGCCCGCCGACAAGCCCCGCATCACCGTCTACTGCGCCGTGCAGAACCCCACTCACGGCAGCTACTTCGGAGGCCAGGTCTGCGGCCCGATCTTCCAGAAAGTCATGGCGTTCGCGCTCAAGACGCTCCAGGTCCCCCCGACCGGCGCACAGCCGCCGCGGCTGCCGGTCACGTTCAAGCCAGGCGAATGAAAACGAGGCAACACCGCCGTGACGACGATCACTCCCGACGGCCCGCAGCTGCCCGGCGACAGAACCCCGGCGGAGCCCTCACTTCGCCCCGGGCCCGTTCTGCCCGGTACGCTCACCGCCGTGTCACAAGCTGATCAGTCCCCGAAACCCCAGCACGCGGAGAAGGGCGGCCCCGGCAGATATCCGGGTGCGCCGCGCCCCGCGGAGGTCCGTCCCACCCCCCTGGCGGACCTCGCCCAGCAGCTGGCGATCCCGGTCCCCGACGCCGCGCATGTCATGGTCACCGGCATCACCCACGACTCCCGTGCGGTCCGCCCCGGCGACATCTACGCCGCGCTGCCCGGCGCCCGTCTGCACGGCGCCGACTTCGTCGCCCAGGCCGCCGACCTCGGCGCCGCCGCGATCCTGACCGACCCGTCGGGCGCCGAGCGGGCCGCCGCGACCGGTCTGCCGGTCCTGGCCGTCGACGACCCGCGCGGGCGGATGGGTGCCCTGGCCGTCTCGATCTACGGTGCGCCGGGCGAGGACCTCCTCCAGATCGGTATCACCGGCACCTCCGGCAAGACCACCACCGCATACCTCATCGAGGGCGGGCTGCGGGCCGCGGCCGCCAAGGAGGCCGACGGCGGTGGCGGGCGACGGGCGGGCGGTCTGACCGGCCTGATCGGCACCGTCGAGTCCCGGATCGGCGACGAGCGCCTGAAGTCCGAGCGGACCACGCCCGAGGCCACCGACCTCCAGGCGCTGTTCGCGGTGATGCGCGAGCGCGGCGTCCGCTCGGTCGCCATGGAGGTCTCCAGCCACGCGCTGGTGCTCGGCCGGGTCGACGGCTGCGTCTTCGACGTCGCGGTCTTCAACAACCTCAGCCCGGAGCACATGGAGTTCCACTCCGGCATGGAGGACTACTTCCAGGCCAAGGCCCAGCTGTTCACCAGGGCGCGCAGCAAGGCCGGCGTGGTCAACCTCGACGACAAGTACGGCCGCCGGCTGGCCGCCGGCGAGTCCGAGGTCCCGGTCACCACCTTCTCCGCCGAGGGCCACCCGGACGCCGACTGGCGCGCCGCCGACGTCGAGATCGGCGCGCTCGGCTCGACCTTCACCGTGCACGGCCCCGGCGGCGTGACGCTGCGCGCCGCCAGCCCGATCGCCGGCCCGTTCAACGTCTCCAACGCGCTGGCCGCGATCACCGCGCTGGCCGTCGCCGGCATCGACCCGCAGACCGCGGCCGACGGCGTCGCCGCGATCCCGGGCGTCCCCGGCCGCCTGGAGCGGGTGGACGTCGGCCAGCCCTACCTGGCGGTCGTCGACTACGCGCACAAGACGGACGCCGTCGAATCGGTTCTGCGGGCCCTGCGCAAGGTCACCACCGGCAAGGTGCACGCCGTACTCGGCTGCGGCGGCGACCGCGACCCGCACAAGCGGATGCCGATGGGCGCCGCGGTCGCCCGGCTCGCCGACACCGCCGTGCTGACCTCCGACAACCCCCGCTCCGAGGACCCGCTCGCGATCCTCGCCACCATGCTCGCGGGCGCCGCCGAGGTGCCCGTCCACGAGCGCGGCACCGTCCTCGTCGAAGAGGACCGGGCCGCCGCCGTCGCCGCCGCCGTCGCCCGCGCCGAACCCGGGGACACCGTGATCGTCGCGGGCAAGGGCCACGAACAGGGACAGGACATCGCCGGAGTGGTACGCCCCTTCGACGACCGCCAGGTGCTGCGCGCCGCGATCGAATCCGCGATGGCAGCGCAGAAGTCGCAGCAGTCACAGCAGCCGAACCACCAGGGATGACACACCGCCATGCGCGCACAATCCTCTTGTTGGCACCTCCTGCACGGCCCCGGGGGTGACCTGTGATCTCCCTGTCCCTCGCCGAGATCGCGAGCATCGTCGGCGGGCAGCAGCACGACATACCGGACCCGGACCGCGAGGTCACCGGGCCGGTCGTCTCGGACTCCCGGGCGGTCCGCCCGGGTGGCCTGTTCGTTGCGTTCGCAGGTGAGCGCGTCGACGGCCACGACTTCGCCGTCGGCGCCGTGGAAGCCGGTGCGGTGGCCGTCCTCGCGGCCCGCCCGGTCGGCGTCCCGGCGATCGTCGTCGACGACGTCGTCGCAGCTCTCGGCGCACTCGCCCGGGCCGTCGTGAACAAGTCGGGCGCCACCGTCGTCGGTCTGACCGGCTCGGCCGGCAAGACCAGCACCAAGGACCTGATCGCCCAGCTCCTCCAGCGATACGGTCCGACGGTGTGGCCGGAAGGCAACCTCAACAACGAGATCGGGCTGCCGCTCACCGCGCTGCGCGCCGAGGACACCACCCGGCACCTCGTGCTGGAGATGGGCGCCCGCGGCATCGGCCACATCCGCTACCTCGCCGGGCTGACCCCGCCCCGGATCGGGGTGGTCCTCAACGTCGGCACCGCGCACCTCGGCGAGTTCGGCGGGCGCGAGCAGATCGCCCAGGCCAAGGGCGAGCTGGTCGAGTCGCTGCCGGCGGCCGACGAAGAAGGGCCCGAAGGGCTTCCGCTGGAGGGTGGCGGCGGGCGACGGGTGGGCGGCGTGGCGGTGCTCAACGCGGACGATCCGTACGTCCGGGCCATGGCGTCCCGTACGAAGGCCCGTACGGTCTTCTTCGGCGAGTCCGCGGACGCCGCGATCCGCGCCGAGAATGTCCGGCTCAACGGCCTCGGACAGCCCTCCTTCACGCTTCACACACCCTCCGGGTGCAGCGATGTGACCATGCGGCTGTACGGTGAGCACCACGTGTCGAACGCGCTCGCCGCGGCCGCCGTCGCCCATGAGTTGGGCATGCCCGTGGACGAGATCGCCGCCGCGCTCTCCGAAGCCGGCACGCTCTCCCGCTGGCGGATGGAGGTCACCGAGCGCGCGGACGGCGTGACGGTCGTCAACGACGCCTACAACGCGAACCCCGAGTCCATGCGAGCGGCGCTGCGTGCGCTGGTCGCCATGGGCGCCGCCGGCAGGGCGCGGGGGGGCCGGACGTGGGCGGTGCTCGGTGAGATGGCCGAGCTGGGCGAGGAGTCACTCGCCGAACACGACGCGGTCGGGCGGCTGGTCGTCCGGCTCAACGTCAGCAAGCTCGTGGCGGTCGGCGGCAGGGAAGCGGCCTGGCTCGACATGGGCGCCAAGAACGAGGGTTCGTGGGGTGAGGAGTCGGTGCACGTGTCCGACGCGCGGGCGGCGATCGACCTGTTGCGCAGGGAGCTGCGACCGGGAGACGTCGTGCTGGTGAAGGCGTCCAGGTCGGTGGGCCTGGAGCGGGTGGCCGCGGCATTGCTGGACGGCGAGGACGGTTCCGCTGCGAAGGGCGGAGCCGCGTCCCGATGAACTCCATGAAGCAGATCCTCTTCTCCGGGATGATCGGGCTCTTCCTGACCCTGATCGGTACCCCGCTGCTGATCAAACTCCTGGCCAAGAAGGGCTACGGGCAGTTCATCCGCGATGACGGCCCCCGCACCCACGGCAGCAAGAAGGGCACGCCCACCATGGGCGGCATCTCCTTCATCCTGGCCACGATCATCGCCTACGCCCTGACGAAGGTGATCACCTCCAGCCACCCGACCTTCTCGGGTGTCCTGGTGCTCTTCCTCTTCGCGGGCATGGGCCTGGTCGGCTTCCTCGACGACTACATCAAGATCGTCAAGCAGCGGTCGCTGGGCCTGCGGGCCAAGGCGAAGATGGCCGGCCAGCTGATCGTCGGCATCGCCTTCGCGGTGCTCTCGCTCCAGTTCGCCGACCTGCGGGGCGCGACCCCGGCCTCCGACCGGCTCTCCTTCACGCAGGACTTCGGCTGGCAGATCGGCCCGGTGCTCTTCGTCCTCTGGGCGCTGTTCATGATCCTGGCGATGTCCAACGGCGTGAACCTCACCGACGGCCTCGACGGCCTGGCCACCGGTGCCTCGGTGATGGTCTTCGGCGCCTACACCTTCATCGGCATCTGGCAGTACCAGGAGTCCTGCGCCAACCAGATCACCGCCGGACCCGGCTGTTACGAGGTCCGCGATCCACTCGACCTCGCGGTGGTCGCCTCCGCCCTGATGGGCGCCTGCTTCGGCTTCCTGTGGTGGAACACCTCGCCCGCCAAGATCTTCATGGGCGACACCGGCTCGCTGGCGCTGGGCGGCGCGCTCGCCGGCCTCGCGATCTGCTCCCGCACGGAGATGCTGCTGGCCGTCCTCGGCGGCCTGTTCGTCCTGATCACCATGTCCGTGGTCATCCAGGTCGGCTCGTTCCGGATGACCGGCAAGCGGGTCTTCCGGATGGCGCCACTCCAACACCACTTCGAACTCAAGGGGTGGTCCGAAGTCCTTGTGGTGGTCCGCTTCTGGATCATCCAGGGCATGTGCGTGATCGTCGGTCTGGGCATCTTCTACGGCGGCTGGCAGGCGGCGAAGTGACCGTGTACGACCCGCAGGACCTCCACGACTTCGCCGGTCGGCACATCACCGTGGCGGGCCTCGGCGTGAGCGGCGTCCCCGCCGCCCGCGCCCTGGCCGGCCTCGGCGCCCGCGTCACCGTCGTCAACGGCACCGACGGCGAACGCGAACGGGCCCAGGCGGCCGAACTGGAGCAGCTGGGGGTCACCGTCCGGCTCGGTGACGGGGAGACCCTCCCCGAGGGAACCGAGGTGGTCGTCACCTCCCCCGGGTGGAAGCCCTCCAGCCCGCTCTTCCTGGCCGCCGAGCGGGCCGGCGTCCCGGTCTGGGGCGACGTCGAGCTGGCCTGGCGGCTGCGTGGCCCGGACGCCGCGCCCTGGCTGGCGGTCACCGGCACCAACGGCAAGACCACCACCGTGCGGATGCTGGCCTCGATCCTGGGCGCGGCCGGTCTGCGCACCGCCGCGGTCGGCAACATCGGCGTCCCGCTGGTGGACGTCGTGCTGGGCGAGGGCCGGACGGAGGGCACGTCCTACGACGTCCTCGCCGTCGAGCTCTCCAGCTACCAGCTGCACTGGGCCCCGTCGGTGCGGGCGCACTCCGCGGCCGTCCTCAACCTCGCCCCGGACCACCTGGACTGGCACGGCTCCATGGCCGCGTACGCCGCCGACAAGGGCCGGATCTACGAGGGCAACACCGTCGCCTGCGTCTACAACGTCGCCGACCCCGCCACCGAGGACCTGGTCCGCGAGGCCGACGTGGAGGAGGGCTGCCGGGCCATCGGCTTCACCCTCGGCACCCCCGGCCCGTCCCAACTGGGCATCGTCGACGACATCCTCGTCGACCGCGCCTTCGTGGAGAACCGGCAGCGGCAGGCCCAGGAGCTCGCCGAGGTCGCGGACATCGCCCCCGCCTCCGGGAAGCCGGCCCCGCACAACATCGCCAACGCGCTGGCCGCCGCGGCGCTGGCCCGCGCCTTCGGCGTCCCGGCCGCCGCGGTGCGCGAGGGACTGCGGTCCTTCCACCCGGACGCGCACCGCATCCAGCACATCGCGGACGTCGCCGGGGTCTCCTACATCGACGACTCCAAGGCCACCAACACCCACGCCGCCGAGGCGTCGTTGGCGGCGTACGAGCACATCGTGTGGATCGCCGGCGGTCTGGCGAAGGGCGCCACCTTCGACGAGCTGGTGCGCACGGCCGCCGGGCGGCTGCGCGGGGTGGTCCTGATCGGCGCCGACCGGGCGCTGATCCGCGAAGCGCTGACGCGACACGCCCCCGATGTCCCGGTTGTCGACCTCGACCGGACCGACACTGGGGCGATGTCCGAGGCGGTCAGGGAGGCGGCCCGCCTGGCCGAGCCCGGCGACACCGTGCTGCTGGCCCCGGCCTGTGCCTCGATGGACATGTTCGTCAATTACAACAAGCGGGGCGAGGCGTTCGCCGACGCGGTGGGCGAACTGTCCGCCGCGGGTCACTAGCCCGGTTCTCCCCGCTGCCGTCGTCGCCGGCGGCGAGCGCACCTGTGGAGGGACGAGGATGACCGCCCGATCGGCGAAGCCGGCGCCACCGCGCCCGGCGCGCCGGACCCCCGCGAAGGTGCGCCCGCCGCGGACGGGCCGGCGTCCGGCCGGCCCGCAAGGGTTCCTCGCCCGGGCCAAGCGGGCCTGGGACCGCCCGTTGACGGCCTACTACCTCATCCTCGGCGCCCCGCTGCTGATCACCGTCCTCGGCCTGGTGATGGTCTACTCGGCCTCCCAGATCAAGGCCCTGCAGTCCGGCCTGGCGCCGTCGTACTTCTTCCGCAAACAACTGTTGGCGGCCGCCATCGGCGGCGGGCTGCTGCTGCTCGCGTCCCGCATGCCGGTGCGGCGGCACCGGGCGCTGGCCTACCCGCTGCTCGCCGGCTCGGTGTTCCTGCTCGGCCTGGTGCAGATCCCGGGCATCGGGGTCTCGGTCAACGGCAACCAGAACTGGATCAGCCTCGGCGGCCCTTTCCAGGTGCAACCGAGCGAGTTCGGCAAGCTCGCACTCGTCCTGTGGGCCGCCGACCTGCTCGCCCGCAAAGAGGACAAGAAGCTACTGACGCAGTGGAAGCATCTGCTGGTTCCGCTGACGCCGGTGACATTTCTCCTGCTCGGGCTGATCATGCTCGGCGGCGACATGGGCACCACGATCATCCTCACCGCGATCCTCTTCGGATTGCTGTGGCTGGCCGGCGCCCCGACCCGGCTGTTCGCCGGGGTACTGGGCGCCGCGACCGTGCTCAGCGCCCTGCTGATCAAGACCAGCGCCCACCGGATGTCCCGTCTCGCCTGCATCGGGGCGACCGATCCGGGCCCCGGCGACCAGTGCTGGCAGGCCGTGCACGGCATCTATGCGCTGGCCTCCGGCGGACTCTTCGGTTCCGGCCTCGGGGCGAGTATGGAAAAATGGGGAGAACTCCCCGAACCGCACACCGACTTCATCTTCGCCATCACCGGGGAGGAACTGGGACTGGCGGGGACGCTGTCGGTGCTCGCCCTCTTCGCGGCTCTAGGCTATGCGGGTATCCGCGTGGCCGGACGCACGGAGGACCCCTTCGTACGGTACGCAGCGGGCGGTGTGACCACCTGGATCATGGCCCAGGCCGTGATCAACATCGGTGCGGTGCTCGGACTCCTGCCGATCGCCGGTGTCCCGCTCCCGCTGTTCTCCTACGGGGGCTCCGCGCTGCTGCCGACGATGTTCGCCGTCGGGCTGCTGATCGCCTTCGCGCGTGACGAGCCCGCCGCACGGGCGGCGTTGACGGCTCGGTTGGCGCGGAAGCCGGCTTCCGGCAGGAAGCCGGCTGGGGTGAGATGGAAGACGATGAGACGGCGCGTTAAGAGGCGACCGTCCGGAGAGCGGTGAATTTCGGTGCATGTCGTACTCGCCGGTGGGGGGACCGCCGGCCACATCGAGCCCGCGCTCGCCCTCGCGGACGCCCTGCGGAGGCAGGACCCGACCGTGGGGATCACGGCACTCGGCACGGAGAAGGGCCTGGAGACCCGCCTGGTCCCCGAGCGCGGTTACGAGCTCGGCCTGATCCCGGCGGTACCGCTGCCCCGTAAGCCCACCCCCGAACTGATCACCGTCCCCGGGCGGCTGCGCGGCACGATCAAGGCCGCCGAGCAGATCCTGGAGCGCACCAAGGCGGACTGCGTCGTCGGCTTCGGTGGCTATGTGGCGCTGCCCGGCTACCTGGCCGCCAAGCGGCTCGGGGTGCCGATCGTCGTCCACGAGGCCAACGCCCGGCCCGGCCTGGCCAACAAGATCGGCTCGCGGTACGCCACGTACGTCGCCGTCAGCACCCCGGACAGCAAACTGCGCGGCGCCCGCTATGTCGGCATTCCGCTGCGCCGGTCCATCGCCACCCTGGACCGTGCCGCGGTCCGCCCCGAGGCGCGCGCCGCGTTCGGACTCGACCCCAACCTGCCGACCCTGCTGGTGTCCGGCGGCTCCCAGGGCGCCCGCCGGCTGAACGAGGTCGTCCAGGCCGCCGTGCCGGCGCTCCAGCGCTCCGGCATCCAGGTGCTGCACGCGGTCGGGCCGAAGAACGAACTGCCGCACGTCGACAACATGCCGGGAATGCCCCCCTACATCCCGGTACCGTACTTGGACCGGATGGATCTCGCGTACGCCGCGGCCGACATGATGCTCTGCCGCGCGGGCGCGATGACCGTCGCCGAGTTGTCCGCCGTCGGGCTCCCGGCCGCCTTCGTCCCGCTGCCCATCGGCAACGGCGAGCAGCGGCTCAACGCCCAGCCGTTGGTCAACGCCGGCGGCGGCCTGCTGGTCGACGACGCCCAGCTGACCCCGGACTGGGTGCAGAACAACGTGCTCCCGGTGCTGGGCGATCCGCACCGGTTGTACGAGATGTCCCGCTCGGCCTCCGAGTTCGGCCGCCGGGACGCCGACGAGTTGCTGGTCGGCATGGTCTACGAGGCGATCGAGCAGCACCGCAAGTAGCGGACGAGAGAAGGCGGAGAGCGTGGCCGGACCGACCACCGCCAGGCGCGGAGCGAAGAAGTCGCCGTCCGGCCCGTCCCCTTCGCCGCCGTCCGGCGGCCGGCGCTTGCGACTGCCGCGCCTGCGCCTGCGCCGTCCGCGCCGTCGCAGTGTGATCATCATCGCGGTTGTGGCGGTGCTGCTGGGCGGGTTCGGCGCGTGGGCGCTCTACGGCTCGGACTGGCTCCGGCTGGAGGAGGTTCACGCCACGGGCACCGAGGTGCTCACGCCGGAGGAGGTGGTCGCCGCCGCAGCCGCCCCCATGAACGCACCGCTCGCTTCCGTGGACGCCGAAGCGGTGCGGCGCCGGCTGCTCGCCCGGCTCCCGCGCCTCAAGAGCGTTGACGTCACCCGGTCCTGGCCGCACACCCTCGGTCTGGAAGTGACCGAAAGGGCGCCGGAACTGCTGCTGCAAACGAACGGAAAGTTTGTGGAAGTGGACGGCGAGGGCGTCCGATTCGCCACGGTGAGTCGCGCCCCCAAGGGCGTCCCGCTTCTGGAAATGACCGTTTCCGATTCCCCGAGCCTGCACCGCTTCGGAACCGGTCGTTTGCTGCGCGCCGCGGTCACCGTCGCCCGGGACCTCCCGTCCGCCGTTCGCAAGGACGTGCGCACCGTCCGGATGCGCTCCTACGACTCCATCACCCTCGAACTCGCAGGTGACCGCACGGTGATGTGGGGCAGCCGCGAGCAGGGCGCCGAAAAGGCGAAGGTGCTGGCCGGCCTGATGAAGGCCGCGCGTGACGCGCGCCACTTCGACATCTCGGTCCCCAGCGCCCCTGCGGTGTCCGGGAGTTGACGTACCGCGACGCAGGCCAGCACCCTGGATGGCTACGACTATGGGTGATCACATAGGGTGAAAAGAAAAACGGGAGGTTCGGCGTGTTCGTTGAACGCGCGCGCCTTGTCGACTTAGTGTCTCGTTCCAAAGGGACCGTGGAACCAGGAACACAGGCACAGTAACCCTAAACTTCAGGGTTAGGGTTCGGGTCGGCAGAGCGGACCATCCCTTCGGCATCAGTCGGCGTCCACACGCAATGTGCGGCGACGACACGTAAATCGAGGCGAGAGGCCTTCGACGTGGCAGCACCGCAGAACTACCTCGCAGTCATCAAGGTCGTCGGCATCGGCGGCGGTGGCGTGAACGCCATCAACCGGATGATCGAGGTCGGGCTCAAGGGCGTCGAGTTCATCGCGATCAACACCGATGCGCAGGCGTTGCTGATGAGCGACGCCGACGTCAAGCTCGACGTCGGCCGCGAGATGACGCGCGGACTCGGCGCCGGCGCCAACCCGGACGTGGGCCGCAAGGCGGCCGAGGACCACCGCGAGGAGATCGAGGAGGTCCTCAAGGGGGCCGACATGGTCTTCGTGACCGCGGGCGAGGGTGGCGGCACCGGCACCGGCGGTGCCCCGGTCGTCGCCAACATCGCCCGCTCGCTGGGCGCCCTGACGATCGGTGTGGTCACCCGGCCGTTCACCTTCGAGGGCCGCCGCCGCGCCAACCAGGCCGAGGACGGCATCGCGAGCCTTCGCGAAGAGGTCGACACCCTCATCGTGATCCCCAACGACCGTCTGCTGTCCATCTCGGACCGCCAGGTGAGCGTGCTCGACGCGTTCAAGTCCGCGGACCAGGTGCTGCTGTCGGGTGTCCAGGGCATCACCGATCTGATCACCACCCCGGGTCTGATCAACCTCGACTTCGCCGACGTCAAGTCCGTGATGTCGGAGGCCGGCTCGGCGCTGATGGGCATCGGCTCGGCGCGCGGCGACGACCGCGCGGTGGCAGCGGCCGAGATGGCGATCTCCTCGCCGCTGCTGGAGGCGTCGATCGACGGCGCCCGCGGTGTGCTGCTCTCCATCTCCGGTGGCTCCGACCTCGGTCTCTTCGAGATCAACGAGGCCGCGCAGCTGGTCAGCGAGGCCGCGCACCCCGAAGCCAACATCATCTTCGGTGCGGTCATCGACGACGCGCTGGGCGACGAGGTCCGGGTGACGGTCATCGCCGCGGGCTTCGACGGCGGTCAGCCGCCGGCCCGCCGCGACTCCCAGCAGGCCGGGATGCCGTCCCCGAAGCGCGAGGAGCCCGCCCCGGCGCCGGCCCGTCCGACCATGCCCCCGGTCGAGCCGCCGCGCACCGCACCGTCGTTCGGCGGTCTCGGTGCGGTCCCGCAGGTCCGGGACGAGGCCCCGGCGTCGTCCGACTCCCCGTCGCTGGGCGAGGTGTCCACCTCGCCGGCCGGCGGCCCCTCGGTTCCGCCGGCCCGTCCGTACTCGGACTCCGCGGCCGAGGAGCTGGACGTCCCCGACTTCCTGAAGTGACGTAAAGCACCGACGTGATAGGGCAACAGCACCACGTGAGCGGCGCGCACTTCGCCTTCACCGACAGGTGGGGCGGGGTGAGCGCCGCTCCGTATGAGCAGCTCAATCTGGGCGGCGCGGTGGGTGACGACCCCGCGGCCGTCCGTGCCAACCGCGACCTGGTGGCCCGGGAACTGGGCCTGGACCCGGCCGCGGTGGTCTGGATGAACCAGGTCCACGGCCGGGATGTCGCCGTGGTCGACGGACCCTGGGGGGAGGGCGCGCCCCCGTGCGTGGACGCGGTGGTGACGGCCCGCCGGGGTCTGGCGCTGGCCGTGCTGACCGCCGACTGCACCCCGGTCCTGCTCGCCGACCCGGCCGCCGGGATCGCGGGCGCCGCGCACGCCGGCCGGCCGGGCCTGGTCGCCGGGGTCGTGCCGGCGGTCGTCGCGGCCATGGTCGAGCGGGGCGCCGAGCCGTCCCGGATCGTCGCGTACACCGGGCCCGCGGTCTGCGGGCGCTGCTACGAGGTGCCCGAGGCGATGCGCGCCGAGGTGGCCGCGGCGGTGCCACAGGCGTGGGCGACCACCTCCTGGGGCACCCCGTCGGTGGACGTGGCCGCGGGGGTGCGAGCCCAACTCGCCGCGGCCGGCGTGCAGTTGCGTGGGGAATCCCACATCTGCACCCTCGAATCGGCGGACCACTACTCGTATCGACGCGATCGCACGACCGGGCGGCTCGCGAGCTACGTATGGCTCGGGGACGCCCCCGGAGAGGCTGCGCCGTGACCGAGGACCGCAGAACACAACTGGCCGACAACATGGCGCGGGTGGAGGATCGTATCTCCACCGCCTGTGCCAAGGCCGGCCGGTCACGCGACGAGGTCACGCTGATCGTCGTCACCAAGACCTACCCCGCGAGCGACGTCCGACTGCTCGCGGAGTTGGGGGTGCGCCAGGTCGCGGAGAACCGCGATCAGGAAGCGGCTCCCAAAGCGGCCGAATGTGCCGATTTGCCGCTGACTTGGCACTTCGTCGGTCAATTGCAGACCAACAAGGTGCGGTCGGTGGCCGGTTACGCCGGGGTCGTCCAGTCCGTCGACCGGCCCCGGCTCGCCACCGCGCTCTCCAAGGAGGCGGTCCGTGCCGGGCGGGAGCTGGGCTGCCTGATCCAGGTGGCATTTGACGCCGAGCCAGGGCAAAACGGTCGGATGACGGGGGATCGTGGCGGGGTGGCGCCGGAGGGCGTCGCGGAACTCGCCGAGGTGATCGCCGGTTCTCAAGGGCTGCGCCTGGACGGCGTGATGACGGTCGCGCCGCTGGCCGGGCCGTATGCGGGGCGTCAACGAGCCGCTTTCGAGCGGCTCGTGGAAATCTCATCCGACCTGCGCGCGACCCATCCTGCTGCCACCATGGTGTCGGCAGGTATGAGTGCGGACCTTGAGGACGCGGTGGCGGCCGGGGCGACACATGTGCGCATCGGCACCGCGGTACTCGGAGTCCGACCACGGCTCGGGTAACGTCGCCAAGCAAGTCGGACCACAGCACAAAATATGGTCATTCCCGCAGGAAGCGGGCAGGCCGAGTGGATCCAGGGCCCCCGGTGACGGAGCCGATCCACCACAGAGCGGAGGACGCAGAGAATGGCCGGCGCGATGCGCAAGATGGCGGTCTACCTCGGCCTCGTGGAGGACGATGGGTACGACGGCCGGGGGTTCGACCCCGACGACGAGTTCGAGCCCGAGCTTGACCCGGAGCCGGATCGGGGGCGGCGACAGCAGCACCAAGTGCCGGCCGAAACGCGCCCGGAACGGGAAGAACCGGTCCGAGCTGTGACACCTCCCGCGCCGCGTGAACCCGCCCCGCTCGCCGCGGAAAGCGGACGACCCGCGCGTATCGCCCCCGTGGCATCCATCACACCCGAACGTCCGAACCTGGAGAAGAACGCACCGGTGATCATGCCCAAAGTTGTGTCCGAGCGGGAGCCTTACCGCATCACCACACTGCACCCCCGGACCTACAACGAAGCCCGTACCATCGGGGAACACTTCCGTGAGGGCACTCCGGTGATCATGAATCTCACGGAGATGGACGACACGGACGCGAAGCGACTTGTCGACTTTGCGGCCGGTCTGGTCTTCGGACTGCACGGGAGCATTGAGCGGGTGACGCAGAAGGTGTTCCTGTTGTCGCCTGCTAACGTCGATGTCACGGCGGAGGACAAGGCCCGTATCGCAGAGGGCGGGTTCTTCAACCAGAGCTGAGACGCAACACCGGGCACACCAGGGCCGTAAGGTCTGCACAGGAACAAGGGGAGAGGGAAGCGCGAGATGAGTGTCGCTGGTCAAGTGATCTACATCGCGCTGTACTGCTTCCTCATCCTGCTGATCTTCCGCCTGGTGATGGACTATGTCTTCCAGTTCGCCCGCTCATGGCAACCCGGCAAGGCAATGGTGGTGATTCTTGAGGCCACCTACACTGTCACCGATCCGCCACTCAAGCTTCTGCGGCGGGTCATCCCGCCGCTGCGTCTCGGGGGCGTGGCGCTCGACCTGTCCTTCTTCGTATTGATGATCATCGTCTACATCCTGATCACCGTCGTGAGGTCGGTGTTGTTGGTGTGAACGATACGGTCTTGCCGATTGCCGACGACTACGTTGAGGTGAAGTAGAGATGCCGTTGACCCCCGAGGACGTGCGGAACAAGCAGTTCACGACCGTCCGCCTTCGAGAAGGCTATGACGAGGACGAGGTCGATGCCTTCCTCGACGAGGTCGAGGCCGAACTGACCCGCCTGCTGCGGGAGAACGAGGACCTGCGCGCCAAGCTGGCCGCCGCCACTCGGGCCGCCGCGCAGAACCAGCAGCAGGGGCTGCGCAAGGGTCCCGACCAGCAGCAGGACCAGCCGCAGCGGCCGGGGGCCCCGGTGCCCGCCGCCATATCCGGTCCGCAGCCGGTTCCGCCGCAGCAGCAGGGGATGGGTGGCCCGCCCCAACTGCCCGGTGGTGCACCGCAGCTGCCCCCCGGTCCCGGTGGCCACGGTCCCGGCCCGCAGGGCCCGCACGGCCCCGGCCCGATGGGCCAGGGCGGTCCGCTGGGCGGTCCGCTCGGCGGTCCCGGACAGCAGTTGCCGCAGCCGGCCCCGCAGCAGGGCGGCCCCGGCGGTGACAGCGCGGCGCGCGTGCTGTCGTTGGCACAGCAGACCGCCGACCAGGCGATCGCGGAGGCCCGTTCCGAGGCCAACAAGATCGTCGGCGAGGCGCGCAGCCGTGCCGAGGGCCTGGAGCGGGACGCCCGCGCCAAGGCCGACGCGCTGGAGCGGGACGCGCAGGAGAAGCACCGCGTGGCGATGGGCTCGCTGGAGTCGGCCCGCGCGACGCTGGAGCGCAAGGTCGAGGACCTGCGCGGCTTCGAGCGCGAGTACCGCACGCGTCTGAAGTCGTACCTGGAGAGCCAGCTGCGTCAGCTGGAGAACCAGTCCGACGAGTCGCTGGCCCCGCCGCGGACCCCGTCTGCCCCCTCGCTGCCGCCGTCGCCGTCGATGGCGTCGGCCGGTGCGGGCACCATGGGCGGCAACCACACCATGGGTGGCGGCCCGTCCATGGGCGGCAACCACTCCATGAGCAGCCCGTCCAGCGGTGGTCCGTCCTACGGCGGTCAGCAGCAGATGTCGCCGGCGATGACCCAGCCGATGGCACCGGTGCGGCCGCAGGGTCCGTCGCCGATGCAGCAGACGCCGTCGCCGATGCGCGGCTTCCTCATCGACGAGGACGACAACTGACGGACGGCTGACGCCGGTACGGCGCGCAGAGTCGGCAATCAGGGCCGGGCCCCGAGGGAACTCCCTCGGGGCCCGGCCCTGTTCGTACCGCTTTGGAGCCGTCTGTCGTCGCGTCTCCCGTCCCGTCGTTCCCTGTGAGGAGCGCGGTGGTGGTACGCGGGGGGCGGACAAGAGCGCAGGCCCCGGCGCGGAGTGCGCCGGGGCCTGGTCGTGCTCCGTCGTGCTTCCGTGCTCCGTTATGCCTTGCGGAGGTGGAAGGTCAGGGACAGTGCCTCGTCCGTGAAGGCCGGGCCGTAGGAACCGTCCGGCTCACCGGCGGCGAAGTCGGTGGCCAGCACCTCGTCGGCGATCAGCGCGGCGTGGTCGGTCAGCGCCGTCCGCAGCTCGTCGTCGGCGGCGGCCCAGCGCAGCGCGATCCGGTCGGCGACGTCCAGGCCGCTGTTCTTGCGGGCCTCCTGGATCAGCCGGATCGCGTCGCGGGCCAGGCCGGCGCGGCGCAGCTCCGGGGTGATCTCCAGGTCGAGGGCGACCGTCGCGCCCGCGTCCGAGGCCACCGACCAGCCCTCGCGCGGGGTTTCGGTGATGATGACCTCTTCGGGGCTCAGGCCGACGGTCTCGCCGTCCACCTCGACGCTCGCCGTGCCCTCGCGCAGCGCGAGCGAGAGGGCGGCGGCGTCCGCGGCGGCGACGGCCTTGGCCACCGCCTGGACACCCTTGCCGAACCGCTTGCCCAGGGCCCGGAAGTTGGCCTTGGCGGTGGTGTCGACCAGGGAGCCGCCCACCTCGGAGAGCGAGGCCAGCGAGCTGACGTTGAGCTCCTCGGCGATCTGGGCGCGCAGGTCTTCGGAGAGGTCCGCGAAGCCGTGCGCGCCGACCAGCGCGCGGGACAGCGGCTGGCGGGTCTTCACCCCGGACTCGGCGCGGGTGGCGCGACCCAGCTCGACCAGCCGGCGCACCAGCTGCATCTGCGCGGAGAGCGCCGGGTCGATCAGCGCGCGGTCGGCCACCGGCCAGGTGGCGAGGTGGACCGAATCCGGGGCGTCCGGGGTGACCGGGACGACCAGGTCCTGCCAGACCCGCTCGGTGATGAACGGGACGAGCGGGGCCATCAGCCGGGTGACCGTCTCGATGACGTCGTGGAGGGTGCGCAGCGCGGCGGCGTCGCCCTGCCAGAAGCGGCGGCGCGAGCGGCGGACGTACCAGTTGGAGAGGTCGTCGACGAACGCGGAGAGCAGCTTGCCGGCGCGCTGGGTGTCGTAGCTCTCCAGCGCACCGGTCACCTCGTCGACGAGGGTGTGCAGCTCGCCGAGCAGCCAGCGGTCCAGCAGCGGGCGGTCGGCCGGGGCCGGATCGGCCGCGGACGGCGCCCAGTTGGAGGTGCGGGCGTAGAGCGCCTGGAAGGCGACGGTGTTCCAGTACGTCAGCAGGGTCTTGCGGACGACTTCCTGGATGGTGTTGTGACCGACCCGGCGGGCCGACCACGGGGAGCCGCCGGCCGCCATGAACCAGCGGACCGCGTCGGCGCCGTGCTGGTCCATGAGCGGGATCGGCTGGAGGATGTTGCCCAGGTGCTTGGACATCTTCCGGCCGTCCTCGGCGAGGATGTGGCCCAGGCAGACCACGTTCTCGTAGGAGGACTTGTCGAAGACGAGCGTGCCGACGGCCATCAGCGTGTAGAACCAGCCACGGGTCTGGTCGATGGCCTCGGAGATGAACTGCGCCGGGTACCGCTTCTCGAAGAGCTCCTTGTTGCGGTACGGGTAGCCCCACTGCGCGAACGGCATCGAGCCGGAGTCGTACCAGGCGTCGATGACCTCCGGGACGCGGACCGCGGTCAGCGTGCAGCCCTCGTGGGTGCAGCCGAAGGTGATCGCGTCGATGAACGGGCGGTGCGGGTCCAGGCCGGACTGGTCGGTGCCGGTCAGCTCGGACAGCTCGGTGAGCGAGCCGACGCAGGTGAGGTGGCCCTCCTCGCAGCGCCAGATGGGCAGCGGGGTGCCCCAGTAGCGGTTGCGGGACAGCGCCCAGTCGATGTTGTTGTTCAGCCAGTCGCCGAACCGGCCGTGCTTGACCGAGTCCGGGAACCAGTTGGTGTTCTCGTTCTCCCGCAACAGGGCGTCCTTGACCGCGGTGGTGCGGATGTACCAGGACGGCTGGGCGTAGTAGAGCAGCGCGGTGTGGCAGCGCCAGCAGTGCGGGTAGCTGTGCTCGTACGCGACGTGGCGGAAGAGCAGGCCGCGCGCGTCCAGGTCGGCGACCAGCGCCTCGTCGGCCTTCTTGAAGAACTGGCCGCCGACGAGGGGGAGTTGCTCCTCGAAGGTGCCGTCCGGGCGGACCGGGTTGACCACCGGGAGGCCGTACGCGCGGCAGGTCCGCAGGTCGTCCTCGCCGAAGGCGGGGGCCTGGTGGACGAGGCCGGTGCCGTCGTCGGTGGTGACGTACTCGGCGTTGACGACGAAGTTGGCGCCGTCGAGGTCGAGCAGCCGGAAGGGGCGCTCGTAGGACCAGCGCTCCATCTCGCGGCCGGTGAAGGACTGGCCGGTGGCCGTCCAGCCCTCGCCCAGCGCCTTCTCCAGCAGCGGCTCGGCGACGACCAGCTGCTCGGTGCCGTCGGTGGCGACGACGTAGGTGACGTCGGGGTGGGCGGCGACCGCGGTGTTGGAGACCAGGGTCCAGGGGGTGGTCGTCCAGATCAGCAGGGCGGCCCGGCCGGCCAGCGGGCCGGAGGTCAGCGGGAGCCGGACGAAGACCGAGGGGTCGACGACCGTCTCGTAGCCCTGCGCCAGCTCGTGGTCCGACAGACCGGTGCCGCAGCGCGGGCACCAGGGGGCGACGCGGTGGTCCTGGACCAGCAGGCCCTTGGTGAAGATCTCCTTCAGCGACCACCACACCGACTCGATGTAGTCGGGGTCCATCGTGCGGTACGGGGCGTCCAGGTCGGTCCAGTAGCCCATGCGGGTCGTGAGCTCGGCGAAGGCGTCGGTGTGCCGGGTCACCGACTCGCGGCACTTGGCGTTGAACTCGGCGATGCCGTACGCCTCGATGTCCTTCTTGCCGTTGAAGCCCAGCTCCTTCTCCACGGCCAGCTCGACCGGGAGGCCGTGGCAGTCCCAGCCGGCCTTGCGGTCGACGTGGTAGCCCTGCATCGTGCGGAACCGGGGGAAGACGTCCTTGAAGACGCGGGCCTCGATGTGGTGGGCGCCGGGCATGCCGTTGGCCGTCGGGGGGCCCTCGTAGAAGACCCACTCGGGGCGGCCCTCGGACTGCTGCAGGGTGCGGGCGAAGACCTTCCGCTCCTGCCAGAAGTCGAGCACCGCGTGTTCCAGGGCGGGCAGGTCTACCTGGGCTGGTACCTGGCGGTACTGGGGTGTGGGACTCATCGGTTCCTCCGGCGGACACCTGGGTGCGTTCTCCGACCGGAGGGACGAGAGCACGTGCTCCCGCGGTACCACCCTCCTTGGCGGTGCGCGCCGCACCGCCCCCTCATTGGGGTCGCGCTGCCGGTTCTAGTCGCCCTGGCGGCCCGTGGGCCCCGCCCACTGTCCGAGATCGTGGGCCCCGCCCACTGTCCAGAGCTTTCTTCCGGCGGCTCCGGGCTGATCTTCACGTCATGCACGCCCCCGGGCTCGCACCGTCCCCGGGTCGCTGCAGGCTGCGTATGACGCTACTCGTCCCATCGACGCCTTTCGCTCCGCCCAGTGTACGGGGCCGCGCCGAGGGCGGCCGACCGGATTTCCCGGCCGCCGACCCCGGGGGGACCGGGCGGGCGCCGCCGCCCGGCGGGTGACCCGAATGGCGAGCACCTCCGGAGCGGGTCGTTCCGGGCGGATTACGGCGCGGGGAGCGGGGCACAACCGAGGCAGACCGGACGTGCGGCCCCGGCGGCGGGGGTGGCTGGGCGGTGCGTCTCGTTGCCGCGTGCCGTGAGGCGACTTATCGTTCCCGTCACGATTCGCGAACTAGATCACATATGTGAAGGGATCGCGGCCATGGTGGCGAAAAAGACCGCCGCGGAGAAGATCACGACGTCCGGCGGGCCTGCTGACGAGGACGTCGTGCGGCGGTCCGTCCGCCAGGAGGCGACCGGGCACCCGGCGGCGCCGGAGCAGCACGAGCAGGCCGCCCCGGAGAAGGCGGCCGTGAAGAAGGCACCGGCCAAGAAGGCGGCGCCCGCCAAGGCCGCCGCCAAGAAGACCGCGGCGAAGAAGACCGCGGCGAAGAAGGCGGCGGCCAAGAAGACGACGGCGAAGAAGGCGACCGCCAAGAAGGCGGCGGCCGCGAGGGCGACCGGGCAGGCGCCGGCGGCGGAGAAGACGGGAGCCAACACGGTGGTGGCGAAGAAGACGGCGGAGGACGCGTCGGTCGCGCACGGCGCGGACTCCGCGGTGCCCCCGGCCCGTGCGGCCGCGACACCCGGTGAACTCGCGGTGCGGCCCGGCGAGGATCCCTGGACGCCGGCGGAGGTGGCCGAGGCGCGGTCGGCCCTGATGGACGAGGTGGGCCGGCTGCGGGCCGAGATCGTCGCCGCGGAGGACGCGATCGCCGGGCTGATGCGGGACTCGGGGGACGGCGCGGGCGACGACGAGGCCGACACCGGCACCAAGAACATCACCCGCGAGCACGAGCTGGCGCTGGCCTCCAACGCCCGCGAGATGCTGCACCAGACCGAGCGGGCGCTCGGCCGGCTGGACGCCGGCACGTACGGCCTGTGCGAGAACTGCGGGCAGCCGATCGGCAAGGCGCGGATGCAGGCGTTCCCGCGCGCGACGCTCTGCGTGGAGTGCAAGCAGAAGCAGGAACGGCGCTGATCGGGGTGCGCCCGCGGCGCGTAGCGGGCCGGCACCTGACCGGCCCGCCGGCGCAGGCGTGTGCCGTACCCTCGTGGTCAGCCGGGCTGGGCCTGGTGAAGGACTCGACGGGCTGAGGGACGCACACGTGGCAGAGGCGGAACGCATCACCGGTACGCCGGAATCCGAGCCGGGTTCCGGGTCGGATCCCACGACGGGATCCGAAGGGGGACGGCCGGCGGAGGGCGAGCGGCCCACCGGGCGGGGCAAGCGGCGGATCGCCGCGCTGCTGCTGGTGGCCGCGATCGTCTACCTGCTCGATCTGGGCAGCAAGCTCGCGGTGGTCGCCAAGCTGGAGCACCACGCGCCGGTCGAGGTCATCGGGACGCTGCTGCAGTTCAGCGTGATCCGCAACCGCGGGGCGGCCTTCGGCTTCGGCGAGGCGCTGACGGTCCTGCTGACCGTGATCGCCGCGGTGGTGATCGTGGTGATCGCCCGGATCGCCCGCAAGCTCTACAGCCTGCCCTGGGCGATCGCGCTGGGGCTGCTGCTGGGCGGTGCGTTCGGCAACCTCACCGACCGGATCTTCCGTTCGCCAGGCGTCTTCCGGGGTGCGGTGGTGGACTTCATCGCCCCCGCGCACTTCGCGGTCTTCAACCTCGCCGACTCCGCGATCGTCTGCGGCGGCGTGCTGATCGTGCTGCTGTCCTTCCGGGGCCTGGACCCCGACGGGACGATCCACAAGGACTGACGGGCCGCGCCCCGTACCACATCCCGCTTCCGCGCCGGTGTCCCGGCCCCGGGGCCCTCGCCGGGCAGGGCAGTACCGCGGGACTGCCATACTCGTGGGGTGAGCAGCTTCCCCGAGATCCGCACCCTGCCCGTACCGGACGGCCTGGAGGGCGAGCGTGTGGACGCCGCGCTGGCCCGCATGTTCGGCTTCTCCCGGACGAAGGCGGCCGAGCTCGCGTCGGCCGGCAAGGTCCGGGTCGACGGCGCCGAGGTGATGAAGTCCGAGCGGGTGCGCGGGGGCGCCTGGCTTGAGGTCGAGATGCCGGCCGCCGCCGCGCCGGTCGAGATCGTCGCCGAGCCCGTCGAGGGCATGGAGATCGTGCACGACGACGACGACATCGTGGTGATCGCCAAGCCGGTGGGGGTCGCCGCGCACCCCAGCCCCGGCTGGAGCGGCACCACCGTCATCGGTGGTCTGGCCGCGGCCGGCTACCGGATCTCCACCTCGGGGGCGGCCGAGCGGCAGGGCATCGTGCACCGCCTCGACGTCGGGACCTCCGGGCTGATGGTGGTCGCCAAGTCGGAGCGCGCGTACACCTCGCTGAAGCGGCAGTTCAAGGAGCGGGTGCCGGACAAGCGCTACCACGCGCTGGTGCAGGGTCACCCGGACCCGATGAGCGGCACCATCGACGCCCCCATCGGGCGGCACCCCCACCACGACTACAAGTGGGCGGTCATCGCCGACGGCAAGCCGTCGGTCACCCACTACGACCTGATCGAGGCGTTCCGGGCGGCCAGCCTGCTGGACATCAAGCTGGAGACCGGCCGGACGCACCAGATCCGGGTGCACATGTCCGCGCACCGGCACCCCTGCGTCGGCGACATGACCTACGGCGCGGACCCCACCCTCGCCAAGCGGCTGGGCGTGGCCCGGCAGTGGCTGCACGCGGTGCGGCTGGGCTTCGAGCACCCCTCGGACGGGCGCTGGGTCGAGTTCGAGAGCGCGTACCCGGCGGACCTCCAGCATGCGCTGGACACCGTCCGGGAAGAGAGCCACTGACGTCGGTACCGCGCCCGAGTCGGGCCAACTCCGGACATCTAGGACGGCAAAAGCGGGCATCTGATCACTTCGTGGCAGGCTTGGGGCGGAATGTGATCGAAATCGACCGCCCCGGAGCGTAGCCACCGTGGATCAGTTGGCCCTGCTGTTCGTCCTGCTGTTCGGAGCGGTGGTGATGGTTCCGGTCGGCGACCGGCTGGGCCTGCCCTCGCCGGTGCTGATGACGCTCGCCGGCGCGGTGCTGGCGCTGCTGCCGTTCGTGCCCAACGTCGAGGTGCCGCCCGAGTACATCCTGCCGATCGTGCTGCCGCCGCTGCTCTACGCGGCCGTCCAGCGCACCTCCTGGCGGCAGTTCACCGCCAACCTGCGGCCGATCTTCCTGCTCGCCGTGCTGCTGGTGTTCGCCACCACGGCGGCGGTCGCGGCGGTCGCCCAGGCGGTGGTGCCGGGGATGCCGGTGGCCGCCGCGGTGGTGCTGGGCGCGCTGGTCGCCCCGCCCGACCCGGTCGCCGCCACCGCGGTGGCCGGCAAGCTCGGACTGCCCCGCCGCATGGTCTCCATCCTGGAGGGCGAGGGGCTGTTCAACGACGTCACCGCGATCGTGCTGTACCACGTCGCACTGGCCGCGGTGATCAGCGGGAGCTTCTCGGTGCCCGGCGCGGTGGGCTCGCTGGTGCTCTCCGCCGTCGTCGCCATAGCGGTCGGCCTGGTGCTCGGCTGGGTCACGAACCAGCTGATGGGGCGGCTCGGCGATCCGACGCTGCAGATCGGGCTGACCCTGCTGGTGCCGTTCGTGGCGTACGTCCTGGCCGAGGAGTTCAAGGGGTCGGGCGTGCTCGCGGTGCTGACCTGCGCGCTGTTCCTGGCCGAGTACGCGGTCGACGCGGACGACGTGATGGGCCGGCTGGCCGGCTACACCTTCTGGGAGGTGGTCGACACCCTCGTCACCGGCGTCGCGTTCGGGCTGATCGGCCTGGAGCTGCACAACATCCTCGGTGCCGCCGCCGGCCGTTGGGGCTCGCTGCTGGGCGCCGGCGCCGCGGTGGTCGGGGTGGTCGTCGCGGTGCGGCTGGTGTGGCTGCTGCCCGCCGCCTGGCTCGCCAAGCGGATGCACAAGCGCCGGGACTACGACGAGGACATCCCGATGAGCTGGCGCGAGACGGTCATCATGTGGTGGTCCGGGATGCGCGGGGTGGCTTCGGTGGCGCTGGCCCTGGCCATCCCCTACGGGATCGACGGCGGGCCCTTCCCGGCCCGTGACGAGATCCTGTTCATCGCCTTCGCGGTGGTCCTGTCCACGCTGATCATCCAGGGGCTGACGCTGCCCTGGCTGGTGCGCAAGCTGCGGGTGCGGGCCGACACCGACGCCGCGGACGAGCTGGAGCGGGAGCTGGCGCTGCGGGTCATCAAGGCGTCCAAGCGCCGGCTGAAGGAGATCCTGGAGGTCGAGGAGGTCTCCGACGAGGTCGCCGACCAACTGGCCCGCCGGGCCTACGACATCGGGGCCCGGATCGCGCCGGACATCGTCGACGAGGAGCGGCGGGAGCTGTTCGAGAAGCGCATCTCCCGGCTGAAGAAGGTCCAGCGGATCCAGAACGAGATGCTCTCGGCCGCCCGGCACGAGGTGCTGGCGGCCCGCAGCGAGCCGGGCACCGACCCGGAGATCGTCGACCGGGTGCTGCGCCACCTGGACGTGCGGAGCCTGCGGGCGACCCCGTAGGCGCGGCGGGGGGGTGCACCGGACGGGCGGCCGGTCAGTGGGCCCCGGCGCCGTCCGGGCCGGCCGCCGGACCGGGCGGCATCGCGCGCCGGGTCTCCTCGGCGGACGGCGCGGGCGCGGTGGCGATCCGCGGCAGCGCGTAGGCGTGCTCGGTCCGCAGCCACTCGATCATCCGCTCGCGGATCTGGCAGCGCACCGCCCACACGGCGTCCGCGTCCCGGGCGGTGACCAGGGCGCGCACCACGATGGTGGACGGGGTGGTGTCGGTGACCACCAGGCTCCAGGACCGGCCGTCCCACTCCGGGCACTCCTGGAGCAGCTCGTGCAGGCGCTGCCGCATCTTCTCCACCGGGGCGGAGTGGTCGAGGTGGTAGAAGACCGCGCCGGTCATCTGCGCGCCGCCGCGCGACCAGTTCTCGAACGGCTTGCTGGTGAAGTACGACACCGGCATGGTGATCCGCCGCTCGTCCCAGGTCCGCACGCTCAGGAACGTCAGGGTGATCTCCTCGACCGTGCCCCACTGGCCGTCCACGACCACGGTGTCCCCGATGCGCACCATGTCGCCGAACGCGATCTGCAGCCCGGCGAAGAGGTTGCCCAGGGTGGACTGGGCGGCGATACCGGCGACGATGCCCAGCAGGCCGGCCGAGGCCAGCATGGACGTGCCCACCGCCCGCATCTGCGGGAACGTCAGCAGCATGGAGGCTGCCGCGACGACGATCACCACCGCGGTGACCACCCGCTGGATCAGCGTCACCTGGGTCCGCACCCGCCGCACCCGTGCCGCGTCCCGGGCGCCCGCCGCGTAGCGGGCGTACGACGACTCCACGATCGCCGCCGCGGCCCGCACCAGCAGCCAGGCGGTGGCCGCTATCAGCACCAGCGTCAGGGCCTGGCCGATGCCCACCGCGTGGTGCACCACGACCGGGATCCCGGTCTGGCCGAAGGAGCCGAGCAACAGGGCGGCGGCGAGCATCAGTCGGAGCGGTATCCGGCAGCGGCGCAGCAGTCCCCACAGCGGGGTCTCCGGGTGCCGGGTGTCGATCCGCAGCAGGGTCCGGTCGATCAGCCGGACCACGACGAGTGCGACCACGAGCGAGCCGCCGACGACGGCGATCGGGCGCAGCACGGCCTCCAGGGACACGGTCTCCTCCTCGGTGCGGTGTGCTCCTGCCGGACCCGACGACGGTAGCTGGCACGATGGGGGGAGAGCGATCCAACCCCAGGGAAGTGATGTCTGTGCCCGCCTCCGTCGAGCCCGCGACCAGCGGTTCCTCCACCATCGTGCTGTTTCATTCGGTGTGCGGGCTGCGCCCCGCGGTGCACGCCGGCGCGGACCGGCTGCGGGCCGCGGGCCACGAGGTGATCGTCCCGGACCTGTTCGGCGGACGGACCGCCGACTCGGTCGCCGACGGCATCGTGATCAAGGACGAGTTCGGCAAGGAGGAGCTGCTCCGTCGCGCCGTCGCGGCCGTCGCCCCGTACTCCGACCGCGGGCTGGTCTACGCCGGGTTCTCCTTCGGCGGCGCGGTCGCGCAGAACCTCGCCCTCGGCGACGAGAAGGCCCGCGGGCTGCTCCTGCTGCACGGCACCTCCGACATCGCCGACGGTGCCGCCGCCGACGAGCTGCCGGTGCAGCTGCACGTCGCCGACCCCGACCCGTACGAGCCGCACGACTGGCTCAACGCCTGGTACCTGCGGATGCGCAGGGCCGGTGCCGACGTCGAGGTGTTCCGCTACGCCGGCGCCGGCCACCTCTTCACCGACCCCGAACTGCCGGACTACGACGCGGAGGCGGCGGAGAGCGCCTGGAAGGTCGCGCTGGGGTTCCTGGCCGACCTGCCCGAGCGGGGCTGAACGACGGCCGGGCCCCGGCGGCCGGCTTCCGGTATGCCCGGAACGCCGGCCCTGCCCCCAGGGCACCGGGGCGCGAGGGGCCCCGATCGGCCTGCCGCGGCGGTCAGTTGCCGCCGGTCGGGTCCTTCTCACCCTTGGCGATGCCCTGGCCGCCGCCGTCCTTGCCGGCGTCCTGACCCTTGCCCGCGTCGCCGCCCTTCGCCGGGCCGAACTCCGCGTCGATCATCTTGCGGAAGTTGGCCCGCGCGAGCTGGTTGTACTGCTCCTGCGTCATCTTCTGCTGCGGGATCTCCGCCATCGTCAGCTTCTTGTCGCCGTGCATGAAGGTGGGGGTGCCGCGCACGCCCTTACGCCCGAACAGCGCGGTCATCTCCATCGCCCAGCGGTCGTAGGTGCCGTCCTTGACCTGCTTCTCGAACGCCTTGTTGCCCTTCAACTCCGGTACGTCGCCGGCCACTTTGAGCAGCTCGGAGTCCTTGGCGTAGAGGTCCTCGCGCTCGTCGGGGTGGTACTTGGCGGAGTACAGCGCCGACTTGTACTTCAAGAACGCCTCCGGGCTGATGTTCAGCGCCGCGCCCAGCGCGCTCAGCGCGTTCTTGGAGCCCTCGCCGCCCTGCATGTCGTCGATGAACGAGTACATGGTGTAACGGACCTTGAAGCGGCCGTCGTGGAGGTCCTTGAGCAACTCCTCGCCGGTGCTCTGCTCGAAGGCCGCGCACGCCGGGCAGCGGACGTCCTCGAACACCTCCAGCGTCTGCTTGGCGTTCTTGTCGCCGATCAGGATCTCGGTGCCCTTGTCGCCCTGGGTGTGCGCCGGAGTCACCAACTTGGCCTCTTTGGCGGCCTCCCAGCCGGTCGGCTGGTTCGCCTTCATCACGGCGAAGCCGATGCCGCCGGCGATCGCCAGGACGCCCACGGCCGAGACCGCCACGATGAGTTGGCGGCGCAGCCGCTCCTTCTTCTTCTCCTTCTCGCGCTGGGCGCGGATCCGCTCGCGGGCGGCCTGCTTGTTCTCCTGGGTGTTGCGGTTGCTCATGGGGGGTGTCCGATCCTTCGGTGCGGCGCTGGCTGGGGCGATGCGGGTGTCAGACGGCGGCCGGGACGGCGGGCCGCGGCGGCGTACCCCGTGTACCCCGTGCGCGAGCAGCCCGCCGGCCAGGTGCCCGACGAGCGGAGGTACCCCCCTCACCCCCGGTCGGCCCCCCGGCCGGACCGCCGGGTGGACTCCCCTCCCCTGCATGGCCGGGAGTCTGCCATGAGCACGACGGGAAACCGGGTCAAGATTTGGCATCGGCCGGCGTGCGCGGTGCACGCCGGCCGATGCCGATGCCGGTGCCGGGGGTGTGCCCCGGCGTCAGGACCCGGGGGTCACTTCTTGAGGTTCTTCTCCACCTGCGCGTTGAAGTCCGCGACCGTGGACGGCGCGACCGGCCCCTGGGCGGACTGGGTGCCCAGGACCGTGCCGTTCATCCGCACCGTCGGGGTGCTGCGGACGTCCTTGTGCGAGTCGAACTCCTTGGACATCGCCATCGCCCAGGCGTCGTACGTGCCGCCCTTGACGGCCTTCTGGAAGGCGGCGTTGCCCTTCAGCGCGGGGACGGTGTCGGCCACCTTGATCAGGTAGCTGTCGTCGGCGAACTTGTCCGGGCCCATCTCCTCCGGGTGGAACTCCTTGGAGTACAGCGCGTACTTGTACTTCAGGAAGGCGTCCGGGGAGACGTTCAGCGCGGCGCCCAGCGCGCTCAGCGCGTTCTTGGAACCGGTGCCCTGGAGGTTGCCGTCCAGGAAGGTGCCCAGGTGGTACGTCGCCTTGTACTTGCCGTCGCTGACGTCCTTCTCGATCTGGGAGCCGACGGTCTCCTCGAAGGCGGCGCAGCCGGGGCAGCGCGGGTCCTCGAAGAGCTCCAGGCTGTTCTTGGCGTCGGACTTGCCGACGACCACGGTGGTGCCGTTGGGGCCGCTGGTGTTCGCCGGCGGGACCGGCTTGGCCTTGGCGGCCTTCGCCCAGACGTCGGCGCCCGAGCCGCCGCCGCTGTCACCGCCGCCGGAGTTGGCGACCGCCAGACCGATGCCGCCGGCCACCGCCAGCACCGCGACGACCGAGCCGCCGACGATCAGCTGCCGGCGGGTGCGCTCCTTCTTGGCCTGCCGCTCGCGCTCGGCGCGCAGCCGCTCACGGGCTGCCTGCTTGTTGGCCTGACTGTTGCGGTTGCTCATGACTGTTCTGCTCCGTGGGTTCCGTGGTCCGTGGGGACGGGGGTGCGTGCTACCGGGAGGCGTCTGCGCCCTGAGGGCGTGCGCCGGCCGCCGGGCCCGGGAGGGCCGTCAGGCGGCGAGCGCGCAGGGCGGCCCGCGGCGCACCACGGAGTGCACGAGCAGGGGAACGGACCGGGCGACCGGACCGCTCCGCACGGGGGCGGGCACCGGGCGACGCGGCGCCAGGACCCGGCCCAGGACCGCGGCCGCGATCAGCATCGGACGGAAGGCGAAGCCGGCCACCGCGCCCAGCAGCCGCACCAGCGCGGCCTCGCCGCGGCGCAGCCAGCCGGCCGCCAGCAGCCCGACGGCCAGGTGCGCGGCGAGCAGCAGCAGCCAGACCTGGGCCGGCGCGCCGCCCTCGCGGGAGAGCTGGGCCAGCGGGCCGCCGACCGGTCCGCCGCCGCAGAGCAGCATCGTGCTCAGCGAGTGGACCGGGGCGGCCTGGGTCCCGTCCGTGCCGTAGCAGGTGTCCTGGCCGAGGCTGAAGACCGCGTCGGCGGCGAGCTCCAGGGGGAGCAGCAGCCCGGCGATCCGCCAGTAGCCGCGCTCGCGGCCGGCCAGGGCGTAGGCGAGCGCGAACACCGCGACGCCGGTCACGGCGACGGTGACCGGCGGCAGCGGCATACGGGAGAGCAGCACATGGGATGCCGAGGACAGCGTCACGCACAGCGCCGTGAAGAGCGCCGCGCGCAGTGCCCGCAGGTGTGCCGCAGAGATGTCCATCGTCAGCGAGTGTGCCATGGGACGGGCTAAAGGGTTACTAAGGGGGCGGGCCGGATGGGCTACCGGACCGGGAATCGACCGTCCCGGAGCAACTCGACGAAGAGCGCGTGGTCGGCACGGGCGCGGGCCGCACCGGAGTGCGCGAAGTCCGCCAGCAGCGGGCCGAAGCCGTCCTCGTCGGCCGCCAGGGCCGCGTCGATGGCCCGCTCGGGCCGGAACGGCACCAGCGGATGCCGGGCCTTGCCGTCCCCCGCGGCGTGCGCCGCGGCGGTGACCCGGCCCAGCCCGACGACGGCCGCGGCGAACTCCTCGGGGTCGTCCAGGCCGGACCAGTCCAGCCCGGTGGTGTACGGCGAGACCTCGCCGACGACCAGGCCCGCGCCGTCCAGCGCGGTCCAGCCCAGCCAGGGATCGGCGTGCGTCTGGAGGGCGCACCGCGCCAGCACCGCCAGCTGTCCGTCGTGCCGGACGTGCTCGGCGACGTCGGGGAGGGGGCGGTACCGGGCGAGCGACGGGGTCCGCGCCCGCCGCATGGTGAGCACCACATCGCTCTCCAGGACGTCGCTGCCGCCCTCCAGCAGCAGGTCGTACGCCTCCGCGTCGGCCGTGCCGGTGCCGCGCCGGCCCACCACGTCCTTGATCCGGTACGCCTCCGGGCGGGCCAGGGAGCTCTCCGGCAGCGTCTCCAGATAGCCGTCGAACGCCGCCAGGATCGTGTAGCGGGCCGCCGCGTCCAGCTCGACGCCGTCGTGCCCGACCGCGAGGCGCCGCTCGCCGTCGCACCGCTCGGTCCGCGACGCCAGCAGCCCGGCCCGGGTCCGGCCGCGGGCCGCGCGCAGCACCGCGAGCAGCGGGCCGTCGGCGGTGTCCAGGGTGCACGGCGGCGCGGTGTCCGCGTCGGAGGCCAGCGCATGGATGTGCTCCCGATAGGCCGCGGCGAAGGCCCGCACCAGCTCGGTGATCCGGGCATCGCTCAGCCCCCGGGCGTGCCCGAGCAGCGCCACCGAGGCCGCGCACCGCTTCAGGTCCCAGGTGAACGGGCCGACGTAGGACTCACCCGATCCGGTGACGCCGAACACCAGACGGCCCGTGGCGTCCAGATACCCGCCGAAGCTCCCGGCGTGCAGATCGCCGTGGATCCACACCCGGGCGGTCCGCTCGTCCAGATACGGCGTGCCCTGCGCGCCCGCGCCGGACTCCGCCAGGTCGTGGTGGAACAGGGGCGCCGCGCCCCGGAAGAACGCGGCGGGGGAACCGGCCATCCGGCGCAGGGCGCCTTCGGGGGCGGTGTCGAGGGCGGCGAGGATCTCCCCGTCGCGCCGGGCGGTGTCCTGGCCGGGCCGCGCGGTGTCCCGCGTCGGGGCGTGTGGGATCGGCATCGCTGGCTGCCTCCTGCAGTGCCGGGAAAGCGAATCGGAGATCAGCGGGACAACGCACGGGGCGGCCCGTGAGTGCCCGGTCGTCGGTCGTCCCGCCGGGGGCGCCGTGCGCACCGCTGCGGGCCCCCGCTGTCAGTGCCGGGTCGTAGACTTCAACACCGTCCCACCCATCCCTCGCGACATCTTCCGTCCATCCCTGCGGACGGCTTCCGCCGCTCCCGGCGGACCTGCCCCGTCCATCCCGCCCGACCAGTCCCGACAACTGCCGTTCCCGGAGGTTCAGCGCCGTGGCCCCCTCGTCCAGGCCCCCCTTCACGCACCTGCACGTCCACACCCAGTACTCGCTGCTGGACGGTGCCGCGCGGCTCTCCGACATGTTCAAGGCGTGCAAGGACATGGGGATGACGCACATCGCCATGTCCGACCACGGCAACCTCCATGGCGCGTACGACTTCTTCCACTCCGCGCAGAAGGCCGGGGTCACCCCGATCATCGGCATCGAGGCGTACGTCGCGCCGGAGTCGCGGCGCAACAAGCGCAAGATCCAGTGGGGCCAGCCGCACCAGAAGCGCGACGACGTCTCCGGTTCCGGTGGTTACACCCACAAGACGATCTGGGCGGCGAACAGCACGGGGCTGCACAACCTCTTCAAGCTCTCCTCGGACGCGTACGCCGAGGGCTGGCTGCAGAAGTGGCCGCGCATGGACAAGGAGACGATCTCCCAGTGGAGCGAGGGCCTGATCGCCTCCACCGGGTGCCCCTCCGGCGAGCTGCAGACCCGGCTGCGCCTCGGCCAGTTCGACGAGGCCCTGAAGTCGGCCGCCGAATACCAGGACATCTTCGGCAAGGACCGGTACTTCCTGGAGCTGATGGACCACGGCATCGAGATCGAGCGCCGGGTCCGCGACGGCCTGCTGGAGATCGGCAAGAAGCTCGGCATCCCCCCGCTGGTCACCAACGACTCGCACTACACCTACGCGCACGAGGCGACCGCGCACGACGCGCTGCTGTGCATCCAGACCGGCAAGAACCTCTCCGACCCGGACCGCTTCAAGTTCGACGGCACCGGCTACTACCTCAAGTCCACCGACGAGATGTACGCCATCGACTCCTCGGACGCCTGGCAGGAGGGCTGCCGCAACACCCTCCTGGTCGCCGAGCAGGTCGACACCACCGGCATGTTCGAGAAGCGCGACCTCATGCCGAGGTTCGACATCCCGGAAGAGGGCTACACCAACACCACCTGGTTCAAGGAGGAAGTGCGCCGCGGCATGCTGCGCCGCTTCCCCGGAGGCGTCCCCGAGGACCGGCAGAAGCAGGCCGAGTACGAGATGGACGTCATCATCCAGATGGGGTTCCCGGGCTACTTCCTGGTGGTCGCCGACTTCATCATGTGGGCGAAGAACAACGGCATCGCGGTCGGCCCCGGCCGTGGCTCCGCGGCCGGTTCGATCGTCGCCTACGCCATGGGCATCACCGACCTCGACCCGATCGAGCACGGCCTGATCTTCGAGCGGTTCCTCAACCCCGAGCGCGTCTCCATGCCCGACGTCGACATCGACTTCGACGAGCGTAGGCGCGTCGAAGTCATCAGGTACGTCACCGAGAAGTACGGCGCCGACAAGGTCGCCATGATCGGCACCTACGGCAAGATCAAGGCCAAGAACGCCATCAAGGACTCCGCCCGCGTCCTCGGCTACCCGTACGCCATGGGCGACCGCCTCACCAAGGCGATGCCCGCCGACGTCCTCGGCAAGGGCATCGACCTCGACGGCATCACCAACCCCTCGCACCCGCGCTACAACGAAGCCGGCGAGATCCGGGGGATGTACGAGAACGAGCCGGACGTCAAGAAGGTCATCGACACCGCCAAGGGCGTCGAGGGCCTGGTCCGGCAGATGGGCGTGCACGCCGCCGGCGTCATCATGTCCAGCGAGCCGATCATCGATCACGCCCCGATCTGGGTGCGGCACACCGACGGCGTCACCATCACACAGTGGGACTACCCGCAGTGCGAGTCGCTCGGCCTGATCAAGATGGACTTCCTGGGCCTGCGGAACCTCACCATCATGGACGACGCCGTGAAGATGGTGGAGGCCAACAAGGGCATCAATCTGAAGCTCCTGGAGGTCCCGCTCGACGACCCGAAGACGTACGAACTGCTCTGCCGCGGTGACACGCTCGGCGTGTTCCAGTTCGACGGCGGCCCGATGCGCTCGCTGCTGCGCCAGATGCAGCCCGACAACTTCGAGGACATTTCCGCCGTCTCGGCCCTGTACCGGCCGGGCCCGATGGGCATGAACTCGCACATCAACTACGCCGAGCGCAAGAACGGCCGGCAGGAGATCACGCCGATCCACCCGGAGCTCGAAGAGCCTCTGAAGGAGACGCTGGGTCTGACCTACGGCCTCATCGTGTACCAGGAGCAGGTGCAGAAGGCCGCGCAGATCGTCGCCGGCTACTCCCTCGGCGAGGCCGACATCCTGCGCCGCGTGATGGGCAAGAAGAAGCCCGAGGAACTGGCGAAGAACTTCACCATCTTCCAGGCGGGCGCCCGCAAGAACGGCTACAGCGACGCCGCGATCCAGGCCCTGTGGGACGTCCTGGTCCCGTTCGCCGGCTACGCCTTCAACAAGGCGCACTCCTCCGCGTACGGCCTGGTCACCTACTGGACCGCCTACCTCAAGGCCAACTACCCGGCCGAGTACATGTCCGCGCTGCTGACCTCCGTGCGCGACGACAAGGACAAGTCCGCGGTCTATCTGAACGAGTGCCGCCGGATGGGCATCAAGGTGCTCCCGCCGAACGTCAACGAGTCCGAGGCCAACTTCGCCGCCCAGGGCGACGACGTCATCCTCTTCGGCCTCACTGCCGTCCGGAACGTCGGCCAGAACGTCGTCGAATCGATCATCCGCTGCCGCAAGGCCAAGGGGAAGTACTCCTCCTTCCCCGACTACCTCGACAAGGTCGACGCGGTGGTCTGCAACAAGCGCACCACCGAATCGCTGATCAAGGCCGGCGCCTTCGACGAGATGGGCCACACCCGCAAGGGCCTCACGGCGCACTACGAGCCGATGATCGACAACGTCGTCCAGGTCAAGCGCAAGGAGGCGGAGGGGCAGTTCGACCTCTTCGGCGGGATGGGCGACGACGCCACCGACGACGGGCCGGGCTTCGGGCTGGACGTGGAGTTCTCCGAGGAGGAGTGGGACAAGACCTATCTGCTCGCCCAGGAGCGCGAGATGCTCGGCCTCTACGTCTCCGACCACCCGCTCTTCGGGCTGGAGCACGTGCTGAGCGACAAGGCGGACGCCGCCATCGCCCAGCTGACCGGCGGCGACTACTCGGACGGCTCGATCGTCACCATCGGCGGCATCATCTCGGGCCTGCAGCGCAAGATGACCAAGCAGGGCAACGCCTGGGCCATCGCCACCGTCGAGGACCTCGCCGGCTCCATCGACTGCATGTTCTTCCCGGCGACCTACCAGCTGGTGTCCACCCAACTCGTCGAGGACACCGTGGTGTTCGTCAAGGGCCGGCTCGACAAGCGGGAGGACGTGCCGCGGCTGGTCGCCATGGAGATGATGGTCCCCGACCTCTCGGAGGCCGGCGCCGACGCCCCGGTGACGATCACCATCCCGGCGGTGAAGGTCACCCCGCCGATGGTCGAGAAGCTCGGTGAGGTGCTCAGCAGCCACCGCGGTTCGACCGAGGTCCGCATCCGACTCCAGGGCGTGCGGAAGACCACGGTGCTCCGCCTGGACCGCCACCGGGTCACCGCCGACCCGTCGTTGTTCGGCGACCTGAAGGTGCTGCTCGGCCCGTCCTGCCTGGCCGGCTGAGCATCCGGCCGGGGCGTCGCCGCCGCCCCGGCCCCCGGTACGACGAGGGGCGCGCCCGCACGGTTCGGGCGCGCCCCTCGGCAAGTCATCGGTGGTGCGGGGCAGTTGGGGTGCTGCCGGGTGGCTTCACCGGGATGTGTCAGTTGTGGCCGAAGCGGCGCTGGTGCTTGCGCGCGACGTCCGCCGGGCTGCCCTGGGCCTGCGAGTGCGAGATCGCGTCGAGCGTCGCCTTCTCGGACCGCTGCTGGCCGCGTTCGCTCTGACTCTCCTTGGGTTGCTTCCGTTCCTTCTTGTTCTTGGCCATGATCGTGCCTCCTGAGGGGGATCTTGGGATCGGCCGGAATCAGACTTACACGGCAGACAGATCACTGCATTTCGGGCAATTACCCTGAGTGATGGCGGCAGTTGCGCGACGTGCGACTGGCCGAACGTGAATCCGCCACGCCGAAGATCGAGTTCGTGCAGATAACCCCCGTTCGGTCGGGCAGACTCGAAGGAAGCCGAAGAGCACTCGTGCCACGGGCGGAGCCGGGGGGCGTCCGGACTTCAGCACCTCAGGGAAGAGGGTGGAACGTGGACCGCTGCGTCGTCCTGGTCGACGCCGGGTATCTGCTCGGTGCCGCCGCCAGCCTGCTCGCCGGAGAACCCGCCCGTTCCCGGATCACCGTCGACCACGCCGCCCTCATCCAGGGCCTGCGCCAGCGCGCCGAGGCCGACACCGAACGGCCACTGCTGCGGATCTACTGGTTCGACGGCGCCCCCGACCGCGTCCCGCAGCCCGAACACCGCCGACTGCGGGTGATGCCCCGGGTCACCGTCCGGCTGGGCGCCCTGACCCGCAGCGACGGACGCTGGGCGCAGAAGGGCGTGGACGCCGCCATGCACGCCGAGCTGACCGAACTCGCCCGCAACCGCGCCTGCTCCGACATCGTCCTGGTCACCGGCGACGGCGATCTGCTGCCCGGCCTGATGTCCGCCAAGGAGCACGGCGTCGCCGTCCACCTCTGGGCCGTCCAGGCCGCCGACGGCGACTACAACCAGTCCGAGGACCTGGTCGCCGAGGCCGACGAGCGGCGGGTGCTGGACCGCGCCTGGATCACCGGCGCGGTCCGCGCCAAGGAACTGGGCGGACCCTGCGCCCCGCCGCCCGCCCCGCGCCCCGAGATCGCCGCGATCCTCTCCGCCCCGCTCCCGGAGACCGCGGTCGCCGCGGCGGCGGCCGCCGCGTCCGGCTCCGGACCGGACCCCGCGGGCGGCGGCAACGGCGCCACCCGCCCGGTGCCCGACGGCGACCGCGAGGCGTCCTCCGGCGAGACCGGCTCCGGCGGCTCCCGCGGCGTCCCCACCCCCAAGGACCTCGCCGGCCTCGGCCGCCCCGGCCACGTCGTCCAGGGCTCCGCCCCGAACTCCGCCCCGAACGGCACCCAGCCCGCCGCCACCCTCCGCTGGTCCTCCGACAAGGGCTGGATCGAGCGCGGCGGCCCGCTCGGCGAACCGGCCGAGACCGCCTCGCTGCCCACCCTCGCCCAGCTCACCAGCGCCGAGCAGCGCTGGGCCGACCGCGAGGAGGACATCACCGCGGTCGGCGGCGACCCCTTCGAGGTCGGCCAGGTCTTCGCCCGCCGCTGGACCGAGCGGCTCTCCGACTCCGTCCACCTCCAGCAGCTCTCGACGGAGTACCCCCGCATCCCGCACCGCATCGACGGGGAACTGCTCCGCTACGCCGCCCGCTTCGGCCTGCTCGCCCACAAGGACGACCAGATCGACGAGCACGACCGCTACGCCATCCGGGCCGGCTTCTGGCGCGAGGTCGACCTGCGCACCGCCGCCGAACACACCCCGATCGGCGACTGACCGCCCGCCCGCACGCGGCGCGCCGGCCGTACGCGCCCGTCCCGTGGAGCCCCAGGGACCGGCGACCGCCCGGGGCCGCGTACTCTCGTCACTCGTGAAGACGGGCGCAAAACAGGTGGAGCGCGGCGCGCCGGTGTGCGTCGTGCGGGACCTGGTCAAGACCTATCCCGCGCTGCGCGGGCGGCGCGGGGCGGACCGGGCGCCCGCGGTGCGCGCCAGCGACGGCATCAGCCTGGACGTCCGGCGCGGCGAGATCTTCGGGCTGCTCGGCCCCAACGGCGCCGGCAAGTCCACCCTGGTCCGCCAGCTGACCGGACTGCTCAGGCCGGACTCCGGCAGCATCGTCGTCCTCGGCCACGACCTGGTGCGGCACCCGGAGCGGGCCGCCCGGCTGCTGGGCTACCTGGGCCAGGAGTCGACCGCGCTGGACGAGCTGACCGTCTCCCTCGCCGTGGAGACCACCGGCCGGCTGCGCGGCCTGGACGCCGGCGCCGCCCGCGCCGAACGCGACGCGGTCCTCGACGAGCTGGGCCTGGGCCCGATCGCCGGCCGGGCGCTGAAGAAGCTCTCCGGCGGCCAGCGGCGGCTGGCCTGCTTCGCCACCGTGCTGATCGGCGAGCGCCCGCTGCTGGTGCTCGACGAGCCGACCACCGGCATGGACCCGGTCGCCCGGCGCGCCGTGTGGGCCGCGGTGGACCGCCGCCGCGCCGAGCGGGGCTCAGCTGTCGTCCTGGTCACCCACAACGTCCTGGAGGCCGAGAGCGTGCTCGACCGGGTCGCGGTGATCGACCAGGGCCGGGTGATCGCCTGCGACACGCCGGGCCGGCTGAAGGAACTGGTGGGGGAGGAGGTCCGGCTGGAGCTGGTCTGGCGGGACCGGCCCCCGCTCGACGTCCCCGAGGTCGCCGCCCTCGCCGCCGAGGCCCGCACCGCCGGCCGCCGCTGGACCCTGCGGCTGCCCGCCGACCGGGCCCGCACCGCGGTCACCGCGGTCACCGCCGGGCCCGCCTTCGCGGCCCTGGACGACTTCACCCTGGCCACGCCGAGCCTGGAGGACGTCTACGTCTCCCTGGGCGGGCGCGCGGAGGGGCTGGTAAAAGCGTGAGCGCGGCGGTACCCCCGGCCGGAGGCCGGACGAGGACTGGCCACGGCGGGCGCCCGCTCGCCCGTACGACGGACCGACGGTGGGTCGGGGAAAGCTGGGTGACGGCGTGAGTGTGGTGTCCGCGCGGGCGGCGACCGGGACCGGAGCCGAACCGGACGGCGGCGGGGTCGGCGAGGTCGCCCCGCTCGCGCCCCGGGCCCGGCTGCTGCCTGCGCTGGGAGCCGTCTACCGCGCCCAGCTCTCCCGGGCCCGGGTCGCCCGGATACCGCTGCTGTTCGTGGCCACCTTCCAGTCCGTCGGGATCATGGTCCTGCTGCGCGGGGTGGTCAGCGGCGGCGACCCGGCCTGGTCGGTGGTCGCCGGCTCCGCGGTGCTGGTCGTCGCCTTCGTCGCGCTGAACCTGCTGGCCCAGTACTTCGGTCAGCTGCGGGCCGGCGGCGGCCTCGACCACTACGCGACGCTGCCGGTGCCGCCGGCCGCCGTGGTGCTCGGCGCGGCCGCCGCGTACGCGTCCTTCACGGTGCCGGGGACGGTGGTCACCGCGGTCGTCGGCTGCCTGCTCTTCCAGCTGCCGATGGCCCACCTGTGGGTGCTGGTCGCCGTGGTCCCGCTTGCCGGCGCGGCGCTGTCCGGGCTGGGCGCGGCCCTCGGGCTGCTCGCCCCGCGCCAGGAACTCGCCACCCTCGGCGGCCAGTTGGGCATGTCGGCGGCGCTGCTGCTGGGAGTGCTGCCGGCCGGGCGGATGCCCGAGCCGATCGGCTGGGCCCGCGATCTGCTGCCCTCCACCTACGGGGTGGAGGCGCTGGCACGGACCTTCGCCCCGCATCCCGACTGGTTGGCGGTCGCCGGCGACCTGGGCATCTGCGCGGCCGTCGGGGTGCTCTCGCTGGCCCTGGCGACGTGGGCGTACCGCCGGGCGGCGGTTCGGTGAGCGCGGCCGCCGACCCTCATAGGGGCCTTGGGTGTCCTGCTGCCGGAACCACGGCGTCGGCCTGGCACGATGACGGGGTGACCGCAGCGCAGACGCCCCACGAGAACCAGCCGCCCCACGAGAACCAACCGCCCGACGAGCCGCACCGGCAGCAGGACGCCCCCGCCCAGGAGCCCGCTGCCGCCGCCGACCCCGCAGCCGGCCCCGAACTCGCCCGCGAGCTGCGGGAGGGCGTGCTGATCGCGCTCGCGGTCGCGGTGAGCGGGGTGCTGCTGGGCGTGCTGTGGGCCTGGCTGGCGCCGCGCGTCCCGCTGATCGCGGACACCCGCAACGTCTACCTCAAGAACACCGAGGGCGAGGAGGCGATCGGCGCCGACGGCACCTTCGTCCTGCTCGCGTTCGGCTTCGGCGTGCTCAGCGCGGCCGTGGTCTTCCTCTTCCGGCGCCGCGGCGGCATTCCGCTGGTGGTGTCGCTGGCCGTGGGCGGGCTGCTGGCCGCCGTGCTGGGCTGGCTGACCGGCATGTGGCTGGGCCCCACCCCGGACGTGGTCGCGCACGCCAAGCAGGTCGGCGCCGGGGTCGTCTTCGACGGCCCGCTGCGGCTCCAGGCCAAGGGCGCCCTGCTGGCCTGGCCGATCGCGGGCATGCTCACCCAGATCGCGCTGAGCGGGCTGTTCGGGCCGCGCGACCCGGAACCGGACGGGCTGATGGTGCCGGACTGGTCCGGGCACCACCAGCAGCCGCCGACGGCCGACTGACCGCTCCGCCGGCCGCCCCTCAGGACGGCCGGCGACCGTGGTTGGCCCGCCCCTTCCGGACGCGCCACTTCCGCTTACGGGTCCTCTTCGACATGGCGTACCTCCTCCCCGGTAGTAGCCGAGGGCGGGGTGCGGCAGGAAGCCCCGGTGCGGCGCGGCCGGCGGCAACCGGGGGCGCGCGGCGGCGCCGGCGGGGCGCTCAGCCCCGCGCGATCGGTGCCAGTCGGGCGCCCGTCAGCGCGACCAGGTCGTCGGGGGCGAGCTCGACCTCCAGCCCGCGCCGGCCCGCCGAGACGCACACCGTCGGCCGGCCCTGCGCCGAGGCGTCCAGTACCGTCCGCAGCCGCTTGCGCTGCCCCAGCGGCGAGATCCCGCCCAGCACATAGCCGGTGCTGCGCTCGGCCGCCGCCGGATCGGCCATCGCGGCCCGCTTGCCGCCCACCGCGGCGGCCAGCGCCTTCAGGTCCAGCGAGCCGGAGACCGGCACCACGGCCACCGTGAGGGTGCCGTCGACGTCCGCCAGCAGCGTCTTGAACACCTGGTCGGGGGAGACCCCGAGCGCCTCCGCGGCCTCCTCGCCGTACGAGGCCGCCGCCGGGTCGTGCTCGTAGGCGTGCACCGTGAACGGGACGCCGGCCGCGGTCAGCGCCACCGTCGCCGGCGTGCCGCCGGTCTGCGGGCCGGCCTTCTTCCCCTGCTTCGCCTTCTTCGCCACGGTGCCCTCGCCTCGTTCGCCCGCGGAGCCGGCGGCCTCGGGACCGGAGACCCGCGAGCCGGTGTGTCAGTTGGGACTGGTCGGCTGCCGGGTCAGCTCCACGGCCGGCAGCGACGGGAGCTTACCGATCACCGCCGCCTCCTGGCGAAGCAGTTTCAGCTCCTGCCGCAGCCGGTCCGCGGTGTCCGGCGCCGCCAGCAGCTCCTGCTTGGCCGGCACACCCAGCACCGCCGCGGCGGCGACCAGGTACGACAGCACCGCCGGGTCGGCGGGCAGGTCCTGGCCGCTGGCGAGGGTCCGCTCGTTCGCCCAGGCCAGCCGCTTCTGATAGGTGCGGAAGGCACGCACCACGCCGGAGGCCAGCGCGCCCGCGCCCTCCCCGTGGTCCTCCTCCAGCGGCTCCAGCTCAGCGGTCAGATACGGCCCGGAGGCGTCCACCGACAGCAGCCGGAAGCGGGTGGTGCCGGTGGCCAGGACCTCGTAGCCGCCGCCCGACTTCTCCTGGATGGTGGCCGCGTCCGCGACGCAGCCGACGGCGTGGAAGGCCCGGACCGGATCGTCGCCGAAGCCCGCGGCCGGGCCGGTGGCGGTCGGCGCGGTGGCGTCCGGCAGCCCCGGCGCGGTGAACGCCACCTCGCGGCCGTCCCGGATGGCGACCACCGCGAACCGGCGGTCGTCCTCGGGCCGCTCCAGCAGATGGCGCATCATCGCCCGGTAGCGCGCCTCGAAGACGTTCAGCGGCAGCACCAGACCCGGGAACAGCACCGAGTTGAGCGGGAACAGCGGCAGACGCAGGGAGGACACAGCCCGTAAGCCTAGAGCCTGTGCCTGGGTGCGCCATCACCCGCACCCGGCTCGGGCCCGTCCACCGGGTCCCGCCGGGCGCTCCCGCCCCCGCGAAACCGGCCCTACTGCCGCCGCAGCAACCGGGACGCGCCGGTCGCGACCGTCGTCGCCAACACCCACCCGGCCATGATCATCACCGCCGCCACCCACTGGGCGGCGCCGCCCGGTTTCCACGCGCCGCCCTGATAGAGGTCGATCACCGGCAGCAGCAGGTCCAGGGAGTACAGGTAGGGGTTCCACGGCGGCGCCTCGTCGTGCTTGAGGGGCGGCGGCGGGTTCGAGGCGAAGTACGCGGTGCCGATCGCCCACAGGATCGCCATCCACACCGTGGCCCGCCCCGGGCGGTAGCCGTAGGCCACCGTCCAGTCCTGGAGGAAGCCCCACGCCTTCGCCGCCAGCGGCAGCGTCTCGCGCCGTCGCCGCTGCTTGGCCAGCAGCACCTCCCGGGCGTCCGCGTCCTCGCCCATCGCGCGCAGCGAGGCGGCCAGCATCTCGTACGGTTCGGGTGCGTACTCCGGCGTCGCCGCGGCCACCCACTGGAGCCGCAGCGCCAGCGGGAAGTGGCCGCGCGGGATCAGCGTCTCGTAGGAGAAGCCGGCCATCATCAGCCCGCCCAGCCCGGGCCAGCTCGCCGATTTGTCGACGAGGTTGACGACCCGGGCGCCGGAGAGGATCACCCGGCCGCGCTGCGGGCGCTCGCCGAGGAACCGCAGCTCCGGCGTCTGGATGCGGCGCAGCGACAGCTCCTGGTCGGACTCCATGATGAACCGGGCGTGCTCCAGGTCCACCGCGTCCCCGAACCGTCCGTCGTCCAGCCGCACCCCGCCCTCGCACTCGAAGCGCTGCATCCGGGTGCCGCGGGCGGGGGTGTGGGTGATCCCGTACGGGGGTGTGGCACCGCTGGAGAACGGGGAGTTGGCCAGGCCCGCGGCGGTGAGGTAGAGGGTCCGCTCGACGGTCAGCTGGGGGGCGTTCAGCGCCCGGCGGCCGAACGGATTGCTCAGATGGCTGCCGCGCAGGCTCAGCGACACCCCGACGGTGGCGCCGCGCAGCGACAGCTCGCCGTAGGACTCCAGCATCTCCGCCTGGAGGTCCTGGGCGACGGTCATCCCGTCCGCCATGATCGAGCGGCCCTGCCGGTCCTTGTGGACCACCACCTGATTGAGCATCAGATCGGTGCCGATGTGCGCGTCGGTCAGCCGGATCCCGGAGTGCACCACACAGCGCGGCAGGTGCAGATCGCCCTCGGTGTGCAGCCGGGCCGCCTCCAGCCGGGGTATCGCGCAGTTCACCATCCGCAGGGTGGTGAAGCGGCTCTCCGGCAGCAGCACCTCGGCCTCGAAACGGCAGTCCCGCAGCTCCACGAATGGCTTGATCGTGCCGCCCGCAAGGTCGAGAGTGTCCGTGATGTACGCACCGGTGAGCTTCAGCCCGGGCACCCGGCCCGGTTGCGCCGGTGGCCCGTCGAGCAGCAGCAGCGCCACCACCCGGGCCCGGACCCGGCGCTCCGGGCCCCACAGGTGCTGCCCGTGCGGGTCGTCCCGGGACGGCTCGCCGCTGCTGAGGTTGCAGGTGCTGCCGTTGCGGAACGCCTGCCACATGCTCCACTCCGCGGACGTCAGTCGCAGGTCGGCGGGCGCGTCGCCGTCCCTGGCTCCGGTCACTGTGGCTCCCCCTCGCTCTCGCGGTGCCTGCCGGCAGGCCGCCTGTGGTGGTCGATCGCTGGTCGTCCGGTGGTCGCCGTGCGGTGCTGCGGTGCGGCGGTCGCCCACTCCGGGGCGTCCGGCGGCCGGGGCCCGCGCCCCGGACGGTCGGCATCCGGTCGCGATACCTGTTCGGGCGTGTCCCGGCGGGCGCTCCGGTGCCCGCCCCGGGAGCCTCCCGGTACGCCCGCACCGACCCCTTGCCCGCCCGGTGACCGGTTGAACACGCGTGGTCAGGGCCAACTCCGGTCAACTTCTCGGACCGGTCCGTAGGCGGTCCGGCCCGCGTGTCACTGCGTATCACTGAGTGATACGGCCGCTCGGGGGCATCGGCGGGTCTGAGACACTGGGGGAGTGATCTCCCGAATCGATCTGCGTGGCGCCGCCCTCCCCGAGGGTGCCGCCCTGCGCGACCTGCTGCCCCGTGCCGAGTTCGACGTGGAAGCCGCCCTGGAGCAGGTGCGGCCGATCTGCGAGGACGTACGCCATCGCGGCACCGCGGCGCTGATCGACTACGCGCGGCGGTTCGACGGTGTCGAGATCGAGCGGGTCCGGGTCCCGGTCGAGGCCCTCACCGAGGCCCTCGACGCGCTGGACCCGAAGGTCCGTGCCGCCCTGGAGGAGTCCATCCGGCGCGCCCGGATCGTCCACCGCGAGCAGCGGCGCACCGACGTCACCACCAAGGTGGTGCCCGGCGGCACGGTCACCGAGCGCTGGGTCCCGGTCGAGCGGGTCGGCCTCTACGTCCCCGGCGGCCGGTCGGTCTACCCCTCCTCCGTCGTCATGAACGTCGTCCCCGCCCAGGAGGCCGGCGTCGGTTCGCTGGCCGTCGCCTCCCCGCCGCAGGCCGACTTCGCAGGGCTGCCGCACCCCACGATCCTGGCTGCCTGCGCCCTGCTCGGCGTCGACGAGGTCTACGCCGCGGGCGGCGCCCAGGCCGTCGCGATGTTCGCGTACGGCACCGACGAGTGCGCCCCGGTCGCCCTCGTCACCGGCCCCGGCAACATCTACGTCGCCGCCGCCAAGCGCCTCCTCAAGGGCCGGATCGGCATCGACTCCGAGGCCGGGCCCACCGAGATCGCGGTCCTCGCCGACCGCACCGCCGACCCGGTCCACGTCGCCGCCGACCTGATCAGCCAGGCCGAGCACGACCCGATGGCCGCCGCGGTCCTGGTCACCGACTCCGAGGAGCTGGCCGACCGCACCGAGAAGGAGCTGGCCCCGCAGATCGAGGCCACCAAGCACGTCGAGGACCGCATCGTGCCGGCGCTGTCCGGCCGGCAGTCCGCGATCGTCCTGGTGGACGGCCTCGACGAGGGCCTGAAGGTGGTGGACGCCTACGGCGCCGAGCACCTGGAGATCCAGACCGCCGACGCCGCCGCGGTCGCCGCCCGGGTCCGCAACGCCGGCGCGATCTTCGTCGGCCCGCACGCCCCGGTCTCCCTCGGCGACTACTGCGCCGGCTCCAACCACGTCCTGCCCACCGGCGGTTGCGCCTGCCACTCCTCGGGCCTGTCCGTCCAGTCGTTCCTGCGCGGCATCCACGTCGTGGACTACTCGCGGGAGGCGCTGGCCGAGGTCGCCCACCATGTGGTGACCCTCGCCGAGGCCGAGGACCTCCCGGCCCACGGCGCGGCGATCAAGGCGAGGTTCGACTGGACGGTCCCCCAGAGCAAGTGAGCAGGCACGTGACCAAGAACTCCCCGGTGTCCCGTATGGACGAGCTCCCCGTCCGGGACGAGCTGCGCGGCAAGTCCCCCTACGGCGCGCCGCAGCTGGACGTCCCGGTGCGCCTCAACACCAACGAGAACCCCTACCCGCTCCCCGAGCCGCTGGTGCGGCGGATCGCCGAGCGGGTGACCGAGGCCGCCCGCCACCTCAACCGCTACCCCGACCGGGACGCGATCGAGCTGCGCACCGCGCTGGCCGCCTACCTCACCCGCACCGCCGGCCACGCGGTCACCACCGAGCAGGTGTGGGCCGCCAACGGCTCCAACGAGGTCATCCAGCAGCTGCTGCAGACCTTCGGCGGCCCCGGCCGCACCGCGCTCGGCTTCGAGCCGTCGTACTCCATGCACGCGCTGATCTCGCGCGGCACCGGCACCGGCTGGATCTCCGGCCCGCGCAACGACGACTTCACCATCGACGTGGAGGCGGCCCGGGCGGCCATCGCCGAGCACCGCCCCGACGTGGTCTTCGTCTGCTCGCCGAACAACCCCACCGGCACCGCCGTCGAGGCCGACACCGTCCTCGCGCTGTACGAGGCGGCGCAGGCCGCCCGGGCGGACACCGCGGGGGCGCTGGTGGTGGTCGACGAGGCGTACGTCGAGTTCAGCCACCACCCGTCGCTGCTGCGGCTGATCGAGGGCCGGCCGAACCTGGTGCTCTCCCGGACGATGTCCAAGGCGTTCGGCGCCGCCGGGCTCCGGCTGGGCTACCTCGCCGCCGACCCGGCCGTGGTCGACGCCGTCCAGCTGGTCCGGCTGCCGTACCACCTCTCGTCCGTCACCCAGGCCACCGCGCTCGCCGCCCTGGAGCACACCGATACGCTCCTGGGGTACGTCGCGCAGCTCAAGGGCGAGCGGGACCGCCTGGTCGCCGAACTGCGCGCGCTCGACTGCCAGGTCGTCGCGTCGGACGCCAACTTCGTCCAGTTCGGCCTCTTCGACGACGCGCACGCCGTCTGGCAGGCCATCCTCGACCACGGCGTGCTGGTCCGCGACAACGGCGTACCGGGCTGGCTGCGGGTCACCGCCGGCACCCCGGCCGAGAACGACGCGTTCCTGGAAGCGGTGCGCGCGGTGCTCAAAGAACGCAGCCTGAAGGAGAACAAGCGATGAGCGGGGATACCGCCCGCGTGGGGCGCGTGGAGCGCACCACCAAGGAGACGACGGTGCTGGTCGAGATCGACCTCGACGGCACCGGCCAGGTCGATGTCTCGACCGGCGTCGGCTTCTACGACCACATGCTCGACCAGCTCGGCCGGCACGGCCTCTTCGACCTCAAGGTCAAGACCGACGGCGATCTGCACATCGACACCCACCACACCATCGAGGACACCGCCCTCGCGCTGGGCGCCGCCTTCAAGCAGGCGCTCGGCGACAAGGTCGGCATCTACCGCTTCGGCAACTGCACCGTCCCGCTGGACGAGTCGCTGGCCCAGGTCACCGTCGACCTCTCCGGTCGCCCCTACCTGGTGCACACCGAGCCGGAGAACATGGCGCCGATGATCGGCACCTACGACACCACGATGACCCGGCACATACTCGAGTCGTTCGTCGCCCAGGCCCAGATCGCGCTGCACGTCCACGTCCCGTACGGCCGCAACGCCCACCACATCGTGGAGTGCCAGTTCAAGGCGCTGGCCCGGGCCCTGCGCTACGCCAGCGAACGCGACCCGCGCGCGGCCGGCATTCTGCCCTCCACGAAGGGCGCCCTCTGATGAACGGCCTGTCCACCGTCTTCATCCTGGTGGGTCTCTTCCTCCTCGGTGGGGTCTACTCGTTCTGGAAGCAGAAGATCCCCAGGAGCGTGATCATCCTGATGGCCATCGCCTCGGCGATGTGCCTGGCGGCCGGTGTGCTGCGACTGGAGGTATGGAATTGAGCGCCGCGCAGCAGTCCCCCGGGCGGCAGTCCGCGGGGCAGCAGTCCTCGGGTAGGGCCGCCAAGAAGGTCGTCGTCTTCGACTACGGCTTCGGCAACGTCCGGTCCGCCGAGCGCGCCCTGGCACACGTCGGCGCGGACGTGGAGATCACCCGCGACTACGACACCGCGATGAACGCCGACGGGCTGCTGGTGCCCGGCGTCGGCGCGTTCGCCGCGTGCATGCGCGGGCTGAAGGAGGCCCGCGGCGACTGGGTCGTCGGCCGCCGGCTGTCCGGTGGCCGTCCGGTGATGGGCATCTGCGTCGGCATGCAGATCCTCTTCGGGCGCGGCATCGAGCACGGCGTGGAGACCGACGGCCTCGACGAGTGGCCCGGCACGGTCGGCCCGCTCAAGGCCGAGGTCGTCCCGCACATGGGCTGGAACACCGTCCGCCCCGCCGAGGGCTCGCGGCTGTTCGCGGGGATGCCCGCCGACGCCCGCTACTACTTCGTGCACTCCTACGCGGTCCACGACTGGGAGCTGGAGATCGGCAACGCCGCCCTCGCCGCCCCCAAGGTCACCTGGTCCACGCACGGCGAGCCGTTCGTGGCCGCGGTCGAGAACGGCCCGCTGTGGGCCACCCAGTTCCACCCCGAGAAGTCCGGCGACGCCGGTGCCCAGCTCCTCACCAACTGGATCGAAACGCTGTGAACGCTGCGAACAAGCTTGAACTGCTGCCCGCCGTCGACGTCCGCGACGGCCAGGCCGTCCGCCTGGTGCACGGCGAGTCCGGCTCGGAGACCTCCTACGGCGACCCGCTGCAGGCCGCGCTGGCCTGGCAGGCGGCCGGCGCCGAGTGGCTGCACCTGGTCGACCTGGACGCCGCCTTCGGCACCGGCGACAACCGCGCGCAGATCGCCCAGGTAGCCCGCTCCATGGACATCAAGGTCGAGCTGTCCGGCGGGATCCGCGACGACGACTCGCTGGCCGCCGCGCTGGCCACGGGCTGCACCCGGGTCAACATCGGCACCGCGGCGCTGGAGGACCCGGAGTGGGTCGCCAAGATCATCGCCGAGCACGGCGACAAGATCGCGGTGGGCCTGGACGTCCGCGGCACGACCCTGCGCGGCCGCGGCTGGACCCGCGACGGCGGCGACCTCTACGAGACGCTGGCCCGCCTGGACTCCGAGGGCTGCGCCCGCTACGTCGTCACCGACATCAACAAGGACGGCACGCTCCAGGGCCCCAACCTGGAGCTGCTGAAGAACGTCTGCGCGGCCACCGACCGCCCGGTCGTCGCCTCCGGCGGCGTCTCCTCCCTCGACGACCTGCGGGCGATCGCCGCGCTGGTGCCGGAGGGTGTCGAGGGCTCCATCGTCGGCAAGGCGCTCTACGCGAAGGCGTTCACCCTCGAAGAGGCACTGGCGGCCGTGTCGTAGACCGCGGGTGCCGCAACCGGCCACATGGGAGGCGGCGTGATGAGCATCGAGCGCGTACGGACCGACAGTCCCTGGGAAGAGACCATTGGCTTCGCGCGTGCGGTGGCGGCCGGCGACCGGGTCCTGGTCTCCGGCACCATGCCGCTGGTCGGCGGCGTCCTCCAGGGCGAGGGCGACCCCTACGTCCAGACCAAGGTCGCCTTCGGGAACGCGTTGGCGGCGCTCAAACCCTTCGGGGTGGGCGTCGCCGAGGTGCTGCGCACCCGGATGTACCTGACCCACCTGCGCGACGCGGACGCCGCCGCCCGCGCCCACCGCGAGCTGTTCGAAGCCGCGCCGCCCGCCACGACCGTGGTCGTGGTCTCCGGCTTCGTCGACTCCCGCGTCCTGGTGGAAGTAGAACTAGAAGCGTTCCGGGACCTGTCCCCGGAAACCGAGCGAGAGGGCTGAACGACATGACCCTGGCGGTCCGCGTCATTCCCTGCCTGGACGTCGACAACGGCCGCGTCGTCAAGGGCGTCAACTTCCAGAACCTGCGCGATGCCGGGGACCCGGTCGAGATGGCGAAGGTCTACGGCGAGGAGGGTGCCGACGAGCTGACCTTCCTCGACATCACCGCCTCCTCCGGCAACCGCGAGACGACCTACGACGTGGTCCGCCGCACCGCCGAGCAGGTCTTCATCCCGCTGACCGTCGGCGGTGGGGTGCGCACCGCGGAGGACGTCGACAAGCTGCTGCGGGCCGGCGCCGACAAGGTCGGGGTCAACACCGCGGCGATCGCCCGCCCGGAGCTGATCAAGGAGATCGCCGAGCGCTTCGGCAGCCAGGTGCTGGTGCTGTCCGTGGACGCCCGCCGTACCGCCGCCGGGACGTTCGAGGTCACCACGCACGGCGGCCGCCGCTCGGCCGGGATCGACGCCGTCGAGTGGGCGCACCGCGCCGCGGAGCTGGGCGCCGGGGAGATCCTGCTGAACTCCATGGACGCCGACGGCACCAAGGACGGCTACGACGTGGAGATGATCGAGGCGGTCCGCAGGCACGTGAGCGTCCCGGTGATCGCCTCCGGCGGCGCCGGCAAGCTCGCCGACTTCGCGCCCGCCGTGGCGGCCGGCGCCGACGCCGTGCTGGCCGCCTCCGTCTTCCACTTCGGCGACCTGCGCATCGGCCAGGTCAAGGACGCGCTGCGGGAGGCCGGCCACCCGGTGCGGTGACCGGCGCGCCCGGCGCCCGCCCACGGCACGCGACGGGCCCCCGCCGCGTCCTGCGGAGGGGGCCCGTCGCGTGCTCGGCGGTCGGTGGGCCGGCGGTGCGCTCAGCGGCCCTTGCGCGCCGCCCGGAGGAACTCCCGGTTCATCTTCGTGATGCTGAACAGCGGGATGCCCTTGGGGCAGGCGGTGGCGCACTCGCCGGCCAGGGTGCAGCCGCCGAAGCCCTCCTCGTCCATCTGGGCCACCATGTCCAGCACCCGGGACGCGCGCTCCGGCGCGCCCTGCGGCAGCACGTTGAGGTGGTTGACCTTCGCGGACGTGAAGAGCATCGCCGCGCCGTTGGGGCAGGCCGCGACGCAGGCGCCGCAGCCGATGCACTCGGCGTGCTCGAAGGCGAAGTCGGCGTCCGGCTTGGGCACCGGCGTGGCGTGCGCCTCGGGGGCGGCCCCGGTCGGCGCGGTGACGTAGCCGCCGGCCTGGATGATCCGGTCGAACGCCGAGCGGTCGACGACCAGGTCCTTCACGACCGGGAAGGCCGCGGCCCGCCACGGCTCGACGTCGATGGTGTCGCCGTCCTCGAAGGACCGCATGTGGAGCTGGCAGGTGGTGGTCCGCTCCGGGCCGTGCGCGTCGCCGTTGATGACGAGCGAGCAGGCCCCGCAGATGCCCTCCCGGCAGTCGTGGTCGAAGGCGACCGGGTCCTCACCGGTGAGGATGAGCTCCTCGTTGAGGGTGTCGAGCATCTCCAGGAAGGACATGTCGGGGGAGACGCCGTCCACCTCGTACGTGGACATGGCGCCGTCGGCGTCGGCGTTCTGCTGCCGCCAGACGCGCAGGGTGAGCTTCATGCGTAGCTCCGCTGGGTGGGGTGGACGTACTCGAAGACCAGGTCTTCCTTGTGCAGGGTGGGGGCCGCGCCGGTGCCGGTGAACTCCCAGGCGGCGGCGTAGGAGAACTCCTCGTCCCGGCGGGCGGCCTCGCCGTCGGGGGTCTGCGACTCCTCCCGGAAGTGGCCGCCGCAGGACTCGCGGCGGTGCAGTGCGTCGAGGCACATCAGCTCGGCGAGCTCCAGGTAGTCGACGATGCGGTTGGCCTTCTCCAGCGACTGGTTGAACTGCTCACCGGTGCCGGGCACCTTGATGCGCTGCCAGAACTCCTCGCGGATCTGCGGGATCCGGTCCAGCGCCTTGCGCAGGCCCTCGTCGGTGCGGGCCATCCCGCAGTACTCCCACATGAGTTCGCCGATCTCGCGGTGGAAGGAGTCCGGGGTGCGGTCGCCGTCGACGGCGAGCAGCAGGTTCAGCCGGTCCTCGGTCTCGGCCAGCACCTCCGTCACCACCGGGTGGTCGGCGGTGACGGTCTTCTGGTGCGGGTTGCGCGCCAGGTAGTCGTTGATGGTGGACGGCAGGACGAAGTAGCCGTCGGCCAGGCCCTGCATCAGGGCGCTGGCGCCCAGCCGGTTGGCGCCGTGGTCGGAGAAGTTGGCCTCGCCGATCGCGAACAGGCCCGGGACGGTGGTCTGGAGGTCGTAGTCGACCCACAGCCCGCCCATCGTGTAGTGCACGGCCGGGTAGATGCGCATCGGCACCCGGTACGGATCCTCGTCGGTGATCCGCTGGTACATCTCGAAGAGGTTGCCGTACTTGGCCTCGACGGCCTTGCGGCCCATGCGCGCGATCGCGTCGGCGAAGTCGAGGTAGACGCCCTGTCCGCCGGGGCCGACGCCGCGGCCCTCGTCGCAGACGTTCTTCGCGGCGCGGGAGGCGATGTCGCGGGGCACGAGGTTGCCGAAGGACGGGTAGATCCGCTCAAGGTAGTAGTCGCGCTCGTCCTCGGGGATCTCGTTCGCCGGGCGGGTGTCGCCCTTCGCCTTCGGGACCCAGATCCGGCCGTCGTTGCGCAGCGACTCGCTCATCAGCGTCAGCTTGGACTGGTGGTCACCGGTGCGCGGGATGCAGGTCGGGTGGATCTGCGTGAAGCAGGGGTTGGCGAAGTACGCGCCGCGCCGGTGCGCCCGCCAGACCGCCGTGGCGTTGGAGTTCATGGCGTTCGTCGACAGGTAGAAGACGTTGCCGTAGCCGCCGGAGGCCAGCACCACCGCGTCGGCGAAGTAGCTGGAGATCTTCCCGGTGATCAGGTCCCGCGCCACGATGCCGCGCGCCCGTCCGTCGACGACGATCAGGTCGAGCATCTCGGTGCGCGGGTGCATCTCGACGTTGCCCGCCGCGATCTGCCTGCTGAGTGCCTGGTAGGCGCCGAGCAGCAGCTGCTGTCCCGTCTGGCCGCGGGCGTAGAAGGTGCGGGAGACCTGGACGCCGCCGAAGGAGCGGGTGTCGAGGAGGCCGCCGTACTCGCGGGCGAAGGGGACGCCCTGGGCGACGCACTGGTCGATGATCTCGACGGAGACCTGGGCGAGCCGGTGCACGTTGGACTCGCGGGCGCGGAAGTCGCCGCCCTTGACGGTGTCGTAGAAGAGACGGTGGACGGAGTCGCCGTCGTTGCGGTAGTTCTTCGCCGCGTTGATGCCGCCCTGCGCGGCGATGGAGTGGGCCCGGCGCGGCGAGTCCTGGTAGCAGAACTGGACGACGTGGTAGCCCTGTTCGGCCAGGGTGGCGCCGGCCGAGCCGCCGGCCAGTCCGGTCCCGACGACGATGACGGTGTGCTTGCGGCGGTTGGCCGGGTTGACCAGCTTGGCCTCGAAGCGCCGGGTGTCCCAGCGCTCGGCTATCGGGCCGGCCGGGGCCGTGGTGTCGGCGACCGGCTCCCCGGTCGCGAAGTCGGAGTAGGTCATGGGTCAGCTCACCAATCCGGTCATGACGCCGACGGGGACGGCGATGAAGCCCGCGGTCAGCACCAGCGCGAGCAGGTTCGCCACGGTCTTCAGGAGGCGGTCGCGGCTCCGGCTGCCGGCGCCGAGGGTCTGCGCGGCGCTCCAGAAGCCGTGCCGGACGTGCAGGCCGAGAGCGAGCATCGCGACGAGGTAGATGACGTTGCCGTACCAGGTGGAGAAGGTGTCCACGACGTTCTGGTACGGGTGGCCCGGCTGGAAGCCGCCCGGGTGCACGGTGCCGGTGGTCAGGTCGAGGATGTGCCAGACGATGAACAGGCCGAGGATGATCCCGCCCCAGCGCATGGTGCGGGTGGCGTAGCTCGCCCGGGGCTTCTTGTGGACGTACCCGGTGGGGCGCGCCCTGATGTCGCGGCGGCTGAGCTGGTACGCGGAGACGGCGTGCGCGACCACGGCGACGACCAGCACGACGCGGACCAGCCACAGCGTCCACTCGTAGTGCATGAAGGGTTCGCCGACGGTGCGCAGCCAGTGCGCGTAGTGGTTGAACTCCCCGGGACCGAAGAAGATCTTGAGGTTGCCGATCACATGGGCGACCAGGTACAGCAGCATGATCACGCCGCTGACGGCCATGACCGTCTTCTTGCCGACGGAGCTGTCCCACAGGGTGCGCCCGCCCGGAGGCCGACCACCGCCCCTGCGCTGATGCGACGACGGCCGTCGGTCCGTCCGCGTTGCCAGTGCCATGACTCCGGACGCTAGGGCCGAACGACCCGATCGGTCCAAGACATGGTCCAGCTGATCTCCATAGGCTGTCCCTATCGCTGCTTTATATTCCTCTTATGCAGTTGCAGCAGCTCCGCTACTTCACGGCCGTGGCCGACACCCGCCACTTCACCCGCGCCGCCGAACGCGAACACGTCGCCCAGCCCTCGCTCTCCCAGCAGATCCGCGCCCTGGAACGGGAGTTGGGCGCCGAGCTGTTCCACCGCGCCCGCGGCCACATCACCCTCACCGACGCCGGCGAGACCCTGCTGCCGCTGGCCCGCCGGATCCTCGCCGACACCGAGACCGCCCGCCGCGAGGTCCAGGAGGTCGCCCAGCTGCGCCGCGGCCGGCTCCGCCTCGGCGCCCCGCCCAGCCTCTGCGCCAGCCTCGTCCCGGACGTGCTGAGCGCCTTCCACGCCACCTACCCGGGCGTCGACCTGATCGTCAGCGAGGACGGCTCCCAGGACCTCGTCCGGGCCCTGGCCGACGGCGAGCTGGACCTGGCGCTGATCATCACCCCGCTGCCCGGCCAGGCGCCGGCGCTGGCCACCGCGGAGCTGCTGCGCGAGGAACTGGTGGTGGTCTCCGCCCCGGGCCGCCCGGCACCGGTGGCCGGCCGGCGCACCCGGATCCGCGTCGAGGACCTCCGCGGCCGTCCGCTGGCGATGTTCCGCCGCGGCTACGACCTGCGGGAATTCACCACCGCCGCGTGCCGCGCGGCCGGCTTCGAACCGACCTTCACCGTCGAGGGCGGCGAGATGGACGCCGTCCTCGGCTTCGTCCGGGCCGGGCTCGGCATCGCCGTCGTGCCCAGCATGGTCGCCGAGCGCTCCGGGCTGCGCGTCACCCCGTTCGCCACCCCCGGCATGCACCGGGTGGTCTCGGTCGCGCACCGCGGCGACGTCTCACCGCCGCGCGCCGCCCGCGAACTGGACCGCATCCTGCGCGCACACCTGGCGGACGGCACGCCCTGAGGGGCGCGCTCGCGCAGCCGGCGCCTCAGGGCACACCCCAGGTCAGGGGCCGGCGCACCCCGAGATCAGACCCCCAGCTGCGCCGCCCGCAGCTTCGCCACCGCGTCCTCGTCCCCGTCCAGCTCCACCTTCGCCGCGTCCAGCCGGCCGAAGGCGAACAGCGTCAGCTCGCCCGGCTCACCGGTGACCGTCACCACCGGGGTGCCCCGGTGCGCCACCGCGGTCTGCCCGTCCGGCCGCCGCAGCACCACCCCCACCGGCGCCTTCCGGCCCAGAACCCGGGCCGCCCGCTCCAGCCGCACCCACAGCGCGTCCGCGAAGACCGGGTCCAGCTCGCGCGGCGACCAGTCCGGCTGGGCCCGCCGCACGTCCTCGGCGTGGACGTAGAACTCCACGGTGTTGGACGCCTCGTCGACCTGCTTGAGTGCGAACGGGGACATCTTCGGCGGACCGGTCCTGATGAGCTGGAGCAGCTCCTCGTACGGCTTCGCCGCGAACTCGGCCTGCACCCGCGCGAGCCGCGCCGCCAGCGGCTTGACCACGATCCCCGCGGACGCGTCGGCGCGCCGCTCGCGCACCACCACGTGCGCGGCCAGATCCCGCGTCGTCCAGCCCTCGCACAGCGTCGGCGCCTCGGGGCCCGCGCTCTCCAACAAGTCGGCCAGAAGGAGCCGTTCACGCTTCGCATGGGTCGACATACGGCCAGCCTACGACTGCCCCGCCCGGCCTGCCACGGCGCACACCCCCCTCACCACCGGGCGGGGCCCCACCGCGCCGTGCGGCCACCGTCACCCCCGCAGCACCAGCACCCCCACCACCACCGCGGCCACCAGCGCCGCCGCGAACACCGCCACCATCACCCGCAGCGCCACCTTCGCCACCCGGTCCGGGTCCGGCGGCCGTGGCGCGGCGGGGCGCGCGGCACCGCCCGGCCCGGCGCCGGAGGTCTCCCCGGAGCCGGGAGCGCGCGGAGCCGTGCCTGCGTCCGGGGGCGGCTGCTGTTCCATTCCAGCAGGATGCCGCACGGCACAATGGACCCATGACCAGCAGCCGCGCCACCACCCCCGATCCCACCACCCCCGGTCTGGACCCCGCCGTCGCCGCCCGCCTCAAGCGCGGCGCCGACGGCCTGTTCCCGGCCATCGCCCAGCAGTACGACACCGGCGAGGTGCTGATGCTCGGCTGGATGGACGACGAGGCGCTGCACCGCACCCTCACCACCGGCCGCTGCACCTACTGGTCCCGCAGCCGCCAGGAGTACTGGGTCAAGGGCGACACCTCCGGGCACGCCCAGTACGTCAAGTCCGTCGCCCTGGACTGCGACGCCGACACCGTCCTGGTCAAGGTCGACCAGGTCGGCGCCGCCTGCCACACCGGCGCCCGCACCTGCTTCGACGAGGACGTGCTGGCCGCCGCGACCCCCGCCGGCGCCTCCTCTCCCACCCACCCTTCCCAGTAAGCTCCGCTGCCATGACCACGGGAACCACCGGCACCGCCGCGCCGGACCTCGACACCTTCCGCACGCTCGCCAAGGACCGACGGGTCATCCCCGTCACCCGGCGCCTCCTGGCGGACGGCGACACCCCGGTCGGCCTCTACCGCAAGCTCACCGCCGAGCGCCCCGGCACCTTCCTGCTCGAATCCGCCGAGAACGGCCGTACGTGGTCGCGATACTCGTTCATCGGCGTGCGCAGTGCCGCGACGCTCACCGCCCGCGACGGGCAGGCCCACTGGCTCGGCACCCCGCCGGTCGGCGTCCCCACCGACGGCGACCCGCTCGCCGCGCTGCGCGCCACCGTCGAGACCCTGCACACCCCTCGCGACCTCATCGAGGGCGAGGGGCTGCCCCCGTTCACCGGCGGCATGGTCGGCTACCTCGGCTACGACGTCGTGCGCCGCCTGGAGAAGGTCGGCGAGCACACCACCGACGACCTCGGCCTGCCCGAGCTCACCATGCTGCTCACCTCCGACCTCGCCGTGCTGGACCACTGGAGCGGCACGGTCCTGCTGATCGCCAACGCGATCAACCACAACGACCTGGCGACCGGCGTCGACGAGGCGTACGCGGACGCGGTGGCCCGGCTGGACGCGATGGCCGACGACCTCGCCCGCCCCGCGCCCGCCAGCGCCGCAGCCCTCCCGCCGTCCGCCGTGCCCCCGTACACCGGCAAGTGGGGCGCCGACTCCTTCATGGCCGCCGTCGAGGACGTCAAGGAGCGCATCCGGGCCGGCGAGGCGTTCCAGGTGGTGCCCTCCCAGCGGTTCGAAACGCCCTGCACGGCAAGCGCGTTGGACGTCTACCGCGCGCTGCGGGCCACCAACCCCAGCCCCTACATGTACCTCTTCCGCTTCGAGGGCGCGGACGGCCGCCCCTTCGACGTGGTCGGCTCCAGCCCCGAGGCGCTGGTCAAGGTCGAGAACGGCCGGGCGATGGTGCACCCGATCGCCGGCACCCGCCCGCGCGGCGCATCCGTCCAGGAGGACCAGGCGCTCGCCGACGAGCTGATGGCCGACCCCAAGGAGCGCGCCGAGCACCTGATGCTGGTGGACCTGGGCCGCAACGACCTGGGCCGGGTCTGCGAACCGGGCAGCGTCGAGGTCGTCGACTTCATGTCCGTCGAGCGCTACAGCCACGTCATGCACATCGTCTCGACGGTCACCGGCACGGTCGCCGCCGACCGCACCGCCTTCGACGTGCTCACCGCCTGCTTCCCCGCCGGCACCCTCTCCGGCGCCCCCAAGCCGCGCGCCCTGCAGATCATCGAGGAGCTGGAGCCGACCCGGCGCGGCCTGTACGGCGGCTGCGTGGGCTATCTGGACTTCGCCGGCGACTCCGACACCGCCATCGCCATCCGCACCGCCCTGCTGCGCGACGGCACCGCCTACGTCCAGGCCGGCGCCGGCATCGTCGCCGACTCCGACCCGGTCGCCGAGGACACCGAGTGCCGCAACAAGGCCGCGGCCGTCCTCCGCGCCGTCCACACCGCCAACCACCTGGGGAAATGATCCCGCGCACCCCCGCGCGCCGGCCCGCCCCGGCCGGTAGGCGATAGTGGTACGCGTGAGTGCCGCACCCCAGCCCCGTACCGACACCGAGCCGGCCCCGACCCCGGCCCGGCCCGCGCGCAGCGCCAAGCGCTCCCTCGCCCTGGCGCTGCTGCTCGGCGCCGCCGGCGCCGGCCTGGCGCTGCTGGCCTCCGGCCGCATCTGGGCCCGGGGCACCGCGGTGCTGGCCCAGGGCGAACTGCCGCGCACCGTGACCGGCGCCGACGTGACCGGGGTGCCCGGCGCGCTGGCGGTGGTCGGCCTGGCCGCCCTGGTCGCGGTCTTCGCGGTCCGCCGGGTCGGCCGGATCGTGGTCGCCGCGCTGCTGGCCCTCAGCGGCCTGGGCGTCATCGTCGCCGCCGCGCTCGGCAACGCCGACACCTCGGCGCTGCGCGAGAAGGCCGCCGACGCGGTCGGCCTGGCCGGCGCCGATGTGCATCACGTCACCCACACCGTCTGGCCCTGGGTGGCTGCCGCCGGCGGCCTGCTGCTGCTCCTGGCCGGGGTGCTGGCCCTGGTCTTCGGCCGCTCCTGGCCCGCGATGTCGGGCCGGTACGAGCGCACCCCCGGCGGCGCCCGCGGCCCGCGGCGCGCCCCGGCGGCGCCGGACCTGGAGCGCCCCGAGGAGATCTGGAAGTCCCTGGACCGCGGCGAGGACCCCACCCGGTAAGAGGGTCCCGTCCGGCATCGGTGACAATGGACGACGACATTCGCGCGCCCGGACCCCGGCGCGACAGAGCAACGAGGAGCACTCCATGTCGAGCAGTGGCCACGGACACACCCCCGCCGCCTGGACCGGCGTCATCATCGCGTTCATCGGCTTCTGTGTGGCCGGTGCCTTCATCGTGATGGCCAACGTGGCCGGCTTCTGGGCGGGCATGGTGCTGATCGCCGCCGGTGCCGTCGTGGGTGGCCTGATGCGCGCCGCCGGTATGGGCCAGGAGCCCAAGCGCTCCGCCAAGGTCGCCCCGGCCAAGGCCCAGCCCCAGGAGGGCTGAGCCCCGCTCGTCGGGAACCCGAAGGCGCTGCTTCCCGCCGCGTACGGCCCGTGCCCCCGCACGACCCGTGCCCCGTACGGCGGCCGAGAAGCTGCGCCTTCTCGCGTCCGGTAGCACCATCGGCACCGTGAGCGATCCCGTGGTCCCGCTGCGACCGGACGTCTCCCGCGGCCCGGTGCGCCGGCTCGCGGCACCGGTCGGCGCCCTGGCGGCGGTGGCCGCCGCCTTCACCTGGGTCGGCGTGATCGACCCCAACGAACCCGGCCACTACCCGGTCTGCCCGCTGCGGCACCTCACCGGCCTGCTCTGTCCGGCCTGCGGCGGGCTGCGCAGCGCGCACGCCATCGCGCACGGCGACCTGCTCGCGGCGCTCGCCGCCAACGCCCCCGCGGTGGCCGGGTACGTCGCGTTCGCGCTCTTCTGGCTGGTCTGGCTGGCCCGCGCGGCGCGCGGGCGGCCCACCGCGGGTCCGCGGCCCCGACCGGCCCACTGGTGGGCGCTGGGCGCCCTGCTGCTGGCCTTCACGGTCGTCCGCAACCTCCCCTTCGGCGCCGGGCTGCGCCCGTGAGGCGCGGCGCGCGGTGCGGCCCGGCTCGCCCCCGGGGCGAACCACCGGGAATCCCGGAGATGTCCAGGTTCTGGGATCACGGTCAACCGGATGCGGGACCTGACCCCGGCGGCGGATACCATCGGAGAACCGGCCGGGGCAGTGGTTGAGTCCCACAGGTCGCTGTCCACCTCCACCGTGCAGATAGGAGGCCGCTCGCGTGAGCGTGCTCGATGAGATCATCGACGGAGTCCGCGCCGACCTCGCAGAGCGGCAGGCGCGCGTCGGCCTCGACGAGCTCAAGGAACGGGCCCGCAAGGCGCGACCGGCCAAGGACGGCGTCGCCGCGCTGAAGGGCGAGGGCGTCCGGGTGATCTGCGAGGTCAAGCGCTCCAGCCCGTCCAAGGGCGCGCTGGCCGCGATCGCCGACCCCGCGGGCCTGGCCGCCGACTACGAGGCGGGCGGCGCCGCGGTGATCTCCGTCCTCACCGAGCAGCGCCGGTTCGGCGGCTCGCTGGCCGACCTGGAAGCCGTCCGCGCCAAGGTGGACATCCCGGTCCTGCGCAAGGACTTCATCGTCACCGCCTACCAGCTCTGGGAGGCCCGGGCCTACGGCGCCGACCTCGTGCTGCTGATCGTCGCGGCGCTGGAGCAGGAGGCGCTGGTCTCGCTGATCGAGCGGGCCGAGTCGATCGGGCTGACGCCGCTGGTCGAGGTGCACGACGAGGACGAGGTGCAGCGCGCGGTGGACGCCGGCGCCCGGATCATCGGGGTCAACGCCCGCAACCTCAAGACCCTGGAGGTCGACCGGGGCACCTTCGCTCGGGTCGCCCCCGAGATCCCCGACCACATCGTCAAGGTCGCCGAGTCCGGCGTGCGCGGCCCGCACGACCTGATCGCCTACGCCAACGAGGGCGCCGACGCCGTCCTGGTGGGCGAGTCGCTGGTCACCGGCAAGGACCCCAGGACCGCGGTCGCCGACCTGGTCGCGGCCGGCTCCCACCCGGCGATCCGGCACGGCCGGGACTGACCCCGGCCACCCGAGGACAGGGCAGACCGAGATGACCGCCGCCCCCCGCCGCCCCGTGGCCAAGCTCGTCCGCTCGCGACGTCGTTCGAGCGGGGGGTCGCCGAACGCGCTGCCCTCGTGGCACCGTGGCTGCCGGGCACCCGGCCGGCGGATCCGGGGACGCCGGGTCCGGTACCACATCGGCTCCGAACCGGGCCAGATCAACGGGATGCGATGGCGTCCGGGGACCGTGCGCTGAGGCGCCGTCCCCGTAGCGGCGGCGCGTCACTGCGCACAGCAGTCGTCACCTCATCCCGATAAACCGGACCTCCGGGGCGGTACGCCCTGGTTGAGGAGTGCCCAGATGTCCTCCGAAAGTTCCCGTTTCTTCCTTCCCGATCCGGAAGGCCAAGTGCCCAGCGCCGAGGGCTACTTCGGCGCCTTCGGCGGCAAGTTCATCCCCGAGGCGCTGGTCGCCGCGGTGGACGAGGTCGCCGCCGAGTACGAGAAGGCCAAGGCGGACCCCGCGTTCGCCGCCGAGCTCGACGACCTGATGGTCAACTACACCGGCCGGCCCAGCGCGCTCACCGAGGTGCCGCGGTTCGCCGAACACGCCGGCGGGGCCCGGGTGTTCCTCAAGCGCGAGGACCTCAACCACACCGGCTCGCACAAGATCAACAACGTGCTGGGCCAGGCGCTGCTCACCAAGCGGATGGGCAAGACCCGGGTCATCGCCGAGACCGGCGCCGGCCAGCACGGCGTCGCCACCGCCACCGCCTGCGCCCTCTTCGGCCTCGAATGCACCATCTACATGGGCGAGGTCGACACCCAGCGGCAGGCCCTGAACGTCGCCCGGATGCGGATGCTCGGCGCCGAGGTCATCGCCGTGAAGTCCGGCAGCCGCACCCTCAAGGACGCCATCAACGAGGCGTTCCGCGACTGGGTCGCCAACGTCGACCGCACCCACTACCTCTTCGGCACGGTCGCCGGCCCGCACCCCTTCCCGGCCCTGGTCCGCGACTTCCACCGGGTCATCGGCGTCGAGGCCCGCCGTCAGATCCTGGAGCGCACCGGCCGGCTGCCGGACGCCGCCCTGGCCTGCGTCGGCGGCGGCTCCAACGCCATCGGCCTGTTCCACGCCTTCCTGCCCGACACCGGCGTCCGCCTGATCGGCTGCGAGCCCGGCGGTCACGGCATCGAGACCGGTGAGCACGCCGCCACCCTCACCGAGGGCACCCCCGGCATCCTGCACGGCTCCCGCTCCTACGTCCTCCAGGACGAGGACGGCCAGATCACCGAGCCGTACTCGATCTCGGCCGGCCTGGACTACCCCGGCATCGGCCCCGAGCACGCCTACCTCAAGGACGTCGGCCGCGCCGAGTACCGCGCGGTGACCGACGACGCGGCGATGCAGGCCCTGCGGCTGCTGTCCCGCACCGAGGGCATCATCCCGGCCATCGAGAGCGCCCACGCGCTGGCCGGCGCCCTGGAGGTCGGCCGGGAGCTGGGCCCCGACGGCCTGCTGCTGGTCAACCTCTCCGGGCGCGGCGACAAGGACATGGACACCGCCGCCCGCTACTTCGGGCTCTACGGCAACGACGACCAGACCGGCGAGGGGGACAAGTGATGGCGGGCAACATCGAACTCCTGACGTCCGTCCTGGCGCAGGCCCGCGCCGAGGACCGGGCCGCGCTGGTCGGCTACCTCCCGGCCGGCTTCCCCACCATCGACGGCGGCATCCGGGCCATGACCGAGATGCTGGACGGCGGCTGCGACATCGTCGAGGTCGGGCTGCCGCACAGCGACCCGGTCCTGGACGGCCCGGTGATCCAGACCGCCGACGACATCGCGCTGCGCGCCGGCATCCGGATCACCGACGTGCTCCGCACGGTCCGCGAGGTGCACGCCGCCACCGGGGCGCCGGTGCTCTGCATGACGTACTGGAACCCCGTCGACCGCTACGGCGTCGAGCGGTTCGCCGCCGACCTCGCCGAAGCGGGCGGCGCCGGCTGCATCCTGCCGGACCTCCCGGTCGAGGAGTCCGAGGTCTGGCGGAAGGCCGCCGAGCAGCACGGCCTGGCCACCGTCTTCGTGGTGGCGCCGAGCAGCCGGGACGAGCGGCTGGCCAAGATCACCGCGGCCGGCAGCGGCTTCGTCTACGCCGCCTCCCTGATGGGCGTCACCGGCACCCGCGCCTCCGTCGGCCGCGAGGCGGAGGACCTGGTGGCCCGCACCCGTGCCACCACCGACCTGCCGGTCTGCGTCGGGCTCGGCGTCTCCAACGCCGAGCAGGCCCGTGAGGTGGCCGCCTTCGCCGACGGTGTGATCGTCGGCTCGGCGTTCGTCAAGTGCCTGCTGGCGGCCGACGGCGACATTGACGCCGGACTCGCCGCGGTGCGGACCCTCGCCGGCCAACTCGGCGACGGCGTGCGCCGGCGCGGCGCGACCCGGGACTGACCCCGGCGGGATCGTCCGATCGAGCGAACCTCGGAGCGGAGGGGTGCGACTGCGCCCCTCCGCTTCGTTGTCCACGGGCGTGAACCAGAAGAACCAAGACGGCCAGAACCGTGACGGAACGAGCAGCGCCCGCGAGCGGCTGCAGGCCCAGCGCATCAAGGAGAAGTCGCGCGCCCGGCGGGTCCGCCAGGCCGTCGTAGGCGGCGCGGTGGTGGCGGCGCTCGCGGTGGCCGGCGGGGTCGCCGTGTGGGTGTCCTCCGGCGGCGGGTCCGGCAGCACCGCCGAGACCGCGTTCGCCCTCCCCAAGAAGGCCAGCGACGGCAACAAGCCCGCCGTCCCGGTGGGCGCGCCCGGCGCGCACTCCACCCTCGTGGTCTGGGAGGACTTCCGCTGCCCGGCCTGCCAGCAGTTCGAGACCGGCTTCCGCCCGGTGATCCACCAGCTCCAGGACTCCGGCCAGCTCAAGGTGGAGTACCACCTCGCCACCCTCATCGACGGCAACGCCGGCGGCTCCGGCTCGCTGAACGCCGGCAACGCCGCCCTGTGCGCCCAGGACGCCGGGAAGTTCCGCGACTACCACGACGTCCTCTACTCCCACCAGCCGCCCGAGCAGCAGGACCGCTTCAGCGACAAGAAGTACCTGATCCAGCTGGCCGGGAAGGTCGGCGGCCTGGCGTCGCCCGCCTTCACCAAGTGCGTCAACGACGGCCGGTACGACGCCTTCGTCCGCAAGTCCAACGAGGCGTTCACCAGCGCCGGGTTCCGCGGCACCCCGACCGTCCTGCTCAACGGCAAGGACCTCGCCCAGGTCCAGGGCGGCCGGGTCACCCCGGCCGAGCTCAAGAAGATGGTCCTGGAGGCCAACAAGGGCAAGCAGCCCGGCAAGGGCTGACCCGCCGGGCGGCCGGTACGGGCCGCCGTCCGGACGGGGTCGTTACGCAGCCGTTGCCGGGCCGGGTTGTCGTCAACCCGGCCCGGCGCGGTAGCGTCGGTCCTGCCATGGACCTCGCATTCATTCCCAGCCCGTCGGTCGGTGTCGTCCACCTCGGCCCGATCCCGCTGCGCGGCTACGCGTTCTGCATCATCATCGGCGTGTTCGTCGGCGTCTGGCTCGGCAATCGGCGCTGGGTGCAGCGCGGTGGCCGCACCGGCACCGTCGCCGACATCGCCGTCTGGGCGGTGCCCTTCGGCCTGGTCGGCGGGCGCCTCTACCACGTCATCACGACGTACGAGCCGTACTTCGGCAAGAACGGCCATCCGCTCGACGCCTTCAAGGTGTGGCAGGGCGGCCTCGGCATCTGGGGCGCGGTCGCGCTGGGCGCGCTCGGTGCCTGGATCGGCTGCCGCCGCCGGGGCATCCCGATGCCGGCCTACGCCGACGCGCTGGCGCCGGGCCTGGCCATCGGGCAGGCGATCGGCCGCTGGGGCAACTGGTTCAACCAGGAGCTGTACGGCAAGCCCACCGACCTCCCGTGGGCGCTGAAGATCGACCCGGACCCGGCCATCGGCCGCATCGGCGGCACCTACCACCCGACGTTCCTCTACGAGTCCCTGTGGTGCCTGGGCGTCGCGGCGCTGGTGATCTGGGCGGACAAGCGCTTCCGCCTCGGCCACGGCCGGGTCTTCGCGCTCTACGTCGCCGCCTACTGCACGGGCCGCGCCTGGATCGAGTACATGCGGGTCGACGAGGCGCACCACATCCTGGGCATGCGGCTGAACGTCTGGACCGCGCTGATCGTCTTCGTCCTGGCGGTCGTCTACATGATCGTCTCGTCGAAGAAGGCCCCGGGCCGCGAGGAGATCGTCGAGCCGGAGTGGCAGCTCGGCGAGGGCGCTCAGAACGGCGCCGAGGGCACCGGAGCCGGCAAGGGCGTCAAGCTGGACAAGGCTGATACGGCCGAGAAGGTCGAGAAGTCAGAGACGTCAGACAAGGCCGAGAAGATCGATAAGGCTGACGAGGGCGCCGACGGGGACGCCGAGGGCTCCGCGGCCGTGGGGAAGAAGGGCGCCCCGGCCGACGGGAAGGGCGAGGACGCGACCGGCGCCGAGCGTGCCGACGGTTCCGCGTCCGGTTCCGCCAAGGCCGCCGGGAGCGCCGGCGGCGCGAAGTCCTGACGCCGGCGAAGGCCATCCAGCCGACCGGAGCGCCGGGCGGACCCGTTCACCGCGGGACCGCCCGGCGCTCCGCCGTGTCCGCCGGCGGACGCCGGCCGGCGCGCCGTCAGCGCCCGCTGGCCTCGGTCGGCGCCGTCCGCGCCGCGATGGCGCCGAACGCCTGCTCGTGGCGCAGCTGCCGGGCCCGGTCGCGGGCGAACACCTCGCGGGTGACGGCGGCCAGCGCGGTGGCCGGGGCGTGCAGGTCGAGCCGGCTGGCCCGGGCGACCTCGGTGCTCCACTCGGCGGGCACCGCCGCCGCGCCGCGGAGGGCGCCGGCGAGCGCACCGGCCATGGTGGCGATGGCGGCGCAGTCGCGCCCGTAGTTGACCGCGCCGAGCGCGGTGGCCCGGTAGTCGCCGTCGGCGACCAGCAGCATGCCCAGGGCGATGGGGAGTTCCTCGACGGCGTGCAGCCGGGAGGGCCGGCGGGCGCCCAGCGACGGTTCGCGGTAGTCGGGGCCGACGGTGTCGAACGGGGCGACCGCGGCCCGCAGCGGGACCAGCGCGGACTCGTAGTCGGTGTGCGGCGCGGCGACGTCGCAGACCGCCTCGATCGCCGCCCGGGTGCCGTCCTTCGCCAGCCGCAGCGCGTGCCCGACGACCGAGGCCGCGGTGGCGTCCGGCAGGAACGCGGCGGCCACCGAGGCGGCGAACACCCCCGCCGCCTCCCGGCCGTAGGAGGACTGGTGGGCGGCGGAGATGTCCAGTGCCTCGGCGTAAGCCCGGTCCGGATTGCCGGCGTTGACGACGCCGACCGGCGTCATGTACATCGCCGCACCGGAGTTGACGATGTTTCCGACGCCGGCCTCGCGCGGATCGGCGTGCCCGTAGTGCAGCCGCGCCACGATCCACTTCTCGGCGAGGAAGATCCGCTGCAACGGCAGCGCCTCGGCCTCCAGTTCGGGGATCCAGCGGGGCGTGCCGATCAGGTCGGGGACGAGATGGTCGGCGACGTCGTAGGCGTCGAGGTGGTCGCGGACCGTCTCGTAGACGCGGACCAGCGCATGGGTCATCAGGGTGTCGTCGGTGATGTGGCCGTCGCCCTTGTGGTACGGCGCGAGCGGCCGGGCGGTGCGCCAGTCCGCGTGGAACGGCCCGACGATGCCCTCGATCCGGCCGCCGTGCCGGGCCACGATCTGTTCCGGCGTCAGGCCCTCGACCGGCCCGCCGAGGGCGTCGCCGACCGCGGCCCCGACGAGCGCGCCGGCCGCCCGGTCCTCCAGCTGGGGGACCTCGGGCGGCGGGGCGGTCGGCCCGGCCGCCGGGGCGTCGTCGTACGGCGCCGGGAGCCGGGCCGGGTCCGGTGGTTCCGGGTCCGGTTGCGTCGCGGTGGCGGTGGTGGTGTCCGTCATCGGGGAGTCCTTTCACGGGATCGAGGGGGCGAGGGGGCTGCGGGGATCGGGGGTGGGAGGGCGTGCGGGCGGTCCGGCCGGAGGGGCCGGCTGCGGCCGTCGCGCGGCCCGGCATCCCGGTATCCGTCCCCCGCGGCGGTGCGGCTCTCCTGTCCGGGGCGGCAGGGTCACCCGGTCGACCGTGCCGAGCGGTGCCCGAGGGCCACCGGAAGCCCTCGTGAGCCAGATCACAAGCTCCTCGCTCCGACAAAACCCCAGGTCAGCGGGGTAAGTTCGGCCTTCCTTGCTAGCGGAGGAGGGCAATTCGCGCATAACTTCGAGGCGTTGGAGGGGGAAGAGCCGCCATCGGCCCACACCTCGCAGAGCAGGGAGCAGGTCTCGATATGTCGGTCATGGAGATCATGGACACGGCCGCGCCGACCCACGTGGCGCACCGCGACAACCACACCCACCGTGATGTCAACGGTGGCTGGCTGCGTCCCGCGGTCTTCGGCGCGATGGACGGCCTGGTGTCCAACCTCGCCCTGATGACGGGAGTGGCCGGCGGCGCGGTGTCGCAGCAGACGATCGTGATCACCGGCCTGGCGGGGCTGGCGGCCGGCGCGTTCTCGATGGCCGCGGGGGAGTACACCTCGGTGGCTTCGCAGCGTGAGCTGGTGGTCGCGGAGCTGGACATCGAGCGGGCCGAACTGCGCAAGCACCCGAAGGACGAGCAGGAGGAGCTGGCGGCCCTCTACGAGTCCCGCGGGGTGGAGCCGGAGCTCGCCCGGAAGGTGGCCGAACAGCTCTCCCGCGACCCCGAGCAGGCGCTGGAGATCCATGCGCGCGAGGAATTGGGAATCGACCCGTCGGACCTTCCTTCTCCGGCTGTTGCCGCCATTTCCTCCTTTGGTTCCTTTGCTCTGGGCGCGCTTCTGCCTGTCCTTCCTTACCTGTTGGGGGCCAGTGCGCTCTGGCCGGCGGTGCTGCTGGCGCTGCTCGGGCTCTTCGGCTGTGGCGCCGTGGTGGCGCGCGTGACGGCCCGTTCGTGGTGGTTCAGCGGGCTGCGTCAACTGGCTCTGGGCGGCGCCGCGGCGGGCGTGACGTACGGTCTCGGCGCGCTGTTCGGAACGGTGATGGGTTGACGTCCCATTCGGGTGACCGCATCATGGCCGCATTACCGAGCGGTTTCGGTTTGTTGACGACCGGGCATAAGGCCCTGGCGTCGCGGGCAATGTCGCCCGCCGAACGCCGCCGCAGAGGGCGGCTCCCAGTCCGAGAAGAAGCGGCCGTCCGCATCCCCAGATATCCCGGCTCATCGCCGGTGCGGTGTCCGAATGTTGGAAGGCATCTTCCGCTTTTCGAGAAGCGAGCCATCCTGTAACCTGCACGAAATTTCGCGGAGGGCCAACGTCGTCCCTCGGCAACGCCTATGCCACGACGACGTTGGGAGAGCCGATGCGCTTCGCGTCCACGCACTCCGCGACCACCAGCAGCGCCGCCGCCGCTTGGTCGCCCATGGACGGGCGCCCCGCCCAGCAGGGGATGTACGACCCGCGCAACGAGCACGACGCCTGCGGCGTCGGCTTTGTGGCCACCCTCACCGGTGAGGCCAGCCACGCCCTGGTCGAACAGGCCCTGACGGTGCTGACCAACCTGGAGCACCGCGGCGCCACCGGCTCCGAGCCCGACTCGGGCGACGGCGCGGGCATCCTGCTCCAGATCCCGGACGCGTTCCTCCGCGAAGAGGTCACCTTCGAGCTCCCCGCGGCCGGCTCCTACGCCGCCGGCATCGCCTTCCTGCCCTCCGATGCCCACGAGGCGGCCGACGCCGTCTCACGGATCGAGACGCTTGCCGGTGAGGAGGGCCTCACGGTCCTCGGCTGGCGGGTCGTCCCGGTCGCCCCGCAGCTGCTGGGCAACGGCGCCCGTGCCACCATGCCGGCGTTCTCCCAGCTGTTCGTCGCGGACCGGCGCAGCGTCGCCGACGGCGGGGACACCGGGCTGGCGCTGGACCGCAAGGCGTTCGCGCTGCGCAAGCGCGCCGAGCGGGAGGCCGGGGTGTACTTCCCCTCGCTGTCCGCCCGCACGATCGTCTACAAGGGCATGCTGACCACCGGCCAGCTGGAGCCCTTCTTCCCGGACCTGTCCGACCGCCGGTTCGCCACCGCCGTCGCGCTGGTCCACTCGCGGTTCTCCACCAACACCTTCCCGAGCTGGCCGCTGGCCCACCCGTACCGCTTCGTCGCCCACAACGGCGAGATCAACACGGTCAAGGGCAACCGCAACTGGATGCGCGCCCGCGAGTCCCAGCTGGCCAGCGCGCTGTTCGGCGACGGGGCCCCGGAGAACCTCGACCGGCTCTTCCCGGTCTGCACCCCGGACGCCTCCGACTCCGCCTCCTTCGACGAGGTCCTGGAACTGCTCCACCTCGGCGGGCGCTCGCTGCCGCACGCGGTGCTGATGATGGTCCCCGAGGCGTGGGAGAACGCCACCGCCATGGACCCGGCCCGGCGGGCCTTCTACCAGTACCACTCCACGATGATGGAGCCCTGGGACGGCCCGGCCTGTGTCACCTTCACCGACGGCACCCAGGTCGGCGCGGTCCTGGACCGCAACGGTCTGCGCCCGGGGCGCTACTGGGTCACCGACGACGGCCTGGTCGTGCTCTCCTCCGAGGTCGGCGTCCTGGACATCGACCCGGCCAAGGTCGTCCGCAAGGGCCGCCTCCAGCCCGGCAAGATGTTCCTCGTCGACACCGCCGAGCACCGCATCATCGAGGACGACGAGATCAAGGCCCAGCTGGCCGCCGAGCACCCCTACCAGGAGTGGCTGGACGCCGGCCTGATCGACCTGGCCGACCTGCCCGAGCGCGAGCACATCGTGCACACCCACGCCTCGGTCACCCGCCGCCAGCAGACCTTCGGCTACACCGAGGAAGAGCTCCGGGTCATCCTCGCCCCGATGGCCAAGGCCGGCGCCGAGCCGATCGGCTCGATGGGCACCGACTCGCCGATCGCCGCGCTCTCCGAGCGCCCCCGGCTGCTCTTCGACTACTTCACCCAGCTCTTCGCGCAGGTCACCAACCCGCCGCTGGACGCCATCCGGGAGGAGCTGGTCACCTCCCTGGTCTCCTCCCTCGGCCCGCAGGGCAACCTGCTGGAGCCCACCGCGGCCTCCTGCCGCAGCGTGACCCTGCCGTTCCCGGTCATCGACAACGACGAGCTGGCCAAGCTCGTCCACATCAACGCCGACGGCGACATGCCCGGCATGAAGGCCGTGACCCTCGCCGGCCTCTACCGGGTCTCCGGCGGCGGCGAGTCGCTGGCCGCCCGGATCGAGGAGATCTGCGCCGAGGCCGACGCCGCCATCGCCGACGGCGCCCGGCTGATCGTGCTCTCCGACCGGCACTCGGACGCCGAGCACGCGCCGATCCCGTCGCTGCTGCTGACCGCCGCGGTCCACCACCACCTCATCGCCACCCAGACCCGCACCCAGGTCGGGCTGCTGGTCGAGGCCGGCGACGTCCGCGAGGTGCACCACGTCGCGCTGCTGATCGGCTACGGCGCCGCCGCGGTCAACCCGTACCTGGCGATGGAGTCCGTCGAGGACCTCGTCCGCGCCGGCACCTTCCTGCCCGGCGTGGAGGCCGACACCGCCATCAAGAACCTGATCAAGGCGCTCGGCAAGGGCGTCCTGAAGGTGATGTCCAAGATGGGCATCTCCACCGTCGCCTCCTACCGCGGCGCGCAGGTCTTCGAGGCCGTCGGCCTGGACGACGCGTTCGTCGCGAAGTACTTCCACGGCACCGCCTCCAAGATCGGCGGCGCCGGCCTGGACGTCGTCGCCAAGGAGGTCGCGGCCCGGCACGCCAAGGCGTACCCGGCGTCCGGCATCGCCGCCACCCACCGTGCGCTGGAGATCGGCGGCGAGTACCAGTGGCGCCGCGAGGGCGAGCCGCACCTCTTCGACCCGGAGACCGTCTTCCGGCTCCAGCACTCCACCCGGGCACGCCGCTACGACATCTTCAAGCAGTACACCGAACGGGTGAATGAGCAGGCGGAGCGGCTGATGACGCTGCGCGGTCTGTTCTCCTTCGCCGCGGACCGCCCGTCGATCCCCCTGGACGAGGTCGAGCCGGCCTCCGAGATCGTCAAGCGGTTCTCCACCGGCGCGATGTCCTACGGCTCGATCTCCCGCGAGGCCCACGAGACCCTCGCGATCGCCATGAACCAGCTCGGTGCCAAGTCCAACACCGGTGAGGGCGGCGAGGACCCGGAGCGCCTGTACGACCCGGCGCGCCGCTCCAGCATCAAGCAGGTCGCCTCCGGCCGCTTCGGCGTGACCTCCGAGTACCTGGTCAACGCCGACGACATCCAGATCAAGATGGCCCAGGGCGCCAAGCCCGGCGAGGGCGGCCAGCTGCCCGGCCACAAGGTCTACCCGTGGGTCGCCAAGACTCGGCACTCCACCCCGGGCGTCGGCCTGATCTCGCCGCCGCCGCACCACGACATCTACTCCATCGAGGACCTCGCCCAGCTCATCCACGACCTGAAGAACGCCAACCCGGCCGCCCGCATCCACGTGAAGCTGGTCTCCGAGGTCGGCGTCGGCACGGTCGCGGCGGGCGTCTCCAAGGCGCACGCCGACGTGGTCCTCATCTCCGGCCACGACGGCGGCACCGGCGCCTCCCCGCTGACCTCGCTGAAGCACGCCGGCGGCCCCTGGGAGCTCGGCCTGGCCGAGACCCAGCAGACCCTGCTGCTCAACGGCCTGCGCGACCGCATCGTGGTGCAGACCGACGGCCAGCTGAAGACCGGCCGCGATGTCGTCATCGCCGCGCTGCTGGGCGCCGAGGAGTTCGGCTTCGCCACCGCGCCGCTCGTCGTCTCCGGCTGCGTCATGATGCGCGTCTGCCACCTGGACACCTGCCCGGTCGGCATCGCCACCCAGAACCCGGTGCTGCGCGAGCGGTTCAGCGGCAAGGCCGAGTTCGTCGTCAACTTCTTCGAGTTCATCGCCGAGGAGGTCCGCGAGCTCCTCGCCGAGCTGGGCTTCCGCAGCCTGGACGAGGCCGTCGGCCACGCCGAGGTCCTCGACGTCGCCCGGGCGGTGGACCACTGGAAGGCCCAGGGCCTGGACCTCGCCCCGCTGCTGCACGTCCCCGACCTGGCCGAGGGCGCGGTCCGCCACCAGATCACCACCCAGGACCACGGTCTGGAGAAGGCGCTGGACAACGAGCTGATCAAGCTCGCCGCGGACGCGCTGTCCGCGGACACCGCCGAGGCCGCCCAGCCGGTCCGCGCCCAGGTCGCGATCCGCAACATCAACCGCACCGCCGGCACCATGCTCGGCCACGAGGTCACCAAGAAGTTCGGTGGCGCGGGCCTGCCCGACGACACCATCGACCTCACCTTCACCGGTTCGGCCGGCCAGTCGTTCGGCGCGTTCCTGCCCCGCGGCATCACCCTCCGCCTGGAGGGCGACGCCAACGACTACGTCGGCAAGGGCCTGTCCGGCGGCCGGATCGTGGTCCGCCCGGACCGTGGCGCCGACCACCTCGCCGAGTACTCCACCATCGCCGGCAACACCCTCGCCTACGGCGCCACCGGCGGCGAGCTGTACCTGCGCGGCCGGGTCGGCGAGCGGTTCTGCGTCCGCAACTCCGGTGCCACGGTGGTCTCCGAGGGCGTCGGCGACCACGGGTGCGAGTACATGACCGGCGGCCACGCCGTCGTCCTGGGCGAGACCGGCCGCAACTTCGCGGCGGGCATGTCCGGCGGTACCGCCTACGTCATCGACCTCGACCCGGACAACGTCAACAAGGAGCTGGCCGACGCGGTCCGCCCGCTCGACGCCACCGACAAGCAGTGGCTGCACGGCGTCGTGCGCCGCCACCAGGAGGAGACCGGCTCCACCGTCGCCGAGAAGCTCCTCGCAGACTGGGACGCGGCGGCCGCCCGCTTCCGCAAGGTCGTCCCGGCCACCTACCAGGCAGTGCTCGCCGCCAAGGACGCCGCCGAGCGAGCCGGGCTCTCCGAGTCCGAGACCCACGAGAAGATGATGGAGGCGGCGACCAATGGCTGACCCCAAGGGCTTCCTGAACCACGAGCGCGAGATCGCCAAGACCCGCCCCGTCGAGGAGCGCGTCAAGGACTGGAGCGAGGTCTACCAGCCCGGCTCCCTGCTGCCGATCATCACCAAGCAGGCGTCGCGCTGCATGGACTGCGGCATCCCGTTCTGCCACAACGGCTGTCCGCTCGGGAACCTCATCCCGGAGTGGAACGACTACGCCTACCGCGAGGACTGGACCGCGGCCAGCGAGCGGCTGCACGCGACCAACAACTTCCCGGAGTTCACCGGTCGGCTGTGCCCCGCGCCCTGCGAGGCGGCCTGCGTGCTGGGCATCAACCAGCAGCCGGTCACCATCAAGAACGTCGAGGTCTCCATCATCGACAAGGCGTGGGATGCCGGTGACGTCACCCCGCAGCCGCCGGAGCGACTCTCCGGCAAGACCGTCGCGGTCATCGGCTCCGGCCCGGCCGGCCTGGCCGCCGCCCAGCAGCTGACCCGCGCCGGCCACACCGTCGCCGTGTACGAGCGCGCGGACCGCATCGGCGGTCTGCTCCGCTACGGCATCCCCGAGTTCAAGATGGAGAAGCGGCACATCAACCGCCGCATCGAGCAGATGCGCGCGGAGGGCACCAAGTTCCGCACGGAGGTGGAGATCGGCCGGGACATCGACGCGGCCAAGCTCCGCAAGCGCTACGACGCGGTGGTCGTCGCGGCCGGCGCCACCACCTCCCGCGACCTCCCGGTGCCCGGCCGTGAGCTGAACGGCATCCACTTCGCCATGGAGTACCTGCCGCTGGCCAACAAGGTGCAGGAGGGCGACCTGACGGTCGCGCCGATCAGCGCCGAGGGCAAGCACGTGGTCGTCATCGGCGGCGGCGACACCGGCGCGGACTGCGTCGGCACCGCGCACCGCCAGGGCGCGGCGTCGGTGACCCAGCTGGAGATCATGCCCAGGCCCGGCGAGGAGCGGAACGCGGGCCAGCCCTGGCCGACCTTCCCCATGCTCTACAAGGTCACCTCCGCGCACGAGGAGGGCGGCGAGCGGGTCTACTCGGTCTCCACCACCCACTTCGAGGGCGACGAGGACGGCAACGTCCAGTGGCTGCACCTGACCGAGGTGGAGTTCAAGGACGGCAAGCTGGAGCAGAAGCCCGGCACCGAGCGGAGGATCCCGGCCCAGCTGGTCACCCTCGCGATGGGCTTCACCGGCACCGACCAGCAGAACGGCCTGGTCGAGCAGTTCGGGCTGGAGCTGGACGCGCGCGGCAACGTCGCCCGCGACGCGGACTTCGCCACCAACGTCCCCGGTGTCTTCGTCGCCGGTGACGCCGGTCGCGGCCAGTCGCTGATCGTGTGGGCCATCGCCGAGGGCCGCTCCGCCGCCCGCGGTGTGGACCGCTTCCTCACCGGAGCCAGCGCCCTGCCGGCTCCGATCAAGCCGACGGACCGCGCCCTGGCGGTGTGAGCGTCCGTCACCGGATGTCCCGTACAGCGTCGTACGGAGGCACGGGGACCGGGTGAGAGCCCGGCCCCCGTATGGCGGCGCCTGTTCCCTCCACCCCGACCGGAGGGCAGGCGCCGCGCTGTCTTTTCCGGGGCCGGCGGGACCTTGCGGACACGCCCTAGTGGTCCCGCTGGGTGGGGAAGCGCCGCCCCAACTGCCGGGCCATCTCCCGGGCGGGCACCGGGACGGGCTCCGGCGGGGGAGTGACCGGCGGCCGGAAGTCGTGCACCGGCGCCCGCCAGGCCGATACATCGATGCTGCCGTCGCCCAGCGGCAGCACCCAGCGCGGGTCCGCATGGACCCGCAGCACCTGCGCCTCGATCTGGCTCCAGGCGCCGTCGGTCATCGTCCGTTCGCCGACCCGGCGGGCCTCCAACTGCACCGGGCAGTGCGCCAGTCGGGGCGGCCGGACCAGCTCGGACGGCTCCGTCCACGGCGCCTCCGGCTCGGCGCCGCCGCCCTCCGCCCCCTCCTGCGCCGCGGCCCCTTCGGGCGGCAGGTTGAAGACAACGTCGGGGCGTACCGCGAGGTTCTGCGCGGTGCGCCCCCGGGCGGGCAGCCAGACGCTCACCACCGGCCCGAGGTCCCACCGGATCTGCAGCGCGACCAGCACGAACGTCCCGTCGTCGTTCTCCGTGGACAGCAGCGCCGGCACGACCGAACTGCTTTTCTCCAGCGCGGATTTCATACTCCTGAGGATAGAAGCCGGACGATTCGGCGCTCACCGAAGTGTTATATGTGATTACGCTCTGCACATGATTCGATGGGACGCCGATCACGAAAGCACTGCGGAAACTCCCGATCTGGCCGCCCTCGCGGCGCTGCTCGCGGACCGTACCCGCGCCGCCATCTGCATCGCCCTGCTCGACGGCGGCACCTGGACCGCCGGCGAGCTGGCCGAGTACGCCGGGGTGGCGCCGTCCACCGCGACCGAGCACCTCAACCTCCTGGTCGCCGGCGGCCTGTTGGCCGAGGAGCGGCAGGGGCGCCGGCGCTACGTCAGACTGGCCGGGCCGGACACCGCGGAGACCCTGGAGAACCTCGCCGGGCTCGCCCCCTACCGCCAGGTGCGGATCCGCTCGTTGGCCGAGGCCAACCACCGTCGGGCCCTGCACCACGCCCGCACCTGCTACGACCACATCGCCGGGGCGCTCGGGGTGGCCCTGGCCGAGACGATGCTCGAACGCGGCCTGCTGGTGCGGGAGTACGGGCTGGAGCTGACCACCGCCGGCGCCGCGTGGCTGGCCGACCTGGGCATCCCGCACGCCGGGCAGTCGCCGGCCCACCGGGCGCACGTGCGCACCTGCCTGGACTGGACCTCGCGCCGCCAGCACCTGTCCGGTGCGGTCGGCGCCGCCCTTTACCGGCACGCGCTGGAGCACCGCTGGATCATCAAGGCCCCGGCCAGCCGCATCCTCGCGGTCACCGAGGTCGGCAGGGCCGCCTTCCGGGAGCGGCTGGGGCTGCCAGACGAGGTGCTCACGCCCACGCCGGCGACCCCTCTGTCGCGCGACCGCACGGAGGTCAGTCCTCGCCGACCTGGGTGATCCGGTCGTCGCCCAGGCGGTGCTGGACGTCCAGGAGGAGGATCCGCAGCAGCCCGGTCAACTGCTCCTGCTGTTCGGGGGAGAGCGCCTGGAGCAACTCGGCCTCGCGGCCCAGTACTTGGTCGACGGTGGACTCGACGACGTCGTGGCCGGTCGGGGTCAGTTCGACCAGCACGCTGCGCGGGCGGCCCTCCCCGGGCCGGCGGGTGACCAGGCCCTCGCGTTCGGCGCGGGCCACCCGCTGGGAGATCGCCCCGGCGGTGACCATGGAGCGCCGGCTCAACTCCCGGGTGCTCAGGGTGTACGGGGGGCCGCTGCGGCGCAGCACGCTCAGCAGGTCGAGGGTGGCGATGTCCACCCCGGCGCGGTTGAGCACCCGGCGCCGGTCGTCGCCCAGCAGCTTCGCCAGCCGCCAGATGGGCGTGACGATCCCGATGGAGGAGACCGGCGTGCCGGGGCGCTCGCGCTGCCAGGCGGCGGCGATCTCCTCCACGGGATAGGCGGAGTCGGGGGGCGCCGGGCGGCCGTCGCCGTCCTGCGCCTGGGGTTCGCTTGCCACCGGACCTCCCGGGAGTGTTATGTTCAGGTCTAAATTTAGCTCTGAACATAGAGTTGCGGGCTATGTATTTAGACCTAAAAATTACGGACGGAGCCCAGCATATGGCACGCACCATCCTGATCACCGGCGGCGGCACCGGCATCGGACGCGCCCTCGCCGAGCACTTCGCGGCCCACGGCGACCGCGTCGTCATCACCGGCCGGCGGCCCGGCCCGCTCAAGGAGGCCGCGGACGCCCTCGCCGGGGCGACCGCCGCGGTCTGCGACCACACCGACCCCGCGGCGCTCCACCGGCTCGTCGCCGAACTGCCCGAGCGCCTCGACGTCCTGGTCAACAACGCCGGCGGCCAGACCGACTTCGACGCCGACGGCGCCACCGACCTGGCCTCCTACGCCCGGGACTTCCGCGCCAACCTCGACGCCAACCTGCTCAGCGCCGCGCTGACCACCCGGGCCGTCGACGACCGGCTGGCGGCCGGCGGCGCGGTGATCCACATCGGGTCCATCGCCGCCGACCAGGGCTCCGGCTCCTACGGCGCGGCCAAGGCCGGACTCGCCTCCTGGAACATCGACCTGGCCCGGACCCTCGGCCCGCGCGGGATCACCGCCAACGTGGTCTCGCCCGGCTACATCGCGGGCACCGAGTTCTTCCGCGACCAGCTCGCCGACGCGCGCCGGGAGCACCTGATCGCGGCCACCGCCACCGGTCGGCCCGGCACCCTGGACGACATCACCGGCGCGGTCGCCTTCCTGGCGTCGCCGGCGGCCCGGCACATCACCGGTCAGGTGCTGAACGTCAACGGGGGCGCCTACCCCACCCGTTGACACCGGGTCGGCGCGACGACCGGCCCGTCAGGCGCCGTCGCCGGCCACCAGACGGGCCGGGAAGCCGCCGGTCGCGATCGGGCCCCAGCGCCGCGGCGTCACCCGGATCAGGGACTTGCCCTGCTTGCGCATCGCGGCACGGTACTCGTCCCAGTCCGGGTGCTCGCCGGCGATGTTCCGGTAGTACTCGACCAGCGGCTCGATGGAGTCCGGGGCGTCGATCACCTCGGCCTCGCCGTCGACCTGCACCCACGGCCCGGTCCATTCGTCGGACAGCACGAGCACGCTGACCGACGGGATCCGGCGGACGTTGCGGACCTTCGCCCGCTCCGGGTACGTCGACATCACCAGCCGACCGGAGTCGTCCACCCCGCAGGTCAGCGGCGAACCCTGCGGGGTGCCGTCGGAACGGCGGGTGAGCAGGATCGCGCGGTGCCGCGGGCGGACGAACTCCAGCAGCTCGGACAGTTCGACACGGGTGGTGGTGGCGATGGAAGGGCTCATGGCGCGAGCCTAAGGGTTGTTCCCCCCGATCGGGCCGGAGCGGGAAGTGGTGTCCGGCCGCCGTGGTCAGCCCGTCAGCAGGCGCTTGCCGGTGGCCGCGTCCACCACCGTGCGGCCCGCCAACGGGCCGTCCAGCCGGATCTTCGCCCGGTCCGTGGCCAACTGCTCGGTGCACATCCCCTTGGGGTTCTTCTTCCTGCCCCACCCCGAGACCACGACCAGCTCCTTGGACTCCCGCACCCGGGCGCCGTAGCCCGCGTCGCAGGCGCTGTGGCCGACGGTCACCGTGAACTCCCTGGCGTCCGGGCTCTTGGGGCGCTCGGCGCCGGCCAGCGGCAGCAGCGCCTCCTGGCGGCCGGGGACGGGGGAGACCTTCGGCCAGTCCCGGACGATCTGCGCGGCCCGTTGGTCGAAGGCGTCCGGGGCGTGCTGCGGCGGAGAGGTGTGCACCGCCTGGGTGGCCCGGCCGCAGCCGGAGAGCGCGACGGCGCCGGCCGCGGCGAGGGAGACGGCCAGGGCGGTCGCACGGGTGCGCGGGCGGGTGCGGTGGACGGTGTGCGGCATGACGTGCCTCCTCGGGTCGGTCGCGGATGGGACGTGTCAGGGGCACGATGGGTTCCTGCCCCCCCGTCACACAGCGCGCTCGATCCGGCCACGGCGCAAAGCTCCGGGCCGCGGACCTCCGGCGATTGGCGTTGTGATCACGGACGCCCTCGACCGGATCACCCCGCACGTCTGGCAACTCCGCTTCCCCGGCGGCCATGTGTACCTCGTCGCGCTGCCCGACGGCGGCTTCGCCGCGGTGGACACCGGACTCCCCGGCTCGGCCCCCGCGATCCTCGACGCCCTCGCCGCGCTCGGCGGCCGTCCCGAGGCGCTGCGGCAGATCGTGCTCACCCACTGCCACATGGACCACATGGGATCAGCCGCCGACCTGGTCGCCGCCACCGGCGCCCGGGTGCTGGCCGGCGCGCTGGACGCCCCCTACATCAGCGGCACCCTCCCCGAACCGCCGGCCGACCTCCCCCCCCCCCCGGGCGAACGGGCCCTGCACGAGCGCACCCTGGCCGGCATCGCCGCCGGCGGGGTCCCACCGCTGCGCCACACCGAGGTCGACCGTCCCCTCCATGACGGCGACACCCTCGACGACCGGCCCGAGCCGGTCCGGGTGCTCCACGTCCCCGGCCACACCCCGGGTGCCATCGCCCTGCACCTCCCGGAGAGCCGGCTGCTGTTACCCGGCGACGCCATCGCCGCCGACCCCACCGGCGCCCGCGCCGTACTGGCCGCGGTCACCCCGGAGCGGGACTGGCGTGAGGCCGGCGGGGCGAGCACCACGCGTTCGCCGTCCAGAAGCCCCAACCACCATCCGAATCACGGCATGTGACGGCACGTCACGCAGACTCGCGGGGCACGAGGTGGAAGGTTCCCAGGCGATGGGCGGCCGGTGGGGCGGACGGGTCCCGGATGAGGGCGTCGACCAGGTGGGCGATCCGGTCCGGGGCGGCGGTCTCGGCCCGGACGGTGGTCAGCCGGGGGCGCAGCAGCCGGGCCAGCAGCAGGTCGTCCGCGCCGACCACCGCGATCCGCCCCGGGGCGGCGCCGACGGCGCGGCCGGCGTCCTGCAGGGCGCGCAGCAGCAGCATCGCGTACTCGTCGTTGTAGGCGAACACCGCGTCCAGGCCGAGCGCCGGCCACCGTGCGGCGAGCCGGGTCGCGGACTCCTCGGTGCGCGCCAGGACCAGGGGACGGACCTCGGCGCCGGGGTGCGCGGCGGCCGCGTCCCGTACGCCGGCGAGCCGCGGCTCGGCGAAGGCGGCCAGGCGGGGATCGGCCGGGAGCACCACCCCGATCCGGCGGCGGCCCGCGGCCAGGAGGTGCGCACCGGCCCGCAGACCGGCCTCGCGCTGGTCCAGCAGCAGGGCGTGGGCGCCGGGCGGTGCCTGCGGGCCGGTGGTGAGCACCGCCGCGGTCCCGGACCGCTTCAGCAGCTCGACGGCGGCGGCGTCCAACGGCGGTCCGTGCAGCGCCAGTACGGCGGCGGGCCGCAGCTCGGCCCAGTCGCGGGCGGCGGCCAGCGGGGAGGCCGCGGGCGCGCCGTGCAGCACACCGGTGTAGCCCAGGTGGTGCAGCGCGGTCTGGAACCCGGCGAGGAAGTCGGCGAACAGCGGGCCGAACGCGGGCACCGCGTCGGCCGGTGCGGCCAGCAGCACGATCCGGCCCCGGCCGGCCCGCAGGCTGCGCGCCGCCGCGTGCGGCACGTACCCCAGCTCCTCGGCGGCGGCCCGCACCCGGGCCTGGGTACGGGCCCCGACGCGCCCGGCGGCCTGGCCGTTGAGCACGTACGAGACGGTCGCGCGCGACACCCCGGCGCGGCGGGCAACGGCCGCGCTGGTCACGGGTGTTGGGGTGGCCTCGGGGCCGGCTGGGTCGGTCATGCCGGGGCATCCTCGCACAGCGGATGCCGGCCGGCGCTGCGCGCCGGTCTGCCCTCCCGCCGCCCGACCTCCACCCCCAGATGACGGCGCTGCGCGCCGCCGGGCTGCCCTCTCGACGACTTACACGTGTAACTTCGGTCGCGCGGCCGTGTCGGAGAGCCGCTGGAGCCCGACGTGCGGCGTGCCGGCGCGGGTGGGAGACGAGCGGAACGGCGGAAGAGGGGCACGGATGCAGTTGCACACCCACGAGTGGGGCACCGGTGAGCGGATCGCGGTGCTGATCCACGGGATCATGTCCGACCACCGCACCTGGCACCGGGTCGGCCCGGCCCTCGCCGAGCGGGGCTACCGCGTCATCGCCGTCGATCTGCGCGGCCACGGCCGCAGCCCGCGCGGCGACTACGGCCCCGAGCTCTTCGCCGACGACCTCGTGGACACCCTGCCGGTCGGCGTCGAGGTCGCCCTGGGGCACTCGTTGGGCGGTCTGGCGCTGTCCCTGGCGGTCGAGCGACTGCGGCCGCGGCGGGTGGTCTACAGCGATCCGGCGTGGTCGCTGACGGGCGTGCGACAGACCGTGGACCCGGCGGTGTTCGTGACGTTCAAGAACGCCGATCCCACCGTGGTGCGGTACTTCAACCCGCGCTGGGACGACGTCGACGTCGACATCGAGCTGGCCACCCTCGCGGACTGGGACACCGGGACGGCGCTGGCGCTGTCCGGCGGCCATCTGCGGGACCTGACGCCGGAGCGGCCGGTGGTGCCGTCGCTGGTGCAGATCGCGGGGAAGGGGTTCCTCTTCACCGAGGAGGCGGGCAAGGAGCTCGCCGGCCGCGGTTTCGAGGTGCGCACGGTGGACGGCGCCGGACACACCATCCACCGGGACGACCTGCCGGGGTTCCTGGCCGGGCTGGAGGGCTGGATCTGATCCCGCGGGTCGTCCGGCGGGCCCGAGATACTGACATGACGCTTCATCAGGTGTCGCAGTCCAGCAGGGTCTTGCACAGGCCGCAGCGCGCCTGGAGGTGGCCGCGGACCGGGACGCGGATCCGCTGCCAGCAGGTCGGGCAGGGGAAGGACACCCGCAGCGGCGCCCCGGGGCCGGCGGCGGGCTCGAAGGCGTAGCCGGCGCCGGGGCCGGCGGTGCGGTGCGGGTCCTGGGCCGCGCGGCGGTCCTTGGCGTAGCGGAGCCGGGCGGTCCAGCCGGCGCCGGCGAGCGGTGGCCGCCGGGCGTCCTGCCGGGCCCGCGCCCGCCCGGCGGTGTAGGCGTCGTACGCCTGCGGGCTGGTGAACCACGGAGCGGGGTCCTCGTCGAAGAAGTCGGCGCGCTTGGCCAGCACGTAGCCGAACTCCTCGGGCGTCAGATAGCCCAGCTTCTGTGAGAACGGGCCGTGCTCGCGGTAGGCGTCCAGCAGCAGCCAGCCGGCGCCGAGGTAGGCGGCGGCGGTGTCGGTGAGGATCTCGTTGTCGCGGGTGCCGGGGAAGGACAGGTCCAGCCGGTGCAGCCAGACGTGGGTCACCTCGTGGGCGAGGGCGGCGCCGATGTCCTTGCGGTGCCGCCGGAAGCGGTCGTTGAGCTCGACGAAGTACTCCGGCCCCGCGGTCAGTTCGACGGTCGCGGCGTGCTCCATCTCGCGGAAGGTGATCACGATCCGGGCGTCCGGCAGGTGCAGTTGGCGGACCATGGCGCGGGCGATCCGCTGCGCGCCCAGGTGCACGTCCTCGGTGTTGTCGAAGGCGACGTCCACCGGGAGGACGCTGGTGGGGAAGGCGCTCACGGTGTCGTGGGACAGGCGCCGGAAGAGCGCCGTGAGGGCCGCGCGGACCGTGTCGAGATGGGGGAAGCCGTGCGCGATCCCGCTGCCGCCGGTGGTCATCCGGCCACTGTACGACCGGTGTCCGGGCCGACGGTACGGGGCGTACGGGGCGTATGGGGTAGGGGAGTTGGCCGGATGTTGACCCTTGTCACTCTGATCCCCCACTCCACATAATCACAGGGCGCTTTACGGGTTCATTGCCTGGATACCCGAAGGCTTTGCGGTGTGCTGCCGTCGTCCGTGCGCATTTTGCGACGGCCATGCCCGGCGCTGGGGTTGGCATGACCCTGTCATTGCGCTACGCGACCCCCCACGAAAGGAACAGTCCGTTGCGCAGCACCCGGAAGCACCTCAAGAGAACCACCGCCGCCGGCGCGATCGCCCTGGCCGCCTTCAGCCTCCAGCCGGCCGCGGCGCAGGCCGCCCCCGCACCCACCCCCGGCGGCTCCGTGCACACCCACGTCGTCGGCGGCACCCGCGCCGACCAGGGTGAATTCCCCTTCATGGTCCGGCTGTCGATGGGCTGCGGCGGCGCCCTCTACACCAAGGACATCGTGCTCACCGCGGCGCACTGCGTCGACGGCAGCGGCAACGACACCTCCATCACCGCTACCGGCGGCGTCGTCGACCTGGAGGACTCGGCCGCCGTCAAGGTCAACTCCACCCAGGTCCTCCAGGCCCCCGGCTACAACGGCAAGGGCAAGGACTGGGCCCTCATCAAGCTCGCCAAGCCCATCGACCAGCCCACCCTGAAGATCGCCGAGAACGACACCTACAACAAGGGCGACTTCACCATCGCCGGCTGGGGCGCCGACAAGGAAGGCGGCGACCAGCAGCGCTACCTGCTCAAGGCCACCGTCCCGTTCATCGACGACGCCACCTGCCAGCAGGCATACGGCGACTCCCTCACGCCCGGCGACGAGATATGCGCCGGCAAGCTCGACACCGGCGGCGTCGACACCTGCCAGGGCGACTCCGGCGGCCCGATGTTCCGCAAGGACGACGCCGGCCAGTGGCTCCAGGTCGGCATCGTCTCCTGGGGCGAGGGCTGCGCCCGCCCCGGCAAGCCCGGCGTCTACACCGAGGTGAGCGCCTTCGCGGCCGACATCAAGAAGGCCGCTGCCGGGCTCGGCAGCTGACCCGCCCGCACCACCGACGGCCGGGGCCCGGGCACACCACCGGGCCCCGGCCCCTCCGCCATCCGCCGCCGCGGCTTGCGGGCCCCGGCCGTCCCGGGTCCGATGGAGCCATGCCGATCAGCGTGGTCATCGCCGACGACCAGGAGATGGTCCGGACGGGTTTCCGGATGATCCTGGAGAGCCAGCCCGACATCGAGGTCCTCGACGACGTCACCGATGGCGCCGCCGCCCTGGAAGCCGTCGAACGGCTCCAGCCCGACGTGCTCCTGCTCGACATCCGGATGCCCGAACCGGACGGCCTGGAGGTCACCCGCCGGCTCGCCGAGCGCGCCGCCACCCACCCCGAGCTCCACGACCGCCCCAGGATCGTCATCGTCACCACCTTCGACCTCGACGAGTACGTGCACGCCGCGCTGCACGGCGGCGCCTGCGGCTTCCTCCTCAAGGACGCCAGCCCCGCCCTGCTCGTCGAGGGCGTCCGCGCCGCGGCCGCCGGCGACGCCCTGGTCTCGCCCGCCATCACCCTGCGGCTGCTGCGCACCATGGCCCCCACCGCCGGCCGCGACGCCAAAGTCCCCGCCGAGCCGCTCACCGACCGCGAGGAACAGGTCGTCCGCGCCCTGGCCACCGGCCGCACCAACGCCGAGATCGCCGACGAACTCTTCGTCTCGCTCTCCACCGTCAAGACCCACCTCGCCAACGTGCAGGCCAAGCTGGCCGCCCGCAACCGCGTCGAGATCGCCGCCTGGGCCTGGGAATCCGGGCTGGCCACCGGCGGATGAGCCCGATGTCCGGGTGGGCCCGCACCCACCCCCACAAGGCCGCCGCCGCCAAGACCGCCCTCGCCGGGGTCCTGCTCTTCCTCGTCGGCGTGGAGGCGGTGGTCCTCACCCAACAGCCCACCCTCCCGCACGCCGTCGTCGTCGCGGCCGCCGTCGTGGTCTGCCTGTGCGCCGTCCCCTACCGCCGGATCCCGCTCACCACCCGGGCCCGGATCGCGGTCGCGGTGTCCCTGGCCGCCTCCGCCGTCCTGATCGCCGGCCAGCACGCCCTGCGGGTCTGGGGCCTGGGCGAGGGCATCGCCCTGCTCGTCCTGCTCACCGCCGTGGTCCGCGGGGCCCCCGGCCGCACCGCCGCCGTCCTCGGCCCCCTGCTCGGCCTGGCCTGCGTCCTGGCTCCCATGCGCGACATCCGGATGGGCGTCTTCACCGTCCTCTACGGCGTCCTCACCGTCGTCGTCACCGCCTACTCGCTGATCCTGCGCTGGCAGGACGCCGGCCGGCTGCGCGACCTGGCCGCCGTACGGGACGCCGAACGCCTGGAACTGGCCAGGGAACTGCACGACGTCGTCGCCCACCACGTCACCGGCATCGTCGTGCAGGCCCGCGCCGCCCGCTTCACCGCCCTCGACGGGCCGCGGGCCGGCGCCGCCTTCGCCCGGATCGAAACCTCCGGCGGCGAGGCGCTCGGCGCCATGCGCCGCCTGGTGCGGGTGCTGCGCGAGGGCGAGGTCCGCACCGCCCCGGTCGCCGGACTCGCCGAGGTCCGCACCCTCGCCGACGCGTTCGCCCGCACCGGACCGCCGGTCGTCCTGGACCTCGAACCCGGCCTGGACCGCACCCTGCCCCCCGAGGTGGCCGCCGCCGTCCACCGCATCGTCCGCGAGGCCCTCACCAACGTCCGCAAGCACGCCGCCGACGCCACCGCCGTCCGGATCACCGTGCACACCGTCCCCCGCGGCACCGAACTGCGCATCGCCAACGACGGCGGCGCCGCCGCGCGCCTGTCCGAGCAGGCCCGCGGCGGAGGCTTCGGCCTGGCCGGCCTCACCGAACGCGCCGAGGCCCTCGGCGGCACCCTCACCGCCGGCCCCGCGCCGGAAGGCGGCTGGGAGGTCGTCGCCGTCCTCCCCACGACCGGCCCGGACGACACCTGACCGCGCAACCGCCGCCGCACATCTGTCCAACACCTCCCGCGCCTTAGTCCATGGGCCTGCGCCCCGCCCGCCCCGCACGCTGTCCGCCGACAGGCCGCACCGCCACCGAGGAGGACGCGCGTGACCGCACAGCCAGGGCCCAGCCGCAGACAACTCGTCGCCGCCACCGCACTCGCCGGCGTCGCCACCACCCTCCCCCTCGGCAGCCGCACCGCGCCCGCCGCCCCGCGCACCGGCGAGACGGTCCTGCACTCCGCCGCGCTGGACGTCCGCGTCGACCCCGCCTTCCCCCGCATCGTCTCCTACACCGACCGCGCCACCGGCGCCGTCCTGCACGGCCAGGAGACCCCCGTCACCCAGATCCTCATCGACGGCACCGCGCACACCCCCCGCGTCACCCACCGGGCCCGCGCCGACCGCGCCACCTACACCCTCGCCCTCGACGGCGGCACCACCCTCACCGCCGAGATCACCGTCGACGGCTGGCAGGTCACCTGGCGCCTGACCGCCATCGACGACACCCCCGCGCTGCGCGTCGGCACCCTCCAGATACCCGGCCTCGCCCTGCTCAGCGTCCGCAGCGACCAGCCCGGCGCCCACCTCCTCGCCGCCCGCCTCCAACTCGACAAGGCCACCAGCGGCGACACCCTCGTCCGCGTCACCCCCGACACCCCCGCCGAGCCCGCCCCCACCGGCTGCGCCTATGCCGTCGTCGCCACCGACCAGCTCGCTGCCGGCATCGAGACCAACACCGTCTACGACACCCCCACCGCCGCCACGAGTTGGGAAAACGGCCGACTCTGGCGGCAGACCCTGCGCGGCGACGGCTACCTCAAGGCCCAACTCGCCCCCGGCCAATGGACCCACCGCGCCGCCGGCCAACCCACCGACGCCACCGAACCCCTCCCGTACGCCACCGTCGTCCTCACCCGCGACCGCAACGGCGACGGCCGCACCGACTGGCAGGACGCCGCGATCGCCCTGCGCGACATCATGGTCGTCCCGCTCGGCGCCGACACCCAGCACCTGCGGGTCGTCCCGCACATCCCCTTCAACTTCGCCAGCCAGGCCACCAACCCGTTCCTCGCCACCCTCGACAACGTCAAACGGATCGCCCTGGCCACCGACGGCCTGCGCCAGTTCACCCTCCTCAAGGGCTACCAGTCCGAAGGCCACGACTCCGCCCACCCCGACTACGGCGGCAACTACAACGCGCGCGCCGGCGGCCTGGCCGACCTCAACACCCTGCTCCGCGCCGGGAAGAAGTGGCACAGCGACTTCGCCGTCCACGTCAACGCCACCGAGTCCTACCCCGTCGCGCACGCCTTCTCCGAGACGCTCGTCGACAAGAACGACAAGCAGTGGGACTGGCTCGACCAGTCCTACCGGATCAACGCCCGCCACGACCTGACCGCAGGCACCGTCGCCGCCCGCTTCGCCCAGCTCCGCAAGGAGACCGACCCCGCCCTGAACACCGTCTACCTCGACGTCTTCCGCGAATCCGGCTGGAACTCCGACCGCCTCCAACGCCACCTGCGCGACCAGGGCTGGCAGATCGCCACCGAATGGGGCCACGGCCTGGAACGCTCCGCCCTGTGGTCGCACTGGGCCAACGAGACCGACTACGGCCCCGACACCTCCCGCGGCATCAACTCCCGCCTCATCCGCTTCCTCCGCAACCACCACAAGGACGTCTTCGCCGACAAGTGGCCCACCCTCCTCGGCGCCCCCCGCATGGGCAACTTCGAGGGCTGGACCGGCAAGAACGACTGGCACGCCTTCCACACCATCGTCTGGAACGACGCCCTGCCCGCCAAATACCTCCAGGCGTACCCCATCCGCACCTGGACCGACCACGAGATCACCTTCGAAGGCCCCACCCGCACCGCCGTCACCGACACCGACGGCACCCGCCGCATCACCACCGACGGCCGCCTCGTCTACGACGGCGGCAGCTACCTGCTGCCCTGGGAACCCCGCCGCGCCACCGACCCCACCAAGCTCTACCACTACAACCCCCGCGGCGGACGGAGCAGTTGGCGGCTCCCCCGCGGCTGGTCGGACACCCCCGCGGTCCACGCCTACCGGCTCACCGACCAGGGCCGCACCGACCGGACCCGGATCCCCGTCACCGACGGGCAGATCACCCTCACCGCCCGCCCCGGCACCGCCTACGTCGTCTACCGCACCGAGGCCCCCACCCCACCCGACCCCCACTGGGGCGAGGGCACCCCCCTGATCGACCCCGGCTTCCACGCCGGCGACCTCGCCGCCTGGCAGACCACCGGCCCCGCCACCGTCGAGATCAACGACCGCGGCGACTACGAACTCGTCATCGGCCCCGGCGCCGCCGCCACCGTCGCCCAACGCCTGGCCCGCCTCGCCCCCGGCGACTACGCCGCGTCCGTCCAGGTCGAGGTCGGCGCCACAGCGGGGGAGCGGCGGCGCGCCGGCCTGACGGTCCGCACCGCCGACGGCGTCACCGCCACCAACTGGACCGACACCTCCACCGCCACCAACCACGTCGCCGCCGACCGCAAGACCGGCACCCGCTTCCAGCGCATGACCACCCGCTTCACCGTGCCCGACGGCGGCGGCCCCGCCACCCTCGGCCTCACCGCCGCCCCCGGCCGGGCCCGGATCCGCTTCGACAACGTCCGCGTCGTCGCCGCACCCCGCCCCACCACCCCGCCCGCCACCCCCACCACCCCCGCCACCCTCGTCTACGAAGACTTCGCACACGTCCCCCAGGGCTGGGGCCCCTTCGTCAAGGGCGACGCCGGCGGCTCCACCGACCCCCGCACCCACCTCGCCCAGCGCCACGCCCCCTACACCCAGCGCGGCTGGAACGGGAAGGCGATCGACGACGTCATCGACGGCGGCCAGTCCCTGAAGTCCCGCGGCGAGAACACCGGCCTGGTCTACCGCACCGTCCCGCACACCGTCCGCTTCACCCCCGGCCGCCGCTACCGCGTCACCTTCCGCTACGAGAACGAGAAGGCCGGCCAGTACGCCTGGATCACCGCCGTCGACGAGCCCACCGCCCGCGAACTGCGCCGGCAGCCCCTGCCCGTCGCCACCCGACCCACCACCCTCGACTACGAGTTCACCGCGCCCGAGAGCGGCGACGCCTGGGTCGGCCTGCGCAAGACCGGCAGCGACGGCACCGTCGAGTTCGTCCTCGACGCCTTCCACGTCACCGAGGCGTGAACCCAGGCGTGAACCGAGGTGGGCCGGGCACCGGGAGCCGCACGCGCCCCCGGCACCCGGCCCGCCTCACGGCACCAGCCGCGGCGCCCCCGCGGCCCCGTCGGCGCCCTCCGGCCCCTCCAACTCCAGCACCAACACCTCGTTCGCCCCCTCCCGCAACACCGGGCCCGGCACGAACAACCCCCGCTGCGGCCCCACCGACCAGTACCGCCCCACCGGAAAGCCCCCCACCCACACGAACCCCCGCGTCCACCCCTCCAACTCCAGCACCGCATCCCCCACCCCGCCCGCCGGCACCGTCACCGTGCCCCGGTGCAACCCCCGCGCCCCCGCCGCCGGCGCACCGAACCCCAGGCCGGCCACCGCCACGGCCCCCGCCGCCCCCTCCAGCACCGCCAGCCGCAACCCCTGCGCCCGCACCCCGTGCAGATACTGCCGCTCGTGCAGCACCCCGCCCGTGATGCCCTTCGCCTCACCCAGCCGCGGCCCGTAATTGACCCGCCCCAGCGACTCCACCCACAGCTCCACCTCCGCCGGGCCCGGCACCGGCCCCAGCACCGTGCCGCCGCCGTCGGCGCCCTCGGGCGAGCCGTCCTCCACCAGCACCGGCCCCCGCACCCCGTCCACCACCGTCACGGCCCGGTCCCGCAACCCCACCACCCGCAGTGGATACGGCCGCCGCGGCCCCGGCACCGCCACCCGATACCGCACCACCCCCCGATCCACCCCCAACTCCTCGAACGTCGGCGGCACCCCCGCGCACACCTCCGGATCCCCCAACGCCGCCACCAGCGCATCCACCGACAGCCACCCCGACAGCGCCACCTCCAGCGGCCCCGCCACCACCGGCTCAGGCTCCGGCACCGCCGGCAGCGGCCCCTCCGCGAACGGGGCCAGCACCTCCCGCATCCGCCAGAACTTCTCCGTCGGACGCCCCCGCTCGTCCACCGGCGCCCCGTAGTCGTACGACGTCACCGTCGGCAACAACGCCCCGTCCTGCAGCTCACCCGCCCGGTTCGCCCCCGCCCAACCACCGAAGCTCGTCCCGCCGTGTGCCATGTACACATTCACCGACGCCCCGCACTCCAACACCTCCCGCAGCGCCGCCGCCGCGTCCCGCGCCGCCCGCGGCACCCCCGCCCGCCCCCAGTGCGCGAACCACCCGCACCAGAACTCCATGCACATCAACGGCCCCCGCGCCCGATGCCGGCGCAACGCCGCGAACGCCGCCCGCGCCCCCGACCCGAAATTGACCGTCGCCAACACCCCCGGCACGCTCCCGCCGGTCAGCATGTGGTCCTCCGCCCCGTCCGACGTACACAGCGGCACCGTCACCCCCAACTCGCGCAACCGCCCTGCCAGATGCGCCAGATACGCGGCATCCGACCCGTACGACCCGTACTCGTTCTCCACCTGGACCAGCACCACCGGCCCACCCCGGTCGCACTGCCGCGCCACCACCTGCGGCAACAGCACCTCCCACCAGCCGTCCACCGCCCGCAGGAACGCCGCGTCCCGGGTCCGCACCCGCCGCCCCAACGCCCCCGTCAACCACGCCGGCAACCCCCCGTTCTCCCACTCCGCGCAGATGTACGGACCCGGCCGCACGATCGCCCACAACCCCGCCGCTCCCGCCGCGTCCAGGAACCGCCCCAGCGCCCCGACGTCCCGCATCTCGCCCGGCCGCGACTCGTGCCAGTTCCACGGCACGTACGTCTCCACACAGTTCAGCCCCATCGCCCGCAACATCGCCAGCCGATGCCCCCACTGCGCCTCGTGCACCCGGAAGTAGTGCAACGCCCCGGACAGCAGCCGCACCGGCCGCCCGTCCACCTCGAAGTCCCGCTCCCCAACGGCAAACCGCACCGCACGCCTCCCGGATCGTCACGCCCCGCCCGCCCCCGATCGCCCACACCCTCGCCCCCTGGCGGCCCGCCGGTCTATGGACAAAGATCGATGCCCGTTGGACGGATCGACACCGCGGCAGGCCGGTCGGCCGTCCGGACACAGTGGCGGACCGCCGCCGTACGGACGGTGCGGCGGCGCACGGCGACGGGAGGCCCGCCGGCATGTACCACACCTGGATGCGCTACTTCACCCCCAGCCCGCTCCACCACCGGCTCGGCCTGGTCTGCCTGGGCGTCGGCCTGCAACACGGCACCCTGCCCCCCGTCGGACCCCGCACCCTCGACCACCACGTCGCCGTCGTCATCAGCGCCGGCCGCGGCTGGCTCACCACCCCCGACGGCCACCGCCACACCGTCACCGCCCCCGCCCTCCTCTGGCTCCTCCCCGACGTCCCCCACCACTACGGCGCCGACCCCGACACCGGCTGGGACGAAAGCTTCGTCGACTTCACCGGCCCCGCCGCCGCCACCTACACCGAACTCGGCTACATCGACCCGCACCACCCCCTCGTCCCGCTCGCCGACACCGGCCCCGCCCGCACCGCGATCGGCCGCATCGCCCGAGCCGCCCGCCGCGGCAACCCCCTCCTGGACGTCGAGACCGCCGCCGCCGTCCACGAACTCCTCGTCGCCCTGCGCCGCGCCCGCGCCGACACCGACGCCGACGGCGAACCCGTCCTGGCCGCCCTCGCCCGCGACGCCTTCCTCCCGCTCTCGGTCGCCGAACACGCCGCCCGCCACGGCATGACCCCCGCCGAACTGCGCACCGCGGTGCGCCGCGGAGCCGGCTGCAGCCCCAAGGACTACCTCCTCGGCATCCGCCTGGGCCGCGCCAAGGAACTCCTCGTCGCCACCGAACTCCCCGTCGCCGCCGTCGCCCGCCGCGTCGGCTACGACGACCCCGCCTACTTCAGCCGCCTGTTCACCCGCCGCGTCGGCCTCGCCCCGGCCCGCTTCCGCGACCGCCAGAACCGCCGCGTCCCCGGCGGCTGGTCGACCCAGATACCCGACCCCGCCCACCCCCCGAGGGTGGAATGACGCCGCCGCCCACCACCCCCGGCACACCCCGCCCGGCGTCGCCGAGCGCACCCGACCCCGCCCGCCGAAATACCCCGCACCACCCCAACCCCGACGTGGGAAGCTGCACGGCATGCCCGTACTCCAGCGTCCCGAAGCCGAAGCCCGCGCCCAACTCCTCCACGTCGACCACTACGAGATCGCCCTCGATCTCACCCACGGCGACGAGGAGTTCGCCTCCCGCACCACCGTCCGCTTCACCGCCCGCACGGCCGGCGACACCTTCGTCGAGATCAGACCCGCCGCACTCCACACCGCCACCCTCGACGGCCACCCCCTGGACCCCGCCGCCCTCGACGACAACCGCCTGCCGCTGACCGGCCTGACCCCCGGCCCCCACGAACTGCGCCTCGACGCCACCATGCGCTACTCCCGCACCGGCGAGGGCATGCACCGCTTCACCGACCCCGCCGACGGCGAGAGCTACGTCTACACCCAGCTCTTCATGGACGACGTCCAACGCGTCTTCGGCGCCTTCGACCAGCCCGACCTCAAAGCCACCTTCGCGCTGACCGTCACCGCCCCGCCCACCTGGACCGTGCTCGCCAACGGCCGCACCGAACAACTCCCCGACGGCACCTGGCGGACCGCCACCACCCCGCGCATCAGCACCTACCTCGTCGCCGTCGCCGGCGGCCCCTGGCACTCCGTCCGCACCGAACACGCCGGCCTCCCCTTCGGCATCCACTGCCGGGCCAGCCTCGCCCCCCACCTCGACGCCGACGCCGAGGAGATCCTCGACCTCACCCGCCGCTGCTACGACCGCTACCACCAGATCTTCCAGGAGCCCTACCCCTTCGACTCCTACGACCAGGCGTTCGTCCCCGAGTTCAACGCCGGTGCCATGGAGAACCCCGGCCTGGTCACCTTCCGCGACGAATTCGTCTTCCGCTCCGCCGTCACCGACACCGAGCGCCAGACCCGCGGCATGGTCATCGCCCACGAGATGGCGCACATGTGGTTCGGCGACCTCGTCACCCTCCAGTGGTGGGACGACATCTGGCTGAACGAGTCCTTCGCCGAGTACATGGGCTACCAGGTGCTCTCCGAAGCCACCCGCTTCACCGACACCTGGACCGACTTCGCCATCGCCCGCAAGGGCTGGGGCTACGACGCCGACCAGCGCCCCTCCACCCACCCCGTCGCCCCGGCCCCCCAGGACGTCCCCGACACCGCCTCCGCCCTCCTCAACTTCGACGGCATCTCCTACGCCAAGGGCGCCTCCGCACTGCGCCAACTCGTCGCCTGGATGGGGGAGAAGGACTTCCTCGCCGGCATCAACGACCACTTCGCCCGACACCGCTTCGGCAACGCCACCCTCGCCGACTTCATCGACTCCCTGGCCCGCTCCACCGACCGCGACGTCCACGCCTGGGCCGAGCGCTGGCTGCGCACCACCGGCGTCGACACCCTCACCCCGGCCGTCGCCGAGGAACCCGGCACCTGGCACCTGGACATCGCGCACACCGGCGACCGCCCGCACCGCATCGCCGTCGGCGCCTACGACCCGGACCCCGGCCACCCCGACCGGCTGGCCCTGCGCGACCGCTTCGACGTGGACATCCCGGCCGACGGCCACCCCACCCGCCACACCTTCCCCAAGGCCGCCCCCGCCCTCGTCGTCCTCAACGACGGCGACGTCACCTACGCCAAGGTCCGCTTCGACGCCGCCTCCTGGGAAACCGCCGCCCGCGCCCTGTCCGGACTGCCCGACCCGCTGACCCGCGCCGTCGTCTGGAACGCCGCCCGCGACCTGGTCCGCGACGGCGAACTGCCGCCCACCGCCTACCTGGACGCCGCCCGCACCCACCTCCCGCACGAGACCGACCTCGCCATCGTCCAGGGCGTCCTCGCCTTCGCCCGCACCCAGATCGCCGACCGCTACCTCCCCTCCCCGCCCCCGCACGCACAAGGCGGCCCCCGCACCGCCCGACACACCGCCCTGACCACCCTCACCGCCCTCAGCCGCGACCTCCTGCGCCGCACCGAAGGCCCCGGCCACGGTCCCGAAGCCGGACTGCGACTGACCGCCGTCCGCGCCTTCATCGACAGCGCCACCGGCCCCGAGAGCATCCAGGAATGGCTCCACGACGGCAGCGTCCCCGGCGGCCCCGACCTCGACCATGAACTGCGCTGGCGCATCCTCGGCCGGCTCGCCACCCTCGGCGCCGCACCCATCGACGAACTCGACGCCGCCATCGCCGCCGAACTCGCCCGCGACCAGAGCGCCACCGGCCAGGAGGGCGCCGCCCGCTGCCGCGCCGCACTCCCCGACCCGGCCGCCAAACAGGCCGCCTGGGACGCCCTGTTCACCACCGACGAGGAGTCCGCACTCTCCAACTACCTCTTCACCGCCACCGCCACCGGCTTCTGGGCCCCCGAGCAGCAGGACCTGCTCCGCCCCTACGTCGCCCGCTACTTCGCCGAGGTCCCCGCCCTCGCCGCCCGCCGCGGACCCGCCCTCGCCAAGGCCGCCGGACGGTACGCCTTCCCCGCCGTCCTCGTCGAGGACGCCACCCTCCGCCACGGCGAGCGCTGCCTGGCCGAGGGCGACCCGACACCGGCCCTGCGACGCACCCTCGACGACCAACTGGACGACCTGCGAAGGGCGTTGAAGGTGCTGGCGGCCAACGCGAGCTAGCCCGGGCGCGCGGAGCGCGGGTGCCGTCGGCCCACAGGGGCCGCCGACGGCACCCGCGCCACCTCCGCGGCACCTGCCCGGCACCCGTTCCTCGACGGTGCGCAAGACCGCAGGCAACCGAACACCTGCGGGACAGCCATCCCACGAACGGGTGATACCGGCGCAACGGGTGGATACCCGCCGTACCGGGACAGTAACTTAGGGCGGCCTAAGACCCGGTGCCCATGCACCCAACTCCCTTTGAAGAAGAGCCCCTTGATGTCAGTCGCCCCTGCCGGCACCGCCCTTGCAGGCGGCGCCGACGGCCCCCGCGCACTCCGCCCCTTCCTCGACACCGTCCTCGACGCCCTCACCACCGGCGCCCAGGACCGCTCCGGCCCCCTCCCACCCGGCGGCCCGGACGCCGTCGCCCGGGCCGTCCGCGACGCCTGCCTCCCCCTCCTCCCCGAACAGGGCGCCGGCCCGCACACCGCACTGCGCACCCTCGTCCACACCCTCGCCGCCGGCGCAGCCGACCCCGCCGACCCGCACTGCGCCGCCCACCTGCACTGCCCCCCACTGGCGCTGGCCACCGCCGCCGACCTCGCCGCCGGCGCCCTCAACCCCTCCATGGACTCCTGGGACCAGGCCCCGGCCGCCTCCGAACTCGAAGTCCTCACCGCCCGCGCCCTCGCCGGCCTCGTCTACCCCGCGGCCGACCAGCCCGACGCCCTGGTCACCACCGGCGGCACCGAGTCCAACCAACTCGCCGTCCTGCTCGCCCGCGAAGCCCCCCGCCCACCGCACACCAGCGGCCCCCTACAGATCGTCTGCGGCGCCAACGCCCACCACAGCATCCACCGCGCGGCCTGGCTCCTCGGCCTCCCCGAACCCCTCACCCTCCCCACCCCCGACGGCACCCTCGACCCCGCCACCGTCCACACCTGCCTCGCCGAACTCGCCGGCCGCACCGGTCACGTGCTCCTCACCGCCACCGCGGGCACCACCGACGCCGGCGCCCTGGACCCCCTCCCGGCCCTCGCCGACCTCGCCGACAAACACGGCGCCCGCTTCCACATCGACGCCTCCTACGGCGGCCCGCTCCTCTTCAGCGACACCCACCGCACCGCCCTGACCGGCCTCGACCGCGCCCACACCGTCACCCTCGACCTGCACAAACTCGGCTGGCAACCCGTCGCCGCCGGCCTCCTCGCCGTACCCACCCCGACCACCCTCACCCCCCTCGCCCACCAGGCCGACTACCTCAACGCCGCCGACGACACCGAAGCCGGCCTCCCCGACCTCCTGGGCCGCTCCCTGCGCACCACCCGCCGCCCCGACATCCTCAAGATCGCCGTCACCCTCAAGGCCCTCGGCCGCCAGGGCCTGGGCGACCTCGTCGACCGCACCCTCACCGCCGCCCGCACCCTCGCCGACCTCATCGATGCCCACCCCGGCTACGAACTCCACTCCCGCCCCACCCTCACCACCGTCCTCTTCCGCCCCCACGGCGCCGACGACGCCACCCTCGCCACCATCCGCCGCACCCTGCTCACCGAAGGCCACGCCGTCCTCGGCCGTGCCACCACCGCCACCGGCCTCTGGCTCAAAGCCACCCTCCTCAACCCCCACACCCAACCCGGAGACCTCACCACCCTCCTCAAACTCGTGGAAGGCCACACCCCCCGATGAACACCCCTCCGCACACCGAGCCCGGCACCGCCACCGACACCCCCGGCCCCGACCAACCCCTCGACCTCGCCGGCATCGGCATCGGCCCCTTCAACCTCTCCCTCGCCGCCCTCGCCCACCCCCTCACCCAACTCCGCACCGCCTTCTACGACCAGCACCCCGCCTTCCACTGGCACCCCGGCCTCCTCATCGACGGCGCCACCCTCCAAGTCCCCTTCCTCGCCGACCTCGTCACCCTCGCCGACCCCGCCAGCCCCTGGACCTTCCTCAACTACCTCAAAACCTGCGAACGCCTCTTCCCCTTCTACTTCGCCGAGCGCTTCCACATCCACCGCGCCGAATACGACGCCTACTGCCGCTGGGTCAGCGAAAACCTCCCCTCCCTCCACTTCGGCCACCACATCGACGCCGTCCGCTGGAACCACGAACGCAACCTCTTCGAAATCGACTTCACCCAACTCGACGCCGACGGCGAAGCCGAAGCCCTCGGCCGCACCTACGCCCGCAACCTCGTCCTCGGCATCGGCACCGCACCCCACATCCCCGTCCCCCTTCGCCCCCTCGCCGAGGCCCCCACCGTCCCCGTCATCCACTCCGCCGACTACCTCGACCACCGCGAACGCCTCCTCGCCGCCGACCACCTCACCGTCATCGGCGCCGGCCAATCAGGCGCGGAGATCTTCCTCGACCAACTCCGCGCCCGCCCCACCGGCCGCGAAAACCTCCACTGGCTCGCCCGCACCCCCGCCTTCGCGCCCATGGAATACAGCAAACTCGGCCTGGAACACTTCACTCCCGACTACACCCGCTACTTCCACGCCCTCCCCGAACGCGCCCGCGACGAGCTCCTCCCCGCCCAATGGCAGCTCTACAAGGGCATCGACCACGACACCCTCGCCGCCATCCACGACGAGCTCTACCGCCGCACCCTCGACGGCGGCTGGCCCAACGCCGTCCTCACCCCCGGCGTCCAGGTCCGCACCGCCGGCCGCGTCGGCACCACCAAAGTCGAACTCCACCTCGAACACGCCCAACAAGGCAGCCGCTCCCGCCTCACCACCGACGCCGTCGTCCTCGCCACCGGCTACCGCGAACGCCGCCTCGACACCCTCCTCGCCGCCCTCGACCCCTACCTCCGCCGCGACGCCTCCGAACGCCCCCGCATCGACGAACACCACCGCCTCGTCCTCGACCCCGCCATCACCGGCTCCCTCTACGTCCAAAACGCCGAACGCCACACCCACGGCGTCGGCACCCCCGACCTCGGCCTCGCCGCCTGGCGCAGCGCCACCATCCTCAACTCCCTGACCGCCAAGCCCACCTACCCCCTCCCGCACCGCACCGCCTTCACCACCTTCGGCCTCGCCCACCCCCCGACCCGCCGCACCGGCACCGTCCCCCGCCAGGGCTCCACGCTCGTCCCGCGCCACTGAACGCCACCGCCCCTCCCCACCCCGACCGAACCAACCCGGACGGGGGGAGAGGGGCGGGCCGCCGCACCACAACGACACAGCCCCAAGGGCCGTCCCGCGCCTCAGAGCCGGACAGGCCCTAGAACACCGGCACCCCCTCCCGCGTCAGCTTCCACTCCACCGAAGCGAACGCCGCCGGATCGATCACCCCACTCGCCTCCACCCACGCGATGATCAGATTCCGGATCTCCTCCGACGTCGACCACACCTGCTCGGCCGACGCCACATGCGGAAAACCACCACCCCCGCTCGCCCGGTAGTTGTTCACCGCCAGCACGAACCGCGCGGCATCCGCCACCGGCTTCCCCCCGAACATCAACTTCCCGATCCGCCGACCCACCGGCTGCGCAATATCGATCTCGTACGAAACCCCGCTCACCGCGTCGTAGTTGTAATCCGGCGTACCGTCCGCATTGGTGATCCGCGACGGATCCACCGGGCCCCCCGGCGCCGTCTGCACGTAATAGCGTGCCGAGAACTCCAGGTACTCCCGCAACTGCTTCCCCGTCAACACCCGTGCCTCCAACGTGTTGTCGAACGGATACAGCGCCGCCATCGACCGGATCGACGCATCCCCGACCGGGACCGTCGCCGACCGAGAAAAACACGACGCCTGCGACAACACCGGCAACGACGCGTTCGCCGACCCGGACAGCGCCTTACGCACCGCCTCCGCCTGCACGAACGCGATGAAATCCAGAATCGGCGTGTCCTTCACCGGCGCCTCGGCCGCCGACATCTCCGCCTTCGACTTCCCGATCACCCGGTTCACATACGCCACGACCTTGGCGTGCTCCGCCCGCAGCATCCCCGTGATCCGCGGATCCTCCGCCACAGCATTGGAATTCAGCACCTTCGACGCCACCGACGCCACCGCCCAACGGCCCCGACGCCACTCCACCTCCACGTCGAAGCACGTCAACCGCTGCCCCCACTTCAACGGCTCCGACAACACCACCTCCCGGCCGGTCGCCTTGTTCACCACCCGCCGCTCCGGGATCTCCACATGCGCATGCCCCACCAAAATCGCATCGATCCCCGGCACCTGCTCCGCCACCAACGCCGCCGCGTTCTCCACATACGGCAACTGATCCCCGTACGACGACGTGCCGCTGGCCCCCGAATGCGCCGCCACGATCACCACATCGGCACCCATCGACCGCAACTTCGGCACCCACTTCGCGGCCTGCTCCTCAAGCCCCGGAAACGCCAGCTTCCCCTGCACATTCGCCCTGTCCCAGATCGCGATCCCCGGATTCGTCAGACCCAGCACCGCCACCCGCACATCCCGCCCCCGCGGCGTCCGCAACCGCTTGATCACATACGGCCGGAACGCCGGCCGCAGCGTCCTGGCGTCCACCGCGTTCGCCCCCAGCAGCGGAAAACGGCAGCTCTCCTCGAACTTCCGCAGCACCGGAATCCCGTAATTGAACTCGTGATTCCCCAGCGCCGCCGCGTCATAGCCCATCGTGTTCATCGCCCGGGCCATCGGATGCACCGGACCATGCGGACCGGTGATCGGATCCACCTTCGCGTAGTAATACGCCAGCTGCGTCCCCTGAATGGTGTCACCCGCGTCGATCAGCAGGGTGTTCTCCCGCCCCTTCGCCCGGCGGACGTCATTCACCAGCGTGGAAATCTTCGCCAGCCCCACATCGTTGTGGTCCTTGTCGTCGAACTCGGCGTTCGTGGCGTAATCCCAGTTGAAGACGTTCCCGTGCAGGTCCGTCGTCCCCATCACCGTGAACGCGTACCGCCCCCGGCCCGCACCGCCCTCCTCCCGGACCGGCACCGCCGACGCGGACGCCGCCGGCACACCCGCCCCCGCGAGCACCACCCCCGCCCCCGTCACCACGGAACCACCCAGGAACTTCCTCCGGTCGAACGTCATACCAACTCCCAGAAAGAACACGGCAGATGTCCATGCGCACACCGCGCACGACCGCCCCGGACACCCGGTCCGGGCAACGCGCGTAGATTCTGGCCCAGCCGCCCCCCGCGCAACACCCCCCGCAGAGGGCGATCCGATGACCACCCCCACCCCGCCCCCTGTGCAACCCTGCAACCCCGGCCCCACCACCCCGACCCCAGCACCGAAAGGACACCCCCCCACCCATGACCGACCCCACCGCCCCCGCCCTCCCCTACGGCACCCCCGACGCCCCCCGCCTCGCCGTCCGCGGCGAAGCCCGCCTCGAAGTCGACCCCGAAATCGCCCGCATCACCGTCACCATCAGTGCCCGCGGCACCGACCGCACCACCGCCCTCACCGACCTCACCCGCCGCAACGAACACGCCCTCACCCTCATCAAGAGCTACGCCGACGCCGTCGAACAACTCGAAACCGGCAGCTTCACCCTCACCCCCGAACTCACCGACAAAGGCCGCCACGAACGCATCCGCGCCTACCACGGACGCGTCACCCTCACCGCCACCCTCAACGACTTCACCGCCCTCGGCGAACTCACCACCCGCCTCGCCGACCTCGAACTCACCCGCGTCGACGGCCCCTGGTGGGCCCTCCGCCCCGACTCGCCCGCCCACCGCAGCGCCCGCACCCAAGCCGTCCACGAAGCCGTCCAACGCGCCCGCGAGTACGCCGAGGCCCTCGGCGCCCACCTCGACGCCGTCCTTGAAATCGCCGACGTCGGCGCCGAGAGCCAGCCCCACCAACAGGGCTACGGCTTCGCGGCCCCCGCCGGCGCCCGCGGCGGCACCCTCGAATCCGCCCCCGCCCTCGACCTCGAACCCCGCCGCCAGACCGTCCACGCCAGCGTCAACGCACGCTTCACCATGACCCGTCCCGCACTGTGAGACGACACCCCGCGAAGCCGAATTTCCGCTCATCGGAGCGGCTTCGCGCCCATTCCAAAACTTGTCAACAGCCTTTCACCAAGCGGTCGTTGAGCAGTCATGTCTCCACAGTTCCCTACCGCCGGGTAAGTCATAGGGTCGAACCATGCGCCGAGCAAAGATCGTCTGCACACTGGGACCCGCCACCGACTCGTACGAGCAGATCAAAGCCCTCGTCGACGCCGGAATGGACATCGCCCGCTTCAACCTCAGCCACGGCACCTACGCCGACCACGAAGCGCGCTTCGACCGGGTCCGCAAAGCATCCGAAGAATCCCGCCGCAGCGTCGGAATCCTCGCCGACCTTCAAGGCCCGAAGATCCGCCTGGGCCGATTCCGCGAAGGCCCCGTACTCCTTGAACGCGACGACACCTTCACCATCACCGTCGAAGACGGCATCGAAGGCGACCGACAGACCTGCGGCACCACCTACCCCGGCCTCGCCGGCGACGTCACCCCCGGCGAACGCATCCTCGTCGACGACGGCAAGGTCACCCTCGAAGTCACCGCCGTCGAAGGACCCCGCGTCCACACCAAGGTCATCGAAGGAGGCATGGTCTCCGACCACAAGGGACTCAACCTCCCCGGCGTCGCCGTCTCCGTCCCCGCCCTCTCCACCAAGGACCAGGACGACCTTCGCTGGGCCCTGCGCTACGGCGCCGACGTGATCGCCCTCTCCTTCGTCCGCAGCGGTCGCGACATCGAGGACGTCCACCGCATCATGCGCGAGGAGGACCGCCACCTCCCCGTCATCGCCAAGGTCGAAAAGCCCCAGGCCGTCGAGAACATCGACGACATCGTCGCCGCCTTCGACGGCATCATGGTCGCCCGCGGCGACCTCGGCGTCGAAATGCCCCTGGAAACCGTGCCGATCGTCCAGAAGCGCGCCATCAAACTCGCCAAGCGCAACGCCAAACCAGTCATCGTCGCCACCCAGATGCTCGACTCGATGATCGACAACTCCCGCCCCACCAGGGCCGAGGCGAGCGACGTGGCCAACGCGGTCATCGACGGCACCGACGCCGTGATGCTCTCCGGCGAGACCAGCGTCGGCAAGTTCCCCACCGAGACGGTCCGCACCATGAGCCGCATCGTCGAGGCCGCCGAGGAGGACATCCTCGCCAAGGGACTCCCGCCGCTGACCGAACGCAGCAAGCCCCGCACCCAGGGCGGCGCCGTCGCCCGAGCCGCCGCCGAGATGGGCGACTTCCTCGGCGCCAAGTTCCTCGTCGCCTTCACCCAGTCCGGCGACACCGTCCGCCGCCTCTCCCGCTACCGCTCGCCCATCCCCCTCCTCGCCTTCACCCCCGACCCCGCCACCCGCTCCCAACTCAACCTCACCTGGGGCGTGGAGACCTTCCTCGGCCCCACCGTCGACTCCACCGACGAGATGGTCGCCCAGGTCGACGAGCAACTCCTGAAGATCGGCCGCTGCAAGAAGGGCGACGTCGTCATCATCACCGCCGGCTCCCCGCCCGGGGTCCCCGGCTCCACCAACCTCGTCCGCGTCCACCACATCGGCGAGGACGACATCCACCCCCCGCGGTAACCCCGCGCCACCACACACTGCGACACACCGCACCACGAAGAGCTGGGCCGAGGTACCTGACTGTCGTCCCTGTCAGTACTTCGGCCCGATGTGTTGGTCCATGAGCGCCACGGAGGCTTTGCGGGCCACGGAGATGTTCTCCGCTTTACGGCATTGCCGCGTGGGCTTCCATGCGACGCCGACCTTGTCGAGCGTCTCCGTATAGAGACGGATGATGTCGGTGGACATGTTGGTGAAGAAGTACCGCGGATACTCGTAGCGCTTGCGCTCGCCACCGACCACACGGGTTGTCCAGTTGGTCATCCGGCAGCCATCAGAGTGGATGAGCCCGCGGAGGAACTCCCACGGATGGTCGTCCACGATCTGCTGCTGCCAGGCTTCGAGGACGATCCGCCGCTCATGCTTCTTGCCGGGGCCGTGCTGGGGGAAGAGGCATGGCCAGTGCCGGCTGTAACTCGTCACCATGACGCAGCCCTCTTTTTGCGCGACGCACACGCTGTTCATCGGGCGAACTGCCCGTACCGCTTCTCGGCACGCTGCGATCAGTCCGGGCCAGGCATCCGCGCACGCGATGCGCAGGGCGTATCCGCCCCTGGGCTGACGGCTGATGCAGCCGTCACCGAGGTAGAGGCCGAGCAGGTAGGCGTACGGCTCGGTCGCGTCGGGCGGGCGTGGCTCCCGCTCGCAGCGGGTGCACGCCGCTGCGCGCGAGATTGGCTGGATCCGGTGCTGCCACGACCGGATCGCGTGGCGTGATATTCCCGTCTGCTTACTGACGGAGTTGAGGCTGCGGCTTTGGGCTACGAGGGCGAGAGCTCGCTCGCGGGTTGCACGGTCGTACACAGAGGTGACCATGACGCGAAGGCGGCCTCCGAGAGCCCACTCGGACGGTCGTTCGTCCTATCGAGCGAATCCCCGCGAATCTCGGGTGACCTTGGAATCGAAGGTAAAGTGCCCCGGGTCGGACTCGAACCGACACTGTATGGGTTTTGAATCCATTGCCTGCTGCCAATTGGGCTACCGGGGCCAGCGGAATCTAAGGCTAACGCCTACCTGCTGTGGGACCACCTTACAGGAGCTAGGTAGGCTCATGGGGCACCACCTGCCTGGAACGAGGAGTCCCCTTGAGCGCCGCCGAGCCCCAGCAGCCTGTCGCCGATGGCGATCAGTCGCATGTCCCGCCACTGACCACGCGCGTCGTGATCGCCGAGGACGAGGCACTCATCCGCCTCGACCTCAAGGAGATGCTGGAGGAGGAGGGCTACACCGTCGTCGGTGAGGCCGGGGACGGCCAGAAAGCCGTGGAGCTGGCCCGCGAGCACCGCCCCGATCTGGTGATCCTGGACGTGAAGATGCCGATTCTGGACGGCATCTCGGCGGCCGAGAAGATCGCCGAGGAGAGCATCGCGCCGGTCCTGATGCTCACCGCGTTCTCGCAGCGCGAGCTGGTGGAGCGGGCCCGGGACGCGGGCGCCATGGCGTACCTGGTGAAGCCGTTCAGCAAGAGCGACGTCGTGCCGGCGATCGAGATGGCGGTGTCGCGCTTCACCGAGCTGAGGGCGTTGGAGCAGGAGGTCGCCGACCTCACCCAGCGGCTGGAGACCCGGAAGCTGGTGGACCGGGCGAAGAGTGTTCTGCAGACCCAGTACGGGTTGACGGAGCCGGCCGCGTTCCGGTGGATCCAGAAGACGTCGATGGACCGGCGGCTGTCGATGCACCAGGTGGCCGAGGCGGTCATCCAGGACGCGGTGGAGCGTCAGCAGCAGAAGGATCAGCAGAAGGAGCAGGCGAAGGAGCAGGGGAAGGGCCAGTAGGTTCGGAAGTCCCGTTCCGGGGTTGATCGCCGGCGGTGCCTGTGGGCGCCGTCGGCGTTTTTTGTGGGTTCGTCGATGTCCTTGTGGGTGGGAGCGGGTGGGCGTCGTACGGGGGTGGGGTCAGTCCTCGCCGAGGTAGGTCTTGCGGACGGATTCGTCGTGGAGGAGGTGGGCGCCGGTGCCGGAGAGGGCGATGCGGCCGGTCTCCATGACGTGGCCCTGGTCGGCGAGGGAGAGCGCGGCGTGGGCGTTCTGTTCGACGAGGAGGATGGTGGTGCCCTGGTCGCGGAGGGCGCGGATGGTGTCCGTGATTTTCCGCATCATGATCGGTGAGAGGCCCATGGAGGGTTCGTCGAGCATGAGGAGTTTGGGGCGGGACATCAGGGCGCGGCCCATGGCGAGCATTTGTTGTTCGCCGCCGGAGAGGGTGCCGGAGGGTTGGCGGTGGCGTTCGCCGAGGACGGGGAAGAGGTCGTAGACGCGTTGGATGTCGGCGGCGATGCCGTGGGTGTCCTTGCGGAGGAAGGCGCCGAGTTGGAGGTTCTCGGCGATGGTGAGGCGGGGGAAGAGGCGGCGGCCTTCGGGGGAGTGGGCGAGGCCGCGTTCGACGATCTTGTGGGCGGGGACGTCGTCGAGGGGGTGTCCGTCGAAGGTGATTTTTCCGGTGCGGGGGGTGAGGAGGCCGGAGAGGGCGCGCAGGGTGGTGGTTTTTCCGGCGCCGTTGGTGCCGATGAGGGTGACGACCTGGCCGGCGTGGACGGTGAAGGAGATGCCTTTGACGGCTTCGATCTTGCCGTAGGCGACGTGGAGGTCCTCGACTTCGAGGAGGGGGGTGGTCATGGGGTGTCTCCGGTGGGGTCGCCCGGGGTGGTGTCGTCGGTGGTGCCCAGGTAGGCGGCGATGACGCGGTCGTCGGCCTGGACGGTGCGGGGGGTGCCTTCGGTGAGTTTGCGGCCTTGGACGAGGACGGCGATGCGGTCGCAGAGGCTGAAGATGAAGCGCATGTCGTGCTCGATGACGAGGACGGCGGTGCCGTGGTCGCGGATGGCGTGGACGAGGTCCTGGGTGGCGCGGGTTTCTTGGGGGTTCATGCCGGCGGTGGGTTCGTCGAGGAGAAGGAGTCCGGGTTCGCTGGCGAGGGCGCGGGCGATTTCGAGCTTGCGTTGTTCGCCGTAGGGGAGGTTGCGGGCGAGGTGGTCGCTTTTGGGGGCGAGGCCGGTGAAGTCGAGGAGTTCGAGGGCGCGTTGGGTGCTGTGGTGTTCGGCGCGGGTGAAGGCGGGGGTGCGGAGGAGGGCGGACCAGAGTCCTTCTTTGGTGCGGGTGTGGCGTCCTACGAGGACGTTTTCGAGGACGGTCATGTTGGCGAAGAGGCGGATGTTCTGGAAGGTGCGGGCGATGCCGGCCTGGGTGACGAGGTGGGGTTTGCGGGAGAGGCGGGTGCCGCGGTAGGCGACGGTGCCTTCGGTAGGGGTGTAGAGGCCGGTGAGGCAGTTGAAGAAGGTGGTTTTGCCGGCGCCGTTGGGGCCGATGAGGCCGACGATTTCGCCGGTGTGGACGGTGAGGTCGACGCCTTGGACTGCGGTGAGGCCGCCGAAGCGCATGGTGACGTCGGTGGCTTGGAGGAGGGGGTGGGTGGCGGGGGGCGGGGTGGGGTTGGTGGTGGGTGTGGGTGTGGTCATGGGGGTCACCCCTTTGCCTGGGCGGTGCCGAGGGGGCCGGTGGGGTCGGTGGGGTTCCCGTTGAGTCCGGTCGGGGGGTTTCCGGGGTCGGGGGTGTCGGGGCGGTCGGTGTCGTGGAATTCGAGTCGTTTGCGGCGGTCGGGGATGAGTCCTTCGGGGCGGAGGCGCATGAGGAGGACGAGTGCGATGCCGAAGAGGAGGAGTTGGTAGTCCTGGAGGAAGTCGAGTTTGGCGGGGATGAGGAAGAGGAGGGCGGCGCCGACGAGGGGTCCGCTCAGGGTGCCCATGCCGCCGAGGATGACGGCCGCGAGGAGGAAGGCGGAGTTGGGGGGTTGGGGGCCGGCGAACTGGAATTGTTCGGGGGTGGCGGTCGTTACTACGTGTGCATGGACGGTTCCGGCGAGTCCGGCGAGGGCGGCGCCGAGGGCGAAGGCGAGGAGGCGGAGGCGGAAGCTGTTGATGCCCATGGCGACGGCTGCGGTTTCGTCCTCGCGGATGGCGATCCAGGCGCGGCCGATGCGGGAGGCGGCGGCGCGGCGGAAGACGAGGACGACGAGGGCGGTGACGAGGATCATCAGCAGGTAGTAGTTGCCGTAGGGGGCGAGGGGGATGCCGAGGATGTGGTGGGGCTCGCCGAAGTTGAAGCCGAGGATTTCCAGGTTGGGGATGTTGGGGATGCCCATGGCGCCGTTGGTGATGTCGGGGCCGGTGGTGCCGTTGAGGTTGAGCATGGCGATGCGGAAGATCTCGCCGAAGCCGAGGGTGACGATGGCGAGGTAGTCGCCGCGGAGGCGGAGGGTGGGGGCGCCGATGAGGACGCCGAAGGCGAGGGAGGCGGCGGCGCCGGTGAGCAGGGCTGCCCAGAAGGGGAAGTGGAGGCCGAGGGCGGATTCGGGGGAGCCGGAGACGAGGGCCGCGGCGTAGGCGCCGACGCCGAGGAAGGCGACGTAGCCGAGGTCGAGGAGTCCGGCGAGGCCGACGACGACGTTGAGGCCCAGGGCGACGGTGGCGAAGATCAGGATGTTGGCGCCGATGAGGGTGTATTGGTCGGTGTCCTGGGTGAAGGGGAAGGCCGTGGCGGCGAGGAAGGCGGCGGCCAGGGCCGTGCCGCGGTGTCGGTGGGTGAGGGCGGTGAGGCGGGCGAGGAGTCCGGCGCGGTGGAGGGCGGGGACGGCGAGGGCGACGAGGAGGAGGTAGCCGATGAAGGGGGCGCCGTCGTCGGTGTCGATGCCGTAGGTGAAGGCGAGGAGTGCGGCGGCGAAGGCGGCGGCGATGGTGAGGTGCTCGGCCCAGGTGGGGAGTTGGCGGGTGGCGGGGCGTGGGGGGCCGGCGGTGAGGGCTGCGGTGAGGCGTTGTCGTGGGGTGGTGGGGGTGGGGTCGGTGGAGTGGTCGGGGGGTAGGCCGAGGGCGCCGATGAGGGTGAGGAGGGCGGTGGCGCCGGCGAGGTAGCCGCCGGGTTCGAGGTTGACCAGGCCGCCGAGTTGGATGGCGATGGCGGTGAGGGTGAAGGCGGTGGTGGCGAAGGTGCCGAGGGCGGCGAGGAGGGTGGGGGCGGTGCGGCCGGCGGGGGTGAGCCAGCGCAGTCCGGGGAGGCCGTGTGCGGAGGCGGCGAGGAGGAGGGTGAGGAGGGCGCCGGTGAGGGTGACGAGTTGGAGGCCGGCGGGGGAGCCGTAGTAGGTGAGGTCGCCGGGGAAGTCGCTGGTCCAGGTCCAGGCGAGGCCGGTGGCGGCGGCGGTGGCGAGGGCGCCGGTGATGGTGGTGAGGTGGGCGGTGCGGGCGGGGAGGGGGAGGAGGCCCTTGGGTTGGGCGGTGGTTGTGGTCATCGCTATCACGCCCGATCCGCGACGCGTTCGCCCAGGAGCCCCTGGGGCCGCAGGAGGAGTACGAGGATGAGGAGGACGAAGGCCCAGACGTCTTTCCAGGCGCCGCCGCCGAATTGCTGCATGCCGGGGATGTGTTCGATGTAGGCGGTGGCGAGGGCTTCGGCGATGCCGAGGACGATGCCGCCGAGCATGGCGCCGTAGATGTTGCCGATGCCGCCGAGGACGGCGGCGGTGAAGGCTTTGAGGCCCATGATGAAGCCCATGCGGAATTGGACTTCGCCGGTGCGCAGGCCGTAGGCGACGGCGGCGACGCCGGCGAAGGCGGCGCCGATGGCGAAGGCGAGGACGATGATGCGGTCGGTGTTGATGCCCATGAGGCGGGCGGTGTCGGGGTCCTGTGCGGTGGCCTGCATGGCGCGGCCGCTGCGGGTGCGGGTGACGTAGAGGCCGAGGGCGGTCATGCACAGGGGGGCGGCGATGAGGACGAAGAGGTCGCCGCGTTGGACGGTGGCGCCGAGGACGTCGAGGGCGTGGCCTTTGAACTGGGGGAAGACGCGGGCCTGTTTGCCGTCGGGGTACCACTTCCAGATGGCTTGTTGGAGGGCGATGGACAGGCCGATGGCGGTGATGAGGGGGGCGAGGCGGGGGGCGCCGCGGAGCGGGCGGTAGGCGAAGCGTTCGGCGGCGATGGCGATGAGGACGGATATCGCGATGCCGCCGAGGAGCATGGCGGGGAGGGCGAGGGCGAGGGTGGTGTTGGTGGGGAGGGCGAGGTAGACGGTGAGGGCGCCGAATCCGCCGACCATGAAGATCTCGCCGTGGGCGAAGTTGATGAGCTGGACGATGCCGTAGACCATCGTGTAGCCGATCGCGATGAGGCCGTACATCGCGCCGAGGATGAGTCCGTTGGCCAGCTGTTGCGGCAGTTCGGTCACCGCGGGGCCTCCGTGGGATGGGAAGGTGGGCGTTTCCGTGGTGCCGTGGTGCGGGGGGCCGCGCCGGGGTGGGGCGCGGCCCGGGGCGCCGGTGGGGGCGGTCAGCTCTTGTCGAATTTCTTGAATTCGGCGCTGAAGCGGGAGACCCAGGCGCCCTTGTCGACCTGGTATGCGGTGATCATGGTGTTGGTGGTGTCGCCGTATTCGTCGAAGGCGACGTGGCCGGTGACGCCGTCGAAGGTGACGGTGTTCAGGGCGGTGGGGATTTTCTTGCGGGCGTCGTCGGGGAGTTTGCCGTTGTTGTCGGCGACGACTTTCTTGACGGCTTGGATGAGGGCCCAGGTGGCGTCGTAGGTGGAGCCGCCGTATGCCTCGTAGGGTTCTTTGAAGCCGGCGGCTTTGTAGTCGGCGATGAACTTCTTGGCGGAGGCGAGTTGTTCGACGGGTTTGCCGACCGAGGAGGCGTAGTCGCCCTGGGCTTTTTTGTTGAGTTTGATGTAGTCGGCGCTGTACATGCCGTCGCCGCCCATGAGGGGGGCGGTGACGCCGCCGTCCTTGAGTTGTTGGCTGAGTGGGCCGGAGGCGGGGTATTCGCCGCCGTAGAAGACCATGTCGGGGGCGGCTGAGCGGACCTTGGAGACCACGGCTTTGAAGTCGCGGTCGTCGGGGCTGATGTGTTCGGTGCCGGCGATGGTGCCGCCGAGTTTGGTGAACTGGTCCTTGAAGGAGGAGGCGAGGCCGGTTCCGTAGGTCTTCTGGTCGTCGATGACGTAGGCCCTCTTGGCCTTCATTTTCTCCCAGGCGTATTGGCCGTCGAAGGCGCCTTGTACTTCGTCGGTGGTGGCGGTGCGGAAGTACGTGGGGAATTGCCTGGCGCGCTTGTTCTGTTTCCAGTCCTTGCCCTGGGTGAGGTCGGGGGTGGTGTTGGCGGGGGATATGAGGGTGAGCCCGTTTTGTTGGGAGACTTGTTGCATGGATTGGGCGACGCCGGAGTTGAGCGGGCCGACGATGCCGAGGACGTCTTTGTCGCCGGCGAGTTTGGTGGCGTTCTGTTGGCCGACGTTGGGCAGTGCCTTGTCGTCGAGGGGTTCGAGTTTGAAGGTGACGCCTTTGACTTCGCCGTTTTTGTTGGCGGTGTCGACGGCGAGTTGGGCGGAGTTGCGGATGCCGAGGCCGAGGGCGGAGAGTTCGCCGGTGGTCGGGGCGTCGACGCCGATGACGACGGTGGTGTGGTGGCCGTCGGCGTTCTTGTTGTCGCCGCGGGATCCGCAGGCGGTGAGGGTGAGGGCGCCGGTGGTGAGTGCGGTGGTGAGGAGGAGCAAGGAACGGTGACGCACGATCAGTCCTTTCCTTGGCCGCGGCCGCGGCTGCACGCCTGGCCGGTTCGCGCGCCGGGCCGTACGGTGCGGTACAGGTTCCGTGCTCGCAGCGCGCCCGGCGGTGCGGTGACTGGCGGTGAACTCTAGAGTGCCGACCGCCGGGTCGGAACTGACGCCGTCGAGCTTGTGACGCTCTTGTTATGACCTTCGATGAGCGTTTTGCCGTTATGGTCCTTACAGGGCGGTCGGGCGCTGAGCGGAGGGCGAACTCGCACTTCTGGCGGTGGTTTGACGGTGTGTCGGCGCGGCGCGGGACCGGTGTCCGATAGACGGAGGTGGCGGGTGTCCGGCGCAGGGCGCGGCTGTGACGCAGCGTTACGGGAATGCGGACGGCCCCGCTCCCGGGGGTCCGGGTGCGGGGCCGTGGCGGCGGGCGGCGGGGCGCCGGCCGGGTGGCTGATTTGCGACGTCAGGCGCGGTACATGGAGGGGTCGGCGTCGCGCAGCAGACAGGTCAGACGGGCGGTGCAGACCCGCTTGTCCTGCTCGTCGGTGATGACGATCTCGTAGGTGGTGGTGGACCGGCCGCGGTGTACGGGAGTGGCGACGCCGGTGACCAGTCCGGAGCGGATGCCGCGGTGGTGGGTGCAGTTGAGGTCGACGCCGACGGCCGCCTTGGTGGGGCCGCCGTGCAGCATGGCCCCGACGGAGCCGAGGGTCTCGGCCAGGACGGCGGAGGCGCCGCCGTGCAGCAGCCCGTAGGGCTGGGTGTTGCCCTCGACGGGCATGGTGCCGACGACGCGCTCCGGGGCGGCCTCGGTGACCTGGACGCTCATGCGTTCGCCGAGGTGCCCGGCGGAGAACAGGGCGGGCAGGTCGACCCCGATGCCGGCCCACTGATCGAGGATCTCCTGCGGGAACGTGGTCGTGCTCTGCTCACCCATGGACTGCTCCGTTTCGCTCGCCCTTGAACGTGGCCGTGTCTGTGCCCTTGATCGTCGTGGATCTGTGCCTGTTCCTATCAGGCCACGTCCCGGGCGCCCGTCGCGGGGTGCCCGAGCGCCGGTGCCGACCGCGCGCCGTGCGGCCGGCGGTCAGCCTTCCCGCGCGGCTTCCAGCCGGATGACCAGGGACTTCGAGGCGGGGGTGTTGCTGGTGTCGGCGGTGTGGTCCAGCGGGACCAGGACGTTGGTCTCGGGGTAGTAGGCGGCGGCGCAGCCCCGGGCGGTGGGGTAGTGCACCACCCGGAAGCCGGGGGCGCGCCGCTCGCTGCCGTCGGTCCATTCGCTGATCAGGTCGGCGTAGGAGCCGTCGGCGAAGCCCAGGTGGTGGGCGTCGTCGGGGTGGACGAGGACGACGCGGCGGCCGTTCTTGATGCCGCGGTAGCGGTCGTCGAGGCCGTAGATGGTGGTGTTGTACTGGTCGTGGGAGCGCAGTGTCTGGAGGAGCAGGCGCCCTTCGGGGGCGGTGGGGTGTTCCACGGGGGCGGCGGTGAAGTTGGCCTTCCCGGTGGCGGTGGGGAAGCTGCGGCTGTCCCGGGGGGCGTGCGGCAGGGCGAAGCCTCCGGGGCGGGCGACCTTGGCGTTGAAGTCCTCGAAGCCGGGGATGACGCGGGCGATCCGGTCGCGGATGGTGGCGTAGTCCTTCTCGAACGCCTGCCAGGGGGTGTTGCTGCGGTCGCCGAGGACGCGGTGGGCGAGGCGGGCGACGATGGCGGGTTCGGAGAGCAGTTGGGGGCCGGCGGGCTCCAGGCGGCCGCGGGAGGCGTGCACCATGCCCATGGAGTCCTCGACGGTCACGAACTGGTCGCCGCTCGCCTGGCGGTCGCGTTCGGTGCGGCCCAGGGTCGGCAGGATCAGGGCGCGGGCGCCGGTGACGACGTGGGAGCGGTTGAGCTTGGTGGAGACGTGCACGGTGAGGCGGGCGCGTCGGACGGCGGCTTCGGTGACGTCGGTGTCGGGGGTGGCGGAGACGAAGTTGCCGCCCATGGCGAAGAAGACCTTGGCCTGTCCGTCGCGCAGGGCGCGGATGGCGCGGACGACGTCGTAGCCGTGCTCGCGGGGCGGTGCGAAGCCGAACTCCTTCTCCAGGGCGTCCAGGAAGGCCGGTGCGGGCCGTTCGAAGATGCCCATGGTGCGGTCGCCCTGGACGTTGCTGTGGCCGCGTACGGGGCAGACGCCGGCTCCGGGGCGGCCGATGTTGCCGCGCAGCAGCAGGAAGTTGACGACTTCCTGGATGGTGGGGACGGAGTGCTTGTGCTGGGTCAGGCCCATCGCCCAGCACACGATGGTGCGGCGGGAGGCGAGCACCATGGCGGCGGCGCGTTCGATCTCGTCGTGGGTGAGTCCGGTGGCGCGCAGCGTGTCGTCGGCGTCGTCGCCGGCGCGGACCAGGTCCGCGAACTCCTCGAAGCCGTGGGTGTGGTCGCGGATGAAGTCCTCGTCGAGGGCGCCTTCGGTCTGCAGGATGCGGCGGTTGAGGGCGCGGAAGAGGGCCTGGTCGCCGCCGAGGCGCACCTGGAGGAAGAGGTCGGTCAGGGCGGTGCCGCCGCCGGCCAGGCCGCGCGGGGTCTGGGGGTTCTTGAAGCGTTCCAGGCCGGCCTCGGGCAGCGGGTTGATCGAGATGATCTTGGCGCCGCCGGCCTTGGCCTTCTCCAGGGCGCTGAGCATCCGCGGGTGGTTGGTGCCCGGGTTCTGGCCGGCGACGATGATCAGGTCGGCCTTGTAGAGGTCCTCCAACAGGACACTGCCCTTGCCGACGCCCAGGGTGGCGGTGAGTGCCGAGCCCGAGGACTCGTGGCACATGTTGGAGCAGTCCGGGAGGTTGTTGGTGCCGAACTCGCGGGCGAAGAGCTGGTAGAGGAAGGCGGCCTCGTTGCTCGTCCGGCCGGAGGTGTAGAAGACGGCCTCGTCGGGGGAGGCGAGGGCGGTGAGGTCCTCGGCGATGAGGTCGAAGGCGCGGTCCCAGGTGACGGGTTCGTAGTGGTCGGCGCCCTCGGGGAGGTACATGGGGTGGGTGAGGCGGCCCTGTTGGCCGAGCCAGTAGCCGCTGCGGGAGGCGAGGTCGGCGACGGAGTGGGCGGCGAAGAAGTCCGGGGTGACCCGTCGCAGGGTGGCTTCCTCGGCGACGGCCTTGGCGCCGTTCTCGCAGAACTCGGCGGCGTGCCGCTTGTCGTCCTCGGGCCAGGCGCAGCCGGGGCAGTCGAAGCCGTTCTTCTGGTTGACCCGTAGCAGGGTGAGGGCGGTGCGGCGGACGCCCATCTGCTGCTGGGAGATCTTCAGCGCGTGGGTGATGGCCGGGATGCCGACCGCGGAGTGCTGGGGCGCGCCGACCTCGGGCGCGTCCTGGACGGGGTCCGACGCGGGCGGCTTGCCTGCCATGCGCTCTCCCTGGGGTCGTGTGCCGGGCGGGCCGCCGGGGGTGGGGCGGTCGTTGCCGTGCACATCTGATTGGTGCGTCTCAGATCCTGTCACGGACCGGGGCGGGCCAGTAAGGGGAGTGCGTGGCGGCGGGTGCGGCGCGGCGGGTGTGGCGTGGTGGGGCGGGCGGTCCGGTGTCGCCCGGCGCGGCGGGGATTGTCGGTGGGGCGTGGCAGGATCGGGGGCGTGGCAGGAAAGGCAGTGAAGATGAGCGAAGCGACCGGCACCGAGGCGGCGGGTGGCCGTCCTCGCCTGCTCCTGATGGACGGGCATTCCATGGCATACCGGGCGTTCTTCGCCCTGCCCGTGGAGAATTTCACCACCGCGACCGGGCAACCGACCAACGCGATCTACGGCTTCGCGTCGATGCTCGCGAACACCCTGCGTGACGAGGCGCCCACCCACTTCGCGGTGGCGTTCGACGTCTCCCGCAAGACGTGGCGCTCCGAGGAGTTCCCCGAGTACAAGGCGAACCGCTCCAAGACGCCCGACGAGTTCAAGGGCCAGGTCGAGCTGATCGGCGAGCTGCTGGACGCGATGCACGTCAAGCGCTTCGCGGTGGACGGCTTCGAGGCCGACGACGTCATCGCCACCCTGGCCACCCAGGCCACCGCCGAGGGCTTCGAGGTGGCGATCGTCACCGGCGACCGCGACTCCTTCCAGCTGGTCTCCGAGGACGTCACGGTCCTCTATCCCACCAAGGGCGTCTCCGAGCTGACGCGCTTCACCCCGGAGAAGGTCGCCGAGAAGTACGGCCTGACCCCCGCGCAGTACCCGGACTTCGCCGCGCTGCGCGGCGACCCGTCGGACAACCTCCCCGGCATCCCCGGTGTCGGCGAGAAGACCGCCACCAAGTGGATCAACCAGTTCGGTTCGTTCGCCGAGCTGGTGGCGCGGGCCGACGAGGTCAAGGGCAAGGCGGGGCAGAATCTCCGCGACCACCTGGAGTCGGTGAAGCTCAACCGCCGCCTGACGGAGATGGTCCGCGACGTCGAGCTGTCCTGCGGCCCCGCCGAGCTCACCCGCCAGCCCTACGACCGCGAGGCCCTCAAGGTCTTCCTGAACGCCCTGGAGATCCGCAACCAGGGCCTGCGGGACCGCCTTCTGGCCGTGGACCCCGGCGCCGCAGAGAGCGCGGAGAGCGCCGAGCCGGCCGCCGGCGTCGAGGTGGACGGCGCGGTCCTGGGCACCGGCGAGCTGGCCCCGTGGCTGGCTGAGCACGGCACCGGGCCGCTGGGCGTGGCCACCGTCGACGTGTGGACGCTGGGCAGCGGCAGCGTCGCCGAGGTGGCGCTGGCCACCGGGCACGGCCCGGCCGCCTGGTTCGACCCGGCGCAGCTGGACGAGGCCGACGAGCGGGCCTTCGCCGCCTGGATCGCCGACCCGGCCCGGCCCAAGGTGATGCACAACGCCAAGGGCCTGATGCGGGTCTTCGGCGAGCACGGCTGGCGCATCGACGGCGTCGGCATGGACACCGCCCTCGCCGCCTATCTGGTCAAGCCCGGCCGCCGCTCCTTCGCCCTGGACGCCCTCTCCGTCGAGTACCTGGGCCGCGATCTCGCCCCGGCCGCGGCCGGGGACGGCCAGCTGGCGTTCGGCGCGGACGAGGAGGCCGAGGCGGAGGCCCTGATGGGGCAGGCCCGCACGGTCCTCGACCTCGGGACGGCGTTCGGCGCGAAGCTGGCCGAGGTCGGCGCGGCCGATCTGCTGCGCGACGTGGAGCTGCCCACCAGTGAGCTGCTGGCCCGGATGGAGCGGGCCGGCATCGCCGCCGACCGCGGCTGGCTGGAGCGCATGGAGCAGCAGTTCGCCGGAGCCGTGCAGCAGGCCGTCAAGGAGGCGCACGCCGCGGCCGGCCACGAGTTCAACCTCGGCTCGCCCAAGCAGCTCCAGGAGGTCCTCTTCGGCGAGCTGGGCCTGCCCAAGACCAAGAAGACCAAGACCGGCTACACCACCGACGCAGACGCCCTGGCCTGGCTGGCCTCCCAGACCGACAACGAACTCCCGGTGATCATGCTCCGCCACCGGGAGCAGGCCAAGCTGCGCACCACGGTCGAGGGCCTGATCAAGACCATCGCCGCCGACGGCCGGATCCACACCACCTTCAACCAGACCGTCGCGGCCACCGGCCGGCTGTCCTCCACCGACCCCAATCTGCAGAACATCCCGGTGCGGACGGACGAGGGCCGGGCGATCCGCCGCGGCTTCGTCGTCGGCGAGGGCTTCGAGTCGCTGCTGACCGCCGACTACAGCCAGATCGAGCTGCGGGTGATGGCGCACCTCTCCGAGGACGAGGGCCTGATCGAGGCGTTCACCTCCGGCGAGGACCTGCACACCACCGTCGCCTCCCAGGTCTTCTCGGTCGCCAAGACCGAGGTCGACCCGGAGATGCGCCGCAAGATCAAGGCGATGTCGTACGGCCTGGCCTACGGGCTGTCCGCGTTCGGTCTCTCCCAGCAGCTGGGCATCCAGCCCGACGAGGCCCGCAAGCTCATGGACAACTTCTTCGAGCGGTTCGGCGGGGTGCGCGACTACCTCCAGCGCGTCGTCGAGGAGGCCCGCGCCACCGGCTACACCGAGACGATCCTCGGCCGTCGCCGCTATCTGCCCGACCTCAACAGCGACAACCGCCAGCGCCGCGAGATGGCCGAGCGGATGGCGTTGAACGCCCCCATCCAGGGCACCGCCGCCGACATCGTCAAGATCGCGATGCTGCGGGTCGACGCGGCGCTGCGCGCGGCGGAGCTGTCCTCCCGGATGCTGCTCCAGGTCCACGACGAAATCGTGGTCGAGGTCGCCCCCGGCGAGCGCGCCCAGGTCGAGGAGCTGGTCCGGAAGGAGATGGCCGCGGCCGTCGAACTCCGCGCCCCGCTCGACGTCTCGATCGGCGCCGGCGCGGACTGGGAGTCGGCGGCGCACTGACCGCCGCCCCAGGGTGCGTACGGAGTCCGTGCCGTACGCACCCCGGCGGGTCCGCTCCCGTCAGGCGGCCTCGGCCCCCGCGCCCGCCGGCCGGCCCGGCGCCCCGCCGTCCGCCGCGGCCCCGTCCCGCCGTGCCCGCCGGCCCAGCAGCCGTATCGCCCCGGCGCTGACGAGCAGTCCCGGCGCGAGGCCGGCGCCCGCCCCGAAGAGCGCGTCCGGCAGGTAGTCGAACCACCCCACCGCCGCCCCGTGGACGGCGTACGCCCGCAGCGTGCGGTACGCGGCGCCGAGCAGCACCGCCAGGACCACCGGGGCGGTGAGCAACAGCCGCAGCTGCACGGGCAGTTCGGGTGCCGCGGATCCGGCGCCGTCGGCCCCGGCCGCGGACGCGACCCGCAGCGCCGACCACAGGAACCATCCGATCCCCACCAGGGCCAGCGCCGAGGTCGCGTACTGCAGGTACATGGCCAGCGGCCGGTCGCCCACCACGGTGTTGAGCGCGGGCAGCAAGCGGGTGCCCCAGCGTCCGGGATGGGTGAAGGCGTCCCAGACCACATGCGACACCGAACCGAGCACCGCCGAGGCGACGAACCAGCCTGCCGACGCCGCCCGTTCGCGGACCGGGCCCGGCGTCCGGGGCCGGCCCCGGACGAACGCCCCGAGCCGCTCCCGCGCGGCCCGCGGCAACAGCGCCAGGAGCGGCTCGCGCACCAGCAGCCAGCCGCCCACCAGCGCCGCGGTCAGCAGCACGTCCACCGTCAGCACGCCGGACAGGGAGTGCGTGAACGCACCGAATGCCATGCCGCCCGGAACCACCGTGCCCGCGTAGTACGTCACATCCGGTGCGAACGACCCCGCGACCAACGCCGAGGCGACCAAGGGGCCGCGGGCCGCACCGGTTCGACGGATCAGCGGCAGGACGGCGGCGGCATGACTCAGCGTGAACGGCATCTGCCCCTCCTTGATCGATTAGGATCATTATGTGGCTGATGGGAGTGGTGGCTGTGCGGCCCGAGTTGTCGTAGTGTCGCCGGAGTTGAGGCGCTGGGGAGCGCGATACGGCGTCACGCACAAGTAGCCAGACACCGGCGATCAGGTGTGCACGCGGTAGGTCGACACGGAGGGGACACCAGGTATGGCAGCCACATTCCGGCGGCGGCTCCAAAGAGGAGCGGCCTCGACGGCCGTGGCGGCAGCGGCGCTGGCCGCGCTGACCGCCTCTCAGGCGCCCGGTGCCGCCGACCATCCGGCGGCCCGCGCCGACCGCAGCCCCGCACCGCCCGCCGACACCCCCATCGACGGCGGCTCGTCGTACTTCACCGACCGGCCGCCCCTCAAGACCCCCGCCCCGCCGAAAGGTTCCGGCCACTCCGGCGACACCGGCAGCGGGACGCACGCCCCGTCCCAGGCGGGCATCCCGGCCACCGTCCTGGCCGCCTACAAGAAGGCCGAGGCGGACCTCCGGGCCTCCGACCCGAGCTGCCGGCTGCCCTGGCAGCTGCTCGCCGCGATCGGCGAGGTGGAGTCCGGTCACGCCCGCGGCGGCGCGGTCGACGCGCAGGGCACCACCCTCCGGCCGATCCTCGGCCCCCAGCTCAACGGCCGTGGCTTCGCCCTGATAACCGACACCGACGGCGGTCGCTACGACGGCGACACCACCCACGACCACGCCGTCGGCCCGATGCAGTTCATCCCCTCCACCTGGTCCCAGGGCGGGCCCCACGGCACGGGCTGGGGCGCCGACGGCAACGGGGACGGCGTCAAGGACCCCAACAACGTCTTCGACGCGACCCTCGCCGCCGGCCGTTACCTCTGCGCCGACGGCCGCGACCTGTCCGACCGGACCGACCTCGACCGGGCCGTGCTCGGCTACAACGACTCCAGCGCGTACCTGAACCTGGTGCTGTCCTGGTACACGTTCTACCGGAACGGCACGTTCGAGGTGCCGGACGGCAAGGGGCCGCTCCCCGTCCACCGCGGCGGTACCTCCGACTCCGTCGGCGGCCCCGGCAACCAGCGCCGCGACGAGGCGAAGGGCGCGCTCCCGGCCCCCGGCGGCAAGGGCGGACAGCACAAGCCCGACGAGCCGGCGACACCGGGCGGTTCGTCCGGAACCCCCGGCTCCACCGGTCCTGGCCATGACGGCGGCACGACGGTCCCCGCGCCGTCCCCGAAGCCGAAGCCCACGCCGGACCCCAAGCCCACCCCGGACCCGAAGCCGAAGCCGCCCACGAAGCCGGCCCCGCTCACCGCCCTGGAAGCCGTCGCCGACAAGGACGGCACGCGCCTGACGGCCACCGTGGGCACCGACTTCGCCACCGCGCCGCGGGTCCGCGCCAAGGACGCCGACGGCAAGCCGGTGGCCGGCGCCACCGTCCGCTTCACCCTCACCGGCAGCACCGGAACCGTCCCCCACGGTCTCACCTTCGTTCGAGCAGGGGGTACCCCCATCCCCGGCGGCGCCACCACGGTCACCGTCACCACCGACAAGGACGGCCTGGCCACCGCCCCGACGCTGCACGCCGGCGACACCGCGGGCCCGTTCACCGTCCGTGCCACCGCCGCCGTCCGCGACGTGCGCCCGGTCGACTTCGCCGGCACGGTCACGGCCAAGCCCGCGCCGAAGGCCGATGCCCTCGCCCGGACTTCCGACAAGGCGCTGACCACGGCGGCCGGCGGTGCGTACGCCGACGACGCCGTCCAGATCAAGGCGACCTACCAGGGCAAGGCCGCGGCCGGCGTCCCGATCACCGCCACCCTGGTCACCGACGACCCGAAGAAGCCCGTCGAGAACGACCGGGGCCCCTACTTCAAGGACCCCGAGGCCACCGGCGCCGACAAGGACAAGCCGGTCCGCACCCTCACCGGACTCACCACCGACGCCAACGGCCTGCTCACCCTCCCGAAGCTCTACACCGACTCCCGCCCGGGCACCTTCCGGCTCCGGCTGACCACCGCCGACGGCACCGTGCTGACGGTCACCCTCACCGTGACGGCGCCGCCCGCCGCCTCCTGACCGCCCGGTCACGCCCCCGGCCCTCGTGGCCGTACCGCCACCGCCGTCCCGCCCGTACACCCGGGCGGGGCGGCGGTGGCGGTGAAACGTGTTCTCATCTCGGCCGCCCGTTGCTACCGTGCCCCCGCCCTGACACTGCATCAGTTCAGTTCTCCGGGAGGACGGCCATGCGCGCCCTGACAGCAGCCGCGATCGGCCTGGCCGCGGCGCTCGCCCTCATCTTCACCGTCACCGCGATCGGCGCCCCCGAGGGCCGGACGTCCCCCGAGCCGCTGCTGACCACCGTCCCCGCACACCCCTGAGGGAGGGACGCCACCGCCATGCGCCGAACCCCGCCCGGCACCGGGGCACACGCGTCGAAGCCGCGAAGAGGGATGCGCCGCACCGCGAGCCTCGTCCTGCTCGGCCTCGCCGCCTTCTTCACCGCGCTGTCCCCGCTGATGCGCTGGTACGCCTTCCCCCGCCTCGCCAAGATCCCACCCAGCCAGTACCAGGCCATGGTCCTGGAGGCCAGGCCCGCCACCCTCCTCGACTACGGCACCATGAAGGCCCGACAAGTCCCCGAGGTCACCATCGTCCAGACCCTCAAGGGCAACGTCGCCGAGGCCCACCGGGTCGAGCGGGCCAGCGGCCGCGACGTCGTGGTCTGGGACGCCCTCTCCTTCGTGGCCGGCCCCGACGGCAAGATGGTCTCCGAGATCCCCGAGCGCTACGTCTTCGACGCGCACTCCCAGGAACCCGTCCACGCCGCCGGCGAGATGGTCGACGGCGACCCCGTGCGCCGCTCCGGCATCGAGTACAAGTGGCCGTTCCTCACTGAGAAACGCGACTACGCCTACTTCGACGCCCAGACCCGCACCTCGGCCCCCATCCACTACAAGGGGACCCGGACCTTCCACGGCCTGGAGGTCTACTACTTCGAGCAGACCATCCCCTGGACCAAGGTCCCGCTGCCCAAGAAGATGCCGGTCAAGGGCATCACCCCGGAAGCCGTCCAGAAGATGGGCACCACCCGCTGGTACTCCACCACGCGGATGTTCTGGGTCGACCCGGTCACCGGCGCCCCCGTCAACGGCGAGGAGCTCCACAAGGAAGAGCTGCGCGGCGGCCAACTGCTCCCCGGCGGCGGCAAGGTCACCGCCTTCGCCGGCCATGTGAAGATGCGCGCCGACTACGTCGACTCCACCCTGGCCCTGGTGAAGTCCCAGCGCACCCTCGTCCTGCTCCTTACCAGCTACCTCCCCTGGGGCTTCCTGGCCCTCGGCGCCCTCCTCCTCGCCGCCAGCCTGCACCTTGAGGCCCGCGGCCGGCACTCCCACTCGGAGGACCCGGCGCAACCGGCGGTCGAGGGCGTTGTCAGTGGCGGGCCGTAGCGTGGAGACATGACACCGACGAACCGTCCGCAGAAGCTCCGAACGCCGTCCTGCCGAAGGGAGTTGACGTGCCCGCACGCCCCAGACGTCGGGGCAGGAGCGGGCGCGCGGGCCCGTCCGGCACGCGGCGGGACCGCCCCGCCCGGCGGGCTCTCACCCCCGCCGCAGCCGCGCCGAGGTGTGCCGGGTCGGTTCGGCCGATGGGGGGTACCTCCCATGCCGTTGAGGCTATGGGGGAGGGTCCTCCGGCCAGGGATGCTTGGGGTAGCGACCGCGCAGCTCCGCCCGGACGGCCCGGTAGCCGTCCCGCCAGAAGGAGGCCAGGTCCGCCGTGACCGCCGCCGGCCGCCCCGCCGGCGAGAGCAGGTGCACCAGCACCGGCACCCGCCCGCCCGCCACCCGCGGCGACTCCCGCAGCCCGAACAACTCCTGCAGTTTGACGGCCAGTACGGGCTGCTCGCCGCCGTAGTCCACCCGCACCCGGGAACCACTCGGCACCTCGATCCGCTCCGGCGCCAGCTCCTCGAAGCGCACCGCCTCACCGGTCGCCCACGGCAGCAGCCGGGTCAGTGCCTGTCCCGCGTCCACCCGCGCCAGATCGGCCCGCCGCCGGGCCCGCCCCAGCTCGGTCCCCAGCCAGTCCTCGACGCGCTCCAGCAGCGCCGCGTCCGACACCTCCGGCCACGGCGCGCCCAACTCCCGGTGCAGGAAGGCCATGCGCTGCCGCACCGCGGTCGCCCCGGCCGTCCACCGCAGCAGCCCGAGCCCCTCCCGCCGCAGGCCCTCGACGACCGCGTCCCGCAGCAGCCCGGGATCCGGTGCGCCCAGCGCACCGGCCGACAGCTCGATCGCGCCGAGCCGGGTCACCTGCCGGGCCACCACCTCGCCGTCCGCCCAGCGCACCTCCTCCCCGGAGGAATACAGCGCCCCGGCCGCGGCGCGGGCGGTCCCCTCGTCGATCACGGCCGCCAGCCGGACCCGCGCGGACGCCGCGGCGACCGGCCGGTCCGCCACCGCGACCGCCAGCCAGGCCGCGTCCCGCAGCCGCGATCCGTCCCCGGCCCGGCCGCCGGCCCCCGCCCCGGCCAGTTCGGCCCCGGTTCCGGACGCCATCAGGTAACTGCCGGCCCCGCGCGCCCGGGCCACCCGCTCCGGGAAGGCCAGCGCCGCGAGCAGTCCGGCGACCGCGTCCTCGGACGCGGCGCCCCCGGCCGCCGGCCCCCGTCGCTCCCCCCGCTCCGGCTCCCCGGCCGCCGCCGCCAGCCGCCGCGCCTCCTGCCGCCACCGCGCGGCGTAGGCGTCGCCGCCCCGGCGCGCGGTGCGCCACGCGGCCGCCAGATCGTCCCCGTAGGACCGTGGCGGCTCCTCGCTCAGCAGCGCCACCACCTCCGCCGCGCGCCGCACACCGACCTCGGTGGCGCCGTCCAGCAGCGCGCGGGCCAGCCGGGGGTGCAGTCCCAGCCGCGCCATCCGCACGCCCCGCTCGGTCGCCCGGCCCGCCGTGTCCACCGCGCCGATCGCCGTCAGCACCTCCCGGGCCGCGGCCAGCGCCCCGGCCGGCGGTGCGTCCAGCAGCGCCAGCCCGCTCGCGGTCGGATCGCCCCAACAGGCCGTCTGAAGGGCGAACGCGGTCAGATCGGCGACCTTGATCTCCGGGTCCGGGAAGCGCGGCAACCGTCCGTCCTCCCCCTCGGCCCAGCAGCGGTAGACCACCCCGGGCTCCTGCCGGCCGGCCCGCCCGGCCCGCTGCCGCGCCGCCGCCCGAGAGGCACGGACGGTCGTCAGCGCGCTGAGCCCACGCGCGTGGTCCATCCGCGGCACCCGCGCCAGCCCGCTGTCCACCACGACCCGCACCCCGGGCACGGTCAGGCTGGACTCCGCCACGGAGGTCGCCAGCACGATCCGGCGGGCCCCTCCCCCACTCTCGGCTTCGCTCGAACGAGAGGCACCCCCACCGCCCGCCAACACCGCGTCCTGCACCTCGGCCGGCGCCCGCCCGTGCACCTGCAGCACCTCGGCGTCCACCCCCGCCAACTGCCCCGCCACCCGTGCGATCTCGCCGACCCCGGGCAGGAAGCACAGCACGTCACCGGCCTGTTCCCGCAGTGCCCGCCGCACCACGGCGGCGACGTGCGTCAGCAGCGCCGGATCCACCCGCATCCCGTGCGGCGGCGCGACCGGCCGCTCCGGTGGCGCCCACACCACCTCCACCGGGTGCGAGACCCCCGTCGCGGCCACCACCGGAGCCGGCTCCCCGCCGCCCAGCAGTCGCGCCCACCCCTCCGCGTCGGTCGTCGCGGAGGCCGCCAGCAGCCGCAGCTCCGGCCGCAGCGCCGCCCGTACGTCCAAGAGGAAGGCCGCGCAGGTGTCGGCGTCCAGATGCCGCTCGTGGCACTCGTCGAGCACCACGACGTCCACCCCGGCCAGCTCCGGATCGCGCTGCAGCCGCTGCAACAGCACCCCGGTGGTCACCACCTCCACCGCCGTACGCGGCCCGGCCCGCCGCTCCCCGCGCACGGTGAAGCCGACGCGGTCGCCCACCCGCTCGCCCAGCAGCCACGCCATCCGCCGGGCCGCCGCGCGGGCCGCGATCCGGCGCGGCTCGGCGACGACCACCCGCCGCCGCGGCCCCTCGCCGGTCAGCCCGGCGAGCTCCAGCGGCACCAGGGTCGTCTTGCCGGTGCCCGGCGGCGCGCACAGCACCGCGGCACCGGTCGTGTCGAGGGCGTCGCGCAGCGCGGGCAGCGCACTGCGGACGGGCAGCTGGGCGAGGGCGGCGCCGGGCGTCCCGGCGGCCGGGGAAGGGCTGAGGCTCACCGCTCCAGTCTGCCGCCCGGCCGCTACGCCCCGGCAGCATCACGCCCCGTCCGCCGTGCACACGAAGATCGCCGTCCCCGGGATCAGATGCCCCCGCAGCGGCGACCAGCCGCCCCACTCCTGGGTGTTCCACTCCGGCCACTCCGGTTCGACGAGGTCCACCAGCCGGAAGCCGGCCGCCACCACGTCCCGCACCCGGTCGCCCAGCGTCCGGTGGTGCTCCACGTACACCGCCCGCCCGCTCTCGTCCTGCTCGACGTACGGCGTGCGGTCGAAGTACGAAGCCGCCACCGACAGCCCCTCCGGCCCCGGCTCGTCGGGGAACGCCCAGCGGATCGGATGGGTCACCGAGAAGACGAACCGCCCGCCCGGCCGCAGCACCCGCCGCACCTCGCGCAGCACCTGCACCGGCTCGGCGACGAACGGCAGCGCCCCGTAGGCGGAACACGCCAGGTCGAAGGAGTCGTCGCGGAACGGCAGCGCGCCCGCGTCCGCCTCCACCAGGTCGACGGTGCCGTCGGCCGTCCCGCCGGCGATCCGCAGCGCGTGCTGGAGCTGTCGGTGGGAGAGGTCCAGGGCCACCGGGAACGCCCCCTGGGCCGCCAGCCAGCGGGAGCACTGCGCCGCGCCGGCGCCGATCTCCAGGACGCGCCGTCCCTTCAGTTCGGCGGCCGGCCCCAGGAGCGCGGCGTCCGCCTCGTCGAGCCCCTCCGGGCCCCAGACGAACCGGTCGTCCCCGAGGAACGCGCCGTGTTCCCTCTGGTACTCGTCCGCATTGCGGTCCCACCAGCCGCGGCTGGCCCGGCTGCTCTCGGCGTCCGAGGCGTCACGCCGAGTTGCCTCCGGCTCGTTATCCATTGCGTATTGGCTCATCGCGCCCGTCGTCGTAGTCTTCGCTGTGCTTGTCGCAGCGGGGGACTGTGAGGCCGTACGACCTCGCGGAACATCGCGTGCGCCGGTTATGGAGCGTTCTGTCCCCGGTGTGCGCCTTTCGCGCATTGACCCTGTCCGGCTGCCCCCGTATGCTACAAGTTGCGCTGCGGGCCTGCGCGCCTCGGACGGAGCAGGCCGCGCTCGCATCTGTATGAATGTCCCCTCGGTTTTGAGGCGTTTCGGGTTGCTCCGGTTTTTGCGGGGCGTCCGGAGGATGCGCCTTAGACGCTGTCCGGTCTGATGCAGAGGCGATACGGGCTCTCGGCGTAGCAGTACCTACGACTTCAATGTCCGTACCGGAGCCCTTTCCCACATGACGAGCAGCACCGAGACCACCGCCACCACCCCGCAGGTTGCGGTCAACGACATCGGTAACGAGGAAGCTTTCCTCGCCGCGATCGACGAGACGATCAAGTACTTCAACGACGGCGACATCGTCGACGGCGTCATCGTGAAGGTCGACCGGGACGAGGTCCTGCTCGACATCGGTTACAAGACCGAAGGCGTCATCCCGAGCCGTGAGCTCTCGATCAAGCACGACGTCGACCCCAACGAGGTCGTCGCCGTCGGTGACGAGATCGAAGCCCTTGTCCTTCAGAAGGAGGACAAGGAAGGCCGCCTGATCCTCTCGAAGAAGCGCGCCCAGTACGAGCGTGCCTGGGGCACCATCGAGAAGATCAAGGAAGAGGACGGGATCGTCACCGGTACCGTCATCGAGGTCGTCAAGGGTGGTCTCATCCTCGACATCGGCCTCCGCGGCTTCCTCCCGGCCTCCCTGGTCGAGATGCGCCGTGTCCGCGACCTTCAGCCCTACGTGGGCAAGGAGCTCGAGGCCAAGATCATCGAGCTGGACAAGAACCGCAACAACGTGGTCCTGTCCCGCCGTGCCTGGCTGGAGCAGACCCAGAGCGAGGTCCGTCAGACCTTCCTCACCACCCTCCAGAAGGGTCAGGTGCGCTCCGGCGTCGTCTCCTCCATCGTCAACTTCGGTGCCTTCGTGGACCTGGGTGGCGTCGACGGTCTCGTCCACGTCTCCGAGCTGTCCTGGAAGCACATCGACCACCCGTCCGAGGTTGTCGAGGTCGGCCAGGAGGTCACGGTCGAGGTCCTGGACGTCGACATGGACCGCGAGCGCGTCTCCCTGTCGCTCAAGGCGACCCAGGAAGACCCGTGGCAGCAGTTCGCCCGCACCCACCAGATCGGCCAGGTCGTGCCCGGCAAGGTCACGAAGCTGGTGCCGTTCGGTGCGTTCGTCCGCGTGGACGAGGGCATCGAGGGTCTGGTCCACATCTCCGAGCTGGCCGAGCGCCACGTGGAGATCCCGGAGCAGGTCGTCCAGGTCAACGACGAGATCTTCGTCAAGGTCATCGACATCGACCTGGAGCGCCGCCGCATCAGCCTCTCGCTGAAGCAGGCCAACGAGTCCTTCGGCGCCGACCCGTCGGCGGTCGAGTTCGACCCGACCCTGTACGGCATGGCCGCGTCCTACGACGACCAGGGCAACTACATCTACCCCGAGGGCTTCGACCCGGAGACCAACGACTGGCTGGAGGGCTACGAGGCCCAGCGCGAGGCGTGGGAGCAGCAGTACGCCGAGGCGCAGCAGCGCTTCGAGCAGCACCAGGCCCAGGTCATCAAGTCCCGCGAGGCCGACGAGCAGGCTGCGGCCGAGGGCGCTGCCGCTCCGGCGGCCGGTGGCCAGGGCGGCGGCAACGTCTCCGGTGGCTCGTACTCCTCGGAGTCGGCGGACAACTCCGGCGCCCTGGCGTCGGACGAGGCCCTTGCCGCGCTCCGCGAGAAGCTGGCCGGCGGCCAGAGCTGAACGGTTCCACCCGTCAGCGCTAGCCGGTTGAGGTAGCTGAAGACGTGAGGCCCGCTCCCTTCGGGGGGCGGGCCTTCGTCATGGCCGGTGCCGGTGCCGGTGCCGGTGGGCCGGAGCGGACGGAATGCGTCGGATCGGCCGTGGGGTGGGCGCGCGTCGCTGGTCGGGCGAGGCGCGTTAGCCGAGGGATTCCCGGGTTGGCGATGCTCCGGCCGCCGCTGATCGTGTTGTCGCCCGCGATGGTGACCGGGCAGTCGCCCGCGTCGTAGCGGGTGATGTTGAAGCCGTAGCGGCCCGCGCCGGTGGCTCCGCTCGGATCGGAGCGGTTGCCGGGGAAGACCGTGCCGCAGCCCCAGCCCGGCTGCTGGGTGTGGGTCTCGTAGCCGTTGTTGGTGGTGTGGACGCCGGTGTTGTTCTCGACGAGCGCTTTGTTGCCCTTGATGTCGACCCAGGAGTCGTCGAAGTTGGCGCCGGTCAGCCCGCTGCCGTCGAAGCTGTTGCCGATGATCTTGGCGCCCGTGGCGCCTTCCTTGATGTCGGCGTTCTCGCCGCCGACCGCCGGGCCGATGGTGTTGTTCAGGATCTGAACGTTGTCGCTCCTGTCGTCCGTGCCGCCCGCGCTGCCCGCATAGACGCCCGCGCCCATCCCCGGCCGCCCTGGTCGGTGTCACGGATGGTGGAGTTCCGGATCATCCCGTCCGTGTTGGACGTGCGGAAGTGCACGCCCTCCATGGCCGGGTCGTGGACGGTGACCGTGTCGATCACCACGCCGTTCGTGGAGTCCATCACGGTGCCCTCTTGGCCGCCGGCGCCGGTGATGCCCTGGACGGTCCAGTAGGACGCCCCGTCCAGATGGAGGCCGTAGCCGCCGCTGGCGGTGAGCACGGACTTGACCGAACCGGTCAGGGTGATGCGGGCCGCGGCGCTGCCGGCCGTGGTGGCCGAGAAGTTGCCGCGGTAGGTGCCGTCGGCGAGCCGGATGGTGTCGCCGGGTGCGGCGGCGGCCGGTGCGCTCTTGAGCTGTGCGGCGGTTGAAACCTCGACGATGCGGGCGGGGGAGGGCGTCGCGGAGGCGGTGGCGCCGGCCGGGGCGGGTGCTCCCCGGGCGGAGGCCAGGGGGCCGGTCATGAGCAGGAGCGTGGCGGCGGCGAGGGCGGCGAGGGGACGGTGCGCATTCAACTGCCTTTCCGTATATGAACGTTGGGCGGGAATGTGAATCGCGGGAGCGGTGGCGAAGCTAGAGGTACGGACCAAGGGGCGTCAAGGGTTCGGGGTGGGGCGGGATGGCGTGGACGGGAGGGGGCGGGCGGGGGGGGAGTTCCGGACAAAGGGGGCGGGAATGCCGGCTCGGGAATGCCGGGGCCGCTCCGGGACGTTCTTGCTCTTGGACACGAGGAGGAGCGGTCACTGTGTTGGATCCCCAGGGTTTGTACGAATGGGAGCCGAGCGGGCTCGCGGCGGTCGAGGCGATCACGGCCAGGGACTCCGCCGGTCTGGTGCTGCTGTACCACTTCGACGGCTACATCGACGCCGGCGAGACCGGCGACCAGATCGTGGAGAGGCTGTTGGACGGCCTGCCGCACCGGGTCGTGGCGCGCTTCGACCACGACCGGTTGGTCGACTACCGTGCGCGCCGGCCGCTGCTCACCTTCGAACGGCACCGCTGGACCTCGTACGAGGCCCCGCGCATCGAACTGCACCTGGTCCAGGACGCCACCGGGGCGCCCTTCCTGCTGCTGTCCGGGCCCGAACCGGACGTGGAGTGGGAGCGGTTCGCCGCGGCGGTGCGTCAGATAGTGGAGCGGCTCGGCGTCCGGCTGTCGGTCAACTTCCACGGCATCCCGATGGGTGTGCCGCACACCCGCCCGGTGGGGCTCACCCCGCACGGCAACCGCACGGACCTGATGCCGGGGCACAGCAGCTTCTTCGACGAGGCCCAGGTGCCCGGCAGCGCGGAGTCCCTGGTCGAGTTCCGGCTGGCCGAGGCGGGGCACGACGTCCTGGGCGTGGCGGCGCACGTGCCGCACTACATCGCCCGGTCCGCGTACCCGGACGCCGCGCTGACCGCCCTGGAGGCGGTGACCGCCGCCACCGGACTGGTGCTGCCGAACGCCGCGCACGCGCTGCGCACGGAGGCGCTGCGGACGCAGGAGGAGATCGAGCGACAGATCTCCGAGGGCGACGAGGAACTGGTCGCCCTGGTCAGTGGCCTTGAGCACCAGTACGACGCGGTGGCCGGGGCGGAGACCCGGGGCAACCTCGTCGCTGAGCCGGTGGAACTCCCGTCGGCCGACGAGATCGGCCGGGAATTCGAACGATTCCTGGCGGAGCGCGAGGCCGAAGGCGGCGGGGGCGCGATCTGAGGCGAGTGCGGGGCAGGGCCGGGCGGCTTTCGGCGGGGCGGTGCCCCAGGCGGTTCGTCCTCGGTCCGGTGCTTCGCTCTCGGTCCGGTGTCTCGCCCGCGCCCACTGTTCGCGGGTGATGCCTGCTCGCGGTTCGGGCGGCTCGCTGGGGGAGTGCGCTCCGGTCGCTGGTCGTACCGCTCCGCTGTCGGGCTTCCCTGTCGGGCTTCCTCCTTGCCTTGCTCTGCGCTGCCTTGCCTTGCTGTGCCGTGTCTTGCCTTTGCCGGTGTGGATGGTGGGGGTGGTGGGGGTGGTGCGGTGTCGGTCGGGAGTCGAGCGCCGCCCGGGAGTTCTGCCGCGGGTGCAGGCGTATAGCGTGGGGCCATGGTGAAGGTGGGGCTGACCGGCGGGATCGGTGCCGGCAAGAGTGAAGTGTCGCGGCTGCTGGCGTCGTACGGCGCGGTGATCGTGGATGCGGACAAGATCGCACGCGAGGTCGTCGAGCCCGGAACCCCTGGACTCGCGGCCGTGGTCGAGGAGTTCGGGGCGGAGGTCCTCGCGGCTGACGGCACCCTGGACCGGCCGAAGCTGGGCGCGTTGGTCTTCTCCGACCAGGAGAAGCTGAAGGCGCTCAACGCGATCGTGCACCCGCTCGTGGGCGCGCGGTCGGCCGAACTCGAGGCGTCGGCCGGGCCGGACGCCGTGGTCGTCCACGACGTGCCGCTCCTGACCGAGAACGGGCTGGCGCCGCTCTACGACCTGGTGGTGGTCGTCGACGCGACACCGCAGACCCAGCTGGAGCGGTTGGTGCGGCTGCGCGGTATGGCGGAGGACGAGGTGAGGCGGCGGATGGCGGCGCAGGCCACCCGCGAGGAACGCCTGGCCATCGCCGACTTGGTGATCGATAACGACGGCCCGCTGGAGGCGCTGGAGGCCCAGGTCCGCGAGGTGTGGGAGCGCCTGCGGGGCGCCTGAGACCGGGCGGTAGCCTCACCGCCATGACAACTACCGATCTCGATCCCGAGACCCCCGCCGCTGCGGCGTCCGGCCCGGCCGCCGGCGGTGCCGATGCCGCTCCGGCCTCCTTCGTGGTGAACGTCCCCGGCCTCGCCGACGCCGACCTGGAGCCCGAGCCCCTCGACCCCGAACAGGTCGTCTCCGGCGACCCGGTGGTGACCGGCAAGGTGCTGTGGGAGTCGCCGGACGGCAGCCAGATCCGGGGCATCTGGCAGATCACGCCAGGCGTGGTGACGGACACCGAGGCCAACGAGCTGTTCGTGGTCGTCAGTGGACGCGCCACCATCGAGGTGGAGGGCGGTCAGGTACTCGAGGTGGGACCGGGCGACGCCTGCGTCCTGCGCGCGGGCGACCGCACCCGGTGGACGGTGCACGAGACGCTGCGCAAGGCCTACCACATCAGCCTCTAGCGGCGGGTGCATCGGCGTCAGCGTGAGGGGCTGACGTCGGTGCGGGACGCGCCACCGGTGGCCGGGCACCTGACGGGAGCAGACCGTCGGAGCGGGAATGCGGCAACAAACCCGAGTGTTAACGACGTGGTTGTTGCACCGCACAGATCGCGGTACGGAGCATGGTCATCCCTGGCATGCCCGACGACACCCGGAGAGGAGACGGTCCGTGCCCGAGCGCAGTCCCGCGACGCACGTCATCGACTACCGTGCCGCCGAGCAGCTGCTGGCCGCCCGTGATCCACGAGGCGCGATCCGGCTGCTCGATTCCGTCATCACCGCACACCCCGAAAACACCGCAGCCCGACTGCTGCGCGCCCGCGCCTTCTTTCTCGCCGCCCAACTCCGCGCCGCGGAGCTGGAGTTCCAGATCGTACTGGAACGCGAGCCGGACAACGCCTTCGCGCACTTCGCCCTCGCCCGCACGCTGGAACGCGGCAGCCGGCCCGACGAGGCCCTGCGTCACTTCCGCCTGGCAGCGGCCCTCGAACCGCGCCCGGAATTCCTCGAAGCGGCCCGCTTCGCGCCGGGCCGGGGCAACGGTGACCGGGCGGTCGGCCCGGACGACGGAGCTCCGTGAGCACCGCCCATGAGCGCACCACCCACCGCCGGTGACGGTCGCGACTACGGCCTGGAGTCGCGCCGTCGGCCGGCGGCGCGGCGTATCTCGTTGCGTCCCCGGTCGGGCTCGTAGGGCGGAATATTCCTGCCGGGCTGGTAGTGCGGCCCCTGGCGGATGTGTCGGATCACCATGACCAGGTCCGCGGCGGCGACCGCCGCGAGTGCCGCGCAGGCGGCCGCCCACTGCGGCCGGCCGGCCATCACGAAGGCCACGGTGCCGGCGACGGCCCACAAAAGCCCCCACAGTGCCAGCCCGCACCGAATTCTCAGTGGGCTGCGTGCGTGAAGAGGCTCATCACCCGAGCGCATCGCTTCCCCTCTCCTCCCTCCAGCATCCTCCGGATCGATACGCTTGTCATGTGTCGTGTCCTCCCTTCCCGGCCGCCGCTCTCGCGCGTCGTCCTTCCGTCCCCGTCGGGGCGCCGCCTTCGGGGCGGGGATCGCCGGCCGGGTGGGTGTTGATCCAGGACAGCCCGCCGATGTCGAGCTGCGAGCGGGCGCGGGTCACCGCGACGTAGGCCAGGCGGGCCTCGTCGAGGTCGATCGGGCCGGGCAGCGGCGTGCCGTCCTCGTCGCGCTCATCGAGATCGTCGGGGCAGGTGAAGTCGTCGGCGATGCGTACGCTCGACCACTCGCGGCCCTTGGCGCGGTGGGCCGTGGACACTGTGACCTCGGCGGACGCCTCGGGCGAGAGCCGGTCCAGGGCACCGAGCACGGTGTCCGCGCCGTGTTCGTCGATGAGCTCGACCAGGGGCAGCAGGTCGCGTCCGGCCGGGTCGAACTCCGCGTACTCGCGCAGCTCGCACCAGCTCTCGAAGAGCATCAGCTCGGGGTGAGCGGTGCGCCGGCCCGATGCGAGATCGTGCGCGGCACGGGCCAAGGCGCTCAGAGGCTCACCACCGCCCGCGAGCGCGACCCGCCGATGGGCGTCCAACTGCCGTATCACCTCCACCATGGCGCCCACGTTCGTCCGGCACAGGATCGCGTCGGGCGCGGCGAGCCGGCACAACTCGGTCTCCTGGCGGGGCGACCCGGTGAGGCGGATGGGCGCGTCGATGATCGTCAGCCAGCGGTTGGCCTCGGACGCCAGGGCGGGCCCGAAGCGGAAGGATCGCGAGAGGCTCAGGTGGGTGCCGTCGAAGCCGGTCATCACGTCGCGGGCGCCGCGCCAGCCGTAGATGGCCTGCGCGGAGTCCCCGACCAGGACCAGCTGGGCGTGGGCGCGCTGCGCGGTGAGGACCTGCTCGACGACCGGGTTGGTGTCCTGTGCCTCGTCCAGGAGAAGGAAGTCGGCCGGGATGACGGGGCGCTCAGCGCCCACATCTTGAGGTAGTGGTCGTGCTCGAAGCGGACCACGCCGTGGTCGGGATGGTGCAGATCAGCCCAGGCCCTGCGGGCGTAGGGCAGGACGAGGCCGGCGAGCTGGGTGCGCAGCGGCTCGGACTCGGCTCCGCGCAGCGGGGGGACGTGATGGTGGGCGATCTCCTCGTCGGCGGACTGGCAGAAGCGGGTGACGGTGCGCAGGACGGTGTAGGAGAGGGCTTTGTTGTTGACCTTGCGCGGGCCGATGCGTAAGCACATGCCCTCCCCGATGCCGAGGGCGGCGCCGGTGCGCCAGCCCGCCTGGCGTGGGGCGTTCAGGCGCGCCTGGTAGTGCCTGCCCACCGCGGTGTACGCGAGGGCGTGGGCGGTTCCGCAGGTCACCTCGGCGGGGAAGGCGCGGGCGGCGTGGCGGGCGACGGCGCGGTTGAAGGCGAGGTAGCGGCCGGTGCGGCGCTGTCGGCGCGCGGTGTGCGCCAGCATCGCGAGGGTCGTCGTCTTCCCGGTGCCGGCGCCGGCCTGGATCACGAGATGGGATCCGGTCGGAAAGGCTTCGGCCGCGGCGGTCTGCTCGGGGGTGGGGGTGTGCATGGGGACTCCTCATCGGGTTCGGTCGACGGGCTGCGGTGGTTGTCGTGGGTCGGGGTGGTGTGCGGTGGGCAGCCGCGGGCAGCGGTGCTCTGCCGTGCGCGGCGGTGAGCTGGCGGGTGTCGCGGGTGGCCACTCCGCGAGCGATTTCGTCACTGAATGTAATCGACTTGGCGTGGAGGCGGGCGGGGCGCCTTCGGCCTGTGGATAACTTCGTCGTGGTGTTTCCGTGTGTCGTCCGACGGGCGCCCTCGGCGCGTCTTTGTGCTGGTCGGACGGGTGTTGTTGGAGGGGGACGGGTGTGCCGCGGCGCTGCGTGCGGGCTGGGCGGGAGGCTGGGCGCGGCGGATTGTCAGTGGCGTCTGCTTTCCTCGACATCACGCAGAGCCGCGACGGCGGAAGCGCCGCGGAAGACCGCGGGGGAGCCGCAAGAGCACTGAGAGAGACGAGGGGGAGGGCGGAAGCGAAGCCAGGCAGGGGAGGTGCAGGGCGGCGTCCGAGAAATGAGCCGCGGCTGTTGATGATCGCCGCGGCCGCCGGAGAACGACGGGGGAGGACGACATGGCGACGACCGTAGACTCGCAGGTCGGGGACGTAGCAGAAGGCAAGCGGGCACGAGGGGCCCGGTGGGCGCCGTTACCGGCGTCGAAGGATCCGACGGCAGGGGACGACATGGCGAGGTGGCAGGAGGCGTCGAGAGGGGCGCCTCGGCCGTCGATCACCCCTGCCGAGGGAGCGCCCATGGCGGCGCGTGCGGCAGACGGAGCGGCCCCGGACGTGGCGGGGTGTGCCGCGATCTTCCTGCCCGCCCGGACGCCGCGCGCCGGGGCGGTCGCCTTCTGGCGGCCGGATGGCGGGCCGCTGCCCGACACCGTGGCCGGCGCGACAGGGAAGGACGAGGACCAGGAGGCGAGGCCGCAGGGCGAGGTCGCGCAGCTGACCGTCGCCCGGCGGCACGGCAACGGGGCGCGGAGCCGTGCGGTGCCGGCCCTGGTGCTTCCCCTGCCCGAGGCCGTTCCGGTGCTGGTCCGGGCCCGGCACGCCCCCGACGCCCACCCCGCCGCGGCCTGCTGGGGCGCGGCCACCCTGCACGCCCTGCACCTCGCCGCCCGCGGCCGCCTGCTGCCGGGGCTGACCGGAGAGGACGCCGACGCCTGGCGGGCCGGCCCGCTCGACCCGGACGACGTCGCGCACCTGCGGGCCATCGCCGCCGCCATGCCGGGAGAGGCGTACGCCGCACCGCTGCCCGACAGCCGGCCACTGCAGCTCCCCGATCCGGCCGCCCTGGTACGGCAGTTCGTCGACGCCGTCGTGGACACCCTGCCGCGCACTCCGGCCGCGGCGCTGGTGGCCGCTGCCCCGTTCGCCGCGACGGCGCCGCAGTGCCTCCCCGCCGCCCGGGAGTGGGCGGCCGAGGTCGCGTCCGGTACCGACGCCGGGGTGGGGCTCTCGCTCCGCCTCGACCTTGCCCCGCACCAGCTCTTCGACGGCAGAGCGGAGGACACGCCCGCGGAGGAGGGTGTGCCGGGCGGGGCCGGGGGAGCGGCGACGTCCGGAGCCGTCGAGGAGCGCCGCGCCGCGGCGGCCGTCCTCCAGGTCCACAGCCGCACCGACCCGACCCTGGTGGCCGACGCCCGCCAGCTGTGGGAAGGCGAGGCGCCCGACCCCTTCGGCCCGCGGTCCTGTGCCGACACGCTCCTCGCGCTACGCCGTGCCACCCGCGTCTGGCCCCCGCTCGGCCGCCTGCTGGAGCGACCCGTCCCCGACGTGCTCCCGCTCAGCGAGGACGAGTTGTACGACCTGCTGGCCGAGGCGGCGGGGCGCCTCGGCGCCGCCGGGGTGGCCGTCCACTGGCCCAGGGAGCTGACCCGCGGCCTGACGGCGACGGCGGTGCTGCGACCCGCGCCGGGGTCGGCGGCGGACGGTTTCGGCTTCTTCGAAGTCGGTCAACTAGCCCAGTTCCGATGGCAGTTGGCCATGGACGGCGTGCCGCTCAGCGAGGCGGAGATGGACGCCCTCGCCGAGGCGCACCGCCCGATGGTGCGGCTGCGCGACCAGTGGGTCCTGGTCGACCCCGGGCTGGTCCGCAAGGCACGCAAACGCGAACTGGGCTATCTGGACCCGGCCGGAGCGCTCGCCGCGACGCTCGGCGGCACCGCGGAGGTGGACGGCGAGAAGGTCGAGGTGGTGCCCCTGGGCGCGCTCGCCGCCCTGCGCTCGCGGCTCACCACCCGGGAGCGTCCGCTGCCCCAGCCGCCCGGACTCCGCGCGACCCTGCGCGACTACCAACTGCGCGGCATGGCCTGGCTCGACACCATGGTCTCGACCGGGCTGGGCGGTTGCCTGGCCGACGACATGGGCCTGGGAAAGACCATCACCGTCATCGCACTCCACCTCCACCGGCGGCCCTCCGCGCCCGTCCTCGTCGTCTGCCCCGCCTCCCTGCTCGGCAACTGGCAGCGCGAGATCGAGCGCTTCGCCCCCGGCACGCCCGTGCGCCGCTTCCACGGTGCCGGCCGCAGCCTCGACGGCGTGGACGGCGGCTTCGTGCTCACGACCTACGGCACGATGCGCAGCAGCGCCACCGAACTGGGCGGCCGTAGCTGGGCATGGGTCGTCGCCGACGAGGCGCAGCACGTGAAGAACCCGCGTTCCTCGACCGCCAGGGCGCTGCGAGGCATCAAGGCCCCGGCGCGGATCGCTCTCACCGGCACGCCCGTCGAGAACAACCTCTCCGAGCTGTGGGCGCTGCTGGACTGGACGACCCCCGGGCTGCTCGGCCCGCTCAAGACGTTCCGTGCGCTGCACGCCCGGGAGGTCGAGGGCGGCGAGGACCCGCGCGCGGTGGAGCGACTGGCCCGATTGGTGCGGCCGTTCATCCTGCGCCGCAAGAAGTCCGACCCCGGGATCGTGCCCGAACTCCCGCCCAAGACCGAGACGGACCATCCCGTCCCGCTGGGGCGCGAACAGGCCGCCCTGTATCAGGCCGTGGTGCGCGAGACCCTGGCCCGGATCGAGAGCGCCGAGGGCATGGCGCGGCGCGGCCTGGTGATGAAGCTGCTCACCGCCCTCAAGCAGATCTGCAATCACCCCGCGCAGTACCTCAAGGAGACCGCTCCGGGACTCGCCGCGCGTTCCGGGAAGCTCGAACTGCTCGACGAACTCCTGGTCACCATCCTCGCGGAGGGCGGCGCCACCCTGGTCTTCACGCAGTACGTCGGGATGGCCCGGCTGCTCGAACGCCATCTCGCGGCCCGGGGCATCCCCCACCAACTCCTGCACGGGGGAACGCCGGTGGCCGAACGGGAGAGGATGGTCGAGCGCTTCCAGTCGGGCCGGACCCCGGTCTTCCTGCTGTCCCTGAAGGCGGCCGGCACGGGGCTGAATCTCACCCGCGCCGGACACGTCATCCACTATGACCGCTGGTGGAACCCCGCGGTGGAGGAGCAGGCCACCGACCGGGCCTACCGCATCGGCCAGACCCAACCCGTCCAGGTCCACCGGCTGATCACCGAGGGCACCGTGGAGGACAACATCGCCCAACTCCTCACCGCCAAGAAGGCGCTCGCCGACGCGGTGCTCTCCGGTGGCGAGGGCGCACTCACCGAGCTGACCGACGCCGAACTCGCCGATCTGGTCTCCCTGAGGAGGGCCGGATGAGTCCCGGACATCTGCGCCGGGCCGTGGCCCCGGGGCGTGCCGCGGCGGCGGACCGGCTGGTCCGCGCCGACCGTTCGCGCACCTTCCCGCCGCTGCCGGGCCCCGACGGGTCGCAGACGGAGTCATGGTGGGGCCGGGCCTGGCTGACGGCGCTGGAGCGCAGTGCGCTCGACTCCGCCCGCCTTGGCCGGGGCAGGGCCTACGCCCGCGACGGGCACGTCGACACGATCAACATCACCCCGGGCCGGGTGATCGCCACCGTACGGGGCAGCCGCCCCCGCCCGTACAGCGCCGAGGTCCGCGTCAGGACGCTGACCGAGCAGGAGTGGGACGCCCTCCTGGACGGCGTCGCCGCCCGCCCCGACCGGCTCACCGCGCTGCTGGCAAAGGAGTTGCCGCGCGCGCTGGCCGAGGGGGAGGTGCCGCTCCTCCCTGGGCCGGGGGAGTTGACGCCCCGCTGCTCGTGCCCGGACAGCGGCCGGCCCTGCAAGCACGCCGCAGCGCTCTGCTTCCAGGTGGCCCGGTTGCTGGACGCCGACCCCTTCGTCCTGCTGCTGATCCGTGGCCGGGGCGAGCGGGAACTCCTCGACGAGCTCGCGCGCCGCAACGCCGGTCACGGCGCGCGGGAGGACCGGGGGCGGGCCGCGGCCCTGGCCGCCAGGACCCCCGGGAGCGGAGGGGCGTCCTCGGAGCCCGCGTTCGGTGCGGAGCCAGGGGGCCTCTCGGCGACCGGGCGTGCGCCCGTGCCCGGGCCCGGCGTTGCCGGTGCGTCCGGATCCGGAGCGGCGGACCGCTCCGGATCGCCCGGTGCGGTGCGGTCCGGAACGGCCGTCGAGAGCGCTGGACGGACCGCGTCACCGGCGGCCGCCTCCCGCGGTGTCCTCGCCCGGGAGGCGCTCGCCGACCGGCCCCGGCCGTCGCTTCCGCCGCCCGCGGCGTTGCCGGCCGAGCCCGGTCGACCACCGGCCCTCCCGGACACCGGCGATCTCCCGTTCGACGCCGCCACCCTCGAACTCCTCGCCGCCGACGCCGTGGCACGCGCCCATGCCTTCCTGGCCGCCGCCGAGCCCACCGGGGGCGGCGGTCCGGCCGGCCCCGGTCCGTTCGCGACGCTGCCCGTCTGGGAGGACGCCGTCCGGCTGGCCGCGACGGCCCACCCCACGGCCGGTCTGACCGCCACCACGCGCGCCCTGTACCGCGAGGTCGCGGCGGCGACCGGCCGCACCCCCGCGGACATCGCGCGTTCCGTCGCCGCCTGGCGACAGGGCGGGCCCGAAGGACTCGCCCTCCTGGAGCGCACCTGGAATCCCCCGGCCGGCGACTTCGACCGGGCCCGCAGCGCCCTCCTGGCCGCCGGACTGCCGGGGCTGCGCCCGCACCACAACCACCTCACCGACGCCGTCCGCGGCCTCCAACTGCGCTTCGGCCGCGACCACCGCTGGTATCCCTACGAGTCCGAGCCCGGAGCCGAGGACTGGTGGCCCACCGGCCCCGCGGCACCGGACCCCGTGGGCGCCCTGACCACCTTGCTGGCACGATGACTAACCTCAAGGTCGTGGAAGGTCTCGACGCACTCACCCGCTCCCTCGCGCAGCGCACCCCCGAACAGCTTGCCGCACTCCTCACCCGGCACGCCGAGCCGCTCGCCCGCCGGCCCGCGCCCACCGAACTCCGCGGCCTGGCAGGCGCTTTGTGGTCCTACGAAACCCTCCACCACGTGGTGCTGCACCTGGATCACCCCCGGCTGCAGGTGCTCGCCACCGCGGCCCGCATCAGCCAGCAGCGGGCCGCCCGGGACGCCGCCGCGCCCGCCGCCCCCGCCCCGGGCGCCGACTACCAGTCCCTGATGGCCCACCGACTGTCCTTCCCGCAGTTGGCCAGTGAACCGGTCCGCCCCGAGGACATCTACGCGGCGCTCGGCGCCACCGCCCCCGGAGCCGGGCGGAGCGTCGCCGAAGCCGCCCTGGACGCCCTCTGCGCGGACGGCCTCGCCGCCGCCACCGAGGACGGCGCCGTCGTCGTGCCGCCGCGCGTCCCGCAACTCCTCGCCGCGCACGACCTCGGCCCGTTCACGCCGCACGCCCCGGCGCCCCTCCCCGAGGGCGGCGCGCCGCACGACCGGTGTCCCGGCGCCCCGACCGTGCCCGCCCCGCGGACCTCGGCGCACGACGAATCCCAGGCGTCCGCGGCACACCTGGCCACCACCGTGGAGCGGCTGCTCGCCTCCCTGGCCACCGAGCCCGCCACGCTCCGCAAATCAGGCGGGCTGACCGTCCGCGAGGTCAAGCGCCTGGCCAAGGCGGCCGGCGCCACCGAACCGCACACCCGACTCCTGCTCGATCTCGCCCTGGCCGCGGGCCTGATCGCGCTGACCCGCAGCCCGTCGGGGATCACCGCGCTGCCCACCCACGCCTACGACGACTGGCTCGCCCGCCCGCCCGGCGCCCGCCTCGCGCCCGTCCTGGCCGCCTGGCACGCCCTCTGGGACGTCCCCACCCACACCCCGTTCGGCGAGACCCCGACCGCCCTGATCCGTGGCCACGATCGGCACGCCCCCGCGCTCCGGCACGCCCTCCTCGCCGCCCTGGCCGAGGTCCCCACGGGCGCCGGCGGCCCGACGTGCCCGCCCCTGCCGTTGCCCGACTCGCCGGAGGACGAGGCCGCCCTCGTGTCCCTGCGGCACCTGCTCCGGACGGCGGACTGGCACCGTCCGCTCGCCGTCACCGAGCAGCCGACGGCCGAGGAGCGCGCACTCCACACCCTCCACGAGGCGGCCTCCCTCGGGCTCACCGCCCACGGCACCCTCACCCCGCTCGGCCGGGCCCTGCTCGCCGACCCGACGGACCTCGACGAGCCGCTGCGCGACCTGCTCCCGCCGCCCGTCGAACGGGCCCATCTCCAGGCCGACCTGACCGCCGTCGTGCCCGGCCGGCCCGCCCCCGCGCTCGCCGACCTGCTCACCTCCGCCGCCGACCGCGAGTCCGAGGGCCACGCCGTGACCTGGCGCTTCACCCCCGGCTCGGTCCGCCGCGCACTGGACTGCGGCCACACCGCCGACACCCTCCGCGACGCCCTCACCGCCGCCTCGGCCACCGGCACCCTGCCGCAGTCCCTCGGCTACCTCGTCCAGGACACCGCTCGCACCCACGGCCGGATGCGGGTGGTGCCCGCCGCCTGCTGCATCCGCTCCGACGACGAGTCCCTGATCGCCGAACTCGCCGCCCACCACGCCCTGCGCGCGTTGGAGCTGCGTGCCCTCGCCCCGACCGTCCTGGTCAGTGCCCGCCCGCCGGCCGCCACCCTGGACGCCCTGCGCGCCGCGGGCTACGCCCCCGTGCTGGAGGCCGGCACCGGCGCCGCCACCGTCGAGCGGCTTCCCGTCCACCGCACCGCGGCGCCCGGCCCCGCCCGCGATCCGCACGCCACGCTCGCCCTCGCCCGGCGCCTCCTGGGGCAGCGGGCGGCCTCCCAGGAGAGCGCCACGAGCGGAGGCAGCTGATCCGTCCCGCGCCGTCGAGGGCGGCACGGGCGGGGCGTCGCCCGGCTACTCGTACTCCGTGCCGCCCTTGCGGGTCAGATAGGCGTCGCCGACCATCTTGGCGATGGCCCGTCCGCCCAGTTCCGTGCTGTGGCGGCCGGACAGCGGACGGATCACCACCCCCTCCCGGAGATGCACCGCCCGCCCGGACACCGTCTCGCGGCCCTCGGCCAACTCCCGCACCCGCTGCGCCTCGTACGGGCCGCTGAACAGCGTCGGCACCACCGGAAGCCGCCCGTCCAGGACCCTCGTCAACTCCTGTGGATCCAGCCACCGCACCCCGTCGCCGTCGGCCACCGCGATGTCGAAGACCGCGTACCCCGGAACTCCCCGCCGGCCGTCCGCGCCGTAGCCGAGGTCCTGGACGCCGTCGCCGTACACCTCGCCGAAGATGCCGACCCGCGACGCCCTCAGCTCCCCGGCCAGTTCCGCGGCGACCTTCGGGAGGCCGTGCCCGTGCACCGCCCGCCAGTACAGGTTCCCGGGGGCCTCGGCCAGCGCCAGCCGCTGCGCGCCCAGCCCCTTGGACGTCACCTGCACCCGGTCGTCGCCGGCGTGGTAGGTCAGGCTGCAGGCGGTGCCGTGCACCTTCTCGGTGATCGCCACCGGCTCGCCCTCGGGGAACGCCGTCGGATACCGCTTCAGGTTCTCGATGTCGATCCACGGCAGCAGATCCGGCGCCGGCTCGACGTCCCCGCTCATCGAAATCGGCACCGGCGGGACCCACTTCACGATGCCGAGCTCCGCCGCGAAGTCCGTGCCGTCGCGGTGTGCCCGGGCCAGATCGACGCCGGCCAGCGCCCGCGGGCGGCACACGATGCCCTGGGACAGCTCGCCGCGCAGACGGATCGCCTTGACCCGGTTGGCGGCGGCGCCGGCCAGCCTGCCCGTCAGGCCCAGCTCGGCCAGCAGCCCCTCGGGGAGCACCGCCTGCTCCGGTATGTAGACCGCGAAGTCGCCCGTCCGATAGGCCCCCTTGGCGACGACCGCCCTGTACAGGCCCACCTGCGCGAGCTCCAGCGCGTCGGCGTTGGGATGCTCATGGACCGTCAGTTCCTCGACCGTGACGCGCAGCGTCGACATGCCGTCCCCCGTTCCCTGTTGCTGTTTCCGTGGTGAGCGCTCCGTGCCGGGCGTCGCCCGGCCGGAGTCCCGGATCCACTGTGATCGAGCCGCTGTCGACCGGCGACCGATTTTTCCCGCTGCCGACCGGTTGCGATCGGGAGCTGGGGGAGGGAGGCGAAGGCGGCGTCCGCGCGACCCACCGCCGCGCCGCGTTGTCAGTGGCGTCAAGTAGCGTTTTCCCGTACGGAGTCGACGGAGGCGAGGGGGACCGGCATGGGAGACGACGGCGCGGACGCCGAGCGCGTCCGGAACGACTTCAGTGGCACCGCGCACGGCCCGGTGATCCAGGCCGGGGTGATCGAGGGCGGCGTGCGGATCGAGATGTCGCGGCCGGAGCAACCGGTGCCGCGGCAGGTGCCGGCCGGGTCGCCGCAGTTCGTCGACCGCGAGCCGGTGCTGGCGGAGATCGACGGCTGGGTGGGCGCCGGCGGGGGCCTGGCGGTGCTCAGCGGCCTGCCCGGGGTGGGCAAGAGCGCGACCGTACGGAGATGGGCGCACGAGGAGCGCGGCCGGTTCCCCGGCGGCGAGTTCTACGTGGACTTCGCCGAGCTGCGGGCCCAGGCCGGCGGCGACGTCTCGGCCGGGGTGAGTCGATGCCTGCGGGCACTCGGCGTCGAGGACCGCTATCTGCCCGCCAGCCTGGGCGAGTTGACCGGCATGCTGCGCACCCTGACGGCGGACAAGCGGGTGCTGATGGTCCTCGACGACGTCACCGAGCCGGCGCAGGTGCGGGCGCTGCTCCCGGGCGCCCCCGGCAGCGTGGTCCTCGCGACCAGCCAGTCGATGCTCGGGGAACTGCTCGGCGACGGCGCCCGCCTGATGCCGTTGGAACCGCTGTCGCCGGAGCACGGGCTGCAACTCCTCCGCCGGCTGTGCGGGGAGGAGCGCATCGCGGCGGGCGGCGAGGCCGCGGCCCGTCGGATCGTCGCGAGCTGCGGCGGACTGCCGGTGGCCCTGCAGGTCGCTGCCGCGCGATTGGTGATGCATCCACGTTTGCCGCTGGCCGCGCTGGCCGAGGAATTGGCCGACGACCGGCGCCGGTTGGACGCCCTGCGCCGGGGAGGGGAGCGCACCGTGTCCACCGTCTTCGGAGTGGCCTATGCGGCACTGCCCGCACCCGCCGCGCGGCTCTACCGCCTGCTGGGCCTGCATCCCGGACGCCACTGGGACGCCGGATCGGCCGCCGCGGCAGCCGGGACGACCGTCGCCCACGCCGCCGAGCAGCTCGACGTCCTGGAGACCGCGAGCCTGATCACGATGACCGCCGACGGGCGCTACGAGTTCCACGACCTGGTGCGCCTGCACGCCCGCGAACGGGCCGCCCAGGACGACGACGAGGCCGAGCGCACCGCCGCCGTGGCCCGCGTCGTCGACCATCTGCTCACCCGGGCCGCCCAGGCCGATCTCGCCGTCATGGGCCGCCGGATGCGCATCGGCGCCTACACCGACCGGCTGGGCGAGGCCGACCGGGCCACCGCCTTCGCCCACCGGGACGAGGCGCTCGACTGGCTGGACGCCTGGCGCGGCGAGCTGCTCTCCGCCCAGCAGGCCGCCGCCGACCACGGATGGCACCGCCGGGTGTGGGAGCTCGCCGAGGCGCTGACCGCGCTCTTCCTCAACCGCAGATACCTCAACGACTGGGTCAGAAGCGGCGACCTGGGCGCCCGGCACGCCGCCGAGGACGGCAACCCCGCAGCCGAGGCCCGCCTGCGCGCACTGCTGTCCCGCCCCCTGATGGACCGCGACGAACTGCGCCGGGCCCGCCGGGAACTGGAGACCGCCGTCGCCCGGGCCGACGCGTCCGGTCACACCCTGCTGCGCGCCTCCGTCCGGGAGTTCCACGGCCGTTACTGGGACCGCTGCGACCCGGCCCGCGCCGTGACCACCTACGAGGAGGCGATGGTCTACTACCGCGCCGCGGGCGACGAGCGCGGCATCGCCATCGGCCGCTTCTTCATGGGCTGCGCCCAACACGCCGTCGGCCGCACCGAGGAGGCCCGGGCCACCCTGCAGGACGCCTACGACGGGTTCATGGCCCTCGACGACCGGCGGATGGGCGCCCGTGCGCTGGCCGCCATCGGGGGCGTACGCCGCGATCTGGGGCAGATCACGGAGGCCGTGGCGGCCCTGGAGGAGGCCGTCGCCATGCTGCGCGAGCGCGGCGCCGTCCACTACGAGGCGCAGGTGTGCGAGACGCTGGCGGAGCTGGCCGAGGAACGCGGTGATCACGAGCGTTGGCGGCGCCATCTGACCCGGGCCCTGGAGATATACGAGGCGGGCGGCGGCCCGCGCGCCGCGGAGCTGCGCCGCAGACTGACGGACGCCACCGCCGACGGCACGAAGGAATGACGCGGACGGCGCGGCGGGCCGGAGCACCGGGGGAGCGCCCGTCCGCACGCGAATCCGTCAGCCGCCGGGGCGCGGCCGGCTCGCCCGCCGGGTGAGGCGCAGCACCGCGTCCTCGGTGCGGTCGCCGAGCGCGAGGGTGGCGAAGCCCTCCGGCGGCCGTCCGGCGCGCAGGCAGGCGTAGACGGCGGAGGCCAGGACGGTGGCGTCGTCCAACCGGCCGGTGGCGGACACCTCCACCGTCCGGCCGTCGCGCAGACCGGCCCGACAGCCGCGACCGACGACGGTGACGGCGGCGAGCAGACAGCCGGGGTAGCGGGCGAGCGTGTCGTCGATCCACCGGTCGGCGGCCACGACGGTGTCGGCCGGATCCCGGCGGACCAGGACGGATGCGCTCTCCGGCCACTGCCGGTCGCGCTCGTCGTCCGCACAGGACAGATGGCGGAACGGCCCCTCGAGGGCATCGCCGCGCGCCCCGCAGGAGCGGGCGGCCACCGCGGCCGGGGTGCGTTCGACGGATATCCGCGGGCCGTCCGGTCCGTCGGGGTCCTCGGTGAGGGAGGTGTGGACGTGGCAGGCGGTGGTCGGTTCCGGGCGGTCCTGCGGGACCGGTGGCTCTGGTGCGCGGCGCGGTGGCGGGCCGGCCGGCTCGGAGAGGTCCAGCAGGTCGTAGACGGCGGATCGCAGGAGCGCCAGGGCCCGACCCGGGGCGGCGAAGGCGCTCTCGCCGACCTTGCGCAGCCGCTCTGCGGTGTCGTCGCCGGCCGCCCGGCCGCTGCCGAGTGCCCGCTCGATCTGCGGTCGCAGCGGCGCGTCGGGATGCAGGCGCGGGGCGATCCGGCCCAACTCCGCCATGGGGGTTCCGGCGACGGCCTCGTCGTCGCCGAACGCGCCGAGCAGCAGGGGGGTGCCGAGCGCCGCTCCGTAGAAGGTCACCGACCCGTGGTCGCCGATCAGCAGGTCGGCGGCGAGCAGGGTGGCCTGCCAGCCGGCGGTCGGTGGAATGGTCAACAGTCCGGCGTCGTGCGCGGAGTCGAGGTGCGACCGGAGGGCCTGACGGCCGTGGGCGGAGGTGATGTTGGGGTGGGTGACCAGCGCCACGGCGTAGTCGTCCAACGGGAGTTCGGCGAGCAGACGGGCCGGGAGAGCGGCGTCCCGGCCCAGGACCGAGTGGTCGCGCCAGGTCGAGCTGAGCATGATCAGGCGGCGCCCGTCCGCGACCCCGAGCGCCCGGCGGTACTGTCCGCGCAGGGCCCGTCCGTCGAGCAGTGCGTCATAGCAGGGGTCGCCGACGAGCAGGGTGCGACCGGCAGTCGCGGGGTGGGCGGCGGCGAGCTGGGCCGCCTGGTCCGGGTGGGAGATCGCGAGCCGGGCGCGGCCACTGCGCAGCAGCTCGTCCGGGACGACGCCGGCCAGCCGGTCCCGGTCGCTGCGGGAGTCGGGGACGACCTTGTGGAAGCCGACGCCGTGCGGCAGCACCAGTACCGGGCAGGTGTGGGGCGCGGTGGTGAGGTCGGCGTTCTCGGTCGCCGTGATGATCAGGTGGGGATCGATCCCGGGAAGCTGGTGCCACGGCAGCACCCGGGCACCGACCGAGCGGAGCAGGGCGTGGACGCCGTCGTTGAAGGCGGAGGTGGGATCGAAGGCGAAGACCAGATGGACCCGCGGGTCGTCGCGCAGCACCGGGCGGAGGACGTCGAGGACCCGGACGGTGGAGGTGACGGTGCGGGCGACGGCGACGACCAGCCGCTCGCCGGGGAAAGTCCGCCACCGTTCGGGATCGTCGCCCACCGGCACCCGCAGCGGCGGCAACAACCCGTGGGTGGTGTCAGCCGCAGCCGCGGACGCCCCTCCACCGACGCCGCCGCTCCCGCCCGGCCCCGGCCCCGGCCCCGGCCCCGGCCCCGGCCCCGGTTCGCGGTTCGCGGTTCGCGGTTCGCGGTTCGCGGCCAGACTGCGATTAGCGCGTATCACCGTATTCCGCAACCCCTTGATGGTGACGCTCACCGACGGCCGGGCCACCGGTGAGCGGACGTGTCCGGGGCCCACGGTAGTTCAGCCCCGGCGCCGCGCCGGGGCCAGGGCCGGGCCTCAGGCGCCGTCGGGCTTCCGCCTGCCGCCGTTGAGCCGACGCAGCCGCAGCGACGCCGGGCCGAAGCCGAGGGGGCGGGGCAGCCGGCGGGGAGCCCGCTCGGCGTCGGGGCCGGGGCCGGGGCCGGCCGGCGCGGCCGGGGACGGTGGCACGGTGAGTGCCGCGGCGGGGGCGGTGAACAGGGACGGCAGGTCGGACGGCGCGTCCGTGCTGTCCGGGGTGTCGAGGTCCGGCGACCGCACCGCGGACGCCGCTTGCGGGGTGAACGGGCGCGGCAGACGTGCGATCGGGACGGCGGGGGTGACCACGTCGACGTAGGCGCGGCAGACCGGTGGCAGGCCGGCGGCCGGGGTGCGCAGTCCGCTCATGGCGCCGCGTACGACGCGGCTGGCCAGCGACGTCCGGGGCGCGCCGGGGCGCGGGGACGGCACCGGCTCGGCGCCGGTGGCCAGCACCCACGGAGCCTCGACGAGCCCGCCGACGGTGCGCTGCACCCTGCGGGCCAGCGCGGGGTCGTCCAGGCCGTACCGCCGCAGCGCCGCGCGCAGCGCCGCGGCGCCATGGGCGGCGAGCGACAGCCCCTGGCCGTAGTCCGGGTTGACCGAGGCCACGGCGCCGCCGAGGGCGAGGAACCCGCTGGGCCAGTGCGCCAGTTGCTCGTAGCGGTGGCGGCGGCTGGAGGTGTCGCGGGTCAGCCGCACCTCGCTCAGTGGCTCGGCGTCGGTGACGAGGTCGGCGATGGCCGTGTGGACCCCGCGGGCGAACGGCACGAAGCGGTCGGCGCGTTCGGAGGGGCGCTCGTCGCCGGTGCCGGCGCCGGTGAGGGTGACCAGCCAGCGTCCGTCCTCGATGGGGACCAGCGTCGCCGTCCGGGCGGCCGGGAGCAGGGATTCGGGTGCGGGGGCGCTGCCGGCCGCGCCGCCGGCCCGACCGTGGCCCGAACGGGCGGTGAGCACCGAGCAGTTCTCGTATCCGGCCGGGACGCGGAAGACGCGGGTGGCGCAGACGATGCCGGGGTCCCGGACGTCCTCGGGGACGGTGGGCAGCCCCAGCGCCGACAGCCGGTCCGGGGTGGTGGAGGAGCGGCCGGTGGCGTCGACCACGAGATCGGCGTCCAGGCGGTACGTTTCGCCACTGGTGGTGTCCCGGACCCACACGCCGGTGACGTGTTCGGCGGTGCCGGTCAGCCGCTCGGCGTCCGTGCCGTCGAGGACCCGCACCCCGGGGAGGGCGGGCACCTGCTCGCGCAGGACCCGGTCGAGCAGATCACGGGAGCAGGCGAACACCTCCCGGGTACGGGCCCGTCGGACGGGCCGGCCGGGCGACAGCGGAGCGGTGGGCTCCGACGGCATCGGGAGCAGACGGGCGCCCGCGGTCAGCCAGCCGTCGATCGTGCCGGGCAGCAGGCTCTCCACGACGCGGGCGCCGTCCGCCGCCAGTAAGTGGGTGTGCCGCGGCTGCGGAAGATCGGTGGGCAGCACGGGGGTCCGCGGCAGCTGCTCCCGCTCGACCACGACCACATCGGCGTACTCGGACAGCGCGGCGGCGGCGAGCATGCCGGTGAATCCGCCGCCGAGCACCACGGCGAGGTACGGGTGCGTGAATTGGAGCCCGGCGCTGGTCGTACTGCTCGACGCGTTCATGGGCGGTCCCTTTCTCGGCGGTGGCGCGCGAGCCCCTGGCGGGGCCGGGCCGCGTCCAGAAAGGGCGGCGCGGCGTACGGCCGGGCGTGGCGGCGCGCGGCGGCGATGACGGCGTCGGCGGCGTCGGTGACCCGTGTGGTCAGCGACGGCAGGGAAGCAGACGCGGTCCGCAGCATGCGCAGAGGTGCCGGCGGAAGAGGCAGAGCCCGTTGTGGGTCCCGGCAGGCCGGTGCGAACGCCGGCCTGCCGCCCCCCGTTTTCCCCATCATGATTCCCCCTCAGGCCGTGCCCGCCCCGGCGAGACCCGAGCCTCGTCCTCCGCCACTCCCCACCCGGGTCACCAGGTGGGACGGGCCGGCACCGCTGCCTCGCGCGCCATGCTCCGCCCTGGGGAACGCGGCCGTCGGATCTCGTCAACGGCGGACACACGTCCGGATCGTAGGCGGCGGCGATCACTTCTGGTAGCCGGAATCGAGTGAGAGATGTGTGGGAGCCACCCGCCGTATACCGCCGGGTAGATCTACACCAAAACGGCGCAATGGACTGAAAACGCTCCCCTGTTTTCTCGCGTAGCGAGAAAACCTCCGGGAATCGGGGGCGGCCGGAAGTCCATCGGTCCCGAAAAGTCCGAAGGGTTGGCGCGAAATGATCGGGATGCGGCGGGTCGGCCGCCGCCGTGCCTACCCTGTGCGGGCACCGCACCGGAGAATCTGAGGGAGAGTCGTGCGCGCGATCGTGATGCGAGAATTCGGCGGCCCGGACGTGCTCCGCCTGGAGGAAGCCCCGGAGCCGACGCCCCGCGCCGGGCACGCGCTCGTCGACGTCACCCTCGCCGGTGTCAACTACGCCGATGTGCACGTCCGCGGGGACACCTACCTCGCCCCGGTCGAACTTCCCTACATACCCGGCAACGAGGTCGTCGGAACCGTCGACGGCGGCCGGCGGGTGGTCGGGCTCACCCGCGGCGGCGGATACGCGGAACGGGCCCTGCTGCACCGCCGCGTCACCTGGGACATCCCCGACACCGTCAGCGACGAGCAGGCGGTCGCGCTGGCCCTCCAGGGCAACAGCGCCTGGCACCTGCTCTTCACCGCGCTGCGCCTCACCGAGGGCGAGAGCGTCGTCGTCCCGGCCGCGGCCGGCGGGGTCGGCACGCTGGCCGTCCAGCTCGCGGCGCGTGCCGGCGCGAAGGTCATCGGCCTCGCCGGCACCGCGGCCAAGCGTCAACTCGCCCTGGACCTGGGCGCCCACGCGGTCGTCGACTCCACCGCCGAGGACCTCACCGAGCGCATCCTGGACGCGGCCGGCGGCCCGGTCGAGACGGCGCTGGAGATGACCGGCGGCGCCACCTTCGCCCGGACCCTGGCCGCCGTCGCACCGCGCGGCCGGCTCGCCGTCTACGGCTTCGCCGGCGGCGAGCTGGCGAACGTCTCCACCCGGGAACTGATGGAGCGCTCCCTCACCGTCTCGGGCTTCTGGCTGCCCCAGCTCTACGCCGACCGGACCGCGCTGCCGACCTCCATGCGGGCGCTGTTCGACGCCGTCGCCGACGGCTCCCTCACGACACTGACCGGCACCACCTACGCGCTCGGGGACGCGATGCGGGCGCACCACGACCTCGCCGCCCGCACACCGACCGGGAAACTCGCCCTCGACGTCACCCGCTGACGCCGGTGCCCTCAGGGGCGGGGCACCGAGCACCGCACACGCCGTGCGCCTTCGGGCGCGGATCACTGCCAAGGGAGAGAGCACACGATGGGCCATCGCACCGCAGCGTCGCAGTCCACGGCTCCGGAGGCCGCGCAGCGCACCGGCCAGGCATCCAAGAGCGCGGCCGCCGCCGGCTCCCGGACGTCGGGATCCGGCCATGCCGAACGGGTCTTCCTCGTCCAGACCGCCTTCGCCGAGCTGGGCGGATCCGCCCACGGGCCCGGTGAGATCGCGGAGTTCACCGGCCTGGACGACTCCGTCGTCTACCGCATCCTGCAGTCCGGCATCTACCAGCGAATCTTCGAGCGGGTGGACCGCGGCCTCTACCGGCTGCGGACCTCCGCCGCCCAGCTCGCCTTCACCGCGCTCGACCACCGGCTCGACGGCGCGCAGACGGTCCTCGCCGAACTGCGCGAGGCAAGCGACAACGGGCTGGTCTTCCTCTACATGGTGGCGCCGTTCTCCGGCGCGCAGCGGCAGTGCGTCGACATGGCCGTCGGCGACTCCGACCTCGCCGAACTGGGCATGACACCGCGCGACGTGCTGTCCGTGACCCGCTCCCTGCGCACCGGCGCCTCCGGGCGCACCATCCTCGCCTACCTCCCCGAGGTCCTCCAGCAGCGGGTGCTGGCCGAACCCGTCCCCGAACAGGCCGGCCCGGGCGTCTACCGGGACAACGACGCGCTGCTCGCCTCCCTGGCGGAGGTCCGCGACCTCGGCCACGCGCTCGGCTACGAGGAGTGCATGGCCGGCTGGAACTCCTGCGCGGCACCGATCATGTGGGACGGGGCCATCATGGGCGCGGTGCTGCTGCTCAAGCAGAAGACCGTGATGCCGGAAGCCCCCGTCAGCGTCATCGAGGCGACGAAGGAGGCGGCGGCCGTGCTCAGCCGCCACGGAGCGGCCGGGCCGGCGCACAGCTGAACCCGGATCGCGGCGCACGGCCGGGCGGCTGTTCATGAGGCCGTCTGCCTCTCTACCGTGGCACCACGCGCGGCACACGGCGCGCACGACATCCAAGGGGGTCCGATGGAAGCGGAATTGGTGGCGCTCGCCACGGCCGGGGCGACGACGCTGGTGCAGCAGATGGCGACCGAGGGCTGGGCCACGGTCCGCCGGCGGATGGCCGCCGTGCTCGCCCGCCGCCGCGGCGCGGAGGAGGAGGCGGAGGTCGAACGCGAGCTGGACCAGGCGCGCACCGACGTCATCAGCGCCCGGGAGGACGGCGACGAGGAAGTGCCCCAGGGGGTGGCCGTGGTCTGGAAGGCCCGGCTGCGGCGGCTGCTCGCGGAGGACCCGGCCGCGGCGGCCGAACTGCGCCGACTGCTCGACGAGGTGGCGCCCCAGGGCACCCAGAGCGTCGTGCGGGACGTGCACAACACGATCAGCGGCGGTGTGATGACCGGTCCCGTGGTGCAGGCCGGCGTCGTCTTCGACCACCGCGGCACCCCGCCCGGCGGACCGCACTCCCGCTGACCCCGGGGGCCCGCTGTCCGCCGGCGGGGCAGAATGGCCGGGTGCGGCTCGAAGCGATCACCTGGGAACGGCTCACCGACGCGCTCGCCGCGCGCATCGACGCGCTGACGGCGCACGACGGGAGCCCCTGGCTGCGGGTGGCGGTCGACGGGGCTCCCGCAGCCGCCCCCGGCGACCTCGCCGGGCGGCTCGCCGAGGCGCTGCGACTCCGGGGGCGGGCGGTGCACAAAGCCGGCGCCCACGGCTTCCTGCGGCCCGCCTCGCTGCGCTTGGAGTACGGCCGCGAGGACCCGGACGCCTACTACGACGAGTGGTTCGACCGGCGGGCCCTGTGGCGCGAGATCTTCCAGCCGCTGGAGCCGGGCGGCACCGGGCGGGTGCTCCCCGACCTGTGGGACCCTGAGGCGGACCGGGCGACGCGCAGCGCCTACGTGGAACTGCCGCCCGGCGGCTTGGTGTTGCTGCACGGCCCGCTGCTGCTCGGGCAGTGGTTCCCCTTCGACCTCTCGGTGCACCTGAAGCTGTCGCCGGCGGCGCTCGCCCGCCGCACCCCGGAGGACCAGCGCTGGACGCTGCCGGCGTTCGCCCGCTACGAGGCCGAGGTCCGACCCGAGGAGTCCGCGGACGTCGTCGTCCGGGCCGACGACCCCCGCCGGCCGGCCTGGGGCGGAGCGCCCGGCTGACCGGTCGGGCCGCCGGGCGAACAGTCGGCGCGCGAACCGCGCGAACCGCGCGAACCGCCCGGGACGGGCCGCGACCGCGGTGCCGCGCGGACAGTCCCCACTCGACTCCCCTGCCCCGCAGCCCTCTTGAGGTAACTCCGGATGCGTCCTGGTCCCGTACATCGCGCCCCCTCCCGGGCGATCCCGGCGACCGCCCCGCTGAAAAAACCGTACGGCCGACCACTGACAGTCGACCGCGGACGGCCGAACGCGTCCCGCTGATCAGCGCGTTCGGCACGGCCGGTAGCGTGCGGGGGATGACCACTTCGTTCAATGCAGCAGACGAGCACGCACCGTTGCCCGGCAGCCAGGGGCCCACCGCCACCGTCGAGGTCCCGCCGCGTGCCGTCGGCGCCGTGGCGATGACCTACGCCCCCGACCCGGACGGCGACCCGGACCCCGGCGAGATCGTCTGGACCTGGGTCCCGTTCGAGGAGAACGACGGGCGCGGCAAGGACCGACCGGTCCTGGTCGTGGCCCGGGAGGCGGCGGGCACGCTGCTGGCCGTGCAGCTGTCGAGCAAGCGGCACAACGAGGACCGGGACTGGGTGGCGATCGGCGCCGGCCCGTGGGACCGCGCGGGGCGCGACTCCTGGGTCGCCGTGGACCGGGTGCTGCGGGTCCACCCGGACGGCATGCGGCGGGAGGCGTGCGCGCTCGACCGGGGCCGCTTCAACCTCGTCGCCAACCGGCTGCGAGAACTCCACGGCTGGCGCTGAGGCCCGGCGGGTCGGGGCGCGGCGCCCGGGTGGTCAGGCGTCGGCCAGCGCCAGCAGCTTGGTGACGGTGTTCCAGTTGCGCGCGGTGGCCGTCACCCCGAGCCGGGCGCGGCCGACCGCCTCGGCGAGCCTGGAGCGCCCGCTGCCGCCCGGGCACCACAGGAACAGCTCGCGGCCGATCAACCGGAACTGATCCGGCGCGTAGGCGGCCTGGTCGAGCGCGTCCAGCCGGGCGGTGTCGGTCGGCGCCTCCGACAGGAACGTCACGTGCAGGGTCTTGGGCTCCGGCACGGCCGACGGGAACGGATTCCCGGCGACCGTGGCGGCCAGCTCGTCGCGGGTCCGCACGAGCACCGGCACCGTCAGGCCCAGCTCGGCCGCGATTCGCTCCTCGAACCGCCGGGCGGTCTCCTTTGGCGGCGTCCCCGGATCGGCGAAGACGATGTTTCCCGTCTGCAGCAGCACGGTGACGTCCGCCAGCCCCAGGGAACGGGCCAGCTCCAGCTGGCGGGCCTTGGGGAAGGAGTTGTGGCCTCCGACGTTAATACCGCGGAGCAGGGCGATCTGACGGGACATGCGCGGCCCTTCGTGGAACGGTGCCGGCCGGCGGGACGGATTCCGGTGGCACGGACGGGATACGGGACGGAACCGGCCGGACGGCGGCCGGGCCGGCGCTCAGAACAACGGAGCGGGCAGCACGCCCTCCAGGGCCAGCAGTAGCCGCTTGGTCTCCAGGCCGCCGCCGAAGCCGCCGATCCCGCCGTCGCTGGCGACGACCCGGTGGCAGGGAACGACCACGGGGAGCGGGTTGGAGCCCATCGCCGCACCCACCGCCCGGGCCGCGCCCGGCTCCCCGACCCGGTCGGCGAGGTCCTGATAGCCGACCACACTGCCGTACGCCACGCCGTCGGCCAGCGCGTGCAGCACCCGGGCGTTGAAGCCCCCGGACAGCGACCAGTCCAGCGGGACCGTGAAGGTGCGCAGCTCGCCGGAGAAGTAGCGGGCGAGTTCGGCGGCGGCCGTCGCCAGATGCGGTATCTCCGGGAGCGGCGGCCCGCCGAAGGCGTACTCCAGACGGGCCAGTGCCCGCCGGGCCTTCCGCTCGTCGGCATGGAAGACGACCTGGACCAGGCCCTCCCGGGTCGCCGCGAGCAGCAGCGGGCCGATCGGGGTCCGAAGGTGCGTCCAGGCCCAGTCGCGGCGGGCCGGGACGGCCGCCTCCGGGGCGGCGTCCGGCGCCGCGGCCGGCGCTGGACCGTGCTCTGTGTTCGTCACGTGCCCAGACTAGGACCGGCCACTGACAACGCGGCGGGGAACGGTCCGACGGCCACCGCCGGACCCGCTCCCGACCGCGCCGGGACGGTCAGGAGTCGGTGCCGCCGAGCGCCTTGCGCACCACGTCGGGCTTGTTGCTGATGAGCCCCTCGACGCCGAGGTCGGCGGTGCTGACCGCGGCCTTGGCGTCGTCGACGGTCCAGGTGTAGAGCTCCAGCCGCCGGTGGTGCGGGCCCCGGAGCGCGTGCACCGCCTTGACGTACTTACGGGTGACGGCCGTGTGGGGCGGATTGATCTGGTCGCAGTAGGCGGCGTACTTGGGCAGGTCGGCCACCGAGGGGCTGCCCAGGAAGCCCGTCTTGATCGCCGGGTTCAGGCGGTGGACCTTCTTGATCGCGTCGGCGTTGAAGCTCTGGACGATCAGGCGGCGCTTGAGGTGCTCCTGGTCGAGCCAGCCGTCGTGGCGCAGCTCCCGCAGCGCCTGCCGCTCGATGCCCGGGTAGAGCTCGGGGTTCTTCAGCTCCATCAGCAGATTCTGGCCGTTGTCCTCGACCTCTTCCAGGTAATCCTCCAGGGTCGGCACCCGCTCGCCCTTGAACTTCGCGCCGAACCAGCTGCCCGCGTCCAGCTTCTCGATCTCACGGAGCGTGAAGTCGCCGACGTTCCACGAGGAGCGGTCCGGGAAGACCTTCTTGACGTTGGTCGTCCTCGCCAGCGAGGTGTCGTGCAGGACGACCAGCTCGCCGTCCTTGGTGCGCTGGACGTCGTTCTCGACCCAGGCGATGCCGAGCCGGCTGGCCGTGTCGACCGAGGCGAGCGTGTTCTCGGGCGCGTACGCCGCGGCGCCGCGATGGCCGACCACCACAGGGGGGTGCCCATGGGCCGCGGCCTGGGCGCCCGTGGTGGGCAGGGCGAATGCGGACAGACCCATGAGCGCGCCGGCGACGGCGACGACGGGGCGAATACGCATACGGACTCCTCGTGACGTCGTGGAAGTGAGCTGACGTGAAGTGAGGTGAACGGGGCGGACGGTCGGAGGCTCGCAGCCGGGCCGGAGGGGGAGGGGGACGTGCGGTGGACGGACGCTGAACGAAGAATGGCTGGTATTCCGTGCGGAGCGTCGCAGTTGCAGGGTGCCCGAAATGGCCGTGCAGCAGACATACGTCCCGACGTCGTCCAACTTGCCGGAGCCGCGGCATCCGCGCATCTCGGCCGACGGCGAGTCACCCGTCGCGCATATGACCGTTTTTGCCGGCCGAGTCCAGGGCATACCCCGTGGCCGGCCGCGGCGACACCGGTCCTCGGCCGCCTCCCCGGCTGTCATGATCGTGCCGGGCGGTGCCCCCCACCGTCCGGCCGCGGGCCGGTCCGCTCGCCTCGCCGGTCCGCAAGCCCTCGGGAAACCGCAGGTCAGATCCGATGCGGCACCGATTGTCAGTGGCGGGTCGTACGGTGGATCCCATGCGGCCCGTTTCAAAGATCGAACGCACGGTGGCGCCCTTCGAGGTCGTCAGCTCCTACCAGCCCAGCGGCGACCAGCCGGCGGCCATCGCCGAGCTGGACCGGCGCATCCGCGGTGGTGAGAAGGATGTCGTCCTGCTGGGTGCGACCGGTACCGGCAAGTCGGCGACCACCGCGTGGATGATCGAGAAGCTGCAGCGCCCGACGCTGGTGATGGCGCCCAACAAGACCCTCGCGGCGCAGCTCGCCAACGAGTTCCGCGAACTGCTGCCGAACAACGCCGTCGAGTATTTCGTCTCCTACTACGACTACTACCAGCCCGAGGCGTACGTCCCGCAGTCCGATACGTACATCGAGAAGGACTCCTCCATCAACGAGGAAGTCGAACGGCTGCGCCATTCCGCGACGAACTCGCTCCTCACCCGGCGGGACGTGGTCGTCGTCGCCTCGGTGTCCTGCATCTACGGCCTGGGCACGCCCCAGGAGTACGTCGACCGGATGGTCCCCCTCAGGGTCGGCGACGAGATCGACCGCGACCAGCTGCTGCGCCGCTTCGTCGACATTCAGTACACCCGCAACGACCTGGCGTTCACCCGGGGCACCTTCCGGGTCCGCGGCGACACCATCGAGATCTTCCCGGTCTACGAGGAGCTGGCCGTCCGGATCGAGATGTTCGGCGACGAGATCGAGGCGCTGTCCACCCTGCACCCGCTCACCGGCGAGGTGATCAGCGAGGACCAGCAGCTGTACGTCTTCCCCGCCAGCCACTACATCGCCGGCCCCGAGCGCATGGAGAAGGCCATCGCCGGGATCGAGGCCGAGCTGGCCGACCGGCTCGCCACCCTGGAGAAGCAGGGCAAGCTGCTGGAGGCCCAGCGGCTGCGCATGCGCACCACGTACGACATCGAGATGATGCGGCAGATCGGCTCCTGCTCGGGCATCGAGAACTACTCGAGGCACATGGACGACCGTGAGCCGGGCTCGGCGCCCAACACCCTCCTGGACTACTTCCCGGAGGACTTCCTCCTGGTCATCGACGAGTCGCACGTCACCGTCCCGCAGATCGGCGCCATGTACGAGGGCGACGCCTCCCGCAAGCGCACCCTCGTCGACCACGGCTTCCGGCTCCCGTCCGCGCTGGACAACCGGCCGCTGAAGTGGGAGGAGTTCCTGGGCCGGGTCGGTCAGACGGTCTACCTCTCCGCGACGCCCGGCCCGTACGAGCTGTCCCGCAGCGACGGCTTCGTGGAGCAGATCATCCGGCCGACCGGCCTGGTCGACCCGGAGGTGGTGGTCAAGCCCACCGACGGGCAGATCGACGACCTGGTGCACGAGATCCGCAAGCGCACCGAGAAGGACGAGCGCGTCCTGGTCACCACCCTCACCAAGAAGATGGCGGAGGACCTCACCGACTACTTCCTGGAGCTCGGCATCCAGGTCCGCTACCTGCACAGCGACGTGGACACCCTGCGGCGGGTGGAGCTGCTGCGCGAGCTGCGGTCCGGCGAGTTCGACGTGCTGGTCGGCATCAACCTCCTCCGGGAGGGCCTGGACCTGCCGGAGGTCTCCCTGGTGGCGATCCTGGACGCCGACAAGGAGGGGTTCCTGCGCTCCGGCACCTCGCTGATCCAGACCATCGGCCGGGCGGCCCGTAACGTCTCCGGCCAGGTCCACATGTACGCCGACAAGATCACCCCGGCGATGGAGAGGGCCATCGACGAGACCAACCGCCGCCGGGAGAAGCAGCTGGCGTACAACAAGGAGAACGGCATCGACCCGCAGCCGCTCCGGAAGAAGATCGGCGACATCGTCGCCACCCTCGCTCGCGAGGAGATCGACACCCAGGAGCTGCTGGGCAGCGGCTACGGCAAGCCCGGCGACAAGGACGGCAAGGGCAAGGCGCCGGTCCCGGCGCTCGGTGGGAAGGCCGGGAAGGCGGGCAAGGCCGCCAAGGGCAAGGCCGCCAAGGGCGGCGAGGTCCTGACGGACCGGCCCGCCGCCGAACTCGCCGACACGATCGAGGAGCTGACCGAGCGGATGCGGGCCGCCGCCGCGGAGCTGCAGTTCGAGGTCGCGGCCCGGCTCCGGGACGAGGTCAGCGAGCTGAAGAAGGAGCTGCGGCAGATGAGGGAGGCCGGACTGAAGTAGCGGCGGGAGCACCGGCGGAGCGACGGCGGCCCGCCCCGGGGCACCGGGCGGGCCGCGGACCTGCCCGGATGCGTTGCAGATCCGCCACGATGGCCGGGCTCGGCGCGCTCGGGCCCGGCTCCCTGCATAGGGTCGGGGACAGCGCCGTCGGACCGGCGGGCCGCGGACGGCGAGAAGCGACCCGTACGACCCGTACGACACGCAAGGGGAGAACGATGACGGCGGAGCTGGTCCGGGGGCAGAACCACCCGCTGGACCGCACCCGTGTGGAGATCCGGATCGCGGCCGACGGGCCCGTCCTGGCCGGGGTCACGCTCGGCGACGAACAGGGCCGGTTGTCGGGCGCCGAGGCGGTGGCCCATCCGGGCGCGCCCCGCCGCGCGGGCGTCGAGGTGCCCTCCGGGCCGGCCGCCGTACAGCGCATCGCCGTCGATCTCGGTGTGCTGCCCGGCGCGGTGCACCGGGTGAGCGTGCTGCTGGCGCTGCCGGGCGGGCCCGGCGCACCGCGCGGCTTCGGCGCCGCCGCCGCGCCGTCGGTCGCCGTGACGACCCCCGACGGCATCCTCCTCGCCGGGTACACCGTCACCGGCCTGGGCCCCGAATCCGCGCTGGTCGCCGTGGAGCTGTACCGGCGACAGGGCGCCTGGCGGATCCGTGCCGTGGGCCAGGGGTACGCCGGCGGGCTGGCGGAGCTGCTGCGCGACCAGGGGCTGCCGGGGGCCGCGGAGCTGGCCGCGCGGATCGAGGAGGCGACCGGCACAGGACGCGCCCCGGCGGTGGCGGCCCCCGACCCGTCGGCCGCGCCCGATCCGGTGCCGGCGGTCCGCCCCGAGCGTCCGGCCCCCGGGCCCACCGCCTTCGCCCCGGAGACCGAGTCCCTCGCCGGTGTTCCCGACGCCCCGGCGGTCGGCCTCGGTGCCCCGCCGGCCGGCGCCCGCCTCGACTACCGCCACCCCCGACGCCCCACCGCCTCCACGGCCGCCCCCGCGCCCGCTCCCGCCCCGCCCGTGGCAGCCGGCGGCCCGGACGGCCCGGCCGCCCCGGTCGCCGGTGACGCCAACGGCTGGAGCATGGAGGAGCGGCTCTACAACCAGGTCCGGGGCATGTTCGAGGACCTGGCCCGGTCGGTCGCGGCGTACCGCAGCGCCGCCGGCTTCGCCGCCTCCCGTCTGGAGCGGGAGCTCGACGAGGCGCTCGCCGACCCCCGCGCCCGTCTGGGCGGCGCCACCGAGGCCGCCCGCGTCGCCGCCCGGGACCGGCACGCCGACCTGGTCGGCCGGGCCCGCGCCGTCCTCGACCGCGACCTGGCCCAGCTCGCTGCCGAGTCGGAGGTGGTGGAGCCCGCGCTGCCGCCCGCGCTCGCCCGTTGGGACAACCCGGTGTGGCACGCCTACGAGGTGCCGCGGCAGCCCCCGATGGCGGTCCGACTGGGCGATCTGCACCTCCCCGAGGCCCCGGAGCTGCGCATTCCGCTGCTCGTCCGGCTCCCGCTGGAGCGCGGACTGTGGATCGACAGCGGTCCCGGGCCGTATCCCCGTGCCGGGCGGGACCCCGAGCGGGAGTTCGGCCGCCGGGAGCTGGGCAGCGCGCTGACCGACGCGGCGCCCGACGAGGCCGCGCTGGGGCGGCTCGCCCTGGAGACCGCCGTTGCGGTCGCCGCCCGGCTGCTGGCCGCCCACCCGCCGGGCGGATACGCCGTCCAGGTCCTCGACCCCGCCGGCTCGGCCGGGCCGGCGCTGGCCCCGCTGCGCGAGAGCGGCGCACTGCCCGAGCCTCCGGCCGCCGGTGCCCGGGGCGTGGCCGCGGTGCTGGAGGCGCTGACCCGGCGGGTCGACCTCCTCCAGATGGCGGTGCGCCACCGTGCGACGGAGGCCCTGCCGCCGGAGCTGGATCCGGCCGAGCAGCTGCTGATCGTCCATGACTTCCCGCACGGCTTCGACGACCGCGCGCTGAACCAGCTGCGCTATCTGGCCGACGAGGGCCCCGCGGTCGGGGTCCACCTGATGATGGTCGCCGACCGGAGCCGGGCACGGGAGTACGGCCCGGTCCTGGACCCGCTCTGGCGCGCCCTGCTGCGGCTCACACCTGTCCCGGACACCCATCTCGCCGATCCGTGGGTCGGCCACGCCTGGACGTACGAGCCGCCGCTCGCGCCCCGGCGCAGCGAGGTGATCCGCCGGGTGCTGGACCGCGTCGCCGAGGCCCGCCGCGCCGCGGACCCGCAGACCGGCTGACACCGCCGTCACCAGCTCAAGGTCAAGCCACTCACCAGCGGTTTTATCCCTTCCTTTGCCATTTCATGAACCTCCTTTACCATTTCTTGTGCGGAGGGGCGTCGGAGTCCCCCGGCAGCGACGACGCTGTGTGTGCCGTATGACCTTGCCGGAGGAGCAGTGGACGTTTCCCTGAACCTGTGGGTGCTGACCATCCTTGGTCTGTGCGCCCTGATCGCCGTCGACTTCTTCATCGGCGGACGCAAACCCCATGAGGTGTCCCTCAAGGAAGCCGGTATCTGGACCGGTGTCTGGATGGGACTCGCCGTGCTGTTCGGGCTCGGCCTGCTGGTGTTCGGCGGGAGTGCGCCGGCCGGCGAGTTCTTCGCGGGCTTCATCACCGAGAAGTCGCTGAGCGTCGACAACCTCTTCGTCTTCGTCCTGATCATGAGCAAGTTCGCGGTGCCGGCCGTCTACCAGCAGCGGGTGCTGATGGTCGGGGTACTGATCGCGCTGGTGCTGCGCGCCGGGTTCATCGGCGCCGGCGCGGCGATCATCGCCAACTTCTCCTGGGTGTTCTACCTCTTCGGCGCGTTCCTCATCTGGACCGCCTGGAAGCTGATCCAGGAGGCGCGGGCCGGCCAGGAGGACGAGGAGTTCGAGGAGAACCGCTTCCTGAAGGCGGTCGAGCGCCGCTTCCCGTCCACCGACCGGTACCACGGCACCAAGCTGTTCATCGTGGAGAACGGCCGGCGGCTGATGACGCCGATGCTGATCGTCATGCTGGCGATCGGCACCACCGACGTCCTCTTCGCCCTGGACTCGATCCCGGCGATCTTCGGCCTGACCCAGGACCCGTACATCGTCTTCACCGCCAACGCCTTCGCCCTGATGGGCCTGCGGCAGCTGTACTTCCTGATCGGCGGGCTGCTGAAGAAGCTGGTGCACCTCTCCTACGGCCTGTCGGTGATCCTCGGGTTCATCGGCGTCAAGCTGGTGCTGCACGCCCTGCACGAGTCAGGGGTGGCCGTCCCGGAGATCAGCATTCCGGTCTCGCTGGGCGTGATCTGCGCGGTGCTGGCCATCACGACGGTGACCAGCCTGCGGGCCTCGCGGCGCGCGGCGGCGGCCGGGCCGGAGACCGGGGAGCCCGCGGTGTCGGCGGACGCGGACCGGTCGGACACCCGCCGATAACGGCACGGGCCCGGCGGGCGACGATCCGCCCGCCGGGCCCGGAACCGGGCGTTCGGCCGCTACCAGCCGCGCTCCTGCCACTCGGCGAGGTGCGGCCGCTCGGCGCCGAGCGTGGTGTCGGAGCCGTGGCCCGGATAGATCCAGGTCTCGTCCGGCAACGCGTCGAAGAGCTTGCGCCGCACGCCGTCGAGCAGCGTGCCGAACCGCTCGGCATCGCCCCAGGTGTTGCCGACCCCGCCGGGGAAGAGGCAGTCCCCGGTGAAGACGTGCGGATGGCCGTGCGGGTCGTCGTAGACCAGCGCGATGCTGCCCGGGGTGTGTCCGACCAGATGACGTGCGGTCAGCCGGACGCGGCCGACGGTCAACGTGTCGCCGTCCTCGACCAGCACGTCCGTGGGGACGGGGATGCCCTCGGCGTCGTACCGCCCGGCGTACGTCCGCGCGCCGGTGGCGTCGACGACCTCGCGCAGCGCGCCCCAGTGGTCGCCGTGCTGGTGCGTGGTGACCACGGACGCCAGACCGCTGTCACCGATCAGGGTGAGCAGCGTGTGCGGCTCGGCGGCCGCGTCGATCAGCAGCTGCTCGTCGGTGGCCCGGCACCGCAGTACGTACGCGTTGTTGTTCGTGGGACCGACCGCGACCTTCGAGATCATCAGGTCGGTCAGCTCGTGCACGTCGGCCGGTCCGCCGACCTTCACTGCTCCGCTGTAGGTCATGGCACCAACTCTAGAGCGGGGGGATGACCGGCAGCGGCGCGCCGTGGGTGTCCAGCAGGCCGCCGTCCGCGCGCCCGGTCAGCCAGCCGACCAGGTGCCGCGCCGAGCCGCTCACCACCACAGGACCGGCTGACGCCCCGTCGGTGGAACCGCCGCCTCCGGTGCGCCACCGGCGGCCGTCGTCGGCGTGCAGCTCCAGTGCCGTCAGCCCCGGGTGGCGGGCGAACTTGATCCCGGTGAGGAAGTCCAACTCGCTGTCCACGAAGTCGTCCGGCAGCTGCTCGACGGTGTAGCCGACGCCCAGGTCGACGTGGTGCAGTTCCACCTCGGTCAGCCGGCGCAGCGCCAGCCGATCGGCCCGCTCGACGACGCCGTTGCGCATCTCGACCTCGTACGCCCGGCGGTTCTCCGGCAGGGCCCGCGCCGCGGCATCGAAGCGGGCCGCGCTCTCCCCGAGGTCTTCCAGGTGGACCTTCAACGGACGGTCGGCGCGCCGCTCGATGTCCTCGTCGCGCGCCGCGGCGCTGGCGTACATCGGTGTGGGGACGCCGGTCCGCGCCCAGTTCAGGAGGTTGACCAGGGCGTCGGCGTTGCGGGCCAGATGGGCCAGGACGTGGCCCCGGGTCCATCCGGGGAGCAGCGACGGCTCGCCGACCGCGTCGTCGTCGAGCTTGCCCAGGGAGACCAGCAGACGGTCGGTGGAGTCGTGGACGGCGGCCACATCGCGCGCGAAATCAGGAGGGATGGTCATGGCTCGACGCTAGCGCTGCCCGGGCGGGTCCGGGAGACGGACGCAAACCTTCCGGGTGGCAATGAGGTGGTGACCGGTGGCACGAGTGGTGCGCGCGGGCGTGGAAGGGGCGGACGGGATACCGCCCTTCCCACGCCCGTACGCCGGCCGGGTCGTGCCCGCGAAGCGGACCCGGACCTATGCCGGTACCGGGGCGGGCACCCCGAACCACCGGCCCAGCGCCGCGTCCAACTCCTCGTGGTCGCCGGGCGCGTCGGCCGCCCACGCGGTGCAGCCGTCCGGGCGCACCAGGAGGCCGGCCAGGTCGGGCCGGTCCGGGCAGCCCGCGGTCACGATCCGCACCCGGTCGCGGTGGCCGGCCGCGCGTTCGCGCAGTGCCGGGTCGTCGGCGAGGTCGAGCAACAGGCCCTGGCCGCCGTGCAGATGGTCGGCGAGCCGGCGGCCGTCGGACAGCTCCAGGTCGGGGGCGCTGCGGCCGGTCAGCGGGTGCGTGCCGGGCAGGTCGTAGCGCTGCCAGACGCCGGAGATCTTCTTGACGAAGAAGGTGGTGGCGTCGGTCGTCCCGGACAGCTCGGCGATCACCTGGCGCAGCGCCCCGGCGTGCGACTCCGGCCGCATCAGCGCCACTTGGGCCCGGGTCCAGTCCAGCACCCACGCGCCGATGGGGTGCCGCTCGGCGGTGTAGGTGTCGAGCAGCCCCTCAGGAGCCCGGCCGTGCACCGTGGCGGCCAGCTTCCAGCCGAGGTTCATCGCGTCGCCGATGCCGAGGTTGAGGCCCTGGCCGCCGAACGGTGAGTGCACATGGGCCGCGTCACCGGCCAGCAGCACCCGGCCGCGGCGGTAGGTGGACGCCTGTCGGGCGTTGTCGGTGAACCGGGTCGCCGAGATCACCTTGGTGACCGTCACGTCCGGGACGCCCGAGACCCGGCGCAGCGAGGTCTGCAACTCCTCGGCGGTGATCGGGGCTTCGCGGTCCTTCGGCGGGCCGTCGAACTCCACGGTCAGGATCCGGCCGGGCATCGGCCCGTGCACATACGTCCCGGTGTCGGTCCAGTTCCAGCCGGCCCTCAGGGCGTCGGCGCCGGTCAGCTCCACGAGGGCCTGGTGGCCGGTGATCGAGGGATCGGTCCCGGGGAAGGGGAAGTCGGCGAGCCGGCGCACCGTGCTGCGACCGCCGTCGCAGCCCACCAGCCAGCCGGCGCGCAGCGACCCCTCCGAGGTGTGGACGTGGACGGTGCCGCCGTCGGTGTCGTCGGTGTCGAGGCCGGTGAGGGTCACCCCGCGGCGCACGGTGACGCCCAGTTCGGTGGCGCGTTCGCCGAGGATCCGCTCCAGGGCCTCCTGGGGTATCAGACCGACCTCGCCGGCCGGGCCGCTGTGGCCGAAGTCCGGGTCCGACTCGTCGAGCAGATCCCCGCGGAGCATGATGCCCGCGAAGTGCCCGGCGAACTTCGGCGCCGGCCCCGGTGCGGCGGCGCCGGTCGCCTGCCGTTGCCGGACGAAGGAGTCGAACCGCGCCATGGTGGCCTTCTGCACCTCCACCAGGGGCGGCAGCAGCCCGCGCCGGTAGAAGGCTTCCGCGCTGGGGGTGTTGATCGCCCCCGCCTTGATCGTGGTGTCCACCTCGGTCAGTCGCTCCAGGACGACGACCGAGACGTCCGCCAGTGCCAATTCGCAGGCGAGCATCAGCCCCACCGGGCCGCCCCCTGCCACTACTACGTCTGCGTCGCGCTTCATGAACAACAGTGTAGTGACTAAAAATTTATTCTCGCTACAATTTTCCTTTCGGAAGGAGAGACGGTGGCGGAGAAGAAGTCGACGGGGGAGCGGGAGCCGGGGCGGCCCGCGGCGCGGCCGGTGGTGCGGACGGCGGCCGGGAGTGCGGACGGCGGCGGACAGTTGGGCCTGCGTGAGCGCAAGAAGCTGCTCACCCGACAGCGGATCTCCGGCGAGGCCACGCTGCTCTTCATCGAGCGCGGCTTCGACAACGTCGCCGTCGCCGAGATCGCCCATGCCGCCGGGGTGTCCACGATGACGGTCTTCAACTACTTCCCGCGCAAGGAGGACCTCTTCCTCGACCGGGTCCCCGAGGCCGTCGAGCTGGTCGTCGGGGCGGTGCGGGGGCGCGGCGCTGACGAGACGCCGCTGGCCGCGCTGCGCCGGCTGGCGCTGGAGCTGCTGGCCCAGCGGCACCCGCTGGGCGGGCCGGGGGAGGGGTTCGAGCACTTCTACCGGACCGTGCTTCAGGCGCCCTCGCTGCGGGCGCGGGCGCGCGAGGCGGTGCAGGAGGTCGAGGCCGCGCTGGCCGGGGCGCTCGCCGAGGCGGCCGGCGGCGACCCCGCGCGGCCCGGTCGGGACGCCCGGTTGGCCGCGGCGTTGATCATCGCGGGCTGGCGGACGTTCTTCGCGGAGGCCGTCGTTCGGCAACTGGAGGGTGACCCCGTGGACGAGGTGGCCGTTGACCACGAAGCAGTGATCCGGCACACGTTCGACGTGCTGGCGCGGGCGCTGCCCGACGGGGGGCTCGGGCGGGGGTGACCGCGGGCGCACCCCGGGGGTGCCGCCCGCTGAACGGTGTAACGGCTGGTCATCGCGGTGGGAAGGTTGCGGGGCCGCCACACGTTTGGGTGAAGAGGGCTTGCGAGGCCCGTAAATCGAATGCGCGTGCTATAGGCTCGTGTGTGGCATCCCAAAGACAGTGCCGCGGCGGCCCCCATACCCTTGGTCCGGGGCCCGCTCCGCTCCGCCGCCTCTGCTCGCTCACCGCGCGGTGGACGCAGCCCGTGGCTTCCGCCCCTCTCCAAGAAAGGTGCCGACCGGCGTGGCCGACCGTCTCATCGTCCGTGGCGCTCGCGAGCACAACCTCCGCAACGTCTCGCTCGACCTCCCCCGCGACTCCCTCATCGTCTTCACGGGGCTCTCCGGGTCGGGCAAGTCCTCGCTCGCCTTCGACACGATCTTCGCCGAGGGGCAGCGGCGCTATGTCGAGTCGCTCTCCTCGTACGCCCGGCAGTTCCTCGGGCAGATGGACAAGCCCGATGTGGACTTCATCGAGGGGCTGTCCCCCGCGGTCTCCATCGACCAGAAGTCGACCTCGCGCAACCCGCGCTCGACGGTCGGCACGATCACCGAGGTCTACGACTACCTCCGGCTGCTCTTCGCCCGGATCGGCAAGCCGCACTGCCCGCAGTGCGCGCGGCCGATCGCCCGGCAGTCGCCCCAGGCCATCGTCGACAAGGTCCTGGAGCTCCCCGAGGGCAGCCGCTTCCAGGTGCTCTCGCCGCTGGTGCGCGAGCGCAAGGGCGAGTTCGTCGACCTCTTCTCCGACCTCCAGACCAAGGGCTACAGCCGCGCCCGGGTCGACGGGGAGACCATCCAGCTCACCGATCCGCCGAAGCTGAAGAAGCAGGAGAAGCACACCATCGAGGTGGTCATCGACCGCCTCACGGTCAAGGAGAGCGCCAAGCGCCGGCTGACCGACTCCGTCGAGACCGCCCTCGGGCTCTCCGGCGGCATGGTCATCCTCGACTTCGTCGACCTCGACGCCGACGACCCGCAGCGCGAGCGGATGTACTCCGAGCACCTCTACTGCGCCTACGACGACCTCTCCTTCGAGGAGCTGGAGCCCCGTTCCTTCTCCTTCAACTCGCCCTTCGGCGCCTGCCCGGACTGCACCGGCATCGGCACCCGCATGGAGGTCGACCCCGAGCTGATCATCCCGGACGAGGAGCGGTCCCTCGACGAGGGCGCCATCCACCCCTGGTCCGGCGGCCACACCAAGGACTACTTCGGCCGCCTGGTCGGCGCGCTCGCCGACGCCCTGGGCTTCCGCACGGACATCCCCTGGGCCGGCCTGCCGCAGCGCGCCAAGAAGGCCCTGCTGCACGGCCACAAGACCCAGATCGAGGTCCGCTACCGCAACCGCTACGGCCGCCAACGGGCCTACACCACCGCCTTCGAGGGTGCGGTGCCGTTCGTCAAGCGGAGGCACAGCGAGGCGGAGAGCGACAGCAGCCGGGAGCGCTTCGAGGGCTATATGCGCGAGGTGCCCTGCCCGACCTGCGAGGGCACCCGGCTCAAGCCGATCGTGCTCGCCGTGACGGTCCAGGAGAAGTCGATCGCCGAGGTCGCAGCCATGTCGATCAGCGACTGCGCCGACTTCCTGCGCTCGATGACGCTCAACTCCCGCGAGAAGACCATCGCCGAGCGGGTCCTCAAGGAGGTCAACGAGCGGCTGAAGTTCCTGGTCGACGTCGGCCTGGACTACCTCTCGCTGAACCGCGCGGCCGGCACCCTTTCCGGCGGCGAGGCCCAGCGCATCCGCCTCGCCACCCAGATCGGCTCCGGCCTGGTGGGCGTGCTCTACGTCCTGGACGAGCCGTCGATCGGCCTGCACCAGCGCGACAACCACCGGCTGATCGAGACCCTGGTGCGGCTGCGCGACATGGGCAACACCCTGATCGTGGTGGAGCACGACGAGGACACCATCAAGGTCGCGGACTGGGTGGTCGACATCGGCCCGGGCGCCGGTGAGCACGGCGGCAAGGTCGTCCACAGCGGCCCCATGAAGCAGCTGCTGGCCAACAAGGACTCGATCACCGGCCAGTACCTCTCCGGCAAGAAGGCCATCGCGACCCCGGACGTCCGCCGTCCCACCGACCCGTCCCGCCGGCTGACCGTCCATGGCGCGAAGGAGAACAACCTCCGCGACATCGACGTCTCCTTCCCGCTCGGGGTGCTCTCCGCCGTCACCGGCGTCTCCGGCTCCGGCAAGTCGACGCTGGTCAACGACATCCTCTACACCCACCTCGCGCGCGAGCTGAACGGCGCCAAGTCGGTCCCCGGCCGGCACACCCGGGTCGCCGGCGACGACCTCGTCGACAAGGTGGTGCACGTCGACCAGTCGCCGATCGGCCGGACCCCGCGCTCCAACCCGGCCACCTACACCGGCGTCTTCGACCACGTCCGCAAGCTCTTCGCGGAGACGATGGAGGCCAAGGTCCGCGGCTATCTGCCGGGCCGCTTCTCCTTCAACGTCAAGGGCGGCCGCTGCGAGAACTGCTCCGGCGACGGCACCATCAAGATCGAGATGAACTTCCTCCCGGACGTCTACGTCCCGTGCGAGGTCTGCCACGGCGCGCGCTACAACCGCGAGACGCTGGAGGTGCACTACAAGGGCAAGTCCATCGCCGAGGTGCTGGACATGCCGATCGAGGAGGCGCTGAGCTTCTTCGAGGCGGTGCCGACCATCGCCCGCCACCTCAAGACGCTCAACGAGGTCGGTCTCGGCTACGTCCGGCTCGGTCAGTCCGCGCCGACCCTCTCCGGCGGTGAGGCGCAGCGCGTCAAGCTGGCCAGCGAGCTCCAGAAGCGCTCCACCGGCAGCACCGTCTATGTCCTGGACGAGCCCACCACGGGTCTGCACTTCGAGGACATCAGCAAGCTCATCAAGGTGCTCTCCGGCCTGGTCGACAAGGGCAACACGGTGATCGTCATCGAGCACAACCTCGATGTGATCAAGACCGCGGACTGGGTCATCGACATGGGCCCCGAGGGCGGCAGCGGCGGCGGCATGGTCGTCGCCGAGGGCACCCCGGAGCAGGTCGCGTCGATCCCGGCCAGCCACACCGGCAAGTTCCTGCGGGACATCCTCGGCGACCGGGTCAGCGACGCGGCGCTGGTCGACGGCGGGCCCCGGAAGCCGGCCGCCCGGAAGACCGCGGCGAAGAAGGCCGTGGCGAAGAAGGCCGTGGCCGCCGCTTCCGCAGGGAAGACGACGGTGACCGCCTCGACCGCGGCGAAGAAGGCGACGGCCAAGAAGACGACGGCGAAGAAGGCCGCGGCCAAGAAGGACGCCGCCACCACAGCCGAGAAGGCCCCGGCGAAGAAGGCCGCGGCCAAGAAGACGGCGACGCGGGCCCGCCGGGCCTCCTGACGCCGCACCGCAACACCGCCGCACGCGGCACAGCGGGGGCGGAGCCTCTTCCCGGGGCTCCGCCCCCGCCGTGCTGCCCGCGGCCCGTCAGGCGACGGGCCCGTCGGCGCCTCGCTCGGTCAGCTCCGTCAGCTCCGCGGCGAACGGCGGCTCGGCGCCCGCCCGGGAGCAGGTGACGGCGGCCGCCCGGGCGGCGAAGCGCAGGATGTCGTCCCAGTCGCCGTCGCCGAGCGCCTCGACCGCCGCGTACGACAGCGCACCATGGACGTCCAGCCGGTGCAGCAGCGCCGCGTTGACGGTGTCGCCCGCGCCGATGGTGTCGACGACGGTGATCCGCTCGCCGGGTACCGCCACCTCGCCGCCGCCCCGGGTCAGCACCGTCAACCCGTCGCCGCCGTGGGTGAGCACGATCGCCGCGGGCCCGACGGCCAGCCACTCCCGGGCGGCCGCGAGGACCGCCGCCCGATCGGCCCCGGGCGCCCCCGCCGCGCCCGCGTCCGCACCTGCAACCGGACCGGCCCCGGCCAGCCACAGCGCGTCCTCGTCGGACAGCTTCAACAGCGCCACGTCCGACAGCCAGGAGCGGAAGCGCGCCCGATAGGCGTCCGGATCGGGGATCAGCCCCGGGCGGATGTTGGGGTCGAGCGCGGTGAACACCCCGCGCCGGGCCTCCCGGCGCAGCAGCGCCTCGTACGCCCCGGCGCCCGGCTCCAGCACCAGCGAACAGGTGCCCAGGGAGAGGGCCCGCACCGCCCCGGGCAGCGCCGGCGGCAGGGTGAAGAGCCGGTCGGCGGTGCCCTCCACGTAGAAGCCGTAGCCGGCCGAGCCGTCCGGGCTGATGTCCGCGACCGCCAGGGTGGTGGGCTCCGGGCCGCGCTGCACCAACGAGGTGTCCACCCCGCCGTCGCGCAGACCGCGCAGCAGCGACGCCCCGAAGGTGTCGGTGGAGACCCGCGAGCAGAACGCGGTGGGCGAGCCCAGCCGCCCCAGCGCCAGCGCGGTGTTGTACGGCCCGCCGCCGCGCCGCGGCAGCAGCGCCGGCAACGGCCCGTCCGGGTAAGGCTGTTGACTGGGGACGAGGTCGATCAGGGCCTCGCCGGCGACGACGATCACGGGGTGCGGGTCCTTTCCTGCTGCGGCCGGGGCCGGCCGGGGCGTGGCGGGCGGGGCCCGTCCGGGCCCTGGGGCCGTCCGGCGGGGCGGTGTGCCCGGCCCACCGGACGGCCGCTAAGCGGTCTCGGGGCAGCCGCACGAGGTGCGGTGCACGAAGGTGCAGGGCAGTCGGACGGTGCGCGGTGGCCGGTGCGGGTCGTCCAGCCGTTCCAGCAGGAGCCGGACCGCCGCCGTCCCGAGTTCCTTGCTGGGCTGGGCGATCGCGGTCAGCCGCGGGGTGAAGAGGTCCGCCCAGGAGAAGTCGTCGAAGCAGGCCAGGGCGATGTCCCGGGGCACCTCCAGGCCCAGGCCGCGCAGCGCCTGGAGGGCGCCGATGGTCATCGCGTTGTTGGCGGTGATGATCGCGGTGGGCGGCTCCGGCGCGGCAAGCAGGTGCCGGGTGGCGTCCTGGGCGCCCTCCGCCTCGGAGTTGCCGCCGGCCAACAGCTCGGGCGCGAACGGCAGTCCGCGGGCGCGCAGCCCCTCGCGGTAGCCCTGGACCCGCTCGGTGGTGGTGCTGAGCCCGGGCAGCCCCGCCACCAGGCCGATCCGGGTGTGGCCCGCGTCGGCCAGGTGCTCGACGAGTCGGCGGACCGGACCGGCGCTCTCCGCGCAGACCTGGTCGAAGCCGTTGCCGACCAGCCGGTCGAGGAAGACCGTAGGAACCTGACGCTTCGTCACATAGTCGACCATCTCGGCCGGCTCCGCGGACGGCGCGACGATCATGCCGTCCACCCGCCGCTCGTGCAGCAGCTGGACGACCTTGCGCTCGTGCCGCGGATCGTCGTGCGGATCGGCGATCAGCAGGCTGTATCCGGCCTCCAGTGCGCCGGCCTCCACGCCCTGGAGGATCTCGGTGAAGTACGGGTTGCTGATCGCCGAGACCGCCAGGCCGATGGAGCGGGTGCGGGAGGTGACCAGCGAACGGGCGAGGGTGTTGTGGGTGTAGCCGAGCTCCTCGATGGCGGCCAGCACCGCGGCCCGGGTGTCCGGACGCACCGGCCGGGTGTCGTTCACCACGTGCGAGACCGTGGCGACCGAGACGCCCGCGCGCCGTGCCACATCCACCATCGTCGTCATCCGGCTCTTTCCTCCCCGCCGCCCCGGCGCTCAGTGCGCCGGCTCCCGGCGGTCGGCCTCCGTGCCCGTCCGCCGCAGTCCATCACAGTACGTCTGCCGAAGGCCAAACGTAAACGCTTGCGTAAGCGTTTACGTGATGGCGGATCTTCTGTAGTGTCCCCGCCATCGAAATCCGCACGACGTCGTGAGGAGGCGCCGATGCGCGCTCTCGTGGTCACCGCACCGGGCCCCCGGGGCACCGCCGCTGTCACCGAACTGCCCGATCCCCGCCCGGAGCCCGACGAGGTGGTCGTCCGCGTCACCTCCTGCGGGCTGTGCGGCACCGACATGCACGTCCTCGGCGGTGAGCTGCCGGTGGTCCGCTACCCGTTGGTCCCCGGGCACGAGCTGACCGGCGAGGTCGTCGCGGTGGGCTCGGCGGTGCGGGACCGGGCGGTCGGCGAGCGGGTCGCGGTCGACCCCAACATGCCGTGCGGCGCCTGCCACTACTGCCGGGTCGGCCGCGGCAACCTCTGCGAGGACTACACCGCGATCGGCGTCACCCGGGCCGGCGGCTTCGCCGAACTGGTCGCGGTCCCGGCCCGCTGCTGCTACGTCCTGCCGGCCCACCTCTCGGAGGCCGCCGCCGGACTCGTCGAGCCGCTGTCCTGCGCCGTGCACGGCCTCAACCGGCTGCCGCGCCGCCCCGGCGAGCACTACCTGATCTACGGGGCCGGCACCATGGGCCTGATGATGGCCGCGCTGGTGCGGACCGCGGGCGCTGCCTCGGTCTCCGTCGTGGACCTCAACGAGGAACGGCTGGCGTTCGCCCGGTCCTTCGGCGTGGACGCGGCGGTGACCGGCGCCGACGCCCTCGACCGGGCCCCCGGTTTCGAGGTGGTGATCGACGCGACCGGGGTGATCGCGGCCATCGAGGACGGCCTGGGCCGGGTGCGCCGCGGTGGCACCTTCCTCCAGTTCGGCGTCGCCGACCCGGCCCGCGGCGCGTCCTTCTCGCCGTACCGCGTCTACAGCCAGGAGATCGACATCATCGGCTCGATGGCGGTGCACAACAGCTTCCAGCCGGCCGTCGACCTGCTGGCCGCCGGCCTCGATCTGGACCCGCTGGTCTCCGACGTCTACGGGCTGGACGACTTCGACGAGGCGGTGGCCCGCTTCCGGGCCGGCACCGGCCGCAAGATCCACATCGCCCCGCAGAAGGGCTGAGAGCCGTGCCCGCATCCGTCAAGGCTGTACCCGTGTCCCTCAAGAACGCGCTGATCTGGGTCTTCGGTGCCCTCGGGGGCATCCTCTGGGGCTACGACACCGGCGTCATCTCCGGCGCCATGCTCTTCCTCAAGCGCGATATCGCGCTCACCCCGCTCCTGGAGGGCCTGGTCGTCTCCGGCCTCCTCGTAGGGGCGATGCTCGGCGCCGGCCTCTCGGGGCGGCTCTCCGACTCCTGGGGGCGCCGGCGGCTGATCCTGGTCGCCTCCGGGGTCTTCATCCTCGGCACCCTCGGCGCGGCCTGCGCCACCGGGGCCGCCGCGCTGATCGCGTTCCGCTTCGTGATCGGGGTCGGCGTGGGCATCGCCTCCGTCGTCGTCCCGCTGTACCTCACCGAGCTCGCGCCCAAGCATCTGCGGGGCGGGCTCACCTCGCTGATGCAGCTGCTGGTGACGGTCGGCATCTTCGTCGCCTACGTCACCGACTACCTGCTCGCCGACTCCGGGGCCTGGCGCTGGATGATCGGCCTGGGCGTGGTCCCGGCCGCGGTGCTGGCGCTGGGCATCCTCACCCAGCCGGAGAGTCCGCGCTGGCTGGTGGGCAAAGGCCGGGGCGGACAGGCCCGCGAGGTGCTGACGCGGCTGCGCGGGGACGCCGCGTCGGCGGCCGAGGAGCTGGCCGAGATCGAGCGGACCGAGCGCGCCGAACGGGAGGCCGGCGAGCCGCTGAGCCTGCGGCGGCTGCTGTCGCCGCAGCTGCGGCGGGTGTTCACGGTCGGGATGCTGCTGGTGTTCTTCCAGAACTTCGTCGGTATCAACACGATCATCTACTACGCACCGACCCTGCTCACCGACATCGGTTTCGGGTCCGGCGGCGCCATCCTCGCCAACGTCGGCATCGGCCTGCTCAACATGCTGATGACGCTGCCGGCGATGCGGCTGATCGACCGCAGGGGCCGCAAGCCGCTGCTGCGGATCGGGGCGCTGGGCATGTGCGCGGCCATGGTGGTGCTGGCCGCCACCAACCTCTCCGGGCTCGGCTACGGCGCGCTGCTCTCCACCCTGACGCTGTTGGGCATCGCGCTCTACATCGCCTCGTTCGCGGTCTCCTGGGGACCGGTGCAGTGGGTGATGCTGCCGGAGCTGTTCCCGATGCGGATCCGGGCCGCCGCGGTCAGCCTGTGCGTGCTGTTTAACTGGCTGTTCAACATGATCGTGGCGCTGGTCTTCCCCTCGCTGCTGCACGCCTGGGGCGCCGGGGTCAACTTCCTCTTCTTCGCCGGGACGACGCTGCTGGCGTATCTCTTCGTCCAGCGGCTGCTGCCGGAGACCAAGGGCCGCAGCCTGGAGGAGATCGAGGCGGAGCTGCTCCGGGGCGGGCAGGACCGCCGTCCGGCCGAGCGGGACGCCCCGGTATCGTCGGGGGCCGACGTCGCCCACTGACCAGGAGGTTCCCCATGAGTGCGTCCCCGGACCGCCGGACCGTGCTGCGCGGGGCCGCGCTCGCCGGCATCGCGTGCTTCGGAGCCGCCGCCTGCGCCGCGGGGGAGCAGGGGTCGGGCGCCCGGCCGTCCTCGGACGCGCCGGTCGAGCTGGGCCCGGCCGCGGAGGTGCCGGTCGGCGGCGCCAAGCTCTACACCGCGCAGCGCCTGCTGGTCTCGCAGCCCGCCAAGGGCGAGTTCAAGTGCTTCAGCGCCGTGTGTACGCACATGGGCGGGACGCTGAACAAGATCGAGAAGGGGCAGGCCGTCTGCCCCCTGCACGGCAGCCTCTTCGAGGTGGCCACCGGCAAGGTCGCCCAGGGCCCGGCGTCCAGCCCCCTGGAGGAGGTCCCGGTCAAGGTCAAGGGCGGCAAGCTGGTCGCGGGCTGAGCCGCGCCGCCCCGTTCACCCCCAGTCCCAGGCGATCCCCAGGATTCCGGGCCGCACCCCCTGCTCGACCACGTGCACCGCGTGGTGCCGGCCGCTCAGCGTCAGCTCCTGCCGGCCGGCGCGCGGGGCGCCGGCCGACGCCTGGGTGAAGCGGTAGCAGCGCACCGGCAGCGCCGCGTCGTCGAACCGCACCTGGAGGACGTACTGGCCGCCGGCGAAGCTGAAACCGCGCACGTACTCGGCGCTGGGGCCGCCGCTGCCGTCCTCGAAGGCGTAGCCGAAGACGTGGGTGTCGCCGGCCCGCAGCCGGGTGTCGAAGAGCAGCTCGGCGACGATCACGCCGTTCGCCGCGTCCCCGCGCACCCGCCCCAGCCGGCAGTTCTCGGTGGCCTGCACCCGCACCCGGGACGGGTCGCAGCCCGGGTCGCCCCGGTGGATGGCGACATAGCGGTCCACCCCGTCCCGGTGGGCGCGCACCACCTGCAGCGACTCGCGTTCGCTCAGCTCGCGCCGGGCCCCGATCCGTACCCGCTCGTGGTGGCCGACGGTGTGCACCCCGCCGTCCGCGGGGGTCTCCAGCTCGGCGAACAGCTGTTGCAGGCAGTCGGCCGGGGCCACCAGGGAGCGGTACGAGCGGGCCGGTGGCCGCTCGGTCTCCGGGCGGGCGCCGCCCTCGGGCACCAGGAGCCGGTGCAGCGACCGGTCGGGCAGGCCGAGGACGTCCTCCAGGGCGCGGACCGCGCGTAGCGACTCGGGGCGCTGGGGGCGCCGGGCGCCCTGTTGCCAGTAGCTCAGGCTGGTGACGCCGATGGTGATGCCGCGCTGGGCGAGCTTGTGCTGGACGCGGGTGAGGGCCAGCCCGCGGGCGGTGAGCGCGCTGCGCAGGGCGAGATGGAAGGGGCCGGTCCGCAGCAGTTGGGCCAGTTCGGCCGAAACATGAGGGTTCTGCGCGGTATCGGGAGTGTTCTGTGCCATTGCCTCAATCCTCCGGCGCGCGCGGTGAATGTTCACAACCGGAACGCACGGCGCGCGCTCTCCCTGCTCGTTCACTGCAGGACGCCGGGCACCGGCCGTTCACATCCGGGCCCGCTCGTCCACACCCCCATGTCACCTCGCATTGAAGCGTGTTGACCTGCCTGCGACAACACCTGATGCTCCTCAACAGCATCCGGATGCGCTCCTCTCCCCCTCACCCCTCACGGGAGGAACGCCATGCTCCACTCTCTGTTCGCCCCGCGCGGGCGCCGCAGATGGCTGTCGGCCGCGGCGCTGACCGTCGTGGCGCTGGCCGGGCTGCCCGGCGCTGCCAACGCCGCCCCGCAGTCGGCCAACCGCCTGAACATCACGATGCAGGCCCAGGAGAAGACCAACTGGTGCTGGGCCGGCTCGGGCAACACCATCGCGACCTGGTACGGCCGGAACTACAGCCAGAACCAGTTCTGCAACGCCGCGTTCAACCGTCAACAGGGCTCCACCTGCCCCAACAACCAGGCCACGCTGGGCAATGTGCAGAACGCACTTGACTGGATGGGCATCAATCCCGGCTCATATGTGACCGGTTGGCTCCGGTACAGCACCGTTCAGAACGAGATCAACGCCAATCGGCCCATCGAGACCCGCATCCAGTGGTCGTCCGGTGGCGGCCACATGCACGTCATCTACGGTTTCGACACGTCCCGCAACTGGGTGTACTGGGGCGACCCCTGGGCCACCAACAACCGTTACAACTGGGGCGACTTCGACAACTACGTGAACGGAAGCTCCTTCTCCTGGACCCACTCCCTCTACCAGATAGGAGCCTGAGGCATGACGAAGCGCATCGTCGTCCGCGCCGCCGCCACGGGCACCCTCGCCGCCGCCTTCCTGGCGCTCGCCCCGCACGCCGCCCTGGCCGCCGTGCCGGCCCCGCCCGCCCCGGCCCTCGCCAGCGTGTCCGCCGCCCACGACGCGGCCGCCGACCCGGCGACCCTGGACACCCTGGCCCGCTTCTTCGCCGCAGCCCCGGCCAAGGGCGGCAAGGGCGGCGCCGGACTCGCCGCCCCGGCCCGGACCGCCCCGCACGTCGAGGGCGCCACCGTCCCGGTCTACGTCCTCTCGCCCGACTTCGTCCGCGGCAAGGCCGACGCGCCCGTCGCCCGGCTGGAGTTCATGGCCACCAAGGCCGTCGCCGGCGACGGCCGCACGGCGTCGGTGTGGACCGCGCACCGCGGCGCGTCCTGGAAGGTCGTCAACATCGCCACCGGCGACGACGAGACCCGCTACGCCGCGGCCGGCGCCGGTCAGGGCGGCGGAACGGTTTTCCACGAGCCTCAGATCGACGCCTGGTACGTCCAGCACGGCGACCGCGTGGAGCCGCTGGACGACGCCGCCCGCAAGGCCGTGGGCGCGCACGGCACCACCGTCGCCGCCTACCAGAAGCGGGTCGCCCGCGACTACGGCGACAAGCTCCCGGGCTCCGCGTACGACAAGCGCGGCGAGGCCGGCGGCTTCGGGCCCGGCGCCGCACCGGCCGGCCCCGACACCGGCCGTGCCCCGCACCCGCTCGCCGCGGACGCGGCCGGCCCGGTGGACACCGCGGACACCACGGCCGACGACACCTTCCCGGTGACCGCCGCCTCGACCGTCGCGGGGGCCGCCGCCGTGCTCGCCCTGGGCCTGTCGACCAGGGCGGCGGTGCGCCGGCGCCGCACCCGCTGACCGGACGCCCCACCGGAGCCCGTCCTTCCGCCCCTTCACCGGGTGTCGGAGGGGCGGGCTCCGCCGCCTCGGCCCTGATTGTCGGTGGCGGTCAGTAGGGTGGAGGGCATGGCAGACCCCAGTAGCTACCGACCCAAGCCGGGACAGATCCCCGACTCGCCGGGGGTCTATAAGTTCCGCGACGAGCACGGCCGGGTCATCTACGTAGGCAAGGCCAAGAGCCTGCGCCAGCGCCTGGCCAACTACTTCCAGGACCTGGCCGGTCTCCACCCGCGCACCCGCACGATGGTGACCACCGCCGCCTCGGTGGAGTGGACCGTGGTCTCCACCGAGGTCGAGGCGCTCCAGCTCGAATACAGCTGGATCAAGGAGTTCGACCCGCGGTTCAACGTCAAGTACCGCGACGACAAGAGCTATCCGTACCTCGCGGTGACCCTGGGCGAGGAGTTCCCCCGCGTCCAGGTGATGCGCGGCGCCAAGAAGAAGGGCGTGCGCTACTTCGGCCCGTACGCCCACGCCTGGGCCATCCGCGAGACCGTCGACCTGCTGCTGCGGGTCTTCCCCGTGCGGACCTGCTCCGCCGGCGTCTTCAAGCGCTCCGCCCAGATCGGCCGCCCCTGCCTGCTCGGCTACATCGGCAAGTGCTCGGCCCCCTGCGTCGGCCGGGTCTCCCCCGAGGAGCACCGCGAACTCGCCGAGGAGTTCTGTGACTTCATGGCCGGCCGCACCGGCGCCCACCTCCGCCGCCTGGAGCGCGGGATGCAGGAGGCCGCCGAGGAGATGGAGTACGAGCGCGCCGCCCGCCTGCGGGACGACATAGGCGCGCTCAGGCGCGCCATGGAGAAGAGCGCGGTGGTCCTCGCCGACGCCACCGACGCCGACCTGATCGCCCTCGCCGAGGACGAACTCGAAGCCGCCGTCCAGATCTTCCACGTCCGCGGCGGCCGGGTGCGCGGCCAGCGCGGCTGGGTCACCGACAAGGTCGAGGCGGTCACCACCGGCGATCTGGTCGAGCACGCCCTCCAGCAGCTCTACGGCGAGGAGCAGGGCGACGCGGTCCCCAAGGAGGTGCTGATCCCGGCGCTGCCCGAGCCGGTGGAGCCGGTCGCCCAGTGGCTCACCCAGCGCCGCGGCTCCCAGGTCTCGCTGCGCATCCCCCAGCGCGGCGACAAGAAGGACCTGATGGCCACGGTCGAGCGCAACGCCCAGCAGGCGCTCGCGCTGCACAAGACCAGGCGCGCCTCGGACCTGACCACCCGCTCCCGCGCCCTGGAGGAGATCGCCCAGGCCCTCGACCTGGACACCGTCCCGCTGCGCATCGAGTGCTTCGACATCTCGCACCTGCAGGGGGAGGACGTCGTCGCCTCGATGGTGGTGTTCGAGGACGGCCTCGCCCGGAAGAGCGAATACCGCCGCTTCCAGATCAAGGGATTCGCCGGGCAGGACGATGTCCGCGCCATGCACGAGGTCATCGGCCGCCGCTTCAGGCGCTACCTCCAGGAGAAGCAGAAGTCGGGGGAGTGGACCGAGGAGCCCACCGAGGGCGTCGACGGAGCGGGGGCCGCCGGGGTGGCGGACGCGACCGGGCCGACCGCCGTCGCGGACCCCGCGGTGGACTCCGACGTCGACGCCACGGACCCCACCGACCCCACCGACCGCCTCACCGACGAGGACGGCCGCCCCAAGCGCTTCGCCTACCCGCCCCAGCTGGTGGTCGTCGACGGCGGCGCCCCACAGGTGGCGGCGGCCCGCCGGGCCATGGACGAACTGGGCATCGACGACGTCGCGGTCTGCGGCCTGGCCAAGCGCCTGGAGGAGGTCTGGCTGCCCGGCGAGGACGACCCGGTGGTGCTGCCGCGCAGCAGCGAGGGGCTCTACCTCCTCCAGCGGGTCCGCGACGAGGCGCACCGCTTCGCGATCACCTACCAGCGCAGCAAGCGCGGCAAGCGGCTGAAGTCCTCCCCGCTCGACGCCGTCCCCGGGCTCGGCGAGACCCGCCGCCAGGCGCTCCTGAAGCACTTCGGCTCGCTGAAGAAGCTGCGGGCCGCCACGGTGGAGGAGATCTGCCAGGTCCCGGGCGTCGGCCGGAAGACCGCCGAGACGGTCGCCGCGGCACTGGCCACCGCGGTTCCGTCCGCCCCTGCGGTGAACACCGCCACAGGAGAGATCATTGAGGATGACGGGGCCCCACCGGCCGCGTTGTCAGCAGAACGGGGGCAGGACCGATGAGCACACCGCACGACACGCAGGAACCCGAGAGAGACGGTGCACAGGTGAGTACGGGCACGATGCGCGAAGCCGACCAGGGCGAGAGCGCCGCGATCCCCGAGCTGGTGATCATCTCCGGCATGTCCGGCGCCGGCCGCAGCACGGCGGCGAAGTGCCTGGAGGACCTCGGCTGGTTCGTCGTCGACAACATCCCGCCCGAGCTGATCCCGCCGATGGTCGAGCTGGGCGCCCGCTCGCAGGGCAACGTCGCCAAGATCGCCGTGGTCGTCGACGTCCGCGGTCGCCGCTTCTTCGCCAATCTCAAGGAGTCGCTGGCCACCCTCGACGCGCAGAACGTCAAGCGCCGCATCGTCTTCCTGGAGTCCTCCGACGAGGCCCTGGTGCGCCGCTTCGAGTCGGTCCGCCGCCCGCACCCCCTCCAGGGCGACGGCCGGATCGTCGACGGCATCGCCGCCGAGCGCGACCTGCTGCGCGAGCTGCGCGGCGACGCCGACCTGGTCATCGACACCTCCAGCCTCAACGTCCACGAACTCCGCGCCAAGCTCGACGCCCAGTTCGCCGGGGAGGAGGTCCCCGAGCTGCGCGCCACGGTCATGTCCTTCGGCTTCAAGTACGGCCTGCCGGTCGACGCCGACATGGTCATCGACTGCCGCTTCATCCCCAACCCGCACTGGGTCCCCGAGCTGCGCCCCTTCACGGGCCTGAACGACGAGGTCTCCCACTACGTCTTCAACCAGCCCGGTTCCAAGGAGTTCCTGGACGGCTACACCGAGCTGCTGCGGCTGGTCGCGGCCGGCTACCGCCGCGAGGGCAAGCGCTATGTGACGATCGCGGTCGGCTGCACCGGCGGCAAGCACCGCAGCGTCGCGATGTCCGAGAAGCTGGCCCGCCGACTGGTCTCCGAGGGCGTCGAAACGGTCGTCGTGCACCGGGACATGGGGCGCGAGTGACCTCCCGTACACCGCGGCTGCGCCGGGTCCGCCGCTTCGTCCCCAGTGGCCGCGCGACGAAGGGCGCCACCCCCAAGGTGGTGGCGCTCGGCGGCGGCATGGGCCTGTCCGCCTCGCTCGCCGCGCTGCGCCGGATCACCCGTGACCTGACCGCCGTGGTCACCGTCGCCGACGACGGCGGCTCCAGCGGCCGGCTCCGCGACGAGCTGGGCGTGCTGCCCCCCGGCGACCTGCGCAAGGCGCTGGCCGCGCTGTGCGGCGACGACGACTGGGGCCAGACCTGGGCCCGGGTGATCCAGCACCGCTTCCAGAGCGAGGGCGAGCTGCACGACCACGCGGTGGGCAATCTGCTGATCGTCGCGCTGTGGGAGCAGCTCGGCGACCACGTCCAGGCCCTCGACCTGGTCGGCAAGCTGCTCGGCGCGCACGGCCGGGTGCTGCCCATGTCGGCGGTGCCGCTGGAACTCCAGGCCCAGGTCAAGGGGCTGGACAAGGATCACCCGGACGAGATCAGCACGGTCCGTGGCCAGGCCACGGTCGCCCTCACCCCCGGCGAGGTGCAGTCCGTCCACGTCGTCCCCGAGGATCCGCCGGCCGTCCCCGAGGCGGTCGCCGCGGTCCGTGACGCCGACTGGGTGGTACTGGGTCCCGGTTCGTGGTTCTCCTCCGTCATCCCGCACCTGCTCGTGCCCGAGTTGCGCGAGGCCCTGGAGCAGACCCAGGCCCGGAAGGTGCTCTCGCTCAACCTCGCGCCCCAGCCGGGCGAAACCGAGGGGTTCTCCCCGCAGCGTCATTTGGAGGTTTTGGCCCGACACGCCCCTAAACTCGCCTTCGACGTGGTGCTGGCCGACGAGGCCGCGGTGCCCGACATCGACAGTCTGACGGTTGCCGCCAAGCAACTGGTGGGCAGCGAGGTCGAGCTGGCCGCGGTCGCCGCACGCGGAGACGACGCCCGGTCCGCCGGGGGAGCCCCCGACCGGCACGATCCGGAACTGCTGGCAGCCGCGTACGACCGTATTTTTCGGATGCATGGAAGGATCGGCCCATGGCGATGACGGCTGCGGTGAAGGATGAGATCTCCCGGCTCCCCGTCACCCGGACCTGCTGCCGGAAGTCGGAGGTCTCGTCGATCCTGCGGTTCGCGGGTGGTCTGCACCTGGTCAGCGGGCGCATTGTGATCGAGGCGGAGCTCGACACGGGCATCGCCGCCCGCCGGCTCCGCAAGGACATCCTGGAGATCTTCGGGCACTCCTCCGACCTGGTGGTGATGGCCCCCGGCGGGCTGCGGCGCGGCAGCCGCTACGTCGTCCGGGTGGTGGCCGGCGGCGACCAGCTGGCCCGGCAGACCGGCCTGGTGGACGGCCGCGGGCGCCCGATCCGCGGACTGCCCCCGCAGGTGGTCTCCGGCGCGACCTGTGACGCCGAGGCCGCCTGGCGCGGCGCCTTCCTGGCCCACGGCTCGCTGACCGAACCCGGCCGCTCGTCCTCCCTGGAGGTCACCTGCCCCGGCCCCGAGGCCGCCCTCGCCCTGGTCGGCGCGGCCCGCCGGCTCGGCATCGGCGCCAAGGCCCGCGAGGTGCGCAGCGTCGATCGCGTGGTCGTCCGTGACGGTGACGCGATCGGTGCGCTGCTGACGCGGCTCGGCGCCCACGAGTCGGTGCTCGCCTGGGAGGAGCGGCGGATGCGCCGCGAGGTCCGGGCCACCGCCAACCGCCTCGCCAACTTCGACGACGCCAACCTCCGCCGCTCGGCGCGGGCCGCGGTCGCCGCCGGTGCCCGGGTCCAGCGCGCCCTGGAGATCCTCGGCGAGGAGGTCCCCGAGCACCTCGCCGCCGCCGGTCGGCTGCGCATGGAGCACAAGCAGGCGTCCCTGGAGGAGCTCGGCGCGCTCGCCGACCCACCGCTCACCAAGGACGCGGTCGCGGGCCGGATCCGCCGACTGCTGGCGATGGCCGACAAGCGGGCCCAGGACCTGGGCATCCCCGGCACCGAGTCCAACCTCACCGAGGAACTCGCGGACGGCATGGTCGGCTGAACCACGGCGGCCCTCCGCACGCACGCGCCCCCGGCACCCACACAGGGTGTCGGGGGCGCGTGCGTGCGGAGGGCCGTGCGGCGGCGCGCCGGGGTGGGCGTCAGAGGGGCTCGAAGCCGCTCACTTGAGCATCTTTAGGCGCCGATGTCAATGTCACGTACGTCTCTTCTAGGGGGTAGGGTCGTAGGCGGTCGGGGACAGCCCATACAGCTCGCCGGTATCCAAAACCGGCGTACCAACGAGGAGATCGGTTCGTGACGATCCGCGTAGGCATCAACGGATTCGGCCGCATTGGTCGCAACTACTTCCGCGCGCTCCTGGAGCAGGGTGCGGACATCGAGATCGTCGGTGTCAACGACCTGACCGACAACGCCACCCTGGTCCACCTGCTGAAGTACGACACCATCCTGGGTCGCCTCAAGCAGGACGTCAGCCACACCGACGACACCATCACGGTCGGCGACATGACCTTCAAGACGATGGCCGAGCGCGACCCGGCCAACCTCCCCTGGGGCGAGCTCGGTGCGGACGTCGTCATCGAGTCGACCGGCATCTTCACCAAGCGCGAGGACGCCGCCAAGCACCTGGCTGCCGGCGCCAAGAAGGTGCTCATCTCCGCGCCCGCCAAGGGCGAGGACATCACGATCGTGATGGGCGTCAACCAGGACAAGTACGACGCGGCCAACCACCACGTCATCTCCAACGCCTCCTGCACCACCAACTGTGTGGCGCCGATGGCGAAGGTCCTCGACGAGCACTTCGGCATCGTCAAGGGCATGATGACCACGGTCCACGCGTACACCAACGACCAGCGCATCCTGGACTTCCCGCACTCGGACCTGCGCCGCGCCCGGGCCGCCGCGGAGAACATCATCCCGACCTCGACGGGCGCCGCCAAGGCCACCGCCCTGGTCCTCCCGCAGCTCAAGGGCAAGCTGGACGGCATCGCCATGCGCGTCCCGGTTCCCACCGGCTCGGTCACCGACCTCGTCCTGGAGCTCGACCGCGAGACCACCAAGGAAGAGATCAACGCCGCCTTCCAGAAGGCCGCCGAGGGGCAGCTCAAGGGCATCCTGGAGTACACCGAGGACCCGATCGTCTCCTCGGACATCGTCAACTGGCCGGCCTCCTGCACCTTCGACTCGCAGCTCACGATGGTCCAGGGCAAGCAGGTCAAGGTCGTCGGCTGGTACGACAACGAGTGGGGTTACTCCAACCGCCTGGTGGACCTCACCGTGTTCGTCGGCGGCCAGCTCTGAGCCTGCCCGACAACGGGCACGGCACCGGAACGTGAAGACGGGGCTCGTAGGGCGCGGGAACGCGCCGTACGGGCCCCGTCCCATGACGGATAAAGTCCCTTGACGGACTACAACGGAGTCACTTCACATGAAGACGATCGACGATCTCGCCACGGAAGGCGTTGCGGGTAAGCGGGTTTTCGTCCGCGCCGACCTCAACGTTCCCCTGGAGGGCACCACCATCACCGACGACGGCCGGATCCGCGCCGTCGCCCCGACGATCGCCAAGCTCAGCGCACTGGGCGCCAAGGTGATCGTCGCCTCCCACCTGGGCCGTCCCAAGGGCGCCCCGGACCCCGCCTTCTCGCTGGCCCCCGCGGCCGAGCGGCTCGGCGAAATCCTGGGCAAGGGCGTGGCGTTCGCCACCGACACGGTCGGTGAGTCCGCCGCGTCCGTGGTCGCGGGTCTGGCCGACGGCGAGGTGGCCGTCCTGGAGAACCTCCGCTTCAACGCCGGCGAGACCAGCAAGGACGACGCCGAGCGCGGCGCCTTCGCCGACCAGCTCGCCGAACTCGCCGACCTCTACGTCGGCGACGGCTTCGGTGCCGTGCACCGCAAGCACGCCTCGGTCTTCGACCTGCCCAAGCGGCTGCCGCACGCCGCCGGCGACCTGATCGCCACCGAGGTCGGCGTGCTGAAGAAGCTCACCGAGGAAGTCCGGCGCCCCTACGTGGTGGTGCTCGGCGGCGCCAAGGTCTCCGACAAGCTCGGCGTCATCGACAACCTGCTCAAGAAGGCCGACCGCATCCTGATCGGCGGCGGCATGGCGTACACCTTCCTGGCGGCCAAGGGCCACGAGGTCGGCATCTCGCTGCTGCAGAAGGACCAGATCCCGGTCTGCCTGGAATACCTGGCGGAGGCCGAGAAGCGCGGCGTGGAGTTCGTGCTCCCCGTCGACGTCCTGGTGTCGGCCGACTTCCCGGACCTGAAGACCAAGGCCCCGGCCAACCCCGAGCTCGTCGCCGCGGACGCCATCCCGGCCGACAAGGAGGGCCTGGACATCGGCCCGAAGACCCGCGAGCTCTACGCCGCGAAGCTCGTCGACGCGGGCACCGTGTTCTGGAACGGCCCGATGGGCGTCTTCGAGCACCCCGACTACGCGAACGGCACCAAGGCCGTCGCCCAGGGGCTGCTGGACTCGGACGCCTTCACCGTCGTCGGCGGTGGTGACTCGGCCGCCGCGGTGCGCCTGCTCGGCTTCGACGAGAATGCTTTCGGCCACATTTCGACCGGCGGCGGCGCCAGCCTCGAGTACCTCGAGGGCAAGACGCTCCCCGGCCTCGCCGCTCTGGAGGACTGAACAACCGTGAGTGACCGCACCCCGCTGATGGCGGGCAACTGGAAGATGAACCTCAACCACCTTGAGGCCATCGCACACGTCCAGAAGCTCGCCTTCGCCCTCAACGACAAGGACTTCGACCAGGTGGAGGTCGCGGTCCTGCCGCCCTTCACCGACCTGCGCTCGGTGCAGACCCTCGTCGACGGCGACAAGCTCAAGATCAAGTACGGCGCCCAGGACCTGTCGGCGCACGACTCCGGCGCCTACACCGGCGAGATCTCCGGCGCGATGCTGGCCAAGCTCAAGTGTGCCTACGTGGCCGTTGGCCACAGCGAGCGCCGCCAGTACCACGGCGAGGACGAGGAGATCTGCAACGCCAAGGTCAAGGCCGCGTTCCAGCACGGCCTGACCCCGATCCTGTGCGTCGGTGAGGGCCTGGACGTCCGCAAGGCCGGCAACCAGGTCGCGCACACCCTCGCCCAGGTCGACGGCGGCCTGAAGGACGTCCCGGCCGAGCAGGCCGAGACGATCGTGATCGCCTACGAGCCGGTGTGGGCCATCGGCACCGGCGAGGTCGCCACGCCCGAGGACGCGCAGGAGGTCTGCGGTGCCATCCGCGGCCGCCTCGCCGAGCTCTACAGCCAGGAGCTGGCCGACAAGGTCCGCATCCAGTACGGCGGCTCGGTGAAGTCCGGCAACGTCGCGGCGATCATGGCGCAGCCGGACGTCGACGGCGCCCTGGTCGGCGGCGCGGCCCTGGACGCGGACGAATTCGTGAAGATCGTCCGCTTCCGCGATCAGTAGCAGCTATGACGACGGGCCCGGCCCGTCGTACCCTGTCGGGGCCGGGTCCGGTGTCGTGCGCACCGCCCGGCCCCGCACCGTCCGGCCCCGTCGGCCGGTCGGCACGTTCCGTCCGAAAGTCCTCAGAGAGTTGGTCCAGCCGTGGTCATCGGTTTCTCGATCGCCCTCATCGTCTTCAGCGTGCTGCTGATGATGCTGGTGCTCATGCACAAGGGGAAGGGCGGCGGTCTGTCCGACATGTTCGGCGGCGGCATGCAGTCCTCGGTCGGCGGCTCCTCCGTCGCCGAGCGCAACCTCGACCGCATCACCATCGTGATCGGTCTGCTGTGGTTCGCCTGCATCGTGGTGCTCGGCATCCTGGTCAAGCTCGGCAGCTGACACGGCGTCGGGGGCGCGGCCTATCATGAAGGCAGCGTCCCGGGACGGTAACTCGTGTCACTGGACGCGCGTTGGGCCTTACGTAGACTGGGGCGCCCGCAGCGCAGTCGCTGTGAGAGGCACGCGGCACCATTACGCAGGGAGTTACGACCGTGGCAAGTGGCAACGCGATCCGAGGAAGTCGGGTCGGGGCGGGGCCGATGGGGGAGGCCGAGCGTGGCGAGTCCGCGCCGCGCATCCGCATCTCCTTCTGGTGCTCCAACGGGCACGAGACGCAGCCCAGCTTCGCCGGCGATGCCCAGGTGCCGGACACCTGGGACTGCCCCCGCTGTGGTTTTCCGGCCGGCAAGGACCGGGACAGCCCGCCGGACCCGCCGCGCACCGAGCCGTACAAGACGCACCTCGCCTACGTCCGGGAGCGCCGCAGCGACGCCGACGGCGAGGCGATCCTGGCCGAGGCGCTCGCCAAGCTCCGCGGCGAGATCTGACGGAACCGCACCGCAGGCGGGGGGCCGAGGGCGTCCCCCGCACGTATCGCACCTCGCTCGGCATCACCGGCCCGGCCGGGAGGGACACCGCGTCCTTCCCGCCGGGCCGTTCGCGTTCCCCGGCCCCGTCCCACGGCATCTGAGGTGCGGGATGGGGAGGTTGCCCCAGGCCCGCTGTCAGTGGCCGACCGTACGGTGGGCACGAGGCGGATCCCGCTCCGGGGGATGCGCGGTACGGGGGCGGGGATGGCGCGTACGGACGTGGGCGGTGCGGCGGGAGTTGGCGTGTTCGGCCTGCGCGGCGGGTTCGGGCGGCTGTGGGGCGCCGCGGTGGTCCCGCTTCGGCGACGCTCCCCCAAGCTCTCGGCTTCGCTCGAGCGGGCGGTGCCCCCATCGCGCTCTGATCAATTAGGTTGGAGGGTGGCGGGGCCGCTAACGAGATGAAGAAGGCTGATGTCCGAATGAACGCAGAAGGCCGCAGCAGGCTCGACCAGATGCCTGAGTGGACCGCGTTGAGCAAGCACCGCGAGCAGATGGGGGAGGTGCATCTGCGCGAGCTGTTCGCCAAGGACCCCGGCCGCGCCGGGCGCTTCACCCTCCAGGTCGGCGATCTGCACCTGGACTACTCCAAGCACCTGGTCACCGACGAGACCCTGCGGCTGCTCCGCGAACTCGCCGCCGCGACCGACGTGGCCGGACTGCGGGACGCGATGTTCCGCGGCGAGAAGATCAACATCACCGAGCACCGCTCGGTGCTGCACACCGCGCTGCGCGCACCGGGCTCGGCGGTCATCGCCACCGACGGGGAGAACGTCGTCCCCGCCGTGCAGCACGTCCTGACGAGGATGGGCACCTTCGCCGACCGGGTCCGCTCGGGCGCCTGGAAGGGGCACACCGGCCGGCGGATCAAGACGGTCGTCAACATCGGTATCGGCGGCTCGGACCTGGGCCCGGCGATGGCGTACGAGGCGCTGCGCGCCTACACCCACCGGGACATGCAGTTCCGCTTCGTCTCCAACGTGGACGGCGCCGACCTGCACGAGGCGGTCCGCGATCTGGACCCGGCCGAGACGCTGTTCATCGTCGCCTCGAAGACGTTCACCACCATCGAGACGATCACCAACGCCACCTCCGCCCGCGACTGGCTGCTGAGCGGCCTCGGGGCCGGCCAGGAAGCCGTCACCAAGCACTTCGTGGCGCTGTCGACCAACTCCGAGAAGGTCTCCGAGTTCGGCATCGACACGGACAACATGTTCGAGTTCTGGGACTGGGTCGGCGGCCGCTACTCGTACGACTCCGCCATCGGCCTGTCGCTGATGATCGCGATCGGTCCGGAGCGGTTCCGCGAGATGCTGGCCGGCTTCCACCTGGTCGACGAGCACTTCCGGACCGCCCCGCCGGAGGAGAACGCCCCGCTGCTGCTGGGCCTGCTGGGCATCTGGTACGGCAACTTCTGGGACGCCCAGTCGCACGCCGTGCTGCCCTACAGCCACTACCTCTCCAAGTTCACCGCCTACCTCCAGCAGCTGGACATGGAGTCCAACGGCAAGTCCGTGGACCGTGAGGGCCACCCGGTCGGCTGGCAGACCGGCCCGGTCGTCTGGGGCACCCCCGGCACCAACGGCCAGCACGCCTACTACCAGTTGCTCCACCAGGGCACCAAGATGATCCCGGCCGATCTGCTGGGCTTCGCCCGCCCGGTCGAGGACCTCCAGCCGCATCTGGTCGCCCAGCACGACCTGCTGATGGCCAATCTCTTCGCGCAGGGCCAGGCGCTGGCGTTCGGCAAGACGGCGGACGAGGTGCGCGCCGAGGGCGTGGGCGAGGAGCTGGTGCCGCACCGCACCTTCCAGGGCAACCACCCCACCACCACGATCCTGGCGTCGGAGCTCAGCCCGTCCGTGCTGGGCCAGTTGATCGCGCTCTACGAGCACAAGGTGTTCGTCCAGGGCGCGGTGTGGAACATCAACTCCTTCGACCAGTGGGGCGTCGAGCTGGGCAAGGTGCTCGCCAAGCGCGTCGAGCCGGCGCTCACCCAGGGCGCGGGTGTGCCGGGCCTGGACGCCTCCACGGCCGGGCTGGTCGCCAAGTACCGTGAGCTGCGCGGACGTTGAGACAGGACGCCGACGGCCCCACCCCCGCGCAAGGGGTGGGGCCGTCGGCGTGTGTGCGGCGCGCCGGTGGGTCCGGCGCGCCGTTCGGCTCAGGAGGACGCCGGGGGGTAGAGGTCGCGCGGCAACTGGGTTGCGGCGGCCTCGTCCAGCAGCCACAGCGTTCGGCTGCGACCGCGGGCGCCGGCCGCCGGGGCCTGCACCTCGCCGGCGCCGGAGAGCGCGATGGCCGCGGCGTTGGCCTTGTCCTCGCCGGCCGCGAGCAGCCAGACCTCCCGTGCCGCGCGGATCGCGGGCAGGGTCAGCGAGATCCGGGTGGGCGGCGGCTTGGGGGCACCGTGCACGCCGACCACCGTCCGCTCCTGCTCGTAGACGGCGGGGAGCTCGGGGAAGAGCGAGGCGACATGGGTGTCCGGGCCGACGCCCAGCAGCAGGACGTCGAAGGACGGCACCGCGCCGTGGTCCTCCGGTCCCGCGACGGCGGTGAGTTCGGCCGCGTACGCCTCGGCGGCGGCGTCCGCGTCATGGCCGAACGGGCCGTCCGAGGGCGCCATCGGGTGCACCCGGTCCGGGTCCAGCGGGACGCTGTCCAGCAGCACCTCGCGGGCCTGGGTGTAGTTGCGCTCCGGGTCGCCGTCGGGCAGGAACCTTTCGTCGCCCCACCACAGGTCCAGCCGGGACCAGTCGATCGCGTCCCGGGCGGGCGCTTCGGCCAGGGCCGCGAGCAGCCCGTTGCCGTTGCGCCCGCCGGTCAGCACGACGGAGGCGGAGCCGCGGGCCGACTGGGCATCGACGATCTTGGTGATCAGCCGGGCCGCGGCGGCCTTCGCCATCAGCTCCTTGTCGCGGTGGACGACGACCTGGGGTGTGCTCACTTGGCGGCTGCCTTCTTGGCGGGCGCCTTCTTCGCCACCGGCTTGGCCGGTGCGTCCCCGGCCTTGGCCGCGGGCTGCCCGTCGGCGGCGGGCGTCCCGGCGCCCGGCAGCTGGAGCCGGTCCACGCCGTACTTCAGCGCGGCGGCGTAGATGTCGTCCGGGTCGAGCCGGCGCAGCTCCTCGGCGAGCAGCTCGGAGGTCTCCCGGCGCTTGAGCGCCACCGCCCGGTCCGGTTGGCCGGGCATGGCGAGGGTGGCCAACGAGGCGTCCGGGCGGCCCAGGACGATCGTTCCGGCGGTGGTCTCCAGGCGCACCTCGGTGAGCCCGGGGCCGGGCGAGACGGTGCGGGTCACCGGCACGTCCAACCGGCTGGCGAGCCACATGCCGAGCAGCTCGCAGCTGGGGTTGAACTCCTCGCCGTCGACCACGGCCGAGGTCACCTTGCACGGCGACTGGTCGAGCGCCGCCGCCAGCATCGAGCGCCAGGGGGTGATCCGGGTCCAGGACAGGTCGGTGTCGCCGGGGGTGTAGGTGTCGGCGCGGCCGGTCAGCTCCGCGATGGGCTGCTCGGCGGCGTAGGCGTCGGTGACGCGGCGCTGGGCCAGCGCGCCGAGCGGGTCCTTGGCCGGGTTCAGCGGGGCGTTGACCGCCCACCAGACCACGACCGGGGCGTCCGGCAGCAGCAGCGGCAGCACCACGGACTGGGCGTGGTCGATCGCCTCGCCGTACAGCCGCAGCAGCACCGTCTCGCCGGTGCCGGCGTCCGTGCCCACCCGCACCTCGGCGTCGAGCCGGGCCTTGGCGCGGTTGCGCGGCGTCCGGCTGACCCGCTTGATGACGACGAGGGTGCGCGAGGGGTGCTCGCGGGACGCGTCGTTGGCCGCCCTGAGGGCGTCGTAGGCGTTCTCCTCGTCGGTGACGATGACGAGGGTGAGCACCATGCCGATGGCCGGGGTGCCGATGGCGCGGCGGCCCTGGACCAGTGCCTTGTTGATCGCGCTGGCCGTGGTTTCCGTCAGATCGATCTTCATGGCCGACGCCAGCTCCGTCCGTCTCGTGCGAGCATTTCGTCCGCCTCGATGGGGCCCCAGGTGCCCGCCGGGTACTGCGCGGGCTTGCCGTGCTTGTCCCAGAACTCCTCGATCGGGTCGAGGATCTTCCAGGACAGCTCGACCTCTTCCAGCCGCGGGAAGAGGTTGGCGTCGCCGAGCAGCACATCGAGGATCAGCCGCTCGTACGCCTCGGGGCTGGACTCCGTGAAGGACTCGCCGTACGCGAAGTCCATCGACACGTCGCGCACCTCCATGGAGGTGCCGGGGACCTTGGAACCGAACCGCACGGTCACGCCCTCGTCCGGCTGGACGCGGATGACCAGGGCGTTCTGCCCCAGCTCCTCGGTGGCGGTGTGGTCGAAGGGGGAGTGCGGAGCGCGCTGGAAGACCACCGCGATCTCGGTCACCCGACGGCCCAGACGCTTGCCGGTCCGCAGGTAGAACGGGACGCCCGCCCAGCGGCGGTTGTCGATCCCCAGCTTGATCGCGGCGTAGGTGTCGGTCTTCGATTTGGCGTCGATGCCGTCTTCCTGGAGGTAGCCGACGACCTTCTCGCCACCCTGCCAGCCCTCGGCGTACTGCGCCCGGACGGTCTCCTTGCCCAGGTCCTTGGGCAGCCGGACCGCGCCCAGCACCTTGGTCTTCTCCGCCACCAGCGCGTCCGCCTCGAAGGAGGCGGGCTCCTCCATGGCGGTCAGCGCGAGCAGTTGGAGGAGGTGGTTCTGGATGACGTCGCGGGCCGCGCCGATGCCGTCGTAATAGCCGGCCCGGCCGCCGATGCCGATGTCCTCGGCCATCGTGATCTGCACGTGGTCGACGTAGGAGCGATTCCACAGCGGCTCGAACATGGTGTTGGCGAACCGCAGCGCCAGGATGTTCTGGACCGTCTCCTTGCCCAGGTAGTGGTCGATCCGGAAGACCTCGTTGGGCGGGAAGACCTCGTGGACGATCTGGTTGAGCTCCTGAGCGCTCTTCAGGTCGTGGCCGAACGGCTTCTCGATGACCGCGCGGCGCCAGGAGCCTTCCTTCTGCTCGGCCAGCCCGTGCTTCTTGAGCTGCTGGACGACCTTGGGGAAGAACTTCGGCGGCACCGAGAGGTAGAAGGCGTAGTTGCCGCCGGTGCCCTGGGCCTTGTCGAGCTCGTTGATGGTGTCCTTGAGGGTCTCGAACGCCACGTCGTCGTCGAAGTTGCCCTGGACGAAGCGGCAGCCCTGGACCAGCTGCTGCCAGACCTCCTCGCGGAACGGGGTGCGCGAGTGCTGCTTGACGGCCTCGTACACCACCTGCGCGAAGTCCTCGTCCTCCCACTCGCGACGGGCGAAGCCGATCAGCGAGAAGCCCGGCGGCAGCAGACCCCGGTTCGCGAGGTCGTAGACCGCGGGCATCAGCTTTTTGCGTGACAAATCACCCGTGACGCCGAAGATGACCAGGCCCGACGGCCCCGCGATGCGCGGGAGCCGTCGGTCCGCGGCGTCACGGAGCGGGTTCGCTCCATGAACAGCGGTCAAGGGGATCAGCCCTCCGAGGGAGCGAGGCGCGCCAGCTCCGCCTCGGTCGACTTGAGCAGGTCGTTCCAGGACGACTCGAACTTCTCCACGCCCTCGTCCTCCAGGAGCTGCACGACGTCGTCGTACGAGATGCCGAGCGCGCCGAGCGCGTCGAGGTCGGCCTGGGCGGTGGCGTAGGTGCCGCGCACCGTGTCGCCCGTGATCTCACCGCGTGCGGCGGTGGCCTCCAAGGTGGCCTCCGGCATGGTGTTGACCGTGCCCGGGGCGACCAGTTCGTCCACGTACAGGGTGTCCTTGTACGCGGGGTCCTTCACGCCGGTCGAGGCCCACAGCGGACGCTGCTTGTGGGCGCCCGCCTTGTCGAGGGCGGTCCAGCGCGCGGAGGAGAAGACCTCCTCGTACGCCTGGTAGGCCAGGCGCGCGTTGGCGAGGGCGGCCTTGCCCTTGAGGGCCTTGGCCTCGTCGGTGCCGAGCTTCTCCAGGCGCTTGTCGATCTCGGAGTCCACGCGGGACACGAAGAACGACGCCACCGAACGGATCTTGGACAGGTCCAGGCCCGCGGCCTTGGCCTTCTCCAGACCGGCGAGGTAGGCGTCCATCACCTCGCGGTAGCGCTCCAGCGAGAAGATCAGCGTGACGTTGACGCTGATGCCCAGGCCGATCACCTCGGTGATCGCCGGCAGACCCGCCTTGGTGGCCGGGATCTTGATCAGCGTGTTCGGGCGGTCCACCAGCCACGCGAGCTGCTTGGCCTCGGCGATGGTCGCCACGGTGTTGTGCGCCAGCCGCGGGTCGACCTCGATGGAGACCCGGCCGTCCTGGCCACCGGTGGCGTCGAAGACCGGGCGCAGCACGTCGGCGGCGTCCCGGACATCGGCCGTGGTGATCATGCGGATCGCCTCGTCCACGGTGACCTTGCGGGCCGCCAGGTCGGCCAGCTGCTGGCTGTAGCCGTCGCCCGAGGAGATCGCCTTCTGGAAGATCGAGGGGTTGGTGGTGACGCCGACGACGTGCTGCTGGTCGATCAGCTCGGCCAGGTTGCCGGACGTGATGCGCTTGCGCGACAGGTCGTCCAGCCAGATCGCCACGCCTTCGTCGGAGAGGCGCTTGAGTGCGTCTGTCATGGGTTCTGCATCTCCTACTTGTCGTATACGGGCGTCAGTGCGCGGCGTCGGCCAGCCCTGCAACATGATCCAGCGAGGCCCGGGCGGCGGCGGCCACCGCTTCGGGGGTGAAGCCGAACTCGCGGTACAGCAGCTTGCCGTCGGCCGAGGCGCCGAAGTGCTCCAGCGAGACGATCCGGCCGGCGTCGCCGACGTAGCGGTGCCAGGTCAGCCCGATGCCCGCCTCCACGGCGACCCGGGCCTTCACGGACGGCGGCAGCACGCTGTCCTTGTACGCCTGGTCCTGCTCCTCGAACCACTCCACCGACGGCATCGACACCACGCGGGTCGGCACGCCCTCGGCCTGGAGCTGCTCGCGGGCCTCGACGGCCAGCTGCAGCTCGGAACCGGTGGCGATCAGCACGACCTGCGGCTCGCCGCCCTCAGCCTCGAAGCGGACGTAACCACCCTTGGCGGTGTTCTCGTCGGCCTCGTACGTCGGCACGCCCTGACGGGTCAGCGCCAGACCGTGCGGGGCGCCCACGCCGAACTCCTTCGTCCAGCGGCGCATGATCTCGCGCCAGGCGAGGGCGGTCTCGTTGGCGTCGGCCGGGCGCACGATGTTCAGGCCCGGGATGGCGCGCAGCGTGGCCAGGTGCTCGACCGGCTGGTGGGTCGGACCGTCCTCGCCCAGGCCGATGGAGTCGTGCGTCCACACGTACGTCACCGGCAGGTGCATCAGCGCGGACAGCCGGACGGCGTTGCGCATGTAGTCGGAGAACACCAGGAAGGTGCCGCCGTAGATGCGGGTGTTGCCGTGCAGCGCGATGCCGTTCATCTCCGCGGCCATGGAGTGCTCGCGGATGCCGAAGTGGATGGTGCGGCCGTACGGGTCGGCGCCCGGCAGCGGGTTGCCCTTCGGCAGGAACGACGAGGTCTTGTCGATCGTCGTGTTGTTCGACCCGGCGAGGTCGGCGGAGCCGCCCCACAGCTCGGGGATGACCGCGCCCAGTGCCTGCAGCACCTTGCCGGACGCGGCACGGGTGGCGACGGACTTGCCGGTCTCGAACGACGGGACGTGGTCCGCCCAGCCCTCGGGCAGCTCGCCCGCGGCGATCCGGTCGAACTCGGCGGCGCGCTCGGGGTTGGCGGTGCGCCAGGCGGCGAACGACTTCTCCCACTCGGCGCGGGCCTCGCGGCCGCGGTCCAGGGCACCACGGGTGTGCGCCAGCACCTCGTCGGCCACCTCGAACGTCTGCTCCGGGTCGAAGCCCATGACGCGCTTGGTGGCGGCGATCTCCTCCTCGCCCAGCGCCGAGCCGTGCGCGGCCTCGGTGTTCTGGGCGTTCGGGGCCGGCCAGGCGATGATCGAGCGGGCCGCGATGAACGACGGGCGCTCGGTCTCGGCCTTGGCGGCCTCCAGGGCCGCGGCCAGACCGGCCGGGTCCAGGTCGCCGTTGGGCAGCTGCGCGACGCGCTGGACGTGCCAGCCGTACGCCTCGTAGCGCGCGCAGGTGTCCTCGGAGACGGCGGTCTCGGTGTCGCCCTCGATGGAGATGTGGTTGTCGTCCCACAGCATGACGAGGTTGCCGAGCTTCTGGTGGCCGGCCATGGAGGACGCCTCGGCGGCGATGCCCTCCTGGAGGCAGCCGTCACCGGCGATGACGTACACCATGTGGTCGAACGGGGAGGTGCCCGCCGCGGCCTCGGGGTCGAACAGGCCGCGCTCGTAGCGGGCCGCCATCGCCATGCCCACGGCGTTGGCGACACCCTGGCCCAGCGGGCCGGTGGTGGTCTCCACGCCGGTGGTGTGGCCGTACTCCGGGTGACCGGGGGTCTTCGAGCCCCAGGTGCGGAAGCTCTTCAAGTCATCCAGCTCCAGGCCGAAGCCGGCGAGGTAGAGCTGGATGTAGAGGGTCAGGCTGGAGTGGCCCGCGGAGAGGACGAACCGGTCCCGGCCGGTCCAGTCCGCATCGGCGGGGTCGTGCCGCATCAGCTTCTGGAACAGAACGTAGGCGGCGGGCGCCAGGCTCATGGCCGTACCCGGATGGCCGTTACCGACCTTCTGCACGGAATCCATGGCCAGGACTCGGACGGTATCCACAGCCCGCTGGTCCAGTTCGGTCCACTCGAAATCTGTGGTGGTCGGCTTGGTGCTCACCCTGAGTCAGGGCTCCTCTCCACATGTCGAACGCGGACGGCATGTCCGCCCAGGCGGTGTCGAGCCTACCCCCGCGAATGCGCCCGCCTTTTCGACGCTCAGTCGGCGATTTCGGCGCTCAGCCGGTGCTCAGTCGGCGGTCCTGGCGCTCACTCGGTGGACGGTGTCGCTGTCGCGGGATCATCTATCGCTTAGGGCAACTAAAGCGGCGCTCGGGGCATTCCTGGCGTCGGGTCGCGCCCTACGCACCAGACTGCCGGGCCCCGAGCGCCTCCGCCTCCCGAACGCCGGGTGAACGGGCCGGGAAAGCTCAGGACCAACCGCCGCCGGGCCCGCCTGGAATGTCGCCGCCGCCGGCCCGCGGCCGGGCGCCCAACACGACCCCACCCCCGCGAGAGCCGCCGTATGGCCAACGTCTAAAGTGGCGTGGTAAGCGCAAGCCTTTACCGGGTGTTCACTGCCGGCGGAGCTTGCTGGCCTTATCTCCGCGGCTCAGGCCGCAGACGTTACTTCCAGGGGTGTGCGTGACGGCCGTCGAAACCCGTCCTGCGGGGGGGCTCTCTCAGGTCCCCGGGAGTCCCGGTAACCGGCCGTTCGGGGCCCGCGTCAAGGCGTTCATCGCGCTGACCAAGCCGCGGGTCATCGAACTGTTGTTGATGACGACGGTGCCGGTGATGTTCCTGGCGGCCGGCGGAGTGCCGGACCTGTGGCTGGTGCTGGCCACCTGCATCGGCGGCTACCTGTCCGCCGGCGGTGCCGCGGCGTACAACATGTACCTCGACCGCGACATCGACGCGATGATGGACCGCACCTCCCAGCGCCCGCTGGTGACCGGCATGGTCTCGCCGCGCGAGTGCCTGGTCTTCGCCACCGTCCTCGCGGTCGGTTCCACGGCGTGGTTCTGGTACCTCGTCAACCCGCTGTCGGCGATGCTCTCCCTCGGGGCGCTGCTCTTCTACGTCGTCGTCTACACGATGATCCTCAAGCGGCGGACGACGCAGAACATCGTCTGGGGCGGCATCGCGGGCTGCATGCCCGTCTTCATCGGCTGGTCCTCGGTGACCAACACCGTCTCCTGGGCCTCCTTCATCCTCTTCCTCGTCATCTTCTTCTGGACGCCGCCGCATTACTGGCCGCTGTCGATGAAGGTCACGGAGGACTACAAGCGGGTCGGCGTGCCGATGCTGCCGGCGGTGGCGGGCAACAAGGTCGTCGCCCGACAGATCGTCCTCTACAGCTGGGTGATGGTCGGGGTCTCGCTGCTGCTCCAGCCGCTGGGCTACACCGGCTGGTTCTACACCGGGGTCGCGGTCGCCTGCGGCGCGTTCTGGCTGTGGGAGGCGCACGCCCTCCAGGTCCGCGCCAAGGCCGGCCTCACCGGGGCCAAGCTCAAGGAGATGCGGCTGTTCCACTGGTCCATCACCTATGTGTCGCTGCTGTTCGTCGCCGTCGCGGTGGACCCCTTCCTGCGCTAGGAGCTGCCGTCGCCTCCCGTCCCCCTTCGGGTGGCGACGGGAGGTGTGGCGGATCACCCCCACAAAGGCGGTACCGGTGGGTAACATGCTGACCATGGCAGACACCCAGCAGGCTGACGAGCAGGCGGCGGGCGGCGCGGCCGCCGCGACGCCGGCGCAGAAGCGGGCCGACAAGCAGGCGGCCCGGCTCGCCCGGCAGATCCGTTCCTTCGCGAGCAGCCACGGCGGCAGCGCCGAGGGCCAGCTCGCCCACATCGGCCGCGGCCGCACCCGGATCGCCCTGGTCGGCGCCAACGGCGAGTGGGGCAATCTGGTCGCGGACAGCTACCTCGCCGCCAAGAAGGCCACCGAGCAGGCGGGCATCGCCCTCCAGGACGACTTCGACGGCGAGTTGGCCGCCAAGGTCCGCACCGGCCGCTACGAGTGGTCGCGGATGGCCGGCCTCCAGCTGGGCGGCCCGGCCAACGCCTGAGGCCCGCGGGCCCGCCCCGGTGCCGTGCGCCGGGGCGCATCGCCCGCTACCTCACCACCCGCTCGCCCGTTAAGCTCACCAGGCGCGGTGGACCGGCCACGCCCGGCGGGCCGACGGCGAGGAGGGGCGGATGGACACACTCCCCCCGCTCATCGACCAGCACAGTCACGGTGCCGTCCACGGTGAACTGGGCCTCGGTTCCTTCGAGGCCCAACTGGGCGCCGCGGCCGGGGCCCGGGGCCCGGCCCCCGCGGGCACCAGCCACTTCGAGACCCGCACCGGTCTCGCGATACGCCGCTGGTGCCCGCCCCTGCTCGGCCTGGAGCCGCACTGCGCGCCGGTGCGCTATCTGGCCCGACGGCGCGAGGTGGGCGCCTTCCACGCGGGCCGGATGTTGCTCCGCGGCGCCGGCATCGAGACCTTCCTGGTGGAGTCCGGTGCCCCCGGCGGTCTGACGTCCGCCGCCGAACTCGCCGATGCCGCCGATGCCCGCGCCCACGAGGTCGTCCGGCTCGAACCGCTCGCCGAACAGGTCGCCGACACCTCCGGCAGTGTCGACGCCTTCCTCGGCTACACCGCCGAGGCCCTCTACTCCGCCGCCCAGCACGCGACCGCCTTCGCCTGCGGGGGCACGTACTGCGAGGGGTGGGCGCCCGATGCGGGCGCGGTGCGGCGCGCCGCGGACCGCTGGCTGCGCGATCGTCGCCCGGGGGAGCCGCTGGCGGAGCCCGCGCTCGTCCGGCACCTGTTGTGGAGCGCGGTGGCGACCGGGCTCCCGGTGCAGCTGCACTGCGCCGATCCGCAGCCGTTGGCGGACTTCCTGCGGGCCACCGCCGGGCTCGGTTCCGGCTCCGATCTCGTTCTGCTGCCCCAGGCCCCGCACCACCGGCGGGCCGCGCAACTGGCCGCCGTGCACGCCCACGTCTACGCGGACGTCGGCCCGTGTCCCGAGGAGACGCTGGGCCAGGCGCCGTTCGGCAAGCTGTTGTTCTCCTCGGGGGCGCGCGGGCTGCCCGAGCTCTACGTCACCGCGGCCCGGCTCTTCCGGCGGGCCATGGATCGCGTCGTGGGGGAGTGGACCGCCGAGGGGCTGTGCGCCCCGGCGGACGGGCGGCGGATCGCCGAGATGGTCGGCTCCGGCACCGCCCGCCGGGTCTACGGACTGGCCTCCGCGGCGTAGGTGTTGCTAGGCCGCGGTGGTGGCGGCCGGTCGGGCCTCTGCGGCCTCGCCGTCGACGAGTGCGTCCGGCGCGGCGGGCACCGGGCCGCGGTCGCGCAGGGTGAGGAAGACCCGCAGCACCGCGATCCAGACCAGCGTCGAGCCGAACATGTGCAGTCCGACGACCAGCGTCGGCAGGCTCAGGAAGTACTGGACGTAGCCGACGACGCCCTGGAAGGCGAGGGTGGCGAACAGGGCCAGGGCGGCGCGGCGCGGGGCCGGCGGCGCCTTGACCGCGCGCAGGGTGAAGAACAGGGCGACGGTCAGCCCGACGACGATGTAGACGAAGTCGACGTGGAGCTGGGTCACCTCCTGCCAGTCCAGCGGGATGCGGTGGACCTTGCGGGCGTCGCCCGCGTGCGGACCGGTGCCGGTGACGACGGTGCCGATCACCGTCAGCGCGGCCACCGCGACCACCAGCACCCAGGAGAGCTGCCGGACCGCGGGGGAGACCAGGTCGCGCGGCTCCCCGTCGCCCTCCTTGGCGCGCTGCCAGGACAGCACACAGACCGTCAACAGGGCGCTGGTGAGCAGGAAGTGCGCGGCGACGAGGTACGGGTTCAGGCCGGTGAGCACGACGATGCCGCCCCAGACCGCGTTGCCCATCACGATCCAGAACTGCGCCCAGCCGAGCCGGGTGAGCGAGTGGCGGCGCGGTGCGCGGGCCCGTGCCGCCACGATGAACAGCCCGATGAAGGCGCACAGGACGTAGGTCAGCAGGCGGTTGCCGAACTCGATGAGGCCGTGGATGCCCATCTCGGCGGTCGGGGTGAGGCTGTCCGGCGTGCACTGGGGCCACGTCGAGCAGCCCAGCCCGGACTCGGTCAGCCGGACCGCACCACCGGTCACGACGATGACCACGGCCATCACGACGGTGGCGAGCGCCGCCCGCTCGACGAAGCGCGCGGAGGGCTGCCAGCGGCGGGCGATCAGCTCAAAGGGATTCAGCGTGTTCGGCACGGGAGTCATCGTAGGCGGCGGCTTGTGCGCGTTTTCACGAGGGTCGGGTTTGCGGCGTTCCGGCCGGTCCGGCGGGCGGCGGGGTCACTCCCAGCGGAAGAACTTCGCCGCCGCGCCCAGCCCCAGGACGGCCCAGGCCGCCAGGATCCCGAGGTCCGCCCAGGGCACCCCGGCCCCGTGCTGGAGCACCTCCCGCAGGCCGTCCGAGAGCGCGGAGATCGGCAGGAACTGGAGCACCTGCTGGGCCGCGGCCGGGAACTTCGCCAGCGGGGCGATCACCCCGCCGCCGACGAGCAGCAGCAGGAAGACCAGGTTGGCGGCGGCCAGGGTGGCCTCGGCCTTGAGGGTGCCGGCCATCAGCAGGCCCAGACCGGAGAACGCGGCGGTGCCCAACAGGAGCAGCAGGACCACGGAGGCCACGCCGGAGAGGGACGCGGCGCCCTGCGGGGACCAGCCCAGCGCCAGGGCGACCACGGTCAGCAGGACGACCTGGAGGACCTCGGTGACCAGCACCGCGCAGGTCTTCGCGGTCATCAGCCCCCAGCGCGGCAGCGGCGAGGCGGCCAGCCGCTTGAGGACGCCGTAGCGCCGCTCGAATCCGGTGGCGATGGCCTGGCCGGTGAACGCCGTGGACATCACGGCCAGCCCCAGCACGCCCGGCGTGAGGAAGTCCACCGACCTGCCGGCGCCGGTGTCGATGATGCGGACGGCGGAGAACAGCACCAGCAGCAGCGTCGGGATGATGACGGTCAGCAGCAGCTGCTCGCCGTTGCGCAGCAGCATCCTGGTCTCCAGGGCGGCCTGCGCGCGGATCATCCTGGGCAGCGGGGCCGCGCCGGGCCGGGGGGCGAACGTACCGCTCGCGGTGGTCATGCGCGCAGCTCCTTACCGGTGAGCTCGAGAAAGACGTCCTCCAGGGTGTGGCGCTCGACGGCTATCGCGTCGGGCATCACGCCGTTCTGTGCGCACCAGGAGGTCACGGTGGCCAGCAGCTGCGGGTCGATCCGGCCCTGGACGCGGTAGATGCCGGCGGTCAGCTCGGCGGCGGCGCTGTCGGCCGGCAGCGCCTTGAGGAGCGAGGCGACGTCCAGCCCGGGCCGGCCGGTGAAGCGCAGGCTGTTCTCGGCGCCGCCCTTGCACAGCTCCTCCGGGCTGCCCTGGGCGACGACCTTCCCGCCGTCGATGATCGCGACGTCGTCGGCGAGCTGCTCGGCCTCGTCCATGAAGTGGGTGGTCAGCACCACGCTGACGCCGTCGGCGCGCAGCTCCCGGACGAGGTCCCAGGTGGCGCGGCGGGCCTGCGGGTCGAGGCCGGCGGTCGGCTCGTCCAGGAACACCAGCTCGGGGCGGCCGACCACGGCCATCGCCAGGGCGAGCCGCTGCTGCTGGCCGCCGGACAGCCGCCGGTAGGGCGTCCGTCCGCAGCTGCCCAGGCCCAGCCGTTCCATTAGCGTGACCACGTCGAGGGGGTGGGAGTGGAGGGTGGCGGTGTGCCGCAGCATCTCCTCGGCCCGGGCTCCGGGGTAGACCCCACCCGACTGGAGCAGCACGCCGATCCGGGGGCGCAGCGCCGCGGCGTCGGCGACCGGGTCCAGTCCCAGGACGCGGACCTGACCGGCGTCCGGGCGCCGATAGCCTTCGCAGGTCTCGACGGTGGTGGTCTTCCCGGCGCCGTTGGGGCCGAGGACGGCGGTCACGGTGCCGCGTGCGACGGTGAGGTCGAGCCCGTCCACGGCGGTCTTGGACCCGTACCGCTTGACCAGGCCGACGACCTCGACGGCAGGCTCGCGGCCGGGCGAGCGGGGGGCGTCCCCCGGGGAGGTGCTGGGCATGCCGGGCAGTCTACGGAGCGGGCGGGGGCGCCGGGAGCGGGGGCCGGAAGCTGTCCGGGAGCCGTTCCGTGCGGTTCCGCCGGCGGGCCTCCCGGGTGGCCGGCGGCGGTTCCGGAGCGTGACCGGGAGCCCCGAAATTAGGTAACCCTTAGTGACGGAGGCCACCGGTCCGTGATCCCGTACAGGCTTGAATCGATTTGGCGAATTACGCAACAATGGTGTTGTGAAAAACGTGAGCGAGGATCGGAAGAGGCCATCGGCCCGGCAGACCGCCGGCCCGGTTCCGTCCGCCCCTGCGCACGACGATCAGCACGGCACCCGCAACCGCGTCGCCCGCTCCATCCTCGACCACGGCCCGTCCACCGCGGCCGAGCTGGCGCTCCGCCTGGAGCTGACCCAGGCCGCCGTCCGCCGTCATCTGGACGCGCTGGTCGCCGAGGGTGTCGTGGAGCCCCGCGAGAAGCGGGTCTACGGCGCGCGCGGCCGGGGCCGCCCGGCCAAGGCGTTCGCCCTCACCGACTGCGGACGGGACGCCTTCGACCAGGCGTACGACGCCCTCGCCGCCGACGCGCTGCGCTGGATCGCGCAGAGCGCGGGCGGCGGCACCAAGGGCGAGGCGGCGGTCGCCGCGTTCGCCCGTGCCCGGCTCGCCGCGCAGGCCGAGGGGTACCGAGAGGCGGTCGAGGGCGCCGAGCCCGAGGCCCGCACCCAGGCCCTTGCGAAGGCGTTGACCGCGGACGGGTACGCTGCTACGGCGCGCAGTGCGCCCAATCCCCAGCTCGGTGAGCAGCTCTGCCAGCACCACTGCCCGGTCGTCCACGTCGCCGAGCAGTACCCGCAGCTGTGCGAGGCGGAGACCGAGGTCTTCTCCCTATTGCTCGGGACCCATGTACAGCGCCTTGCCACCATCGCCCACGGCGACGGGGTGTGCACGACCTTCATCCCGAAGGCCGGTGCCGGCAAAGCAGCTCACCGCACTGGTGAGCGCCCCACAAAGACCACCACAGCATCTGCTAGCACGGCCGGGAGGAACCCCGCATGACGCTCCCCACGGAGACTGCTCACCCTGAGCTCGAGGGTCTGGGCAAGTACGAATACGGCTGGGCCGACTCCGACGTCGCCGGTGCCGCTGCCAAGCGCGGCCTGTCCGAGGCGGTCGTCCGCGACATCTCGGCGAAGAAGAGCGAGCCGGAGTGGATGCTCAAGCTGCGTCTCAAGGGCCTGAAGCTGTTCGACAAGAAGCCCATGCCGACCTGGGGCTCGGACCTGTCGGGCATCGACTTCGACAACATCAAGTACTTCGTCCGCTCCACCGAGCAGCAGGCCGCCTCCTGGGAGGAGCTGCCCGAGGACATCAAGAACACCTACGACAAGCTGGGCATCCCGGAGGCGGAGAAGCAGCGCCTGGTCGCCGGTGTCGCCGCGCAGTACGAGTCCGAGGTGGTCTACCACCAGATCCGCGAGGACCTGGAGAAGCAGGGCGTCATCTTCCTGGACACCGACACGGCGCTCAAGGAGCACCCGGAGCTGTTCCAGGAGTACTTCGGCACGGTCATCCCGGTCGGTGACAACAAGTTCGCGTCGCTGAACACCGCGGTGTGGTCCGGCGGCTCGTTCATCTACGTCCCCAAGGGCGTGCACGTCGACATCCCGCTCCAGGCCTACTTCCGGATCAACACCGAGAACATGGGCCAGTTCGAGCGGACGCTGATCATCGTCGACGAGGACGCCTACGTCCACTACGTCGAGGGTTGCACCGCGCCGATCTACAAGTCCGACTCGCTGCACTCCGCGGTCGTCGAGATCATCGTGAAGAAGGGCGGCCGCTGCCGCTACACGACGATCCAGAACTGGTCGAACAACGTCTACAACCTGGTGACCAAGCGCGCCGTCGCCTACGAGGGCGCGACGATGGAGTGGGTGGACGGCAACCTCGGCTCCAAGGTCACCATGAAGTACCCCGCGGTCTACCTCATGGGCGAGCACGCCAAGGGTGAGACGCTCTCGATCGCGTTCGCGGGCGAGGGCCAGCACCAGGACGCCGGTTCCAAGATGGTCCACATGGCGCCGAACACCTCCTCCAACATCGTCTCCAAGTCGGTGGCGCGGGGCGGCGGCCGGACCTCCTACCGCGGCCTGGTGGAGATCGGCGAGGGCGCCGCGGGTTCGAAGTCGAACGTGCTGTGCGACGCGCTGCTGGTCGACACCATCTCCCGCTCCGACACCTACCCCTACGTCGACGTCCGCGAGGACGACGTGTCGATGGGCCACGAGGCGACCGTCTCCAAGGTGAGCGAGGACCAGCTCTTCTACCTGATGAGCCGCGGCCTGAGCGAGCAGGAGGCCATGGCCATGATCGTCCGCGGCTTTGTCGAGCCGATCGCCCGTGAGCTGCCGATGGAGTACGCGCTGGAGCTCAACCGGCTGATCGAGCTGCAGATGGAAGGCGCGGTCGGCTGACCCCGGCCCCACGCAGCGAACGACTCCCTGAGAACGCAGAAAGCGAGCTAGACGACAGCCATGGCTGAGGCTCAGACGACTATCCCGGCGGGTTCCACGACCTCCGGCTCCATCGCGGTGGCCGCGGAGTCCACCGTCGCCACCCGGATGAGCGCCCCGCCGTCCTACGACGTGGCGGACTTCCCCGTTCCGCACGGCCGCGAGGAGGAATGGCGGTTCACGCCGCTGGCGCGGCTGCGCGGGCTGCACGACGGCACCGCCACCGCCGGCGGCCCCGACCTGAAGGTCGACATCACCGCGCCCGAGGGCGTCACCCACGAGCTCGTCGACCGCGACGACCCGCGGGTCGGCAAGGCCGGCAAGCCGGTGGACCGGGTCGCCGCCCAGGCGTACAGCGCGTTCGAGAAGGCGTCGGTGGTCACCGTCCCCAAGGAGACCGTGCTCACCGAGCCGATCCGGATCCGGGTGCACGGCGAGGGCGGCACCGCCTTCGGCCACCAGGTCGTCGAGCTGGGCGCGTTCGCCGAGGCCGTCGTGGTCATCGACCACACCGGTGACGGCGTGCTCGCCGCCAACGTCGACTACGTCCTCGGCGACAGCGCCAAGCTGACCGTGGTCTCGGTCCAGGACTGGGACGACACCGCCGTCCACTGCGGCCAGCACAACGCCCTGGTCGGCCGGGACGCCACCTTCAAGTCCGTGGTCGTCACCTTCGGCGGCGACCTCGTCCGCCTGCACCCGCGGATCGACTACGCGGGCCCCGGCGCCGAGGCCGAGCTCTACGGCCTGTACTTCACCGAGCAGGGCCAGCACCAGGAGCACCGCCTGTTCGTGGACCACGACACCCCGAACTGCCGCTCGCACGTGACGTACAAGGGCGCGCTGCAGGGCCAGGACGCGCACGCGGTCTGGATCGGCGACGTCCTGATCCAGGCGGCGGCCACCGGCACGGACACCTACGAGCTCAACCGCAACCTCGTCCTGACCGACGGCGCGCGGGTCGACTCGGTGCCCAACCTGGAGATCGAGACCGGCGAGATCGTCGGCGCCGGCCACGCCTCGGCGACCGGCCGGTTCGACGACGAGCAGCTGTTCTACCTGATGGCCCGGGGTATCCCCGCCGACGAGGCGCGCCGTCTGGTCGTCCGCGGCTTCTTCGCCGAGCTGGTCCAGCAGATCGGTCTCCCGGACGTCGAGGAGCGTCTGATGAACAAGATCGAAGCCGAGCTGGAAGCGTCCGCGGCATGAGCTACGTACGTGTGGCCGCGCTGAGCGAGCTGGAGGAGGACACCCCCAAGAGGGTGGAGATCGACGGCACGCCGATCTCGCTGGTCCGCACCGAGGGCGAGGTGTTCGCGATCAACGACATCTGCTCGCACGCCAACGTCTCCCTCTCCGAGGGCGAGGTCGAGGACTGCGCGATCGAGTGCTGGCTGCACGGCTCCAGTTTCGACCTGCGCACCGGCAAGCCGTCCGGCCTCCCCGCGACACGCCCCGTCCCCGTTTACCCCGTAAAGATCGAAGGGGACGACGTGCTCGTCTCCATCACCCAGGAGTCCTGAGTCACCCATGGCAACGCTTGAGATCCACGACCTGCACGTCTCCGTCGAGGCCGAGAACGGCCAGCGGGAGATCCTGAAGGGCGTCGACCTGACCGTGAAGCAGGGCGAGACGCACGCCATCATGGGCCCCAACGGCTCCGGCAAGTCGACCCTCGCCTACTCCCTCGCGGGTCACCCGAAGTACACGATCACCGGCGGCACCGTCACCCTCGACGGCGAGGACGTCCTGGAGATGTCCGTCGACGAGCGCGCCCGGGCCGGCGTCTTCCTCGCCATGCAGTACCCGGTCGAGGTCCCCGGCGTCTCGGTCTCCAACTTCCTGCGCACCTCCGCCACCGCCATCCGCGGCGAGGCCCCCAAGCTGCGGACGTGGGTCAAGGAGGTCAAGGAGGCCATGGAGCGTCTCCAGATGGACCCGGCGTTCGCCGAGCGCAACGTCAACGAGGGCTTCTCCGGCGGTGAGAAGAAGCGCCACGAGATCCTCCAGCTGGAGCTGCTCCAGCCGAAGATCGCGATCCTCGACGAGACCGACTCCGGTCTGGACGTCGACGCGCTGCGGATCGTCTCCGAGGGCGTCAACCGCGTCCGCGAGACGGGTCAGGTCGGCACTCTGCTGATCACCCACTACACGCGCATCCTGCGCTACATCAAGCCCGACCATGTCCACGTCTTCGCCAACGGCCGGATCGCCGAGTCCGGCGGCCCGGAGCTGGCGGACAAGCTGGAGGCCGAGGGCTACGAGGCATACGTGAAGGGTGGTACGACCGCGTGACACAGCTGCCGGGCCTCCTCGACACAGAGGCGATCCGCAAGGACTTCCCCCTTCTGGACCGTCAGGTCCACGACGGGAAGAAGATCGTGTACCTGGACAACGCGGCGACTTCGCAGAAGCCGCGCCAGGTGCTGGACGCCCTGAGCGCCTACTACGAACGCCACAACGCCAACGTCCACCGCGGCGTGCATGTGCTCGCCGAGGAGGCCACGGCGCTGTACGAAGGCGCCCGCGACAAGGTCGCCGCCTTCATCAACGCGCCCAGCCGCGACGAGGTGATCTTCACCAAGAACGCCTCGGAGTCGCTCAACCTCGTGGCCAACATGCTGGGTTGGGCCGACGAGCCCTACCGGGTGGACCGCGAGACCGAGATCGTCATCACGGAGATGGAGCACCACTCCAACATCGTGCCGTGGCAGCTGCTCTCGCAGCGCACCGGCGCGAAGCTGAAGTGGTTCGGGCTGACCGACGACGGCCGGCTGGACCTCTCCAACATCGACGAGGTCATCACCGAGCGCACCAAGGTGGTCTCCTTCACCCTGGTGTCCAACCTCCTGGGCACGTACAACCCGGTCGAGACGATCATCCGTCGCGCCCAGGAAGTCGGCGCGCTGGTCTGCATAGACGCCTCGCAGGCCGCGCCGCACATGCCGCTGGACGTGCAGGCTCTGCAGGCGGACTTCGTGGCCTTCACCGGCCACAAGATGTGCGGCCCGACCGGAATCGGCGTGCTGTGGGGCCGCCAGGAGCTGCTGGAGGACCTCCCGCCGTTCCTCGGCGGTGGCGAGATGATCGAGACCGTCTCGATGCACTCCTCCACCTACGCCCCGGCGCCGCACAAGTTCGAGGCGGGTACGCCCCCGATCGCCCAGGCCGTCGGCCTCGGCGCCGCGGTGGACTACCTGACCGCGATCGGCATGGACAAGATCGCCGCGCATGAGCACGCGATCACCGAGTACGCCGTCAAGCGGCTGCTGGAGGTCCCCGACCTGAAGATCATCGGCCCGAGCACGGCCGAGGACCGCGGGGCGACGATCTCCTTCACGCTGGGTGACATCCACCCGCACGACGTGGGCCAGGTGCTGGACGAGCAGGGCATCGCGGTCCGGGTGGGACACCACTGCGCGCGCCCGGTCTGCCTGCGCTACGGAATTCCTGCGACCACGCGGGCGTCGTTCTACCTGTACTCCACCCCGGCGGAGGTCGACGCCCTGGTCGACGGCCTGGAGCACGTCCGCAACTTCTTCGGTTGATGGACACCGCACGAGCACAGCGGATGAGGACGAGGACTGACTGAGTCGTGAAGCTGGATTCCATGTACCAGGACGTCATCCTGGACCACTACAAGCACCCCCATGGGCGCGGTCTTCGGGACGGCGACGCGGAGGTGCACCACGTCAACCCCACGTGTGGAGACGAGATCACCCTGCGCGTGAAGTACGACGGCACGACGATCGAGGATGTGTCCTACGAGGGCCAGGGCTGCTCCATCAGCCAGGCCAGCGCGTCGGTGCTCAACGACCTCCTGGTCGGCAAGGAGCTCGGTGAGGCGCAGCGGATCCAGGAGACCTTCCTGGAACTGATGCAGTCCAAGGGCCAGGTGGAACCGGACGACGCCATGGAGGAGGTGCTGGAGGACGCGGTGGCGTTCGCCGGCGTCTCCAAGTACCCGGCGCGCGTGAAGTGCGCCCTGCTCAGCTGGATGGCCTGGAAGGACGCCACGGCCAAGGCCCTTTCCCAGGAGGCGAAGACCGCATGACCGACACCCCGACCACCACCAAGCCGGCCTCGGAGGAAGAGGTCCGCGAGGCGCTGTACGACGTCGTCGACCCGGAGCTGGGCATCGACGTCGTCAACCTCGGGCTGATCTACGGCATCCACATCGACGACGCCAACATCGCGACCATCGACATGACGCTGACCTCGGCGGCCTGCCCGCTGACCGACGTCATCGAGGACCAGGCGAAGTCGGCCACGGACGGCATCGTCAACGAGCTGAAGATCAACTGGGTCTGGATGCCGCCGTGGGGCCCGGACAAGATCACCGACGACGGCCGCGAACAGCTGCGTGCGCTGGGGTTCAACGTCTGAGCTTCGCTCCGCGGCGCTGCCGCACGGTCTTCGACGGCCGTGTCCACCGGTTCTCCGGCGGGCACGGCCGTTCCGTCGTTCCGGGCGGGCCGGCAGCTCGTTGTGTACGGCCGTACGCATCGCTGTGTACGCTCGTGCGCATGGCCTATGTGACGCTCGCCGGCGCGATCCTCTCCGAGATCCTCGCGACCACCTCGATGAAGTACAGCCACGGCTTCAGCAGGCTGTGGCCCTCGCTCGGCACCGCGGTCGGCTATGTGGTCGCCTTCGCGCTGCTGGCCCAGACGCTGAGGTCGATGAGCGTCGGGACCGCGTACGCGATCTGGTCCGGGGCCGGCACCGCGGTGATCGCCGCGATCGGCATGGTCTTCCTGGGCGAGAGCACCAGTGCGCTCAAGATCCTCGGGGTGCTGCTGGTGATCGCCGGCGTGGTGGTGCTCAACCTCGACGGTGCGCACTGATGGCCCGGCGCTACGACCCGGACCGGCGGCAGCGGATCATCGACGCGGCGCTCTCGGTGGTCCGGGAGCGGGGTATCGCCGGGCTCAGCCACCGCGCGGTGGCCGCCGCCGCGGACGTCCCGCTGGGCTCCACGACGTACCACTTCGCGACCCTCGACGACCTGCTGGTCGCCGCGCTGCGACAGTCCAACGGCCGGTGGCTGGCGGACTTCGCACGCTGGGTGGACGGCATCGACCTCGCGATGCCGCTCGCCGACGAGGTGGCCCGACTGGTCGGCGAGACCCTCGCCGGGGACCGCTCGCGGGTGGAGCTGGAGTACGACCTGTATCTGGCCGCGCTGCGGCACGAGGCGGTGCGGCCGATCGCCGCCGAGTGCCTGGACGAGAGGGAGACGCTGCTGGCCCGGCGGATCGGCGACCGGGCCACCGCCCGGGCGGTGGTGGCCTTCACCGACGGGCTGTTGCTCCAGCACCTGCTCACCGACCGCCCCTTCCAACCGGCCGTGGTGCGCGAGGGGTTGGCGGGGGTGCTGGGCGCCTCCCGCTGACCGGCGGCGACGGCCGGGCGACTGGTGCGACCGTACGAGAGGGGAGGTGCCGGCGGGCCGCCGGGATCGTGCGACCGTACGGGCCGGGACCGATCGCTGAGACCGGTTCGCCTCCGCGGGCCGGCTCCGGTTAGGTTTCCAGCATGACCGATGCTGCAACCCCCCGTACGACCGGCGCCGTCGCCGCCGGCCTGGCCACCCTCACCGAGGACGGCACCGTTCTCGACACCTGGTTCCCCGCGCCCCAGCTGGTCGACGCGCCCGGCCCGGCCGGAACCGAGCAGCTGGCGGACGACCGCGCCGCCGAGCTGCTGGGCGACGCCGTCCGCAAGGCCGTCGGCCCCGACCCGGTCCGCGGCGTGGAGGTCGTGGCCGTCCGCACGGTCATCGCTTCCCTGGACGACAAGCCGCTGGACGCACACGACGTCTACCTGCGCCTGCACCTCCTCAGCCACCGCCTGGTCAAGCCGCACGGCCAGAGCCTGGAGGGCATGTTCGGCCTGCTGGCCAACGTCGCCTGGACCTCGCTCGGCCCGGTGCCCGTCGACCAGCTGGAGACGGCCCGGCTGAACGCCCGCGCCGAGGGCCTGCACCTCCAGGTCACCAGCGTCGACAAGTTCCCGCGGATGACCGACTACGTGGCGCCCGCCGGCGTCCGGATCGCCGACGCCGACCGGGTGCGGCTGGGCGCCCACCTCGCGGCCGGCACCACCGTCATGCACGAGGGCTTCGTCAACTTCAACGCCGGCACGCTGGGCACCTCCATGATCGAGGGCCGGATCAGCGCCGGCGTGGTGATCGGCGACGGCACCGACATCGGCGGCGGCGCGTCCACGATGGGCACCCTCTCCGGCGGCGGCAAGCAGATCATCTCGATCGGCGAGCGCTGCCTGCTCGGCGCCGAGTCCGGCATCGGCATCGCGCTGGGCGACGAGTGCGTGGTCGAGGCCGGCCTGTACGTGACCGCGGGCACCCGGGTCACGCTGCCCGACGGCCAGATCGTCAAGGCGCTGGAGCTGTCCGGTGCCGACAACATCCTCTTCCGCCGGAACTCCACCACCGGCACCGTCGAGGCCCGCCCGAACAAGGCGGTCTGGGGCGGTCTGAACGAGATCCTGCACAGCCACAACTGACCGGGCACGCCTGCGCAGTTGCCGCCCCGGGCCCACCGGCCCGGGGCGCGCGCGTGCCGGGCGCCGGACGGCAGGCGGGACGTTGCGGACACGACCATAGGGTGGGCCCATGCGTGATCTGGTAGCAGGGATGCGGTATCTGGGGCGGGGCATGCGCTGGACGGCGCAGCACGGCCGGTGGTGGGGGTTCGGGCTGATTCCCGCGCTGGTCGCACTGGTGCTGTACGCGGGGGCGCTCATCGGGCTGGCCCTGTGGTCCGGCGACCTCGCAGCCTGGGCGACCCCGTTCGCCGACGGCTGGGGCTCCCCGTGGCAGGGGCTGCTGCGGGGGCTGTTCGTGGCGCTGCTGCTGGCCGGCGGGCTGATGTTGTCGGTGCTGACGTTCACCGCCGTCACCCTGCTGATCGGCGACCCCTTCTACGAGTCGCTGTCGGAGCAGGTCGAGCGCAGCGAGGGACACTGCCCGCCCGGCCCGGACCGCCCGCTGTGGCGGGAGATCGGCATCGCGGTGCGGGAGATGATCCCGGTGCTGCTGCGGGCCGCCGGGTTCGGGGTGCTGTTCTTCCTCCTGGGCTTCCTGCCGGTCGTCGGGCAGACCGTCGTTCCGGCCGTCGGCTTCTGCGTCTCCGGCTTCTTCCTCTCCGTGGAGCTGACCACGGTGGCGATGCAGCGCCGGGAGGTGCCGGTGCGCGAGCGGCTGCGGCTGCTGCGCGGCCGGCTGGGCCTGGCGGTCGGCTTCGGGACGCCGCTGGTGCTGCTGTTCCTGATCCCGTTCGTGGCGGTGCTGCTGATGCCGGGCGCGGTGGCCGGGGCCACCCTGCTGGTGCGGGACCTGGTGCCCGCCGGGCCGGGCGCGGGGCCGGACGCCGGGCCGGCGGTCGCGGACGGGGACGAGCCCGAGGGACGGGCGGTGCCCGCAGCCTGGTGACCGCGCCCCACGGGCGCCCGGAACGACGGAAGCGGCCGCCGCACCGGTGAGTGCGGCGGCCGCTCGGGCGTACTGCCCTACCCGTGTCAGTCAGCCTTGCGCGACCGCGGCTTCAGGTCCTGGGTGCGCTCTGCTGCGGACTCCTCCGACCGCGGCCGGTGCTGGTCGGAGCGCCGCTCGGCGGCCCGGTCCTGCTTGCCCGACTTACGGTTCTGCGACTTCGGCATCATGACTCCCTTTGTCTCGCCGAAACGGTGCTTACCAGCCCAGTACCGCACCCCCGGGGGCGATCGGCCCCCGGAGGTGGGCCGGTGGAGTGAGGGGACGGTCACCCCGGGTGAGGCGAGGGGCAGGGGTGTCGGGCGTCAGGGCTTGATCCGCAGCACCTGCGGGTCGTGGTCGCTGGTCTGGTCCGCGTACTCGGCGTTGATCGGCTTTCGAGCGCAGACCCCCTGCTCTAGCTGGGGGCTAGCTCATCCTTGGGCCGAAGCCGCGCAGTGGCGAAGTTCGCTGCGTTGTCACTGGCATCTACTAGGTTGGGTCATGCCGGTTCGAGGGGGTGTTCCTATGCTGTCCGGTCGCCGGTACCGACTTGAGCTGACTGCCGAACAGGCTGTCATGTGTGAAGAGTTCGGCAATATCTGCCGGGCAGTGTGGAACACCGCTCTCGACCAGCGCAGGCAGTGCCGGCGGCGGGGTGCGTGGATGAACTATGTGCCGCAGGCCGCTGAGCTGGCCGACGCGAAGAAGGAGCATTCGTGGCTCAATGCCGCTCCGTCGCACGTGCTCCAGCAGACTCTCAGGGACCTCGACAAGGCGTGCCGGGATCACGGCACGTTCACGGTGCGGTGGCGGTCGAAGGCGCGTTGGTCTCCTTCGTTCCGGTTCCCGGCTGGAACCCTGATCACTGTGGAACGGCTGGGCCGCAAGTGGGGCCGGGTGAAGCTGCCGAAGCTGGGATGGGTCCGGTTCCGCTGGTCACGCCCGCTCGGTGGTGGGATCCGTTCCGCGACCGTTGCCCGCAAGGGCGCGCACTGGTATGTGTCGTTCCTTGTCGATGACGGTGCCAAAACCCCGGAGCGGCACGCCATGCCGGACACGGCGGTCGGTATCGATCGGGGTGTGAACATCGCGGCCACCACCAGCGAGGGCCATTTCCACGATCGGGCGTTCATCACCGGCGGCGAGGCCGTACGGTATCGGCGTCTGCAACAGCGCCTTGCCCGGGGCAAGCGGGGGCAGTGCGAACCGGCGTAAGACGATCACGGCGCTGAACCGGATCACTACCCGGGTGTCGGACCGACGCGGCGACTTTTGTGCCTTCACGGCGAACCGCATCACCGCCCGCAACGCACTCGTGGTCCTGGAAGATCTACGGATCAAGAACATGTCCGCCTCGGCATCCGGCACGCTTGAGGCGCCCGGGGTGCGGGTGGTCCAGAAACGGGGCCTGAATCGGGCCATCCTCGACAAGGGATGGCACCGCCTCGAACTCGCCCTTGCCAGCGCCGCCCGGTACACCGGGACACGCGTGGTGAAGGTCAATCCCGCGTACACGTCGCAGCGGTGTTCCGTCTGCGGCTTCGTCACTGAAGACAACCGCGACAGCCAAGCGGTCTTCCGGTGCAAAGCCGCAAACTGCGGGCACACTGCACACGCCGACGTGAACGCCGCCATCAACATCAAACGCACGGCAGGGCATGCCGTGTCAGCCTGCGGAGACCTCGGCAACAGCCGGTCTGTGAAGCAGGAACCCGCAAGCTGGGCAACCGGCCGAACCCCCGCATAGGGGAATCCCCGGCATTCATGCCGGGGAGGAAGCCAAGTGCACGATGTCGTAGTCGCGTCGCGCGGCGCGGGTCAGCGCCTGGCTGGTGAGCAGGTGGTCCAGTACCTGGGAGTTGCCCTGTTGAAGTTTTCTCCCGGACGAGTCGGGAGAATCCCACATACCTCGCGGTGGTGGGCTTGACATGTGAGATCAGGAGCTACGCGACGAGCCGAACGCCCGGACCGCGGTCACGATGCCGGGCACGTCGCCGACCTGCTTCCCGACCAGCGGGGATATCCGGGTCCTGCCTTGTATGTCGTGGATCCGGGTGCCGGCCGCCGAAGCGGACTGCACGCTGAGCAGTCCGCCGGCGAGGGCTGCACAGGCGGCCACCGCACCGAGGGCGACCGGCCTGCGGAGCGTACGACGGGATGGCATCCAAGCCTCCGGAGGAAGGGGGGTAGGGGGGTGGAAGAAGCGGCGGAGCGGGACCGGCGCTCGCGCTACGCGCGTCAATCTCTTGTGTGCGCAAGGGAGTTGTCAAGGTTCTCCCGGTGGACGGGAGCGTACGGGAGGGTGAACCGCCCGACATGGGGAGAATTCCGTCTACGCTTGGGCGGCGCACAAGCCGACGTCCGTCCGAGGAGCTGAGCCCGATGCCCGCAGACCGCCCCACCATGCCGCCGGTGCGGCTGCACCCCGAAGCGGAGCTGGCCCGCGACGCGCTGAGCGCCCCGCTGCTGGCCCGGGCCGCCAGGCTCGCGCGCTGGGCCGGGACCGGCGTCCCGGTCGGCGTCGGCGGCGAGCTGGTCGACAAGTCGCTGATCGCCGCAACTGAGCACCTGGGCCTGGCCGGCGACGAGGAGGGCCCGGCCTACACCGCCGAGGCGTGGCAGCTGGCGGTCGACACCGGACTGGTCGAGATCACCGAGGACGAAGACGGCGCTGCCGTCGACGACGCCGCCGCGGCGGACCTCCCCGACGACGCCGCGGTCGGCACCGCCACCCCCGGCGAGGAGCTGGCCCTGCTCACCTCCGGCAGCCCCCAGGACGTCCTGGACATCTGGCTCGGCGGCATGGAGACGGTGCTCGCCGACGCGGTCGCCCCGGACCTCTCCGACATCGCCGAACAGCTCGCCGACGGCGGCGAGCTGGACCTGGACGCCCTGGACTGGAACCCGGAGGAGGAGGCCGAACTGCTGGACGGCATCCTCGGCAACCTCTACCTCCTCAGCGCCCTGAACGAGGTCCCCGGCCAGGACGTCCCGCTGCCCGCGCTGGCCGCCTCCATGATCGTCCCGGACGACATGGACGAGCCCTCCGACGAGATCCTCGAAGAGGTCTCCGCGGCGATGATGCGGCTCGACGACCAGTTCCGGGTGCTGGAGCCGATCGGACTGGTCGCCTACCGGCCGGTCGACGAGGCGCTCATCGAGGAACTGGACGAGGACGGCGACACGGTCCGGGCCGCCGAGCCGCTGGCGGACGAGGACGTCGCCCGGTACGGCATGGTCCGGCTCACCCCGCTCGGCGTCTGGGCGGTCCGCGCCCGGATGCTGGACGCCGGCGTGGACGCCCCCGCCGTCGGCGACCTCGCCGACAAGAACGCCGACGCCCTGCTGGCCGCCCTGCCCGACTACCCCGAGGTGCTGGCCCAGGCGGAGTCCGAGCAGTGGTTGGCCGCCCGCACCCCGCTGGACGCCGCCCGGGACCTGCTCGCGGCGGCCCGCGGCGACGACGAGTACGGCCCGCTGCGCCGGCTCGCCGCCCAGCAGACCCTCTCGCTGATCGCCCCCGAGGCCGAGCCGGCGCTGCGCGAGGTGCTCGACGACCGGTACCTGGGCGGACTGGCCCGGGTCTGGCTCGCCGAGCGCGGGCTGCCCGACATCCCCGAGCCGTCCCAGGACATGGTCTTCTGGCTGACGGTGGACACCATCGCGGCCCAGCTGGGCGACACCGACGACGCGGCGGCGGCCGAACTCCGCGAGCTGGTGCAGGGCCTGACCGAGCAGCACAGCGGGTTCTTCGACGAGGTCTGGCGGGTGGACCACCCGGCCACCGCGGAGGTGCTGGAGGTCATGGGGCAGCTCCACCCGGACAAGAAGGCCGCCAAGGAGGCACGCAAGGCCGCCTTCAAGGCGCGGTCGCGGCAGGCCGACTGACCCGGGGCCGGCGGGGCGCGGCGTCAGTCGCTCCGGTGCAGCCGGTGGTTGCGCCGGAGCTCAGTCGCCCGGGGCCGCCGCGGTGATCAAGTAGTAGTCCAGCAGCCCCGTCTGATATGCCGTCAGGTACTGCCGGGGCCACTTGTCGCGCAGCTCCGGCCGCTGCTCCATGTAGCGGTCGTAGGGCTCCCAGACGCCGTCGCCGATCGGGGTCACCGCGACGTCCCGCAGCCCGGCCGCGTCGAACGTGGCGGCCACGTCGTCCACCAGGTGCGGGACGTCCAGCCCGTCGGCGTACGGGGGCAGCAGCTCGGGCAGTACCCGGATCGCCTCCGGGACCCGGGCGAAGAACGTGGTCAGCGCGAACCGGCCGGCCGGGCGGAGCACCCGCACCGCCTCCCGCGCGAAGCCGGCCAGGTCGCGGAAGTGCTGGGCGGCCTCGACGGAGTAGACGAAGTCGGCGCAGGCGTCCGGCAGCGGCATCCGCTGGGCCGGGCCGAGCACGAACTCCAGCCGGCGGGGGCCGGCGTCCTCGCGGAGCAGTTCGGCGTTGGCCTCCAGGGCGCGGGCGATCTGGTCCGGGTGGGCGTCCAGGCCGATCAGCGACCCGAAGTCGAACTCCCGCAGGGCCAGCGCACAGCCCAGCCCGCGCCCGCAGCCGACCTCCAGGGCGGTGCGGCCGCGCGGCCGGTCGAAGGTGTCCAGCACCAGCCGGTAGAGGTCCTGCTCGCTGCGGACCCGGTCCTCCTCGGTCAGCGGACGGTCCGCGAGCTCGGGCAGCCAGGCCCAGTAGCCGAAGTTGATGAAGCCGCCGGCGAACGCGGGGACGGCGCTGAGGTCCTCCTCGCCGTAGGTGGCGGCGACCCGCTCGGGGAGGTCCGGGCGGGCTGCGCCGTCCGGGTGGTCCGGGTGCCCGGGCCGGTCGGGTCCGCCGGCCGGGGGCGGCTGCTGGGTCATCGGACGCTCCTCGTCGTAAGCCGTGGGGGAGGGGGCCGAGGGGACGGAATCCCGGGGGTGCGCGCAGGGTGGGGGGAAGGCGGGCGCGACGGTGTCGACGACACAATTCTCGGCCCTCGACCGCTCCCGCACCAGGGCGGGACACCCGCGCGCGGTGGTGTCGACCGACCGGGGCCGTCCGGGGGGCGCGGGACGGGGCGGCCCCGCACCCACCACGGGCGCGGGCTACAGCGCGGCGGCCGCGGGCTTGACCATGCCGCGCACCGTGCGGGCGTCGACGAAGTCGCCCAGCGCGGTCATCTCCCACTCGCCGGAGTACTGCCGGATCAGCTTGGCCATCATCACGCCGGTGCGCGGCTCGGCGCCGGTCAGGTCGAAGCGGACCAGCTCCTCGCCGGTCTGCGCGTCGGTCAGCCGGCAGTACGCCTTGGTGACGTCGGAGAACTTCTGGCCGGAGAAGGAGTTGACGACGAAGACCAGGCCGGTGACCTCCGGGGGGATCCCGCCGAGGTGGACGGTGATCACCTCGTCGTCGCCGTCGCCGTCGCCGGTGAGGTTGTCGCCGGAGTGCTGGATCGCCGCGTCGAGGATCCTGAGCTTGCCGAAGTAGCAGGCGTCGATCTTGCCGCGGTCCGGGCCGTAGGCGATCACCGAGGCGTCCAGGTCGATGCTCCGGCCGCGGCGGGCGGGCTCCCAGCCCAGGCCCATCCGGACCGAGGTGAGCAGCGGGCGGCCGTCCTTGACCAGGGAGACGGTCTGGTTCTTCCGGAGGCTGACCCGGCCCTTGTCGAGGTTGACCTTGCCGGCGGCCGGCGGGACCGGCGCGGCGGGCTCGCCGGGGGCCTGCGGCGGCGGGGCGACCGGGGCGGGGGCGCCGGCCGGCGGTGCCCACTGCTCCGGCGGGACGGGCGCCGGGGGTGCCTGCGGTGCCGGGGGCGCCGGGGGTGCCGGCGGCGCCTGGGCCGCGGGCGGGGCGGCCGGCTCCTCCACGCTCACGCCGAAGTCGGTGGCGATGCCGGCGAGGCCGTTCGCATACCCCTGGCCGACCGCGCGGACCTTCCAGCCGCCGCCGCGGCGGTAGATCTCCACCACGACCAGCGCGGTCTCCGTGCCCAGCTGCGGCGGGGTGAAGGCGGCCAGCACGCCGCCGCCGTCGGCGTCGCGGACCGTGCCGGTCGGCTCGGTGCCGGCGAAGGTCGCGCCGGGCGCGTCCAGGCTCGCGGTGACCACGACCTTGTCGATGTCCGCGGGCACCGCGGCGGTGTCCACCGTGATGGTGTCGCCGTCCGGCGCCGAGCGATGGCTCACCCCGGGCCCCGCGGGCTGGTTGTAGAACACGAAGTCGTCGTCGGAGCGCACCTTGCCGCCGGCCGTCAGCAGCAGGCCCGACACGTCCAGCCGCACGGGGGCGGTGACGGTCACCGCCACCCGCGCGGCGGTGAGCGGGAGGTTCGAGCCAGGAGTCATTGCGGTCATGCCAGCCCTAACGGTCAGCGGGCGTACGCGGTTCCCTGCGGGGGCCGCCCCGGAACCGTCCGGGGCGGCCGTCCCCGCCGGTCAGCGTCGGGCCCGGGAGTTGCCGAAGAGCAGCCGGTAGGCGATCAGCAGGACCAGGGCGCCGGCCACCGCGGCGATCCACATGGCCGGGTCGTAGAAGTCCTTGGGTATCGGGCGGTGCAGGATCCGGGTGGAGAGCCAGCCGCCGATGAAGGAGCCGGCGATGCCGATCAGGGTGGTGCCGACGAGGCCGCCCGGGTCCCGTCCCGGCAGCAGGACCTTGGCGATCACGCCCGCGATCAGGCCCAGGACGAGCCAGCTGACGATGCCCATGGTGTGTTACCTCGTTCTCGCGTGGTGTGCTTGCGCCTGCCGGAACGCGGGGTGCCGGCAGGCGTCGTGCCCTCAAGGACGCCGAGGGGCGGGGACGAGGTTCCGTAGGGTGGTGGATCATCCGGAATCGCGGTCAGTGCTGCCACATGGGAGGGTTTGTGCAGAAAGCTCCGCCGAGGTGGGCGTGTTCGGGGTCGTCCGGGTCGAGCTCCCCTTGCGCGGCGAGGAGTTGCGCCGCGTACGGCTCGGAGTCGTCCTGCGGGTCGTAGCCCAGTGCGCGGGCGGTCGTCAGGTCCCACCACAGCCGGGTGTTGGCGGAGGAGGCGTAGGCGATGGTGTGGCCGACGTGTTCGGCGGTGAGTGCGGCGTGCAGCAGCCGGGCGCAGTCCGCCGGGCTCAGCCAGAGGGAGAGCATCCGCACGGTGGTCGGCTCCGGGAAGCACGAGCCGATGCGCAGGGAGACGGTCTCGATGCCGTGTCGGTCCCAGTAGAGGGCGGCGAGGTCCTCACCGAAGCCCTTGGAGAGGCCGTAGAAGGTGTCCGGGCGGTGCGGGGTGTCGACCGGGATGGCCGCGGAGCCGTCCGGCGGGCGCGGGGTGAAGCCGACGGCGTGGTTGGAGGAGGCGAAGACCACCCGGCGCACGCCCGCCTCGCGGGCCGCCTCGTAGAGCCGGTAGGTGCCCTCGATGTTGGCCCGCAGGACCTTCTCGAACGACGACTCCAGGGAGATGCCGGCGAGGTGGACGATCGCGTCGACCCCGTGGACCGCCGCGCGCAGCGCCTCGGTGTCGGCCAACTCCGCGGTGACGGCGTCCGGTTCGCCCTCGACCGGGCGCTGGTCGAACAGCCGCAGCCGGTAGCCGTACGGCGGCAGCAGCGCGCGCATCAGGGTGCCGACTCCGCCGGCGGCGCCGGTGAGCAGGACGGTGCGGGGTGCGGTCATGGGCGGAACTCCTCCGACTGGTCGGTGCGGCCGTATGCACGGACCAGGTTCATATGGATGGACGAGATGGGTGGAGGGACACGCTAGGGAGCACCTCCGGGCCGGTCAAGACACTTGATCGGGCGGTCAAATCGGCTTGTGTGGCACGGGATTGGGACCCTTGACCCGCCCGGGCGGCCGCAATACCGTTACGTCGACCCACGATGTTCAGAAATATAGACATCGATCAGGAACGTAATCGACCGGAAGCATCATCGACCGGAAACGTCTGCGAGAACGCGTCTGCGCACGTCAGGGAGAGCCCGTGACCGCACACCCTCCGCCGGCCACCGCCGGGCGGCACCACCAGCTCGCCGACCGCCTCGACGGACCGCTGTTCTTCCCCGTGACCGCGTACGCGCCGGACGGCGCACTGGACCTGGACGCCTTCCGGGCGCATCTGCGCGGCGGCATCGACGCCGGCGCGGGCGCGGTCTTCGCCTGTTGCGGCACCGGCGAGTTCCACGCCCTGACCCCCGGGGAGTACGCCGCCTGCGTCGCCGCGGCCGTCGCGGAGGCCGCCGGCCGGGTCCCGGTCCTCGCCGGCACCGGCTACGGCACCGCGCTCGCCGCCCACTTCGCCCGCCTCGCGCACACCGCCGGCGCCGACGGGCTGCTGGCCATGCCGCCGTACCTCGTCCGGGCCGACCAGCCCGGCCTGCTCCGCCACTACACCGAACTCGCCGCCGCCACCCCGCTCCCGGTCATCGTCTACCAGCGCGACAACGCCGTCTTCACGCCGGACACCGTCGCCGCCCTGGCCCGCACCCCCGGCGTCATCGGCCTCAAGGACGGCCTGGGCGACCTGGAACTGCTCCAGCGCATCATCAGCGCGGTCCGCACCGACGCCCCCGGCCGGCCGTTCCTCTACTTCAACGGCCTGCCCACCGCCGAACTCACCGGCGCCGCCTACCGGGGGCTGGGCGTCCACCTCTACTCCTCGGCCGTGTTCGCCTTCGCCCCCGAGATCGCGCTCGCCTTCCACCGGGCGCTGGCCGACGCCGACGACGCCACCGCCATCCGGCTGCTGGACGGCTTCTACCGGCCGCTGGTGGAGCTCCGCAACGAGGGCCGCGGCTACGCCGTCGCGCTGGTCAAGGCCGGCGTGGGGCTGCGCGGCGGGCCGGCCGTCGGCGGGGTGCGGCCACCGCTCAGCGACCCCGCGCCGGCGCACGTCGAGCGCCTGTCGCACCTGCTCGACCACGGCCTGGCGCTGGCCGCGGCCGCCCCCGGGAGCGGCGCCTGATGCGCACCGCCGCCTTCCTCTACCCCTGGGACGTGGTCGGCGACCCGGACGCCCCCGCCCGCCTCGCCGAACTGGGCCTCGCGCAGGTCACACTGGCCGCCGCCTACCACTCCACCCGCGCCCTCACCCCGCGCCACCCCCACCACCGCATCGTCACCGCCCGGCACTCCGCGGTCCTCTACCCGCCCGACCCGGACCGCTGGGCGGGTCGCCGACTGCGTCCGTACCCCCAGGACTGGATCGCGGACCCGGACCCCTTCGGCACCGCAGCGCGGGCGCTGACCGCGGCCGGCCTGGAGGTGCACAGCTGGGTCGTGCTGGCCCACAACTCCCGCCTGGGCGCGGACCATCCCGCCTTGGTCGTCCGCAACGTCTACGGCGACCGCTATCCGTGGGCGCCCTGCATCGCCCGCCCCGAGGTGCGCGACCACCTCGTCCGGCTGGCCGCCGAGGCCGCCGTCCGGCCCGGCGCCCGGGGCGTGGAGCTGGAGTCCTGCGGCTGGTACGGGCTGGCGCACCTGCACGGCCACGACAAGATCGGCGGGGTCGGCCTGGGCGGCGTCGCGGAGTGCCTGATGTCGCTGTGCTGCTGCCCGGTGTGCCTCGCCGGATATGCCGAACTGGGCTTGGCGGAAAGCGAGTTGCGGGCACGGGTGCGGCGGGCGTTGGAGCCGGTGTGGGCCGGGGCGGCGCTCCCGGACGCCGGCGGCCGGGCGGGGGAGTGGGCCGCCGTCGAGGAACTGCTGGGCCCGGAGCCGGCGGGCGCGGTGCGCGCCTGGCGGGACCGGGCGGCGGACGAGCTGCGGCGCGCGGTGGTGGACGCCGTGCGGGACGCCGCGGCCCGGGCGTCGGTGGACGGCTTCCGGGTACTGCTGCACGCCGATCCCGCCCCGCACCGCTGCGGGGCCAACCCGGGCATGGCCCCGGCGGCGGCCCTGGCCTGCGCGGACGGGGTGGTGGTGCCCTGCACCGGGGACGCCGCGGCGCGGGCCGAGGCGCTGCGCCCGTTCGCGGAGCGCCCCGCGGGCGCGACCGTGGCCGCCAACCTCACTGTGGTCGCCGGGATGGGCGGCCGTCCCGACCGCCTCGCCGCCGACGCCGCGCACGCCGCCTCGCTCGGCGCGGACGAACTGCGGCTCTACCACGCGGGGTTGGCGGGACCGGCGGACCTGGTGGCGGTACGGGGCGCGCTGCGGGCGCTGAACCGGTCGGCCGGCGGACGGGCCCAGGGCAGCGGCGCGGAGCCCGCACCCCGTGCCTGACTGTCCGTCAGGTGCGCGAAGACCACGACGTTGCCCAGGTACTCCTGCCGGGTCCGGCTGAAGCCGCCGCCGCAGGTGATCAGGCGGAGCTCGGGGCGGGGGGCCTCGCCGTAGACCTTCTCGTCGGGGAAGTGCCGGCCGTCGTAGACCTCCACCGCATCGACCGTGAACACCGCGACCCGCCCGTCGGCGCGCAGGATCCGCACGGTGTGCCCCTTCTTCAGGGCGCCCAGGCGGTAGAAGACCGCGGGGCCCGCGCGGGTGTCCACATGGCCGGCGACCAGGGCGGTGCCGGTGGCGCCGGGCGGGGTGCCGTCCGCGTACCAGCCCGCCAGGTTCCGGTCGGCCTCCGGCGGCGGGGCGAGGCTGCCGTCCGCGGCCAGCTCCAGCCGGGTCAGCGGCGCGTCGATGCCCAGGGACGGCACCGCCACCCGGAGCGGCTCGGCGGCCGGCAGCGGTGGCGCGGCCCGCTCGGTGGCCGCCTCGCTGCCCGGCGGTCGGGCGGTGAACCGCTGCGCGACGGACGGTTGGGGCGGCGCGGTGTCCCGGCTGCCGTTGACGATCAGCCAGACGCCGGTGCCGCACGCGGCGGCGGTGACGGCGGCCGCCACCGCACCGGCCGGCCGGGCCCAGGCCCGGTGCCGGCCGGCCCGCCGCGCGCGGAGCGGGGCCCGGATCAGTACCGGCCGCCGGGCCGGCGGCGGCGCACCAGCCAGACCGCGCAGGCCGCCGCTGCCACCACCACACCGGCGCCGGCCGCGATCTCGGTGGTGTTGAAGCCGTCCTCGCTCGTGGAGCCCTCGCCGGTCTTCATCTTGCCCTTGGGTGGCGTGGTGGGGCCGGCGCTGCCCTTCGCGGGCATGCTGGGGTGCTCCTTGGCCGGCATGCTCGGGGCCGCGCTGCCGTGCCCCGTGCCGGGGCTCGTGCTCGGACTCGCGCTCATGCCGGGGCTCATGCTCGGGCCGGCGGACGCGCCCTGCTCGCCGACCCGGACCGTGCCGGTCAGCTCCTTGCCGTCGGCGCACTTGCCGCCGATCCCGTAGTTGCCGGGCTTGGTACCGGGTTTGACCATGACCTTTCCCACCAGGGAGCCCTTGGCGGTGCCCGGGGCGAAGGCGACCGTGCCGCCGCCCAGGGCGGTGGCGTCCACGCTCGCCGAGCGGCTGGCCCCGCACCCCGTGGTGGACAGGGAGACCGTGGAGCCGGCCGCGGCCGTCCCCGGAGAGACCTCGATGGTGCCGAAGTCGCCGGCGTACGCCGCGGTGGCGGCCAGACCCAGCGTGGCGGCGGACAGCACGGCACCGGTGAGCAGTCGGGTGGAACCCATGGGAACAACCTCCGCGAAGCGCGGACGTGACACAGGTGTGCCACTGGGGGAATCGGCGGAGTTCCGCGCCTCCACCCACGAGATAAGCCCGCGACGGCCGGCCGGTCCTGCTGGCCTACGGTGAACGGGTGAGCAGGGCCGGCCGGTTGCGCCGTCCGGTGGCCGCGACCGCCCCGGCCGGGTCTCAGAGGCGCCGGGTGGCCAGCGTCAGCCGGTCCCGGGCGTCGAACAGCGCGTCCTTGATCGTCTGCTCATGGGCGGGGGTCAGCCGGGCCACCGGCACCGAGCAGCTGATCGCGTCCCGGGCCGGGGTGCGGTAGGGGATCGCCACGCCGAAGCAGCGCAGGCCGACGGTGTTCTCCTCGCGGTCGACCGCGAAACCCTGCTCGCGCACCGCGTGCAGCTCCTCGATCAGCTGCTCGCGGTCGGTGATCGTGTGCTCGGTCAGCGCGGGCAGGGTGGCCGGCAGCATCGCCCGTACCTGGTGGTCGGTGCAGGTGGCGAGCAGTGCCTTGCCCAGCGACGTGGAGTGCGCGGGCAGCCGGCGGCCGACCCGGGTGAACGGGCGCAGGTAGTGCTGCGACTGGCGGGTGGCGAGGTAGACGACGTTGACGCCGTCGAGCCGGGCGAGGTGGATGGTCTCGGTGGTGTCGTCGGAGAGCCGGTCCAGGGTCGGCCGGGCGGCGGCCACCACCTCGTCGCCGTCGATGTACGAGGTGCCGACCAGCAGGGCGCGCACGCCGATGCCGTAGCGGGTGCCGGTGGCGTCGGTCTCCACCCAGCCGAGGTCGACCAGGGTGCGCAGCAGCATGTAGAGGCTGGACTTGGGATATCCGACGGCTTCCTGGACGGAGGCGAGGCTGTGCATGCCGGGGCGGCCCGCGAAGTATTCGAGCAACTCCACCGTCCGCACAGCGGACTTGACCTGCGCTCCACCGGTCTCGGCAGCCGACATCGCCCTTGACCCCTCTGTTCGGACAGTCATAGAGTCCCAGATATTCACCATCTGGGACATCGTTCAGCATATAGAACGCCGTCAGCGCTGTCCCGTGCGCAGCAAGGGTTCGCGCAGCACTGACCTCGCCCGGGAGGGACCCACGGTGACAGCAGCAGAAGCAGCGCCGGTGGCAGCACCAGTCTGGAGCGTGGACCCCCGAACCGGGAAGCGTCGGGAGCGGGTTGCGGTGGAGGCCACAGCCGACGCCGTGGACGCCGCGGTCCGCGCCGCGCACGCCGCCCGGGGCCCGCTCGCCGCCCGCGGCCGGCGGGCCGCCCTGCTGCGCCGCGCCGCCGCCGAGACCGGACTGCCCGCGGACACCGTGGTCCTGGTGCACGGCTTCCGGGCCGGGCTCGACCTGGTCCGCCACCCGCTGGTCACGGCGGCCGGCTTCACCGGCTCGATCCGCGGCGGACGCGCCCTCTGCGACGCCGCCGCGGCCCGCCCCCACCCGATCCCCTTCCACGGCGAACTGGGCAGCCTCAACCCCGTGGTGGTCACCGAGGCCGCGGCCGGTGAACGCGCCGACGAGATCGGCGCCGGGCTGGCCGGCTCCATGACGCTGGGCACCGGGCAGTTCTGCGTCAAGCCGGGGCTCGTCCTGGTGCCCGACGGCCCGCACGGCGACCGGCTGCTGACCGCGCTCACCGCCGCCGCCGCCGGCGCCACCGGGCCGGGCGTCATGCTCGACCACCGGATGCGCGACGCGTTCCTGGCCGGCATCCACGAACGGGCCCAACTCCCCGACGTCCAGGCCCCGTTGCGGCCCATGGCGGTGGACGGCGGGCACACCGTCGGCGCCGCCGTGCTCACCGTCGACGCGGCCCGCCTCGCCGTCCCCGGCCCGCACGACCTCCTGCTGGAGGAGTGCTTCGGCCCGGTCACCGTCCTGGCCCGCTGCGCCGACGAGGACGAGGCCACCGCACTCCTCGCCCGCGTCCCCGGCACCCTCTCCGCCACCCTCCAGCTCTCCGCCGCCGAGAGCGCCGGCACCGACCCCGCCGGCCGCGGCGCCCGGCTGCTCGCCGCGGTCACCCCGCTCGCCGGCCGGGTCGTGGTCAACGGCTGGCCCACCGGCGTCGCGGTCGCCCCCGCCCAGCACCACGGCGGCCCCTACCCGGCCACCACCTCCACCGCCACCTCCGTCGGCGCCACCGCCGTCGAACGCTGGCTGTGCCCGGTCGCCTACCAGGACACCCCGCCGGCCCTCCTCCCGCCCGAGCTGCGCGACGCCAATGCGCTGGAGCTGCCGCGCCGGGTCGACGGCCGGGCCGAGGAGCCGCGCGGGCACCGGGCCGGTGGCCCGCCGGCAGGGGAGGGGACCGGCCCGTGAACCCCGCCGCGCCGCACCCCACCCCGCAGGTCCGCCCCGCCACCCCCGCCGACCTGGAGCAGATCGCCGCACTGCACACCGCCGCCCGCGCCGCCTACCTCCGCGGCCGGGTGCCGGACGCGCCGTTCGACGCGCCCGCCGAGCACGCCCGCTGGCGGGACGCCTGGGCCCGGGTGCTGCACCGCGACGAGGCGCCCACCCTCTGCGCCGTCCACCGCGACACCGTCCTCGGCGCCGCCTCCTACCGCCCCCACCGGGGACACCCCTCCAGCACCGACCCCGCGACCACCGTCGCGCTGCACCAGCTGCACGTCGATCCGGCCCACTGGGGCACCGGCGTGGGCCGTGCCCTGCACGCCGCCTGTCTGCACGCCTGGCGCGCCGCCGGCCACTCCCGGGCCGTCCTCGACGTCCTCTGGCACAACCACCGCGCCCGCAGCTTCTACACCCGGCTCGGCTGGCGCCCCGACCCGGACCGCCGTCCCGCCCCGGACGCGACCCACCTGGCACTCACCCTGTGCCTGACTCCGCCGGAGCACCGGCCGGCTCCCGCCGGGCCATGATCTGCAGCCGCTCGGCGGTGCGGCCGTCCAGCGTCGGCACCACCGTGCGGCGCTCCCGCAGCACCGTGAAACCCGCCTCCCGCAGCAGCCCCCGCAGCCACTCCGGCGGATGGTGCCGGAACACCCCGCCGTCCTCCGTCTCGAACACCCCGTACGTCCCGTACCGCGCCGCGAACCGCTCGTACTGCCCGCGGTGGAACGCGTCGTCCTGCAGTGGCACATCGCTCACGTAGAGCACCCCACCGGGCCGCACCAGCCGCCCCAGCTCCCCGACGATCGCCCGCTGGCCGGCGTCGTCCGGCACACAGGTCAGCACCGCGAACAGCAGCGCCGCGTCGAAGCTGCGGTCCGCGAACGGCAGCGGGAACCCGGCCCAGCGCATCAGGGCCAGCCCCGGATGCTCCCGCCGCCCCCGCGCGATCAGCGCCGCGGACCGGTCCACCCCGCGCACCGCCCGGTACCCCGACCCGACCAGTTCGGCGGTGAGCCGCCCGTACCCGCAGCCGTAGTCCAGCACCCGCGCGGTCCGCGGCACGAACTCCGTCAGCAGCTCGGCGTCGAGCGGATGCGTGAACGTCTTGGTGGCCCCGGTCGACTCCCAGAACCCGTCGGTCGCGTGCGGTGGTGGCGTGCCCATAGCGGGACGGTACCGCCCGGCCGACGCGCATCCGGCGCATCGCGCGGCGGCCGACCCGTTCGGGACGCCCGGGCATCCGGAATAAGCCCGCTGCCGGCACCGTTGCACCCCTTCGTACCCCTGATCGGCCGCGGGCCGGTTCCCCCGAGGAAAGTCATCGAGAGTCATCCCCATGCGCGTCGAAATCTGGTCGGACATCGCCTGCCCCTGGTGCTACATCGGCAAGGCCCGGTTCGAGGCCGGTCTGGCGGCCTTCGCCCAGCGGGCGGACGTCGAGGTCGTCCACCGTTCCTTCGAACTGGACCCGGCCGCCCCGCCGGCCACCGACGTCCCGATCCTGGACATGCTCGCGACGAAGTACGGCGTGAGCCGGGAACAGGCCGAGGCGATGGAGGCCCGGGTGGCCGAGGCGGCGGCCGGCGAGGGGCTGGGCTACCGCTCCGACCGCATCCACGGCAACACCTTCGACCTGCACCGGCTGCTCCACCTGGCCACGGCGCACGGCGTCCAGGACGCGCTGCTCACCGCCCTCTACCACGCCAACTTCGCCGAGGCCCGGCAGCTCGCGGACCCTGCGGTGCTGACCGGGATCGCGGTCGGGGCCGGCGTGCCCGAGGCCGAGGCCGCGCGGGTCCTCGCCGACCCCGACGCCTACGCCGACGAGGTCCGTGCCGACGAGCGCGCCGCCGCCGAGCTGGGCGCCACCGGCGTCCCCTTCTTCGTCATCGACCGCCGCTACGGCGTCTCCGGCGCCCAGCCCGCCGACGTCTTCCGCCAGGCCCTGGAGCGGGCGCACGCCGACTCCGCCGTCCAGGTGCTGGCCGTCGCCGCCGACGACGCGGACGGCTGCGGCGACGGGAGCTGCGCGGTCTGACCCACCGGCCGGTCCGCCCCCGCGTCGCGGCCCGGGCATTCCCGTGGACGCCGGGGCGGTCACCGAGCAGAGTGGGGCCATGCAGCGACACATGGCACTGGGCGGCGACGAGTTCGCGCCCGAGACGGTCTATCTGAACTCGGCGTCCTGCGGGCTGCTGCCCGCGCGGAGCGCCGCCGCGCTGACCGCCGCCGTGGCGGAGTCGGCGTCGCACGGGACGATGGGGCGCGACTACCTCGGGACGGGCGCCCGGGTGCGCGGTGCCTTCGCCCGACTGATGGGGGTGCCCGAGGAGCGGGTGGCGCTGGGCAGTTCGGTCGCGGTGCAGTCGGCGTTCGTCGCGGGCTCGCTGCCGGCCGGCAGCGAAGTGCTGGTCGCCGAGGGGGACTTCAGCTCCCTGGTGAACCCGCTGGCGGCGCGCGCCGGGTGCACGGTGCGGGCGGTGCCGTGGGAGGCGCTCGCCGACGCGGTGCGGCCCGGGACGGCGCTGGTCGCGGTGAGCGCGGTGCACGCGCTGGACGGCCGGATCGCCGACCTGGCCGCCATCCGGGACGCCGCCCGGGCGCACGGGGCGCTGACGTATGTCGACATCACGCAGGCGGCGGGCTGGCTGCCGCTGCGGCTCGCGGACTTCGACTACGTGGTGTGCGGGGCGTTCAAGTGGCTGCTGTGCCCGCGCGGGACGACGTTCATGGTCTTCGGCGGGGAGCGGGGGGAGCCGGGCGGCCCGGGGTGGCCGGTGCCGGCGCACGCGGGGTGGGTCGCCGGGGAGGACCCGGGGGAGTCCAACTACGGTCCGGTCGACCGACCGGCGGCGACCGCCCGCCGTTACGACGAGCCGCACGCCCACTACTCCTACGTGGCCGCCGAGCACTCCCTCGGGCTGCTCGCGGAGCTGGGCGTGGACACCGTCCACGCCCACAACGTCGCGCTGGCGCAGCAGTACCGGGCCGGGCTGGAGGCCGCCGGCTTCACCCCGCGGGCCGCACCCGGGTCCGCGATCGTCTCCACCCCGGGGCTGGCGGACGCCGAACCGCGGCTGGCCCGGGCCGGGGTGCGGGTCTCGGTCCGCGGCGGGCTGCTCCGGGCGGCGTTCCACCTCTACAACTCGACCGAGGACGTGAGCCGGGCGCTGTCCCTGTTGGTTCCTTGACGGGCGGTTCGGGGCCCGAGGGGAATACGGCCCCAGGGGAATACGGGGCCGGGATCGACCGCTGAGGTAGTGGCCAATGGTTCGGCTCGGCAGCCGAGTTGACGAACCATGACAAACCGCTGAAAGGCCGTCAGTGACCACTGCGTTCGACCCCATAGAGCTCGCCGGTATACCGCTCGCCAACCGCATCGTCATGGCGCCGATGACCCGTAACCGCGCCACCGCCGAGGGTGTCCCCACCCCGTCCATGGTCGAGTACTACACCCAGCGGGCCTCGGCCGGCCTGATCATCACCGAGGCCACCCAGACCGAGGTGGTCGGCCGCGGCTACCCGCTCACCCCGGGGCTGCACGCCGCGGACCAGGTCGCCGGCTGGCGCCGGGTCACCGACTCCGTGCACGCCGCCGGCGGCCGGATCTTCGCCCAGCTGTGGCACGGCGGCCGGATCGGCCACCCGGTGCTGCTGCCCGACGGGCTGGAGCCGGTCGGCCCGTCCGCGGTGAAGGCGGCGGGCCAGGGCTTCACCCAGAACGGCCCGACGGACTTCGTCACCCCGCGCGAGCTGACCGACGAGCAGATCCGCGCGACCGTCGACGGTTTCGCCGCCGCGGCCCGCAACGCCATCGAGGCCGGCTTCGACGGCGTGGAGATCCACGGTGCCAACGGCTACCTGATCCACCAGTTCCTGGCCCCCAACGCCAACCGGCGCACCGACGCGTGGGGCGGCTCCGACGAGGCCCGCGCCCGGTTCGCCATCGAGGTGGTCAAGGCGGTCGCCGGCGCGGTCGGCGCGCACCGCACCGGTTTGCGGCTCTCGCCCGGCAACCCGTTCAACGACATCGACGAGCCCGCGCCCGAGGCCACCTACACCGCGCTGATCGAGGCCGTCGCCCCGCTGGGCCTGGCCTATCTGCACACCTGCGACGTGACCGACCTGGAGCTGCTGGCCCGGCTGCGGAAGCGGTTCGACGGCCCGTTCCTGCTCAACCCGGCCACCGAAGGCCGGCCCACCGGCCCCGAGGAGCTCCCGCTCGTCGAGCGCGGCGAGGCCGATCTGCTGGCGTACGGCGCGCTGTTCATCGCCAACCCCGACCTGCCCCGCCGACTGGCCGCCGGCGGCCCGTTCAACACCCCGGACCGGGACGGCTTCTACGGTGGCGACGACCGCGGCTATCTGGACTACCCCGCGCTGGACGACGAGAGCTGACGGAGCGTCAGCCCCGGCCGTCGTGACGCGGTCGAGGCCCCGCGCGCGGCGGCCGCCGCACCGCACCCCAGTGGTGCCGTGCGGCGGCCGCGCGCGGGGCCTCCCCGCTTCCCCGCCCGGTGCCGGAGCACCGGCCGTCCCCTATTTGACCGGAACGAACGGGGCGCGCGCCCCGATGTACTCCGGGCGCCGGACCGGCGCCGCGAACGGCTCCACCGCGGGGTTCTCCACGCTGTTGAAGACGATGAAGACGTTGCTGCGCGGGTACGGCGTGATGTTGTCGCCGGAGCCGTGCATGGCGTTGCAGTCGAACCAGGTCGCCGAGCCGGCCCGGCCGGTGAACAGGCGGATGCCGTGCCGGTCCGCCATCGTCGTCAGCGCCTCGTCCGACGGCGTCCCCGCGTCCTGCATCTGGAGCGACTTCTTGTAGTTGTCCTTCGGGGTGGCGCCCTCGCACCCGACGAAGTACCGGTGCGACCCGGGCATGATCATCAGGCCGCCGTTGGTGTCGTAGTTCTCGGTCAGCGCGATCGAGACCGACACCGTGCGCATGTGCGGCAGCCCGTCCTCGGCGTGCCAGGTCTCGAAGTCCGAGTGCCAGTAGAAGCCGGAGGCACCGAACCCGGGCTTGACGTTGATCCGCGACTGGTGGACGTAGACGTCCGAGCCGAGGATCTGCCGGGCCCGGCCGACCACCCGGGGGTCGGCGACCAGTCCCGCGAACACCTCGCTGATCCGGTGGACTTCGAAGACCGAGCGGACGGCCTGTGACGTCGGCTCGACGATCGAGCGCGGGTCGGCGCGCATCGCCGGGTCGCCCACCAGCCGGTCCAGCTCGGCGCGGTACACCGCGACCTCGTCCGCGGTGAGCAGCTCCGGCAGCGCGCAGAAGCCGTCACGGTCGAAGTCGCTCAGCTCGGCAGCGGCGAAGGGCCCCTCGACTCCGGGCCGCGACCACACCACCGGGTCCTTCCGCGGGGTGATGACCTCGGAGGTCCCACGGGTCGGGTACAGGTCGGCGGTGCGCTCGGGTGCGGTGGTCATGGTGGTGCCTTCCTCTCCTCTCGTACGGAATCTCATGGCATCGCGGCGGCCCGCGGCGGTGCGGTGCCGCTCAGCCCGCCTCGGGCTCGGTGAGCAGCGGGTAGACGCCGTTCTCGTCGTGGTCCTCGCGACCGGTGACCGGCGGGTTGAAGACGCACAGGCAGCGGAAGTCCTCCTTGATCCGCATGGTGTGCTTCTCGTGCCCGTCGAGCAGGTACATCACGCCGGGCGTGATGAGGTGCTTCTCGCCGGTCTCGTCGTTGGTCAGCTCGGCGACGCCCTCGACGCAGACCACGGCCTCGATGTGGTTGGCGTACCACATGGACGTCTCGGTTCCGGCGTAGAGGACCGTCTCATGGAGCGAGAAGCCGACCCGCTCCTTGGCGAGCACGATGCGCTTGCTCTCCCACGTGCCGGACTTGGCCTTGACGTGGCGGTCGGTGCCTTCGATCTCCTGGAACGAGCGGACGATCATGGTGTGTCGGATGCCTTTCTGTGGTTCGGCGAGGGATGTCGGCGCAGGGCTGCGGTCAGGCGCAGTCGCGGACCGCGCGGGCGAGGATCCGCAGGCCCTCGTCCAGTTCCTCGGGGGTGGTCGTCAGCGCGGGCAGCAGTTTGACGACCTCGCTCTGCGGGCCGGAGGTCTCGATCAGCAGACCCAGCTCGAAGGCGCGCCCCGCGATCTTGTCGGCAAGGCTCTTGTCGGTGCACTCCAGGCCCCACACCAGACCGCGGCCGCGGTACTCGGCGAAGGTGCCCGGGTGCTCCTCGGCGATGGCCTTCAGGTGTGCCTCGACGATCTCACCGCGGGCCAGCGTCTGCTTCTCCATCTGGCCGTCGGCCCAGTACGTGTCCAGGGCGGCGGCCGCGGTGACGAACGCCGGGTTGTTGCCGCGGAAGGTGCCGTTGTGCTCGCCGGGCTCCCAGATGTCCAGCTCCGGCTTGAACAGGGTGAGCGCCATCGGCAGTCCGTAGCCGCTGATGGACTTGGAGACGGTGACGATGTCCGGCACGATGCCCGCCTCCTCGAAGGAGAAGAAGGCCCCCGTACGGCCGCAGCCCATCTGGATGTCGTCGACGATCAGCAGCATGTCCTGGCGCTGGCACAGGGCGGCCAGGGCGCGCAGCCACTCGGTGCGGGCGACGTTGATCCCGCCCTCGCCCTGCACGGTCTCCACGATCACGGCCGCGGGCTTGTTCAGGCCCGAGCCCTGGTCCTCCAGCAGCCGTTCGAACCACAGGAAGTCCGGCGTCTGGCCGTCGAGGTAGTTGTCGAACGGCATCGGGGTGCCGTGCACCAGCGGGATGCCGGCGCCGGCCCGCTTCATGGAGTTGCCGGTGACCGCGAGGGCGCCCAGCGACATGCCGTGGAAGGCGTTGGTGAAGGACACGATCGACTCGCGGCCCTTGACCTTGCGGGCCAGCTTGAGCGCGGCCTCGACGGAGTTGGCGCCCGTCGGGCCCGGGAACATGACCTTGTAGGGCAGGTCGCGCGGCCGCAGGATGATGTTCTGGAACGACTCCAGGAAGGCCCGCTTGGCCGTGGTGGACATGTCCAGGCCGTGGGTGATGCCGTCCCGCTCGATGTAGTCGAGCAGGGCGCGTTTGAGGACCGCGTTGTTGTGCCCGTAGTTGAGCGAACCGGCACCGGCGAAGAAGTCCAGGTAGGTGTGGCCGTCCTCGTCGGTCAGGCGGCTGCCCTGGGCGCGGTCGAAGACGGTGGGCCAGCCACGGCAGTAGCTGCGCACCTCCGACTCGACGGTTTCGAAGACGCTCAGATCGGGCTGGGTGAGGGTCACAGCATGCTCCTGGGAGATGAGTGCGGGGAGGGAGAAGTCCGGGGGGTGGCGCCGTGCGCGCGGCCAGGGTCAGCGTCTGCTGCCGGGCGGCGCCTCGAACGGGCCTATGAGGTGCAGGACCTCCGCCTCGTGGCCCTGCTCGGGGAAGAGCGCCGCGTCGAAGAGCATCTCGCGCTCGATCGGCACCGAGTGCCGCTCGGCGAAGGAGGCGAACAGCCGGTTGGAGGCGGTGTTGCCGGGCGAGATCGTGGTCTCCACGCGGCGGACGCCCAGTTCGTCGACGGCACGGGTGGTCAGCCCGTCCAGCAGGGCGGCGGCCAGGCCCCGCCCGCGGTGCGCCGCATCGACGGCGACCTGCCAGACGACGAGGGTGTCCGGGCGGTCCGGGCGCAGATAGCCGGTGATGAACGCGGCCGGCTCGCCCGTCGCGTCGCGGGCGACGGCGGAGGTGGCGGCGAAGTCGCGGCACCACAGGAGGTAGCTGTAGGAGGAGTTCAGGTCCAGCGTCTTCGAGTCGCGGGCGATGCGCCAGATCGCGGCCCCGTCCTCCACCCGGGGGGTGTCGAGCTTGAAGCCCTCCGGTATTTCTCTGATTTCGCTTCGGGCACCGGCATGGTCTGCTTGTGCGGCGGTCATGGAAATTAAATTTACCGAGGCGAAAAGCAAATTGCATCGCGGGCAGGGGTTACGTGAGAACCTGATCTGTGTTATCACGCGGGGGCGCACGAGCGCGCGAATCGGTTGCAAAGTGTCACGGTTTGGTCCGATAGTTCGGGGCGAAACGGACACGCTGTGTAGTCAGTCACAGCTTCGTAACGCTCCCGCGAAGTGCCTGAATTATGAGGCTCGGTACTAGCGAAATCTTGGCGTTTGAGCTTGAGGAAAGCGGGCATAAGAATACGGGAAGCTGCTCTTCTGAGGAATAGGGAATTCGCCGGTAGAAGGCGTCCTGGGCGCTTCCTCAAAAGTCGTGCGAGAAGTTCCGCCAAGCGCTTCCGGTGAGATGCGGGAAGCACCGCGCTTCGATGTGTCCCGGGCGCGCTGCGGGTTTTTGCGAAAACCGCCCGGAGCGGGGCCGGCGCGGGCTCTTCGCGCACCGTGGCCGCCGGCTCGGGCCCCCGCATACAGTGCGTGCATGACGTCCATGAGCGAAGGTGCGGTGCTGCACCTCAAGGGGAGGGTCCTCGTCGGGCCGGACGACGTCCGCGACGAGCTGTGGGTCATCGACGGCCGGGTCACCTTCGAGCGGCCGGCCCTGGCACGCGATGCCAGGACCGTGACCGGCTGGGTGCTGCCGGGCCTGGTCGACGCCCACTGCCACGTCGGACTGGACGCGCACGGACCGGTGGACGCCGCCACCAGCGAGAAGCAGGCGCTCACCGACCGGGACGCCGGCACCCTCCTGATCCGGGACGCCGGCTCGCCCTCGGACACCCGCTGGATCGACGACCGCCCCGACCTGCCGCGGATCATCCGCGCCGGCCGGCACATCGCCCGCACCCGGCGCTACATCCGCAACTACGCGCACGAGATCGAGCCGGCCGACCTGGTCGCCTACGTCGCCCAGGAGGCCCGGCGCGGCGACGGCTGGGTCAAGCTCGTCGGCGACTGGATCGACCGCTCCACCGGCGACCTGGCCGCCTGCTGGCCGCCCGGCGAGGTGGCCGCCGCCATCGCCGAGGCGCACCGGCTCGGCGCCCGGGTCACCGCCCACTGCTTCGCCGAGGAGTCCCTCGCCCCGCTGGTCGAGGCCGGCATCGACTGCATCGAGCACGCCACCGGCCTGACCGAGGACACCATCCCGCTCTTCGCGGAGCGCCGGGTCGCGATCGTCCCCACGCTGGTCAACATCGCGACCTTCCCGCAGCTCGCGGCCGGCGGCGAGACGAAGTTCCCGCGCTGGGCGGACCACATGCGCCGGCTGCACGCCCGGCGCTACGACACCGTGCGGGCCGCCTACGACGCCGGCGTCCCGATCTTCGCCGGCACCGACGCCGGCGGCTCGCTGCCGCACGGCCTGGTCGCCGACGAGGTCGCCGAGCTGATGAAGGCGGGGCTGCCCGTCGAGGCCGCCCTCTCGGCGACGACCTGGGGCGCCCGGGAGTGGCTCGGCCGCCCCGGGCTCACCGAGGGCGCCTCCGCGGACCTGGTCGTCTACGAGACCGACCCGCGGGCCGACGTCCGGGTGCTGGCGGCGCCGCGCCTGGTGGTGCTGCGCGGCCGGGTCGTGGGCTGAGCGACCTACGGCACCCCGCCCGGCGGGCCGTGCCGGGCCCCCGCGGCCCGGTACGGCTGTGGCGGGGGAGGCCCGCCGGGGCGGAGGGGTCGGGGGAAATCGAATAAGGGCGCGAAAACCACCCTTTGGGGTGAACTAACCTCGCGTGGCTAACCGTTCACCCTCCGTGCGTACACGATGTGCGAGTCGATGCCGTCGGCCCGCGTGATGTCCCCCATTGGCGCGGTCGGCGGCGCCATCTCTCATGTGGGGGTTCCATACACGTGTCCACCCGTTCCACCGCCGGCTCCGCCGGCACCACCAGGCGGATCGGCGCCGCACTGGCCGCCGCCGTCCTGACGGCCGGTCCCGCCGTCGCCCTCGCCGCCGCGCCCGCCGCGTACGCCACCGGCGACGACGCCCGTGGCCACGGCACCTCGGGGGCGGTGGTGCTGCGCACCGCCCTGGACGTCAACCTGCTCGACAAGAGCCTGAACGTCCCCGTCCGGGCCGTCCTCAACGAGGTCCACGCTCCGGCCTCGGCCGACAAGACCGCGCTCACCGTCCGGCTGGACGGCATCGACGGCGGCCGGCCGGTCAGCCTGCTGCGGGCCGACGTCGCCACCGCCCGGGCCACCGCCGACGGGCGGACCACCGAGGGCCACGCCCACCTCGTCCGGGCCAAGGTCCAGCTCCCCGGCCTGCCGGCGCTGCCGCTGGCCGAGGTCCAGCAGGTCACCGCCCGCGCCGTCTGCACGGCCGGAGCGCATCCGCGGGCCGAGTCCCAGGTGCTGGGCGACGTCGTGGTGCTGGGCAAGCGGGTCGCGCTCCGTGCCGGCGGGACCACCGAGGTCGACGTGCCCGGCGTCGGCGACGTCCGGCTCGACCTGTCGCAGAAGAGCACCACCTCGGCGAGCGCCGCCGCCACCGCGCTCCAACTCCGGGTCTCGGTCAACCCGTTGAAGCTCAACGTCGCGGAGGTCCACGGCCAGGTCACGCTGGCCCAGGCCACCTGCACCACCCCGCACGGCACCCCGGACAAGCCCGGCACCCCGGCGCACCCCGGTCAGCCCCACGAGCCGGGCACCGGCACCCAGGCGCACACCGGGGGCGGCGCCCGCCCGGCCACCGAGAACCTCGCCGAGACCGGCGGCAGCGCCGCCACCCCGTACCTCGTCGGCGGCGCGGTCCTGCTGGTCGCCGGCGGCGCCGGGGCGATGGTCTACACCCGCCGCCGGAGCGCCGCGCCGGACGGGCGCGGCTGACGGACCCTCCCCTCGCCCGCACGGCGGGGGAGGCACCCCAGCGCATCGGTGCCGTGGGGGGCGCCGGGCGCTGGTGGGGACGGGTGCGCCGCGTGGGCCCGCGCGGCGCACCCCGTCCGCTCTACCGGGCCGGGTCGCCGAGCACGTCCGCCAGGGCGGCCACGAAGCGGTCGGTGGTCGTCCGGTCCCGGACGGCCAACCGGAGCCAGTCCGGGCCCAGTCCGGGGAAGGTGTCGCCGCGGCGCACCGCGAACCCGCGGGCCCGCAGCCCGGCCCGGACCGCCGTCGCCCCCGGCAGCCGCACCAGCACGAACGGCCCCGCCGCCGGACCGGCCACCACCACCGCGGGGAACCCGGCCAGCCGGGCCAGCAGATGGGCCCGGTCCGCGGCGATCTCCTCGGCCGCCGCGGCCGCCTCGGCCAGCGCCGCCGGCGCACAACACGCCTCGGCGGCGGCCAGCGCCGGACTGGAGACCGGCCACAGCGGCTGGGCCCGCTCCAGCGCCGCCACGGTCCCCTCGTCGGCCAGCACATAGCCGACCCGCAGACCGGCCAGCCCCCAGGTCTTGGTGAGACTGCGCAGCACCACCAGCCCCGGCAGCTCGCCCACCCGTCCCGCCAGCGACTCCCGCTCCCCGGGCACCGCGTCCATGAACGCCTCGTCCACCACCAGGGTGCGGCCGGGCCGCGCCAGGGCGGCCAGCATGCCCGCCGGATGCAGCACCGAGGTGGGATTGGTGGGATTGCCGACGACGACCAGGTCCGCGTCGTCCGGCACCGCCGCCGGATCCAGCCGGAAGCCGTCCCGCTCCGCCAGCAGCACCCGCCCGACCTCGTACCCGGCGTCCCGCAGCGCCGCCTCCGGCTCGGTGAACTGCGGATGCACCACCACCGGCCGGCGGGCCCGGAGCGCCCGCGCCACCAGCACGAACGCCTCGGCGGCGCCGGCCGTCAGCAGCACCCGCCGCACCGGCAGCCCGTGCCGCGCGGCGACCGCCCGGCGGGCCGCCCGGCCGTCCGGGTACGCGGCCAGCCCGTCCAGCGACCCGGCGATCCGATCCTTCAGCCAGGCCGGGGGCGTGCCCGCGCGGACATTGACCGCCAGGTCCGTCAGCTCCGCCGGATCCGTGCCGCGCACCTCGGCGTCGCCGTGGTGCCGCAGATCCACCTCCCCGGAGTCGGGCCCGCTGTGCGCCGGGGACGCCGACGACAGCGCCGGTCCGGTCACGCCTGGCCCCCCGCGGCGCTCAGCGCGGCGTCGGGCAGCGGGCCGGTCGCCGGCCGGGCGTCCCCCGCCGCCGCCCGGCCGTGCCCCGCCGCCTCGTCCGCCACCGTCGCCCGGTAGCGCTCCATGATCACCGCGGCCAGTTCCGGCGCCGCGCCGATCGGCTCCGCGGCCAGCACCTCGGCCCACGGGTGCGCCGCCGCCCAGCCCTCGGTCTGCATCCGCAGCCGGTCCAGCAGGTCACCGGCGAAGAGGAAGAACGGCAGGACCACGGTGCGCCCCGGACCCGAGGCGTCCGGCGCCGCCGCGGCCAGCACCCGGCACCGGTCCAGCCCGGTCGGCACGTCCGGCGCCGCCAGGGTGACGAACGCGGTCTCCACGCCCGCGAAGCCGCGGCCCTCCCACAACAGTCGGGCGGCCCGGACCACTTCGGCATTGGCGTAGGGATCGGCCGCGCCCCGGCCCACCAGCAGCACCGTGGTGCGGGCCCGGTCCGCGGGCCGCCGCGCGCCGCCGCCCAGCGCCTCGTCCAGCCGCCGCTCCAGCACCTCCAGCAGCCGGGGGTGCGGCCCCAGCTCGGGCAGGCACACCGAGCCGAGACCGGGGTGCGCCGCGACCGCCCGCGCCACCGCCTCCGGCAGCGACTCCCGTATCGGCCCGGTGGGCGCCATCAGCAGCGGCACCACGATCAGCCGGGTCGCGCCCCGCGCGGCCAACTCCTCGACCGCGCCGGACAGCGGCAGCGGCGACGCCGAGGCGCCGAAGAAGCCGCCGGCGACCGGCACTTCGGGGTGCCGCTCGGCGAGCGTGCGCACCAGCGTGCGCAGGGCGCCGGCCGCCCCTTCGCGACGGGTGCCGTGACCGGCGATGAGCAATGCGGGACGGGTGGTCACAACGTCTCCTTGGTGCCAGGGGCTTCGCTGTCGGGGCGGTGGCCGCCGCCCTCCGCCGCCCGCCGGGCCACGCCGGATGGGGAGCGCGGCGTTGGCCGCTCCGGTGGAGCCGGTGCGTCGAGGGAGGGGACGATGACGATAGCGGGACCCGCCGTGGGCATGTCGGCCGCGCCCGCCGTACCGGAGGTAATGGCGGGAATGTCCCGGGTGTTCGGGGCGGCGGGGGCCGCCAGGGCGCAGGTCGCCGCGGCCGGCCGGCCCGCCGGCGCCGACACCCGCTTGCCGACGACCAGCCGGGCCCCGGGCCCCGCGGCCAGCAGCGCGGCCGCCTCGGCGACGCTCGGCGTACCGGCCACGGCCCGGACCGCGGCGGACGGCGCCGGGACCGGCACCGCCGCCAGCTCCGCCGCCGGGAACGACCACAGCGGAACCCCGAGTTCCCGCGCCGCGGCCACCAGCCCCGGCTCGGCCGCCTTGGCGTCGACGGTGGCCAGCCCGGCCAGCGCGGCCGGCGCCCGGCCCGCCGCCGCCAACGCCGCCCCGATCAGCTCCAGCACCTCCGCCGCCGGCACCCCGCGCCGGGCCCCCACCCCCGCGACCAGCGCGCCGCCCGGCCGCCGCGGGACCGCGGCCGCGCCGCTCATGCCGCGACGGCTCCCGGCCCGAGCGCCACCGGGGCGCGCCGCCCCACCAGGGCGCCGGTCGCCCCGGCGACCTCGGCGCTCACCGGGCGCCGTCCGCGGCCGGCGCCGCGACCCGGGCCGCGGACGCCACCAGCCGCCCGGCCAGGGCCGGTTCCGCCGCCCAGTGCACATGCAGATACGAGGCGTGCACCCCGCCGGAGACGAAGCCCTCCACGCCGCGCCGGGGGTGCGTCACGCCCCACGCCGGGGACGCCCCCGCGCCCGGCTCCAGCACCGTCCGGTGGAACTCGTGGCCCCGCACCCGGGTCCCGGCCGCCGCCAGCGCGTTGTCGGTCAGCGCCACCGCCTCCCGGTAGCCCAGGGTCAGCCGCTCGGTCATCCGGCCGTCGGCGGGCAGCACCCCGCACATCGGCTTCCCGTCGAGCGAACGGGAGAGATAGAGCAACCCGGCGCACTCCGCGGCGACCGGCGCCCCGGACGCCGCCAGCGCGGCCACCGCGGCCCGCAGCGGCGCGTTCGCCGACAGCTCCGGCGCGTACATCTCCGGGAAGCCGCCGCCGATCACCAACCCCCGGGTGCCGGGCGGCAGTTGCTCGTCCCGCAGCGGGTCGAACGGCACCACCTCGGCGCCCGCCGCGGTCAGCAGCTCGGCGTGCTCGGCGTACGAGAACGTGAACGCGGGGCCGCCGGCCACCGCGACCACCGGCCGGCCGGCGCCCACGGCGGGCGCCGGCACCGCCCGGGCCGGGTCCCACGGCCGGTCGGGCAGCTCCGGCACCGAGCGCGCCAGCGCGAGCAGCGCCTCCAGATCGCAGCCCTCGCGCACCCGCGCGGCCAGCGCCCGCACCGAGTCCAGGGCCTCGGCGCGCCGCTCGGCGACCGGCACCAGACCCAGGTGCCGGGACGGCGTACGGGCCTGCTCGGTACGGCGCAGCGCCCCGAGCACCGGCACCCCGGAGGAGCCCATGGCGTCCCGCAGCAGCTCCTCGTGCCGGTCCGAACCGACCTTGTTGAGGATCACCCCGGCCAGCCGCACCTCCGGGTCCCACGACGCGAAGCCGTGCACCAGCGCCGCCACCGACCGGGACTGCGAGGAGGCGTCCACCACCAGCACCACCGGCGCCCGCAGCACCTTCGCCACCTGCGCGGTCGAGGACAGCTCGCCCATCCCCGACGCCCCGTCGAACAGCCCCATCACGCCCTCGACCAGCGCCAGGTCCGCGCCCGCCGCCCCGTGCAGGAACAGCGGCGCGATCTGTTGCGGGCCGCACAGATAGGCGTCCAGGTTGCGGCCGGGCCGGCCGGTGGCCAGCGAGTGGTACCCCGGATCGATGTAGTCCGGCCCCACCTTGTGCGGCGACACCGCAAGGCCCGCCTCGGCGAAGGCCGCCATCAGGCCGGTGGCCACCGTCGTCTTCCCGGCGCCCGAGGACGGCGCGGCGATCACCAGCCGGGGCACGGCGCCGCCACTCATGAGGAGCTCACCATTCGATGCCCCGCTGGCCCTTCTGACCCGCGTCCATCGGGTGCTTGACCTTCGTCATGTCCGTCACCAGGTCCGCGAAGTCCAGCAGCGCCTCGGGCGCGTCCCGCCCGGTGATGACGACGTGCTGCGCACCGGGCCGCTCGCGCAGCACCGACACCACCTCCTCGACGTCCACCCAGCCCCACTTCATCGGGTAGGCGAACTCGTCCAGCACCAGCAGCCGGTAGGTCTCGGCCGCCAGGTCCCGCTTGACCTGCTCCCAACCCTCCCGGGCCGCCTCCTCGTTGCTGAACTGGGAGTCGCGCTGCACCCAGGACCAGCCCTCGCCCATCTTGTGCCAGTCGACGGTGCCGCCCTCCCCGGTGCCGCCCAGCACCTTCAGCGCCCGCTCCTCGCCGACCTTCCACTTCGCCGACTTCACGAACTGGAACACCCCGACCGGCCAGCCCTGGTTCCAGGCCCGCAGCGCCAGCCCGAAGGCGGCGGTGGACTTGCCCTTGCCCTTGCCCGTGTGGACCAGGACCAGCGGGCGGTTGCGGCGCTGGCGGGTGGTGAGTCCGTCGTCCGGTACGACGGACGGCTGTCCCTGCGGCATTACGCGGCCTTCTCCCTGTTGACGTGATCGTGATCCCGGCCCCGGCCGGCACTGCTGCCGCCGCGGACGGGCCTGCCCTGCACGGTCCTTACGAGCGCGGAGACGCTGTCCGCGCGCAGCTCGTCGAGGGTGACGGCGGTGCCGCCGAGCTCCCGGGCCAGCTCCCCGGCCAGCCCCAGCCGCACAGGTCCCGCCTCGCAGTCCACCACCACCGACGCGACGCCCCCGCCGGCCAGCAGCCCCGCCGCCCGGTGCGCCCGCCCCAGCGGGTCCGGGCCGCCGGTCGCCCGGCCATCGGTGACCACCACCAGCAGCGGCCGGCGCGACGGATCCCGCATCCGCTCCACCCGCAGCACCTCATGGGCCCGCAGCAGCCCCTCCGACAGCGGCGTCCGGCCGCCGGTCGGCAGCTGCGCCAGCCGCGCCGCGCCCGCCTCGACCGACGACGTCGGCGGCAGCGCCAACTCGGCACCGGAACCCCGGAAGGTGATCATCCCGATCTTGTCCCGCCGCTGGTACGCGTCGAGCAGCAGCGACAGCACCGCCCCCTTGACGGCGCCCATCCGCTTCCGCGCCGCCATCGACCCGGACGCGTCCACCACGAACAGCACGAGGTTGCCCTCGCGCCCCTCGCGCACCGCCTCCCGCAGGTCGTCCCGGCGCACCACCAGCCCCGGGCCGCGCCGCCCGCGGGCCCACTGGTGCGGCGCCGCGGCCTGCACCGTCGCCGCCAGGTGCAGCTTCCCCAGGGCCCCTCGGGGCCGGCGCGCCCCGGTCGTCCGGCCGTGCGCGGTGCGCGCCCGGGACCGTCGGCCGTCCGCGCCCTCGCCCAGCCCCGGCACGTCCAGCCGCCGGGTCCGGAACGGCTCGGTGGCGCCCACCGCGGCCTGCTCCCGGCCCGGCCCGGAGGCCGCCGGCTCCCGCTCCGGGTCCTCCGCACGCGCCGGACGCTCCGGTTCGGGCTGCCGCGGCAGCTCCGGGGCCGGCGCGTCCGCCGGCTGCTCCCGGGGCCCGCCGTCCTGCGGCGGCAGCCCGCCGGGACCGCCGCCGGGACCGCCGTCCGGTCCGCCGTCCGGGCCCTCCGGCTCCGGATCCGGATCGTCGTCGCCGTCCGGGTCCTGCCCGCCGGACTCCTCCAGTACCTGATCGAGCTTGTCCTCGTCGAGCCCCGGCGCGTCGAAGGGATTGCGCCTCCGCCGGTGCGGCAGCGCGAGCAGCGCCGCCTGACGGACGTCCTCCGGGAGCACCTCGGTCCGCCCGTCCCAGGCCGCCAGCGCGGTCGCCGTGCGGGCCATCACGATGTCCGCCCGCATCCCGTCCACCTCGAACGCCGCGCAGGTCGCCGCGATCTGCCGCAGCGCCGCGTCGCCGAGCCGCACCTGCGGCAGCAACTCCCGCGCCAGCGCGATCCGTTCCCGCAGCTGACGCTCCTCGTCCGCCCAGCGCGCCGCGAAGCCCGCCGGGTCGTCGTCGTAGGCCAGCCGGCGGCGGACCACCGCCACCCGCTGCTCCGGGTCCCGGGACGCCGCGACCTCCACGGTCAGCCCGAACCGGTCCAGCAACTGCGGCCGCAGCTCGCCCTCCTCGGGGTTCATCGTCCCGACGAGCAGGAACCGGGCGGCGTGCCGCACCGAGACGCCCTCCCGCTCCACGTAGGAGGCGCCCATGGCGGCGGCGTCCAGGAGGACGTCGACCAGGTGGTCATGGAGCAAGTTGACTTCGTCCACGTAGAGGATGCCGCGATGGGCGGCCGCGAGCAGCCCCGGCTCGAACGCCTTCACGCCCTCGGCGAGCGCCCGCTCGATGTCGAGCGCGCCGACGAGGCGGTCCTCGGAGGCGCCCACCGGCAGCTCGACCATGCGGGCCGGCCGGGACTCGGCGGGGCCGGCGTCGTGCCGGCCGTCCGGGCACTGGGGATCGGGGGAGAGCGGGTCGCAGCTGAAGCGGCAGCCCGCCACCACCGGCACCTCGGGCATGAGGTCCGCCAGGGCACGCACCGCGGTGCTCTTCGCGGTGCCCTTCTCGCCACGGACCAGGACACCGCCGACCGCCGGGCTGACGGCGTTCAGCAGCAGCGCCAGCCGCAGGTCGTCCATGCCGACGACGGCGGTGAACGGATACCGGGTGCTCATGTGGTGATCGCTCCTTCGGGTGGCTTGCGTCCGTTGCCGGTCGAACTGTGTGTGCCGCGCGGCACGCTGGCGTTCTTGGCCCTGCTTATGCGGGGATGGCCCGCTCCTTCACGAGCACTTGGCGGAGCTGCTGTTGTGCGCCCCGCACATGCGGGGATCCCGCCTCCGGGGGCCCTCACGGCGCCCCCGGAGGAACGAACCGCAACCCCTCCGGCACCCCCTCCTCGATCAGCCGCAGCAGCGCCTTGGTGTCCGCGTGCTCCTCGATCAGATCGCCCAGCCGGTCCAGTTGCTCCTCGCGCAGCGCGCCGAAGCGGGTGTCCGGCGCCGGCACGAACCGGCGGCCGGCCGCCCGGGCCACCTCCCGCAGGAACGCCCGCCGGAACCCGTCGCTCTCCAGGGAGCCGTGCCAGTGCGTGCCCCACACGGCCCCCGCCCGGCACCCGTCCAAGAACTCCTCGTCGCCCCCGGCCACTTCGGCGACGCCGTGGTGGATCTCGTACCCCTCCACCGGCTCGCCCAGCGCCTCACCGGACGGCCGGGCGAGCGTCTTCTCCACCGCGAACCGCACCCGTACCGGCAGCAGCCCCAGCCCGTCCACCGTGCCCGCCCGCGACTCGACCTCGTCCTCGATGCGCTCGCCGAGCATCTGGAACCCGCCGCAGATGCCCAGTACCGGGCGGCCCTCCGCGGCCCGCCGGACCACCGCGTCCGCCAGCCCGCGCTCCCGCAGCCAGGCCAGCGCGCGGACCGTGCCGCGGGTCCCCGGCAGCACCACCAGGTCCGCGTCGGCCAGCTCCTCGGGCCGGTCCACGAACCGCACCACCACACCCGGTTCGGCCGCCAGCGCGTCCACGTCGGTGAAGTTGGACATCAGCGGCACCGCGCACACCGCGACCCGGAGGATGTCCTCACCGGCCGGCGGCGCCACCACCACCGACTCGCGGACCGCGCCGCGCAGCGACACCCTCAGTCCGTCCTCCTCGTCGATGCCCAGCCCGTGCGCGTACGGCAGGACGCCGTACGTGGCCCGGCCGGTGAGCCCGCGGAGCATCTCCAGTCCCGGCTCCAGCAGCGTCACATCGCCGCGGAACTTGTTGACGAGGTAGCCGGCGACCAGCGCCTGGTCCTCCTGTGACAGCAGCGCGGTGGTGCCGAAGAACGAGGCGAAGACCCCGCCACGGTCGATGTCGCCGACCACCACCACCGGGATCCGTGCCGCCCGGGCGATGCCCATGTTGACGATGTCGGTCCGCCGCAGGTTGATCTCGGCGGGGCTGCCGGCGCCCTCGCAGATCACCGCGTCGTGGGTGCGCCGCAGCTCCGCCAGGCAGTCCGTCACGGTGCCCAGCAACTGCTCCTGGCGCCCGGAGTGGTAGCCGCGCGCGCTCAGCTCGCCCACCGGCTTCCCCAGCAGCACCACCTGGCTGCTGCGGTCGCTGCCCGGCTTGAGCAGCACCGGGTTCATCAGCGCGGTCGGCTCGACCCGGGCCGCGGCCGCCTGCATCGCCTGCGCCCGGCCGATCTCCGCGCCCTCCCGGGTCACGAACGAGTTCAGCGACATGTTCTGCGCCTTGAAGGGCGCCACCGAGACGCCCTGCCGGACCAGCCAACGGCAGATGCCGGCGGTCACCACGCTCTTGCCGGCGTCGGACGTCGTCCCGGCCACCAGCAGCCCGCCGCCCACGGCCCCGCCGGCCGCCCTCCTCCGCCCGTTCACCGGGTTCTCCTCCCGCTCCCGCGCAGACTCCTGCGCCATACCGTGCCCGCCGCCAGCCGGCCCGCCACCGTGACGCCCAGCGCCAGCAGGCCCACCCGCCGGGACAGGCGCACCGCCCGCTCGATGTCGGGCACCTGGGGCGGGTGTGCGCCGCCGTTGAGCACCGGCCGGTGCTCCACCCGCCCGCCGTACGCCAGGGTGCCGCCCAGGCGGACGCCCAGCGCCCCCGCGAACGACGCCTCCACCGGGCCCGCGTTGGGGCTCGGATGGGCCCCGCCGTCCGCCCTCCAGGCCCGCAGCGCACCGCGCCGGTCCGGGCCCGCCAGGACCGCCAGCGCCGCGGTCAGCCGGGCGCCGGGCCAGCCGGCGACATCGTCGAGACGGGCCGCCGCCCAGCCGAACCGCCGGTAGCGCGGCGACTTGTGACCCACCATCGCGTCCAGGGTGTTCACCGCCCGGAACGCCACCAGGCCGGGCACACCGCCGAGGGCGCCCCACACCAGGGCGCCCACCACCGCGTCCGAAGTGTTCTCGGCGACCGACTCCACCACCGCACGGGCCATCTGCGGCCCGTCCAGGGACTGCGGATCGCGCCCGCACAGATGCGGCAGCCGTTCCCGCGCCGCGTCCAGGTCGCCGACGGCCAGCGCACCGCCCACGGCCCGCGCCTCCCGGCCGAGCGAGGTGCCGCCCAGCACCGCCCACACGGCCGCCGCGGTCAGCGCGGTCCGGGCGCCCGGACGGTCCCGCAGGGCGCGTTCCAGCAGCGCGGCGCCGACGGCCGCGCCGCCCGCGCAGACCAGGGTGTGCGCCGTCCCGTGGCCGCGGTGGTCGCGCCACAGCCGGCGTTCGACGGCGCCCGCGGCCCGGCCGAACGCGGCCACCGGATGGCCGCGCCGCGGATCCGCCGCGATCAGATCGCCGAGGTAGCCGAGGACCGCGCCGCACGCATATCCCGCGTGTTCGCCGCGCATCGGATCAGGCCGCCGTCCGCCCTCGAAGGGACCCGGCGGCAGCGGGCAGGGGAGCTCTCGACGGGCAGCCGGGCATGGCGGTATGTCCTCACTCAGGGTCCGCGCCCTGGCTCGACGTGACGGCGACCAGAGTCTCCTGGCTCCCGGATCGGCGCCGCCCCCGGCCTTCCCGCCCGTACGGAGTACGGGCCGTGGCCCTCGTCGGAGGAGCGCTCCCCGGTGACAGTGGCGGGACCGCGCCGGATTCGCACCGGACTTCCTCTGCTGTCGCCGATTGGCCCCGGCAGTCCACCACGCCCCGCGAAGGCCCGTCAACTCACCCTTGACCTGCGAAGCAGCCCCACCGCCGGACCTGTGGCCAAAGCCACAGGGTGGCCGCCGGCTCACGGACGGTTGCCCCTGGCACGCCTCCCGCGCCACTATCTGGAGCACGGTGGGCGAAGGGGCCCGCCGGGAGGGGGACCGGGGGATGCCGGAGAGCGCCGACCGCCACGAGATCCGCATCAGGGTCGCGGGTACCAACAATCCGAGCCAGGACATCGACGACCTCACCGCATGGCTGGAGCGCGAGCCCTGGCTGACGCGGCACCAGCACGACTGGCAGCGCCGGCCCCGCCCCGAGGAGAGCCCCGGCCGCGACGCCGCCGACGGTGCGATGGCGGTCGGCGTCGACGACCTGGTCCTGGTCGTCGTCGGGGCGGTCGCCGCCGAGATCACCAAGGGACTGGGCATCGCCTTACGCGAGTGGCTGCGCCGCCGCCGGGAGGCCCGCGAGGAGGGCGAGGAGCCCTCGGTCGCGGTCGGCGCCGGCCCGCAGGTGCACGACCTCGGCGAGGGCCCGCAGCAGCCGGCCGACCCGGGGTCCGCGCGCCCCCGCACCGCAAGCCGTGCGGACGAGGACGGCAGCACCGGCGAGGACTGACCCGGATGTCCGAGTACGACGCCCGGGGCAAGGTCAACCGCGCCCTGCTGATCTGCGTCCACGACTACGAGACGCTGACCCGCCTGCCCGCCGTCGAGGACAACGCCGAGGCGCTCCGCCACGCCCTGACCCGCCCCGGCACCGACCTGTTCACCGCCGACGAGGTCGTGGTCTGCCGGCCGCACCGCCCCGAGGACCTCAGCACCGCCCTGCGCACCGCCGCCGACGAGGCGCGCGGCCTGCTGCTGGTGTACTTCTCCGGCCACGGCTGGGTCGGCAACGACGGCGCCGACCTCCAGTTGATGGTGGGCGCCTCGGACACCCGCCAGAGCCACACCACCGTCTCCTGGCAGGACACCGTGCTCTCCTGCCTGGACAACGCCCGCGCCGACCGCGTCGTGATCGTCCTGGAGTGCTGCTACTCCGGGAACGCCGACAGCGCCTTCCACGCCCTGCGCAAGCCCGTCTCGCTGCTGATGGCCGCCCAGCCCAACCGCCGGATCTTCAGCGGCGAGGAAGGGGCCGGCGGCACCGCCTTCACCCGCGCCGTGGTGCGGATCCTCGAACAGGGCCGCGCCGACCGGCCGTTCGTCACCTTCGACGACCTCGCCGGCGCCCTGCGCGACGAACTCGCCGACGAACGGACCCCGATGGGCGAGGCGTGGGAGCCGCGCGCCGCCAAACAGAACACCCTCGACGACGTCGTCCTCTCCTTCGCCACCCCCGAGGACCGGCCGGCCACCCCGCTGAAGATCCGGCTGCGCCGCTGGTCCAACCAGCACCTGCGGCGCCGCGCCAAGCTCCTCATCGCCCTCGCCGCGGTGTGCGCGCTGGTCGCCGCGGGCCTGGTCGCGGCCCGCGTGCTGACCCCGCCCGGCCCCTGCCCGCCCGCCCTGGAGCTGCGGCTGCTCACCGCGCCCGAGGCCGAGCCAGCCCTGCGCCGGGCCGCGTTCGACTACGAGATGTCCCCGCTCAACACCCGCCCGCTGGACGGCGAACAGGACCTCCCCGACGGCTGCCGGCGGGCCCAGATCACCGTCTACTCCGCCGCCAAGGACCAGATCGACCAGGGCTTCGCCGCCGCCGACCGCTGGCAGGGCGAGGCGCACGGCGGCGCCCCCGGGGCCCCCGCCAGGTCCACCGCCACCGACCCCCTCTACCGGCCCGGCCCGCAGCCGGACCTGTGGATCCCCGAATCCACCGCGGACTACGAGGAGGCCCGCCGCGGCATGCCGTCCACCGGCTCCCCGGCCACCCTGCACGACACCGGCCCGGTCGCCTACAGCCCCCTGGTCGTCGGCATCCCCGCCGGCACCCAACTCGACGGCGTCGAACGGGTCGACGCACCCTGGAAGGACCTGCTGACCAGCACCGACAGCGACCGCCAGAACCTGCGGCTGCTGCGCCCCAGCCCGGTCCTTTCCGGCACCGGGCTGCTGCACACCCTCGGCCTCTACCTCGCCGGCGACGGCGCCCCCATCGGGCCGTCCGGCGCCCCCGACCCCACCCGCGCCCGCGACGCCGAACGCCGCCTGGCCGCCCCCGGCAGCCAGTACGCCGGCAGCCCCGAACTCCTGTGCTCGCTGCGCCAGGACGGCGGCCCGGACCAGGCCCCGGAGCGGCCCGGCAACGGCCGGAGCCCGCACTCCGCCCCCCTGGTCTCCGAGAAGTCCCTCGCCGACTTCAACCTCGGCCACGCCCTCGGCGGCTGCCCCGCCCTCGACGCCCCGCCGCCCCTCGGCGACCGCTACTACGCCTACTACCCCAAGAACGTCCCGGCGCTGGACCACCCGCTGATCCGCGTGGACTGGGCCGGCACCGCCGACGCCGCACCCCGCCGGGCCGCCGTCGCCCGGTTCGCCGACTGGCTGCGCGACCCGGCCGGCGGCCAGCGGTCGCTCACCGCGCAGGGCTACCGCGGCCTCCCCGAGAAGGACGGCTCGGCGCCCCGCCCCGACGCCGCGTCCCCGCTCCTCAACCCCCGCGCCGACACCGACCCCACCGCCCCCGTCACCCGCTTCACCGCCGGCCCCGACCAGGTCGCCCAGGTGCTGGCCGACTACAACCGGGCGCAACGCGCCAGCCGGCTGCTGATCCTGATGGACACCTCCACCTCGATGGCCGACGGCGGCAAACTCCCGATCGTGGTCGGCGCCGCCGCCCGCGCCCTGGAGATGGTCGGCGCCCACCACACCTACGGACTGTGGACCTTCCCCGACCCCGCGCACCCCGGCGACCCGGCGGCGGTCCGCCGGGCCGTCCCGCTCGGCAGCACCGACCCCGCGCCCGGCCGGGCCGCCCTGGACCGGATCGCCAAGGGCGAACTGGTCGACCACGGCGCCGCGATGGAGGAGGCGCTGACCACCGCGGTGACCGAGATGAAGAAACCGGGCGAGGGCAACAGCGCCATCGTGCTGCTCATCGACGAGGACGACGGCGGCCCCCGGCGGGCCGCGGGCGTGGAACAGAAGCTCACCACCCTGCTGAAGGAGGCCCCCGAGGTGCCGGTGCTGACTGTGGTGATGGGCCGGGTGGGCTGCGACACCTTCGTCTTCCAGGGGCTGGCCCGCGCCTCCGCCGGGCAGTGCGTGTCCGGCGGCCCGGCCGCGCCCGACCTGCTGGCCGGGCTGGTCGCCTCGGTCGGCACCGCGGGGACGGTGCGGCGGTGAGGGCCAGGGCCGCGCTGCCGGCCGCCGCCCTGGCGCTGCTCCTGACCGCCGCGGTCGGCGGCTGCACGTCCGGACGACCGGCCCCCGAACAGGGCCCGATCGTCCTGGCCACCGGCAGCGACCTCAGCAGCTCCGGCGTCCGCCAGGACCTCATCCACGCCTGGGAGCGCCGCACCGGCCGCACCGTGCGGATCGTCAAACTCCCCGACACCGCCGACGCCCAGCGCAGCCAGCTGCTGGCCGCCGGACAGTCCGGCAACAGCGGCTACGACGTGCTCAACATCGACGTGGCCTGGACCGCGGAGTTCGCCGCCGCCCACGTCATCCGCCCCTGGGACGGCGGCCTGGACGGCGACTTCCTGCCCAGTGTGGTCAAGACCGCCACCGGCGACGACGGAAAGATCTGGGCGGTCCCCTTCAACACGGACGCCGGGCTCCTCTACTACCGCAAGGACATCCTGAAGAAGTACCACCATTCCGCCGAACCCCCCTCCAACTGGGGCGAGTTGAAGAACGTCGCCGTCGAGGTGACCAACGCCTACAACCGCGAGGCCGCACGGGCCGCCAAGGCCGCCGGCAAGGAACCGCCGCCCACCCTCTACGGCATGGTCGCCCAGCTGCGCCCCTACGAGGGACTGACCGTGAACACCCTGGAGGCCGCCTGGGCCAACGGCGGCAACCCGGACGCCACCAGCTTCAGCAAGGGCGAGCAGATCGGCGCGCTCCAGATGGGCGTCGCCGAGCTCAAGGGCCGGCTCGACACGATCATGCCGCACGAGGCCACCGCGATGGACGAGACCGAGAGCCGCCGCTGGTTCGCCGACGGCCGCGCGCTGTTCATGCGCAACTGGCCGGTGGAGTACGCCTCGATCGCCGAGAAGCTCACCCCGCTCGTCCAGTTCGACGTCGCCCAGCTGCCCGCCCGGCCCGACGGCAAGCGGATGTCGGTGCTGGGCGGGCAGAACCTCGCGATCGCCGCCGACAGCACCCACCCGTCCGGCGCCCGGGCCCTGATCGAGGCGCTGACCGATCCGGAGAGCGAACGCTGCCTGCTGGAACGGGGCTTCGCGGCGACCCGCAGCTCGGCCTACCGCACGGCCGGCGGGGCGCCGCACTGCCCGCTGCCGCCGGGCGATGCCCAGCGTGGCGAGCACGGCGCGGGCGGAGCGCCGTCCGCCCCGCCCGACGGGCCGCCGCCCTACACGCAGGTGCTCAAAGGGGCCCTGCTCGCCGCCGAGCCGCGACCGCGCAGCGCCCACTACCAGACCTTCAGCAAGGTGGTGCAGATCCGGGTCTCGGAGTACCTCGACAGCCAGGGCGGGACCGCCATCGCCGACGAGCTCGCCAAGGAGGCCGACCAGGCGCTCAGCGGCCGGCAGTGACGCATGCGAACGGGGCGCCCGAGGGCCGCGGCTGCTGCCGTGCCTTCTCGGACGCCCCGTCCGTTGCCGGATCCGCCGGCGTCGGTCTCAGGCGGCGACGATCAGGTAGATCCCGTACGCCACGGCCGCCGCGCAGAGCGCGAAGGCCGCCAGTGCCCCGGCGCGCGCCCCGGCGGCCGGTGCGGTGGGCGTGGTCGCCGGCGCGCCCTCCGCTGCGGGCTTGCGGGAGACGCCCACGATCCCGACGGTGAACAGGCCCACGAGCCCCACCGTCACCACGAGGCTGACGCCGAAGACCTGGCCGAGAGCTGCCCAGTCGATGTGCATTGCGTAGTCCTTAGGTCTGGGTGGTCGGCGTCAGGAGGTGGCCGCCGCGGGCCGGGCGGGGGATTGCGCCGGGTCCGGGTGGGTGGGAGCGGCAACCGGGTCCGGGTGGATGGGAGCGACAACCGGGTCCGGGTGGGTGGGAGCGACGACAGCCTTGGCGGCCGTCGGAGCGCTGGCCGGCGAGGCGACCGGGCCCGCCGGGGGCGGGGCGACGGTCTGCAGCGCCGTGGTGACGACACCGGCCGGCTCCGCCGCCGGACCGTCGTTGACGTTGGTGTGGTCCACCGGCTTGCGCCGGGAGGCCGCCCAGATGCCGCCGCCGATCGCCAGGGCCGACACGGCGACCGCTGTCACGCCCCAGGTGCCCTGGTCGGCGAGGAAGGCGGCACCCGCGGAGACCAGGCCGGCGGCCGGCAGGGTCAGCCCCCAGGCCACGACCATCCGCCCAGCCGTGGACCAGCGCACCACGCCGCCCTTGCGGCCCAGCCCGGAGCCCATCACGGCGCCGGAGCAGACCTGGGTGGTGGAGAGCGCGAAGCCGAGGTGGGAGGAGGCCAGGATGGTGGCCGCGGCGCCGGTCTGGGCGGCGAAGCCCTGCGGCGGCTGGATGTCGGTGATGCCCTTGCCCATGGTGCGGATGATCCGCCAGCCGCCCAGGTAGGTGCCGAGCGCGATGGCCAGGCCCGCGGAGGCGATGACCCACATCGGCGGGTCGGAGTGCGGGGCGACGACCCCGCCGGTGATCAGCGCGAGGGTGATCACACCCATCGTCTTCTGCGCGTCGTTGGTGCCGTGGGCCAGCGAGACCAGGGCCGCCGAGGCGATCTGCCCGGCGCGGTAGCCCTTGGCGGTGTCGGCCTCGGCGCGGGTGCGGGCCAGCCGGTAGGTGAGCCGGGTCGCCGCCATCGAGGCGAGCCCCGCGACGAACGGAGCGGCCACCGCCGGGATCAGGACCTTCATCACCACGGCCTGGCCGTGCACCCCGTGGGTGCCGACGGAGACCAGCGTCGCGCCGATCAGACCGCCGAAGAGGGCGTGGGACGAACTGGAGGGGAGACCGGCGAGCCAGGTCAGGAGGTTCCAGATGATGGCGCCGACCAGACCGGCGAAGATCACTTCAGGTCTGATGCCGGAGCTCTCGTCGATGATGCCGCCGGAGATGGTCTTGGCCACCTCGACGGAGAGGAACGCCCCGACGAGATTGAGTCCCGCCGACATCGCCACCGCGGTCTTGGGTCGCAGGGCCCCGGTGGAGATGGTGGTGGCCATAGCGTTGGCCGTGTCGTGGAAGCCGTTCGTAAAGTCGAACACCAAGGCCGTGACGATCACGATCCCGATGAGAAGCGTGATGTGTTCCATTCACCCAGGCAATCCGTTTGGAAGGTCAGTGTCGTCGGGACCGTACGGACGACGGGTGAACGGAAAGTGAACTGGGCCGGGCGCCGCGGTGACACCCCCGCAGTGTTCACGCGGAGGCGCCTCAGCTGCCACTTCCGTCTCACCCGTCGGCAAACTTCGTGAGCTGGGCCAGGGTCCCGTTCCAGCGGTCCTGATCGCCCGGCAGCGGCCCGTGGGAGGCGTACTGCCGGAGGGTCGGGTACGACCAGCCGGCGGGCGGTCGCACCGCGTCCGAGTAGTCCGCCAGCCAGAGCGGATGGGTCGCGCCGAAGGCCCGGTTGCCGCCCGTGCAGCGATTCCACCGCCGGGTTGTGGTGTAGATCACCGGCCGCCGGCCCGTGGTGCGCCGCACCTCGTCGCGGAACGCCCGTATCCAACGGACCGTCGCCGCCCGGCCCAGCCCGAAGCACGGCCGCCGGGCGTCGTGCGGGGTGTGCTCGATGTCGAGGGCGGGCGGCAGGGTCCAGCCGTCGGCCTTCCAGTGACCGCCGTGCCGGAGGTAGTACCGGGCCTGGCCCAGCGGCCGGCCGTCCGCGGCGGCCCGGGCGGGATGTCCGGCGAGTGCGGTGCCGGCCGGCGATACCACCGCTATCACGGTCGCCCACCTGGCCCGGGGGGTGGTGCGGTCACAAGTCATGGATCCCCCTGGGTGATGACATGTGAGGGGTGCGGTTCACTCGACGCTAATGGATGATCGACGCAAGATGGTCGATCTCCGGCCAATTCACCTGAGAGGAATAGGTATCCACATATGGCGGATACCGGGTGGATGGTGCCATGGCGTACAGTGCCCCGGCCCGCCCGTACGGTGTAGTGGATCACCCTCGTGCGTTTCCGCACGTCCCGCAGCGTCGCACCGGAGGACCCATGAAGGACCACCCCGACCACCTCGCCGACGCCTGGAGCGAGCTCGTCGCCACCGCTCGCCGGACCGCCGCGGACGGGCTCGTCGTCGGCACCTCGGGCAACGTCTCGGTCCGTGTCAAGGACCTGATCCTGGTCACCCCCAGCGGTGTCCCCTACGACCGGCTCGGCCCCTCCGACATCACCGGGGTGGACCTCGAAGGCCGCCCGATCATCGGCCGGTTGCGCCCGACCAGCGAACTTCCGCTCCACCTGGCCGTCTACCGGCACACCCCGGCGACCGCGATCGTGCACACCCACGCCCCGCACGCCACCGCCGTCTCCACCCTCGTCCCCGAACTCCCGCCCATCCACTACATGGCCGCCGCGCTCGGCGGACCCGTGCGCGTCGCGCCCTACGCGCTCTACGGCAGCGACGAACTCGCCGCCCACATGCTCGACGCGCTCCGCGACCGCACCGCCGCACTCCTGCAGAACCACGGCACCATCGCCTACGGCGACGACCTCGCCCAGGCACTGGACCGCACGGCCCAACTGGAGTGGATGTGCCGGGTCTGGCTCACCGCCGTCTCCGTGCCCGGCCACACCCCCAGCCTGCTGTCGCCCGCCCAACTGGACGCCGCGGGGGAGCGGCTGCGCGGCTACGGCCAGCACGGCCACGCCCCCGCGTAACGCTCCGCCGAGCGCGCCGCGCAGCACCCCGGGAAGCGCCCCGCCCGGCCCCGTGACCGGCACGACACCGCTGGTCCGGCGGCCGACCCCGGGCGCCCGGTGGCCGGGACCGGGGGCGCTGCGCACACTGGAGGGGTGCGACGGGGAACCGTGGCGGCGGTGACCGCCACCACAGTGATCGGTGCCGGGGCGGCCGCCGTGGCGGCCGGGCGGTACGCCGGCGACGTTGCCCTGAAACCGTCGCCCGGCCACCCCTTCCCGGGCGACTCCCGGCTCACCGTCCACTCCGCCGCCGGCGACCGCATCGCCCTCACCCGCAGCCTGGTGTCCCTCAGACCCGGCACCTACGGCCTCTCCGGCGCCGGCTGCCATGCGGTGGTCGGCCCCGTCGTCCACGGCGGCCCGCACCCCGCCGACGCCGTCGTACGCCGCCTGGAGCGGGTCACCCACGGCACCCTGAGGCCCGGCGCCCGGATGCGGCTGACCCCGCAGGTGCACATCGGCAACCCCCAGGACGCCCTCGGCATCACCTGCGCCGACGTCGACATCCCCGGCGAACTGGGGGCGCTGCCCGCGTGGTTCGTGCCGGGCGCCCGCGACACCTGGGTCATCGCCGTCCACGGCATCGGCACCACCCGCGAACACCCCATGGTGGTGCTGCCGTTCCTGCACCACCACCGCTTCCCCGTCCTCGTCCTCTCCTACCGCAACGACCCCGGCGCCCCGCGCACCGCCGACGGCATCCACCACCTCGGCGAAACCGAGTGGCGCGACCTGGACGCCGCGATCCGCTACGCCGTCCGCTACGGCGCCCGCAGGGTCGTCCTGTACGGCTGGTCCGCCGGCGCCACCATGGCGCTGCGCGCCGCCGTCAACTCCGCCCTGCGCCACCGCGTCTCCGGCCTCGTCCTGGACTCCCCGGTCCTGGACCGGGACGCCACCGTCCGCGCGCTGGCCGCCGCCCGGCGCATCCCGCGGGCCCTGCTCCCGCTGGCCGTCCGCGCCGCCGAGGGCCACACCGGACTGCCCGTCGACCGCCCGGCCGACGCCGTCGACCCCGAAGAGCTCGACGTGCCCGTCCTCCTCTTCCACGGCCCCGAGGACCTCCTCGCCCCCTGGGACGCCTCCCGGCGCTTCGCCGCCCGCCGCCCGGAGCTGATCACCCTTCAGCCCGTCCCGCACGCCCCGCACGCCGCGATGTGGAACGCCGCCCCGGACCGCTACGAGGAGACCCTGCGCCGCTTCCTCACGCCCCTCATGTGACGGCGCCGCCCGGCGGAGGTGGACGGGCGGACAACTCCCCCTATCGGGGATGGGGCGGCGGGGTGACGCGCACCGGAAGAGCCGCAAGCCGGGTTCCGATTGGGTTTTCGGGCCGTCAGCGGCAAGACTGCTCTTGTGACGTCCCGTACACCGCGCGACTCCCGGCTCCGACTCGTCCCCCGCCAACCGATTGCGGCCGCCCGCCGGGCGGTGAGCACCCGGGCCACCCGCCCGGCGCCCCGGCCGCCCGAGGGCACCCCGTCGCCCGCGGAACTGGCCCGCCAGGCCCGTGCCGCACTGGCCGGCGCGGCCCGTCTCGCGCGCTGGGCCGACCGCGCGGGCAGCCTCCGCGCCGGCCCCGACGGATCGCTCCCGCAGGCCGCCGCGGCCGGCGCCGCCGAGGCCCTGGGCCTGACGCCCCACCAGGTCCGAACCGACTGGGACCGAGCCCGGCTCGCCGGACTCGTCGAACTCCACGACGGCCTCGCCCGCCCCGGCTGGCGGCTGCGCGCCTGGGACCGCGACGACACCGCCGCGCTGCGCGGCTGGGTCGCGCTCTTCGACGCCTGGTCGCTGGCCCTGCCGGCCCCGGCGGCGGCCGGCCCGGCCGCCGTCGCCGAGGTCGTCGAGGCCGTCCCGCAGCTGCTGTCCCTGCTGCACCTGTCCGCCGGGCCGGTACGCCTGCCGGTGCTGCTCGACATGCTCGACCAGCGCGTCGCCGAACTGCGCACCGAACGCTGCGAGGTCCCCTACGGCGCGGACCCGGCCCCGGACGGCACCGACGCCGCGGGAACGACGAGCGACGCCGCGGGGGCGCCGCTCGCCGACCTGCTGCGCTGGGCGCTGGACGCCCTGCGCGCGGTCGGCGCGCTGATGCCGCCGGCGGGCGCCGGCGGGGCGGCCCACCAGGGCGCCGAAGAAGCCGGCCGGCACGGCCAGGAGGCGCAGCTGACGCCGCTCGGCAACTGGTCGGTGTGGGTCAAGCTGGAGCAGATCTGCGTCGCCGCGCAGAGCCCGGCCGGCAACATCGAGCAGTCCGCGGAGGCGATGCTGCGCGGCTGCGCCCGGCTGACCCCGGGCCCGGCCCGTGCCGAGTACCGCGCCTGGCTCGCCGCCCGCTCCGTCGGCGCCGCCGTCGAGGAACTGCTCGCCGTCGCCCGCGGCGAGGACGCGCTGCTGCGCGGGCTGGCCTTCGAGGCGCTGCGCGCGGTCGGCGCCCCCGCGGAACCGGCCGTGCGCACCGCCGCGGAGGAGCCGGGCCTGCGCCCCTACGCCCTGCTGTGGCTCTTCGAGCACGAGGGCGGCGACCCGGAGACCGCGCCCGACGTCCTCACCCGCGAGGAGTCGACCTGGCTGTGGGTGGACACCGCGGCGGCCGTGGCCGACCACGGCGAGACCCAACTGCTCGTCCGGCACCTGGACTCGGCCGTCCAGGGCTCGGTGCCGCGACTGCTGGAGGAGGTCCGCGCCGTCGGCCACCCGCGCACCGTCCAGGTGCTGGTGGCGCTGGCCGCGGCCCACCCCGACCCGGCGCTCGCCAAGGCCGTCCGCCGGGCGGCCTTCCAGGTCCACACCGGCGGCGCGTGACGGCCCGGGCACTCCGGCCGGGCGGGGCGGGCTCTCACCCCGCCCCGCCCGGCCGGTAGGTGCCGAAGCTCCAGACGTTGCCCTCGGCGTCCCGGGCGAGGTAGTCCCGCGCGCCGTAGTCCTGGTCCGTGGGCGGCACCAGGATCTCCACCCCGGCCCGCCGGGCCCGTTCGCAGTGCTCGTCGGGATCCTCGACGACGACGTAGACGCCGCTCGGTCCGGCGCCCTTCATCGCCTCGTCGAACGGGCCGCCGCGGCCCTTCGAACCGACCATCACCACCCCGTCGCCATAGGCGAGTTCGGCGTGCAGCACCTGTCCGTCCGCGCCGTCGTACCGCACGGCGACGGCGAATCCGAACGCCTCCGTCAGCTGTCCGAGGGCGCCCGGGACGTCCCGGTAGAGCAGAGTGGGGAACATCGTCGGCGTGCCTGCCATGCTGATCACCGTGCCTCTCGCGCGCCGGACGGCACCCCACCGCCCGGACTCCTGTGTCCTGGCTCACAGTCTCGCAGCGGGGACCGACAACGCCGGAAAACGACTTGCACCGGCCCGTTAGACTGCCTGCATGGCAGTTCTCCTTTGGGTTCATTAGACGGCGTAGACCGCTCTCGGACCGTCCGTCCAACCCGCCGTCTTCCTGCCCTGGAGTTTTTCCGTGATCACCGCTTCCGGCCTTGAGTTGCGCGCCGGCGCCCGCATCCTCATCGAGTCCGCCTCCTTCCGCATCGCCCGCGGCGACCGCATCGGCCTGGTCGGCCGCAACGGCGCCGGCAAGACCACCCTCACCAAGGTGCTGGCCGGCCAGGGCATGCCGGCCAGCGGCACGGTCACCCGCTCCGGCGAGGTCGGCTACCTCCCGCAGGACCCGCGCACCGGCGACCTGGACGTCCTGGCCCGCGACCGCATCCTCTCCGCCCGCGGCCTGGACGCCGTCCTGCGCAAGATGCGGGAGAACGAGGACCGGATGGCGAACGGCAAGGGCGCCACCCGCGAGAAGGCCATGAAGAAGTACGAGCGGCTGGAGACCGAGTTCCTCACCAAGGGCGGGTACGCCGCCGAGGCCGAGGCCGCCACCATCGCCGCCAGCCTGGGCCTGCCCGACCGCATCCTCGGCCAGCCCCTGCACACCCTCTCCGGCGGTCAGCGGCGCCGCGTCGAGCTGGCCCGGATCCTCTTCTCGGACTCCGACATCCTGCTGCTCGACGAGCCCACCAACCACCTCGACGCCGACTCCATCGCGTGGCTGCGCGACTACCTCAAGACCTACCGCGGCGGCTTCATCGTCATCTCGCACGACGTCGACCTGGTCGAGACCGTCGTGAACAAGGTGTTCTACCTCGACGCCAACCGCTCGCAGATCGACGTCTACAACATGGGCTGGAAGCTCTACCAGCAGCAGCGCGAGGCTGACGAGAAGCGCCGCAAGCGCGAGCGCGCCAATGCCGAGAAGAAGGCCGCGGCGCTCAACTCCCAGGCCGACAAGATGCGGGCCAAGGCCACCAAGACCGTCGCCGCCCAGAACATGGCCAAGCGCGCCGACAAGCTGCTCGCCGGACTGGAGGCGGTGCGCGCCTCCGACAAGGTCGCCAAGCTGCGCTTCCCGGACCCGGCGCCGTGTGGCAAGACCCCGCTGACCGCCGAGGGCCTGTCCAAGTCGTACGGCTCCCTGGAGATCTTCACCGACGTCGACCTGGCCATCGACAAGGGCTCCCGGGTCGTCATCCTGGGCCTCAACGGCGCCGGCAAGACCACCCTGCTGCGGATGCTGGCGGGCGTGGAGACCCCCGACACCGGCGAGGTCCGCCCCGGCCACGGCCTCAAGCTCGGCTATTACGCCCAGGAGCACGAGACCCTGGACCCGGACCGCACGGTCCTGGAGAACATGCGTTCCGCCGCGCCCGACATGGACCTCGTCGAGGTCCGCAAGGTGCTGGGCTCCTTCCTGTTCTCCGGTGACGACGTCGACAAGCCCGCCGGCGTGCTCTCCGGCGGCGAGAAGACCCGCCTGGCGCTGGCGACGCTGGTCGTCTCCTCCGCCAACGTCCTGCTGCTCGACGAGCCCACCAACAACCTCGACCCGGCCAGCCGCGAGGAGATCCTCGGTGCGCTGCGCACCTTCACGGGCGCGGTGGTCCTGGTGACGCACGACGAGGGCGCGGTGGACGCGCTGTCGCCGGAGCGGATCATCCTGCTGCCGGACGGCGTGGAGGACCTGTGGGGCCAGGACTACGCGGACCTGGTCGCGCTGGCCTGATCACCGCCGTACCGGTGCCGCCGGATGGATCACGCTCGCTGGATCATTCGGCCCATGGGTGATCCATCATCTGAGTGAGAACGGCTCGTACACCGGCGAGCCTGCGGCTTGCGGCCGGGCCCTGTGGGCCCGGCCGTCGCCTTTTCGGTGGCACACCACCTGACCTGGCATTTCTCGCGTATCGGGGCGCGCGTGGGCGCGGCGGGGCGTGCGGAAGAACGAATTCCGACCGCGCCGGGCGCCCGGGGGACGGCAAAGGATGTCCTACGGACCTAGCGGAATGGGTGGCCAGGAAGCCGAGGAGGGGTGATCATGAGAGTCCAGAGCGCACTTCCCACGAGGAGGCACGGGTGGCCGAGACTCTGAAGAAGGGCAGCCGGGTGACCGGCGCCGCGCGCGAGAAGCTCGCGGCAGACCTGAAGAAGAAGTACGACTCCGGAGCGAGCATCCGGGCGCTGGCCGAGGAAACCGGCCGCTCCTATGGATTCGTGCACCGGATGCTCACGGAATCCGGCGTGGTCCTGCGCGGCCGCGGCGGAGCCACGAGGGGCAAGAAGGCCGCCTCAGTCTGAGGCCCGCGGCTCCGGGTGCAGTGGTGCCCCCCGGCCGTCCGAGGAGTCGGCCGGGAGGTTACCGTTCAGTCACTTACGCACGCAGGTGCGGTGGCTGACTCGGAGGCGCCCTCATGACTCTGCTCGACAAGCACGGTGTGCGGCTCACCGTGGACGACGCGATCGCCACGGTGACCCTCGCCAACGCGGCCAAGCGCAATGCGCAGAGCCCTGCCATGTGGCGGGCGCTGGCCGAGGCGGGCTCGTTGCTGCCGGGAAACGTACGGATCGTGGTGCTCCGCGGTGAGGGCAAGTCGTTCTCCGCGGGACTGGACCGGCAGGCGTTCACGCCCGAAGGGTTCGACGGCGAGCCGTCGTTCCTCGATCTGGCACGCGGTTCCGACGAGGCGCTGGACGCCACGATCGCCGAGTACCAGGAAGCGTTCACCTGGTGGCGGCGGAACGACCTGGTGTCCATCGCCGCAGTCCAGGGCCATGCCATCGGTGCGGGCTTCCAGCTCGCCCTCGCCTGCGACCTGCGGGTCGTCGCCGAGGACGCCCAGTTCGCCATGCGCGAGACCAGCCTGGGCCTGGTCCCGGACCTGACCGGCACGCACCCCCTGGTCGGCCTGGTCGGCTACGCCCGGGCGCTGGAGATCTGCGCCACCGGGCGCTTCGTGCATGCCGCGGAGGCCGAGCGGATCGGCCTGGCCAACCTCGTCGTGCCTGGCGCCGAACTCGACGCCGCGGTGGCCGACCTGGCCGCCGCGCTCACCGCCGCGCCCCGGGACGCCGTCATCGAGACCAAGGCCCTGCTGGCCGGTGCCATGGACCGCACCTACGAGGAGCAGCGCCGTGCCGAGCGTGCTGCCCAGGCGCGGCGGCTGCGGGACCTGGCCGGCGTCGGGGACTGATCACCCGCACCGCCCCGCGGTCACCGGCCGTCAGTCGCTCGCCACCGCGGTGACCAGCACCGCCGCCGACTCCGGCGCCGGCGGCGGACCGGTGACCGCCCGGCGGACCGCGCGGGCCACGTCCAGCGGGCGGTGGCCGGCGGCGGTCGTCAGCTGAATCAGGACATGGCCGCCGGTGCGGGTCACCGGGCGGGAGCACCCGGCCAGAGCCGGGGCGAGCCGGGCCACCCCGGGAACGGCGAGCACCCGGGCGGCGAGGTCCGCCGGTTCCCGCTCGTCACCGCCCGGGCCCGCACCCTCCCGCGCCGTGTCCTCGCCCCCGGGCGCCTCGCCGTCACGGGGGCCGTTCCGGGGGCCTTCCAGGGGGCCGTTCCGACCCCCGTCCGTGCCGTCGAGCAGGTCGGTGACCCGGAGGTCCACCGCGCTCACCCGCAGTCCCAAGCCGTCCTCGGCCGTGGTCAGCAGCGCCGTCCGCAACCGTGTGGCGAGCGCCGGCAGGGGGCGGCCGGACGGTGCGGTGAAGTCCGCCGCGATGCGCAGCGGGCCCGGCGGTAGGGCGCTGGGCGGCCTCTGCACGGCCGGTGCCGGGGCGTCGTCGGGGGCGGCGAGGGAGAGCCGCAGATCGGCCAGGCGCACGCCGGGCGGGGTGCCGGGGGCCCGCAGGAGCGCCGCGCGGGCCGCGCGTTCGGTGATCCACGCCCCGTCCGCCGGGCCGCCGAGCGGCAGCACCCGGCCGATGCCGAGCTGTTCCCGCACGGTGCGTGCCCACGCGTTCCCGGCCACCGCGTCACCCCTTTCCCGGATCACTTCCCCAGCGTGCCGCAGCCCGTCCGCTCCGGCAGTCCGTCCGCTTCGGCAGTCCGTTCGCCCCCGGCAGTCCGTTCGCCCCGGCAGGACACGGCACTCCGCTGCCCCGTCCCCGGAGCGCACCCCGTCGTCCGCCCCTACTGTGGGCAGGGAACGAACCGTGTGAAAGGTGCATATCTCCTGGTGGTCGTCGCGCCCCGCGTGCGCGTCGCAGCGCACCGCGGGTGTGGCGCGGGGTGCGCACGGCGAGGCGCGGCCGTGACCCGTCAGGCGGCACGTCCGGGATGCGGCGCAGAAGGGAGGCACGGCGATGACCGAGAGCCAGCAGGGCGCGGACGCGACGAAGCCGCCGGTGAAGCGGGGCGGTGGCGACCCCGGCACGCGCGGCCGCACCACCATCGCCGACGGCGTCGTGGAGAAGATCGCCGGACTCGCCGCCCGCGATGTGCTCGGCGTCCACGCGCTGGGCAGCGGGTTCGCCCGCACGCTCGGCGCGGTGCGCGACCGGGTGCCCGGCGGCGGGCGCTCGGCCCGCGGGGTGAAGGCCGAGGTCGGCGAGGTGCAGACCGCGCTGGACCTGGAGATCGTGGTCGATTACGGGGTGGCCATCGCGGAGGTGGCCCGGGCCGTCCGGGAGAACGTGATCTCCGCCGTGGAGCGGATGACGGGCCTGGAGGTCGTCGAGGTCAACATCGCGGTGAGCGACGTGAAGCTGCCCGACGAGGACGACGGGGACGACGGGACCGGGGAGGCGGGGCCGCGGCTCCAGTGACCGGGCCCGACCGGAGCGGTAGCGAAGGAGCGCACGATGAGCATGGCCGTGATCGGCCTCGTGGCCGGGATGGCGCTGGGCTTCGCCGGGTACTTCGGCGGGTTCGGGGCCTTCATCCTGGTGGCGGCGCTGGGCGCCGTCGGGTTCGTGGCCGGCAGGTTCCTGGAGGGGGACCTGGAGGTCGGGGACTTCTTCCGCACCCGCACCGGCGACCGCGACGACCGGCGGCGGTGACCCCGGATGGCGACGGTGTCCCCGCCCTCCGCCGGGGCCGACGTACCGGCCGGTGAGCGCGGCGCCACCAGGGTCGCCGACCGGGTGGTCGCCAAGATCGCCGCGCGGGCGGCCCGTGAGGCGCTGCGCGAGGCGGCCCCCGGCGCCCCCGGCGACGCCCACGCGACGGTGACAGTGGCCCACCGCGACGTCCACCCGCCGTTCGGCGAGGCCCGGCTGCGGATCGCCGTGGAGCTGCCCTACCCCGCCCCCATCGGCGCCCGGTGCGGCCTGGTGCGCCGTCATGTGACCGACCGCGTAAGGGCGTTGGCGGGCATGACGGTCGTCGAGGTGGCGGTTCAGGTCGAGCGGCTGAACTCACCGCTGCTGACGGACCGGGAGCGGGTGCGATGAGCGGGCCGGGGAGCGCGGAGGAGGCCGGGGCCGGCGCGGGGACGGGCGGGCGGCCCGGCGCCGCCGGCGGGTTGCCGTCGCCGCTGCCGGACCCCGCGGAACCCGGCCCGGACTCCGGTGCACCCGCCGGGCGCTTCTGGTCGGCCCGCCGGGCGCCCGCCGGACTGGTCGCGCTGGTCCTGCTGGGCGCCGCGGGCCTGCTGCTCTACGACGTGGCCGCGGTGCGGGCCGGTCGCACCGCGATGGCCTGGCGCCGGTGGCTGGCCCACGAACTGGCCGTCCGGCACCTCGACGACCCCTGGGTGCTGGGCGCCGCGGCGACCGCGACGGCCCTGGGGATCTGGCTGCTGGTGCTGGCCGTCACCCCGGGGCTGCGGGCGGTGCTGCCGATGCGGCGCACCGCGCCCGGCGTCCGGGCCGGGCTCGACCGGTCGGCCGCCGGGCTGGTGCTGCGCGACCGGGCCATGGAGGTCTCCGGTGTGCAGTCCGTGCGGATGACCGTCGGCCGGCGGCGGGCCCGGGCGCGGGCCGTGGCGCACTTCCGCGCGCTCGACGTGGTCCGCGGCGACCTCGGCACGGTGCTGGGCGACGGCCTGCGGGAGCTGGGGCTGGCGCGTCGGCTGCGGCTGACCGTCGACGTCCGGCGCCCGAAGAGGAGGTGAGCGCGCCGTGCGCACCGCCCGCGCGACCGTCAACCGGGTGCTGCTCGGGCTGGTCGGCCTCCTCCTGCTCGGCACCGGCGGGTTGGTCCTGATGGGCGGCCTCGACCTGCCCGCCCGCCGGCACCTCGACCTGCCGTCCGGCTGGCCCTGGACGCGCCCGGACGGCGTGCTGCTCCCCGCGGCGGACCGCACCCGGTTCACGGACCGGGGCTGGTGGTGGCCGACGGCCATCGCCGGGCTGGCCGTGCTGGTGCTGTTGCTGCTGTGGTGGCTGTTGGCGCAGCTCCGGCTGCGCCGACTGGGCACGGTCCTGGTCGACAGCGGCGACGGGGAGGGCGCGACGGTGCGCGGGCCGGCACTGGAGGCGGTCCTGGCGGCCGAGGCGGTGGCGGTGGACGGCGTGGACCGGGCGGCCGTCGTGCTGACCGGCCGCCCGACGGCACCGCAGGTGCGCGCCCTGCTGGTGCTCGCCCCGCACGCCGACCCCGGGACCGTGGTGCTGCGGCTGGCCGACGGGGCGGTGGCGCACGCCCGCACCGCGACCGGCCTGGACGCGCTGCCGACGGAGGTCCGGCTGCGCGCGGTGCGCCATCGGGCGGAGCGGGTCAGCTAGGTCGTGTCCGCCAGGTCCGGCCGTTCGCCCGCAGGGCGGGCCGAACACCGCCCGGCAGGCGGGACTTTGCCGACACGACCTACGGCCCCGGAAGCCGCCCGGTCTGCCCCGCTCTCAGAAGCCGCGTCGGGCGCCGCCGTCCACCGGGACCATCACGCCGGTCACGTAGGACGCGGCGGGGGACAGCAGGAAGGCGGCGGTGCGGCCGAATTCCGCGGGGTCGCCGTAGCGGCGGAGCGGGATGGTGGCGGAGTTGCGGGCGCGGGAGCCCTCGGGGTCGCCGGAGAGCGCGTCGAGCTGGGTCATCCGGTCGGTGGCGATCCGGCCGGGCAGGACGCCGACGACGCGGATGCCGCGCGGCCCCACCTCGTCGGCCAGGGACTTGGCGAAGCCGGCGAGGCCCGGGCGGAGGCCGTTGGAGATGGTGAGCCCGCCGATCGGCTCGTAGACGGAGCCGGAGAGGACGAAGCCGATGACGCCGCCCTCGCCCAGCTCGGCGGCGGCGGTCCGGGCGAACCGCACCGCACCGAGGAAGACCGTCTCGAAGGCGGTCTGCCACTGCTCGTCGGTGTTGTCGGCTGCGGTGCCGGGCGGCGGGCCGCCCACGCTGATCAGGGCGCCGTCGAAGCGGCCGAAGCGCTCCCGGGCGGCCGCCACCAGGCGGGCCGGGGCCTGCGGGTCGGAGTTGTCGGCGGCGAGCCCCAGGGCCCGCTCGCCCAGGGACGCGGCAGCCTTTGTCGCGGCCTCCTCGGAGCGCCCGGTGAGCACCACATTGGCGCCGTCGGCGACCAGTTCGCGGGCGGTGGCGAAGCCCAGGCCCCGGGTGGCGCCGGTGACGAGATACGTCCGGTCGGTGAGTCCAAGATCCATGGCCCTAGTCTGCCCCCGGCCCGCCGCGCAACGCGAAGGCGGTCCCCACCAGTCCGATGTGGCTGAACGCCTGCGGGAAGTTGCCCAACTGGCGCCCGGCGACCGGGTCGTACTCCTCCGCCAGCAGCCCCACGTCGTTCCGCAGCGCCAGCAGCCGCTCGAACAGCTCCCGGGCCTCCCGCCGGCGCCCGGTCAGCAGCAGCGCGTCCGCCAGCCAGAACGAGCAGACCAGGAACGTGCCCTCGCCGCCCGGCAGCCCGTCCACCGACTGTCCCTCGGTGCTGTAACGGCGTACCAGGCTGCCGTGCGACAGCTCGCGGCGGACCGTTTCGACGGTGGAGACCACCCGCGGGTCGTCGCCCGGAAGGAAGCCGACCCGCGGGATGAGCAGCGTCGCGGCGTCCAGTTCGGGCGAGCCGTAGGACTGGGTGAAGGTGCCCCGCTCCGCGTCGTAGCCGCGGGCGCAGACCTCCCGGTGCACCTCCTCGCGCATCGCCCGCCAGCGGTCGGTGTTCCCGCCGAGCCGCGGGAACTGCTCCACCGCCCGTACCGCGCGGTCGGCCGCGACCCAGGCCATCACCTTGGAGTGCACGAAGTGCCGCTGGGGGCCGCGGATCTCCCAGATGCCGTCGTCGGGGTCGCGCCAGGTGGACTCCAGGTAGTCCATCAGCGTCCGTTGGATGCTCCAGGTGTGCGGCTCGGTGGGCATCCCCGCGGTGTGCGCGAGGTGGAACGAGTCGATCACCTCGCCGTAGACGTCGAGCTGCCGCTGTTCGACGGCGGCGTTGCCGATCCGCACCGGCAACGAGCCCTCGTACCCGGACAGCCAGGGCACCTCGAACTCCGGCAGTCGCCGCTCCCCGGCCAGCCCGTACATGATCTGGAGGTCCTCGGGGGCGCCGGCCACCGCGCGCAGCAGCCAGTCCCGCCAGGCCCCGGCCTCGTCGTGGTACCCGGCGGCGAGCAGCGAGTTCAGCGTCAGGCTGGCGTCGCGCAGCCAGCAGTAGCGGTAGTCCCAGTTGCGCACCCCGCCGGGTTCCTCGGGCAGCGAGGTGGTGGGGGCCGCCACGATCCCGCCGGTGGGCGCGTAGGTGAGCGCCTTGAGGGTGATCAGGGAGCGGATCACCGCGGCGCGGTACGGGCCGTCGTAGCGGCACCGCGCGGACCAGGCGTGCCAGTCCTCGGTGGTGTCCGCCAACGCCTGGAACGGGTCGATCTGGACGGGCCGGGGCTCGTGCGAGGGGTGCCAGGTCAGCACGAACGCGGTGCGCTCGCCGGCGGCGAGCGTGAAGTCCGAGCGGGTGCTGAAGTCCTTGCCGTAGGTGGTGCCCTGGGACGGGGTGCGCAGCCACACCGAGTCCGGGCCGGCGATCGCCACCCGGGAGCCCTCGGTGGCGCGCACCCACGGCACCACCAGCCCGTAGTCGAACCGCAGCCGCAGCACCCCGCGCATCTCCACCCGGCCGCGCAGCCCCTCCACGACCCGTACGACGTCGGGCATGCGGTCGCGCTGCGGCATGAAGTCGGTGACCCGGACGCTGCCCTCGGGGGTCTCCCACACGGTGTCGAGGATCAGCGAGTCCCCGCGGTAGCTGCGCTCGGCGCGGGCCTCGCCGGACCGGGGCGCGAGCGTCCAGTGGCCGTTGTGCTTGTCGCCGACGAGGGCGGCGAAGCAGGCGGGGGAGTCGAAGCGCGGCAGGCAGAGCCAGTCGATGGAGCCGTCCCGGCCGACGAGTGCGGCGGTCTGCAGATCGCCGATGAGTGCGTAGTCCTCGATGCGTGGGTGCACTCCGCGGCCTTTCCCGCGCGGCGGGTGCGTTAGTCGGGGGCGACGGCCGTCCGGGCTACGGGCTCCGCGTCGGCGGCCTCGGCGGCCTCGGCGGGCGCGGCGGCCTCGGCGGTCTTGGCCTCGGCGGGCGCGGCGTCCGCGGTCGTGGCGTCCGCGGGCTCGGCCGGCTCGGCCGCTCCGGCGCCCTCCGCCTCCTTGGCCGCGGCGGCCAGCCGGTCGCGGCGCTCCCGGCGGACCAGGACGACCCAGCCGACCGGCACCGCCGCGGCGAACAGCCACCACTGGATCGCGTACGCCATGTGCGGGCCGATGGAGCTGTAGTCCGGCTCGGGCACCTGCTCGGGGGTGTCGCTCTTGGGCCCGGTCTGCTCGATGTAGCCGCCGAGCGTCGGCCGGCCCACCCGCTTGGCCTGCTCCGTGCTGTTGATCAGCATGACCTGGCGGGGCGGCAGGCCCCTGGTGTTCTTGATGCCGCTGGCCGCGGTGGTCTCGTCGGCCATCATCCGGCCGGTGACCGTGACGGTGCCCTTGGGGGCGGCCGGCACCTGCGGGAACTTGGTGAGGTCGTTGCCGGCCTCGATCCAGCCCCGGTTGACCAGCACGGCGTCACCGTTGCCCAGCACCAGCGGCGTCAGGACGTAGTAGCCGATGGACTGCTCGTCGGCGGCGGTGCGCTGGCGGACCACGACCTCGTGCGCGGTGTCGTAGCTTCCGGTGGCGGTGACCTGGCGCCACATGTCGCCGTGCGGCAGTGTCCGGCCGACGGCCGCCAGCTCGGTCACCGGGACCGGGGTGGCGTGCACGTTGTGCTCGATCTGCGCGTTCTGCGCGACCTTGTGCTGATGGCGGTGGTACTGCCAGAACCCCAGCTTGATCATGACGGGGATCAGGACGAGGCCCAAGAGGGTGAGGATCACCCACTGCCGGGTCAACAGGAAGCGGTACACGGCAGCGACGGTACCTGGCGCCCCCGGACGCCCCGCCCGCGGGTCCCCCGGCGGCGACCGGCACCGGCCCCGGCGGGGGACCCGGACACCGCCGCGCCGCCGCGATCTCGACCGGCGTCAGACCCGGTCGACGATGCCCACCCGCCCCGCCGAGCGGGCGCAGTGCGCCCCGCAGTACCACTGGCCCTCGGCCTCCACGCCCTGCCCGATGATCTGCACCCGGCAGTGCTCGCAGATCGGCGCCATGCGGTGGATCGCGCAGGCGAAGCAGTCGAAGACGTGCACCGCGCCCTGCGCGTGCACCTCGAACGTCATGCCGTAGTCGTTTCCGCAGACCTCACAACGTGCCATGCGCCACAGACTGCGGGCGGGGCCCACCCGGGGCGAGGTGGCGCCGGGTGTGTTGGCCGGGCTTCACCCGGACGACGGTGCCGACGCTGCCGGCCGGACGTCCTGGAGCAGCTGCATGAACGCCGCCTCGTCGACGACGGCCGTGCCGAACGTGGTGGCCTTGATCGTCTTGGACGTCCGGGCCTCCGGGTCGTTGGTCACCAGCAGGCTCGTCAGCCGGGACACGCTCGTCGCCACGTGCAGTCCGGCCTCGATCGCCCGGTCCTCCAGCAGCTCGCGGTCCACGGAGGTGTCGCCCGAGAAGGCGACCCGCATGCCCTGGACGAGCCGGCCGCCGGGCTCGTAGCGCCCCGGGTTGGGGTACGGGCAGGCCGGGCGCTTGCGGGCCGGCCGCCAGGTGCTGGGGCGGTAGGACGAGCCGGTGGGGTGCGAGCGGGGCGCGGGGGCGTCCGACCACTCCGTCAGCGGCTGGCAGGTCAGCAGCGGCAGCCGGACGTTCGTCTGCGCGGCCCGGCGCAGGCTGGGGCGGAACGCCTCGGACAGCACCCGGGCATCGTCCAGGGCGTGGTGGGCGCGCTCCTGTACGACGCCGAAGTGCGCGGCGAGGGACTCCAGCTTGTGGTTGGGCAGCGGCAGGCCCAGCTCCTTGGACAGCGCGATGGTGCACAGCCGCTGGCGCACCGGGGCGACCGCGGCGGCGCGGGCGTACTCCCGGGCCAGCATCGACCAGTCGAACATGGCGTTGTGCGCGACCAGCACCCGGTCCGCCAGCCGCGCCGACAGCTCCGGCACGATCTCGGGGAAGAGCGGCGCGTCCGCCAGCACCTCGCTCGTCAGACCGTGGATCCAGACCGGTCCGGGATCGCGCTGGGGGTTGACGAGGGTGTACCAGGAGTCCTGGAACTCGCCCTGGGCGTCGAGTTGGTACACGGCGGCGGAGATGATCCGGTCGTCGCGGGCCAGGCCGGTGGTCTCGACGTCGACCACCGCGTATCCCTGGGGATACCCGGTCGGCCAGTCGGCCGGCGGCGTCTGCGGGCCCGGCTGCCGGCCGATCCTCGGCGCGATCGAGGGGGCGGCTGCGCTGCGGTCTTCGAGCATGGTCATTGAGGATACGGGCCGGCACCGACAGCCACCGCATCGCCGGGGCGCATTCGGCCGGGCCGTCGCGCGCACCGTGTCCGCAGTACGGCCGCAGGACGGCTGCAGACCGGCCGCAGACCGGCCGCAGTACGGTCGGTCGGGGCCGCCCGGAGCCCGTGCCGTGGTCCTCACGCCGGCCTTCGGTCCGGCCCCAGCAGTGACGAGACCAGCGCCTCCAGGGAGACCAGGAAGAGCCGTTCGGCGTCGGCCGGTGCGGCCAGGGCACGGGCCAGCGCCGGGTCCTGCCCGGCGGCGGGGGAGTCCCACAGCTCGCGCTCGCTGGGGTGCTGGGCCGGCGACCGGGCGCGGTTGCGGTCCACCAGGACCGAGCCGACGACCAGGAACTGCACGGCGCGCACCGCCTCGGCGGCGAGCGCCCCGCGCAGCCCGGCCGCGTGCACCTCGTGGACCAGCGCCTGCTGCGCGGGCAGGAACATCCGCTCGGTCAGCCCGCGTTCGTGCACCATCGCGATCAGGTGCGGGCGCTCGCCGAGCGCCGTGCGCAGCGCGCGGGCCACCGAGACGACGCGCGCCCGGGGCGTGCCGCCGGTCGGCCGGATCTCGCCCATCTCCTGGAGGGTGCGGGCCACCAGCGCGTCCAGCAGGGACTCGCGGTTGCCGACGTGCCAGTAGATGGAGGTGACGGCGGTGCCGAGTTCGGTGGCGAGCCGGCGCATGGTCAGGGTCTCCGGGCCGTGCGCCCGGACCAGCCGGGCGGCCGTCGCCAGGACCTCTTCACCGGTCAGCGCGCTGCGTGTCATAGCACCCCACTATCGCCCAACTCCGTTAGCTGCACGGCTCTTTACCCTTCATCGGAGGCGGTGTAACTGTGTTACAGACGCCTCGCACAACCCCCGCGCGTCACGGATGACGAAGGGTGGTACGCCATGGCACGCATTCGCTACGGAGCCCGCACCGCGGCGGAGATCGCCGCGACCCGCGCCGCCGGCGCCCGGCTCCCCGACATCTGGTCCACCGGCGTGGTGGCCCTATGGGAGACCGACCCGGACGCGGTCGCGGCCGTCCTCCCGCCTCCGCTCACCCCCACCGGACGCCCGCTGGTCCGGGCCACCATCAGCACCGTCAACCTGCCCGGCTATCCGCTGGGCGCCGGCTCGGTCGCGGTCGCGGCCGCCCACGACGGCACCGAGGGCTGGTATCCGCTGGTCATGCCGATGACCCACGAGCGGGCGCTGACCGGCGGCCGGGAGGTCTTCGGCGAGCCTAAGAAGCTCGGCGAGGTCACTGTGGAGCGCGACGGCCTGACCGTCCGCGCCGCCCTCGCCCGGCACGGCATCGCCTTCGTGGAGGTGCGCGGCGCGGTCGGCGGCCAGCTGCCGCCGCCGGCACCGGAGACCCGGACCGACTTCTACTTCAAGTTCCTGCCCGCCGTGGACGGTTCGGGCTTCGACGGCGACCCGGTCCTGGTGCACTGCCGACGCACCGAGAAGGTCCGCACGCTGGAGCGGATCACCGGCGACGTGGTGCTGCGCGAGTCGATGTACGACCCCGTCGCCGACCTCCCGGTGCAGGCCCTGGTCGGGATCACCCTGGGCGAGAAGACCTCCGACCAGAGCGGCGAGGTCGTCCGGCGGGTCCCCGCCGAGGCCCTGCTGCCCTACGTCCACCAGCGCTACGACGACCCGCGGCAGGTCCTGGACGCCCCGCCGGAAGGGAGCGCCTGATGGAGCTGCGGGCCGGGCAGGTCGCGGTGGTCACCGGCGCGGCGAGCGGCATCGGCCGGGCGATGGCCCGCCGCTTCGCCGCCGAGGGCCTGAAGGTCGTCCTCGCCGACGTCGAGGAGGGGCCGCTGCGCGCCGCCGCCGACGAACTCGCCGCGGACGGCGCGGAGTTGCTGACGCGCACCGTGGACGTCGGCGTCCGGGAGGAGGTCGAGGCGCTGGCCGGCGCCGCGTACGAGACCTTCGGCGCCGTCCACGTGCTCTGCAACAACGCCGGGGTGGGCTCCGGCGCCGAGGGGCGGATGTGGGAGCACGACCCCAGCGACTGGCGGTGGGCGTTCGAGGTCAACGTCTGGGGCGTCTTCCACGGCGTCCAGTGCTTCCTGCCCCGGATGTTGGCCTCCGGGGCGCCCGGGCACGTCGTCAACACCTCCTCCACGGACGGCGGGATCGCGCCGCTGCCCACCGCCTCCGTCTACGCCGTCACCAAGGCCGCCGTGGTGACCCTGACCGAGTCCCTGTACGCGCACCTGGCGGCCGAGGGCGCCCCCGTCGGGGCGTCGGTGCTCTTCCCCGGGCCGCACATGCTGCGCACCGGCCTGTGGGAGTCGCACCGCAACCGGCCCGCGCGGCACGCCAAGTCCCGCCCCCGCAGGACGCCCTACCGCACCCTCGTGGCGTGGGAGGCGGCCATGAAGGAGGCCGGGCAGGAGGTGGCGTTCACGCCCGTCGAGGACGTCGCCGAGCAGGTCGTGGCCGGCATCCGGGCCGGCCGCTTCTGGCTGCTGCCGCCCAGCGCGCACACCGACGCACAGATCCGGGCGCGGGCGCGGTCCCAGCTGGACCGCGCCGCCCCCACGTACCTGGAGCACTTCATCCTCGACGACGAGTGAGGGACCGCCATGAGCGACCCGTACCAGGACCCCGCCGCACCGCGTCCCGCCCCACCGGGCGGCAGCCCCGCGGACCCCGGGTCCCAGGACCCCTACCTGATCATCTCCTCGGACTGCCACGCCGGACTGCCCACCGAGGAGTACCGCCCCTATCTGGAGCGCCGCTTCCACCGGGCCTTCGACGACTTCCTGGCCGGCCGGGACGCCCGGCGCGCGGCCATGACCCGGCTCGGCGTCCGCAACGAGACCTTCGCCACCCGGTGGTTCGAGGACCACGAGGAAGGGCTGCGCGGCGGCTGGGACCCGGCGCAGCGGGCCAAGGAGCTCGACGGCGACGGGGTGGCCGCCGAGGTCGTCTTCCCCGACGCGGACGCCGTGGACAGCTCGACCGCCGCGCCCTTCGGCGTCGGCCTCGGCCTGTCCGGCGACCAGGACACGGAACTGGGCATGGCCGGCGCCCGGGCCCACAACCGCTGGCTCGCGGAGTTCTGCGCCACCGACCCCGAACGGCACTGCGGCGTTGCGCTGTTGCCCCTCACCGGCGAGGTCGACACCGTCGTCGCCGAGCTGCGCCGGGCCCGCGACGACGGCCTGGGCGCCCTGATGGTCCCCGCCATGTGGGGCGCCGGCGCCCCCTACCACGACCGGCGCTACGACCCGGTGTGGGCCGCCGCGGCCGAGGCCGGGATGCCGGTGGTCACCCACTCCGGCGCCGCCCCGCGCGAGGAGTACGGCGACCACCTCGGCATCTTCGTCAGCGAGGTGACCTGGTGGCCGGCCCGTCCGCTGTGGTTCCTGCTCTGGTCCGGGGTCTTCGAACGCCACCCCGGCCTGCGCTTCGGCATCGCCGAGTCCGGCTGCTGGTGGCTGCCGAACCTGCTGTGGTTCATGGACCGGCTCTACCTGGGCGCGCACGGCGGCAAGAAGCTCTCCCCGTTCGCCGGGCTGAAGCGCCCGCCGCACGAGTACCTCGACCGCAACGTCTTCGTCTGCGCCACCAACACCAAGCGCCGCGAACTGGCCCAGCGCTACGAGATCGGCGTCGGCAACATCCTCTGGGGCAGCGACTTCCCGCACCCGGAGGGCACCTGGCCGCGCACCCGGGAGTGGCTGGCGAACACCTTCCACGACATCCCGATCGACGAGACCCGCCGCATCCTCGGCACGTCCGCCGCCGAGGTCTTCGGCTTCGACCCGGCCCGGCTCGCCCCGCACGCCCGCCGCATCGGCCCCACCCCGGCGGAGCTGGGCCAGCCCGCCGACCAGGCACCGGTCGCGGCGTCCTGGCGGCGCGCCCGCGAGACCGGCCGCCACTGGCTCACCGGACAGGACTTCCCGTACGTGGGGGTGACCCATGCCTGAGAACACCGCCGTGCCCGGCGCGCCCACCGACGCGCCCCGCTACACCGTCGTCTCCGCCGACTGCCACGCCGGCGCCGACCTCCTCGACTACCGCTCCTACCTCCCCTCCGGCCACCACGAGGCGTTCGACGCCTGGGCCGCCGGCTACGTCAACCCGCACGAGGACCTGCTCGCCGACACCGCCGACCGCAACTGGAACTCCGACCGGCGACTGGCCGAGCAGGAGGCCGACGGCATCGTCGCCGAGGTCGTCTTCCCCAACACCATCCCGCCGTTCTTCCCCAGCGCGTCCCTGATGGCGCCGCCGCCCACCCCCGCCGACTTCGCGCTGCGCTGGGCCGGCCTGCGCGCCCACAACCGGTGGCTGGCGGACTTCTGCGCCCAGGCCCCCGGCCGCCGCGCGGGCGTCGCCCAGATCCTCCTCAACGACGTCGACGAGGCGGTCCGCGAGGTCCGCCGCACCAAGGAAGCCGGCCTCACCGGCGGCATCATGCTCCCCGGCACCCCGCCCGGCTCCGGGCTGCCCGAACTCCACTCGCCGTACTACGACCCGCTGTGGGCGGTCTGCGCCGAGCTCGGCGTGCCCGTCAACCACCACGGCGGTTCGGCCTCCCCGCCGCTCGGCGACGAACCGGCCGCCCGCGCGGTGTTCATGGTGGAGACCACCTGGTTCTCCCACCGGGCGCTGTGGCACCTCGTCTTCGGCGGCGTCTTCACCCGCCACCCGGGGCTGACCCTGGTGCTGACCGAGCAGGGCTCCGGCTGGATCCCCGGCGTCCTCGACATGCTGGACTACTACCACGGCCGCCTGGTCGCCTCCGCCTCCCGCGCCACCACCGCGGAATCCCGCTTCGGCGCCGGGCTGGCCGCCTCCCTGGACCGCACCCCCACCGAGATCTGGCACGCCAACTGCTACGTCGGCGCCAGCTTCATGCGCCCCCACGAGGTCCCGCTGCGCGACCGGATCGGCCTCGACAAGATCATGTGGGGCAGCGACTACCCCCACGACGAGGGCACCCACCCGTACTCCCGGCACGCCCTGCGCGCCGCCTACGCCGGCCTCCCGCCGGCCGAGATCGCCGCCATGACCGGCGGCAACGCCGCCCGTGTCTACGGCTTCGACCTCACCGCCCTCGACGCCGTCGCGGCCCGCGTGGGCCCCACCACCGCCGAGCTGGCCGAACCCCTGACCGCGCCCCCGCCCGACGCCACCAGCCCGGCCTTCGCGAAGGGGGCGTCGGTACGGGTCTGGTGAAGCCCGGCCGTGCGGCACGCGCCACCACCCCCGGCGCGTGCCGCACGGCCCCACGGGGCTACCGCCGGTAGGCATCCGCCCGAATGCTGACACCACGTCTTACATACTTCTGAGTAACAACCTCTAGCGGTACGCCCGTCGGCGCATTTATGGTGCGGGGCATGCCGCACCTGCCCGATGTCGTGTTGTGGTCCGTACCCGCCTTCGTCCTGCTCACCGTCGTCGAGATGGTGAGCTACCGCCTGCACCCCGACGAGGACGCGCAGGGCTACGAGGCCAAGGACGCGGCGACCAGCATCACCATGGGGCTGGGCAGCCTGGTCTTCGACGCGCTGTGGAAGATACCCATCGTGGCGATCTACGCCGCGGTCTACGAGCTGACCCCGCTGCGCATCCCCGTCCTGTGGTGGACGGTGCTCCTGATGCTGCTCGCCCAGGACTTCTTCTACTACTGGTCGCACCGCGGCCACCACGTCGTCCGCGTCCTGTGGGCCTGCCACGTGGTCCACCACTCCAGCGAGAAGTTCAACTTCACCACCGCGCTGCGGCAGCCCTGGACGACCTGGACGGTCTGGCCGTTCTACGTGCCGATGGTCGCGCTGGGCGTGCACCCGGCGGCGATCGCCTTCACCTCCGGCGCCAACCTCGTCTACCAGTTCTGGGTGCACACCGAGCGGATCGGCAAACTGCCCCGCCCCGTCGAGTTCGTGTTCAACACGCCCTCGCACCACCGCGTCCACCACGCCTCCCAAGGCGGCTACCTGGACCGCAACTTCGGCGGCATCCTGATCATCTGGGACCGGATGTTCGGTTCGTTCGTCCCCGAGACCGACCGGCCCGTCTACGGCCTCACCAAGAACATCAAGACCCACAACCCGCTGCGGGTCGCCACCCACGAGTACGCCGCCATCGCCCGCGACATCCGGGCCGCGGAGAGCTGGGGCGAGCGCGCCGGGCGGGTGTTCGGCGGGCCCGGCTGGCAGCCGGCCCGGGTCCGGGCCGCCGAGGCCGCGGCCGTCGCCGCTGCGGCGGAGCGGGCCGGCGCGCCCACCGGCCGCCGCCCGGCCGCGGACCGGACCGCCGCCGGGCCGGCCGTGGGGGAGACCGCGGCGTGAGTCCGCTCGCGCCCCGCCCGCGCGCCGCACGGGCCCTGCTCGTCGCCTTCGCCGTCCTGGCCGTCGGCCACCTCGCCGCCCTCGTGGCGCACGCCGCCGCCGCGCCCGGCGGCGGCCCCGCGACCCTGGCGGACACCGCCGTCCATGTCACCAAGCCGGCCCTGATGCCGCTGCTGGCCGCCCACGTCCTGCTCCGCGGCGGGCCGCCGCTGCTGGCCGGGGCGCTGCTGTTCGGCTGCGGCGGCGACACCTTCCTCCAGATCGGCGGCGAGCGGGCGTTCCGCGTCGGCATGGGGTCGTTCGCCGCCGGACACCTCTGCTACCTGCTGCTCTTCGCCCGGCACGGCGGCCCCGGAAGGGGGCGCTCCGGTGGAGCCGGTGATCGTGCCGGACGGTCGCGCACCGCGCTGGCCGCCGGGCTGTACGCGGCGGCCCTGGTCACCACCGTGCTGCTGCTGTGGCCCGACCTGCCGGCCGCCCTGCGGATCCCGGTGGCCGGCTACAGCCTGCTGCTCACCGCGATGGCGTTCGGCGCGCTCCGGGTCGGCCCCCTGGTCGCCGTCGGCGGGCTGCTCTTCCTGCTCTCCGACTCCCTGATCGCCGGCGGCATCGCCCGGTGGCCCCAGCTGCCCGCCCCACAGTTCTGGATCATGCTCACCTACACGGCGGCCCAATACGCCCTCGCCGTCGGGGTGTTGGCGGCCGCGGCCGATCCGGACGCACCGGCGCCGGCGGAGCCCCGCCCGACGGCGGCGTACCGTGCCCCTTGAGTCTCCCCCCGTGGGAGACCCGAAGGTGGGGGCATGTACGAGGACGGCACGGGACTGCTCTCGATCGGCGCGCTGTCGCGTCTGACCGGAGTCTCCGTCAAGACCATACGGAACTGGTCGGACCAGGACCTGCTGCCGCCCGCCGCCCGCACCCCCGCGGGCTACCGCCTCTACGGACCGGACGCCCCGGCCCGCCTGGAGATCGTGCGCAGCCTGCGCGACCTGGGCGTCGGGACGGCGGCGATCCGCGCCGTCCTGCACCGCGAACGCACCCTCGCCGACACGGCGGCGCGTTCCGCGGACGCCCTGGACGCGCAGATCGCCGCGCTGCGCGCGCAGCGCGCCGTCCTCCGGGCGGTGGCCGCGGGGGGCACCGCAGCAGAGGAACTGCCGCAGATGACCCGACTCGCCCGCCTGACCGCCGAGGAACGCCGCCGCATCGTCGCCGACGTCATCGACGACGCGCTGGACGGCGTACCCGCCCCCGCCTACCGCAGCGGCCTGCTGGCCGCCACCCCCGACCTGCCCGACGACCCCACCCCCGATCAGCTCCACGCCTGGAACGAACTGGCCTTGCTGGTCCGCGACCCGGAGTTCCGCGCCGCCCTGCGCCGCCTGGCCGTCTACAGCGCCCGAACGGCACCCGGCCCCGTTCCCCCGGCTCCCCACTCCTCCCCCACCGGCGACACGGTGGCCGACATCGAGGCCGCCGAGCGGGTCGCCGCCCTGATGCACGCCCGCGCCGAGGCCGCCGTCGCCGACGGCATCGCGCCGGACTCGCCGGCCGCCGAGCCGATCGTCGCGGAGCTGGTCGCCGCCTGGCTCCCCACCCAGAAAGCCCCGCTCGCGGGGGACGCCCCGCCCGCCGAGGACGGCCCGGCCGCCCGGACCCGTCTGCTGGAGCAGTTGGAGACCGCCGCCGAACCCCTCGTCGCGCGCTACTGGCGACTGCTGTGCACCGCCACCGGCCGCCCCGCGCCGCCCCGTTGGGAGACCGCCGGCGCCTGGACCGCCGCCGCGCTGCGCGCCCACCGCACCCCCGTCCTGGTGGACCGCGCCGCGTTCGGCGCCCCCGACCCGGAGCGGGTGCTGTACGCCTACCAGCGGGTCGTCCACGCCGTCGGCGCGCTGGTCGCGCAGGTGCGGCCGGCGGACCTCGCGCGGCCCACGCCGTGCGCCGGCTGGACCGTGCGGGAACTGCTCGACCACATGGTGTGGGAGAGCCTGATGGTCACTTCCATCGCCGAGGGGACGCCGCGCACCGACCACACCGCCGACCACCTCGGCGACGACCCGCGTGCCGCCTTCGAGGAGTCCGCCCGGGCCGCGCTCGCCGCCTTCCGGAGCAGCGGGATGACGGAGCGCACCTTCGGCCCCTACGAGGCGCCCGGCGCGCTCCTCGTCCAGCAGGTGGTCGTCGAACTCCTCGTGCACGGCGGGGACTTGGCGCGGGCGCTCGGCGCGCCGACCGCACTGGCACCGGAGGTCGCCGAGGAGACCCTGGAGGCGGCGCGCCGGATCTACGGGGCCGCGCCCCGCACCGAGGGCGGCTCGTTCGCCCCGGAGCGGCCCGCGCCGCCCGGCGCCGCCGCGGCGGACCGGCTCGCCGCCTTTCTGGGCCGCGAGGTGTGACGGGCCGGGCGGTCGCCCGCCCGGCCCGCCGTGCCGCCCGGGCCGCCGCACCGGCGGGCCGGACCGGCGGCTACTTCACGGCCTTCAGCGCGTTGACGATCCCGTAGCCGAAGTGGCTGTTGACCTGCGGGGTGCCGGTGCAGGTGGCGTCACCCGCCGGGCAGCCGGGGTTGTCGGCCTGCTCCTTGAGCAGCCACTGGATCTCCTGCGGGCTCGCCTTCGGGTGGGTGCTCTTCAGGAGCGCCGCCACGCCCGCGACATGCGGCGAGGCCATGGACGTACCGGCGTAGAAGGCCCAGTCACCACCGGGGATGGTGGAGAGGACGTTGCCGTTCTTGGCGGGCAGTTCGGGCACCTGCTTGGCGTCGCCGCCCGGCGCCGCGACGTCGATCTGGCCGAGGCCGTAGTTGGAGTAGCCGGACTTCAGGCCGTGCGAACCGGTCGCCGCGACCGTCACCGTCCCCGGCAGCTGGGTCGGCACGTCCCAGCAGGTCTTGGGGCTGAGGGCGCGGCTGACCGGGGTGGAGTCGTTGGGACTGCTGGCGTCGGTGAGCTTGTCGGCCCCGAGGTCGGAGTTGGCGTTGCCCGCCGCGGCGACGTTCACCACGCCCTTGTCCTGCGCGTACTTCGCCGCCCGGCCGACCGCGTCAATGATGGCTGCCTGGTCGGCGTCGTCCTTGCAGTTGAACATCCACGGGTCGACGTAATAGCTGTTGTTGGTGACCTGGACGCCGTGGTCGGCGGCGAAGACGAAGGCGCAGACGACGCTCTCCGCATAGAAGAAGCTGGTCTTGGGCTCGCTCACCTTGATGGCGGAGACCTTCACGCCCGGCGCGACGCCGGTCACCCCGATGCCGTTGCGGGCCGCGGCGATGGTGCCCGCCACATGCGTGCCGTGGGCGTCGCTGACCGGGTCGTAGGGCCGCCAGGCCCCGGGGGAGGTGTCGGGCACCCCGCCCACGCAGTTGGCGGACTGTCGGGCCGAGAAGTTCGGCCGGAGGTCCGGGTGGGTGTCGTCCACGCCGGTGTCGATGACCGCCACGGTCACCTTGGGGCTGCCGGGGTTCACCTTGGCCGCCCGGTCGGCCTTGATGGCGCGGATGTCCCACTGGAGCGGCTCCAGCGGCTCCTCGCCCTTGGCCTTGGCGGTCCGCTCGGCCGCGGCGAGTTGGGCCGCGGTCAGCCGCTGCGGCTTGCCGAAGTCGGTCGTGCCGGACTGCTTGAGCGGTGCGGTGCGGGTCGCGCCCGCCGACTGCACGCCCGCCACCGTCCGGAGGGTGGCGGCGAACCGCGGGTTGGCCGAGTGGGCGACGATCACGCCTATCCGCTCGTGGGCGGTGATCACCTTGCCGCCGGCCCGGATTATCGCCTGCTCGACCTTGTCGACCGTGGCGTGGTCGGGGGCGGTGTTCACGACGTACGACAGCAGCGGGCCACTGTCCTGGGGTGCGGCGCCGGCCGCGTCCGGCAGGGCGCCGAGGAACCCGGTCGTTGCGGTCAGCGCCAGCCCGAGCGGTACGGCCAGGGCCCGCAGGCGTCTGTTCCGGGGATGTGCAAGGGGACGTGCCATGGGGTACTCCACCTCATCCGTCGGACCGCCCGGGCGCGGGACGCGGACGGGCGGTTACACGACAGGTGAAGCTATCGGCGATCACCGGCGCACAACAATGGAACGCGGAGAAAACCGCCCAGGAGCAGCAAATTGACGGGCAGTCAGGCGACGCCGGACGGCCGGTCGGCGCGCGGCCCGGGCGGGGTCCCCGGCCTCAGTCCCGGCGGCCCGCCCCGTCGCGCCGCCGCAGGGTGCCCATGCTCAGCGGCGGCAGCGGGACCCGCGGGCCGTACCAGCGCCGGGCGCCCGCCCCGGGGTGCGGTCGCGTCGGGGTGACGGCGACCGGCGCGGACAGCCGGACGCTGCCGTACGGGCGCCGGCGAGGGGCGTGCGGAGCCGGGTCCGGTGAGGGCGGCGGAGTCATGGCCGGCTCAACGAAGTGTCGCCCGAGCGGTGGCGGCCGGTGCACCCATTCCCCCGATTTCTTCGGGAATTCAACCATCCATCGTCTGTCGCATCGCGCCCGGTCGCCCTACGATGCGTGATCCACGTCACTTATCCGGGCCTTATCGTCGGCCCCGCAGCAGCTCATCGAGCGTCAGGAGACTCCGTGATCACCGCACCCAACGCCGACCCGGGGCAGCACGACCCGCCCGACTACTCACAGGTGCAGTCGAGTCCGGAGTTCACCGAACTCCGCTGCGCCCACCGCTCGTTCGCCTTTCCGCTCACCCTCGCCTTCGTCCTCTGGTACCTCGGCTATGTGCTGCTGTCGAGCTACGCCGGCGACTTCATGGCCACCAGGGTCGCGGGCCACCTCAACGTCGCCCTCGTGCTCGGCATCGCCCAGTTCGTCACCACGTTCCTGATCGCCTGGTGGTACTCCCGGCACGCCGCCGCCCGGCTCGACCCCCGCGCCCAGGCCATCAAGGCCCGCCTGGAGGGCGCGACCGCCGCCCCGCAGACCCCCGCCCCGCAGACCGCCGCCCGGCAGGCCGGCGCGGCACAGGCCGACGCCCCGGGGGACGGCCCCGAGCAGACCGGCGTACAGGAGGCCGGCGCATGAACCTCACCCCGCACCTCGCCGCCGGTGCCGCCGGCGAGCACCGCACCCTGATCGTCACCCTCTTCGCCGTCTTCGTCGCCGCCACCCTGGGCCTCACCGTCTGGGCCGGCCGGCAGACCAAGGGCACGGACGACTTCTACGCCGGCGGGCGGCAGTTCAGCGGATTCCAGAACGGCCTGGCCATCTCCGGCGACTACATGTCCGCCGCGTCCTTCCTCGGCATCGCCGGCGCCATCGCCCTCTTCGGCTACGACGGCTTCCTCTACTCCATCGGCTTCCTCGTCGCCTGGCTCGTCGCGCTCCTCCTCGTCGCCGAACCGCTGCGCAACTCCGGCCGCTTCACCATGGGCGACGTGCTCGCCTACCGGATGCGCCAACGCCCCGTCCGGACCGCCGCCGGCACCTCCACCATCGTCGTCTCGATCTTCTACCTGCTCGCGCAGATGGCCGGCGCCGGCGCCCTGGTGACCCTGCTCCTGGGCATCACCAGCGAGACCGGCAAGATCCTCGTCGTCGTCCTCGTCGGCATCGTGATGATCCTCTACGTCACCATCGGCGGCATGAAGGGCACCACCTGGGTCCAGATGATCAAGGCCGTCCTGCTGATCGCCGGCACCTTGCTGATCACCTTCCTGGTGGCATGGAAGTTCCACTTCAACCCCTCCGCGCTGCTCGGCGCCGCGGCCGAGAACAGCGGCAAGGGCTCCGCCTTCCTGGAGCCCGGCCTCAAGTACGGCGCCACCGCCACCTCGAAGATCGACTTCATCTCGCTGGGCCTCGCCCTCGTCCTGGGCACCGCGGGCCTGCCGCACATCCTCATCCGCTTCTACACGGTCCCCACCGCCAAGGCCGCCCGGAAGTCGGTGAACTGGGCGATCGGCATCATCGGCGTCTTCTACCTGATGACCCTGGCCCTCGGTTTCGGCGCCGCGGCCCTCCTCAAGCCCGGCGTCATCACCCACGACAACAAGGCCGGCAACACCGCGGCCCCGCTCCTGGCCCAGGAGATCGGCGGCGGCGCGGGCTCCACCGGTGGCGCCGTTCTGCTCGCCGTCATCTCCGCCGTCGCCTTCGCCACCATCCTCGCCGTGGTCGCCGGTCTCACCCTCGCCTCGTCCTCCTCCTTCGCCCACGACATCTACGTCAACGTCCTCCGCAAGGGGCAGGCCACCGAGAAGGAAGAGGTCGGCGCGGCCCGTTGGGCGACCGTCGGCATCGGCGCGGTCGCCATCGTCCTCGGCGTCTTCGCCCGCAGCCTGAACGTCGCCGGCCTGGTGGCGCTCGCCTTCGCGGTCGCCGCCTCCGCCAACCTCCCGACCCTCCTCTACAGCCTCTTCTGGAAGCGATTCACCACCCAGGGCGCCCTCTGGTCCATCTACGGCGGTCTGTTCGCCTCCGTCCTCCTCGTCCTCTTCTCGCCCGTCGTCTCCGGCAAGGAGACCTCGATGTTCCCCGGCGCCCACTTCGCGGTGTTCCCCCTGGAGAACCCGGGCCTGATCTCCATCCCCCTGGGCTTCCTCCTCGGCTGGCTCGGCTCCCTGCTCTCCAAGGAACAACCGGACGCCGCCAAGTACGCCGAACTCGAAGTCCGCTCCCTGACCGGCACCGGCGCCCACTGACCCCTCCCCAGGGGCACTGAGCCGTCCCTACAGCCAACGGGCGGGGTGACCTCGTAGAGATCTACGAGCTCACCCCGCCCACCTCGTGCTTCTCACGCCTCCTCACGGTCGGACCCATCGCGTAGTCTCGAAGGCGTACTGATCGACAGACCGATCCACACTCTCGGGGAGGGGGCCCAGTGCTCATCGACACCTATGGCCGCGTCGCCACCGACCTGCGGGTCTCGCTGACCGATCGGTGCAATCTGCGGTGCACCTACTGCATGCCCGAAGAGGGCCTGCAATGGCTCGCCAAGCCCGACCTGCTGACCGACGACGAGATAGTCCGCCTGATCACCGTCGCCGTCCGTGACCTCGGCGTCGAGGAGGTCCGCTTCACCGGCGGCGAGCCGCTGCTCCGCCCCGGCCTGGTCGGCATCGTCGAGCGGGTCGCCGCCCTCGCACCCCGCCCCCAGATGTCGCTGACCACCAACGGCATCGGCCTGGAGCGCACCGCCGCCGCCCTGCGCGCCGCCGGCCTGGACCGCGTCAACGTCTCCCTCGACACCCTCCGGCCCGACGTCTTCACCGCCCTGACCCGACGCAAGCGGCACGCCGACGTCCTCCGCGGCCTCGAAGCCGCCCGCGCCGCCGGCCTCACCCCGGTCAAGGTCAACACCGTCCTGATGCCCGGCCTCAACGACGACGAGGCCCCCGACCTCCTGGCCTGGGCCGTCGCCCACGACTACGAGCTGCGGTTCATCGAGCAGATGCCGCTCGACGCCCAACACGGCTGGCAGCGCGACGGAATGATCACCGCCGGCGACATCCTCGACTCGCTGCGCACCCGCTTCACCCTCACCCCCGAGGGCCACGGCGAGCGCGGCTCCGCCCCCGCCGAGCGCTGGGTCGTCGACGGCGGTCCGCACCGCGTCGGCGTGATCGGGTCGGTGACCCGCCCCTTCTGCCGCGCCTGTGACCGCACCCGGCTCACCGCCGACGGTCAGATCCGCACCTGCCTCTTCGCCACCGAGGAGACGGACCTGCGCGCCGCGCTGCGCTCCGGCGCCCCCGACGCCGAGATAGCCCGCATCTGGAAGCTGGCCATGTGGGGCAAAAAGGCGGGATCCGGTCTCGACGACCCCGCCTTCCTCCAGCCGGAGCGCCCGATGTCAGCCATCGGCGGCTGACCGCCGCTCCCACTCCTCCAACGCCACCACGTCCTTGAGGAACCCGCGCACGGCGAGGAACTGCGACAGATGCTCCCGGTGCTCGTCGCACGCCAGCCAGGTCTTGCGCCGGTCCGGAGTGTGCAACTTGGGGTTGTTCCAGGCCACCACCCACACCGCGGCGGCGCGGCAGCCCTTGGCGGAGCAGATGGTGAGAGTCTCGGGATCGTTCGGGGAGTTCACTCCTCAACCCTACGTCCCACCCCGTGAGCGCTCCGTCGCCCTCTTCCCTGCGACATCGCCAACTCCCGCTGCGGACATGACGACGCCGGGCAGCCACGGGGGGAGCCGCCCGGCGTCGGTCCGTCGCTCCGACGGGGGATGCGGAGCGCGTACGCAGTATGTCATGGGGAGTGCTGCGCGGTGCAGCCGAACCGCATGATTGATCTGAGCTTTTCTTGAGCTTTGCTGCGCCCGCCGCGCCCGACGGCACTCAGCCCCGTTCGTCCCGCGACTGCGAACGCCCCTCCGCGGGCCGTTCCGCAACGGATTCCGCGGGGCCCTCGGTCAGCGCCGGACGCGTGGGTGTGACCAGCGTCGACGGCAGCGAAGGGACGTTCTCCCGACCGGCGTTGGCGATCACCACCGCGATGTACGGGAGCCCCATGCCGATCACGAGCGTTGCAATGGCAATCGGCCGCTCGACGTTCCAGAGCACGGCGGTGAGCACCACGGCCAGGGTCCGCACCGCCATCGAGATCACATAGCGCCGCTGTCGACCCCGCACGTCCTCGGTCAGCCCCTGACGGGCCCCCGTGATCCGGAAGGTTTCGACGCCGCCGCTCTGCTTCCGCATCACGTTCCACCACCTGCTCGGTCCCGCCGGATTCTCCCCGCATTCCGGTCAGATCCCACGGTACGCCGCTCTTTCCCACGCGACGAGGCCGGGTCGTGCCGTCGGCGTACGCGGCGGTACCCCGAACGACGTAGGCGCGCGTCGACCTCCCCGCCCACGCGGAAAGGCGACGCGCGCCCGTCTGCTCCCAGGGTCCTAGCGGCCCTCGACCTGGGCGAGCTTGCGCCCGGCCTTCAGGTAGGCCACGCCCTCGGCGCCGGACAGCTTCTCCGCGAGGACCTCGGAGAGCGGCCGCACCGCGTCGGCCTCGGCCAGCACCACCGTCGACTGACCGGACCCGCCCTCGACCACCAGCCGCAGCGCGTTCTGCTTCGCCAACCGCCGCGCCGCCGAGACGCTCGGGGTGAACTCCAGCACCGTCGTCAGCACCGCCGCGACCGTCAGGGCGCCGTGCTCGCCGGCGTCCACCATCGGCAGGGACTCCACGTCCCCGAACGACTTCTTGGAGAACTGCGCCACGAAACCGGCCCGGGCCGCCATCGCCGCGTCCAGCCCGTAGAGCGCAGCCACGACCTCGCCCGCGAGGACCTTCTTGAGGTCCATCGGGTGCAGCGAGCGGTCACCGACCCGACCCAGGGCCAGGGCGATCTCCTCGTCCGTCCACTCCGTCCATGCCTTGAGGTACGGCTCCATCAGCCGGTCCGGCACCGACATGATCTTGCCGAAGACATCGTCGGCGGGCGAGCTCAGCCCGACGTAATTGCCCTTGGACTTCGACATCTTGGCGCCGGTGCCGTCCGTGCCCTCGATCAGCGGCATGGTCACCACCAGCTGCGGCCGCTGCCCGCGCAGCTCCATCAGCTTGCGGCCCATCTGGAGGTTGAGCAGCTGGTCGGAGCCGCCCAGCTCCACGTCGCACTCCAGCGCCACCGAGTCCAGGCCCTGCGCGATCGGGTACAGCAGCTCGGTCATGGTCAGGCCCGAGCCGGCCGCCAGCCGGTTGCGGAAGTCCTCACGCTGCAGCAGCTGCGAGGCCGGCACCTGGGCGAGCAGCCCCAGCAGCTCCGGGAAGGTGTACGGCGCCAGCCACTCGCTGTTCTGCCGGAAGCTGACCTTCTCGAAGTCGAAGAACGGGCGCACCTGCTCGCGGTAGGTGGCGAGGTTGTGCGCGATGTCGTCGTCGGTCAGCGGCGGGCGCTCGGCCGTACGGCCCGACGGGTCGCCGATCTTGGCGGTGAAGTCGCCGATGATGAGGGTGACGTCGTGGCCGAGGCGCTGGAACCGGCTCAGGATGATCAGCGGCACCGCGTGCCCCAGGTGCACGTCGGTCGCCGTCGGGTCGATGCCCAGCTTGACGTGCAGACCCTTGCCGGCCGCCCGGCGCTCCTCGATCCGCTCGGCCAGCTTCTCCACGCCCGGCAGCACCTCGACCGTCCGGGACGCGATCAGTTCGGCCTGCTCCTTGGACGACAGGTCCGTCAGGTCGAGATAGCGCCGCTCACCGGTCTCCTGGAGCAACTCCCGGACGGTGGCGTCCGAGGAGAGGTCGGCGGAGAGCAGCGTGCTGGCGCGGGCGACGGATTCGCCGAGGCGTGTCATGGCGTCCCTGATCGATCGTGGTTCCCCGAGGGGAGGACAGGGCGACAGTCTATTAGGCCGGGATGCGCCGCTCACCGCGATATCCGCCCGCCCGGACGCAGGTCGGGGCGGCGCCCCGCACCGCCCCGGCCCCGGCCCGGCCGCGCCGCCGCCCGGGGGCCGGGTGGCGGCGGCCCCTCACACGCCCCGGCTGACCGAGCTCATGTTGAAGTCCGGCACCCGCAGCGGCGGCATCGCGGTCCGCGGGAAGTAGTCGCCCCACTCCCGCGACAGCGTCCGCTCGGTGCGGCCCGCCGCCACCGCCCGGCCCAGCAGGTCCACCGGCGACTCGTTGAACCGGAAGTTGTTGACCTCACCGACGACCTCGCCGTTCTCGACCAGGTAGACGCCGTCCCGGGTGAGCCCGGTCAGCAGCAGCGTCGCCGGATCGACCTCGCGGATGTACCACATGCAGGTCAGCAGCAGCGTCGGGCCGTCGTGGCCCGCCGCGGCCACCATCTCGTCGAGGGTCTCCGAACCGCCGCCCTCCAACAGCAGGTTGTCGATGGCCGGGGCCACCGGAAGCCCCGTCAGCGCGGCACCGTGCCGGGTGGCCACCAGCCGGTCCAGGACCCCCTCGCGCACCCATTCGGTGGCGGTCAGCGGCAGCCCGTTGTCGAAGACCGAGGCGTCCGCGCCGGAGGAGTGCGCCAGGACGAATGGCGCGCACTCCAGCCCGGGGGCCGCCGGATCGCTGCGCAGCGTCAGCGGCAGCCCGGAGAGCCGATCGCCGATCCGGGTCCGGCCGGCGCCCTCCCCGCCACCGGCCTTGGAGAAGACCGTGCGGCCCTCGGCGGCGTCCCGGGCGGTGGCCGACCACTGCTGGTAGATCAGCAGGTCGGCGACGGTGCTGGGCGGCAGCAGCGTGTCGTAGCGGCCGGCGGGCAGCTCGATCCGACGCGCGGCCCAGCCCAGCCGCCGGGCCAGCTCGGCGTCCAGCTCCCGCGGGTCGGTGTCGGCGAAGTCCCGGGTGGCCCGGCCGGCCCAGGCCGACCGGGTGCGGTCCGGCGACTTGGCGTTCAGCTCCAGCGTCCCGGACGGCTGGTCGTGCCGCAGCCGCAGCCCGGTGGAGGTGCCCAGGTACGACGAGACGACGGTGTGCTGGGCGAAGCCGTACAGCTCGCGGCCGCCGCCGGCGGCCTGCCGGAAGGACTCCCCGAGGGCCGGGGCGAACGCGGCGAAGACCTCCGAGGAGGTCTCGGCCGGGGCGTCGGTGAAGTCGGCCGCCGGCCGGCCGCCGGTGACCAGCGGCCGGGCGTCCTCGGCCGGACCGGCGTCCCGGGCGGCCGCCTCCGCGGCCCGCACCAGCGGCTCCAGGTTCTGCGCGGTCACCGCCGACCGCGAGACCACCCCCGACGCGGTGCCCTGGGCGCCGTCCACGGTCGCCACCACGGTGACCGTCCGGCCGCGGGTGGTGCCGTTGGTGGTGAGGGCATTGCCCGCCCAGCGCAGATTGGCGCTGGAGCGCTCCTCGGCGATGACCGCACAGCCGTCGGCGCGGGACAGCTCCAGCGCCCGCTCGACGATCTCGTACGGCCGGTTGCTGCGCGTACCGCGCGGACTCATCGTCCTGCCTCCTGTGTCGTGTTGAGCACGTTCACGCCCTCGAAGACCGCCGAGGGACAGCCGTGGGAGACCGCCGCGATCTGGCCCGGCTGGGCCTTGCCGCAGTTGAAGGCGCCGCCCAGGACGTAGGTCTGCGGGCCGCCGAGCGCGACCATCGACCCCCAGAAGTCGGTGGTGGTGGCCTGGTAGGCGACGTCCCGCAGCTGCCCGGCCAGCCGCCCGTTCCGGACGAGGTACGCCCGCTGCTGGGTGAATTGAAAGTTGTAGCGCTGCATGTCGATGGACCACGAGCGGTCGCCGACGAGGTAGATCCCGCGCTCCACCCCGGCGATCAGCTCCTCGGTGGACGGCCCGTCCGGCGCCGGACGGAGCGAGACATTGGCCATCCGCTGGACCGGCACATGGCTGGGGGAGTCCGCGTACGCGCAGCCGTTGGAGCGCGGGAAGCCCGTCAACTTCGCCATTCTGCGGTCGAGTTGGTAGCCGGTGAGGATGCCGTCCTTGATCAGGTCCCAGGACTGGGCGGCCACGCCCTCGTCGTCGTAGCCGATCGTGGCGAGCCCGTGCTCGGCGGTCCGGTCGCCGGTGACCTGCATGATCGGCGAGCCGTAGACCAGCGAACCGAGCTGGTCGAAGGTGGCGAACGAGGTACCGGCGTACGCCGCCTCGTAGCCCAGCGCCCGGTCCAGCTCGGTGGCGTGGCCGATCGACTCGTGGATCGTCAGCCAGAGGTTGGACGGGTCGATCACCAGGTCGTAGCTGCCGGGCTCGACGCTCGGGGCGCGCAGCTTCTCGGCGAGGTGCTCGGGCATCCGGTCCAGCTCGCCCACCCAGTCGTAGCCGCCGGTCAGGTACTCCCAGCCGCGGCCGACCGGCGGCGCGAGGGTGCGCATCGACTCGAAGTCCCCGGTGGCCGGGTCCACCGCGACCGCGGTCAACTCCGGGTGCAGCCGGATCCGCTGCTGGGTGGTGCTGGTGCCGGCGGTGTCCGCGTAGAACTTGTTCTCCTGCGCGGCCAGCAGCTGCGCGTCGACGTGCGCCACGCCCGGTGCCGCCAGCAGCCGGGCGCTCCACTCCGCCAACAGCCCGGTCTTCTCGGCATCCGGGACGCCGAAGGGGTCGATCTCGTACGAGGAGACCCAGGTGCGGTCCGGGTGGACGGGCTCGTCGGCCAGCTCCACCTTCCCGCCCGTCACCCACCGCGGCCCTTCGTCGGACGCCCTCGGCGCCGCCGTACCGGTGCCCGCCGCCTCGGCCACCTTGGCGGACAGCTTCGCCATCGCCACCGCCTGGCCGGCCACCCGCGCGGCGGCGTCCATCGTCAGGTCGACGCCGGCGGCGAAGCCCCAGGCGCCGTTGTGCACCACGCGCACCGCGTAGCCCAGGTCGGTGGTGTCGGAGGTGGCCGACGTGCGGGCGTCCCGCAGGCGCCACATCGCGCTGCGCACCCGTTCCAGGCGGAAGTCGGCGTGTTCCGCGCCCAGCGCGCGGGCCCGCGCCAGTGCGGCGTCGGCCAGTGCGCGCAGCGGCAGCGCGAGGAAGGTCTGGTCAAGGTCATGGGGTGCGGCTGGCACGGCATCCTCCCGTAGTCGGCGGGTGCATCATGCCGTGCTTCTGTGGGGACCCGACAGTGAACCGGGGCGTGCCGCTGTGTGGCCTCGATTCCCCGGAAGGGCGCCCCGACCGATAGTTTCGTACCGAACGCAAGACGGACAGGATACGGAAAGGGTGATCTCTTGAGCCGCTCGGTTCTGGTCACCGGAGGCAACCGCGGCATTGGCCTCGCCATTGCCCGCGCCTTCGCCGAGGCAGGCGACAAGGTCGCCATCACCTACCGCTCGGGCGAGCCCCCGGCGGGATTTTTGGCCGTGAAGTGCGACATCACGGACACCGAGCAGGTTGAGCAGGCGTACAAGGAGATCGAGGAGAAGCACGGTCCGGTCGAGGTGCTGGTGGCCAACGCCGGCATCACCCGCGACCAGCTTCTGATGCGGATGTCCGAGGAGGACTTCAGCGCCGTCCTCGACACCAACCTGACCGGTACGTTCCGTGTGGTCAAGCGCGCCAACCGGGCGATGCTGCGCGCCCGCAAGGGCCGGATCGTCCTGATCTCGTCGGTGGTCGGCCTGATGGGCGCGGCGGGGCAGGCGAACTACGCCGCCTCCAAGGCCGCGCTGGTCGGCTTCTCCCGCTCGCTCGCCCGTGAGCTGGGCAGCCGCAACATCACCGTCAACGTCGTCGCCCCCGGCTTCGTCGACACCGACATGACCCGGGTGCTCAGCGACGAGCAGCGGGAGAGCATCGTGAAGCAGGTGCCGCTGGCGCGTTACGCCCAGCCCGAGGAGGTCGCCGCCTCGGTCCGCTTCCTGGCCTCCGAGGAGGCCGCGTACATCACCGGAGCCGTCATTCCTGTCGACGGCGGATTGGGCATGGGGCACTGATCAGTATGAGTGGAATCCTCGCAGGCAAGCGCATCCTGGTCACCGGTGTGCTGACCGAGTCGTCGATCGCGTTCCAGGCGGCCAAGGTCGCCCAGAACGAGGGCGCCGACGTCATCCTCACCGGCTTCGGCCGGCTCTCCCTGGTCGAGCGGATCGCCAAGCGGCTGCCCAAGCCCGCCCCGGTCATCGAGCTGGACGTGACCAACCAGGAGCACCTGGACGGGCTGGCCGGCAAGATCCGCGAGCACCTGGGCGAGGACGCCCGCCTCGACGGCATCGTGCACTCCATCGCCTTCGGCCCGCAGGGCGCCTTCAACTTCCTGGAGGCCGACTGGGACGACGTCTCGACGGCCGTGCAGGTTTCGGCGTACTCCTACAAGTCGCTGACGATGGCCTGCCTGCCGCTCTTGAGCAACGGTGCCTCGATCGTCGGCCTGACCTTCGACGCGCAGATCGCCTGGCCCAAGTACGACTGGATGGGCGTGGCCAAGGCGGCGCTGGAGAGCACCAACCGCTACCTGGCGCGCGACCTGGGCCCGAAGGGCATCCGCTGCAACCTGGTCTCGGCCGGCCCGATCAAGTCGATGGCCGCCAAGTCCATCCCCGGCTTCGAGGAGCTGGCGGACGTGTGGAACCACCGCGCCCCGATCGGCTGGGACCTGGCCGACCCGGAGCCGGCCGGCCGCGGTGTCGTCGGCCTGCTGTCCGACTTCTTCCCCCGCACGACGGGCGAGATCGTGCACGTCGACGGCGGCGTGCACATGATGGGCGCCTGACGCCCACCACCCGCCGACACCGCCCGTCCCGGTCCACCGGGGCGGGCGGTGTCGCATTCCGGAGCGGAGACGACCGGGCGCCAGGCCGCCCCCGCTCCACGTCGGCGCGTGGGGACCCCACCGCGTGCGTGCGCTGGCGCGGCGTCCCCACCGTGCGCCCGTGCGCCGCGGGTCGGCCCGACCGCGCGTGCGTGCGCTGCCGGGGCGTTCCCACTGTGCGTGCGCGCGCCGCAGGGCCGGCCCCACCGTGCGCGCGTGCGCGCGCCGCGTCGTCACCGCTGTGCGTGCGCCGTCGGGGCGCCTCCGCCGCGTGTGCGTGCGCTGCCCGGTCGCCCGCGCCGCGCGTGCGCCGGCGGTGCATCCGTTGCCCCGCTGGGAACCCCAGCCCGGGAACAGCCCCCGGCCCCCGCCCCGTTGTGGCCCCGAGGGGGCGCCGACGTCCCCTACGGAGTCTGTTCGACTCCCCCTAGGGCCCCCGGGCCCGGTCGGCAGCCGAAGGGGTGCGCGCTCGCCTCGGCGGCGGCCCGCTCCCCGTCCCCGGCGCGGATCGCCTCCACCAGCCGGGAGTGGTCCATGTGCGCCTCGGGCCGCAGCACGGCGCCGACGTCGGCCCGCAGGAAGTCGCGCAGCACGCCGCCCAGATCGGCGTAGATCGCGGCCAGCACGTCGTTGTGGGAGGCCGCCACCACCGCCATGTGCAAGGTCGCGTCGGCCTCCACGAACGCCTCGGCGGCGCCCGACTCCCAGGCCCGCTCGCGCCGCTCCAGCAGGGCGTCGAGCTGGCGCAGATCCTGTTCCGTGCGGCGGTACGCGGCGAGCCGGGCGGCCTCGGCCTCCAGGGCGGAGCGCAGTTCGGCGACGTGCCCGGGGTCGGCGTCGGCGAACCGGCGGTTCATCACCCCGGCCAGCTCACTGGTGGCCACGACGTAGGTGCCCGAGCCCTGCCGGATGTCCAGCAGGCCGTTGTGGGCCAGCGCCCGGACGGCCTCGCGGACGGTGTTGCGGGCCACCCCGAGCTGCTCGACGAGCTCCGGCTCGGTCGGGATGCGGGACCCCACCGGCCAGTCGCCGGACGTGATCTGGGCGCGCAGCTGCGCGATCACCTGGTCGGCCAGCGCGGACCGGCGGGGCGAGGTCAGGGGCATGGCAGGGCTCCGGGGTACTGGGCCCGGGGGTCCGGGCGGACGGAGGCGGCGCGGACACGGGAGGGGCGGCGGGGTCCGGGGCGCCGTTGAGGTGTGCAGAGGCTATCGATTTCCCCTGGACAACTATTCATCCCATGATTCTATGATGGCCTCTATGGCAGACGAAGACCTCGCGACCCTCGGCCCGGCCGCCGAGCCCCTGACCCCCGCCGTCCCGCCCGCCCGGGACGCCGGTGCGGTGCGCCCCGACGCCGTCCCCGAGCGCGTCCCGGAGCGCGTCCCGGAGTCCGGGCCCGCCGCCCGCTGGCTCACCGGGATCGTGATCGCCGGTCTCGTCCTCGCCGCGCTCAACCTCCGCCCGGCGATCACCAGCCTCGGCGCGCTGCTGAAGGAGGTCCGCGACGGGCTCGGCATGAGCGGCACCGTCGCCGGCCTGCTGACGTCCGTCCCGGCCCTGTGCTTCGCCGTCTTCGGCTTCGCCGCGCCCCGGCTGGCCCGGCGCTGGGGACCCGGCGCGATCGTCTGCGCCGGCATGGCCGCGATCGCGGTGGGCGTCGTGGTCCGCCCGTTCGCCGGCGGTACGCCCGGCTTCCTGGCCGGCAGCGCGCTGACGCTGGCCGGCATCGCGGTCAGCAACGTGCTGCTGCCGGTGGTCATCAAGACCTGGTTCCCCGACCGGGTCGGGGCGATGACCGGGCTCTACTCGATGGCGCTGGCCCTGGGGACCTCGCTCGCCGCGGCGCTCACCGTCCCCATGACGGCGGCGCTGGGCGGCAGTTGGCGCACCGGCCTGGCCGTCTGGGCGCTGCTCGCCGCGCTCGCGGTGCTGCCCTGGCTGGCGGTGCTGCGGCGGCGGCCGGCAGGGGTGGCGCCGGGAAGCGGCAGGCCGGGCGCCGGGGAACCGCCCCTCCGGATCACCTCGTCGCCGACCGCCTGGGCGCTCGCGGTCTTCTTCGGCCTCCAGGCGACCGCCGCCTACATCACCATGGGGTGGATGCCGCAGATCTTCCGCGACGCCGGGGTCTCGGCGGGCACCGCGGGGGTGCTGCTGGCCGTCACCATGGCGATGGGCGTGCCGCTCTCCTTCGTGCTGCCGCGGCTTGCGTCCCGGATGCGGCACCAGGGCCCCCTGGTGGTCGCGCTCGGCGTCTGCGGGCTGGCCGGCTACACCGGTCTGTGGCTGGCGCCGGCCGCCGGAGCCTGGGGCTGGGCGCTGTTGATGGGCATCTCCAACTGCGCCTTCCCGCTTGCCCTGACGATGATCGGGATGCGCTCCGCCACCCCGGCCGGGGTGGTCAAGCTCTCCGCCTTCGCGCAGAGCGTCGGCTATCTGATCTCCATCCCCGGTCCGCTGCTGGTCGGCACGCTCTACCAGCACAGCGGTGGCTGGGGGCTGCCGATCGCGCTGATGGTGGGGCTGATGGTGCCGCAGATCGCGGTCGGCGTGCTGGCGGGGCGGAACCGCCGCATCGAGGACGAGCGGTGACGGTGCCGGCCGGCGGCTGAACCGCCCGGTCACGGGTCCCCTCCGGGCGGCTCCCGAGGTGCCGCACCGCCCCCCCGCACCCGCTCGCGAGCCCTGGCCGGTGCGGCGCGGAGGGCGGGTGCGACACTGGGCGCATGCCAGTGCTCGAACCGAATCCGCAGGGCAGCCAGAAGAAGCTGCTGCTCGTCCTGGGTCTGATGCTCGGGGTCACCGTCATCGTGGCGATCGTCGCGAGCATCGCCGCGCCATGATCCGGCGGCGGCCGGCTCCCCGGTGCAGCCGCCGGTCGGACGCCCCGGGGTGGGGGTGTCCCCCCGTCCCCTAGGGGGCGGGTATCAGGGACGAATGGGGGGCCTCCCGGATGGGAACGGCCGCCGGAGATCCGTAGCGTCGGAGACACACCGCGGCACCGCGGTGGGCGCGCCGCCGCTCGCGGGGCGCGCCGTCCCCGCGACTTCTCCTGGAGCCCGCCATGTCCGCCGCGTTCAGCCGTTCGTCCGCAGCGAAGGCACCGCGCCTGCGGAAGGCGCTGCCGTGGTGGGGGCTGGCGCTGCCGGTGGTCTCCTTCATAGCCCTGCTGGCGCTGGTGGTGACTCCCGGCGAGGCCGGTGCGGCCGGCGCCGAGCGGGCCACGCAGAGCCTGGCGCCGCTGCTGGAATTCCTCGCCCGGATGCTCCGGCTCGGGGGGTGAGCAGGGCCCGCGCGGGGGGCGCCTGCCGGCGCCGGCGGCGAGCATCACCCGGCCGAGCGCAGCGCTTCAACACCCCGCGCCGGTCGGCGGGTTTCATGCGAAGCTGGGACGCATGAGCGTCGATACACCCCGCCGGATTGTCCTGCTCCGACACGCCAAGGCCGAATGGTCCGACGAGAGCGATCACGAGCGCCCGCTCGCCGACCGCGGCCGCAAGGACGCCCCGGTCGCCGGCCGCTGGCTGGCCGGAGCCGGTGTCGCCCCCGCCCTGACCCTCTGCTCGACGGCCGCCCGCACCCGCGAGACCTGGAAGCTGGTCGTCTCCGAGCTCCCGCACCGCCCGAAGACCGTCTACGACGAGCGGCTCTACGAAGCCTCCCTCGGCGAGCTCATCGCGATCCTGAACGAGACCTCCGACGAAGTCGACGACCTGCTGGTCGTCGGGCACAACCCCGGGGTGCACGCCCTCGCCGACGCCCTGGCGGGGGAGGCCGAGGGGGATCTGCTGGCGCGGATGAACCGCAGCGGCTTCCCGACGGCGTCGATGGCCGTGCTGACCTTCAACGGCACCTGGAAGGCGGTCGAGCACGGCATCGGCCGGCTCGTCGCGTTCTGGTCGCCGCACGCCTGAGGCCACCCCCGGCGCCTTCCCGGACGCCGGGCGAGCCGACGGTGCCCGACCCGCGGCGGGCGGGTGACATGCGACGGGGCCCCGGCGCGCATCGTGCGCACCCGGGGCCCCGTCCGTCGTCCGGGAGCCGGTGGTGGGCCGGAAGGGGCGGCGGGCCGGGCCCGGCCGCTCACTCCGCGTGGGTGTCCGCCGCCTCCACCTCTTCGCGGGTGATCCCCAGCAGATAGAGCACGGTGTCCAGGAACGGCACGTTGACCGCGGTGTGCGCGGCCTCGCGGACCACCGGCTTGGCGTTGAAGGCGACTCCCAGCCCGGCGGCGTTGAGCATGTCCAGGTCATTGGCGCCGTCGCCGATCGCGACGGTCTGCGCCAGCGGCACCCCGGCCTCGTGGGCGAACCGCCGCAGCAGCCGGGCCTTGCCGGCCCGGTCCACGATGTCGCCGGTGACCCGCCCGGTGAGCTTGCCGTCGACGATCTCCAGGGTGTTGGCGGAGGCGAAGTCCAGCCCCAGCTCCTCCTGGAGTGCGTCGGTGACCTGGGTGAAGCCGCCCGAGACCACGCCCACTTGGTAGCCGAGCCGCTTGAGCGTGCGGACGAGGGTGCGGGCCCCCGGCGTGAGCCGCACCTCCTTGCGGACCAGGTCCACCACGGACGCGTCCAGCCCGCGGAGCAGCTCGACCCGGGCGTGCAGCGACTGCTCGAAGTCCAACTCGCCGCGCATCGCGGCGGTGGTCACCTCGGCGACCTCGGCCTCGCAGCCGGCGTGCGCCGCGAACAGCTCGATGACCTCGTCCTGGATGAGCGTGGAGTCCACGTCCATCACCACCAGCCGCTGCGCCCGGCGCTGCAGTCCGGCCGCGACCACCGCGACGTCCACCCCGAGCTGGGCCGCCTCCGGGGCCAGTACCGTGCGCAGTGCCTCGGTCTCCGCGCCGGAGACGGCGAACTCGACGGCCGTCACCGGATACTTGGCGAGCCGGAAAATACGGTCGATATTGCCCCCGGTGGCCGTTATGGCCGAGGCGATGGCGGCGGTGGACTCCGCGGTGAGCGGGTGGCCCAGCACGGTGACGTGGGAGCGGCCGACGCCGCGCGGACGGTTGTCGCCACGACCGGAGATGATCTCGGCCTGGAGGTTCAGCGACTCGGCCCAGCTGTGCACGGTGGCCCGGAGGTCGCCCTCGGAGGACCCGGTGGTGCCCTGGTCGGGGGAGGGGGCGGTGACCAGCACGCACAGGGTGATGCGGCCCCGGGTCACCACCTGCTCGATGTCCACGACATCGACGGAGTAGGCGGCGAGGGTGTCGAAGAGGCCCGCGGTGATGCCGGGCCGGTCCTTCCCGAAGATCTTGACGAGGAGTGTCGGTACGTCTTCGCCTGGTGCGGCGGCGGCAGGCGGGGTCTGCGATGCGCTCATGGTGCCCCCACGGTATCCGGCGGGCGGTCGTGGCCGTACGGGTGTCCGGGGTTCGGACCCCGCGTCTCCGGGGCGCCGGGCCGGCGCCCCGGCCTGCCGTGCGCCGGGTCCCGGGGGCGCGGCGCGATCGTTATGCACTCGTGTCGCGTCCGCCCGGTTGCACCGGTGCGAGGGACCGGGCTGGCGCTCCAACTCCCCTTTTGGTATGGCGTCTTCGGGGCCCGGAGGGCGTCCGGCGCCACTCACGGTGCGCCAAATGCCCAGAATTCCGGCTATCGCAGACACCACGGGCCCTTCCGGCTCTCCGGGAGGGTTCGCCGGATGCCGGCGGGTGCACCCCGTGTCCCGGCGCCGTCCCGGTTTCCGGTCCGCGGGCCGAGCCTGAAATAGTTCCTCACGATGTTTCGCCATCCCTAGACTTCCCGCACAGGGCGTCACTCGGGGGACTATGTAATGGGGCTGGAGTGCCTGAACTCGTACTGGAATTGAACGGAAGGACCTGGCCGCTCGACCCGTCCAGGACCTACAGCGTGGGCCGGGATCCGCAGGGCGACATGGTGCTCGACGACGCCAGGGTCTCCTGGCGGCACGCCACCATCCGGTGGTCCGGTCGCAGCTGGCTCATCGAAGACCACGGCAGTACCAACGGCACCTACGTCCAGGGCCAGCGCATCCAGCAGCTGGAGATCGGCCCTGGCTCCGCCGTCCACCTGGGCAACGCCACCGACGGCCCGCGGCTGAGCCTGTCCGCCGCCGCGGCGCCCGCCGACGCCTTCAGCGCGCAGCCCGCCGCGGCCGCTCCGCAGCAGGGCTGGCAGCCGCCGCCCGCGCAGCAGCCGCCGGCCCAGCAGAACTGGCCGGCCCCGGCCCAGCAGCCGCCGTACGTCCCGCCCCAGCAGGCCCGCCAGCCGCAGCAGGGCGTGCCCCAGCAGGCCGCCCCCGCCCAGCAGTCGGGGCAGCCGCAGCAGCGCCCGGCCCCGCAGGCCCAGGGCGGCGACCGCAGCCCGACCACCTTCCACCGCCTGGACTCGGGCCGGGTGATGCGGATCGGTCGTGCGCTCGACAACGAGCTGGTCGTCTCCGACCTCCAGGTCTCCCGTCACCACGCGGAGTTCCGCGCCACCCCCGACGGCCGGTTCGAGATCCGCGACCTGGGCAGCCACAACGGCACCTACGTCAACGGTCAGCCGGTCCCCAAGTCCGGCACCGCGCCGGTCGGTCCGAACGACACCGTCGGCGTCGGCCACTCCACCTTCCGGCTGGTCGGCGACCGCCTGGAGGAGTTCGTCGACACCGGCGAGGTCTCCTTCTCGGCCCGCCACCTCACCGTCACCGTCGACGGCGGCAAGAAGATCCTCAAGGACGTCTCCTTCGGCGTCCCCGAGAAGTCGCTGGTCGCCGTCATCGGCCCCTCCGGTTCCGGCAAGTCCACGCTGCTCAAGGCGCTGACCGGCTACCGCCCGGCCAACGAGGGCGAGGTCCTCTACGACCACCGGAACCTCTACAAGCACTTCGCCGAGCTGCGCCAGCGCGTCGGCCTGGTCCCGCAGGACGACATCCTCCACAAGGAGCTGACCGTCCAGAAGGCGCTCCGCTACGCCGCCAAGCTCCGCTTCCCCGGCGACACCGCGGAGTCCGAGCGCGAGGCACGGATCGGCGAGGTGCTGCGCGAGCTCAAGCTCGACGTCCACAAGGACAAGAAGGTCACCTCGCTCTCCGGCGGCCAGCGCAAGCGGGTCTCGGTCGCCCTGGAGCTGCTGACCAAGCCGTCGCTGATCTTCCTGGACGAGCCCACCTCGGGCCTCGACCCGGGCATGGACCGCGACGTCATGCAGCTGCTGCGCGGCCTCGCCGACGACGGCCGCACGGTCCTGGTCGTCACCCACTCGGTAGCCGAACTCGCCCTGTGCGACCGGCTGCTGGTGATGGCCCCCGGCGGTTCGGTGGCCTACTTCGGCCCGCCCGAGGAGGCGCTGAACTTCTTCCAGTACGAGACCTGGGCCGACGTCTTCTCGGCGTTCGAGAACTACCGCGACTACGACTGGGCGGGCCGCTGGCGCGGCTCCCCGCACTACCAGATGTACGCCGCGGACCTCGACGCCGCCCCGCCGCAGTCGGTCAGCGTCCAGGCCCCGCCGGCCCGCATACAGAAGTCGCAGAGCTGGGGTTCCCAGCTGTGGACCCTGATGCGGCGCTATGTCTCGGTGCTCGCCTCCGACCGGGGCTTCCTCGCCCTGATGGTGATCCTGCCGGCGGTGCTCGGCGTGGTCTCCCTGCTGATCCCCAGCGACTACGGCCTCGGGTACGGCCCGGTCTCCAAGCACCAGACCAACCGCGACGCGAGCACCATCTCGCTGATCCTCGCGGTCGGCATGTGCTTCTCCGGCGCGGCCAACTCGGTCCGTGAGCTGATCAAGGAGCGGGTCATCTACGAGCGCGAACGGGCCACCGGCCTGTCGCGGTCGGCGTACCTGATGTCCAAGATCATCGTGTTGGGCGTGGCCACCGCCCTCCAGGGCGTGATCATCGCGGCCATCGGCTTCTCCACCCGGAAGATGCCGTCCCAGGGCCTGATCGTGGCCAAGGTCCCGGCCGTCGAGATGACGATCGCGATCATCGCCCTCGGCTTCACCTCGATGATGGTCGGCCTGATCATCTCGTCGCTGGTCAAGACGGCCGAGAAGACCATGCCGCTGCTGGTCATGTTCGCCATCGTCCAGGTCGTCTTCACCGGTGTCCTCTTCCAGCTCTTCGACACCGTCGGCGTCTCCCAGGTCTCCTGGCTGATGCCGTCCCGTTGGGCGGTCGCCGCGCTCGGCGCCACCGAGGACATGAACACGCTGCTGCCGTGGGAGCCGGGCAACCCCGACCCGCTGTGGAAGCACCAGACCGGCGTCTACGTGATGGACGTGATCATCCTGGTCGCCCTGGGCGTGACACTCGCCCTCGTCGTCTCGCGGCTGCTGCGCCGCCACGAGCCGGAGGTCATGCGCAAGTAGCGCCCGCGACCACCGCACACACCGCCGAGGGGCGGCACCCGGAATCGGGTGCCGCCCCTCGGCGGTGTGTGCGGGTGCTGTGGTCCGCGGTGAACGTCCGGCTCAGTAGGCCGAGTTGACGTTGTCCATCGAGCCGTAGCGGGCGGCCGCGTAGTTGCAGGCGGCGGTGATGTTGGCGACCGGGTCGTAGATGTTCCAGGAGGTACCGGAGACGTGGTACTGGCGGAACGTCGGGTCGATGACCTGGAGCAGGCCCTTGGAGGGTATGCCCGCCTGGGCGTTGGAGTCCCAGAGGTTGATCGCCTTGGGGTTGCCGGACGACTCGCGCATCAGGTTGCGGTAGATGCCGTTGTAGCTGCCCGGGATGTTGTGCTTGGCCATGACGTCCAGCGACTCGCGGATCCAGCCGTCCAGGTTGTTCGGGTAGACCTTGGCCGGCTTCTCGACGGCAGCGGGGATCGCCTGGCGGACGGCGGCGCGGCTCGCGGCCTCCTCGACCCGGCGCTCCTTCTCGGCCTTCGCCTTCGCCTCGGCCTCGGCCCGCTTCTTGGCGGCGGCGGCCTCGGCCTTGCCCTGCGCGGCGGAGGCGTCGGCCTGCTGGGCGATGGTGGCCTGCTGGGCGCGGGCGGCGGTATCGACGGCGCTGAAGGCCACCGGCTTGACGTTCAGGCTGGCAGAGGCGGCCTCGGCCTTGCTCTGGCCGGCGTCGGCACCCGGGACGGCAGTGAAGACCAGTGCGGCGGCACCCGCGGCGGCGATGCCGGCGGCGGTGAGCTTGTGGACGCGGGTCAGATTCAGACCGGAGACGGCGTACTTGGACATGGCGGCTCGACCTCTTCCAATGGGGTGCGTCGCACGGGCCATGAGCGGCGGCAGTACGCCGAGTTCTGATCCGGCGCCGAGCGACGGGAGCCATTCTTAGCGGCCGAAAATTCGCCGAGCAATGGTGTGACGTACGACCCCGGTTAGTGGAACCGACCTTGCCCGGATTGCGTCGGGACGGGAATATTCCCAGTTCAAGGCGGATTTGTTAGTCCACTAACCGGGGTCGTAAGTGACCTGCGCCCTATGCGCGGGGTCACATCGGGCCGAGGTTTATCTCGCCGGTAGTAATTGCAATCGCACAGACTGTGCGTGCATTGTGGGCCGGCTGTGCGGCTCAGACCTCGACCAGCACCTGGTCAAGGGACTTTCGGACCAAATCGGGCACCTGGCAGTCCGGTGCCGGGTACCCCACGGGGATCACCGCGAACGCCTTCTCGTTGGCCGGCCGCCCCAGCGCCTCCTGCAGGAACCGCATCGGGCTCGGCGTGTGCACCAGCGCCGCCAGCCCCGACAGATGCAGCGCGGACAGCAGCATGCCGACCGCGATGCCCACCGACTCGTCGACGTAGTAGTGCTTGCGCTTGGTGCCGTCCGGGCCCAGCCAGTGCCGCTGCTGGAAGACCACGATCAGGTGCGGGGCGTCGGTCAGGTGCGGCTTGACCTCGTCCGTGCCCAGCGGCCGCAGTGCCGCCAGCCACTCCTCGCCCAGTCGCCCCTCGTAGGAGCGTTGCTCCTCGGCCTCCGCCGCCGCCCTGATCCGGCGGCGCACCTCGGGGTTCTTGACCAGGACGAACGTCCACGGTTGCTGATGGGCCCCGGACGGTGCGGTGGCCGCACAGGCGATCGCGTCCCGGACCACCTGCTCCGGCACCGGATCGGGGGCGAACTGCCGTACCGTCCGACGGCCGTCCATTCGGGCCCGCAGCTCGGCGGCGCGGGCCAGGGACTCGGTCGCGGGCATCCGCTCGGGCCGGTACGGCACCGGGCGGTAGGGCTCTCCGTGGGTCGGCGTCCAACGCTCGGGGGGTGTCGGCGCGGTGCGCGCCTGCGGTGAAGAGGACATGCCCAGAGTGTGGGGCGACGACGGCGGTGTGAGACGCAGATCACCGAATTCCCGCCGAGACCCCCCGCGTCCAGGACGAGATCGACGCGAAGCCGCCCTCGGTGTCACGCGCTCTGTCCCCATTGATCCCCTACACCCCTATATAAGGGGAAAGATTCCGATTGCCGGCTCCCGTATCCACCCCCCGTGCCGGGGCACCCTTCCACGGGTCCCCCGCATCGATCCCCCGCATCGATCCCCCGCATCGATCCCCTGCATCGATCCTCTCCGTCGAACCCCTCTATATGGGGCTCTCTATATAAGGGGACACAACAAGCCATGTAAGGGGTGTAAGGCATGCATAAGAACGAATCGGTATAAACCAGGCTTCGGTGTGGTGCGCGCACGGCTGTGAGCGGGGCGTTCGGCCTAGGCCCGCCGGCGTAGGCACGCAGCGTCGGCGGACCGATACCGGCCGCTCGGCGCGCCGGTACGGTGAACGCATGAGCAACGGACCGGGAGCCGGGATTCCCGCGGTGAGCACCGCGATCCTGGCCATGAGCAGGCATCTGGAGGTGCGCGACGTCCTCAAGACGATCGTCGCCTCGGCCCGTGAGCTGCTGGACGCCGAGTACGCCGCGCTCGGCGTGCCGGACGACCACGGGGGCTTCGCCCAGTTCGTCGTGGACGGCGTCAGCGCCGAGCAGTGGAAGGCCATCGGCCCGCTGCCCCGCCAGCACGGCATCCTCGCCGCGATGCTGCACAACGCCACCCCCGAGCGGCTCGCCGACGTCCGCGAGGACCCCCGCTTCGGCGGCTGGCCCGCCGCCCACCCGGACATGTCCGACTTCCTCGGCCTGCCGGTCGCCGACGGCGACGAGATCCTCGGCGCCCTCTTCCTGGCCAACAAGCGCTGCCCCAAGCCCACCGGCGGCTGCGGCTTCACCGAGGAGGACGAACGGCTCCTGGGGATACTCGCCCAGCACGCCGCCATCGCCCTGACCAACGCCCGCCTCTACGAGCGCAGCCGCGAGCTGACCATCGCCGGCGAGCGCGCCCGGCTCGCCCACGAGCTGCACGACGCGGTCTCCCAGAAGCTCTTCTCGCTCCGGCTCACCGCCCAGGCCGCGACCGCCCTGGTCGACCGCGACCCGGCCCGCGCCAAGGACGAGCTCCACCAGGTCGCCGCGCTGGCCGCGGAGGCCGCCGACGAGCTGCGCGCCGCCGTCGTCGAGCTGCGCCCCGCGGCGCTGGACGAGGACGGGCTGGTGGCCACCCTGCGCTCCCAGATCCAGGTCCTCGACCGGGCCCACTCCGCCCGCGTCACCTTCACCGCCCAGGGCGTACGGGCCCTCCCCAGCGCCCAGGAGGAGGCGATGCTCCGGGTCGCCCAGGAGGCGCTGCACAACGCGCTCCGGCACTCCGGCGCCGAGCGCGTCGAGGTCAGCCTCGGCCGGGCCGGCCAGGGCGCCCTGTTGAAGATCGCCGACAACGGGCGGGGCTTCGACACCCGGGTGGTCCGCCGGGCCGGTCGGCATCTAGGGCTGGTGTCGATGCGTGACCGCGCCGGCGGCGTCGGTGGCAAGCTCACCGTGGAATCGGAGCCCGGCAAGGGCACCACTGTCGAGATGGAGGTGCCCGGTGGCTGACACCACGCGGGACGGTACGGAACGGGCGACGGGCGAGGGACGCACGATCCGCGTGCTGCTGGTCGACGATCACCAGGTGGTGCGCCGCGGCCTGCGGACGTTCCTGGAGGTCCAGGACGACATCGAGGTGGTGGGGGAGGCCTCGGACGGCGCCGAGGGCATCGCCGCCGCCGAGCAACTGCGCCCGGACGTCGTCCTGATGGACATCAAGATGCCCGGTATGGACGGCATCGAGGCTCTCCGCCAGCTCCGCACCCTCGACAACCCGGCCAAGGTGCTGGTCGTCACCAGCTTCACCGAGCAGCGCACCGTCGTCCCGGCCCTGCGCGCCGGCGCGGCCGGCTACGTCTACAAGGACATCGACCCCGACGCCCTGGCCGGCGCCATCCGCTCCGTGCACGCCGGGCATGTGCTGCTGCAGCCCGAGGTGGCCGGCGCGCTGCTCTCCCAGGAGGACGGCAACGGCGGCCAGGGACGCGGGAGTTCGCTGACCGAGCGGGAGCGCGAGGTGCTGGGTCTGATCGCGGACGGCCGCTCCAACCGCGAGATCGCCCGCGCCTTGGTGCTGTCGGAGAAGACCGTCAAGACCCACGTCTCCAACATCCTGATGAAACTCGACCTCGCCGACCGCACCCAGGCCGCCCTGTGGGCCGTGCGACACGGCATCGGGGCCTGAAACACGGGGGAGTACGGCGTACTGACGGACCATCAAAGCTATTAGCCGAACGTCGCCTCGCGGATCCGAGATTCATACTGTCGTGTATACGTAGCCCGTTTGGCGTATCCCCGCTCCGTGCCGGGCCGTTTCCCAGTGCAGTCGTGGCGGCTGGCCACGGCATCGGCAACGAGGAGCAAGAGAAGTGAAGAACATCAAGCGGGTTGCGGCCATCACGATGGCGGGGGCCGGTCTCGTCCTGGCGGGCGCCGGCGTCGCCTCCGCGCACGACGGCCAGGCCGAGGGCGCCGCGGTGGGGTCCCCGGGCGTCCTGTCGGGCAACGTCACCCAGGCGCCGGTCCACATCCCCGCGAACATCTGCGGCAACAGCACCTCCGTGGTCGGCCTGCTCAACCCGACCTTCGGCAACACCTGCGTCAACAACTGATCGCCGGAGCGTCCGCTCCGACGACCTGACCCCTGCGCCGGGCCGCCCACCGGCCCGCGCGGGTCACCTGGACCGGCCCCGCCAGCCCTGGCCGTGCGGCCGGTCCGCTCTCCACCGTCACCGTCATTCCGGCCCTGTGCCACCACGTGAGGAACACGCCACCATGAACAGCGTCAAAAAGGCCGCCCTTGTCCTTGCCACCACCGGTCTCGCCGTCGGTGCCGCCGCCGGTTCGGCGTTCGCCCACGACGGCGGGCACGCCGAGGGCCAGGCCGTGAGCTCCCCGGGTGTCGCTTCGGGCAACGTCACCCAGGCGCCGGTGCACGTCCCCGTGAACATCAGCGGCAACAGCACCAACGTCGTGGGCGTGCTCAACTCCGCCTTCGGCAACCCGGCCGTCAACAACTGACGCCGCCGGCCCGGGCCAACTCCCGGGCCGCCCAGGGCTCTTCAGCCCGGCTCTCCTGTGGGTCCCGCCGGCCGCGCCATGGCCGGCGGGACCTTCCCCGTTCACCCCCGGCGGCGCTCCTGCTCCTCCACAGCGGAGTTGTACGCCGCCACCTGCGCCCGGCGGGCCGTGCGCTCCACCGGCCGCAGCGCCTCGGCGCGGGCCGCGATCTCCGACGAACTGACCGCCGTGCCGTGCTCCCGGCCGTCCCCGCCCGCGCTCCGGGCGATGTCGATCAACGCGCCGACCCGCTGGGCCAGCTCCAGCACCCGCACCGCCCGCGGCGGATAGCCCGGCGCCAACACCTGCCTGCCGACCTCCGCCCGCGCCCGGTAGGCCGCCAGCGCCGCGTCCGCCACCGGGCCGGATCCGGCCACGTCCAGCCGCGAGAGCACCTCCGTCGCCTCCCGCAGGGCCTCCGCCAGCTCCCGTTCGGCCTCGCCCAGCGAGGGCACATCGGCCGGCGGCGCTTCGCGCGCCGGCAGGCAGTGCCAGACCACCTCGACATGCACATCGGGGTCGGCCGCGCCCTCGGGACCCGCCTCGAACACCTCCGGGACCAGGCCCAGACCGGCGCCCTGGGCGACCACCGCCTCCTCGGCCGCCAGGGCCCGCGCATTGAACTCCGGCGGGCCGCTGAGCCCCAGCGGGTGCCCCGGCACCGGCAGTGCCACCCGCAGGCCGATCGCGCCGAGCGTCCGCAGGCGCCCCAGGGCGAGCGTCAGGCCGACCGGGGCGTCTTCCCCGGGCAGGCCCGAGACGCGGTGTACCGCGTCGTCGCCGGCGATCCGGTGCGCGGCATCATCAGGTGAGACAAATCCGGCCAAAAGGGCATTTCCCCATGCCGCTAGCCGTCCTGAACGAGGTTCGTCGAGCATGGTCCCCAGCCTAGGGAACGGCACTGACATCGAGTGGCGTAGGTTTGCAGGGGGGCTGCGCCTACAGGCGCACACGACGACCGAGAAGCAATGGGAGACAGTGCGCTCATGAGCGATGTGCTGGAGCTGGTGGACGTATCCGTGGTCCGCGAAGGACGGGCTCTGGTCGACCAGGTCTCCTGGTCGGTGAAGGAGGGGGAACGCTGGGTGATCCTCGGCCCCAACGGCGCCGGCAAGACCACCCTGCTGAACCTCGCCTCCAGCTACCTCTTCCCGAGCGCCGGCTCCGCCCGGATCCTCGGTGAGCAGCTGGGTCGCGTCGACGTCTTCGACCTGCGGCCGCGCATCGGCATCGCCGGCATCGCGCTCGCCGACAAGCTGCCGCGCAGCCAGACGGTGCTGCAGACCGTCCTCACCGCCGCCTACGGCATGACCGCCAGCTGGCGGGAGGACTACGACGAGGTCGACGAGCAGCGCGCCCGGGCCTTCCTCGACCGCCTCGGGATGAACGCCTACCTGGACCGGAAGTTCGGCACCCTCTCCGAGGGCGAGCGCAAGCGCACCCTGATCGCCCGCGCGATGATGACCGACCCCGAGCTGCTCCTCCTGGACGAGCCCGCCGCCGGCCTCGACCTCGGCGGCCGCGAGGACCTGGTGCGCCGCCTGGGCCGGCTCGCCCGCGACCCCTACGCACCCTCGATGATCATGGTCACCCACCACGTCGAGGAGATCCCGCCGGGCTTCACCCACGTCCTGATGATCCGTCAGGGCAAGGTGCTGTCCGCCGGCCCGCTCGACCTGGAGCTGACCTCCAGCAACCTCTCGCACTGCTTCGGCCTTCCGCTCGTCGTCGAGCGCAACGGCGCCGACCGCTGGACCGCGCAGGGGCTGCCCCTCACGTGACCGCTACCGCCCGAGTGGAGGCGCTTCGCGCTGCGGCAACCGGTCGCTGACCGATCGCGCCCTGTCCCCGGGCCGCCCGCCGGACCTACCATGAGGCCGTGGATCCATGGGTGTGGTGGCTGATCGCCGCCGTGGGACTGGGCATTCCGCTCGTCGTGACCGCGCTGCCCGAATTCGGGATGTTCGCGGTCGGCGCCGTCGCCGGTGCCGTCACCGCAGCGCTCGGTGGCGGCACCGTCGCACAATTCCTGGTGTTCGTGGTGGTGTCGGTGGCGTTGGTCGCCGTCGTCCGGCCGATCGCCAACCGCCACCGCGGGCAGGGCCCGCGCCTCGCCTCCGGCATCGACGCCCTGAAGGGCAGGACCGCGACGGTCCTCGAACGGGTCGACGCCGGGAGCGGCGGCCGCATCAAACTCGCCGGAGAAGTCTGGTCCGCCCGTGCCCTCGACGGCGACCGGGTCTACGAACCGGGCCAACAGGTCGACGTGGTGGAAATCGAGGGTGCCACCGCCCTCGTCATCTGACCGAACCCGGTGCACGACGCCCCGCACCTCTGAAAGACTGATCAACGGAAAGCCGGCCGCGGCCGGACGGGCCAGCAACGAAGGGCAACGGGAGCCGCTGTGGATATCATCATCGTCCTGATCATCCTGGTGGTGCTCGTCTTCATCGCACTCCTCAAAACGATCCAGGTCATCCCCCAGGCCAGCGCCGCCATCGTCGAGCGCTTCGGCCGCTACACCCGCACGCTCAACGCGGGCCTGAACATCGTCGTCCCGTTCATCGACACCATCCGCAACCGCATCGACCTGCGCGAACAGGTCGTGCCGTTCCCGCCGCAGCCGGTGATCACGCAGGACAACCTCGTCGTCAACATCGACACGGTCATCTACTACCAGGTCACCGACGCCCGCGCCGCCACCTACGAAGTCGCCAGCTACATCCAGGCGATCGAGCAGCTCACCGTCACCACCCTGCGCAACATCATCGGCGGCATGGACCTCGAACGCACCCTGACCTCCCGCGAGGAGATCAACGCGGCGCTGCGCGGCGTCCTGGACGAAGCCACCGGCAAGTGGGGCATCCGCGTCAACCGCGTCGAGCTCAAGGCGATCGAGCCGCCCACCTCCATCCAGGACTCGATGGAGAAGCAGATGCGCGCCGACCGCGACAAGCGCGCCGCCATCCTCCAGGCCGAAGGTGTCCGGCAGTCCGAGATCCTCACCGCCGAGGGCCAGAAGCAGTCCGCGATCCTCCGCGCCGAGGGTGAGGCCAAGGCCGCGGCCCTGCGCGCCGAGGGCGAGGCCCAGGCGATCCGGGTGGTCTTCGAGTCCATCCACGCCGGCGACCCGGACCAGAAACTGCTGTCGTACCAGTACCTCCAGATGCTCCCGAAGATCGCCGAGGGCGACGCCAACAAGCTCTGGATCGTCCCCAGCGAGATCGGCGACGCGCTCAAGGGCCTCGGCGGCGCCCTCGGCAACTTCAACCCCGCGGGCGGCGCCAACATCCCCAAGCCCGGCGGTCCCGAGCGCCAGGCGCCCCCGATCGACTGACGCCGCGACACCCCTCGTGCATGATCAGGGTTGCCCCTCGACCTCAAGGGCGGGGAGGCAGCCCTGATCATGTGAGGAGATGGACGTGTCCCTCTGGGAAGCAGTCGCAGTCTTCGTCGCCGGCCTGGGCGCCGGCACCATCAACACCATCGTCGGTTCCGGCACCCTGATCAGCTTCCCCGTCCTGCTCGCCGTCGGCCTCCCGCCGGTGACCGCCAACGTCTCCAACTCCCTTGGCCTGGTGCCCGGTTCGATCAGCGGCGCAATAGGGTACCGCCGCGAACTGCGCGGCCAGGGGCGCCGGGTGCTGCGCCTCGCGACCGCCGCCCTCATCGGCGGCCTGACCGGTGCCGTCCTGCTGCTGGCCCTGCCCTCCCGCACCTTCGACACGGTCGTCCCGGCCCTGATCGCCGTCGCCCTGGTGCTCGTCGTCGCGCAGCCCCGGCTCGCCGCCGCGGTCCGCGCCCGCCGTGCCCGCAACGGCACCGCCGCCCACCGCGACGGCGGCCTCGCCCTCTTCGCCGGCCTGCTGCTGGCCAGCGTCTACGGCGGCTACTTCGGCGCCGCCCAGGGCATCATCTACCTCTCCCTGATGGGCGTCCTGCTCAGCGACGACCTCCAGCGCATCAACGCGCTCAAGAACGTCCTCACCGCCCTCGTCAACGGCGTCGCGGCGATCTTCTTCCTCTTCGTCGCCGACTTCGACTGGACCGCCGTCGCTCTGATCGCGATCGGCTCCGCCCTCGGCGGCCAGGTGGGGGCCACGATCGGCCGACGCCTCCCGCCGACCGCCCTGCGTGCCGTGATCGTCGCGGTGGGACTGGCGGCCATCGTCCAACTCCTCCTGAAGTAAGAGGAGTTGGACGCCGTTTCGCCGGCCGGTCGGCCAGCCGCCCGCGGCGCTACGCCGGGAGCGCTCCCAGCCACTCCGGCAGCTCGTCCCGCGCGGACACCCCCAGGGCCGACACCAGGGCGTCCGCCGGCGTCGGCACGAAGGGCCGCCGGAGCAGCCGCATCCCCGCCTGCTCCGGCGTCCGGTCCGCCTTGCGGTGGTTGTCCACCGCACACGAAGCGACGGTATTCAGCCAGGTGTCCCCACCGCCGTGCGACCGCGGCAGCACGTGGTCCACGGTCGTCGCCCGCTTCCCGCAGTACGCGCATCGGTGCTGGTCACGGGCGAGTACCCCGCGCCGGGACCACGACGCCTGTCTTCGGAACGGTACCCGGACGAACCTGCTGAGCCTGATCACCCGCGGCACCGGTACGTCCACCGACGCCGCCCGGATCCGCATCCCCGGGTGGGCGTGCTCGACGACCGCCTTGTCCTGCATGACCAGCACCACCGCACGCCGCAGCGACACCGTCGCCAGCGGCTCGAAGCTCGCATTCAGCACCAGCGTCTCGCGCATCCCGTCCACCTCCCGGACCCTGATCGCCGCCGTGGCGAAGTGGCTCCACTGTGCAGGGGCAGGTATTTCCCGGACAACGCAATTTCCGTGTGCCACAAGGGAAATGGCGGGTGAGGGCAGGGTGAAGAAGAGGTGTGCCGCAGCGACGGCGGGGGCGCCGCAGAGGCACACAAAAGGGTGCGCTCCGAGTCCCGTCCCCCGTGACACACGGAACCCGGAGCGAACGACAGCCGGTACGGACGTCCGGCGCGTGCGGACTCCGGACGGGGCACCCTCCCGCGCTCCTGAGGCACGGGGGGAGGGGGCGAACACACCTGCGCCCCAGCACTCCCGCCCACGGTGGTACCAGCTGCCCGCCGCCTCGTGGAGGCGGCGGCACGCGTACCACTGTGCGCGCGGGGAGCGCCGGGGCGCAACGCATTTCTCCCGGGCCCGACGGCCCGGCCGGTACCGTCGTCAGCCGGCGGCGGGCACCTCGTACTCGCCGATCAGCTGGGCCCGCCCGATCGCGTGGAACCGCAGGTTGAAGCCGACCACCGCGGGCGAGACGTCCGCGTCCGGACCCAACTTCTCCTGGTCCACCGCGTACACGGTGAACACATAGCGGTGCGGACCGTCACCGGGCGGCGGCGCCGCACCGCCGAAGTCCCGCGTCCCGTAGTCGTTGCGGACGTGCACGGCACCCTCGGGGAGCCCCTTCATGTCACCGCTGCCCGCCCCGGCCGGCAGCTCCGTCACCGACGCCGGGATGTCGAACAGCACCCAGTGCCAGAACCCGCTGCCGGTCGGCGCGTCCGGGTCGTAGCAGGTGACGGCATAGCTCCTGGTCCCCGCGGGAGCACCCGCCCACCGCAGCTGCGGCGAGCGGTTCCCCGCGGCGTGGACCTGCTCCGGCCGGAGCGTCCCGCCCGGCTCCACCTCCTCGCTCACCACGGTGAACTCCGCCACCGGCGGGTGGAAATCGTGCGGGAGCGGCCGCCGCTTCAGCTCGGACACCTCGGACCTCCTGGTCGCTTGCTGACACTCTGTCCGGCCAGGTTAGAGCCAGTTGCGCCGCCCGCCGACCTCGGCCAGCCAGTGGTTGAGATAACCGGCCCAGTCGGTCCCCTCGAAGTCGTGCAGCCCCACCGTGAACGACCGGTAGGTGTCCGACCCCTCGCTGAACAGCCCCGGCTTCTTGTCCATCTCCAGCACCACGTCCATCTCCCGGTCGTCCGCCACGAAGGACAGCTCGACCTCGCTCAGCCCGCGGTACTGCGGCGGCGCCGAGAACTCGATCTCCTGGTAGAAGGGAAGTTGCTGACGTGTCCCGTGGATCCGCCCCTGCTCCAGGTCCGCCGTCTTGAACCGGAACCCGAGCCGCCCGAAGGCGTCCAGGACCGCCTGCTGCGCCGGCAGCGGGTGCACCTGTACCGGGTCGAGATCACTGGAGTCCACCGCCCGCGCGATCGCCAGGTCGGTCGTCACCCCCACGCTCACCCCGGGCAGCGGATGCCCCGGGAAGGTGGTCATCGGCGTCTCCCAGGGGATCTCCAGCCCGAACGGCACCGTGTGCACGGCCCCCGCCTGCACCTCGAACGCCCCGCCCAACTGCAGCCGGGCGAATGCGACGTCCCGCCTGACTTCCTCGTCCCCGCGCTCGACCTCCACCCGCGCCTGCAGCCCGACGGACAGCCCCTGGATCGCCTGCGGCACCGACCCGCCCCGGAGCCGGACCTCCCCCTGCACCACCCCGCCGGGCACCACGTTCTCCTCGAAGAGCACCGTCTCCACGGACGCGCCCCCGGCCCCCAGACTCGCCAGCAACTTCTTGAACCCCATGCTCGCCCTCCCCTGACGCAATCCGCGCCCCGTACCGCCGGCCGATCGTGGCCCGATCCTTACGCACCCCGAACCGATCGACCCAATTCCGTTTCCACAACCGCTCAAACCGCCCCGTCGCCCACCCGCGCCCCTCCACTACGCTCGGGATCCATGACCGACGTACCGGGCCGAACCCCCCTCCCGCGCGACTTCTTCGACCGCCCCGTCCTGGACGTCGCCCCGGACCTGCTCGGCCGCACCCTGGTACGTCACAGCCCCGCCGGCCCGATCGAACTCCGCCTCACCGAGGTCGAGGCGTACGACGGCGAGTCCGACCCCGGCTCCCACGCCTACCGTGGCCGTACCGCCCGCAACGCCACGATGTACGGCCCGCCCGGCCACGCGTACGTCTACTTCATCTACGGCATGTGGTTCAGCATCAACCTGGTCTGCGGTCCCGAGGGCAAGGCCGGCGCGGTCCTGCTGCGCGCCGGCGAGATCCTCACCGGCGCGCCCCTGGCCGCCGGCCGCCGCCCCAAGGCGCGCAATACCGACGAGCTCGCCAAGGGCCCGGCCCGGCTGGCCACCGCCCTCGACATCGACCGCTCCCTGGACGGCGTCGACGTCTGCGCCCCGGCCCACAGCCCGCTCACGATCCTCCACGGCACCCCCGCCCCGCGCGATCGGGTGCGCAACGGTCCCCGCACCGGCGTCGGCGGCGACGGTGCCGACCACCCGTGGCGCTACTGGATCGACGGTGACGCCACCGTCAGTCCCTATCGCCCCCACACGCCCAGGCGACGCACCGCCACGACGACTTGACTCTGTCCCGCCAAACGCCTAACGTATCCCGAGCCGCTGAACCCGGGCAGTGCTATCTGCACACCCGAGGCGGCACCACCACTACTTCGAACGACTCCCTGGCGGGTTTTTTCGGCGTTGCCGAAATTCACCCCGATCGGCTCGATTATGAGTCGTCAGGAAAAGCCGCTAAAGTAGTGATCACGCCGAAAGGCGAACCCCTCCGACGAAAATCGGAACCGAATTCGAAGCCGGTAGCGCCCCTCGGGAAGCGGCCCGGAAGCGAAAAAGGATCTGGTAAAGTCGGAACCGCGAGGAAGCCGAAAGGCCGAATCGCACCGGCGAAAATCGGAGCCGAAAGGATCTGATAGAGTCGGAGACGCAAGACCGAAGGGAAGCGCCCGGAGGAAGCCCGAGAGGGTGGCCGAAGGAAGCGTCCGTTCCTTGAGAACTCAACAGCGTGCCAAAAGTCAACGCCAGATATGTTGATACCCCGTCTCCATCTTGGAGATGAGGTTCCTTTGAAAAGTCCTTCCAATAGCTTTGGGAGGCGCACAGCGAGGACGCTGTGAACCGCGAGGATTATTCCTCCTTGTGGTTCCGCTCAACGCGAGTGTTGATACCGGATTACCGGTAAGCATTCACGGAGAGTTTGATCCTGGCTCAGGACGAACGCTGGCGGCGTGCTTAACACATGCAAGTCGAACGATGAACCGGCTTCGGTCGGGGATTAGTGGCGAACGGGTGAGTAACACGTGGGCAATCTGCCCTTCACTCTGGGACAAGCCCTGGAAACGGGGTCTAATACCGGATATGACACGGGGTCGCATGATCTCCGTGTGGAAAGCTCCGGCGGTGAAGGATGAGCCCGCGGCCTATCAGCTTGTTGGTGAGGTAGTGGCTCACCAAGGCGACGACGGGTAGCCGGCCTGAGAGGGCGACCGGCCACACTGGGACTGAGACACGGCCCAGACTCCTACGGGAGGCAGCAGTGGGGAATATTGCACAATGGGCGAAAGCCTGATGCAGCGACGCCGCGTGAGGGATGACGGCCTTCGGGTTGTAAACCTCTTTCAGCAGGGAAGAAGCGAGAGTGACGGTACCTGCAGAAGAAGCGCCGGCTAACTACGTGCCAGCAGCCGCGGTAATACGTAGGGCGCGAGCGTTGTCCGGAATTATTGGGCGTAAAGAGCTCGTAGGCGGCTTGTCACGTCGGATGTGAAAGCCCGGGGCTTAACCCCGGGTCTGCATTCGATACGGGCAGGCTAGAGTTCGGTAGGGGAGATCGGAATTCCTGGTGTAGCGGTGAAATGCGCAGATATCAGGAGGAACACCGGTGGCGAAGGCGGATCTCTGGGCCGATACTGACGCTGAGGAGCGAAAGCGTGGGGAGCGAACAGGATTAGATACCCTGGTAGTCCACGCCGTAAACGTTGGGAACTAGGTGTGGGCGACATTCCACGTCGTCCGTGCCGCAGCTAACGCATTAAGTTCCCCGCCTGGGGAGTACGGCCGCAAGGCTAAAACTCAAAGGAATTGACGGGGGCCCGCACAAGCAGCGGAGCATGTGGCTTAATTCGACGCAACGCGAAGAACCTTACCAAGGCTTGACATACACCGGAAAGCATTAGAGATAGTGCCCCCCTTGTGGTCGGTGTACAGGTGGTGCATGGCTGTCGTCAGCTCGTGTCGTGAGATGTTGGGTTAAGTCCCGCAACGAGCGCAACCCTTGTTCTGTGTTGCCAGCATGCCTTTCGGGGTGATGGGGACTCACAGGAGACTGCCGGGGTCAACTCGGAGGAAGGTGGGGACGACGTCAAGTCATCATGCCCCTTATGTCTTGGGCTGCACACGTGCTACAATGGCCGGTACAATGAGCTGCGATGCCGTGAGGTGGAGCGAATCTCAAAAAGCCGGTCTCAGTTCGGATTGGGGTCTGCAACTCGACCCCATGAAGTCGGAGTTGCTAGTAATCGCAGATCAGCATTGCTGCGGTGAATACGTTCCCGGGCCTTGTACACACCGCCCGTCACGTCACGAAAGTCGGTAACACCCGAAGCCGGTGGCCCAACCCCTTGTGGGAGGGAATCGTCGAAGGTGGGACTGGCGATTGGGACGAAGTCGTAACAAGGTAGCCGTACCGGAAGGTGCGGCTGGATCACCTCCTTTCTAAGGAGCATTTCTTACCGAGCTTTGTGCTTGGTCAGAGGCCAGTACATCAGCGAGTGTCTGATGCTGGTTGCTCATGGGTGGAACGTTGACTATTCGGCGCGATTGGTGTGAGGACTGTTAGTACTGCTTCGGCGTGGAACGCAGGGTCTCATCTGGTCGGGTCGGGCACGCTGTTGGGTATCTGAGGGTGCGGACTATGGTCTGAACCTTCGCGATGCCGGTCCCAGTGAACTCAGCCTTCGGGTTGGGGTGGTGGGTGGCTGGTCGTTGTTTGAGAACTGCACAGTGGACGCGAGCATCTGTGGCCAAGTTTTTAAGGGCGCACGGTGGATGCCTTGGCACCAGGAACCGATGAAGGACGTGGGAGGCCGCGATAGGCCCCGGGGAGCTGTCAACCGAGCTTTGATCCGGGGGTGTCCGAATGGGGAAACCCGGCAGTCGTCATGGGCTGTCACCCGCTGCTGAACACATAGGCAGTGTGGAGGGAACGCGGGGAAGTGAAACATCTCAGTACCCGCAGGAAGAGAAAACAACCGTGATTCCGGGAGTAGTGGCGAGCGAAACTGGATGAGGCCAAACCAGTCACGTGTGATACCCGGCAGGGGTTGCGTGGTTGGGGTTGTGGGATCTCTCTTCTGTCGTCTGCCGGCGGCAGGGCGAGTTAGAAACCGTTGATGTAGGCGAAGGACATGCGAAAGGTCCGGCGTAGAGGGTAAGACCCCCGTAGCTGAAACGTCAGCGGCTTGCTTGAGAGACACCCAAGTAGCACGGGGCCCGAGAAATCCCGTGTGAATCTGGCGGGACCACCCGTTAAGCCTAAATATTCCCTGGTGACCGATAGCGGATAGTACCGTGAGGGAATGGTGAAAAGTACCGCGGGAGCGGAGTGAAATAGTACCTGAAACCGTGTGCCTACAAGCCGTGGGAGCGTCGCGCAGAGACTTGTTCTTTGCGTCGTGACTGCGTGCCTTTTGAAGAATGAGCCTGCGAGTTTGCGGTATGTTGCGAGGTTAACCCGTGTGGGGAAGCCGTAGCGAAAGCGAGTCCGAATAGGGCGTTGGAGTAGCATGCTCAAGACCCGAAGCGGAGTGATCTAGCCATGGGCAGGTTGAAGCGGAGGTAAGACTTCGTGGAGGACCGAACCCACCAGGGTTGAAAACCTGGGGGATGACCTGTGGTTAGGGGTGAAAGGCCAATCAAACTCCGTGATAGCTGGTTCTCCCCGAAATGCATTTAGGTGCAGCGTCGTGTGTTTCTTGCCGGAGGTAGAGCACTGGATAGGCGATGGGCCCTACCGGGTTACTGACCTTAGCCAAACTCCGAATGCCGGTAAGTGAGAGCGCGGCAGTGAGACTGTGGGGGATAAGCTCCATGGTCGAGAGGGAAACAGCCCAGAGCATCGACTAAGGCCCCTAAGCGTGTGCTAAGTGGGAAAGGATGTGGAGTCGCAGAGACAACCAGGAGGTTGGCTTAGAAGCAGCCACCCTTGAAAGAGTGCGTAATAGCTCACTGGTCAAGTGATTCCGCGCCGACAATGTAGCGGGGCTCAAGTACACCGCCGAAGTCGTGTCATTGCGGTATTACCCCCAACGGGGATCGTGATGGGTAGGGGAGCGTCGTGTGCCGGGTGAAGCAGCCGTGGAAACGAGTTGTGGACGGTTCACGAGTGAGAATGCAGGCATGAGTAGCGATACAAGAGTGGGAAACTCTTGCGCCGATTGACTAAGGGTTCCTGGGTCAAGCTGATCTGCCCAGGGTAAGTCGGGACCTAAGGCGAGGCCGACAGGCGTAGTCGATGGACAACCGGTTGATATTCCGGTACCCGCTTTGAAGCGCCCAATACTGAATCAGGCGATGCTAAGTCCGTGAAGCCGCCCTGATCTCTTCGGAGTTGAGGGGAGTGGTGGAGCCGACGGACCAGACTTGTAGTAGGTAAGCGATGGGGTGACGCAGGAAGGTAGTCCAGCCCGGGCGGTGGTTGTCCCGGGGTAAGGGTGTAGGCCGTGTGGTAGGTAAATCCGTCGCACGTTAAGGCTGAGACCTGATGCCGAGCCGATTGTGGTGAAGTGGATGATCCTATGCTGTCGAGAAAAGCCTCTAGTGAGTTTCAAGGCGGCCCGTACCCTAAACCGACTCAGGTGGTCAGGTAGAGAATACCGAGGCGTTCGGGTGAACTATGGTTAAGGAACTCGGCAAAATGCCCCCGTAACTTCGGGAGAAGGGGGGCCATTTCTGGTGATCCGTTTTACACGGTGAGCTGGGGGTGGCCGCAGAGACCAGCGAGAAGCGACTGTTTACTAAAAACACAGGTCCGTGCGAAGCCGTAAGGCGATGTATACGGACTGACGCCTGCCCGGTGCTGGAACGTTAAGGGGACCGGTTAGCTCCATTTCGGTGGGGCGAAGCTGAGAACTTAAGCGCCAGTAAACGGCGGTGGTAACTATAACCATCCTAAGGTAGCGAAATTCCTTGTCGGGTAAGTTCCGACCTGCACGAATGGCGTAACGACTTCTCGACTGTCTCAACCATAGGCCCGGTGAAATTGCATTACGAGTAAAGATGCTCGTTTCGCGCAGCAGGACGGAAAGACCCCGGGACCTTTACTATAGCTTGATATTGGTGTTCGGTTCGGCTTGTGTAGGATAGGTGGGAGACTTTGAAGCGCCAACGCCAGTTGGTGTGGAGTCGTTGTTGAAATACCACTCTGGTCGTGCTGGATGTCTAACCTGGGTCCGTGATCCGGATCAGGGACAGTGTCTGGTGGGTAGTTTAACTGGGGCGGTTGCCTCCTAAAGGGTAACGGAGGCGCCCAAAGGTTCCCTCAGCCTGGTTGGTAATCAGGTGTTGAGTGTAAGTGCACAAGGGAGCTTGACTGTGAGACTGACGGGTCGAGCAGGTACGAAAGTAGGGACTAGTGATCCGGCGGTGGCTTGTGGAAGCGCCGTCGCTCAACGGATAAAAGGTACCCCGGGGATAACAGGCTGATCTTCCCCAAGAGTCCATATCGACGGGATGGTTTGGCACCTCGATGTCGGCTCGTCGCATCCTGGGGCTGGAGTCGGTCCCAAGGGTTGGGCTGTTCGCCCATTAAAGCGGTACGCGAGCTGGGTTTAGAACGTCGTGAGACAGTTCGGTCCCTATCCGCTGCGCGCGTAGGAGTCTTGAGAAGGGCTGTCCCTAGTACGAGAGGACCGGGACGGACGGACCTCTGGTGTGCCAGTTGTTCTGCCAAGGGCATGGCTGGTTGGCTACGTTCGGAAAGGATAACCGCTGAAAGCATCTAAGCGGGAAGCCTGCTTCGAGATGAGGGCTCCCACCCACTTGATGGGGTAAGGCTCCCAGTAGATGACTGGGTTGATAGGCCAGATATGGAAGCGCCGTAAGGTGTGGAGTTGACTGGTACTAATAGGCCGAGGGCTTGTCCTCAGTTGCTCGCGTCCACTGTGTTGTTCCCGGGTTGCGAACAGTCGCAGCGTCGGTACACGAACTGGTATCCCGTTCCGCGGGGTGACGGTTCCACTTCTTTAACTGAAGAGTGTGCTTGTTCGCTTGAACCCGAATGGGTTTCGGTGGTTATAGCGTTAGGGAAACGCCCGGTTACATTCCGAACCCGGAAGCTAAGCCTTTCAGCGCCGATGGTACTGCAGGGGGGACCCTGTGGGAGAGTAGGACGCCGCCGAACAATTTTTCAAGGACCCTTGGTCCCAGCGTTCACGCTGGGACCAAGGGTCCTTTTGTTTTGCCGAAGCGCGCCGAACGGGTCGGTGCGTGAGAATGAATGAAGTACCGAAGACAGGAGTCACGTCGATGTCCACCAACCCTTCCGACGATCGTTCGGAGCGCCGGCCGAGGCGCGACGGCGGTGACCGTGGTGGTTTCCGGCGGGACGACCGTGGGCCGCGGCGCGACAGCAGGGACAACCGCGACAGCCGCGACAACCGAGACAACCGTGGTGGTGAGCGCGGTGGTTTCCGGCGCGACGACCGCGGTGAGCGGGGCGACCGCGGTGACCGGGGCGGTTACCGCGGTGGGTTCCGTCGGGACGACCGTGCCAGTGGCGAGCGCCGCGACGACCGCGGTGGTTTCCGGCGTGACGAGCGTCGGGACGACCGGGGCGACCGGGGCGGGTTCCGGCGGGACGATCGGGGCGGTGCCGAGCGTCGCGACGACCGTGGCGGTTTCCGCCGTGACGAGCGCCGCGACGACCGGGGCGACCGGGGCGAGCGCGGTGGTTTCCGGCGCGACGAGCGTCGGGACGACCGGGGCGAGCGCGGCGGGTTCCGGCGGGACGAGCGGCCCGAGCGTCGTGATGACCGTGGCGGTTTCCGACGTGATGAGCGGGACGACCGTGGCGGTTTCCGGCGTGACGAGCGCCGCGACGACCGGGGCGACCGGGGCGGGTTCCGGCGGGACGATCGGGGGCCGCGGCGGGACGACCGTGGTGGGTTCCGGCGTGATGAGCGGGATGACCGCGGTGGGTTCCGGCGGGATGACCGTTCGCGGGCGCCGCGTCGGGACGACGAGCGCGGTGGCTTCCGTCGGGACGACGAGCGCGGCGGGTTCCGGCGTGACGAGCGTCGGGACGACCGCGGCGAGCGCGGCGGGTTCCGGCGTGATGATGACCGGGGCGGGTTCCGGCGGGACGATCGGGGGCCGCGGCGTGACGACCGTGGTGGTTTCCGGCGAGATGATGAGCGCGGGGCGCGGCGGCCGTACGGCGGTGGGCGCGGCCGGGACGACCGCCGGGACGACCGTCGGGACGGGCAGCGTCGGGACGACCGTCGGGACTACGACCGGGACCGGGAGCCGATCAAGCGGCTGCCGATCCCGGAGGACGTGACCGGTGAGGAGATCGACAAGGCGGTGCGGCAGGAGCTGCAGAGCCTGCCGAAGACGCTGGCCGAGGACGTCGCCAAGAACCTGGTGATGGTCGCGCGGCTGCTCGACGAGGAGCCGGAGAAGGCGTACGGGTACGCGCGGGTCGCGCTGCGGCTGGCGTCCCGGGTCGCGGCGGTGCGTGAGGCCGCCGGCTTCGCGGCGTACGGGACCGGCAAGTACGCCGAGGCGCTGAAGGAGTTCCGGGCGGCGCGACGGATGACCGGCAGCGCGGAGCTGTGGCCCCTCATGGCGGACTGCGAGCGGGGACTCGGTCGGCCGGAGAAGGCGCTGGCGATGGCCGGTGAGCCGGAGGTGCAGAAGCTGGACCGGGCCGGGCAGGTCGAGATGCGGCTGGTCGCGGCCGGGGCCCGGCGGGACCTGGGGCAGGCGGACGCTGCCGTGGTGACGCTGCAGAGCCCCGAGCTGGCGTCGAACGCGGTGCACCCGTGGACCGCGCGGCTGCGGTACGCGTACGCGGACGCGCTGTTGGAGGTCGGGCGCGAGGGCGAGGCGCGGGACTGGTTCGCCAAGGCGCTGGAGGCAGATCAGGCCGGTACCACGGATGCCTCGGACCGGCTGGCCGAGATGGACGGCGTGCAGTTCACCGATGCGCTGGTCGAGGACGAGGACGAGGACGAGGACGAGAAGGGTGCCGAGGAGCCGCGGGCCGAGGCCGGCGGTGAGGCGCAGTCCGGTGGCGGGTCGGAGAAGACCGAGTAGCTGAGTGACGAGAGAAGGGCGGACCCGGTGCGGGTCCGCCCTTCTTCGTATGGCGTGCGGGGGTGGGGTCAGGGGGCGTAGGGGGCGATGGGGTTGTGCAGGGTGCCGATGAGCTGGAGGGCGCCGGCGGGGTCCTGGAGGTCGACCATCTGCTGGTTGTTGCGCAGCTGGAGGCGGTTGAGGCAGGAGAGGGCGAACTCGGGGGCGAACATGTCGTACTCGGCGAACTTGTCGGCGAGTTCGGGGTGGGCCGCCTGGTAGTCGGTGACGGTGGCGGCGACGGTGCGCCAGAAGGTGTCCTCGCCGAGGACGCCGCGGTCGGCGAGGGTGGCGCCGAGGAAGCGGAAGAAGCAGTCGAAGACGTCGGTGAAGACCGAGAGCAGCTTCTTGTCGTCGGGGACGTCGGCGCGGATGCGTTCGACGGTGGGCGGCAGGACCGCGTCGGCGGACATCACGGCGATCTCCTCGGCGATGTCCTTGAAGATCACTCGGGCCACCGCGCCGTCCTCGATGACCAGGATGGCGTTCTCGCCGTGCGGCATGAAGACCAGGTCGTAGGCGTAGAAGGCGTGCAGGACCGGGGTGAGGTAGCCGTCGAGGTAGCGGCGGAGCCAGGCTTCGGGGGCCAGGCCGGATTCCGCGACGAGGGCGGCGGCGAAGGAGTCGCCGTCCCGGTCCACGTGGAGGAGGGAGGCCATGGTGGCCAGCCGCTGGCCCGGTTCGAGGGTGGGGACCGGGCTCTCGCGCCAGAGGGCGGCGAGCATCTTGCGGTACGGGGAGCCCTTGTCGGTGGCGGCCTCGTACTGGCGGTGGTGGTAGCCGATGGCGGCGCGCTCGCGGATGATCGAGAAGCGGGCGGCGCGGAAGGTGTCGTCGGCGTCGATCAGGCGGGCCAGCCAGTCGTTGATGGCCGGGGTGGCTTCCATGTAGGAGGCGGACAGGCCGCGCATGAAGCCCATGTTGAGGACCGACAGGGCGGTTTTGACGTAGTGCCGGGTGGGCTGGGTGGTGTTGAAGAAGGTGCGGATGGACTGCTGGGCGAGGTACTGGTCGTCGCCGGGGCCCAGGCAGACCAGGCGGCGCTGGGCGACCTCGGCGGCGAAGGTGACGGAGAGCTTGTTCCACCACTGCCAGGGGTGGGTGGGGAAGAAGTAGTAGGCGTCCGGGTCGAGGCCGAGGTCGGTGAGGGTGGCGGTGAAGCGGGCCCGGGTCGCGGCGGGGAGCTCGGCGTCGATGAGGGTGTCGTAGTCGAGGTCGGCGCCGGCGGTGAAGGTGCTGTGGTCGCGGTGGGCGGCCAGCCAGAGGAGCTGGAGGGGGGCGGCGGCCTCGGGGGCGTAGGCGTGGTACTCGTGGATGCCGAAGCCGAGGCGGCCGTTGTTGGCGACGAAGCAGGGGTGGCCCTCGGTCATGCCGGTCTCGACGGCCTGGAAGTCGGCGGTGGCGAGTTCGGCGGCGGTGGGGGCCTTGCCGGCGAGCTTGTAGGCGGTGCCGGAGAGGGTGGAGCTGATCTCCTCCAGGTAGACCGGGAGGACGTCCGGGGACAGGCCCAGGGTCGTGTGGAACTCGGTGATGAAGTCCAGGGCGTCCAGCGGGAGTTCGGCGTCGTCGCGGTGACGGGTGATGCTCTCGGCGTCGATCTGCCAGTGGTCGAGGGCCTGTCTGCGGGCGGTGAAGCGGTAGCTGGTGGTGGCGTCGTCGCTGTGGACGGCGTAGCGGCCGTCGTCGGCCAGCGGCTCGGGGGTCAGCAGGCGTTCGTGGGCGAACTCGGCGAGGGCCTTGCGGACCAGGGCGCGGTTGGCGCGGGACCACAGCTCCGGGGTGAGGTGGGCGACGGCGTCCTGGGCGGGCTGCTCCGGGGCGGTGGGGGCGGGCATCAGCGGTCTCCTCGGGTGGCCAGGAACTGTTCGCGGGTGCAGGTGCTGAGGTAGGCGTCTTTGGACGGGAGCGAGACGGTGCGGACGACCTCGAAGCCGACGGCCTTGTTGAGGGCGTGGACCGCGGTGTTGCGGGTGTCGGGTTCGACGACCACGCGCCGGACGTCGGGTTCGGCGAAGAGGCTCTCCATGACCGTGGTGATGACGGCGTGGGTGAAGCCGTGGACGGGGGTGTCCGTGGGGGCGGTCAGGAAGTGCATGCCGACGTCGCCGGGCCGGGCGGCGTGGATGCCGACCAGTTCGCGGTGGGCGGGGTCGTAGCGCTCCATGAGGAAGGCCGGGGTGCCGTTGTGCAGGCCGAGGAGGGCGTCGTGGTGCGGGTCGGCGTCGATCCGGGTGAACTCCTTCTCGACCGCGGCCAGGTCGCAGTCCTGCATCAGCCAGAAGACGGCCTTGGGGTGGGTGACCCAGGAGTGCAGGACGGGGGCGTCGGCGGCGGGGTCGACGGGCCGCAGGGCGAACTCCCCCAGCGCGGGGTCGGTGCGGGTGAAGGCGGGGGCGTTCATGCGGATATCTCCATCGGGTCGTGCGGGCCGGCCGGGGCGGCGAACTCCTGGAAGGCGATGGCCTTCTCGACCGGGTAGTACTCGCGGCCGAGCAGCTCGCGGATGATGCAGGAGTTGCGGTAGGCGGCCATGCCGAGGTCGGGGGTGACGAAGCCGTGGGTGTGCAGCTCGGCGTTCTGCACGAAGATGCCCTGGCCGGTGGTGTCGATGCTGTAGTTGCGGGCGACGTCGTAGCGGCCGGCGGCGTCCCAGGCGATGCGGTCGCGGACCGGGTCCAGGAAGTCGGGGACGCGGTAGCGGTAGCCGGTGGCGAGGACGAGGCCCTGGGTGGCGAGGGTGAAGTCCCGCCCCTGCTCCTCTTGGCGCAGGCCGAGGGTGTAGGTGCCGGTGGCTTCGTCGTAACGGGCCTCCTGGAGCGCGGAGTTGGTCAGCAGGCGGGTGCGGACCGGGCCGGCCAGGCGCTTCTGGTAGAGCAGGTCGAAGATGTCGTTGATCAGCTCCGAGTCGATGCCCTTGTAGAGGTGCTTCTGGGTGGCGTTGAGGTGGTCGCGGGTGGCGGCGGGGAGGGCGTGGAAGTAGTCCACGTACTCCGGGGAGGTCATCTCCAGGGTGAGCTTGGTGTATTCGAGGGGGAAGAAGCGGGGGGAGCGGGTGGCCCAGGTCAGGTGGTAGCCGTGGGTGTCGATGTCCTGGAGGAGGTCGTAGTAGATCTCGGCGGCGCTCTGGCCGCTGCCCACGATGGTGATGCTGTCCTTGGCCTGGAGGGTGGTCTTGGCGTCCAGGTAGCCGGCGTTGTGCAGGGCGTCGCCGCCGAGGTCGCGGCAGGCGTCGGGGAGGTGCGGCGGGGTGCCGGTGCCCAGGACGAGCCTGCGGGCCCGGAAGGTGTGCCGTTCGCCCTGGTGGTCGGCGTGGACGAGGTAGACCTCGGCGCGCTCGTCGTACTCGACGGTGGTGACCTTGTGGGAGAAGCGGACGGAGTCGAGCTTGCCGGCGGCCCAGCGGCAGTAGTCGTTGAACTCGGCGCGCAGCGGATAGAAGTTCTCGCGGATGTAGAAGGAGTACATCCGGCCCGATTCCTTCAGGTAGTTGAGGAAGGAGAAGGGCGAGGTGGGGTCGGCGAGGGTGACCAGGTCGGCCATGAACGGCACCTGGAGGTGGGTGCTGTCCAGCATCATGCCGGGGTGCCAGTCGAAGCCCGGCCGGTCGTCGAGGAAGAGGCCGTCGAGTTCGTCGATGGGGGCGGTCAGGCAGGCCAGGCCGAGGTTGAACGGGCCGAGTCCGATGGCGAGGAAGTCGTAGGGGGCATCGTGGGGGACGGTCACGGGGGGCTCTCTTCGGAGATGGTCGGTCGGTGCGGAGGTCAGGGGGCGCTGAGGGCGGGTGCCGGGCGGTCGACGACGGGCTGCTCGGCCAGGTAGCGGCCGGCGTGCTCGGCGATCAGGTCGAGGACGGTGGCGATGTCGTCGAGCGTGGTCTCCGGGTTGAGCAGGGTGAACTTGAGGTAGTGCCGGCCGTCGACCTTGGTGCCGGCGACGATCGCGTCACCGGAGGCGAAGAGGGCCTCCCGGGCGTGCAGATTGATCCGGTCGGTGAGCTCGGGGTCCTGGGGGCCGCCGGGGAGGTAGCGGAAGACCAGGGTGCTCAGCTGGGGCTCGACCACGACCTCGAAGCGCGGGTCGTCGTGCAGCAGTTTCCAGGCGTCGGCGGCCCGGTCGATGACCTCGTCGAAGAGTTCGCCGATGGCCTGGGCGCCCATGATGCGCAGGGTCAGCCAGAGTTTGAGGGCGTCGAAGCGGCGGGTGGTCTGGAGCGACTTGTCGACCTGGTTGGGGATCCGCTTCTCGACCATCCGGCGCGGGTTGAGGTAGTCCGCGTGGTAGGTGACGTGCCGGAGCGTGGCGCGGTCGCGGACCAGGACGGCGCTGGAACTGACCGGCTGGAAGAAGGACTTGTGGTAGTCGACGGTGACCGAGTCGGCGCGCTCGATGCCGGTGAGCAGGTCGCGGCGGCGGGAGACCAGCAGGCCGCAGCCGTAGGCGGCGTCCACGTGCATCCAGGCGCCGTGGCGGGCGGCCAGGTCGGCGATCTCCGGGAGCGGGTCGATGGAGCCGAAGTCGGTGGTGCCGGCGGTGGCGACGACCGCCATGGGTATCAGGCCGTCGCGGCGGCAGCGCTCCAGTTCGGCGGCGAGCGCGTCGGTGCGCATCCGCCGGGTGTCGTCGACCGGGACGGGGATGACGGCTTCCGCGCCCATGCCGAGCAGGGTGGCGGATTTACGGATGCTGAAGTGGCTGGCGGCGGAGGTGAGGATGCGCAGCCGGGGGAGCAGGTCGGTGAGCCGGGCGCCTTCCGATGGGGGTGCCCCCTGTTCGAGCGGAGTCGAGAACTTGGCGGACTCCGGGCGGGCCAGTTCGCGGCGGCAGGTCTCGTCCCGGGCGAGCAGCATGGCCTGGAGGTTGGACTGGCTGCCGCCGCTGGTGAAGATGCCGTCGGCGGTCGGGCCGAGGCCGATCCGCTCGGCCGTCCAGTCGACCAGGCGGCGTTCGATGAGGGTGCCGCCGGCGCTCTGGTCCCAGGTGTCGAGGGAGGAGTTGACGGCGGAGAGCACCGCCTCGCCGACGAGGGCCGGGATCACCACCGGGCAGTTGAGGTGCGCGAGGTAGCGCGGGTGGTGGAAGTAGATCGCGTCGCGGAGGTAGACGCGTTCCAGCTCGTCGAGGGCGGCGGCCGGGTCGTGGAGCGGGGCGTCGAGGTCGACGGCGGCGACGGTGGGCGCCAGCTCGTCGACGGAGACGCCGGTGAAGGGGCGCTCGGTGGTGGCGAACCGGTCGCTGAGCCGGGCGACGCTCTCGGTGACGGCGGAGCGATAGCGGTCGGCGGTACGGTTGTTGAGAAGATAGGTGCGGCTGTCGGCCGGGTCCTCGGCGGGGTGCTCGAGGCGACTCATGAAGTGCCCTCCCTGGTGCGGGGTCAACCGCGTCCTGTGCAGGGTGCGGAGGCGTGCACAGGGGCAGGGGGACCCGCCCGGTGACGCAGTGAGGTAAGCCTAACCTAACTGGATCACCGGGTGGGTGCGGGGTGCCGTCCGGGACGGGCGCCCGCGGAGGGTCAGCTCCCTTGGTCGTCCAGGGTGCGCAGCACCAGACCGGTCGCCGGCTTGGGGCCGAACGAGGTGGACTTGCGGGGCATCGTCACGCCCTGCTGGGCGAGTTGACGGACCGTCTCCTCCGAAGTGGCGCGCATCAGGACCGCCGTTCCGCCGTGCCGGGCGGCCTGCGCCACCGCCGCCCCGGTGTGATGCAGATAGCCGATGTCCGATGGGTGGTCCGGGATCCGCCAGACCTCGTCCAGCAGCACCGAGTGCAGCACCGTCGCGTCCAGCCGCCGCCACGCCTCGGGGCGGTCGGTGCGGATCGCCCGGTCCAGCAGGCCGGGGTCGGGGCGGTCCAGGAGGTGGAAGGAGTCCGGGCCGCCGGACAGCACGAAGGCGGTTCCGGGCGTGTGGGCCAGTGCCTCCAGGGCGGCGGCCGGTTCGTCGGGCAGCCGGCTGACCCGGAACGCGCCGGCCACGTCCGCCAGTGCCTTGTCGGGCGACAGGTGCGGCAGCACCCGGTGGATCGCCCGGACCTGGAGCGGATAGCGGGCGGTGTCGACCAGCAGCACCAGCCCGGATGCCCACGGGGAGTCCGGGCCGGCCTCCGGCCGCTGCTCGTGGAGCCGTTGGTAGGTCGCCCAGCGGTGGTGGCCGTCGGCGATCAGCGCCTGCCGCTGGGCCAGGTCCGCGTCGATGGCGGCCAGCTCGGCGGGGTCGGTGACCGCCCACAGGCGGTGCGCGAAGCCGTCCTCGGTGGTGGTGGCCAGCAGCGGGGCGTGCTGGACGGTGCGCTCGATGACCGCGGTGGCGCCGTTCGCGGTGCCCTGGCCGCGGTACGACAGCAGCAGTGGCTCGAAGTTGGCCGCCGCGGCGCCCATCAGGGCGGCCCGGTCCTCGACCACCTCGGGGATGACGTCTTCGTGGGGCAGTACCGGGCCGTCCAGGCGGAGCGCGCCGATCAGGCCGCGTTGGAGGGTGTCGCCGCCGCGCTGCTCGTAGACGTACAGCGCGGGCTCCGGATCCGGTGTGAGGATTCCCTCGTCGCGCCAGCGGCGCAGGGTCTCGGCGGCCTGGCGGTGGCGGGCGGTGGGGTCCGCGGTGTGCGGCAGGATCAACCGGACGATGTTGTACGGATCGGAGGTCTCCAACTCGCGGACCCCGTCCGGGCGGACCACGACGTCGTAGGGCGGGGAGGTGACCGCGGTGAGGCTGCTGACCCGGTCCGGGGCGTAGCGCAGGCCGCGGAACGGGAGGAGGCGGAGGCCGTCGGTACTGGTCATTGAAGAATGCTATGCCGGGAGCGGGTGCGGGATGATCGGGGGAGCGGCCGTGAATCGGCCGGAATTATCGGTGGCCGCGCGATGGCGGAGGGACCGGCCCGGGGGGGCGCCGGACGGCCCGCGCACGGAGTGCGGGGCGAGCCTCCGTGCGGCACGGAGGAGCGAGGAGCAGGACGGCATGGAAGAGGTTCGCAGGCGGCCCGACGGATGCCGGCGCGCGCTGAGCGAGGCGTACGACACGGCGCTGCTGGATCTGGACGGGGTGGTCTATGCCGGCGGACGGGCCATAGAGCACGCCGTGGCGTCGCTCACCACGGCGCGGGAGGGCGGCATGCACCTCGCGTATGTGACCAACAACGCTTCCCGGACCCCGCAGGCGGTGGCCGGCCAACTGTCCGGATTCGGTCTCCCCACGACCGCCGAGGACGTGATCACCTCGGCGCAGGCGGTGGCCCGCTTGATCTCCGAGCAGGTGCCGGCCGGCTCCCGGGTGCTGGCCGTCGGGGGCGAGGGGCTGCGGGTGGCGCTGCGCGAGCGCGGGCTGGTGCCGGTGGCGTCGGCGGACGACGACCCGGCGGCGGTGGTCCAGGGCTTCGACCCGGCGCTGGACTGGGAGCGGCTGGCGGAGGCCGCGTACGCGGTGCAGCGGGGGGTGCCGTGGTTCGCCTCCAACACCGACCTGACCATCCCCAAGGAGCGCGGGATCGCGCCGGGCAACGGCGCGCTGGTGGAGGTGGTGCGGATCGCCGCCGGCGGGGCGCCGCAGGTCGCGGGCAAGCCGCAGCCGCCGATGCACCGCGAGACGGTGCTGCGGACCGGCGCGCAGCGGCCGTTGGTGATCGGGGACCGGCTCGACACCGACATCGAGGGCGCCTGGAACGGCGGCGTGGACTCCCTGCTGGTGCTCACCGGCGTCACCACCCCGGCGGCCCTGCTGGCCGCGCCGCCCGAGCACCGGCCGACGTACGTGGACGCGGATCTGCGGGGACTGCTGCGACCGCAGCCGGAGGTGGCGGCGGACGGCACCGGCTTCCGCTGCGGCGACTGGCGGGCCGAGGCGGCCGGCGACGAACTGGTCCTGGACGGCGCGGGGGAGCCGCTGGACGGGCTGCGGGCGCTGTGCGCGGCGGCCTGGACCGCGGCGGGCACCGGGAGTTGTCCGGCGGACGCGACCAAGCCCCTGCGTGCGCTCGGTATGTGACGGCACATCACATAACTCGCGGCGTGGGTCGGAAGGCCGGCGGGCCCCGTCGCGAGGAGCGGCGGGGCCGTGCGGGGGACGGGCGGGCCGGTGGGTCACTCCTTGCCGGCGGCGGCCGTGGCGGCCGCGGTCAGCTCCGCGATCAGGTCCTCCTCGGTGGCGCCGCGCCGCCAGTAGCCGGTGAACTTCACCGCGCGGCGGTCGAATCCGCGCTCCCCGACGAGATGCCGGCGCACCGCCTTGACGGTGCCGGCCTCGCCGGCGATCCAGGAGTACGGGGTGCCCTCGGGCAGGTCGGCGGCGCGCAGCGCGTCCAGGACGGGCCCGCCGTCCGCGCCGTCGCGGCCGTGGGAGCGGACCAGCCAGCTGACCTCGACGTCGGCGAAGGTCGGCAGCGGCTGCCGGTCGTCCTCGTGCCCGACCTCGATCCACACCTTGGCCACCGTGCCGGGCGAGAGCCAGGACAGGATCCCGGCGATGGCCGGCAGGGCGGTCTCGTCACCGGTCAGCAGGATCCAGTCGGTGCCGGGCGGCGGCCGGAAGTCCACCCCGCCGTTGTCCTCGACGGCCGGGGCGAGGACGGTCAGCCGGTCGCCCGGCCGGGCCCGGAGCGCCCAGCGGCTGGCCGGCCCGCCGGAGTCGAGGGCGGGGGACGCCGGGTCGTCGGCGCCGTGCAGCGCGAAGTCCACGTCGAACTCGCAAGGGTCGGGGCGCTGTTCGCGGATCGTGTACGAGCGCATCACCGGGCGCTCGGCCGGGTCCTGCGCCCGCCAGGCGGTGTACCAGCCGTCCCCCATGTCGTCGAAGACCGGCGCGGTCTGGTGGGGCTGCGGGAGGAACAGTTTGAAGCGCTGGTCCCGGCCGCCGGACACCAGCTCCTCCAGCCGTTCGCCGGTGAAGGTGATCCGGACCATGGAGGGGCCCAGGCGCCGGGTGCGGGCGACCTGGACGTCGAAGAAGCGGAACGGCGCGGTGGTGGGGGTGGCGGTCGCGGTCATTCGGGAACCTCCCGGGACGGTGCGGGGTGGGGTGGGGTGACCGGGCCGGCGGCGAAGCCGGCCCGGCGGTGCGTCAGTTGACCTTCTTCGCGTGCTCGATGGCCTGGGCGAGCGACTCCAGGAGTGGGGCGGCGCCGGCGTAGGAGAAGCGCGGCTCGCTGGCCCAGGGGGTGATCTGGCCGGCCTTGACGGCGGGCAGTCGGGCCCAGGACGGCTTGGCGGCCAGGTCCTTGGGCTGGAGGGTGGCGGTCCGGTTGTCCAGCAGGAGGACGTCGGCCTTGTACTTGTCGGCGTTCTCCCAGCTCAGGCTCTCGAAGTAGCCGCCCTTGTCGAGGTGGTCGGGGACGATCAGGTCCACGCCGAGGGACCTGAAGTACATCAGGTCCGCGCTGATGCCGGGGTTGGAGGCGTAGAAGAAGTCGGCGCTGCCGGAGCAGGCGAGGACCTTGACCGGGTGGGCGGCGGCGGCCTTGCGCAGCCGCGCCGCGGCCTGCTCGAAGCGGGCCTTGGCGTCGGTGACCTTCTTGGCCTTCAGGTCCGCGCCGAGCGACGCGGCGAACTCCGCGTACCGCCCGATGATCCGGTCCAGCGGCACCCGCGACGAGGTGAGGGCCACGGACTTGGCCAGCTTGGTGATCTTGTCCTTGCTGCTGTCCGGGACGAACCAGAGCGCGCCGGGCTCGTACATGTTGGTGACCAGCAGATCGGGGCCGAGGCCGGCGTACTTCTCGACGTTGAACTGGTCGTAGGCGTTGCCGAGGATGGTGACCTTGTCGACGTCGAGGTCGCCGGCCTGCGGGTCGGGCTTGCCGTTCGGCAGCTTGGTGGGGCCGAAGACGCCGACGATCCGGTCGTCGATCCCGAAGTCGTGCAGGGCCGCGGCGCTGCCGGTGAAGGCGACGATCCGGTGCGGTGTCCCGGGCAGCGAGACCTTCTGCCCGCGGTCGTCGATGAAGGACCACGGGCCGCCCTTGCCGCCGCCGTCGGAACTCCCGGACCCTCCGGACCCCTTGCTCCCCCCGCAGGCGGCGAGCAGCGCGCCGATGCCGAGGGCACCGCCGGCGGCCAGGACACCGCGTCGGGACGGGGATACGCTTCGGGGGGTTCTCATGACGTGCGTGCTTCTCTCTGGAGGCGGAGCGCCCCAACGGGCATGGCGGACGGGCCGAACCGCAAGGGCCGGTAGATCGACTGCTTGTGAGGGTAGGCTAACCTAACTGGCGTGTTGGTTGACAGTCCTCCCGTCGACAGTCCCACCGACGCGGCGACGGCCCCCACCGCACCCCGGCGGCGGCCTGCCGCCCGCGCCGCGGGACTGGCCGCCTGCCTCGCGCTCCTCGCCGTCGTCGCCGTCCTGGGCATCGCCGTCGGCGCCAAGGCGATCCCCCTCGACCAGGTCTGGCACGGGGTGTTCCACTACTCCGGCTCCGACACCGACGTCGTCATCCGCGACGTACGGCTGCCGCGCACGCTCCTCGGACTGCTGGTCGGCGCCGCGCTCGGCCTGGCCGGCACCGTCATGCAGGCGCTCACCCGCAACCCGCTCGCCGACCCCGGCATCCTCGGCATCAACGCCGGCGCCTCGGCCGCGGTGGTCTCCGCCATCAGCTTCCTCGGCGTCACCTCGCTGACCGGCTATGTGTGGTTCGCCTTCGCCGGCGCCGCGCTGGTATCCGTCGCGGTCCACGTGCTCGGCGGCACCCGCAACGGCACCCCGGTCCGGCTCGCGCTGGCCGGCACCGCACTGACCGCCGTCCTCACCGGCTACCTCAACGCCGTCAACCTCATGGACTCCGCGGCACTGGACCGGATGCGGTTCTGGACGGTCGGCTCGCTGGCCAACGCGACCCTGCCGACGGTGACGCGGATCGCGCCGTTCCTGGCCGTCGGCGCGCTGCTCGCGCTGCTGCTCGCCCGCCCGCTCAACGCCGTTGCGCTCGGCGACGACCAGGCCCGGGCACTGGGCGCCCGACTGACCCGCACCCGGGTGCTGGCCATGCTCGCGGTCACCCTGCTGTGCGGCGGGGCCACCGCGGCCTGCGGCCCGATCGTCTATCTCGGCCTGATGGTGCCGCACGCGGTCCGCGTCCTCACCGGGCCGGACCTGCGCTGGATCCTGCCGTACTCGGCGGTGCTCTCGCCGGTGCTGCTGGTCGGCGCGGACGTGCTCGGGCGCGTGCTGGCCCGGCCCGGCGAACTCCAGGTCGGCATCGTCACCGCCGTCATCGGCGGCCCGGTCTTCATCTTCCTCGTCCGACGCCGACGGATGGCCCAACTGTGAGCGTCGCACGCGCGGCCGCCGGGCTGCTGACGGGTACGAGAGGCGCGCTGCTGCGCCGCGCTGGCGGAGAAGCGGGCGGGGGAGCGCTGTGAACGGACGCGGCGAGCGAGGAGAGGCAGTGCACGCGAGGGTGAAGCCGGACGGGTCCGGGACTCCGGGACGGCCGGGGGAGAGTACCGCGGCCGGGCCGCGGAGCGGGGCGCCGGCCGGCCGGCGGACCCGGGTGGTGCGGACCGCGGGCGGGCTCTCGCTCCGCCTGGACCTGCGCGCCGTCCTGTCCGGGGCGCTGCTGCTGGCCGTCGCGGTGGCCGCCACCGTCGCCCTGATCGGCTCCGGCGACTACCCGATGACCCCCTCGGAGGTGCTCACCACCCTGACCGGCGGCGGCACCACCGGCCAGGAGTTCATCGTGCACGAACTGCGGCTGCCGCGGGTGCTGGTGGGGCTGCTGGTCGGTGCCGCCTTCGGGATCGCCGGCGCGGCCTTCCAGGCCGTCTCCCGCAACCCGCTGGGCAGCCCGGACATGCTCGGACTCTCCCAGGGCGCCTCGGTCGGCGCGCTGGTCGTCATCGTGTGGTTCCACGGCGAGCCCCGCACGGTGGCCGCCGGCGCGGTCGTCGGCGGCGTGATCACCGGCCTGGCCATCTTCCTGCTCGCCTGGAAGCGCGGTGTCCACGGCTACCGCTTCGTCCTCGTCGGCATCGGCACCGCCGCCATGCTCTACGCCGTCGTGCTCTACCTCCTGACGAAGTCCACCCTCTACGACGCGGCCCGGGCCACCCTGTGGATGACCGGTTCGCTGAGCGGCCGCGACTGGAGCCAGGTCGGCCCGCTGGCCGCGGTCTGCGCGGTGCTGGTCCCGGTGGCGCTGCTGTGTGCGCGGCCGCTGCGGATGCTGGAGATGGGCGACGACGCGGCCGCCGCGCTGGGCGTCCGCACCGAACGGGTGCGGATCACCGTCCTGTTGGTCGCCGTGGTCCTCGTCGCGGCCGGTACCGCCGCGGCCGGCCCGATCTCCTTCGTGGCCCTCACCGCACCCCAACTCGCCCGCCGGCTGACCCGTGCGCCCGGCCCCAACCTGCTGCCCGCCGCGCTGATGGGCGCCGCACTGCTGGTCGGCGCGGACTGGGCCGCCCAGCGGCTCTTCGGCGCCGACCAACTGCCGGTCGGTGTGCTGACCGGCGTCCTCGGCGGCGGCTATCTGCTGTGGCTGCTGGTCGCCGAGCGCAAGGCGGGACGGGTGTGAGCGGCCGGCCGCCCGTCATCGCGGCCCCCGGCCACCCCAGCGATCCGACCACCCCCATCACCTCAGGAGCCATCCAGTGAGCCGTCTCACGGCCGAGGGCCTCACCCTCGCCTACGACCAGCGGACCATCGCCGAGCACCTCTCGGTCGCCATCCCCGACCACTCCTTCACCGTCATCGTCGGCCCCAACGCCTGCGGCAAGTCCACGCTGTTGCGCGCGCTGTCGCGGATGCTCAAGCCGGCCGCCGGCGCGGTCCTGCTCGACGGCCAGGCGATCTCCTCGCTGCCGGCCAAGCAGGTCGCCCGCACGCTGGGCCTGCTGCCGCAGTCCTCGGTCGCCCCCGACGGCATCACCGTCGCCGACCTGGTGGCCCGCGGCCGCTACCCGCACCAGGGACTGCTGCGCCAGTGGTCGGCCGAGGACGAGCGGATCGTCCAGGAGTCGATGGCCGCGACCGGCGTGGCCGGGCTGGCCGACCGCTACGTCGACGAGCTCTCCGGCGGGCAGCGGCAGCGGGTCTGGATCGCCATGGCGCTGGCCCAGCAGACCCCGCTGTTCCTCCTCGACGAGCCGACCACCTACCTCGACATCCAGCACCAGATCGAGGTGCTGGACCTGTGCGCCACCCTCCACGAGGAGCAGGGCCGCACCCTGGTCGCGGTGCTGCACGACCTCAACCAGGCGGCCCGCTACGCCACCCACCTGATCGCCATGAAGGACGGCGAGGTGATCGCCGAGGGCGCGCCGTCGGACATCGTCACCGCTGACCTGGTGGGCCGGGTCTTCGGCATCGAATGCCGGATCATCGACGACCCCGAGAGCGGCACCCCGCTGGTCGTGCCGGCCGCCCGCCGGCCCCGGGAGGCCGCCGCGGCGGCGTCGGCCACCGCGGCGGCTACAGCAGGGCCCTGAGCCGCAGCAGGTCGCGCAGGCCGGCCTCCAGCTTCACCCGGCCGCTGCCCCAGGCCCGGGCGAAGTTGAGCCGGCCGTCCACCAGCGCGACCAGGTCGTCCCCGGTCATCGCCAGCCGGATCTCGGCCTTCTGGGGCGGCGGTCCGGCGAGGCAGATCACGTCCCGCAGGCTGCCGTCGGCCAGCCGGCCGACGAAGGTGGTGTCCAGGTCGGTGATGCGGCAGCTGACGGAGCGGTCGAGCGCCGTGGCGCTGCGCACCTCGCCGTCCGCCGACGCAAGGTTGTGGGCCAGCCGGTCGAGCGCGGCGCGGCACTGGTCGAGAGTTGCCATCGCGCCCGACGATACGCCAGGTCACGGACGGCCGGGGGCGCACGGCCGAGGTAGCGTCGGGGGCATGGCAGACCCGACGAACGGCCCGGCGCAGGCGGCCCCCGACACCCCGGACGCGGCACCGGAGCCGGCCCCCCAGCAGGCCCCCGAGGCCGTGGAGCCCGCCGAGCCGGCCGGCCCCCGGCCGCTCGGGCTGGCGGTGACCCCACCGGCCAGGCCGCGGTCGACGGCGACCTGCGGCGCCTGGCCGAAGCCGACCACCTCCCGGTGAGCGGCCACCTGGACATGTACGAGGATGTCCACCGTGGGCTGCGCGACGTGCTGGCCGGCCTCGACCAGCACCCCGGGCCGCCCGCCCCGTCCCCGTCCCCGACGCACGACCGTCCCGGCCGTCCCGGCCGGCTCGAACAGTAGGAGCTGAACCACAGGTGGCAGGAGTGGCACGACGCCGTCTCGACGCGGAGCTGGTGCGCCGCAAGCTGGCCCGCTCGCGGGAGCACGCGAGCCAGCTGATCGCCGCGGGCCGGGTGACCGTCGGCGGGACGACCGCGACCAAACCGGCCACCCAGGTGGAGACCAGCGCGGCCCTGGTCGTCCGGGCGGACGAGAGCGACCCGGAGTACGTCTCGCGCGGCGGTCACAAGCTCGCCGGGGCGCTGGCCGCCTTCGTCCCGCGCGGGCTGCGCGTCGAGGGCCGCCGGGCGCTCGACGCCGGCGCCTCCACCGGCGGCTTCACCGACGTCCTGCTGCGGTCCGGCGCCGGCCATGTCGTCGCGGTGGACGTCGGCTACGGGCAGCTCGCCTGGCAGCTGCAGAGCGACGAGCGGGTCACCGTCAAGGACCGCACCAACGTCCGCGAGCTGACCCTCGATCAGATCGACGACCGGCCCGTCGACCTGGTCGTCGGCGACCTCTCCTTCATCCCGCTCGGCCTGGTCCTGCCCGCGCTGGTGCGCTGCGCGGCGCCCGACGCCGACCTGGTGCTGATGGTCAAGCCGCAGTTCGAGGTCGGCAAGGAGCGGCTGGGCAGCGGCGGGGTGGTGCGCAGCGCGGCACTGCGGGCCGAGGCGGTGCGCGGCGTCGCGGACCGCGCGGCCGGGCTGGGGCTGGGCGTCCTCGGTGTGACCGCGAGCCCGTTGCCCGGCCCCTCGGGCAATGTCGAGTACTTTCTGTGGCTGCGCGCCGGGGCGCCTGCACTCGACCCGGCGGATGTCGACCGTGCAGTGGCGGAGGGGCCCAGTTGACCACTACCCAGGCAGTTGAAGGCAGCGCAGCACCGCAGAGCGGCGGCGCCGGGCGGACGGTGTTCCTGCTCGCGCACACCGGGCGCCCGGCGGCCATCCGCAGCGCCGAACTCGTCGTCCAGGGGCTGCTGCGCAGCGGGATCGGCGTGCGGGTGCTGGCCGAGGAGGCCACCGACCTGCCGCTGCCGGACCCGGTCGAGCGCGTGGAGTCCGAGCCCTGCGCGGCCGAGGGCTGCGAACTGCTGGTCGTCCTGGGCGGGGACGGCACGCTGCTGCGCGGCGCCGACTTCGCCCGGACGTCCGGCGTGCCGATGCTCGGCGTCAACCTCGGCCGGGTCGGCTTCCTGGCCGAGGCCGAGCGCGACGACCTCGACAAGGTCGTCGACCGGGTCGTCACCCGCTCCTACGAGGTCGAGGAGCGGATGACCCTCGACGTCCTGGTGCGCAACAACGGCGCCGTGGTGCACACCGACTGGGCGCTCAACGAGGCGTCCGTGGAGAAGGCCGCCCGCGAGCGGATGCTGGAGGTCGTCACCGAGGTGGACGGCCGGCCGGTCTCCCGCTTCGGCGGCGACGGGGTGGTCTGCGCGACCCCGACCGGCTCGACCGCGTACGCCTTCTCGGCCGGCGGCCCGGTCGTCTGGCCGGAGGTCGAGGCGCTGTTGATGGTCCCGATCAGCGCCCACGCGCTGTTCGCCAAGCCGCTGGTCACCTCGCCGACCTCGGTGCTGGCCGTCGAGGTCCAGCCCAAGACCCCGCACGGGGTGCTGTGGTGCGACGGACGGCGCAGCGTCGAGCTCCCCGCCGGCGCCCGGGTCGAGGTCCGCCGCGGCGCGGTCCCGGTCCGTCTGGCCCGGCTGCACCACGCCTCCTTCACCGACCGGCTGGTCGCCAAGTTCGCCCTCCCGGTGGCCGGCTGGCGGGGCGCGCCGCACTGACCCGACAGGGCTTCGTCAGGACGACGCCGTCCCGGTGCCGCGCGCCAGCAGCTCCCGCGCCCGGGCCAGGGCGGTGTCGCGCCCGGCGGTGAGTTCCGCGTCGGTGAAGACCGGGGTGCGGACGGCGGGCGGGATGCCGGGGCCGTCGAAGGCCCGGCCGTCGTCCGTCAGGAACTCCTCGTCGGGCAGGCCGAAGCTCCAGCCGTTCGGCAGCGCCCGCTCCAGCACGTCGGAGAAGACGCCCTGGGTGTTCTCGCCGATCCGGGTGGGCGCGGGGGAGCGGCCCATCAGGGACTGGGTGAAGGTCTCGCCCGCGCTGATCGTCAGCCGGCCGGTGAGCACGGCCAGCGGTCCGGTGTAGAGCGGGCCGCGGTGCGGACGGACGGTGATCGGCTCCGGCGCCGTGAACCCGCCCGGGTGCCGCGGGTCGTTCCGGACCCGCTTGCGGTACGCGGTGTAGGGCCGGTCGGTGAGCCGGGAGGCGATCCGCAGGCCCAGGGCGTCCGAGCCGCCGCCGTTGAGCCGCAGGTCCAGGACGAGTCCGCGCAGCGCGCCGGGGCCCTGGGTGCGGGCCCTGGTGAAGATCGCGTCCAGCGCCCGGTCGAGCTCGGCGACGTCCCCCGCGTAGTCGCCCCGCTCGGTGTACTTGGCGAACTGGGTGACCCGGAAGTAGCCGATCCGGCCGGGCAGATCGGCGTAGGAGAGCCTGCCGCCGGCCCAGTGCCGCTGGACGGCGCCCGGCCCGAGGTTCGCGGCGATCGCCCGGTCGACGCGGGCGGTGAACTCGGGCGTGGGCAGCACGGTGCCGGGACGGCCGCCGGCGAACCACCGGTCCGGTCCGGCGACGACCCGGGTGTGCGCGTCGTGCAGCGGCTCGATCATCGCGCGCAGCACCGCGAAGAGTTCGGCGTCCGTCGTCGTCGCGGTGATCCGGGGGCGGTAGCGGCCCCGGACCGCGTTCCAGCCGATGCCCTTCGCCCGGAAAAAGGGGTAGTTCTCCGCATATGTCTGCCAGAAGATGTCGAAGACCGCCCGCGGGTCCCGGGCCGGCCGGGCACCGCAGCGCTTCGGCAGCGCCCCGGCCCGGCGCAGTGCGTGGTGGCCGACGTTGTCCTCGAAGGCCATCCGGGCGCGGTCGGTGCCCGTCGGGGTCACGGTCAGCGGCGCGGAGTCCGGCACGGTGAAGCGGAGCGCGCCGTCCGCGCCGGGGGTGCCGGCCCGGCTGCCGGTGACCGCGCCCGGCAGGCAGCTGATCGCGGTGGTCTCGTACGTCTTGAGTGTGCGGCCCTCGATCGTGACGAGGGTGCCGTAGCCGTCCGTCCGCCAGACGCCGTCCAGGGAGGGCGCGGCGGCCCCCGCGGCGCGGGCGGGAGCCGCCGGGGCGGCACAGGCGGTGAGCGCGGTGACGGTGGCCAGCGCGGTGGCCAGGAGGACGGCGGTGCGCGGGCGGCGGGCCTGACGGGGCGCTGCCGGGTCACTCATGGAAGTACCTCGGGGAAGTCGGAACGGATTGCGGCACGGGCCGCGGTGTCCGCTCAGCGTGCCGTTCGGGCCCGGTCGGGCGCACTGCGGCGGCCACCCCCTTCCGTGGTGCGGTTTTCCGCACGTCCCGGGCCTGCGCGGCGTCCGGACGGGGCGGGACGGGGGCCGGAGCCGGGAAGCGGTGTGGGGGAGGCCGTCGCGGGGCGGCCCCCGGACCTCGTAAGGTCATACCCGTGTTGGAGGAGATGCGGATCCGGTCCCTGGGTGTCATCGACGACGCGGTCGTCGAGCTGTCCCCGGGCTTCACGGCGGTGACCGGCGAGACCGGCGCCGGCAAGACCATGGTCGTCACCAGTCTCGGCCTGCTGCTGGGCGGGCGCGCGGACCCCGCCCTGGTGCGGATCGGCGCCAGGGCGGCGGTGGTCGAGGGCACGATCGTCCTCAATTCCTCGTCCCCCGCGGCCGTGCGGGCCGAGGAGGCCGGCGCGGAGCTGGACGACGGTGCGCTGCTGATCAGCCGCACGGTCTCCGCCGAGGGCCGCTCGCGGGCCCATGTGGGCGGCCGCTCGGTACCGGTCGGGGTGCTCGGCGACCTCGCCGACGACCTGGTCGCGGTGCACGGCCAGACCGACCAGCAGGGTCTGCTGCGGCCGGCCCGCCAGCGCCAGGCCCTGGACCGCTACGCCGGGGACGCGGTCGCCGTCCCGCTCGCCAAGTACACCGGCGCGCACCGCAGGCTGCGCACCGTCGCCACCGAGCTGGACGAGCTGACCACCCGGGCCCGCGAGCGCGCCCAGGAAGCCGATCTGCTCCGCTTCGGCCTGGACGAGATCGCCGCCACCGAGCCGCTGCCCGGCGAGGACACCGAACTCGCCGCCGAGGCCGAACGGCTCGGCCACGCCGAGGCGCTGGCGTCCGCCGCGGTCGCCGCGCACGCCGCGCTGGCCGGCAACCCCGAGGACCCCGAGGCCGTCGACGCCACCACCCTGGTCGCCGGCGCCCACCGCGCCCTGGAGTCGGTCCGCGGCCACGACCGCGACCTGGCCGCACTGGCCGACCGGCTCGGCGAGATCGGCATCCTGATGGCCGACGTCGCCACCGAACTCGCCGGCTACGCGGACGGCCTGGACGCCGACCCGCGGCGACTGGCCGCCGTGGAGGAGCGCCGCGCCGCCCTGAACCACCTCACCCGCAAGTACGGCGAGGACATCACCGCGGTGCTGGCCTGGGCCGAGCAGAGCGCCGCCCGGCTCGCCGAACTCGACGGCGACGACGACCGGATCGCCGAGCTGACCGCCGAGCGCGACGCCCTCCGCGCCGAACTGGGCGAACTGGCCCAGCAGTTGACCGACGCCCGGGCCGCCTCCGCGGAGCGCTTCGCGGACGCGGTCACCGCCGAACTGGGCGAACTGGCCATGCCGCACGCCCGGGTGAGCGTCGCCCTGCACCAGACTGAGCTCGCCGAGGACGCCGACGAGGCCGACGGTATCGAGGTGAACGGCCGCACCGTGGCCTACGGCCCGGCCGGCGCCGACGAGGTCGAGATCCTGCTGGCCCCGCACCCGGGCGCCCCGCCCCGGCCGATCGCCAAGGGCGCCTCCGGCGGCGAGCTCTCCCGGGTGATGCTGGCCGTGGAGGTCGTCTTCGCCGGCTCGGACCCGGTGCCGACCTACCTCTTCGACGAGGTGGACGCGGGCGTCGGCGGCAAGGCGGCCGTCGAGGTCGGCCGGCGGCTGGCCCGGCTCGCGAAGTCGGCGCAGGTCGTGGTGGTCACCCACCTCCCGCAGGTCGCCGCGTTCGCCGACCGGCAGCTGCTGGTGGAGAAGACCAACGACGGGTCGGTGACCCGCAGCGGCGTCACCGTCCTGGAGGGCGAGGACCGGATCCGCGAGCTGTCCCGGATGCTGGCCGGCCAGGAGGACTCCGAAACGGCCCGGGCGCACGCCGAGGAACTGCTGGAGACCGCCCGCACCAGCCGCTAGCTGTATTGATCACAAGCGTCAACAACGCTCGTGATCAATACGCCTAGGGCCCGCGGAAGATCCGGAGCGACCCGATCCGGACAGTGAAGGGCGGGTTCCGGACAGCGGCGGAGGTGGACCGGAAGGGTGGCTTCACCCCTTTCGGGCTGCGGTCCGCTCACGCGCCGGGTCGCCCATGTGGGTGAATCCGGGGAACGGCGGGTGAGACTTCCCACCGGAACGGCGTCCGCACGGTGCCGAATTGACGTCGCCGGACTGGCATCCTGGGCGCGGTGCGCGGAGCCGGGGCGTGCCCGCCCCGACCCGTCCGCAGGTCGGTGCGTCGCTCTGCCTCGGCGCATCGCAGCACCTCGCAGTGCCAAACCGCCCCGCCGGTACGGTCCGTACCGCCCCCCGACCCAGGAGTCCGACGCCGTGACCAGCACCCCGACCCCGCCGCACGGGCTCGCGCCGCTGCGCACGGTCCAGGTGCTCGGCCACGGCGGAGCCGGCAGCGCGGCCCACGTCCGCTCGCTGGCCGAGGGGCTGGCCGCCCGCGGGGTCCGGGTGACCGTGTGCGCCCCACCCGAGACCGAGGAGGCGTACCGCTTCACCGCGGCGGGCGCCCGGTTCGTGCCGGTCGCCCCGCGGATGGACCCGGCGAGCATGACCGTCCTGCGCGGCGCCTGTTGGGACACCGACCTGGTCCATGCGCACGGTCTGCGGGCGGGGCTGCGCGCGTCGATGGCGCTGCGCGGGCTGCGCGGCCCGCGCGGCGGGAGGGTCCCGCTCGTCATCACCTGGCACACCAAGGCGCACACCGAGGGCGCGCGGGCCGGGTTGGTGCACCTGATGGAGCGGCGGGTGGCCCGGGCCGCGGCGGTCGTCCTGGGCGTCTGCTCCGACCTCGTCGACCGGGCGCGCGAGCGGGGCGCCCGGGACGCCCGCCTCGCGCCGGTCGCCATCCCGCGCCCCCGGCCCGGCCGGGTCGCCGCCGCCGACCCCGACCGAGGCCGCGACAAGGAGCGCGCCGAACTGGGCGTGGTGGACCGGCCGTTGCTGCTCGCGGTCGGCCGGCTCGACCCCGCCCAGGGCCATGACCTGCTGCTGGACGCGGCCCACGCCTGGTGCGGGCTCGACCCCCAGCCGCTGCTCGCCATCGCGGGCGAGGGCGGCCAACGGGCCGCACTGCAGCGCCGGATCGACAGCGAACGGCTGCCCGTCCAACTGCTCGGCCGCCGCGACGACGTGCCCGCACTCCTCGCCGCCGCCGACCTGGTGGTGCTGCCCAGCCGGTGGGAGGCGCGCTCGCTGATCGCCCAGGAGGCGCTGCGCGCCGGCGTCCCCCTGGTGGCCACCGACACCGGCGGCACCCCCGAACTGGTCGGCCGGGCCGCCGCCCTGGTCCGCTACGGCGACGCCTCCGCCCTGGCCCACACGGTCCTCGACCTGCTGGCCGACCCGGTGCGCCGGGACGCGCTGGCCGTGGCCGGCCGCGCCCAGGCCGCCGGCTGGCCCAGCGAGAACGACACCGTCGCCCAGGTCCTCAGCGTCTACGACGAGCTGACCCAGCCGCGGTCGGCGGAGCGGTCGGCCTGACCAAGGCCGCCGGGCGGCACGGGCCCTACCGCTCGGTGTGCCGCCGTGCCCGCAGCGCCAGCCGCAGCCCCAGCACGGTCTGCGGATCGTCCAGGTCGGTCCCCAGCAGCTGGGCGATCCGCGCCAGCCGGTCGTAGAGGGTCTGCCGGTTGACGTTCAGATCGCGGGCGGTCTCGGCCTTGCGGCCGGCGCTGGCCAGATACGCCTCCAGGGTCGGCAGCAGCGGCTGGCGGGCACCCCGGTCGTGGGCCAGTAGCGGGCCGATGGCGCGCTCGACGAAGTCGGTGAGCACCCCCGGCTCGCCGTGCTCCCGCATCCGCCACAGCAGCAGTTCGATGTCCAGGCGACGGGCGTCGTGCCAGGGCGCCTCCGGCAGGCCCTGGGCCGCGGCCGCCGCCTCCGCCGCGTGCCGCAGCCCGGGGCCGGCCGCCGCCCAGTCGCCCGCCGTGCCGACCACCACCACCGGGCGGTGCGCGGACGGCCGGTCCAGGCCGGCCCGGATGACCCCGGCCCGCAGCGCCTCGGCGACCCGGTCGGCCAGCGCCGCCCGGTCCTGTCCCGCCCGCAGCGCCACCAGCAGCGGCACCCGGCCCTCCACGGGCCGCACGCCGAGCAGCACCGGCACGCCGGGGGCGGCCAGCTCCTCGCGCAGCGCCTGGGCGAGCACCGCCCAGCTGCCGGGGGAGGGGAGCGCGGCCGGCAGCCGCATCACCACCGGCAGCACCGGGTCGGCGCCCGGCCGGAAACCCAGCAGGCGGGCCTGCGCCGGCGCCTCGGACGCGGAGATCCGGCCCTCGGCGAGCTCGGCGAGGAAGTCCCCGCGGCCCCGGGCGGCCAGCACCTCCTCCTGCCGGGACTGGAGCATCACCACGGCCAGCAGATCGGCGGCCCGCTCGGCGGCGATCCGGTGCACCGGCTCCAGCGGCCCGTTCACCGGGAGCAGCACCAGTCGGGCGCGCACCGTGTCGGGCCCGTGTCCGCCGCCGGGCACCTCGATCCGCAGGCCGGATTCCCGCAGCCCCTCCCAGGCCAGCAGGGGGTCGGCGTCCGCGCCGCCGTCGTCGCCCTCCGGCCCGGCCGCGTACAGCGGGCTGCCGTCGGGGGCCTCCAGGCACAGCGGATTGCCGGTGAAGACGGCGAGCAGCCGCAGCACCTCCGGGGCGCCGCCGCCCCGCAGCAGCACGTCGGTGCAGCGCCGCAACAGCTCGTCGGCGCGCCGCAGCAGGGTGTAGTGGCCGTTGATGATCTCGGTGTGGATCTCCTCGGTGACCGTGACGTACGGGACCTCGCGGTGCAGTTGGATCAGCGGCAGCCCGCAGTCCCGCGCGGCGTCGATCAGTGCCGTCGGCAGCGTGTCGAACCGCGAGCCCAGCTCCACGACCAGCGCGGCGACGTCCCGGTCCGCGAGCTTGCGGATGAAGGCGCGCTGCTCGGACGGCCGGGTGCCCACGCCGAGGCCGGTGGTCAGCAGCAGCTCGCCGCCCTTGAGCAGCGAGGCGATGTGCGGGACCTCGCCGGCGTGCACCCAGCGCACCGGCCGGCCCAGCCGGTCCTCGCCGGCCAGCACCTCGGGCAGGCCGCGCCGCAGCGCCGGCAGTTCCAGCGCCCTGCGCACCGTGATGTCGGCGTCGGTCCTCGCATGCGGCCCCATGGCGCGAACGCTACCGCGAGGACGACCATCCGGAGGAATGTGATCCGGATGGTCCCCGGTGGCCCCGGGGGAGGGTCGCCCCGCCCCACCCGACGCGTTTCCCAACTCCCGCCCCCGACGGCCCACTTGACGAGATCGGCGACAACTGGGCAGGGTGCCCGCACGTCCCACGGAGAGCGCTCACCCCACCCCCCACAAGGAGCCGCCTCATGATCACCCGTCGCACCCTGCTCGGCGGACTCACCGCCGGCGCCGCCACCGCCGCCCTCGCCGGCCGCGCCGCCGGCGCCCCCGCCCGCCCCGCCGCGGCGCCCCTCCCGCTGCACGTCGTCAACAACTCCGGCGCCTACGCCAACGGCTCCGTCTGGATCTACCTCCTCGGTAACGACGGCACCCAGCAGATCCGGGTCACCCCGGACGGCCGCCCCGCCCCCGTCGCCCTGGCCGACAACGGCCCGGACGGCTACACCGACTACGCGATACCGCTCGCCGCCAACGGCCCCACCACCCTCGGGCTGCCCCCGATGTCCGGCCGGATCTACGTCAGCCTCGGCGCCAAACTCAAGATCAAGGCGGTCGCCGACGGCAACGGCCGGCCCGCGCTGGCCTACCCGGCGGGCTGGGTCGCCTCCGACCCCAACTACGACGTCCTGCACGACTGCGCCGAGTTCACCCGCACCCCCGACGGGATGTACTGCAACACCACCATGGTCGACATGTTCAGCGTCCCGCTCGCCCTGCGGCTCACCGGCGCCGCCGACCAGACCACCGGCACGCTCAAGGACGGCGCCCGGGCCCGGATCTTCGCCGACGTCAAGGCCGCCGCGGGCTTCGACCGCCTGGTCGTCGGCGACCGGCGGGTGATCGCCCCCGGCCACGGCCTGGACAGCGGCCTGTTCGCCGCCGACTACTTCGCCCCCGCCATCGACGCCGCCTGGTCCGCGTACGCCGCCAAGGACCTGACCGTCGCCACCACCGCCGGCACCTTCACCGGCCGGACCGACGGCGGCCGGCTCACCTTCACCGGACCCCGAGGCCCCAAGGGCCGGGGTGGGGGTGCCCCCGTCGGCACGGTCGCCTTCGACAAACCGTCCACCCGTGACGTCCTCTTCTGCGACGGCACCCTGGCCGCCCCCAACGACGGCACCCGGGGCCCGGTGGCCGCCGTCCTCGGCGCCGCCCTCAACCGCGCCACCCTGGCGACCCACGCCGCCCAGCCCGTCACCGACCCGGCCGCCTTCTACCAGCAGCCGCTCACCAACCACTACGCCCGCGCCATGCACGCCGCGACGTCGGACGGCAAGGCGTACGGCTTCGCCTTCGACGACGTCGCCGGCTTCGCCTCCTACATCGAGGACCACGCCCCCAGGGAACTCACCCTCACCCTGACACCGTTCTGAACCACGGGGAGCCGAAGACCGACGGCAGCGAAGACCTCCGGGAGGGTGGCGCCCCGAAGGGGGCGTCAGCCTCCGTACGCCCCGCTGGCGGTCAGCCGCAGCGCCGTGTCGATCAGCGGAACGTGGCTGAACGCCTGCGGGAAGTTCCCCACCTGGCGCTGGAGCCGGGAATCCCACTCCTCCGCGAGCAGCCCCAGGTCGTTGCGGAGCGAGAGCAGCTTCTCGAAGAGCTTGCGGGCCTCCTCCACCCGGCCGATCATCGCCAGGTCGTCGGCCAGCCAGAACGAGCAGGCCAGGAACGCCCCCTCGTCGCCTTCGAGGCCGTCCACGCCGAGCCCCTCGCCGGCCGTCGGGTAGCGCAGCACGAACCCGTCCTCGGTGGACAGCTCCCGCTGGATCGCCTCGATGGTGCCGATCACCCGCTTGTCGTCCGGCGGCAGGAACCCCACCTGCGGGATCAGCAGCAGCGACGCGTCCAGCTCCTCCGACCCGTAGGACTGGGTGAAGGTGTTCCGCTCCTTGTCGTACCCGTGCTCGCAGACGTCCCGGTGGATGGTCTCCCGCAGGTCCTTCCAGCGCTCCAGCGGGCCGTCGACGTCCCCGGACTCGATCAGCTTCACCGTGCGGTCGACCGCGACCCAGGTCATCACCTTGGAGTGGACGAAGTGCCGGCGCGGCCCGCGCACCTCCCAGATGCCCTCGTCCGGCTCGTCCCAGTGCTTCTCCACCCACTCGATCAACTTGATCTGGAGCAGCGAGGCGTAGTCGTTGCGGGCCAGCCCGGTCATGTGCGCCAGGTGCAGCGCCTCGGTGACCTCACCGTAGACGTCCAGCTGGAGCTGGCCGGCGGCGCCGTTGCCGACCCGCACCGGGCGCGAATCCTCGTACCCGGGCAGCCACTTGAGCTCGGTCTCGCCCAGCTCCCGCTCACCGGCGATGCCGTACATGATCTGGAGGTTCTCCGGGTCGCCGGCCACCGCCCGCAGCAGCCACTCGCGCCACGCCCGGGCCTCCTCGCGGTAGCCGGTGCGCAGCAGCGACGACAGGGTGATCGCCGCGTCCCGCAGCCAGGTGAAGCGGTAGTCCCAGTTGCGGATCCCGCCGATGCACTCCGGCAGGGACGTCGTCGGGGCCGCCACGATCCCGCCGGTCGGCGCGTACGTCAGCGCCTTGAGCGTGATCAGCGAGCGCACCACCGCGTCCCGGTAGGGCCCGTGGTAGGTGCAGTGCTCGACCCACTCCCGCCAGAAGTCCTCGGTCGCCTCCAGCGACTGCTCCGGCTCGGCCAGGGCCGGCGGCTGGTGGTGCGAGGGCTGCCAGCTGATCGTGAACGCGATCCGCTCGCCCGGCGACACCGTGAAGTCGGAGTACGTCGTCAGGTCCTTGCCGTAGGTCTCGGCGGAGGTGTCCAGCCACACCGAGTCGGGCCCGGCGACCGCGACGGTCCGCCCGTCCACCTTGTGGACCCAGGGCACCACCCAGCCGTACGCGAACCGCATCCGCAGCTCCGACCGCATCGGGACCCGGCCGCTGACGCCCTCCACGACCCGGATCACCTGCGGCGCACCGTCCCGCGGCGGCATGAAGTCGATCACCCGGACGGTACCGCGCGGGGTGTCCCACTCGGATTCCAGGACGAGTGAATCCCCCCGGTAGCGCCGCCGGTCCGCGGCCCGTGGGCCGTCCCCGCCGGCCGGGCCCATCCGCCAGAAGCCGTGCTCCTCGGTGCCCAGCAGGCCCGCGAAGACCGCCGGGGAGTCGAAACGGGGCAGACACAGCCAGTCGACCGTGCCGTCCCGGCACACGAGAGCGGCGGTCTGCATATCACCGATAAGTGCGTAGTCCTCGATGCGCCCGGCCACGTGCATCTCCCGTCGAACTGGAGTCACGCCCCCCATGGGACGTTGTGTGCTGTCCGTCCTGCCCATGAAACGTCGCCGAGCAGCGGGACCGGAAATCGGGCTGGGGGCACTCCCCCAGCTATCGCTGGGGGCACCCCCACCCAGCGGTGGCTGGGGCAGGGTGGTGCCTTCCCGGACGGCTCGTAGCGAGTGTCCGAGCAGGATACGACGCAGGGGAGTGCTGCGCGCGACGCTCACGTCGAGTGGGGGTGCTCCGAAAGAGTGGCCTGCGGAACGACCCCCTCCGGTGCGTGGCCGGACGCGACCATGCCCGGTCGCTGATAGCCTGGTACCCCGTGGACCGGTGGGCCCCAGCAGAAATGCGGCACCCCCGAACCGCAGCGAAGGCACCCCCTGAACCCCAGGGCCGGCGCCGCATCGCACCTCTCCACCTCGCGACCACGGGAGCCCCCTCTTGGCCATGCCGCCCAAATCTACGACGACCAAGCACCTCTTCGTCACCGGGGGCGTCGCCTCCTCGCTCGGCAAGGGGCTCACCGCCTCCAGCCTGGGTGCGCTCCTGAAGGCGCGCGGTCTGCGGGTCACGATGCAGAAGCTCGACCCCTACCTCAACGTCGACCCCGGGACGATGAACCCGTTCCAGCACGGTGAGGTCTTCGTCACCAACGACGGCGCCGAGACCGACCTGGACATCGGCCACTACGAGCGCTTCCTCGACGTCGACCTCGACGGCTCGGCCAACGTCACCACCGGCCAGGTCTACAACACCGTGATCGCCAAGGAGCGGCGCGGCGAGTACCTCGGTGACACCGTGCAGGTCATCCCGCACATCACCAACGAGATCAAGCACCGCATCCGGCGGATGGCGACCGAGGACGTCGACGTCGTGATCACCGAGGTCGGTGGCACCGTCGGCGACATCGAGTCGCTGCCGTTCCTGGAGACCGTCCGCCAGGTCCGCCACGAGGTCGGCCGGGACAACGTCTTCGTCGTGCACATCTCGCTGCTCCCCTACATCGGCCCGTCCGGCGAGCTGAAGACCAAGCCGACCCAGCACTCGGTCGCCGCGCTGCGCAACATCGGCATCCAGCCCGACGCGATCGTGCTGCGCGCCGACCGCGAGGTGCCCACCGCCATCAAGCGCAAGATCTCGCTGATGTGCGACGTCGACGAGGCCGCGGTGGTCGCCGCCATCGACGCCCCCTCGATCTACGACATCCCCAAGGTCCTGCACGCCGAGGGCCTGGACGCCTATGTCGTCCGCAAGCTGGACCTGCCGTTCCGCGACGTGGACTGGACCCAGTGGGCGGACCTGCTCGACCGCGTCCACAACCCCGACCACGAGGTCAAGATCGCGCTGGTCGGCAAGTACATCGACCTGCCCGACGCCTACCTCTCGGTCACCGAGGCGCTGCGCGCCGGCGGCTTCGCCAACAAGGCCCGCGTCAAGATCAAGTGGGTCACCTCCGACGACTGCAAGACCCCGGCCGGCGCCCGTGCGCAGCTCTCCGACTGCGACGCGGTCTGCGTCCCCGGCGGCTTCGGCGACCGCGGCGTGGACGGCAAGGTCGGCGCGATCACTTACGCCCGCGAGAACAAGCTCCCGCTGCTCGGCCTCTGCCTGGGCCTGCAGTGCGTGGTGATCGAGGCGGCCCGCAACCTCGCCGGCATCGAGGGTGCCAACTCCACCGAGTTCGACCCGGCCGCCACCCACCCGGTGATCTCCACGATGGCCGAGCAGATGGACATCGTCGCCGGCGAGGGCGACATGGGCGGCACCATGCGGCTGGGCATGTACCCGGCCAAGCTCGCCGAGGGCTCCATCGTCCGCGAGGTCTACGGCGGCGAGCCCTACGTCGAGGAGCGCCACCGCCACCGCTACGAGGTCAACAACGCCTACCGCGGCGAGCTGGAGAAGAAGGCCGGCCTGCTGTTCTCCGGCACCTCCCCGGACAACAAGCTGGTCGAGTACGTCGAGTACCCGCGCGAGGTCCACCCCTACCTGGTCGCCACCCAGGCGCACCCGGAGCTGCGGTCCCGCCCGACCCGTCCGCACCCGCTCTTCGCCGGCCTGGTGAAGGCGGCCGTCGAGCGGCAGGCGGCGGCCCGGAAGCCGGGCGCCAAGAAGTAGGCGCCGACACGCCGGATACGGTTGCCGGGGTACGGCCTCACCTCATGGGGCGGTACCCCGGTTTCCGTTGCGGCACAGGCACCTACAGGAGGAGAGGACGCGCATGGCGATCAAGGACACCCCGGAGGAATGGACGGTCACCGGGACCACCACGCCGTTCACCGGGGCGAAGACGAGCGTGCGCACCGACCGGGTCGTGATGCCGGACGGCTCCACCGCCACCCGCGACTACCAGGTCCACCCCGGCTCGGTGGCGGTCCTCGCCCTCGACGACGCCGGCCAGGTGCTGGTGCTGCGCCAGTACCGCCACCCGGTGCGGCAGAAGCTGTGGGAGATCCCCGCCGGCCTGCTCGACGTCCCCGGGGAGAACCCGCTGCGCGCCGCACAGCGCGAGCTGTACGAGGAGGCGCACGTCGAGGCCGAGGACTGGCGGGTGCTGACCGACGTCTACACCACCCCGGGCGGCTGCGACGAGGCGGTGCGGATCTTCCTCGCCCGCGGGCTGTCCGAGGCCGCGGGCGAGCGTTTCGAGGTCTCCGAGGAGGAGGCCGACATGGAGCTGGCGCGGGTGTCGGTGGACGAGCTGATCCGCGGGGTGCTCGCCGGCGAGCTGCACAACAACTGCCTGGTCGTGGGGGTGCTGGCGCTCACCGCGGCGCGCGCCGGCGACGGCCTGGACGCCCTCCGGTCGGCCGACGCGCCCTGGCCGGCCCGTCCCTTCGCCGCCTGATCCCGGGCCGGGTGCCGGCGCCCCGGCACGGGGCCCCTCCCGTCTCCCGGTCGGATGATCGGCCGATCCGATCGAGTGACCCAACCGCCCTGCTCCACACGGTGCGTGACGGATCGTGAACTACGCTCGACAGGGTTCCCGTACGCGCCCGCGACGGGAACCCAAGCGCGCGGGCGGACGGGAGCGTGACCGGTGACGGACCAGGCGGTGGACGGGGGGCACCGTGCGCCGGATGCGGCGCGCGGGCCCGGCGCGGCGGCCCGCGAACGGCGGGCGACGCTGCCCCGCCAGGACGCTGCCGCCGCCCGCTCCGGCCTCCCGGGATTCGCCGGCCGCCGCCATGAACTCAAGGCGCTGCGCGCCGACATCGGGCGGGCCGGCCTGGACACCCTTACTGGTCGCCGAGGCGCCCGCAGCCGCGTCCTGCTGATCGCCGGCCGCCCCGGCTCCGGCCGCACCACCCTGGCCGAGGCGCTGCTGCGGGAGGTCGCCGACGCGTACCCGGACGGGGTGCTGCGCGCCGTCCTGACCGGTCGGGACGGCGCCCCGACGGGCCTCGCCCGGACCGCCCGCGACCTGCTCGCCGCGCTCGGCGCCGACGCCCCGCCGGGCGCCGACGAGGACGAACTGGCCGAGGCGGTGCGCACGGCGCTGGCCGGGCGGCGCACGGTGCTCCTGCTGGACGACGCGCCGGGCGCCGAGCACGTCGAACCGCTGATCCCGGACGCCCCGGACTGCCTGGTCGTGGTGGTCTCGCAGGGCCCGTTGACCGGCATCCCGGACGTCCGGCCGTGCGCCCTGGGCGGGTTGGACACCGCGGCCGCCGTCGAGGTGCTGTGCCACTACGCGGGACCGACCCGCATCACCGTCGATCCGCGGACCGCGGAGGCCGTCGCCGAGGAGTGCGGCGGCCAGCCCGCGGCGCTGATACTGGCGGGCGCCTGGCTCGCCGCCCGCCCCAAGCTCTCCGTCGCCGACCTGCGTCAGGCGCTGCTCGCCGTCCCGCTGCCGCCGGACCTGCCGGCCGGCGACCGCCCCCTGCACCGCGCCTTCCGCCTCACCTACGACGCGCTGCCCCAACCCGCCGCCCGGATACTGCGCCTGGCCACGCTCGCGCCGGACGGCCTGGTGGATCCGCACACCGCCGCCGCGCTGGGCGGCTGCACGGTCCCGGCCGCCGCCGCGGTGCTGCACGACTTCGCCGCGCTCGGCCTGGTGCGGCCGGTCCCCGAGGACGACGGCCCGCACGTCCCGCCCGCCGACGCCGCGATCGGTCCCCGCTACCGGCTCCCCGGCTGCCTCGTGCCGCTCTCCCGGGAACTGATCCACGGGCACGAGCGGCCGGCCGACGTGCAGTTGGCCCGGGCTCGGATGCTGGAGCGGACGGTGCGACTGGTCCAGTCCTGCCGGGCGGCCGCCGAACCATCCGGTTCGCCCGCCCGCCGCAAGGCCGGGGAGCTGCCCCGCTCGCTGCGCTTCGCCACCAGGGCCGCCGCCGCGCACTGGCTGCACACCCGCCGCGGCGCCCTGCTGGATGCCGCCCGGTTGGCCGTCGCGGACGGCCAACTCGACATGCTGGACCGGCGGTTGATCGCCACGCTGACCCGCGCCCTGCTCGCCCACTACGGCCCCGAGGCCGCCGCGCCCGACCTCTACACCCTGCATGCGCTGCTCCTTGAGGTCGCCGAGCGGCGCGCCCTGCCGCGCGAGCGGGCCGCCGCCCTGCTCAACCTCGGCGACCTGGACGCCGGGGCCGGCCGGCGGGAGCAGGCGCTCACCCGCTACCGGGGGGCCTTGGAGTCGGCCCGCGCGGTCAAGGACCCCCTGGCCACTGGCCGTGCACTGGAGTCGCTGGGCGACACCTACGCCGAGCTGGGCGACTGGGTCCGGGCCGCGGACTGGTACGGGCGGGCGCTGGAGCTCCGGCTGGCCCGGGGCGAGCGGGCCGACGCGGCCCGGCTGCACGCCCGGATCGGTGCCGCGCACGGCCGCGCCGGCCGCCACGAGCAGGCGCTGAAGGACTGCCGGGCGGCCGCCCGGACCTCCCGCAGGCTCGGCGACGCCGCAGGCCAGGCGCGTGCGGCGGAGGTGGCGGCGGACGTCTACGAGCACGTCGGGCAGCTCGACGGGGCGCTGCGCAGCCTGCTGGAGGCCCTCGATTTCGCCCGTGCGGCGGCCGACGGGGCGCTGGAGGTGCGCCTCCAGCTGCGGATTGCGGAGATCCTCGACCGGCTCGGCGACCCAGCAGCGGCACGGCTGCATCGGGCGGCGGGGGAGCGGCGACGGGAGGAGCACCCCGAGTGACCTACGAAATCGGTAGTGGTCTTCCGGAAAATTATGCCTTTGCAAGGCTAGACAACGTGACGTCCTTCAATAGACTGGTCGGGCCGCGTACGGCGCGGTCAGTTCCGTCATGCATCGCATGAGGGATAATTCCTTCTGCAAGCTCTCATTCAAGGACCGTGATCGACGTGAAGGTCGGCATCCCCCGCGAGGTCAAGAACAACGAGTTCCGCGTGGCCATCACGCCCGCCGGAGTCCACGAGCTCGTCCGCAACGGCCACCAGGTCGTCATTGAGAAGGACGCCGGTCTCGGCTCGTCCATCACGAACGAGGAGTACGTCGCCGCCGGCGCCACCATCCTCGACACCGCCGACGAGGTCTGGGGCACCGCCGACCTGCTGCTGAAGGTCAAGGAGCCGATCGCGGAGGAGTACCACCGCCTCCGCAAGGACCAGACCCTGTTCACCTACCTCCACCTGGCCGCGTCCAAGGAGTGCACGGACGCCCTGCTGGAGTCCGGCACCACCGCCATCGCCTACGAGACGGTCGAGACCGCCAACCGCGCGCTGCCGCTGCTGGCCCCGATGTCCGAGGTCGCGGGCCGGATCGCCCCGCAGGTCGGCGCCTACCACCTGATGCGCCAGGCCGGCGGCCGCGGCGTGCTGCCCGGTGGCGTCCCCGGCGTCCAGGCCGGCAAGGCCGTCGTCATCGGCGGTGGCGTCTCCGGTTGGAACGCGGTGCAGATCGCCGTGGGCCTCGGCTTCCACGTCACCCTGCTCGACCGGGACATCAACAAGCTCCGCGAGGCCGACAAGATCTTCGGCACCAAGGTGCAGACGATCGTCTCCAACGCCTTCGAGCTGGAGAAGGCCGTCGTCGAGGCCGACCTGGTCGTCGGTGCGGTCCTGATCCCGGGCGCCAAGGCCCCCAAGCTCGTCACCAACGAGCTGGTCGCCAAGATGAAGCCCGGTAGTGTCCTTGTCGACATCGCGATCGACCAGGGCGGCTGCTTCGAGGACTCCAAGCCGACCACGCACGCCGAGCCGACCTTCCAGGTCCACAACTCGGTCTTCTACTGCGTCGCCAACATGCCCGGCGCGGTGCCCAACACCTCCACCTACGCCCTCACCAACGCCACGATGCCCTACATCGTGGAGCTGGCGAACCGCGGCTGGGTCGAGGCGCTGCGCCGTGACCCCGCGCTGGCCAAGGGCCTGAACACCCACGACGGCAAGGTCGTCTACCCCGAGGTCGCCCAGGCCCACGGTCTGGAGTACGTGGAGCTGCGCACCCTCCTCGGCTAAGGGCGTCAACCGCACGCGTCAAGCGCCGCACGACCGGCCGGGCCCCCTCGACAGGGCCCGGCCGGTCGCATGTACGACGCGCCCCGGGCGCGGCTCCCGACGGTCAACTCTCAACTCGCCGTGAACGTAACCCTTTAACCTATTCGCGCACCCCCGAAACATCCGTCTTGTGCGCTGTGCACTCTTGACATCGGGGGCTTCCGTTACCGACACATCGGGCCGGGTCCGGCGGATTGTGTTGCTGTGGACGCCCGACACGCCATAGAGTCGCCAACCGTCGGCATGGTGCCACGCTGACCTATCGATAAGTTTCCTGGTCACATCCAAGGAGGTAAGACGACTTGTGAATGAGTCGACATTTACTCCCGGAGGCGGTCGGCCAGGAGCGGTTGTACGGGGCCAGGGTCCCTCGGGGCGCGAGGCTGTCGGCTCCGTAGTGGTCCACCCCTTCGCAGCCCCCCAGAGCACTTCCACGACAGCCCACCAGAGTATGGACGGCCAACACGTGAACGCCATGGCCGGCGACCGGGGCAGTGGAGAGCCCGCCCGTCTCGCCGACTACGACGACCTGCCCGAAGGGCACTTCTACGACCCGGACGCCGAGTACGAGCCGGACCCCGAATACGCGGCGACGCTCGCGCCGGACGCGGCGCGCCAGCGCCGTGAGCGGGTCGGCCCGACCGGACGCCCGCTGCCTTACTTCCCCATCCCGGGACCGCTGTCGGAACACGGCCCGGCGAAGATCATCGCGATGTGCAACCAGAAGGGCGGGGTCGGCAAGACCACCTCGACCATCAACCTGGGTGCCGCACTCGCCGAATACGGCCGCCGGGTGCTGCTCGTCGACTTCGACCCGCAGGGTGCCCTGTCCGTCGGACTCGGCGTCAACCCGATGGAACTGGACCTGACGGTCTACAACCTGCTCATGGAGCGGGGCATGTCGGCCGACGAGGTTCTGCTCAAGACCGCGGTCCCCAACATGGACCTGCTGCCCAGCAATATCGATTTGTCAGCGGCAGAGGTGCAGTTGGTCAGCGAGGTCGCCCGCGAGTCGACCCTCCAGCGGGCCCTGAAGCCCCTGCTGCCCGACTACGACTACATCGTCATCGACTGTCAGCCCTCGCTCGGCCTGCTGACCGTCAACGCCCTGACGGCCGCTCACAAGGTCATCGTGCCGCTGGAGTGCGAGTTCTTCGCGCTGCGCGGGGTCGCGCTGCTTACCGAGACGATCGAGAAGGTCCAGGAGCGGCTCAACCCCGACCTCCAGCTGGACGGCATCCTGGCGACGATGTACGACTCCCGGACCGTGCACAGTCGCGAGGTCCTGGCGCGCGTCGTCGAGGCGTTCGACGATCACGTCTACCACACCGTCATCGGCCGTACGGTCCGCTTCCCGGAGACCACCGTCGCCGGTGAGCCGATCACCACCTACGCCTCCAACTCCGTGGGGGCCGCGGCCTATCGCCAGCTCGCCAGGGAGGTGCTCGCCCGGTGTCACGCCGAGTGAGTCTGCCCGGAGCCGACGAACTGTTCCGCACCACCGGGGGAGTGGGCCTGCAGTCGTCCACTCCCCGCCGTACGAACGGCGGTCCGGCCGGCGGCGAGGACGCCCGGGTGCCCGCCCCGGCCGGTGAGTCGGACCCCACGTCGGACGCGGCCGAGGACGCCCCCGGGGCGCGCCGGTCGCGGACCGGGGCCGGCGCGGACGCCGATGCCCCGGCGGCCGACGACGGTGCCCCGGGCGGGCCGCGTACGGCGTCGGCCGAGCACAGCGGCCGCGAGGCGGATTCGGAGGCTTCCGCCGGGCACCGCACGACGGCCGGCCGCGCGGCCCGCGCCGAGCGGGAGGGCGCGGCGCCCGCGGTGCCGGCCGGGACGTCGGGCCGCCGTCGGGGACGCGGCGCCAACCGCCGCCCCAGCGGCCGGGAACGGCACGACGAGAAGATCACCGTCTATGTCTCCGCCGAGGAGCTCATGGACCTCGAACACGCCCGTCTGGTGCTGCGCGGCGAGCACGGCCTGGCGGTCGACCGCGGCCGGATCGTCCGCGAGGCGGTGGCCGTGGTCCTCGCCGACCTGGAGTCGCGCGGGGACGCCAGCATCCTGGTCCGGCGGCTCCGCGGCCGCTAGGGCCTGTCGTCAAACTCCCGCCTGCCTCGCGACGCCTGGCACGCACGCTCTCTGCGTTGTCGTGCTCATCCCGGTACCGGGCGTACCGGGATGAGCCTCCGCCTTGAGATCGCACGCACCAGACGCCGCGAGGCCCGCCCTCCGGGCGAACGACGGGAGTTTGACGACAGGCCCTAGGGCCCGCCCGACACGCCCTGGGGGCCGGTCCCCGGTGCGTGGCGGGATAGCCTGCCTCTCCGGCGGGGTGTCCCGCCCGTGACCGACCCGCCGCCCCGGCGCGGGACCGCAGCACACTGGACCGCCATGCCGACCGACGCCGCCGACGAGACCGGCCCCGCCCCGCGCCGCACCCGCCGCGCTCTCGGGCGGGGGCCGGACAGCGCCCTGGAGGCCCCTGAGGCCAGCGAGGCTCCCGCGCCGGACGTGATGGACGTGGCGGACGTGGTGGACGCCGCCGCGGCTCCGGTCGAGCAGACCGCGGAGGCGACCGCGGACGAGGCCGTGGAGACGGCGGGGACGGAGGAGGCAACCGGGGGCGAGGCCGCCGCGGCGCCCTCCGGGGACGGCCGGTTCACGCTCCGGCTGGACAACTTCGAGGGGCCCTTCGACCTCCTGCTCCAGCTCATCTCCCGGCACAAGCTGGACGTCACCGAGGTCGCGCTGTCCAAGGTGACCGACGAGTTCATGGCCCACATCCGGGCCATGGGGCCGGACTGGGACCTCGACCAGACCACCGAGTTCCTGGTCGTCGCGGCCACCCTGCTCGACCTCAAGGCGGCCCGGCTGCTGCCCGTCGCCGAAGTGGAGGACGAGGCCGACCTCGCCCTCCTGGAGGCCCGCGACCTGCTCTTCGCCCGGCTGCTCCAGTACCGCGCCTACAAGCGGATCGCGGAGATCTTCAGCGGGCGGCTGGCCGAGGAGACGCGCTGCCACCCCCGGACCGTGGGGCTGGAGCCGCACCACGCGGAGCTGCTGCCCGAGGTCGTCCTCGGCATCGGGGCGGAGGGCTTCGCCCGGCTCGCGGTGCGGGCGATGCAGCCCAGGGCGAAGCCGCAGGTCTACGTGGACCACATCCACGCGCCGCTGGTCAGCGTCCGGGAGCAGGCCGAGGTGGTGGTGGCCCGGCTGCGCACGGCCGGCGCCGCCGACTTCCGGGAACTGGTCGCCGACGCCCCCGACACCCTCACCGTCGTCGCGCGCTTCCTGGCCCTGCTGGAGCTCTACCGGGAGCGGGTGGTCGCCCTGGACCAGGAGGAGGCGCTGGGGACGCTGACGGCCCGCTGGACGGGTGCGGAGGGGGCCGCCCCACAGGTCACCGACGAGTTCGACCGGGAACCGGGCGAAGGGGCAGACAAAGACGCCGGCGCGGACGCGACGGACCGCCCGGAGGCGGAGGAACAGGAGGAGCCGGCGTGAGCGGCACGGGATACGAGATCACCGAGCAGGGGCCGGGGGAGCACCGCGCGCCCCAGGAGACGCCGGCCGGCGCGCTGGGCGTGGCCGACCTGGAGCTGAAGCCCGCGCTGGAGGCCGTCCTCATGGTCGTCGACGAGCCGGCGACCGAGGAGCACCTGGCCAGGGTGCTCCAGCGGTCCCGCCGGGCGGTGGCGCTGGCGCTGCGCGAGCTGTCCGAGGACTACACCCGCCAGGGCCGCGGCTTCGACCTGCGGATGGTGGCCGGTGGCTGGCGGTTCTCCTCCCGGGCGGCCTACGCGGACGCGGTGGAGGGCTTCGTCCTGGACGGTCAGCAGGCCCGGCTGACCCAGGCCGCATTGGAGACTCTGGCCGTGGTCGCGTACCGTCAGCCGGTCAGCCGTTCCCGCGTCTCGGCCGTCCGCGGGGTCAACTGCGACGGCGTGATGCGCACGCTCCTCCAGCGCGGCCTGGTGGAGGAGGCGGGGACGGAACCTGAAACAGGTGCGATCCTGTACAGGACGACGAATTACTTCCTGGAGCGGATGGGCCTGCGTGGCCTGGACGAGCTCCCTGAGCTCGCACCGTTCCTCCCAGAGGCGGACGCGGTCGAGGGCGACTCCGCGGAAGGCATCCCGTCGTTCGACGTAGACGACAGCGGCAACTCTCAGACGGATCATTGATGCGAAGCAGCGGCAGTAACAGCAGGGGCAGCGGCGGCGGCAGGGGCAACTACCGCGGCGCGGGCAACAAGCGGGACGACAAGCAGCAGCGCACGGGCCGCCCCCGTCCCGAGGAGCGCCGCTACGACGTGGGCGGGTCCCAGGGCGGCGACGAGCGCCGGGGCGGCGGCAAGAGCGGCGCCCGGGGCGAGGCGGCCCGCGGCGGCGCCAAGGGAGGCCCCCGCACGGGCGCGTCCCGGGGCGGGCGGCCGGGCGGCGCCGGTGGCGCGGGCGGTCAGCAGCGCGGCCGTGGTCAGGGGCCCGCGCGGCCCCGCGAGTACGACGCCAAGATCGAGGAGCGCAACCGCGCCCGCTACGACAAGCCGCAGGTCAAGACCCCCAAGACCTTCGGCGAGCAGGAGGGCGAGCGGCTCCAGAAGGTGCTGGCCAGGGCCGGTATGGGCTCCCGCCGCGCCTGTGAGGAGCTGATCGACCAGGCCCGGGTCGAGGTCAACGGCAAGATCGTCAGGGAGCAGGGTCTCCGGGTCGACCCGGAGAAGGACGAGATCAAGGTCGACGGCCTGACGGTCGCCACCCAGTCCTACCTCTTCTTCGCGCTGAACAAGCCCGCCGGTGTGGTCTCCACGATGGAGGACCCGGACGGCCGCCAGTGCCTGGGCGACTACGTGACCAACCGGGAGACCCGGCTGTTCCACGTCGGCCGGCTGGACACCGAGACCGAGGGCATCATCCTGCTCACCAACCACGGCGAGCTGGCCCACCGCCTCACGCACCCGCGCTACGGCGTCACCAAGACCTACCTGGCCGCCATCCAGGGCCCGCTCCCGCGCGACCTGGGCAAGCGGCTCAAGGACGGCATCCCGCTGGAGGACGGCTACGCCCGCGCCGACCACTTCCGGGTCGTGGAGAACACCGGCAAGAACTACCTCGTCGAGGTCACCCTCCACGAGGGCCGCAAGCACATCGTGCGCCGGATGCTGGCCGAGGCCGGCTTCCCGGTGGACAAGCTGGTCCGGACGCACTTCGGCCCGATCGCCCTGGGCGACCAGAAGTCGGGCTGGCTGCGCCGGATGACCAACACCGAGGTCGGGATGCTGATGCGCGAGGTGAACCTCTAAGGTCCGGCCGCGGCGGTCCGTCCGGGCCGGTCGTCGCTTGCGGTGGCCGGCCACCACCCCTTAATGTCATCATGACGATTAAGGGGTGGTTTTTCATGGGGCATCGATGACGGCGACCGGATCGCTGGTCGGGCTGGCGCTCGGCGACGCGCTCGGCTTCCCGACGGAGTTCAGCGACGTACCGGCGATCCTCGCGAAGTGCGGTCCCTGGCGGGAGATGGACCTGCCCGAACCCGCCCTTGTCACCGACGACACCCAGATGACGCTGGCCCTGGGGCGCGGACTGCGCACCGCCCTGGACGGCGGCGGGCTGACCGCCGCCACGCTCGAACCGCCGGTCCGGCGCGCGTACGTGGCCTGGTGGCGCTCGCCCGACAACAACCGGGCACCGGGCAACACCTGCCTCCGCGCCTGCCAACTCCTCAGCGACGAGCACCGGTCCTGGGCCGACGCCAGTCAGATCGGGTCCAAGGGCTGCGGCGCCAACATGCGGGTGGCGCCCCTCGGGCTGGTGCCCGGACTGACCCCGGAGCAGCGCTCCGGCGCCGCCCAGCTCCAGTCCGCGCTGACCCACGGACACCCCACCGCGCTCGCCGCCAGCGACCTCACCGCGTACGCCGTGCGCGCCCTCGCCGACGGCGCCCGCCCCGCCGAACTGCCCGGCCTGCTGCGGGCCCACGCCCACGCCCAGCGCACCACCTACCGCGAGGACTGGCTCGGCGACCTCTGGCGGCGCTCCCAGGACCCGTCCCCGACGGCGTTCATCGCCCGTGGCTGGGACGACTGCCTGGGCGTCCTGGACCGGCTCGACGCGGCGCTCGCCGCACCGGACCGGGAGGCCGACCCGTGCCTGGCCACCGGCGCCGGCTGGATCGCCGAGGAGGCGCTGGCCACCGGCCTGCTCTGCTTCCTGCTCTTCCCCGACGAGCCGGTCACCGCGCTGCGCCGGGCCGCCTGCAGCTCCGGGGACTCCGACTCGCTCGCCTGCCTCGCCGGCGCGTTCGCGGGCGCCGCGCTCGGCGCCGGTGCCTGGCCGCAGGAGTGGACCGCCCGCATCGAGTACCGCGCGGAACTCCTCGCCCTCGGGGCGGCCTGGGATGCCTGAGACGTCCGTGGCCCCCGCCGCCGGCCGGGACGCGGTCCTGCGGGCCGCCGGACTCCCCGCCGTCGACCTGGACGCCCTTCTCGCGCGGCAGCGCGATCCGCTGCTCTTCGCCACGGTCTCCGGCGCCCACCTGTACGGCTTCCCCTCCCGCGACTCCGACGTGGACCTGCGCGGCGTCCACCTGCTGCCGGTGGCCGACCTCGTGGGGCTGCGGGAGCCGGCGGAGACCAGGACGCTGATGGGGGAGCACGACGGCGTCGAGACGGATCTCGTCACGCACGACCTGCGGAAGTTCGTCCGGCTGCTGCTGCGCCGCAACGGCTACGTCCTGGAGCAGCTGCTCTCCCCTCTGGTCGTGCACAGCACGCCCGTCCACGAGGAACTGGTCGCGCTCGCCCCCGGCCTGTTCACCTCCCACCACGCCCACCACTACCGGGGCTTCGCGGGCACCCAGTGGCGGCTCTTCGAGAAGACCGGCGAACTGAAGCCGCTGCTGTACACCCTGCGGGTCCTGCTGACCGGCATCCACCTCATGGCCGCCGGCCGGCTGGTGGCCCACCTGCCCACCCTGGCCGGCGAGCCGGACGCCCCCGCCTACGTGTCGGAACTGATCGCGGCCAAGGAGGCGGCCGAACACGGGCCGACCGGCGACCTGGTACCCCCGGACCGGCTGCGCGCCGACGTCGAGGCGCTGCACGCCCGGCTGGACGCCGCGCAGGCCGCCACCGCCCTGCCGGACGCGCCGGCCGGCCGGGACGCGCTGCACGACCTGGTGGTGCGGGCCCGGCTGGACGGTGCCGCGACCGGCGGCTGAACGGCCCGACCGACCGGTACGGTCCGACCGGCCCGACCGACCGGCGCGGTCCGTACGGCCGGCGGCGTCAGCCGCGGAGGGCCGAGGCCCGGCGCGTCCGGTGCAGGAAGTCCGCGACCCGGGCCCGGTCCGGCCCGGCGGGCAGCGGCGAGCCGGGCAGCGCCGCCTCCGCCTCCGCCGACAGCGCCGCCACCCGGTGCTCCACCGTCTCCCAGGGCACCTCGCCGCGGCGCACCGCCAGCAGCTCCTCCCGGGCCGTGCCGACCTCCAGGGTCAGCTCGCCGGTACGCAGCAGGTCACGGGCGCAGGCCAGGAGGCGCAGCAAGTGCATCGCCTGCTTCCAGCGGGGTGCGCCGTGCCGCGCCCGGTCGGCCCGCAGCTGCTTCAACTGGCCGGTGGCGTAGCGGACATAGGTGCCGTGCACCTCGCGGGAGAGGAACGCCTCGCGCAGCGCGAGCAGTTCGCGGCCGGTGGCGTCGGCGTGTTCCACCAGGGGGGAGTGCAGGCACTCCAGGGCGGTGGGGTTGGCGCGCAGCGCCAGCTCGCAGAACCGTTCCAGCTCCCAGGAGAACTCCTCCTCGCGCGGCCCCTCCACGTGCGTCGGCGGCTTCTCGAACCGCCAGAAGAGGGCGGTGGGCGCGAGATAGACCCCGCGCCGGTCGGTGTCGCTGGCCTCGGTGGCCAGACCGAAGGCGCGCGAGCCCATCACACACGCATAGACGGTGTGCCCGGTGACGAGTTCATGGCCGGAAGGGGCGGGAGGAGCGGTCGACATGTCGGGGATTGTCGCCGGACGGGGGCGCCGGGGGCCACCGGATTCCCGGGAGCTCGGGACACGGTTGTCGGTGGCGCTGGTTACGCTGAGCAGTGCGTACGCGGACGTGTACGCGGCACACGACGCAGGGGAGCAGGGACGTGGCGGTACGGGCCGTGCGCGGGGCCGTCCAGCTGGAGCGGGACGACGCGGAGCACATGCGGGAGCAGGTCGGCGCGCTGCTCACCGCGATATTGGAGCGCAACGGCCTGGCGCCGGACGACCTGATCAGCATGTGGTTCACCGCCACCCCCGACCTGCACAGCGACTTCCCGGCCGCCGCCGCGCGCGCCCTGGGCATCACGGACGTCCCGCTGCTCTGCGCCCAGGAGCTGGACGTGGCCGGTGCCATGGCACGCGTGGTGCGGGTGCTCGCCCATGTCGAGACCAGGCGGTCCAAGCCCGAGATCGCCCACGTCTACCTCGGCGCGGCCGCGGCGCTCCGGAAGGACATCGCCCAGTGAGAACCGCACTCGTCATCGGAACGGGCCTGATCGGCACCTCGGCCGCCCTCGCGCTCAGCGCCCGCGGCGTGCAGGTCCACCTGGCGGACCACGACCACGCCCAGGCCCTGACGGCCGCCGCGCTCGGCGCCGGCACCGCCGAGCCGCCGCAGGACACCGTGGACCTCGCCATCGTGGCCGTGCCCCCGGCGCACGTCGCGGCGGCGCTGGCCGAGGCGATCCGGCGCGGTGCGGCCCGGGCGTACATCGACGTCGCCAGCGTCAAGGGCGGCCCGCGCCGCGAGCTGGAGGCGCTCGGCTGCGACCTGTCCGGCTACCTCGGCACGCACCCGATGGCCGGCAAGGAGCGCTCCGGCCCGCTGGCCGCAACGGCCGACCTCTTCGAGGGCCGCCCCTGGGTGCTCACCCCGTCCCCCGGCGGCGACACCGAGGTGCTCAACCTCGCCCTGGAGCTGGTCGCGCTGTGCCGGGCCGTCCCGGTGGTGATGGACGCGGACGCGCACGACCGCGCCGTCGCCCTGGTCTCGCACACCCCGCAGCTGGTCTCCAGCCTGGTCGCGGCCCGCCTCAAGGGCGCCGACGAGACCGCCGTCCGGCTCTGCGGCCAGGGCATCCGGGACGTGACGCGGATCGCCGCCTCCGACCCCGCGATGTGGATCGACATCCTCTCCGCCAACCCCGGCCCGGTCGCCGACGTCCTGGCCGAGGTCGCCGCCGACCTGGACGCCACGGTCCGGTCGCTGCGCTCCCTCCAGTCCGCCGACGACGAGAAGCGCGGCAGCGGCGCCCACGGCATCGCGGACGTGCTCCGCCGCGGCAACGCCGGCCGCGAGCGGGTCCCCGGCAAGCACGGCGCCGCCCCGTCCGTCTACGACGTCGTCGCGGTCTACATCGGCGACCAGCCCGGTGAGCTGGCCCGGATCTTCGCCGACGCCGGCCGCGTCGGGGTCAACATCGAGGACGTCCGCATCGAGCACGCCACCGGCCAGCAGGCCGGCTTCATCCAGCTGATGGTCGAACCGCAGGCGGTCCCGGCGCTGACCGCGGAGCTGCGGGAGCGGGGGTGGTCGATCCGGCAGTGACACCGTGGACGGCGCGCTGCGGCCGAGCCAGTAACCTTGTCCGAGGCCCCAGTCCCTTCGTCGGCCCCCTCGTCGCTCTCCCGACCGCCGGTCGACGACCGGACCTGGCGCCCTGGACCGCGCCCCGTGTGTATCAAGAAAGGTGTTCGTCACCGTGGAAACCGCCGATCGGACCGCCCCGGCTGCAGTGATTGTCGCCATCGACGGCCCCGCAGGCACGGGCAAGTCCAGCACGTCCAAGGCCGTCGCCGGCAAGCTGGGCCTTGGCTACCTCGACACCGGCGCGCAGTACCGCGCGATCACCTGGTGGATGCTGACCAACGGCATCGACGTCAACGACCCGGTCGCGGTGGCCGACGCCTGTGCCAAGCCCGTGATCGTCTCCGGCACCGACCCGGCGGCGCCGACCATCACCGTGGACGGGGCGGACGCCGCCGGCCCGATCCGCAGCGCGGAGGTCACCGCCGCGGTCAGCGCGGTCAGCGCGGTCCCCGAGGTGCGTGCCGCGATCACCGACCTCCAGCGCAGCATCGCCGCCGAGGCGCCGCTGGGCATCGTCGTCGAGGGCCGGGACATCGGCATAACCGTCCTGCCGGACGCCGATCTCAAGATCTTCCTCACCGCCTCCGCGGAGGCCCGGGCGGCCCGCCGCAACGGCGAGCTCAAGGGCAAGGAGGCCGGCGACCTGGCCGCCACCCGCGAGGCGCTGATCAAGCGGGACGCCGCCGACTCCTCCCGCAAGACCTCGCCGCTGGCCAAGGCGGACGACGCCGTCGAGGTCGACACCACCGACCTGACGCTGGACCAGGTCATCGAGTGCGTGGTCACCCTCATCGAGGGTGTCAGCGCCGAGAAGGCGGGGCGGGACATCCGGTGACCGACGGCGGCAAGGCGCCGAGCCCCCGCGGGGCCGCGATCGGCCGGCGGATCGGCATCGGGCTGATGTACGGCCTGTGGAAGCCGCGGGTGCTGGGCGCCTGGCGGGTGCCGGCCTCCGGACCGGTCATCCTCGCCGTCAACCACTCCCACGGCATCGACGGCCCGATGCTGATGGGCACCGCACCCCGACCGGTGCACTTCCTGATCAAGAAGGAAGCCTTCGTCGGCCCGCTGGACCCGTTCCTGCGGGGCATCGGTCAGCTGAAGGTGGACCGCCAGGCAGCCGACCGCAAGGCGATCACCGACGCGCTCGACGTGCTGGCGGGCGGCGGAGTGCTGGGGATCTTCCCGGAGGGCACCCGCGGCGAGGGCGACTTCGCCTCCCTGCGGGCCGGCCTCGCGTACTTCGCGGTGCGCTCCGGCGCCCAGGTCGTCCCGGTGGCGGTGCTCGGCAGCACCGACCGCCCCAGCCGGCTCACCCCGGCCGTGCCGCGGCTGCGCGGCCGCATCGACGTCGTCTTCGGCGACGCCTTCGAGGCGGGCGACGGCAGCGGGCGGCGCACCCGTAAGGCGCTGGACGAGGCGACCGTACGGATCCAGGAGCGGCTGACCGCCCACCTGGCACAGGCCCGGCGCCTTACCGGGCGCTGACCGACACTTGAGCAGTGGGCCCTTCCCCAAGCGGCCCACCGACCACATGGATGAACGAGGAACGGACTTCATGAACGAGCAGATCCCCGCCGGCGACGAGCACGGTGCGCTTGGCGACGCCGAGTACGCGGAGTTCATGGAGCTCGCCGCGGAAGAGGGCTTCGACCTGGAGGAGGTCGAGGGCGACATCGCCGCGGCCGGCCACGGCCCGCTCCCGGTCCTCGCCGTCATCGGCCGCCCCAACGTCGGCAAGTCGACGCTGGTGAACCGCATCATCGGCCGCCGCGAGGCGGTCGTCGAGGACCGGCCGGGCGTCACCCGCGACCGGGTCACCTACGAGGCCGACTGGAACGGCCGCCGCTTCAAGGTCGTCGACACCGGCGGCTGGGAGCAGGACGTCCTCGGCATCGACGCGTCGGTCGCGATGCAGGCCGAGTTCGCCATCGAGGCCGCCGACGCGGTGGTCTTCGTGGTGGACTCCAAGGTCGGCGCCACCGACACCGACGAGGCCGTGGTCAAGCTGCTGCGCCGCTCCGGCAAGCCGGTCGTCCTGGTCGCCAACAAGGTCGACGGCCCGTCCGGCGAGGCCGACGCCGCCATGCTCTGGTCGCTGGGCCTGGGCGAGCCGCACCCGATCTCCGCGCTGCACGGCCGGGGCACCGGCGACATGCTCGACGCGGCGCTGGACGCGCTCCCCGAGGCGCCCGCGCAGACCTTCGGCGTCGGCGTCGGCGGCCCCCGCCGGATCGCCCTGATCGGCCGCCCGAACGTCGGCAAGTCGTCGCTGCTGAACAAGCTCGCCCGCGAGGAGCGGGTGGTCGTCAACGAGCTCGCCGGCACCACCCGCGACCCGGTCGACGAGCTGATCGAACTGGGCGGCAAGACCTGGAAGTTCGTGGACACCGCCGGCATCCGCCGCCGGGTGCACCTCCAGGAGGGCGCCGACTACTACGCCTCGCTGCGCACCGCCGCGGCCGTGGAGAAGGCCGAGGTGGCGGTCGTCCTGATCGACGCCGGCGAGTCCATCAGCGTCCAGGACCAGCGGATCATCACGATGGCCGTGGAGGCCGGCCGGGCCCTGGTCATCGCCTACAACAAGTGGGACAACCTCGACGAGGAGCGCCGCTTCTACCTGGAGCGGGAGATCGAGCGGGACCTCGTCCAGATCCCGTGGGCGATGCGGGTCAACGTCTCCGCGCGCACCGGCCGGCACATGGAGAAGCTCGTGCCGGCGATCGAGACCGCGCTGGCCGGCTGGGAGACCCGGATCCCCACCGGGCGGCTGAACGCCTTCCTCGGCGAGATCGTGTCCTCCCACCCGCACCCGATCCGCGGCGGCAAGCAGCCCCGGATCCTCTTCGGCACCCAGGCCGGCACCAAGCCGCCGCGCTTCGTGCTCTTCGCCTCGGGCTTCCTGGAGGCGGGCTACCGTCGCTTCGTCGAGCGCCGGCTGCGCGAGGAATTCGGCTTCGAGGGGACGCCGATCCACATCTCGGTGCGGGTGCGCGAGAAGCGCGGCACCAAGAACAGCAAGAAGAAGTAGCAGCGACGATCCCGCCCGCGGCGGCCCGGCCGGTGTCAGCGGCCGCCGTGGGGTCGGGAGCCGTGGGGTCGGGAGCCGTCCCGCGGCCCCGGCGGCAGCGCCGCCGGCAACTGCCCCCGCGGCCGGAACGGCTGCCGGCCCACCACCTCCCACTGCGTCGGTGCCGCCGCGCCGCCGCCCCAGTTGCCGCCGCGCAACGCCTCCGGGACCTCCGGCTCGTCCGTACGGTCCCCGGGCAGCGCCCGGAAGGCGCGGCGGTACTCGGCGTACAGCGCGTCATAGATCGGCGTGGCCGAACCGCGGTCGACGCCGCGCGGCGCCGCGGCTTCCCGGGACGGACGCATGCCGGGGATGGGGTGGGGGAACGGGGCGCGGGAGGGGGGCTCGTATGCGTGCACGTAGGTGCCAACGACCCCGGTGCCGCCGGGATGCGGCTTTCGGGAGGAAATGGCCGATCGCGGGCGCAATCCCGCCCCATTGGACGGTCATGCTCCCGCGATCGGATTGCCGGTCGGTCAGGTTCCGGCCAGCGGCATCGAGGCAGCGACCAGCAGGCCCTTGGCGGCCGCCTGCTCCAGCGCCTGGCGCATCAGGTCCTCGCGTGGCTGATGGCCGATGGTTCCCGAGGGCGCGGCGTACATCAGCACGGTCCGCGCCTTGTTGGCCGCGGTGCGCCAGCCGTCCGAGACGGCCAACGGCTGATGGGCCTGCCACCAGGCGGACTGGCTGCCGGCCGTGCCGGGCTGGAGCACGGCGTGCAGCTTGCCCATGGCCAGCAGTGCGGACCAGCCCTCGATCGGGGCGGGGAGCGTGTTCATGTCCCGCACCGGGGTGAAGCCGTGCTCCAGGAGGAGCGGCAGGAAGTCGTCGTCCAGGCTGGTCGAACCCGGGCGGGCGATCGGGCCGTTGGGCTCCACCACGAGGGCGGGGTGCAGCTCGTCCTTGATCAGCACCAGGCCGCAGGTGATGCCCAGGGTGGCCTGGCGGTCGCTGGTGGGGATCGGGGCGGCCGGGGCACCGGCGGAGTTGTCGCCGGTGATGGAGCGCACGGCCCCGCGGAGCTGCTCCTCGGCGACCGGCACGACCTGCGAGGGGATGCACGTGGCATGGGCGAACGCGAGCACCGCGGTCTCCTCGCCGACGAACAGGACGGTGCTGGTGCGCTCCTGCTCGCTGTTGCCGGGCGTGCGGCACGAGGTGCAGTCGTAGCTGCCGGGGGCGTCTTCTCCGGCCAGCAGGCGGTCGGCTTCTTCGTCGCCGATCTCGGCGCGAACGTCGTCGCTGACGTCGAGCATGCGCGGCACGGGTGGCTCCTCGATCTTCATGAGCGGCTGCCGGGCGGTCTCCCGGCTCGTACAAGGACAACGGGCGACCCCCGGCAGAGTCACGCGCGGACGCGAACAGAATCGAACCACGCGGCCCCCGGCGGGGAACCGGTGAAAAGACGTCATCGGGATGGTCACGCACCGCCAATTCCTGCGCAGAACTTGGCGCAGGTGGCCGCGTTTTGTACACCGGACGGGGTGGGGTCGTCCCCTGGAAGGGCGCGGCGCGCCGGCGCCCGGCGACCCGCTGCCTACCGTCACCGGCTATGTCGGACATCTCTTCGGCGCCGCGGCGCCGCGTGGAATCCGTCGGGCTGTTGATCGCGGCGGCCGCCGCACTGATCCTGTGCCTGCCCGGCGGTGCCGCCGCCGACGGGGCGCCGGGCGGGGACGGCGGCGGGGACGACGGCGGTCGGCCGCCCTACGCCTGCGCCGACGACCAGTGGCCCTGGGGTTGCCTCGCCGAGTGCGAGAGCGGCGGTGACTGGCACATCAACACCGGCAACGACTACTACGGTGGGCTCCAGTTCTGGCAGCCCACCTGGGAGCGGTACGGCGGCCTGAAGTACGCCGACCGGGCCGACCTCGCCAGCCGGGACGAGCAGATCGAGATCGCCAAGCGGGTCCAGGCCGACCAGGGCTGGGGCGCCTGGCCCACGTGCGCCCGGCGCTACGGCCTCCTCGACGATCACGTTCACGTCGTCCGCCGCGGTGACACCCTCGCCGGGATCGCGCGCCGGCGCCACGTCAAGGGCGGCTGGCGGGCGCTGTACGAGGCGAACCGGGACGTCATCGGGGACGACCCCAGGCACCTGACCGCCGGCATCCGGCTCGCGCTCGACTGAGCCGCGCACGGCGTCCGGGGAACGGTGCCCCGCTCCCCGGAAAGAGTTCCCGCCGTGCCATACCGATGCCCTAACTTTTTCGGCACGACTTGGCCAATACCCCCAACCCCGAAGGCCGTTTTGCGGTCTTACCTTTCAACAGCCGGACGCCGGGTGCCGCCACCAGGGCGGCCGTCCGGATCGCGGGGGACCAGGAAGAGCGCGAGGGACCAGGGGGCACCGGGACGGATGCACATCTCATTCCTGCTTCACCATGCCTACGGCATCGGTGAGACGGTCCGGGCCACCTTCAGCCTGGCGGACGCCCTCGCCGCCCAGCACGACGTGGAGATCGTCTCCGTCCTGCGGCACCGCGACGCCCCGGCGCTCGACCTCGCCCCCCGGGTCGCGCTGCGGCACCTGGTGGACCTCCGCGAGCACGCCCCGGCCGGGGACCGGATGGACCCGGCGCACGCCCGGCCCGCCAAGGTCTTCCCGGCCGCCGAACCGTGCTTCGGCCAGTACAGCGAGCTCACCGACCGCCGGATCGCCGCGCACCTGCGCCGGACCGAGGCCGACGTGGTGATCGGCACCCGGCCCGGCCTCACCGTGCACATCGCCCGGCAGACCCGCCGCGGGCCGCTCCGGGTCGGCCAGGAGCCGCACTGCCTGGCCGCCCACGGCCGGGGGCTGCGGTTGGCGCTGCGCGGTGCCTACCCGCGGTTGGACGCGCTGGTCACCGCCACCGAGGCGGACGCCCACGCCCACCTGCGCCGGCTGCGGCTGCCCGGCGTCCGCGTCGCGGCGGTGCCCCGCGCGGTCCCGGCCCCACGGCTGGCGCCCGCCGACGGCACCGGCCGGTGGGTGGTCGCCGCCGGCCGACTCACCCGGGCCAAGCGCTACGACGTGCTTGTCCGGGCCTTCGCCGCGGTGGCCGCCGAACGCCCCGACTGGCGCCTGCGGATCTACGGCGGTGGGCCGGAGAAGCCCGCGCTGCGCGCCCTGATCGACGAACTCGACCTCTACAACCACGTCTTCCTGATGGGACCGGCCGGCCCACTGGAGTCCGAGTGGGCCAAGGGCGCCGTCGCCGTGGACCCCGCCGACCGGGAGCCCGCCGGGACGGACCTCGCCGAGGCGCTGCGCTGCGGACTGCCCGCCGTCGCCACCGACAGCCCCTACGGGCCGGGCGAGCTCGTCGAGGACGGGGTCACCGGCCGGCTGGTGCCCGCCGGCCACCCGGCGGCGCTGGCCGCGGCCCTGCTGGAGCTGATCGGCGACACCGCCGGCCGGACCCGGATGGGCGCCGCCGCGCTCGCCGCGTCCGCCCGCTTCGACCCGGCCGCGGTCGCCGGGCGGCACGCCGCGCTCTTCGGCGAACTGCTCGACCGGCGGCGCGGCAGCGGACTGCGCGGCTCCCTGCACCGCGTGCGGGGAACCCTGATCGGCGGCGCCTACGCCACCAAGGATGCGGCCCGCGCCGCGGTGAGAGGGGTGCGGACGGTATGAACGCCTCGACGCAGTCACCCGTGACCGGGCCCGGAGCGGCCGACCGACCGCGGCGGAGCGCCGCGGCAGGAGGAGGGGCGCCGGTGCCCGTGGACCTGAAGGCCGACTGCATCGCGGACTCCGCGGGCGGCCTCACCTTCGATCTGAACGTCCCCCAGGGCACCGGCACCACCTGGAGCGCGGCCCTGGTGCTGCGGCTGCGGGCCGGCACCGACGACACCGGCACCGCCGCCGGCGGCACGGACGACACCGCCGCCGACAACGAGGTGCGGCTGCCGCTCGGGCCCAACGGCCCCGGTCGGCTGCGCGCCGTCCTGCCCAGCACCGTCGCGCTGGCCGAGGGCCGCTGGCACGCCTTCGCCGACCTCGGAGACGGCGCCGACCCGCGCCGGCTGCTGCCCGGCGTCAACGATCTGCGGGCGCTGGTGGACCGCCGGCCGCTGGCGGCCATCGGCCGGCTCGGCGTGCGCATCCCCTACGCCACCAAGCTGGGCAACCTCGCGCTGCGCAGCTGGCTGCGCGGGCCGCACGCCGAGGCCGGCGACATCCTGGTCGGCCCCGAGGGCATCACCGTCACCGGCCGCCTGTACGGGGCGAGTCCGGCGGCCGGCGCCCATGCGGAGGCCCGCGCCCGCCGCGCCGGCCGGGACCCGGTCGCCGTCCCGCTGACCGTCGAGGGACCGACCTTCCGCTTCACCCTCCCCTACGGGGAGTTGGCCGCCCACTGGAGGCACGGCAGCGAGCCCTGGGACCTGTGGCTGTGCCCCGCCGAGGACCTGCCACCGGTCCGGATCGCCCGGCTCCTGGACGACGTCCCGGAGAAGGAGCAGGTGTTCAGCTATCCGGCGCGGCCCGTGCCGGCGCCGGCCGGGGAACTCAGGATCGGCCCGTACTACACGCTCGACAACGACCTGGCCGTACGGGTCACCGGTCCGGTCGGCCGGGAGTAGGGGCGGCCCGTGGAAGGGGAGTGCGGTGCGGCGCCGCTGGGGATCGGGGAGTTGGCCCGCCGCGCGGGGGTGACGGTCAAGACCGTGCGGCACTACTCCGACGCCGGGCTGCTGCCGGAGACCGACCGCAGCGCTGGCGGGCACCGCCGCTACGGCCCGGACGCCCTGGACCGGCTGCACCGGATCCGCGATCTGCGGGCCGTCGGGATGCCGCTGCCCGCCGTGGCCCAGGCGCTGGCGGGCGGTTCCTTGGAGCGCGCCCTGGCCGCCCAACTCGACGCCGTCGGCGGCCAGCTGACCGCGCTGCGCTGGCGGGAGGCCGCGCTGCGCGCGCTGACCGCCGCCCCCGAGGAGCGTCGTCCGGAGCTGCTGCGCCTGCTGGGCGGCCTGCCGCAGCCGCCCACCAGCGACGCGCTGGTCCGGTTCTGGCACCGGCAGTTGCCCCGTGCGCTGCCGCCCGCGGTGCGCGCCGCCGTGGTCGACGCCGCGGTGCCCGCCCCGCCCGCCGACCCCCGGCCCGCCCAGGTCGTCGGCTACGCCCGGCTCCACGCGCTCGCCATGGACCGCGACGGCGGGCTGGCCGCGCGCTGCCGCCGGGTGCGCGCGGCCGCCGCGCTGCCGGGGGAGACGGACCCGGTGGTGCTCTACGAGGGGCTGGGCGAGGCGTACGCGCTGGCCGGGGCGGCGCTCGCCGCGGGCCGCCGGCCGGCGCCCGGGGCCGAGGTGGACTCTTTCGTGGCCGCGCACGCCCGTGCGTACCGGCGGCGGGACGGCGTCGCCTTCCGCGCCGGGCTGCGGGCGGCCCTGGTGGCCGGCGACGATCCGCGGATGCGGGCGTACTGGCGGTACGCCGGCGAGGTGGCCGGTGGGGAGGTCCCGTCGCTGGGGGCCGCGCACGACTGGCTGGTCGCCGGCCTCGGGGCCGGGGCGCCGACCGGAGCCGGGGGAACCGCCGGGCCCTGACACCGAGAGGGCGCTGCGCCGGGCCTTTGTGGCCCGGGCCCAGGCCCTATGCCCCGGAGCTCCCGGGTGACGGGATGCCGGTGGATCGTTCGGTCATCTCCGGGTGGTGCAGGTCGAAGGCCGGGGACTCGGAGCGGATCCGGGGCAGGGTGGCGAAGTTGTGGCGCGGCGGCGGGCAGGAGGTGGCCCACTCCAGGGAGCGGCCGAAGCCCCAGGGGTCGTCCACGGTGACCCGGGCGCCGTAGTGCCGGGTCCGCCAGACGTTGTAGAGGAACGGCAGGGTGGAGGCGCCGAGCAGGAAGGCGCCGATGGTGGAGAGGGTGTTGAGCGCGGTGAAGCCGTCTGCGGCGAGGTAGTCGGCGTAGCGGCGCGGCATGCCCGCCACGCCCAGCCAGTGCTGGACGAGGAAGGTGGTGTGGAAGCCGGTGAAGAGCATCCAGAAGTGGATCTTTCCCAGGCGTTCGTCGAGCATCCGGCCGGTGAACTTGGGCCACCAGAAGTAGAAGCCGGCGAAGGTCGCGAAGGTCACCGTGCCGAAGACCACGTAGTGGAAGTGGCCGACGACGAAGTAGCTGTCGGTGACGTGGAAGTCCAGCGGCGGGGAGGCCAGGATGACGCCGGTGAGCCCGCCGAACAGGAAGCTCACCAGGAAGCCCACCGACCACAGCATCGGGGTCTCGAAGGAGACCGAGCCGTGCCACATGGTCCCGATCCAGTTGAAGAACTTCACCCCGGTCGGCACCGCGATCAGGAACGACAGCAGGGAGAAGAACGGCAGCAGCACCGCGCCGGTCGCGAACATGTGGTGGGCCCAGACCATCGCCGACAGCGCCGTGATGGCCATCGTCGCGCCGATCAGCGTGACGTAGCCGAAGATCGGTTTGCGGGAGAAGACCGGGATGATCTCGGTGATCACGCCGAAGAACGGCAGCGCGATGATGTAGACCTCGGGGTGGCCGAAGAACCAGAAGAGGTGCTGCCACAGCAGCGCCCCGCCCCAGCGGGCGTCGAAGACCACCGCGCCGAACTTCCGGTCCGCCTCCAGCACCAGCAGGGCCGCGGCGAGCACGGGGAACGCCATCAGCACCAGGACCGAGGTGAACAGGACGTTCCAGGTGAACACCGGCATGCGGAACATCGTCATGCCCGGCGCCCGCAGGGTGATGATCGTGGCGATGAAGTTGACCGCGCCGAGGATGGTGCCGAAGCCGGCGAACGCCAGCCCCGTGATCCACAGGTCGGTACCGATGCCGGGCATCCGGACCGTGGAGTTCAGCGGGGCGTACGCGGTCCACCCGTAGGAGGGTCCGCCCTCCGGGGTGAGCAGGCCGCCCAGCACCATCAGGCCGCCGAAGAGGAAGAACCAGTACGAGAGCATGTTCAGCCGCGGGAAGGCGACGTCCGGGGAGCCGATCTGGAGCGGCATGATCTCGTTGGCGAAGCCGGCGAAGGCCGGGGTGGCGAAGAGCAGCAGCATGATCGTGCCGTGCAGGGTCACCGCCTGGTTGAACTGGTCGGCGCTGACGAACTGGAGGCCGGGGCGGGCCAGCTCGGCCCGCATCACCAGTGCCAGCAGCCCGCCCACGAGGAAGAACCCGAACGACGTGATCAGGTAGAGGTGCCCGATCTTCTTGTGGTCGGTGGTCGACAGCCAGTCCGCCAGCACCGCCCCGCGGCGTCGGGTCCGGCGCCGCCGGGTGTGCTCCCGGGAGATCTCGCTGACCATCGGCTCCACCTCGCTCGGCGGGGGTGTCTCGGTGCCCGGTCATGATCCTCGGGCGCGGGGCGCAGTGCGAGGGGGCGCTCCGGTCCGTTCCGGTGGCATCCGTCCGGTGGTGCCCCGGTCCGCGGGGTGATGTGCGGGAAATGTGTGTGGAATGTGTCTCGTTCGCCAATTCCGGGACGGCCGGAAAAGGACGTCGGGTAAGGGGAATCCGGAGGAGTCGGACGATTAATTCCGGCGCGTTGTACGGCCTTGCTCGAACCGTCGGCACGCCCTTCCGTATCTGATCAAGAGGGAATTCCGGCCGCTTTGTTTTCCGCCTGGCCGCGGTGACGCACGGCGCGTAAGGGTGAGGGGGTTCCGGCAAACGCAGGAGCGTTCGCTGTGACACAAGTGTGACCAATGACGGACCGCCACGGCACGGCGATGTGCAGGGGACGGGCCTTCCACGCGCCGCCGCGGGCGCCTACGGTGGCTGCCATGGCACCCGAACCGAACCTTCCCGGCGACCTGCCGGAAATACAGGACGACCCCGAGACGTACGCCGGTCTGACCCAGGAGGCGGCCGAGGAGCGGGCCCGGACCCGGGGCTGGACCACCGTCCGGGCGGTCCCACCGGGGGCGATGATCACCATGGACTACCTCGTCGGCCGGATCAATTTCGAGGTCAAGGACGGTGTGGTGGTACGCGGCTGGGAGGGCTGACGGACCGCCCCCCGCCCGTCGACACGGCGAAGGCCCCGGCCGCTCCGAGGTGGAGCGGCCGGGGCCTTCGTGCGGGGCGGGGTGTGCGTACCGGGCCCCGGGAGCGGTCAGCCGGCGCCGTTGCGGGGACGGCCGGCGGTCGGGCCGAACGGTGCGGCGCCGCGCGGGACGCGGTCCGCGTGCGGCGGCCGGCGGCTGCCGGTCGGGGTGACCGGGGTGCGCTCGGCGCGCGAGGTGTGCGGGCGCGGCGGGTGGTGCGGCCAGCTCTCGGGGGCGTGCGCGGTGCGACCGCCGGTGGCGGCGCCGACCGCTTCCCGCACCAGGACCTCCCCGTCCGGGGCGATCGGCTGCCGGGCGAGCTCGGAGGCCAGCGCGCCGGCGGGCAGCGGGCCGCGCAGCGAGTCGGGGCGGAGCCGCAGCCACAGCCGCAGCAGGATGCCCATGAGCCGGTCCTCGACCCAGGTGATGCCGGGCTCCAGCCACGGCATCGCCAGCAGCACCAGCAGCCCCGCGGCCCAGCCCAGCAGGACGTCGCTGACCCAGTGGGTGCCGAGGTAGACCGTGGTCATCCCGACGCCCAGCGCGCCCAGCGCGGCGATCACCGACAGGGTGCGGCGGCGCAGCGGGGTGGTCGCCAGATAGGCCAGCACGCCCCAGGTGACGACGGCGTTCGCGGTGTGGCCGGAGGGGAATATGTCGCCGTTCTGCCACATCTCGTTGGAGCCGACCGTCGTCGCGTAGTGCGGGCCGAGGCGGCCCATGCCGAGCTTGGCGGCGCCGACGGTGATGTTGAGCAGCAGCAGCGAGGCGCCCAGCACCAGCAGCGGGTGGAGGTTGCGCTGCCGCCAGCAGCGCCAGCCCAGCCAGGCCGCGACCGCCACCGCGGTCGGGCCGCGCTGCCCCAGCACGACGAAGTAGTCGAGGAAGGCATGGATCTCCGGCCACTGCTTGTACGGCCGGAACAGCATGAGCTGCCAGTCGATCGTGACCAGGGAGGTGTCGGCCAGTACCCCGACGACGATCGCCGCGTACACCGCCAGCGTGCCCCAGAACAGCCACAGCCGGGTCCGGGTCATGCGCGGCGGTCTGACGCGGTCGGTCGGGAGGCGCTCCTCCATCTGGTCGAGCTTGTCATCGGTACGCACTCAAACGACGTTACCGCCTGTGATGTATGCACTTGGTCAAACCGTGCGCTTTGTAATGACGATGTGATGTGGAATGGGTCTCAATCCGGGCCGGGTTCCCGGGATTTCGAAGAGAATTTCTTGGGTACTGGATTCCGTTCCGGCCATCCGCGTGTCGCCGCCATAGACGCTTATCTGTTTTTCGCCGGCGGAGTTTATCTGCCATTCGCACGGGTGTCGCAGCGCGTTTTCCTCGGGGCGGCGATTACGGAGCGGGATCTTCCGGTCACGGCGGGCCGGAGCCGTTGAGCCAGAACGCGCCGTAGACCGCCGAGCCGACCGCCGCCACCCCGATGACCAGCCACGCCCGCACCGGGCGCCAGCGGGCCAGCCCCGCGGCGAGCGGCAGCAGCAGCGGGAAGGCGGGCATCATCAGCCGCGGCTTCGACCCGAAATAGCCCTTGGCGGTGAGCGCGATCAGCAGCACCGTCCCGCCGTAGACGGCCAGTGGCAGCGGCTGGCCCTTCCGTACGCCGTGCACATACAGCCAGATCACCAGCGCGACGCCGACCAGCAGGCCGAGGCCGGCGGCGAAGGCGGGCCCGGTGAGCTGGTGCCAGACGAAGGAGCCGAAGGCGATCCCGCCGTCGAAGCCGTTGTGCCAGCCGGCCTGGACGTCCAGATAGCCGGTGAGCGACCCCTGGCGGACGCTGACCCACAGGACGTAGCCGCACCAGCCGAGCGGTGCCAGCAGCACGCCGAGCAGCATCCGCCGGTGCCGGCCGCGCAGGAAGGCGCGCGGCCGGACCCCGCCGGCCCGCTCGTTCGCCACCGTCACCGCCGCGGTGATCCACACCGCGGCGACCACCGCGGCGCCCACCGGCCGGGTCAGCCCGGCCAGCGACGCCAGCACGCCCGCCGCCACCCAGCGGCCGGTCAGCACGCAGTAGACGCCCCACGCCGCGAGGGCGGTGAACAGCGACTCCGAGTAGGCCATCGACTGGACGACGCCGACCGGCAGCGCGGCCCACAGCGCGGCCAGCAGCACCCCGGCCCGCGGTCCGTGCAGCCGCTCCCCGGTGAGGTAGAGCGCCAGCGCCGCGGCCAGCGACGTCAGCCAGGCCACCGCCATCCCGGCGTCCGCGGCGGACAGCGGGGTGAGTGCCGACAGGCCCCGCTCCAGCCAGGGCAGCAGTGGGAAGAACGCCAGGTTGGAGTGGACGTCGCCGTTGGCCAGATGGACGGTGTAGCCGTAGCCCTGTTCGGCGACCCGGGTGTACCACAGGGAGTCCCAACGGGCGGTCAGCAGGGCGTGCCAGTCCTTGCCCTCGGCGGCCGACCACGCCCCGAGCGCGACCAGCCCCAGCAGCCGGATCGCCGCGTACGCCGCCAGGCCGGGGACGGCGCGGCGGAGCGCGGCACGGACGGCGGGCGGACACAGGGCCCGGCCGGGTGCGGCGGTGGAGGCAAGATCGTTCACCCGGTCGATTATCCAGGTGGTGCGGGCGCGACCGTCCGGCACGACCGCGGGAACGTCGGGGCTGCGACGAGCGTCTCACCGTGAGGTGGGCCACGCGGGTCCCGCGGGGACTCGCGTAGTCTGACGTCTCAACTCGCCCGTACCGCCGGTTCCGCCGGCGCGTCGTCGCGCCCAGGACCGGGGCCGCGAGAGCAGCACGGCGAGCGCATGACAGGAGGTTCTGGATGTCAGGGACGACCGCGTCCGGCAGGGGGCGGACGGCTGGTGTTCCCCGGCACACAGGCGGCGGTGTGAACCGCTGGACGGTGCTGACCGTGCTCTGCGTCAGCCTGCTGTTCGTCGCGCTGGACACCACCATCCTCTACGTGGCGGTGCCCTCCATCACCGAGGACCTCCGCCCCGGCCCGGTCGAGCTGTTGTGGATCGTCGACGTCTACCCGCTGATCGCGGCCTCGCTGCTGATCCTCTTCGGCACGCTGGGCGACCGCGTCGGCCGCCGTCGCGTCCTGCTGCTCGGCTACGGGCTCTTCGCCCTGGCCTCGGCCGCCGCCGCGCTGGCGCCCAACCCGCAGATCCTGATGGCGGCCCGCGCGCTGCTCGGCATCGGCGGCGCCATGATCATGCCCGCGACGCTGTCGATCCTGCGTCAGGTCTTCCCCGACCGGCGGGAGCGGGCGGTCGCGATCGGGGTGTGGAGCGCGGTGGCCGCGGTCGGCGCCGCGGTCGGCCCGGTGCTCGGCGGCTTCCTGGTCGAGAACTTCTGGTGGGGCTCGGTCTTCCTGATCAACATCCCGATGATGGCGGCGATGTTCCTGATAGGGCGCTGGCTGCTGCCGGAGTCCCGGGGCGAGCGCAACGGTCCCTGGGACCTGCTCGGCGCGGTGATCGCGGCGCTCGGCGTGCTGGGCATCGTCTTCGGCGTCAAGCGGCTGGGCAGCGGTGCCCCGGTGGTCGGGGTGACGACGCTGCTGCCGATCGTCATCGGGGTCGCGCTGCTGATCCTCTTCGTCCGTCGGCAGGGGCGTCGTGCCCATCCGCTGATCGACATGCGGCTGTTCGCCCGGCCGGCGTTCGGCACCTCCATCGGCTGCATCGTGCTCGCCATGCTCGCGCTCGTCGGCCTCCAGCTGATCGCCGTCCAGTACCTCCAGCTGGTGCTGCACCTGAGCCCGTTGGAGACCGGGCTGCGGATGCTGCCGCTGGTGTTCTCCGCGATGGCCGCCGGGCTGACCGGCTCCAAGCTGCTCCAGGCCCTCGGCCCGCGGGTGATGGTCGTCGGCGGTTTCACCCTCACCGCGCTCGCGGTGCTCTCGCTGACCGCGCTGGGCTCCCAGGACCACTTCTGGCAGCTGTCCCTCGGCTTCGTGCTGCTCGGCTTCGGCTTCCAGTCCACGCTGTTCGGTGCGTACGAGTCGATGCTCAGCGAGGCCCCGGCCGCGCAGTCCGGCGGTGCGGCGGCGCTCGGCGAGACCGCCTACCAGTTGGGCGCCGGGATCGGTGTGGCGCTGCTCGGCAGCGTGATGAACGCCGCCTACGCGCCGGGCCTGGGCCGCGTCGAGGGGGTCTCCGACCGGGCCGCCCGCTTGGCCTCGCACTCGCTCGGCGAGGCGTACAAGGTCGCCGCCGGACTGGGCGAGCACGCCCGGGAGGCGCTGCGGGTGGCCGCCCGGGACTCCTTCGTCCACGGTCTGCGGGTCACCCTCGTCGCCAGTGCCGTGCTGCTGCTGGTCGGCGCCGGGATCGCGCTGCGGCTGCCGCGCCGGGCCGCGGCGGAGTCCGTGGAGCGGGACGCCACCGAGGAGGGCGCGACGGCCGCCGAGGAGAGCGCTCCGGTCGTGGGGTGCGAGGGGACGCCGGCCCCCGCGAGCACCGGCCGCTGAACCGGGCGGCACCCTCTCGCCGCACCGCGCGGCGGGGACCCTTGCCGGGCGGTGCCGGGGACCGTACCGTCGGACGCGCGTAACTACCACTGCTAGTTTTTCGCGCGAGCGCTGAATCCGCCGGAGGCCCGCCATGCCCGCAACGCCGTCCCCGCTTCCGCCGTTCGACCCCAGCGACCCCCTGGGCCTGGACGACCTGCTCACCGACGAGGACCGCGCGGTCCGCTCCACCGTCCGCCAGTGGGCCGCCGACCGGGTCCTGCCGCACATCGCCGACTGGTACGAGCGCGGCGAACTCCCCGACATCCGCGAACTCGCCCGGGAGCTGGGCGCGATCGGCGCCCTGGGCATGTCCCTGACCGGCTACGGCTGCGCCGGCGCCTCGCACGTCCAGTACGGGCTGGCCTGCCTGGAGCTGGAGGCCGCCGACTCCGGCATCCGCTCGCTGGTCTCCGTCCAGGGCTCGCTGGCCATGTACGCGATCTGGCGCTTCGGTTCGGAGGAGCAGAAGCGGCAGTGGCTGCCGCGGATGGCCTCCGGCGAGGTCATCGGCTGCTTCGGGCTGACCGAGCCGGACCACGGCTCCGACCCGGCGGGCATGCGCACCTACGCCAAGCGGGACGGCACGGACTGGGTGCTGACCGGGCGCAAGATGTGGATCACCAACGGGTCGGTGGCCGGCGTCGCGGTGGTCTGGGCCCGCACCGACGACGGCATCCGGGGCTTCCTCGTCCCCACGGACAGCGCCGGCTTCTCCGCCCCCGAGATCAAGCACAAGTGGTCGCTGCGCGCCTCGGTCACCAGCGAGTTGGTGCTGGACGAGGTGCGGCTGCCCGCCGACGCGCTGCTGCCGGAGGCCCGGGGGCTGGGCGGCCCGCTGCGGTGCCTGAGCCACGCCCGCTACGGGATCGTCTGGGGCTCGATGGGGGCGGCGCGGTCCTGCTTCGAGGCGGCGCTCGACTACGCCCGCACCCGCGAGCAGTTCGGCAAGCCCATCGGCGCCTTCCAGCTCACCCAGGCCAAGCTCGCCGACATGGCGCTGGAACTCCACAAGGGCGTGCTGCTCGCCCACCACCTCGGGCGGCGGTTCGACGCCCGGCGGCTGCTGCCCGAGCAGATCAGCTTCGGCAAGCTCAACAACGTCCGCGAGGCGCTCGACATCTGCCGCACCGCGCGGACGATCCTCGGCGCCAACGGGATCTCCCTCGAATACCCCGTCATGCGGCACGCCACCAACCTGGAGTCGGTGCTGACCTACGAGGGCACCGCGGAGATGCACCAACTGGTGCTGGGCAAGGCACTCACCGGCCTGGACGCCTTCCGGTGAGCCCCTCGCCGGGCGCCGGCCGCGGCGCTTCCCGGGGGGCGCGGTAACCGGTCGCGGCCCTGCCGCGGTCCGGACCCCCGGCCGGAACGGACCCCCGCGCCCCCTCAACTCTGGTTGAAGAAACCGCCGTTGCGGTGGCCGCGGGCCTCACCGGTGACGACCTTGTAGTCGGCGGGGGTGAGCAGGAACACCCGGGTGGCGACCCGCTCGATGGAGCCGCGCAGGCCGAAGGTCAGGCCGGCCGCGAAGTCCACCACCCGCTTGGCGTCGGCGGACTCCATGGCCGTCAGGTTGACGATCACCGGGACGCCGTCCCGGAAGAGCTCCCCGATGCCGCGGGCGTCCCGGAAGGAGGCCGGGGTGATCGTGGCGATGCGGGTGCCCTGGCTCTGGGCGGCCTCGTCGGCCACCTGGACCCGGGGGTCGGTCACCCAGGGGTTGCCACCCGACTCGGCGGACTCGTGCCCCTCGGCGTAGTCGTCGTCGTAGTAGCGCTCGTCATCGTTGTCGTCCACGAGGCCAAGCCAGGCACTTGCCTTGCGTACCGATCCCATTGACGCCTCCTCTCACCCGCGGCGTGTGTGTTCCGTTCTCCCTATCGTCGTCCATGAGGGCGAGGGTGTGCCAAGCGGATAGCCGCCGCACGGGGGGTTCGTGACATATCTGGTGCAAAGAGGGTGGTGCGCCGTCAGCTCGCGTGCCCTGGCGGTGAACTGACAGTACGAAAGGCATCACGGTCGGTGCCTACGTCATGGTGTCGACAAGTTGACCGCTCTGGATCGGGCCGACGCGCGAGGAGGTTCGGGGCGGGACCAGGGCGTATGTCGGTCCGGGCGGCCGGCGTGGACGTCGCCCGTCCGGCGGGGGCCCGGCGCGGGTCGCCGCGATCCGGGCCCGGGCCGCCGACGGGTGCCGGGGTGCGGTGCCCGGTCAGCGGATCTCCGGTGGGCTGATCCGCGATGTCGCGATGGCCGAGGGGGTGGTGCCCCACTTCTTGAGGATCCGGTCGTAGGTCCCGTCCTTCTTCAGCCGGTTGACCGCGGCCTGGAAGGCGGGTGCCAGCGGCGTCCCCTTCTTGAAGGCGAAGCCGACGTCCAACCGTTTGAACTCGTTGAGGAAGCGCAGGCCCGGCTGTTGCCGCACCGCGTAGCGCAGCCCGTTGATGGTGCTCATCACCACGTCGCTGCGGCCCTGTTGGAGCGAGATCCACAGTGCGCCCTGGTCGGCGTAGGTCTTGACGTCGTAGGGCTGCTCGCCGGCGTCCGCGCACCGGTGCTTGTTCTCCTCCAGAGTCGTCTCGAAGGTGGTGCCGGCGCCGGTGGCCACCGTCAGGCCGCACAGCCGGGTCAGCGTGGTGACCTTCTTCAGCGGGCTGTCCCGGCGGGCAGCGAAGCCCTGGCCGTCGTTGACGTAGGTGACGAAGTCGAGGGTCTCGCGGCGTTCGTCGGTGACGCCGAAGTTGCCGGTGCCCACGTCGTACTTGCCGCTGTCCAGCGCCGGCAGGATCGCCTCGAAGCTGGCCACCTCGCGGGTCAGTTTCAGGCCGAGGACCTTGCCGACCGCGTCCGCGAAGTCGATGTCCTGGCCGGCCAGGGTCCGTCCGTCGGGCAGATAGGTGGCGCCGGGCGGGGTGCCGACGCTGCTGGCCAGGGCGAGGGTGCCGCGGGCGCGGACGTCGGCGGGCAGCAGCGCGGCGGCGGCCGGGTCCTCGTGCACGCCGGAGACCACGTCGGTGGTGGGGATCCGGGCGCTCGCCGCGGCCGGCCCGGCGTCCCGGGCGCCGGGGGCGGCGCCGCCCGCACCGCAGGCGGTGACCGTCAGGGCCGCGGTGACCAGGAGCGCCGCGGTGCGCAGCGCGGTGGCGGACGGACGGGTGGTGGTCATGGGCGCGGAATCTCCAGGTGCTTCTCGAACGGCAGCGGGCCGATCGACTCCGGGTCGGCGGTCAGGTCGAACAGGGGGCGGTAACCCGCCGCGAGGTAGAGGTGTTTGGCCTCCGGTTGGCGGGGGCCGGTGGTCAGGTAGAGCCGGGTGTAGCCGCGGGCGGCGGCGTGCTGCTCCAGGGCGGTCAGGACGCGGCGGGCCAGCCCGCGGCGGCGGTGCGCGTGGTGCGTCCAGATCCGTTTGAGCTCGGCGGTGTCCGGGGCGTAGCGGCGGTAGGCGCCGCCGGCGACCGGCTCGTCGTCCTCCAGGAGCAGCAGGAACGCGCCCCCGGGTGGGCCGAATTCGGCGGCCGGGTACTCCAGGTCCAGGTCCACGGGACGGCCGTAGCGGGTGCTGTATTCGTGGGTGAGCTCGTCCAGCAGGGGGCGGGCGAGCGGGTCGGTGACGGCGGTGTGATGGATCGTCAGGCGGGCCGCACGGGGCGGCCGTGGCGCGGCGGTCATCGGGGCGCCTCCGTGGCCGGCGGCGGCACTCGGGCGTCCGAGCGCGCCGGATGGACGAGGGAGAACAGGGAGGGAGGGCGGGGGAGGAACGGGGCGAGGAACGGTGGAACGGTAGAGCGAGGGGAGGGGCGCGCCGAACGGCGCGTGGAGGTGTGAAGGCGCGCGGCGGGAAGGAACGAGAACCGCGGGAACGGCCCGGCCTGCGGCGACGGGCCTCAAGGGCAGGGGGTCAGCTCAACAGGACGACGACCACACGCGACCGAAGTCGATGTGGTCACGGGTGACCAGCCGCTGCCATGGATACATGCGACCAAGTGGAACAGGCATCCGTTTCCGCGTCAACCGCGAAGTGACGCATCGCTCACCGCGCGGACGCCATCCGAACTCCCCTTGACAACCTGCCGTGTTCACCGCATAGCCTCGAAGGCCGGTCGTGCTGAGGGGCGCGACCCGTTCCGCCTGTGTGAAGGCGCTCGACTCCCGTGCTCGATCTGAAGCGTCCACGGAGCCTTCGCATGCCTTCCGACATCCTTGACGCCCCCGCCGTGTCCGCGGCGCCGCCCGGTGAACCGGACCGCGCCGCCCCGCGCATCGTGCCGCGCCGCCGCACCGGCCAGTGGGCGTCCGCCGCCGTCCTCCTCGTCCTGCTGGCGCTGGCCCTCGTCTCCGTCGTCCGCAACCCCGCCTTCCAGTGGGACGTGGTCGCCGACTACTTCCTGACCTCCGCCGTGCTGCGCGGCCTGGGTCTGACGCTCTGGCTGACCGCCGTGGTGATGGCGCTCGGCTTCGCGCTGGGCACCCTGCTCGCGGTGCTGCGGCTGTCCGCCAACCCCGTGCTGCGCGGCATCGGGTGGGGCTACGTCTGGCTGTTCCGGTCGATGCCGATCCTGGTGCAGCTGCTGTTCTGGTTCAACATCGGGGCGCTGTACCCGGTCGTCCTCGGCGTCAAGACCGTCGATCTGCTCTCGCCGGTGGCCGTCGCGGTCATCGGGCTCACCCTGCACGAGGCCGCGTACGCCGCGGAGGTGGTCCGCGGCGGTGTGCTCTCCGTCGACAAGGGCCAGTTGGAGGCCGCGCAGGCGCTGGGGCTGGGGGCCGGGCGGCGGCTGCGTCGGATCGTGCTGCCGCAGGCGATGCGGTCGATCGTGCCACCGGCCGGGAACATGCTGATCGGCACCCTCAAGGGCACCTCCATCGTCAGCGTCATCGCCGTCCAGGATCTGCTCTACTCCGTCCAGTTGGTCTACCACCGCACCTATCAGGTCATCCCGCTGCTGCTGGTGGCGACCCTCTGGTACGTCCTGGTCACCTCGGTCCTCAGTGTCGGTCAGCGCCACGTCGAGCGGCACTACGCCCGCGGGACGGCCGGTGCCCGGTGAGCGCGTCGAACCCCCGCCGGCCGTCCGTGGTGATCGTGGGCGCCGGCCCGCGGGGCACCGGGGTGCTGGAGCGGATCGCCGCCAACGCCCCCGAGCTGTGGGGCGATGCGCCCCTGGACCTGCACCTGGTTGATCCGCACCCGCCCGGCGGCGGCCGGATCTGGCGCCATGAGCAGTCCCCGCTGCTGTGGATGAACTCCACGGCCGAGGACGTCACCATGTTCACCGACGAGACCGTCGAGCAGGCCGGTCCGGTGCGGCCCGGCCCCTCGCTCGCCGCGTGGGCCCGCGCGGTGCGGGACGGGGAGCGCCCCGCCCCGCCCGGCCTCGCCGACGCCGTGGCGGCGCTGGGCCCGCGGGACTTCGCCGGCCGGCGGCTGCTCAGCGGCTATCTGCGCTGGGTCCACGAGGACGCGGTGGCCGCGCTGCCGCCCCGGGTCGCCGTGCACGAGCACCGGGCCACCGCGCTGCGGGTCTCCGGGCCGCGCGAGGGGCGCCAGCGGGTGTGGCTGGCGGGCCGCCGCGCCCCGCTCCTCGCCGACCTGGTGGTGCTGACACTGGGCCATCTGGAGTCCCAACCGGCCGCACAGGACCGGGAGTTCGCCGGGTTCGCGGCCCGGCACGGGCTGACGTACCTGCCGCCGGCGTTCACCGCCGACAGCGACCTGGGTGCGCTGCGGCCCGGTGAACCGGTGCTGGTGCGCGGCTTCGGGCTGGCCTTCGTCGACCTGATGGTGCTGCTGACCGAGGGGCGCGGCGGGAGGTACACCACCGGCCGCGACGGCGCCTTGACCTACCACCCCTCCGGCCGCGAACCGGTGCTGCACGTCGGGTCCCGGCGCGGCGTCCCCTACCACTCCAAGATCGGCTACCCGCCGTCCGGCGAACGGCCCCCGCTGCCACGGTTCTTCGGGCCCGCCGAGGTCGAGGCGCTGCTCGCCCGCCCCGGGGGGATCGACTTCGACCGGGACGTCCGGCCGCTGATCGACAAGGAGTTGGGCTTCGCGCACTACCACCGGCTGTTCACCGCGCACCCCGCGCGCACCCGGATGGCGTGGCCGGACTTCGAGGAGGAGTATGCCGCCGGCGAACCGGGCGGGGCCGCCCTCCAGGCGCTGGTCCGCGCCGCCGTCCCCGACCCGGCCGACCGACTCGACCTGGAGGTGCTGGACCACCCGTTGGACGGCATCCGCTACGCCGACGGCGCGGCCCTCCAGGCGGGGTTGCGCGGCCACATCGAGGCCGACCTGGCGCGCCGGCACGACCCCGCGTACAGCCCCGACCTGGCGGTCTTCCTCGCGCTGCTGTCGGTCTACGGCCAGCTGACCCGGCTCGGCGACCACGGGCCCTGGTGGCACGGCTTCTTCAGCTTCCTCGCCTCCGGGCCGCCCGGGCCCCGGCTGCGGCAGCTGCTGGCGCTGTCCCGGGCCGGGGTGGTGCGCTTCCTGGGCGCCGGCCTCACCGTCACCGCCGACGAGGCCCGCGGGGTGTTCCGCGCCGAGTCCGTCAGCGTGCCGGGGGAGCGGACCGAGGCCCGGGCGCTGGTGGAGGCGCGGCTGCCGGAACCGTCCGTGGCCCGCACCCGGGACCGGCTGCTGCACGCCCTGCAGGCCGACGGCGCCCGTGCCACGGCCGGCGGTCTGCTGGCCGTCGACCCGGCCGACGGCCGGATCCTGGACCGGGCCGGCCGTCCGCACCCGCGCCGGTTCGCGCTCGGCCCGCACACCGACGCCCGCGCCGGTGGCGCCTTCGCCCGCCCCCGCACCAACGCGCCCGCCTTCCGGCAGAACGACGCGACCGCGCGGGCCCTGCTCACCTTCCTCCGCGACCGCACCGCCCCACCGGTCCCGGTCCCCGCACTCACCCCGAGGACTGACCATGCCGTTGACCAGTGATCCCGCCGTCACCGGCGATCCCCCCGCCGGACCGGCCGCGACCGCCCGCCCCGCCCCGCGGCGCGCCGGGCCACCGGGGGCCGACGACCCGGCGGACCTGAAGGTCGTCCCCGTGCGCCATCCCTGGCGCTGGGCGGGGGTGGCGGTGACCGCGGTGCTGCTCGCCCAGTTCGCGCACGGTCTGATCACCAACCCCGCCTGGGAATGGGGGGTGTTCGCCCGGTTCTTCGCCAACGGAACGATCCTCAAGTCGGTCGGGACCACCCTCCAACTCACCGTCTACGGCACCGCCCTCGGCTTCGCGCTGGGCCTGGTGCTGGCCCTGATGCGGCTGTCCGCCAGCCCGTTCCTGCGCTGGGTGGCCTTCGGCTACATCTGGGCCTTCCGGTCCATCCCGCTCATCGTCCAGCTGCTGTTCTGGTTCAACCTCGCCTATCTCTACAAGCGGTTGGACTTCGGGATCCCGTTCGGCCCCGGCCTCTTCCACTTCGACACCATGGGGCTGGTCGGCGCGATGGGCGCGGCGGTGCTCGGGCTGGCGCTGCACCAGGCCGCCTACGCCGCCGAGATCGTCCGGGCCGGTGTGCAGGCCGTGGACGCCGGCCAGTTGGAGGCCGCCGCCGCGCTCGGCCTGCCGCGGGCCCGCCGACTGCGCCGGATCGTGCTGCCGCAGGCGATGCGCTCGATCCTGCCGAACGCCACCAACGAGGTGATCTCCCTCTTCAAGGGCACCTCGATCGTCTCGGTGATGGCGATCGGCGAACTCTTCTACCAGGTCCAGGTCGTCTACGGACGCAACGGCCGGGTGGTGCCCCTGCTGATGGTCGCCACCGCCTGGTACATCCTCCTCACCACCGTGCTCTCCGTCCTCCAGCACTACGTCGAACGCCACTACGCCAAGGGGGCCGCGCGATGAGCGCAATGGTCGAGATCCGTTCCGTCCACAAGAGCTTCGGTTCCGTCGAGGTGCTGCGCGGCATCGACCTGGAGGTCGCGGCCGGCCGGGTGACGGTGGTGCTCGGCCCGTCCGGGTCGGGCAAGTCCACGCTGCTGCGCACCATCAACCACCTGGAGAAGGTCGACCGCGGCTGGATCAGCGTGGACGGGGCGCTGGTCGGCTACCGGAAGTCCGGCGACAGGCTGTACGAGCTGCGGGAACGGGAGATCCTCAAGCAGCGCACCGGGATCGGGTTCGTCTTCCAGAACTTCAACCTCTTCCCCCATCTGACGGTGCTGGAGAACCTCGTCGAGGCGCCGCTGGCGGTGCAGCGCCGCCCGCGCAAGGAGGCCGAGGCCACCGCCCGCCGGCTGCTCACGCGGGTGGGCCTGGCGGAGAAGGCGGACGCCTATCCCCGGCAGCTCTCCGGCGGACAGCAGCAGCGGGTCGCCATCGCCCGGGCGCTCGCCCTGGAACCCAAGCTGCTGCTCTTCGACGAGCCGACCTCGGCGCTCGACCCCGAGCTGGTCGGGGAAGTCCTGGACGTCATCAAGGACTTGGCGCACCAGGGCACCACCATGATCGTCGTCACCCATGAGATCGGCTTCGCCCGCGAGGTCGCCGACACCGTCGTCTTCATGGACGGCGGGCGGATCGTCGAGCAGGGCCCGCCCGCGCAGGTGCTCGACCACCCGCGCCACGAGCGCACCCGCTCCTTCCTCTCCAAGGTCCTGTGACCGTGTCCGCCGCGCCCGCCGCACCGCCCGTACCGTTCCGAAGGAGATCCCCCGTGATCCGCCGCACGCTCGCCGCCGCCCTCGCCCTCGCCGCCGGCTCCGTCCTGCTCACCGGCTGCGGCAGCGGTGACGCGGCGAGCGCGGAGGTCGGCGTCGGGAACGCCGGCACGAAGATCAACATCGGGCCCGACCAGCACCGCGTCCGCGGCACCGAGGACCCCAGGAGCGCCGCGCTGGTGCCCGCCGCCGTCCGGCGCACCGGCGAACTGCGGATCGGAGTGGGCGCGGAGAGCAGCCCCCCGCTGAGCTTCTACGCCACCGACGACAAGACCCTGATCGGAGTCGAGGAGGACCTGGCCACCCTCGTCGCCGACACCCTGGGGCTGAAACCGCACTTCGAGCCGCTGTCCTGGGAGAACCTCTTCGTCGGCCTGGACAGCGGCAAGCTCGACGCGGTCTTCGGCAATGTCACGGTGACCGAGGAGCGCAAGGACAAGTACGACTTCGCCACCTACCGGCTCGACCAGCTGGCCATGGAGACGAAGAAGGGCAGCGGCTGGAAGGTCCGCGGCGCCGCGGACGTGGCGGGCCGGACCATCGCGGTCGGCTCCGGCACCAACCAGGAGAAGATCCTGCTCGACTGGAGCAAGGAGGACGAGCGGGCCGGCCGCAAGCCGGTGGACGTCAAGTACTTCCAGAAGCCCTCGGACGTCTACCTCGCACTCCAATCGGGCCGGATCGACGGCTACTTCGGCCCCAACCCGACCGTCGCCTACCACATCGCCACCGCCGGCGGGACCGAGAGCGCCGGCACCTTCTCCGGCGGCGGCGCCCACCTCAAGGGCGAGATCGCCGCCACCACCCGCAAGGGCAGCGGCCTGGTCGGGGCGTACGCCGCCGCCCTGCGCAAGGTCATCGACGACGGCCGCTACGCCAAGGTGCTGGCCCGCTGGGGGCTGTCCGGCGAGGCCGTGACGACCTCGCGGATCAACCCGCCCGGCCTGCCCAGGACCGCCGACTAGGGCCCGTCCGCAACGTCCCGTCTGCCGTTCGTCGCTCCCCCGGCCAACGCTGGGAGGTGCCCCCAGGCACGCACTTCGGCGGCACCCCCGTACCGCACAGGAAGGCCCCACCCCATGCCCGAACCGCACCACCCGCCGCGGCTGGCCGTCGCGCTGGACGCCCCGGGCGTCCCGCCCCGCCACGACGCCGCCCACTACACCGCCCTCGCCCGGCTCGCCGAACACGGCACCCTGGACTTCGTCACCCTCGGCGACCGGTTCGGCGGCCCCGGCCCGGACGCCCTCGCGGTGCTCGCCCGGATCGCCCCGGACACCGAACGGATCGGCCTGGTCCCCACGGTGACCACCACCCACACCGAGCCGTTCCACGTCTCCACCGCCGTGGCGACCCTGGACTGGGTCAGCCGCGGCCGGGCCGGCTGGACGGTGGAGGTGTCCACCACCGAGGCCGAGGCCGCGCTCGTCGGGCGCCCCCAAGTTCTCGGCTTCGCTCGAACAGGGAAGGACCCCCATCCGGCCGCCTCGCCCGCCGAGGTCTGGTCGGAGGCCGGCGAGGTCGCCGACGTCGTCGGGCGGCTGTGGGACAGCTGGGAGGACGACGCGGAGATCCGCGACCGGGCCACCGGCCGCTTCGTGGACCGCGCCAAGCTCCACCACGTCGACTTCACCGGCCGCGCCTTCTCGGTCCGCGGGCCGTCCATCGTCCCCCGGCCGCCGCAGGGCCGCCCGGTGACCGTCGTCGATGTGACCGGGGAGACCGACGGGCCGGACGGGGGTCCCTCCCCGGGCACCGGGGACCTCCCGCACGTGGGGGTCCCGCCGCGCGGGGGGAGCCGGGAGCGGGGGAGAAGTCGGGAACTCGGGGAAGGGGCCCGCCGGGAGGTGGCCGCCGCCCGGGCCGATGTCGCGCTGGTCAGGGCCGAGGATCCGCAGACCGCCGGCGCCGCCCGCGCCGACCTGCTCGCCCGCGCCCGGGCGCACGGCCGCGCCCCCGGCGGGCCGCTGGTGCTGGCCTCGCTGCCCGTCGAGCTGGAGTCGTCCGGCGACGCCGCCGGGCTCGCCGCCCTGCTCGGCGACTGGTTCGCCCAGGGCGTCGCGGACGGCTTCCACCTGCGCCTCGCCGACCCCGTACGGGACCTGGCCCGGTTCGTCGAGGGCACCGTCCCGCTCCTTCGGGAGCGCGGCCTGCTCCGTCGCTCCTACGAGGGCACGACCCTGCGCGAGCACCTCGGTCTGCCGCGCCCCGCCAGTATCTACGCCCTCGCCCGGGAGGCCGCCCGATGAGCCCCGACCCCCGTCCCCGCAAGCAGATCCACCTCGCCGCGCACTTCCCCGGCGTCAACAACACCACCGTCTGGGCCGACCCGCCCACCGGCCGTCCGACCACCACCCCGGCGGGCGGGACTTCGCCCGGCTCCTCCCTCGGGAGCCAGATCGACTTCGCCTCCTTCGTGCATCTGGCGCGGACCGCGGAGCGCGGACTGTTCGACTTCTTCTTCCTGGCCGAGGGGCTGCGGCTGCGCGAGCACAAGGGCCGGATCCACGACCTCGACGTGCTCGGCCGGCCCGAGTCGCTCACCGTGCTGAACGCCCTGGCGGCGGTCACCGAGCGGCTGGGCCTGGCCGGCACGGTCAGCGCCACCTTCAACGAGCCCTACGAACTCGCCCGCCGGTTCGCCTCCCTGGACCACCTCAGCGGCGGCCGGGCCGCCTGGAACATCGTCACCACCTCCGACGCCTTCACCGGGGAGAACTTCCGGCGCGGCGGCTATCTCGACCACGCCGACCGCTACACCCGCGCCGCCGAATTCCTCGCCACCGCACGCGCGTTGTGGGACTCCGGGCCGGCCGGCGGGCCGCCGCGCCGGGTGGACCACAGCGGCCGGCACTTCGTCGTCCGCGGTGAGTTCGGCGTCGCGCGCAGCCCGCAGGGCCACCCCGTCGTCATCCAGGCCGGGGACTCCGCCGAGGGCCGGGAGTTCGCCGCCTCCGCCGCCGACGTGATCTTCACCCGGCACAGCGGGCCGGAGGCCGGCCGGGCCTTCTACGCGGACGTCAAGCGCCGGCTCCCGGCGTACGGGCGGCGGCCCGAGGACCTCAAGATCATGCCGGGTGTCACCTTCGTCCTCGGCGACACCCTCGCCGAGGCCCAGGAGCGGGCCGTCGAGATCCGCCGGCAGCAGGTCTCCCCGCAGACCGCGCTGCTCACCCTGGAGCAGGTCTGGGGCGTGGACCTGTCCTCCTACGACCCGGACGGGCCGCTGCCGGACATCGACCCGGATCCGCACGGCGAGCTGGCCCAGGGCCGGGTCCGGATCGCCGACCCGCAGGCCGTCGCCGACCGGTGGCGGGCGCTCTCCCGCGCCAAGGGGCTGTCCATCCGGGAGACCGTCATCGAGACCACCGGGCGGCAGTCCTTCGTCGGCACCCCGGACAGCGTCGCCCGCGAGATGGACCACTTCGTGCAGAGCGACGCCGCCGACGGCTTCATCCTGGTGCCGCACCTCACGCCCGACGGGCTCGACCCGTTCGTGGAGCGGGTCGTTCCGCTGCTCCAGGAGCGCGGCGTCCACCGCACGGAATACACCGGGACCACCCTGCGCTCCCACTTGGGGCTGCCGGATCCGGCGCGCCCCGCACGGAAGGACTGAGATGACCAGCACAACGCAGCCGGACGCCGTCCAGAAGTGGCAGGAGTGGCGCGAGGGGCGCCTGGCAGCGGTCACCGAGCCGCACGGTCCGCTCGCGCTCGCCGGCACGCACTGGCTCGCCGACCACCCCGACGGCCGGATCGCGGGGCTGCCGGGCCGCTGGACGGTCGCCGCCGACGGCGCCGCGGTGCTCCTGGAGGCCGGGCCCGAGGACGGGCTCACCGTGGACGGCGCGCCGGCGGCCGGTGCGCATCGCCTCGACCAGGACGCCGGGCCGGCGGCGGCCCGGGTCGGCCACGGGGCGCGCCGCCTGGTGGTGCTGCGCCGCGAGGGGTTGTGGGCGGTCCGCGACTTCGACCCGGACGCCCCGGCCCGGCGCGCCTTCGCCGGCATCGACGCCTACCCCTACGAGGAGCGCTGGGTGCGGCCGGGCCTGTTCCGCCCGTACGGCGAGCGGCGGACCGTCCAGGTGGCCAACGCCGACGGGCAGGAGCGGGGCTTCGTCCTCGGCGGGGAACTGGCCTTCACCCTCGACGGCGACGAGCACACCCTCCAGGTCGCGGTGGAGCCGGACGGCTCGCTGTGGGCGGTGCTGGCCGACGCCACCAGCGGCACCGACAGCTATCGCTTCCGCTTCCTGCGCCCGCCCGCGCCGGCCGCCGACGGCACCGTTCCGGTGGACCTCAACCGCACCCAGCTGCCGCCCTGCGCCTTCGCCGACCACTTCATCTGCCCCTTCCCGCCGCCCGGCAACACCCTGCCGTTCGCCCTGCGGGCGGGGGAGCGGAACGCGCTCGTCGACTGAGCCGGGGACCGTCCCGCCCGCGGAGCGCGTCGCCCCGGCAGCCGTCAACTCGGCTGCCGGGGCGGCGTGTTGGGGGCGCTCGGCGGGGTGGTGCGGGGGGCGCGCAATCGGGGCGGCCCTCTTGCGCCGCGGGGTCGGCGCACCGGACACTCCCGGTCAGGAGCGTTTGTCAGGGGCACGCAAAGAATGCGGGGGTGTCCCCTCCCGCGTGCGTCGGAGTGCCCTTCGGCTGCGCCTCACGGGCCGCCCCTCGGCGGTCCCCGATCCCCCTCGGAGGAATCAGTGAGGAACGAGCGCACCATCCCCCACAGCGGCGTGGCGAGACGCACCCGGCTGATCGCCGTGGCGTCCGGACTGGCGGCCCTCGGTGCCGTCGCCGTCCCGACCGCCGCCGGCGCCCAGACCCCCGCCCCCGCCACGACGTTCAGCGCCGCCCAGCTCACCGCCGCCGGCAACGCGGTCCGCGGCGCGGACGTCGCGGGCACCGCCTGGCGGGTGGACCCGGCGACCCGCACCCTGGTCGTCACCGCCGACAGCACCGTCTCCACGGCCCAGATCGCCAAGATCCGGCAGGCCGCGGGGAGCACCGCGGGCGCGGTCCGGATCGAGCGCACCACGGGCCGGATCCGTAAGCTGATCTCCGGCGGCGACGCCATCTACGCACCGAGCTGGCGCTGCTCGCTCGGCTTCAACGTCCGCAGCGGCAGCACTTATTACTTCCTGACGGCCGGTCACTGCACCGACGGCAAACCCCCCTGGTACACCAACTCCTCCGGCAGCACCAGCATCGGGCCGACCACCGGCTCCAGCTTCCCCGGCAACGACTACGGCATCGTCAAGTACACCAACTCCTCGGTGGCGCACGCCGGTACGGTCGGCAGCCAGGACATCACCAGCGCCGGGAACCCCACGGTCGGCCAGACGGTCACCCGCCGCGGCTCCACCACCGGCGTCCACAGCGGCAAGGTCACCGGCCTGAACGCCACGGTGAACTACGGCAGCGGCGAGATCGTCTCCGGCCTCATCCAGACCACGGTCTGCGCCGAGCCCGGCGACAGCGGCGGCCCCCTCTACGCGGGCACCAAGGCGCTCGGCCTGACCTCCGGCGGCAGCGGCGACTGCACCAGCGGCGGCACCACCTTCTTCCAGCCCGTCACCGAGGCGCTCAGCGCGTACGGCGTGAGCGTCTACTGACCGGCTGAGGATCGAACGGCCGCACTGGCGTAAGGGCCCCCGCCGGCCGGCGGGGGCCCTTACGCCAGTGCCGCGAGCCTCGACCGGTCCCCGGGCCGGGCCTACCATGGGAGACAAAGGCGACTCGGGCGACGTAACGGCACACTTCAGGGGGCCGTGATGGTCGGAGAACTGGTGGCGGCCGGGGTGGCGCTGGCCTCCGCGGGGACGGTCTATCTGATGGCCGCGGCGCGGGTGGTCAAGCAGTACGAGCGCGGTGTGGTGCTCCGGCTGGGGCGGCTGACCTCCCCGGTGCGCGGCCCCGGCTTCACCATGATCATCCCGGCCGTCGACCGGATGCGTAAGGTCAACATGCAGATCGTCACGATGCCGGTGCCCGCGCAGGAGGGCATCACCCGGGACAACGTCACCGTCCGGGTCGACGCGGTGGTCTACTTCAAGGTCGTGGACGCCGCCGACGCGGTCGTCCGGGTCGAGGACTACCGCTTCGCGGTCTCCCAGATGGCGCAGACCTCGCTGCGGTCGATCATCGGCAAGAGCGAGCTGGACGATCTGCTGTCCAACCGCGAGAAGCTCAACCAGGGCCTGGAGCTGATGATGGACAGCCCGGCCATCGGCTGGGGCGTGAGCGTCGACCGGGTCGAGATCAAGGACGTCTCGCTGCCGGAGACGATGAAGCGCTCGATGGCCCGGCAGGCGGAGGCCACCCGGGACCGCCGGGCCCGGGTGATCAACGCCGATGCCGAGCTCCAGGCGTCGCGGAAGCTGGCCGAGGCCGCCGCGGCCATGTCCGACCAGCCCGCCGCGCTGCAACTGCGGCTGCTCCAGACCGTGGTGGCGGTCGCCGCGGAGAAGAACTCCACCCTCGTCCTGCCCTTCCCCGTGGAGCTGCTGCGGTTCCTGGAGCGCTCCGGACTCCAGGCCCGGGCGCAGACCGAGCAGGTGGAGGCGGAGACCGAACGGGTCCGCGCGCAGCGGCAGGCGACCCGCGACGCCGCCCCGGCCCCGGTGGAGAACGGCCAGGTGAGCGACGCCCTGCCGGTGCTGGAGGACCTCCCGGAGGCGGAGCACCTCCCGTAGGGCCCCGTGAGCTCCGCCGTCCATCTCCCGTTCGCAGCGTTCGCAGCCCTGTAACACCGTCATAGACGACCGCCGCGCCTCGCCGCGCGGCGGTTCCGTGCCGCCCGATGCTGCCGGCCCCGTGTCATCGGCCCGCCGGCGTCGGTCCCGTTCGCGGTGGTGGGGTCGCTTTCCGGACAGGTGTGGCCCTCACACTTCGCGCGCCGCCGGGCGGTCCGCGTGCCCTCTGATGTCCGCACTCAGGACTCGGCCGCGCGGATATCGGCGTGAACGACGTGTGCCGAAAACGTGAACTCCCGCGCCTGAGACCGGAACCCGGCCTTGTGTACGAGTGGGACGGATGGGAATACTCGGCTTCGTTGGCATGGACGCGACGCCCTGCGGCGGCTGCCACGGGGCCGACCCGTCTGTGCTCGGTACCTCACACCTCGCTCTCGGGCCCGCGCGACCCCCCACGGTCGGGGCCCATCCCCCCACGGGAGGCACTGAGTTGAAGCACCGACGCATACCCCACCGCCGCACGATGCTGGCCAGCGCGGGCGCGCTCGCGCTCGCCGCCACCGCGACCGTCACCCTCGCCAACGCCCACGCCGCCCCCGCCCCCTCGGCGGCCACGCTCTCCCCGGCCGCCGCGACCACCCTGGCGTCGCAGCTCAAGACCGGTACGGCCGGCGCGTTCTACGACGCCAAGGCCCAGAAGCTGGTCGTCAACGTGGTGGACGAGGCGTCCGCCGCGGCCGTCCGGGCCAAGGGCGCGGAGGCCAGAATCGTCAAGCACTCGATGGCCCAACTCGACGCGGCCCGGCAGACGCTGAAGACCAGGGCGACCATTCCCGGCACCGCCTGGGCCATGGACCCCAAGGCCAACAAGGTCGTGGTGACCGCCGACCGCACGGTCACCGGCGCCAAGCTGGACCGGCTCGCCAAGGTCGCCAAGGGCCTCGGCGACACCGTCGAGATCCGCCACTCCCAGGGCGAGTTCAAGCCCCTCATCGCCGGCGGCGACGCGATCTGGGGCAGCAGCGCCCGCTGCTCGCTCGGCTTCAACGTGACCAAGGGCGGCCAGCCGTACATCCTGACCGCCGGCCACTGCGGCAACGCCGTCCAGGAGTGGTCCGACCAGCAGGGCGGCCAGACGATCGCGACCACCGAGGACTCCAAGTTCCCCGGTAACGACTACTCGATCGCCAAGTACACCGGCAACACCGACCACCCCAGCGAGGTCGACCTCTACAACGGCAGCACCCAGAAGATCACCAAGGCGGCGGAGGCCACCGTCGGCGAGAAGGTGCAGCGCAGCGGCAGCACCACCCAGGTGCACGACGGCACCGTCAAGGGGCTGAACGCCACCGTCAACTACCAGGAGGGCACGGTCGACGGCCTGATAGACACCGACGTCTGCGCCGAGCCCGGTGACAGCGGCGGCGCCCTCTTCGACGGCGAGAGCGCCCTCGGCCTCACCTCCGGCGGCAGCGGCGACTGCACCAACGGCGGCGAGACCTTCTTCCAGCCGGTGCCGGCCGCCCTCCAGGCGACGGGCACGCAGATCGGCTGACCCGCACGGCCGATCGGCTCCGGCCCACGGCGCGAACCGGCCCCCGGACGCTCTCCTCGTCCGGGGGCCGGTGCCGTTCCGCCGCATCGGCGCATCGTTGTGCCGACGCATCGACTCGACGGATCAGAACTCGAAGACCGAGCCCTTTCCGTCCGTCATCTCACAGGAGTTGGCGAAGACGTGGGTGTACGCGATCCGGCGGCCCTGCCAGACACCGTCCGCGGTGACCACGACGGGGGCCCAGATCTTGTTGCAGATCCGCTCGCTCGCGGCCTCGGTCACCTTGTTGAAGTCGCCGGAGGCCGTGCGCAGTTGGGCGCAGGCGGCCTTCGCGTACGGGTGGCTTCCGGATGCCGTCGGCATACAGCTCAGCGTCGCCGCACGCAGCGACGTGGTGGTCGCGCGGCTGTCGCCCTGGCCAATCGTCAGGACCATTTCGGTGGGTGCGTAGAGGCCACCGGTCCGGGCGGGCTGGGCCGGCGCGGCGACGGCCTGCGCGGTGGTGGACAGCGCGCCCAGAACCAGCGCTGCGCCGAGCGCGATCGCCCCAGTGATGTGCCGCATGACGAACTCCCTTGTTCGTGGGTGAAGATGCCGGACGGGAGTCTGGCCCAACCGCACCTCAAACGCACGCGGCCCGATCACTTTCGGTCGATAGGTGAAAGCTGAGGGTAATGGCGCGAAAGTGTCCGGGCGCGGGGGAGCGGGGTGCCCGCGGGAGCGGTGCGGCCAGCGCGGTTGAGGGCCCTCCGGTGCGGCCGGAGTCGTCTCCGGGAGGGGGAATTCGGCCGCCGACCGGTCGTTCGGGCGGTATACGATCTCCGGCGATTGGCCGGGGGTGGAGCTAGTTGCCGCCCGGACTGTCCTGGTTGCCCGGGCCCTGCGGGCCCTGCGGTTCGTCCAGTTCGGGCAGTCCCGCGGTGAGCGCCCGCATCCCGCGGACGACCAGTTCGGCGGGGCCGTGCGGGCCGTCCGCCGGATCGTCGCCCGCGGCCCACTCCTCGACCGCGACCCGCAGTGCGGTGTTCGCGGCGGCCGCGGCCAGCCGCACCGCCAGCGGATCGGCGCCGGTGAGCCGGGCCAGGACCGGCCGCAACTCCTCCTCGGAGTCGTGGTGCACGCGGTGCCAGACCGCGCGCAGCGCCGGTTCGCCGGGCATCGCCCGCAGCAGCCCGCGGGTCCAGCGCAGCGCCTCCTCGGCCGGTTCGTCGGCGGGGGTCAGTGCCCGCCGGGCGGCCCGCTCCAGTGCCACCCGGGGCGACGGCGCGCCCGGCCCGGAGGTGGCGGCGGCCAGGTCGCCGATCCACTGCCGGACGCCGACCGCGAGCAGCGGGGCCACGGCGTCCTCCTTGGTGCGGAAGTACCGGTAGAAGGTGCGCAGCGCGACGCCCGAGGCGCGGGCGATCTCGTCGGCGGTGACCCCGGGGCCGCGGTCCGCGAACAGGGCCGCCGCGGTGCGGGCGATCTCCAGTTGGGTCTCGGCCTTGCGGCGCTCGGTGAGGGAGGGGCGCGCGGGGGTGGGCGCGGCCGTGGGGCGCGGTGCGGTGGGCATGGGGCCAGCTTACGGAGCGCGATGGCGCATCGGCATGCAGTGCGAATATGGCACATTGTGCCAAGTGGGCGTACGGTGCGGACTGAGCCCCCAGAGGCACTTCACGAACGGAGCAGCACCATGAACCGCTTTGACGGACGCCGCGCACTGATCACCGGCGCCGGCTCGGGCATCGGGCAGGCCACCGTCCACCGGATCCTCGCCGAGGGCGGCCGGGTCGTCGCGGTGGACGTCGACGAGGCGGGCCTGGCGGCCACCGCGGAGCGGGCCGCCGCGGACGGCGTCGCCGACCGCCTGGAGACCGCGCGGCTGGACATCGCGGACGAGGCCGGGGTGCGGTCCGGCGTGGCCGCCGCGGTGGCGCACCTGGGCGGGCTGGACGTGCTGGTCAACGCGGCCGGCATCCTGCGCTCCGCGCACACCCACGCGACCACGCTGGAGTTCTTCAACAAGGTCGTCTCGGTCAATCTGACCGGCACCTTCCTAATGATCCGCGAGGCGCTGCCGGCCCTGCTGGAGGGGCAGGCGCCGGTGATCGTCAACTTCAGTTCCACCTCGGCCTCGTTCGCCCACCCGTACATGGCGGCGTACGCGGCCAGCAAGGGCGGCGTCCAGTCGATGACCCACGCCATCGCCAGCGAGTACAGCAAGCAGGGGCTGCGGGCGGTGTGCGTGGCGCCGGGCTCGATCGCCAGCAACATGACCACCGGCCGCGGTCCGGGGCTGCCCGAGGACGCCGACATGAGCCTGTTCATGAAGCTCGCCCCGGCCATCGGGCAGGGCTTCGCCGGCCCGGAGACCGTCGCCGGCGTGATCGCGATGCTCGCGTCGGAGGACGGCGCGTTCATCACCGGCACCGAGATCCGCATCGACGGCGGCACGCACATGTGACGGATCCGCGATGGCCGGGAACTGACGGCCCGTAGGGGATCACCCGCGGGTCGCGCCGGCCGGGCGGGAGAATGGGCAACGGCGCCTCGTGCGTGCCGCGTCGGGAGGGGCGTGGCAGGCGCGGGGCGCTTCTCGTTCGTGCCGGGCGCCCGGGCTCAGGCCGGCGGACGCTCCCCGGCGCCGGCCGTCCCGTCGTCGGCCCGCTCGCCGTCGGCCCGCTCGTCGGCCGTCCGGTGCAGCGTCGCCAGGGCGACGGTGACCAGCGCACCGCCCACCGCCCAGGCGGAGAGCACCAGCAGCGGTCCGGTCAGCGCCTGGCCCCGGAAGTACGCGATCGAGCGCGCCGCCCAGGTGCCGGCGCCCGGCGGCAGCGCGGGCCCGATCGCCCGCCAGAACGGCGGCAGCAGCGGATACGGATAGGCGCCGCCCGCGCTCGGGTTGCCGAACACCACGATCACCAGGATCGCCAGGCCGATGCCGATGATGCCCAGCAGCCCTTGGAAGGCCAGGGTGGTGGCGCCCACCGCGAAGACGGTCAGCGCGCCCAGCCCCCACAGTCCGAAGAGGCTGCCGGGCAGCGCGCCGAGGACCGGGCCGACCACGAGCGCCCCGGCCAGCCCGGCGGCGATCGCGTAGAGCGCCAGCGCGGCCAGCCGGATGACCGCCCGCTGCCGGTTGGCCGGGCGCGCCCCGGCGCTGATCGCCAGGATCGCGGCGCACAGGTAGCCGCCCACGCACCACCCCACGACCAGGTAGAAGGACGACAGGCTGCGGCCGTCGCCGGCGTCGGCCGGGACCACGTCCTCGGTGTGCACGGTCCGCCGCTGCTGCTTCTCGGCCGCCGTCACCACCGCCTCGACCGCCTGCGAGAGCGAGGCGCCGCCGCCGCTGGCGACCAGCAGCCGGTCGGTGGTGCCGTGCGGGTCGACGAGCAGTGCGGCGTCGAGGGTGCGGTCCTCGATCCGGCGCCGGGCGGCCTGTTCGGAGGCGACCGGGCGCGGGTCCAGCGGCGCGCCCGGGAGCAGGTCGAGGGTGCGCACCAACTCCGCGCGGACCTGGGCGGGGGCGACCACGCCGAGCGGCACCCGGTCCGGCTTCGGGCGGTGGAAGGCGCCGGCGTACGACGTGATGAACGCGACCATCAGGCCCAGCACCCCGATCACCAGGAGCGCCGCCCGGGTCGTCACCGCGCTCTTCACCTCCTCGACGAGGGTGGGGCGGGTGCCGTCGTCGGTCGTGGCCATGCGCCGCTCCGTTCTGGGATTCGCAGCTGTTCAGGGGCTTTATATCCCTTTCGGTCGATATCTCCCGGTCGCCGTGATCTCCGGGCGTGTGTTCGTACGGATGTTCGAAAGAAGCGTTATGGTGGAGGAAGTGAAACGAGGGACGCGAATACAGCCGGGGGCGTATGAGGTGCAGGAGGTGCGGATGCCCGGGTTCACGCATCTGCACACCGCTTCGGGCTTCTCGCTGCGCTACGGCGCCTCCCACCCCGAGCGGCTGGCCGAGCGCGCCGCCGAGCGCGGGATGGACGCCCTCGCGCTGACCGACCGGGACGGGCTCTCCGGCGCCGTACGGTTCGCCAAGGCCGCCGCCGAGGCCGGCGTCCGCCCCCTGTTCGGCGCCGAACTGGCCGTCGCAGAGCGGGAACCGGCGCCCCGGCCCGCCACCCGCCCCCGCACCCCGGTGCGCGGCGGCGCCTTCCTCGACGAGTCCGCCGCCCGCGCCGTCTTCCTGGCCCGGGACGGCGCCGCCGGCTGGGCCGCCCTGTGCCGACTGGTCTCGGCCGCCCACGCGACCCGCCCCGCCCGGCCCGTCGCCCCCTGGAGCGCCCTGGACTCCGCCACCGACGGGCTGACCGTCCTGCTCGGACCGGACTCCGAGGTCGGCCGGGCGCTGGCCGCCGGCCGCCCGGACCGCGCCGCGGAGCTCCTCGCCCCCTGGCGCGAGCGGTACGGCGACGCGCTCCGCCTGGAGGTCGTCGACCACCACCACCGCCCCGGCGGCGGCCCCGGCTCCCCGCGGCTGGCCGCCCGCACCCTCGGCTTCGCCGTCGACCAGGGTGTCCGCGCCGTCCTGACCAACGCGGTCCGCTACGCCGACCCCGGCCAGGGCCCGGTCGCCGACGTGCTGGACTCCGCCCGCCGCCTGGTGCCGGTGGACCGGCACCGCCCCGAGACCTGGGACAGCGGCGAGCGCTGGCTCAAGGGCGCCGCCGCGATGGGCCGCACCGCCGAGCGGATCGCCGAGGCGGCCGGCCACCGGCGCGACCTCGCCCACCGGCTGCTCGCCATGACCGAACAGACCGCAGGGGAGTGCCTGGTGGACCCCCGGGACGACATCGGGCTGGGCCGCATCCACTTCCCCGAGCCCCGGCTGGTCGGTGCCGAACACCGCACCGCCGCCCGGGTGCTGCGCTCCCGCTGCGCCGCCGCGATGGTGCTGCGCGGCTACGACCGCGACCGCACCCGCTGGGCCCGGCTGCACGACGAACTGCGCACCGTCGAACGGCTCGGCTACCCCTCGTACTTCCTGACGGTGGCTCAGGTCGTGGACGACATCCGGCAGCGGGGGATCCGGGTGGCCGCCCGGGGCTCCGGCGCCGGGTCCCTGGTCAACCACCTGCTGGGCATCGCCCACGCCGACCCGGTCGAACACGGGCTGCTGATGGAGCGGTTCCTGTCCGAGCGGCGGGCCGCGCTGCCGGACATCGACATCGACGTCGAGTCGGCCCGCCGGCTGGAGGTCTACCACGCGATCTTCGACCGCTTCGGCGCCGAGCGGGTGGCGACCGTCTCGATGCCCGAGACCTACCGCGTCCGGCACGCCGTGCGGGACGTGGGCGCCGCGCTCGGCCTGGACCCGGCGCGGGTGGACCACCTCGCCAAGGCGTTCCCGCACATCCGGGCCCGGGACGCCCGCGCCGCGCTGGCCGAACTCCCCGAACTGCGCGGGGTGCGGGAGGGCGCCGACGAACGGCTGTGGCAGCTGGTGGAGGCGCTGGACGCGCTGCCCCGCGGGATGGCCATGCACCCGTGCGGGGTGCTGCTCTCCGACGCCACGCTGCTGGACCGCACCCCCGTCGTGCCCACCAGCGGCGAGGGGTTCGCGATGTCCCAGTTCGACAAGGAGGACGTGGAGGACCTCGGGCTGCTCAAGCTCGACGTGCTGGGCGTGCGGATGCAGTCCGCGATGGCGCACGCGGTCGCCGAGATCGGCCGGGCCACCGGGGTCCGCCTCGACCTGGACGACCCGGCGCAGGTGCCGCCCGGCGACCCGGCCACCTACGGCCTGATCCGCTCGACCGAGACGCTGGGCTGCTTCCAGATCGAGTCGCCCGGGCAGCGCGACCTGGTCGGCCGGCTCCAGCCCACCACCTTCCACGACCTGGTCGTCGACATCTCGCTCTTCCGGCCGGGCCCGGTCGCCGCCGACATGGTGCGCCCCTTCATCGACGCCCGGCACGGCCGCGCGGCCGTCCGCTACCCGCACCCCGACCTGGAGGAACCGCTGCGCGAGACCTACGGGGTGGTGGTGTTCCACGAGCAGATCATCGAGTTCCTGCGGATCATGACCGGATGCCGGCGGGACGAGGCGGACGAGCAGCGGCGCGCACTGTCGGACCCGGAGAAGCAGGGCCGGGTGCGCACCTGGTTCGCCGGGCGGGCCGAGCGGCGCGGATACGCACCCGACGTCATCGCGCACACCTGGGAGATCGTCGAGGCGTTCGGCGCGTACGGCTTCTGCAAGGCGCACGCGGTGGCGTTCGCGGTGCCCACCTACCAGTCCGCCTGGCTCAAGGCGCATCATCCCGCGGCCTTCTACGCCGGGCTGCTCACCCACGACCCCGGGATGTACCCCAAGCGGCTGCTGCTCGCCGACGCCCGGCGGCGCGGGGTGCCGGTGCTGCCGCTGGACGTGAACCGGTCGGCGGTCACCCACCGGATCGAACTGGTGTCCGGTATGGAGGGTGCTCCGGACACCTGGGGGCTGCGGCTGGCCCTCTCCGACGTGTACGGAATGAGCCAGGTCGAGGCCCGGCGGATCGCGGACGGTCAGCCCTACCGCTCGCTCCAGGACCTCTGGCAGCGGGCCCGGCCGAGCCGCCCGGTGGCCGAACGCCTCGCCCGGGTCGGCGCGTTGGACGCCTTCGGCGCCAACCGCCGGGACCTGCTGCTGCACCTCGCCGAACTGCACCGGCACGGACACGGCGCCCCCGGCGGGCAGTTGACGCTCCACCTGGACGACCGGATGGAGGTCGAGCCGGTCGAGCCGGCCGGCCTGCCCGACCTCGACGACGTGGAACGGCTCAGCGCCGAACTGGGCGTCCTCGGCATGGACACCTCCCGCCATCTGATGGCCGATCACCGGGAGTTCCTCGCCGAACTCGGCGCGGTGCCGGCCCGGCGGCTGCGCGACGCCCGGCACGGCGAGACGGTGCTGGTCGCCGGGGCCAAGGCGGCCACCCAAACACCGCCGATCCGCTCCGGCCGCCGGGTCATCTTCACCACCCTCGACGACAGCACCGGCCTGGTCGACTGCGCCTTCTTCGACGCTCCCCCAGGCCCGGGGGGCCTGGGAGGTACCCCCAGCCCCCTTGCGGCGTGCGCCCGTACCGTCTTCCACTCCTGGCTGCTGCTGGTGCGCGGCACGGTCCAGCGGCGCGGCCCGCGCAGTCTCAGCGTGGTCGGCAGCGCCGCCTGGAACCTCGCCGAACTGGCCGAACTCCGCCGCACCGGCGGCCTGGAGGCGGTCACCGCCCGGCTCGCCGCCGCGCCGGAGCCGTCCGACGCGGGCGCCGTTCCCCACGTTCTCGAATCCGCTCGAACAGGGGAGGCCCCCCTCACCGGAGCGGCCGACGCCGCACCCCTTGCCGGCCCCGGCCGCACCATCCGCCTGGAGACCGGCTACGAGATGCACCCGTGGGCGGACCTCCAGCCGCCCGGTGAACGCGCCGCCACCGGCCGCAGGCTGTGGCACGCCAGCCCCGGGAGCGCCGGATGACCCCGCCCGGCGCCCGGCGGTCGCCCGGCACGCTGTACGTCCGTTTCCGGACCGCCGCCGACGGGCCCGTAGACGCGCGCCAGTACGAGCAACTGCTCGGCCTGATGGGCCAGTTCACCCCCGTCGTGCAGGCGCTGCCGCCGGACGCCGCGCTCGCCGACGTCCGCGGCGCGCTGCGCTACTTCGACCGGGACGCGGTGGGCATCGCCGCGCTGATCCGGCTGCGCGCGCTGGCCTGGCACGGCGTGCGGTGCACCATCGGCGTCGGCGACAACCCGCAGCTCGCCCGGATCGCGGCCCAGGACGCCCCGCCCGGCGGGATCCGGTCGGTGCCCGCCGACCCCCGGGCCGTCGCCGCCTTCCTCGACCGCCGCCCGGCCTCCGCGCTGTACGGCGTCGGGCCGGCGGCCGCCCGCGCGCTGTCCGCCTACGGGCTCGACAGCATCGGCCGGATCGCCGCCGCCCCGCCCGCCACCCTCCAGCGGATCCTGGGTGCCAGGGCCGGCCGGGCGGTCTCCGAACGGGCCCGCGGAATCGACCCCAGCCCCGTCACCCCCAACGCGGCGGCCCGCTCGATCGCCGCCGAACACCGCTTCGCCCACGACGAGTTGGACCCGGACCGGCGCCGCCGGGCGCTGCTCTCGCTCGCCGACGAACTCGGCGCCCGGCTGCGGGCGAGCGGAGCGGCGGCCCGCGCGCTCACCCTCACCGTCCGCTACGCCGACCGCTCCACCACGACCCGCACCCGGCGGCTGGACGCGCCGACCGCACACGGCCCCGCGCTGACCGCGGCCGCCTACGCGCTGCACGCCGCACTCGGCCTCCAGCGGGCCCGGGTGCGCACGCTGGCCCTGCGGGCCGAGGACCTGTGCCGCGCCGAACGCGCCGCCCGCCAGCTGACCTTCGACCCCGTCGACGACAAGGCGCACCGCATCGAAGCGGCCGTCGATCGCGCCCGGGCCCGCTTCGGCGCCACGGCAGTACGTCCCGCCGGGACGTTCGGACCGGCCCCGGGGCGGACCCCGCCGCGCCGCCCGGCCCGCTCGTAGGCGCCGCCGCCGTCGGCCGGCATTTCCCCGACACACAACCGGAGTTGCGCACCCGGTCATGCGGTGCGGATCCGGTGCGTCTTCCTTCACCGTCACGCCACTGGTACGCCGTGCTTACCCGCCCGTAACTTACTTGCAAGTCACCACGTTGGCCCTTGCGATCCGGATCGCAGGTGAACGGCTCACCGAGCACCTCGGAGTCCCCTCACCCCGCAAGGAGCACCGTATGAAGCTGCGTTGGTCGAGACTGCGCGCCGCCCTCCCGGCGGTCGCCCTGGCCCTGGGTCTCACCACGGCAACCCCCGCGGCGGCGTCCCCCACCGTCAGCAGCGGATGGAACGACTTCTCCTGCAAGCCCTCCAGTGCCCACCCCCGCCCCGTCGTCCTCGTCCACGGCACCTTCGGCAACGCCATCGACAACTGGGTCGGCCTCGCACCCTACTTGGTCGCCCGCGGCTACTGCGTCTTCTCCCTGGACTACGGCCAACTGCCCGGCGTCCCGATCTTCCACGGGCTCGGCCCGATCGACGCCTCGGCACAGCAACTCGCCACGTACGTCGACCAGGTGCGGGCCGCGACCGGCTCGGACAAGGTGGACCTCGTCGGGCACTCGCAGGGCGGCATGATGCCGCGGGTCTACCTGAAGTTCCACGGCGGCGCGGACAAGGTGCACACGCTGGTCGGGCTGGCCCCCGACAACCACGGCACCACCCTCAGCGGCCTGACCAAACTGCTGGACCTCTTCCCCGGCGCCAAGCAGTACCTCGACAAGTTCACCCCGGGGCTGACCGACCAGGCCACCGGCTCCGACCTCCTCAACCGCCTCAACGCCGGCGGCGACACCGTCCCCGGCATCCACTACACCGTCATCGCCACCCGGTACGACGAGGTCGTCACGCCCTACGCCTCCGGGTTCCTCAACGGCCCCGACGTCCACAACGTCATGCTCCAGGACCTGTGCGCGGTCGACCTCTCCGAGCACGTGGCCATCGGGACCCTCGACCGGATCGCCTTCCACGAGACGGCCAACGCGCTCGACCCGGCGCACGCCACCCCGACCACCTGCGCCTCCGCCGCGAGTTAGGGCCGCCCGGCCGCGAGCCGGACCCTGCGCCATCCCGGCCCGCGGTCGGCGTGCGGGCCGGGACGGCGGGCCGGGCGCACCCGCCCGCGGTTCAGCGGGTGCCCCGGCCCGTCCGGCGCAGCGTCAGGAAGCCGACCGCGGCGACCGCCAGCGCCACCGGGATCAGCAGCAGCCACCCGGAGAAGGCGAGCACCCCCGCGGTCAGCAGGGCACTGGCCAGCCCGCCGAACCACAGCGGGGTGCGCCGTGGCAGCAGCACCAGCGCGGCGGCCAGCCCCGCCAGGGTCACCGCGGCCAGGCAGGTCGCGGTGGCCCGCATCAGCAGGTCCAGGTCGGCGGTGCCGGTGGCGGCCGGTACCGCCAGCCCCGCCGCCACCACGCCCAGCACCGCCAGCGACCGGCGCGGCACCTCGCCCGGCGCGCCGCCCTTGGCCAGCCAGCGCGGTGCCGCGCCGTCCCGGCCGAGCGCCGCGCCGAGCCGGGAGGCCCCGGCCAGATAGGAGTTGACCGCCCCGAAGGTGAGGAACAGCGCCGCCGCTGCCGCCACCGGGCGGGCGGCGGTCCCCACGCTCTGTTCGAGCAGCGCGGTCAGCGGGGTGTCGGTCCGGGCGGCGGCCGGCCCCAGCGCCCCGATGGTGGTGACCGCCAGCCCCAGGTAGAGCACGGTGATCACGGCGAGCGTACGGCGGGTCACCCGCGGCAGGTCCCGCACCGGATCGGCGAACTCCCCGGAGAGGTGGCTGGCCGCCTCCCACCCGGCGAACGCGAAGAACAGCACCGAGGCCGCCGACCCCACCGACGCCCAGCCGCCCGGCAGGAACGGCGTGAAGTGCGCCGCGGACACCCGCGGCGCGGCGGCCAGCACCGCGCACAGCAGCACCGCCGCCAGCAGCCCGCCGAGCAGCAGTTGGACCCGGCCCGACATCCGCAGCCCGACCGCGTTGGAGACCAGCGCGCCGACCAGCACCACGGCGCCGACCACGGCCGCACCCATCCGGCCCCAACCGGCCGCGTCGGCCACGTACGTGCCGCCGATCCAGGCGGCCGAGACCACGCCGAGCGGCACCGCCCCGTAGAACCACCACCCGACCACCGCCGCGGCCCGCGGCCCGATCGCCCGGTGCACGAAGGTCGCCACGCCGCCGCCGTCGGGGTACCGGGCGCCCAGCGCCGCGAACGAGGCGGCCACCGGCACGCACATGGCCAGCAGCACGACCCAGGCCAGCAGGGAGGCGGGACCGGCCGCGGCGGCGGCCAGCGACGGCAGCGTCAGCACACCGGGACCCAGGACGGCGCCGGCGCACAGCGCGGTACCGCCCCCGATACCCAGCCGCCGTACATCCGGCCGCGCAGAAGCAGTGAGAGATGTTTCTTGTACGGACACGGCCGCAGACGCTAGCCGGAAAGTTGATCAAACGGGGCTACCGCCGAACGAAATTCGACGGCGACGGGCACCATGGGGGCATGGACGACATTGATTCGGCGATTGTCCGGGAACTGCAGCGCGATGCACGGCAGACCAACCGCGAACTGGCCGGCAAACTGAACATCGCCCCCTCCACCTGTCTGGAGCGGGTCCGCGCCCTGCGCGCCCGAGGGGTGATCACCGGCTACCGCGCCACGGTGGACCTGCGCGCCCTCAACCGCCCCGTACAGGCGCTGCTGACGGTCCGGATCCGGCCCATGAACCGCGAGGTGATCGAGCGGTTCAAGGCGTTCCTGACCTCCCTGCCCGAGGTGCTCACCGTCTATGTCGTCGCGGGCGGCGACGACTTCCTGGTGCACGTCGCCGTCCCGGACGTGGACCGGCTGCACGCCCTGCTGATGGACCGGATCTTCAAGCGCCGCGAAGTCGTCGACTGCCGCAGCTCGGTGATCTACCAGCACGTCGCCAACGACATCATCGAGCCGCTGCCGCCCGAGCGGCCCTGACGGGACCGGACGGGCGGCAGCGGCGGGCGACCTCAGCCCTGGTGGCGGGCGGCCTTGCGGCGGGTGGCCAGGAACAGCACCCCGGCACCCAGGGCGAGCACCGCGGCGCCCCCGACGGTCAGCGGCGCGGTGCTGCCGTCGCCACCGGTCTCGGCCAGGTGCTTCCCGCCGACCGGCCGCCCCGCGCCGTCCGGGTGCGGCCCGCCCGCGCCGGAACCGGCATCCGCGGAAGGGGCAGCCGGGGCAGCCGGGGCCTGGGCGCCGGCCGGCCGGTCGCCGCCCATGGCGTGGTCGTGGTGGCTCATGTCCATCGAGGACCTGTTGGCGCCCGCGGCGATCTGCCGGTCGGTCGGCGCGGGTGCCGACGTGCTCCCGGCGCCGCCGTTGTCCTTGCCGAAGACCACGTCGGAGCAGGTGTAGAAGGCTTCCGGACTGTCCGAGCGCTGCCAGATGCTGTAGACGAGGTGGCGGCCGGACCGGGCGGGCACGGTGCCGTCGAAGACGTACTCCCCGTTGGTCAGCGTCGGGTCGGTGGCCTTCGCGAACGGCCGGGCCTCCAGGTCCGACCACTTCAGCGGCTTCTTCGGGTCGTAGCCGTCCTTGGTGAGGTACAGCTCGAACGTGCCCCTGTGCGGCGCGGTCGCCTTGTAGTGGAAGGTGTGCTTGCCCGCCTTCATCGGGGTGGACGGCCAGTCGGCGCGCGGCAGGTCCAGCCCCTTGTACTCGTCGTTGCCGGCGCTGCACAGCTTGCCGTCCGGGATCCGCTCCTTCGACTTGCCGCCGGCGTTGCCGTCCCGGACGGCGTTCCAGTCGTAGAGCGCCTGGGCGCCGCCGACCTGCACGGCGGCCTTGCACGCGGCGGACTCGGGGTGCTCGGGGCCCTCGGCGTAGCAGGCCGCGACGCGGCTGACCGGGTCCGACATCGACCCGTGCGCGGCGGCCGGGGTCGCGGTGAGCACGGTGAGCGCCACGGGGGCGACGCCGAGCAGCGCGAGCACCGTGACGTTGCGGCGAGCGGTCATCGTGGGGGTCTCCTTCATCGGGTGTGTCGGTTGCGGGCGCGCGGCGCACCGAGGGGGTCCCTGCTCCCGGGGGAGCGCGGGGCGGTGCGCCGCGCGCGGAGGGGCGGCGGGCGGTGGGGGGTCGGGCGGCGAACGGCACCGGTGCCGCCCTCCGGCGAACGGCACCGGCCGGCCCGCGAACCCGCCGTGCGGAGCTGACGCTAGCCGCCCTGAGCAGCGGATTTGAGGCCCGAAGGCCGATCCGGCGGATCCTTATGGCGCCGTTAAGGGACGGGTAAGGAGCGTCTAAGCGGGGGCGCCGGAACGTGGGCCGGTCGGTGGGCAGTCGAGGCCGTCGGCGAGTGTGCCGAACGCCTCCGCGGCGGCGTCGGGGCCGGCGTCCAGCGGGAGTTCGGCCCAGATGAACTTGCCCTGCGGGGTGTAGCGGGCGCCCCACCGCCGGGCGTACCCGGCGATCAGGAAGAGCCCCCGGCCGCCCTCGTCGGTGGTCCGGGCGTGCCGCAGGTGCGGCGCGGTGCTGCTGCCGTCGGAGACCTCGCAGATCAGCGACTCCGCCCGGATCATCCGCAGCCCGATCGGTCCGGAGGCGTGCCGGATGGCGTTGGTGACCAGTTCGCTGACGATCAGCTCGGTGGAGAACTCCAGCCTCGTCAGCCCCCACCGGGCCAACTGGTCGGCGGCGGACCGACGGGCCTCGCCGACCGCCGACGGGTCCGCGGGGATGTCCCAGGTGGCCAACTGCTCCTGCGGCAGCGCCCGGGTGCGGGCCAGCAGCAGCGCCACGTCGTCCACCGGCCGGGTGCCGGGCAGGGAGCTGACGACCCGTTCGCAGATCTCCTCCAACGGGGCCTGCGGATCGGAGAGCGCGGTCCGCAGCCGGGTGATCCCGCCGTCCAGGTCGAGCGCCTTCCCCAGCAGCAGCCCGTTGGTGTAGAGCGCCAGCAAACTGCCCTCGGGCAGCGGCAGTTCGACGGACTCGAAGGGCATCCCGCCCAGCCCCAGCGGCGGCCCGGTCGGCAGCTCCAGCACCTGGCAGCCGCCCGCCGGACCGACCAGCAGCGGCGCGGGGTGCCCGGCCCGGGCCAGGGTGCAGGAGCAGCCGACCGGGTCGTAGACCGCGTACAGGCAGGTCGCCCCGATCACCCCGTCGTCGCTGTGCGCGTCGTGCGCGACCCGGTTGACCATGTCGTCCAGGTGGGCCAGCACCTCCTCGGGGGACAGGTCCAGATCGGCCAGCGCCTGTACGGCGGCGCGCAGCCGGCCCATCGTGGCCGCGGCGTGCACCCCGTGCCCGACCACGTCGCCGACCACCAGCGCCACCCGCGCCCCGGACAGCGGGATCACATCGAACCAGTCGCCGCCCACCCCGGATCGCGAATCGGCCGGCAGATAGCGGTACGCCGCCTCCACCGCGCTCTGTTCGGGCAGGCCGCGCGGCAGCAGGCTGCGCTGGAGGGCGAGCGCCGCGGCGTGCTCCCGGGTGTACCGGCGGGCGTTGTCGATGGAGCTCGCCGCGCGGGTGACGAACTCCTCGGCCAGGACCAGGTCGTCGGGGTGGAACGGGCCGGTGGGCCGCCAGCGCGCGAACGCCGCCGCGCCCAGGAAGTTGCCCCGGGCCCGCAGCGGCACCACCATCAGCGAGTGGAAGCCGAGCGCGCGCAGTTGCCCGGCCCGGACCGGATCGTCGGCCGCCCAGTCGGCCCGGTCCAGGTCCAGGGCCGGGACCAGCACCGACTCGCCCTCGGTCAGGCTCAGCACCACCGGCGCCGACGGCGGGTAGGCGGCCCGCTCCCCGACCGCGATCACCGCCTCCGGGCAGCCCTCCCGCACGGACTGCTGACCGGCCCGGCGCATGGTGAACAGGGTGGCGGGCTCGATCGGCCCGGGCGCGGGCTCCTCACCGGTGAGCATCGCCTCCAGCAGGTCGACGGTGACGAAGTCGGCGAGGTCGGGGACCGCCACGTCCGCCAGTTCCTGGGCGGTCTGCCAGACGTCCAGGGAACCGCCGATCCGCTCCCCGGCGCGGTTGAGCAGCGCCATCCGCTGCCGGGCGCGGTAGCTCTCGGTGACGTCGAGGACCATGTAGCAGATGCCGAGCACCCCGCCGGACTCGTCCTCCAACCGGAAGAAGGACGTCGAGTAGGCGTGCTCGCGCTGCGGATCGGACTCCGGGCGCCCGAGGTACTCGTAGCCCAGAGAGGGCACCCCGGTCCGCAGCACCCGCCGCATCTCCGCCTCGACGGACTCCACCGCCAGGCCCGGCAGCACCTCGCCCAGCCGCCTGCCCAGCCGATCGGGGCGCGCGGTGCCGCCCATCCGTTCCAGCGCGTCGTTCAGCCAGACGTACCGCAGCTCGCGGTCGAGCATCGCCACCCCGATCGGCGACACCCTCAGGATGCCGTTCAGCAGCGACCGGACCGCCCCCGACCAGGGCGTCCGGGCCATCTCCGAGGCCAGCACCAGCCGCGCGGCGGGTTCCCCGCCGGCCAGCACGGGCAGCACCCGCACCTCCAGGTCGAGCCGCCGACCCGCGCGGTCGCGCACCGCCGCCAGCCCGCTCCAGCCGCCCTCCGCCGCCAGCCGGTCCGCCCAGACCCGCTGCCCGGACGCCGCCTGCGGGTTCGCCGGGGCGAACAGCTCCGCCAGCGGACGGCCGACGGCCCATGACGCCGGATGACCGAGCAGCCGCTCGGCGCCCGCGGTCCAGCCCCGTACCACCCCCGTCCGATCGGCCATCACCACGGCGGTCCGGGTGAGGTCGAAGGCTCCGTCTCCGGGGAGGCGGTTGCTCGGGGAGGCACTCATACAAGACCGTTCCAATGCCGGCGCAAGGCCCCGCGACGGCCCTGCCACCGGCCCGCCACCGCGTACCACCAGCGCCTTCAACGGTACTCCCGGAACCTGTCGGGGCGCTTGCCCGGCGGCCCCGCCGGCGGCCCGCTCCCGCAGGTCACCGGCGGTTGTCAGTGGCAGCTGGCACCCTGGCGGACATGAGCATCGACACCCCGGTCGACCGGGTGACACCGCCCCTGCCCGACCCGTCCGCCGCCTACTGGCAGGCCGCCGCCGCGACCTACGACGACGAGCCCGACCACGGCCTCGGCGACCCGGCCGTCCGCGCCGCCTGGGCCGCCCGGCTGCGCGCCTGGCTGCCGGCCGCCCCCGGCGACGTCCTCGACCTGGGCTGCGGCACCGGCAGCCTGGCCCTGCTCGCCACCGAGCAGGGCCACCGGGTCACCGGCGTCGACCGCTCACCGGCCATGCTCGCCCGCGCCCGGACGAAGCTCGCCGGGCGGCCCGCCACCTTCGTCGTCGGCGACGCCGCCCAACCGCCCGTGGGGGAGCGCCGGTTCGACGCCGTCCTGGTGCGCCACGTGCTGTGGGCGCTGCCGGACCCGTCGGCGGCCCTGCGCCACTGGGCGGCACTGCTCGCCCCCGGCGGCCGACTGGTGCTGGTGGAGGGCCGCTGGGGCGAGTCCGCCCCGATGGGCCTGGCCGCCGCCGAACTCACCGCCCTGACCGCACCGTTGGCGTCCCGCACGGAGCTGATACCCCTCTCCGACGATCCGACGCTGTGGGGCCGGGAGGTCTCCGACGAGCGGTATGCGGTGGTCGCCCATGCCGCTCCCCGACACGGGGCGTGATCGACGTCACTTCGGCCCCAACTCCCGCACATGCCGCACCTCCCCGCCGCACCCCCGGTAGCCGAAGCCGCGGTTGACGGCGAGCATCGGGGCGTTGGTGGTGTCGTTGCCGGTGAATGCCTCGGTGCAGCCGGCGTCGCGGGCGCGGTGCAGGGCGTCGGTCTTGGCGAGCTTCGCCAGGCCCCGGCCGCGGAAGGCGCGGCGACAGCCGGTCATCGTGGTCAGATAGCGGCCCAGGCCGTCGGTGGCGGCGAGGGTGTAGGCGGCGACCTCGCCGTCGACGGTGACCACGGTGGTCAGGCCCAGGTCGAGGTCGGGGTTCTCCCAGGTGGTGCGGAGCCAGTCCGGGTAGGTGACGGCGTCCGCGGCGACGTCGGCCGGTTCGTCGGCGCCGGCCTCGGCGTCCGCCTCGTACAAGGGGCGCGGATCGGCGCCGAAGTCCGCGCCGGTGCACAGCCGGACGCCGGGTGGCAGCGCGGCCGGCAGCGGCGGCAGCGCGGTGCGTGCCAGGTCGAGCCGGAGGAAGTCGGCGCGGCGGGTGGGGCGGTAGCCGTGCCGGGCGGCGAAGGCCAGTGAGCCGGGTTCGTCGACCGTCCAGGCGTATGCGTGGCTGGCGCCGACCGCGGCCAGGTGTTCCTCGCCGGCCGCCAGCAGCGCGCTGCCGGCGCCGTGCCCCCGGTGGTCGGGGTGGACGAGGGGAGTGGCCATGCCCTGCCCGGGCTGGCTGCTGTCGTGCAGCAGCGAGGCATTGATCTGGCCGATCACCCGTCCGTCGCGCACCGCGACCAGCGACCGCAGCCGCTTCGCCGGGGGCGCGGCGGCGATCTGCCAGGCGACGCCCTGCGGGGTCGCGAGGAGGAACCGCAGGGCGGCCCGTCGCAGGTCGGCGACGGGCTTCGCGTCGGAGGGGCGGAAGTCGCGCAGGGTGAGCGTCATGGCGCGGACGGTACGCCGGCGCGGTCCGTTCCGCCGCCCGATTTCCGGGCGCCGGTGGTGGACGGGGGTGGCTTCTTCCGTGCGGGGCAAGGGAGTTGACGGTGGTCTGCCGGTGGGTGGTGGGGGTGTGGCTCATTCCGGACGGTCGACCAGATGTATAGGTGGTCCCTGCAACTACCTGGGCGTACGGTGATCGCGCCGGGCGCCGCCGGGAGCGCGGCGGCCCGCCGAAACCCGAAGGAGGAGCCGCGAGCATGTGCGGAATCACCGGATGGATCTCCTACGACAACGACCTCACCACGCAGCGCCCCATCCTTGAGGCGATGACCCGGACCATGGCCTGCCGCGGTCCGGACGCCGGCGGCATATGGCTCGCCCCGCACGCCGCGTTCGGGCACCGCCGGCTCGCCGTCATCGACATCGACGGCGGCAGGCAGCCGATGAGCGTCGAGCAGGACGGCCGCACCCTGGTCGTCACCACCTACAGCGGCGAGGTCTACAACTACCGCGAACTCCGTGCCGAGTTGACCCAGCTGGGCCACGTCTTCCGGACGAACAGCGACACCGAGGTCGTGCTGCACGCCTACCTCCAGTGGGGCGAGGCGTTCGTCGAGCGCCTCAACGGCATGTACGCCTTCGCGCTCTGGGACCCGCGCACCGAGCAACTCCTGCTGGTCCGCGACCGGATGGGCATCAAGCCGCTCTTCTACTACCCGACCCGCGACGGCGTCCTGTTCGGCTCCGAGCCCAAGGCGGTGCACGCCCACCCCGACGTCCGCCCGGCCGTCGACGCCGAGGGCCTGGCCGAGCTGATCACCTTCACCAAGACCCCCGGCCACGGCGTCTACAAGGGGCTGCACGAGGTCCGCCCCGGCCACCTGGTGCGCATCGACCGCAACGGCGTCCACGTCAGCCGCTACTGGGCCCTGGAGGCCCGCGAGCACACCGACGACCTCGACACCACCGTCGCCCACGTCCGCGAACTCCTCGACGACATCGTCGCCCGCCAGCTGATCGCCGACGTCCCCTTGTGCACCCTGCTCTCCGGCGGCCTGGACTCCTCGGCCATCACCGCGCTCGCCGCCAAGGCGCTGGGCGCCCAGGGCAGCGGCCCGGTCCGCTCGTTCGCCGTCGACTTCACCGGCTACACCGAGAACTTCAAGCCCGACGACCTGCGCGGCACCCCCGACGGGCCGTACGCGCACGCCCTGGCCGAGCACGTCCGCTCCGACCACCACGACATCGTGCTGGACACCGCGGCCCTGATGGACCCGGCGCACCGTGCCGCGGTCCTGGCCGCCCGCGACCTGCCCAACGGGTTCGGCGACGGCGACACCTCGCTCTACCTGCTGTTCAAGGCGGTCCGCGAGCAGTCCACGGTCGCCCTCTCCGGTGAGTCCGCGGACGAGGTGTTCGGCGGCTACCGCTGGTTCCACGACCCGGAGTCGGTCAACGCCGACACCTTCCCCTGGGTCGCCGCGGGAGTCTCCGGCCGGTTCGCCGGCGGCAACGCGGTCCGCGAGGCGCTGCTCGACCGCGCCCTGCTCAAGCGGCTCGACCTGCCCGGCTACGAGCACCGCCGCTACCGCGAGGCGCTCGCCGAAGTCCCCTACCTGGACGACGACATCGGCCACCAGCGCCGGATGCGCGAGGTCAGCTATCTGCACCTGACCCGCTTCGTGCAGATCCTGCTGGACCGCAAGGACCGCGCCAGCATGGCCGTCGGACTGGAGGTCCGGGTCCCGTTCTGCGACCACCGCCTGGTCGACTACGTCTTCAACACCCCCTGGGCGATGAAGACGTTCGACGGCCGGGAGAAGTCGCTGCTGCGGGCCGCCACCCGCGACGTGCTGCCCGACGTGGTCGCCGACCGCGTCAAGAGCCCCTACCCCAGCACCCAGGACCCCGGCTACAACGAGGCGCTGCGCGACGAACTCAGGGAACTGACCGCGGACCGCGACGCCCCGGTCCGCCCGCTGCTGGACTCCGGGGTGCTCGCCGAGGCCACCGCCGCCGGCGCCGACCAGGACATCCGCCCGGGCGCCGAACTCGTCCTCGGCATGGACGCCTGGCTGCGCACCACCGGCACCACCCTGGAGCTGTAGGCCGCGGACTTCCACTGTCCCCGGGCACGGTGGCCGCTCCTGGCGCACAATGGATGCGACAAAACCGCGCACCCGTGCCGGCGGATCCGCGCACCCCGCGCGCCCGCCGACCGCGCCACCACCAGCACCAGGAGCGCCACCGTGTCCCCGCAGACGCTGACGATCACCATCGACCCGGCGGCGGCCGAGGCCCCGTTCGAGCAGGTCCGCACCCAGATCGCCGACCAGGCCCGGACCGGCACCCTGCCGGTCGGCCACAAGCTGCCCACCGTCCGCGGCCTCGCCGAGGAACTGGGCCTGGCCGCCAACACCGTCGCCAAGGCGTACCGCGCCCTGGAGACCGACGGCGTGATCGAGACCCGCGGCCGCAACGGCAGCTTCGTCGCCGCGGCCGGTGACGCCGCCGCCAAGGAGGCCGCCGCGGCCGCCGCGGTCTACGCCCACCGCGCCCAACGCCTGGGCCTGGACCGCGCCGCCGCGCTCGCCGCCGTCACCGACGCCCTGCGCGCCAGCTACGACAGCGGGGACTGACCGCACCGGCACCCGAAGAACCCGGCTGGCCGCCCCGATCGACCCGCCGACCCGACCCGCACCCGCCCCGGAGGAGCCCATGCCCAGTCGGCACGCCCTCGTCCGACGCCCCGGTCCCCGCCTCGCCGAGGGCCTGGTCACCCATATGGACCGGCGGCCGGTCGACGTCGCGCTGGCGCTGCGCCAGTGGGAGGCGTACGTCCAGGTGCTGCACGACCACGGCTGGCGGACCACCGAGGTGGCGCCCGCCGACGACTGCCCGGACGCGGTCTTCGTCGAGGACACCATGGTCGTCTTCCGCAACGTCGCCCTGCTCGCCCGCTCCGGCGCCGACTCCCGCAGACCCGAGCTGCCGGCCGCCCGCGAGGCCGCCGAGGCGCTCGGCTGCTCCCTCAACGCGGTCCGCGCCCCCGGCACGCTCGACGGCGGCGACGTCCTGAAGGTCGGCGACACCCTGTACGTGGGCCGCGGCTGCCGCACCAACCTCGACGGGGTCCGGCAACTCCGCGCCGCCTTCGAGCCGTTGGGTGCCCGGGTGATCGCCGTACCGGTCAGCCGGGTGCTGCACCTGAAGTCCGCGGTCACCGCCCTCCCCGACGGCACCGTCGTCGGCTACCCGCCGCTGGTCGAGGACTCGTCGGTCTTCCCGCACTTCCGCCCGGTCCTGGAGGAGAGCGGGGCGCACGTCGTCCTCCTGGGCGGCGACGCGCTGCTGATGGCCGCCTCCGCACCCCGGACCACCCAGTTGTTCACCCGCCTCGGTTTCCGCCCGGTGCCCGTCGACATCAGCGAGTTCGAGAAGCGGGAGGGCTGTGTCACCTGCCTGTCGGTGCGCCTGCGCGCACTGACGGAGTGAGCGGCGCACGGAGCTGACGGAACCTCATCCGCGTGGCCCGGCAGCGGGCATCCTTGCCCATGAGCAACCTCGACCTCCGCCCCGCCCCCACCCGCTGCGCGCCACCGAGCCCGGCAGTCTGCTCCTCCTCGGCGGCGAGCCGTTCGAGGAGGAGATCGTCATGTGGTGGAACTTCGTGGGGCGCACCGGCGACGAGATCGCCGACGCCCGCGCGGCGTGGAACGCCGGCGGCGAACGCTTCGGCGCCGTCCACGGCTACGCCGGCGACCGGCTGCTCGCCCCGGAACTCCCGCCCGTGCCGCTCAAACCGCGCGGCCGGGCCCGCTGACCGGCGCCGCGCCCGCCCTCTGTAACGGCGTTACAGATACAGCCCCGATGCCGTGCCCCGGGGCTGGGTCGGCAACCCGGCGGGCCGGGTGCCGCGGCGGAGGGCGTAGAGCTCGGCCAGGGTGGCGCCGTCGCGGCCGACGCCCTCCTCGGTGCCGAGCCAGGCGACGGCCTCCGGGCGGGTCAGCGGGCCGACCTCGATCCGGGCCAGGCAGCGGCCGGGGCGGACCACCGCGGGGTGCATCCGCTCCAGGTCCTCGTTGGTGGTGACGCCGACCAGGACGTTGCGGCCCTGGCCCAGGAGGCCGTCGGTGAGGTTGAGCAGGCGGGAGAGCGCCTGGCCCGCGGCGTGCTTGGCCTCGCCGCGGATCAGTTCGTCGCAGTCCTCCAGCAGGAGCAGCCGCCAGCGGGTGCGGCCGGTGGCGTCGTCCTCCCCGATGGCGATGTCCATCAGATAGCCGATGTCGCCGAACAGCCGCTCCGGGTCCAGTACGCAGTCCACCTGGCACCACTCCCGCCAGGACCGGGCGAGGGTGCGCAGCGCGGAGGTCTTGCCCGTGCCGGGCGGGCCGTGCAGCAACAGCAGCCGACCGGCGATCTCCTCGGGGGAGACCGCCATCAGCCGGTCCAGCTCCGCGGCCACCGGAGCGGTGTAGTTGGCGCGGATCTCCTCCCACGTCCCGGCGCCGATCTGCCGGGTGGTGCGGTGCGGGCCGCGGCGCGGGGAGTAGTACCAAAAGCCCATCGGGACGTTCTCCGGCTGGGGGTCGGGGGCGTCCTCGGCGCCCTCCGTGGCCTGCCCGAGCACCTTCTCGGCGAGTGCGTCGGTGACCGCGGTGACCGTCACGTCGGCGCCGCGGTTCCAGCGGGAGACCAGCAGCGTGAAGCCGTCGCCCTCGGCGAGGGTGGCGCCGCGGTCGTCGTCCCGGGCCGAGCGCAGGATCCGGACCCCGGGCGGCAGCAGCGTCCGCCCGGACTTCACCCGGTCCACCGTGCGGCTCCGGGCGTACGGCTGCTCGCCGTTGGCGAACCGGCCCAGGAAGAGCGCGTCGACGACATCGGACGGGGAGTCGCTGTCGTCCATCGTCAGCCGGAGCGGAAGGGATTCCTCGGCGCGGGAGGACGGGACCCGATCGGCACACATACCGGCATGATCCGCCAGACCGGCCGCCCGCGTACAAGCATTATCCGAGCCCCGCCGCCCGCCCGGCGCCGGATCGGTTGTCCGCGGGCGGTGCGCGCGCCGAAACGCGCCCTGTGCGCGCCCGTCGGACCCGCCCTAGGGTGGTCCGCCGTGCGACGTCGAGGTGGGGAACGTCAGGGGCGGCCGGACGGGCCGGAGCGAGCGGGCGGCGGGCGCCTGCGGGGGCGCCGGGGGACGGCCTTCGGGGTGGCGGTGGTGGTCGGGGTGGCCGCGCTGGCGCTGCTGCTGGTGATGTGCGGGGCGGGGGGCGGGCACCGGGACGCGTCCCGGGCGAGAACGGCCCCAGGGGGAGGGATTGCCGCCGGCCGTCGCTGAGGGGCCGTCCGGGCGGGGCGCCCACCGACGGCGCAATGGGCCCGGTGCCGCGCCGGCTCTCCGGAGACTGGCAGGACGCCGATCCGAGGTGCCCGGTGGAAGGAGCCGATCCCGTGGAGCCGCCGAGCGGAGCCGCCCTGACGGTGGTCATGGTGTGCCTGACCGTGGTGACCGGCGTGCTCGACGCCGCCAGCTTCCTGACCCTCGGTCATGTCTTCACCGCGACCCAGACCGGCAATCTGCTCTTCCTCGGCTTCGGCATCTCCGGGCAGGGCGGGCTGCCGGTGGCCGCGACGGTGGTCTTGCTCGGCGCGTTCCTGGCCGGGGCGGTCACCGGGGCCCGGCTGGAGTCCGCGCTGGCCACCCGTCGGCGGCCGTGGTTCCCGGTGGCCCTGCTGGCCGGCGCGGCGGCGGCGTGCTGGGGTCCGGCCCGGCCGGGCTCGCCCACGGGCGGAACGCCGACGGCTGACCGGCCGGCCGTCGGCGTCCGCACCCGCCGGGCCCCCGACGGGGCCCGCTACCGGGTGGCCCGCAGGGGGCGCCCCGTTACGGGACGATCTTCAACAGCTTGTTGGGCGAGCCGCTGCCGGGATTGGTCACGGTCCCGGAGGTGGCGCCGTTCACCAGGGCCGTGGCGACCTGGGCGGGAGTGGCCGTGGGGTGCCCGGCGAGATAGACCGCGGCGGCGCCCGCGACGTGCGGGGTGGCCATCGAGGTCCCGGAAATGGTGTTGGTGGCGGTGTCGCTGGTGTTCCAGGCGCTGGTGATGCTGCTGCCGGGCGCGAAGAGGTCCACCCGGGCGCCGTAGTTGGAGTACGAGGCGCGGGCGTCGGTCGAGGTCGTCGCGCCGACGGTGATGGCTTCGGGGACCCGCGCGGGGGAGTAGTTCTGCGCGTTGGCGCCCGAATTGCCGGCCGCGATGGCGTAGGTCACGCCGCTCTTGATGGAGTTCTGCACGGCGGCGTCCAGGGCCGCGTCCGGGCCGCCGCCCAGCGACACGTTCGCCGCCGACGGGCCCTTGTGGTTCTTGGTGACCCAGTCGATGCCCGCGACCACCTGGGCGGTGGTGCCGGAGCCGGAGTCGTCCAGCACCCGCACGGCGACGATCTTCGCCTTCTTGGCGACGCCGTACGACGAGCCGGCGATGTTCGCCGCGACGTGGGTGCCGTGGCCGTTGCCGTCCTGGGCGACGTTGTCGTTGTCGATCGCGTCGTAGCCGTTGGACGCCCGGCCGCCGAACTCCTGGTGGGAGATCCGGACCCCGGTGTCGATGACGTACACGGTGGCGCCGGAGCCGGCGGTGGCGGGGTAGGAGTACTTCTTGTCCAGCGGCAGCTTCGCCTGGTCGATCCGGTCCAGGCCCCAGGACGGCGGGTTGTTCTGGGTGTCCAGGGCGTGCACGGTGCGGTCCTGGTAGACGTGGTCGACGGCGGGGTCGGCCGCCAGCCGTCTCGCCTGGGCCTCGGACAGGGTGGCGGCATAGCCGTTGAGCGCGGCCGTATAGGTGCGCTTGACGGTGCCTCCGTAGGCGGATATCACGCCGCGGCCGTCCGCCGACGCGGCCTTGAGACCGGCGGTCGGCTTGAGCGTGACGAGGTAGCTGCCGTGCACCGCGTCGGCGGCACCGGCACCGACGACGGTGCCCTGGGCGGGCGCCGCCTGGGCGGGCAGGGCCAGGACGCCGAGGGTGGCGGCGGCCGTGGCGGCGGTGACCGCCGTGGCGATCCGCAGGGTGGTGGAACGCCGGCGGGCGGCGTGGGGGGCGGTGGAACGCATCACTGCCATCGCGAGGGAGTCCTCCTCATCGGTGGCGCGCCGTGGTGCGCGCGCGGGGTGGGCGTACGGGTCCGTACGCAATCGGCCGATCCGTGAAAGTCCGTGACCGTCCGTCAAAAGATTCGATGAGTCGCACGCATGTATCAAGAGTCCCAACGGGATGTCATATGCGCGTCACGGAAAGGCAATGCCGCCGCAGTGAGTAACCTGACAGAACAGCAGATTTGTCATGAACTCTGTACGAGTTTTGGCATGGACACTTCCGGCCACGCGGGACTCCTGGTACCACGGATCGCGCAGAGATCCTGCTATGGGAGGTTCCATGAGAGTGTCCCGTTTTGCGGCATTGACATCCGCCTTCTTCGTTGCTTCGTCGCTCGCGCTCACCGGCGCAGGCGCCGCGGCGGCAGCCCAACTCCCCGCCGCCGGGGGCTATGTGGCCCTCGGCGACTCCTACTCCTCCGGCGTCGGCGCCGGCAGTTACGACAGCGGCAGCGGTGCCTGTAAACGCAGCACCAAGTCCTATCCGGCCCTCTGGGCGGCGGCGCACTCCCCGTCGTCCTTCGCTTTCACCGCATGTTCAGGGGCCCGAACGGGTGATGTCGTCAGTGGTCAGCTCGGCCCGCTCAACTCCGCCACGAGCCTGGTCAGCATCACCATCGGCGGCAACGACGCCGGATTCGCCGACACCATGACGACCTGCGCCCTCCAGGGCGAGAGTGCCTGCCTCGCCCGCGTCGGCCAGGCCCGCACCTACATCGACAACACCCTCCCCGGCAAGCTCGACACCGTGTACGGGGCCATCGCCGACAAGGCGCCGTCCGCCCATGTCGTCGCCCTGGGGTACCCGCACTTCTACAAGCTCGACGGATCCTGTGTGGCCGGCCTCACCGAGAAGTCCCGCGCCGCCATCAACGACGCCGCCGACGCCATCAACGGCGTCATCGCCAAGCGCGCCGCCGACCACGGCTTCGCCTTCGCCGATGTCAACTCCACCTTCGCCGGCCATGAGCTGTGCTCCGGCAGCCCGTGGTTGCACAGCGTGACCTATCCCGTCGGCGAGTCCTACCACCCCACCGCCGCCGGTCAAGCCAGCGGCTACCTCCCGGTGTTCGGCTCCGCTGCGTGATCTTCCGTGTACAGGGTGCGGAGGAGGGGGCTTCCTCCTCCGCGCTCCGGCCTCCCCGGAAAACTCCCGCGGGTTCCCAACTCGCCCTGGCACGCGCGCTGTACGTGACATTCCGTATGGTGTTCGTCAACGTCAAGGCATGGCAGGTGAATCCGTTGACCGGTCTGCACGCGTGTCCTCCAAGAGAGATAGGGTTACCCTGCCCGTTGGCCGGGTGCCCTCGTACGGGTGGGGAGAGTCATGGAACAGATAACAATGCGCAGCAGGGCGCGGGTCCCTGCCGTCACATGCGGGAGCAGCGCGTCCAGCGCGCGGCTCGACCGCCATCTCGCGGTGCTCGGCGGTCCCGCCATTCCGCAGCGCGAGGTGGAGGGGGCCACGTCGTTGATGCAGGAGCTCACCGCGCGTGACCACACGCGCATCACGAAGAGCCGCGGCCACCGGGTGTCGCTGTTCGCACCGCTGCGCAGGCTTCGCCGCTCGCTCTTCGGCGGCCACAGCTGAGCAGTCCCTGAAGCGGCACCACCGGCTCAGGCAGCCCACCGTCCCGGCTCGGCACAGCACCGCCGCCCGGTGCCGTCTTCTCACCACCCGTCACCTCGTGGCGGGTGGTCCTTTGTGTGCCCGCGGGCGCGCCGTGCCCACCGGCTCGGCGCGCGACTCACAAGAGCGCGAACTGGCCGTCCGGGCCCTCTTCCCGGTGGTCCAGCACGGAGGCCGGCCGGGCCGCCGCGGCCGGCACCGGCAGCACCCCGGCGGACCGTAGCTCCGCCGCCCCGATCCGTGGACCGGCCGCCACCGCCCGCGCCAACTGCGCCACCTGCGGCGCGAGTTCGGCCAGCAGCGCCAGGACGGTGACCAGCTCCAGCAGTTCCGAGGTCCACTCCTGGGGCCAGGCCGCGGGCCGCAGCGCCGCCAGCGAACCGGCCTCGGCGGACTCGCCGCCGGCCGCGCCGTTCGCACCGGCCGCACCGGTCCCGCAGCGCTGCGCGAACCACTCCTCCAGCACCCGTACGCCCCCGGCGTGGAACTCCCAGGCGCCCGCCGGCACCGGCGAGATCCGGCCGCTGCCGAGCAGCAGTGCCTGGTCGTCGGGGTCGTAGGCGAGGGTCCCGGGCAGCCCGTGGGCGGGCAGCGCGGCACGCACGTAGGGGCGCCGACCGCCCGGCAGGCGTGGCCGCCCGCCGGGCCCGTTCGGGCCGTCGCCCTGGTGGGCGCCCCAGGTGCACAGCCACAGCAGCCGGCAGCCGAGCGCCGTCCCGCGGTCCCAGAGCGCCGGGTCGGCGGTGAGCGGCACCGCGGTGCCGGCGGGGGAGTGCTCCGCGGTGGCGACGATCCAGGCGAGCAGCTCGGCCGGGCGGACCGGACGGTCCAGGCGGCGGGCGAGGAGGTCCGTCAGCCCGGGGGCGAGGTTGGGCTCGGCGCCGCCGGGCCGGCGGTGGAGCGGGTGGATCCGGCCGGGCCGGCCGGCCGGGGAGCGTCCGTCCGGGAGCAGCGCGGAGGGCACCACCGCCGGGCCCGGGGTCTGCGGGACCTGGCCCAACTCCACCAGGAACAGCTGGTGTTCGTCGGCGACCCGCCACAACTCCGGGCGGGCCGCGTCGATCAGCCGGTGGTCGGGCAGCAGCCACTGCCGGTCGAACGGCCCGTGCAGCACCCGCACCGGCTCCGGGCACGGGCCGACCACCCGGGACAGCCGCGCGGTCGGGGCGGCCCGACCGGGGAGCTGACCGACCGCGGAGTGCAGGGTGCGGGCCCGGGAGGGGCGGAACAGCCGCTCCCGCGCCGCCGGGTCCGCGGCGTTCGCCAGGGCCTGCCAGCGGGCGCGCAGGGTGGCCGGATCGGGGCCCATCACCCAGGAGCGGCCGAGCCGTAGCGGCGCCACGGACCACGGCATCAGATCGGACAGCCGTGGCGCGTCACGTCCTGGCGCGCCCTGCTTCGCCGTCACGCGGAGCCCCTCCCGCAACCGTTGGTCGACCCCGGCATGGTAGGCCCTGGCGGCGCACTCCCGCCCGCCGGCCGTCGCCCGGAGGGGCATCGGCGCCGGGGGTGCCCGGTCGCCAGAAGCGCCCCGAGGCGGTCTTCCGCGTGCTGATCTTGGCGGAGTACGGTCCTGACCGGAACACCTGCCGAGGGAGGGCCGCCATGACGGACATCGCCTCCTCCGCGCCTGGACGGCGCCGGGGGACCTCCATCGAGGCCCGGGCCGCCGCACGGCTGGACCGGCTGCCGCCGTCCCGCTGGCACCGCCGGATCACCCTCGTCGTCGGTATCGGAGCCTTCTTCGACCTCTACGAGATCTTCCTCGGCGGGGTGCTCGCCGCGGTACTGGCCGACCGGTGGGGCCTGGGGCACACCGCGAAGTCCTGGGTGATCGCCGCCGGTTTCCTGGGGATGTTCGTCGGCGCCAATGTGCTGTCGGTGCTCGCCGACCGGCTCGGCCGGCGCCGGATGTTCCTGGTCAACCTGGGCGGTTACGCGCTCTTCTCGCTGGCCGCGGCGTGCGCGCCGGATCTGGGCTGGCTGCTCGTCCTGCGCTGTCTGTCCGGACTCGGGCTCGGCGCCGAACTCGTCCTGGTCGATACCTATTTGGCGGAATTCCTGCCGCGGGCGGTCCGCGGTCGGTACCTCGCCTACGCCTACACCCTCGGCTTCGTCGGCGTCCCGGTGGCGGCGCTGCTGGGTGCCCGCCTGGTGGCCGGGCACACGGTGCTGGGGGTGGACGGCTGGCGCTGGCTGCTGATCGCCGGCGCGCTGGGCGCCGCCTTCCTGCAACTGATGCGACGTCAGCTACCTGAGTCACCGCGCTGGTTGACCGTCCAGGGCCGTCAGGAGGAGGCCGACCGGATCGTCACCGACATCGAGCGGCGGGTGGCGGCGGAGACGGGCAACAGCCTGCCCTCCGTCCCGGACGTCGCGGAGGTCCCGGAACGGAAGGTGCCGCTGGGGGAGATGTTCCGCGGCGAGTACCGGCGCCGGACGCTCATGTGGTGGATCTTCCAGGTGTTCCAGACCGTCGGCTACTACGGCTTCGGCTCGCTGGCGCCGGTGGTGCTCACCGCCAAGGGGCACACCGTCACCGACTCGCTGATGTACGCGGCGCTGAGCTACTGCGGCTATCCGATCGGCTCCGCGCTGTCCGTCCCGCTGATCGACCGGATCGAGCGCCGGACGCTGATCGTCGCCGCCGCGCTCGGCATGGCCGGCTGCGGTCTGGCCTTCGGCTTCGCCACCGCCACCTGGGCGATCGTCGTCTTCGGCTTCCTGCTGACGGTGTGCAGCAACGTCTTCTCCAACGCCTTCCACGTCTACCAGACCGAGATCTTCCCGACCGGGCTGCGCGGCAGCGCGATCGGCATCGCCTACTCGCTGTCCCGGCTCACCTCGGTCGTGCTGCCGTTCGTCGCGCTGGGCGTGCTCGCCGACTTCGGCGCGCCCGCGGTCTTCGTCGGCTCCGCGGTGCTGCTGGCGCTGCTGTGCCTGGACGTGGCGCTGCTCGGGCCGCGCAGCACCGGGCGGAGCCTGGAGCGGATCTGAAGGGGCGGCGCCGCCGGGGGCGGCCCCGGGCGCGGCCCGCGGGTCAGTGCGCGTCCAGCGTCACCGTGAACGAGAACCGGTCGCCGCGGTAGTGGATCAGGGCGACGTCCAGCACCCGCCCGGACTCGTCGTAGGTGATCCCGGTGTAGTGCAGGATCGGGCTGAGCAGCGGCACGTGCAGCAGACGGGCGGTCTCGGGGTCGGCCAGCCGGGCCTCGACGGTGTCGGTGATCCGCCCGATCCGGATGCCCACCGCGTCCCGCAGCACCTTCGTCATCGGCCACCGCTCCAGGTCCGCCAGGTCGATCCGGGCGGCCACGTCGGGGCGTACGTAGTTGCGCGCGTGGTTGGTGGGCTCGTCCGTCGCCTCGTCGCTGCGCAGTCGCCGAAAACCGGCCACCTCCGACAGGTCCGGAAAGTATTCGGCCAGTTCGGCGGGGACCGCGACCGGTCCGTGCTCCAGCAGCACGGTCCGCATCCCGGACTGCTGGGCCACGATCGCGTCCACGGACCCGAGCAGCCGCACCGGCGCACCGCGCCGCGCATGCGGCTCGATGAAGGTGCCCCGGCGCCGGTGCCGGCTGATCAGCCCCTCCTCCTCCAGCTCCTTGAGCGCCTGGCGCATCGTCAGCACGCTGACGCCGTAGTGCGCGGCGAGCGCGTCCTCGGTGGGCAGCCGGAGCGGTGCCTCCGGGGAGCGGCCCAGTATGGAGGCGCGCAGGGACTGCGAGACCTGGTACCACAGCGGCAGCTTGCGGTTCAGGGCGAGCGAGTCGGGAGCGAAGGTGGTCAAGGGCGTTCCCCGGTCTGCGGTGCTGGTCCCGGTGCTACGGGCGGAAGTGGCGCTGGAGACCCTGCCATACGTCGTCGTAGCCGCGCTGACGGTGTCCGGCGTCCCGGGCCTGCTCGGTGAGGGTCAGCGGCCAGCGGGTCTCGAACATGAAGGCCAGCCCGTCGTCGATCTTCTGCGGGGCCAGTTCGGCGGCGCTGGCCCGCTCGAAGGTCTCCCGGTCCGGCCCGTGCGCGGACATCATGTTGTGCAGCGAGCCGCCGCCCGGCACGAAGCCGGCCGCCTTCGCGTCGTAGGCGCCCTCGATGAGGCCCATGTACTCGGTCATCACATTGCGGTGGAAGTACGGCGGGCGGAAGGTGTCCTCGCCGACCAGCCAGCGCGGGGCGAACACCACGAAGTCCACCCCGGCCAGCCCCGGGGTGTCCGAGGGCGAGGTCAGCACGGTGAAGATCGACGGGTCCGGGTGGTCGTAGCTGATCGAGCCGATGACGTTGAAGCGGCGCAGGTCGTAGACGTAGGGCACGTGGTTGCCGTGCCAGGCGACCACGTCCAGCGGCGAGTGGTCGTAGGTCGCGGTCCACAGGTGGCCGCAGAACTTGTTGACCACCTCGACCGGTCCCTCGACGTCCTCGTAGGCGGCGGTCGGGGCGAGGAAGTCCCGTGCGTTGGCCAGGCCGTTGGCGCCGATCGGGCCGAGGTGGGGGAGTTCGAAGGGGCGGCCGTAGTTCTCGCAGACATAGCCGCGAGCCGTCGGGCCCGTTCCGTCGGGCGCGGCGTCCAGCAGCTCGACCCGGAAGCGGACGCCGCGCGGGATCAGTGCCACATGGCCCGGTTCGACCCGCAGCAGGCCGAACTCGGTGCGCAGCAGCAGCCCGCCGCGCTCCGGCACGATCAGCAGCTCGCCGTCCGCGTTGCCGAACACCCGGCGTTCCATGGAGGCGTTGACGTGGTAGAGGTGCACCGCCATGCCGGTGCGCTGGGTGGCGTCGCCGTTGCCGCCCAGCGTCCACAGGCCGTCGATGAAGTCCGTGGGGTCGGCGGGCGCGGGGAGCGGGTCCCAGCGCAGCCGGTTGGGGTCGGGCAGGCACTCGGTGAACGGCGCGGAGCGGATCTCGCCGCGGTTGGCGCGGATGAACGGCGGGTGCGCGGCCGACGGCCGGATGCGGTAGAGCCAGGACCGGCGGTTGTGGCTCCGGGGTTCGGTGAACGCGGAACCGCTGAGCTGCTCGGCGTACAGCCCGAGGGGGGCCCGCTGGGGGGAGTTGCGGCCCACCGGCAGGGCGCCGGGGACCGCCTCCGAGCTGTGCTCGTTGCCGAACCCGGAGGAGTAGGCGAGGCCCTCGGCCGCCTTCCTGGCCCGCTCGTTGTCCGTACCTGTCATCGCACGCTCCCGCCGCTCACGGATCAAGACGTTCACGGAATCCCAGGCACCACGGGGTCCGAGGAGGACCTCGGGGAATCCTATGTAAGACCTTAGGATTGGGGCGGGGGTCCGTCAACGGCGGCGCTCCCTCCCTGGTCGGGCGAGGTCGGGTACGCGGGGGGTGATCCCGGCCGCGGTGGCCGGATCGCCCCGCTCGCCCCTCCCCGGTGCGCGTGGCGGGCAAGATGACCACGTGCAGCCTTCGACGCCCCCGCCCGTCCCGCCGTCCACCCCCGCTCCGCAGCCCGCTCCCGCCGCCCTGCCCGACCTGCCCGCACCGCCCCTGCTCCGCCGTGCGCCCGTCCAGCGGCGCAGCGCCCAGCGCCTGGCCCGGATCCTCGACGCCTGCGCCGAGCTGCTGGACGAGACCGGCTACGAGGACCTGAGCACCCGCGCGGTGGCCGGCCGCGCCGGGGTCCCGATCGGCTCCGTCTACCGCTTCTTCCCCAACAAGCGCGCCATGGCCGAGGCGCTCGCCCGGCGCAACCTCGACGCCTACGCGGACCGGATCAGCGCCCGGCTGACCGCTCCGCAGCAGCCGCCGGGCTGGCGCGCCGCGATGGACGTGGTGATCGACGAGTACCTGGCCATGAAGCGGACGGTGTCGGGTTTCGCCCTGGTGGAGTTCACCGTCCCCGCTCCGCGCGAGTCCCGGCAGGCCAACTACGAGGTCGCCGACCGGCTGCTGCGGCTGCTCGCCGGGCGGCTCGGCCTGGATCCCGCCGACGCCCGGCTGCGCACCGTCTTCCTGGTCGGCGTGGAGACCGCCGACGCGCTGCTCCAGCTCGCCTTCCGCATCGACCCGGCGGGCGATCCGGCGATCGTCACGGAGGCCAAGGAGCTGCTGCGGGCCTATCTGGCGCGCTATCTGGACGGGCCGGACGGCGGCCCGGGCAAGGGCGCGGCAGGGGCGGCCGGCGCCGGCGGCGGGGCCGGGTGAGGGCGGTGCGTCCGCGCCGCGGAGGGCCCGGGCGGGCGGGGGTGCCGCTGGCGGACACGAAACTACCGGCGCTAGTTTGGAGGGTGTCCCCCTAGGAAGCACCCGAGGGTGCCCCTAGGGTGCCGATCATCACCAGCCGGCCCGGGAGGAACGCAACGTGAAGCACCACGAGGCGATGTACATCGACGGACGCTGGCGGCCCGCCGCGGGCAGCGGCACGATCGAGGTCGTCAACCCGGCCGACGAGCAGGTCATCGCCACCGTCCCGGCCGGCTCCGCGGAGGACGTGGACGCCGCGGTGCGGGCCGCCCGCGCCGCCCTGCCCGGCTGGGCCGCCACCCCGCCCGCCGCCCGCGCCGAGCGGCTGGCCGCGCTGCGCGACCAACTCGCCGCCCGCGCCGAGGAGATCGCGCAGACCGTCACCGCGGAACTCGGTGCGCCGCTCGCCTTCAGCCGGACCGTGCACGCCGGGGCGCCGGTCGCGGTCTGCGGCTCGTACGCCGAGATCGCCCGCGAGTACGCCTTCGAGGAGACGCTCGGCAACTCCACCGTGCTGCACGAGCCGGTCGGCGTGGTGGGCGCGATCACCCCGTGGAACTACCCGCTGCACCAGATCGTCGCCAAGGTGGCCCCGGCGCTGGCGGCCGGTTGCACGGTCGTCCTCAAGCCCGCCGAGGACACCCCGCTGGTGGCCCAGCTGTTCGCCGAGTGCGTCGAGGCGGTCGGGATACCCGCCGGCGTCGTCAACCTCGTCACCGGACGGGGACCGGTCGCCGGCCGGGCGCTGGCCGAGCACGACGGTATCGACATGGTCTCCTTCACCGGCTCGACCGCGGTGGGCCGGACCATCGGCGCGCTCGCCGGCGGCGCGGTCAAGCGGGTGGCCCTGGAACTGGGCGGCAAGTCCGCCAACGTCATCCTGCCCGACGCGGACCTCGGCAAGGCGGTGGCGGTCGGCGTCGCCAACGTCATGGCCAACTCCGGCCAGACGTGCAGCGCCTGGACCAGGATGCTGGTGCACAAGGACCAGTACGACGAGGCGGTCGCGCTGGCCGCCGCCGCGACCGCCAAATACGTCCCCGGCGAGCGGCTCGGCCCGCTGGTCAGCGCCCGCCAGCGGGACCGGGTGGTCGGCTACCTCGAACGCGGCGTCGCCGAGGGCGCCCGGCCCGTCGTGGGCGGACCGCGGACGCCCGAGGGGCCCGGCTTCTACGTCCGCCCCACCGTCTTCGCCGACGTCACCCCGGAGATGACCATCGCCCAGGAGGAGATCTTCGGCCCGGTCCTCACCGTGCTGCGCTACGAGGACGAGGACGACGCGGTGCGGATCGCCAACGGCACCGTCTACGGCCTGGCCGGCGCGGTCTGGGCCGGCGACGACGCCCGGGCGGTCGCCTTCGCCCGCCGGCTGGAGACCGGCCAGGTCGACATCAACGGCGGCCGGTTCAACCCGCTCGCCCCGTTCGGCGGGTACAAGCAGTCCGGGATCGGCCGGGAGCTGGGGCCGCACGGCCTGACCGAGTACCTCCAGACCAAGTCCCTCCAGTTCTGACAGCCCGTTCCCGCACCGGGCCGGCACGCCCCGCCGGCCCGTCCCACCCGCCCCGCCGCCGACGCCCCGAGGAGACCCCGTGGTCCGCGCCGCCGTCCTGCCCGCCGTCAATGCCCCGCTCCGGGTGACCGAGATCGAACTGCCGGAGCCCGGCCCCGGCCAGGTCCGGATCAGGCTCGCCGCCGCCGGCGTCTGTCACTCCGACCTGTCGCTGTCCAACGGGACGCTGCGCCAACCCGCCCCCGCCGTGCTCGGGCACGAGGGCGCGGGCACCGTCAGCGCGGTGGGGCCGGACGTGACCGGGGTGGCGGTCGGCGACCGGGTGGTCCTCAACTGGGCGCCGTCCTGCGGCGATTGCCACTTCTGTGGACTGGCCGAGCCCTGGCTGTGCGCCCATGCCGGCCGGGCCGCGGGCGCCCCGTACGCCACCCTCGGCGCCGACGGCAGCGCGCTCTACCCGGGCCTGGGCACCGCCGCGTTCGCCGAGGAGACCGTGGTGCCCGCGCGCGCCGCGCTGCCGCTGCCGGACGGCATCCCGCTGGCCGACGCGGCCCTGCTCGGCTGTGCGGTGCTCACCGGCTGGGGAGCCGTCCACCACAGCGCCCGGGTCCGGGCGGGGGAGTCGGTGCTGGTCGTCGGCGTCGGCGGGGTGGGGCTGGCGACCCTGCAGGCGGCCCGGATCGCCGGGGCGGGCCCGATCGTGGCGGTGGACGTCTCGCCGGCGAAGGAGGAGTTGGCCCGGGCGGCCGGTGCCACCGACTTCCTGGTCGCCGACGGTCCGGCGTTCTTCGAGAAGGAGGGCGCCCAGCGGATCCGGGCGCTCACCGGCGGCGTCGGCGCCGATGTCGCCGTGGAGTGCGTGGGCCGCGCGGAGACCATCCGCGCGGCCTGGTCCGCCACCCGGCGCGGCGGCCGGACGACAGTGGTGGGCATCGGCGGCAAGGACCAGCAGGTCGCCTTCTCCGCCCTGGAGTTGTTCTACTTCGGCCGGACGCTTTCCGGCTGCGTCTACGGCAACAGCGATCCGGCCCGCGACCTGCCGGTGATCGCCGAGCACGTCCGCTCCGGCGCGCTCGACCTCTCCGCGCTGGTCACCGACCGGATCGGGCTGGACGGGATCCCGGCCGCCTTCGAGGCGATGCTCGCCGGGAAGGGCGGCCGGGCGCTGGTGGTGTTCTGAGCGGTCCGATGCGCCGCCGGCCGGTCAGCCCGTGGCCCGGCGCAGCCGCGGGAAGGCCGGCGCGGCGGCCAGGAACACCAGCGAAACCAGCACGAACGGCCAGGTGAAGGCGTGCCCGCCGGACGGCGCGAAGAGCGCGCCGAGCGCCGGGCTGAGCACGGTGGCGGCGATCGCACCGACCATCGCGTACCCCACACTCCAGGCGTCGGTGACCAGGAAGACCCCGCCCAGCGCCATCGCCACCAGCACCGCGTCGTAGCCCATCAGGCCCTGGCGCACCTGGTCGGCGGGGGCGCCGAGCGCCCAGGACGTCAGGATGCCGACGGCGCTGCCGGCGCAGGCCAGGGCGCCCATGCGGCGGTCGGCGAGGAAGATGCCGACGAGGAAGATGAGGCCGACGTACCACTGCGGCATCAGGAAGATCTCGCCGAAGTTGGCGAAGAAGGCGTGCCACAGGTCGGTGAAGCCGAGCGCGGTGGGCCCGGACGCGGCGCCGGGCAGCGCCGACAGGGCGTCGGACAGGTGCCAGACGTGTTGGAAACCCGGCGCGGCGACGGTGAGCGCGGTGGCCGTCAGACAGAACGGCAGGGTGAAGGTGGGCAGCTCCCAGGTGCCCAGGAGCCGCGCGGCGGCGGCCGTGACGACCGTGACCGCCGCGCTGGCGGCGACCGCGACCAGCAGGGTGGACAGGTGGTCGGCGTGCAGGAAGACCGCGCAGGCGACCCCGACCAGGCAGGAGTTGAAGCCCTCCAGTCCGGCCGCGACCCGGCCGCCCTCCACGCCCAGCAGGCGCGCGGTGCCGGTGCCCACGGCGGCGCCCAGCAGCCCGTAGGCGCCGTACCGCCACCCCGCGGCGCACAGCGCGATCGAGAAGACCAGCCCGGTCAGTGCGCTGGGCAGGAGGTCGACCTGTGCCTGGCCGCGCAGCACCTCCACGACGAACCGTCGCCAGCGGGGCATCGACGGACGGGTCGCTGACAGGTCGTGACTCTTGGCAGCCGACGCTCCGTCGGCCGTGCTCGGCTGGCGCATATCCGCCTCCGCAGGACGCACATCGTCCCTGCCCGCCAGGGACTGATGCACTTTACATTCAAATCCTGGGCGGTCGTCCGGGTGCTGCCAGTTCCGGGTGATGCAGCGTCAGGCCGTCCACCAGCGCCAGCAGTCCGGCCTCGAACGCGCCCTCGTCCACCCGGCGTTGGTGCTCGGCCAGCAGGTGCGCCTGGCCGAGGTGCGGGTAGGCGGCCGGGTCGTAGGCGCGCGGGTCGTCCACGAAGCCGCGGGCGAACGAGCCCAGCGCCGAGCCGGCGACGAAGTACCGCACCATGGCGCAGACCTTGGTGGCCAGGGCGGGCGGCCAGCCCGCCTCCACCATGCCGCCGAACGCCGTGTCGGCCATCTTCAGCCCGGCCGGCCGCAGGCCGGGGCCCTGGGCGAGGAACGGCACGATGTGCGGGTGGGCGGCCAGCGCCGCGCGGTAGGAGCGGGCCCAGTCCAGCAGGCCGGCCCGCCAGTCGGCGCCGGACGCCAGGGTCGAGACGTCGACCTGGGCGATGACGGTGTCGGCCACCGCGTCGAGGATCTCGTCCTTGGTCGTGAAGTGGTTGTAGAGGGAGGGGCCGCTCACGCCCAGTTCCGCCGCCAGCCGCCGGGTGGAGAGCGCCGCGAGCCCCTCCGCGTCGATCAGTGCCAGCGCGGTGGTGACGATGCGCTCGCGGCTCAGCAGGGGCTTGCGGGGTCGGGCCATGCCGCACATAGTAGGGGCTGCCCCACGAAAACTAGCACCGCTAATTTTCTCCGTCCGTCGCCCTCCCGTTCCCGTCGACAAGGGGTCCGAGATGAACCTGGAGCTCACGCCCGAGCAGACCGCCGTACGCCGGCTCGCCGCGGACTTCACCGACCGCGAGATCGCCCCGCACGCCACCGCCTGGGACCGCGCCGAGCAGGTCGACCCGGGCATCGTCCGCGCGCTCGGCGACCTGGGATTCCTGGGCCTGACCATCCCCGAGGAGTACGGCGGCTCCGGCGGCGACCACCTCTCCTACGCCCTGGTCACCGAGGAGTTGGGGCGCGGCGACTCCTCGGTCCGCGGCATCGTCTCGGTCTCGCTCGGCCTGGTCGCCAAGACCCTCGCCGCCTGGGGCGACGAGGAGCAGAAGCGGACGTGGCTGCCCCGGCTGACGTCCGGCGAGGCGCTCGGCTGCTTCGGTCTGACCGAGCCCGGCACCGGCTCCGACGCGGCCGCCCTGACCACCCGCGCGGTCCGCGACGGCGCGCGCGGCGACTGGGTCGTCGACGGCGGCAAGATGTTCATCACCAACGGCACCTGGGCCGACGTCGTCCTGCTCTTCGCCCGGACCGGCGGCGCCCCCGGCCACAAGGGCATCAGCGCCTTCCTGATACCGACCGACACCCCCGGCCTGACCCGCCGCCCGATCCACGGCAAGCTCGGGCTGCGCGGCCAGGCCACCGCCGAACTCGTCCTGGAGGGCGTGCGGGTGCCCGCCGGGGCCATGCTGGGCCCCGAGGGCAAGGGCTTCTCGGTCGCCATGTCCGCGCTGGCCAAGGGGCGGATGTCGGTCGCCGCCGGCTGCGTCGGCATCGCCCAGGCCGCGCTGGACGCCGCGCTCGGCTACGCCGGCCAGCGCGAGCAGTTCGGCGCCCCGATCGCCGGGCGCCAGCTCGTCCAGGAGCTGATCAGCGACATCGCGGTGGACGTGGACGCGGCGCGGCTGCTGACCTGGCGGGTGGCCGATCTGATCGACCGCGGCGAGTCCTTCGCCACCGAGGCGTCCAAGGCGAAGCTCTTCGCCTCCGAGGCCGCGGTGCGCGCCGCGAGCAACGCCCTGCAGGTCTTCGGCGGTTACGGCTACATCGACGAGTACCCGGTCGGCAAGCTGCTCCGGGACGCCCGGGTGATGACCCTCTACGAGGGCACCAGCCAGATCCAGAAGCTCCTCATCGGCCGCGCCCTGACCGGCGTCTCCGCCTTCTGACCCGCCCGTCCGCCGTCCGACCGCCGCCCCGCCGGGAGCCCGGCGAGCGGCCCTAAGCGCTTGCTCAGCGACGCGGTATGGTGTTCGATCCGGCAGAGGAAGGCCCCTGACGGATCGAGGAGCGGGGAGAGGCGATGAGTGCGGCCGAGCGGGCGGCGGAGGAGAGCGGCGAGTGGTCCGGGGTGACCCCGGACGCCGCGCGGCGGCTGGTCAGCGCGGCCGTCCAGGCGTTCGCCGAGCGCGGCTACCACGCCACCACCACCCGTGACATCGCCGGCCGCGCCGGGATGAGCCCGGCCGCGCTCTACATCCACTACAAGACCAAGGAAGAGCTGCTCTACCGGATCAGCAGCACCGGCCACGAGAAGGCGCTGCGCATCATGGGCGCCGCCGCCGAGGCCGGGGGCAGCGCCACCGACCGGCTCCGCGACGCGGTGCGCGCCTTCGCCCGCTGGCACGCCGAGCACCACACCACCGCCCGGGTCATCCAGTACGAGCTCCAGGCGCTCGGCCCGGACCACTACGCCGAGATCGCCGGGCTGCGCCGGCGCACCGACCGGCTGCTCCGGCAGATCATCCAGGACGGCGCGGACAGCGGGGAGTTCCGGGTGGACGACGTCCCCGGCACCACCCTGGCCGTGCTGTCGCTGTGCGTGGACGTCGCCCGCTGGTTCTCCGCCGACGGCCCGCGGACGCCCGACGAGGTCGGCGCGCTCTATGCCGACCTCGTCCTGCGGATGGTCGGCGGCTCCGTCTGAGAGCCGCCCACCGACCAGGCCCTGCCCGGTGGGGCAGGGACGGACGGCGACGACCTACAGGTGGAACCGGCTGACCGACTCCGCCACGCACACCGGCTTCTCGCCGCCCTCCCGCTCGACCGTCACCAGCGTGGTGAGCTGCACCCCGCCGGTCACCTCGGCCACCTCCGCGATCCGGGCCCGGGCCCGCAGCCGGGAGCCGACCGGGACGATCGCCGGGAAGCGCACCTTGTTGGTGCCGTAGTTGATGCCCATCTTCACGTTGTCCACCCGCATCAGCTGCGGGACCAGGACCGGCAGCAGCGACAGGGTCAGATACCCGTGCGCGATGGTCGTGCCGAACGGGCCGGCCGCGGCCTTCTCCCGGTCGACGTGGATCCACTGGTGGTCGCCGGTGGCCTCCGCGAACAGGTCGATCCGCTTCTGGTCGACCTCCAACCAGTCGCTGGGGCCCAGCTCCTCGCCGATCGCCGCCCGCAGCTCCTCGACCGACCCGAACACCCGGGGCTCTGCCATCCTCGTCCGCCTCCTCAGCCGATTACTAAGCGCTTGCTCAGCATGCGAGGACGGGCGCCCGCTGTCAACGCCCCGGCCGCAGGCCGCCCCGGAGGTCCCCCGGACAGGCCGTAGGGTGGGCCGCGTGCCCCAGCTTCCGTTCAAGGTCCACGAACTCTCCGTCGGCCAGCTCTCCGCGCGCAGCGGCGCGGCCGTCTCCGCCCTGCACTTCTACGAGTCCAAGGGACTGATCAGCAGCACCCGCACGGCCGGCAACCAGCGCCGCTACACCCGCGAGACGCTGCGCCGGGTCGCCTTCATCCGGGCCGCCCAACGGGTCGGGATCCCGCTCGCGGTGATCCGCGACGCCCTGGCCGAGCTGCCGGACGAGCGCACCCCCAACCGCGAGGACTGGGCGCGGCTCTCGGAGGTCTGGCGCACCGAACTCGACGAGCGGATCGGCCAACTCGTCGAGCTGCGCGACCGGCTGACCGACTGCATCGGCTGCGGCTGCCTCTCGCTGCAGACCTGCGCGCTGTCCAACCCCTACGACAACCTCGGCGAACAGGGCCCCGGCGCCCGCCGGCTGCGAGTGGACCGCCGCACCGTCGACCCGACGCCGACGCCGCACGACGACACCGACGCCCACGCCGGCACCCGCGCCCCGGACGCGCTGAGCTGCGCGCCCGGGGAGGAGTGCTAGGGCCTGTCGTCAAACTCCCGCTGCCCCGGTCGTCGGTTCACCAGACGGGCGGCTTGCGGTGCGCCCACGGGCGGGCCGCCTCCAACTGCGCGGAGAGCGCGATCAAGGTGGCCTCGTCGCCGTAGCGGCCGGCCAGCATCACGCCGATCGGCAGTCCCTCGGCGTTCCAGTGCAGCGGGACGTTGACCGCGGGCTGGCCGGTGGCGTTGTAGAAGGCGGTGAACGGCGTGAAGCGGCCGATCGCGGCGAACTCGGCCTGCGGATCGGCGTCGTCGCGCAGCGCGCCGACCAGGGGCGGCGGCGCGGCCACGGTGGGGGAGAGGATCACGTCGTAGCCGGTGCCCGGCGGCATCAGCTCATCGGCGAGGGTCTGGGCGAGGGTCCGGAAGGCGTACAGCGAGCTGCCGAAGGCGGTGCCGGAGACGTCCCGGCCGCGGGCCCGCAGATAGCGGGTGAGCGGCATCAGCAGCTCCTCGCCGCCCGGCGGGACCGGGCGGTTGGCGGCCATCACCGACCAGACCCGGGTGAAGGCGTGCAGGATCCGGTCGTCGACCGGGAAGCTCAACTCCTCGGGCCGGTGGCCGAGTTCGCCGAGCAGTGTCACGGTCTCGTCGACCGCGGTGCGGCAGTCGGGGTGCACCTCGACGTCCGGGAGCGGCGCCTGGGCCAGCACCGCTATCCGCAGGCTGCCGGGGTCCCGGCGGACCTGGCCGGCGAAGGTCTCCCCGGGCGGCAGGGACGGGGCGGCGTACGGGTCGCCGGGCCGGGTGCCCGCCATCACGTCCAGCAGTGCCGCCGCGTCGGCCACCGTGCGGGCCAGCGGGCCGGAGGTGCTCAGGCCCGTGACGTCGTGCAGCACCGGGCCGCCGCTGACCCGGCCGCGGCTGGGCTTGATGCCGTAGAGCCCGCACGCCGACGCCGGGATGCGGATCGAACCGCCGCCGTCGCTGGCGTGCGCGACCGGCGCCAGTCCGCCGGCCACCGCCGCGGCCGCGCCGCCGCTGGAGCCGCCCGCCGAGCGGGTCGGGTCCCAGGGGGTGCGGGCGGGCGGCGCGAGCGCGTTCTCGGTGTAGCAGGGCAGCCCGAACTCGGGGGTGTTGGTCTTGCCCAGCAGGACGGTGCCGGCCCGGCGCAGCGCGGCGGCGACATGGTCGTCGACGTCCGGGACGTACTCGGCCAGCGCGGCCGACCCCATCGTGCAGCGCACCCCGGCGACCTGGTTGAGGTCCTTCACGGGCACCGGGACGCCGTGCAGCGGCGGCAGCGCGCGGCCCTCGCGGCGGGCCGCGACGGCCTCGCTCTCGGCCTCCGCGGCCTGCTTGCGGGCGAGCTCGGGGGTACGGGTGAGGAAGGCGCCCAGGGTGCCGTCCAGCCGGTCGATCCGCGCGAGGTAGTGCTCGGTGAGCTCGACCGGGGACAGCTCCCCGGACCGGATCTCCTCGGCCTGTTCGAGCGCGGTCAGGTCGTGCAGTTCGGCCATGGACGTCCACACCCTCTCGTCAGGGCCCGTGCGGCCCGGGTGCCGCACGGGTGGGGCGGGCCGGCCCCGGCGCGCGCGACCTCCGGCGATCAGCCCGTCAACAGTGTTTCAGTTTGCGGGTCAACTCTTGGTGTCCTTCCCGGCTTGGGGGCCGAGGACGCCCGTTGCGGTCGTTTGGCCGTCTCGATGGCTTCCTGCTTCAACGCGCTGTGCCGGGACTTTCGTCCCGGTCTTACCTGTGCTCCGCGAGGCGTTTAACCTGCCCTCAAACATTGATCGTGTGCGGCAGAACAAACATCATGCGACTGTGCGGGAAGGGCTGTGGAAGGCCAACCATCAAGGATGGCGATCGATACTGTCGAGAGTGCCGGAATGCCTACAACTGAGAGTGGCGCAAGGCCAACCCGGGCAAGAGGAGTGCCTACCACCGAAAGTGGCGGGATAAGCAGGCTCTCCTGATCAGGTGTCACAAGTGCACCCGCACCGTCTGCGAGTTCTCCACAGATCGCTGCTTGGTCCACTACCTTGCCCGCCGGGCACGGAAGGCTCTAGGGGCCGAAACGGTGGCTGGCGCGAAACTCCTGATCGCTGCGTTTGAACAGCAGGAGGGTCGTTGCCCCTGCACCGGACGGAAGCTGACCTACGGGATGGCCGAGATTGACCACGTACACCCGCGTTCGAAGGGAGGGCGTGAGGCTCTGGCCGTGGACAACGTGGAGTGGGTCCATCCAGACGTGAATCGAGCAAAGTCGGGTATGAGCCGCGAGGAGTTCATCGAGCTCTGCCATGACATCGCGGCGTGGCTTGGTCCGCGGACCTAGGGGACGGTCGGTGTGGCAGGCAGCGGCCGGGACCACGCCACCTTGACCGCCGACACCTCGACGAGCCAGGCGCGTTCCTCGGTCTGCTTCGCCTGTGTGATGCGAAACCGCGACAACTCGGCCGACTTCACGTAGGGCAGCCCCGCCGCATGCGCTTCTTTCCGGTCGCGCAGGCAGTTGTTCCACACCACACGGGCGCACCCGAACGCACGCGCCAACGCGCGACGTTGAGAGGCGTTCGGGTACGCACGGTAGTTGTAGCGAAGCTGCATGCACACAAGCCTGCGAGGGTTGGCCTCATGGGTCAGGAGAACGAGTTTCTCCGTGGACGTTAGGTAGGTTCAGCGGTGCCCGTGTACTGGAATTCGTGGGTGTGGCACCGCGGGGGCGGTCGGGGACGCGCATGCCGCGGAACGTACCGGCTGGATCAGGCGCGGGGAAGACCGCCCGTCAACGCGGCGGCACAGGAGACCAGATGGCCGTTGTCGACGGCCGGCGAGCCGTCGGACAGCGCGAGGGTGTCCTCGATGCCGATGCGGCTGGCCAGGCCCAACTCCCCGGCCAGCCGCAGCACCGGCCAGGCGCCGCCGTCGAAGCCGTGCAGCAGCACCGGGCGGCCGTGCGGTATCCGTGCCAGCTCGGCGAGCAGCGCCCGGGCGGTGTCGGGCGCGGTGCGCGGGTCGGTGTCGTCGATGACCTCGGCCAGCACCCGCAGCACCCGTGGCGCGAAGGGCGACTCGGCGAACCGGGCGGCGGCCTCGGTGTCCGCCCAGATGCCCGCCTCGATGCCGACGCCCCGCTCCAGCAGCGCGGCGGCGACCGTATCGGCGCCGTCCTCGTGCCAGTTGACCGAGGCGTGGTCGGGGAGCACCGTCCAGGACGCGATCCGCTCCGCCCGGCGCCGGGGGTCGGGCTCTGCCCAGGCGCCGGTCGTCACGCCCACCGGGACGTCCACCGCCTCCCGTATCGCCTCCAGGGCCGGGCCGACCACCCCCGGCGAGAGGGAATCCTGGCCGCACGGGGTCTTGGGATGGACATGGACGTCCTGCGCGCCGGCCGCGACCGCCTGCCGCGCCGCTTCCGCGAGCGCGGCCGGCGACAGCGGCACGGCCGACGAATCGGCTGCCGTGCGGGCGCCGTTGAGACACACCTGAAGCATCTGGAGCATGTGTCCGATGATGGCAGAAGGGTCCGACAAGCCCCCCCCCGTGCACGGGGGGACGGCGCCGCGCGGAGCGGGGGTCAGGCCGCCGCGGCGGCTTGCGCGCCGGGCATCCCGGCGGCGGTGTGCAGCGCCTCCGGGGTCAGTACGGACGCCGGGGCCAGCACCCCGCACTCCCGGCAGGCCGGGCCGGTGGCCGGGCAGCCGTCCGGGCCGGGGACCCACGCGAAGCGGGTGCCGCCGCAGACCGGGCAGTCGCGGCGCGGGCGGCCCGCCTCCATCGCCGCGATCATGCGGCGCAGCACCTCGGAGAGACGGGCCGCCGGGTGCCGCTGCGGGGAGGCGCAGGGCACGATGTCGTAGCCGCCCCAGGTGCGGCGGTGCCATGCGTCCAGGGCGCTGGGCTGGCGGATGCCGTGGTGCTTCTCGCGGCGGCGCCGGGCGGCGAACTCCTCCTCGTAGGCGAGCCAGAGGGCGCGCGCCTCTTCCAGCTCGGCGAGCGCGGCCATCAGCCGCGCCGGATCGGGGTCGCGGTCCTGGAGGGCGAATCCGGCCCTGGTGCACAGATGGTGCCACGTTGCGCGGTGCCCGTAAGGGGCGAAGCGCTCCAGGCACTTGCGCAGGGCGGTGCGCCGCCGAACGGTGACGAGTCGTGGATTACGGACCTGTTCTGCGAGGGCTCTGAAACCGGCCATGGTGCTTCCACCTCCGAGGAGGATCCCGACTGGACAGGGAATGGACGTAGTCGGCCGCCACCTGGATCCATCGAATTCTCTTGCGGTTTTGGGTGGCGATGTGACGGGGTGTCCGGCCGTGCGACGCCCATCGACATCTGCCCGCTGTGGGGAATTCGAAAAGGTGACTGTTGTTCATCTTCCCGTCACGAGTAACCGCCGGTAACGTCCGGCGCACCTTCCCCGGGCTCTCCACGAGCAGCGGGACCCCCTCAAGGAGCAGGAATGCAGCGACGTACCGGAAGGCTCAGGACCGCCGCCACGGCAGCCCTGTTCGCCTTGGGTGCCACGTTCTTGGCACCGCCCCCCAGCGCGACTGCGGCCGTGCCGCACGACGTTGACGACTATTGCCAGGGCCAGTGCGCGGACATCCTGCCGCCCGGCGCGACGGGCAACGCCACCCTGATGCAGATCCTCGGCAACAAGCTGTTCGGCACCCATCCGCCGCACACCACCGACCAGATCGCCCCCTACAACGCCCTGGCCGGCGGCTACCGTTCGCTCACCGACGACACCCTCACCGCCTTCTTCAACGACGCCTCCTTCGGCGTCCCGAAGGACCAGGTCGCCTCGGTGAGCACCCCGCGTCCGGACGTCAGCATCACCCGCGACAAGAAGACCGGCGTCCCGCACATCAAGGGCACCACCCGCTACGGCACCGAGTACGGCGCCGGCTACGCCGCGGGCCAGGACCGGCTGTGGCTGATGGACCTCTTCCGGCACATCGGACGCGGCGAGCTGACCTCCTTCGCCGGTGGCGCCCTCGCCAACCAGGGCCTGGAGCAGCAGTTCTGGCCCTCGGCCCCGTACACCGAGGCCGACCTCCAGGCGCAGGTCGACGCGATCCGGAACAACAACGGAGCCCGCGGCAAGCAGGCCATGGCGGACGCCCAGGCGTACGTGGACGGCATCAACGCCTACCGCGAACAGTCCAAGAACGGCCGCTACTTCCCCGGCGAGTACGTCGTCACCGGCCACATCGACGCGATCACCAACGCCGGTGAGATCCAGCCGTTCAAGCTCACTGACCTGATAGCGCTGGCCTCCGTCGTCGGCGGCCTCTTCGGCAACGGTGGCGGCGGCGAGGTACCGTCCGCCCTCGCCCTGCTCTCCGCGCAGCAGAAGTACGGCCTGGAGAAGGGCACCAAGGTCTGGGAGTCCTTCCGCGAGCGAAACGACCCCGAGGCGGTCAAGACCCTGCACGACGGCCAGAGCTTCCCCTACGCCGTCAAGCCCGCCAAGGCCAAGGGCACCGCGCTGCCCGACCGTGGCTCGGTCACCCCCGAGCCGCTGGTCTTCGACCGCACCGGCGCCGCCGCCTCCAAGAGCGCCACCCCGCCCCGCGACCCGGTCAAGGCCCCGGAGAAGTACCGAAAGTTGGAGGGCCTCTTCAAGGACGGCGTGCTGCCCAAGGGGAGCTTCGACCCGACCCAGCACCGCGGGATGTCCAACGCCCTGCTGGTCTCCGGCAAGCACACCGCCAGCGGCCACCCGGTCGCCGTCTTCGGCCCGCAGACCGGCTACTTCGCGCCCCAGCTGCTGATGCTCCAGGAGATCCAGGGCCCCGGCATCAGCGCCCGCGGCGCCTCCTTCGCCGGCGTCGGGATGTACGTCCAGCTCGGCCGCGGCCAGGACTACGCCTGGAGCGCCACCTCCGCCGGCCAGGACATCACCGACACCTACGCCGTCGACCTGTGCAACGCGGACGGCTCGGAGCCCACCAAGGAGTCCGCCTCCTACCGCTACCACGGCCGCTGCCTGCCGATGGAGAAGCTGGAGCGCACCAACTCCTGGAAGCCCACCGTCGCCGACCCCACCGCGGCCGGCTCGTACCGGATGCAGGTCTTCCGCACCAAGTACGGCACCGTCACCCACCGCGCCACCGTCGGCGGCAAGCCCGTCGCCTACACGGCGCTGCGCTCCACCTACCGCCACGAGGCCGACTCCATCATCGGCTTCCAGATGCTCAACGACCCGTCGTACGTCCACGGCGCCAAGAGCTTCCAGCAGGCCGCCCAGCACATCGGCTACGCCTTCAACTGGTTCTACGCCGACTCCCGCGACATCGCGTACTACAACAGCGGCCTCAACCCCGTCCGCAACCCCGATGTCGACCCCGCGCTGCCCGTCAAGGCCGAACCGGCCTACGAGTGGAAGGGCTTCGACCCCGACACCAACACCACCGCCTACACCCCGCCCGCCCAGCACCCGCAGTCGATCGACCAGGACTACTACGTCTCCTGGAACAACAAGCAGGCCAAGGACTACGACTCGGCCGGCTTCGGCAACGGCCCGGTGCACCGCGCCAACCTGCTCGACGACCGGGTGCGCGCGCTCACCCGGGACGGCGGGGTCACCCGGGCCTCCCTGACCCGGGCGATGGCCGACGCCGCCCTCACCGACCTGCGCGGCGAGGACGTCCTGCCCGAACTGCTGCGGGTCCTGGGCAGCAAGCCGGTCACCGACCCCGTGCTGCGCGGTGCGCTCCAGCGGCTGGACGCCTGGCGCAAGGACGGCGCCCAGCGCCGCGAGACCACCCCCGGCTCGCACGCCTACGCCCACTCCGACGCGGTCCGGCTGATGGACGCCTGGTGGCCGCTGATGGTCCAGGAGACCTTCCGGCCCGGCCTCGGCGCCGACCTCTACGACGCGGTGCGTGCCAACCTCGCGATCGACGAGTCCCCGTCGGCCGGCCACGGCCCCACCGGCGCGCACGCCGGATCGGCCTTCCAGTACGGCTGGTGGAGCTATGTCGACAAGGACCTGCGCGCGGTGCTCGGCGACCGCGTCCAGGGCCCGCTCGCCGCACGCTACTGCGGCAACGGCGACCTCTCCGCCTGTCGCGACACGCTCCTGGCCACCCTCCGTCAGGCCAGCGCGCGGACCGCCGCCCAGGTCTACCCGGGCGACGACAACTGCAAGGCCGGCGACCAGTGGTGCGCGGACTCGATCGTCCACCGCGCGGTGGGCGGTCTGACCCACGACAAGATGAGCTGGCAGAACCGCCCCACCTACCAGCAGGTGGTGGAATTCCCCGCCCACAGGTAGCGGAGCGAACGACACGGGCCCCGGGGTGCGCGCACCTCGGGGCCCCGCTGTATTTCTCTGCGGTTTCCGCGATGAGCCGGAAACCGCCTCGGCTCCGGACGAGTTTTCGGGACGGCTATGCTGCTCATCCCTGAATCTGGGGGAAGGGAAAGCGAGTAGGGGCACATGGCCGCGTCAGGTCCGCAGCAGTACCCGAGTCCGCAGCAGTACCCGACGGAGCTGCTGGACACCACGATGGACCAGCTGCGCACGCTGATCACGGTGCACGAGGAGGGCACCGCGCTGGCCGCGGCCCGCCGGCTGGGCCGCGAGCAGTCCAGCGTGCAGAAGCAACTCGACACCATGAACCGCACCTTCGCGGCGCTCTGCGGCGAGGAGTTGGTCCTCAAGCAGGGCCGGGGCCGCGATGCGCTGTTCACCGCCACCGGCGAGGCCCTGGTCGAACTGGCCCGGCGCACCCTCGGCGCGTGGTCGGCGGGTGTCCACGGCGCCCGCCGCCGCCTCGGCCGCACGCTCTCCGTCGGCACCACCCGCTATACCCTCGGCTTCCTCCTGGACGCCGTGGAGTACGTCAGCGAGGACTTCGACCGCGAGGGCGTCGACCTGAAGATCACCCACGTCCGCACCGCCGACCTCTTCACCAAGCTCCGCTCCCAGGAGCTGGACCTGGTCTGCGGCAGCGTCGTGGTCACCGAGGGCGAGGAGGCCGCCCAACTCGCCCCGTACGAGGTGATGGAGTGGCGGCGCAGCGGGCTGTCCCTGCTGACCAACCTGCCACCGGAGCGGCTGCCCGGCGGCTCGTTCCCCGCCGGCGAACTGCCGCGGCTGCCGCTGGTGGTCTCCACGGGCGGGCTGATCGACCGCTTCCTGACCGCCTGGTACGGCAGCGACTACCGCCAGAAGCTGACCGTGGCCGCCGAGATCGAGGCCGCCCACTACGGCTTCGAGCTGCTCCGCTCGGGGGTGGTCAGCGGCGCGATGCTGGTCACCAGGGGCCTGGGGGAGGCGGCGTCGGACGGTCACCTCCCGGAGGCCGGCGGCCTGCGCACCCTGGAGGTCACCGGGGACGTCGGCCCCCGCACGGAGGTCCTGGTCGGCGTCTTCACCCGACGCGGCGAGCGGGACTCCTACGGGCCGGAGCACCCGCTCAACCGCCTCTGGGAGGTGCTCTCCTGGGAGAGCGAGCGCTGGTGGCTCCGGCCCTGAAGGCCCCCAAGGGGGATGCTCAGCCCAGGAGTTCGCGTTCCCTGGTCTCCGGCAGCGCCAGCACGCATCCCAGCGACACCAGCGCCATCGCGCTCACGTACCACCCCACCGACGCCGAACCGAACGCCGCCTGGAGCCGGGTGGCGACCAGCGGCGCGACCGCCCCGCCCAGCACCCCGCCGAGGTTGTAGGCGAGCGACGCGCCCGAGTAGCGGACCGTGGTCCCGAACAGCTCCGGCAGATAGGCGCCCATCGGGCCGTAGACCACGCCCATGCAGAACAGCGCGCCGCCGATGCCCAGGGCGATCAGCACCGGCTGCCGGGTGTCCAGCAGCGGGAAGAGGGCCAGCCCCCACACCAGCGCGAGCCCGGAGCCGCCCAGGATCAGCGTGCGGCGTCCGCTGCCGTCGGAACGGGTGGCCGCCAGCCAGGTGCCCGCCGCCAGGAACAGGCAGGCGACCAGGGAGAGGCCGAGCATGGTGGTGCGGGGGATCCCCAGGGTGCCGGTGGCGTACGCGAGGCAGTAGGTCGTGGCGGTGTAGAAGAGGCCGTAGGCGATGACCATCCCGCCGGCACCCAGCAGCAGCTCCCGCGGATGCCGCCGGAAGACGTCCACGGCCGGGACCCGGCTGGCCTCCTGGGCGTCCAGTACCTTGGCGAACACCGGCGTCTCGCTGATCTTCAGCCGGACGAACAGCCCCACCCCCACCAGCAGGAACGACAGCAGGAACGGCACCCGCCAGCCCCACGACCGGAAGGCCGCGTCGCTCATCGTCTCGGACAGCAGCCAGAACACCCCGGTCGCCGCGAAGAAGCCGACGGACGGCCCGAGTTGCGGGAAGGCGGCGTACAGCCCCCGCCGTCCGCGCGGTGCGTGCTCGACGGCCAGCAGCGCCGCCCCGCCCCACTCGCCGCCCAGCCCGATCCCCTGGAGGAAGCGGAGCAGGATCAGCAGCAGGGGAGCCCAGATCCCCCACGTTCCGTATCCGGGCAGCAGGCCGACGAGCGCCGTGGACAGGCCCATCAGCAGCAGTGAGGCGACCAGTACCGACTTGCGGCCGACCCGGTCGCCGAAGTGCCCGAAGACCACCGACCCGAGCGGTCGGGCGGCGAACGCCACCGCATAGGTGGAGAACGACGCGAGGGTGGCGTTGACCGGGTCGAGCGTCGGGAAGAACGCCTGGTTGAGCACCAGGGCCGCGGCCGTGCCGTAGATGTAGAAGTCGTAGAACTCGATGGCGGTCCCGATGAACGAGGCCACGGCCACCCGCCGCAGGCTCTCCCCGCCGGCCGGCGCCGCGTCCGGGGACGCCGCCGGCTTCGCTGATGTCGCGTCACTGTGCACGAGCCGCACTCTCTTGGTCGGTGCACGGGGCAGTCAATAGCCGAAATGATCTATCTCGGATGGTGAGATATCGGGCAGGCCCGCCCGTTCGGCCGCCACACCTGCCCGGACTGCCCCGGGCGCCCCCGAGTGCCCCGAACACCCTGGCCGCCCGCCAACGGCTCCTACGGATACCGCAGATACCGCTCCCGCACCCGCCGGAAGCGCCCGAGCCGCTCCGCCCAGGCTCCCGCGATTTCCTCGACCCCCGCGCCCGCGTCGATCATCGTGCGGACGGTGTCGGTGCCGGCCAGTCGGTCGAAGTGGTCGGCGCGCCAGGCGAAGTCCTTCCACAGGCGCCGGACGGTGACCAGCAGTCCGATGCCGGTCAGCACCGGGTCGAAGACGGCCCGGTCGTGGACGTGGAGTTGGAGGCCGCCGATCGTCCTGCCCTGGAACTTGGAGAAGGTCGGGGCGAAGTACGCCTCGCGGAAGTACACGCCGGGCAGGTCCAGTTCGGTCGCGGCCTCGGCCCAGCGGCGGTCCAGGCCCTCGGCGCCGAGGAGTTCGAAGGGGCGGGTGGTGCCGCGGCCCTCGGAGAGGTTGGTGCCCTCGAACAGGCAGGTCCCGGCGTAGGCCAGGGCGGTGTCGGGGGTGGGCATGTTGGGGCTCGGGGGCACCCAGGGGAGCCCGGTCGCGTCGAAGAAGTCGGTGCGGCGCCAGCCGGTCATCCGGACCGTCTCCAGCGGCGCCGGGCGCCCGGCGGCGGCCAGCACGAACTCGCCGTTGAAGAGCAGCGCCAGCTCCACCACCGTCATGCCGTGCGCCTGCGCGATCGGCTCCCGGCCGACGAAGGAGGAGTACCGCCGGTCCAGCACGGGGCCGGTCGCGGCCCGGCCGGTCACCGGGTTGGGGCGGTCCAGCACCACGAGCCGCTTGCCGGCCAGGACGGCCGCCACCATGCAGTCGTAGAGCGTCCAGATGTAGGTGTAGAAGCGGGCGCCGACGTCCTGGATGTCGAAGACCACGGTGTCCACGCCGGAGGCGGTGAAGATGTCGGCGAGCTCCCGGCCACTCTTGTCGTAGGTGTCGTAGACGGGCAGACCGGTGGCCGGGTCGTCGTAGCGGCCCTCGGAGCCGCCGGCCTGGGCGGTGCCCCGGAAGCCGTGCTCGGGCCCGAAGACGGCGGTGAGCCGGACCCGGGGGTCGGCGTGCATCACGTCCACGAGGTGCCGGATCCCCCCGCGCCCGGCCTCGCTCGCGCGGGAGGTGCCCCCACGCGTGACGCCGGTGGGGTTGGTGACGATGCCGACCCGCCGGCCGTCCAGGAGGCGGTAGCCGTCGGCGGCCAGGCGGTCGAAGCCGGTGCGCACCCGCCGGCCGCGGGCACCCGGCGCGGCCTGGGCGGCGGCCGGGCCCGCGGAGACCGCTGCCGCGGCCGCCCCGGTCGCCGCCAACTGCCCCAGCAGAACACGTCTCGACAGAGCCATGCGCACACCTCCGTGAGCGGTGGTCGACTCGATGTGTGTCGTGGGCACGCTAACGCTCGGCGGCCCGGTGCGGAACGCGCCGGGCCGGTCCTCGTGGCGGAGCGGGGCGGGGCGGGCGGCGTCGGCCGGGGCGGTCAGTCCTCCAGTGCGAGCGCGCGCTTGGCCCGGTCGACGGATGCCTCGGAGGCCGGTCCGCCGGGATTCTCCACGGCGAGCGCCTGGTTGAGCGCGACGAACGGGCGCATCCGCTCCTCGTAGCGGGCGAAGGCCGCGCGGTGGTCGTCGCCCGCACCGCGCAGGGCGGCGGCCAGGACATGCGCCCCCACGAGGGCGAGGCCGGTCCCCTGGCCGGACAGCGGCGAGGCGCAGTACCCCGCGTCGCCGAGCAGCACGGTCCTGCCGTGCGACCAGCGGTCCATGTGGACCTGTGTCATCGCGTCGGAGTAGAAGTCGGAAGCCTCCCACAGGGCCTTCAGCAGCCGCGGGGTCTCCCAGCGCAGGGCCGCCATCCGGTCGGCGACGAGGCGCTTGTGTGCCGCGGTGTCGAGCGGCCCGGCGGGCAGCGGCCCGGCCGCGAAGCCGAACGAGATCCGCAGCTCGGTGTTGTCGCGCACCGGGTAGATGCCGTAGCCGGCCTCGCCGTCCCTGAGCCACAGTTGCCAGTCGTCCAGGCCCAGGAAGTTGTCCGCGGTGAAGAGCGCCAGGTGCATGCCCAGGTGGCGGGTGAACCGCTCCTCCGGTCCGAAACCCAGCCGCCGCACCGCCGAATGCAGGCCGTCGGCCCCCACGACCAGGTCGAACGTCCGGGGGCGGCCCCGCTCGAAGGTGACGCGTATCCCGCCCCCGCCCGCCACCCCTCCCTCCTCGTCCTCTTCCTCGTCCTGGTCCAGTGCCCTGATGCGGTCGTCGAAGACGAACTCGACGCCGGCGCCGGCCTGTTCGTGCAGGACATGGACCAGGTCCTCGCGCAGCAGCTCGATGTCCTCGCTCGCCAGCCGGCCGCTGCTGAAGGTCGTCTCGGTCGAGCGGTGGACCTCCCTGCCGTCCCCGTCCAGCACCGACATGCCGCGCATCCGGGTGCGGTGCGCGCGGACCCGGTCCAGCAGCCCCATCCGCTCGACGACATCGAGTGCGGTGCCCCGGATGTCGACGGCCTGGCCGCCGCGGCGCCGGCCCGGCGTGTGTTCCACCACCGTCACGGCGACCCCGTCGCGGTGCAGCCAGTGGGCGAGTGCGGATCCGGCGACCCCGGCGCCGGAGATGAGCACGGTCTTCATACACGCTCCTTCATACGCTGTACGCGCCTGAATGTACGGCGTATGCGCAGCGCCGCCAACTGCCCATATCCCCCTCCTGTTCTAGGTCAGATGCCGCTCTCAGACGCTCCGCGCTGGTAGCGTCTGAACTAGTACAGATCCGATGGGTGCGAAAAAAATCCCGAGGAGGCGACCGCATGGCCGCACAGCCCGATCCGCCGTACCGGCGCATCGCCGACGAGATCGCCCGGCGCATCACCGACGGCACGCTCGCCCCGGGCGACCGCGTGCCCTCGACGCGCCGGATCGCCCGCGAATGGGGCGTCGCGCTCGCCACCGCCACCAAGGCCCTCACCACGCTGCGCCTGGAGGGGCTGGTCGAGGCCCGCCCTCGGGTCGGCACCGTGGTGGCGGCCCGCGACCGGCCGGCGTCGACGGAGCACCGCGCCCCCACCACGCGCCGGACGCCGTCCACGGCCCCGCCCGATCGCGACCTGAGCCGCGAACGGATCGTCCGGGCTGCCGTGGACCTCGCGGACGCCGAGGGGCTGGCCGCGGTGTCCATGCGCAGCGTCGCGGCCAGGCTCGGCGTCGCCGCCATGTCCCCGTACCGCCACGTCACCAGCAAGGACGACCTGGTGCTGCTGATGGCGGACGCGGCGTTCGGCGAGGAGACCTACCCGGCCCCGCCGCCGGAAGGCTGGCGGGCCCGGCTGGAACTCGGCGCGCGCACCCTGTGGACGATCTACCGCCGGCATCCCTGGCTCGCCCAGGTCGGCTCCCTCACCCGCCCCCTGATGCTGCCGTCCCTGATGGTCCACGCGGAATGGGCGCTCGCCGCCCTCGACGGCCACGGCCTCGAACCGGAGACGATGCTCGACCTGCACGTCCTGTTCTACAGCTACATCCAAGGGATCGCGGTGCACCTGGAGCGGGAGGCCCAGGCCGAGGCCGCCACCGGACTGTCCGAGGACCAGTGGATGGACCGGCAGGCCCGCGCCTTCCAGACGATCACCGCGTCGACCCGCTACCCCGTCTTCACCAGGCTCACCAGCAGCTTCGCGGACGGTTACGACCTCGACCTGGACGCGCTGTTCGCCTTCGGCCTCACGCCGCTCCTGGACGGCATCGCCCTCCTCATCGCGGACCCGCCGTCCGGCCGCGCGCCCTCCTGACCGGGAGCGCTCGCCCGTCCCCACCGGCGACCGCCACCCCCGCAATCCCGGCCGTGACGGAAAACAGAGGCTTCCGCTGGGACATACCGACTGGTTAGTCTGCCCCTGCCGGTGAGCCGGTGGAGCCGGTGGAGTCAGGCGACCGAGGGAGACGCAGCGTGGCAGTCGTACGGGACAAGGCCGTTGTTGTGACCGGAGCGGGCGGGGGGATCGGCGCCGCGCTGGCCCGCCGGTTCGCCGCCGAGGGCGCCCGGGTCGTGGTCAACGACCTGGACGAGGCCAAGGCCCGCAGAACCGCGGAGGAGATCGGGGCGGTCGCCGTCCCCGGCGACGCCTCCGCCGCCGTCGGCCCGGCCCGCGAGGCGCTCGGCGGCGCCATCGACGTCTTCTGCGCCAACGCCGGCGTCGGCACCGGCGGCGGTCCCGAAGCGCCCGAGGGCGACTGGGCGCTGGCCTGGGACGTCAACGTGATGGCCCACGTGCGGGCCGCCCGCGAGCTGCTGCCGGAATGGCTGGCGCGCGGCAGCGGCCGGTTCGTCTCCACGGTGTCCGCCGCCGGCCTGCTCACCATGGTCGCCGCCGCCCCCTACAGCGTCACCAAGCACGGCGCCTACGCCTTCGCCGAGTGGCTGTCGCTGACCTACCGCCACCGCGGCATCGACGTGCACGCCATCTGCCCGCAGGGCGTGCGGACCGACATGCTCGCCGCCACCGGCACCGCCGGCGACCTCGTCCTGACCCCCACCGCCATCGAGCCGGACGCCGTCGCCGACGCCCTCTTCGCGGCCATGGAAGCGGGCCGCTTCCTGGTCCTGCCGCACCCCGAGGTGGGCGACTACTACACCGCCCGCGCCACCGACCCGGACCGCTGGCTGGCCGGGATGAACCACCTCCAACAGAAGCTGGAGGCACGCGAGGGGGAGGCCCGGTGACCACCTACCAGGACAAGCCGTGGCTGGCCCTGCTCACCGACGCCCAGCGCGCCCCCGTCCAGCCGCCGCCCTCGCCGCTGCACGCCTTCCGCGCCGCGGTCCGCCGCGCCCCCGACCGCACCGCGCTCGCCTACTTCGACGGCCGGATCGACTACGCCGAGGCCGACGCCCTCTCCGACGGCCTCGCCGGCCACCTCGCCGCCCGCGGGCTCAGGCCCGGCGACCGCGCCGCGGTCATGCTCCAGAACACCCCGCACTTCGTGCTCGCGGTGCTCGCCGTCTGGAAGGCCGGCGGCGTGGTCGTCCCCGTCAACCCCATGTACAAGGCGGCGGAGATCCGGCACATCCTCGACGACGCGGAGGTCACCGCCGTCCTCTGCGCGGACCGCACCTGGGCCGGCTTCCTGCGCGCCACCGCCGCCGAGGCCGGCTCCGTCCGGATCGCGGTCACCGCCGACGAACGCGGACTCCAGACCCGCGACGACGTCCGGGTGCTGCGCGACGAGCCGGCCGGCCCCCAGGACGGCGCCGACGACCTGCTCACCGTCGCCCGGACCGGCGGAGGGGCGCCCACCGTCCCCGAGCCCGCCGCCGCCGACATCGCACTCATCAGCTACACCTCCGGCACCAGTGGCACCCCCAAGGGCGCCACCAACACCCACGGCAACATCAGCTACAACGCCGAACGGATGCGCACCGGCCTCGAACTCGCCGAGGGTGCCACCTACTTCGCGCTCGCCCCGCTCTTCCACATCACCGGCATGGTCTGCGAACTGGCCACCTGCCTCGCCAACGCCGGGACCCTGGCCCTGGCCTACCGCTTCGAGGCCGGCACCGTCCTGGACGCCTTCCTGGAGCACCGCCCGGCCTTCACCGTCGGCCCAGCCACCGCCTACATGGCACTGATGGCCCACCCGGACGCCACCCCCGGGCACTTCGCGTCCTTCCGGACCATGAGTTCCGGCGGCGCGCCGCTGCCGCCGGCCCTGGTCGAGAAGTTCCGCACCGCCTTCGGCCCGCACATCCACAACGGCTATGGCCTGACCGAGTGCACCGCGCCCTGCGCCACCGTCCCGCCCGGCAGGGAGGCGCCGGTCGACAAGGTCTCCGGCACCCTCGCGGTCGGCGTCCCCGGCCCGGACACCGTGGTGCGGATCATCGACGAGGCCGGCCGCGATCTGCCGTTCGGCGAGCAGGGCGAGATAGCGGTCCGCGGCCCCCAGGTCGTGCCCGGCTACTGGCGCCGCCCGGACGCCACCGCCGAGGCCGTCCCGGACGGCGAACTGCGCACCGGCGACATCGGGTTCATGGACCGCGACGGCTGGCTGTACGTCGTCGACCGCAAGAAGGACATGATCAACGCGTCCGGCTTCAAGGTGTGGCCCCGCGAGGTCGAGGACGTGCTCTACACCCATCCCGCGGTGCGCGAGGCGGCCGTCGTCGGGGTGCCCGACCCCTACCGCGGGGAGACCGTCAAGGCGTACGTCAGCCTGCGTCCCGGCGCCTCCCCCGACCCCGCCGAGCTGGCCGCCTACTGCAAGGAACGGCTCGCGGCGTACAAATATCCCCGAGTGGTGGAGATCCTGCCGGAGCTTCCCAAGACCACGAGTGGCAAGATCCTTCGACGGGAGTTGCGCGGGCGCGCATGACGGCAGGGACGGTCGGCGCGCACGACGGACGCACGTGAGGAACTTCAAGGAACGGGTGAGGGCGATGGCCGGCATCAAGGACGGCACCAGCAACGGCAACGGCACGACGAAGCCCGTCGCGCAGCGGCTGCTGGCCACCGCCACCAGGCTCTTCGCGGAGCAGGGCTACGACCGCACCTCGGTCCAGGAGATCGTGGACAGGGCGGGTGTCACCAAGGGCGCCCTCTACCACTACTTCGGCTCCAAGGAGGACCTGCTCCACGAGGTCTACGGCCGGGTGCTGCGGCTCCAGCAGGAGCGGCTGGACCGCTTCGCGGACGCCGACGCGCCGGTGGAGCAGCGGCTGCGGGACGCCGCCGCCGACGTGGTGGTCACCACCATCGAGAACCTCGACGACACCAAGATCTTCTTCCGCTCGATGCACCATCTGAGCCCGGAGAAGGACAAGCAGGTGCGGGCCGAGCGGCGCCGCTACCACGAGCGGTTCCGGGCGCTGATCGAGGAGGGGCAGCGCACCGGCGTGTTCACCGCCGACGTCCCCGCCGACCTGGTCGTCGACTACCACTTCGGCTCGGTGCACCACCTGGGCACCTGGTACCGCGAGGACGGCCCCCTGAGCCCGCAGCAGGTCGCCGACCACCTGGCCGGACTCCTGCTGCGGGCCCTGCGGCCCTAGCGGGAATATCCCGCCCCCCACCTCCTGTTGCGGCCCCGCAGGGGGCGCGCCCGACCCCTACGGGGAGTGTTCGACCGCCCCCTACGGCCCGCGCCCTACATGTAGCGCTTGATCTCGCGCCGCGCCAGCGACCGCTGGTGCACCTCGTCGGGGCCGTCCGCCAGTTGGAGCGTACGGGCGGCGGCCCACAGCTCCGCCAGCGGGAAGTCCTGGCTGACCCCGCCCGCGCCGTGCAGCTGGACCGCCTTGTCCAGGATGCCCACGACCGTCCGCGGCGTGGCGATCTTGATGGCCTGGATCTCGGTGTGCGCGCCCTTGTTGCCGACGGTGTCCATCAGCCAGGCGGTCTTCAGTACCAGCAGCCGCAGCTGCTCCACCGCCACCCGGGCGTCCGCGATCCACTCCTGGACCACGCCCTGCTGCGCCAGCGGTTTGCCGAACGCCGTACGGGCCACCGCCCGCCGGCACATCAGCTCGATCGCCCGCTCGGCCATCCCGATCAGCCGCATGCAGTGGTGGATCCGGCCGGGCCCCAGCCGCGCCTGCGCGATGCCGAAGCCGCCGCCCTCCTCGCCGATCAGGTTGCCGACCGGCACCCGGACGTCCTCGAAGAGCACCTCCGCGTGCCCGCCGTGGTAGTGGTCCTCGTAGCCGTAGACCTGCATGGCGCGCTTGACCGTCAGTCCGGGGGTGTCCCGCGGCACCAGCACCATCGACTGCTGGCGGCGGAGGTCGGGGCTTTCCGGGTCGGTCTTGCCCATCACGATGAAGATCTCGCACAGCGGGTTCATCGCGCCGGAGATGTACCACTTGCGGCCGTTGATGACGTAGCTTCCCCCACTCTCGGCTCCGCTGGAGCGGGAGGTGCCCCCCTCGTCCCGCTCGATCCGGGTCTCGATGTTGGTGGCGTCCGACGAGGCCACCTCCGGCTCGGTCATCGCGAACGCCGAGCGGATCTCCCCCGCCAGCAGCGGCTCCAGCCACCGCTTCTTCTGTTCGGCGTCGCCGAACTGCGCCAGCACCTCCATGTTGCCGGTGTCCGGCGCCGCGCAGTTCAGCGCGGTCGGCGCCAACTGCGGGCTGCGGCCGGTGATCTCGGCCAGCGGCGCGTACTGGAGGTTGGTCAGCCCCGCGCCGTGCTCCTCGTCCGGCAGGAACAGGTTCCACAGGCCCTGCCGACGGGCCTCGGCCTTGAGCTCCTCCACCACCGGCGGGGTGTCCCACGGAGAGGCCAGCGCGGCCCGCTGCTCCTCCGCCACCTGCTCGGCCGGGTACACATGCGCGGTCATGAACGTCTCCAGCTTCGCGCGCAGTTCTTCGGTGCGGGCGTCGAATGCGAAGTCCATCGGTGCCTCAGCCTTCCTTGAGGGTGGTCAGTCCGCGGTCGATGAAGACGGGCACCAGCTCGCCGATCCGGTCGAAGCCCGCGCCGACCGTCTGGCCGAGCGTGTAGCGGTAGTGGATCCCTTCGAGGATCACCGCGAGCTTGAACCACGCGAACGCGGTGTACCAGGCGATCCGCGAGGTGTCCCGGCCCGAGCGCTCGGCGTAGCGCGCGATCAGCTCCTGCGGGCTGGGGTGCCCCGGTGCGCCGCTGGTGGTGCTGACCGGCGACTTCGGCAGCCCGAGGTCGGTGCAGTACATCGCCAGCAGCCCGAGGTCGGTCAGCGGGTCGCCGAGCGTGGACATCTCCCAGTCCAGTACGGCGGTGATGGTGTCGTCGGTGCCGACCAGGACGTTGTCCAACCGGTAGTCGCCGTGCACGACGGTCGGCGCGGGGGAGGGGGGCAGCTCCCGGCCCAGCGCCTCGTGGAGCGCGTCGATGCCGGGCAGCGCGCGGTTCTTGGAGGCCGCCAACTGCTTGCCCCAGCGCCGGAGTTGGCGCTCCAGGAAGCCGTCCGGGCGCCCGAAGTCGGCCAGCCCGGCCGCCTCCGGCTCCACCGCGTGCAGCGCCACCAGCGTGTCGACCAGCGACAGCACCACCGCCCGGGTCCGCTCCGGGCCCAGCGGGGCCAGCTGCTCCGTGGTCCGGTACGGGGTGCCCGCCACCAGCTCCATCACGTAGAACGGCGCGCCGACGACGGTCTCGTCCTCGCACAGCAGCAGCGCCTCCGGCACCGGTACGGCGGTGTCGTGCAGGGCGCTGATCACCCGGTGCTCGCGGCGCATGTCGTGCGCGGTGGCCAGCACATGGCCGAGCGGCGGGCGGCGGACGACCCAGGAGTCGGTGCCGTCGGTGACCCGGTAGGTGAGGTTGGACCGTCCGCCCTCGATCAGCTGCGCACGCAGCGGCCCGGAGACCAGGCCCGGCCGCTCCCGGTCCAGATGCTCCCGCAGGCGCTCCAGATCGAGGCCGGGCGGTGCCTCCCCGGCGGCCGACGGGGGCGGTGTGCCGTTGCTCATCGTGCTTCCTCCGTACGGAGTGGACGGTTGGCGGTCCGGGGCCGGCGGGCCCGTCCCGCCTGATCATGCCGACTAGTCGGTATGGAGTCCAGTGCTCCGTCGTGGGGCGTCGGTCACCCGACGTGTTTCCGCCACCGGGCCCGGCGCGCGGGCGCGGGCGCGGCCGGCCGCCGGCGCCCCGGCCGGCCCCCGCTCAGGCGTGACAGGCCGGCAGCACCCCGCCGTTCAGCTCCGCCATCGCCCCGAACCCGGCCGCCGCGTCCAGCGGCGCACCCGGCGCCGCGCCCGCCAACTCGGCGTAGGCCCGCAGCAGGTTGGCCACCAGCCGCTCGCTCTCCGCCAGTCCCCCGAACGCCCCCGGGTCCGCCTCCCGGGCCGCCTCCAACGGCGTCCGCCCGGCTGCCCGGCCCTCCCGCGCCAGCTCCCCGACGTACCGCAGATACCGCTCGACCTCGTCGTAGACCTCGGGCCCGGCCACCGGACCGTGCCCCGGCACGACCGTCTCGGCGCCGAGCGACCGCAGCAGCTCGATCGCCCGCAGCGACCCGCTCAGCGAGCCCATCAGGAGGAACGGCGTGCCCCCGTGGAAGATCAGGTCCCCGGTGAAGACCACCCGCTGCCGCGGCAGCCAGACGATGGTGTCGCCGGGCGTGTGCGCCGGCCCGGGGTGGATCAGCCGCACCTCGCACTCCCCGACGTGCAGGGTCAGGCGGTCCTCGAAGGTCACCTCCGGCGGGGTCAGTCGGATGTCGCCGTACGTCACCTCGGGCCACACCGCGTGCAGCTGGTAGCCGGCGGACAGCACCTCCCGCCGGCAGGCCGCGTGCCCGATGATCGTCGCCTCCGGCGCGAACACGCCGTTGCCGTAGGTGTGGTCGCCGTGGTGGTGGGTGTTGACGAGGGTGCGCGGCGCGGGGGCGCCGCTCTCCGCGATCCGGCGGCGCAGCAGTCGCGCCCGGCGCTCGGTGGCGGCGGTGTCCACGACCAGGGTGGCGGTGCCGTCGGTGACGAACCCCGCGTTGTTCAGGCACCAGCCGCCGTCCGGCTGGACGAACGCGTGGACGCCCGGGGCGAGTTCGGTGAGGTAGGGCTCGGCGACGGCGGCGGTGCCGTTCGCGTCGGCCCCCGCGGCCTGCTGATGGTCCGTCATGTTCCGCTCCCGGGGATGGGTCGGTCGGTCCGTGCGGATACCGCGGCCGGCCGCCGGATCCCGGAGCCGGGCCGGTGCCGCGCGGGCCCGCTCACCGTACCGCCGTCCGCGATCTCACCGCCCCGGTAGCAGCAGCGTCGCGCCGCCCGCCGCCAGCCCGACCGTGCAACCGGCCACCAGCAGGGCCAGCCGCGCCGGCAGGGCCGCCGGTCGCCCGGCCGCCATCGTCCGCATCCGCAGGTCCGCGGCGACCGCGAACGCCACCCACACCAGCGACACCAGCGCCGCCAAGGTCACCTCGACCGGGCCCGGGGCCCCGCTGCGCAGCACCTGCCGGCCGGCCAGCACCGCCACCACCGCGGCCGACAGCACCGTCCGCCGCCAGGCCAGCCGGGTCCGCTCCGGCTGGAGCCCCGGGTCCCGGTCGGCCGTCGGCCGCGGCGCCCGGCCGCCCCGCCCGGCCCCCTGGGACGCGCCCATCGCTTCCCCCACCCGCTAGTTCGTCCAGCCGATCAGCGTCAGCACGACCACCGCCACCGCCAGCAGCCCGACGCACAGCGCCAGCACGGCCGGGAAGCGGGAGAGCGGCAGGTCCTCGCCGCGCCGCATCGCCCGCTCGCAGCGCACCCAGTGGTTGACCGCGCGCAGCGCGCACAGCGCCCCGCCCACCAGCAGGACGACGGTGAAGGCGAGCCGCAGGCTGCCGTGCAGCCGCGGCAGGAACTGGTCCACCGCGAAGCCCCCGCCGACCAGCGCCAGCCCGGTGCGCAGCCAGGCGAGGAAGGTCCGCTCGTTGGCGAGCGAGAACCGGTAGTCGGGGGTGGTGCCCTCCTCGCGCACCCGCCCCGGGGAGAACCACAGGCGTATGCCCTGACCCATCGGCTCAGCCCTCCCCGGCCGCCCGCCGGGCCGTCAGCTCCCGGTACGCGGCCAGCCCGTCCGGGGTCCACCGCCACACGTCCAGCTGCCGGGCCAGCTCCTCCTCGGGCAGGAAGGCGTGCCAGTCGATCTCCGCCTCCTGGGGCGCCACCGGAAGCGTGCAGCGCACCTGGTAGACCGCCGACCACCAGGTGTGTTCGGGCGTCTCGTACAGGAAGCGGAACAGCGGCTCCGGACGCGGCAGCCCGGACACCCCGAGCTCCTCCTCGGCCTCCCGCAACGCCGCCTGGTCATAGCTCTCGCCGGTGCCCACCACACCGCCCACGAACATGTCGTAGTGCGAGGGGAACACCAGCTTCCGGGGCGTCCGCCGGTGCACGAAGATCCGGTCCTCGGCGTCACGGACCAGGATGAACGTGCACCGGGTGCGCAGCCGGCGGGCGTACGCCACCGCCCGCGGGGCCTGCCCCACGACCCGGTCCTGCTCGTCGACGACATCGAGGACTTCGTCCGCGTTGAGCGGCTCCTGCGCGGTGCGCGGTCGCTGATCGGTCATGGAGCCATCGAACCACCCGCGGCGGCGCGCGGACGTGCCGGGGACACCGCCACCGGTCTTCGGCTCACTGCCCCATGACGTACTTCACGGTCGGCCCGGTGGTCCAGCCGCCGTCCACCGCCAGCTCGGCGCCGGTGAGGTACGAGGCGGCGTCGGAGAGCAGGAAGACCACCGCGCCGGCGATCTCGTGCGCCTCGCCGACCCGGGCCATCGGCGTGTTGGGGTACTTGCCCTCGCCGACCTCGATGCCGACCTGGGCGGTCATCGGGGTGTAGGTCATCCCGGGGTGCACGGAGTTCACCCGGACCCGCGCGGTGCCCCACTCCACCGCGCCGATCTTGGTCAGGCCGCGGACGCCCCACTTCGACGCGCCGTAGCCCCCGGTCATCGCCAGGCCCATCAGCCCGGCCGCCGACGAGATGTTCACGATCGAACCGGCGCCGCGCTCCTTCATGGCCGGCAGCACGGTCTTCATCCCGATGAAGACGCCGGTGAGGTTGACGTCCAGGACCTTGCGGAAGAAGTCGGCGGAGATCGTCTCCAGGGGCGCGCCGGTCGATATCCCGGCGTTGTTCACCAGCCCGTCGATCCCGCCGAACTCCGCCACCGCGAAGTCCGCGACCCGCTGCCAGTCCTCCTCGGAGGTGACGTCGTGGGCCAGGAAGCGGGCCCGCTCGCCGAGCCGCGCCGCGGTCGCCGCGCCCTCCTCCTGGAGGACGTCGGTGAGGACGACGTGGGCGCCGGCCGCGACGGCATGCTCGGCGGCCGCGGCACCCAGCCCGCGGGCCGCACCGGTGAGGACGACGGCCTTGCCGGTCAGGTCCGCGGCCGGGGCCGCCGGCGTGGACTCGCTCATGGGAACTCCTTCGGTTCGGGGGCGGCGGCGAGCAGGAACGCCGTCGTCGTCCCGGTGAGGTCGGCGAGAAACAGCTCCTCGCCCGTCAGGGGTGCGGCACCGTCCAGGTAGTGCCGGGCCCGGTCGGCCAGCGCCGCGCCGATCAGCGTCAGTGCCAGGTCCAGCCGCTCCAGCCGCACCGGCTCCGCCAGCCCGGCGGCGGCCAGCGCCGCCGCCACCCGGCAGATCAGCCGCCAGTAGGCGGTCCCGGCGAGCGTGGGGTGCGGGACCCCGGTACGGACCCCGCTCTCGTGGCTGAGCTGCGCGGAGATCCGCAGACAGCGCCGCCCGCGGTCGGTGCGCAGCTCGGTGGCCTCCGCCGTGACCAGGAGCCCGATCAGCTCCCGGAGCGCCGGTTCGCCGGCCTCCGCCGTGGTCAGCGCCGGCGCCAGGGCCGCCTCCGTACGGGCCAGCCGGCCGGCCATCACGGCGTCCAGCAGTCCGGTCCGGGAGCCGAAGTGGTACTGCACCGCCGAGGGATTGCTCTGGCCGGCGAGCGCCACGATGTCGCGGAGCTGGGCGCCGTCCACGCCTTGCGCCGCGAAGACCTCTTCGGCGGCGCGGATCAACTTCTCCCGGGTCTCGGGGCCTGATGTCCTGGGCATGCGCCGATTCTAATGTCGAACATTAATAAACGGGGAAGGGGGTGGTGGCGCGTCGGTCGGCGCGCGGTGCTGCTCGCGTGGCGCGGACGGCGTGGCGCGGACGGCGTGGCGCGACTGCGCGCGCAGGACGGGGGCGCGGCAGGCGGGAGTTCGGCGACAGGCCCTAGCGGGGCTGCAGCTCCCGCGAGGAGTCGGTCGCCCCGGCCCCCGGCGGCATCGCCGGATGGCTGCCGATCAGTACGATCCCCGCCACCACTGCGGCGATCCCGGCCGCCTGGAAGGCCAGCGCCCCGGGCGTCACCCGCAGCTGGTCGCCGAGGAAGCCCACCCCGCAGGCGATGCCCGCCAGTGGCTGGGCGGCGGTCAGCGCGGGCAGCGACATCCGCAGCGGCGCCGACTCGAAGGCGCTCTGCACCATCACCAGCGCCAGCACCCCGAGCACCACGATCGCGTACGGGTGCCAGCTCGTCAGCAGCGCGCGCCAGCCGCCCGCGCCGAACCGCAGGCCGCTGATCCGGGTCAGCGCGTCCTGCAGCCCGTACAGCAGTCCGGCCGCCACCCCCAGCAGTGCGGCCTCCAGGCTCACATGCACCCGCTCCCGCTTGGCGACCGCCGCCAGCAGCAGGGCGGCGGACAGCACCCCGCCCATGATCAACCACTGGGCCAGCTGTCCCACCTCGCTGTTGCGCCCGCCGTGCGGCTGCCCGGCCACGATGAACGCGGTCACCCCGCCCGCCAGCAGCCACAGGCCAGCCCAGCCGCTGCGGCCCAGTCGCTGCCGGGAGATCCAGCGCGCCAGCGCCATCGCGAACAGCAGGTTGGTCGCCATCAGCGGTTCGACCAGGGTGATGTCGCCCATCCCCAGCGCCACCGCGCCCAGCGCCATCCCCGTCACCATCAGCACGATTCCGGCCACCCAGCGCGGCATCCGCACCAGGTCCAGCAGCAGCCGGAAGGAGAGGTAGTCCTGCGGCGGGGCGTGCTGCGCCGCGATCTGCTGGAGGACGAAGCCGGTGCCCAGACAGCAAGCCGCGGCAAGGGCGAGCAGGATCACCGTCACGTCGCACACCTCGTATCGCGCGGGGCGGGGGATGCGCCCGAGGATAGTCAGCCACGGTGGCCGAAACGCGGCCCTCGACCCCGCCATTCTCGCGCGCACCCGTCTGTACCACCGACCACCGGCCGTTGCGGGCAACGCCCCCGTCCACCACCGTTTGCGGGGAACTCTTTGCAGAGAAACCTGTGCAGAGAAGTCTCTGCATCCCTACGCTGAGGTCATGACGACCCGCGACGAGGGGCCGCGCGCCGCGCCGCGCCCCACCCGCCGGATGGACGCCCGCAGCCTGCGCGGCCTCGCCCACCCGCTGCGGATGCGCATCCTGGAGCTGCTGACCCTCGACGGCCCGGACACCGCCACCGGGCTCTCCCGGCGGCTCGGCGAGAACACCGGCACGGTCAGCTGGCACCTGCGCCAGCTCGCCGCACACGACTTCATCGAGGAGGAGGCCGGCCGCGGCACCAGGCGCGAGCGCTGGTGGCGGGCGGTCGCGGTCTCCCGCCAGCTCAACACCACGGACTTCCGCGACGATCCGGACGCCCGCGGCCCGCTCTCGGTCTACGTCCACGAACTCGTCCAGCAGCACTTCCACCAGGTCGTCGGCTACCTCGCCGAGGACTGGGGCCCGGAGTGGCGCGACGCCGGCGCCATCGCGCAGTGGCACGACCTCAGGCTGACGCCCGATCAGTTGGCGGCGCTGAACAAGGAGGTGGAGGACGTCGTCGACCGGCACCGGGCCGCCGCGCGGGACGCGGCGGCGGAGCAGACGTCCGCGGCCCCCGGCGCGAGTGCCGCGCAGCCCGTCATCGTCCAGCTCCAGTCCTTCCCCCGGACGCCGCGGGCGGACCGCTCGGCGCGGTCGGACGCCGCCGCGCACCCGGACCGCGCCGACCGCACGGACGACGCCGGGCGGACCGGGCGGTGAGCGGCCTGCTCCGTCGCCACCGCGACTTCCGGCTGCTGTGGTGCGGCGAGACCGCGGGCAAGTTCGGTACCGCGGTCACCGGGGTGGCGATGCCGCTGACCGCGGTCGCCGCACTGCGCGCCGACACCTTCGCGGTCGGCCTGCTGAGCGCCTGCGGCTGGCTGCCCTGGCTGCTGATCGGGCTGCCGGTCGGGGTCTGGGTGGACCGCACCCGCCGCCGGCCGCTGATGCTGGGCGCCGCCGGGCTCTGCCTGGCGGTCTTCGCCGCCGTCCCGGTCATCGCCTGGTGCGGCGGGCTCGGCCTCGGCCTGCTGGGCGGCGCGGCCCTGCTGAGCGGCGCCGCCGCGGTGGTCTTCCAGACCGCCTACAGCGCCTACCTCCCCGGCCTGCTCGCCCCCGCCGACCAGAGCGAGGGCAACGCCAAACTGCACGGCAGCGCCTCCGCGGCGCAGCTCGTCGGGCAGGGCGCGGGCGGCTTCCTGGTCCAACTCGTCGGCGCCGCCAACGGATTGCTCGCCACCGCGGCCACCTTCCTGGTCTCGCTGCTCTGCCTGCTCGGCATCCGGCACCGCGAACCGCGCCCGGACCGCACGGGGGAGCGCGCCCGGCGGTCCCTGCGCGCCGAGGTCGCCGAGGGGCTGCGGCTGGTCTCCGGCGACGTCTGGCTCCGCACCCTGACGCTCTTCGGCGCCGCCTCCAACCTCGCCCTGATGGGGTACCAGTCGATCCTGCCGGTCTTCCTGGTCCGCGCGGTCGGGCTGTCGCCGGGCACCGTCGGCACCCTGCTGGCGGTGGCCGGCACCGGCGGGATCGCGGGCGCCCTCGCGGTCCGTCGGGCCGCCGCCCGGATCGGCACCGCCCGCGCCACCCTGCTCTTCGAACTCGGCCTGCCCGCCGCGGCGTTGCTCATCCCGCTCACCACCTCCGGGCCCGGCGTCGTCCTGTACGCCGTCGGCGGCTTCGGGGTCTGCGCGGGAGTGGTCGGCGGCAACATCCTCAAGGTGAGCTTCCAGCAGGCGTACTGCCCGCCGGCGCTGCTCGGCCGGGTGACCGCCAGCGCCGCCTTCCTCAACTACGGCACGCTGCCGCTGGGCGCCCTGCTCGGCGGTGCGCTCGGCGCGGCGCTCGGCGTCCGCACGGCCCTGTGGATCACCACCGCAGGCGTCCCGCTCGCCGCCCTGATCCTGCTGGCCTCGCCGATCCGTACGGCCCGCGACCTGCCCTCCCGGCGTGCGGCCGAGGGCATCGACGCGCCCGACGGCGACCGCCTCGCGCGGCCCTGAGCCGCCGCACCGCCCGCCGGGCTCGCCGGCTGTACGGGCTGCACAACAGCCGGGATTCCGCGGCCGGTCGGGCCGGCCGACCCCGTCATCCAGCCCGGTCGTCCGACGGCCTGGTCATCCGCCCCCGTCACCCGGTCCACGGCCGGCCCCGGAGGCCGCCCGGCGTGGCATCGGCCGCCCCGCCCACCGGTACGGTCTCCCCGGCGGGTGCGCCCGCGCCCGCCGGGACCGCCTCGCCGCCCCCGGCGCCGAAGCGGTAGCCGGACCCCCACACCTCGGTCAGCGGACCCGGCGCGCCCGGACCCGCCGCCAGTTCCGTCCGCAGCCGCGCCAGCAGCGCCGCCACCGCCGACAGGTCGCCGAAGTCCCGCCCCCAGACCCGCCGGAGCAACTGCTCCCGGGAGAAGACCCGCCCCGGGTGCCGCATCAGGAACACCAGCAGCGCGAACTCGTCCGCCGTCAGGGAGAGTTCCCGGCCGGCCCGCACCGCCCGCCCGGTCCCGGGATCGGCGGTCAGGTCCCCGGCCCGCAGGACGGGCGCGGCCTCGGGGCCCGTCGCCGCACGCCCGGCCCGGCGCAGCGCCTCGGCCACCCGCGCGACCAGCTGCGGCGCCCCCGCGCGGCCCGCCGCCGCTCCTGCCGCCCCGCCGCCCGCGGGCAACGACACCACGGGGACCGGCGCCCGAGCGCCGCTGCGCAGCCGGCGGCGCAGCCCCAGACCGTGGATCCCCGGCAGCGCCGGATCGAGCACGACGACGTGCGGATGGAAGTCCGCGGCCAGTTCGAGGGCGGTGAAGCCGTCGGTGGCGTACGCGGTGGTGTGGCCGGCGCGGGCCAGAGCCGCGGTGGCGGCCGTGGCGACGGCCGGGTCGTCCGCGACCACCAGGACACGGTGCGGCGGTCCCGGTGCCGGATCCGGGGGAGCGGGCGGCACTGCCCGGCGCACCGTTCAGCCCGCCGTTCCCGGAAGGCGCGTCCGGCGGCGCGCCGTCAGGAAGGACTGCATACCTCCAGCCAACACCCGTCGGCCCGCCGCCGCGCGCCGAGGCCGGGTCCCGCCCGGCCGGTGCGCCCCGTTACTTCTCCAGCTGCTCCCGCACCCGCCGGGACACCGTCAGCGCGTACAGGTCCAGCACGCCGGGCGGCTCCGCCAGGCCCGGCCCGCCGGCCCGCACCCAGGCGGCGATGTCCGCCAGCGCGTCGTCGTCGTTGACCAGCCCCAGCCACACCGGCCGCCCGCCCGCGGCCCGCCCGGCCGCCGAGGGCTGCACCACGACCACGTTCGCCTGGTCGCAGACGTCCAGGCACTCCGAGGCGCGGACCGGCGCCGCCCCGTCCAGCGCGGCCCGCAGCCGCGGTATCTGCCCGGTGTGGTCGACCCCCGGGATCTTCGCCGCGTCACCGCAGCAGCAGCCGCGGCAGACGGTCACCCGGCACTGTTGCGCGGTGGCCCGCTCCGCCCGCCCGGCACGCTTTTCGATCATCGGGCCATGCTACGTGCCGCCGCCGCGCCGCCCGCCGGCTCCCGGCCACCCGCCCCACCGCCCCCGGTCGTCCCTCCCGGCCGCCCGTTACCCACTCGACGCCGGGGTACGACATTCCCGGGCCCGTTCCTGGATAGGAATCGGGGCATGTCCCTGACCAACTCCTCGTCCGGCGCCGGCGCCGGCACGGCGCAGACGCCCGGCGGCGGCGCCCCGGCCGCCATCCCCGGACCCGCCGGGCTCCCCGTGATCGGCTCCCTGCTCGACCTGCGCCGCGACTCCCTCGGCGCCTTCTTAAGAGCCCAGCGCGAACACGGCGACGTGGTCCGGCTGGAGGCCGGCCCGCCCGGACTCCGCAGCGTCTTCTACGCCGTCTTCGCGCCCGAAGGCGTCCAGCAGATCCTCGGCACCCAGGCCGCCAACTTCCGCAAGGACCACCCGCTCTACGAGGAGGTCCGCCAGGCGTTCGGCAACGGCCTGCTCACCAGCCAGGACGACGACTACCTCCGCCAGCGCCGGCTGGTCCAGCCGCTGTTCACCAAGCGCCGGGTCGACGGCTACGCCACGGCCGTCACCACCGAGGCCGACGCGGTCGCGGCCCGCTGGCGGTCGGCCGAGGAGGGCGTGGTCGACCTCGTCCCCGAGATGAACCGGCTCGCCCTGCGCACCGTCGCCCGGATCCTCTTCGGCCTGGACGTGGAGGCCGCGGTGGCCGCCATCCACCGCTCCGCCCCCGTCATCAACGACTACGTCGTACGCCGTGCCTACGCCCCCCTGAAGGTCCCCCGCGACTGGCCCACCCCCAGGAACCTCGGCAACCACCGGGCCACCGCCGAACTCAACGCGCTGTGCGACCGGATCATCGCCGAACGCCGCGCGGCCGCCGCCACCGGTGCGGTCTCGGACCACGACGACCTGCTCTCCCTGCTGGCCGCGGCCGGCAACGAGGAGGACGGCACCCTCGACGCCACCGAGGTCCGCGAACAGGTCCTGATCTTCCTGCTGGCCGGCCACGAGACCACCGCCACCTCCATGGCCTTCACCCTCCACCTGCTCGCCCGGCACCCCGGCGAACAGACCCGGATCCGCGCCGAACTCGCCCGGGTGCTCGGCGACCGCACCCCCACCGCCGCCGACCTGGACCGCCTGCCGCGACTCACCCGGGCCTTCAAGGAGTCCATGCGGCTCTACCCGGCGGCACCGGTTGTCAGCCGCCGTGCCGTCGAGGCCACCGAGGTCGCCGGCTTCACGCTGCCGGCCGGCGCCGACGTCGTCGTCGCCCCCTGGGTCACCCACCGCCACCCGGACCTCTGGGAGGACCCCGAGCGGTTCGACCCGGACCGCTTCGCCCCCGAACGCGAGGCGGAGCGCCACCGCTACGCCTGGTTCCCGTTCGGCGGCGGCCCGCGCGCCTGCATCGGCCAGCACTTCTCGATGCTGGAGTCCGTCCTGGCCCTGGCGACGCTGCTGCGCTCCCACGAGCTGGAGGCCATCGACCAGGACGTGCCGGTCGCCGCCGGCATCACCCTCCAGGCCACCGGCCCAGCCCGGGTCCGCCTGCGCGCCCTCTGACGACCGCGCCGCACCCGACGCCCGCCCGCGCGGCCGGCGTCGGGACAGCGGAGAATGCAAACGCAACAAAAATAGCGTTTGCATTCCCGCCGGTCAGCCTCTACGGTCGTAGTCGTCCACCCCGCCCGGGCAGCGCCCCGGCGGGTTTCCCTCCCGACAGGAGAAGGCCGTTGCTCGTCTGAGGTCCGGAAGACACCGCGCCCGCGACCGGCGATTCGCTCCGCGATCCCGCCCCGCGCGCCCCGTCCGTGACCTCGGCGTACGCACGGCGTACCCGAACCCCGGCACTGCCGCGGTGTCTCCCTGCGCACGCATCGCCCGCCCGCGCACACCTCCCTGGAGACCCGCATGCCAAAGCCCCCCACCGCCCCCTCCGCGGCCGTCGTCTGCACCCGCACCGGCTTCGACTGGCCCGACGGCACCCCCGTCCTGGACGACTTCCAGTTCACCGTCGGCCCCGGTCGCACCGGCCTCATCGGCCTCAACGGCTCGGGGAAATCAACCCTGTTGAAGCTCATCGCCGGCGAGCTGACCCCGACCGCCGGCAGCGTCAAGGTCGTCGGCGAGGTCGGCTACCTCCCGCAGCACGCCTCCCTCGACACCCATCTCAGGGTCGACGAGGCGCTCGGCATCGCGGCCACCCGCGCCGCCCTGCACGCCATCGAGGACGGCGACGCGAGCGAGGAGCACTTCACCGCCGTCGGCGACGACTGGGACGTCGAGGAGCGCGCCCGCGCCACCCTCGACCAACTCGGCCTGCACGCCCTCGACCTCGACCGCACCATCGGCGAGGTCTCCGGCGGCGAGTCCGTCCTTCTCCGCCTCACCGCCCTGCTGCTCCGCCGCCCCGACGTGCTCCTCCTCGACGAGCCCACCAACAACCTCGACCTGCCCGCCCGCCGCCGCCTCCACGACGCGGTCTCCGCCTGGTCCGGGGTCCTCCTCGTGGTCAGCCACGACCGCGAACTCCTCGAACGCGTCGACCGGATCGCCGACCTCCGCGTGACGGGCGGGGCGGCGCGAGGGGGGACCCCGGCCAAGGGCGGTGGCGGGCGACGGGTGGGCGTCCACTGGTACGGCGGCAACTTCACCGCCTACGAACAGGCCCTCGCCGTCGAGCAGGAGGCGGCCGAGCGGATGGTCCGGGCCGCCGGGGCCGACGTCGCCCGCCAGCAGCGCGAACTGGCCGACGCCCAGGTCAAACTGGCCCGCCGGGTCCGCTACGGCGACAAGATGTACGCCCGGAAGCGCGAACCCAAGATCGTCATGAACAGCCGCAAGCAGGAGGCTCAGGTCTCGGCCGGCAAACACCGCGCCCTGCACACCGAACGCCTCCAGGAAGCCCGGGAACGCCTCGACGAGGCGACCGAGGCCGTCCGCGACGAGGACGAGATCCGCATCGACCTCCCGTACACCGCAGTCCCACCGGGCCGCACCGTCCTCACCCTCACCGGCCTGCGCACCCGTTACGGCACCCGTGCCGACCTGGAGGTGCGCGGCCCCGAACGGATCGCCCTCACCGGCCGCAACGGCTCCGGCAAGACCACCCTGCTGCGCACCCTCGCCGGCGAACTCCCGCCGGCCGCCGGCACCGCGGAGGTCCACGTCCCCCACCGCTTCCTCCCGCAGCGCCTCGACGAGGTCCTCGACCACGACCTCACCGTCGTCGAGAACGTCGCCCGCTACGCCCCCGACGCCACCAACAACCGCATCCGCGCCCGCCTGGCCCGCTTCCTGTTCAAGGGCGCCCGCGCCGACCAACAGGCCGGCACCCTCTCCGGTGGCGAACGCTTCCGGGCCGCACTGGCCGCCCTGATGCTCGCCGAACCGGCCCCCCAGCTCCTCCTCCTCGACGAACCGACCAACAATCTCGACATGTCCTCCGTCCGCCGCCTGGTCACCGCCCTGCACTCCTACGAGGGCGCCCTCCTCGTGGTCAGCCACGACCACCGCTTCCTGCGCGAGCTGTCGCTCACCCGCTGGCTGACCGTCGAATCCGGCGGACTCACCGCCACCGACCCGCTCTGACCCGCGCCCGATCCCGGCCGGGGCCCTGCCGCACCCTTGGGCGGCCACCCGGGCCCCGGCCCCTCCTCTCGGAAGTTCAGAAGTGCCGCACCAACTCCCGGAACGCCCCCAGCCGCAACACCTTCTCGTCCCCCGGGTCCACCTCCTCGTGCTCCAGCACCCAGGTGTGGTCGTGCGGGATGAACACCGCGTTCAGCCCCGCCGACCGCGCCGGCAGGATGTCCGACTTCGGGGAGTTCCCGATCATCCACGTCCGCTCCGGCGCCAGCCCGTAGCCGCGGGTCAGCTCCTCGTAGGCGGCCACGTTCTTCTCCGGCACGATGTGCACCCCGCGGAAGTGCCCGGTCAGTCCCGACGCGGTCACCTTCCGCTGCTGTTCCTCCCGGTCCCCCTTGGTCAGCAACAGCAGCTCGTGCCGCCCCGCCAGCTCCGCCAGCGTCTCGGCCACCCCCGGGATCAGCTCCACCCGATCCCCCGCGAAGGCCGCCTCCCACCCGGCGATCCGCGCCCGCTCCGCCGCCGTGGCCGCCCGCCCCCGCAGCCGCTCCACGCACTCCCCGAGGCTCCGCAGGAACATCTTGCTCCCGTACCCCAGCGTCCTCGTGTTGACCGCCTCGATCTCGTCCAACACGGCCCGCACCGCCGCCCGATCGGTCCCCGGCCCCGCCATCCACGCCGTGAACTCGTCGATCACCCGCTCGAAGATCACGTTGTTCTCCCACAACGTGTCGTCCGCATCAAAGATCAACATCACTCGCGCCCCTCTCGCCATCCATGAACGGGGGCACCCTACGGACGGACTCGCCACACCCGCACCGGAAATACGGGTCTGAGGTTTTAGGGAATGACCTACTCGCCGCCGCGAGACAGGCCGTCAGCGCTCGGGCCCGTAGCGATGTTCAAGCGACGGATCCGCTCTCCTCGTCGAAGTGCTCGACGAGCCCGATGAGGTCGCGCTCGCGACGGACCCCGCCGCCCCGAACTCATCGAGCCCCCTCGTGAAATGCGTCACCCCTACCGGGTTCGGCTGCGGCGGCGGGCTGGAGGCCGCCCTTCGGCGCGAGCGCTCCTCCTCACGAGGGGCAGGGGCGTACCCCGAAATGGCGGGCGACGGGCGTCCGCCGGGAAGATGTCTCGCCCGCGCCTCAGCGCCATGCCGGTGAACACCGGTGCCCGGGAAAAGCATCAGGCCCCAGATCCGAAGATCTGGGGCCTGATTGCCTCATGGTGTCCGAGGGGGGACTTGAACCCCCACGCCCGATAAAGGGCACTAGCACCTCAAGCTAGCGCGTCTGCCATTCCGCCACCCGGACAAGGTGTCTGTCGTTGCGGCCTCCGGGCCGTTCCGACGAGGAAAACAATAGCAAACGTTCGGGGGTGGTCGATCACCTGCGGTCCGGGGCCGCCGCGGGGCTGTGACCAGCGCATGTCGGGAGTATTGCGGCCTTGGGCGGAGCGGGTGCGGGGTGGAGGATGGCGGTGGACCCGCCGTGGCGTGCCCGTGGAGGGTGCCGCGGCCGTGAACCCAGAGGAGGCAGTGTGAGCGAGCTCCGCGAGCGAACCAAGGATCGGTGCGAGCCCTGCGGATGCGGGGCCGAGCGAAGCGAGGTCTCGGCATGAGCGAGTCGCAGCAGGCCCGTACGGTCACCGGCGAGGACGAGGTCGTCGACCTGTGCCGGGATCTGATCAGGATCGACACCAGCAACTACGGCGACCACTCGGGGCCGGGGGAGCGGGTCGCCGCCGAGTACGTCGCGGAGAAGCTCGCCGAGGTCGGCCTGGAGCCGCGGATCTTCGAGTCCCACAAGGGGCGCGCCTCGACCGTCGCGCGGATCGAGGGGGAGGACCGCTCGCGGCCGGCGCTGCTGATCCACGGGCACACCGACGTGGTGCCGGCCAACGCGGACGACTGGACCCACCACCCGTTCTCCGGGGAGATCGCGGACGGGTGCGTGTGGGGCCGCGGCGCGGTCGACATGAAGGACATGGACGCGATGACCCTGGCGGTGGTGCGCGACCGGCTGCGCACGGGGCGCAAGCCGCCGCGGGACATCGTGCTGGCGTTCCTCGCGGACGAGGAGGCCGGTGGCACGTACGGCGCGCGCTATCTCGTCGACCACCACCCCGAGCTGTTCGAGGGGGTGACCGAGGCGATCAGCGAGGTCGGAGGGTTCTCCTTCACTGTCAACGAGAACCTGCGGCTGTACCTCGTCGAGACGGCCCAGAAGGGCATGCACTGGATGAAGCTGACCGTGGCCGGCTCGGCCGGGCACGGTTCGATGATCCACAGGGACAACGCGATCACCGAACTGTCCGAGGCCGTCGGGCGGTTGGGTCGGTACGAGTTCCCGGTGCGGGTGACCAAGACGCTGCGGGCCTTCCTCGACGAGCTCGGGGACGCGCTGGGCACCGAGCTGGACCCGGAGAACATGGACGAGACGCTGGCCAAGCTCGGCGGGATCGCCAAGCTGATCGGCGCATCGCTGCGGAACACCGCCAACCCCACGCAGCTGGGCGCCGGTTACAAGATCAACGTGATTCCGGGCGAGGCCACCGCCCACGTGGACGGCCGCTTCCTGCCCGGGTTCGAGGAGGAGTTCCTGGCGGACCTGGACCGGATCCTCGGGCCGCGGGTCAGGCGCGAGGACGTCCACGCGGACAAGGCGTTGGAGACCACTTTCGACGGCGCCCTGGTGGACGCGATGCAGTCGGCGCTGCAGGCCGAGGACCCGATCGCGCGGGCCGTGCCGTACATGCTCTCCGCGGGGACCGACGCCAAGTCCTTCGACGACCTGGGGATCCGCGGGTTCGGGTTCGCGCCGCTGAAGCTGCCGCCGGAGCTGGACTTCGCCGGGATGTTCCACGGCGTGGACGAGCGGGTGCCGGTGGACGGGCTGAAGTTCGGGGTGCGGGTGCTCGACCGGTTCATCGAACTGAGTTAGTCGGAAGGGTTCGCCGGGAAACGGTTCTCCGATCGGGGGACGGTGCGGCGTACGGCGTACGGGCCGGTGCGGAGAGGGTGAAGTCGGCGTGAATTTCCTGCCTTTCGCGTTGACTTCGCTGAAACGAGTGAATGCCGCGGTGTGTTCGTATCTTCAACGGCCTGGCCTCCGTTGACGTCGTTGCGGTCCGCGGCTGGGACCGCAATGCCTACAAGGAGGAACCATGATCAAGAAGGTCGTCGCCGCTGCTGCGGTCGCCGGTGGAGTCGTACTCGCCGGCGCCGGCCTTGCCGTTGCCGATTCGCAGAGCCAGGGTGCAGCGGTGCGCTCCCCCGGTGTGCTCTCCGGCAACGTCGTCCAGGCCCCGGTGCACGTTCCGGTGAACGTCTGCGGCAACACGATCTCCGTGATCGGCCTGCTGAACCCGACCTTCGGCAACACCTGCGCGAACCGCTGACGTTATCGACGGCCTCGCCGGCCCTTTGAGGGCCCGGCCCAGCCCGGCTCCGGAATGTCGCTCCGACATTCCGGAGCCTCTGGGTATTTCGCGGCGGGTGAACCTCCCCAAGAGGCAGTCCGCGGAGTTGATCTCATCTCCGCCGGCCGCCACCCGTCCGCATTCATGTAAGGCACTAGGCAGGGGAAAACTATGAGGCAGGTCGCGAGAAAAGGCCTGATCACCATGGCGGCGGCCGGCGGCGCGCTCGCCATGGCCGCCGGATACGCGCACGCGGACTCCGCGGCCGTGGGGGGTGCGGCGAATTCACCCGGTGTCGGATCCGGCAACGTGATCCAGGCCCCGATCGACGCCCCGATCAACGTCTGCGGCAACACCGTCAATGTCGTCGGCGCGCTCAACCCGTCGTTCGGCAACCACTGCGCGAACGGTTCCGACGGGCGGCACGGGCACGGGCCGGGCGGCAAGCACCGGCGGACGCCCGGTGGACACGGCGGTGCCAGCGCCACGGGCGGTGCGGCGCATTCGCCCGGTGTCGGATCCGGCAACGTGATCCAGGCCCCGGTCGACGTCCCGATCAACGTCTGCGGCAACAGCGTTGACGTCGTCGGCGCGATGAACCCGTCCTTCGGCAACGACTGCGACAACGCCTCACCGGGGGGCCCGGGCCGTTCGCACCACCCCGGTCACCCGTCGCAGCCCGGTCAGCCGGAGCCGGGCCACCCGCACGGCCCCGGCACGCCCCACCACCCGGGCACGCCGCACCAACCGGGCTCCGCACACCACCCGGGGCACCCGGCGCAGCCCGGCGGCCCGCACGCGCCGCGGTCCGTCGCCCCGCAGACCCCGGACGCGCCGGGGCCGCGGACGCACACCGCGGGCGCCCGTGCGACGCACGCCCAGGCCGCGGCGACGCCGGAGCACGGTGCGCGGCAGCTCGCGCACACCGGTGCCGGGACGCTGGGCTATGCGGTCCCGATCAGCGCCGGATTGCTGCTCGGTGGCGCCGTCCTCTACCGGCGGGCCCGTACCGTCCGTAGCTGATCAGCGGCGCTCCGTGTGAGCGCGCGAGGGAGCGGGCCCCGTCTTCGACCGGGCCCGCTCTGCTGCGATCACACCCTTCCGGCGGTCACCACGTGGCGCGGAGCTGTCGGATGATCCGGCGACGCAGCCGCACCCGGCGGCTACCGTCGGGATTGAGACGAAGTCGGTCCAACTCCCAGTGTCCGTACTCGGCATGGTCGGTCAGCAGGCGTGTGGCGGCCTTGCGGGAGACGCCCCGGGGCACATACACATCGCAGAATTCGTATTCCGGCATCGCATCTATTGTGCGGGACCGGCCCCGGTACGGATAGCGTCTGCACTATGTCTGATGCTGCGCAGCCTTCCGCTGCCGAGGTTCGTGCCGCCGCTGAGGCGGTCAAAGCCGCGCTGGACCGTCACCTCGCCGCGGTCGAACGCCGCGCGGGGGCGGACGATCCCGCCGTCTATGCCGCGTTCGACGAACTCGCCGCGGCTGCCGAGCGCTATGACGAGCTGCTCTACGACACCTACGACGAGGTCACCCCCTTCGAGATCCCCGGTAACGACGCCCTGCCCGCGTACGCGGGTCCCGAGGAGCCGAGCGCGCTGAGCGTACTGATCCGACGCGACTACACCGTCGCCGAGCCGCAGCGCCTGCTGCATCAGGCACAGCGCATCGCGGCCCTGGACCCGGACGCCGCCGACGACGCCACGGGCAACGCCCCCGATGCCGCCGCGCTCGTCGGCAGCAGCGCCTACGCCGCGCTCGGGGTGCTCTTCGGGGAGTACGAACCGGATGAGATCGCCTCCCGGCACAAGGAGTTCGGCCTGGAGGAGGGCGACTCCACGCTGTGGGTGGCGGCCGTCGACGAGCCGGCCGAGCCGGGGGAGTGGCTCGCCGCGCCGTTCGACCAGGCGGATCCGCAGCGGGTGGTGTGCCGCTTCGATGTCAGCGCCGTCTTCGACGAGGAAGAACTCGACGACGGGGACGACGATCTGCTGGAGCCGGCCGACGGGAGGCGGTGAGGCGCCCGGCGGAACGGGCCCACGGGGCGGACGGCCGGTGCGCCGCCGCCCCGTGGGCCCACCGCCCGGGCCGCGTGGTCAGCCCGCCGCCGGGTCCGCCGACTGCTCCTCGGCCTGGAGTCGCAGCAGCGTCCGCAGTCGGGTGGTGCGCTCCTTGGCGGGGAGTTCGGCGACCGCGCGGGACAGCGCCTGGCCCACGCCCTGGACCACCGACAGATGCCGTTCGGCGCGGCCGAAGGCGGTGTGGACCCAGGCGCGGGTCAGCCCACCGGCGGCGTCGCCGGGGAGCACCACGACCGCGGCGGGCCAGCGCGACCCGGCGGCCTGATGGGCGGTGAGCGCCCAGCCGTGCCGGACCGCGCCGGAGTCGACCTGCTCGCGCGGGACGACCACGGCGGTGCCCGCGCAGTCGAGGTGCAGGCCGTCGGCGTCGGCGCCGGTGACCGTGCCGAGGAGCGTACGGCCCAGCGCCGGGGAGTAGGCCGCGCGGTCGCCCGGGTCGAAGCCGCCGAACCGGCCGGGGCCGGCGTTCAGCCGCTCCTTGAGCGCGGCGTTCAGCGCGCGGGTGCCGGCGGCGCCGCCGTGGCCGACGGTGATGACCTGCGTCTGCTCGGCGGGGATGCCCAGCGCCCGGGGCACCGAGTCGGCGACCAGCTGGACCGTGCGGTGCACCGCCTCGGCGGCGTCCCGCACCGGGACGGTCACCACCTCCTTGCCGGGCGCATCGACCTCGGTGAGCTCGCCGACGCTGATGCCCGACACCAGCTCGCCGATCGGCCCGAAGTCCGGGGTGCGGGAGGCGACCTGGGGGCAGAACCGGGACTGCAGGACGTCCTGGAACAGCCGCCCGGGGCCCGCGGACCACAGGACGCCCGGGTCGCCGCTGAGCACCAGGCGCGTCCCGTCGGTCAACGATTCGACGAGCAGGGCGGCGGTCTCCAGGTCGAGCTGCGGGGCGTCCAGCACGACGAGCAGGTCGAGGGCGAGCGCGCCGTCCGCGTCCCGGCCCGGGCCCTCGGCGCCGGACAGCAGGCCGGAGACGGTCACCGCGGCCTCGGCCGCGGCCGGGCCGGCGGGCTCCCCGGGGGCGGCGTCCGGTGCGACCTCGGCGAGGTGCGCGGCCAGCCGGCGGCGGCCGTCGGCGGTGTGGGCCGCGCCGTACGCCCGCAGCCCCAGGGCGCGGGCCGCGGCGATCAGTGCGGCGGGCTCGGCGCGGGCCGCCTCGCCGCCGGTGTGGGTCACCAGTCCGCTGAGCGCGACGGTCTGGATCAGCTCCGCGGCGCAGCCCGAGGGAGCGGCCGTCGCGACGGCCGCCCAGGCGCCGGCGGAGGGGCGGACGCGGGGGCCGGAGGCGTCTGTGTCGTCCGCGGCGTCCGTGGTGTCGCCCTCGGGGGCGGCGGCCTCGGTGTCGTCGGCGGCCGGGGTGTCCTGGGGGGTCGGGGCCGTGTCGTCCGCCCCGGTGTCGTCAGGTGCGGTGCCCGGCGCGATCCTGGACCGTTCGTCCGCCGGGGGTTCGAAGGTGTTCAGCAGCCGGGCCAGTCCGTCGGCGACGCTCTCCTCGGCCATGGCGAGCCGGTCCAGGCCGAGCAGTACGCGGACCGGCTGCTCCTCGTCGTCGTCCGTGGCGGCCCGGGGGCGGCCCGGGGTGTCCAGGGCGTCCTGGAAGACCAGTACCGCGCCGTCCGCGATGGCGCTCTGGAGGGCCTCGTCCGGCTCCGGGACGGCGCGCTGGGCGAGGGCGGCGCGCAGCGCGGATGCCTCCAGGGCGGAGTGGCCGGCGACCGCGGCCTGCTCCAGCAGCCAGCCGATCAGCGCCTGGGCGCGCCGCTCGTCGCCCGGCCCGCAGGCGGGGCCGAGCAGTGCGCGGGCGAAGCCGTCGGCCTGCTCGGGGCGCACCCCGGGCACCGTGAGCAGCTGCCAGGGATCCTCGGTCAGTGCCTCGGCGGCCTGTTGGCCGAGCGCCTCCGCGGCGCGCTCCGCGAGCGCCTCGGGGGCGCCGCCGGCCGCGAGCACCCGCCGGACGCCCTCGATGCCGGGGGCCGGGACGAGCGCGGGACGGGCCGCCGGGACCGTGGGGCCGGCCGTGGCGCCCTGGGCGCCGGGCTCGGGCGCGGACGGACGGGCCGGGGCGGGCGGCGGCCCGGCGGGGCGCTGCGCGGCCTCCTCGCGGGCCGGGCCCGCCGACGCCGGCTGCGGGGCAGGGTCCGGGGCCGCGCCGGCCGCGCCGTCCCGCGCCGGGCGGGCGGCGGGGGCCTTGGCGGCCCGCGGGGTCTCGGCGAAGAACGAGGCGGCGGAGCGCTCGCCGCTCTCCACGGCCCGCACCGCCGCCGCCAGGGACGCCAGGGACGCGGCGGAGTCGGACCGCGGTGCTGGTGCGCCGCCGGCCTCGCGGCCCGCCTCGCCACCGGGCGCGGCGGCCTCCTGCTCGGGCGGGTTGTCGCCGGCGCGGTCGGTACTCACAGCGTGCTCCAGTCGTGGTCGGGATAGTGGTGCACCGGAGCTGACACATCGTCCAGCGCCCGGCGGATCTCGTCAGGAAGACTAAGCGCCTCCACTGACAATGCGGCTCTGAGCTGCTGCGCCGTGCGGGCGCCGAGCAGCGGGGCGGTGACCCCGGGGCGGTCGCGGAGCCAGGAGAGCGCGACCTGGAGGGGGGTGACGGCCAGTCCGTCGGCGGCGGTGGCGACCGCGTCGACGACCCGGCCGGCGGCCTCGTCGAGATAGGGCGCCACGAACGGCGCGAGGTGCTCCGAGCCGCCCCGGGAGTCGGCCGGGGTGGCGTGGCGGTACTTGCCGGTGAGTACCCCGCGGCCCAACGGGGACGACGGCAGCAGGCCGAGGCCCAGGTCCAGGGCGGCGGGGAGCACCTCCCGTTCGACGCCGCGCTGGAGGAGGGAGTACTCCATCTGCGTGCTCGCCAGCCGGTTGCGGACGTCGGGGGCGGCCAGCTGCCAGGTGGCGGCCTTGGCGAGCTGCCAGCCGGAGAAGTTCGACAGGCCCACATAGCGCGCCCGGCCGCTCGCCACCGCCACGTCGAGGGCCTGGAGGGTCTCCTCCAGCGGGGTGTGCGGGTCGAAGGCGTGCAGCTGCCAGAGGTCCACGTAGTCGGTGCCCAGGCGCTCCAGGGACGCGTCCAGTGCGGCGAGCAGGTGGCGGCGCGAGCCGTCGACCCGGCGGTCCGGCTCCAGGACGCTGCCGGCCTTGGTGGCGACGACCAGGTCGGAACGCGGCACCAGTCCTTCGAGCAGCCGGCCCAGGAGGTACTCGGCGCCGCCGTCGGCGTAGATGTCGGCGGTGTCCACGAGGGTGCCGCCGGCCTCCCAGAACATCTTGAGCTGCTCGGCGGCGTCCTGTTCGCCGGTGTCGCGTGCCCAGTTCAGGGTGCCCAGCCCGAGGCGGGACACGCGCAGGCCCGTGCGGCCGAGGTGCCTTTGCTCCATGGGCCCAGACCCTACGCGCCGGGCCCCACGATCAGGGGACCTGTGGACAAAGGCCGGGCGGCGGTGTGCGGACCGGGTTCCGGTCTGCCGGTGACGGCCGCGGCACCCGCACGCTAGAGTCCCCGCAACAGCGACGTTACTGATGGGTAAGGGGAGCGGCATGAGGCTCGGCATCAACCTCGGCTACTGGGGCGCCGGCATGGACTCCGACAATCTCGCGGTGGCGCAGGAGGCCGACCGCCTCGGCTACGCGGTCTGCTGGGCGGCCGAGGCGTACGGCTCCGACGCCCCCACGGTGCTCTCCTGGGTGGCCGCGCAGACCGAGCGGATCGACGTCGGTTCGGCGATCTTCCAGATCCCCGCCCGCACGCCCGCGATGACCGCGATGACCGCGGCGACCCTGGACTCGCTCTCCGGCGGCCGCTTCCGGCTCGGCCTGGGCGTCTCCGGCCCGCAGGTCTCCGAGGGCTGGTACGGCGTGAAGTTCGACAAGCCGCTGGCCCGCACCCGGGAGTACGTGGAGATCGTCCGCAGGGCCATGTCCCGCGAGCGGCTCTCCTACGAGGGCGAGCACTGGACGCTGCCGCTGCCGGGCGGCCCGGGCAAGCCGATCAAGCTCACCGTCCACCCGCAGCGCGAGCACATCCCGCTCTACATCGCCGCGATCGGGCCCAAGAACCTCCGGCAGACCGGCGAGATCGCCGACGGCGCGCTGCTGATCTTCCCCTCCGCCGACCACCTGGAGGAGACCGCGATCTCCCACATCCGGGCGGGCCGGGAGGCGGCCGGCAAGACCATGGACGGCTTCGACGTCTGCCCCACCCTCCCGCTGGCCCTCGGCGAGGACAAGGACGTCAGCGCGCTCGCCGACACCTTCCGCCCGTACACCGCGCTGTACGTCGGCGGCATGGGCAGCCGGAAGCAGAACTTCTACAACCAGCTCGCGCAGCGGATGGGGTACGAGAAGGAGGCCGCCGAGATCCAGGACAAGTACCTGGCCGGGGACAAGGCCGGCGCCGCCGCTGCCGTCCCCGAGCGGCTGATCGACCAGACCACCCTGCTCGGCTCGGTCGACCGGATCGCCGAGCGGATGCAGGCGTACGCGGCGGCCGGGGTGACCACCCTGACCGTGGCGCCGGCCGGGTTCACGCTGGAGGAGCGGATGGCCGCGCTCCGCGCGGGCACCGAGGCCCTGGAGCGGGCCGGCCTGGCGTAGCCCCGGACGGGGCCCGGACGCGCGAGAGCCCGGCGCCTGGGCGCCGGGCGGAGGAAGCGCTGCGGCCGTGGTGGGGGCTCGGGGGTCTTCCCCGCCACGGCCGTCACGGAATTCAACGGCTCAGGGGCGGGCGGGTTACGGGGCCCGCCCCGCGGGGGTCAGGCGAACGGGCGCAGCCGGCCGCGCCCCCGGTTGCCGGCGGCGAAAGGCGGCATTTGGCTTTCCCTCTACGGGCGTGTCCGTTCGGAGGTGACGCTGATGTTCTCGGCCAGGAGCCTGTTCCAGGAGATCGTCGACAACGACGCCTCCTACCGTCTCTTCTGCTCCATCGCGGCCAGCGGGGAGGCGCAGGGCGGCTGGGAGAACGGGCGGATCGCCGCGCTGCTCCCGGACTCCCAGCGCGCCCTGGCGCCCAAGGTCGCCCGGCACGGCGCCGACGAGGACAAGCACGGCCGGATCTTCAACGCCCTGCTCCGCAAGCGCGGGCTGACGCCCGTCGAGATCCCCGCCGCCACCGACTACACCATGCTGCTGGAGCGGCGGGGCATCGGGCTGGCCCACGACAGGCTCCGCCGTGACGAGCCGCTCAGCGAGCGGGACATCGTCACCTACCTCGCGCACAGCCGGGTCACCGAGCAGCGCGCGGCCGAGCAGATGGTGCTGCTGCGCAGGTACTTCGGCGACCACCCCGAGGTGGGCCGGGCGGTCCGGATGATCTGCCAGGACGAGGAGAACCACCTCGCGTACTGCCACGAGGAACTGCTTCGGCTGGCCGGGGCCGGGCACGGGCGGGCGATCCAGCGGACCCTGCGGGAGTGCGCACTGGCCGAGATCGCCGTCCACCGGGACGTCAGCCTGGCCGTGATGGCGCGGATGGGCCGCATCCTGGGGTGGTCGAGGGCCAGGTCCGCGCTGCTCCGGGCCGGGATCGCGGCGCTCTACGGCTACGAGCGGCTGTTCGGCTGGCGGCGGATGGTCAGCCTGGCGATGCCCGAGCGGCGGAACGCGCTGGGCGGTCCGGCCACCGCCGCGCCGGAGTTCGCCTGAGCGGTGCGCCGGTCCGCCCCCTCACAGCCAGCCGCGGCGCTTGAACAGTCGGTAGAGCGAGACCTCGATGACCGCCATCGTCAGCAGGACCATCGGGTAGCCCAGTGACCAGGACAGTTCCGGCATGTCCCGGAAGTTCATGCCGTAGATGCCCGCGATCAGGGTCGGCACCGCGGCCAGCGCAGCCCACGCCGAGATCTTGCGCATGTCGTCGTTCTGCCGGACCCCCATCTGCGCCAGATGGGCGGCCAGGATGTCCGAGAGCAGCCGGTCCAGGCCCTCCACCGACTCGTTGGCGCGGGTCAGGTGGTCGCCGACGTCCCGGAAGAACGGCCGGGCGTGGTCGTGCACGAAGGGCACACCGGGGCTCTGCAGACGGGACATCGGGTCGGCCAACGGGACGGTGGCCCGGCGGAATTCGAGGACCTCGCGCTTGAACGCGTAGATCTGGGCGGCGGTGTTCCTGGTCTCCCGGCGGATCGGGGCGAACACCTCCGCCTCCAACTCCTCAAGATCCACCTGGAGTTCGCCGGCCACCTCGATGTAGTGGTCGACCACCGCGTCGCTGACCGCGTACAGCACCGCCCCGGGGCCGTGCCGCAGGATCTCCGGGTGGTGCTCCAGCCGCCGCCGGACCGCCGCCAGCGGACTGGCCGTCCCGTGCCGGACGGTGACCACGAACGAGTCGCCGACGAAGACCATCAGCTCCGAGGCGGTCACGGTGTCGGCCGTGACGTCGTATGTGATCGGCTTCAGCACCATGAACAGCGAGTCGTCGTAGACCTCCAGCTTCGGCCGCTGGTGGGCGTTCAGGGCGTCCTCCACGGCCAGCGGGTGCAGCCCGAACTCGCTTCTGACCTGGTCGAACTCGTGCTGGGTCGGCTCGTACATGCCCAGCCACAGGAAGGAGTGGCCCTCCGCCCGCGCCGCCTCCAGCGCGCGGGAGAAATCCGTCGCGCACTCATGGCGGCGGCCCTCGCGGTAGATGGCGCAGTCCACGATCACATCAGGCATTCTCGCCCGTCGCAGGGGGCCTTGCCAGGGAAGCCGGGCCGGGGCGGGGGCGGACGCAGGGCGGACCGCGGGCTGTGGAGCGGGCCCGGCCACCCCCGATCCGCCGGACAGGCCCTAGTGTTGCGGTCATGCCCACGCTGATCCTGGTGCGGCACGGCCGCTCCACCGCCAACACCGCCGGGGTGCTCGCCGGCCGGACCCCCGCAGTCGCCCTCGACGAGCGGGGTGCCGCCCAGGCCGCGGCGCTGCCCGCCCGGCTCGCGGGGATCCCGCTGGCCGTCGCCGTCACCAGCCCGCTGCAACGCTGCCGGGAGACCCTGGGGCCGCTGGTGGACGCCCGCCCCGGGCTGCGCCTGGAGAACGACGAGCGGATCAACGAGTGCGACTACGGCGACTGGTCGGGCCGCAAGCTCGGGGAGCTGGCCGACGAGCCGCTGATGGAGGTCGTCCAGCAGCACCCCTCCGCCGCCGGCTTCCCCGGTGGCGAGTCGATGCGGGAGATGCAGGCCCGCGCGGTGGCCGCGGTCCGGGACTGGAACGCCCAGGTCGAGGAGACGTCCGGCGCCGAGGCGACCTACCTCATGTGCTCCCACGGTGACATCATCAAATCCCTGGTCGCCGACGCCCTCGGCATGCACCTGGACCTCTTCCAGCGGATCTCCGTGGAGCCGTGCTCGGTGACCGTGATCCGCTACACCCGGCTGCGCCCCTACCTCGTACGGCTCGGCGACACCGGCGACCTCGCCTCGCTGGTGCCCCGCGAGGACGGCGGCGGGGCCGGGAGCGAGCGGGACGCGGCCATCGGTGGTGGTGCGGGCGCAGCGTGATCAGCGGGCGCAGTAGGGTGGTGCGACGGCGCTGCCCGCGACGTCCGTGTGATCCGCGCAGTACCCCTCCGGAACGCAGCGACCGCAGCGACCGCACAGACCCAGCAGTCGAGACAAACGGAGCAGGACGTTGTCCCGTCAGGTGTTCTTCTACGACCTACCGGACCGCTTCGTGGCCGGTACGGTCGGGCTGCCTGGCCGCCGTAGCTTCTTCCTCCAGGCCACCGCGAGCGGTCGCACCACCAGCGTCGCCCTGGAGAAGACGCAGGTGGCGGCGCTCGCCGAGCGGATCGACGAGCTCCTGGACGAGGTGGTGCGGCGCAGCGGCGGCAGCGCCCCGGTGCCCGCCGTCTCCCCGACCGAGATGGCCGACACCGCGCCGCTGGAGTCGCCGGTGGAGGAGGAGTTCCGGGTCGGCACCATGGCGCTGGCCTGGGACGGCGAGGAAGAGCGGATGATCGTCGAGGCCCAGGCGCTGGTGGAGCTGGAGGCCGACAGCGACGAGGACCTCGCCGACGCCGAGGAGCGGCTGCTCCAGGACGACGAGAACGGCCCGCCGATGCTGCGGGTCCGGCTGACCGGCACCATGGCCCGGGCGTTCGCCAAGCGGGCGCTGGACGTCGTCAACGCCGGCCGCCCGCCGTGCCCGCTGTGCAGCCTGCCGCTCGATCCGGAGGGACACGTATGCCCGCGCCAGAACGGATACCGGCGGGACGCCTGAGCCCCATGGAGCCCACCGCCGAACCGGTGCCCACGCCCGCGGACCCGCAGCAGCCGCCGGCGCCCGCCGCCGAGCCCGTCGGGAGCCTGGCGCCGTCGCTGCTCGCCGAGGGCGAGCTGACCGTCCGCGGACAGATCCCGGACGCCTCCAACGCGGTGCTCTACTGCACCGTCGAGCTGGACGGCCGCAGCGCCGCCTGTGTCTACAAGCCGGTCGCCGGCGAGCGCCCGCTGTGGGACTTCCCGGACGGCACGCTCGCCCAGCGCGAGGTCGCCGCCTACGAGGTCTCCCGGGCCTGCGGCTGGGACCTCATCCCCACCACGGTGCTGCGGGACGGCCCGTACGGCACCGGCATGGTCCAGGAGTGGATAGCGCCGCCGGGGGACGGCGACGCGGCGCCCGAGCTGCTGGCGCTGGTCGCCGAGGACGAGCCGGAGCCGGGCTGGAAGGCGGTCGGCCGGGCGGACATCGGCGCCGGCCGCACCGCGCTGCTGGTCCACGCAGACCACCCCCGGCTGCGGCGGCTGGCCGTCCTCGACGCGGTGATCAACAACGGCGACCGCAAGGGCGGCCATCTGCTGCCCGGTGCCGATGGCGCGTTCTTCGCGATCGATCACGGTGTGACGTTCAACTCGGCCGACAAGCTGCGCACGCTGCTGTGGGGCTGGGCCGGGGAGCCGTTGACCGACGAGGCGTCGGCGGTGCTGCGCGGCCTGACGGCGGCGCTGGCGGACGGGGCGCCGCTCGCCGTCCGGCTGGCCGAACTCATCACGGATGCCGAGCTGGCGGCGCTGCGGGCGCGGGTGGACGGGATGCTGGGCAGCGGGCGGCACCCGGAGCCGAGCGGGGAGTGGCCGGCGATTCCCTGGCCGCCGGTCTGAACAGCGGCCCGCCGGGCAGCCGGTGCGGGCACCGTCGCCCGATGTCCCGACTGCACCGGATCAGGGAGACCCCCGACACCGGACGCGGCTGACGCCGCACCATGTGCTGCCGCTTGCCCTTGGCACATCCGGTGGCGGAACACAAGACCGCCTTTCCAGCCAGAGGGACCCCTCCGGTTCGTATGCGGAACATGCATCCGGTTACGCTCAAGGCATGCATGCATGGCCCGCTTCTGAGGTCCCCGCCCTGCCCGGTCAGGGCCGCGACCTGAGGATCCACGACACCGCGACCGGCGGACGGGTAACCCTCGACCCCGGTCCCGTCGCCCGTATCTACGTCTGCGGCATCACGCCGTACGACGCCACCCACATGGGGCACGCGGCGACCTACAACGCGTTCGACCTCGTTCAGCGCATGTGGCTCGACACGAAGCGTCAGGTCCACTACGTGCAGAACGTCACCGACGTCGACGACCCGCTGCTGGAGCGGGCGGTGGCGACCGGCGACGATTGGACCGCGCTCGCCGAGCGCGAGACCGCCCTGTTCCGCGAGGACATGACGGCGCTGCGGATGCTGCCGCCGCGGCACTACATAGGCGCCGTCGAGTCGATACCGCGCATCGTCCCGCTGGTCGAGCGGCTGCGCGACGCCGGCGCCGCCTACGAACTGGACGGCGACATCTACTTCTCGGTCGCCGCCGACCCGCACTTCGGCGGGGTCTCCGGCCTGGACGCCGAGGCGATGCGGCGGCTGTCCGCGGAGCGCGGCGGCGACCCGGAGCGCGAGGGCAAGAAGAACCCGCTCGACCCGATGCTGTGGATGGCCGCCCGCGACGGCGAGCCGAGCTGGGACGGCGGCTCGCTGGGCCGCGGCCGGCCCGGTTGGCACATCGAGTGCGTCGCCATCGCCCTGGACCACTTCGGCATGGGCTTCGACGTCCAGGGCGGCGGTTCCGACCTCGTCTTCCCGCACCACGAGATGGGCGCCTCGCACGCCCAGGCGCTGACCGGTGAACACCCCTTCGCCAAGGCGTATGTGCACGCCGGCATGGTCGCGCTGAACGGCGCGAAGATGTCCAAGTCCAAGGGCAACCTGGTCTTCGTCTCGGCGCTGCGCCGGGACGGTGTCGATCCGGCGGCGATCCGCCTGGCGCTGCTGGCCCACCACTACCGCAGCGACTGGGAGTGGACCGACGAGGCGATCCCGGAGGCCGAGGCCCGGCTGGCCCGCTGGCGGGCCGCCGTGTCCCGCCCCGACGGTCCGCCCGCCGAGGCCCTGCTGGCGGAGGTCCGCGCCGCCCTCGCCGACGACCTGGACGCGCCCGCCGCCCTGGCCGCGGTGGACCGCTGGGCCGCCGCGCAGCAGGCCGACGGGGGCACGGACGAGAGCGCTCCCGGGCTCGTCACCCGTGCGGTGGACGCGCTGCTGGGCGTCGCGCTGTAGGGACGCCCGCGGTCGGATGCGAAAGGGGCGCCCCCGCCGGATGGCGGGGGCGCCCCTTCGTCGTGCCGGCGCGGGGCCGGGCGGCCGGTCAGCGCTCGGTGCCGGGGTCCTCCGGGCCGTCGGCGTCGGTGTGCCCGCCGTCCTCTCCGGTGCCCTCGCCGGGCGCCGGGCCGTCGGCCGCCTTCGGGGGCGGCCCGGACTCCTCCGGCGACCGGGGCTCGCGCGGCTCCTTGGACGCGGCGCGAGGGTGCCGGGTGCGTCCGCTGGCGGTGTCGCGGAGGTAGGAGCTGTCCCGGCCGTCGGCGACGCCGCCCTCGCTCGCCACCCCCGGGCCGGCCTGCGGGTCGCGGCGGCGCAGATAGCGCTCGAACTCGCGGGCGATGGCCTCGCCGGACGCCTCCGGCAGTTCGGCGGTGTCCCGGGCCTCCTCCAGCGACTGGACGTACTCGGCGACCTCGCTGTCCTCCGCGGCGAGTTGGTCCACGCCCAGCTGCCAGGCGCGGGCGTCCTCGGTCAGCTCGCCGAGCGGGATCCGCAGGTCGAGCAGGTCCTCCAGGCGGTTGAGGAGGGCGAGGGTGGCCTTGGGATTGGGCGGCTGGGAGACGTAGTGCGGCACCGCGGCCCACAGGCTGACCGCAGGGACGCCGGCGTGTGTGCACGCCTCCTGGAGGATGCCGACGATGCCCGTCGGGCCCTCGTAGCGGGATTCCTCCAGATCCAGCCGGCGCGCCACGTCGGCGTCGGAGGTGACCCCGCTGACCGGGACCGGTCGGGTGTGCGGGGTGTCGCCCAGCAGGGATCCCAGCACCACCACCATCTCGACGCCCAATTCATGGGCGAAGCCGAGGAGTTCGTTGCAGAACGAGCGCCAGCGCATGCTCGGCTCGATGCCGCGGACCAGGACCAGGTCGCGGGGGTTCCCCTTGCCGTCGGCGTCGCCGATGCGGACGACGGAGAGCCGCGTGGTGGGCCAGGTGATCTTGCGGACGCCGTTCTCCAGGAAGACCGTCGGGCGGTTCACCTGGAAGTCGTAGTAGTCCTCCGCGTCGAGCGCGGCGAAGACCTCGCCCTTCCATTCCCGGTCCAGGTGGGCGACCGCGGCGGAGGCGGCGTCGCCGGCGTCGTTCCAGCCCTCGAACGCGGCCACCATGACCGGGTCGATCAGCTCGGGCACCCCCTCCAGCTCGATCACCCGCCCCTCCTTCCGGCCGGCCCCGCCGCCTTGGGGCGGCCGCCGGCAGCAGTTCCGTTGCGTGCGCTCCCAAGACTACGGCTTCCCCGGTGCCGATCCGCAGCCCCTTTACGAGCGTGTGTGCGGAGGGGCCGGTCCGAGAGAGATCCGATCTGTGGTAGGGGAGGAGCGGAGGGCTCCGGTCAATGCTCCTGGAATTCCCGGTGGATTCGGGTGCGGGGTCTGGACGCGTTCATCGGGGCGGGGCTATACATCGGAGGACCGGGAAAGGTCCGATGTTCTCCGCGAGATCCGCGCGACATCCCAGGGGGCGTGCCCATGGCCGTAACCGACATCGTCACCGGGCTGGAGGTCCACGACGTCCGCTTCCCCACCTCCGACCAACTGCACGGGTCGGACGCGATGCACCCCGATCCCGACTACTCCGCCGCCTATGTCGTGCTGCGCACCGCCGACGGGCCGGACGGGCACGGCCTCTGCTTCACCCTCGGGCGCGGCAACGACGTCATGGCCGCCGCGATCCGCGCCCTGGCCCCGTACGTCGTCGGCCGCCCCGCCCCGGCCACCGTCGGCCGGCTCGGCGCGCTGCACCGCGCCCTCACCCACGACTCCCAGCTGCGCTGGCTCGGTCCGGAGAAGGGCGTGGCGCAGATGGCCGCCGGGGCGGTGGTCAACGCCGCCTGGGACCTGGCCGCGCGCCGCGCCGGCCGGCCGGTCTGGGAGCTGCTGGCCGGGCTGAGTCCCGAAGAGCTGGTCGGGCTGGTGGACTTCCGCTACCTGACCGACGCGCTGACGCCCACCGAGGCGCTGGACCTGCTGCGCGCCGCCGAGCCCGGCCGGGCCGGGCGCACCGCCCGCCTCAAGGCCGAGGGCTATCCCGCCTACACCACCTCGCCCGGCTGGCTCGGCCACGACGACGCGACCCTGGTCCGGCTCGCCGAGGCCGCGGTCGCCGACGGCTTCGGCCAGATCAAGCTCAAGGTGGGCGCCGACCTCGACGACGACCTGCGGCGGCTGCGACTGGCCCGGGACGCGGTCGGGCCCGACGTGCGGATCGCGGTCGACGCCAACCAGCGCTGGGACGTGGCCGAGGCGGTCCGCTGGATGACCGCGCTGGCGCCCTGCGCCCCGCACTGGATCGAGGAGCCGACCAGCCCGGACGACGTCCTGGGGCACGCCGCGGTGCGCGCCGGCCAGCCGGTCAAGGTCGCCACCGGCGAACACGTCGCCAACCGCGTGGTGTTCAAGCAGCTGCTGCAGGCCGGCGCGGTGGACTTCGTGCAGCTCGACGCGGTCCGGGTGGCCGGGGTCAACGACAACCTGGCGATCCTGCTGCTGGCCGCGAAGTACGGGGTGCCGGTGTGCCCGCACGCCGGCGGGGTGGGGCTGTGCGAGCTGGTGCAGCACCTGGCGATGTTCGACTACGTGGCGGTGTCCGGGAGTTGGGAGGACCGGGTGATCGAGTACGTGGACCACCTGCACGAGCACTTCACCGATCCGGTGGTCCTCGCGCGCGGCCGCTACCGCGCGCCCGTCGCGCCCGGCTTCTCCGCCCGGATGAAGCCGGCGTCGCTGGCCGCGTACCGCTTCCCCGACGGGCCGGTGTGGCGGACCCGCGGGCCGCGCCGGGAAGCCGGGGTACCGGCATGAACGGGCCGGCCGGAGCGGATGACTTCGCGGGCCTGGCCGCCCTGGTGACCGGCGGCGGTTCGGGGATCGGCGCGGCCACCGCCGCCCTGCTGCTGGCCCGTGGCGCCCGGGTCGCCGTCCTGGACCGCGACCCGTCCGGGGCGCCCCCGGGGGCGCTGCGGATCGCCGCGGACGTCACCGACGACGCCGGTGTCCGGGCCGCGGTCGCGACGGCGGTGGCGGAGCTGGGCGCCCTGCACACCCTCATCGGCAACGCCGGGATCGGCGCCGTGGGCACCGTCGAGGACAACGACGACGCCGAGTGGGGCCGCGTCCTGGACGTCAACGTCCTGGGGCTGGTGCGCACCGCCCGGGCCGCGCTGCCGCACCTGCGGCGGGCCGCGGCCGACGCGCCCGGCGCGGTCTCCATCACCCACACCTGCTCCATCGCCGCCACCGCCGGGCTGCCGCAGCGGGCGCTGTACGGCGCGAGCAAGGGGGCGGTGCTCGCGCTGACCCTGGCGATGGCGGCCGACCACCTCCGGGACGGCATCCGCGTCAACTGCGTCAACCCCGGCACCGCGGACACCCCCTGGGTCGCCCGGCTGCTCGACCGGGCCGCCGACCCGGCCGCCGAACGGGCCGCGCTGCACGCCCGTCAGCCCCTGGGCCGGATGGTCACCGCGCAGGAGGTCGCCGCCGCACTCGTCCACCTGGCCTCCCCGGCCGCCTCCGGCATCACCGGCACCGCGCTGGCCGTGGACGGCGGGATGCAGGGGCTGCGGCCGCGCCCGGCCCGTTGAGCCACCCGGAGGCCGCCCGGAGGCCGAGGCCCGGAGGCCGCCCGCCCACCACCGTCGCCCCGTGACCGCCGCCCACCACGACCGAGGGACCACCGACCCGACGCGAGGGACCCCCATGAGACTGCGTACCCGCACCACCGGCGCGGCGGCCGGAGCCGCGGTGCTCGCCCTGGCCGTGCTGGCCGGGGCGGCCGTGCTGACCGGCTGCAACCGGGGCAGCGACGCCACCGGCCGGATCGGCATCGACGTGCCGCGCACCGACACCGACTTCTGGGACTCCTACCAGGACCACCTGAAGGCCGACCTGGCGCACGGCGGCCCGGCCGCGCTGCCGCTGGCCAACTCGCAGAACGACATCGGCAAGGTCGTCTCCGACGTCCAGGCGCTGACCGGCCAGGGCGCCCGGGCGATCGTCATCGCCCCGCAGGACACCGGCGCCATCACCGCCGAACTCCGGCGCCTGGCCGACCGGAGGATCCCGGTCGTCAGCGTCGACACCCGCCCCGACGACGGCCCGGTCTACATGGTCGTCCGGGCCGACAACCGCGCCTACGGGGAGCGGTCCTGCGTGTTCCTGGGCGAGCGGCTCGGCGGCCACGGCCGGGTCGCCGAACTCCAGGGCGACCTCAGCTCGATCAACGGGCGGGACCGCTCGGAGGCGTTCGCGGCCTGCATGAAGCGGAGGTACCCCGGTATCACCGTCCACGAGCTGGCCACCGACTGGAAGGGGGAGGTCGCCTCCGCCAAGCTCCAGAGCCTGCTGGCCCAGCACCACGACCTCGACGGCGTCTACCTCCAGGCCGGCGGCGCCTTCCTCCAGCCGGTGCTGGCCCTGTTGCGGCAGCGCGGGCTGCTCGAACCCGTCGGGACACCGGGGCACCTCACCCTCGTCTCCAACGACGGCATCCCCGACGAACTGGCCGCCATCCGGGCCGGCACCCTGGACGCCACCCTCTCCCAGCCCGCCGACCTCTACGCCCGGTACGCGCTGTACTACGCCCGGGCGGCGCTCGCCGGGAAGACCTTCCGGCCCGGGCCGACCGACCACGGCTCGACCATCGTGAAGATCAAGAACGGGTTGGAGGACCAGCTGCCCGCGCCGCTGGTCACCAAGGAGAACGTCAACGACCCCCACCTGTGGGCCAATCAGTCGGAGCAGGGGAAGTGACGGCGGCGCCCGGCGGCCCGGCGCCCGAGGAGCCGACCCGTGAGCCGGCGGTCGCCGAGCCCCCGGCGGTGCGGGCCGAGGGCATCGTCAAGCGCTACGGGCCCACCCTCGCCCTCGACGGGGTCCACCTGACCGTCCGGCCCGGCGAGGCGCACGCCCTGGTCGGCCGCAACGGCGCCGGCAAGTCCACCCTGGTGTCGGTGCTGACCGGGATGGCCCGGCCGGACGCCGGGCGGGTCGCCTTCGGCGGGGTCCCCGCGCCCCGTTGGGGCGACCCCGCCGCCTGGCAGCGTCAGGTCGCCTGCGTCCACCAGCGGTCGATGACCGTGCCCGGCCTGACGGTGGCCGAGAACCTCTTCCTCAACCGCTTCCCCGGTGGCCCCGCCCTCCGCTGGCGGGCGCTGCGCGGGCGGGCCCGGGACCTGCTCGCCGGCTACGGCGTGGACGTCGACCCGGCCGCCCGGCTCGAAGAACTCGGCGTCGAACAGCTCCAGTTCGTCGAGATCGCCCGCGCCCTCTCGCGCGGTGCCCGGCTGATCGTCCTGGACGAGCCGACCGCGCGACTGGACGCACCCGGCATCGCCCGGCTCTTCGGCCGGCTGCGGGAACTGCGCGCGCAGGGGGTGGCGTTCCTGTTCATCTCCCACCACCTCCAGGAGGTCCGGGCGCTCTGTGACACCGTTACAGTCCTCCGGGACGCCCGCCGGGTGCTGACCGCCCCGGTCGCCGGGCTCGGCGAGGACGCCCTGGTGGCGGCGATGACGGGGGAGGACGCCGGGCACCGGCGCCCGGCACGCGCCCCGGCACCGCCGGCGCCACCCGCCCCGCGCACCGACGGCACGCCGGTGCTGCGGGCCGAAGGACTGGCGCTGCGCGGGCACTTCGGCCCGCTGGACCTGGCCGTAGGGGCCGGCGAGGTGGTGGGCCTGGCGGGCGCCGCCGCCGGCGGGACCACCGCGGTCGCCGAGGTGCTGGCGGGACTTCGGTCCCCGGACGCCGGGCGGATCACCGTGCGCGGCCGACCGGTCCGCCCCGGGAGCGTGCCGCACGCCCTCGACGCCGGCATCGGCTACGTCCCCGAGGACCGGCACCGCGAGGGACTGGTCCCCGCCCGCAGCGTGGCCGAGAACCTCACCCTGGCCGTCACCGGACCGTTGGGGCCGTGCGGGACCGTACTGCCCGCCCGGACCCGGGAGTTCGCCCGGCGGATGATCGCGGCGCTGGACATCAGGACCACCGGGCCCGACCAGCCGGTCTCCGGGCTCTCCGGCGGCAACCAGCAGAAGGTGGTGGTGGCCCGCGCGCTGGCCCGCGACCCCGCCGTCCTGGTCGCCGTCCGCCCCACCAACGGCGTGGACGTCCGGTCCAAGGAGGCGCTGCTGGGCGTCGTACGGCAGGTCGCGGACGGCGGGCGCGGCGCGCTGATCGTCTCCGACGAACCGGCCGACCTGCGGATCTGCGACCGGGTGGTGGCGGTCTTCCGCGGCCGGGTCCGGGCCGAGTTCCGCCGCGGCTGGCGCGAGGCGGACCTGGTGGCCGCCATGGAGGGCGTCACCGCCGGCACCCCGGGCCCGCCCACCGCACCGGACACCTCCACGACGGAAGGGACCGCGCCATGACCGAGACCACCGCCCCACCGGCCGCCGACGCGCCGCCGGCCGGCCCGGTGCGCCGCCCCCGGATCGCGCCCGGCCGCTGGCGGGACTTCTCGCTCGTCCCGGTGATCCTGCTCCTCGGCGTCGTCGGCTTCATCGTCTCGCCGGCCTTCCTCAGCGGGGACAACCTCATCGGCGTGGTCCAACAGTCCACCGAGCTGGGCCTGTTGGTGCTGGGCGAGGCGCTGGTCCTGATCAGCGGGCGGATGGACCTGTCGCTGGAGTCGACGATCGGCCTGGCGCCGGTGGTCGCGCTGTGGCTGGTCCTGCCCGCCCACGGCGGCCGGTTCGCCGGCCTGGGGCTGCTGCCCTCGTGGACGGCGGTCCCGCTGTGCCTGGCCGTGGGCGCGGCGATCGGCGCCGCCAACGGCTTCCTCATGCTCCGGCTGCGGGTCAACGGCTTCATCGCCACCCTGGGCATGCTCACCATGCTGCGCGGCCTGCACCTGGGCCTCTCCGAGGGCCGCTCGCTCGCCGACGTCCCGGACTCCTTCGCCTACCTGGGCCGGACCTCCTGGCTGGGCGTCCCGGCCGCCGTCTGGATCTGCCTGGCGCTCTTCGCGCTCGGCGGCGCGGCGCTCGGCTACCTTCGGCACGGCCGGGCGCTCTACGCGATCGGCGGCAACCCGGAGGCGGCCCGCGCGGCCGGCATCCGCACCGACCGGATCACCTGGACCGTCCTGGTGCTGGCCGGGGTCCTCGCCGCGTTCGCCGGCGTCCTGTACACCGGCCACTACGGCGCGGTCTCCGCCAGCCAGGGCAGCGGCTGGATCTTCCAGGTCTTCGCCGCCGCGGTGATCGGCGGCATCAGCCTCAAGGGCGGGCGCGGCACCCTCTTCGGGGCGCTCACCGGCGTGCTGACCCTCCAACTCGTCATCAACGTGATGACGCTGGGCGGGGTGCCGCCGCTGTGGACGCAGTTCCTCAACGGCGCGATCATCCTCCTCGCGCTCGTCGTCTCCCGCTTCACCAGCGGCGAGCAGCAGGAGTGAAGGGGCCGCCGCCATGAACCGTCCGCCCCACGGGCCACGGGAGTTGGGCCGCAGCGGGGTCGTCATCCCGCCGCTGGGCCTGGGCTGCGCCCCGCTCGGCAACCTCTACCGCGCCGTTCCCGAGGAGCGTGCCGAGGCGGTCGTCCGCACCGCCCTGGCCACCGGCGCCCGCTACCTCGACACCGCCCCGCACTACGGCGTCGGCCTCTCCGAGGAGCGCCTGGGTCGGGCGCTGCGCGGCGTCGACCGCGCCGGCTACGTGCTGTCCACCAAGGTCGGCCGCCGGCTCCGCCCGCTCGCGCCCGGCGAGACAGCGGCCGGCGAGGGCTTCGTGGCCACCCCCGCCCGGGCCCGCGTCCGCGACCTGACCGGCGACGGCATCCGCGCCACCCTGGAGGCGTCCCTGGACCGGCTCGGCGTGGCCGCGGTGGACATCGTCTACCTCCACGACGTCGAGGACCATCTGCGCGAGGTCTACGAGACCGGCTACCCGGCCCTGGCCGCCCTGCGCGCCGAGGGCACCGTCCGCGCCATCGGCTTCGGCATGAACCACAGCGGCGTGCTGGCCCGCCTGGTCGCCGACCTGGACGTCGACGTGGTGCTCTGCGCCGGCCGCTGGACGCTGCTGGAGCGGACCGCCGTCGACGACCTGCTGCCGGTGTGCGCCCGGCGCGGCACCTCGGTGGTGGTCGGCGGGGTCTACAACTCCGGGCTGCTCGCCGACCCGTCGCCCGGCGCCCCCTACGACTACGCCCCGGCGTCGCCGGCGGTCCTGGCCCGGGCCCGCCGACTGGCCGCCGTCTGCGCCGAGTTCGACGTGCCCCTGAAGGCGGCGGCGCTCCGCTTCCCGTTCGGGCATCCGGCCGTCGTCGCGGCGGTGGTCGGCGCCGCCGCGCCCGCCGAGGCCGCCGAGAACGCCGCCCTCTTCCGCCACCCCGTGCCCGACGGCCTCTGGCACGCCCTCGTCGCCCGTGGTCTGCTCGACCCGGACCTGCCGCTGCCGCCGGGGCCTGTCGCCGACGCCTGACGCCCCGCCCGCCGACCCCGACCGGGGGAGCCGCCCGATGCGCATCGACGCCCACCACCACCTCTGGGACCCCACCCGCCGCGCGCAGCCGTGGATGGACGGCCCCTGGGCCGACCCGATCCGCCGCCGCTACACCCAGGCCGACCTCGTCCCGCACCTCGCGGCGCACCGCATCGACGGCACCGTCCTGGTGCAGTCCTGCGCCTCGGACCGGGAGACTCTCGAACTCCTCGCCGTCGCCGCCGCGGAGGGCCCGGTGCGCGGCGTCGTCGGCTGGGCCGACCTCACCGCCCCCGGGCTGCCGGACGCGCTCGCGGCGCTGCCTACCGGGCTCGTCGGCCTGCGCCACCAGGTCCAGGACGAGCCCGACGCGGACTGGCTCGGCCGCCCCGAGGTCCGGCGCGGCCTGCGCACCCTGGCGGACCGCGGCCTGGTCTACGACCTGCTGGTCACCCCGCGCGAACTGCCCGCCGCACAGGCCGTCGTACGGGCCCTGCCCGAGCTGTCGTTCGTGCTGGACCACGCCGCCAAACCGGCCGTCGCCCGCGGCGACTGGCAGTCCTGGGCGTCCGCGCTCACCGCCCTGGCCGCCCTCCCCAACGTCGCCTGCAAGCTCTCCGGGCTGGTCACCGAGGCCGACTGGGCCGCCTGGCGGCCGCGGCAGATCCTGCCCTACGCCCGGCACGCCCTGGACGCCTTCGGCCCGGACCGGGTGATGTTCGGCTCCGACTGGCCGGTCTGCACCCTGGCCGCCGACTACGCCGACGTCGTCGCCCTCGCCGAGGCCGCCACCGACCGGCTCACCGCGCCCGAGCGCAGGGCCGTCTTCGGCGGCACCGCGACCCGGGTCTACGGCCTCGCCGCACGGCCGCGGACCCGGCCATGACGCAGCGGACAGCCCTGAGGCCATGCCCGGTGCGTCGGAGGGCGGAAGGCCGCGGCGTCCGGATTCCGCCAGCACCGCCCGCCGCCCTGTCGGAGGATCGAGCCGTACCGCGGAGGAAGCCCCCGGAAGCAGAGAAGGCATCCCGGACATCCCCAAACCGGTACGTATTGCTCGGATTTCGATGTGAGACAAGGTGATGACGATGACGACGGCCACGACCCCCGCACCCACCGCGTCCGGCACCCGCCCGCTGACCGGCAAGGCGGCCCTGGTGACCGGCGGCAGCCGGGGCATCGGCGCGGCGATCGCGGTGCGGCTGGCGGCCGACGGGGCGATGGTGGCGCTGACCTACCGGAACCGGGAGGACCTGGCCGCCCAGGTGGTCAAGGAGATCACGGAGGCCGGCGGGTGGGCCCGGGCGATCCGGGCCGACGGCGCGGACCCGGAGGCGGTGCGCGCCTCGGTCGCCGCCGCGGCCGACCGGATGGGGCGGCTGGACATCCTCGTCAACAACGCGGGCATGGGTGTCATGGGCCCCTTCGAGGGGATCGCCCTCGACGACGTGGACCGGGTGCTGGCGACCAATGTCCGGGCCCCGTTCCTGGCCGCGCAGGCCGCCGCCGCCCACCTCGGCGAGGGCGGCCGGATCATCTCGATCGGCAGCTGCATGGCCGAGCGGGTGGCCTTCCCCGGCGGTTCCCTCTACGCCACCAGCAAGGCCGCGCTCGTCGGCCTGACCAAGGCCCTGGCCCGGGAGCTGGGGCCGCGCGGCATCACCGTCAACGTCGTCCACCCCGGGCCCGTCGACACCGACATGAACCCCGCGGACGGCGAGAGCGCCGCGTTCCAGGCGCAGTTGACCTCGCTCGGCAGGTACGGGCAGCCGGCGGAGGTGGCGGCGACGGTGGCCCACCTGGCGGGCGACGGCGGCCGGTACATCACCGGTGCCGCGCTCGCGGTCGACGGCGGCTACGCGGCCTGACCGCCGGCCGCCGCGGCCCTCACAGCGACGCCCGCAGCCACTGCTCCACGCTCGCGACGTGCACCGTCGCCCAGGCCCGCGCCGCCTCGGCGTCCCCGTCGCGCAGCGCGCCGAGGATCGCCCGGTGCTCGGTGAGGGTGCGGGCCACCGCGCCCTCCTGGGTCAGCCCGCGCCAGATCCTGGCGCGGGTGGTCGGGCCGGACAGGCCGTCCAGGAGGGAGCAGAGCACCGAGTTCCCGGACGCGGCGACGATCCGGTGGTGGAACTCCAGGTCGCCGGCGACCAGCTCCTCCACCGACGGCGCCGGGCCCAGCGCGTCCAACTGCTCCTGGAGCGCGTCCAGTTCCGCCACCGCGATCCGGCCGGCCGCCAGGCCCGTGGCGGCCGGCTCCAGGATCCGGCGGACGGCCAGGAACTCCAGCACCGTGTCGTCGCGGTGGAAGTCCACCACGAAGCTCATCGCCTCCAGCAGGAGTTGCGGGTCCAGGCTGGTGACGTAGGTGCCGTCGCCCTGGCGGACGTCCAGGACCCGGATCAGCGACAGCGCCCGCACCGCCTCCCGCAGGGAGTTGCGGGACAGCCCCAGTTCCGCGGCGAGTTCGCTCTCCTTGGGCAGCCGGTCGCCCGGCCGCAGCGCACCGGAGACGATCATCCCCTTGATCTTCTCGATGGCCTCGTCGGTGACCGCCATGGTCGTCCTCCCCGTCCGGACCCGCCCGGACGCCGCGGGCCCGCCCGCAGACATCCGATGTCTGGGGGCATTATGGCCCGGGGGACGCGCTCAGCGCCCGTACCCGCCCGCGTCGCCGTCCGCCGCGCCGTCCCGCGCCGTGTCCTGTGCGTCTTGCGCGTCCGGCGCTCCGTCGGCCGCCTCCCACAGCGTGCTGGGCGCCTCGCGGCGGACCACGGGGGCGATCTCCTCGGCGAACCGCTGGAGCGTCTCCAGCTGTTCGGCGTGCGCCAGGCCGAAGCCGTCCACGCTGATCGACTGGAGGTCGTGCCCGTACACCGCGTGACAGCCGAGGATCTTGTCGATGATCTGCTGCGGCGAGCCGATCAGCTGCGGACCGTCCGCGATGGCGTCCTCGATGGTGCGGAACGGGGTGTTGTAGCCCGCCCTGCCCGCCAGCTGCGGTTGGAAGGTCTGGGCGACCTTCGCCTCGTAGAGGTCCTTGTAGCGGGCGATCGCCTCCCGTTCGCTGTTCGCGATCAGCAGCCCGCCGGAGCCGGCGGCCACCCGGGCCCGCGCCGGGTCGTGCCCGTGCGCGGCGAACCGCTCCCGGTAGTGCGCGATCAGCTCGGCGTAGGCGGCGCGCGGCTGGATCGCGTTGGCGGTGAACAGCGGATCGCCGTACGTCGCGGCGAGTTCGGGGGAGTTGCGGCTGGTGGCGGAGCCGTGCCAGATCCGCGGCGGTCCGCCGTACGGGCGCGGCACGGTCGTCACGTTCTTCAACGGCGGCCGGAACTCGCCCTCCCAGTCGACGTTCTCCTCGCTCCACAGCCGCCGCAACAGGGCGTACTTCTCGGCCTGGAGGTCCCACTGCCGCTCCTCGTCGAGCCCGAAGAGGGCGAAGTGCCCGGCCTCCGCGCCCTTGCCGATGACCAGCTCCAGCCGCCCGCGGGCGAGTTGGGTGAGCGTGGCGTAGTCCTCGGCGACCCGCACCGGGTCGAGGATCGCCACGACGGCGACCCCGGTCTGCAGCCGGATCCGGGACGTCCGCGCGGCCAGCGCGCCCAGCACCACCGACGGGCTGGAGGAGAGGAACGGCCCGGCGTGCCGTTCGCCGACGGCGTACGCGTCGAAGCCGAGCCGCTCGGCCGCCACGGCGGTCTCGACGACCTCCGCGAACCGGTCGGCGGGGGCGGGGAGCCTGCCGGTCAGCGGGTGCGGTGCATGGCCGATCAGGGAGAGCACGGAGAATTTCATGGCGTCCTTCCGGCGTGGGGGCCACCCCGGCGGTGGTCCTCCCACTGTGCGCGCCGGACGTTGCCGCGGTGTGTCGGCCGCGTGGCACCGTGCCGCCGGACGGCCGCGGCGCGCGCCCCGAACGGGGACGCGCGCCGCGGTGTGCTCCGGGGAAAGGGGTCGGGGCGGCCCGTGGACCGCCCCGACTCACCTCACCTGTGCAGGTTTCTGACTACTCGTCAGCGCTCCAGCATGCTCTCGACCCGGGCGCGGATGTCGTCCGTGGCCAGGCCGCGGATGGTCAGCGTGGTCCGGCGGCGCAGCACGTCGTCGGCGGTCTCGGCCCACTCGTGGTCCCGGGCGTAGGCGACCTGCGCCCAGATCTCCGGCGCGTCCGGGTGGATCCGCTCGGCCAGCGCCGGGTCCTCGTTCGCCAGCCGGGCGATGTCGAAGGAGAGCGAGCCGTAGTGGGTGGCCAGGTGGCGCGCGGTGTCGGCGGACATCCGCGGGCCGGGGGTGCCGCCGTCGATCAGCAGCCGGTGCGCGACCGCGTTGGGGTTGGCGATACCGGGCAGCGGGAGCTTCTTCGGCAGCTGCGAGATCGGCTCCATGTCCTCGGCCAGCGGGTGGCCGGGCAGCGCGGCGAGCTTGTTCATCACCGTGCGGCCGATGTGCCGGAAGGTCGTCCACTTGCCGCCGGCCACCGACAGCATCCCGCCGCGGCCCTCGGTGACCACGGTCTCGCGCTTGGCCTTGGAGGTGTCGCCGGGGCCGCCGGGCAGCACCCGCAGACCGGCGAACGAGTAGGTGATCAGGTCGCGGGAGAGCTGCTGGTCGCGGACGGAGAAGGCGGCCTCGTCCAGGATCTGGGCGGTGTCCTTCTCGGTGACCGCGACGTCCGCCGGGTCGCCCTCGTACTCCTCGTCGGTGGTGCCGAGCAGCAGCATGTCCTCCCAGGGGAGGGCGAAGGTGATGCGGTACTTGTCGATCGGGGTGGCCAGCGCGGCCTTCCAGGGGGAGGTGCGCTTGAGGACCAGGTGCGCGCCCTTGGACAGGCGGATGGAGGGCGCCGCGTTGGGGTCCTCCAGCTTGCGCAGGTGGTCGACCCAGGGACCGGTGGCGTTGAGCACCAGGCGGGCGTTGACGCCGAACTCGGTGCCGTCCAGGCGGTCCTTGAGCTCGGCGCCGGTGACCCGGCCCTGGGTGAAGCGCAGGCCGGTGACCTCGGAGTGGTTCAGGACCGTGGCGCCGGCGGCGACCGCCGCGCGGACGGTCATCAGCGCCATCCGGGAGTCGTTCATCTGGTCGTCGCCGTACACGGCCACGGCCTTGAGGTTCTCGGTGCGCAGCTCCGGCACGTCCCGCTGGGCCTTGGCCGGGCTTATGACGTGGCCGACGCCGTCGCCGAACGCGGACAGCGCGGAGTAGGCGAAGACGCCCGCGCCGAGCTTGGCCGCGCCGTGCGGGCCGCCCTTGTAGACCGGCAGGTAGAAGGTGAGCGGGTTGGCCAGGTGCGGGGCCACCTCGCGGGAGACCGCGCGGCGCTCGAAGTGGTTCTCCGCGACCAGCTTGACCGCACCGGTCTGCAGGTAGCGCAGACCGCCGTGCAGCAGCTTGGAGGAGGCGGAGGAGGTGGCGCCGGCGAAGTCGCCGGCGTCCACCAGGGCAACCCGCAGTCCGGCCTGCGCGGCATGCCAGGCGGTGGAGATGCCCAGGATGCCGCCGCCGATCACCAGGAGGTCGTACGTCGCCTTGGACAGCTGCTCCCGGGTTTCGGCGCGGCTCGGCAGGGAACCGGCGGCCGGGTGCGTCCCGAGGGCCGGGACGCTCTGCAGGGTGCTCATGATGTGCTCCTCGTCAGCTCTCGTCGTCGAGCCAGCCCATGGTCCGCTCAACGGCCTTGAGCCAGTTCTTGTACTCGCGGTCACGGATGGCCGCGTCCATGCGGGGGGTCCATTCGGCGGCCCGGCGCCAGTTGGCGCGCAGTTCGTCGGTGCTGGACCAGAAGCCGACGGCCAGTCCGGCCGCGTAGGCAGCGCCGAGGCAGGTGGTCTCGGCGACCATCGGGCGCACCACGGGTGCGTCCAGGAAGTCCGAGATGGTCTGCATCAGCAGGTTGTTGGAGGTCATTCCGCCGTCGACCTTGAGCGCGGTCAGGTCGACACCGGAGTCCTTGGTCATGGCGTCGGTGATCTCGCGGGTCTGCCAGGCGGTGGCCTCAAGGACGGCACGGGCGATGTGCGCCTTGGTGACGTAGCGGGTCAGGCCGGCGATGACGCCGCGGGCGTCCGAGCGCCAGTACGGGGCGAACAGGCCGGAGAAGGCCGGCACGAAGTAGGCGCCGCCGTTGTCCTCGACGGTGCTGGCCAGCGTCTCGATCTCGGCCGCGCTGTTGATGAGCCCCATCTGGTCGCGCATCCACTGGACGAGCGAGCCGGTGACGGCGATGGAGCCCTCCAGGGCGTAGACCGGCTGTTCGTCGCCGATCCGGTAACCGACCGTGGTCAGCAGCCCGTTGTAGGAGTTCACCGGCTGGTGGCCGGTGTTCATCAGCATGAAGGTGCCGGTGCCGTAGGTGGACTTGGCCTCGCCCTCGGCGAAGCAGGTCTGGCCGAAGAGCGCGGCCTGCTGGTCGCCGAGCGCGGAGGCGACCGGGACGCCTTCGAGCACACCGGCGGCGGTGGTGCCGTAGACCTCGGCGGAGGAACGGATCTCCGGCAGCACGGCCGCCGGGATCTCCAGCGAGTCCAGGATCCGCTCGTCCCACTGGAGGGTGTGCAGGTTCATCAGGAGGGTGCGGGAGGCGTTGGTGACGTCCGTGACGTGCACGCCGCCGTTGACACCGCCGGTGAGGTTCCAGATGACCCAGGAGTCCATGGTGCCGAAGAGGATGTCGCCGCGCTCGGCGCGCTCGCGCAGCCCCTCGACGTTGTCCAGCAGCCAGCGGACCTTCGGGCCGGCGAAGTACGAGGCCAGCGGCAGGCCGGTCTCCCGGCGGAAGCGGTCCTGGCCGACGTTGCGGCCCAGCTCGCGGCAGAGCCCGTCGGTGCGGGTGTCCTGCCAGACGATGGCGTTGTGGACCGGCTCACCGGTGTTCTTGTCCCAAAGGAGGGTGGTCTCGCGCTGGTTGGTGATGCCGATCGCCTTGACGTCGGCCGAGGTGAAGCCGGGGTTGCTCTGCGCGGCCTTCTCGATGGCGCCCTCGACGACCTGCTGGACGTTGGTCCAGATCTCGGTGGCGTTGTGTTCGACCCAACCCGGCTTGGGGAAGATCTGCTCGTGTTCCTTCTGGTCGACCGAGACGATCCGGCCGTCCCGGTCGAAGACGATGCAGCGGCTGGACGTGGTGCCCTGGTCGATCGCCGCGATGAACGGGCCGTGGCCGTGCGAGGAGGTGCTGGGGGTGTCGCTCATGGTGTGCTCCAGGTTGCGGTGCGGGCGTGGTGGGCGGGGCGGCTCAGGCGAACGCCAACTGGTAGATGCCCCCGGCGAGGGCTCCGCCGATCAGCGGGCCGACGACCGGGATCCATGCGTAGCCCCAGTCGGATCCGCCCTTGTTCGGCAGCGGCAGCAGCGCGTGCACGATGCGCGGACCGAGGTCGCGGACCGGGTTGATGGCGTAGCCGGTCGGTCCGCCCAGGGAGAGGCCGATGCCGGTGACGACCAGGGCGACCAGCAGTGTGCCGATCGCGCCCACGCCCTTGCCGTTGTCGCTCAGCCCGAGGGTGAGGATCGCCAGCACGAGCACGATGGTGGCGATGATCTCGGTGACGAGGTTCTGCACCACGTTCCGGATCTCCGGGCCGGTGGAGAAGATGCCCAGCACGGGGCCGGCCTTGGGAGCGGCGGCCGGGTCGACCATGCCCTCCTCGCCGAAGTGGCCGGACACCACCTCGGGGTCGGTCAGATGCGCCCGGAACTGCCCGTAGTACACCAGCCAGACCAGCACCGCGCCGATCATGGCCCCGAGGAACTCGCCGGCGAAGTACACCGGCACCTGACTCCACTCGATGCCGCCCTTGATCGCGAGACCGATGGTGACGGCGGGGTTGAGATGCGCGCCGGACTTGGCGGCGATGTAGGCACCCGTGAGGACGGCGAAGCCCCACCCGAAGGCGATGGCGACCCATCCGGCGTTGAACGCCTTGGAGCGCTTGAAGGTGACGGCGGCGCAGACGCCACCGCCCATCAAGATCAGAACAGCGGTACCGATGGTCTCGCTGATGAAGATGTCGGAGCTGGACACCCGCGACTCCTTTGTCCTTCGTCCAGGGGAAGGCGAACCCCGGGTCCCTCCGGTGGTCCGCACCCTCCGAGAGGGCGTTGGTCGGCCCGCGGCAGTCCACACCATAACGCTTATTGCCGTTAGGTGTTCGGCAATGCCGACCGACGAACGGCAGTTTTATTTACCTCCCAGACCTCGTCAAGGGTTCTGTGGCCAAAAACTTAGGTGAACAATTGGGGCATAAGTGGTCAGAATCGCCCTGCTCCGAGGTCGCGGGAGACCGCACGTGCGCAATCCCTCACAGCAGCGACGATTTCCGGCCGCAGCTCGCCGTCCCGGCACACCCGCTCCACGGCCCCGGTGACCCCCACCGCGCCCACCGGCATCCGGCGCCGATCGTGGATCGGCGCGGCGATCGAGGCCACGCCCTCCCAGGTCTCCTCCACGTCCGCGGCCCAGCCGCGCGCCCGCGTGAGATCCAGCACCGCCTCGAACTCCGGCAGTCCGGTCGTGGTCCGCGGCGTGAACGCCTCCCGCGCGCACTCCACGGCCTCGCTGTGCGCCACCGGGTCGTAGGCCGAGAGCACCTTGCCCAGCGCGGTGCTGTGCAGCGGCTGCATCGCGCCGACCTCCAGCACCTGCCGGCTGTCGTCGGGCCGGAAGACGTGGTGCACGATCAGTACGCCCTGCTGGTGCAGGACGCCCAGGTAGACGCTCTCCCCGCTGGAGCGGGCCAGATCGTCGGTCCACACCAGGGCGCGGGCCCGCAACTCGTGGACGTCCAGGTAGCTGTTGCCCAGCCGTAGCAGCTCGGCGCCCAGCTGATAGCGGCCCGAGGCCGCGTCCTGCTCCACGAAGCCCTCCTGTTGGAGGGTGCGCAGGATGCCGTGGGCGGTGCCCTTGGCCAGGCCCAGGGAGGAGGAGATGTCAGAGAGACCCAGCCGCCGTTCTCCCCCGGCGAGCAGTCGCAGCATGGCGGCTGCTCGCTCCAGCGACTGGATGGTGCGTGCCATCGGGGCGACCTCCGAAGTATCTGGTTCGACAATGCTGAACGATATCGGCCCATGCCGACCATGGGGAGTGGGCCGGGCGATCAACGATCATGGATAGCGGACCGGGCAGCGGTCGGTAACCGCTGTCCACGCCGTGGAATGGAGAACACCTGTCCCGGCCCGGAAGCTACGCTGGCCGGGTGCGCCCTCTTCAGGAGGGGTGCAAAGCCGACAGCCGTCGCAACCACGGGAGCACCTCCATGGCTTCGAATACGCCCTCGTCCACCAGCTCGTCCCGCGTCACCGCGCTCCGCGAGGCCCTCGCCTCACGGGTGGTGGTCGCCGACGGCGCCATGGGAACGATGCTCCAGGCGCAGGATCCGACCCTGGAGGACTTCCAGCAGCTGGAGGGCTGCAACGAGATCCTCAACCTCACCCGCCCCGACATCGTGCGCTCGGTCCACGAGGAGTACTTCGCGGTGGGCGTGGACTGCGTGGAGACCAACACCTTCGGCGCCAACTTCGCCGCCCTGGCCGAGTACGACATTCCCGAGCGGGTCTTCGAGCTGTCCGAGGCCGGTGCGGCGATCGCCCGCGAGGTGGCGGACGAGTTCACCGCCTCGACCGGCCAGCAGCGCTACGTCCTCGGCTCCATGGGCCCGGGCACCAAGCTCCCCACCCTCGGCCACGTCGACTACCTCACCCTGCGGGACGCCTACCAGCGCAACGCCGAGGGCATGATCGCCGGCGGCGCGGACGCCCTGCTGGTGGAGACCACCCAGGACCTCCTCCAGACCAAGGCAGCCGTGCTGGGCGCCCGCCGCGCCCTGGAGGCGACCGGCACCCACCTGCCGATCATCTGCTCGGTCACCGTCGAGACCACCGGCACGATGCTGCTGGGCTCGGAGATCGGCGCCGCGCTCACCGCGCTGGAGCCCCTGGGCATCGACATGATCGGCCTGAACTGCGCCACCGGCCCGGCCGAGATGAGCGAGCACCTGCGCTACCTGGCCCGGCACTCCCGCATCCCGCTGTCCTGCATGCCCAACGCCGGCCTGCCGGTCCTGGGCAAGGACGGCGCGCACTACCCGCTGAGCGCCGTCGAGCTGGCCGACGCCCAGGAGACCTTCGTCGGCGAGTACGGGCTGTCCCTGGTGGGCGGCTGCTGCGGCACCACCCCCGAGCACCTGCGGCAGGTCGTCGAGCGGGTCCGGGGCATGGCGCCCACCGTCCGCGAACCGCGCCCCGAGCCCGGCGCGGCCTCCCTCTACCAGACCGTCCCGTTCCGCCAGGACACCTCCTACCTGGCGATCGGCGAGCGGACCAACGCCAACGGGTCGAAGAAGTTCCGCGAGGCGATGCTGGACGGCCGCTGGGACGACTGCGTGGAGATGGCCCGCGACCAGATCCGCGAGGGCGCGCACATGCTCGACCTGTGCGTGGACTACGTGGGCCGGGACGGCGTCGCCGACATGGAGGAGCTGGCCGGCCGCTTCGCCACCGCCTCCACCCTCCCGATCGTCCTGGACTCCACCGAGGTCGACGTCCTGCAAGCCGGGCTGCAGAAGCTCGGCGGCCGCGCGGTGATCAACTCCGTCAACTACGAGGACGGCGACGGCCCGGAGTCCCGCTTCGCGAAGGTGACGCGGCTGGCGGCCGAGCACGGCGCGGCGCTGATCGCACTGACCATCGACGAGGAGGGCCAGGCCCGCACCCCCGAGAAGAAGGTGGAGATCGCCGAGCGGCTGATCGACGACCTGACCGGCAACTGGGGCGTCCACGAGTCCGACATCCTCATCGACACCCTGACCTTCACCATCTGCACCGGCCAGGAGGAGTCGCGCAAGGACGGCATCGCCACCATCGAGGCGATCCGGGAGCTGAAGCGGCGCCACCCCGACGTCCAGACCACCCTCGGCCTGTCCAACATCTCCTTCGGCCTGAACCCGGCCGCCCGCATCGTCCTGAACTCCGTCTTCCTGGACGAGTGCGTCAAGGCCGGCCTGGACTCGGCGATCGTGCACGCCTCGAAGATCCTGCCGATCGCCCGCTTCGACGAGGAGCAGGTCACCACGGCGCTCGACCTGATCTACGACCGGCGACGCCCCTCGCGAGGGGACGAGCCGGCCTACGACCCGCTGCAGCGGCTGATGGCGCTCTTCGAGGGCGCCACCGCCAAGTCCCTCAAGGCCGACAAGGCCGCCGAGCTGGCCGCGCTGCCGCTGGAGGAGCGGCTCAAGCGGCGCATCATCGACGGCGAGAAGAACGGCCTGGAGGCCGACCTCGAAGCGGCCCTGGTGGACCGCCCGGCCCTCGACATCGTCAACGTGACCCTGCTGGACGGCATGAAGGTCGTCGGCGAGCTGTTCGGCTCCGGCCAGATGCAGCTGCCGTTCGTGCTCCAGTCCGCCGAGGTCATGAAGAGCGCGGTGGCCTACCTGGAGCCGCACATGGAGAAGTCCGACGACGAGGGCAAGGGCACCATCGTGCTGGCCACCGTCCGCGGCGACGTCCACGACATCGGCAAGAACCTCGTCGACATCATCCTGTCCAACAACGGCTACAACGTCGTCAACCTCGGCATCAAGCAGCCCGTCTCCGCGATCCTGGAGGCCGCCGAGGAGCACAAGGCCGACGTCATCGGGATGTCCGGGCTCCTGGTCAAGTCCACGGTGATCATGAAGGAGAACCTGGAGGAGCTCAACCAGCGCAAGATGGCGGCCGACTACCCCGTCATCCTCGGCGGCGCCGCCCTCACCCGCGCCTACGTCGAACAGGACCTCCACGAGATCTACGAGGGCGAGGTCCGCTACGCCCGCGACGCCTTCGAGGGCCTGCGGCTGATGGACGCCCTGATCGCCGTCAAGCGCGGCGTGCCGGGCGCGACCCTGCCCGAGCTCAAGCAGCGGCGGGTGCCCCAGCGCGCGACACCGGCGGCCGGCGCCGCGGGCCGGAGCACCGACCCGGAGCCCGATCAGGGCGCCGTCCGCTCGGACGTGGCCACCGACAACCCGGTGCCCACCCCGCCGTTCTGGGGCACCCGGGTCATCAAGGGCATCCAACTCGCCGACTACGCCTCCTGGCTGGACGAGGGCGCGCTCTTCAAGGGCCAGTGGGGGCTCAAGCAGGCCCGCACCGGCGAGGGCCCCACGTACGAGGAACTGGTGGAGACCGAGGGCCGGCCGCGGCTGCGCGGCTGGCTGGACAAGCTCCAGACCGAGAACCTCCTGGAGGCGGCCGTCGTCCACGGCTACTTCCCCTGCGTCTCCAAGGGCGACGACCTGATCCTGCTGGGAGAGGACGGCACCGAGCGGACCCGCTTCACCTTCCCCCGCCAGCGCCGCGGCCGCCGCCTGTGCCTGGCCGACTTCTTCCGTCCGGAGGAGTCCGGCGAGACGGATGTGGTCGGCCTGCAGGTGGTCACCGTCGGTTCGAGGATCGGCGAGGCCACGGCCGAGCTGTTCGCGGCCAACTCCTACCGTGACTACCTCGAACTGCATGGCCTGTCCGTCCAGTTGGCCGAGGCGCTGGCCGAGTACTGGCACGCCCGGGTCCGGGCCGAGCTGGGCTTCGCGGGCGAGGATCCGGCGGACGTCGAGGACATGTTCGCGCTGAAGTACCGCGGTGCGCGCTTCTCCCTCGGCTACGGCGCCTGCCCCGACCTGGAGGACCGGGCCAAGATCGCGGACCTGCTGCAGCCGGAGCGCATCGGCGTCCAGCTCTCCGAGGAGTTCCAGCTCCACCCCGAGCAGTCCACCGACGCCATCGTCATCCACCACCCGGAAGCCAAGTACTTCAATGCGCGGTGACGCACCGTAGTCGGCCGGCCCGTCGGAACGCCCGGCGCGGCGCCCGGGGAAGCGGACCTTCCGCCTTCCCCGGGCGTTCCGGCGCGCGCGGTCGTACACTGGTCGATCCGGTAGTGGCCGGTCGTTTTCCCCCAGCCGGGGGTGGCGGCCGGCCTTTTCGTCCCTCCGGGGACGTCCCAACGGAGGTGGACGGATGACCAGCAGCATCCCCGCAGTCGGCGCCTCTCCCCAAGCTCTCGGCTCCGCCCGAACCGGGGAGACCCCCATGGCCGAAGCCGTGACCCTCCAGGCCGTGTTCCTCGATCTGGACGGCACCCTCGTGGACACCGAGGGCTTCTGGTGGGAGGCCGAGGCCGAGGTCTTCGCGCGGCTCGGCCACGTCCTGGACGACAGTCACCGGGAGGTCGTGGTCGGCGGGCCGATGTCCCGCAGCGCCGGCTATCTGCTGCAGGAGACCGGCGCCGACATCGGCCTGACGGAGCTGAGCACTCTGCTCAACGAGGCGTTCGTGGCCCGGATCGGCCGCGGCGTCCCGCTGATGCCGGGCGCCCGCCGACTGCTGTGCGAGCTGGCCGCGCACCGGGTGCCGGCCGCCCTGGTCTCCGCCTCGCACCGGACCATCATCGAGCGGATGCTGGACTCCCTCGGCCCGGAGAACTTCGTCCTCGCGGTCGCCGGCGACGACCTGATGCGCACCAAGCCGCATCCGGACCCGTATCTGACCGCCGCCGCCCGGCTGGGGGTGGACCCGACCCGCTGCGCCGTCGTCGAGGACACCCTGACTGGGGTGCGGGCGGGGGAGGCGGCCGGCTGCCGGGTGGTCGCGGTGCCGTCCGTGACGCCCATCCCGCCGGCTCCCGGGCGGACCGTGGTGCGCTCCCTCGAAGAAGTCGATCTCCCTTTTCTCCAGGCGCTCATCACGGAAAGCCAAGGGAGCGTGCACTGAGCGTGCTGTGCGGAATGCCCGGGAACTCACGGCAGCGATCCGCTTATTTTCCGTGACGAATACCCGGGCGAATTCTCAGCGCTACGGGGCCGCTAGGATGCGTGACGTTTCTCACGTGCCGGGCCGTCGACAGCGGCCCCGGCAGGTGATCCAGAGGGTCCCGGTGGTGGCTTCTACGGGGGTAAGTGTCCGGATTGGTGGGGCAACGTGCGATACGTTCCGCCGTCCGGATATCGATCACGCTGTCCCCGTTATCCCACCGCCTTAACGATGTAACTTCCTTGCGTCGATGACCCGCTGGCGGTGCCTACTAATCTCGACGCGAGCAACACCTCTGCGCTGATAAGGAACCTGCCGACGATGAATCGCAAGACCTTGGTGCTGCCGGCGCTGGCTGCCGGTCTCCTCGCCCCGGCTCTCGCTGCTTGCGGCAACACCGACGGCGCGGGCTCGGACGGCTCGCCGATAGTGGTCGGCGTCGCCTCGCAGATCGAGGCCACCAAGGCGGCGCCCGCGCCGCTGGATCCGGCGCAGGCGTACGACGTCGACGCCTGGAACGTGTTGCGCAGCACCTTCCAGACGCTGATGCGGCTGCCCCGGACCGGTACCGCCGTGGTGCCCGAGGCCGCCGAGTCGTGCGGCTTCCGGGACACCCAGAACGAGCAGTACCGCTGCACCCTGCGCAGCGGGCTGAAGTTCTCCAACGGCCACGACCTGACGGCCCAGGACGTGAAGTTCTCCTTCGACCGGATGCGGGCCATCAACTACACCAACGGCCCGGTGTCGCTGCTCGACGACATCGACCGGGTCGAGACGCCCAGCGACCGCGAGGTGGTCTTCCACCTCACCAAGCCGGACGCCACCTTCCCGCAGAAGCTCGCCACCCCCGCCGCGGCCATCGTCGACAGCCAGGTGTACCCCAGGAACAGCCTCTACAAGGGCTGGGAGACGGTCGGCTCGGGCCCGTACACCGTCAAGACCGAGCACAGCGGCGACCGCCTCACCAAGGCCGTCTTCACCAAGAACCCCGAGTACAAGGGCGGGCTGACGGTGAAGAACGACAAGGTCGAGATGCGGTTCTTCGACGACTCGGCGGGCATGGCGGCGGCGCTCCGCAAGGGCGACGTCGACCTGCTGAGCCGCGGCCTGACGCCCGACGAGGTCAAGGGCCTGCAGAACTCCTCGGACAAGCACCTCACGCTCCAGGAGGTGCCCGGCCAGGAGATCCGCTACATCGCCTTCAACATCAAGGACCCGGCCGTCTCCAACAAGGCCGTCCGGCAGGCGATCGCCCAGGTCGTCAACCGCTCCCAGTTGGTGCGCGACGTCTACGCGTACACCGGTGACCCGCTCTACTCGCTCGTCCCCAGCGGCCTCACCGGGCACATCAACTCCTTCTACACCAAGTACGGCAACCCCGACGCCGCCGCCGCCCGGCAGACCCTTCAGCAGGCGAACATCACCACCCCGGTGAAGTTCACCCTGACCTACAGCAAGAACCACTACGGCCCCAACACGGCCAAGGAGTTCGCCGCCCTCCAGCAGCAGCTCAACAGCACCAAGCTGTTCGACGTCAGCATCAAGGGCATCGACCGCTGGCAGCAGTTCCGCACCGACGGGTCGAGCGGCAAGTACGCCGCGTACGGCATGGGGTGGTTCGCCGACATCCCCGACGCGGACAACTACATCGCGCCGTTCGTGGGCAAGGGGAACTTCCTCAACTCCCCCTACCGCAACGACAAGATCGAGTCGCAGCTGATCCCCACCACCCGCCAGCAGACCGACCGCAACGCCGCCGGGGCCGGCTTCAAGCAGGCCCAGGACATCCTCGCCGAGGACGTCCCGTACCTCCCGCTGTGGCAGGGCAAGCAGTATGTCGCCGCCCGTGACAACATCACCGGCGTCGAATGGGCCGTCAACTCCGCCTCGGCGCTGCAGATCTGGGAGCTGGGCCGCGGCGTCTCCAGCTGACCGCCGGCCCGCCCCGCACCGTCCACCGTCGCGGCACCCCGCCGCGACCCGATCGGCACCACCAGAACGTGAGGAACCACCGAGTGAAGCGTGACCAGTGGCTGGCCGCCCCGATCGGAGCGGGGCTGGCAACAGTCCTGCTCGCGGTCGCCGGGTGCGGCACCGACACCTCGGCGTCGTCCGGCCACGGCGAGCCCGTCGTCATGGGCACGACCGGCAAGGTCGTGGCCACCGACCCAGCCTCGGGTTATGACCCCGACTCCTGGCTGCTGTTCAACAACGTCTTCCAGTCGCTGCTCAGCTTCCCCAAGGGCCAGACGACGCCGGAACCGGAGGCCGCCGAGAGCTGCGGCTTCACCGGCTCCGACAGCAAGGTCTACCGTTGCACCCTCAAGGACGGTCTGACCTTCAGCAACGGTGACCAGCTCACCTCGCAGGACGTCAAGTTCTCCTTCGACCGCATCCAGCGCATCAAGGACGACAAGGGTCCCGCAGTGATGTTCTCCGCCCTGGAGAGCGTCGAGACGCCGGACGCCAAGACGGTGGTCTTCCACCTCAAGTCGCCCGATGCCACCTTCCCCATGAAGATCGCCTCGGGCGCCGGCTCCATCGTCGACCACACCGCCTACCCCGCCGACCGGCTGCGCACCGACGGCAAGGCCGTCGGCTCGGGCGTCTACACCCTCGACTCCTACGGCCCCGAGCAGGCCAAGTTCTCGGTCAACTCGTCCTACAAGGGCCCCGCCAAGGCCAAGAACTCCGGGATGACCCTGAAGTTCTACGCCAACCGCGACCAGCTCAAGAAGGCCGTCCAGAGCGGCGGCATCGACCTGGCCTACCGCGGCCTGGCCATGAAGGACATCGCCGCGCTGGACCAGGCGTCCCTGCACCAGCAGCACGGCACCCAGGTCGTCGAGGGCGGCAGCGCCGAGGTCATGCACCTGGTCTTCAACCTCAAGGACCCGGTCGCCGGCAAGCTCGGCGTCCGCAAGGCCATCGCCTACCTCCTGGACCGCTCCACCCTCGTCCGGGACGTCTACCAGCGCACCGCCGAACCGCTGTACTCGGTCGTCCCGGCCGGCATCACCGGCCACAACACCGCCTTCTTCAACACCTACGGCGACCGCCCGCAGCCCGACAAGGCCGCCGCCGCACTGCGCGACGCAGGCGTCCAGGGCAAGGTCCCGCTGACCCTGTGGGCCACCCCGGACCGGTACGGCCCCGGCACCGTCGCCGCCGTCCAGGAGATCGCCGAACAGCTCAACGCCAGCGGCCTGTTCGAGGCCAAGGTGCACAGCGTGCCCACCCAGGAGTACGACCAGGGCATGGCCGGCGGCAAGTTCGGCATCTACGTCAAGGGCTGGATCCCCGACTACCCGGACCCGGACAACTTCACCCAGCCGTTCTTCGGCAAGGACAGCGTGCTGGCCAACCACTACAGCTCGCCCGACATCACCGGCCGGCTGCTGCCCGAGACGGCCGACCAGCCCAACCGCGGCGCCACCAAGGCCGCCTTCCGCGAGCTCCAGGACATCATCGCCAAGGACCTGCCGGTCATACCGATCTGGCAGGGCAAGCAGTACGCGGTGGCCCGTCAGGGAGTCTCCGGCCTGGAATGGACCCTGGACTCCTCGACCGTCTTCCGCTTCTGGGAGATCAGCAAGTCGACCGACACCTGAGCCGGCCCGGCGGCACGCCGGAGCAGCACGGCGGCGGGGCCGGTCCGGGACATCCCGGGCCGGCCCCGCCGCCGTGGGTGACGCCTCCGCCCGCGCCGGGGCCCTACTGGGCGCCGGGCCGCACCAGCCCGCTCTCGTAGGCGTACACCGCCGCCTGCACCCGGTCCCGCAGCCCCAGCTTCGTCAGCACATGGCCGACGTGGGTCTTGACCGTCGTCTCGCTGACGAACAGATCCGCCGCGATCTCCGCGTTCGACAGGCCGCGGGCCACCAGCTTCAGCACCTCCACCTCCCGCTCGGTGAGCGTGTGGAGGGTGTTCGGCACCGGCTCCTCGCCCGACGGCAGATGCCCGGCGTACTTGTCCAGCAGGCGCCGGGTGATGCTGGGCGCGAGCATCGCCTCGCCCGCCGCCACCACCCGGATCGCCTGCACCAGCTCATGCGCCGGGGCGTCCTTGAGCAGGAAGCCGCTGGCCCCGGCCCGCAGCGCCTCGACGACGTACTCGTCCAGGTCGAACGTGGTCAGCACCAGCACCTTCGCCGGGCCGTCCTTGGCCGGGCCGGTGATCTGCCGGGTCGCCTCGACCCCGTCCATCCGCGGCATCCGGATGTCCATCAGCACCACATCGGGCTGCAGCGCCCGCACCTGTTCCAGTGCCTGGAGTCCGTCGCCCGCCTCACCGACGACCGCCAGATCCTGCTCGGCCTCCAGAATCATCCGGAAACCCGTACGCAGCAGGGGCTGGTCGTCGACCAGCAGGACGCGGATTGCCACTAGCTCTCCTTCGACGGGGGAGGGATCTACTCGATCCGCTCCATTCTGCCCTGCGGCCCGGCCCCGCCGTCCGCCGGGCGCACCGACCGCCTCTCCCGGGGCACCGCCCCGGGCGCTCCGACCGGCTAGTCCGCCGTTGCCCGCACGGGCAACGGATACACCGGGGGAGTGCCGCCGAACTCCGGGCAGTGCGCCTGGTGGTCGCACCAGCCGCACAGCTTCGTCGGCCGCGGACGCCACTCGCCGGTCTCCGTCGCCTGCCGGATCGCCTCCCACAGCGCCAGCAACTTCCGCTCCACGCCCCGCAGATCGCGCTCGTCCGGGTCGTACGTCAGCACCTCGCCGTTGCCCAGATACACCAGTTGCAGCCGGCGCGGCACCACGCCCCGCAACCGCCACACCACCAGCGCGTAGAACTTCATCTGGAACAGCGCGCCCTCCGCGAACTGCGGCCGCGGCGCCTTGCCGGTCTTGTAGTCGACCAGCCGCACCTCGCCCGTCGGCGCCACATCGACCCGGTCGATGAACCCCCGCAGCCGCAGCCCGGACTCCAGCACCGTCTCGACGTACAGCTCGCGGTCGGCCGGCTCCAGCCGCGTCGGATCCTCCAGCGTGAACCAGCGGTCCACCAGCGCCTCGGCCTCCGCCAGCCACTGCCCCAACCGCTCCCCGTCCGCGTCGTCCGCGAACAGCTCGGCCAGCTCGGGGCGCTTGGCCAGCAGTTTCTCCCACTCGACCGGCACCAGCGCGCGGGCCCCGACGGCCGTGCGCTGCGCCGCGGGGGCGTCGAAGAGCCGCTCCAGCACCGCGTGCACCACCGTGCCCCGGGTCGCCGCCGGGCTCGGCTTCTCCGGCAACTTGTCGATCACGCGGAAGCGGTAGAGCAGCGGGCACTGCATGAAGTCGCTCGCCCGCGACGGCGACAGCGCCACCGGCGGCTGCGCCCCGCCCCGCGCCGGCACCGCACCCTGCGCCGGCACCGCGGCCGCCGCCGACTCCGGACCACCGCCCGGCGCCTCCGCCTCGGTCTTCTCCGTGCTCCATCCCATGCACCGAACCCTACGGCCCGCCACTGACAATCGCCGACGCGTCACCGACGGTGAGACCGCTGCCCGACCCCGCGGCCGAGTGCGGCCGGAAGCTCCGCATACCATCGACGTCGGGCACCTTTGCCCTGCATGATCGAGTTGTTCAGACAGTGCAGGTGCCGTAGCCGTATTCGACGAGGGGACGCCGTGGACGAGAGCGGGAAGCCGCAGGACCCCCAGGAGTCCGGGCCGGACCGGCCGCCCCAGCCGACCGAACACGCCCCCGACGGACCCCAGCCGCCGTCCCCGGGCACCCCAGGCACTCCAGGGGGAGAGGCCCGGGCGCACGCCGAGCCGAAGGCCCCCGGCGGCGGCATCCTCATGGGCCGCCCCTTCGGCGTGCCCGTCTACGTCGCGCCCAGCTGGTTCCTGGTCGCCGCCCTGATCACCTGGGTGTTCGGCGGCCAGTTGGAGCGGGTCCTGCCCGAGCTGGGCGCCGCCCGCTACCTGGTCTCCCTGTTCTTCGCGGTCGCCTTCTACGCCTCGGTGCTCGTCCACGAACTCGCGCACACCGTCGCGGCGATCCGCTTCAAGCTCCCCGTCCGCCGGATCCAGCTCCAGTTCTTCGGCGGCGTCTCGGAGATAGAGAAGGAGACCGAGACCCCCGGGCGGGAGTTCGTCCTGGCCTTCGTCGGCCCGCTCCTCTCCCTGGTCCTCGCCGGCGTCTTCTACGTGGGCATGCAGCTGGTCGAACCGGGCACCGTCCCCGGCGTGCTGCTCGCCGGCCTGATGATCTCCAACCTCATCGTCGCCGTCTTCAACCTGCTCCCCGGCCTCCCGCTGGACGGCGGCCGGATGCTGCGCGCCGTCGTCTGGAAGCTCACCGGCAGGCCGATGAGCGGCACCGTCGCCGCCGCCTGGGTCGGCAGGGCGCTCGCCGTCACCGTTCTCATCGGCCTGCCGCTGCTCACCCACACCGGCGCCCTCGGCAGGGCCCCCGAGGAGATCGGCGGCGCCGACTCGCTCACCGACGCCCTGCTCGCCGCGATCCTCGCCGCGATCATCTGGACCGGCGCCGGCAACAGCCTCCGCATGGCCCGCCTGCGCGAACGCCTCCCCGACCTCACCGCCCGTACGCTCACCCGGCGCGCCATCCCCGTCGAGACCGACACCCCGCTGTCCGAGGCGCTGCGCCGCGCCGACGACGCCGGCGCCCGTGCCCTGGTCGTCGTCGACCGGCAGGGATCCCCCACCGCCCTGGTCCGCGAGGCCGCCATCATCGGTATCCCCGAGCACCGCCGCCCCTGGGTCACGGTCGGCACCCTCGCCCAGGACCTCAAGGACGGCATGCGGGTCGGCGCCGAACTCGCCGGCGAGGACCTCCTGGACCACCTGCGCGCCACCCCCGCCACGGAATACCTCGTCGTCGAGCACTCCGGCGAGATCTACGGCGTCCTGTCCACCACCGACGTGGAACGCGCCTTCGTGGCCGCAATGGCCCGTACGCCCTGACCGATCGCCCCAGAACAACGGTCCGGAACCCCCGCCCCGGAACCCCCGCCCCGGAAAACCGGTCCGGAACCCGCGACCCGGTGCACCCGGCCGCCTCTCCGACGCCGTGCCCGGGCGCTCGCCCCGCGGGCACCCGGGCCGGGCGGGCATGACCGGGCCCGCCCCTGGGCAGCCCCCAGCCGGGGGGGCCGGCCCCGTTCGACGAGCCCTGGGGAGAGGCCGGTCCGGCGCCCGCGGTACGGGGGACGCCAAACGGCCGGTAGGCTGGTCACATGTCCGAACCGACCGGTGCCGCCCGCCGTCGCGGGCCCTTCAAGGTCGGGGACCAGGTCCAGCTCACCGACCCCAAGGGACGCCACTACACCTTCACGCTCGAAGAGGGCAAGAGCTTCCACACCCACAAGGGAGCCTTCCCCCACGACGAGCTGATCGGCGCGCCCGAGGGCAGTGTTGTCCGTACCACCGGAAACGTCGCTTACCTCGCGCTGCGTCCCCTGCTCCCCGACTACGTCCTGTCCATGCCCCGCGGTGCCGCCGTGGTCTACCCCAAGGACGCGGGGCAGATCCTGGCGATGGCCGACATCTTCCCCGGCGCCCGCGTCGTCGAGGCGGGGGTGGGATCCGGCTCGCTCAGCAGCTTCCTGCTGCGCGCCATCGGCGACGACGGCATGCTGCACTCCTACGAGCGCCGCGCCGACTTCGCCGAGATCGCCACCCAGAACGTGGAGCGCTACTTCGGCGGTCCGCACCCCGCCTGGACGCTCACCGTCGGCGACCTCCAGGACAACCTCTCCGACACCGACGTCGACCGGGTCATCCTGGACATGCTGGCCCCCTGGGAGTGCCTGGAGGCCGTCTCCAAGGCCCTGGTGCCCGGCGGCATCCTCTGTGCCTACGTGGCGACGACGACGCAGCTGGCCCGCACCGTGGAGGCGATCCGCGAACACGGCACCTTCAACGAGCCGTCGGCCTGGGAAACCATGGTCCGCACCTGGCACGTCGAGGGCCTGGCCGTCCGCCCCGACCACCGCATGATCGGCCACACCGGCTTCCTGCTGACCGCCCGCCGGCTGGCGGACGGCGTCGAGCCCCCGCTGCGCCGCCGCCGGCCCGCGAAGGGCGCTTACGGCGAGGACTACACCGGTCCGGGCGGGCGGGAACAGGCAGCGTCGGGCGGGCGGGAGAAGAGCGCCCCCGGCAAGCCCGACGGCGCCGCCGCGGCCGACCTCACCGCCGACCTCGCGGACGGGTCGCCCGAGCGCGGCTGACGCGGCCGACAGGCCACCGAACCGACCGGCGCCGCCGACGAGTTCCCCCGAGCGGGAACCGTCGGCGGCGCCGCTTCGTTCCCCTCACGAACCGGTGCGGAAATCGTGGAAAACTCCGCCCCCGCCGGTTCCTTGCCGCCGCCCGCTGTGGAACGATGCTGGGCACTCCCACCGCCACAGCACCTCACAGGAGTTACCCCGCGTGCAGCCCTTGGCAGGCCAGGACCTGTTGCACACCCAGCCCCACCCCATGCACTGGCTCGCCACCGCCACCGCCATCTCGGCCGTGATCGCGGTCTCGTCCCTCGTCCAACCCCCCAGTGCCACCGCCACCGCCGCCAGTGCGTCGTCCGTCAAGGACGCCCCGGTCGCCGCGGCGGCACCCGACCCGGGCCGGGTGACCTTCCCCGTCAACTGCGGACCCAACCGCCTCGACGTGGTCCGCAAGGTCTCCGGGGACCTCGACGGCGCGGGCGGCATCCAGACCGTCGCCGTGGTCCGCTGCCACAGCGGGGCCGGCACCCCGCCCAGCGGCGTCTACGTCCTCGCCCAGCCCTCCGACCCCAAGGCCGCTCCGCGCATCGTGGCGACGCTCCTGGCGCCCGCCCAGCGGCTCTCCGTCCAGGACATCGACCTGGAGGGCCGCGTCGTCTCCGCGACCGTCCAGGGCTATTCCTCACCCGACGTGCCGCGCTACATGCCGGACGTGCACAAGACCGTCAAGTGGCAATGGCAAGGCGGGAAGTTCGTCCAGAGTGAACTCCCCGCCGATACGGCAACCGAGGGTGCCTGATTCCTCACACGGCGTGCGGGCGTCCCGTGTTCCGCTACGCCGTGCCTACGTCGTCTCTACGCCGCGTCCGCGCCGCGTCTACTCCGCGTCGGTGCGGCCGGTCACTCCGCGTCCGGCCCGTAGACCTCGACGAGATCCGCGACCCGGCGCACGTGGATGCAGTCGCCGGGGCACTCCTTGGCCGAGTCCCGCACGTCATTGAGCAGCGGCAACGGCACGCGCGTTGTGGCGCCCTTCTCCTGCAGGAGCTCGTCGTCGGGGCTCTTGACATACGCCAGGCCGTCGATGTCCAGCTCGAAGACCTCCGGCGCGTACTGCGCGCAGATCCCGTCCCCGGTGCACAGGTCCTGGTCGATCCAGACTTCCAGCTCCGGTGCTTCGTCCTGCGCGGTCATCTCGCCTGCCGTTCTTGCGTACGTGAACCGTTTTTGCCTAAGTGGCGCCAGCCCTGACGGGTGTTGACCGACTCGACGATACAACCGCTCGCTTTCCGATGTTGTTGGGTGGGTATTCCCCTGGCGTGAGGACGTGCGCAAGGGTGAAGATCGGACACACCCCGACAGTCTTTTCGATCTAGGGGTTTCAACCTGCACCGGCCCAGGTAGGGTCTGGAAGCGTCCAGCTCCTTGGAGGAGGTGAGGACCGTGGCAGCCCACGACGACGACATCAACCGCGGCATCCGGCCGGGGCGCGGGTCTGAAGATCCAGCCGGTCAGGTTGCCTATCTTGAGCAGGAGATCGCCGTCCTGCGACGCAAGCTCGCCGACTCTCCGCGGCACACGAGGATTCTCGAAGAGCGGATCGTCGAGCTGCAGACCAACCTGGCCGGCGTTTCCGCTCAGAATGAACGCCTCGCCAATACGCTCCGCGAGGCCCGCGACCAGATCGTCGCCCTCAAGGAAGAGGTCGACCGGCTCGCGCAGCCGCCGGCCGGTTTCGGCGTCTTCCTGCAGGCGAACGAGGACGGCACCGTCGACATCTTCACCGGGGGCCGCAAGCTCCGGGTGAACGTCAGCCCCAGCGTCGAGGCCGAGGACCTCCGGCGCGGCCAAGAGGTGATGCTCAACGAAGCACTCAACGTGGTCGAGGCCATGGAGTTCGAGAGTGCCGGCGACATCGTCACCCTCAAGGAAGTCCTGGAGGACGGCGAGCGCGCGCTGGTCATCGGGCACACCGACGAGGAGCGGGTGGTGCGGCTCGCCGAGCCGCTGCTGGACATCACCATCCGCCCCGGCGACGCCCTGCTGCTCGACTCCCGCTCCGGCTACGTCTACGAGGTCATCCCCAAGAGCGAGGTCGAGGAACTGGTCCTCGAAGAGGTCCCGGACATCGACTACACCAAGATCGGCGGTCTGAGCGGTCAGATCGAGCTGATCCGGGACGCGGTCGAGCTCCCCTACCTCTACCCGGACCTCTTCAAGGAGCACGAACTCCGCCCGCCCAAGGGCGTCTTGCTCTACGGCCCGCCCGGCTGTGGCAAGACCCTCATCGCCAAGGCAGTCGCCAACTCCCTTGCCAAGAAGGTCGCCGAGGTGACCGGGCAGCCCGCCGGGAAGAGCTTCTTCCTGAACATCAAGGGCCCCGAGCTGCTCAACAAGTACGTCGGCGAGACCGAGCGGCACATCCGCCTGGTCTTCCAACGGGCCAGGGAGAAGGCCAGCGAGGGCACGCCCGTCATCGTCTTCTTCGACGAGATGGACTCCCTCTTCCGGACCCGTGGCTCCGGAGTCAGCTCGGACGTGGAGAACACCATCGTCCCGCAGCTGCTCTCCGAGATCGACGGCGTCGAGGGCCTGGAGAACGTGATCGTGATCGGCGCCTCGAACCGCGAGGACATGATCGACCCCGCGATCCTGCGCCCCGGTCGCCTCGACGTGAAGATCAAGATCGAGCGTCCGGACGCGGAGGCCGCCAAGGACATCTTCTCGAAGTACCTCACGGAAAATCTCCCGCTGCATGCCGACGATCTCGCCGAGCACGGAAATTCCCGCAAGGCGGCGGTCAGCGGAATGATCCAGTCGGTCGTCGAGCAGATGTACGCGGAATCCGAGGAAAACCGTTTCCTGGAGGTCACCTATGCCAATGGTGACAAGGAAGTCCTCTACTTCAAGGACTTCAACTCCGGCGCGATGATCGAAAACATCGTGGGTCGTGCCAAGAAGATGGCCATCAAGGCTTTCCTGGAGCACAACCAGAAAGGTCTGCGGGTCTCCCATCTCCTCCAGGCATGCGTGGACGAGTTCAAGGAGAACGAGGACCTGCCCAACACCACCAACCCGGACGACTGGGCTCGGATCTCCGGAAAGAAGGGTGAGCGGATCGTCTACATCCGCACCCTGGTCACCGGAAAGCAGGGCGCGGACACTGGTCGCTCCATCGACACGGTGGCGAATACCGGCCAATACCTGTAACACCGCTCGCCGGCTGCGGATGTCCTGCACGGGGCGTCCGCAGCCGGACGCATTTCCGGGGGCGGCGGATCGCCCCGGCGAGCCGGCGACGGATCAGGGAAAACCGGACTGGAGCAATGACTGTAATGATCTCCCCAGCGCCGCAAAGGCGTTCTAGGCTCTTCGGTACCGCTGCGTCTCGCTGTGCGGGCGCGGGGAACGGACACGGACCGGAAGCGCAGCGGTTTTCGAGCGCCTGCCCCATCCGGGGGCGCCGCCGGGCAAGGAGGGCCGCATGACCGTACGGCGAGTAATGGGCATCGAGACGGAGTACGGGATCTCCGTCCCCGGCCACCCGAACGCCAATGCCATGCTCACCTCGTCCCAGGTCGTCAACGCCTACGCGGCGGCGATGCACCGGGCACGACGTGCCCGCTGGGACTTCGAGGAGGAGAACCCGCTGCGGGACGCCCGCGGCTTCGACCTCGCCCGCGAGGCCGCCGACTCCAGCCAGCTGACGGACGAGGACATCGGCCTGGCCAATGTCATCCTCACCAACGGGGCCAGGCTCTACGTCGACCACGCACACCCCGAGTACAGCGCGCCCGAGGTCACCAACCCGCGGGACGCGGTCCTGTGGGACAAGGCCGGCGAGCGGATCATGGCCGAGGCCGCCGAGCGTGCCGCCCAGGTCCCCGGCGCCCAGCCCATCCACCTCTACAAGAACAACACCGACAACAAGGGCGCCTCCTACGGGACGCACGAGAACTACCTGATGAAACGGGAGACCCCGTTCTCGGACATCGTGCGCCACCTGACGCCGTTCTTCGTCTCCCGGCAGGTGGTCACCGGCGCCGGACGCGTCGGCATCGGCCAGGACGGCCACGAGCACGGCTTCCAGCTCAGCCAGCGCGCCGACTACTTCGAGGTGGAGGTGGGCCTGGAGACGACCCTCAAGCGGCCCATCATCAACACCCGCGACGAGCCGCACGCGGACGCCGAGAAGTACCGCCGGCTGCACGTGATCATCGGCGACGCCAACCTCTCCGAGATCTCGACGTACCTGAAGCTGGGCACCACCGCGCTGGTGCTGTCCATGATCGAGGACGGCTTCATCGCCGTCGATCTCGCCGTCGACCAGCCGGTACGCACCCTCCACCATGTCTCGCACGACCCGTCGCTGCGCCATCTGATCACCCTCCGCAGCGGGCGCACGCTGACCGCGGTGCAGCTCCAGATGGAGTACTTCGAGCTGGCCCGCAAGTACGTCGAGGACCGCTACGGCGCGGACGCCGACGAGCAGACCCGGGACGTGCTCTCCCGTTGGGAGGACGTGCTGGGACGGCTGGAGAACGACCCGATGAGCCTGTCGGGCGAGCTGGACTGGGTCGCCAAGCGGGAGCTGATGGAGGGCTACCGCCGTCGTGACGGCCTGGACTGGGACGCCGCGCGGCTGCACCTCATCGACCTCCAGTACGCCGACGTGCGCCCCGAGAAGGGCCTGTACAACCGTCTGGTGGCCCGCGGCAGGATGAAGCGGCTGCTGGACGAGCCGGCGGTCGAGCAGGCCGAGCTGAAGCCCCCGGAGGACACCAGGGCCTACTTCCGTGGCCGCTGCCTGGAGCAGTACGCGGACGACGTGGCCGCCGCCTCCTGGGATTCGGTCATCTTCGACCTGCCCGGCCGTGACTCTCTGCAACGGGTGCCCACGCTGGAGCCGCTGCGCGGGACCCGTAAGCACGTGAAGGAGCTGCTGGATCGCTGCCGGACGGCAGAAGAGCTGGTCAGGACGTTGTCCGGGCGCTGAAGCGGGGCAGGTTCATGGCAAATGCACCATGATCCACGACCGATCCGTGGCTGAAACGACCGCGGTGCGGGAATCATCGAGGTGACTCCCGGGCGTTGCAGCAAGTGCAGGGCCGATGTCGGACCCTGCTTGTAGGGTCGGATCTTGAAGGTCACATCGAGCGGGGCAAACCGAGCGGGGTGAGGGATATGGCGACCAAGGACAGCGGCGGCGGACAGCAGCGGGCCACCCGGTCCACCGAAGAGGTCGAGGAGCAGACGCAGGACGCGCAGGCGTCGGGGGACCTCAAGGAACGCCAGGAGAAATTGTCCGACGACGTGGATTCCGTCCTGGACGAGATTGACGACGTCCTCGAAGAAAACGCTGAGGACTTCGTGCGGTCATTTGTCCAAAAAGGCGGACAGTAACCGCAAAACGGGCGCATATATCTGACGCCCGCCGGTCGGTGTGCCGTGCGCGGTGGGGAGAGGAATTCCCGCGCGCGGTGCCCGGCCGGCGCGCACGGCTTCGGGCGGTGCCGCCCGGTCCGTTCGATATCGGGATCCCACGATGTGGATCACGGCTCCGGGGCGGGTAGGGTCCGAGGCGTACTCTGCTTCAGCTGCAACGCAACCTTGGGTCAATTCAAGGAGTCGGCCGGACGTACCTCGGGCGGGCGGCCGAGTATCCGGAAGGAAACGTGTGGAAGCCAACACTCCAAGCACCGGGCGTCTGCCGGCTGCCTTCCTGACGCCTGGATCCTCGTCCTTCATGGACTTCCTCGGGCAGCACGCGCCCGAGCTGTTGCCCGGTAATCGCCCGCTGCCGGCCGTGCAGGGGGTCATCGAGGCCCCGCACGGCACGACCATCGTGGCGGCCTCGTTCCCCGGCGGTGTGGTGCTCGCCGGCGACCGCCGGGCGACGATGGGCAACGTCATCGCACAGCGCGACATCGAGAAGGTCTTCCCGGCCGACGAGTACTCGGCGGTCGGCATCGCGGGCACGGCCGGTCTCGCGGTGGAGATGGTCAAGCTGTTCCAGCTGGAACTGGAGCACTTCGAGAAGGTCGAGGGAGCCCAACTCTCCCTGGAGGGCAAGGCGAACCGGCTCTCGACGATGATCCGCAGCAACCTCGGGATGGCCATGCAGGGCCTCGCCGTGGTGCCGCTGTTCGCCGGCTACGACCTCGACCGCGAGAAGGGCCGGATCTTCTCCTACGACGTCACCGGCGGGCGCTCGGAGGAGCACGGTTTCGCGGCGACCGGCTCCGGGTCGGTCTTCGCGCGCAGCGCGCTCAAGAAGCTCTTCCGGGAGGACTTCACGGAGCATCAGGCCGCCACCGCCGTCGTGCAGGCGCTCTACGACGCCGCCGACGACGACTCGGCGACCGGTGGGCCGGACATGGCGCGGCGGATCTACCCCATCGTCACGGTGATCACCGAAGAGGGCTTCAAGAAGCTGACCGAGGCCGAGGTCTCGGAGATCGCCCGTGCCGTGCACGAGCGCCGCCTCGAACAGCCCGACGGCCCGCGCGCCGCGCTGCTCTGACGGGACGGATGGTTCCGCAGTGCGCCCCCAGACAGCGAGAGAGCTTTTGACAGGAAGGGACGGATAGCCGGTGTCGACGCCGTTCTATGTCTCACCCCAGCAGGCCATGGCCGACCGCGCCGAGTACGCCCGCAAGGGCATCGCGCGCGGCCGCAGCGTGGTGGTGCTGCAGTACACCGACGGCGTGCTCTTCGTCGCCGAGAATCCCTCCCGCGCCCTCCACAAGGTCAGCGAGATCTACGACCGGATCGCCTTCGCGGCGGTCGGCAAGTACAACGAGTTCGAGAACCTGCGGATCGGCGGCGTCCGCTACGCCGACCTGCGTGGTTACACCTACGACCGGGAGGACGTGACCGCCCGCGGGCTGGCCAACGTCTACGCCCAGACGCTCGGCACGATCTTCTCCAGCGCGGCCGAGAAGCCCTACGAGGTCGAGCTGATCGTCGCCGAGGTCGGCAACGCCCCCGAGGACGACCAGATCTACCGGCTGCCGCACGACGGCTCGATCGTGGACGAGCACGGCTCGGTCGCGGTGGGCGGCAACGCCGACCAGATCAGCAGCTACCTCGACCAGCGCCACCGGGACGGCATGACCCTGGCGGAGGCGCTCCGGCTGGCGGTGGACTCGCTCTCCCGGGACACCAACGGCGGCGAGCGCACGCTGACCGCCGAGCACCTCGAAGTGGCGGTACTGGACCGCACCCGCCCGCAGAAGCGGAAGTTCAAGCGGATCCTGGGGCGGCAGCTGTCCCGGCTGCTGGACGGGCACGCCGCCGGGGAGCAGGAGAAGGGCCAGCCCGGGGAGGGCGCGGGGGAGTCCTCGGGCACCGGCTCCACCGGCGGGAACGGCAAGGGCGCCGGCAAGGGCGGCGCCGCGGGGAAGAACGGCTCCGGCGCGTCCGCGGCGGACGCCGACGAGCCGGAGTCCGGCGCCGCGGACGACTGAGGACCGCGGCACACCGCTTCCGGGCCGGCCGCCCGGACCGCGCGCCCCGGTGGGTCATCACCCGCCGGGGCGCGCGGTGTTGTGCGGGGTGTCCGGCGGCGGCGCCGTGGAGCCGCGCGGGACGAGGGCGACGGGGAGGGTGGCGGCGTCGGTCGGGGCACCGTCCAGGACGGCCATCAGGGCCCGCATCCCGGCCTCGCCGAACTCCTCGGCGGGCAGCCGCACGGTCGTCAGTTCCGGCTCCACGGCGACCGCGAGGGCCAGGTCGTCGAAGCCGGTGACCGAGACGTCCTCGGGGACCCGCAGTCCGAGGCGGCGCACCGCCTTGCAGGCGCCGGCGGCGATGATGTCGTCGTCGCACAGCAGCGCGGTGGGACGGGGCCCGGGGACGGTCAGCGCGGTGTGTGCGGCCCGCAGGCCGGCGTCCACGCCCAGCGCGGTGGGCACCCGGTGCACGACCGCGTCCGGGGTGCCGGCCAGGGCGTCGGTGAGGGTCCGGGTGCGGACGGCGAAGGTCCAGGAGTCCACGTCGGCCGCGAGGTGGGCGATCCGGCGGTGTCCGAGGCCGGTGAGGTGAGCGGTCAACTGCCGTACGCCGTCGGCGATGTCGAGGTTGACGGTGGCCGAGGCGGTGGCGTCGCCGGGGTCGCTGTCGAGCATGACCAGCGGCAGTCCGGGGGTGCGCAGCGCGGCCAGGGCGTCGGCCGCCATCGACGAGGCGATCACGCCGTCCAGGGCGGCCGAGGCGGAGGCGAAGGGGTCGGGAACCAAAGGGGCCCGAACGGGCCTTCCGCCGTGGGTGGTGGAGGGCGACGGGCGGGCCGGGCCGATGCCCTCGGGTGAGGGGTAGAGGACCACGCCGAAGTCGTGGTCGGCGGCGATCCGGGCAGCTCCCGTATAGACCCGCGCGAAGAACTCCGTGGTGAGCGCGGGGACGACGAGCAGCGCGGTGCGGGTGCGGCCGGTGCGCAGGCTGCGGGCGGCGAGGTTGGGGCGGTAGCCCAGCTCGCGGGCGGCGGCCCGGACCGCCTCGGCCTTGCCGGGGGAGACCCGACCGCGCCATTTGTCGCCGAGGACCAGGGAGACCGCGGCCTGCGAGACGCCGGCGGCGCGGGCGACGTCGCGGCTGGTGACCCGGGCGGCGGCCCGGTCGGGGGTGCCTGCCCGCGCGAGCTCGGGGACGGCGGGCACAGCGCCCTCGTGGCTGCTCACCGGGTGCGTCACTCCTTGGGTCCGGCACTGCGGGGTGGACCCGCGGGTTGCCGCCATGGTACGTATGACGCCGTAAGTTATACGTAACACGTCCCGGCGTCGGGCCGGGCGGAGAGGGGCAGGCGTGGCCGCGGGATATGCGGATTTGCTCAGGACCCGGTATGCCGCCCGGCTGCTGGCCGGGACCCTGATCGGCCGGTTGCCGAACGCCACCGCGGCGCTGGCGCTGGTGCTCTTCGTCCGGGGGCAGGGCGGCAGCTACGCCCTGGCCGGCGCGCTGTCCGCGATCTACGGCGTCTGCAACGCCGTCGGTCAGCCGCTGCTCGGCCGCGCCGTGGACCTCTACGGCCAGCCCCGGGTGATGCTGCCCGCCTCGGTGCTCTCCGCGCTCGGCATGGCGCTGCTCGCCGCCGTCGGGGTGGAGCCGCGCTGGGCCGCCTACGGGGCGGTGGCGATCGCCGGGTTCTTCACCCCGCCGCTGGAGGGCGGGCTGCGGGCGCTGTGGCCCGGCGTGCTCCAGCGGGCGGACCGGGTGCACGCCGCGTACGCGCTCGACGCGGTGGCCCAGGAAGTCATGTTCGCGGTCGGGCCGTTGCTGGTCACGCTCTGCGTGGCGGCCTGGTCGGCCGGGGCGGCGCTGCTGGTGATCAACGCGATCGGGGTGCTCGGCGCGCTCTCCGTCGCGGTCTCCGCGCCGTCGCGGCAGTGGCGCAGCGCGCCCCGGGACGCGCACTGGCTCGGCGCCCTGCGCTCGCCCGGGATGCTCGTGCTGATCGGTGCGTTCTTCTTCGTCGGGCTGGCGCTGGGGTCGATCGCGGTGGCGGCGGTCGCCTACTCCGACCGGCACGGCGGCGGGATGGTCTCCAGCTATCTGCTCTCCGCGCTCGGCCTGGGCGCGCTGCTCGGCGGCCTCGTCTACGGCGCCCGGCAGTGGCCGGGGCGCCCGGAGGCGCGGCTGCGGCTGCTCGTGGCGCTGCTGGCGCTGGGCTATCTCCCGCTGTTCCTGGTGCCCGGGGTGGCCGGGATGACGGCGTTGACCGGTCTCGCCGGGGTGTTCCTGGCGCCGTCCCTGGCCTGCGCGTTCGTGGTGGTGGACCGGCATGCGCCCAAGGGGACGGTGACGGAGGCGTTTTCCTGGTTGGTGACGACGTTCGGGGTCGGCTCGGCGGTGGGCGCCTCGGTGGCCGGCCCGGTGCTGGAGGGCGGCGGACCGGCCTCGGGGTTCGCGGTCGCCGGCGCCTCCGGAGTCGCCGCGCTGCTGGTGCTTTTGTCGATGAAGCGATTCCTCGGGGAACCGGTGGTACCCGCCGCCGGTGCGGTCCGGGCGGAAAATGATCGAAACGGGGCTGTCGAACCCGGTTTCAGAGCAGGCCATCAGGCGTAATGTTCAGTCATGGACCGCCGCATTTTCGGGCTGGAGAACGAGTACGGCGTCACGTGCACGTTCAGGGGACAGCGCCGACTGTCGCCTGACGAAGTGGCGCGGTACCTCTTCCGCCGTGTCGTGTCATGGGGCCGCAGCAGCAATGTCTTCCTGCGGAACGGCGCCCGCCTGTACTTGGACGTGGGTTCACACCCGGAATACGCAACTCCCGAGTGCGACAACGTGACCGAGCTGGTCACCCACGACAAGGCCGGCGAACGCATTCTCGAAGGTCTGCTCGTCGACGCCGAACGCCGCCTGCACGAGGAGGGAATCGCGGGCGACGTCTATCTCTTCAAGAACAACACCGATTCGGCGGGAAACTCCTACGGCTGCCACGAGAACTATCTCGTGGCCCGGCACGGCGAGTTCTCCCGGCTCGCGGACATCCTCATTCCGTTCCTCGTCACCCGGCAGCTGCTGTGCGGCGCCGGCAAGGTGCTGCAGACGCCGCGTGGCGCGGTCTACTGCGTCAGTCAGCGCGCCGAGCACATCTGGGAGGGCGTCTCCTCGGCGACCACCCGCTCCCGGCCGATCATCAACACCCGGGACGAACCGCACGCGGACGCCGAGCGCTACCGCCGTCTGCACGTCATCGTCGGTGACTCCAACATGTCCGAGACCACGATGATGCTCAAGGTCGGGGCCACCGACCTCGTGCTGCGGATGATCGAGGCGGGCACCGTCATGCGCGATCTGACGCTGGAGAACCCGATCCGGGCGATCCGCGAGGTCAGTCATGACACCACCGGACAGCGCAAGGTGCGGTTGGCCAGCGGACGTGAGGCGTCCGCGCTCGAAGTGCAACAGGAGTACTACGAAAAGGCCGTGGATTTCTGCGACCGCCGCGGAATCCGCACGGGCACCGTCGAGCGCGTCCTGGAGTTGTGGGGCCGCACGCTGGAAGCCGTTCGCGACCAGGAGCTCGACCGTATTGCGACCGAGATCGACTGGGTGATGAAGCATCAGCTCATCGAGCGGTATCGCGCGAAGCACAACATCAGCATGTCCCATCCGCGCGTGGCCCAGATAGACCTCGCGTATCACGACATCCACCGCCGCCGGGGTCTTTACTACCTCCTGGAGCGGAAGGGGCAAGCGGCACGGATCTGCAACGACTTGAAGATCTTCGAGGGCAAGTCGGTTCCGCCGCAGACCACGCGCGCGCGGTTGCGCGGCGACTTCATTCGCCGGGCCCAGGAACAGCGTCGTGATTTCACGGTCGACTGGGTGCATCTGAAGCTCAATGACCAGGCGCAGCGCACGGTCCTGTGCAAGGACCCGTTCCGTTCCGTGGACGACCGGGTGGAGAAGCTGATCGCCGGAATGTGAGTGTCCGGAATGCGCAGCGGTGCGCCGGGAGCGTGAATGCTCCCGGCGCATCGTCGTGCCGCGCCGGGCTGCTGTGTTTACCGGAAGCGGCCACAGCGACAGGTCGTAGAGTGGCGGGCATTGCCCATCTACCCCACGAGCCCGAGTTGGACAGATGCTGAATTCTCCCGGGGGGCGCTTCCCCCGCCCCTTCGCCACGCACACCCGTCGCGCCGTCGCTGCCGCGCTGGCGGTGCCCGTTCTGCTCCTCACCGCCGCCTGCGGGTCCGACGAGGGCAAGACCTCCGACGAGGCGGTGGTCAAGGTGACGGGCAAGCCCGGTGCGAAGCCGACGATCTCCGTGCCCAAGGATGCCAAGCCGGCCGACAAGGCCGTCACCAAGACCCTGGTCGAGGGCAAGGGCGCGGTGGTCAACAAGGGCGATCTGGTGCGGCTGGACTTCTCCGCGCAGACCATGAAGGGCCAGAACCTCGGCAGCAGCTGGACGCCGCAGCCGGGCGCCAAGCCGGGTGCGGCGCGCACCCAGGTCGTCACCGAGGTCACCGACCAGATGACGCAGCAGATGCTGCCGCCGAAGGTGCTGACCGCCGCGGCCGGGCAGAAGGTCGGCGGCCGGTTCGAGGTCGAGGGCACCGCCAAGGCGCTGATCGGCGAGGGCCTCAACCCGCAGTCGGGGATCAAGCCGGAGGACGGCCTGGTCTGGGTCGTCGACGTGGTCGGCGCGAAGAAGGTGGACAAGAAGGCGAAGGCCGAGGGCACCCAGGCGGCGCCGGAGGACGGGATGCCGGAGGTCAAGGCCGAGGACGACAAGGCCGCGACGATCACCATCCCCCAGGGGGAGAAGGCGCCCACCGACCTCAAGCAGCAGGTGCTGATCAAGGGCAAGGGCCCGGAGGTCAAGGCCGGTGACGGCCTGATCGCCCAGTACACCGGCGTGAAGTGGGAGGACGGGAAGAAGTTCGACTCGTCCTGGGACCACGGTGGCGCGACCGCCTTCCAGATCGGCACCGGGCAGGTCGTCCAGGGCTGGGACCAGGCGCTGGTCGGCAAGCACGTCGGGGACCGGGTGGAGATCGTGATCCCGCCGAAGCTGGGCTACGGCGCCAGCCCGCAGCACGAGCTGGCGAAGAACACCCTGGTCTTCGTGGTCGACATCGTCGGCACGGTCTGACCCGGGTGACCTGCGCGATCTGCCAGACTGACCCGGTAATCGCAAAGATTCGCAAGTAGGAGCACATACGTGAACATCGACAAGCCCGAGATCGACTTCCCCGAGGGCCCGGTTCCCACTGACCTGGAGATCGTGGACCTGTGGGAGGGTGACGGGCCGGTCGCCAAGGCCGGGGACATGGTCTCCGTGCACTACGTCGGCGTCTCCTTCAGCACCGGCGAGGAGTTCGACGCGAGCTGGAACCGCGGCAAGCCGCTCCAGTTCCAGCTGGGCGCCGGCCAGGTCATCGCGGGTTGGGACCAGGGTGTGCAGGGCATGAAGGTGGGCGGCCGGCGCCGGCTGACCATCCCGCCGCACCTCGCCTACGGCGAGCGCGGCGCCGGCGGTGGCCGGATCGCGCCCAACGAGTCGCTGATCTTCGTCTGCGACCTGGTCGCCGTCTGAGACGCCCGTAGGACGCAGTGAGGGTCCGCGCCGACCGGCGCGGGCCCTCCGCTTTTGCGGTACGCACCCAGGGCGGTACGGTCACCCGTTGGGAGCCAACGAGAAAGGGCGTCGATGGCGATTGCCAAGGCCGAGCGGCTGATGAATCTGGCGCTGTGCCTGCTGGGGACGCGACGCCCGCTGACCAAGCACGAGCTGCGGTCGTCGATCGAGGCCTACGTCGAAGCCTTCGGGCCGGGCGCGGGGACGGGCTTCGGGACGGGGAGCACCGCCGGCGACGACTCCTTCAACCGGATGTTCGAGCGGGACAAGGACGACCTGCGCGAGCTGGGCCTGGTCATCGAGACCGTGGACGGCATCGACGGCGAGGTCGGCTACCTCGCCCGCCGCGACAGCAACCGGCTGCCCCCGATCACGCTGGACGCCGAGGAGTCCGCGGCCCTCGGGCTGGCCGCCAAGGTCTGGCAGCAGGCCCGGCTGGCCGGCGCGGCCAGCGGCGCCCTGCAGAAGCTGCGGGCGGCCGGGATGCCGCTGGCCGGGGAGCGCGACGAGGTGGAGGCCGGAGCGCCGCACAGCGCGCTGGAGCCCCGCATCCCCACCCACGAGGCGGCCTTCGAACCGCTGATGCTGGCCTGCCGGGACCGCCGTCCGGTCGTCTTCGACTACCGCAAGTCCAACGCCGCCCACCCCGAGCAGCGGCACATCGAGCCCTGGATCCTGGAGTGCTGGCGCGGCCACTGGTACGTCGCCGGCTGGGACCGGGACCGCGGCGCCGAGCGGGTTTTCCGGCTCTCCCGGATCACCGGCAAAGTCCGTTCCCGGCAAGGGAAGTTCACCGCGCCGGTGCCCGACCACGTCACCGTCCGCGAGACCGTCGAGCGCTGGGCGGGGGAGACCGCCACCGGCACCGCGCGGATCAAGCTCCGCACCGGGCACGGCTATCCGCTGCGCGCCCGGGCGCTGGCCGTCCGCGCGCTGGACGGCGACTGGGACGAGCTGGAGATCCCCTACGGGCACGGACTCGACGCCTGGCTGGTGGAGTTCGGGCCCGATGTGGTCGTACTGGAACCGGCGGAGCTGCGGGCCGAGGTCATCGACCGGCTGCGCGCGGTGGCCAAGGGCTGAGTGGGGGACGGAACATGGCTACGAACGCGATCGACCAGACCCGCCGGATGCTGTCGCTGGTGACCTATCTGCGCGAGCGCCCCGGCGCCCGCGTCAACGACGTCGCCCGGGCCTTCGGCATCACCGAGGACGAGCTGATCGCCGACCTCGACGTGCTGCCGATGTGCGGGACGAGCTTCCGCGGCGGCGATCTGATGGACATCGACACCGACGGCGACCGGATCTGGTGGCACAACCCCGACGACGTCGCCGAGCCGCTGCGGCTGGCCGCCGACGAGGCCACCGCGCTGCTGGTGGCGGCCCGTGCGGTGGCCACCCTCCCGGGGCTGCGCGAGGGCGACCGGCAGGCGCTGCTGCGGGCCACCGCCAAGCTGGAGGCGGCGGCCGGCGAGGCGGCCGGGGCCAGCTCCCGGCTGTCGGTGACCTTCGAGTCCGAGGGCGGGGTCTTCGCCGACGTGGACCGCGCCATCGCCGAGCGGCGCCGACTGTGGCTGCGCTACTACTCCCCGGCCCGCGACGAGCTGACCGAGCGCGAGGTGGACCCGATCCGGCTCTTCGCCGTCGGCCACACCTACATGGAGGCGTGGTGCCGGCTCTCCGAGGCCCGGCGCACCTTCCGCCTCGACCGGGTCGCCGAGATCAAACTGCTGGACGCGCCCGCCGACCCGCCGCCGGTCGAGCTGCGCGACCTCTCGGAGGGGCTGGTCCAGCCCGCGGCCGAGGATCCCGAGGTCGCCGTCGAGGTCGGGCCCGGCGGCCGATGGGTCGCCGAGTACTACCCGCACGACAGTGCCGAGGAACTCCCCGACGGGGGCCTGCGGATCACCCTGCGCACGCCCGACCCGGCGTCGCTGCGCCGGCTGGCGCTGCGGCTGGGCGGGGACGGCCGGATCGTGTCGCCGCCGGCGCTGGCGGCCAGCGCCCGGCAGGCCGCCCGGCAGGCGCTCACGGCGTACGGCGAGTGAGACCGGCCCGCCCTGGTGGCGGGCCGGCGCACCGATGACCGGTAGGAGGCAGCGAAGGATGACGACCACGATGGCGACGACCACTCTGGCGGACATGGCCGCTCCGGTGCTCTTCAAGGCGGCCTGCCCGGAGTGCCGGGGGCGCTTCGAGCTGGCCTCGGACGCCTTCCGGCTGGCCATCGGCGCCAGCCGCCGCACCACCTTCTACTCCTTCACCTGCCCCGACTGCGGCCGGGCGGTGCGCCGGCCGGCCGGGGAGCGGATCGTCGAGCTGCTGACCGGCGGCGGGGTGCGCACGCTGCGGCTGCACACCGGCTGATCGCTGCCGCGCTCCGCCCGCCGGGCCTTTCGGGCCGGGGCGGCCCGATAGGCTCGCCCCATGCTCTGGCCCATGATCGCTGTCGCCCTCGGTTTCCTGGGGATCGCCGTCCTCGGAGTCCTCGCCCTCCGCGTCTTCGCGGAGGTGCGGCGGCTGGCCAGGGAGGTCGGCACGGCGACCGAGCGGATCCAGCGGGCCGCACAGGACCTGGAACGGGCCGCGGTGCCGCTCGCCTCCCGGATGCACGACGTGGGACGCGACCGTAGCTGACGGCGGCAGCACCCTGCTGACCCGGACGTCCGGAAGGTAGGCTGCTCAGCGGTTCAGACACCGCGGTGGCGCGGTCAATCCACAGGATGCACGGGGATTGCCGGACGTTCACCGCCGAACGTTACGATCGAGGCACCACCAGGACGCCAGTCCGACTCCATCGGCAGGCACCACAGGAGACGCCGCCCCGGCGAGAAGGTAGTCGCACATGCTAGCCAACCTGAGGCTCCCCGAGATTCTGCTGATCATCGCCGTGATCTTCCTGCTGTTCGGCGCGAAGAAGCTTCCGGACATGGCGCGTTCGCTCGGCAAGTCGGCCCGCATCCTCAAGAGCGAGGCCAAGGCGATGAAGAAGGAGAGCGAGGCGGAGCGGACGGCTGACGCCGGCACCGCGTCGCAGGCTCCGGCCGACGCCGCCCAGCAGGCGCCTCGTACGATTCAGGCTGCGCCCGGTGACGTGGCCAGCTCGCGCCCCGTGGCAGAGCCGAACCGCACCAACCAGAGCTGACCCAGCCGATCCCGGCCGTGCCGACGCCGTCGGTGCGGCTGACGTACGAGACGAGGAAGTGGGTTGCTCAAGTCTGCCCGCAATCAGCAGAAGGACCCCGAGGGGCGGATGCCCCTCGCGGCGCATCTGCGTGAGCTGCGCAACCGGCTGCTGAAATCGGTGCTTGCGATCCTCGTGGTCACCGTCGTCGCCATGTGGCAGTACGACCCCATCGCCCATTTCATCACCGGGCCGACCATCGCGGCCGTGGGCTGCCCCAAGGGTGGTGCTTCCGCCGGTGGGCAGCCCCATCCGTGCGCGGAGATCGTCGCGAACGGCTTCATCGCGCCGTTCACGATCATGCTGAAGCTGTCGCTGACCGTGGGCCTGGTCGCAGCCAGCCCGCTCTGGCTCTACCAGTTGTGGGCCTTCCTCGCTCCCGGCCTGCACAAGCACGAGAAGAAGTACGCGCTGAGCTTCGTGGCCGCCGGTGCGCCGCTCTTCCTGGGTGGCGCCTACCTCGCCTACGCGGTGCTGCCGACCACCGCGGGCGCGCTGGTCGGCCTGACCCCGAGCGACTGGTCCAACCTCTTCCCGGCCGACGACTTCTTCGACATCGTCACGCGGATGGTCCTGGTCTTCGGACTCTCCTTCGAGCTGCCGCTGCTGCTGGTGCTGCTGAATTTCGGTGGTGTGCTCACCGGTAAGCGGGTGCTGAGCTGGTGGCGGTTCATGGTGCTGGGCATCACGATCTTCGCGGCGGTCGCCACGCCGACCGGTGACCCGCTGACGATGTCGCTGCTGGCCGCGCCGATCGTGCTGCTGTACTTCGGCGCCGTGGGCATCTGCTTGTTCAACGACCGCCGCCGGCGGCTGGCCAACCCCGACCGGGAACTGGCCGACGACGAGGCGTCCGAGCTCGACCTGACGCCCACCGACATAGAGGCGATCGAGCCGGTCGCGCCGACCCGGATGCTGCCGGAGCAGACCGACGGGGACGGTGCCCAGGACGGGCGCCGCGGTTACGACGACGTCACGTGAGGTGATGGGTAGTCGCGGGGTCACGTGAAGTGACCTTCCGCGGAACGGATTTCGCGGCCCCCGCGCTCTTCGAGCCGGGGGCCGCGGCTGTGGGCGGTGGTCGTGACGGGCGGGCAGGTAAAGGGCCGCCATAAAGATCCGGTCGATGTCAGAGGTGGCCGGTAGTCTCGTAAGCACGATGACCGAGGACATGTCCCCTGCTGAGCGCTATGCCGCCGCCAAAATCCGCGCGGCCGAGCAGGCCACCGCACTCGCGCCGTTCCGGGAGCTGTACGACTTCGACCTGGACCCGTACCAGGTCGAGGCGTGCCAGGCCCTGGAGGCCGGAAAGGGTGTACTGGTCGCCGCTCCCACCGGATCCGGCAAGACGATCGTCGGCGAGTTCGCCGTCCACCTGGCCCTGACACAGGGCCGAAAATGCTTCTACACCACGCCGATTAAGGCGTTGTCCAACCAGAAGTTCCAGGACCTGGTCAAGCGCTACGGTCCCGAGAAGGTCGGTCTGCTGACCGGCGACAACAGCGTCAACGGCGACGCCCCCGTGGTCGTGATGACCACCGAGGTGCTGCGCAACATGCTCTACGCCGGCTCGCAGTCGCTGACCGGCCTGGGCCATGTCGTCATGGACGAGGTGCACTACCTCTCCGACCGCTTCCGCGGCGCCGTCTGGGAAGAGGTGATCATCCACCTCCCGGAGTCGGTGACGCTGGTGTCGCTGTCGGCGACGGTCTCCAACGCCGAGGAGTTCGGCGACTGGTTGGACACCGTCCGCGGCGACACCGAGGTGATCGTCTCCGAGCACCGCCCGGTCCCGCTGTGGCAGCACGTCCTCGCCGGCCGCCGGATCTACGACCTCTTCGAGGAGCGGAACGGCGCCGCCGGCAGCCGCCGCGAGGTCAACCCCGACCTGGAGCGGCTGGCCCGGATGGAGGGCAGCCGGCCGACGTTCGGCCGGGACAAGCGGCGCGGCCGCACGATGCGCGAGGCCGACCGGGAGCGGGAGCGGCGCCAGCGCGCCCGGATCTGGACGCCGAGCCGGCCCGAGGTGATCGACCGGCTGGACAACGAGGGCCTGCTGCCGGCGATCACCTTCATCTTCAGCCGCGCCGGCTGCGAGGCGGCCGTCCAGCAGTGCCTCCACTCCGGCCTGCGGCTCAATGACACGGAGGCCCGGGAGAAGGTCCGCCGGATAGTCGAGGCCCGGACGGCCGGCATTCCGGACGACGACCTGCACGTGCTCGGCTACTTCGAGTGGCTGGAGGGCCTGGAGCGGGGCATCGCGGCGCACCACGCCGGGATGCTGCCCACCTTCAAGGAGGTCGTCGAGGAGCTGTTCGTCAAGGGCCTGGTCAAGGCCGTCTTCGCGACCGAGACGCTGGCGCTGGGCATCAACATGCCCGCGCGGTCGGTGGTGTTGGAGAAGCTCGTCAAGTGGAACGGCGAACAGCACGCCGACATCACCCCCGGCGAGTACACCCAGCTGACCGGCCGGGCCGGGCGGCGCGGGATCGACGTCGAGGGCCATGCGGTGGTGCTGTGGCAGCGCGGGATGAACCCGGCCGCGCTGGCCGGTCTCGCCGGGACCCGGACGTACCCGCTGCGCTCCTCCTTCAAGCCGTCGTACAACATGGCGGTCAATCTCGTCTCGCAGTTCGGGCGGCATCGTTCGCGGGAGCTGCTGGAGATGTCGTTCGCGCAGTTCCAGGCCGACAGGTCGGTGGTCGGCATCACCCGTCAGGTGCAGCGGAACGAGGAGGGCCTGGGCGGATACCGCGAGGCGATGATCTGCCACCTCGGCGACTTCGAGGAGTACTCGCGGCTGCGGCGGGAGTTGAAGGACCGCGAGACCGAACTCGCCAAGCAGGGCGCGGTCCAGCGGCGCGCGGCCGCCGCGGCGGCGCTGGAGAAGCTCCGACCGGGCGATGTCATCCACGTGCCGACGGGCAAGTACGCCGGACTGGCGCTGGTGCTGGATCCCGGTATGCCCTCCGGGCGGACCAACGGCCACCGCGGCCTGGACGCCCACGACGGCCCGCGGCCACTGGTGCTCACCGCCGAGCGGCAGGTCAAGCGGCTCGCTTCGATCGACTTCCCGGTGCCCGTGACGGCCCTGGACCGGATGCGGATCCCGCGCACCTTCAACGCCCGCAGTCCGCAGTCGCGCCGCGATCTGGCGTCCGCGCTGCGCACCAAGGCCGGCCACCTGGTGCCCTCGCGGCACCGCAAGCCGCGCGCGGAGGCGGCCGACGACCGCGAGGTCGCCCGGCTGCGCAAGGAGATCCGCGCGCATCCCTGCCACGGCTGCGACGAGCGGGAGGACCACGCCCGCTGGGCGGAGCGCTACCACCGGCTGCTGCGGGACACCCGTCAGCTGGAGCGCCGGATCGAGGGCCGGACGAACACCATCGCCCGCACTTTCGACCGGATCTGCGCGCTGCTGACCGAGCTGGACTACCTGGAAGGCGACACCGTCACCGACGAGGGCCGCCGACTGGGCCGCCTCTACGGCGAGTTGGACCTGCTGGCCAGCGAGTGTCTGCGGGAGGGCGTCTGGGAGGACCTCGGCCCCGCGGAGCTGGCGGCCTGCGCCTCGGCGCTGGTCTACGAGGCGCGGCAGGCGGACGACGCGGTGGCGCCCAAGCTCCCGGCCGGCAAGGCGCGGGACGCGCTGGCGGAGATGGTGCACATCTGGGGCCGGCTGGACGCCCTGGAGGAGGACCACAAGATCAGCCAGGCGGAGGGTGTCGGCCAGCGGGAGCCCGATCTGGGCTTCGCCTGGGCGGCGTACCGCTGGGCCTCCGGCTTCGGCCTCGACGAGGTGCTGAGCGAGGCGGACATGCCGGCCGGCGACTTCGTCCGCTGGTGCAAGCAGCTGGTGGACGTCCTCGGGCAGATCGCGGCGGCGGCGCCGACCGAGGGCACGGTGGCGCGGTCCGCGCGCAAGGCGATGGACGGGGTGCTGCGCGGAGTCGTGGCGTACTCGTCGGTCGGCTGAGCGGCTGAGCGGCCGCCGGGCCGCGGCGTCGGAGCGGGATGTTCCGACGCCGCGGCGCGGTGGGTGCCGCGGCGGCAGCGGTCAGGACGCCGTGCGCTCCGCCGCCCGTTCGGTGCCGCGCCGGGCGTCGCGCTTGGCGACCTCCTCGCGGACGATCGGGATGACGTGCCGTCCGAAGTCGATGGCGTCGTCGAGCAGGTCGTAGCCGCGCGCGGAGAGGATGGTCACGCCCAGGTCGTAGTAGTCCAGCAGGGCCTGGGCGACGGTCTCCGGCGTGCCGACCAGGGCGGTGGAGTTGCCGGCGCCGCCGGTCTCCGCGGCGGTCGGCGTCCACAGCGCCCGGTCGTGCCGCTCGCCCTGCGCGGCCACCGCCAACAGCCGCTGCGAGCCGGCGTTCTGAGGGCTCGTCAGCGGATGGCGGCGGCTGAGTGCCCCGCCCGCCTTGCGGGCCTTGATCCGGGCCAGGGTGTGGTGGGCCTTCTCCCAGGCCAGCTCCTCGGTGGGCGCGATGATCGGCCGGAAGGCGACCTGGATCCTGGGCGCGTCGGTGCGGCCGGCCGCGGCGGCGGCCGCCTTGACCGACGCGATCTGCTCGGCGGTCTGCGCCAGCGGCTCGCCCCACAGGCAGTAGATGTCCGCCTCGGCGCCGCCCGCCGCGTAGGCCGCCGGCGACGAGCCGCCGAACGACACCCGCGGATGCGGCTGCTGGACGGGGAAGGTGTCGGAGACGAAGTCCTGGAAGCGGTAGTGCGCGCCCTCGTGGTCGAAGGGCTCCCGGCTCGTCCAGACCTTCTTGACGATCCGGATGTACTCGCGGGTGCGGGCGTAGCGTTCGTCCTTGGTGAGGGTGTCGCCCTCGCGGCGCTGCTCGTGGTCGTTGCCGCCGGTGATGAAGTGCACCGCGAGCCGGCCGTCGCTGATCCGGTCCAGCGTGGCGAAGGTCTTGGCGGCGAACGTCGGGTAGGAGACGTTGGGGCGGTGCGCCACCAGGAGCTGGAGCCGCTCGGTGTGGGCCGCGACATAGGCGGCGGCCGGGGAGGGGTCGGGGGAGCCGGAGCCGTAGGCGAACAGGACCCGGTCCCAGCCGTACTCCTCGTGGGCGCGGGCGAGTTCGAGGGTGTAGTCCTTGTCGAAGGAGACGCCGGAGCGCGGGGTGACTTCGGAACCGTCGTGGGTGGCGGCTATGCCGAGGAACTCGACAGGCATGGGTGCGGCCTCGTCTTCTCGTCGATCATGCGTGGGTGGGCATGCGAGGGCATGCGCGGTGCGCGGGAATACCGGCAGGGCGGCATGCGGGTGTGCGGGGCGGTGCGCCCGGCGCGACACCGTGACGTCAGAGGCAACAGGAGGCGGACCACACGCGACCGAAGTCGATGTGGTCCCGGGTGACCAGCCGTTGCTGAGGTCGCATGGGGCCAGTGGAACAGGCAGGTCCATGCGCCGTCAACCATTGCTCGGGAAAGCATGTGCCGTCGGAAGTCGGGCGCTTCTGCGCGCTCGACCGCCTGCTCGCCCCAACGCGCATGACGGAGGGGTTAGTTCGACGCCACTGGTCGCCGCTGCCGGCCTCGTAGCCGGAGCGTGCCGCGCAGGCACAGAAAGAGCAGGACGCCGAAGGGGGAGAGCAGGATGGTCAGGGCCAGGAGCGGAGCCATCACCAAGGGGTGGATGCCCAGGGTGCGCGCCTCGCGGTACATCCACTGGCCGAGGAAGAGGTCCCAGGCGATCAGCTGCGCCCAGATCGCCCCGGCGCCGCCGCCGAGGGCCAGCAGCTGCTGGAAGCCGGCCAGGTCCGGGCGGCTCACCGCGGCCCACAGCTGCGGGAAGACCGGTATGGCCAGGGCGAGGTAGACGCCGATGACCGGCACCATCGGCAGCGGTGAGGCGGCGATCCGGTCGGTCCAGCGGCGGCCGGGTGCGAGGATCAGCAGGGCCCAGAACGGGGCCGCGAGGACGAACGCGAGACTGAAGAGGGTGCGGTCCGTCATCGGGTCAACTCCGTTGGGCGGCAGGTCTGTTCGGTGTCGGTGTCGGTGTCGGTGCTGGTGGCGGCATCGGCGGCGGGGGAGGGGTGGAGCGCCGCGCAGCCGCCGGCCGTGGTGGCGACGGCGAGGGCGGTCAGCGCGCTGAGGGTGACCGCGTCGGGGTGGATCAGGGCCTGGCCGCGCAGTGCCTGCCAGGTCACCAGCGCGAGCAGCCCGGTGAGGAAACCGGCCGCGGTGAGCACCAGCCGCAGCCGGACCCGCTCGTCGCGCAGTCGGGCGCTGCGGCGGGCCAGCGCCTCGATCGCGTAGAGGAAGAGCGGCAGGGTCTGGAGGGCGTGCATGCCGACGAAGTGCGGGATGCGCAGATCGCCGCCGGTGGTGTTCCAGCCGGTCAGCGGCATGGCCGGGCCGCCGTCGGGGACGCCGACGCTGTGCGCGCCGATGAGGGTGGGCGCGAGGCCCGCGGCCTGCTGGGCCTGCTGCTCGGGGGTGGGCATCACCATCAGCCCGCCGAGCAGCAGTCCGGCCAGGGCGATCAGTGCGCCGAGCCGGATCGCCCAGGTCGTGGCGCGGTCGCCCAGCCGGGCCCGGAACAGCAGCACCGCGAGGACCAGGGTGGCGGTCCACAGGGCGACGATGGTGCCGCCCATGACCAGGAGCAGGCCCCGGTCCAGCGGGGTTTCGATATTGAAGTGGCTGCGCCGGCCGCGCAGCGTCTGGCCGACGATGATCGCCATCTCGATCAGGCCGGCGACCACGACGGTGTGCGCGGCCCAGGTGCCGGCCCGGCCCGGGGCGGGGTGGCGGGACAGCATCCAGGCCAGCGTCAGCCCGTAGGCGGCGAACGACACCGCGAACTTCAGCGGTTTGAACCAGATCGGCGCGCCGACCAACACCCGGTCGTCGACGATCATCCCGACCGCCGCGATCACGGCCAGTGCGGCCATCGCCCATGAGAAGCCGAGCAGCGAACGGTATCTGGACATGCGCACGGAACCCCCTGGAAGAACAGTGGATAGTTGCACTACGGATAGTGGTGCTCTCCGCTATCTGATAGCGCGACTATCTATGATGGGAGGCCGGTTGGCAAGGCCGGGTGGTGGTGGGGCGCCCGGACATTGCGGAACACGCGGATCCCGGGACCGGGGTCCGGGACGGAGAGGGCATCGGATGCGCATCGGTGAGTTGGGTCGCGAGACGGGCGTGGCGGTCCCGACGATCAAGTTCTACGTCCGCGAGGGGCTCCTGCCCGCGGGCCGGCTCACCAGCCCCAACCAGGCCAGCTACGACGAGAGTCACGTCCGCCGGCTGCGGCTGATCCGCGGGCTGATCGACGTCGGTGGTCTCTCGGTCGCGGCGGTGCGCGAGGTGCTGGCCGCCGTGGACGCACCAGGTGGGGCGGTGCACAAGGTGCTCGGGGCGGCGCACGACGCGATCACCCCGGTGCCGCCCGGCCGCCCGGAAGGGCTGCCGCAGGCCCGCCGGACGGTCGCGGAGCTGATCCGTCGGCGCGGCTGGCTGGCCGAGGAGGGCCACCCGGCCGCCGAGGCCATGGCGGTCGCGCTGGCCGCCTTCCAGGACCTCGGGCAGGGCGCGTTCGTGGAGGTGCTCGACGACTACGCCGACGCCTGCGAGCAGATCGCCGACGCCGACCTGGCGTACGTGGGGCGCCACGCGGACGTGGAGGAACTGGTGGAGAGCGTGGTGGTGGGGACCGTCCTCGGGGACGCGGTGCTCACCGCGCTGCGGCGGCTGGCGCACGTCGACCGCTCGGCGCGGCGGTACGAGGGGTACGGGGAGGGCCGGCCGGTGGCGGGGGGCGGCGCGGACGAGGGTATGGAGAAGGGCGGCGCCGACCCGTCCTGAGTCGTGCCGCCCTCGGCGTGATGGAGCGTCAGGCCGCCGCCACGGGCTCCTGCTCCGCCTCCACCTGGTCGTTCCAGGCGCGCTTGCCGGCCTGCCAGCCGTCCTCGTCGTGGCCGGTGCGCCAGTAGCCGGAGATCGACAGCGCCTCGCGGGGGACGGCGTGCTCGACGCGGAGCAGCTTGCGCAGCTCCTTCACGCAGCCCGCCTCGCCGTGCACGAACGCCTGGACCCGGCCCTGGGGGAACTCCAACGCCCGTACGGCGGCGACCAGTTCGCGGCCGACCGGGGCGGCGCCGCGGAACAGCCAGTTGACCGTCACGCCGGGCGGCGCGGTCAGCTCCTGCCGCTCCTCGGCGTCGGCGACCTCGACGAAGGCGTGCCCCACCGCGTCCGCCGGCATCCCGGCCAGTGCGGCGGCGATGGCCGGCAGGGCACTCTCGTCGCCGGCCAGCAGATGCCAGTCGGCGGTGGCGTCCGGGGCGTAGGCGCCGCCGGGGCCGAGGAAGGCGATCTCGTCGCCCGGCCGCGCGGCCAGCGCCCACGGCCCGGCCAGCCCCGTGTCGCCGTGGACGACGAAGTCCACGGTCAGCTCGCGCGCCGCCGGGTCCCAGGCGCGCACGGTGTACGTGCGCGTCCGGGGCCACTGGTCGCGCGGCAGCTCGGCCCGGATGCGGCCCATGTCGAAGGGCTCGGGGTAGCTGATGTGCGGCAGCGGGAAGACCAGCTTGACGTAGTGGTCGGTGTAGGTGCCCGCGTCGAACGCGGCCAGTCCCTCGCCGCCCAGGACGACCCGCATCATGTGCGGGGTGAGCTGCTCGGTGCGCCGCACCCGGGCGCGGTGCAGTGTGGGCGTGCTGCGGGCCGGTCGCTCTGCTGCCACGGTGGTCTCCCCTGACGCGGTCGAGGGCGGGCGCGCTCGCGGGCGGCACCGCCGGTTAGGTTTACCTAACCTAACAGGTCACCGTCGCAGTGTGACCAACAACCGCTGCAATGCGCCACCCAGGCCCCACTGTGCGGCCAGCGCCTCCAGACGCTCCGGGTCGGCCGGCTCGTCCGGCAGCGCGTGGTCGACGTCCGGCACCGGGACGTCGGTGGCCACCTTGACCACCTTCGGGGCCACCGCCAGATAGGGGCGCGCCTCGGTGAGCCGCTTGCGCTGCGCCGGGGTGATCTTGGAGGACGGGTCCTCGGCGGCGGCGATGATCCCGGCCAGGTCGCCGTAGGCGTCCAGCAGCTTGGCGGCGGTCTTCTCGCCCACGCCCGGGACGCCCGGCAGGCCGTCGCTGGGGTCGCCGCGCAGCAGCGCCAGGTCCGCGTAGCCGGGGCCGTCCACGCCGTACTTCTCGTGCAGCAGCGCCCCGTCGGTGAGTTGGAGGGTGCCGACGCCCTTGAGGGGGTACAGGACGCGGATGCCGCGGGCGTCGTCGACGAGCTGGAAGAGGTCGCGGTCGCCGGTGACGATGTCGACCGGGCCCTTCGCCCGCGCGGTCAGGGTGCCGATGACGTCGTCGGCCTCGTAGCCCGCGGCGCCGATCCGGGCGATGCCCAGCGCGTCGAGCACCTCCTCGATCACCGGGACCTGCGGGGAGAGGGTGTCCGGGATCTCTTCCGTGTCGGGCGCGGCCGAGCCCGCGGGGGCCTCCTCGGCGACCCGGTGCGCCTTGTAGGAGGGGATCAGATCGACCCGCCACTGGGGGCGCCAGTCGAAGTCCATGCAGGCGACCAGGTCGTCGGGGTGGTGGTCCTGGACGAGCCGGGCGATGAAGTCCAGCAGTCCGCGCACCGCGTTCACCGGGGTGCCGTCCGGGGCTTTGACCGATTCCGGTACCCCGAAATAGGCGCGGAAGTACAAGGAGGCGGTGTCGAGGAGCATCAGGCGTCGAGTCACACCCCGCATGATGCCGTATGCCCCAAACGTGCCTGCGTTGTGAGCTGAATCACCGATGTGTTTGAGCCCTACAAAGCCGGGCAGGCGCGCAGCCGGAGCGGGCCCGGCCGAACTTTTCCCACACCGCCGGTGAAGACGAGCGGAACTCGTCCCGCACCACGACCTGCCGACCCATCGGACGGACCCTGCGGGGGTGGCAGGTCGTTTCTCGTGCGACAAGAGAGGTATATGTGTCCAGGCTGCAAGCCGAGCACCTGTACAAGGTGTTCGGCAGACGACCCGAGGACGCGGTCCGCAAACTCCAGGCCGGCGCCGGCCGGGACGAGTTGCGGGCCGAAGGCACCACCGCCGCGGTGATCGACGCCTCCATCGAGGTGGACGAGGGCCAGATCTTCGTCGTCATGGGTCTGTCCGGATCCGGCAAGTCCACGCTGCTGCGCATGCTGAACGGGCTGCTGGAACCGACCTCGGGCACCGTCCGCTTCGACGGCCAGGACCTCACCTCGCTCAGCGACAAGGAGCTGCGCACCGTCCGCTCCCGGAAGATCTCCATGGTCTTCCAGCACTTCGCGCTCTTCCCGCACCGCAGCGTGCTGGAGAACGCCGCCTACGGTCTGGAGGTCCAGGGCGTGGCGCGCGCCGAGCGGGAGCGGCGCGCGACCCAGGCGCTGGAGCTGGCCGGACTCAAGGGCTGGGAGAAGTCCTGGCCGGACGAGCTCTCCGGCGGTATGCAGCAGCGGGTCGGCCTGGCCCGCGCGCTGGCCACCGACGCCGACCTGCTGCTGATGGACGAGTCCTTCAGCGCGCTCGACCCGCTGATCCGCCGCGACATGCAGGACCAGCTCCTGGAGCTCCAGAAGACACTGAAGAAGACCATCGTCTTCATCACCCACGACCTCAACGAGGCGATGCGGCTCGGCGACCGGATCGCGGTCATGCGCGACGGCCGGATCGTCCAGACCGGCAGCGCCGAGGACATCCTCGTCCGGCCCGCCAACGACTATGTCGCCTCCTTCATCCAGGACGTGGACCGCAGTCGGGTGCTGACCGCCGGTGCGGTCATGGCGGAGGTCGGCACCGTCCTCGGCATGACCTGCCCGGACGGGACGAAGCTCGGCACCGCCGCCGAGTTCCGGGCCGCCGCGCCCGCCACCGTCGGCACCGAGACCCCGCTCGTGGAGCTGTTCAGCGCCTGTTCGGCCAGCGACGTACCGGTCGCGGTCACCGACGAGCGCGGCGAACTGGCCGGCGCGGTCACCGCCGAGCGGCTGCTCGCCGTCCTCGGCGAGCCGGGCCGACCGGCACCCGGTGCAAGCACCGGCTCCACTGGAGCGGCTGGAGCCGCGCCCCCTGCTGTGCCGACCCAGTCCGGGTCCTCCGCCAAGACCGGGACCGAGACCGGGACCGAGGGGACGGTGGCCGCCGATGCCTAGGATCCAGATAGGCAGCTGGGCCAACGACGCCGTCAACTGGCTGCGGGACAACCTCGACTGGCTGTTCAACCTGATCACCACGGTCCTGAACGGCCTCTACAACGCCATCCACACCGTCCTCGCGGCCCCCGAACCGCTGATCCTGGCGGGCATCCTGGCGGTGCTCGCCTGGTGGCTGCGCGGGCTGCCGGCCGCGGTGCTCACCTTCCTCGGCTTCGCGCTGATCGACTCCATCCAGCAGTGGAACCCGACCATCGAGTCGCTCTCGCTGGTGCTGGTGGCCTGCCTGATCACCGTCGTGGTCGCGGTGCCGCTGGGCATCTGGGCGGCCCGCAGCAAGGTCGTCGGCGGGGTGCTGCGCCCCGTGCTGGACCTGATGCAGACCATGCCGGCGATGGTCTACCTCATCCCCGGCATCCTCTTCTTCGGCCTCGGTGTCGTCCCCGGCATCGTCGCCACCATCGTCTTCTCCATGCCGCCCGCGGTGCGGATGACCGAGCTGGGCATCCGGCAGGTGGACGAGGAACTGGTCGAGGCGGCCGAGGCGTTCGGCACCCACCCGCGGCGCACCCTCCTGCGGGTGCAGCTGCCGCTGGCGCTGCCCACGATCATGGCCGGAATCAACCAGGTCATCATGCTCGCGCTGTCCATGGTCGTGATCGCCGGCATGGTCGGCGGCGGTGGCCTGGGCGCCTCCGTCTACAACGCCATCAGCTCGGTCAACGTGGCCCTGGGCGCCGAGGCCGGCCTCGCCGTGGTCATCCTCGCCATGTACCTGGACCGGATGACCGGCGCGCTCAACCAGCGGGTCTCGCCGCTCGGCCGGCGGGCGCTGGCCAAGGCGCAGGCGGCGCTGGGCGGATGGAGGTTCCTGCACTGGCGGCCGGCGACCTCGGTGGCCATGGTCGGCGTCGTCGTCCTGGCGCTGCTGGCCGGCGGGATGAGCTACCTGAACAAGGGCGGCGGCGCCGGGTCCGGCGGCAACGGCAAGCCGATCACCCTGGGCTACGTCAACTGGGACGAGGGCAAGGCCACCACCTACCTCTGGAAGGAGATCCTGGAGGAGCGCGGCTACAAGCCCAAGGTCCAGGCGCTGGAGGCCGGCCCGCTCTTCGCCGGGCAGGCCCGCGGCGACATCGACGTCCAGACCAACGCCTGGCTGCCGGTCACCCACGCCGAGTACTGGAACAAGTACAAGGACAAGCTGGAGGACCTCGGCACCTGGTACGACAAGACCTCGCTGGAGATCGCGGTCCCGTCGTACGTCAAGGACGTCAAGACGCTCGACGACCTCAAGGGCAAGGGCGCCGAGTTCGGCGGCAGGATCACCGGCATCGAGCCGGGCGCCGGTGAGATGAAGATCCTCAAGGACAAGGTCCTCAAGGACTACGGCCTCGGCGGCGAGTACCAGGTGCAGGAGTCCAGCACCGCCTCCATGCTGAGCGAGCTGGACCGCGCCCTCCACAACAAGAAGCCGATCGCGGTCACCCTGTGGTCCCCGCACTGGGCGTACGACAAGTACCAGCTCACCAAGCTCAAGGACCCCAAGGGCTCCTTCGGCTCCGGCGACGGCCTGCACCTGATCGGCCGCAAGGGCTTCAGCAAGGACCTGCCCGAGGTCGCGAAGTGGATGAAGAACTTCCACCTCGACGAGAAGCAGCTCACCAGCCTGGAGAACGACATCAAGTCGGCCGGTGAGGGCCATGAGCAGGACGGCGTCCGCACCTGGCTGAAGAAGAACCCGGGCCTGGTCGAGAAGATCGCCCCGTCCGCGCACGCCAGCTACGCCAAGGGCAAGGACGCCGGCAAGGCCCCCCATATCGGCTACCCGGCGTGGGACGAGGGCATCGCCACCGCCTACCTGTGGAAGAACGTCCTGGAGAAGCGCGGCTACCGCCCCGACCTGCGCAACCTCGACGTCGGACCGATGTGGACCGGCCTGTCCACCGGCCAGATCGACGTGGAGACCGACGGCTGGCTGCCGGTCGCCCAGAAGCAGTACTGGGACCAGTACCAGAACGACCTCACCGACGTCGGCGCCTGGTACGACAAGACCTCGCTGGAGATCGCCGTCCCCTCGTACGTCAAGGACGTCAAGTCCATGGACGACCTGCGGGAGCACAAGGACGAGTTCAAGGGCAAGATCATCGGCATCGAGCCGGGCACCGGCGAGATGCAGCGCCTGAAGAGCACCGTGCTGCCCGCCTACGGCCTGACGGACTTCGAGGTCACCTCGGCCGGCACCAGCGCGATGCTCGCGGAGCTGGACCGGGCCTACCACAAGAAGGAGCCGATCGCGGTCGTCCTGTGGTCGCCGCACTGGGCGTACAGCAAGTACCAGCTCACCAAGCTCGCCGACCCCAAGGGCACCTGGGGCGCCAACAACCAGATCAAGACGCTCGCCAACAAGAGCTTCCCGGACAAGTTCCCGGAGTTCCACGGCTGGCTGAAGAACTGGAAGATGTCCCCCGACGAGCTCGGCAGCCTGGAGCAGGACATCCAGGACGCCGGAAAGGGCAACGAGGACAAGGGCGTCGAGAAGTGGATCGACGACCACCCGGGCATCGTGGACAAGATGGCACCGGTGAAGTAGCCCCGGACCACGGGCTCATGGCGGCGCGCCCCGCCCCGGCAACGGCCGGCGGCGGGGCGCGCCGTCGTTCCCGGACACGGTGGCGGCGGCCCGCCACCTGACTGGGCGCGTCCGCCTGGCCCGGCGGGCCGGCCGGTGGTTCGCTCGCCCTGTGCCGGTGTCCGTCCTCGGCGGCCACAGCAGCCGCGGCCGGCCCGGGAGCCGACCGTGAAGCCTGCCCGACCGACCGCCGCCGTGCTGCTCGGCCTCCTCGCGGTCACCCTGGCCGCACCGGCGGCCCGGGCCGCGGCCGAGCCCGATCCGGTGGTGGCCGGCGAGCGGGTCAGCATCAACGACGGCGGATGGTGCGGGCCGATCCGGCAGGCCACCGCGGCCTCGGAGCTGTTCGGGGCGGTGGCGCTGCGGCCCGTCGCCCGGGGAATGGCCGCGGAGGTCCGGGTCGGCCAGGAGGTGGCACCGGGCCGCTACCAGGTGACCATCGAGTGCGGGCGCGGCGGGGCCCGGCACGTCGACAGCGTGACGGTGACCGAGGGGCGGGCCGACTCCGTCGGCGCGGCGCAGGTGATCGGAGGGTTGGCGCTGTTGGCGGTGGCGGGTGGGGCGGCGTATCGGCTGCGGCGTCGGGGGTCCGCGGCCCTTGGTTGACATCCCACGGTGTCGGCCCTTTCGCTGCGCTCGGCCGGCTTCCCGCGGTGTCGGCCTTCCCGCCGTGGGGTTTGCCTTGTGCGCCTGCGGCGCGGGCGGATCCGCTGCGCGGGGCTGTTGGGTGCGGTGCCGGGGCTGCGGGGCTGGGGGTGTCCGGACTGCTGCGCTTTACGTCCGGACACCCCCAGCCCCGCAGCCCCGTCCCCTCCCGTGGGTGGTCATCAAGACGGTGGGTGGGGGCCCGCGTGAGTGGTGTCAACGGGGTGGTGGGGTGGTGGGGTTGGGTTCTCCGGTGGGGTGGGGGTGGACGCGTACGGTGGGGGGATGGAGCTGCGTGGAGGCGGGCGGCGGGTGGTGTCGCTGGTGCCGTCGTTGACCGAGGCGGTGGCGGTGAGCGCGCCGGGGATGGTGGTCGGGGCGACCGACTGGTGCAGTCATCCGGTGGGGCTGGATGTCGTGCGGATCGGTGGGACCAAGAACCCCGATACCGAACGGATCGCCCGTCTGGCGCCGGATCTGGTGATCGCCAATGAGGAGGAGAACCGTCCGCAGGACCTCGACGCGCTGCGGGAGGCGGGGCTGGCCGTCATGGTCACCGAGGTCCGCACCCTGGAGCAGGCGTTCCGGGAGCTGGCGCGGGTGCTGGTGGAGGGCTGCGGGCTGGCCCGGCCCGGGTGGTTGGACGCCGCCGAGGAGGCATGGCGGGCGTTGCCGGGCGGGCCGCCGGAGCGGGCCGCGGTGGTGCCGATCTGGCGGCGGCCGTGGATGGTGCTGGGGCGGGACACCTTCGCCGGGGACGTGCTGGCCCGGCTCGGGGTGCGCAACGTCCACGCCGGGCACGCCGAGCGGTATCCGCGGATCCCGCTGGAGGACCTCCGTGCCGCGTCGGCGGACCTGGTCGTGCTGCCCGACGAGCCCTACCGCTTCACCGCGGAGGACGGGCCCGAGGCGTTTCCCGGGCTGCCCGCCGCGCTGCTCAGCGGGCGCCATCTGACCTGGTACGGGCCCTCGTTGGTGGAGGCGCCGAAGGTGCTGGCGGCGGCCCTGGACGGGCCGGCGCTGCTCCGCAGCACCGGCCCCTGAGCCGTCAGGCCGCCGTCCGTCGGGGCGCCGCGGCGGGCGGCGGGGCCAGCAGTGTGCCGCGCAGCAGGCCCTGGGCGGTGCGCGTGCCGGCGACCGCGACCGCGGTGACCAGGAGCGCGAACAGCGCCGTCGCGAGCCAGCCGAAGGCCGTCAGCCCGGTGTGCCGGGCCAGGCCCGCGGCGCCGGTGACGCAGGTGCCGAGGGGGAAGGTGAAGCCCCACCAGGTCATCGCGAAGCCCATGCCGTGCCGGGCGGCGCGCACCACCAGCGCCGTCGCCAGCACCAGCCACAGCAGCGCGAAGCCCAGCACCGGCACTCCGTAGAGCACCGCGAAGGCGCTCATGGCGTGCGCGTACGAGGGGACGACGACTCCGGGGGCGGCGTCGGCGAGGTTGTTGACGGCGGTGGTGGACTGGCCCAGCGGACCCAGGACGAGGAAGAGGGCGGGGGTGAGGGCGAGCGGTAGCGGCCCGTGGTGGATCAGCCGGCTGAGCACCAGCGGCAGCACCAGCACGGTCATCAGCAGCGACATCCCGAAGAGCGCGTAGCACCCCAGCAGCAGCGTCTCGCGCGGCTGGCCGGGCGGCAGGTGCGGCACCAGCGCGGGGCCCAGCGCGGCCGAGACCATCGGGGCGACCAGCGGCAGCAGCCACACCGGTGAGGCGCTGCCCTCGGTGATCCGGTGCCGGACCACCATCAGGTACGGGATGCCCGCGGCGGCGGCCAGGCCGACCAGGGTTCCCACGGACCACAGCACCGCGTCGGCGGCGACCGCGGCCGGCTCGCCGAGCACGTCCTTGCCGACCGCCAGGGTGCCGCCGCCGACCGCGAGCAGCGCCATGGACAGGCACCCGTAGAACGGGGCGACGGTCGGGTCGAGCAGGTGGCGGCGGGCCTGGTCGCGGTGGTGGATCCAGTGGACGGCGCGGGCGGCCAACAGGGTGAGCAGCATCAGCGCCGACAGCGCCCAGACCACCCGGTACGCCGTGCGGAGGCCGGGCGCGGCGAGTGGCAGCGTCGCGCCGGCGTTGGCGACGATCGCGGTGCCCATGACGGCGGCGTACCAGTTCGGGCCGAGGTGACGGACCGAGGGGCCGGTGCCGGGGGAGCCGCCGCTGGTGGCGGGGTTCCGGGACGGGGTGGGGGCGAGCGTTGGCATGTCTCCAGGTTCGCCGGAGCGGGGCGCGCCCACCAGGGATCTTGTTTCTATGAGGGCATAAGCTGGGGTTATGAGTGGGGAGATCAAGGGGCGGCCGGTCGAGCCGCCGGAAGCCGGCGTGCCGCTGCACCACCGGGTGCCCGACCTCGGGGCGCTGGAGCTGCTGCTCGCCGTCGCCCGGCTCGGCAGTCTGGGCCGGGCCGCCCGAACACTGGGCATCACCCAGCCGGCCGCCAGCAGCCGGATCCGGTCCATGGAGCGGCAGTTGGGGGTGGCGCTGGTCGAGCGGTCGCCGCGCGGCTCCCGGCTCACCGACGCCGGGGTGCTGGTCACCGACTGGGCGCGCCGGGTGGTGGAGGCCGCCGAGGCGTTCGACGCCGGCACCCAGGCGCTGCGCGGGCGGCGCGACTCCCGGCTGCGGGTCGCGGCCAGCATGACCATCGCCGAGTACCTGCTGCCCGGCTGGCTGATCGCGCTGCGCGCCCAGCGCCCGGGGACGGCCGTGTCGCTGCTGGCCGGGAACTCCCGGGTGGTCGCCGAGCGGCTGCTGGCGGGCGAGGCGGACCTCGGCTTCGTGGAGGGGCTGGACGTCCCGGCGGGGCTGGACGGCGCGGTGATCGGCCACGACCGGCTCATCGTGGTGGCCGCCCCGTCCCACCCCTGGGCCCGGCGGCGCACCGAACTGACCGCCGTCGAGCTGGCCGCCACGCCGCTGATCCTGCGGGAGCGCGGCTCGGGCACCCGCCAGGTGCTGGACGCGGCACTGGCCGAGGCGGGCGGGCTGGCCGAGCCGCTGCTGGAGCTGGCCTCGACCACCGCGGTGAAGTCGGCGGTGGTCAGCGAGGCGGCCCCGTCCGTGGTGAGCGAGCTGGCGGTCCGCGAGGAGCTGACCGCCGGCCGGCTGGTGGAGGTCCCGGTGCGTGCGCTGCGGCTGGGCCGGGAGCTGCGCGCGGTGTGGCCGGCCGGCCAGCGCCCGGTGGGCCCGGCCCGCGATCTGCTGGGGTTGACCCGGCGCGTGTCCTGACCCGGCCGGGGTCGCCCGCGGCCGTCAGCCCGCCCCGGCCGGTGCGGTCCGGCCGCCCGCGTCCAGCCGGTCGAAGAGCGCTGAGAGCAGCGCGGCGGTGAGCGCGGCGGCCGGTACGCCGCTGCCGAAGAGGGTGTGCGCCCAGTCGGGCAGCGGCGCGTACAGCCGCGGGGCCAGGACGGGGAGCAGGCCGGCCAGGAGGGCCAGGGCGACGATGGTGGAGGCGGCGCGGTCGGTGAGGTCGGTGCGGCGCAGCATGTCGATGCCCATGGCGGCGATCACCGCGTAGATCACCAGGGCGGCGCCGCCGACGACCGGCACCGGCAGCGCCGCCAGCAGCCGGGTGACCGGCGCCAGCAGCCCGCCGACGACCAGCAGCGCCCCGGCCGCCGCGGTCACGAACCGGCTGCGCACGCCGGTGAGTCGGACGATGCCGATGTTCTCCGCGCTGGTCACCATCGTCGTGCCGCCGAGCAGCCCGGCGGCGAGCGAGGCCACCGCGTCCGCGCGGGCGGTGCGCGGTACGTCGCGGGCCGGCTCCGGGGCCCGGCCCACCGCCTCGCTGTTGAGCACCGTCTGACCGGTGGCCTCGGCGAGCGAGGCGAGCGCGAAGACCAGCAGCGGCAGCGCGGCAAGCAGATCGAAGTGCGGCGCACCGTACGGGAGGAGGCGGGGGAGGGCCAGCACCGCGTCTCCGGGTACCGCGCGGAACGGGGCGTCGGTCAGGGCCGCGGTGGCGGTGCCCACCGCCATGCCCAGCAGGACCGACAGCTGGCGCAGGACGCCGCGCAGCAGCACGAGGCCCAGCGCGGTGGCGGCTACGGTGACCAGCGCCGGACCGCTGCCGACGGCCGCCATCGGGGCCGCCGCGGCGACCATGTTGACGCCGATGACCAGCACCGTGGTGCCCATCACCAGCGGCGGGAAGAACCGCACGATCCGCCCGTACAGCGGCAGGACGGCCAGCAGCAGCGCGGCCGCGAGCAGCACCGCGCCGGAGGCGGTGGCCGGTCCGTGCTCCCGGGCGATCTGGAGGAAGAGGGCCGCCGCCGCGCCGCCGGGCAGCATCATGAACGGCAGCCGGGCGCCGATCCGCAGCACCCCGAAGGACTGCAGCAGCGCCCCGATGCCGCACAGCACGAGGGTGGCGCTGAGCAGGGCGGCGGTGCGGTCGGGCGGCAGGCGCAAGCCGCCGGCCAGCAGGAAGACGGTGGAGACCGGCGCGGCGAGCATCGCCAGGACGTGCTGGGCGGCGAGCGGCACCAGCCGGGCTGGGGGCACCCGTGCGTCCACCGGCGCCACGGCGGGCGCGGGGGCGGCCATCGCTACACCTGCCGCTTCAGCCAGGGGAGTTCCCCGGCGGCGTAGCGGTAGGCGCGGAAGACCGCGTTGTGCCGGCTGGGGAACAGCTCGCCGACCTCCGGTTCGTGGTAGCCGCCGAACTCCGGGACGACGTACTCCCAGCACACCTGCCCCTCGGCGGTGACCTCGAAGAGCCGGCCGGCGGGGGAGTCGGTGACCAGGGTGTTGCCGTTGGGCAGTCGCTGGGCGCTGCCCATGAACGGCGCGAAGAACGCCTCCCGGGCCGGGTCGTGGTACTCCCAGACCACCGCGCCGGTGGCCCGTTCCACCTCGATGACGCGGGAGTGGGGTACGTCGCAGCCGGGCCGGAAGACGCCGTTGTCGAAGATCAGGAAGTTGCCGTTCGGCAGCTCGGTGGGATGGTGCTGCTGGGAGACCACGCCGGGCCCGGTGCGCCAGAGCACCTCGCCGGTCGCCCGGCTGATGACGATCACCGCCGAGGTGCTGCGCAGGCTGGCCAGCACGTTGCCGTCGGCGAGCGGCAGCACGGAGTTGATCAGCGGCCAGTGCTCGCGGGAGTAGGCGGGGTGCAGGGCGTAGCCGTCCGGGTCGAGGTGGTCGGCGGCGTTCCAGGACCACAACAGCCGCCCGTCCGCGTCGACTTCGCGGAGGGTGTCGGCGTACACCGTGCCGTCCGGCGCGGAGCCGGGGACGCCGCCGCGGACCGCCGCGGCCCGGTCGCCGGTGAGCGGTTCCAGCGCGGAGTAGAGGATCCGCCCGTCGCCGTGGTGGTGGGCGTCGTGGTGCTGGAGCGGATCGGTGAAGGAGCGCAGCACCGTGCCGTCCGGGGCGATCTCCTGCATCAGGCCGCCGCGGTACTTGTGCCACATCGGGAAGAGCGCGTGCTGGTCCGGGAGGGTGGCGTTGTAGGCGAGGTTGCCGTTGGGGAGGATGCGGGCGTGACGGCCGGGGCGGTGCGGCAGCTGCCAGCGGTGGACGACGGTGCCGCGCAGGTCGATCAGCAGGACCTGGCCGCCGCCGGTGAGCGGGGCGTAGAGCGTGTAGCCGTCGTACGCGGCGGTGGCGTCGAGCGCGATCAGGCCGGTGCCGCGGCGGCGCCGTGTGTTTTGATCGACTGCGGTAGGGCCGGAGGTCATGCCGAGTTCCCCTCGTCAAACTACGTCTTGTCAAACTTTGTTTGATGGGATCAAACAGCGTAGACGCTAGGGGCGGAGTGTTGCAGCGCCGTGAACGGCTCGATAAGGAGTGTGCGGGTGCGCGAGGGAGTCGGTGAGGAGCGGGGGATGGGCGGGGGCGAGGCCGGGGCGGAGGTCCCGCGGGTGGGGACGGCGGTCCGTCGGCGGCGCCGCGCGCGGGAGTTGACGCTGGCCGACCTCGCCCGCGCCACCGGGCTGTCCGCGCCCTTCCTCAGCCAGGTCGAGAACGACCGGGCCCGGCCGAGCATGCGCTCGCTCCAACTGATCGCCGACGCCCTGGAGACGACCGCCGTCCGGCTGCTGGCCGCCGCCGACGGGCCGCGCACGGTCGATGTGGTGCGGGCCGACTCCGCCGCGGTCCCCGAGGACGGCGAGGTCGGCCGGGTGCGCCCGCTGGTCCGCGGCCACCAGCAGCTGCACGCCCTGGAGTTCACCGGCCGGCACGACTGGCGGCGCGAATTCCGGCATCCGCACGACGAGTTGATGTACGTCATCCAGGGCGCGGTGGAGGCCGAGGCGGACGGCCACCGCTACGAGCTCGGACCGGGCGACACCCTCTACTGCTCCGGCGGGGTCACCCACCGCTGGCGGGCGCTGGTCCCGGAGAGCCGGGTGCTGCTGGTGGGGGTGTCGGACGACTTCCGGGGCTGAGCCGCCGAGGGCCAGGACGGGACCCTGCGCGACGGGCGTTGTCAGACCCGCGCGCTACTGTGTGCGCAATCGTCGATCGCGGCCGTTCCGGCGGCCGCGGTAGCGACTGACGCACCGTCACCGGACAACAGGGGGATGCCCGATGAAGCTGAAGACCGCCGTTCCCGCACTCGCCTGCGCGGCCGTGCTCGGCACGGTCGTGGCCGGCGGGACCGCCGCCGCCGCGCCCGCGACCGCCCGCCCGGCCGCCGTGGCACGGGCCGCCGCGCCCGCCACCTGCGTCTACGCGGAGGCCAAGGAGAGCGTGAAGATCCGCAACGCTCGGAAGGTGAACGCCACCGCGCTCGGGCTGCTCCCCAAGGGCGCGCTGGGCTGCCGCACCAGCACCCCGACCACCGCCGGCGAGTCCTACGACCTCTGCGGCGTCAAGGACAACGCCTGGTCGGAGATCACCTACCGCGGCAGCCGCGGCTGGATACCCCGCGGCTGCACGGTGAACCGCGCCTAGGTCCTGACCCGTCGGGCAGGCCCTGGGGCGTGTCCGCCGAAGCGGGCGCCCGGTGGTCGGGCGCCCGCCGGGCCGTCAGGGGTTCACACCCCGGCCGGGGACGCCTCGCGGGCCGCCGCCACCAGCGCGTCCATCACCCGGGTGTCCTCGCCGGCCTCCGGATGCCACTGCACCGCCAGCGTGAAGGCCGGTGCGTCCGGCAGCTCCACCGCCTCGATGGTGCCGTCCGCCGCGTGGGCCGAGGCCACCAGCCCGCGGCCGAGCCGGTCCACCGCCTGGTGGTGGTAGGTCGGCACGGCCACCGGCTCGGGCAGCGCGGCGGCCAGCAGCGTGCTGGGCACCGGCTCGATGTCGTGCCGGCCGAAGACCCCGGGCGGACCGGAGTGCCCGTCCAGGTGCTGGACGAGGGTGCCGCCGAGCGCCACGTTCAGCAGCTGGAGCCCCCGGCAGATGCCCAGTAGCGGCACCCGGGCCGCCAACGCCGCCTCGATCAGGGCCAGTTCCCAGGCGTCCCGGTCCGGCGCGGGCGGGCCGGTTCGGGGGTGCGGCTCCGCGCCGTAGCGGTCCGGGGCGATGTCCGCGCCGCCGGCGATCACCAGTCCGTCCAGCCGGGCGACGGTCGCTGCGGCGGTCTCCGGGTCACCGGGCGGCAACAGCGCCGCCAGCCCGCCCGAGCGCCGCACCAGGCGGGGATATCCGGCGGGCACCAGCGCGGCGGGCAGCGTCCACACCCCCCACCGGGCCTCTTCCTGGTAGGTGCTGATGCCGATGAGGGGCGGCTGCGGCTGGGACATCGGGTGGTTCCTCCGTACGGTGCGGTGCGGGGCGGGTCAGTCGCGTTCGAGTTCGGCCTCGGCGGCGGCCAGCGCCGCGAACTCCTCCTCGGGCGCGGCGGCCACCAGCCGGTGGCGGGAGTAGAAGGCGAAATAAGCCAGGGCGACCCCGTAGACGCCGAGTGCGATGAACGCGGCCTCCTTGTCGACCAGGAACGTCGCCACCAGCGCCGAGCATGCCAGCACGAAGGCGACGGCGGAGGTCAGCATGCCGCCGGGGGTGCGGTACGGGCGGTGCAGACCGGGCTCGCGACGGCGCAGCACGAGGTGCGAAAGGGCCATCAGCGCATAGGAGATGGTGGCCCCGAAGACCGCGACGTTGAGCATCCGGGCGCCGTCGCCGGTCGCCGCGGCGAGCCCGAAGCCCAGCGCGCCGGGGACCAGCAGCCCCAGGTAGGGCGCCTTGCGGCGGCTGGTCAGGGAGAGGAAGCGGGGCAGATAGCCGGCCCGGGAGAGCGCGAAGAGCTGCCGGGAGCCGGCGAAGATCAGGGAGAAGAAGGACGCCACCAGGCCGGCCAGCCCGGCGTAGTTGACGATCCGGCTGACCGTGGTCGGGGTGCCGTGCGGCTGGAGCGCCTGGACCAGCGGGTCGCCGACGGACTGGATCGCGGCCGAGCCGCGTGCCCCGGTCGCCGCGGCGAAGGTGATCAGCGCGAGCAGCAGCAGGACGCCCATCGCGGCGGCCATCGCCCGGGGCAGTGAGCGGACCGGGTCCTTGGTCTCCTCGGCCGCCAGTGGCACACCCTCCACGCCCAGGAAGAACCACATGCCGAACGGGAACGCCGCCCAGATCCCCAACACGCCGAACGGCAGCCAGGAACTCGCCCCGAAGGCACCGGACTTGACCGGGATGTCGTTGAGCGCGTCCACATGGAAGTCGCTGAGCGCGGCGACCGCGAAGACCAGCAGCGCGGCGACCGCGATCGCGGTGACGATCAGGCTGAACCGCAGCGCCTCGCCCACGCCCCACAGATGGATCCCGATGAAGATCACGAAGCAGGCGAGATAGACCGGCCAGCTGGAGTGCAGCCCGAACAGTCCCAGCGATTCGACGTAGTCGCCGATGAAGATGGAGATCGCGGCCGGCGCCAGCACGTACTCGATCAGGATCGCGGTGCCGGTCAGGAAGCCGCCCCAGGTGCCCAGCGCGCGCCGGGCGAAGCCGTAGCCGCCGCCCGCGGTGGGCAGGATCGAGGCCAGCTCCGCCAGCGCGAAGACCAGGCAGGTGTACATCAGGCCCATCAGGACCGCGGCTATCGCCAGCCCGCCGAAACCGCCCTGTGCCAGCCCGTTGTTCCAGCCGGAGAAGTCGCCGGAGACGACGTAGGCGACCCCCAGGCCGGTCAGCAGCAGCGGGCCGGCGCTGCCGCGGCGCAGCGTCCGCCGCTCCAGATAGGCGTCGCCGTCGCCCGGGGGCCCGCCACCGGGGGACGCTGCGGTCTGCGCACGGGTGCTGTCGGCCATGAGCCGCTCCTGCCTCGCGGGGACATCCGGAGTAAAGGTTTAGCCGCATACCTTTGCTGTCCGGGTGGCTCAGCGCAAGACCCCTGCGTAAAAGACTGGTTACGGGGCGGCGGAGCGGGCCGCGGGGCCGGTGCGGCGGGGGCTACGGGGCCGGCGCCGCCAGGAAGCCGCGCAGCAGGGCCGCGGTGCCGCAGCAGTGCTCCCGCATCACCTCGCGGGCGCCGTCCGCGTCGCCCTCCAGCACCGCCTCCACCAGCGCGGCGTGCTGGGTCTGGGAGTGCTCCAGATTCCGCACCAGCAGCGGGATGCAGTCCAGCAGGTCGTTGACGCCGGCCCGGACCGCGGCGTACTGGGCGGCCAGCGACGGCGACCCGGACAGCTCCGCCAGGGTCAGGTGGAGCAGCGTGTCGCGCCGGCGGTAGTCGGCCAGCGGCGCGTCCTGGGTCGCGGCCAGCGCCTCCCGCAGCCGCTCCGCCTGGTCGTCCGACAGCCCGTGCGTCGCGCACAGCCCGGCCGCGCCGACCTCCAGCACCTCGCGGAAGCGCAGCACGTCCTCCACGTCGATGCCCTCGACCCGGCGGCGCAGCTCCGCCTCGCCCGGATTCTCGGTGCGCACCCGCACGAAGGTGCCCCCGTACCGGCCGCGCCGGCTCTCCACCAGGCCCTCGTCCTGGAGGACCTTGAGCACCTCGCGCAGGGTGACCCGGCTGATCTGCAGCCGCTCCGCCAACTCCCGCTCGGCGGGCAGCCGTTCGCCCTGCGGCACCAGCCCGAGCCGGACGATCTGGAGTATCTGCTCCAGCGCCTCCTCGAAGCCGTTGCCCGCCCGGACCGGCCGCAGCACCGGCGCCAGCCGATCGGACGCACCGTCCATCTGAACCCCTTCCCAATCAATGGTTCGCGTGCCTACCTTATGACCTCCGGATGCAGCGACAGGAGGCACCACCGTGGCAGACCGCAGGCCCCCGCTCTCCGTCGAGGAGCTCACCGCCCTCGTCGACAACGGGGAGATCGACACTGTCGTCCTCGCCTTCACCGATATGCAAGGCAGGCTCCAGGGCAAGCGGTTCGCCGCCCGCTACTTCCTCGACACCGTCCTCGAACACGGCACGGAGGGCTGCAACTACCTCCTCGCCGTCGACGTCGACCTGAACACCGTCGACGGCTATGCGATGTCCTCCTGGGAGCGCGGCTACGGCGACTTCGCCATGCACGGCGACCCCGCCACCCTCCGCCGCACCCCCTGGAACCCCGGCACCGCCCTGATCACCGCCGATCTCGCCTGGCACGACGGCTCCCCGGTCGTCGCCTCCCCCCGGCAGATCCTCCGCCGCCAGCTCGACCGGCTGGCCGAGCGCGGCTGGACCGCCCACGCCGGCACCGAGCTGGAGTTCATGATCTTCAAGGACTCCTACGAGGACGCCTGGACGCGCGGCTACCGGGGGATGACCCCGGCCAACCAGTGGAACGGCGACTACTCGGTCCTCGGCACCGGCCGGGTCGAGCCCGTCCTGCGCCGGATCCGCAACGAGATGGGCGCGGCCGGCATGACCGTCGAGTCCGCCAAGGGCGAGTGCAACCTCGGCCAGCACGAGATCGTGTTCGTCTACGACGAGGCGCTCACCACCTGCGACCAGCACAGCATCTACAAGACCGGCGCCAAGGAGATCGCCGCCCAGGAGGGCATGGCGCTCACCTTCATGGCCAAGTACGACGAGCGCGAGGGCAATTCCTGTCACATCCACCTCTCGCTCCAGGACGAGCTGGGCCGGCCGGTGCTGGCCGACGACGCGGGACCGCACGGCATGTCGCGGACCATGCAGCACTTCCTCGCCGGCCAACTCGCCGCGATGCGCGACTTCACGCTGCTGTACGCCCCCAACATCAACTCCTACAAGCGGTTCCGCCCCGGCTCCTTCGCGCCCACCGCCGTCGCCTGGGGCCCGGACAACCGCACCTGCGCCCTGCGGGTGGTCGGCCACGGCCGCTCCCACCGCCTGGAGAACCGCCTGCCCGGCGGTGACGTCAATCCCTACCTCGCGGTCGCCGGCATGGTCGCGGCCGGCCTGTACGGCATAGAGCACGAGCTGGAGCTCCCCGACGCCACCACCGGCAACGCCTACACGGGGGGTGCCGCGCACGTCCCCACCACCCTCCGCGAGGCCGCCGACCTGTGGGAGCGCAGCCCGATCGCCCGCGCCGCCTTCGGCGACGAGGTTGTCGACCACTACCGCCACATGGCCCGCGTCGAACAGGACGCCTACGACGCCGCCGTCACGGACTGGGAGCGCTTCCGCTCCTTCGAGCGCATGTGAGGAACGCCCGTGTTGCAAGAGCTGACCATCCTCAACCCGGCGACCGAGGAGGTGGTGGCCACCGTCCCCACCACCTCGCCCGCCGAGGTCGACGCGGCCGTCCGCCGGGCCGCCGCCGCGCAGGAAGCCTGGGCCGCGGTGGCCCCCGGCGACCGGGCCCGCCTGCTGCGCCGGTTCGCCGACGTCGTCGACGCAGCGATCGAACCCCTCGCCGCGCTGGAACTGCGCGAGGCCGGCCATCCGCTGGGCAACGCCCGCTGGGAGGCGGGCAACGTCCGCGACCTGCTGCACTACGCGGCCGGGGGAGTGGAGCGCCTGACCGGTACGCAGATCCCGGTCGCCGGCGGCCTGAACATCACCGTCCAGGAACCGCTGGGCGTGGTCGCCGTCATCGCCCCCTGGAACTTCCCGATGCCGATCGCCGCCTGGGGCACCGCCCCCGCCCTCGCGGCCGGCAACGCCGTCCTGCTCAAGCCCGCCGAGACCACCCCGCTCACCGCGCTCCGGCTCGCCGAACTCGCCCTGGAGGCCGGGCTCCCCGAGGGCCTCTTCCAGGTCCTGCCCGGCGAGGGCCCGGTCACCGGCAGCGCACTGGTCGACCACCCCGGCGTCGCCAAGGTCGTCTTCACCGGCTCCACCGCCACCGGCCGCCGGATCGCCGCCCAGTGCGCCGCGCAGACCAAGCGGCTCACCCTCGAACTCGGCGGCAAGAGCCCCAACATCGTCTTCGCCGACGCCGACATCGAGGCCGCCGCGGCCGCCGCCCCCGGCTCCTTCCTCGACAACACCGGCCAGGACTGCTGCGCCCGCAGCCGGATCCTGGTCCAGCGCAGCGTCTACGACCGCTTCCTGGAGCTGCTGGAGCCCGCCGTCAAGGCGTTCGCCGTCGGCGACCCGAGCGACCCCGCCACCCAGATGGGCCCGCTGATCTCCGCCGCCCAGCGCGACCGCGTACGGTCCTACGTCCCCGAGGACGCCCCGGCCGCCATCCGCGGTGAGGCCCCGGCCGGCAAGGGCTTCTGGTACCCGGCCACCGTCCTGGAGGGCCGCCCCGAGGACCGCGCCGCCGTCGAGGAGATCTTCGGCCCGGTCGCGGTGGCCATCCCCTTCGACGACGAGGCCGACGCGATCCGGATCGCCAACGCCACCGACTACGGCCTGGCCGGCTCGCTGTGGACCCGCGACGTCGGCCGCGCACTGCGCGTCTCGCGGGCCGTCGCGGCCGGCAACCTCTCCGTCAACTCCCACAGCAGCGTGCGCTATTGGACCCCCTTCGGCGGGTTCAAGCAGTCCGGACTCGGCCGCGAGCTCGGCCCGGACGCGCTGGCCGCCTTCACCGAGACCAAGAACGTCTTCATCGCCACCGAGCCGGCCGGCTCGTGATCCGCACCGCAACCAGCACCGCCACCACCCGCGAGGAGAGCAAGTGACCGACCAGACCGCCGTGTGCCGCCGCCTCGTCGGCCGTACCGCCGTGATCACCGGGGCCGGCAGCGGCATCGGACTGGCCACCGCCCGCCGGCTGGCCTCCGAGGGCGCCAACGTCGTCTGCGCCGACATCGACGAGACAGCCGGCAAGGCCGCCGCCGAAGAGGTCGGCGGCACCTTCGTCCAGGTCGACGTCACCGACGCCGAGCAGGTCGAGGCGCTCTACAAGACCGCCTTCGACACCTACGGCTCGGTGGACATCGCCTTCAACAACGCCGGCATCTCGCCGCCCGACGACGACTCCATCCTCACCACCGGGATCGACGCCTGGAAGCGCGTCCAGGAGGTCAACCTCACCTCGGTCTACCTCTGCTGCAAGCACGCCCTGCCCTATATGCAGCGCCAGTTCGAGCAGACCGGGCGCGGCGGCTCCATCATCAACACCGCCTCCTTCGTGGCCGTGATGGGCGCCGCCACCTCGCAGATCAGCTATACCGCCTCCAAGGGCGGCGTGCTGGCCATGTCCCGCGAGCTGGGCGTGCAGTTCGCCCGCGAGGGCATCCGCGTCAACGCGCTCTGCCCGGGGCCGGTCAACACCCCGCTGCTGAAGGAGCTGTTCGCCAAGGACCCCGAGCGCGCCGCGCGCCGCCTGGTGCACGTCCCGGTCGGCCGGTTCGCCGAGCCGGAGGAGATCGCGTCCGCGGTCGCCTTCCTCGCCAGCGACGACTCCTCGTTCGTCAACGCCGCCGAATTCCTCGTCGACGGAGGCATCGCGGGCGCCTACGTCACCCCCCTGTAGGCTCCATGATCAACAGCGGGACCGGCACCACCGGGTGCCGGTCCCGCCGTGCTTCCCCCCTTGACCACGGAGGACCCATGACGACACCTCTCAGGCGGCTGCTCGCCCTCGGCCTCGCCGGCACCGCCGCGCTCGCCGCCCTCACGGCCACCACGCCGGCCACCGCCGCCGCACCCGGCTCGGCGCCGACCCGCGCCCGCTGCCCGCAGCTCTCCAAGGACCTCCCCTGGTACGGCGACAACCGCGCCAAGCTCCAGAAGATGATCGACGAACGCGGCACCTGCTCGGCGTCCCACGACGGCCCCCGCCCGGTCGCCGCCTTCGACTGGGACAACACCGTCGTCAAGAACGACATCTCCGACGCCACGCTGGCCTGGATGCTCCGGCACGACAAGCTGCCCCGGCCCACGAGTTGGCGGGACACCAGCCGCTGGCTCACCCCCGCCGCCGACCGCGCGCTGACCCGCGCCTGCGGCACCGGCACCCCCGGCCGCCCGCTGCCGACCTCCCGCAACGCCGCCTGCGCCGACGAGATCATGGAGATCCGCGGCGAGGCACGGACCATGAGCGGCGCCGCGGCCTTCGCCGGCGACTGGAACCACCGCCGCACGGTCCCCGAATACGCCTGGGTGCCCCAGCTGTTCGCAGGTCTGAAGCCCGCCACCCTCACCGCGTACGCCAAGCGGGCCCGGGCCGAGAACCTCGCCGCGCCCGTCGGCGCCGTACAGACCGTCGGCACCCACAAGCTGGCCGGGTACATCCGCTACTACGACCAGCAGAAGGACCTGATCCGCACGCTCAAGGCGGCCGGCTTCGACGTCTACATCGTCTCCGCGTCGTCCGAGACCGTCGCCGAGGCGTGGTCCGGCGGTGTCGGGGTGGACGCCCGGCACACCATCGGCATACGCAACCGCGTCCGCCACGGCCGCCTCACCACCACCATCGCCGGCTGCGGAGACGTCAAGGACGGCGAGGGCGAGGTCATCCCCTACGTCGACGGCAAGCGCTGCTGGATCAACCAGGAGATCTACGGGATCAAGGGCGCCGAGGCGTGGCGGAAGCAGGACCCCGCGCACCGCATCGCCCTGGGCGGCGGCGACGCCAACACCGACGTCACCTTCGTCGACGACGCCACCGGCGCCCACCTGGCGATCAACCGCAACAAGGACGAGCTGATGTGCCGCGGCTACGACAACGCCGACGGCCGCTGGGTGGTCAACCCGATGTTCATCGACCCGCTGCCCCGCAAGTCCGGCGCCTACCCGTGCGCCACCAAGGGCTACACCAACACCGACGGCTCCCACGGCCCGGTCCGCCGCCCCGACGGCACGGTCGTCGCCGACCAACTGGACCGGATCCACGGCTGACCCGGCCGCGCCCGGCCACCCGAGGAGCAGCTGCGGCCCCACCCGGCAGGGCGGGGCCGCACCACCGCCCTATAACGCCGTTACAGGAAGGTGTGGCCCTCGCCCCGGTACGTCGGCACCGTCCCCACCACCCGGTCCCCCTCGATCAGGTGCAGCTCCGCGAACCGCTCGCACAGCTCCCCGGCCTTGGCGTGCCGGAACCACACCTTGTCGCCGACCGCCAGCCCGTCCGCCGCCGCCCCCAGCAGCGGCGTCTGCACCTCGCCCGGCCCCTCCTGCGGGTCGTAGCGCAGCCCGGCCGGCAGATACGGCTCCGGCAGCCGATCCGCACCGGCCACCCCCGACGCCGGATACCCGCCCCCCAGCACCGTGACGACGCCGGGCCCCGGCCGCCGCACCACCGGCTGGGCGAACAGCGCCGCCGGACGCCCGCGGAACGACCGGAAGTTGTCGAACAGCCGCGGGACGTACAGCCCCGAACCGGCCGCGATCTCGGTGACCGCCGCCTCCGCCGCGGTGTGCTGCACGCTCCCCGTCCCACCGCCGTTGACGAACTCCAGCCGCGGCGCCACCGCCCGCACCGCCCGCACCGCCTCCCAGCGCCGCCGCGCCAGCTCCTTGCGGGCCGCCGCCTGCATCACCCGTATCGCCCGCGAGAACACCGGCTTCCCGGCGACCTCGTCGCCCACCCCCGCCACGTGCCCCTCGTAGGCCATCAGCCCCACCAACCGGAACCCGGGGCGCCGGACCACCGTCCGGGCCAGCGCGGCGAGCGCCCCCGGATCCCGCAGCGGCGACCGCCGCGCCCCGACCCGGACCCGCCCGGCCAGCACCCGGTACGAGGTGTCCAGCTCCAGGCAGACCCGGATCTCCTCGCCGCGGCCCGGACCGGCCGGGCGCGCGGCGTCGATCAGATCCAGCTGCGCCGGGTCGTCGACCACCACCGTCACCGCCGCCGCGAGCCCGGGGTCACCGGCCAGCTCCGCGAACCCGGCCCGGTCCGCCGACGGATACGCCAGCAGCACGTCCGGGAATCCCGACCGCGCCAGCCACAGCGACTCGGCCAGCGTGAAGCTCATGACCCCCGCGAAGCCCTCGCGCGCCAGCACCCGCTCCAGCAGCGCCCGGCAGCGCACCGACTTGCTCGCCACCCGGATCGGCTTCCCCTTCGAACGGCGCACCAGATCGGCGGCGTTGGCGTCGAAGGCCGCCAGATCGACGACGGCCAGCGGCGCGTCGAGGTGGGCGGTGGCCCGGTCGTACGGGGTCTCTCCGGCGCGCGGGGGTCCACCCTGCACGAGCGGGGAGGGTCGCTCGGGGGAGCGGCGGCGGGCCCGGGGAAGGGCGCTGCCGGCGGGCGCGTCGGTGGAGTGCGGGGACATGGCCGCAGCCTGCCAGACCCCGCTACCACTGGGTAGGGGGACGAACCGCATCGGAAGTGACGCCGGAGCGCCGAGGGGTTGGAGCAGCGGCCGGGCCAGCCCTTACAGTGGCTCGACACCGCAACCAGCAGGTCAGCGGCGTGATGTCCGGATACGAACCACCCTGCCCCGATTGCCTGTCGGGTCCGGGGCACACCGTGCGAAGGGGAGCGCTGGTGAGCGCCGACGCCGATTACGCCGATGCTCCGCGCATCCCACCCATACCCCCGCGCCCGCCGCACCGCCCCGCCGCGCCGCCCGCCGACGAGGACCCCAGGACCACCGTCCTGCGCCCGGTCCCCGCCGACCCCACCGTCCCCCCGCCCGCGGCCCCGGCCACCTCCTCCGCCACGCCCCCCGCCGCCCGGCAGCCGCTCCCCGCCGAGACCGCCCCGGCCCCCACACCGCCGGCCACACCCCTGGCTCCGGCCGCCCCGCCCCGCCCGTCGGCCCCGCCGACCACCCCGCCCCCGCCGCGCACCGAGCCGCCGGCCGCCCCGCCGCGCCCCGGCCGCGCCCCCCGGTCGTTCCGCGACACCGCCGCCTTCCACCTGGCCAACAGCGCCCCCCTGTGGGACGAGTCGTCCGACCGCCCCGCGAGCCCCCCGCCGCCCGCGAGCCCCCCGCCGCCCGCCGGGCCCACGCCCCCGCCCGCCCCGGCCTGGCCGGCACCTCCCGCCCGCCCCGCGGCGGACGAGCCCGCCCCGCGCCGCCCGCTGGCCGACCGGCTGCCCGGCACCCGGGTCGTCGCCGCGGCCGCCGGCCTGGTCCTCGGCGTCGGCCTGATCGTCGGCGCGGCGGCCGGCAGCTGGCTCACCGAAGCCCCCGCCAAGGGCGCCCCGACGCCCGAGAGCATCTTCACCAAGGGCCAGGACGCCTGGCGCAACACCCCCGTCGACACCCTCTTCCCGCGCACCGTCGAGGGTCTGGCCGCCGGCCCCGGCGGCGCCGACCGGACCTGGACGCGGATCGCCGTCGCCCCCGACACCGACTGCACCGCCCGCTACGAGGGCCCCCTCGCCAAGGAACTCGCCCCGGCCGGCTGCGCCCGCCTGCTGCGCGCCACCTACGTCGACGCCACCCGCACCCACGTCATCACCGTCGGCGCCCAGACCACCAAAGCCGACCGGTCCGGGATGATGGACCTCAACGCCCGCTTCAGCACCAACGACCTGGCCGACCACAAGGCCCTGATGCCGCTGCCGCTGGCCGCCAAGGGCACCCCGGCAGAGGACTTCGGCCCCGCCCAACGGGCCAGCTGGACGGTGCGGATACTCACCGACGTCCCGGTCGTGGTCTACACCGTCTCCGGCTTCGCGGACGGCCGAGAGATCACCGACCCGCAGCCCGCCGACGCCGCGGTCCAGCCCGGGACCGCCACCACCGCCGCCGAGTCCGGGCTCGGCCACGACGCCAAGGGCCTCGCGGACAAGATCAGCGCGACCTTCCGCACCGCGTCCGGCGTCCCCGCCCGGTCCACGGAGGTGGCGTCGTGATCAAGTCCGCGCTGCGGGCCGGGACCGTCGCCCTGGCCTCCGCCGCCCTGGCCGTCCTGCCCGCGCTGCCGGCCCGCGCGGACGCCATCCGTGCCCAGCAGTGGGGCCTGACCGCCATCCACGCCCAGGAAGCCTGGCAGACCACCAAGGGCGCCGGGATCACCGTCGCCGTCCTGGACACCGGCGTGGACGCGGACCACCCCGACCTCAAGGGCCAGGTGCTGCCGGAGAAGGACCTGATCGGCTTCGGCGCCCGCCCCGGCGACGACGCCTGGGCCCAGCACGGCACCGGCATGGCCAGCGTCATCGCCGGCCACGGCCATGGCGCCGGCCGCTCCGACGGCATCCTCGGCGTCGCCCCCGAGGCCAGGATCCTGCCGATCCGGGTGATCCTGGAGGACCACGACCCCGACCGCCGGCGGGCCCGCGACCAGAAGCCCGGCGCCCTCGCCGACGGCATCCGCTGGGCCGCCGACCACGGCGCCGACGTGATCAACATGTCCCTGGGCGACGACAGCGAGACCGCCCACCCCGACCCCCGCGAGGACTCCGCGATCCAGTACGCCCTCGGCAAGGGCATCCCGGTGGTCGCCTCGGCCGGCAACGGCGGCGAGAAGGGCAACCACATCTCCTACCCGGCGGCCTACCCCGGCGTCATCGCGGCCACCGCCGTCACCCACCTGGACGCCCGCGCCTCGTTCTCCACCAGCCACTGGTACGCCACGGTCAGCGCCCCCGGCTACGACATCCTCATGGACGACCACGGCACCGGCTACCTCTCCGGACAGGGCACCAGCCCCGCCGCCGCCTTCGTCTCCGGCTCCATCGCACTGATCCGCTCCGCGCACCGCGACCTCAGCCCCGCCCAGATCCGCGACCTGCTGACCAGCACGGCCCAGCACCGCCCCGACGGCGGCCGCAACGACGACTTCGGCGCCGGCCTCGTCGACCCCGCCGCCGCCCTCAAGGCCGCCGCGGACCTCGCCCCCACTCCCCAGAAGCCGGCCCCCGTCGCCTACCCCCACCGCTACTTCGGCCCCGGCCCCGTCACCGACCCCGCCGACGACACCCCCGTCAACTGGCTCCCCTGGACCCTCGCCGCCACCGGCCTGGCCCTCACCACCGCCTCCTACTTCGCCTGGCGCACCCGCCCCACCGGCCCCCCGAGGCACACCCCCACCCACCCATAACTCACCGCACCCAACAACCCCGCGCCGCAGGCGCACAAGGCGAACCCCACGGCGGGAAACCCGACAACGCGCGAAGCCGGCCGCAGGCCCACGGCGGGAAACCCAACAACGTGGGAAGCAGCCAGCCGCAGGCGGATACGCTCAGGACCGTGCAAAAGAACATCCCCAACCCCGGTTTCGCCGACGACGACGGCTCCGCCGACCCCGCCCTCGGCGCGGCGCTCGCGGCCTACGCGACGGACCGCGGCACCGAACCCGGCCTGCTCGCCGCCCTGGCGGACGCCCGCCTCCTCGTCCCGGTCGTGGCGGTCCTCGGCGAGGTCGAGACCGGCCCCGACGGGCTGCGCCGGGAGAAGACCAGCGACATGGCGGTGCCCACCCTCACCGCCCCCGACGGTCGCCGCGCGCTGCCCGCCTTCACCTCCATGGAGACCCTCCAGCGCTGGCGGCCGGATGCCCGCCCGGTCGCGGTGCCGCTCCGCCAGGCGCTGCTGGCCGCCGCGCACGAGCAGGCCGACACCGTCGTCCTCGACCTGGCCGGACCGGTCACCTACCAGCTCACCGGCGCCGCCCTCCGGGCCCTCGCGGAGGGCCGGACCAGCGCCGACCCGCTCGCCGACCCGGCCGTCACCGAGGCGCTGCGGGCCCTCCTCGCCGCCGAGCCGGCGGTCCACGTCGCACGTCTGACGCGGTCCGCGGAGACCGACGGCACCCTCGCCCTGGGCCTCGCCCCCGGCGCCGTCCCCGCCGAGGCCGCCCAGCGCCTGGCCCAGGCACTCGCCACCGACGAGACCCTCCGCGCCCGACTCGTCCGCGGCCTCGACCTGGCCCTCCTTCCGCCCGGCGCCGACGCCTCCGGAGACCTCCTCTACCAGCGCTGATCCGCCGGCAGCCGGGCCGGCCGGACGCTCCTCGCGGCGGGCCCGACGGCTCGCCCGCCGCTCGCGCTCAACGGGCGGCGCCGCTCTCCGGGCCGCACAATGCCAGGAGAGCTCAAGATCCACGCGAGGAGAGCCCATGGAGACCACGGAGACCCGCACGGTCGTATCCGAATTCCTCGGCACGCTGCTCCTGGTGTTCTTCGCCGTCGGCGCGGCAGTGCTGGCCGGCGAATACATCGGCACCTTCGGCATCGCCCTGGCCTTCGGCTTCGTCATGCTGGCGCTTGCCTACGCGCTAGGCCCGATCTCGGGCTGCCACATCAACCCCGCGGTGACGCTCGGCATGCTGGTGGCCCGGCGCATCACGGTCCGGACCGCCGTCGAGTACTGGATCGCGCAGATCCTGGGCGGCATCGTCGGCGCGGCCCTGCTCTTCCTGGTCGCCAAGCAGGTCCCGGGGCTGCAGACCCACGCGGCCTTCGGCACGAACGGCTGGGGCGACCGTTCGGCGGTGCACATCAACCTCGGCGGCGCGTTCGTGGCCGAGATCGTGATGACCTTCCTGTTCGTCTTCGTCGTGCTCGGCGTCACGCACAAAGTGGCGGTGGTGGGCTTCGGCGGCCTGGCGATCGGTCTGGCCCTGGCCACCGTCCACCTCATCGGCATCCCGTTGGACGGCACCTCGGTGAACCCGGCGCGGAGCCTGGGCCCGGCCCTGTTCGCGGGCGGCGCGGCGATCACCCAGGTGTGGTTGTTCCTCATCGCGCCACTGATCGGCGGTGCGCTGGCGGCAGTGGTGCACCAGATCACCCACCCGCCCCAGGAGCCGGTCGTGGTCGCCGACCGGGCCGCCCGCGGCGAATCGAAGGCTTCGGGCGAGCCGCCGGCCTCCGGCGACCGCGTCTGAGGGCACGGGGCGCGGCCCCGTACGCGCACGAGCCCCGGCCGGAGCGGATCCGGCCGGGGCTCGTCGTCGCTGTGCGGGGCTACCCGCCGGGCTCAGCCGTAGACCGGCCCGGTGAACTTCTCCCCGGGGCCCTGGCCCGGCTCGTCCGGGACCACCGACGCCTCGCGGAAGGCGAGCTGGAGCGACTTCAGGCCGTCCCGCAGCGGCGCCGCGTGGTAGGAGCCGATCTCGGTGGCGCTGGCGGTGACCAGCCCGGCCAGTGCGTGGATGAGCTTGCGGGCTTCGTCCAGGTCCTTGTGGTCCTCGCCGCCCTCGGCGAGCCCGAGGTTGACCGCCGCCGAGCTCATCAGGTGCACCGCGACCGTGGTGATCACCTCGACCGCCGGCACGTCCGCGATGTCCCGGGTCATGGTCTCGAAGTCGGGCCGGGCCGCGTCGCCGGTCTCCGGGGCGGTCGGCTGCTGGGGGGTCTGCTCGCTCATGTGCTGGCGCTTCACTTCCTGCTGGACGGGTCGCCCCCAGCCTATGGCCCCGGTCCGGCGACCCCGCGCCCGGGAGCGCCGGACCGGCGCCGGACGGGCGGCGGCGGGCCGCGGCGGGCGCCGGGCCGGGCGAGGGCCCGGCGCACAGGAGTGGGGCTGCCCTCTTGACTCGTGTATTCTGGTGTTCCGACCGGCCGGACACGCATGTGACCGGCCCACAAGTGGAGGCTCCGATCTCCCACCCGACCGATCTCAGGTTGGCGGGTCAACGGTCTGGCTGCGCCCCGCGGAGATTTCGCGGCGGTGCTCCTGATCCACGTGGAGCCCCGCCTGTGTCCCGTCCGGGGCGTTTTTCGTATGCCGGCGCGGTTGGTCACATCGAAACAGACGTTACGCGGCAGTCCGCCAGGCCGTCGCGTGGTGCTACCGAGGAGGATCCATCAGCGCCGAGCCCCGCATCAACGACCGGATTCGCGTCCCCGAGGTGCGACTCGTCGGTCCCAGCGGCGAGCAGGTCGGCATTGTGCCGCTTGCCAAGGCCCTGGAGCTTGCGCAGGAGTACGACCTCGACCTGGTCGAGGTGGCGGCGAACGCCCGTCCGCCGGTCTGCAAGCTCATGGACTACGGGAAGTTCAAGTACGAGTCGGCCATGAAGGCCCGTGAGGCGCGCAAGAACCAGGCGCACACGGTCATCAAGGAGATGAAGCTCCGGCCGAAGATCGACCCGCACGACTACGACACCAAAAAGGGTCACGTCGTCCGGTTCCTCAAGCAGGGTGACAAGGTCAAGATCACGATCATGTTCCGTGGTCGTGAGCAGTCGCGCCCCGAGCTGGGCTTCCGACTGCTCCAGCGGCTCGCGGAGGACGTCCAGGACCTCGGCTTCATCGAGTCGAACCCGAAGCAGGACGGCCGGAACATGATCATGGTCCTCGGTCCGCACAAGAAGAAGACCGAGGCGATGGCCGAGGCCCGCGAGGCGCAGGCCGCCCGCAAGGCGGAGCGCCAGGGCGTCGCTCCCGCGGAGCCCGCTGAGGAGCACGCCGAGGCGTGAGCTCTTGGGTGAGCCGCCCCGGATCCAGGCCGGGGCGCCAGCCCCGGAACAACCGATACATCTGACGCTCCCGCGTGCCGGTCCCCGCCGGTGGGAGCGCCACTGACGAGGAGAGAACGGCGCATGCCGAAGAACAAGACGCACAGCGGTGCCAGCAAGCGCTTCAAGGTCACCGGCTCCGGCAAGGTCCTGCGCGAGCGCGCCGGCAAGCGCCACCTGCTCGAGCACAAGTCGTCCCGCGTGACGCGTCGCCTCACCGGCAACGCCGAGATGGCCCCGGGCGACGCCGCGAAGATCAAGAAGCTTCTCGGCAAGTGAGCCGGGGCGCTCCGCCACACGGGCGGGGCGCACCGTCCCGACCGGGACCTAACGTCGATTCGGGCTGTGTGACGAACAACCACGGCCCCGCTACAAGGAGTTAACAAGTGGCACGCGTCAAGCGGGCAGTCAACGCTCACAAGAAGCGCCGGGCGATCCTGGAGCAGGCCAGCGGCTACCGCGGTCAGCGCTCCCGCCTGTACCGCAAGGCCAAGGAGCAGGTCACCCACTCCTTCGTCTACAACTACAACGACCGCAAGAAGCGCAAGGGCGACTTCCGTCAGCTGTGGATCCAGCGCATCAACGCCGCTGCCCGCGCCAACGGCATGACCTACAACCGCCTCATCCAGGGTCTGAAGGCCGCCAGCATCGAGGTGGACCGCAAGATCCTCGCCGACCTCGCCGTGAACGACGCCGGTGCGTTCGCCGCGCTGGTCGAGGTGGCCCAGAAGGCGCTGCCGAGCGACGTCAACGCCCCGAAGGCTGCTGCCTGAATCGCGGCCTGACGGCGTCGTGACGATGTGACGACGTTGTGATTGCGGACCCGCGGGCCCCGGCCTGCGGGTCCGCCGCGTTTCCGGGATTCCCGGGCCCTCCCCCCGCGCTCTCCGTTCGAGCGGGGGAGACCCCCATCGTCCGCACCGGGCCCCCGCACCGAACGAAAGAAGCGAGCCGCCGCCCATGGGCACCCCCGAGCTGATCTCCCCGCGTTCCCCGCGAGTCGCCGCCGCCCGGCGGTTGGCCCGGCGGCACTTCCGGGGCAAGGAACGCCGGTTCATCGCCGAGGGCCCGCAGGCCGTCCGCGAGGCCGTCGCGCACCGCGCCGGCGGATCGCCCACCCTCATCGAGCTGTTCGCCACCGTCGAGGCCGCCGAGCGGCACGCCGAGATCGTCGAGGCGGCCCGGGCGGCGGGGGCGCTGGTGCACTTCGCCGACGACAGGACCGTCGCGGACGTCTCGCAGACCGTCACCCCGCAGGGACTGGTGGGCGTCTGCCGGTTCCTGGACTCGCCGTTCGAGGAGATCCTCGCCGCCCGCCCGCGGCTGGTGGCCGTGCTGGCCAACGTGCGCGACCCCGGCAACGCCGGCACGGTGCTGCGCTGTGCGGACGCCGCGGGCGCCGACGCGGTGGTGCTGACCGACGCGTCCGTGGACCTCTACAACCCCAAGTCGGTGCGGGCATCGGTGGGTTCGCTGTTCCACCTGCCGGTCGCGGTGGGCGTGCCGGTGGAGCAGGTGGTGACCGGGCTGCAGGGCGCCGGGGTGCGGATCCTGGCCGCCGACGGGGCCGGCGACCGCGACCTGGACGCGGAGCTGGACGCCGGTTCCATGGGCGGGCCGACCGCCTGGATCTTCGGCAACGAGGCGTGGGGGCTGCCCGAGGAGACCCGGGCGCTGGCCGACGCCGTCGTCCGGGTGCCGATCCACGGCAAGGCCGAGAGCCTCAACCTCGCGACCGCCGCCGCGGTTTGCCTGTACGCCTCCGCGCGGGCCCAGCGCACCACCGGCGGGTGCCGCGCGACGTCACCCGCCGGAGGGGCGTAGCCGCGAACCCGACGGTGGGGCCGGGCCGAGCGAGTAGTCTTGCCAGCTCCGGCCCGGGAGGGGGTAACACGGCGATGACGGCGAGGACTTCGGCCAGTACTGCCACCGCTGGTGGCTGCCCGCCCGAGGGGGCCGGCGCGGATCTCGGGCTGGCCCCGGACGACCTCCCCGACGGTCTGGTCGTCGCCGACGAACACGGCCGGGTGATCTGCTTCAACGCCGCCGCCGCCCGGATCACCGGCATCGAGCCGCCGCAGGCGCTGGGCCGCCCGGTCGGGGAAGCCCTGCCGCTGCAGGACATCGAGGGGCGCCGCTGGTGGCAGCTGACCGACCCGTACGGGGGACTGGCCATCCGCCGCGGCCAGCCGGAGCGGAACCTGCTGCTGGGCGGCCGCGAGGTGCTGGTCTCGGCCCGCTACGTCCGCAGTCGCCCCACCGGTCCGGTGCGGCGACTGGTGATCGCGCTGCGCGGCACCGAGGCCCGGCGGCGCACCGAGCTGAGCCACGCCGAGCTGATCGCCACCGTCGCCCACGAGCTGCGTTCGCCGCTGACCTCCGTCAAGGGCTTCACCGCGACCCTCCTCCAGAAGTGGGAACGGTTCACCGACGACCAGAAGCGGCTGATGCTGGAGACGGTGGACGCCGACGCCAACCGCGTCACCCGGCTCATCGCCGAGCTGCTGGACATCTCCCGGATCGACTCCGGGCGGCTGGAGGTCCGCCGGCAGCGGGTGGACATGATCGCCGCGGTCCGACGGCACGTGCAGGCGCAGACCACCGCGGGTCAGCTGCCGGACCGCTTCCTGATCCGGATGATGGAGCCGCTGCCCGATCTGTGGGCAGACCCGGACAAGGTGGACCAGGTCCTGGGCAATCTCCTGGAAAACGCCGTGCGTCACGGTGACGGAACGGTCACCATCGAGGTGGGACCGGCGAAGGAGACCGGCGGCGGAGAGGGGACGAGCGTCACCGTGAGCGACGAGGGCCCCGGCATCCCCGAGGAGTCGATGAGCCGCGTGTTCACCCGTTTCTGGCGGGGCAGCAAGCGCGGCGGCACCGGGCTGGGCCTGTACATCGTCAAGGGCATCGTCGAGGCGCACGGCGGCACGATCACGGTCGGCCGGGCCCCGGCCGGCGGCGCCCAGTTCCGATTTAGCCTGCCCGTCGCGGCCCCTGCCTTCCTGGCGTGAAGGGGAGCGGCGGGCGCCGCGCGACGGCCCGGACAGGGCCGACGGCGGGTCCGGGAGGGCCCGCCCCTTAGACTTGACCTTTGGCACCTTTGGCGCACAGGCATCGCGGACACGCGGGCGCAGAGCCGAGGCGAAGCGAGCCGCGCCAAGCCACACCACCGGAAGCACGGGAAGAGATGTCCGCACCCAATAAGTCGTACGACCCTGTCGAGGTCGAAGCCCTGAAACCGGAAGAGATCGCCCGACGGGTCGACGAGGCGCTGGCCGCCATCGCCGCCGCGGGCGACCTCGACGCGCTCGCCCAGGCGAAGATCGCGCACGCCGGTGGCACATCGCCGCTCGCCCTCGCCAACCGCGAGATCGGCGCCCTCCCCCCGCAGGCCAAGGCGGACGCCGGCAAGCGCGTCGGCCAGGCCCGCGGCCGGGTGGGCCAGGCGCTCAAGGCCCGCCAGGAAGAGCTGGAGGCGGAGCGTGACGCACGCGTCCTGGTCGAGGAGGCGGTGGACGTCACCCTGCCGTACGACCGGGTCGCGGCCGGCGCCCGGCACCCGCTGACCACCTTCATGGAGCGGGTCGCGGATGTCTTCGTGGCGATGGGCTACGAGATCGCCGAGGGCCCCGAGGTCGAGGCCGAGTGGTTCAACTTCGACGCCCTGAACTTCGTGCCGGACCACCCGGCGCGGCAGATGCAGGACACCTTCTTCGTCCAGGGCAACGGCACCCAGGGCGACGAGTCGGGCGTGGTGCTGCGCACCCACACCTCGCCGGTGCAGGCCCGCACGCTGGTCGACCGCGAGCCGCCGGTCTACGTCGTCTGCCCGGGGCGGGTCTACCGCACCGACGAGCTGGACGCCACGCACTCCCCGGTCTTCCACCAGATCGAGCTGCTGGCCGTCGACGAGGGCCTGACCATGGCGGACCTGAAGGGCACCCTGGACCACATGGTCCGGGCGCTGTTCGGTCCGGACATGAAGACCCGGCTGCGGCCCAACTACTTCCCGTTCACCGAGCCGTCCGCCGAGATGGACATGGTCTGCTACGTCTGCCGTGGCGCGTCCGTGGGCAACCCGGACCGGCCGTGCCGTACCTGCTCCAGCGAGGGCTGGATCGAGCTGGGCGGCTGCGGCATGGTCAACCCCAAGGTGCTCATCGCCTGCGGCGTCGACCCCGAGAAGTACAGCGGCTTCGCCTTCGGGTTCGGAATCGACCGGATGCTGATGTTCCGGCACAACGTGGAAGACATGCGCGACATGTTCGAGGGCGACGTCCGGTTCACCCGGCCGTTCGGGATGGAGATCTGATGCGGGTCCCGCTTTCTTGGCTGCGGGAATACGTCGACCTGCCGGCGACGACGACCGGCCGGGACGTCCAGGAGAAGCTCATCGAGGTCGGCCTGGAGGTCGAGACCGTCGAGCAGCTCGGCGAGGGCCTGAGCGGCCCGCTGGTCGTCGGCCAGGTGCTGACCATCGAGGAGCTGGACGGCTTCAAGAAGCCGATCCGCTTCTGCACGGTCGACGTCGGCCGGGCCAACGGCACCGGTGAGCCGCAGGAGATCGTCTGCGGTGCGCGGAACTTCGCGGTCGGCGACAAGGTCGTCGTGGTGCTGCCCGGCGCGGTGCTGCCCGGCGACTTCAAGATCGCCGCTCGCAAGACCTACGGCAAGAAGTCGCACGGCATGATCTGCTCCGGCGACGAGCTGGGCATGGGCGACGACGGCACGCACGGCATCATCGTGCTGCCGCCGGAGTACGAGGTCGGCACCGACGCCATCGAGCTGCTGGAGCTCCGTGACGAGGTGCTGGACATCGCCGTCACCCCGGACCGCGGCTACTGCCTGTCGATGCGCGGCGTGGCCCGTGAGGCGGCCATCGCGTTCGGGCTGCCGCTGCGCGACCCGGCGCTGCTGGACGTGGCGCCGCCGAACGCCGGTGGCTACCCGGTCCAGGTCGGCGACCCGATCGGCTGCGACCGCTTCACCGCGCGTACGGTGACCGGTTTGGACCCGGAGGCCCGCACCCCGATCTGGATGCAGCGCCGGCTGCAGAAGGCCGGGATGCGGTCGGTGTCGCTCGCCGTGGACATCACCAACTACGTGATGCTGGAGCTGGGCCAGCCGCTGCACGCCTACGACCGGACGACCGTCGAGGGTCCGATCGGCGTCCGCCGCGCCACGCCCGGCGAGGAGCTGGTCACCCTGGACGGCACCAAGCGGGTGCTGGACGGCGAGGACCTGGTCATCACCGACAACCGCGGCCCGATCGGGTTGGCCGGCGTGATGGGCGGCGCCAACACGGAGATCGCCGCGCCGGTCGCCGACCCCGGGACCGGGCGGGTGCACGGCACCACCGACGTGGTGATCGAGGCCGCGCACTTCGACGCGATCTCCATCGCCCGGACCGCCCGCCGCCACCGGCTGTCCTCCGAGGCCGCCAAGCGCTTCGAGCGCGGGGTGGACCCGGAGGCGGCGTCCGCGGCGGCCCAGCGGACCGTGGACCTGCTGGTGCTGCTCGCCGGCGGCACCGCCGAGGACGGCGTCACCGAGGTCGTCTCGCCGCGCGGGCCGCGGACGATCACCATCCCGGCGGACCACCCGGACAAGGTCGCCGGCGTGACGTACGGGCGGGAGACCGTCGTGCGCCGCCTCCAGCAGGTCGGCTGCGACGTCTACGGGCAGGACGAGCTGGTGGTCACCGTGCCGTCCTGGCGGCCCGACCTCGGCGACCCGAACGACCTGGCCGAGGAGGTCATCCGGCTGGAGGGCTACGAGAACCTGCCCTCCACGCTGCCGCTGCCGCCCGCCGGCCGTGGGCTGACCGAGCGTCAGCGACTGCACCGCCGGGTCGGCCGCGCGCTGGCCGGCGCCGGCTACGTCGAGACGCTGAACTACCCGTTCACCGGCCCGGCCGTCCTCGACCAGCTCGGCATCGAGCCGGACGACCCGCGACGGGACGCGGTCACCCTGGTGAACCCGCTCTCGGACGAGGAGCCGGACCTCCGCACGACCCTGATCCCGGGGCTGCTGGCCGCGCTGCGCCGCAACTACGGGCGGGGCAACCACGACCTGGCGCTCTTCGAGACCGGTCCGGTGTTCCGGGCGACCGGCACGGAGCTGCCGGCCCGCCGGCTGGTGGTCGACCGCCGGCCGACCGACGACGAGATCGCCTCGCTGGACGCCTCGCTGCCGCAGCAGCCGCGCCGGGCCGCGGTGGTCCTGGCCGGCGCCCGTGAGCAGGCCGGCTGGTGGGGTGCCGGGTACCCGTCCGGGTGGGCCGACGCCGTCGAGGCCGGTCGGGCCGTCGCCCGGGAGGCGGGCGTCGAGCTGATCGTCCGTCAGGACCAGCACGCCCCGTGGCACCCCGGCCGGTGCGCGGCGCTGCTCGCCCTGGTCGACGGCGAGGAGGTGCTCGTCGGCAACGCCGGTGAGCTGCACCCCCGGGTCGTCAAGACCCTCGGTCTGCCGGAGCGCACCAGCGCGATGGAGATCGACCTGGACCGGCTGGAGCGGGCCGTGGCCGGTTCGCTGCAGGCGCCGCGGATCTCCACCTTCCCGGTCGCCACGCAGGACGTCGCGCTGATCGTCGACGCCTCGGTGGCGGCGGCGGACGTGGAGACCGCCCTGCGGGACGGCGCCGGCGAACTGCTGGAGTCGGTGCGGCTGTTCGACGTCTTCACCGGTGAGCAGGTGGGCGACGGCAAGAAGTCGCTGGCCTACGCGCTGCGGTTCCGGGCGGACGACCGGACGCTGACCGCCGAGGAGGCCACCGCTGCCCGGGACGCGGCGGTCGCCGTCGCGGTCGAGCGGGTGGGCGCGGCCCTGCGCGGCTGACGCCCAGCGGCCCCGTGCCTCGTACGGGCCTCCGTCCACGCTGGTGGGCGGGGGCCCGTCGTGCTGTGCGGGCGGACGCCGCCGGCCGGTTCGGCACCGCTTCACACCGGGTGTGAACTCCCCCTGATTACGCTGGACTTACGGAGTCCGTACGTCCTTGGGGGCGAGGCATGGAGCCCAACACGCTGCTCGACGCGATCCTGGACGAGGCCGGCATCTCGCACGCCGGGCTCGCGGCGCGGATCAACCACCTCGGGCGGCGGCGCGGGCTCGCGCTGCGCTACGAGCACACGGCCGTGGCGCGGTGGCTCAAGGGGCAGCGGCCGCGCGGGCAGGTACCCGACCTGATCTGCGAGATCCTCGGCGAGCGGCTGCACCGGCCGGTGGGCCTGGCCGACATCGGGCTGAGCGGGCCGGGGGCGCGCCAGGATCCGGGCACCCCGCTGTCCGGGTTCGTCGAGCGGGCCACCGCGCTGTGGCGGTCCGACGAGCAGCAGCGGCCGCACGTGGTCGCGGCGCCCGCGCTCACCGGGACCTCGGCGATCATCCCGGTGTGGGAGTGGGAGAACCCGCCGGAGGACTTCGACGTCTCGCGCGACGGGATGACCCGGGTCGGGATGGCCGACATCGAGATGTTGCGGGTCGCGCGGACCCACTACGAGCAGATGTACCGGAAGGCGGGTGGTATCGCTACCAGAGCGCGCATCGTCGGATTCCTCAACACCGAGGCGGCGCCGCTGCTGCGGGGCAGCTACAGCGACGCGACGGGGCGTCAGCTGCACCGGGCGACCGGTGGGCTGGTGGCCGTCGCGGGCATCTGCGCGTACGACTCGGACGCTCTCGGGCTGGCTCAGCGCTACTTCCATCAGGCGCTGCGGCTGGCCAAGGCCAGCGGGGACCGCGGACTCGGCGCGTATGTCATCGCGCTGTTGGTCAACCAGTCCCTCTTCGTACGGGAGTACCGCCAGGCGGTCGCCTTCGCGGAAGCGGCCCTGCGCACCGCCGGCGGGCAGCTCACCCCGGCGCTCTCGGCCGACCTCTACGCCATGCAGGCCAAGGCGTATGCGCGGCTGGGCGACGGCACGGGCGCGCTGGACTGCATCCGGCGGGCCGAGGCCGCGGCGGAGCGGATCCGCCCGGGACTGGAGCCCGCCGAGACGGGCTATGTGCAGCCGGGCCTGGTGAACGTACAAGTGGCGGAGGCGCTGCTCAGCCTCGGGGACCTACGGTCCGCCCGGGAGCAGGCGGACGCCGCCGTGGACACCCCCGCACACGACCGCGGCCGGGTTCACCGGCTGGCCATGCTCACTCATATCGAGCTGCGCCAAGGGGATGCGGACCGGGCCGTGGCCAACGCCGCGGAGATGACGGAGCAGGCTCGGGGCATGGAGTCGCAACGCCTGCGGGACCGGCTGCGGGCGGTGCGCGAGCATCTGGCGGAGACCGGGAGCTCCGCGACGGACGAGGCTGCCGATCTCATCGACGAGGTGCTGCGCGTTCCGCTGTGACCGGGCTCGTGTCACCTTGCCGGCCCTCAAGCGGAAGGTGGCAGTTACGTGCGTTGGAACAATCTCAGCGAAAAGCCGGTCTACGCGAATCCCTGGTTCCGGGTCAATCTGGCCGATGTGGAACTCCCCGACGGCCGTCACCTGGATCACTTCCTGATCCGGATGCGGCCGGTGGCGGTGGCCACCGCGGTCAACGAGGCCAATGAGGTGCTGCTGCTGTGGCGGCACCGGTTCATCACCGACAGCTGGGGCTGGGAACTGGCCGCCGGCGTGGTGGAGGACGGGGAGGACCCGGTCGCCGCGGCCGCGCGGGAGATGGAGGAGGAGACCGGGTGGCGACCCGGACCCCTCCAACACCTCCTCTCGGTGGAGCCGTCCAACGGCCTCACCGACGCGCGGCACCACATCTACTGGTCCGACCGGGCGGAGTACCTCGGTGCGCCGCAGGACGACTTCGAATCGGACCGGCGGGAGTGGATCGACCTCAAGCTGGTGCCCGACATGGTCGCGAGGGGGGAGGTGCCGGCCGCGAACATGGCCGCGGCGCTGCTGATGCTGCACCACATCCGGCTCGGCTGAGGCCGGCCGGCCTCAGCGTCCGGACGCCTGCCACAAGGCGGCCGCCATCGCCGCGAGTCCCGTGAGCGCGGCGAGCGAGGGCAGCGGCCAGCGGCGGCTCTCCAACCGCGTGATGCGGGCCTGGAGTTCGTCCGCGTCCCGGGTGGTCTGTTCGCAGCGTTGGGCCTGCAGCCTGAGCTGACCGTCGACCGTGGCGGTGCGTACGTCGAGTAGGCGTCGCAGCTCCGCTAAGTCGGCGGCGATCGTATCGGGGTCCCGATGGGCGGTCACGTTCCGCTCCTCTTTCCTTCTCCGAGTGACGGTCGGGTGGTTACCCGCACCAGTCAACTGCCCAGGGAGGGAAGGCGGGAGCGTGTGCGGCGGGCGGATCCGGGTCAGCGGTTCACACCCCGTGCGAAGTGACGCAGGGTGAGCATTTCGCACGGGGTGCGAACCAGGCGCACGGAGATGGCGCATTCACACGCTGTCATCAACGGGGGGAAAGGGGTTGACTCTTAGTACGGGGGCCGAAGCCGGCGGTCGGGCGCCCGCCGGCCGGGTCCGCCCGCCGAACCATCCCCCGAGCGGCGGGCGGACGGCCCCCGTTTCCCCGTGATGGGCGTTCGGCCGAGCAGATGCTCGCTGACGAACGCCGGGGCGCTGTCGAAGGCGGTGCAACGCCGCCTTCGACAAAGGCGCTTGACGTGATCTGCGGCCTCGGATGGAATACCTCGACCGTTGCGAAATCTGTTCGTACCACCGGAATTGCTCCGGAATCAAACAGCTTTCCTTGGGGGGCCATGGAGAACGCCACCATCAGCATGGACGAATTCGACCTCGACCTGGATGTGGACATCATGGATTCGGCCACGGTCGCCGTGGACGCCCAGGAGTCGAAGCTCATGACGCAGGTGTGTCCGTCCACGTCCTGGCGCTGCGGCTGGTAACGGCCGCCGAGCCACAGGTGCGGGGTGGTGCCCGGGACGTGGTCCCCGCCACCCCGCACCGTTGCCAGGTGAAGGAGCGTACGGGGAGCGGGGCGGGGCCGGCGTGGGTGGTACGGGTGACGTTGATTTCGCATGCGGGACGGTGGTTCTGGTACGCGCCGCGGCCCTCCCGCTGCCCCCGGACGACGCCCCTGGGGGCGGTCCCGGCCGTCCGACGGGGCCCCGTACGACGAGGACCGGCTGCGCCGGAGGATAGCCGAACTCGCCGCCGATCCACGGCTCATGGAGGCGGTTGGCCTGGCCAGCGCGGGCCTGGCGGCGGAGGTCGACCGCGCCGTCGCGGGGGGATCGGCTCAGGCTCAAGTCCCTGCGTCGGATCGCGCTCTCGCTAGCTGCTGACACCGGGCTGGGACGCCCTGCGCGGCGGGGACTTCCCTCTGGTGCTCGCGCCCGATGCGGTCTCCCCGCTGGCCGGGGCGACCTTCAGCCGGTTCGCGCCGGTGCTCGGCCGGTCGGCCGCACAGGTCCGGGAGCTGGCGCTGCGCACCGAGCGGAGCGCACCGCAGGACGAGATCCCCGCCGCTGTCGCCTTCCGGCCCAGGGTGATGCGGTCCGCCAATGTGTCCGCCGTCCCCCAATGGCTTGCCCATCGCATCCCGTTGGGGGTCGGACCCGCCGCGGCGGAGACGGCCCACGACCTGCGCCTGGAGCACCTGGCGGTCTGCGCGGACACCGACGGCCTCCGGCTCGTCGACACCGCGACCGGCCGAAGGGTCCGGCCGCTGTCGTACTCGATGCTCAACCCCAGCGGCCGCCATCTTCCGTATGTGGCACGGTTCCTGCTGGAGATCGGGCAGGAGGGGCGGTCCTTCTGCGCGCCGTGGAGCTGGGGAGGCTGGGCCGCGGCCCCCGCGCTGCCACGGGTGCGCCACGGCCGGACCGTGCTCTCCCCGGCGCGCTGGCTGCCGGACCGCGCGCTGCGTGCCGCGGCCGACCGGGGGGGACGCGGAGTGGAGCGGACAGGTCGGGCGGTGGCGGCGGCGCTGGGTCGTCCCCCGGCGGGTGCTGCTCACCAAGGCCGACCACCGCGTCGCGGTCGATCTCGACGACCCGCTGCACCTCCTGGTGTTCCGCGACGAGGTGCGGCGGGCGCCCGGGCTGACGGTGGTGGAGCGGTTCGCAGGGCCGGCGGAACGGCAGTGGTTCCGGGGCCCCGAGGGTGCCCATGCCGCCGAGTTCTTCTTCCCCCTCTTCGCCAGGCCCACCGGCCCGGGCGTTGCGCGCGACACCCGGCGGGCCGGCCCCGTGGCGGCGCCGGTCCCGCCGCTTTCGGGCGAGTCCGCCACGGGCCGCGCAGCGCGTGCCCATCTGCCCGGTGGCGAGTGGCTCTACGCGAAGATCCATGTGCCGCAGGCCCGCCAGCCGGAGGTGTTGGCCCGCCACCTCGGGCCGTTGACCGATCCCGGGCTGCTGCGCAGGGCCGGCGTCGACCTCTGGTTCTTCGTCCGCTACGAGGATCCGGCCCCGCACATCCGGCTGCGCTTCCACGGCACCCCGGAGTCCCTGTGGCCGGTGCTGCTGCCCGAACTCCATGCCTGGGCGCGGGCGCGCGAGGAGGCGGGGGTCCTCGGGAAGGTGGTCCTGGACACCTACGAGCCCGAGGCCGAACGGTACGGGGGAGCGGCCGCCCTCCCGCATGCCGAGCGCTTCTTCCACGCCGACAGCGAGGCCGTCGTCGCGCTGCTCGCCGGGTCCGCCGCCCGGCCGGACGATCCGACGCTGCCGGCCGTGCCGGGCATACTCCACATCGTCACCCGCCTCGGCTCTCCGGAAGATGCGCTCGGCTGGCTCAGCGGCCCGGCGGTGCTGGCGCGCCGGGGGGACATCCCGCGGGAGCGGAAGCAGGCCGTCGCCGCTCTGCTGGACTCCCGGGCCAGGCCCCGGCCGCCGGCCGCGGCGGACGGCCGCGGCGGACGGCGGGGACGCGGGGTGGAGCGCCGGTGCCGCGGCGCTGTCCGGTCTGCGCGAGGTGCTGTCCGCCGGCGCGCCGGACCCCGGGCGGCGGGCACGGATCGCCCTGAGCCTGACCCATATGCACGCCAACCGGCTGCTCGGCCCCCGGCCCGAGCAGGAACTGGCCGCGCGGGTGACGGCCCGTGAGGCGCTCGCGCTGTGGCTCGGCCGGAAGCGGAACACCGGATGACCGCACCCCGCGCCCTGTGCGACGCGGCATCGGACACCGCCCACCGCGTCGCCGAGCTGCTGAGCTCGCCGGAGCGGGTGGCCGGCGCCGCCCGTAGCGCGTTCGCCGCGCTGCCGTCCGAGGTGCCGCCGCCCGCCTGGCAGCCCGCATCGCTGCTGCTGGGGCACCCCGGCATCGCGCTGCTGCACACCAGGTGCGCCCGGAACGACGCACGGTACGCGGCGACCGGGCACGCCCATCTCGCGGCCGCCGTCGCGGCGACCTCCGACGCCGGCCCGGCCGCGGTCGGTGACCTGCTGCTGCCCGCACGGCTCCACGCGCGCGCCCACGGCGGGTACACCCGGCTGCTGGCGCGCTCCGCCGAGGTGCACGCCGCACACGTCGGGGCGCGCGTCGCCCGGCTCGTGACGCGGCGGCAGGAGCACGGCCCGGGGCTGGCGTACGGCGACTACGACGCGATCTCGGGCCTGGCGGGACAGGCGCGCGGCCTGTTGGCGGCGGCCGACGACGGCGACGAGCGGAGCGCGCGGGTACTCCATGACGTCCTGGGCTTCCTGGTCGGGATGACGCACCCCGTGCGGCCCGCGGAAGGCGACGGGAGCCAGGTGCCGGGGTGGTGGTGCGCGCCCGACCGCTATCTCCTCCCGCGCGATCGCACGGAGTTCCCCGGAGGCGACCTCAACGTCGGCGTCGCCCACGGGATCTGCGGTCCGCTCGCGCTGATGTCGCTGGCGTACCGCGCCGGACACCGGGTGCCGGGCATACGGGACGCGCTGTGCCGCATGGCCGACTGGGTGGTGGGCGTGGGCCGTGCCGACGACCGCGGCAGCCAGTGGCCCGGCCTCGCGCACCGCCCGCGGGACGCGGTCACCGCCGTCGATCCGGGCTTCTGCCACGGCCGCGCGGGCATCCTGCACATCGTCGGTCGGATGGCCGCCGCCGGCGGGTCGACGGAGTTGTGGGCGGCGGCGGATGCCCTCGCCCGGGAACTCGTGGCGGACTTCGACGCCCGAACTCCCTTCGGCTATCGCCAGGTTCTGCCGCCCTCCGGCACGTCGCGGCCGGCACCGCACCGGGTCCACCACCAGGGGCTGCTGGACGGCGCCGCCGGCATCGCCCTCGCCCTGGCCGACTACGCCGACGCCCGCCGCGGAGCCGCGATCGAGGACACCGCCGGCTGGGACGCGGCGTTCCTCATGAGCTGAAGCGCCCCCCTCCCCGCCGCCCGGGCACGACCACGCGGCCGAACGGGCCGGGACTTTTCAGGGGCGTGGGGGCCCGCCAGGACCTCGGTCCGGGCGGGCCCACGCCGATGATTTCTCTAGGCGTCGATTTCTTTAGGCGTCCTGCCTGAAGGACGGGTTGCAGATGGTCGGGGCAGCAGCGGCTGACGTCTGGTGGGCGGTGCGGGTGTGTGATGCGGAACGTACGGCGACTGTCGATGGGTGGGTCGTGGAGGGTGCTTGGTCGGCGGCCATCGCCACCGTCGAAATAAGGGCGAGCAGGCCGACAGAGGCAGCATGCATCATGAGGTTAGCCTTACTTTATTTCGTGACCCTGTATCCGTGCGCGCATGTGAAGCCACGGTTAATGGGGTCGGGTAATCAATGAAATGCTCAAGCGACGCTACACGGGGCTGCACGGCATTGCGAAATCCAGCTCATAGGTCCTGGAGGGAACCATTGAGGCTCAGTCCGTGGCCCCATTCGAGGTCTGCTGCAGCCGGCCGCTCACACGCGCGGCCGCGCCCTCGTCGCCTAGCTCGCGGAATATGCCAAGAGCATTTTCCCAGAGTGTCTGCGCTGTATCGAGGGCGCCCGCATCGTGCCGGACTTCCGCCAGGGCCTCCAAAGCTCGCCCGGTTTCCTCGGGATCCTGGGTGCGGCGGGCCAAGAGGAGTGCGGACTCGAAGTGCTCGGTGGCCGGCCGCAGCTGTCGTATGGCGGCTTCCGCGTTCCCCAGGTGGCGCAGGGCGCGGCACTCCTCGTATCGGGCGCCGATGCTACGTGCGAGGTCAAGCGCCCGGGTGTGGTATTCGATGGCCTCGGGGAAACGCCCCAGACTGTGCTGGGCGGCGCCGAGGCCGATGAGTCCGTTGGCCTCGTTCTTCCGGTCACCGAGTCGCTGAAAATCGAGGAGGCAGTCCCGGTAGAGCTTTGATGCTTCCTTGGCGTTTCCGGCGAGTGCCGTAATGTCTGCGAGGTTGAATCGGGCTATCGCTTCGTCGTGCGGGTTTCTGATTTTCTTGGCGATGTCTAGTGCTTCCTCGATGCACCGTCGAGCGAAGGGGATATTTCCCATGCGTACATGGAGATCGCCCAGGTTGTTCTTCGTTTTGCCGACGGTCCTTGTGTCGCCGGCCCGCTGGGATTCGTCAATGGCTTCCAGGAAACGCTCCTGCGCCTTTTGGTACTCACCCAGGTGCAGCAGGACGATGGCGATGTTGTTCACGTACTTGGCGCGGTTGCCGGCGTTTCCGGATGCATTTTGTACGGCCAGCGCCTGCAAGTAGAAGTCCAGGGCCGTCCGGTACTTTCCGCGATTCCAGTCGAGCACGCCGAGCGCGCGCAGCGCCTCGCTCTCCGCATCCGGGTCGCCCAGGGCGCGGGCCAGTTCCAGTGCGCGGTGGCAGGCTTCCTCGGCCTGCGGGTAGTGGCCGGTCTGTGCGTGCGCGCCGCCTAGATCCAGCAGGGCGAGGCAGAGCGCGCGCCGGTCATCGGTGCGCTGCCAGTGGCTGACGGCGTGTCCGTGCAGCCGGTCGGCGTGTGTCCAGTGGCATTCGGCGTCGAGGAAGCCGGCCAGTATGTGACAGAGCTGGGCGGCGCGCCCGGGGGAGCTGTGAACGCGGTTGTAGTGCTCTGTGGTGAGGAGGTTGGCGCGTTCGAGGCTCAGCCATGACCGGGCGTCATCAACATCCCTGAAGGGAGGCAACGGCCAAGGTCCTGGGGCGAGTTCATGGATCAAGCGCAGCCGCTGGGGGTAGATCAGGGCGTCGGCCCGTGACGCGGTGCACAGATAGAAGTCGGTCAATCGGTCGAGGGCATTACACCGCTCGGCGTCGTCGTCCTTGGAGTTGACCAGGGCGCGCGCGTACTCACCGAGAAGATCATGAAATCGATACCGGTGCGGGGCGGGTTCCTGCAGCAGGTGGCACTGCAGTAAGGCTTCAAGAAGTCGCTCGGTTGCCTCCAGGGACCGGTTCAGCAGGGCGGCAGCCGCGTGTGGGCCGAACTCCGATCCCAAATGCAGACCGAGAAGGCGGAATGCGGACCGCTGGCCGGGCGTCAGCGTCTGGTACGAGATTTCGAATGCACGGCCTATTTCGCGGAAGCCGTCCCGGATTTCTCCCAGCCGTCCCGAACCGCGTGCGAGGCGCTCGCGGAGGGTGGCCAGCGTCCATGACGGGTGGGCGCTGAAGCGGTTGGCGACCAGCTCGATCGCCAGCGGCAAATACCCGCAAAGATGGACGATTTGCTCGACTTCCCTGATGTCCTGGCTGCGGTGCTCCCCGGCGAACTGCAGAAAGAGCGCAATCGCGTCCTGTGGCGGCAGTACGTCCAGAGCCAGCGAGTGGGCGCCGGGCAGGCCGGCCAGGTGCCATCGGCTCGTGACGATCGCCAGGCTGCGGGAGTCACTGGGGAGGAGGGGGATGACCTGGGAGGGCGAGGCGGCATCGTCCAGGACGAGGATCACGCGCCGGCGCGCCAGAATGGTGCGCCACAGTGCGGTGCGTTCCTCGATGTCGGCGGGGATGGCGTCGGCGGGAACGCCCAGCAGTCGCAGCAGCATGGCGAGTGCCTGGCCGGCTTCCAGCGGTTCCTGTACGCGGGCGTGGGCGCGGAGATCGAGATAGAGCTGCCCGTCCGGGAACCGGTCGCCCATGTGCCGCGCGGCGTTGATCGCCAGCGCCGTCTTGCCGATCCCGGCCATCCCGGAGATCGATTCCAGGGTGACCACCGACCCGTGGTCGGCAACCGCTTCGACGGTCTGGCTCAGCCGCCGTAGCTCCGCCTGCCGTCCGACGAGGGCGGATTGCCGGGGCAGATTGTGCGGTGCGGGCATCGTTACGGGCGGCGCGGCGCCGGAGGGGGCCGCGACGGACCACGTTGCCGCGGTGGCGCCGGCGGACGCGGCGGATGCGAGGGGCCCTGTGGGACCTGTGGGCCCTGTGGACCCGGTGGATCCGGCGGACTCGGCGCTCCCGGGAAGCAGGTCCTGCACCGGCGCGCGCCGGAGGATGCGCTGATGGATGTGCGCCAGTTCCTCACCCGGCTCCGTGCCCAATTCGGCGCGCAGTCTGCGTAAGGCGACCTGGTAGGCGCGGAGGGCGTCGGCGTGCCGTCCGCATCCGTAGTAGGCGACCATGAGGTGGCCGATCAGCGTTTCGTCGTCGGGGTGCTGGTCCACCAGGTCGGCCAGGTCCCCGACGACGTCGGCGAAACGGTGCAACCGCAGTTCGAGGGCGATCCGGGAGGACGTGACGCCGAGGCGCCGCTGGGCGAGCTTCCTTCGTGTGCGCTCGGGCCACAGCCCGGGTAGCCCGGCCAGTGCGTCGCCACGCCAGAGATCGTCGGCCTGGTGCAGGAGGTCGACGGCGGCTTTGGTGTCCCCGCGGTCCGCTGTGGAGCGGGCCTGGGAGGTCAGGTGCTGGAAGCGGTGCCAGTCGATCGAGCCCGCGTTCACGCGCAGCGCGTAGGTGTGCGCGTGACGTGAGATATGTGGCGAATCGGGTCCGGCGCCGTACTCGCGCAGTGCCTTGCGGATGCGCGATACGTAAACGTGCACGTTCTTACGGTCGTTGGCCGGCGCATCGCCCTCCCAGAGTCGATCGATGAGCGTATCCAGCGAGACCGGACGGCCGGCTTCCAGAGCGAGTGAGGCCAGGATCAGACGTTCTTTGTCCGAACCGAGGCCGAAACGGCGACTTTGTGCCACGAGTCCTACCGGGCCGAGCACTTGGATTTCCACCGGCGCCTCCCCCTGGCAGCGCACACCCCGCCGATAACGACTATGACAGGGGTCACAAAAGAGGGGCCAGAGGGCCTGGCGCAATGGCCGAATTACTATGCCATCGCTCTATGTCGGGGTCTCTGTGCCGTACTTGATGGGTAGCTCCCTTCCGATCAATGCGCGGCCGGTCGCCCGTCCGTGACCGATCCGTGAGCGAGTCGATCCACTTTTTGGTGCAGAGGTGATCGGTAGTGGGGTTGGCGGAACAGGGGGGCGGATGCGTCGGGACGGGAACGTGGTCGGCGGCGAGGCGCAGCTCAACGGCCCCGTCATCCAGGCGGGAGAGGTCACCGGTGGCATCCATCTTCATGGCGCCGAGCGGCGGCCACCCCTTCCGGTCCCACGCCAACTCCCGCCCCTCACTGCCCATTTCATGGGCCGCGACGACGACCTGGCGGCCCTGGACGCTCTGCGTTCCCGGCACGATGGACACGCGGCGCCGCTGATAGTGGTCAGCGGTCCTGCCGGCGTCGGCAAGACGGCGTTGGTGACACGGTGGCTGCGCGATACCAGTGAGGCGTATCCGGACGGGCATCTTTACGCCGACCTGCGCGGGCACTCCCCCGAGGGGCCAGCCGAGCCCGGAGAGATTCTCGGCCAGTTCTTACGGGCCCTCGGAGTGGGCCCGGTCCCGGCCGGGCTGGCCGAACAAGCCGCGCTCTGGCGCTCGGTCACCGCGAACCTCCGGATCGGCCTGGTGATCGACAACGTTCTGTCCGCGGCCCAGGTCCGGCCCATCCTGCCCGGCGGCAGAGGCGGCCTCACCGTCGTGACCAGCAGAAACCGGCTGACCGGACTGGGCGTGGACGGCGCTGTGGTGTACCACCTGGGCGTCTTGGACCCGGCGGCGGCCGAGGAACTCCTGTCGCGTGGAGTGGGTCGGGAACGGGTGCAGAAGGAGGCCGCGGCGGCTCGCGAGGTGGTTCTGCTGTGCGCCGGCCTCCCCCTGGCCGTATGCCTGGCCGCCGCGCGTCTCGCAGCGCGGCCCAAGCAGCCGCTGCGCGCCCTGGTCGACGCGCTCGCCGAGGATCGCGATCGCCTGGAGGAGCTGACAGTGGAAGGGGAAAAGGCGGTACGCAGCGGACTGGACGGCTCGTATGCGGTCCTGTCGGAGGGCGCCGCGCGGCTGTACCGGCGCTGGGGCCTGCTGCCGGTGCGGGTGTTCGAGGTGCGCAGCGCGGCGGCGGTCTGCGGGGTGCCCATGCGGGTGGCCGAGCGGCTGATCGACGCGCTGCTCGAGGCCAATCTGATCGAGGAGTCCGGGCCCGACGCGTATCGCTTCCATGATCTGGTGCGGCTCCATGCGCGCGAGCGCGGCTTCCTGGACGAGACGGACGGCGGCCGCAGCGAGACCCTGCGCCGGGCGTGCGACTGGTACCTGGCGACGGCCACTGAGGCTCAACGGTTGCTGACGCCCATTCAGTTCACCCTGCGGCGGGACTTCGCCTTCTGTCCCGACGGTCTCCCGCTCCCGTTCGACGACGAGATCGGGGCGCTGGAGTGGTTGGCCGCACACCGGCTGGACCTGCTGGAAGCCGTCCGCACCGCGACCGGACAGGGCTGGTACGACACGGGCTGGCAGATCGTCGACGCGATGTGGCCGCTGTTTCTGCGGCTGAGACACTACGGCCTGTGGATCGAGGCCCACGAACTGGGACTTGCCGCCGCGGAACGCGCCGGTGACCGGGCCGCGGAGCGCCAGATGCTCAACTCCGGCGCCATCGGCTTCACCAGCGCGCATCGCATCGACGACGCCATCGACTGGTACCACCGGTCCCTGATCGCCGCGCGCGAGGCCGGCGATGTGCGGGACGAAGGACAGGCGCTGCACGGTCTGGGCACATGCCATCGCGAGGCGGGCCGCACCGGGCAGGCCGTCTCGTACCTCGCCCAGGCCATCACGGCGTGGGAGAGCTGCGGCTATCAGCGCGGTGCCGCGCTGTCCCGGATCATTGTCGGTGAGATCGCCCTGGAGGGCGACGACATCGACCGCGCCGTCGGCTGCTTCTCCCAGGCGCACACCGTGCTGACCGAGGTACGGGACCCGTACGACGCGGCGCGGGCGCTGGCCTTCCTCGGATACGCGCACACACGGGCCGCAAGCCCGGGAAAGCGGGCCGCAGGCGCCGGGGCCGATGCCTACGAGCGGGGCATCGGCGAACTCCGGGAGGCACTGGCCGTATTCGAGGAGTCGGGAGCGACTCACTGGCGGGCCAGGGCCTTGGAACTGCTCGGCCGGAGTGCCCAGCACCATGGCGATACGGATGCCGCCCGGGAGTTCTACGAGCGTTCCCGGGCGGCTCACCTGCCGCACAGCCCTGATGAGGCGGAGCGGCTGGCGGGGCGGTTGGGCGAGCTGGGCGGGTGAAGCCGCTGGGGGGCGGACGCTCCCCAGGGACGCCCGAACAAAACCCGTAGGGGGCGCGAGGACCCCCTACGGGTCCACAACGCGCCGGGCGGCGGCGGTCTTCCCGTAGCTCGGCGTGTGAGCGACTCGTGAGTGCCTTGGTACGTACCAGGCTCTCAAACTGTGTATGTAGCGCGGGTGAGTACGACCATCGACGCCAGCTTGCCCCAGGGTTGTCCCGCTGCCGCCCAGCCGTACAGGCAAGAGGGGAGCAACGCTCGGTCCGCGGCCGTGGGCGGACTGCCACACCAGGACGGCGCGGGCACCAGGCACGGTCGCACCTGCCCCCGGCCGCCCCGGCGTTCCGCCACTGCCCAGCCCCCGTCATCCAGGGGCAGCGTGGCGAGCCGGCAGCCGACCCGGTCGGCGAGTACGTCCGTCACCCAGCGCAGGGCGTGGTCACGTGGGCGGGGAACGCTGCCGTGCAGCAGGTCGGCGCACCCGAGCCAGCGTTCTTCGGCACAGAGGTCGATATCGACCGCGAAGTGGTCATGCAGGCAGGGCGGTCGGCCTGCGTCGACGCGTTCATCGGCGGTCTTGGCCGTCCCGTCGCCCTGTGCGTTGACGACGTACACGCCTTCCCTCACGGCCTCCACCACATAGGCGCCCCCCGGCGTGCCGAGGACCATCCGCAGCGTCGGCGCCCCGGTGCCGGGCAGGGCCCACCGGCCGCCCGCTGTCGTGGCCGGTTCGACGCTCACCAGTCGGCCGCCGCGCCGCACCCATCGGGGCGCATCGGACGTGGACGCGGTCATGCCGGGACCTCCGACTCTCCCGCGTGCCAGGCGTCCCCGTCATCCCCCGCCACCCAGGTCTCCAGCGCCGGCGGAAGCGGCAGGCGCCGGGTGAGGGCGGGGAATGCGGGCTGGCCGAGGCCCAGGACGCGGTACATCAGCCGCCGCATGTTCCGGCTGAACCGACCCGGTTCGGAGGTGATACGCGCGGCGATGGCGGCGTAGTCCTGCCGTCGGTATTCGGCCGCCGCGTAGTCCAGTTGCTCCAGCAGCCCGTGGGCGGGCGACAGCGTGGGTGCGGTGAGGGCGAGCGCGGCGGCCGGCGAGGCAGGGTTGATCTCCGCTTCCGGTGACGCCGCCAGCAGGATCGGCGCGTGGGTGAGCGTGCCGTAGAGGGTGACCGAGCCGTGGTCCCCGATGATGCCGTCGGCCGCGATCAGGACCGTGCGCCAGTCCGCCTCGGGCGGCACCACCGCGATGCCCCGCGTCCGGCATTGCGCCAGCCAGGCGCGTACCTGCCAGGCCCCGTGCCCGGACCACACATTGGGGTGGACGAGGACGGCCACCCGTACCGAGTCGTCGTTCAGCTCGCTCAGGAGCCGGGGCAGCAGCGTCTCGAACGAGCCGAAGGACGAATGCGGACCCCAGGTGGAGACCACGCCGATCAGCCGCTCCCGGGCGCCGAGGCCGAGCGCCCTACGATAGGCATCGCGCTGCGGCAGGCTGATCGCCATCCGGTCATGCGCCGGGTCACCGGCCACGACCGCCACGGGAAGGGCCGCCGGGCAGTGACGTGCCAGTTCACCCGCATCGTCCTCGTGGGGCAGTACGACGGCGGCCGGCAGCGGCCTGCCGTCCGGGACGATGTCCCGCCGGGACAGTCCCGCCACCCACTGCTTGCCCGAAGGCCCCACCCGCTTGAGGTAGTTGGCGCCATGAGGCAGTGTGATCAGCGGTCCCCGGATCTCCTCCACGCCACGCGGACCGGCGGCCAGTACGAGATCGAACTCCATCCGCACCGCTTCCTGCCAGGTGAGGTGCACACTGCCCAGCCGGCGGAGCAACTGCGCCACCCCGTCGCTGAACTCATGCGGCGGCGCGGTGAACATCACCTGGACGCGGAAGTCCGACTCCAGCAGCGAGAACACCTCCTGCAGCCGCTTCCCGTAGGTCACGGTGTGCACGATGACCAGGACGCGTTTGCGGCCGACCAGCGTCAGCCACTCGCGCTTGTGCTCCGGTTTCTGGCTCTCCCGCCCCGGTCCGTAGGACGTGGTGATTGCCGACATGACATCCCCCAATGCCTGCTGTCCGCCGCCGTCGTCGTGACGGCCGCCTCCCGTTGCCCCCTGCCGATCCGCGGGGGTATGGAGGAGATGCCCGGGCGGGTGTGCGAAAGGCTTGCCGGGGGGTTGCAGAAAACTTGCGGCGCGGGCGACGCCGACAGGTCCTGGAGCGTCTGCGCCGGTCAGGGCGTGTCGTCGTCGAAGGTGGCCAGCCAGCGGGCGGTTCGAACGGATCGGAGTGCACGCCGCGTTTCCGCGCCGCTGACGTGAGCACCCACCAGGCACGGTCGTCGCCGACCGGGGCTTCGGCACCGCGGCCGACGACCAGGCCCAGACCTGGGCCGGACGTGGATTCTTCGCCCGCAACCTCCCGCGGACGACCACCCTCAGCCGTTGAGACAGGAACCGATGTCTGGCCGTCGGACGGGTGCCCTCCAACAGCTCCGACCGCGTGGACGAGTTGCCTGCGGGGAGGGGGAGCGGCGCCACTCGTTCGCCGCGCCACCACTGGCGCCGCTCCAGGTGAACTCCCCCTGAAGTAGCGCCACTTGATGACGTCGGCGCGCTCCCTGGTACGAGTAGAACCCCGACCCGCTCTTGCGCCCGAGCCGGCCCGCGTCCACCATCCTCTGCAGCAGCGGGGGAGCGGCGTACAGGGGCTCGTTGTACTCCTCGTACAGGCTGACGATGCGGGCGACTACTGCCCGGATGTCATCGAGAGTGCGGACTTCTGGAGCTCCCCGGAGTGTATGGGGAGCTTTGCCCGTCCGCCGTCAACGCCTCGCGGACATCGGCCGCCGGCGGGCCAGCCCTGCCCTGGAGTCCACAGCCGTCCTCCCGCCGGGACTCGGCTTGCTCGCGAAAGGGCGCTACGAGGAGGCCATCCCGCCGCTGCGACGCTCGGCCGACCTCGAACGCGAGGGCGGAAAGCCCGAGCGGGAGGCATACGCCCTGATCAACCTCGGCCGCGCCCTGTCCCGTTCGCAGCGAACAGCGAGTCCGTCGCCTTGGCCCGCAGCCTCGGGCAGCACGACCTGGAGCGATCGGCCCTCAGCTTCCTGGCCAAGGCCCAGGCGGCGCTGGGCCACTCGGGTGCGTATCGCGTCGTGCTCGATCTGCGGGAATCGCCCTCGCGGCGGGGCCTGAACCGGTAGATCTTCTTGCGTGACGCGGCCCTGTGGGATGCCCACACGGCCGGTGCTCCTCGTCAGGCGGGGACGGCCGTGGTGTCGAAGGTCAGGTGGACAGCCTGATCGTGGAGGGCGGCGGTGCTGACGACCGCGACGGTCTCATCTCCGATCGCGGCGAGGGTGGCGGTGTAGCCGCCGTACGTGACTGCCTGCGCATCGACCTCCGTTCCGTCGACGACGAGCTGGCCTGTTCCGGTGGTGAGTACGTTGGGCAGCCAGATCGGTCCGTCAGGCGAAGAGTTGAAGAGGAACTCACCCAGGAGCGCATCGGGCTTCAGCGTGGAGAACACGCGGACGTGCTCAGGCAGGCGCCGCTGGGTGGTGACCTGCACCAGCATGGTGTGCTCCTCGTAATATCCGAGGTCGAGCCGCTGGAGGAAGCCGTCGACGGACCCCTGGCTCACCAGGCGGCGCCATCCGGGCTGGGGCCGTACGAGGACGGCCACCGGGCGGCTGAACGCCCGGAGAGTCTCCAGCCAGATGCGATCGTCGGGACGGCCCGGGTGGGCGGAGCTGTGGAACATGACGGCCCTCTCTGGATGGTCGCAGCCGCGAGCGCGGTGCCTTCATCGTGGCATCGCACCGGCGTTCGCGGGCCGGAATATCGACGGACCCGATCATGGAGGACACCGCGGCGGGGCCAAGGAAAGGTGCCTGCCGCGCGCGGGGCCCGAGGCGTCCGCAGCAAGGGTGCGTATCGGGTCGTGCTCGATCTGCGGGAATCGCCCTCGCGGCGAGCCTGAACCGGTAGGTCTTCTTGCGTGACGCGAGTACAACTGACGGACGAGGAACGGGAGTTCATCGGGCCGTACCTGCCGATCGGTGAGTACGGCCCGTATCTCGGGGTGTGCAGCAGGCGTCCAACCGTTGCCGCGCTGACCGGGTGGCCCTGAGTGGTCAGCGCGGCAGGCCAGGGACCGCAGCGAGAGCGTGGTCCAGCGCAACGGCGAGACCGGATCGCCCCGGGTGTGCGGCTCGATCAGCGCTTCGAGCGCGGCAGCAGACCGCCCCGGGCCGCTGCGAGAATCCCCGACGAGCGCGCCTTCGCCACCAAGGGTGACCTGGCCAAGGCCATGGTGACGCGTGCACTGGCTTCGCCGCTGCCCGTCGCCTGGGTGACCGCGGACTCCGCCTCCGGCCAGGAATGGCGGATGCGCCGCATGCTGGAGGAGGCCGGCGTCGGCTGCGTCCTGGCCGTGCCGAAGTCCCAGTATGTCCTCGCCGCCACGGCATCAGCGGCAGCCGAAAGGGGGCGGCAGAGACGGTTCCGGCACTCTTGCCCCGCTCACCGTGGCAAAGATCCGGCGCCTCATGGCAGTTGGCCGTCCCTCGGCCACGCACCTTCGGCGCGCCGGCCACGCGCTGAACTGGTCCCGCTGGCGCCGCCACCACCAGGCCATCGCCAGACGCTGCCACTACCGCCGCCGCACGCGAGGTCGCGAACTTCCACAACCCGACGGAACGTCAGCCAAATACGCCCAGGGGCGCGGCCCTGACCAGCAGTGATAGCGAACCGTGACTGGAGTGCTAGTCAGCGAGCCGGCTCGCGCGGCGGCTGGATGCGGGTGTCTGGTTGATCTCGTTCATGCGGCGACCGGCTCGGGGCGACAGTTACTCGCTCATTCTGACGATGCGGCCTGCCAGGCCGTCGAGAACCCTTTGAAGCCCGTACGCGAACTTGTCGTCGCGCATCTCGCGCGGGTCCCTTCCCCGTAGCGAGGCGTATTGCTCCCGCAGTTGGGGGTGGTCCTGCACGGCTTCCTCGGCGGCCGGCCACAGGCGCTCCATCCACTCCCGCTCGTCCTCTCCGCTGCGGGCGAGCATCGTCAGCCAGGCGGCCTCGCTGGTGGTCATGCCGATGACGTACGCGGTGAGGGTGGTCACGGCGTGATCGACCTCGTCCGCGGGGAAGCCCGCCTTCTGGAGCACGTCGAGCATCGTCTCGGAGATCCGCATCATGTTCGGCCCGAGGTACGACATCCCCACCCCGCCGAGGACGGAGGCCATCCAGGGGTGCCGCAGAATCGCTGCCCGCAGACTGTGGGCGCAGTCGCCGACGGCGCTGCGCCAGTCTGCCCGTGCCCCGGCGTCCGGGACCTCGATCTCGCCGTAGACCTCGTCGACGACCAGCTCGATGAGCTCGTCCTTGTTGGCCACGTGCGAGTACAGGGAGGCCGCGCCTGCGTTCAGGCGGGTGCCCAGGTTGCGCATGCTCAGGGCGTCGATCCCCTCCTCGTCCAGCAGCCGGACGGCCGCGGAGACGATCTGCTCCGGGCTCAGCGCGGGCTGTTCCCGCTTGCGGCGTTGGGGGCGGGTCCACACCGACGGAATCGGCTGCTTCTTGTCGACCGGCATGCGTGCGGCCTCCTCTCTCTGCGGCTCAGGATATCCCCTGCTCCGCACGCCGTACGTAGTTGCGAACACCGTTCGGACCACCGTACGATGTTCGAAGAAGTCGTGGACCGTTCATCACCGTTCATCACAACGAGGGAGACGTCATGTCGAAAAACCTGAGCCGCGAGGTGTCCGAGCTCGTGAACCGGGAAGTGGCGCGGGCCGTCGGCCGGGCCGACCGGGCGGTCGCGAGGGCGGTGCACCGCGAACTGAGCCTGGAGGGCTCGGCGTTCACTCGGGACGGTCTGCGCAGGTTGCGCGACACCCTGGCCGGACCTGTGGACTCCGGTGCGATCCCCGGCTTTGTCGCCCTGATCGACCGGCACGGGCAGACCCACGTCGAGACGATGGGAACGCTGCACACGGGCGGCGCCGAGCCGATGCGCCGGGACACGATCTTCCGGATGGCCTCGTCGACCAAGCCGGTCACCGCGGCGGCCGTCATGACCCTCGTGGACGACTGCCGACTGCGCCTGGACGACCCGGTCGACCCCTGGCTGCCCGAGCTCGCCGACCGACAGGTGCTCAAGCGGATCGACAGCCCGCTGGACGATACCGTGCCGGCCCGCCGCGCGATCACTGTGCGGGACCTGCTGACCTTCACGTTCGGGTTCGGAGCGGTCGTGGCAGCGCCGGACACTTACCCCATCCAGGTCGCGATGCGCGAGTCGGGGCTCTACAGTGACGGCGCCTTCCCGTCCGGCGACCCCGACGAATGGATGCGCCGCCTCGGCGCACTTCCCCTGATGTACCAGCCCGGAGAGCGGTGGCTGTACAACACGGGGGCCGATGTGCTCGGCATACTCATCGCCAGGGTTACAGGACAGTCGTTCGGGTCGTATCTGCAGGAGCGCGTCTTCGCGCCGCTCGGGATGACGGACTCCGGATTCTGGGTGCCGCAGGAGAAGATCCACCGACTGCCGACCAGTTACGCCCACGACCCGGAGACCGGCGCCCTCGCGGTGTACGACGAGGCGGCCGGTGGCCGGTTCAGCAAGCCGCAAGCGTTCGAAGTCGGCGGCAGCGGCCTCACCTCGACCGCCGACGACTACCGTGCGTTCTGTCGGATGCTCCTCAACAAGGGCATGGGGGACGGAGTGCGCGTCCTGTCCCGGCAGTCGGTTGAGCTGATGACCGCCGACCAGCTGACGCCGGAACAGAAGATCGAGAAGGACCAGTTCCCCGAGCTTTTCGGGAACCACGGCGGTTTCGGCTTCGGAATGGGCGTACGCACCCGCCGACTGGGCTTCGCCGGGGTCGGCCAGTTCGGCTGGGACGGCGGATTGGGCGTGTCGGTGCAGATGGACCCGGCCGAGGACCTCACCTTGATCCTGCTGACCCAGACGGCGATGGACACCCCGGATTCACCGCACCTGGTGAACGACTTCCAGACCTTGGCCTACCAGGCGATCAACGACTGCTCGGGCCAGCGCATTGGCGAATGAGATCGTTCCATCCTGAACGCGCAGGTCATGGGGCTGGCGTGGGTCGCGACCGGGATGTTCGTACCAGCCGGAAGTGCGACCCTTCGCCGGTGATCGTCCGTCAACCCTGAACCTCGGTGTCGGTCATCACGAGCAGGGCGCGGAGGAGCTCGGCGGGACCAGGTCCCGCCGCGCCCTTCCGATTGGCGATGACGTAGGAGGGCACTCGGAACGACGGCCCCACGCCGGGTTGAACAAATCAGCCCAGCACGGTTCCGTGCGGCTGTGGTGGCGGCTCACTGATGGCGCGGGCCCGAGGACGCCGAGTTCGCGGAGCACGGACAGGCCAGCCGTAAGCCGCAGGGGTGCCCCCTCGACATCGGCCTCGGCGGCGCGCACGTGGCGCTGGACCTGCCGCGTCACAGGTACGGGAGAGACGGCGGCGTCGTGCTGCTGAGGCCGTGGCCAAGAGGTCGGCGGCGGGTGGTGCTCTCGTCCGGCCGGGCCAGGCTGCGGCGGGCCAGGACCCAGCGTTGGTGGGTGGGCTGATCGCGTCGAAGTCGTCGATGGCGGGCAGTTGGGCTGCGGCCCAGTCGTCGCCGCGCGGGCCTTTGGCGCCGTTGCGGCAGGAGTGGTGCCCCCAGGCGTCGTCGGGTGCCTGGGTGACGGCGAAGTCGATGCGGCCGAGGGAGTGGACATGCTGGGACTTCGGCAACGGCCAGGACGCAGCCGACGCCGGCCGCCCCAGCATGCGGCGCGTCCGCCATTCCTGGCCGTAGGCGGAGTCCGCGGTCACCCAGGCGATGGGCAGCGGCGAAGCACTCCCGCAAGCTGACGAAACGTCAGTCACATGCGCTCAGGAACACGGCCCCGACCAGCAGGAACAGCGACACCCCCATGGCGATCGTGGCGATGTCACCTGTGGTGTTCCGGTGCTTTCTTCGCCTTTGGTACATCGCCTAGCGTCGGTCGTAGGACCGGTGCATGGCGGGCCAAGAAGTCCCACAGCTGGTCAGCGACTGGTCCGTGCGGCCGGTCGCGCCGGCGAGCTGCCGAGAGTTCCTCAACCACACCGGGAAAGTGCCGTCCGGCGATGGAAAGCAGGCTTCCGTCACGCAACTCGGTCTCGATCATGAACCGCGGCACGTGTCCCCACGCCATGCCGTGCAAGATCAGCTCCTTCTTCATGAGGTGGTCCGGAACGGAGCTCCGGGGCGCGCCGTCGACCAGGAAATGGCCTTGCTCCGACGGATGCCGCGCCGAATCCCGGACCACGCATTGGGTGAAGGTCTGCATCCGCTGCGGTGTGATGTCGGTGTCCGGAGGGAAGGGCAGGAAACCGGGCGCCACGACGGGCACCAGCGCGACGCGGCCGAGATCGATCCACTCCATCCGCACGTCGCTTTTGGGGACGCGGTGCACGATGAGGTCGGCTTCGTCCTCCAGCAGCCGCTCCCAGGGGCCGGTGACCGTCTCGAACTGCAGGTGCAGTCGTGTCTGCGGGCACTGCGCGAAGAAGCGGCTGAGCATCTCCAACACCGGTGGGAGTGGACACAGGTCCCCCAGCACCACTCGCAGTTCGGCCTCTTCGCCCATCGCCAACTGCGCGGCGTAGGTCTGCAGTTCCTCGGCCTCGTGTAGCAGGAAGCGCACCTTGCGGTGGAAGGCGTGCCCCGCCTCGGTGAGCTGAACCCGATAGCCCGAGCGATCCAGCAGGTCCAGGCCCAGCTGGCGCTCCAGCTTGGCGACTGCTGCGAACACAGAAGGGTGCGAGCGGTGCAGCCGCTCGGCGGCGGCCTGGAAGCCGCCGTCGAGCACAACGGCGTTGAAGCACTGCAACTCGTGGAGCGTGAAGTTTGACATTGTCCAGCCAACCTACAGGGCTCGTTCGATCTTTGTAATAGAACTCTGCAGGTGGCGTTCATAGGCTGAGCGCATACCCGCTAGATCACTGGAGCTGACATGACTTCTCAGACCCGTACTGCCATCACCACCGGCGATGGCGTCCGCATCGTCTACCGCTTCGACGGTGACGAGAACAAGCCGGTGCTGCTGCTCTCGAACTCCATCGGCACCGACCTCCACATGTGGGATGGCCAGGTGTCGGCCCTGACCGAGCACTTCCGGCTGCTGCGTTACGACGCGCGCGGCCACGGCGCTTCCGATGTCCCGAGCGGCCCGTATTCCCTGGACCGACTGGGGCGCGACGTGGTGGAACTGCTGGATGCCCTGGGCCTGCAGCGGGTGCACGTGCTGGGCCTGTCTCTGGGCGGAATCGTCGCGCAGTGGTTGGGGATCCACGTTCCGGAGCGCGTTGACCGCCTGGTGCTCTCCAACACCGCCGCGTACCTCGGCCCGGCGAATCAGTGGGATCGACCGATCGCCGAACTGCTGGAAGCCTCCGACATGCAGGTCACCGCGGAGAGGTTCCTGCACAACTGGTTCCCGGCCCGCATGCTGCAAGGCGACGACGAGGTTGTCGAGGGCTTCCGCCGCACCCTGCTCGCCACGCAGCGCGAGGGCGTGGCCGGGAGCTGGGCTGCGGTGCGCGACTACGACCTGCGCCGCACGGCCACGCTCATCCACAACCCGACACTGGTCATCGCGGGCGAGCACGACACCGTCACGTCCGCCGACCACGGGAAGGAGCTCGCCGCGACCGTCCCCGGCGCGCGGTTCACCGTCCTGCCCACGGTGCACATGGCGAACGTCGAAGCGCAGGCGGAGTTCGTGGACGCTGTGGTGGCCTTCCTCGCAGAACGGTCTTGACGGTTACTGCGTCGTGTCTGGACGGCTCCTTCCCACTGCCCCGACCAACAGGCTCTTACCTTGATTCCGCCGGTGATCTTGGAGTTTCCCGATGCGTCGGTTGCAGGCGTTCATGCAACTCGCCGCCCTCGGAACTTCTCCGCCTGCGCGGAGATGTCCCAGACCAAGAGAGAGCGACCTGGTTGAGCGGTTTCCACATGCCGCCGGCATCGTCCGCAGAAGGACTTGTCATGACTGGGGTGACCCACGCACCCTCGCCGCCGCACCAGGGCAGACGTTGGTGCACCCTCGAAGGCACCGCGAGTGTCAAAGACATGGGTACCGCCAAGCCTCCTGGCTGGTAACTCCAAGAGGTTGGCGCCTACGTCAACATTGAAGCCGCGCCAACTTGATTCGCGCTGGTCGGGCGGGCTGGTGTGAGGCCGTCGAGGGAGCCTTGGGCTGGTGGTGGGCGGTAGTCCGTCGTCTTGATCGTCGGGCGAGAGTCACGGGCGGTCTGTCCGTTTCCAGGCCAGGGGGCTGAGCGGGTTCGTAGGCTCGCGGGATGACGGAGATCAGCGAAGTCGCCGAACGCGTCGCCGCTCGCCGGGCGGAACTCGACGAGGAGGAGAAGCTCCTGGTCGAACGACTTGAGAAGGTCCGCGCCGAGCGCGAGGATCTCGCTGCGGCGATGCGCGTGTGGGAGCGCATGCGCGCTCAGCTGGAGGCGGAGCAGGCCGCCACGCAAGCGGTGCCCGCGCAGGTCGGCGGCCGTGGCGTGCTGCTGGTCCGGCACCGCGAGGCGGGCATCGCCGAGGACGCGCTGCCGCCGGACTACCAGCAGACCATGAAGATCGTCCGGGAGGCGGGCGGCCCGGTACGCGTCAAGGACGTCGGCACCGCGCTCGGCCTCGAAGTAGAGGTCAAGGGCCGACTGGAGCCACTGCGCGGGAAGCTGACCAAGCTGTCGGGCCGGGGCTGGCTGCGCAAGCTGCCCGACGGGCGCTTCCAGCGCATGCCGTAGCCACGGCCGCAGGCCGTAACCGGCGTGCCCCCGGCGGCCGTTGACTTCGACGTGTACATGAAGAAGATCAACGAGCCCACCGGGGACACCGGCTTCCCTGTCTACCAGTGCCGTCTGCCGGTGTCCCGGAAAACCAACGAATACTGCGCGGGCCTGCTGCGGCGCCACCTCAAGACGATCGGCTCGCGTTGGCGCCGCCTGGAGCCTGGGCAGATCGTCGTCATCGTCCTCGCCGTGCTCCGCCACGACCAGCGCATCGCCGACATGGCCGGCGGCAACCAGATCGGCGAAACGACCATACGACGCTGGCGAGATGAGCTGACTGCCCTGCTCGCCGCCCGTGCACCGCGGCTGGACCGCGCGTGCAAGAAGATCGTCAAACGGGGCGGCGAAGTCGTCCTGATCGACGGCGCCCTCATCCCCACCGTCCGCCGCACCGGCAAGGACAACCGGCCCAACTACTCGGGTAAACACCGACGTCACGGCCTGCACTTCCTCGCCCTCACCGACGAGAAGGGCCGCCTCATCTGGATCTCCGCGGCCCGCCCCGGCCGCACCCATGACATCACCGCGGCCCGCCGCGACCACATCCTCGAGCATCTGCGCGCCGCCGGTCTCGGCGCCCTGGCCGACCTCGGCTTCCTTGGGCTGGACGACGACGATGACCAGCCGGTCGTCGTCACCGGTTACAAAGCCACCCGCGCCCGCAAGCTCACCCCCGGCCAAAAGGAGGCCAACCGCGTCCTGGCCGCCTCACGCGCTCCCGTCGAACACGGCTTCGCCCACCTCGAGATGTGGCGCACCCTCGCCAAGCTCCGTACCGATCCGGCCCGCGCCACCGAACTCGTGCGAGCTCTGCTCGTGCTGACGAACCTTGAGGCGAACCGCTGACAGGCAATCAAGGGCAGAGACCGTCGCTCGCGAACCGCATGGGCATGCCCCTCAACGATCACGCCACCTCGCTGACCCGCGACTTCACGTTGGCACGGCTTCAATCCTGGGGCATGTCGATGAGTAGGCGAATACCGTCGATCAGTGCCCGTGCCTGCCCATCGGGCCAGTCCGCGATCCGGTCCGCAAGGTGCCGGGTCAGCGCGTTGCGGAGCCCAGTGACCGTGGCGTGACCCTTGGGCGTCAATGCGAGCAGGGTGGCCCGGCCGTCGCAGGGGTCGGGGCTGCGCTCAAGCAGACCCGCGCTTTCGAGCCGGTCGGCGTAGCGGCTTGCGCCGGATCGGTCGATGCCGACCTCGTCGGCAAGCCGCGCCGCCGATTGCGGTCCGAGTCGAGCCAGCCCACTGAGCACCGGGTAGGTCTGACGATCGACACCCGTCGGTGCCGAGTCGAGGACCGCGTCGTAGAGCACGCTGCGGTTGCGCCGCAGCAACAGCTGTCCCAGCGCTTGCTCCAGGTCCCGTGCCAAACCCGTATTCGCCATCCACCAATGATACGTGCGAAGCGCACGGAATGGGCGTACTGTTGCGTGCAAGTCGCACGCACTTCTCTTGGGAGGTCTCATGGTCGTAGGTAATGTGCTGACCCGGCGGATCACCGGTCAGCCGGACGACGCTGCGGTCGACATCGCGCGCTACTTCCAGCCGTCCGACGTTCAGGTCACCGATGGCGTCGTCAGCGACTACCCGGAGTGCGTCGAGCACATCACACAGGTTCCCCAAGGCGCGTTACTCGGCCTTGCAGACACCGAGCTTGCGACGTTGATCGGCGCGGGCGAGGTTGTTGAGCGACTGATGGGCACGCGGCGGACCGAGGGGACACGGTGATGACCGAGAGGCGTCGCAGCGCGCTGATCGGGCCGGTGCTGGTGCTGGCCACGCTGGTCGCCAGCATCATCAGCTCGTTCGGTGCTCCGCTGATCCCCACTGTTGCTCGCGATTTTCATGAGTCGCTGAGTACGGCGCAGTGGTCGCTGACCGTGGCGCTGCTGGTCGGCGCGGCGAGTTCCCCGGTCCTGGGTCGGCTCGGCGACGGCCCGCGACGGCGAGTGACGTTGCTCGGCGGCTTGGCCGTGGTCACGGCGGGCGGTGTCGTGGCTGCGCTGGCAGGCGGCTTCGGGATGCTGCTCGTCGGCCGCGGACTGCAGGGCGTCGGGCTCGGGCTGGCGCCGCTGGCGATGGCCACCGCCCGGGAAGAACTGCCGCAGGCCAAGGTCGCGCCGATGATTGCGCTGTTGTCGGTATCGGCGGGGGCCGGCCTCGGCGCCGGTTACCCGATCAGCGGGTTGCTCGCCGAGGAGTGGGGATTGGCGGGTGCGTACTGGTTCGGCACGATCGTGTCCGGCCTCGCGTTGATCTGTGTCGCCGCAGTCGTACCGTCGAGCGCGGGGCGTAGCGCCCCCAACCGGCTCGACTGGGCCGGCGCCGTGCTGCTCGCGCTGGCGATGGTCACCGCACTGGTGGCAGTGGCAGAGGGGACACAGTGGGGCTGGGGCTCGCCGGCGATCACCGGCCTGTTGGCCGTCGGCGTAGTGCTCTTCACGGTGTGGGCCGTGCAGCAACTGCGCGCCGGGAACCCGCTGGTTCAGCTGCGTCTGCTGCGCCATCCATCCGTGCTTTCCGCCGATGCCTGCGCCATGGTGCTCGGCGTCGCGATGTACATGGTGCTTTCGGGGGTGACGGAGTTTGTGCAATCCCCACGCTCGGGCGGATTCGGGTTCTCCGCATCGGCCGTCGTGGCCGGCCTCGTCCTCATCCCCCTGTCCTTCTTCATGCTGATCAGCTCCCGCACACTGCCGGCCTTGGTGACACGCATAGGGATCCGGGCGGTGCTGACACTGGGCTGCCTCGTAGCCGCGCTGGGCTGCGGATTCTTCGCGGTCTTCCATGGCGCCCTGTGGCAAGCCTTCGTGATGACGGGTGTCCTGGGAGTGGGACTGGGCACCACCTTCGCCGCGATTCCCGGTTTGATCGTGCAGTCGATCCCCGCTCGGGAGACAGGTAGCGCCATGGGCTTCTACCAAGTGGTCCGCTTCACCGGCTTTTCCCTGGGCAGCGCGCTCACCGCCACCATCCTGGCCGCTCATGTCAGCGGCAATGGTCAGCCAGCGGTGGGCGGTTACACCATGGCGCTGTGGTTCTCCGCCGGCTTCTGTGTCCTCGCCGCCGCCCTTGCCTGGTTCCTGCCCGCCCGATCCACCCGGCTCACGCCCGCGGAGCGCCTGCCCGCCGACGAGGTCCGGCTACTGGAACAGGCCGACGGCGACGACGTCTTGTCGTAGGCAGCCCCCAGGCCTGACGCCCCGCGCCAGAGTCCGCCTCTCCTGCCCGTGGTTCGATCCACGGACCCCGTCCAGCCACGTCAGGGCTGCATCGTGGTTCCTGAACGGGGCACGGGCGTTGCGCGGCGGCACCGGTAGATCGGCAATGTGCAGCCGGTCTCCGTACAGGATCCGGTCGGCGGAAGGACGGAGCACTTGGACACCAGGGTGTCCACCGAGCCATCCCGTCTGCGATCAACTGGTTCCGTGGCGTTACTCTGCCGCTCTGCATAGAGTCATGCAGCACGATCTCGGCAAGCAGGAGTCTCAACATGTTGCGCTCCGCTCTCCCACACGTATTGAAGGCCCGTGGCTCGGTCGTCGCGTCGAAGTCAACGGCCGTCGGGGGCGCGCCGGTTACGGCCTGCGGCCGTGGCTACGGCATGCGCTGGAAGCGCCCGTCGGGCAGCTTGCGCAGCCAGCCCCGGCCCGACAGCTTGGTCAACTTCCCGCGCAGTGGCTCCAGCCGGCCCTTGACCTCTACTTCGAGGCCGAGCGCGGTACCGACGTCCTTGACGCGTACCGGGCCGCCCGCCTCCCGGACGATCTTCATGGTCTGCTGGTAGTCCGGCGGCAGCGCGTCCTCGGCGATGCCCGCCTCGCGGTGCCGGACCAGCAGCACGCCACGGCCGCCGACCTGCGCGGGCACCGCTTGCGTGGCGGCCTGCTCCGCCTCCAGCTGAGCGCGCATGCACTCCCACACGCGCATCGCCGCAGCGAGATCCTCGCGCTCGGCGCGGACCTTCTCAAGTCGTTCGACCAGGAGCTTCTCCTCCTCGTCGAGTTCCGCCCGGCGAGCGGCGACGCGTTCGTACCGCCTACGCCGGATCGTCGGCCTGTTCTTCGGAGCCATGCTCTGGCTCGGTGTCGCGGCTGGGTGCCTGCTCACGCGCTGAGCTTGTTCTCCCTCCTCGTTCTCACTCACGGATCCACCGCCAGACCGGTCACGGGACCCATCGGACACGCCCCAAGCCGTGGCCCTCGAATGAACGTGTCGCCGTGCCTGGGCGCATGAATGCCGGGTGCACGGCCTGGTGACCGAGCGCGTAAGCCGATCCCGGCCGCTCAACCGTGACCACGCCGGGCTGCAGATCAGTGCCCGTGAAGTCGCCGTCCGCACAGCCCGGGGCCTCTTCGCGGTCAGTTCCGATCTGCCAGGCGGCGGCGGGCGGTGCCCGCCGGAGCGGTCAGCGGGATGTCGTCGTCCATGGACGGTCGCCTCGGCACCGCTGGCGCCGCTCCAGGTGAACTCCCCCTGAAGCAGCGCCACTTGATGGCGTCGGCGCACTCCTAGTACGAGTAGAACCCCGACCCGCTCTTGCGCCCGAGCCGTCCCGCGTCCACCATCCTCTGCAACAGCGGGGGAGCGGCGTACAGCGGCTCCTTGTACTCCTCGTACATGGAGGCGGCGACCGAGGCCACGGTGTCCAGGCCGATCAGGTCGGAGAGCCTGAGCGGGCCCATCGGGTGGGCGCAGCCCATCTCCATGCCGTGGTCGATGTCCTCGCGGCTGGCCATGCCGGACTCGAACATCCGGATCGCGGAGAGCAGGTACGGGATGAGCAGGGCGTTCACCACGAAGCCGGAGCGGTCCTGGGCGCGGATGGCGTGCTTGCCGAGCACGTCCTGGACGAGCGACTCGGCGCGCTTGAGGGTCTCCTCGCCGGTGGTCAGGGCGGGGATCAGTTCGACGAGCTTCTGGACCGGTGCAGGGTTGAAGAAGTGGATGCCGATGACCTGGTCGGGCCGCGAGGTCGCCACCGCCAGCTTCACCAGCGGGATGGACGAGGTGTTGGAGGCCAGGATCGCGTCCGAGCGGACCACCACCTGGTCGAGCACCTGGAAGATCTCCGTCTTGACCTGCTCGTTCTCCACCACGGCCTCGATGACGAGGTCGCGGTCGGCGAACTCACCGAGGTCGGTGGTGAAGCTGAGTCGGCCGAGCGTCGCATCGCGCTCGGCCACGGTGATCTTGCCGCGTTCGGCGGCTTTGCCGAGGGAGTTGGTCAGGCGGGTACGCCCCAGCTCCAATGCCTCGCCGGTGGTCTCCGCGACCTTGACGTCCAGCCCGGCGCGGGCGCACACCTCGGCGATGCCAGCGCCCATCTGGCCGCAGCCGACCACTCCGACGCGTGCAATGTCGGCGAATGAGTCCGTCACCTCGTGCCTTTCGCTGATCTTCAGGACCGGCGGTACGCCGTAAGGGTCCGGCGCCCGCCTCGCCCCCGACGTTACTCCGCGAGGTGCTGGGAGGACGGCGCCGGGGCGGGCATTCTGAGCCTGCCACATCGGACGAAACGGACAAGATGGGGGCTTTTCATGCGAGGGATCACACGCCGCGGGTTCGGCGCCGCGACACTGGGCGCGGCCTCCTGGCTGCTGGGCCCGGGCGCCGAGGCCGCCCGGGCCGCCGAGGGCGCCCCGGTCGCGCGGGAACTGCGCGGGATGTGGCTGGCGACGGTCGCCAACCTGGACTGGCCGACCCGCCCCGGCCTGGACCGCACCACCCAGCAGCGGCAGCTGACCATGCTGCTGGACACGGCGGTCGAGCGGCGGCTGAACGCGGTGTTCTTCCAGGTACGGCCGACGGCGGACGCGCTGTGGCCGTCGCGGTACGAGCCCTGGGCGCAGTACCTGACCGGGGTCCAGGGCCGCGACCCGGGCTGGGACCCGCTGGGGTTCGCGGTCCGCGAGGCCCACCGGCGCAACCTGGAGCTGCACGCCTGGTTCAACCCGTACCGGGTGGCCAACCACACCGACCTCGGCCGGCTGAGCCCCGACCACCCCGCCCGCCGGCACCCGGGCTGGATCGTCCCCTACGGCGGCAAGCTCTACTACAACCCCGGGCTGCCCGAGGTCCGCCGCTTCGTCCAGGACGCGATGCTGGACGCGGTGCGCCGCTATCCCGTCGACGGGGTGCACTTCGACGACTACTTCTACCCGTACCCGGTCGCCGGCCAGGCGTTCCGCGACGACGCGGCCTACGAGGCGTACGGCGCGGACTTCGCCTCCCGCGCCGACTGGCGGCGGGACAACATCGACCGGCTGATCCGGGAGATGGGGCAGCGGATGGTGGCGATTGACCGGCAGGTGCGCCTCGGCGTCAGCCCGTTCGCAGTCTGGCGCAACGCCGCGACCGACCCGCGCGGCTCCCGGACCGAGGCCGGGGTGCAGACCTACGACGACCTCTACGCCGACACCCGGCGCTGGGTGCGGGAGGGCTGGATCGACTACATCGTGCCGCAGGTGTACTGGCCGCTGGGCTTCGCCGCGGCCGACTACGCGGAGCTGGTGCCGTGGTGGGCCCGGACCGTGGCGGGCACCCAGGTGGAGCTCTACATCGGCGAGGCCCTCTACAAGGCGGACCGGAACGCGCAGTCGGAAGCCTGGCGGAACCCGGCCGAGCTCTCCCGCCATGTCTCCTTCGCCCGCCGCTACCCGCAGGTCCGCGGGCACGTCTACTTCTCGGCCAAGGACGTGGTGCGGGACCCGCTGGGCGCGCTGGCCCGGGTCGTCGAGGACCACTACGGGGGCCCGGCACGGCGGTGATCGCGGCTGCCGCCGGGCGGTCGCACGGACGCGGCGGTGGCGGGCCGCCCGCCACCGCCGCGAGGTCCGTCAGTGGATGGTGTGGGGTTCGGTCGACTTGGGGTGCTGGACGACGCAGTCCGGGCCGGGCCACATGATCGTTTCGTGGCCGTCCTCGGCGCGGATGCGGTAGGGCGGTTCGCCGTTGGTCCCCAGCACTTCCACGATCTCGACCATGTGGTCGCCATGACCGACGGTTCTGCCGTGCACCAGCAGCCGGTCGCCCTTGCTCGCGTGCATCTGGGCTCCTCCCGCCTCGGGTGGCCGCCGACCGGGGCGGCCGACGCGCACGACGGCCGGGCGGTGGAACGGCCAAACGGATTGCGGGCCCGGGAACGGCCCGGACGGCACGACTGCCGTCGCCGCCAGTTTATGTCCGCACGCCCGGGGCGCACCCGGTGAAGCGGGCCCGCGCCCCGGCCCGCGGCCCCGCCGCCCGGGTCCGTCAGGTGCGTGCCCGCTGGGTGACCACGATGCACGCCAGGACCGCCAGCGCGGTCAGCGGCGCGGCCGGCGGCAGCTGCTCGCCGAGCAGCACCACCGACCACACCAGGGTCAGCAGCGGCTGGGCGAGCTGGAGCTGGCTGGCCCGGGAGACGCCGATGGCGGCCATCCCGCGGTACCAGACCACCATCCCCAGGAACGTCGAGCCGACCGCCAGCCACAGCAGCCCGGCCACCGCGCGGCCCGTAAGGTGCGGCGGCTCGGCGCACAGCGCCCACACCGCGCCCGGCCCGGTCACCGGCAGCGCCAGCACCAGGGCCCAGCCGATCACCTGCCACCCCGGCATGTGGCGGGCCAGCCGGCCGCCCTCGGCGTAGCCCGCCGCGCACACCAGCAGCGCCGCGAAGAGATACAGGTCGCCGGTGGTCGGCGCGCCGCCGCTCTGCTGCAGCGCGAAGGCGATCACGGCGGCGGCGCCGACCGACGCGGCGATCCAGAACGTACGCGAGGGCCGGGCCCCGGTGCGCGCCACCGAGCAGGCGGCGGTGGCCAGCGGCAGCAGGCCGATCACCACGGCGGCGTGCGAGGTGGTGGAGGTCTTCAGTGCGAGGGTGGTCAGCAGCGGGAAGCCCAGCACCACCCCGCCGGCGACCACCGCGATGCCGGCCCAGTGGCGGCGTTCGGGGACCCGGGCCCGGCAGACCGCCAGGCACGTCCCGGCCAGTGCGGCGGCCAGCACGCTGCGCAGCATCACCACCGTCCAGGCGCCCATGCCCGTCAGCGCCCAGGCGGTCGCCGGGAAGGTCAGCGAGAAGGTGGCGACCCCGAGGGCGGCGAGGAGGGCGCCGGAGCCGGACGCGCGGGCCGGGGGCGCCGGGCGCGGTGCGGCAGGGCCGGCGGCCGGGGTGGGATCCGGGGCGGTGACCGCTATCGGCGTGGCGGCAGTAGCGCTATCGTTGGCTCTCATGCATGAGCGTAGCAGTGGTGCTGAGCTGGCCGCGATCCTGCGAGAGGAGCTAAAGCGCTACTCTCCCGGTGAGAAGCTGCCGTCGAGTCGCGCCCTGGTCGAGCGCCACCGGGTCAGCCCGGTGACGGTCTCCCGGGCGCTCGCCGAACTGGCCGCCGAGGGGCTGGTCGTCACCCGCCCCGGTGCCGGGGCCTTCCGCGCCGAGCCGCGCCGCGCGACCCCGCCCCCGGTCGACACCTCCTGGCAGGAGATCGCGCTGAGCGCCGAACCGGCCGGCGACCAGGTGCCGCGCAGCGTCGACGCCTCCGGGGTCCTGGCCACGCTCTCCGCCCCCGGGCCCGGCGTCATCGAGCTCAACGGCGGCTATCTGCCGCCCGCCCTCCAGCCCGAACGCGCCCTGGCCGCCGCGCTGGCGCGGGCCGGCCGGCGGCCCGGCGCCTGGAGCCGCCCGGCGGTCGACGGGGTGCCGGAGCTGCGGGCCTGGTTCGCCCGGGAGATCGGCGGCCCCGGCGGCCCGCTCTCCGCCAACGACGTGCTGATCACCGCCGGCGGCCAGAGCGCCCTGACCGCCGCGCTGCGCGCCCTCGCCGCGCCCGGCGCCCCGGTCCTCGTCGAGTCGCCGACCTACCCCGGCATGCTCGCCGTCGCCCGGGCCTCCGGGCTGCGCCCGGTGCCGGTCCCGATGGACGCCGACGGCGTCCGCACCGATCTGCTCGCCGACGCCTTCCGGGTCAGCGGCGCCCGGCTGTTCGTCTGCCAGCCGCTGTTCCAGAACCCGTCCGGCGCGGTGCTGGCCGCCGAGCGCCGCCGGGAGGTGCTGCGGGTGGCCCGGGCGGCCGGCGCCTTCGTCGTCGAGGACGACTTCGCCCGGCTGCTGGGGCACGCCGACGCGCCCCCGCTGCCACCGACCCTGCTCGCCGACGACCCGGACGGCACCGTGGTGCACGTCCGCTCGCTGACCAAGGCGACCTCGCCGAGCCTGCGGGTGGGCGCCCTGGCGGCCCGCGGCCCGGTGTTCGACCGGCTGCGCGCCATCCAGGTCGTCGACAGCTTCTTCGTGCCCGGCCCGCTCCAGGAGGCCGCACTGGAACTCGTCGGCTCGCCCGCCTGGCCGCGTCACCTCCGTCTGATCGCGGGGGAGTTGACCTCCCGTCGGCAGACCGTCCGGGCCGCCCTGCAGCGCGAACTGCCGGCGCTGGCCGTGGCGGGCGCCGGGCAGCGCACCGCGCTCGGCGGCTACCACCTGTGGCTGCGGCTGCCGGACGGCACCGACGAGGCGGCGCTGACCGGTGCCGCACTGCACGCGGGCGTCGCGGTCGCGGCCGGCCGCCCCTACTTCGCCGCCGAGCCGCCGGCCGCCCACCTCCGGCTGAGTTACGCCTCGGCGGCCGGCGCCGCCGAACTGACCGAGGGGGTCCGCCGGCTCCGCACCGCCTGCGACGAACTGGGCGTACCGGTGGCCTGAACGGGACGGCGGGGCCGGGCCCGGCAACCCGTTCGACGCGGGCCCGACCCTTCTGCCAGGCTCCGGGCATGACTGCCCGCGCCCTCGACGGCTACGAGATCTCCACCGACCCGGACCGCCTCGACTCCGGCCTGGTCCACGACTGGCTCGCCAACGACTCCTACTGGGCCCTGGGCCGTACCCGCGCGCACCACGACCGCGCCGTCGCCGGCTCGCTCAACTTCGGCCTGTACGAGGCGGCTTCGGGCCGTCAGGTCGCCTACGCCCGGGTCGTCACGGACCACGCCACCTTCGCCTGGCTCTGCGACGTCTACGTCTCCCCCGACGACCGCGGCAAGGGCCTGGGCACCGCCCTGGTGGAGGAGGTCGCCGAGCACCTGGCGTCGCAGGGACTGGCCCGGCTCACCCTCGCCACCAAGGACGCGCACGGCGTCTACGAGAAGGTCGGCTTCCGGCCGCTGGCCGCCCCCGAGCAGTGGATGACGCTGGGGCTGCTCGACCCGGGCCCGGTCGGCCCCTGACCCGCGCCGGGAGCCCGCCGATGACCGAGCGTGCCGTCCCGCCGCCCGACGACTGGGCGGTCCGGGCGCTGCGCGACCTGGCCGCCGACGCCGCGCCGACCCCGCTGCGGCCGGTGCGCCTGCCCGCCCTCCCGGAGATCGACCTGTACGTCAAGGACGAGTCGGCGCACCCCACCGGCAGCGTCAAGCACCGGCTGCTGCGCGAGCTGTTCCGCGCCGCCGTCCAGGACGGGACCCTCACCGAGGGGACGCCGGTGGTGATGGGCAGCGGCGGCGCGGCGGCGGTGGCCGGGGCGTACTTCGCCCGGCTGCTGGGCCTGCCGTTCACCGCCGTCCTGCCGCGGACCGCGCCGGCCGCCGCCCACGACCGGATCGCGGCACACGGCGGCCGGTGCCGGACCGGCGAACTGCCGCCCGCCGCCGTGCTGGAGGAGGCCCGGACGCTGGCCGGGCGCACCGGGGGCCGTTTCCTCGACCACTTCGCCGCGGCCGGGCGGTCGCCGGACGGTCCGGCCCCGATGCCGGACCTCGGCACCGAGATCCTCGACGGGCTGCGGGGCGCCCGCCATCCCGTCCCGCGGTGGCTGGTGACCGGCGCCGGCACCGGCGCCACCTCCGCCTCCCTGGGCCGCCATCTGCGCCGCCACGGCCTGCCGACCCGGCTGGCCGTCGCCGACCCGGAGCACTCCGCCTACTTCCCGGCCTGGGCGAGCGGCTGCGGCGACTACGCGACCGGGATGCCGTCCCGGATCCCGGGCATCGGCCGCCCGCGCACCGAACCCGGCTTCCGGCCGGAGCTGATCGACCTGGTCGTCCCGGTCCCGGACGCCGCCTCCGTCGCCGCGATGCGCTGGCTGCACCGGGCCGCCGGCCTGGCCTGCGGCCCGGCGACCGGCACCGCGCTGTGGGCGGCCTGCCACCTCGCCGCGCGCCTGCGGGCCGAGGGCACCGGGGGCGGCCTGGTCCTCCTCGCCGGGGACGGCGCGGAGCCGTACCGCACCACCCATCTCGACGCCGGCTGGCTGGCCGCAAAGGGGCTCGAACCGGCCCCGTACGAGGCCGGGTTGGCGCGCTTCGCGCAGAGCGGCCGGTGGACCTGGCCGCCCGCGTCCCGCTGAGCCGGCGGCGGCCCGCCCGGCGCCTCACGCCCCGGCGTCCGGCCCCCGGCCCGGCCGCCCGGCCTCCCGCATCAGCCAGGCGTTGGCCGCCGCGACCCGGCCGCCCACCTGCAGCTTGGCGTAGGCGTGCTCCAGGTGCTTGTCCACCGTGCGGGGGCTGATCGCCAGCCGGTGCGCGATCTGCTGGTTGGTCAGACCGTCGGCGAGCAGGCGCAGCACGGCCGATTCGCGGCGGGTGACCAGGTCCCGGGCCGGGGCCGGGGCCGGCGGGGCGAGGCGGCCCATGACCCGGCTGAGGCGGGTGCGCAGCAGCACCGCTGCGGCCACGTCCGCGTCGCTGAAGTCGCTGCCGTGGCGGTCGCGGCTGACCACCACCGAGACCCGCCGCGGAACGCCCGCGGCATAGCCCGCGGGGAAGGACATCGCCAGCTGCCGCTCGGCCCCGAACGGCCGGTAGACATCGGAGTAGACCGGGAGCGCGTGGAACTCGCCGGGGGTCTGCAGCGTCGAGCGGCGCAGCGGGACGCCGCTGCCGATCCGGGTGTGCCGGACGAAGGAGTCGCACCACCACCCGCGGTCGAACGCGTCCAGCACGTCCTGGCTCAGCAGGTCGTCCGGGAGGGTGCGCAGCGGATGGGCGGGGTCGGGTCGGGGCGACCAGATGATGCTGTCGCCGGGCAGCGCGCCGAGCAGCAGCGGCAGCAGCGCCGGAACCAGGGTGTCCTCGTCCACGGCGTCGATCAGGAGGTCGACGACGGAGAGGATGCGCCGCAGGCCGGCCTCCGCGGCCGCGCTCATACATCCAGCCTGCCGAGCCCTTCAGCCCGGGTCAAGGCCGCTCGGAGCGGCTCCCGGGGCGTTGCCGGGAGCCGCCCGGAGCGGGGCCGCCCGGCCGGCCGGGGGAAGACCGGCCGGGGGCGTCGGGCGGGTCAGCGCCCGACGGCATAGACGCGGTTGACCGGGCTCTGGGCCGCCAGCCGCCAGTGGTGCAGCCCGGCCGCGTCGGCGAGTTCCCGCAGCGCCCGCTCGCCCGCGTGGTTCCCCAGCGCCTGCGGGCCGTGCTGGGCCAGCGCGGACGGCAGGCAGACGGCCACCGAGGCGGCGGTCAGCACCCGGCCGACCGGGTTGGCGTTCTCCTCGGCGTGCGGGGAGGCGTTCGGTTCCACGATCATGCAGGTGCCGCCCTCGGCGAGGGCGTGCTCGGCGTGCCGGAGCGCGGCGCCCGGGTCGCCGATGTCGTGCAGGCAGTCGAAGTAGGTGATCAGGTCGAAGTCCTCGCCGGGGAAGTCGTCGGCGCCCGCCACCTCGAAGGTCACCCGGTCGGCCACGCCCTGCTCGGCGGCGATCCCGCGGGCCGCCTCCACGGACGGGCGGTGGAAGTCGTAGCCGGTGAAGCGGGAGTTGGGGAACGCCCGCGCCATCAGCGCCGTCGAGTAGCCGTAACCGCATCCGACGTCCGCCACCGCGGCCCCGCGCTCCAGCTTCTCCACCACACCGTCCAGCGAGGCCAGCCACTCGGGCACCAGCGACGCCGCGTAACCGGGGCGGAAGAACTTCGCGGTGCCCTCGAACAGCGCCGCTCCGTGTTCCTCCCAGCCGATGCCCTCGCCGGTGCGGAACGCGTCCATCAGGCTGTCCTCGGTGGCGTACAGCGCCTGCAGCATGGTGAAGAAGCCGGCCGCGTAGCTGGGCAGCCCGGGCTCGGCGAGGACCGCGGCGTGCTCGTCCGGGAGCAGGTAGGTGTCGCGGTCCGGCGCGTACGTCACGTACCCGCCGGCCACCTGGGCCGCCAGCCACTCCCGGACGTACCGCTCGACCAGCCCGGTGCGGGCGGCGAGCTGGGCGGAGGTCAGCGGGCCGACGCCGGCCATCGCCCGGTACAGCCCGAGCCGGTCGCCGAGAGAGGTGCACAGGCCCGCGACCGCGGCCCCGCCGTCGGTGATCACCCGTTCCAGGAACGCGCTCACCCGTTCCTGCCGGGTGGTCCCGCCGCCGACGGCGCCCGGTGCGGCCGGGGCGGACACCGCCATGGCCGTCACCTCCTCGCCTTGCTGCTTCCACTGCACCAGCTCCGACCGCCGTCGCGCCATACGCGGTTCCCCGTATACGCGCGGCGCCTGAGCCGACGGGGGAGCGGTGGCCCCTGCCCGGCCGTCCCCGCGGGGCGGCCGGGCCCCGTGTGCCTCCGGGCGGGCCCCCGATACCCGCGTTCGGGCCCGCTGCGGTCGTCCGGCCGCGCCGCCGGGCGCAGGATCGTCCTGGGACGGATCGTCCCGGACGGACCAGGCACCAGGAACGCACGGACGGGAGCGACCCGATGGCGGACGGCGCCGCACGCGACGCGGGGGAGCGCCGCGCCGCGGACCGGCCGCCCGCCGGCCTGGACCGCCGGCACTTCCTCGGCGCCGCCACCCGCATCGCGGCCCTGGCCACCGGCCTGGCCGGCTGCGACTCCCCGGCCGGCACCCGCGGCCACCGGCCCGCGGACCCGCTCACCGCCGAGCGCACCCGCCCCGGCAGCCCGGACTGGCGGCTGCGCGCCACCGGCCCGCCGGACGCGATCGAGGGCTATGCGGACCGGGTGAGCGTGCTGCCCGGCGAGGAGTTCGGCCTGCACGTCTCCACCACCGCGCCCGGCTTCCGCATCTGCGCCTACCGGGTCGGCTGGTACGGCGGCGCCCAGGCGCGGCTGGTGTGGCGCTCGGCGCGGCTCGCCGGGCGGCGCGGCCCGGACCCGCGGCTGCTGGCCGCGACCCGCACGGTGGTGGCCGGCTGGCCGCGCAGCACGGCCGTCCGCACCGACGGCTGGCCGCCCGGCGCCTATCTGCTCCGCCTCGACACCGACCACGGCCACCAGCGGTACGTCCCGCTGATCGTCCGCTCGGCCGGCGCCGCGGGCCGCACCGCCCTGATGCACGCGGTGACGACCTGGCAGGCGTACAACGCCTGGGGCGGCCACAGCCTCTACCGGGGCCGGGACGGCGCCTACGCCACCCGCTCGCTGGCGGTCACCTTCGACCGCCCCTACGACGCCACCGGCGCCGAGAAGTTCCTGGTCTACGAGCGCGCCCTGGTGGTGCTGGCCGAACGCCTGGGCCTGCCGCTGGCCTACACCACCTCGGTGGACGTCCACCGCGACCCGTCCGCGCTGCGCGGCGCCACCGCCGTGCTCTCCCTCGGCCACGACGAATACTGGACGCCGCAGCAGCGCGCGCACGTCACCCGGGCCCGCGACAGCGGCACCAACATCGCCTTCCTGGGCGCCAACGCCTGCTTCCGCCGGGTCCGTCTGGACGCCGGCGAGGACGGCCCGCTGCGCACCGTGACCTGCTACAAGACCGCCTACCGCGACGACCCGGGGTTCGCCGACCACGGCGACCCGCCCACCCACGACTTCCGCGCACCGCCCGCCGCCGACCCGGAGTCGGCCCTGACCGGCGTGTTCTACGAGGGCTACCCGACGGACGCGCCCTACGTGGTGCACGGCGCCGGCCACTGGCTCTTCGAGGGGACCGGCGTCAGGACCGGCGACGCCTTCCCGCACCTGGTCGGCGTGGAGTACGACCGGGTCACGCCCGAGGCCCCCACCCCCGCCGACCTGGAGATCGTCGCGCATTCCCCGCTGGTCTGCCAGGGCCGCGCCAGCCACGCCGACTCCGCCTACTACACCGTCCCCGGGGGTGCCGGCGTCTTCGCCACCGGCACCATGCGCTGGGTCGAGGCCCTCATGGCGGGCACCCGGGACGACGGCCGCGACCACGGCATGGACCGCCGCACCGGCGCCTTCGTCACCCGCACCACCGAGAACCTGCTGCGTGCCTTCGCCGCGGGCCCGGCGGCGCAGCACCGCCCGGCGCCGGAACCGAACACCGGCCGGGTGTACGGGAGATGAGCCGGCCGGCCCCCGGCCCGGGCCCCGGCGCGGCGTGATGCCCGGGCCCCTTCCCGTGTCCGGGGCCGCCCTCCGCCCCTCTTGCCCCGGTGAGCACATCTCTCTTGCGCGGGTGAGCAAAACGTCTTGCTCGGGCGAGCAAACCCGGCTACCGTCTTGCTCATGCAAGCAAAGAACAGCACGGCCAAGCAAAAGGCGACGCGCAAGACCGGCCAGCCCTCGTTCACCGAGTCGGGCCGCCGGGCCCAGATCGTCGCCGCGGCGATCGACGTCATCGCCGAGGTCGGCTATCACCGGGCCTCGTTCGCGAAGATCGCGGAGCGCGCCGGGCTGAGCAGCACGGGGATGATCTCCTACCACTTCGACGGCCGGGACGACCTGATGCGTGAGGTCGTCACCGAGGTGATGCGGCTCGCGGACGGCTTCATCCGCCCCCGCATCGAGGCCCACGAGAGCTACGCGGCCCGCCTGCGCGCCTCCATCGAGGGCAACCTCGACCTGTTCGCCGAGTACCCCAACCACCTCGCGGCGATCGTCGAGATCCTCGGCAACCTCCGCGGCGAGGACCCCGGCATGGTCGCCTTCCTCGGCACGACGGAGGCGAACCTCGCCGTCCAGGTGGAGCAGCTCCGCAAGGCGCAGCGCGCCGGCGAGTTCTGCGACTTCGACCCGTGGGTGATGATGCGCGCGATCCGCGCCGCCATCGACGACGTGGTGCGCCGCGCCACCCACGATCCCGATCTCGATGTACGGGCCGCCGGCCGGGAGTTGGCGGACCTGTTCGACCGCGCCACCAGGAGGGCGTCATGACCGCGGACACGGGGGCACACACCATGGCCACGCACCGGGCACCACGGACCGAAGCGGACGGGGCCCTCGCGGCGGCCGCCCGGCGCCGCACGAAGGCGCTGCGCCGCCGGCTCGCCGCGCAGCTCCTCTTCGAGCTGGCCCTCCCGCTCGGCTCCTACTACGGACTGCGCGCGGCCGGCCTCGACCAGTGGCTCGCGATGGCCGTCGGCGGCGCGCTGCTGCTGCCGTGGATCGCCTACGGCATCGTGCGGCAGCGCCGGGTGGAGGCGATGGCGGTGTTCACGCTGAGCCTGGTGGTGATCGGCACGGTGCTGACCCTGATCTCCGGCAGCCCCCGGGTGGTGATGATCCGGGACAGCTGGCTGACCGCGGCGATCGGCCTCTGGGTGCTCGGCACGCTGCTCACCCGGCGCCCGTTCATCATGACCGCCTCGCGCGGCATCGTCATCGCCAAGGTCGGCGAGGCCGGACTGGTCGAGTGGGAGGCGCGGTGGGACACCGAGCCGACGTTCCGCCATCACCTGCGGCTGGTCACGGCGGTGTGGGGCGCGGTCTTCCTGCTCGACGCGGTGCTGCGGGTGGTGCTGGCGTACACGATCCCGGTGGACGACTTCCCGCTCACCAGCACCGTGCTGTGGCTGGTGATGCTCGGCGGGCTGTTCGCCTGGCACAACTGGTACCTCACCCGGCACGGCATGAAGCTGTAGGGGAGCCGTGGACACCGACTACGAGGTGCTGATCGCGGGGGCGGGCCCGACCGGCCTGCTGCTCGCCAACGAGCTGGGCCTGGCCGGAGTGCGGGCGGCCGTCGTGGAACGGCTGCCCTTCCGGACCGGTCGGTCCAAGGCACTCAACCTCCAGCCGCGCACCGCCGAGGTGCTGGACTGCCGAGGCTGGCTGGAGCCGGTCCTGGACCGGTCGCTGACGCTGCTCCCCGCCGGCCACTTCGCCGGACTTCCGCTCCACTACGACGCGCTGGACACGCCGTTCCCGCACCAGGTCGGCATCCCGCAGGCCCGGGTCGAGGAGTTCCTGGAGGACCATCTCGCCGGGTACGGCGTCCCGGTGCTGCGGGGACGGGAGTTGACGTCGTTCCGGCAGGACGAGGGCGGTGTCACCACCACCCTCCGCGGGCCCGACGGTGCGGAGCGCACCGTCCGGGCCGGGTACCTGGTGGGCGCGGACGGCGGGCGCAGCACGGTGCGCCGCGCCCTGGGCGTGCCCTTCCCGGGGTGGGACGGCCGGATCGGCATGGTCGTCGCCGACGTCGAACTCGTCGCGCCCGCCGCGGCGGAGGCCGGATCCGCCGGCCCCGGCGAGGCATGGCGCCTGCCCGACCTCACCCCGGACCCCGCGGGCGTCGCCTTCCTGCTCCCGCTCGGCGACGGGGTGCACCGGCTGATCCTCGGCGGCCCCGATCAGCAGGGCGTGGACCGCGACGCCCCGGTCACCGAGGACGAGGTGCGCACGGCGCTGGCCCGCTGCCCCGGCCCGCCGCGCGAACTGCGCGCCGTCCGCTGGGCGTCCCGCTTCACCGACGCAGCCCGGCAGGCCGAGCGGTACGCCGACGGCCGGGTGCTGCTGGCCGGCGACGCGGCCCACATCCACGCCCCCGCCGGCGGGCAGGGCCTCAACCTCGGCATGCAGGACGCGTTCAACCTGGGCTGGAAGCTGGCCGCGGTGATCCGCGGCCGGGCCCCGGACGGCCTGCTGGCCACCTACGACGCCGAGCGGCACCCGGTCGGCGCCCGGGTGCTCGCCAACACCCGCGCACAGATGGTGCTGACGCTCCCCGACCCGGATGCCGTGGTGGTCCGCGAGATGTTCGCCGACCTGCTCACCGTGCCGGAGGCCAACCACCGCATCGCCGCCGTGATCGCCGGCACGGACATCCGCTACCCGATGCCCGACGCGCCGGACCACCCGCTGCTGGGGGCGCGGCTGCCCGGCGTCCGGCTGCCGTCCGGCCGCGGCGTCCTGCTGGCCGGCGCCGCCTCGACGGCCGCCGCCGCGGCGGACGGCTGGGCGGACCGGGTCGACCGCGCCGATGTCGGGCCCGCGGCGGGCGCCGGCGAGGCACTGCTGGTCCGCCCTGACGGGCACGTCTGCTGGGCCGGCCGGGACGGCGGGGCGGAGGGCCTGCGCGCCGCCCTGGCCCGGTGGTTCGGCGCGCCCCGCCCGGGCCGCCCGCCCGGCATTGCATAAAACTGCAATCATCCGTATAGTCATGCCATCGAGACGGAGGGTCCAGGGGTCATGACGGTACGAGCAGCAGTCGCCGGTGCGAGCGGATACGCGGGAGGGGAACTCCTGCGCCTGCTCCTGGGGCACCCGGAGGTCGAGATCGGCGCGGTGACCGGGCACTCCAACGCGGGGCAGCGCCTGGCCGCGCTCCAGCCGCACCTGGCCCCGCTCGCCGACCGCGTGCTGGCGCCGACCTCGCCCGAGGCGCTGGCCGGCCACGACGTGGTGTTCCTCGCGCTGCCGCACGGCCAGTCCGCGGCGGTCGCCGAGCAGCTCGGCCCCGAGGTGCTGGTGGTGGACTGCGGCGCGGACTTCCGGCTGAAGGACGCCGCCGACTGGGAGGCGTTCTACGGTTCGCCGCACGCCGGCACCTGGCCGTACGGCCTGCCGGAGCTGCCCGGCGGCCGCGCGGCGCTGCGGGGGTCCAAGCGCATCGCGGTCCCGGGCTGCTACCCCACCGCCGTCTCGCTCGCGCTGTTCCCGGCCTACGCGGCCGGCCTCGCCGAGCCGGAGGCCGTGATCGTCGCGGCGTCCGGCACCTCCGGCGCGGGCAAGGCCCTCAAGCCGCACCTCCTGGGCTCCGAGGTCATGGGCTCGATGAGTCCGTACGGCGTCGGCGGCGGGCACCGGCACACCCCGGAGATGATCCAGAACCTCGGCGCGGCGGCCGGCGAGCCGGTCACGGTGTCCTTCACCCCGACCCTGGCGCCGATGCCCCGCGGCATCCTCGCCACCTGCTCGGCCAAGGCCCGACCCGGCGTGGACGCCGAGGCGGTGCGCGCCGCCTACGAGAAGGCGCTGGCCGGCGAACCGTTCGTCCGGCTGCTGCCCGAGGGACAGTGGCCCACCACCGCCGCCGTGTACGGCTCCAACGCCGCACAGATCCAGGTGGCCCTCGACCCGGCGGCCGGCCGGATCATCGCGATCAGCGCCATCGACAACCTGACCAAGGGGACCGCGGGCGGCGCGGTCCAGAGCATGAACATCGCCCTCGGCCTCCCCGAGGAGCTGGGACTTTCCGCGACGGGAGTCGCGCCGTGAGGGTCGCACGCGCGGCCACCGGCCGGCGGACGACCGGGGGCACCTCCCAGGCCCTTGAGGCACTGGGGGAGGATGCCGCGCCGCTGCGCTGCGCGGGCGAGAAGGACACGAGCCGCTGCGGCGGCGGGGCGAACGAGGAGAAGCAGTGAGTGTGACGGCAGCGCAGGGATTCCTCGCGGCGGGCATCGCCGCCGGGATCAAGGAGAACGGCAACCCCGATCTCGCCCTGGTGGTCAACAGCGGGCCGCGCCTGGCCGCCGCCGGCGTGTTCACCTCGAACCGCGTCAAGGCGGCGCCGGTGCGGTGGTCCGAGCAGGTCCTCAAGGGCGGCCGGGTCTCCGCGGTGATCCTCAACTCCGGTGGCGCCAACGCCTGTACGGGCCCGCTCGGCTTCCAGGACACCCACGCGACCGCGGAGAGGGTCGCCGAGGTGCTGGACGGGCACAGCGCCGCCGAGGTCGCGGTGGCCTCCACCGGCCTGATCGGCGTGCGATTGCCCATGGACAAGCTGCTGCCCGGCGTCGAGAAGGCCGCGGCCGAACTCACCGGCCACGGCGGCGAGAAGGCCGCGATCGCCATCAAGACCACCGACAGCGTCCACAAGACCGCGCAGGTCACCAAGGACGGCTGGACGGTCGGCGGCATGGCCAAGGGCGCCGGCATGCTCGCCCCCGGCCTGGCCACCATGCTCGCCGTGCTGACCACCGACGCCGACGTGCCGGCCGAGCAGCTGGACGCCGCGCTGCGCGCCGCCACCCGCGCCACCTTCGACCGGGTCGACTCCGACGGCTGCATGTCCACCAACGACACGGTGCTGCTGCTGGCCTCCGGCGCCTCCGGTGTCGTGCCGGACCAGGACGCCTTCGCCGAGGCGGTCCGGGAGGTCTGCGACGACCTGGCCCGGCAGCTGATCGGCGACGCGGAGGGTGCCAGCAAGGACATCCGCATCGAGGTGATCAACGCCGCCGACGAGGACGACGCGGTCGAGGTCGGCCGCTCCATCGCCCGGAACAACCTGCTCAAGTGCGCCATCCACGGCGAGGACCCCAACTGGGGCCGGGTGCTCTCCGCGATCGGCACCACCGCCGCCGCCTTCGACCCGGACCGGCTCAACGTCGCGATCAACGACGTCTGGGTCTGCAAGAACGGTTCGGTGGGCGAGGACCGGGAACTGGTGGACATGCGCTACCGCGAGGTGCGGATCACCGCCGACCTCGCCGCCGGCACGGAGTCCGCGGTCATCTGGGCCAACGACCTCACCGCCGACTACGTCCACGAGAACAGCGCGTACTCCTCATGACCGGCCCCGCCGCGCACCGGCGCGTACCGGACGGACACCCCACGGAGCGGAACGAGGCCGCCGCATGACCACCCGTAAGCACACCGCGCTCCCCAAGGCCCGCACGCTCGTCGAGGCGCTGCCCTGGCTGACCCGGCACCACGGCAAGACCGTGGTGATCAAGTTCGGCGGCAACGCCATGGTCGACGACGAGCTCAAGCGCGCCTTCGCCCAGGACGTGGTCTTCCTGCGGCACGCCGGACTGCGCCCGGTCGTCGTCCACGGCGGCGGCCCGCAGATCAGCGCCCAGCTCGAACTCCTCGGCCTGCAGTCGGAGTTCAAGGCCGGGCTGCGGGTCACCTCGCCCGAGGCGATGAACGTCGTCCGGATGGTGCTGGCCGGCCAGGTCCAGCGCGAGCTGGTCGGCCTGCTCAACGAGCACGGCCCGCTCGCCGTCGGCATGACCGGCGAGGACGCCCGGCTGATGTCCGCCACCAAGCACTACGCGGACGTCGACGGCGAGCGGGTCGACATCGGCCGGGTCGGCGAGATCACCGCCATCGACCCCGGCGCGGTGCGGGCGCTGCTGGACGACGGCCGGATCCCGGTGATCTCGTCCGTCGCCCGCAGCAGCGACGACGGCGACGGCGCCGGCGTCTTCAACGTCAACGCCGACACCGCCGCAGCCGCCCTGGCGGCGGCGCTCGGCGCGGAGACCCTGATGGTGCTCACCGACGTCGAGGGCCTCTACGAGGACTGGCCGCACAGCGACGAGGTGATCTCCCGGCTCACCGCGAGCCAGCTGGAGAAGCTGCTGCCCGACCTGGCCAGCGGCATGGTCCCGAAGATGCAGGGCTGCCTGCACGCCGTGCGCCACGGCGTGCGCAACGCCCGGGTCATCGACGGGCGGGTCCAGCACTCGATCCTGCTGGAGATCTTCACCGACGAGGGCATCGGCACGATGGTGGTCCCGGACCCCGATCCGGCGACGGCCACCGGCCCGCACGGCAGCACCACACACCACACTGCGGAGGGGACGGCATGAGCAACGGCACGGCGGCGGACACCCCGGCCACCCGGGGCACGGTGACCGGCGGAGGACCGGTCACCAACGAGGGGCTCACCGGGCGCTGGCAGGGCGCCATGATGGACAACTTCGGCACCCCCCGCGTCCCGCTCGTCCGCGGCGAGGGCGTCACCGTCTGGGACGCCGACGGCAGTGCCTACCTCGACTTCCTCGGCGGGATCGCGGTCAACGCGCTCGGCCACGCCCACCCCGCGGTGGTCCGCGCGGTCTCCGACCAGGTCGCCACCCTCGGCCACGTGTCGAACCTCTTCGTCGCCGAGCCCACCGTGGCCCTGGCCGAGCGCCTGCTCGCGCTCACCGGCCGGCCCGGCCGGGTCTACTTCTCCAACTCCGGTGCCGAGGCGAACGAGGCCGCCTTCAAGATCGGCCGGCTGACCGGCCGCACCCACATGGTCAGCACCACCGGCGGCTTCCACGGCCGCACCATGGGCGCCCTGGCCCTCACCGGCCAGCCCGCCAAGCAGGACCCGTTCCGCCCGCTGCCCGGCGACGTCGACCACGTCCCGTACGGCGACGTGGACGCCCTGCGGGCCGCCGTCACCACCGACACCGCCATGGTCGTCCTGGAGCCGATCCAGGGCGAGAACGGCGTGGTCGTCCCGCCGCCCGGCTACCTCCGGGCCGCCCGCGAGATCACCGCCGCCACCGGCACCCTGCTGGTCCTCGACGAGATCCAGACCGGCATCGGCCGCACCGGCCACTGGCTGGCGTCCACGGCCCAGGGCGTCGAGGCCGACGTCATCACCCTCGCCAAGGGCCTCGGCGGCGGCCTCCCCATCGGCGCCACCCTCGCCTTCGGCCCGGCCGCCGACCTGCTCACCCCCGGCTCGCACGGCTCGACGTTCAGCGGCAACCCGATCGTCTGCGCCGGCGCCCTCGCCGTCCTGGACACCATCGAGGCGGACGGCCTCCTCGACCACGTCCAGCGGGTCGGTGCGCGCCTGCGCGCCGGCATCGCCGCCCTGGAGCACCCGTTGGTCGGCCAGGTCCGCGGCGCCGGGCTGCTCCTCGGTATCGTCTTGACCGGGCCCCTCGCGTCACACGCGCAGCAGGCGGCCCAGGACGCGGGCCTTCTGGTCAACGCGGTCGCGCCGGACGTCATCCGGCTCGCCCCGCCGCTGATCGTCTCCGACGAGCAGGTGGAGACCTTCCTCCAGAAGCTCCCCGGCGTCCTCAAGAAGGCCGAGGAATCGGCCAACGGGGTACGAGGATCCGGAGACTGACGCAACGATGACCGAGCCGCAGGGCAACGAGTCGCACACCAGCGGCCCGGCCGTACCGCAGACCCGCACCGCCCGCCACCGCCGGATCGTGGACATCCTCAACCGGCAACCGGTCCGCTCCCAGAGCCAGCTCGCCAAACTGCTCGCCGACGACGGGCTCTCCGTCACCCAGGCGACGCTCTCCCGCGACCTGGACGAACTGGGTGCGGTCAAGATCCGCAACACCGGCGGGGAGCTGATCTACGCGGTACCGAGCGAGGGCGGCGACCGCAAGCCGCGGGCGCCGCTGGGGGAGTCCGCCAAGGAGGAGCGGATGCGCCGCCTCTCCGGCGAACTCCTCATCTCCGCCGAGGCGTCCGCCAACCTCGTTGTCCTGCGCACCCCGCCGGGCGCCGCCCAGTTCCTGGCCTCCGCCATCGACCAGGCGGAACTCCACGACATCCTCGGCACCATCGCGGGCGACGACACCCTGATGCTGATCAGCCGCGACCCGTCGGGCGGGCAGGCGCTCGCGGACCACCTGCTGCGGCTGGCGCAGAAGGACGACCGCGGGGCGCCGTGACCGCCCTACTGCGGCAATCACCATCCGTAGGCATATAAGTGCATATAGTGACTGAGGGTGCGGTGGTGGCTCCGGCGCTCACCGCCGCGCGAGCCGCCGCCGTACGGACGGACGCCGCGACGGCGCGGCGTCATCACCCTCAGCTGCGTCGGCCGGGGCCGGTCCGCAGGAAGGAGCGCTGCACAGTGAAGCCTCAGCGGAAGGCCGGCCCGCGCACCAGGGCCCTCGGGGCGGTGGCCGTGTGCGGCGCCCTCGCCCTCACGGCCTGCGGTGCGAACGGCGGCTCGGCCCCCTCTCCCAGCCCGTCCGCCCCGTCCCCCAGCCCGTCCGCCGCCGCGGGCGCCATCGCCTGCGGCAAGGCGGCCACCCTGCGGGCCTCCGGCTCGACGGCCCAGCAGTACGCGATGAAGTACTGGATCACCACCTACACGCGGGCCTGCGCCGGCACCAAGATCAGCTACGACGGCAACGGCTCGGGGGCCGGCCAGGACGACTTCCTGCGCGGCCGGACGGCCTTCGCCGGCTCGGACTCCCCGCTCGACGCCGACCAGGTCAAGCAGTCCGAGAAGGTCTGCGCCGACGGCGGCCGCGCCATCCACCTGCCGATCGTCGGCGGGCCGATCGCGGTCGCCTTCCACCTCCCCGGGGTCGATCGGCTGGTCCTCGACGCCCCCACCCTCGCCAAGATCTTCAACGGCCGGATCACGCAGTGGGACGACCCGGCGATCGCCGGGCTCAACAAGGACGCCAAGCTCCCCGCCACGCCGATCCGGACGTTCCACCGCTCCGACTCCTCCGGCACGACCGACAACTTCACGGCGTACCTCGCCGCCACCGCCCGGGACGCCTGGCCGTATCCGCACGCCAAGGAGTGGCCGGCGCAGGGCGGCGGATCCGCCAAGGGCTCTGCGGACCTCGCCGCCCAGGTGCAGCGGACCACGGGCGGGATCGGCTACGTCGAGCTGCCGTACGCGGTGGACCGGATGCTGCACACCGTCTCGGTCGCCACCGGCGCGGCGACCCCCGCCGACGCCAACGTGATCGCGGCATCCCACGCGATCGCCGGTGCCCGGACGGTCAACACCGGCCATGACGTCATCCTCGACCTCGACTACGGGACCAAGGTCCCCGGCGCCTATCCCATCGACGTGGTCACCTACGAGATCGTCTGCGACAAGGGCAACAAGCCGGAGACCTGGCCCGCGACCAAGGCGTTCCTGGCGTACATGGCCAGCCAGAAGGGCCAGCAGAACCTGACCTTCCAGGGCTATGCGACGCTCCCGGCCAAGGTCGTGGACGCGGTCCGCCACGAGATCGGCACGCTGTCCTGAGCCCCGCGCGGCCGGCTGACGGGCCGTGAGCTCGCGGCCCGGAAGCGTGCGGCCCGACGCCGCGCCCCATACGGCACAAGGCCCGTCGATCCGGGATTCCTCCCGGATCGACGGGCCTTGCGACACCGTCGGGACGACAGGATTTGAACCTGCGACCCCTTGACCCCCAGTCAAGTGCGCTACCAAGCTGCGCCACGTCCCGGTGCCGTGTTCCGACCGGAGACTCCCGGTCGGGCCGTGCAGACAGAAAAATACCCTGTCCGGGCCGATGAATCCAAAGCGGGTCCCCTTTGGGGTGCTCCGGGGCCTCCCGGCGGGCCCGCGGCGACCGTGTTCTGATGGGAATATGCCGGCAAAAGCGCAGAAAACGAAGAAAACGAACAGGTCGCGCACGGTCGAGGTGCGCCGGGTGTACGACCCGCCGGAACCGGCGGACGGGGCGCGGGTCCTGGTGGACCGGCTGTGGCCCCGGGGGATGGCGAAGGGTGACGAGCGGGTCGCCGACGCCGAGTGGTGCAAGGACGTGGCGCCCTCGACGGAGCTGCGCAAGTGGTACGGGCACGACGAGGCGCGGTTCGAGGAGTTCGCCGAGCGGTACCGGGCCGAATTGGCCGAGGGGGCGCCGGGCGCGGCGCTGGAGCACCTGCGGGAGCTGGCGGCGGACGGTCCGCTGACGCTGCTGACGGCGACGAAGGAAGTGCCGCTGAGCCATACGGCGGTGTTGCTGGAGGCGCTCCGCGAGGGCTGAGGGGTGCGTCGCGGCACTTCGGGGGTGGGTCCCGCGTCCGTGCGGGACCGCTGGCGGCGTCGCCGACCTGGGGTTTTCCGAATCCGTTGACGAAGCATGCAGTGGAGTGCATACTTATGCCTAGCAGTGAATGCACCGTAAGGAGAAACCCATGACCGAGCGTGTCGTACTCGCCTATTCGGGCGGCCTGGACACCTCCGTCTGCATCGGCTGGATAGCCGAGGAGACGGGCGCCGAGGTCATCGCCGTTGCCGTGGACGTCGGCCAGGGCGGCGAGGACCTGGACGTCATCCGCAAGCGCGCGCTCGCCTGCGGTGCGGTGGAGGCCGAGGTCGCCGACGCCAAGGACGAGTTCGCCGAGGGGTACTGCCTCCCGGCGATCAAGGCCAACGCCCTCTACATGGACCGCTACCCGCTGGTCTCCGCGCTCTCCCGGCCGGCCATCGTCAAGCACCTGGTCGCCGCCGCCGAGAAGCACGGCGCGACCACGGTCGCCCATGGTTGCACCGGCAAGGGGAACGACCAGGTCCGGTTCGAGGCGGGCATCTCCTCGCTCGCCCCCGGCCTGAAGTGCATCGCCCCGGTCCGCGACTACGCGATGACCCGGGACAAGGCGATCGCCTTCGCCGAGAAGGCCGAACTGCCGATCGCCACCACCAAGAAGTCGCCGTACTCCATCGACCAGAACGTCTTCGGGCGGGCCGTGGAGACCGGCTTCCTGGAGGACATCTGGAACGCGCCGATCGAGGACCTCTACGAGTACACCGAGAACCCGGCCACCCCGCGCGAGGCCGACGAGGTCGTGATCACCTTCAAGGAAGGCGCGCCGGTCGCCCTCGATGGCAGGCCAGTCACCGTCCTCCAGGCCATCCAGGAGCTCAACGCGCGGGCCGGCGCCCAGGGCATCGGCCGGATCGACATGGTCGAGGACCGCCTGGTCGGCATCAAGTCCCGCGAGGTGTACGAGGCCCCGGGTGCGATCGCGCTGATCACCGCGCACCAGGAGCTGGAGAACGTCACCGTCGAGCGCGAACTGGCCCGCTACAAGCGGCAGGTCGAGCAGCGTTGGGGCGAGCTGGTCTACGACGGCCTGTGGTTCTCGCCGCTCAAGCGGGCCCTGGACGGCTTCCTCGACGAGGCCAACGCGGCGGTCTCCGGCGACGTCCGGATGACCCTGCACGGCGGTCGCGCGGTGGTCACCGGCCGGCGCTCCGCGCAGTCGCTGTACGACTTCAACCTGGCCACCTACGACACCGGCGACACGTTCGACCAGTCGCTCTCCAAGGGCTTCATCGAGCTCTTCGGCATGTCGAGCAAGATTGCCGCGCAGCGCGACCTGGCAGGCTGACCCTTCCGGGATCCGGCGCACGGGGCCGACCCGCCCGCCGTTCGAGCGCCGAACGGGCTGACCGTCAGTCCGTCCGGCGCTCGCCGTGAATCCACCACCGACGAGGAGCACAGCAAGTGAGCAGCAACAACGGCGACGTCCGGCTCTGGGGCGGTCGCTTCGCCGACGGACCGGCCGAGGCGCTGGCCAAACTCTCCGCCTCCGTCCACTTCGACTGGCGGCTGGCCCCGTACGACATCGCCGGCTCCCGCGCGCACGCCCGTGTGCTGCACAAGGCCGGACTGCTCACCGCCGACGAACTGGCCCGCATGATCGAGGGGTTGGACCGGCTCGAACGGGACGTCGCCGACGGCTCGTTCACCGGCACCATCGCCGACGAGGACGTGCACACCGCCCTGGAGCGCGGGCTGCTGGAGCGGCTCGGCCCGGACCTCGGTGGCAAGCTGCGGGCCGGCCGGTCCCGCAACGACCAGGTCGCCACGCTCTTCCGGATGTATCTGCGGGACCACGCCCGGATCGTCGGGGGGCTGCTGGCCGACCTCCAGGAGGCGCTGATCGGCCTCGCCGAGGCGCACCCGGACGTCGCCATGCCCGGCCGCACCCACCTCCAGCACGCCCAGCCGGTGCTCTTCGCCCACCATGTGCTCGCCCATGTGCAGTCGCTGTCCCGGGACGCCGAGCGGCTGCGGCAGTGGGACGAGCGGACCGCGGTCTCGCCGTACGGCTCCGGCGCGCTGGCCGGCAGCAGCCTCGGCCTCGACCCGGAGGCGGTCGCCGCGGACCTCGGCTTCGAGCGGGGCTCGGCGGGGAACTCCATCGACGGCACGGCCTCCCGGGACTTCGTCGCGGAGTTCGCCTTCATCACCGCGATGATCGGGGTCAACCTCTCCCGGATCGCGGAGGAGGTCATCATCTGGAACACGAAGGAGTTCTCCTTCGTCACGCTGCACGACGCCTTCTCCACCGGCTCGTCGATCATGCCGCAGAAGAAGAACCCGGACATCGCGGAGCTGGCGCGGGGCAAGTCGGGGCGTCTGATCGGCAACCTGACGGGGCTGCTGGCGACGCTCAAGGCCCTGCCGCTCGCCTACAACCGCGACCTCCAGGAGGACAAGGAGCCGGTCTTCGACTCCTGCGACCAACTGGAGGTGCTGCTTCCGGCGTTCACCGGGATGATGGCCACGCTGACCGTCAACCGCGCACGGATGGAGGAACTGGCGCCGGCCGGCTTCTCGCTCGCCACCGATGTCGCCGAGTGGCTGGTCAAGCAGGGTGTGCCGTTCCGGGTGGCGCACGAGGTGGCCGGCGAGTGCGTCAAGGAGTGCGAGGCGCAGGGCATCGAGCTGGACGAGCTGACCGACGAGCAGTTCGCCAAGATCTCGCCGCACCTGACGCCCGAGGTCCGGGGCGTCCTCAACGTCCCCGGTGCGCTCGCGGCGCGCGACGGCCGCGGCGGCACCGCGCCGTCGGCGGTGGCGGTGCAGCTCGCCGAGGTGCGGGCGGACCTGGTGCGGCAGCAGGAGTGGGCCGCGGCCAAGAAGTGACGGCGCGGCCGGCGCGGCCCGCGCCGGCCGACGAGGGCGGCACCACCTGATCAGGTGGTGCCGCCCTCGCGTTTCACGGGTGCCCGGCGCCGGTGCGGTGGCCCGGAGGGGCGTCCGTCTGCGACAGCACAGAATTGAATGAGACGTGAACGTCTCATTCGGGTATCCTCCGTCTCATGCCCGTGGACAGAGAACACGTACTCACCGAAGCCGCCGCCCTGCTCGCCCGGCGCGCGACGACGTTGATGGACGAGATCGCCCGCGCCGCGGGCATCAGCCGGGCGACCCTGCACCGGCACTTCGCGGGCCGCGACGCGCTGATCCGCGCCCTGGAGGAGCACGGGATCGAGCGGTTCGCCCGGGCCATCGACGCCGCCCGGCTCGACGAGGGGGACGCCGCCGGCGGGCTGCGCCGACTGGTCCGCGAGGCCGAGCCGGTCGCCGGCGTGCTGGCCTTCCTCTTCACCGAGAACCAGCTCTTCGAGAACGAGCCGGTCAACGCCGGCTGGGCCCAGCTCGACGCCCGGCTCACCGCACTGTTCCGTCGCGGCCAGGAGGAGGGCACCTTCCGGGTCGACCTCAGCGCGAACTGGCTGACCGAGGCGTTCTACGGCCTCCTCGGCGCCGGCGCCTGGGCGGTGCACGAAGGCCGCGTCGCCCGGAACGACCTCGACCACTCGATCGCCGAGCTGCTGCTCGGCGGCATCCGACGGAGCATGGAGAAATGAGCGATCCCATAGCCGAAAGGCGGGCTGGTTCGGCCCATGTGGACGACCAGCCCCGGCCGGGCCGTTGGCTCGCCCTCTCGGTCCTGGTCCTGGCGGTCCTGCTGGTCGGCGTCGACGCCACCGTGCTCGGCCTGGCCACCCCGTTCCTGAGCGAGGACCTGAAGCCGTCCGGCACCCAGCTGCTGTGGATCGGTGACATCTACTCGTTCGTCATCGCCGGACTGCTGGTCTCCATGGGCAGCCTCGGCGACCGGATCGGCCGGAAGAAGCTGCTGCTCATCGGCTCGGTGGCGTTCGGTGCGCTGTCGGTGCTCGCCGCCTACGCCACCAGCCCGTCGATGATGATCATCGCGCGCGGCCTGCAGGGCGTGGCCGGGGCGACGCTGATGCCCTCCACCCTCGCCCTGATCCGCAACCTCTTCCACGACCCCAAGGAACGCAGCCTGGCGATCGGCATCTGGGGCGCCATGGCCTCGGCCGGCACGGCGGTCGGGCCGGTCCTCGGCGGCTTCCTGCTGGGCCACTTCTGGTGGGGCTCGGTCTTCCTGATCAACCTCCCGGTGATGGCGCTGCTGGTCGTCGTCGGCGCCAAGGTGATCCCCGAGTCCCGCAACCCCGACCCCGGTCCGTGGGACGTCCCCAGTGTCGTGCTGTCGCTGGTGGGCATCGTCGGCGTCGTCTACGCCATCAAGGAAGCGGCGGTGCACGGCCTCCGCTGGGACATCGGGCCGGCCGCCGTCATCGGCGTGCTCGCCCTGCTGCTGTTCGTCCGCCGCCAGCACACCCTGGCCTCGCCGCTGCTGAACATGAAGCTCTTCCAGCACCGGGGCTTCTCCGGCGCGGTGCTGGCCGACCTGCTGACCATCCTCGGACTGTCCGGTCTGGTCTTCTTCCTCTCCCAGTTCCTCCAGATGGTGCAGATGCGCTCGCCGTTCAACGCCGGGCTGGTCGAACTCCCGGCCGCGGTCGGCGCGGTGGGCGCCGGCCTGGCCGCCGGCTGGGTCGCCCGCCGGCTGTCGGTGCGCCTGGTGGTGGCCGGCGGCCTCGCGGTGGTCGGCCTCTCGCTCGCCGGCTGCATGGCCCTGCACGCCGACACCGGCACCCTCGCGCTGTGCGTCATCCTCTTCGTCGTGGGCGTCGGCGCCGGCTTCGCCTTCACCGTCACCGCCGACGTCATCCTCTCCAGCGTGCCCAAGGAGGAGGCCGGTTCCGCCTCCGCGGTCTCCGAGACCGCCTACGAACTGGGCGCCGCGCTCGGCATCGCCCTGCTGGGCTCCATCGTCACCAGCATGTACCAGGGCTTCAGCGTCCCCGCCGGCGTGCCCGAACACGCCGCCGAAACCGCCCGCTCCTCGCTCGGCGGCGCCGTGGACGCCGCCGCCCACCTCCCCGCCGAGCAGGGCGCCGCCCTGCTGAAGGCCGCTCAGGACTCCTTCGTCAACGGCGTGGACACCGCGGCCGGACTGGGCGCGGTGGTGCTGCTGGGCGCCGCGGTGGCCGCGTGGTTCCTGCTCCGCGGCCAGACCCTGGCCGACAGTGCGGAGCCGCAGCCCGCGCCGGAGGCCGAGACCGCTCCGGTGGCCGGCTCCGGCTCCACCGCCGATGGCCCGACCGGGCACCCGTAAGGGCCCCACCCGGCGGGCGAACGAGGGACACCACACCGCCCCCTGCCCCCGCACAGGCGTGTCCCGTGGATCGTGACCGCGCGCACCGGCCATGATCCACAGGACACGCCCCTGGGGGCGACTGTCCCCTGCCGTTCACGCCCGGTACGCGTCCTGGTGACCGGTTGTCCCGCACGGCTCGTTTGACTCTCGCGTCGTCCCCCCAACGGTCGGACCCGCTCAGGAGAGTGACGCAGTGCGCGACATCGGACGACGGTCCTTCGTAACCGCCGCGGGGGCGATGGCCACCGCCAGCGCGATCGGCAGCAACGCCTACGCCACCGGCCACGCCCGCGACGCCGCCACGGCCGACGAGTACGTCGACGTCCAGCTGCTCAACATCACCGATCTGCACGGCTATCTACAGGGCGCACCGGGCGCCAACTCCGTCATCACCGGCACCGGCGGCAAGCGCCACACCGTCGGCGGCGTCGCCTACATGGCCGCCCACCTGGAGCGGCTGCGCGCCGGACGGCGCAACTCCCTCTTCTTCGCCCCCGGCGACCTCTTCTCCGGCTGGGAGTTCGACGCCGCCGCCTTCGCCGACGAGCCCACCATCGAGGCCCTCAACGCCCTGCAGATGGACTTCGCCTCGGCCGGCAACCACGAGTTCGACAAGTCGACGGTCTTCCTGCGGGAGCACATGGAGCGCGGCCGGCCGTTCCCGGTCGTCGGCCGCGACGCCTCCTTCACCGACTCCACCGGCCACCGCTTCCGCGGCGCGAACTTCCCCTACTACAGCGCCAACATGGTCTGGCACGACACCGGCGAACGGGTGCTGCCGCCGTACAACATCGTGCACGTGGACGCCGGCCGCGGCCGGCGGCTGCCGATCGGCTTCATCCACCTGACCGCCATCGGCACCGAGTCCTTCCCCGGCTCCTACCAGCCCCAACTGCGCACCCTGGACGAACTGGAGACCGCCAACCGCTGCGCGGCGGCCCTCAAGAGCCGGGGCGTCAACGCGATCGTCCTCAGCATGCACGACGGCGCGGTCGCCGGCAGCAACTTCGAAAGCGGCACCAACCCCTCCGGCCCCGCCTACGAACTGGCGCTGCGGGTCTCGCCCGCCATCGACGCCATCGTCACCGGCCACTGGCACTGCGCCTTCACCATGATGCTGCCCGACCCCAAGGGCGTGCCCCGCCCGTTCGTCGAGGCCGGCTGCTACGGCCAGATCATCAACGAGATCAACCTGCGGCTGGACCCGGTCTCCGGCAGGGTGATCCGGGAGCTGACCACCTCGGTCAACCACCCCAACACCCGTGATGTGACGCCGGATCCGGAGCTGAAGTCGATCGCCGACTACTGGGCCGGTTACGGCGCCCGCCGCGCCCGCACCCGTATCGGCACCCAGACCGCCTCGTTCACCCGGCGGCGCAACGCGATGGGGGAGTCCACCATGGGCAACCTCGTCGCCGACTGGGCACTGTGGGCGGGCGGCCGACCGCACGGCCCGATGGACGACCGCGGAGGGCACCGCAACGTCCCCGCCGAACTCGCCGTCATCGCGCTGGCCCCGCGGGTCGGTGCCGCGATCATCGCCGGCGACCTGGTGCGTGACGAGGCGTCGGGCGGCGTGGTCACCTTCGGGCAGGCGTGGAACGCGGTCGGCTTCGGCGACCCGATCATGACCGTCACGGTCACCGGCCGGCAGATCCACGACGCCCTGGAACAGCAGTGGGCCCCCACCCCCGGCGGCGGGATGTCCTTCTCCCCGCTGGCCGTCTCCGGCAACGTCCGCTACACCTTCGACGCCACCGGCCCGGCCGGCCACCGGATCGACCCCGCCGATGTCCTCATCGACGGCGAGCCGCTGGACCCCGCCCGCCGCTACCGCCTCGCCGCCCCCTCCTACACCCTCATCAACCAGGACGGGTTCAGCGCCTTCACCGGCTTCACCGAACCCGTCCGGCACACCCGGGACTTCGAGAGCTTCGTCTCCTACGTCCGCACCCGGCGGAGGCTGTCCCCGTCCGAACCGAACCGCGTCATGGCCAAGAACGCCCATCGCCCCGGCGCCCACGTCGGCTCCGTCGCCGAGCACCAGCAACTCCTGCAGGCCGACGCCAACCACGTCCCGCGCCCGGAGGTGGCCCTGCGCGCCGCGCTGACGGGCGACGCCGAGGGGCAGCGCGCGCCCGGCGGCTTCCAGGTGCCCTGCTGACCGCCCGGTAGCGGCGAGGGGCCCCGTCCGGGGATACGGACGGGGCCCCTGGCGGCGTGGGACGGGTCAGGCGGCGGCGCGGGCCTTGGTGGCGTACACGTCGACGTACTCCTGGCCGGACAGCTCCATGACGTCGCTCATCACCTCGTCGGTGACCGCCCGCAGCACATAGCGGTCCCGGTCCATGCCCTCGTAGCGCGAGAAGTCCAGCGGCTCGCCGAACCGCACGGTCACCGGGGCGATGCGCGGACGGCCCTTGCCGCCGGGCTGCACCTTGTCCGTGCCGATCATGGCGAACGGGACGACCGGGGCGCCGGTCATCAGCGCGAGCCGGGCGACGCCGGTCCGGCCGCGGTACAGGCGGCCGTCGGGGGAGCGGGTGCCCTCCGGGTAGATGCCGAAGGCGTGGCCCTCGTCCAGGATCCGGCGGCCGGTCATCAGCGCCGCCACCCCGCCGTGCCCGCCGTCGCGGTCCACCGGGACCATCCCGGCGGTGGTGAAGAACCAGGCCATCAGCCGGCCCTTGATCCCCTTGCCGGTGACGTACTCGTCCTTGCCGATGAAGAACACCGGGCGCTTGACCACGAGGCTGAGGAAGATCGAGTCGATGAACGTGACGTGGTTTCCGGCCATGATCACCGGGCCGGTACCCGGAATCCGCTCGATGCCCTCGACCTTCGGGCGGAACAGGACACGCATCATCAGTCCGAGGATCGCCTTCAGCACAATGCGGGACAACGGGCCCTCCGGGTCGTGGCTGGACAGGATCAGGGCGGCGCAGCGCTCTGCAGCCCAGGACCATACTCGCGGGTCACTCCCGCGCGCACATCGGGTTCACGGGGCCGATACGCAGAGTTGACGTGCGTCACGTCCATGTTCCGCGCGGTACCCCCGCACGTCTCCCCGGCATCACCCGTCCGTGCTTACGATCAAGGCGCTTCCGGGAGACGTGCGTATACAGCTCGCGGGACACCTTGATACACCGGAACGCCCTGGAACGCCCGGAACGTCACCGGGCCGGCCGGGGCACGACGCAGAACGAGGAGCACGGGCATGGAGAAGCGGCACGAGCCGGGGCGGCGGACAGTACTGGGAGCCGCCGCACTGGGCGCGGGGGCGGCGGTACTGGCCGGCGCGGGACAGGCCCAGGCCGCCGGCCCGGCGGAGCGGGCGGCGGGCCCGGCGGCCCGGCAGGCGCCCGCCGGACGGCCCGACAAGCTGCCGGTCCCGCTGGTCGTCGGCCACCGGGGCGCCAGCGGCTACCGCCCCGAGCACACCTTCGGCTCCTACCAACTGGCCCTCGACATGGGCGCGGACGTCATCGAGGCCGGTGACCTCGTCCCCACCAAGGACGGGCACCTGGTCTGCCGGCACGAGAACGACATCACCGCCACCACCGACGTCGCCGACCACCGCGAGTTCGCCGGTCGCAAGACCACCAAGACCGTGGACGGCAAGAAGCTCACCGGCTGGTTCACCGAGGACTTCACGCTCGCCGAGCTGAAGACCCTGCGCGCCAAGGAGCGCATCCCGGACGTCCGCCAGCACAACACCCTGTACAACGGCCACTGGCAGATACCCACCTTCGAAGAGGTCCTCCAGTGGGCCGAGCGCGAGGGACGCCGCCGCGGCCGCCCCGTCTGGATCTACCCCGAGACCAAGCACCCCACCTACTTCCGCAAGCTGGGCCTGGGCATCGAGGAGCCGCTCGCCAAGCTGCTGCGCCGCTACGGCCGGCACACCGCGCACGCCCCGAACTTCGTGCAGTCCTTCGAGCCCAGCAGCATCCAGCGGCTCGGCAGGCTCGGCGTGAAGTGTCCCAAGGTCGTCCTGCTCGACGAGCCGTCCGTCAAGCCCTGGGACTTCGTCGAGTCCGGCGACCCGCGCACCACCGCCGACCTCCTCACGCCCGAGGGGCTCAAGTGGATCTCCGGCTTCGCCCAGGGCATCGGCCCCTGGCTGCCGCAGATCATCGCGCAGGACGAGCAGGGCAAGCTCGGCAAGCCCACCACCCTCGTCCGTGACGCGCACGCCGCGGGCCTGGTCCTCCACCCGTACACCGTGCGGAACGAGAACAACTTCCTGCCGCTGGACTTCAGGGTCGGCAAGAACCCGGGCGACTACGGCAACTCGCTCGCGTACTTCAAGGCGCTCTTCGCCACCGGCATCGACGGGCTCTTCTCCGACAACCCGGACACCGCGCTGCTGGCCGCCGAGGAGTTCCGCCGGCACTAGGTCGCGCCCGGACCGGCGCCCGGCCCCCATCCGCCCGCGTACTCATCTGAGTTGGGAATGTCACAGGGGAGCTTGGCGCCGGTCCGTTCCGCTTGTCCCGAATGCCTGCGCAGAATGCCCGCGGCGGAGATTGCCACCGCCGAATGCCGGGGAGTCCGGAAGCGAACAGCGAACCCAAAAAGGGGAGGCAGACGCGCATGGGCACGAGCGTGACCATCTCGACGGCGACCGACGACGACGGCGAGCAGATCCTCAAACTCCAGTACCTCTGTTACCAGGCCGAGGCCGCGCTCTACGACGACTACGGCATCGAGCCGCTGACCCAGACGCTGGACTCCCTGCGCGCCGAACTCGCCCAGGGCTGCGTCATGGTGGCCAGACTCGGCCGGGAGGTCGTCGGGTCGGTGCGCGGCACCGTGGACGCCGACGGCACCGCGAAGATCGGCAAGCTGATCGTGCACCCCCGGCTCCAGCGGCACGGCCTCGGCGGTCGGCTGCTGGCGGCCGTCGAGCGGCGGCTGGCCGAGGAGCGCTCCGCCAAGCGCTACCGCCTCTTCACCGGCCACCGCAGCGAGGGCAACCTCCGGCTCTACCGCAACCACGGCTACGCGCCGGTCGGCACCGAGCAACTGACCCACCGGCTGAGCCTGGTCACTCTGGAGAAGGAGCCGAGCGCCGCGCCGTGACCCGGGACCGGGCCCGCGTCCACGGCGGGCCCGGACGTCCGACCGCGCGCTACGCCGTCGCCGTACGGGCCCGGCGCAGCCACATCAGCCCGGTGACCGGCAGCGCGACCGGGATGAAGAGGTAGTCCATGCCGAAGTACGACCAGACCGTGGAGTCCGCGAACGCCGCCGGGTCCACCAGCGTCCAGGTGCCGATGCCGACCACCCCGATCAGCTCCAGCGCACAACAGGCCACCGCCGCCCGCCGGGCCCCCTCGCCGCCGCGCACCAGCGAGAACGTGATGAAGCCGTAGACCAGCGCGGAGACCGCCGACAGCAGGTACGCCAGCGGGGCGCGGTCGAACTGGGCGATCAGCTGGTAGATCGAGCGGGACGCGGCGGCCACGGTGAAGACGCCGTAGAGGGTGACCAGCAGCCGCCCCGGGCCCGCGCCCAGCCTCGTGACCGGATCCCGGCCGGTGGTCTCGTCCGCGGCACCGGCCGCCGTGGTCCTCGGCGCAGTCTCAGGCACTGCCGCCTCCCCAGATGTCGAAGAGCCGTACTTCCAGAACGGCCAGCACCACGGAGCCCGCGGCGACGGTGGCCGAACCCCACCGGGTGCGCTCGGAGAGCGACATGAACCCGGTCGCCGGGACGCACGCGGCCGCCCCCAGCAGATACGCCAGGAAGAGCGCGGTGCCCTTGTCCGGGTGCTGCCCGCGCGCCAACTGCACGACGGCGACGACCAGTTGGACGACGCACAGCACGGACACCACGGCCATGCCGATGAAGTGCCAGTCCTTGGTGGGTTCGTTGCGGTACGCGGCGAGGCCGCACCAGGCGGCCAGCGCGAGAGCGGTCACGCCGACCGCGAGCGTCAGCGCGTCGATCACCGCGGCCTCCGGACGAGGCGGCCGCGCGCCGTGGGGTTGTGGGGCATGCGCCCGATGCTAATCGGCGCCGGGTCGGGCACCGCGTCCGGCCCCGCCGCGGCCGGACGCGGCGCTCGCCGGGACGGGCGCCGCCCCGGCGGCCGTGGCGTTGGCCACAGCCCGTCCCGCGCCGCACCGGCCGACCGGGCGCCGTGCCCCCGCCCCGCCGGCGGCATCCGCGCAGGCCACGCGCGGACCGGCCGAGATCATTCGGGACGGGCGGGGCCCGGTCCAGGCTCCGGTCGCCGCTGTCCGCTATACGGACGGGCTTGATCGGGCCACACCGCTGTCTGGTTTACTGACCGCCATGACCACGACGAGCAGCCGCACCCCTGCGACCGAGGCGCTTCCCGCGCCCGGTGCTCGTTGCATGTGTCGAATGTGTGACCGCTGAGGGCCCCCGTCCGAGCCTCGCGCCCCGAAGCGAGACCTCCGCCATGAGCCGAACGTCGCACCCCGGCGCCATCGGCCGCCCCGCGTCACCGGAACCAGGAGCCGGGCCCCGCGCCCACCGCCGCTCCCCGTTTCCCCCTGCCGCACTCGCAAGAATGCCCCGTGCCCGGCGGGCCAGCCGCCGAGCACTCGACAGTGACGGAATTCCCCTGTGATCACCACAACGGGCCTGACCAAGGTCTACCGATCGGGAGGCCGTGAGGTCACCGCCCTTGACGGCGTCGATCTGCACGTCCGAGAGGGCGAGGTGTACGGCGTCATCGGTCAGAGCGGCGCCGGCAAGTCCACCCTGATCCGCTGCCTCAACCTCCTGGAGCGCCCCACCTCCGGCACGGTCACCGTGGCCGGCCAGGACCTCACCGCCCTCGGCGGACGGGGGCAGCGCGCCAACGCCGCGCTGCGCGCGGCGCGCAGCCACATCGGCATGGTCTTCCAGCACTTCAACCTGCTGTCCTCGCGCACCGTCCAGGACAACGTCGAACTGCCCCTGGAGATCCTCAAGGTCGGCCGCCGCGACCGCGCCGCCAAGGCGCTGGAACTCCTGGACCTGGTCGGCCTCGCCGACAAGGCCAACGCCTACCCCGCCCAGCTCTCCGGCGGTCAGAAGCAGCGCGTCGGCATCGCCCGCGCCCTGGCCGGCGACCCCAAGGTGCTGCTCTCCGACGAGGCCACCAGCGCCCTCGACCCGGAGACCACCCGCTCCATCCTGACGCTGCTGCGCGACCTCAACCAGCAGCTCGGCCTCACCGTCGTCCTCATCACGCACGAGATGGACGTCGTCAAGACCATCTGCGACTCCGCCGCGCTGATGAAGGGCGGCCGGGTCGTCGAGCAGGGCACCGTCGCCGAGCTCCTCGCCACCCCCGGCTCCGAGCTGGCCCGCGAGCTGTTCCCGGTCGGCGGCGAGCCCTCCGCCGAGGACCGCACCGTCGTCGACGTCACCTTCCACGGCGCGGCCGCCACCCGCCCGGTGATCTCCGAGCTGGCCCGCACCTACAACGTCGACATCTCCATCCTCGGCGCCGCCATGGACACCATCGGCGGCAAGCAGGTCGGCCGGATGCGCATCGAGCTGCCCGGCCGCTTCGAGGACAACGTCGTGCCCATCGGCTACCTGCGCGAGCAGGGCCTGCAGGTCGACGTCGTCGACGGCGCCGCTGCCGACGCCGCCCCGGCGACCACTCCGCTCCAGAAGGAAGATGCCAAGTGAGCTGGAACGACATGCAGCCGCTGCTGTCCGACGCCACCCTCGACACCCTCTTCATGCTGTGGTGGTCCGCGGTCTACTCGGTCCTCATCGGCATCCCCGTCGGCGTCCTGCTGCACCTGACCGACCGCGGCGCCCTGCTCCAGAACGTCGTGGTGAACAAGGTCCTCGGCGCGATCGCGAACATCGGGCGGTCCTTCCCGTTCCTGATCCTGATCGTCGTGCTGATGCCCTTCACCCGCTTCCTGGTTGGTACCGCCATCGGCCCGACCGGTGCCGTGGTCACGCTCACCATCGCCGCCATCCCGTTCTTCGCCCGCCTCGTGGAGGCCGCGCTGCGCGAGGTCGACCACGGACTGGTCGAGGCGGCCCAGGCGATGGGCGGCGGCACCTGGACCGTCATCTTCAAGGTGCTGCTCCCGCAGGCGCTGCCGGCCCTGGTCGCCGCCGTCACCACCACCGTCATCACGCTGATCGGCTACTCGGCGATCGCCGGCGCGGTCGGCGGCGGCGGGCTCGGCGCCCTGGCCTACAACTACGGCTACCTGCGCTACGACACCAGGCTCATGATCATCACCGTCGCCGAGCTGATCCTCATCGTCACCGTCGTCCAGCTGCTCGGCGACCTGATCGTCCGCCGGCTCGCCGCCCGCGGCACCCGCTCCTCCGCCCTGCGGGTCGGCCTGCGCAGGGTCCGCACCGAGGAGCCGACCCCGGTCACCGAGGCCGCCTGACCCCACGCACCACCCGCGTCACCCGCACCCCCAAAGCCCGGACCCTTTGCCGGGCGCAGCCCACACGGATCCCCGTGTGCACAAGAAAGAGGCACTCTTCGTGCGTAACACCATCAAGATCACCGTGGCCATAGCCGCCGCCTCCGCCGTCGCCCTCGGCGCGAGCGCCTGCAGCGCCCCCTCCGACGTCAGCGCGAGCGGCGACAAGGGCGACAAGAACGCCCCGCTGGTCATCGCCGCCAGCCCCACGCCGCACGCGACGATCCTCGACTACGTCAAGGAGAAGCTGGCGCCCCAGGTGGGCCTCAAGCTGGTCGTCAAGCCCTTCAACGACTACAAGCTGCCGAACAAGGTCACCGACGACGGTCAGGTCGACGCCAACTTCTTCCAGCACAAGCCGTTCCTGGACACCTTCAACAAGGAGAACGGCACCCACATCGTCCCGGTCGTGAACGTCGAGATCGAGCCGCTTGGCATCTACTCCAAGAAGATCCACAAGCTCTCCGACCTCAAGGCCGGCTCCACCGTCTCGGTGCCCAACGACCCGTCCAACGAGGGCCGCGCGCTCAAGCTGCTCGCCGACAACGGTGTGATCACCCTCAAGCCCGGCGTCGGCTCCGACGCCACGCTGACCGATGTCAAGGACAACAAGGGCATCAAGATCACCGAGCTGGAGGCCGCCCAGACCGCGCCGCGGCTCGCCGACGTCGACGCCGCCGTCATCAACGGCAACTTCGCGGTCGGCGCCAACCTCAAGCCCTCCAGCGACGCGCTGGCCCTGGAGAAGGCGCAGGGCAACCCCTACGCCAACTTCCTCGCCGTCAAGCAGGGCAACGAGAACGACCCGCGGATCAAGAAGCTCGCCAAGCTCCTCAACTCCGACGAGGTCAAGAAGTTCATCGAGGACAAGTACAAGGACGGCTCGGTCATCCCGGCCTTCGGTCCCGTCAAGGGCTGACGCTCCGTTCCCGGGAGGCGGGGCGCGTCCTCGCTCCACGCGGCCGCCCCACCGTGCCTCCCGTCCTCTCCGCGCCGCCCACCCCTGCCACAGGGGTGGGCGGCTGCGGTCACGGGCCCCGGGCGCGTGGCACGCCCGCGGGCCCATGCTGCATGCTGGTGCATTCAGGACGGTCAGGACGGCCCCGGCCGCGCGGTGCACACGGCCCGCGACATCCCGGGGCACCCCAGTCAACGGCGTTGGAGCAGCAGCATGACATCCACCTTTCCGGACATCTCCCTCAGCACGGACCGGTTGGTGCTGCGCGCGCTCGACGAGGACGACATCCCCGCCCTGGCCGCGATGATGAACGACGAACTGGTCGCCGCCTGGACCGCGGTGCCCCAGCCGTACACCGAGGACGCCGCCCGCACCTGGGTCACCCAGTACGCACCCACCGAACGCATCGCCGGCCGCGGCCTCGACCTCGCGGTCACCGAGTTCCTCACCCAGCGCCTGGTCGGCATCGTCCAACTCGGCCACACCAACTGGCGGGTCCGCTCCACCGAGATCTCCTACATCGTCGCCTCCTGGGCCCGCGGCGAGGGATACGCCTCCGAGGCGGCCCTCGCCACCGCCCGCTGGCTCTTCGAGGACCAGAAGTTCGAGCGCCTGGAGCTGCGCACCGCCGCCGGCAACACCGCCTCCCAACAGGTCGCCCAGAAGATCGGCTGCATCAGTGAGGGCGTGCTGCGCAACGCCTGCATAGCCCGCACCCGTGCCGACGACGGCGGTTGGACCGACGTCCGCACGGATCAGATCGTCTGGAGCCTGCTCCCCGAGGACCTCGACGGGCCGCCCGCCCGGACGGTCGACGCCAACGGCTTCGCCTACCCCGAGTGGAACTGACCACGCGGCACCTCCCACCCCGGTCGCCGGGGTACCCTCGGCCTGCCGGACGGCGGCCGGGCCCGCCCCGACCAGCACGGACCGGCACCCCGCAGCACCCCCGGACGGCGGCCACCGCACCCGTCAACCGCCCCAGGAATTCCCACCAGCCCCAGGAGACTGACGAGCATGGCCGACCGGGTCACGGTGATCGGATGGGACGGCTCTCCGCTGACCGCCGCCGGCCGCTCCGCCCTCGGCGCCGCGACCCTCGTCGCCGGTGCCGCCCACCACCTCGCGCTGCCCGAAGTCCCGCCGTCCGCCGAACGGATCCGGCTCGGCAGCGCCACCCTCGCCGCCCGCCGCATCGCCCAGCACCGCGGCACCGCCGTCGTCCTCGCCGACGGCGACCCCGGCTTCTTCGGCGTGGTGCGCACCCTGCGCGACCCCGAATACGGCCTGGAGGTCGAGGTCGTACCGGCCGTCTCCTCCGTCGCCGCCGCCTTCGCCCGCGCCGGCATGCCCTGGGACGACGCCCAGATCGTCGTCGCCCACAGCCGCGACCTGCGCCGCGCGGTCAACGTCTGCCGCGCCCACCCCAAGGTCGCGGTGCTCACCTCGCCCGGCGCCGGACCCGCCGAACTCGCCCTCCTCCTGGAAGGCGTGCACCGCACCTTCGTCATCTGCGAGGACCTCGGCACCGAACGGGAACGGGTGACGGTCCTCACATCCGACAAGGTCGCCGACCACGTCTGGCGCGACCCCAACGTCGTCATCGTCGTCGGCGGTTCGCCGTCCGGCGCCGCCGCCCAGGGCACCGGATGGATCGCCGGGACCCCCGGCAACGCCGCGGGCCACCCCACCGGACCGCGCGGCTGGGGACTTCCGGACCGCGCCTACGGCGGAGCACTCGGCGAGGGCGAGGCCGTCCAGCTGCGCACCGCCCAACTCGCCCGCCTCGGGCCGCGGGTGGGCGACCTGATCTGGGACATCGGATCCGGCAGCGGTGCCGCGGCGGTCGAGGCCGCGCGGTTCGGTGCCGCGGTCATCGCGGTCGACGCCGACCCCGACGCCTGCGGCCGCGCCACCGCCCTCGCCCGCCGGTACGGCGTCCAACTCCAGGCCGTGCACGGCCTGGCGCCACAGATCCTGGAGGACCTCCCGGAGCCCGACGTGGTGCGCGTCGGCGCCGGGGGAGCGGCCGTGGTCGCCGCCTGCGCGACCCGTCGCCCCGAACGGATCGTCACCCACGCCGCCACCCGCGACGAGGCCGAGGCGCTCGGCCGCGCCCTCGCCGACGGCGGCTACGAAGTCGAGTGCGCCCTCCTGCAGTCCGTCGAACTCGACACCTCCGTCTGGGTCGAACGTGAACGCTCTGTGGTGTTTTTGCTGAGCGGCTATCGCGTTCCTCACCCGTGACCAGGAAGGCCACCCGCGCGCGGTAGGCTGGCGGATCGTTGCGCCGCCGTTCCGCGTTCGCCTTCGTACGCCAATATCCGGAAATTGCCGTGGTTTTGGACGAAAATGAAGCACTTGAGTGCGGACGTGCCGGGAGGCGTGCTCGCTCGTTCTCGCTATCGGGGCGTCGGTGCGCACCGGTCGGCGCGTCGCACGAGCGGTTGGAAGGAGCACTAGCAGTGGGCGAGGGGTACGCATGACCGACACCGGCCAGGTCCCGGGCCAGGGACAGCCGGAGAACGCAGGCGGACACCGCGGGCAGCCGCAGGCCGTTCCCACCCCTGCCGACCCCGGACCCACCCAGCACCCCGGCGACTATCCCTACCTCGGCCCGGCCGACGGCGTCGTCGAGGACGACGACCTGCTGATGCCCGGTGCCCAGGGCGCCTGGAGCGAGCAGGGCGCCCAACAGATGCCGCAGCCCCCGCAGCCGCTTCTCCCGCCGCAGGCCGTACCGCCGCAGCAGGCCGTGCCGTTCGACCCTGCCGCCGGCGACCACGAGAGCGGCGGCCGGGACACCGGCGCCGTCGACCTCACTGCCGTCCGCGCCCCGCAGCCCACGGTCCCGCAGCAGGTCCGCGCGCACGCCGGCGAGCAGACCGCCGCCGCGCCCCGCCGCCCGCTCCACATGGGCCCGCCGGTCCCGGACGCGACCGGCGGCGTGGTCCGTTCGCTGGCCGACCGCGGGCCCGCCGAGGCGCCCCAGCAGGCCGTCCGGCCGAGCGCCCGCCCGACCGGTGGCCCCGAGTACCTCGACGGCCCGGCCGAGACCCCCCAGCCCGTACCGCTCCCCGCCCAGGAACAGCCCGCCGCCGCGCCGGCCGTCGAGCCGCAGCCGGTTGACGACGGGTCGGCCGCCGCGCAGGCCGTGCCCGCCCAGCCGTTCCCGGAGCAGGCCACCCCCGTGGACGCCGCCCACCAGGAGCCGCCGGCCGCCCCGGTGACGCCGTACGGCCAGCAGCCCTACGAAGGCCAGTTGTACGCCGAGCAGTCCTACGGGGCAGCGGGCCAGGGCCCGTTGCCCGGCCCGCAGCTGGGCGAGATCCCGTCCCAGGTGCCGGCCCAGGTGCAGCCGTGGGGCGAGGCGTCAGCCCAGGTCGCCGCGGTGCCCGTCGCGGAGCCGACGGTCGCCCCGGTCGCCCCGGCCGGCGGCGAAGCGGTCGCGCCCGAGGCACAGCCGCCCGCCCGGGAGGGCACGCCCGCCGACCAGCCCACCGCCGAGCAGCCGCCTGTCGAGCTGCCCGCCGAGCAGCCGACGGCCGAGCAGGTACCGGCCGCGCAGCCGCAGGAGCAGCCCGCGCCGGTGGCCACCGAGGTCGCGCCGGCGGTCGCCGAGGACGGCGCCGCCGCCCCGGTCGTCGCGGAGCCGGCCGAGGCCGACCCCGCCGCCCAGGCCCCGGCGGCGGAGCCCGCTGCCGAGCAGCCGCAGGCCGTGGACGCCCCCACCGAGGCCGTCACCGCCCCGGACCCCGCCGCTCAGCAGCCCGCACCGGAGCAGACCGCCCCCGAGCAGTCCGCCCCCGAGCCGGTCGCCGCCGCGCAGCCGGTCGCCGACCCGCCCGCCCCGGCCCAGGCCGTCCCGGAGGCCGCGCCCGAGCAGCCCGAGGCGCCGGCGCAGGAGGCAGCGGTGGCGAGCCCGGAGGCCGTCCAGCCGCCGGCCGCCGAGCCCCAGCCCGCTCCGGCCCCCGCCGAGGCGCCCCAGGCCCCGCAGGACGCCGCCCAGCCCGAGGCCCAGCCCGTGGCGGAGCAGCCCGCCGAGCAGCCGGCAGCCGACGCCCCGGTCCAGGCCCCGGTGACGGACCAGCCGCAGACCGAGGCCCCGGCCGAGCAGCCCGCCCCCGAGGCCGCCGCGGAGCCCGCCCCGGCCGAGGCCGCCGCCCCGGCCGCGCAGCCCGAACACCCCACCACCGAGGACCAGGCCAGCGCGCCGCAGCTCGTCGAGGACGGCACCGTGGCCGAGGTCGAGCAGGCCGCCGTCGAGACCGAGCCGGCCCTCGTCGAGGTCGAGCAGGCCCCGGCGGACGCCGCGCCCGCCCCCCAGGAAGCCGACGCCGCGCCGGCTCCGGAGCAGACGCCCCAGCAGCCCGTCATAGAGGCAGCCGCAACGCAGCCGCCGCAGGACGCCGGACAGCCGGAGCCCACCGCCCCCGAGGACGCCGCGGGCCAGCAGCCCGCAGAGGAGGCGGCGACACCGCAGCCCGCCCCCGAGGACGCGCAGCCCGAGCCGGCCGCCGACGCCGCCCCGGAGCACCCCGGCGAGCCGGCCGAGTCCCCCGCCCCGCCGGCCCCCGACGAGACCGCCGACCAGGCCCCCCGGCCCGCCGCGGCCCCCGCCCCGCAGGACCCCGCCCAGGCGCCCCCCGAGCCGGCCGACGCCGCGCCGCAGCCCGCCGCCGACCAGGCAGCGCAGGCCCCCGAAGCCGACTCCGTCGCCGCCGAGGCCCGCCCGCACGAGCAGGACGACGCCCAGCTCGTCGAACACGCCGAGGGCGACGACACGCACCCGGCCGAGGCCCCCGCCGCCGAGCCGACGCCCGCCACGGCCCCCGCGCCCGGCTACGACGACTCCGAGCGCGCCGCCGTCCACCGCGTCATCCGCGAACGCCGCGACATCCGCAACGGCTTCCGCTCCGACCCGATCCCCAACGAGGTCCTGCTGCGGGTCCTGGAGGCGGCCCACACCGCCCCCAGCGTCGGCCACTCCCAGCCCTGGGACTTCGTCGTCATCCGCTCCGACGAGACCCGCGGCAAGATGCACGAGCTCGCCATGCGGCAGCGCGACGCCTACGCCAAGTCGCTGCCCAAGGCCCGGGCCAAGCAGTTCCGCGAGCTGAAGATCGAGGCCATCCTCGAAACGCCGGTGAACATCGTCGTCACCGCCGACGCCACCCGCGGCGGCCGCCACACCCTCGGCCGGCACACCCAGCCGCAGATGGCCCCGTACTCCTCCGCGCTCGCCGTCGAGAACCTCTGGCTCGCCGCCCGCGCCGAGGGCCTGGGCGTCGGCTGGGTCAGCTTCTTCGACGAGCGGGAGATGGTCCGCGAACTGGGCCTGCCCGACCACCTTGAGATCGTCGCCTACCTCTGCGTCGGCTACGTCGACGAGTTCCCGGACGAGCCCGAACTGCTCCAGGCCGGCTGGTCCAAGCGCCGCCCGCTGTCCTGGGTCGTCCACGAGGAGACCTACGGCCGCCGCGCCCTGCCCGGCGAGGACCCGCACGACCTCCTCCAGGAGACCCTCGCCGGCATCCGCCCGCTGGACGCCAAGGCGCTCGGCGAGGCGTGGGAGCGGCAGAAGCGGATGACCAAGCCGGCCGGCGCGCTCGGCATGCTGGAGATCATCTCCGCGCAGCTCAGCGGCCTGTCCCGCAAGTGCCCGCCGCCCATCCCGGAGCCGGCCGCGGTCGCCATCTTCGCCGGCGACCACGGCGTGCACGCCCAGGGCGTGACCCCCTGGCCCCAGGAGGTCACCGGCCAGATGGTCGCCAACTTCCTGGGCGGCGGCGCGGTCTGCAACGCCTTCGCCAACCAGGTCGGCGCGGAGGTCTGCGTGGTCGACGTCGGCGTGGCCGGCGACCTGCCCGCCACCCCCGGACTGCTGCCCCGCAAGGTCCGCCCCGGCACCGCCGACTTCACCCAGGGCCCGGCGATGACCCAGGAGGAGGCCCTCAAGGCCATCGAGGTCGGCATCGAGACCGCCCGGGACCTCGTCGCCGCCGGCAACAAGGCGCTGCTGACCGGTGAGATGGGCATCGCCAACACCACCGCCTCGGCCGCCCTGATCGCCGTCTACACCGGCGTCGACCCGGCCGAGGTCACCGGCCGCGGCACCGGCATCAACGACGAGACGCACGCCCGCAAGGTCGAGGTGGTCCGCCGTGCCCTGGAGTTCCACCAGCCGGACCCGGCCGACCCGATCGGTGTCCTCACCGCCCTCGGCGGCCTGGAGCACGCGGCCATGATCGGGCTGATCCTCGGCGGCGCCTCCCTGCGCACGCCGGTGATCCTCGACGGCGTCAGCGCCGGTGCCGCCGCCCTGGTGGCCCGGGCCATCGCCCCCGAGGCGCTGGCCGCCTGCATCGCCGGCCACCGCAGCGCCGAGCCCGGCCACGTCGCGGCCCTCAACAAGCTGGGCCTGCGCCCGCTGATCGACCTCGACCTGCGGCTGGGCGAGGGCACCGGCGCCCTGCTCGCCCTGCCCGTCGTGCAGAGTGCCGCCCGCGCCATGCACGAGGTCGCCACCTTCGACTCCGCCGGAGTCACCGAGAAGAGCTGACACCGGGGCCGACCCGAGCCGGGGCCACCCCGCGTGACCCCCGGCCCGCAGCCCCCGTACCTGTCGGCGCACCCCCGCCCGTCGTCCCTCCGGGCGGCCGGCGGGAGCGCGCCGACAGGCCCTAGGCTGTGGGCCGGGGCCGTAAGCTCCCACGGGCACGCCCCGAAGGGCCGCACCACCCCTCAGCCGCTCCGGCGTCGCAGCGACTGAACGGTCGTCGAATTCGCACCACCGCACAAGGAGCCCACCCCACCATGGCCGAGCCTGCTGCCGAACACGCTGCCTACCCCGTCGGACTGCGGCTGTCCGGCCGCCGTGTGGTCGTCCTGGGCGCCGGCCAGGTCGCCCAGCGCCGGCTCCCCGCGCTGCTCGCCGCGGGCGCCGACGTCCTGCTGGTCTCCCCGTCCGCCACCCCCTCCGTCGAGGCGATGGCCGACGCCGGCGAACTCCGCTGGGAGCGCCGCCGCTACCGCGCCGGCGACCTCGACGGTGCCTGGTACGCGCTGATCTCCACCGACGACCCCGAGGCCAACGCCGCCGCCTCCCAGGAGGCCGAGGAGCGCCGCGTCTGGGCCGTCCGCTCCGACGACGCCGAGGCCGCCACCGCCTGGACGCCGGCCACCGGCCGCAGCGAAGGCGTCACCGTGGCCGTCCTCACCGGCCGCGACCCGCGCCGCTCCGCCGCCGTCCGCGACGCCATCGTCGAGGGCCTGCGCGATGGCAGCATCGCCGCCCCGCACCACCGCCGCCCGCACACCCCCGGTGTCGCGCTGGTCGGCGGCGGCCCCGGCGACCCCGACCTGATCACCGTCCGCGGCCGTCGGCTGCTGGCCGAGGCGGACGTGGTCATCGCCGACCGGCTCGGCCCGCGCGATCTGCTCGCCGAACTCCCGCCGCACGTCGAGGTCATCGACGCCGCCAAGATCCCCTACGGGCGGTTCATGGCCCAGGAGGCCATCAACAACGCCCTGATCGAGCACGCCAAGGCCGGCAAGGCCGTGGTCCGCCTCAAGGGCGGCGACCCGTTCGTCTTCGGCCGCGGCATGGAGGAGGCCCAGGCGCTCGCCGACGCGGGCATCCCCTGCACCGTCGTCCCCGGCATCTCCAGCACCATCTCCGTCCCCGGCGCCGCCGGCATCCCCGTCACCCACCGCGGCGTCGCCCACGAGTTCACCGTGGTCAGCGGCCATGTCGCCCCGGAGGACGAGCGTTCCCTGGTGGACTGGGCGGCGCTCGCCAAGCTGCGCGGCACCCTCGTCGTCCTGATGGGCGTGGAGAACAGCGGCGCCATCGCCGCCAAGCTCATAGAGTGCGGCCGCCCCGCCGACACCCCGGTCGCCGTCGTCCAGGAGGGCACCACCGCCGCCCAGCGCCGCGTGGACGCCACCCTCGCCACCCTCGGCGAGACGGTACGGGCCGAGGGCGTCCGCCCGCCGGCCGTCATCGTCATCGGCGACGTCGTCGCCCTGACCCCCGCCGCGCCCGCCCAGTAACCGGACCGCTCCCCGGCATAGGCTCCTCGACACCGACAAGGCACTATCTCCCCGTGGCAGAAATCATCACCGTCGATGACCCGGACGACCCGCGGCTGCGCGACTACACCGGCCTCACCGACGTCGAGCTGCGGCGCCGCCGCGAACCGGCCGAAGGACTCTTCATCGCCGAGGGCGAGAAGGTCATCCGCCGCGCCCGGCACGCCGGCTACGAGATGCGCTCCATGCTGCTCTCGGCCAAGTGGGTCGACGTCATGCGCGACGTCATCGACGAGGTCCCGGCCCCGGTCTACGCCGTCAGCCCGGACCTCGCCGAGCGGGTGACGGGCTATCACGTGCACCGCGGCGCGCTCGCCTCCATGCAGCGCAAGCCGCTGCCCACGGCCGCCGAACTCCTCGCCGGCACCCGCCGGATCGCGGTCATGGAGGCGGTCAACGACCACACCAACATCGGCGCCATCTTCCGCAGCGCCGCGGCCCTCGGCATGGACGCGGTCCTGCTGTCCCCGGACTGCGCCGACCCGCTCTACCGCCGCTCGGTGAAGGTCTCCATGGGCGCGGTGTTCTCGGTCCCGTACGCCCGCCTGGAGAGCTGGCCGCGCGACCTGGCCGTCGTACGGGAGTCGGGCTTCAAGCTGCTCGCGCTGACCCCGGCCGAAGGGGCCACCGGCATCGACGAGGTCGCCCCGCACACCCTCGAACGCGTCGCCCTGATGCTCGGCGCGGAGGGCGGCGGCCTGACCACGGGCGCCCTGCGCGCCGCCGACGAATGGGTCCGCATCCCCATGGCCCACGGCGTGGACTCCCTCAACGTAGGCGCCGCCGCCGCGGTCGCCTTCTACGCGGTCTCCACGCCCCGCCGTCCCCCGGAATAATCCCCCCATCCACCCCGTTGTGGCCCCGCAGGGGGCCCACGCACCCCCTAGGGAATCCGTTCCCCCACCCCCTAAGGCCCCACCCGAGCCCCGTCCACCGCCCCCGCGCGCCCACAGCCCCGGCACACCCGCACCGACGCGGCAGGACGCACCGAGGTCACCGGCACTTCCGGCGTACCCGCCCCGGGCGGCCGAGGTGATTCGCCGTCAGGGACGCTGGGCTCCGCCACCGGGCGTGCCGCCGCCGTCGTGCGACGCGACACTCACCGGCCGCTCCACACCCAGCCCGCGGGTCGGCCCCTGACACCCCTGGGCCGCCGCGATCCCGAGCGCCACCAGCAGCGTCACCACCACGAACACCACGACGCGCTGCCGCAGCAGCCGACGGTCCGGGCCCGGCCGCCGGCCGCCCGCGCCGGTGCGCACCGGGGTACGCGAACCGTTTCGCCCGGTGGGCCGCGAGGCCGGCCCCCGCCCGGTGTTCCGCCCGCCGGTCCGCGAGTTGGCCCCCGACGCCGGACCCTGCGCCCGCGCCGCGCCGCCGCGGGACGCCGCGTCCCGGGACGCCGCCGGCCGGGCCGGCCGGGGACGCGGCGCGGGGGTACCGTCCGCCCCCCGCTCGGTCCGCTGGCGCGCGTACTCCTCGGCGCGCTGTCCGGTCGGACGCCCCGACGGCCGCCGCTCCGCGCGCTCCCAGCCGTCCCCGCCCCCCGAACCGTTCTCCCAGGCTCCGGCCGAGTGCCCGTGCGCCTCACGGGCCGCGATCTCCTTCAGCCGCAGCGACAGCGACAGCGTGCTGGGCCGGTCCGCCGGGTCCTTGGCGAGGCACGCCGCGAGCAGCGGCGCCAGCGCGTCCGGCACCCCGGCCAGCTGCGCCTCCTCGTGGACCACGCGGTAGAGCATGACCTCCGAACTGCCCTGTCCGAACGGCGAGTCCGCGGTGCAGGCGTAGGCGAGCGTGGCGCCCAACGAGAAGATGTCGGTGGCCGGCGTCACCGCGGCGCCGCGCACCTGCTCCGGCGCCAGGAAGCCGGGCGACCCGACGGCCGTCCCGACGTGCGTCAACGTGCTGGCCCCGGTGGCCCAGGCGATGCCGAAGTCGATGATCCGCGGGCCCTTGGGCGACAGCAGGATGTTGGACGGCTTCAGGTCCCGGTGCACCACGCCCGCGTCATGGACGGCCAGCAGCCCCTCGGACAGCGCCGCGCCGATGGCGGCGACCTGCGCGGGGGAGAGCGGCCCCTCCTCGTTCACCTTGTCGTGCAGCGAGGGGCCGGGGACGTACTGGGTGGCGAACCACGGGCGGTCGGCGTCCAGGTCGGCCGCCACCAGCCGCGCCGTGCAGCCGCCGCGGATCCGCCGGGCGGCCGAGACCTCGCGGGCGAACCGCGACCGGAATTCCTGATCCTCCGCCAGATCCGGCCGGATCACCTTCAGGGCGACCCGCTGCCCGCGCTTGTCCGAGCCGAGGTAGACCACGCCCATCCCGCCCGCGCCGAGCCGGCGGTGCAGTCGGAACGAGCCGACGACACGCGGGTCCTCGCGTCGGAGCCGCATCATCGCCATGTCCGTCCCCTGCCTGCGGTGGGGAGGCCCCACTCCGCTCAACCGTCTGACGTGGCACAGCTTACGGATTGCCGGCTCGCTGTGCTGAGAGGCCGCGCATGCGTCGGCAACCGGATTACCCGCGGCCGTCCCGATCCCCGCCGCACGGAAGGAAATCGGCCCGCCCCCCGGCCTCGCTACCCGCACCGCCCCCCAATGATCCCTTTCCCAAGGGAGTTTGACGGTGCGAAAGGTGCGGGGGCGGCGCGGGCCCCGGATCCCGCGAGCCCCGTCCCGCGGCGGGGGCGGCCGGCCGCGGGGGAGCGCCCCGAGTGATCGAAGTCACCGTTTCGACACCCTTGCGCCCGGCAAGCCCGATACCCGCCGTCGCGCCGCCCACCTGCGCCGTGCGCCCCTGTCAGGGATCTCTCCGGGCCCCGCCCCCGTTCTCTCCACCCAGGGGAGTACTCCGGGCCCCCTCCCGTCATCCTCCCGGAGGCCCGCCAAGCGGTACGACGGCATGACGCCCGCTACCCCCACGCCCGCCTAGGCTTGAGGTCAAGCGGCGGGTGCAGCACTCGTCCCCCGAGGTCAGACGCCCGCCGCCCTGGAACACGACAGGAGCAGAAGGATGGCGGACAGTACGGGGCGGACGGCCCTCCGGACGCGGGGCCGCAGGGCCACCACCGCGCTCGGCGGCAACCGGCCCGCCGGCACCCGCCATCCCCTCATAGCGGTCGCCATGGTGCTGCCGCTGGTGTTCCTCCTGGCCGTGGTCTTCGGCGGCTGGGAGGCCGTCGTCACACAGGCGTCGTCCGTGGTCGGAATGCTGGGGCGCTGAGCGGCGCCCCGGTCCTGGGAGAGCGGCCCGGGACGGGGACTTCCGGCTGAAACCCCGTGGGGACGGGGGTGCGGCGGACGGCACGAGTGGCCGGGCATCTGGGGAGATGCCCGGCCATCGGGTTTTCGGGAACCGCCCGTCGGGCCTGTCGGGAACTGCCTCGCCGCCCGGGGGAGTTGACCGCCGAAATGCGGTGACACAAACGACCGAGGGCCGGAGCTGCTGCTCCGGCCCTCGGGCTTCGGTGTGGACGATACTGGGATTGAACCAGTGACCTCTTCCGTGTCAGGGAAGCGCTCTCCCGCTGAGCTAATCGTCCTCGGGACCGCGGATCTCAAAGATCACCGCGGGCACTGCGTGCGCGATACTGGGATTGAACCAGTGACCTCTTCCGTGTCAGGGAAGCGCTCTCCCGCTGAGCTAATCGCGCGGGGATCCGGCGTTACCGGATCAGTGGACGATACTGGGATTGAACCAGTGACCTCTTCCGTGTCAGGGAAGCGCTCTCCCGCTGAGCTAATCGTCCTTGGAGGTGGAGACGGGATTTGAACCCGTGTAGACGGCTTTGCAGGCCGTTGCCTCGCCTCTCGGCCACTCCACCAGGAGTGTGTGTAGGGGGTTCGGGATGATCCCCCACATCGAGCGGACGACGAGACTCGAACTCGCGACATCCACCTTGGCAAGGTGGTGCTCTACCAACTGAGCTACGTCCGCGGGTGGCTCTCCCTGACTAGGTCGGGAAGCTACCTGGCCTCCGGGGCGCTTCCGCGTCCCGGCGACGTGTTGAACTCTAGCGGATTCCTGGGCCAGTACAAAAACGCGTTTGTGCAGCGTGCTGCGGTGCTCGGTCGGCCCGGGCGATCGAGGGTGCCCCGCCATAGACTCACTGACGTGCACGATTTCGCTCCGATGGCCCGCTTCGGCGGCCTGATAGCCACCGACCTGCGCGATGTGACCAGCGATCCGGCGGCACTGGATTCCGCGGGTTGGTGGGCGGTGACCGCCGACTTCGAGGGGGGCGTGGTCTGCGCCCGCTTCGGCGACGTACGCCCCGCCACCGCCGCGGACGCCCCGGCGCCCGGCGCCTGGCGCGGCCCCGCCCCGGCCGACTGGCGCAGCTCGCTGGACCGCGCCGCCTATACGGAAGGCGTCCGGCGCATCCGGGCCCACATCGCGGCCGGCACGGTCTATCAGGTGAACCTCTGCCGGGTCCTGACCGCGCCGTTGCCCGACCCCGAGCGCGCCGACGTGGACGCGCTCTCCGCGGTCCTGGCGCACGGCAACCCGGCGCCCTACGCAGGAACGATTCGTTTGCCCGGTCACGGCGTCGAGATCGCGACCGCCTCCCCGGAGCTGTTCCTGCGCCGGGACGGCCGCACCGTCGAGTCCGGTCCCATCAAGGGGACCGGCCGCATCGCCGCGGACCTCTCGGAGAAGGACCGGGCGGAGAACGTGATGATCGTGGACCTGGTCCGCAACGACCTCGGGCGGGTCTGCGCCACCGGCTCGGTGACCGTTCCCGCCCTGTGCGCGGTGGAGGAACACCCCGGCCTGGTCCACCTCGTCTCCACCGTGCGCGGTGAACTGGCCGAGGCACACGAGAAGACGGCGTGGGCCGATCTGCTCGGCGCCACCTTCCCGCCCGGCTCGGTCACCGGAGCCCCCAAGTCCAGCGCCCTGCGGATCATCGACGAGTTGGAGACCGCCCCGCGCGGTCCGTACTGCGGCGGCATCGGCTGGGTGGACGCCGACCGCCGTACCGGCTGGCTCAACGTCGGCATCCGCACGTTCTGGATCGACCGCGCCCCCACCGAGGGGCCGGTGCTCCGCTTCGGCGCGGGAGCCGGGATCATCTGGGACTCGGACCCGGAGCGGGAGTGGGCGGAGACCGAGTTGAAGGCGCGCCGGCTGCTGGCGGTAGCGTCTGGTGAGCACGAAGTGACGGAAGGACCCAAGCGATGAAGATCTGGCTCGACGGGGAACTGCGGGACGCCGAGGGCGCCCGCGTCTCGGTCTTCGACCACGGCCTCACGGTCGGCGACGGGGTCTTCGAGACGATCAAGGCCGAGCGGGGGCGGGCCTTCGCCCTTACCCGCCATCTGGAGCGCCTGGCCACGTCCGCCCGGGGGCTCGGCCTGCCCGAACCCGACCTCGACGAGGTGCGGCGCGGCTGCACGGCCGTCCTGGACGCCAACCCGATGCCGCTGGGCCGGCTGCGGATCACCTACACCGGCGGTGTCTCGCCGCTCGGCTCGGACCGTGGCGAGGCCGGCCCGACCCTGGTCGTCGCCGTCTCCGCGACCAGCCGGCGGCCGGACACCACCGCCGCCGTCACCGTCCCCTGGACCCGCAACGAGCGCGGCGCCCTCACCGGCCTGAAGACCACGTCGTACGGCGAGAACGTCGTCGCCCTGGCCCGCGCCCGCGAACAGGGCGCTTCCGAGGCGCTGTTCGCCAACACCACCGGCGCGCTCTGCGAGGGCACCGGCTCCAACATCTTCGTCGTCCTCGACGGCGAACTGCACACCCCGCCGCTGGCCTCCGGTTGCCTGGCCGGCATCACCCGCGCCCTGACCGTCGCCTGGGCCGGCGCCAAGGAGACCGACCTGCCGCTGGACGTCCTGGAGAGCGCCGAGGAGATCTTCCTGACCTCCACGTTGCGCGATGTCCAGGCCGTGACCCGGATCGACGGCCGCCAACTCGCCGACGAGCCGGGCCCCGTGACCGCCGAGGCGATGCGGATCTTCGACCGGGAGTCGGCCGCGGACTTCGACCCGCGCTGAGGGTGACGGGCTCGCGGGCGGGCGAGTAGAAAGTCCTTCGTGACCACTACGCTGCGCCCCGCGGGCCCCGAAGTACGACACGACGACGGCCGCCGGTCCCGCCCCTACGACATCTGCGTCAACAGCCGCCGGGTCGGCGGGATCCAGCTGGCCACGGACGCCCGCTTCGGGCCCACCGCCGGCCGGATCGAGGCCCTGCACGTCGAGGCCCCCGACCGGCACCGGGGCCGCGCCACGGTCGCCGCGCTGGCCGCCGAGGAGGTACTGCGCGGCTGGGGCTGCCGACAGATCGAACTGACCGTGCCCAGGGACGCCGAGGCCGCGGTGCGGCTCTCGGCGGCGCTGGGCTACACCGAACGCGGCCGGATCATGACCCGGGCCCTCACCCGCCCGGGCGGGCTCCCCGACGGCAGCGTCGACCGGCCGATGTCCGAGGACGGGTACCCGGCCTGGCGGGACGCCGCGATCGCCGAGCGCGTCCGGCAGCAGACCGCCGAGGGGATGTCCCGCGAACGCGCCGAGGCGACCGTGCCCGCCGAGCACGCGGCACTGCTCCCCGAGGGCGCGGCCACCCCCGGTCACGTCCTGCGGGTCCTCGCCCACGAGGGCACCGACGTCGGCACCCTGTGGCTCGCCCTGCGGCTCCCCGGGCAGCCCGGCGGGTACGTGATGGACGTGCGGGTGGCGCCCGAGCACCGCGGCGAGGGACACGGCCGCAGCCTGATGCTCGTCGCCGAACGGGAGACCCTGGCCGCGGGCCGCTCCTCGCTGGCGCTCCACGTCCACCCGGACAACGCCGCGGCGCTGGGTCTGTACCGCTCGCTGGGCTACCGGACCACCGCGTACCGGATGTGGAAGCCGATCCTCTGACCCGCTCCACCGACCGGCCCGCGGGGGCCTGACGGGCCCGACCGGAGCGGGCGGCCGGGCCGCGGTCGCGTCAGCCGGCGGCGGAGTCCGGCCCGGCCAGCAGCCGTTCGGCGATCTCCTCGATCCGGGCGCGCAGCCCCTCCTGGCTCCTGCCGCCGTCCAGCCGCTCGCCGCCGATCTCGTACGTCGGGGTGCCGGTCACCCCGATCGCCTTGCCCTCGGCCTGGTCCGCGTCCACCGCCAGCAGATGCCGCCCGTCGACCAGCGCGGTGTCGATCTCCTCGGCGTCCAGCCCCAGCTCCCCGGCGACGTCGAGCAGCACCTTCTCGCCGTGCTTGCCGAGCTCCGCGGTGCGCGCTAGCAACGCCTCGATGTACGGCCAGCCCTGCCCCTGTTCGGCGGCCTCCTCGGCGGCCTGGGCGGCCGCGTAGGCGTGCTTGTGCTTGGCCAGCGGGAAGTGCCGCAGCCGGATCTCCAGCCGGTCGCCGAAGCGCTCGCGCAGCGCCCGTACGTCCGCGAGGGCGGTGGCGCAGTCCGGGCACTGCAGATCGCACCACACGTCGAGGACGGGGCTGACAGGGCGGTCGGGGCTGACGGGACTGGTGGGGCCGGAGGCGGCGGCGTCGTTCATACGGCCAGTCTTCCAGCCCGCCGCCCTGGGGAGGAACCCGGACCTGCGGAGGAGAGCGACCCGGAGATCTCCCTGAGGTCCTGGCCCGGACGTGGCCTGTGCGGGGTCGGAGGGGGCAGGATGGAGGGGAGCGCGGAACGCCCGCTCGCCCTTTGGACCGGCAGGAGGACCGGATGCTGACCTCGACAGTCTGTGCCGCGGTGTCGGCAGCGGGCCTGGGTATCGCCGCGCTGACCGCTTATCGCAAGCGTTTCCTGGCCGCGACCCGGATCGCCGCCTTCGCCCTGATCCCGATCGGCCTGGTCATGACGGGCGTCATCGACTGGGTCACGAGCATCGTCTTCAAACCCACGGTCTGGGCCGGGTTCGGGGTGCTCGCGCTCTCCGCGGGGCTGTTCGCGATCAGCAGGCTGGTGGAGCGGCGTCGCGGGATAGCCGGTCGCAAGGAGCGCCGGGCCGCGGCGGGTTCCGGGGCGCCGGCGGTGGCGCCGGCCGCTTCCGCGCCGTCCCTCGGCCCCGGCCGGAAGGCGCCGAAGAGCACCCCCGCGCCGAGCGCGGGCAGCGCTCCCAAGGATGACTTCTCGGACATCGAAGCGATCCTGAAAAAGCACGGGATCTGATGAACTCCCGCTGCTGAGCGGCCTATTGCGGCTTCCGGGACGATCATCTGCGCGATGATGCGCGCGAGATGAACGATGAGTGCGCCCTCGCCCAAGACGACGCCCCGTCCCCCGAGCCACGCGGCTGCCTGTTCGCGCTGTCCCAGCCGCCGCTGATGCTCTTCCTAGCCGTGATCGGCCTACTGCTCCTCCTAGGCGCGGTACACGACCTCTACATCCTCTGAGGTCCGCACGGGCCGGATGCGGACCCGGCCCGCCGGCCACCGTGCGACCGCGGGCCGTACCCGCCGCGGTCGCTCAGCCCGCCGCCTCCCGCCGCCGTGCGCGGTACGCCGCGACGTGCAGCCGGTTCCCGCAGGTCCGGCTGTCGCAGTAGCGCCGCGAGCGGTTGCGGGAGAGGTCGACGAAGGCGTGTCGGCAGTCCGGTGCCTCGCAGCGCCGCAGCCGCTCGCGCTCCCCGGCGACGAGGATGAAGGACAGCGCCATCCCGCCGTCCGCGGCCAGGTGGTCGGCGACCGAGGCGCCCGGCGCGAAGTAGTGGACGTGCCAGTCGTAGCCGTCGTGGTCGGTCAGCCGCGGGGTGGTGCCCGCCGAAGCGACCAGCGTGTTCAGCCGTGCGGCGGCGGCGCGGTCGTCGCCGGCGGCGAAGACCTCCGCGAACCGCGCCCGGACGGCCCGTACGGCCGCCAGGTCGTCCGGGCCGAGGGATCCGACGTCGCTGACGTCGTTGCGCCGGACGAACTCCGCGAGGGCCGCGAGGTCGGTCAGGCTGTCCGGGGCGCCGGGGGAGTCGCCCTCGGGGGCGGTGTTCAGCAGATCGACGACCGCGTCCAGCGCGCACCGGGTGTCATGGGTGATCATCACGGTTCCGCTCCCTGGCCGGGTGGGGTCGGCCGCTGCCGCCCCGGTGTCGTTGGCGAATGGTCGCCGACTCTAGCGCCTGGGACAAGCCTCGGCGCCGTCACCGCGGTGGGTCCGCGGTGACGGCGCCGAAGTGTGCCGTGTGAACTTGTCGGTCCTGCGCCGTCTCCCCGAGTCGGACGGTCGCAAGTGTGAGCGGGTGGATGCGGTGGGTGTGCGTGCTGCGTCTCAGCTCTCCGCCAGGATGTGGGAGAGCTCGGTGTCGAGGTCGAAATGCCGGTGTTCCGTACCGGGCGGTACGGCGGCATCCGTCCGCTTGAGGAACGATTCCAGTGCCCGCGCCGGCGCCTCCAGGAGGGCTTCCCCCTCCGGGGAGCTCAGGGCGATGCAGACGACGCCCTGTCCGTGGCTCCGGGACGGCCACACGCGGACGTCTCCGGTGCCCGTGGGCCGATGCAGGCCCTCGGCGAGGAGGTCGCGGGCGAAGACCCACTCAACCGTTTCCTCGGCTCCGGTGTGGAAGGTGGCGTGCACGGCATACGGATCGGCCGTGTCATACCGCAGGCCCGCGGGTACAGGCAGTGAGGACTCGCTCGACACAACGAGGCGCAGGTGCAGCTCGCAGCTGACCGTGGTGTTCATAAGCGCCAGGGCCTTTCGCTCAGTGTGCGCTCGGGGATTCGCACGTCGGCGAAATCGACATGCCACCTACGGTGCCGTTGTAAACCCCTCTGACGGTTTTGTGTGGCTTCAGGTACCTCTTACGGCGGATTGCGTGAGCGTCCTCGGCGGTAAGTTCGGCCAGGCGAACATGCCGGTTGCATAGGCGATACGAATACGCAGAGTAATGGAGCGGGCAGCGCTTCGCGATGATCTCGGGCGGTTCGGCGTGCCGGGTGTCGGGGTTCGGCGCCCGGCGCACGGCCGGGTGCCCGGTGCGTGCCGGGTGAAGATCGGCGATGCCGCGACGGTGGTCAGGAGCGCCCCCGACGTGCGGTAATGTTGTCGATGCGCCCGGGCGATTAGCTCAGTGGGAGAGCGCTTCGTTCACACCGAAGAGGTCACTGGTTCGAACCCAGTATCGCCCACCCCGGACGACGGCCCGGAGACTTCAAGTCTCCGGGCCGTTGCGGTTGTTGGGCCGTTCTCGGCCGGCGGGGGCGCACACTGGGATCATGCCCGACTCGTCAGGTCGATCGTGCCGTCTGCACCGCTACCGCTTCCGCAGCGTCTGGCTGCTGCATGCCCCGCCCGCCGTCGTCTACGCGGTACTGGGGCGGGCCGAGGCGTATCCCCGCTGGTGGCCGCAGGTGCGTGAGGTCGTCCCGCTCGACGATCGCAGCGGCACCGCGCGGTTCCGGTCCTTCCTGCCGTACGAGCTGACCGTGGTGGCGACCGAGACCCTGCGGGATCCGGCGGCCCGGGTGCTGGAAATAGGGATGCGCGGCGACCTGGCCGGCTGGGCGCGCTGGACGATCATGCCGGGGGAGGGCGGTACGCGGGCCGTCTTCGAGCAGGAGGTGGAGGTCCGCAAGCCGGTGCTGCGGCGCTGGGCGCTGCTGGGACGGCCGGTGTTCCGGGTCAATCACGCGCTGATGATGCGGGCCGGGCGGCGCGGCCTGAGGGCCTGGCTGGCCCGCGGGTGAGGGGTGGCGGGACAGGAATTTGATGGAAGGGCGTGACGACCTGTATCGTTCAGGTCGTTCGCGAGGGAAACCCCGCCGACACCCGGGCGATTAGCTCAGTGGGAGAGCGCTTCGTTCACACCGAAGAGGTCACTGGTTCGAACCCAGTATCGCCCACCGGGATCGAGAACCGGGCCGCCAAAAGGCGGTCCGGTTCTTTTTGTTGGTCGGGTGCGGCCGTGATCCGGGGCGGGCGATTGTGCGGTCGACGGCGGAGTCCCCCGGGGAAGGCGCGGTGGGAACCCTGACGAGGAATCAGGCCGCGGAGGGGAGTTCCGGCCGCAGCGGCCAGTGCGGATCGACCGGCTCGGGGGAGCCGCTGCGGGCGAACCACGCCTGGAGGCCGCGTGCCTGGGCCGCGTGCCAGACCGCCTGCCGGGTGTGCAGCTCGGCCGGCTGCAGCCCCTCCAGCCGGTCGGCGAAGCGCAGGCCCAGCTCCCGGACCACCCGCAGTGCGGCCAGTGCGTCCGCCGCCGCCTCGTGGGCGTCGGTCAGCTCGACCTCGTAGTGCGCGCAGAGATCGGTGAGGGTGCGACGGCCCTTGCGGTAGCGGTCCAGGTGCTTGTCCAGGACGCGCGGGTCGAGGACGTGCAGGGGGTACGCCCCCAGATAGGTGCTCAGCGAGCTGGCGCGGTGGCGCTTCAACTCCCGCTCCAGGAGCGTGAGATCGAACGGGGCGTTCATCACCACCAGCGGCCGACCGGCCACCGCCTGGGCGGCCAGTGCGCGGGCCAGCTCCTCCAGCACCGGCGCCGGCCAGCGGCCGTGCAGCGCGAGGTGACCGGCCGTGAGCCCGTGCACCGCGGTCGCGGCCTCGGGTATCTCCACCCCCGGGTTGATCAGCCAGCGGGTGATGCGCGGGGCGGCGCGCGGGGTCTCCTGGACGACCAGGGCGGCCGAGACGATGCGATCGCGCTCCACGTCGATGCCCGTCGTCTCGGTGTCGAAGGCGGCAAGTGGACCGTCATACCAGCGCGGCATCACCCAACTCCTCGCGGTCGTACGGGGGATGACGGTGCACGTCACCCGAGCTGGTGATACCCGAGACCAGGTCGGCTCGAACCGCCCTTGTTTGCGGCCGGTCTGACGCGGAGACAACCACAGTGACGGGCCGGCGCACACCGCGCGGCCCGGCGTCTCCCCCGCGCCGGGTCCCGCCCCGCCGCCCCGACGCATCGATTCGGCACGGCCCGGAAGGCATCCCGCGATGACCCTCGCGCAGCCCGAACCGGGCGGGCTGTCCCCCGCAAGCGGGCGGTACCCCCGGCCCTCCCTCACCTCGCAGCGTGGTGGCCTGGCCACCACGGCCTGCATGGAAACCCTCCAGGTGGGCTACCTGCACGCGGTCGCCGCCGCCTCCGGGTGCTCGCTGGCCCAGCCCTTCCCGGACAACGGAATCGACTGGCACGTCAGCCACGCCGCGCCCGACCACGCCGTCGACGACGAGGTGACCATCAAGGTGCAGCTCAAGTGCACCTACCAGACCGCCCCGCGCCCGCCCGGGCCCACCTTCGCCTTCACGCTCGACAACGACCACCTGGTGAAGCTGGCCCGCACGCCGGTGGCGGTGCACAAGATCCTCGTCGTGATGCTCGTCCCGCGGGATCCGGACGACTGGCTGCGGGCCGGGCACGACCACCTCGAACTGCGGCACTGCTGCTACTGGATCAACCTCGCCGGCCATCCGGTGACCGGCCGGCGCAGGACCACTGTGCGGATCCCGACCACGCGGATCTTCGACGACCGCGCGCTCCGCGAGATCATGACGCGGATCGGGGCGGGAGGGAGGCCCTGATGGACCGGCCGATCGACGACTACGGCGCGCGGTCTCCGGACCCCGCGCGACTCGACCCGGCGGTGCTCGGCGCCCTGCTGGCCCGGCACGGCTGGCGGCGCCGGGGCGGCCCGGCCGGCGACTACGCCCGCTGGATCCCGCCGGACGGGACGGGCGGCACCAGCCTGCTGGTGCCCCACCACCGTCTCTTTCCGGACAGCGCCGAGCTGCTGGCCGAGGCATTGGCGGCGCTGGAGCGGAGTGCCGCGCCCTCGGCCCGGGAGGTGCTGGTCGGGCTGGCGGTGCCCAGCGACGAGGTCCGCTGGGAGCGCGAGGTGCCCGACGGCGGTCCCGGCACCGCGCACTGGGTGGCGCAGGAGCAGCTGCGCGGCGCGGCCCGGGCCCTGCTGACCGCCGGCGCGCTGGGCAGTTACTCCCGGGCCGGCTTCTACGGTGCCCGGCACAAGCGGCGGGCCGAGGGGTTCCTGGGCCAGGTGCTGGTCGGCCCGGCGCCGGCGGGGCGGCGCCTGGCCGCGTTCGTCCCCGTACCGGCCGGGCGGGACGTGGTCGCCGGGCTCCAGCGGGCGCTGCACGCGGCCCGGGACGCCACCGACTACCAGCGGGCCACCGGCGGCATGGAGGCGTTCGACGCGGCGGTCGGGCTGGGCGTCTGCCACGAGCTGGCGCAGGCGCTGATCGCGCTGGTGCGGGGCGCGGAGGGGGTGCGGATCAGCATCGCCTGGTCGCCCGCGGCCGGCGCCCCGGCCGGCTCCGCGGCGCGCCCCGAACCGGTCGAGTTCTCCCCCGGCGACCTGCCCGCGCTCCAGCAGGCGGCCCGGCGCTACGTCCGCACCGAGCCGTCGCTGCCGGTGCGGGTGACCGGCACCGTCGTGCGGCTGCGCCGGGAACGGCCGGACGGCCCGGGGTCGGTGCGGCTGCGGGTGATCACCGGGGCGGACGTGGGGCAGGTGCGGGCCGCGCTGGAGGAGGAGGACTACCGGATCGCCGGGCACGCGCATCTGGCGGGGCTGCCGATCCGGGTCAGCGGCCGGCTGGAGAGCCGGGGCGGGTTCCGACGGATCACCGGCGGCCGGGACGTCACCCCCGTACAGGTCGATCCGGCCGACCGCGACCGGCTGCTGAAGGCGCTCAGAGAGGAGCCCGGGGACGGGGGATTCGACGACGCCGACGAGGCGTGCGGCGGGCCGCCGGCGGACGCCTGAGCGGGCGGGGGCAATCCGTTTCGCGGTGCGGTCCTGCGGCTCGGTACGATTCGGGAGCGCAGCAAACGCTGACGCGAGGGAGACATGAGTCAGGAGAGACCGGTGTCAGACGTCCGTGTGACCGTCCAACGCGATTCCGAGCGGGAAGAACGCGTGGTGACCACGGGCACTACGGCCGCCGACCTCTTCCAGGGCGAGCGCAGCATCGTGGCCGCACGGGTGGCCGGCGAGCTGAAGGACCTCACCCACGAGCTGGCCGACGGCGACGAGGTCGAGCCCGTGGAGATCACCTCCGAGGACGGCCTGAACATCCTGCGGCACTCCGCCGCGCACGTGATGGCCCAGGCCGTGCAGGAGCTCTTCCCGGAGGCCAAGCTCGGCATCGGTCCGCCGATCAAGGACGGCTTCTACTACGACTTCGACGTCGAGAAGCCCTTCCACCCCGACGATCTCAAGCGCATCGAGAAGAAGATGCAGGAGATCCAGAAGCGCGGGCAGAAGTTCGCCCGCCGTGTGGTGTCCGACGACGAGGCCCGCGCCGAGCTGGTGGACGAGCCGTACAAGCTGGAGCTGATCGGCCTCAAGGGCTCCGCGGCGGACGCCGCCGAGGGCGCCTCCGCCGAGGTCGGCGCCGGCGAGCTCAGCATCTACGACAACCTCGACGCCAAGACCGGCGAGCTGTGCTGGAAGGACCTGTGCCGCGGCCCGCACCTGCCCAGCACCCGGCACATCCCGGTCTTCAAGCTGATGCGGTCCGCCGCCGCCTACTGGCGCGGCAGCGAGAAGAACCCGCAGCTCCAGCGCATCTACGGCACCGCCTGGCCGACCAAGGACGAGCTCAAGGCGTACCTGGACTTCCTCGCCGAGGCCGAGAAGCGCGACCACCGCAAGCTCGGCGCCGAGCTGGACCTCTTCTCCATCCCGGAGGAGCTGGGCTCCGGCCTCGCCGTCTTCCACCCCAAGGGCGGTGTCGTCCGCCGGGTGATGGAGGACTACTCCCGCAAGCGGCACGAGCTGTCGGACTACGAGTTCGTCAACACCCCGCACATCACCAAGGAAGCCCTCTTCGAGACCTCGGGGCACCTGCCGAACTACGGCGACGCGATGTTCCCGCCGCTGGAGTTCGACGGGCAGAACTACCGCCTCAAGGCGATGAACTGCCCCATGCACAACCTGATCTTCAAGGCGCGCGGCCGGTCGTACCGCGAACTCCCGCTGCGGCTCTTCGAGTTCGGCACGGTCTACCGCTACGAGAAGTCGGGCGTCGTGCACGGCCTGACCCGCGCCCGCGGCTTCACCCAGGACGACTCGCACATCTACTGCACCAAGGAGCAGATGGCGGACGAGCTGGACAGCCTGCTCACCTTCGTCCTGGACCTGCTGCGCGACTACGGCCTGACCGACTTCGAGCTGGAACTGTCCACCCGCGACCCCGAGTCCGACAAGTTCATCGGCGAGGACGCGGAGTGGGAGGAGGCAACCGAGGCGCTGCGCCAGGCGGCCGAGAAGCAGGGGCTGCCGCTGGTGCCCGACCCGGGCGGCGCCGCGTTCTACGGGCCGAAGATCTCGGTGCAGGCGCGCGATGCGATCGGCCGGTCCTGGCAGATGTCGACGATCCAGGTCGACTTCCAGCAGCCCGCCCGCTTCGGCCTGGAGTACACCGCGGCGGACGGCTCCAAGCAGCAGCCCGTCATGATCCACCGGGCGCTGTTCGGCTCCATCGAGCGGTTCTTCGCGGTGCTGCTGGAACACTACGCGGGTGCCTTCCCGGCGTGGCTGGCCCCGGTGCAGGCGACCTGCATCCCGATCGGCGACGCCCACGTCCCGTACCTGGAGGAGTTCGCCGCGGAGGCGAAGGCCAAGGGGCTGCGGGTCGAGGTGGACTCCTCCTCGGACCGGATGCAGAAGAAGATCCGGAACGCGCAGAAGTCCAAGGTGCCGTTCATGATCCTCGCCGGTGACGAGGACATGGCCGCCGGGGCAGTGTCGTTCCGCTACCGCGACGGGTCGCAGGAGAACGGCATCCCGCGCGAGCAGGCGATCGCCAAGCTGCTGGACGTGGTGGAGCGCCGCGTCCAGGTCTGACGCAGTCCAGGTGGCGAGGGGCGGTCCCAACGGGACCGCCCCTCGCCGCTTCCCCCGCCGGCCGGGGAGAATATGCTTCGCAACATGACGAGTGAGCCGGAACAGCAGATCGGAGTCGGGACGCAGGACGCCTTCCAGCGCCTGTGGACGCCCCACCGGATGGCCTACATCCAGGGGGAGAACAAGCCGAGCGGCCCGGGGGCCGAGGACGGCTGTCCGTTCTGCACCATTCCCTCGAAGTCGGACGAGGACGGCCTCGTGGTCGCCCGCGGTACGTACGTGTACGCGGTGCTGAACCTCTACCCGTACAACGGCGGCCACCTCATGGTCGTCCCGTTCCGCCACGTCGCCGACTACACCGACCTCGATGAGCCGGAGACGGCGGAGCTGGCGGACTTCACCAAGCGGGCGATGACGGCGCTGCGCGGCGCGTCCGGGGCGCACGGCTTCAACATCGGGATGAACCAGGGAGCGGTCGCCGGCGCCGGCATCGCCGCCCACCTCCACCAGCACGTCGTCCCCCGGTGGGGCGGCGACACCAACTTCATGCCGGTGGTCGGGCACACCAAGGTGCTGCCCCAACTCCTCGCCGACACCCGCGCGATGCTGGCCGCGGCCTGGCCGGCGTAGCCGGGGTCCACGCCGGGTGAACGGGGCGACACGCGCCCGGATGAATCGTATGAATCGCCCCGATTGGGAATTCTTGCCCCTCTAATGGGGTGGTGACCTCCCTGGATCGTCGCTCCGTGCTGCGCGTGGCCGCCTCGGCCGCGGCGGCCGGTGCGCTTGCGTCGGGCTGCGACCCCAAGCGATCGGCGGACTCCGCCCCCTCCGTACGGGCCGCCGGTGGACCGAGCCCCCGAGCGACGGGCCGGTCCGCCCCCGCCCGACACCCCGCCGCCCGGCCCCCGACCCGCGCGCCCGGCCTGCCCGCGGAGATCGAACACGGGCCCCGGGACGGCCACGCGGTGGCCCTCACCTTCCACGGCCGGGGCGACCCCAAGCTGGCCGAGGCGCTGCTCGGCGAGGCCGAGCGGGCCGGCGCCCGGATCACCGTGCTCGCGGTCGGCGACTGGCTCGACGCGCAGCCCGCGATGGCCCGCCGCGTCCTGGACGGCGGCCATGAGCTGGGCAACCACACCATGCACCACCGCAACATCTGCGCGCTGCCCGCCGACGCCGCGTACGCCGAGATCAGCCAGTGCGCCGACCGGCTGCGGAAGCTCACCGGCAGCATCGGCAGCTGGTTCCGCCCCTCGCAGACCCAGCGGGCCACCGGGCAGGTGATCCGGCTGGCGCGTCGGGCGGGCTATCCGCACGTCCTGTCGTACGACGTGGACTCCCTCGATGCGAACGACCCCGGCGCCCCGGCCGTCCAGCGCACGGTCCTGGACGGCATCCGCCCGGGCTCGGTCGTCAGTCTCCACCTCGGGCACGCCGGCACGGTGGCCGCGCTGCCCCCGATCCTCGACGGCCTCCGCCGGCGCGGTCTGCGCGCGGTGACGACAACGGAGCTTGTGACCTGATGGCTGACCGGAACCGTACCCACCCCCGTCCGACCTGCTCCCGCCCCGACCGTCCCACCCGCCGGGCCGCACTGCTGGTCGTGGCCTGCGCCCTGGTGGCGGCGGGTTGTGCCGGCGGCGGGGAGCAGTCCGCCCCCACGCGCCCCGTCGGACCCTCGCCCCACAAGGCCGTCACCCAGGGCCTGCCCGGGATGCCGCCGCCGCTGGACGACCACGACCTGTACGCCGCGGACCGGCCCAACCGGCTGGCGCCGCAGGTCAAGCACTACCCGTCGCGGGTGTACGTGCCCAACACCGGCTCCGACACGGTCAGCGTCATCGACCCCAAGACGTACAAGGTCATCGAGACGATCCCGGTGGGCGTGCAGCCGCAGCACGTGGTGCCGTCCTGGGACATGAAGACCCTGTGGGTCAACAACAACCGGGGCCACGACCTGACCCCGATCGACCCGGCCACCGGCAAGGCCGGCAAGCCGGTCAAGGTCCACGACCCGTACAACCTCTACTTCACGCCGGACGGGAAGTACGCGGTGGTGATGGCGTCGATGGACAAGCAGCTGGTGTTCCGGGACCCGCACACGATGGAGGTCCGCAAGACCGTCCCGGTCAGCTGCGCGGGCGTCAACCACGCCGATTTCTCGCCGGACGGGAAGTACTTCATCGTCTCCTGCGAGTTCTCCGGCGAGCTGCTCAAGGTCGACACCGCGAAGATGGCGGTGATCGGCCAGCAGAAGCTGCCGTTCGAGGGCGCCATGCCCCAGGACGTGAAGATCTCCCCGGACGGGAAGACCTGGTACGTCGCCGACATGATGGCCGACGGCGTGTGGATCCTGAACGGCGACACCTTCGGCCGGCCCAAGCTGCTGCCCACCGGCAAGGGCACGCACGGGCTCTACGTCAGCCGCGACTCCCGCACCATGTACATCTCCAACCGGGGCGAGGGGTCCATCTCGCTGCTGAACTTCAAGACCGGCGAACTCGCCGACAAGTGGCACATCCGCGGCGGCGGGAGCCCCGACATGGGCGGGGTCTCCTCGGACGGCAACGTGCTGTGGCTGTCCGGGCGGTACAACTCCGAGGTCTACGCGCTCGACACCCACACCGGGAAGACCCTGGCGAAGATCCCGGTGGGGCTGGGCCCGCACGGGCTGGCGGTGTACCCGCAGCCGGGACGGTACTCGCTGGGGCACACCGGGATCTTCCGCTAGCGAAGGGACGGGCGCGCGCACGGCGGAAGGTCGTGCGCGCGCCCGCCCGTGCGGTGCGCGGGGTGGTGCTACGCGTGGTACTCGTCGGCGTTCTTCGGCTCGGCGCTCTGGACCATGCCGCTGAGCACCAGGGAGCGGTTGTCGAAGCGCTCGGTGTTGACGCCGTGCTCCTGCAGGACGCTCATCGCGGCGGCGTGCACCGCCCGCAGCACCGGGGTCGCGGCGCGCAGCGCGTCATCGGCCATGAAGCGGTGGCGCCAGGGCTTGTCGGCCCAGACGTGGCGCAGGCCGAACGGCTCGGGGAGGGCGAGCTTGCCGCCGAGGAAGTCCAGCACCGGCGGGAACCACGTCAGCGGAGCGCGGGCGGCGAGCCGGACCACCTCCGACGGCTCGATCAGCGGCAGCGTCTGGGTCCTGGTCTCCCAGAACCGGACGACCTTGGCGATCTCCTTGGTCTTGGGCTCCGGCTTGCTGGTGAAGAGGGAGTTGACCGGACCGAGGGCGTGACCGCTGACCTCGATGCGCAGCGTCTCGTGCAGGACGGTGACGGTGATCATCAGCGTGAGCACCAACTGGCCGTCCCACAGGACGAATTGGACGCCGAGGTAGTGGCGGTCGCCGCTGCCGAACTGCTGCTCGTTGCAGATCCGCTCTATCTCGTGGCCGCGGACCTCGTACCCGTCGACGTGGGCGCCGTCGGGGCGGCCGACGGCCTTGGCCTTCTCGCCCACCGGGGAGACGATCCAGTGGCGGACGGACGGCGGCTGCTGGAATCCGCCGGTGTGCAGCGGGCTGCGCTCCAGCAGGCGCAGTCGGTCGTGGATCGCGCGGATCACGTCCCAGCTGCGGAAGGGGTGGATGTCGGTGCCCTCCTGGGCCGGCCGGAGCTCCTCGGCCAGCTGCCAGCTGCCCCAGCGGGTGCCCATGCCGAGTATGCCCTTGGGGCCGGCGTAGAAGACGACGTTGCTGCGCTGCTCGGCGGAGACCTTGGCGAGGTTGTGCCGGAGGGTCTCGGCGGAGGTGTGGTTGGGGTCCTGCGGCACCGCCTCGGGGATCTTCGCGGCGACCCCGCCGCCCTCCAGCAGCCCCTTCCACGCCTCCCGCAGGGTCACCGCGGTCCGCTCGCAGATCTGCTTGGCCAGCCACCAGCCCACCACCGGGGCGATGAGCATGCCGCGGGCGTACAGCGGCCAGAAGCCGGTGAACGGCAGCTTGACCATGAAGAACACGCCGGCCAGCGCGAGCAGGATCAGCAGCGCGCCGCCCGCCAGGGAGATGCCCTTGCCCTCGCCGTCCTTGGAGAACATCTTCCGGAGCTGGAAGGCGCCCAGCCAGAGCAGCACACCGGGCAGGAACAGCAGCCCGCACACCACCATCAGGACCGTCAGCTGGCTGTCGCGCTGCTTGCGGATGCGGGTGGCCGACAGGCAGTGCTCGACGATCGTCTGCGGCTCCGTCCCGAAGGACTGGATCAGCGGCTTGCGGCCGCCGCCGAGCATCCGCACCTGGACGGCGCGGGAGAACGCCTCGCCGAGGTTGGGCGCGAACAGCGACAGCTTGGGTTTCTTGATCTCCGAGGTGCCGGAGTCGGAGTCCGCCTTGGAGATGTCGGCCAACGGGCTGTCGCGGTAGGCGGCCGAGGCCAGGGCCTGGGTCGCCGCCGTCTGCCCGGCACCCCCCGAGATGGGGACCTGCGCCCCCGGACTGAAGTCAAAGCCGTCTGCCACTACCCGCCCCCATCACGCGCGTATCCGCTGATGCGCTCTACCCGACTACGCCGACGCGCACACCTGCCGGGCCGGCGTGCTCGCAGGTTGGCCCGGAACGCGCGGCGCGGCGGTGGAGTCCCAGCGTACAGCCGCCGGCCCGGCCCAAGTGGGCTGTCCGGGACGGCGGCTGACCGACCGTTAACTACGCGCTGACCGCCTCCTGTTCCCGCATCCGGGCGGCGAGCTGGCCGGGCATCGGCTCATGCCGCAGGTAGCCGCGGTTGAAGCGGCCGGTGCCGTGGGAGAGCGACCGCAGATCGACGGCGTACCGTCCGATCTCGATCTCCGGCACCTCCGCGCGGACCAGGGTGCGGCCGGCGCCGGCCTGCTCGGTGCCCACCACCCGGCCGCGGCGGCCGGAGAGGTCGCTGAGCACCGGGCCGACGTACTCGTCCGGTATCAGGACGCGCACCTCGGAGACCGGTTCCAGCAGGTCGATCCTGGTCTGCGCGGCGGCCTCCCGCAGCGCCAACGCGCCCGCCGTCTGGAACGCGGCGTCCGAGGAGTCCACCGAGTGGGACTTGCCGTCGAGCAGGGTGACCCGGATGTCGACGAGCGGGTTCCCGGCGGCGATCCCGCGGGCGGCCTGGGCGCGGACGCCCTTCTCCACGGACGGGATGAACTGCCGGGGGACCGCGCCGCCGACGACCTTGTCGACGAACTCGATGCCGGAGCCGCCCGGCAGCGGTTCGACCTGGATCTCGCAGATCGCGAACTGGCCGTGGCCGCCGGACTGTTTGACGTGCCGGCCGCGGCCCGCGGCGGAGCCGCTGAAGGTCTCCCGGAGCGCGACCTTGTGCTCGACGGCGTCGACCTGGACGCCGTAGCGCGAGCGCAGCCGCTCCAGGGCCACGTCGGTGTGCGCCTCGCCCATGCACCACAGGACGACCTGGCGGGTGTCCTGGTTGTGCTCCAGACGCATCGTGGGGTCCTCGGCGACCAGCCGCGCCAGGCCCTGGGAGAGCTTGTCCTCGTCCGCCTTGCTGTGCGCCCGGATGGCGATCGGCAGCAGCGGGTCCGGCATCGCCCACGGCTCCATCAGCAGCGGGTCGTCCTTGGCGGAGAGGGTGTCGCCGGTCTCGGCGCGGGTGAGCTTGGCGACGCAGGCCAGATCGCCGGCGATGGCCAGCGGGAGCGGCCGCTGCTGCTTGCCGAACGGCGCGGACAGCGCGCCGACCCGCTCGTCGACGTCGTGGTCCTCGTGGCCGCGGTCCGTCAGGCCGTGCCCGGAGACGTGCACCGTGTCGTCCGGGCGCAGGGTGCCGGAGAAGACCCGGACCAGGGAGAGCCGGCCCACGTACGGGTCGGAGGAGGTCTTGACCACCTCGGCGGCCAGTGGACCCTCCGGGTCGCAGCCCAGGCTCGGCCGCGGCGAGCCGTCCGGGCCGGTGACCGCGGGGGCCTCGCGCTCCGCGGGGGTGGGGAAGCCACCGGTGATCAGCTCCAGCAGTTCGACGGTGCCCAGCCCCTGCTTGGCGCCGTCGACGGCCGGGGCGGCGGCCAGCACGGGGTGGAAGGAACCCCGGGCGACCGCGGTCTCCAGGTCCCCGACGAGCGTTTTGAGGTCGATGTCCTCGCCCGCGAGGTAGCGGTCCATGAGGGTCTCGTCCTCGCTCTCGGCGATGATCCCCTCGATGAGGCGGTTGCGGGCCGCTTCGATCAGCGGGAGCTCGTCGTCGGTGGGCGCGCGCTCGGTGCGGGTGCCCGAGGAGTAGTCGAAGACGCGCTGGGAGAGCAGGCCGATCAGACCGTCGACGGGGGCGTGGCCGTCGGACCCGGGAGTGCCGTACAGCGGCAGGTACAGGGGCAGGACGGCGTCCAGGTCGTCGCCGCCGAAGGTCAGCGCGCACCGCCGGGTCATCTCGTCGAAGTCGGCGCGGGCGGCTTCCAGGTGGGTGACCACCAGGGCGCGCGGCATGCCGACGGCCGCGCACTCGTCCCAGACCATCCGGGTCGCGCCGGCCACGCCGTCGGCGGCCGAGACGACGAAAAGGGCCGCGTCCGCCGCGCGCAGACCGGCCCTGAGCTCCCCGACGAAATCGGCATATCCGGGGGTGTCCAACAGATTGATCTTGATTCCGCCCCAGTCGACCGGGACGAGGGAGAGCTGTACGGAGCGTTGCTGCCGGTGCTCGATCTCGTCGTAGTCGGACAGGGTGCCACCGTCCTCGACCCGGCCCGCCCGGTTGACTGCGCCGGACGCCTGTGCCAGCGCCTCGACCAGAGTGGTCTTTCCCGAGCCGCTGTGGCCGACCAGCACCACATTGCGCAGGGCGGCGGGCCGGTCGGCCGCCGGTGCCCTTCCGGCGGCTCCTGGGTTCGTACTCGACTTCTCGCTCATGTGTCTCGCCTCCAGGTCGACACTTTGCGGTGATTCGAGCTTTCCACCGGGTTCAGGATGCGTCCATACGTGGCACGTGCGCGCGGTGCGCTCAAGGGGGCCGTCGGCCGTCCTCCGGGTCCCGCCGGCGCGCTCGCGGGCGCGCGGGGGCCGGTCCGAGCCGCGGGATGCACCCCGCGCCGCGATGCGTTCGCGGTGCCCCACGGCCTCGTGGCTACGATGGGCCAGCCGGTGGCCCCTTGACCGCGCGGCCCGTATCGACTTTCCGGGAAGGTCATGCTGAACAAGTACGCGCGTGCGTTCTTCACGCGTGTTCTCACACCGTTCGCCGCCCTGCTCATCCGTCTCGGGGTCAGCCCGGACGCGGTCACCCTCGTCGGGACCGGCGGTGTGGTCGCCGGCGCCCTGGTCTTCTACCCCCGGGGCGAGTTCTTCTGGGGCACGGTCGTGATCACGCTGTTCGTCTTTTCCGACCTGGTCGACGGCAATATGGCGCGGCAGCTGGGGCGCTCCAGCCGGTGGGGCGCCTTCCTGGACTCCACCCTCGACCGGGTCGCGGACTCGGCGATCTTCGGCGGGCTGGCCCTGTGGTACGCCGGCCGCGGCGACAGCCTGGCGCTCTGCGCGATCGCCATCTTCTGCCTCGCCAGTGGCCAGGTCGTCTCGTACACCAAGGCGCGCGGTGAGGCCATCGGGCTGCCGGTGGACGTCAACGGCCTGGTGGAGCGGGCCGAGCGGCTGGTCATCACGCTGGTCGCCTGCGGTCTGTCCGGGCTGCACACGTTCGGCGTGCCGGGCGTCGAGGTCCTGCTGCCGATCGCCCTGTGGGTGGTCGCCGTGGGCAGCGCCGTCACCCTCGGCCAGCGCGTGGTGACGGTACGCCGGGAGTCGGCCGAGGCCGACGCCGTGGCGCAAGGGGGGAACGGCTGATGCGGATCGACACCGACAAGCTGACGGACGGGCTGTACGGCCTGGGCTGGAGCACCGTCAAGCGGCTGCCCGAAGGGGTCGCGGTGCAGCTCGGGCGGCAGCTCGCCGACCTGGCCTGGCGACGCCGCGGCAAGGGCGTCCAGCGCCTGGAGTCCAACCTCGCCCGGGTCGTCCCGGACGCCTCCCCGGAGCGACTGGCCGAGCTCTCCCGGGCCGGGATGCGGTCGTACATGCGCTACTGGATGGAGTCCTTCCGGCTGCCGGTGTGGAGCCCGGAGCGGATAAAGGCCGGTTTCACCCCCGAGGACGTGCACCACCTGGAGGACGGCCTCAAGAGCGACCGCGGGGTGATCCTGGCGCTGCCCCACATGGGCAACTACGACCTCGCCGGCGTCTGGGTCACCACCAAGCTCGACACCCCGTTCACCACCGTCGCCGAGCGCCTCAAGCCGGAGTCCCTCTACGACCGGTTCGTCGCCTACCGCGAAGGACTGGGCATGGAGGTGCTGCCGCACACCGGCGGCGCCGCGTTCGGCACGCTGGCCCGGCGGCTGCGCGCCGGCGGCCTGGTCTGCCTGGTCGCCGACCGCGACCTGTCCAGCTCCGGGATACCGGTGAAGTTCTTCGGCGAGGAGACGAAGATGCCGGCCGGGCCCGCGATGCTGGCCCTCCAGACCGGCGCGATGCTGCTGCCGGTCACCCTCTGGTACGACGACACCCCCATCATGCGCGGCCGGGTCCACCCGGAGATCGAGGTGTCGCAGAACGGCACCCGCACCGAGAAGGCCGCCCTCATGACCCAGGCGCTGGCCGACGCCTTCGCCTCCGGCATCGCCGAACACCCCACGGACTGGCACATGCTGCAGCGCCTGTGGCTCGCCGATCTGGAGCCGCGCGGCGCCGCCGGAACGGAGCCCGCGTGAAGATCGGCATCGTCTGCCCGTACTCCTGGGACGTCCCCGGCGGCGTGCAGTTCCACATCCGCGACCTGGCGGAGCACCTGATCCGCCTCGGCCACGAGGTCTCCGTCCTGGCCCCCGCCGACGACGAGACCCCGCTGCCGCCCTACGTCGTCCCGGCCGGCCGCGCCGTCCCCGTGCCCTACAACGGCTCGGTCGCCCGCCTCAACTTCGGCTTCCTCTCCGCCGCCCGGGTCCGCCGCTGGCTCCAGAACGGCGCCTTCGACGTCATCCACATCCACGAGCCCGCCTCGCCGTCCCTGGGCCTGCTCGCCTGCTGGGCGGCGCAGGGCCCGATCGTGGCGACGTTCCACACCTCCAACCCGCGCTCCCGCGCCATGATCGCCGCGTACCCGATCCTCCAGCCCGCCCTGGAGAAGATCAGCGCCCGGATCGCGGTCAGCGAGTACGCCCGCCGGACCCTGGTCGAGCACCTCGGCGGCGATGCGGTGGTCATCCCCAACGGCGTGGACGTGGACTTCTTCGCCCGGGCCGAGCCCCGGCCGGAGTGGCAGGGCCGCACCATCGGCTTCATCGGCCGGATCGACGAGCCCCGCAAGGGCCTGCCGGTCCTCATGAAGGCGCTGCCCGCGATCCTCGCCGCGGTCCCCGACGCCCGACTGCTGGTCGCCGGCCGCGGCGACCAGGACGAGGCCGTCGCCGGCCTGCCCGCCGAACTGCGCTCCCGCGTCGAGTTCCTCGGCATGGTCTCCGACGAGGACAAGGCACGACTGCTGCGCAGCGTCGACGTCTACGTCGCGCCCAACACGGGCGGCGAGTCCTTCGGCATCGTCCTCGTGGAGGCGTTGTCCGCCGGGGCCCCCGTACTGGCCAGCGACCTCGACGCGTTCGCCCAGGTCCTGGACCAGGGCGAGGCCGGCGAACTCTTCGCCAACGAGGACGCCGCCGCGCTCGCCGCCGCGGCCGTCCGCCTGCTGAACACCCCGGACCGCCTCGCCGAACTCCGCGAACGCGGCACCAAGCACGTCCGCCGCTTCGACTGGACCACGGTCGGCGCCGACATCCTCGCCGTCTACGAGACGGTGACGACGGGCGCCTCGGCAGTGGCTACCGACGAACGAGTGGGAGCCCGGGGCCGTCGCTGGCCGTAGCGCGGAGCTTGGTTGGCTTCCCACGTTGTTGGCTGTCCCGCCGTGGGGGTTGCTCGCTTTCGCGCCTGCGGCGCCGGGCCGCCTGACGGCGGATGTTGTCCGCTGCGCGGGGCTGGTCGGCCGCGGTGCGAATCCGCTGCGCGGGGCTTTCGGCCGCGGTGACGGGTCTGTGGGGTGGGGGTTGTGCGGACTGCTGCGCTTTACGTCCGCACAACCCCCACCCCACAGACCCGTCCCCTCCCGTGGGTGGTCATGGAAACGATGGGTGGGGGCGTATGCCGGTGGCCCCCTGCGGGTCCGTCGCTGAGTGGTGACCGTCACCGGACCACCGGCATCAGCACCCGCGTGCCTGTCTTTCCCACCCCTCAACGGGAGGGGACGGGCCGGAGGGGGTGGTGTGCAGGACGTAAAGCGCAGCAGTCCTGCACACCACCCCCGCAGGCCCGTCACCGCACCCAACAGCCCCGCGCAGCGGACCCGCAAGACCCCGCCGTCAGGCGGGCCCGGCGCCCGCAGGCGCAAAAACGCGAACCCCCACGGCGGGACAGCCGACAACGTGGGAAGCCAGCCAAGCGCAGCGGACGGGTAACGTGACCCCGCGTGACCACGTTTATCTGGATCGCCGCCGCGATCGTCCTCATCGGTGTCTACCTGAGCTGGACGGCCGGTCGGCTCGACCGACTGCATGCGCGCATCGACGCGGCGAAGGCGGCGCTGGACGCCCAGTTGCTGCGGCGGGCCTCGGTCGCGCAGGAGGTGGGCACGTCGGGGGTGTTGGATCCGGCCGCGTCGATCGTGTTGTACCAGGCCGCGCACGAGGCCCGGCAGGCGGCGGAGGATCATCGCGAGGTCGCGGAGAGCGAGCTGAGTCAGGCGCTGCGTGCGGTCTTCGAGGACGAGGCGCAGTTGGAGGCGGTGCGGGAGGCCCCGGGCGGGGAGCGGACGGTCGCGGAGCTGATCGCGGCGGTGCGCCGGGTGCCGATGGCGCGCCGGTTCCACAACGACGCGGTGCGGGCCGCGCGGGCGGTCCGTCGGCACCGGTTGGTCCGCTATCTGCGGCTGGCCGGCCACGCGCCGTTCCCGATGGCCTTCGAGATGGACGACGAGCCGCCGGCCGTCCTGGACGACCGCTCGGGCGGGAACTGACCGACCACGAAGCGGAAGTGGCACGTCCGAATACCGCGACGGCAGAGCCGACAAGCCACTGGCCTCTAATTGGCCCTTTTCCCGGGCCGCTGACCAACGGTTGTGTGGGCGGCGAAGTACAACCACCCGCACTGAGTGAGGTCAACGTGTCCAGCACGCCCACCACGCCCCAGACCCCCGAGACCGGAACCGCGCGCGTCAAGCGCGGAATGGCCGAGCAGCTCAAGGGCGGCGTGATCATGGACGTCGTCACGCCGGAAGAGGCGAAGATCGCCGAGGACGCCGGTGCCGTCGCCGTCATGGCCCTGGAGCGGGTCCCGGCCGACATCCGCAAGGACGGCGGGGTGGCCCGGATGTCCGACCCCGACATGATCGACGGCATCATCAACGCCGTCTCCATCCCGGTCATGGCCAAGTCCCGGATCGGCCACTTCGTCGAGGCCCAGGTCCTGCAGTCGCTCGGCGTCGACTACATCGACGAGTCCGAGGTCCTCACCCCGGCCGACGAGGTCAACCACTCCGACAAGTGGGCCTTCACCACCCCCTTCGTCTGCGGTGCCACCAACCTCGGTGAGGCGCTGCGCCGGATCGCCGAGGGCGCGGCCATGATCCGCTCCAAGGGCGAGGCCGGCACCGGCAACGTCGTCGAGGCGGTCCGTCACCTGCGTCAGATCAAGGGCGAGATCGCCAAGCTGCGCGGCTGCGACCACAACGAGCTGTTCGCCGCCGCCAAGGAGCTGCGCGCCCCGTACGAGCTCGTCAAGGAGGTCGCCGAACTCGGCAAGCTCCCCGTCGTCCTGTTCTCCGCCGGTGGCGTCGCCACTCCGGCCGACGCCGCGCTGATGCGCCAGCTGGGCGCCGAGGGCGTCTTCGTCGGCTCCGGCATCTTCAAGTCCGGCGACCCGGCCAAGCGCGCCGCCGCGATCGTGAAGGCCACCACCTTCTACGACGACCCCAAGGTCATCGCGGACGTCTCCCGCAACCTGGGCGAGGCCATGGTCGGCATCAACTGCGACACCCTCCCCGAGGCCGAGCGCTACGCCAACCGCGGCTGGTAAGGACGCAGAAACTGATGAGCACCACTCCCACCATCGGTGTGCTGGCGCTCCAGGGCGACGTCCGCGAGCACCTCACGGCGCTCGCGGACGCCGGCGCCCGGGCGCTGCCGGTACGCCGTCCCGAGGAGCTCGCCGGGGTCGACGGCCTGGTGATACCGGGCGGCGAGTCCACCACCATGTCCAAACTGGCGGTCGCGTTCGGGATGTTGGAGCCGCTGCGCGCCTTCGTCCGGGCCGGCCGGCCGGTCTACGGCACCTGCGCCGGCATGATCATGGTCGCCGACAAGCTGCTGGACGCCCGCGAGGACCAGGAGACGCTCGGCGGCATCGACATGATCGTGCGCCGCAACGCCTTCGGGCGGCAGAACGAGTCGTTCGAGGCGGCCGTCGAGGTCGCCGGGATCGACGGCGGCCCGGTGGAGGGCGTCTTCATCCGGGCGCCCTGGGTCGAGTCGGTCGGTGCCTCCGTCGATGTCCTTGCGACGTACGGTGGACATACGGTGGCAGTGCGGCAGGATAACGTCCTGGCCACGTCGTTCCACCCGGAGTTGACCGGCGATCACCGCATCCACGCGTTCTTCGTGGACATGGTGCGTTCGGGGGCCTGACGCAATCCCGGTAGGATCTGGGGCGATCGTTTCTGAAATGGGTTACGCGAAGGAGACAGGCGGATGTCCGGCCACTCTAAATGGGCTACGACGAAGCACAAGAAGGCCGTGATCGATGCCAAGCGCGGCAAGCTCTTCGCGAAGCTGATCAAGAACGTCGAGGTCGCGGCGCGGATGGGCGGCGTTGACCTGGAAGGCAACCCGACGCTGTACGACGCCGTGCAGAAGGCGAAGAAGCAGTCGGTCCCGAACAAGAACATCGACTCCGCGATCAAGCGCGGTGGCGGTCTCGAAGCCGGCGGCGCCGACTACGAGACGATCATGTACGAGGGCTACGGCCCCAACGGCGTCGCCGTCCTGATCGAGTGCCTCACCGACAACCGCAACCGTGCCGCCTCCGACGTCCGCGTCGCGATGACCCGCAACGGCGGCTCCATGGCCGACCCGGGCTCGGTCTCGTACCTGTTCAACCGCAAGGGCGTGGTGATCGTCCCCAAGGGCGAGCTGTCCGAGGACGACGTGCTGGACGCGGTCCTGGACGCCGGTGCCGAGGAGGTCAACGACCTCGGTGAGTCCTTCGAGGTGCTCAGCGAGGCCACCGACCTGGTCGCGGTGCGCACCGCGCTCCAGGAGGCCGGCATCGACTACGACTCGGCCGAGGCCAACTTCGTCCCGACCCTGCAGGTCGAGCTGGAGGAAGAGGGCGCGCGCAAGATCTTCAAGCTGATCGACGCGCTGGAGGACAGCGACGACGTGCAGAACGTCTTCGCCAACTTCGACGTGTCCGATGAGGTCATGGCCAAGGTCGACGCCTGACGGCCAGGGGCTTACCGGTCTACGACGGGCCGGCGGGGACACACCCCGCCGGCCCGTCGGTTTGTCAGTGGCAGCCACTAACCTGCAGGAACATAAGGAACAGGCGACCGAACGACGGCGAGGGGCGGGGCCGATGAAGGTGCTGGGGGTGGACCCGGGACTGACCCGGTGCGGGGTCGGCGTGGTGGACGGGGTCGCCGGGCGTCCCCTGACCATGGTCGGCGTCGGCGTCGTGCGGACCCCGGCGGACGCGGACACCGCGCACCGCCTGGTGCTGATCGAGCGCGGCATAGACGAGTGGCTCGACACCCACCGCCCCGAATGCGTCGCCGTGGAGCGGGTGTTCAGCCAGCACAACGTCCGTACGGTCATGGGCACCGCCCAGGCCAGCGCGGTCGCCATGCTGTGCGCAGCCCGCCGCGGACTGCCGGTCGCGCTGCACACCCCCAGCGAGGTCAAGGCCGCCGTCACCGGCTCGGGACGAGCCGACAAGGCGCAGGTCGGCGCGATGGTCACCCGCCTGCTGCGGCTCGCCGAGCCGCCCAAGCCGGCCGACGCCGCCGACGCCCTCGCCCTGGCCATCTGCCACATCTGGCGCGCCCCCGCGGTCAACCGCCTCCAGCAGGCCCAGGCCGCGGCCCGTCGCACCCCCGCTCCCGTACGCACGCTGAAGGGCACCCGATGATCGCCTTTGTCTCCGGCCCGGTCGCGGCCCTGGCACCGGATCTCGCCGTCGTCGAGGTCGGCGGTGTGGGCATGGCCGTCCAGTGCACGCCGAACACCCTCTCCGGCCTCCGGGTCGGCGAGCACGCCAAGCTCGCCACCTCCCTCGTCGTCCGCGAGGACTCGCTCACCCTCTACGGCTTCGCCGACGACGACGAGCGGCAGACCTTCGAGCTGCTGCAGACCGCCAGCGGCGTAGGCCCCCGGCTCGCCCAGGCGATGCTCGCGGTGCACTCCCCGGACGCGCTGCGGCTCGCGGTGTCCACCGGGGACGAGAAGTCGCTGACGGCCGTACCGGGCATCGGCAAGAAGGGCGCGCAGAAGCTGCTGCTGGAGCTCAAGGACCGGCTCGGCGCACCGACCGGCGCCGCCCGCCCGGTGGCCCGGGCCGCGGCGCCGGCCGGCTGGCGCGATCAGCTCCAGGCCGCGTTGATGGGGCTGGGCTATGCCGCGCGGGAGGCCGACGAGGCGGTCGCCGCGGTGGCGCCGCAGGCCGAGGCGACCGCCGCCGCGGGCGGCACGCCGCAGGTGCCGCAGCTGCTCAAGGCGGCCCTCCAGACCCTCAACCGGGCCCGCTGACCGACGCGCTCCGGCGCCCCCGACCCCACGACCACGCAGGCGGCCCGGCCGCCCCGACCCCGCGAGGCAATCCGCAGTGAACTGGGACGACACCGCACCGTCGACCGCCGAGGAGAGCGCCGGCGCCCCGGCCGACCGGCTGGTGGCGGCCGACGCCGATGGCGAGGAGAACGCCGTCGAGGCCGCGCTGCGGCCCAAGGACCTGGACGAGTTCGTCGGCCAGGAGCGGGTGCGCGAGCAGCTCGACCTGGTGCTGAAGGCGGCCCGGGCCCGTGGCGCCACCGCCGACCACGTTCTGCTCTCCGGGGCGCCCGGGCTCGGCAAGACCACCCTCTCCATGATCATCGCGGCGGAGATGGGCGCCCCGATCCGGATCACCTCCGGTCCCGCCATCCAGCACGCCGGCGACCTGGCGGCGATCCTCTCCTCCCTGCAGGAGGGCGAGGTGCTCTTCCTCGACGAGATCCACCGGATGTCCCGGCCCGCCGAGGAGATGCTCTACATGGCGATGGAGGACTTCCGGGTCGACGTGATCGTCGGCAAGGGGCCGGGCGCCACCGCCATCCCGCTGGAGCTCCCGCCGTTCACGCTGGTCGGGGCGACGACCCGGGCGGGGCTGCTGCCGCCGCCGCTGCGCGACCGGTTCGGCTTCACCGGCCACATGGAGTTCTACGCCCCCGCCGAGCTCCAGCGCGTTATCCACCGCTCTGCCGGCCTGCTGGACGTGGCGATAGAGCCCGAGGGCGCCGCCGAGATCGCCGGTCGCTCCCGCGGCACGCCCCGGATCGCCAACCGCCTGCTGCGCCGGGTCCGCGACTACGCCCAGGTCAAGGCCGACGGCGTGATCACCCGCGAGGTCGCGGCGCAGGCCCTGGGGGTCTACGAGGTCGACGGCCGTGGGCTGGACCGGCTCGACCGGGCGGTGCTCACCGCCCTGCTCAAGCTGTTCGGCGGCGGCCCGGTCGGGCTGTCCACCCTCGCGGTCGCGGTGGGGGAGGAGCGCGAGACGGTCGAGGAGGTCGCCGAGCCCTTCTTGGTGCGCGAGGGGCTGCTGGCCCGTACGCCGCGCGGCCGGATCGCGACCCCGGCGGCCTGGGCCCACCTCGGGCTGGTGCCGCCGCAGCAGGCGGGCGGCGGACAGCACGGCCTGTTCGAGGCATGACGGCGCGGAGACTCGCCCGGTCAGGAACTGCGGTGCGATGCTGGGCGTTGTTCCTGTGGTGCGGACTCGCTTAGACTCCGCCGATGCCGTCCGTCAGGATCGGTATACCCACCCCGCTATATGAGACCGCGAGAGAAGCGGTCGTGCGAAGGATTTCCGTCCCGTGCCCAATATCGTGACTCTCCTCCCCTTCATCGTCCTCATCGGGGCCATGTTCCTGATGACGCGGTCCGCCAAGAAGAAGCAGCAGGCGGCCCAGCAGATGCGCAATGAGATGCAGCCCGGCACCGGCGTCCGGACGATCGGTGGCATGTATGCCACCGTGAAGGAAATCCACGAGGACACCGTCCTCCTGGAGGTCGCTCCCGGCGTGCACGCCATCTACGCGAAGAACGCCATCGGCGCGGTGCTCGCGGATGAGGAGTACAACCGCATTCTGGACGGTGCCGACCCGATCGTCGCCGAGGAGAGCCCGGTCGTACCGGACGATGTCTCGTCGCTGACCGGTGACGGTGCCGACAAGGCCACCGAAAAGGGTGACAAGTCCGGCAAGATCGACCTGGGCAAGGCCGAGGCCGGCGAGGGCACCGAGCCCGCCGCCGACAAGGCCGAGGCCGCTGAGGCCGCCGAGGGCGACAAGGCCGGAAAGGCCGACGAGCCGGCCGCCGAGACCGGCAAGGACAAGAAGGCCGGCGACGCCGACGCGAAGTAGTCCGTTCCGTAACGTGGAACCGCGGCACGCCCCCGATCGGGCGCACCGCGGTTCCCGGACGGTCTAGGCTCCGGCGGGGGCACGTCCCCACAAGACTTCGTGGCCGCTCGGCAGACATCCCAGGCCGAGGGGTTGGACAGGGAGAAACGACAAGGTGGCAGCACCGAAGAAGGGCCGCAGGGCGCCCGCGAGCCAGGGGCATCCGGGGCGCACCCTGATCCTGGTCCTGATCGCGATGGCGGCGCTCATCGGAGGCATGTTCTACTCCGGCACGATGACTCCTCGCCTGGGCATCGACCTGGCGGGCGGCACCAGCTTCACGCTGGCGGCGCAGAACCAGCCGGGCAAGCCCAACGCGATCAACGAGACCAACATGAACACCGCCGCCGGCATCATGGAGCGGCGGGTCAACGGTCTCGGTGTGACCGAGTCCGAGGTCCAGACGCAGGGCAGCAACCACATCATCGTGAACATCCCCAAGGGGACGGACGCGAAACAGGCTCGCCAGCAGGTCGGTACCACCGCCCAGCTCGCGTTCCGGCCGGTGCTGACCACCGCCGCCGGCACCAAGGCCCCCGAGCCCACGCCCAGCCCCTCGCAGGGCGGCAAGGGCAAGGAAGGTGAGAAGGCCACCGGCGGCAAGGGCTCGCAGCAGAGCGCCTCGCCGACCCCGAGCGCCAGCTCCACCAGCCAGGGCCGCGCGGTCACCGACGCGCTGAAGAAGCCGTCCGCCTCGCCCTCGGCCTCCGCGTCGGACAAGTCCTCGACGCCGCCGACTCCGCCCGTCCCCGGCGGCGCTGACATCCCGCCCGCCCTGCAGAAGCAGTTCGCGGCGCTGGACTGCTCCACGAAGAAGGGCCTGGCCCAGGCCAATGAGCAGGCCGCCGGCTCCAAGCCCACCGACCCGGTCGTGGCCTGCAAGGACGACGGTTCGCAGAAGTACGTGCTCGGCCCGGTAGGCGTCGAGGGCACGGACGTCAAGGACGCCAAGGCGGTCTTCGACAGCCAGCAGGGCCAGGGCTGGATCGTCCAGATGGACTTCACCTCCGACGGCGGCAAGAAGTTCGCGGACATCACCGGCAAGCTCGCCACCAAGACCCCGCCGCAGAACCAGTTCGCGATCGTGCTGGACGGCGCGGTGGTCTCCGACCCGCGCGTCAACGAGCGGCTCAACGGCGGCAACGCCACCATCTCCGGCGGCTTCACCCAGCAGTCCGCCGAGGACCTCGGCAACATGCTGTCCTACGGTGCGCTGCCGCTCTCGTTCAAGATCGACGACGAGACCACGGTCACCGCGGCGCTCGGTGGCGAGCAGCTGCACGCCGGTCTGATCGCCGGTGCCATCGGCCTCGCGCTGGTCATCGTCTACCTGGTCGCCTACTACCGCGGGCTGGCGCTGGTCGCGCTGGCGAGCCTGGGCGTCTCGGCGATCCTGACGTACACGATCATGACGTTGCTCGGCCCGGCCATCGGGTTCGCGCTGAACCTCCCGGCGGTCTGCGGCGCCATCGTCGCCATCGGTATCACCGCCGACTCGTTCATCGTCTACTTCGAGCGCATCCGGGACGAGATCCGCGAGGGCCGCACGCTGCGCCCGGCCGTCGAGCGCGGTTGGCCGCGGGCCCGCCGCACGATCCTGGTCTCCGACTTCGTGTCGTTCCTGGCCGCGGCGGTGCTGTTCATCGTCACCGTCGGCAAGGTGCAGGGCTTCGCGTTCACGCTCGGCCTGACCACCCTGCTCGACGTCGTCGTGGTCTTCCTGTTCACCAAGCCGCTGATGACGCTGCTGGCCCGGCGGAAGTTCTTCTCCGAGGGTCACTCCTGGTCCGGTCTCGATCCCAAGCGTCTGGGCGCCAAGCCCCCGCTGCGTCGTCGTCGCACCGCCCCCACCCAGACGAAGGAGGCGTGAGATGTCCAAGCTCGGCAACCTCGGCGCCCGGCTCTACCGCGGTGAGGTCGGCTACGACTTCATCGGCAAGCGGAAGATCTGGTACGGCGTCTCGATCCTGATCACCATCACGGCCATCGTCGGCCTGGCGGTGCGGGGCCTGAACTTCGGCATCGAGTTCTCCGGCGGCGCGGTCTTCACCACCCCGAAGACCTCCGTCTCCACCTCGGAGGCCCAGCACCACGCCGAGTCGGCCGCCCCCGGCCACCAGGCCACGGTGCAGAAGCTCGGCGGCGGCGCGCTGCGCATCCAGATCAGCGGTCTGGACACCAAGCAGTCGCTGCCCGTCCAGGAGGAGATCGCCAAGGACCTCAAGGTCCCGGTCAAGGACGTCAACACCCAGCTGGTCGGCCCGAGTTGGGGCGAGCAGATCGCCAACAAGGCGTGGCTGGGCCTGGGGATCTTCATGGTCCTCGTGGTGCTCTACCTGGCCATCGCCTTCGAGTGGCGGATGGCGGTCGCGGCACTGGTCGCGCTGATCCACGACCTGACGATCACCGTCGGCGTCTACGCCCTGGTCGGCTTCGAGGTCACCCCGGGCACGGTCATCGGTCTGCTGACCATCCTCGGCTACTCGCTCTACGACACCGTGGTGGTCTTCGACAGCCTGAAGGAAGCCTCCAAGGACATCACCAAGCAGAGCCGCTTCACCTACAGCGAGATCGCCAACCGCAGCATCAACGGCACCCTGGTGCGCTCGATCAACACCACAATCGTGGCGCTGCTCCCGGTCGCCGGGCTGCTCTTCGTCGGTGGCGGCGTCCTGGGCGCGGGCATGCTGAACGACATCTCGCTGGCCCTGTTCGTGGGTCTGGCCGCCGGCGCCTACTCGTCGATCTTCATCGCGACGCCGCTGGTCGCCGACCTGAAGAACGGCGAGCCGGAGATGAAGGCGCTGGCCAGGCGGGTCGCCGCCAAGCGCGCCTCGGCCGCCGCCAAGGAGGCCGCCCGTCAGGATGAGGGCGGCGCCGGTGAGGCGGAGGGCGCCGAGGACGACGCCGAGGGCGCCGCGGTGGTCGGCCAGCGCGGACAGACCGACACCCGTGGCCGTGGCCGCGGCGGCCGTCCCTCGGGGAGGCGTCGATGAGCGCCCCCGTCGAGCTGCGCGAGCTGCTGCTCAGCCGGATCTCGGACGTCCCGGACTACCCGCAGCCGGGCGTGATGTTCAAGGACATCACCCCGCTGCTCGCCGATCCGTCCGCGTTCCGCGCCCTGACCGGTGCCTTCGTCGACCTGTGCGAGCGTTTCCGGGCGGACAAGGTGGTGGGCCTGGAGGCCCGCGGCTTCATCCTCGCCGCGCCGGTCGCGGTGGCCGCCGGCATCGGTTTCGTCCCGGTCCGCAAGGCCGGCAAGCTGCCCGGTGCGACGCTCGGCCAGGCGTACGAGCTGGAGTACGGCACCGCGGAGATCGAGATCCACGCGGACGCGCTGGCGCCCGGCGACCGGGTCCTGGTGATCGACGACGTGCTGGCCACCGGCGGCACCGCGGACGCCTCGCTCCAGCTCATCCGACGGGCCGGCGCCGAGGTGGCGGGCCTGGCGGTGCTGCTGGAGCTGGGATTCCTGGACGGCCGGCAGCGGCTGGAGGAGGGCCTGAAGGGCGCTCCGCTGGAGGCCCTGATCACCGTCTGAGAGCCCGCTCGGGGCTCGTCGCCGGCACCGTCCGGCACCCGTGGCGATAGTGGGGGCATTCGGAACATTCCGGATGCCCCCGCTGCTGTGTCATGTACGGACCCATGGCCGCGGGGCAGTCATGGCCATGGGCTCGATACCATGGCACCCCGGCCGCTTCGAGGCCCTGGGGTCCGTACCCGCATGAGGAGTGCTCTTGCCAGACGAGGCCCAGCCGCTCTCCCCCGGACCGCGTCCGACGGGAACCCCCGCCGTGCGCCCGGACGAGCCGAAGCCGCAGTCCGCGGTTTCCTCCGACGCGCCGAAGCCCGAGCGGCAGGGCGCGGCCGACGGCACCGCCGCGCCCACCGCGTCCCAGGCCCCCGCCGGCCGGTCCCGCCCGTCCCCGGCGTCGCAGCCGCCGGCCAGGAACCTGCCGGCCGGTCCGGTCGGCCGCTCCGGCTCGCCCAACCGCGTCCGGGCCCGCCTCGCCCGTCTGGGCGTCCAGCGCTCCAGCCCGTACAACCCGGTCCTGGAGCCGCTGCTGCGGGCCGTGCGCAGCAACGACCCCAAGATCGAGACGGCCACCCTGCGCCAGGTCGAGCGGGCCTACCAGGTCGCCGAGCGCTGGCACCGCGGCCAGAAGCGCAAGAGCGGCGACCCGTACATCACCCACCCGCTCGCGGTGACCACCATCCTCGCCGAGCTGGGCATGGACCCGGCGACGCTGATGGCGGGGCTGCTGCACGACACCGTCGAGGACACCGAGTACGGGCTCGACACCCTGCGCCGGGACTTCGGCGACCAGGTCGCGCTGCTCGTCGACGGCGTCACCAAGCTGGACAAGGTCAAGTTCGGTGAGGCGGCGCAGGCCGAGACGGTCCGCAAGATGGTCGTCGCGATGGCCAAGGACCCGCGGGTGCTGGTCATCAAGCTCGCCGACCGGCTGCACAACATGCGCACCATGCGCTACCTCAAGCGGGAGAAGCAGGAGAAGAAGGCCCGCGAGACGCTGGAGATCTACGCCCCGCTGGCGCACCGGCTGGGCATGAACACCATCAAGTGGGAGCTGGAGGACCTCGCCTTCGCGATCCTCTACCCCAAGATGTACGACGAGATCGTCCGGCTGGTCGCCGAGCGGGCGCCCAAACGGGACGAGTACCTCGCGATAGTGACCGACGAGGTCCAGGCCGATCTGCGGGCCGCCCGCATCAAGGCCACCGTCACCGGCCGGCCCAAGCACTACTACAGCGTCTACCAGAAGATGATCGTGCGCGGCCGCGACTTCGCCGAGATCTACGACCTGGTGGGCATCCGCGTCCTCGTCGACACGGTCCGGGACTGCTACGCGGCCCTGGGCACCATCCACGCGCGGTGGAATCCGGTCCCCGGCCGGTTCAAGGACTACATCGCGATGCCCAAGTTCAACATGTACCAGTCGCTGCACACGACGGTGATCGGCCCCAGCGGCAAGCCCGTTGAACTCCAGATCCGTACCTTCGACATGCACCGGCGCGCCGAGTACGGCATCGCCGCGCACTGGAAGTACAAGCAGGAGGCGGTCGCCGGCGCCTCCAAGGTGCGCACCGACGCGCCCAAGGGCAGCGGCAAGGGCGTCGGCCAGGACACCGTCAACGACATGGCCTGGCTGCGGCAGTTGCTGGACTGGCAGAAGGAGACCGAGGACCCGGGCGAGTTCCTGGAGTCGCTGCGCTTCGACCTCTCGCGCAACGAGGTCTTCGTCTTCACGCCCAAGGGCGACGTGATAGCGCTGCCCGCCGGCGCCACCCCGGTCGACTTCGCGTACGCGGTGCACACCGAGGTCGGCCACCGCACGATAGGGGCGCGGGTCAACGGCCGTCTGGTGCCGCTCGAATCGACGCTGGACAACGGCGACCTGGTGGAGGTCTTCACCTCCAAGGCGCCCGGCGCGGGCCCGTCCCGCGACTGGCTGAGCTTCGTGAAGTCCCCGCGCGCCCGCAACAAGATCCGCGCATGGTTCTCCAAGGAGCGCCGCGACGAGGCCATCGAGCAGGGCAAGGACGCCATCGCCCGGGCGATGCGCAAGCAGAACCTGCCGATCCAGCGGATCCTGACCGGCGACTCCCTGGTCACCCTCGCGCACGAGATGCGCTACCCGGACATCTCCTCGCTCTACGCCGCCATCGGCGAGGGCCATGTCGCCGCGCAGGGCGTCGTCCAGAAGCTGGTGCAGGCGCTCGGCGGACAGGACGAGGCCACCGAGGACATCGCCGAGTCGACGCCGATCCGGCCGCGCTCCAAGCGCCGGTCCAGCGCCGATCCGGGCGTGGTCGTCAAGGGCGTGGACGACGTGTGGGTGAAGCTGGCCCGCTGTTGTACGCCGGTGCCGGGCGACCCCATCATCGGGTTCGTCACCCGCGGCAGCGGTGTCTCGGTGCACCGCGCGGACTGCGTGAACGTGGACTCGCTCTCCCGGCAGCCCGAGCGGATCCTGGAGGTCGAGTGGGCGCCGACCCAGTCCTCGGTCTTCCTCGTCGCCATCCAGGTGGAGGCGCTGGACCGCTCCCGGCTGCTGTCGGACGTCACCCGGGTCCTCTCCGACCAGCACGTCAACATCCTCTCCGCGGCCGTGCAGACCTCCCGCGACCGGGTCGCCACCTCCCGCTTCACCTTCGAGATGGGCGACCCCAAGCACCTGGGCCATGTGCTCAAGGCGGTCCGGGGCGTCGAGGGGGTCTACGACGTCTACCGGGTGACCTCGGCACGTCGGCCCTGAGCGCGGCGCGGGGCGGACGGCGGGGGAGACGAGGGGGAGGGCGATGGGGGAGGACGTGCTCGGCGGGCGGTACCGCCTCGTCCGGCTGATCGGCCGGGGCGGGATGGGCGCCGTCCACGAGGCGGTGGACACCGGTCTGGACCGCCGGGTGGCGGTCAAACGGCTGCTGTCCGTGGGCGGTCCGGACGCGGCCTCGACGGCCCTGCGGCGCTTCCGGCGGGAGGCCCAGGGACTGGCCCGGATCAGCCACCCGGGAGTGGTGCACGTCTACGACAGCGGCGTCCACGAGGGCACGCCGTACATCGTGATGGAGCTGCTGGACGGGGTGGGACTGGCGGAACTGGTCGAGAGGCACGGGCCGCTGCCGCCACCGCTGGCCGCCGAGGTCGGGCTGGGCATGTGCCGGGCGCTGGCCGCCGCCCACGCGGCCGGTGTGCTGCACCGCGACGTCAAACCGACCAACGTCGCGATCACCCGCGCCGGCCGGGTGGTGCTGCAGGACTTCGGCCTGGCACGGCTCGTCGAGGAACCGGCCATCACCCAGGCCGGTGCGCTGATCGGCACCCCGCAGTACATGGCCCCGGACCTGATGCGGGGCGAACTCCCCGGCGCCGCCGCCGACTTGTACGGGCTCGGCGCCTGCCTGTACCTGATGCTGACCGGCACGCCGCCGCTGGGCACCGAGGCCGTCGACGTCGGCGCGCTGGTGGAGCTGGCGGTCGGCCCGGGCGTCCCGCGGTTGGCCGGCCGGGCCGGCGGCGGGCTCCCGGAGGAGCTGGCGCGGCTGGTGGACGCGTTGTGCCGGCAGGATCCGCGGGACCGGCCGTCCGCCGCGGAGACCGAGGCGGCGCTGGCGGAGCTGCTGGACGCGGACGGCGGGCGGGGACTGCGGGAGCTGGTGGCGCGCTGCGTCCGCGAGCAGGCCGTGGAGTTCGTCTACAGCCCGCCGGCCCTGGACGCCTCCGCGCCGGAGCTGCTGGACTGGGCGGCGATCCCGCAGTCGGAGCCGGCCGGCCCGGACGTCCACCGGCCGCTGACGCTCAGCGACGGCACCCGCCAGCTGCTGCTGCGCAGCATGACGGCGGAGAGCGCCCGGTCCCGCCAGCGCGAGGCGGTCAACCTCGTCCTGCGCGGCGACATCCAGGAAGCGGTGCGGATGATCACCGCGGTCGCCCAGGTCTGCGCCTCGGCCCTGGGGCCGGATCATCCGACCACCCTGACCAGCCAGTACTGGCAGGCGGTGTGCCTGGCGCGGCTCGGGGCCGGCGCGGAGGCACTGGAACTGTTCTCACGGGTCAACGCGGCAACCGAACACAGGAGGGGGCGGGATCGTGACTGATCTCGACGTACGGGCGGCAACGGAACCGGGCGGCGACCCGGAGGAGGAACTCCGTTCCCTGATGCGGTGGTTGCACGAGGACGAGGGGCTGCACCGCCAGGTGCGCGGCACCCTCACCGCCTCCCGCGGCCCCCGGCCCGGCGAGATGGGCCTCGGCTTCGACCTGCTCCAACTGGCCCTCGGCACCGCGGTCTCCGGCGGCTCGCTCGCGGTGTCGGTCCTCCAGTGGCGGGACGCCCGCCGCCGCGCCCCGGAACTCACCCTGCGCGCCGGCGAGATCGAGATCCGCATCCCGCGCGACGCGGCCGGCGACCCGGAGACGCTGCGCCGGATCGCCGCTCTGCTCGACGAGGCCCGGGAGCCCGGGGGCGATGACCGGACTGCCTGATCCGGCCACCTCCCGGGCCGTACTGCTCGGCACCGCCTCCTACCGCCACCTCGACGCGCTCCCGTCCGTCGAGGCCAACCTGCGCGACCTGGCGGCCACCCTTGGCGACGCCACGGTCTGGGGCCTGCCGGAGCCGCACTGCGAGGTGGTGCTCGACCCGGGCAGTGCCGACGCGATGCTCGACCCCGTGCACCGCGCCGGCGACGAGGCCACCGACACCCTCGTCGTCTACTACGCCGGCCACGGCATGCGGGACACCGAGTCGGCTGACCTCTACCTCGGCCTGACCGGCTCCCGGGACGGCGTCGGCTACACCGCGGTCGCCTACCAGCACCTGCGCGGCGCCATCCGGTCCGCCCGGGCCCGCCGCAAGATCATCGTCCTGGACTGCTGCTTCAGCGGCCGGGCCGTCCGCACGCTCGCCGGCCGGGGCGACGTCCTGGCCGCCCGGGCCGCGGTGGACGGCGCGTACGTCCTGACCGCCTCCCCACGGGACCGGGTCGCCCTGGCCCCGGACGGCGAGCGGCACACCGCCTTCACCGGCGAACTGCTCGGCATCCTCCGGCACGGCCTCACCGACGGCCCCGAACTGCTCGACCTCGACACCCTCTACCGGGCGCTGACCGAGCGGCTGGGCGCCAAGAACCGGCCCCTGCCGCAGCGGGCGCAGGAGAACGGCGTGGGACGGCTGCCGCTGGCCCGCAACCGGGCGCTGGCGCAGCGCCGCGCCCCCGCCGGGCCGGTGCTCGACGCCGAGGTCCGCGCCGCCATGGTGGCGTCCGGCCTCGGTCTGGCGCGGATGCTGCGGGCGACCGGCAACAGCCGCGACGCGCTGCCGGTGCTCCGGCTCGCCCTCAGGGAGCGCGGCCCGAAGGACGCGGGCAGCCTGCTGCCGGTGCAGCTGGAGCTCTCCGAACTCCTCGCCGAGACCGGGCAGATCAAGGAGGCCATCGAGGTCCTGGAGCAGGCGTTCCACCAGGCCCGTCAGGTCTACGGCCCGGAGGCCGTGCTGGTCTGCCGGCGGCTGGCCGACCTGCTCCAGGAGTCCGGCAACCACATCCAGGCGTGCGAGGTGCTCAAGCACGCCCTCGACCTGATGGAGACGGGCCACCGCAGCCGGCTGTGAAACGCCCCGGAACAGGCCGAACGGCCCGCCGGGAATCCCGGCGGGCCGTCACAGGGGGTGCGGCCGCTCAGCCGCCGAACTCCTCCAGGCCCTTCAGCGCCTGGTCCAGCAGCGCCTTGCGGCCCTCCAGCTCCCGACCGAGCTTGTCGGCCTTGGCGGTGTTGCCGGCCGCCCGGGCCTGGTCGATCTGCTTCTGGAGCTTGTCGACGGCGTCCTGGAGCTGACCGGTCAGCCCCGCGGCGCGGGCCCGCGCCTCAGGGTTGGTCCGCCGCCACTCGGCCTCCTCGGCGTCCTGGATGGCCCGCTCGACGGCGTGCATCCGGCCCTCGATCTTGGGACGCGCGTCCCGCGGCACGTGGCCGATGGCCTCCCACCGCTCGTTGATCCCCCGGAACGCGGCCCGGGCCGCCTTCAGTTCGGTGACCGGGAGCAGCTTCTCCGCCTCGGCGGCCAGCTCCTCCTTGCGGGTCAGGTTCTCCCGCTGCTCGGCGTCCCGCTCCGCGAAGACCTCGCCGCGCGCCTGGAAGAAGACGTCCTGCGCACCGCGGAAGCGGTTCCACAGGTCGTCCTCGTGCTCGCGCTGGGCGCGCCCGGCGGCCTTCCAGTCCTGCATCAGCTCGCGGTAGCGGGCGGCGGTGGCCCCCCAGTCCGTGGAGCCGGACAGCGACTCGGCCTCGGCGACCAGCTTCTCCTTGGCCTTGCGGGAGTCCTCGCGCTGCGCGTCCAGCGAGGCGAAGTGCGCCTTGCGCCGCTTGGAGAACGCCGACCGGGCGTGCGAGAAGCGGTGCCACAGCTCGTCGTCGGCCTTGCGGTCCAGCCGCGGCAGGCCCTTCCAAGTGTCCACCAGCGCCCGCAGCCGCTCGCCGGCCACCCGCCACTGCTCGCTGGCGGCCAGCTCCTCGGCCTCGGCGACCAGCTTCTCCTTGGACTGCCGGGCCTCGTCCGTCTGCCGGGCCTTGGCCGCCCGGCGCTCCTCGCGCCGCGAGTCGACCACGGCTACCAGCGCGTCCAGCCGCTTGCCCAGCGTCGCCAGATCGCCCACCGCGTGGTGCTCGTCGACCTGCTGGCGCAGGTGGTCGATGGCGGTCTGTGCGTCCTTCGCCGAGAGGTCGGTGGTCTTGACCCGCCGTTCCAGGAGGTCGATCTCCACGACCAGGCCCTCATACTTGCGCTCGAAGTAGGCGAGGGCCTCCTCGGGAGTTCCCGCCTGCCACGATCCGACGACCTGCTCGCCATCGGCGGTACGCACGTACACGGTCCCCGTCTCATCGACGCGGCCCCATGGGTCGCTGCTCACAGCGCCTCCTCCACATGATGCCGACGCGGGCCTGTGGCCCCCCGGCATCGTCCACAGTTTCTGTCCGGCGGGGCAGCGCCCCGGCCGGTCCGACGGGCTGAATTGCGGTGAGGGTGGCAGGCCGTCGGAGCAGGCACCCTACACAACGCCAATCTAGGCGACCGGAGGTCGGCTGTCCGCATCCAGCACGACCGAAATTGCCGCCGGGACGCCGGAACGCGCCCCCGGCCGGCCCGATCGCTCAGGATTTGCCGACCGTCGCCCGGTCGATGACCACCGTGGCGTTGGGCGCGGTGTTGCCGGTCGCCGGTTCGGGGTGCGAACCGGCGTCGGCGATCTTCTTCAGGACGTCCATCCCGCCGGTGACCCGGCCGAACGGCGTGTAGTTCGGCGGCAGCTGGCTGTCCTTGTAGACGAGGAAGAACTGACTGCCGCCGGAATTGCGGGTCTTGGGGTTCGTGCCGTCGTAGCGGTTGGCCATGGCGACCGTGCCCGCCGGATAGACATTGCCCTTGATCCGCGGGTCCTTGAGGTTCTCGTCCGGCAGGGTGTAGCCGGGCGTGCCCTCGCCGGTGCCCTTGGGGTCGCCGCACTGCAGGACGTAGATGTTCTGGTCGACCAGCCGGTGGCAGCGGCTGTGGTCGAAGTAGCCCTGGCCCGCGAGGAAGGCGAACGAGTTCACGGTGTGCGGCGCCTTGGCCGCGTCCATCGTGAACGTGATCTGCCCGCAGGTGGTGGCCAGTCGGGCGGTGTACGGCGCCGAGGCGTCGATCGCCATCGCCGGCTCCTTCGGCCAGGTCTTCTTCGACGGCGTGCCCGGGGCGGGCCGGGCACACGGGTCGGCGGACGCGTCGTCGGTGGTCGACCGGTCGCCGCCGATCAGCTTGACGGACGCGTAGGCGGTGGCGCCCGCGGCCAGGGCCACGGCCACGACGCCCGCGATGAGCACGTTGCGGCGCTTGGCCCGCTGCGCGGACTCGACCCGCCGCTGCTGCTGGCGCGCGTACTTCTGCCGGGCGAGTTCGCGCCGCCGCCGGTCCTTGTTGACCACCGGTCGCCTCCTTGTCCTGGGCGTCGATCGCTGCCGCCGGGCCCCTCGCCGGACTCCCGCCCGCCGTTCCGGGCGGGCGGCGGGAGGTGCGACGACGGGCGCCGGTCGTGGCCGTACCGTATACGGGTTCGCCCTGCCGGGAGTCCCGCCGGTAGGCTCTGGAGCTGCCGAGATGTTCCGGGCGCGGCCCCGCTGGCCGCTCCCCGCCGATCTTTAAGGACGAACGTGCTGATTGCCGGGTTCCCCGCCGGGGCCTGGGGGACCAACTGCTACCTGGTCGCCCCCGCCGCCGGCGAGGAGTGCGTGATCATCGATCCGGGCCACCAAGCGGCCCCCGGGGTCGAGGACGCGCTCAGGAAGCATCGGCTCAAGCCCGTCGCGGTGATCCTCACGCACGGCCACATCGACCACGTCGCGTCCGTCGTCCCGGTGTGCGGTGCGCACGACGTCCCCGCCTGGATCCACCCCGAGGACCGCTACATGATGAGCGACCCGGAGAAGGCCCTGGGCCGCTCCATCGGTCAGCAGCTCATGGGCGAGCTGACCGTGGGCGAGCCGGACGACGTCAAGGAACTGGCCGACGGCAGCCTCCTGGAACTGGCCGGATTGGAGTTCTCGGTTGCGCACGCCCCGGGCCATACCAAGGGGTCGGTGACCTTCCGGATGCCCGAGCAGGCCGACATCCCCTCGGTCTTCTTCTCGGGCGACCTGCTGTTCGCCGGCTCCATCGGACGTACCGACATGCCGGGCGGCGACCACGCCGAGATCCTCACGTCGCTGGCACGCGTGTGCCTGCCGCTGGAGGACTCCACCGTCGTCCTGTCCGGCCACGGCCCCCAGACCACCATCGGCCGCGAGCGCGCCACCAACCCCTTCCTCCGGCAGGTGGCCGCCGGCCTCGGAGACGGCATCCCGACCGCCGCTCCGCGACGAGGAATGTGACGAGAACCTTCCGTGAGCACCTTTCAGGCACCCAAGGGCACCTACGACCTGATCCCGCCGAACTCCGCGACGTACCTCGCGGTGCGCGAGGCGATCTCCGTACCGCTGAGGAACTCCGGCTACGGCTACATCGAGACGCCCGGCTTCGAGAACGTCGAGCTGTTCGCCCGCGGTGTCGGTGAGTCCACCGACATCGTCACCAAGGAGATGTACGCCTTCGAGACCAAGGGCGGCGACAAGCTCGCCCTGCGCCCCGAGGGCACCGCCTCCGTGCTGCGCGCCGCGCTGGAGGCCAACCTCCACAAGGGCGGCAACCTCCCGGTCAAGCTCTGGTACTCCGGCTCGTACTACCGCTACGAGCGCCCGCAGAAGGGCCGCTACCGGCACTTCTCGCAGGTCGGCGCAGAGGCGATCGGCGCGGAGGACCCGGCGCTGGACGCCGAGCTGATCATCCTGGCCCACCAGGCGTACCGCTCGCTGGGCCTGCGCGACTTCCGGATCCTGCTGAACTCGCTCGGCGACAAGGAGTGCCGCCCCGTCTACCGCGCCGCGCTCCAGGACTTCCTGCGCGGGCTGCAGTTGGACGAGGACACCCGCCGCCGGATCGAGATCAACCCGCTGCGGGTCCTGGACGACAAGCGCGAGGCGGTCCAGGAGCAGCTGATCGGCGCGCCGATGCTGCGCGACTACCTCTGCGAGGCGTGCAAGACCTACCACGAGCAGGTGCGCGAGCTGCTGACCGCGGCGGGTGTGGCCTTCGAGGACGACCCGAAGCTGGTCCGTGGCCTGGACTACTACACCCGCACCACCTTCGAGTTCGTCCACGACGGCCTGGGCTCGCAGTCCGCGGTGGGCGGCGGCGGTCGCTACGACGGCCTGTCCGAGATGATCGGCGGCCCCGCGCTGCCGTCCGTCGGCTGGGCGCTGGGCGTGGACCGCACGGTGCTCGCCCTGGAGGCCGAGGGCATCACCCTCGACATCCCGGCCGCCACCGCCGTCTACGCCGTCCCGCTCGGCGAGGAGGCCCGCCGGGTGCTGTTCGGCAAGGTCACCGAGCTGCGCCGGGCCGGTGTCGCGACCGACTTCGCCTACGGCGGCAAGGGCCTGAAGAACGCCATGAAGTCCGCCAACCGTTCCGGTGCCCGGCTGGCCCTGGTCGCCGGCGAGCGGGACCTGGCCGAGGGCGTGGTCCAGCTCAAGGACCTGGTGAGCGGCGAGCAGACCCCGATCGCGCTGGACGCGGTGGTCGACGAGGTCCGGCGGGCACTGGGCTGAGCCCGAACCTTCAGATCCCGAGGGGCCCGGACGGCAGCGCGCCGTCCGGGCCCCTCGCGTCAACGGCGGCCGCACCGAATCACCCCGCATCCGCGCAGAGCGCCCCGGGTTCACAGGGAGGTGCGGCACAATGAAGGTCGCGGCCGGGTCCGCCGGCCGGGTGACACCTCCCACGGGACCGACGGAACGGCCATATGACGACGACAGAGCTTGACGACGTGTCCACCGACGACGACCACGTGGGCGCCGCGGAGACGACCGGCTCCGGTCGCGCCTTCGCCCTGCTCCTGGTGATCACCGGTGCGCTCGGCGGGCTGGCCGCCTGGGTCATCACCCTGGACAAGTTCGAGCTGCTGAAGGACCCGAATTTCAAGCCGGCCTGCAGCCTCAACCCGATCATCTCCTGCGGCAGCGTCATGCAGAGCAAGCAGGCGGAGGTCTTCGGCTTCCCCAACCCGATGGCCGGGCTGGTCGGCTTCGGGGTGGTCGTCGCGATCGGCATGGCCCTGCTGGCCGGTGCCCGCTTCCGCCGCTGGTACTGGCTCGGCCTCAACGTCGGCACGCTGCTGGCCGCGGTCTTCTGCATGTGGCTGATGACCCAGTCGCTCTACGACATCAACGCGCTCTGCCTGTGGTGCACGCTGACCTGGTGCGTGACCATCCTGATGTTCTGGTACACCACCGTGCACAACCTCAAGCACGGCATCATCCCGGCGCCCCGGGGGCTGCGCGACGCGGTCCTGGAGTTCCACTGGGTGGTCCCGGTGCTCTGGTACGGCGTGATCGCGCTGCTGATCCTGACCCGCTGGTGGTCGTACTGGAGCAGCCTGCTCTGAGCCGCCCCGGAGCCCGTCCGGACCCGTCCGGAACCGCCTCTCCGCCCCGGCCCGCCGACCCCGGCGGCCGGGGCGTTGTCAGTGGGGTGGCATAGGCTCCGTAGGCGTGGAGCCCGACCTGTTCACCGCCGCCGCGGAAGACCGTCAGGAGAAGGACCCAGCGGGGTCCCCTCTCGCCGTACGCATGCGCCCCCGCACCCTCGACGAGGTCGTCGGGCAGCAGCATCTGCTCAAGCCCGGCTCGCCGCTGCGGCGGCTGGTCGGCGAGGGCGCGGGAGGACCGGCGGGCCCGTCGTCGGTGTTCCTGTGGGGCCCGCCCGGCATCGGCAAGACGACCCTGGCGTACGTCGTCAGCCAGGCGACGAACAAGCGCTTCGTCGAGCTCTCCGCGATCACGGCCGGCGTCAAGGAGGTCCGGGCGGTCATCGACGGCGCCCGCCGCGCCTCGGGCGGCTACGGCAAGGAGACCGTCCTCTTCCTCGACGAGATCCACCGCTTCAGCAAGGCCCAGCAGGACTCCCTGCTGCCCGCGGTGGAGAACCGCTGGGTGACGCTGATCGCCGCCACCACCGAGAACCCGTACTTCTCGGTGATCTCCCCGCTGCTCTCCCGCTCCCTGCTGCTGACCCTCGAACCGCTCACCGACGACGACCTGCGGGGCCTGCTGCGCCGGGCGCTGACCGACGAGCGCGGGCTCGGCGGGGCGGTCACCCTCCCCGAGGACTCCGAGGCCCATCTGCTGAGGATCGCGGGCGGCGACGCCCGGCGGGCGCTCACGGCCCTGGAGGCGGGCGCCGGATCCGCGCTGGCCAAGCGGGAGCAGGAGATCACCCTCCAGACGCTGGAGGAGGCGGTGGACCGCGCGGCGGTGAAGTACGACCGGGACGGCGACCAGCACTACGACGTCGCCAGCGCCTTGATCAAGTCCATCCGCGGCTCCGACGTGGACGCCGCGCTGCACTATCTGGCGCGGATGATCGAGGCGGGGGAGGACCCGCGGTTCATCGCCCGCCGCCTGATGATCTCGGCCAGCGAGGACATCGGCCTGGCCGACCCGACGGCGCTGCAGACGGCGGTGGCCGCCGCCCAGGCGGTGGCGCTGATCGGCTTCCCCGAGGCCCGGATCACGCTGAGCCAGGCCACCATCGCGCTCGCCCTCGCCCCGAAGTCGAACGCCGCGTATCTGGCGATAGACGCCGCGCTGGCGGACGTCCGGGCCGGCAAGGCCGGGCCGGTGCCCGCCCACCTGCGCGACAGCCACTACAAGGGCGCCCAGAAGCTCGGTCACGGTCAGGGCTATCAGTACCCGCACGACCTGCCGGGCGGCATCGCGGCCCAGCAGTACGCCCCGGACGCGGTGCACGGCACGCGCTACTACACCCCCACCCGGCACGGCACCGAGGCGCGCTACGCCGATGTCGCCGAGCGGGTGCGGGCCCGGCTGCGCGGCGAGAGCGGCGGCGACTGACCGGCCGGGGTCGGGCCGGGCGGTCAGCTCGCCGCGGCCTCGAAGAGGACGTGCATCGCCCGGCGCAGCTCGACGATGTCCCGGACCGGCTGGGGGAAGTCGAAGCGGGCGTCGAAGGTCCGCCGGTCGCCATCGGTGAAGCGGACCCGCAGCCCGAAGCGGTCCAGGCCCACCGGCACGGCCCGGTCGCGCAGCCCGCAGACCTCGCCGCGCTCGCCGAGCAGCGCGCACAGCCCGCGCACCTGCTCGGCGTGGGCCGCGTGCAGGTGCTGGAGCAGCTCCGCCTCGTGGGCGACCAGCGGGTCGGGTGCCGCGGCGGCGAACTCCTCCGGTTCGAAGGACTCCGCGCCCCACAGGTCGTCCACCGCACCCTCGCCGACCTCCAGGCGCAGCAGCATCCAGGCGGGCCGCCCGTAGAGGCCCGGTGCCGGGTCCGGTGCCAGGGCCTCGTCGATGCCCAGCAGCTCGCCGACCGGGTGCCGCTCGGCGAGCAGCATCGCAGCCCGGGCGCGCTGCTCGTTGCGCACGGGGGTGAGCCAGCCGGCCACCCAGGCCCGGCCGCGGATCCGGTGGGGCACCGAAACCGGCGCCACATCCGTGATCTCCATCACGGCGGGAAGGTCGTCGTCCTGGGCGTGCGCGGCGGCCCGAGCGGCCGCGGAACCCCCAGGAACCAAGAGCAGCACGTCTCCTTCGGGCGTCACGGTCCGGCAGACGGGAGCCGAGAGGCCGGTCTCGTCGGAATCCTCGACTCCGGGGATGTCCAGCGACGCCATACCATGGGAGTCGACGAGAGTTCGTACGCGCTCAGCCGCCGAGGGCCGCTGGGCGTCTTCCACGGGACGCGGCTGACCCGTCCCGGTGCGGTCTGCGCCGGGCAGGTGGATCCCAGGTCGAAACATGCGTTCTCCTCGCGCTAAGGTAAGCCTCACCTAACTTACATGGAGGAACGTTCCACGTGAACCAGTCGCGTCCCAAGGTCAAGAAGTCCCGCGCGCTCGGCATCGCGCTGACGCCGAAGGCCGTCAAGTACTTCGAGGCCCGTCCCTACCCGCCCGGCGAGCACGGCCGTGGCCGCAAGCAGAGCAGCGACTACAAGGTCCGACTGCTGGAGAAGCAGCGTCTGCGCGCTCAGTACGACATCAGCGAGCGCCAGATGGTCCGTGCCTACGACCGCGCTCGGAAGGTCGAAGGCAAGACGGGCGAGGCCCTGATCGTCGAGCTTGAGCGCCGTCTGGACGCGCTCGTCCTGCGTTCCGGCCTGGCCCGGACCATCTACCAGGCCCGCCAGATGGTCGTCCACGGCCACATCTCGGTCAACGACCGCAAGGTCGACAAGCCGTCCTTCCGCGTCCGCCCCGGCGACGTCGTGATGGTCCGCGAGCGCAGCCGCGAGAAGCACCCCTTCCAGGTTGCCCGTGAGGGTGGCTACGCCACCGACGGCGAGACCCCGCGCTACCTGGAGGTCAACCTCCAGGCGCTGGCGTTCCGCCTGGACCGGGACCCCAACCGCAAGGAGATCCCGGTGATCTGCGACGAGCAGCTCGTCGTCGAGTACTACGCCCGCTGATCCACTCGGCCGGCGCACCGCCCAGCCCGCCGGCTCCCCCTCCACTCGTGGACGGGGAGCCGGCGGGCCGGCGCGTTTCCGGGGCGGTGATCCGTGCCTCCCGGGCTGCCGATCCGGCGGTCAACTCCCTTCCAGCGCACGGGAGTTCAGGGGTGGTCGAGTCCCGTTCCCGGTGGCTGCGCGCGGCCGCCGCCGTGCCGGACCGTCCGGTGAGGAGCGATGGCCGCACCCCGCGACGGTGGGCGGCGCCGCCGCGCGAGGCGCCGCACGCCCGACGGAGCGTGGTCGCATCGCAACGGACCGTGCGCTCCCCCCTCTTGGCGACCCGGACGGGAACGGCGACGCGGTACGGACGGACAGTCACGGCGCGATAAGGTCAAGGTTGCCGTTCGAGCAGGACGAGACCAGACCAGAGCAGACCAGTCGGAGTGTGGTGCCAGCGTGTCCGGTGGAGAGGTGGCCGGGATCCTCGTGGCCGTCTTCTGGGCGATCCTCGTGTCGTTCCTCGCCCTCGTGCTGGTGAGGCTCGCACAGACCCTCAAGGCGACCACCAAGATGGTGACCCAGGTGTCCGAGCAGGCCGTTCCGCTCCTCGCCGACGCGTCCGAGACCGTCCGCTCCGCGCACACCCAGCTCGCCCGCGTCGACGCCATCGCCGCCGACGTCCAAGAGGTCACCGCCAACGCCTCGGCGCTCTCCTCGACCGTCTCCTCCGCCTTCGGCGGGCCGCTGGTCAAGGTCGCCGCGTTCGGCTACGGCGTACGGCGTGCGATCGGCAAGAAGGGCCTGCCCGAGCCGGACCGCACCGTCGTCGTCGGCCGCACCCTGCCCGGCGCCCGCCGCGGTGGGCGCCGCTCCCGTCGCTCCAAGGACTGATCACCGCGATGTTCCGCCGTGCATTCTGGTTCACCACCGGCGCCGCCGCCGGGGTGTGGGCCACCAACAAGGTCCACCAGAAGCTGCGCAAGCTGCAGCCCGACAGCCTCGCCGCGCAGGCCGCGGACAAGGCCGTCGAGACCGGACACCGGCTGCGTCAATTTGCATTGGACGTACGGGCCGGAATGGCGGACCGTGAAGAGCAACTGCACGACGCCCTCGGGCTCGCGGAGCCCACCGAGGTGCGCGAGCTGCCGGCACCGCGCCGCGCGGTGCCTCACCTGCCCTACCGAACCACGAGAACACCCGGCCTGACCGGACCGACCGGAAATGAGGACCACTGATGGAGTCGGCTGAAATCCGCCGCCGCTGGCTGCGCTTCTTCGAAGAGCGCGGGCACACCGTCGTGCCGTCGGCGTCGCTCATCGCGGACGACCCGACGCTGCTCCTGGTCCCGGCGGGCATGGTCCCCTTCAAGCCGTACTTCCTCGGCGAGGTCAAGCCCCCGTTCAAGACCGCCACCAGCGTCCAGAAGTGCGTCCGCACGCCGGACATCGAAGAGGTCGGCAAGACCACCCGGCACGGCACGTTCTTCCAGATGTGCGGCAACTTCTCCTTCGGCGACTACTTCAAGGAAGGCGCCATCAAGTACGCCTGGGAGCTGCTGACGACTCCCGTGGCGGAGGGCGGCTACGGCCTGGAGCCCGAGAAGCTCTGGATCACCGTCTACCTGGACGACGACGAGGCCGAGCGCATCTGGCACGAGGTCGTCGGGGTGCCCAAGGAGCGCATCCAGCGCCTGGGCAAGAAGGAGAACTACTGGTCCATGGGCGTCCCGGGCCCCTGCGGCCCGTGCTCGGAGATCAACTACGACCGGGGCCCCGAGTTCGGCGTCGAGGGCGGCCCGGCCGTCAACGACGAGCGCTACGTGGAGATCTGGAACCTGGTCTTCATGCAGTACGAGCGCGGCCAGGGCATCGGCAAGGAGGACTTCGAGATCCTCGGCGAGCTGCCGTCGAAGAACATCGACACCGGCCTCGGCCTGGAACGCCTCGCCATGATCCTGCAGGGCGTGCACAACATGTACGAGACCGACACCCTCCGCGTGGTCATCGACAAGGCCGGCGAGCTCACCGGCGTCCGCTACGGCGCCGCCGTCGACTCCGACGTCTCGCTGCGCGTGGTCGCCGACCACATGCGCACCTCCACGATGCTCATCGGCGACGGCGTCACCCCCGGCAACGAGGGCCGCGGCTACGTCCTGCGCCGCATCATGCGCCGCGCCATCCGCAACATGCGCCTGCTCGGCGCCACCGGCCCGGTCGTCGGTGACCTGCTCGACGTGGTCATCCGGGCGATGGGGCAGCAGTACCCGGAGCTTCTGGAGGACCGCAAGCGGATCGAGACGGTCGCCCTCGCCGAGGAGGCCGCCTTCCTCAAGACCCTCAAGGCCGGCACCAACATCCTCGACAGCGCGGTGACCGAGACCAAGGCCGGCGGCGGCACGGTGCTCGCCGGCGACAAGGCGTTCCTGCTCCACGACACTTGGGGCTTCCCGATCGACCTCACCCTCGAAATGGCCGCCGAGCAGGGCCTGTCGGTGGACGAGGACGGCTTCCGCCGCCTGATGAAGGAGCAGCGGGAGCGCGCCAAGGCCGACGCCCAGGCCAAGAAGCACGGCCACGCCGACATGTCGGCGTACCGCGAGATCGCCGACACCTCCGGCTCCTCGGTCTTCACCGGCTACACCGACACCGAGGGCGAGTCCACCGTCGTCGGCCTGGTGGTCAACGGCGCCTGCGCCCCGGCCGCCCACGAGGGCGACGACGTCGAGGTCGTGCTGGACCGCACGCCGTTCTACGCCGAGGGCGGCGGCCAGCTCGCCGACACCGGCCGCATCAAGCTGGACAACGGCGCCGTCGTCGAGGTGCGCGACGTCCAGCAGCCGGTCCCCGGCGTCACCGTCCACAAGGGCGTGGTGCAGGTCGGCGAGGTGGTGCTCGGCTCCGCCGCGTACGCCGGCATCGACATCCAGCGCCGCCGGGCCATCGCCCGCGCCCACAGCGCCACCCACCTCACCCACCAGGCGCTGCGCGACGCCCTGGGCCCGACGGCCGCCCAGGCCGGTTCGGAGAACTCCCCGGGCCGCTTCCGCTTCGACTTCGGTTCGCCGACGGCCGTGCCCGGCTCGGTCCTCACCGACGTCGAGCAGAAGATCAACGACGTCCTGGCCCGTGAACTCGACGTGCACGCCGAGGTCATGAGCATGGACGAGGCCAAGAAGCAGGGCGCCATCGCCGAGTTCGGCGAGAAGTACGGCGAGCGGGTCCGCGTGGTCACCATCGGTGACTTCTCCAAGGAGCTGTGCGGCGGTACGCACGTCCACAACACCGCCCAGCTGGGCCTGGTGAAGCTGCTCGGCGAGTCCTCCATCGGCTCCGGCGTGCGCCGCGTCGAGGCCCTGGTCGGCGTGGACGCCTACCGCTTCCTGGCCCGTGAGCACACCGTCGTCTCGCAGCTCACCGAGCTGGTCAAGGGGCGCCCCGAGGAACTGCCGGAGAAGATCTCCGGTGTCCTGGCCAAGCTGAAGGACGCCGAGAAGGAGATCGAGAAGTACCGCGCGGAGAAGGTGCTGCAGGCCGCGGCCGGGCTGGCCGAGGGCGCCAAGGACGTCCGCGGGGTGGCCCTGGTCGCCGCCCGGGTCCAGGACGGCACCTCCGCCGACGACCTGCGCAAGCTGGTCCTCGACGTGCGCGGCCGGATCCAGGGCGACCGCGCCGTCGTGGTGGCCCTGTTCACCGTGGCGGGCGGCCGCCCGCTGACCGTCATCGCCACCAACGAGGCTGCCCGCGAGCGCGGCATCAAGGCCGGCGACCTGGTCCGCACCGCGGCCAAGACGCTCGGCGGTGGCGGCGGCGGCAAGCCGGACGTCGCCCAGGGCGGCGGGCAGAACGCCGCCGCGGTGCCCGAGGCCGTCGAGGCCGTCGAGCGCCTCGTGGCCGAGGCGGCCTGACGGCCGTGAGTGAGATGCGACGCGGCCGCCGCATCGCCGTGGATGTCGGGGACGCCCGGATCGGGGTCGCCTCGTGCGACCCCGACGGGGTCCTCGCCACCCCCGTCGAGACTGTGCCGGGGCGGGACGTCCCGGCGGCGCACCGGCGGCTCAAGGCGATCGTCGAGGAGTACGAGCCGCTCGAAGTCGTGGTCGGCCTGCCCCGCTCCCTCAGTGGGGGAGAGGGGCCGGCCGCGGCCAAGGTCCGGGCGTTCGCCCAGGAACTCGCCGGGAACATCGCCCCCGTCGGGGTCCGGTTGGTCGACGAGCGGATGTCGACGGTCACCGCGACCCACGGGCTGCGGGCCTCCGGCGTCCGCAGCAAGAAGGGCCGCTCGGTGGTCGACCAGGCCGCCGCGGTGGTCATCCTCCAGAGCGCGTTGGAGACCGAACGGACCTCCGGGCGGCCGCCCGGGGAGCACGTCGAAGTGGTCATCTGATCGCGGTACGGTAACGTTCCGCGCGTTGTGGCGGCGGTTCGAACAGCCGCGCGTGCAAGTAGAGGCGGAACGGTACGTCAGGCGCTGCCCGGATGGAGCGCCCCGCCTCGCGGCTCTAGGGGATCGATGACCGAGTATGGCCGGGGCTACGGCTCCGAACCGTGGCATCCCGACGACCCGCTCTACGGAGACCGGGGTCAGTACGGAAGCCAGGATCAGCAGCCACAGTGGGCCGGACAGCAGCCCGCCGGGTATCCCCAGGAGCAGTACCCCCACCAGCAGCACCAGCAGCACCAGCAGCACCAGCAGCACCAGCAGCACCAGCAGCACCAGCAGCACCAGCAGCACCAGCAGCACCAGCAGCACCAGCAGCACCAGCAGCACCCGCAGCACCCGCAGCACCCTCAGCAGTACCCGGCGGGCCACGGCGGCTGGGACGGCACCCAGCAGCCGGGCGGCCAGGGGTCGTACGACCCGTACGACCCCTACGCGCAGCACCCGCAGGCCGACCCTTACCTCCAGCCGGGCCAGGACTACCGGGCCCCGCAGCACCCCGGCCAACAGCACCCCGGCCAGCACTACGCCGGCCAGGAGTACTACGCCGGCCACGACGGCTATGCGCTCGACGGGACCCAGCAGATGCCCGCCCAGCCGCCGGCCCCGCAGCACGGGATGCCGGAGCAGACCCCGGCGGACCCGCACCGACAGCCTTACGGACAGGCCCCGCACCCGCAGCACCCGCAGACCGGCCCGCACCACGACGAGCCGCGCGCCGGCGACGACTGGCGGGCGGCACCGGACGCCGACGAGCTGGAGCCGCGCGCCCCGGAGCGGGACCACCCGTTCTTCGCCGACGACCCGGACGCCGAGGACGACGGCCACGACGACGAGGACGACCGGCAGTCCGGCCGCGATCGCCGGGGCCGGAAGAACAAGAACAAGAAGAACAAGCGGCGCAGCGGTACCGCCTGCCTGGTCGTGACCCTCGCCCTGACCGGTGTCGTCGGCGGCGTCGGCTACTTCGGCTACGACTTCTTCATGCGCCACTTCGGCTCGTCCCCCGACTACGAGGGCGAGGGCAGCGGCGAGGTCCAGGTGGACATTCCGGACGGGGTGCCGCTCTCCGAGATGGGTACGATCCTCGCCCGCGACGGCGTGATCAAGAGCGCCGGCGCGTTCACCGAGGCGGCCCGTGACAACAAGAAGGCGCAGAGCCTCCAGCCCGGGACGTACACGCTGCGCAAGCAGATGTCGGCGGCGTCCGCCATCGACCTCATGCTGGATCCCAAGAGCCGCAACGGTCTGACGATCCGGGAGGGCCTGCGGTCCAGCGCGGTCTACGAGCTGATCGACAAGAAGCTCAAGCTCACGACGGGCACCACCAAGGAGATCGCGCACAGCCAGGCCAAGAACCTCGGCCTGCCGTCCTGGGCCGGCGACTCCCCGAAGATCAAGGACCCGCTGGAGGGCTTCCTCTACCCCTCGACGTACAGCGTCGGCGATCACGCCAAACCCGCGGACGTGCTCAAGCAGATGATCTCGCGGGCCACCCAGGAATACCAGAAGTACGATCTCGAAACGAACGCCAAGAAGTTCCATCTGGATTCTCCGCTCCAGCTCATCACCGTCGCCAGCCTCACCCAGGCCGAGGGCATGACGCACGATGACTTCCGAAAGATGGCGGCCGTCGTCTACAACCGACTGGCCCCGACAAACACCGCCACGAACCAGAAGCTGGAATTCGACTCGACGTTCAACTACCTCAAGAACCAGAGCAAGATCAATATCAGTACGAAGGAGATCCGGAACTTCGACGACCCCTACAACACGTACTTCTACCGGGGGTTGCCGCCCGGTCCGATCGGAAACCCCGGCGCGGACGCGCTGAAGGCGACGATCAATCCGGACGACTCCGAGAAGTGGCTCTACTTCATCTCGGTGGACGGCAAGAAGACGGACTTCACCACCAACTACGCCGACCACTCGAAGCTCGTCCAGGAATTCAACAAGCGGCAGCAAGAACAGAAGCAGAACGGAAACTGAAGGCCGACCGGTGTCCCACAGCCCCGAGCACAAGAAGGCGGCGGTCCTCGGATCGCCCATCGCGCACTCCCTCTCGCCGGTGCTGCACCGCGCCGCCTACGACGAACTCGGTCTGACCGGCTGGGAGTACGGCCGGTACGAGGTCGACGAGGCTGCCCTGCCCGCGTTCCTGGAGAAGCTCGGCCCCCAGTGGGCGGGCCTGTCGCTGACCATGCCGCTCAAGCGCGCGGTGATCCCGCTGCTGGACGAGATCAGCCCCACCGCGGCCTCCGTGGAGGCGGTCAACACCGTCGTGTTCACCCCCGACGGGCGCCGGCGCGGCGACAACACCGACATCCCCGGCATGCTCGCCGCGCTGCGCGAACGCGGCGTCCAGCAGGTCGAGCGGGCCGCCGTGCTCGGCGCCGGCGCCACCGCTTCCTCGGCGCTGGCCGCGCTCGCCCGGATCTGCACCGGCGAGGTCACCGCGTACGTCCGCAGCGCGGCGCGCGCCGACGAGATGCGCGGCTGGGGCGAGCGGCTGGGGGTCCCGGTCCGCACCGCCCTCTGGGACGACGCCGCCGCGGCCTTCGAGGCACCGCTGGTCATCGCGACCACCCCGGCGGGCAGCACCGACCCGCTCGCCGCCGCCGTCCCCGACCGGCCGGGCACCCTCTTCGACGTGCTCTACGAGCCCTGGCCGACCGCGCTGGCCGCCGCCTGGGCAGACCGCGGCGGCGCCGTCGTCGGCGGTCTGGACCTCCTGGTCCACCAGGCCGTCCTCCAGGTCGAGCAGATGACCGGCCGGGCGCCGGCGCCGCTCGCCGCGATGCGCCGGGCCGGCGAGTCGGCGCTCGCGGCCCGCTGACCGGTCGCTTCGGTCCGCACCCTGGACGGCGCGCCACACGACCGGTGCGACGTGGGAGGATCAGGGGAGACCGTACGCGGATGAGCAGCATATGAGCAGTACTGAGGAGCACCGTTGAGCAGGTTGCGCTGGCTGACGGCGGGGGAGTCGCACGGCCCCGCACTCGTGGCGACGCTGGAGGGCCTTCCCGCCGGCGTGCCGATCACCACGGAGATGGTGGCGGACGCCCTGGCCCGCCGCCGGCTCGGCTATGGCCGCGGTGCCCGGATGAAGTTCGAGCAGGACGAGGTCACCTTCCTCGGCGGCGTGCGGCACGGCCGGACGCTGGGCTCCCCGGTGGCAATCATGGTCGGCAACACCGAGTGGCCCAAGTGGGAGCAGGTCATGGCCGCCGACCCGGTGGACGAGGCGGAGCTGGCCGCGCTGGCCCGCAACGCCCCGCTGACCCGGCCCCGCCCCGGCCACGCCGACCTCGCCGGCATGCAGAAGTACGGCTTCGACGAGGCCCGCCCGATCCTGGAGCGCGCCTCCGCCCGCGAGACCGCGGCCCGGGTCGCCCTGGGCACCGTCGCCCGCTCCTTCCTGAAGGAGACGGCCGGCATCGAGATCGTCTCGCACGTCGTCGAGCTGGCCTCGGCCAAGGCCCCCTACGGCGTCTACCCCACGCCCGCCGACGTCGAGAAGCTGGACGCCGACCCGGTGCGCTGCCTGGACGCCGACGCGTCGAAGGCGATGGTCGCCGAGATCGACCAGGCCCACAAGGACGGCGACACGCTCGGCGGCGTCGTCGAGGTGCTGGCCTACGGCGTGCCGGTCGGCCTCGGCTCGCACGTCCACTGGGACCGCCGGCTGGACGCCCGGCTGGCCGCCGCCCTCATGGGCATCCAGGCCATCAAGGGCGTCGAGGTCGGCGACGGCTTCGACCTGGCGCGGGTGCCCGGCTCCCAGGCGCACGACGAGATCGTCGCCACCGACGAGGGCATCAGGCGCGCCTCCGGCCGCTCCGGCGGCACCGAGGGCGGCCTGACCACCGGTGAACTCCTGCGCGTCCGGGCCGCGATGAAGCCGATCGCGACCGTGCCGCGGGCGCTGGCGACGATCGACGTCACCACCGGCGAGGCCACCAAGGCGCACCACCAGCGCTCCGACGTCTGCGCGGTCCCGGCCGCCGGCATCGTCGCCGAGGCGATGGTGGCGCTGGTGCTGGCCGACGCGGTGGTGGAGAAGTTCGGCGGCGACAGCGTGCCGGAGACCCACCGCAACGTCCGGAGCTTCCTCGACAACCTGGCGATCAAGTGACCGCGCCCGTCGTCGTGCTGGTCGGCCCGCCCGGGGCCGGCAAGTCCACCGTGGGCGCGCTGCTGGCCGAGCGGCTCGGCGTCGGCTACCGCGACACCGACGCCGACATCGTCGTCACCGCCGGCAAGCCGATCGCCGAGATCTTCATCGAGGACGGCGAGGGGCACTTCCGCGAGCTGGAGCGGGAGGCGGTCCGCACCGCCCTCGACACCCACCCCGGCGTGCTGTCGCTCGGCGGCGGCGCGATCATGGACGACGGCACCCGGAAGCTGCTGACCGGCCTGCCGGTGGTCTTCCTGGACGTCGAACTCGCCGACGCCGTCAAGCGGGTGGGGCTGGACGCGCCCCGCCCGCTGCTCGCGGTCAACCCGCGCAAGCAGTGGCGCGAGCTGATGGAGCGGCGCCGCCCGCTCTACACCGAGGTCGCCCGGGCCGTGATCGCCACCGGGGACCGCACCCCCGCGGCCGTCGCCGACGCGATCGTGGCCGCTTTGGAGCTACGGCCGGCCGCGGAGCCCGCGCGCCCCGCCGGCAGGGAGGAACAGGCATGACGGAGCACGCCACCCGCATCCAGGTCGGCGGTACCGCCGGCACCGATCCGTACGAGGTCCTCGTCGGGCGGCAGCTGCTGGGCGAACTCCCCGGCCTGATCGGCACCGGAGCCCGCCCGTCGCCCGCCGCCACCCCAGGCGGAGGCTCCCCCGGTCTCCGACCGGGGGGACCCCCACCGCGCCACAGTGTCCAACGCGTCGCCGTGCTGCACCCCGAGGCGCTGGCCGCCACCGGCGAGGCGCTGCGCGAGGACCTGGCCGCGCAGGGCTACGAGGCGATCGCCATCCAGCTGCCCAACGCCGAGGAGGCCAAGACCGCCGAGGTCGCCGCCTACTGCTGGAAGGCGCTCGGCCAGACCGGCTTCACCCGCACCGACGTGATCGTCGGCGTGGGCGGCGGCGCCACCACCGACCTCGCCGGCTTCGTCGCCGCGACCTGGCTGCGCGGAGTGCGCTGGATCGCCGTTCCGACCACCGTCCTGGGCATGGTGGACGCCGCGGTCGGCGGCAAGACCGGCATCAACACCGCCGAGGGCAAGAACCTCGTCGGTGCCTTCCACCCGCCGGCCGGGGTGCTGTGCGACCTGGCCGCGCTCGACAGCCTCCCGGTCCACGACTACGTCTCCGGGCTGGCCGAGGTCATCAAGGCCGGCTTCATCGCCGACCCGGTGATCCTCGACCTGATCGAGGCCGACCCGGAGGGCGCCAAGCGCCCCGACGGCCCGCACACCGCCGAGCTGATCGAGCGGGCCATCCGGGTCAAGGCCGAGGTGGTCTCCGCCGACCTCAAGGAGTCCGGCCTGCGGGAGATCCTCAACTACGGCCACACCCTGGCCCACGCCATCGAGAAGAACGAGCGCTACAACTGGCGGCACGGTGCCGCGGTCTCCGTCGGCATGGTCTTCGCCGCCGAACTCGGCCGGATCGCCGGCCGGTTGGACGACGCCACCGCCGACCGGCACCGCGCCGTCCTGGCCTCCGTCGGACTGCCGCTGAGCTACCGCGGCGACCAGTGGCCCAAGCTGCTGGAGACCATGAAGGTCGACAAGAAGTCCCGCGGCGACCGGCTCCGCTTCATCGTCCTGGACGGCCTGGCCAAGCCGGTCGTCCTGGAGAGCCCGGACCCGGCGATGCTGCTCGCCGCGCACGCGGAGATCGCCTCATGAGCCGCCGGGTGCTGGTCCTCAACGGTCCCAACCTGGGCCGGCTGGGCTCCCGCGAGCCCGACGTCTACGGCGCCACCTCCTACGCCGGGCTGGTCGCCGAGTGCGCCCGGCTCGGCAAGGAGCTGGGCCTGGAGACCGAGGTCCGGGAGACCAACGACGAGGGCGAGATGGTCCGCTGGCTGCACGAGGCGGCCGACGGCTCCCTCCCGGTCGTCATCAACCCCGGTGCCTTCACGCACTACTCGTACGCGATGCGGGACGCGGCGGCCCAGCGGACCGCCCCGCTGATCGAGGTGCACATCTCCAACCCGTACGCCCGCGAGGAGTTCCGCCACACCTCGGTCATCGCGGCCGTCGCCAGCGGCACCGTCGCCGGCTTCGGCATCGGCTCGTACCGCCTCGCGCTGCGCGCCCTCGCCGAGGAACTGGACGCCTGACCGGCGCGTCGGCCACACACCCGTCCCCTCGGCCGTTCATTCGACGGACGCCGGGGGTAGGGACACCTTCCGGCAGCCGCCGGGGGAGTACGGTTCACCGCAGCACCGCCCGGCGGTGGGGCACCAACGGCCCGTGCCCGCCCCGTAGTTGCCGCCACGGCGCACCGGGCCGCCCTGCCCGGTGCGCCGCCCCGCACCACGTCGACCGCACGAGACGGAGAGCCACCGGATGCAGTACGCAGTGGGGGCTCCGCTGCCACCGCCCCGCGGCCCGCTTCACACCCAAGGCGCCGGCATGAGCATGAACTGGACGCCGCACCCCGGCCAGCCCCACCCGCCCGGCGCGCCGCACGCCCCCGCGGTCCCGCCGCCGCCTCCCGCCCCGCCGGTGCCAGCCGCCCCGGGCCAGGGCGGCTGGCCCGCCCCCGCACCCCACCAGGCCCCGCCCGCCGCGCCGCACCCGAGCTCGCCCACCCCGCACAGCGGGGACATCACCGGCCACATCCAGCTGCCCCCCGGCGCCCTCGTCCCGGTGCCCAGCAACGCCACCCCGGACGCCGCGCACGCCGCCGTCGCGGTGCTGCTGATCGGCCCGGCCGGCGCCGGCAAGACCAGCGTCGCCCGGCACTGGGCCGACACCCGGCGGGTGCCGACCGCGCACATCAGCCTGGACGACGTCCGGGAATGGGTCCGGGCCGGTTTCGCGGACCCGCAGTCCGGCTGGAACGACCACTCCGAGGCGCAGTACCGGCTCGCCCGCCGCACCTGCGGCTTCGCCGCCCGCAACTTCCTCGCCAACGGCATCTCCTGCATCCTCGACGACGCGGTCTTCCCGGACCGCCCGGTGGTCGGCCTCGGCGGCTGGAAACGCCACGTCGGCCCCGGCCTGCTGCCGATCGTGCTGCTCCCGGGCCTGGAGGTCGTCCTGGAGCGCAACGCCCGGCGCACCGGCAACCGCCGCCTCTCCGACGAGGAAGTGGCCCGGATCCACGGCCGGATGGCCGGCTGGTACGGCTCCGGTCTGCCGATCATCGACAACTCCCAGCACGACGTCGCCACCACCGTGCGGGCCCTCGACGAGGTCGTCGCCCGCGGCCTCGCCAGCCCGCCCAGCTGGTAGCCGGTCCCGTCCCCCGGCCGGCCGTCTCGAACGGCCGCCCGGGGAGAGCGGTCGTACGCTGGCGATATGTCCGAGTTGTACGCAGTCCGACGCGCGCAGCTGCGCGACCGCTGCGCCGCAACCGGAAGTACCGCCGCCCTGATCTCCCGTCCCGCCAACGTCCGCTATCTCACCGGCTGCACCCCACCCGGCGCCGCCCTGCTGCTCGGCCCCGGCGGCCCCGGCGGCCCCGGCTGCGATGTTCTGGTCTGCTGCCGTCCGCTGACCGGTGACCCCACCGAGGGGCGGCCCGCCGACGACGTACGGGTCACGGTGCTGCCCGCCCGCGACACCGACCCCGTCGTGGCCGCCGCCGGCCTGGCCGCCAAGGCGGGCGCGGAGGTCCTGGCCGTCGAGGAGCACCACCTCACCGTCACCCGCCACCGGGCGCTGTCCCAGGTCGCCCCACGGATGCGGCTCGCCGACCTGGCCTGCGCCGTCGAGGCGCAGCGGCTGGTGAAGGACGACGACGAGATCGCCTGTCTGCGGATCGCCGCAGAGATCAGCGACCAGGCGCTGGGCGAGCTCCTGGAGTCGATCCTGGTCGGCCGCACCGAGCGGCACCTCGCGCTCGAACTGGAGCGCCGCCTGGTCGACCACGGCGCGGACGGCCCGGCCTTCCCCACCTCCGTCGCCACCGGCCCGAACTCCGGGCGCGCCGGGCACCTGCCCACCGACCGGCGCGTCGAGGAGGGCGACTTCCTGACCGTCGGGCTGGGCGCGAACTACCGCGGCTACCGCTGCGAGATCGGCCGGACCTTCGTCATCGGCACCACCCCGGCGGACTGGCAGATCGAGCTGTACGACCTGGTCTTCGCCGCCCAGAAGGCCGGTCGGGAGGCGCTGGCGCCGGGCGTGGAGTGCCACGAGGTGGACCGGGTGACCCGTCTTATCCTGGAGACGGCGGGGCACGGCGACGGCCTCGGACCGTGGACCGGGCACGGTGTCGGACTCGAAATCGACGAGGACCCTCAGTTGTCACCCGGCGCCATGGGTAAACTGGACGCTTGCGTGCCGGTCACCGTCGAGCCAGGGGTCCACATCCCGGGCCGTGGGGGTGTCCGGATCGACGACACCCTCGTCGTCCGCCCCGAGGCGGACGGCGGACCCGAGCTACTCACGATCACGACCAAGGAGCTGCTCGCCCTGTGAGCCACCGGGCTCGCTGCGGGCGGTTCCTCGGTATCCACCACCTGTAGTCCAGGAGATTCCGCAACCGTGGCTTCCACGAACGACCTCAAGAACGGCATGGTGCTCAAGCTCGAAGGCGGCCAGCTCTGGTCCGTCGTCGAGTTCCAGCACGTCAAGCCCGGTAAGGGCCCGGCCTTCGTCCGTACCAAGCTCAAGCACGTGCTCTCCGGCAAGGTGGTGGACAAGACCTTCAACGCCGGCACCAAGGTCGAGACGGCGACCGTCGACAAGCGGGGCATGCAGTTCTCGTACATGGACGGCGACTACTTCGTCTTCATGGACATGGACACCTACGACCAGCTGCACATCGACCGCAAGACCGTCGGTGACGCCGCCAACTTCCTGCTCGAGGGCTTCGAGGCCGTCGTCGCGCAGAACGAGGGCCAGGTCCTCTACGTCGAGCTGCCGGCCGCCGTCGAGCTGGTCATCAAGGAGACCGAGCCGGGCCTCCAGGGCGACCGCTCCACCGGTGGCACCAAGCCCGCCACGCTGGAGACCGGCTACGAGATCCAGGTCCCGCTCTTCATCACCACCGGTGAGAAGATCAAGGTCGACACCCGTACCGGCGACTACCTCGGCCGGGTGAACAGCTAACCGTGGCTGCCCGCACGAAGGCCCGTAAGCGCGCCTTCCAGATCCTCTTCGAGGCCGACCAGCGCGGTGCCGATGTGCAGTCCGTGCTCGCGGACTGGATGCGCCATGCCCGGACCGACCCCCGGCAGCCGCCGGTGCACGAGTACACCCTGGAACTGGTCGAGGGGTACGCGGACCACGTCGCCCGCATCGACGAGCTGATCTCCACCTACTCGGTCGACTGGGACCTGGACCGGATGCCGGCGGCCGACCGCTCCATCCTGCGGCTCGGGGCCTACGAGCTGTTGTGGGTGGACGGCACGCCGGACGCGGTGGCGATCGACGAGGCCGTGCAGCTGGCCAAGGAGTTCTCCACGGACGACTCGCCGTCCTTCGTCAACGGCCTGCTGGCCCGGCTCAAGGAGCTGAAGCCGGGGCTGCGCCGCGAGGAGACGCGCTGATCCGGTCGTACGGCCGCTGATCGGCTTGAGACCCGAGGCACCGAACGGGCCCGGAGCGATGACGACATCGCTCCGGGCCCGTTCGTCTGCCAAGCGCTCGTCCGCGCCTCGCCCCGCGTGCGTCCGTATCCGAGCGCCCCGGGGGCCGTGACAGCCCCGGATACGCCGACCGCCGCCCCGGGCAGCCCGGAGCGGCGGTACGTTTCTGCTGGTGAAGCGAAGGGGGCGAGACTGCTCAGATCTCCTCGTGCTGCACGGCCCGGCGGGCATCCGCGTCCAGCACGCCCCAGCTGATCAGCTGCTCGGTGAGCACCGAAGGCGACTGGTCGTAGATCACCGCGAGGGTGCGCAGGTCGTCCTGGCGGATCGAGAGGACCTTGCCGTTGTAGTCCCCGCGCTGACTCTGGATGGTGGCGGCATAGCGCTGGAGCGGGCCGGCCTTCTCCTGCGGTACGTGGGCCAGGCGCTCCAGGTCCAGCACGAGCTTCGGCGGCGGCTCTGCGGCGCCGCCCGGCGTCGTGCCCGGCAGCAGCTCCTGCACCGGCACGCCGTAGAAGTCCGCGAGCTCCGCGAGGCGCTGGACGGTCACGGCACGGTCGCCGCGCTCGTACGACCCCACGACCACGGCCTTCCACCGGCCCTGGGACTTCTCCTCGACGCCATGGAGAGAGAGGCCCTGCTGGGTACGGATGGCGCGGAGCTTGGCCCCGAGCTGTTTAGCGTATTCGCTGGACATAAAGCTCCCCAGACGGCTGTATCGACATGCGGCTCCGCCGCGTGGCTGGTAACTCACTGTGAGGTTACGCAGCGTAATCTGACTTCGTCAAGCCGAATGGGGCAGACCATCACCCGTCAGGGGGGCGTACGGGTCCCCGAGGGCCTCCTGATAGCCTGAACCTCGTAATTCCGACGTCCTTTAAAGTCCGTCCCGTGAGGCGGAGAAGGAGGTCCGTTTCGTATGGACGCACGCAGTTCCGACTCGCGCACGCAAGCTCCCGCCCGGCCGGTGCTCGAAGGCCCCGACATCGCGCGGATGCTGACCCGTATTGCCCACGAAATCGTCGAGCGCGCCAAGGGCGCGGACGATGTGGTGCTGCTGGGAATCCCCACCCGCGGCGTATTCCTCGCCCGGCGGCTGGCCGCCAAGCTCGAGGAGATCACCGGTCGCGCCATTCCGGTCGGCTCGCTCGACATCACGATGTACCGCGACGACCTCCGCCTGGGCCCGGCGCGCACGCTGGCCCGCACGGAGATCCCCACTGACGGCATCGAGGGCCGGCTGGTCCTCCTCGTCGACGACGTCCTCTTCTCCGGACGCACCATCCGCGCCGCTCTGGACGCCCTGGGTGACATCGGGCGCCCGCGTGCCGTGCAGCTCGCGGTCCTGGTCGACCGCGGCCACCGAGAGCTGCCGATCCGCGCCGACTACGTGGGCAAGAACCTCCCCACGTCGCTGCGGGAGGCGGTCAAGGTCCAGCTCACCGAGGAGGACGGCCGCGACGCCGTGCTGCTCGGCCTGCGCTCCGCTCCGTCCCGCCCCGGCTCCGACGCCGCGTCCTCGGCGGCCGAGCAGACCGTCCCGGCCGACGAGCGCTAGCGCACGCGCGTACGGACCCGGTGGCCCCGGGCCCGCACCCATGCCTGCTCAACGGACATTCCCGTACACCTCCCTCACACCCGGAGAGAACCGGATGAAGCGTCACCTCATCTCGGCCGCCGATCTCACGCGGGACGACGCCGTGCTGATCCTCGACACCGCCGAGGAAATGGCCCGGGTCGCCGACCGGCCGATCAAGAAGCTCCCCGCCCTGCGCGGACGCACCGTCTGCAACCTCTTCTTCGAGGACTCGACCCGGACCCGGATCTCCTTCGAGGCCGCCGAGAAGCGGCTCTCCGCGGACGTCATCAACTTCGCCGCCAAGGGTTCCAGCGTCTCCAAGGGCGAGTCGCTCAAGGACACCGCCCAGACCCTGGAGGCGATGGGCGTCGACGCCGTCGTCATCCGGCACGGCGCCTCCGGCGCCCCCTACCGGCTGGCCACCTCCGGCTGGATCGACGCCCCCGTGATCAACGCCGGCGACGGCACACACCAGCACCCCACCCAGGCCCTGCTGGACGCCTTCACCATGCGGCGCCGGCTCGTCGGCCCGGACGCCGGGCTCGGCCAGGACCTCGCCGGGAAGCGCATCACCCTCGTCGGCGACGTCCTGCACAGCCGCGTCGCCCGCTCCAACGTCGACCTGCTGCACACTCTCGGCGCCGAGGTCACCCTCGTCGCGCCGCCCACCCTGGTGCCGGTCGGCGTCGAGACCTGGCCGTGCGAGGTCTCCTACGACCTCGACAGCGTGCTGCCCAAGTCCGACGCCGTGATGATGCTGCGGGTGCAGCGCGAGCGGATGAACGCCGCCTTCTTCCCGACCGAGCGCGAGTACTCGCGCCGCTACGGCCTGGACGGCGACCGGATGGCGCGGATGCCCGAGCACGCCATCGTGATGCACCCCGGCCCGATGGTTCGTGGCATGGAGATCACCGCCGAGGTCGCCGACTCCGACCGCTGCACGGTCATCGAACAGGTCGCCAACGGCGTCTCCATCCGGATGGCCGTCCTCTACCTGCTGCTCGGCGGCAACGAGCCCGCCCTCACCAACCCCCGTACCGAGGAGAAGTAAGACCCATGAGCAAGATCCTGATCCGCGGTGCGAAGGTGCTCGGTGGCGCGCCGCAGGACGTCCTGATCGACGGGGAGTTCATCGAGGCGGTGGGCACCGGTCTGTCCGCCGAGGGCGCCGAGGTCGTCGAGGCCGACGGCAAGGTCCTGCTGCCGGGCCTGGTCGACCTGCACACCCATCTGCGCGAGCCCGGCCGGGAGGACTCCGAGACCGTCCTGACCGGCACCCGGGCCGCGGCCAGCGGCGGCTACACCGCGGTGTTCGCCATGGCCAACACCTTCCCGGTCGCCGACACCGCCGGCGTCGTCGAGCAGGTCTACCGGCTGGGCAAGGAGTCCGGCTACTGCGACGTGCAGCCCATCGGTGCGGTCACCGTCGGCCTGGCGGGCAAGAAGCTCGCCGAGCTGGGCGCGATGCACGAGTCCGCGGCCGGCGTCACGGTCTTCTCCGACGACGGCAAGTGCGTCGACGACGCGGTGATCATGCGGCGCGCCCTGGAGTACGTGAAGGCGTTCGGCGGTGTCGTCGCCCAGCACGCCCAGGAGCCGCGGCTGACCGAGGGCGCCCAGATGAACGAGGGCATCGTCTCGGCCGAGCTGGGGCTGGGCGGCTGGCCGGCCGTCGCCGAGGAGTCGATCATCGCCCGGGACGTGCTGCTCGCCGAGCACGTCGGCTCCCGGGTCCACATCTGCCACCTCTCGACCGCCGGCAGCGTGGAGATCGTCCGCTGGGCCAAGTCCCGCGGCATCGACGTGACCGCCGAGGTCACCCCGCACCACCTGCTCCTCACCGACGAGCTGGTGCGCAGCTACAACCCGGTCTACAAGGTCAACCCGCCGCTGCGCACCGAGCGCGACGTGCTGGCGCTGCGCCAGGCCCTCGCCGACGGCACCATCGACATCGTCGCCACCGACCACGCCCCGCACCCGCACGAGGACAAGGACTGCGAGTGGGCCGCGGCGGCGATGGGCATGGTGGGCCTGGAGACCGCGCTGTCGGTCGTCCAGCACACCATGGTCGAGACCGGGCTGCTGGACTGGGCCGGCGTCGCCGACCGGATGTCCGCCACCCCGGCCCGGATCGGGCAGCTGGCCGGCCACGGGCGCCCCGTCTCGGCCGGCGAGCCCGCCAACCTCACGCTGGTCGATTCCGCTTACCGTGGAGAGGTGGACCCCGCCGGTTTCGCTTCCCGCAGCCGCAACACCCCCTACGAGGGCCGTGAGCTGCCGGGACGCGTCACCCACACCTTCCTGCGGGGCCGCGCAACGGTCGTCGACGGGAAGCTGGCGTGACTCCTTCACTCATCCACTTGGCTGCGGCGCCGCACTCCGCCCCGGTCACCGACTGGGCCGGACGCATCGCCTGGGTGGTCGGTCTGCTGGTCTTCGTCGTCTTCGTCTACTGGCTGATGCGCCAGGGCTGGAAGTGGCGCGGCACCCTCCAGGGCGATCTGCCCGAGCTGCCGGCCCGCCCGTCGCCCACCACCGCCCTCGCCGGAGGCGGCGAGCCGCCGCTGCCTGAATCCGACGACGCGGGCGAACCGCGGCTGACCCTCAGCGGCCGCTACCACGGCTCGACCACCGCCGGGCAGTGGCTCGACCGGATCGTCGCCCGTGACCTGGGCACCCGCAGCAAGGCCGAACTGACCCTGACCGAACAGGGCCTGGACGTCGTGCGGCCCGGCGCCACCGACTTCTTCGTACCGGCAGCCGCCCTGCGCGGCGCCCGTCTGGAGGCGGGCATCGCCGGCAAGGTCCTCCCGGAGGGCGGCCTGCTGGTCGTCACCTGGGAGCACGGCGGCAAGCAGATCGACTCCGGCTTCCGCTCCGACCGGGCCGGCGAACACCCCGCCTGGGTCGAGGCCATCAACCAGCTCAGCAGCACCGAGCACACCACCGAGCACACCACCGAGCACACCGAAACGGAAGGCGCACGATGACGACCTCCACCAAGGGGACCGGCAAAATCCCCGCCGTACTCGTCCTGGAGGACGGCCGCACCTTCCGCGGCCGTGCCTACGGGGCCGTGGGGGAGACCTTCGGCGAGGCGGTGTTCTCCACCGGCATGACCGGCTACCAGGAGACGCTGACCGACCCCTCGTACCACCGCCAGGTCGTCGTCATGACCTCCCCGCACGTCGGCAACACCGGCGTGAACGACGAGGACCCCGAGTCCGCGCGGATCTGGGTCTCCGGCTACGTCGTCCGCGACCCCGCCCGGGTCCCGTCCAACTGGCGCTCCCGCCGCTCCCTCGACGAGGAGCTGCGCCACCAGGGCGTCGTCGGCATCTGCGGCATCGACACCCGCGCGCTCACCCGCCACCTGCGCGAGCGCGGCGCGATGCGGGTCGGCATCTTCTCCGGCAACGCGCTGCCCGACGAGGGCACGATGCTCGCCGAGGTGCGCCAGCAGCCCGAGATGCAGGGCGCCGACCTCTCCGCGCAGGTCGCCACCAAGGAGCCGTACGTCGTGCCGGCGATCGGTGAGAAGAAGTTCACCGTCGCCGCGGTCGACCTCGGCATCAAGGGCATGACCCCGCACCGGATGGCCGAGCGCGGCATCGAGGTGCACGTCCTGCCGGCCACCGCCACCGCCGAGGACGTCTACGCGGTCAACCCCGACGGCGTCTTCTTCTCCAACGGGCCCGGTGACCCGGCCACCGCCGACCACCCGGTCGCCGTGATGCGCGAGGTGCTCTCCCGGAAGACGCCGCTGTTCGGCATCTGCTTCGGCAACCAGATCCTGGGCCGGGCGCTGGGCTTCGGCACGTACAAGCTCAAGTACGGGCACCGCGGCATCAACCAGCCGGTGCAGGACCGCACGACCGGCAAGGTCGAGATCACCGCGCACAACCACGGGTTCGCCGTGGACGCCCCGCTCGACGAGGTTTCCGACACTCCCTTCGGCCGCGCCGAGGTCTCCCACGTCTGCCTCAATGACAACGTGGTGGAGGGGCTCCAGCTCCTGGACCAGCCGGCCTTCAGCGTTCAGTACCACCCCGAGGCGGCCGCCGGCCCGCACGACGCCGCGTACCTCTTCGACCGGTTCGTCGAGCTTATGCGAGACAACAATCAGCACAGCGTTTCTCTGATGGAGGGCCAGCGTGCCTAAGCGCACCGATATCCAGTCCGTCCTGGTCATCGGCTCCGGCCCGATCGTCATCGGTCAGGCCGCCGAGTTCGACTACTCCGGCACCCAGGCATGCCGGGTCCTCAAGTCCGAGGGCCTGCGCGTCGTCCTGGTCAACTCCAACCCGGCCACGATCATGACCGACCCGGAGATCGCCGACGCCACGTACGTCGAGCCGATCACTCCGGAGTTCGTCGAGAAGATCATCGCCAAGGAGCGCCCCGACGCGCTCCTGCCGACCCTCGGTGGCCAGACGGCCCTGAACACCGCGATCTCGCTGCACGGGTCCGGCGTCCTGGACAAGTACGGTGTCGAGCTGATCGGCGCCCATGTCGAGGCCATCAACAAGGGCGAGGACCGCGACCTGTTCAAGGAGGTCGTCGAGGAGGTCAACCGCAAGATCGGCCACGGCGAGTCCGCCCGCTCGGTCATCTGCCACTCCATGGACGACGTCCTGGCGGGCGTCGAGGAGCTCGGCGGCTACCCGGTCGTCGTCCGCCCGTCCTTCACCATGGGCGGCGCCGGCTCCGGCTTCGCGCACGACGAGGAGGAGCTGCGCCGGATCGCCGGCCAGGGCCTGACGCTCTCCCCGACCACCGAGGTGCTCCTGGAGGAGTCCATCCTCGGCTGGAAGGAGTACGAGCTGGAGCTGATGCGCGACAAGCACGACAACGTCGTGGTCGTCTGCTCCATCGAGAACTTCGACCCGATGGGCGTGCACACCGGCGACTCGATCACCGTCGCGCCGGCGATGACGCTCACCGACCGCGAGTACCAGATCCTGCGGGACGTCGGCATCGCGATCATCCGCGAGGTCGGCGTCGACACCGGCGGCTGCAACATCCAGTTCGCGGTGAACCCCGAGGACGGTCGCGTGATCGTCATCGAGATGAACCCGCGGGTCTCGCGCTCGTCCGCGCTCGCCTCCAAGGCCACCGGCTTCCCGATCGCGAAGATCGCGGCGAAGCTGGCCGTCGGCTACACCCTGGACGAGATCCCCAACGACATCACCCGGGAGACCCCGGCGTCGTTCGAGCCCACCCTCGACTACGTCGTGGTCAAGGTGCCGCGGTTCGCCTTCGAGAAGTTCCCGGCCGCCGACGCCACCCTCACCACCACCATGAAGTCGGTCGGCGAGGCGATGGCCATCGGCCGCAACTTCACCGAGGCGCTCAACAAGGCGCTGCGCTCGCTGGAGAAGAAGGGCAGCCAGTTCGCCTTCACCGGCGAGCCCGGTGACAAGGCCGAGCTGCTGGAGCGGGCCCAGGTCCCGACCGACGGCCGGATCAACACGGTCATGGCGGCGATCCGGGCCGGCGCCACCCCGCAGGAGGTCTTCGACGCCACCAAGATCGACCCGTGGTTCGTCGACCAGCTCTTCCTGATCAAGGAGGTCGCGGACGAGATCGCGGCCGCCGACAAGCTCGAACCGGAAATCCTTGCGGAAGCAAAGCGTCACGGCTTCTCGGACGCCCAGATCGCGGCCATCCGCGACCTGCGCGAGGACGTCGTCCGCGAGGTCCGGCACGCGCTGGGCATCCGCCCGGTCTACAAGACGGTCGACACCTGCGCGGCCGAGTTCGCGGCGCGGACCCCGTACTTCTACTCGTCCTACGACGAGGAGACCGAGGTCGCCTCCCGCGAGAAGCCCGCGGTGATCATCCTCGGCTCCGGCCCCAACCGCATCGGCCAGGGCATCGAGTTCGACTACTCCTGCGTCCACGCCAGCTTCGCGCTCAGCGACGCCGGCTACGAGACCGTGATGGTCAACTGCAACCCGGAGACCGTCTCCACCGACTACGACACCTCCGACCGGCTCTACTTCGAGCCGCTCACCCTGGAGGACGTGCTGGAGATCGTGCACGCCGAGTCCCAGGCGGGCCCGGTCGCCGGCGTGATCGTCCAGCTCGGCGGGCAGACCCCGCTCGGCCTGGCTCAGGCCCTCAAGGACAACGGCGTGCCGATCGTCGGCACCTCGCCCGAGGCCATCGACCTCGCCGAGGAGCGCGGCGCGTTCGGCCGGGTGCTGACCGAGGCCGGGCTGCCGGCCCCCAAGTACGGCACCGCCTTCTCCTTCGCCGAGGCCAAGGACATCGCCGCCGAGATCGGCTACCCGGTCATGGTCCGCCCCTCCTACGTGCTCGGCGGCCGCGGCATGGAGATCGTCTACGACGAGCCCTCGCTGGCCGAGTACCTGGAGCGGCACGCCGGCCTGATCGACCAGCACCCGGTCCTCATCGACCGGTTCCTCGACGACGCCATCGAGATCGACGTGGACGCGCTCTACGACGGCCACGAGCTCTACCTCGGCGGCGTCATGGAGCACATCGAGGAGGCCGGCATCCACTCCGGCGACTCCGCCTGCGCGCTGCCCCCGATCACCCTCGGCGGCTTCGACATCAAGCGGCTGCGGGCCTCCACCGAGGCCATCGCCAAGGGCGTCGGCGTCCGCGGACTGATCAACATCCAGTTCGCCATGGCCGGGGACATCCTCTACGTCCTCGAAGCCAACCCGCGCGCCTCACGCACCGTGCCCTTCACCTCGAAGGCCACCGCGGTCCCGCTGGCCAAGGCGGCCGCCCGGATCTCGCTCGGCGCCACCATCGCCGAGCTGCGGGCCGAGGGCATGCTGCCCAGGACCGGTGACGGCGGCACGCTGCCGATGGACGCGCCGATCTCCGTCAAGGAGGCGGTCATGCCCTGGTCGCGGTTCCGGGACGCCTCGGGCCGCGGCGTGGACACCGTCCTCGGCCCGGAGATGCGCTCCACCGGCGAGGTCATGGGCATCGACACGGTCTTCGGCACGGCGTACGCCAAGTCGCAGGCCGGCGCCTACGGCGCGCTGCCCACCAAGGGCCGGGCGTTCGTCTCCGTCGCCAACCGCGACAAGCGCTCGATGATCTTCCCCGCCCGCGAGCTGGTCGCCCACGGCTTCGAGCTGCTGGCCACCTCCGGCACCGCCGAGGTGCTGCGCCGCAACGGCATCAAGGCCACCGTGGTGCGCAAGCAGTCCGAGGGCCAGGGCCCGAACGGCGAGAAGACCATCGTCCAGCTGATCCACGACGGCCAGGTCGACCTGATCGTCAACACCCCCTACGGGACCGGCGGCCGGCTCGACGGCTACGACATCCGCACCGCCTCCGTGGCCCGCGGCATCCCGTGCCTGACCACGGTCCAGGCGCTGGCCGCCGCCGTCCAGGGCATCGAGGCGACGTCCCGCGGCGACGTCGGGGTGCGCTCCCTCCAGGAGCACGCCCGGCAACTGACCGCGGCCCGCGAGGAGTAGGCCGGGAGAGGGGGACACCGCAGCGGTGTCCCCCTCTTCATGAGACCACCCGACCCCTCGCGCAAAGGCCCTGCCACCACCATGTACCGCCTGTTCTTCCAGCTGGTCTTCCAGCGCATGGACCCCGAGAAGGCCCACCACCTGGCCTTCCGCTGGATCCGCCTGGCCGCCCGCCTCCCCGTGCTGCGCACCTTCGTCGCGGCCGCCCTCGCCCCCCGCCACAAGGAGCTGCGCACCGAGGCCCTGGGCCGCCGCATGCACGGCCCGTTCGGCCTGGCCGCCGGCTTCGACAAGAACGCCGTCGCCATCGACGGCATGACCATGCTCGGCTTCGACCACGTCGAGATCGGCACGGTCACCGCCCAGCCGCAGCCCGGCAACCCCAAGAAGCGGCTGTTCCGGCTGGTGCCGGACCGCGCGCTGATCAACCGGATGGGGTTCAACAACGACGGCTCGGCGGCGGTCGCGGCCCGGCTGGCCGCCCGCAACCCGGTCTTCCGGACCACCGTCGGCGTCAACATCGGCAAGACCAAGATCGTTCCGGAGTCCGAGGCGATCGGCGACTACGTCACCTCCACCGAGCGCCTGGCCCGGCACGCCGACTACCTGGTCGTCAACGTCTCCTCGCCGAACACGCCGGGGCTGCGCAACCTCCAGGCCGTCGACCACCTGCGCCCGCTGCTCACCGCGGTCCGCGAAGCCGCCGACCGCACGGTCACCGACCGCCGGGTCCCGCTGCTGGTCAAGATCGCCCCCGACCTCGCGGACGAGGACGTGGACGCGGTCGCCGACCTCGCCCTGGAACTGGGCCTGGACGGCATCATCGCCACCAACACCACCATCGCCCGCGACGGCCTGGGCCTGACCTCCGACCCCAAGCTGATCGCCGAGACCGGCGGCCTGTCCGGCGCCCCCCTCAAGGAGCGCTCCCTGGAGGTCCTGCGCCGCCTCTACGCCCGGGTCGGCGACCGGATCACCCTGATCGGCGTCGGCGGCATCGAGACCGCCGAGGACGCCTGGCAGCGCATCCTCGCCGGCGCCACCCTCGTCCAGGGCTACAGCGCCTTCATCTACCAGGGCCCGTTCTGGTGCCGCGCGATCCACAAGGGCCTGGCCGCGCGCCTGCGCAACAGCCCGTACGCCACCCTCGCCGACGCGGTCGGCGCCGACCACAAGAAGGTGACTTCATGACCGCCAGCCCCGAGCCCTTCGGCGCCCGCCTCCGCCGTGCCATGGACGAGCGCGGCCCGCTGTGCGTCGGCATCGACCCGCACGCCTCGCTGCTGGCCGACTGGGGCCTGAACGACGACGTCGCGGGCCTGGCCCGGTTCACCCGGACCGTGGTGGAGGCGCTCGGCGAGCACGTCGCGGTCTTCAAGCCGCAGTCGGCCTTCTTCGAGCGGTTCGGCTCGCGCGGCATCGCCGTCCTGGAGACCGCCGTCGAGGAGGCCCGGGACCGCGGTGCGCTCATCCTCATGGACGCCAAGCGCGGCGACATCGGTTCCACCATGAGCGCCTACGCCGAGGCGTTCCTGCGCCCGGACTCGCCGCTGTTCTCGGACGCGCTCACGGTCTCCCCGTACCTCGGCTACGGCTCCCTGCAGCCCGCCGTGGAGCTGGCGCGGCAGAGCGGCGCCGGGCTCTTCGTGCTCGGCCTGACCTCCAACCCGGAGGGCGCGGAGGTCCAGCGGGCGGTCCGCGAGGACGGCCGCAGCGTCGCCGCGACCATGCTCGGCCACCTCGCCGCCGAGAACGCCGGGGCCGAGCCGCTGGGGTCCTTCGGCGCGGTCGTCGGCGCCACCCTCGGCGATCTCTCCGCCTTCGACCTGGCGATCAACGGCCCGCTGCTGGCGCCCGGCATCGGGGCGCAGGGCGCCACCCCCGCGGACCTGCCCACCGTCTTCGGCAAGGCGGTCCGCAACGTGGTCCCGAGCGTGAGCCGGGGAGTGCTGAAGCACGGTCCGGACACCGGCGCACTGCGCGCGGCGGCGGCCCGCTGCGCCGACGAAGTGCGCGCGGCCGTCGCGTAACGCGGTTATTTGGTCCCGAAATGTCCTGGTCAGCTGAGTCTGACCAGGACTTTTCGTCTGTTCTCGCTGACTCCAGCGCGATCGGCCGCTAGTCTCCGTCGAGAGCACTGCACGTAAGCGCGTTGCTCGTTGCTCCGCTGTTGCGGGGCGACTAGGTTCCACACCGGTCCGTATCCGACAGTTCGACATCCGAGGTGACGTAGGCGTGGCTCTTCCGCCCCTTACCCCTGAACAGCGCGCTGCCGCGCTCGAAAAGGCCGCCGCGGCTCGCCGGGAGCGCGCCGAGGTCAAGAATCGGCTCAAGCACTCCGGAGCCTCCCTGCACGAGGTCATCCAGCAGGGCCAGAAAAACGATGTCATCGGCAAGATGAAGGTCTCCGCCCTCCTGGAGTCCCTGCCGGGCGTGGGCAAGGTCCGCGCGAAGCAGATCATGGAGCGACTCGGCATCTCCGAGAGCCGCCGGGTGCGCGGTCTGGGGTCCAACCAGATCGCATCACTGGAGCGTGAGTTCGGCAGCACGGGTTCCTGAGTTTCTCGGCACCGCCGGGTAGCTGGAATAATCGCTGCATGAGTTCAGCAGTCTCCCGGGGGTCCGCCCCCGTACCCCCGGCCAGACAACCGCGCCTGACCGTGCTCTCCGGCCCCTCGGGGGTCGGCAAGAGCACGGTCGTCGCGCATCTGCGCAAGGTCCATCCGGAAATCTGGCTCTCGGTTTCGGCCACCACCCGTAGGCCGCGCCCGGGGGAGCGTCACGGCGTCCAGTACTTCTTCGTCGAGGACGAGGAGTTCGACAAGCTCATCGCCAATGGTGAGCTGCTGGAATGGGCCGAGTTCGCCGGCAACCGCTACGGCACCCCGCGCAAGGCGGTGCTGGACCGGCTGGAGGCCGGCGAGCCGGTCCTGCTGGAGATCGACCTGCAGGGCGCCCGCCAGGTGCGCGAGTCCATGGCGGACGCCAATCTGGTCTTCCTGGCCCCGCCGAGCTGGGAGGAGCTGGTCCGCCGGCTCACCGGTCGCGGCACGGAGGCGCCCGAGGTCATCGACCGGCGCCTGGAGGCGGCCCGGATCGAACTCGCGGCGGAGAAGGAGTTCGACGTGACGCTCGTCAACACCTCCGTCGAGGATGTCAGCCGTGAGCTGCTAGCCTTGATGCTGCGCCGCCCTGAAGACCGGACCACCGGCGACTGACTCCGGTCCCGATCGCGGCGCCACGGATTTCGGCGCCTACGCGCCATCACCTGCTTCATCCCCTTTCGGAAGGTAGAGAGTGTCCTCTTCCATCACCGCACCCGAGGGCATCATCAACCCGCCCATTGATGAGCTGCTCGAGGCCACCGACTCGAAGTACAGCCTCGTGATCTACGCCGCCAAGCGTGCGCGCCAGATCAACGCGTACTACTCCCAGCTCGGCGAGGGCCTGCTGGAGTACGTCGGCCCGCTGGTCGACACCCACGTGCACGAGAAGCCGCTGTCGATCGCGCTCCGCGAGATCAACGCCGGTCTGCTGACCTCGGAGGCCATCGAGGGCCCGGCCGGCCAGTAAGCGGCACCGCAACCCTCACCAAGGGCCCGGCAGGTTCCCCCAGCTCCACGTTGGGGGTGCCCCTGCCGGGCCCTTGGTGTGCCGGGAGGGCATAGGTTGAGGGTCATGCGTTCGGACCTAGGCTCGGGGAGCGGGGAAACGATGGACAAGCGGGAGCGACCCAGGGTCGTCCTGGGGGTGAGCGGTGGGATCGCCGCCTACAAGGCGTGCGAGCTGCTGCGCCGGCTCACGGAGTCCGGCCACGACGTGCGCGTCGTGCCGACCGCCTCGGCGCTGCACTTCGTCGGGGAGGCCACCTGGTCGGCGCTGTCCGGCAACCCGGCCACCACCGAGGTCTGGGAGTCCGTCCACGAGGTCCCGCACGTCCGCATCGGTCAGGCCGCCGACCTCGTCGTGGTCGCCCCGGCCACCGCCGACATGCTGGCCAAGGCCGCCCACGGCCTCGCCGACGACCTGCTGACCAACACCCTGCTCACCGCCCGCTGCCCGGTGATCTTCGCGCCCGCGATGCACACCGAGATGTGGGAGAACCCCGCCACCCAGGAGAACGTCGCCACGCTGCGGCGCCGCGGCGCGCTGGTCATCGAGCCCGCGGTGGGCCGGCTCACCGGCGTCGACACCGGCAAGGGCCGTTTCCCCGACCCGGTGGAGATCTTCGAGCTGTGTCGCCAGGTGCTGGCCCGTGGCGCCAAGGGCCTGCCGCAGGATCTGGCCGGCCGCCACGTCGTGGTCAGCGCCGGCGGCACCCGCGAGCCGCTGGACCCGGTGCGCTACCTGGGCAACCGCTCCTCCGGCAAGCAGGGCTACGCCCTCGCCCGCACCGCCGCGGCCCGCGGCGCCCGGGTCACCCTGGTCGCCGGCAACACCGAGCTGCCCGATCCGGCCGGCGTGGACGTGGTCCGCATCGGCACCGCCCGGCAGCTGCGCGAGGCCGTGCTGAAGGCCGCCGCGGACGCCGACGCGGTGGTGATGGCCGCCGCGGTCGCCGACTTCCGCCCCGCCGTCTACGCCACCGGCAAGATCAAGAAGCAGGAGGGCCAGGAGCCGGAACCGGTCGCCCTGGTACGGAATCCGGACATCCTCGCCGAGCTCTCCGCCGACCGGGCCCGCCCCGGCCAGCTGGTCGTCGGTTTCGCCGCCGAGACCGACGACGTGCTCGCCAACGGCCGCGCCAAGCTCGCCCGCAAGGGCTGCGACCTCCTGGTCGTCAACGAGGTCGGTGAGCACAAGACCTTCGGCTCGGCCGAGAACGAGGCCGTGATCCTGGCCACTGACGGCACCGAGACCCCCGTCCCGTACGGTCCGAAAGAAGCCCTCGCGGACACTGTCTGGGACCTGGTCGTCCCCCGACTGGCCGAGTCCCGCCCCTGACGCCGCCGACCCGTCCGGAACCTCCGTGGCGGGCCGCCGAGGATGCTTATTCGGCCACCAAAAATCGGTGTGCCCCCTTGACCCGACCGATCCGCAAGGTGATCGTCACTACCGTGAGTCAGTGGTGTCCCAGGTCACGGGGGTTCCATAAATCGAGACTGATTGCCCGGACGCCACATTCGACCGATAAACTGGCAGCGGATCCGGCCGAGCGCAGCTCTCGGCCGTTCCGCTAAATGATCAGCCAGCAGCCGCTGCAACCCCAGGGAGCGATGTGTCCCGCCGCCTGTTCACCTCGGAGTCCGTCACCGAGGGCCACCCCGACAAGATCGCTGACCAGATCAGCGACACGATTCTCGACGCGCTTCTCAAGGAGGACCCGACTTCCCGGGTCGCCGTGGAGACGTTGATCACCACCGGCCTGGTGCACGTGGCCGGCGAGGTGACGACCAAGGCGTACGCCGACATCCCCAACCTTGTCCGGAACAAGATTCTGGAGATCGGCTACGACTCGTCCAAGAAGGGCTTCGACGGCGCCTCCTGCGGCGTGTCGGTGTCCATCGGCGCGCAGTCCCCGGACATCGCCCAGGGTGTCGACACCGCCCACGAGTTCCGCGTCGAGGGCGACGACGACGAGCTGGACCGCCAGGGCGCGGGCGACCAGGGCCTGATGTTCGGTTTCGCCTGCGACGAGACCCCCGAGCTGATGCCGCTCCCGATCTACCTGGCGCACCGCCTCTCGCGCCGGCTCTCGGAGGTCCGCAAGAACGGGACCATCCCCTACCTCCGCCCTGACGGCAAGACCCAGGTCACCATCGAGTACGACGGCAACAAGGCCGTCCGCCTCGACACCGTGGTGGTCTCCTCCCAGCACGCCAGCGACATCGACCTGGACTCGCTGCTGTCGCCCGACATCCGCGAGTTCGTCGTCGAGTACGTCCTCAACGAGCTCGTCGAGGACGGCATCAAGCTGGACACCGACGGCTACCGCCTGCTGGTCAACCCGACCGGTCGCTTCGAGATCGGCGGCCCGATGGGCGACGCCGGCTTGACCGGCCGCAAGATCATCATCGACACCTACGGCGGCATGGCCCGCCACGGTGGCGGCGCCTTCTCCGGCAAGGACCCGTCCAAGGTCGACCGCTCCGCCGCGTACGCGATGCGCTGGGTCGCCAAGAACGTGGTCGCCGCCGGCCTCGCCTCGCGCTGCGAGGTCCAGGTCGCCTACGCGATCGGCAAGGCCGAGCCGGTCGGTCTCTTCGTCGAGACCTTCGGCACCAACGCGGTCGACACCGACAAGATCGAGCAGGCCATCGGCGAGGTCTTCGACCTCCGCCCGGCCGCGATCATCCGCGACCTCGACCTGCTCCGCCCGATCTACTCCCAGACCGCCGCCTACGGCCACTTCGGCCGTGAGCTGGAGGACTTCACCTGGGAGCGCACCGACCGGGTGGAGGCCCTCCGCAAGGCCGCGGGCCTCTAAGGCTCCGCACCACCAGGGCTACCACCGAGGGCCCCGGACCGCTGGTCGGTCCGGGGCCCTCGGCCGTTCCCGCGCACCCGCCGTTGTCGGTGCCGTCTGCTAAGACTGGTTGCTGTGAGCAGGGAGAACGGGCGGGAATCGGGGGAGCAGGGCGAGCAACTGGCCCTGATCCGGGAGACCGTGCGGGAGACGAAGGCGGAGCGGGCCAAGCCGCGCACCTGGCGGGGGGCCGCGCTGGCGCCCCGGCTGCCGGTGGCAAGGGTGCTGGTGGACAAGGGCCCCGTGCACCTGGACAAGCTCTGGGACTACGCCGTGCCCGCCGCCATGGACGCGGAGGCCCAGCCCGGGGTGCGGGTGCGGGTGCGGTTCGGCGCGGGCACCGGCAAGGTGCGCGAGGGGCGCCGCGAGGGCGGGGGACTGCTCGACGGGTACCTCGTCGAGCGGGTCCCGGAGTCCGACTACCGCGGTCCGCTCGCCGCGCTCGCCCAGGTCGTCTCGCCGGAGCCGGTGCTCAGCGAGCCGTTGCTGGCGCTGTGCCGGGCGGTGGCCGACCGCTACGCCGGTTCGCTCGCCGACGTCCTGCAACTCGCCCTCCCGCCGCGGAACGCCAAGGCCGAGGCGGCCCGCTTCCCGGTGCCCCCGCCGCCGCCCGCGGCCCCGGCGCCGGCGAGCTGGAGCCGGTATCCGGCCGGACCGGCGTTCCTGGAGGCGCTGGCCCGTGGGGACGCGCCACGGGCCGTGTGGACCGCTCTCCCGGGGCCGCACTGGCCGACCGAGCTCGCCACCGCGGTGGCCGCCACCCTGGCTTCCGGCCGCGGTGCCCTGGTCGTGATGCCCGACGGGCGGTCGGCGGCCCGGGTCGAGGCGGCACTGACCGAGCTGATCGGGGCGGGGCGGCACACCTTGCTGGTGGCGGAGTCGGGCCCCGAGGAGCGCTACCGCCGCTGGCTGGCGATACGCCGCGGCGCGGTGCGGGCCGTGGTGGGGACCCGCGCCGCGATGTACGCACCGGTCGCCGACCTCGGGCTCGTCGCCATCTGGGACGACGGCAATGGCAGCCACAGCGAGATCCACGCACCGCATCCGCACGCCCGGGACGTGCTCCTGCTCCGTGCCGTCCATGAGAAGGCCGCGTGCCTGGTCGGGGACGTGGGCCGCTCGGTCGAGGCCACCCAGCTGGTGGAGAACGGCTGGGCGCGCTCGCTGACGGCCGACCGCGAGGTGGTGCGCAGGGTGGCGCCGCTGGTCCGCACCGTCGGCGAGGCCGAGGAGGCGCGGGACGAGGCGGCGCGCGCCGCCCGGCTGCCGTCGCTCGCCTGGCAGACGGCGCGCCAGGCACTGGCCCGGGGGCCGGTCCTGGTGCAGGTCCCCCGGCGGGGGTACGTCCCCCGGCTGGCGTGCGGGCGCTGTCGGGAGCCGGCCCGGTGCCGGCACTGCGCGGGGCCGCTGGAGGCGCAGAGCCAGGGCAGCGCGCTGTGCTGCGGCTGGTGCGGGCAGGCGGCGCCGGACTGGGCCTGCCCGGAGTGCGGGGGCACCCGGCTGCGGGCGCAGATCGTCGGCGCGCGGCGGACGGCGGAGGAGCTCGGGCGGGCGTTTCCCGGTGTGCCGGTCCGCACCTCGGGCCGGGACCACATCCTGGAGACGGTCCCCGACCTGCCCGCGCTGGTGGTGAGCACGCCCGGCGCCGAACCGCTCGCCGAGGGCGCGGGCTATGCCGCGGCGCTGCTGCTGGACGGCTGGGCGCTGCTGGGCCGGCCGGATCTCCGCGCCGGTGAGGAGGCGCTGCGGCGCTGGTTGGGCGCGGCGGCGCTGGTCCGCGGCCAGGCGGAGGGCGGCACGGTGGTGGTGATCGCGGAACCGACGCTGCGGCCCGTGCAGGCATTGGTGCGCTGGGATCCGGTCGGCCATGCGGTCCGCGAACTGGCCGAGCGGGCGGAGCTGGGGTTCCCGCCGGTGTCGAGGATGGCCTCCGTGGCGGGCCGTGCCGAGGATGTGGCGGGGCTGTTGGCGGCGGCCGAACTCCCCGCGGATGCCGAGGTGTTGGGCCCCGTGCCGGTGCCGGTGCCGGATCCCGGACGGCCCCGCCGGCCGGGGGATCCTCCGCCGGGCGAGGAGTGGGAGCGGGTGCTCGTACGGGTCCGGCCGGGCCGGGGCGGGGCGCTGGCGGCGGCGCTGAAGGCGGCGCAGGCGGCCCGGCTGGTCAAGCGGGAGGGGCAGCCGCTCCGGGTCCGGGTCGATCCGCTGGACCTGGGCTGAGGGGCGCCGCGCGGTCCGGTGGGCGCCGCGTCGGCCGCGCTCGCGAACGGCCCCGTGCCGCACCACGCAGCGCACCGGGACCGTAGTCGGCAGGCGGTCCCGGGTGCCGGCGCGTGGTGCGGCACAGGCGTGGTGTCCGGGGCGGGGGAGTCGTTCAGCCGTTGCGGGGGCCGGGGAAGGCGCCGGGGCGGGCCTCGTCGCGGGAGGACGCGGTGGGCTGGGTGGGCATGGAGCGGGCGGCGGGGACGGCGGCGGGGCCGGTCAGGCCGCCGGCCATGCTGACCGCGCGGGCAGCGGAGGCCGCCGAGGCGTCCGGGGAGCGCACCGTCTCGTCTCCGCTGTCGCCGGACGGCTGGGTGGCGGCCCGCCGGGCGCCGTAACGACGGTGCACCGCCTGCTTGGTGACGCCGAGCGCGGAGCCCACCGCGTCCCAGGAGAAGCCCAGCGAACGGTCGAAGTCGACTGCCGCGGTGACGAGCGTCTCGACGCTGTCGCGCAGCTCCTGGGCGAGGCGCACGGTGGGGGCGGGTGCCCGTCCGTAGACGACGAAGCCCGCGGAGGGGCCCGTGCGCCGCGGCCGGTAGACGTTGCCGAGCTGCGCGGTGAGCGTGCGCAGGGCGTCCACCTGCCGGCGGACCCGCTCGATGTCCCGCACCAGGAGATGCAGGCTGGCGCGCGCCTGGGCGTCGTGGGTTGCGTGGTCGGCCATGAGCAAGCCTCTCGAACCGGCGTGGAAAGGAAGGGGGAAAGCGATCGGGCCGCCAAAGCGGCCCGTGAAGCGGTCAATGCTGCTTGACCAACGCGCCAGCAGCGACTCTGGTCACGGTGCAGGGGCGTACGAGCGTGTGCGCGGGGCGCGGACGACTTCGCACGCCCCCTGGCGTTCCGGCCCATGACCTGCGCCAAGGCCCATAGACTGGTGCGTCGTTCCGCAGCGCGTGAGAGGTAGTCCGTCACCCATGAGGCTTGTCTTCGCCGGTACCCCCGAGGTCGCCGTACCCGCTCTCGATGCCCTGATCGCCTCGGACCGGCACGAGGTGGTGGCCGTGGTGACCCGGCCCGACGCGCCGGCCGGGCGGGGCCGCCGGCTGGTCGCCAGCCCCGTCGCCGAGCGCGCGGAGGAGGCCGGCATCGAGGTGCTCAAGCCCGTCAAGCCGCGGGACGAGGACTTCCTCGCCCGGCTGCGGGAGATCGCGCCGGACTGCTGCCCGGTGGTCGCCTACGGAGCGCTGCTGCCCAAGGCGGCGCTGGACATCCCGACCCACGGCTGGGTCAACCTGCACTTCTCGCTGCTGCCGGCGTGGCGGGGCGCCGCGCCGGTGCAGCACGCGGTGCTCGCCGGCGACGAGATCACCGGCGCCACCACGTTCCAGATCGAGCAGGGGTTGGACTCCGGCCCGGTGTACGGGGTGCTCACCGAGGAGATCCGGTCCTCGGACACCAGCGGCGATCTGCTGACCCGGCTGGCGTTCGCCGGTTCCGGTCTGCTCGTCGCCACGATGGACGGCATCGAGGACGGCACCCTCAAGGCGGTGCAGCAGCCGGAGGAGGGGGTCACCCTCGCCCCGAAGATCGAGGTCGAGGACGCCCGGATCGACTGGACGGCGCCCGCGCTGCGGGTGGACCGGGTGGTCCGCGGGTGTGCGCCGGCGCCCGGCGCCTGGACGGTCTTCCGCGGCGAGCGGCTGAAGGTGATGGCGGCCGCGCCGGCCGCCGGGCACGACGGACCGGCCCTGGAGCCGGGCGAACTGGGCGTCACCAAGAAGACGGTGCACGTGGGCAGCGGCAGCCACCCCGTGCAGCTGCTCTGGGTCCAGCCGCAGGGCAAGAAGCCCATGCAGGCCGCGGACTGGGCGCGCGGCGTGCGGATCGCGGCCGGCGAGCGCCTGGGCGACTAAGGGCTGCCCCGCCAGGCATCACGGGACGACCCGTAGCACCGACCGCTCCTGCGGTGCGCCGCCGGGGGCCGTCCGCCCGCGCCGCCGGCTTCCGGCCCGCGTAGGCTGGGGCGGACCCCGTCCCGTAATACCGGAGCACCTTTCTGTGAGTCAGCAGCCGCCGCGCCGTCACGGCACCCGCAAGCCCTACCGCCGCCCGAAGAAGGACCCGGTCCGGATCCTCGCGTTCGAGGCGCTGCGGGCCGTGGACGAGCGGGACGCGTACGCGAATCTGGTCCTGCCGCCGCTGCTGCGCAAGGCGCGGGAGGCCGGCGACTTCGACGCCCGGGACGCGGCGCTGGCCACCGAGTTGGTCTACGGTTCGCTGCGCCGCCAGGGCACCTACGACGCGATCCTGGCGCGCTGCGTGGACCGGCCGCTGCGCGAGGTGGACCCGCCGGTGCTGGACGTGCTGACGCTCGGCGCACACCAGTTGCTCGGCACCCGGATCCCGCCGCACGCCGCGGTCAGCGCCACCGTGGAGCTGGCCCGGGTGGTGCTCGGCGACGGCCGCGCGAAGTTCGTCAACGCGGTGCTGCGCAAGGTCACGGCGCACGATCTGGACGACTGGCTGGAGCGGGTGGCGCCGGAGTACGACGAGGATCCCGAGGAGCACCTGGGGATCGTGCACGCGCACCCGCGCTGGGTCGTCTCCGCGCTCTGGGACGCCCTGGGCGGCGGACGCGCGGGCATCGAGGAGCTGTTGGCCGCGGACAACGAGCGCCCCGAGGTGACGCTGGTGGCGCGGCCCGGTCGGTCCACGGCGGAGGAACTGCTGGCGGCCGCGGGCGAGGACGGCGCGGTGCCGGGCCGGTGGTCGCCGTACGCGGTCCGGCTCGCCGAGGGCGGGGAGCCGGGCGCGCTGGACGCGGTGCGCGAGGGCCGCGCCGGGGTGCAGGACGAGGGCAGCCAGTTGGTCGCGCTGGCGCTGGCCGGCGCGCCGCTGGACGGCCCGGACCGCACCTGGCTGGACGGCTGCGCGGGACCGGGCGGCAAGGCGGCGCTGCTGGCCGCGCTGGCGGCGCAGCGCGGCGCGGCGCTGCTGGCGTCGGAGAAGCAGCCGCATCGGGCGCGGCTGGTGGCCCGGGCGCTGGACGGCAACCCCGGGCCGTACGCGGTGATCGCCGCCGACGGCACGCGTCCGGCGTGGCGGCCGGGGGCCTTCGACCGTGTGCTGGTGGACGTGCCGTGCACCGGCCTGGGCGCGCTGCGCCGCCGGCCCGAGGCGCGCTGGCGGCGCCGCCCCGAGGACCTGGACGGCTTCGCGCCGCTCCAGCGGGAGCTGCTGCGGCAGGCGCTGGCGGCGGTGCGGGTCGGCGGCGTGGTCGGCTATGCGACCTGTTCGCCGCATCCGGCGGAGACCCGGGCGGTGGTGGAGGACGTCCTCAAGGGGCGCGGCGGCCCGGCGGTCGAGGCCGAGTGGATCGACGCCCGGCCGCTGATGCCGGGTGTTCCGGAGCTCGGCGACGGGCCGGACGTCCAGCTGTGGCCGCATCGGCACGGGACCGACGCGATGTATCTGGCGCTGTTGCGGCGGACCGGTTGACGGACCCGTTCCCGTGGTGGGCGGCCCCCGTCGTACGAGGGGCCGCACCGCCGGGGGAGCGGATCGGAGCACCAGATATCTTGATGTCGAGCAATCTTGATATCTTGACGTCGAGCAATATTTGAGACGTGGATGGAGCGGAGTACCCGGTGACTGACTCGACCATCATTTACACCCACACTGACGAGGCCCCGGCCTTGGCGACGTACTCGTTCCTGCCGGTGGTGGAGGCGTACGCCGCGACGGCCGGGGTGACGCTGGAGACCCGCGACATCTCCCTGTCGGGCCGGATCATCGCCAGCTTCCCCGAGCGCCTGAAGGAGGACCAGCGGATCGCCGACGCCCTCGCGGAGCTCGGCCAGCTGGCCAAGACCCCCGGCGCGAACATCATCAAGCTGCCGAACATCTCGGCCTCCATCCCGCAGCTCAAGGCGGCCATCGCCGAGCTCCAGGAGCAGGGCTACGCGCTGCCGGACTACCCGGACGACCCGAAGACCGACGAGGAGCGCGAGACCCGCGCCCGCTACGACAAGGTCAAGGGCAGCGCCGTCAACCCCGTGCTGCGCGAGGGCAATTCGGACCGCCGGGCGCCCGCGTCGGTGAAGAACTACGCCAAGGCGCACCCGCACCGCATGGGCGCCTGGACCGCCGACTCCAAGACCAACGTCGCGACCATGGGCGAGAACGACTTCCGCTCCACCGAGAAGTCCGCCGTGATCGCCGAGGACGGCTCCCTGCGCATCGAGCTGGTGGCCGAGGACGGCACCACCACCGTGCTGCGCGAGTCGGTGCCGGTGCTCGCGGGCGAGGTGGTGGACGCCTCCGTCATGCGCGTCGCCCAGCTCCGTGAGTTCCTCGCCGCCCAGGTCGCGCGCGCCAAGGCGGAGGGTGTGCTGTTCTCCGTGCACCTGAAGGCCACGATGATGAAGGTCTCCGACCCGATCATCTTCGGCCACGTCGTACGGGCCTTCTTCCCCAAGACCTTCGCCCAGTACGGCGAGGCGCTGGCCGCGGCCGGCCTCACCCCGAACGACGGCCTCGGCGGCATCTTCAAGGGCCTGGAGGCGCTGTCCAACGGCGCCGAGATCAAGGCGTCCTTCGACGCCGAGCTGGCCGAGGGCCCGGAGCTGGCCATGGTCGACTCCGACCGCGGCATCACCAACCTGCACGTCCCCAGCGACGTCATCGTGGACGCGTCCATGCCCGCGATGATCCGCACCTCCGGCCACATGTGGGGCCCGGACGGCCAGGAGGCGGACACCCTCGCGGTGCTCCCCGACAGCAGCTACGCCGGCATCTACCAGGCCGTCATCGACGACTGCCGGGCGCACGGCGCGTTCGACCCGGCCACCATGGGCTCGGTGCCGAACGTCGGCCTGATGGCGCAGAAGGCCGAGGAGTACGGCTCCCACGACAAGACCTTCGAGGTCGCGGCCGCGGGCACCGTCCGCCTGGTCGACGCGCAGGGCAACGTCGTCATCGAGCAGGCCGTCGCCGCCGGTGACATCTTCCGCGCCTGCCAGACCAAGGACGCGCCGATCAAGGACTGGGTCAAGCTGGCCGTCAGCCGCGCCCGCGCCACCGGCGACCCGGCGGTGTTCTGGCTCGACGAGACCCGCGCGCACGACGCCCAGCTGATCGCGAAGGTCAACGCCTACCTCGCGGAGCACGACACCGAGGGCCTGGAGATCAAGATCCTGGCCCCGGTCGAGGCGACCGCGTTCTCCCTGGAGCGGATCCGCCGCGGCGCGGACACCATCTCGGTCACCGGCAACGTCCTGCGCGACTACCTGACCGACCTGTTCCCGATCCTGGAGCTGGGCACCAGCGCCAAGATGCTCTCGGTCGTCCCGCTGATGAACGGCGGCGGCCTGTTCGAGACCGGTGCCGGTGGTTCCGCCCCCAAGCACGTCCAGCAGCTGGTCAAGGAGAACTACCTGCGCTGGGACAGCCTGGGCGAGTTCCTCGCGCTCGCGGTCAGCTTCGAGCACCTCGCGACGACCACGGACAACACCCGTGCCAAGGTCCTCGCCGACACCCTCGACCGCGCGACCGGTTCGTTCCTCAACGAGAACAAGTCGCCGAGCCGCAAGCTGGGTGGCATCGACAACCGCGGCAGCCACTTCTACCTGGCGCTCTACTGGGCCCAGGAGCTGGCCAAGCAGACCGACGACGCGCAGCTCGCCGAGGCGTTCGGGCCGCTGGCCAAGACGCTGACCGAGCAGGAGCAGACCATCGTCGACGAGCTGATCGCGGTGCAGGGCTCCCCGGTCGACATCGGCGGCTACTTCCGCCCCGACCCGGCCAAGGCGTCCGCGGTGATGCGTCCCTCGAAGACGCTGAACCAGGCGCTGGCGACCCTGCAGGGCTGAGCACCGTAGCACCACCTCGTCCGCCCCGGCCGGGCCGCGCGTCCGGCCGGGGCGGCCCGGTGTCGCCGGGGTGACGGGGCTCTCGCGGCCCGGCGCGGTCGGTCCCTGACGGGACCGCCATACTGGGGGCATGGCCTTGATCAACCCCAGCATCCTGTCCGCAGACTTCGCCCGCCTCGCCGAGGAGGCGAGGGCCGTCGAGGGCGCCGACTGGCTCCACGTCGACGTGATGGACAACCACTTCGTCCCCAACCTCACGCTCGGCGTGCCGATCGTCGAGTCGCTGAGCAAGGCGACGGACACCCCCCTCGACCTGCACCTGATGATCGAGGACCCGGACCGCTGGGCGCCGCAGTACGTGGAGGCCGGGGCCGGTTCGGTCACCTTCCACGCGGAGGCGGCCGGGGCGCCGGTGCGGCTGGCGCGGGAGATCCGGGCCAAGGGTGCGCGGGCGTCGATGGCGCTGAAGCCGGCGACCCCGATCGAGCCGTTCGAGGACCTGCTGCCCGAACTCGACATGCTGCTGATCATGACCGTCGAGCCCGGCTTCGGCGGTCAGGCGTTCCTGGACATCATGCTGCCGAAGATCCGCCGCACCCGGGAGCTCATCTCGCGGCACGGTCTTCAGATGTGGCTCCAGGTGGACGGCGGGGTCTCGGCGGAGACCATCGAGCGGTGCGCGGAGGCCGGCGCCGACGTCTTCGTGGCCGGTTCCGCGGTGTACGGTGCGGACGATCCGGCCAAGGCCGTCCGCGACCTGCGGGAGAAGGCCGAGGCGGCGACGGCCGCGAGCTGGGGCTGCGCCCACTGATCGAGTCGCCCGGCTCGTCACGGGGCCCGGGACCGGTCCGTCCGGCGCGTTGCGTGCCGGCGGTTGACCTGGTGGCAACCGAGCGTTCATGCCCGTCGTGCCGCTCTTGGTCCCCGTACACCTCGGGTTTCTGAAAGGATGAGCAAAGACTCGATCAGATGCGCAAAAGGGGAGATTTTCGTGGTAGCCAGCCGCCCGCAGTCCGGAATGGGCCCCGCCGAGCTGGTGCAGGCCGCGGCCATGGCCCGCCGCTTCTATCTCGAGGGCAAGTCCAAGATCCAGATCGCGGAGGAGTTCGGCGTCAGCCGCTTCAAGGTCGCCCGTGTCCTGGAGACGGCCCTGGAGCGTGATCTCGTACGGATCGAGATCCGGGTGCCCTCCGAACTGGACGCGGAGCGCTCCGACGCCCTGCGTGCCCGCTACGGCCTGCGGCACGCGGTCGTCGTCGAATCGCCCGCGGACGCTTCCGAGGACGCCGCCGACCCGGAGAACCTCGGCGAGGTGGCCGCCGACCTCCTCGGCGAACTCGTCGCCGAGGGCGATGTGCTCGGCCTCGCCTGGGGCCGCTCGACGATTCACATGGCGGCGGCGCTGCACCGGCTGCCGCCGTGCACCGTCGTCCAGCTGACCGGGGTCTACGACGCCGGCACCGCCGACCGCGGCTCGGTCGAGGCGGTCCGCCGCGCGGCCGACGTGTCCGGCGGCGAGGCGCACCCGATCTACGCGCCGATGCTGCTGCCCGACTCGGCGACCGCCGCCGCGCTGCGCGGCCAGACCGGCATCGCCCGCGCCTTCGAGTACTTCGACAAGGTCACCGTCGCCTGCGTCTCCATCGGTTCGTGGGAGCCGGGTGTCTCGACCGTCTACGACATGCTGTCGGAGGAGGAGCGGGAGCACTACGCCTCGCTGGGCGCGGCCGCCGAGATGTCCGCGCACCTCTTCGATGCCGAGGGCCGGCGCATCGGCCGCGACCTCGGGGAGCGGTGCATCACCGTCGAGGCGGACCGGCTGCGCCGCATCCCGGAGGTCGTGGCGATCGCCGGCGGCCGGCGCAAGGCCGCGGCCATCGGCGCGGTGCTCCGCTCCGGGCTCGTGACGAGCCTGGTGACGGACACCGCGGCCGCCGACCACCTGCTGCTGGAGACCGGTCCCGGCCCGCGGCCGGCCCTGGACCGGGCGGACCCCGACGGGAAGTGAAGCGGGCCCCCGGGGTCTGTCGGCACACTCCCGCCTGCCGTCCGGCGGGCGGACGACGGGAGGGTGACGACAGGCTCCGGCGCCCGCCGGCGAGCAGCCCGCGCGTGGCTGTGACAGCATCGGCGCATGCTGATCCACACCGCCCCGCGCCGGGCCGCCGCCCTCGTCGGCGCGCTGTTCGCCGCGCTGCTCCTCGTCCTGACCGGTTGTTCCACCGGCGGTGACGGCAAAGGGAGTTCGGCCGGCACGCACCGGCCGTCCGCGTCCGCCAGCCGGCCGTCCGGCGGCACCACCGCACCGGGCTGGGCGAAGGGCCTGCCGACCGTCCCGGCCGGCCGGCTGCCCGCCGAGGCGCAGCACACCCTCAAGCTGATCGACGCCGGCGGGCCGTTCCCGTACCCGAAGGACGGCACCGTCTTCGGCAACTACGAGAAGCGGCTGCCCAGTGAGCCGCGCGGCTACTACCACGAGTACACGGTCGACACCCCGGGCGCCCGCAACCGCGGCGCCCGCCGCCTGATCACCGGCAAGCACCACGAGTTCTTCTACACCGACGACCACTACAAGAACTTCAAGGCGGTGCTGCGGTGAGCCCCGAGGTACCTCCGGCACTGGCCGCGGTGCTCGACGGGCGGACGCCGGCGGGGGTGCTGCCCTGGCCGGCCGACCGCCCGGTGGCGGACGCCCTGGCCGCGGCCGAGGACGCCGGCTGGAGCGCTGCCGCGCTGGATCTCGACGGGGTCGCGGACAAGGCCGGGTTCCTCGACCGGTGCGCCGCCGCCCTGGACTTCCCGGCGTACTTCGGCCACAACTGGGACGCGCTGGCCGACTGTCTGACCGATCTGTCCTGGTGCCCCCCGGCGCGCGGCCGGCTGCTGGTCGTCACCGACTGGCAGGGGTACGCGGGCGCCGCGCCGGAGGACTGGAGCGTGTTCGAGCAGGTGCTGGCGGACGCCGTGGGCTACTGGCGGGACACCGACACCGGGCTCTCGGTGATCATGGCCGGTGGGCGCGGCCGGCAGGGGACGTAGCCGGGGGCACGGCCCCACGGGGCGCCGTGCCGCGCCGTTCCGCGACGTGACGCATGCGTCCCGTGAGGCGGCGTCCCGGTGGGTGGACTGCGGATTGGCGGATCACACACACGGCCCAGGTGGCCGTAGGACTATCACATGAGTCCTGGTCAGGGCCCGTATCCTGGCGGTATGCGATTCCTCAATCCGAAGAACGGCGCCCTCGAAGAGAGTTCTTCGGTGCCCTACGACCTGACCTACGACGATGTCTTCATGGTGCCCAGCCGCTCGTCGGTGGGCTCCCGCCAGGCCGTGGACCTCGCCTCGCGCGACGGCTCCGGCACGACGATCCCCCTCGTGGTCGCCAACATGACGGCGATCGCCGGCCGCCGCATGGCCGAGACGGTCGCCCGCCGCGGCGGTCTGGTCGTCATCCCGCAGGACATCCCGATCGACGTCGTCACAGACGTCATCACCTGGGTCAAGCAGCGCCACCTGGTGCTGGACACGCCGATCGTGCTGTCCCCGGTCTCGACCGTGGCGGACGCGCTGTCGCTGCTGCCCAAGCGCGCGCACGGCGCGGGCATCGTCGTCGAGGGCGGCCGGCCGGTCGGTGTCGTCACCGAGCACGACCTGGCCGGGGTGGACCGCTTCACCCAGGTGTCCGAGGTCATGTCCAAGGACCTGCTGGTCCTGGACGCGGACATCGACCCCCGCGAGGCGTTCAACCGCCTCGACGCCGCCAACCGCAAGCTGGCCCCCGCGGTCGACGCGGACGGCATGCTGGTCGGCATCCTGACCCGCAAGGGCGCGCTGCGCGCCACCCTGTACACCCCCGCCACGGACGCGGACGGCAAGCTGCGGATCGCGGCGGCCGTGGGCATCAACGGCGATGTGGCCGGCAAGGCCAAGGCGCTGCTGGAAGCCGGCGTGGACACGCTCGTCGTGGACACCGCGCACGGCCACCAGGAGTCGATGATCAGCGCGATCAAGGCCGTTCGGGCGCTGGACCCGCAGGTCCCGATCGTCGCGGGCAACATCGTCGCCGCCGCCGGCGTGCGCGACCTCATCGAGGCCGGCGCGGACATCATCAAGGTCGGTGTCGGGCCCGGCGCGATGTGCACCACCCGCATGATGACCGGCGTGGGCCGCCCGCAGTTCTCCGCGGTGCTGGAGTGCGCCGCCGAGGCGAAGAAGTACGGCAAGCACGTCTGGGCCGACGGCGGCGTGCGGCACCCGCGCGACGTGGCCATGGCGCTGGCCGCGGGCGCGTCCAACGTCATGATCGGCTCGTGGTTCGCCGGAACCCTGGAGTCGCCGGGCGACCTCCAGCACACCGCCGAGGGCCGGCCGTACAAGGAGAGCTTCGGCATGGCCTCCGCGCGTGCGGTGCGCAACCGCACCAGCGAGGAGTCGTCCTACGACCGCGCCCGCAAGGCGCTGTTCGAGGAGGGCATCTCCACCTCGCGGATGTTCGTCGACCAGGCCCGTCCCGGCGTCGAGGACCTGATCGACTCGATCATCGCGGGCGTCCGCAGCTCCTGCACGTACGCCGGCGCCGCGTCGGTCGAGGAGTTCGCCGAGAAGGCCGTGGTCGGCGTGCAGAGCGCCGCCGGCTACGCCGAGGGCAAGCCCCTGCACAACAGCTGGAGCTGACCTCCAGGAGCCCGCTGCCGGCTCCGCTCGCGCCGCTCAACGGCCCCGCACCGACCTGGTGCGGGGCCGGTTGCGTTCTACGGGCGGGACCGTGATTCACTGAGGTGGAGCGCAACGTTCCGCCGCCCTTCGCCGCCGTGCGCAACGTTCCACCGCGGTTGCGCAAGGATCCTGCATTACGGCAGGTCAACGAGGGGCCGTAAGGTCATGCGCTGTACGTGGAGTGGCGGAGACCGCCTGCTCGGCGGTCTCCTGCTGCAGGGTGGTTCGTCCTGCCTGCCTGGCCGCTGCGGTCCTGTCACCGGAATGTGCCGGAATGTGTCAGTCTGACCGGCAGCGACGAAGGAGCCCCTCGTGTTGGAGAACGGCGCAGTCCCGCCCCCGCGGGACAGCTATTCCGGGCCGCCCGCCGCCGGAGGAATCGGCACTCGGCTGATGCGCCGCAAGCCGGTGGAGCGGCTGGTCGCCGAGGGCGGCAAGGGCGAGGGGGGCACCCTCCGCCGCTCGATGGGCGTCTGGCAGCTGACGATGATCAGCATCGGTGCCACGCTCGGCACCGGCATCTTCGTGGTCCTCGGCCAGGCCGTCCCGGACGCCGGGCCGGCGGTCGTCCTCTCGTTCGTCATCGCCGGCATCACGGCACTGTTCTCCGCGCTCTCCTACGCCGAGCTGGCCGGCACCATCCCGGTCTCGGGCTCGTCCTACTCCTACGCCTACGCCACCCTCGGCGAGCTGGTCGCCTGGGTCTGCGGCTGGTGCCTGATCCTGGAGTACGGCGTCTCGGTGGCGGCCGTCGCGGTCGGCTGGGGCCAGTACCTCAACGAGTTCCTCGACGGCACGCTGGGCTTCACCATCCCCGACGCGCTCTCCGCGCCGCCGGGCCAGGGTGGCTACTTCAACCTGCCGGCCCTGCTGGTCGTGGTGCTGGCGATGGTGTTCCTGCTGGGCGGCGCCAGGGAGAGCGCCCGGGCCAACACCATCATGGTGATCGTCAAGATCGCCACGCTGCTGCTCTTCTGCGGCGTCGCGATCCAGGGCGTGAAGTCCGGCAACTACGCCAACTTCATGCCGATGGGCATGGCGGGGGTCAGCGCCGCCGGCGCCACCCTGTTCTTCTCCTACATCGGCTTCGACGCCGCCTCCACGGCGGGCGAGGAGGCCAAGAACCCGCAGCGCGACCTGCCCCGCGCGATCATGCTGTCGCTGGTGATCGTCACCGCCCTGTACTGCCTGGTCGCGGCCATCGCGGTGGGCGCCCTGCCGTGGCAGGAGTTCAAGGGCTCGGAGGCGGCGCTCGCCGGGATCCTCAAGACCGTCACCGGTCACGGCTACTGGTCGGTGCTGCTGGCCTTCGGCGCCGTCGTCGCCATCGCCAGCGTCGTGCTGACCGTGCTCTACGGCCAGACCCGGATCCTCTTCGCGATGTCCCGGGACGGGCTGGTGCCCAAGTCGTTCTCCAAGGTTCACCCCAAGAGCGGCGTGCCGCGGGTGAACACCGTGATCGTCTGCCTCTTCTGCGGCGTGCTCGCCGCCGCGGTGCCGCTCGGCGAGCTGGCCGACGCCACCAGCATCGGCACGCTCTTCGCGTTCGCGCTGGTCAACGTGGCTGTGATCGTGCTGCGCAAGACCCGTCCCGACATGCCGCGGGCGTTCCGCACCCCGTTCTCCCCGCTCTTCCCGGCGATCGGTTTCCTGCTCTGCGCCTTCATGATGACCCAACTCGGCCCGGTGACCTGGGTGGTCTTCGGTGTCTGGATGGTGGTCGGCCTTGTGATCTACTTCGGATACGGCATGCGCCGCTCCCGATTGGCCACCGCAGAGAAGTGATCCACCCGCAGTGCGACTGAACGATCTCGACGAACGCATCGTCCACGCCCTCGCCGAGGACGCCCGCCGCAGCTACGCGGACATCGGCCAGGAGGTCGGACTGTCCGCACCGGCGGTCAAACGCCGGGTGGACCGGCTGCGGGCGGACGGCGCGATCACCGGGTTCACGGTGCGCGTCGACCCCGCCGCCCTCGGCTGGGAGACCGAGGGGTTCATCGAGATCTTCTGCCGCCGCAACACCTCGCCCGAGGCGATCCACCGCGGCCTGTCGCGCTACCCGGAAGTGGCGTCCGCCTCCACCGTCACCGGTGAGGCGGACGCCCTGGTGCAGGTCTTCGCCGCCGACATGCGGCACTTCGAACGGGTCCTGGAGCGGATCGCCGGCGAACCGTTCGTCGAGCGCACCAAGTCCGTCCTGGTCCTCTCCCCGCTGCTGCGCCGCTACGGGGCGGGGACGCCCGGCTGAGGTCCGGCGCTCAGGCGGCGTCCGCCGGCCCCATCCCCGCCGGCAGGCGCGGCGGGGTGCCCCGGGTCCATACGACGCGCAGGGCGCAGGCGGCGATCCGCCAGCCGTCCGGGGTGCGCACCAGCTCGGTCTCGGCCTGGCCGCCGGAGACGAAGAGCGCCTCGGACCCGTCCGCCAGTACATGGGTGCTCAGCTGGGGTCCGTGGGCGGTCGCCCGGTCGCCGTCGATCTCGATGACCGGGGCGCCGCCCAGGTGCACGGTCCGGTCGAACAGTGCCATCCCCGCACGGATCCGCGCCACGATGGCGTCCCGGCCGCGGACGGTGCCGAGCGGCATCTCGGCGGTGGCGTCCGCGGTGAAGAAGGCGCGGCCCCACGCCTCGTCGAACACCCCCTCGTCCAGGGAGCGCAGATGGCGGCCCAGCAGGTCGGCGACGGCGGCGCGGTCGGTGAGGTGGCGCAGCTGCCGCGCCGTCTCGGTGGCCTCGGCGGCGGGGGTGATCGGGGCGGCGGTCGCGATCTCGTGTGTGGTCATGCAGCGATCCTGCGACCTCAAGCGAACTTGAGGTCAAGTGCGGGGGCCTGCGGCGCCGGTCGACGGCGGTGCAGACGTGACCATGGGCCGCGCGTAGAGTCCCGCTCAGTTGATCTCAACTGCAAGGTGTGCCGCCATGATCGCGCGATACGCAAACATCGACCTCAACCTGCTGATCGCCCTGGACGCACTCCTGGAGGAAGAGAGCGTCACCGGCGCCGCCGGCCGGATCGGGCTCTCCGGGCCCGCGATGAGCCGGGCGCTCGGCCGGATCCGGCGGACCGTCGGCGATCCGATCCTGGTCCGCGCCGGCCGCCACATGGTGCCGACCCCGCACGCCCTGGAGATCAAGGCCGAGGTGCGGCGGCTGGTCGAGGCCGCGCAGGTGGTGCTGACCCCGCCCGCCCCCGTCGACCCGGCGCGGCTGGCCCGGAGCTTCGCCATCAACGCCAGCGACCTCTTCGTCACCCTCCTCGGGCCCGCGCTGCTCGCCCGGGTCGCCCGGCAGGCGCCGGGGGTGGTGCTGCGGTTCCTCGGCGAGGGGCATGCCGATCTGCCGCTGCTGCGGGACGGCGCGGCCGACCTGGAACTGGGCGTGGGCGGCGGCCCGCAGTCGGAGATCCGCACCGTGCCGCTGTTCACCGACCGCGCGGTCGCGGTCGTCCGGGACGGCCACCCGCTGGCCGCCAGGCCGCTGACCGTCCGCCGGTACGCCGACGCGCCGCACCTCAACTTCTCCCGGCGCGGGCGGCTGACCGGCCCCATCGACGCCGCGCTGGCCGACCACGGGCTGCGCCGCCGGGTGATCGCCACCGTCCCGACCCTGGCGGCGGCGCTGATGATGGTGCGGGACAGCGACGCGGTGGGCATGGGCCCGGAGCGCGCCGGGGCCTCGATGATCAGGGAACTGGGTCTGCGCACCCTGCCCGTCCCGCTGGACCTCCCGCCGCTGCGGATGGTGATGGCCTGGCACCCCCGGCAGGACGCCGACCCGGGCCATGTGTGGCTGCGCGGGGTGGTGCGCGCGACGGTGGCCGCCGTGGTGGCCTGAGCCACTCCGCGGGCACCCCGCCCGACCGGCGCGAATGCCCCGTGCAACGAATCGCCGCGGTGGCCCTTGAAGGCGCAACGAATCGTCCGCCGCCGCGCAACGGTGGCGCCTTGTCCCGGATCGTCGGCGCCCCGTACCGTCAATGCGTCCCGCCCGCACCGCCGTCACCGAGGGGTCCCATGTCGCCACTGCACACCGCCCTGCTCCAGAGTTCGGGACGGCCCGGCGACGTGGCGCACAACCTGAAGGTCCTCGACGAGGCGGCCCGCGAGGCGGCCGCGACCGGCGCCCGGCTGCTCGCCTGCCCCGAGCTGTTCCTCACCGGCTACGCGATCGGCGGCGACCTGCACCGCCTGGCCGAGCCGGCCGACGGCGCCAGCGCCCGGGCCGTCGCCGCGATCGCCGCCGAACACCGGATCGCGGTGCTCTACGGCTACCCCGAGCGCGCCCCCGAGGAGCACGGCGTGGTCTACAACTCCGCCCGGCTGATCGGCCCCGACGGCACCCCGCTGGCCAACTACCGCAAGACCCACCTCTTCGGCTGCTTCGAGCGCGAGTGGTTCACCCCGGGGGACCGGCAGGTCGTCCAGGCGGAGCTGGACGGACTCCGGATCGGCCTGCTGATCTGCTATGACGTGGAGTTCCCGGAGAACGTCCGGGCGCACGCGCTGGCCGGGACCGATCTGCTGCTGGTGCCCACCGCGCAGATGCACCCCTTCCAGATCGTGCCGGAGCAGATGATCCCGGTCCGCGCCTTCGAGAACCAGATGTACGTGGCGTACGTCAACCGGGTCGGCGCGGAGGGCGAGTTCGAGTTCGTTGGCCTCAGCTGCCTGGCCGGACCCGACGGGGTCGTCCGCACCCGTGCCGGGCGCTCCGAGCAGCTGGTGCAGGCCGCGGTGGACCCGGACTTCCTGAAGGAAGCGCGGGAGAACAACCCCTACCTCCAGGACCGCAGGCCGGAGCTCTACACCGACCTCGCCTGACCGGCGCCGCACCGCGCCCGCCGCACCCCGCCCGCACCGCCCCCGGTCCGCCGCCGCGGTCTGGAGCCCCCGCCCACGACGGCGTCCCGGCGCGCCCAGCAGCGCCCGATACGCCCTGTTATGCCCGCCCCCTCGCAAGGAGTCCGCCCGATGACGTCCACGGTGCCCCCCGCCGTCCCGCACACCACCGCGCAGCCGCCGATCACCATGTTCGGCCCGGACTTCCCCTACGCGTACGACGACTACCTCGCGCACCCGGCGGGCCTGGGCCAGATCCCGGCGACCGAGCACGGCACCGAGGTCGCCATCGTCGGCGGTGGCCTCTCCGGCATCGTCACCGCGTACGAGCTGATGAAGATGGGCCTCAAGCCCGTCGTCTACGAGGCGGACCAGATAGGCGGCCGACTGCGCACGGTCGGCTTCGACGGCTGCTCCGCCGCAGGTGACGAAGGTGTCCTCAACTGCGAGCTGGGCGCGATGCGCTTCCCGCCGTCCTCCACCGCGCTCCAGCACTACATCGACCTGGTGGGCCTCACGACCCAACCGTTCCCCAACCCGCTCGCCGAGGCCACCCCCTCGACCGTCGTCGACCTCAAGGGCGAGTCGCACTACGCCGAGACCCTCGACGACCTGCCCGCGGTCTACCGCCAGGTCGCCGAGGCGTGGAACGCCTGCCTGGAGGAGGGCGCCGACTTCTCCGACATGAACCAGGCCATGCGCGAGCGCGACGTCCCGCGCATCCGCGAGATCTGGGCGCAGCTCGTCGAGAAGCTCGACAACCAGACCTTCTACGGCTTCCTCTGCGACTCCAAGGCGTTCAGGTCCTTCCGGCACCGCGAGATCTTCGGCCAGGTCGGCTTCGGCACCGGCGGCTGGGACACCGACTTCCCCAACTCCATCCTGGAGATCCTGCGGGTCGTCTACACCGAGGCCGACGACCACCACCGCGGCATCGTCGGCGGCTCCCAGCAGCTGCCGCTGCGCCTGTGGGAGCGCGAGCCGCGCAAGATCGTGCACTGGGCGCCGGGCACCTCGCTGTCGTCGCTGCACGACGGCGCGCCGCGGCCGGCCGTGACCCGGCTGCACCGCACCGCCGGCAACCGCATCACCGTCACCGACGCCTCCGGCGACATCCGCTCCTACAAGGCGGTGGTCTTCACCGCGCAGAGCTGGATGCTGCTGTCGAAGATCGACTGCGACGACGACCTGTTCCCGATCGACCACTGGACGGCGATCGAGCGCACCCACTACATGGAGTCCAGCAAGCTCTTCGTCCCCGTCGACCGGCCGTTCTGGCTGGACAAGGCCGTCGACGACGAGGGCAACGAGACGGGCCGCGACGTGATGTCGATGACGCTCACCGACCGCATGACGCGCGGGACGTACCTCCTCGACAACGGCCCGGACCAGCCGGCCGTCATCTGCCTCTCCTACACCTGGTGCGACGACAGCCTGAAGTGGCTGCCGCTGTCGGCGAACGAGCGCATGGAGGTCATGCTCAAGTCGCTCGGCGAGATCTACCCGAAGGTCGACATCCGGAAGCACATCATCGGCAACCCGGTGACCGTGTCCTGGGAGAACGAGCCCTACTTCATGGGCGCGTTCAAGGCCAACCTGCCCGGCCACTACCGCTACCAGCGGCGCCTGTTCACCCACTTCATGCAGGAGCTGCTCCCCGAGGACAAGCGCGGCATCTTCCTCGCCGGCGACGACATCTCCTGGACGGCGGGCTGGGCCGAGGGCGCCATCCAGACCGCGCTGAACGCGGTCTGGGGCGTGATGCACCACCTCGGCGGCGGCACCGACGCGACCAACCCGGGCCCCGGCGACGTCTACGACGAGATCGCCCCGGTGGAGCTCCCGGAGGACTGAGCGGTCCCAGGGCGCCGCGTCGACACGAGCGCCAACTGAGGTGCGCAGGGCCCCGGTCGATCCGGGGCCCTGCGCACGTCCGCTTCCGCCCGGCCGGTCGCGCCCGCCGGCCCGGTGCTACAGCCCGGCCGCCCGGATCCGCCCGTACAGGTCGGCGGCCCGGTCGGTCAGCTCCTTGCCGTCCCGGCAGTGCGCCTGGAAGTCCAGCAGGACCTCCCGGGCACCGGCGTCGGCGGCACCGGCCAGATCCGCCAGCACCTGTTCGTGGCTGCCGGTGTACGGACGGCGGCCGTCCTCCGGCAGCGGCGCGCCGGTCAGGTCGATCCCGACCCGCAGGACGACGTCCAGCTCCCCGGCGTCCCGGCCGTGCCGTTCGGCCGCCGCCCGCAACCTCCCCAGGAGCGGGGCGAGTCGGGTGCCCGTCAGATGGCCGGGGAGCCAGCCGTCGGCGCGCCGCGCCACCCGGTCCAGGGCCCGGCCGTTGCTCCCGGCCAGGTAGACCGGGACCGGACGGGCCGGCTTGGGGCCGACCGAGGCCGGCGCGATCTCCGTCCAGCGGCCCCGGTACGCGACCGGGTCGGGGCCCCAGACCGCCGCGCAGACGTCCAGCAGCTCGTCCAGCTGGGCGCCGCGGTCGGCGTACGCGGTGACCCCGGCGGCCCGGTACTCGTCCTGGGACCAGCCGGTCCCCAGGCCCGCCAGCACCCGCCCGCCGCTGGCCGCGTCCAGCGTCGCCAGCATCCGGGCGAGCGGGAACGGCGCATGCAGCCCGGAGACCAGCACGCTGCTGCCCAGCCGGACCCGGTCGGTGACGGCGGCGGCCAGCGTCAGGGTGACCAACGGGTCGGCGCAGTGGCGGTAGAAGTCGGGCCAGGGCTGGCCCGGGACGCCGTAGAGCCCGTCGAGCGGCTCGTTCGGGACCAGCGTCCGCTCGAAGCCCCAGACGCTGTCGAATCCGATCTCCTCCGCGGCGCGGGCCACGTCCCGCACATCGCGCCGCGGGTCGTACTGCGGCATCTGGGGCAACCCCAGTCCCAGTCGTAACGTCATGGACCGCACCCTACGACGGGGCGCCCGGCCGTGGAACGACGTCGCCGCCGAGCGCTTCGATGCCCCACGGGCTTAGCCGAGCGGGGTCAGCAGACAGCGCCCGATCAGGCCGACGCTCGCGTCCAGGCGGTCGGCGAACTCCTCGGCCACGTCCGGGAGCCGGCGGGCACCCCACAGCATCCGGGCCGCGGCCCAGGCGCCGTCGCGGGCCATCTCCAGGCTCCAGGAGCCGACGAGATGGGTGAGCGGATCGGCGATGTCCAGGAGGTCGGGACCGGGCATCAGGGTCTCCCGGATGCCCTCCTCCAGGCCGGTCAGGAGCGTGCCGATGCGGTCGAAGTCGCCTTCCAGGGCGGGGGGTTCGCACTCCAGTGCCCGGCAGGCGTCCACCACCGCCAGTGCGAGGTCGTGGCCGATGTGCGCGTTGATGCCGGCGAGGGCGAACTGGAGCGGGCGGATCCGGGGGTGTCGGCGCAGTTGGAACAGCGGCCGCCAGCAGGCCGGTGGACGCAGCCCGGTGGCGTCGGCGTCCACCGCGGTGAAGTAGCGGCGGGCGAACCGCACGTCCAGTTCGCCGGCGGCCCGGGGGTCCTCGAAGGCACCGTCGCCGACCCGCTCGGCGACGGCCTCGGTGACGGCCAGATAGACGCGGTTGAACACGGCCACCCCGTCGTCGGTGGGCAGCGCCCGGTCCAGTGCCCGCATCCGTTCCAGTACCTGCGCCACTCCTGCGGTCGTCGCAGGTCCGGCGCCGCCGGCGGGCCCGGCGACGGATTCCGCGGCGGTGTGCGGCGGGCCGTTTCCGACATGTTGCTGAAAGGTCGTCATCCGTTCAGCGTGGCATTGGCATACCCCCGAATATGCCTAATCCCGTGGACAGTTGACCGGAACGGAGTAATAATCGGCCCGCCGTCTTGAGGCTCTTCCCACTGATCTGCGCCGGGCTCGTCCCGCGGTACCCACTGCCGCGTCGATTCGCGCTGCGCATTTCCGGTCGGGCCGCAGGGAACGGCGAAGTCTCCGCCATGTCCTTTGAGAACACCCACATCCATATGGCATGCCAGAAAGCGCCGCCCGAACGCGGCGTGGATTTCCGGAGGTTGATTCGTGTCCCGAAGACTCGTCGCCACGCTGGTCACACCGTTACTCGCGGTCTCCGCGCTGGCCGTGGCCGCCGCCCCGGCCCAGGCCGCCCCCGCCGACAAGCCGCAGGTGATGGCGAGTTTCACACAGACCAGCGCGGCGAGTTACGACAACTGGCTGGCGGCCCGCAACAATCAGGCGAAATGGGCCGCCTACGATTTCGACTGGTCCACCGACTATTGCTCCAAGTCCCCGGACAATCCCTTCGGATTCCCTTTCAAACTCTCCTGCGCCCGGCATGACTTCGGCTACCGCAACTACAAGCAGGCGGGCACCTTCTCCGCCAACAAGGCGCGTTCGGACAGCGCCCTCTACGAGGACCTGAAGCGGGTCTGCGCGGGATATTCCGGCGCGACGAAGACGTCCTGCAACGGGCTGGCCTGGACGTACTACGAGGCCGTCAAGAACCTCGGTTCGTGAGCGGAGCGACGGCCCGGGGCGCACCCCGGGCCGTCGCGTCGTCACGACCGCTCGTCCGGGCCGCCCGCCGCGTCGTACGCGGAGGTGCCCTCGTCCAGCAGCGGTTGCTGTTCCTTGAGGTGCGCCGGCGCCAGGGCGCGCAGGACGTGGTAGCCGGTGAGCACCACGATGGTGCCCAGGGCGATCCCGCCCAGTTCGAAGTTGTCGCTCAGCCGCAGGTTGACCCCGCCGATGCCGATGATGATGCCCGCGGCGACCGGGACGAGGTTGAGCGGATTGCGCAGGTCCACCTTGTTGTGCACCCAGATCTGGGCGCCCAGCAGGCCGATCATGCCGTAGAGGATCACCGTGATGCCGCCCAGCACCCCGCCGGGGATCGCGGCGACCACCGCGCCGAACTTCGGGCACAGGCCGAAGAGGAGCGCGAAGCCGGCGGCCGCCCAGTAGGCCGCGGTGGAGTAGACCCGGGTCGCCGCCATCACGCCGATGTTCTCGGAATAGGTGGTGTTCGGCGGGCCGCCCAGCGCGGTGGAGAGCACCGAGGCCGCGCCGTCGGCGGAGATCGCGGTGCCGAGCTTGTCGTCCAGCGGGTCACCGGTCATCTCGCCGACCGCCTTGACGTGTCCGGCGTTCTCCGCGACCAGCGCGATCACGACGGGCAGCGCCACCAGGATCGCCGACCACTGGAAACTCGGGCCGTGGAAGGACGGCAGACCGATCCAGTCCGCCTTGCCGACCGCGGAGAAGTCCAGCCGCCAGTGGTCGGTCACCTTCCCCGCGCCGTTGACGGAGTGGATCATTCCGAAGGCCCGGTCGAAGATCCACGAGATGGCGTAGCCGAAGACCAGGCCGAGGAAGATCGCGATCCGCGACCAGAACCCGCGCAGGCACACCACCGCGAACCCGGTCGCCAGCATGGTCAGCAGCGCCACCCACTGGTCCTGCGGCCAGTACGTGGTCGCCGTCACCGGCGCGAGGTTGAAGCCGATCAGCATCACCACGGCGCCGGTCACCACCGGCGGCATCGCGGCGTGGATGATGCGCGCCCCGAACCGCTGGACGGCCAGCCCGACCAGGAACAGCGCGACCCCGACCACCAGGACCGCACCGGTCACCGTGGCACTGGTGCCGCCCTGCGCCCGGATGACGGCCGCGACGCCGACGAACGACAGCGAGCAACCGAGGTACGAGGGCACCCGGCCGCGGGTGGCCAGCAGGAAGATGACGGTGGCGACGCCCGACATCATGATCGCGAGGTTGGGGTCGAGGCCCATCAGGACGGGGGCGACGAAACTCGCCCCGAACATCGCCACGACGTGCTGCGCACCCAGCCCCACCGTCCGCGGCCACGACAGCCGCTCGTCCGGTCTGACCACGGCGCCGGGGGCCGGGTTGCGCCCGTCGCCGTGCACGGTCCAGCGCACACCGAGGCCCATGACTGCTCCAGTTGTTCATGTGTTCTTCACAGGGGGACGCGAAGCATTCTAAGCAGCCGCTTACGATGGCTCGGGCTTGTCGCGACGGCCCCTCGGCCGCTCCAGCACCGGACCACCCCCTTGAGAACCCCAGGAGCACCACCCGTGAGCGTCGAACCCCTCCAGGCCGCCGGCCCCGTCACCTACGGGCAGCTGGTCCCCGTCACCGTCCACTTCGACGACCTCGACGCGCTCGGCATGCTCCACAACTCCCGCTACCCGCTGCTGGCCGAGCGGGCCTGGGCCGAGTACTGGCACGGCTTCGGCTTCGGCGGCGACTGGGCCGCCGCGGGCGACATGTGCAACGTCATCAAGGAGATGAAGGTCTCCTACGAGCGCCCGGTCACCAGCGCCGGCCTCCCCCACGCCTGAACGGCGCGGGGGACCCCCATCGCCGTGCACCTGTGGGTCGAGCGCCTCGGACGCACCGGCCTGACGTACGGCTTCCGGCTCTGCTCCGCCGACGGTACCGAGACCCATGCCCGCGGCCACCGGGTCCTGGTCCGGGGCGACCCGCAGGCGCTGCGCCCCACGCCCTGGTCGGACCGGGCCCGGGCGATCGCCGCGGACCTGCTCCGGCCGGAGCGGACCGACGCCGGCGCCGACGCGGCCTGAGCCGCCGCGGTCAGGAGCGCTTCGGGGCGCGTCCGCGGTCGGCGGCGGTCTGCGCGCCCGCCGCGGCCGTGCGGCCCGGCACCCGTAGCACCCCGGCCCCCGCCACCAGACCCAAGGTCAGCGCCGTCACCAGCAGGAACGAGCCGGTCAGCGAGGTCGCCTGGGCGATGCCGCCGATCGCCGAGGGGGCGATCAGGCCGGAGGTGTAGGTGATGGTGGCGACCCCCGCGATGGCCTGGCCGGGGGCCGGGCCGCTGTGCCCGGCCGCCGCGAACGCCAGCGGGACCACCACGGCGATCCCCAGGCCGACCAGCCCGAAGCCCGTCATCGCCTGCGCCGGACGGCCGGCGGTGACGATCAGCAGCCCGCCGGCCGTGGCCAGCACCCCGCCCGCCCGGACCGTGCGCACCGGGCCGAAGCGGGCCACCACCTTGTCCCCGGCCAGCCGGGCGGCGGCCATCGTGCAGGAGAACGCGGTGGTGCAGGCCGCCGCCAGCCCGGCGTCGGTGCCCAGCCGGTCGCGGAGGTAGACCGCCGACCAGTCCAGCGAGGCGCCCTCGGCGAACACCGCGCAGAACCCTGTGGCGCCGATGATCAACGCCGACCGGGGCGGCAGCGCGAACCGCGGCGGCGGATGCTCCTCGGGGGCGCTGCGCAGATCCAGCACGCCCTGGCAGGCCAGCACCCCGAGCAGCGTCGTCACCAGGGCGGCGCCCGCGAGGTGCAGCCGGGCGTCGGTCCCGGTGTGCGCGGCGACGGTGCCGGCCGCCGACCCGAGCAGCGCGCCCACGCTCCACATGCCGTGCAGCCCGGACATGATCGGCCGGCCCAGCCGGTCCTCGGTCTCCACGCCCAGCGCGTTCATCGCCACGTCCGCCATGCCCGAGGTGCCGCCGTAGACCAACAGCGCGCCGCAGAGCGCCGGCAGGCCGGGGGCGAGGGCGGGCAGCGCCAGTGACAGCGTCCACAGGGCGAGCAGTCCGCGCAGCGCGGCGCGGGTGCCTGCGGGGGTTCGGCGCGTAGCGCCGCCTTCTGGGGGCGGAGGTCGGGTGGCGGGAGGGCGGCCGATCCGGCCGGCCAGCGGCATCGCCAGCGACGCGCCGATCGCGGGGAAGGCCAGGGCCAGACCGAGCTGGCCCGGGGGGATCTGGGCGTGGTCCTGGATCCAGGGGATCCGGGTGGCGAAGTTCCCGGTGACCGAGCCGTGGACGAGGAACACCGCGGCGATCGCCCAGCGGGCGCGGCGCAGCCGGCGGTCGGGGAGTGGGGGCAGCGGGGCACGGGGAGTGGCGTCGGGAACGCCGTTGCCAGCCATGGCCGGCAAATTATCAGGAACCCTGCCTGATAATAAGGGTGACCGCCCTAGAGGAGGGAAGGATCAAGCCATGCATGCACCGCTCGCGACAGCCGCCGGCCGCACCGCCTCCCCGACCACCGCCCGGCTGATCAACGACCGGCTGGCCCTGCAACTCCTGCAGTCCGAGGGTAATTTGACGGCCGGTCAGCTCAGGCAGCTGACCGGCCTGTCCCGGCCCACCGTCGCCGATCTGGTCGACCGCCTCCAGGAGGCCGGGCTGATCGCCGTCGTCGGCGAGAGCGGCGCTCAGCGCCGCGGACCCAACGCCCGCCTCTACGGCATCGTCGCCGACCGGGCCCATCTGGTCGGCCTCGACCTGCGCACCCACAGCCTCACCGTCGCGGTCGCCGACCTCCTCGGGCGACTGCGCGCCGAACGCACCGTCCCCATCGGCCCGTTCGGCGCGCCCGGGGACGGCGACCGACCGGCCCGCGACACACCCGACCCCACCGCGGCGGCCCGCACCGCCGCGCTCGCCGCCGTCGACGCGACCCTCGCCGAGGCCGGCGCCGCCGGCCCGCACACCCTCGCCATCGGCGCGCCGGGCCTGATCGATCCGGCCACCGGGCGGCTCGGCGGCTCCATCCCCGCCTGGCATGACGCGCTGATCGGCGCCCTGCGCGACCGCGGGGCCGGCACCGTCCTGCTGGAGAACGAGGTCAACCTCGCCGCCCTCGCCGAACAGCGGGACGGCGCCGCCCGCGACCGCGACACCTTCGTCCTGTTCTGGCTCGGCCACGGCACCGGCGCCGCGGTGGTGCTGGACGGGACGCTGCGCCGCGGCGCCTCCGGCGGCGCCGGCGAGATCGGCTTCCTGCCCGTCCCCGGCACCGGCGGACTGCCCTCCGCCACCGGCTGCGACGGCGGCTTCCACTCCCTCGCCGGCTCCGCCGCGATCGTCCGGCTCGCCGCCGAACACGGCCTCGCGCCCGCCCCCGACGACACCCCGGAACACGCCGCCGCGCCGCCCGCCGAGGCCCTGGTCCGGGACGCGGTGACCGCCGGCGGCCCCGCCGCCTTCCTCGACGCGCTGGCCGCCCGGATCGCGCTCGGCGTGTCGGGCGTGTGCGCGGTGCTCGACCCCGGGTGCGTCGTCCTCGGCGGCGAGATCGGCCGGGCCGGCGGCGACCCGCTGGCCGAACGCGTCGCCGCACGGCTGACCCGACTCTCCCCGCTGCGCACCGACGTCCGCGCCGGGACGGTCGGCGGCCGGGCGGTGCTGCGCGGCGCGGTGCTCGCCGCCCGGGAGGCAGCCCAGGACGACCTCTTCGGCGCCACCCCCTGAGCCGCCCCGACACGCCCCGCGGCCGGCGCCGCACCGCGCCGGCCGCCGCGCTCACTCGCCCACCCGCGCACCCGCCCGCTCCGCCAGGAACTCCGCGTAGGTGCGCCGGCCCACCGCGTGCTCCGGGGCGAGGTTCTCCCCGCGCCGCAACGCCGCCGCCGAGGGGCCCGGCAGCCACACCGGCAGTGGCAGCCGGTGCCGCCCGCCCGCCGCCAGCGTCATCCGGACCACCTCGCCGGCCGTCAGCACCTCGGGCCCGCCCATGTCGGCGACGTGTCCGGCCGGCCCGCCCAGCGCCAACTCGACCAGCCGATCGGCCACTTCGCCGACGTCGACGGGCTGCACGCGGGTCCCGGCCGGCAGCGGGACGACCGGCGACCGGGCGCCCGTCCTGACCAGCCGCAGCAGCAGGTCGTGGAACTGCGTCGTGCGCAGCACCGTCCAGCCGAGCCCGGACTGCTCCACCAGCCGCTCCACGGCGAGCTTCGCGCGGTAGTAGCGCAGCGGGATCCGGTCCACGCCGACGATCGAGATGTACACCAGGTGCCGGACCCCGGCCCGGCGCGCCGCCTCGACGAGCCGCCCGGCCGCCTCGGTGTCGCCGCCGGAGGGGGTGGAGGCGCAGTGCACCACCGTGTCCACCCCCGCCACCGCCTCGGCCAGCCCGGTGCCGTCCCGCAGATCGACCGCGTACGAGCGCGGGCGGCGGCGCCCGGTGCCGGTGTGCGGATGCCGGCTCAGCGACCGGACGCCATGGCCGCCGTCCAGCAGTCGGTCGACCACGGCGCGCCCGAGGGTGCCCGTGCCGCCGGTGACGAGGATGTCCGTCGTGACCGTCATCGCGGTTCCGTCCGTCCTTGGAGAAGGGGAGAGGAGTACCCGCCCTATGACGGAACATCGGCGGCGGCTCCGACAGGCGGCGCGCCCGCATCCTGTGAGGCAGCCCACAGGGCTTCGCTCGCATGGGGGACGATCAGCCGTGGCAGACTGGGGCTGTACTGACATAAGCAGCAGCGCACTCCGGGGTCGGTGTAATTCCGAACCGGCGGTAATAGTCCGCGACCCGTCCGCAGCCAGCGGCCGGTTGAGCAGGTGGAATTCCTGCACCGACGGTGAAAGTCCGGATGGGAGGCAGTGCGCGGCGGGCGAGTTCGAGTACACCGCCGTCGGCGGCGCGTCCGGACGTCCTTTTCCGGTCGGGCCGTGCTTTCCGGCTCCGGTGTGCGCGGCTTCAGCGTCCGCTCCTGTCGTCCAGACAGCCCCGGAGTCCGTGCCCGAAGAGGCAGGAGGACCCGGTGGCCACCCCAGCCCCCGAAGAGACCGCGGCGATGCGCCGGGCCATCGAGCTCGCCGCCCGCGGTCTCGGTCGCACCAGCCCGAACCCGGTCGTCGGCTGTGTCGTCCTGGATTCCGCGGGCCGCACCGCGGGCGAGGGCTGGCACCAGCGGGCCGGCGGACCGCACGCCGAGATCCACGCCCTGCAGGCCGCCGGTGAGCGCGCCCGGGGCGGCACCGCCCTGGTCACCCTGGAGCCCTGCAACCACACCGGTCGCACCGGCCCCTGCGCCCAGGCACTGATCGACGCCGGTGTCGCCCGGGTCGTCTACGCCGTCGCCGACCCCAACCCCACCGCCACCGGCGGCGCGCTGACCCTGGCCCGGGCCGGGATCGACGTCGAGGGCGGACTCCTCGCCGACGAGGCCGCGGCCGGCAACGAAGCGTGGCTGACCTCGGTGCTGCGCGGCCGCCCGTTCGTGCTGTGGAAGTACGCCGCCACCCTGGACGGCCGGATCGCCGCCGCCGACGGCACCAGCCGCTGGATCTCCTCGCCCGAGTCCCGCGCCGACGTGCACCGGCTGCGCGCCGCGGTGGACGCCGTGATCGTCGGCTCCGGCACCGCCCGCGCCGACGACCCGCAGCTCGGCGTGCGGAGCGCCGGACTCGCTGTCCTGGGGGCCGACGAGGTCAGCCAGCCGCTGCGGGTCGTCGTGGACTCCGGCGCCACCGCCGTCAAGGCCGGCGCGCGGGTCCTGGACGGCACCGCCCCGACCCTGATCGCGGTCGCCGAGGACGCGGACGCCGCGCATCTCGAAGGGCTCGCCCCGCTCGTCCGGCTGCCGCGCGCCCCCCAAGGGCGCGGGCTGTCCATCCCCGCCCTGCTCCAGGCCCTGTTCGCCCGCGACGTGCGGTCCGTCCTGCTCGAAGGCGGACCCACGCTCGCCGGGGCGTTCCTCGCCGCCGGCGCCGTCGACAAGGTCGTCGGCTACCTCGCCCCGGTGCTGCTCGGCGCCGGCCCGGCCGCGGTCGGCGACGCCGGAATCACCACCATCGCCCAGGCGTTGCGGCTCGATGTGACCGACACCGCCCGCCTCGGCCCCGACCTCCGCATCACCGCCACCCCAATCCGCCACGCCCGCCCCGAGGAGAACTGACGTGTTCACCGGAATCGTCGAAGAACTGGGTGAGGTCGTCGCCGTCGAGAACCTCGGTGACGCCGCCCGCTTCCGCCTGCGCGGCCCCGTCGTCACCGAGGGCGCCAAGCACGGTGACTCGATCGCCGTCAACGGCGTCTGTCTGACGGTCGTGGACACCGCGGACGGCGAGTTCACCGCCGACGTGATGGCCGAGACCCTCCACCGCTCCAGCCTCGGCGCGCTGACCACCGGCTCCCGGGTCAACCTGGAGCGCCCGATGGCGCTCGGCGGACGGCTCGGCGGACACCTCGTCCAGGGCCATGTCGACGGCACCGGCACCCTCGTCGAGCGCACCCCCGGCGAACACTGGGAGCTGGTGAAGGTCGCGCTGCCGACCCAACTCGCCCGCTACGTCGTCGAGAAGGGCTCCATCACCGTCGACGGCGTCAGCCTCACCGTCGTGGACGCCGCCGACGACTACTTCACCATCAGCCTCATCCCCACCACCCTCGCCCTGACCACCCTCGGCATCAAGCAGCCCGGCGACCCGGTCAACCTTGAGGTGGACGTGCTCGCCAAGTACGTCGAGCGGCTGCTCGGCCGGGGCGACAAGGACGCCGACGACCTCGCGGAGATCAAGGAGATGGACCGGTGAGCGTCCTGGACTGGCTCAACGGCCCGGCCTTCACGGCCTTCGGCCAGCGGGTCATCTGGTCCGACATGATCGGCAACACCATCGGCCTGGCCGCCCTGGCGCTCGGCTGGCGGCGCTCGATATGGACCTGGCCCACCCAGTTCCTCTCCGGCGTCATCCTCGTCGCCGCCTATGCCTCCGCCCACCTCAGCGGCGGCGTCGGCAAGCAACTGCTGGTCATCGGGGTGGCGGTGTGGGGCTGGCGGCAGTGGCAGCGCGGCCGCCAGCAGGCGCAGGACGGCTCGATCGCCGTCCGGTTCGCCACCTGGCGCGAGCGCGGGCTGCTGATCGGCGGCACCGCCCTGGGCACCCTGGCCGTCGGCGGACTGTTCACCCTGGTCCCACAGCTGTCCTGGAACCCCTGGCCGGACGCCTACATCTTCGTCGGCACGCTCGCCGCGATGGTCGCCCAGGCCCGCGGGCTGGTCGAGTTCTGGTTCGCCTGGCTACTGGTCGACGTGGTCGGCGTCCCGCTCGCCTTCAGCAGCGGCCTGGCCTTCTCCGGCCTCGTCTACGTCGTCTACCTCGCCCTCGTCGCCTGGGGCATGCGCGACTGGTGGCTCCGCTCGCGGACCACCGCCGAGCGCCCCGCACTGGAAGGAGTCGCGGCATGACCGCACTGCAGAGCTGGTACGCCGAGGCCGAGACCGGCGACCTCACGCTGGACCCGGTCGAGCGGGCCATCGCCGACATCGCCGCCGGTCGGCCGGTCGTGGTGGTGGACGACGAGAACCGCGAGAACGAGGGCGACCTGATCGTCGCGGCCGAGAAGGCCACCCCGGAGATCGTCGCGTTCATGATGAGCGAGTGCCGCGGTCTGATCTGCGCCCCCATGGAGGGCACCGACCTGGACCGGCTCGACCTCCCGCAGATGGTCGAGCGGAACACCGAGTCGATGGGCACGGCCTTCACCGTCTCGGTCGACGCCACCGCCGCGCACGGCGTCTCCACCGGCATCTCCGCCGCCGACCGCGCCACCACCCTGCGGCTGCTGGCCGCCGGCGGCTCGGCCCCCGGCGACTTCGTCCGGCCCGGCCACATCTTCCCGCTACGCGCCAAGCCCGGCGGCGTCCTGGCCCGCAGCGGCCACACCGAGGCCGGGGTGGACCTCGCCCGGCTCGCCGGACTCCGCCCGGCCGCCGCCATCGTCGAGATCGCCGGCGAGGACGGCACCATGCTGCGGCTGCCCGAGCTGGTCCCGTTCGCCCGCAAGCACGGCCTGACGATCATCTCCATCGAGGACCTGATCGCCTACCGCAAGTCCCCCGAGCTCTCGGCTTCTCCCCCACTCTCAACTTCGTTCGAGCAGGGGGACCCCCACGCGCAGGGAGGACCCCCATCCGAACCCACCGTCCGCCGTGAGGCCGCCACCTGGCTGCCGACCGGGCACGGCGAGTTCACCGCGTACGGCTACCGCTCCACGGTCGACGGCGTCGAGCACGTCGCGCTGGTCGCCGGGGAGCTCGGCGACGGCGAGGACGTCCTGGTCCGGGTCCACTCCGAGTGCCTGACCGGCGACGTCTTCCACTCGCTGCGCTGCGACTGCGGCCCCCAACTGGAGGCGTCGCTGCGCCGGATCAGCGAGGCCGGCCGCGGCGTGGTGGTCTACCTCCGCGGCCACGAGGGGCGCGGCATCGGGCTGCTGTCCAAGCTGCGCGCCTACGAGCTCCAGGAACGCGGCCGGGACACCCTCGACGCCAACCTCGAACTGGGCCTGCCGGCCGACTCCCGGGACTACGGCGCCGGCGCCCAGATGCTCCGCGACCTCGGCGTCCGCTCGCTGCGCCTGATGACCAACAACCCCGAGAAGACCGCCGCCCTGGTGCGGCACGGCCTGACCGTCACCGGCCGCGAGCCGATGCCCGTCCAGGCCGGCGAGCACAACCTGCGCTACCTGCGCACCAAGCGCGACCGGATGGGACACGACCTGCCCTGGCTGGAGGGCACCCCCGGCGCCGGCACCGGTACCGCCGGCACCGCGACCACCTGCGACAACCAGTAACCACCGTCAGCCGGGCACCGGCACATCACTCGTACGAGGAGAACCATGAGCGGCAAGGGCGCACCCGAACTGTCCGTGAAGAACTGTGGCGACCTGCGGGTGGCCGTGATCGCCGCGCAGTGGCACCAGCAGGTCATGGACGGCCTGGTGGACGGCGCGCTGCGGGCCCTGCACGAGCTGGGCATCGACGAGCCCACGCTGCTGCGGGTGCCCGGCACCTTCGAGCTGCCGGTGGTCGCCAAGGTCCTGGCCGGCCGCGGCTACGACGCGGTGGTCGCGCTCGGCGTGGTCATCCGGGGCGGCACCCCGCACTTCGACTACGTCTGCCAGGGCGTCACCCAGGGCCTCACCCAGGTCGCGGTGGACACCGGCGTCCCGGTCGGCTTCGGCGTGCTGACCTGCGACACCGAGGCGCAGGCGCTGGACCGTGCCGGACTGCCCGGATCCACCGAGGACAAGGGCCACGAGGCGGTCACCGCGGCGGTCGCCACCGCCGCCACACTCCGTACGGTCTCCGAGCCCTGGCGATGAGCGCCCGCCCGTCGCCCGCCACCACCCTTCAACCGAGGCGCTGCGCGCCGCCCGCCACCACCCTTCAGACGAGGCGCTGCGCGCCGCTGTGACACGACCGCGTAGGGTAGGCGGCATCATGTCCAAGAAGACGTTCGAGGAGCTCTTCGCCGAGCTCCAGCAGAAGGCCGCCACCGGCGACCCCGCCACCTCCCGGACCGCCGAGCTGGTGCAGGCCGGTGTCCATACGATCGGCAAGAAGATCGTCGAAGAGGCCGCCGAGGTGTGGATGGCCGCGGAGCACGAGTCGCACGACGCCGCCGCCGAGGAGATCTCCCAGCTCCTCTACCACCTCCAGGTGATGATGGTCGCCAAGGGGATCTCCCTCGACGACGTCTACGCCCACCTCTGAGCCAGCCCCCTCCGCAATCCCCAACTCTCCCAGCTGCAAAGGAAATCGCTGTCATGCTGCGCATCGCTGTCCCCAACAAGGGTTCACTGTCCGAGCCTGCGTCGGCGATGCTCCATGAGGCCGGCTACCGCCAGCGCAAGGACCGCCGTGAACTGGTCCTGGTCGACGCGGAGAACGAGGTCGAGTTCTTCTTCCTCCGCCCCCGCGACATCGCGGTCTACGTCGGCTCCGGCAAGCTCGACATCGGTATCACCGGCCGCGACCTGCTGCTGGACTCCGGCTCGCCGGCCGAGGAGATCCTCCAGCTCGGCTTCGCCGCCTCCACCTTCCGCTACGCCACCCGCCCCGGCACCGCCAAGGACGTCGGCGACTTCGGCGGCATGACCATCGCCACCTCGTTCTCCGGCCTGGTCACCAAGCACCTCGCCGACAACGGCGTGGACGCCTCCGTCGTCCACCTCGACGGCGCGGTGGAGACCGCCATCCAGCTCGGCGTCGCCGAGATCATCGCGGACGTCGTGGAGACCGGCACCACCCTGCGCAACGCCGGCCTGGAGATCATCGGCGAGCCGATCCTGAAGTCCGAGGCCGTGGTCATCCGCGGTACCGGAGCCCCGGACGACGACCCGAAGGTCCGCCAGTTCCTCCGCCGGATGCAGGGCGTCCTGGTGGCCCGCCGCTACGTGATGATGGACTACGACATCCGGGTCGAGCACGTCGAGAAGGCCGTGGCGCTCACCCCGGGCCTGGAGTCCCCGACCGTCTCCCCGCTGCACCACGAAGGCTGGGTCGCGGTCCGCTCCATGGTCCCGTCCAAGGACGCCCAGCGCATCATGGACGAGCTCTACGACCTCGGCGCCCGCGCGATCCTGACCACCGGCATCCACGCCTGCCGGCTCTGACGCACCGCCGCCCGCACGCCCACCCCCTCCGACGGAAGACGACACGTGTCCGCGCCCGCGTCCCCCGCTGACTCCCTGCCCGGCCTGCCGGTGACCTTCCGGCCGGCCCGCACCCGGGCCGTCCTGTACGCCGTGGGTATCGCCCAGCTCGCCGCCCTCGTCGCGGTCGCGATGCTGCTGCCGGAGCTGACCGGCGGCGAGCGGATCAGCTTCGTCGGCACCGGGGTCCTGGTGGGCGCCGTCCTCCTGCTGCTCAGCCGCCCCCGGGTGGTCGCGCGGCAGGAGGGCGTCACGGTCGTCAACCTCACCACCCGGCGCGACCTGGCCTGGGCCCAGGTCCTGCGCGTCAACCTCCGGGCCGGCGACCCCTGGGTCCATCTGGACCTCGCCGACGGCACCAGCTTGCCCGCGATGGGCATCCAGCCCGGCATCGCCCGGGAGCAGGCCATCCGCGACGCGCGCGCCCTGCGCGATCTCGTCGAGATCCACGGTGCCGTCGACCACACGGCCCGCTGACCCTGCCCCAACGCGGGCCCCGCTGTTTACTCTGTTCTCCGGGGTGCGCCCGCGCCCCGCCCCTCAGTCAGGGGACCCAACGAACCGAGGAGTGACTCCCTCCGGCAATGGACGGATCGTCCTGTAGTACCTGCGCCGCCCCTCCCGAACCCCCGCATACGACGGAGGCGGCGGCATGATCGGCCCCCTGCTGCTCCTCCTTGCGGCACTCGCGCTCATCCTCGCCAACGGCTTCTTCGTGGCCGCCGAGTTCGGACTCGTCACCGTCGAGAAGGCGGACGCCGAACGGGCCGCGGCCAACGGCGACCGCCGGGCCGACACCGTCGTCTCCGCACTGCGGGAACTCTCCTTCCAGCTCTCCGGCACCCAACTCGGCATCACCATCACCTCGTTGGTGGTCGGCATGCTCGCCGAGCCGGCGCTGGCCGGGCTGCTGTCCGGACCGCTGCTCGCCCTGGGCCTGCCCAAGGGCGCCGTCCCGGGCGTAGCGGTGGTCATCGGCATGCTGCTGGCCTCCGCCGTCCAGATGGTCATCGGCGAACTGGTGCCCAAGAACTGGGCGGTCTCCAAGCCGCTCCAGGTCGCCCGGTTCGTCGCCGGCCCGCAGGGCGCCTTCTCCCGCTTCTTCCGGCCGGTGATCACCCTGCTGAACACCGTCGCCAACCGGCTGGTCCGCGCCCTGGGCGTGGAACCGACCGACGAACTGGCCTCCGCCCGCACCCCCGGCGAGCTGGTCTCGCTGGCCCGGCACTCCGCCCGGGCCGGGGCGATCGAGCAGGACACCGCGGACCTCTTCGTGCGCACCCTCTCGCTGGCCGACCTCACCGCGGAGAACGTGATGACGCCCCGCGTCCGGGTCAGCGCCCTCCAGGCCACCGCCACCGCCGAGGACGTCGTCAACCTCACCCGCGCCACCGGGCTCTCCCGCTTCCCGGTCTACCGCACCCGGCTCGACGAGATCGTCGGCATGGTGCACCTCAAGGACGCACTGGCGGTCCCCGCCGAGGAGCGGCTGCGCATCCCGGCGGCCCGGATCGCCGTGCCGCCGCTGCTGGTGCCCGAGACGCTGCCGGTGCAGCCGCTGCTGGAACGGTTGCGCAGCGAGCAGCCGATCGCGGTGGTCGTCGACGAGTACGGCGGCACCGCCGGCGTGGTGACCCTGGAGGACATCATCGAGGAACTCGTCGGCGAGGTCCGCGACGAACACGACCGGGTGGACCTGCCCGAACTGGGCCAGGCCCCGTCCGAGGACGGCCGTCCGGCGTGGGACGCCGACGGCGGCTGCCGGGTCGACACCCTGCGCCGGATCGGTCTGGAGGCCCCCGACGGCCCGTACGAGACCGTCGCGGGGCTGGTCGCCCACATACTCGGCCGGATCCCGGCCCCCGGCGACACCGCCGAGCTCGACGGCTGGCGGCTGCGGGTGCGGCTGGTCGCCCACCACCGCGCCGAGCGGATACGACTGGTCCGGCTGGCGCCCGCCGCCCCCGCCGTCCCCGAGGCCGCCCGCGAGCGGGTCGCGGCCGGAGCGGAGGTGGCCCGATGAGCGCGGCCCAGCTCCTCTTCGCGGTTCTGCTCGTGCTCGCCAACGGCTTCTTCGTCGGCGCCGAGTTCGCCCTGGTCTCGGTCCGCCGCAGCCAGATCGAGCCGCTCGCCACGATGGGCTCCAAGCGGGCCCGCCGGGTCCTGCACGGCCTGGAGAACCTCCCGCAGATGATGGCCGCCGCCCAGTTCGGCATCACCGTCTGCTCCCTGACGCTCGGCGCGGTCGCCGAGCCGACCGTCGCGCACCTGCTGGAACCGGTCTTCGAGGCCGTCCGGCTGCCCGCGGCCCTGGTCCACCCGCTCGGCTACGCCCTCGCCCTGGCCCTGGTGGTCTTCCTCCACCTGGTCATCGGCGAGATGGTCCCGAAGAACCTGGCGATGGCCGCACCCGAGAAGACCGCCCTGTGGTTCAGCCCCGGCCTGGTCGCCTTCGCCCGGCTGTGCCGCCCGGTCACCGCGCTGCTCGGCGCGCTGGCCCATGGCGTGCTGCGGCTCTTCCGCGTCGAGCCCAAGGACGAGGTCGAGGCGGTCTTCACCAGCGAGCAGCTCACCCACCTCGTCGAGGACTCCGGCCAGGCGGGCCTGCTCGACCCCGCGGAGCAGGAGCGGCTCTCCGACGCCCTGGAGCTCGGCAGCCGCCCGGTCACCGACGTGCTCCTGGACCCCGCGGGGCTGATCACCGTCAAGCCCACGGTGACGCCCCGCCAGGTGGAGGAGCTGACCGTACGGACCGGCTACTCCCGCTTCCCGGTCTGTGCGCCGGGCGGCGCCTACATGGGCTATCTGCATGTCAAGGACGTCCTGGACCTGGAGGAACGGGACCGGGCGGTGCCGCAGCGGATCTGGCACCCGATGGCCACCCTCCGCGCCGAACTGCCCCTGGACGACGCGCTGACCGCGATGCGCCGGGCCGCCTCCCACCTGGCCGCGGTCGCCGACGCCGGTGGCCGGGTGCTCGGCCTGGTCGCGCTGGAGGACGTCATGGAGATGCTGGTCGGCGAGGTCCGGGACCCGGCGCACCGTACGGAGCGGACAGCCGGCCCGGCGCCCCGGGAGGGGGCCGGACGGGTCGGCGAGCCGCGTGAGGGGGCGTCGGTGGCGGCCGAGGACCCCGCGCTGGCGGGCTGAGCCACGCCGGACCCGACAAAGGGGCGCGCCGGACCACCGGCGCGCCCCTCCGCGTTCCCGGCGGCTACAGGTCCGGTCCCTTCGGCGGCGCCTGCGGATCCGGCCCGCGGCCCGAGAGCACCTCGCCGTACGCCTGCATCAGGTCCGGCAGCCGAAGGGTGGCCAGATCGTCCCGGGTCGGGATGCCCTGCCAGGTGGACAACCGCAGATCGCGGTAGGCGCAGCTCTTCTCGTACAGGGTGCGCAGGAAGCGGCCGTTGCCCAACTCGTCGATCCAGCCCTGCTCGACGACGTGGCCGTTGATGCTGGACAGCTCGTCGCGGGCCTCCTCGTCCCAGCGGTCGCCGTTCTCCGCGGCCAGCACCTCGCCGATCCTGGTGAGTTCCAGCGGACGGTAGCTGGGGAAGTCCACCCGGCTGGTGAAGCGGGAGGAGAGGCCGGGGTTGGTGGCCAGCAGCCGGTCCATGCCCTCGGGGTAGCCGGCCAGGATGACCACCAGCCGGTCGCGGTTGTCCTCGGCCCGCTTGAGCAGCACCTGGAGGGCCTCGTCGCCGTACGCGTCGCCCTTGCTGTAGCCGGAGTTGGACAGGCTGTACGCCTCGTCGACGAAGAGCACCCCGCCCAGCGCCGAGTCGATCAGCTCGTTCGCCTTGACCGCGGTCTGGCCGAGGAACTCGCCGACCAGGTCGGCGCGTTGGGCCTCCACGAGATGGTCGCCGCCGAGCAGCCCCAGCGCGTAGAAGACCCGGCCGAGTATCCGGGCCACCGTGGTCTTGCCCGTTCCCGAGGGGCCGGAGAAGACGAAGTGCCGTTTCGGGGGCGCCACCGGCAGGCCCTGGCCGGCCCGCAGCCGGGCCATCCGCAGCTGCGCCGACAGCGCCCTGACGTGCCGCTTGACCGGCTCCATGCCGACCATCCGCTCCAGCTCCGCCAGGGCCTTCTCCAGCAGCACCGGATCGGCCGGCCCGGTGGGCAGGAGCTCGCCGCCGCGACGGCCCGGCGCGGTCGTCTTGATCCGGGCGGTGCCGCCGTCCCCGGCGGACGGGCCGGCCGGCTCCGCCTGCGCGCCGGCTGGTTCGCCGGCCACCAACAGCTCCCGGCCGTCCACCGGGTCCAGCGGCGCCAGCGGGTCGAGGTCGCCGCCGGCCTCCTGGGCCGGGCCCTGGGCCGAGACCGGAGCCAGGCCGGCGCCCTCGTCCAGCCCGTCCGCCTCCGCGATGGCGGCGAGCCGGGCCGCGGTGTCCATGAACGTCGGATCGACCCGGTGCACCGCGCGGTAGAGGGGGAGCGCTGCGGCGCTGCGGCCGGTGCCCTCGTAGGCGCGGGCGAGCCAGTAGCGCAGTTCCTTGCGCTGTGGCTGCTCGCTGCGGCAGCGCATCAGCGCGGCGGCCAGCAGCGGCTCGGCCTGCCCGTACGTCTCCAGCCGCACCCGCGCCATCCCGCCGAACAGCCCCGCCTCGATGCCCAGCGTCGGATCGCCGAGCAGCGGTTCGGTGTGCCGGACGAGCTGCTCCCAGTCCTTGACGAGGTAGGCGCGGCAGGCGTGCAGGAAGCGCACCTGGGGGTCGGTCTCCACCGGTGGGCAGCCGGCCAGCGCCTGGTCCAGCTCGGCGACGTGCCGGCCGTCGAGCCAGTGGGAGGCGTGTGCCAGCAGCAGATCGCGGCTGGTCTCCAGCACCGGCTGGACCCACCAGCCCAGCCAGTACCAGGAGTTCAGGGCGCGTCGGTGGCGGGCACGCTGCTCGCCGAAGCGGTCGCGGTGCTGGTGCATCCGCAGCAGCGCCATGGAGGTGTCCGCGCGCAGCGCGTGGAGTCCGAGCCAGGCGTCGGCCATCGACGGATCGAGCCGTACCGCGGCCCGGAACTCCTCCTCGGCCTGGGGGTAGGCCCCCATGGTGTAGGCGTCGACCGCGCGCAGCCAGGCGAGTTCAGCCGGAGCGGGCGAACCCTGAGCGCCGACATCCATCCCGTCCCCCCACAAAACGTCCCCCCGTGGTGTACCACCGGACGTGTGCCGCGCCGTGGGCCCGGGGCCTGGCCGGCCCTTGGCGAACCGGCGTGCGGCGGGCGGGAGTTGCCCTGCCGCGCACCCGGGTCCGGGTCCTGCGGTGGCACAGACTCGCATCGTACCTGCGCTGTCGGTGCAGGTCGTAGAGGGCCGCACGAGGTGGAGACGGGGGAGCGAAAGGGGGCGCATCGGCGCGAAGCAAGCGGTGACCCTGAGTGAGGAAAGTGCCGCGCGGCGAGCGCCGCGAAATGTGCTTTCACACAGGACGAAGCCCCCGATCACGGGGGAACAACCGGGGGCTTCGCGTCTGCGGGCGGTCCGTTGAACCGCGCATTGAGAACGTAAGTCCTGTACGCCCCCCAGGTCAAGCCGAGTTGGGGTACTCGGCGGGTCCCGGTCAATGACTGGCGGCGTGTCAGCCATGGTCGGCTACGCACGGTGAAATCCGGGCCCGGTCAAGGCTACTTGGCGGGTCCCACGCACACCTCGTACCCCATCTGCCCCTGGTGCACCAGGAGATCGGCATACGGTCGGGATGGATCCGCCGCGAAGTGCGCGCGCTCCGCCGGAATCCAGCCATCCCAGAACGCAGAGAGCCCCGGACCGTCCCGGAGTTGACCCCGTTCCCATGAATGCTCGCGCGCCAGTTCCATCCACAGCAGGCATGCGACGTACGGCCGCAACGCGCGTCGCCCGGTGCCCACGCCCTCGACCAGTACCACCGGCTCGGGCGCCAGCTCCCGCACCGTGGCGAACTCCCGGCGCACCCAGTCGTAGACCTCGTAGCGTGCCGTCCCGCCCCGGGACAGCGGCGCCAGCACCTGCTCCCGGAACCGGCCGCCCCACGCGAACAGCTCCTCGTGCGTCGCGAGGTCGTCGGTGTGCACCACCGGAGCGCCGCCGAGCGCCTCCGCCAGCCGGTCGGCGAAGGTGCTCTTCCCCGATCCCGCGTGTCCGTCCACCGCGACCAGACGCACCGGGCCGCACGACGGCGGGAGGGTGCGCAGCCGGGCGGCCAGCGAGGTCAGTACGGGGTCCGGGGCGGGGGTCATCCCACCAGCGTACGCCAGTGGTCCACACCAATATTCGTGCCGCGACGCGCGTCGAACCGCCTTCCTAAGCCCGCCCGGAACGGAGATAGTTGAGCGCATCCGCCGCACCGCACCGGACCCGACCGCCCGCACCGCGAGCCGTCCGCACCGACTGGGGGACCTCATATGACCAGCTCCGCGCCCCGGCGCACCGTCCTGGCCGCCGCACTCGCCGTCGCCGCGGGCGCCGCCGCGAGCCCCCTGGCCCCCGCCACCGGCGAGCCCGCCCGCCGGCCCGCCCCGGTTCCCGAGACCACCCCGCGCCGATCGAAGAGCCCCGTGGACTACCACGCCTGGACCACCGCCGCCGACTGGCACCAGGGCACCGGCCACGGCACCCGCGTGATGTCCGGCCGCCGCCCCGGCATCGCCCTCGCCCGCCCCGCCGGCACCACCGAGTACCGCGACCCGCACACCGGCAAGACCGCCACCTGGGAGTACGCCACCTGGACCAGCCCGGTGCACCGCCTCCCGGTCCCGGCCACCGAGGCCGTCGCCTCCTGGAACGCGCGCACCCCCGCCGGCACCTGGATCGCCGTCGAACTGCGCGGTACGTACTCGGACGGCGGCCACACCCCCTGGTACATCATGGGCCGCTGGACCGCCGGCGACGGCGAGACCGACATCCGGCGCACCTCGGTCGACGGCCAGAAGGACGGCCGCAGCGCCGTCTCCACCGACACCTTCGCCCTGGACGACCCCGCGAGCGGCCTCCGCCTGGCCGCCTACCAGCTCCGCCTCACCCTCCACCGCCGCCCCGGCACCACCGCCACCCCCACCGTCTGGCGACTGGGCGCGATGGCCTCCGACCTGCCCGACCGCTTCGAGGTGCCGGCCTCCAAACCCGGCCTCGTCGGCTGCGAACTGCACGTCCCCCGCTACTCGCAGGAGATCCACAAGGGCCAGTACCCCCAGTACGACAACGGGGGAGAGGCGTGGTGCAGCCCCACCTCCTCCGAAATGATCATCGAGTACTGGGGCCACCGCCCCACCCGCCAGCAGCTCTCCTGGGTGGACCCCTCCTACGCCGACCCCCAGGTCTGCCACGCCGCCCGCTACACCTACGACTACCAATACGAGGGCTGCGGCAACTGGCCCTTCAACGCGGCCTACGCCGCCACCTACCCCGACCTCCAGGGCGTCGTCACCCGCCTGTCCTCCCTCACCGACGCCGAACGCCTCGTCCACGCCGGCATCCCCGTCATCACCTCCCAGTCCTTCCTCAAGACCGAACTCGACGGCGCGGGCTACGGCACCGCCGGCCACCTGATGACCGTCATCGGCTTCACCCCGACCGGCGACGTGATCGCCAACGACCCGGCCTCCCCCACCGACCCTGCCGTCCGCCGCGTCTACAAGCGCCACCAGTTCGAGAACATCTGGCTCCGCACCAAGCGCCACGACGACAAAGGCCAAGTCAAGAGCGGTTCGGGAGGGGTGTGCTACCTGTACTTTCCGGCGCGCGTCTCGGCAGGGCAGCGGCGTGTGCTGGCGTCGGTGGGGGTGCGCTGAGACGTCGTCGGGCGGGGCGTCAGGCGCGGAGTGCGAGGCGCCTGACGAGCCCGGTGCGCAGACGGGGCGGAGGTCCCGCGGAGCGTCCCGAGCCGTCGGACCTCTTCTGTCGCGAGTTCGGTTCGTGCTGCCAGGGCGAGCACGGCGGCATAGGGGCGTTCGCCCTCGGCGAGCTTTGCCGCCCCGGCATCGCGCACGGCCCGCAACACCATGAGGTCCGCACCCGGATGCTCCGCCAGCAGGCACAGGAGCTTGTTGTCGTTCCAGGTGCTGTCGTGGGCCGTGCTCAGTTCCACCAGGGCCTCGGGTGCGGTACGGGGATTGACCGCCAGTGCACGGATGGATTCCCCTAAGGACCGTCGAAATGGCCATCCTCGCGGGGGATTTGGCCACTCGTGGTGGGGCGGATTCCGCAGGCGATCGATCGGCGGGAAATCACCCATGGATGTTCCTCGGCGCGGCGGGTACTGACGGTTTCTCGGCGAGGTCGGTCCTGGTGGATCGGCCGCTCTAGCCCAGCCAGGCTACGGTGGGCGCCGCACGGTGACGTTGTTGCCGGTGGTTCGTTGGCACGACATGAAAAATACGCGTTGTGCACTCGCCGGTCTCGTGCTCGCGACCGCGCTTCTCGGCTCCATGTCGGTGCAGGCCGTGGCCGTCCCCAATGACGAAACCCCGCTTCAAACGCACCTCACGATGCCGCTGAGCAGTCTCCTGACGGAAAACGGCACTCCGGCCGATTGGAGAATCCTCGGTTACCGACTCTGAAAGGCCCAGCGCCGCAGGGCCGTTCAGCCGCTTTCGGTAGCCGCTGGTCGTGGTGCGGGATCAGGCGGCTTGCCGGCGCCAATGGCGGGAACCCGGGGAACGCAAGGAATCCGGGGGACGCAGGGATTCCGGGAATCCGGGTAATCCGGGAATCCGGGGAATCCTGGGTGCATTGCATGCTCGTGTCGTCGGTGCTTGCCGGTGTTTGTCGGTGCATGCCGGTGCTGGTCAGTGGTTCGTGTTGTGGGCCGCCGGTGCGAATGCCTGGGTCACGGCGAGGCTGTCCTCGTAGACGTGGTGGCGGGTGATCAGGCCGTTGTCGACGGTGAGGTGGAGGGCGAAGCGAGCGCGGTAGGCGCGTCCGGTGGTCCGTGCGGTCTGGCGGATCTCGCCGAGGACGACGGCGTCCGGTCCGTCCACCAGGATCCGCTCGATCTCGGTGGCCGCGGCCTCGGGGATGTGGTGCTCGGCGAGTTCGCGGTAGTGGGCGGCGGCGTCGGCGCGGGTGGTGCGGTGACGGATCCAGGGCGTGGCGGCGCGGCCGTGCTCGGCCTCCGGCCAGTCCAACTTCCAGTCGGCGTCGTCGGCGTACAGCTCGGCGATGCGCTCCGGGTCGCCCTCGCCGATCCGGTGCAGCAGCTTCTCCACCACGGAGCGGGTGGTCGTCGCAGTGGTCGCGGTCATGAGGGCGCGTCCCTTCGGATTGTTGATGCGGTGCGTGCGGGTGCGGGTGGTCGGGGTGGGTGTGTCGGGGGTGCCCCCATCTTGTCGAAGGGGGAGGAGGGGGGCGATTACCTGGGAGGTAAGGGAGCGTGGTCGACGGCCTTCCCGTGGGTGTCTGGGCGTGGGGGAGGCGCTGATCGAGGCAGTTGGGGAGTTGAGGGCGACGACGCCAGCGGTCCCGAAGGCGCCCGTGCCGTTCCGGTGTGTGCGGGGGACGGCCGGTCAGGTCACCGAGAAGCCGCCGTCCACGAACACCGTCTGGCCGGTCACGAACGCAGTGCTCGGGCCGGTCAGGAAGACCGCGGCGCCCGCGAAGTCGGACAGTTCGCCGTTGCGGCCGGTCATCGTCCGGCGGGCCATCGCCTCGGTGCGCGTCGGGTCGGCGAAGACCGCCTCGGTGAGCGGGGTGCGCACGAAGCCCGGGGCCAGGGCGTTGACGGTCACGCCGCGCCCGGACCACGCCTCGGCCTGGGATCGGGCCAGCGCCGCCACGCCCGCCTTGGACACCCCGTAGGCCCCGCTGTTACCGAAGGCCCGGATGGTCTGCTGGGAGGCGATGTGCAGGATCCGCCCCCAGCCCCGCTCCGCCATCCCGGGCCCGAAGCGCTGGCCCAGCAGGAACGGGGCGTCGAGGTTGACGGCCATCGTGCGGTCCCAGTCCTCGGTGCTCAACGCGTCCATGGGCGGGCGGGGGTTGACCCCGGCGGCGTTGACGAGGATGTCCGGTTCGCCGCAGCGCTCCGCCACCTCGTCGGCGGCCGTCCGCACCGCCGCCCGGTCGCCGAGGTCGGCGGCGACCCAGTCCGCCGTGCAGCCCGCCGCCCGCAACCCCTCGGCGGCGGTCCGCAGCGGTTCCGGTCGGCGCGCCATCAGGACGACCTCGGCGCCGGCCCGGCCCAGCGCCTCGGCGATCGCCCAACCGATCCCGGAGCTGCCCCGGTCACCAGGGCCCGGCGGCCGGTGAGCGAGAACAGTGCGTCGAGGTACGGGGCGGGGGTGGGCATGGGCCGGCCTCCTGGTCGGAACGGGGCGTGCGGGTCCGGTGCGGCGGTCGCGGCGCGTCGCGCTCCCTGGCGAGCCGCACCGGCAGACGATCACACACCGGTCGGGCGGCGCGCCACCTCCGTCCGGCGCCACCCGCGTCCTGCGCCGCCCCTGCCCGGTGGGGCGGCCCGGCCCCGTGCGCGCTGCTCAGCCGATCAGGTCCAACACCGGGCGCAGGCCATCGGGGCGCCGGTGCACGGGGAGAGGGTCCACCGGGAAGTAGGCGCAGCCGACGGCGGTGGCGCCCCCGTCGGCGGTGCGGTCGTCGCCGACCATCAGCACGTGCGGCGGCGCCACCCCCAACTCCCGGCAGGCGAGCTCGAAGAGCCGCGGGTCCGGCTTCTGCAGGGCATGCTCGAAGGAGAGCACGCAGGCGGACAGGTGGCGGTCAAGGCCGTGCGCGCGCAGGACCGGGCGCAGGTCCCAGCCGATGTTGCTCAGGACGCCGGTGCGGATGCCGCGCAGATGGAGCGCGGCCAGCACCTCGGCGGCGTCGGGGTAGGGCAACCAGGCGTCGGGCGTCATGTGGCGGTCGTAGAGGGCGTCGTAGAGGGAGCGCCCGGCGCCCGGCGGGTCGTACAACTCGGCCCGGGGAAGCGGTACTTGGCGGGCCAGGCCGGTGTAGACGGCGCGGTGGTGGCGGGCGTCGCGGTCGCGGAGGTCCCACAGGGCGGCCAGCTCGTCGGGAATCGTGGCCGGCGAGGCGCCGCCGGGGAGGGCGCCGGCCCGCTCCAGGGCTGCGGCCAGCCCGACGATCTCGCCGTCGGCGAGGAGGCAGGGCGGCGTTCCGGGGACGGCGTGGAAGGCGGCGAGGGACGCGCGGAGCCAGGACTCGGCCGGCTCGATGCGCAGCAGCGTCCCGGAGAAGTCGAACAGGACGCCGTCGATCCCGCCGCCGGCGGTACCGCCGGGCGCGCCGTTGGTGGTGGTCATGGTCTCCATGGTGACGGTTGTCCGGCGGCCGGTCAGGTGAGCGCGTGCAGTCCGGGCCCGAACGCCACCAGCAGCGGGACGGCCGGCAGCAGCAGCGCATAGGCCGTCATCCGCAGGCGGCGGCCGGGGGTCAGGCGGGCGGCCGGGGCCAGCAGCCGGTTCACCCGCTGCGGGACCTGGGCCAGCTGGGGCGGGCAGGGCCCGAACACCCCGCTGTCCTCGTTGAGTTCGACCAGTGCCAGGGCGATGGTCAGCCGGCCGAAGCGGCGTGAGGCGACGTCGTCGGCGGCCATCTCGACCAGCCGGTGCACCTGGTCGCGGAACGCCGCGAACACCGGGATCTGCGGGAAGCCGGCGGCCAGCGCCGACGCGCAGTGCAGCAGGACGTCGTGCCGGGCCCGCAGGTGCCCCTGTTCGTGGGCGATCAGCGCATCGAGCTGACGCCCCCTCAGGCGCTGCAACGCCGAGGTGGTGATGACGAGTTGGGGCGAGGGGTGGTGCAGCAGGAACGCCCGCGGCCGGTCGCCCTCCAGGACCACCAGACGACTGCCGCGCGGGTCCTCGCCGGGCAGCAGCGGCGAGCGGCGCAGCAGTTCGCTCCGGCGTCGCCTGCGGCGGACCCGCGCCGCCCGCACCTCGCGGGTCAGCGCCACCACCGTCCATGCGCCGCCGCCCGCCAGCAGCAGCGCCAGCACACCGGCCCACGGCCCGTACGTGTTGAGCGCGTACGCCTCGACGACCACCCGCGGGGCGAATCCGAAGACCGGGCTGCGCACCGTGTCCCAGGCGGCGGCCGCGCTCAGTGCCATGGCGAGCACACAGCACAGCAGCACACCCGCCACCACGCACTGCCACACCCACAGGGCCAGCACCGGCTCGCGGTCGGGCCAGTCCGAACGGGCCATCACGCGCGGCGCCATTGCCGCGGCCAGCACGCCGAGGATCATCAGCGTGAGGGGGACCATCATGGCGCCAGCCTATGAGCGGCCCGCTACCGGTTGGTACGGTCCCGCGACGGAAGTGACGTACACCACGCCCCGCGCAGGCGTGCGGCGCGCGGGGCGGTGCGGCCGATGGCGCGCGACGGACCTCAGAGCGCCAGGAGCATGGCGAGCATGCCCAGCCCCATGGCCACCTGACAGGCCCGCAGGACGACGGGCGGGCCGGCGCAGGCGACGGAGGTCCCGGCGGCGGCGCCCGGTGCGCCGGCGGGGGCCAGCCGGATCCCGGCGGCGAGCACATAGACCGTGTAGTAGACGAGCAGCAGGCCGGTCAGCAGCGGGATGCCGGCGGGCGCGCCATGCGACCCCCCGGTCATCCCCGCCATCCCGTGCGCGCCGTGCATCCCCGGCATCCCCGCCGTGCCGGACGCGGCGTGCATCCCCGGCATGTCCTGCATGCCGACCATCGCCAGCGCCATGTAGACCATCGCCAGCGCCCCCACCGCGTGGTGCAGATGGCGCCGCACCAACGCCCAGAGCGCCGACGCGCCGAACACCGCCGTGTACACCCAGGGCGACCACGCCGGCGGCGCCACCGCGGAGGCCGGCAGCGCCATCACCGCCATGCCCGACGCCATCAGCGCCTCGCCGCGGGCCGTGGCCCGCTGTTCCGGGGGGCCGGTGCGGGTACGGGACAGGCAGTAGCCGCCGGTGGCTGCGCACAGCAGCACCAACAACCAGCCGACCAGTGACGGTGTGTGCATGGAACACCTCCCGGACCGGGGGACGGTGAGCACCCGCAGGATGCCCGGCAGGGGGGTGGCATACAGGAGCGCACAGGCGCAATCCGGGAGCGCAGGAAGGCCGGTCCGCACCGCCGGTCGGGGCGGCGGTGCCCCGGCGCTCCGGTCAGTCCGCGGCCACCCGCTCCGGCCCGCACCAGGCGGTCAGCGCCGCACGCAGCGCGTCCTCCGCCACCGGCCCGTCGCTCGCCCAGGCGAGATAGCCGTCCGGGCGCACCAACAGCGCCGCCGCGGAGGGCGCCTGGGTGGCGGCCGGGACGATCTCGACCCGGTCGGCCCACCCCGCCGCGGCCTTGAGGGCGCCGTCCGCATCAGGCCCCTCCAGCCCCAGCAGCAACGGCCGCCCCTGGCGCAGCAGTTCCGCCAGCCGCGTCGTGCCGTCCGCCGTCGTCACCGGTAGATCGCGGGCGAACGTCCCCGTCAACGGATGCCCGTCGGGCCCGGCCGGGTAGCGGATGCCGGTGCCGTAGATGACGTCGCTGAGGTGCTTGTTGACCTCGTCCATCGCCATCAGCCGGGTGAACAGCGCCCGCAGCGCGTCCACCTGCGGGCCGGGCCGCATCAGCGCGACCTGGGCGCGGGTGTTCTCCAGCACCTCCGCGGCGACCGGGTGCCGCTCCGCGTGATAGCTGTCCAGCAGCCCCTCCGGCGCCCGGCCCCGGCACACCGCGGCCAGCTTCCAGCCCAGGTTGAACGCGTCCTGCAGGCCGAGGTTGACGCCCTGCCCACCGGCCGGGAAGTGGATGTGCGCCGCGTCGCCGGCCAGCAGCACCCGGTCCACGCGGTACCGGTCCGCCTGGCGCGCGCTGTCGGTGAAGCGCGTCACGAAGTCCACATCGCTCAGGGTGACCCGCTGCCCGGTCACCCGCTCGATGCCCCGGGCCAGTTCGTCGACGGTCTCCGGACTCTCCAGGTCCTTTGGCGGCTCCCACTCGGTGACGGCGATCCGCCCGTCGGGCATCCGCATGAACCAGCCCCCGTCGGTGCGCTGCCAGGCGGCCGGCAGCTTCCCGCCCCCGTGGACCTCGACGCGGCCGCGCCCCATCCGGGACACCAACGACGGGTCGGTGCCCGGGAAGCCGATCCCGGCGTCCTTGCGCACGACGCTGCGCCCGCCGTCGCAACCGACCAGGAAGCCCGCGCGTACCGTGGTGTCGCCGTCCGCGGTCCGCACGTGGACGGTGACGCCGTCCGCGTCCTGGGCCAGGCCGGTCACCTCCTGGTCGTAGCGGACCACCGCGCCGAGGTCCTCGGCCCGCCGGGCGAGCAGGTTCTTGAGGACCTGGTGGGGGAGGGCCAGGCCGTGCGGCTGCTCGGCCGGCTCCGCCGAGTGCCGACCGAGCAGGTACAGGCCGGCGAAGTGGCCGCGCGCGGCCCGGTCGTCGAGCTGCCGCCGGAAGTCCGCCAGCCCCGGCAGGCTCTCCTGGGCGCGGGTGAACTCCGCCAGCAGGCCCCGCCGGTCCAGCGTCTCCAGCGTCCGGGAGTGCAGCACCAGCGTGCGCGGCTCGCCCTCCCCGCGCCGCCCCCGCTCCAGGACGAGCGCCGCGACGCCCTGCAGTCTCAACTCCGCGGCCAATGTCAGGCCGACCGGTCCGCCGCCCGCGATGACGACGTCGAAGTGCTCCCCGCCTATGGGGGATTCCGTAGTGGTCATACCCGCGACGCTAGCGACCGCGGGGACCCACCACCAGTGACCGTTGTGCAACCCAGAGTTGCACCGGACGCACTCCGGCCCGCGCCACCGGACGCGGGCCGGTCCGCCGGGTCAGGGCCGGTAGCGCAGCGGATGGTCGGCGGGGACCTCGGTCACCACGATCCGGTGCCCGTCCGGGTCTCCGAACCGAAGGGAAGCAGTAATTAAGGACATAGTAGGCGTATGGCTACATATGGCATCAACGCGCTCTCGGCGATCCGCCTCAGCGTGAGGACGGACGAAACAACCTCCCCAGGGCGACAGCGGACAGCCAATGAAGAGTCTGCCCGGGGCATCGGTGCAGAGATCATCGGTGAGGCGGAGGACCTTGATGTCTCCGCCTCGAAGACCACCCCTTTCGAGCGCCCCCAGCTGGGCGCATGGCTGGCCGATCCAGCCAGCTACGACGCCATCCTGTGGTGGCGCCTTGACCGCGCCGTCCGCTCCATGGCGGATATGCACGCGCTCGCGAAGTGGGCCCGGGACCACCGCAAGATGCTCGTCTTCGCCGAGGGGCCCGGCGGCCGGCTGGTCCTGGATTTCCGCAATCCGCTGGACATCATGTCGGAGCTGCTGGTCACCCTCCTTGCATTCGCGGCGCAGATGGAGGCGCAGGCCATCAAGGAGCGGGTCACCAGCGCCACCGCCGCGCTCCGCCTGATGCCTCTGCGCTGGCGCGGTGCGCGGCCTCCGTATGGGTACGAACCCGTGCCCATGCCCGAAGGCGGCGGCTACACACTCGCGCCCGATCCAGAAGCCGTCACGGTGATCGAACGCATCATTCGGGAACTTGTCGACGGAACCGCCGTTTCGGCGATCGCAGTGGCCTTGAACGAGGAAGGCGTTCCGTCGCCCCGTGACCACTGGGCACTCAAACGAGGGCGGTCCACCGGTGGCAAAACAGGTGGGCGTCACTACGACGCCGGAACTGAGGTCGAGCGCTTCCGATGGGGTGCCTCCGCCATCAAGGCGCTCCTCACCTCGCCGACGCTGCTCGGCCATAAAGTGCACAAAGGCACTCCAGTCCGTAACGCGGCGGGGCAACCCATCGTGGCAACGGATCAGCCCCTGCTGAACCGTGAAGAGTACGACTACATCGGCTCACTGCTGAACGCACGAGCAACGAGGCCACGGACCAGGAAGGACACCAACGCGCTGCTCCTCCGGGTCGCCTTCTGCGACAGCTGCGGAGGCCGCCTCTACTACGCACGCGCCAGCGGAAAGCGTCCCAACATCTACGGTTGCCGCCCCTTCGCCGATGGGCGGACCTGCTCCGCGACGGCCAACATCAAGGCGGAATGGCTGGAGGAGTACGTCAAGGAGGAATTCCTCGCACGTGTGGGTTCTTGGGAACTGGTGGAGGTGAAGACGATCCCCGGCTACGACCCCGGACCGGAACTCGCCGAGGTGACTACGGAACTCGAAGCGCACATGTCTGAGGCAGAGCGATTCCGTTCGGACGCCGGCCGCCGGATCTGGCAGTCGACGGCGGACGCCCTTGAAGCACGGCTGGCCGACCTGGAAGCCACCCCCGCTCGCCCACCGCAGGAGCACGTGGTCCGGACGGGTAAGACTTACGCGGACGAGTGGCGCCGGCAGGACGTAGTCGGCCGTCGCCGCATGCTCCTGGACGCCGGTGCGCGCGTCGTCGTCAAGCCTGGCCGCAAAGGCGGCAGGCACAGGCCGGATGAGTCCCGCTTCTCGTTCGCCCTGGGAGCGAGTCGTACCACCGCGATCCGGCTCGGCGAGATCGCTGCAGAAGAATCCACCGCCTGATCCTCTTCGGAAACCTTCCTACCGCTGCCCCGAGCGGTACGTCCTGGCCTGCCGCACTTACCACTCTGTCGTCTACGTCTTCGAGGTGCTGCCTTTCAATCTCGGCAGGGGCGCGACGGGTGAGGGGCAGCGGGCAGCAGCCAGCGGTCTTGCGGTGGGGGAGCGGCGGTGGCGACGCAGGGCTTGGCCGCAGGTTTGAGTCCCTGGCGGGAGCCGCAAACGAGGGCTGGTCATGCCGTGCCCGTGGTCAACCGCGGAGATTCGCTCATTGTGACGATGTTGGTACGTCTACCGAAGCCGAAGACGCGTGTCGGATGACGTGGGGATCGCGGTTCTCTGAACTGGTTTGCCCAGCACCGGCACGGCCCCTTGGCGGGATTCGAACCTGCGCACACGGCTCCGGAGGCCACGGGGAGATGCTGCCTGACCTGGGGTTTCTCTGCTGGAGCGCCGAACTCTCGCGCAGGTCTCTCGCAAGCAAGATCAACTACTCCCGGATTGGCTGAGGAGGGGCCTCCACTCGGCGTTGCTGCCAAGGTGACACGGCGGCCTCCGGGCGAGGCCCACAGGCGCTCCCTCCCGGCGCCCGGGTACTTCGACCGCTGGGGTATCCCAAATGCGGGGGATCTTGTTCGTTCGGCCGCTCTGGCCTGGGCCTGTCCGGCATGATGTCAGGTCATGGCGGCAGCAGGTGGCATGGACGAGTTAGCCGAGCACCGGGCGGTGTTCGATGATGGGCTGGAGCTCGTCGTGAGGAACGGGGCGGGATGCGCGTCAGCTTTCGTGTTGCTGAAGTACGACGCCTTGTATGGCTCGACCTTGGCTCCGCTGTGCCTTCTGCCCAGCGAGTCGGGCCGAAGGCTGTGAGGCGATGGGTGGCCGGGCGTGGCTGTCATTGGCGCCGACGCAGTTCCCGCACGAGTTCCGCGACGGCGCGCAGGATGCCGGCGCGGTCCTGTGACGCGGTGTCTTTAAGCGCCAGGCCGGTGATGGTCACCGCGGTGATCGCAAGGATTGAGAGCCCGGCCAGGAGCATCGTTGCCCACCGGATATCCATGTGTGGTCCTTCCCCAAGACGTCTCGACCGCCCCGGGACGAGGCGGACACGAGCACTGTCGCCACACTCCCAAGGGCACGGCTATGGATTCCGGATCGCCGGATTTTTGGCCGCAAGCTACCAGGTCACAGAGCTGTCCGGTCCTGGTCGCCGGATCGCGTCGGATGGGATCAACGCGGAAGAGGGAAAGGGGAGGCCGTGAGCGTCAGGGAAGAGACCGCGGGCCGGCAAGCCCTGGCGGCGCAACTGGGTGAGCTTCTCGCCGAGTTGCGTGGGCCGGGGAAGTCCCAGAAGGCCGTGGTCGACGAGGCCAACAGGCGCCGGCGGACCGCCGCTGGCCGCCCCAAAGACGAGCCCTGGCCACGTGGGAAAGGCGGCGAGGACCTGTCCCCGAAGACGCTCAACGGTTGGCTCCCCAAGCAGCCCGGCTCGAAGGAGCCCAGCGTGCCGCAGAGCTTTGAGGCCCTGTGGTCTGTGGTCGAAGTGATGCTGCGTTGGACCGGCCAACTCCGCGACAAAACCTCTGAGGACAAGCTCCGCCGCCACTGGAAATGGCTCTATGAGGAGGCCCAGCGCGGGACCAGTCTGGACGAGGAGGTGCGCGGCTACCTTGAAGCTGCCCGGAAGGCCGCCGATCCGCACCCGTATCCCGGCATCCACGGCCAGATAGGCCCACCACCGTCCCTGGCTGAGGTCCACGTGCGCCAACGCAGCCGCCTTGCGGTTGACGACGCGGACGCTGAGCACGGCAACGGCCCCGCGGCCGAGCCGGCAGAAGCGGCTTTCCGGAGACCGGATCGCTTGTGCATGCTCATCGCAGGCCCGGGAGCTGGCAAGTCCACGCTGCTTCGCATTCACCTGCGCGATGCAGCAGGTGAATGGATCAGCAACACACAGAGCGCTGGTAAGTCCTCTGCGACAGTCCCGATATGGGTGAGTGCACGCGGCCTGGTCGGGGAGGGGACACAGGTCCCTGATGCGCTCGCCGCCGCCACCAGAAAGCTCTCCCGGTACGGGCGGCACCCGGAACTGGCCAGGGACCGCTTCCTTCAGCGGCCATGCGCCGGCGCTTACTGGCAGGTGCTCGTCGATGGTCTCGACGAGCTCCCCAATGCCGAGGAGCGTCGCGCCGTTTTGCAGAAACTGACCAACGCCGTCATGCAAGACCCACCGCTATACCGCTGCGTCGTGGCAACCCGCCCACTAGCCGAGAACGAACTCACCACCCTCGGCAGTGCAGTGCCGCGCTACGAACTGCAGCCCTTTACGAGCGATGACCTGCACACCTACATCGAAAAGTACTTCAGCACCCGATGGCTGCAGCAGGAGGCCACCGACCGCGCTCATCAGTTCACCCGCGCGCTTGGCAACGTCCATCTGGTCGAGCTAGCTCGCACGCCGCTGATGGCTTTCATGCTCTGCCAGCTCTACCTCGCCACACCTGAACGCCCGCTGCCCGATGGTCGTACCGCGGTGTACGAAGCTTTCACTGACCTTCTCTACGAAAGTAATCAGAGCAAGCGTGTCGCCGAGAGCCACGAAGCAGCGGTCCAGCGCCTCGTGAACGGCCTGCAGACTCCGCGGGCGCGACAGGAGGCCGAGGCTGCGGCGCGGCAGATCCACGAACGGCTGCCCGAGCTGGTCGACTACCTGGCCCACCAATGGCTTACCGGCCATCAGGCGCCGGTGACCGAGGCCCTGGCCTCGCACGAGGCCGTCTGCCGCCCCAGCAAGGTGCGCTCGCAGCGCTGGGAGGCGTTCGTGGAGGACCTTCTCCGTCACACCGGTCTGCTGGCCCACCACGCCGACGGCCTAGGCTTCCCACACCAGACCCTCCTCGAATACCACGCGGCCCGCCACGCCACACGCGACGAAGGGGCACGCGCCAAACTCCTCGACGAGCTGTTCCCTCCAGGGCAAAGACCCCGCGTTCCAGGCACCGAACCGTCCTACCTGGGCTTCCTCCTCGACGGCCTCCTCGCCTCCCCTGACGACATCGCAGCCGCGACCACGACCAGGATCGAAGCCCTCGCCCACAAGGCAGGAGATCACGCCTGCTTCTTCCTCGAACAGCAGGTGAAACTAAGGACGAACCTCCCCATCGCGCAGACTGCGGAACAACTCAACTCTTTCGCCCGAAACGGCGCCTTCTTCAGCTTGACCCGTGTGGGGGCGGCCGAGGCCCTGGCAGGGGTGGAGGGGCACCGGGACCACGCTGCCCAACTTCTCACCCAGCTCGCCAGCGACACCTCCTTCGAGGGCTTCGCCCGTGTGCGAGCGGTCGCGGCCCTGGCGGAGGTGCAGGGGTACCGGGACGCGGGGGCAGACCTGCTGATCGCCTTCGCCGACAACACCTGCTTGGACGGCCACGACCGAGTGGGGGCGGCCACAGCCGTGGCGGGGGTGGAGGGGTACCGGGACCACGCTGCCCAACTTCTCACCCAGTTCGCCGACGACACATCCCTCGACGGATCCGACCGCGTGGAGGCGGCCAGGACCCTGTCGGGCATGGAGGGGTACCGGGATGCGGGGGCAGACCGGCTGATCGTCTTCGCCGATGACACCTCCCTCGGCGACGAGGACCGCGTGGGGGCGGCCACCGACCTATCGGGGGTGGAGGGGTACGGGGACCGCGCTGCCCAACTTCTCACCCAGCTCGCCGATAACACCTCCATCTACGACATCGTCCGCGTGGTGGCGGCCTCCGCCCTGACGGAGGTGGAGGGGCATCGGATCGTGGGAGCAGACCGGCTGATCGCCTTCGCCGACGGCACCTCCCTCGACGGCTTCGTCCGCGTGGGAGCGGCGAGGACCCTGGTGGAGGTGGAGGGGTACTGGGATGCGGGGGCAGACCGGCTGATTGCCTTCGCCGACGGCACCTCCCTCGACGACTCCGACCGCGTGGGGGCGGCCAGATACCTGTCGGGGGTGGAGGGGTACTGGGATGCGGGGGCAGACCGGCTGATTGCCTTCGCCGACGACACCTCCCTCGACGACTCCCTCCGCGTACGAGCGGCCGAGGCCCTGGCGGAGGTGGAGAGGTACCGGGACCGCGCTGCCCAACTTCTCACCCAGCTCGTCAATAGCCCCTCCGTTGACCACTCTGACCGCATGAGGGCGGCCAGGGCCCGGGCGAGGGGGGAGGCGTACCGGGACCACGTTGCCAGCCTGAAGGCGACTGGTGTCGGCAATCATGTAAAGGGCCTCTGACATGCGTGCTCACGACCACGTGAGCTTCCGGCAGGAGCCGACGACTAGGGCTGGTCGTGCCGCACCCCCTGTGACCTGCGGAGATTCGCTCATCGTGACGATGTCGATATATCCGCCGAAGACACGTATGGGCTGACGAGGTGCTCACACCGCTCGGAACGACTCGCGCTGCGCAGGTTTGAATCCCCGGCGGGGGACCCAGGACATGGGAATCGGGAGAATCCCGGAACAATAGGGGTGAGCTGGTGATCTGCTCGGTCGTCCGGCTCAAGCCGTAGTCGGGCGCCCCCGAGCACAGAGCGATCGGAGGATCTTTCCAGCCGGGAGAGATCGAGTGGCCGGATGCATCGCCCAGGGACCTGCTCCTGCCGGAGTGCGCGAGTACGTCGTTTCCGCCGTAGCACCGTGACTGGGGCGAGGCCGTGGAGCGACGTAAGGCGTGCCCGGCAGGCAACGGAGAACCCTCTGCCTGCCACACTGCTCGCTCGTCGGCTGACTGATCTCACACCGGTACCTTCACAGAAGGTACCGGTGTGAGGGGAATACCGATGGACGTAGGGGAGTTCTGGGCACATCGCGCGAGGGCGCATGGTCCAGTGGCTCGGGTGGAGGTGCTTCGCTTGGGCACCAAGCGCCCGCCACGCATCAAGATTCGCTTCGCCGCGGACGAGGAGGAAGGGCGTGAAGCCTGGGTGCCACGCTCGCAACTGCACGTTCCGTGGGACCAGGCCGATCGGTGGCTCGCGGAAGAACGCCGCTGGAAAGAGCTGAGAGCCGCCACACCACCAGGTGACGCCCCCGAACGGCGTGCGGCGAACATCGTCTTCGAGTCCTGCCCCTGGGACGAACTGGCGAGCGTCGGCTATTCGCGGCACGACGACGGCGTGTTGTACGTGGAGGACGTTAATGCGTTCGCCGAGGCGCTGGGGGAGAGCACAGGCTTCTTCACCGGTGATGCGCTGACGGTGGTTCGTGACGACAGGAGTGCGGAAGCGCCATGGGCAGTAACGCTGGCGTGCGCCCGTAAGGGCGCCACCCTGCACACGGACCGCGTCATGGCAGACGTGGAACGTGAGGAGCAACGGGCCCAACGGGAAGCGATCTACGGTTCATATACTCCGGGGCCGGGCAAACGGGAGGGACATCATTTCAGTCCCGAGGTCTGTGCCCAGGTCGACAGGGAGTACAAGCCTGCACGCGATCTCGTTCGGCAGTGGTGTGGTGCCCCAGCTGTCGAGGCGTACGCCGAACTCCGCGTCCTGCGTGCCGAGGTCATCAGACTCGGCAGGATCGTGGAGCAGGCCGTCGGCATACTGCGGCAAGCCGGCAGGGACAAGGACGCCGCGAAGATCGAGGCACAGTTCGAGATTCCTGTCGTGGCATTCCGCAGGATGGCGCCGCCCAGCTGACCCATCCACGCGCCGTTATCAGCGCACGGTCGTCCGCATCTTCGTCCGCCGTCCGCGAGTAGGAGGCACAGATGGCAAAGACCCCGCCCAACGAGCGGCAGAGGGAAGTGCTCTGCTGGATTGCGGAAGGCTGTCCTGCGGGAGCATGGGGTGAGGGCGACTTCACCTACAAGACCAGCGCGCAGGCGCTGCAGAATCGCGGGCTGGCGAAGATCAGCAGACGCGGAGGCGCGTGGAGCGCCGAGGTCACGGCCGCGGGCCGCCACTACCTTGAGCACGGCACCTACCTCGCCCCTACAGAGCGCCAGGAGCACGCCAGACGGCACAGCAAGGCCAAGGCTCAGTCGACGACGTCGGTAACGGCACACCCTACGCCATCGCGGAATTCCACTCCCTGTGAGCCCGCGGCACCCGAAGCGGTAGCTCGCCCCGCTTCCACGGGACGTACGGCATCGAGGCAACCGAAGAAGACCCTTGGTGAACAGCTCATCGACGATGTCCTGGCGGCGGGTGGCTCGCTCGTGGTCAAACCCCATTACGGGGCAGGGGCACCCAACTGGACGGCCCGGATCAGATCGGCGCAGCGATGCGGAAGGCTGCCCGAAGGGAAAGAGCTGGTCCATCGCTGGCGGGCAGGAGGCTACGAGATCACGATCCAGGACATACCGGCGTGGAAACTGGCCGTCCTGGACCCAATCCCCGTTCCCGAGCGACTCCACCGGCCACACACCATCGTCGCCGCGCTCCGGGACGGCGAACCCACCCTGGGCTTGAGCAAGTCCGTCCAGCCCCGGGCACTGCGCCTCGTACAGGCCATCGTGACGGAGGCGGAGAGACGCGGGCACACGGCTCAACTCACCCGAGGCGGACACCGCTCACGCCGGACTGACGACGCAGGTCTCTTCATCGTCACAGCCCAAGAGCAGCCGTGTGGCTTCTCCTTCGGGCAGGAGCAGGACAGGACGGAACACGTGCCCACGGCGAAGGAACTCGCCGACGCCGAGCGGTACTCCTGGGTCAGGATTCCGCAATACGACTACTCCCCCTCTGACCGCCTCACCATCACTCTGAACGGAGGGATCCCCCATCGCCAGTCCGTGTGGAAAGACGCAGCTGACCGCCCCCTGGAAGCCCAGCTGCCGGAGATTCTGCAAGAAGTGGACCTGCGCGGACTGGCCGCCGAACGCAAGCGTGCCGAGGAAGAAGAACAGGCCAGGCTCAAGCGGCGCCGATGGGAAGGAGCGATGCGGCAGGCCCACGTCGACTATGCCGAAGCCGTCCGCATCCGTGCGCTGGAACAGCAGGAGAAGCGGTGGCGTCAGGCCAGACGGTTCTCCGCATACCTGACCGCGGTGAGCCAGCATGTCGAAGCCATGCCGGACGGCACCGAGCGCGCCGAGGCCGAGGCGTGGCTGTCCTGGGCGACGCACTACGTACGTTCGATCGATCCGCTGACTCAACCGCTTCGCATGCCTGAAGTGCCCGAGTCCCGGCACAGTGACCTGGAGCCCTTCCTGCACGGCTGGAGTCCGTACGGCCCCAACAGCAGGTGAGCAGGAGCCACGACCTCATGGCTCATAGCCTTGAGGGGCAGGCGGTCCGAGCCGCCCCGCGCCGGCGCCACGGCTGCGGCGCCTGGCGGTCGCCGGCGAGGAGCCCTGGAGAGATTAATGCGCCGTGGTGCAGGCGGTCGATATCGATCAGCTGGATGGTGGGGTCGTTCTTTGCCCGGTGGCGCAGTTCGTCGGTGAAGCCCGTGCCGCTGAAGCACTGGAGTCGGGTGTTCTCGGTGGCGGTGCCGCGTGTGGTGAGGAGATCACGAATGTGCTGGAGGCGGTCCAGGAGGCCGAGCCCCATGACGTCGTTCCATTTCGCTTCGCCGATGGCGAGCAGTGCGTCGCGGCCGGTGCCGGCGTCGCCGTAGGCCGCGATGTCGACTTCGTGGCTGGTCCTGGCCGCGGGGTCGTTGACGGTGCCGCTGGCGACGCGGGAGGTCTGGCCGCCGTGGGTTTCGGGGGCGGCGTGCCAGCGGGCCCATGCCCGGCAGATCTGTTCGGAGTGGGGGCCGATGACCTTGCTGCGGAAGGTGGATTGGGCGCGGCGCCATACGGCGCGGGCTCGTCCTGGACGTTCCAGGTCCCCCAGACCGGGCGCATGACCGCGTGGTAGAAGGTCACGAGTGGCTCGGTGATGCGGTAGGCGGATCAGTTGCGGCGGAAGGCGTCGGCCTCGTGGGTGATCATCCCTACGTCTTGGAGGACGTTGAGCGGGTGGGCCAGGTCGGTGGATTTGCGTCCGAGGTAGTCGGCGATGCCGCCGCGTGAGGGGTTGCCGCTGGCGATCGCGGCGAGTACGGAGTGGTAGACGGCGGCGTCGTGGAGTTCGGGTTCCTCTGCCAGCAGGTAGCGGGCTTCGCGGAAGAGTGGGCGGGCGGGGTTGAGGACGGCGCGGGCGACCCAGTCGTCGAAGTCGTCCGGTCCTTGTGGGGTGTCGCCCTGGGTGAATTCGCGGCGGTAGGCGGGGGTGCCGCCCACGATGGCGTTGGTCTGCAGGGCGGTGCGCGGGTCGGAGATCTCCGAGAACTCGGCAGCAAGCCGGAAGTCCAGTGTGGGGACGACGAGTTCGAGGCCGGCGCGGCCACACAGCGGGGCGTTGCCGGCCAGGAGCTTGCTCATGAAGGACAGAGCGGAGCCGCACAGCAGTAGCCGTACCGGGGTGTTGGTGTGCTGGGCGGCCGGGTCGAGTGCACGTTGGATGATCGAGGGCAGGGGGGGGGAGGACTTGGCGAGTAAGGGGAACTCGTCGATCACCGCGACGGTGGGGCCGCCGTCGGCGATCCGCATGAGCTCGGTGACGGCCTCGTCCCAGTGCGCGAAGCGGAACGGTGCGGGCTGGCCACGGTAGCGGGCCAGGGCCTCGCCGAACTGGCGCAGGGTATCGGCCTCGGTCGTCTCGGTGGCGGTGAACATGAAACCGCCGCTGCTGCGGGCGACCGAGTCAAGGAGGAAGGTCTTGCCCTGCCGCCGTCGGCAGGAGCCGCGAACAAGGGCTGGTCGTGCCACGCCCCCTGTGACGTGCGGAGATTCGCTCGTCGTGACCATGTCGACGCATCTACCAAAGACACGGGTCGGCTGACGTGGTCACGAGGCTTTCTCTGAGCTGCTTGCGCTGCGCAGGATCGAGCTCTTGGCGGGGGACCCAGGACATGGGAACGGGGAGAACCACTGGCTGGGGGTGGGCAGCTGGTGATTCAGACGGTTGTACAGCTGGATCGGTAGGCCGGTCGCGTGTGGCGGCAGGGCGAGTCCTTGGCAGGAGCCGCGCAAGAAGGCTCGGCGTGCCAGATCCCCGTGACCTGCGAGAACGAGCTGATCGTTCAGCTAGAGCCTCTCGCAGGGTTTCGGCGTAGTCGCGTGGCGCCCGTTTCGTGACGTACTGTCAGTTCGGCTGTGCCCCGGGACGCGACAGGCACGGCTTCCAAGATCATGGAGTTCTCTACGCCCCGTGATCCGAGTGGAAGACCGCGCCTGCCGACGTGTCATCGCTGATCCCGCCTGCCCTTGACCAGCATCCCGAGGTCGTATCCGACGAGGTCCCGCGCCTGCTGAAGCAACTGGCCGAGGTGCCCGGCCGCGAGACCCACGCGTCATACGGCACGCTCTGGTTGCCGTGCTCGCGCTGACCGCGTGCGCGGTTTTGCCGGGGGCGACCTCTGTGCTGGTAGTCGGCGAGTGGATCGCCGACGCCCCGCTGAACCTCCTGGAACGCCTCGGCATACGCCTCGACCCACTCTTCCCGCAGCGGCTCCTGCCTGCGGAAACGACGGTCCGGCGGCTACTGGCCCGCATCGACGGCGACGCGCTGGACTGGACGGTCGGGCGCTGGCTCGCCGACCGACGCCCGAAGGCGACCGGGCTGCGCGGCCTCGCAGTGGACGGCAAAAGCCTGCGTGGCGCGGCCAAAGCGAAGGGCCGCAAGATCCACCTGCTCGCCACACTGGAACACACCACCGGCCTGGTCTTGGCCCAGCTGGACGTCGGCGACAAGACGAACGAGATCACCTGCTTCCAGCCGCTGCTGGACACCGTCGCCGACCTGGCAGGAGTCGCCGTCACCAGCGACGCGATGCACGCCCAGCGCGAGCACGCCGACCACCTCCTCGGCCGCGACACCACCTTCGCCGAGGACGCCTTCCAGCTGTGGACCGGCAACGCGCCCCGCGCGATGGCCACCTGGCGCAACCTCGCCATCGGAGCTCTCCGCACGGCCGGAGTGAAGAACATCGCGGCCGGCCTCCGCCCCAACGCCCGCGACCCTCACCGCCCCCTCGCGCTCCTCGACCTCGGATGATCACGAACTGGACGTTATGCGACTACGCCGAAGCCCTAATCACACGCCCTCCAGCGCCCGCAATCTCCTCGTCTACCTCAAGGCGGACCCGAAGAGGGTGGACATTGTTTCCGGGTTCACCCGGACGTGACGGGGCTCGGCCACCACGGCACCGGGGACCTGGAGGTGCAGCTTCGTACGGAGCAGGAGTGGTCCGTCCATCATCGCGCTGCGCGGCACGGCTCGTCCGGGCTAATGTCGAGACCTTGACAACGCCGTCTGGAAGGTGATCCGTTGAGCGATGGTCGACTCGGTGTGGTGATGGTTCACGGGATCAGGTCGGGTCCCGAGGTGTGGGATCCGCTACGCCGACTGATTGCGCAGGACGAGAAGCTAGCCTTCGCTGAACCGCTCCAGTTTCGGTATGCCACCGGGGTGCGGCGCCTGCATCCGCTGCGGGTGTTCCCCACCATCAACACGGTCGCCGACAGCTTCAAAGAATACCTCGCGACCGAGGCTGGCGAGTTCACGCGGCTCGTGCTGGTCACGCACAGCCAAGGGGGTCTGGTGGCCCAGCGTTTCCTGGCCCGCGCCCTGGCCGATGGGGAGGGGCGCCGCCTGGCCCGCATCCGGCGGCTGGTGATGCTGGCGTGCCCCAACAACGGCTCCGAGTTGCTGCTGTCGCTACGTCGTAACGTCATCGGGCTCGGCCATCCCCAGGAGAGGGATCTGCGTCCGCTCAACGACCAGGTGAACGCGACACTGCGGACGGTCCTGCGGGATGTCGTCCACGCCACCGCTGTGAGCGACCGCACCTGCCCCATCCTCGTCAGCGCTTACGCGGGCGAGAGCGACCGAGTGGTGCGGGCGGTGTCCGCGCAGTCGGTGTTCCCCGACTCCGCCGCGCTTCCCGGTGACCACTCCACCATCCTCAAGGCCAGGAATGCCGGGCACCGCACCTTCACCACACTGCGCCGCCTGCTTCTCACCGTTCCCGATGCTGCACCTGAGCATGCGGCCGAGGCCACTAGGACCCCCGCCGAACAACCAGGTCTCCGGCGGACCGTCACTAACACTTTCAGCGGCGGTCGGGCCTACGGGCCCGTCATACAGGGCGACACCGTGCACGTCTCCTTCCCGTCCGTTCCGCCCTTCCAGACTCCCCCGGCCGGCTTTGACGCCGACAGAAGCGGGAACGACGACACCTCCGAGAACGGACACAACGACCGGGAGACCTGACTGGCCACGCCTGAGGTTGACAGCTTATGAGGCCCGGCTTCTCGCTGAGTAGTCGACCCTCGGTTGGAAGATGACATTGGCGCCATTATCCGCCATGCAAATCGAGACATCGAAGGTACGGAAGCCAGGGCAAAATGGCCAGCGGAGACAGCCAGCTGCTGTACGACCTCCTGCAGGTGCACCTCGCGCCGTGCTCCCAAGGCCACAGTCCGTAGGAGCGCTGTGCGCCTATGCGGACGTAATAAAGGCGAAGTACTCGGGGTCAGCCGAGGAGCTGTTCGAACTATTCCCGATCGAAGCCGACCAGGAATTTCGCGAAACCAACTAGTCTAGATAATCAGTAGCCTCAGCCCACATGTGTTGAGGTAGGTGACGTTCGGCAGGGTCGCACCAAGCTGCTGCACCACCATCAATGTGAAGGAGACGCCTGTGACAACATCGAATGAAATCGATGACGGAATCTTCTTCAATGCGGTCATCCAGGGACATACCATCACGGTGCAACTACCACCGTCCATCACACCTGCCCTTAGTGGGCTGCCCCTACGCTCGCGAACGTATGTGGGGCGATCCCGAGAGCTCAGTTTTCTGCTCGGTCAATTGGATCCGAGTACATCACAACATGAGACGGCACGGTTTGCGGCTGTCGTAGGCATGGCAGGAGTAGGAAAGACCGAGCTTGCCCTACAGGCAGCGGTGGAGGCCGAGAAGAGAACCGACTGGTTTCCTGGCGGTATACTCTTTATTGACCTCTTTGGCTACGACGATGAGCGCTACCTTTCGCCCGAACAAGCATTGGGTTCATTGCTCATCGCTCTCGGCATTCCAGGCGAACAAATTCCGTCTGACCTGCCTGATCGAGCGCGGCTGTATCGGTCGATCCTGTCGGCCTACGCCAGCCGGGGGAAGCAGATTCTGGTAGTGATTGATAATGCGTCCAGTGATGGGCAGGTCGAGCCGCTATTGCCGTCGCACGATGACGGAACGGCAATTGTTACATCTCGCCATTCACTCGCTGTGGGCGCGCGAATCCTTGACCTAGAAGTGCTTGAGCCGTCAGCGTCAGTCGAACTTGTTCGACGAATGCTGTTTCAGGCCCGCGGAGAAAATGACTCGCGGGTCGCCCATGAACAGGACCAAGCCTATGCCCTGGTCGAGCTTTGCGGTAACCTGCCTCTCGCACTGCAGATCTGTGCCGCCCTGCTCGCCGACTCTCCGACCCGCCCCATTTCGTCTCTGGTCCAGGCGCTTTTCGCCGCCCACGCAAGGCTTGACCGTCTTAAGCGAGAGGATCGCGCTGTTCGGGCAGTCTTCGAGCTCTCATACCTACAGTTGAGTGAAGACCAGGCTCGTATTTTTCGGTTGCTGCCGCTCAATCCGGGACCCGACATTTCCTCCCGTGCCGCGGCACACCTAACGGGCGATACGAACATTGAAGTCGCCCTTGAGGATCTGGCTCGGGCGCACCTGATCGAGCCCGGCGCAACATGGGGACGCTGGCGCCTGCATGACCTGCTTCGTCTCTACGCAGACGAGAAGGGGAGGGAGTATGCCGAACTTGACAAGCGTGAATTCTCATTGGAGAGGGTCCTTTTCTTTTATCTCGCGACGACGACCTCAGCCAACCTCATCCTGAAGGAACGCAATGGGCATGGGGAGGAAGAGGTCGAAGCCCTTAAGTGGCTTGAGGAAGAGCGATCGAATCTCGTTGCAGCTGTCCAAACGGGCCATGACATCGGCATTGACCTCGCCTTTGCGCTGGACGAGTTTTTTCATCTGCGCCGCTACTTCGATGATTGGATTACGGTAATTAATTCGGCGCTGAAGGCACTCCGAATGCAAGGTGACCTGTACCGCGAAGGCTGGGCATTGGGTGCCCTCGCGCAAGTCCTCTATCACGTTCGGCGCTTTGACGAAGCCCTCGAGATCGGTGAAGCGGCACTTGACGTCTGTCAGAGGTCGGGGCATCGGTATGGCGAAGAAGCAGCCCTCAATGCGTTGTCGCAGTCTCTGTACCATCTGGGTAGATATCGAGAGTCGGTCGACGTCGGCCTCAAGGCCGCCGAAATTCTCCACGAACTTGGCGACCCTCAGGCGGCGAAGGCGCTCGGAAGCCTTGCGCTAGCGCTCCAGGAGATAGACGTCCACGAGGCGATCCCGCTCCATAGGTATGCTGTCTCGGACTGCCAGGCCCGGGAAGACCGTCATGGAGAAGCCGCAATGCGAAACCTTCTTGGAATGGCACTAAGGAAGTCGGGAGAATTTACCGAGGCAGCGCAGGAGCATCTGGCTGCGGCTACCCTCTACCAGGAGTTCCGCGACCACCATGGCGAGGCAGCAGCACTCGGCAGTTACGGCCTCGCGTTGCAGGGCGCCGGGCGCTATGCGGAGGCTATCGAGGCTCACTGGCAAGATGTGCGACTCTGCGAGGAGACCGGCGACCGTCATGCACTCGCTGAGGCTCTAGACAATTTGGCACTGGCCCACCGAAAGGCCGGACAGGTAGAAGATGCTGTCGCTGTCTATCGCCAAGCAGCCGAAATCTTCCACGAGGTAGGAGACTCTTCTATGGGAGGTCTGGCGATAGGCGGCTCTGGGCGGGCATTCGAAGAGATGGGAAGGTTTGATGAAGCCATCCAGGCGTATCGTGAAGCTGTACAGTCTTTTCGCAACGCGAACGATCGGGAGAACCTTCTTATGGCTCTCGAAACCCTCGGGATTACATTACTGAAAGCCGGGCTGGATGAGGAATCCGATAAGGTTCGAGGAGAATTCATGACCCTCGCATCGGATCTAAATGCTCGCTGATCCTGTCGCTCGCAGGACAGACTGACCCGCGCTCGGGCTATATCGGATCGTGTTTGGAGTCCTATAGATATTCCAACTACGATCTGCGGCGTGCTTAAGTCTTGCGGACAGTCAGCGTGTTGCTTCCCTGCGCCAGAGTTCGTTCGCGAGCAACTCGCCGTAGAGTTCCGGGTGTTGTTTCCTCAGCTGGACGGACTGAAGCGGCGGCCAGTTCGCCACGAGCTGGCTCCAGCAGGTGACCCGTTCAGGACATGGCGCGGCCAGCGTGTCCGACAGGAACCTTAGAGGTCCTAACAGAAGTGGTTCAACACGTGACTGTTGGCCTATTTGCTCGTTGGTCTGGTCGTGGGGAAGCGTCAGTCGCGGCCGTGGATCGTGTCGGATGAACTGTGGGCGTTGGTCGAGCCGTTGCTGCCCAAGCCGGGGCCGAAGCTGGTCAAGGGGCGGCCGAGGTTGCCGGACCGGCAGGCGTTGTGCGGGGTCCTGTTCGTGCTGCACACCGGCATCCAGTGGGAGTACCTGCCGCAGGAGCTGGGCTTTGGTTCGGGTATGACCTGCTGGCGGCGGCTGGCCGCGTGGAACGCGGCCGGGGTGTGGGGCCAGCTGCATGTGCTGCTGTTGAAGAAGCTGCGGTCGGCGAAGAAGCTGGACTGGTCCCGGGTGGTGATCGACTCTTCCCATGTGCGGGCGGCTCGCAGGGGCCCAAAAGCGGTCCCAGTCCGGTCGATCGCGCACGGCCGGGCAGCAAGCACCACGTCGTCACCGACGCTCGGGGCATCCCGCTCGCGGTGTCGCTGACCGGCGGCAACCGCAACGACGTCACCCAGCTCCTGACTCTGCTCGACAAGATCCCCCCTGCCGCCGGGGTTGTCGGCCGGCCCCGACGCCGGCCCGACTCGCTGTTCGCCGACCGTGGCTACGACCACGACAAGTACCGGCGTCTGCTGTGGCAGCGCGGCATCCGTCCCGTGATCGCGCGGCGAGGCGAGCCACACGGCTCCGGCCTGGGCGTCTTCCGGTATGTCGTCGAACGGACGATCGCCTGGCTGCACGGCTTCCGTCGCCTGCGCATCCGGTGGGAGCGACGGGACGACATCCATGAAGCCTTCCTCGGGCTCGCTACATGTCTCATCACCTACAGACACGTCCAACGCCTTTGTTAGGACCTCTTAGTGGGCGGTTCGTGAGTTGATGTCCGTTTCGAAGTGAGGCTTGGGACAGGTGTGCTGGCCGCGGTGCCGGCTAGTGTCGCCGGGTAAAGCAGCCGGTGTCGGCTTCGGTGAGGATGCCGAGTTTGACCAGGCGCTTCAGTTTGGCCCGGGTGCCTTCGACGTTCTTCGGCAGCAGTTCATGGCCAAGGGCCTGGCAGACGTCCTTGGCTCGCAGGGGGCCGGTCGACTCGTTGAAGGCGGCGAGGATGCGCGGGTAGTCCGGGTGCTCGCGCAGTTCGGGCGGGGATGCGGGGAACTGGTCGGCGAGGCTGGTGACGGTCTTGCGGGTGATCGCGAGGTGCTCGAGGTGTGTCTCGGCCTCCCGCAGCCGGGTCTGCAGGTCGTCGATCTGCGCGCGAAGGTCGTCAGCCAGGGCCCGGGCGGCTTCCTCTTGCAGGTCCAGTGCCTCAAGGAGGGGGCGAACGTTCACGCGCTTACCGCCTCCTCGCGCCAGGTGGAGGTGTTCGTGCCGGTGAGACGGCGGATCATGACATGGGACATCGCCCAATAGACGCGGGAGGCGGACGAGGCGGTGCGGTGCTCGTAGTCACGGACCAGGCGTCGGTGCAGTATCAGGATGCCGTAGGTCTGCTCGACTCTCCACCGCTTCGGTTGCGGCAGGAATCCCCGGTAGCCGGGGTCGCGTTCGACGATCTCGACGTCGATGCCCAGGCCGGCGCCGTGTTCGACGACCTGGTTCTTGAAGCCCTGGTCGACCAGGGCTTTGCGGACGGTGTCGCCGGTGTGCTCGGCGACCTGGTCCAGCAGGGCGATGCCCGCGGTGTTGTCGTGGACGTTCGCGGCGAGGACGGCGACCGCGATGACCAGGCCGAGGACGTCAACTGCCACGCCGCGTTTGCGGCCCGGCACCCGTTTGGCCGGATCGTAGCCGGTCGTGGCGGCGGGGACCCCGACGGCCGCGTGGACACTCTGGGTGTCCAGCACCACCAGGGTCGGGTCCTCTAATCGTCGGGCGCGTTCACGGACCTGGCAGCGCAGGAGTTCATGAATGACCTGGTCGGTTCCGTCGTCCCGCCAGGCGGCGAAGTAGTAGTACGTCGCACTCTTCTGCGGCAGGTCGTGCGGAAGGTAGGCCCACTGACAGCCGGTCCGCCCCTGATAGAGGATCGCGTTCACGATCTCCCGCATGTCGTAAGCGCCCTGATGACCGCTGACCGAGCGGTGCCGGTCCTTCCACGCGGTGATCACCGGCTCGATCAACGACCACTGCTCGTCCGATAAGTCGCTGGGGTACGGCTTGCGTTCACTCACCCCGCCAACCCCAGCAGACCCCGCACCACGAATCCGCGGATTCCGCCCCCGCCTCACACCATCAGGCGACCACAGAACGACTCAAAGACTCACGAACCGTCCACTTAGGGCCGAGCTGAACTGATTAATTTTCGAGACAAGCGCGTGAAGCTCCAGGCGGGCAGGTTGCTCTTGGTTGGCAACCCGTCTACCGGGCAAGGCTTCGGCGTAGTCGCATAACGTCCAGTTCGTGATCATCCGAGGTCGAGGAGCGCGAGGGGGCGGTGAGGGTCGCGGGCGTTGGGGCGGAGGCCGGCCGCGATGTTCTTCACTCCGGCCGTGCGGAGAGCTCCGATGGCGAGGTTGCGCCAGGTGGCCATCGCGCGGGGCGCGTTGCCGGTCCACAGCTGGAAGGCGTCCTCGGCGAAGGTGGTGTCGCGGCCGAGGAGGTGGTCGGCGTGCTCGCGCTGGGCGTGCATCGCGTCGCTGGTGACGGCGACTCCTGCCAGGTCGGCGACGGTGTCCAGCAGCGGCTGGAAGCAGGTGATCTCGTTCGTCTTGTCGCCGACGTCCAGCTGGGCCAAGACCAGGCCGGTGGTGTGTTCCAGTGTGGCGAGCAGGTGGATCTTGCGGCCCTTCGCTTTGGCCGCGCCACGCAGGCTTTTGCCGTCCACTGCGAGGCCGCGCAGCCCGGTCGCCTTCGGGCGTCGGTCGGCGAGCCAGCGCCCGACCGTCCAGTCCAGCGCGTCGCCGTCGATGCGGGCCAGTAGCCGCCGGACCGTCGTTTCCGCAGGCAGGAGCCGCTGCGGGAAGAGTGGGTCGAGGCGTATGCCGAGGCGTTCCAGGAGGTTCAGCGGGGCGTCGGCGATCCACTCGCCGACTACCAGCACAGAGGTCGCCCCCGGCAAAACCGCGCACGCGGTCAGCGCGAGCACGGCAACCAGAGCGTGCCGTATGACGCGTGGGTCTCGCGGCCGGGCACCTCGGCCAGTTGCTTCAGCAGGCGCGGGACCTCGTCGGATACGACCTCGGGATGCTCGCGGAGCTGGTCAAGGGCAGGCGGGATCAGCGATGACACGTCGGCAGGCGCGGTCTTCCACTCGGATCACGGGGCGTAGAGAACTCCATGATCTTGGAAGCCGTGCCTGTCGCGTCCCGGGGCACAGCCGAACTGACAGTACGTCACGAAACGGGCGCCACGCGACTACGCCGAAACCCTGCGAGAGGCTCTGCCTACCGAAGGCGGCTGCCAGATTTGATACGCCGCCAGTGACCCCGTTTTCAGGCGTCGCCGAGCTGGCTTGCTTAGGTCATGCACCATCCAGAATCGCAGGCGCCGTCGTCTTCGTTATCGCTCGGCATGTCGGGTACCGCCTCGCCGAGCGGAATCCCGTAACGGGTGAGGTACGCAGCATCCCGACCGAGAGCCGCCCTTCGCACATTGATGAATTCCTCAAGCTGCTGAGACTTGGCGAACAATGCCGGGTCCGTCTTGCGCAGCTCCTGCCAATCGCTGACCGTGTGAAACGGGCAGAAGAAGCAGGAGCTCTTTGGGGGAACGGGGAGACCAGACTTGCGGATGAGGCGCGTGCAGTCCTCGCGACGTAGCCCGAGGTCAAGCAGCGGGTAAGTGATCTCCTCGCGAGGGTCGCTCCTTCTCCTGTTCGCTCGATGGATCTCGTCAACTGAGATCCCGATGCCGACAGTCGCCGGAGATTTGGCGGTGGCGCCGTGCTCTCGAAGCCATCTCGAAACTACCTTGATCTTAAAATCGGCAGTGCAGTTGCGTCGACCGGGAGCCCCGTTGGCCATCCGGATGGGAATTGGTGTTGACCTTGCTTCTGGCTTGTGGAGCCGCCCCCAGAGGGTCTCGGTAGCGCCATTGCGGCGCCGGCGCTCTAGAGTGTGGAGGTCGATCCTGTGCTCCTGCGCGTACGGTCTCGCGACTTCCTCAATAAATTTCAGCGTCGCGGGATTCTCGCTGTCATCGCCCACATTTGAAAACAGGAACGTTTGAAAGTCGATGTCACGCTGTGCGGCCAGTACCAGAAGGGCCGTCGACTGGACGCCACCTCCGTAAGAGATCACCTTGACTTGAGCCTCCGCCATTTCTCTCCTCGCCCCAAGTGTCTCGCGGGACGACACAGCAAACGACACTCTATGGGGGAAGTCAAGCTGGTTTTATGGCAAGGTGACTCTGATTGAGCATGCTGAAAATCCCGAAACGACGAGACCAGATCATCTCGATGTGGAACCAGGCAAATCCTTCCGGCGGATAGAACGTGATTGAATCCGCCGACCGCAAGTCCAACCCGGTTCCGACGAGTTCCTGCACATGAAGTTGAACGCGTGGATCACCGGTGCCGATCCTGACGCCGCCGGGCGTGTTGATACGAACGACTTCGTTGCCGTTTTTCTTGAACGTCAGGGACCTGGGGTCGACGGTGCCCAGGTTGGTGCCGACGTTGTCCGTGGGTTTCTAGTCTCCATCCGTGATGGCGGGACCCCGCTTAGAGTTGCCTGATCGTGGAAGGGGTATCGGACCAGGGCATTGCGCAGAGCGCCAGCGGACGCCCGGGCGATGAAGAATTCAACCCTCGTGCGCCAGTTCGCCGCATACCCCTGTACCCAGCGACGACCGTACGTATCAGCTGCGCAACTGGTCGGAAGGGGGAGGGTGCGACGCGCGCTCATCGGCCGGATAGGCACCTGCGGCGGGAGTGCCAGCGAGAGCTATTGCCGATCCGGTTCGCGTCGGTCGGCTAGAGCTTTTACGGCCCCCCGAGAATTACGAGGCAGGATTTAGAAAGCTCCTGAGGCCCGTCAGGGCCCCAGGAGCGATGGGAGCTTAGTGGCCTCGTTGTTGAGTGCCAGTGCCTCTGCTGTCTTGGCGCTCAACAACTTCACAGATCAGACTTCGAGGTCAATCCATGAAGCGAGGGAATCCCATGCCAGGCTGCAAAGACGCTCTGAACGTTCACGGATGAAGTCTTCCGACCAGTCCTCATCTCGCTGAGCGAGGGAAGAGACAAGCGGGAGGTAGTCCGACCGGCGGATGATCGCCTCTGCTCCTTGCCCCAAGGAGATACCTTCACGCGAGGCCAGGGCAAGGGCCTTCTCCGCTTCCTCCACCGTCGTTGCCGAGAGGGCGCGGAACATCAGCCGCTTCAATTCCCACGAACGATCGCTGGCCGAGGAGTTCTCGACCTTAGGGAGGAGGGTTAGGTTACCCAGGGTGTGCACGGTCGCTGAATCCTCGTAGATCTTGGGATCCCAACCATTTGCACCCGGATTCTGCGGTGCGATGTGCTCGATGGTGCTGAAGGCAGCGTCGTTCCAGCGGCTCAAATTGAGCGTGCTGAGCAGACCCTTCCTTCCGTGAGTGACCAGGCCTAGGCGATCTGCATCCCGAGCAGCGTCGTTGGAGGCCCCCAGGAGCAGCAGCTTGGTGAGGTGACGAGAGCTCGTATAAGCCGGCGTGGCCGCAGCCTTGGCCACCCACTGGCTCTTCATCGCGATGCCCTCAGCCTCAAGTTGTTGGCGCAGGAAGCGCAGCAAGTCCTGAACCGGAGGAACGGCGGTCAGCTGCTGGCCGAAGCGCGGGAACCGGGGGCCGCTGCTCTTGGAGTCGTACGCCATGAGCTTGCGGTAGATGTTGTCTATGTTGTGGGTGCCACCGAACGCCCCCCTCCAGAGAGCGAAGAAGGCGCCACAGGCACGAACGGCAGTCAAGTACTCATTTGCTTGCCTGTCGATGTGTTCCCCGGAGCTGAGTCGATGAGCGGCGAAGTACCGGGTGAGTGGAGCAACCACGATGTCATGCTTCGCTTCGCGAAGGACCTGCAGACACAGTGCGGCCTGCTGGCGCAACTCGTCGTCGCTGTGTTCCGGGAGGATCTCCGAGGATACCCACGGTCCTGATACAAACCGCGTAACCTCAGCCAAAGAATGAAGGAAGGTACGGCGTCCTGCCTGGTCCGCTTCCTTATCGAAGGCAGTGCGCAAATACCGGCGTTGTTCACTCAATCGCTTGCTCAACCGCTGGCCATCATGCAGCAGAGCAAAGGGGATGAGGATGTTGCTCGTGGCTGTTTGCCGCTGGTCGGCTGACGAAGCCCGATCGAGGTACTTCTCGACGGTGTCGAAGTAGTTGTAAGACTCCGACCCATTCCAATTGCTCAGGCCCTCGTTCTGGATGGCCTTGGGCTTGAACGTCTCGATAGCTGTGAGGGGTTGCCCTGTGGTGTTCAGGGCCTCGAACATGTCGAAGCCGTAGTCCTCCCTCTTGGCGGTTACTACAGCGACCGTCACGCGATTCAGCAGGTAGTTGGCGAACACAATCAAGCGGAGCAGCGACCCGATTCGATCATCCTCGTTCGCGGCTTCGACCACAGCGTCAGGGAAGGGGCTGTTGAACAGCGCTTCCTGCAGCTTCTTCGACTCACCGATCGCCCTGGCGGGAGGGATCTCGGTCTCGTCCTCTCGCGCGCTCCGCGACGGTGAGACAGCGTTGCGGAGAGTTCGGCGCAACAAGGTGCGGATAGCCTCCAGGCCCACGTGCGCCTGAGCGTTGGCGTCAGTGGCTTCCCCATCGACGAAGGAAACGTGCTTGTAGTCCTTAGTGGAGGATTCGTCGCGCGCGTATCGGCCGTACTGGTGGAGGTAGTACCCGATAGGCGAGTCGTATTTCGCTCGGTCCGAGTGCCGAGACCAGACGTCGTGGTACGAGCGAACCATGCGAGGGTAGTAGCGGAATTCACCTTCGCCATACCGCATGTCTTCTTCGAACGTGTCCGTCAACCGGCTGGTAACGTCGATGGCCTGGTTGTAGCACCAATCCCTCGCTTCACCCCCGTTCTTGGGCAGCCTCTTGGCGCGGACGCTGATCTCTTCGTGCAGCACCGTGGTCAACAGCAGCAGTGTCGTAAGCCGCTGTTGCCCGTCGATGATGGTCATGACCTTGGCCGGCACCATGGGACGGTCGATCGGTTCGACCGTCGTGTACTGCAGATCACGGAGCGCGATGACGGTCCCGAGGAAACAGATCGAGTCCTCAAATTCGGTGATTTGTTCAAGACCATGAGCGACATCGGCGATGAGACGTTTGACCTTCGCGGCTTCCCAGCTGTATGCCCGCTGATACGGAGGGATGTACAGTCCCTGTCCCGTTTCGCTGAGGAACTCTGCTACTGCCCGCGGCGCAGCATCGAAGATCTCCCGCGTTTCCATCCATGATCTCCCGTTATCTCGTACGGCTGTGCCGCGAACCTGTAGCGTTCGGCAGCGCCCTTACAGTCCGTCGCAGAAGGAGAAGGCGAGCGGGACCGCGCCCCTCGGGCATGCGCACCTGCTCGGTTTGCGCCACGATGCAGGACCCCCCCGATCCTCGACTGCAAGCCACCCCCTCCTACGGCAAAACCGCATGTCATGACCGTTCGCAAGCGCGTGGGCCACAACACTGGATCAAGGGTAGACCGGAGCGCTGACAGCCGAGGGGCACTCTGGGAATTCGGATGCCCCGGCTCGGAGTGCTACGGACTGCCCGGGGCAGCGAGCGGTAGTCGTGCCAGCACTCAACGTTGCTGGTGCTCCAGTTTGGGCGAGCCGCTTCGAGGGGTGGATGCGTCCGTTAGGATCTCAAGGCACTCCTGGTGGAAGCTGAGCGGGTCTAGAGAGAAGCAACCAGGAGTGGCCAGAGGAGCGCATCGCAACGAGTGAGGCAAACCGTGGAGCATACAGGGCCGATCTACCTCGACTACAACGCAACGGCTCCGATCCGCCCGGAGGCGCTCGCAGCCATGCTCGATGCCCTCCACTCAGTCGGGAACGCCTCCAGCGTTCACCACCACGGCAGAGACGCCGCAGCAAGAGTCGACAAGGCCCGTCGTCAAGTCGGCGAGCTCCTAGGTTGCGCACCGGGTGAGATCATCTTTACCTCTGGTGCAACTGAGGCGAACAACCTCGCGCTCCGTGCAGCTTCCGCCCAAGGCGGAGCTTTGGTGACTACGGCGGTGGAACATCCTGCTGTCCTTGAGACAGCCCGGTCGCTCAGTGCTGAATCTTCTGCTCCCCTCGTGACCCTGCCTGTGAGCGCTGACGGGATCGTCGATCTCGCGGCTCTGGAAGCATCTGTGCAGGGCGAAGAAGTGGCCGTGGTGTCCGTAATGCTCGCGAACAACGAGACGGGCGCACTCGCGGATCTGGCTTCCGTCGTCAGGATCGCACGCGCCGCGGGAGCGCTCGTGCACTCTGACGCCACTCAGTACGTCGGGCGCCTTCCCGTCGACCTGGACGACCTCGACGTGGACCTCCTGTCTCTGTCTGCCCATAAGTTCGGTGGGCCACAAGGCGTCGGCGCCCTGTTTGTGCGCCGAGGTATCTCACTCCCTCACCGACCACTGCTCGTTGGCGGAGGCCATGAGAAGGGTTGGAGGGCTGGGACCCTCAACGTGGCCGGTATCGTCGGCATGGGCGCCGCCGCGGAAGCCGCCCGCAGACAGCTCGGCGACGAAGCCCCGCACATCACCAAGCTGCGCGATCTCCTGGAGGGCGAGCTCCTCGCGCAGCTCCCCGGCAGCCACGTCAACGGCGCTCGCGCTCCGCGACTGCCGGGCGTCACGAGCATCACCTTCCCTGGTGCCCCCGCCGACGCGGTGCTCGCCTCGATGCCTGCTATAGCTGCATCCGATGGCAGCGCCTGCTCCGCAGGAGCGCCGAGTCCTAGCCATGTCTTGCTCGCCATGGGGCTCAGCAGGGAGGCAGCCGACTCCACCATCCGCTTCTCAATGGGCTATGCCACCACAGAGCAGGAGATTCGCCGCGCCATCGACGCCACCCTACGGGCCGTCACTCACGTACAGACCGTCATGAGCGGCACCGCCGGACCTTGACCGTCGCTCCAAAAACTTCGCACTCACACTTTGAACTGAAGGGTTCGACCGCAATGCCAGAAGGCCGCCTCTCCGCCGACGTCGTCGGACTGAAATTCAACAGGCACGAGAGCTTCCCTCCGCGCTTCGGCTGGCTTCACAAGGCATACCTGCGGGTCAAGGAGGACGAGTTGCTCTTCCACGCCCCAGACGCGCTCGTGCGCCTTGGCGTGGGAAAGAACATGGTCGATTCGATGCGCTATTGGTCGCAGGCGTTCAAGCTCACCCACGAATACCGTAGCGCCGGCGTGCAGGCGCGAGCGCTCGCAGCCGCCCCAACGTGGCGCGCTCGGTGGCTCCTTGACGAGGATGGTGCTGATCCCTACCTGGAGGACACCGGAAGCCTCTGGCTATTGCACTGGTGGTTGGTCTCTGGAGAGAAAGAGGCCAAGTGCCTCGTCCCGAGCTGGTACGTGATGTTCCACTTCGCGCCGCTCAATCGCGTCACAGTCGAGGGGATGGCCACCCTCATCACACGTGAAGTGCACAACAGCTTCGACCGTGACGAGTGGCCCGCACCCGACTCGATCAACCGAGACGTCCAGTGCTTCGTCAAGATGTACGCCCCGGACCCGGAGGCGAACCCACTTTCCCCGGGCAGCTTCGAGGACTCCCTCCTCTGCCCCTTTAAAGAGCTCGGCCTACTTGAGTACCAGGGAGGGCGGGGCAAGGAGCGTACGTACCGCTTCACCAGCGGCATTCGCCCTAGCCTGCCGCCCAGCGTGCTTGTGCACACCTGCCTCGACTATGCGGCTCGTTTCTCTCGTAAGCCGGACTCGATTTCGCTGGCTCGCCTCGCCAGCGAGCCCGGCGCCCCTGGCCGTGCTTTCCACATGCGTGAACCGGAGCTCGGCAGGTCGATTGAAGCTTTCGTCGAGAACCACCCCCAGCTGGAGATCGTGGAGTCGCTCGGGCAGCGGAGCCTGCGCTTCGCGGACAACCCGGAGACTCTCGCCTGGGACATCCTTGATGAGCAATACGGCCGAGTGCGTGATCGCGACGGTTTCCCGACTCCCGAGGAATGGGCGCGGCAGAACCCCGGCCTGAAGAAGACCACGGACGACGACGCTGAGGCCGTACAGGGGCAGATCCCCCAGCAGCCCAACATGATCGAGGAGCTCTCGTGACCACGGCCACCAAGCCATCTCCCCGAACCCCGCTGAAGGGCACTAATGCCCAGATCCCCGCTGGGATCACCTTCGTCGGTACGGAGTTCCGCTCCACCAACCTGGAACGCGACGTCCGGGTCCAGGACCTGCACTCCCCGTACGTAGGCGTACGCGCCCTCGACGTCCTGGACCGGGTTGGCAACGCCCTCGGCGACCTCAAGCGCACTCGCGCCTGGTCCTTTACCGGCCCGTATGGCTCCGGTAAGTCCACGCTCTCCAACCTGATCGACGCTCTACTCGGCCACGACGCCGAGCGTCGAACCACCGCCTACGAAGCAGTGGCCGCGACGAACGCCGCACTGGCCCAGGAGATCGCCGAGAATCGCGAGACACTTGCGGCTGACGGCTTCTTGGGAGCTGTCACCACGGCACGCAGAGAGCCGCTGTCCGCCACGGTTCACCGGGCCCTGCAGACCGCGGTGGAGCGCAGGTGGAGCAAGCGCGTCCCGAAGGACGTCTCCACTGCCATGGCGGTCTGTGCCGAGACGGACGTCCCCACAACCGACAGCCTGCTCAACGCGGTCACAACGCTGTGCGGTAGGGCACCGCTCCTTCTGATCATCGATGAGTTCGGCAAGACGCTCGAGTATCTGGTCTCCAGCGGTGAGAGCAGCTACGCCGAGAGCGATGTATTCCTGCTCCAGCTTCTTGCGGAGAAGGGCGCCGGCACCAAGGGGCTGCCGCTCTTTATGTTCACTCTGCAACATCTGGCCTTCTCGGACTACGCTTCGCGGTCCAGCTCTGTCCAGACCCAGGAGTGGGCCAAGATCCAGGGGCGTTTCGAGGACGTCACCTTTGGGCCCAATCTCGGTGACGCTGTCTACCTTCTCCAGCGGAAGCTGGCCCACTCTGCGGTAGCGGAGCAGGGGCGCAAGCTGGTCGAGGCCCAGGCTAAGGCGGCGCATGGCATCTGGCGCCAGCAGTCACTGCACTCGGTCGTCGACATCTCCGCGGAGTCGTTCGCCAACCTGTACCCGCTGCACCCGCTCACCGCCGTGGCGGCTCCCCTCATGGCGGCACAGATCGGTCAGAACGACCGGAGCCTCAGCGGCTTCCTGGTCAACGATGAGCCGTACACGGTGCGGCGCACTCTCGACACTTGCACGGTCGAGGCACCGGGGCGCGCCTCGACGATCCGGATCCCGCAGCTGTACGACTTCTTCTTCTCCGCGGGGCGCACCACGATCCTCGCCTCCTCTAAGGCGAGCCGATGGCTGGAGATCAACGCCCGCCTTGAGGAAGCCCACGGGCTCCCTGAAGCAGATCAGGAGCTGCTCAAGGCCATCGGCGTACTCAACCTCATCGACGCCGACGGACTGCTGCGCGCTACGCCGGCGATGATCCAGTTCGCGCTGAACGACCCGACCGACGCCACCAACGCCAAGCGGTTCGACCAGCTGAAGAAGCGGCTGAACAAGCTGGCGGAGGACGGGCTCGTCGTACACCGCTCGTACAGCGATGAGTATCGGATCTGGCAGGGCACCGACGTCGACATCGATGCCCGGGTGCGCGAGATCGCCACCCAGCTTCAACCCGATGACGTGGTGCGCTACTTCAATAAGCACCTCGGTACGAATGTCCTCCCGAACGCGGTCGCTGCGGGCGCACACAGCCAGCTCACCGGCATGCAGCGGCACTTCGTGACCGCCGTCAGCCACCAGACCGAGAAGCTGCGGGGCCCCAAGGTCGTGCAGGACGCGGCCGACGGGATGCTTGTCTTCCACTTCGGCGACCTGAAGAGCAGCCCTCGGGTCGACTCACCGCTCCCGGTCGTCGTCGGTGTGACCAAGAACCCCCAAGCGGTGCTAGACGTCGGCAACACCCTCGTGGCGCTCCAGGACCTCATGAGCGATGAGGAGCTGGACCATGTTGCCCTGCGGGAGATCAATGAACGGGCCGGAGAGTTCTCCCAGCGCATTACCGCCATGCTTGCCGAGGCGTTCCGCCCGGGAAGTGATGAGTCGAGCTGGTACTTGTGGAAGAGCGGCGAGGACACCGACAGCGAACCCGCCCAGCAGCTCAAAGCCCGCAGCTACGCGGGACTCGTATCCGAAGCGTGCAACGTGGTCTACGACCAGACCCCGCACGTACGGAACGAGATGGTGGGACGACACCAGCTCACCAGCAACGCTGCTCGTACGCGCCGCGAAGTCCTCACGTCGATGATTGAGAGGACCGGGCTGCCACTGCTTGGTTGGCCTCAGGACAAGTTCCCCGCGGAACGTGCCCTGTACGACGGCGTCGTTGAGCACCTCGGACTGCACCGCGCCGCTGGAGAGTTCAGCGGCGGTCAGAACTCTGAAGGCAGCATTCACACACATGGGATGTCCCGTCCGAGTGCTGCAACGAACAAGAGCGTCATGCCTGTGTGGGAGGCACTTGAGGAGGCATTGAACGAAGCCACAGAGCCGACCAACATCGTAGAGATCTACGAGCGGCTCATGGCTCCCCCGTACGGCGTGAAGGCCGGCGTCGTCCCGATCCTGGTAGTCGCCGCCCTCGTCCTGCGCGGAAACGACGTCGCGCTCTTCGAGGAAGGCAACTACTGCCCCCGACTCACGGCCGCCATCGTGGAGCGCCTCAACGTCCCCTACCCGGAGCGCTTCACTGTAAAGGCGGCCCCGGTCGACCGGGGGCAGCGCCGCCTCGTTCTCGACGGATTGGTGAAGTCCCTCGGCGTCGACATTCCTCGGAGCCGGGCAAACCGGAACCCGGCGCTACTCGCGGTCACCCGCGGGATGCTGGAACGGGTGATGGTCCTGGACCAGTACTCGCGCAAGACCCGGCGGCTCAGCGACGACACCCTTGTGGTCCGCAAGGTGCTGTCCGAAGCAACCGATCCGGACCAGCTGGTCTTCGAAGAGCTTCCCGAGGCACTCGGCTTTGAGAAGATCACTTCGAGCGCACGGAAGGACTCCGAGGCGGCAGAGGCATACGTCGTCCGCCTCACCACCGCGCTCAACGAACTCACTGACGCCAGCGCAAACTTGTGCCGGTACGTAGTAGAGGTGTTGGCGCAGGAATTCAGGCTCCCCGCGTCGAGCACCGGCGAACTGCGCGCCGGTCTGGCCGAGCGTATGCGCGGCTTCGCCGACGCCTCGCTCGAAGTCAGTCTCCACGGATTCGTGACCCGGGTGCTCAACGAGATGCTGCCCGACGACGACTGGCTCGGCACAGTCGTGGTCCAGCTCGTCAATCAGGCCCTCGGTGACTGGACCGACCGAGACATGGATGCCTTCCCCCGCGTAGTACGAGACAGGGCACGCGCGCTGGACCGCGTGAGCCACCTGTACAACGTCGTGGAGGAGGAGCCGGCCGACGAGACCCCCACGGCATCCCACAAGCGCGCAAAACCGAAGCAGCGCCAGATCGACACCCACCTGCTGACCCTCACCACTCCCCAGGGGACGGAGGAGCGCACGCTCATCCACGTCCCGAAGAAGTCGCGGAATGCCGCGGACGAGCTCGTTGTCAGTGTCATCAGGCAAGCTGAGGAAGTACTGGGCCCCGACGGCGCACGCATCCTGCTCGCCGCTCTGGCCGAGCACCTGTCCGGCCAGGACAGCGCCGCATCCGAGAGGAAGGAGTAGCTGTGACAGACGCCAACAGCTCCAACGGCAAGAAGCGCCACGTACTCGGGATCTCGGGAGGCAAGGACTCCTCAGCCCTCGCGATCTATATGCGGGATCGCGTACCGGAAATGGAATACTTCTTCTGCGACACCGGCGCCGAACTCCCCGAGACCTACGAGTACCTCAACCGCCTCGAAGGCGCCCTTGGCAAGCCCATCGAACGGCTCAACTCCTCCCGGGATTTCGACCACTGGCTTGAGGTCTACCAGGGGACCCTGCCCAGCCCTCAGATGCGCTGGTGTACCAAGAACCTGAAGATCAAGCCACTCGAAGAATGGATCGGCGACGACGAAGCGGTGTCATACGTTGCCATCCGTGCGGATGAGAATCGACTCGGCTACGTCAGCACCAAGCCGAACATCACCGCCGTCTTTCCCTTCCGCGAAGACGGCATCGATCGTGAGGGCGTGGACCGCATCCTGGACGAGGCCGGCATCGGGCTCCCGGGCTACTACGAGTGGCGCACACGCTCCGGCTGCTACTTCTGTTTCTTCCAGCGCAAGCATGAGTGGGTTGGGCTCAAGGACCGACACCCGGAGCTCTTCGAGAAGGCCATAGCGTACGAAGAAAAGGTCAAGCACAAGCACACCGCTATGCAAGACAGGAAGTACACCTGGTCGCAGGGTGAATCACTTGACGAATTGATAGAGCGGCGAGAGGAAATCGAGGCTAAGCACCAGGCGGCACTTGAGCGGGCCGCTAAGCGCCAAAAGCCCAACCGCCCTTTGTTGGAAATACTGTCCAATGCTCTAGATGAGGACGACGACGAAGCTGCCTGCGCGGTATGCCACCTCTGACCGCTTCTCGTTAGGTGCCTGGTCTGCGGATGACCTTCGCAGACCAGGCTTCGTCCCTTGGCGATCGCCAAATACCGCCGCGCACAGCCCGGCGCGCTGTCCCGGCCGCACCGCTGGTGAGCCCCGGGCCGCGGGGCAGCCCCCGGTCTCTCCGACGCCGTGCCACGTCGCCGTTCACCGGGACGTCGACGGTGTCCCAGACGGGTACGCCAGCTACTCGGTCGAGTCCGGCACCTGACGGTCGACGAGACCATCGCTACCGACGACGCCGTCTTCACGGTTCTGGCCTGGTTCGTGCTCGGACACGACCTGGTCACTCATGTCGTGTTCATGGACGTCCCGCCCGAGCACCCACTGCGCCGGCTAGGTGGGCGACGACACTGACTGGCTCTGGGGGCGGCTGCTGGACACCCCGCGTGCGCTGACCGCGCGCGGCCGGTTCACGGATGGCGAGTTCGTCCTCGACGTCGACAACTCGTTCCTCGGCGGGCAGGCACGGCCACTACCTGCTGACCGTCCGGGAGAGCAAGGCCGACTGCGTCCTGACGGACCGGGAGCCTGACCTGTCCCTGGACGTGAGCGACATGGGCTCGGTCTACCTCGGCGGCACCGCCCCGAGCACGCTCGTGCGTGCCGGACACCTCCGAGCCCACCGCCCGGGCGCGGCCACCCTCGCTGACGCCCTCTTACGCGCCGAGCGCTCCCCGCACTGGTTCTGACCAAGCGCTCGCCGACCCTGCACAAGTCTATTGGTTGGGCTACAAGCTGGTCGCCCTCAAGGTGCGCGAGGTGCTCGACAATCGCGGCGCGGTCCCGGGCGGTGTAGACGCGCAGCAGATCGAGCGCTTGCCACGCTGCCTCGTTCATGCGCGGGTCGGTGAGGTCCTGGAAGTCCTTCATCGTCTCTCCGCGGTGGTGCGGGCGACGGTGTCGGCCGGGGGGCGAGGGCGGGGCACGACGACCGCCGGCCCCAGATCGATCCGGGTGTCCATCCCCAACCGGAATGTGCCGTACGGGTTGATGTTCGTCCAGAACGACGCTCTAAAGCCGCGCCGGTCTTCTTCCGAGAGCCGGTTCGCCCACACCGGTTCGGCCAGCACCTGCTGCAGCAGCGTGTTGACGTTCACCAGAAGCGCTCTGCCGCTTCGTTGTGCCGTACTTCGGAGGCGGCCCGGCGGGTCCGCAGCGACGCGAATGTGTACTCCCCGCGGCCCGTCTCGCGCGGTATCGTGCCCGTGGCATTCCGTTACAGCGGGAACCTGGAGGTGGCTCGTCGTGGCCCGAGCCTGGGAAGCTGACCTGTCGGCGTTATTCGTCAAGCGGTTGGGGAAGTCGGCGGAAGAGCTGGGAAACTCCCAGGGCAGAGAGCAGTGCCCGGACATCTGGCAGCTCAGCAACGGCGACATCGCCGTCATCGGCCGCGATCTGACCGATCACTACGGTTCGCGCCTGCCGGAAGGCGTGGCACTTGGGGCTGACGAACGGCTTGTGGTCATCCCCGGCAACATGCTCATCGCAGCGAAGCCGGACATCCCCGATGCTTGACGTGCACGCTCCGGCCTTCCCTGTGGAGCGTGGCCAGCGGCTCGGCAACGAGGAGTATCTTCGCGACTTCCGCGCTCGGGATGCAGTGATCCGCAACAGCGACTCGTGGAAGCTGGAACGGCTGCAGCACTTCGAGGAGGTGGGCAGTCCGTCCCGCGACGCGCTGCGGCGCGGGGACTGGACCACTGCGCTTCGTTTGTTCGAGGAGGGCCGTGACAACCTGCGCGCGATCCAAACGGACGAAGAAGCCCGTGGCTCGGTGTTCCACCGCGTGCGCGTGGTGGAGCAGCCGCTAACGCCGTACGTCCAGTGGGAGCTGCATTCGCTGCGGATCAGTGCCGAGTACGGAGAGCGGGTGAGGATCTTGCCGGCCAAGGCGGTCGCTGCGGCTGAGGTCGACAAGCTGCTTCCGGAGCTGACCATTCAAGACGGCAAGGTGCTCTTTCGCGTCCTGTACACCGATACCGGGGTACCGGATGGTGCGATCCGCTTCACCGACCCGGACGTTGTCGATTCGTGGGCGGCGTACGTGCGGAGCGCCTACGCGGCTGCGGAGGACATCGCGTCGTATTTCGACCGTGTCGTCGCACCACTGCCGCCGCCACCGGCGGCCTGACCCAGAAGGGATGACTCAACGGCATGTCGGCAGACGCCAACGGGTGGTCCGGTGACTCGACCAACGACCTCTCCGGGGAGTCTCGCGATGTCGTCCAGGCCGGGAGCATCTCCGGCGGCATTCACTTCCATCAGGCGCCCGGAGCACCTGACCGTCCGCGGACCACCCCTCGGCAGCTCCCTGCCGACGTGCACGCCTTCGTCAACCGAACGGACGAACTCGGTCAGTTGAACGCCGTCCTGACCGGGCGAGATGGCGGTCAGCTCGTCGTCTCTGTGCACGTGGTGGCCGGTACGGCCGGGGCGGGCAAGACTTCTCTGGTCCTGCATTGGGCCCATCAGGTCAAGGATCGCTTCCCCGACGGGCAGCTCTTCGTGAATCTGCGGGGCTACGACCCGCGTGAGGGGCGTTTCCCCTTGATCGTGGACACCCTGATCATTGGATTGTGATGATCCATAGGACAGGAGTTCCCGTTGGGGACGTCGAAGTACGCGCCTGAGTTCCGGGCTGATGCCGTCGCGCTGTACCACTCGAGGCCGGGTGGGACGTATGCGTCGGTGGCCAAGGACCTGGGCGTCAACCACGAGACGCTCCGCACCTGGGTGCGGGATGCCGAGCAGGCTGCCCAGCCCGGGGCCGTGGAGGCCACCGCGATGGAGAAGGAGAACCGGCAGCTGCGAGCGCGGGTCAAGGAACTCGAACTCGAGCGGGAGATCCTGCGGAGGGCCGCGAAGTATTTTGCGGCGGAGACCAGCTGGTGAGCAGCCGCTTCCAGTTCGTCGACGATCACCGTGACGCCTTCGGCGTCAAGCGGCTGTGCCGGATGCTGCAGGTCTCTCGGTCCGGCTTCTACCGGTGGCTGGCCGGCGCGGAAACGCGGGCCGGCCGGAGAAAGGCGGACGCCGAGCTCGCCGAGCGCATCGCCCGGATCCACCGGGAATCGGACGGCACCTACGGAGTCCCGCGCGTCACCGCCGAGCTGAAGGATGCTGGGAGGCCGGTCAACCACAAGCGTGTCGAGCGCGTCATGCGCAAGTTCCGCATCGTCGGGCTGCATTTGCGCAAGAAGGTGCGCACCACCATTCCCGAGCCCTCGGCGACGCCGGTGCCGGACCTGCTGCGGCGCGACTTCACCGCCCAGGCGCCGAACACCAAGTACGTGGGGGACATCACCTACCTCCCTGTTGGAAATGGCCAATTCCTTTATCTGGCAACGGTGTTGGACCTGCACTCGAAGCGGTTGGCAGGCTGGTCGATCGCCGACCACATGCGCACCTCCCTGGTCACCGACGCACTGAGGGCCGCCGCGGCGGCCCGTGGCACCGGCGGCCTGCGAGGGGCGATTTTCCACAGCGACAACGGGGCGCAATATGTGTCGAAGGAGTTCGCCCTGGTCTGCTCGGCGCTCGGCGTGACCAGGTCACGCGGCGCGGTGGGCACGAGCGCGGACAACGCCGCCGCGGAGAGCCTGAACGCGACCATGAAACGCGAGACGCTCCAGGGACGGAAGCGGTGGAACGGGGCCCGTGAGGCTCGCCTCGCGGTCTTTCGCTGGGCGACCCGCTACAACACCCGGCGACGGCACTCCCGCCTTGGCCAGATCAGCCCGATCGCCTACGAGCAGCGATCAACTACGCTGGCCACCGCCGCATGACAACCGGTGTCCACGATCAAGGGGAAAGCCCCTGAGCCGGTCACCGCAGAGCAGGCATTACGCCGCTTCCTGACCGCGCTCGGCGTGCCCTCGGGCGACGTACCGCAGAATGTGGACGATGCAGCCGCACTCTACCGTTCTCTCCTCGCCGACCGCCGGATGCTCATCGTGCTCGACAACGCTGCCACCGTCGGTCAGGTACGGCCGCTGATTCCCGGCAGCGGAGACAATCTGGTCCTGGTGACCAGCCGCAGCCGCTTGGCCGGCCTCACCGTGCGCGATGGCGCTCGCAGGATCACCCTCGGCACGCTCCCCGAGCCGGAAGCCGTCGCACTGTTGCGGGCCGTCACGCAGGACTACCGCCCGGGCGACGCTCCGGACAAGCTGACAGAGCTGGCCCGGCTGTGCGCACACCTCCCGCTTGCCCTGCGGATAGCAGCCGAGCGCGCCGCCAGTCACCCGCACCTGAGCCTCGACGACCTGCTTGCAGACCTGCACGACGAGTCCGCACTCTGGGACGCGCTCAGCACGGGAATCGACGAGGAGGCCGAAGCCGTCCGGACCGTCTTCGCATGGTCCTACCGCGCGCTGCCACCGCAGTCGGGACGCCTCTTCCGACTCCTTGGCCTGCACCCGGGACCCGAGTTCGGGCTCCACGCGGCCGCCGCGCTCGCCGACCACACCCGCAACCGCGCCCGGCAACTCCTCGACGACCTCGTCGGCGCCCATCTGCTGGAGCAGACCGGCCCCGACCGTTACCAGTTCCACGACCTCCTGCGTGCCTACGCCGCCGACCAAGCTCACGACGAGGAACCCACAGAGCAGCGCGAAGCTGCCCTACGCCGCGCGCTGGACTGGTACCTGCACACTGCCGCCGCGGCACAGACATGGCTCCAACCCGGCGAGGACCAACTGCCGCTGCCCCAGGCGACCACATCCCTGCCGCCACTGGCTTTCGCCGACTACGATGCCGCCGCCGACTGGGCAGAACGCGAACGCACCACCTTCCCGCACGTCGTACGAGCCGCTGCCACGGCCGGGCTACACGAGCACGCCTGGCAGCTCACCGCAACGCTGTGGAACGCGTTGTCCGCTTCCGCTGCCTTCGCGGACTGGCTCGACTTCGCACCCATCGGCCTGGCTTCCGCCGCGCAGGCAGACGACGCGGACGGGCAGCTCCTGCTGCTCAACCAGCTCGGTATGTCCCACCGTTCAGTCAACCAGCTCGACCAGGCAGTCGGCTTCTTGAACCGCGCCCTCGTTCTCGCCCGCACCGCGCGGAAGCGGATTGATGAGGCGCATGCCCTCAACCTCCTGGGCCTCATCCACCTGCGCACCCGCCGACTCGAAGCGGCCACCGCCCACTTCGTACAGGCCATCAGCATCTTCCGCGACGTAGGCGGCGAGCGCTGGGCTGCCTCCGCCCAGTCCAACCTGGCCGGCGCCCACCTGGAAGCAGGCCACCTCGGGGAAGCAGACGCCGCGATCCACGCCGCCCTCGCTGCTCACCGCGCCCTGGACAACCAGCAGAGCACCGGCAACTCCCTGTGGCTCGTCGCAGAGCTCCATCGCGAGCGGGACGAGATCGAGGCCGCGCGCGAGGCCATTGATGAGGCCCTCGGAATCGCGCTGAGCCTGCGCAATCGTGGACTGGAGGGCTTCTGGTTGCTCACTCTCGGCGGCATCCAGCGCGCCGCCGGGCAGCACGGCGACGCTCTGGCCTCCTACCGGCAGTCGGCCCTGCTCCACCGGCGCCTCGGTGATCGCAGTCGGGAAGCCCTGGCCTGGCGTGGCACGGGTCAGACGTACGCTGCAATGGACCGCTGCGGTGAGGCTGCCGCCTTCCACCGACAAGCCGCGGCTGTCCACCGAGACCTCGGGGACGAGTGGGAGTTCGCCGTGGAGCTCGACCACCTGGCCGCCGCTCTCCACACAGAAGACCCCGAGGCGGCTCGCGCCCACTGGGCCGAGGCCCTGACATACCTGACCCCCTACACCGACCCCCGGGCCAGGGCCATACGCTCACGCCTGGAGAGGCGGCTGGCCGAAGCCGCCGACTGAACACGCCGCCGCCCGGAAGGACAGGACTACGAGGTGTGGCACGGCTGCCCGACGGCGTGTTGAACGCTCGTGCCCTGCGGCCAAGGTGCCTCGGGCGGCGCAGTGGGCTGGCACCAGCATGACCCTGTTCTGCGCGGTCGACGCGTGACTTCCCGTCGGGCTGCCGCAGGGCGAGGGCGGGTACAGAGGCTCGTGGCGTCGCAGACAAACGTGCCGGAATCGGCGGGCTCGCAAGCCGGGTTGCGGCGTGTCTCCCGCTTGCCCGCCCGGGCGGGGCCCGCTCACCACACGTCACCGTCCGCGAGCCGTTGTTCCCGCGTTCGCATCACCTTGAGCGTGGCCGGGGCGTCAGTCGGCCACAGCCGACCTCCTGCCGCTCGCAGGTAGGGAATGCCGTCCCTGATGTCGGTGACGATCGCCCGGCGGCCAGTGGCGTATTCGACTTCATCACCGACCCGCGGACGGTCACTAGAGTTACGCATGGCTACCTCCCAGCATGCCGATGGTGAGCACGAGAACAAGCGCGGCCAGGCACATCAGGTAGGTGACGATGCGCCGCTGGTGAGGAGTCACGGGGCCCTTCCGAGCAGCACGGCGCGCAGGGTGGGCTGGACGGGCTCGTCGAACGTGGTGACTGTCCGGCCTCCGGCTGCGATGACGCGCTGTTGGAGCAGCAGACGGTGCGTGGTGTCGGTTGCCAGCCTTTCCGAGGTGTGCACCAGGCAGAGCACCTCGTGATGGTCCGCTTCTGTCTGCATGATGGTCAGCAGTGCAGTCAGTTGCGGCCGGTGCATGGTGAGGGCGTGCTCGCCGAGGTCGACCCAGCGGCCGGCGATGGGCCAGCCCATGTCATCGGCGTAGTGGCGGCAGCCTTCCAACCGCATGTGGAGCTGTCGGCGGGATCGGCTTGCGCTGCGGTCGTAGATGAAGGCCAGCGGTGGCGACGGGGCGGCTGTCATCGCTGGCCCTCCGCAGTGTGTCGGGCCAGCAGGTACTGGCAATCCCGGGCGAGCTGGTGCACCTGGATGTGAGCGGAGAGCACCCCTTGCCCGAGACCCCGACTGAGCTGTCGCTCGATGCTGTCGAGCCGGGCCTCGAGTCGGTGGGCCTCGATGCTGCTGGGCCATAGTCGCCGGGCGGACTCACGAACCTCGGGGAGGAGGAGAGCGATGTGCCCACTCAGTTCCTCCTCCAGGTGGGTCAGGGCGCCGGGGGCCGGTCGGCCGAAGCCGAGACGCAGTGCGCGCCGGATCGTCGTGGTGATGGTCTCTGCATCGACCGGTAGCAGCTCGTGTCCAGGCGAGGCTCCTACGAGGTGCGCGACGCGGTGGGCTGTTTCGCGCTCGTCGCCGTACTGTCCGACCTCGTACCCGTAGGCGGTGACGTAGCGGCCATCGTCGGCGGCAACGTCCTCGCGGGCTGCCGAGTTCAGCGGGTGGGAAGCAGAGAGGGCGGTCGCGTCGGTCCAGACGACCATGACACCGTTCGCTCGGAGGTGCTCGGCCAGAATGGCGGCCGAGTCGTTTCTCGTGTCCATGGTTGTAGTGCACTGTGAAGCGAGCCGACTGGGGATCTGACAACCTATGACACGGACTTGATCATGGCTATGAGCATTGCCATCACCGGAACACGGTCAACGGGACACCACGAAATCACCTGGTACACGGACCTCTTCGCCCGCTATCTCGGTCCGTTTGCGAGCGAGGACGCCCACTTTCATATCGGTGGGGCGAAGGGGATCGACTCGCTGTCGTTGCTGTGGCTGGCCGGCCATGCGCGGTCGACGATCACGATCGTCGTCCCGGGGACCGTCGACCAGCAACCGGACGAGGCCCAGGAGGCGATCAGCCGGTGCAAGGACCGGATCGCGGAGGTCGTCGAACTACGTGCATCCGAATTGCGGACGCCTGCCTACTACGCCCGGAACCGATACATGGTCGACCGGTCCGAGATGGTCATTGGGTTTCCTCTTGACGGGAGCGACAGCACGTCCGGCACATGGCAGACGATCGAGCACGCTGCGACGAGCCGGAAGCCTCGCTTGATCGTCCCTGTGTGACGTACGGCACGGGCATGATGGGGACATGAGCGCGCACGATCGCCAGCGCGGTGCGGCCACGCTGAAGCAGTTGCGCCGCAGCCGCGGCATGTCCTTGGCCGACACCGCCCGCGCCCTGATCGACGTGGCAGCCCGTCTCGGACAACCTCTGGACGTCAGCGTCGCCAGTGTTCAGCGGACCGTCGCTCGATGGGAAAGTGCCAGGCCGATCTTGCCCAGCGAGCGGTACCAGCTGCTGCTCGCGCACCTCTACGCCCGACGCTCCGATGGCGAGACGTGCCTCGGCTCCGGCTCCGATTTCGCCGAACTGCTCGACGCTCTCAGGCACCTCGGCGAGAGCGAGCAGGCCGTCGTCGAGCTTCGCCGACTGCTGGTGCGTACCTCGACGGACGACAGCAAGAGTCTGGACCTGCTGGCGTTGCTCGGCCCGCAGGCGCGCACCACGTTGGTCACGGCGCTCGCGGATCCGCGGCGGGTGGACGAGGCCCTGCTCGATGTGATGAGGACCGGCGTGAGTGATGTGAATCGCGAAGTCGGCAGCCTGCCGTTCGTACGGCTACAGCTCCTCCTCGCGCCCGTTGTCGAGTCGTGCCGGCGACTGCTGCTCGCCGACGACGTTCCCGCGTCGCTGTTGCCGGGCCTACGTACCATTGGCGCAGAGGCGTACACGCTGGCAGGCCGACTCGCCTTCGAAACACGCGATGACGCCGCTTCGCACAGCTTGTACACCGCCGCCACCGAAGCGGCCGGGAAGATCGGGACGCCGTGGCGACGGGCCATGGTGCACATGAGTCATGCTCTGGTCACCCTCTATTCGACGCCTGGCCTGGAACCCGCTCGGCAGCTCGTCGACTCCGCGGTGCGCGATGCACGCGCCGGCGGCAGCACCATCGTCCGAGCCCGTGCCCATGCGCTGCAGGCAGAGATCACCGCGCGGGCGGGAGGAGAACATGCTGAACGGCAGGCGCGGGCGGCTCTCGCCCTGGCCTGGTACGACCTCGACGGCGACCATTCCGACGATCCGTCGACGTCCTCCTTCACCGCCGCACACCTGCGAGGCTTCGAGGGCGTGACGTCGTTGTACGTCGGCGACGCAGCCGCCGCGCACGACGAGTTCGCCCGGTCCGCAGCGGCGCTCACCCGGCCGCGCGAGCAGGTACAGCGAGCCATCGTCAGGTCTGACCAGGCACTGGCTCGACTGCGCCTCGGCGACCCGCAGTCGGCAGCCACACTGCTGCACGAGTGCATCAACGCCACGTCAGCGACTGGCGGACGAGTGGCGACGATCCGGCTACGCCATGCCCGACGCGAGCTGCGGCCGTGGCGCCGGGAGGACTGGGTTGCCGACCTCGACGATCACATGATCGATGCCCTGGGCGCGTAGGCGAAAGCATCACCTGCTCCGGCAGGACAGGCACCGCCAGCGGCCCTGAGCCTTCCGCTGGCGTGGCACTCAACTGTTGGCAACCGCAGGGCACGGGGTCCAGCGATGCTGGACCCCGGCGATGCTGCACTTACCTGTGAATGATCAGGCAGGCCATCCCGGGCGAGACGCGTCCTGAAAGGTCTTTCCACTCAGTGCACAGCCGCGAGCCGTCCGGAAAGTTCTGGTTGATGCTCCAACTTGTGTGGTCGGTGTTGCCATTGGTGTCGGCCGACGTCCAACCCCGGATGTTCTGCTTCCACTTCCCGTTCTCCCAGAGGGTCAGGAGTGCCTGGGCATGGATCCGGTGGGGTGTCCGGGAGGTGGTCACGCTGTCCACGTGCAGACCACTCCCATAGACGGTGAGCCGGTTCCCCAGTCGGGTAGCGGAGCCTGTGGCTCCCGCGGGTGGGGCAATCACCAACACGGCAAGTGCGGCAAGGCTGGCTGAAGTCTTCGCTTTTCTTCGCATGCTGAAAGAACGAGGAGAACGGCCTTCTCGTCTCGCATGTACTCGGAGATCAGTCCGTGGTGTGAAGGCTGCAGATCCACCTGACGGGGACGATAGCGTCGCTTTGTCAGGGCGCTATTGAGCCGCTTTCGGTGACCGCGATCACTCTCCTCGGCGGCTATTAGCCGAATCGCGGCCCGTCTCGACAACACAACAAAGACCTCTTGATTAGCGGCTTCCGCTCTTCACGAGCGCCGAGGTTCGGTGGTCGCGTTGCAGCCGCGATCACCGTGGAGGTCTTCAGCATGACCCCTGTTCTGTTCATCGCCGCATCTCTGACATTGTTGTTCACCCACGCAGGCTCCGCTGCGCTCGACGAAGCAAGCATGTGCGTGCGCCCGGGGCGAGGCCGCCACCGTCGCGTCGCCCGAGGGCGCCACGCCGTGCGAGGGGGGCGACGATGACCCCGCCGCTGCACCGCAAATCCAACGTCGTCCGCGTGCTCTGGCGCTGGACCGGAGACACCCCGCATGCAGTGTCGCGTGCCCGAACCGCCCTGCACTGCGCCTTGGACCAACTCGGTTATGGCGGAGGGGAAGTCGAAGATGCCGTGCTGGCCGTCTCGGAGCTCGTCGCCAATGCCCTTGAGCATGCACCGGGCCCATATGAGATGAGGCTGCGTCGGGTCACGGCTGGAATGGTCTGTGAGGTGGTGGATCGAGATCCTCGCATCCCTCGGATCCCCGACATGTCGGCAGGGATGTCATTCGCTCCCGTACCGGAAACGCGCGGGGGCGGCTTGGATGCTTTGTTGGGGGTCCTGTCGGAACGGGGCAGGGGCCTTCACATCGTGCATCAACTCACCAGTGGCCGCTGGGGCTTCATGGCGCGCACGCGCGAAGGGATGAAGGCCGCTTGGATGCTCATCCCCGGCGGCCGAGCGGACGGCTAGGGGCTGGTGACCGCAGGCTGCCACCAGGCCGGACGGCAGCCTGCAGGTCGTTTCCGGGGCGCATCGACACAAGACTCCGTGAGAGGCGCAGGACGTCGGATGGGCCTCACTCGTTGCGGTTGAACTGCGCAACACCGGGTAACTCCAGTTTGCAATTGATCACAGAGAGTGGTTATTTGGGGGCTGTTGGTGACGGAAGGTGGGGGATTGTGTTGAGTGGCGGCCGAGTGACGTTGCGGCTTTGCGGTGCCTGCATGGTTTCGACGGCTCTGGTCCTGGTGGGTGGGTGTGCTGGGGAAAAGCCTGGCGCCAAGCCATTGCCGGAGAGGACAGCTGAAGCGACGGCGTCTCATGCGCCTGGCGCGGAGCACACGGCAGCCCTTGAGGCCTACCGAGCCATGTGGCGCGATCTGACGAAGGCGTCGGAAACGTCCGATGCGGCGTTCCCGACGCTGGGAGATCACGCAACCGGTGGCGCCCTTGAGTTGATGAAATATGGCTTGCGGAAAGGCAAGGAAGACAAGGTCGTCAGTAAAGGGGCGCCAAAGGTGAACCCTAAGATCATCAGGGCGACAGGCCGGGAGGTCGTGTTGCGGGACTGCGTGGACGCCCGGAATTGGCTGGAGTACAAGCTGAACGGTGAGTTGAAGAATAACGTGCCGGGCAGTCATTTCCGGGCCGATGCAACTGTTCGCCCCAGTGAGGGGGTGTGGAAGGTTTCACACCTTTATATGCACGAATCTGGATCGTGCTGATGCCTGGATCTATCGCAGCCGGGGGCGTGGTTATGGGCGCTCTGGCGATGCTCTCCGGTGCGGCCTCTGTGCTGGCCTGGGCGGATGATTCCCATTCGCGATTCGCGGCAGTCACGTGCGCCCCGGGTCAGTGTGAGGTGGCGGCTGGCAGCGTGTCGAAACAGCCGGACCGTCCGAGCGAGAACGGTCCCACAGCGCAAGCGGCGGATGCGAATTCGAGTCGTGGGGGCGTGAAGACCCCACCGGCCGGCGAGACAGGTGGCTGGGGGCCCGCGTTGGCCACGATGGGCCTGGCCAAGGCGGGTAAGGGGATTTTTCCGCGTTCTGACGGCGAGGAGTCGCACAAGCCCAAGGCGGACGTGGAGCAGCACGTGCCGGTGGAGGCTGTGGTGCAGCGGGCGGTGTCGCGGTTGAAGTTGCCGAGACCGGTGATCCGTACGAGTCCGAGGGAGGATTTCGTGCAGGTAGTCAACCTGCCGACGTGGATGTGGGTGGAGCGTGGGACGTGGGGTCCTGTCACGACATCGGCGGCGGCGGATGGGGTGGCAGTGACGGCGATCGCCAGGCCGCGGCGGGCGGTGTGGTCGATGGGTGAGGGCGGCACGGTGGTGTGCCGGGGACCGGGGACGCCGTACTCGGCCCGGTTTGGCCCCAAGGCATCGTCGCCGGACTGCGGATACACCTACCGGCGGGCTTCGACATCCGAGACTGGGCAGGCGTTTCGGGTGTCTGTGCGGGTTGTCTGGGATGTCGAGTGGGAGGGAGGTGGGCGATCCGGAGCGGTGCCGGGGCTGACGATGTCGGCCGAGCGGCGACTGGTGGTCGATGAGGTGCAGGCCGTCGTGACGAGCTGACGGCTGGAGTGGTCGAACGGTGCGGTGCTGATGCGCCGCTCGGTGGAAGTGGACGTTCTTACTGCGGGGTGAATTGTGGGTACCTCCTTGTCTTCTTCAGCCCCGAAGGGGGCTGCCGTTGGTGTGCCGGGGGCGCGTCGCGCGGGTCCGGAGCGGAAGCCGGTGGCGACGGGTGGCCGGAGGCGTCGGCTGGGCTGGGTGTGGGCCGGGGTGGGGGCGGTGGTGGTCTCGGCGGTCGGCTTCACGATGGTCGTAAAGATGGCGGGTGAGCGGGACCGGGTGTTGGCGGTCGCTCACGACGTGCCAGGAGGTCAGGTGCTGGAGCCGGGTGACCTGCGGGTGGTGGAGGTGGCTGCGGAGGCGGGTGTAGTGCCGGTGGCACAGCGGGGCGCGGTGTTGGGGCGGCGGGCGCGGGTGCCGCTGGCGGCCGGGGCACTGTTGGCGCCGGGGCAGGTCGGAACGCGTGCCGGGTTCCCGCCGAAGGGGTCTTCACAAGTGGCGTTCGCGGTGGAGCCGGGCGGCTCGCCGCCGGACCTCTCGCTTGGTGAACATGTTGCAGTGTTTTCCGGGCCGGCGGCCACCGGAGCTGTGGCGGGTGACGCGGAGGACAAGGTGCCGTCGGTGGTGACCGGAACGGTGACGGGGGTGCGGGCACCGGAGTCGGCGGGCGGGCCCCGTGTGGTCACGGTGCTGGTGGAAACCGGGGCCGCACGACGGGCGGTGCAGTTGGAGAGTCCGCGTGTAGTGGTGCTGCCGGCAGAGGGGCGTGAGGCCCCGTGAGACGTCTGGTGGCGGTCGGGTCGGTCTCGGGTGCGCCGGGGGTGACGACGACGGCGCTGGCGTTGGGCGCCGCCTGGCCGCGTGAGGCGGACGGTGGGGTCCGGCCGGTGATGGTCGAGGCGGATGGCTCGGGTGGTGACCTGATGATGCGCTTCGGACTGCCGCCTGCGCCGTCGTTGCTGGATGTGGCGGCCGCGGTCGGGAAACCGCATCCGGGTTCGCTGCTGGGCGCGGTGAGCGAGCTGCCCTTCGGCGTAAGGGCAGTGGTCGCGGTGCCCGGGCGTCGGCCGTGCAACGAGGCCGTGAAGCTCTTGGCTGCCGAAGGCGGCCGGCGCCTACTGCTGGGAGAGGAAGGCGATCAGGGAACGGTGCTCCTGGACGTCGGGCGGCTCGGCGAGGACACCGTGCCCCTGCTGCGGGTCGCTGATCAGGTGGTCGTGGTGGCGCGGGGTGGTGCGGAGCCGCTGACGCATGTGTCTGCGTACGGCCTGGAGGCTGAGGTGTTCGCAGAGCGCTTGACGTTGGCAGTCGTCGGGCCGTGCCCGTATCCGGCGGATGAGGTCGCGGGAGCGCTCGGCATCGAGAAGGTGGTCTTCGTGCCGTGGGATGCCAAAGCCGTAGCCGCGATGAGCCGACCGCGCCGGGGAACTCTGCCTACGACGGGTTTTCGGGCACGGCCGCTGATGGCTGCTGCCCGGCTGCTGGCCCGACAGTTGGGCTATCCACGGGAGGCCGAACCAGAGACCTCGGTGGACGGGCAGCGGCCTCGGAGGCTTGTGGCTGCTGTGCGTGATGAGGGGAGTCCCTCGTGGGCGAGACGGTGATGCCGCCGCCAGGTGTGATCCCGGTACAGGGCGAGCACGAGCTGGTGCTGCTGGTGCGGCAGCGAGTGGCGGCGCGACTGGCGGAGTATGCCGGTGAGCGGGAGGCAGCGGGGCTGCCGGCGGAGGGTGAGGCGGCACGCCGGGCCACCGTGGACCGTCTGCTGGTCGAGGAGCTCGGCGCCCAACGGCGCCTGGCCCTTTCCTACGGAAGCCAGATTGTCGATGCGGCCATCGAGGAAAGGGTCGTCCAGGCGGTCACCGATGCGCTGTTCGGGACGGGACGCCTGGAGCGACTGCTGGCGGACACCACGTTGGAGAACATCTGCGTCAACGGCTGCGATGTGGTCTGGGTCAAGGACGCTTCCGGGACGTGGCGCCGCGAGAGTCCCGTGGCGGCCTCAGATGCTGAGCTGGTGGAACTCGTGCGCACCCTCGCGGCCAATACGGGCGACGAAGAGCGACGCTTCGACAGGGGAATGCCTCGGCTGAATCTGCAACTTCCCGATGGCTCTCGTCTCTTCGCCGTCATGGCAGTCACCGGTCGGGTCTCGTTGACGATCCGACGCCATCGCTTCCCGGTGGCGTCGATGGCCGAGCTGGTGCGACTTGGGGTGTGTGACCAACAGCTGGCGGCTTTCCTGACCGCGCTGGTGCGGGCACGCAAGAACATCGTGATCGGAGGCGGGACCAACGTCGGCAAGACCACGGTGCTGCGGGCCTTCGCGCACGAGATTCCGCCCGCGGAACGACTGGTAACGATCGAGGACACGTTCGAGCTCGGGCTGGACGCGGATCCGGCGGCGCACCCGAATGTGGTGGCCATGCAGGCCAGGGAGCCAAACATCGAAGGGCAGGGCGGCATCGACCAGGCGGAGCTGGTGCGTTGGGGACTGCGGATGTCCCCGGACCGGGTCATCGTCGGCGAGATTCGCGGCGCGGAGGTCATCCCGATGTGCAACGCGATGTCGCAGGGCAACGACGGCTCCCTGTCCACCATCCACGCCTCGACCTCGCGCGGGGTCTTCACCAAGCTTGCCTCCTACGCGGCTCAGGCCCCAGAGCGACTGTCGCTGGAAGCGACGAATCTGATGGTCGCCTCCGCCGTCCACTTCGTTGTGCATCTGGGCTGGGATGCGGCGGGGCGACGGGTAGTTGACTCGGTGCGGGAGGTCGTCGACGCGGATGGGGCGCAGGTCGTATCGAACGAGGTCTACCGTCCTGGGCCGGACGGGCGGGCCGTTCCCGCAACTCCCCTTCGTACGGAGACCCTCAACGACTTGGTCGCGGTTGGACTGGAGCCCCGGGCTACCACCGAGGCTCCGTGGTGGGGAGCAGCCGGATGACCACAAGCAACTGGGGAACCGGCGCCGTCACAGCGGTGGCAGTGGCCTGCGGCACAGTGTGTGGACTGGGGCTCGTGGCGATCGGCTACGGAGCCGTACGAAGGACGGCGCGGGAGGAACAGCCGGGGCTCAGGCGGCGTTGGCTGATCGAGCGGCTGCCCAGGGACTGGACCACCCGCCGCTTCGCGATCGCAGTGACGGTCGGTGTGGTTGTGGGTGCCCTGACGGGTTGGCCCGTGGCATCGGTGCTGACCACGGTTGGCGCCCTGACGCTGCCCGGTCTGCTCGGCCCGGACCGGGCGACGGCCTGGCGGACAGAACGTATGGAGGCACTGGCGGCGTGGACGGAGATGCTCCGCGACACCCTCTCCGCAGCGGCAGGCCTGGAGCAGGCGGTGCTGGCGACGGCCGACATTGCGCCGGCCGCCCTTGAGCCTGAGATGCGGAAGCTGGCTGCGACCGTGCGGTCGGGGTGCTCCCTGCCCGCCGCGCTGCGGGGATTCGCCACGGACGTGGATGACCCACTGGCGGATGTGGTGGTGGCGGTACTGGTCGTGGCGGCTGAGCAGCAGGCAGGGCAGCTGGCGCCGTTGCTGGGTGAGCTGGCGGAGTCGGTGCGGGAACAGGTGGCCATGCGCCAGCGCATCGACGCCGGACGCGCCAGCGTACGGACCGGAGTACGCGTCACCGTGATCGTCACGTTGGGGATGGCCGTGGGCATGGTGGTCTTCAACCGCCCCTACCTCGACCCCTTCAACACCTGGACCGGGCAAGTCATCCTGGCGGCGGTCGGTGGCTTGTTCGCCGCCAGTTTCACCTACCTCTCCGCGATCGGCCGGGTCGGCGAACCCGTCCGCCTGATTCCCCCTGCCGTCGCCGGAACGGGGCCTGCACTGGGAGGCGAATCGTGATCGTTATGGTGCTCGGGGCGCTCTTCGGTGCTGGAGCGGCCGCCCTCGTCTACGGGCTGCGTCCTCCCAGGCCCGCCCTTGCCGATGTCCTGGCCGCACTCAACACGCCCGTGGAGCTCGTCTCTTCGCCGAGACAGGAAGCGGAGAAGACGGAGTGGGCGACTCGACTGGGGCGGCGTGCCGTGCCGCTGGTGCGAGCGCTCGGTTTCCCTACGAAGTCGTTGTGTGCGGATCTGGCCGTGTGCGGCACGGATGAGGAACAGCATCTGGCGGGCAAGGCGGCCTGCGCGATGACTGGGCTCGTCGCACCGTGGGCCGTGGTCCTGTTGCTGCGTCTGGGGGTCGATGTCGCGGCGGGATGGTGGGTACCGCTGGCCGGATCCCTGGCCCTAGCGGCAGCGCTGTTCTTCGTCCCCGACCTCGATCTGGGCAGACGGGCGGAGTGCCGACGACGCGAGATGCGGCACACCCTCAGCCTCGTCCTGGACCTGACTGTGATCGCCCTGGCCGGCGGCGCCGGCGTCCAACAAGCCCTGACCCAGGCCATCGCCGCGCCGCAGGGTTGGGCGGCAGGCGCCTTGCGGCACGCCCTGCACGTCGCGCAGCTCACCCGCACCAGCCCGTGGACCCACCTGGGAGAACTCGGCAGACAGCTCGGCGTCAGCGACTTGGTTGAACTCGCCTCCACCTTGAGCCTCGCAGGCAGCGAGGGCGCCAAGATCCGTGGGTCGCTGGGCGCGAAAGCGCGGGCGATGCGGCGGCGCCGTACGTCGGAGGCCGACGGGGCGGCGCAGGCGGCCACTGAGCGGATGTCGCTGCCTGTGATGGGGCTGTTCGCCGCCTTCCTGCTGTTGATCGGCTACCCGGCCCTCGCCCACGTGCTATCCGCGACCTGACCGCCCCGAACCGTACGAGATCCAAGAGAGAGACCCGTTATGTTCGACATCAAGGCCCTGGCCCGGCTGCTGCGAGCTCATCTGGCTGAGGTGCGCCGGCATGCCCGTGGGGACGCCGGATACACCACCGAGACCGTTCTGATCACCGCCCTGCTCGTGCTCCTGGGGCTGAGTGTGGTGGGCATCATCGTCGCCAAGGTCACGGCCAAGGCCAAGGGAATCGACCTGGGGTAGACGTGACCGCCATCCTTCGCAGGCCACGTGACGACCGCGGGACGGCGACGACGCAGCTGGTTTTGGTCGTGCCTGTGCTGCTGCTCCTTGCCATGTTGGTGGTGCAGTTCGCGCTGGTCTGGCACGCCCGGCACGTCGCGCAGTTCGCCGCCCAGCGGGCTCTGGCTGCCGCCCGCACGAAGTCCGGTTCGGCTGCTGACGGCCGGGCTCAGGCCGGTCGCAGCCTCGCGGCGCTGGGCAGCCGGATCCTGACCGCGCCCTCGGTGACCGTCGCGCGCACCGCTACGCAGACGACCGTGCGGGTGCGCGGAACGGTGATGGCAGTCGTGCCCGGCCTCCACCTCCACGCCTCTGGCGCTGTCTCCGGCCCCACCGAACGCCTCACCACCCCCACCGGAGCTCGGTCATGACGTCCCCCTCCCACGAAGCTCGTGCCGCGGGCCCCGACTGCGGTTCGGCCTCGGTGGAACTGGTGCTGATCACTCCGCTGCTGGTGCTGGTGCTGCTCGTCGTGGTGGCATTGGGACGGCTGACCGATGCACGCCTCATTGTGGGGGACGCCGCCCACCAGGCCGCCCGTGCCGCTTCCCTGGCCCGTACCGAACACGCCGCCCGTACGGAGGCCGTCGGCGCCGCAACCGTGGCCCTCAAGGAAGCAGGTGCCGCCTGCACCAGTCCGAGCGTTCACGTCACCACCGGCGGGCTCACCCCGGGGGCCAGTGTTTCGGCGAAGGTCTCCTGCACTGCCGCCCTCGCAGACCTCACCCGCACTGGCATGCCCGGCCACGTACACCTGGACGGCACCGCGTTCTCCGTCGTCGACTCCCACCGAGGTGCCTCGTGACGCCACGACTCCGAACCCACCTGACCAACGTCCGCGCCAGGCTCAATCACGGAGACGACCGAGGGCAGGCCACGGCGTTCGTCATCGGTGTCATGGCTGCGCTGTGGCTCTTCGCCGGGATCGTCGTCGACGGGGGCCTGGCCCTGGCCGGCAAGGCCCGAGCGCTGGACGTGGCGCAGGAAGCCGCCCGCAGTGGCGCTCAGCAGCTCGACGCCGGTCGGCTGCGCGATCGCCACGAGGTCCGCCTCTTACGTGCAGAGGCCACTCGCGCCGCCCATGCCTACGTCGTCTCCGCCGGGGACAGCGGTGGCGCGTTGGTTAGGGGGAACGCCGTCACCGTCGAGGTCACCCACCGCTACCGCACGCAGATCCTGCAACTGGTCGGCCTGCGCTCCCTCACCCTGCACGCGACCGCCACCTCACACGCCGAACGCACCAGCCCGTAAAGACTGTTCATCACTTCTGCCGCGGAGAGCGAACCGGCCGTCATGAGCACTCACCACGCCGCACTACGCGAGCGCCTGACCGCGGCCGCCACGGCCCTGGGCACTCTCACCGTCACGCTTGGCCTGCTGGGCGGAATGCCCTACGTGCTGTGGCAGGCCACCGGCGTCCCGTGGCCCGACAACATCCATTCCTGGCACGAACTGGGCGAACGGCTCGCGCAGCCGATCAGCGATCCGCTGGTCATCGAGCTGCTGGCGGTGGTGGGCTGGGCCTGTTGGGCCGCCTTCGCCTATACCGTGGTCCGCGAGATCTGCTGGTATACAGCCCACCTCCCACAACTGTTGCAGGACCGCCGCGCCCACCACGACCACGTCGCCACCCTGTCCCTCAAGGGCTCGCTGGGCGCGCTGTGCATCGGCACCCTCGTCGTCGCCCTGCTCAGCCTCTGGCGCCCCGCAACTGCCAACGCACAGCAGCTCTCTTTCGCGAACGAGGCCCCGCACCGGATCGCCGCGACAGCCCCCCTCGACCCCGCGGTGGTGCAGCAAGCCGCCCCTAGGACTTGTCCGGTCGATCATGTGACTATCCCTGGCTCAGGTCGTTGATGTGGACATGGGGCGGGGCGATCTGAGTGATGCCGAGTGGGAACGGCTGCGGCCGTTTCTGCCGGTCAGTAACAGGCGTTGTGGCCGGTGGCGGGACCATCGGCAGGTCATCGACGGGATTTTGCATCGGGTGCGGACCGGGGTGCAGTGGCGTGACCTGCCGGAACGGTTCGGGCCCTGGAAGACCGTCTATGAACGCCATCGGCTGTGGTCGGCCGACGGCACGTGGGAGCATCTGCTCCAGCAGGTCCAGGCGGCAGCTGACGCCGCGGGTGAGATCGACTGGGACATCTCGGTCGACTCCACCGTCGTCCGCGCCCACCAGCATGCGGCCGGCGCCCGCAATGATCCGCCGCCGGTCCCGGTGTCAAAGGGGGCCGAACTGCACGAACATCAGGGCGAGACGCCGTGGCAGAGCCTGTGCGGCCGGCTGGTGGAGGTGGTGCGGGAGGTGAGGGGCTGGGCCGCTCGCGCGGCGGGTTCACCACCAAGCTCCACCTGAGCGCGGACGGCCGCTGCCGCCCACTGTCCTTGGTCGTCACCCCAGGTCAGCGGGCGGACTGCACCCAGTTCAAGGCCGTTATGGACAAGATCCGCGTCCCGCGGGTCGGCTCGGGCAGACCACGGAAGAAGCCCAACAGCCTTGCCGCGGACAAGGCTTACAGCAACAGGCTGTGTCGCGCATACCTGCGAAGGCGAGGAATCCGGCACACCATCCCGGAGAAGACCGACAGCCAAGCCGCCCGCCTACGCAAAGGCGCACGCGGCGGGAGGCCACCCGGCTTTGACGAAGAGCGGTACAAGAAACGCAACACCATCGAGCGAGCCATCAACCGACTCAAGCAACACCGAGCCGTGGCCACCCGCTATGACAAACGCCGCTACATCTACCTCGGCACCGCAACCGCCGCCGCCCTCACCATCTGGCTCCGCACATGATCGACCGGACAAGTCCTAGTTCCGCAAGCACGGCAGCGACGTCCCGTACTGAGGCTGCCGAGCCTCATGCCAATGTCAAAACGGTGCGACACATCGAGTACACGGTGATGGAAGGCGACACGCTGTGGGACATCGCCTACGCGCACCTCGGCGACGCGCTCAGGTGGCCACGGATCTACGCCCTCAACAAGGATCGGGTGCAAAGCGACGGTGTCCGCCTCCGCGACCCTGACCTGCTAAAGCCCGGCTGGCAACTGACCATCCCCGTCAGCGACCGCCACCCCGCTTCGTCGGCAACCATCCCCGTTCCCGACGGCCCTCCGCCGGATTCCGTAGCGGAGCCCCCGTCCGACTCGCCCGCTTCGCCACGGCCGGCTCCCGCCCGCAGACCCGTCACCGACCGGCAGGTCACCGGACGGAACGTCCTCTCCACACCACGACAGGACGACGGTGCCGCGGACCGCAAGGTGGAGATGGAGGCCGCGTCGGGATCGGCCACGATTGGGTTCGGGGAGGCGAGCCTGATCGGCATCACTGCGGCGGCAGGTCTCCTGGCCGCGCGCCGCTACTGGTACGTGCAGCAGCGTCGTCGGCGTGAACCTGACGCGCAGGTCCCCGCCTTGAGCCCGCTGGTCGACAAGGCCGCTCAAGCCGCGCATGCCGCTGCACAACCCCGTCGCTCCCACGACCCCGAAGCCCTGATCACCCGCCGCACGCCGCCCCAACAACCCCGTAGCGCAGACACAGTGACCATCGGGGTAAGCGACAACGCGGAGGTGCCCGTCGACGTCCTGGCCACCACCGGCGGCTGCACCTGGACCGGTCCCGGAGCCGAGGACGCCGCCCGCTCCCTGCTGACCGGCGTGCTCACCGCCGCCGAACGCCAACGCCCCGCCCCTCCCCACACCAAAGCCGTCGTCACCGAAGACACCGCCGACCGCCTGCTCCCCGGACTGCCACCGCAGTTCACCGCCTTGACCCAGACCACCGACACCGCACAAGCGGTCCGCATCGCCGAACAACACCTGGTCACCCACGCCCGTGCACAGCAGGACCGCGACACGCCGACAGCGGGCCCGGCAACAGCGGACAGTGCAGACGAGACCGAACCCGGTGCTCTGCTCCTGCTGGCCACACCGGACGCCGCCCACCTCGGGCAGGTTCAGGCCCTGGCCGCCCGCAGCCAACCCGGCGTCCTGATCGTGCTCACCCTCGACGTCCCACTTTCGGGCGCCGAGCACTGGAACATCGCCGCCGACGGCACCACTACCCGACCCGACGCACACCCCCAACACCCCAGTCACCTGAAGCTGTTCCACCTCACACCCGACGCCGGCCGCGACATGACCGAAGTCCTCCTCGGCGCCCACGGCCAACGCCCCCACCTGCGCATCCTTCCCGACCAACGCCCACCCGCCCGAGACAGCCAGCCGAAATCCACTGCCGCCGACGACTCAGAGGGCGAACCGGCCCCCGCCGCCCCGTATCCCAACACCGCCTCCCGCCCGCAACAGACCAAGCCCGTTCGCCTCCACGTCCTCGGCCCCATCACGCTGTACGCCCGCGGCCACGCCGAACCCGTCGGCACCAACCTCAGGCCCGAAGTCCACGAATTCCTCGCCCTGCTGGCCACCCACCCCACCGGACTCCTCGCCACTGACATCGCCGACAAACTCCACCTGGAACCCGACAACGCATCCAACGCCTTGAAAAACCTTCGTCGCGCCGTACGACGTGCCCTGCGTGCCGCAACGGGGATCACCGCACAGGAATTCATCCTGCTCCAAGGAGAGCTCCATAAACTCCACCCGGAACTCGTAGAAACCGATCTCGAAGATTTCACTAGAACCCTCAAGGAAGAATTCTCTCCACCGAAAGATTCAGCGCATGACGCCCTGCCCGCTGCGCGAGAGGCCCTTGTCCACTACCGGGGCCCCTTCGCGCAAGGTGCTGACTATCTGTGGGCTGACGCGATCCGGGAACACCTCACCACGCAGGCCACCGACGTCGCTCTCCGCCTTGCCCACCGAGCCGAACACGCCACCGCTGCCCCGCAGCAGCGGGACACCATCCTGACGCTCCTGGAACACCTCGGAGCGCTCCACCCTGACCACGAGCGGCTGACCCAACACGCCATCCGGCTATACCAGGCCGCGGGCCGCCACGACGCCGCCCGCCACGCCTACACCCGTCTCGAACGCCACCTCGCCGACCTCGGCCTCGAACTCGACCCAGCCACCCAAGCTCTCATCGCACCGCGGACCCCCACGCGCCGAATGGGGTGAAAGCGCAGCTCAACGCCCCTGTAAGCCACATATCGAGCCCGAGCGGCGCGTTGGCGATTCCCCCGTCGATCCGGGCGTCGTTTCCACCCTCGCTTCCGTGTACGCGCTTGGATACGACACCCCCGCTGGGCCCGTAGCCACAGGTCAAGCGCCCGGCGAGCCACCCGTGGGCGAGGGCGACTGTATATCGGTGCAGCAAAGCATCCCGATCTACTTATGACAGGCCCCGGCCGCCTGTGATCCCTGAGCGTTGCCGGCACCAGGCCGTGCAATCGTCCGTACCTCAACCCCGCCCTGTGGTCACCCTCCTGCAGATCTTCCTGTAACTGCTCAGCTCTCCGCACACCTACGAGGCGCGGCGGCGCCCGGGCGCAGCCGAGGGTGCCGCCGCGCCGGGGGCCGCGCCGGGGGCCGCGCCGGGGGCCGCGCCGGGGGCCGCGCCGGGGGCCGCGCCGGGGGCCGCGCCGGGGGCCGCGCCGGGGGCCGCGCCGGGGGCCGCGCCGGGGGCCGCGCCGGGGGCCGCGCCGGGGGCCGCGCCGGGAGTGTCGCGTGCCGACACCTGGGAAACGGTCGTCAATACCACGAACCACGACGCCTTGCGTCGCACGCCCGGAAATGCCCCTGAATTCCCGTCGTGAATTCGCGAGAAGTCCAGCATTATCAAGCCTAATCCGGCTTCAGGTGAAATGCGGATCGAGCTATATTTGAATTGTTCCCGGGGGCAGGAATGGGAAATCCCGCCAATTCCTTCGCGGAGGATATCCGCGTACGGGTGAAGTGCGGCCAAAAGTGATTCCGGCCACCGCTGCCTGAAGGCCGCCGTACACCGCCCCCACCAACGCCTGAAGAGACGGAGCCGACCCATGTGCCATGCCTCGGACGACAACGCCCCTGTAATCCCCCGCATCCCCCGGCCCAGACGGCCGATCGAGCCCATGTCTCGCCCGCCCCGGCCCCGTGTGCCGCGCCAGGCGCCGCCCGCCGACAAGTAGCCGACCTACCACCTTCCGACGCCCATGAACGGAGGCGCCCATGGCCACCCCACCCCAACCAGCGTCCCAGTCCCAACCTCAGGCTCAGGCACCATTCGCCTCGGCCGCCCCGACATCCCTGGCTGCGCCGTCGAAGGCGCGCCCGGGTGAGTTGCGGGCCCGCGTCGCGAAGATCCTGGCAGATCACCCTGGTTCGATGTTCAGCGTCACCGAGCTGGCGAAGATGCTGGGACATTCCGGAGGCGCGGTTGGCAACGCCTGTGAAACCCTGGTGGTTCAGGGCGGAGCGGAGCGGGTGGGCTCCAAGCCCCGTATGTACCGGGCAACTCCCAAGACCGCAGCCGCAGCACAGCGGGCCGTATTGCTTCAGCCCACCCCGGGGCCCACGCCCCCAGCACCCCGCCAGGCGTCCTCGGCACCCGCGCAGCCGCCCACTGCACCACCGGGCGGACGACCGCTGCCCATCAGGCGTCCGAACGGGCAGCACTACCACCCCAGGGCACTGGCGCAGCTCCCAGATGTCGAAGCGTTGCGCAGGTTGCGCGAGGCGGGGGTTGCGGTGTTGTTGTACGGGCCGCCGGGGACAGGGAAGACCTCATTGATCGAGGCGGCCTTCCCGGACCTGATCACGGTGGCCGGGGACGGGGACACCACGGTCGGCGACCTGATCGGCGAATACACCCAGGACTCAAGCGGCGGCTACGAGTTCATCTACGGACCACTCGTCACCGCGATGCAAGAGGGGCGAGCCCTCCTCTTGGACGACGCGACGCTGATCTCGCCGAAGGTGCTGGCCGCCTTGTATCCGGCGATGGACGGGCGGCGGCAGATCCAGGTCAAGGCGCACAAGGGCGAGACGATCACCGCCACCGACGGTTTCTACGTGATCGCCGGTCACAACCCCGGCGTGCACGGGGCGGTGCTCACAGAGGCCCTCGCCAGCCGGTTCTCGGTCCAGATCCAGGTCGGTTCGGACTACGACCTGGCCGCCTCCTTGAAGATCAACCGCACGGCGGTTCGCGTCGCCCGCCACCTCGCCACCAGCCAGCAGGCAGGCGAAGTCGGCTGGGCCCCGCAGCTACGTGAGTTGATCGCCTTCCAGAAGATCTCCGATGTTCTGGGCACCGAGGCGGCCTTCGCCAACCTGGTTGGCATTGCGCCCCTGGAAGACCGCGATGTAGTCGCCGAGATCGTCACCAAAGCCCTCGGCCGCCCGATCACCGCCCTCGCCCTCGGCCGCCAGCTCTGAACACACCCCCGGCCCGGCGCACGGCCGGGCCGGGCCCACAGGCCCACGCCCAGGCCGCCCCAGGCGCCACCACCGCACACCCCGTACGCCACGTACCCGAAGGGAATCCCCAGTCATGGCTGCGCAGTTGCACAACCACCTCCCAGCAGCCCCGCCCGCCCTCTCCGAAGCCGAATGGGCAGCCGCACGGTGGGCGGACGACGGTGGCTGCCTCACCGAACCCCGCCCCACCGCACACAAGCGTCACTGGCTTCGCATCGCAGCAGCACTGAGCGCCCGGCTGCCGGAACTGACCGGGCGCGAGGACATCCTGGTCACCTGCGAACACGGCACCCGCTCCGGCGCCCCCGCCGCCTTCTACCCCACCACCGCCCAACTCGAGATCGACACCGCCCTCTTCGCCCCGCTGACCCCCGCCAGCATCCGCCCAGGACGCCCCGGCGACGAGGCGCGGTACCCCACGGCCTGGGGCGCCTTCGTTCACGAGGCCGCCCACGCCGCCCACTCCCGCTGGCTGCCCGAACCCCACCTGCGCGGCACGGCCCTCGATGTGGCGGGGCAGGTGCTGGAGGAGTCCCGCGCCGAGCAGGCCCACCTGCGCCGCCGCCCCGGCGACCGCCGCTACCTGCGTGCCGCTGTCCGCACCCTGGTCCTGGACGACTTCACCAGCCAGACCCCCACTGACCGGTGGCAGGCAGCCCTCGCCGCCGGGCTGCTCCTGGCCCGCCGGGACGCCGGAATCCTCGACCCGGACGAAACCGAACCCCTGCACAACACCGTGACCGGCATCCTCGGCCCCGACATTCTCGACACCCTCGCCGACATCTGGACGGCGGCCCACGCCACCGCCGACGAAGATGGCGCGACGATGATGGAGCACGCCAAAGCCTGGTGCCAGGCACTCGGCACCAACTCCACCGGACCGGAACCGACACCCGACAAAACACCAGGCGGCGGCCGCACCGGCGAACTGGCCGAAGCGATCAGCAAGGTCGTCGCCACGGTCCAGGCGAACGAGGCCGCCCGAGCCGAGGCCGAAGCCAAGGTCGCCGCCACCCGAGCGGCCCGTGCCCAGGCCAAGAACACCCAGGCCGCCCAGCAACGACAGGCCGCGAAGACCGCCGAGAAGGTCTTCGCCCCCGGCGCCCGCCCCTACACCCCCGGAAAGCCCACCAACGGCCGCTACCGCTCACCGGTGACCGGCACCCGGCCCCCGCTGGCGGGTGAAAAAGCGGCCGCCGGACAGCTGGCACGGGCACTTCGGGCCGCCGCCTACAGGGAACGCACCACGACCGTCACCGCATCCGCCGCCCCGCCCGGCCGCCTCAACATGCGCCAAGCCCTGGCCCGCGATGCCCAACGCGCCGCAGGCGCCACCCCCACCGCAACACCCTGGACCCGCACCATCCACCGCCCCACCTCCACACCAGCCCTGCGGGTCGGGATCGCCGTCGACGTCTCCGGATCCATGTCAGCGGCCGCCGCACCCATCGCCTCCGCCGCCTGGATTCTCGCCAAAGCCACCGCTCTCACCGACCCCGACTCCCGCAGCGCCACCGTCGCCTACGACCAATCCATCACCGCCATTACGGCCCCCGGGCGTACCCCCGCCTGCGTCACCCAGTTCAACGCCAAGGGAGGGGGCCACTGCCTCGCCGAGGCCACCGACGCCCTCACCGCCGGACTCGACCTCAACCGCCCGGGGGCGGGGCGCCTGCTGGTCATCGCCTCCGACGGCTACTACCGCCCCGACGAAGCCGCCCGTGCCACCGCCCGCATCACCGCCCTACGGAAGACCGGATGCGCAGTCCTTTGGCTCGCCTTCGCCCCCGACCCTCGCCCTCTACCAGGCACTACCGTGTTGGAACTGACCGACCCGGCCCAGGCCATCACCGCCATCGGCAAAGCCACCACCACCGCCCTGGCCACCACCCAACCCTGACCGCCGGCCGCTCCAGCGACCGCCCGGGGCGGCACCACCGATCCAAGGACGGCACGGTGGCGCTGCTCTCCGAGTTGCACCGTGACAGCAGAACCCGACCGCTGCTTCGTAGAGGTCGATGACTCCGACGCGTACCTCCAAGACAGCGCCGCAGCTGAGGTGTCACGAGAGCAGGTGGTAGCCGGCAACGGCTACCACCTGTACCTGCACAGCCTGCAACCCGCCATCGGAGTTGACGTCATCATCCGCATCTGGGACGAGCCACAGACTCCCGCCCACTGCGGCGGTCGGCGTCCGGGCCGCCGGTACGGTCTCACCTCTTCCGTAGCTGGTCTTTATCGCCGGCCACGACGGTGCGGGCGATGTTGGGGCATCGGTTCGGGTTCGCGGAGGGTGCCGTCCGCCTTGCAGCGGCCTTGCGGCCGGTGCCGTCGGCCCGCGGCCAGTCGCGTTCTGTGCTGCGTGACGGTGACGCCCGGCCCCTCCTGTATGGCGACGTTGAGCCGCTGGACTCGTCGACGTCGGTTACTGGAGGCACACTTTCAAGCCAGCGCGACGTGTTCAAGATGCAACAAAGCGAATTTTTGAGTCAGCCTGATCATCACTGTGCGAGAAGAGCCCTACCAGTCACTGTCCTGAATCCATCGCCAGGTCACAGCATGTGGTGGCGGCTCTCTTCTTTCGCACGCAACTTCGCAGAGTAATGCAAGCAGGCAGTTCCCGAACGGGAGGATTCTCCTCCGGTCTTCCGATGCCTCGCTCGGTGCGGAGCATCTGCAACACGCATAGTTTCAGGACAGGTCGGATCAGGCTTTTCTCCTCTTACTCTGTAGACGGCGCTTGCGAGGGCATGGAAATATTCATGACGCATTGCAAAGCCCTTCCAAATCGAAGGGCCGGGGGGTAAACGGGGGTAGAGCTGCATGTGTTACGGGGATTCATCCTGTTGCCTTGCGAGACTTCCTTAGCGGATTCAGGATGAAGTGATGTGTGCCGGCGTCTAGCCGACGACTACTCTTTTTCGTTCCAGTGGTTTTCGCCATGGCTGCGATTCCGGTAGGGCGTACGCATCTTTGTCATGCGTTGAGCGCATGCATCCTGAGATTCATTTACCCGTCATGCCGCCCGTCGTGCCTGATGGGTGTATCACCTGCCTGCTGTTGAAGCAGGCCGTAAAGGAAAGGGAAGAGTGTGAACAAGAAGAAGATAGCCGCGGGGGTCGGTGTCGCGCTTGCGAGTGCCGCCCTGATTGTGACGACTCAGGGCTCGGCGCAGGCTGCTGAGGCGAAGGCGCCGGCCGTTCCTGCGGCCGCCATGAAGGTGCAGGAGCCGGGCAACGCGCCGCAGGCCATCGGTGGCCTGGCAAATCTGGCGGGTAAGGTCGGCAGGGCGGTTGCCGGTGCGGCTCAGAAGGCGTACGTGCACGGGAAGGCCGCGGCTGAGCTGGCTGGAGACGCGGCCGCGGAGGTGGCCGGTAACGTCTTTGGTGTCGCTCCGGCTTCGTCCGCTCCGAATGCCTCCTCCGTCGAGATGGTTTTCGACAAGTGAAGGATCACGCTATAACCAGGAGGGTGGCGCTGATTGTCGGCGCTGCCCTCCTGGGCCTTCATTTCTGCGTAGCAAGCTTCTCGCAGATGCCGCTGACCCCAGTCAAGCTCCGTTTCCTGAGCTTCGTAAACAATTACCTGCAGCCGTACCAGACGCAGAACTGGAGGCTCTTCGCCCCGAACCCGCTATCCGAAAACCGAGGGATTCTGGCCCGAGGTCGATGCGCGAACGGCAAGACCACCGAGTTCTACGATGTGACGAGCAGATACATCGAAGCAGCCCAGAACAGCAGGTTCTTCCCTTCCCGCATGTCGCGACTGGTGACAGGAAACGTTCTTCAGCTAAGCGGCGGCGATCCGGTGCTGGACGAACTCAGAGAGCAGCAAAAGACGTTGCATAAGCGGCCGCTTCCGGAAACCCCCCTTGAGAAGAAAAATCGAAAGGAAACCGTCACGTTCCTTTCGAGGTACTCGCTCACTCAGATGCCCCAGATGTGCGGCGGAAGGCCGGATGAAGTACAGGTCCGTGTCTATGTAGAGAAAATGCCGCCGTGGTCCAAGCGGAATGACCCGAAGGCCAGGAGTGAGACGAAGATACAGGACATGGACTGGGTGAAAGTGGGGGCACTGTGAAAAATATAACCCGCCTCCTGGACATGGCTAGCACCCGGTCTTTCAGCGTCCTCGGTGTCAGCGGAACACGTGCATTGCTGGGCTTCGTGGGGTTTATGTACTACGCGAGCCAGTACGGGGATCGATCTTACCTTTTCGGCCCCGACGGTGTGCTTCCCTGGCGAGAGTTCGTCTCCCAATTGCACGACAGCGGGACCTTCAGCCTGTACGCCTTCAGTAACTCCGAAGCCTGGTTCCAGATCATCTTTCATCTGGGAATGCTGACGGCTTTAGCGGTGGCCTGCGGTGTAGGTGGGAGGTTGGTGCTGGCCCTCCACTGGGTGTTCCTGTGGTCGATCTACCAACGTCAGACTGTCCTCCTCGATGGTGGAGACAACCTGGCCTATGTAGTGATCCCCATGCTGCTGCTCACTCGCTGCTACGGGCGCCTTTCATTTTCCACAGGAGTTGCACGCAAAATTTCACGACGCACACCCAGCGTCGTGAAAGCACTCTCAGACCCCATACACAATCTCGGCCTCCTGGCCATTGCCGTTCAGATTTGTTTGGTGTACATGGTGAGTGGCCTATCTAAGGTACAAGGCAAGGTGTGGCAGGACGGGACAGCCCTCTTCTACGTCCTTCGGCTCTCCGAATTCAAACTCCCCGGAGTCTCCGAACTCATCTACCAGAATGAATTTCTGGTCTTCCTGGGAACGTACTCCACAACGATCTTTCTGGTGTACTTCCCGCTGGGCATCCTCGTTCCGCGACTGCGGCCATGGGCCGCGGCCGCATCCATAAGCTTCCACCTGGCCATCGGCATCATCATGGGCCTCACGAGCTTCGCGTTGACCATGATGGCCTGCGACCTCATCTTCCTGAGCGGAGCTCTCGACGCACTCGCGAAACGTTGCAGCCGGCTGATCCACCGGCAGCGATCTGCGGTCGCCCACGAGCGGCACCCCGGCATGGCCCCCGTTTCGCCGTCGCCCAGCGCGGCGCAGTCTCCACCACACCCTGCGACTGTCTCTTCCGATGGATGAGCTGACAGCCGTTCCGATCGGACCGCTCTCAGATGTTGCCTGTCGACGGCCGTGTTCGGCCATCGGCCAGACCCGAGGAAAGTCCCATGACTTCACCGATCACTGGTTCGGAACCGCTATTGCTCTTCGACGGAGATTGCGGGTTTTGTCAGAACGTCATCAACCGCATATCCGCCCTGAGCCGGCCGGCCGTGGACGCGGTGCCCTGGCAGTCTCTTCCAGAAGAGACAACACGGCCCCACAGCGAGCGTCTCGACCGCGAGGTCCTGCTGGTGCGGCACGGCCAGGCCCTGGCCGGCGGCGCTGACGCCCTGGCCATCTACCTGCGTCACTCCCCGCGCCGCAGGTACCGGATCGCCGGCATGGCGATCACCCTCCCCGGAGTAGTCCGGTGTGCCCATGCCGTCTACCGATGGGTGGCGCGAAACCGACACCAGATGCCCGGCGGAACGCTTTCATGCCGCCTACCACCACCACAGCCATAAGACAGCTCCACCCCGCGCTCGTCAGATGAGAACAGACAGGAGAAACGATGCCGGTGCCCACCTGTGTTCTGGGCAGCAGAGGAGTCCAGGACCACGTATCGCGCGGTCACTCTCTCAACCACTTCGTCGAATTGGGATCGCTCTCCAAAGTGGTCACCGGCACGATCCTGACCCAACTCGCCACCGCGGGGGCTCTCCACCTCGATGACCAGCTCGAACTTCACCTCGCCGACGTCCCCAAGGACACCGGGGTCACTCTTCGACACCTGGCTGAACACACCTCCGGACTGCCTCGTCTCCCTCCCCAAGCCAACACCTCCACCGCCGACCCCTACCGCTCTTTCACTGAGACCGCTTTGCGCGACGTGCTGAGGAACTGGCACACGACAGCAACCGGCCCCGTGGGCAAGAAGGAGTACTCCAACCTCGGATATGCCATCCTCGGTCGCGTACTCACCACAGCAACTGACTCCACCTTTCAACGGCTGACCGACGAGCACGTGCTCGCTCCGCTGGACCTACCACCAGGCGCCGTAACTGCCACGCCACCGCCCGAACGGCGACTCGTAGCCCAGGGCTTCCTCGGCCGGCCCCGCCCCCACTGGACGTTGACGGGACCGATCCTGCCGGCCGGCGGATTATGGGCCACCCCGCACACAGCAGCCCGTCTGGTAGTCGGACTCGTAGTGGACCGCGTGCTCGGTGAACCTGCTCCCACATGGGACCGCAGCGGACCGGCTCTCTGGCACATCGGCGCAACGCGAACCGCATCCGCCTTCGCCGGCGCACACGAAGACGGCCGTTGGATCTTCCTGCACCGCCTCCACGGAAACCACCGCCGCACCACTCGCCTCGCCCTGCAGAAACTCAAGGCATGAAGGACAGGCCATTTGCTGACGGACACCGGCAACAGCCCTACGGTCCATACAAGAACGCCGCTGCTGTTGGGGATGTCTCTCGGTTGGTCCGCAGTTGCTGGCTGCGTAGCATGCCTCCACGTCGTGATCAGACGCTCGTTGGGGGAAATCCGATCTGGATGAGTCCAGGAGCCTGTTTCCGGGGAACGAACTGTGCTCGGCCCGGGGGCATGGGCGCGGCCTTGACGTTCCCCATGAGCGGCCCTTCCTCCGGGGAGCCGGAGAAGACGATGCCTTGGGCGCCGAGATCCTTCAGGCGTTGGGTGACAGGCTCGAAGGTGGCGCTGGCCGCGCCGGCGGTGTTGCTGGCGACGATGACGCGCAGCCCGATGTCGCGGGCGTAGGGCAGGTAGTCGGCCAGGGCGTCGAGGGGGTTGCCGGAAGGCAGGGCGACCAAGTCGTAGTCGTCGATGATCACGTAGACGTTGGGGCCGCGCCACCAGCTGCGGGACCGCATCTGGTGAGCGGTGATGTTCCCGGACGGGATGCGGGCAGCGAGGAGTGGGGCGAGCCGGGCGAAGCCCTGTTGGAGTGCGGTGGGAACGGGAGCGTAGTGCAGGAGGTGGGCCTCGGGCAGTTGTCCGTACAGGCCGCGGCGGTAGTCGCCGACCATGAGGAGACCTTCGCGGGGCTGGTGGCGTTCGGCGATGCGTTGGGCGAGCAGGCGCAGCAGGGCGGTTTTGCCGGACTCTCTCTCACCGTAGATGACGAGGAGCGGATCGGTGTCGAAGTTGACATGTGCGGGGCAAAGGGTGGTCTCGTCGACGCCGATCGCAAAGCCGCTTTCGAGAGTCTCGTCAGCTTTGGGCAGGTCGTACGCGGACAGATGGGTGGGGAGGAGGCGGACGGGTGGGCAGACCGGTCCGGACCAGTGGGAGGCGATCTGGGCTACGAGGTCGTCGCTGTGCTTGGCCGGGCTGGCGACTTCGGTGTGCGCGTCCTCGACGTGGGGGAGGGCGGTGATGAAGTGGAATCCGCCGGTCGCGAGTCCGTGGCCTGGGCGGTTGGCAGGGACGTTGCGGGCGCGTCGGCGGTCGTGTTCGGAGTCGAGTGGATTCGCCAGGCGTAGTTCCAGGCGGGTGCCGAACTGGTCCCTCAGCGCGGGGCGCAGCTCGTTGTAGCGGGTGGTGGTGGTGATGAGATGGATACCGTGAGCGAGCCCGCGGAGGGCGATCGCCTCAATGTCGGGGACCAGGTGCTCGTATTCGTGCCTGAAGGTGGCCCACCCATCGATGACCAGGAAGACATCGCCCCAGGGATGGTCCGGATAGTGGCCGTCGGCGCGACGCACACGGTAGGTGGCCATGGAGTCGATATGGCGGCTGTGGAAGAACTCCTCTCGGCTGTTGAGGATGTTCCGTACCTCGGCGACGCTGCGGCGCACCCTGTCCGCCTCCAGTCGTGAGGTGATGCCTCCGGCGTGGGGGAGGTCTGCGAGGGTGAACAGGCTGCCGCCGCCGAAGTCCAGGCCGTAGAACTGCACTTCGGCGGGGGTGTGGGTCAGTGCCAGGGCCATGACGAGCGTGCGCAGTAGGGTGGATTTGCCGGTGCGTGGACCGCCGACGACCAGGGTGTGGCCGCCGGCTCCGGCCATGTCTGTGGTGAGGGTGTCGTGGCGTTGTTCGAGGGGTTTGTCAGTGATGCCCAGTGGGACGGTGAGTTTCGGGGCCCGGTGGTCGGTGGGGTGCAGGCCGCGCTCGGGAGTGTTGGTCAGGGGCGGTAGGAGTTGGCTGAGTGAGGGGGACGTTTCCAGGGGCGGCAGCCAGATGGGGTGAGCGTCTGGGCCGTAGCTGGCGAGCTGACGGACGATTACGTCCAGCACTGTGTCGACGGTGGCTGGATCCGAAGGCCCGGGTATTAGCGGCTCGACCGGGGACGCGGGAGTGAGGGCGGCGGCCCGGACGGCCTCCGCGGTGAACAGGATCGGAGCGTCTACGGCAGGTTGTCCGGGGCGCGGAGAATTTGGGTCGTGGTAGGGGCCGGAGACGTAGGCGGCCTGGAACTCGGTGGCGGGTGCGGTGCTGTGCTGAAGTAGCCCGGCGCCGGGGAGACGGCGCAGGTAGTAGGCGTCGGGGGTGCCGAGGACAGCTTGGGATTCCTGGGCGGAGAAGGTTCGCAGAGCCAGTCGGTACGACAGGTAGGTGTCCAGTCCGTGCAGTCGTCCGGATTCCAGCCGCTGTGTGGCGAGCAGCAGATGCATGCCCAGGGAGCGGCCGATACGACCGATCTGCAGGAAGATGTGCAGGAAGTCGGGCCTGGCAGCCAGGAGTTCACTGAATTCGTCCAGGACGATCAGCAGGGTCGGCAGCGGTTCCAGAGGCGCGCCGGCCTCCCGTGCCTTCTCGTAGCCACTGATGCCGGTGAAGTTCCCGGCCGTGTGGAGAAGTTCCTGGCGGCGCACCAGTTCACTGGTGATCGCATCGTGCATGCGGTCGACGAGGGCGAGGTCCTCGGTCAGGTTGGTGATCAGTGCTGAGACATGCGGCAGGTCGGCCAAACCGGCAAAGGACGCGCCGCCCTTGAAGTCAGCCAGGACGAAGTTCAGCGCTTCCGGGGAGTGGGTGGAGGCCAGGGCGAGGATGAGCGTACGCAGCAGCTCGGACTTACCCGAGCCGGTGGCTCCCACACACAACCCGTGCGGCCCAATGCCTCCCTGGGACGCCTCCTTCAGATCAAGGACGACCGGGCTGCCGTCCTTGTCTACGCCTATCGGGACGCGGAGCCGGTCTGCGGGCCGTCGCTGACGCCACATCTGCGCCACGTCCAGGTCAGCGGGGTCCGCGATGCCCATGAGCTCGGTGAAGTCCAGGCTGCTCAGCAGCGGCTCTTCGGCCTCCTGGGCGTGCGTACGCAACGGCGCCAGGGCTCGGGCCAGCGCTGTGGCCTCGCTGCTGGACAATGCGTCCGGTGTTCCGGAGTAGACGGCCCTGGTACCTGTTTCCAGGCGAAGTGCGCCGGCGGACACGGTCAGCACCGGCTGTCCGTACAACGACGGCGACGATGACCGTTGCCCCGGCGCGACCTCGACGACCGTCACCCCCTGCAGGCCGTCTTCCGCGGGCGCCTCGGTCGGCGGGTGGTTTCCGCTGTCCACCAGGACGACCAGGTGCGGACGGTCCAGCAGCGGCTGTGCGCCGCGGAGGAAGGCGGGCCGTGCTGCCAGGTCCTCCGCCAGAACCTCCTCCAGTTCATCGAGGGAGTCGCACACCAACAGTCCACTCCCCGACCGGGACGGTTCACCACCGAGGTAGGCGTGCGGCAGCCACTTGATCCACTCCCACTCCGGCACCGCCCCCGGCGCCGCGACCAGCGCGAGTTGGAGGTCCTCGGGCGCGTGCAGAGCGGCCAACTGTCCCATGACAGCTCGGACAAGACCGTAGACCGCCTCCGTCTCGCCGCGCACCGTCAACCACGGGAAGGCTCGCAGAGAGAGCGCCAGGGGCAGACCGTCGAGGCGGGCGTGGGTGGCCACGAAGCGGCTCAGCGCTCGCTCGGTCAGCGGTTCCCACTCCTCCGCCTCCTCCTGCGGCAGGACCAGCTCAGTGGCCAGCCGCTGTGGCCCCACACCGATCCGAACCTCGGCGAAATCCCCATCGCCGAGACGTCGCTCCCACAACCGCGTCCGCTGGGTGACAAGCGCCCACAGGTGACCTGGCTCGGGGAAGAGGTAGCACTCCGCCCGCCGCTGTTGCCGGGCGGTCTTGACTACTTGCTCACGCGTGCGCGCCAGATACGACAGATACCTCCGCCGCTCCCCACTCATGTACGTGGTGGGGCCGCGGCGGGCGCGCACGATCTGCGCAAGCGCCATGCCCAGTGAGGACAGCACCATGATGGCGCCCATCATCCTCATGAACGCAGGGGCATCGGGCAGAAAGAAGAACGCCGAAGTACCGGCCATCCCCATAGCCGGCAGCAGCGTCAACGCCATCGAGACGCCCTGCTGCCGCGGGAGCGCCGGCGGCGCCTTCAGCCGTATCTCGTCCTTGGAATAGTCGTCCGGCCATTTCCGAGGCCGACGCTTGATGTTGACCGTTCCCAACAGGGGCCTTGGCTAGGAGTGGAAACCGCGATCGGACTGCTGTCCGCTGCCGTTCTGGTTGCCGGGAATCCCGTTGTGCGGATACGCGTCAGGTGCGTTCGGCGCACCCGATGCGTACGGTGGAACGGGCGGAACCGGGGGCACCACGGCCCGTCGGCGCCGGCGCCACAACAACAGCCCACCCAGAGAAATCCCCACCGCAACCACGCAGCCGACGATGACCAGAGGCACCAATGCGCTGTGGCTCGCCGAGGGCGCCTTGGCGGCACCGTCGGACGCGACGGGCGCGGGGCTGGCGGCTGACGGCGACGGAGCAGGCAGTGGGCCGTTCTTGGGGCCAGCCGGAATGTCTTCCGTCAGTGCGCTGTACGGTCGGATGAATCCGTAGCCGTAGTGCTGATCCGGAACCTTCAGATTCCTCGCCGACTCGGGCAGCTTCGCCGTCTTCACCAGCCGGTTGGCGATCTGTCCGGCCGACAGGTCCGGGAACTTCGCGCGCAGGAGGGCAGCCGCAGCTGATACATAGGCAGTCGCTACGGACGTCCCGTCACCCGTCGAATACATGTGATCCACGCTTGTGCTGATCGTGCCCACTCCCGGTGCCGTCAGCAGGACATCGGGGCCGTAGTTGGACTTCGACCAGATCTTGCGGGACGAGTCGACTGCCCCCACGGCGATCACACCTGGGATGCTCGCGGGGTAGGTGGGCGTAGCGGAGCCGTCATTCCCCGTTCCGGCGACGAGCACAACGTCCTTCTGCTGTGCGTAACGGATGGCAGCTTCGAGGCCAGGGACTTCTTCGGGGCCTGCCAGAGACATGTTGATCACTGATGCCCCGTGGTCCACGGCATAACGAACGGCGTCGGCGACAGGCGTACCGTGCGTGACGACGAGCGAGGCGTTGTCCGCGGTGACCCTCAGTGGGAGGATCTTGGCTTCAGGCGCCAGCCCCATGACTCCAGCTGAGCGGCCAGTTCCGTGTCCGTGGCCCGCGATGAGCCCGGCCATCGATGTCCCATGGTCATCCGTTGTCACATGGTCAGCCGTCCCTCCCTCCAAGAAGTTCTTGCCGCTCAGCACGTTGCCCACGAGGTCGGGATGTGTGCCGTCGGTGCCCGTGTCGATGACGGCGACCGTCACGCCCCGGCCTGTCGAGATCTTCCAGACCGATTCGGCGTCATAGGCAGACAGGGGCCACTGCTGGTCACGGATCGAGTCGGCGGCTGCGGGCGAGGTGAGCGTTCCGAGGCACAGCACAGCGAGCAACGCTGTGCAGAGAGTGCCCCTCAGCCGTCGGCCGTCCGTCATGCCTCGCCCTGTCCTTCCGCCTTGTCCTTCTCCGATTCCTGGCTGTGCTGCTCAGACGCATCAGTGTCCCGTGTGGAGGCGGCAGGAGTCACCTCGCCGACGACACCCGGCACCACGTCCCGTTGCGGAATCCAGGTCTCCTCGTCTTCCACCAGATAGTCAGGGCGACTGGCCCCCTTGCGGCGCTCATCCTCACGAGAAGAGCGGCCATGCGGTGGAACGGCTCCAGGGGGCAGCGGATTTGACGTTGCATTCCGACGACTGCCAAGCGCACCACCGCGGCTGCGATGCAAGCCGGAACCACCCTGCCCACTGCGTCCCGGAGTACCGGGCCGGCTGGGCTCACCGACGACGCCCCCACTGCGCCGTGCCAAACTTCCCTGCTTGCCACTGGACGTCGAGCCGCGCCCGCCGCCCGACACCCCAGGAGTTCCGGGTGCTCCCGTAGGGAGACGGCTCGCCTGCCCTGGCTGGCCAGAAACACCTGGCTCCGTGCCTCGAACCTTCCCCGAGGGAACGCGTCCCCCCGTGCTCTCTCCTGGCTCGCTAGGGCGCATCGTCCTGGCACCGGGAAGTGACCGACCACCCGCAATCGGACCTCGACCGGATACTGCACCGGGCACTCCTGGCGGGACAGTGCCGAGACCGCTGCCGCCTCCTGACACACCTCTGCTGATCTCGCCTGCGGAACCACCGGCTGGAGGGGCTACAGGTGTTGGCAGGCCACCGCGGACACCGTCCAATGCCATACCCGGAGTCGGCGCCTTCGGAGCGGAAGTGGAGCTACTTCCGGGAGAAGCCGACTCTCCACCCACACTCGGCGCTCCAGTCCTTAGCGGTGCCGCCGGAATGGGAGGCGCCGAGGCAGCGCGACCTCCGGAACGGCGAAGTGACGGTCGACCCACCTGCCGTGGAGCGGAAGCCGGCGCCATGCCGGGGGCCACCACGACCGGCGGCGGCACAATCGTGTCCGGCGGAGGGATGACCTTTCCACGCTCCTTGATCGGAGGTAGCGACCCCAGGTGGCTGGCCTGGACGTTGTACGAGGCGCCGAGCCGCTCCATGTGGACAGCCGCCTGCAGGGCGATCTCCCGGCCCCGCGACAGCGTGTCCCGGTGCTTGGCCAAAGCATCGCTGCTACTCATGCCGTTGGCCACGTCCCGTTTCAGTCCGCTGTCGTCGCGCGTACCGAAGTTGCTCACCCAGTCCGCGCCGTCTTCGACGCCCGAGACGATGGCCCCCAACACGTTGCCGTGATTCCTCTCAGACACGGTGTCCTGGAGGGCCATGACTGCTCTTTGGACATCGCGGAGCTCAGATGCCGCGCCTTGAAGGGTGTGGCAGGTGTTCTTGGCGTACAGCGCGCCGTTCTGGAGGCTGAGGCTGAGGTCCCTTGCCCGCTTGGCAAAGGATTCAGCGGCGTCGCCCCGCCAGTACTCCAGGACATCTGCAACGGCCTTGTCGAGCAGAGCTCGCACGCTGCCGTCCGGGGCGTCGCCGGCCAACTGGTCGTGGACGTGCATCCAGTGACTGGCGATCTCCTCGACCTTGTCCGGCTGAGCGTCTCGAACCATGCCCTTCAAACTCTGCAAGGTGTGGTTCGAAAAGTTAGTGGTGTGGCCGCCACCTTTGCCCATCGTGCGCGTCTCCCCGTTTGTTTCTCTTGCTTCCTCACTACACCGACTGCGTGGGCAGCTCAGCGCATCGAGCCTTTGACGTCCTGCTCGCGGTTGTCGTAGCTCCTGTGCGCAGTCGAGGTATTTTGGCCTGCCTCGGCAATCATGTTCTTGAGTTCGGTGACCATGTCCCCGACCGCCCTCTTCATATGGCCATGTGCGTTGCGCAGAGCTGCTTCCTCGGCGAAGCTCCGACCGAGATACCCCTCCGGTAGCTCCGTCTTGTACTCCGCCGTGCCACGGACACCATCCATCGTGTCGACCAGGTGGTTGAGGCGTTTGATGACCTGTTCCAACGCACTCAGATCGACGCTGTAGCCGTCAGCCACTCCGAAACTCCCCCCTGCCTGTACTGTTCCCAGCGTGCGTGACCACGCCAGGAACAGCGCGCAACGTACTGGCGCAATCTAACGTTCGATACTCAAGTCGCGCCAACCATCGGCCCGCCGGATTGGCTTGATACTGCGGCACGGCGGACGAGAGGTCACTGCAAGAGGCCCGCACGATTCGCCGCACTGGGCCTGAACAGCGTTCGAGCAGCACCGTGGCTCAGCCCGCGGCGCTCCGGAAGTCCGCAAACTGGCTGATTGTCCAGGGCGGAAGGCCGACCTCCGATGCAACGTTGCAGGCGGGCGCTAGCTGTTCTGTCCACGGAGGTTGGCGACGGACAGCGCGGTCTTGTGGCCTTGAACGGGCGACGGCCTTCCGGTAGTCACACATCGCTCAACGACCGGACACCACCAGAAGTAAAGACTGCCTAGTGAGGCAAACTTGTGGTATCCGCAACTGAGCGCCACCGGCAACGTCTGTATGATCAACGGCTCCCTGCGGGCGGCGCCGCTCGCCCGCAGAGAGAGCATCGACATGAAGGGGGACCATGTGATGGCGTGGGGAACCACACCCAATCCTCCCAACTCAGGAGGAAGCGACGCTACTCAGATCAACAGTCCGGCGAAGCTGCGCCAGGCCGGTAACAATTCTCGGGAACTCGCGGGCGAGCTGAATTCCAAGGGGCGTACTGCCAAGGAAGAGACCGTGCACGCGGCCGCAGGTCTCAAAGGTGCTTCCTGGGACGGCAGGTTGGGCACCGCTATGGAGCAGGCCGCCAAGACCTGGGACGACCAGGTCGCACAGCTCGTCAGGACGTTGCGCGAGATACACGCCAAGTGCACCACTACCGCCGCAAACTATGAGCGGTCGGAGCAGGAGAACGCGGCGAAATTCAAGTCTCAGCCCAAGACGACGCCCTTCGGATGAGGTGACAGCGCATGGTGACGTATGAGCAGCTCTATCACCTCGACCTGGACAGGCTGAACAGTGCCATCGAGGCATGGGAAACCCAGATCCGCCACCTCGAATCACTGGACGAGGCATTCACTCGCGACGTCTCCAAAACGTTCGACCAGGCCGGTTGGCACAGCCTCGGCTTCACGTCGATGCTGGCTTCCGGTCAAGTCAAGGATGCCGATCAGGAGCTCACAGATGCGGTCACGGAGGCCAAAGGCATCCGAGACATCTTGCGCGACGCTCACACCAGACTGAAGAAGCATAAAGCGGATATCCATCAACTCGCCGATGTCGAGGCGCCGGACCGAGGGTTGGTGGTCAGTAGCTCTGGCCACGTCGAGGCTCGCGACGACATCACCAAGGACCTCCCTAATCAAGATGACCCCGACAACGAGTCGATTCGGGCCCTGCAGAAAGAAAAGATCGAAGACTTCACCGGCAGGATCAAGCAGATCCTCGACGACGCAGACGAAACAGACGAGCTCGCCTCCCAAGCTCTCCACATCAACACTGCAGGAAAAGCAGAGGACGGCTTCAGGGGCAAGGTCTACACCTCGATCAGCTCGTACAAGAAAGCCTCCAGCAAACCTTCCGAAGTCGGCATGCACAAGCTAGGCGCTAGCCCATGGGGCAGTGGCACCATCAAGCCGATAGCAGAGTTCCTCAGCTATAAGTCGTGGATCAATGCAGGAAATTCCGCGTTGCACGGCAGGTTCGGGGAAGCTTGGGATTATTTCGTAGGGGGCACCCCGCCGAACGCCATCGCTGGGATGGCGAAATCAGCAGAGACGAAGATCGGTTCGGGCGAAGGATCCGTCTTCAACAAGATCGGTAGTGGACTTTTCAAGGGTGCGGGGAAGGTTCTTGGGGTGCCCGTTGCCGTAGTTGCGACATTTGTCGACTATGCCTATACCCCCGAGGACGATGCGGCAAAGAAAGAGCAGCAGAGTCGGAACGTAGGACCTGATCAGTTCAACCATGAGTATGGAAAGGGGAAAACTCGTGGAGGAAGCGGACCGATCGCGTAGATCTCACCGTAGGAGATTCGGCCCTCTGTGGACTTTGAACGAGCTGCTGGGATCGTTCCTGAACCTCAGATCGTTCCACGTGGTCATCCTTGGCGGCCTCGCGACCTGTGCTGGCATTGGCGGATTCATATTGGGCCTTGTTGAGGGGCGCAGTCTCGTGAGCGCTCTCGTCAGCCTTGCGATTGGCATCGTCGGGGCGTGCCTAGTGCTTGTCTGTATTCTGGAACATTCGAAAAAGTAAGTCGATTCATGCCCCGGGCGGCGCTTCTGGTTCGCCTCACGAAGTAGGGCGGTCTTAGCGCTAAGGCAGGTTGATCGCCGGCAGGCACACCGGCCGTGCCAGGAACGGCCGGTGTGCCTGCCGGCGATGGCCCGGCTGTGGCGCCCGAGGCAGGAGCAGTCCGAGGTCGACCTCGCCGCGTCCGTGATCCGCCTGCTGGCCGCCTGCCACCACGGGCGGCGCATCCACGTCGTCGCGGACGCCGCCTACCACGGCAAGGCGCTACGCGCTCTGCCCGCGACCTGCACGTTCACCACCCGCCTGCCCGCTTCGGCGGTGCTCTACGACCTGGCCCCGCCGCCCACCGGGCGTCGCGGCCGACTCGTCCTGACGGGCAAGCGGCTGGGCACGGCGAAGGACCTGGCCGACGCAGCCGTCTTCGCCGCATTCGAAGTCACGCGCTACCAGCGCACCGAGACCGTGCAGCTGGCCGCGGTCACCAGCGTGTGGTGCGGCTCGTTCCACACCCGCATCGTCCGCGTGATCCTCCTGCGTGATGAGGACACCGTCAGCGGCTACGACCTGGCCCTGGTCACCACGGACCTCGACACGCCGCTGCCGGAGTTGGTCACCCGGTACGCATGGCGCTGGTCGATCGAGGTCACCTTCGCCGAGGCCCGCGAACTGCTCGGGGCGGCCGGGCCCGAAACCGCACCCGTCACGCGGTGGAACGCACCGTGCCGTTCGGCTTGTACTGCTACGCCATCACCGTGGCCTGGTACGCGCTGCACGGCCACCACCCGGCCGATGCTGCCGAGCACCGCGAGCGGGCCCCGTGGTACACGACCATGGCCGACCCGTCCCTATCCGACATGGTCGCCAAGCACCGCCGGGTCATCATCGCTTCCCGATTTACGCCCATCAGCCCAGACCGGCTCATGGATGAGGAAAACCGCGCCGTCCAGCAGGCATGGGCCGCAGCCAACGCCGCCTGATCACCCAAGCGTGCCAGAACGTCGAAAGTCGAGTAATCCTGCTGCAGGAACCTCTGTTGGGGCAGGGGACGCGAAGCTGGGAACACGTTTCACCCTCTTCTCAGGCGGAGGCAGCCTGCGTAGCGATGTTGCTGAGCAGCCGTCACTGGGACACATAGGGGGCCGGGCGCATCCCCGTGTGCTGCGGGGGGGGGGCGCCCGGCCGTTGGTGTCAGCGTTTACTCGGTGTTGTTGGTCGGGGCGGCAGCGGCCAGGCGGAACGTGCGTGGTGTGTCGCTTGCCTGCTCGGCGATGCCGAGACGAACCAGTGTGGTGAGGGAGTTGGCGATTGCGCCGGAAGACTTCTCGATGATGCGGCTGATCTTGGTGGCTGTGAACGCTTCGTCGGGGTGCGCTCGGAGGTGGTCGATGACCATCTGCCGGAGCGCTCCGGGGGCGAGCCGTCGCTTCTCGCTCAGCTCGGTGCTCACGTTCGCCGGTGTTGCCTGCGGAGCGGTGGGTTCTTGAGGTTCGGGGGCGTTGTCGTGCCCCGCGGCACGTGTGGGTTCGATGGGCTGTGAGGGTTCGCCCTGGTCCGCTTGGGTCTGTCGTGCGGAAGTGGGGACGGCATCGTTGGTGGCGGGGGCGTGCTGGTCGGCAGTGGGCTCCTCTTGGGCTGCGTCGTCGGTGTCAGGGGCCGGAGTGTCGGTCGGAGCCTCGCTCTGGGGGCCCAGTGCGGTATGGGTGTCGGGTTCGGCCTCGGCCGCCGCAGTGGCGTTGCCGTTCGGGGTCTGAGTGTCGGTGGTGGCGGTGTCCTGCGTGCCGCTGATGGTGGGCTCCGGCTCGGTCTCTGTGGGGGCCTGGCCGTTTCCGTTGTTGCCGTTGGGCTTGTGGTCGGTGGTGGCGTACCAGAGGTCGGGGGTGCGGCAGGGGCCGTCATGGCCGCCGGGGTTGCGTGCGGCGAGGTCGCGCTTCTCCAAGGCGTTCAGCGCCTTCCCCGCGGTGGAGTGACCCACGCCTGCGGCGTGGGCGAGCTTGGTGACGGCGGCGGGTTCGGTACGGGCGAGCAGTTCGGTGTAGACCGCGGCTTGTGCGCCGGTCAGGCCGGTCAGCGGCTCGGGGGCGGTTGCGGCATGTGGTGTGTGGCTGCTGTCGGGGGTGGTGTCGGACATGTGTGGTCCTCGCTTGCGGGTGTGATTCGGGTGGTTGAGGACCCCGGCCGGGGTGGGCCGCGTGTGCGGCCGTGGGTGTTCGCCGGCGCGTGCGCACCGCGGGGTTCCGGTGAACGTGGCCGCGAGGGGAGCGAGTTCACGTTTTGCGAACCCACGGGCTTCAGTGGCCACGACCATGGACGCTCGAACCGTGGGGGAAGTCAAGCGACGGAATTCGTGGGATCGTCCCTGGTCAGAGTCGGTGGTGCGGTTGGCGGGCCGGATCTGAGAGAGCGGCCGTGGCGCGTCCCGTTGGGGGGTGGGGTGCGGGGCGGTCCCGGAGTGCGGGTGGTCGGTGATCCGGTCGGTGCAGGGGGCGGTGGGGTTCATCCGATCGTGGGTGGGCGGTCGGTGTGCCGGGTTTGTAGCTGGTTGTGGAGTCGACTGGCGCGTTTGGAGCCGATGCCCAGTTCGTTGCGTAGGCGCCAAGCATTGATCGGCTTGCCGGTGGTGGCGCGGCTGACCTCGTCGAGGGCGAGGGCGTGCGGCCATACGTCGGCGTCTGCCGCCCTGGGGCCGACCGGTGGGCGGTCGGGGGGCGGGGGCTGGCCGGTGGGGGAGTTGTCGCCGCTGCCGGGTCCGGCTGGGCGCCCGTTTGTCGTGGCGGGGATGTCGACGGCTCGGCTTGGACCGTCCTCCGATTCTTTGGCCGATCTGGACGTGTCCGGTCGGGGGGCGGTCGGTGGTCGGGTGGCTTGGGCGGCCTGGGCGGCCTGGGCGGCCTGGGCGGCCTGGGCGGTGGGGGCGGTGGGTGGTCGGAGGGCGGGGGCGGTGGTCGGTTTGAGGGAGGTGAGGTGGTCGAGGAGGTTGGTGATGGTGCGGCGGTAGGCGGCGATGGTTTCGGTGAGGGCGATGAGGAGGAGGGCGGGGGTGAGGTGGAGGAGGACGGCTGCGGGGTCGGCGTGGTGGGGCCAGCCGATCTGTCCGTCGGGCCAGAGGCTTTGCCAGGTGTTCATGAGGGCGGCGGTGGAGCCGGCGCTCCAGCGGAGGGTGGTGGACCAGGCGGGTGGGGTGATGCCCCAGGCGGCGAGGCGTGCATCGACGTAGAGAATGCCGGCGAGCGCGGTGCCGATCATGGGGTCGAGGAGGACGGCGATGGGGAGGGGGACGTCGCGGCTGGTGGCGAAGCGGGTGACGTTGACCGTGGTGAAGACCAGTGCCAGGATCCCGACGATGCACAGGACGCGGGTCATCGATCTGAGCAGGTGGACGGCTTCGCGGGCTTCGATCTGCTTCACCGGTTTCTCCTACGGGCCGTGGGCCTGGTTGCTCCCTGGAAGGACGAGATGGCCAGGTGTGCGGGGCCCTGGTGGACGACCGCTCCAGAGTGCGGTGCGTCGATAGCCCTTCCGGCGCCGATGAACAGCGAGACGTGGGTGATGCGGTCCGGGCTGGGCCCGAAGAACAGCAAATCGCCCGGGGCCAGTGGTGCTCCCTTGGGGAGGTGGAGGTCGGTGTCGTATTGGGCTTGGGCGACGCGGGGGAGGGCGATGCCTGCTGCGCGGTAGGCGGCCTGGGTGAGGCCGGAGCAGTCGAATCCGCCGTCGGAGGGGCCATCGCCGCCCCAGACGTAGGGGACGCCGAGCTGGGAGTGAGCGAAAGCAACTGCCTTGGCAGCAGCACTGGTTGGGGTTGGTGTGATGGCCGTGTATCTGCGCGCGATCGTGAGAACTTCGCTGACGTAGGCGTGGGAGTGGTTGTAGGCGAAGATCGCCGCCTGGAGGTTCTTGTCGCCCCGGGCTCCGTTGGCGCACAGCAGTCGGGCCGCGGCGTAGACGGCGTCGGCCGGGTCCCAGGGCGTGGGTGGCTTCTTGCCTCCGGGGGGCACGGGGTGCGCGTATGCCTGGAAGGTGGAGGGCAGGAACTGCATCGGCCCGACGGCGCTTGCCGAGGAGATCATGGTGGGGTGGCGGGCGTGGTCGGTCTCGACCTTGCCGATGGCGGCGAGGACGGTCCAGGACAGCCCGGGGCAGGTGAGGACGGCGCGCTGGTAGAGGGCGAGCATGTGGGGCGGGATGTCGTTGAGGGCGTGTGCGCTCGGAGAGGCAGGTGCCCCGTTGTTTGCGGACAAGCCGCCGAGCGCCGCAGCGATGGTGAGGGCGGCGAGCAGTGGCAGAGCCAGGACCGTGCACCCGATGCCGGTGATCGCTTTTGTCAGCAGGGAGCTCACGATCCGGCCTTGGGGGCGGCGGGTGGTAGTGGGGGCACGGGGAGAGTGAGGGAGGTGTCGGCGTCGGTCGGTTCCAAGCCGGAGGCGGGGCTGAGGCCGGGCCAGTGGGTGGCGAGGTGAGTAAGGGCGATGCGGCGGGCGCCGGACTGGAGGGGCGTCCACCAAGGGCCCCAGGGTTCGGTGGTGGTGAAGTCCGAGGATGAGGTCGCCACGTTCAGGTTCAGGTTGCGGGCGGTGTCGGCGAGACGGTGGCGGAGGGCTTGGGCGCGGGAGTGGGTGCGGGTGTGGATGAGCAGGGCTGGGCGGGTGTCGGTGGCGGTGGTGAAGGCGGCGTAGCCGGCGAGTTTGGCTTCGACGCGGGGTAGGGGCTGGCTGCCCGTGTCGTATTCAAGGAAGAACGGCAGCAGGCAGTCGCCGTCGCGGTAGTGGGCGTAGGCGTCGGGGCGGATGATGTCGCCCCAGCGGCGGGCTGCGGAGGGTTCGGAGAGCCAGAGCGTGAGGCCGGTGGTGGGGGCGGTGTGGGCGTGGGCGGCGAGGTGGGCGAGGAGGTCGTTGACGCCGAGGTCGTGGCCGAGGGAGGGGGAGTAGGCGATGCGGCCGGTGTGGGTGGGGCGCCAGCCGACGGCTTCGGGGTCGAGACCGGCCTGGGCGGCGAGGAGGGCGGCTCCGGCGGGGCCGAGGGTGTAGTGCTCGGGGGCGGAGCCGGTCTGTGTCAGGGGGCGGAAGGAGTCCACGATCGCGTGGTGGTGGAGGGTGCGTAGGCGGCGTTGGGCGGAGCGGAGTGAGGTGTAGGCGAGGCGGGTGATCTGGTGGGTGGTCAGTACGCGGTGCTCGTGGAGCATGCGGGTCAGCCAGAGGTCGCGGGTGGTGAGGCGGCGGGCGAGGGTGGCGATGTCGGTGTGTTGGGTGGGGCGGGGGCGGCTGGTGGCGGCGCGGGCGGTGTAGCGGGAGCCGGGGCCGGAGGCGGGGCGGGGGAGTGCGGGCATGGCGGATCACCTTCGGGCGGGGCGAAGTGACTGGCGAGGTGGTTGGTCAGGGGCGGGTGGCTTGTCGTGGGCCGGTGCGGGAGGCGGCAGCGGTTCGCAGGTCTTTGGCGCGGCCGGGGATGGCGGGTGGCAGGGGGCGGGTGGTGAGGGTGAAGGCGGTCGATTCCGCGCCGTTGGTCAGGAGGTGGGCGGCAGCTTGGTAGGGGCCCAGGTGGGCGAGGTCGTGTGCGGCGAGGGTGGGCAGCGTGTGGCGTTCCAGTGCGTTGGAGTCCTCGGGTGAGGCGTTGAAGAAGACCTTGTTGCGGGCGTTGGCGGAGATGCCTTCGCGCAGGTCGCGGGGGAGCTGGGCGAGGTGCTGGTGGGCCAGGAGCATGGACAGGCGGTAGCCGCGGGCCTCGGCGAGCATGTCCTCCAACGGGTAGGGCAGCGTCAGGAAGTTGTGTGCCTCGTCGATGCTGAGCGTGGCGTCGATGCGCTGGCGTTCGGGGGTGCGGGCGCGGGCTGCGGCGGCCTGCCAGGTGCCGGCGACGATGAAGGAGCCGAGGAGACGGGCGGTCTCCTCTCCGAGGGCGCCTTTGGGGAGGCGAGCCAGGAGGATGCCGCCGTTGAGGACGCCGGTGAGGTCGAAGGTGGAGGGGCCGGCGGCGATGGAGCGGCGGGCGAAGTCGCGCAGCAGGAAGGCGCGCAGCTTGTTCATGACCGGGCCGACCACCGCGGCGCGGGAGGGATCGGACATCGACTCATACCAAGCCCAGAACCCTCGCAGGACAGGGTCTTGGAGGGCAGGAACGATACGCAGCCGGTAGGCGGACTCGCCCAGCAGACGGGGAACGTCGGCGAGAGTGACCAACTGTCCGGTGCGGTTGCGGTGTTTGAGGAGGGTCAGGCAGGCGGCGCGCATGACGTCGTCGGTGCGGGGGCCCCAGAAGGCGGTGAAGATGCGGCGGAAGATGCCGGTGATGTTGTCCACGACGACATCGATGTCGCTGCCGTCGAGCACGTTCAGGCACGGCGGTCTGTGGGGGTCGTCGGGGTCGATAAGGACGAGGCGGTCGGTGCACGTGTCGGGCAGGCGGTCCAACAGGTGGGTGATCAGGTCGCCTTTGGGGTCGATGACGATGACGCCGCGGTGGTTGCGGACGTCGTCGAGGACGAGGTTGGCGATCAGGGTGGACTTGCCGGAGCCGGTGGCGCCCATGACGTGCAGGTGGTGGCGGGCGTCGGCGACGGCGAGACCTATGCCGCGGCGGGTACCGGTGTCGGAGTGGCCCAGGGGTTTGACGCTGTTGCCGGGGGTGGGCTTGGGGATCTGCGGGGGTGGGAGGACGGAGCGGGCGCCGGCTCGGCGCAGGCCGGGGGCGTTGGGGTCGTAGGGGAGGTGGGCGAGGGCGGCGAGTTCGGGCACCGAGAGCAGCGCCGGTCGGCAAGGCGGGAACTGTCGGGCGGTGAGGCGTGGTTCGGGGTGACGGAGGCGGGTGCGGGTGAGGTAGTTGCGGTCGGCGTACAGGCCGAAGGCGGAGGCGATGGCGTGGGCCCGGCCTCGGGCCACATCGTGTGCGCGGTCGGTCTTTTGTGAGCAGGCGGCGGCGTAGGCGAGGGTGCACTGCCACTGGGCGCCGGATTGTTTGGCCACCATCTGACGTACGGCGGTGCCGTGGTCGGGGTCCTGCTTGCCGGTGGTGGCGGGTTGGGCACGGTGGAGGAGGAGCGCGGTCAGGGCTGGGAGACGGGCCGGGGCATGCCCGGCTTTGAGCTGCCTTGCCTGGCGCCGGGCGCGGCGCAGGGCGCGGCCGGTGGCGGGGCGGGCCAGGATCTGCACGCAGGCCGATTCATGGTCGGCCATGCCGGTAGCGGCCTGGAGCAGGGCACGTAGAGGGTCGGTGGGGTGGTCGGTGCGGAGGGGCAGGACGTCGGGGCGGGCCGGCCGCAGACCCCCGGCCGTGCAGGAGACGGCGTCGTCTGCGTTCGGGAGGAGGGGAGCGGGGGCGGTGACGCGGGTGTGGGCGCCGGGCCAGGCGGCTTCGACGGCGCGGCACACCAGGCCCATCGGTACGGTGCCCGGGACCCACAAACGGATGCGCAGGCCACTGTGCGACCAGGTGTATTCGAAGGCGAGGTGGGGCTGGCCGGTGGTGAGGCGGCGCCACCACGGGCGCAGCAAACCGGAGAGCTGGGCCCACAGGACCTCGCCGCCCTTGGGCGCGACGTGGGGCGGGGCGAGGATCTCCACGCAGCGGGCGCCATCGGCGAGGCGCTGCTGGCGCGAGCGTAGAAGACGGCGTCGGGCTGCGTACCCGCTTGCTGCGGACAGGAGGGCAGTGGGGATCAGGAGGGGCGCGGCCGCGGTGCACCAGGTGAGGGCGGCATGGAGCGCGGTGGCGGCGAACGTCTCGGGGTGGGTGAGGAAGTCCACCAACGGTCCGTCCGGCGGGGCGATGGCTCGCAGCATGGAGCCGGTCACAGCATCCGCCCTTCGTTGCTGTCGTCGCAGATGCTGTCGTCTGCGCAGCCATCGGCGTAGACGGATCCCTCATCTCTTGTGTGCTGAGCGGTGGCCGCGGTGGCCAGCTCGCTGGGGTCTGTCGTGATCACGTCGTGTTCGCCCGGAGCGGCGACGCTGATCAGGGCGACCTTGTGGCGGCGGTCCCCGGTAAGCAGCAGGGCCTCGCCCCGGGAGGCCGAGAGCAGGAATTCCCGCTCGCCATGGCAGAGGTGGAAGTTCTCGCTGATGGTGTCGATGGCCTGTGGGGCTTGGCGGAGCAGGATCTGGGTGGCGGCGTTCGAGACGATGGCCCGGCCCAAGGGTGAGGCGAGCACGTCATCAGCGTCCTGGGTGACGATCGCCAGTCCGGTCCAGCGCTTGCGGGCGGCCTTGGCCATGCGGAACAGGAAGCGGGCGCCTGCCCCGTCGCGCATCAGCCGCCATGCCTCGTCCACCACGACCAGATGGCGGCCCGCGCTCGGGCGGGAGGTGACTTGCCGCCAGATGGCGTCCAGGGCGAGCAGCATCGCCGGGGCCGTGACCTCTTCCGGCAGGCCGAGGAGCGCGTAGACGACCAGATGCCCGGACGTAGCAGTGGTGCTGGGACCGTTGAACAGGTGGGCGTGCGAGCCGGTGGTGTACGGGACTAGGTGGTCGGCAAGGTCCGCGGCAACCACGCTGCCGTCCTCATTCAGGACGGTGGCCAGGTCGGCGAGCGTGGGCGGAGTGCGCTGCCAGGTACGAGGATCCGCGGTGATCCCTGCACGGATGTACGTGCCGAGGATCGCCCGGTCCAGCACCGCTTTCTTGGCGGCGGTCAGATCGGTGCCGAGCAGGACGGTGAGGAAGGTGTGCAGGAACAGCACGCGCCGCGTCAGGGCGTCTTCACTGTCGCGTGCGGATACCGGGAGGTCGAAGGGGTTGAGGCATACACCTTCCGTACCTAGCCGCACCACGTGCCCGCCGACGGCCTCGGCGAGGCGGACGTACTCGTCCTCCGGGTCGATGACCGAGGCAGTGACACCGGTGAACAGCAGCCGCAGCAGTTCGAGTTTGGCCAGGTAGGACTTGCCGGTGCCGGAGCGGGCCAGGGTGATGGAGTTGTAGTTGTCCTGCGCGAAGCGATCCCACATCACGGGGGCACCGGAGACCGCGTTCAGCCCGTACAGCACCCCAGAGACGGCGGTGCCGTCCTCACCCGTGGTGACTGGTAGGTCGGGGCTGGTGAAGGGGAAGCACGTGGCGAGGGCGGCGGTGTCGAAGGTGCGGCGGATCTTGAGGGTGTCGAGGCCGAGCGGCAGGGTGGCCAGCCAGCCCGGTAGTGCCCGGTAGGTCGTGGGCGCGACCGTCATGAGGAGTGACTCGGCGATGGCGCGGACGGCGGCGGCCTGCTCGGCGAGGGCGTCCTCGTCCGGCGCGTGCACGGTCAGGTACAGGGCGACGTGGAAGAGTTTTCCTTCGCCGCGGGCGATGCGGTAGGCGAGTTCAGCGGCGTCCGCGGCTGCGGCCTCTACTTCGGGGTCGTCCAGGCGGCCTTTGTCGAAGCCGGTGCGGCGGCCGGATTCCAGGCGGGCGCGCTGCTTCTTCAGTCCGGCGGCGGCCACCGGGTTGGGGACGGGCTCGATGTGCAGGGCGATGTCGAGATGGCCGGGGAAGTTGAGCAGGGGGGCGAGCCAGCCGGGGGTGACCTCCGCCGGGTAGCCGGTGACCACGAGGGTGGTGGCCAGGTGGGCGCCGATGGCCAGAGCGCGGGCGTGCACCTCGATGGCCTCGGGACCAGGCGCGTCGAGCAATGCTGCTCCGTCGGTGGTGGGGGTGGGGGCTGGGCGGTGACGGCGGCGGAGAAGACGTGGAGTCACGTGAGGTCACCTTCCGATGCGGTCCTGTGCGGGGTGGGTGTGTCGGGGTTGCAGGCCGCGTGCACCAGGCGGGTGCTGTGTGGGCCGTCCTGGGGCGTGACGGTGATCTCGGCCGGTGCCAGGGCGCGGGCGGCCTCGTCGAGGCGCTGGAGTACCCGCCCCGCGCTCGCATTCCGCGTCACGCTGGAGGCGGGGGCTTCTTCGCGGGCGACGAGCAGGAGCTGTCGGCCGATGAGGTTGCCGCTTGCGGCGAGGTCGGTAAGGAAGTCGGCGTGGGCGTGGGCGGCTGCTTCCAGTGCCGGGTGCGGCAGGGCGGCGGCCCCGTGGTGCAAGGCGTCGGCCAGCGGGGTGAGTTCGACGTGGTGAGAGCGCACCAGCAACTGGGTCGGTCCGGTGAGGGAGTTGAGCCAGCGGGCGAACGCGGCGGTCAGCCCTTGTTGTTCGGCCACCGAGCGCAGCTCGAAGTTGACCGTGGAACACCTCGCCATGGCAGCGCTCCCCGCATTGCCCAGGTCGAGCACCCCTTCCGAGGCGATGCCGCCGTAGGGCATGTGCATGGCGGCCGGGGGTGGACCTGCGGCCTTGGCCCAGCGGTTGGGCACGATGGCGGGCAGTGGGGGAACGCCTTCGGGGGCGTGTACTCGGCGCTTGGGCGTGCGTGTGTGGGTGAGCGCGGCGAGCAGGAATCGGTCCAGGCCGATGCCTTCCCGGTGGCCGAGGGCGAGCGCTGCCACGGCTCCGGCAATGGGGGCGGCCAGGGCCGCGTAGGCGAGCGGTGCCATGAAGGCGCGTGTTGCCCACCAGCCGCCGTACAGCACGGCGGCTGCGGTGGCGAGGACGGCGGTCTGTCGGGCGGTGAAGGGGCCCAGGAGGCGGTCGGGGCGGGAGATATCTGCAGGGATACGTGTGGCGTATGTGGTGTCGGTTGGGTCGTCTGGTGCTGCCATGGGATCTACCTCCGGGGTGGTTCGAGGGGCAGCCGCAGCTGCAGGGGGCGCGGCGGCCGTGGGCGTACTTGCGCGGTGGGAGTGCGTAGGGGCAGCGGCCGTGACTGCGGTGCTGCCGAGGGGAAGGCGAGCGGTCGGGCGGCCCGCTGGGTGGGGGAGTTGGGCGTAGGCGTGGTTGTGCGTTCGGCACGGATCGGCAGCGACATCTGCGTGGGCCGGGTCGCCCGGGCCGGGATGCGCTCGGTGGTGACAGGGAGGGCGAGTTGCCGGATCCGACGGGTCTGGCTGGGGCGAAGTACGGAACGGGGACCTGTCGGTGTACGGCTGAGAGGGGCAGAGCGCGGGCCGGGACGTCGAGCAGCCGGGACGCCGGAAGCAGTACCTGCGGGAGTCCGCGAGGACGCGTTGGCGACGGCCGTCGCCGGACGCGTTGCGCTTGATGTCGGGGCTGGCGGTGCCGGTGCCGACCGGCCGTCGGGGGCGGTGGATCCAGCGTGGGAATGTCCCGAGGAGGAACCACCGCGGGAATGCAACGTTCGCCGCCGCCCGCCTCCTCTACTCCCCGGCCCTGGTGCAGATGGCCGCCCGCCACCACCGCCCCCGCCTGAACCAGGACGTCCCCCTCCACCCAACGGCCCTCCAGGACCTGGGCCGAGTCCCGCTGCGCCGCCTCCACCGGGACGGCGCCGCAGCAGGCTCATGCCGGGCACGTAGTGGTCCATGAGCCGGTATAGCGCCAGGTGCTTGAGCATCCGCACGGCAGAAGGCGTATGGGGGCTGTGGGCGGGGGTGCCGCGCAGGATGACTTGCATGGTCCAGCCGGGGATCTTGAACAGCACCCAGAACAGTCCGAGTCCGGCGAGCAACGTGCCCAGCTGGTCGGCTTTCGGGATGCCCAGTGTTGAGGCGCCCGGAGCGAAGAACAGCCTGAGGGCGAGAATGAACGTGATCGACTGCGCGACCTGGATGACCAGGCATCCGGCCAGCGCCCGCCACCACAGTCGCGCGATCGGATCGGTCAGCGGGTGGGCGTGACAGGCCAAGGCGAGGGGTCCGCAGACGGCCACCAGGGCCAGCACCGCGACCCGCACCATGAAGCCGATCATCACCGCCAGCACCAGCGCGATTATCATGATCGCCAACAGCAGCAGATACAGCTTCAGCCCGGCCACCTTGAAGAGGGTGAAGGGCAGGACGCGTTCGACCATGCCCTGCCCGGCGTCCGACAGATCGGTGGTCATGATGGCGTGGGCGAGGGCGTTGGACAGACTCATCGCCTTGCGCATCACGGTCAGCGAGCTGGCCGCCGCGATCATCCCCAACAGCAGCCGCGGGAGGATCTGTTTGAGGGCGTAGCGGGTCTGGACGGTTTCGTGGCCCATGACGGTGATGCCGCCGGCGGTCACGAACAGCACGTAGATCCCGACCGTGATCTCCAGCGTGGCTTTCCACAGCCGTTTGACGTCGGCGTGCTGGGTGACGTCGGGGGTCGCCAGCAGGGTGTCGGCCAGAAACTCGCGGAGCGGTTTCATGACCTGCTCGATCAGCGTGCCGAGGAACGAGGTGATCGCGTTCACGATCATCGCGGGGAAGTCGGGGAGCACGTCCCAGCCCGAGGAGGTGTCCTTGACGCACTCACGCCCCTCGGCCTCGCACGCCGAAGGCGTAGGACCCGGCTTCGGCTCCGGGGACGACGGCCGCGAGGGCTGTGAAGGCTTCGGAGACGGACGGCCCCGTGCGGGCGTCGGCCCGGGCACGGGGTCAGGTTTCGGTGAGGCGGAAGGCGGCTTCGGAGCGGCCGCGGTAGGGCGGGGTGCGGGCTGAGGCTCGGGCTGCGGCGGCTCCGGAACTGCGGACGCTCGAGCAGAAGCCGCTGCGTAAGCCGTTCTCGGTGCGGCGTTCTGCGCGGACAGCGCTACGGGAATGAGCACGGCCAAGATGCAGAGAGCGGGCACGACCCGTGCGAGCCTCTTGGCACGGCTCACTTCCCGTCACCGCCGCTGACGCCGACGATGTGCTGCAACACGGTGACCAGGGCAGGCGCCAGGACAGCCAGCCCGTACCCGATAGCCGCGGCCTTCAAGGCCCGCTTCGCGGACTCGACTTCCCCCGGATCGCCCCCGGCCATCAGATACCGCAGGCCACCGAAGGTCAGAAACAGCGTGGCGAGCCCCGACAGTATGCCGACGACCCAGTTCCGCAGATTCTTGATCACGGTGGGAATGTCCGCGACCGCCCAGACACGGGGCGAGTTCGCCAACAGCACCAGCGCAGCGCCCGCAGTGACGAAGGCGAACCGGGTCACCCAGCGGCTCCTCGGGCGGCTCAGCCGCCGGTACGACCGACGAAATCTTGCGAGCATGACGGACGCACCTCCAGCAGACACAGCACGGCACGGGAAAGAAGCGGATCGACGAAGTGCGACGCGACCAGGCGCATCACAGGGGTTCGTGCGGTGTGGGGTGAACACGGAACCTGTCCCGGGGCCGTCCTCCTTGAGGCGGTGGGAGCAGGGGGCTCGGGTGTCAGCACGAGACGGTGCGTTCACCCCACACGGCAACGACCTGGCAGCAGCCTCGATAAGGAAGACTGCGCCGGGGACCGTCATCGACGGGTGCGTGGTGCGCATCCGATCGCGACGTTCACTGGTAATAGGGATTTACGACCCCGGGAAATGACATTCCCAGCCGGAAAGTCCCTCGAATGCACGCGGGTTACTGGTCACGCATCTGGTGGCGCAGGTAGGCAGCCAGGTGTTGTTCGGCAGCGGCGCGGTGGCGGTAGAGCTGACGTACGCTCACTCCCCGCTCGTCCGCCAGGCGCTGCATCGGCTCACCGTCCAGCCGCGTACGGGCGATCAACTGAGCCTCCGCGACACTCACAGCACCGGCGCTGACCGCACGCGCCAAGACCGCGTACTCGTTTCTCGCCTCACCGCTGCCAACCTCCAGGGAGGTGGCTTGACAGGCGGCCTGCGCCGTCGACCGGGTGAGACGGCCGAGGTGAACAGCTTGGTGCCCCGTCTCCTGCTCGACGCGTCGCCGTGCGGCGTAGACCAGCCGGTTCGCCGCCCGGTCGGCCGCTGCGAACAGCTCCCGGGCAACGTCCGCGGCATCCACATCCACGGTGGACAAGGCACAGGTGATGGCAGCCAGGGCCTCCTGCTCGACCTCGGCCCGCTCCAGGTGAGCGGGGCAGGCCAAGCGGGCCAGCATCCGGCGCAGCACCGGAACCGTCATCCCCACCGTCACGATGTCCCAGGGATCGCCCAGGCGCCGAGCGCGGCGCGCCACTTCACGCCAGGTCTGCTGACGCAGCTCAGGTGAAGTGGCGGCGTGGGCAAGGCGGGAGCGGACCTGGTCGATGGACAGCATCGGCTGCTCCGGCTCCTCACACACCAGATGAGCAGGGAGAGCGAGCGGTTGGTCCGCGATGGCGAGTGCGAGGAAGGACTCCTCCAGTGCCTGGAGAGGCGAGCGGCCCGCTGAACGCGTACAGGCGGTGCGCCGTGCTGCGGGGCGGGAGGTGCGGTGGGGGTGCATGTGCAGCTCCTTGCGGGAGTGGCGATCACTGTCGCCGCAAGCCCTTTCACCCCTCCGCGCCACCCACGGTCCACCCGCGGGCCAACGCCGGGCGACCGCCGTACCACTGGTTCGGTATGTGCGATGGCTCGGCGCCGGCCCACCCCACACGACCAGCACCACCGCTGTGGCCCATCGCCCGAGAATCGAACACAAAGAATTTTCTGGCCGTGCTTGTGGAGGCCACCGCCTCGGCCAGGACTGGCTCGATGGTGGCTCGCCACTTGCTCATGTGGCAGTAAAGCGCGAGCGGCTGTGCGGTACGTGCTCCGCTCGTCTTCTCTGGGCCGCTACCCGTGCGGGATTTCCGCTACTCCCTCCAGCGCCACGCATGTTCGGGGAAGCCGTCGATGATGGACCCAACGGTTTCGGCGAGGGACAGAAGGTCCTCGTAGGTCTTGAACCCGTCCGTCCACCCGATCATGCGGCTCCCCTCGATGCGCCAACCGAGCTGGGCTTTGTGCATGAGCCGCTCCAGGGCGTACGTGTTGATAAGTGCCGCGAAGTCGACGTCCGCTGAGTGGCAGTGCACCAGGTGGGTGCCGATCTCCGTCAGGTCCCGGAACCGGCCGGGAGTGCGCGGCAGCGCGGGAAGCTTTTCCCGCCCGGACAGCATCAGCCGCCTGCTGGTAAAGGCGGTGGCCGGGAGTGCGCGGGGCAAGGGGAGCACGGCCACGGAGTAGGGCCACGCGACATGGGCCCGACCACTGCGCTTCAGCGCCCGGAGGTGGAACATGCTCACCTCCCGGCCCAGGAGGCCGCCCTGCAGCAGATGGCGAAGAGAAAGGCCGTCCGGGCCGAGGCTGAAGGGGTAGCCGTCATGGTTGAACGTGTTGAGGTAGTCGCGGTCTTTCTTGCGGTAGGTCCAGGCCGGGTCGTCCCGGAAACGGTTGATGCTCCTGCGAACCTCGAACACGGTCAGTCTTCTTGTTCTTTTTCCTGCGGCAACTCGGCGTTGGCGGCGTTGCCGATGCCGTAGATGACGCCGTCCGTGGGGACCTGCTGCCAGGCGGGCATCTTCTCGCGGCTGGTCGCGCGGTGACCGCCACCGCCGTTGTTGATCTTGTCCCCTGCATGGTTCGCGGCACCGCCGGCAGCTCCGGCTGCTCCGCTGAAGCCGACGTCCCGCCAGAAGTCCTTTTTCTGCCCTTCCCACATGTCCACGCCGTCCGCAGCTGCTTGCCCGCCTGCGGAGCCCACGCCTTCCACGACCATCCTGCCGGGCAGATTCTCGCCGCCGAGCCCTCTGCCCAGGGCCGCCCCTGGGCCCCACGCCTTTTCGGCAGCGTGCTCCCCGGAGTTTTGCGCCCACTTGGTAACGCCCCGCCCAAGGGCGCCGGCGCCTTCCGAGATGGCCGTGCCTCCCAGCCCGGCCACGGCAGCGTCCTGCAAGTCCTGACCCCAGTCGATGTCCTGCCCGGTGACCAACTGCCCACCGACATTGCCGATGAAGTTGGCGTCCATGGCCTTGCCGAATTCGAAGCCGAACTTGAGCAACTTGTTACTGTTCATCGCCGTTCTGATCTTCTCCATCACTTCGGCGACGCGGATCAGGAGTTGCCCGAGTCGGGTGACTTCGCCCGCTGCCTCGGCGACTTCCGCAGCGGCCGCGCCGGCCGCGATGGCGTCGGAGAAACCGCCGGTCAGCACCGTCAGGCCGATCCCGATCGCCACCGTCGCGGCGATCTCCTCGGCCACCCGGTGGACCTCGTCGTTGGCCTTCTTGATGGCATCCGCGGTGTGTTCCAGCTGCTGGGCGACGGTCTCGAAGTGCGGCAGTGCCTTCTCCACCTGGCCCTTGGTGTGGTTCCAGTGAGCGTGGAAGGCGTCGGCGGCGGCACCGGTCCAGTTGTCGCCGAGCCGGGCGACCTCGTGATCCTGGGTCTCGATGGTGCTCTTCAGATCGTGGGCCATGCCCCGCCACGCCTCAGCGCACGCCCGCAGCACCGACGGGTCCCCGCCAGGGTTGAACAGGTCGAAGCTCTTCTCGATCTGCGGCTGCTGCTCCTGCTGCTGACCGGCCACGTCACTTCCCCCCGAACTGCTGCGCCTGCGCGGCATCGGACGCCTGGTACGTGGCGACGGTGCGCTGCAGGCCCTCGGCGTAGTGCTGCAGCCCGGCACGTAACTGCTGCAGGCTGGTCACGGTGTGGCGGGCCATCTCCACGTACTGGGACAGGGTCTCGGTGGACTCGGACATCACGCCGAAGGCGTCGTTCACGTTTTCCGCGCGAGAGGCGAAAGCACTGATGCGGTTATCGAGGTGGTCGGCGGAGGCAGTGAAATCCTTGCCGAGAGCCGTGACCGGCTCGGGATGGATCGAAAAATGCTCATGCGCCAACGCAGTCCCCCATGGTGACGTCGTGTGTGATCGCTTCACCCAGGAGCGTAGGCAGACAGGCATCACAGGTTCGATGCGCAGGGCATGGATCTTCACGGGCCCCTAACGCGATCCGAGATCCTCGGACAAGCTCATGGAGCGGCCCGAGGCCGACGCAACCAGAGCGAGCACAACAGTCTTGCCAACAACCGTGGCCTGGTTGCCACTACCGTGCCCTGACTCGGGCACGAACCGGGCGGTCACCAACCTTCAGTGAAGGTGATCCAACTTCGACGGCACGGAGCGCCGCAAGCGCTCAGCGTCACCCCTGCGGCCCATCGCCCAGGAATCGAACAAAAAGAATTTTTGGGCCACATCTACCGAGACTACCGATGCCCTCAGGGCTGGCTCGGCGGTGGCTCGCAGGTGGCTCGGTACTGGCTCGCTTGGCCACTGAGCTGGGCAAAGTCGGCGCGCCGATCAGCGCGAGCCTCAGCTGCCACATCGGGCCACTGGCCGCCCGGTGAGTTCGAACGCGTCCAACGGCGATGACAATTTGGCGCCGTCGTTTCCCTATTACTCATGTCAGCACCAGACGGCTTGGAACCCATGTCCCGGGCGCCACCCGCCGATGTCCACCAACCACCGTCACGCCCCCGAAAGCGCTTCCCGCCGCCACACCACCCGCCCGCTGCCGACCACCCTCTGGCTCCCCGCCCCCGGCCAGCCCGACCCGGTCCCGGCCCCCGGCACCGTGCTGCCCCACTGGGCGATCGAGAAGATCCGCACCGAGTTCACCCACCGCCCCGGACAGGCCCCCGCGCCTCTGCTGAAGCTCTCCATCCCGGACGCCGAGCCGGGCATGGACGCCCGCACCCCCGTCATCACCTACACCGACGGCACCCCCAGCAGGCTCTCGATGCTGCTCGCCGAACTCCACCCCAGCGCTCTGCCCACCCCCACCGAAAGCCTCCCCGGGACCGTCGGTGAGATGCCGGGGGCCATGGACGAGGGCTGGGCCGGCTTCTTCCACCGCGCCCACCGCCTCCTGCCTGCCGACGGACTGCTGTTGCTGGCCACCCGCCAGCGCCGGGACGACAGCGCAGGACTCACCGACCCGCTCGGCTCGCTGATCGCCTGCGCCCGCACCGCCGGCTTCCGCTACCTCCAGCACATCATCGTCGCTCACGTCCACCCTGCTGCCGACCGCCTCATTCCCGCCCCGCCCGCCGATGCCAGCCCCGGTGTCGCCCATAGCGATCTCGTCGCTCTCTCGGCTATCCACCACACCCGCTGAGCTGGAAGGAGTCCGATCATGACGCGTCCGATCTCGGTGTGGAACACCGCTCCTACCTCCGCCCCGGCCCAGCGCAAGGACCGCTATGTGCCCGGCTCGGCGGCCCACCCGGCCAAGATGCATCCCGGCATCGCCGCCCACGCCATCGCCACCTACACCCGCCCCGGCGACCTCGTCCTCGACCCCATGTGCGGCATCGGCACCACCCTCGTCGAAGCCCTCCACCTCGGCCGCAACGCCCTCGGCATCGAATACGAACCCAAATGGGCCACCCTCGCCTCACTCAACGCCCGCGCCGCCGCGCAAACAAGTGGCACCGGTATCGGAATCGTCCGCTGTGGCGACGCCCGACGGCTCACTGACCTCGCCCCCGCGTCCGCCCGTTCGGAGGTGGCGCTCGTGGTCACCTCACCTCCCTACGGGCCCAGCGTCCACGGGCAGGTGCGCTCCTCCAGGGAGACCGGCGAACCCGGGGTCGTCAAGAAGGACTTCCGGTACGGCCACGACCGCGCCAACCTCGCCCATGTCTCCACCGACCGGCTCCTGGAAGCCTTCACCGAGATCCTCGCTCAGTGCCGCACCATGCTCCGCCCTGGCGGCACCGCCGTCATCACCACTCGCCCCTGGCGCGAACGAGGCGAACTGATCGACCTGCCCTCCGCCGTCCTCGCCGCCGGGCAGGCCGCAGGACTGGTTCCCTCCGAACGGTGTGTCGCCCTCCTCGCCGGCATCCGCAACGGCCGCCTCGTCACCCGGCCCTCGTTCTTCCAGATGAAGAACGTCCGCGACGCCCGCCGCCAGGGCATTCCCCTCTCGGTGGTGCAGCACGAGGACGTGTTGATCTTCACCAAGTCCGGAACTTCCAGGAGTTCAGGGAAACTGAAGGGACTTCAGGGTGAACTTCAGGGTCGACCCGGCTCGTTGTCCAGTATGGGCCCTGGAGTTCGGGGTGGGGCGGCGGGTGCTGTCTCGTGAGGGGGTTGAAGGAGGATGCGGGCGTTGGCCGCGTAGCGGATGGCGGTTGTCTCGCTCCCGCCGAAGACCGCGAGGAACAGGGCCGGGTCGCCGCCGGAGGTGAGGGCCTCTGCCAGACGGCGGTCGATGCGCAGTTGTTCGAGCGTCAGCCCGGCTCGGCGCAGGTCGGTCACGTAGGCGTGGCTGACTGGGCCGAGGCCCAGGGCGCTTTCCGTGCTGATCAGGAGGTGGGGGTTCGCGGTGTGCGGCCAGTGCTCGCGGCGGTAGGCGAGCCACTGTTCCAGAAGAGGGCAGGTGAGGTCGTCCGGGGAACGCTGCCTGCCACCGATTGTGACGCGCCGGGTGGAAAGGTCGACGTCCCCGACACCGAGCGAGCGGATGCGGTCGGGGCGGGCGGCACGAATGGCGGCGAGCGCGATGTAGAGCTTGGCCGGAAGGGTGGCGGCGGCCGCGATGGTGGAGCGGATCTTTTCAGGCGTCAGCGGCTGCAACGGGGGGCGTTCGCGTCTGCCGAGGCGGATGCGAGCTGCCGGGTTGTGGAAGACCGCCTTGTTGCATTTGGCCCAGATGAGCAGCGACCGCAGGGCGGACAGCCTGTCGTGGCGAGTGTGCCCCTGGTGGCGCCCCTTGTTCAATGCCGGCTTGAGGCGATTGGACCGGGCAGATGACATCTCGGCCGTGGGCGCAGCAAGAGGCGATTGAGGAAGAAGCAGGCCTCCCGCGCATGCCTCATGCGGCTGGGACTGGCTGTCTGGAAGCTGGGGAATCGACGCGCAAGGAGATGCAGGCATGGACAGTGTCTGTGGGGCGATTCAGGGCTGGAACTGTGTGTGCCGGGCGTCCGGTTGCACTGAACACTTGGAGAGTAACGACCAGTGACATGAACGTCGCCCGCTGTATCGCCGCACGCTTCGGTGGCAAGCCAAAGTGGTGCGGTCAAGAGGGCGACGACATGGTTGAGGTCACGACTGACGCTGCTTCTGTAGATGTGGTCGTAGATCGGTTGGCCGCGGTTGAAGCTCGTATGAGGATTTACGACTCGGATAGCTTCGCTCTCTCTGCTTCGACACAGAACGAACGACGATTCCCGCCAGCAAGAGAGAGTGCGAGAGAAGGGGCAGTACCGTCACGGCGCACTCTTTCGACCCGGGTGGGGCAAGGGCTGCGACCGAGTATCTTGCTCGAGTTTCAGTTGGCCGAGCTTCCTGATGCGGGGAAGTTTCAATTGGTGTCGGCAGCGTGGTCCCTTGTAGAGGGCTTGTATGTGCTGATTGAGCAGCTTCGTGCAGAGGGGTGCCCTGTTCGCGCGCGATTGGCCTTGGAGAGCGCCATGGCTTCTGGCGAGGACAGCCAATTCAGCTACCCCGTGATGCGGTTCCTGGGGCCTGGTTAGGACTGTTGTCACCATTGGTGCCATCAAGTGCCTCGGGAGCCCTGTCGGAATCTTCTTCCGACAGGGCTCCCGAGGTCCTCATATCTCTCGCACTTTACGTGTGTGCCGCTCCGCTCTTAAATGCCTCTACCGTTGGCGATTGAAGCTAGAGCGCTCTCAATCGCATTGCGAAGATGCGGGCGTGCAGCACCTACGTCAGCCTTCTCGAGCAGGATCGAGAGAAAATCAGAATCCGGGTAGCCGTTTACCCCTTCATCTTTCATCGCCCAGGCCTGCGACCAAATGGCGATCATCATCTCATTGCAGGCTTGAGCCTGCCGCACGCCTTGCGAAACGTCTCCGGCGAAGGCATCACGTGCTGAGATTCCGAGGCGGTGCCCCAAAGCCAGCAGGAATGTCTCCTTGGCGTCCGAGTTCATGATCGCCAGAACTTGTTCTCGAGTGCTCATTGATCCATATCCCAAAAATCTTCGTCTGACATAGGTCGACCTCCGCCGTAGGATTCACGCGGCAATGAATCGACATCGTACCCGCGCGACCTCAGAACCGCGATTCTGGTATTTCCGTTCATGATTGTTCCATCTGGCTTCACGATCAGTGGCTCTTGTGCTCCCGACCTCAACGAGAAGATGATGTCCTCGGTGTCCTGCTTATGCCAGAAGTCCAGTGAACTTTTATCGAGCGAGCTACCGGGATGCAAGGGCTTCAGGGGCGGGCCGCAACAGTCATTGTGAACGAGAACTGGAGTCTTACCCGCCATTACATAGTACGTATGCAGGCCCTCGACGGTGAGGTTATAGGTCCGGGCGTGTTGGGCGAAGGAGCGGTTTGCCTGGACGGTGACGGGAGTTCCGTCGACGGTTCTCAGGGTCATCCCCGCCTTAAGATCGGCGGCTTCGACCCATGCCTTCTGGGAGGGGGACCAGAAGGGGTGCTTGTTCGTGGCGGTGAGTCGCTCATTGCCGCGCCGCGTAGCAATGGTGAGTTCGTTTAGGTTCTTGTCATGTTCGGTAATGATGCGGTCGGTCACCCTGCGCCCCGCGGTTTTCCCGCTGATGGGATCTGTAGCGACGACCAGATCGCCTACCTTGACGGACTCGATGTTCTTGGTCGATTGGTCGGCCATGAGCACCTTGGTGCCGGCAAGGAAACACTGAACGCATTTCCGCACCTTCGACGAGTATCGAGTTCCTTTAGCGATGTCTTCGACGCCTTCGGCAGCCTTCTTGGCGAGTTTCCATTTGCCGACGGGGAGAACCGATATGACAGCCATAGCGCAATGACCGAAGCTGGGGTCCTTGGCGCATTCCATGGCATCGTTGAGGCCGAAGACTTCCCAGACAATGCCCTTCATGGTGGGGTCGATTTTCGGCACTTCAAGAACGTACTTGTCGGACCCACTGGCGATGGCCCACGCACAGGGCGGTGCCAAGTCGCGATTGTTATCGAGGATGCAGGGTGTCTTCTCTTTTTTCTCCCGTTCCTTTTTACGTTGTTCTTCGGCCTGGCGGCGTTCTTCGGCCAGTTCGGCTTCACGCTTCTTTACCACGTCTGCCCACGCCTCGGAAGCAAGGGTGTTGGCTTCCTCGGAGCTCTTTCCAGCATCCAAGGCGCTGGTGCGAGCCTCGGAGGCCGCGTTCCTGGCCGTGATGGCAGAGTCACGTGCGTAGCGCGCGGAGAACTGAGCTTGTGAGGCGGATTCTTCGGCAGCCGTGACGTCACGCTCGGCCCGGTCTGCGGCGCCCCGGGCAGTAGCAGCGGACTTGGCGGCCTTGTCAGAACTGGCTTTGGCCTTGTCGGCGGACTCGCGGGCCTCGACGGCGTACCGGTCAGCGTCGGCTGCGGACTTGGCTGCTTCGTTAGCGGCTTGTTGCGCCGCGTCTTTGGCGTCCTTGGCCTGGGCTGCGGCTTTGTCGGCGAGGTGGCGGTTCTGCTGGGCTTTGGCCGCGACCACGTCGGCTTCGTGGATCAGGCGCTGGACCTGGTTTTCATGGGTGGCGGCGAGCTGGTCTTTGCGGTCAGCCATGTACTGGCCGACGTCGATGAAGTCGTGCAGCCGGTCCGCGGAGCCGACGAGGGCGATCTTGGCAGCGGACCGCATTTCGTCGCCGCCGTCGTTGAACAGCTTGCCGGCGATGACTCGTTCGTCGATGTGCCGTGCCTGGTATTGCCCGCTGTTGAGGAAGGCGAGCATGGCCTTGGGACTGCCGTCGGCGAGCGCCGCCTTGGCCGCCTCCTTGACGGATGTCCCGCCCTGATTGTGGATCTTGCCGATGAGGACGCGGTACTCGATGTTCGCGACCTGGTACTGGCCCGTGGTGTAGAACTCGCGGACCTGATCCGGCGTGCCCTCCAATGCCTTGGCGGCACCGGTGCGAACGGCCTCGTACGGACTCTGCGTCGCCAGGTCGGCGACCTGCTGGCGTGTTTCGTCCTGCTCGGCCTTCTTCCAGCCGGTGCGCAGGTATTCCAGGACGTCCGCGTCGGTACCGGACAGGGCCTGGGCTGCGGCGTCCTGGCGCCAGGAGCCGAAGTGCTTCATCGCGCGCAGCGAGACGGCGCGCCCCTTGGCGGCAATGGCCTTGGTGTCGGCATCGGGCTTGGCGGCCTGGATGGCCAAAGCGGCGATGTCGTCCTCGATGGCTTTGCCTTCTAGGACCGATTCCGCTGCCTTCGCGGTGAACTCGTCGGTGGCTGCCTTCTGCGACTTCGCGCGTTCCATGGCGGCCGCCGTACGGGTGTTGAGGTCTTCTGTCTCGGTTTCCCGAGCCAGGGCGAAGACCTTCTTGGCGGTGGCGACTGCGGTGGTGGCTTGGTCAGCCGCCTCCTTGGCGGCAGCCGCGTGCTTGGCTGATTCGGTTGCCGCGGTGGCGGCCTCACCGGCATGCTTGGCAGCTTCCTCGGCGGCCTTCGCTGCGTTCTCGGCATGAGTAGCGGCCTTGTCGGCGGCTTCGCGTGCCTCGTCGGCGAGGTTGGCCGACTTGGCAGCGAGCGCTGAGGCGGCGTTGGCGGCGCGTCTGGACTCCTGGGCGTGGCGACGGGTTTCCGCGGCTGCTGCCCTGGCTTGTCCAGAGTAGTGTCCGGCGGCGCTTGCGTATTTGTCGGCTTCGTCGGCGGATTCGGCTGCAGCATCGGCATTGGAGCTGGCGCTGAGTGAGGCGTTGGCCGCCTCACCGGCTGCTGCAGATGCCTTGCTGGCCTTCTTCGCAGCCTCGGAGGCCTTCTTGGCGCCGGCGGCCGCGGAACGGGCGCGGGCTGCGGCGTCCTTCGCCTCCTGGGCCTTGCTGGCATCACGGTCGGCGTTAGCGGCGGCGTTCAGGGCGCGTGCGGCCTCGTTGGCCGCGCCGATAGCGGCGTTCGCGGCCTGGGCTGCTGCCAACGCGGCGACCCGGGAGGACCGGTTGGCGGCATCGGCCGCGTCGATAGCCCGCTGGGACGCTTCGGCGGCAGCCTTGGCGGCATTCGCTGCCTGCTGCGCCTTCAGTGACGCCTCCTTCGCGTTACCCTCGGCGGCTTTGGTCTGGTCGGCAGCCTCCTTCGCACTGTCCCTGGCCAACTGCGAGGCCGCAACCGCGCGGTCCTTAGCCTCAATCGCTGCCTCGGTAGCCTGCTCGGCCCTCACTCCCGCCTGCGTGGCCTGCTCGGCAAGCTGCTCGACGGTGGCGTATTCCTGGTCCCGGTTGCGTGCCACGAACTGGCCCACTTCGAGGAACTCAACGACATCATCCGGGGTGCCCTGCAGCGCTGTCTTGCCGGCTGCCTTGACGTTCGGGCCGCCTGCGTTGACGAGCTTGCCGGCCTCGACACGGTTGTCGATTTCCCGGGCCTTGTACTGGCCCACCTTGAGGAACTCGGCGACGTCCTCCGGGGTGCCCTGCAACGCCTTCTTACCGGCGTCCTTGACTCCGTTGCTGCCTGCGTTGATGAGCTTGCCGACCTCGACACGCCGGTCTACCTGCAGTGGCGCCTGCCAGCCGTCCTCAAGGAAGACCCGGACATCCTCTGGCTTCCGCGTCTTGAGCGCGGCAACGGCAGCCTCGCGCACCGAGGGACCACCCGCATTGATCACGCGACCGACAGCTACTCGGTCGTCGATCTGTTGGATGGCGTCCTTGCCCTTGAGGAAGTTCTCGATGTCCTCATCGGTGCCCAACAGGGCCTTCTCGGCTGCTTCCCTGATGCCGGAGCCGCCGCTCCTCCACTGCTGGACGACGTAGCTTCGCTTCAACGAGGCATTGGCGCCTTGCGCGTCGCTATCGGTGCCGTACGCCGGCGTACCTCCGAGCAAGCCTGCCGACAGCGCGATTGGCAGGACTGCGGAGCAGACGACACGACGTCCGAATAGCCGTCTTCGATCCATAACGACTTCTCTATGACGCGATGCCCCAGTAGGGGCTATTCGTCTTCTCACTTGGCTGATCCCTCCTCTGCTGACTCCAGTCGCCACCGCGTCCACACGCAGGAGAGCCAACTTCCGGCCATGCGTACGTTCATGAGACAAAAAGGGACGTAGATGGGCCGCCAAGTCGGGCAACAGTGGCCCAACTGTTGTCATGCGGGTATTTCTGCAAGAACCCTTTGAATCAAGTTGATTGAGGGTGCATTGGCACGCATCTTACATATGCTTTACTTGCGTGCATCCAGGGCGCCGAGTCAGCGCCCACCTCCCACATCTAGGAAGGCAACGTGGCGATATCCCACGCCCGAAAGGTCCTGTTCGCCGGCGTCGCGGCGACAGCGATGTGTGCCGGGCTGGCGACTCTGACGGTTGCTCAGGCCGCCCCGCAGACAACACCCGCCGTCACGGGCGCGGCGGCATCCACCGAGATGCCCTCCGCCGTGGAGGACTTCACCTATCCCGGTGCAGCGAAGATCCTCGAAGAGCGGAAGATCACCCTGAAGCGGGGTGATGGCCGCATCATGCTCGCCGACTGCGACTCGGCGTACGACGTCATGGTGGAGTCCCGTACAGGCAAGAACTATTTTTGCTTCACCATCAGCGGTAAGCAGGGCTACCTGACCATGGAGCTTCCTGACGCCTACGCCATGTGGACCAAGGACCACCCGGTCAAGGCCACAATCACTGCTGACGGAGCGACGACTGTCGTCAACGCTCCCAAGAACCAGTACACGTCCATGGGAGAGACGGGCAACGCTGGTAAGCGCTCAGTCCTGGTTGAGCTCCGGACCACCGGCTGACACACGCTCTGGGTCACGAAGGCCCGTTTGCAGCCCACCCGCACTGTGTGCACTTCGACGTGCAGCATCGCATCAGGCCGAACCTGCCTAGGTTGCCTTGAATCCGAGGGTTTGTGGCTTGATGGTGACGTGGTGGGTGTGGCGGCGGCGTCACTCAACAGGAGCCAGACACCTCCCCAGGCCGCAACTGAGGCGATTCCTTACGTTGAGCGGTCGTCCGAAGCCGCTGTCGCCGAAGTAGTTCTTCAGCTCCTCTCTGGTGCTGTCGTAGGTGGTTCTTGAGACTCCATGGCTGGCTGCTGCCGCCTCCTCGCGTGACCTGTTGCCTACCCCTTCTACGAATCAGGGAAAGAAACGTGCTCGGTAGACGTCCGCGGCTAGCGTGGATGACAGGACTTCTTACTACTGTGGTTGCCGCTGGTGCGGTGACTGCGGCACCGGCGAACGCCGTGGCTGGTGACACAGCCACGGCCGGTACCTATACGTTTGCGGTGAAGCTCGATATCGGCAGCGGTGAACGCAGTTGCACCGGTGCCCTCGTGGACAAGCAGTGGGTGCTCACCGCCTCCAGTTGCTTCGCGGAGAATCCCAGCCAGGGCTTCAGGATTGCTGCTGGCGCGCCGAAGTGGAAGACCACAGCCACCATTGGCCGGACCGACCTCACCCAGGCGACTGGCAGTGTGACGGACGTCGTTGAGCTGGTCCCGCATGACAGCCGTGACCTGGTGATGGCAAAGCTCGCCAAGCCAGTCACCGGAGTTACCCCCGTACCCGTGGCCAGCGCTGCGCCCAGGCAGGGCGAAGAACTGAAGGTCGCGGGCTTCGGTCGTACCAAGACGCAATGGGTTCCCGACCAGCTGCACGCCACCTCGTTCACGGTGGACTCGACGCAGGACGTCTCGATGTCCATCAGTCCCAAGTCCCCAGCAGACGGAGCGGTCTGCAAGGGCGACACCGGTGGTCCGGCGCTACGGGAGACCGCCGGGCGGGTGGAGTTGGTTGGTATCAACAGCAGGTCTTGGCAGGGCGGCTGTCTGGGGACCGATGCGTCCGAGACGCGTAAGGAGGCCGTTGATACCCGCCTGGACGACCTCAGCACCTGGGTACTGAAGGTCAGCTACCGTGATGTTTTCCCCAAGGCGCCCTGGAACAAGGCGACTCATGTCGCCTCGGGATACTTCACCGGTGGCTCGGCCGGCGGCACGCGGCACATGGACCTGATCGTTCGCTGGAACGACTCCGAGGTCACGCTCTACCAGGGCGCGGACGACAAGGATCCGTACCATCCCTTTGTCGCCGAGTACCAGCTGGGCAAGCCGCTGAGCGAGGACCCGAAGACCATCTGGCAGTACGCCAACAACATCACGGGTGCGAGCTTCGGCAATGGCACCGATGGGCTGGTGGTGCGCTGGGGCGACGGAGAGCTGACGCAGTACACGCACGTGGACAAGGACGGCTTCCATGACGAGAAGACGATCCTCCCTGGGGACCACAAGGGCCCGTGGGCGGCGGGGCACGTCAAGCAGATGACCGCGGGCCGGTACACGGACAATGCCCTGCGTGATGACCTCGTGGTCGTCTGGGAAGACGGCCGGGTCACGTTGCATCCCGACCTGAACACCAACGGCGTGGCGAACGGCGCGAAGAAGACGCTCGTCCAGAAGAACACGACCTGGCCCTTCGCCACCCAGATCACCGCGGGCGAGTTCACCGGGAAGAAGACCGCCGATCTCCTGGTGCGCTGGGGTGATGGAGAAGTCACCACCTATCCGGGTGTCGACGCTGAGGGACTCCACGGTGAGATCAATGTCAAGCCGAAGGAAAAGAACGCGCCGTGGCTCAAGGCCACAGTGGTGACCGCTGGGGCGTTCGTCGCCAACGACAGGGCCAATGACGTCCTGGTCCGGTGGGAGAACGGCACGCTGTCCCTTTTCCCGGGTGTGGACGCTGCCGGGTTGCATGAGGAAGTCAAGCTGGTCGGCTGACCGACTGCTTGGAGATCTGGTCGACCGGTCGTCCGGGTGACGGTCGGCCAATCGTCCGGGGCCGGTGCCACACGGCACCGGCCCCGGTGCCACGCCGCGGCTTCCCTGATGGAAGGCTCACCCTCCCGCAGCTCTTTACCGACGAGCACGCCGGGATATACACGCTCCGCCTCACCACCCTCGAGGGAGTCACGTTGGACATCCCCCTCACTGTCGGTGAACCAATGTCCGACCGGTCTGCTTCCTGAAGCCGCCGGGACCGATGGGACCGACTCCCTTGCCTCAATTCTTCTCTGCCTTACCCCTTTTTGCCGTCAACAGGAGTTTTGATGAGACGCATACCCACGATGCGAATACCTTGGATGCGCGCCGCGGTCCTGGCCGTCTGTGCCACGGTTGCCTTCACCACCCCCGCTTCGGCCACCCCCAGCCCAGACAGCGACCGAGACGGCCGGGTTGAGCCCTCGAAGGGTGTGACGGCGGAAGAGATCCGGGAGGCCCGGGAGACGGAGCGTTACTGGACCCCCGAGCGCATCCGCTCCGCCGTACCCGTTGACGCGGCTGACGGTGCTGATGCCACGGACGACGCACAGCGCAAGGGCCTGAAGGACGGCGGCCAGTACGCGCCCCAGCCGCCCGGCACGCCCAAGCCGCCCGGCGGCCGGCAGAAGCGCTCGCTCGAGGAGCCCAGTCATGTCATCGACGAGGGCATGGCCACGGTTGGTGTCTTCCTGATCCGCAACGACAACGACGAGGCGACGCCCAACCAGTTCTGCACCGCTGCCTCCGTGGCCTCCCCGACCAAGAGCCTTGCCGTTACCGCTGCTCACTGTCTCAACGGCTCATCCGGCCGTAACATCGCCTTCGTCCCCGGATACCGAGCCGGCGGCTCGACGGCCGGACAGGTGGGTGAGACCCCGTACGGGATCTTCCCGGTCAAGCCCGGCAAGATCTGGATCGACAGCCGCTATCTCGGCTCGGCGCCCGACGACGACGTCGATTTCGCGTTCCTCCGCGTCGGCCCCAACTCCCAGGGACAGCTTCTGGAGGACGCGACCGGCCGCGGCAACACCCTCACCGCGGTGACCTCCGCGAACCTCGCACGTGAGAGTGTCACGGTCATCGGATATCCCGGCGGTCAGAAGACCCCGCTGCGGTGTACCAACAACACCACCGCCTTCCAGGGCCGGTTCATGGAGATCAAGTGCGACAGCTTCCGGGCCGGCGTCAGCGGCGGACCGTTCCTGGAGAACTTCGACGGCATCCGCGGCGACCTGGTCGGCGTCATCGGCGGCTACAAGACCGGTGGTGCTTACGACCACACCTCCTACACTTCCCAGTTCGACGACGACGTCTTCCGGCTCTACAACCAAGCGGTCAATGACGCACCCGTGGACACCGGAGCCGGCGCCGGCATGGGCAGTTCCGGCACCTGGTCACACGCGAGAGCTATGACCGCCGGCCGTTTCCACACCGCCTCGGTCCGCAACCACACCAGCGACCTGATCGTGCGCTGGTCCGACGGCGAGGTCTCCCTCTACCCCGGCAACGGCACGTACGGCTTCGGCAAGGACATCCAGCTCGCCAAGGACGAGACCTGGCAACAAGCGAAGCTCATCGCCGCCGGTGACTTCACCGGCAGCGGCAGCAACGACCTCTTCGTCGTCGGGACCGACGGCAGAGTGACGCTCTACAAAGACGTCAACGAAACCAACAAGCTGAACAACAGAGTCGAGCTACGCGGACCCAACGGCACATGGACGCACGCAGTCGCCATAACCGCCGGCCGCTTCGGCGGCGGCAACACCCGCAGCGACGACCTCGTAGTGGTCTGGTCCGACGGAGAAGTCACGCTCTACCCCAACGTCGACGGCAGGGGCGTGCACGGTGAGAGGCAACTGATCGAACCACCCGACATCGTCTGGCCCCACGCCCGCGACCTCGCCGCAGGAAACTTCAACGCATCGACGGGAAACCAGGACCTCTTCGTCCGCTGGAGCGACGGCAAGGTCACGGTTTACGAAAACATCGCCGACAACGGAGTGGCCAAGAACCGAAGGGAACACCAGCTCCAGCCCGATGGGTCACCGTGGAGCAACGCCACGCTTGCTACCGTCGGATCCTTCGGCGGGCCGGACCGCCAGGACGACATCGTCGCCCTCTGGACCGGAGGCAAACTCACCCTGCACGCCGACACCACCACAACATCCATAGCCCCCGAACGCGTCCTGGTGCGCCAGTAGAGCAACCACCAAGCGCCCAGGTCATTCGAGCTCCCCACCGTAGGGAATTGCGTCCCCTACACACGGACGGCGAGTAGGTGCTGATGCGGGGTCCACGTACGTCTTTCCGAGGCGAGGCAGTGGAAACTCGGTGGCGGCCCGTTCAGCCGACGCCGACGCGGAATCCGGGCCTCGGTGGAATGTCGAGGAACTGCGCAGCGCACAGCCGCCGTCCCTGGCGTTTCAGCTTCGCGGTCCTTGCCCGGGGGAGTGCGCTCGTGATTGAGCGTCTCTGCATGGAAAGTAGCCCTGTTCGCCCACGATTGGCGTGGGGTGTGCGTGTCCCCGGCAAGGGCGGGGCGGCTTCGAAGAGCCTATGGAATGTGCCCCGAGGTCCCGTTAGGCTGTGTTTTGTCAGGGTCGGTATCGGAGTGGATGGTCCGCTGGGATTTCCACGATTACAACTTTGTGCCCGTCCGGGTCGGCGATCCACATCTCGATCAACCCCCACGGCTCGCGCACCGGCGGCCGCAGCACCGCCACCCCGCGCTCCACCAGCTCCTCGTGCGCCCGTGCCGCGTCGTCCACCTGGAGCCACAGCTGGAGGGTCGGCGTCGCGGCGGCCGTCGCCCGCCCGGAGACCTCCAGGAAGCCGCCGCCGAGGAAGTACACCGTGCCGCGCTCCGGACCGGTGCCGAACTCCCGGTAGATCGCCAGCCCCAGCGCCTCGCCGTAGAACTTCCGCGACCGCTCCGGATCGGCCGGCCGCACCAGAATCCTGCTGCTCAGTACCTGCACCATGGCTGGACCCTACGCCGCAGTGACCGTCCGGCCCTGCCGTCGGCCGGCGCGTCTTGTTAGCCTCGATTTTTCCGCCATCGCCACGGCCGAGAGGACCCCGCTCCCATGCCCACCACCTCGCTGACCTTCCGCAACGCCACCGAGGCCGACGTCCCCGCGCTCGTCGCGCTGGTGGAGTCGGCCTACCGCGGGGACGCCAGCCGGGCCGGGTGGACGACCGAGGCCGATCTGCTGGACGGCCAGCGCACCGACCCGGACGGCGTCGCCGAGGTGGTGCGCAACGAGAGCGGCCGGCTGCTGGTCGCCGAGCGGGACGGCGAGCTGATCGCCTGCTGCCAGCTGGAGCACCGCGGCGACCACGCCTACTTCGGGATGTTCGCGGTCCGCCCGGACCTCCAGGGCGCCGGCCTGGGCAAGGTGATCATGGCCGAGGCCGAGCGCACCGCGTTGACCGCCTGGGGCACCCCGGAGATGCGGATGACCGTCATCCGGCAGCGCGAGGAACTCATCGCCTGGTACGAGCGCCGGGGCTACCGCCGCACCGGCCGGTTCAGCCCGTTCCCGTACGGCGACGAGCGGTTCGGCATACCGCAGCGCGCCGACCTGGAATTCGAGCTGCTGGTCAAGCCGCTGGGCTGACCACCGGCCCCGACCGCGGCCCCGACCGGACGGACCGGGCGGCCCCGTAACGCGCCGCCCGGCCGCCCGCCCGCGCACCGCGCCGGCTACGCCGTGAAGCGCACCGCCCGCCGGATCTCCGGCTGGTCGGTCACCACCCCGTCCAGCCCCAGCCCGCGCGCCAGCCGCAGCTGGTCATGGGTGTTCACCGTCCAGCCCAGCACCTTCAACTGCGCGGCGTGCGCCCGCTCGACCAGTTCGAGGGTGAGCCGCCGGATGTCCAGCGACACCAACTCCGCACCCACCGCCTTGGCGCGGTCCACGACATCGGCGCCGTACCGCTCGGCGACCAGCCCGGTGCGCACCCCCGGCAGCAGCGTGCGGATCGCCGCCAGCGCCTCGTCGTGGAACGAGATGATCTCCACCCGGTCAGCCAGATCGCGCGACCGCACCACCTCGGCCAGCGCCTGCGCCGCCGCCACGTCCTTGATCTCCGCCTGGAGCGGCAGCCGCACCGTGTCCACCACCTGCTCGAACACCGGGATCCGCTCGCCCTGCCCGGCGTCCAGCTCCCGCAGCTCGGCGAGGGTGCGATCGGCGATCGCCCCGGTGCCGTCGGTGGTCCGGTCGACGTCCGGATCGTGCATCACCACCAGTGCACCGTCCTTGCTCAGGTGCAGGTCCAGTTCGATGACGTCGACGCCCTCGCGTTCGGCGCGTACGAAGGAGCGCAGGGTGTTCTCCGGCTCCACACCCATCATTCCGCGGTGCCCGATGGTGAGAAAGGACAAGGCTGCCTCGCTTTGTGTCGGCTCGGTTGCGGTCGGCTCGGTGCACATGTCGCCGCCGGCGCACTGCCGCCCGAAATGGCGCACAGCCTAATCCGCTGACGAGCGGCAGCGACGTAGGGACAAGTGCCCCCTAGCCCGTACGAGTGCCCCCGTGCCGCGCCGTCTACGCCCCGCCGGCCGTCCGGGCCGTGCCATCCGCGCCAGATCCGCCAGCACCGCCTCGGCACGTTCCTGCCGGGCCCGGGCGAGGCGCCGCTCCACCCGCGCCGACCTACGCCTGACGACGGGTCATATCACTGCCTGGAAATGCGAGCCGGCCGCGCCGACAAGATGAACAGCCTTACCACCAGAGCTAGTTGACGCGACGACAGGCATTGATCCGGTGACGCGGTCCTGGCCGCGGGCGCCCTCGTCATGCGCTGCGCCGGACCGGACGAGGTCGCCCGGCTGCGCACCGCCCGCGCCGATGAGAGGTGAGGTGCCTGATCCGGATGGGCGCCGTGCCGCAGGAAGCCTGCCCGGGGGCCATCCGGCAACGGGGCGAACAGGTCATCCCGCGCTTCACCGGACCCGGCCCGGCCCGGTGCCCGCCACCCGCCCGGACGCTCTGTGATCCCCACTTCTACCCCTGTCCGAGCCGGAGAAAACGCGGAATCCCTCGCCGTGAAGGGCAGGAAGTGAGGTCGATTCCGTACCCCACAGGAAAAACAGTCGTGACCATGGGGTGTCTGCAGAATATTTTTCACCGACCCCACTTGAACGGGCGATCCTTGGCTGGTTACGGTGTCCCCACAGGACGATCTACCGCCGGAGGGCAGTCATGACGGAAATTCTTTCGCCTGTGGGTGTCCGGGGCGGCACCCTGTCCGATGAGTCCGTGGTCGCGCACCCCGCCTGGCCCGTGCTGAAGGACGCCATCGAGAGCATCCGCCCGTGGCAGTCCAAGGACGGTGCGATCGACCTCGCCGCGGACGGCGCGCCCAGCGCCGCGGCCGTGCGCCACGAGGTCGACTGCGCCATAGCGGCCATCCGCGAGCTCGCCCCGCTGCTGCCGCACAACGCCGCCTACCACCAGGCGCTCGTCGACGATCTGCGCCGCTGGGCCGACGAGGGCTTCGGGATCCCCGACTTCCTCGACTCGCTGCTCGCCTTCCAGCCCGCCCAGCAGCGCGCCGACGGCCTCCAGCACCTCGTCGTCTTCCCCATGTACACCCAGAACGGCAACCCGAACCGCAACTTCGAGGCCGTCGTGCTGCGCATGGTCTGGCCGGACTGGCTCGCCGAGCTGGAGCGCACCCGCTACGACAACCCCCTGTTCTGCGGGATCACCTTCGAGGACTTCACCGCCGGCTACGACACCAACTCCGCCGTCCTCTTCCCCGAGACCATCGCGGTCCGCCAGGCCCCCGAGCGGTTCAGCTGGGGCGGTATCTTCTGCGACCGTGAGGCCGCCCGCTTCCGCCGGGTCAGCGAGGCCGCCGTGGAGATCCTCGGCGTCGAACTCCCCGCGGACATCGCGGCCATGCTCGATGACCAGCAGCGCTGCCAGCAGGCGTTCGTCCTCTGGGACATGATCCACGACCGCACCCACAGCCACGGCGACCTGCCGTTCGACCCGTTCATGATCAAGCAGCGGCAGCCGTTCTGGATGTACGGCCTGGAGGAGCTGCGCTGCGACCTCACCGCCTTCAAGGAGGCTGTGAAGCTGGAGGCCGAGGGCTACCCGCAGGCCCGGGACGTGCAGTTCGCGGTGATCTTCGACCGGATGTTCCGCTTCCCGGTCACCGGCGACCGGGTGCGCAATTATGACGGCCTCGGCGGCCAGCTGCTCTTCGCCTACCTCCACAAGCACGACGTCGTACGCTGGACGGACAACACACTGCACATCGACTGGGAGCGGGCGCCCAAGGTCACCAACCAGCTCTGCGGTGAGATCGAGCAGCTCTACCGCGACGGCATCGACCGGCCCAAGCTGGTCCACTGGTTCGCCGCCTACGGCCTCGTCTCGACCTACCTCGCCCCGCACCCGGGCTCGGTCTGGGCCAAGGGTCCGGACGCCCTCAACCTGGACCAGCCGCCGCGCAAACTCGTGGACGACGTGCTTCCCGACGAGTTCCCGCTGAGCATGTTCTACGAGGCGCTCGCCAAGAAGCTGCGCTCCGTGATCGCCTCGACCAAGGGCATCACCGCCCACAGTGAAGCACCGGCGGCGGCGTGACGAGCGTGCGGACCGAGCAGGATCAGAACATGCAGCACAGCGATCGGAACACCCGGCCGACGGCCGTCCAGGGGCAGGACGAGGAGGCGACGGAGATGGTTACTTCGACGGGCGGCCAGGGGCCGCTGGAGGGTGCGGTCATCGCGGTGGCCGGAGCGGCCGGCCCGGCGGGCCGCGCCACCCTGCTGCGGCTGGCCGAGGCCGGGGCGGTGGTGGTCGGCTCGGACGCCAACCCCGAGCGGCTGGCTGAGGCCGTTGACGCGGCCCGCTACGCCCACGGCGGCGCCACGGTCATCGGCGAGACCGTCGACCTCCTCGACCTCGACCAGACCCGCGAATGGGCGGCCCGTACGGAGAAGGAGTTCGGCCGGGTGGACGGCGTCGTCCACCTCGTCGGCGGCTGGCGCGGCTGCTCGACGTTCACCGAGACCGACCTGGCGGACTGGGACACCCTGCACAAGCTGCTGATCCGCACCGTCCAGCACACCTCCCTCGCCTTCAGCGAGGCGCTCGAACGCAGCGGCAACGGCCGCTACGTGCTGATCAGCGCGGCCGGCGCCAGCAAGCCCACCGCGGGCAACGCCGCCTATGCCGCGTCCAAGGCGGCCGCCGAGGCGTGGGTCCTCGCCATGGCCGACGGCTTCCGCAAGGCGGGGGGCGAGGGCGGACCGCGCGCCGCGGCTGCCATCCTGATCGTGAAGGCGCTCGTCAACGACCAGATGCGCGCCGAGCGACCGAACGCCAAGTTCGCGGGCTTCACCGACGTCACGGAGCTGGCCGAGGCCATCGCCGGTGTCTGGGACCGGCCCGCCCAGGAAGTGAATGGACAGCGTCTGTGGCTGACCCCCAAGCCGTGAACCGGGCGAAGACCGACGCCCGGCAGCACCACGACCCGCAGATACGCGGCTTCGCCAGCGACAACTACGCCGGTGCGCACCCCGAGGTGCTCGCCGCGCTCGCCCTCGCCAACGGCGGCCACCAGGTCGCCTACGGCGAGGACGACTACACCGAGCACCTCCAGCGCGTCTTCCGCAGCCACTTCGGGCAGCGCGCCCAGGTGTTCCCGGTGTTCAACGGCACCGGCGCCAACGTCGTCGCGCTCCAGGCGGTCACCGACCGCTGGGGTGCGGTGATCGCCGCCGACACCGCGCACATCAACGTCGACGAGTGCGGTGCCCCGGAGCGGATCGGCGGCCTCAAGCTGCTCACCGTCCCCACCCCGGACGGCAAGCTCACCCCCGAGCTGATCGACCGCCAGGCGTGGGGCTGGGACGACGAGCACCGCGCCATGCCGCAGGTCGTCTCGATCACCCAGAGCACCGAACTCGGCACCGTCTACACCCCGGACGAGATCCGCGCCATCTGCGACCACGCCCACGAGCGCAACATGCTCGTCCACCTCGACGGCTCCCGGATAGCCAACGCCGCCGCCACCCTCGACGTCCCCATGCGCGCCTTCACCAACGCCGTGGGCGTCGACATCCTCTCCTTCGGCGGCACCAAGAACGGCGCGGTCTTCGGCGAGGCCGTCGTGGTCCTCAACCCGGACGCGGCCCGTGCCATGAAGCACCTGCGCAAGCTCTCCATGCAGCTGGCGTCCAAGATGCGCTTCGTCTCCGTCCAACTGGAGGCGCTGCTGGCCAAGGACCTCTGGCTCCGCAACGCCCGCCACGCCAACACCATGGCCCAGCGCCTGGCCGCCGGCGTCCGCGAGATCCCCGGCATCGAGATCCTCTACCCCGTCCAGTCCAACGGCGTTTTCGCCCGCCTCCCGCACGAGGTCAGCGAACGTCTCCAGAAGCGCTTCCGCTTCTACTTCTGGGACGAGCAGGACGGGGTGGTCCGCTGGATGTGCGCCTTCGACACGACGGAGTCCGACGTGGACGCGTTCCTTTTGGCGATCCGCGAGGAGATGGGCCGCTAATGGGCCGCTAGCGGCCCGTTTTTCCCACGTTTTTGGCTTTCCCCGCCGTAGGGGTTCGCCTTGTGCGCCTGCGGCGCCGGGGCCGCCTGGCGGCGGGGTGTTTCGTTGTCCGCTGCGCGGGGCGGGTCCGCTGCGCGGGGCTGTTCGGGTGCGGTGCCGGGTCTGCGGGGCAGGGGTTGACCGGACTGCTGCGCTTTACGTCCGGTCAACCCCTGCCCCGCAGACCCGTCCCCTCCCGTGGGTGGTCATGGAGACGGTGGGTGGGGGCGTATGCCGGTGGTCTCCTGCGGGTTCGTTGTGGAGTGGTGACCGTCAGCGGACCACCGGCGTCAGCTCCCGTGTGCCTGTCTTTCTCTCCCCTCAACGGGAGGTGACGGGTCTGCGGGGGTGGTGTGCAGGACGTAAAGCGCAGCAGTCCTGCACACCACCCCCGCAGGCCCGTCACCGCACCCGACAGCCCCGCGCAGCGGACAACGCGACAACCCGCCGTCAGGCGGACACGGCGGACAACGAAACAACCGCCGTCAGGCGGACCCCGCAGGCGCAGATAGCGGCGGCGAACCCCTACGGCGGCGGTAGCCGACAACGCGGGAAGCCAGTCCAATACGCTGGACCGAGGGGTATCGTTTGCTGAACCGCCCGTCGGCATGCTCCAATGCCGGGGGAGGTCGTCGCTCGGCCTCGACTTTGGTAGATGTTCCCGAGAGCTCCGAGGTACGGCCCATGATCCGCACCCTGCACGTCGCCGACGAGGTGCGTGCCCTCGCGCCCGGTTTCGGCTGTCTCGCCGTGGAGGCGCACGGCCTGACCAACGGGCCCAGCGACGAGTTCAGTTCGGCGCTGCTGGACGAGGCCGCCCGGCGGCTCGTCGCGCGGCTCGACGGCCGGGCGCCCCAGGACGATCCGCACATCGCCGCCTGGCGCGCCGCGTACACCGCGTTCGGCTGCAAGCCCTCCCGTACGCGCAATTCCGCCGAGGCGCTCGCCAAGCGTGCCCTCGCAGACGGCGGGCTGCCGCGGATCAACCGGCTGGTCGACGTCTACAACGCGATCAGCGTCGCGCACCTGATCCCGGTCGGCGGTGAGGACCTGGACCGCATCCAGGGGGAGATGCGGCTCGTCCGGGCCGTCGGCGACGAGCCGTTCGTCACCGCGGCCGGCGGGGCGGAGGTGGTGGAGCACCCCGAGGCGGGCGAGGTGGTCTGGTGCGACGACGAGGGCGTGACCTGTCGGCGCTGGAACTGGCGGCAGGGCGTGCGCACCCGGCTCACCGAGGAGTCGGTCAACGCGCTCTTCCTGCTGGAGCGGATGGCGCCGATGACGTGGGACGAGCTGCGGACCGCGGGTACCGAGCTCGCCGAGGCGCTGGAGAAGGCGTGCCCGGGTGCCCGAGTCGAGGTGGGAGAGGTCTGGGCGCAGGAATCCTGAGCCCGGGAGACTATGCGCGGCCGCCGGGGGCCGGGGCCGTGCCGCCGAGGTGGGCCGGGATCCACCAGGTGTCCTCGGCGTCCCGGGGGCGTACGGGGTAGGCGCGCTGGGCGGCCTCCAGCAGGTCCTGGACGCGGGCCCGCAGCCGGTCGGTGATCTTCTCGGCCTGCTCGGCCGGGTCGGCCTCGACCGGCTCGCCCACCCGGATCGTTATCGGGAAGTGCTGGCGGCCCAACTGGCGCTTGTGGCCCTTGGTCCACAGCCGCTGGGTGCCCCACAGCGCCATCGGGAGCAGCGGGACGCCGGCCTCCTGGGCCAGCCGTGCCGCGCCCGACTTGAAGGTCTTCAGGGTGAACGACTCGGAGATCGTCGCCTCCGGGAAGACCCCGATGATCTCGCCGGAACGCAGCGCGGAGAGCGCGTGCTTGTAGGCGTGCATGCCCTGCGTCCGGTCCACCGGGATGTGCTTCATGGCCCGCATCAGCGGCCCGGAGACCTTGTGGCGGAAGACCGATTCCTTCGCCATGAAGCGCACCAGGCGCTTGGCCGGGCGCGCCGCCAGCCCGCAGAAGACGAAGTCCAGATAGCCGATGTGATTGCTCACCAGCACCGCCCCGCCGCGCTGCGGGATGTGCTCGGTGCCGGCGATGTCGAACTTCAAGTCCATCGTCTTGAAGAGCGTGCGGGCGGCGCCGATGACGGGCGGGTAGACGAACTCGGCCATGTCCGGGGGACCCCTTCTCTGTGCCTGGGGAGGGTTCTCCCGGCGGAAACCTACGCAGTCGTAACTCTGCGGCTTCGGAGATCGTGCCCGATGTCCGCCCCGGCGGCCAGCGCCCGAGCCCCCCGGAGCGGGAGATTCTCGTCACGTGGGCGGGGAAAACCGCAGGTCTCGGCCGGTTGCCCGCCGTAGGAGAAGGTACACCTCGCCCCCGGGCAGCAGCCCGCCGTCGGGGGCGATCCGCTGTTCCGCGGGGGCGGACCCCCGCCCGCCGACGTCCGGTGGGCGATCCCGGGAATCTTTGTGGTCGCCAGAGCGCTGCACCCTGGGATGACGGGGACGGCAGGGCGCCTCGTGTGCGTCGCGGTGCTCGTGGCGGCGGGCCCGGCGCCCTGGGCCTGTCCTCCGTCGCCGCGACGGAGGGACGTAAGGAAGGACGAAGGTGCGCAAGCGGGACGACGAGGCGCGGCTGGATGCCGCGGGGATCGGTGCGGAGCTGGGGGAGCGGGCGACCCTCGTCCAGTTCTCCAGCGCTTTCTGCCAGCCCTGCCGGGCCACCCGGCGCATCCTCGCCGAGGTCGCCGGGATGGTCGACGGCGTGGCCCATGTGGAGATCGACGCGGAGGACCGGCTGGAGCTGGTGCGGCGCCTTGGCGTCCTCCGCACGCCCACGGTCCTGGTGCTCGACCGGCACGGTGCGATCGTCCGCCGCGCCTCGGGCCAGCCGCGGAAGGCCGACGTCATCGCGGCGTTGGGGGCGGCGGTCAGTGATTGATCTCCCAGATGTCCGGCGGCACTTGACGCTGCGGGGCGCGCCTCGTCAGCCTGACGTGATGCGGCCAGGAATTCCCCTCCTTCTGTACGGACGCGCACACGTCGACCTTCTGCGGACCGCCAGCGCGCGCTGTCCCGGCGCGTGAGCAGCGACGACACCCCTGCCGCCGCCCGCCGTTCGGCCGCCGGCGGCCCCGCCCGGGCTCGTAGCCCACAGCAGAAGGACAACTCCATGACGGCCTCGCCCGATGTCGGCACGCCCCGCACCGCCTCCCCCGAACTTCTGCGTTCCGTCTTCCGTCAGCACGCCGCGGGCGTCGCGGTGATCACCGCGGCCGGTTCCGGACCCGTCGGCTTCACCGCCACCTCCCTCACCTCCGTGGCCGCCGAGCCCCCGCTGCTCTCCTTCGGCATAGGCACCGGCGCCTCCAGTTGGCCGACCGTCTCCGAGGCCGAGCACATAGGCGTCCACATCCTCGGCGAGCACCAGCAGGAGCTGGCCGCCACGTTCGCCCGCAGCGGCGCCGACCGGTTCGGCCCGGCCACCTCCTGGCGCACCGGCCCCGAGGGCGTGCCCCTGTTGGACGGTGTGCTGGCCTGGTTGGTGTGCAGGGTCGTGGCCCGGATCCCGGCCGGCGACCACCGGATCGTGCTCGCCCAGCCGGTCGTCGGCGACCCCGCGGGGCCGGGTCGGCCGCTCCTCTACCACCAGGGCCGCTTCAACGCGTTGCGCGACTGACGGGTTCCTCCGGACCTGCTTCGTCGCCCGGTCGGGGCCGTTGGGAAGGTCACATTTCGACGGCCTTGATTCGGGGCGACAGAGTGTATGTACTGGCGAGTAATATGACGGTCGGCGCGGGGATCCGTATCCGACCGGGAGCCGCCCCGTGAGGCGCCTATGCTGCCAGCACAAGGCAGTTCTGAAGAGACGAAGCAGGTAGGAGAGCCGGCGTGAGCTTGAGGATCGTTGTCTGTGTGAAGTACGTGCCCGACGCCACCGGCGACCGGCACTTCGCCGAGGACCTGACCGTCGACCGGGACGACGTGGACGGTCTCCTCTCGGAGCTCGACGAGTACGCCGTCGAGCAGGCCCTGCAGATCAAGGAAGCCAACGACGGCGAGGCCGAGATCACGGTCCTGACCGTCGGTCCCGAGGACGCCACCGACGCGCTGCGCAAGGCGCTGTCGATGGGTGCCGACAAGGCCGTCCACGTCGAGGACGACGACCTGCACGGCACCGACGCGCTCGGCACCTCGCTCGTGCTCGCCAAGGCCATCGAGAAGACCGGCTACGACGTCGTGGTCTGCGGTATGGCCTCCACCGACGGCACCATGGGCGTGCTGCCCGCGCTGCTCGCCGAGCGGCTCGGCGTCCCGCAGGTGACCCAGCTCTCCCAGGTCGCCGTCGCCGACGGCAAGGTCACCGGCCGCCGGGACGGCGACACCGCCAGCGAGCAGCTGGAGGCCGCGCTGCCGGCCGTCGTCTCCGTCACCGACCAGTCGGGCGAGGCGCGTTACCCCTCCTTCAAGGGCATCATGGCGGCGAAGAAGAAGCCGCTGGAGACCCTGGACCTGGACGACCTGGACATCGAGGCGGACGAGGTCGGCCTGGAGGGCGCCTGGACCAAGGTCGAGTCGGCCGACGAGCGCCCGGCCCGCACCAAGGGCACGATCGTCACGGACGAGGGCGAGGGCGCCAAGCAGCTCGCCGAGTTCCTCGCGGGCCAGAAGTTCATCTAGGCCGCGGGGCCGGGGCCCGGCCCCGGTCCGGCACCGCTTCCGTGGTCGGGATCGGGCGTCATCTCCCGCCTCCCCGCCCGCAATTGACGGTCCGTCGGAACCATCCGTCCTCCCTTCGCCCGCACTCTTCCTGCAGGAGCAATTCCCATGGCTGAAGTCCTTGTCTACGTCGACCACGTGGACGGCGCCGTCCGCAAGCCCACCCTCGAACTGCTCACCCTCGCCCGCCGCATCGGCGAGCCGGTGGCCGTGCACCTCGGTGCCGGCGTGGACACCGCCGCCCCCGTGCTCGCCGAGCACGGCGCGGTGAAGGTCCTGGCCGCCGACGCCCCGGAGTTCGCCGACTACCTCGTCGCCCCCAAGGTCGACGCGCTCCAGGCCGCCTACGACGCGGTCTCGCCGGCCGCCGTCCTGCTGCCGTCCTCCGCCGAGGGCAAGGAGATCGGCGCCCGCCTGGCCGTCCGCATCGGCTCCGGCATCATCACCGACGCCGTGGACGTCGAGGCCGGCGACGAGGGCCCGGTGGCCACCCAGTCGGTCTTCGCGGCCTCGTACACCACCAAGTCGCGGATCACCAAGGGCACCCCGGTCATCACCGTCAAGCCCAACTCCGCCGCCCCGGAGGCCGCCCCGGCCGCCGGCGCGGTCGAGCAGCTCGCGGTGACCGTCGCCGACGCCTCCAAGGGCACCAAGATCGTCTCGCGCACCCCGCGCGAGTCGACCGGCCGCCCGGAGCTGACCGAGGCCGCGATCGTGGTCTCCGGTGGCCGTGGCGTCAACGGCGCCGAGAACTTCCCGGTCATCGAGGCGCTCGCCGACTCGCTCGGCGCGGCCGTCGGCGCCTCCCGCGCCGCGGTGGACGCCGGCTGGTACCCGCACACCAACCAGGTCGGCCAGACCGGTAAGTCGGTCTCGCCGCAGCTGTACATCGCGGCGGGCATCTCCGGCGCGATCCAGCACCGCGCCGGTATGCAGACCTCGAAGACCATCGTCGCCATCAACAAGGACGCCGAGGCGCCGATCTTCGACCTGGTCGACTACGGCGTGGTCGGCGACCTCTTCGACGTCGTCCCGGCGCTCACCGACGAGGTCAAGTCCCGCAAGGGCTGACCCGGCCGGGCCCGCCGAGGCCGACCGGCACCGCATGGCCGAAGGCCCCGTACGCACCGGACGTACGGGGCCTTCGGCCGTGCGGCTTCCTTCCGGCCGCTGTCGCGGTCAGTCCCCGGTCTCGCCGTCCAGCGCCTCGCGCAGCAGGTCCGCGTGCCCGTTGTGCCGCGCGTACTCCTCGATCATGTGGACGTACACCCAGCGCAGGTTGAGGGTGCGGCCGCTGGCGGTGGTGAAGGTCTCGTCCAGGTCGCGGCCGGCGGCCACCGCGTCGCAGGCCGCGATCTCTGCGCGGAAGGCGGCGTGCTCCGCCTCGGCCCGGGCCGGGTCGAGGTCGTCGAAGTCGGCGTCCGGGGCGTCCTCGGTGAAGTAGAGGCTGTCGATCTGCTCGCCGGCGAACCGCTGCCGGAACCAGACGCGTTCGACGTAGGTCAGATGACGCACCAGGCCGAGCAGGGTGAGCGGGGACGGCGGGGTGGTGGCCCGGGCGAGCTGTGCGCCGGTGAGGCCCGCGCACTTGCTGAGCAGGGTGTCGCGGTGAAAATCGAGCCAGCCCTGCAGCATCGCGCGCTCGCTCGCCGCGGCGGGTATGTCCCGGCGTTCGATCCGGGGTGCGGTCCATGTCATGACGGGGATTGTGGGGTGCGGCGGCGGGTCGCGCCAGGGAGTTGTCGGGGCGGTGCAGGCCGGTGACCTGGGTCGGCACGACCGGGAAGGGTGTTGACCTCACCAACCGACAGCATTAGCTTCGCTATGCGGATTGTTGATTCCGTTAGACGGAAATGCTCGGGTCGATGGCGGCAGCGGGCACAAGCACCGGGAGGGTACCGAAATGGGGCAGCAGGAGACCGTGGCGACGAGCCTCGCGGACACCGTACGCGAGGGCATCGGAGCCGCCCTCGCCCAGGTGGACGCCGACCTGGCGCGGCGCTACCCGGGGGACCCCGGCACCCGCCAGCCGATCCACACGGTCTACGTACCCGGCGACGCCTTCACCGCCGGCACCCTCCGGTCCTGGGGCGACCAGGCGCTGGCCATGCTCGACGAACACGCCCCCGACGCCACCGCCCTCGCGGGCGTCCTCGGCCTCTCCGACGAGCTCGCCGGCCCGGTCTACGAACGGGTCCGTGCCAAGCTGGAGCGCGAGCCCGTCGAGGACCTGCGCATCGACTTCGAGGACGGCTACGGCCTGCGGTCCGACGCCGAGGAGGACGAGACCGCCGCCCGCGCCGCCGCGCTGGTCGCCGCCGCGTACCGGGACGGCACCGCCGCCCCCTACATGGGCATCCGCATGAAGTGCATGGAGGCGGCCGTCCGCGACCGCGGCATCCGCACCCTGGACGTCTTCCTCACCGGCCTGATGGAGGCCGGCGGCCTGCCCGACGGCCTGGTCCTCACCCTCCCCAAGGTGACCTACGCCGAGCAGGTCACCGCCATGGTCCGACTGCTGGAGGCGTTCGAGAAGGCCCGCGGCCTCGCGCCCGGCCGGATCGGCTTCGAGATCCAGATCGAGACCACCCAGGCGATCCTGGGCGCCGACGGCCGCGCCACCGTCGCCCGCATGATCGAGGCCGCCGAGGGCCGCGCCACCTCCCTCCACTACGGCACCTTCGACTACAGCGCCTCCTGCGGCGTCAGCGCCGCCTACCAGGCCAGCGACCACCCCGCCGCCGACCACGCCAAGGCCGTCATGCAGGTCGCCGCCGCCGGCACCGGCGTCCGCCTCTCCGACGGCTCCACCAACGTCCTGCCGGTCGGCCCCACCGCCCAGGTCCACGAAGCCTGGAAGCTGCACCACGGCCTCACCCGCCGCGCCCTGGCCCGCGCCTACTACCAGGGCTGGGACATGCACCCGGGCCACCTCCCGACCCGCTACGCCGCCGTCTACGCCTTCTACCGCGAGGGCCTGGAGAGGGCCGCCGCCCGGCTCGCCGCCTACGTCGCCAAGGCCGGCGGCGATGTCATGGACGAGCCCGCCACCGCCAAGGCCCTCAGTGCCTACCTCCTCCGCGGCCTCGACTGCGGCGCCGTGGACGCCGCCGAGGTCGCCCGCCTCACCGGCCTCACCCGCACCGACCTCGACGGGCTGGCGGGGCGGGGGGTGGTGTCGGCCTGAACCCCTCGTCGCGCTGCACCAGCCGCTTCGACGCCTCGTTCGGCTCCCCTAATTCATCGCCGGCACGCCGCAGCGCGGTCGCGAACTCGTCCTGACTCATGCGCAGGCCCATCCGTACGGCCCGCAGCACATCATTCGGCACCGCAGCTCGTCGTCATGACGTCCAAGCTAGACAGAACGACCGTCAAATGACACCGGTTTGACGCCCATCGGGGCGTCACGGACGCCTCTCCGAGTGACGCCCCGGCGACGCCCGAAGTGTCGTCGTCACGCCCGTTCGGCAGCGAGAACATCGAACGCGCCAAAGGGGTCGAGGGAGAGGGCGGTACATGACCGAACGCAAGAGGGGAACCCCGGGGAGTGGCGTCGGCGCGGCGGCCCATCTCGCGCTGCCGGCGTCGCAGCCGACTCCTGTCGAAGGCTGTGCCGCCTGCGGCGCCCTCGCAATACAGCGAAAGGCCGCCGCCGAGCAAGGGGACCTGTCCGCGGTGACGGACGCCAACGTACGGCTCCGGAATCACCGCTCCCACTCGGGGAGCCTCCCGTGACCATGACCCTGCGTGTCTCACGCGACTCCGGCAGAACGTGGGAAGCCGCGATCAGCTACCCCGTCAGCACCACCCGAAGGTCACTGCTCCCGGACACCTCCGGCACGTGGCCGCCCTGCAAATGCCCACGCTGCAAACGAACTTCGGAGGATTCCGTCCCCGTCCGCCCGGAGCGGCGGTAGGCGGGCAGCCCCCGACCGGACAAGGTCCGAACAGGGGAAGGCCGTTCCCCGTCTGAGCTGACGCGCTCAGGTTCGCCCCCGGTCCGCCCTTGAGCGGGTGCCGCCCTGGCGGTGAGGGCACCGCTCCGGCGCCAGGGCAAGCCGGAGCAACCGGACTTCCGTCATACGGGACGGGTCCGAAGAACGATCACACACCATCCGACACGGAAGGCAAAGACGTGACGATCACTCACGACAGCACGACCAACGTCTTCGAGTTGATCGGTCCGGGCACGCGGGCCGACCTGATCCAGAGCGTGCGCGAGAGCCACTGGACGGAGCTCACCGATGACCTCGGCGAGCGCGGAGTGGACCAGATGACCTCGCGCACCTCGACACGCTCGGAATGCGGGCGGTGGGAGTGGATCTCTCGCCGGCCCAACTCGCCAAGGCCCGCGGGCGCTGGAACGGCGTCGAAGGCATGGCACTGCACCGCGGCGACGCGCTGGACCTCCTCGCCGCCGCGGAGCCGTTCGACGCGATCTACTCGGTGTTCGGGGCCGCGTACTTCACCGACCCGGCCCTCATGCTGCCCGCCGTCTTCGCCAAACTCCGACCGGGTGCTGTGTTCGCCATGTCCCAACAACCAGCCGTAGAAGGCTGTTATGGATGCCAGGCGTCCTATATTCCCCGCGGGCCGGACGAGGACCCCGCCGTCGTCAAACGCTGGGACTACCCAGTGGAGAGGTGGCCCGCTCTGCTCGGGGAGTATGGCTTTGGGGACTGCCGCGCGACGGTTGTTCCGGCCCTCTCACGGGGAAGAGGAAGAGCGGAACGCTCGTTGTCCGGGCGGTGCGCGAGCATGAGGGCCTGTCCGGCGGATCAGGGTCGGAAGGGCCGTGGCACAGCCTGCGCAACGGTCGCACACCGCTCGCACATCAGGAGCGGACAGCCCTGGAGGGTGTGCGGCCCGTCAGCCCTCCGGTGGTCCGATTTCCCCCGAGCCGCGGGGGATCAGCCGGGTGGGGAGCTCCAGGCGCTGCGGGGGGTCGTCGATGCCATCGAGGCGGCGGAAGAGCAGGCCGGCGGCGGTGCGGCCGAGGTGGGCGGAGTCCTGGGCGACGACCGTGATGGCGGGGTGGACCAGGTCGGCCAGTTCGAAGTCGTCGAAGCCGACCAGGGCGACCGGGCGGGGATGGTCGCGCAGGACCCGGACGGCGGTGACGGTGACACGGTTGTTGCCGGAGAACAGGGCGGTGACCGGCTCGGGCGCGGCCAGCATGGCCGTGGCCGCGGCGCGGACCCGGTCGGGGGCGGTCGGGCCGAGGGAGACCCAGGAGTCGGCGACCGGAAGCCCGGCGTCGGCCATCGCGGTGCGGTAGCCGCGCAGCCGCTCCTTGGCGGTGTGGATGCGCGGCTGGTCGCCGATGAAGCCGATCCGGCGGTGGCCGTGCGCGATCAGGTGGGCGACGGCGGCCTGGGCGCCGCCGAAGTTGTCGGAGAGGACCACGTCGGCGTCGATCCGGCCGGCCGGGCGGTCGACGAAGACGGTCGCGACGCCGGCGGCTATCTCCGGTGCCAGATAGCGGTGGTCGTCGCCGGCCGGGATGACGACCAGCCCGTCCACCCGGCGGGCGCACAGCGCCAGCACCAACTCCTGCTCGCGGGCCGGGTCCTCGGCGCTGGAGCCGTTGATCAGCAGGGCGCCGTGGCTGCGCGCGACCTCCTCCACGGCGCGGCTGAGCGGGCCGTAGAAGGGGTCGGCGAGGTCTTCGAGGACCAGGCCGATGCTGGCCGTCCGGCCCTTGCGCAGGATCCGCGCGGAGTCGTTGCGGCGGAAGCCGAGCGCGGTGATGGCCTCCTGGACGCGACGTTCGGTGTCCGGGGTGACGCCCGGTTCGCCGTTGACCACCCGGGAGACGGTCTTCAGACCGACGCCGGCGCGCGCCGCGACATCCTTCATCGTGGGGCGGGTGCCGTAGCGATGGGAGGTACCGCGGGCGGTCTCGGTCACGTGTGCGGTCCTGTCTGGCGGGGGACGGATGCGGTGGCGGGCGCGGCCGGACAGGGCGCGCGGCCGGCCGCCGTGTGGCGACGAGCATAGCCCCTAGACAACGTTGTCAAATCCCGGAAGACTGGCGTTCTCACGCCGGCCGGTACCCCGGCCCTCCATGCCCACCAGGAGAATTCGACACCGATGCAGACGGACCTCAGCGCAGCGCTGGACATTGGCGGCACCAAGATCGCCGGCGCTCTGGTGGACGCGCAGGGCAGACTCGTCGTCCGGGCCGCCCGGCCGACCCCCGCGGACCAGGACGGGGCCACCGTGATGCGCGCGGTGGCCGAGGTCGTCCGCGAGCTGGCCGCTGCGCCGCAGTGGGCACGGGTGGCGGCCGTCGGCATCGGCAGCGCCGGCCCGGTGGACGCCGCGGCCGGCACCGTCAGCCCGGTCAACATCCCCGGCTGGCGCGACTTCCCGCTGGTCGCCGGGGTGCGGGCGCTGGTGGGGGAACTCCCGGTGACGCTGGTCGGCGACGGGGTCGCGATGACCGCGGCGGAGCACTGGCAGGGCGCCGCCCGGGGCCACGACAACGCGCTGTGCATGGTGGTCTCCACCGGGGTCGGCGGCGGACTGGTCCTCGACGGTCGGCTGCATCCGGGCCCCTCGGGCAACGCGGGCCACATCGGGCACATCAGCGTCGACCTCGACGGCGACCCGTGTCCGTGCGGCGCGCGCGGTTGCGTGGAGCGGATCGCCAGCGGCCCCAACATCGCCCGCCGCGCACTGGCCAACGGCTGGCGGCCGGGCCCCGACGGGGACGCCAGCGCCGCCGCGGTCGCCGCCGCGGCGCGCGCCGGCGACCCCGTCGCGCTGCGCTCCTTCGAACGGGCCGGCCAGGCGCTGGCCGCCGGCATCGCCGCCACCGCCACCCTCGTCGAGATCGACATAGCGGTCATCGGCGGCGGGGTCGCGGGCGCCGGGGATGTCCTTTTCGACCCGCTGCGCACCGCCCTGCGGGACTACGCGACGCTGTCCTTCGTCTCCGGGCTGACCGTGGTCCCCGCCCAAATGGGAACCGACGCCGGGGTGGTGGGCGCCGCCGCGGCCGCCGCACAACGGTCCCGTCTCGATGCGTTCACCCCTGCCCCATAAGGGCACCGGCCGCCCCCCTCCGCCCCGTAGTCTGATGCCGGCCGTCCGGGGGCCGCGGCGAACGCCCCGGCGTCCAGGACGCACAGGCCGCTGTGGGGCACGTATTCGGGTAGCGAGGGGATCGACACGGTGACTTCGGGGGAGCACGAGCAGCGCGGTGCGAACGGGTCCGGTGCGGCGGGCGGTGCGAACGGCCCCGGGCCGGCCGGTGAGGTGCCCGGCGGCGGTGCACCGCGGGCCGCTTCCCGCAGCGGACCCCGGCGCGGCAACGACGACGACCTGACCGGGCGGGTGCTCGGCGGCCGCTACCGCGTCACCGGGCGGATCGGCCGCGGCGGCATGGGCGTGGTCTGCCGGGCCGACGACCAGGTGCTGGGCCGTGAGGTCGCGCTCAAGGTCCTGCGGGCCTACACGGACGCCTCCGGGCCCGAACTCGCCGACCTGCGCACCCGTATGCAGCGCGAGGCGCGGGCCGCGGCCCGGATCCGGCACTCCGGCGTGGTGACCGTCCACGACGTCATCGAGGAGGGTGGGCGTCCGGTCATCGTCATGGAACTGGTGGACGGCCCGTCGATGGACGACGCAGTCGGCGAGCACGGGCCGCTGGACCCTCGGGAGGTCGCCCGGATCGGCGCCGCCGTGATGGACGCGCTGGACGCCGCCCACCAGGTGGGCGTGCTGCACCGCGACGTCAAACCGGGCAACGTCCTGCTGGAGGGATGGGGGCGCCCCGCAGGCCGTTCGGGCCCCGGGAGGGGGCGGGTGGTGCTCACCGACTTCGGCATCGCCAGCATCGAGGCCCCCGGCGACGGCGCCACCACCAACATCACCCGCAGCGGCGAACTGGTCGGTTCGCTGGACTACCTGCCGCCCGAGCGCGCCCAGGGCATGGACCCCACCCCGGCCTCGGACATCTGGTCGCTGGGCATGACGCTCTACGCGGCGGTCGAGGGCGGCAGCGCGCCGTTCCGTCGTACGTCGGTGTACTCGACGCTGACCGCGATCGTCACCGAACCGCTCCCCACACCGCGCCGGGCCGGCCCGCTGACGCCCGTCCTGCACGCCCTGATGGCCAAGAACCCGGCCGACCGCCCGTCCGCCGCCCGGGCCCGCAGCATGCTCCAGGCGGTGGCCGAGGGCCGCGACCCCGGTGTGACGCCGCCCGCCCCGCCGTCGGTCGCCCAGCCCGGCCTGCCGTACGCGCCCACCGCCACGGACGTCACGGCGGGGGTCGGGCCGGTGCCCGGTCCCGCGGGCGCCGCGGCGCCGGCCGGCTGGCTCGGCGGGCCCGGTGCGCAGGGCGGCCCCGTGCCGCAGCCGCCGGCCCCGTACGCGCCGCAGGCCCCTGCGCGGGCCGCCCACGACCCGTCGGCCACGGCCGGGGCCACCGGCCCGCACCCGTATCCGGGCCGACCGGACGGCGACACCACCCGGCTGCCGGCCCGCCGGCGCCGCCGGGTGCTGCTGGCGGCGGCCGCCGTCCTCGCGGTGCTGGCCGCCGGCGGCGGGATCACCTACGGACTGGTCGGCGGGGGCTCCGGTGACCGGGACACCGCGGGCGGACGGCACCCGGCGGCACCGGCCACCACGCCGACGGCGGGCCGACCGAGCGTGTCCGCCGGCAAGGGCGGGGTCGGTGGCGACGGCAAGGCCACCGACCCGTCGCCGTCCGACGCGGCGAGCCCCTCGGGCGACACCTCCCCGTCCGGCAGCCCCAAGCCTGGTGTCCCGGGCGGCAGTACGGGCGGCCAGTCCGACGGGGGCCGGACCGGCGGCCAGGGCGGCACGGACGGCGGCGGTGCCTCGGGCGGTGGTCAGAGCGGCACTTCGGGTGGTGCGCACGGCGGCACCACCACCGGCGGGTCCGGGTCCACGGCCGGCGGTACCGGCGGCGGGGGACCGACCCGCGGCCCGTCCTGCACCGACGTCGGCGGCGGCAAGGCCAACTGCGACGTGTGGCGCACCGCGAACTCCTACACCGCGTCCTTCCAGCAGGTCGGCCACCTCAACATGGGTACCAACTACTTCTACTGCCAGGCGAAGCTGGGCCGTCGCGAGACGTACGGGAAGTGGACCAACGTGTGGTGGGCCAAGACCGATGACGACAGCGGCAATTCCGGTGTCTACGTCAGCGTCGTCTACCTCACCGGAGGGGAGAACGACCAGCCGGTCCCGGGACTGCGGACCTGCTGAGCCGCGCCGGCGCTCCCCGGACGCCGGGATCTCCATGGGACTCCGGCATATGCGACGTACCGCCCCGCCCGCGGCCGACCGGAGGCCGTGCGCGGGTGGGGGTTTCGGTGCTGAAGGGGCGGGGGAGCGCTTGATTGCCGGGGCTTCGCGGCGGGGGAGACGGACCGGAATCCCCCGTGCGGTGTGTTCTTCGAGGCGGTGTTCCCGGTGCTGTGCGCGGCCCGTGGCCCCGAGCGTTTCCGTGGCAGGGTGTTGCGGGCAACTCACCTGGGTCTAGGGAAGAGGGGAAACCGTGATCGTCTGGCTGAACGGCACGTTCGGTGCGGGCAAGACCACTGCGGCTCAAGAATTGCTCGACCTGCTTCCCGGAAGCACGCTCTACGACCCCGAACTCCTCGGCAGCGGGCTGCGGTTGATGCTGCCGGCCAAGCGGTTCGAGGAGGTGGACGACTACCAGGACCTGCCGTCCTGGCGGCGCATGGTGGTGGACACCGCGGCGGCACTGCTCACCGAGGTGCCGGGCCCGCTGGTGACGCCGATGACGCTGCTGCGCCAGGAGTACCGCGACGAGATCTTCGGCTCCCTCGCCGCCCGTCGGATACCCGTCCGACATGTCCTGATCCATGCGGAGGAAACGATCCTGCGCGAGCGCATAGAGCGCCGTGAGGAGACGCCCGGCGACCCTGAGGGCAGCGCGTCCGTGCGCCGCTGGTGCCTGGAACACCTGGAGCCCTACGCGCAGGCCCTGGACTGGCTCAAGAGCGACGCGCACGTCGTGGACACCTCGGCGCTGACTCCCCGTCAGACCGCCGAACGGGTCGCCGAGGCCGTCCGCACCGGCGCCGGCGCCTGCGACATCGTCCAGACCCCCGAGCCCACCGCGGAGACCCTCGCCGCCGGAGTGCTCCTCTTCGACGACCAGGACCGCGTCCTCCTGGTCGACCCGACGTACAAGCCCGGCTGGGAGTTCCCCGGCGGCATCGTGGAACCGGGCGAGGCACCCGCCCGCGCCGGCATACGCGAGGTGGCCGAGGAACTGGGCATCCAACTCCCGCGCGCCCCCAAGCTGTTGGTCCTCGACTGGGAAGCCCCCAAGCCCCCCGGCTTCGGCGGCCTGCGCCTGCTCTTCGACGGCGGCACGCTCACCGCCGCCCAGATCCGGGAACTGCTGCTTCCCGGCTCCGAACTGCGCGAATGGCGCTTCGTCACCGAAGCCGAGGCGGAGTCCATGCTGCCGCCAGTCCGCTGGAACCGACTCCGATGGGCCCTACGGGCGCGGGAGCGGGGGTGCCCGTTGCACCTTGAGGCCGGTATTCCTGTGGGGTAGCCGGTCCGCTGCGCTTGGCTGGCTTCCCACGTTTTTGGCTTTCCCGCCGTAGGGGGTTCGCCTTGTGCGCCTGCGGCGCCGGGGCCGCCTGGTGGCGGGGTGTTGCGGGTCCGCTGCGCGGGGCTGTCGGGTGCGGTGACGGGTCTGCGGGGCAGGGGTTGTCCGGACTGCTGCGCTTTACGTCCGGTCAACCCCTGCCCCGCAGACCCGTCCCCTCCCGTGGGTGGTCATGGAAACGGTGAATCGGGGCGCCCGTAAGTGGTCCTCTGCGGGTTCGTTGTCGAGAGGTGACCGTCACCGGACCACCAGCATCAGCCCCCGCTCACCTGTTTTTCCCACCCACTCACGGGAGGGGAGTAGAGAGAGAACCAGATTCTTGTCCGATGGTTGAGTCTGTCAACCATTCCTGCGCTCCCGGGCATGCGAACGGCCACCCTCCGTGATGTTGGAGGGTGGCCGTTGGCCTACGGTGTGTCGCCTCAGCCGGGGAACTCCCCCTGCTTGATGGCTGATACGAACGAGGTCCAGTCGTCGGCCGGGAAGACCAGCGCCGGGCCGTGCGGGTCCTTGCTGTCTCGCACGGGGACAAGGCCAGAGAAGCCGTCGGCGACTTCAATGCAGTTAGAGTTGGAATTGCTGTAGCTGGACTTTCGCCAGGTTGCGTGATTCAGATCAGCCCTGTTCATACTTTCCTGCCGTTTCGAGAATCAGGCGCCTTGATGCTTCCTCGGACAGCGCCTTACCTGAAATATCCTTGAATGCTGTGTCGTAGCGTTCAACCTCATTTGGTTTATCCAAATAGAGGTCTCCTGTGTAACCGTCCGCGTAGACAGTCGGCGGTTCCGTTTGTTTCCCGTTTCCGCTCAGAGGGAAGCGCAAGATGGTGAACTGCCCCGACATGAGCCCCTGATGTAGACCAGCGTCGAACGGGAGCACTCTTATCGTCACGTTCGGAAGTCCACTGACCTGCGCCAGGTGGCGCAGCTGACCTGCGAAGACGCCGCGTCCGCCGATGGGGCATCGTAGAACAGCCTCGTTTAGCACCACCGTGACCTTAGGCGGGTTAATCACCCTGGCCAGCACCACCCCACGTTTGACGCGGAATTGGATTCGGCGCTCAATCTCCGCCGGGTCTTCGCCTGCATGGCCTACTTCAATGACCACGCGGGCGTACTCTTCGGTTTGAAGCAAGCCCGGAATCAACCCGACTTCATATACGTCAAGTTGCGCCGCTGCTTCTTCCAACCCGACGTAGAGGTCAAACCCTTCGGGAATCACATCTCCGAAAGCATGCCACCAGCCCCGAGCTTTCGTTTCTTTCGCCAGAGCCATGAGCGCTTCAGTCAGGTCTGCTGATGCTCCGTACACGCGGCACATGAGTTCAACCTCATGGCTGCGACTGGAAGTCTTTCCCGACTCGATACGCCACAGCGTCGCCGTTGATCGCTCCAGCTCGTGAGCTGCCGCTTTCGCGGTGAGACCTGCACGTTCGCGTAGTTCGGTCAGGTATCTGCCGAGTTGCCTACGCGGCACAGTCGAACCGGTTGGCCCCGCTGACTCTTCCGACATACCTCACCCCTTCCCCTTGGACGCCAATCTGAAATGCCGTCGCGCTCGAAATGAAATCAGCACAGTGAGCGACTTGCAACGTCCGTCAACTCAACCGAGCGACTTCGATGGAAGTCTTGCAAAATGCTCCACTCTCCAGCACTCTGCGGGATGAGGCCCCGTCAACTCCCCAACGACACACGGGAGATGCAGCGGGGCATGAGAAGACCCCCGCAACCGATGCGCGTCGGTCCGGGGGCGTGGCCATCAACCGCATGGAGGTTGACGACAGTGCTGCACACTATCCGAGTGATCTTCGGATCGCTGCTGAGTCGCTTACTGCCCGCACACGGGCGTCACCGGTCCGCCGACGCACCGCCGGCCCCCGAACTCCCCGACACCCCGACGCTCGCCATCCGCTGTGTACCGGTCGAACAGCGGTTGCTGCGGGGTGAGGACGTGGCGTTCCTCCGTCCGTACGTCCTGACGCCCCAGGAGCGCCAGGAGCGGCGTTCGCAGCGTGCCCGGCGCCGGGCTCTGTGGCTGGCGACGGACGGCGTCGAAGCGGGGCCGCGTTGGATTCACGGTGTGGGGGTGGGGTGCTGATGGCTCCGAGCTTGAGTGGCCCCGTCCACCTGTCCGACCCGACCGCGAAATCCGACCCCGAGCCCGTTGCCGGGTGTGACGTGTGTCGGGCTTTGGTCCGGCAACGTGCGGCAGCACGTTCCCGTGGGGACATGTCGAAGGTGACCGACTGCAACGTCGAGTTGCGGCGTCACTCTCACCACAAGGCGGCTGGCTCATGAGCGGGGATGTGTGGTCGCGGTGGCGCGCTCAGGTAGAGGAAGCACGGAACCGGCACCGCAGGTATCCGGAGCTTGACCGCCAACTCGACGCCATGCAGGCGGACTCCAAACTTCGTGCGTGGGTGGATGAGCTGACCTACGAAGAGATGGAGGAGATGTTGCGTGGTCTGGCTGCATGCATCGACGCCATACAGGATGCGGTCGGTGAGGCCCCAGAGCGTCCGGAGAGTACGTCATGAGGGGCCGGGGGAGGTTCCTGGAATGGACGCTCCAGGACACGCAGCAGACGGGTTTGAGGTACGTGGGGAAGTGCGGAATCTGCTCGGCGTTCTGCATTGATACCGACTCCGACGATGAAGCCCGGAAGTGGTGTCTTGAGCACGTGGGCGCTACTGGTCACGTCTTCTTCGAGGTAACGGCGTCCCTGTACTTGGACGCTGTGCTAGCTGACCACCCGGCAGGCGACGGCACTCCGCCGACGTAGCCCGGTGGGATAATCTCGCATCTGCGTTCCTGGCAGACGGAGCTGTCAGGAATGGTTGGACCCGCCAGTTTGGGGCTGGCGGGTCCTTTGCTGTCAGTGTGGGGTTTCGCTTTTGATGTGGTGCCAGGTTTGCAGCACGTGTAGTGGATCGAGATTCAGAATCGAGTCTGCGTGTTCTTTTCTCAGGTCTCGCCATGCGTAGAGGGCGCAGGCTTGGATGATGGATTTCATTTTGTTGGGTGTTGGGACGTCGCCTCTCCGGTAGCGGCGCATTTGCCGGTCGGAGACGATGCGATCAGTTATGCATTGCGCCTCAAAGGGCATGATGAGGGGTAGCCAGTCGTCCCAGGTTTTCCCGAATAGGACCGGCGCGATTCCTTCGGCGTCGAGTAGTTCGGTTCCTTCTAGGCTGTTGGATTCCTTGCCTACCGTCGTGGCGCTGGGGGCGTGTATCCATTGGCGCCGTAGGATTCCTCGTGTTGGCGGTATGCAGGGCTGTCCGTTGAGATCTTCGAATTTCCATTCCGGGTGAACGGCGTAGTCGTCGATGACGTCTTGGAAGACAACGAGCGGCGGGCGTTTGACGGGTCTCTCGGGATTGTTCCTGTCCACCCATGTAACGTGTCCCCATTTGCTGCTGTCGGCCTCATAGGGCGCGATGAGCAATCCGCCTTTAGGGTCGCGGTACATGGGATCCACCTGCCCGATCATCATGAAGTTAAAAGGCTTCATTTGCTGCGGGTAGGGCTTTTTCGCATTGAGAGTGCGGAAGGCGTTGTAAAGGCCCCAGGATGAAACGCTGTGCGGCATGAGGGCGGGGAAGGTTCCCCATGCGGGTTCTTCGTCATCGAGAATGGCCCGCCACAGTTTTTCAATCCATGCCTTGTGCTGGCCCTTCTCCGGCGCCATGAGATAGCCCAGACCGTGTTCCGAACTCTTCACGATGTTCCCGGCCGCGTCGGTCAAGACATAGCGTTTGGCGCTGATGACGTAGGCGTATCCGTCAAATTCTCGTTTGAGCATGTGGGGCACGAGGTCACGGTCATAGGGGTTCAGGGCGTCGAATCGTTCAATGATGGCATCGGGATCGGTGCCGGTTACCGCACAGGAATCTGTGTCCATGAACGCGTAATACCCGCCGGAGTCCAGCACGATTCTTTCCATGAGTGCGAGCATCAGTCGGGCACCGGAAGTCGGCATGGTTGCCAGTGGCGGATAGCAATACTCGCCCGGTATTTCCTTGACGGTGCTGATGCGTTGGGTTACCCCGGAACGGTGCAGCAGTTTGCCGGGTGTCGGTTGTGAGAATTTCTTTCGGTTGACCTGGGCGAAGATTCCATACGATCCCGAGTTCACCACCGTCTTAAGGAGCGCTGCCAATTGGGGGTCAGAGTTCTTCACCCGTTGGCGTTCCTCCACGGCGTATTTGAAGAAGTCTTCTTCCGGGGATACTTCGATTCGCCCCAGGAGCGAGACTGGTTGAAGTGAGGGGGCGCGGCCGGCCGACCGAAAGCGAAATGCCTTGAGAATCTTTGGCGCCTTGCCTGTGAGCAGGGTTGAGGCGATTACGTCGGGAATGGCGTACCAAAAGGGTTCGGTGGCGCTGAAGTGGTTGATTCCGATATTGGGAGTCTCGTTCGGTCCGTAGTTCGCGCGGACTGGTAGCACGTCTTTATCCGGCATGACTTGGGCTATGCCGACGAAGCTAGGCCAGTTATCGGGATTCAGGCAGTAGTCCACATCGACGTTCGACAGGTCGAGGTCGATTTCCTCGGCTTGAATGTCTGCGGACGTGATCAGGTCCCACAGTCCCATAAGGTGACCGACGGTGGGATACATCGACGTGAAGTCGAGAACGCTCACAGGGACGTGCACGCGTCGGATGCGTGCTTCGGCCCGGCCGCCGAAGAAGGTGGACATGGTGTACCCCAATACGTCGTCCGGAACCGAGGAACGCCCCATGTGCGGAGTGATGCCCATTGCCTCGAAGTAGCCTTTGGCCAATGTGGCAGGTGAGTAGACCTGATGCGCCAGTTTTGGGATGGGGTGCTTGTAGAACTCCCTCAGCATGGCGTCGAAAAGCCTGGCGGTCGCTGCTACGTCCTCACGGCAATAATCGATGTACTCGGCCGTGATGACGCCGTGTTCTGTCACGGGATTCTTGCCCTCAACTCCGAACGCCCGGCACGCCGATTCGAGACCGTGCGGCGTGCTGGTCAATCCGAATGCCAGCGTGCGGCAGTCGATGAACAGTCCCCGCCATTTGTGCTCAGGAGTGGTGCCCCATCCAATGAACGACTTCTTCGAATCCAGGTGCTTGACGCGCAACCTGGGACGCCAATGGTCGTTGTCCTCCCAGAGTTTGAACGAGAATCCTCCGTCGTAGAAACCTCGTGCGGCGCCTACGTCTACGGCGATTCGGGAAATGTCGAAGGGGAGGTTGAAGCCGACGATTCCCATGCGGTACCGGTAGGCGCGTCGCCAGATGTAGTGTTCGACGAATTCGGAACGGGAGAGGAAATGCAACTTCCGATCTGCGATCGATATCGACAGGATGCGGTGATCGATGGGGGCCGTGTGGGATTCGGCGTATTCCCGCATTGTCGCGAACCCGTCCGGATTGCGCTCCGGCAAGTCGTCTTGATAGAAGATGCCTTCTTCTATCAGGGTGAGTATCTGCCCTTCGTAGTCGAGTTCGTAGATGCGGAACGCTCCGAAGTTGAGATTCTGTGTGGTGTCGGCGGTCGTTTCGGTGTCGAAAACGAGAATGTGCCTCATGGTTCCACCCCTCGAACGATGACGTCGATGACACGCGCTTTAGTCGGAATGAGATCTTCGGGCTTAGGCAGCACGAGGGGTTCGGTACCCGGTTCGGGTGTCGGGTCGAAGTCCGTAGCGTTCTGCGATTCGTCGGGCGTAGGCATTAGCGATCGTCTCCACAATGATGAGCAGTCCGAGAACCATGGCGGCGGTGCGCTGCGTTTCTTCGAGGGTGCCGGAAAGGGGTACTCCTATTGCACCTTGGCAGGCCGTGATGCGTCGGTGGCATTCGACGCACAGTCGGATGGTGGCATTAGAATTGCGGCGCCCTGCGATGTGGTGTTCTTCGTAGCGCACAATCGCCCTTTCATGCGGCCTTGACGTAGATGGATTCGACGTTCATTTGCCCGGTTTTAGCGAGGTCGTAAAGCTGCATGCTCACTCCGGCAAGGGGGATGTTTTCTCCGGTGTCCACATCTTGCACCGTGATACCGGCCATGGCGTTGATCTTTTCGGCCTGGCCTTTTTTCGCCCACAGTCGTGCGGCATTCCAATGCTGGGCGACTTTGCTACGGTCGGCTTTGTCGAGTCGCACCCGGCGTAGCCCCTCATCGGTGAGGACATTGATTCTCTTCGCGTTGCGGACTCGGTAGGCCGTGAAATCGGCCGGGCGCCGAGCTGCGTCGCGTGGGTGCTCGGGTGTTTCCCTGTGCCCTCGTGCGGATTTGAGGGAGGCCCCGGATTCGTAGGCTGCACGGTCGATGCCTTTTCTTTCGAGCCGTGAGCGGTATCCGTCGCTGAGGGCGGACCATTCGCGGCGACTGGCCACCACGCGCCCCTTTCAGCTACAGGAAAGGCGGGGCACGCGTTCCCCATTGCGCGTGCCCCGCCGGTTTCCGGGATCAGGTGAGATAGAAGGTGGTGGCCTTCCGCCAGTCCCCTTCGGTGTCGGGGCGCCTGCGTGAGATGGCGCCCGTGTCGAAGTTGAACCAGTATTCCGACGTGCTCAACCCGCCCTTGTGCATGATGGGGCCACGCTGTCGTCCGATGCGTTCGCTCAGTTGCTTGTACTGGCGGTATATCCCAGATCCACCGTCATTGAGGACAGCGAGGGAGTTATCCCGCCGCATGATGACCGCCGACACGAATTCGCCGTTGTCGCCCTCGTGGAACTGCCACTCCAGCGAAACGAACGGGACCGCCAGCAATTCCCGCTTGTCCCTGATGACCGGGTAGGAATCCGAGAACTCTTCGAAGTTGGCAGCGTGTGATGCGACGGAATCGAATCCCGCTTCCCGAATTCGGGTAAGTTCCTCATCGGTGAAGCGGCCCATCTCCGCTTCGGGGGTAGTGGTTACGTCGGTGCTTTGCGTCGCCTTACGCGGCAATGTGACCTCCGTGTGTCGCGGGTGGATGAGCACTGTAAGCAGATGTGCGCGGCGCGCGCCAGGGATTACATATTCGTCTTTTTAATTGCAGAACACGGATTGATAGAGGGGAAATCTAACGGAAGTTCTGCACTATTGGCCTTTCTGCGCTGCAAATGAATACGGAATGCAAGACGAATGCGCAACAGAAACAGATACTTTTTCATGCAGAAGTCCCTCCGCTACCCGGCCGTGCCTTGACCGCACCGCCCGAACTCCCAGGAGGGTTCCCGGAGTTGACGCCGGAGTTCCCGGTGCAGCCCCCCTGTACCCGCGTCGCGTCGTCGGTCGTGACGCCCTGGGGGAGCACCCACACCGCTGGGGCCTGGCCGGTCGGGGTGGTCCCTGCGTTCACGTCCTGGCCCTGCTGGCCAGACGCGGCCGGCATAGGCTGACCAGCAGGTTTCTTCGGCGATGCCTTGAACCGCTCCCACAGGTACATCGCAGCGACCCCGCCGAGCATCCACACCCACATGGGCCACGGGCCAAGATCACGGGTGAAGAACTCACGATCCACCCCCTCAGCCATCACGGCCCCCGATCACCTGCGTGGTGGCGGAGTAGGTCTGCCCCCGGTAGCGCTGCTCGGTCAACCGGTTCCGCCGGGGCCGCACCATGTTCTTGGGCTTGTTGCTCCCCGCCGTCCTGGCGGCCCGCATGGCAACCGGGGTACCGGTGTGAAGCCCTGTCCGGTCCTGGTGACTCCCCCCGCTCCAACGGCGCCAGGTGCGAGTGTCCATGTGCAGCTCTGCACGGATCGGGCCCGAGTCAGTCCAGCGCAACGGGTCAGCGGCCGGGCGGTAGTTGCCGACCCGCCAATACGGCCCCCTGCGGCGCTCCTCAGTCGCCGTTGAGGGGTTGGCGAACACGGGCCCGCCCACACGCTCAATGGGGCCCCAGGCGTGCCGTACACGGCCACTCTCCGGCGGTCCGCCGGACGCGTTGCCCCGCCGGAGGGTCGCGGTGTCGTAGCGGGGCCGGGCGTAGGGCAACGGGGTGCTGCTGCGGTGTCCCATCACGACCACGACCCCCCGCCCGTCGCAGCCTTGATCATGCTGGAGAAGCTACTGCCGACGGAGTTCACCAGGGACGGCCCCTGCGATCCCGGGCGCACCAGGACCATGATTCCGGCGACGATGATTATGCCGGTAAGGATGTCAACGATCTTGTTCATGTGCTCACGCTCCCGTTTCCCTGACTTCCATTTCCTTGGCTTCCGTTTCCCTGAGTTCCCATTCCGGTACCGAAGCCACTGTTGGTGTTGGTCGGCCACGTCACACCGGAGAACAGTGTTTGCGCCTTTGTGTCGCTGGACTGCTTTGCATTCGACCCGCTATCGCCGGATTGAAGCGCCTGACCGAGTTTCCCCAGGGCACCGGAAACCAACAACCCTTCCCGGGCCGACCCTCCGTAGACCAGCAGACCTAGAACAATCAGCCCGCCAAGTCCGGCTGCAACCTTTCCTGTCCGGGCTCCGAATTTCGAGGCCAGCATCAGAAACACAAACGTCAGCCATACCGCGACAAGGCGTTTTAGCCACGCCACCGGAGAGAAGTTCTTCGCCACCAGCGGAAAGAGGGCGATGATGATCAGGGCGGCGAGGAATTCAGCCTTGACTGCCTGCGGGTAGCGGCCCGTTGCCTTGGGGAGTGGAACACCCGGCCGTTTCCCTTTCCCCTTCGCCTTCCCGGCCGGCGCCCCCTTTGCCTTTCCTTGCGGCGACCCCTTCGCCTGGTCTTTCGCCCCCTTCGCTGCCACGACCGTAGCGCCTGCCTTAACGGCCGGGATCGGTGCGACTTTGGCGGCGACCTGGGCGGCTTGCTGCACCTTTTCGCTAGGCACCGCCGACCCCCTTTTCATTCGACTGCACCTTGCCGAAGAACTGGCCGAGCATTTCCGCCATGGTGCCCTCGTGGCCGTGCACACCGATCCAAATCAGCATGGCGCCCACACCCATGAGCATCAGCCCGATTACGTCACCCATGACCGGCGACAAAGGTCTGTGGCTTCAGCAATCACCATTCGTGCCGAAAACTGGCGGAGGAACTCCGCCAGGAGCGCGTAGGCGACTGCCCCGAAGACGACACCGGCCGTGAATCTAGACTCCATTGCGAAGTCCCTTGAAACCGGCCAGGAGGATGGTCGGGGAGATCAGCAGTGCTGCCAGCCATCCGACAAAGAACGCGATGACGACGTGCTTATTCATGCGGTATCAACCCCCGTGGGCATTGCGGAAGACATTGCGGAGAAGGGCGTAGGTGCCGAACTCCGCCAAGACCAGCAGAACGAGATAGACAGTGGTGGGGTGCCATGCCGTGACACCGCCCTTTCGGGAGAAATTAGGGCCGTTGACCGGCTGGCTGTTGGGGATATCGCTGGAAGACCCTCCGAGGTCTACGCCAAGTCGGTATTGCATTCTCAGACCCCCTCAAGTTCGACCGGCACCGGTGCCACGGGCACGACCTCATCCGAGATGAATTCAGCGGTTCCGGGGACGTTGGTGGCGTCATTTGGGGTGGCCGACTCGATCACGAGATACGTCGCGTTCGACGTGCCAAGCCAATATTCGCCGATAAGGTCACCAGGGCGCCGGAAGCGCGGGATCACGTAGACACCGGTCTCCCGATGGCTCGTGCCATTGGACAAGAACGGATAGAAGTCCGTCATCTTGTTGACGATGGTTGTCGGGGAGAACACCGATAGCGAACGGTCATCGAGGCGGAATCGTACCGGTGACGACAGGTAATCCTGTCGCTGTCCCTTGGAATCACGCGCCACGATGATGAGGCACCGGACCTCGTTACCGGTGTTGGTGAGCTGAAAGGTGTTGTCGGCCCCGGCCGCGTTGAGCGTGAGAATCTGGTGCCGGGTGATCGCGGCGACTGCCAGACCGTCGGGCCGGGCTTGAATGGGGTTGCCATGCAGGTCTGCGGTATCCGTCTGTGCCCACGCTTCCATTACTCCGGTGACCGTGGTGACTGGCATGGTCGCCGGAACGGTGCTGTAGACCTGTGAAGCGGGCGCCATGGTGATCCGAATGCGGTACTGGGCCCGAGCATCGGTGTTCGCCAGGACTCCGGCGGTGTCGCGAATTTCGGGGAACATGCGGAGTTCGAAGCTGAAGTTCCCGCCGGAGTGCCCAATGTTGTGGGCACGTGGCCCTCGTGCGGGGTCGCCATGCCACGGGGCGCAGTACTTGTTCTGGAGATACCAGGAGAAGCCGTTCATGGGGTACTTGATGGGGGAACCGTCGATGTTCTCCAGTGAAATGCTCTGGATAATCGACCATGGCGCGTCGTCGTGGTACTTGGCGCTACCGGCCCCGCCCGAGTTGCTTACCTGAATGCGTATGCCTCGAAGGAATCCGCCGGGTGTGATGTTGTGGACGTATTCGTGAGCGGAAGAATCCTGAACCAGTGAAAATTGGAAGTTCTGTTCACTGTAGTGGTTGGAGCCGACGACGAATGGGACACCGCCGGTAGCGCTCATTGTGGCGCCAGGAGCCGCACCATTGGCGCCATTAGTGGCAGCGGGCATGTGAATGATCCCTTCAATACTGGAAAGCCATTGCCTTACCGAGGTGATTCGCAAAAGAGCTGTTGGCTGCCGTCAGATGGGCTGCGATGAGTCGCCAAAAGGTGCCCACCACGACGATTCCGAGAAAGGCGCCAAGTGCTGCCATGGCGCTGAAATGCGTGTGCATATTCACCCCCGTTCCGCATAGCGAAGAGAAATCCGGAGAATTCCGGGGAAACGTTTTTGGGGAAGGCCCCGCGGCCCAGGGTACTACGCGATCCGCGAAATATAGGCAAGCCTTTTTCTGCGATGAATTATGAGGAATTCACGAGGCTCAAGAGACATCAATACTTCGGTGTACTTACGTCGTCCGCCGATAATCTCGGCAACTCGTTTGGCTTCGTCCTCATCACTGGGCAGGAAAGCCACCGACCACGTGGGTTCAGAATGCATGTAGCGAGATACGTATCGAGGTCGCTGAGTAGTCGCGACAATCGTGATCCCGAGCGACCGCGCCTCGCGCCAATACTTCGTGATGACGGGTTGAAGGCGTAGATCCTGTTCGACGTAGGCGATTTCGTCGAAAGCCACGATGGTATTCGCGTCCGGTTTCCAGGTCTCCGCGAGAACCTCGTAGATGGCTTTGCGCTGCTGCGGAACCCCTTCGGCAAGTCCCGTGGCTTTGGGCCAGAATATGATGCGTTCTTCGCCGTAGGACGGTGGCCATGTGCGACGCATTTTCCACTCACCGGTTCTGGTGAGTCGAGTCATGGTGGAGTCCGCTGGCTTCGTCGCGATAATCACCGCGTTCGCGCCGCTACGCCTGGCTCGCTGGTCGATGATGTGCGTCATGAAGAACGATTTCCCGGAACCCGTGGGCCCGAGAATCGCCAAGTGTTCTGGCTCCCATTTCCCGCCCGGCCATCCCCATGAACCGATGAACTCCGGCCCGAGTTCAGACCATGGGACTCGTTCCGGCGGCATCGTCACCCCCGTTCTCGAAACGAGAGGCGATGTGATGCATTCGCACCGCCTGAAGAACCGGTGTGATGTGCATGAGCAGTGGAATTACCCGGCCCATGTCGGCGGTGCGAGTGAGGTACTTTCGCGCCCATTCGCTTTTCATCGCCAGGGCCGCGAGATCTTCAGCGATCAAGGGCGCCTGCTGGCCGAGAACTCCGGCGCATACGTCGTCCCGAGTCCCCCAAAAGAGAGCCGCCAATTGCATGAACGCCTGCAATTGGTCGCGAATCTCCGCCTCAATCGACGCATTCGACCGGCGACCGCGCCCCTTCTTCGACTTCTCTCCTGGCTTCGGTTCTTTAGGCGCTGCTGTCGGCTCAGATTCGAGAACATCGAACTCAATTTGTGGTATCGACATGGCTCCCCCGGATCGGGCGGCGAGTGCTTACACTCAAAGCATGCCAGCGAATTCGAGAAATCGACGGGCGCGTTTCCACCCACCCCCGCCGGCCCCCGTGTTTCCGCTGGTCAGAGAGAGGAAACACAGGGTGCCTCACGGCCCCGCGACCGCCCGGAAAAGGCAGGGAAACCCATGGCACGTTTGAGCGCTGAAGAAAAAGCACTTCTGAAGCGATTGATGGAGGAAGCAGAACAGGAACAGAACGAAGCCGAACCCGAAAAGATTGCTGAGCAAGTGGACGACGCGGGAACGGAGGAAATCATCGTTTTCCGGGGAAACGCGAAGGCGTTCAAGAAGGCTTTCGGCCTCGCGATGCCGGAACCCCCGAAGAACGAGGAAACGGCGAAGGAATCGACCGAGGAAACCGCCGAAGTCGAAGAGAGTCCGGAGCGGAAGAAGGAACCGAAGGCACCGAGTAGGAGTCGTTACTTTGGCTGACTCCGTCGTTCAAGCGATCCTTGACGCCACACGCGACCCCCACGTCCGGGAATCCATGCTGCTTGGCTCCCGGCTGGAGTCGAGTTGGAACCCCAATGCGGTGGGTGACAACGGCACTTCCTTCGGTCCCTTCCAAATCCACCTGCCAGCTCACCCGGGCGTCACGGCCTCCCAGGCGCAGAACCCGGCATGGGCAACCCGCTACATGCTCAGCGCCTACCAGCGGGGCGCAGCAGCACAGCCCGAGTCACTGTGGCGCTCCAACCCTGAACAGGCCGCAGAACAGGCTGCGGTAGCCGCTGAGGCCCCGGCAGCCTCCTACTACTCCGGCCGGGGCGCTGAGAGCGTGCACGCGGCTTGGCGGGCCACGGTGGGGGCGCTGGGGGGGCAGGCCCCCGCCGACGGAACACCGCCAGGAGGGGGCGGCGCTGGCACCCCGGGCACGGCACAGACCGCCGGACTCTTCGACTTCGGGATCGGCGGACTCATCTCCGCGATTGCGGCGCCAATCGCGATGATTGCGCAGCCTTTCACGGAGATAGCCACCCTGCTTACGTGGTGGTGGACCAACCGCATGAAAGTCGCGTTCATCGCTGTTGGAGTCGTCTTCTTCATTATCGGGCTGATCTTCTTCGCAAAGGACAACCTATGAAGTTTCGAATCAAGGCGGGGGCGGAAGTCGATTTCCTCACGAAGGATGAACTCAATCAGGTACTCACTGACCAACTGGGCCCGTGGAGAGGTGGAGTTCGATACAAGCGAATCCCCTACTCCGGATCTCTCCCCGTTACCGTCGATGCGCCGGAATCCGGATTCGTGTGGTCGGTCAAACTCGTCTCCGCCGCGTTCAACGAACGCAGCACACTTCGCGTGTACACGCAGACAACCGACCCTTCCTCGCTGGTTGGCGTAGAACGTGGGGTAGAGGCCGAACACGTCATGCGTTGGCAGGACAACCAACTCATCCTGTTCGGAACACAGCCGCTCATTGTGGCCGGAACGGGAGAAGCCGAACGCGTCGCCGGACTCATGTACGTGGCCGAAGTCCCCGTTGGCCGGGAATGGCAACTCTGAGGGCGCATCAGGGAATGACTGTCCACGTAGCAACGTTGAGGGGATAGGTGTAGCAGTGCTTAGCAATGACGTTCCGTCACATGCCCACGGCACGAGACGACTTGAAAAGAAACCTTGATCATCCGGTTACAGTTTATTCACATGCTGGCTGACTACCGGTCAGTTAGACTTACACGGCTGTAAGTCCGTTCTACGGAATGGGGGACCGCAATGCTGTCTGAGACTCCGATAGAAACCGTGCCAGAGAACGAGGTTCCGGCCGGGCGTGGACGCCCCGGCCCCGTCCTCCCTCCCTGGCTACTGGAGAGCATCGCCACAAGCGCCAAGGATGCTGTGGCTCTCCGCCAAGTTCGAGAAGCACGACGAAGCCGAAGAACTGGCGAAGCTACTCCAGTACGTCAACCGCTCCAACCGCTTCGCCTACCACGTCGCCACACGCCGTGACGAAACCGCCGAAGGCTACCGGGTCCTGTTCAAGGCCGAGAACGACAAGGCGTTCAAGGCAAAGCTCTCTAAGGGTGAGTCCAATGGGTGAGGCGACCCTCGTCCTGCGGGCAGAGCTGTACCGCGAAGCCGACGACACTTTCAGCGTCGAAATCATCGATCCGGCCACCGGTACTACCGAACGCCAACCGATTCCCGCTCAGTATGCAGCGATGCTCCCCCAGGTACTCGCGATGCTCCGGTAAGAACGTGCGCAATCAACGCCCCGACCCCGCGTCGGGGCGTTCCGCATTTCTAGACTAATAATGAGGTAATTCCGTGCCTGATCTGTCGCCTATCACCGAACAGGGCTCACTCGTTGACGGGACTGCATTCGGTGCGCCCGGCCAACAAGTCTGGGCAATCCAATTCCCACCGGATAACCGGCCAAGGTCATTCTACCGGATAGCAATCAGCCCACCTACCGGAATCCCGCCGAATACCACTCTCGAACTCCGCAATGACAGCGTCATGATTTCCGGGGCGCCTAGTGCCACCACACGGGAATTCGAGCCGTATCACAAGGTGACCATCCCGCCGGGGACGCGGCTTTACCTCGTGTGGCTCACGGACGCGGGTGTGAACCCGCCCGTGGCGACGCTTTTCACTGAACTTGAGGGGTTGATCTGATGCCGTGGGGTGAGGGGACTCAACACGCTTTCGATTCACTGCACGTGTACGACGCGGGCGGGAAGCTGGTTGCACACATCGACGGGGAAGGGAACGCCACCTTCCAGACCGTGACCGTACGAGTCGGGAGACTCCGGCGAATGTGGCGACGCTTGCGGGGAAAGCGTCCCCAGGTTGGGGAAAACCCGGAAAAGTAGGGGTAGGCTTCATTAGAATTTGAGCATGACAGACGCTGAGATTCCCGAACTGGCCGAGCTGTTCGCCCCCCGCACCATCGGTTCAGCGATCATCGTTGAGGGCTTCGGCGCCAAACTCACCGTAGAACGCGGACAGCTGGCCATCCACGATGGATTCGGACCCTACCGCCGCACCGACAAACTATCTCGCATTGAGCGGAGCGTGGAGCGAATCGTCGTCACCGCCGTTGATGGTTACGTCACCATCGACGCAATGCGGTGGTGTCGGGATGTGGGAATCAGCGTTGTCATGCTGGATCCCTCAGGGGAAGTCATCATGACGACTGAGAGCCCGTGGCGTGATGGACGTCTGCACAGAGCGCAGGCGCTGGGTAGCCCTGACGCCGTGCGGTACATCATGGACCGGAAGCTAACGGGACAGTACGAGGTAAGCGGCCATGCCAAAGTCAAAGACCAATTGATCCGGCTGCACGATATGGAGACCCTCTCTCAAATCGCTGACATCGAGGCGAAAGCCGCACGGTGCTATTGGGGAAGTATGAAAGGCACCCCAGTGAAGTTCCGCGATGCCGTGCCCGAGCATTGGCAGACGTTCCAGGCACGCTATTCGCCCCTCCAGGGCACCGGGAAGACGGCACGGAAGGCGGTAACGCCGTTTAATGCCCTGCTCAATCTGGCCTACTCGATTGGGTACGCGGAAGCCCGGCTAGCCTGCCACGCTACTGGGCTTGATCCTGAGTTGGGTCTGCTTCATCGGCCTAAGGAAGCGAATAAGGTCCCCAGCATGGCCCTGGATTTGGTCGAAGTTGCTCGGCCATACGTAGACCAAATGATTTTAAATGTGGTTTCGGAAAGGACCTTCACCCGCCGCGACTTCGGCGAGACAATCGAAGGACAGTGCACAGTCGGCAGTCCACTTGACCGCGAGATCATCAACCGGGCACGCGACGCAGTAAAAGAACCAATCGCCGAAGCCGCCGAAGACGTCGTCCACATCCTCAGTAAATCGTCCGACACTCGAATCCCGACAAGGACACCCCTAACCAGTCGCAACGCGAAACGGAGTGCCAAATGCAGGGGCTAGACTTCTCAATCGCCATGGTCACCGGTTGGGCTGACAAGCACAGCGAAGAGTTCGAGGGCTGGTGCACAAGGCAAGGCATGCCCGACGTCAGTGTTGAGGGGCTCATCGACTACATGTGCCACATCGTCATGACCGACCACGCACTAGACCGTGACGATCTCCGTTTGTTCCTTCTCTTCGGAGACTTCGCCTCACAGAATCGAGAGGCTTACAGCGAATGGGTCACCACACGATTCAACGTCCCTCCCCTCATCGCAGACATGACCCTTGCAACGGCTCAGTTCACCGGAGTTGAACTCACAGCCTGACGCCCAAGCCCAACGGCCACCCTCCAACATCACGGAGGGTGGCCGTTCGCATGCCCGGGAGCGCAGGAATGGTTGACAGACTCAACCATCGGACAAGAATCTGGTTCTCTCTCTACTCCCCCCACTCACGGGAGGTGACGGGTCTGCGGGGGTGGTGTGCAGGACGTAAAGCGCAGCAGTCCTGCACACCACCCCCGCAGGCCCGTCACCGCACCCGACAGCCCCGCGCAGCGGACAACGCGACAACCCGCCGTCAGGCGGACACGGCGGACGTGGCCGACAACCCGCCGTCAGGCGACCGTGGGCTCAGGCCCGACCTTCGGCGTAGCTCCGCAGGAAAAGGGCCTCGGCCAGCGACAGCCTCCGCAGTTCCTCCGGGCACACGCTCTCGTTGACGGCGTGGATCTGGGCCTCCGGTTCGCTGAGGCCGATCAGCAGGATCTCCGCGTCGGGGTAGAGGGCGGTCAGCGTGTTGCACAGCGGGATCGAGCCGCCCATGCCGGAGGTCTGCATCTCCTGGCCGTCGTACGCCTCGCTCAGCGCCGCCGCCATCGAGGCGTAGGCGGGGCTGCTGGTGTCCGCGCGGAACGGCTGGCCCTGGCCGACCTGCTCGGCCGTGACCCGTGCGCTCCACGGGGCGGCGCTCTCCAGGTGGGCGGTCAGCAGCTTGGTGGCCTCGGCGGCGTCGGAGCCCGGGGGCACCCGCAGGCTCACCAGGGCGCGCGCCGAGGCGTGTACCGACGGGGTGGCGCCGACCACGGGCGGGCAGTCGATGCCGAGGACCGTCACGGCGGGCCGGGCCCAGAGGCGGTCGGCGACGGTGCCGGTGCCGATCAGTTCGACGCCGTCCAGGACCTTGGCGTCCGAGCGGAAGTCCGCCTCGGGGTACTGCAGGCCCTCCCAGGTGGCGTCCGTGGTCAGCCCGCGCACGGTCGTCGAGCCGTCCTCGGCGCGCAGCGAGTCCAGGATCCGGATCAGGGCGGCCAGCGCGTCGGGGGCCGCGCCGCCGAACTGGCCGGAGTGCAGATTGCCGGCCAGGGTGTCGACCCGGACCTGCACCAGGGTCATGCCGCGCAGCGTCGCGGTGACCGTCGGCAGCCCGGCCCGGAAGTTGCCGGCGTCGCCGATGACGATGGCGTCGGCGGTCAGCAGTTCGGGGTGCGCCTCGGCGTACCGCTCCAGGCCGCCGGTGCCCTGCTCCTCCGAACCCTCCACGATCACCTTGATGTTGACCGGGACGCCGCCGTGCTCCTTGAGGGCGCGCAGCGCGGTCAGGTGCATGATCACGCCGCCCTTGCAGTCCGCGGCGCCGCGCCCGTACCAGCGGCCGTCGCGCTCGGTCAGTTCGAACGGCGGGGAGACCCAGGCGGCCTCGTCCAGCGGCGGCTGGACGTCGTAGTGCGCGTACAGCAGGACGGTGGGGGCGCCGGCCGGGCCGGGGAGGTGGCCGTAGACGGACTGGGTGCCGTCGGGGGTGTCCAGGAGTGCCACGTCCTGGAAGCCCTCGGCCTGGAGGGCGTCCACGATCCAGCGGGCCGCGCCCTCGCTCTCGCTTTTGGGGAACTGTGCGAAGTCCGCGACCGACTTGAAGGCCACCAGCTCGGCGAGCTCGGTCCTGGCCCGTGGTTGCAGTGCGGCGACGGTCTGGGCGAGCGGGCTGTCAGACATGGAACGCTCCTTGTGGGCGCGACGTTGGGTACATGGGGCACGTCCGGCGGGGTGAGCCGGGCGGGCCGGACGTACGTGTGCGTGCCACCGATCTTCCCACAGGCGGTTCGGTCGGACGCGGCCCGTAGGATGCGGGCGGTACGCGCAGCCAGGCATCGGACGGGAGCGGAAGCACAGGTGAGCAGCGAGCAGGCAGCCGAGGGCGAGCAGCAGGTGTGGGACGTGGTGGTGGTGGGCGCGGGGCCCGCTGGCGCCTCGGCGGCACACGCCGCGGCGTGTACGGGGCGCCGGGTCCTGCTCCTGGAGAAGGCCGAGCTCCCCCGCTACAAGACCTGCGGCGGCGGCATCATCGGCCCGTCCCGGGATTCCCTGCCGCCCGGTTTCGAACTGCCGTTGCGCGATCGGGTGCATGCCGTCACCTTCTCGCTCAACGGCAAGCTGACGCGCACCCGCCGCTCCAAGAACACGCTCTTCGGGCTGGTCGACCGCCCCGAGTTCGACGCCGCGCTGGTGGAGTCCGCCAAGGACGCCGGCGCCCGGGTCCGGACCGGTGTCACCGTCTCGCGGGTCGAGCAGCACGGCGCCAACGTCCCCGACCGGCGGACCGTCGCGGTGGTGCTCGCCGACGGCGAGGTGGTGCTGGCCCGGTCCGTGATCGGCGCGGACGGCAGCGCGAGCCGGATAGCCGCGCACGTCGGCGTCAAGGTGGACCAGGTCGACCTCGGGTTGGAGGTCGAGATCCCGGTGCCGGAGACGGTCGCCGAGGACTGGGCGGGCCGGGTGCTCATCGACTGGGGCCCGCTGCCCGGCAGTTACGGCTGGGTCTTCCCCAAGGGCGACACCCTCACCGTCGGTGTGATCTCCGCCCGTGGCGAGGGCGCGGCCACCAAGCGCTATCTGGACGACTTCATCGGCCGGCTCGGCCTGGCCGGCTTCGAGCCCGCGATCTCCTCCGGCCATCTGACCCGCTGCCGTGCCGACGACTCCCCGCTCTCCCGCGGTCGGGTGCTGGTCTGCGGGGACGCGGCCGGCCTGCTGGAGCCCTGGACCCGCGAGGGCATCTCCTTCGCGCTCCGCTCCGGGCGGCTGGCGGGCGAGTGGGCGGTGCGGATCTCCGAGGCGCACGACGCGGTCGACGCCCGCCGTCAGGCGCTGAACTACGCCTTCGCGATCAAGGCCGGGCTGGGTGTGGAGATGGGCGTCGGCCGCCGGATGCTGGCGGCCTTCGCGCGCCGCCCCGGGATGTTCCACGCCGCGGTGACGGGGCTGCGGCCGGCGTGGCGGGCGTTCGCGAAGATCACCCGCGGTCAGGCCACGCTCGCCGACCTGGTCCGCGCGCATCCGGTGGCCCGGCGCGCGCTGGACGCCTTCGACCGGGCGGAGGCGTCCCGGGAGACCGCGTCGGCCGCCCCGCCAGCGGAGGTCGGCGACCAGGAGCCGGTGGCCGAACGGCGGTGAGGAGTTGGGCGGCGCCGCGCCGCCGTCCTCGTAGGGGCGCGGCGCCGCCGTGAGTGCCGCGCGGGCGCCGTCCCGGGCGTCCGGGCCGGTGGCCTGACGTCCGGCCGGGTACTCCACCGGGAGTAGGCGCGACCACCGCGCCGGGCGGACGCCGCCGCGCCCGCCGCGGTCTAGCGTTGCGGCATGGACAACGCACGGCCGCCGTGGGCGCGGCGCTGCCTCGGCGCGGCGGGGGAGCTGTGGGCTGCGGCCCCGCAACCCGGAAGACGGGCGGACGGCCGGCTGCCGTGGCGCTCGACGCTCGCGGTGACCCTGCTGGTCACCCTCGGCAGCAACGCCGCCGCCCGCAATCCGCACGGACGTGTCCCGCTCGACTCCTTCGGCCATGCGCTGCTCCTCGCCGGCGCCCTGCTGCTGCTCTTCCGGCACCGCTGTCCGCGGGCCACGGCGCTGGGCACCGCCGCCTGCTGCGCCGCCTACTTCGCGGCCGGCTACCCGTACGGGCCGGTGTTCGTCACCCTGGCCCTCGGCGCCTACGCGGCGATCGTCGCCGGGTACCGGGCGGTCGCGTGGTGCGCGGTGGGCGGGGTGTGGCTGGTCCACCTCCTGGTCGCGCACTGGCTCTACCGCTGGCTGCCCCCGTACCTCGGACCGGCGCCCTGGGCCCAGGAACTGCTCGTCACCGCCTGGGTGGCGGCCGTGCTGGCGGCCTCCGAACTCGCCCGGGTGCGCCGCGAGCAACTGGCCAGGATGCGGGCCGAACGCGCCGCCGCCGAGCGCCGTCGGGCCGACGAGGAGCGGCTGCGGATCGCCCGCGAACTGCACGACGTCCTCGCGCACAGCATCTCGGTCATCAACGTCCAGGCGGGCGTCGGGTTGGCGCTGCTGGACTCCGACCCCGAGCAGGCCCGGACCGCGCTGTCCACCATCAAGGCCGCGAGCAAGGAGGCGCTCGGCGAGGTCCGGCAGGTCCTCGACACCCTGCGCACCCCGGGAGACGCCCCGCGCGCCCCGGCCCCGGGCCTGGACCGGCTGCCCGAACTCACCGAACAGGCCCGGGGAGCGGGCCTCGCCGTGGACGTCACCACCGAGGGCACCCCCGCGGCCCTGCCGCCCGGCACCGACCTCGCGGCCTTCCGGATCGTCCAGGAGGCGCTGACCAACATCGTCCGGCACTCGGGCTCGCGCACCGCCCGGGTGCGGCTCCGCTACGCTCCCGGTGCGCTGGAGATCCGGGTCGACGACGACGGCCCGGCCACCGCCGGCACCAAGGAGCTGACCGGCGGCGGCAACGGGCTGGCCGGGATGCGGGAGCGCGCCGCGGCGCTCGGCGGCACCGTGGAGGCGGGGCCGCGGCCGGACGGCGGCTTCCGGGTCCGGGCCCGCATCCCGCTCGCCGCCGCGGCCCGCACCGTCATCGAGGAGGAGTCGTGATCCGGGTACTGCTCGCCGACGACCAGCTGTTGGTCCGGGCCGGCTTCAAGGCGCTGCTGAACGCCCAGTCCGACATCGAGGTGGTCGGCGAGGCGGCGGACGGCCAGGAGGCGCTGACCGCCGTCCGCGCGCACCGGCCGGACGTGGTCCTGATGGACATCCGAATGCCGGTCGTCGACGGCCTGGCCGCCACCCGGCGGATCACCGAGGACCCGACACTGCGGGACGTCAAGGTCGTCATGTTGACCACCTTCGAACTCGACGAGTACGTCTTCGAGGCGATCCGCTCCGGCGCCTCCGGCTTCCTGGTCAAGGACACCGAACCGGAGGAGCTGCTGAGGGCGGTGCGCGCGGCGGTGGCCGGCGACGCGCTGCTCTCGCCGGGGGTGACCCGCCGGCTGATCGCGGAGTTCGCGGCCCGTTCCAAGCAGCCGGCGCCGGCCGCCGAACTCGCCGCGCTCACCGAACGCGAGCGGGAGGTGATGGCCCTGGTGGGCATCGGGCTCTCCAACGAGGAGATCGCCCGCCGGCTGGTGGTCAGCCCGCTCACCGCCAAGACGCATGTCAGCCGCACCATGGTCAAGCTGGGCGCCCGCGACCGCGCCCAACTCGTGGTACTGGCCTATGAGTCGGGGCTGGTGCGCCCGGGCTGGCTCGGGTAGCCGGGCGCTCATCGCCCGGCCACCCGCGGCCGGCCCGTCGGACATCGGTCAGATGCCCGCCCGCTCCTGCCACAGCGTCCGCAGGGACGCGTCGCCGGAGACCGTCAGCCCGTCCCAGGGGAGGCGGTTCCACAGCGTCAGATACAGCCGCTCGGCCGGGCCCTCGATGGTGCAGTCGGCGGTGGCCCCGGCCTCGGTCGCGTCGGGCGTCCGGACCGTGCGCGGCGGTGCGTCGGGGGTGAGGTGCACCGTCCAGTCCGCGCCGGGGGTGTCGGTGGCGCGCAGCCGCAGCGTCCGAGGCGCGTCCGGGCGCAGCCGGCTGCGGTCACCGGCGTGGAAGCCCGCCACGAGCTCGTCGACACCGTCGGCGGCGAACCGCGCCGGCAGCGGCGTGAGCGGGACGCCGGCCGCCTGCTGGGCGTCGACCCGGTGCACCGACGTCTCGTGGGCCTGCCGGCGCGCCCAGAAGGCCAGCGGGGACGGCGCGGGCAGGAACGCCCACGTCCGCAGGTCCTTCGGCGCGGTGTGCAGCGCCACGACGAGGTGGTGGTGCCCCTCGCGCAGCCACGGCACCAGCTTGTCGTCGGACAGCTCAGGGGCCTCCGGGAAAGGCATCCGCTGATCCCCGGGCTCGGTCACGAACCCCGCCGCCCAGCGGTGGACCCGCCCTATGTGCAGTACCAGATCGCGCATCCGCCACTCGGGGCACGCCGGTACGGGGGCGTCGGGCCCGGCCTCGTCGGCGGCGTCCGCGAGCAGCCCGCCGTCCAGTCGCAGCGTTTCGACGAACTCAGTGATCTCCATGACCCCGAGTGTGCCAGCCACCAATGACAACGCACCGCCCCGGCCCGCCCGCCGCCCCGGCGCACCCTGCGGTGGAGCCCGCCGACACGTCACCGGAAAGGGCGAGCCCGTCGCCGTCGGCCACAACATCGGCCACAACGCCCCGTCGCCCTAAGGATGATGACGTTTCGTCACCCGACCGCACACGCAAACCGGCTCAGGGCCGTGCGACCTCGGTCCGATGCGCCCCGCGCGTCAGATGCGCGACCAGCGCCGCCACCGCGGCCAGCAGTGCGACCGTGGTCAGCGCCACCGGCAGGCCCCACACCTCGGCCAGGAAGCCGATGGCGGGCGGCCCCAGCAGCATGCCGCCGTAGCCGATCGTCGAGGCCACCGCGACCCCGTCCGGGCCGCCCGTCGCCCCGGCCCGTGCGATGGCGATCGGGAAGATGTTGGCCAGCCCCAGACCGGCGACCGCGAATCCGGCGCAGGCGCCCCACGCGGTCGGCGCCAGCGCCCCCAACAGCATCCCGGCCGCCGCCGTGCCGCCGCCCGCGACCAGGGCCCGCGCCGCGCCGAAGCGCTCGACGAGCACGGTCCCGGAGAGCCGCCCGGCGGTCATCGCCAGCGCGAACACCGCATAGCCGGCGGCCGCGAGGCCCGGTGAGGCGGCCAGGTCCTGGGAGAGGTGCAGGGCGCCCCAGTCGGCCAGTGCACCCTCGCCGTACGCGGTGCACAGCGCGATCACACCGAAGACGAGCACGAGCCGGCGGGTTCGACCGGGCATCCTGGATCCCCGCGGCCGCTCGGGCGCCGGGGAGTGCCGCTCGACGCGTTCCTCGGGGGGAGCCGCCGGCGTCCCCGCTCCCGTACGCCGTCGCAGCAGCGCGACGCCCGCGACGGCCGTCACCAGCAGTCCGCACACCGCCAGCACCAGCAGGTGGACGAAGGGCGAGAGGTGCGCCGCGACCAGTCCGCCGAGCCCGGCGCCGACCATCCCGCCCAGGCTGAAGGCGGCGTGGAAGCCGGACATCACCGGGCGGCGCAGGGTCGCGATCAGTTCGACGGCGGCGCTGTTCATGGCGACGTTGAGGGAGCCGTACGCCGCGCCGAAGACCAGCAGCACCAGGCCCAGCGCGGTGGCCGACCGGGCGAGCGGGGGCAGCAGGATGCTCAGTGCGAGCGCGGCACCGGAGGCCACGGTCACGGCATGACTGCCGAAGCGTCGGCACAGCCGCCCGGTGAGCATCATGAACGCCACCGCCCCGACCGAGACGCCCAGCAGCGCCAGGCCCAGCGTGCCCGCGCCGGCGCCGGTCTGCGCCTTGATCGCGGGGATCCGGACGACCCAGCCGGCGAAGAGGAAGCCGTCCATGGCGAAGAACGCGGTGATCGCGGCGCGCAGCCGGGTCGATCCGGGGTCGACCGGTCCCGGGGCGGCGCGCGCTGTCCTGCTATGCGGTGACGTAGGGGATTTTGAGGGGTTGGAGGGGATGTGGGCCCGATTGCGGGTCAAGGCCGTGCGTATTTTGTTTAGCGTCGGCACAAAGCCAGAATAGAGGCGTGACCCAGACTCGGACAACCAGGTTGGAGCGGGGCCGCAGCGCCCTCGGACCCGCACTGGAGCTCGTACACACCGGACGCGCGCCCACCCGTGCCGTCCTGACCACCGAACTCGGCGTGACCCGCGCGACCGCCGGGGCGGTGGCCGCCGAGCTCGAAGCGCTCGGCCTGATCACCGTCGACTCCCGGCCGCACGCCTCCGCGGGCTCCCAGGGACGGCCCTCCCACCGGTTGTCGGTCAACGAGAACGGCCCGGTCGTACTCGCCGCGCAGATCCACGCCGACGGGTACCGCGCCGCCCTGGTCGGCCTCGGCGGCCGGATCGTCGCCACCACGCCCAGCTGCGGCATCATCCCCGCGGACCCCGCGCAGGTCCTTGCCGAGGTGGTGGAGGCCGGCGCCGCCCTGCTGCGCGACACCGGGCGACGCTGCCTGGGCGCCGGCCTCGCGGTGCCCTCCGCGGTCGCCGAACCGGACGGCGAGGCGCTCAACCCGCTCCACCTGGCCTGGCCTTCGGGCGCCCCGGTACGCGAACTCTTCCTGCGCGCGTTGGCCGACGCCGGCATCCCCGGCGTCACCGAGAAGATCGGCTTCACCGGCAACGACGTCAACCTCGGTGCGCTCGCCGAACACCGGCACGGCGCCGGCCGCGGCGCCCGCCACCTGCTGTGCGTCGCCTCCGGCCACCGGGGCGTCGGCGGGGCCCTGGTGCTCGACGGCCGCCTGCACAGCGGGAGTTCGGGCCTCGCCCTGGAGGTCGGTCACCTCACCGTCCACCCCGAGGGCACGCCCTGCCACTGCGGCAGCCGCGGCTGCCTGGACGTCGAGGCCGACCCGCTCGCCTTCCTCGTCGCCGCCGGCCGGGAGCCCGGACCGGAGGTCTCCCTCCTCCACCAGGCCGGCGAACTCCTCCGCAACGAGTACACCGACCCGGGCGTACGCGCCGCCGCCGACCTGCTCATCGACCGCCTCGGCCTGGGCCTCGCGGGGCTGGTCAACATCCTCAACCCCGACCGCATCATCCTCGGCGGCCTCCACCGAGCGCTCGTCGAAGCCGACCCCGAACGCCTCCGAGCAGTGGTCGCCGACCGCAGCCTGTGGGGCCGCAGCGGCGGCGTCCCCATCCTCCCGTGCAGCCTGGACCACAACAGCCTCGTGGGCGCGGCGGAACTGGCGTGGCAGCCGATCCTGGACGATCCGCTGGTCATCCTCGACGGGGCCGCCTGACGGCGGGTTGTCGCGTTGTCCGCTGCGCGGGGCGGGTCCGCTGCGCGGGGCTTTTCGGGTGCGGTGCCGGGTCTGCGGGGCAGGGGTTGTCCGGACTGCTGCGCTTTACGTCCGGTCAACCCCTGCCCCGCAGACCCGGCACCTCCCGTGGGTGGTCATGGAGACGGTGGGTGAGGGCGTATGCCGGTGGGTCTCTGCGGGTTCGTTGTGGAGTGGCGACTGTTAGCGGACCACCGGCGTTAGCGCCCGCGTGCCTGTTTTTCCCACCCACTCACGGGAGGTGACGGGTCTGCGGGGGTGGTGTGCAGGACGTAAAGCGCAGCAGTCCTGCACACCACCCCCGCAGACCCGTCACCGCACCCGACAGCCCCGCGCAGCGGACAACGAAACAACCGCCGTCAGGCGGACCCGCACGGCCACTCGGCCGCAAACGCCCGGGCCGGATTGGTGGTGAGCATCCGGGTCACCGCCGCCGTCCCCACGGCGAGTTCGAGCCGTGGTCGGAGTCTGCGCAGCAGATACCGCATGCCGGGGCCGCCGTTGACCGCGCGGGCGGCGGCCGTCGTGGTGTCGCCGCCGAGCAGGATGCGGTCGGCGAATCCGGCGTCGCAGAGTGCTGCCACCGCGTCCGGCATCCGCCAGTCCGTGCCGTGGTTGGCGCGCGACGGTCCGTCGAAGGCGAGGTACGCGCCGGCCTCGGCGGCCATCCGGTGCACGGCGGGGTCGGGCGAGCGGTTGAGGTGGCCGAGGATCACCCGGTCCGGTGGGACCGCCAGTTCGCCGCAGAGCAGGTCGAGGACGTCCAGCGCCCCGGTGCCCAGCTCCAGGTGGATGCCGATGGCCGCGCCGGTCGCCCGGTGGGCCTCGGCGGCGGCCGTCATGGTGCGCCGGGCGTGGTGGTCCAGTCCGTGGAAGCCGCCGGCCACCTTGATCATGCCGGCCCTCGGCGGGGGCTCCGGATCGTCGCCGGTGGTGGCGCCCGTGGCGCCCGTGGCGCCGATCCCCTCGGTCAGTTCGGCGACGAACAGTGCGGCCGGATCCGCCGGGAGTCCTTCCAGGACCCCGGGGCCGTAGTGCGCCGCCTGGTGCAGGCCGGTCGCGGCGACGATCGTCACTCCCGACTCCCGTGCCAGCCGCGGGAGTTCGGCGGCGTGCCGCCCCATGCCGTAGGGCGTCCACTGGATCACGGCCGTCCCGCCGGCCGCCCGGAAGGCGTGCAGTTCGGCGCCGGCCGCCGCGGCGTCGGCCAGCTCCTGGCCCGGCAGCTGGGGGCTGCTCAGGAAGAGGTGGTCGTGCGCGTCGCAGACGCCGAGCCGGTCGGGGGCGAGGTCGCCCAGGACGGTGCGGACGGTGGGGCCGGCGGGCGCGGTGCGGTGGCCGGGGGCGGATGCGGGGCGCGGGGTCACCACTGCCGCCCGCCGCCCAGTCGTGCGAGGCCCGGCGTGGACAGGTGCAGCACCTGGAAGTGCTCGCCGGCCGTGGACTCGGGGGCGGCGTCCGTCCAGAGGGTGAAGTGGACGAGTTCCCAGTGGTGGGGGTCGAGGCCCAGCGCAGTGGTGTGCACCGCCTCTGCGGCCGCCAGTTTCTCGTGGGTGGCGAGTGCGTCCTCGATGGCGGTCGCCACGTCGGCGCTCTCCGGGAGCGGTTCGGTCCGCCGGGTGAAGGTGGCGGGGGTGTGGCCGGCCGCGGGGCCCGGACGGTGGTACAGGCCCTGCCAGTTGTGGACCGCCGGTCGCCCGAAGTCCCGGATCACGCCGCGGAACCCGTCGCCCGTCAGGAAGCGGTTCATCGCCGCCTGGTCGGCCCAGAGGTAGAACGGCGCGTACTGGTTGACCGGCGAGCCGTCGGTGCCGCGCTCCCGGATGCCGTAGGCCTTCAGGCCGAGGCCCTCGAAGGTGTCCAGCAGGTGGCCCCTGGTCCGCACCCGGTGCCGGATGATCTCCATGTCGTAGTCGGCGGGCAGAGTGACGCTGTACTGCATGGCGTGCATGGGGGCTCCAAGGAGGAGAGGGCAGGTCAGGGGGCCGGCGTGGTCTGCGCGGCCAGCAGCGCGAGCAGGCCGTGCACGGCCGCGTCGAAGGGTGCGGGGTCCTCGGCCGCACGGGCCAGGACGTAGCCGCCCTGGACGACCGCGGCGACGCTGGCCGCGACGGTCGCCGGATCGAGGGCGTCGGACAGTTCGCCGTGTCGCTGCCCCTCGGTGAGGACCTCGGCGATCCGGTGCCGGAGCCAGCCGAACATCTCGTCCAGCGGCGCCCGGAGTTCGGGGTCCTGCACCACGTCGCGGTCCTGCGTCATCCGTCCGATCGGGCAGCCGCGCAGCACCTGCCGCTCGCGCAGCAGATAGGCCGCGACGCGGTCGTACGCCGTGCCGGGAGCGGCGAAGATCTCCTCGGCCGCTGCCCGCATGTCGTCCGCGGTGCGTCGGATCGCCGCCAGTGCGAGGTCGGACTTGCCCGCGAAGTGGTGGTACATGCTGCCCTGGCCCACCCCCGCGTGCTGGAGGATCGCCTTGGGGCTGGTGCCGACGTAGCCGCGCTCCCACAGGAGTTCCTGGGTGCTGATGACGAGCCGTTCCTGAGTGCTGCCGGGCGGGGGCGTGCCGGCCGCCGCTGCGCTGTCCCGTGTGCTGCTCATACAGTGACTGTACATACCAGTAGTTACAAAGATCAAGAGGGGGTGGGAGGGGAGTGGCTCCGGGGCGGGGTACTCCCGGGGGCGGGGGCGGTACCCCGTGCGTCGTACGCGCACTGTCGCCGGGCGTACGACGACGCGCGGGGCCGGGGGAGCGAGTCTCGAAGGCGTATCCCGACGACTCCGGCCGGCCCGCGGGCGGAGGTCGTCCGGCGCGTCCCGTCAAGGAGCTGACTTCCATGAACGCATTGGCAGAACACTGGTCCGGCGGCGGCCCGGGTCCCTGGATCCTGTTCGTCCCGCTCGTCTGGGCGGCCGTCGCCTTCGGTGCGGTGACCCTGCTGCGCCGCACCGTGTGGCGGCACGGCGGCCCCGGCCGGGCCTTCCTCGGCCCGTGGCCCGGCCCCCGGCCCGCGGGCGGCGGTGACACCCCGACGCCGATCGCCGTCCTCGGGCGCCGGTTCGCCGCCGGTGAGATCGACGAGGAGGAGTACTGGCGGCGGCTGTCCGTACTGGAGGAGCACTTCGGCTCCGGCCGCAAGGGGAGCGCGGCGGCCTAGACCGCGTCGTCAGCCGACCCTCGCGCTCCGGTTCCGGGGGCGGGGGTCGGTGCCCACTTCCTGCAGTGGCGCGGTGTCCCAGTGGGTGCGCAGCGCGCGGGCCCCTTCGGGGGCGGTGGTCAGGGCGGGGAGGGTGAACCAGACGACCTTGCCCGGGGCGTGCGGGCGTACCCCCCAGCTCTCGCTGAGCGCCGCGATCAGCGCCAGCCCGCGGCCGGAGGTCTCCCAGCTGTCGGCGGTCCGCAGGCGCGGCAGTCGGGGATCGAGATCGTGCACCGAGACCGTCAACTGGTCGAGCAGGACGCAGAGTTCGACGGTGCACTGCTTGCTGGGGCGGGCGTGCCGGTGGACGTTGGCCAGGAGCTCGGTCACCCCGAGCGAGGCCGGGTCGATCAGGGCGTCGAGATGCCAGTGCCGCAGCTGCGCGGAGACGATCCCGCGCACATGGCCGATGCGGGCCGGGACGGCTTGGAGCTCCACCGTGCAGTGTCTGCTGGGCTGCCTGATCACGACCGCGACTCCCTGATGAGGCCGGGCGCCCCTCGTACCGGGGAGGGGCGAAGATCGGAACCAGCGATACCGGCTGCGCCACAGCGTCATCGCTGGTGAACCCTCAGTGATACGTGTCCAGGGTCGGGCAGGCGGTGCACCGCCGCAACCGCACCGCCTCGGCCGTGGGGGCTGTCCGGTGTACCGGAGCGGACGGGCCCCGGCCGGCGTTCACGCGCGTGGCCGACGGGCCGCCTGTACGGCGCTGAGGAAGCGGTCGCGGGCGCCCAGCGTGAGGGAGTAGCGGTTGCCGTTGAGGATGGCGAGCGCCCGGTCGCGGGCCGCGAACAGGGGCTTGTGGGCCTCCACCGCGCCGAGCGGGGCGCTGTCGATCTCCCTGCCGTAGCTGGTCAGCAGCGCCAGTCGGCCGCCGCTGATGCGGACCTGCCCCGCTCTGGTCAAGGACCGCAGCGACCGCTCGATCCGTACGCCGGTCGCGTTGTATTCCGGCTCGGCCATCCTCACCACTCCCCGGTGTCGCGGGCCGGTGCCGTCCACCGCCCCCCGTAGGGAAGTTTGCCGCCACCGCGCCCTGTACACCAGTGCCGCATGGGGCGCAAAGGCGCACAACACCCTTCCCCCAGGGCCTCCTTGGGGCCTCTCAAAGTGATGTTTATGCAGGTGAGAAGCGTGCGCCGGGTGGTTATAGTCGAAACCGGCCCGACCTTCCAGGCGGGCCCGTGGCCCCCTGGAGGAGCGCGCCGGTGAGTACCGCACAACAGCCGCAGAGCCGGCCTGGAGACCAGGAAACGGCCTCGTCGGTCCAGCCGACCGTCGATGTGGACCGCTCGGATCAGAGCTACCGGGACTGGCTCAACGAAGCCGTCCGCAAGGTCCAGGCGGATGCCAACCGCACCGCCGACACCCATCTGCTGCGCTTCCCGCTGCCCGAGAAGTGGGGCATCGACCTCTACCTCAAGGACGAGTCGACGCACCCCACCGGCAGCCTCAAGCACCGGCTGGCCCGCTCGCTCTTCCTCTACGGGCTGTGCAACGGCTGGATCCGTCCCGGGAAGCCGGTGATCGAGTCCTCCAGCGGCTCCACGGCCGTCTCGGAGGCGTACTTCGCGTCGCTGATCGGCGTGCCGTTCATCGCGGTGATGCCGGCCACCACCAGCCGGGAGAAGACCCGGTTGATCGAGTTCCACGGCGGCACCTGTCACCTGGTCCAGGACCCGCGGACGGTCTACGAGGTCTCCGCCCGGCTCGCCGCCGAGTCCGGCGGCCACTACATGGACCAGTTCACCTACGCCGAGCGGGCCACCGACTGGCGGGGCAACAACAACATCGCCGAGTCGATCTACCAGCAGCTGCGGCTGGAGCGCTACCCCGAGCCGACCTGGATCGTCGCCACCGCCGGCACCGGCGGCACCTCCGCGACCATCGCCCGCTACGTCCACTACATGCAGTACGACACCCGGATCTGCGTCCCCGACCCGGAGAACTCCTGCTTCTTCGACGGCTGGCTCGCCGGCGACGCCTCGACCGACTGCGCCACCGCGTCCCGGATCGAGGGCATCGGCCGGCCGCGCATGGAGCCGAGCTTCCTGCCCGGCGCGATCGACCGGATGATGAAGGTCCCGGACGCGGCCAGCGTCGCCGCCGTCCGCGCGCTGGAGCGGGCGATCGGCCGCAAGGCGGGCGGCTCGACCGGCACCGGGCTGTGGAGCGCCCTGAAGATCGTCGCGGAGATGGTCGCCGAGGGCCGCACTGGTTCCGTGGTGACGCTGCTGTGCGACCCCGGCGACCGCTACCTCGACAAGTACTACTCGGACGACTGGCTGGCCGAGCAGGGGCTCGACATCGCCCCCTACACCCGGACCATCGAGCACTTCCTCGACACCGGCTCCTGGGGCGACTGAGGCGCCAGCGCCGGCCGGGTCGGGCCGTCAGCCGCCGGCGAGCCGCCGGTCCAGGGCCCGTATCGAGGCGCGGAAGGAACGCCCGAGGGCCGGCCGGGCCAGCGGCATCAGCCAGCGGAACGGCGCCGGGCCGTCCGCCGCGAACGTCCACCGCACCCGCGTCCCGGCGCCGGCCGGCGCCAGTTGCCAGTCCTCCAACAGGGCCTGCAGGGCAGGGGCGTTGGTGGTGTCGACCCGGTAGGCGTAGCGCGCGGCGGGCTCGGCGGCCATGATCGTCTCGCTGAACCGGGTGCCGCCGGTGAGGCGCACCTCGCGGCCGAGGCCGTCATCCGTCGGTGCGGCCCGGGCGACGCCGGTGAACCAGTCCGCCCAGCCCGGTACGTCGTCCGCCAGTGCGGCGTAGACGGCCTCGGGCGGGGCGGCGGCCTCTGCGCTGAACGCCAGCCGCAGCGGCGCCGATACGGCGAAGTCGAGCGCGACGGGGCGGAGCCGTCGGGTCATGGGACGCCCACCTCCCGGGGACGGGTCCTGCTGCGCCGGACACCATAGTTGACGGGGCGTCAGCTGTCTGCGTCGCCCGTCGGCTCGCCCGCCACCACCAGCTCCGTCGACCGGTCCGCGAACTCCGCCCGCGCCTCGGCGGACAGTCCGGCGTCCGTCACCAGCACGTCCACCTCGTCCAGCGCGGCGAACGAACTCAGGCCGACCGTGCCCCACTTGGTGTGGTCGGCGACCACCACCACCCGCCGCGCGGACCGCACGAAATGCCGGTTGGTCTCCGCCTCCGCGAGATTGGGCGTGGACAGTCCCGCCTCCACCGATATGCCGTGCACCCCGAGGAAGAGCAGGTCGAAGTGGAGCGACCGGATCGCGGCGTCCGCCACCGGGCCGACGAGGGTGTCCGACGGCGTGCGCATCCCGCCCGTCAGCACCACCGTCGCCGCCTCCGCGGCCGGCCGGCCCTCGCCGCCGCTGGCCGCCGCCCGCTGGGCGTTGTAGAACACATCGGCCACCCGCACCGAATTCGTCACCACCGTCAGCTCCGGCACCTCCAGCAGTCGTTGCGCCAGCGCGTACGCCGTCGTGCCGCCCGCCAGCGCGATCGCGCTGCCCGGTACCGCCAACTCGGCCGCCGCCTTGGCGATCGCCGCCTTGGCGCTCAGCTCCAGCCCCGACTTCACCTCGAAACCCGGCTCGTGCGCGCTGGGATCGCTCACCGGAAGGGCGCCGCCGTGCACCTTCTCGATCATGCCCTGGCGGGCGAGTGCGTCCAGATCGCGACGGACCGTCATGTCCGAGACGCTCAGCCGGCGGGTCAGTTCGTTGACCCGCACGCCGCCGCGTCGCCTGACCTCATCGAGGATCAGGGCCCGCCGCTGCTCCGCGAGGAGATTCTGGTTGTCGCCCACCGCGGCCCGTCCCTTCCACCCGGCTCACCGCCCCGGGTCCTTCCGCCGGCTGTCCGCCGCCTGCGATCTGTGCTGACCACATCCTCGCACGCGGGTCCGACAGCCACCCCGATCCGGGCACACCGCGACCGGGCACACCACAAGCGGGGTACGGCAACCGGCGTCCCGGGAGCCACAACCGGCGCGCCGGGAACCGGAACCGGGGTGCGAACGCTCCCAGAGGGCAGGGACAATCCGAAGAGGCGGCCCACCGCACCACCGACCACGACCGACCCCGGCCGCCCCACAACACCACACCGCACCGCACTGACATCGGGGGACAGCCAGTGGAGACCGCGGCCACCACACCACCACCCGCCCGCTCGACGGATCCCGGTCCGACGAGGGGCGCACCACCGGCCACCGCACCGCAGCCGCAGCTCGCCCTGGAGCTGCTGGTCCACGGCGTCGGCGGCGCCACCCCGCAGGAGATGCTCGGCGACCCGCGGGTCCAGCGGATCACCGGCGACGACACCGCCGCCTGCTACCGCCGCACCGACGACGCGGACGCCGAGCAGCGGCCCGACGACTACCGGACCGAGCCGGTCCGCGAGGCGTACTGCTGGTCCAACCTCACCTCCGGCAACGGCGCCCGCGCGCTCTGGCTGGTCCTGCTGCCGTTCATGGTCGCCAACCTCGCCCACTGGATGCGCCCGGCCGCCCCGCCCGACCACCGCGGCCAGCGGATCTACGACCTCCTGGTGCGGCTGCTCGCCCTCACCCTCACCGTCCTGCTGGCCGCCGCGGCCTGCGAGGTCGCCCTCGACCTCAGCGCCTGGCAGTGCGCCGGCACCCCGTCCTGCGTCACCGGCAAGTCCTGGCTGGGCTTCCTCAACCCCGCGGGCGGCGGCTGGTGGAGCATCCCGGGCCGCCGCCTGGTCCTCGCCTCCCTGCTGCCCCTGCTGGTCGTCGGCTTCCTGTGGTGGCTCTCGCACCGCACCTGGAGCGCCTACGAGTCCGCCTCCCCGCCGCCGCGCCGCCCCGGCGCCTCCCGTGACACCCCCGCCCACGAGCGCACCGCGCTGGGCCTGGACGGCTTCTGGTACGGCCGCCGGCTCGTCGCCCGGCTGCGCGCCGCGCACACCGCGGCCGGGGTGCTGACCATCGCCGCCCCCCTGCTCGTCGCCTCCCTCCGGGCCGACAGCCGGGCCGGCGCCACCGCCCTGACCGCCGTCGGCCGGACCCTGACCGGCCTGGTCCTGCTGCTCGCCGCCGGCACCCTGGTCATCGTCTGGCGCACCGCCCGCAGCGAGGCGGCCCGCGACGAGGAGACCGACCGCCTCGCCGTGCGGGCGCTGCCGTACGCCGCGCTGGCGGTGCTCGCGCTCACCGCCGGCTATGCCGCCTGGGCCCGGCCGGCGGCGCGGAGCCACGGCCCGCTGCCCGGTGTCGCGGCGTTCGGCGGGATCGCCGTCTGCCAGAGCGTGCTGGTGCTGGCCCTGGTGGTGACCGCCTGGTTCCTCCAGCGCGCCGCCCGGGACGAGACCCGGACCGCGCTGCGCGGCATGGGCGGGCCGGCCGTCGCGCTGCTGTCCTGCGCGGTCGCCGGGGTGCTGTCCGGGGGAGTGGCCCAGCGGTTCGCCGACTGGATCGACGGGCCCGCCACCCCCGGCCAGGACCACGCCCCGATCCCCGGGCCGCCGGTCGTGCTCTCCTGGCAGGCGTCGGTACTGCCCGCGCTGCTGGTGGTGGTCGCGGCCGTCGCCGTCCTGGCCGGCGTCCGGGTGCTGGCCGTCCGCAAGCGCGTCGCCAGGGACGTCCCCGGCCTCTACGACCCGCGTGAGCGCCCCGACGTGCTGCGCACCGAGCGCATCGCGGGCACCATCGCCCGCGCCGGGCTCACCGACGCGGCGCCGGTCCTGGTGGCCGCCATCGCCGCCGTCACCCTCGTCCTGGGCGCCGGCGCGGTGGCCGGCGCCTGGCTCACCGACCGCGCCCCCGGCCGCGCCACCGAGGGCGCCGCGCCGTTCGTGCACGCCGCCGCCGAGGCCGCCGAGTCCCTCGGCTCCTGGCTGATGGGCGCCGGCGTGATCCTCCTGCTCACCATGGGCCGGCGCGCCTACCGCGACCACTCCGCCCGCCGCACCATCGGCATCCTCTGGGACGTCGGCACCTTCTGGCCGCGCGCCGCGCACCCCTTCGCGCCGCCCTGTTACGCCGAGCGCGCCGTCCCCGACCTCACCTGGCGGATGGCCACCTGGACCGAGCAGTACGACGGCCGGCTGGTGATCTCCGGCCACTCCCAGGGCAGCGTGCTGGCCGCGGCGGCCGTCTGGCAGCTGGATCTCGTCACCCGCAGCCGGGTCGCCCTGCTCACCTACGGCAGCCCGCTGGAACGCCTCTACGGCCGTTGGTTCCCCGCCTTCTTCGGCCCGCCCGCCCTCACCGGCCTGCACCGCGAGATGGACGACTGGCGCAACCTGTGGCGCTTCACCGACCCGATCGGCGGCCCGATCCTGCTCTCCTGCGAGGACGGCCGGGCCGTCGACGAGGGACCGCTGCGCGACCCGCTCGCCTTCGGTCGCACCCTGCAGAACCCGCTGCCCGCCCAGATCCTGGGCCACGGCGACTACCAGGCCGACCCGGTCTTCGGCCGGGTGCGCGCCGAACTGCTCGCCCGGCTGGGCCCGGGGATACCGGCCCGGCGCACCAACTACACCGGGAGTCAGGTGAGTTCGGGCAGGTCCTCGGCGTAGAGCAGGGTCAGGTCGTCGGTGCTCGGGTCGGTGAGGTTGGCGACCCGACCCGCGTGCCGCTCGACCATCGCCTCGAACGTCTGCCGTGCCGTCCGGCCGTTGCCGAACGACGGCCCCTTGGGTAGCGCCGTGAAGTACTTGAGCAGCGCCTCGTCGGCCCCGTCGGCGAGGCGGTACTCGTGCTCCTCGCCCTGCTGCTCGACGATCCGCAGCAGCTCCTCCGGCGCGTAGTCACCGAACCTGATGGTCCGTGAGAAACGCGACGAGATACCCGGGTTGACTGCCAGGAACCGCTCCATCTCCGCGGTGTAGCCGGCCACGATGACCACCACCGCGTCCCGGTGGTCCTCCATCAGCTTCACCAGGGTGTCGATGGCCTCCTTGCCGAAGTCCCGCCCGGAGTCCTCGGGGGAGAGGGCGTACGCCTCGTCGACGAACAGCACCCCGCCGCGGGCCCGGTCGAACGCCTCCTGGGTGCGGATCGCCGTCGAGCCGATGTGCTCGCCCACCAGGTCCACCCGCGACACCTCGACCAGATGGCCGCGCTCCAACACCCCCAGGGAGTGCAGGATCTCGCCGTACAGCCGGGCCACCGTGGTCTTGCCGGTCCCGGGGGAGCCGGTGAACACCAGGTGGCGGCGGACGGACGCGGCCTTCAGGCCGGCCTCCTGCCGGCGGCGCCCCACCTCGATCATGTTGATCAGGGTGCGCACCTCCCGCTTGACGCTGTCCAGCCCCACCAGGGTGTCCAGTTCGCCCAGCACCTCTTCGGCGGGCCGGCCGGTCGCCGGCGCCTCCGGGGGCGCGGCGGCGGCCGGCGCCGGGCGCGGTGCCGGGACGTTGCCCAGCAGCCCGGCGGTCTGGGTGGTCTGCTGCACCGCCGGGGCGGTCACCGTCGGCTCCTGCGTGGCCCGGCTCTCGTCGCTGGTGCAGTCCTCGACCGTGGGCCCGCCGCCACTGCCGTCGCCGAGCGCGTCGGCGAACTCGTACCCGCCGCGCGCGCACCGCTCCGTACGGCACCGGGTCAGCGTCGTCCGGCAGCCGTCGATCACATGGAAGCCGAAGCCGGAACTGCCGGTGACCCGGCAGCTGTGGAAGGTGCCGCGGCCCTCCGCCGAGACGTAGAAGCCGGCCTCGGTCGGCGAACTGACCGTGCACCCCTCGATGGTGGGGTCCGCGCCCTTGGTGACGATCACGCCGGTCTGTGCCCCGTCGACGGTGCAGTTGGCGAGCGTGCCGCCGCTGCCGTGGTCGCGGAACCACGCACCGGTCGAGACCTCCCGGATCCGGCAGTCGTCCAGCTGGACGGTGGCGCCGTCGCTCACCGACACCGCGGTGTTGCGGACCTGCGCGATGTCGCAGTCCACGACGTCGGCCCGGGAGCCCCGGTCCAGGACGAACAGCGCGTCGGGGACGTCGTGCACCCGCGTCGAGTCCAGCACCGCGGTCGCGCCGTCGCTGACCCACACCGCCGGGTAGTCGCCCGTACTGTCGTGGATCTCGCACTGGTTGGCGTCCACCCGGGTGCCCGGGTCCCACACCGACAGGCCGTTGCGCCCGAAGTGCCGCACGGTGCTGCGGGTCAGCGTCAGCACCGACCGGGACCGCAGGTCCACCGCGTTCTCCGGGATGTCGTGGATGTCGCAGTCGGCGAGGGTGAGCACCGCGTCGGTGTCCAGGGTGACGCCGTCCGCGGTGGTGCGGTGCACCGTGCAGTCGGTGAGGTGGCCGGCGGCCCGCGCCGCGACCTGGATGCCGGTGCCCTTGATCTCGTACAGCTCACAGCCCACCGCCTCGACCGCGCTGCCCTCGCCCGACAGCGACAGCCCGGCGCCCGAGGTGTGATGGATCCGGCAGTTCTCCAGCCGCGGGTGGGCGCCGCCGCGCACCGCCACCCCGGCCTGGCCGGCGGCCATCACCTCGCACTCCTCGAAGACCCCGCCGGCGCCGTCCAGGACGCTGATGCCGACCCCGCCGGCGTTGTCGACCGTGCAGCGCCGCACCGTCGGACGGGCCCCGCCGCGCACCTCGATCCCCGCCGCGGACCGGGTCACCACCCGGATGTCGGTCAACTCGGGGGCGCCGTCCTCCACCAGCAGCGCCGGCGACGCCGAGTCGGTCGCCTCCAGGTGCAGGTCGTGGACGGTGGCCGAGGCCCGTATCGTCAGCGCCACCCCGTCGGCCGGCGCGATCCGCACCGAGCCGCGCGCCCCCTCCGGCCCACGCAGCGTCACCGCCCGCTGGAGCACCAGGTTCTCCCGGTAGGTCCCGGCCGGCACGGTCAGGACGTCACCGTCCCCGGCGGCCTCCAGGGCGGCGGCGAGCGAGCTGTACTCACCGGTGCGGCGCCGCCAACGCGACGTTCCGGAGTGCGTCACCTGGACGGAACCCACACCCTTGTACCGTCCGGATTGCGGACCGTTTCCGCTGGTCAGAGGATTGAAAGATGACTGACGCTCGCCCACTGGTGGACCTCCTCCTTCGGAAAAGCAAGATCGTTCGGGAGGGAGAACAGGCCCTCAGCTTGCGTGCACAAGAGGATAGGGGGCGGCGATGGGCCGACGAGAACGGCTACCAGGTGCGCAGGGTTTGGAAGGAGAACCTTTCAGCCTGGTCTGACGTGGAACGCCCGCAGTACGACGCCGCCATGGCTGCCGTCCTCGGCGGCGAGACCGACGCATTGTGGTGTGCCTTCCTGGACCGACTCAGCCACAACGTACGCACCACCAAGGATCGCCAGCGACGGGAGGGCCGTTGGCTGTCCGCTGCACCTCTCGGCTTGGAGCTCAACGACCCAAAGGACCGGAAGATACGCCCGGGGGAGCGCCGGGGCGTCATCGACGACGTGTTCTACCGAGTGGCCGCAGGTAGGGCCGCCCGCGCGCTGGCCCGTGAGTACAACAGCGCAGGCATGCGCACGGCCACAGGTAAGGACTTCACCGCTGGCACGGTCCGAGACATCGTGGACAACCCCGTGTACGAGGGTTGGCACGTCGGAAGCGGTGGCAAGGGCCAGCAGCGGCGACAGGCATACCGAGACGACAAAGGTCACAAGATCAGCGTTGCTGAAGACACGGCTCGCATGATCCCCGCTGACGTGGCGGAGCGGGCGCGCAGAGTTCTGCACGGCCACCAGTTGCCGGAGGGGTTCCGCCCCGGCCGAACTCGGCACCTTCTTACGGACCTTGTGCGTTGCGCTGGCTGTGGCTCCGCCATGTCGGCATCAGGGCAGTCCACGGCGTGCTCCCGGAGCATGCACGGCGGAGTGTGCCCGGCCCCGGCCAGCGTGAAGCGCATGACGCTGGAGCAGTACGTGGTTGAGCTGGATCTGCCTGCGGAATGTGACGAAGAGTCCGATTCTTGGGCCGAAAGACTGCCCTAGCAGCCTTCTTTTCTATATCCGTACGGAAGAAAGTAGGTACGCAGGGCCGTTTTCGGCCCTGAGGCCAGAGCGCGGGACCGGAGCCTCCCGGCGACCTGTCACGTTCCCCATCTCATTCAGGTGAAGGCGGGCCCTACGCCGTGGACTCCAGCATCCGACGTGGAGGCGTGAGCGTCGCGCCCGCCCGGCTCCTCCCGCGCGCCCTGGTGTCTTTCCGGGATGCCGCGGGGGAGTTGAGCCCCAGGCCCCGTAGCTCAGTGGGAGAGCGCCCGATTTTCGATCGGGTGGCCGCCGGTTCGATTCCGGCCGTGGGCACTGGCGAAAGGTCCGGCTGGATCACGTGTGGCCCCTTTCGTTGGGAGGGACCGACGCGGACGGGAACGTTCAGGTGTTGTGCCGGGGGCGCCACCGACTAGAGACGGTTGCCGAGTTTGGCTCTACTGCTTAGTGGCTCGTCCACCAGGCAGCCCCGGTTCCGGTAGCCGTGGCGATCAAGGTGATGACCCCAATGGGGAAGCGCTGGATCTTTAAGTGCAGTCCACCCCAGCGGAGTTCGAACTGTGGGCGCTGTCTGGTGGTGCTCGGCTTCGAGGTCATGCCACCAGTGCAGCACAACCGACAGGTGTCGTCTTATGCGCAGTGCGCGCAAAACCACACCCCTAACTTGGACTTTCTGTACGCCTAGTGGCCGGAGCGGAGTATCGATACGCAGGTCAGAGCATGGCTGACTGCATTGCATCTGAGGCCCTGAACGCTGAGCGCACCAAAAGGCGGGTCGACTCTGCGTGGCAGAGTCGACAAGGAAAGGCATGTCGTCGGTGACGACCCAGATGACCGCGTACGTCATCCGCGTCCCCCACCGCGTCGCCAATAACCAGGGCAGTCGCCCTGATCAGAATCCGCGCGAGTCCATCGGGTGCCGTTCCAGTCCCAAACGACCTGTGCGACGCGGCCCCACGCCGCGTAGATCCCGTTCCTCGCTCTGCCCCCCCGGGGCCCGAGCTGACCCGAGCCCGCGTCCGCTGTAGGCGTGGATCACGTGCGGTCCCCGCTTTCGGTGGCGAGGACACAGCCAGCAACGCGAGTGTGCCGCGCCGACGGTGCCACCGGCTTGAGACGAGTACGGAGTTCGGGGCATGCGGGACGTGGGACGGACTAGCCCGAACGGCTGGGAAGGTGCCGCCGCCGTTCTAGCGCCGCGCCTTCCCCGCTTCCGGAGTCTCGGGGGCTCGCGGAGGCGGGGAAACGCGTCGGAGGAGCTATGCGCACTGCCCATGCCTGCCACAGTCAGTGCACTCGTCAAACGTTGAACGTTCCTGGTGTGGGTCGTTCGGGTGACGCCACCTTTACGAAGGGGCGCCGCTAGCGGATTCAGGGACGGGGTCGCGCGTGGTGTGACAGCGGCCAGCGCGAATTCCCCACGTACGGCCAGTTGGCTTGTCACCCTTCGTTTGGTTGCCCTGCCCTGCCCGGGCCGCGGCAGCGTGTCGCCACGCTCATGGCTCCACTCGTCGGGGTAGCTGCACCGCCTGTCATGATTCAGTCATGAACATGCACAGTGTGTTGCTCTATGGGTGCGCGGCGGTTGTCGTCGTGTTGGGAAGCCGACTCTTGGTGGCGCTCGCCGCGAAGGACCGCGACGAGACGCCTCCTCCGCTGGCCTTGCTGCGGACGTGGCGGCGGCCGGTCCCCATAGCCGCCGTGGGGCTGGTGGCCACCATGGTGGTGCTCGGCGTGGCCCAGGTGGTTGCCCCCGCCATGATCGATGCGCTGGAGCGACACCCTCATGGTGCATGGTGGCGAGCCGTGACCGCCTTGATGGTGCAGTCGTCAGGATGGCCCCAACTCCTGTTCAACCTGGCCGCACTCGCGGTTGTCGCTCCGGTCGCCGAACGACACCTTGGCCCCTGGCGGATGTTGCTGGTCTTTGCGACCAGCGGTGTGACGGCGCAAGCGGTCAGCATGGCCGGCTGGAGCCTCCAAGGAGGCGGCGACTCGGTAGCGATCTGCGGCCTCGTGGGCGCACTCGCCACCTGGTACGCGGTGCGCGGCGGCGTCGTCGCCCTGCGGCGAGTGGCTCCCCTCATCCCCGCCGCAGGTCTTGTTCTTTGTCTTCTCACCAACAACCACGGCATGGGCCTCCTTGTCGGCTGCGCGCTGGGAGCCGGACTGGCGATCCCTACTCGCCCACCCCTGGCGGCCTGACTCGGCGTGACGGCTGGCGGCCAGACAGCTCCCCAGGAACTGGCCGCCTGTGGGGGATGACAACTGGCCACTGACAGGTGTGCCCAGTATCTCGGAGTGGTGGTGCAGAAAGAGGAGAACATTTGGCCTGGCACGGCAGCTACCGGCGCTCCCGTCTCCCCGCGGACTGGCCGGTCCGCCGCCTCTCCGTCCTGAAGCGTGACGGCTTCCAGTGCGTGGCCGCCCTGCGGGATACAGGGGCGCGCTGCACAGCGCCAGCCACGGGACGTGGACCACGTCATCCCGGGTGACGACCACAACCCGGCGAACCTTCGATCCCTGTGCCACCGGCATCACGCGCGGAAGTCCAGCGCGGAGGGCGCGGCGGCCCGGCGGAGGCCGGAGGGGCGGCATCCGGGAGAGCTGGGGTAAGGCGACACGCGGGGGCTGCACCGCCCATGAGAGACCGCCCCTTGATCGGGGGCGCCGAACGGGGTTTTAAGCGCGTGCGGTCCTCGCCGCGTCAGGACCGGGGCGAATTATTGCGGGTCTCGCAGAAGTTGAGTTTGCAGCTACCTGGACCAGGCTCTCAATTCCAGTAGGGCGAAATGGAATGCTGCACAATGGTTGAAATTCCATTCTCGACTGATGGGAAAATGGGGGCGGGGCAAGTCTGCGTCGCCGCACTGATTAAGAGGTTGTCTCACGTGGCGAGTTTCGCGAGCTTCTTGTAGCAGGTCAGGGCGGTGGCCAGGCCGAGAAGGCGAGGAAGTGCGAGCCCTTTCGTTCGTAACGGACGGTGAGGCGGCGGTAGCCGAAGAGCCAGGTGATCGACCGTTCGATCTCCCAGCGGTGTCGACCGAGGCGTTCGCCGGACTCGATGCCGGGCCGCGCGATGCGCGCGATGAGCCCGCGCTCGCGCAGCCAGGCCAGGTGTTCGGCGGAGAAGTACGCCTTGTCCGCGCGGAGTTTGACGGGTCGGCGCCGCCGTGGTCCCCGGCGGGACCGGACGGCGGGTGTGCCGCGGATGAGCGGCTTGAGGGCGAGGCTGTCGTGCATGTTCGCGCCGGGCACGGCGACGGCGAGCGGGATGCCCTGGGCATCGGACAGCACCGCCCGGTGCAGCCGACGCCGCAGGCCGGCCTCGGTCCATACCGTGAAGCGGCGATGCGCGGTGGCGGGCGACGTGCCGAACGTCGGCGGCAGCTGCCGCCAGGCACAGCCGCTGGTCAGCACCCACGACCGGCATTATGTCGCACGGACATCACGTCGCGTGAGACAACCTCTACGCCTTGCTAGGTGCGGCCGACCTGGCGGCCTGCTCGATCTTCGCGCGGTAGGCCGCACGGGCTTGCTCGTCGATTGGCTTCTCGTGTTCGGGGCGCACCCCGGTCCGGCCGTCGAGGCCCTCGCGCAGGATATCGGCGTGCCCGGTATGCCGGTTGGACTCGCCGAGGACATGGACCATGACGGCGAACAGGTTCGTGTTGGGATAAGGCTCCGGCCACCACGGCACGTGGCCGGGGGCGTCGAGGGGAAGCTCGTTGATCGTCGCGTCCGAGTGTTCCCACGTGCGCCGGTAGAACCCGATGATCTGATCGCGGGTCTCGTCCTCGGTCGCCCATAGATCGCTGCCGTTGGAGTCCTGCCACCGGGGCAGCGGTTCCGGGGAAGGGCGGTCGAAGACCTCGCCGAAGTACCTGGCCTCGACGGTAGCCACGTGTTTGACCAGGCCGAGGAGGTTGGTCCCGGTTACTGACAATGGTCGGCGGGCGTCGTATTCGGACAGGCCGTCGAGTTTCCAGAGCAGCGCCTTGCGGTCCCGCCGCAGTCTCCCGTGCAGGTTGTCTTTCGCGAATTCATCGATCATGCGGCGTGAGACTGCCATGGGCTGCTCGTGGTCTCAAGATCCCGTACGTGGTCCGCAACGACCGGCAGAGCCGAGACCTGGCCATGGCCGCCGCCCTGACCTGCTACAGGAAGCTTGGGCTCCCGGTCTCTCACCGCGGGAGACACAAGGGGAGCACGGAGTCCACCTGACAGGTTCTGTCGGGCAGTCCACGTCGGGTGGACTCCCGCGCCGCCCAGGCCCATCCCAGCCCGGCCTGGGCGGCCATCAACCCCCGCCCGGCACCCCATGGGTACGTCACTGCCTGGGCGGTCCTCCAACCACCGGGAAGCCCAATGAAATTCACCGTGAAAGACGTGGTCCGAGACGCGACAAGAAGTCGAGTCGGCCGAATTGCGGGCACGAACGGGGACTGCCTGGTCCTTGCCGGACCCTCCGGCGAACTGTGGGACGCCCTTACCTCCTGGTGCCTGCCTGCAACCGTCGAGGAACGCCGCGCCTTCGACCGCCAAGCGCAGGAGGGGAGCAACGTCGCCGTACACGCCGCTATGGGTAGAACGGATCGCCGCCCGCCCGGGGCCAAGAGAGCTCGGGTGCGATCCGTTTCCCGGGACGCACCCCGGGAAACGGCTCAGGCGCCGCTAGCTTGTGGTGATGAGGATGATCTCGTAGCCCTTCGCCGAGCTCACCCCGCCGCCGGTCAGACAGCCGGTGAGCTGGTCGCCGAGGCGTATGGCGAGGAAGTTGATCTGGGCGCCGGTGAGTCGGCCGGAGGTGATGGTGGCGACGCTGCGGTTGACGGTGTGTCCTTCCACGCGCTCCTGGGTCAGCGCCGTCACGGTGTAGGCCGACTCGACTTCGTCGGACCACTCCAAGGTGCCGGAGAAATTGAATGCCTGGGGTGCGCCTACGCACGTACCAGTGACGGTGCCCACTCCCTTGTCGGCGAGCAGCAGCACCTGCGGTTCGCCGATCAGGGAGAGGCTGGTGAAGGCGCCGGTGTCCTTCACGTGGGAGGTGGTGACGGACTGGATCAGGGGCGGGTCCCAGGTGGTGGTGACGGGTCCGATGCCCGCGAGGGCGAGGGTGGTCATCGTGCGACTCCTTCTGGGCTCGGCCGATTGGCGGACTACCAACTTGGCCAGTTAGGCCGAAAATTCCCGCCGAATTTCGGCCATGAACTCCGCGGATGCGGCGAGAGTGAGTGCGCCGGGGGCGGACGGCCGCCTGCTTCAGCGCACATATGTAGTCGCGCAACCCGCAGGTTGGGTGCGCGTTGCGCTGATGGCCTTCTGGGGGCAGTGGGTGTCCATGGGCAGGCGGCCCCACCACGATCAACGCTCCTTTGCCGGGTGCCCATTCACAAGGTCCCCCCTCAAAGAGATACCGGCAGGAGAGCGGTTCCACGCCCCCGCAATCCTGTGGGGGCTTCCTAATGTCCGAACCGCACTCTTGACCGCCCACACCAGTAGGGCGATGGTCGCGCAATCGACTGCAATCGACTGCAATCGACTGCAATCGCATCGGCAGAGGGAGACCGGCGTGCAGCTGCGCTTCCTGGGGATCATCCCGAACACCCCCGTTGACGACTCACCCGCCATCTGGATGGACGAGGACACCGGGGACCTGCTGATCCAGTCCTACAAGGCCACGGAGGATGAGGTGAAGGCATGCCAGGAAGTCGGATCCATCCCCGGCCACTCCATGAACGTGCCGGATCACGAGACAATCATCCGACTCCCCGCCGTGATGCGGAAGTTCATCCCCCCACCGGAGGACCGGCACAGTGAAGTACCCCGTACGTGAAGGGATCAGCAACGCGCGCCGCTCCGCTGTGCACCTGGAGATGCGCGACATGTACACCCCGGATGATCAGGAGTTCGCACGGTCCCTCCGGGCCGTCGAAGGCATGTGGATCGAATGGCGCCGGATGGAACGCCACGGGCTCCGCCGCGCGCAAGAACCCGTCCACCCCTTGTTCGAACGAACCCGCTGGTTTCAACGAGTGCTACACGAAGGCTCCGCCACATTCGCGTTCCTGGTGGAGGAGTCGGTCCTGCGGACCAGCCTTGGCAGTATTGATACGCAAGTTGAGCAACTGGAACGCCTCCACACGGTCGGCGCATTGCCCAATGTCAGCTTGGGGGTGGTGCCCATGCGCACCGGCCGGCCCCGGATGCCCGTCGAAGGCTTCTGGATCTACGACAAAGCCCAAGTCGACGTCGAACTCGTCTCGGGCTACCTCACGCTCACCCAGCCGACAGAGGTACGCGCGTACGCCGAAACGTTCGCCACACTGGCCGATAGCGCGGTGTACGGAGCCAACGCCCACCGGCTGATCAAATCGGCGATCCGCTCGCTCGTGTGATCCGCCTGCAATCGAGTGCAATCGGCTGGGCGAGGGTCCACCACCTCCCTGGCGTTGTCGTCATCCACACGACGCGAGGCCCGCGGAGATGGCATGACGACACCAACCCGGTACAGCCCCAGGCCCATTGAACTGTCGATTGACAAGTGGCTCGTGGAGGGTACGGCGGTCCCCGGGTGCGACGCATGCGCGACGCGAGCCGAGAGGCGGGACCGAGCACTGAAAGCCGATGACTGGCGGACCGCGTGCACGGCATCCCGCGGTATCCGGAACCATCACCAAGGGCACAGGGAGGCGCTGTGGCCGCTCCTAGCCCCGCTCCGATGACGCAGTCAGCCGGAGAGCCACCAACCTTCATTGGTGGCCCCGGGGGCCGTTCCGGCTCCCCCCCAGCCATTGCTCAGAGCATGAGACTCCCGCCCCGGCGGCGGAAACCCTGGACAGGTGAGCGCCGGGGCGGGTGACCCAACCGCAGAACTCTGCGGACCTTCGGGCCGTGCCTTCGACGGTACGGCGGCACGGCCCCTCACGGAAGGGGAGGTTGAGAGATGAGCGCTGTAGCGGTCGAGACCTACGAGTCGCGCACCCCCGATGCTGAGGGCTGGTGCGGCATCCCGTTCCGGCACCCGGCGGACCTGGCGGTCGTCGCCGAGGCCGACGGCGGGAAGCATGACGGCGGGCCGATGCCCCCGGAGGCGCCCCGCGACCCCGCGCCGCAGGGGGGCGACGGGAAGTAAACCGCTGACGGCCCCGTGGCCGCCTCAACTCCCGGCGTCGGCCCGTCCCCAGTCCTGCCCGGCGCGCGCCCAGGCCGCCTCCCAACGCCGGAACCGACGCGCCATCAGCTGCCGTACGGCCAACCGCCGGGCGCCCTCGACGAGCCCGCCGGCGGCCGCCGCGGCGCCCAGCGCGGCCAGTGCCGTGTGCGTCTGCGCGGTGCCCTCGTCCAGCGGTCGCGGCACCGCCCGCCCCCGGTCGTCGGTCCACAGGCGGAACCGGTCACCGGGCTCCACCGGTCGCGGCGCCGCGACCTCGCCGGTCCGCGGGCCGCCGTCCGGCCCCGTCCAGCGGGCGACCACCCGCAGGTGCGCGGCGCGCTGCGGGAACGTCTCCGCAGCCGGGTCGACCGGGGTGCCGGGCGCCGGCCGGTCCGCGACCGCCCACACCGGGCGGCGCTGCCGGTGTTCGAGCCGTACGGCCTCCAGGAGGGCGTCGTGCGCGGCCCGGCCGGCGAACCAGCCGGCGCAGGGCGCCCCGACGGCGATCAGCAGTGCGGCGGCCAGCGCCAGCCAGGCTTCCACTTGGTCGGTCCGGCGGCGGAGCGGATTGTGCCGCCAGCGCCGGATGCCCCTGATAGCCCGCATCGTGCCCCCTCTCGTCTCCGTGCATACCGCATGGCGGGGAGCCCCGGCGGGTGTTCCGGGAAGAGGAGGGCGACATCGCGCCGCGGGCACCGCTGACCCTCGGGCACCACCCGCCCCAGCCGACCCACCCGTTCGTCAACTCCCGTGACTCCACGGCCGATTGGCGGCGTTTGGGTGCGCTTGCGGCGCCTGTGCGACGGGGCCGGATCCCGCCCCGCGGGACGGTGCCCTCAGCGCAGCCGGACCGCCACCGTCACCACCGCGCCCTGTGCTTCCTCGGTGCCGGTACCGGGGGCGACCGCGAACCGGTCCGCCACCAGTCGCGCCAGCCACAGCCCGCGCCCCTTGGGCGCGCCGTCCAGGCCCGGCAGCAACTCCGGGATCACCGCCTCGCTGAAACCGGGGCCGGCGTCGCTGATCCGGCACTCCAGCTCGTCCCCCACCCGCCGCAGCACCAGCCGCCCGGCGCCGCCGGCGTGCTCCACGGCGTTCCCGGCGATCTCGTCGACCGCCAGCACGAACTCCCCGCGCCGGGGCTCGTTCAGCCCCTCGCGGGCTGCGCACTCCTCGACCAGCAGTCGCAGCTGCGGCAGCAGTCGCGCGGTGAAGCGCCGCTGCAGCAGCCGTCGGCCGGACTCCTCCGCCGGCGCCTTCGCCCGATCGTGACCGGCCGGTTCCGGATTCAGCACAGCCCTACCGCCTCCCTCGGCGCCAGCCGCGGCACCGCATCGGCGCCCAGCCGCCGCAGCATCTGGCGCTGCCCGCGGTCGCAGCGCACCTCGACCAGATCGTGGCCCGTGGCGCCCCGGGCCAGGGTGAGCAGACCTACCGCGCAGCCCACCGACAGGAAGTGCAACCGCGTCAGGTCGACGGTGAGCCGGCGGGTCGCCGCCGTCCGCGCCAGCGCGATCTCCAGCGACCGGACGAACGCGGCCCGGTTGGCGCCGTCCGCTTCGCCGACGAAGCACAGCACCTCGTCCGGTGTGCGCACCGCCCGCAGACTGCCCAGCCGCTCCAGCACGGCGTGCGGATGGGCCCGCTCCATCGCGATCACCATCGACCGGTCGAACCGCCGGCGGTCGTACGCGCAGACCTCGGTGTACGGCCGCCCGGCGAACAGCGCTCCGGCGCCGGTCTCCCGCCGGGCCACCGTCGCGACCTCGGCGCCGAGCGCGGCCACCCAGCCCATGTCGATGAACGCCCGCAACCCGGTGTACCCCTCGGCCGTCGCCCGGTCGGTCGCCAGGCTCAGCCGCCCCATCTGTCGGGCGGCGGTGAACTCGACGTCCGGCCGGATGAGTTCCCGCATGCTGGTGACCACCAGCTGGCCGCGCTCGCGTGCCCGGACCGTGCTGCGGCTGGGGAAGTCGATCCTGGCCAGCACCTCTTCCTCCGGCACGTCGGGGCACGGCAGGACGAGGACCTTCTCGCCGCGCGCCAGACCGAGTCGGACGAAGGCCGTGACGGTCTCCCACCGCACCTCGTCGTCGCCGTAGCCGACGAAGGCATGGTCGCCGGGGCGCAGGCGTTGCACGGGGATGAGGTGATCACTCAACGCGTCCCTGGCAGGCATCGGCACAGCAGCTCTCTGTCTCCCCCCGCGGCCCGTCCCGTCGGCGGCGCTGTGCGCTCACTGTAGGCAGCCGCCGACCAGCCCGCAATGAGGGCGGCGGCGACCGCGTGCGGCCGTCAGTCGAGTATCTCGAACGGGTCGCCGACGCGGAGCGTGCCGGCTCCGCGGGGGATCAGATTCTGGCCGAACACCAGCTGGTCGCCGAAGCGGCGGTGCCGGGCGAGCGTCCGCAGCGGCTCCTTGCCGCGCTCGGCGGTGCGCTGGTCGGTGGTGGTCACCACGCAGCGGCCACTGGGCTTGGCCACCTGGAACTCCACGCCGCCGATCCGCACCCGCCGCCAGTCGTCCTCCGCCCAGGGCACGGTGCCGTCGATGACCACATTGGGCCGGAAACGGTTCATCGGGAGGGGGCCCTCGGCGGCGTGGTCGCCCTGCGCGATGAGGGAGTTGAGGGCGTCGAGCGAGGCGGAGGTGGTCAGCAGCAGCGGATAGCCGTCGGCGAAGCTGACCTTGTCGCCGGGCCGGCCGTAGCGCGGGTCCACGGGACGGCGCCGCTCCGGGGCGTCCATGTGCATCAGGCGGGACTCGACGCCGAGGAAGCCCCGCCACCAGGCGGCGGCCTCGGGGGACGCGGGCACCGCCTCGACGACGTTGCCGAAGATCTCGACCGGGGCGGTGCCCGTCGGTTCGGGCACCTGGACCACCAGCGGCGGCATGCCCGGCGCGGTCAGCCGCAGGGCGCCGCCGGGCAGCTCCTCGGCACGGGCCAACGCCAGCCTCCGCTGCTGGCGTTGGGTGATCTGTCGACCCTCGGCGTCGACCACCAGCCAACGCCGATCCCCGGCGAGCCCCCACGGCTCGACCACCGCTTCGCCGGGACCGGACCCCGCAAGGGCCTTGACCGGATAGACGTGCAGCGACTGGACGTGTGGCATGGGCATATGCCCATCTTGCCAGCCGCTTCGGACATCCGGTCGAACGGCCGGTTCAGTACCCCCGCGGATACTGGCGGCCGTACCCCGGGTCGTCGAACGGCGAGCCGGGCCGCGGCGCGACCGGGGCGGCCGGGCGCATCGCCTCGTACCCCGTGCCCGGTGCCGGGCGCTGGTACTGCTGCGGCGGCGGGTAGCCGCGGGTGCCGGCCTGCTGCGGGATGTACGGGGCGGGGGTGTGCTGCAGCGGGGCGACCGGCTGCGCCGCGGCGCCCGGGTACCCGTGGCCCGGGTTCGGCTGGGAGGGCGCGGCCGGAAGTGCGGGCAGCGCCGAGGGGAGCGCCGGCAGCGAGGAGGAGCCGGTGTCCCAGGGCGACGGGTTTACGCGGATCGGGGCGATCTGCGGAGTACCCCGCTCTGCGACAAGGCTGTCGTAGATGGGGGTGTCCGGGAAGGAAGGCGATGCGTAGTAGCCGCCGCTGTAAGTGGAGCGGGGGGAGGTCATGCCTCATAAGTTAAGCCCACGATGTGTCGATTGGGGAGCCTGACAAGAGGGTTGTTTTACGGGTTCGGAGCGGCCCCGGGTCACCAAACCGAGCGAACTTGTGAAAATCGGTCGCGATCGCCCGTAGGGATCGTGTAAAGACCGCCCTTCCCGCAGATGAACAGTGGGCGTTCGGGGCGTTCCCGGCCAAGTAGGTTGGTGGGGGCCACCGGTGATGGGCACGAGGCCACCAGGACGACAGGAAGGTGCGGCGATGTCGATGCTCAAGGGCGGCAATGTCCCGGTTCCGGCGCCGGCGGTCCGGGTGGAGCTGGGCTGGCGGCCGGCCCCCGGGGCGCCGGACGTGGACGCCTCCGCGCTGCTGCTGGTGTCCGGCCGGGTCCGCGACGACGCCGACTTCGTCTTCTACAACCAGCCCGCGCACGCCTCCGGCGCGGTGCGCCACGAGGGCAAGCGCCCGGCCGGCGGCGCGATGACCGACACCCTTCGCGTGGATCTGGCCGCCGTCGAGCCCGCCGTCGACACCGTCGTCCTGGCCGCCTCCGCCGACGGCGGCAGCTTCGGCGCCGTGCCGGGTCTGTACGTGCGGGTGCTGGACGCGGGCAGCGGCGCCGAACTGGCCCGGTTCGACAGTCAGGACGCCGGCACCGAGACCGCCTTCGTGCTCGGCGAGCTCTACCGCCGGCAGGGCGGCTGGAAGTTCCGCGCGGTGGGGCAGGGGTACGCCACCGGGCTCGCGGGGCTGGCCACGGACTTCGGCATCAGCGTGGCGGACGGGCCCGCGCCGCAGCCTCCGGTCGCGCCCCCGATCGCCCCGCCGCCCGCCGCCCGCGGCCCCCGCGCCCCCGTTGCCGACCGGTCAACCGGTGGCGTCAATTCCGCCCCCGCCCGGACAGGCCGCGCCGGCGCCCGCGCCGGCTCCCGTCCGGCTGACGAAAGTCACCCTCACGAAGGACGCCCCGGCCGTCTCGTTGACGAAGCAGGGCGGCACGTCCGGAGCGATGCGGGTCAACCTCAACTGGAGCGCGGGCGGGGCCGGCAAGCGCCTCGGCAAGAAGTTCGGCCGCAAGGCGATGGAGGCACTGGGCGCCCGCAGCGCGCTGCTGCCGCCCTCCGGCGACCTCGACCTCGACCTGTGCGCGCTCTACGAACTCACCGACGGCACGGCCGGCGTGGTGCACCCGCTCGCCCAGGCGTTCGGCGACCTGCACACCCCGCCGTACATCCAGCTCGACCGGGACGACCGCACCGGCGCCGTCGCCACCGGCGAGAACCTCACCATCAACCTCGACCACCAGGCCCGCTTCCGGCGCATCCTGATCTTCGTGACGATCTACTCCGGAGCCCGCAGCTTCGAGGGCCTGGACGCCACCGTCACCCTCCAGCCGCAGCACGGCGCCCCGGTCGAGTTCACGCTCGACGCCTGCACGGTGCCGGCCACCGTGTGCGCGCTGGCCCTGATCACCCACACCGGCGGCGAACTCGTCGTCCAGCGCGAGGCCCGCTACCTCGTCCCGGCGCCCGGCGTCAGCCCCCAGCGCACCGTCGACCACGCCTACGGCTGGGGCCTGAACTGGTCCCCGGCCAGCAAGTGACCGCTCAGGGCGCCCCGTAGGTGCGGCCCTTCCAGGCCGCGCCGCGCCCCCGGTAGTGCTGCACGGCCGAGTCCACGGTCATCAGGAGGTAGAGCAGCGCGGTGAACGAGAGCAGCGGCGCCGCCCACGGCGGCTGCCGGTAGTAGCGCAGCATCGGCAGATAGGTCCCGCACATCACCGCCCAGGCCGCGCCGCCCGGCGCCGCCACCACCGGGTCACCGGCCGCGACGCCGGCCAACAGGGCGGCCGGCGGCGCCAGATAGACCAGTGCCAGCCCCAGGACCGTGCCCAGCAGGAGCAGCGGCCGGTGCCGGAGCTGGGCGTAGGCGCTGCGGGACACCATCCGCCATAGTTCCGCCAGCCGCGGATACGGGCGCACGCTGGTCACCCGGTCCGCCAACCCCAGCCAGACGGTCCCGCCCGAATCCTGTACGGCCCGCGCCAGCGACACGTCGTCGATCACCGCGTGCCGGATCGCCTCCGGCACGCCCGCCCGCTCCGCCGCCTCCCGCCGCAGCAGCACGCACCCGCCGGCCGCCGCCGCGGTCCGGGCGCCGCGCCGGTTGACCCACCGGAACGGATAGAGCTGCCCGAAGAAGTACACGAAGGCCGGCACGATCAGCCGCTCCCAGGGGGTCGCCACCCGCAGCCGGGCCATCTGGGACACCAGGTCCAGCCCCGCGGAGCGGGCCGCGGCGACCAACTCCCGCAGGCTGTCCGGCTCGTGGGCGATGTCCGCGTCGGTCAGCAGCAGGTACTCCGGGGCGGTGCGCTCCCGGGCCAGCGCGATGCCGTGCCGGACCGCCCACAGCTTCCCGGTCCAGCCCGGCTCCGGCTCACCGGGCGAGGCGACGGTCAGCGGCAGCCCGCCCGCGCCGGCCGCCAGCTCACGGGCGAGCGCGCCGGTCCCGTCCGTGCTCCCGTCGTCGATGAGGAAGACCTCGGCGCGGCCCGGGTACTTCTGGGCCAGCAGCGTCGGCAGGCTCGCCGGCAGCACCGCCGCCTCGTCCCGGGCCGGCACCACCACCGCCACGGAAGGCCAACGGTCCGGATCCCGGCGGGCCGGCAGCCGGACGTCGGTCCGCCAGAAGAAGCCCTGTCCCAGCAGCAGCCACAGCCAGGCCAGCAGGGACCCGGCACCGATCCACGCGATCGCTTCCACGGGCGCAGTCTGCCCCACCGAGCCCGCCGCGGACCGGCGCCCGACACGGGCCGTCGGGGTCCGTCCCGTTCCGGCCCTTCCCGGCCGGTATGACAAGAGGGGCGGACCGTTGAGTAAAGTGTCCGGGTGAAGATCGCGCTGATGGACTCCGGAACCGGCCTGCTCCCGGCGGCCGCCGCCGTGCGGCGCCTGCGGCCCGACGCGGACCTGGTGCTCTCCACCGACCCCGACGGCCTGCCCTGGGGGCCGCGCACCCCCGACGACGTCACCGCGCACGCCCTGGCCGTGGCCCGGGCCGCCGCCGCGCTCCGCCCGGACGCGCTGATCGTCGCCTGCAACACCGCCTCCGTGCACGCGCTGCCCGCGCTCCGCGCCGCGCTGGAGCCGGACATCCCGGTCGTCGGCACCGTCCCGGCGATCAAGCCCGCCGCGGCCGGCGGCGGCCCGGTCGCCATCTGGGCCACCCCGGCCACCACCGGCAGTCCCTACCAGCAGGACCTGATCGCCCGCTTCGCCCAGGGCGTCGAGGTCACCGGAGTGCCCTGCCCGGGCCTCGCCGACGCCGTCGAGCAGGCCGACGACGCCGCGATCGACGCCGCGGTGGCCGCCGCCGCGCAGCTCACCCCGCGCGACATCCGGGCCGTCGTCCTGGGCTGCACCCACTACGAGCTGGTCGCCGAACGCATCCGGGCCGCCCTCCAGCAGCCCGGCACCCCGCCCCTGGTCCTGCACGGCTCCGCCGAGGCGGTCGCCGCCCAGGCACTCCGCCGGATCGGCGCCGAGCCGGCCCCCGCGGCCGCCCCCACCGGCACCCTCGACGTGCTCCTCAGCGGCCGCCCGGGCACCCTGCCCGACGAGGTCCTGGCCTACGAGGAGGGCCGGCTGCTCACCGGCGCCGTCCCGGCCGCCCCGCGCACCGTCTGACCCCACGGGCGGCGCACCGCACGGTCCGGCGTACTGCCCCAGGGTGCGAAGGCGCGTACGCTGCGTCTCATGAGGGACCACCCCCACGAGGGGGCCGCAGCCCCCGGTGAGCACGGAAGCACGGACGGCGTTCCTACCGGTGCCCGGCCGGCCGGCGGCTCCCCTGCGGAGATTCCCGAGGTCTGGCACGGCAGTGCCACCAACCGCTTCCAGTGGCTGTTGGCCGCCATCGGTGCGGCCTGTCTGGCGCTGGGCGTGTACCTGGCCGTCAACAGCACCTGGACCTCCGGACCGGCGCCGCTGGTGATGGCCGTGGTCGGCTGTGTCGCGGCCGGCCTGCTGGTGCTCTTCGGCACCCTCGCCTTCGTCCATGTCGCGGTCCGGGTGGACGACGACTGCCTGGAGGTGCGGTGCGGCCACCTGGGGGTGCCGCGCCGCCGGATCCCCCTGGACACCGTCGTCGGCGCCGACTTCGCGCCCCGGGTCACCCCGCGCCACTGGGGCGGCTGGGGCTACCGCTGGCGCCCCGAGCAGGGCACCGCCGTGGTCGTCCGCCGTGGCGAGGCGATGGTGCTGCGGCTCGGTGACGGGCGCACCTTCACCGTCACCGTCGACGACGCCGAGGGCGCGGTGCGCTGCGTCCGCGAGCGGCTCCGACTGCGCCGCCCGGCCTCGACCGCGTAGCGCGGCGGCGGCTGCCCGGGTCGCCTCCCGGCCCCGGCCCCGGCCTGCTGTCCCCGTCGGTCTCGGTAGGTCTGCGCGGGTCCGCACGCGTTGCCGTCCGGTGAGTCGTCCGGGGGCGTCCCGTAGGGTCGGGGCATGGCAATCCCCGATTTCATCCGTGACCTCCGGGCCGACATCGGCACCAAGTTGCTGTGGCTGCCCGGGGTGAGCGCGGTCGTCCTCGACGACGCCGGCCGGGTGCTGCTGGGCAAGCGGGTGGACACCGGCGGCTGGTCGGTGATCGGCGGTATCCCGGAGCCCGGGGAGCAGCCCGCCGAGACCGCGGTCCGTGAGGTCTACGAGGAGACCGCGGTGCGGGTCGTCCCCGAGGGCGTGGTCCTCGTCGAGGCCATGCCGCCGACCCGGTACCCCAACGGCGACATGTGCCAGTTCCTGGACGTGACGCTGCGCTGCCGGGCGGTCGGCGGCGAGGCGCGGGTCAACGACGACGAGTCGCTGGAGGTCGGCTGGTTCGCGATGGACGCCCTGCCGGAGCTGGACGACTACGCGCTGGTGCGGATCAAGAAGGCGCTGGACGCCGGGCCGACGTGGTTCCACGGCATGGCGGAGGCGCAGGCGTAGGCGGAGGCCGGGTCCCGAGGTCAGCGCCCTAGATGTCGGTGGTCGACGGCTCCTCCATGGGGGGCGAGGACTCGTCGGGCAGGCCGGGCAGTTCGGACGCGCCCGGCGGGCCGCTGGGGCCGGTGGACCGGCCGGCGTCCTCGGTGTGCATCTCGCGCTCGTCGCGTCGGCAGTCGGTGATCCAGGTGCCGGTGGGGCCGCCGTCGTACTGGCAGGACCAGCCCCGCACGGCCAGCGCCCCTTGTTGCCCGGCCGTCTGCGGGGGTGCCCGTAGGAAGAACTCCTTCATCACCCCGCGGGCCTCGTCGCAGCCCACCGCGCCGGCCGGGCCGGGGTCCGCGAACAGCGCGACGCCGTGCGCCTTGCCCAGCACGTCGGCGATCTCGCCGCAGCTCACCGGCTGGCCCGGGATGGTGGGGGAGCCCTGAGGCCCCGGCGTGCCGTTCGGGGCCATGCCCGGGTCGGATGCGGACGAGACGGTCGGCGCGCCCTGACGGTCCTCTCCGGCACAGCCGGCGGCGGCCAGGGCGAGCAGCACGGTCGGCACGGCGATCAGCCTCCGCATGGCGGCCTCCTTGTGGCGGCGGTGCGCAGTCGGCGCGTTGCGTCGTTCGACGCTAGTAAGACCCGCGGGTGCGGGGCGATCCGGGGCGGCCGTTCGGGTGAACGGTCGAACGGCCGCGGACGTCCGACGAGGGGCTGTCGGGGCGCGGATCGCGCCGGGACCATGCGCGGACGAGCGCGGGCGACGGCCCCGGTGGGCCGGGGAGCCCGGGCAGCCCTCCTGCGGGGGGCCGAGCGGGCCCGGCGGCCCTCGCTCTGCGCGGCCGGACCGCTCTGGTCAACGGTGCCGCCGGCGGCACCGCGCCGGCCGGGGGCCGCGGGGGCTTCGCAGGGCGGCCGAGGGATGGTACGTACGGGTATGGCGACAGTGGTGCGGGATTGTGCGGTGGCGGACCGGCAGCGGGGCCGGGGCGCCGAGCGCATGGTTTCGGCCAACCGCCATACTGCGTGCGATCCTCCGCCCGGCCCGAAGGGAACCACCCACCGTGTCCTCGCCCGCACCACGTCCCGCCGCCCCGCCCGTCTCCCGTGCCTCCGTCGTCATCGTCGGGGCCGGGCCCGCCGGGCTCACCGTGGCCAATGTGCTGCGGGCCGCCGGTGTCGACTGCGTCGTACTGGAGGCGGAGAGCCGGGAGTTCATCGAGCGGCGGCCGCGGGCCGGGTTCGTCGAGGAGTGGGCGGTGCGCGCGCTGGCCCGGCACGGGCTCGCCGAGCGGCTGCTCGAACGCGCCCATACCCAGGGGGAGTTCGAGTTCCGCTTCGACGGCGGTCGGCACCCGGTGCGCACCGCCCGGCTGTCGGGGCGGCGGCATTTCGTCTATCCGCAGCCGCTGTTGGTCGGCGATCTGCTCGCCGCCTACGCGGACCGGGCCGGCGGCGCGGTGCACTTCGGGGTGCGCGACGTACGGCTGCACGACATCGACGGGCCGCACCCCGCGGTCTCGTTCGGCGATCCGGTCACCGGCGCACGGCACCGGATCGCCTGCGACCACATCGTCGGCGCCGACGGGGCGCGCGGGGTGAGCCGGGCGGCGATACCCGAGGGGCGGGCGCGGATCACCCGTCAGACCACGGGGTCGCCTGGCTCGCGGTGCTGGCCGAGGCGCCGCCGTCAGCGGACGGCGTGGTCTTCGGCATCCACCCGCGGGGATTCGGCGCGCACATGGCGCGCAGCGCGCACGTCACCCGTTACTACCTGGAGGTCCCGGCCGGGGACGGGGTCGCGGACTGGCCGGACGAGCGGGTGTGGGCGGAGCTGCACCTCCGGCTGGCCGCCGACGGCGCCTGGCCGCTGCGCGAGGGGCTGTTGAGCGAGAAGACCGTGCTGGCGATGCACAACTACGTGGTGGAGCCGATGACCTACGGCCGGCTGCACCTGGCCGGGGACGCGGCGCACCTGCTCGCGCCGATCGCGGCCAAGGGCATGAACCTCGCGATCAACGACGCCCTGTTGCTCGGTGACGCGCTGATCGCCCACTACAAGGGCGATGACCGCGGGCTGGCCGGCTACTCGGCCGCGAGCCTGCGGAGGGTCTGGCAGTACCTGGAGTTCTCGCAGTGGCTCTCCGAGGTGCTGCACGGCGCCTCGTCGGGCGATCGGTTCCGCGCCGGGACGGCCATGGCCCGGCTGCGGCGGCTGCTCGGCTCGGAGGCCGCGGCCAAGGCGTTCGCCGGGCTCTACCTCGGTGAGGAGGCGGACCTCTAGTAGGGCCTGTCGTCACACTCCCGTCGTTCGCCCGGAGGGCGGGCCTCGCGGTGTACTGGTGCCTGCGGTCTCAAGGCGGAGGCCCCGGGGCCGCCAGCGACCGGGTGCCGTGCCGGGCCCGGAAAGGGCGCCCTCGGCCGCTGGGGCGGGCGCGTCAGGCGGTCGCGTAGACGCGGGCGGCGAATTCGGCGACCTGCGCGTCGGTGAGGTTCTTGGCCAGGTTGGCCTCGGTGATCATGCCCACCAGCTGGTGACCGCCCTTGGTGTCGATCACCGGGAGGCGCTTGATCTGGTGCTGTTCCATGGTGCGCAGGACGTCGCCGGCGTCCGCCTCGGCGTCGATCCAGTGGATCTTGCTCTGTAGGGAACCCGCCTGCACCGTGGACGGGTCGATGCCCTCGGCGCAGCACTTGATGACGATGTCACGGTCGGTGATCATCCCCGTCAGTCTGTTGTTGTCGCCGCAGATGGGCAGCGCGCCGACCTTCAGGTCGCGCATCATCTTCGCCGCGTCCTGCAACGACTGGTGCGCGCCGACGCATTGCACGCCGCCGGTCATGATGTCCCGGGCTCGCAGCTTGCCGGCCATGATTCCTCCCGCTGTCGCAGCGTTCTTCTCGGGGGTTCTTCTCGGGCTTCTCCGGAGCGTTCTTCGCATGGCGTCCGCGTGGTTCGCAGGGCGTCCACCCTTCGATGACACCACGGATGGCGCAAGGTCGCTTCCGGGGCCGGGACGCCGGTGACCGGCCCGAAATCCCGCTGCTGCACGGCCGCGACGCGGTTGCCGCCGTACCTGCTGCCCCACCGGCGAAACGGGCATATCGTTCATAGTGTGGTAGAGCGCCGGGGGTCGGGCGAGGCTATCCGAAGGGGCTGCTCCGGACGGTCCGGACTCCTCGATTCCGCGCTCTGCAGCGCTCCTTGAACCCGTATCCGTGAATCCGTTCCGTGAATCCGTTCCGTGAATCCGCTCACCGAAAGAAGGGTTCCGATGCATGCTGCGCTCAGCCCTGCTGAACTCGCCAAGCTTCGCCGGCAGCGGCCTTACCCCGCCGTGTCGGTGCTGATGCCCACGCATCGCCGTGAGCCGGACAACGCACAGGACCCGGTCCTGCTGCGGAACATGCTCGCCGAGGCCAAGGACCGGCTGCAGGCCGATCCGGACGTCTCCAGGGAGCGACGGATCGACGTCATCGAGCAGTTGGACAAGGCGGCGTCGGAGGTCGATCTGACCCATGCCGAGGAGGGCATGGTCCTCTTCGCGGCGCCGGGGGAGCACCAGGTGTGGTCGCTGGGCCGCACCGTCCCGGCCCGGGTGGTGCTCTCGGACACCTTCCTCACCCGCAACCTCGTCGCCGCGCACGCCGCCGAGCACCCCTTCTGGGTGCTGGCGGTCTCCGCCGACCACGTCAGCCTGTGGAGCGGCGCGCTGGACCGCCTCACCGAGGTGCGGCGCGGCGCCTTCCCGCTCACCCGCAGCCTGGTCGATCCCGACCCCGAGGACCAGTTGCAGGTGGGCGAGGTGCCCAGCACCTTCCGTGACGAGCACACCCGCAAGTTCCTGCGCGAGGCGGACACCGCGCTGGCCACCGTGCTCAAGGCCGACCCCCGGCCGCTGTACGTGGTCGGCAAGGCGGCGGCGCTCTCGCTCCTCGACGACGCGGGCACGGTCATGCGGGGCGGCACCGGCACCAAGGTCACGGTGACGCAGGTACCGCAGGCCGGGCTGGCCGCCGGACCGCCCGAGTCCCTCTGGCAGGCCGTCCGCCCGTACGCGGAGAAGCGCGCGGAGGCCGAAGTCGCCGATGTGCTGGCCGAACTGGACCGGGCGCGCGGTCGGCGGGCCTTCGCGGCCGGGCTGGACGAGATCCGGCAGAACGCGGAGACCGGGCGGGTCGCCCTGCTGGCCGTGGAGGAGAACTACCGGGAGACGGTTCGGGACACCGGCGGCCATCTGATGCCGGCCGCGAGCGGTGAACGGGACGCCGTCGACGACATCGTGGACTCGATCGTGGAGCGCTCCCTGGACACCGGCGCGGAGGTGCGGTTCGTACCGGACGGCGTGCTCGCCGAAGTGGGCGGGATCGCGGGGACGCTCCGGTACTAGCCGTCAGGGGCGAGCACAACAGTGGCCAATGGGTTGCCCGTTGGCCACTGTCGGTCGCGCCGGCTCCGCGCCGGTCGTCGCCGTCCTCCCACCGCTACGCCGGGAGCAGGTGGAAGTGGCGGGTGAACCAGTCGCGGGCCAGCGTGGACACCTTCTCCAGGGCGCCCCGCTCCTCGAAGAGGTGCGTCGCGCCGGGGACGATTTCGAGCTTGTTCTCGCAGGTCAGCGCGGACTGTGCCTGACGGTTGAGATCCAGTACCAGGGTGTCGGCGCCGCCGACGATCAGCAGCGTCGGGGCCTCCACGGAGGAGAGCAGCGAGCGGCCCGCGAGGTCGGGCCGGCCGCCGCGGGAGACCACGGCGGCGATGCCCGCGTCGGGGTAGGCGGCGGCCCGCAGGGCGGCCGCGGCGCCGGTGCTCGCGCCGAAGTAGCCGATCGGGACGGACTCCCGGGCCCGCAGCCAGCGGGTGGCGTCGGCCAGGCGCCGGGCCAGCGTGTCGATGTCGAAGACGTTGGCCCGGTCGGCCTCCTCGGCCGGGGTGAGCAGGTCGAAGAGGAGGGTGCCCAGGCCCGCGCGGTTCAGCGCGGTGGCCACCGCGCGGTTGCGCGGGCTGTGCCGGCTGCTACCGGAGCCGTGCGCGAACATCACGACCGGTCCGCCCGGTACCGGCAGGGTGAGGTCCCCGGTCAGCACGACCGGCCCGGCCTCGACCCGCACCTCCTCCCAGTCACCGGCGCGGTGTGCTGTCCTGGCCCGCCTGCCGCCCGTCGCACCGGCCAGGGGCGCGGTGCCGGCGGCGGCCTGGGCGAGCAGGGAGACCACCTCGTCGTCCGACGTCTGGGAGAAGTCCTGGTACCACTCGCCGACCGCGGAGAACGCATAGGGGGTGGACAGGCAGACGAACTCGTCGGCGGCGGTGCGCAGGCGCTCGGCGGCGTCCGGCGGGGCCACCGGCACCGCCAGCACGACCCGGGCCGCACCCTGGGCGCGGACCACCTGGCAGGCGGCCGCCGCCGTCGCCCCGGTCGCGATGCCGTCGTCGATCACGATCACGGTCCGGCCGTCGAGCGCACGCCGCGGCCGGCCGGCCCGGAACCGCTCGGCCTGGCGCGCCAGTTCCGCCTCCTCGGTGCGCTGCACCGCCTCGACGTCCTCGGGGCCGACCCGGCCCCGGCTGATGATGTCCTGGCTCAGTACGCGCACGCCGCCCTCGCCGATCGCGCCGAACCCCAGCTCCCGCTGGTACGGGACGCCGAGCTTGCGGACCACGATCACATCGAGGGGGGCGTCGAGGGCCTGGGCGACCTGATAGGCCACCGGGACTCCGCCCCGCGGCAGACCCAGGACGACGGGATTTTCCTTCGCCACATGGCGCAGCGCCTCGGCCAGTCGCCGTCCGGCGTCCGCGCGGTCAGTGAAGAGCACAGTGTGCACCCCCTACCCAGGGGAGACGAAAGCCACGTCCACACCTGACTCCGGCATAACTCCACCCGCGGTCATTCCGCAAGTCGGGACGGCGCGGGCGGGGCGGCCGGGTCCGCGGTCAGCAGGGCCGCGATCTTGGGTGCCGACCACCGAGGGTGTACCCCCGGGCACGTGGCGAGATACGCCGCGGTCCGGTGCGGGGGCCAGCCGTGCGCGGCGCCGATGCCCGCCGCGATATGGCGCAGATAGGCGGCGGCGGGCGGGTTGGGCGGGACCTCGGTGCTGCGCCAGGGGGCGGTGAAGGTCAGCACCGGGTGGCCGTCGAGGAGACCGGCGCAGACCAGCGTCTCGTAGCGGCCGGGGCCCAGCCGGTCGCGCCCGCGGGCCAGCACCCGCGTCAGGTCCAGGTCCCGGTCCGGCTCCCGGTACATCTCCTGCGCCGCGATGTCGGAGAACTGAGAAACCGTCAGGAGATAGGCGTGGGCGGGGAGTTCGCCTTCCGCCTCGGGGTCGTAGAAGGCCCGGCCGCCGGTCCACACCGCGGACTCGGTGGCGAAGTGCAGCCGCCCGCGCAGCAGTACCGGCGCGCTGCGCCGCGGCCGACGGGGATCGCGGCATCCCGGGACATCCCGCCGCCCGCCCGGCGGACGGCCCCCGGCGAGGTAGCAGTCGAGCCGTTCCGGGTGGGTGTTGGAGCCGTACGCGGCGTACCAGACGTGGGTGACGGGGCCCGGGCGGGAGGTGCTCCCGGCGGCGTCGAAGGGTTCCGGGACACGGGGCGCGGTCACCTCCTCACGGTAGCGCCCCGGCGGTCCGGTCGGCGCGGCTGCTCGGGCCGGGTGCTCGGGTGCGGGTTCGAGGGCCGGTCCGTTGCGGGAGCGGTGGCGGCGCCGCGGGGGCACGATGACCGTATGTTGCTCGCCGCTCTCGCCCGGGTGTCGGCGGAGGTCGCCGCCACCTCGGCCCGGTCGCGGAAGACCGCGCTGCTGGCCGGGCTGTTCTCGGCCGCGGACCCGGTGGACGCGCCGCTGGTCATCCCCTACCTGGCCGGGCGGCTGCCCCAGGGCCGGATCGGCGTCGGCTGGAGCGCGCTGCGCGACCCGCCGCCGCCCGCCGACCGGCCCACCCTCACCGTCCGCGACGTGGACGCCGCGCTGACCGCGCTGGCCGGGGTCGCCGGCCCCGGCGCCCAGGACGAGCGGCGGCGGCTGGTCGGCGGCCTGCTCGCCGCCGCCACCGACCAGGAGCAGCGGTTCCTGCACGGGCTGCTGACCGGCGAGGTCCGGCAGGGCGCGCTGGACGCGCTCGCCCTCGAAGGGCTCGCCGCCGCCACCGGCGCGCCCCCGGACGCGGTGCGGCGCGCCGTGATGCTCGCCGGCTCACTGCCCGACGTGGCCCGGACCCTGCTCTCCGACGGCCCGCCGGCGCTGGCCGGATTCCGGCTCACCGTCGGCCGGCCGGTCGGGCCGATGCTTGCGCGGACCGCCGCGTCCGTGGCCGAGGCGATCGACCGGCTCGGCCGCTGCGCGGTGGAGGAGAAGCTCGACGGCATCCGGGTGCAGGTGCACCGGGACGGCCCGCACGTCCGGATCCACACCCGCACCCTGGACGAGGTCACCGACCGGCTGCCCGAGGTCACCGCCCTGGTCCGGGAACTGCCCGCCGAGCGCCTCGTCCTCGACGGCGAGGTGATCGCGCTGGGCGCGGACGGGCGCCCGGTGCCGTTCCAGCGGGTCGCCGGCCGGTTCGGCTCCCGGGCGGACGTCGCAGCGGCCCGCGCCGCCCTCCCGCTGACCCCGGTCTTCTTCGACCTCCTCGCGCTCGGCGACCGCGCGCTGCTGGACCTCCCCGGCGACCGCCGGCACGCCGAACTCGCCGCCCTGGTACCGGAGTCGACCCGGGTGCGGCGCTGCGTCGTCGAGGACCCGGACGACCCCGGCGCGCGCGCCGCCGCCGCGGACTTCTTCGACCGCACCCTGCGCCGCGGCCACGAGGGCGTCGTGGTCAAGGCCCTCGACGCGCCCTACAGCGCCGGCCGCCGGGGCGCCGCCTGGCTGAAGGTGAAGCCCGTGCACACCCTGGACCTGGTGGTCCTGGCGGCGGAGTGGGGCCACGGCCGCCGCACCGGCAAGCTCTCCAACCTGCACCTCGGGGCGCGGGCCGCAGGCGGCGGCTTCGTCATGCTCGGCAAGACCTTCAAGGGGCTCACCGACGCCACCCTCGGCTGGCAGACCGAGCGGCTCGGGCAGCTGGCGGTGGCGGACGACGGCCATGTGGTGACGGTCCGTCCGGAACTCGTCGTGGAGATCGCCTACGACGGGCTCCAGACCTCGCCCCGCTACCCGGCCGGCGTCACCCTGCGGTTCGCCCGTGTGGTGCGCTACCGCGAGGACAAGACGGCCGCTGAGGCCGACACCCTCGACACCGTGCTCGCCGCGCACAGGTGACGCGTCGGGAGCGGAGAACGGGACGAAGGGAGCGCCAGAGAGGATGGCCGGGAAACGGAGCGCCGGACTGCTGCTGCACCGCAGCGGCGCCGACGGCGGCACCGAGGTGCTGCTGGCGCACATGGGCGGCCCGCTGTGGGCGCGCCGGGACGCCGGCGCCTGGTCGGTGCCCAAGGGCGAGTACGCACCGCCGGAGGAGCCGCTGGCCGCGGCCCGCCGGGAGTTCGCCGAGGAGCTGGGCATGCCGCCGCCGGACGGGCGGTACGTACCCCTGGGGGACGTCCGCCAGTCCGGCGGCAAGGTGGTGACCGTCTGGGCCGTCGCGGGCGACCTCGACCCGGACCGGATCGAGCCGGGCACCTTCGAGCTGGAGTGGCCGCGCGGCTCGGGGGTGATCCGCAGCTTCCCGGAGATCGACCGGGTGGCGTGGTGCACCCCGCAGCAGGCGCGCGCCCGGCTGGTCACGGCCCAGCGGGAATTCCTGGACCGGCTGGCGGAGGCGCTCGCCGCCGGGCGCGCCGACGCCGGCTGACCGCCCGCACCACCCGGGCGGGCGGCCCGGTCCCGGTCACTTCACCGCGCCCAGCGACAGGCCCTGCACCAGCTTGTCCTGGGCGGCGAAACCGGCGACCAGCACCGGCAGCGACACCACGGTGGCCGCCGCGCACACCTTTGCCAGGAACAGCCCCTGGCTGGTCACCAGCCCGGTCAGGAACACCGGGGAGGTGCCGGCCACGATGCCGGTCAGCACCCGCGCGAACAGCAGCTCGTTCCAGCTGAAGATGAAGGAGATCAGCGCGGTCGCGGCGATGCCCGGCAGGGCGACCGGCGCCACGATCCGCACCAGCGTGGTGGGCAGCCCCGCCCCGTCGATCGAGGCGGCCTCCAGGATCTCCACCGGCACCTCGGCCAGGAAGGACCGCATCATCCACACCGCGATCGGCAGGTTCATCGAGGTGTAGAGGATGACCAGCAGCCAGATGTCGTCCAGCATCCGGGTGTTCTGGGCGACCAGGTAGATCGGCAGCAGTCCCGCCACCAGCGGCAGCATCTTCGTGGAGAGGAAGAAGAACAGCACATCGCGCCACGTGCGCACCGGCCGGAGGGACAGCGCGTACGCTGCCGGCACCGCCAGCACCAGCACCAGCAGCGTCGAGGCCACCGACGCGGTCAGGGAGTTGAGCAGCGGCGGCCAGGGGCTCACGCCGGCGCCGCCGACGCCGAAGAACTCCCGGTAGCCGTGCAGGGTGAGCGGCGCGGCCAGGCTCGGCGGATTGGTCGCGGCGTCCGTCTCGCGGTGGAAGGAGGTGAGCACCATCCATGCCACCGGCAGGAAGAAGGCGATCCCGCACAGCCAGGCCGTCAGACCCAGCGCCGCCCCGCGCACCCGCCGTCCGCCCCTGCGGTCTCCTCGCGTCATCGGGTGATCTCCTCGCGCAGCAGGGACGACACGGTGCGCAGGGCGAAGTTCGCCACCAGCAGGGAGCAGAGCACCACCACGACGCCCTGCGCGGACGCCCGGCCGTAGTCGTGGGCCTGGTAGAAGGTCTGGTAGATGGTGTACGGCAGGTTGGCGGTGCCCAACCCGCCGGAGGTGAGGGTGAACACCGCGTCGAAGTTCTGCACGATGTACACCGTCCCCAGCAGCGCCGCCAGTTCGAGGTAGCGCCGCAGGTGCGGCAGGGTCAGGTGGCGGAAGATGTCGAAGGCGGTGGCCCCGTCCATCCGGGCCGCCTCCACCGCGTCCGCCGGCCGGCTCTGCAACCCCGCCAGCAGGATCAGCATCATGAACGGCGTCCACTGCCAGATCAGCGACAGCTCCACGGACAGCAGCGGGGAGTCGGTCATCCAGTCCGGCTGCGGCGGGTCGCCGGCGCCGAACAGCTGCCACAGCCACGTCAGCGCCCCGTTGAACAGCCCGTACGAGGCGTTGTAGAGCGCGTGCTTCCACAGCAGCGCGGCGGCCACCGGCACCACGAGGAACGGGGTGATCAGCAGGGTGCGGACGATGCCCCGGCCGCGGAAGCTCCGGTCCAGCAGCAGTGCCAGCCCCAGCCCCAGCCCCAGGCTGACCAGCACCACCGACGCCGTCAGCAGCACCGTCGTGCCCACCGACGACCGCAGCGCCGGATCGGTGACCACCGCCCGGTAGTTGTCGAGGGCGGCGAACCCGCGGTGGTCGGGGGCCAGTGCGTTCCAGCGCATGAACGAGATCACCACCGTTGCCACGAACGGGAGTTGGGTGACCACGATCAGGAAGACCAGGGCGGGCAGCAGCGGGGCGCGCCGGGCCCAGCCCTTGGCCCGCTCAGCGACGGGTGTACGCATCGGACACCTCCCGCGCCAGTCGCTGGCCCGCCCGCAGCGCGTCGTCCACGCTCTGCTTGCCGGCGATCGCCGAGCTGATCTCCTGCGACACCTTGGTCCCCAGGTCCGAGAACTCCGGTATGCCCACGAACTGGATCCCGGGCGCCGGCCGCGGCTGCACCCCCGGGTCGTCCGGCCGCGCCGAGGTGATCGCCCGCTCGGTCGCCCCCGCGAACGCCCCGGCCTCCTTGAGGTAGTCGGGGTCGCGGTAGGTAGAGGCCCGCTTCCCGGCCGGCGCCCGGGACCAGCCCAGTTCCCGGCCCGCCAGCCGCTCGTAGGACTTCCCGGACGCCCAGCGGACGAACTCCCAGGCGGCCTTCTGGTGCGTGCTGGCCTTCTGGATGCCCCAGGCCCAGGTGTAGAGCCAGCCCGCGCCGGCGGTCCGCTCGACCGGTGCCGGGGCGTACCCGATCCGGCCGGCGACCGGGGAGTCGGCGCTCTCCAGCGACCCGGCGCCGGCGGTCGCGTCGTACCACATCGCGACCTTGCCCTGCTGCATGTCGTTGAGGCACTCGGTGTACCCGGCCTGCGGCGCGCCGGGCTCGCCGTGCGCGCGGACCAGCCCGACGTAGAACCGGGTCGCCCGGGCGAACTCCGGGGCGTCCAGCCGCGCCCGCCAGTCCTTGTCGAACCAGGTCCCGCCGAAGGTGTTGACCACGGTCGTCAGCGGCGCCGTCAGCTGGCCCCAGCCGGGCTGGCCGCGCAGGCAGATGCCCTTCTGGCCCTTGCGGAAGCCGTCCAACGTGGCGGCCATGGCGGCCACCTGGGTCCAGGTCGGCCGGGCGGGCATGGTCAGCCCGGCCGCCTTGAGCAGGTCCTTGCGGTACATCAGGAACGACGACTCGCCGTAGAACGGTTCCGCGTAGACCTCGCCGTCGGCCGCGGTGAGCGAGGACCGCACCGGCGCGAGAATGTCCTTCTGGTCGAACTCGCGGTCCTTGTCGGCCAGTTGCCCCAGCGGGGTGAGCCAGCCGTTGCGGGCGTAGATGGGCGTCTCGTAGTTGCTGAGGCTGGCCACGTCGTACTGGCCGGCCTGGCTGGAGAAGTCCTGGCTCATCTTGTCGCGGAGGTCGTCCTCCGGCAGCACGGTGAAGTGGACCCGGATGCCGGTCTCCTTGGTGAAGTGCTCGGCGGTGAGCCGTTGGAGGTCCACCATCTGCGGGTTGTTCACCATCAGCACGTTGAGGGTGTGCAGCCCGTCGTGGCCGGTGTCACCGGCGCCGCGGTAGCAGCCGGTGACCGCCAGGGAGAGGGCGGCCGCGAGGGCGGCCAGCCGGCTCGCCCGGCGGCCCGCGCCGCCGACAGCTCCGGGGGATCGTGCGCGCACGGCTCCTGCCTTTCCAGGTGATTCGGCCCGAGGGGGACGGGCATGGGCATGCCGGACGGGCCGCCGGCCCGGCCGACGGCGGTGAGGGTGAGGGGGAGGTCAGACCCGGAGCACCTGCGGCCCCAGGAGCGAGTACCGGTGTGCTTCCGGCGCGGAGAGCCCCGTGTCGGTGACGATCACGTCCACCTCGTCGATGCCGGCGAACCGGCAGAAGCTGCTGGCCCCGAACTTGCTGTGCACCCCGACCAGCACCCGCCGCCGCGAGGAGCGCACCGCCTGCGCCTTCACGTCGGCGACCGCGGGATCGGGGGTGGTCAACCCGTACTCCCGGGAGATCCCGTTGGCCCCCAGGAACGCCAGGTCGACCACGAAGCCGGCGAGCATGTCCCGGCACCACGGTCCGACCGTCGCCTGGGTCCCGGCCCGCACCCGCCCGCCGGCCAGCAGGACGGTCGTCGAGTCGGACGCCGAGACCAGCGACGCGGTGCGCAGCGACGCGGTCAGCACGGTCAGCGGCCGGTCCGTCGGCAGCAGCATCGCGACCAGCTCGGGCGTGTACCCCTCGTCGACGAAGACCGTCTCCGCCTCGCCGACCAACTGCACCGCGGCCGCCGCGATCCGCCGCTTCTCGGGCACCTGCTGGGTCTCCCGCCGCGCCAAGGTGGTCTCGTACCCGGCGCTCTCGACCGGGTACGCCGCGCCGTGCGTCCGCCGCACCAGCCCCCGGCGCTCCAGGTCCCGCAGATCGCGCCGCACGGTCTCGCGGGCCACCCCGAACTCCGCGGCCGCCTCGGCGACCTCGATGCGTCCGGACTGGCGGGCGAGCACGAGGAGGCGGCTCTGGCGTTCCTCGGCCCTCATGGCTCTCTCCCCACTCCGGGCGGGATGTGCCCGCCCGCTTCCGACCGCCGTCTTCCGTTCGGCCACGTTCCGTGTGGATCGCTTTCCGTTCGGTCACGGCGGTGCCCGCTTCTGCCCGCAGCCAGGTTTATAGCAACAGTTGGACTGCCCGCTGAGGTCCGCAACGGAACCAAACCCGCCCGTTTCTGACCGCCTCCAAGCGCCATTCTTCGGGCCCGTGCCCCGTGAAACGGCCCGTTTCGCCCCGTCTGCGTGCCCGCGGGCGCTGCCCCGGCCCGCCCGCGCACGCCGGTGGGACGCCGGTGGTGCGGTGCACAGGGGCGCTTAGGCTGGACGCCATGAGCTCGGAGATGCGGTCGTTGGCGGTCACCGCACTCGTCCAGGAGGACGAGTGCGCGGTGCTGCGGGTCAGCGGGGAGCTGGACCTCCGCACCGAGCAGGCGTTCCTCGCCGAGGCCCGGTCCATCGTCTCGGCCGGCCACCGCTTCCTCGTGCTCGATCTGACCGCCCTGCGGTTCTGCGACTCCCGGGGCCTGAGCTGCCTGCTCGCCCTGGAATGGCTCTGCCGCCGCCTGGAGGGCCGGCTGCTGCTGGCGTCCCTGGGCGTGCGGATGCTCAAGCTGCTGGTGGGCACGCAGTCCCTCGGGGTCTTCTCCTGCTACCCGACGGTCGGCCACGCCCTGGCCGCGGTCCCCGACAGCAGCCGCCCGACCTGGCCGCCGCCCGCGGCGGACTGACCGCGACCCGGAGCCACTGCGCCATGTGGGGGGAGCACTCACGCCTGCGAGCGAAGCGCCGCCGCCGGGCCGTGCTGACCCCTGCGTGTGACGTTCCCGCCCCCCGGCACCGGACCGCCGCCCGGCACCGTCCGCGGGGCCGTGCCCGCCGCCCGTTCCGTCTCTGACTCCGCGCCCGCCCGCAGCGCCGCGATCAGCGCCGCGACCGAGGGCCGGTCCCAGGCCGCCGTCCCCACCGCCACCACGACGTGCCGCTCGACGGTCTCCCGCAGCGGCACCACCGCGATCCCCTCCGACCGCAGCCGCAGCATCAGCCCGGTCAGCGGCGCCACCCCCAGCCCCGCCCCGACCATCGCCAGCGACGTCGCGGTGTCCGTCACCTCGTGGACCACCCGCGGCTCGCAGCCGGCCCGGCGGCAGGCCGTCCGGATCGCCCGCCCGTAGTACGAGCCGGCCGCCGGCAGGATCCAGTCGTATGCCCCGGCCTCCGCCAGCGCCAGCGGCGCCCGGCCCGCCCCCGCCGTCCCGGCCGGCACCGCCAACGAGAACCGCTCCGTCCGCAGCCGCACCAGCTCCACCGCGCCGTCCCGGGCCAGCGGCGCGTCCGGATAGTCCAGGCCGAGCGCCAGATCCACCCGCCCGGCCAGCACCTCCACGTACGCCTGGTCCACGTCCACCTCGCGGCTGGCCACCCGCACCGCGGGATGCCGGGCCGCCAGCCGGCGCAGGGCCGGCGGCAGCAGTACCGCGGCCGCGGTCCCGAAGACCCCCAGCCGCAGGTGCCCGCCCACCTCCCCGCGGGCCCGCTCCAGGGCCGCCACCGCCTCCGCCTGCGCGCCCAGGATCCGCTCGGCGTGCTCGGCCAGCGTCCGCCCGGCGTCCGTCAGCTCCACCCGGCGCCCGACCCGCCGGACCAGCTCGCTGCCGGTGCTCCGCTCCAGCGCGGCGATGTGCTGGGAGACCGCGCCCGGCGTGTACCCCAGCGCCGCGGCCGCCGCGGTCATCGTGCGGCTCCGGGTCAGCTCCAGCAGCGTCCGCAGCTGCACCCCCGGCAATTCCACGGCGGGACCCTACCCAGCGGCCACCGGCGCCACCCGCGCCCCGCCGGGCCCTGATCCACCGGACGGGCCCCAAACCCCCGGGGCCCCACACCTCCTCATAGATCACTTCCAACGACTCTGCATGGACGGCCGACCACCGGCCGGTCACCATCGAAGGGCACCGGCCCCGCTGCTGTGCCGGCGACCGGAGCACCCACGCGACCGCGCGACCGCGCGACGACGGGAAGGCGGCCCGGATGGCCCACCCCACGGCTTCGACTCCCTCGGACCCCGACCCGCACTCCGCCCCGCTCCCCGCCTCCGCCGACGTCGTGATCATCGGCGGTGGGGTGATCGGCGCGAGCATCGCCTTCCACCTGGCCGAGGCCGGCGCCGGCCGGGTGCTGCTGCTGGAGCGCGACCTGCCCGCCTCCGGCTCGTCCGGCAAACCCCTCGGCGGGGTCCGCGCGCAGTTCTCCGACCCGCTCAACATCCGGCTCGGCGTGCGCAGCCTGGCCGCCTGGCGGGACTTCGCCCGCCGCCCCGGCACCGACATCGGCCTGGACTCCGTCGGCTATCTCTTCCTCCTCGGCGACGAGGCCGAACGGGACACCTTCGCCCGGGGCGTCGAGATCCAGAACTCCCACGGCGTGCCCAGCCGCCTCCTCACCCCCCGCGCCGCCCACGACCTCTGCCCCTACGTCGACCCCGGCACCCTGGTCGCCGCCGCCTACTCGCCCACCGACGGCTACGCCACCCCCAAGGCCGCCGTCGCCGGCTACCTCCGCGCGGCCCGCCGGCTCGGCGCCACCGTCCGCACCCGCTGCCCGGTCACCGCCATCGACACCGCCGACGGTCACCTGACGGCCGTCCGCACCCCGCACGGCACCGTCCGCACCCCCACCGTGATCTGCTGCGCCGGCGCCTGGTCCGCCGAGGTCGGCGCCCTGGCCGGGGTCACCCTGCCGGTCACCCCGCTGCGCCGCCAGATCGCCTTCACCGGGCCGCTGAGCCCCCGCCCGCCCCGCATCCCCTTCACCCTCGACTACGCCTCCACCCTCTACTTCCACAACGACGGCGCCGACGGACTGCTGGTCGGCCTCTCCGACCCCGCCCAACAGCCGGGATACGCACGGGAGTTCAGCCGCGAATGGCTCACCCCGTTCCGTGCCGCCGCGGCCCGCCGGGCCCCGGCACTGGCCGACCTGCCGGTCACCGGCGGCTGGGCCGGCCTCTACGAGATGACCCCCGACCGCAACGCCCTCATCGGCGAGGCCCCGCGCCCCGGCCGCTTCCTCTACGCCACCGGCTTCTCCGGCCACGGCTTCCTCCAGGCCCCCGCCGTCGGCGAGATCGTCCGTGACCTCTACCTGCGCCGCGAACCCTTCCTCGACGTCGGACCGCTCGCCGCCACCCGCTTCGACGGCCGGCCCGCCACCCGCCCCGAAGCCCACGTCATCTAGGTCGGTCCGACCACGAACCACCGGGCAGGCCCGCACCCCGCCGGACCCGGGAAAGGAGACCCCATGGCCCTGATCCCCACCTGGCGGCTGCGCGCCGCGTTCGCCCGCCGGCTCTCCGACATGTACGGCACCGAAGTCCCCGCCTACACCACCCTCCTGGAGGTCGCCGGGCAGATCAACGACGAGGTCGCCGGCCGCGACCCGGACGCCGGCCGGCTCGGCAGCATCGACCGGGTCACCGCCGAGCGGCACGGCGCCATCCGCGTCGGCACCCCCGCCGAACTCCGCCAGGCCGCCCAGGTCTTCGCCGCACTCGGCATGCGCCCGGTCGGTTTCTACGACCTCCGGGACGGCGACATCGGCGCGGTCCCCGTCGTCTCCACCGCCTTCCGCCCCATCGACCCCGACGAACTCGACCGCAACCCCTTCCGCGTCTTCACCTCCCTCCTCACCACCGGCGACCGCCGCTTCTTCGACCCGGACCTGGAAGCCCGCCTGGACGCCTTCCTCGCCCGCCGCCGGCTCTTCCCGCCCGAACTCCTGGACCTCGCCGAGCGCGCGGAACGCGACCACGGCCTGGACGAACCCGCGGCGGAACGCTTCCTCGCCCTCGCCGTCGGCGCGTTCACCCTCTCCACCGAGCCCGTCGACCGCGCCTGGTACGCCGAACTGGAACGGATCTCCGCGGTCGCCGCCGACATCGGCGGGGTCACCACCACCCACGTCAACCACCTCACCCCGCGCGTCCTGGACATCGACGCCCTCTACCGGCGGATGGGGGAGCGCGGCATCACCATGATCGACCGCATCCAGGGACCCCCGCGCTGGGCCGGCCCCGACGTGCTGCTGCGCCAGACCTCCTTCCGGGCCCTGGCCGAACCCCGGACCTTCCGCGACCCCGACGGCCGGCTCACCCGCGGCGCCCTGCGCGTGCGCTTCGGCGAGGTCGAGGCCCGCGGCATCGCCCTCACCCCCGGCGGCCGGGCCCGCTACGACGCCCTTATGGCCGAGACCGACCGCCGGACCGCCGACCGGCCCGGCGCCGACCGGCAGGCCACCGCCCGCGCCCTGTGGGAGCGCGACTTCCCCCGCACCGAGACCCGACTCGCCGCCGAGCGGCTGGCGTTCTTCACCTACCACCCGGTGACCGACCGCCCCCGCGACGGCCGCCGCCCGCCCGCCGTCCTCGCCGACCTGCTCGCCGACGGCTGGCTGACCGCCCACCCCCTCGTCTACGAGGACTTCCTGCCCCGCTCCGCCGCCGGCATCTTCCACTCCAACCTCACCGGCGACGGCACCCGCGACCCGCGCCGCGACGGCACCCCCTTCGACGCCCACCGCCTCTCCGCGGCCCTGGACCGCCCGGTCCTCGACCCGTTCGCGCTCTACGCCGCACAGCAGGACCGCTCCCTGCGCCGGGCCCTGTCCGCCCTGCGCGCCGACGCCGCCCTCCGCACCCTGGACGCCCCGACCACCGCCACCACCCCCACCACGCCCTAGCGGCCTTCGCAGTCAAGGGAGTTATCGATGACCGTCAGCGCGCACCCCGCCACCCTCGGCCTCCCCGGCACCGACGCCCTGCGGGCCCGCGCCAGCACCGCGCTGCGCCACTGCGGCGCCGCCGGACTCGACGCGTACCCGGAGCGGGACCCCGGAACCGGCGCCACGGTCGCCGCCCGCACCCCGCTCACCGGCGCCGTCCTCGCCCATCTGCCCGCCACCACCCCCGAACAGGCCGAGGCCGCCCTCGCCGACGCCCACCGCACCTTCCTTGCCTGGCGCACCGTCCCCGCCCCGGTCCGCGGTGCCCTGGTCAAGCGGCTCGGCGAACTCCTCACCGCCCACCAGGAGGACCTGGCCGACCTCGTCACCCTCGAAGCCGGCAAGATCCGCTCCGAGGCGCTCGGCGAGGTCCGGGAGATGATCGACATCTGCGACTTCGCGGTCGGCCTCTCCCGCCAGCTCTACGGCCGGACCATCGCCGGCGAACGCCCCGGCCACCGCCTCTCCGAGAGCTGGCACCCGCTCGGCGTCGCCGGAGTGATCTCCGCCTTCAACTTCCCGGTCGCCGTGTGGTCCTGGAACACCGCCATCGCCCTGGTCTGCGGCGACCCGGTGGTCTGGAAGCCGTCCGAGCTGACCCCGCTCACCGCGCTCGCCTGCACCGCCCTGCTCGCCCGCGCCGCCGCCGACACCGGCGCCCCGCCCGGCGTCCACCACCTGCTGCTCGGCGGACCGGAGCACGGTGAACTGCTCGCCGACGACCCCCGGGTGGCCCTGGTCAGCGCCACCGGCTCGGTGCGGATGGGACGGCAGGTGGCACCCCGGGTCGCCGCCCGCTTCGGCCGCTGCCTGCTGGAGCTCGGCGGCAACAACGCCGCCGTCGTCACCCCCTCCGCCGACCTCGACCTCACCGTCCGCGGCGTGGTCTTCGCCGCCGCCGGCACCGCGGGCCAGCGCTGCACCACCCTGCGCCGGCTGATTGTCCACGAGGACCTCGCCGACCGCCTCGTCGAGCGCATCGCCCACGCCTACGCGCAGCTGCCGATCGGCGACCCCTACCACCCGGACACCCTCGTCGGACCGCTGATCGGCACCGCCGCGCACACCGCGATGACCGAGGCGCTGACCGAGGCGCGCCGCGCCGGCGGCACCGTGCTCGTCGGCGGCGACCGCCACTTCGCCGACGAGGCCCCGGACGCCGCCTACGTCCGCCCCGCCCTCGTCCGGATGCCCGCCCAGACCGGGATCGTCGCCACCGAGACCTTCGCGCCGATCCTCTACGTCCTGACCTACCGCACCCTCGACGAGGCCATCGCCCTGCAGAACGGCGTACCGCAGGGCCTGTCCTCCAGCATCTTCACCCGCGACCAGCGGGAGGCCGAGCGGTTCCTGGCCGCCGACGGCTCCGACTGCGGCATCGCCAACGTCAACATCGGCACCTCGGGGGCGGAGATCGGCGGCGCCTTCGGTGGCGAGAAGGAGACCGGCGGCGGCCGGGAGTCCGGCTCCGACGCCTGGCGCGCCTACATGCGCCGGGCCACCAACACCGTCAACTACTCCGCCGACCTCCCGCTCGCCCAAGGCGTCAACTTCCTCTGAGCGTGCGGCCGTCGACGTCAGTGGAGGGCCCGCCCCAGGTCCTCCACCAGCGTCGGCGACGGCCGGGGGATGGCCCCGAAGTCCTCGTCGTCCCCCTCCACCACCAGCCGGTTGATCACGTTCTCCAGCGCGGTCGGCAGGGTCGGCGCCAGCCCGCTGTGCCACTGGACGAGGAGGTTGTGCCGGGCCTCGTCCGGCAGCAGCTGCTTCTCGTCGAACGCCGCCACCGCCCGGGGCTCCTCGTCGGGCGCGTGCGCGGCCTGCTCGCGCCAGTAGGAAGCGTCGCGGAACTCGCCGTCCCCGCGGTGTGCCAGATACAGGCAGTACGCGGCGGTCCGGCTGCCGGCCCCGGCGCCGAACAGCCACCAGAAGCGCGCCGCCGCGGACCGCCCGGTGATGTGCAGCAGGCAGCCGAAGACCAGCGCCCCCTCCGGATCGATGTGGTGGTCGTTCACCAGCCGCTCCAGGCTCGCCGCGGCCGCCGCCGCGTTCACCACCAGCGCGCAGGCCAGCTGGAGCTCGTGGACGGCCTCGTCCCGCGCGGTGGGATACCCGCTGGGGGCCGCCCGCCCCGGTCCCGGCGGCGGCACCACCGCGGGCGGCAGCTCCGCGCCCCGCCCCGCCGCCGCGGGCGCCAGACAGCCCAGCCCGTCGAGCGCCCCCGCGTCGTCCAGTGCGCTGAAGTCGGCCAGCCCGTCGATCCCGGCCACCGCCGCCGCGGCGCTGAGCAGAGACTCGACGGTCTCCCGCCGCCCGCCCGGGTACCGGTGCGCTCTCGTCATCTTCCGTTCCCCCATGTTCGACTCCCGCTGCACTGTCCGGCCGTTCCCGGGCCGGCTATCCCTGATCGATGCCGAGCGCGGCGGCCAGCTTCCGCTTGCCCCGGCTCGCGTACGAGCGCACGGTGACCTCGTCCACCCCCAGCAGCGCGGCGATCTGCGCGTCGCCGTAGCCGATGACGTGCCGGAGCACGATCACGTCGCACTGCCGCTCCGGCAGCCGCGAGATCGCCGCATAGAGCCCCAACTGGCTCTCCAACATCGCGAATTGCTGCTGGCACTCGCGCAGCAGGGCGTGGGTGACGACGGCGAAGGCGGCGGTCTCGGTGAGCGCGGTCGGCTGCCGACGGTCGTAGAGCCACTCCGTGACCCGCTCCTTGAGCACCGCCCAGGCGTACGCCTCGACCGACGCCTGCCGCAGCGCGTGCGGCCACACCCGGCCGAGTTGTTCGTACGCGGCCCGGGTCACCTCGTGTGCCGCGTCCTCGCTGCCGGTGTGCAGATAGGCGTAGGCCAGCCACTTGCGGGCGTGGGTCGCCAGGAACGCCTGGAAGGTGAGCGCCAGCCGCCGACCCGATTCCTGCGGGGCGACTATCTCCGGCAGGACGGCACGGTCCGGCCGTCTGGCCGGCAGAAGTCGGTTCCGGTCTGTGCTCACGCGCCGTCCTCGTTCCGTTTGCCGTGCACCGGCGCGGCGCCACCGAGGACGGCGGCCGCGCCGGGAGGACGGTTTGCCCTCACCTTCCAATCAACAGGAAACCAAGCCGATTTGTGGCACCCGACGACAAATATTCCTGCGCTCCGTATTCATATGACTACTCGTGACCGAGAACGACCAGATCCCGCGCGCCGCCGCCCACCCGCGACCACCGGGCCCGGCGCAGACGGCAGGTGCCCGCGCCCGGGTGGTGCCCCGGCGCATGAACGCCCACCCACCGGGCAGTGCTCTCCCCGTCGGACGCCGCTCGCGCGGGCGGTGCCCGGCCGGCGACCCATCCGACGGCGGGGAGGCAGCGCGCGATGACCGAGCACGAGCCCGTGGTGGACCTGCAGTTGGACCGGGCGCACTCGGCCCGCATCTACGACTACATGCTGGGCGGCAAGACCAACTTCCTGGCCGACCGGATGGCCGCCGGCAGCGTCCTGGGCGTCTTCCCCGCAGCCCTGGTGGCCGCCCGGATCAACCGCGAGTTCATGCACCGGGCCACCCGGCACCTCGCCGGCGCCGGCCTGCGCCAGTTCCTGGACATCGGCACCGGCATCCCCACCCCGCCCAACCTCCACGAGATCGCCCAGCGCACCGCCCCCGACGCCCGCATCGTCTACACCGACAACGACCCCATCGTCCTCGCCCATGCCGCGGCCCTGCTCCGCGGCACCCCCCAGGGCCGCACCGCCTACGTGCCCGCCGACGTCACCGAGCCCGCCGGCATCCTGAGCGCCCCGCAGCTCCTCGACACGCTCGACCTGACCCGGCCGGTCGCCCTGAGCCTCAACGCCCTGATGCACTTCGTCACCGACGACGGCCGGGACCGCGCGCACACCGTCGTGGAAACCCTCAAGGCCGCCCTCCCCAGCGGCAGCACGCTGGCGATGACCCACGCCACCGCGGACTACAGCCCCGACACCATGAACCGGATCCTCGGGATCTACCGCGAGGCGGGCACCGCGCTCCAGTTCCGCACCCGCGCCGAGTTCCTCCGCTTCTTCGACGGCTGGGAACTCCTCGACCCCGGCGTCACCCTCTCCCACCAGTGGCGCCCCGACTGCCCCGAGGACGCCACCCACGTCACCGACGCCGAGGCCGCCTGCTACGCCGCGGTCGCCCGCAAACCCTGAGCGCGCCCGCGGGACCGGGCGTTCACCGCTTGCGGTAGCCGTACGCCTCCTCGGCCGTCGCCACGACCGCCGCCAGGTTCGCCCCGGCCGACGCGCTGACCACGGCGGCCACCGCCCCCTCGACGAACGGCGCGTCCACCAGCCGGGCGTCCGCCGGGAGTTCGTCGCCCTCCGCGATCAGCGCCTTCACCGTCAGCACCGCGCTGCCGAGGTCGACCAGCAGCGCGACCCCCGCGCCGCGGTCCACCTCCCGCGCCGCCGACGCGATCAGCTCGGCGCTCGTCCCCAGCCCCCCGTCCGGCGTTCCGCCGGCCGCGGCCACCGGCACCTTCGGGCCGTCCCCGGTCAGCCCGACCGCCAGCTCCGCGACCGCCTCCGCGACCGCCTTGCTGTGCGACACCAGCACCACACCCACCACGCGGTCCTCGCCGCTCATCGCGCCACCTCCGCGAGGGCCGCGAACAGCAGCGCCGAGGACGTCGCGCCCGGGTCCTGATGCCCGATGCTGCGCTCCCCGAGATAGCTGGCCCGCCCCTTCTGCGCGCGCATCGGCACGGTCGCCAACGCCCCCTCCTCGGCCGCCCCGGCCGCCGCGTCGAGCGAGGTCCCCAGCGCCTCCACGCCCGGCAGCAGGGCATCGACCATGGTCTTGTCGCCGGGCGCGGCACCCCCGAGCTCCCGCACCGACTCGACCCCGGCCCGCAGCCCCGCCTGCAACTCCGCCACCGTCACCTCCGACGCCTCGCCCAGGCTCTTCCCGGCCCGCCGCAGCAGCGTCCCGTACAGCGGCCCCGAGGCACCCCCCACCGTCGAGATCAGCTGCCGCCCCGCGGTGACCAGCACCGCCCCGGGCGTGGCGGGCGGCTCGCTCTCCAGCGTCTTCACCACCGCGGCGAACCCCCGCTGCATATTGGTTCCGTGATCGGCGTCGCCGATGGCCGAGTCCAGCTCCGTGAGCCGCCCGGCCTCCTGCTCGACCAGACCGGCCGCCGCCACCATCCACCGCACGAAGAACCCGGCGTCAAACCCCGTGTCCACCACACCATCACCCCTCTGCACACCCGACTCCCAAGTGACTGCCGCCCTTTGCGACACCCACGTACCGCCAACGGCGACCCACCGCCGCCCACGACACCCCACTCCGCCCCCGGCTCACCCCTCCTGCCGCGCCCTAGGGCGCTTCTGACGGATCTCCGCGGCGTCGCGGCGCCTGGCACGCCCGCTCGCGGCGTTGCCGCAATGTCCCCATAGCTCCGCTATGAAGACATCCCGGCGCCTTGCGATCGCACGCACCAGACGCCGCTCCTTCCTCCACGGAGATCCGCCAGAAGCGCCCTAGCGCCCCCACCGCAGCCCGGCCGTCGCCACCGGCGCGTCCCACAACCGCAGCAACTCCTCGTCGACCTGACACAACGTCACCGAGCAGCCGGCCATGTCCAGCGACGTCACATAGTTCCCCACCAACGTACGGGCGACCGACACCCCGCGCTCGTCGAGCACCCGGTGCACCTCCGCGCCGAAGCCGTACAGCTCCAGCAGCGGCGTCGCCCCCATCCCGTTCACCAGCACCAGCACCGGCAGCCGCGGTCGCAGGTCCTCCAGGATCGCGTCCACCGCGAAGTCCGCGATCTCGTGCGAGGTCATCATCGCCCGCCGCTCCCGACCCGGCTCGCCGTGGATCCCCACCCCCAACTCCAGCTCGCCCGGGGGAAGGTCGAACGTCGGACTGCCCTTGGCCGGCGTCGAGCAGGCGCTCAGCGCCACCCCGAAACTCCGCGACGACGCCACGACCTTCCGGGCCACCGCCTCCACCCGCTCCAGCGGCATCCCCTCCTCCGCCGCCGCCCCCGCGATCTTCTCCACGAACAGCGTCGCCCCGGTCCCGCGCCGCCCGGCGGTGAACGTCGAGTCGCGCACCGCGACGTCGTCGTCGACCAGCACGCTGGCGACCTGCACCCCCTCGTCCTCCGCCAGCTCCGCCGCCATCCGGAAGTTCAGCACGTCGCCGGTGTAGTTCTTCACCACGAACAACACCCCGCGCCCGGCGTCCACCGCCGTCGCGGCCCGCACCATCTGATCCGGCACCGGCGAGGTGAACACCTCACCCGGACACGCCGCGTCCAACATCCCCGGCCCCACGAACCCCCCGTGCAACGGCTCGTGCCCGCTCCCTCCGCCGGAGAGCAGCGCCACCTTCCCGGCCACCGGCGCGTCCCGCCGCACGATCACCCGGTTCGCCACGTCCACCACGAGCTCCGGATGCGCCGCGGCCATCCCGCGCAGGGCGTCCGCCACCACGGTCTCGGCGACGTTGATCAACATCCTCATGGGCACCTTCCAAGGATCCTCGACAAGCACGGCCATGGCTTGATCTTTTGCTGGTCGGACGCGTCTTCGCAGGTTCTCGATCTTGGCGTCCCAGGCGCGGAACGGCGGCTTCCGGCGGGACTGATGCTGACCTCATGCTGACGTTCCTGATGGTTGATCAGCCAATCGGGTGACCTTTCCGCTGGACTGCTCCGGCGGATCAAGTATCGGGCCGCGAGCAGCCGGCTGCACCGTCGTCCACAAGGTTTCTCCGCCACAACGGGCGCTCATCGGCCGACGCCCGCCCTTCCCGACGAACGCGCGCTCCGTAACCCCAGGCGATCCGCCAACACCCCCGGTCGTGCGCCGCTCGACGAGAACCGGCGCCCGGCCACCCGAACGGCGCATGCGGCCCTTGACCTGGGACAAGCTGCGCGGCGCCACGTCCCCCGGGCGATGAGGACGGAGCCGCTTGCGTTGGTCAGGAGCTCCGCTGCTCTCGTGTTCGGTGTGCCTCCCGCTCAAAGGGGCCCGAGGCCGGCCGGCTCCACTCTCCTCGACCTCGACCTCGACCTCGACCTCGGCCCTGGCGTCGTGGCGCGGCTCCCCATCGAGGCAGTCGGCTGAGGCTTTCCCGGGGCCTTCCGCATGGTGTGTCCGAACCGGAGGACGGCACGCTCTTCCTGGCACCGCAGCAAGGCGCTGGCTACACCTGCGGCTGGCCACTGGCCGACCCTTCCGCTCGACGAGCGGCGACTCCCCGACTCCCCACGCCTCGGTCTCACCGCGTGGTGTAACCCCCGTCGATGACCAGCGGAGACCCCACGGCGAAGCTCGCGGCGTCCGACAGCAACCAGACGATCGCGTTGGCGATCTCCTCGGGCCGGGCAATGCGGGGCTCGGTGCCGCACTGCGCCGGTATGCCGCGGCGGCCGGATCTCCAAAGCTTCATGACGACTTGGCGATGGCGGCGCGGCTGTACGCCACACCCAGTGCAGCGCGTCGGCTGGACTGCTTCGCCGACAGCGGAACAGGGATCTTGGGACGCGGAGGGGGCGTTGTTGGGGGCAGGGTGCCACGGTTCTGCCGGCAGGACCGGGTTCCCGCGGTACTGACCGGACGAGATCAGGAGTCAGCGCATGTCCGCAGCATTCGCCGTCCCGGCGACCCATCGAGAGGTTCACCTCGTCACCCGCTCCACGGGTGTGCCGTCCGAGGAGCACTTCACCGTCGTGGAGGTCCCGGTGCCCGTGCCGGGGCCGGGCCAGGTGCTCGTCCGCACCACCACGCTGGCCGTCCTCACCATCATGAGCGAACTGATCCGTGGCCGCGGCGAGTTGCCGATGCGGCCGTTCGACGTCGGCGCCTGTGTGCCGGGACCCGGTATCGCAGAGGTCGTGGACGCAGGCGACAGCGGTCTGCAGGTGGGCGATCTGGTCGCCAGCCAGACCGGTGGCTGGCGGGAGTACGCGGTGCTGGACGCCCAGGCCGTCCAGCGCCTGGACCCAGGGGCGCTGCCCTTCCCGGCCGCGCACCTTTCGCAGGGCGCCGCGGCCTACCTGGGCGTCGTGCGTGCCGGCGAAGTCCGCCAGGGCGACACGGTGTTCGTGACCAGCGCGGCGGGTGGTGTGGGCTCCCTGGCCGGGCAGATCGCCAGGCAGCGCGGCGCGGCCCGGGTCATCGGCTCCACCAGCTCACAGCGCAAGGCCGACATCCTGACGAAGGAACTGGGCTACGACGCCGTCGTGCTGCGCAACGCGGGCTCCCTCGACGAACAGCTGCGGGCTGCTGCGCCGGACGGGCTCGACGTGGTCGTCGACAACGTGGGTGGCGAGCAGCTGAAGTCGGCGATGGCATTGGCCCGACGCGGGGCACGCATCGCGTTGATCGGCGCGCTGGCCGGGCAGTTGGGCGACTCGGCCGTCACGGAGATCGACCCCCACGCCCTTATCTCAGGCAGCGTCACGTTGCGCGGCGCGGCGCTCTTCGACCACCTCGACGTCATCCCCGAGTGGACCGACTTCTTCGGCCGCGCGCTGCGGGACGGCACGCTCAGCTTCCCCCGCACCGTGCTGACCGGGCTCGACCAGGCACCGCGCGCGCTGCGGGAGCTGGTGGAGGGCCGGCATATAGGTGCGGTGCACGTGGAGCTTTGACCGTTTCCAGGCCGGGCACAAAACCACTGCTATGGTGCGCCGATGTCATTGATCAGGCAGGTCCAAGTCACTTTCGACTGCGCAGAACCTGAGCGCGTCGCTCGTTTCTGGTGCGAGGTGTTGGGGTACGTCGTACCGCCGCCACCGGAGGGGTTCGCTACTTGGGACGCTTACGATCGCTCGCTGCCGCCTGAGCGCCAGGGGTCAGCGTTCGCCTGTATCGATCCCTCAGGTGTGGGCCCGCGGCTGTTCTTTCAGCGCGTTCCCGAGGGCAAGGTCGTCAAGAATCGGGTGCATCTCGACGTACGGGTCGGCACCGGACTCGTGGGTGAAGAGCGCCTGGCCGCGCTGGAGGCCGAGTGCGCACGACTGGTCGCGCTCGGCGCGGTACGCGTGCAACTGCTGCGTGCCGATGGCGTCAATGAGTCGTGTATCGCGATGCAGGACATCGAGGGCAACGAGTTCTGTCTCGACTGAGCATTTTCCGGGCCGGCGAGGCAGGGGAAGCGCCTGATATCCGGAGCTGGGTACGAAGAAGGCGTCGAATACCGTCGACGCTTCGGCGCCGACCGAGGGAATCGTCAAGGTCGCCGTGGAATGGGGCACCACGCTCGCGCCCAGGAGGTGCCGAGCGAGCGACTGGGGCCGGACGCCGGTCGAGATCCGGGAATCCTGTGCGAAGGCCCTCCGGCGGTCGTCGGAAAGGCCCGCACTCCCGCGGTCGGCTCGGGTGACCCTGTGGTGCAGCGAGCGTGCACCACGGGCGACATCGGGGCGTCGGGCGGGGCGGACATCTACTAACTGGCACGGGCCGGGCGCAACGCTCAGTGTCAAGCTGAACCTGGCGGACGGCCGGGCCGAAGGCCGCTATGCGGCGATTCGAATCCTCATAGTGGACATGAACGGGAAAATCGTGCAGGGCCACTGGAACAAGGTTTCCGGCTATGGCAAACGCAAGGAGGGTGGACGTCGGCCAAGTACAAGGGTGGCATCGGCAACATTGGAGTTCAGGTCGCCACGTTCAAGGGCAGTCGCATGATGGGCTACTGCGTTGATTTGGGTGGAGCGGACTGATGCCGGTGCGGTAGTCGCCAGCCCGTTGAGCCCCCTTGCGTCAAGAGCGAGGGGGCTCAATTCCGTGTGGGGACCTCCACTGGCTCCGCGCTCAGGAAGCCGGCCGAACATGACGTAGGTGTCATTACCCTTATTCGTGACGCATGGGTGAAGAGCTGCGGCGCAGCCTAATGGCTCGGCCGAGGCGCATCCCCGTGAGCTGAGGCGCGACATGATGCCGGGGGAACCTGGTAGGAACCGGTCCGGTAGCGGCTGCGGAATTCGGCCAGCAGCTCATCGGTCGCTTCCGCCCCGGCGCTCACCGCGGCGTGGACGTCGCGGAAGTAGTCCTCGTATCCGGCGGGAGTGTAGAGACACAGGGCGCGTGCCAAGACCGTGCCCGCATTGCGGAAGCCGTGCGGGGTGCCGCGGGTCGCGGCGAGCAGATGTCCGGGACCGGCCGTTACCTCGCCGTCCCCGGTGTGCAACGTCAACTCGCCTTCGAGGACGTAGAAGTACTCGTCGTGCCCATCGTGCACATGCGGTCTGGCGCCGATCACTCCAGGGGCGAGGCTGAACTCCTCGAAGGCGAAGTGCCCGCCTGTGTGTTCGCCGGTCAACCGGAAGAAGTGCGCGACACCGGCGACGTCTATGAGCTCCCCGTCCTCGGGGCGACGCAGCAGTGCACGGGCGGGAATTCGGGACTGATCATCGGTCATGGGAGCATTGTGGCGCACTGCCCAACGCCACCGAGGGGAGAGCCAGTTGATCGCCCGCGCGCCGCAACGAGGGCGTCGTCCGGCCGGGCCTCCTACTCCACCGCGTACAGCAGCCTGTACTCGGCGCCGTCCGCCCTGAAGCGCAGAGTGCGCTCGCCGGGCGTGTCCGTGATCCACTGCTCCCCGGGCTCGCCGTCCCCGCCCGAGGCGCCGGCCTCCCCGAGGGAGACGGCAATCATCCCCGTGAAGTCGCAGTCGTACTTGACGGTGTACATCCGATCTCCCAGCACCGTTCCATTCCACACGGTGCCGCGGTCCTGGACGACGAGCCTCGGTTCGTCGAAGCCGCTCCAGCCCTCGGTCGTGACGCACTTGAGCTTCTCCAGATACAGCTTGGCCATACCGTCCCCTGCGAAGGATCCTGCTCGACGCTCCACATCCTGTCGAGCCGCAATAAACGATCACTAAACATCTCGCGCGGCAGTCGTCGGACGAGCGACGTCAACGGGGCGGCTCGGCCCGGCGGTCACGGGCGGCAGCCACTGCCGCCGTCCGGTCGGGGAGGGGGCGACGACCCCATACACCGCACCGGAGTCCGGTTCGCGATGGTCGCACTCGTCGGTGCCGCCCTGCCGATCACCGCCGGGCGCCGCCGGCCCGGTGCGCCGGTGCCATCGGCGGGCCGCCGCGGTCCGTGGGTCCGGCAGGCCGACGGTCCCGACTTCGCGAGCACCTCGCTGACCCGGCACCTGGTGCGCGGCGCGGTGGGGTTCGGCGCGCTGGCCGGCTCGGTCGCGCTCCTCCCGGCCGTCGGCCCGGCGAGCCTGGTGCTGCTGCCGGTCCGCCTGTTCGCCTTGCGCGGGTGCCCGATGTGCTGGGCGGTCGGGCTGATGCAGACCCTGTGCCGGGGCCGCCTCCGGCGCTCCTGCGAGGACGGCCGATGCACACGGACCACCGCGGGCCGGGGGACGTACCCGGGCGCATCGCCGCCGGCGGGGGACAGGTCCCAGGTCGTGTCCGCTAGCCACCCAGGAACGCCGCGACCAGGCCGCCGGCCTCCGCGCGGCGCTCGTGGAAGTAGGCGTGCCGGGCACCGCGGAAGAGGTGCGTCCTGGCGTCCGGGATGCGGGCGGCGAGCAGCGGGACGTTGTCCGGCGGGGTGAGCCGGTCCTGGTCGCCGTGGAGGATCAGGGTGGGCGCGCCGATGTCGGGGAGCGCGTCCCAGGCATCGTGCGCGTTGCTGGCCACCAGGTGTCCGCGGCGGGCGTGCGGGGGCATGTCGGGGTCGCCGAGGGTCGGGTAGGGGCCGGGGTGGTCGGCGCGCCAGGCGGGGGAGTACATCAGGTCCACCAGGGTCCGGCGCGCGGTCTCCGGGTGGGGGTGGGCCAGGGCGCGCCGCACGGAAGCGTCGCGTTCCACGGCGTGCGGGCCGCCCGGGGAGGTGCAGCCCAGGACGAGCCGCCGGACCCGCTCGGGGTACCGCGCGGCGACCCACTGGGCGACCCGTCCGCCCATGGAGGTCCCGTAGACGTCGGCCCGCTCGACACCCGAGGCGTCGAGCACCGCGATGACGTCGTCCGCGAACTGCCGTGTGGAGTAGCCGCCCTGCGGTGCTTCGCTGTCACCGGTGCCGCGGTAGTCGAGGGTGATCGTGGTGTGCGTGCCGTGGAAGTCCGCCCGCACCGGGTCCCACCAGTGGTGGTTGTTGGCCTGCCCGGGCAGCAGGACGAGGGGGTGTCCCGCGCCCCGGCGCTGGTAGGCGAGCCGGGTGCCGTCGGCGGCGCGGGCGAGGTCGGGAACGTGCGGGGCGCTGTCGGTCATGGGCCTTCCTCCGGGTCCGGCGAGGGCGGCCGGACGCCGGCGGGTGGGCCGGGCGAGGCGCGTGGTCGTCGGCCACCGCCCGCGCCGGCCGTCCGCCGTCCGTCCCCCGCATGGCGGCGTCCCCCGTTGCCCGCTCCTCGCTGCTCGCGTGAGCATGCACGAGGGTATCCGGCCGAACGGGGCGCGTTCCGGCCGCAGTCGAGGACCCGGTGGAGACAAGGAGCGTCGCGGATGAGCACCCTCGATGTCCTCTCGGAGGACGAGCAGAGCGTCGTCGGCACGGTGCACGACTTCGTCGACAAGGACGTCAAACCCGTCGTCAGGGAACTGGAGCACGGCGACATCTACCCCGAGGCACTGATCGCGCAGATGAAGCGGCTCGGTGTCTTCGGCCTCGCCGTCCCCGAGGAGTACGGCGGCACGCCCGTCTCCACCCCGTGCTACGTCCTGGTCACGGAGGAGTTGGCGCGCGGTTGGATGAGCCTGGCCGGCGCGATGGGCGGCCACACCGTCGTCGCCAAGCTGCTGGTGCGCTTCGGCACCGAGGAGCAGAAGCGCCGCTATCTGCCGAAGATGGCCACCGGCGAGATCCGGGCCACCATGGCGCTGACCGAACCGGGCGGGGGCTCCGATCTCCAGGCCCTGCGCACCGTCGCCCGCAAGGACGCGCGCGGCGGTGGCTACCTGATCAACGGGACGAAGACCTGGATCACCAACTCCCGCCGCTCGCAACTGATCGCGCTGCTGTGCAAGACCGACCCGACCGCCACCCCCGCGCACCGGGGCATCTCCCTGCTCCTCGTCGAGCACGGCCCCGGGCTCACCGTCTCCCGGGACCTGCCCAAGCTCGGCTACAAGGGCGTGGAGAGCTGCGAGCTGTCGTTCGAGGACTGCCGGGCGCCCGACGACGCCCTGCTGGGCGGCGTCGAGGGCAAGGGTTTCGGCCAGATGATGAAGGGCCTGGAGACCGGCCGCCTCCAGGTCGCCGCCCGGGCCCTCGGCGTCGGGCGCGCGGCCCTGGAGGACGCGCTCGCCTACGCCCGGCAGCGCGAGGCGTTCGGCAAGCCGATCTGGCAGCACCAGTCCATCGGCAACTACCTCGCGGACATGGCCACGTCGCTCACCGCGGCCCGTCAGCTCACCCTGTACGCGGCGCGCGAGGCGGACGCCGGCCGACGGGTGGACATGGAGGCCGGCATGGCCAAGCTCTTCGCTTCCGAGACCGCCCTGCAGATCGCCCTCAACGCGGTGCGCATCCACGGCGGTTACGGCTATTCCACCGAGTTCGACGTGGAGCGGTACTTCCGTGACGCGCCGCTGATGATCGTGGGAGAGGGCACCAACGAGATCCAGCGCAACGTGATCGCCGGCCAGCTGGTCAAGCGCGGCGGCCTCGACGCGTGAGCGGGGAGAGCGGGGAGGGGCCCAGTTGGCGTGGTGCCATGAGCCTGATCCGGACCCCCTTCGGATCTTCCAGCACCGCGGCCGAGGTCGTCGCGGGCATCGACCTGACCGGTCGGCGCGCCGTGGTGACCGGCGCGTCCTCCTGCCTGGGCGCGGAGACCGCACGCGCCCTGGCCGGTACCGGCGCCGAGGTCACCCTCGCCGTCCGGGACACCGCCGCGGGCGACCGGGGCGCCGAGGACATCGCCGCGTCCACGGGCGGCACCGCCGTGCACGTCGCCCCGCTGGACCTGGCCGACCCCGCGTCGATCGACGCGTTCGCCGCCGCCTGGGACGGGCCGCTGCACCTCCTGGTGAACAACGCGGGCGTGATGGCCTGCCCCGAGCGGCACACCCCGCAGGGCTGGGTGTGGCTCGCCGGTGGTCTTCGGCGATGTGCACTTCGCCTTCCGCCGCTACGACCCGTGGCCGGCCTACGGGCAGTCCAAGACCGCGAACGTGCTGTGCGCGGTGGAGGCCACGCGCCGCTGGTCCGGCGACGGCATCACCGCTAACGCGCTGATGCCCGGGGCGATCTAGACCAACCTGCAGCGGTACACCGAGGGCCGCGGGTCCGGCAGGGTCCCGGCCGAGCTGATCAAGTCGGTCGCGCAGGGCGCGGCGTGCGGAAGACCGTGGAACTGCGCCTGACCGTCATGCCCACCCGCAGGTACAAGGTGAGCGCGCCGGTGTCCGAGTGGGTCCACAGGGTGCAGGTCGACCGCAGCAGTGCGACGGCGTGCGCGTCGTCGCCCGGCACGGTCTGGACGATCCCCTCGCTCCCGGCCCGGCGGGCCCGGGCCTCGGCCCAGTCCAGCAGCGCGGCCCCCAGGCCGCGACCCCGGTGCACGGGGTGGACGTCCACCTCGGAACGCCGGTTGACCCGGGCCCGGGCGGCCAACCGCCCCACCCCGTCGTGGACCAGCAGGGTGTCCGACTCCGGCACCAGGCCCGGCCTGTTGAAGTCCGCGGCGATGCCGCCGGTGCGGCCGGGCCCGCCACGGCCTCACTGCGCTTCGGCGCCGGAGCCGGTGGTGGAGTCGGAGTTGCTGGTGGAGTCGGATTCGGTGGCGGTGCGGCCGGCCAGTCGTTCGTAGCGCTGCCGGGCGGCCTGCGGGGTGCCGAGGCCCAGGCCGAAGGAGATCTCCTGCCAGGTCATGCCGCGACCGCGCGCCATCTGGAGGAGCCCGGTTTCCAGTTCGTCCATGTCGCCGCGCGCCATGGGCACCAGGCTCAGCGCGGCGGTGATGTCGGCGCGGTCCACCTCCGCTTCGCCGTCGTGGAGTTGGGCGGCGCCGCTGAGCAGGAACGAGACGATCCGGACGGCTTCGTGGGGGCCGATGAGCGAGGGGTGGGCCTGGCGGCGGCGCTGCTCGTCGGTGGCCGCATGGCGTTCGGCGATGCGGAAGAGGGCGGCGTGGGCGCGGTGCGCGCGGGCCTGGCCGGGATCGGGGGGAGTGAACGGGTCGGCCGGGCGGGCGGACGCGGGCTGCTGTTCCGAGGTCGATGACATGCCGTCAGAGTGCCGCCGCGCTTACCTCGTTGTCAACGACATATTGTGAACGAGTCGTTCAAGTGGGTCGTTTGGGCGAGTCGTTCACGTGAGAGAGGTGGCGGGCGGCCGGGACGGCGGGTGCTGGCAGACTGCCCGGGATGAAGCCGGAAACCGTCGTGCTGGACGAGGTGGACACGGGGCTGGTGCACGCCCTGGAGATCGACGGCCGGGCGCCGTTCCGGCTCATCGGGGCCGCTCTCGGGGTTTCCGAGCACACCGTCGCCCGCCGCTACCGCCGGCTGCGCACCGCGGGCGTGCTGCGCGTCGTCGGCGCCCTCAACGGCGCCCGGCTCGGCCACAGCGCCTGGACCCTCCGGCTGCGCTGCACACCGGACGCGGCGTCCGCGCTCGCCGACGCCCTGGCGGCCCGCCCCGACACCTCCTACGTCCATCTGCTCTCCGGCGGCACCGAGATCTCCTGCAGCGTCCAGACGCCCACCGCCGACCGCGGCGAGGAACTGTTGCTGCGCAAGCTCCCCAGGACCGGCCGGGTCACCTCGGTCACCGCCCACCTGCTGCTCGGCCTCCCGCAGGGGCCCGGCGTCGCGCGGCCCGGGGGCGGCCCCGTGGCACTGCCGGCCGGCGCCGCGCGGCTCACCCCGGAACAGGTCGCCCTGCTCGCCCCGCCGGCCGCGGACGAGGCGATCGGAGCGGACGGGGACGTCCCGGGCACCGAGGAGGGCGGGCGCGCGCTCGGGCCGGCGGACCGGGCACTCATCGAGGTGCTGTCGCGGGACGGCCGGGCCGGCCACATCGAACTCGCCGCCGCGGCCGGGGTGTCCGAGTCGACCGTGCGCCGGCGCCTGGCCGTGCTGCGGCGGGCCGGTGTGCTCGCCTTCCTCGTCGACATCCCGCCCGCCGCCCTCGGCTTCCGCACCGAGGCCCGGCTGTGGATGTCGGTACGGCCCTCCCGGCTCACCGAGGTGGTCGCGGCGATGGCCGGGCACCCCGAGGTGTCCTTCGTCGCGATGACCACCGGGCCGACCAATCTGGTGGCCGCCGTCAACTGCCGGGACCCGCTCGGCCTCGCCCGCTATCTGACCGGGCGGATCGCGTCGTTGGACGCCATCCGGACGCTGGAGACCGCCCCGGTCATCCGCACCGTGAAACGCGCCGGGGCGCTGCTGCCGCTGCCGCGCTGACCACGGGCGGCCCCGGCCCTGGGCCGCCGCGCGGAAGAGGACCGCCGCCCCGTATCCCGCCGACCGGGCGGTCGCCCCGCATCCCGGTGCCGGCCGCCGGCCCGGCCCCGCGTCCGGATGCCCGTTCGAGTCCCCGGCCCTACCCTCGGGGTATGCCGGGTCTTCGCGGATCCCTCGCGGTGCTGGTGGCGGGCGCGCTGTCCGGCGCCCTGGCCGGGATTCCGGCCGCGGTGGCGTCCCCGGCCCCGGCCGCCGCCGGCCCGGGCCTCAGCCGCTTCTACGCGCAGCGGCCGGCCTGGCAGCCCTGTCCGGCGGGCTTCCCCGGCACCGGCCCGTCCCCGTCCTCGCACGGCTCGCCGCCGCCGACCGGCGCCGCGCCGCCCTCCGGTGGCGCGCGCCGCTTCCAGTGTGCCCGGCTGGAGGTCCCGCGCGACTACGCCCATCCCGAGCGCGGCACGCTGCGCGTGCAACTGGTCCGGCTGCCGGCGACCGGGCCCGGCAAGCGGCTCGGTTCGCTGGTCGTCAACCCCGGCGGCCCCGGCGACTCGGGCGTGAACTACCTCATCGGCAACAGCGACGGCTTCGCCCACCTCGGCCAGCGCTACGACCTGGTGAGCTTCGACCCGCGCGGTACCGGCCACACCGAACCGATCTCCTGCGGCACCGGCTACACCCCGGCCAGCGGCACCGGCGCGGACAGCCTCGCCGCCAACGAGAAGCGGATCAACGAAGCCTGCGGCCGGTACTCCGGCGAGCTGCTGCCCTGGGTCGGCACCCCCGACGTCGCCCGGGACATGGACGTCCTGCGGTCCGCCGTCGGCGACCGCAAGCTCAACTACCTGGGCTTCTCCTACGGCACCCGGCTCGGCTCGGTCTACGCCCACACCTTCCCCCGCACCGCCGGCCGGTTGGTGCTGGACAGCGTCGAGGACCCGACCAGGAACACCTGGCAGACCGCGGTCGCCCAGGCCCGCGGCTTCCAGCGGGTGCTCGACGACTTCGCCACCGACTGCGTGCACACCGGTCACTGCCCGCTGGGCTCCGACGACGCGACCGTGCGACGTCAACTCACCGACTGGTACCAGAAGTTGACGGATCATCCGCTGCGCGTGCAGGGCACGCAGGTCGACGGTACGGCCTATGTCTACGCGCTGCGGCAGTCCCTCTACAGCCGGGACAGCTGGCCCGCCCTGCGGGACGCCCTGGCGCAGCTGCGCGACGGGGACGGGTCCGGGATCCTCCAGCTGAGCGGCAGCGGCGGCGCGGGCGGCAGCACCGGCACCGCCGCCCGTCGCCCCGGGCTCACCGCGACCGCGGCGATGCCCTCCCAGGACCAACTGGCCCTCCGGGCGATCAGCTGCCGGGACACCTCCGAGCGCTACGGCCCCGCCGACTTCCCACGCGCCCAGCGCGAACTCACCCAGGCGTCCCCGCTCTTCGGCCCGGACATCGCCCCGACGCTGCTGGACTGCTACGGCTGGCCCGTGCCGGGCGACGACTCCTCCCGCGACGTGGCCGCCCACGACGCACCGCCCGCCCTGCTCGTCGCCACCACCGACGACCCGGCCACGCCGTACGAGGGCGCCGCGCACATGGCCCGGGCACTGGGCAACGCGAGCGTGGTGCTGACGTACCACGGCGAGGGACACGCCGCGTACCCCTCCGGCAACCCGTGCGTGCGGCAGAAGGTGGACGCGTTCCTGATCGACGGGGTGCTGCCGGTGGGCGGCACGGGCTGCCGCTGACCGGCCACGGCCGCCGCCCGATCGTCGCCCGAGGTGCCCGGCCCGGCGCGGGCCTCAGCCCGCCTTCCGCCCGCGGCCGGTGGCCCGCTTGGCCGCCGTGGCCTTCCGGGCCGTTCCCGCGGCCTTCTGCGCGCCGCTGCCCTTGGCCGCCGCGGTCGTCTTCTTCCCGGCCGTGGCACCGGCCTTCGCCGTCCCCGTGCCCGCCGCCGTGGCCTTCGCGGGCTTGCGCTGCGCGGTCTTTCCCGCGGCGGCGGCCTTCCGGGAAGCGGTCTTGCGGGCCGCCGTCCTCGTCGCCGTACGGCCGGCCGCCCGCCCGTCGCCGCTCCCGTCCGTCTCCGCCGCCTCGTCGATCTCGCCGCGGGCCCGCTTCGCCGCCCGCACGCTGTCCTGGAGCGCCGCCATCAGGTCCATCACCCGGCCCGCCGGCGGCTCCTCGCCGGCCTCGAACTCCGGCTCGCGGTGCGCGAGCTTGGCCGCGACGATCTCCTCCAGGGCCTCCCGGTAGTGGTCGTGCACGTCCTCCTCGGACAGCCCGCCGAAGGAGTCCATCAACGTCTCCGCCGCCCGCACCTCGTCGGCGGCGACCTTCACCTCCCGCTCGGGGAGGACACCGGTCATCGGACGGATCTGGTGCGGCCACAGCAGCACCTGCATGACCAGCACGTCCTCCACCGGCCGGATCATGGCCAGGGTCTCCCGGCCGTGCAGTGCGATCTTGCCCAGGCCCACCCGCCGGTGCCGCTCCATCGCGTCCCGCAGCAGGGCGTAGGGCTTGGCCGCCGCGGGGCCGTCGGCGCCCAGGTAGTAGCCCTTGCCGATCTGGAGGGGATCGATGTCGCCGCCGGCGACGAAGGCCAGGATGGTCAGGGTCCTGGCGGTCGGCAGCGGCAGCGCGTCCAGGTCGTCGTCGGTCAGCGGGACGATGGTGTCGTCGTCGGTCCGGTAGCCGCGGCCGATCTCGTCGGGGGAGACCTCGGTGCCTTCGAGGGAGCAGACCGGCTGGTTGCGGACCCGCCCGCCGTCCGCCGTGTGGATCCGCACGAAGCTGACCGAGGCGGCGGTGTCGGTGGCGTTGTAGGCGGCCACCGGGATCGTGACCAGGCCGAAGCTGAGGGAGAACTTCGCGGTGGGGCGCATGGGAGCCGCCTTCGTGGTGCGGTTCGGTGCCGTACCAGCCTAGGTCGAGTCCGCGACGTCCCGCCTGCCGGCCGGCGCCGACCACCCGGACGCCCGACCACCCGTACGCCGGACCGTCGGGCGCCGACCACCCGGACGCCCGAGCATCCCGGCCGGGCCGACCGGGTACCCCGCTCGCAGTGGTCGGCCGTGTCGCTGCGCGGCCGCTCGTTCCGCGCCGCCCCGAGCGCCCGGACGCGGTGCCGGCCCGACGCCCGCCCGAACCCCGGAGGCACCCGATGAGCCCGCGCCCCGCCCACCAGGACCTCGTCCGCGCCCTGCTGGACCGCCACGGACGGACCTACGCCGCCGAGGCCGGGATCCGTCTGCGCGACACCCCGCAACCGCTCTACCAGCTCCTGGTCCTCGCCGACCTGCTCGGTGCGCGGATCCGCGCCTCGGTGGCGGTGGCGGCGGCCCGCGCCCTGTTCGACGCCGGGCTGGGCACGCCCCGGCGGATGGCCGACGCACCCTGGCGGCAGCGGGTCGAGGCGCTCGGCGCGGGCGGCTACCGCCGCTACGACGAGAGCACCGCCACCCGCCTCGGCGACGGGGCGCGGCTCCTGCTGGACCGCTACGGCGGCGATCTGCGGCGGATGCGGGAGGCGGCCGACGGCGACCTCGGGGCGCTGCGCGGCGCGCTCCAGGAACTGCCGGGCGTCGGGCCGGCCGGCTCCGGCATCTTCGTCCGCGAAGTGCAGGGCGTATGGCCGGAGTTCGCCCCGTACCTCGATGCCAAGGCCCTCCAGGGCGCCCGGCGGTTGGGGCTGCCGGAGGACCCGGACCGGCTGCTCCGGCTGGTGCCCGCGGCCGAGACCGCCGCGCTGGCCTCGGCGCTGGTGCGCGCGGCGCTGGACCGGTCGGTGGCCGAGGAGGTGCGGGAACGGGCCGGCCAGTTCGCCTGACGGGCCGTCAAGAGGCGGGCGGAGCAGGTGAGAGAGGACGGGTCGGCGGTCACCCCGTCCAGGTCCACTCCGCGACCTCCGGCAGGTCCGTGCCGTGCTCCCGGATCCAGGCGTGGTGCCGGGTCCGGACGTCCGCCATCGCCTGCCGCAGCGCCACCGCGCGGGCGCCCAGCCCCGGCACCCGGTCCACCACGTCCATCACCAGCCGGAACCGGTCGAGGTCGTTGAGGACGACCATGTCGAACGGCGTGGTGGTGGTGCCCTGCTCCTTGTAGCCGTGGACGTGCAGGTGCCGGTGGCCGGTCCGGCGGTAGCAGAGCCGGTGGATCAGCCAGGGGTAGCCGTGGTAGGCGAAGATGATCGGCTTGTCGGGGGTGAACAGGGCGTCGAACTCGGAGTCCGGCATCCCGTGCGGATGGACGTCGGCCGGCAGCAACCTGGTCATGTCGACGACGTTGACCACCCGCACGGCCAGCTCCGGCAGATGGCGGCGCAGCAGGTCGGCGGCGGCCAGCGTCTCCTGCGTCGGCACGTCCCCGGCGCAGGCCAGCACCACGTCCGGGGGCGAGGCGTCGGTGCTCCGCGCGGGGGCGAGGACACGCGCAGGCCCGCCGTTCTCGGTGCCCGCCCACTCCCAGACACCGGCGCCGCGGGCGCAGTGCACCCGGGCCTGGTCGAGGGTGAGCCAGTCGAAGCAAGGCTGTTTGCCGGCCACGATCACATTGACGTGGTCGCGGCTGCGCAGCGCGTGGTCGGCCACCACCAGCAGGGTGTTGGCGTCCGGCGGCAGATAGACCCGGACGACCTCGGGGCTCTTGTTGAGGACGTGGTCGACGAAGCCGGGGTCCTGGTGGGAGAAGCCGTTGTGGTCCTGCCGCCAGACGTGCGAGGTGAGGAGGTAGTTCAGGGACGCGACGGGCCGCCGCCAGGGCAGCCGGCGCGCCGTCCGCAGCCACTTGACGTGCTGGTTGACCATCGAGTCGACGATGTGCGCGAACGCCTCGTAGCTGGAGAACAACCCGTGCCGCCCGGTGAGCAGATAGCCCTCCAGCCAGCCCTGGCAGAGGTGTTCGGAGAGCACCTCCATCACCCGGCCGTCGCGCGCGAGGTGCTCGTCGGTGGGCAGCGTGGCCGCCTGCCACGCCTTGGCGGTGGCGCCGTAGACGGCGTCCAGCCGGTTCGAGGCGGTCTCGTCCGGGCCGACGAGCCGGAAGTCGCGGCGCCCGGCGGTCGCCGCCATGACGTCGGCCAACAGGGTGCCGAGCACCCGGGTCGGCTCGTGCAGCGCGGTGCCGGGCTTGGCCACCTCCACCGCGTGCCGTTCCAGCGGCGGCAGCGGCAGCTCGCGCAGCAGCAGGCCGCCGTTGGCGTGCGGGGAGGCGCCCAGCCGGCGCCGGCCCTCGGGCAGGCACGCCAGCACCGCCGGCCGGGGCCGTCCCGCCTCGTCGAACAGCTCCTCCGGCCGGTACGAGCGCAGCCACTGCTCCAGTTGGTGCCGGTGGTCGGTGTGGTCGCGCACCCCGGCCAGCGGGACCTGGTGGGCGCGCCAGGTGCCCTCCACGGGCTGCCCGTCCACCTCCCGCGGACCGGTCCAGCCCTTGGGCGTGCGCAGCACGATCGCCGGCCACCGGGGCCGCCCGGCGTCGCCGTCCGCGCGGGCCCGCCGCTGGATCGCCGCGATCCGGTCCAGCGCCAGGTCCAGGGCGGCGGCCATCGCCTGGTGCACCGCGGCCGGGTCGTCGCCGGTGACGTGCAGCGGGTCGTGGCCGTAGCCGCGCAGCAGGGCGTCCAGCTCGTCCTCGGGGATGCGGGCCAGTACCGTCGGATTGGCGATCTTGTAGCCGTTGAGGTGCAGGATCGGCAGCACCGCGCCGTCGTGCACCGGGTCCAGGAACTTGGTGGCGTGCCAGGACGCGGCGAGTGGTCCGGTCTCGGCCTCACCGTCGCCGATCACGCAGGCGACCAGCAGCTCCGGGTTGTCGAAGGCCGCGCCGTAGGCATGGGTGAGGGAGTAGCCCAGCTCGCCGCCCTCGTGGATGGAGCCCGGGGTCTCGGGCGCGACATGGCTCGGCACCCCGCCGGGGAACGAGAACTGCCGGAACAGCCGCGCCATCCCCGCCGCGTCCCGGGTCACGTCCGGGTACGTCTCGGTGTACGTCCCGTCCAGCCAGGAGTTGGCCAGGACCGCCGGCCCGCCGTGCCCCGGCCCCCAGACGCACAGTGCGTCCAGCTCCCGGGCCCTGATCACCCGGTTGAGGTGGGTGTGCACGAGGTTCAGACCGGGGGAGGTGCCCCAGTGGCCCAGCAGCCGGGGTTTGATGTGCTCCGGGCGCAGCGGCTCGGACAGCAGCGGGTTGGCCATCAGGTAGATCTGCCCGGCGGACAGGTAGTTGGCGGCCCGCCAGTGCGCGTCGAGGGCGTTCAGCTCGCTCGGGCCGAGCGGGGCGGCGGGGTCGGCCGCGCCGGCTGCCGAGGGCGGCGGCGCGGTGGTCGTCGGGTTTCCGGGGTGTCCCACGCTCGGCTCCTCGGTTCGCGCGGTGCGGGCGGCGGCTCGGCCCGGCGCGCCCTATCGGTTGCGCCGTTCGACGGTCCGGGGCGCCTCCCGATCGGTCGCGAGGTACTGCTCCGCCTCGATGATCGCCTCGTGGACGGTGCGCCGGCCCATCAGCACGCACAGCGTGTACGCGAGGTCCTCCAGCTGACGCCGGGCCACCGGGTCGTGCGGGTCGGCGAGCACCACCCGCTCCCAGACGCGGTAGCGCCGCAGCAGCGAGGCGAGTACGGACTTGTCCGGCAGCAGCATGCCGTCTTCTTCTCCCGACATCGGCCCGGCGTGCGTGCCCGGGGCGGCTGGCGGGCGCGTCGAGGGTGCGCCCGGACCGGAGTGGCTCCCACCTTGCGCCGGACGGGCGGTCGCTGCAACCGGACGGGCCCACCGCCTGAGCCGCCCGGCCTCAGTCGGGCGGCTCAGGTGCCGGGTCCTCGCCGGGACGGGCGCCGGGCGGCTCCTCGGGGGCCGTTCCGGGGTCCTCCGCGGGCTCCTCGGCCGGCTCGGGCGTCCCCGGGTCGTGCGGCACCGGCCGCGGTCCACTGGGCACGGGCCCCGGCCCGTCACCCGTCGTTGCCCTGCTCATGCTGGTGGTTCTCCCTCCTGGGTGGTTCCATCGTGCGCCGGTCCGCCGCCCGCCGCCCTTCCGGGGAATCCGCCCGCCGCGGCGCCGACCCGTTGATACGTTCACGTCATGGATGAGCGTGCGTGCGACGGCAGTGCCGGCGATGTGGACTACGGCGCCGTCGGCGGGGGCTACGCCGAGCACCGCCGCCCCGACCCGCGGATCGCCGCCCGGATCGACCGGGCCCTGGGCGCCGCGCGCACGGTGGTGAACGTCGGAGCCGGCGCCGGCTCCTACGAAGCGACCTCCCGCGAGGTCACCGCCGTCGAGCCGTCCGCGGCGATGCGCGCCCAGCGGCCGCCCCACCTCGCCCCGGCGATCGACGCGGTCGCCGAACAACTCCCCTTCGCCGACGACTCCTTCGACGCCGCGATGACCACCTTCAGCGTCCACCAGTGGAGCGACCAGGCGGCCGGGCTGCGCGAGCTGCGCCGGGTGGCCCGCGGCCCGGTCGTCGTGCTGACCTGCGACCCGCGGCGGGTCCGGGACTTCTGGCTGCACGCCTACTGCCCCGAGGTCCTGGACACCGAGGCCCGCCGCTACCCCGGGATCGACGCGCTGGCGTCCGCTCTCGGCGGCACCGTCGCCGTCGAGCCGGTCCCGATCCCCCTGGACTGCTCCGACGGCTTCAACGAGGCGTACTACGGGCGCCCCGAGCGCCTCCTGGACCCCGGCGCCCGCCGGGCGTGCTCCGCCTGGAGCTTCGTCGACGAGCCGGCCCGCACCCGCTTCGCCGACGCGCTCCGCCGCGACCTGGCCGACGGCACCTGGGACGCCCGCCACGGCGCACTGCGCGAACAATGCTTCCTGGAGGGTTCGTTGGTCCTGCTCAGGGCCCTCCCGGACTGACCCTCGCGGGCCCTCCGACCGGCACCGATCGCACTTTCGGGGCGGCTGTGCTCCTCTGGTAGCGAGGACGGTCCCGGTGCGGGCGTCGGACCGCGGGCCGAGGAGCACCGAGGAGCGCCGCGCCATGCCCCCCACCACCTTCCGCATCGCGATCATCGGGGCCGGCCCCGGCGGGCTGGTCTGCGCCCGGGTGCTCCAGCGGTACGGGGTCCCGGTGACGGTCTTCGAGCGGGCCCTCGGCCCGGTGGGCGTCGCGCCCGGCGGCCCCCTGGAGCTGCGGGCGGCGACCGGGCAGGCGGCGCTGCGGGTGGCCGGGCTGGAGCGGGAGTTCCACGCCGCGGCCCGGCCCGTCGGCCAGGAGCTCCGGCTGCTCGACCGCACCGGTGCGGTGCTCCACCGGGACCTGCCCGAACCCGGCACGCCCGCCGAGCGCCCGGAGATCGGCCGGCGCGAGCTGTGCCGGCTGCTGGTGGACTCGCTCGCCCCCGGCACGGTCCGTTGGGGCTCCTACCTGCGGACGCTGCACCCGCGCGGCGGCGGCCGGCACCAGGCGGTCTTCGACGACGGCGGGTCGGCCACCTTCGACCTGGTCGTCGGCGCCGACGGGACGTGGTCCCGGGTCCGCCCGCTGCTGTCCGAGGCGACCCCGCACTACTCCGGCGTGACCTTCGTCGAGACCGGCCTCGACGACGTCGACGCCCGGCACCCGGCGATCGCCCGGCTGGTCGGCCGCGGCACCATGATGGCGCTGTCCGCGGGGAAGGGGCTGATCGCCCGGCGCGACGGCCGCGGCCGGGTCCGGGTCTACGCGGCCCTGTGCGGCTCCGAGGACTGGGCACGGGAGGCCGGGGTGAACATCGCGGACGCCGAGGCGGTCCGCGGCGCGCTGCTGACGGCGTTCGCCGGGTGGCACGACCGGCTGCTGGCGCTGCTGCGGGACGGCGGCGAGGGGTTCGCCAACCGCCCGCTGTTCGCGCTGCCGGTGCCGCACACCTGGCCGCACACCCCGGGCCTGACGCTGCTGGGCGACGCCGCGCACCTGATGACCCCGCTCGCCGGTCCGGGCGCGGACCTGGCCCTCCAGGACGGCTGCGAGCTCGCCCAGCACCTCGCCGAGGCGCACACCTGGCAGACCGATCCGGACCGCGCGGTGCGGGTGTACGAGGCGGCGCTCTTCCCCCGCTCGACCGCGGCCGCGGAGGGGGCCGCCCGCGGCCTGGAGGCCGCCCTCGCGCAGGACGCCCCGCGCCGCGCGCACCACCTGCTCCGCCGCCGGCACCTGCACCCGCACCGACCCTGACCCGGCCCCGTCGTGCCGGGTTGCGGGCCCGCACCGCCCGTCGGACGATCGGCAGCGGAGGGACGCCGGGGGCGGCGCGCCCGCGCTCCGCCCGCCCGGCCCGCGGCACCGAGGGACGGAGCAGCGCGTGAAGATCACCGAGATCACGCCGGGCGCGCCCTGCTGGGTGGAGCTGGTCACCTCGGACGTGGCCGCGGCCGCGGTCTACTACCGCGAGGTCTTCGGCTGGCACGCCGGGACCGACCCGCGGGCGGCGGCCGGCGGCTACACGCTCTTCTCGATGGGCGACGCCCGGGTCGCCGCGGCGACCCCGCTGTACGCGCCGGGCCAGCCGACCGCCTGGACCGTCACCTTCGCCACCGACGACGCCGAGGCGCTGGCCGCGGCCGTGACCGAGGCCGGCGGCAGCGTGCTGGTGGATCCGCGGGACGTCTTCGACCTGGGCCGGTTCGCGGTGCTGGCCGATCCGACGGGCGCGGCCTTCGCGGTCTGGCAGGCCCGCGGCTTCGCCGGCGCCGAGCTGCTGAACGCGCCCGGCGCGCTCGGCTGGGTCGAACTCGCCACCGACGACGCCGAGTCCGCGGTGGCGTTCTACTCCCGGGTCCTCGGATGGACGGTCAGGGCCCATGGCACGTACACCCAGTGGGGGATCGGCGGCGCCGACTTCGGGGGGATGAGCACCGTGGAGGCGCGCGACCGGGAGGACGTCCGGCCGCACTGGCTGCCGTACTTCGCGGTCGAGTCGGTCGACGGGACCGAGGCGCGGGCCGCCGAGTCCGGGGGGATGGTGCTGATGGCGCCGACGGACGTCCCGGACGGGCCGCGGATCGCGATGGTGCGGGATCCGCAGGGCGCCGTCTTCGGGATCCACCAGGCGGGTACGGAGGGTTGACCGCGCGCACCGGCGCGCCGGGGGGCGAGTGAATTCCTTCGGCCGACGGGCCCATGCGGCGTCACACGGTCGGCCGCGTTTTCGTCGTTTCACCACACTGTTTGTGGTGTTTGCGCGTAATGTCCGCAACGCACCGATGGGTGGCACTGCGCGGCAACGCATCGCGCGTCGAGAACAGGAGACCCCTATGTCCACGACCGACGTCCTCGTGGCCCGAGGCAAGAAGCTCGCAGCCGGCGCGGGCGCACTGACCACGGCCGTCGCCCTGGGGGCGACGCTGTTCGCAGCGACTCCGGCCCAGGCGACGCCCCACCCCCTGCCCAGCCCTCAATCGCAGCCCTTTCCCCAGGAGCTGACCGGTCCGGACTACACGTACGGCACCGTCACCGCCGGCCGCGGGATGAACGAGCGCGAGTACCCCAGCACCGACTCCGCGTCCCGCGGCTACCTCCGCAACGGCGCCCGGGTCTACCTGGTCTGCAAGGTCCGCGCCCAGAACATCCGCGGCAACGAGGTCTGGTACCTGGTCCGCGGCGGCCGGCGGACCTGGATCGCGGCCAAGCACGTGACGAACACCGGCGCCGTCAAGTACTGCAACGACGGGCGTCGCGACCGCGTCCAGGGGAACGAGGCCGCCAGGCACGCCGGCTGAGGCCGCCCCACGCGGCGGGCTCCGGAACGGGCCCGGCCCGGCACCCCTCAAGGTGTCGCGCCGGGCCCGGTGTGCGCCCGCGCCCGACCGGTCACCGCCCTTCCGTATTACTGGAACGCGTTCTACTGTGCCCCCGACCCCGGAATCCGACGGGCCGTCAGCACCCGGGCGGCCACCGGGCGACGGGACGAGTGGACCGGACGACTGGTGGAGGGGCCGTGCACCTGGACTACACCCCGGAACAGCAGCGACTGCGCGCCGAACTGCGCACGTACTTCGGCGAACTGGTGCCGGACAACGCCTACGCCCGGTACGCCGACCCGGCCGCCCAGAAGCGCTTCTACCGCGCCACGGTGCGCCGGCTCGGCTCCGACGGCTGGCTGGGCGTCGGCTGGCCCAGGGAGTACGGCGGGCGCGGGATGACGCCCATGGAGCAGTTCATCTTCTTCGACGAGGCGGCCCAGGCCGGGGTGCCGCTGCCGCTGATGGCGCTGAACACCGTCGGCCCCACCCTCATGCGGTTCGGGACCGAGGAGCAGAAGGCGTACTTCCTGCCCCGGATCCTCTCCGGCGAGATCGACTTCGCGATCGGCTACAGCGAGCCCGACGCCGGCACCGACCTGGCCGCCCTGAAGACCCGCGCGGTGCGCGCGGGCGACGAGGAGACCGGCCACTACGTCGTCAACGGCCAGAAGATCTGGACCACCAACGGGGACACCGCCGACTGGGTCTGGCTCGCCGTCCGCACCGACCCGGACGCCCCGCCCCACAAGGGCATCACCATGCTCCTGGTCCCCACCAGCGACCCCGGCTACTCCTGCACCCTGATCAACACCCTTGCCTCGCACGACACCACCGCCAGCTACTACGAGAACATCACCGTCCCCGCCACCCGCCGGGTCGGCCAGGAGAACAAGGGCTGGCGGATCATCACCAACCAGCTCAACCACGAACGGGTCACCCTCGCCGCCCACGGCACCATGGCCATCCGCGCCCTCCACGACGTCCAGCGCTGGGCGGCCGGCACCAAGCTCGCCGACGGCCGCCGGGTCATCGACCTGGGCTGGGTGCGCGGGCGACTGGCCCGCACCCACACCCGACTGGAGGCCATGAAGCTGCTGAACTGGCGGATGGTCGACGCGCTCCAGCGGGGCACGCTGACCCCCCAGGACGCCTCCGCGGTCAAGGTCTACGGCTCCGAGGCCCGCCGGGACGCCTACGCCTGGCTGATGGAGGTGGCCGGCGCGGCCGGCTCGCTGACCGAGGGCTCGGCGGGCGCGGTGCTCCACGGCGAACTGGAACGCGGCTACCGCTCCGCGGTCATCTTCACGTTCGGCGGCGGCAACAACGAGATCCAGCGCGAGATCATCTCGTGGATCGGCCTGGGCATGCCCCGGGTGCGGCGGTGACCGGCCGGCGGGCGGCGCGGTGACGGCCGGCGACCCCGGGCTCTTCGGGCCCCGCTCGGTGACCTGGCAGCTGCACGCCGACCCGATGATGTGGATCGCCGGCGTCCGGGCCCTCTACCTCCAGGCGCTGCACCCGCGCGCGGTGCGCGGCGTGCGGCAGAACTCGGCGGCCTTCCGGATGGACGACCGGGGCCGGCGCGATGCCTGGGGCCGACTGATGCGCACCGCCGACTTCGTCGGCACCCTCACCTACGGCACCACCGACGCCGCCGAACGGGCCGGTGCCGCGGTCCGCGGCCTGCACCGCCGACTGACCGCCACCGACCCGGCCACCGGCGAGCGCTACCGGATCGACGAACCGGAACTGCTGCGGTGGGTGCACTGCGCCGAGGTGGACTCCTACCTCCAGGTGCTGCGCCGCTCCGGCTACCCGCTCACCGACCGGCAGGCCGACCGCTACCTCGCCGAACAGCGCACCGGCGCCCGGCTCGTCGGCCTGGACCCGGACACCGTCCCCGGCGACCGGGCCGCCCTCGCCGCCTACTTCGCCCGGATCCGCCCCGAGCTCGCGCTCACCCCCGAAGCCCGCCAGGTCGACGCCTTCCTGCGGCGCCCGCCGATGCCGCCCGCACTCGTCCCGGCCCGCGAGCTGCTCTGGCGGCCGGTGGCCGAGCTCGCCTACGCGGCGCTGCCGGGCCACGCGCACCGGCTCTACGGCCGGCCGGCACCCCCGCCGGATGTCGCCACCCGCCGGCTGCGCACCGCCGGCCGGCTGCTGCGCGCGGTACCGGCCACGGTCCGCTGGCAGCTGCCGCCGCGGCACGTCCTGCGGGCGGTGGCGCGGCTCGGCCCCGGCGCGCGGCCGGGTCCCTTCAAGCTCCGGGACTCCGCCGCCATACTGGACGGGCACGGCACACAGGGGGATCCACGCGGCTGAACGCGGGAGCGGGGGCGGCGACAGGGATGGCGGAGCACAGGCTGATCCAGGGGCGGTACCGGCTGCTCGACACCATCGGGCGCGGCGGCATGGGGGAGGTGTGGCGGGCCCGCGACGAGGCGCTGGGCCGGCTGGTCGCCGTCAAGTGCCTCAAGCCGATGGGGCAGCGCCAGGAGCCCGGATTCCTACGGGTGTTGCGGGAGCGCTTCCGGCGCGAGGCCCGGGTCGCGGCCGCACTGCAGCACCGCGGGATCACCGTCGTGCACGACTTCGGCGAGGACGACGGCATCCTCTTCATCGTCATGGAGCTGCTGAACGGCCGTAACCTCAGTCAGCTGCTGGACGACAACCGGCGCCAGCCGCTGCCCGTCCCGGACGTCATCGAGGTCGCCGAGCAGATCGCCGCCGCCCTCGCCTACACCCACGAACAGGCCGTGGTGCACCGCGATCTGAAACCGGCCAACATCGTCCGGACCACCGACGGCACGGTCAAGATCTGCGACTTCGGCATCGCCCGGCTCGGCCACGACATCGGCTTCACCGCCCGGCTCACCGGCACCGGCGTCGCCATGGGCAGCCCGCACTACATGTCGCCCGAGCAGATCGGCGGCGGCACCGTCGACCACCGCAGCGACCTGTACTCCCTCGGGTGCGTGCTCTACGAGATCGCCACCGGCGCCCCGCCGTTCGCCCAGGGCGACGCCTGGGCGGTGCTGGTCGGCCACCGCGACACGCCTCCGGAACCGCCGCGCGCGGTCCGCCCCGACCTGCCCGAGGCGTACGAGCGGATCGTCCTCGACCTGCTCGCCAAGGACCCGGACGAGCGCCCGCGGGACGCCGACGAGCTCGCCAAGCGGCTGGCGGACGCCCGCCACCGGCGCACCCCGCGCGGCGCCGGCCCCGCGCCGGACGACCTGACGCTGCCCACCCCGCGGCTGCCCTCCTGGAGCCGCGGGATCACCGCCGGTGCCCCGGCCGTCGGCGCCCGGGCGCCGCACCGTCCCTGGACGGACCCGGCGGTCGCGGTCCTCACCGACGTCTGGACCTCGGCCCGCGACCCGCTGCGCGGCGAGGCGTCCCCGGCCCTCGGCCCCGACCGGCCGAGCCCGTCCGGCGAACACCAGGCCCTCCTGGCCACCCTGGCCGCCCGGCTGGCGCACGCCCACACCCTGACCCGGGCGAGCCGGCACTTCGAGGCGCAGGAGCTCTTCACCGAGGTGCTGGCCGGGCGCGAGCGGCTGCTCGGCCCGGACCACCCCGACACCCTCGGCTGCCGCCACCACCTCGCGGTCGGCCTCGGCCGGCTGGGCCGCCTGGAGGAGTGCCGGACCGCCGCCCGGGAGGTCGCCGAGGCGCGCGCCCGGGTGCTCGGCGCCCACCACCCCGACACCCTCGCTTCACGCTGGCAACACGCCTTCGTATCAGGGCAGTTGGGGCGCTGGCCGGAGGCGCTCGCGGCCTATCACGGCGTGGCCGCGGGGCGCGCGGCGGCGCTCGGCCCGGACCACCCGGACACCCTCGCCGCCCGCTACGAGACCGGTGTCGCCCTGGGCCGGCTGGGCCGCAGCGCGGAGGCGCTGGCCCACTACCGCGACCTGGTGGCGGCCCGCACCCGCGCCCAGGGCCCCGACGACCCGGAGACCCTCCGCGCCCGGCACGGCCTGGGCGTCAACTACGGCCGTCAGGACCGCTGGCACGAGGCGCTGGCCGAGGCCCGCGAGGTCGCCGCGGCCCGCGCCCGGGTGCTCGGCGCCGACCACCCGGACACCCTGGCCAGCCGCCGGGAGATCGCCGTGGCGCTGGGCCGGCTCGCCCGCTGGGCCGAGGCGCTGGACGTCTACCGCCAGGTCGCCGACGCCCGCGCCCGGACCCTGGGCCCGGCCCACCTCGACGCGCTGGCCAGCCGCGGCGAGCAGGCCCAGTGCCTGGCGCGGCTGGGGCGGACGGACGAGGCGGACGCGCTGCACCGCCGGGTCGCGGCACTGCGCCGGGAGCGCGCCGGACACCGGCGGTAGCCAACGCCCCTGCGGGCCCTTGCGGACGACACAGGGGCTCGCAGGGGGCCGCAGGCCCGCAGGGTCAGCGCTCCGGTCGGACCCGGTAGAGCACGGTGGCGTGCGGCGGAACCTTTCGGGCGATGATGGTCCGGGCGGTCCGCACGCTGCGCCCGGTGACCAGATCGCGCAGCCGGTAGGACTGCGCCGCCGGCAGCCCGGCCGCGCGCGCCGTGATCGACAGCGTGCGGGCGGTGCTGCCGCCGTTGAACAGCGCGATCGCCCGGTCGCCGTTCCGCAGCGGCTTGGACAGCACCGCCGCGTCCCCGTCCTGCTGGACGATCTGGCCCTGGACGCCCAGCGGGTCCTGGTCCACCGCGATCACCTCGCGGTTCCCGAGGATCGCCAGCGCCGCCGGGGAGAGCTTGCCCAGGTCGGTGCTGGAGATCAGCGGCGCGGCCATCATCGCCCACAGCGACATCTGGCTCTGCATCTCGTCGCGGCTCAGGCCGGAGTCGCCGACCAGCAGGAAGTCGGGGTCGTTCCAGCGCCCGGGGCGCTGGAGGTCGGCGAGGTTGGCGTTGTAGCGGAAGTTGCCGCTGATGGACGCCCACTTCGCGGCCGGGGTGCTCTGCTGCAGCGCGATGTCCGCGCCGCCCCGCCACAGGTTGCCCAGCTGCCCGGACCACGTGATGACCCGGTGCCAGACCGCGTCCCCGGCGAACTGGAAGTAGGCGGGCGCGGAGATCGAGAAGGTGATGGGCCGCCCGGTGGCCCGCAGCGCTCGGCTCTGCTGCGTGTACAGGTCGTGGAACACCTTCTCCTTGCTCTGTCCCGAGGGCACCGGGACGTTGCAGCCGTCGGCCTTGAGGTAGTCCACCCCCCAGCTCGCGAAGAGCTTGGCGTCCTGCTCGAAGTGCCCGAGGCTGCCCGGGTACTTCCCGCAGGTCAGCTTGCCGACGTCCTCGTAGATGCCGAACTTCAGCCCCATCCGGTGGAGTTGCGCTCCGACGTACGCCATGCCGTGCGGGAACTTCGCCGTGTCGACGACCAGCTCGCCCTGGGGGCCGCGCTCCTTGGTCATCCAGCAGTCGTCGACGGTGACGGTGCGGTAGCCCTTGTGCGCCAGCCCGCTGCGGACCAGCGCTCGTGCGTTGTCCAGGACCACCTGCTCGTTGAGGCCGCCGCACTGGTAGTACGACCAGTTGTTCCAGCCCATCGGGGGCGTGGGGGCGAGGTTGGGGTAGTCGGACTCGTGGGCGGTGCCGGGCGCGCGGGCGGCGGAGGCCGGCGCGGTGGCCGCCAGCAGCCCCGCCGAACAGGCGGCGACGGTGGTGAGTCCGAGGAGGGTGCGGCCGATGCGGGATACCGACGGATGGGACACAGGTCACCTCACGTGGCGGGTGGGCCGGCCGATGAGAACGGCCGACGGGGGCGGTTCCAGGGCGCGCACGGCCGGACGCTAGAAGCGGACTGACGAGCGGTCAAGAAGCCGCACCGCCCGGAACAAACGATTCATTCGGCCGGCGCCGCGCGTTTCCTCCCTGGTGGTCGCCGGACCTCCGTGCTACCAAGAGGCATGCCGGAACGGACTTCGTACGACGTCGTCATCGTCGGCGGCGGGCACAACGGACTGGTGGCCGCCGCCTATCTCGCCCGCGCCGGGCGGAGCGTGCTGGTGCTGGAGCGGCTGGACCACACCGGCGGCGCCGCCGTCTCCGCCCGGGCCTTCACCGGGATCGACGCCCGGCTGTCCCGCTACTCCTACCTCGTCAGCCTGCTGCCGCCGAAGATCGTGCGGGACCTCGGGCTCCGCTTCGCGGTCCGCAAGCGCACCGTCTCCTCGTACACCCCGGTCGTACGCGCCGGCCGGCCCACCGGCCTGCTGGTCGGCGGCGGGGCCGCCCGTACCCGGGCCTCTTTCGCCGAACTCACCGGTTCCGACCGCGAGTTCGATGCCTGGCAGGACTTCTACGCCACCACCCGCCGGCTCGCCGAGCGGGTCTTCCCCACGCTCACCGAACCGCTGCCCACCCGCGCCGGGCTCCGTGCCCGGATCGACGACGACGCCGCCTGGCACGCCCTCTTCGAGCGACCCCTGGGCGAGCTGATCGAGAAGACCTTCCACGACGACCTGGTGCGCGGCGTGGTCCTCACCGACGGGCTGATCGGCACCTTCGCCACCGCCCACGACCCGACGCTCCGTCAGAACCGCTGCTTCCTCTACCACGTCGTCGGCGGCGGCACCGGCGACTGGGACGTCCCCCTCGGCGGGATGGGCGCCCTCACCGACGCGCTCGCCGACGCCGCCCGCCGGGCCGGCGCCGAGATCGTCACCGGCTGCCCGGTCACCGCCCTCGCCACCGACGGCCGCACCGCGGAGGTCACCGGTGAGGGGTGCGGCACGATCGGCGCCCGCCACGTCCTGGTCAACGCCGCGCCCCGGGAACTGGCCCGGCTGCTCGGCGAGCCCGCGCCGCCGCCCGCCGAGGGCGCCCAGCTCAAGGTGAACATGCTGCTCACCCGGCTGCCCCGGCTCCGCGACCCGCGCACCGACCCGCGCGAGGCGTTCTCCGGCACCTTCCACATCGCCGAGGGGTACGACCAGTTGGAGACCGCCCACGGAGAGGCCGCGGCCGGCCGGCTGCCCAGTGCGCCGCCCTCGGAGATCTACTGCCACTCCCTGACCGACCCCTCCATCCTGGGCGCCGACCTGGTCCGTCGGGGCCACCACACCCTCACCCTGTTCGGACTGCACACCCCGGCCCGGCTGTTCGCCGCCGACACCGCCGAGGAACCGGCCACCCGGGACAAGCTGCTGGCCGCCACCCTCGCCCAACTCGACGCGCAGCTGGCCGAACCGCTCGCCGACTGCCTGGCCGAGGACGCCGACGGTCGCCCGTGCGTCGAGGCGCGCAGTCCCCTCGACCTCGACCGCGAACTGGGCCTGCCCGGCGGCAACATCTTCCACCGCGAGCTGGCCTTCCCCTACGCCGACGAGGCGGACGACCTCGGCACCGCCGCCGCCCGCTGGGGCGTCGCCACCGGCCACGCCAACGTCCTGCTGTGCGGCGCGGGCGCGCTCCGCGGCGGCGGGGTGAGCGGCATCCCCGGCCACAACGCGGCGATGGCGGTCCTGGAGGAGTCGGCGGCGCGGTGAGGGAGACCAGTTTCTGGCGCAGCATCAGAAAATCTCTTCCCTCGTGCGGCCCGCTGCGGCATCCTGCGCCCATGCAGACGGAGCTGAGCAACGCGCTGGGAGTCGAGCACGCCGTCTTCGGGTTCACGCCGTTCCCCGCGGTGGCCGCCGCGATCACCCGGGCCGGCGGGTTCGGGGTGCTCGGCGCGGTCCGCTACACCGCACCCGGCGAACTGGCCCGCGACCTGGACTGGATGCAGGAGCACACCGACGGACTGCCCTACGGCCTCGACGTGGTGATGCCCGCCAAGAAGGTCGAGGCCCCGAAGGGCCAACCGCTGAGCGAGGCCGACGTCGAGGCGATGATCCCGCAGGAGCACCGCGCGTACGTCGCGGCGCTCCTGGACACGTACGACGTGCCGCCGCTCGCCCCCGGCGAGGCGTCCGGCTGGCGGATCACCGGCTGGATGGAACAGGTCGCCCGCACCCAGCTCGACGTCGCCTTCGACTACCCGATCAAACTGCTCGCCAACGCCCTCGGCTCCCCGCCCGCCGACGTCGTCGAGCGCGCCCACCGGCACGGCGTCCGGGTCGCCGCCCTGGCCGGCAGCCCGCGCCACGCGCTGCACCACAAAGCCGCCGGGATCGACGTCGTCGTGGCCCAGGGCTACGAGGCCGGCGGCCACACCGGGGAGATCGCCACCATGGTGCTCACCCCGGAAGTGGTGGCCGCCGTCGATCCGCTGCCGGTGCTCGCCGCCGGCGGGATCGGCACCGGCGAGCAGATCGCCGCCGGACTCGCCCTGGGAGCCCAGGGCGTCTGGCTCGGCTCGATCTGGCTCACCACCGAGGAGGCCGATCTGCACTCCCGGCGACTGACCGCGAAGCTGCTCGCCGCCGGCCCCGGCGACACCGTCCGCTCCCGCGCCCTGACCGGCAAGCCCGCCCGCCAGCTGCGCACCGCCTGGACCGACGCCTGGGACGACCCCGACGGCCCCGGCACCCTCCCGATGCCGCTCCAGGGGCTGCTGGTCGCCGAGGCCAACTCCCGCATCCAACGGCACGAGGTCGAGCCGCTGCTGGGCACCCCGGTCGGCCAGATCGTCGGCCGGATGACCAGCGAGCGCAGCGTCCAGGCGGTCTTCGACGACCTCACCCGCGGCTTCGAGCGGGCCATCGACCGCATCAACCGCATCGCCGGACGCGCCTGATCCGCCGATCCGCCGATCCGCGATCCGACGATCCATCGATCCGCCGATTCGTCACTGCCCGAGGAGGACCCGACCATGACCGACACCCCCAACGGCTTCTGGGCGCAGGCCACCGCCGACCCCGGCCGGACGGTCCTGATCGCGCCGGACGGCGAGGAGTGGACCGCCGGCCGCCTGCACGCCGCCGCCAACCGGCTGGTCCACGGGCTGCGCGCGGCCGGCCTGGAACGGGGCGACGCCTTCGCCGTGGTCCTCCCCAACGGCGTGGAGTTCTTCACCGCCTACCTCGCCGCCTCCCAGGCCGGTTTCTACCTCGTCCCGGTCAACCACCACCTGGTCGGCCCGGAGATCGCCTGGATCGTGGCCGACTCCGGCGCCAAGGTGCTGATCGCCCACGAGCGGTTCGGCGACGCGGCCCGTCAGGCGGCCGACGAGGCGGGCCTGGCGGCCGGGCGACGCTACGCCGTCGGCGCCGTCCCCGGCTTCCGCCCGTATGCCCAACTCCTCGACGGGGAGCCCGAGTCCGCGCCCGCCGACCGGACCCTGGGCTGGGTGATGAACTACACCTCCGGCACCACCGGCCGCCCCCGCGGCATCCGCCGCCCGCTGCCCGGCAAGCCCCCCGAGGAGACCTTCCTCGGCGGCTTCCTCGGCATCTTCGGCATCCGGCCGTTCGACGACAACGTCCACCTGGTCTGCTCGCCGCTCTACCACACCGCCGTCCTGCAATTCGCCGGCGCCTCCCTGCACATCGGGCACCGCGTCGTCCTCATGGACAAGTGGACGCCGAAGGAGATGCTGCGCCTGATGGCCCGGCACCGCTGCACCCACACCCATATGGTCCCCACCCAGTTCCACCGCCTCCTCGCGCTCCCCGAGGAGGTCCGCCGCGGCTACGACGTCTCGTCGATGCGGCACGCCATCCATGGCGCCGCGCCCTGCCCCGACCACGTCAAACGCGCCATGATCGACTGGTGGGGCGGCTGCGTCGAGGAGTACTACGCGGCCAGTGAGGGCGGCGGTGCCTTCGCCACCGCCGAGGACTGGCTGAAGAAGCCCGGCACGGTCGGCCGGGCCTGGCCGATCAGCGAGCTCGCGGTCTTCGACGACGACGGCAACCGGCTCCCGGCCGGTCAACTCGGCACCGTCTACATGAAGATGACCACCGGCGGCTTCACGTACCACAAGGACGAGGGCAAGACGCGGAAGAACCGCATCGGCGACTTCTTCACCGTCGGCGACCTCGGCTACCTCGACGAGGACGGCTACCTCTTCCTCCGCGACCGCAAGGTCGACATGATCATCTCCGGCGGGGTGAACATCTACCCCGCCGAGATCGAGTCGGCGCTCCTCGCCCACCCGGCCGTCGCCGACGCCGCCGCCTTCGGCATCCCGCACGACGACTGGGGCGAGGAGGTCAAGGCGGTCGTCGAGCCCGCCGAAGGCCACCGGGCCGGACCGGAGTTGGCCGCCGAGATCCTCGACCACTGCGCCCGCCTACTGGCCGGCTACAAGCGCCCCCGCTCCGTCGACTTCACCGCCGCCATGCCCCGCGACCCCAACGGCAAGCTCTACAAGCGACGGCTGCGCGACCCGTACTGGGAGGGCCGGGAGCGCGCCGTGTGACCGACGGCCGCACCGCACCTCCCACCCCCCGAGGCGACGCGAGCCGCTCCGGCCGCAACGGCTAGCCTGGACCCCTGACACGGCTCGTGCCGAGGAAACTCATCGGAGTGCGCACACGGTCCTCAGGGGGAAGTCGAACAGGTGGAGCAACCGGCGGAAGACCTCGGGGGCGAGCTGCGGCAGCTGTACCGCGCGGCCGGAAGTCCGGCCGTGGACAAGCTCGTCGAGCTGTCCCAGGGGCAGCTGCCGGTCAGCCAGTGGCCGACCCCGTCGGCCGTCCACGGCTGGTTCCACGCCGGCGCGGTGCCCACCTCGTGCGCCGTCCTGCTGGCCTTCGTCGAACTGCTGGACGGCTTCGCCCGACAGGCCAGCGACGGCGCCCACCTGCCGCGCTCCGCCCAGTGGTGGGAGCTGCTGTGGTACCGCACCACGCGGCCACCGGCGGACGCCCCGGGGCCGGGGCCGGGGCCGGGGACGGGGGGCGGCAACCTCGTCGAGGGACACGCCCGACTCCTCGGCCCCACGGTGCAGGCCGGGGCCATCAACGGCGGTGTGCACGTCCATCCGCCGGCCGACCCGGGCGGCGCACCGCCCCCGTCGCAGCCCCCCGGCGTACCGTCGCAACGGGACCCCCGGGTCGTCATCCGCGTACAACGGGGCACCGAGACCATCGAGTTCTACGACGAGGGGCTGGCGCGCATCTGGATCACCGCGGTACTCGACCAGCGGCACGCCGAAGACGGGAAGCGCAACGATGAGCACTGACCACGGGATCGATCCGGCGACGGCACTGCGGGCCGCGGAGATCCTGGAATCCCCGCGCCGGCTGCACCGGGGGCTGGAGGAGACGGACGACGCCATCGCCACCCTGGACAAGGTGCTCACCGCCACCCCGCCGGGACCGCTGCGGATCACCATCCTGTCCAACCTGGGCCTGATCCGGATGGTCCGCTTCCAACTCACCTCCTCCGTGGCCGATCTGGACGCCGCCATCCACTGCTTCCGGGAGGCCCAGACGGCACACACCGCCCAGCTGCCCGAGGGCAGCCACCCCGAGCTGACCGCCACCATCCCCAACCTGATCGGCGCCCTGCACGCCCGGGCCGAGTACACCGGCAACTGGGACGACCTCGACGAGGCGATCGTCCTGGGCCGCGAGGCGGTGGTCCGCATCCCGCCCGGTCTGCCCCAGCGCTCCGCCGCGCTCGCCAGCCTCAGCAGCGCCCTGCGCATCCGCTACGAGCGCGCCGGCTACGAAGGCGACCTGACGGAGGCCATCGACCTGGGCCGGCAGGCCAGCGCGGACCTGCCCGCTGACCACCCGCGGCAGGGCGCGGTGCTCTCCAACCTCGGCAGTTCCCTGCTGGCGGCGGGGCTGTCGGCGGACGCCGTGCGCGCGTACGAGCAGGCGGTCGAACGGTTCGCGGCGGCGGGCAACCGGCACGGCCGGGCCCGCACGCTCACCAACCTCGCCGGGGCGCTGGCCCAGGACGGCCGGATCGAGCAGGCGCTGGCGGCGTCCTGGCAGGCCCTGGCCGAGTTCCGGACCCTCGGCGACGCGTCCGGCGAGGCCCGGGTGAAGAAGAACGTCGCCTCGTCCCTCGCCGTGTGGGAGGAGTCCGCCGCGCAGGACGCGCACCACACCCGGGAGGTGTACGCGCACGCCCTCGCGGACTGCGTGCGGGTCCTGGGGGAGGACGACGCCACCACCCGGGCCCTGACGGACCGGCTCGCCGTCCTGCGGCACGGCGCGGCACCCGCCGGCGACGCGTCGTGACCCGCCCCCGTCCAGTACCTTGACCGGCCCCCGGGCGCACCGCAGGATCGCCGCATGACGGATGCGAGGGACGCGCCCGGAGCGCGCAGCAACACGGTCGACGGGGTCCTGCGGCGCAGCGCGCGTCGGGTGCCGGAACGGACCGCGGTCCGGTACGCGGGGCGGAGCTGGAGCTACCGCGCACTGGACGACGCGGTGACCGCCGCCGCGCGGGTGTTGCGCTCCGAGGGGCTGCGCCCCGGCGACCGGGTGGCGTCCTACGGGCACAACTCCGACGCGTATCTGATCGGCTTCCTGGCCTGCGCCCGCGCCGGGCTGGTGCACGTGCCGGTCAACCACGGTCTCACCGGCGAGGAACTGGCGTACCTGCTGGACCAGTCCGGCAGCGCCCTGGTGCTCACGGACGTCGCGCTGGCGTCCCGGTTGCCGGCCGGGACCCGGGCCGTCCCCCTGCACGGCGCGCCGGACGGGCTGCTGGAGCGGCTGGCGGAGCAGCCGGCACAGGACGGGGCGGCGGCCGACGCCGGTGCGCTGCCCGAGGCGTCCGAGGACACCCTGGTCCAGCTGCTCTACACCTCGGGCACCACCGCGCTCCCCAAGGGCGCGATGATGACCCACCGGGCGCTGGTGCACGAGTACACCAGCGCCGTCATCGCCCTCGACCTGAAGGAGAGCGACCGCCCCGTCCACGCGCTGCCGCTCTACCACTCCGCGCAGATGCACGTCTTCCTGCTGCCCTATCTGGCGGTCGGGGCGGAGAACACCCTCCTGGACGGGCCCGATCCGGAGCGGATCTTCGCGCTGGTGGAAGCGGGCGCGGCGGACAGCCTGTTCGCCCCGCCCACGGTGTGGATCGCGTTGACCCAGCACGCCGGCTTCGACACCCGGGACCTCGGCGGGCTGCGCAAGGCGTACTACGGCGCCTCGATCATGCCGGTGCCCGTACTGGAACGGCTCCGCGCCCGGCTGCCGCACCTCGCCTTCTACAACTGCTTCGGCCAGAGCGAGATCGGCCCGCTGGCCACCGTCCTGGGCCCGGACGAGCACGAGGGCCGGATGGAGTCCTGCGGCCGTCCGGTGCTGTTCGTCGAGGCCCGGGTGGTGGACGAGGACGGCCGGGAGGTGCCGGACGGCACCCGCGGCGAGGTCGTCTACCGCTCGCCGCAGCTGTGCACCGGCTACTGGGACAAGCCGAGCGAGACCGCGGAGGCGTTCCGGGACGGCTGGTTCCACTCGGGGGACCTGGCCGTCCGGGACGCGGCGGGCTATTTCACGGTGGTCGACCGGGTCAAGGACGTCATCAACTCCGGTGGCGTCCTGGTCGCCTCGCGCCAGGTGGAGGACGCGCTCTACGCCCATCCGCAGGTCGCCGAGGTCGCGGTCATCGGGCTGCCGGACGAGCGGTGGATCGAGGCGGTGACCGCGGTGGTGGTCCGGCGCACCGACGGCGCGGAGGAGAACGGCGTGGTCGGGGAGGCGGAGCTGATCGCGGCGGCGCGGGCTCGGCTGGCGCCGTTCAAGGTGCCCAAGCGGGTGGTGTTCGTGGACGCGCTGCCGCGCAACGCCTCCGGCAAGGTCCTCAAGCGTGCGCTGCGCGAGCGGTTCGACACCCGCCGGGCGGCGCGCTGAGGGCGGCTGTCAGTGCCCGCTGCCATGCTGGGAATCGGTACTGACCAGCGCGTGATGGGAGCTCCACTGATGCTGACGACCCACTTCGTCCCGGGCTCGCCGAACTGGCTCGACCTCGGCGCGCCCGACGTCGACGCCGCCGCGGCCTTCTACTCCGCGGTGTTCGGCTGGACCTTCCAGTCGGCCGGCCCGGAGAGCGGCGGCTACGGCTTCTTCCAGCTCGACGGCAGAACGGTCGGCGCGGTCGGCCCGCTGACGGAGGAGGGCGCGAGCCCGTCCTGGACGCCGTACTTCCACACCGCGGACGCGAACGCCACCTGCAAGGCGGTGGAGCAGGCCGGCGGCCGGGTCCGGGTCGCGCCGATGGACGTCTTCACCGCCGGCCGGCTGGCCATGCTCACCGATCCGACCGGCGCCGACTTCGCCGTCTGGCAGCCCGGCGAGGTCAAGGGCCTGGAGGCGGTCATGGAGCCCGACACCCTGTGTTGGACGGAGCTCTACACCACCGACGCCGCCGCGGCCAAGGAGTTCTACGCCTCGGTGTTCTCATGGAGCTACCAGGACATGCCGATGGGCGGCGGCCCCGTCTACAGCATCGCCTCCGCCCCCGGCGCCGGACAGGGCGAGGACACCGCGCACGGCGGCATCATGCAGCTCCCGCAGGAGAATCTGGACGCCGGCTCGACGCCCGAGTGGCACCCGTACTTCGGCGTGACCGACTGCGACGCCACCTTCAACGCCGCCGTCCAGCACGGCGGTACGCCGCTCATCGCCCCGATGGACGTGCCCGGCGTCGGCCGGCTGGCGATGCTGATGGATCCGGCGGGCGCCCCCTTCGCGCTGATCAAGGGGGACCCGTCGATGACCTGACGTCACCCGCTCCGGCGCGCGTCCACGATGCGCTTGAACTTCCCGACCGAGCGCTCCAGCGTCTCCGGATCGACGATCTCGACGGCGACCGTGACGCCGATGCCGTCCTTCACGCCGCGGGCGATCCGGTCGGCGGCGGCCGTCCGGTCGTCCGCCGTGGCGCCCGGTCGGGCCTCGGCGCGGACGGTCAGCTCGTCCAGCCGGCCCTCGCGGGTCAGCCGGAGCTGGAAGTGCGGGGCGACCCCCGGGGTGCGCAGCACGATCTCCTCGATCTGCGCCGGGAAGAGATTGACCCCGCGCAGGATGATCATGTCGTCGCTGCGCCCGGTGACCTTCTCCATGCGGCGGAAGGCCGGGCGGGCGGTGCCGGGCAGCAGTCGGGTCAGATCCCGGGTGCGGTAGCGGATGACCGGCATCGCCTCCTTGGTCAGGGAGGTGAGGACCAGTTCGCCGTGCTCGCCGTCCGGCAGCACCTCCCCGGTGATCGGATCGACCACCTCGGGATAGAAGTGGTCCTCCCAGATGTGCAGTCCGTCCTTGGTCTCCACGCACTCCTGTGCCACGCCGGGGCCCATCACCTCCGACAGGCCGTAGATGTCGACGGCGTCGATGGCGAACCTCTCCTCGATCTCCCGGCGCATCTCCTGGGTCCAGGGCTCGGCGCCGAAGATGCCGACCTTCAGCGAGGTCGAACGGGGGTCCACGCCCTGCCGCTCGAACTCGTCGAGCAGGGTGAGCATGTAGGACGGCGTGACCATGATGATCTCGGGGCGGAAGTCCTGGATGAGCCGCACCTGACGGCTGGTCATCCCGCCGGACGCCGGGACGACCGTGCAGCCGAGCCGCTCCGCGCCGTAGTGCGCCCCGAGTCCGCCGGTGAACAACCCGTACCCGTAGGCGATGTGGACGGTGTGCCCCGGTCGGCCGCCCGCCGCGCGGATCGAACGGGCCACCAGGTCCGCCCAGTCCGAGAGGTCCCGCTCGGTGTAGCCCACGACCGTCGGCCGCCCGGTGGTGCCGCTGGAGGCGTGCAGCCGCCGCACCCGCTCCCTGGGGACGGCGAACATCCCGAACGGGTAGTGCGCCCGCAGATCGTCCTTGACGGTGAACGGGAAGCGGGCCAGGTCCGCCGTCGAGCGGCAGTCCTCGGGACGTACCCCCGCCCGGTCGAACGCCTCGCGGTAGAAGGGGACGTTTTCGTAGGCGTGCCGCAACGTGGCCCGTAGCCGGCTGACTTGGAGCGTGTGCAGGGCGTCCGTCGAGAGCCGCTCCGCGTCGTCGCACCAGTCGGTCCCGCAGGCCCCGAGGTTCGCCCCGCTGTCCGTCGCCGTTTCCGGCATGGATCTCACCGCCTCGTTTCCCTACCGATCATTCGGTAGCTGCGTGCGGGTCCAAGTAATCAGCGCGCGGCGAACACGTCAAGGGGCGTGCCGAGGAAGGCCCACGGGTAGCGTCGGGCGCATGGGTGACATACGGAAGGTGCAGGTGGGCGACGTCCGGCTGGCGTACCGCGGATGGGGCGCGGCGGACGCGCCGCCGGCGATCCTGCTGCACTGCCTCGGGGAGGACGGCGAGGACTGGCGCGGCGTGGTCGGGCGACTGGCCACCACGCACCGGGTCCTCGCCCTCGACCAGCGCGGACACGGCCGCAGCGACTGGCCGGGGGAGTACGGATTCGAGCGCTGGCGGGACGACGCGATCGGCTTCGTCGAGACGCTCGGCCTCGGCCCCGTCACCCTCGTCGGCCACTCCGCGGGGGCCACCGCCGCCCTCCTGCTGGCCGCCCACCGCCCGGACCTGGTCACCCGCCTGATCGTGGAGGAGCCCGCTCCGCCGGTCCCCGCCGACCCGCCGCAGGAGGTCCCCGAGCCGCCGCCCGGCCCGCCGACCTTCGACTGGCAGGCCAAGATCGCCGTGGTGGCCGAACGGAACGCCCCCGCCCCGCACTGGCGCGACGGCCTGCCCGCCATCACCGCCCCCACCCTCGTCATCGCCGGCGGCCCCACCAGTCACATCCCCCAGCACCACCTCGTCGAACTGGCCGGCGCCATCCCCAACGCCCGCCTGGTCACCATCGACGCCGGCCACCTCGTCCACGAGGAGCGGCCGGCCGCGTACCTGGCGGCGGTCACGTCGTTCCTGGCGGGCGGCCGGTGAGAGCCCGGCGGGGCGGCGGACGGCGCCTGGCGCGCAGGCCGGGGCGGCCGTAGGCTCCCGGCATCCGCAACCCCCCGTGGCCCGCGCGCCGTTCGCCGGGCCGCGGTTCCCAGAAAGGCTCGATGTGCAGGTGACCACCTCGATACGCCGTGCGCTGCTCGCCGGGACCGCCGCGGCGGTGCTGTTCGCCGGGGCCGGGAGCGCCGTCGCGGCGCCGGCCGCCGGGGCCGCGCGTCCGGTGAGCGCGCCGGTCGGTGCCGCACCCGCGCCGATCGGGCAACTCCGGCCGCTGGTCGCGCTCTCCGCCGAGCGGCTGGCCACCGCCGATCTGGTGGCCGCCGCCAAGTGGGGCACCGGCGGCCCGATCGACGACCCGGCGCGGGAGCGGGAGGTGCTGGACGCGGTGGCGGCCCTGGCCCGCCGGCTGGGCGCCGACCCGGCCGCGACCGTGCGGATCTTCCGGGACCAGATCGAGGCGAGCAAGGTCGTCCAGCGCGGTCTGCACCGCCGCTGGACCGCCGACCCGGCGCAGGCGCCCACCACCCGGCCGGACCTCGCGCGGATCCGCACGGAGATCAACCGCATCAACGGGGAGCTGGTGCGGGCCATCGCCGCGTCCCCGCAGGCCCGCACGGCGCCCGGCTGCGCGCCGCGGCTGGCGCTGTCCGCGCTGTGGGTGGGCCACGAGCGCCGGCTGGACGCGCTGCACGCGGCGGGGCTGGCCCGGTCGCTGCGCTCGGTCTGCGGGGGCTAGGGCGCGATGTGGACACGAGCTGGGGCCCGCAACGTTGCGCCCGCCGCCCGGTCGGTCGCTCACGCCTCCCGTTCGCCCGCCGCCACCGCCTTCGCCCAGCGGTAGTCCGCCTTGCCGCTGGGCGACCGCTGGATGCGGTCGGCGAAGACGACCTGGCGCGGCACCTTGTAGCCGGCCAGCCGGGTCCGGCAGTGCGTCTGGAGGACGGTGAGGTCCAACGGGCCAGCACCCGGGCGGAGTTGGACGACAGCGGCGACCCGGTTGCCCCAGCGGTCGTCCGGGACGCCGGCCACCAGCGCGTCGTAGACGTCCGGATGCGCCTTGAGGGCCTGCTCGACCTCCTCCGGATAGATCTTCTCCCCGCCGGAGTTGATGCACTGCGAGCCCCGGCCGAGCACGGTGACCACGCCGTCGGCGCCGAGGGTGGCCATGTCGCCGAGCAGCACCCACCGATCGCCGTCGGCCTCGAAGAACGTCTCGGCGGTCTTGTGCGGGTCGTTGTGGTAGCCGAGCGGGACGTGGCCGCGCAGCGCGAGCCGGCCCGGTTCGCCGACCGCTGAGCGCCGGTGGGTGGCCGGATCCACCACGGCCATCCGGGAGTTGACGTTCAGCCGGAAGCCCTTGTCCGGGCCGGAGTCGTCGGTGGCGGTGCCGTTGAATCCGGACTCCGAGGAGCCGAAGTTGTTCAGCAGTAACGCGTTCGGCACCAGCGCGGCGAACTGGGCGCGGACCGTGTCGGAGAGGATCGCCCCGGAGCTGCTGACGCTGAACAGGGACGAGCAGTCGGTCCCCTTGAGCGGTCCGGCAAGGGCGTCCACCAGCGGCCGCAGCATCGCGTCGCCCACCAGGGAGACGCTGGTGACCCGCTCCCGCTCGATGGTCCGCAACACCTCCTCGGGCACGAACTTGCGGTGGACGACGACCTTCTGGCCGAAGTGGAAGGCGATGAACGCGGTGAGCGTCGAGGTGCCGTGCATCAGCGGCGGCGTCGGGAAGAAGACCAGGCCCTCGCCGCCGGCCGCCACCCGCTCGGCCAGTTCCTGAGGGCGGCCGACCGGCTCCCCGGTCGGCGCGCCGCCGCCCATCCCGGAGAAGAAGATGTCCTCGTGGCGCCAGACGACGCCCTTGGGCATTCCGGTGGTCCCGCCGGTGTAGATGACGATCCGGTCGTCGGCGGAGCGCGGCCCGAAGCCGCGGGCGGGGGAGCCGGCCGCCACGGCCTGCGCCAGCGGCACCGGCGCGATCGACGGCTCGGCGGCCCCCGCGGGCGGGGCGCCGACCCGCACCAGGTGCCGCAGCCTCGGCGCCTGCGGCAGCACCCCGGCGACCCGCTCGGTGAACTCCCCGTCGAAGACCAGTGCCACCAGGTCGGCGTCGCGGTAGAGGTAGGCCAACTCCTCCTCGACATAGCGGTAGTTGACGTTGACCGGGACGGCGCGGATCTTCAGGCAGGCGTAGGCGGTCTGGAGGTACTCGACGCCGTTGTAGAGGTGCAGGCCGACGTGGTCGCCGGGGCCGACGCCGTGGTCGGAGAGGTGGTGGGCCAGGCGGTTGGCGGCCCGGTCCAGCTCCGCGTAGGTCAGTCGCCGCTCGGCGCCGGTGCCCGGATGGTCGAGGTGCACCAGCGCCTCGCGGTCGGGGACGGTGTCGACGATCGACTCGAAGAGGTCGGCGAGGTTGTACTCCATGGCTCCTCCAGACCGGGCGGGCGTCGGCTCGGGCGTCATTAGAGCGTCGTGGCGTAGCGCAGGGAAGGGCCCCGACCAAGAAAACTGACTGGTCGTCAGAAAAGCCTTGAACTCGCCGTGCGGCTACTGCAACCTGTTCTACGTCGTGAGACGGGAGGACGGAATGGGCGGGACCGAACACGCCGCGACCGCACCGGCTCGGCCGGAGGACGCGGGCACCGAACACCTCACCGTGACGCGCACCGGCGCGACACTGGTGCTCACCCTCAACCGGCCGGAGGCGAAGAACGCGCTGTCCCTGCCGATGCTCGTCGGCCTCCATGACGGCTGGCTCGCCGCCGACGCCGACGACGGCATCCGGTCGATCGTGCTGACCGGCGCCGGCGGCTCCTTCTGTGCCGGCATGGACCTCAAGGCGCTGGCCGGCGGCGGGATGACCGGCGAGGCGTACCGGGAACGGCTGCGCGCCGACCCCGACCTGCACTGGAAGGCGATGCTGCGCCACCACCGCCCGCGCAAACCGGTGATCGCCGCCGTCGAGGGCCACTGCGTCGCCGGCGGCACCGAGATCCTCCAGGGCACCGACATCCGGGTCGCCGGCGAGGGCGCCACCTTCGGGCTCTACGAGGTCCGGCGCGGCCTGTTCCCCATCGGCGGCTCCACCGTCCGCCTGGCCCGCCAGATCCCCCGCACCCACGCCCTGGAGATGCTGCTCACCGGCCGCCCCTACCCGGCGCCCGAGGCCGCCCGGATCGGCCTGATCGGCCACGTCGTCCCCGACGGCACCGCACTGGAGAAGGCCCTGGAGATCGCCGAACGGATCAACGCCTGCGGCCCGCTCGCCGTCGAGGCGGTCAAGGCGTCCGTCTACGAGACCGCGGAACTGACCGAGGCCGACGGGCTGGCCGCCGAACTCGCCCGCGGCTGGCCGATCTTCGACACCGCCGACGCCAAGGAGGGCTCCCGCGCCTTCGCCGAGAAGCGGCCACCGGTCTTCCGGCGCGCCTGATCCCACCCGACCGAGGAGTCCGCCATGTCAGAGGTCCTCACCGCACCGCTCGTCGTGGAATTCCCCTTCACCCGCTCGCTCGGGCCGGTCCAGGGCGCCTTCCTCACCGGACTGCGCGAACGCACCGTCCTCGGGATCCGGGCCCGCGACGGCCGGGTGGTGGTGCCGCCCGTCGAGTACGACCCGGTCACCGCCGACGAACTGCGCGACCTGGTCGAGGTCGCCCCGACCGGCACCGTCACCACCTGGGCCTGGAACCCCTCCCCGCGCCGCGGCCAGCCGCTGACCACCCCCTTCGCCTGGGTCCTGGTCCGGCTCGACGGCGCCGACACCGCCCTGCTGCACGCCCTCGCCGCGCCCGCACCGGAGGCCGTGCGCACCGGGATGCGGGTCCGGATCCGCTGGGCCGTCGCACGCACCGGCGCCATCACCGACATCGCCTGCTTCGAGCCCGCCGACGGTGCGGCGGCCGAGTATCAAGTCACCTCACACAGCGGTGAGTTCGCCGATCCCGTCACCGGTATCACCGCCCCGGCCCGGCTCGACTACGCCTACGCGCCCGGCGGCGCCCAGTCCCGCTACATCCAGGCGCTCGCCGAACGGAAGACCGTCGGCGAACGCTGCCCGGCCTGCCGCAAGGTGTACGTGCCACCCCGCGGTGCCTGCCCCACCTGCGGCGTGGCGACCGACGAGCAGGTCGAGGTCGGCCCCCGCGGCACCGTCACCACCTTCTGCATCGTCAACATCAAGGCCCGCAACCTCGACATCGAGGTGCCCTACGTCTACGCCCACATCGCCCTGGACGGCGCCGACCTGGCGCTGCACGCCCGGATCGGCGGCATCCCCTACGACCAGGTGCGGATGGGGCTGCGCGTCGAACCCGTATGGACCGAGGGCGCACGGTTCCCCGACCACTACCGCCCCGCCGGCGAGCCCGACGCCGACTACGACAGCTACAAGGAGCTGATCTGATGTCCGAGCCAGTGCGCGGCCCGGTGCGCGAGGTCGCCGTCGTCGCCTTCGGGCAGAGCGAGCACGTCCCGGACAGCGCGGAGACCTCCGAGGTCGAGATGCTGATGCCGGTCCTGCACGACGTGCTTGCGCAGACCGGCCTGAAGGCCCGGGACATCGACTTCACCTGCTCCGGCTCCTCCGACTACCTCGCCGGCCGCGCCTTCTCCTTCACCATGGCCCTGGACGGCGTCGGGGCCTGGCCGCCGATCGCCGAGTCCCACGTCGAGATGGACGGCGCCTGGGCGCTGTACGAAGCCTGGGTCAAGATCCTCACCGGCGAGGCCGACACCGCACTGGTCTACGCCTACGGCAAGTCCTCGCCCGGCGACCTGCGCGAGGTCCTCACCCGCCAGCTCGATCCGTACTACGTCGCGCCGCTCTGGCCCGACTCGGTGGCGCTCGCCGCCCTCCAGGCCCAGGCCCTGATCGACACCGGGATCACCGACGCCCGCGAACTGGCCGGGATCGGCGCGCGCAGCCGCGGCGGCACGGACGCCGACCCCGGCCGGCAGCTCGTCGGACCGCTGCGCACCGGCGACTGCCCGCCGGTCGTGGACGGCGCCGCCGCGGTGATCCTCGCCGCCGGCGACACCGCCCGCCGCCTGGTCGACCGCCCCGCCTGGATCCGCGGCATCGACCACCGCATCGAGGCGCACAGCCTGGGCGTCCGCGACCTGACCGACTCGCCCTCCACCCGGCTCGCCGCCGAACGCGCCGGAGCCTTCGAGGCGCCGGTGGACACCGCGGAACTGCACGCCCCGTTCACCTCCCAGGAGGTCGTGCTGCGCCGCGCGCTGCGCCTCGACGCCGCCGGCGGCACGGTCCGCGTCAACCCGTCCGGCGGCGCGTTGGCCGCCAACCCCGTGATGGCGGCCGGGCTGATCCGCCTCGGGGAGGCCGCCGCCGCCATCCACCGCGGCGCCTCCGACCGCGCCCTGGCGCACGCCACCTCGGGGCCCTGCCTGCAGCAGAACCTGGTCGCCGTCCTGGAGGGGGAGCGATGAGCAACGCAGCGACCGCGAAGGAGCCGGTGGCCGTCGTCGGCGTCGGTCAGACCAAGCACGTCGCCGCCCGGCGCGACGTCTCGATCGCCGGACTCGTCCGGGAGGCCGCCCAACGCGCCCTGGCGGACGCCGAGTTGACCTGGGCGGAGATCGACGCCGTGGTGATCGGCAAGGCCCCCGACTTCTTCGAGGGGGTGATGATGCCCGAGCTGTACCTCGCCGACGCGCTCGGCGCCGTCGGCAAACCGATGCTCCGGGTGCACACAGCCGGCTCGGTCGGCGGCTCCACCGCCCTGGTCGCCGCCAACCTCGTCGCCGCCCGGGTGCACCGCACGGTCCTCACCCTCGCCTTCGAGAAGCAGTCCGAATCCAACGCGATGTGGGGGCTGTCCCTGCCGATCCCGTTCCAGCAGCCGCTGCTGGCCGGCGCCGGCGGGTTCTTCGCCCCGCACGTCCGCGCCTACATGCGGCGCACCGGGGCCCCCGACGCCATCGGCTCCCTGGTCGCCTACAAGGACCGCCGCAACGCCCTGAAGAACCCCTACGCCCACCTCCACGAGCACGACCTGACCCTGGAGAAGGTCCAGTCCTCGCCGATGCTCTGGGACCCGATCCGCTACTCCGAGACCTGCCCCTCCTCCGACGGCGCCTGCGCCATGGTCCTCACCGACCGGGCCGGCGCGGCCCGCGCCCCGCGCCCGCCGGCCTGGGTGCACGGCGGGGCGATGCGCAGCGAACCGACCCTCTTCGCAGGCAAGGACTTCGTCTCCCCGCAGGCCGGCAAGGACTGTGCGGCGGACGTCTACCGGCAGGCCGGCATCACCGATCCGCGCCGCCAGATCGACGCCGTCGAGATGTACGTCCCGTTCTCCTGGTACGAGCCGATGTGGCTGGAGAACCTGGGCTTCGCCGCGGAGGGCGAGGGCTGGAAGCTCACCGAGTCAGGCGCCACCGCACTCGACGGCGACCTGCCCGTCAACCCCTCCGGCGGGGTGCTCTCCACCAACCCCATCGGCGCCTCCGGAATGCTCCGCTTCGCCGAGGCCGCCCTCCAGGTCCGCGGCCAGGCCGGCGAGCACCAGGTGGACGGCGCCCGGCGGGCGTTGGGGCACGCCTACGGCGGCGGCGCACAGTTCTTCTCGATGTGGCTGGTGGGCGCCGAGGCCCCGGTCGGGTGACGGCCCCGCAGCGGCCGGACGTCCCCTGTCCGTCCCAGGGTCCAGTCGTTACCCTGGCCACCGACGACGACCGGGAGGAGTGGTTACGTGGCCGACACGATCACCGACCAGCGGCTCGCGGGCGGGCCCAGGCCCGCACTCGACCTCACCCACGCGGAGTGGCAGACGAGCACGCGGGGCGTGGGGGGAGACGTCCAGATCGCCTTCGTCGAGGGCTATGTCGCGATGCGCAACGGCCGCAGCCCGGAGATCCCGGCGTTGATCTTCACCCCCGGGGAGTGGCGCGGCTTCGTCCTCGGCGCCCGTGCGGGCGAATTCGACCTGACCTGACCCGACCTGATCCCGGCAGGTCCGACCCGGGCAGGTCCGATCGGACTGCCACCGGCGCGTGACGACCGAGGCCGGCCCCGCCCGACGGCGAGGGCCGGCCCGTCACGTGAGCACCACGCACCCCCGCTCCCGCAGCGCCCGGACCGGCGCCGCCGCGTCGTCCACCGCGTTCCAGCGCAGATCCAGCTTCTCCAGGGACGGCAGCCCGGCGATCCACGGCGGCAGCGCGTCGATCCGATTGCCGCGCAGGTCCAGCCGTCGCAGCAGGGGCAGTCCGCGCAGCGCCCCGGGGACGTGCGGCAGCGCGTTGTCGCGCAGCTCCAGCTCGCGCAGCGCGCCGAGCCCGGCGACCCCGTCCGGCAGCCCGGTCAGCGCATTGCCGCCCAGCCACAGCTCACGGAGCCCGCGCAGCCGTCCCACCGACTCGGGAAGGGCCGTCAACCCCGCCCGCTGCACCCGGAGTTCGACCAATCCGGCCATCGCCCCGATCCCCTCCGGCAGGCGCCCGAGCGGATTGTCCCCGGCGTTGAGATACCCCAGCCGGTCCAGCCGGCACAGCGCGTCCGGCAGGGCGGTGAGGCGGTTGTCGTGGACGTAGAGGAAGCGGGTCAGGCTGCCGGCCAGCGCGCCGATCTCCTCGGGCAGCTCGGTGAGCGCGTTGTGCCCGAGGTCGAGGGTGTGCAGGCGGCGCAGTCGGCCGAGGCCGGCGGGGAGCCGGGTGAGGCGGTTGTCGGCCAGGATCAGGACCTCGCAGCCCTGGTGCCGCCACACCTCCTCCGGTACCGAACCCAGGCCCGCCCGCCAGTAGTTGAGGTGCCCCGGAGCGGGCCGCGGCCTCAGGGCCACGGCCGCAGTTCCGGCAGCGGACCGGCGACGCCCGCCCGCACGCACCCGAGCGGGGTGTGCGGGGCGCGGCCGGCCAGCCAGGCCGCGAGCGCGGTGAGCGGACCGCGCACGGTCACCACCGGCGCGTCGGCGGGACCGTACCGCAGCGCCGCCGCCTCGCCCGCCGGTTCCAGCACCAGTCGGACGCCCTCGGGCGCCCGGGGCGCCAGATGGGCCAGGAGGTGGTGGCACAGCTCCGGCGGCCACTGGTCCGTCCCGTGCCCCAGGTCGGCGTCCGACGTGTGGATCACCAGCTCCCGCCACCAGGCCAGCAGCGCGTCGCGCAGCGCGCCGTCGCGGTAGCGCACCGGGCGGGACCAGTCGTCCGGACCGACCGCCGCCCAGGCCGCGGACGCCTCCGCCAGCGCGTCGCCGACCGCCGTCCGCAGCGCCGCGGCGTCGCGCCGGGCGCCCTCCTCGATGGCGGCGGTGCGGGCCGGGAACCCGCCGTCGTACGGCTCGATCAGCTCCCCGCGCAGGGCGTAGCGGGCCTGGCGGGCCATCGCCCGGCCGATGCCCTCGATGTGCGCGAGGACATGGGCCCGGGACCAGCCCGGCAGGGCGCTGGGCGCGCGCACCGCGGCGTCGGTGAGCCCGGGCAGCAGGGCGCGCAGCCGGGCGTGCCCGGCCTCGACGGCGTCCCGTACGGCCTCGGCGGCAGGGGGTGCGCCCGCCGGCGTGCCGGCGGCGCGGTGGGTCATGGCCACAGCAGCTCCTTCGTCCATGCGGTCCCGGTACGGCGGTACGCCGGCCGGTTGTGGTCGCGCGTCGCCACCGGATCGAAGTCCGGCGGCTCGCCGTCCCCGAACACCGGCGGATCGCACAGCAGTTGACGGAGATCAGCCATGCTTCCCCCCTCGGGTGTTAATGGATGAGCGAGACCGTACCATTAGCGCCATGGACGCAACACGGCTCGCTCTGGATCTCGCCGTCACCATCCGCCACGACGGAAACGGCGGCGTCGCCGACGACCTGGCCGACGCCGCCGGGCTCGCGGCCTGGACGGCCGACCGGGCCGCCGCCCTGGACTGCGCCGAGGGCGACCCGCCCCCGGCGGACGAGGCGCTGCTCACCGCAGTACGGGAGCTGCGGGCCGCGGTCCGCTCACTGTTCGCCCGTGCCGTCCGCCCCGGCCCGCCCAGCTCCGCCGACGCCCACCGGCTGCTCCCGGAGGACGAGGCGCTCGCCCGACTGAACGCCGCCGCCGCCCGGGTCCCGACCGCCCCCCGACTCGTCTGGGAACCCGGCGCACCCCCCGTCCTGCGCGACCTCCCGGCCGGCGCCCCGCCCGCCGCCGACCGGCTCACCGCCGCACTGGCCCGGGCCGCCCTCGCCTTCCTCGCCGGCCCGGACCGCGACCTGCTGCGGGCCTGCCCGGCCCCGCGCTGCGTGCGGTACTTCGTCAAGGACCACGCCCGCCAGGAGTGGTGCAAACCCTCCTGCGGCAACCGCGCCAGGGTCGCCCGCCACCACGAGCGGCGCCGGCGGAGCGGGGACGTCTGAGAGCGCGCCACGGCGGTGCGCCGGGGGCGGGCGCCCGCGCGGTGCGCCGGGCCGGGCCACGTACGATGGCGGCATGTCCTTCCTCCGCCGCCGCAGCGCCACTCCCGCCGGTCCAGACTTCGACGTACTCGCCATGGACCCGGGAGACTGGCCCGGCAATCTCGGGGCCGGGCTGCTGCCCGCGCCCGACGGGAGCTGCCAGGGCGTGTTCCTGCGCTACGACCTGTTCGGCGGCCGCGGCCCGGCGATGATCATCGGCAATCTGCCGGAGGGCTCCCCGGCCCGCGAGGTCGAGGAGGGACAGGTGCCCTTCGAGGTCGCCCAACTGCTCGCGGCGCTCGGCAACGACGAACCGGTCACGGTCGTCGAGACCGAGGACACCCCCGTGATGCACCAGGACAACCTCCTGATCGTCAAGCGCATCAAGTGCTCCGAGAGCCGCATCTCCTGCGTGCAGTTCGACCGGAACGACGGGGTGCTGGTCACCATCGCCAGTTGGGACCGCCCGATCACCGACGACCTCTACGCCCTGCTCAAGCCGCTGCCCGCGGAGCTCTTCCAGCAGGGCTGACCCGGCGGCGGACCGGCGGCGCACGCAACGCGCCCGGTGGGGCCCCAGGGCCACCACCGGGCGCGTTGCGTTCCCGCCCGTCAGGGCGCTACGCCCCCGAGGACCGGACGTCCACGTCGGCCGCCCGCACATAGCCGACCCGGTGCCCGACCTGGATCTCGTAGTACACGTCCCGGCCCCGGACCACCGCGTGCTTGGTCACGTCGAAGGTCGGGGAGTAGAAGTACTCCGACCGCACCCGCCCGCCGACCGCGTACTCCTGGCCGGCCAGCAGCCGGTACGGCAGCGGGGTGACCGCCTGTACCGGCACCTGCGCCGGATACGCCTCCTTCTCCGGGTACGCCCGCCCGTAGACCGGGATCTCCGCCCGGCCCGCCTTCGGCGTGGCCACCAGACCCTTGGCGTTCACCGCCGTCGGATGCGAGCGCGGGTTGTGGAACCACGCCCGCTGCCCGAGGTACCAGATCGCCGTCCAGTCGCCGGACCGGCCCGCCACCGCGAACCGCTGGCCGGTCGTGGCCCGCGCCCCGGTGTCGTTCACCCCGGTCGTGGAGGCGGCGCCGTCCGGGTGCAGCCCGATGTCCTGGACCAGCGGCGCGCTCTCGCTGGGCGCGGTGTACAGCCGCACCGCGCCGGACCCGTGCGCCGCACAGGGCTGCCCGGCCTTCTCGCAGTCGGTGTAGACCGGCCGGTTGCGGTCGTAGGACGGGCGGATGGTGACCAGGCCGCCGCGCGGGCCCGCGGTACGGGCGAACGGCCGGCCCAGCAGGGTGAAGTAGTGCGCCCAGTCCCAGTACGGGCCGGGGTCGGTGTGCATCCCCGGGATCGTCGAGGGGACCGTGCCGGGCACGTTGTCGTGGCCCAGGATGTGCTGCCGGTCCAGCGGGATGCCGTACTTCGTCGCCAGGTACTTCACCAGACGGGCCGAGGCGCGGTACATCGCCTCCGTGTACCAGGCGTCCGGCGACGCGAGGAACCCCTCGTGCTCGATGCCGATCGAGTGCGAGTTGAGGTACCAGTTGCCCGCGTGCCAGGCGACGTCCTGGGTCCGCACGTGCTGCGCGATCAGCCCGTCCGCCGAGCGGATGGTGTAGTGCCAGGACACGTACTTGGGGTCCTTGATCAGCCGCAGCGTGGTCTCCCACGACCCCTCGGTGTCATGGATGACGATGGTGTCGATCCGCTGGTCCTTCGGGCGGTCGGCCAGATCGTGGTTGCCGTAGTTGGTCCCGTCGTCGTACTGCTCGTACGGGGCCGGCCAGGACTCGCAGGCCACCGACCAGGGGCACTCCAACGCCCCGCCGGCACCGGACGCGGCGGCGCGGCGGGCGGTGGCGGCGCTGCTGAGACGTTTCTCTTGGGCGGCGTCGGCGGTCAGCCGGGGCGCCGCGGCCAGCGTGACCCGCTGGCCCGCGTCCGTGGTGCGGCTCAGCCCCTGCCGCATCACCCCGAAGACGTCCCGGGCGAAGGCCGCTCCGCTGCGCGGATCGTCCCCGCTGCCGTAGCGCGCCACCGCCGTGTACCACTTCGCCGGGTCGCTGCTGGTCGGCAACCCCAGCGCGCGCTGCGCTGCGGCCAGCAGGGCGGCCCCGCCCAGCACGTTCGCCGCCGGATCGGTGCGCAGCCTCGCCGCCGGCAGCCCGGTCAGCCGCGCCGCGGTCGGCAACGTCCGCAGCCGGTACGGGAGTTCGGCGGGCGGCGCCACCCGCCGGGACGGCGACCGCCCGGCCGTGCGCAGGGGCCGCGCGCCGTCGCCGCGGGCGTCCTCGTCGTCCGCGCTGTACTCCGGTGCCCGCGCCACGGCCGCCCGGGCGTCGGTCAGGTGCATCGGCCCGTAGCCCCCGGAGACGCTGGGCGCACCCCCGTGGGCATCCCAGCGGGACTCCAGGTACGAGACGCCCAGCAGCACGCTGCGCGGGACGTGGTAGCGCGCGGCGGCGTCGCCGAAGGCCCGCTGCAGGGCGCCGGACGGGGGCTCGCCGGCCCGCGCGGACGGGGCCGCGGCGAGCAGGGGCAGCAGCAGCGCCGCGGCGGCGACGGCGGTGGCGGATCTGCGCAGGGCGGGGTGGCGGGTTCTCGGCGCGTCTTCCGGTGCGGATCCTCGCAAAACAGCCTCCTCAAGCCGGCCCGAGCCGGGGCGGTGTGACGGTGGTGTGCCAGGGCCTGCCCGGTGGTGGGTGAACCGGCCAGGCCGCGGTCGCGCGGGAGAACCCGAGAGTAAGGCCCCGGTCGGCCGAGAACCATAGATTTGCCGACGCGCCGTCAATCACCCCACCCGGTTGGGTTTTCGCATGTCAGGGCAGCACCGCCAGGATCCTTCCCGAAGTCGGCCCGGGACCTGCGGGGCATCAGTGGAATGGACCAACGCACGGGTGAGCGGCGCGGCCCGGGTACGGGCGCGCCGCTCACAGATTTCCCCTTGGCACCGGTCGGCACCCGGCGGTCAGCGGGTGCCGACCGCCGCCCGCACCGCCCGCCGCGCCATCTGCGCGTCGTCGTGCAGCCTGCGCAGCAGCAGTCGCTGCTCCTCGCCCGCCGTGGGCGCCCCGGGGTGGTGGCCCGCCCCCGGAGTGGTGGTCGGCGCGGGCTCGCGCATGGTCCGCTGCACCGCGGTCTCGTATCGCCGGATCTCGCGGGTGAGCACCAGCATGAGGTTCACCAGGAAGGCGTCCCGCGCGGTGGTGCCCGCCGCCTGGGCGAGCTGGCTGATGTGCCGGCGGGCCACCGGCGCGTCGCCGAGCACCGTCCACAGCGTCGCCAGGTCGTAACCCGGCAGGTACCAGCCCGCGTTGTCCCAGTCCAGCAGCACCGGGCCGGCGGGCGAGAGCAGGACGTTGTTCAACAGGGCGTCACCGTGGCAGAACTGGCCCTGGGTGTGCGCCAGCCCGTGCAGCAGCTTCTGCAGATCGCCCATGTCGCGGTCGGTGAGCAGTCCCAGATCGTGATAACGCCCGATCCGGCCGGCGTAGTCCAGCGGGGCGTCGAACAGCCCGGCGGGCGGACGCCAGGTGTTGACCCGGCAGATCGCCGCCAGCGCGGCCCGCACATCGGCCCGCGGCGGGGCCTCGGAGGGGTGCCGCGCCAGGGCCGCCACCCGCCCCGGCATGCGCTCCACCACCAGCGTGCAGTTGTCGGGGTCGGCCGCCACCAGCCGTGGCACCCGGACCGGCGGACGGTGCCGGACGAACGCCCGGTACGCGCTTATTTCCTGCCGGAAGCTCTCGGCCCACGCGGGGGAGTGGTCCAGTAAACACTTGGCGACGGCGCTCATCCGACCGGTCGTCCCCAGGAGCAGTACGGACTTCCCGCCGCGGCGCAGCACCTGGACCGGATTGAACTCCGGGCAGATGCGGTGCACCGAGGCGACGGCGGCGCGCAGCTGGGCGCCCTGGGGGCCGGACAAATCGAGTCTCCCGCTGAGCGGTTGGGTGCCCGTCCCCTGTGCCCGCCGGTTCCGGCCGCCGGGGAGCCCGGTCATCGCCCCGGCGGCCGGGGAGGGATCGAGATACGGCCCGCTCCCTTGGGGGTGCGGGCGGTACGTCCGGGTGGGGGCGGTCACGGCGGACGATGCTGCATACATGGGTGAGACAGGTCCCTTCGTGCGCCGACGAGTTGCGTGCGCTCCCGGCCCGGTGGCGGGAACCCGTGAACGGGCCCCGTACAGGCGGCCGATCCGTAGGTCCCCGTGCAGGGCACGCACCCTGGGGAATGCGGTCCCGTCACCGGGCCGGGGGCTGCACACCTACCGAACACGCGGGTGCGGGTGGCAGACCATCTGGCGCACCCTGGCGAACCCTGGCGAATGCTCGCAGCCCATGTCAGCGGCCGTTAGTGTCAACTCAGTCGAGGAACCTGGGGGCTTGACGTGAGCAGGGAGCCGAACACCCGTCTCGCGGACCTTTTCGGCCTGGCCGGCTGGTCCAAGGGAGAACTCGCGAGGTTGGTCAACCGGCAGGCGGCGGCCATGGGCCATCCGCAGCTGGCGACCGACACCTCGCGGGTCCGGCGCTGGATCGACATGGGCGAGACGCCCAGGGACCCGGTGCCCAAGGTCCTCGCCTCCCTCTTCACCGAGCGCCTCGGCCGTGTCGTAACCATCGAGGACCTCGGGTTCGCCCGGTCAGGTCGCGCGGGGAAGCGTCAGGCCATGGACGGTCTGCCGTGGGCGCCCGAGCGGACCGCTGCGGTCCTCACGGAATTCACGGGAATGGACCTCATGCTCAATCGACGCGGCTTGGTGGGGGCGGGCGCGGCGCTCGCCGCGGGCTCCGCACTCACCGGCGCCATGCACGACTGGCTGCACACCGACCCCGCCCCGATGGCCCTCCGCCACGACGATCCGCTCGCCCACGAATCCCTGCACGAACTCGACCAGATCGGCCTCGACCGCTACGAGGCGGCCCCCGTGGGGTCACAGGAGATCGACGCCCTGGAGCACTCCGTCGAGGTGTTCCGCCGGTGGGACGCGGCCCGCGGCGGCGGCCTCCAGCGCAAAGCGGTGGTGGGCCAGCTCAACGAGGTCGGCGGGATGCTCGCCTACCGCCACCCCGACCACCTCCAGCGCCGGCTCTGGGGCGTGGCCGCCAACCTCGCGGTGCTGGCCGGCTGGATGTCGCACGACGTGGGCCTGGAGCCCACCGCGCAGAAGTACTTCATCATCGCCGCGCACGCGGCCCGCGAGGGCGGCGACCGCCCGCGCGCCGGCGAGGCACTGTCCCGCGCCGCCCGCCAGATGGTCCACCTGGGCCGCCCGGACGACGCCCTCGACCTGATGAAGCTGGCCCAGTCCGGTTCCGGCCAGGAGACCCTGCCGCGCACCCGCGCCATGCTGCACACCATCGAGGCGTGGGCCCATGCGTCCAAGGGCCACGGCCAGGCGATGCGCCGCACCCTCGGCGAGGCCGAGGAGCTGTTCGTCTCGGACAAGGGCGATGTGCCGCCGCCGGCCTGGATGCAGATGTTCGACGAGGCGGACATGCACGGCATGCAGGCGCTGGCCTTCCGCACCCTCGCGGAGCACGATCCGGCTGCCGCCAGGATCGCCCAGGGGCACGCCAAGAAGGCGCTCCAACTGCGCAGGAACGGTCACCAGCGGTCGCAGATCTTCGACTACATCTCGATGGCCTCGGCCTGTTTCATCGGCGGCGACCCCGAACAGGCCGACACCTACGCCCGGTTGGCGCTGGTCTCCATCGGTGAGAACTCCTCGCACCGCACCTGGGACCGGCTGCGGGAGATGTTCCGGCTCACCGGCCAGTACGCCGGCTGCGGCAAGATCCAGGAGCTCCGTGAGGAGCTCCAGCAGGTCCTGCCGAAACCGCGGCCCAAGGGGCAGACGACGGCGCTGGGGCCGGGCATCGGGCCGGAGCTGGGGCCGAACTTCTCACTCTGAGCGCCGCCGTGCGACCCGCCCCCGCGCTCCGACGGCGTGGGGCGGCCCGTCCTCGATCCTTGTCCACCGACCGATGTCCACCGACCGAAGTCCAGCGGACCATCCGCCGGACGATCTGCCAACCATGCTGCGTCAGCTGATATATGACACCCCATTAATGACCGGGGCCTTTCGGGGCGGCCGGCTCTCGCGCAGCCGGTCCGCCCTGGACGGTCGCGCCGTGCGTCAGTCGCCGACTTTGGCGATCAGGACACAGGTGTCGTCCTCGCGCTCGGTCGCGCCGAACTCCTCGACCACGATGCGGACGCTGTCCTGCGCGCTGCGGGCCGCGCCGAACCGCGGTGCCAGGTCCAGCAGCCGCTCGGTGCCCTCATGGGTGCTCTCCGGGCCGTGGGCGCGGCGCGGGACCAGTCCATCGGTGTGCAGCACCAGCAGGTCGCCGGGCTCCAGCTGCTCGGTGTGCTGGCCGTAGTGCGCGCCCGTCGTGGCGCCGAGCAGTACGCCTTCCGGCGGGTCCAGCGCGCGCCCCGTGCCGCCGCGGAACAGCAGCGGTGCGGGGTGCCCGGCCTGGCCCCACTCCAGCGTCCGCGTCGCGGGATCGAACTGGCAGCACACCGCACTGCCCAGCGCCGGCTGGGCGGCGGTGTCCAGCAGCTGGTTGAGGAAGGCCATCAGCTGCCCCGGCCGGTGGCCGGCCACGGCCATCCCGCGCAGCGCACCCAGCACCATCGCCATCCCGGACGTCGCCGCGACCCCGTGCCCGGTGAGGTCGCCGACGCTCAACAGCGTGCGCCCGTCGGGGAGTTGCAGCGCGTCGTACCATCCGCCGCCGATCAGTGCGGAGCTGCCGGCGGGGAGGTAGCGGCCGGCGAGGTCCAGGGTGACCGGGCCGCCCTCGGGGAAGCGCAGCGAGCCGCGCCAGGGCGGCAGCACGGCCTCCTGCAGCTCGACCGCGAGCCGGTGCTCGGTCTGCGCGATGTGCCGCTGGCGCTGGAGCGAGTCACCGGTCTCCCGCACCGCCATCTGGCTGCGGCGCAGCTCGCTGACGTCGCGGAGGACGGCCCACATGCAGGCCGTGCCGCCGTCGGAGTCGAGCACCGGTTCGCCGACCATGTGGACGGTGCGGATACCGGAGTCGGCGCGCACGATCCGGAACTCGCCGTCGATGGGCCGGCCGTCCACCAGGCAGTCGGTGACCATCACGGCCAGCTTCTCCTGGTCGTCGGGATGCACCAGGGACGGCAGCTCGTCCAGGGTCAGCGGTCCGTCGGCGGGCTCCCGGCCGAACATCGTGAAGAGCTCGTCGGACCAGGTCACCTCGTCGGTGAGCAGATTCCACTCGGCGCTGCCCACCCGGCGCAGCAGTGCGCCGCGCTCGGGTGCCGCGGGCTCCGGCGGCGCCGCCGGCAGCTCGACGGGCGGCTCCACGACGTCGGTCAGGTCGGCGGGCAGGCCCTCTCTGAGCTGGTCGAGGTGGCCGCCGAGGTCGTCCAGGTGGTGGACGGCGAGGTCGCACAGCGCCCGCTGCCAGCGCAGCTGCGGGTCGGCGGCGAGGTCACCGGCCACCGAGGACTCTCTGCGTACCGCATCGAGGCCACCGCGCAGGGTGCGGGCCTGCGAGATGAGTGCCTCGACCGTGTCACGCTCGGGGGTCCGATCGGCTGGGTGATCCGCGAAGAGAGGGGGCGGCATGACGTACTCCGTGATCAGGCGGCGCCGGAACGTATGGGCCGGTTACGACTCTTGCACAGGCTGCGACCGTCCGTAAGGGATTTGGCATTACCCGATACGGTGGTGCACCTGGCATATGTCAACGGCCTCCCTTCGGTGGTCGGGCCGAATCGGCGGAATAACGCGTTCCACGCTAGGCTTCGGCCGCCGTACAGCTGTCTACCCCGCCGATCCATGGGGGGAACGACGCATAGGGCCCGCAGTCACCGGCAAGAATGCCGGTCAGCGGAAATCCCGTTGCCAGCCTGTCCCCCGCACCGGATGCTGACCTCATGTTCGATCCAGACATAGCGCCCAGTGGCACCCTGCTCGGCCTCCTTCAGCGAGGCCGCGGCGACGGGACCCTGCATGCCCTCGCGGCGCCGCGGGCCGAGGCGCTCGCGGCACTCAACGACAGTGTGCTGTGCGACTCGCGCCGGGACTGGCAGGTGGAGAACCGCTCGCTCTACTACGCGCGCCTCTACATGCAGCTCGACGGCGGCCTTGAGGAGATCGAACGGCACCTGTTCCACCCCGACGACCTCACCGACACCGGCGAGGAGCGCACCGGCCTGGCCCTCTCGGTCCTCGGCCACCTCGCCGCGTACGGCAGGGACGCCGCCCGCCTGCTGCTGCGCAGCTACGCCGCGGTCGGCGGCAACTGGCGCTGGGCCCTCGACGAGCTCGCGCTGCGGGACGACGACGCCGGGCTGATCGGGCTGGCGCCGGCCGTCCTGGCCCGCTTCCCCGAGACGCCGGAGGGCGACGCCCAGCTGGCCACCGCCGTCCGCGACGCCTTCGAGCCCCGCCCCTGGCGGCTGTGGGCCGAGGACCCCCGCTACCGCGCGCGGCTGGCCGCAGCCGGGGAACAGGGCTCCTTCGACCGCTGGCAGCGGCAGCTCCGACCGCGCGGACCGCGCCCCGGCTGGAGCGTGACCGAGGTGCTGGAGTGGGCCCAGCAGGAGCTCGAACCGCGCCCCGGGGAGCACCGCTACATCGCCGCCGCCCGCTGCCTGAGCGCCGTCGCCGGTCCCGAGGACCGCGCCGAGCTGTTGCGGGCCGGTCGCGACGGGCCGGACGCGGCGCGCGCCGCCGTCCTGCACCACCTCGCCGAACGCGGCGACCCGGAGGTCCTCGACCTCGTCGAGGCCGCCGTCACCGATCCGCTCTCCGCCGAACCGCTGGTCGCCGCCGCGCTCTCCTCGTACGAGCGGATGCGCAGCGTGGCCGCCGTCGAGCGGGCCCGGGGGTGGGCCGCGCGCACCGACCGGCTGGGCGCGTCCGCCGCCGGCATGCTCGCCCGGCGCGGGGCCCGCCGCGACACCGACCTGGTGCTGGCCGCGCTGCGCCGCACCGTGCGGGAGGACGGCCCGGACGCCGACGCGCTGTGGGAGCTGGTGGACGGGGCCGGCCGCCTCGGGATCACCTGCGCCGCCCCCGTATTGCGCCACCTCTACCGCGAGACCTCCTCCTCCCATCTGCGCGGTCGGGCCGCCGCCGCGCTCGCCGTCACCGACCCCGGGTTCGCCGCCGGCTTCGCCGTCGAGTGCCTGTGGGACTGCGAGGAGACCACCCGGGAACTGGCCGCCCGGCACGCGGCCACCGGCGACGACCGGGTCGTCGAACAGCTCCGCCGGCTCGCCGCCGACCCGGCCGAGGAGGCCGAGGTGCAGACCGCGGTCCGCGCCCGCATCGGCCCGGACGCCTCGGCGGTGTGACGCCGCGGGCGATGCCCGCCTGATCGGGCGCAGCGGCGAACGCTCATGGGACGTTCGCCGGTTGGAAAGATCCCCTTGGCCCGGTCCACGCACGGTCCGCCGACAACAGCGGTATGCGTGTCGCCCTGGTCACCGAATCCTTCCCGCCCGACGTCAACGGCGTCGCGCACTGTGCCCTGGAAACCGCCCGCCACCTCGTCCGACGCGGGCACGAGCCGCTGGTCATCGCGCCGCTGGCGAACTCCGCGCCGGCCGCCGCCGCGCTCGCCTACGAGAGCCCGTGCCCGGTGGTGCGGGTGCCCTCGATGCCGCTGCCCGGATACCCGCAGGTGCGGATCGCGCTGCCGGGGCGGCGGCTGTCCGCGGCGCTGGACGGACACCGGCCCGATCTGGTCCACCTGGCCAGCCCGTTCGTGCTCGGGGCGCGCGGGATGGCGGCCGCGGCCCGGCGGGGGGTGCCGGCGGTCGCGGTGTACCAGACCGACATGGCGCGTTATGCGCGGACCTACCTGGGGCGCGGCGCGGCGGCGGCCTGGCGGCGGATCCGGGCGGTGCACGCCGCCGCCGACCTCACCCTGGCCCCGTCCAGCGCGGCGCTGCTGGACCTGACCGAGCACGGCGTGCCCCGGGTGCGGCTGTGGCCGCGCGGGGTCGACTCGGCGCGGTTCCACCCGGGGCGGCGGGACGCGGTGCTGCGCAGCTCGCTGCTGGCGGGGCGGGAGATGTTGGTGGGTTACGTGGGGCGGCTGGCGCCGGAGAAGGACGTCCGGCTGCTGGCCGAGACCTCCCGGCTCCCCGGCGTCCGCACCGTGGTGATCGGGGAGGGGCCCAGCGCCGCCGCCCTCCGGGCCCAGCTGCCCGAGGCGCGCTTCCTGGGCCGCCGGACGGGCGACGAACTGGCCCGGCTGTACGCCTCGTTGGACGTCTTCGTGCACACCGGGCCGTACGAGACCTTCTGCCAGACCGTGCAGGAGGCGATGGCCTCCGGCGTCCCGGTGGTCGCGCCGGCCGCCGGCGGGCCGCTGGACCTCGTCGACCACGGGCGGACCGGGCTGCTGGTCCCGCCCGGGGACGGCGGCGCCCTGCGGGACGCGGTACGGGCGCTGGGCGGCGACGCGGAGCTGCGGGTGCGGTACGGCGCCGCCGCCCGGCAGGCGGTCGCGGCCCGCACCTGGGAGGCGGTCGGCGACCAGTTGCTGGGCCACTACGCGGACGTGCTGGCCGACCGGACGGCGGTGGCGGCGTGACCGCCCGCCGGACCCGGGACGCCCGGGCCGGACTGCGGATCGTCCGGATCGCCAACTTCGTCGCCCCGGCCTCCGGCGGGCTGCGCACCGCGCTGCGCGAGCTGGGCGCCGGCTACCGGGCCGCAGGCCACGAGCCGCTGCTCATCGTGCCCGGCCCGCCGGACGCGCTGGGGTCGCGCGGCATACGGGACGAGGAGACCGCGCAGGGACGGGTGCTGACCCTCCCCGGGCCGCTGGTGCCCGGCAGTGGCGGCTACCGGGTGCTGACCGACCGCCCCCGGCTCCGACGACTGCTGGCGGAGCTGGCCCCGGACCGGCTGGAGGTCTCGGACCGCACGACGCTGCGGTGGACGGGGGAGTGGGCCCGGCGGGCCCGGGTCCCCGCGGTGATGGTGTCGCACGAGAGCGTGGACGGGGTGCTGCACACCTGGGGCGTGCCGCGCCCGCTGGCCCGCGCCGTCGCCGACCGCGTCAACTCCCGTACCGCGTATGCCTACAGTCGGGTGGTGTGCACCACCGAGTGGGCGGCGGCGGAGTTCCTGCGGGCGGGTGCGCGCAACGTGGTACGGGCGCCGCTCGGCGTCGATCTCACCGCCCGGCACCCGGGCCTGCGCAGCCCGGCCGTGCGCGACCGGTACGCCCGGGGCGCCGCCGTACTGCTGCTGATGTGCTCCCGGCTGTCGACGGAGAAGCGGCCCGGGCGGGCCCTGGACGCGCTCGTCGAACTGCGCCGGCGGGGTGTCGACGCGGCGCTGGTGGTGGCCGGCGACGGGCCGCTGCGGGCCCGGCTGGAGCACCGGGCGCGGACCGGGCGGCTGCCGGTGACGTTCCTCGGGCACCTCGCCGACCCGGGGCGGCTGGCGGCGCTCCAGGCCAGTGCCGACCTGGCCCTGGCGCCCGGCCCGGCCGAGACGTTCGGGCTCGCCGCGCTGGAGGCGCTGGCCTGCGGCACCCCGGCGGTCGCCAGCGCGACCTCGGCGCTGGCCGGCCTGGTGGGCGACGGCGGGGACACCGCGCTGGACGACGGCCCGTCCTTCGCCGACGCGGTGCAGCGGGTGCTGGCGCGGCCCGAGCCGGCCCGCCGGGCCGCCGCGCGGCGGCGCGCCGAGGGCTACGGCTGGCAGCCGGCGGTGGCCGCGTTCCTGGCGGCCCACGACGCACCGCGGCCGGCCGGCGGGCGACTGGCCGGGAGGCCCGGGCCGCGGGCCGTGGGTCCCTGGAGTGCCTGGTGACGCCCCGGTTCGTGGCCCTGGGGGACTCGTTGACCGAGGGACTCGGCGACCCCGTGGCGGGCGGCGGCTGGCGGGGCTGGGCGGCGCTGCTCGCCGGCGCGCTGGGGGAACGGCCGGGCGGTGTGGGGCTGGTGAACCTCGCGCGCAGCGGGGCGCTGGCCGACGAGGTGGCGCGGGAGCAGCTGCCGGTGGCCCGGGAGCTCGCCCCGCGCTTCGCGTCGCTCCTGGCCGGCGCCAACGACACGCTGCGCGCGGCGTTCGCCATCGAGCGGGTGGCCGCCGCGCTGGACCGGACGCACGGCACGTTGAGCGCCGACGGCACCGTGGTGCTGACGGCGTGTCTGCCCGACCCCGGGCGGATGTTGGGGCTGCCCGGGCCGCTGGCCCGCCCCCTGGCCCGCCGGATGCGCGCCGTCAACACCGTGGTGCACGCGGTCTCCACGCGCTACGGAGGCGTCCACGTCCACCTCGCCGAGCATCCGTGGGTGGCCGACCGGGCCACCTGGAGCGTGGACCGGCTGCACCCCAGCGAGCGCGGCCACCGGTTGCTGGCCCGCGACTTCCACACCGCGCTCGCCGCCCGTGGGCTGGCCGCCGGCCCGCCGCCCCCGCTGGACCTGGACGGCCCGCCGCCGACCCGGGCCGGTGCCGCGCTGTGGATGGCGACCCGCGGCACCCGGTGGGTGGCCGACCGGTGCACCGACCTGCTGCCCGGCCTGCTGGCGCTGGCCGTCCGGGAGTGCCGGTACGGCCTGGCCGGATCCGGTCGGCTGCTGGACGCCGCCGCCGAGCGGGCCACCCGCAGTGCGCTCGCGGCCCTGTCCGAACCGGGCGGCGCTGCCACAATGGCGGGGTGACCGGACGCTGGGAGTTCTGGATCGACCGCGGCGGTACCTTCACGGACGTGGTGGGCCGGCGCCCGGACGGGCGCCTGGTCACCGGCAAGCTGCTGTCCCACCACCCCGAGCGCTACCGGGACGCCGCGGTCGCCGGGATCCGGATGATGCTGGGGCTCGCCCCGGACGCACCGGTGCCCGCCGAGCGGGTCTCGGTCGTCCGGATGGGCACCACCGTCGCCACCAACGCCCTCCTGGAGCGCACCGGCGAGCCGACGGTGCTGCTGACCACCGAGGGCTTCCGGGACGCGCTGCGGATCGCGTACCAGAACCGGCCGCGGATCTTCGACCGGCGGATCGTGCTGCCCGAGGCGCTCTACGACCGGGTCATCGAGGTGCCGGAACGGGTCGGCGCCCGCGGGGAGCCGGTCCGGCCGCTCGACCGGGAGCCGGTCCGCCGGGAGCTGCTCCGGGCGCGCGCGGACGGCCTGCGCAGCGCCGCCGTGGTGCTGCTGCACGGCTACCGCCACCCCGCGCACGAACGGGCGGTCGCCGAGCTGGCGGAGGAGGCGGGCTTCACCCAGGTCAGCTGCTCGCACGAGGTCAGTCCGCTGATGAAGCTGGTGGCGCGCGGCGACACCACGGTCGTCGACGCCTACCTCTCGCCGATCCTGCGGCGGTACGTCGACGAGGTCGCCGCCCAACTCCCCGGGATCCGGCTGCTGTTCATGCAGTCCAACGGCGGGCTGCGGGAGGCCACCCACTTCCGGGGCAAGGACGCGGTGCTGTCCGGTCCGGCGGGCGGGGTGGTCGGCATGGTGCGGACGGCAGCGGAGGCCGGCGGTCCGGGCGGCGGCTTCGACCGGGTGATCGGCTTCGACATGGGCGGCACCTCCACCGATGTGTCGCACTACGCGGGCGAGTTCGAGCGGATCTTCGGCAGCGAGGTGGCCGGGGTGCGGATGCGCGCCCCGATGATGAACATCCACACCGTCGCGGCCGGCGGCGGATCCGTGCTGCACTTCGACGGCCGCCGCTACCGGGTCGGCCCCGACTCGGCCGGCGCGGACCCCGGACCGGCCTGCTACCGGCGCGGCGGCCCGCTCACCCTCACCGACGCCAACGTGATGCTCGGCCGCATCCAACCCGACCACTTTCCCGCGGTGTTCGGACCCGAGGGCGACCAGCCGCTGGACGCCGCCACGGTCCGCACCCGGTTCGCCGAGCTGGCCGCCCGGGCCGCCGCCGCGACCGGCGACGACCGCGGCCCCGAGGACGTCGCCGCCGGCTTCCTGGACATCGCGGTGCTCAACATGGCCAACGCGGTCAAGAAGATCTCCGTCCAGCGCGGCCGGGACATCACCCGCTACGCGCTGGTGAGCTTCGGCGGCGCCGGCGGCCAGCACGCCTGCGCGGTCGCCGACGCGCTGGGCGTCGGCACCGTCCTGGTCCCGCCGCTGGCCGGGGTGCTCTCCGCGTACGGCATCGGGGTCGCCGACGCCACCGCGATGCGGGAACAGGCCGTCGAGGAGCGGTTCGCGGAACCGGGCGGGATGGACCGGGTCCGCGCGGTCTGCGACGCCCTCGCCCGGCAGACCCGGCGCGAGCTCCTCGACGACGGCGTGCCGGCCGCGTCGCTCACCACCCGCGCCCGGGTCCTGGTCCGCTACGCCGGGACCGACGCCGCCCTCGCCGTGCCGCTCGCCGACCCCGCCACCATGACCGCCGCGTTCGTCCGGGCACACCGCGAGCGGTACGCCTTCACCATGGACAAGCCGCTGGTCGCCGAGGCGGTGTCGGTGGAGGCGCGCGGCGCGGCCGGCGGCGCGACCGGCTACGACGTCCGACTGGCCGAGCGGGACGGGGAGTTGGCTCCCGCGGCGAACGTCCGGATGTACGTCGGCGGGCGCTGGCGGGACGCCGCGCTCCATCGCCGCGGCGACCTGCGGCCCGGCGACGTCCTCACCGGCCCGGCGATCATCGCCGAGGAGAACGCCACCACCGTCCTCGACCCCGACTGGCGGGCCGCTGTCGGCGAGCGCGGCCATCTGCTGCTCACCCGGGCCCGGCCGCGCCCCGACCGGATCGCCGTCGGCACCGCGGCGGACCCCGTACTGCTGGAGGTCTTCAACAGCCTCTTCATGGCCATCGCCGAGCAGATGGGCGTCCGCCTGGAGAACACCGCGCACTCCGTCAACATCAAGGAGCGGCTGGACTTCTCCTGCGCGCTCTTCGACGCCGAGGGCAATCTGATCGCCAACGCCCCGCACATCCCCGTCCACCTGGGGTCGATGGGCGAGTCCATCAAGGAGGTGCTGCGACGGCGCGGGAGCGACCTGCGGCCGGGCGATGTGTACGCGATCAACGACCCGTACCACGGCGGGACGCATCTGCCGGACATCACCGTCGTCACCCCGGTGTTCGCCCCGCCGGGCCCCTCGGGCGGCGCACTCCTCTTCCTGGTCGCCTCCCGCGGCCACCACGCCGAGATCGGCGGGATCACCCCCGGTTCGATGCCCGCGTTCAGCAGCACCATCCAGGAGGAGGGGGTCCTCTTCGACAACTGGCTGCTGGTCCGGGACGGCAGGCTGCGCGAGCGGGAGACCCGCGAACTGCTCTGCTCCGGGCCGTATCCGTCCCGCGCCCCGGACGTCAACCTCGCCGATCTGCGCGCCCAGATCGCCGCCAACGAGAAGGGCATCCACGAACTGCGCCGGATGACCGACCAGTTCGGGCTGGACGTCGTACGGGCCTACATGCGGCACGTCCAGGACAACGCCGAGGAGTCGGTGCGCCGGATCCTGGCCCGGCTGCCGGACGGGCACTACCGCTACGAGACGGACGGCGGCGCGGAGATCCGCGTCGCGGTGACCGTGGACCGCGCCGCCCGCAGCGCGGTGCTGGACTTCGCCGGCACCTCGCCGCAGCAGCCCGGCAACACCAACGCGCCCAGCTCGGTGGTGATGGCGGCGGTGCTGTACGTGCTGCGGACCCTGGTCGCCGAGGACATCCCGCTCAACAGCGGCTGCCTCAAGCCCGTCGAGGTGCGCATCCCGGAGGGCTCGATGCTGGCGCCCGTCTTCCCGGCGGCCACCGTCGCGGGGAACGTGGAGACCTCCCAGGCGGTCACCGGCGCGCTCTACGCCGCCCTCGGCGTGCAGGCCGAGGGCTCGGGCACGATGAACAACCTCACCTTCGGCAACGACCGGGTGCAGTACTACGAGACCGTCGCCAGCGGCTCCGGCGCCGGCGACGGCTTCGACGGCGCGGACGCCGTCCAGACCCACATGACCAACTCCCGGCTCACCGACCCCGAGGTGCTGGAGTGGCGCTATCCGGTCCGCGTCGACGGCTTCGCGCTGCGCGACGGCAGCGGCGGCACCGGACGCTGGCACGGCGGGCGCGGGGTCGAGCGGCGGCTGCGGTTCCTGGAGCCGATGACCGTCGCCCTGCTCTCCGGCCACCGCCGGGTCCCCCCGTACGGGATGGCGGGCGGCGGGCCGGGGGCGCTGGGCGTCAACTTCCTGGAGCGGGCGGACGGTTCGCGGGAGGAGTTGCGGGGGTGCGACACGGCGGAGGTCGGGGTGGACGACGTGCTGGTGATCCGCACACCGGGCGGCGGCGGGTACGGGGTGGCCTAGGCGCTGCCGTCGAACTCCCGCCTGCCGTCCGGCGCCCGACCGGGGACACCGCAGGGTCCGCGGCCGGGCACCGGGTTGTTCGCGCGGGCTACTCCTCCGCCGCCGCGCGGCGGCACGCCCCGAGGGCGATCACCGCGGGCACGTAGTCCCGCCGCAGTTCGGCGTAGCAAGCTCGAACGCCCGCGGGGCCGCCCTCGCGCCCGAGCAGACATGCTCCTTCGGCCACTTCCGGATCGGCGCCGGGGTGCTGTTCCAGGACGGTGTAGAAGCACGCCTGCGGGGTGGCGTGGGCGGCCGGGGCGAGCGCGACGACACCGCCGAGGGCGAGGGTGAGACCGCTGAGGGCGGCGGCGAGGCGAGGGATGAGGCGCATGGTGGTGGCGGTTCCTTCCGTGCGGGAGCCCGAGCGGGTCACTCGGGGCATCTGATCCGCTACGGACCGTGCCCAGCTGCGGTGCCCGTGACGCGAGGAGGGGCGGGGCGCCGGGCGTGAACGCCCGGCGCACGGGGCGTACTTCGGGCGGCGGTCCGCGCCGCCGTCACCGGGGGCGCGCCGCCCGCTCCGGCCGTCGGCCGATCCGTGCGAACCGCACCGGGGTCCCCGGTACCGCCTGCGCCGCCGCGGCCAGCCACCGCTCCGGGACGACCCCCACGACCGGGTAGCCGCCGGTCGTGGGGTGATCGTGCAGGAACAGCACCGGCAGGCCGTTCGGCGGCACCTGGAGCGCGCCCAACGGCATGCCCTCGCTGGCGAGTTCGCCGTCCCGGGCGCGCTCCAGGGACGGGCCCTCGGTGCGCAGCCCGATCCGGTTGGAGGCCGCGGAGACCCGGAACCGGCCGGCGGCCAGCGTGCGCAGCCCGGTCGCGGTGAACCAGTCGTCGCGCGGACCGGGCAGGAACGGCAGCACGAGTTCGGCCGCCGGCCCGGCGTGCGGGACCGCGTCGGCCGCCGCCGGGGGACCGTACGGCGACCCCAGCGGGAGCACCGCGCCGTCCGCGAGCGGGGCCGGGCCCAGGCCGGAGAGGAGGTCGGTGGCGCGGCTGCCGAGCACCGGCTCGGCGTCGATGCCGCCGGCGACGGCGAGGTAGGCGCGCAGCCCGTGGGTGGCCGTCCCGGCCTCCAGCACGGCGCCGGCCGGGACGTGGACCGGGGCGCCCCACGGGGCGGGGCGGCCGTCCACCGTCACCGGGCAGGGGGCTCCGGTGACCGCGACGGTGGCGGCGGTCCGCAGCCGGACGGCGCAGCCGGTGAGGGTGGTCTCCAGGGTGGCCGCCGACGCGGGGTTGCCCACCAGGCGGTTGGCGAGCCGGTGTGCGGGCCCGTCCAGCGCACCGGAGTGCGGCACCCCCAGGTGGGCGTGGCTGGGCCGGCCGAGGTCCTGGACGGTGGTGAGCGCACCGGCCCGGACCACCGAGAGGGCGCGGTCGGTCATCGGGCGGGCTCCTCGGGGGCGCGGTCGGGGCGGGACGGGGCGGTGCGCGGGGTCGGGACGGTGGCGTCCGCGGGGACGAAGCGGACCGGGGTACCGGGGGCGAGCAGCGCCGCCGGTTCGCGCCGGGGATCCCACAGGACGGCGTCGGTACGGCCGATCAACTGCCAGCCGCCGGGGGAGGAGCGCGGATAGATCCCGGTGTACGCGCCGGCCAGGCCGACCGACCCGACCGGGACCCGGGTGCGGGGGTTCTCCCGGCGGGGGACGTGCAGGTGCGCGGGAAGCCCCGTCAGATAGCCGAAGCCGGGCGCGAATCCGCAGAACGCGACCCGGAAGGTGGTGCCGGAGTGCAGGCGGACCACCTCGTCGGCGGACATCCCCCACAGCGCGGCGACCTCGGCGAGGTCGGGACCGTCGTAGTGGACCGGGAGCTCCACGGCGGGGCGGTCGTCGGTGGTCGGCGGAGGGATCCGCCAGCCGGCCAGCTCCGCGGCCAGCGCGGACGGGTCGGCCAGGCCGTCGAGGAAGACCGTGCGGGCGGCCGGCACCATCTCGCGGACCGCGGGGAGGGTGCCGGCGGCGGCCCGGCGCAGCAGCTCGGCGTGCAGCGCCTCGACGTCCCGGGAGGTCGGCAGTTCGATCAGCAGCCCGTGGTCGCCGACCGGCAGCGTCGTCAGGGGCGGCAGCCCGGCCCCGCCGGTCGCCGCCCCCGCGCCCTGGGACGTCATGCGAAGCTCCGGATGTGGACGCCGGCCGCGGTCAGCTCGGACCGGACCCGTCGGGCCAGCTCCGCGGCGCCCGGGGTGTCGCCGTGCAGACACAGGGAGCGCGCGGCGACCGCGATCCGGGTGCCACCCAGGGAGGTGACCGCCCGGTCGCGGGCCAGGCCCACGGCGCGCTTGACCACCGTGTCGGGGTCGTGGACGACCGCGCCCGGCTCCCGGCGCGGCACGAGCGTGCCCCGGTCGGTGTAGGCGCGGTCGGCGAACGCCTCGCCGACGACCGGGAGTCGGGCCTCCGCGGCGGCCCGGTGCAGTTGGGACCCGGGCAGCCCGAGGACCGGCAGGCGACCGCCCGCGGCACGGATCCCGGCGACCACCGCGGCGGCCTGTTCGGCGTCGTGGACGCAGCGGTTGTAGAGCGCGCCGTGCGGTTTGACGTAGCCGACGCGGGCGCCGGCCGCGCGGGCGAAGACCTCCAGCGCGCCGATCTGGTAGGTGATCTCGTCGGCCAGTTCCTCGGGCGGCACGTCCATGGCGCGGCGGCCGAAGCCGGCCAGGTCGCGGTAGGAGACCTGGGCGCCGATCACCACCCCGCGCTCGGCGGCCAGGGCGCAGACCCGGCGCATCGTGCTCGGGTCGCCGGCGTGGAAGCCGCAGGCGACGTTGGCGCTGGTGACGACGGACAGCAGGGCCTCGTCGTCGGTGAGCTGCCAGCGGCCGAACCCTTCGCCGAGGTCGGCGTTGAGGTCGATGAGGGGAGGGGCCGCGGAGTCGCTCATGGATGTCCGTTCCGGGTGCGCGGGTGCAGGGATGCGGAGGGGGAGGGGAGGGTGACAGCAAGCGAGAGGGGGATGGGGGAGGGGAATGTGGGGGGAGAACGTGGGGGGCCGCAGCGCAAGTCAACGTACAGATCGTTGAACGATCCGACAAGAGGTGTGTTGTCCCGTCCCGTCATCTGGGATTGACTTCGGCTGACAGCGCAGCGGGACGGGCCTCGCCGGTCCGTCCGAACGGACGGAGCGGACAGCGGTATGGCCGGCGGAGTGGCGAAGAACGATCAGCGGCGGCTCGCCGAGGTCGCGGGACTGGAACGGGACCGCGCCCTGCTCGGCCGCGCCAGCACGGCCGAGCGGGTCGCCGACATCCTGCGCGAACGGATCACCGAGGGCTACTTCCCGCCCGGCGTGCGGCTGTCGGAGGAAAGCATCGGTGGCGCGCTGGGCGTCTCGCGCAACACCCTGCGCGAGTCGTTCCGGCTGCTCACCCACGAGCGGCTGCTGGAACACCGGCTCAACCGCGGGGTCTTCGTGCGGATGGTGACCGTCGAGGACCTCGACGACATCTTCCGGGTGCGGATGCTGGTGGAGTGCGCCGCGGTGCGCGGGCTGGGGCCGGGGCCGTACGACGCCGCGACCGCCCGTTCGGTGGCGGCGATCGAGGAGGCGGTGCGGGCCGGCGAGGCGGCCGCGGCGGACCGCGTCTGGGCCGAGCTGTCGACCGCCAACCTCCGCTTCCACCAGGCCGTCGTCGCGCTGGCGGGCAGCCCGCGCACCGACGAGCTGATGCGCGGCGTGCTGGCCGAACTCCGCCTGGTCTTCCACGTGATGGACGACCCGCGGCGCTTCCACTCGCCCTATCTGGTCCGTAATCGGCAGATCGCCGAGACCCTGCTGGCCGGCGACGCGGTCGAGGCCGAACGGCTGCTGCGCGCCTATCTGGAGGACTCGCGCGCCCAGCTCTCCGCCGCGTACGCCCAGCGCATCGCCGAGGGCTAGGGCCTGTCCGACCCTCGCCCATCGGGCAGAGCCATCGAGCGGACCCGGCGGACCGACCCCCGGTCCTGTTTTGTCGTCCCCAACCCCTTGTCGGATCGTTCAACAATCGCATAGCCTCCGCTGCAATTCCTGAGCAACCCTTCAACGCTCCCCCAGTGTCCGCTGCCCGTCGCCGTCGCGGCGCGCATCCGCGGGGGACCCGTCTACGCGGAAGGCGGATCCATGATCGTCCTCCTCGGCGTGCTCGTGGTCGTGATCGGCTTCGCCACGAAACGCAATGCCCTGCTGGTCGTCGCGGCGGCCGGCATCATCACCGGTCTGCTCGGCGGGCTCTCGCCCGCGAAGGTGCTGGCCGCCTTCGGCGAGGGCTTCGCCGGCAGCCGCGCGGTGACCATCTTCGCGATCACCCTCCCGGTCATCGGCCTCCTGGAGCGCTACGGCCTCCAGGAGCAGGCCCGCACCCTGATCGCCCGGTTCGGCCGGCTCACCACCGGGCGGTTCCTCGCGCTCTACCTGGGCCTGCGGCAGATCGGCGCGGCTGTGGGCCTGACCAACGTCTTCGGGCACGCCCAGACCGTCCGCCCGCTGGCGGTCCCGATGGCGGAGGGCGCCGCCGAGCGCCGCTACGGCCAACTCCCCGCCCGCACCCGGGAGAAGATCCGCTCGTTCGCGGCCGGCGCGGACAACGTCGGCCTCTTCTTCGGGGAGGACGTCTTCCTCGCCGTCGGCTCGATCCTGCTGATCACCGGCTTCGTCAACACCACCTACGGGACCCACCTCGAACCGCTGCACCTGGCGCTGTGGGCGATCCCCACCGCGCTGTGCGCCTTCGTCGTCCACGGCTGGCGGCTGCTGCGACTGGACCGCTTCCTGGAGCGCGAACTGCTCGCCGCCGACACCCACCCCACCACCGCAGAAGGGGCCGACCGATGATCAAGGCAGAGTGGTTCTACTGGCTCGTCGGCCTCAGCTTCCTGGTGATGGCCGCCCAGATGGTCACCGACCGCAGCAACCCCAAGCGCTTCGGTACCGGCGCCTTCTGGGGCCTGATCGGCGCCGGGTTCATCTACAGCAGCTGGGTCGTCACCAAGCAGGCGCCGGCCGAACCGCTGGGCGCCGCGGTGCTCGTCATGGCCGTCCTCGCCGGCTTCGGCTTCACCGGCCGCGGCACCCCGCGCACCACCACCCCCGAGGAGCGCACGGCGAGCGCCGCCCGGCTCGGCAACAAGCTCTTCGTCCCGGCCCTGACCATCCCGGTCGTCGCGATGGCCTGCGCGATCGGCGTCAAGCACCTGTCCATCGGGGGCGAACCGGTCCTCCAGACGGGCAGCGAGACCATCCTCGGCCTCGGCCTCGGCGCGGTCGTCGCGCTCGTCGTCGGCATGGTGCTGCTGCGCGAGAAGCGCCTCTCGGTGCCCGTGCAGTCCGGTCGCACCATGCTGGAGGCGATGGGCTGGGCGATGCTGCTGCCGCAGATGCTGGCCACGCTCGGCGCCATCTTCCAGGTATCCGGCGTCGGCGGGCAGGTCGGCAAGCTCGCCACCGCCGTGCTGCCGAAGGACTCCCTCTACGTCGCCGTGGTCGTCTACTGCGTGGGCATGTTCGCCTTCACGCTCATCATGGGCAACGCCTTCGCCGCCTTCCCCGTGATGACCGCCGCCGTCGGCTGGCCCGTCCTGATCGGGCACTTCCACGGCAACCCGGCCGCCGTCCTGGCCCTCGGCATGCTCGCCGGCTTCTGCGGGACGCTGGTCACCCCGATGGCCGCCAACTTCAACATCGTCCCGGCGGCGCTACTGGAACTGAAGGACCAGTACGGGCCCATCAAGGCGCAGTTGCCGACCGCCGGCATCCTGCTGGGCTGCAACATCGTGATCATGGCGCTGTTCGCGTTCTGACCCGCCCCGACGGTCGCCCACGGTCGTCGACGTCCGCTCCGCCCGCCTTCGCACCGCCCGAGAGGGACCGCATGACCTCCGCCACCCCGCCGAGCCGCACGACTCCCACCCCGCCCACCCGCGTCCTGTTCACCGGCTTCGAGCCGTTCGGCGGCGAGCCCACCAATCCGTCCTGGCGCGCGGTGCGCGCCGCGGTGGCCGCCCCGCTCGACGGGCTGGCGCTGCACGCCGCCGAACTCCCCTGCGTCTACGGCGAGTCGTTGACCGTCCTGCGCACGGCGATCGACGAGGTGGATCCAGACATCGTGGTATGTGTCGGACAGGCGGGCGGGCGCCCGGACCTCACCGTCGAACGCGTCGCCCTCAACGTGGACGATGCCCGCATCCCCGACAACGCGGGCGCGGAACCGATCGACGCGCCGATCGTGCCGGGCGGTCCCGCCGCCTACTTCGCCACCCTGCCGATCAAGGCGTGCGTGGCCGCGGTGCGCGCCGCGGGCCTGCCGGCCTCGGTCTCCAACACCGCCGGGACCTTCGTCTGCAACCACGTCTTCTACGGGCTCGCCCACCTCATCGCCACCGAACTGCCCCATGTGCGCGGCGGATTCGTGCACATCCCCTACGCGCCCGAGCAGGTCACCGACCGCGCCCAGCCGTCGCTGCCGGTCGACGCGGTCGCCACCGCGCTGCGCGAGATCGCCGTCACCGCCGCCCGCACCCGCACCGACCTGCGGGTCGCCGAGGGGGCCACGCACTGAGCCGCCGGCGCCGCCGGTAAAATGACCGGTCGGCCGGCCCGTGGGCCCCGTCGGGAATCCGGCGGCGGTCCGCCCATGAGCCGATCCGCGCCGTTTCGTCCGTTGTCGGTGCCAGCGCCTACGCTGTGCGACGTGACTTTCTCCGCCCCGGGGGCCGCTGCGCCCCAGCTCAACGGCCACGGCCGGCCCGCGCCGGGCCCGGCCGCCGACGAAGGACTGGCCCGCCGGCTGCGCGCGCTGGCGTGCACCGCGCCGCTGCACGACCTCGACGCGCGCAAGGCCAACCTCGCGGGCGAGTACGGGGTCTACGCGATGGCGGAGGTGGCGCTCGCCGTCATCGACCTGGTCACCCTGAACATGGACTTCGACACCGGCGCCGACCACGAGGAGATAGTGGCCAAGGTCCTCCCGCGGATCGCCGCCCAGGCCCCGGACCGCCCCGCCGCGGAGCACGAGCGGGTGGCCCGCTGGGTGCTGGAGAACCTCATCAACGTCGGCAGCGTCGACCGCGGCTTCCGCGCCGTCTACGGCACGTTCGACACCGACGGCGCATACGTCCGCCGCGACTACGACTTCAAGCTCGTCGAGGAGGTCCCCGGCGCCGGCGGCACGGTCTACCTCCGCGCCACCGACGAGGCGGTCAACGTCCTCGTCGGCGCCCTCGACACGGACGTCACCAGCGCCCAGATCGCCGCCGAGGTCAAGCTGGAGGTGCTGATCAGCCGGGGCCGGCTGGCCGACGCCCAGCTCGCCGCCGAGCAGGCCCGCTACCGCACCGTCCAGTACGCCGAGACCCTCCGCAAGACCCTGGAGGCCACCCGGCGCAACGTCCGCTCGGTCGACTGGCTGCGCACCGTCCCCGACATGATCAACGAGGCCCTGGACCACGTCGCGGACCGCTACCGCCACGAGAACGCCATCCTCACCAACATCCGCAAGGCCCGCGACGAGGCCGAGGCCGTCGACGCGCGCACCGGCGAGCACAAGCGGCGCGCCGCCGAGCTGGTCGACATCGTCAAGGACTGCATCCGCCGGCACACCCAGCTGCAGTCCCGGCTCCTGGAGGCCGGCCCGCTCTTCCGGGCCGAGCAGGACCGCCAGGCGTTCGCCGCCCCCGCCGCCCGCACCGGCCTCGACCTCTACGGTCAGCTCGTCGCCCCCGTTCTCCCGCTCCCCGTCGAGCAGGCCACCCGGGTCACCGACGCCTTCTTCGCCCGCGGCACCGGCCTGCGCACCCCCGCCGCCGTCCGGGTCGCCGATCTCGTCGAGGTGCTGCTCACCCCGCCCGTGGAGCGCGAGCACCTGGGCGCCGAGATGCCCGAGCCCGACCTGGTCGCCACGCCCGACGACAGCCGCTTCAGCGAGGCCCAGCTCGACGCCGCGACGGCGCTGCTCGCGCTGCCCGCCGACGCCCCCCGCCGGCTCTCCGGCCTGCTCGCCGAGGCCCGCCGCGAAGACCCCGAACTCCCGTATCTGGTCGCCCTGTTGGCGGTGCACGCCGCCAGCCCCCCGGTCGGCACCGCCTACCGCCAGGGCGAGCAGCAGCTGCTCTTCGCCGTCGACGACGGCACCGAGCTGATCGACCCCGAGTTCGGCGGCGCCGACCTCATCGTCGGCACCGCCCTGCTGGACGCGGCCGGGATGGCCGCCGACCGCTCCGAGGTCGCCTGATGCCCGCCGCGCAGCCCCGCCTCCTGATAGCGGCCGGACCGCCCCCGCTCCGCTCCGCGATACCCCCGACCGTCCCCCGCAAGGAGCTCCTCCCGTGACCCAGTACGACGCCGACGAGGTGCCGCAGCCCGACCCGGCGCCGGACACCGGCGAAACGGCCTGGGGCGCGCCCGCCGACGCCCCCGAAACGCCCCCAGCGGCCCTCACCCCGGCCGACGCCGCCGACGCCGCCCGGCTGGTCTCCTTCGGCCTCCAGCCCAAGCTGCTGCCGGCCCGGGACGTCGAGTACGCCGACCTGCTCCGCCGCTATCGGGACGAGCCCGCCTTCGCCCGGCTCGCCGACGCCGTCGCCGGCGGCCTCGGCCTGGTCGTCCTGGAGGTCTCCACCCGCGCCGGGATGGCCGTCGCCGCCGCCGAGGACTCGGTTTTCGCGGTCCGGATGGGCGACTACGCCCGCCGCGCCTCCGCCGACTCCGCCGACCGCTTCCTGCACGGCCTGGCCCATCTGGCGATCGCCGCGATGTCCTTCCCGCGCCCCGAGGACCTCGCCGACGACGGCTACATCGGCCGGATCACCGTCAACGGCGTCGACGCCTTCGTCCGCCAGGCGTGCCGCCGCCTGGAGGAGCGCGCCGAGCAGGACGGCGAGAACACCGACCCGGTCACCGACGCTCCCGGCCTGGAGTCCGCCTGGCGGGTCTATGCCCGGCGCAGCGCCACCGGCGCCACCAAGGACGCCCGGCGGCTGGCCGGTTCGACCACCGGCATCATCGCCAAGGCCGTCACCTTCCTCGTCGACTCCGGCTTCCTCCAGCGCACCGGCGACGACGCCGGCGGCGCCTACCGCACCACCGCCCGCTATCAGCTCCAGGTCCGCGACATGGCCGGCACCGCCGCCATGGCCGAGCTGCTGGAGCTCGGCATCGTGCCGGTCTCCGACGGCAGCGCCTCGCTGCTGCCCGGTGAGGAGACCGACGACCTCGACCTGGTCGCCGAGGCCGGCCTGCCGTTCCACTCCGGCTGACCCCCCGCCGCCCTCCCCGCCCACCGACCCCTCCACACACCAACGAGAGTCCGCCATGTACGAGCTGTCCCGGGTCCGTCTCTACTCCATCGGGCCCGCCGGTGCGCGTTACGCCGACACCGTCCTGGACCTGCGCGGGGTCGGCGCGCCGGTGCCGCAGCCGGCCCCGGCCCAGGCGGACTTCTTCGAGGACGAACCGGTCGGCCCGCCGCGCCGCCCGGCCCCGGCCGGCGTGCTCTTCCTGGAGAACGGCGGCGGCAAGTCCGTCCTGCTCAAGCTGATCTTCTCGGTGATGCTGCCGGGCCACCGCAACACCCTCGGCGGCGCCAGCTCCGGCGTGCTGCGCAAGTTCCTGCTGGCCGACGACTGCGGCCACGTCGCCCTGGAATGGCAGCACGTCGTCACCGGCGAGTCCGTCGTGGTCGGCAAGGTCAGCGAATGGCGCGGCCGCCAGGTCTCCAACGACCCCCGCAAGTTCGCCGAGGCGTGGTACAGCTTCCGCCCCGGCCCCGGGATGAGCCTGGACTCCCTCCCGGTCGCCGAGGCCACCCTCGTCCGCCCCCGGACGGAGCACGGCGAGGGCGGCTCCGGCGCCCACGGCCGCCGCCGCACGATGAAGGGCTTCCGCGACGCGCTCACCGAGGCCGGCAAGAACTACCCCAACCTCGACGTGGTCTGGGAAGAGGTCCACGAGCGCTGGAACGAACACCTCGGCGACCTCGGCCTGGACCCCGAACTCTTCCGCTACCAGCGGGAGATGAACGCCGACGAGGGCGAGGCGGCCGGCCTCTTCGCGGTCAAGAACGACTCCGACTTCACCGACCTGCTGCTGCGCGCCGTCACCGACACCCGGGACACCGACGGCCTCGCCGACCTCGTCCACGGCTTCGCCCACAAGCTCGGCCGCCGCGCCGAGCTCACCGCCGAACGCGACTTCACCGCCGGCTCGCTGGACCTGCTCTCCAGGATCGCCGAGGCCGCCGAGGCGCGCGAACGGGCCCGCGAGGTGCACGCCGGCGCCGAGCGCCGCACCCGCGGCCTGGCCCAGCGGCTGCACGCCCGCGGCACCGAGGAGCGCGGTCGGGCCGCCGAGCTGGCCGAGGCGGTCGCCGCCGCCGCGCACCGGGTCACCGACGCCGAGCGCGGCCGCGAGCGCCGCTCCCTGGTATCCGCCGAACTCGCCTACCGGCACGCCTCGTTGGCCCTCGCCGCCGCCGAGAAGGGCGCCACCGCCCAGCGCCGCGAGCTCAACGACGCCCGGACGCTGCACAGTGCCTGGCAGGCCGCCGAGATCGCGCTGCGGCACCGGGCCGCCGCCGACCGCTCCGCCCGGGTCGCCGCCGCCATCCGCGAGGCCGAGCGGGACGCCGCCCCGGCGCTGGCCGCCCGCGCCACCGCCGCCGCCGACCTGGTGCGCGCCCTGCACGGCGCCGCCGAGGCCAGCGAACGCGTCGCCAACGAGGAGGAGGAGCGCTCCGCCGCCCTCCAGGAGACCGGCGAGTCCGCGCACCGCGCCGCCACCGGCGCCGCCACCCACGCCCAGCGCGCCCGCAGCGAGTCCGACCACCTCAAGCAGCGGCTCGCCGAGGTCGCCGAGGAGACCGCGGAGGCGGTCCGGGCCGGCTGGCTCGATGCCGCCCAGGGCGCTGACCCCGACGCCGACCCGGCCCGCGCCGCGCTCGCCGCCTCCGACGCCGAGAAGACCGCCGTCGAGGCGTGGGACGCGGCCCGCGAGTCGGCCCGGCACGCCACCGACCGGGCCCGCGAGACCGCCGCCCGGCACTCCGCCGCCGAACTCGCCGCGGCCCGCGCCGAGGACGCCGCCCAGGCCGCCGAGCGGGCCCACGACGCCGAGCGGCGGGCCGCCGAGTCGATCGGCGCCGAGCAGCGGCTCACCGAACTCCTCGGCCTCCCCGAGGCGTCGACGATCGCCCTGCCCGGCCCCCGCACGGCCGACGGCACCGGATCCGCGGCCCCGCGCCGCGCCGCCGGCCCGCTCACCGCGGAGGAGCTGGACCGCAGCGCCGACGCCCTGCACGAGCTGCTGGAGCAGGGCGTCGCCACCGCCGAGCGCCAGCTGTTCGACCTGCGCACGGCCGCCGCCGACGACGCCCGCATCCTGGGCGCACTGGGCGACGGCGGGCTGCTGCCGCCCGGCCCCGACGTACTGGCCGCGGTGGAGTATCTGGGCGAGCACGGCATCCCCGCGCTGCCCGGCTGGCGCTATCTCGCCCAGTCCGTCGACCCCGCCGACCACGCCCGGGTGCTGGCCGCCCGCCCCGAGCTGGTCGACGGCGTGATCATCACCGACCCCGACACCCACGCCCGGGCCCGCGAGGTGCTGGCGCAGGCCGCGCTGCTGCCCCGCTCCGCCGTGGCGGTGGGCACCGCCGCCGCGCTGCTGGCCCCCACCCCGGCCCCCGACGCGCAGGACAGCAGCGTCTCCGGCGTATTTCTCGTCCCGCCGAACCCGGCCATGCACGACGAGTCCGCCGCCGACGAGGAGCGCCGCGCGCTGCGCACCCGCGCCACCGAGCGCGACGAGGCGATCCGGGTGCTGGCCGCCCGCCTCGCCGGCGACCGCGCGCTCGCCGCCCGCCTCGGCTCCTGGCGCGCCGGCTGCCCGGCCGGCCGGCTCACCGAGCTCGCCGAGGCCGCGGAGGCCGCCCGAACCGCCGCGGAGGAGGCCGCCGCCGAGCTGGTCGAGGCCCGCACGGCCCGTGCCGAGGCCGACGAGGTCGCCACCGAGGCCACCCGGGTGCGCGACGAGCGGCAGGAGGCCGCCCAGCGCGCCCGGCGCGCCGCCGACCTGCTCGCCGGCCTCGCCCACCGGCTCCGCGAGCGCGCCGGCTGGCAGTCCCGGATGCGGGAACTGGCCGACGAGGCAGTGGAGTTCGAGGCCCGCGCCGAGGAGTGCGTGGACCGCGCCCGGGCCGCCGACGAGGACCGCCGGGCCGCCCAGCGGGCCGCCGACGACGCCCGCCGCACCGCCCGCGCGCTGCGCGCCGAGCGCGCCGAGATCGCCGGCGTCCCCGACGACCTGGGCGAGGCCCCGCAGGAGCCGACCGCCTCGCTGCCCGCGCTCCGCGAGGCGTACCGCGCCGCCTCCCAGCTCTACGAGAAGGTCGGCGTCGGCGCCGATCTGCGCGCCGAGCAGGCCCGCGCCGAGGGCGACGAGTCCGCCGCCCTGGCCGAGCTCAATCGCCTCACCAACAAGGTCCGCACCCGCGCCGAACAGCTGCTCCAGAGCCCGGACGCCGCCGACGGCCCGTCCCGGCAGGCCGCCGCCGGCCGCGCCGAGTCGCTGGTGCAGATGCTGGAGACCCGCGCCTCGGCGGCCAGCGAGCAACTCGGCCGGCTGCGCGGCGAGGCGGAGCGGCTGGCCCCCACCGACGGCGAGGCGCACACCGAGCTCCCCGAGGAGCTGGCACCCGCCGACGCCGACCGGGCCAAGGAGCTGCTGCGCACCGCCAACGGCGAACTGGCCACCGCCACCGAGGCACTTGAGGCCGCCCGCGCCGAGCACGAGGAGCTGCTGCGCGCACACCGCGGCGCCGAGGACGCGGCCGGCGGCTTCGACGAGACCGCCGCCCTGCTGCGCGATCTGCTGCGGGACCACCCGGACGCCGAAAAGGGGGCGGAGGGCGAGGACGCCGCCGTCGAGCCGTACGCCGGCGGTCCGGTCGAGGCCCGGCAGGCCGCCGCGGAGTCCCGCCGCTCGCTGCGCGGCTGCGCCGCCGACCTCTCCGCCGCCGAGGCCGCGGTCCGGGAGGCCGCCGACGTCCTCGTCCGGCACGCCAACGCCACCCGCTACGAGCAGGTGCGCACCCCCGCCCGGCAGCAGATCCGGGAGCTGCCGGCCGCGGCGCTGCCGGACCACGCCGCCAAGTGGGCGGAGGCGTTCGCGCCCCGGCTGCGGGTGCTCACCGACGAGCTGGCGCAGCTGGAGCGCAACCGCGACTCCATCGTCGACCGGCTGCGCGGTCTGGTCGAGTCGTCGCTGACCACGCTGCGCTCCGCCCAGCGGCTGTCCCGGCTGCCGGAGGGGCTGGGGGAGTGGTCCGGCCAGGAGTTCCTGCGGATCCGCTTCGAGGACCCCGACCAGGCCACGCTGACCGAGCGGTTGGGCGAGGTCATCGACGAGGCGACCCGCTCGGCGGTCAAGAAGAACAGCGACCTGCGGCGGGACGGGATGTCCCTGCTGCTGCGCGGGGTGCAGGCCGCGCTCCAGCCGCGCGGGGTGGCGGTGGAGATCCTCAAGCCGGACGCCGTGCTGCGCGCCGAGCGGGTGCCGGTGGGACAGATGGGCGACGTCTTCTCCGGCGGCCAGCTGCTGACCGCCGCCATCGCCCTGTACTGCACGATGGCGGCGCTGCGCAGCAACGACCGGGGCCGCGACAAGCAGCGGCACGCCGGCACGCTGTTCCTCGACAACCCCATCGGCCGCGCCAACGCCACCTATCTGCTGGAGCTCCAGCGCGCCGTCGCCGACGCCCTGGGCGTCCAACTCCTCTACACCACGGGCCTGTTCGACACCACCGCGCTCGCGGAGTTCCCGCTGGTGATCCGGCTGCGCAACGACGCGGACCTGCGGGCGGGCCTGAAGTACATCAGCGTCGAGGAGCACCTGCGGCCGGGCCTGCCGCAGGCGGACCCGTCCGGCGAGGTGGTGCACGGGGAGATCACGGCGACGCGGATGTACCGCCGCCCGGAGGAGCCGGCAGGGGCCGCGCCGACCGCCGGCTGAGCGGGCCGCCCCGGCCGAACGGGCGGGGCGGCCACCGCGCCCGGGCTCAGCCGCCGTGCCCCATGCGGCGGGAGAGCTCGGCCGCGGCCTTCACCGCGGCCTTCGCCAGCTCCGGGAGGTGTTCCCGGGCCATCCGGTAGGCGGGCCCGGAGACCCCGATCGCCCCGATGACCGTCCCGTCGTAGGAGTGGACGGGCGCCGCGACGGCGTTCAGCCCGGTCTCGAACTCCTCGGTGGTGCAGGCGAATCCGTCCTCGCGGGCGGCGGCCAGCTGCTCCCGGACGGCGGCCGGGGCGGTCAGGGTGTCGCCGGTGAACCGCGGCAGCGTGCGGCCCAGCAGTGCCTCCCGGCGCTCCCGGGGCAGGTGGGCCAGCAGGACCTTGCCGCTGGCGGTGGCGTGCAACGGGGTGCGGCGGCCCAGCCAGTTGTGGGCGGTCACCGCGGCGGAGCCCCGGGCCTGCATGATGTTGACCGCGGCATCGCCGTCCAGCACCGCGATGTTGGCGGTCTCCCCGGTCTCGTCGGCCAGCGCCCGGCACACCGGCTGGCCCTCCTGCGAGATGTCCAGCCGGATCGCCGCCGCGCCGGCCAGCCGCAGCACCCCGGCGCCCAGGAAGTACTTCCCGCGCTCCCTCTCCTGCTCGACCAGGCCGCGGTTCTCCAGGACGCCCAGGATCCGGAACGCCGTCGACTTGTGCACGCCCAGTTCGTCGGCGAGTTCGGTCACCCCGGCCTCGCCCAGCCGTGCCAGGCTCTCCAGCACGCTCACCGCGCGGTCCACGGACTGCACGGAACTCGCCCCGCGCCGCTCCTCGGCGCGCTGCTCCGCCGCATCTGTCGTGTTCGCCATGGCTCTTCGCCTCACCACCCGTTGCCCCCGACGGACCCGCCTCGGGGCCGTTCGCCGGGAAGGATGCCCTCGACGGGGCGCCGCCCGGCCTGGATCTCTGTTGCGCATCGTGCGATGCGATGCGCAATTCACAACGTGATGATACCGATCGGTGCCCGGGGGGACAGGGCGTCGCCCGCACGCCCCGCGGCCCGGTCCTCGGCCCGTCAGGCCGCCGCGCGGTCCGTCCGCGACGGCCCCTCCGGTGGCCGCCGGCGCTCCTGTCGGCGGGCCTCCCGGCGCTCCCGGCGCAATTCCCGGGCGGTGCTGCTCGGCTCGGACCGCACCCCGTGCCGCTGGACCCAGACCTGGCGCGTCACCCAGACGTCCAGCACCGCCCACGTGGCGACGATCGTGCTGGCGACCGTCGAGAGGACCGCGGGGAACGCGAACCAGGACCCCGCCAGCGTGCACAGGAAGGCCACCATGGCCTGGATCAGGGTGACCGCCACGATGATGACGGCGCGCACCGCGGCCGTCCGCACCGGATCGGCCATCCGGCGCCGAGCCGTCGGCTCCACCTGCCACAAGGGACGCCTGCCGCCGTCCATCGCGTCACTCTCCCCGCACTCTCCCCGCACCCGGGGCCGCCCGACTCCTCGGTGGCTGCCCGGGTTTCACCGGATACATGCCACACGAGGCGGGCTCCTGTCCACTCCGCATCCCCCTCCGGCGTCACGCATCGGGGTGCGCGGAAGCGCCCCGCAGGGCCGGCACGGGCCGCGCGCCCGGGTGGCCATGGCCACACTCACCGGCAGGCCCTCCGGGCATCGTCGGACAACTCGTGACGATCCCGCCCCACCCGCATCCCCCGCCGCGTCGCCGGGCCTCGGAACGTTCCCCCGACAGTAGTAGGCTCGCGCCGCTGTTGACGGAACACCGCCCCCGTCCGCCGGGGTTGACGTAGGGGAGGCCATGCGCTTTCGCGGGAGGTCGGTCCGCCGGAAGATCGTGGCGCTGCTGCTCGTGCCGCTGGTGTCCCTGACGCTGATGTGGAGCATCACCACCTACGTCACCGGCCGCGAGGCCAACCAGCTCCTCGACGTCAGCACCGTCGTCCGCGGCCTGGGCTACCCGGTCGAGGACGTCATCCAGGCCCTCCAGCGCGAACGCCGCCAGAGCCTGACCTACCTCGCCGACCGCCGCGGCGCCAACGCCCTCAACGAACTCCGCGGCCAGACCCGGGCCACCGACGACGCCGTGGCCCGGCTCCACGACGAGGTGGACGCCGCGGACGTCCGCTCGGAGCTGGCCGGCCCGGCCGCCGGCCGGGTCACCGACCTCGTCAAGGGGCTGGACGGCCTGGACGCCCTGCGCAGCCAGGTCGAGGACAACCGGGTCGGCCGCGACGAGGCCATGGAGTCCTACAACGCCCTGGTCGACCCCGGCTACGACCTGCTCGCCGCCCTCCATTCGCTGGAGAACGTCGAGATGGACAAGCAGGGCCGCGCCCTGGTCAACATCACCCGCGCCCGCGAGGCGTTCTCCCGCGAGGACGCGCTGATGTCCGCGATCCTCACCTCCGGCAGCATCGACAAACGCGACCAGCGCGCCCTCTCCGACCGGGTCGCCGAGCGCCGCATCCTCTACAGCACCAACCTGCCGCTGCTGCCCGCCACCGACCGCGGCCTCTACGAGGACTACTGGCGCTCCGCCGGCGCCCGCGAACTGACCTCCTACGAGGACCGGGTGATCGCCGCCGACCCCGCGACCGCCGCCCACACGGTCAACGCCGACCGCTGGAACACCGCAGCGGAAAAGCTCCTCGGCGACCTCGGACGGATGGGCAAGGACGCCGGCGAGCGCTACCAGCAGCGGGTCGCGCCGATCGCCACCCGTATCGTCCTCAAGGCCGTCGCCACCGGCGTCCTCGGCTTCGTCGCGCTGCTGGTCTCGGTCATCGTCTCGCTGCGGATCGGCCGCCGGCACGTCCGGGACCTGACCCGGCTGCGCAAGACCGCCCACGAGGTCTCCGGCGTCCGACTGCCCAGCGTGATGCGCCGGTTGGCGGCCGGCGAACACGTCGACGTGGAGACCGAGGCGCCCCGCCTGGAGTTCGGCCCGGAAGAGACCGGCCAGGTCGGCCAGGCGCTCAACACCCTCCAACGGGCCGCCGTCGAAGCCGCCGTCAAACAGGCCGACATGCGCCGCGGCGTCTCCGAGGTGTTCGTCAACCTCGCCCGCCGCAGCCAGGTCCTGCTGCACCGCCAACTGACGCTCCTGGACGCCATGGAACGGCGCACCGAGGACACCGACGAACTCGCCGACCTGTTCCGGCTCGACCACATGACGACCCGCATGCGCCGGCACGCCGAGGGCCTGGTCATCCTCTCCGGCGCGGCCCCCTCCCGGCAGTGGCGCAAGCCGGTCCAGCTGATGGACGTGGTGCGCGCAGCGGTCGCCGAGGTCGAGGACTACGAGCGCATCGAGGTCCGCCGGCTGCCCCGGCTCGCCGTGGACGGCCCCGCGGTCTCCGACCTCACCCACCTGATCGCCGAACTCCTGGAGAACGCCACCGTCTTCTCCCCGCCGCACACCGCCGTCCAGGTGCTCGGCGAGCGGGTCTCGCACGGCTACACCCTGGAGATCCACGACCGCGGCCTGGGCATGGCCCCCGACCAGCTGCTGGACGCCAACCTCCGGCTCGCCGAGACCCCCGAGTTCGAACTGTCCGACACCGACCGGCTGGGACTGTTCGTCGTCAGCCGGCTCGCCCAGCGACAGGGCGTCCGGGTCTCCCTCCAGCCCTCGCCGTACGGCGGCACCACCGCGGTGGTCCTCGTCCCCGGCGCGATCCTCACCGACACCGGCGAGGGCGCCCGCGACACCGGGCCGACCGCCGCCGACGCCGCAGCCGATGCCCCGGCTGGCCCCGAGCACACCGAGGACACCCCTCTCGACCCGCTCGCCCAGGTCCCGGTGCCGCTCGCCCGGCGCACCCGGCGCGGGGCCCTCGCCGGCCCCGTCGAACTGGAGGCACCCGTGTCGCAGGCCGACCCGGCCGCACCGGCCGGCACGCCGCAGGGCCCCAGGGCCGTCCCGAAGCCCGCCCTCGTCCCGTCCGGCGAACAGCACCAGCAGGCCGGCGACCAGGCGCCGAACGGCCAACTCGCCCCGCTGCCGCGCCGCTCCCGCACACCGGTCCTGGTCTCCGACCACGGCCGGACCGTGGACGGCGCCCGCACACCGGACGACCCCGGCGGCGAGCCGCGCCCCGAGCCCGACGCAGGCCCGGCCGCCGGGCAGCGCACCCCCGACCGGACCCCCGCCGCCGACGCCTCCGCGGCCCCGGCCACCACCCCCAAGGGCCTGCCCCGCCGGGTGCGCCAGGCCAGCCTCGCCCCGCAGCTCAAGTCCGACCAGGGCGCCGAGCCCCCGGCGGACCGGCCGGCCACCCCGGCCGAGGACGACCGCGACGCGGAGGCGGTCCGGGCCCGCATGGCCTCGCTCCAGCGCGGCTGGCAGCGCGGCCGCCGGGAGAACGGCGAAACCCCGCACACCCCCACACCTCCGGACCCGGGCACCCCACAGGGCGCCCCCGGGAGCGCAACCGCACCACCACGAACCACATCGGGAGAGGACGGTCCATGACCGCACCGAAGGCATCCGCTTCCACCGCAGCCTCGCCGCACGGATCCGGGGAGCTGAACTGGCTCCTGGACGAGCTGGTAGAGCGGGTCGGCAGCATCCGCAAGGCACTGATCCTCTCCAGCGACGGCCTGCCCACCGGCGCCTCCAAGGACCTCACCCGCGAGGACAGCGAGCACCTGGCCGCGGTCGCCTCCGGCTTCCACAGCCTCGCCAAGGGCGTCGGCCGGCACTTCAACGCCGGCGGGGTCCGGCAGACCCTGATCGAGCTCGACGACGCGTTCCTGTTCGTCAGCGCGGCCGGCGACGGCAGCTGCCTGGCGGTCCTCGCCGACGCCGACTCCGACGTCGGGCTGATCGCCTACGAGATGACCCTGCTCGTCAAGCGCGTCGGCACGCACCTGGGCACCGCGCCCCGGTCCTGACCGCCGGCCGAGTACGACTACGGTGACGCCATGACCGATCAGGAGGGCCGGCCGGCACCGGAGCGGCAACCAGCCCGTTGGTTCGACGACGACGCGGGACCGGTCGTCCGCCCGTACGCGATGACCCGCGGGCGCACCCGTACGGCCGCCGAGGGGCGGCTGGACCTGATCGCGCTGGTGATCGCCGAGAGCCGCGCCGACGGGCCGATCGCCGACCAGACGCTGTCCCCGGAGCAGGTGGACATCGTCGAGCTGTGCCGGGCGGCGCCGCAGTCGGTCGCCGAGCTGGCGGCCGAGTTCGACCTGCCGGTCGGCGTGGTCCGGGTCCTCATCGGCGATCTGCTGGACGCCGGGCTGGTCCATGTGACCCGCCCGGTGCCGCCGGCCGAGCTGCCGGACGAACAGGTGCTGCGCGAGGTCATCGACGGCCTGCGCGCGCTGTGACGACCCGGCGGACGCCGCCGCGCACCGCCCCCGCCGCCCGCCCGCCCCGGGGCGGGGCGGGGCGGCACCCCCGCCTCCGCTTCCGCGCCCCCCTGTTGAGCGCGCGCTCGGCGGCGGACTACGGTTGCCGTCGATCATGCGCCGTCCCGCGCCGGCCGCCACCGCGTGCCCCGTGCCGTGGCCGGCACCCGGAACCGAGGAGCCCGCCGCCATGGCCGCCGACGCCACCCCCCTCCAGCCCCTGCGGATCACCGCCGGACCCCACACCTTCGACGCCCTGGCCTGTGGTCCCGCCGACGGCGAGGTCGTCCTGCTGCTGCACGGCTGGCCCGAGTTCGCCGACTCCTGGAGCGGGGTGCTGCCCGCCCTGGGCGCCGCCGGGTACCGCGCGGTCGCCGTCGACCAGCGCGGCTACTCCCCGGACGCCCGCCCGCCGCGGATCGCCGACTACGCCGTCCCCGAACTCGTCGCCGACGCCCTCGCCTTCGCCGACGCCCTGGGCGCCGAGCGCTGCCACCTCGTCTCCCACGACTGGGGCGGCATGGTCGCCTGGGCGCTGGCCAGCGCCCACCCCGAGCGGCTGGCGTCGCTGACCGTCCTCGCCACCCCGCACCCCGAGGCGCTCGACCGCGCCGCCGCCGACGACCCCGAACAGCACCACCGGCTGGACTACGTCCGCTTCTTCCGCCGCCCGGACGGCGCCGCCGAGTCCGCCCTGCTCGCCGACGCGGCGGCCCGGCTGCGCGCCGTCTACGGCGGCAAGGTCCCCGCGGAGCTGGTCGAGGCCAACATCCGGCGGCTCTCCGAGCCCGGCGCGCTGACCGCGACCCTCAACTGGTACCGCGCCCCCGAGGCGGTGATCTCCGTGCCGGCCGGGCGGATCGCGGTGCCCACCCTCTTCCTGTGGGGCAGCGAGGACATCGCCCTGGGCCGCGGCGCGGCCGAGTCGACGGGGGAGTGGGTGGACGGCCCCTACCGCCTCGAGGCCCTGGAAGGCGCCAGCCACTGGCTGCCCGAAGAGGTCCCGGCACTGGTCACGCCCAAGATCCTCGACCACCTCGCCGCCCACCGACAGGGCTGATCCGCCCGCCGCGCGGTCCTTTTGGGACGGTTGGCGGCCTTGGCCCGGCAGCCCGCGTGATCGGAGCGGACCTCAAGTGGGCGCCGTACGGCGCACGTTGTACGGTGCACTGGCGACCGCCGTCAGCGACGGCCGCCCCGCGCTCGGGACATCTCGCGCTGCCCCCGTGCGCCCCGCATCCCCGGCAACCAGGAGAAGGAAACCCATGGTCTTCGGGCGTTCTGAGCGCAGTCCCCGGCCCGCCCCGGCCGAACCGGTGACGCTCAAGATCCTGGTCGCGGGCGGCTTCGGCGTCGGCAAGACCACCCTGGTGGGCGCGGTCAGCGAGATCCGTCCGCTGCGGACCGAGGAGCGGCTGACCGAGGCCGGCCGCCCGATCGACGACCTCCACGGCGTCGAGGCCAAGTCCACCACCACCGTCGCCATGGACTTCGGCCGGATCACGGTCCGCGACGAACTGGTCCTGTACCTCTTCGGCACCCCGGGCCAGGACCGCTTCTGGTTCCTGTGGGACGAGTTGGCCCGCGGCGCGCTCGGCGCGGTGGTGCTCGCCGACACCCGCCGCCTGGCGGACAGCTTCGCCGCCATCGACTACTTCGAGCGCCGCGGTCTGCCCTTCGTCGTCGCCGTCAACTGCTTCGAGGGCGCCGACCGCTACCCCGCCGAGGCCGTCCGGGACGCCCTGGACCTCGACGACGCCGTCCCGGTGGTGCTCTGCGACGCCCGGGTGCGGGAATCCGCGCGGGACGTGCTGGTTGCCGTCGTCGAGCACGCGATGCGGCGCGGCGCCCAGCAGCGGGAGCCCGCCCTGCCCTGACCGGCGCCGCCCCCGGACCCGCGCTTCCCTGACGGGGCGCGGAAGTACGGCCCGTACCCCGCCGCCCGGGGTACGGGCCGTACGCCTTCGCGGCCCGCCGACGTCAGGACGCGGCACCGCCGTCCGCCGCCAGCCAGCCGAAGCTCCGCTCCACCGCCCGGCGCCAGTTGCCGTACTCGCGCTCGCGGTCCGCCGCGGCCAACCGCGGCGTCCACTCGGTGTCGGGCTGCCAGTGGGAGCGCAGTTCGTCCAGGTCCCGCCAGACCCCGGTGGCGAGCCCGGCCGCGTACGCGGCGCCCAGGCACGTCGTCTCCGGGACGACCGGGCGGATCACCGGCACCCCCAGCACATCCGCCTGATGCTGCATCAGCAGGCTGTTGGCGGTCATCCCGCCGTCGGCCTTCAGCCGGGTGATCCGCACCCCCGAGTCCTGGTACATCGCGTCCACCACCTCACGGGTCTGCCAACTGGTCGCCTCCAGCACCGCCCGGGCCAGGTGCGCCTTGGTGACGTAGCCGGTCAGCCCGGTGATCACCCCGCGCGCGTCGGCCCGCCAGTACGGCGCGAACAGCCCCGAGAACGCCGGGACGACATAGGCGCCGCCGTTGTCCGGCACGCTCGCCGCCAGCTCCTCGATCTCCGCCGCGGACCCGATCAGCCCGAGCTGGTCGCGGAACCACTGCACCAGCGCGCCCGTGATGGCGATCGAGCCCTCCAGGCAGTAGACGGGCGCCTCCCCGCCGAGCTGGTAGCCCAGGGTCGTCAGCAGCCCGTGCTTCGACGCCACCGGCCGGTGGCCGGTGTTCAGCAGCAGGAACGAGCCGGTGCCGTAGGTGTTCTTGGCCTCCCCGACGCTGTAGCACGTCTGCCCGAAGACCGCCGCCTGCTGGTCCCCCAGCGCCGACGCCACCGGGACGCCCGCCAACGGCCCGACCGCCGTGCCGTACACCTCGGCCGACGACCTGATCTCCGGCAGCATCGCCTCCGGTATCCGCATCGCGGAGAGGATCGCCGGATCCCACTGCAGGGTCGTCAGGTCCATCAGCAGGGTGCGGCTGGCGTTGGTGACGTCCGTGACGTGCACCCCGCCGTCGGTGCCGCCGGTCAGGTTCCAGATCAGCCAGGAGTCGACGGTGCCGAACGCGATCTCGCCGCGCTCGGCGCGCGCCCGCAGCCCCGGCACCTCGTCCAGCAGCCAGGCCGCCTTCGGCCCGGAGAAGTAGCTCGCCAGCGGCAGCCCGGTGGCCTCCCGGAAGCGGTCCTGGCCGGCCGCCCCGCCCAACTCGGCGCACAGCCGGTCGGTACGGGTGTCCTGCCAGACCACGGCGTGGTGCACCGGCCGGCCGGTGGCCCGGTCCCACAGCACCGTGGTCTCCCGCTGGTTGGTGATGCCCAGCGCGCTCAGCTGGTCGGCCCGCAGCCCCGCCCGGGCCAGCGCGCCCGCCACCACGTCCTGCACCTTGGCCCAGATCTCGGCGGCGTCGTGCTCCACCCAGCCGGGTCTGGGGAAGATCTGGCGGTGCTCGCGCTGGTCGACGGCGACCACCGCGCCGGCGCGGTCGAAGACGATGCAGCGGCTCGACGTGGTGCCCTGGTCGATCGCTGCGACATACGTCCCGGCTGCGCCATCCGTCCCGGTGTGCTGGCTGGTCATCCGTCCCGCCTCCCGAAGTCATGGCCGGTACCGGCCGATTGCGGTCCGCCCTGGCGCCGCCCGGCGTCAGAACACCGCCGTGTACACCAGCCCCGACAGCACCGCGCCGAGCAGCGGCCCGGCCACCGGGATCCAGGCGTAACCCCAGTCCGACGACCCCTTGTTGGGGATCGGCAGCAGCGCGTGCGCGATCCGCGGGCCGAGGTCGCGGGCGGGGTTGATGGCGTAGCCGGTGGGACCGCCGAGCGACAGCCCGATGCCGACCACGAGCAGCGCCACCAGCAGGACGTTGATCCCGGAGCCGTAGACACCCGCCCGCGCGCCCGGCACCTGGCCGATCCCGATGCCCTGGTTGCGGCCGAAGAACAGCAGCGGCAGCACCAGCCCGACGGTGGCGATGACCTCGGTGACGAGGTTGGCGCCCGGCCGGCGGATCTCCGGCGCGGTGGCGAAGACCCCCAGCGTCGGCTGGGCCCTGCCCGGCTCGGCATTGGCGGCGAACTGCGCGAAGTACAGTGCCCAGGCCAGCACCGCCCCGAGCCCCGCGCCCACCAGCTGCGCCAGCACGTACAGCGGCACCTTCGCCCACGGGGTGCCGCCGGCCACCGCCGAGCCCAGCGTCACCGCCGGGTTCAGGTGCCCGCCGGACAGCGGCGCCGCGGTGTAGGCGCCGGCCAGCACGCCCAGGCCCCAGCCGAAGGCGATCACCACCCAGCCCGCGCCCCTGGCCTTCGAATGGTGCAGGGTGACGGCGGCGCACACCCCGGACCCGAACAGGATCAGGAGCGCGGTACCGATCACCTCACCGACGACGATGTCCCCATTGGTGTACATGGCGGCTCCTCGGCCGTTGCCCGGGGCGGGCCCCGGTCCTCCGTGCAGGATGCGTGCCATGCCTGAGTACGGCGGTGCCCGCGGGCATCCGGCGACCGGCACCCGGAAGTGTTCTCCGTGGCTGAGGGAGCGTCAAGCACGTGTACACAAAGGGAGTTGGTGTTTTCGGCAGCGGCGCACCGGGCGGCGCGGAACGGAGGCCGAGACTCAGCCGCGGGCCCGCGCGCCCTCCTGCCCCGCGTCCGCCCCCTCCGGCGCCCCTGCCGGCTCCGGCACCCGTGCGCTCGCCCCCCGCCGCACCTCCGTACGCTCCGACCCCAGCTGCCCGACCACCCAGCTGGCCCCCGGCAGGTCCTTGGCGGCCTTCTTCAACGGCGCCAGCGCGGCCGCCGCCGGCCCGTGCCCGGTGACGCCGCCGGGCGGACAGACCACCGTCGCCAGCGACAGCGTCACCTGCATCTCGCCCACCGACCAGCCCACGTCCAACAGCGCCTTGGCGAACGGCTCCAGCCCATCCGGCTCGGTCAGCACCAGGAAGTCGTCCCCGCCGATGTGCCCCACCCGGCTGGTCGGCTCGCCCGCCGCCACCTCCGCCAGCGTCCGCCCCACCGCCCGGATCAGCTCGTCCCCCGCCGCGAACCCGGCACCGTCGTTGACCTGCTTGAAACCGTCCACGTCCAGCCAGCTCAGGGCGAACTCCCGGCCCTCGGCGACCCGCCGGTCCACCTCGCCGTTGACCGCGTCCGAACCCGGCAGCCGGGTCAGCGGATTGAGCCGGGCCGCCTCCTCCACCCGGCTCTCGGCCAGCGCCCGCAGGATGTCGGCGAGGTGCACCACCCCGATGCAGCGGCCGCGCTCGTCCACCACCGCCACGTCGTCGCCGGTACGGTCCCGCTCCCCGTCGGCGATCATGTCCAGCACCTGCCAGGCGGTGGCGTCCGCGCCCACCGTCCGCGGCCGGTCCGCCAGCCGCAGCGCCGGCCGATCCGCGTACAGCGCGTGCCCGTACCGCCCGGACAGCGACAGCAGGAAGCGGTCCCGGTCGATCGCCCGCACCGGCACCCCGTCCGCGTCCACCAACAGCACCCCCGACACCTCGGGGAAGCCGGTCAGATGACTGCGCACCGCGCCCGCCGACGCGTCCATCGGCAGCAGCGCCGCGGGCTGGAGGAACTGCGCCACCGGCGGCCCCGACGGCGGCCGGTCCGGGACCCGCCGACCGCTCGCCGGCGGCGGAAGCGCGGCCGGCACGAACACCTCCGTCACCACCCGCCGCGCCGGCGGCGCGAACAGATGCCCCTGGGCCAGCTGCACCCCGGCCGCCCGCACCGCCGCGTACTGCCCCTCGGTCTCCACCCCCTCGATCGCCAGCAGCCCGCCCACCCGCTCGCACAGCTGCCGCATCGCGGCCACCGCCGCCTGCCGCCCCGGGTCGCGCTCCAGTCGCACACACAGCGATGCGTCCAACTTGACTAGATCCGGGGACAGTTCACCCATCAGCCGGAGCGGCAGATCGCCGTCCCCGACCCCGTCCGCGCAGATCCGGTACCCCTCGTCCCGCAGCCCCGCCACCGCCGCCAGCAGCTCCCGCTCGGGGACCTGGGCGAACGGCCCGACCAGATCCAGGGTGATCTCCCACGGCCGCCGCCCCGCCTCCCGCACCGCCTTGCCCAGCGAGGCCACCTCCGGACGCCGCGCGACGGTCGCCGCGAACACATTGATGTGCAGCGGCAGCAGCGTCTCCTGCTCCGCCGCGGCCCGGACCGCGAGCGCGGCCAACTCGACATCCAGATCGGGGGAGTGGCGGGCGCGGGTGAGCACGTCGACCTCGCCGTCCTCGGGTCTGGCGAGCGGCTCCAGCGCGGCGACCGAGCCGGTCGCGAGGTTCACCACGGGCTGGAAAGCGAAGCGGAGCTGGTCCGTCCAGGCAGGCACGAGCAGCAGGATGCCGCTCCCCGGGCACCCGCGGAGCCTCGTTCACGCACTGTTCACGCACCCTTCCGGAGCGTACGGCCACGGAGGCCGCCGCACCGTTTCCGCTTCAGCGCCGCACCAGCGAACTCCGCGCCACCGGGAAATCGAAAGAGGTGTCCGGAAACGTCTCCGGCGAAAAGGTGTAATGCCACCACTCGTCCGCGTAGTTCACAAAGCCCGCCCGCTCCAGTCCCTCCTTCAACAGCATGCGGTGCGCCCGCTGCTTCCCCTTGATCCGCGGATCCAGCGTGTGCGCGAGAGTGTCGAAACAGTCGAAACCCGTCCCCATGTCAAGGGAGTTGTCCGGGAAACGGCTCGCCCTCGGCCCGAAGCACGACGTCAACGGCTCCCCGGGCACATACGGCCGGGTCGGCACCGCCGGCAGCCGGACCAGCGTCAGATCGACCGTACTGCCCCTGCTGTGCCCGGACTTCTCCGCGATGTACCCGTCCCGGAACAGCACCGACTTGTCCACCCGCGGATAGAATTCCGCCTTCATCCGCTGGTCGGACAGATCCTTCGCCCACGCCACGAAGTGATCCACCGCCCGCTGCGGGCGATAGCAGTCGTACACCTTCAGGGAATAGCCGCGCCGCAGGAAAGCGACCTGCGCCCGGTGCAACGCCCGCGCCGCGTCCCGGGTGAGTATGCACAGCGGCTCGCGATATCCCGTCACCGGTACGCCCATGAAATCGTGCGGAGTGGCGTACCGGATCTCCTGGATGATCGTGGGATCGACGTCCCGCAGCGCCACGAACTCCTTCGGCGCCTTGGGGTCGTCGGCACCGGCGCGATGCGACGACGGCGCGGCGACGGGCCCCGCCCCCGCACTCGACGGGACGAGGGCGACGGTCAACAGGGCGGCGGCAGCAGCGGCCAGGCCGCGCCAGGCGGCAGCAAGTCTCGGCATGGACCCTCATCTACCAGGCGGGGCAGGCACGGGGGAACCCCTCGCCGCCCACCCGCATACCACCGTCCCGTCCAACGGGCCCGCCCCGCCGCCCCGTTACCCGGCCGCCGGGCCCGCCTCCTCCCCGGCCAGCCCCCGCACCCGCACCGGATACCCCGCCGGACCCCCGTCCCGCCGCTCCACCACCACCCGGTCGCCCTCCCACCGGGAGACGAACCGCTCCACCTCCGGCCGCCGCCAGCCGTCCCCGCAGTCCGGCACCACCAGCCCCCCGCCCGTACGCCCCGCCGCCGGCGCCCACACCTCCAACTCCGTCGCACCGTCCGCCCCCGCCACCGGCAACACCGCACCGGCCCGCGCCAACACCGGAATACGGGACAGCGGCGCGTCCACCCACACCCGGCCCGGCCCGTCGTACGCCCGCCCGGTCGCGGTGTCGTACCACCGGCCGCGCGGCAGCCGCACCGCCCGCCCCGCCGCCCCCGCCTCCACTATCGGCGCCACCAAAAGCGCGTCCCCCAGCAGGAACGCGTCCTCGCAGTCCCGCAGCGCCCGGTCCCGCGGCGTGCTCCACCACACCGGACGCACATACGGAGCCCCCGACAGCCGCGCCAACTGCCCCAACGTCACGAAGTACGGCAGCAGCCGCACCCGCTCCCGCAGCGCCGCCCGGGCATGCTCCAACACCTCCGCCCCGAACTCCCACGGCTCCCGCCGCCCCGCCCAGAGCGCCGAATGCGTACGGAACAACGGCAGATACGCCCCCAGCTGGAACCACCGCAGATACAACTCCGGCGACGGCACCCCCGAGAACCCGCCCACATCCGGCCCGCTGTACGGCACCCCGCACAGCCCCAGCCCCAGCACCAGCGACAACGACGCCCGCAGCCCCGGCCACCCGGTGGCCACGTCCCCCGACCACGTCCCCCCGTACCGCTGGAGCCCCGCCCAGCCCGACCGGGAGAACAGGAACGGCCGCTCCCCGGGCCGCAGTTCGCACAGCCCCTCGTAGGCCGCCTGCGCCATCGCCAACCCGTAGACGTTGTGCGCCTCCCGATGGTCGCCACCGCACCCCTCCAGGGCGTGCCGCGCCGACCGGGGCAGCGTCGACTCCCCGAACGCCGCGAACGACACCGGCTCGTTCATGTCGTGCCACACCCCGGCGAACCCCTGCGCCAGCCGCTCCGCGTACAGCGCCCCCCACCACTTGCGCACCCGCGCATCGGTGAAGTCCGGATACACCGACTCGCCCGGCCACACCACCCCCCGCACCACCTCCCCCCGGGTGTCCCGCACGAAGGCGTCCACCGCCACCCCGCCTTCGTACACCGTGTTCCCCGGCTCCGCCTTCACCGCCGGATCCACGATCGACACCAGCCGCACCCCCTCGGCCCGCAACTCACCGGCCAACCCCGGAAGATCCGGATACCGCTCGCGGTCCACCGTGAACACCCGGTGCCCGTCGTAGTGGTCGATGTCCAGATGGACCGCCGACAGCGGCAACCCCCGCTCCCGGTATCCCGCCACCACCCGCCGCACCTCGTCCGCACCGCCGAACCCCCACCGGGCGTGCTGGTACCCCAGCGCCCAACGGGGCGGCAGCGCCGGCGCCCCCGTCAGCGCCGTCCACCCCGACAGCACCCGCGCCGGCGTCCCCGCCACCACCCAGTAGCGCAGCGGCCCGCCGTCCATCCGCAGCTCACAGGTGCCCGGCCGGTCATGCCCCGAACCGGCGCCCTCCACGCCCTCGTGCAACGTCACCCGGCCGTCCCAGGAGTTGTCGTGGAACACCAGGTGCGTCCCCGCGTCCGCCACCACCAACTGCACCGGCATCGTCAGGTACAGCGGATCGTCCCCGGGCCCGAACGCACCGCCCGGATCGGTGTTCCACAGCCGGTACACCCCGTCCCGCAGCCGCGGCCCCGCCGACCGGCCGCCCAGCCCGAAGAACCGCGCGTCCGCCGCCACCTCCGACCGCTGCACCCACCGCGCCGCCCCCGCCCCCGCGCACCGGCCGTCCCCCTCCGGACCACCGTCCGCGCCCTCCGCCACCGGCTCCCACCAGCGCGGCGGCAGCTCCCGCCGCAGCATCGCGCCACCCGGCGTCCGCACCTCCACCGCCCCGAACCGCGACACCACCACCAGCACCCGCTCCGAGACGATCCGCCAGCCGCCCTCGGTATCCGGCTCCAACACCACCCGCGGATCCACCGCCGGACACTCCCCGGCCAGCGCGTACGACGGCTCCGGCTCGGCCCCGTCCCACCCACAGAACACCGCACCGCCCGCCGCGACCCGCACCCGCAACGACGACCGCGCGAAACGGATCACCCCGCCACCCGGCAACGGCTCCGCATCCCGCGCCTCACCCGGCACCCGCGCCCGCTCCGCACCCCGCGGCGGCAACGCCCGCGCATCCGCTCTGCTCCGGCGCCACGCCGCACGCAACGACCGCAGCCCCTGCGCCGGCCCGACCGCCCTGACCATCCGTACCGACCGCACCAGATCACGCCCGTCCATGCCGGTCAGCCTGCCACTGACGACCCCTCGGGCGGGAACCGTTCAACTGCCGTTCACCTGCGCACGGCCATCCCGGCCACCTCCCCGGCCCCCACCGCCGCCGCCCGACGGCCGGAAACCTCCCCACCGCACCACCCCACCGCCCGGCACCGCCCCACCTCGCGCGGCCCGCACATGGAGTCCCACACCACTCCCGAATGTGGGAATCCACCCTGGTGCACGAGTCGATCACATGGCATCGTCCAGACAAGCCGACCACGCGCACCGTCGGGGGACCCCCACCACGGTGCGCGGCCGACGCCCACGACGCGTACCTGCCAGGAGCCGCATCATGACCACCGCACCGCACTCCACCGCCCAGCCGGCACCGGAACCCCTCTGGCAGCCCGGACCGGACCGGATCGCCGGCGCACAGGTCACCCGCTTCCACGCCTGGGCCGCCACCCGCCACGGCGCACCCGCCCCCACCTCCGGCGACCCCGCGGCCGACTACGCCGCCCTGCACCACTGGTCCGTCGACCAGCTCCCCACCTTCTGGCAGGCCGTCGCCGAATGGTTCGACGTCCGCTTCGGCACCCCCTACGACACCGTCCTCGCCGACCGCACGATGCCCGGCGCCCGCTGGTTCCCCGGCGCCACCCTCAACTACGCCGAACACGCCCTGCGCGCCGCCGAGGACCCCGCCCGCGCCGACACCCCCGCACTCCTCCACGTCGACGAACGCCAGGAACCCGACCCCGTCACCTGGGCCGAACTCCGCGCCCAGGTCGGCTCACTGGCCGCCGCCCTCCGCCGCCTCGGCGTCCGCCCCGGCGACCGCGTCAGCGGCTACCTCCCCAACATCCCGCAGGCCGTGGTCGCCCTCCTCGCCACCGCCGCCGTCGGCGCCGTCTGGACCTCCTGCGCCCCCGACTTCGGCGCCCGCAGCGTCCTGGACCGCTTCCAGCAGGTCGAACCGGTCGTCCTGTTCACCGTCGACGGCTACCGCTACGGCGGCAAGGAACACGACCGCCGCGACACCGTCGCCGAACTCCGCGCCGAACTCCCCACCCTGCGCGCCGTCGTCCACGTCCCCCTGCTCGGCACCCCCGCCCCCGAAGGCGCCCTGAACTGGTCCGACCTGACCTCGGAGCACACCGAACCGGTCTTCGAACAGGTCCCCTTCGACCACCCGCTGTGGGTCCTGTACTCCTCCGGCACCACCGGCCTCCCCAAGGCCATCGTCCAGTCCCAGGGCGGCATCCTCCTCGAACACCTCAAGCAGACCGGCCTGCACTGCGACCTCGGCCCCGGCGACCGCTTCTTCTGGTACACCTCCACCGGCTGGATGATGTGGAACTTCCTCGTCGGCGGCCTCCTCGCCGGATCCACGATCGTCCTCTACGACGGCAGCCCCGGCCACCCCGACACCGCCGCCCAGTGGCAGGTCGCCGCCGCCACCCGCACCACCGTCTTCGGCACCTCCGCCGCCTACGTCATGGCCTGCCGCAAGGCCGGCCTGCACCCCGCCCGCGACCTCGACCTCTCCACCGTCACCTGCGTCGCCACCACCGGCTCCCCGCTCCCGCCCGACGGCTTCCGCTGGCTGCACGACAGCTTCGCGGAGAGCGGCGCCGACCTGTGGGTCGCCTCGGTCAGCGGCGGCACCGACGTCTGCAGCTGCTTCGCCGGCGCCGTCCCCACCCTCCCCGTCCACATCGGCGAACTCCAGGCCGCCTGCCTCGGCACCGACCTCCAGGCATGGGACCCCCAGGGCCGGCCGGTCCTCGACGAGGTCGGCGAACTGGTCGTCACCGAGCCCATGCCGTCCATGCCCACCCGCTTCTGGAACGACCCCGACGGCACCCGCTACCACGACAGCTACTTCGACATGTACCCCGGCGTCTGGCGGCACGGCGACTGGATCACCCTCACCACCCGCGGCAGCGTCATCATCCACGGCCGCTCCGACTCCACCCTCAACCGCCAAGGCGTCCGGATGGGCTCCGCCGACATCTACGAGGCCGTCGAACGCCTCCCCGAGATCCGCGAATCCCTCGTGATCGGCCTCGAACTCCCCGACGGCGGCTACTGGATGCCCCTCTTCGTCCACCTCGCCCCCGGCGCCACCCTGGACGACGCCCTGCGCGACCGCATCAAGTGGACCATCCGCGAACAACTCTCCCCGCGCCACGTCCCCGACGAGATCATCGAAGCCCCCGGCGTCCCGCACACCCTCACCGGCAAGCGCATCGAGGTCCCGATCAAGCGCCTCCTGGCCGGCACCCCCCTCGAAAAGGCCGTCAACCCCGGCTCCGTCGACAACCTCGAACTCCTCCGCTTCTACGAGCGGATCGCCGCCGACCGCGCCGAGCACCGCACCACCTGAGAGCGAGCGGCCCGGCGCCGACGGCACCACCGCCCCGGCGCCGGACCACCCCCTCCGCACGGCCCTCCCGCCGCCCCGACCGGCACCGCACCGCCGTTGTCAGACCCCTCGATTACTCTCGGTGACAGTTGTCGACCGACCAGTGACGCCCACCCAGGGCCCACACCGAGGGGAAGCCATGACACCCACCACCCGACCCACCCGCCACCCCGCCGGCCATCCGCTCCGTCGCGACGTCCCCAGCACCGCCGCCGTCCTCGCCGACGCCCGGGACTTCGCCGCCATGCGCCGCTACCGCACCTTCCCCTTCGACGACCACCGGCGCTATCTCCAACAGTTGGAGACCCTGCTGCGCACCCTCGCCGCCCAGGGCGTGCACACCACCCTCTGCCTCTTCGACCCGACCGCCTTCGCCGGCTACTGCGCCGACCACGGCCTCGACCCCGACGACCCCGGCAGCCGCAGCCGCTACACCGCCGCCGTCGCCTGCACCGGCGCCTCCCTCGCCTACGACGGCACCCCCCTCGACCGCCTCCTGCCGTTACTCACCGAGGAAGCCGCCCGCCGCGCCTCCTGGGACCGCGCCACCACCCTCCTGGCCCGCGCCGGCCACTGCGCCGAGTGCGGCCACGACCTCGCCCACGCCGCCTTCACCCGCGCCACCACCGCCCTCCAACACCTCCTCACCGCCCTCGGCGACGGCACCCACCACCTCGTCTGCACCCTCCCCGACGCCGGCGACTCCCTCCGCGCCTACCTGCACACCACCGGCACCCCCGACGGCGGCCCGCCCCAACTCCCCGAATCCGAAACGCTCGTCTTCTGCACGGTCCTCGCCGCCGCCCTCGCCCAACCCGCCACCGGCGCCCTCGTCTGCCGCACCACTCCGACCGACGACCCCACCGGCACCTCCGCCGAACCCGCCCCCGCCACCGTCCGCGGCTGGCGCCTGCGCGACGCCTGGCCCGACCCGATCAGCGCCGCCGAGATCTTCGACGCCTACTGCACCGACCCCGAGACCGACGAACCCATCCCGCCCGAGCACCGCGTCGACTACGCCCCCGGCCTCCCCCTCCCACCCCCACCCGGCCCGCACTGCCATCCCTGACCCCCACCCGAGCCGCGCACCCACGCGAAACGGCCGCCCCGCCACAAAGGCGGGACGGCCGTCCCCTCACCTCACACGGCGCCGCGCGCCGCCCGGATCACTCCCCGGAGAGCACCGCCTGCGCGGCCGCCCGGGCATCCTCCGCGGTGTCCGCGGCCCGCGCCGCGGCAGCCGCCCGCTCGCACTGCGCCAGCGTGTGCTTGGCCAGCGTCGCCCGCACATACGGAATCGACGCCGCGCCCATCGACAGGCTGGTGACCCCCAGACCCGTCAGCACGCACGCCAACAGCGGATCGGAGGCCGCCTCACCGCACACGCCACAGCTCTTGCCCTCGGCCTTGGCGGCCTCGGCCGAAGCCGCCACCAGGTCCAGCAGCGCCGGCTGCCACGGGTCCTGCAGCCGGGACACCGCACCCACCTGCCGGTCCGCCGCGAAGGTGTACTGCGCCAGGTCGTTGGTGCCCAGCGACAGGAACTCCACCTCCTGCAGGATCGACCGCGCCCGCAGCGCCGCCGACGGAATCTCCACCATGGCACCGAACTTCGCCTGCAGCCCGGCCTCTCGGCAGGCGTCCGCGAACGCCTTGGCGTCCAAGCGGTCCGCCACCATCGGGGCCATGACCTCCAGGTAGACCGGCAGCCCCTCGGCGGCCTTCGCCAGCGCCTGGAGCTGCGTCCGCAGCACGTCGGGGTGGTCCAGCAGGGTCCGCAGACCCCGCACGCCCAGCGCCGGGTTCGGCTCGTCGGCCGGCGTCAGGAAGTCCAGCGGCTTGTCCGCCCCCGCGTCCAGCACGCGTACCACCACGCGCCCCTCGGGGAAGGCTTCCAGCACCTGCCGGTACGCCTCGACCTGCTTCGCCTCCGACGGCGCCTGCTTGCTGTCGTCGAGGAACAGGAACTCCGTACGGAACAGCCCGACGCCCTCTGCACCGGCCTCCACGGCCGCCGGCACATCCGCCGGCCCACCGACGTTCGCCAGCAGCGGCACCTTGTGCCCATCGGACGTGGCACCCGGACCGGACGACGACGCCAGCGCCGCCTTCCGCTCCTCCGCCGCCTTCGCCAGCGCCGCCCGCTTCTCCGCGCTCGGGTCGACGAACACCTCACCGGTGCTGCCGTCCACCGCGATCACGGTGCCCTCGACGAGCTCACCCGCACCCGGCAGCGCCACCACGGCCGGCACGCCCAGCGCCCGCGCCAGGATCGCGCTGTGGCTGGTCGGCCCGCCCTCCTCGGTCACGAAACCGAGCACCAGCGTCGGGTCCAGCAGCGCGGTGTCGGCCGGCGCGAGATCCCGCGCGATCAGCACATACGGCTCGTCGCTGTCCGGCACACCCGGCATCGGCACGCCCAGCAGCCGCGCAACGATGCGGTTCCGCACGTCATCGAGGTCGGCGACCCGGCCCGCGAGGTACTCACCCGCGCCGGCCAGCAACGCGCGGTAGGCGGCGAACGCGTCGTACACCGCGCGCTCGGCCGTGCTGCCGACGGCGATCCGCCGTTCGACATCGGCCATCAGCTCGGGGTCCTGCGCCATCATGGCCTGGGCCTCCAGCACGTGCTGTGCCTCGCCACCGGCCAGATTGCCCCGCGCGATCAAGTCGGCGGCGACAGCTTCCACGGCCTGACGGGCCCGGCCCTGCTCGCGCTCCGCCTCCTCCGCCGGAATCTGCTTGGCCGGCGGCTCCAGCACCGCCGTCCCCATGTGCCGCACCTCGCCGATGGCCACGCCGTGGCTCACCCCGACGCCCCGCAGCGTTGTCTCCATGTCACCCGTCTCCGGTTGTTGCGGCGGACCCGGCCGCCGCGGTGGATGTCGTACCTGCCGTCTCACGACGGCACCCGGCTGCCTACTGCCAGGAGAAGAGCGCGTCGCCGGCCTTGATGTCGCCGTCCTCGCGCACCTCGCCGAGCGAGTCCGCGGTGGCTTCCAGCGCGACGACGGGGCACACCGGCGACTTGCCGGCCTCCTCGACCGCGGCCGGGTTCCAGCGCACGACAGCCTGTCCGCGGGTCACGGTGTCGCCCTTGTTCACCAGCAGCTCGAAGCCTTCGCCGTTGAGCTGCACGGTGTCGATACCAAGGTGCGTCAGCACGCCGTGCCCTTCGGCGTCCACGACGACGAACGCATGCGGGTGGAGCGAGACGATCACGCCCTCCACGGGCGAAACTGCCTCCGACGGCTCACGCACCGGGTCGATGGCGGTACCGGGGCCCACCATCGCGCCGGAGAAGACGGGGTCCGGCACAGCCGCGAGGCCGATGGCGCGTCCTGCAAGAGGGGACGTCACGGTGGTCATGGGAAACCTCCCAGGGGTGAAGATTCATCAGGCCGCCGTCACTGCCTGTCCCGGACGGCGCACCGTTGAGAAGCGTAAGTCATAAGAACTGACGGTTCCGCATGACAGAGCCCGGTTGAGGCCCCCGCCGACGCGGAATCGATTTGCCTCGCCCATGCGGCCGCTGTAGTGTTTGGGACCTGCCCCGGACAGCCAGGAAGCGCTCGACGCGACGGACTGAGTGGGCGGCACTCCTCAGAGTCTTGATCCAGATTCTCGAATCGTGCACTTCTGCATGCCTGCAGAAAAGCGGTGGTTCGAAAGCCGGAAAAGCCCTGATAGAGTGTGAAACACCGAAGGGAAGCGCCCGGAGGAAACCCGGAAGGGAATCCGAAGGAAGCGTCCGTTCCTTGAGAACTCAACAGCGTGCCAAAAGTCAACGCCAGATATGTTGATACCCCGTCTCCATCTTGGAGATGAGGTTCCTTTGAAAAGTCCTTCCAATAGCTTTGGGAGGCGCACAGCGAGGACGCTGTGAACCGCGAGGATTATTCCTCCTTGTGGTTCCGCTCAACGCGAGTGTTGATACCGGATTACCGGTAAGCATTCACGGAGAGTTTGATCCTGGCTCAGGACGAACGCTGGCGGCGTGCTTAACACATGCAAGTCGAACGATGAACCGGCTTCGGTCGGGGATTAGTGGCGAACGGGTGAGTAACACGTGGGCAATCTGCCCTTCACTCTGGGACAAGCCCTGGAAACGGGGTCTAATACCGGATATGACACGGGGTCGCATGATCTCCGTGTGGAAAGCTCCGGCGGTGAAGGATGAGCCCGCGGCCTATCAGCTTGTTGGTGAGGTAGTGGCTCACCAAGGCGACGACGGGTAGCCGGCCTGAGAGGGCGACCGGCCACACTGGGACTGAGACACGGCCCAGACTCCTACGGGAGGCAGCAGTGGGGAATATTGCACAATGGGCGAAAGCCTGATGCAGCGACGCCGCGTGAGGGATGACGGCCTTCGGGTTGTAAACCTCTTTCAGCAGGGAAGAAGCGAGAGTGACGGTACCTGCAGAAGAAGCGCCGGCTAACTACGTGCCAGCAGCCGCGGTAATACGTAGGGCGCGAGCGTTGTCCGGAATTATTGGGCGTAAAGAGCTCGTAGGCGGCTTGTCACGTCGGATGTGAAAGCCCGGGGCTTAACCCCGGGTCTGCATTCGATACGGGCAGGCTAGAGTTCGGTAGGGGAGATCGGAATTCCTGGTGTAGCGGTGAAATGCGCAGATATCAGGAGGAACACCGGTGGCGAAGGCGGATCTCTGGGCCGATACTGACGCTGAGGAGCGAAAGCGTGGGGAGCGAACAGGATTAGATACCCTGGTAGTCCACGCCGTAAACGTTGGGAACTAGGTGTGGGCGACATTCCACGTCGTCCGTGCCGCAGCTAACGCATTAAGTTCCCCGCCTGGGGAGTACGGCCGCAAGGCTAAAACTCAAAGGAATTGACGGGGGCCCGCACAAGCAGCGGAGCATGTGGCTTAATTCGACGCAACGCGAAGAACCTTACCAAGGCTTGACATACACCGGAAAGCATTAGAGATAGTGCCCCCCTTGTGGTCGGTGTACAGGTGGTGCATGGCTGTCGTCAGCTCGTGTCGTGAGATGTTGGGTTAAGTCCCGCAACGAGCGCAACCCTTGTTCTGTGTTGCCAGCATGCCTTTCGGGGTGATGGGGACTCACAGGAGACTGCCGGGGTCAACTCGGAGGAAGGTGGGGACGACGTCAAGTCATCATGCCCCTTATGTCTTGGGCTGCACACGTGCTACAATGGCCGGTACAATGAGCTGCGATGCCGTGAGGTGGAGCGAATCTCAAAAAGCCGGTCTCAGTTCGGATTGGGGTCTGCAACTCGACCCCATGAAGTCGGAGTTGCTAGTAATCGCAGATCAGCATTGCTGCGGTGAATACGTTCCCGGGCCTTGTACACACCGCCCGTCACGTCACGAAAGTCGGTAACACCCGAAGCCGGTGGCCCAACCCCTTGTGGGAGGGAATCGTCGAAGGTGGGACTGGCGATTGGGACGAAGTCGTAACAAGGTAGCCGTACCGGAAGGTGCGGCTGGATCACCTCCTTTCTAAGGAGCATTTCTTACCGAGCTTTGTGCTTGGTCAGAGGCCAGTACATCAGCGAGTGTCTGATGCTGGTTGCTCATGGGTGGAACGTTGACTATTCGGCGCGATTGGTGTGAGGACTGTTAGTACTGCTTCGGCGTGGAACGCAGGGTCTTATCTGGTCGGGTCGGGCACGCTGTTGGGTGTCTGAGGGTGCGGACTGTGGTCTGAGCCTTCGGGATGCCGGTCCCAGTGAACTCAGCCTTCGGGTTGGGGTGGTGGGTGGCTGGTCGTTGTTTGAGAACTGCACAGTGGACGCGAGCATCTGTGGCCAAGTTTTTAAGGGCGCACGGTGGATGCCTTGGCACCAGGAACCGATGAAGGACGTGGGAGGCCGCGATAGGCCCCGGGGAGCTGTCAACCGAGCTTTGATCCGGGGGTGTCCGAATGGGGAAACCCGGCAGTCGTCATGGGCTGTCACCCGCTGCTGAACACATAGGCAGTGTGGAGGGAACGCGGGGAAGTGAAACATCTCAGTACCCGCAGGAAGAGAAAACAACCGTGATTCCGGGAGTAGTGGCGAGCGAAACTGGATGAGGCCAAACCAGTCACGTGTGATACCCGGCAGGGGTTGCGTGGTTGGGGTTGTGGGATCTCTCTTCTGTCGTCTGCCGGCGGCAGGGCGAGTTAGAAACCGTTGATGTAGGCGAAGGACATGCGAAAGGTCCGGCGTAGAGGGTAAGACCCCCGTAGCTGAAACGTCAGCGGCTTGCTTGAGAGACACCCAAGTAGCACGGGGCCCGAGAAATCCCGTGTGAATCTGGCGGGACCACCCGTTAAGCCTAAATATTCCCTGGTGACCGATAGCGGATAGTACCGTGAGGGAATGGTGAAAAGTACCGCGGGAGCGGAGTGAAATAGTACCTGAAACCGTGTGCCTACAAGCCGTGGGAGCGTCGCGCAGAGACTTGTTCTTTGCGTCGTGACTGCGTGCCTTTTGAAGAATGAGCCTGCGAGTTTGCGGTATGTTGCGAGGTTAACCCGTGTGGGGAAGCCGTAGCGAAAGCGAGTCCGAATAGGGCGTTGGAGTAGCATGCTCAAGACCCGAAGCGGAGTGATCTAGCCATGGGCAGGTTGAAGCGGAGGTAAGACTTCGTGGAGGACCGAACCCACCAGGGTTGAAAACCTGGGGGATGACCTGTGGTTAGGGGTGAAAGGCCAATCAAACTCCGTGATAGCTGGTTCTCCCCGAAATGCATTTAGGTGCAGCGTCGTGTGTTTCTTGCCGGAGGTAGAGCACTGGATAGGCGATGGGCCCTACCGGGTTACTGACCTTAGCCAAACTCCGAATGCCGGTAAGTGAGAGCGCGGCAGTGAGACTGTGGGGGATAAGCTCCATGGTCGAGAGGGAAACAGCCCAGAGCATCGACTAAGGCCCCTAAGCGTGTGCTAAGTGGGAAAGGATGTGGAGTCGCAGAGACAACCAGGAGGTTGGCTTAGAAGCAGCCACCCTTGAAAGAGTGCGTAATAGCTCACTGGTCAAGTGATTCCGCGCCGACAATGTAGCGGGGCTCAAGTACACCGCCGAAGTCGTGTCATTGCAGCATGAGGGCTAACGCCTGTTGTGATGGGTAGGGGAGCGTCGTGTGCCGGGTGAAGCAGCCGTGGAAACGAGTTGTGGACGGTTCACGAGTGAGAATGCAGGCATGAGTAGCGATACAAGAGTGGGAAACTCTTGCGCCGATTGACTAAGGGTTCCTGGGTCAAGCTGATCTGCCCAGGGTAAGTCGGGACCTAAGGCGAGGCCGACAGGCGTAGTCGATGGACAACCGGTTGATATTCCGGTACCCGCTTTGAAGCGCCCAATACTGAATCAGGCGATGCTAAGTCCGTGAAGCCGCCCTGATCTCTTCGGAGTTGAGGGGAGTGGTGGAGCCGACGGACCAGACTTGTAGTAGGTAAGCGATGGGGTGACGCAGGAAGGTAGTCCAGCCCGGGCGGTGGTTGTCCCGGGGTAAGGGTGTAGGCCGTGTGGTAGGTAAATCCGTCGCACGTTAAGGCTGAGACCTGATGCCGAGCCGATTGTGGTGAAGTGGATGATCCTATGCTGTCGAGAAAAGCCTCTAGTGAGTTTCAAGGCGGCCCGTACCCTAAACCGACTCAGGTGGTCAGGTAGAGAATACCGAGGCGTTCGGGTGAACTATGGTTAAGGAACTCGGCAAAATGCCCCCGTAACTTCGGGAGAAGGGGGGCCATTTCTGGTGATCCGTTTTACACGGTGAGCTGGGGGTGGCCGCAGAGACCAGCGAGAAGCGACTGTTTACTAAAAACACAGGTCCGTGCGAAGCCGTAAGGCGATGTATACGGACTGACGCCTGCCCGGTGCTGGAACGTTAAGGGGACCGGTTAGCTCCATTTCGGTGGGGCGAAGCTGAGAACTTAAGCGCCAGTAAACGGCGGTGGTAACTATAACCATCCTAAGGTAGCGAAATTCCTTGTCGGGTAAGTTCCGACCTGCACGAATGGCGTAACGACTTCTCGACTGTCTCAACCATAGGCCCGGTGAAATTGCATTACGAGTAAAGATGCTCGTTTCGCGCAGCAGGACGGAAAGACCCCGGGACCTTTACTATAGCTTGATATTGGTGTTCGGTTCGGCTTGTGTAGGATAGGTGGGAGACTTTGAAGCGCCAACGCCAGTTGGTGTGGAGTCGTTGTTGAAATACCACTCTGGTCGTGCTGGATGTCTAACCTGGGTCCGTGATCCGGATCAGGGACAGTGTCTGGTGGGTAGTTTAACTGGGGCGGTTGCCTCCTAAAGGGTAACGGAGGCGCCCAAAGGTTCCCTCAGCCTGGTTGGTAATCAGGTGTTGAGTGTAAGTGCACAAGGGAGCTTGACTGTGAGACTGACGGGTCGAGCAGGTACGAAAGTAGGGACTAGTGATCCGGCGGTGGCTTGTGGAAGCGCCGTCGCTCAACGGATAAAAGGTACCCCGGGGATAACAGGCTGATCTTCCCCAAGAGTCCATATCGACGGGATGGTTTGGCACCTCGATGTCGGCTCGTCGCATCCTGGGGCTGGAGTCGGTCCCAAGGGTTGGGCTGTTCGCCCATTAAAGCGGTACGCGAGCTGGGTTTAGAACGTCGTGAGACAGTTCGGTCCCTATCCGCTGCGCGCGTAGGAGTCTTGAGAAGGGCTGTCCCTAGTACGAGAGGACCGGGACGGACGGACCTCTGGTGTGCCAGTTGTTCTGCCAAGGGCATGGCTGGTTGGCTACGTTCGGAAAGGATAACCGCTGAAAGCATCTAAGCGGGAAGCCTGCTTCGAGATGAGGGCTCCCACCCACTTGATGGGGTAAGGCTCCCAGTAGATGACTGGGTTGATAGGCCAGATATGGAAGCGCCGTAAGGTGTGGAGTTGACTGGTACTAATAGGCCGAGGGCTTGTCCTCAGTTGCTCGCGTCCACTGTGTTGGTTCTGAAGCCACGAACAGACCAACGGTTGTTCATAGTTTCATAGTGTTTCGGTGGTTATAGCGTTAGGGAAACGCCCGGTTACATTCCGAACCCGGAAGCTAAGCCTTTCAGCGCCGATGGTACTGCAGGGGGGACCCTGTGGGAGAGTAGGACGCCGCCGAACTAATTTTAGAAGAAGCCCTGTTGGGAACCTCGGTTCCCAACAGGGCTTCTTTGCGTTTCGGAACGGGGACCCGCGGCACGAGGTGGCCGGCGGGCCGGGTAAAGTCGGGGACAACATCGGCATATTTCTCCCACAGGAGGCTTCCGCGTGGAGGTCCAGGAGACGCGGATCCAGACAGACCGTGTCCTCACCATCCCGAATATCCTGAGCATGGCGCGCCTGGTCGGCGTGCCGGTGTTCCTGTGGCTGATCCTCTGGCCGGCGTTCGACGGTCCGAACGTCGATGGCTGGGCGCTGCTCGTGCTCGCGCTGAGCGGTGTCAGTGATTACCTCGACGGCAAGCTCGCCCGGCGCTGGAACCAGATCAGCAGCCTGGGGCGGATCCTCGACCCGGCCGCCGATCGCCTCTACATCCTCTCCACCCTGGTCGGTCTGACCTGGCGGGGGATCCTTCCGCTCTGGCTCACCGCGGCGCTGCTGGCCCGCGAGTTGATGCTGCTCATCGCGGTGGGGCTCCTCGGACGCCACGGCTACGGGCCTCCCCAGGTGAACTTCCTGGGCAAAGCGGCTACGTTCAACTTGATGTACGCCTTCCCGTTGCTGCTGCTGAGTGACGGAGACGGACATAGCTGGCTTCACATGCTCGCGACCGTTTTCGGATGGGCGTTCGCCGGATGGGGTACAGCGCTCTACTGGTGGGCAGGGATCCTCTACGTGGTCCAGGTCCGCCGGATCATCAGGGCGGACGCCACGGCCGACTGAGCTCGCCGAAAAGGCAGATCGCGCCAAGGCCCAGCGCCCATACGGGGGAAACAGTGGGCGCCCCTTGGCGAGTGAAGTCGGCAAGACCGTCGTCTCTTCGAGGAGGACGCTTCCGACATGAAGGCCGTTGTGATGGCCGGCGGCGAAGGCACTCGCCTTCGCCCCATGACATCCAGCATGCCCAAGCCGCTGCTCCCGGTGGTCAACAGGCCGATCATGGAGCATGTACTGCGGCTGTTGAAAAGGCATGGTCTCACCGAGACCGTCGTGACCGTGCAATTCCTGGCTTCGCTCGTCCGGAACTATTTCGGCGACGGAGAAGAGCTGGGAATGGAGCTCACCTACGCCAATGAGGAAAAGCCACTCGGCACCGCCGGCAGCGTGAAGAACGCCGAGGAGGCCCTCAAGGACGACGCCTTCCTCGTCATCTCCGGTGACGCGCTCACCGACTTCGACCTGAGCGATCTCATCCGGTTCCACAAGCAAAAGGGCGCCCTCGTCACCGTGTGCCTCACGCGGGTGCCCAATCCGCTGGAGTTCGGCATCACCATCGTCGACGAGGCCGGGCAGGTCGAGCGCTTCCTGGAGAAGCCCACCTGGGGCCAGGTCTTCTCGGACACCGTCAATACCGGTATCTACGTGATGGAGCCGGAGGTCTTCGACTACGTCGAGGCCGATGTTCCGGTGGACTGGTCCGGGGACGTCTTCCCGCAGCTGATGAAGGAAGGCAAGCCCATCTACGGCTATGTAGCCGAGGGCTATTGGGAGGACGTCGGCACGCACGAAAGCTATGTGAAGGCCCAGGCCGATGTGCTCGAAGGCAAGGTCGACGTCGATATCGATGGTTTCGAGATCTCGCCGGGGGTGTGGGTGGCCGAGGGCGCGGAGGTGCACCCGGACGCGGTGTTGCGCGGCCCGTTGTACATCGGGGACTACGCCAAGGTCGAGGCGGATGTGGAGATCCGCGAGCACACCGTCGTCGGCTCCAACGTCGTCGTCAAGAGCGGCGCGTTCCTGCACAGGGCCGTGGTGCACGACAACGTCTACATCGGCCAGCAGAGCAATTTGCGCGGCTGTGTCATCGGCAAGAACACCGACATCATGCGGGCCGCGCGGATCGAGGACGGCGCGGTCATCGGCGACGAGTGCCTCATCGGCGAGGAGTCGATCGTCCAGGGCAACGTGCGGGTCTATCCCTTCAAGACGATCGAGGCCGGTGCGTTCGTCAACACCTCCGTCATCTGGGAGTCCCGCGGCCAGGCGCACCTTTTCGGGGCGCGCGGTGTGTCGGGGATCCTCAACGTCGAGATCACTCCGGAACTGGCCGTGCGGCTCGCCGGTGCGTATGCCACCACGTTGAAGAAGGGCGCCACGGTCACCACGGCGCGCGATCACTCGCGTGGCGCCCGGGCCCTCAAGCGCGCGGTCATCTCCGCGCTGCAGGCGAGCGCCATCGACGTCCGCGACCTGGAGAACGTACCGCTGCCGGTGGCCCGTCAGCAGACCGCTCGCGGCAGTGCCGGCGGGATCATGGTGCGGACGACGCCGGGGGTGCCGGACTCCGTCGACATCATGTTCTTCGACGAGCGGGGGGCGGACCTCTCGCAGGCCGGGCAGCGCAAGCTCGACCGGGTCTATGCCCGCCAGGAGTACCGGCGGGCCTTCCCCGGTGAGATCGGCGATCTCCAGTTCCCGGCCAGCGTCTTCGACTCCTATACGGGAGCGATGCTGCGGGCCGTGGACACCACGGGCATCAGCGAGTCCGGCCTGAAGGTCGTCGTGGACGCCTCGAACGGCAGCGCCGGCCTGGTGCTGCCCAGTCTCCTGGGGCGGCTCGGCGTCGACTCGTTGACCATCAACCCCGGTCTGGACGAGGCCCGGCCGACCGAGACCGCCGACGCCCGCCGCTCCGGTCTGGTCCGGCTCGGCGAGATCGTGGCCTCGGCGCGGGCCGCGTTCGGCGTGCGGTTCGACCCCGTCGGCGAGCGGCTCTCCCTGGTGGACGAGCGCGGCCGGATCATCGAGGACGATCGCGCGCTGCTGGTGATGCTGGACCTGGTCGCGGCCGAGCGGCGCAGTGGGCGGGTGGCGCTGCCGGTCACCACGACCCGGATCGCCGAGCAGGTGGCGGCTTACCACGGCACGCAGGTCGAGTGGACGACGACCTCACCGGACGATCTGACCCGGGTGGGGCGCCAGGACGCCACGATCTTCGGCGGCGACGGTCTGGGCGGGTTCATCATCCCGGAGTTCAGCAGTGTCTTCGACGGCGCCGCCGCGTTCGTCCGGCTGATCGGTCTGGTGGCCCGTACGCAGCTCACGCTCAGCCAGATCGACGCGCGGATCCCGCGGGCGCACGTCCAGCGGCGGGACTTGGCGACGCCGTGGGCGGTGAAGGGTCTGGTGATGCGGCACGTCGTGGAGGCGGCAGGCGATCGGGACGTGGACACCACCGACGGTGTGCGGATCGTGGAGGCCGACGGGCGCTGGGTGCTGGTGCTGCCCGACCCGGCCGAGGCGGTCACCCATCTCTGGGCGGAAGGGCCGGACGACGCTTCCGCGCAGCAGCTGCTGGACGAGTGGGCGGTTGTCGTGGACAGCGCCGGACGCTGACCCTGTCCCCACCGGCGTGCCGCCGATCGGCACGCCGGTGGGGCCGTTGGGAGACCGTGCCGCCGACATGGGACGATGTGCGGCATGTCGCAGCAGCGCCCCGTTCGGAGCAACCCCCACCCGTTGGCCGCGCGCCCGGACGCCTCCATGTCGCTGCTGACCAACGTGATGGATCACAGCCTCGACGACGGATACGCCGAGGCCGCCGCGCGGAAGTCCGCGGAGGGCGTCAGCGGCCTGCCGCGCACGCTGCGCGCGAAGTTGGGCCTGGCGGCCGGTTTGGTGCTGGCGGCGTTGGTGGTGACCGTGGGGGCGGCGCAGGCGCGGGTCGCGGCGCCGACGCTGGCCAAGGAGCGGGAGGAGCTGATCCACCGCATCCAGAAGGGCACCGCCGAGGCCGACGGCCAGCAGCAGCGGGTCGACGCGACCCGGGACGCGGTGGACCGGATGCAGCGGGAGGCGCTGAAGCACAGCGGTGACGGCAAGGCCGAGCTGCTCGCGTTGCTGGCGGGTTCGACGCAGGTCACCGGGCCGGGCGTGAAGCTGGTCGTGGACGATGCCAAGGGGTCCGAGGCCGGCACCGGAGGTCCGCGCGAGAGCAGCGACTTCTCCGACACCGGGCGGGTGCGCGACCGTGACATGCAGCGGGTCGTCAACGGCCTGTGGCAGTCCGGTGCGGAGGCCATCTCCGTCAATGGGCAGCGGCTCACGTCGCTCTCGGCGATCAGAGCCGCGGGAGACGCCATACTGGTCGACAACAAGCCACTGGTGCCGCCCTATACGGTGCTGGCGGTGGGGGACGGGCAGCGGCTGAGCACCAAGTTCCAGGACAGCGCCGATGGCCAGTATCTGCATGTGTTGCAGGAGAACTACGGCGTGCGCGCCAAGATTTCCGTGGAGAGCGAGGTCACGCTGCCGCCCGCGCCCAGTTTGACCGTACGTACCGCAAAGCCGAAGGCCGGTGCCGCGAAGGCGGACGGCGCCGACACAGGGAAGGGCACATCGTGATCGCCGTACTGGGCCTCATCGTAGGAGTCGTGGTCGGAATCGTCGTCCGACCCGTGGTGCCGACGGTGGTCGAGCCCTACTTGCCGATCGCTGTCGTCGCCGCGCTGGATGCCGTGTTCGGTGGTCTGCGGGCGATGCTGGACGGCATCTTCGACGACAAGGTCTTCGTCGTCTCCTTCCTGTCGAACGTCGTCGTCGCCGCCCTTATCGTCTTCCTCGGGGACAAACTGGGCGTCGGTGCCCAACTCTCCACCGGCGTCGTCGTGGTGCTCGGCATCCGCATCTTCTCCAACGCTGCCGCGATCCGCCGGCACGTCTTCCGGGCGTGAGGCGGATGGCAACGGACGAGACCCCGGAGCCGGAGCGCACGCCGGAGGGGCAGCCGGAGCCCGGCCCGGCGCGGGAGGGGCGTGCGGACAGTCCCGCCGGGCGGCAGCCGATGCCGCCGGAGAGTCCCCGCCGTCCAGGGTGGGCGGACGGGCGCACCGCCGGAGCGGAATCGGAGCCCCAGAAGAACGAAGCCGGACAGAAGGGGACTGAACCGGCAGTTGGTGCGGGTGTGGACGTGGCTGCGGACGAGGAAGCCGCCGCGCCTCCGCTGACCGGTAGGCAGCGGCTCCGCGCCGGTCTGTGGCCGCCGCGGGTGTCCCGGGCTCAACTGATCGTCGCGTTGCTCCTGTTCATTCTCGGCCTCGGCCTCGCGATTCAGGTACGTTCCACCAGTGACAGCAGTGCGCTGCGGGGCGCGCGCCAAGAGGACTTGGTGCGCATTCTGGACGAACTGGACAACCGCTCCCAGCGGTTGACGGATGAGCAGCGGCGCCTGGAGGGACAGAAGACCGAGCTGGAGAACAGCTCGGACCAAGCCGAGGAGGCCCGTAAGCAGACCGTGGAGAAGGAACAGCAGCTGGGTGTGCTGGCCGGGACCGTCGCGGCGCAAGGCCCCGGCATCAACCTGACCATCGACGACCCCCACCACTCCGTGGAGGCGGACAAACTGCTGGACACCATCCAGGAACTGCGGGCGGCCGGGGCCGAGGCGATCCAGGTCAACAACGTTCGCGTCGTCGCGAACACCTCTCTTTCGGACCTCCGGGGCGGGGTGGAGATCGACGGCAAGACCGTCACGCCGCCGTACCGCTTCAAGGTCATCGGGAAGCCGGAGGACCTGGAGCCGGCGCTCAACATCCCTGGCGGAGTGGTCCAGACACTGGAAAAGGAGCAGGCCAAGGTGTCTGTGGCCCGTGAACAGAAGATCATTGTGGACGCCTTGCGGGAGGCGAAGCGGCCTGACTACGCTCGGTTGTCATCCCAGTGAGGCGTCTACGTATGGTGATGGCCCGGCGAGGGCATGAGGTAGCGGGGGGTCGACGCACCGTGCGTGTGGTGTGTGGTGGAAACTGTCTGAAGGCCACGGACGTTCACAGGATGTCCGGATCGGCCGGTGTGTGCATCGAGGGTTCGTCCTGCCCCACGGGCGGGTCTGTGTCGTACAAGGGGAATCGCCCGTGAAGTTGTTTGGAAAGCTGTTCGGCAAGAGCGCGCGTCAGGAAGGCGACGGCGGCTCCGCGCGGCACCGCGCTCCGCGCCGCCCGGAGGAGGGCTCCGGGTCCGAGAGCCGTCCGCTCTTCCGTGATGAGGTCGGCGGTCCGTCCGGGGGGCATGGCGCGGGTTCTGTTGACCCCTCCGGTGCCGGCCGCATAGGTTCCCAGGAACCATCAGCCGCACACACGGGTGGAGGGCCGACCTTGCCGGTTTGTACGAGGTGTGGGCACCGGAACGCCGAGGCGAGCCGGTTCTGCTCCAACTGCGGCGCGCCGCTGCGCCCGGGGGCCCAGCCCGAGCGGGCCTCCGAGACGACGTCGACGATCTCCATCTCGGGGCTCGAGGCGTACGACGCGGAGGCCACCGGGCAGAACCTGTCCCCGGCCCTCTCGCCGGAGGCCCAGGCCGCCGTCGACGCCCTGCCGATGGGCTCGGCCCTGCTGGTCGTCCGCCGGGGTCCGAACGCCGGCAGTCGCTTCCTCCTGGACGGTGAGCTGACGACGGCGGGTCGGCACCCGCAGGGCGACATCTTCCTCGACGACGTGACGGTCTCCCGCAGCCACGTGGAGTTCCGCCGCGGTTCGGACGGCCGTTTCACCGTCACCGACGTCGGTAGCCTCAACGGCACCTACGTCAACCGCGAGCCGATCGACTCCGCGGTGCTCTCCAACGGCGACGAGGTCCAGATCGGCAAGTACCGCCTGGTCTTCTACGCGAGCCAGCGAGGCGTCGGTATCTGACCGTCAGGGAAGGCATATGCGCCACACACCGACAGGCGGTGCCGGCTCGTCCGGCACCGCCTCCTCGGACCGCAAACCGATGAGCATCGGCACGGTGCTCAACGTCTTGCGCGAGGAGTTCCCCGAGGTCACCATCTCCAAGATCCGGTTCCTTGAGGCCGAAGGGCTGGTCGAGCCGCAGCGCACGCCTTCCGGGTACCGCAAATTCACCGCGGCGGACGTCGAGCGTCTGGCGAGCGTGCTGCGGATGCAGCGGGACCACTACCTCCCCTTGAAGGTCATCAAGGAGCACCTCGACGCCCTGGAGCGGGGCGAGCAGGTGCAGCTGCCCGCCCCGGCGGCGCCGCGGGACCTCGTCGAGGGCGTCTCCGATCCCGACGAGGAGCGCCCGACGGCCGCCCGGGTCGGCCGGGCCGAGCTGCTGGCCGCCACCGAGGTCGACGAGGCCGCGCTCGCCGACTGGGAGTCGTATGGACTCATCGTCCCCCACGAGGACGGGGGATACGACATCGAAGCGGTCACCGTCGCCAAACTCGTGGCGGACCTCGGTCGATTCGGTCTGGAGCCGCGGCACCTGCGGGCCGTGAAGGCGGCCGCGGAGCGCGAGGCGGGGTTGGTCGAGCAAGTCGTGGCACCCCTTCGGCGGCACCGGAACCCGCAGACCCGGGCCCATGCCGAGGCCACTGCCAGGGAGCTGGCCACGCTGTCGGTGCGGCTGCACGCGGCGCTGTTGCAGAGTGCCCTGCGCATCCGCCTGCCGTGAGCAAACGAGTGCCCGACTACCCAAACCGGCCGGGCACGGCCTAGGGTTGCTGTGTGAACGAGCTCGACGTCGTGGGTGTCCGGGTGGAGATGCCTTCCAGCCAACCGATCGTGCTGCTGCGGGAGGTGGGAGGCGACCGTTACCTGCCCATTTGGATCGGGCCGGGAGAGGCCACCGCCATCGCGTTCGCCCAGCAGGGCATGGTCCCTGCCAGGCCGCTGACGCATGACCTCTTCAAGGACGTGCTCGAAGCCGTGGGGCAGGAGCTGACGCAGGTCCGGATCACGGATCTGCGCGAAGGGGTCTTCTACGCCGAACTGGTCTTCGCCAGCGGTGTCGAGGTCAGTGCGCGGCCGTCGGACGCCATAGCGCTGGCGCTGCGCACCGGGACCCCGATCTTCGGTACCGATGGTGTGCTGGACGACGCGGGCATCGCCATCCCCGACGAGCAGGAGGACGAGGTGGAGAAGTTCCGCGAGTTCCTCGACCAGATCTCGCCGGAGGACTTCGGCACCAGCCAGTGATCGGCCAGGTGAACCACCTGTTTCCGGCCAACCTGTAATCCCTTCCCCGTGACAAGTCACGAGAAACCACTCGTAGGGTGATTATCACTCGGCGTGGCGAGCGCGGCGATCGTTGACGCACCCCGAGTGACTGCATACCGTCGATAAGGCAGGTCCCGTCCGGGACGTGGAGGACGGAGGGCGGCGTGGCAATCACCGGCGACGGTACGGCGGCGGAAGGGGCATTGCCGCTCCACAGGGGCTCGGCGGCGAACCGCGGCCCCGTACAGGCCGCTGCGATGTCGGGGGCCCGCGAGGCGGAGAGCATCGGCTACCGCGGACCGACCGCGTGTGCGGCGGCGGGCATCACCTACCGACAGCTGGACTATTGGGCGCGCACGGGCCTGGTGGAGCCCAGCATCCGGCCTGCCTACGGGTCCGGGACCCAGCGGCTCTACAGCTTCCGGGACGTCGTCGTCCTGAAGATCGTCAAGCGGCTGCTGGACACCGGGGTGTCGCTGCAGAACATCCGCACCGCCGTCCAGCACCTGCGGGCGCGCGGACTGGACGACCTGACGCGGATGACGCTGATGAGCGACGGGGCGACGGTCTACGAGTGCACCTCGCCGGACCAGGTCGTGGATCTGCTCCAGGGCGGCCAGGGGGTCTTCGGGATCGCCGTGGGTGTGGTGTGGCGGGACGTGGAGGGCGCACTGTCGCAGCTCCACGGTGAGCGGGTGGACACCGGCGAGACGCTGATCGGGAAGAACCCGCACGACGAGTTGGCGCGGCGCCGCAATCGGGCCGGCTGACGGACGGCCGACGACCGTCGGGCTTTGCGGGCCCGGGATCGGGTCGATTGTCAGTGGTGTGCGGCAGCATCAGTGGTGTGAGACGTGCGCCGACGATCCTGCATCTGGACATGGATGCGTTCTACGCGGCCGCCGAGCAGGCGGCCAAGCCGAGCCTGCGGGGGAAGCCCGTGGTCGTCGGCGGGATCGGGCCGCGCGGCGTGGTCGCCACCGCCTCGTACGAGGCGCGGGTCTTCGGGGTGCGCTCGGCGATGCCGACGGCGCAGGCGCGTCGGCTGTGTCCCAACGCCGCCTATCTCAGTCCGCGGTTCACGCTGTACCGCCAAGTGAGTGACACGGTCATGGAACTGCTGCGGGCGCTCTCGCCGCTCGTCGAACCGCTGAGCCTGGACGAAGCCTTCGTGGACCTGGAGGCGGGCGGGGTGCCGGCGGAGACGGCCGCGGTGCGGGCGGTGGGGGAGCAACTGCGGCGCGACATCAAGGCGGCCACGGGGCTGACCGGTTCGGTGGGCCTGGCCGGCGCCAAGATGCTCGCCAAGATCGCGTCCGAGGCGGCGAAGCCGGACGGCCTGGTGGTGATCGAGCCCGGCACCGAGCGGGAGCTGCTCGGGCCGATGCCGGTGCGGACGCTGCCCGGGGTCGGGCCGGCGACGGCCGAGACGCTGCGCCGGGCCGGGATCCACACCGTCGCGGAGACCGCGGAGGCCGGCGAGGCCGAGCTGGTGCGGCTGCTGGGCAAGGCGCACGGCACCGGGCTGTACGCGATGGCGCTGGGCCAGGACGACCGGCCGGTGGTGGCCGAGCGGGACGCGAAGTCGGTGTCGGTGGAGGACACCTTCGAGGTCGATCTGACCGACCGGACGCGGGTGCGGAACGAGGTGCTGCGGCTGGCCGACCGGTGCGTGGGGCGGCTGCGGGCGGCCGGCCGATCCGGGCGCACGGTGGTGATCAAGGTCCGGAACTACGACTTCTCGACGCTGACCCGGTCCGAGACGCTGCGCGGGCCCACCGACGACCCGGCCGTCGTCCGGGAGGCCGCGGTGCGGCTGCTGGAGACGGTGGACACCACGGGCGGGGTGCGGCTGCTGGGCGTGGGGGTGACCGGGCTGGCCGACTTCACACAGGAGGACCTCTTCGCCCAGCTGGCCACGGAGCGGGAGGCCGAGGAGCAGGCGGCGGGCGGGGCGGCGGAGCCGGCCGAGGAGGCGGCGGGCGAGCCGGAGGCCGGCGTGGAGCTGCCGCGGCGCTGGCATCCGGGGCTGGACGTGGTCCACGAGGAGTTCGGTGCCGGGTGGGTGCAGGGCAGTGGCCTGGGGAGGGTGACCGTACGGTTCGAGACGCCATGGTCCGCACCGGGGCGGGTGCGGACCTTCACCGTCGACGATCCGGCGCTGCGGCCGGGCGAGCCCCTGCCGCTGCTGGGCGGGCCGGATCAGTCGTCCGCGCCGGCGATCCGTCCGAAGTCGGTGTCGCCGGCGGGCGAGGCGGAGTCGGAGGCCGGTGAGGAGATATCCAGGCGGTAGTGGTGGTAGAGCTGGAGTTCCTGCTCGGGGGAGAGGTGCCGGCCGACGCCGAAGTCCGGGGCGTCCTTGATCAGCTTCCGGTCGTAGGGGATGTGCAGGCTGTCGCCGACCATCTTGCTCGGTTCCAAGGGGACGAACGCATCCCGGCTGAACAGGCCGGTGCGGACGGCCGCCCACTCCGGTTCGCCCGTCGCGTCGTCGAGGTACACCTCGTCGACGGTCCCTATTTTCGCGCCGTTCCGGTCGAACGCTTTGCGGCCGATGAGGCTCCGGGGATCGATATCGGTTTGCACGGTCCCTCCACTTGGTCGCAACTGCCTTGTGACAACTACGAAACGGCACATTTCATGCCCCGGCCACTCGAAGGATCGTTTCGGCGGTGCGCTGGTAGGCTGGCGATTGGCCGTCGACCCCATGCGGGAGAGTCCTTTGTCGTTCGCGACCAGGGCGCCGAAGGAGCAAATCCTCCCCGGAATCTCTCAGGCACACGTACCGCATGGACGAGGTCACTCTGGAAAGCAGGGCGGGCCACGGACAGGCACCATGCCGGAACCCCTCCTCACCGACGGTGAAAGCCGGACCGCAGCCCGCGGACCGGTGAAGCTCTCAGGTTGAGATGACAGAGGGGGAGGCCGTCCGGGCACCAGCGCCGTGGTGCCCCTCGTAGGTCGTACTGACCAGGAGGCCCCCGCAGATGAACACCCACCGCATCTCCCTGACCGAGCTGGAGCGGGGCATCCCGTTCGAGCACCGGCACGTCGGCCCCGACCACGAGGCGCAGGCGAAGATGCTCGCGCAGGTCGGCTTCGGATCGCTGGACGAGCTCACGGCCACCGCCGTGCCCGACGTGATCAAGAGCACCGAGGCGCTCGGTCTGCCGGAGGGCCGCACCGAGGCCGAGGTCCTGGCCGAGCTGCGCGCGCTCGCCGACCGCAACCAAGTGCTGTCGCCCATGATCGGGCTCGGCTACTACGGCACGTTCACCCCGCCGGTGATCCTGCGCAACGTCATGGAGAACCCCTCCTGGTACACGGCCTACACGCCCTACCAGCCGGAGATCTCGCAGGGTCGCCTGGAGGCCCTGCTGAACTTCCAGACCGTCGTCGCCGACCTGACCGGACTGCCCACCTCCGGTGCGTCGCTGCTGGACGAGGGCACCGCCGCCGCCGAGGCGATGGCGCTCTCCCGCCGGGTCGGCAAGGTCAAGCAGGGCGTGTTCCTGGTCGACGGCGACTGTCTGCCGCAGACCGTTGCCGTGATCCGGACCCGCGCCGAACCGACCGGTGTGGAGGTCGTGGTCGCCGACCTGTCCGACGGTATCCCGCAGGAGATCGCCGAGCGCGGCGTCTTCGGTGTGCTGCTCCAGTATCCGGGCGCGTCCGGCGCGGTGCGCGACCTGCGCGCGGTGATCGAGCGGGCGCACGAACTGGGCGCGATCGTCACCGTCGCCGCCGACCTGCTGGCGCTGACGCTGCTCACCTCGCCCGGTGAGCTCGGCGCGGACATCGCGGTCGGCACCAGCCAGCGCTTCGGCGTCCCGATGGGCTTCGGCGGCCCGCACGCCGGCTACATGGCCGTCCGCGAGCAGTACGCCCGCAGCCTGCCCGGCCGTCTGGTGGGCGTCTCCGTCGACGCCGCCGGCAACAAGGCATACCGCCTGGCGCTGCAGACCCGCGAGCAGCACATCCGCCGCGAGAAGGCCACCAGCAACATCTGCACCGCGCAGGTGCTGCTCGCCGTCATGGCCGGGATGTACGCCGTCTACCACGGCCCCGACGGGCTGCGGACCATCGCCCGGCGCACCCACCGCTACGCCACGATCCTCGCCGCGGGTCTGCGGGCCGGCGGGGTCGAGCTCGTCCACGACGCCTACTTCGACACCCTGACCGCGCGGGTGCCCGGCCGGGCCGCCGAGGTCGTCGCCGCCGCCCGCGAGGCCGGCATCAACCTCCGCGAGGTCGACGCCGACCTGGTCGGCATCGCCTGCGACGAGACCACCGGGCGTGCCCAGCTCACCGGCGTCTGGGGCGCGTTCGGCGTCCAGGGCGACATCGACGCGCTGGACGCGACCGTCGACGAGAGCCTGCCGCAGTCCCTGCTGCGCACCGACGACTACCTCGGCCACCCGGTCTTCCACCAGCACCGTTCCGAGACGGCGATGCTGCGCTACCTGCGCACCCTCGCCGACAAGGACTACGCGCTGGACCGGGGCATGATCCCGCTCGGCTCCTGCACGATGAAGCTGAACGCCACCACCGAGATGGAGCCGGTCACCTGGCCGGAGTTCGGTCAGCTGCACCCCTTCGCCCCCGCCGACCAGGCCCAGGGCTACCTCACGCTCATCCGCGAACTGGAGGAGCAGCTGGCCGCGGTCACCGGCTACGACAAGGTGTCCATCCAGCCCAACGCCGGCTCCCAGGGCGAACTGGCCGGTCTGCTCGCGGTGCGCGCCTACCACCGCGCCAACGGGGACGAGCAGCGCACCGTCTGCCTGATCCCGTCGTCGGCGCACGGCACCAACGCCGCCAGCGCCGTGATGGCCGGCATGAAGGTCGTCGTCGTCAAGACCGGTGCGGACGGCGAGGTCGACACCGACGACCTGCACGCCAAGATCGAGAAGTACCGGGACGAACTGGCCGTCCTGATGGTCACCTACCCGTCCACCCACGGCGTGTTCGAGGAGCACATCACCCAGATCTGCGCGACGGTGCACGAGGCCGGCGGTCAGGTCTACGTGGACGGCGCCAACCTCAACGCCCTGGTCGGCCTCGCCGAGCCGGGCAAGTTCGGCGGCGACGTCTCGCACCTCAACCTGCACAAGACGTTCTGCATCCCGCACGGTGGCGGCGGCCCCGGCGTCGGACCGGTCGCGGTCCGCGCCCACCTGGCGCCGTACCTGCCCAACCACCCGCTGCAGCCCACCGCGGGCCCGGAGACCGGCGTCGGACCGATCTCCGCCGCCCCCTGGGGCTCGGCCGGCATCCTGCCGATCTCGTGGACGTACGTCCGCCTCATGGGCGGTGCGGGCCTCAAGCGCGCCACCCAGGTCGCGGTGCTCGGCGCGAACTACATCGCCAAGCGCCTGGAGCCGCACTACCCGGTGCTCTACACCGGCCCCGGCGGACTGGTCGCCCACGAGTGCATCGTCGACGTCCGACCGCTGACCAAGGCGACCGGGGTGAGCATCGACGACGTCGCCAAGCGGCTCATCGACTACGGCTTCCACGCGCCGACGATGTCCTTCCCCGTGGCCGGCACGCTGATGATCGAGCCGACCGAGAGCGAGGACCTGACCGAGCTGGACCGGTTCTGCGACGCGATGATCGCCATCCGCGCGGAGATCGAGAAGGTCGGTTCGGGGGAGTGGGACAAGGACGACAACCCGCTGCGCAACGCCCCGCACACCGCGGCGGCGCTCGGCGGCGAGTGGAACCACCCCTACAGCCGCGAGGAGGCCGTCTTCCCGGCCGGCGTCAACGCCGCGCAGAAGTACTGGCCGCCGGTGCGCCGGATCGACGGCGCCTTCGGTGACCGCAACCTCGTCTGCTCCTGCCCGCCGCTGGACGAGTACGACGTCTGATCACCCCCGCCACCGGTGACCGGTGGCAACAGCAAGGGCCCTCGGCGGATGCGCCGGGGGCCCTGGTGTACGTGCCGGGTGACTGCGGAGTCACGCGGCGGCGGTGACCCGCGGCGGGTCGACCGGCCGATGCGGCGCGATGACCTGCCCGTCCGGCAGCAGCTCACCGGTGTCCTCGAAGAGCAGGACGCCGTTGCACAGCAGGCTCCAGCCCTGCTCCGGGTGGTGCGCCACCAACTGGGCGGCCTCCCGGTCGGTGGAGTCAGCTGATGGGCATGGCGGTTGATGCTGGCACATGGAAAATGTCTTTCGCTGCGGAGTGGTGAACGTCGTGCGGCTCGATGCGATGCTCATGGCCGCTCCCCCGTTTCATGTCGGTCCCAGTCTTGCCCTACGGACGGGATTCCGCAGGGATTTCGCAGCAGCGGTACACACTCGATACGGACGTGTCACCCGTGCGGGCGGTTGCTTCCAATTGCGCGCCCGTCCGCAGGCGTTGGCGCGCTACCGGCGCACAGGGGCGCACGGCGTGGTGCGCCCCGCGGCCGGAGAGGTCGCGGGGCGCATGGGTGCACGGTGTCGTGCGCGGTGACGGGCTTCCGTCCCGCGCGACGCGGCGGGCCTGCGGCGGGTGGTCAGGCCGGCTCGCGGAGCAGGGGCGTCGGGCCCAGGCGGAGGGTCAGGCGGGGCAGCAGGTCGGCGACCCGCTGCGGGAGGTAGGAGGCGATCCCGGGCGGGGCGGGCGCCAGCGGTACCAGGAGGTCACCGGCGGCGGGCATCCCCTCCGCGCCGTCCGCGGTGAGGTCGTGGTGCAGCCACAGGGTGAGCATGTACAGCTCCGGCACGGACAGCAGGCGCGGCTGGTAGGGCGCGGTGAGCGACTCGGCCTGCTGCAGGGCCCGTTCGGTCGCGGCGACATAGGGGCCGTCGCAGAAGTGCGAGAACGTCCAGCCGTCGGCGGTCAGCCGGGCCTCGGCGGCGGCCACGGCGCGCTCGCCACCGCGGATCAGGAAACGCCAGCCGGCAAGGCGGGTGCGCGGCGGGCCGGCCTGGCTGACGTCGTCCCAGACGTGCACGGGCAGCGGGTGGTCGGGGCTCAGCGGCCCCTGGTGGGTGCGGAGCGCGGCGGCCGGGGCCTCGCGGACCGCGGTGGGGGAGCCGAGGGCGCTGAGGATGCTGCGCAGGGCGGGCGCAGGGGAGGGAGGAACGTGCAGCGGCATGGCGGGTCGCCTCTCACTTAGGAGACACGGTGGAGCGTGGCAGTGCGGACGGCGCTGTCTGCGGGCGGGTCAGAGCCTGGCCGACCGCAACTGCGGACCGACGGGTCGGCAGCGGTGTCGGGGCACCGATGGGGGCACCGCCGCGCTGGGCGCCAAATCTCTGCCTCGTCTGCGAAGTTTATACGACATATGTTCTGGAAGTGTTTCGGCTACTCGCCTTGTGGATTTCCGGCAAGAGGGAATCCGGTCCGCCATTCGGGGCGATTTCCGCCGCTTTGGGCGGGAGCTGGAAGAGGCCACCTCGTAATTCTTCGACGAAGCGGTAGGCCGGAACCCGTCGGTGTTTTTTACGAGCGAATTACGGTGGGTGCCGGCAGGGTGGATATGCCCCTGGGAAATGCCTCGGGCGCGCTCTCCGAGAGTAACGGTACCGGCATGCCCCTGAGGCGTTATCGATCAGATTGTCGGGGCATCATCGACCGTAGCCCGTACCCCGGCGCGCCGGGGGCGGTACCGACCAGCCCGTGGCCGCGAGCCGTTCACCTAGGAGGTACCCGCCGATGGGGGAGAAGGTCGCCGCGGAGGGGAACGACCTGGCGGACCGGGAGCGCTATCGAAGAAAGCTGCACGACTGCCTGGAGGGATTGCGACGGCTCCTGGCGGAGAAGCGGTTCGACCGCCCCAAGAATCTCATGGGGCTGGAGATCGAACTCAATCTCGCGGGCGCCGACGGGCGTCCCCGCATGCTGAACTCGCAGGTCCTGGAAAGGATCGCCAGCGGCGATTTCCAGACCGAACTCGCGCAGTGCAATCTCGAGGTCAACATCACCCCGCACCGATTGTCCGGACGGGTACTGGACCAACTCGCCGAAGAACTCCGCACCGGACTCGGCTATGCCGAGCGAAAATCCCGGGAAGTCGCCGCCCGCATCGTCATGATCGGCATCCTGCCGACCCTGAACGCCGACGACCTCACCGTCGCCAGCCTCTCCGCCAACGACCGCTATGTGCTGCTCAACGACCAGATGCGGGCCGCCCGCGGCGAGGACTTCGTCATCGACATCCAGGGCGTCGAGCGCCTGATCACCCGCTCGCCGTCGATCGCCCCCGAAGCCGCCTGCACCTCCGTACAACTGCACCTTCAGGTGACGCCCGGCCGGTTCGCCGCCGTCTGGAACGCTGCCCAGGCGATCGCCGCCGCCCAGATAGCCGTCGGCGCCAACTCCCCGTTCCTGTTCGGGCGGGAGCTGTGGCGCGAATCGCGACCGCCGGTCTTCCAGCAGGCCACCGACACCCGCGCACCCGAACTCCAGGCCCAGGGAGTGCGCCCGCGCACGTGGTTCGGCGAGCGCTGGGTGGACTCCGCCTACGACCTGTTCGAGGAGAACCTGCGCTTCTTCCCGCCGCTGCTGCCACTGTGCGGACCACAGGACCCCCTGCGCGTCCTCGACGAGGGCGGCGTGCCCGACCTCGCCGAACTGATCCTGCACAACGGCACGATCTACCGCTGGAACCGCCCCGTCTACGCGGTCGCCGACGGCCTCCCGCACCTCCGTGTCGAGAACCGGGTGCTGCCGGCCGGCCCGACCGTCGCCGACGTCATCGCCAACACCGCCTTCTACTACGGCCTGGTGCGCGCCCTCGCCGAGCAGCCGCGCCCCGTCTGGACCCGGCTCCCGTTCACCGTCGCCGCCGCCAACTTCGACACCGCCTGCCGCCACGGCATCGACGCCACCCTCCGCTGGCCCCGGCCCGGCCGCGCCGGCGGCCTCACCGAGATCCCCGCCGTGCGCCTGGTGCAACAGGAACTCCTGCCGCTGGCGGCCGCCGGGCTGGACGCCTGGGGCGTCGAACCGGCCGACCGCGACCACTACCTGGGCATCATCGAAGCACGCTGCGCACGCCGGGCCAACGGGGCGTCCTGGCAGACCGCGGCGTTCCACCACGCGCTGCGGCAGGGACTGCCCCGGGATGCCGCCCTGGCGGCGATGACCCGGCGCTACAGCGAGCTGATGCACACCGGGGAGCCGGTGCACACCTGGCCGGTGCCGTGGGCGGCCGGCGCGGCCGTCGTACCGGCGCAGCGCCGGACGGCGGCCGGGGGCACCGTCGCGTGACGCCCGGCGGGGCCGTCCGGTCAGCTGACGCCGGTGCCGCGGTCGGTGCGGATCTGCGGGCTCGTCGCCGGGGAGTCGTCGACCGGCAGGTCCGCCACCTCGACGGCGAACGCCGGCCGGTAGGTGCACGTGCAGACCCGCCTACGGGGACGGCGGGTCGGTGAGCGGTGCGGCGAAGTGCGGGCGACAGCAGGGGACTTGAGCCGTGACGCGCCCGGTGACGCGGCCGTGGACTGTGCGGACACGCCCTAGTGGGGGCCGCGGCTGCCCGCCGCCATGATGGCCTTGAGGATCACCTCGTGGATCTGCGACGGGTCGTCGACGCGGTGCGCGCAGCCGCCGGTCGGGGCCGCGATGCGGGCCAGCGCCGACCGGTCGGCCCGCGGACCGATTCCGACGGCGACCAGCGGCACCGGCCGCTTGGGGTCGGCGAGCCGCTTCAGGTCGATGACCAGGGCGTCCAGGCCGATGCCGGCGGCATCGTCGTCGGCGCCGTCGGTGACGACCACCAGCGCGTTGGACTTCCCGCTCGCGTGAACGTGGACAGCGCCTGGAGGAGGGAGTCCTTGGCCAGGTCCATGCGGGACCGGCCGCCCTGCCCGGGGACCGGCAGCGCCATCGACGGCGAGGCGTCCACGGCGGTGGTGATCCGGGCGCTCTGCACCGTGATGGTCCACATGCCCAGCAGCGCCTGGAGCTCCTTGGACGTCGGCGGGTCGGCCGGGGCGGCGGCGAACGGCTGCGGTGCACGGCCGCCCGCCTTGCCGGTCAGCGGCGGGTCGGCGCTGCCGTTGCCGGCCCGGAAACCGTGGTCGCGCAGGGTCTGCTGCCCCGAGGTGTCGTCCAGCAGCGTCATGAAGCGGTTGGCGGCGCGGCTCTGGTCGGCGGTCAGGGAGTCCTCGTCGACGAGGGTGTACGGGTAGGTGAGCTGCGCCGTGCCGTCCGTGGGGTAGAAGAGGTCGAGCGCGGGGCCGGCGTCCCCACTGGTGTTGTGGGCGTACGCGGCCTGTTCGGACAGGAGCAGCGCCTGGTTGCGGCGCGGATTGCCCTGTTCGGCCCCCGAGCCGTTGCGCGGCAGGGTGGCCAGCACCTGGCCGTCGCCGTCCGCGACCCGCTCGTAGAGCAGTTTGGCGGTGGCCGCGGTACGGGTGGCGGCCTCGTCGCCGCTGTCGGTCTCCTTGCGGTCGGCGGCATCGATGCGGGCCAGGGCGAGCAGCCCGGTGGCGCTGCGGGCCGGGTCGGCGACACCCAGGCGCAGCGCGCGACCGGAGGCGGCCCGGGTCAGCGAGGTCCAGGAGTAGGTCTTCCCCGGCCAGCCGAGGGTCTTGGCGGCGTCGTGGACCGCGCCCAGCGCGAGCGGCGAGGAGGCGACGGCGCCGACGGCGGTCAGGGACGACCCCCGGTTGTCGGTGACCTGGTTCACCCACAGGTCCGAATCGGGCACCCATACCTGGAAATCCGGGTTGGCCGGCCGCTGCCCGAGAGAGTCGGCCACCTCGGAGGAGGGCCGCGCATTGATCTTGACGTCCAGGCATCTGCCGTCCGTGCGGACCGCGTCCTCGCGGGCCTTGTCCGCCACCGCGTCCAGCGCCGGCGCGATATCGGGCGAGGCGATCACTTCCAGCCGTACGGAATCGCCGCCGCACGACGCGCCGAAGGGGAGGAGCCCGCCGCGCAGCGCCACGACGGAGCCGGTGGCGGCGATCACGAGGACGGCGGTGGCGAGGACGACCGTCCGGCGGCGGGTACGGGGGGACCCCGTTCCCTGTGGTGCGGAGTCGTCAGGCAAGCTGTGACGTCCCATGCGGTAGCGCCTCTCCTGATACTCGGAGTTCCGGAGCCCCGGACCTCTATCGGGATCGATGCGGACGGAAACACCCCACGTGGAGCGCGACCGTCCCCGGCCTGTCGCGAGCGATCTTCGTACCTGCTTTCGAGACCCTAGCGGGGCGACAGCGGTGAAGAGGCGGTATTGCGGAAGTGGAGGAACCTTTGCAGTCGGATACAAGTCCCGTGGCGGGCGCGGACGTTCCGGGCGCGGGGAGCGGCTCGGGGCGGCTCGTCGAGGCGGCCGGCGAGCCGGCCCGGAGCGTGCTGCGGAACGAGATACTGATCGTCCTGGCGCTCTCCCTGGGGGCCAGTGCGGTCTCCGCGCTCATCAGCTTCATCGGGTCACTGACCAAACCCGGCGGCCTCAAGCACCAGGCGGCGACGCTCAATGCCTCGCACGCGCCCGGCCGGCCCTGGCTGGATCTCGCCTGGCAGCTGTTCGGCATCGCGACCGCACTGGTGCCGGTGGTGCTGGTGGCCCACCTGCTGATGCGGGAACGGGCCGGCGGGCTGCGCGCCATCGGCTTCGACCGGCGACGGCCCGGCTTCGACCTGGGGGTCGGCACCGGGCTGGCGGCGGCCATCGGGGGCAGCGGGCTGCTGCTCTACCTGGGCGCGCGGGCCGCCGGCTTCAATCTGACGGTGGTGCCCGAGGCGCTGCCCGACGTGTGGTGGAAGATCCCGGTGCTGATCGCCTCCGCGGTGCAGAACGCCGTCCTGGAGGAGGTCATCGTCGTCGGATACCTGCTGCGCAGGCTGGGGCAACTGGGGTGGACGCCGTGGGCGGCGGTCGCGGTCAGTGCGGTGCTGCGCGGTTCGTACCACCTCTACCAGGGCATCGGCGGCTTCGTCGGCAACATGGTGATGGGCGTGATCTTCGCCCTGGTGTACCGGCGCTGGGGCCGGGTCGGCCCACTGGTCGCCGCGCACGCCCTCATCGACATCGTCGCCTTCCTCGGCTACGCGCTGCTCGCCGGGCGGGTGCCCTGGTTGCCCACGGGGTGAGGCGCGGTATCCGGCGGTGCGGGGCGGGTGGCCTGGTGGCCCCCGCCCCGCACCGTGTCCGGACGGCGGCGGTCAGACGAGCAGTTCGCCGTCGATGACGGTCACCGCCGAGCCGGTCAACAGGGTGCGCCCGCCGCGCAGCTCGGTGCGGACCAGGCCGGTCCGGGTGCCGCCCTGGAAGCCGACCAGGTCGCCGCGGCCCAGGCGTGCCGACCAGAAGGGGGCGAGCGCGGTGTGCGCGCTCCCGGTGACCGGGTCCTCGTCGACGCCCACGGCGGGGAAGAAGCCGCGCGAGACGAAGTCGTAGGCGCCGTCGGGGTCTTCGGCGCGGGCGGTGGCGATCACGCCTCGCCCGCCGTGTCCGGCCAGCAGGGCGCAGTCCGGCGCCAGGTCCCGCACGGCCTTCTCGTCGGCCAACTCGATCAGCAGGTCGCCGACGTCGGGCCCGGTGTCGTGCGCGGAGCGGATCTCGGCGCCCAGTGCCCGGGCGACGACGTCCGGCACGTCCACGGGGGTCAGCGGGGCGGTGGGGAAGTCCATGGTGATCGAGCCGCTGTCGTCGGCATGGGTGATCAGCACGCCGCTGCGGGTGCTGAAGCGCACGGTGCCGGTCGCCGTGCCCGTGGTGTGCAGCACGTGCGCGGTGGCCAGAGTGGCGTGCCCGCACATGTTCACCTCGGCGGTCGGGGTGAGCCAGCGCAGCGCCCAGTCGGCGTCGCCGCCGGGGGGAAGCGGGTGCGCGAAGGCGGTTTCGGAGAGATTGACCTCGGCGGCGACGTGTTGGAGCCAGGCGTCCTCGGGGAACGCGCCGGCGTCCAGCAGCACGACGCCGGCGGGGTTGCCGGCGAACGGACGGTCGGTGAAGGCGTCGACGATGCGGATCCTCATGGCCGGAGCGTAGGCGTGCCGCAGGGCCACGGGCCAAGGCCAATCCCGGGACATTGGACCTGGTTGGCGGCTCCCACGGTCCTCCGCCCGGGGTCGCCACGGCGTCGCGGTCGTCAGGGTGTCGCGATCTGGGGGGCGTCGCGATCGGCGGGGCTCGACGGCGCGCGTTCGGGAGTCACGGACCCGGATGGAAGAAAAGGCACGGGCGACCCTTGCTCGCCGAACACTCCCGATATATCGTTGAAGCATCGCGATCGGTCAAAGATTGCGAGCGATAGCACGTGCGTGAGCACTGATGACGAGAGGGAGGACGCCATGCGTTCCCAGGGATACGAGTACGGACCCGACCACGGACACGAGCACCGTGGCCCCGGGCGCCGCGGTGGCCACGGCGAGTTCGGTGGCGGTTTCGAGCGGCGGCGCGCCGCCTTCGGAGGCTTCGGGCCGCCTTTCGGCGGCCCGCCGTTCGGTGGCGGCCGGGGGCGCGGCGGGCCCCGTGGCCGGGCCCGTCGCGGCGATGTGCGGGCCTCGATACTGGCGCTGCTCAAGGACCGCCCCATGCACGGGTACGAGATGATCCAGGAGATCGCCGAGCGCAGCGGTGGGGCGTGGAAGCCCAGCCCCGGCTCGGTCTACCCCACCCTCCAGCTGCTGGAGGACGAGGGGCTGATCACCAGCGCCAGCGAGGGCGGCAAGAAGCTGTTCTCGCTCACCGAGGCCGGCCGCGCCGAGGCCGACAGCGGCTCCGACGCCCCTTGGGAGGACGCCGGTCGCGGCGTCGACTGGGAGGCGATGAACGAGATACGGAAGGCGGGCGGCGGCCTGGTCGAGGCGTTCCGTCAGGTGTGGGCCACCGGCAGCCCCGAACAGCGGGAGAAGGCCATGGCGGTGGTCAACAAGGCCCGCAAGGAGCTGTATCTGATCCTCGCCGAGGAGGACTGACGCGGCGGGCCGGGGCGGGGGTGCCGTAGGGCGCGGCCGCCCCGGCGGCGGCTCAGGCGACCAGGCCGGCGAGCTTGCGCAGCGACTCGTTCAGCGCGGCGCTCGCCGAGTCCTTCAGCTTGGCCGCCATCAGTGAGACCGCGGCGCCGGTGAAGGATCCGTCGATCCGGACCGTGGTCGTCTCGCCGTCGGGCGTCAGCTGATAGCGCATGCCGAGGTTGACGCCCATCGGGCCCTTGCCCTTGACGGCGAGCAGGCGGCCCGGCTCCAGCTCCTGCACGGTCCAGCTCACCTCCGCCGGGAAGCCCATCAGCTTCATGTTCTCGTCGTAGGTCGCGCCCGCGTGGAGGGGCTGGGGGCCGCCGTGCGGGAAGTCGGTGTGGGTGGCGTTCCACTGCCCGTAGGAGTCGAAGTCGGTGAGCCGGTCCCAGACCTTCTCGGCCGGTGCCTCGATCCGGGCCTGGGCGGTGACATCGGCCATGCGTGCACCCCTTCGGTGACGGCGTCCTGGCTGGTGCGCGGAACGTAGCGGTACGGGGGCGAGGGTTCAATAGCAACTGCCGGGCTTTACTGATGGTTTGTCAGTTCCGCGCGGGGCGAGGTCGTGCCGGACGGGTCGGCGGGCGGTCAACGGGTGTCGGCGCGGCCCGCGCGCCGGATCCGCCGGACGGGTCCTGGCCGCCGGCCCGGGTGTCCACAGTCGCGCCGTGGCACGCGGCCGGCGGTGCTCGGTTGTCGTCCGTGACCTGGTGATATGAGGCGGGCAAACGGGAGTGCGCCCGTTTGCGACGAGATGCCCGACCTCCACGTTCTCTCCGCATATCCTCCGTGAGGATGAGATCGTGTGTCGGCTTCCCCAACCAGGGTGGGATGCGCAAATGCTTCCCGCCGGGGATGCTCCGGCCTTTCAGGACTGGTGGGGTGGGGCTGTGCAAAACCGTACTGCGTACAGTGGCGGCGACCGCTCCGCCCAGGAGGACCCCGACGGCCAGCTCACCGTGGAGCTCGCGTCGGTGGTGTCCGCTGCCCGCAGGCGCGCCACCCGCGACGGCGACCACCAGGTCGACACCGCACACCTGCTCCACGGACTCCTGGAATGGGACCCCGCGGTCCGCGAGGTCTTCGACGGCGGCCAGCAGGTCGCCCGGCTCCTCGGTTACCTCGTCCAACGCAGCATCGGCTACGGCCTCCAATGGCACGGCACCGTCGAGGACTCCGGCGCCGTCCCGATGGTCACCGAAGGCGGCGTCCCCGGTTGGTCGCCCGCCGCGGCCGCCGCCATGGACGGTGCCCTCGATCGTGCCCACGCCCGCTACGCCACCCGCGCCGGCTGCCTCGACCTCCTTGCCGCACTGGTCGACGACCCCGAGTCCCGCGCCGTCGAGGTCCTGCGCCGGGCCGCCGTCGACACCGCCCGGCTCGCCGCCCGCCTCGACGGCGACCAACAGCCCGTACCGGACTGACCGGGACATCGCGCACGCCGCCCCGCGGCCCCCGCGTATCGCCTGATGAGACAGGGGTTTCGGGGGGTGACGCTGCTGACCGCGACTGCCATGATGACCCGATGCACGCCTCATCGGGGAGCCCGGCAGGCCACACCACCGGCCCGGGCCACGGAACTTCAGGGTCCACGGGGACCCCACGGTCGGCCGCGCCCGGCCCGCGCGCCGGACGTGGCGCCGGACTCGGCATCGCCCTGCTCTCCGCACTCGCCTTCGGCGGCTCGGGAGTGGCGGCCAAGCCCCTGATAGCCGCCGGCCTCGAACCGCTGCACGTCACCTGGCTGCGCGTCACCGGCGCCGCGCTGGTGATGCTCCCCGTCGCCTGGCGCCACCGCGACCTGCCCCGCCGCCGGCCCGCACTGCTCGCCGGCTTCGGACTGCTGGCCGTCGCCGGCGTCCAGGCGTGCTACTTCGCCGCGCTCTCCCGCATCCCCGTCGGTGTCGCACTGCTCATCGAATACCTCGCCCCCGCCCTCGTCCTGGGCTGGGTGCGCTTCGTCCAGAAACGCCCCGTGAGCCGCGCCGCCGCCGTCGGCGTCGTCCTCGCTGTCGGCGGACTGGCCTGCGTCGTCGAGGTGTGGTCCGGCCTCAGCTTCGACGCCCTCGGTCTGCTCCTCGCGCTCGGCGCGGCCTGCTGCCAGGTCGGCTACTTCGTCCTCTCCGACCACGGCGGAGACGGCGAGGGCGACGCGGTGCCGGACCCGCTCGGCGTCATCGCCTACGGCCTGCTGATCGGCGCGCTCGTCCTCACCGTCGTCGCCCGGCCCTGGAACCTGCACTGGTCGGTACTGGGCGGCACCGCCGACATGAACGGCATCGAGGTCCCCGCGGCGCTGCTCCTCGCCTGGATCGTGCTGGTCGCCACGGTGGCCGCCTATCTCACCGGAGTGGTGTCGATCCGGCGGCTCTCCCCGCAGGTCGCCGGCGTCGTCGCCTGCCTGGAAGCGGTGATCGCCACCGTGCTCGCCTGGGTACTGCTCGGCGAACACCTCTCCGCGCCCCAGATCACCGGCGGCGCGGTGGTCCTGATCGGCGCCTTCATCGCCCAGTCCGCCAAACCGCGGACCGAACCGGGAGGGGCCGGCACCGCCACCGTCGCCGGCGGGGGAGCGCCCGCAGTCGACGCCCACGGGCCCCGGACCGCGCGGGACGGCGCCACGGAGCCCTCCGGCGACGAGTTGTCCGCCGGTTCACCCACGACATAGGCTGACGATCATGCATTCGACTGTGCTGCCCCCTCCCGCCGCGTAAGGCGGGCGGCGGCCTCCGAGGAAATCCCGGCCCGGGCGGAGTCCCGAGCCGGTTGACGCTGCCCGCACACGGGACCACGCGACCATGTCACGGCGCCCAGCGCCGTCCTGGATTTCCCGGAGTACAGCTCCCATGCACAGCACACCCCACCCCGCCCTGCCCGTGGGCCGGGGACTGGCCTACGTCTCCTTCGCCGCGACCGCCTGGGGCACCGCCGGCGCGGCCGCCGCCCTCCTCTACCACGGCAGCGGACTCGGCCCCCTCGCCCTCACCTTCTGGCGCACCTTCGGCGGCCTGCTGCTCCTGCTCGCCGTACGGGTGGCACGGCGGCACCGCACCGGCAGCACGCGCGACACCACCACCCCGTTGCCGGCCGAGCCGCTGCGCCGCCGCGCCGCACGGGTCGCGGTCACCGGCATCGCCCTCGCCGTCTTCCAGGCCGCCTACTTCGCGTCCGTCGAAGCCACCGGCCTGGCCGTCGGCACCGTCATCACCATGGGCGCAGGCCCCGTCCTCATCGCCATCGGGGCCCGCCTGGCCATGGGCGAACGGCTCGGCGCCGGCGGCGTCCTGGCCGTCGGCGGGGCACTGACCGGCCTGCTGATCCTCGTCCTCGGCGGCGACGGTGCCACCACCGTCCGCCCGGCCGGCGTCGGCTACGCCGTGCTCTCCGCCGCCGCCTGCGCCGTGATGACCCTCACCACCCGCCGCTTCGGGCGGGGCGGCGGCAGCGACCCCTACGCCTCGACCATCAGCGCGTTCGCGGTCGGCGCCCTGTGCCTGCTGCCCCTCGCCGCGGCCGAGGGGCTGTGGCCGTACGCCCACGACCTGGGCCGCAGCCTGCTCCTGCTCGGGTACATCGCCGCGATCCCCACGGCCCTCGCCTACGGCCTCTACTTCGCCGGACTGGCCGTCGTACGGGCCGCGACCGCTTCCGTGATCTCCCTGATCGAACCGGTCTCGGCGGCGGCCATCGCGGTGCTGTTCCTCGGTGAGCGGCTCACCACGGCGACGGCGGCCGGCACCGCCGTCCTGCTCACGGCCGTCGCGGCACTGGCGGTGACGGAGGCCCGCGGCCGCGACCGCGGCGACCTCCGATAGCCGCTCGGCGGCTGGTCCTACGGGACCAGCCGCCAGAACTGCCGCTTGTCCTTGTCCCGGACGACGACACCCAGTCGGGCCAGTTCGTCCCGCAGCTCCCGGGCGTCCTCGGCCGTCCCCGACTTGCCGAGGGCCCGCTCGCGCGCCGTGAACAGGGCGTTCGCGCCGATCGGCAGCCCCGGGGTGTCCGGTACCCAGCGCCGGAACTCGTCCTCGTGCGGATCGCCGTCCGCCCAGTCGTAGCCGTGCTCACGGAAAGCCCCGGCGAGGCGCTGGACGCTCAACGTGCAGCCCTCCCGCGCGAGTTCGGCGGTGTCCTGGCCGAGGAGGACCAGCTCCTTGCCGTCCCGGAAGGCCAGCCGGACCGCCGCGCGCGGGAACGCCCGGGGCTTCGCCCGCCGGGTGAGCACCACCTCGTCGTCGGCGACGCGCACGGCCAGCTCGTCGTGCTGCCCGAACAGCGCGACCGCCAGCCCCAGCACCGCACCCAGCGCCAGGACGCCGATCGTCAGCCAGGGTTCCGGGATCGACGTCAGCAGCCTGGCCGGGCCCTGCCAGGGCGCGTGCTCCAGCGTCACCAGCCACTTCGCGAGCAGCCGCACCAGCCAGCCGACGCCGGCGCCGAGCGCCGCGAACACCGCGCAGACGGCGACCACCATCGCGGTCGAGTCGGCCAGGACGGTGGGGCCGCTCGGCCCGCCGGGCTCCGATCCCGGCGCGGCGGGGCCGGAAGTGGGCTGCGGCTTGTGGGTGTCCATGTGTCTGATCCCCCTGGGTGATGCGGGTCGTGCGCGTCGCCAGCAATAATAAACCGAGTAGGCGGTCTATTATTGGCCACGGAGCGGCCGGAGCCCGTCCCGGCGGCAACGCCGGAGCGGCCAGGCGGATCGACCGACGCAGGGCCACGGGCAGAAAGGCGAGAGCGCCATGAGGAAGATCGACCCGGCGAAGCACCGCGCCCGACGCCGGCACATCGTGCACACCGCCGCCCAACTCTTCGCCGCCAAGGGCTTCGAGCGCACCACCACGGCCGAGATCTGCAAGGCCGCCGGCATGAGCTCCGGCAACCTCTTCCACTACTTCCCCAACAAGCGCGCGATCTTCCACGCCATCTTCGAGGACGACGCCGGGGAGGCAGGGGAGAGCAAGGCCGAGCGGCTCGCCCGGGCACAGGCCGGCGACGACCCCTGGGAGGCGCTGCTGGAGGTCGTGGACCTCCTCACCGCCGACGCCATGGACCCTGTCGCCCCGCCGCTGGTCATGGAAGCAGTCGTCCAGGTGCACCGCGACCCCGAACTCGACGCCCTGCTCGGCCGGGACAACGCCCTGGAACACACGGCCCTCACCACCCTGCTCACCAGGGCCGCGGCCGCCGGCCAGATCGACCCCGCGCTCGCTCCGCACGACGCCGCGACCTGGGTCCAGGCCCTGATCGCCTCGCTCTACAGCAGCGCGGCCGCCGACCCGGCGTTCAAGCCCGCCGAACAACTGCCCGTGCTGCACCTGATCCTCCAGCGCTTCCTCCAGGCGCCACCGCACCGCGAGAACGCGCCCGAGGCATGACGGGCGGGTGCGCCGCCGCGCTCAGCGGGCGTCGTCGCCCTCGGCGCGCGAGCGGGGCTTGGCGCGCACATGGATGCGCTCGCCCTGACGCCCGAAGAGACTGAGGACCTCCACCGGGCCGTCCCCCGTACTCCCGAACCAGTGCGGCAGCCGGGTGTCGAACTCCGCCGCCTCGCCCGCCCCCATGACCAGATCATGGTCGGCCAACACCAGCCGCAACTGCCCCGCCAGCACATACAGCCACTCGTACCCCTCGTGGGTACAGGGGTCCGGCGTACTCCGCGTGGCCGGAATGACCATCTTGAACGTCTGCAACGGACCCGGATGACGGGTCAGCGGCAACACCGTGGCGCCGTGCATGTGCCGCGGTTTGAGCCGCACCCGCGGATCCCCGACCTCCGGCGCCCCGACCAACTCGTCCAAGGGGACCTGGTGCGCCTGCGCGATGGGGAGCAGCAGCTCCAAACTCGGCCGACGCTGACCGGACTCCAACCGGGACAGGGTGCTCTTGGAGATCCCGGTGGACTCGGCCAGCGCGGCCAACGTGACGCCGCGCTCGGTCCGCAACCGCTTCAGGCGCGGACCGACCTCGGTGAGGGCCCGGGAAATGGCAGATGAGTGTTCCACACCGTCCATTGCACCGCGCCATTCCCGGATTCGGCAACAAACATTGCTGAGAACGCGACGCCTGGCGCAGCCTGCGGACGGAGGTGATCGCCATGAGCGAGACGAACGTCGGGTCGAGCGTCGAGCAGAACATTGGGCCGAATATCGAGCCGAACAGCGAGGCGCACATCGAGATGGATGCCGCGGGGAAGGGCGAGATGAACGCGGAGGTGGAGGCCGAGGTGGAGGCCGAGATGAACGCCGGGATGGCGCGGAGCCCCGGCGGCGGGGCGGAGAGTGCCGCACACGGTGCCGGGGCCGCGCACCACACGCACGGTCCAGCCCGCGAAGCGGAATGGGACGTCGTGGTCGTCGGGGCCGGCGCGGCCGGACTGAACGCCGCCCTGGTCCTGGCCCGGGCCCGCCGACGTGTGGCAGTGGTCGACGGCGGGGCACCCCGCAACGCACCGGCCGACCGGATGCACGGCTTCCTCTCCCGGGACGGCATGCCACCGGCCGCCCTCCTGGAGGTCGGCCGCGCCGAACTGGCCACCTACGGAGCCGAATTGATCAACGGCCGGGCCGTGGAGATCACCCCCGACCTCGGCGTGCGACTCGCCGGCGGCCCCGAACTCCGCGCCCGCCGCGTCCTGGTCGCCACCGGCCTGCGCGACGACCTCCCCGACCTCCCCGGCCTCCGGGAACGCTGGGGCCGGGACCTGCTGCACTGCCCCTACTGCCACGGCTACGAAGTCCGCGATCGGCCGCTCGGCGTACTCGGCAGCCACCCCGGCTCCGTGCACCAGGCGCTCCTGCTGCGGCAGTGGTCGGACGACGTCGTCCTCTTCCCGCACCAACTGGACCCGAGCGACGAGGAACGGGAACGGTTGGCGGCGCGCGGCGTGCGGATCGCCGAGGGGACGGTCAAGCGGCTGGTGGTCGACGACGACCGCCTGCGCGGGGTCGAACTGGCCGAGGGGCACGTCGTGCCGCGCGCCGCCGTCTTCGTCTTCCCGCGGATGGCGCCGCACGACACCCTGCTCACCGCGCTGGGCTGCGCACGGAACGAGGACGGCTGGGTGCGCACCGACCGCTCGGGACGGACCAGCGTGCCCGGCGTGTGGGCCGCGGGGAACGTGGCCGATCCGCGCGCGCAGGTCGTGACGGCCGCAGGCATGGGGGCGGCCGCCGCCTTCGCCCTCAACCTCGACCTGGTGGAGGAGGAGGTCGAGCGGGCCGTGGCGGAACGCCGGGCGACGGTCGGGGCGCACCGCTGACCCCCGCGGCCGGAGCGCGGCGGCACACCGGATGAACGACCCCGTACGTCGTTCATCCGGTGGGCCGTGGGCCGTGGGCCGGACACCGTGTGCTGGACGCGCGTCGGGCGTGCGTTGACTCCAGCTCTCCTACCTCTCCTGCCCCGCTACCTCGTCCCGTTCGAGCGGCTCGCGGTCGGCGCGGAGCCGCCGGCGGCCGCGAGGCGGCGCTGCTGGTGACGGCGCGCCGCGGCATCGCCGGGACCGTCCCGTTCGGCGAGGCGTGCCGAGATGCGGTGCTGGACCGCCTCGCTCCGCTTGCCGCCGTACTTGAACTTGGCCCGCACATCGAGCACTTCGAGGCGCAGCCCGCGGATGCCCGGCAACTGCCGACCGTACGGGGCCGCTTCGGCGACGACCGGAGCCGAGCCGCCGTCCGGCTGGAAATGGGCCAGCTGGCGTTGCAGCAACGCGGCCTTGGCCTCCGGATCGTCCACCACGTGCGCGGTGCAGCGGAGCTGGACCGCCGCGTAGAAGCTGGTGGGGACGCCGTGCTCGGGCGGCTGGTCTTCGCCGGCCTGCCACGGGCCGGGGATGAAGGTGTAGTCGTCCACCACGCTCAGCAGGACCGTCGGGCTGTCCAGCAGCGCGGACCAGATGGGGTTGGGGCGGGCGAGGTGGGTGACGGCCTCGCGGTGCGCCGGGTCGTAGGCGAAATGCAGCGGCTGCACCCACGGCGGCTCGCCGGCGGAGCCGTTGACCGCGAGCTGTCCGAAGTCATGGGCGGCCAGCCACTCCTGCCATTCGGCGTCGTCGCCGGGGGCGTCCCAGGGATGGATGAGCATCGGTGCTCCTCAGCGGGCGGAGAAGTAGTCCGGGGTGGGGATGCCGGGGGCGAGGTCGTCGGCCGGTATCGGGGCGCCGTAGGAGGGGGAGACGGGGAGGACGCCGCTCCAGTGGGGGAGGGCCAGGTCCTCGGGGTCGTCGTTGGGGCCGCCGGTGCGGATCTTCGCGGAGACCTCGCGCAGATCGAGGCGGAGCACGGCGGTGGCGGCCAGCTCCTTGGCGTTGGCGGGCCGGGAGTCCGCGGCGCGGCCGGGCAGGACGTGATCGACGAGGGCGTCCAGCGCGGCCTTCTTCTCCTCCTGGTCGGTGACCTGGTGGGCGGTGCCGTGGACCACGACGCTGCGGTAGTTCATGGAGTGGTGGAAGGCGGACTTGGCGAGGACCAGGCCGTCGACGTGGGTCACCGTGAGGCAGACCGCGAGGCCGGGGTCGGCGCTCTGCCCGCCGGCCATCCGCAGCGGGCGGGAACCCGTCGAACCGTGCACATAGAGACGGTCGCCGACCCGGCCGAAGAGCGTCGGCAGGACGACCGGTGCGCCGTCGCGCACGAAGCCGAGATGGCAGACGTAGCCCTCGTCGAGGATCGCGTGCACCGTCTCCTCGTCGTACCTGGCCCGCTCCCGGGCGCGGGTGGGGAGGGTGCGATCCGTCGCGGCGAAAGACTTTCCCTCGGCCATTGCGAACTCCATTGCACTAGTACATAATCAACTTTGTGCTAGGAGAGTATCGGATCGAAGGGCGGCGCGCATCGGAGATTGCCGCAAGCGTCGAGCGAGCCATCGGTGCCGGCGAGCTCCAACCAGGCGAAGTCCTGCCCCCACTAAGGGAGTTGGCTGTCTATCTGGAGGTGAATCCCAATACGGTCGCGTCCGCGTACCGCACGCTCCGCGACCGAGGAGTGATCGAAACCGCGGGCCGGCGAGGCAGTCGCGTCCGCCCCAGACCCGCCAGCACCTCCCGCGAGGCACTGCGCGCGGTGGCCCCGCCCGGCGTCCGGAACGTCGCCGACGGCAACCCCGACCCGACCCTGCTCCCTCCACTGGAGGAAGCACTGGCCGAAGCCGCCGCGCGCAACACCCGACGTCCCGTCCTCTACGGCATGCCCGCCGTCGACGACGACCTCGAAGCACTCGCCCGGGCGGCGTTCACCCGCGAGGGAGTGCCCGAGAGCCCCATCGCCGTCGCCAGCGGATCCCTCGACGCCATCGAACGCATCCTCGCGGCGCACCTGCGCCCCGGAGACGCCGTGGCGGTCGAAGACCCCGGCTGGGGCAGCCTGCTGGACCTCATCCCCGCCCTCGGCCTGCGCCCCGTGCCCGTCGGGGTGGACGACGAGGGCCCGATCCCCGAGCGGATGGCGGCGGCACTCGACGGCGGGGCCCGCGCGGTCGTTGTCACCGACCGGGCACAGAACCCCACGGGCGCCGCCATCAGCGGCCCCCGCGCCGCCGAACTCCGCACCCTGCTGGCCGGACACCGCGGAGTGCTCCTCATCGAGGACGATCACGGCCATGGCATCGTCGATCTCCCGCTGCACCCGCTCTCCGGCGTCACCGACCACTGGGTGCTGGTCCGCTCGACCGCCAAGGCGTACGGCCCCGACCTGCGCCTTGCGGCACTGACCGGCGACCCGATCACCATCGACCGGGTCCGCGGACGCCAGCGCCTCGGCCCCGGCTGGGTCAGCCATCTGATCCAGCACGCGGTGGTGCACCTGTGGCGCACGTTCGCGATCGACCCCAAGGCGGTCGCCGGTGCGTACGGCGCACGGCGGGACGCGCTGATACGTGCCCTTGAGGAGCGCGGAGTCCCGGCGCGGGGACGCAGCGGGATGAACGTCTGGGTACCGGTCCCCGACGAAACGGGTGTGGTGGCCCGACTCCTGCACTCCGGTTGGGCGGTCGCCCCCGGTGCCCGCTTCCGCATGCAATCCCCGCAAGGCATCCGGATCACCGTCTCCGGCCTCGCCGTCGACGACGTCGCCCCCCTGGCCGACGCGATAGCCGAGGCAATGGGGGCGGGGGTGGGGGAGGCGCGGAGGTATGAGTGAAGGGGGCGGTGAGGGGTGCGGATAGGGGGTGTGGGGTGGGGTGGGGGGGGAGGCCCCGGGGGGGGGAGGGGAAGGCGGGAGAGGTGAGAGGCCCGGGGGGCGTGCTGGGCGTAGGAAGCGGGCCGCTCGCTGGGAGGGGTGGAGCCTTGTGCCCGTAGGAGAGCGGTTGGCCCCCGAGAGGTTCGGGGGCCGGGGTGGAGTCGTGCCTGCCGGATTTCGGCCGGGCGTTGTGGCTTCGCTTCGACTCCGGCTTCGACTTCGGCGTGGGTCTTGCGGCGGGGGATGGTTGCTGCGGACGGCTACGAGGTGCGGGGCTTGCTTTGGGTGAGGGCGGCGCCGGCCAGGACGATGACGGCGCCCACGGGAGTGTTCCAGGCGAGGTGCTCGTTGAGGAGGGCCACACCGGACGCGGTGGCGATGACGGGGGTGAAGTAGGTGACCATCTGGGCGGTGGTGGGTCCGACCTCCGCGACCAGGCCGTACTGGAGAAGGAATGCGACGCCGGTACCCAGCGCGCCGAGGGCGAAGACGGCGAGGAGCGGGACGGCCGGGAAGGCGGTCGGCATCGAGGTGAACAGCGCAGTGACCACGGCCAGTTGGAGGGTGGCGAGCAGTAGCTGGGCACTGGACTTGGCCAGGTGCGAGTGCTCGTCCCGTGCGAGGGTGCGGCGGACGTAGATCCAGCCGATCGGGTAGCTGAGCGAGGCGCCCAGGGCCATGGCGGTGCCCGTCAGGTCGGTGCCGGAGAAGCCCTGCCAGGCACCGAGGACGGTGAGCACCCCCAGGAATCCGATGCCGAGCCCCGCGACCCGGCGTCGGGTGGGGCGGTCCTCCGAGAGCGCCACGACCGACAGTGCCATGCCCCACAGCGGCGAGGTGGCATTGCAGATGCTCGCCAGTGTTGAGGGGATCGTCAGCTCGGAGTAGGCGAAGAGCGAGAACGGCAGTGCGTTGAGGAGGAGCGCGGCGACCGCGAGGTGGCCCCAGGTCCGAGCCGAGCGGGGAAGTCGTTCGCGCTTGATCACGAGGAACACCAACAGCACCAGTGCGCCGAACGCCACCCGGCCCAGCGAGACTTGCAACGGTGCGAAACCCTCGGTGCCCAGTTTGATGAAGAGGAAGCTGAATCCCCAGACCAGGCAGAGGAAGGCGAAACGGATCTGCCAGGCGAAGGTACGGCGTGGCGCGGGCGCGTCCTGGGCGGAGCGTGAGGCGGTCGAGGCCGCGACGGGTGCCGGTGCGGATCCGGGAGCCGGGGCGTCGGCGGAGATGGCGCGTGCAGAGGGCGCGTCGGTGGTGCTCATGGCGTCTACGATGCAGGGATTCAAATTCGTAGCACAAGTGAGAATTAATGGCAGGTATCGCTTAGCATTACTTATATGTTGAACCTTGATCGGCTACGGACTCTGTTCGCCATCGCCCGGCACGGTTCGGTCAGCGCGGCAGCCGAAGGGCTGCATGTGACGACCTCGGCGGTCTCCCAGCAGATCGCCAAGCTGGAACGCGAGACCGGACAGCAGCTACTGGCGAAGAACGGGCGGGGAATCCGACTGACCGACGCCGGTCGGCTGCTCGCCGACCATGCGGCGCGCATCCTCTCCCAGGTGGAGCTGGCGCAGGCCGAACTGGAGGCGCATCGCGGTCAGCCCGTGGGCGAGCTGCGGATGAGCGCTTTCCCGACCGCGGCGCGCGGACTCTTCCCGTCCGCGCTCGCCGCGTTGCGCGCTGAACATCCGCAACTCCGCCCGCGACTACGGGAGATGGAACCGGACGACTCGGTGCGCGGTGTGGTCCGCGGTGACGTCGATCTGGCCGTCGTACTCGACTGGTACAACCGGCCGCTGTCGCTGCCCGAGGGGCTGGCGAAGGCGCCGCTGCTCGACGACCCCTCGGATGTGGCGATGCCGTCGGACCATCCACTGGCCGGGCGGAAGTTCGTGGAGTTGGAGGAGTTCACGGGCGACGAGTGGATCTCCTGGCCGCAGGCGGGGTTCTGCCATGACTGGCTGATCTTCACGCTGCGCAGCAAGGGGGTGGAGCCGCGTATCGCGCACCTGGTCGAGGAGCATCACACTCAGCTCGCCCTGATCGCGGCCGGGTTGGGTGTCGCGGTGGCGCCGCGGCTGGGGCGCGGGCCGGTGCCGGACGGCGTGAGTGTGGTGCCGGTACGCCATCCCATGCGGCGGCATGTCTATGCCATCTGGCGCGCGGACGCCGATCGCAGACCCTCGATCCGGGCGGCCGTGGCAGCGCTCCAGAGGGCCGGGGAGCGCGTGGAGGCCGGGATGGATGGGGAAGGGGGCCGTTCGGGGGGTGGGGCTGGGGTTGGGGGAGAGGGCTGAGGGGGTGGTGGGGTGGGCGGTGGCTGTGGTGGGCGAGTGCTGCTTGCGCTCTCCCCCCCCGCCAGCCCCCTCCCCCCTCCCCCCTCCCCCCGCCCCTCCCCACCCACCCCCTCCACCGTCGTCGCGGGATTGCTCGTCCCCCTGCGCGATTCCATGGGGGATTCCCCGTGCCCGTGCCCCAGGTAGACGTCGGTTCCCTGAGGGCAGTTGGGGGTGCCTGGCGTGCTCGGGCATGCCTGGCCGTACGTCGCCAGCCCGGCCGCGCCTGGCCGTGTCGTGCCCGGCCGTGCTCGTTCCCGATCGAGACGGGTCAGTTTGAATCGTGTTCGGCTGCGTCAGGCCGTGTCCGGCTGTCCCGTGAGTGAGCCAGTCACTCTCACCGGCGTGAGCCAGCTTCGGACGCGAGCCAGTCACCGTCAGGGTGAGCCACTCGTCCCGACGCGAACCAGTCGCCCCGGTGTGGGCCAGTCCCCTCCCCCTCCGGTGCGGGCCAGTCATCCCCGATGTGAGCCAGTTGTCCTCCTCTGGTGCGCTCCAGGTCTGTGAGTCTCCCCAGCTTGCGAGCCTCCCAGGTCGTGGGAGCGGGCGTTCCTGGGAAGTACCGGTTCGGCCCTGCCGCGGGTTGTCCGCTTGCTCACGGCTGGGGCTTGGTGTCACCCGGGTCCGGGCTCCGAGGTGGCGATGGACTGGATGATGCCGAGGTCGAGCAAGTCCTGTGGGCGGATGTGGAGTTGGTTGGCGGTGTGTTGGGCTTCGGCGGGGGAGCGTTTGAGGATGGCGGCGGCCAGTTCGGGGGCGATGACGGAGAAGTAGCTGTCGGGGGTGGCCCACAGGCGGTTCGGCGCGGCCAGGGCGAGTGCGCCGCCGGATCCGCCTTCGCCGATGAGGAGTGAGGTGACCGGGACGCGGGCGGAGGCGAGCGCGGCGAAGGTGTCGGCGATGGCTGCGCCGGCCCCCGCGCGTTCGGCGTCCGCGTCGTTGGCGGCGCCTGGGGTGTCCACGAGGGTGAGGACGGGGATGCCGAGTCGGTCCGCGAGTCGTATCAGTCGGGTCGCGGTGCGGAAGCCGGCCGGGCGGGTGGCGGTGCCGCACTGGGCGGCGAAGGCGATGGTGCGGCCTTCGCGGTGGCCGAATCCGCAGCGCATGCCGGGGTCGCGTCCGCCGCACCGGTCGCCGCTGATCTCCTCCCAGCTGTCGAAGTACGCCCGTAGATAGGCCTCGGCGCGTGGGCGGTGGGTGTCGCGGGCACGGCCCACCGCGTCCCAGCCGGTGGTGGGGAGAGCAGTGGTACCCAGCGCGGCGGGGACGGGGGCCGGGGAGGGTGTTTCGGCCGATGGGCCTTGTGTGTCGGAGAGCAGCGGGAGCCAGCGTCGGAGTGTGGCGCGGAGGGCGTCGGCGGGGACCACGGCGTCGACCTGGCCGGCGGCGAACTGGCCCTCGGCGGAGTAGGCATGGGGGTCGGCGTCCGGTGGCCGTACCCGCGAGCCGGCGAAGCCGACCTGGGCCTTGGGGAGGGCGAGGATCACATCGGCACCGGCGCCCAGCGTGGCCCAGCCGCCTCCGGTGGTCGGGTCGCGGAGCACGGCGATCTGCGGAAGTCCCGCGGCGCGGTTCAGTGCCGACTGGCGGGCCACACGCTGGAGTTGTGACAGGGCCCGCATCCCTTCCTGCATCCGGCTGCCGCCCGTCGCGATCAGCGTCACCAGGGGCAGGCGCCGCTCGCGTGCCACGGCGTAGGCGGCTTCCAGCAGGTCGCCGGTGCGTTCGCCGAGGGATCCGCCGAGGAAGCCGAACTCGAAGGAGAGCACCACGGCGTCGGTGCCTCCGATCGAGGCGAGGGCGGTGAGCACCGACTCGTTCTCGCCGGTCCGGGCGCGGGCGCGCTCCCGGGAGGCGTCGTAACCGTGCCAGTTGAGGGGGCCGTCGGGGGGAGCGGGCGTCGCGGGGACGGTGGGGAGGGGCGGGGTGAGTTCGGAGTAGGAGTCGGTGACGGCGGCGATGGCTTGACGGGCCGTCAGGCGCAGGCTGGGCGGCGGGGTGGCGTCGTGCGACGGTTGCTCATGCATGGCCGGCGTCCGGCGTGGGTGTGGTGGCCCGGAGGTCGCGCTTGAGGATCTTGCCCATGTCGTTGCGCGGCAGGGCTTCGAGGAAGTGCACGACGCGGGGGCGCTTATGGGGGGCCAGCTGCTGGGCGACGTGGTCGGCCAGCTCCTGGGCGGAGGGGCGCGAGTCGGGATCGGGGGAGGTCGCGGGCACGATCCAGGCGACGATCCGCTCTCCGAGGTCCTCGTCGGGCTCGCCGGTGACCGCGGCCTCGGCGACGCCGGGGTGGGCCAGCAGCGCGTTCTCGATCTCGCCGGCGCCGATCTTGTAGCCGCCGCTCTTGATGAGGTCGGTGGCCTTGCGGCCGACGATGCGGTAGTTCCCGGAGGCGTCCCGCACGGCCATGTCGCCGGTGCGGAACCAACCGCCGTCGAAGGCCGCGGCGGTGGCGTCGGGGCGGTTGAGGTACTCGGAGAAGAGGTTGGGGCCCCGCACCTGGATCTCGCCGACCGTCTCGCCGTCGCTCGTCTCGATGGCCTCCCCGGCGTCGTCGACGAGGCGGACGTAGACACCGGGGAGGGGGACGCCGACCGTGCCGGTGGCATCGGGGCCGTCCGCGCGCACGCTGGTGTTCATCAGCGTCTCGGTCATGCCGTAGCGCTCGATCACCCGGCGGCCGGTGGCCGCGGTGAGTCGTTCGTGGTCGGTGAGGGGCAGCGCGGCGGAGCCGGAGACCAGCAGTCGGGCGCGGCCCAGTGCCTTGGCGAGGGCCGGATTCTCGCCGGCCTCCAGGGCGAGCCGGTGGTACATCGTCGGTACGCCGAAGAGCATCGTGCCTTCCGCGGACAGTTCCCGGGCGACGCCTTCGGCGCTGAAGCGGCCCAGGTGGTGGACGCTGCCGCCGCGGCGCAGCGGGCCCAGGATGCCCAGGATCAGGCCGTGGACGTGGAACAGCGGCAGGGCGTGCACCAGCACGTCCTCGGCCGTCCACTGCCAGGTGTCCGCCAGCGCGTCGAGGGTGTGGGCGAGGGCCCGACGGGGGAGGACGACGCCCTTGGGCGGGCCGGTCGTGCCGGAGGTGTAGACGATCAGGGCCGGGGACTCGTCGCCCGGCTCCAGGGGGAGTGGGTGGGGCGCCGGCTCCGCGGCGGGCTCGGTGATCTCCACGTCGAGACGGGGGAGGGCGGCCAGCGGGCCGGGGAGGACGGTGCCCGGCTCGGCCACGACGAGGGCGGGGGCGCTGTCCGTCACGATGTGCGTCAGCTCGCGCTCGCCGATCTTGGGGTTCACCGGCACCGCGGCCACGCCGGCGAGCAGCGCGGCGATGACCCCCACGGAGGTCTCCAGCGTCGGCGTCGCCCAGACCGCGATCCGGGCCGGACCGCCACCTGGGGCCAGCGAGCCGATCCGCTCGGCGAGCGGGCCGACCACCGCGGCCAGTTGGCGGTAGTCGAGTGCGCGGTCGCCGAAGCGCAGCGCGGGGGTGGGCGAGCCGTCGCGCAGTGCGGGGAAGAGCACGTTCACCGGGTCTCCTTCGATCTCGTCGGCTGCCCGGCCGGGTGGGCCGGAGCTGTCCCCATCCCGCACGCGCCGCCGCGCGGAACGGGCTGACGGATCCACTCTCGCAGAGACCGCGGAGATTGTGATCGACGGGCTGCCGGCCTGTGGATAACTCGGCTCGTGCGGTGGTGGCCGGCTTGCCTCCGGTCGCGGTGCGACGGGCAGCGGTCAGCCCGGGATTTTGCGGAAGTCCCAGGACACCACCGACTCGGGCGCCAGCCGCAGCCAGGCGTGCCGGCCGTCGTGCGGCATCTCCGCGAGCCCGAAGTACTTCCGTGTGAACAGGCTTTCCGGAGTGATCAGTTCCGGGCAGGGTTCTCCGATGCGCGGCGCTTCGCCGACGAACTCCGCGAGGCCGGTCAGTTCGGCGCCGCGCAGCTCGCCGTAGTCGTGCCCGTCGTCCACCAGCACCGCGATCCGCGGGTCCTTGCGCAGCTGCGCCCACCGCTTGCTGCGGGTGATCGAGTACAGCCAGAGCGCCGTCCCGTCCCAGACGAACCACAGTGCGCCCAGGTGCGGCGTGCCGCATCCGCCGACCGTGGCGACCCGGCAGGTCCGCTGGGACGCCAGAAAGGCGTCGAGTTCGGCCGGGGTCATCATGATCCGGCGGCCTCGGCGCTGGGGCGCGGTCGACCGGGATGTGCCGTCCGTGCGGGGTGTGTGCTGCGCGCGCGGTGTTTCGGTCATCCTCGCCGCCCCTCGCTGATTCTGATGGTGTGTCAGAAATCATGGGGGCTCTTCCTGCCGGACGCAATGGTCGATACGCTCGCGCCTTCCGGCCCGCCGCGCCGGCATCCGCCCGTACGGGAGGACACCGGCGCGACGCCCGCAGGGGGAACACAGACGGAACGTGCAGAGGGGATTGCCGATGCCTTCGGACGCCCGGCTCGCCGAGCAGCTGGACCCGGCCACGACGGTGCTGCTCACCGTCGAGTGCCAGCGCGGCGTGGTCGGCCCCGACAGCGCCCTGCCCGAACTCGCCGAAGTCGCCCGCACCTCAGGGGCGTTGGTGCGCATCGCCCGGCTGGTGTCGGCCGCCCACGGCGCCGGTGTCCAGGTGCTGCACGCGATCGCCGAACGGCGTCCCGACGGCCGCGGCGCCAACCACAACGCCCGGCTCTTCCGGGCGGCCGAGCGGCTGCCGGTGCGGCAGATCACCGGGTCCACCGCGGTGCGCGTCGCCGACCCCATACCGGTGTCGGAGGACGACCTGGTGGCGCGCAGACTGCACGGGCTCTCCCCGCTCGCCGGCACCGATGTGGACGCGCTGCTGCGCAACTTCGGCTGCCGCACGCTCGTCGTCACCGGGGTCTCGGCCAACGTGGCGATCCCGAATGCCGTGTTCGACGCGGTCAACCTCGGCTACACGGCGGTGGTCCCGGCCGACGCCATCGCGGGGGTGCCCGCCGACTACACCCCCGCGATGATCCGCAACACCCTCGCCCTGGTGGCCACCGTGACGACCACCGAGGCCGTCCTCACCAACTGGCAGCGCCCGAAGCGCGCCCGCTGACCCGGCGCCCCGATGCCTCGGTGCCCCGGCGCCCCCGGGCGTCACGTCCTGGTGGCGGCCTCCCCGGGGGCGGGCAGCGCGTCCTTGAGGAAGTCGCGTTGGACGCGCAGCAAATTGGCGTTGACCGCGTCGTCGGCGGGCAGGTGGGTGGCCCCCGGCAGCGGCAGCACGGTGTGCGGGCGGCCCGCCGCCAGCAGTTCGGCCGAGAAGCGCAGGGTGTGCGCGACGGCGACGTTGTCGTCCGCCAACCCGTGGATGAGCATCAGCGGGCGGCGCAACAGATGGCCGTCGCCGGCCAGCGAGGAACGCGCGTAGTTCTCCGGGTGCGTATCGGGATGGCCCAGGAACCGCTCCTTCCAGTGGGTGTCGTACATCCGCTGATCGGTGGGCGGGGCACCGGCGACCGCCGCGTGGAAGACGTCCGGGCGGTGCAGGACGGCCGCGGCGGCCAGGAACCCGCCGAACGACCAGCCCCGGATCGCCACCCTCCCGAGATCCAGGTCGACGAAGCGCTCCCCGGCGGCACGCACCGCGTCCACCTGGTCCTCCAGCGCCGGACCCAACTGGTCACCGTGCACCGCCTTCTCCCAGACCGGCCCCCGTCCCGGAGTGCCCCGTCCATCCACCACCAGGACCGCGAAACCCTGTTCGGCGAACCACTGGGACACGCAACCGGTCCACCCCCGCGCCCGTACGGCGAGCTGGAGCCCCGGCCCGCCGTACGGGTCGAGCAGGACCGGCAGCTTCCCGGTGCCCGGCCGGTGCCAGGCCGGCAAGTACAGGGCCGCACGCAACTCCCGTTCCCCGAGGGTGAGGTGGAGCGGCCGCGGCGTGACCACCGGCTCCTCGGCGAGTGAGGCGAGGGCCACGAAGGCCCGCGCTGAAGTCGGCTCTGCAGGCTGCGCGGAGCGCCGCTGCGACGGCCGCTGCGAAGGCTCTTGCGACGGCTGTCGTGACGGCTGCTGTGAGGGCTGCCGGGAGGGTGCAGGTGTGGCCGGTTCGGCCTCGCCCCGTATGACGCACACCTCGTGTCCCCGCGGCGTCAGGCCCGCCAGGACGGTCGTCCCGCCGCGCCCGGTGCCGGTCCATACACCCGGGTCCCGGCTCAACCGGCGGCATCCGACGCCGGGTTCATGGCACCACACATGGGTCTCTGCCGGGTCGTCGCTCGCCGCGAACAGCACCCGCTCGCCCTCGACGCCCAGCACCTCGCGCAGCTGCAGTCCCTCGGGCGTGACCCGCCGCCCGCCCACGGTCAGCCAGCGGGTACCGTCCGCGTCCTCCGGGAGCACCAGGGCGCCGGAGGCCGTCCGGGCCGGGGTACCGGGCACCAACTCCACCCAGGCGGGATCGGTCCGCTCGTGCCGCACCTCGGTGGCGCCGGTCATCGGATCGACCGCCAGGGTGCGCACCACTCGCTGGTCCCGGCTCTGCACGGCCACGAACGGGCCGTGCGCGTCCCAGCCCGCATCGACGACGTACTCGTACGCCGTGCGGTCCCAGGAGACCTCCGTGCGGTCGCCGTCCAGGGTGAGCAGGTGCAGCGTCACCTCAGCGTTGGCGGTGCCCGCCGACGGATAGCGGACCACCTGCGGCGGCCGGGCCGGGTCCGCCGGGTCGCTGAGGTACCGTCGCGCCACCGGGGCGGTGTCGACCCGCGCCACCAGGAGGCGGCGGCCGTCCGGCGCCCACCAGTAGCCGCGCGAGCGGCCCATCGACTCCTCGGCGACATACTCGGCGAGCCCGTAGGAGATGTCCGGCCCCTCCGCCCGCGCCACTTGCCGGTCGTCGCCGTCCAGCCCGACGACGTGCAGGCAGTGCCCGCTCACATACGCGATGTGCCGCCCGTCCGGCGACGGCCGTGGATCGACCACCGGCCCGGCCGTCGGCACGGCGAACGGCCCACCGCCGTCCGTAGGCACCACCCACAGAGTGCCGGACAGTGCGAACGCCGCCAGCCGCGCCGCGCCGTCGGTGGCGTAGCCGACCACGCCGGTGGAACGTTCGCGCGCCCGCTCGCGCCGCAGTCGCTCCTCCTCGGGAACGTCTTCGCAACCCCCGCCCACCAGGGCCACCGGATCGGCCAACAGCCGCTCCTCACCTGCCTCGTGCTGCCACAGCCGTCCAACGGGATCGCTGCCCGACCCGGTACGCACAAAGAGCACCCGTCGCCCATCCGGGGAGACGGTGAACTGCCTGGGCACACCAAGAGAGAAGCGTCGGGTACGGGCGAACTGCTCCGGGAAGAGGGCGGGGTTGGTGTCGGTAGCCGTGTCGCTATCAGTGCCGGTATGGGTGTCAGCGTCGGTATGGGTGTCGGTGTCGGTGTCGGTATGGGCGGCGGGGGTGTTCGTGGTGTCGTTTGTACGGCGTTTCACGGTGTTGTCCTCCATAGGTGGTGATGAGGCGGCATGCGCAGAACGGGAGCGCTGCGTGTGGTGTGCAGGGAGTGCAGTGCAGGGTGTGCAGAGTCGGAGCATGCCGCAGGGACGCGTCGCCGGATGGGCGCGTGTGTGTGCGTGGTCGGCCGCTTGGCCGGGGAAGTTGCTGTGCGCACACGGCGGTTGAGCCGGGGGTCAGGAGTGTCTGTGGCGTCCGTGGAGCGTTGTCGTCCGGCCGGGCTTCTGCGCGGGGACGACGGCCACCTGAGGCGACCGGACAGGCACTGTCGCTACGGTCAATCGGAGCCAATAGATCATACCCGGACGGTGGGTGCTGCCGCAGCCGAATAGCGTGCGCCTGTGGGTAGGGCGCGCGTACCGTCCCCGACGCGCGCATGGCGGGTGCCCACTGCAGGGTGTTGGTCGCGAAGGCGCCGGGGCGCAGGAACGTCCAGGCGAGCCGGGACCGGCGCAGGGCCTCCTCGGCCGCGCGGTGCATCCGCACGATCGGGTCGCGCGTCGGATCGCCCGACTCCACCCCCAGGGCGGACAGCAGCACGATGTGTGGGCAACCGGCCGTCTCGGCAGCCGCGACGAACCCGTCGATGCCGTGCGCGCGTCCGGCCGGCGGACGGGGGGTTGGACGACGGCGGCCGCCGGGATCGGCCCGCGCGACCGGGCGCGACTGGGCCGCCGCTGCGTCGCCGACCTCCGTGGATCCGGCCGGTACCCCGACGATCCGGGAGTCCGGCAGCTCGTAACGGAACTCTCGCGGGAGAGCGGTGAGTTCGCCGAGCTGTGGAAATGCCATGACGTCGGTGTCCACCGCACCGTCACCAAGCGCATGGTCCACCCCGATGTGGGTGCGCTGGACCTCAGCTGTGAGGTGCTCGCCGTTCCGGATTCCGATCAGCGCGTCATGGTGTACACGGCGGCGCCGGGGACCGGCACGGACCGGGCATTGCGCGGCCTGTGGGCGAGGGTGGGGGAGCAGGGCGGCTGCTGAAGCCCCGCTTCCCGGGCGGGAGCACGGCGGGTGGCGTGGCATGTCGTGTCGTGTCGCGTGGGACGGGGCGGGGTGTGGCGTACCGGGAAGCGTAGGCGCCGACTCCCGGCGCCGATCAGTCCTGCGGTGCCGGTTTTGCCTGCCGTGCCTGCCGGGCCTGCCGGGCCTGCCGTGTCTGTCTGTCGGGCGGGCCGTGCCTGTCGCGGCGTTCGCGGTCATCGAGAAGAACGTCGACCAACCGATCGTGCCGCTGTGGCTGTTCACCCGCCGCAGCCGTGCCGGCGCGTACATCGACCTGCTCTTCATCGCCGCGACGCTGACCGGCGTGTGGTTTTCCCTCGTGCAGTTCCTCCAGGGCGTCCTCGGGTACGGGCCGCTCGTCACGGGACTGGCGTTCCTGCCGATGGCGCTGTCGGTCTTCGTCTCCTCCCAGTTCGTGCCGAGGATCCTCCCGGGGTTCGGCGCGAAGCCGGTCGCGGTCACCGGCCTCGCGGCGGTCGCCGTCGCCACTGTCTGGCTCACCCGACTCACCGCCACCAGCGGCTACGGGCCCCATGTGGTTGGTCCCCTGGTGCTGTTCGGCCTCGGCGCCGGGCCGGCCCTGGTCCCGCACAACCTGATCGTCCTCTCCGAGGCCGCCCCGGAGGAATCCGGTGCCGCCTCCGGAGTCCTCCAGGCCATGCTGACCGTCGGCGGTTCCCTGGGGCTCGCCCTTCTCGTCACCGTGTTCGGTGCGGCGATGCGGTCGGCGAAGGCGCACCCGCCCAGTGGACTGTCCGAGAGCGAGCAGGCGCGTCACGCGCTGACGGCTGGCGTGACCGGTGCGTTCACCGTCGGATCCGCCTTCGTCCTCTGTGGGCTGCTGATCGCGGTCTCCGCGCTGAAGGGCCGGCGCGCCGCGCGCGAGGGCAAGGCCGGCGGGTGGACGCGGGTGTGAGTGGAGCGCGAGGGCCGCGGCCCAGGAGTGTGTTCCCGAAGGGCGCGGCCCTGGTGAGCACTCTGCGCACCGTGCGCCCCGCAGGCGTCGTCACATGCACCGGACGCTCGGACGCTCGGACGCCCGGGTGCGGACGAGCGGGGCGGCTCAGGCGTTGAGTTCCTCCAGGGTCTTGCCCTTGGTTTCGATGGCGAAGAGTCCGATCACCGCGCCCACCGCCGCGATTCCCGCCAGCTGGGCGAAGACCAGGATCAGGCTGCCACCGGCCCCCAGGATCGTGCCGACGACGATCGGCCCGAGGATGACGCCCGCGCGGTTCCACAGTCCGCCGAAGGCGGCGCCCTTGGCGCGGTTGCGCGTCGGGTACAGCTCGGGGGTGTAGAGGTAGAGCCCGGCGTTGATGGCGTAGACGAAGAACGTGGAGCAGGACGCGAACAGCGCGACCTGTTCGCCGGAGACGGCTCCGGCCAGTGCCAGCGTTCCCAGCGCCAGCGCGGTGCCGGTGAACGCGGCCACCATCGCCGGGCGTCGGCCCACCCGGTCGACGACGAGTGCGACCAGCAGCGTGCCGACGAGGCCGGTGACGTTGCTGAGCAGGGTGTAGACCAGCGCGGTGGTCAGGTCCAGGCCGAAGTTCTTGGTGTAGAGGGAGGGCAGCCAGGTGGCGATGCCGTGGTTGACGTAGTACGCGACGAACCAGAGGACCGAGACGACCACGGTGCGGCGCAGATAGCGGCCGGTGAACAGTTCCCGTAGTCGTCCCTGCGCGCCGGCACCGGCCGTGTGTGCATCCGGGCCGGAGGCCAAGTCGGAGCCAGGGTCGGGGTCGGGGTCGGGGCCGGAGTCGGAGGCCGAGTCGGAGTCTTGGACCGGGCGCGAATCCGCATCCGGGGGCGTCGACCCGGTGCCGGTGTCGCTGCCGGTAGCCGGCTCCGATAACCGTGACCGTGACGGTGACGGCGGCGGTGTGGCGGCGGCTCGTGCCACCTCCGCCTCGATACTGGCGAGGATCCGTTCGGCCTCCGCCGTCCGCCCGCGCGTCAGCAGCCAGCGTGGGGACTCGGCGACCTGTCGGGGGAGGAGGGCGGCAAGCAGCGCCGGTAGCGCGCCGATCACGAACATCGCTCGCCAACCGAGGTGCGGCACCACCCACACGGCCACCAGGGTCGCGGCGGCCAGGCCGGCCGGGAAGATCATCTCGTAGAGCAGTACGAAGCGGCCCCGGCGGTCCGCGCGGGCGATCTCGTTGATGTAGGTGGCGGCGACCGGGACCACGCCGCCGATGCCCAGGCCCTGGACGAACCGGAAGAGCGCGAACGGCTCGATCCCGTTGGAGCGGGCGACGGCGAGGCTGGCGAGCGCGGTGACGGCGACCCCGAGCGCGACCGTCCGCACCCGGCCGATCCGGTCGCCCAACCACCCGGCCGCCAGGGCGCCGAGGAGCATGCCGATCGAGCCGGCCGTGACGGCGAAGGTGGCCTGACCGGTCGTCAGGCGCCAGTCGTGGGTCAGGACGGGCAGCGCGGAGGCGGCCATCAGCTGGTCGAACGCCTCGAAGAAGGTGACGGTGCCGATCAGGAAGCGGACCTTTACGTGCCAGCGGGAGTGCGGCAGTCGTTCGAGTCGTGCGGCGATGGATCCCGCCGATCCCGCGGCGGACCGGCCGGCCACAGTCGTCATGGAGGTTCCTTCCGCGAACAGAGGGGTCGCGCAGACAGTAGGAACGGTTGCCCAAGCGGTCAACGGTCAATCTCCAAGGCGTGTGCCGCTGCCCGGGGTCTTGCCCGCGTGGTGTTCAAGCCCTTGGATTCCCCGTACTCGGAGCCGCCAGGGCTCGGAGCGACGCCCGTCCGTCGAGCGGTCCCGTCGTGCGGCGCCTGCGTCACGATGGGCGTGCACGCGCCCTGGACCGAGGAGTCCTTCCGCGCCGAGATGCACCGCCTGGGAGCCTGACCATGACCCTCTCCACCTCCGCCACCGCCGACCACATCTACGCCACCGGCCTCCGCAACCAGTGGCACCCCGTCCTCCCCTCGTCCTTCGTCGCCCCCGGCGCGATGCGCCGGGTGACCGTACTCGGCGAGCAGTGGCTGCTGTTCCGCCGCGCCGACGGCACCCTCGCGCTGCTCGCCGACCGCTGCCCGCACCGCGGCGCCCCGCTGTCGCTGGGAAAGCACCTCGGGGACCGGGTCGCCTGCCGGTACCACGGCGTCGAGGTCGCGACGGACGGCACCGTCGCCTCCGTCCCCGGCCTGCCCGGTGGACGCCGAGCGCACCGGTGTCTTCTTCTGGCGCTACCGCCGGGCGTCGGCCTGGCAACGCGACACCTGGCGCTTCCTCTACCGGACCCTGATCGAGGAGCGCCACTGGGCGGTGCTGGAACAGGACCGCGTCCTGCTGGAGGCCCTGCCGGCCGACGCCGATCAGCACGAGCACCTCTACCAGCACGACCTGGGTCTGGTGCGGCTGCGGCGCCTGCTGCGGGCCCGGGCCGAGCAGCAGTCGGCGTCCGCGCCGCCGGCATGAACCGACCCGCGGACCGGCCGCGGCGTTCTCAGCCCTCGGGTTCCGCGTCCGAAAAATCCTACCGCCGAGGTGCCTCAGGGTGGACTGGTCGGTCGGTACGCGGGCTGGCCGGAACTCGCCGCTTGACCTCAAGCGAACTTGAGGAAGAAGGGTGGGCGACATGACCCACGAGAACACCGCTCCCCGGCTCACCCTCCCCTCGTCCGTAGGACCGCACGATCCCGCGCCCCACGACGTCGCCCCGCTGACCGACGCCGTGCTCGACGACCTCGCCGCGAGCCTCGCGGACGCGACGATCGTCGGCCTCGGCGAGTCCACCCGCTTCTCCCGCGAGACCTTCGACGCCCGGGACCGGCTCTTCCGCCGACTGGTCCGGCACCACGGGTTCCGGGCGCTGGCCCTCCAGGACACCGTCGCGGTCGCCGACCGCCTCGACCGGTACGTGGGGACCGGCGAGGGGTCGGCGGCGGCCGCCCTGGACGACGCCTGGCGGCCGTGGCGCACCGCCGAGATGGTCGCGGCCCTGGAGTGGATCCGGGCGTTCAACCAGGAGCATCCGCACGACCCCGTACGGATCTTCGGCGTCCGGCCGGCGCAGGCGCGGCCCGAGGACTACGACGTCGTCCTGGCCCACGTCCGGGCGTCCGCCCCGGAGCTGCTGCCGGAGCTGACCTCCCACCTGGAGCCGATCCGGACCGCCCACCACACCGACGAACACGTGCAGCGCGCCCGGGGCACCCACCCGGGACGGCCGTTCGCCGACCACGCCCGCGACGCGCTCGCGCTGATCCGGTCCCTGCCCGGTGCCCACCGCGACGAGGGCGTCGCCGCGCGGATGCGCCGGATCGTGGACTTCCACGAGCGCAGCGTCGCCGGGCGCGGCAGCTACGCGGGCGACGCCGCGGTGGGGGCCGACACCCTCGGCGACCAGCAGCGCCGGACCGGCCTGCGCGCCGTCTACTGGGACGGCATCGCGCACACCTCGGCCACCGAGGTCACCCTGGGCCTGGCTCCCGAGAAGGGGCCGCAGCCGAGCGTCGGCAGTCTGCTGCGTGCGCGGTACGGCGCGCGGTACGCGTCCGTCGCGATCGGCTTCCACCACGGCGACCTCGGTGTCGCCGTCGTCCCGGAGCCGGCCGGCGACCTGCTCGACGCGCGGCTCGGCGCGGTGGACCTGCCCGCGCACCGGCTGGATCTGCGCCCCGCCGCCGTGCGCCGCCGCTGGGACGGACCGGCGAGGCTGCGCGTCATCAGCGGCGTCTACGACCCGTCCCGGGACGCCACCGAACACCTCGCGGTGGCATCCCTCGCCGACGCCTTCGACGTGCTCGTCCACATCCGCCGGGCGTCCCCGGTGCGGTGGTTGCCGTAGGCCGCGGCAGGCCCCCGCGAAAACCCGGCGACGACACTTCGGCCCCTCCCAAACGGTAATTCCGAATACTTGGATCAGGGCGACCGGCGCGTATGTCCGTCCGGTCCCCGAGCCTGTCGGCCCGCAGCGCAGCGCGTCTTCTCGTGGCCAGTGCAACCGTCGATGACGCTGGCCCGGCCGATCCGCGGAACACCGGATGAAAGGTAGTCGGATGCAGGACGCAGTGTCGGAGTTCCCCCTCACGATTCCGGCGTTGATCACCCCTCGGGCCGAGAAACTCTTCGCCGCCCGGCCGGTGATCAGCCGGGTCGGGACGGGGTTGCACCGCTCGACCTGGGGCGAAGTGGTGCACCGGGCACGGCGGTTGGCGGGGGCGCTGCGCGACCTCGGCATTCAGCCGGGCGACCGGGTGGCGACCTTCGCCGGGAGCACCCACCGGCATCTGGAGGCGTATCTCGCCGTCCCGTCGATGGGCGCCGTGCTGCACACGGTCAACATCAACCTCGCCGCCGAGCAGGTGGCCTACATCGTGGACCACGCGGACGACGCGATCGTGCTCTGCGACCGCAGCCTGCTGGCCGACTGGCGCCGGGTCGAGCCGCACCTGAGCCGGGCCCGGCGCCTCGTCGTGCTGCCCGACACCGACGACGCCGCGCAGGACGGCGACGCGCTGGAGTACGAGGCGCTGCTGGCCGCGGCCGAGCCCATGGCTGCCTGGCCGTCCGTGGCGGAGAGCGCCCCGGCCCACACCAGCTACACCACCGGCACGACCGGGCTCCCCAAGGGCGTGGTCTACAGCCACCGCAGCACCGTCCTGCAGAGCTTCTGCACCGGCCTGGCCGACGCGGAGGGCCTCGGCTCCTCCGAGACCCTGCTGGCCCTGGTGCCGCTGGCGCTGAGCCAGGTCGGGCTGCCCTTCGCCGCCGCCCTGCACGGCACCGCGCTGGTCCTGCCGGGCCGTGACCTGAGCCCGGCCGGGGTCTGCGAGTTGGTGGAGAAGGAACGCCCCACCGTCGCCGTCGGGTTCGGCGCGGCGCTGCCCGGGCTGCTGGCGCACTGGCGGGACCGGCGACCGGACCTGTCCTCGCTGCGCCGCATGGTGTGCGGCGGTTCGCCGGTGGCCCGCCCGGTCTCCCGGGCGTTCGAGGTGGAGGTGGGATTCCCGATCGTCCAGGTCTTCGGCATGACGGAGACCAGCGGGCACGGCAGCTTCAGCAAGCTCCCCGCCGACGTGGGCGGCAACGCGTCCGAGGAGACCCGCGGGTACTACGCCACCTCGCAGGGGCGTCCGCTGCCGCTGGTGGAGATGCGGATCGCCGACGACGCGGGGGCGGAGCAGCCCTGGGACGGGCGGGCGATGGGGGAGTTGCAGGTGCGCGGCCCCTGGGTGGCCCGCGAGTACGCCCAGGAGGGTTCCCGGCCCGACAAGTTCATGGACGGCTGGCTGCGCACCGGCGACGTCGCCGTCATCGACGAACTCGGCTATGTGCGCATCGTGGACCGGATGAAGGACCTGGTGAAGTCGGCCGGCGAGTGGATCTCCTCGCTCAAGGTGGAGGAGGAACTCCTCGGTCACCAGGCCGTCGTCGAGGCCGCCGTTGTCGCGGTCCCCGATGCCACGGCGGGCGAGCGCCCGCTGGCCTGTGTGGTGCTGCGCCCCCAGGAGGACGCCACGGTGACGGGCGATCAGCTGCGGGAGTTCCTGGCCGCCCGCCTCGCCCCGTCGTGGGTGCCGGACACCATCGAGCTGGTGGCCGAGCTGCCGAAGACCAGCATCGGCAAGACCGACAAGAAGACCCTGCGGGCGCGCTACGCCGAGAGCCGGGCCTGACAACCGCCGTCGCACGGGCAACCGTTGGCATGGAGGAGGACACAGATCGTGGGGCAGAGCGTAACGACCGGCGGGGTGGCGCAGGTGACGGCGGCCGAGCGGGTCACGAGCCGTGAGGTGGCCGAGCGGCTGGCGCACAAGGAACTGGCGCTGCCGGTGCCGTGGCGCATCCCGACCAGCCCGAATCTGCGGATCCCGGCCCGGCTGGTGCGGGTCGTCGGCACCCGGGTCTTCGTGTCGGGGCATGTGCCGATCGCCGAGGACGGCCAGCTCACCGGGCCCTACGGCACGATCGGCGACACCGTGGGCCTGCGGTGCGCGCAGGACGCCGCGGTGCGCACGGTCCTGTCCGTGCTCGCCAGCGTCGAGCAGACGGTGGGGGACCTGGGCCGGGTGCGGGCGTTCTGCCGACTGCACTGCATGGCCAACTCGGTGCCGGGATTCATCGACTTCCCCGCCGTCTTCAACCCCGCCTCACAGCTCCTGCTCGACGTGTTCGGCGAGGAGATCGGCTACCACGCCCGCGTGGCGGTCGGCACGATCGCGCTGCCGTGGGACGTGCCGGTCGAGATCGCGGCGGAACTCGAACTGCACCCCGAGTGAGGGCCGCGCACCGTTCGACGGCGCACCGCGCGCGGGCCACACCCCCATTCACAGGCCATCGCAACGCTGCCCGGGCAGGGGCCCTCGACGGCCTCGTCCGGGCACATCACGGGAGGGCATCACGATGAAGACTCGCATGCTGGGGGGCCTGGAGGTCTCCGCCATCGGCCTCGGCTGCATGGGCATGTCGCAGAACTACGGCCCCGCCGACCGCGGTGAGTCGATCGCCGCGCTCCGGCGGTCCCTCGACCTCGGTATGACGTTCCTCGACAGCTCGGACATGTACGGCCGGGGCCACAACGAGGAGTTGATCGGAGAGGCCATCGCCGGCCGCCGGGACGAGGTGGTGATCGCCACCAAGTTCGGCATCAGGGGGTGGTCCCAGGACCGCAGCTTCGAGCTGGACTCCAGCCCGGCCTACGCCAAGCAGGCGTGCGAGGCGTCGCTGCGCCGGCTGGGGGTCGAGGTGATCGACCTCTACTACCTGCACCGCAGGGACCGTTCGCTGCCCATCGAGGAGATCATCGGCGGGATGGCGGAGCTGGTGACCGAGGGGAAGGTCCGGCACATCGGTCTCTCCGAGGTCAGCGAGGACACCCTGCGGCGGGCCCATGCGACCTATCCGCTCGCGGCCCTGGAGAGCGAGTACTCGTTGTTCGCACGGCACGCCGAGCCCGATGTCCTGCCCGCGTGCCGGGAGTTGGGCATCGGGGTGGCGGCCTTCTCGCCGCTGGGACGCGGGATGCTCACCGGCACCGTCCGCGACCTGGCCGCGCTGTCCGAGGACGACTACCGGCACACCGACCCCCGGTTCCAGGGCGAGAACCTCACCCACAACCTCGCCCTGGTCGAACGCATCCAGTCCTTCGCCGACGAGGCGGGGGCGACTCCCGGCCAGATTGCGCTCGCCTGGCTGCTGGCCAAGGACGAGCACATCGTCCCCATCCCCGGCACCAAGCGGGTGCGCTACGTCGAGGAGAACGCGGCGGCCGCCGAGGTGGAACTGACGAAGGATCAAGTTGTTGCCCTGGACGCCCTGATGCCCGGCGACGCGGTGGCCGGCGAGCGCTACCCGGAGGGCATCATGCGCACCATCGACGCCTGAGCGCGCGCGAGGAGCACAGCATCGCCCGGGAGGCCGCGCCGGCCCCCGGGCGATGTCGTGTGCCGTGTGCGCTGAATGGCCTCGGGCCCGACCGATGACTGTGTTCATCGGTCGGGCCCGAGGCCACTCAGCGACAACCCGAAGGTCTGCCGTAACCCCACCAGACCGGCCTCCGTGGCGGTGACGACGCGGTCGTCGGCGGAGACGCGCGTCAACCAACCCAGGCTGAACAGCCGCTCGGTGACCGCCGCGGCCAACCCCCCGGCGATGTGGTGCCGGGGTCCGCTCCAGTCCGCGCAGCCACGCACGATCGGCCGCCGGGAATCCTTCAGCGGCGCACAGGCGATGCCCAACGGCCGCCAGGCGTCCCAGGCGTCGGTCGCGACCTCCCACTGCTGGGCGCGCCGCTGGATCAGCCCCCGCGCCTGCAGGACGTCGGTGAGCTCCACCCCCAACCGCCCGCCGAGGTGGTCGTAGCAGGTCCGTGCCGTGCTGAGGACGCCCCGGGCGCGGGCCGACGGGGCGTCCGGAGCCGTCAGGTCCGGGGCCACCGAGGCCAGCGCCCGGAGCGCCACCGCGACATCGTCGTTCGCGAGCCGGTAGTAGGCGTGCCGTCCGACCCGTTCCACGTGCAGCACCCCGCCGTCGACCAGCTTGGCCAGGTGCTCGCTCGCGGTGGGCCGGGAGATGCTGACCAACGCCGCCAGTGAACTGGCGGACAGCGGCTCGCCCGTCGCCAACTCGCTGACCATCAATGCGCGCGTCCGATCACCCAACAGCTGGGCGACGGTGGCGATATCTGGCCCGATCTCAGGTGTTCGTGGCATGTCGATCACCATAATCGGGGGGCGACCCGAAGAAGGGGACCGAACCGCACTTTCCGGCCACGCTGACCGGAACCACACTTTATTATCTATGAATTCGGGCGGAATCAAATATTCGGTGTTGCATCGGAGTGGCATATTCCGCCTAGGTGTCACGAAGGCCCGATGCTACGCACACTTAGGCGGCTTCCTAACTGTTCCTCAGGTAGTTTTCGAACAGGCGTCACGGGGGAAATCGAAAATCGTTGATCCCTCTTGTCGCGCCTGGTGCGCCAAGTTGTCCGCTCATTCACGAGAGGGTCCACGCAATGGCTGACAGGACTACCTACCGCGGCACCTACGACGACAAATTCTACTGGGAGCGCGTCGACCGGAATCTCGGCTGGCTCGGCGACACCCCGGAAGAACAGCGGGCCCGCCAGGAGAAGCTCCGCGACTCCGTCGTCGGAATCGTCGGCACCGGCGGAATCGGTGGCGCGGTGGCACTGCGGCTCGTCCGCATGGGCGTGCGCAACCTCAAGCTCGCCGACCCCGACATCTTCGAGCTCTCCAACGTACAGCGGCAGATCGGGGCGGACGTCGAACACCTCGGCCGCAACAAGGCCGAGGTCGTCGCGGAACTGGCCTACGACCTGACCCGGGACGTGAACATCGACGTGTTCCCGGAAGGCATCACTCCGGAGTCGGCCGAGGAATTCATGGACGGCTGCGACTACGTCATGGACCAGATGGAGTTCTATCAGGTCAAGAATCGCTACGCCCTGCACCGCGCGTTCCGCAAGTCCGACCGGTGCAAATTCATGCTCAAGATACCGACGGTGGGGCACACCGTCATCGTGTACAAGTACACCAAGGACTCGATGACCATCGAGGAGGTGTACGACATCCCCGAGGACGCCGAGTTCACCCCCGACGTCATCAAGAAACTGGTCGAGCGGGCCATCGCGGTCATGCCGGCGTACCCCGGTCGCGAGATGATCGACCACTGGTTCGTCGACATGAAGCGCATGCCCATCTTCGGCGCCTGCCCGCCGATGGCGGAAGGAATCCTCACCGAGCGACTCGCCCTGGAGATCCTGGAAATCCCGGGACTGGAGCCGCTCCCCGTCCAGCCCGGCTACGCCATCTTCGATTCCCTGAGCTGGACGGCCAAGATGGTCCCCGGGAAGTGGTGGACTGAGTGAGCGAGTTACACCCGATCCGGGTCGTACTCTTCTCCGAAGTCAACTCGAAGCTGGGGGCGCCGTTCCTGTCGATCCTCGCGGAGCATCCGCTGGTCCGACTGGTCGGCGTGGTCACCAGCCCGCCCGGAAAGCTGTGCCCCTACTTCCTCGGGGAAGAGGACCAGGTCGACCTCGAAAAGCAGGCCGGCGAACGCGGCGTTCCGCTCTTCCGCCCGACCAAGGTCAACGACCCCGGGCTGATCCGCGAACTGGCCGCGCTGGCACCGGACTACTTCCTGACCGGCAACTACCAGCAGATCCTCAAGCCGGACCTGCTGGCCGTACCGGCCATCACCTCGATCAACTTCCACCCCAGCCCCCTGCCGCGCTATGCCGGCTGGGCGCCCTTCTTCTGGACGGTCAGGGAGGGCGAACTCGACAGCGGGGTCACCGCGATCGAGATGACGCCGCAGATCGACGGCGGGCCGGTCGTCATGCAGAAGCGCATCCGGCTGGCCGGCAACGAGACGGCCCTGGAGGTCCGGGAGTCGCACACCATCGCCAACGTGGCGCTGCTGCGGCAGCTCCTGCCGCGGCTGATCGCACGCGACTACCCCACCTCGCCCCAGGACCCGGCGCTGCGCAGTTACTTCAGCAAGCCGGGCGACCGCGACTACTGGCTGGACTTCGGCCGGTCGAGCGAAACGATCCTGCGGACGGTCCGGGCGGGATACCGCAGTCCCGGTGCCTATGTGCGGACCGATCGCGGAGATCAACTCACCGTCCTGACGGCGGAGGACGTGGGACGGAAGTTCCCCGCCCCCGACGCCCCGGGGGCACTGCGCATCGAGTCCGGAGCCCTCTACGCGGCGAGCGCCGACGGTTGGCTCCGGCTGTGGTCCCTCGACGTCCACGGCGCGGAACGGCTCGCCAGCGTCCCCGACGGCACCACGCGGTTCGACACCCGCTTCCAGGCCCGCACCCACGCCTGACGCTGCCGTCACCGGGTCGTCGGACCGCGGCCGGCACCGCGGTCCGACGACCCTGCTTCCCGACCCGGCGGCTGCTCCCCAGCCCGCCTTCACCGTCACCGCCGGCCGCACCGGGCGCCCTCCCGCCGGCCGGCAACGAGAGGAACTCCCCTCATGGTTGAGCGATCCGTCAACCTGGCCACCGCAGCCCATGACCGCACCCGCGCCGGCGCCGGCCCGGCACGCCCCGACAACGGTGTCAGGGAATTAGTGGACTACAACTACCTGTCCACCACCACCGGCGAGCGCAAGACGATCCGCGCGGCACACCAGCTCTACGAGCACCTCATCAGCCTGTGGGCGCCGGCGATCATCGAAACCGCCCACGACCTCGGAGTCTTCGCCAGGCTGTCGAAGGGCCCGGGGACCGTGGCGGAGCTCGCCGCCGACCTCGACACCGACCAGCGGGCCACCCGCGTCCTGCTGGGCGGGCTCGTCGCCTACGGCGTGCTGGAGCGCTCCGACGACGACGGCGAGAGCCGCTACGTCCTCCCCGAGGAGTTCCGGCACGCCCTGCTCCCGGGCGGCACCTTCAGCCTGGTGGGGAAGATGGCCCACGACCGGCACGTCGCCTGGGCCGCCTGGCGCAACCTCGGCGACGCCGTCCGGCACGGCACCCGCGACCGGTCCGGCAACGACCGCACCAACCAGATCTCGGAGACCAACTACGAGGACCTGACCTTCGGCATCAACTTCTGGGCGCCCCCGATCGTGGACGTGCTGTCGTCCTTCCTCGCCGAATCCGGCTGGAAGAAGGACCAGGCGGTCTCCGTGCTCGACGTCGGCTGCGGCACCGGTCTCTACAGTCAACTGCTGCTCGAACGCTTCCCGTCCTGGACCGCGGAGGGCATCGACGCCCCGCGCATCATCCCCCTCGCCACCCGACAGGCGGAGAAGGTCGGCGTCGGCGCGCGCTTCACCGGCACCGTCCGGGACTTCTGGCAGCACGGCTGGGGCGAGATCGTCGATCTGATCCTGTTCGCCAACATCTTCCATCTGCAGACGGACGACTCCGTGCAGAAGCTGATGCGCAGCGCCGCCGACGTCCTGGCCCCCGACGGCCTGATCTGCATCGCGGACCAGATCGTGGTGGACGAGGCACGGCCGACCACGGCACAGGACCGCTTCGCGCTGCTGTTCGCCGCCTCCATGCTCGCCACCGGCGGCGGCGACGCCTATGCGTTGAGCACCTACGACCAGTGGCTCGCGGAGGCGGGGCTGGAGCGGGTGGCCGTCCTGGAGGCGCCCATGCACCGACTGCTCCTCGTCGGCCACGCCGGCCGGCACACCCGCGCCCACTGAACCCGCGCCGTCGTCGGGCGTGGCGACGGCCGGCCGCCACGCCCGACGACAGTTCGGCCGGGGACAAACTGCCCGGGAACTAGGCTTGTTCAGCAGTACGGAGTGGCCTCATTCCACATCCCGCCACATCCCGTCTCCAGCATCCGAAAGAGTGACCATGACTGTGTCCTTGTTCGCGGTGGGCGATGTCTTCATCGACCGGGAGAATCCCGAGACTGCATTCGAAACAGCCGGCGGATTCCTGAACACCGGTGATGTCGTCTTCGGCAATTGCGAAGGAGTGTTCAGCGACACCTGGGAAAGGGCGCCGAGTTCCGGGTCCCCCGTCGTCGCCCCCGGACGGAATGCCAAGCCGCTCGCCGACGCCGGCTTCCACGTGATGTCGCTGGCCAACAACCACAGCGTGGACGGCGGCCACCAGGCACTGCTCAACACGCGGGACACGCTCCGCGGCCTGGGCATCGCCACGACCGGTGCCGGGGCCACCATCGACGAGGCGCGCACCCCGGCGATCGTCGAACGCGACGGCCTGCGGATCGCCTTTCTCGCCTATTCCTCGGTCTTCCCGCACGGTTACGAGGCCCGCGCCGGGGTGCCCGGACTCGCCCCGCTGCGCGCCCACACCCGCTATACGCCGTGGGAGATCAACGAATGGAATCCGGGACTTCTCCCGCGCGTCACCACGGAGAACTTCCCGGAGGATGTGGCCGCCTTCACCCGTGACGTACGGGCCGTGCGTGCGCAGGCCGATATCGTCGTCATCAGTTTCCACTGGGGCGACTTCACCCGACCGTTCGTGCTGACCGACAACGAGCGCCGACTGGCCCGGCTCGCCGTCGACGCCGGCGCGGACGTCGTCCTCGGGCACCACCACCACATGCTCCGCGGCATCGAGTTCTACAAGGGCAAGCCGGTCTTCTACGGGCTCGGACACTACGTCTTCGACCTGCCCAACCTGCCGCAGCGCCTGGCCAAGGACGGCTACCTCAGCGCCGCCCGCCCGCAGGACGAGCGTGAACTGGGCCGCCGATTCGGCGAGTTCCGGATACGGCCGCAGGAGGAGTACCCGCTGCTGCCCTTCCACCCGGACGCGCGGATGACCGGCGTGGCCGTGGTCCGCCTCGACACGCACGGCGTGCTCGCCGCGGGCTTCTGCCCGGCGGTGATCGACACCCGCAACGAGCCGGTGCCGGTGTCGCCGCGGAGCGAGGCCGGGCGGCGGGTCACCGCGTACCTCACCGAATGCTGCACCCAGGAGCAGCTGCCCACCCGCTTCACCCCTCCGCTGGAGGGCTCCGGCCTCCCGGCCGACAGCATCCAGGCCCTTCCGGCATCCGAGTCCGAGCAGTTCGAGGAGCAGGCATGACCAACGACCGACAGGAAACCAAGGCCACGGCGGACGAGGCCATCGTGCGCCATGTGGACGTGCCCGGCGTCGGCGACCCGCGCAGGTTCGGCTACGCCCAGGCGGTCACCGCCGGCGGACTGCTCTACATCTCCGGGCAGTTGGGCATCGACGAGGACTACCAGCCGGTCAGCGACAGCTTCGACGAGCAGGCGTACCGGGCGCTGGAGAACGTCCGGCGGGTGCTGAGCGCGGCGGGCGGCGGCTTCGAGCACCTGGTGTCGATGACCATCTACCTGACCGACATGCGCACCGCGCCCCGCTTCTTCGAGATCCGCCGGGAGATCCTGGGGGACACGCTGGTGTCGAGCACCGCGGTGGCGGTGTCCGGACTGCCGCTGCCCAACCTCCAGGTCGAGGTGCAGTGCGTCGCCCTCGCCCCCTCCCACCCCGCGGCGTGACGACGGAGGAACCATGTTGGACCCCGCACAGCCCCGCCCCGACATCGCCACGGTCGCGGAACTCCTGGGCAACGCGACCCGCGCCGCGATGGTCAGCGCGCTGGTGGGGGACTTCGTGATGCCCGCCGGGGAGCTCGCCACGATCGCGGGCGTCTCCCGACCCACGGCGAGCGAACACCTCTCCCGGCTGGTGGAGCACGGCCTGCTCACCGTCGACCGGATGGGGCGGCACGCCTACTACCGGATCTCCTCCCCCCAGGTGGCCGAACTGGTGGAGGCCCTGGCCGTCATCGCGCCGGTCCGGCAGCCCACCTCGCTGCGGTCCGCGCGGTTGCTGAAGACGCTCAGCAACGCCCGCACCTGCTACCGGCATCTGGCCGGGCGCATCGGGGTGGAACTCGCGGAGGCACTGTGCGAGCGGGGGCTGGTCCGCCGGACGCCGGACGGCATCGAGATCGACGCGGAACGCTGGGACGCGCGCAAGCCGCTCGGCCTGACCCTCGACGCCCTGGAGTCCGACGGGCAGCCCCTGATCAAGGGGTGCGTGGACTGGAGCGAGCGCCGGCACCACCTGGCCGGCAGCGCGGCGACGGCCCTGACGGACCAGCTGTTCGCGCTGGGCTGGATCGCCAGGGCCCGCGAGCACAAGCGGGCCGTCGTGGTGACCGCCGAGGGCCTGGCGGGGCTGTCGAGCGAGTTCGGATTGCACCTCCCGTGAACCACCCCCGCCGCCCCGGACGTTCCGGGAGCGGCGGGGGCAGCACAGCGCGCGCGGCCGACGGTCGTCCGGTGACGGAGCGCGGCCCCGTCCGCGCCGCGCACGCAACCCATTGGAGAATGCCATGTCAAGCCCACGACTCGACATCTGCATCATCGGCATGGGCCCACGAGGACTCTCGGTGCTGGAGCGGATCTGCGCCAACGCCCGGGAGATCGCGCCGCACCGGCGGATCGCCGTGCACGTCGTGGACCCCCACCCGGCGGGTGCGGGTCAGGTCTGGCGCACCACGCAGTCGCGGCACCTGTTGATGAACACCGTCGCCTCGCAGGTGACGATGTTCACCGACGCCAGCGTGGACCTCGAAGGTCCGCTCCTGCCCGGCCCGAGCCTGCACGAATGGGCTCGGTTCCTCACCCTGATGGGGCCCTTCGACGGGCACCAGTACCCGTCCGACGTCCTGGACGAGGCCGCCGCCCTGGGGCCGGACTCGTACCCCACCCGGGCCTTCTACGGGCACTACCTGCGCTGGGTCTTCCAACGCGTCGTCGACACCGCGCCGGACCACGTCCGCTTCCACACCCACCGGTCGCGGGCCGTCGCCCTCGACGACGGTGCCCACCCCGCCGCGGCCCCCGCGCCGTCCCGGGACGCCGAGCACGGCTGCCACCGCCTCCAGACCGTGCACCTGGAGGACGGCACCCGGCTCGGGGACCTGCACGCCGTGATCCTCGCGCAGGGCCACCTGCCCACCCGCGCCACGGCGCGCGAGACCACGCTGACCCGCTTCGCGGCCGAGCGCGACCTGGTGTACTTCCCGCCGGCCAACCCGGCGGACGCGGACCTCGCCCGGGTGCGCCCCGGGGAACGCGTCGGCCTGCTCGGCCTGGGCCTCAACTTCTTCGACTACATGGCCCTGTTCACCGTGGGCCGCGGCGGCCGCTTCGAGCGCCGGGACGACGGCTCGCTGCGCTATCTGCCGTCCGGCGACGAGCCGCGGCTGTACGCCGGCTCCCGCCGCGGCGTCCCCTTCCACTCCCGCGGCGAGAACGAGAAGGGCCCGTACGGGCGGCACGTGCCCCTGGTGCTCACGCCCGAGGTGATCGACGACCTGCGCGCACGGGCGGCCGGCGGGGCGGGCGTCGACTTCCGCCGCGACGTGTGGCCGTTGGTGGCGAAGGAGGTGGAGACCGTCTACTACGCCACCTTCCTCGCGGCCGAACAGGGCGTACGGGCCGCCGAGACCTTCCGCCGACGCTATCTCGCCGCGCCCTGGAACACCCCGGCGGAGACCCGCGTCCTGGACACCTTCGGCTTCCCCCGGGACCGCCACTGGGACTGGGAGCGGATCGCCCGCCCCTACGGCGACCGGACGTTCACCGGCCCCGACGACTTCCGTGGCTGGCTGCTGGACCACCTCCGCCACGACATCGCCGAGGCCCGGGCCGGCAACGTCAGCGGACCGCTGAAGGCCGCCCTGGACGTCCTGCGCGACCTGCGCAACGAGGTGCGGCTGGTCGTGGACCACCGCGGCCTCACCGGCCACTCCCACCACCGGCACCTCGACGGGTGGTACACACCGCTGAACGCCTTCCTGTCCATCGGCCCGCCGGTACGGCGGATCGAGGAGGCCGTGGCACTGATCGACGCGGGCGTGCTGGAGGTCCTGGGCCCCGACGTGACCGCGCACGCCGACGCCGGGGCCGGGACCTTCGCCCTGCGCGCGGGTGCCGTCCCCGGATCCGAGGTGCGGACCTCGGTCCTCATCGACGCCCGGCTGCCCGACACCGACCTGCGCCGGACCGCCGATCCGCTGCTCGGCCGCCTCCTGGCCGACGGCGGGTGCCGGGCGTACGGGATACCCGACCCCGACGGCTCCGTGTACCAGACCGGCGGACTGGAGGTGACCGAGCGCCTCTACCGCCTGGTCGACGCGGCGGGCCGCCCCCACCCGCGGCGCTTCGCCTTCGGCGTGCCGACGGAAGCGGTCCACTGGGTGACCGCCGCCGGCATCCGTCCGGGCGTCAATTCGGTGACGCTCAGCGACGCCGACGCCGTTGCCCGGGCCGCCCTCGCCCTGGTCGCGAAGGCGACCGCCACCGCATCCGAGAGCACGAAGGCGACGGTATGAGATCAGCGAACTCCTCCTCCCCGGACGTCGACCTCACCCCGGACTCCGGGCTGCTCTCGCCGGTGCGCGCGGGCGCCCCGGCGGAGGCGGCCACCTCCGACCGGGCCTGGCTCCAGGCGCTGTTGGACGCCGAGGCGGCCCTGGTCCGGGCCCAGGCCCACCTGGGCGTGGTGCCCGAGGAGGCCGCCGCGACCATCACCCGGACCGCCCGGGCCGACCGGCTCGACCTCGTCGCGCTGGCCCGGCGCAGCCGCGGCGCTGCCAACCCGGTGGTGGCACTCGTCGAGGAACTGACGTCCGCGGTCGCCGCGACCGATCCGGCCGCGGCCGAGTACGTCCACCGCGGTTCCACGAGCCAGGACATCATGGACACCGCCGCCATCCTGGTCGCCCACCGGACCACCGGCCTGCTCCTGGCCGATCTGGACCGGGTGACGGCGGCGCTGGCCGAACTCGCCGCGCGGCACCGGGACACCCCCATGCCGGGCCGCACCCTGGCGCTGCACGCGGTGCCGGTCACCTTCGGGCTGAAGGCCGCCGGCTGGCTGCAGGCCGTCCAGGAGGCGGGGACGCAGCTGCACACCCTGCGCGACCGACTGCCGGCCCAACTCGGCGGCGCGGCCGGCACGTTGGCCGGCTATGTGGAGTACGCCCGGATCGCCGCGCGCCCCGACGCGCCGGACTACGCCGACCAGCTGATCGCCGCCTTCGCCGCCGAACTGGGCCTCGCCGAACCGGTGCTGCCGTGGCACACCGCACGCGGTCCACTGGCCCGGCTCGGGGCGGCGCTCGCCGAGGTCACCGGGGCGCTCGGCAAGTTCGCCGTGGACGTCCAGACGCTCTCGCGCACCGAGATCGCCGAGGTCGCCGAGCCGGCGGCGGCCGGCCGGGGCGTCTCGTCGGCGATGCCGCACAAGCGGAACCCCGCCCTGGCCACCCTCATCCGCTCGGCCGCGCTGCAAGTACCCGCCCTCTCCCTGGTGTTGGCCCAGGCGATGCTCGCCGAGGACGAGCGGCCGGCCGGTGTCTGGCACGCCGAGTGGCAGCCGATGCGGGAGTGCCTGCGGCTGGCCGGCGGCGCCGCGCACACCGCCGTGGAGCTGGCCGAAGGGCTGACCGCGCACCCCCGGCAGATGGAGCGCAATCTGGCGCTGACCGGCAGCCTGCTGATCACGGAGCGGCTCGCCGCGGTGCTGGCCCCCGTGGTCGGCAAGGTCGCCGCGAAGTCGCTGATGAGCCGCGCCGCCGCCGAGGCGGTCCGCACCGGCCGGCCGCTCGGCGCCGTCCTGCCGGACCTCCCCGAACTGGCCGGCCGCTTCGACGAGGCCGCGCTCGCCGAACTGCTCGACCCCGGACGCTACACCGGTGCCGCCGGCGCACTCGTCGACCGGGCGCTGGCGCACTACCGCCGCGCGGTCCGCCCGCGCTGACGGACCGCGTTCTGGCACCTCGGATCCACGTCCCGCCACGACCGCATCCGCACAGGCAAGGGGTACCGCGATGTCTCAGCCCGTTCCCGGACCCGGCCCGCACCGCCGGGCCCAGATGCGCCGCGTCGTGCTGTCCGGCCTGCTCGGGAGCACGATCGAGTACTACGACTTCATGCTCTACGGCACCGTCGCCTCGCTCGTGTTCGACAAGCTCTTCTTCACCGGCCTCTCGCCGCTGGCCGGGACGTTCGCCGCCTTCGGCACCTTCGCCGTCGGCTATGTCGCCCGCCCGCTGGGCGGGGCGCTCTTCGGCCACTTCGGGGACCGGCTGGGCCGCAGGGCGATGCTGGTGCTCTCGATGGCGATGATGGGCGTCGCCAGCACCCTGATCGGACTGCTCCCCACGCACGACCAGGTCGGCAACCTGGCGCCGACGCTGCTGGTCGCCCTGCGCCTGGTCCAGGGCGTCGCGGTCGGCGGCGAGTGGGGCGGGGCCGCGCTGCTGACCGCCGAGCACGCCGCCCGGCGCCGGCGCGGCCTGCTCACCAGCCTCGTCCAACTGGGCGGCCCGGCCGGCACGGTGCTGTCCACCCTCGTCCTCACCCTGTTCGCCACCCTGCCGGACGAGCAGTTCCTGTCCTGGGGCTGGCGGGTGCCGTTCCTGCTGAGCGCCGCCCTGCTCGCCCTCGGCCTGTTCGTGCGGCTGAAGGTGACCGAGAGCCCGCTGTTCTCCCAGGTGCAGCAGAGCAACGCCGTCGTCCGCCGACCGCTGGTCGAGGTCCTCCGCACGCCCAAACCCCTGCTCCTGGCCTGTTTCGTGGTCTTCGGCGCCACCGTGTCCCAGGCGCTGACCAGCGTCTTCGCCATCAGCTTCGGCACCGGCGCCGGCTACGCACGCACCGACCTCCTGATCGGCCAACTCCTCAACGGACTCGCCGCGGCCGTCGCCATGCCGCTCTCGGCGGCCCTGTCGGACCGGATCGGGCGACGCCCCGTCCTGCTGGGCGCGGCGCTCCTCCTCGGTGCGGTCGCCTTCCCGGTGTTCCTCATGGTCGGGACGGGTTCGGTGCCGCTGATGATGCTCGCGCTGGGCGTCCTCGCGCCGCTCCCGATGGGCGCGCTGCTCGGACCGGTGCCGGCCCTGTTCTCGGAGATGTTCGGCACCAGCACCCGCTACACCGGGGTGTCCATGGGCTACCAACTGGCCGCGGTCATCGGCGGCGGACTCGCCCCGCTGGCCGGCACCACCCTGCTGTCGGCCGCCGGCGGGCACGACCCCTCCCTGGTCGCGCTGTATATGCTGGTCGCCTGCCTGGTCAGCGCCACCGCGGTCTGGTTCACCGCCGAGACCCGCGGCCACGACCTGGAACACACCACCGCGGTCCCGCAGCCGAAGCCGCTCGCCGGCCGTCTGTGAAGCCGCCCACCGCCGCCGTGAGGATCACCCCAACCCCTCTTCCTGTACATGAAGTTGGCGCACTGTGGTGTGGCGATCGAGCTGCCTGATGCGGTGGTGACGCTCCTGCAGTTCATCGGGGTGGACTGGCCGAACGTCAACGAGGACAAGGTCCGCGAGTTCGCCTCCCACGTCCGGGACTTCGCGCAGAAGATCGACGACACCCACAAGGACTCCACCGGCTGCCCCGCCCCGCTCCTTGTCCCGGTGCGGGAAACGGCATCTCACGACTGCCGTTCGAGGACCACGCCGAGGGTGACGTCTCCTCGCAGGCCAAGGCCAGGGGGCAAACCGGAGGGACCGCGAGGCTCTACCGCGACCGCGATCCATGCGACTTCTGCCGCAACAGCATGGCCGGCTACGGCCGGTGGTCGGACGTGGACTGCCTGCGCGTGTACGGCCCGAACGGGTTGCACGGCACATGCACCAGGGGCGGCGAATACGTCTTGGCGTAGGTGGTGCGAGTGCAGATCACATGCGAGACCTGGGTGCCGTCACACGAAACGCGCATGCTGGACCTGGTGGACATCCCGCTCGTCTACCGCGATGCCAAGGAAAGCGCCTCTTCGACCCTCACCTGGAACGATCTCGGCGATGAAGTACTGATCGTCGTGGTCGGTGACGACTATTCAACGGTCACGTTGATGAGGGAGGACACCTATTCTACGACCTTGCGATCTCCGACAGTGTTGACATGAGGGGGATCCAGGCATCGGGCGATATCGCGATGTGGCCCGAAGGGCAGGTCCTCCCGCGTGAGTTGGGCCTGGAAGTCCTGTTGCGCGCCCCATGGTGAGGAGATCCTCACGCCGTGGCGTGAGGCGGCCTGGAGCGAGCCCGGCCCGCAGCGGCGGGGCGGCCTGGGCGCGCCATCGTCGCTCCGGACGGACGGATAACCTGGGCCCGTCAACGAACATCGCAGAAGGGCGGAGCACATGGCAGACATCGTGGAGACGGCGGCGCGGAAGGTCTTCGAGCGCTACGACATCGACGGGGACGGTCAGGTCACCGCGGAGGAGTACCAGAAGGTCGTTGCCGAGCTGGAGGGTTCGGAGATCACCGAGTCGCAGGCTCAGGAGCTGATCGACTCCCTGGACACCAACGGCGACCGCAAGATGTCCTTCGAGGAGTTCTGGGCGGCCATGAATGGCTGACACTGCCGGGTCCGGCACACGAACGTGCCGGACCCGGTTCGTCATCCCGCCGATCCGGCGCCTGGCCGGGGATTCCGTCCCCCGTGTCGCGAACAGCGCGATGTGTTCCATGCCGGTCAACTCGGCAAGCTCGACGGCGAGTTCGGCCGCCAGGGGAGTGTGCCCGGTCAGTACCGGCGAGCTGCCCGCGTGCGGCCCGTACGTCGCAAGCGCGTCGGCGACGGCCTCGCGCACCGACGGCTCCCGCGAGAGGGCGAGGTAGTCCTGGGTGCAGTAGGAGATGCCTTCCCCTACCGTGCCGGTGGCCGGGTCGCCAGCACGTGCCCGGGGAGCGGCGTCGGTGTGCAGCTGACGCAGGTAGGGCCACAGTCCCGCTGCTACCCGCCTGGCGCGCCAGGCGGCGAAGTCTGATCCGGGCGTCCCACCCGGGTCTGATCGCCAGTCGAACGTCGAGGCCCGCAGACACACGGCGGCGTCCGTGTCGGCGAAGACCTCGGCCTCGATCCCGACACTCCGCTCCAACGGCACACCGGTGACGGGGTCGGCACCGTCCTCGTGCCGGTTCACCGAGGCAGGATCCGGGACCACGCTCCACGAGCGGACGAGCCCGGCGCGCTCCTGAGGATCAGCTCTGATCCACACCGGCTGGGGGCACCGGAACGCGTGGGCCGCGGTTCGGCTCGGGCCGGTACCTCCGCCGAGTGCCCGTGCGCACTGTCGACAAACCCCGTTGTGCCTGGCAACCGCGCAAAGGGGCCTGCTGAGTCGTTGTGGCGATCGGCAGGGAACTCGATGGGGGTTCGCCCCGACTACTGGAGCGGGTGGCGGAGGTTCGTCCGCCGCTGCTGAGTGGATCTTGGAGGGTTTCGATGCGTTCTCGTGTGTGGGGCGGTACGGCGGTCGTCGTACTCGGCGGCCTGCTGGCGGCAGGCTGCGGGAGCGGGGTGAAGGACGCGTCGGACGGGGGCAGCGGGAAGGCCGCCTCCGGTGGCTACCCGGTGTCCGTCACCGACTGCACGGGGGCCGAGACCACCTTCTCGGAGGCTCCGAAGAAGATCGTCACCAGCAATGCCTCCAGCCTGGAACTGCTGCTCCGCCTCGGGGCCGGCGACAAGGTGATCGGTACGGGCTTCCCGCCGGGCAAGGGCGCCCTGCCCGGCGCGCTGGACGCGCAGGCGCAGAAGGTCAGCGTGCTCGGCAAGGGCGTGATCCCGAAGGAGAAGCTGCTCGGCTCCGGTGCCGACCTGTACATCGACACGTTCGCGGCCATGGGCGGGATGGGCGGGGGAGGGATGGGCGATGCGCCGACCGAGGAGGAGTTCAAGGCGGCCGGGATCAAGCACATCTACCTGAAGTCCACCGCCTGCGCGGCGCAGCGCAAGGGGCCGGTGACGGACCTGTCGGCGGTCGAGGCCGACATCACCTCGCTCGGCGCGGTCACCGGTACAAGTGCCAGGGCGAAGGAACTCGTCGCGGGGATGAAGGAGAAGGCGGACGCGGTCCGCAAGGCGGTCGGCGGTACGCCGGAGGGCAAGCGGCCGTCGTACTTCTTCTTCGACTACGAGGCCGGCACCAAGCAGCCCACCGTCATCTGCAACCGCCAGGTCGCCAACGCGGTGATCACCCTGGCCGGCGCCCGCAACGTCTTCGCCGACTGCGACGGCGACCGCAAGCAGGTCGGTTGGGAGGACGTGATCGCCAAGAACCCGGACTGGATCCAGCTCGGGATCCGCAACCGGGGCAGCGCGGCGGCGAACAAGAAGGCGTTCGACGAGGCGCAGCAGTGGCTGGAGAGCAATCCGGCCACCAAGGGCCTGAAGGCGGTCAAGGAGGGCCACTTCCTGCGCATCGGCTCCGAGCGGACCACCATCGCCGGGGTCGAGAACGCGGACACGGTCGAGGCGATCGCCAAGACCCTCTACCCGGGCAAGGTCGGCTAGTCGTGATCTCGACGCTGTCCGCGTCCCGCCGCAAGGCCATGGACGCGAGCCGGGGTGACGGGAGTCGGGACGACGGGAACCGGGGCGGTGCGAGCCGGGGCGCGCGGAGTCTGCGCGCCGGACCGCTGGCGCTGGTCCTCGGCGTGGCACTCCTCGCTGCGCTGACGGCCGCGGTGGCCTGGGGCTCGACGTCCATCCCGCCCGGGGAGGTGTGGAGCGTGGTGGGGCGGCGGCTGGCCGGTGAGGGCCCGCGGCCCGGCACGGACGATTTGATCGTGTGGCAACTGCGGGTTCCGCGGGCGTTGCTGGCCGCGTTGGTGGGTGCCGGGCTCGGCCTGGTCGGCACGGCGGTGCAGGCGCTGGTGCGCAACCCGCTGGCCGACCCGTACATGCTGGGTATCTCCAACGGGGCGTCGCTCGGCGCGGTCGCCGCCATCGTCCTCGGTCTCGGCGCGGGCGGGGCGCTCGGACTGGGCCTGTCCGGCGCGGCCTTCGCCGGCGCGCTGGGCACGTTCGTCCTGGTGTGGGTCATCGCTCGGCGGGGCGGGGGATTCGCACCGCTGCGGCTGGTGCTGGCCGGGGTGGCGATCGGCCAGTTCCTGTCCGGCTTCACCAGCTATCTGGTGTTGCAGGCCGGGGACGAGCAGCAGACGCGCAGCGTGCTGTTCTGGCTCATGGGCAGTCTGAGCGGCGCCAGTTGGCCGCTACTGGTGGTGCCCGCGGTCGTGGTGCCGGCCGGCCTGCTGTGGCTTCAGGCGCGTGCCCGGGCGCTGAACGCCCTGCTGATGGGCGACGAGACGGCGGCCGGGCTCGGCGTCAACGTCACCGGGCTGCGCCGGGAGCTGTTCGCGGTGACCAGCGTGGTGACCGGCGTCCTGGTGGCGGTGTCCGGCGCGATCGCCTTCGTCGGTCTGATGGTGCCGCATGCCTGCCGCCTGGTCGTCGGCGGCGACCACCGCCGCCTGTTGCCGCTCTCGGCGCTGTTCGGGGCGCTGCTCCTGGTGGTGGTCGACATCGTCTGCCGTACGGCGATGGACTCGCAGGAGTTGCCGGTCGGCGTGGTCACCTCGCTGATCGGCGCTCCGGCGCTGCTGTACCTGCTGGATCGGCGCCTTTGGAGCGGCAGTTGAGGATCGAGATCGAGGACCTGCACGTCGCCTACGCCGGTCGTACGGTCGTGGCGGGGGCCCATCTGGTGGCGGCCGAGGGTGAGATCACCGGTCTGGTCGGGCCGAACGGCAGCGGCAAGTCCACGCTCCTGCGCACCGTCTATCGGCACCTGAAGCCCATCGCGGGCCGGGTGCTGTTGGCGGGCACCGACCTGCGCGAGCTGTCCGCGGTCCGGTCGGCGCGGCATGTCGCCGCGCTGCCGCAGGAACGGGGCAGCGACTTCGAGCTGACCGTGCGCGAGGTGGTCGCGATGGGGCGGACGCCGTACAAGCGGGCCTTCGCGGGCGATGACGCCACCGACCGGGACATCGTCGCCCGAGCCCTCGCCGACGTCGGGATGGAGGCGGCGGCCGGGCGCCGGTTCACGGCCCTGTCCGGCGGCGAACGCCAACGCGTGCTGCTGGCCCGCGCGTTCGCCCAGAACCCCGACGTTCTGGTCCTGGACGAGCCGACCAACCATCTCGACATCCGCCACCAGGTCGAACTGCTCGCGCTGCTGCGCGCCCAGTGCCGTACGACGCTGGTGTCGCTGCACGACCTCAACGCGGCCGCCGCCGTGTGCGACCGGCTGCACGTCCTGCACGGCGGAGCCGTGGTCGCCTCCGGGCCGCCCCGCGACGTCCTCACTCCCGGCCTGCTGGCCGAGGTGTTCGGGGTGCGGGCGGCCGTGGTCGACCACCCCCTCACCGGTGACCTCCTGATCGCTTTCGACCATCGGGCGGCGGTCGGCGCGGAGACGGCCGCGGCGGTGGAGGCGGGCACCGGCGGGTGAACGAACCGACGGTTGAACGCACCGGTGGATGACCGCGGCCGGGCGGGACGGTGCTTGCGTCCTGCCCGGTCTGCGGTTCCGGGTGATCAGGCGGCGAGTGGGTCGGCGACGCGGTAACCGGCTTCGACGATGGCCGCGCGCAGCCGTTCGTCGTCGAGGTCCGTGCCGCGCACCGTGACGGCCTTCGCGGCGAGGTCCACCTCGACCTCGCGCACGCCGGGCACCTCGGAGACTTCTTCCTTGATGCTCGCCACACAGTGCTCACAGCTCATGCCGGTGACGGTGTACTGCTTCTGGGCCATGGGGGAACTCCTGGGTGTCGGGGGCTTCCGGTTGAGGACCGATCCGCGGGGGCGGAGGGTGCGGGCGGCGCCCTCACCTAGGAGTCGGCCGGGTGGAGCATGGAGTTCCGCGGATCGGTGGGGGAGCGCGGCCATTCCGCTCGGCAATCCTGACGCCACTAGCGGAACCCGACCCGCCGTGCTGGTCAGCCCGGAAAACCAGCCTGCTGGTCACTTTCTTGGGCGGAGCCGGGAACTCACCTTCGATTCCTCACGACTCCTCAGACGGGACTGCCGTCGGGCAGTCCGCTCTTGAGGATGAGGGGGGAAGGGTGACACACCACGGTCCCGGTGCGGAACCGCCCGGTCGCATACCCGCCGGCGAGGATCGCTGGGCGCTGGTCGCCGTGTCGGGTGTGCTGGCGTTCGTGGCGATGCTCGACATGAACATCGTCAACGTGGCCCTGGCGGACATCGCCGACGGTCTGCACGTGTCCACCGCGACCGCCCAGTGGGCGGTGCTGGGCTACCAACTGCCCGTCGTGGCACTGCTGTTGCCGGTCGGCCGCTGGCTCGACGGGGTCGGCCTGCGCTCGGCCGTACTGACGGCGACCTGTGGGTTCGGCCTGTGCAGCGCCCTGGCCGCCGCCGCACCCTGGGCGGCCTGGCTGATCGTCGCCCGCCTCGTGCAGGGTGCCTTCGCGGCGGTGCTGTTCGTGCTGATGCCGGTCCTCGCGGTCCGTTCCGTACGACCGGAGAAGCGCGGGCGGGCGATGAGCGTGCCCGCCACCCTGGGGCCGCTGGGCGCGGTGACCGGACCGGCCGTGGGCGGGCTGCTGTTGGACCACCTGGGCTGGCACGCGGTCTTCCTGGTGAAGATCCCCTTCTGTGTGCTCGCCCTGGTCGTGGCCTGGAGGGTCATGCCGCGGGACGGCGGGTTGCGCCGGCCCGACCGGGGGTCCGTGGCGGACGCGCTGCTGGTGGCCTCGGGCGTGGCGGTCCTGTTGCTGGCCTTGACCCTGGCGTCGGACCGCCCGGCGTGGCTGGTGCTCGCGCTCGCGGCGGTCCCGACGCTGTGGTGGTGGTCGCGCGGTCCGGGCGGCCGGCCGGTGGCCGGTGTGCTGCGGGCCACGGGGCTGTTCCGGGCCCACGGCGCGGTGCTGTCCCTCGCGGCCGGGTTCGCCGCCATGCACTACGTGGTCGCTCTGCACCTGCAGCGCGACAACGGTGTCAGCGCCACCACGACCGGGCTGACCGTCCTCGCCTTCCCCCTCGGCATGGGCCTGGCCGGGCAGATCGGCGGGCGCCTCGCCGACCGGTACGGTCCCCGGCCGGTCGCGGTCACCGGTGCCGTCGTCACCGCCACCGGCCTGCTTCTGCTGGTCCCGCTGGGCGGCGGCTGGTCACCGCTGGAGGTGGCCTGGCGGCTGGCGCTGGCCGGCGTCGGCATGGGCCTGAACGGCGGCCCCACCCAGGCACTGGTCATGGGCGCCGCACCACGGGACCGGACCGCGACCGTCGGGTCCACGATGCAACTCGCCCGCACGCTCGGCTTCACCCTCGGCCCCGCCCTGGCCACCGCCGCCTGGGGACTGGCCGGCCCCGACCAGGGCGTACGAGCCGGGCTCGCGCTGGCGGCCACGGCCGCCTGTCTCGCCGTGCCCCTGCTCGCCCTGCCCGGCGGAAGAGGACTCGCGCCCGTGCCCGAGAAGACGACCGACGCGGCGCCCGCCGCCCACAACTGACCAAGGAGTCACGCGTATGTGCGGAATCACCGGCTGGGCGTCCTTTCACGGCGACGCCCGCATCCAGACCCCGGTCATCGAGGCCATGACCGCCACCCTCACCCCGCGCGGCCCGGACGCGGGCGGTGTCTGGCTCGGCGAGCGCGCCGCGCTCGGCCACCGCCGCCTGGCCGTCATCGACCTGGCCGGCGGCGGGCAGCCGATGACCGACCGGCCCGATCGGCCCACCCTCGTCCTCAGCTACAGCGGCGAGGTCTACAACCACCACGCACTGCGGGCCGAACTCCGCGGCCGGGGCCACCACTTCCGCACCCGCAGCGACACCGAGGTGGTCCTGCGCGCCTACGCCGAGTGGGGCGAGGACGTCGCCAGGCACCTGGAGGGCATGTTCGCCTTCGCCGTCTGGGACGAGCGTGCGCAGCGGCTGCTGCTGGTACGCGACCGCCTCGGCGTCAAACCGCTGTTCTGGGCCGCCGTCGACGGCGGCCTGGCCTTCGCCTCCGAGCCCAAGTCCCTGTTCGCCCACCCGGAGATCCGGCCCCGGGTGGACGCCGACGGGCTACGGGAGGCGTACAGCCTGCTCTTCAACACCGGGCCGACCGTGTGGTCCGGGGTACGGGAGGTGGAGCCCGGCGGGCTGCTCGTCCTGGACCGGGACGGTATCCGCGAGCGCCGCTACTGGCAGCTGGAGGCCGACGCCCACGACGACGACCGGGACACCGCCGTCGAGCGGATCCGCACGCTGGTCGACTCGGCGGCCCGCAGTCAGCTGGAGGCCGACGTCCCGGTGTGCAGCCTGCTGTCCGGCGGCATCGACTCCACCGTCCTGACCGCGCTGCTCGCCGACGAACTCCGGCTGCGCGAGGGCCCGGACGCCCGCATCCGCTCCTACGCCGTCGACTACAGCGACCAGGCCGAGGAGTTCACCGGCGACGTGTTGCGCACCGGCCACGACACCCCGTACGCCACCGAGGCCGGCGCCTTCATCGGCACCGACCACAGCACGGTCGTCCTCGACCCGCTGGCCCTGCTCGACCCCGAGCACCGCAAGGCGGTCGTGGTGGCCAGGGACTCGCCGATCGGCGTCGGCGACATGGACACCTCGCTGTACCTGCTGTTCGGCGAGATCCGCAAACACTCCACCGTGGCCCTCTCCGGTGAGGCGGCGGACGAGGTGTTCGGCGGCTACCCCTGGTTCCACAGTCCGAAGGCGCTGGCCGCGGACACCTTCCCGTGGCTGCTCGTCAACGGTGACAACGCCGCGATGCCGCTCAACCCAGAACTCGGCCTGAACATAGGGGAGTTCCGCCAGGACACGTACCGCAGCGCGCTGGCCGCCGTACCGCATCGGGACGGCGAAACCCCCGCCGAGCACCGGCAGCGCGAGATGCAGCACCTGTCCCTGACCCGCTGGCTGCGCCAACTCCTCCACCGCAAGGACCGGTTGAGCATGGCCCAGGGCCTGGAGGTCCGCGTCCCCTACTGCGACCACCGCCTCGTCGAGTACGCCTTCGCCACGCCCTGGGCGCAACTGAGCTTCGACGGCCGGGAGAAGAGCCTGCTGCGCGCCGCCGGCGCAGGGCTCGCACCCGACTCCGTACTGCACCGGCCCAAGAACCACTACCCGGCCACCCACCACCCCGACTACAACCGCGGCCTGCAGGACCTGGCCCGCGACGCCCTGTCCATCGACCAGGTCCGCGCCCTGGCCGACGAGTCCCGCCTCAAGCCCTGCCTCGACACCCCGCCCGACCTGCTGGCGTGGGGCCACCGCCTCCGCCTCGAACGTGTCGTCGACCTGGCCCTGTGGCTGGACCACCACCGGCCCGAACTCGCCCTCTGAGGAGCCCTCACATGACCATCCAAGAGCCACCCCTGTCTGCCGTGGAGCCGAAGACCCGGCCCGAGCCCCTGCCCGACCCGGTCCCGCTGACGGGCTGCCCCTACAAGAGCAACCCCTACCCGCTCTACGAGCGGATGCGCGAGGCCGGCCCCGTCCACCGCGTGCTCTTCCCCAGCGGCGTTCACGCCTGGCTCGTCACCGGCTACGACGCCGCCTACGCCGCCCTGAACGACGACCGCCTGGGCAAGAACCACGACCGGGGCAACGACCGCTGGCGCGCCCGCGCCTCGATCATGCCCGAACCCCAGCACTCCCAGCTCCAGGCCCACCTCCTCCATCAGGACCCGCCCAAGCACACCCGCATGCGGCGCTTCGTCACCGACGCCTTCACCCCCCGCCGCATCGAGAGCCTGCGCCCCCGCTTCCAGGAGCTGGCCGACGCCCTCATCGACGCACTCCCCGAAGCCGGCCCCGCCGACCTCGTCGCCGGCTTCGCCGCCCACTTCCCCTTCCAGGTCCTCGCCGAAGTCATCGGCCTCCCGCAGCATCTGGCCGCCCGCTTCGACCGCGACTGGGGCAAGGTCGTCCAGCCCGTCGGACCCACTGACCCCGGGCGACCGCTCTACGAGGCCCGGCTGCACGGCCTGCAGAGCTACATAGCCCAGGTCGTCGTCCACAAGCGCGAGCACTGGGACGACGACCTCCTCAGCCGCCTCGTCGTGGCCCGCGACCGCCGCGAACTGTCCCAGGAGGAGCTGGACTCCATGATCTTCCAGCTCCTCGTCGCCGGCCAGGAACCGGTCACCAACCAGATCACCACCGCACTGATCGCCCTCTTCCGCCACCCCGAGCAGCTCGCCCGCCTGCGCGACGAACCCGACCTGCTGCCCCGTGCCGTCGAGGAACTCCTCCGCTACGACAGCGCCTTCGAACTGACCACCTGGCGCTTCCTCGACCGGGACGACGACCTGTACGGCACCGAAGTCCCGGCCGGCGACTCCGTGATCGTCTCGCTGTGCGCCGCCAACCGCGACCCGCGCCGCTTCCCCGACCCCGACACCCTCGACCTCGACCGCACCCCCAACCCGCACCTCGCCTTCGGCCACGGCATCCACTTCTGTCCCGGCGCGGCGCTCGCCCGCGTCGAACTCCAGGTCGCCCTGGGAGCCCTGCTCGCCCGGCTGCCCGGCCTCCGCCTCGCCCTCAGGGACGAGGACATCGAGTGGATCCCGGCAGTCCTCGGCCGCGGCACCAACCACCTGCCCGTCGGCTACGACCGACGCCGCTGACCCCAGCCGCCGGCTGACCGGGGCCGCGCACACCGCGCGCCCCGGGCCCGGCTGATCACCGCCTCATTCGCCTGACGGCGCCTGGCCGCCTCCTCGCCACGGCGCCATGCCGTCGTGCCCGCACACTTCCCGCTTCCTGCTTCCCGGAGAAACGACATGCCGCCGACAACCGCGCCGGACACTCTCCCCACGAGACTCAGCATGGCGATCCTGAACCTGCTCCTGCCGCACCACCGCACGACCGACCCGGGCCCCGCCTCCGCGGAGAGGTTTCCGCACCAACTGCGCCAGGTCGCCGACTTCGTACGCGACGACGCCCCCGTCACGTTCACCCTGCCCGCCTTCCCCTGCAAGTCGCCCAACCCCGCCAAAGTCCTCGGTCACCTCCCCGACCAGGGTGAACGCCTCTCCCTCGGCTTCCTCAACACCCTGTGCAACGAGATCGAGCGGATCTACCCGCCTGGCGCCCGCCTGGTCATCTGCTCCGACGGCCATGCCTTCGGCGACCTCATCCGCGTCCCCGACGAGCACATCGACGCCTATGCCGACGAACTCCGCACCCTCATAGGTCAATCGGGGCTGACGAGACTGTCGGTGTTCGACCTGCGCGACGTATTCGGCGACCTCCCGCACGACACCAAGCGCGCCCATCTCCACAAGAGCTACGCCCCCACACTGGACGCCCTGCGCGCCGAGGTCCGCGCCGACGCCAACACCCTCGCCCTCTACCGGGGCATCACCCGCTTCCTCGTCGAGGACACCGCCGACCACGCAGGCACCCGATCCGCCCTCCAGCGTGAGTGCCGGCAACGCGCGTACGGAGTCATTCAGCGCAGCCGTGCCTGGGGCGACCTGATCGCCGACCACCACCCCCGCTCCGTACGCCTGTCCATCCACCCCCAGCCCGTCGGCGCCCCCAAGTTCGGTATCCGCCTCCTCGAAGCCCCCGACGCCTGGACCACCCCCTGGCACTCGGCAGCCCTGCGCCGCACCGACGGCACCTGGACCCTCATGCCCCGGGCGAAGGCCGTCGAGCTGGGCCGCCTGATCGGGTACGACGGACGGCCCAGCCACTTCGAGCAGGGCTGATCGGACTGGCTGAACCGTGGCTCGGTACGGCGAGGAGCCTGGTCGTGGGTGGCGGCGTCCGGCGCCCGTGCGCCGACGGGATCGGCGGATGGGTGTCATCAACGATCAAGCCGACGTTGATCGTTTGGACGCACCGCGGTCGGTATTCGGCCCTCCTGTCCGGAAGCATCCGGGCTCCTTGCCATGACGTCGGCGCCATGCCTGTCACCGCCGCTGTGCGATATGTCCGGGCCACGGTGTTCGCCGCGGTCTGTGTCGTGCTGTCCGCGGCGGGGCATGCCGTGATGTCCGGTCCGGCGATACCGGGGTGGGCGTTGGCGGTGGCCGCGGTGACGGTTCTCGTCTGCGCCGGGCTCCCTGTTCAGCTCGGCGCAGGCGTGCCGGTCCGGCGTCGGCCTGGGGGCCACTCACGCGGCACCACCGACGCCGATGGACGGCATGCCCGGGATGAGTGGCATGGCGGGCACAACAGGCATGCCCGCGACCTCTGCCGCGCCTATGGGCCAAATGAGACACTCCCGCTGCTGCTGACCGCTCGCCCCGGAACTGCCCCGGCACCACCCGGGACCCTGCATCACCGTCATCGCCGTCATCGATGCGTATGCCGTCGATGACGCAACGCTGTCGATGTCGTCCGGGATCCCCACTCCCCCTTTCTCTGCAGGGTGCATTGCATCGGTGGCGGGCGGAGTACCGGCGTGTCCGCGCGGCTGCCTTCGACATCCGTGAGCACTGTTGCCCCACCCGCCGGCCTTGCCCCTGCGGCACTCCGGCCGTGCGGAGCAGCTCGTGGTTCACACCCTGAGAGCGCGCATGGCTGCCCTCATCGCGTGCTCGGGTCCCCGTGACGGGTCCCGGTGACTGCACAGGAAGAGCCCGGCACTGAGCAGGACGAGGTTCTTGACGACGAATTCGCCAGTCATGGTCAGCTCCCAAGGGTTGGCGTGCTGGAAGGCCGCCCCCGGGAGAAAGACCAGAACGCTGAAGGTGCTGAACATGTGGGCGGCGAACAGCGGCAGCAACCACTTGAGGCGACGTCCGGACAGAAACCACAGACCTACGACGATTTCCAGGATGCCCACCGCGGAGACGAACCAGGCAGGGGTGGTGAACGGCACGGCGTCGCGAACGAGCTTGCCCACGGGGGTGCAGTCGGCTGCCTTGAGGGCCCCGAACCATACGTAGACGGTCCCGAGGGACAAGCGCAGAGCGAGAAGTCCATGACGGTTGAGCTGGCGCAGAGCGAAGGTGGGTGACGGCATACTTCTTCTCGATTTCGGCATCTGGCGATTCGCCTTCCAAGATCTCCACAGACGGTTTCGCCATGCGAGTCCCCAAGGGATCGCCATGGCGCGCAACAGGCGAACATTCCCGGCCTGAAGGTTCTGGGCCTTCGGCTACCGCCGCCATCCCAGACTCGACGATCGAAACCGCAGCGAGGGTTCGATCCGGCAGTGGTCCCGGTGCTGCCCAGCTATCAGCTGGCATGGAGCCGGCACGCGGACATCCGCGCACGTCGGAAACGTGCTCATCGACCCGCGTGCGGGGACGAGCGTCAGCGGCAGACGGGAAGTACCGGCGGACCCCTGCGGAGGACGGCGTATCGCAGCGGCCAAGCGCACAGCCGCAGAACGGGACCGCAAGCGGCCCCGGGACGTGCGGGGGAGGCCAGGCCGGCGTAGGCGAATGACCGTCGAGCACGCCGCAGCGGCGCGAAGACGGAGGAGGCCAACGACCGGCCCAGGCGGAACGCCGCCGCCTCACCGCACCACAGCCACACCCCGCAGATCAGCGCGGCCAGGCCATGCGCGAGCCCCATGCCGAGGGACCAGGGGTGCCCGGTGGCCGCCATACCCACGGAGCCGGACACCCCGCCCACCCCGCCCATCCCGCCCATGCCACCCATGCCGTCGTGCGCGGCCATGGGTGCGGACATCGCGGATGCCGTCGGCGACTGCGACAGGCTGAACGCCGTGTGCAGCACGAACTGCGCAACCACGGCGGAGCCGGTGACCACGAGCGCACCGCGCTCCCGTCCGGTGAGCCACCACGCGCCCACCGCGGTCGCGGCGAACGCGTACGCCACCACCCGTACGGGCACGGTCTGACCGGACATCAGCGCGTGCCCCAGAGCCGACGCCACCACACACACCGCCGCGAAGACCGCAGCACGTGAGAGGCGGAGGCCAAGCCCAGGGGTCACGGCCGCCAGCGTAGTACCAGCAGCCTGTATAAAAGGGACCTTGACGATGTGTTCCGTATTTTCTTGATATATCTGTTTAAGCGCACATGTCGTCGTGCTCACCGCCGTCGGCGGGTGCCGCGCTCCCGTCTGACGCATGTCCGGTTGTGCGGCGCGGCTGGGAGTTACGGGCTCAGCCGTGGTCGATGAACCACTCGGTCAGTTCCGGACGCGGTTCACCGTGGGGGGGAGTTGTCGTCCACGCAGCGGAAGGCGCCCAGGTCGAAGGGGCCCGTGTCGGGGTCGGACAGGTCGGTGAAGAAGTCCACGTCCTTCCGGTCCGGACGGCACCCTCGCCTCCTTCGGTCTGGTCGCGCTCGGCGGCCGCGGCGGGATGCCCGGATCACCCGCTTCCCGTGCGCCGTCCCGCGCTGTCCGATCCGGTACCGCCGCACGGCGGCGCGAAGCCGAACAGGGGGATGGCCCCGAGGCGCTGCCCCGGAAGTCACTGCGGACGCCATCCCGGAACACGCCTTCGCCCTCTTCGGCGATGTGGCAGTGGTCGACGAACGCCGGACGCACGAGGATCCCCGGTCTGCCGGTTCACGCGAGGGCGATGTTCTTGGCTTGCGCAAGGGTGCAAGTATGATCCCGGCGAGGGTTGTTCCCCTCTCCCTACGGGCGTCCGTCACGGCGGTGCCGCGCCGCCCGGGAACGTTACGGTCTGGACGGGGTTTTCCATGCGCTACCTGGTACGCGATCGCATGCTGGCGTTCCACGAAGAAGCCTGGGTCGAGACCGAGCATCGGGAGAAGCTGCTCAAGGTCAATCGCAAACTGTTCCGTCTGCGGACCACGTTCGACTTCGTGGACACCCAGGGCAACCAGGTCGCCAGCATCGTCAAGAAGACCCTCACTCTCCATCACACCATCCTGATCAAGCAGAACGGCGAGCTGGTGGGCCGCATCAGCAAGCGGGCCTTCGGGTTCTTCGGTGACCGCTTCAAGGCCAGCCTGGCGGATGGTAGGCGGCTGCGGATAGTCGGCAGCTTCTGGGACCGCGAATTCGACATCCTCTACGACGGCACGTGCCTGGCGCGCATCTCGCGCCGCTGGTTCAGCATCCGCGACGCCTACGCGGTCGATGTGATGAGCGAGCCGGACGCCCTGCTGCTGATAGTCCTGGCGGTGTGTGTGGACCACACGTTGGAGGACCGTAAGGGTGAGCGGCTCACCAATCTCTGACTGCTGGGCGCGCCACAGGACACACCCGTGCGCACCCCGCACTGCACCAGACATGACACTGCACCAGGCATAGCACTGCACCAGACATATCCGTGCGCCGATCTCGTGGCGCCGAATCGGGGGAGAACAACTTCACCATGATGGGTCATTCGCATGCCGTGAGCGGCGCGCTGCTGTTCGCGGGCACCGCCCCCTACCTGCCGCCGCTGGTGCTGCACACGCATCTGGCGCCGCAGGAGATCCTCATCGGCACAGTGCTGTGCGCGGGCGCCGCGCTGCTGCCCGACCTGGATCACCACGACGGGACGATCGCCAACTTCCTCGGCCCGGTCTCCAAGACGCTCTGTCGGTTCGTCAGTTGGATCTCCGGCGGACACCGGCATGCGACGCACTCCCTGTTCTTCGTCGCCCTGATGACCGTCGGCAGCTGGGCCGGAATCACGTACCTGGGGCGGCCGTTCACCCTCGTCATGACCTTCTTCCTGCTGGCCATGGCCGTGCGCGCGCTCAATCTCTGTCCGCCCGGGCACGGCTTCCACGCGTGGGGCACCATCGTGGCCCTGGCCGGTCTGGGAACTGCGGCCATCGACAAGTTCATCCCGTCCGCGCCCGGTTGGCTGCCGTATGCCATCGGTCTGGGTTGCCTGGCGCATCTGATCGGCGACTCCCTCACCAAGCGCGGCGCACCATGGCTGTGGCCGCTCAAGACCCGGTACGAAATAGTCCTCATCAAGAGCAGCGGCAACAAGCTGGAGACCGAGATACTCACCCCGCTGATGGGCGCCGCCACCATCGTTCTGCTCTGGCTGACCGTCCTGGCGCCGCATCCCCTCAACTGACGTTGCCCCACTGGCCGATCGGACCGCCAAGCAGATCAGAACGGCGCCCCGGACCTCGTGCTCAGAACCCGGTGGGCGGCCGGGGCGTGTACGGACGCTCCAGCGCCGGGCCGAAGACGGCCTCGGGCTTCGTGGCGTTCTTGGCCGGGTCCAGGTGGTTGCCGCTCGTCTTCTTCGAGCAACTGCCGGTCGCGTAGCCGTCGACCCCGACGACGTCCACGGTAGGGGAGCCCGGCCATAAGCTGTGGGCGGTGCTCGGATGATCGAAGCCGTTGGCGTTGAGGATTCATACCCAGCGCAGTCGGCCACCGGTCCGGGCGTTCAGGCGTGCGTCGGCGGCCAGTTGGTACACGTGGCGCCAGGCCGCTACGAACTGCGCCGGACTCCCCTTCCCGGCGTCGATCTCGGCGTTGGGTTCGTGGTTGCACGACACGTGGATGGCGTTCAGATGGCGGGTTGTGGCGGCGGTGTTGACCGCACGCAGGTATTTCAGCACCTCGGTGTCCGAGGTACCTGCGGCGATACCCGGGCCTGCCGGTGTGGCGGGCCGCACCCCCGGTCGGCGTCAGCTCACCGCACAGGATCCGTAGCCTGGACACTGGGACACTTCACGGCTCCCTCAGGGGTGGCGGGCGACGACGGAGGAGGCCAGCTCCGCGAGCGGCCCGGGTGCGGGGAGCGCGTCGAGTTCGGCGTGTGCGTCGTCGATGTACGTTCGTGCCTGCCGGGCGGCTTCGGTGACCGCGCCGGTGTGGCTCACCATGTCGAGCACGTCGCGATGGGCCGTGACCGGGTCGACGTCGTCTGCGGAAATGGTCATGAGCCGCTGCCGGTCGGCCTCGCCGGCGGCCTCGTAGGCAAGCAGGACCGGCAGCGTCGGCTGCCGGTTGGCCACATCGCTCACCGCGCTCTTGCCAGCCGCCCGGTCGTGCACCGTGTACGGCAGCAGGTCCACGCGCGTCGCCGCCAGCACGCGGTCCGCGGGACCGCCGCTGAGCATCGCGGCATGACCTGCCATCGACAGCCCATCGCCTGCCAGCAACGCTTCGGCGATGCCGAACTGCTCGGCGATCGACGCCCGTCCACGGCGTACCGGATCCTGGTCGACGATGTCGTCGTGGATCAGGCTGGCGACGTGCAAGCACTCGATGCCGGCCGCGAACGGCAGCACGGCCTCGGCGGCGCCGCCGAGGCCCTGGCCGACTCCGCGCACAGGGTCGGACGTAGAAGCTTGCCGGAGGGGAACAGCGCGTCCAGGAAGGTGAGTTCCAGAGGATTCTCACCCCGTCCCACCCACCGGCGCAGTTCGGCTTCGATGAGCGGAATCAGGGGATGGGACACGACGACTGTCATGACAGACCCTCTTTGTGGTCACCGGGAATCGTGTTGCGCCAGTGCGGGAGCCAGATGTCCAGCACGTCGGCGAAACGCGGTCGCGCTGACCGGTTCAGCAGCGCGGGTCCGGCGGCCAGTACTTCACGGAGGAGCAGGTGGCAGTGCTTCTCCAGGACTCCGATGAAGGAGACGCCCGTGCGGCGTTGCAGTTCGGTGGACAGGGTGGGGAGTCGGTGTGTGATGCGTGCGGTCTCGAACGCGATGAGTTCGGCCGCGGCGGCCGTCCATCGGCCGGCTCGGAGGTCCTCGGCACGGACCCCGAACCGGTCGAGATCCTCCAGCGGCAGATACAGCCGTCCGTCCCGCAGATCCTTGCCGAGATCGCAGAGCACGTCCATGAATTGGAACAGTTCGCCGAACTCGCGCAGTGCCGGTTCCAGTCGGCGAGCGGTGTCAGGGTCGGTCATCAGCGACGCCATGACGACCATCGGGGAGCCGGTCGATTTTGCTGACCACCGCTGCAGTTCCTCGTACGTCGTGAACCCGGAGAAGTCGATGTCCTCCCGCATTGCGGCGAACGCCTCCTCGCACAGTGACACCGGCAACCCGAGGGTGCGGACTGTGTGGGCTGTGGCATGCAGCACCGGGTCGGTGGCGTGGCCGGCGGCGATCGCGGACAGCACGGCGTCCGTGTATGCGTCGAACCGGCACCGTCTTTGGGCGACCGGGCCGGTGTCCGAGTAGTCGTCGGCGGTGAACGCCATGGCGGCCAGCGCCCCCACGTGGGGACGTACTGGTGCGGGTACTGCCCTGAGCCCCCACCACCGGAGGTGTCCGCCGTCCCGATCGGCGGCTTCCCGGACACACGTGGTGTAGCAGTTCCGCAGAACCGGATCGGAAATACCGGCTGCGTCCAGCCATCGCCGCACCAACACTGGCAAGCCCTCCGGTCTGACGATGGGATCGGGCTGTGTGTCCGCACTGTGTGCTTGCTGTACAGGATGGGGCCGGTATCGTCCCCGGCTCCTTTTCCGTCGAGGAGGCGGAGAAGCATTCAGCCTCCTTCTCTCCAAGACGCTAATTCGCGCAGTGTGTGCCCGTCCAGGGCGTCTGGTGAGTGCAAGGCGCAGTGCCGAGCGCGAGTGGAGCACCGAACGGCGCATGCGGTCACCACGCGCTCATGCATGAAACCCCATGGGAAATTCATGCCCGGTGCTTTCACCGGGACCGCTCGTCCGGGTGGGCACCTGGTTGCGCAATCCGGTCACATGCCCGCTGTGGTGTCGCCGGAATACGCGCCCCCTTCTCCGTATGCCTCGTATGCCTCGTATGCTTCGAACTGGGAGAAACGGACCGGGCGTTGCCACACCGCATCGATGGACAATTCGATGTCCGGCAGGTTCGCGCCGGCCGCACAGCGGTGGCCGCGCCGAGGGGGCGAAGTCGTGGCAGTGGCAGGCGGCGCCGAAGGACGGGTTCCACGTGCTGCGGCACGCCTGTGCCTCTCCCTTGCCGGAGGTGGGGGAGGCCGTGGTGACTGCCGCGCGGTGGCTCGGGCACTCATCGCCGGCGATCACGCTCGGTTACTATGCTCACTTCATGCCGGAGGCCGGAAGCGAAGGTCGAACCGCCATTGACGGGCTACCGGGGCGAGAGGGGCGAACTGTGCGCCAGTCGATTCTCCCCAGATTCTCCCCAGGGCCGATCGGGGGCGCTTTCGAGGTCGGCGCCTCCTTGGACCTGGTTGTTGAACCTAAGGAAAGTGACCCGTGGGGCCTGAGAAAGCGTTGAGAGAGGTGATTGCGACCCGCTATGTCACGCCCTTGCGTGAGGGTGGGTCGCTTCCCGGGCTCGTCGAGGGGGACGATCTCGGGACCTACATCATGAAATTCACCGGCGCGGGACAGGGTCGTAAGACGCTGGTCGCGGAGGTCATCTGCGGGGAGCTCGGGCGGCGGCTCGGGCTGCGGGTGCCGGAGCTGGTGCGGATGCAGCTGGATCCGGTCATCGGGCTAAGCGAGCCGGACCAGGAGGTCCAGGCACTGCTGAAGGCCAGTGGGGGGCTGAACCTGGGGATGGACTACCTCCCCGGTTCGTTGGGGTTCGATCCGCTCGCCTTCGAGGTGGGCGCGCGCGAGGCCGGCCGGGTGGTGTGGTTCGACGCGCTGATCAACAACGTGGACCGGTCCTGGCGCAATCCCAACCTGTTGGTGTGGCACGGCGAGCTGTGGTTGATCGACCACGGCGCGGCGATGATCTGGCACCACAACTGGCCGACCGCACAGAAGGCTTCGGCCCGGCCCTACAACGCCTCCGACCACGCGCTGGCCACGTTCGGGCCGGATGTGGCGGCCGCGGCCGAGGAGTTCGCGCCGCGGATCACCGAGGACCTGCTCACCGAGATCGCCGCGGACGTGCCGGACGAGTGGCTGGACGGCGAGCCCGGCTTCGACTCGCCGGACGAGCTGCGCGGGGCGTATGTGCGCACGCTGCTGGACCGTGCCCGGACCGTCAGCGAGCACATCACCATCGGGGAGCCGACGAAGGACAGGCCCTCGCAGGCACCGGAGTGGCTGGCGGGCAAGTTGCCGCGGAGGGCCGTGAAGTGAGCGGAATGTACAACGGGCGCGACGTCTTCGAGTACGCGCTGCTGAAGGTCGTACCCCGGGTCGAGCGCGGGGAGATGATCAACGCGGGGGTGGTGGTGTACTGCCGTGCGCAGCGGTTCGTCGAAGCCCGTACGCACCTGGACGAGGCCCGGCTGCTGGCGCTGGATCCCACGGTGGACGTGGCCGGCGTACGCGCCGCGCTGCGTGCCGTGGAGGGCATCTGCGAGGGCGGCGCGCGGGCCGGACAGGCGGCCGGGGAGGACCCGGGACAGCGCTTCCGCTGGCTGATCGCGCCGCGCAGCACGATCGTCCAGCCGGGTCCGGTGCACACCGGTCTGACCGCCGATCCCACGGCGGAGGCGGAGCGGCTGCTGGAGCTGCTGGTGCGGTGACGGTGCGCCGAGGGTGCGGTGGACGGGGCGGGATTCCTTCGGGAGGCCGCCCCGTTCGGCGTCTGCGGGCGGGTGTGCGGTGGTGGGGCGTTGACAGGGGGTGGCCGGGCTTCTAGCGTCAGCCCTGCTGAGGCTACTAAGCGGTTGCTCACCTGGATCGACGGCGACCGCTGGTGTTCGAGGTTTCGACGATCGAGGGTGAGGAGAACCCGCATGTCCACCACCGAGCAGCGTGTCGCCATCGTGACGGGCGCGGCCCGCGGCATCGGCGCGGCCACCGCCGTCCGCCTGGCCGCCGAGGGCCGCGCCGTCGCCGTACTCGACCTCGACGAGGCGGCCTGCAAGGACACCGTCGGGAAGATCACCGCGGCCGGCGGCAAGGCCGTCGCGATCGGCTGCGACGTCTCCGCCAGCGACCAGGTGGCGGCCGCCGTCGAGCGGGTCGCGGCGGAGCTCGGCGCGCCGACCGTCCTCGTCAACAACGCAGGCGTGCTCCGCGACAACCTGCTGTTCAAGATGAGCGACAGCGACTGGGACACCGTCATGAACGTGCACCTGCGCGGCGCGTTCCTGATGTCGCGGGCCTGTCAGAAGCACATGGTGGACGCCAAGTTCGGGCGGATCGTCAACCTCTCCTCCAGCTCGGCGCTCGGCAACCGCGGCCAGGTCAACTACTCGGCGGCCAAGGCCGGTCTCCAGGGCTTCACCAAGACCCTCGCCATCGAACTCGGCAAGTTCGGCGTCACCGCGAACGCCGTCGCCCCCGGCTTCATCGCCACCGACATGACCGCCGCCACCGCCGCGCGCGTCGGGATGGACTTCGACGACTTCAAGACCGCGGCGGCCACCCAGATCCCGGTGCAGCGGGTCGGCAACCCCGACGACATCGCCAACGCCATCGCCTTCTTCACCGGCGACGCGGCCGGGTTCGTCTCCGGCCAGGTCCTGTACGTCGCCGGCGGCCCGCTGTGCTGACCGCCGGACCGACCGCAGGAGCCCACGAGCAGGAGAACGCGATATGACAGTGCAGGACAGCGGGTTCCCCGAGCCCTCCGGCAAGGTGGCCCTGATCACCGGGGGCAGTCGCGGCATCGGGTACGGCATCGCCGAGGCCCTGGTCGCCCGCGGCGACCGGGTCGTCATCACCGGACGCAACGAGGAGTCCCTCAAGGAGGCCGCCGAGAAGCTCGGCGCCGACCGGGTGCTGCCCGTCGCCGGCAAGGCGCACGACGAGGCGCACCAGGCAATCGCCGTCGAGCGGGCCATGGAGACCTTCGGCCGGGTTGACTACCTGGTCAACAACGCCGGGACGAACCCGGTGTTCGGCCCGATCGCCGACCTCGACCTCAACGTGGCGCGCAAGGTCTTCGAGACCAACGTCGTCTCGGCGCTGGGCTTCGCCCAACGCACCTGGCACGCCTGGCAGAAGGAGAACGGCGGCGCGATCGTCAACATCGCCTCGATCGCCGGGGTCGCGCCCTCGCCGTTCATCGGCGCCTACGGGATCAGCAAGGCGGCGATGGTGAACCTCACCCTCCAGCTGGCCCACGAGTTCGCGCCGGTGGTGCGGGTCAACTCCATCGCCCCCGCGGTGATCAAGACCAAGTTCGCCGCGGCGCTCTACGAGAACCGCGAGGAGGAGGCGGCGGCCGGCTACCCGATGGGGCGGCTGGGCGTCCCGGAGGACATCGGCGGGGCCGCGGCCTTCCTGTTGTCCGACGCGGCCGGCTGGGTCACCGGGCAGACGCTCGTCGTGGACGGCGGGCTGTTCCTGAACGCCGGGGTGTGACGCCCGGGGGCCGCCGGAGCGGGCGGCCCCCCACCGGGCTTGCCTTCGTGTGCGCTCCAAGAGGCAGAGTCCGTGGTGCCGGTCCCGGCGAGGGGCCGGCACCACGTGTGTCGAGGGACCTGTCAGGGAGAGATGCCATGCACCACCGCACGCTCGGCGGCGGCGACGGACCGCGGATCAGCGCCCTGTGCCTGGGAGCCATGCCGTTCGGCACCACCGTCGACGAGCGGACCGCGTTCGCCCTCCTGGACCGCTTCGCCGAGGCCGGCGGCACCTTCGTCGACACCGCGAACAACTACGCCTGCTGGGTGCCCGGCGCGACCGGTGACGAGAGCGAGCGGGTGCTCGGGCGCTGGCTGCGCAGCCGCCGCGCGGCGGACCGCACGGTGCTGGCCACCAAGGCCGGCGCTCGGCCCGACCCGGCCCGCGGGCCCCGCTGGCCCGCCAACGCCGAGGGTCTGGGCGCCGGCGCGCTCCGCACCGCCCTCGACGGCAGCCTGCGCCGCCTGGGCACCGACCGGGTGGACCTCTACTACGCGCACATCGAGGACCGCACCGTCCCGCTCGCGGAGACCGTCGAGACGCTGGCCGGGTTCGTCCGGGACGGCCGGGTCGGCACCCTGGGGGCCAGCAACCACGCGACCTGGCGGCTGGCCGAGGCCCGGCAGCACGCCGCCGCCCGCGGACTGCCCGGCTTCCGCGCCGTACAGCAGCGGCACACCTATCTGCGGCCGCGCCCCGAGTCGCCGACCGGCCTCCAGCGGGAGACCGACGAGGAACTCCTCGACTACGCGGCGGCGCACCCCGAGCTGACCCTGCTCGGCTACTCGCCCCTGGTGGAGGGCGCCTACACCCGCGAGGACCGGCCGCTCCCGGACCGCTACGACCACCCCGGGACGGTGATCCGCACGCGGGTGCTGGCGGAGGTGGCGGCGGAGTGCGGGGCCACCGCGAACCAGGTGGTGCTGGCGTGGCTGATGGGTGGCGCGGTGCCGGTGGTGCCGGTGCTCGGGGTCAGTTCCGTGGCCCAGCTCGACGAGTGCCTGGCCGCACTGGACCTCGTCCTGGACCCGTACCAGCGGGCCCGGCTGGACACCGCGTGAGGGGCCGGGGGATCCTGCCGTGCGGCCCGTGGCGGGCACTGTCAGTGGTCGCCGGTAGGTTCTCTCGATGAGAACGGAACGCACACCGGAGGTTGTTGACGTGGTCACCGACATGCTGCCCGAGTCCTGGCGCGGGGTCCTGGGCGAGGAGTTGGAGAAGCCCTACTTCAAGGAGCTGATCGACTTCGTCGAGCAGGAGCGGGCGGGCGGACCGGTCTATCCGCCGCGCGAGCAGGTCTTCGCGGCGCTGGAGGCCACGCCCTTCGACCAGGTCAAGGTACTCATCCTCGGCCAGGACCCGTACCACGGCGCCGGCCAGGGCCACGGCCTGTGCTTCTCCGTGCAGCCGGGCGTCAAGACGCCGCCGTCGCTGCGGAACATCTACAAGGAGATGAAGGAGGAGCTCGGCCACCCGGTTCCGGACAACGGCTATCTGATGCCCTGGGCCCAGCAGGGCGTCCTGCTGCTGAACGCCGTCCTCACGGTCCGCGAGGGCGAGGCCAACTCGCACAAGGGCAAGGGCTGGGAGAAGGTCACCGACGCGGTGATCCGCGCCGTCGCGAACCGCCCGGATCCGGCCGTCTTCGTCCTGTGGGGCAACTACGCCAAGAAGAAGCTGCCGCTGATCGACGAGGAGCGGCACGCGGTGGTCCAGGGCGCGCACCCCTCCCCGCTGTCCGCGAAGAAGTTCTTCGGCTCCCGCCCCTTCACCCAGATCAACGAGGCGATCGCCGCCCAGGGGCACACCGCGATCGACTGGCGGATCCCCGACCTGGGCTGACCGGCCAACCCTCGCGTCGCGCACACCGCGCGGACCTTCCCCCCGGCGGTTAGCGTCGGGGGGAGCCAGTGGTGGCGGCGAGCGAGGACGGGGAGTGCGCGGTGGTGGAGCAGCGCCGTGAGGCGGAGCACGACGACGGGGTACTGACCCGGATCGGCCAGGCGATCATGCTGCACCGCGCCGGCGACCGCGAGGAGGCCCGCAACCGCCTCGCCGCGCTGTGGCACGAGATCGGGCCGCGCGGCGACGCCTTCCATCGCTGCGCCCTCGCGCACTACATGGCCGACACCCAGGACGACCCCCGGGACGCACTGGACTGGGACCTGCGCGCCCTGGAGGAGGCGGAGGGCTTCGTCACCGAGCGGCCGGTGCGGACCGGGGCAGCGGGCGAAGCGGGCGGCCCGGGCCCCCGCCAGCCCCTCGCCGCGCTGCGGGCGTTCTTCCCTGCGCTCCACCTCAACCTCGCCGCCGACTACGCCGGACTCGACCGCCCGGCCGATGCCCGCGCCCAGCTCCGGCGCGCCCGCGCCTCGGTCCGCGCCCTGGCCGATGGCGAGTACCGCCGCCGCCTCACGGAGGCGATCCAGCGGCTGGAGCTGCGCATCGAGGGCGCGACCGGGCCGTCCCGATAGCAGGTCCGGCCCGGAACGGGGACCTCAGCCGCGCAGCATTCCGCCGAGGAGTTCCGCGCACGAGGTGCGCAGCGCGTCCCGGGTGGGCACCGCGGCGTGGAACTGCCCCGCGACGCAGGAGAACAGCACCCCGTCGCACCAGGCCACCAGGGCCAGCGCCTGCCGCTCCGGCGCGGGGGAGCCGGCCGCCGCCAGCAGCGCCTGGACCGGCTCCCGGAAGGCCCGGCCGGCCCGGTCGTACACCTCCCGCAGCTCCGGCCGGCGGGTGGCCTCCAGGGCCAGCTCGTAACGGGCGATCAGCAGCCCGCGGTGGTGCGACAGATAGCGGTGCAGGGCGAGCGCGAGCGCCTCCGCGAGCGCCGCCGGGCCGGCGGCTTCCGGGTCCACGACGCCCGGCATCTCCCGTGGTGCCAGCACCGCCGCCTCGCGTTCGGCCAGCCGCGTCACCGCCGCCGCCAGCAGCGCCGCCCGGGTCCGCGCGAGGTTCGAGGTGGAACCCTGCGGCAGCCCGGCCGCCTCGTCGACGGCGCGGTGCGTCAGCCCCCGCATCCCGCGCTCCGCGAGCAGGTCCAGGGCGGTGTCGGCGATCAGCCGGTGCCGGGGGATCGGGGGCGGGGAAGCGGCGGCCGTGCGGGCGTTCATGCAGGTGAGCCTAGCGGGACGAGCCATGGCTGACTACGGCCGTAGTGCGATGCCGGACCGCGGCGCCGGGCCGCGGCCGTGGTGCGCTGCCCGGTCGTTCAACTACAGGTGTAGTCTCTGAGGCATTCGGAACTACAGGTGTAGTCGCACCGGGGGGACGCACGGCCCTGCGCCGCACGCGTCGTCACCGGCAGAGGGAGGGAGGCGGCGCCATGCCGCAGCGCACCGCGCTCGTGATCGGCGGCGGGATCGGCGGGCTCACAGCCGCGGTGGCCCTGGACCGACGGGGCTGGCGGGTGACCGTCCTGGAACGGGCCGCCGCCCTGGAACCGGTGGGCGCCGGCATCGGACTGGCCCCCAACGCCCAGCGCGCACTGGACACCCTGGACGTGGGCGACGCGGTCCGCGCCATGGCCTCCTGGCAGCTGGCCGGCGAGATCCGCCGCCCCGACGGACGACTGCTGGCCCGCACGGACAACGCCGCGGCCGTGCGGCGGTACGGCGGCCCGGTCGTGCTCGCCCACCGCGCCGACGTGATCGCCCTGCTCGCCGGCCGGCTGCCCGGCGACGCGGTCCGCACCGGCGCCCCGGCCGCCCTCGTGGACCCCGGCGATCCGCTGCGCGAGGACCAGCCCGCCCGGGTGCGGACCACCGGCCCGGACGGCGCCCCGCAGGACCTGACCGCCGACCTCGTCGTCGCCGCCGACGGCATCCGCTCCGCCACCCGCCGGGCGCTCTTCCCCGCCCACCCCGCGCCCCGCTACGCCGGTTTCACCGCCTGGCGCTTCGTGGTGTCCGCCGCCGACGCCGCCGGGCTCGCCGACCCCGGCACCGCACACGAGACCTGGGGACCCGGCGGCCTGTGGGGCACCCTGCCGCTGCACGACGGGCGGATCTACGCGTACGCCACCGCGGCCGTCCCGCCCGACGGCGACCGGGCCGGCGGCGACCGGCGGGCCGAACTGCAGCGCCGCTTCGGGCACTGGCACCGGCCCGTCCCGCAGCTGTTGGCCGCCGCCGACCCGGCCGCCGTGCTCCGCAACGACGTGTACGCCGCGGCGGCCCCACCGCCCGCCTTCCACCGCGGTCGGGTCGCGCTGCTCGGCGACGCGGTGCACCCGATGACGCCCAACCTCGGCCAGGGCGGCTGCCAGGCCGTCGAGGACGCCGTCGTCCTCGCCTACGAGGCCGGCCCGGACGCGCCGCTGGCCGCCGCGCTCGCCGCGTACACCCGGCAGCGGCTGCCCCGCACCATGGCCGTGGTCCGCCGGTCCGGACGCATCGGCCGGCTCTCCACCTGGCGCTCCCGGCCCGCCTGCGCCCTGCGCGGCGCCCTGGTCGCGGCCACCGCCAGCCTGGCGCCCGACCTCGCGCTGCGCGGCCTGGACGGGATCGCCGACTGGCGGCCGCCGGGCGCCCCGTAAGCTGCGGGGACCGGGTGCCCGAAGATCCCCAGGGCCCGGGCACCGGGACCGCGGAACCAAGGGAGACATCGCGTGAAGGTCGGCTGCATCGGACTCGGAGACATCGCACGGAAGGCGTACCTCCCCGTACTCGGCACGCTGCCCGGCATCGAGCTGCACCTCCAGACCCGCAATCCGGCGGCCCTGCAACAGGCCGGCGACGCCTACCGGCTGACCGGGCGGCAGCTCCACTCCGACCTGGACGCGCTGCTCGCCGCCGGCCCGGACGCCGTCTTCGTGCACGCCGCGACGATCGCCCACCCGGAGCTCGTGACCCGGTTGATCGAGGCCGGGGTGCCGACCTACGTGGACAAGCCGATCGCCTACGAGCTCGCTGACACCCGGCGGATCGTCGACCTCGCCGAACAGCGCGGGGTGGGCCTGGCCGTCGGCTTCAACCGCCGCTTCGCCCCCGGATACGCCGAGTGCCGGGAGCACCCCCGCGAGCTGATCCTGCTCCAGAAGAACCGCACCGGGATGCCCGAGGACCCCCGCACGCTGGTCCTCGACGACTTCATCCACGTCGTCGACACGCTGCGCTTCCTCGCGCCCGGGGAGATCGAGCACATCGACGTCCGGGCCCGGATCCGGGACGGGCTGATGGACCAGGTGGTGCTCCAGCTGTCCGGCGACGGGTTCACCGCCCTCGGCACCATGAACCGCCGCAGCGGCTCCGCCGAGGAGGTGCTGGACGTGTCCGGCCAGGACGCCCGGCGCCAGGTCGTCAACCTCGCCGAGGTCGTCGACCACCAGGGGCGGCCGAGCGTCCGGCGCCGCGGCGACTGGGAACCGGTGGCCCGTCAGCGGGGCATCGAGCAGATCGTGCTGGCCTTCCTGGACGATGTCCGGGCCGGGCGCGTGTCGTCGGCCCGGGACGCGCTGCGCACGCACGAACTGTGCGAACGCGTGATCACCGACGCCCTCGCACAGGCCGCCGCCCGGGGCTAGCACCGACGCCCCCGGAACGACCGGTGCCGCGCCGCCTTCCACTGGCCCGCACGACCGCGACCAGACCGTGGGCGAGCAGTGCGGCGACCGCCCCGTACAGCGCCCAGTCGCCCCACCGGGTGTACGGGCTGGTGCCGCGGGCCAGCGGCAGGTCGTAGACGGCCGCCGCGCTGCGGTCGGTGCCCAGCTGCTCGCCGATCCGCTCGCCCCGCGGGCCGTACACCGCGCTGACCCCGGTGAGCGTGGCGTGCACCATCGGGCGCCAGGTCTCCGCGGCGCGCAGCGCCCCCAGCGAGGCGTGCTGGGCCGGCGCCCAGCTGTCCTGGAACGTCGCCGTCGAGGACTGCGCGACCAGCACCTGCGCCCCGTCCGCGGCCAGATGGCGGCTCATGTCCGGGAAGGCCGTCTCGAAGCACACCAGCGGCCCGACCCGCAGTCCGGCCGCGGCGGGCACCGGCATCACCACCTGGTGGGTGCCGCGCCGCCGGTCGCTGGTGGCGGCCTTGCCCACCTTCGTCGCCCAGCCCAGCACGGACCGGGCCGGTATGTACTCGCCGAACGGCACCAACCGCATCTTGGCGTACCGGTCCCCGGTCAGGCCCTGCGGGCCGATGAGCACCGCGCTCTTGGAGATGCCGGTCCTGCCGGAGTCCGGCGCGTCGGCGTTCACCAGCAGGTCGGCGCCGGTGCGCCGGGACAGCGCGGCCAGCCGGGCGGCGAGCGCCGGGTGGTCCGCCGGGTCCTGGTAGAGGCTGCTCTCGCCCCAGACGACCAGGCGCACCCCGCGGCCCGCCAGCGCTCCGGTGAGCGCCTCGCTGCGGGCCAGCCGCTGGGTGGGCGTGCCGTCGGGGCCGGGCTGGACGACCGCGATCCGCACCGTCCCGGCGGGCCGGGGGAGCGGCGCCCACAGCCAGACCGCGGTGCCGGCCAGCGCGCACACCAGCAGACCGGCGACGGCGGGCCGCCGGGCGGCCGGGACGGCGAGCAGCCCCGCCAGCGCGGTGTTCACCGCCACGATCAGCAGGCTCACCAGCCACACCCCGCCGAGCGAGGCCATGCGCAGCGCGGGCGGCACCTGCCACTGGCTGGCGCCCAGCAGTCCCCAGGGCCCGCCCAAGTACTCCCAGGACCGGACCAGTTCGACCATCAGCCAGCCGGACGGCACCAGTACCAGTGCGGCGGCGGCCCGCCCCGGACCCGGCGCCCTGCCCAGCAGCGCCCGCACCAGCATCCCCCAGGGCGCCCACAGCGCACCGAGCAGCAGCGCCAGCACCAGGATGAAGACGTGCAGGCTCGGCAGCAGCCAGTGGTGCACCGCCAGCATGAACCCGGCACCGCCCAGCCAGCCGTACAGCGCCGCCCGTCGAGCGGTCCGTGCCGCGCGCAGCAACAGCAGCCACGGCACCAGCGCGACATACGCCAGCCACCACCACGAGGGCTCCGGGAAGGCGAGGGCGGGCAGCGCGCCGGCGAGCGCGGCGGCCGGACCGCGCGTCCAGAGGGAGCCGGCCCCTCGCGTCCGGTGGCCGAGCGGTATGTCCATACGGGCTCCCTGTCGCCGTGCCTGCCCCAGCGTGTGCCGCTGTGTCCCGTCGATATCTCTTGCCACGCTCAAGGGTTGTCAGCCCTCCCGGGCTCCCGCCACTTCTCGTGCACCCGGACCGCCGCTCCCGTGAGGCGCACGCCGGGGCCCCCGCCCAAGGGGACGGGGGCCCGTCGCCGGCCGGGTGGCGGGCGTCGTCAGTTCACCAGTGAGGGTGCGGCGGACAGCTCCGGGGTGTCGCCCGGCGCGGCGCCGGCGTCCACCGCGTCCACCGCGTCCGTCACGTCCGCCGGGGCCGGGCTGCCCGCCGCTCCGGACGGTCCGCCGGCGAACTGGGTCCGGTACAGCTCGGCGTACCGGCCGTCGGCCGCCAGCAGCGTCTCGTGCGTTCCCCGCTCGACGATCCGCCCGCCTTCGACGACCAGGATCAGGTCGGCGGCCCGCACGGTCGACAGCCGGTGGGCGATCACCAGCGCGGTCCGCCCGTCCAGCGCCTCGGTGAGCGCCTCCTGGACGGCCGCCTCTGAGGTGTTGTCCAGGTGGGCGGTGGCCTCGTCCAGGATCACCACCCGGGGGTGGGCCAGCAGCAGCCGGGCGATGGTCAGCCGCTGCCGCTCACCGCCGGAGAGCCGGTAGCCGCGCTCGCCGACGACGGTGTCCAGGCCGTCGGGCAGCGAGGCGATCAACGCGTCCAGGCGGGCCCGGCGCAGCGCGTCCCACAGCTCCTCCTCGGCCGCCTCGGGGTTGGCCAGCAGCAGGTTCTCCCGGATGGACTCGTGGAAGAGGTGGCCGTCCTGGGTGACCATGCCCAGGGCGTCGCGCAGCGAGGAGGCGGTCAGGTCCCGGACGTCCACCCCGCCCAGCCGCACCGCGCCGGAGTCCGCGTCGTACAGCCGCGGCAGCAGCTGGGCGATGGTCGACTTGCCGGCGCCGGAGGAGCCGACCAGGGCCACCATCTGGCCCGGCTCGGCGCGGAAGGAGACGTCGTGCAGGACCTCCTCGCCGCCCCGGGTGTCGAGGGTGGCGACCTCCTCCAGGGAGGCCAGCGACACCTTGTCGGCGGACGGGTAGCCGAAGCGCACCGCGTCGAACTCCACCGACACCGGGCCCGCCGGCACCGGCCGGGCGTCCGGCCGCTCGGTGATCAGCGGCTTGAGGTCCAGCACCTCGAAGACCCGCTCGAAGCTGACCAGCGCGCTCATCACCTCGATGTGGGCGCCGGACAGCGCGGTCAGCGGGGCGTAGAGCCGGGTGAGCAGCAGGGCCAGCGAGACGATCGCGCCCGGCTCCAGCTGCCCGCGCAGCGCCAGGAACCCGCCCAGCCCGTAGACCACGGCCAGCGCCAGCGCGGAGACCAGGGTGAGCGCGGTGACGAAGTACGTCTGCACCATCGCCGAGCGGACACCGATGTCGCGCACCCTGCGGGCCCGGGCGGCGAACTCCGCGGACTCCCGCGCCGGGCGGCCCATCAGCTTCACGAGGGTGGCGCCGGGCGCCGAGAACCGCTCGGTCATCTGGGTGCCCATCGCGGCGTTGTGGTCGGCGCCCTCCCGGCGCAGCGCCGCCAGCCGTCGGCCGACCAGCCGGGCGGGCAGCACGAACACCGGCAGCAGCACCAGGGCGATCAGCGTGATCTGCCAGGAGAGGCTGAGCATCACGCCGAGCGTGAGCAGCAGGGTGACGATGTTGCTGACCACTCCGGACAGGGTGTCGCTGAACGCCCGCTGGGCGCCGATCACATCGTTGTTGAGCCGGCTGACCAGCGCTCCGGTGCGGGTGCGGGTGAAGAAGGCGATCGGCATCCGCTGCACGTGGTCGTAGACGGTGGTGCGCAGGTCGAGGATGAGCCCCTCGCCGATGCCCGCCGACAGCCGGCGGGTCAGCAGCCCCAGCCCCGCCTCGGCGACGGCGATCGCCGCGATCAGCCCGGACAGCCCCAGGACCAGTCCGGGCGAGGTGCGGCCGACGATCGCGTCCACCACCCGCCCGGCGAGCAGCGGGGTGGCCACCGCGAGCAGCGCGGTGACGGTGCTCAGCACCAGGAACCACACCAGCATCCGGCGGTGCGGGCGGGCGAAGGCCGCGATCCGGCGCAGCGTGCCCCGGGAGAGGCGGTGCTTGCCCTGTTGGGCGGTCATCGTGCTGTGCAGCGAATGCCAGGCGGTGACTTCCATGTCCATCGCGGCCTCCTGATTGCCGGGTCGTCACGGGATCGCCGTGCGTGACCGGCGACATGAAAGAACCTAGAACCTAAACCAATCTTGAGGTCAAGGGATTCCCGCACCGTCACCCCGCGGGGCTACCCGCACCGCGCCCTGTTCCCCCACCAGGCCGCCGCTACGATGGCCGCCATACGAGACGGGGGAGCGCCCGGCACAGGGAACGCCCGCACGGCCGCCACGGCGACGCTGCTGCTACCGCCGCGTCTGACCGCCTCCGCCGCCCGGCTCCGCGACACCGCCCGCCGACGCGGCCTGCACACCGTCCAACTGCCCTCCGCCACCCCGCCCGACGACCTGCGTACCGACCACCTGCACGCCGACCACCTGCACGCCGGTCCGACCTTTGCCGACGCGGTCGCCGTCCCGCTCGGCATCGCCCCGCTCGAAGCGCCCCCGCACTGGCTCGCCGACCTGCCCCGCGACCTCGTCCAGCGGGACATCCGCGCCCTGCCGATCCGCGACGCCCACGCCCTGCGCCGTCCGGCCTTCGTCAAGTCCCCCAACGACAAGGGCATCCGGGCCATGGTCTACGCCGACGGCTCGCGGCTGCCCGGCCCCGACGCGGTCGATCCCGGCACCGTCGTCCTGGTCTCCGACATCGTCGCCTTCAGCGTCGAGCACCGGCCGTACGCCCTGGACGGCGAGGTCCGCACCGGCAGCCGCTACGCCGAGGACGGCCGCCTCGCCCCCGGGCCGCTCGCCCCCGACGCGGCGGCCTTCGGCGCCGAACTCCTCGCCCGTCACGGCTCGACGCTGCCCTCCGCGATCGTCGTCGACGTCGGCCGCACCGACGGCCGTTGGGCGGTCGTCGAGGCCAACGCGGCCTGGGCGAGCGGGTGTTACGCCGCCGACCCGGAGGCGGCGCTGGACACCGTCCTGCGGGCCGCCGGACCACGGACCCGACTGGCCCCGCGCGACCTGCCGTTCGTCCGCCGCGCCGGGTGAGACGGCCTACGGCTGCAAGGGACCCTCCCAGACCACCGGCGCGGCCGGGCCGTCGTCCTCGCCCTCCCCCTCGCCGGTCACCGTCAGCCGCACGCCCTCCCTGCCGTCGGCCAGCGTGACCGTGGCGTCCACCACGACCTGGGCCGAGGCCGCCGTCCGGGCCACCTCCGCCAACGCCCGCCCGACCGCGGCGACCAGCGCCCGGGCGCACTCCGCGCCGACCCGCGCGTCCACCGGCCCGACGAAGTGCACCGACGGCCGGGTGCCCAGCACCGCGGTGGCCGCGCCGGCCTCCCGCAGGATCCGGGTGCGCGGCCCGGCCGGCGCCTCCGGCGGCCCCTGCTGGAGCGCGATGATCGCGGTGCGGATCTCCTGGATCGTCGCGTCCAACTCGTCCACCGCCCGTCCCACGTCCCCCTTGACCTCCGGGAGGACGGCCGTGCGCTGGGCGCTCTCCAGCAGCATCCCGGTGGCGAACAGCCGCTGGATCACCAGGTCGTGCAGATCGCGGGCGATCCGGTCCCGGTCCTCGTAGACCGCGAGCCGCTCCCGGTCGCGGTGGCGGTCGGCCAGCACGAGCGCCAGCGCCGCCTGGGACGCGAACTGGGTGCCCAGGGTCCGCTCCACCTGCGTGAAGCGGGTGTCGCCGCTGGCCCGGCAGAGGGCCAGCGCGCCCAACACCCGGCCGCCGCTGTGCAACGGCAGCAGCATCGTCGGCCCGTAGTGGCGCGACAGCGGGGAGATCGAGCGCGGGTCCCCGGCGAAGTCGTCGGAGAAGACCGCCAGCCCGGCGAGGATCTGGTGCAGGACCGGGCTCTCCGGCGGGATCGTGCCCCCGTACGTCTCCGCCCGCACCGACTCGGGCAGGACCGTGGAGATCGCCACCACTTCCATGGCGCCGTCGGACTGCGGCAGCAGCACCGCCCCGGTCGCCGCCTCGGCCAGCTCCCGGCCCTTCTCGGCCACCACCGTCAGCGCATGCTCCGTGGTCGAGCCGGTCTCCGGGCCGGCCAGCAGCGCCGTGGTCACCGACGCCGCTCCGTCGATCCAGCGCCGGCGCTGCCGGGCCGCGGCGTGCATCCGGGCGTTGCCCATCGCGATCCCGGCCTCGGTGGCCAGCACCCGCACCAGATGCAGATCCACCTCGCTGAACCGCCCCGACTCCGCACCGGGCGCCGCACCCTGCCCGGCCGTCGCGCCGTCCGGCTGCCCGGCCAGGAAGAGGCTCCCGAACAGCTCGCCCCGCACCTTGATCGGCACCCGGAGGGCGAACGGGGCGGTCGGCCGGCCCTCGGGCCGGGTGCCGTGGGTGATCAGGTCGCGCAGCCCGTCGCCGTCCTCGTCCAGCACCTCCACGGCCGCATAGCGGGCGCCGGTCAGCGAGGCGGCGGTCTCGGCGATCCGGTGCAGCACCCGGTGCACGTCGAGGTCGGAGCCGATGGCGACCATCGCCTCCAGCAGCTGCGGCAGCCGGGTCAGCGGACCGCCGGCCAGATGCCGCAGGCTCTGCGCGGTCCGCTCGGCGAGCACCGCCGCCGAGCCCTCGCCCCCGGCACCTTCGTGCGGGTCGGCGGGTTCGGAGAACGGCGGCGAATGCGGCATGAGAAGACTTCTGAGCTGGTGCGGCGCGGTGCAGAAACGGTACGGCTCCGACCAGTCTAAATCGCGCGGAAGGGCGGCGTTGGGGCGCTTACGGTCCCACCCGGGCCGGAGCGGTGCCGCACCCCGAGCCGGCCCGGGACGCCGCGGATCAGGCGAGGCGGCTCGGCGCGCGGCCAGCCGGGGAGCAGTGCCTGCATGCCGGGCAGCACCATCACGTGGGCGAGGCCGCCGGCGACGGCGAGGGAGCCGGCGACCCATGGCGGGGATGCGGAGATGCCGGAGGCGTCGACGGTCGCGGGCAGCGGCACGGCGAGCGCGACGGTGGTCTGCACGACGGTGCGGATGGTGCGCCGGGTGGCGTCGGTCATGGGAGTACCACTTCCCAGAGCGGGGGGCAGGGGCGCCCGCCTGCCATGTGAGGGCGGGCGTGGGGTTAGGGCGTTTCCTCGGGATCACCAGGGGCCGGAATGCAGGAGCCGGCGAGGTGGTAGATCGTGGAGCGCTTGCCGTCGCTCGGCTCGACGCTGCCAAGGCAAGTAGCACCAGCAACAACGCTGTTGGAGCCCATGCGTCCGATGGTGCTGGGTGTACATGGCGAGTTATCAAGAGCGAGTTATCAAGAGCTGGAAGGAGCGTCGGATGCGTCGGGGATCACGTAGCGCGGCCATGGGCGCTGTATGCATATTCGCGATGGCGGCCTGCTCTCAGGGAGGGAACGGCGCCAGTGGTGGCGGTTCGGGTGGTGGAAGCTCAGCAGGAGACCAGGCTCCGGCGGCTGTCTTCAATCCCTCCCAGCTCAGCCAGGCGATGCCCAGCAAGCTCGGCGCTCCTCACGGGTGGCGGGGTGGTGAGCCGGTGGTCTATCAAGGCAGCGAGGCCCTGAAGTACTGCGGCTACCAGGAATTGGCTTGCTCCGGAGTCACAGCGACGGGGAACTCGCAGTGCGAGGCGCAGAACTCGGAGGCGGATTCTGAGTTGATCGTGTTGCCGCAGAGGTTGATCGGCATGTGGATCGGCATCTGGGCCAGGTTGCCTGAGGCGAAGCCGGGTGACCTGACGGCGGCGCCCTGCGCACCGCTGTTCGCCATAAGCCGCGCCTGTCGGCACTCCCGTCGCGATGCCGGTCGCCATAAGGACCATGGCAGCCTTCTTGGCTCTTGGCAATGTTCACGGATAGTCCTCCTACGGTTGTTCTCAACCCAGTCGCTGGATTACACGCCGCCAACGCCTGGCTGCCTCCGATGGCACGACCACCGGTGGTTAGACCTCCCCGCGGCCCAACCGGCTCATGAGCATCGGTTGAGCAGGTCAGATGAAATTTCACCGTGTTACCCGATACGGCGGCTGGCGCGTGTTCGGGAACCTCGGCATCCGTGATCGGGATTCCGCATCGACTGATCGGACGACCGTGCCTTTCGGCCGCATTGCCCCTTCGCCTGAGTCGTTATCGGATAGGAAAGGAGAAGGGCGCTCTTCGCTGGGCCGAGTTAAGGCGGCGACCGGTCCTTCCTCACAGGACGGATCGGTCGTTCCCTTTGGGGGTAAGGGCTGCTCGGTAGGGTTGGTGTTGGCCATGGTGGGGGTTGCTCCCATCGTGGCTATTCGGGCCCGTACGGCGATGAGGTCGCCGGACCGGGCCCGCGCTGGTTCTGGACTACGGCTCGGGGCTGGTCTCGTGTCGCTTCTGCCGCTCCTTGCGAATGAGGTCGTATACGCGTGAGGGCGTAAGGCTCATTTTCCGGCGATCTCGGGTGCCTTCATGCCGCGGTCCGCTGCACGCATGATCACCTCGGGCGTGATGGCGACGACGGACGCGCCGGCGACGCGCAGTGCGCGCACGTCGTTGAGGTCGAGGTCCTCGGCCAGACTCTCGATCAGTACTGGAAGTTCGGCGGCGTCCCTGTGGTGGTGCTCGTACCGCTCGGCGATCGTTCGCACCTGTTCGAGCCGGGCGCGATCGTCGTCGGGGTTGCCGCCGGCCGCGGTGATCCCGGCATGGCGGGCCTGCTCGAACTCGGTGAGGACCCCGAGCATTTGCTCGGCGAGGCGCTGTGCGGCAGGGGTGGGTTCGAGGCGGCGCGGGATGAGCTGGTGGCCGAGCGGGACCAGCTTTCAGAGCGGATCTCGACCCTGTTTGAGGTCGAGGAGATGCCGGAGGCTGAGGACTACCCGCCTCTGGTGGTGGGCGTCCTGGACGAGTGGGAGACGCTGACCGCGGCCGAGCGGAACCTGATCCTTCGGAAGCTGATCGGGCGAATCGCCTTGCAGCAGCCGAAGAGGCCCGGCCCGGCCCCGGACGCCGCGGATCAGGCCGGCAGCGCTGCCTCGATTGCCGTGATCAGCTCCGCTGCCTCGGGCTCCGTGCGCGGACGGAAGCGGCCGGCCACCGCGCCGGTGTGGTCGATCAGGAACTTCTCGGGTTTCTTCTCCAATGAACACACCCTGTGGCCTGGGGAAACGCAACAAGGCGCACCCGCCGGGAGAAATCCCGGCGGGTGCGCCGTCGTGCGACCGCGACGGTCAGTGCGGGGCGGGAACGCCGGCCGGCTGGTAGAGGGCCGTGAGTCTGGCCGTTTCCTCGTCGCGGAAGTCCCGAACTTCGGCGCAGCGCTGGCTCATCACGAATTCGCCGAGTGTCAGACACAGGTCCATGCGTTGGATGCACACGCCGACCATGAAGGGGCCGCTCTGCGCCCGGTACATGCGTACACCGTAATAGCCCTCCTGGCAGTCCCGGTCGTTGTTGAACCGGCACCCTGTGCAGGTGTCCGGCAGTCGGACGGGCCGGATGCTCTTGGCGTACAGCGTCCGGCCGTCGGGGAGTCGGTAGCGGATGCGCTGGTCGGAGGCGCCGGCGGTGATGATGCGGCGGACCGGTGCGGCTCCGAGGTGGTCGACGACTTCTTGCATGGCGGCGCGTGAGGCGCCGTCGTCCTCAAGGTTGACCAACATGCGTACGGTGACGGCCCGCCCGTGCTCCTCGATGACTCGGAGCACCCGTGCCACATGGTCGTGGTCTGGGATCACGATGTTTGCCGAGACCTTTACCCCGTGCCGGGCGGCGGCCTCGACCGTGGCGGCGAGTGCGTCGAGCTTGCGTGCCGCCAGTTTCGGTGAGGCCAGGCGTGGGGCCTGGACGGCGGCGAGTTCTTCGGGGGTCGTGCCGAACACGGACAGGTTGATGCGGTCGAGTCCGGCCGCTGCGCACTCGGGCAGGACGGCGGCGCCGTTCTCGCCGTTGCTGGTGAGTCCGACCGTCAGGCCGAGTCGGCGTGCTATGCGGATGAGTTGGGGTAGTTCGGGGTGGAGGGTGGGTTCTCCGCCGGTGAAGTGGACCTCAGTTGTCGGGAGACTGCCCCGCATTGCTGCCAGTGCGAGGGCGAAGTCGGAGTCGGCTTTGATGCGTTCGGACAGGAAGCCGGCGCCGTTGGTGGTGAGGTAGATCGAGACTCGGCCGGAGCGGCCGGGTGTCCCGGTGAACTGCCCCGCTTCGCGGTCGGGGTTGTCCGTCGTGACGGGGGTGCCTTCGTTGTGGCAGAAGGTGCAGGCGAGCCCGCATGCGTCGATGATCTTGACGCGTAGGGTTCGGTCCGGCACTACCGTGACTGGTAGGTCGTTCGAGTCGCGGTCGATCATGGTCGCCTCCTGGCCGGCGGGGACACATGCCCCCGCCGGCGGATGGTGGAGAGGGCTAGGCGAAGCGGAGCTCGTTGATGGAGTCGAGGTCGATTCCGTAGCGGGCGAATACCTTGGTCGTGTTTTCGCTGGTCAGGTCATCCCGCGGGATGGACAGGAGTTCGGCGGTGGACCAGACCTCGTCTTCGGTGTCGCCCTCGATCTCCAGATAGGGCGGGATGAGCGGCCATTCGTCGATCTCCAGCCGCACACCGTCCAGCAGCCAGGACGAGCGCCGGTTCTCCTGGTAGCTGCGGTGCGCGAGCCCCATGAGCCCGAGGAGCACGTGCGTGTCCTCGAACGAGCCGACCGTCGTCTCGGTCTCCCGGGTGCCGTCGATCTCGTCCGAGCTGATCGTCTTCACGCACAGGGTCACCGCGCCACCAGAGTCCCGCAGGCGCACCCACCGGCCCGGCACCGCGGGAACGGTGTCGTAGACGTAGCGGCGCATCAGGCGCTCGCCCTGGAAACTTCCACCGGCCGCCTTGATCCGTTCGGCCATGGCGTTCGGGTCGATGCCCAGCGCCTTCGCTTCGTACTCAATGGTGTGCATGGATCTCCTGGTGGTGTAGCGCTGTGTTGGGCTCCCGGAATCTGGCGGGTCCGGGGGCGGGTAGAAGCCGCGCACGAGCTTGTCGAAGGCGTCGAAGGGCGAGAGGCCCATCTTGGCGCGGCGCACGTCAAGGTGTTCAGGATCTTCAACTACGTATGCGCGAAGCCCGTTTGTGCCGATGTTGAACTGCGTTCCGTAGAGCTGCGGGCGGCCTGCCAGTACGCGGACTCGATCGGTGAGGAAGGTGAGCTGCTCCTGCGTGGCTTCCCCAACTTGCACGGCCTCGTCAAGCAGTGCGAGAGCCCGTCGCTGAAAGGCACGGTCGTTGGAGTGGTGCACGATCCACCAGGCCGCGTTGGCGCCAGCCTCGCCGGTGAGGGTGTGTCCCGGCCAGCCGTGGGCGGCAATGATCACCTTGAGTGCTTCGGTAGCCAGGTCCTCGACCTTGGCGAGGTAGGCGATTGAATCGTGGTCGTCACGGAGGTCCGCCAGCGCCTGTGCCGCTTGGTGCTCTCGTTTGAAGTCGAGTAGCACAGCGGTTAGTTGGGGGCAGTTCGGTGCGGAGGGGGCGTCTACCGGAGGTTGGGGCTCACGCGTCACCGTCTTCTCTCCTCTGGCGGTAGATCCAGAGGAGCTGCCGGGTCAGGAGGGCCACGTCACGGTTGAAGAGGAAGACGCTGAAGGCCGTCGTTTCCCTGGTGGGCCGGTCCTTCAGGTCGAGGAGCTTGTACGCCCTGGAGAACATGTCTCGTACCTGGGAGTCCTCGTCCGCCCCCAACTCCTCCCTGAGGAACAGCTCCAGGTGACCGATGAGAATCGGCGTCTTGCTCTCGATCTCCTCGCGGGTCGAGGTGGCCAGCTTCATCGTCAGTGTGGAATCAGTGCTGTCCTCGACCAGCTCCACATCGATCGGCAGATCGTCGATGCTCGGAACCTTGGCCCTGTCAGTCACGGTGAACACCACGCGTCTCCCCTCGGCGCCGCTCGCGTGCGGCGGCGTTGGCTGCTCAGGTCGAGAACGAACGTAGAGCCGCTGTCAGCCAACCTCCAAGGAGATTGCGCGAGTTTGCAGCAAGTGGATTGACGCGGTCGAACGCCTCGCCGAACCTCGTGGTGGCGCGCAAAGTCGCGCAAGACGGCAGACAGGAGAACGACCATGAAGCTACGGTTCCTTGGTAAGAACTCCCGCCAGGGTGACTGCCCGACTCTCTACGCCACCGACCGTGACACGTACCTCGTCCAGGGGTGGAGAATCTTCGCGAACGATCTGCTCATGCAGCTCACCGTCTCCGAGGGCGAGACGGTGGTGGAGGTGCCGACCGAGCTGTTCGAGCACCTGGAGAAGGACGGTCTTCCCTCCGGTGAGTTCAGGCGTCTTGAGGACCCCCTCATGGTCCTGACGCCAGAGGGAACGTACGTTGTCCAGGGCCTGGAGGTGACCGACCCCGAGGCCCTGGCACAGATGGAGATTCCGGACTACGAGACCGTGGTCGAGGTCCCCAAGGCCGCGATCACGGCGCTACTGGAGGAACCGCGTGGAGCTGATCTCCAGCGCCGAGCGCAACCAGCTCTTTGAGCGCTACGCGCACGACGCTTTCCACTTGGAGCTGAGGGACGACTACTCAGTCCCCAACGAGGAGGGCCCGTACGAGAGCTGGCTTCGTGGGACAGCCGACGACTCGTTCATGGTGCCGTGGACACAGCTCATGAAGCGTGTCACCGACTCGGGGATGACCGTGCGCCGGGTCCGGGTCGTCACCGAGCCGCACAGCCGCTACATCCAGTGGGAGCACGCCACCACCCAAGTCAACGAAGAGGCCGGCGAGTCCATCCGATGGTTGTCGCGGCACAAGTTGCCCGAGGGGCTGAGGCTCCCCGTGGCGGGTAATGACTGGTGGCTCTTCGACGACAAGCTTTTGGCCGTGGGGCACTTCGACGACGCGGGGCGTGTCTTGGGCTCCGAGATCATCGAGGCGCCGGCCATCGTCGCCGAGTGCATCCGCGTTCGGGATCTGCTCTGGGGCATGGCCGTTCCTCACAACGAGTACAAGCCCTGACTGTTCCGTGAGCGATCAAGCACAGGTGACACGGGAGGCGTTGGGGGCCCGGTTGCGTGGATTCCGTAAGGACGCGGGGTTCAGCAGCGGCCGGGCCTTCGCCGCGGCCACCGGCTGGCAGGAATCCAAGGTCTCTCGTATCGAGAACGGTAAGCAGAACGCCAGCGAGGACGACATCCGCGTCTGGTGCGAGAAGACCGGGCACAAGTCGGACCTCGCCGATCTGATCGCCACCGTCCGCCACATCGACGAGATGTGGATGGAGTGGCGCCGGCATATCCAGGACGGGACCGAGAACCTCCAGAAGAAGTCCCTGCCGCTCTACCGGAAGACCAAGGTATTCAGGGTCTGGGAGCCCAACGTCATCTGGGGCACCATCCAGACTGCGGAATACGCCAAGGTCATCTTCGAGCTGGTATCGAGCTTCCACGAGAGCCCGCCCGACATGGAGGCGGCGGTGGTGAAGCGTCTCGAACGGCAGAGGTATCTCTACGAGGGGGACCGGATCTTCAACGTGCTCCTCGGCGAGCAAGCCCTCTACTCGAACCATGGGGGCTCGGAGGTTATGAGGGCTCAACTCGACCGACTCATAGCTGTGTTGGCGCTCCCGCGGCTCACTCTGGGGATCGTCCCACGGTCCGCGCCCCTGGTCATCTGGCTCGGGCACGGCTTCGTGATGTTCGACGACAAGCTCGTCAAGATCGAGACGTCCTCTGCGGAGATTTCCGTGACGCAGCCGAAGGAAATCGAGCTCTACCGCAAGGAATTTGAGCTTCACCGACAGTCCGCCGTCTATGGCCCGGCCGCTAGGGACCTCATCTTGACTGCCATTGAACATTTTGAACGTTTAGGAAGGGAAGAACGTGGCTGAGATGGTGAATTGGCGCACCAGCACCTATACCAAGCACGAAAGCTGCGTCGAAGTTGCTGACGCTGGCTCCACCAAGGTTATGGTTCGAGACACCAAGGACCGGGACGGCGGGACGCTGACCTTCTCGCCGGCCTGCTGGGCCGGGTTCGTGGAGTTCAGCAAGACTCTCAACGACTGAGAACGTTCCTGTCCCAGCGCGTAACGCAGAAATCCCCCGCGCGGCCACTGCCGGCCGCGCGGGGGATTTTAGTGCTGCTATCGAGCAGCGGTCGCCTGCCAGACGGTCATGAACAGGCCGACGACGCCGAGCAGGGCGGCGATGCTGGGGAGGGGCCAGCGGCGGCGTTCGACGGCGTCGAGGCGGGTGTCGAGCTCGGCGAGGCGTCGGTCGGTTTGGTCGGAGCGTTGGACGACGAGGGCCAGGGCGCCGTCGACGCGGGCGAACCCGGCCTCGACGGCGCCGCGGAGTCGTTCGAGTTCGAGGGCGACGTCGCCGGGGTCGTGGTCGGTCACACGTCACCTCCGGTGTCCTTGGTGTGGCCGGGCGGTGCGCTGCGCAGCCAGCCGGGGAGCAGGGCCTGCACGCCGGGCAGAGCCATCACGCGGGCCAGGCCACCGGCGACGGCGAGGGAGCCGGCGACCCAGGGCAGGGATGCGGGGATGCCGGAGGCGTCGACGATGGCGGGCAGCAGAACGGCGAGGGCGACGGTGGTCTGCACGACGGTGCGGATGGTGCGCCGGGTGGCGTCGGTCATGGGGGTGTACCTCGTTCTATAGATGGGGACAGGGGCCCGTCCGCCGTGTGCGGGCGGGCGGGGGCGGGTTAGACCTTGGGGACCTTGAGGGCGTCCCACTGGCGGCGGCCGGGCCAGCCGTCGCAGTACGCGGGCGCGTCGCCGAGGTGCTGCTGCCACTTACGGAACGACTCGCGGTCGGCTGCGGTCCACTGGGGGCCGGGCCCGGAGCCGTAGGCAGAACACCCTTCCTCGACCAGGCGGCGGCCCATGGCGGTCACGATCGGCGAACGCGGGTAGGACCGGAAGAAGCCGTCCCCGGGGAACGGCTCGTACCGCGGGGCCGGGGCCGGCTTGCCGGGCATCGTGAGGGACTGCCCCGGCCGGATCGCATACGGCTCACGCAGGCCGTTCGCTGCGGCGATGTCCTTCCACGGCACGCTGTGCGCCCGGCCGATCGCCGACAGGGTGTCGCCGGCCTTGACCGTGTACGAGCTGCTGCTGCCGCCGTGGTTCAGGCGGCGGTCGATGCGCTCGCGCATCGTGTCCATGCTGACCCCGCGCGGGTCGATCTTGGTGTTCGTCCACTCCTTGTGGCCGATCACGGACGCGGACGACCAGCCGTAGGCACGGCACAGGGCGGCGCCGACGCGCTCGATCGCGTCGAGCTGCGCCTCGGGCCACGGGTCGGCCCCGTTGCCGAGGTTGACGCACTCGAACCCGTAGAAGTGGGTGTTGCCGTCCGTGTTGTTGGCAGTGGTGACCGGTAGGGCGCGCTCGGCGACCACGGCGTTCAGCACGTTGCCGTCGCCGCGGCCGGCGTGGTTGGCACGGCCAGAGCTGATCAGGTAGACGTCGCCGTTCTTGGCGATCACGCCATGGCACAGCGGCCCGGGAAGTTCCGCGTATCCGTCGTAGCACATGCGCACCGACGCGTCGGTGCCGGACGAAACGGTGTGGTGGATCATCACGCCGTTGACCGGGCCAAACGATCCCTTGTGGTTGCGGTTGTGGGAGCGCCAGTCGCCGTACTCAATGACGTGGACGCCCTCGGCACGCAGCGCGGCGAGCAGACGGTCGGCGGAAAGGGGTGTTGCCATCGTGTCTCCAGAAATGAAAAAGCGCCCGGCGCGGTGCGCTCGGGCGTGTGGTGCGAGGGTCGGGGTGGGAGGTCAGATGGGGGTGGCGGTCTCGCTTACCAGGGAGCCGATGATGCTGTACCCGCGGTGGGTGGGCAGAGCGGCGGCGAATGCCGCGGCGGCGGCCTTGAGCGCGGCCTCGTTCTCCTGAGGCGTCAGGTAGACACTGCCGCCCGGCGCCCACGCCATGATGGGAATGTTGTGCCGGATGACGGTCCGGCGAGGGTCGCGGTTCTCGATGCCATAGGCGACGGCGACCTCGGCGCGGACGATCTCAGTCATGGGCGTGTCCTTACTGGTGAGTGTGTAGTCAGGCCAGGGCAAGGGCCATGATCGGAATGTCGTGGTCGGTGAGCACGCCTGCGTCGCCCTGGTTGAGCTTGGCGGGGGTGTTGGTCTGGCCGTTGAGGTACCAGGCGCGGGCGAACGGGGTACCGAAGAAGAAGTTGGCGGCGGCTGTGGGGGATTCGTTCTGCACGTGGAAGAACGCGTAATCCGAGGTGCCGCCCGTGGTCAGGACCCATGTCACCCAGTACCGGCCGGGCGACAGGGTGACGGTCGACGGCATGGCGATTGCGGTTGCGCCGATGTGGTTGTTGATCATCTGTGGTGGGCTGCCGGCCGTCTGCCCGGCCATGTCGAGGCTGACCGGCGCCGCGGTGCCGGTGACCTTCGTCCCGTCCTCGCGATAGATGCCCGCGGCGAACCGATCGGCTGGGACACCTCCATAGCCGCGGGCGAACATGATCACCCGGTTGACCTGCGTTGGCTCCGTGATGTTGATGCCGCTCACGTAAAGCCGCTGCGGCGCAAGGAACTTGGCAACAGGATTAGCGACCGTGTACGGGTCACACGTCCACGCCTGGAAACCGAGTGCCTGCGGGGACCACGTGTTGCGGGGGCTGGTCGCCGGCGGAAGCTGCGCGGCGGGTATCTGTCCGCTGGTGTCGAGGCTGGCGACCCCGCCGGCGGCGCCGCGGGTGCTGGTGGCCAGCGCGCCGACGTCGCCCGCGGTGAGCTGCACGGCCCCGGTCTTGCCGTTGACCGACGCGACCGCACCGGCGGTGGGCGGGAGTTGGGTGGTGGGGATGCGGCCGGTGTCGTCGAGCTGGGCGACGCCGCCCGGGGCGCCGGCCGCGGCGGCGGGGACTGCTCCGACGTCGGCCGCGGCGAGCGTGACCTCGGCGGCGGTCTGGCCGTTGACCGACTGCACCCGGCCGTCAGCCCCCGGGGTACCCCGCTCGCCGCGTGCGCCCTGGGGGCCTGCCTCGCCCTGGGGCCCGGCCGGCCCCCGCGTTCCTTCCTGTCCGCGGGGGCCGACCAAGGAGGCGAGCCAATCAGGCCGGGTGCCCTCAAACCCTTCCGCTTTGGCCACTTCATACGCGGAAGCGCCGCGAACCGCCACGTAGTTGGGCTTGGTGGGGTCGGTGGGGGCGACGTCGGCGAGGTCGGCCTCGGGTGCCTCGGCGGGCAGCAGGACTTGATACGAGCGGCCGGCCGGGATGCCCGACAGGGACTCGGTCACGGTGTACGACCAGCCGTCGGGGATCATGCCGGGCGCGTCGGTGGCGGGCAGGGTCGCGCTGATCTGCCCCTGCGCGTCGAGCTGCGCGGTGACGGGCCCGCCGAGGATGACGTCGGCGGCCGGGAATGTGAGCTGCGCCGGCGCGCGGAAGACGACCGCGCCGGACAGGGGCCGGCCGTCGGGCGAAAGAAAGCGGCCGGTGACGGTGACGGTGGGGATGGAGTCGGGGAGCAAGGTGGTGTCCTAGTGGTTGGCTTCGCTGGCATTGGCGGTGTTGGAGCCCCACATGCCCTGACACCACGCAACCGCGGTGCCGGCCCCGGCGGTGCGTCGGGCCTGGATGAGGAGGGCGGCGGTGTCGCCACGGGAAAGGCCGTGCGCGCTGGGGGTGATGCGCTGCGAGGTGAACACTTCTTTCCCGGCGGCGGTGAGGGTGTCGCCAAGTTGGGTGAGGTTGCCGCCGCGGTTGAGCATGAGGCGGGCCTCGGCGGTGGTGCCGGCCGGCGCGTAGATCGACCACTGTGCGGCGAGTACGGCGTGCTGGGTCCAGATGGTGCCTGCGTGGGTGGTGGTCCAGTCGGAGGCGGTGACGGTGGCGCTGGGGGCGAGGGGGATGGGCACCCATGGTCGGCCGAGGTACCCGTCGGCGTACCCGTCATCCATCACGATCGGGGACGGGTACCCGCCGCGGGCGAACAGCCGGACCATTTGGGCGGCCGTGGTGTCGTTGCCGCCGACCTCCAAGGCGACGCCGGTCCCGTCCTCGCGGGCCATGCTCACGCCGTACCGGCCGGTGGCGAACTGGCCCACCCCGAGCACCTGCGCGCCGCCGGGGGCCCGGACGTCGAGGCTGCCACCCTCGCCGATGACCACAGTGCCGTGGGTGATCCGGTTCAGGGCGGGCCGGGTCTGCGCGCGGCCGGATAGTTCGCGCACCTGGCGCTCAAGGGCGCGGATGCGGTCGAGGAGGTCGAGGGGGACAGCGGCCATTTAGGGCGCCTCCAGGAAGAGTTTCGCGGTTTCGGGCCGGCCGCGCTCCGGCGGCGTGAGGGCCATGCCGACGACGCGATACCGCTCGTCGAGGCCATCGGCGAACCACAAGTCACGGATGCGCAGGCGGATGGTGGTGCCGAGCATGGCCGGGGTGAGGGGCGCGCGGCCCATGTGCACGGTGATCTCGGGAATGGTGCGCGGGGTGCGGGCGGTGTCCCAGTCGGCCCGCGCGTGGGCGTCCAGGGTGGGTTTCTCGATCACGGTGGAGTAGTCCGAGGTGCCATCCAGGCGGGGCCAGCCGGCCGCGAGGGCAACGTCGTCCACGAGCAGATCAGACAGCAGCGGAACGGATTCGGCGGCCTGGTTGGTGTTGTCGCTGGCGCCGCGGGACTGCCAGACGTTGGCCTGCCCGGTGGCGTCCACGGGCCAGGCGTAGGACATGACCGGGCCCGGATGGTCGAGGACGACGTCGCTCGCACCGGTTCGAATCACCGGTGATCCAAGCTGCAAGCGCTTGATGCGCCGGCCGCTTTCAGGATCCCGGAAGGCGGCTATGCGCCACTCAAAGCCCTTCTCAACCTTGCCGAGTTGGTCGATGAGATCGCGGAGCGAGGGCACGTCGTACCGGCTGTAGACGCGATCACGCGGCATGCCGGACGTCTCGGTGCCGTACTCGATCCCGATATCGCCGCCGGCGCCCTGCTGCGCGTAGTCGATGAGCTGGCGCACGATGTCGAACTGCTCGACGCCACGGGCCTCGAAGGTGTCGAGTAGGCGGCGGTGATCGAGGTAGCTGTCGAAGGTGCCGGCCTGGACCTGCATGGACAGAAAGCCGCGGTCGGTGGACTGCACAGAGGCGGTCCACACGATCCCGCCCCACCAGATTTCCCGCCCCCGCTCGATCCACAGGGCCGTGCGGCCCGGGGTGACGGCGGCGCGGACGCGGCCGGCAATGGCGGCGTTGGGCATGGGGATGGTGCCCTGGGCGGTGCCGGTCTTGCCGAGATAGTCGTCGAAGCTGACCCCTTGCAGGGGAAGCGCGTCGAGTAGCTGGTCGGTCCGCAGGTCACAGAACAAGGCCCGGTAGGGGGCGAACATGCGCACCCCCTTTTCGTGTGGGTCAGTCGGCCCACCAGCAGCAGCCGAAGGCCAGCCATGTGGAGACGGGCCGTTGAAAGGCGGCGGTGATCGTTCCTCGTCCGCTGATCTCTCCGCGGACGACGCCGGCCGGGTAGGTGCTGGTTACGTCGCAGCCGAACGTCACCTCTGCGTAGGAGGTGGGCGACTGGGACGGCCGATACATGGCCGGCAGGGTCAGGCCCGGAAGGGGTTGCCCGTCGGCGGGGATAGGGCCGGCGGTGCGGGTGATGCGCCCGCGCAGGTGCACCTGGGTGCCGGTCTTGCGGATCTGGAAGGGGTAGGCGTTGCCGGAGAACCGCTGATAGCCAGTGGGCAGGGGTAGGTCGATCCAGCCGGTGTCGGCCGGGTAGGGCTGCCACGCCCCGGCCGAGGCGGACCAGCGTTCCAGGCCGGTGCCGGTGTCGCGGTACTGCCCGTCGTAGGCGCCTGGGAAGTTCAGGCCCCAGCCGCGGGGGATGATCCCGCCGTACGCGGCGGTGTAGCGGCGCCGGTCGGCCAGTGCGGAGCCCCAGGTGATTCCGCCGGTGCCGGCGGACGTGCCGGCCGGGACGGTCACCTCCCACAGCCGCAGCGCGGCCGGCGGCAGCGCGGGGGCGGTCGGGGTGGCCGCGGGAGTGCCTGGGATGACCTCGATGGCGACGGCTGTCTGCTCGCTGGTGTCATACAGCCCATCGCGGACCCGTAGCACGACAGCGTCGATGCGGCCGTATTGCGCGTCGCCGTCGGCCAGCGTCAGCGTCTCCGGCGAGGTCACCACAACCGGGTAAGCGCCCTGGGGTGTGGTGCCCTGGACCAGGGCGCGGCCGGTGCCGATCTGGAGCTGCATAGGCCCCACGCCGGCCGCGGAGAGGGGGTTGCCGCCCGCGATCACCCCCTCACGGGAGGCGAGTTCGGAGGTGGGGGCCATGGCGCCGAGCGGCGCGAGGCGGGTGTCTTCGCGGGTCTGCCCGGTGGGCAGTAGCCATGCGGCGCGCACGGTCACAGGGAGGCTCCTTACCAGTGGGCCGAGCGCCACCGCAGGATCGCGGTAGCGCGGGGGTCGGTGAATCCGGGGGCGGCGCGAAACGCCCACGACGTCACACCGGGCGGCAGGGTGAGGGTCTGCTCGGGGACGGAGCGGGCGGTCGCGTCGCTCAGGCGTGAGGCGGTGCCGTTGAGCGTGACGGTGCCGGCCGCGGTATCGACGAGCAGCTCGTCGCCGTCGGCGAGGGAGATGTCGTACTCGATCACGTCGCCCGTCGCGAGGTTGGTGAGGCTAGGCCGGTCGACCGGCCCCCGGAACGTGATGGTCGGGTGTGTGTCGGTGGTGCCGTCGTTGGTGGCGGTGGTGGTGCCGGTCGAGCCAGGCGCCCCGAAGTCCAGCGGCCAGCCCAACCGTTCGGGGCCGGGGGCGAGGTGCCAGTCGAGGCCCGGCTCGGCGGCCGGCAGCCGGATCTCGGCGCGCTGCTCGATCAGGCTGTAACGGCGGGGGTCGCTGGCCTCGAACTGAATCGCCCCACCCGTGACCGTGCCTACGCGGTACCCGGTGTCGACGGGTATGGAATGCCGCAGACACCGGGCGTAGACCAGCAGAGGCGGCGCGTCATCCAGGCGCACCACGAGCGGCACCTCGTCGTCACGCAACGCCAGGTGCGCGCCCAACTCCCGCACTGCCGCGGTCATCGCGCCGGGCGCGGTGCGCAGCACGACCCCGTCGACCGTGATCGTGCGGGGCTGCGCCAGAAGCCGGCCGGGGATCGCCCCGTACGCGCCGGCCCGTGGCACGGTGCCGGAGTCCACACCGGGGGAGTCCTCCCACCCGGTCAGCTTTTGCCAGCGCACGGCCGTGCCGGGCCCGAGCAGCAGCTCGCCGAACTGGAGGTGTCCGGGGAGGGTGACCAGATCACCAGCGGACATGGTCACCCCCTGCCCTTCATCTGCCAGGCCAGCGCGGCGGCGACCTGGTCGGCGGACTGCCCACCGGCGTGCCAGTTCTCAATGTGAACCGACGTGCCCCAACCAACGTCCTGCAGAGCGCCGTTGGCGGGGGCTGCGCCGGCGGTGGCGAACTGCGGGGCGGACGGAACGGACACCAGGGACCGCATGGTGCGGTCGACCGCAGGGGCGCCGGACTTGATGCCCTCGACGATGCCTGAGGGAATGTGCCGGCCGATCTGATCGCGCATGACGCGCGAGGGCGAGTGGATCCCCAACGCCCTGGCGATGGGGCCGGGGATCAGATCCTTTGCCCACCCGGCGAGGGTGCTGGCGAGCCAGGGACCCATGTTCTGGATCCCGTCCCACAGGCCCGTGATCAGGTCGCGGCCCTTGTTGTAGAGCATGGATCCGAAGTCGCCGAAGTACCCGACGATGCACCCGGGGAGGCCGCGGACCCAGTCGAGCATTTCGCCGGCCTTGCGCTTCGTACCGTCCTTGATCTCCGACCAATGCCGGATGATCAGCCCGACGAGCGTCCACTTCAGGAAGAAGTCGAGCATGCGCTGCGGCAGCGCCTTGACCCAATCGACGATCGCGTTCCAGACCCGGACGGTGCCGGCCTTGATGTCGTCCCAGTGTTTGACGATGATCCCGACGAGGGTGAAGTTCAGGAACAGATCGAGTAGCCACTGCCCAACGCTCTTGATCTTGTTCCAGACCCACTCCCAGGCGGCGGCCGTGGCGTTCTTGATGGCGTCCCACTTGGCGACGATCAGCGCCACCAGGCCGATAACTGCGGTGATGATCCAGCCGACGGGGCCCATGGCCATCACCCACGCCGCGGCCATCCGCGCGGCCTGAATGAGGCTCTGCCCGCCCATGAGGATCCACGCCCCCGCAACGCGTGCACCGTTGGCGACGGCGGCGCCGCCCTGTGCCGCCCAACCGGCAAGAATGGTGGCGTTGGTGACGATGAACCGGCCGCCAGCAGCGACGCCAGCGGCGGTTTGCGTGGCCCAGCTCATCACCACCGCCGCACCCGTGATGCCGGCCTGGGCGGCGAGCGTGATCAGGGTGGGCAGCATGAGCGTGGTGATCACGCCGGCCCCGATGCCAAGGGCGGTGGAGTGCTCGGAAATGAAACCGCTGGCGGTCTTGAACGCCCGGCCAAGGCCACCGTCACCGAGCCAGTTCACGAGCTTCTCAATCGCCGGAACCACGTAGGTGCCGAGGACTTCGACAACTCCCTGCATGAGCTTCCGCTTGAAGACTTCGACCTTGGTCGCGGCGTTGTCACGCATGGCGTTGCCCGCACCGTCGGTGGCACCCTTGACGTCCCCCAACGCCTTGACCGCACTGGACGGATCCAGGGAGTACAGCGCGTCGCCGAGGTCTTCGGCCTTGGTGCCGAACAACTCGGTCGCAATCGCGTTGCGTTCGATGGGGTCCTTAACGGCCCGCAGGGTGTCGAGGGTCTTGTCGAGGGCGCCGGTCGCGCTGCTGCCGCCCTTGCCGATGGCGGCGAACATCTTGTCGGCGTTCAGGTGGAGTTTCTCGAACCCGCCCCGGACCTTGTCCGATCCGGCAACGGCCTCGATGCTGAATTCCTTGATGGTGTCGGCGACGACGTCCGCGTCCCTGGCACCGCCCTTGAGCCCCTGCTGAATGAGCCCCATGGCCTGCTGCCCGGACAGGCCCATGTTCCGGAACTGCGTGCCGTACTCCGTGAACGTGTCGAGCAAATCCTCGGCCGCGTTGCCCCCGCGCTGGGTTCCGCGCACCAGTACGTCCATGGCCTCGTCGGCGTTCTTGGCCAGGCCGGTACGCATCATCTGGCCCACGGACCGGGTGACGGCGGATACGTCCTCACCCATGACCGAGGCGGTGTCGGCGACCCGCTTGCCCATGGTGGTGATCTGCTGCTCGGTCGCTTCCGGCGGCAGCAGGCCAGACCGCGCAATGCCCTTGATCGCCTCGGCACCGTCTTGGACGCTGTCGACGATCGCCCCGGAATACAGCGCCCCCGCGGCTTTGCCGTACTTCGCGGCGGCCGGCCCGCTGGAGCCGAGCTGCGCCTGCAACTGGCCGGTGATCTTGGCTTGTTCGAGGGCCTCGCCGATCCCGCCGACCAGCGCGGTACCGATGGCCAGGCCGACCGCGGCGGCGGCGAGCTTCTTGAGCCCCTTCTGTATCGCCTCGGCGGCGCGGTTGCCGCCCCGGTCGGCGCCCTGCTCGACGCCGTCGCCGAGCTGGTTGCCGGCCTGGCGTCCGGAGCGGTCTGCGCTGGCGGTCATGCGGTCGCCGCCGGCGCGCAGTGCGGCCTCGGCCCGCTGTACGCCCGTGCGGGCGCCGGAGTCGTCGACGGTGATCGTTGCGGCAAGTTCGCCGACGCGCAGAGCCACAGCTCATCACCTCCGGACGGTCGTGCCTCCCGCGGGTGTGGAGGCGGAGGGCGGGGGTGTGAGCGCGCGGGCGAGGCGGGACTCGGCAGAGAGAAGGGCGAGGATGCGCACGCGCAGCCACCGCCAGGAACGGGCCCGCAGCAGCGCCCGGTCGCCGAGGTCAACGCCGTAAATCTCGTGCAGGTCAGCCTCGATCAACGGCCAGTGACCGAGGAGCTTGGGCCAGGTCAGCGCGGGCGGTTGCCCTTGCCCCGGGCGCGGGCGTGGGGTGCCTTCGGGCCACTCGTACCACTCGTAGAGCCCCGACTCGGGGTCGACCTCGCCGCGCCCGATCGGGCCCGGCGCGTCTCCCGATTCGGGGCCGCTCGATTTGGGTCGCCGCCCGCATTCCAGAACTTCTCGGCCGCGGCCTTGTCCTGCGTGATCCACACCATGGCGGTCAGGGCGGCGTGTTTGAGGGCTGGCCAGGGCACGGCGTCGGCGACCATCTGCGCATGCGCGCTGCCGAGCACGTCGGCATACAGGTCCCGCTCGGCGGCGTCCCCGAGCACCTGCTCGTCGACGCGCCCGCCGTCGGCCGCCACCGCCGCGGCGTTCAGTAGTGCCTGCGTGCGCAGCCCTACCTCGGCGGACGGGGCCGGGACGGTGTAGACGGTGCCCCGGATGGGGAGCTGAATCGTTTCGTCGAGCAGCTCGTCTAGCGCCTCGAACCCCACTACGCATCACCGCCCTTGGTGTTCACGGGCGGCGCGTCCCCAACCGGGTTGGGAATCTCGACCAGCGGACCCGATCCGGTAAGCGTGACCTTGATCGTGTCGACTTCGTCCGGCCCGCCGCCCTCGGGCTCCCATGTGACCAGGGCGGCACCTTCCTGGGCGTCCGGGGCGCCGTTGCGGTCGTAGTACCGCACGCGGACGTAGGAGGCGGCACCGAACGACATGGACGCCCGGCGCAGTGCTTCCTGTGCTGCGTTGAACACGCCGGTCGTGGGGTGGGCGCGGTGGGCGAGGGTGACCTCGACCGACCAGGCAAGCATCGTTACGGCCTGCTCCGACCAGCCCTCGGCGTCGTAGGTGGTTACGTCCTGCTGCGTGGGTTCGATCTTGGGGGTGAACTCGGTGATGCCGGGAATCACGGCCCACGTGGGCGGGCCGTCCTTGCCTGTGTCCAGCTCCAGCCGGTAGCGGCGGGCCAGTGCGGTCACGGTCTCGGCCGGCGGCGTCGGGGTTGCCATCGTGGCGCCTCCTATTCGAGGTGTCGGGCCGCGCGGTGGGCGCGGGCGTAGTAGTTGCTGCTGCGCTCCATACGGCCGGCAGAGTCCGCTCCGATCGGCGCGGCCGAGACGCGATAGAGAAGCTGCACGCGGGCCGCGCCCCAGGTGTGGGGGCCGGATCCGTGCAGTACGTCGAGCACCGCGTCGTCGAGCACGTCGACCTCGCGCGGGTCGGGGCCGGCCCGGGTGCGGATCTGAATGCCGGTGGTGGTGTCGGTGAGCGCGGGGGAGTCGGTCACCGGGTAGGCAGACAGGCAGATCACGCGATCCGGCGCTGGCGGCATGGTGGCGACGGTGATGGCGGTATCGCCCGGCCCGTACAGCCCGTCGGGGCGGTAGGTGCCGACCCCGGCGGAGTCGAGGAGGCGGGCGAGCCCGTCGAGGAGGTCGGCGGTGTAGCTCATGAGCGCAGCGCCCGCCGAACCTGTGCAGCGATCAACGCCTGAACCGTGGCGGCCGACTCAGGCAGCACGGATTCCAGATACTTCGCCGAGCGGCCCGGGGAGTGCCGGGCGTTGAGATCCTCGTGCACCCGGCGGGCGTACGAGGTGTCGTAGGAGACAGCGGCGGTGAGCTGCTGCTCATCGATGCTGGCGGCGCCGGAGCGTTCGAGGGTGCCCTCGGCAATCGGTACCCGCTGACGGCTCGCCTGTAGGACGTGTTCGGCGCCGAGCAGCGCGCCACGGGCGGCGGCCTGTTGGATGGCGGCGGTTGCGGTCTGGCGGTCCCAGCGTAGCCGTGCCCGCTGTTCGTTCATTTCTAACTCGCCTCCAATTGCGCTCCGTTGTTCCTTTCCGGATGCGTGGGCCCTGTAGGCTGTTGCGCGCCTGATCCATCGCCCGCAGCGTCCGGCCACGACGTGGCCGGAGGCCCCGTAGTGCGGGGCGCCCTTCGGCGATAGGAGACGGCACGTGAAAGAGCGACGCGGACGCGCGCCCGAGGATCTGCCCAAGTGGGTTCGATCAGCGGTTGCGATCTTGGGTGCACTGGTCCCGTTCGCATGGTGTGTGGTGACGCTCATGCGCTAGTTGGCGCACTGAGGGTGGATGCCGGTGATCGGACCTTGAGTTAGGTCCGGCTGCTGATTGGTCAGCCGGACCCACCCCAACCTCACACCAGGGCCGAGACGCCCCGGTGCCAGCCGGGGCTCTTGGCCCGCTTTCATGTGTGGGCCCTGGACGCCGTACACGCTGTGTACGGTGCCCCGCTCTCCTACCCTGCGTAACGCCCCGTCATCAGGTATTATGTCCAGTTTGCGGAGGGCGCTCGAACCGGACATTGCCCGCTTTTGGGGCTGATTGCCGTACACGCTGTGCACGATGCAGGTGGCACAACCATAGCAACTATCAAGTCTTAAGAGTCAGAGATGACTCCCGATCAGGTATGAGTCAGAGATGACTCTCGATCAAGTCTCAACAGATCAGAGATAAGCCACGATCTAGGCAAGACAATGTCTATGGAACTTAGGAGATCACTACGGAACCACAGAAGAACTACGGACCGAAGAAGAAGTTCTGAGTGCGAGAAGAGCGAAGCATCTACATCGAGTTGACATCGGATCCTCCCATGTTGCTACCCAGAAAAATCCGCAACTCAGGTGTGGTTGGTTCCCGGACTCATTCGCAACTCACCTCCGTACAGGTCGGAACGGGCAGGCCGGGGGCGGTGTGCCGAGCCACGGTGAGCGCGGTGGTGGTGCGCCCGTCGGGCAGGGTGACCTGACTTCCGGGTGGGCAGTCGAGCGTCGGCCCGGCAATCACGGTCGCCGTTGCCGTGACCTGCCGACCATCGGCGGTGCGCACCATGCGCGGGCGTCGTCCACCAGGGCGCGGACGTTGGGGATGGCGTGGCGGTACTGCGGCCCGTAGGCGCCCTCGCCGGCGTACGGCTCAACGGTGATGCGGTGGCGCAGCAGCACCGCCGGTACCTGGGTCACCATGTCCATACCACCCCCGGCTCCAGCCCGGCCCGGCGCAGGGCGCGGGCGGCGCGCGGGGCCAGCTCGACACCGCCGGCGCCCGGCGGCTGCCCGGACCGACCGGACAGGGACACCGGCCCGATGGACACGGAGTCCCAGATCCCGCCAGCGCCGGTGCCGTCGTCGCCGGTGGCGAGCCAGTGCTCGACCTGCGCGCACACGGCATCGGCCAGAGCGGCGCGCACCCGGGCGTCGAGCGGGTCGCCGTCCACGTCGACCGCGTATACGGCCGTAAGCAGGGCACTGTCGATGTCCTCGGAGGCGCGGGTGAGCAGCCGCTCGGCGCCGTCCGGGGCGGGCTCGCCGAGGTAGGCGGCGAGCTGCTCGGGGGTGGCGTACAGGCGGCGCAACATCACTCCCCCCGCGTCGCGGCCGGGTTGACCTGGCTGCCGCGCCACACCGCCGCGCCCTTGGTCGTCTTCAGCGCGACGGCGACCGGGCCGAGTTCGACCTCGCCGCGCTTGACGGCGCCGGCGGTGGAGAAGTCCGGAAGCCACTGGCGCACCAAGCCGCCGCCGACGGTCGAGACACCGTGGAAGGCATCCAGGCCCAGGCGCACGGCGTACAGGTCGGTGGTGCCGGTCTTGGCGTCGATGCCGATCACCGGATCTGCGCTGCCGGCCTTGGCGCCCAGGTCGATGAACGGAATCCCGTTGTACGACTCGACCGTCTGCCCGAACGCGTTCTCGGCGCGGCTGTAGTAGCCGGCCCGGCGCGCAAGGCTGCGGATACGGGCGATGGTCTTCTTGTTGCCGAGCAGCGCGCTCGGGGTGTCGTCGAGCTGGCCGAGGAACTCGTCGAGGGAGTCGAGGGCGTTGTGCGCTGCGGGCTGGTCGGCGGGGGTGGACCAGTCGGCCGCGGTCTTGTACTCCGTGCTGGAGTTGGCGAGCACCTTCGACAGTCCCTCGAACCCGGTCGCGTTGGAGGTGTTGCGGGTGCCGTTGATGACCTGGTCGGAGAAGAACGCGCGGGCCGACTTGATCGTCTGCCCCATCTGAAACGTGACTTCGTTGGTGGCGGCCGGGCCGAGGTTGGACAGGACGCGGTCGATCTCGAACGCGCCGCCCAGCACGGACAGGTCGACGGTCGCGCGGGACCGCTTGGCCTGCTCGGTGCCGTACTCGGTGCCCAGCGGACGGAAAGCCGCGCCGCGCTCGGACACCAGACGCGTGTAGCCGTAGGTCAGCGTCGCGCCGCCGCCGGCCGGGTTCACGACGTCGTCGAAGGTCATGTTGTCCAGCAGCCACGAGGACTTGCGGAACTCGTCGATCACGCGCAGGTCGATGTCGTCCTGCGTGTTCAGCTTGGCGTCGGCGAGAGTGATTGCCATGGGGGTACTTCCTAGGTTTTAGGCGCCAAGCCGGGCGGCGATGGCGTCACGGAGGGTGGTGGGCTTGGTGGGCGCAGCCGGGGCGCCGTTGAACTCGCCGCCGCCACGGACCGGACCGGCCGGCGTCGCCCGGTACAGGTCCGGATCGGCCTCGACGGCGGCCCGGATCGCGGCGACGAGCTGCTCGTCGAACTTCCCGTCGGCGGGGTCGAGCGTGCCGACCGTGTCGAGGAACGAGCGGCTGTTCAGTAGGCGGTCGGCGCGGGCGTCCTGGTCTGCGGCGGCCTTGTAGGCGGCCAGTTCCACGCGCGCCGTGCGCAGCTCGGCGCCGGTCTGGTCGAGCTGCTTGTCGCGCTCGGCGACCGTGGCAGCCAGCGCCGTCGGATCCTGCTCGCCCTGGTCGCCGTTGGGGTTGAGTGCCTTGGTCACCGCATCGAGGGCGGCCCGCAGCTCGTCGCGCTCGGCGGCGGCCTGCTCGGCGCGCGTCGTGGCGTCGGCGAGCTGCTGCTCGGCGGCCGGGTCCGGGGCTGGCGTCGACGTGACGGGGGCGGACGGCGTCTCTGGGGCCGGGGTGCCGGTGGTCGGCGTGGCCTCGGCGGTCGGTGTGGTGGTGTCGGACATGGGTGTCGGGTCCTTCGTGGTGGTGTGCAGGCATGACAAAGGGCCCGCCATCGGCGGGCCCTTCAGGTCGGTTGGTGCAGCAGTGCCTACTCGGCGGTCTGCTCCTGGTCGTGCTGCTCGTCGGGCAGCCGCATCGTCTTCGCGTAGCCGCGCAACCACGCCGAGCGGCGCAGGTCTCCAGACGGGAAGGGGCAGGCGGTCACCGGGTCGCCGGATCGGCCGGCCGCTGCGCCCGCGTTGATCGCGCGGACCAGATCACCCCTGGTGCCCATGGACCCTCCCTACAGCCGGTTCTGCCGGTCGTTGCGGGAGTGCCGCGCGGTCTGTGCGGCGGCGTCCCGAACGCCGGTGATCTGCTCGGCGTACTCGGCCAGCGTAGTTCGCGGGTGGGTCTCCCACCAGCGAATCAGGTCCTCCGACGCACGCGCATACGCCACGTGTGCCGGGCCGGTGAACAGCGATCGGGGGTCGATGCCGTCGGCCTCGGCCCGCCGGTTGAGCAGGTGCCCGCGCAGCGCGTTTTCGGCCTCCAGCCATTGAGCCGCGATGTGCTCGCGGTACATCTCGCGTATCTGCTCGCGGGAGAAGGCCGAGCGTTGCGCCGCGGCGGCGTCCTCACGCTCCGCGACCCATCGCTCGGTGGCGGACATGCCCGCGTACCGGTCGTCGTCGAACGCGAGGTGCGCCCAGTCGTCCGGGTCAGCGGCCGGGGTGAGGGCCTCGTCGACGGCGGCCCGGTCGGCGAGCTGTCCCTCGACGGTGTGCGCCCCGTGTGCCTCGGCGGGCGGGGCGGGCGGGTGCCGTCGGTCGAGTTCGTCGGCGATCTTCTCGACATCGCCCTCGCGGCCGTAGCGGATGGCCCAGCCGAGGACGTCGTCGCCCAGGCTGGACAGGTCGGCCGCCAGGTACCCGCCGGGGAACACGGTCCGCAGGAGGTCGCGGCGGTCCGCCTCGGCAGCCAGCGCGCCCAGCTCGCCGGCGTCCGCGCCCCGAGCACGGCGGGCGAGCTGCGCGTCGGAAAGCCCGATCAAGTCAGTCCGGGCGCCGGGCAGGCCGGCGGCCACGTCGCGGCGGTCCATCTCGGCGGCCACCCGCAGAACGTCGTCGTCGCCCAGGTGCGGCAGCACGCGGGCGAGTTCGGAGTCACCGAACGCGGTCAGATCCTCGGCGAGGCGCCCGTGCGGACGGACACGGTCGAGCAGGTCGCGCTCGTCGCGCCGGTCGGCCTCGGCCTCGATCCGGCCGCGGTCGCGCTCGTCCAGGTGCCCGGAGCCATGCGCGACGGCGAGCTGCTCGTCGGCCATCTCCGGCAGAGTCCGCTCGTCGCCGGCGCGCACCCGTGCGGCCTCTACGGCGTCCTGCGGCGGATGCAGCGCGTTGCTCGGGAGGTTCCCGGCGCCGGGCTGCTCGCGGTACCGCCGGCGGATCAACTCGGGGTGATCGGCGAGGTGTTCACGCTGCCTCTTCTGCCACGCGCGCAGCTTGGCCTCGGCCGCTCGCTTGCCCTCGGGCGTGGTCGAGGCTGCGGCGCGGTTCTTCCACTTCCGGATACCCCGCTCGATCGCGCGCTGCCGCTGTGTTGCCTCGTACCCGTCCGGGTCGGTGGAGTGCTCGACCGGGGCCCGGGTCACCCCAGGCAGGTAGGCACTGGTGGAGTGCCGGCAGTTGGGGTGTTGGAACCCGTGGCGGCGCGCTTCATCAAGGGATCCGGCCACCTGCACGCGGACCGTGCGGCCGTCCTCGACGGCGTGCTCGACCTCCACAGTGCGGGAGCCGTCCGGGCCGTCCAGGGCCAGCACCTTGCCCTCGTAGGGGCGGCACAGCGGGCACTCGTGCGGCGCGTTGGAGACGATCACCAAGGACACCCCGGCGGCGCGGATGCGGTCGCCGTGCGCCTCGACCGCGGCCCGTCCCACGCTGGTGCGCACGGCCATCTCGGCGTACGAAGTCATCGACCACGCGCGCCCGCCCCTGTCGACGAACGTCCGCAGACCACGGTCGGCAAACCGCTCCATCGCGCGTTGGGTGGCCTGCCGGCGGGTATCGATACCGAGCAGGGGCGTAGCGGACACCTCGGCAACCACCTGGCGGTAACCGTCCTCGACGCCGCGGAGAATGCCGCGGTGCGTGGCGGTGACGCGGTCGATGGTCTCGTGCGCTAGCCGGTCAACGGCCCGCCCGCTCGGGGTGCTTTCAGCGATCCGCCGGACGTCCCCCTCGTGCAGCGCGCCGAGTTCGGCAAGCCCGGCGCGGGCGCCGGTGTTGTACGCCTCGGCGACCACATCAAACACGTCCAGGCTGGTTGCCTTGGCGAGTTCGGCGACGACGCTCTGCGCGGCCCGGCGTAGCGGCTGGATGTCGCGCAGCTTGGCAACCGCCCACCCGGGTGCCTCCAGGCCAGCAGCAAGTTGCCGGGCGACAATGCCCAGCAACCGCTGCTCGGCGTCCGCGTACAGGTCACGAACGCCGGCCGAGAGGTCCTCGACCATTCCTGGGTGGATCGGCACAGCACCCCCCGAATATCCCTCTACTGTAGTTTCAATGCGAGGTCGACCGGGGGATACATGTATATGCCGTCTTGGTGTGGGCGCAGGAAATAGGAGTACGCCATGGGGTCAGTCGATACCTCCCACGCACCCGAGAGTGGGTTTGAGTCGATGATGCGGGCTATTCGAACCGCGAATTCGGGAGCGCTGCAAGCGCGTATGGATTTTCTCCTACCTTCGTCGATCGAGACGAGTGCGCCGTCCGCCTTGGACCCTTCGGCTGGCGCACAGATTCAGACCTATGAACTTGCTTACGAGATCACGGCGACTGTCCTTAGGTCCGGCTGTGTGCTCCCATCTGAAGTTAAGGCGCTAATTGAGTCTCGTCGAAACGAAGAGAAGGCCGCCGTCAAGTGCAACAAAGATCGAACGATGCGCGATGTAAGTGAGCGAAAGGGAAGTGTCGACGGGTGTGGCGGAATTGACCCTCGCGAGTTCAGGAGTCGCGTCGAAGGGCGGGCTGGAAAGAACCTTCAGGAATTCATTAGTCGTGAGGTCGGCATCTCTAATGCGCTCATCGCGATCGGCAACAAGAATCTCCATGAGCGAGGAATAATCCTTGTTTCCTATGAATTGGTGAGCTCCTTCTTTGCTCGCCTCTGGGACGCTGTTGCGGTTTTCTTCTCTAGTCTCACCGGCCAGTTCTCCCAACGGTTCAATGAAGTAGAAGAACGGTTTAATGAGTTTGGCGCCTCTATCGATGCCTGGTGGGCTCTATGGTAATAGGAGTTCTGTCACTGCGGGTTCGGGTGGGGCCATCCTTCGCCTTCTCTAGCGAGTCCTCAAGTGAGTTTATTTCGGTGTGTGGCTCGTTGTTCTAGATGGCCTCGCGGAGGGCATGCTGGTGGATGATGAGCTTCTCTGACTGTCGGACCGCTACTGTCGTGGGTGGCAATCGGTGCTATCAATGGCAGAGCTACTACTGATCTCGACGGCCAGTGGAATGGCCCCGGTCCTGTGACAGGTTCCGGGGCCGGTGTGCTCGGGGGAGTGCGCAACGTGGACGGGAGCGTGCGGCGAGGTGCTCAGCGTTTCTCTCCATGATTTCAGGGCCGGCCTGCCGCGGCCCTAAGGAGTTGTCGGCTTTCCTCGGGACCCGCTCGCTGCCACGTGTCACGATGCTATGGCCCCGTGATGATGACCACTTCCGCGCCGGTGGAATTGGAGACACCGCCGCCTGTCAAGCAGGCTGTGACGTTCCCGGCCAGGCGGATTCCGAGACGATTGATGGTGGCCTCGGCGTAGGGGCCGTTGTTGATGGTTCCGGTAGCGCGGGCGACCACGTGCCCTTCCACGCGTTCAGCGGTGAGGATGCTGATGTGGTAGGTGCTGGTTGTGCCGTCCGAAAACTTCAGGACCCCGTTGAGGTTGGGATTCTGGATGGCGCCTAGACACGACGTGAGGAAGTTGCCGTCCAGGGTGTCGGACAACAGCAGGCGCGTCGGGTTGTCGGCACAGGGCAGGCCGGGCTCGAAGATTGTTTCGCTGTGGAGCGTGACGGCCTGTTCGGTTGCCTGGACGGATGGATTGTAGGTCGAGTTGGCGGTTCCGAGACCGGCGGCGATGTGTGTCGGCATCAGGAGCCTTCCTTGGCGCTGGAGACCCAGAGAGATGAGTGGACATTGGGGTTCACTCACACGGAGGCGGAATCGCCCTGCCGGTCAGGCGTGGCGTGGGGATTTCGCTCCTTGAGGGAGTTTCTCAATGAATACGATGAAAGCCCAGGGGCTGGCAGTGGGCGCACGAGGTGTGGCGGGGGCGCAAGGGAGCTCGGCGCAGGCTTGAGGGACAAGCTCGCGTGAATTTGGTGGCCATCTGTGGTCGCATTATCTGATGACAGGACAATAATTCGCCGAGGAGTGCACCGTACGCCCATTCGGTGTGTGGCGAGGAAACGGGGGAGTTACCGCAGGGTGAACGCTATCTCTAGCGGCACTAGTCGAGGGCGCCGGCTTGCATGGGGTCCGGTACAGCCTGTCCGGTCTCGGCGAGGATGCGGTCGACCTCGGCCCGTACGGTGTCGTCGTCCCAATCCGGATGCAATAGACGCACCTTGGTATCGGTGCTCACGGCCTGCGCCTGCTGGAGCAGTGACAGGGTTTGCGCGACAGTCTGCGGGTCCTCACTGACAGAGTCCCCGTACACGATCACGGGCCGTTCTGGCGTCAGCGCTGGGGTGTAGAGGGCCCGGTCGAGGCGGAGCATCACGTGAAGCATGTCGGCCAGGGCCGGGGCCCAGTATCGCGACTTCTTGTCTCGGGCGGTCATCGACCGGCGTTCGCGGGCCGTGACCTCGGTTGCCGTGGCGGCGGTTGAGTCGCCCAGGCCGAAGGACTGCGCGGAGTATCCGGCGAGCTGTACGGCCTGCCGCATGATTGCGTCGGCCGTCTGCTGGTGCTCAGCAACCCTGATGGCGAACTGTGACAGGGTGATCCCTGCTGCGTTGTTGTCGCCTGGCGGGATGCTGAGCGCCTGCCAGATCTCCCGGTCATCGTCGAAGGATGCGCCGCGGCCGGGGCCATGGTCGCGCAGGTAGCCATCAGGCACGATCAACCGGGCGCGGGCGAGGCGGATATCGCGCAGCCACGAAGACCACGTCTCGTCGAGCGCGTCGAACAGGTCGTGCGCGCTCTGGTAGTCGCTGCGGCCGAACGGTGACCCGCGGTGCCTGCGGTTGGGGCGGATATTGGGCACGTAGGCGGCCGTGAGCTGATCGAGGCCAGTCTCGATCGCGTCGCCCTCGGAGCCGAGGGATTCGGCGAGCGGGGCGGTCTCGGGGTGTTCCGTAAGTGGCGTCCGCGTGCCGAGGCTGTCGGTGGTGCCCTGGTAGAGGCCGTGCAAGATGCGCCCGGCCTCGTGCCGCTCCAAGTGGCGCCAGACCGTGGAGCCGTCCGCGGACAGCTCACGCCAGAAGGTGACGGCGGCGAGCTGGCCCCAGCGGAATTCCGGTATGGCGCAGTCGGCATGCACGGCCGTCAGCAGCGGCCGGGCAGCGAGGGAGGCATCCCACGTGACGCGCAGGTACACCCCGCCAAGTGCGGCAGCCACTTCGGCCGCTTCAAGCAGCGTGTTCGCAATGCCGCCGGCCTCGGTGATCTCGTCGAGCCGGGCCTGCACCGCGGGGTCGGTCACGGTGAATGTGGGCGGTTCGCTGAACAGGAGGTCGGCCGAGGTGGTCGCGATGTCGGCGGGAAGCGGGATATGCAGTCGGGTGTCGTGCCGGCCGGGCTGCGGGTGGCGGTGGCGGGCCCACAGTCGGCGGCGGCCGTCGCGCCGGTGCTGGTGGTCCTGGTGGACGTCGGCCAGGCGGCGCCGGTCGCCGGAGTACCAGGCGTCGTCGACGCGCATCTCGCGGTACAGGTGGCCGAGCGTCGGCGGCGGCCACGGGGCGCCGTTGTCAGGCAGCGGCACGGGGCGTCACCTCCTGGTCGGCGGGCGCGGGTATCAGGTGGCGCCACTCGTGCGCGGTGGAGTGCACGGCGTAGCGCAGTGCGTCGGCGCTGTGGTCGTCGCGCTTGATCGGGCGGTCTTCGCCGCGGTCGGACGCGGCGGGGTCCCATGCATAGCCAGGTAGCTCGGACAGCAGGCCGGAGCATGAGGAGTGGACGCGCAGCAGGCCGGAGTCGAACGCGGTTGAAACGCTGCGGATGCCGTCGAGGACGTCGTTTCGGGCGCGTGCGATGCCGGGGTACCCGTCCGTCCACAACTGTGTGGAAAACGAAGCGGCCGACGGGTCGACGAACGTCCACTCTGGTTCGACCTGCTGCTCGGCCAGCCATCGACGGATGGCGGCGCTGTACTGCGCGTCGGTCATCTGCCGGCGGGTCTGCCGGGAGTCATGGCGCCACTCGGCGACTGCGTACAGGCGCTCGTCGTCGCCGAGGCCGAGCAGCACGGCCGAAGTGGCGTTGGTGGTTGCTAACCCTCCTTGTCAACCCCTCGGCACTGGCGCCGCATCAGAGCGACCGTCGATGTCCCGCCCGGCGTGGCGAGGAAGTGCACAGCCCGCACGCCAAACGGCCCGCCCCCGAGCGTGAGTGGAAGCGGGCCGTATGTGTATCCCGGCCCAACCGGCGCGGGTACCGTTTCGAGTGGTGAAGTCGAAACGGAGTCCAGTATGCCCAATCATGCCGACGAGAGCATCGGGGCGAGGATCGCCTCTTACCGGAACCTCGCGGGCTACACCCAGCGTGAGTTCGCCGAGCACTCCCACCTCTCCCTGGGGAACATCCGCAAGGTCGAACGGGGCGAGCGCCTGCCCACGCACGGCTTTCTCGCTACCGCAGCCCGAACGCTTGCTGTGAGCGTGGAAGAGCTGACCGGCCAGCCCTACCGCGGACAGCAACGATCTGACGAGAAGGCACACGCTCCCATTGCTGCCATCCGGACCGTGGTGCGTGCATTCGATCTCCCTCCGGAGTGGCGAACGACACCGCGCCCCCTGGCGGACATCGCCGGTGATCTCGACGAGGCCACCCGGCACCGTGCAGCGGCTCGGTACACCCGCCTCGGGCTGGCGCTGCCCGAACTGCTGGAAGAGCTGACGGCTGCGGTGCATCTGCTGGAAGGCGATGGAAAGCGCCAGGCCGCGAAGATGTTGGCCTCCGCTTACTACATGGCGCACTGCCTCGCCTACCGGCTCGGATATGCGGACCTCGCTGGGCAGTTGGATGACCGGCAGCGTTGGGCAGCAGGCATGTCGGCCGATCCGTTGACGGTCGCGCTCGCCCAGTGGTCACGAGCCGGCGGTTTCCAAGCTGCCCGCGAGTACGGCGCCGGGCTCCGGCTCTTGGCCCATGCTCGCGACCAACTCACCGAAGAGGCGGGCGCATCCTCTTCGTCTGTGGTGACGTTGCTGGGCAGCCTGCGCCTACGTGAGGCCACGCTCGCTTCCCGCGCCCGAGATGAGCAGGCCACAGAACACCACCTCACCGAGGCTTCCCGGCTCGCAGGGCAGATCCCCGACCAAACAGACCGGGTGCGCTACCACCTCACGTTTGGCCCGGCGAACGTCGCCGTACACGACATCGCCGCGCAGGTCGAACTCAAGAACGCCGATGAGGCCGCGAAGAGAGCGAGTGCTCTGCGCCTGCCCCCGTCGCTACCGCGCACCCGCCGGGGACATCACCACATCGACGCCGCGCGCGCCTTCCTTGCCGTCGGCGATCGGGACAAGGCCCTGACGGCGTTGCAGGATGCCCGCCAAGTGGCACCTCAACAGACCCGCTATCACCCCATGGCCCGGGAGGCGGTACGGCTCCTCGCCCAGCAGTACCGCCGTGTTGGCCAGGACGTACGGACGCTCGCCGCATGGATGGGTCAAGCAGTGGCCTGACGGGGCGGCAAGTCACTGTCAAGCTGAGCAGCAGTCAGGAAGTACCCCAGCATGGGGTACTTCCTTTGTTTTGCAGTGAGCATCCTGTGACTGTCAGTCGCCGCAGCATTCCGGCTCGCGATCCGCAGCCTCCCTGCTGGATGGCTGCGGCGGCTGGCTGGCCCATCCTGTACCGATCCGCGTGAGGACGGGCTTGCACTCCGATTGACCACCGGACGGAGACAGTCGTGATCAGTCACATCACGTTGGAGCGGAAAGACGTCTCGTACGACCGCAGCGAGGGCCGCGCGACGTTCGCGGTAACGGTGCATCACCGGGACGGCCGCACCGAGCCCAGCGTCCTCAAGCTGGAGCCGGGACAGGTGGAGGTGTACGCGCTCCAACTCGGAAGGGCCATCGACATGAGGAAGGCCGCCAAGGAGACGGCCTGCCGATGAGCGGGCGGCACGCGAAACCGGACCGGACGTGGCCGCCGTTCGCTGGCCTGGCGCTCGTCGCTGCTGGTATCGGTGCCGCGGTCATCACCGGTTGCGTAGACGCCCACGGCGCGTCCGCCCCGGCCAAGATCGAGCAGCCCGATGCCCCGGTCGAACAGGCCGCGTCCAACACCATCGACGGAGTGATCGACCGCGCCGAGCCGCACATGGACCGTTGGGGGCGCGGTGATACGCCTTGATTGGTCTGTGCCGCGCGAAACCGTCGCGAACGTTCTCGCGGCCGGCGGCCCGTTGGATTACCGCTCACGTCCCCGTCTGCGGACACATGCTGCTGTCCTGGTGCCCATCGTCCGTCAACGCCCCGGAGCCTGTGACGACGAACCGGTCGCACTGTCTGTGAAGCACCTCACCGAGGCTCTGTGCGGCCGAACGGACATGGGCCTGGTGGCGATGGCCGAGGCCGTCGAGGTCCTGCTCGATGTGGTCGAGCCTCGCGGCTCACTCGACCACCCCTGAACTCCGGAGGCCCGGCCGGAGAAGAGGACAGCCCCGCCCAGTCGCCGGCACCACTCGAATCAACTCAACGAGAGGAGCACATCATGAGCACCAAAACCGTGGAACAGGTCGAACTCGGCAGGTTCCTGACGGTCACCGCCCGACAGTTCGACGCCGGGCGCACTGCCCCGGAAATGTTCTCTCCGGCCATCGACGCCGAATGGCACCGTCTTCTCAACTCGCCGGACTATCAGGCATTCTGCACCGAGCACGCCGGGCGTCAGATCGGGCACGCGCCGAACGTGGGGGCCGGTGAGATCTCCTGGGTCCGTGTCTACGAGGAGTTGTTCGGGCCGCTGCCCGAAATCTGGTTCACTGACCAGCACGGGCGCCTGGACCACGAGGGGTTAGCCCACTACCGCGAGACCGGGACCGTGGTCGCCGAATGGGACTGCGCACCGGCCCCCGGCGACGGCGGCGATGAGGCTGCCCCCGCGCGGCAGACGGCGGCAGCAACCCTGTGACCGCCATGCCGGTTGGCGGAGCGTTCCGGCCCAGTGCTGGGGCGCTCCGCCTCGTCGCTCCCCGCACCACCACCCCCAGGTCGGACATCGTCGCCTACGTGCGGGCCGTGACTGCCCACTGTCCCTACCTCGCCCCGTCCCTCGATCGCGGCCTGACCGGCTGGACGCTCTACGAAGCCGTCGGCGCCGCCGTGGACGTCGAGGCCGAGGTGTTCCACGCCGCCGTACAGGCTGCCGAATGGGTCCGGCCGTTGGTGACCCGTGCCCACGGCGCTTTCGTGTGCGAAAACGTCGCCATCCTGGGCGCTGGACGGGAGGTGTTGCAGTGGCCGCACTGGGCCCTGAAGCACCTGTACGGGCCGGTGGGGTTGATGATCGGCAAGTTCGCTGCGGGGGAGGAGCGCACCGATCACAGCGGTCGCAGTATCCCGCCGTCACCGGTCTCGTTCCTGCCGGTACGGGCCGCTGTCCGGCCCCGCGACGGGCGGTTCCTGCAACGCACCCCGAACCTGGCGGCTGCCGTGGCGTCCGCGAGGGACGACGGCCGCGACGTGTTCAGCCATATCGGGCACGACTGGAAGGACATCAGACTATGGGCGCAGCACCTCCCGTCGAGGCAGTAACAGCTCTGGAGCCACTGTTGGGGCCGGTCACCTGCGATCTCCTCAGTGACCGGCGAGGCTCCCGCGCATGGAAGGTCATCGGCTCCCGGGGCACTGTGGCGTTGAAGGCCAACAACCCCGAGGCCGCACCCGGACGCGACAAAGCCGCGGAGATGGCCCAGGAGGACCGACACCTCCTCGCCCTCACCGAGGCGGGCGCCCTCAGCCCCGAGTACCGCGTCGATGCCGGTGCATGGGAGGGCGGCCGGTGGCTGGCGGTCCGCTGGATCGACGGAACCCCCCTGTGGAACGCCCTGGCCCTGGCCCGCGGCCCCGAGGGCGACCGACCCTCGGTACGGCCGTGGCTCCTGGGCGTCGCCCGAACCTGGGCGGCGCAGCTTGAACGGCTGCACGCCGTCGGTTGGGCCCACGCCGACGTGCAGCCCACCAACACCCTCGTGACCCCCGACGGCCGCGCCGCCCTCCTCGACTTCGCCCTGTCGTGCGGGCCGGAGGTGACCGAGCGGCTTCCGTACCGGGGCGCCTTGACCCACACCACCGCCCCCGAGATCGCCGACGCCCTCCTGACCACCCCCGCGGACACCCACGTCCAGGCCCGACCACCGGCTGACATCTGGGGGCTTGGTGCATCCCTGTTCTGGTGCTGGACCGGGCACCGCCCCGTCCCCTACGCCGACGACACCCCGCGGATGGACAAGCTCCGCGCCATCGCCGCCGGAAAGCGCCTCCAATTCGATGACGCCCGGCCGTGGTCCTTCCCCGTCTTCGAGGAGATCATCACCGCGTGCATGGCACCGGCCGCCGACGAGCGGCCCACCGCCGCCGACCTGGTCGCCATCATCGAGGAGACCCAGTGATCACGCTGCGGGAACTGGTCCCCGGCGACGTCGCGGCCGTGCAGAGGATCTACAGCGGCGCTTCCGTCACCTTCACTCGCGGCCACCCCATGACCATCGAGGGGGCTACCACCTACGTCACCACCGCCATCACGCAGGCCCGGGTAACTCCCCGCGAACGGTGGTGTTTTGGCGTCACCGCCGGTGATGACCTGATCGGGTTGATCAAGTTCCGGGATCGCGGCGCTGGCCACGCCACCTTGAGCTACATCCTGCGGGAAGACAGTTGGGGGCGCGGGTACGGCACCGCCGCCGTCCGGCAGGTCATCGCGTACGCGTTCACCACCACCCATCTGGACCGGCTGAGTGCCAAGCATCACCCCGACAATCCCGCCTCCGGTCGCGTGCTGGCAAAGGCCGGGTTCACCCGCACCACCGTCTTCCGGGGCCGGGTCGATGGTGCGCCGGTGACCTACCCGGTCTATGAGATCCACCGCAACCGGGGCGACTGACGGCTCAACCGCCCAAAACACGACACAGCAGCGCCCCGAGCAGGCCGCTTAGGACCGGTCCGCTCGGGGCTTAGCCGAGACAGCTATAAGGGAGCTGATCGACTCATGCGCGATGCTATCGCCCGCGCCCTTGCATGGGCGCTCGCCTTACTTCCGTGGATCCGCCAGCCCGAGCCCGGACGCCACTCTGCGGCCTACTTCGTGAGCCAACCCGCTCCGGAACCTGTGACCGTGAGTCCGTGGCTCGAACCGTGGCGGAGCCCAAGCGCCGAGGCGGTCCGCGAGATCTTCTATGCCCAAGAGGTCCAGTCGCTCACGCCAGAGCAGCGCGAACGGTGGTGGGCTGCCGCGCTGGGCGAGATCGGCGTGGACTACGACTTCCCGACGATCAACATCACGGGCGCCCGCCGGGCGGTGACCAGATGAGCAACGCGATGTGCTGCCGATGTGAGCGGCCGACGCGGGCCCCGGTCGCAGTGCGGTACGTCGAGCGGGCGAGCGGCCCCGGTGCGACGGTGTATGCCTGCCCCGACTGTGCGCCTCGCCTGACACCCGGCCCCCTGCCCGCTGAGATGACCCCGCCGGTGCGCGGCTGACGTGCCGCCGACCCTGCCCCGCCCGGAGTCCTGGGCGGGGCTTTGTCGTGCCTGGGAGCGGTGGCGGGCACCTATGTGGCGGGGAGCGGGGCGGCGGCCTGCTGGTCGGCGAGGCGGGCGGCGATGGCGGTGCGTAGGCCGTTGCCGGGGGCGGCGGTGCCGTCGACCTCGCGGCGCAGTCCGGCGAGGGATTCGCGTAGTCCGGGTTCGAGGGCGTCGAGGTCGAGGCGGGCGCGGAGTGCGGCCCCCTGCGGCTTGGGCAGGTGGTCGACGAGGGCGCGGTCGATGGTGTGCAGAATGCGGGCCGGGTCAATCTCGGTGAAGCCTGCGCCGGCCATACCCCGTGGCTTGGTGTGCTGGGCGGCGAGGTAGGTCGGTAGCTCGGCACGGAGCGCATGCAGGGTGTCGGCGTCGGCACCCTTGATGACCTCGGGCACGGTGCGGCCGGCCTCTAGCAGGGCGCGGGCGCGGTCCCATGCGCGGGCCTGCCGGGTCTCGGCGAGGAGTTGCTCGGCGGCGTCCCGGGGCCGGGTGGCTGCGGTGGCCTTGTCGGCGACGGTGCGCACGAGGGTTGCGGCGGCGTTGGCCTCGCGTTCTATGCGATCGAGGTCAGCGGCGGCCTGCGCGCGTGCCTTTTTCTCCAGCTCGGCGCGGCGGCGGGTGGTGGCTTCCTCGGTCAGGTCGGGATCGCGGAAGGTGCGGGCCTTTGCGAGGTCGTCGGACAGGTGGCGGCCCAGCTCGACAAGCTCGGTCTTGCGGGTTTGCTTGAGTCGGTGGGTGGCGGCGTTGGCGTCGATGTGATCGGGGCCGGTCAGCGCGGGCATGGGCTCAAGTTCCTTTGTTCTGAGGGGAGTTCAGTACGGGCGGATGTGGATCGGGTGGCCGTTGGTGTCGAGGTGCGGTGTGCGGGCGGGGGTGAGTCCGTGCCGTTCGGCGTAGCGGCGCATGGCCTCGACTTCGGTGAGGTGGCCGTCGGGCGGCCCGTCGGGCGCGGCCTCCTCGACGATGGCCTCGTCGGCGGCCTGGGCCTGGTCGCGGATGTGGTCGAGCCATCGGGCGTTGTCGGTGTAGAGGGTGCCGTCGACCCACCACGGGGCGGTGTGCTCCATGCCTCGCCCGCCCATCACGGGGTGTGTGCTGAGGGGGCCGGAGCGGGCGTCGGGCGCGGTGATCTTCCGCCACGAGATGCGGCGGTCGTTGGGGGTGTGGTCGTCCCACTGGGAGCGGTGGACGGTGGTGTTCGTCATGGGCGGGTGTGCCTCCTCGGGGCGGGGTGGTGTCATGCGGGGGTGCGGCGGGTGAGTCGGTCGTACGGGGCGCGCTCGGTCGTGCACGGGCGTTCCTGCTCGGTGGCCTCGGCGGCGCGTACGGCTTTGCGGCGGGCGGCCTCGGCGTGCAGCTTGGCGAACCGTCCCAACTCCCGTGCATCCGTGAACCGTTGGGCCGTCACCTGCTTGTCGCCGTCGCGGTCGCGCTCCTCCAGGGCTGCGAGCAACTGCTCGGCCTCGGCCGCTTCCTGCTCGGCCTGCTCGACGACCGCGGCCTCGGTCGGCGTGGTGGGTGCGGTGGCAGTCATGCTGCGTGGACTCCTCTGCGGTGTCTGTAGTGGTCGAGGGCGTCGGCGTCGATGGCCCACACGCGCGCTCCGACGCGTTCGGCAGGCAATCGGCCGGCGGCGATCAGGGCGCGGATGTAGCGGGGCGTGCAGCCCATGAGGACGGCGGTCTCGGCTACGCACACCGTGCCGGACGGGTCGGGCGTGGTTCCGGTAGCGGCAGGCTCGAACGGCGCGGTAACGGAATCGAACAATTCGACGCGCTGTGCGGCCGTGTGCAGCGCGTACAGCAGGCGCCGGATGCCGGGGGCCACCTCGCCCCCGTCGGCGCGCACACGGGCCGTGAGATCGCGTACAAGGGCGCGCAACACGTCACCCGACACCGTGGCGGGGACGATCACGGACCCGTCGGCGCGCGTCAGGTGCTCGGCCTCGTTGTCGGGGTGGCTCACTCGTCGGGCCCCTCGGCTTCCCCGACGGCCTCGCGGGCGAGCTGGATGGCGAGGCGTCCGAGCATGGAGGGTTCGCTGTCGTCGGCGACGCGGGCGAGTAGCCGCAGTTCGCGGGTAATCGCCGGGTGTTGGTCGGGCGGGGTGTCAAGGCGCGTCAGGGCGTCGTGTGCGGCGTCGAGGACGGCACCTATGGGCAAGCTGGCGGTGCTGCCGTCGGTGAGGGCGAAGTGCCACCGGTCGGCCCGGTTGGCGGCCTCAAGGCGGGCGAGGCGGTCGGCAAGCGGGTGATGCCGGCGCGCCATCAACGGTCGCTACCTTCCGCGGTTTCGAGGGCGGCGAGGCGCTGCTCAAGGTCGAGGGATTCGCGCAGCGACAGGCAGGCGTCGAGCAATGTGCGGGCGGCCTGGACGCGTGCTTGTCCGCGCTCGTTGTCGAGGGCGTCGACCAGGGCGTCAACGGCCTTGGTCGAGGCGGCGGCGAGGCGGCCGACGGCGAGGCGCAGCAGCTCGGTGCGGGTGTCGGCGACTTCGTGCCGGAACTCGGGGTCGTCGAGCCATCGCAGGATGGTGCGGCCGGAGACTCCGGCGGCCTTGGCGGCCTGTCCGTTCGTGCGTCCTTGGGCGAGGGCGAGAACGGCGGCGGGGCGGTTCCTACTGGTCAAGGGTCAGGGCTCCAATCAGGTTCCCGCGCACGGAGGGGGCGCGACCGGTCGCGGGGCGGGGCGGTACGGCCTCGCGCACGCGCGCGAGACGCCGAACGCCGCGGATGGACATTCGAGGGCAGGGGTGTCTGTGTGAGGGGCGCGGCGTCAAGGTCGAGACCTGGGGTCATGCAGTCGGGTGGTCTTCGTTCGGTCGTTTCGCCTGGCGGGGAGATATCGCTCCGGTCGAGTGGTGTCGAGATGGAGGAGGGCAAGGCATGGTGGATATCCCGGGAGGGCATGACGTCCTGGTGGCGGGACTGAAGGAGGGGATCGAGGAGTCGGTCCCCTTTGAAGGCTCCGAGGTGACGCCCGAGACGCTGGCGGCCCATAAGGAGAGCGTGGGCGGTTTCCTGCATGGCAAGTGGAAGCAGGGGGTGCTGAAGGGCAGCTCTGCCGAGGAAGCGTTCTCTGTGCAGTGCGACGAGAAGAACAACCCGCCGGCTGCCCAGGCCAAGGGCATCGTGACGTGCGAGATTGCCATCGCCCCGACTCGCCCCGCGGAGTTCGTCACGTTCTCGATCCAACAGAACGCCCTTAAGCCGGCATGAAGTAAGCCTGTGGGCGCCGGGGTGGGAGTGCAGGGTTGTGCTGGGTTTTCCGAAACTCTCTACGCGTGTGTGTATGGGAAGAACCGGGAAACCCGTCACAACCCTGCACTTGCCCTGGTCAGGGGCTTTCGTCGTCGGTGCCGGCGAGCATCAAGCCGAGGTAGACCTGACCGGTGTTGCGGCGGGTCTTGGTGTGCCCGCGCTTGTCCATGGATTCGGCGAACGAGACCTCGCTGCCGGGGGTCTCGCCGTTGTCGTGGCACCACTTCGACCATGCGGTGAACAGGTCGCGTGCCCTGACCACGCCGTGGGGATTGGTGAGGGTGTGCTCGTCGAGGAACCGGGCCAGTACGTCGCTGGCGGCCTGGTAGGCGGCGGTGCGGACGCGTACGGCCTCGGGCGGGTTGAGGCCCTGGGCCTGGTAGTCGAGCCATCCCTCGTACGTCCACGCGAGAACCGCGGGTGCTGCCTTCCGCAGCCGGTCGGGCAGTCCTGGGTCGCGCTCGGTCTCGGGGATGGTCACGTCGAACGGGACGACGAGGATGCGGCGCCAGACGGCGGGGTCGTCGCCGGACACCTGCGGCAGGAAGTTGGTCAGCATGACCAGGGTGTGGGATGGGTCGAACGTGATCGGGTTGCGGTGCATGAGGTTCGCCTCGATCGGGTCGCCGCCGACCAGTCGTTTCATGGTGGCCTCGGCGAACCGCCGGCCCTTCTCGGTCTCGGAGCAGAACGCGAGGCGGGCGCCGCGTAGCCGCATCTTGAAGGCGCCGTGCCGCTCGTGTTTGGACTCCATGAGGATGGCCGGGTCGACCTCGATTGCGTAGTCGCCGAAGGCGGACATGAGGGCGTCGCGGAGGGTGCCTTTTCCGTTGGCGCCGGTGCCGGTGAAGATCGGCATCACGTGTTCGCGGACCTCGCCGAGCATGGCGCAGCCGAAGAGCCGTTGAACGAAGGCGCGTACGTCCTCGTCGGGGAGGATGCGGGCGAGGAACGCGGACCACTCGGCGTCGGTGCCCCGGGCGAGGTGTCCGCCGGAGACCTTGGTGATCAGGTCGGCGCGGTCGTTGGGCTGCACGTGGCCGGTGCGGAGGTTGACTGTGCCGGTGGGGGTGTTGAACAGGTGCGGGTCGGCGTCGAGGGCTTTCGACGGGGTTGAGATTGGCGGGAGCGCGGATGCGATGCGCAGCATGCCCTCGATCCCGGCGGCGGACTCCGAACGGCGGATGTCCTTGTACAGGGCGTCGCGTTCCTGTCCGGAGAGGCGGTCGAGGTCGGCGAGGGCGGTCTTGACGGTGGTGACGGCGGCCTCGATGTCGGCGCGCTGTTCGTCGGCGGCCCACCGTGCCCCGTCCCAGCGGTGCCAGACGACGTCGTGTACGTGGCGTAGGTGGTCGGCGTGCTCGGCGAGGAACCGCTCGGCCATGCGCAGATGTCCGCGGTGCCGCTCCGGGCCGGGCGGCGGGGCGTACGGCGCGGTGGCCGGGGGAGCGGCGGCGGGCGGCGGGGTGGTCAGCATGCGTATCGCCGGGTCGAGCTGCGGTGCGGCGACATGGTGCTCGGGGGACAACGGCCTGTCTCCTGTGGGTGGTTGTGTAGGAGGTCGAGTTGTTCGCCGCGCGGGCCCACGTGGCGCCACCAGCCGGGGCGGCCGGGGACGGCAACGGGCGGCCAGCCGGGCGTAGCGACGACCTCACGGGCGGGCGCGTGCACGGCGCGGCGGGCGGCGAGTTCGTCGTGGGTCGGCCGGCGGGCCAGGTCGCGTGTGATGGTGCGGGCGTGGTCGTTGGCGTCCGCGGTGACGTAGGCGAACCACCGCTCGGGATCGTGGTTCAGCAGGTGGTCGAGCCATGCCTCGCGGGCGGTGTGGCGGCGCCACTGCTCGGCGGCGGTGAGGATCGCGACCGAACGGCGTGGGTCGCTCGCGCGCAACGCGCACCATGCCGGACCGCCGTACTCGGGCGCACCGCCGACGTTGAGCGCGGTCACCTGCGCCGATGCCCACAGGGCTACCGGGTCGTGCGCGGTCGTCTCGGGAGGCGCCGGGGTGAGGCGGGCGCTCGGCGGCGCGGCCGGGCGGTGCGCGGTCCGTGTGGCGCTCATGGGGCGCCCTGCTGGGTGTCGAACCGGGCGGCGAGGTCGGCCTCGCTCCACCCCCGCCCCCGGCACCGGGCCACCTCGGCGGCGAGCTGGGCGGGCGTGAGGCTGTACGTGCTCGGGCCGGACGGCGAGGCCGGGCAGAGCAGTGGGTCACGGTGCCCGCAGGCGAGCGGGGGCAGGCGGTCGGCCGCACGGCGCCGCGCCGGGGCTATGGCGGTGCCCGTCATGCTGCCGCCCGTCTGGTGCCGGTATCGACGCGGGGGCGGGCGTGGAAGACCAGGCGCAGCCGCTCACGCTGCCGCACACTCAGCGGCGGCGCAGCGTCCACCAACGCCCGTATCTGGTCGGCGTAGTCGTCGGCGGAGCCGGCGTGGTTCTTCGGCGAGGTGTCGCTCATAGGTCGGTACCTCCACGGTGTCCGGGCACGCGAAACGGCCACGAACCGCGAGGGTTCGTGGCCGTTCGGCGTAGGTGTGTGGTTGTGGGTGTCGGGTCTACAGGTCGTGCTTCCAGGTGATCCGGATACGGGCGCCGGATCGCATCCGCTTGACGGTGTCGGCGGGCACGAGGGCGGCCAGTTCGTCAGCCTCGGATTCCGCAGTGCACAGACGGCACCACAGACGTACCTCGTCGGCGGTGATTCTTCCCCGGGCACTTTCGGCGTTGCTCACCTTGTGGACAGACCAGCCTGTGAGTTCGGAGAGTCGCCGATGCGTCATTCCCCGTGTCCCGTAGGCGCGCCGTATGGCGCGCAGGCGTCGGCCGAGTTCCTTTCGGGACTCCATACCGACTTGAAACTCGGGGTCCTTCGCCGTGAGCCTCGGTAGTACGGTCACGTCCATGAGTGCCTTGATCACCTCGCGTTGCTGGGTGAGAGGAAGCGTCGGCCAGATGTCGGCCGCATCGGACCGGATGAGCCCCCGCAGCACGGGCGCGGTGCTGGCTTCCTCCGCTCGGCGTTCGAGGGCTTCGACCTCGGGCAGCAACTGGGCCTCGATCCGGGCGGCCATGGTCACGGTCATTTCCCCCTTGGCGACCTTGTCGGCGGTCTCGTCGAGGGTGGCGCGCTTCTCGGCGGCCTCGGCGAGCAACGCGGCGATGTGCTCGGCCTGTTGGTCATCGTCGGCGAGCAGTTCGGCGGCGTCCGGGCGTGACAACCGCTCGATGGCCAGGGCCGACAGGTGCCGGTCGAGAATGTCTTTGGTGACCGCAACGCAGTGCCCGGGGTATGTGTCCGTCCCCCGGCAGTCGTAGCCGATGCGCCCCTCGCTTTGGCCGGTCTTCTTCTTGGACCAATGCGCGGCATAGAGCTTGCCACCGCAGACTCCGCAAACGGGAATGCCGCTCGACAGGTGCCGCAGACCACCCGGTCGCCACGTCGTCCGCGCCGGATCGGTCAGGCGCCGCACACAGGTGTAGTACGCCTGCCGTTCCTCGGGGGTCTGGTGGATCGCGGGCCACTCGGCATCCCCGATGACGACACCGTGCCGCACCCGCTTTCCGATGTACCCGGGATTGATCGCCATGGCGCGCAAGTTGTCCTTGCGCCAAGAGCCGCCGGTGTTGGTGCGCAGCCCGCGTAGGTTGAATTCCCGGCACAGCGTCCCGAGGGCTTCACCCGCGGCGAGTCGGCGCACCGCCTCGCGCACGATAGCGGCCTGATCCTCGCGGATCACCGACTTCACGAACTCGCCGGTACGCGGGTCGTACTCGCGCGCATAGCCGTAGAGCATGCGGCCGTTGGGCCGCCCCGCCGCGGCGCTGGTCTTCTTGCCCCGCAGCACGCGATCGCGGGTAATGCCTGACTCCCGCTCGTCGAGCAGCGCGTCAAGGCCGGTGGTAAACCGGTCATCCGTACGCGACAGGTCGTACAAGCGGCCCTTGTAACACCACTGCACGCCGTTGCCCTCGGCGATCTCACGCAGCCTCAGATAGGCCTCAAGGTCACGCTGCGCCCGCGACGACTCCCACGTCATCAGGACGTCGGCCCTACCGGCGCGCAGGAACTCCACCAGCCGCGCGTAATCCTTGCGTTCCTTGGTCGCGTACCGCGAGGCGCTGCGGTCGTTGTCCTCGAAGACCTCGACCAGGCGCCAACCGCGCTGCGCGCACTCGCGCTTGCACTCTGCGATCTGATCGGCGACGGACTTGCCGCGGTTGTGCGGGTCGCTCGATACGCGGGCGTAGATGACCGCACGCAAAGCGGGTCGCGTGGTCACGGTCCCGGCGGTCAGCGCGGTTTCCGTCGCGCGCTCAAGCAATGCGGCGCTGGTCATCGGACACCCCCCGCCTTACGCGCCCGGATCACCAGGGACGCGAGAGTCGCGACGGTCGGGGAGTCCCAACCGGCGAGCCAATCGATGATGCGCCGGTCGTACTCGCCCAGCTCGACGCCCGCGAACGCCTCGGCGAGCGCGGCCCGGTATTCCTCGGTCCCGGACAGCGCCGACCAGGGCGCCGCCTCGATCGGGCCGGCGGGTATCGCCAGCTCCGCACCGTCCACGCTCGCATGGTCGATAGCCTTGTGCATGGGTCCTCGCCCTTCGTAGCAGGGTTGGGGATCAAGGCCCCGTGCCGGTGGTGACGCACCGGGCGGGGCCGCTCTGTAATGGGTTGCTGCGAAGGAATGTTGGAGGTGCCGTAGTCGATGCCGAGCCACAGCCGGCGCATCGCGGGCAGGGAGTCGACGACGTGCTGCTGCTCGTCCCACATGTCGTATACGGCGCCTTCGGCGACGCACCATGCGCCGTCGATCATGCGCCGTTTCCACAGCCCGACGTACTCGGCGGCAAGCGATGCGACGTAGGCGCGGGGCAAGCTCGGGTTGTCGTCGAGGCGGAAGTGCCATGACTTGAGGTCGAGTTCGGCCTCGCGGTCGAGATAGCCCGTCTTGAGCCAGTGCCGCGGTCCGTCGGGGTTCGTGGTGCATAGCACCTTGGCCTGGGGGACGGACAGACGGGCGAGCAACTGCACGAAGAACGCTTCGGGGAGCAGCGTTGCCTCGTCGACGTAAGCCAGGCAGGCAGTCAGGCCGCGCAGGCGGCCCTCGGCGCGAGCGTCGGCCGCGCCGATCAGGTGCACCGTCCGACCGAGAATGACGGCCGTGGTCGCCCCGCGGGTGTGCCGCACCTGACGCGCGACGGGCCCGAACAGCGCCTCGTCTTGCAGCGGTTCGAGACAGTTGCGCTCGATGGTCTGCAAGCTGCGACCACTGATCACGATCAGTCCCGATGCGGGCGCTTCGGCCACGGCCAGGACGAACGCCAACAGTGAAGCCACGGTCTTGCCGGAGCGCACCGCGCCGTGCCAAAGGCAGATGCGGGCGGTGGCCTGCGCGATGGACTGGAGCTGTTTCCGGGACAGCGGCAGGGAGTCGAGCACAGGCTCACCTCCCGGTGTCGGTCCTCTCGTTCGTCTCGGCCTGGTCGGCGTCGGCGAACGCGGCGCGCAGGCCGCGGGCAAGGTCGATGAGCATGGACCGGACTTCGCCGGTACCGGTGCTGGCGTCGATCTCTACGAGCCGCGCGGCGCTCGTCAGGTATGAGCTGATGGCTTGGGAGTGGTGGCGCTCGTCCTGGGCGGGCGGTTCGTCGGAGATCAGCCGGACGGGTCGGCCGGTGGGCAGCAGCTCAACGCGCACATACTCGGGGGCCTCGATGCGGTCGAGGTTGGCGGAGGCGCGGGCGTACAGGCGGCCGACGAGCTGTCGTCGCTGCTCGGCGAGGTCGAGCTGCCGCGCCGCGGTGGCCGGAGCGACCCGCGCCCCGCCCTCGAACCGCAGCCCCTCGTCGCGGGCGATCTTCGACACGGTCGAGCTGCTGCGCCCGATGGCGCGGGCGATTTGATTCCGGGACTGGCCGGCCGCATGCAGGCGACGGACTTCTTCGCGGTCCTTGTCGGTGATGGGCGCGGCGATGGCTCATCACCTCCTTTGGGCATGCGAACGCCCCGTCGACCGGGGGGGAGAGTCGACGGGGCGTACGTTCAGTTTCCGGGCACGCCGGAGGCGCCGCCCATTAGATCACGACTTGATAACGGTCGCAAGGTGGATGCCGAGCGCCCGCTCGACGGCGATTCGTAGTTCGCTGCCGCGGGTGCGTTTGAGGCCGAGTGCCTGCCCGAGCGCCTCGGCCGTCGGCCGCTTGCCGGTCTCCCTGTGCAGGCGCCGGTATGCGGCGACGGCGTCCGTCGGCGCGGCGCCGGTGATCGACGCCGGGGCGCCGGGGGTGGCGTCGTCGTCGAACGGGGCTGGCGTGGGGAGCGGCGGCGCGGTGAACATGGCGGCGAGGGGGGAGCGGCGGCGGAGCGTCGTCGAGGGCGTCGTCGACGGCCGGCGGCCCATCAATGGCGGCGACGGCGGCGGCGAGATCGACCAGGGCCAACGGTGGTGCGGCGGCGTCGGTCAGGGTGGCGGCGGCCTGTTCCGCGCGGGCGGCGGCGTCGGTGACGGTCCGGGCGGCAGTGTCGAGGGTGGCCTGTACCGCGGTGGCGTCGGTGTGGGCGGCGTCGGCGGCGGCCTGAGCGCGGCGCGCGGCGTCGGTAGCGGCGGCAACCGCCGGGGTGATGTCGTCGATGGCGGCTGCGCCGGCGGTGGGCAGCATCCGCACGAGTAGCTCGGTGGCAACCAACTGCGCGACCGGCGGTACGACGGCGATAGCGACGCCGAGCAGCGTTCCATCGGCATGCGCGACGTTGAACGCCAGCGACACCGACGCGAACGCGACGACGGTCCACCAGTACGGCGCGGTCGAGCGGCCGGCGCGACGGGCGGCGATGACGCCGACGGTGCCGACGACGGCGCCACCGTCGACCAAGACGGCGAACATCCACACGACGTCGGGCTCGACGCCGTGCTCGGTGGCAAGCGCGGTGAGCGCGACGAACGACAAGCGGAACGCCAGGAAAGCGAACGCGACCGTTGCTAGCGCGGCAGCGGCGAGGGGCGCCCAGGTGAGGCGGCCTGCCGCAGGTAGGGGTTGGGTAGGGTTGTGCGTAGCCATTGCGGGGGTTGCTCCCGTGGTGGTTAGGCCCGTCCGGCGGTGCAGTCGCCTGTGACGGGCCGCTTTGGTTACTTGGCGGGTCGGGTGCGCAGGATGCGGTACACGTAGGACTCGCTCACGCCGAGGTCGGCCGCGGTGTCGGCGGCCTTTACGCCGTGGTCGGCGTCCGCGTAGATCAGCCGCGGAGTGATGGCGGCGGCGGCCTCGGCGGCGAGGCGTAGCGCGCGAACCTCGCTGGTGTCGAGTTGGTCGGCGAGGTCGTCGAGCAGGGCCGCGCGTCCCTCGTCGTCGGCCTCGGTCGTAGCCCACTGGTCAGCGATGGCGCGCACCGTCTCGAACGGGTCACGGTCTTCGTCGGGGTCGCCGCCGGCCGCGATGATCTCCTCGCGTCGCCGCTGCTCATACTCCGCCATGATGCCGAGCATCTGCTCAGTAAAGCGCCCAACGGACGACCCGGCGCTTAGCCCCTGTCGCGCTGCTGCGCGGCGGTTGTGTTCGGCTGCCTTGGGCTTGTCGCCAGGCAGGAACCCCTCCGCGGCGAGTATGCCCTCGACGGCGGCCCGCTGGCCGGCCGGGGTTGTGGGCTGCTTGCTGGGGTCGATGCGCGTGTACTGCTCGGGCCGGTCGTCACGTTCCTTGGCCATGTGCGGATCTCCATCGGGATGGGCCCGCCCCGGCGGCTCCGGGGCGGGCGGTCAGTGATCAGATAAACAGTGCGCCCTGTTCGGTGTCGGCCGGGTCAAGGTTGAACAGCACCTCGTCGGCCGGCATCGTCGTCCCGACGATCCAACCGCCGCGCCATGTGCCGTCGGCGGCCTCGGCCTCCTCGACGACGTCGACGGTGTCGAGCAGCTCGGCCTCGGCGGCGTCCTTCTTGTTGTCGGCCTCGGCCTGCTCGGGCTGCTGCTCGCCGGTCCAGTGGCACCAGTGGCAGCCCTTGCCCGCGCACTCCTTGCAGCGGTCCTCGGCCGGCGTGGCGTCCTTGGTCGGGCGGTGCGCGAACACGCATTGCGAGCTGCGCAGCATCTTCTCGACATCCCACCCACGGCGCATCATTCGGTCGGCGAGGCAGTCGAGCGCCGGGTACAGGGCGACGCGCCCTTGTCCGCGGGGGTCGATGACGTACCCGCGCACAGTGCGCTCGTCGTCGGACGGTTCGCTGTAGTCGTGGTGGTCGGTGAGGGCGGCGGCGGCCAGGCCGGCAAGGGCCTCGCGGGCGGCCACGACGTCCGGGTGCGTGGCGTCGGCCGGCGCGCTCCCCTCGGCCGTGCCTGCGTGCGCGACGACGACACCCTCGACGACACGCTGCTCAACGTTCGCGGGCAGCAGCTCGGAGGTGTAGAGGCGGCGGCGGGCGAATCCGCCCTCGCGGTTGATGTTGGCGCGCACTGCGGGCAGTGCCTCGGCGGCGCGGGTCATGTCCTCGACCGTGGCGCCCTCAACGCGGGCGATCTCCTCGCCGTTGCGGGTCGTGATCGTCCACATGTCGGACGGAACATCAGCCGCTACGGCTTGCTGCTCGATGGCAGGCTGCTCGTCCCACAGTTCAACGGCGCGATTGCTCAGCTCCACGAGTGACAGCTCGCTGTCGGTGCGGTTGATGGTGTCGAGGATGTCGGCAAGTTGCGGGGGCAGAGCGGCGCGGGCGTCGTCGTCGAGGGAGCGGTACAGCTTGCCGGCCGCGCGGGCGGCGTCGGCTCGGGTACCCACGTGGCGGGTGCTACGCATCAGCTCGACAGCGGCCTCGACGGTCTGCGGGGCGCCAAGGGTGGCGATCTGCTCGCGTTCAACGTCGGGCGTGATGGCGGCCTCGCGTTCGGCGGCGCGCTCTGCCAGGGGGGTCATGTCCATGGGGGTTGCTCCCGTGGGTTGTTGGGTGCCGGGTGCAGTCCGGCGTTACGCATGTGACTGTACCGTGTTCTGAACTCAGTTCACAAGATCTTCCGTGAAAGGGCCCGAAACTAACTCCGGGCCCCGGCTCACGACGTCACCTCACGCGGCCATCGGGGGCACTTCCCCTCCCTGCTCCGTTGCGTCCAGTGCGGTCACCAGGGCGAGCAAGTCGTGCCACTCCCACACCCGCCGGCGCGTGAGGGTGAGCGGTACGGGGGCGGGGCACTGGGGGCCCGTGCCGCATGTGACGCTCGGCCCCTGGTCGGGACCTGTGTGCAAGGTGAGTTCACCGCCGCACCAGGGGCACGGCCGGTCGGGCACCGGGGTGGCACGGTGGTCGAGTCCAAGGGTGCGCAGCAGGCGGCCGGCGCACCGGTGAGCAACGAGGGCAGTCTCGTGCAGCAGGTACTCGGGCAGGGGTGTGAATGGGGCCGATACGAGGGTGTCGTCGTCGAGCAGTTCGGGCTCGGTGTCCTCGTCGAGCACCCGGCCCTCGACGTACAGCGCGGCCCAATGCAGGCCGTGCGCGCGGCTGCCGGGATCCGTGGCGCTGCGGTAGTTCCAGCGGCGCGGGTCGTCGAGGTCGGCGTGCTGGACCACGGCGGCGAGGGTGTCGGCGAGGTCAAACACGGCGCGCTCGATGGCGAGGCCGGTGTCGAGCGCGTCGACGTTCAGCGGGGCGGGGTGCTCGCGCAGCACCAGCGGCGCCCGCTCCTCGACGTCGAGCTGCTCGTCGTCGACGGCGCGCAGTGTGTGTACGAGTTGGCGCGGGGGCCACGCGTCGGCGGGCGGGGTCTCGATGGCGAGCAGCAGCTCGGCCCAGTGGTTCCGGATGGTCGCGAGGTTCTCGGCGGCGCGAACGGCTACGGGGTTGTGCATGGTTCATCCCTCCCAGGGCTGGATGGCTCGGCGGCGTTGGCGCGCTGCTCGGCCTCGACGATGGCCTGCTCGGCGGCGTCGAGGCGGCGCTGCAACCGGCGTACGGCGGCCTGCTGCCCGCCGGCCTGGTGCCGGTACCGGTCGGCCGCGGTGCGCTCGGCCTCGATGAGGGTCCGCAGGTGCGCGGCCTCGGCCGGGGCGTGGCGGGCGTATCGGGCGAGCAGTACATCGATCTGCGCGCGGCGTTCGTCGGGGGCGGTCATCGGCGCACCGCCGACAGTCTCGGCGTCTCGTACGACGCGATCAGGTCCCCGCCGTTGACACATACCTCGGCGTCGGCGGCCGGCCGGTCAACGCGGTGCAGCTCATCGCGCACGATCTCAACGAGGTGTGCGACGTCGAGCAGGGGAGCGGGCAAGGGTAGGGCGTGTTCGGTCCGGGTCACATGGACCGTGCGGCGGGTCGGGACGATCACGGGGCGGACCTCCGAGGTGTCGAGGGGGAGTCGGGCGAGGAGGGCCGGCCGTCCCCCGCGCGCACGGGGCGGGTTCGACCGGTCGCGGCGAGGTGCTGTGCCGTTGCCACTCGAATGGGCTGCGTGTGGCTGCTGCGCGGCTGTATGGGTGCGTTCCTGGGAGGGAGAAACCCCTACAAGCAGGAGGCGTTGTGGCCGGCAAGTTCGAGATGTACGAGGACAAGGCGGGGAAGTACCGGTACCGGCTCAAGGCTGGCAACGGCGAGATCATCGCGGTCGGTGAGGCTTATAACTCAAAGGCCGCATGCGAGAAGGGCATCGAGTCGGTCAAGCGCAATGCGCCAACTGCGGAGGTGCGCGAGATTCGGGAGTCTCGCCGTACTCACAACGCTTAGAGCGGCGGTTCTGCGGCGTACTGCGGTACCGCTGGGGCCTGGGTGGCCCAAGGGTCTGTGGCGGGCTGCTGCGGCTGCTGAGGGGCCTTGTGGTGGCCTGCCTTGGTGACGGTGGCGGTCGCACGCAGCAGGGACGGGCCGACGTCCTCGACGTCCAGCTCGAACACGGTCCGCTTCACGCCCTCGCGGTCGTCGTAGGTGCGCTGCTTGAGTCGGCCGGTGACGATGACGCGCATGCCGCGGGTCAGGGATTCGGCAGCGTTCTCGGCGGCCTGGCGCCACACGGAGCAGGTCAGGAACAGGCTCTCACCGTCCTTCCACTCGTTCGCCTGGCGGTCGAAGGTGCGGGGAGTGGACGCGACACGGAACTTTGCGACGGCGGCGCCGGCGGTGGTGAATCGCAGTTCGGGGTCGTCGACGAGGTTCCCAGTGAGGGTGATCGTGGTCTCTCCGGCCATAGCAGTACCTCTCTCGTGAACGGTAACTATCGATCGCGAATGAATGATAGCGCGTAGGGGCGCCCCTTGACGTGCGGTTTTGGGCGCCCCTGGCGGGCTACGCGGCCCGATTGGTGGTGATGGTGAGGCCGTGCTCGGCGAGGGCGTCGAGTAGGTGCTCGGCGGCCTGGACGGCGGCCGGGGCGACGGGGTGCTCGCGTCCGTCGTACGCGTCCGGGTGTAGGTCGTACAGCTCCCCGGCTAGCAGGGCGACAACGGCGCGGGCGGTCATCGGATGCCCCGGCCGGCAACGACGTGTGCGGCGGCGAGTCGGCCTGAGGCGCGCCGGGGGACGGGCAGGGCCTGCATGAGTCGGGCGTGCCGGTCGTGCTCGGCCTGGTTGTGCTCGGCGAGCAGGTTGTCGACGAACCGGGCGGTGCGCGTGGCGAGTTCGGCCTCGGCGGCGGCCCGGCGGGCGGCGGCTTCCTTCTCGGCGGCCTGGTGCTGCTGCTCGGCGAGCATGGCGGGGCCGTCGAGGGTGGTGTCGGGCAGCCACCGCGCGCCGCGGGCTTTCTCGATCACGACGACGGCGCCCTCGCCTGCCCACGTCCGGGCTTTGGAGTAGAGGCGTTTGCGGTCGGACGTCTGGAACTGCACGCGGGGTGCAGGGGTGGGCCACGTGGCGGTAAGGCGGAAGTTCTTGCGGCTCATGCTGCAACTCCCTGGGGATTGGCGGCGAGTTCGGTTCGGCTGTCGTGCGGGGTGGTCTTGGTGCGGCGGCCTTTGCCGTTGGGGCGCCATCCGCCGCGGCACGGCTGCTCCCTCTCGGCCTGGCACCAGGGGCACGGCACCGACAGGGGGTCGGGCTGGCCGGCGGCGACGGTGGCCTCGCGGCGGGCCTTGGTGGGCCGGTAGGCGGCGAGTTGCTGCCGGACGGCCGGCGGGTGGGGCTGCCGATGGCGGCGAGGCGGGCCTCGATGGCGGGGTGCGGTCCGCCGGTGAGCTGGGGGTGCTCGACGGGCGCGGCCTGGCCGGTGGCGACGGCCGTGCGCGAGGTGCGCAGCTCGGCGAGGTAGGCGTCGACGTGGTCCGGGTCGACCGCCGGCGCCGGGTCGGTGTGGCGGTTCATCAACTCGGCGCGGTGCGGTGCGAAGGCGGCGAGTAGGTCGTGCGGCTCGATCGGCCGGAACTGTGCGCTGCGGTCGCCGTTGCGCTGTTCGTAGTAGCGGCGCACAGCGCGGCCGACGTCCCAGCCAGCGGCCTCGGACTCCGCGGGGATGCCGTCGAGGGCCTGCGTCCACGTGCGGATGGTGGCCGCGGACTGCTCGGGGCTGGCCATGACGCGACGTACGCGGCTGTCGAGGGTGGCGGCGAAGTTCAACAGGGCGGCGACGTGGGCGTGCTGCATTAGGCGAATCCTTCCTTCTCCAACAGGGCGAGCCCTGCTGCCAAGTTGTCGGTATGGCTGGTGGGAGCAGCCGGCGCGGGCCGTAGCGGGACGACGTTGGAGCCGTGCGGCGTGGCGGCGGGGGCGTGGTCGAGGTCGGACCAGACACGCAGCCAGTAGCGGGCCGGTTTGGGGCCGTCGTCGGGGTGGGTGCGGCGGGCGGCGAGATCAACCAGGGCGGCGGCGCCGTGCGCCTGGACCAGGCGCCATACGTCGCGCTGCTCGCCGAGTCCGAGCGTCCACCTGACCTCGACTCCGGCGGCGTCGAGGGGGCGCAGTTGCTCGACTACCGGTGACGCACCCGCGCGCGGCTGCTGCTGTTCTTCTTGGTGATTGCGTTCATATGCGTTCTGGGGTCCGGATTCCGGACCGGTGGGGGTCCGGTTTTCGTACCCCTGGGGTCCGGAATCTGTACCCCCGGGGGTCCGGTTCTCGGACCGGTCCGGATTCCGTACCGGTCCGGATTTCGGACCCCCATAAGGGGCCGAATCGGACTCGGCCCTGTGGTGGCCGACGGCGAGCGGGAGCCGATACACGGTCTCTCGGCGCGGGCCGGTCTTGCCCTTGACGACTTCCAACTCGCCAGTTTCGAGCAGCTTGTCGACGGCGGTCACGACGGACGAGCGGGCCGAGTTCGTCCGCTGCACGAGCATGGTCGTGCCCGCGTAGGCGGTGCAGTCGGGGCCGGGGCACTTGTCGGCGATGGCGAGCAGCACCATGCGCGCCGTTCCTTTGGCGGCGGACCGGGTCCATACCCAGTCCATGGCGTCGAGGCTCAACGCGCCTTCCTTACATGCGGCTTGATGGGTCTTTCAGAGCGGCAGGGGAGTGCAGGGGGCAGCGATGGCCGATGACGTACCGGCGGGTGCCCGGCGCGCCGCAGTAGCGGCGCTCCGAGCCGTCCCAGTGGCCGCACCTCATGCGGCGTCATCTGCCGTGCCGGGGGCGAGCATGGGCAGCACCAGGGGCGCCAACACGCCCGTACGCCACGCCTCGCCGACGAGGCCCTTGCCACCCTTGGCGAACCGCACGGAGTGCGAGCGGCGCCTCGTGGGCCGGATCTCCACCCCGGGCACCTCATGCACCTCGCCCGAGGCCGGGTCGACGATCTGCGGCACACCGGCCGCGGTCATCTCGCCGAGCAGCCGCTCGACGAACGCGGCCCGCATCTCTTTGACGATCCGCGTTACGCGCTCGGCCGGGAACGCCGTTCGGGCCCAGGCCGTGAACGCCTGCTCGTCGACGATCTGCGCGGCCGGTTCCCCGCCCGTGAGCGAGATGGTGCCCACCTTCGTACCGTCCGGCAGGCTGGCGGCGAACTGCCGTGCTCCGGTGGCTTCCTGGGCGGCGTCGAGGTGGTGCTGCACCTCCGTGCGCGCCTCCTCGTAAGCGGCCTTCACCTCGTCCAACAGTGCTTTCAGCACGGCCTCACGGGTGGTCGCGGCCTTGATGTCCTCGGCGCTCACCGGTCCCCCTCGACGGCCTCACGCAGGTCGGCGGCCTGGGCTCGCAACTGCTCCGCGGTGGCGAAGACGGCTTGGCACCCGTGCGCCGCCTCGAATGCCTCGTTGGCCTCCTCGACGTCGAGGCCGGCGGCCTGCGCAGCGTCGTACATCTCGGCCCGAGCGGTAGCGGTGTCTGCGGCTATCTGGGCGTCACCGGCTGGCTCAGCCTCGACGACGTCCTCGACCACCTCGGCCGGCGGCTGCTCAGCCACCTTGGCGCCAGGCTTGTTCCGGCCGATCGCGGCGACCTGGGCGAGGTAGTCGGCCGGGGCGCCCGCGGCTTTGGCCTGTCCCCACACCGCGCGCACGGCGTCGGCGTCCGGGCAGTCCTGCGCCAGGGCGAGGAAGTCGGGCTGCTCGACGTCCTGCGGAGCCTGCTCGCCGGTGTCCTGCTGGATCTCTCCGGCGAGGTAGACCGGGTTCCCCTCCTGGTCGACCACGGCCCCGAGTTCCTCGGGGGTGTAGTGGATGCCGAACAACGCCTCTTCGCAGGCGTCCCGAGCGACAGCGGATAGCGCGCGGGCCTTGAGCATCGATGCCGGGTACTTCTTCCACACATCCTTGCCGAGCAGCCCGGCCCGGCGCGCGTCCTCGATGGTGAACCGAACCTCGAACGTCCAGTCGGGGTCATCGGTGCGGATGACCTGAGCAACGGCGGCCGTCGCGTCGCCCTTGATACGCAACCGGTGCCCGGCGCGCCGGACAAGGGCGGAGATCAGGGCCGATGACGCGCTCGGCTTGCCCTCGATTACGTGCACGCCGGTGATGGCGACCATGGGGTGCAGGCCGAGACTCTCGGCGTACTCGACCGCATAGAGCAGGTTGGCCGGTTGCCCGCGGAACTGGCGGGGGAGCAGACCGGACGCGGCGAACGCGCGGCAGTAGTCGAGCTTGGTCTCGACCGACATGCGGGGCATGGAGGGGGCGGCGAGGTGCTGCTGCTGAGCCTGGTGGTCGGCGAGGGTGACGACGGTCATCGCTGATTCCTTCGAGTGTGGGGCGAGGGTGAGGTCGAGGCCGGCGGCGTCAGGCCGCGGCAGGCAGGTCTGCCGCGCGGGTGGGATCCGCGGCGGCCTGGCGGCGCAGACGGCGCAAGATGAGTTCGATCTCGTCGGCGGTGTGGGCGCTGCCGACGGCGGCGGCCTCGGCCGCAGCGCGTATGGGCATGGAGTCACGGCGGGCGCGGGCCCGATCCAGCACGGCGCGGGCGGCGGCAAACGCCTCTTCCTTGGAGGTGATCACGGCGCCTCCCCGGTGAAGATCGTGGCCGCGGTGACGCCATAGGCCCGCTCGATGGCGGCGAGCCCCTCCGGGCCGGGCGCGTGGCGCCCGGTCACCCACCGGTAGGCGGAGACGTAGGGGACGCCGAGGCGGCGCGCGATTTCGGCGGTGGTGTGGTCGCCGTGCGTCTGGGCGGCGGCGATCAGATGGGCAGGGGTGTAGGCCACGTCCGTACGACCTCTCGTGAGTACGATGTATCAATCACGAGTGGAACGTAGCAGGTATCAATCGCGAGTGGAAGTTAGATTGATCAAGGCCCGTTGTCGGTGGTGGGGGGTAGCGTCGGATGGGTGGGTAAATCACGCAACGTGCACTTATCCGCTTGTATCTAACGCAGCGATCATGTGTACGATCAGTCACCAGGGGTGTTCGTCACCCTGGGTGCGTCAAAAGGGGGTCAAAGCCATGCCTAAAAATCGCCGCCAGTGCGTTAGCGATCGCCCGTGCGCGGTACATTGCAAGCATGAAACCCCAGGCCCGTCTCCCACAGCCCGGTGGAGCGCTCACCGTTGGTCGGTGGCTCCATGACGAATTGCAGCGTCGCGGATACAACCTCTCGCAGAGGGGAGGCGGCCGGCGAGCCTTTGCCGACGAATCAGGCATCCCTCAAGCGACCGTCTCACGCTTGTTGCGGGACGACGGCGGAGCTGACCCTGCCACTCTCGGCAAGGTCGCTCAGGCGCTCAACGTCCCGCTAACCCCGCTCCTGGTACTGGCCGGCATCATCCCCGAGGCCGAAGTCGAACGGCCCACGTCGATCAGTACCGACGAAGCGCTCGCGGCGCTCGGCATCACCAGGCCGGCACACAAAGCCGCGGTCATGTCCATGGTGAACGCACTCCTCGACGAAACACCCGAGAGAGGCGGCACCAGTAAGTAACAAGGAAAACCATGTCTCGACGCACCCTGCACACCGTCATGTACGCCCTCGCGTCTGTCGTCGTCGCTGCCCTCACCCTGCTTGGCGAGGGTCTCCTGCACTCTGAGCACGTCGCACCGCTCTACGCCGGTGGCATCACCACCCTGATCGCCGTTCCGGCCTTGCTCATCAGTGCATGGCGAATGACCCTCCGCAAAGTCGAAGCCGAGGCCGAACACCACGCCAAGGCTGGCTACTTCCAGTGCTACGAGGACGTACGAGAAGGCCGAGTGCAACCGGGCGTCGCCCCCACGGCGGTCAACAAAGTCGCCATCCTGCACGATGGTCCCCACAACAAACCTGAGAGGGCCATGACTTGACTCCCAAGTCACTGCCGAAGGGCCCACCACTCGGTGGGCCCTTCGTCGTTAAGGCGCGCGGACCACCGCGCCGCCATCCGTCGAACAATCCCGCAAGGCCGATGACTTCACCGAGGAACAGGGGAACCTATGGAAGTCCAGCCGCCCGCCGACACGTTCGGTGAACTGATACCCGCCATCGGGTACATACGGGTCTCGACCTGGAAAGAAGAGAAGATCAGCCCAGAGCTGCAACGGACCAGTATCGAGGACTGGGCCAAGCGCACACGGCGGCGCATCGTGCAGTGGGTGATCGACCTCGACGCCACCGGTACCAACTTCCATCGCAAGATCATGAAGGCCATCGCGGCCATTGAGGGCGGCATCGCAAAGGAGATCGCCGTATGGAAGTTCAGCCGGTTCGGCCGTAGTCGACACGGCGTCGCGATTAACCTCACCCGCGTTGAGAAGGTCGGGGGACAGCTCTACTCGGCCACTGAGGATGCCGACCCGCGGACCGCAACCGGCCGGTTCACCCGCGGTGTGCTGTTCGAGGTTGCCGCGTTCGAGGCCGACCGCATCGGCGAGCAGTGGAAGGAAGCACACGACTACCGCCGCAACGCCCAGCTTCCCGCGATGGGCAAGCCGCGGTTCGGCTACATCTGGCACAAGAGGTACGACCCCGAGACCGGAGCACTCCAGCAAGAGCGCTATGAGATCGACCCGGAGCTGCGCGACGTCGTCGTCGAGCTCTACGCCCGGTACCTCAACGGAACCGGGTTCAAACCCCTGGCTGAACTGAACCGGATTTTGTAGCGGCCCTGAAGCCAGGCATGATCGCCTCGGCAGATGGGAGAACGCAGGTCCGATGCCCGCACCACGGAAGTACCCCGACGAGCTGCGCGAGCGAGCCGTCCGCGAAGTCCAGACCTCAGGCCGTCCGGTCGCTCACGTGGCCCGTGACCTCGGTATCCACAAGGAAGCCCTGCGTGGCTGGGTCCGCCAGGCCGAGGCCGACCAGGGCAGCCGGTCCGACCTGCTGACCACGGCCGAGCGGACTGAGCTGGCCCAACTCCGCAAAGAGATAGCCGAGTTGCGACGGGCGAACGAGATCCTGAAGGCCGCCAGCGTGTTTTTCGCGAAGGAGCTCGACCAGCCCCGCACGAGGCCGACGCGGTGATCAACCACCTCCGCGACGACTTCGGGGTCGAGCCCGTATGCCGGGAACTGGACCTGTCGGTCTCGGCATACAACGCCCGCCGCAAGCGCCCGATGTCCGCCCGGCGCCAGCGCGACGCACACCTCACCGAACGCATCCGCCGTATCCACGCTGCTTCCGGCGAGACTTACGGAGCCAGACGCATCCACCGCCAGCTGGGGCGCGAGGGCATCGCCGCGGCCCGCTGCACCATCGAGCGGCTGATGCGCGAGGACGGCCTGGAAGGCGTGATCCGCGGGCAGCGGCGCCGCACCACCATCCCCGAGCCGTCCGCTCCCAGACCGCCGGACCTGGTCAACCGGCACTTCACCGCCCACCGCCCCAACCAGCTCTGGGTCGCCGACCTCACCTACATCCGCACCTGGTCGGGCTGGGTCTACGTCGCCTTCGTCCTGGACGTGTACTCGCGGATGATCGTCGGATGGCAGCTTGCCACCCACATGCGCACCGATCTTCCACTGGACGCCCTGGAGATGGCCCTGTGGCGGCGCGGGATCAAGAAGGGCTCGGGTCTCATTCATCACAGCGACCGCGGTTCGCAATACGTGTCCATCCGCTACGGCGAACGGCTCATCGAGGCCGGCGCGACCGCGTCCGTCGGCTCCGTCGCCGACAGCTATGACAACGCCATGGCCGAGGCCCTCAACGGCACCTTCAAGGCCGAACTGATCGAACACCAAGGGCCCTGGCACGACGCTGGCCAGGTCGAACGCGCTGTCGTCCAGTGGGTCGGCTGGTACAACACCGAGCGCCTTCACTCCGCCCTCGATTACCTTCCACCCGAGGAATTCGAGGCCCACTACTACCGATCCCAGGCGAACCCCAACGCCGCCTGAAAACACGCAAACCGGCCGCTACGAAACTCGGGGCAGCTCAGTCGAGATCATCCCCGTGTGGAAAGAGGCGCGGAAGCTCGACCAGGGGCGTTACGCCGCTATGGCGTGACGTTCATTGGAGAGAAAACCCTCGAAGTTCCACTGGACGTCGCCGGCCGCGCCCTCGGCGTCCGGGGTGCTGGTCAGCTCGGCGTACAGCGGGTGCCGGTCCGCGCCGTTGACGTCGGTCTTCTCGAACAACGGGAAGCTGACGCCGTACGTCGTCGAGCAGAAGGCGGCGATCTCCTCGGCCGAGCCGGGCTCCTGGCCCGCGAACTGGTTGCTGGGGAAGCCCAGCACGCTGAACCCGCGGTCGGCGAACTGCTGCTGGAGCCGCTCCAGCCCCGTGTACTGCGGGGTCAGCCCGCACTTGGACGCCACGTTCACCACCAGCAGGGCCTTGCCCCGATAGTCGGCCAGGGAAGCGGGCTCACCGGTCAGGGTGCGCAGCGGGATGTCGTACAGGCTCATGCTCGGGCTCCTCCATGCGGTTCCGTGGACGGGGACGTCCGTCTTCGCCCCCAACAACCGTGCCCGGCCTGATCTTCCCGGGTTCGTCGACCGGCCAGCTGACCGCGGGACGCAGCGTGCCGGCCCGCCACTCCCTGAGCAACTGGTCGAAGATCGGCGTGTCCTCGTCGACGGGGCGCCGGGGGGCGGGCGGCGGGAGCCGGGGCGGTTGGTGCGGCAGCGAGATGCGCTGGAAGGGGTGGGCGGGGGTCTTCTTGGCGTCCATGCCCGAACAACACGAGATCGCCCCGGGAGTTGCGGCATCGGGCTGGTCCACGCGCCAGATGCGCCTGCGGCGGTGAAGGTCAGAAGATGCGTGCGGACGCGAGAGTGTCCTGACGGGTTCGAATCCCACCTGTCCGCAGGTCAGAGACGCGCAGGTCAGGATTGCTGTCCTTCGGTGTGCGGGAGCCGGGACCCCGTGACGGGTCCGCGGCTCCCCGCACGCCGTACAGTGCAGGGCTGCGCCCCTTGTGCCCTGCTCTGCTTCCCGGCTGCGGCATGTTGCTGGTACGGCTTCCTCGCGCCACCTGGCAGGTATGGGCTTGGATTCTCGTCCCTGGCATCGAAGGTGCCACCCATTCGCATGCCGTGGTGTGCGCGGCCGCCCTCGGAGCTCGCTTTAAGAACGGTGCTGACGGCGCGGCCTTTTTCAAAGAAGGCGAAGTGCTGATCCCACAAAGGTTCTCTTGGGACACGTAGCTGATGTGGCGCGCCCTGCGCCATAATCCAGGCACGTTGCATCGATTCGTACGGGGGTACGGGGTAGGGGGTGCGGGGCAAAGGTGGCAGACGGGCAGGATCGTGATGGGGGTGCTCCGCTGGTCACGCCGTTGAGTGGGGCGCATGACGAGGTCGCGGGAACTGAATTCCATGGCCCGGTGATCCAAGCAGGAACGATTACTGGCGGGGTGTACACCTACAGCCGCCCTCCGAGGCGGCCTCTGTCCCAGCTGCAGGTCACGCGCATTGTCACTGTTCTCTGCCTTGTGGCTGGTGTGGCCCTTCTCGTGAAATGTGAGATGGATGAACATAAATTCCAATCCCCGCCATATGTGTGTGGCGCAATCTGGTAAAATCCTAATTTCAGGAGATGGGTTCCAGGCTCCAAGGAATCCCCTCCGGCGGAAATTGGGCCCGAACTTACTTCGTGTGCCTGGACCAGTGCATCTCAGAAGGCCGAGGTGTCTATTGTCGTCACTCGTTGCAAGGGTCGAGGAGAGGCCGAAGAGTACTTAAATAAAATGAAAACAGCTGGAGATGCCCGGACCGGGTTGGACATGAACCACACCCACGAACCGGGCATCGGGGACGATGCGGTAATCGGCTATTCGCTGGACAGTCTGCACAGTTTGCCGACATCTAAGAATCCCTCCGAGCGGGATCGTGTAGACGCCTGATCTTTCGGCGATATAACGCATCGGTCGAACTTCGGCGGGTTCAGGATTCAGGTGCGTTCAGTGGTGAATCGGACAGTATTTTGCGGGAGATGGCTTTCGTGATCGACGCCTACCTCGAGAAGAGCTGAGCTCTCTCAGGGCAAGTGGCAAAGGGTGAACACTCCCTGCGCCCTTCAACTGGGCGGCAGGATCGGTGAGGCAACAGGCTACGTGGCCAGTTCGACTTCCATGAGGTCGGTGATGGTGTCACCAGGCCGACCGCAGACCGCGACGTATTTCGGATTCCCGGCATTCTCGTACAGCACAACTTCGAAGGGCCGGTCCTCGGCAGGGCAGTCCGTTGTGCGGCAGCGCGCGATGCGGTGGATCGACGGTGGGGTCCTCTCTGCTTCCTCAACTCCCACGTCAACTCCCGGTGATCACCCGGTGAACGGTGGTCCGAACAAGGTCTTTGCGGTTCAGCCGGATCGTCAGACCAGTGCCGGTAACGGCTGTTGCCGTGTACCCGAGCACGCCCGTTCCCGGTGCCGAGCTCATAGGGCAGGCCCAGGCACGGAACGTGGTGCCGGTGACGTTGAGGCCGGTGATGGTCGCCGGCTGCGGGCGGTTGGCGGTCGACGGGGTGATGGCGACGGTGCCCATGGCGACGTTGTCGAAGCTGATAACGCGGTTGACGAGCAGGTCTGCTCGGCCGTCCAAGGCATCGGAGGCCAGCTCGGCTTCGGGCGCTGCTCGGGCGTGCAGGCGGCGAGGAGGAGGCGGGCCTGGCCGTAGTCCTCGGCGTTGCCGGAACTGAGGGTCATGGTGCGCACGCTGCCGCCGGCCAACGTGTGGTTCGCGCCGGGCACCCCGCGGTAGGAAGTTCCTGCCTTGCCGCACTGGATGTAGCCGCGGCTGAGCCTACGGTGCCCGCCACCAGGTGCGTGCCCTCCAGCGTCCGGTCCCTTGACCTGCCGGGGTGTCCCGGCGGTGGCCGCCGCCGGGCCGGCGATCTGCGCCGTGTTGAGGTCTCGCAGCCGGACCCACGCCGTGGTGTAGTCGCCCGTGGCCACGGTGATCGTCCCGCCCGCCGCCGCGGTGGTCGTGCCGACCAACGTGGTCGCCGACGGCTTGAAGTCCGCGGCCGGCCCGAGGCGGACCTTGACGAGTGTCCAGTCCGAAGGCGTGTAGTAGGCGTCTTCCCACTGTCCGTCCCAGCCCACGATTCCTCCGCCCCAGTGTCGTGATCAATCTTGCCGATCCGGCTTCCTCGGGAAGGCGGATCCGGTGGGAAGGCGATCGTGATACGCGGGCAACTCACCGACGACCAGTGGAAATTGATCGATCCGTTCCTGTCGATAGGCGAGTACGGGCCGTACCCCGAGCGGCTGCGGGATCAGTTCGAGGGGGTGATCTGGCGGTTCCGCACCAGCAGCCAGTGGCAGGAGATGCCCGACGACGAAACCGGCACGTTGGTCGTCATCGCAGGCGCGTACGGACCCGACTGGTTCGCCACCATGCGCGAGATCCGCCACCGCCCGGAGCAGCCGCACGTGAAGTGCACCGTCGACGCCGAGCCGACAGAACTCAGCGTCCAGGAGGTCCTGGTGCGTTGGGCGACGTCAGCCGAGTTCCAACAGCGCAGGCACGCGCACGGGCTCAGGCACAGGCCCCGCTCGTCACGCTGCTGCGCCAAAAGGACGTCGCAGCCGAGGCAGCCGCGGAGCAACAAGCCCGCGCTGCTCAGGGCAATTCGGACTGTGCTGACCTTCTGCCCTCGAAACGCGTGCGGCGGCCCGGTCCCGACTGTGGCTAGACCGCCGCACGCTGCTGTGGTCAAACAGTGAAGGCGGGCGGCGGGTCGAGCACAGGCAACAGACGGGACACTGCCTCGGCCGCCGCGATGACCGACCGATCTGCAAGGTAGGGGCCGACGATCTGGAGGGAGAGGGGCAGCCCCTCTTTGGTGCGTCCAGCCGGCATGACAAGGGCGGGCAGGCCAACGGGGCCTGCGAGGTTCACCCAGCTCGTCTGGTCATAGAAGCTCCGCTTCTTCCCGTCCACGGTGATGTACCGGTCCTGCGAAGGTGTGGAGGTCTGGTCAAGGACGGCGGCAGTCGGCGCGGCCGGAGTGAGCAGTAGGTCGTGGGTGGCGAAGTAGGCGTGCCACTTCGCGCGCAGCTTCTGCCGATCTTCGTCGGCGCGCATCCAGTCGCGGTGCCGCATGGTGCGCGACTTCAGGTACTGAGCAGACGGTGCATTGTCGTTGACCGCATCGGCAGCCTTCACTTCGTCAGCGAATACGTCATCAGGGGCCGATGCAGCCGAGGTGGCGTACATCAGCCGTTCGAAGAGGCGGTTGCTTTCGGCGAAGTCGACGGGGCGGGACTGATCGTCAACGCTCGCGCCTGCACCACGGATCTGGCGGGTGACCTGGTCGAGGAGGTTTCGCGTAGCGGCGTCGACCCGGCAGAACTCGTCGTCGGCCCAGACCCCTACACGTTGTCCGCGCAGTGTGGTCGACTTCGCCGCGGGCAGGTCGATGCGCCACGCGTCGCGGTCGTCGGGGGCCGGAGCGACGAGGACATCGAGGAGTAGGTCAAGGTCTTCGGCGTCCCGCGCGATCGGGCCGAGGGACAGCATGTCAGAGCTGGTGAGCCAGCCCGGCGGCCGGGGAACATGACCTCGGGTCGGGACGATCGGAGCCGTGCCGCGTGAGGTCCGCAGCGCGTACACGCCGCAGTAGGCGGCGGGCAGACGCAAAGACCCGGCCAGGTCGGAGCCGACTTCCAGCGCGCTCAGGCCGGTGGCGACGGCGACGGCCGGGCCGCCGGAGGAGCCGCCGGCGGTGTGGTCGGGGGAGTAGGGGTTGTTCGTCTTCCCGAAGAGGGGGTTGGACGTTTGCAGGTCCTGGCACATGGTCGGCACGTTGGTCTTGCCGATGATGACGGCCCCGGCTCTGCGGAGCAGTGCGACGACGTCCGCGTCGGTGGTGGGGACGTGGTTGTTCATGTCGGGACTGCCGCACGTGGTGCGCAGTCCCTTGGTCTCCAGGGCGTCCTTGAGCGTGATGGGTAGCCCGTGCAGCGGGCCCAGGGGCCGGCCGGTCCTGGCCAGGTGGGCGTCGGCCTTGTCCGCGGCGGCGCGGGCAGCGGCAGCGTCAAGGGTCACCACTGCGTTCAACCCGGGGTTGACCTTGGCGTGGTGGTTGAGGACGCGCTCCAGGAGGTCGCGCGCGGACATGGAGCCGCGCCGCAGAGCGTCGAGCTGAGCGCGTGCGGTGGAGCGGTAAGGGGCGGTGTTCATGGTGTCCTTGGTCGCTGTGGCGGCGGGAGCCGCGAAGGTCGTCATCGGCAAAGAGGCCGCGGCCACCGTGCTGGCTGCCGCGCAGGGGGTGGTGCTGTCGGCTCGCTTACCCGGCGCGAGGTGGATCGGCTCGCCGATCAGCTCTTCGATGTACCCGCACAGGTCGCACGCTCTCAAGGCGGGGGAGCCCCAGGAAGCGGACGAAGGAGCGGCATTCTTCGAGGACCGGGTCCTCAGGTATCGACTCGACTCGGTTCGTACGGCGTGAGCGGCGCCTCATGGATGGCTCCTTGTGCTGATGGTCCTCTGTCCCTTGTTGTTTTTGGCTCTCGGGTGATGATGTCGGTTCGGGGGCAACCCTTCGAGTCGACGAACCTGGTCGATCATCGCCACAGCAGCGGTGAGCCCTTCGTCGGACAGACCGACTGCCCGCATGGCGATCCCCGTGACTCGTGCATCTGCAGGCGTTTCAGCGTAGTTGCGGTCACGTCGGCCTCCCTGAGCCGGGCGAGGGTCGCCATCTGTTCCACGCGTGCCTCCGGAGCGGCTCCCTGGTTCATCCGCGCGGTGCAGGACTGGAGTTGCTGGTGCAGCTCCTCGGAGGATGCGCCGGATCCTTGAACTCGTTGAGGCGACTGATCATGCTGTTCGCGACACCGGTGGTGGCACGGTTGGACCAGTAGTCCTGAGGGACGCCGAAGAGCGTAGCGAGTGCATCCATGTGTTTCTTGGTCGGGTTGTCGGCCCGGCCGGTACGCAACTGCCACACTCAGGTAGTCGAGAAGCTGGGCAAGCCCTGCTCATCCAGCATTCGAACGACCTGTGGGTTGCTCAGTGGCCCCCGCGGGTCGTTCTTGCACAGGTAGTCCAGCCGTTCCGCGAAGCTGCCCTCGGCGGGCTTGCTGTGCCCGGCCTGTGTCCCGTCGGACGGACCGGTTGGACGCGATGCTCTCCTCTGCTGAACGCGGCCTGCAGAAGGTGCCGTTGGCTCCGTGGTAGCGCCTGATGACGGACAGCAACATCACCTTCTCCGTTGGCCCGAATGCCGCGCCGGCCAAGGCCATGGCACGCACCACAGCGTTCGCGCGCCGGACGCTGCCCATGCTTCTTTGGGGTGCAGAACGGGAAGGCGTCAAGCGGGATGTCCTGGCCCTGCCCACTGAACTCGTCGACATCACCGCGCGGCATCGCGTCAGCGCGCCGACGTGACGAGTTGGATCACCTTCGACGGCGTCGACGTCACTGCACCGGTGGGAGAGATGGCGGGAGCTCTGCCCCTGCCGCAGGGCGAGCCGGGCCTGTACTTGGTGCACCGAGTCGCTGATGATGTCGGCCAGCACGAGGGCTTTGGCGGAGGCTACGTGACCTGGGCCACTATCCGCGTCTAGTCCCGAGGCCAGTGACTTTACGGCTGCCAAGGGCCGCCAGTGGCAGTGTGTCCACAGGTGAGGCGGCCGAGCTGAACCCTATTTCACTGGATCTTGCTCCCGAGCGGTGTGCGGGCATCGCCCGATTCTTGTGTTCCGTGGTCAGGAGCGGAGGTTTTTGGGCACTCTGCTGGGATGAGTCGACTTCCGCGGTATGTGCGGCGGCGGTGGGCGCGCCTTGTGGTGTTCGGCCTGCTGGCACTGGTGACGCTTGTCCTGGGCTGGGTGGTTGTGCACTCCGGCAAGCCCTTCGGGGAAGAGCAACTCACAGCCTGGGCCGGCCTGTTCGTATCCATTGCCGCACTGGCGGTATCCCTGGCCGACCTGCTTCCGACGCTGGCGCCGCCAGCGGACACCGCGCAGCTCGCGGACGACTTGGCCGTCACGGTGCGCGAGCAGTGGCAGGAGGAGATCACCGCCCGGAATCTGCGGGATCCCCAGGTGATCCCGTTGTCCTGGTCGGCGACGAACCGTCCGGTGGCTGCACCGCCGGCCAGCCTGGTCGGCTCAGTGGCCGGTCGCGTGTTGCGGTTGTCGTTGGACGGCCGCTTGGAGGGTGGGTTCGATGCCGCCGCCGCACGCCTGGCGGAAGGCTATCGGCGCCTCGACAGCGGCCGGTTGGTGATCCTGGGGGAGCCCGGGGCAGGCAAGACCGTGCTGGCCGCCATGCTCACCCTCGGCCTGCTCGCCGAGCGCGCTTCCGGCGCGCCGGTGCCGGTGCTGTTACAGGTGTCCGGCTGGGATCCGGTGAGCGTGTCGCTCAACGACTGGATGGTGGCCGCGCTGGCCCAGGCGTATTACGGCGGGCGGGAGGATGTTCCGCGACGGCTGCTGGCGCACCGGCGATTGCTGGCCGTGCTCGACGGTTTGGACGAGATGCCCGAGGCGTCCCGGCGCAGTGCGGTGCGGGCGATCATTGAAGCGTTCGGTGAGGAACGTGGCGTCGTTCTGACCTGCCGCTCGGTGGAGTACCAGGACGTCGTCGAGGGCGGCTCCCCGGTGCTGCGCCGGGCTCCGGTCGTGGAGGTGGCCCCGGTCTCCGTGGCGGACGGCATTGCCTACCTGAGTGCGGTGAGCTGGCCCGAGGGCGTGACCTGGGAGCCGGTCTACGAGCGCCTACGCACGGATCCCGATGGTCCGCTGGCCACGGCGCTGTCGACCCCGCTGGCGCTGTCCCTGGCGCGCACCGTCTACAGCAATACCGGCCACGACCCTGCCGACCTGCTGGCGTTCGAGGCGGCACACGCGGTGGAGGATCACCTGATCGACCATCTCGTCATCGCCGCCTACGCACCATCACCGGGAAGCTGCGGGCAGCAGGCCGACGGTGCCTGGCTAGGCAAAGCCGAGCGCGCCGAGCGGTACCTGACCTTCTTGGCCACCTACCTGCACCGGCAGCGAGAACGCGACCTGCACTGGTGGGTGATGAACGACCGCCTGCTGCCACGGTCGGCCGGGCTCGTCGTGGGCATCGTGGTGACCCTGACCATCATGGCCGCCGCCGCCATGGTCATTGTGGCGCAAGGCAAAGAGATCTTCGGCGGAAGTGGGGTTCTGTTGTGCGTCGGGGGCGGAGTCCTGGCCGCCATCACTTGGTATGCGGCACCGCACCGGCCACCAGGCAGGCTGTCGTTCACCCGGCGCGGGTCACTCGGGCGGTTGCGCACCGGCTTCACCGCAGGGATGAAGCTGAGCGCGATCCTCGCTTGCCCTGTCGTCGTCACAGTCACTGGACAGATCGCCTTCTCCGCAGAAGGCTGGATCAGCAGCGAACGCCTGCGCTACATCATGTTCCTGGCGGCCGTTGTGGGGGTTGGGCTCGCGGTCTGCTTGACTGTGGCGGTCCACGCTTGGCTTGATGCCCCGCCTGAGCGTTCAACCGGCGCCGGTCCCTTGGGCCTCCTCAGGCAAGACCGTGCATCCTCCGTCGTCGGAGCGCTGGCCGCAGGAGTTGCTCTCGGTCTCGCTGTGACCCCTCTGTTGGCCTTGGCGCAGGCCGCAGTCTCTATGGCGGTCCTTTACGTCACCCACACGTCCTTTGGCCTTCCCGCCGGCGCATTCGAACAGCTCCCCACAATGAACGACGCCTATCCCTCGACATTGGTTGGCCACCCTCGCGACCTGTCGGACAGCGCCGAGATTTTCTTGATGTATGCAGCGAGCATCGCCGTACTCACCGTGCTGACCCGGGCCTGGCTCAGGTTCCTCCTGCTACGGCTGTTTCTCGCCGTGCGGGGCAAACTCCCCTGGAGGCTCATGCGGTTCCTTGCCGACATGCGAGAACGTCAGTTGCTGCGCCAGTCCGCCGGCGCCTACCAGTTCCGGCATATCCGTCTGCAAGAACGGCTCGCCAGTCGCTCCTTGGCGCAGGACCGAGCCCCCCGCACTCCGCAAAGCATCGCGCGCCGCCGCATCCGGGCGGCCGTGGCCCTCACCGCAACGCTGCTCGCGTGTGGTCTCACGGTCCGCTACGCACTGCCGGACGACCCTTCAGAGGTTGTTGTGACGAACAATCGCGACGTCCAGGAAATGGCCTTCGCGCCGGACATGCAACACATCGTCACCATGGACCACAAAGGCACGCTCCAAAGCTGGAACCCCCGCACAGGCAAAGAGGAGACATCGGGCTCAGCGCAAGTGCCTCCACGCTTCATGCCGGACCATCGTCCTCCCGCTGTGACAGCGCAGAAGGACGGCCTACTTGTGATCCCCCACTTCCCTATCAGCGGCCGCAGCGCGCTGCTCTTCCCGTGGGACGGCGCACCAAGCCGCCTTGCCACCCTGCCACTGCACTTCCCATCCCGCCTCCCTTCGGATGCCCTGAGTCTGGATGGCCACTATGTGCCCGTGACCGTAAGCCAGGGAGGTCGGTATCTGCTCATCCCACGCAAGGCCCTCGGAAATGAGCAACGAAACGAGCTACGCGACACGCGGACCGGGAAAACGACCATAGTGACCCTGCGCGCTGGCGATCGAGGACGCACGTTGCTAAGCGCTGATGGTGAGCGCATCGTCTACCACCGTCCCGACGCGAGAGATTGGGTGATCGCCGACACTCGGAAGGCATCAGACGCATCCAGCTGCTCCATACCTGCAAGGCACGGTTTCGACGGCGGCGTGGGAGCGATCAACGCCGCGGGCACACGAATCGCTACGGTGACCCAAGGCACCATCCGGATCTATGACAACCTCTGTCACCTGATGCGAGCGATCGAAACCCCTTGGTTCATCTTCAATCTCGCACTCAACGACGCCGGCACCGAACTGGCGGCTAGCACTAACAATGCCACTGTGCTGTACCGGATATGACCCCGAGCCAGGGGCAGCTGCGCCGTCGAACAGTCCCAGAACTGGGGCGCGGCTCCGAGGGGGCAACGCTGAGCCCGACTCTCCTTCCCGGAAGCAGCACCTATCGGCAACCGCCTATGTTGCTCATTGTGACAACGGCAGCGTTTGATTCGGCCCGGACCCAGGTGCAGCTTCGTTCGTATCAGGGGCGGAAGTGTCTGATCACGGACCAGGTTTTTGAGCCCACGGACCAGTGACGGACCAACGCCGCGCGGATCGGGCGGCAATCAGCGGGCTGTGACCCGTTCTGCAGCAGGTCAGCGGTGTGCGTTGAGGTCTTGCCGAGCGGCTTACAGCAACGGTCAGGAGATACGTTCCAGGGGCCGGCGGAGCCGCTGCCCGCCCCGTCGGCCCCTGGTGGGCCGGCCGACGGATCCGTCGGCACCGGCGGAATCAGGCGCGGCGGAGCAGCCCGCCCAGTACCTCCCGCAGGGCCCCCTCCGGGTCGGCCACCCGCCCGTCCGCGCGCCACGCCACGAAGCCGTCCGGCCGCACCAGCACCGCGCCCTCCGGTGCCGTCCCGTGCACCTCGGCCCAGTCGACGCCCTCCTCCGGGACCAGGTCGGCGTCGGCGTCGGTGCCGATGCGGTAGTGGTCCAGGCAGGCCGACCAGTGTGCCGCGGCGGCCTCCGCCGCGGCGCGCCAGATCTTGCCGTCCTCGGTGCCGGTCAGCAGGACGAACGACCGCTCGTAGAGGTCCACCGTGGAGCGCCGCGCGCCGTCCTCGTGCAGCCACAGGTGCGGGGCCCGGGTGCCTGGTTCGCCGGTGAGCCGCAGCTGCTCCGGGACGACCGGCAGTTCGGGGTCGGCGCCGATGACCGCGCCGCACGGGTAGCAGTAGCCGAGGGCGACGGTCAGCACCCCGCGCTGCCGGCCGCTGCCACCGGGCGCCGGGTCGTAGCCGGGGTGGCTGTGCTCGGCAGACCGGGCCGAGGCGCGGGCGCTGGTCACCTCGGCCACCGGCCGGCGCTCCTCCTCGTAGGTGTCCAGCAGCGCGGGGGCCGCGGCGCCGTCGAGCACCGCGGCCAGCTTCCAGGCGAGGTTGTGCGCGTCCTGGATGCCGGTGTTGGAGCCGAACGCCCCCGTGGGGGACATCTCGTGGGCGGCGTCGCCGGCGAGGAAGATCCGGCCGGCGGAGTACCGCTCGGCGACCCGCTCCGCGGCGTGCCAGGGTGCCTTGCCGGTGATCTCGACCGCCATGTCGGGCACGCCGGTCGCCCGGCGGATGTGCGCGACGCACCGCTCGTCGGTGAAGTCCTCCAGCGTCTCGCCGCGCTCGGGGTGCCAGGGCGCGTGGAAGACCCACTCCTCGCGGTTGTCGACCGGCAGCAGGGCCCCGTCGGCCTCGGGGTCGGTCAGGTAGCAGGCGATGAAGCGGCGGTCGCCGACCGCGTCCGCCAGCTCCCGGGCCCGGAAGGTGATGCTGACGTTGTGGAAGAGGTCGCCGGGGCCCTTCTGACCGATGCCCAGCCGCTCCCGCACCGGGCTGCGCGGGCCGTCCGCGGCGATGAGGTAGTCGGCGCGCAGGGTGGCGTGCTCGCCGGTGTTCCGGTCCTTGACGACCGCGGTCACCCCGTCGGCGTCCTGCTCGGACGTGATCAGCTCGGTGCTGAACCGCAGGTCGCCACCGAGTTCGCGGGCGCACCGCAGCAGCACCGGCTCCAGGTCGTTCTGGCTGCACAGGCACCACGCGGACGGGCTGAACCTGGCCAGGCCGCCGCCCGGGTCGATCTCCCGGAACAGCCACTCCTGGTCGTCTCCCGTCAGCGAACGGGCCTGCAGGATCCCGTGGTTGTCGGCGAGGACCGAGGCGGCCTCGCGGATCGGGTCCTCGGCGCCGGCGACCCGGTACAGCTCCATCGTGCGGACGTTGTTCCCCCGTCCGCGGGGGTGCCGTGAGGTGTCCGCGTGCTTCTCGACCAGGACGTGGGGGACGCCCAGGCGTCCCAGGAAGAGCGAGGCGGACAGGCCCACCAGGGACCCGCCCACGATGAGTACCGGCACCCGGCCCTCGACCCTTGGGTTCATGTACGTGGCTCCAGCTCCAGCGGCGCGTACGGGAGATGGAGCAACGCATGCCCGGCCGGTGGTCCCTTCCATCACGGTTCACCTGCATGGCTCACAGATCTCGCGCCGACCGTGGGTCTTGGCCACGATCGAATCCGGACCGCCACCCGCGAAACGCCGGGGGCCGGAGGTCCGCCCATCCGGCTCAGTCGCCCGGGTCGCACCGGGGGTCCGGGAGGCACCCGAGTCCCGGACCGTGCCGGAACCGACGACGCACCACAGGGGCCAGACGCCCCGGAGGAGATGCGTAGAAGATGACAACGCTGTCGGAACGAATATCGCAGTCCGCCTTCGACGGCTCCAGACTCCGGGTCGTACTGCTGCTGGATCTGCAGGACGGCGCCCAGCAGCAGTTCCTGGAAGCCTACGAGCAGCTGCGGAACCAGGTGGCCTCCGTCCCCGGGCACATCACCGACCAGCTGTGCCAGTCCATCGAGAACCCTTCCCAGTGGCTGATCACCAGCGAATGGGAGAGTGCCCCGCCGTTCCTCGCCTGGGTCAACAGCGAGGAGCACGTCAAGATGGTGCAGCCGCTGCACAGCTGCGTGCGCAACACCCGCTCCCTCCGCTTCAGCGTCCTGCGCGAGACCTCCAACGTCGCCGCCCGCACCCCCGAGCCCCTCAAGGGCCGGTTCCAGGCCAACCCCCGCGTCGGGGACGGCGTGGTCCGGCACGCCCTCACGTTCACCGTGAAGCCGGGCAGTGAGCCCATGGTGGCCGACATCCTGTCCGGCTACACCTCCCCGGCCGCCCGGGTCGACGCCACCACCCGGCTGCGCCGCACCTCCCTGTTCATGTACGGCAACCGCGTCGTACGCGCCATCGAGGTGCAGGGCGACCTGGTCGCCGCGCTGCGCCACGTCTCCCAGCAGCCCGAGGTCCGGGCCGTCGAGGAGGCCATCAACCCCTACCTGGAGCAGGACCGGGACCTCAACGACCCCAACTCCGCCCGGGTGTTCTTCACCCGCGCCGCGCTGCCCGCGGTGCACCACGTGGCGGCCGGTCAGGACCCCGGGAGCTCCGAGATCGCCCGGCACGCGCTGTACTACCCGGCCAAGCCCGGCTGCGGCCTGACGCTGGCCAAGATGCTGGCGCACCAGGACGAGGAGGCCGCCGACGACCCGGCGTGCCCCGTCCACAGCAGCACGATCTTCCAGCGCGACGACATCGTCGTCCGCCTCATCGACCTGCGGGCCCCCCTCGACCGTGACCCGTTGGTGTCCCTCGGCGTCCGGGGCGACCGCAAGCTCGCCGTGCTGCGGCGGCTGCTCGACGGAGACGTGGCCGGCGGTCTGACCACCGAACGCGAGCTCGCGCACTTCCTGGCCCGCGCCGACATGGACCTCATCACCGACCGTCGGGCGCCGGACGCCTGACCGCGCCGACCGTCCCCCTCGGTGCCAGCACCGGCCCCCGAGCGGCCGACGCCGTGCTGTCCGCCGCCCCGCAGGCCGCACCGGGCCGCACCGGCCGCACCACCCCCTGCCCATGTACCGGCATCACGCCCCTGGAGGAATCAGCCATGACCACGTACCGCCCACGCATCGTCGACCTCAGCGAGGCCCAGCCCAACCGCCGGCGCGGAGGTGATCTGCGCGCCATGCTGACACCCAGCGCGGTGGGCGCCACGAGCGGCTTCATGGGCATGGCTCTCGTCCGGCCGGGCGAGCGCATCGGAGAGCACTACCACCCGTACTCCGAGGAGTTCGTGTACGTCGTCGAGGGCGCCCTGGAAGTCGACCTCGACGGGGAGACCTATTCGCTGCGCCCGGACCAGGGGCTGATGATCCCGCCGTACATGCGGCACCGCTTCCGCAACGTCGGGAACACCCAGGCCCGGATGGTCTTCCACCTCGGCCCGCTGGCCCCGCGCCCGGAACTGGGCCACGTCGACACCGAGGGCACCGAGGCCGGTGCGGGCGCGGCCGCCACCGGGGAGCGCACATCGGCCGCCCCACCCGAACGTACGGAGCCGGTGTCATGACCCGCCGCGTGGCGGTCACCGGCGTCGGCATCGTCGCCCCCGGCGGCGTGGGGGTCCCGGCTTTCTGGGACCTGCTGTCCGCCGGACGGACGGCCACTCGTGGCATCACCCTCTTCGACCCGACCGGCTTCCGGTCCCGGATCGCCGCCGAGTGCGACTTCGATCCGGCCGCGCACGGTCTGGACGAGGAGCAGGTGGCGAGGTCGGACCGGTACATCCAGTTCGCGCTGGTCGCCGCCGCGGAGGCGCTGCGGGAGGCCGGTGTGGACCTGGCACGGGAGGACCCGTGGCGGGTCGGGGTGTCCCTGGGCACCGCGGTCGGCGGCACCACGCGCCTGGAGCACGACTACGTGGCGGTCAGCGAGTCCGGCCGCCGCTGGGACGTGGACCACCGACCCGCCGGGCCGCATCTGCACCGGGCGTTCTCGCCCAGTTCGCTGGCGTCCGCGGTGGCGGAGCAGATCGGCGCGCACGGCCCGGTGCAGACCGTCTCGACGGGGTGCACCTCCGGCCTCGACGCCGTCGGTTACGCCTTCCAGGCCATCGAGGAGGGCCGGGCCGACGTCTACGTCGCGGGAGCCTCGGACTCGCCGATCTCCCCGATCACGGTGGCCTGCTTCGACGCCATCAAGGCGACCTCCGCCAACAACGACGACCCCGCCCACGCCTCCCGGCCCTTCGACGCCCAGCGCGACGGGTTCGTCATGGGCGAGGGCGGCGCCGTCCTGGTCCTGGAGGAGTTGGAGCACGCCCGGTCCCGCGGTGCCACCATCCACTGCGAGATCCGCGGCTACGCCACCTTCGGCAACGCCTACCACATGACCGGCCTGACCCAGGAGGGTCTGGAGATGGCCGAGGCGATCAACCGCTCGCTGGCGCACGCGCAGCTCGACCCCACCCAGGTCGACTACGTCAACGCACACGGCTCGGGCACCCAGCAGAACGACCGTCACGAGACCGCGGCGGTCAAGAAGTCGCTGGGCGACCACGCCTACAAGGTGCCGATGAGCTCGATCAAGTCGATGGTGGGCCACTCGCTGGGTGCGATCGGCGCAATCGAGATCGTGGCCTGCGTCCTGGCCCTGACCCATCAGGTGGTCCCGCCGACCGCCAACTACGAGAACCCGGATCCGGAGTGCGACCTCGACTACGTGCCGAAGACCGCACGGGAAGTACCGCTGCGGTCGGTGCTGTCCGTGGGCAGCGGATTCGGCGGATTCCAGTCGGCCGTGGTCCTGACCCGCCCGGGTGGGAGGACGAGATGAACTCCCCGTACACGCGCTGTCCCGTCGTCACCGGCATCGGTGTGATCGCCCCCAACGGGTCCAACACCGAAGCCTTCTGGAAGGCCACCAAGGAGGGCATCAGCGTCGTCGACATGGTGACCCGCGAGGGGTGCGAGCATCTGCCCCTCAAGGTCGCCGGCGAGGTCCGCGACTTCGATCCGACCGAGCTGATCGAGGAGCGCTTCCTCGTCCAGACCGACCGGTTCACGCACTTCGCGATGGCCGCGGCCAACCTCGCGCTGGACGACGCCCTGTTGGGCCGGGCCGACTACAACCGCTCGCCGTTCGCGGTGGGGGTGGTGACCGCGGCCGGCTCCGGCGGCGGCGAGTTCGGCCAGCGGGAGCTGCAACACCTGTGGGGCCAGGGCTCGCGCCACGTCGGCCCCTACCAGTCCATCGCCTGGTTCTACGCGGCCAGCACCGGCCAGATCTCCATCCGCGGCGGCTTCAAGGGGCCGTGCAGTGTGGTGGCCAGTGACGAGGCCGGCGGGCTGGACGCGCTGGCGCACGCCGGCCGCACCATCCGGCGCGGCACCGACGCCGTGGTGGTGGGCGCGGCCGAGGCCCCGCTCGCCCCGTACTCGGTGGTCTGCCAGCTCGGCTACGAGGACCTCAGCCGGTGCGAAGAACCGGGCCGCGCCTACCGGCCGTTCACCGACGCCGCGTGCGGGTTCGTGCCGGCCGAGGGCGGCGCGATGCTGGTCGTCGAGGAGCGTGATGCGGCGGTGGACCGGGGCTCCCGGCCCCGGGCCGTGGTCGCCGGTCATGCCGCCACCTTCACCGGGGCGGCTCTGTGGGAAGCGTCCCGGGAGGGCCTGGCCCGGGCGATCGGCAGCGCGCTGGCGGACGCCGGGTGCGCCCCCGAGGAGGTCGATGTGGTGTTCGCGGACGCCCTCGGGGTGCTCGCGGCGGACCGGGCCGAGGCGTTGGCGCTCGCCGACGCCCTGGGCCCGCACGCCACCCGGGTCCCGGTGACCGCGCCCAAGACCGGCATCGGCCGGGCGTACTGCGGCGCCCCGGTCCTGGACATCGCGGCGGCGGTGCTCTCGATGGAGGGCTCCGTCGTGCCGCCGACCCCCAACGTCGTCGACGTCAACGTCGACCTCGACGTGGTGACCGGGAAGTCCCGTTCCGCCGATCTGCAGACGGCGCTGGTGCTGAGCCGGGGCCTGATGGGCTCCAACTCGGCGCTGGTGCTGCGGCGGTGCGAAAAGTCCCCCTCCTGAGAGGAGATTCCCATGACCGCTCGACTGAACCTCGACGAGCTGGCCGCGCTGATGAAGTCGGCCGCCGGTCTGACCGTCGACCCGGAGGACATGGCGAACCGGCCCGAGGCGACCTTCGCCGAGTACGGGCTGGACTCGCTGGGCCTGCTCGGCATCGTGGGTGAGCTGGAGAACCGGTACGGCTGCTCGCTGCCACCCGACGCCGAGCGCGCCAAGACGCCGCGCGACTTCCTCGACCTCGTCAACACCGACACCGTCACTACGACAGGAGCCTGACCATGCCCGGCCACACCGAGAACGAGATCACCATCGCCGCCCCGCTCAGCCTCGTCTGGGACATGACCAACGACCTGGAGAACTGGCCCCGGCTCTTCAGCGAGTACGCCTCCGTGGAGGTGCTCTCCCAGGAGGGCGACACCACCACCTTCCGGCTGACCATGCACCCCGACGAGAACGGCCAGGTCTGGAGCTGGGTCTCGGAGCGGACCCCGGACCGCGGGGCGCTGACCGTCCGCGCCCGCCGCGTGGAGACCGGCCCGTTCAAGTTCATGGACATCTTCTGGAAGTACAAGGAGATCCCCGGCGGCACCTCGATGCACTGGACCCAGGACTTCGCGATGAAGCCCGAGGCGCCGGTCGACGACAAGGGCATGACCGAGCACATCAACCGCAACTCCCGGATCCAGATGGAGCTCATCCGGGACCGGATCGAGCAGCGCGACCGCGAGCTGCGCGCGAACGCCTGACACCGACCGCCCGTCAGTCCGACCCCGGACCGCCGCCCGGCGGCAAGGAAGGGAACCTCCCCGATGCACCACGCTCTGATCGTCGCCCGGATGAAGCCCGGCTCGGCTCCCGACATCGCCGAGGTCTTCGCGTCCTCGGACCGCACGGAGCTGCCCCACTTGGTGGGCGTCAACCGGCGGACGCTGTTCCAGTTCGGTGAGGTGTACCTGCACCTCATCGAGTCCGACGTCCCGCCCGGCCCGGAGATCGCCAAGGCGCACCAGCACCCGGAGTTCCAGGCCATCAGCAAGAGGCTGTCCGCGTACGTCAGCGCGTACGACCCGGAGACCTGGCGCAGTCCCAAGGACGCCATGGCCCAGGAGTTCTACCGCTGGGAACGGGACCGCGCCGGCTGATCCGGACCGGCGCACGGTGACCGGCCTCCCCGGCATGTCCTGCGGGGAGGCCGCCCCGGTCTCCGTCGTCGGCCCGTCCACGTCGGCTCACTTCGCGGGCACGGTGCACTCGAAGGCGTGCAGATACGGGTTGACCACCAGGATGTCGTGGACCAGCAGCCCGGCCTCGGCCATGTGCCGGACCAGGCTCTCCTTGGAGTGCTTGGCGCCGCCCACGTTCAGCAGGAGCAGCAGGTCCATGGCGGTGGTGAACTTCATCGACGGGCTGTCGTCCACGAGGTTCTCGATGACCACGACCCGGGCGCCGGGCCGGGCCACCTCGACGACGTTCCCCAGCGTTCTGCGGGTGCTGTCGTCGTCCCACTCCAGGATGTTCTTGATGATGTAGAGGTCGGCCTCGACCGGGATCTCCTCGCGGCAGTCGCCGGGCACGATCCGCGCCCGCTCGGCCAGCGGACCGCCGTCCCGCAGCCGGGCGTCGGCGGTGTCCACCACCGACGGCAGGTCCAGCAGGGCACCGCGCAGCGAGGGGTACTTCTCCAACAGGCCGGCCAGGACGTGGCCCTGGCCGCCGCCGACGTCCGCCACCGTCGACACCCCGGTGAGGTCGAGGAGTTCGACGATGTCGCGGGCCGACTGCCTGCTGGAGGTGGTCATCGCGCGGTCGAAGACCTGCGCGGAGTCGCGGGCGTCCTCGTGCAGGTACTCGAAGAAGCCCTTGCCGTAGAGGTCGTCGAAGACGTTCCGGCCGGAGCGCACCGCGTCGTCCAGCCGCGGCCACGCCTCCCACGTCCACGGCTCGGTGCACCACAGGGAGATGTGGCGCAGGCTGTTCGGGGCGTCCTCGCGCAGCAGCCGCGACATCTCGGTGTGGACGAACTTCCCGCCTTCGGTCTCCTCGAAGATCCCGTAGCAGGCCAGCGCCCGCAACAGCCGTTCCAGCGGACCTGGTTCGGTGCCCACCGCCGCGGCCAGCTCCTCCACGGGCGTGGGCCGCTCGCCCAGCGCATCGGCCACGCCGAGCCGGGCGGCCGCGCGGACGGCCGCCGCGCAGGCGGCGCCGAAGATGAGTTCCCGCAGCCGCATGGTGGGTTGGGGGGTGGAGCTCACGGTGGTCATTCCGCCTCAATTCTCCCGTTTGGCGTTCGCGTTGAGAGGGCCGCTGCGCGGCGGTCGCGGCGGTCGGCCACGGCCGGCACCGCTATCGACACAGCCCGGCCGGCCTGGAGGTCCGGCAGGTGTTGCGGGTGAAGACGTTCTTGCGGCCGGCCTTGTCCGCGTTGATCAAGTCCGCCGGGGAGTTCCGCAGGACGACGTTGTCGCTGATCACGTTGCGGTCGCTGGAAGCCTTGACGAAGCTGGGGAAGAGCACCACGCCGCCCGACAGCGGCGAGGCGCCGGCGTTGTCGCGGACGAGGTTGTGCCGGACGAGGGTGTCCTCGGCGCCGGTCAGGACGATGCCGGAGCCCTGGAGGAACGACAGCCGCTTGGTCGCCGGGCAGTGCTTGTTGTTCCGCGAGACCTCGTTGTCCCGTACCGTCAGGGCGCCGGCCTTGGGGTGGCCCTCGTCGCCGACCACGAACACCCCGGCGCAGTTCCCGGCCACGGTGTTGTGGGCGATCAGCAGGTTCCGGAGCCGCCTGGCCGTGATGCCGATGCGGTTGCCGGCGAGCCGGTTCTCGACGATCTGGGTGCGCCGGGTGTCGATCGCCCCGCCCTCCTCCGTGACCACGTTGGCCAGGAAGATCCCCGCGTCGCCGTTCTCCGACGCGGTGTCGTCGCGCAGCAGGCTGCGCACCGACTTCTCCAGCGCGATGCCCCACTGGCCGTTGTGCCGCGCGGTGACGCCGCGCACCGTCAACCCCTCGGTGCCGGAGGCCCACACGCCGTTCCGGCGGAAGCCCTCGACGGTCAGCCGCCGCAGATGGACGTCGGTGAGCGGGTCGCCGTGGCCGGCGAGGACGCAGATGCCGTCGCCGTTCTGCCCGCAGGCGTTCGCCGCCCGGGTGGCGGGCGGGGCGATCACCGTGCCGCCGTCGGTGCCGCGGAGCACCAGATGCGACTTGTTGATCAGCACGCTCTCGCGGTACACGCCGGGCAGCACGGCCACGGTGTCGCCCGGGTGGGCCGCGTCCACCGCCCGCTGGATCGATTCCCCGGGGTGGACGACGAGCACCCGGTCGTCGCGGTCCGGCGTGGCCTGGGACGGCGGGGCCAGGCCGAGCGCGCCGGCCAGGACCGCCGCCGCGCAGCCCAGGTGGGTCATCCGCCGTGCCCCGCGGGGCATGTGTCGTAGAGCCATGAGGCGAAGCTATGGGCGATCATCCGCGCTCGCCACATGTGGTAGCCCGACGGACACGGTGCGTGCGGGCGTCAGTTTTCCGGTCCGGGGGCGCCCTGGCGGGGGCCGGTGGCGCGGGGCGCGGTGGCCCGGTCGGCGTGCCCGCGGCCCGACCCCGGAGCAGCCCTCGGGCCCGGTCCGGGATCGGACGGAGCGTCAGCCGGGCCGTCCGGCGGGGTCTGCGTCAGCAGGGCCGCGAGGCTGGCGGGCAGGAACCACGGACGGAGGCGGGGGGCGGTCACGGATGCTCAACGCCGTCACACGTCCAGACGACACCCGCCCGCGGCACGCCCGGTGGCTTCATCACTCCAACGGCGGCTACCGGGGTGGCCGCGCGGCCTGCCGTGCGACGGCCGCCTCGATGCCGTCCAGGATCACCGTGAGCCCGGCGTCGAAGGTCGCCCGCGCCTCGCGTTCGAGGTAGGAGCCTTGCGCGCCCTCCTCCGGCGGCGGCGAGGCGCCCTCGGTCTCCAGGCGGACCAGCAGTGGGAAGCGCTCCGCGAAGTCCGGGACCACCTCGGTCAGCGTGCCGGCGCGGGAGTGCCACCAGTCCTCGTCGGTGACGCCGGTGGCGGTGGCCGCCTCCCGGGACTCGGCGACGGTCCGGGCGGCGCCGCGGACGAAGTGGAACAGCACGCCGACGATCCGGCGCAGCGCGGCGGAGTCCAGCCCGGTGGTGTAGAGCACCCGCAGCAGGGTCTCCATGGCGGTGTACTCGTGCGGGCCCAGCACCGGGCGCGCCTGCGAGACCTGGAGCACCCAGGGGTGGCGCAGAGAGAACTCCCAGGTGTCGGTGGCCCAGGACGTCACCGCGGACTGCCAGCCGGCGGACAGGTCGTAGTCGGTGGGGAGCTCGGCCAGCGCCTGGTCGTACATCAGGTCCACCAGCTCGGTCTTGCCGGGGACGTAGGTGTACAGCGCCATCGCCGTGCGGCCCAGTCGCTCGCCGACGGTGCGCATCGACAGTGCCGCCATGCCCTCCGCGTCGGCCACCGCGATGCCCGCGGCCACGATCGCCTCCACGCTCAGCGCCGGTTTGGGGCCGCGGGTCGCGCGGGGGCGGTCCGCGGCGTCGGATTCCTCGGCCCGCCACAGCAGGGACAGGGAACGGCGGGCGTCGCCCTGGCCCGCGAATACCGTCAACTTGCTACTCCTTAGGGTGTAAAGCTACCGTCTCCGATCGAACACTTTATGGCGTAAGGATATCAGGGGAGAGGGTCATGGAAACCGAGTGGGGGGCGCGGCCGGCGGCGCCCGCGCGACTGCCGGCCAGCGCGGGCGGCCACGAAATGATCGAGGTCCGGGGCGCCCGGGAGAACAATCTCGCCGATGTGTCCGTCGATATCCCCAAGCGCCGGCTGACGGTCTTCACGGGGGTTTCCGGGTCCGGGAAATCCTCGCTGGTCTTCGGCACGGTGGCCACCGAGTCCCAACGGCTGATCAACGAGACCTACACCGCCTTCGTCCAGTCGCTGCTCGACCGGCTGGTGGACGACGGCAACACCGTCATCGTCATCGAGCACCACCAGGCGGTGATGGCCCACGCCGACTGGATCATCGACCTGGGCCCGGGCGCGGGCGACGACGGCGGCCGGGTCGTCTTCGCCGGCACCCCGCGCGACCTCGTCGAGAACGGCACGTCGCTGACCGCCCGACACCTTCGCGAGTACCTCGGCGCCGCTCCGGGCCACTAGCCAGCCGACCCACCGTCCGCACCACACCGCAAGGAGTTCCCATGACGGTCCTGCCCGTCGCGCTCATCCAGGTCACCGGCGTCCGGCGGCTCACCCCGCGCATGGTCCGCTGCACCTTCGCCGGGGACGGCCTCGACACCTTCCCCACCTGGCCCGACCAGCAGCTCAAGCTCCTCTTCCCCCGACCGGGCCAGACCGCCCCGCGACTCCCCGAGGCCCCCGCCGGCGACGACGGGATGCGGTGGTACCAGGCGTTCCTCGCGCTCCCCGAGGACGAACGCCCCTGGATGCGCAGCTACACCGTGCGCGCCTACGACCCCGAGCGGCAGTGGCTCACCGTCGACTTCGTCCTGCACGGCGCGCACGAGCCGGCCGGCCCCGCGACCCGCTGGGCGGCCACCGCGTCCGTCGGCGACACCCTCGCCCGGTACGGGCCGTCGGCGGTCTACGCCCGGCCGCTGCCCCTGGACGCCCCCGGCCCGATCCTGCTGGCCGGCGACGAGACCGCGCTGCCCGCGATCGGCTCGCTCGCCGAGGCCCTGCCCGCAACCGCCCGCGCGACGGCCTGGATCGAGATCGCGGACGGGGCCGAGGAGCAGCCCCTGCCGACCCGCGCCGACCTCACCGTCCACTGGGTGCACCGGGACCGCGCCGCGGCCGGGCCCGACGGCGCCCTGCTCACCGCCGTCCGTGCGGCCCGCCTCCCGGCGGACCCGGCCCTGGCCTGGCTGGCCGGGGAGGCCGGCGCGGTCCGCTCCCTGCGGCGCCATCTGATCGCCGACCGCGGTCTCGACAAGCGCCGGATCGAGTTCGCCGGCTACTGGCGCCGCAGCCTCACCCAGGACGACGCGCCGACCGAAGAGGACCTCGTCGAGGCCCGGGAGCGGTTCGCGGCGGCCCAGGAGCAGGAGGAGGCCGGTCGGGCGGGGTCGGAACAGGCCGGCTGACCCGCGCTACCCGAGGCGGCGGCCCTCACCGGCCGCCGCCCGGATCAGCACGTCGGTCAGCTCACCGGGCCGCGAGAGCATCGGATAGTGCCCGGTCTCCAGGTCGAAGTAGCCCACCCGGGGCTCGGCGAGCACCGCGTAGCGCGGGTCCCCGGTCGCCAACAGGGCCTCCAGGGCCGCGATGCCGGGCCCGTTGGCGGTGCAGAAGACGCCGGTGCTCGGCAGCGCGGCGGCGGCGCCGGTGAGCCGGAGCGGCCGGGTCAGGGTGCCCAGCGGCTGCGGCGCCGCCAGTCCCTCCATCCGGACCCGGTCGGCCGGCGCCACCCCGGTGAGATCGCCCCACACCTCCTCGTCCTCCAGCGGCGGGGGCGGCAGGAACCGTCCCCCGCCGCACTCCGTCGCCCGCCCCAGCAGCCGGTCCCGCACGGCCGGATCGGGCATCACATCGACCCCCGCGTCGCCGTCCTGGGGCATCCCGGTGTCCAGATAGACCAGGGAACCCACCCGGTCCGCACGGCGGTCGGCGGCGCCCAGCACCGGGAGCAGGCCGTAGCAGTGGCCCACCAGCACCGCGTCCCGGACGTCCTCGTGCTCCAGCACCTGCACGATGTCCTCGATGTGCGTCTCCAGGTCCGTGTCGGGTCCGGCCAGATGGCGCCGGTCGCCCATCCCCGTCAGCGTCACCGGGAGCGGGGTGTGGCCCCGCTCCCGGAGCAGCGCGGCCACCTCCCGCCAGATCCAGCCACCGGTGTAGCCGCCCGACACCAGCACGAATGCGGTCATCTCGGGTACTCCTCGTCCTCGTCCACGGTGCGCGGCCCCCGAGCGGCGGCCGCGGGACGAACGTAGAAGCTCCCGCAGCGGGAGGTTCAAGGGCGGCAAGTGCCGGGACCGGGCCGTCCATTCGGCACCGGCGGCGGACCCGCCGGGCGCGCCCCGCCCGTTCAACCCGGCGGGCCCGTCGTCTACAGTTGAGGAATTCCCCTGTTCAACGAACAACGCGATGGCCGGTCGGCCTGAACGCGGAGGGCATGCGTGGGCGGTTTCGCCGAATCGGTACGGGAACGGGTGCGCGCGGCGCGGGCCGCCGTCGAGGCGGCGCGGGCCGCCGATGACGCCTATGCGCTGGCCGTCGCGGAGGACGAACTGGACGACGCACTGCGGATCGCGCACGGCATCGGGATCGACCCGGACCGCGGCGCGGGCGATGCCTCCCAGGAGGCGTCGGAGTGAGCGGCCCGCCGCCGCGCCGGCGATCCGCGGCGTCCGGCGCCACCGGAGCCGGGTGACGGCCGATGTCCGGCGCACCGCGACGCAAGGGGCCGCCGCCGTGGCGCGCGGTCCGCTCCCGCACCTGCATACCCACCGCCGCCGCCCGGGCCTGCCGTGGCCGCCGCTACTCCGGGCCGGGCCCGCTGCGCCCCGCCGGCGGCCACGGGCGTGCCTGCCCGAAGATCGCCGCCCGGCATCTGACGTCGCCCCGCTGCGGCGTCCGCCGGGCCCGGGTCACCGCGGTCCGCCCCGGCACCCGACTGGCGCGGCTGCCCGCCGCCGTCCTGGTGACCCAGCGCGCCGCGGCCCACGAGGCGGCCCGGCGCAGCCTGTGGATACGCGTGCTCCTCTACATCGCCGTGACCCAGTTGGTGCTGGTGTTCCTGGCGCTGGTCGTCTACCTCGGGCGCCACGCGGGAACGTGACGCCCCCCCGGCCTCACCTCGCCCCCGACACCGACTCCCCGCCGGCAGCCCGTGCCGCGGGATCCCCGGCACCCCGGCCGACCGCCCCCCGCCGCACGCGCCACAGCCACCCCACGTCCCGCCCGAAGGACCACACCAGCAGCGCCAGCGCCCCCGCCACCGCGCCCCGTTCGACCGCCCGCGGCACGATCCCGGCGGCCGCCACCACGAGCACGATGCCCTGGAGCGCGGCCACCGTCTTGCGCGCCATGCTGTGCGGCAGCGGCGCGCGCAGCCACGGCAGCACCCAGGACGCCGCGACGAACAGATAGCGCAGCGCGCCGATGGCCAGCACCCACGGCCCCAGCGGCACGACCACGTGGACGGACAGCACCAGGATCAAGAACGCGTCGACCTCCATGTCGAACCGCGCCCCGAGCGCCGTCACCGTCCCGGTGCGCCGCGCCACCTGGCCGTCCACCGCGTCCAGGACCAGCGCCACCGCGGCCAGCCCGACCAGCACCGGCACCGGCACCGGCCGGTCGAAGGAGTCGACGACCAGCGCCGTCACCCCGCCGACGAGCGCGGCCCGGGCCAGCGTGACGCGGTTGGCCGGCCCGAAGGAGCGCGGCCAGGACCCGCGGAGCGCCCGGGCCAGCACGGCCCAGGTGGCCGCCGCGAAGACGCAGCCCGTCAGCCACCCCGCCGGGCCCAGCCCCACCGCCCGGCACAGCACCGCCAGCAGGACCAGTTGCGCGACCGTCCCGGCCGCCGGCGCCGGGTCGAACGGCCTTGTCCCGAACCGCGCTTGTCCGGCCATCGCGCCTCCCAGACCCTGTGGCGGAGCCGGGGGACGCCGCGTAGGGTGACGCCGTCGCCGTGATCCCCGGTGTGCGTCGCCCAGCATCCACGACGCATCGCCGCACCGTCCAGGAGGATTCGTTGCCGCGCGTCGCCCAGGGCTTCTGGCTCAGCGCTCCAGGCCGCGGCGAGATCCGGGCGGTCGAGCTGCCGCGGCCCGGTGCCGACGAGGTCCTGGTGCGCACGCTCTACTCCGGGGTGAGCCGCGGCACCGAGAGCCTGGTCTTCCGCGGCGGCGTCCCGCCGAGCCAGTACGCGGCGATGCGCGCCCCGTTCCAGGACGGCGCGTTCCCGGCCCCGGTCAAGTACGGCTATCTGAACGTGGGCGTGGTCGAGGAGGGGCCGGCCCCGCTCCGCGGGCGCACGGTCTTCTGCCTCTACCCGCACCAGACCCACTACGTCGTCCCGGCGGACGCGGTGACCCCCGTCCCGGACGACGTCCCCGCGGCGCGCGCGGTGCTCGCCGGCACCGTCGAGACCGCGGTGAACGCCGTGTGGGACGCCGCGCCGCTGCTCGGCGACAAGATCGCGGTGGTCGGCGGCGGCATGGTCGGGTCCGCGGTCGCCGCCCTGCTGGTCCGCTACCCGGCCGCCCGGGTGCAGTTGGTCGACGCCGATCCGGCGCGCGCCGCCACCGCCGAGGCGCTGGGCGTCCCGTTCGCGCTGCCCGCCGACGCCCGCGGCGACTGCGACCTCGTCGTCCACGCCAGCGCCACCGAGGAGGGCCTGGCCCGGGCCCTCGAACTCCTCGCCCCGGAAGGCACCGTGATCGAGCTGAGCTGGTACGGCGACCGCCGGGTCGGCCTGCCGCTGGGGGAGTCCTTCCACTCCCGCCGGTTGACCCTGCGCAGCAGTCAGGTGGGCGCGGTCGCCTTGGCCCGCCGCGGCCGGCACGGCTTCGCCGACCGGCTCCGGCTCGCGCTGGACCTCCTCGCCGACCCCGCCTTCGACGCGCTGGTCACCGGGGAGTCCCGCTTCGCGGAACTGCCGTCGGTGCTGCCCCGGCTGGCCTCCGGCGCGCTGCCGGCGCTCTGCCACCGCATCCGCTATCCGGCGGCCGGCGCCCCCGCGCCCGGCGCGGCGTGACGCCCACCCGCGACACCCCGCCCCGCCCCGGTATCGACACCCCGGTATCGACACCTCGGTCACGACACCCTGGAGGAACGCCCGTGTTCAGCATCACCGTCCGCGACCACCTGATGGTCGCGCACAGCTTCCGCGGCGCGGTCTTCGGGCCCGCGCAGCGTCTGCACGGCGCGACCTTCATCGTGGACGCCACCTTCCGCCGCCCCGAACTGGACGACGACGACATCGTGGTCGACATCGGCCTGGCCACCCAGGCGCTCGGCGCGGTGGTCGCCGAGCTCAACTACCGCAACCTCGACGACGAACCGGCCTTCGCCGGCACCAACACCTCCACCGAGGCGCTGGCCAAGGTCATCGCCGACCGGCTCGTCGACCGGGTGCACGCCGGCGACCTCGGCGCGGGCGCCCGCGAGCTGGCCGGGATCACCGTCACCCTGCACGAGTCCCATATCGCCTGGGCCAGTTACGAGCGCGCGCTGTGACCCGACGCGGGCGCACCCGGTGACCGGTCCCGCTCCGGCGGGCGGACGCGTGGTGCACGCGGTGCTGCCCGGCGGTGTCGCCGACCCCACCGCACCCAGCGGCGGCAACGTCTACGACCTGCGGGTCTGCCGCGACCTGCCGGCCCTGGGCTGGCGGGTCCACCGCCATCCGGTGCCCGGTGGCTGGCCGTGCCCGGACGCCGCCGCCACGGCCGGACTGGCCCGCCTGCTGGCGGGGTTGCCGGACGGTGCGGTGGTGCTGCTGGACGGCCTGGTGGCGTGCGGGGTGCCCGACGTGCTCCGCCCCGAGGCCGCCCGGCTGCGGCTGGCCGTCCTGCTCCACCTGCCGCTCGCCGACGAGACCGGCCTCGCCCCGCAGGCCGCGGCGGAGTTGGACGCCCGCGAACGGCGCGCCCTGCACACCGTCGCCGCGGTGATCGCCACCAGCGACTGGGCCGCCTGCCGGATCCGCGCCCACCACGGGCCGGGGCTGCCGCCGGTGACGGTCGCCCGGCCGGGCGCCGATCCGGCGCCGCTCGCCCCCGGGACGGACGGCGCCGGCGGGCTGTTGTGCGTGGCGTCGGTGACCCCGCGCAAGGGCCACCGCCGCCTGGTGGACGCCCTGGCGACCGTCGCCGACGCCCCCTGGAGCTGCACCTTCGTCGGCGGCACCGGGCACGACCCGGACGGCGTGCGGCAACTGCGCCGGGACATCGCCGCGTCGGGCCTGGGCGACCGCATCCGCCTCGCCGGCCCGCGGACCGGCGCCGCCCTCGCCGCCTGCTACGCCGCCGCCGACCTGGTGCTGCTCGCCTCGTACGCCGAGACGTACGGGATGGTGCTCACTGAGGCGCTGGCGCGCGGGATCCCGGTGCTGGCGACGGCCGTGGACGGCGTGCCGGAGGCGGTCGGGCGGGCCCCGGACGGCAACGTTCCCGGACTGCTCGTCCGGTCCGACGAACCGGCCGCGCTCGCGGGGGCGCTGCGGGCCTGGTTCGGCGCACCGGACCTGCGGCGGCGACTCGCGGTCGCGGCGCGCGCCCGCCGTGCCATCCTGGAGGGGTGGGAGACGACGTCGCACAGTCTGGCCGGAGCGCTGGAACGGCTGCGGAACGGGCCGTTGAGCCCATGAACGACGCGGTCGGCCGGCCGCGGTTCTCTCCCCAGTGGCTGGAGCTGCGGGAGCCGGCGGACGCCGCGGCCCGATCGCCTGCGCTACTGCACCCGTTGCGGGAGCGGCTCGCCGCGGCCCCCGCCCCGGAGCGCTTCGGCGGCACCGGCGGCCTGGCGATCCGCGACCTGGGCTGCGGTACGGGCTCGATGGGCCGCTGGCTCGCGGTCCGGCTGCCCGGCCCCCAGCACTGGGTCCTCCAGGACCACGACCCGGCGCTGCTCGCCCGGGCCGGGAGCCGGATGCCGTCAACCGCCGCCGATGGACGGCCCGTTACGGCCGACGCCGACTGCGGCGGGCTGGCCGGGCTGACCGCGGCCGCCCTCGCTGGTACGTCGCTGGTGACCGCCTCCGCGCTGCTCGATGTGCTCACCCGCGACGAGCTGGAGACCCTCGTCACGGCCTGTACCGGTGCCGGCTGTCCGGCGCTGCTGGCGCTCTCCGTCACCGGCCGGGTCGAACTGTCCCCGGCCGACCCGCTCGACGCGGAGCTCTCCGCCGCGTTCAACGCGCACCAGCGGCGGACCGCGGGCGGACGCCGGCTGCTGGGGCCGGACGCGGTCGTCGCGGCCACCGGGGCGTTCACCCGGCGCGGGGCGCGGGTGGTGACCCGCCCCAGCCCCTGGCGGCTGGGCGGGCCCGAGCGCGTGCTGACCGAGCAGTGGCTGCGGGGCTGGGTGGCCGCGGCCCGGGAGCAGCGACCGGAGCTGGCCACCAAGGCCGACGGATACCTCGGACGGCGGCTGGAGGCGTGCGCGGCAGGCGAGTTGGCCGTCACGGTGCACCACGCCGACCTGCTGGCGCTGCCGGGCCCGGCCCGCTTCCGGGACACCGGATTCGCCTGATGAAGCGTCAACTCTGGTCGTGGCTGCGGATGCTCGGCGGGCTGGGCATCCTGCTGGTGCTGCTGTGGCACCTGGGCTCCGGCGCCTTCCTGGACGGCCTGCGCCGGATCGACGCCGGCACGCTCCTCGCCGGCCTGGGCATCGGGGTGCTGACGACCGTGTGCAGCGCCTGGCGGTGGTGCCTGGTGGCCCGCGGCCTGGGCCTGCGGCTCCCGCTGGGGCGGGCGGTGGCGGAGTACTACCGTGCGCTGTTCCTCAACGCGGCGCTGCCCGGCGGGGTGCTGGGCGACGTGAACCGGGCGGTGTGCCACGGCCGTGCCACCGGGGACGTGGGCCGGGGCGTGCGCGCCGTGGTCCTGGAGCGGGTCGCGGGGCAGCTGGTCCTGCTCGTGGTCGGGACGGTGGCGCTGGCCGTCCGGCCCTCGCCGGTGCGCACCGCGCTCGGCCGCGCGCTCGGCACGCCCGCGGCCGGAGCGGTGGGCGCGGCGGTCGCGGCGGCCGTCCTTGCGGCCGTGCTGCTGGGCCGGGCGCGCGGTCGCCGGACGGGTGCGGGCGGCTGGCCCGGTGGCCGGCTGCGGGTCGCGCTGGCCGAGGTCGGGCGGGCCGGTGCGCTGTGGTCGGGCGTCGCCGCGCTGTCGCTGGTGGTCCTCGCCGGCTATGTGGCGACGTTCCTGCTGGCCGCGCGGGTCGCCGGGGTGCGGGCGCCGGTCGCCGACCTGGTGCCGCTGGTGCTGCTGGCGCTGTCGGCCATGGCGCTGCCGCTGAACGTCGGCGGCTGGGGGCCCCGCGAGGGCGTCGCGGCCTGGGCCTTCGGCGTCGCCGGGCTGGGGGCCGGGCAGGGCCTGGCCACCGCCGTCGTCTACGGGGCCCTCGTCCTGGCCGCGAGCCTGCCCGGCGCCGGGGTGCTGCTGGGGACTGTCCGATGGGTCGGGGTCGGACAGACCCTAGACCGCGTCCGCCACGTCCGGGCCGCCGCCCGGAGCCCGCAGCTCCAGCTCGAAGAGCGTGTCCTCGCCCAGCACGCACCGGCGCACCGGCGGCCGTAGCGCCCGGCGCATCACCGGCGTACCGGGGAAGCGCAGCCCGGGGACGCCGTCGCCGAGCAGGACCGGTGCGACGGTGAGGTACAGCCGGTCCAGCGCCCCCGCCCGCAGGAACCGCGAGACGGTGACTCCGCCGCCCTCGACCAGCACCCGGCCCAGGCCGCGGGCGGCCAGTGCGGCCCGCAGCCGCCCCGGCGCGAACGCGTCCCGGTCCGGCAGCGCCAGCACCTCGACGCCGTCCCCGACGCGTTCCGGGACCACCCCCGGGCCGACCACCCACAGCGTCGGCGCCGCACCGTCGGTGAACACCCACCGGGTCCGTGGCACCCGGCCCTGCGGGTCGAGCACCACCCGCACCGGGTCGGGCCCGGCGCAGGCGCGGACGGTCAGCCGGGGGTCGTCGGCCACCGCGGTCCCGGCGCCGACCAGCACCGCGTCGGCCAGGGCCCGCAGCCGGTGCAGATGCCGGCGGTCCTCCTCCCCGGTGACGTAGTCGGCGTCTCCGGTACGGGTCGCGATGAAGCCGTCCAGGCTCTGCCCGAGCTGCGCGAACACCACCCGGGGGCCGGCCAGGCACAGCGGCAGGTACCGCTCGGCCAGCTCCGCCGCGGCGGGGGAGAGGGCCCGCGGCGGGTGCCCGTCCGGGCCGTCCGGGCCGCCGGCGTCGCCGTCCGACCGCAGCCCGGCGGCCGCCGCCTGCGCCGCGCCGCGGATCCCGAGCAGCAACGCCCAGGTCGCCGCCGCGCCGAGCGGGTCAGTCGCCGCGGACACCGCACACCTCCGGGTACGCGTCGAACGCCTCGACCAGCCCGGCCAGCAGTTCCCGGCCCTTCTCGGCGGAGGCCAGGGACGGCCGCCCGATCACCCCGGAGGCGGTGTAGCGGCCATGCCGAGGGTGAGCAGATGCGGTCGTTCGTCGGCGCGGTGGTCGGCGGTGGCGTAGCCGTCCCGGACCACTTCGGGGTGGGTGTGCAGCAGGATCGAGGTCTCGGTCTCGCCGGCGTGCATGTCGTCGTGGGCGGAGGTCTCCAGGCCGGCCCGCTCGCGCGCCGCGGCCCAGTCCGCCGGGCCGGGGAAGAGCGCCATCCGGATCCCGTCGTGCGCCGCGGACTCCTGGACGACGTTGCGCAGCACGTAGTTTCCGCCGTGGCCGTTGACCAGCACCAGGGCGCGGACGCCGGAGCGGTGCAGGGACGCGGCGATGTCGGTGACCACCGCGTGCAGGGTGCGCGCGGAGAGGCTGACGGTGCCCGGCCAGTCGGCGTGTTCGTGGGAGCACGAGACGGTCAGCGGCGGCAGCAGCAGCACCTCGTGGCGGGCGGCGATCTCCGCGGCGACGGCGCATGCGATGAGGGTGTCGGTGGTCAACGGCAGGTGGGCCCCGTGCTGTTCGAAGCTGCCGATGGGCAGCAGGGCCAGCCGGGGGCGTCCGGCGCGGACGTCCTCGGTGGTATGGGACGGCAGGCCGGCGGGCGAACTCCGGTGGTCCGGCGCGGTCGTGGGCATCGGCAGGCTCCGATCGGCGGCAATCCGGCGTGGGGTGAACCCGGTTGGCGGATCCGCGGCCGGCCGTGACGACGCCCGCCGCGGAGGTCCGAACGCGGGTACGATCATGCCATGACGGACTCCGAGGGCGCTTTCGACGTCGGCGACCCGGGCGTGCGACGGGTGGTGGAGGTCCGACTCCCCACCAGGTACGGAGAGTTCCGGGCCGTCGGCTTTCTCGACCGTTGCACCGGAATCGAGCAGGTGGCCCTGGTCCGGGGGGAGGCAGCGGGGGAGCGGGTGCTCACCCGGCTGCATTCGGAGTGTCTGACGGGCGATGCCTTCGGCTCCAAGCACTGCGAGTGCGGTGAGCAACTGGCCGCGTCGTTACGGGCGATAGCCGAGGAGGGGTGCGGCGTCCTGGTCTACCTCCAGGGCCACGAGGGGCGTGGCATCGGGCTGCTGGCGAAGCTGCGGGCGATGAAACTCCAGCAGGACGACGGTCTGGACACCGTGGACGCGAACGTCGCGCTGGGGTTGCCGGTCGACGCCCGCGACTACCGCTCCGCGGCGGGGATGCTCCAGGACCTCGGCGTCCGCTCGGTGCGACTGCTGTCGAACAATCCGCGCAAGGGGGAGGCGCTGGAGCGGTACGGCGTGCCGGTCGCCGAACGGGTCCCGCTGCTGGTGCCGCCCGGCGCGGAGAACCTCCGGTACCTCCGCGCCAAACGGGAGCGGCTGGACCACGACCTCCCGCATCTGGACGGGGTCCCCGGCCCGTCCTGAGCGGTCGAGCCCCGATTGTCCGGATCTCGCCAAATTCTCATGGTCCGACATCTACACATAAAGGCGACATAAGAGCAAAATAAAGGTGCGCGGCTGATGCCACGCGATGCGGCCCCGACATGGAGCGAAGGAGGCGAGTCGCATGGCCGACGTCTCACACCCCAGAGGAGATCTCGCTGGTCACCCCGACGTTTCCGAGATGAGGGAGCGGTTCGAGCAGACGCTCGGCGGGCGTGATGTGGTGCTCGTCGACGGGCCGGTCTTCCTGGTCGGCTTGTACTGCGCGGTATCCCCGTGGATCGTGCACTACACGGCCTCCCAGCCGGCGCTGATGACCCACAACCTCATCGTCGGCATCGCGATCGCCCTGCTGGCAGTCGGGTTCACCGTCACTCCGGAACGGATGTACGGCCTGAGCGGCGCGATGTGCGCGATCGGCGCCTGGCTGATCGTGGCGCCCTGGATCGTCGGCCGCGGTCCCGATGCGGGGGTCATCTGGAACAACATCGTCATCGGCGCCCTGACGTTGGTGCTGGGCGCACTGTGTGTCGCCGTGGCATCGAGAAGTCGCCGCGCCACATGAGGCGCGCTCCCACGGGGGCGTGTGAAAACCACCGGCCCGCTTGCCCTTCGGAGTCCCACAGCGACGGCAAGCGGGCCGGGCACGTCCGGCGACGTACCGGCGGTTCCGGAGCGGCTACCGACGGTGGTCGTGGCCCGGGGGCGCGGACCGGCTCGGCGTGCAGAGCTGTCCCGCCACCCCGGCGAGCACCAGCCCGCCGGCCAGGACCAGTCCGTGCGCCAGAGCCACCCCGGTGACCAGGACCGCGATGGCGGTGGCCAGTATCAGCCAAACCGCCCAGCGCCGGAACGGTGCGGCGGGGACCGCCGGTATGCCGACGGGCGGGCAGGGGGCGGTGTCGGGCGGGAACTGTTCCGCGAGGTCGCGGAGTTGGGTGTCGTCGTCGGGGGACAGGGGGCGTCCCTCCTCTCCCGGGTGGTACTGCCGGTCGCGCCGAACGGGCAGGGTGGCGGATGAGCGTTGCCTCGAAGATCGGGCCGACTTAGGGTTACCTAAGTGCGGCGGCCCGTGGTGTGGTGCACAACGGCACACAGGCGTTGTTGTGCCCTGCCGGGCGCCGTGCGTAACGCCGTTGACCGGACATCACCGGAGAGGGAACGCACATGCCGGACACCCAGCCGCAGAAGACCCCCGCGCACCAGGAGCCCCAGCAGCACCTGCCCGCCGACCAGGCCCGCAACGCCCTCGTCACGCTCGCCTACGGCGCCATGGCGAGCCACACGGTGGGCGCCGCCGTCCGCCTCGGCGTGGTGGACCGGATCGGCGACGGGGCGCGCGCCGCCGACGACCTGGCCGCGGAGTGCGCGGCCCAACCCCGGAGCTTCACACGGTTACTGAGGGCGCTGACCGGACTGGGACTGCTCACCGAACCCACCCCGGACCACTTCGCCGTCACCCCGGTCGGCGCACAGCTGCGCGGCGACATCCCCGGCTCGCTGCGGTCCTTCGCCCGGATGTTCACCGACCCGACCCTGCTCCGCGCCTGGGAGTGCCTGGACGACAGCGTCCGCACCGGCACGCCCGCCTTCGACGCCGTCCACGGCACGGACTTCTTCGGCTACCTGGCCGAACACCCCGACCTCTCGGCCGAGTTCAACGCCGCGATGAGCCAGGCCACCCGGCACACCGCCGAGCTGCTGCCGACGGCCTTCCCCTTCGAGCGCTTCGACACCGTGGCCGACCTCGGCGGCGGCGACGGCACCCTGCTCGCCGGTGTGCTGCGGGCCCACCCCGCGCTGCGCGGCATCGTCTTCGACCGCGCCGAGGGCCTCGCCCAGGCCGGCCCCCGGCTCGCCGCCCACGGGCTGACCGACCGCTGCTCCCTGGTGACCGGCGACTTCTTCGCCACCGCCCCCGAGGGCGCCGACCTCTACCTGCTCAAGAGCGTGATCCACGACTGGAACGACGAGCAGTGCGGGCAGATCCTCGGCCACGTCCGCCGGGTCGTCCCCGACCACGGCCGGCTGTTGATCGTCGAACCGGTCCTGCCGGACGTCGCCGACCCCTCGGCCGACGTGATCAGCTACCTCAGCGACCTGAACATGCTGGTCAACGTGGGCGGCCGGGAGCGCACCCGGGAGGACTTCGAGCGGCTGTGCGGCGCCGCGGGCTTCGCCGTCCGCTCCGTCACCGCCCTCCCGCGCCCCAACCGCTTCTCGGTCATCGAGGCCGAGCCGGTGTGAGCCTGTCGGCGCGCGGCCCACACGTGCGGCAACCGGGCATCTTCGGTTAAATCAAACGTGTGGGCCATGCGCCGTGATGGCCCGCCGTCCCGGAGAGGTGGCGCGCCGTGACCACTGTGCCGCTGGATGACGCCGGGCCCGTCGACGACCACGAGGACTTCGCCGACGCCGACCGCGGCTTCATCGCCTCGCTAGACCCACCCCGGATCACCACGGCGGACGGCCGGCTCGTCTGGGACGCCGACCGCCACGCCTTCCTGGCCGGGAACTGCCCCGACACCGCCGACGAGGGCCTGTGGCGCCAGGGCCGGCTGGTCAGCCGGCAGGGCCTGTACGAGGTGACCGACGGCATCTACCAGGCCCGCGGGCTGGACCTGTCCAACATGACGCTCATCGAGGGCGACCACGGCGTTCTCGTCGTCGACCCGCTGCTCTCCACCGAGACCGCCGCCGCGGCGCTGGAACTCTTCCGCAAACACCGCGGCGACCGGCCCGTCACCGGCCTGATCTACACCCACGCGCACGCCGACCACTTCGGCGGCGCCCGCGGGGTGCTGCCGTCCGGACACCCTCCCGTGCCGGTCCTGGCACCCGCCGGGTTCCGGGACAGCGCGGTCGGCGAGCAGCTCTACACCGGCCCGGCCATGGCCCGCCGCGCGGTCTACATGTACGGCACGCAGCTCCCCACCGGACCGGACGGCCAGATCGGCTGCGGCCTGGGCACCCTCCCCTCCGCCGGCACCCGCAGCTTCGTCCCGCCGACCGTGGACATCACCCGCACCGGCCAGGAGGAGATCGTCGACGGCGTCCGCCTGGTCTTCCAGCTCACCCCGGGCGCCGACGCCCCCGCCGCGATGAACTTCGCCGCCCCGACCCACCGGGCGCTGTGCACCGCCGAGAACGCCGTCCACACCATGCACAGCGTTCTCACCCTGCGCGGCGCCGTGGTCCGCGACACCCGGCGCTGGGCCCACTACCTCAACGAGGCGCTGGCCCTCTTCGGCGCCGACACCGAGGTCGCCTTCGCCTCCCACCACTGGCCCACCTGGGGCAACGCCCGCATCCGCCGCCTGCTCGCGGGCCAGCGCGACCTCTACGCCTACCTCCACGACCAGACCCTGCGGCTGCTCAACGAGGGCCGCACCGGCCCGGAGATCGCCGAGGAGCTGCGGCTGCCCCCGGGCCTGGCCCGCCTCTGGGCGCACCACGGCTACTACGGCTCGCTCAGCCACAACGTCAAGGCGATCTACCAGCGCTACCTCGGCTGGTTCGACGGCAACCCGGCCCACCTGTGGGAGCACCCGCCGACCGAGCAGGCCCGGCGCTACGTGGAGACCCTGGGCGGAGTGGAGGCCACCGTGGACGCCGGCAAGCGCTACGCCGCCGCCGGCGACCTGCGGTTCGCCGCCACCCTGCTCAACCACGCCGTCTTCGCCGCCCCGGACAACCTGCGCGCCCGCCGCGAACTCGCCACCGTCTACGAGCGGCTGGGCCACGGCTGCGAGAACGGCACCTGGCGCAACTACTACCTCACCGGCGCCATGGAGCTGCGCGGCATCCGGGCCGCCGCCCGCCCCGACACCACCGGACCGGACGCCCCCGCCCCCGACCTCGTCCGCGCCCGCAGCGTCGACCAGCTCCTGGACTCGCTCGCCATCCGCGTCGACGGCCCCCGCGCCTGGCACAAGCACCTCACCCTCGACCTCTACCTCGCCGACGAGGACCGCACCTGGCATCTGACCCTCTCCAACGGCGCGCTCACCCACCTCAGCACCCCCGGCACCCCCACCGCCGACAGCCGGCCGGACCTGACCCTCACCCTCACCAAACCCCAGCTCCGCGAGCTGCTCGGCGGCCGGGTCCCGACCGCCGTCACTCACGAGGGTGAGCCCGGTGCGGCCCTCCACGAGCTGCTCGACCTGCTCAGCGCCCCGGACCCCAACTTTCCCATCGTCACTCCCTGAACCGGCCCGTTCCACGACGGACGCGGACGGTCCGCGGAGTGGGGCAAACTGGGCCGGTGGCGAGCAACATTCCCGAGGAGTCGACGAGCTTCGTCGGCCGACTGTCCGAACTGAGGCGACTGAGCGGCGAGTTGACGCGGCATCGGCTGATCACCCTGACCGGCACCGGCGGGGTGGGCAAGACCCGGATCGCGATGCGGGCGGCCAGAGCCGCCGCCGCACGGTTCCCCGACGGCGTCCACTGGGCTCCCCTCTGGCCTTTGGACGGCGACCAGCTGCTGGTCGCCACCGTCTGCGACGCCGTCGGGCTCGCGGACCACTCGGCACGGACGCCGGTGGCCGCGCTCTGCGAATGGCTCGCCGACAAGGATCTGCTGCTGGTTCTGGATTCCTGCGAGCACCTCGTCGCGGCCTGCCGGGACCTGGTCGGCGACCTGCTGACGGCCGCCCCCGGCGTGACGGTCCTGGTCACCAGCCGCGAGCCGCTGGGCGTCCCCGCGGAGTGGATCACCGAGATCGGCCCGCTGCCCTGCACCGGCGAGAACGACGCGCTGGCACTGTTCACCGAGCGGGCCGGCGCCGCGGCCCCCGACCTCCCGCTCACCGACCCGACCAACGCCCGCGCCGCGGACCTCATCTGCCGGCGCCTGGAAGGCATCCCACTGGCCCTGGAGCTGGCCGGCGCCCAGCTGGCGCACCGCCCGCTCGCCCAGGTCGCCGAGCGGCTCGGCTCCCGCCTCGACGCCCTGGACGGCAGCGGCGTGTCCTGGACCCCGCGCCACCGCACCCTGCGCACCGCCATCGGCTGGAGCCACGAGCTGTGCGCACCACTGGAGCGGCTGCTGTGGGCCCGGCTCTCGGTCTTCCGCGGCACCTTCGACGCCGACTCCGCCGCCGCGGTCTGCGCCGACGGCCCGCTCACCGCCGACACGGTGCGCACCGCGCTGGCCGGCCTGACCGCCAAGTCCGTGCTCAGCCGCCAGGGCAACCGCTTCCGGATGCTCGACACCCTCCGCGAGTACGGCCGGATGTGGCTGGCCGAGCTGGACGAGACGACCGACGTCGCCGACCGGCACGCCGAGCACTTCGTCGGCCTCGGCCGCCGCGCCGAAGACGGCTGGCTCGGCCCCGACCAGGTCACCTGGTACGGACGGATCGCCGGGGCGTACGTCGATCTGTGCACCGCGCTGGACCACCTGCTGGACAGCGCCCCGGGCCGCGCCCAGGAACTCTGCGCGGCCATCGGCTTCTTCTGGACCTGCTGCGGCCATCTGCACGAGGCCCGCGACTACCTGGAGCGCGCCCTCGCCGCCGAGGACGCCCCCGGCCCGGCCCGCACCCGGGCCCTGTGGGCGCTCGGCGTCGCGGTCCTCCTCCAGGGCGAGCTGCACACCGCCGAGAGCCTGGGCCGGCAGTGCGCCCGCGCCGCCCGGGAGGCCGGCGACCAGGACGCGATGCTCGCCGCCGGCTACCTCATCGGCCTCACCCACCTGATGGCCGGCCGCCCGCTGACCGCCCACACCGTCGCCGACCAGGTGCTCGGCCCGCCCCCGCACGACCCCTTCGGCTCCGCCGCCCGGCTCCGCTGCCACCTCGTACGGCTCTTCGCGCTCACCGCCCTGGGCCGGCTCGACGAGGCCCGGCACACGGCCACCGTGCTGCGGCAGGGCTGCGTCCAGCGCGGCGAGTACTGGTCCCGGTCCTACACCGACTACCAGCTCGCCCTGGTCTCCCTCTTACAGGAGCGGCCCGAGGAGTCCGCCGACCACGCCCGCGCCATGCTCGCCGCCAAGCGCCTGATCGGCGACAAGTTCGGGATCGCGCTCGGCCTGGACCTGCTGGCCGCCGCGATCGCCGCCCAGGGCAAGGGCGCGCTCGCGGCCCAGGTCCACGGCGGCGGCCAGGCCATCTGGCGCACCGTCGGCCATCCGCAGCGCGGCACCCCCGAACTCCGCGCGGTGCGCGAGCAGTGCGAGCAGCGGGCCCGCGCCGCGATCGGCGACGGGGCGTACGCCGCGATCTTCGACCGGGCCGCCGAACAGAACCCGGAGACGCTGCTCGCCCGGATCCTCGCCGGGGAACTGTGACCGCCGGCCCGACGCGGCCTCAGCCGTCCTCGCCGGCCAGCCCGTACAGCAGCTCGTAGGCGGTGGGCACCACGTGGCAGGTCCGGCCGCGACGGGTGGCCAGCCCGACCACACCGGTCCCGGACGCCGGGTGGTAGCCGATGAACGCCTGCTGGCCGAAGGTCGCCCCGACGTGGAACAGCAGCGGCCCGCGCGGCGCCGGGTGCTGGTACCACGTCAGGGTGTGGGTGTTGCGCCGCCGCCAGCCGCGCCGCAGCAGCGGGATCCGCACCTCGCGCAGCGCCCGGGCCAGCGGACTGTCGTCCGGGAAGAGGTGCGCCTCCAGGTAGGTGAGGATGTCGCCGGGGGTGGACCGGACCGCCCCGGCGGCGGCGAAGGCGCCCATGTCGGTGCTGCGGACCGGCGTGGTGCCGTTGGTCCGGTGGCCGACGGCCTCGGTGCCGGTCGTGCCGGGTGCCAGGGTGGTACCGGTGAGCCCGAGCGGCTTCAGCACCCGGGCGGTGAGCAGGTCGGGGTAGTCGATCCCGGTCGTGTGGCCCATCGCCGGGGCGAGCAGCGCCACTCCGAAGTTGGAGTAGTGCCAGCGGGTGCCGGGCCGGTGGCGCGGCCGGGTCCGCGCGAAGGTGCGCAGCAGCCGCTCGGTGTCGTAGCCGGCGTAGCCGTTCTCGTACGGGCGGATGAGTGCGCCGCGCAGCAGGTCGGTGGGGATCCGCGGCAGTCCGGAGGTGTGGGTGGCCAGGTGCCGCAGGGTGATCCGGCCGGACCGCGGGTGGCTCAGCGGCAGCCGCGGCAGCCGGGCGGTGAGCGCATCGTCCAGGGACAGCACCCCGTTCACCGCGAGGTCCGCGAGCAGCAGCACGGTGAAGGTCTTGGACAGCGAGCCGAGTTCGTAGCGCAGGGCGGGGCGCGGGGTGGGCGGTGCCAGTGCGGTGCCGCCGCTGACCACCGTGCGGTGGCCCTGCCGGGTGACGGCCAGCACGACGTCCGGGGCGTCGATCCGGGTCAACGCCTCCGTCAGCCGGTCCGCGAGCGCCGGCCCGCCGGGTGCGGTCCGCATCAGCCGGCGTCGGCGGAGAGCGCGCGGGAGGTGGCCATCGCCGAGGCGAACGCGGCGACCAGGGTCGGGTGGTGGAGCAGGTCGAAGACCACCTCCGGGTCGCCCTCGGGCATGGCGCGCTGGATGGGCATCGCGCCGGACGCGTCCTGGGCGGCGGCGTACCGCTCCCACAGCCGCGCGTCCAGGGTCGGGCGCGGCAGACAGGCGTCCACGACCAGGAGTTCGCCGAGCAGGTCCCAGTGCCCGAGGTCGGCCCAGTCGTCCAGCCAGGCCGGCAGATACCGGGTGAGGTAGTCGGCGATATCCGGTGGGATCCGGTCCGGTGCCGCGCCCCAGTTGGTGAGGTGGAAGACGGTGTGGGTGATGTCGTAGGCGATGTGCAGCTGCACCGTCCAGGGCTCGGGGAGCTGTCCCAGCCAGGTGCGCGCCACGGCCTGGTCGAAGTCGGCGGTGGGCGGCAGCCCGAGCCTGCGCTCGGTGTTGAGCAGGCCCAGTCGCCGATTGGGCATCATCTCCAGGGCCGTCCAGCCGGTGGTGCGCCGCGCGACGTCCAGGGCCGCCTCCAGGCCGGGGTGGCGGTGGCCCAGTTCGTGGAACGGCGCGTAGAGCTCCATGGGCACCGGGGAGTGCGGTTCGTCGTGCTGGAGCGCGGCCAGGACGTTGCCGCCGTCGAGCAGTTCCCGCCAGGTGAAGTCCAGCAGCGCACCGGCCCGGGTGCGCTGCCGCGAGCCGGCCACGCCCTCCCGGAACAGCACATGCATGTTGATCGCCAACTCGCCTACGGGCTTGAGCCGTTCGATCGTCGCGCTACCCGTGGCGCGGTCCTCGGGAGTGAGCCGGAAGAGGTCGCGGTGCGCGTCGAGCCAGCTCAGGGCCCGGTCGCCGACCTGGTGCAGCAGTGCCGGGGGGGCCGGGGAGGCCAGGGGCGCAGTCGTCACGGTCACAGCGCAGCCTCGCTTTCGAAGGGGAGCTGACGGGCCGCCGCCACCGCGTCGTCGGCCGCCACCGGCTCGGTCCCCGCCCCGGCCGCGGCGATACGGGCGAGGGTGGCGGCGAACGCGGTCACCAGGGTGGAGTGGTAGCAGGCCCGGAACGTCTCGGTCGGGTCGGTGGGCCGGGGCACGGCCGTGCTCTCCGGCACGCTGCCGTCGGCGGCCTGTGCGGCGGCCAGCCGTCGCCAGGCCGCCGCGTCGTAGGGCGCGGCCGGCAGGATGGCCGCGATCGCGAGCAACTCGCCCACCAGGTCCAGCAGTTGCTCGTCCAGCCAGTTCTCCAGCCAGGAGGGGAGCCAGAGTCGCAGGTAGGCGGCGGTTTCGGGGGCCAGTCGCCGGCGGTCGCGGCCCCAGTCGGTGAGGTGGAAGACGTCGTGCGTGAGGCCGTAGGCCGCCTTGCCGTCCAGCGCCCAGGGCTCCGGCAGCACCCCGAGTCCGGTGCGGGAGAACTCGTCGTCGAAGTCGCCGTGTTGGGGCAGTCCGATGCGCCGTTCGGCGTTGAGCACCGCCAGGGTGCGGGTGTGGTCCTCGCGGGCCACCCGCCAGCCGCGCAACCCGGTGGTGGTCAGCGCCAGCGCCTCGACGGCCGGGTGCCGCAACCCGGCCTGGGCGAAGGCGCCGTAGATCTCCACCGGGTAGGTGGCGTACGGCTCCCCGCGGATCAGCTCGACGAACAGTTCGCCCTCGCCGGTCTCCCGCCAGGCGAAGGCGAACAGCTCGGCCGCGGCCGAGCGGAGGTCGGCGCGCGGGTGCGCGGAGGCGATGAACTGCGTCAACTCGGCCAGTTCGCCGAGGGGTTTGAGGGTGTGGTTGGGGTCGGCGTCGGTCGTCACGTCCGGTGGCAGGCGGAAGCGGGTCCGCCACCGCGCCAGCCACCCCAGGCTGCTGCCGACCATCCGGTCCAGCAGCTCCGGGTCACCTCGGCCGGCAGTCATCAGCCCCGCCCGAAGAACCGCTGCGCGGCCACGACATGCAGGGCCACCCGCGGGTCGCCGCCGCCCATCTGTCGGACGAACGCCAGCCCCGCGTCCAACCCCAGGGTGGGCGGTACGTCGGGGAGTCGGGCCAGCCAGCGGCCCACTCCGGCGGCCTGCAGCCAGTCCCGGCGGCGCACCGCCCGGACGAAACCTCGGGCCAAATCGTCTGTGCGCACCGCCAGTTGCTCCTCCAGGTCGGTGGCCAGGCCGGGCAGGGCCAACGCCGCGAGCTGGGAGATCCGGTGCGCGAGCCGCGGCCAGGGGTCGGTGTCGAGCCACTCGGTGCCGGCCTCGGGGGGCCGCGGCCAGGGTCGGGCGCCGGAGACGAGATAGGCGTGGGTGGCCTCGACCAGGCCGCGGTAGCTCCACGCCGATACTCCGGAGGCATCCGCGCCCGGGGGGTAACTCGCCAACGTCTGCCGCACCACCGCCTCGTCGTCCGCGCCCACCGGCACCGCACGGTGCTCCAGGGCGTACGGCGCGAGCGCGTCGGCACCCAGCACCCGGACCGCGGCCGGGGCGAGCGGATCGCCCTGGCGCAGGATCCGGGAGAGCGCATAGGGGTCGCCCCCGCCCTGAAGGGCGAGGGCGACACCGGTTGCGGCATCGGCAATTACAGCGCTTAGCGGGACGGCTCCCTGCGTCTGTTCAGCCAACACAATTCCCCTCAGCGATCGCCGGACTTCGGGCGAGGGGTGGGGGGCGACAGCAGCAGTGCGCCGAGCAGCAGCAGCCCGCCGCCGCACTCACGGCTGTCGCGGTAGATGCCGTCGGGCTCGGCGGGGCTGAGCAGCCCCTCGACTTCGGAGGCCAGGCCAGCCGTTTCGACTGGCGCCGTGCGATCCGTAACCATGCGATCAACTCCTTCGATGAGCGGGACACCAGGCTGACATTCGCTATATACCGTCGCAATCCGGACGATGACTGTGTGTTACTGCAATCCCGGTCCCGATGTCGTTCCGGTGCGCCGGCCGCTCGCCGGAGGGGGCGGGAGAGGCGTCAACTCCCTTACGGAGAAGCAGGTTTGAGGGAGTCGGGCGTGCGGTTCCGGGCGTCTCCGGGTCGGCCGTGCACCCCGCGCGGGGGCCCGTTCACGCATGGGCCGGACTGGTCTGAGCGGGTGGGCGGCCACGCCGGCCCACCCGCCGGGGACCGGGCGCTCCGGGAGCCTGGTCGGCATCCCCGGACGGGCATGGATTGGGTGGGGAAACACTTGGTTGCGGACAACCAAACACCTCCCGGTGGGAGCGCGGTCCCGTGGGAAACACATGGGTCGCCCTACACCGGGCTGCTGCTCTGGCTGATCGCCATGCGGCTCTGCCAGGGCGTGGGCGGTGCGATGTTGATGGCCGACTCCAGCGCGATCCTCACCGACGCCTTCCCGGCCTCCCAGCGCGGGCTGGCCCTGGGGCGGAACCAGGCGGCCGGGATCGCCGGCTCGTTCGCGGGACTGGCACTGGGCGGGCTGCTCGGACCGGTGAACTGGCGGCTGGTCTTCCTGGTGTCGGTGCCGTTCGGGTTGTCCGGCACGGTCTGGGCGTACCTGAAACTGCGGGACACCGGCATCCGCCCCCCGGCCCGGCCCGACTGGTGGGGCAACCTCACCTTTGCCGCCGGGCTCATCGCCGTGCTCACCGGGACCACCTACGGCATCCAGCCGTACGCCGGGCACACCATGGGCTGGACCAACCCCGCCGTGCTCGCCGCGCTCGGCGGCGGGGTGGCGCTGCTGGTCCTCTTCTGCTGCGTCGAGACCCGGGCCGCCGAGCCGATGTTCCGGCTCGGGCCGGTCTCCGGCCGGGCCTCGGACCGCTTCGGGGCGCTTCGGGGCGCGGACCTTCGCCACCGGCGGGATGGTCCTGGCGGCCGGCACCTTCGCCGCCCTCCAGACCCTGCCGGTCGACTTCGGCTATCCGGCGTTCGCGGTGATCCTGCTGCTGAACGGCATCGGCATGGGGCTGTTCGCGGCACCCAACCGGGCCGCGGTGATGAACAGCCTGCCGCCCGACCAGCGCGGGGTCGGCGCGGGCATCAGCACCACCTTCCAGAACTCCGCCATGGTGCCGTACATCGGCATCTTCTTCTCGCTGATGATCACCGCGCCGTTCGCCGACGGACTGGCCGTCGCCTTCGACTTCGCCATCGCCGCCTGTCTGATCGCCGCCGTCGCCTCACTCCTGAGCGGCGGCCGGTACGTGCACGACGAGCGTGGCCGGCCACCGGCCCGCGCCCGACGCCCGGAGCCGGCCCCCGCGGTGGTCGCGGAGCGGACCGCCGCGCCGCCGGCCGCCACCGACCGGCCGCCCGCGGCCCCGCCACCGAGCCCGCCCGACACCGGGAGTCCCTGATGGCCACCCGTCCCCCGCCCGCCCCCCGACCAGCCGGAGGACCCCGCAGAACTGGCCGGCCGGCTGCGCCAGGTGCTCCAGCAACTGGTGCCGCTGCTGCGCGGCCAGAGCCCGCACCCCGACCTCACCCCGAGCCGACTGGCCGCACTGGCCGAGCTCGCCGCCCACGGCCCGCTGCGGATCGGCGAACTCGCCGCCCGGATGAACATCACCCTCTCCACCACCTCCCGCATGGTGGACCTGCTCGACGGCAGCGGTTGGATCACCCGCCGCCCCGACCCCGCCGACCAGCGCGCCAGCCTGATCAGCCCGAACGCCGCCGGGCGGGCGCTGCTGGACGCCGTACGGCGGGAGACCGCCGGCGTGCTCGCCGAGGAACTCGGCCGCCTCGCCCCCGGCCGACGGCGTCAGCTGCCCGACGCCCTGCCGGCCCTGGAGGAACTGACCGAGGCGCTGCGCCGCCGGCCCGCCCCGCGTCGGCCCGGCAACGGCCGGCCGTGACGTCGGCACGCTACGGCCCTCCGGGCGGATGACCGGAGCGTGCCGACAGGCCCTAGGACTTGTCCGGTCGATCATGTGACTATCCCTGGCTCAGGTCGTTGATGTGGACATGGGGCGGGGCGATCTGAGTGATGCCGAGTGGGAACGGCTGCGGCCGTTTCTGCCGGTCAGTAACAGGCGTTGTGGCCGGTGGCGGGACCATCGGCAGGTCATCGACGGGATTTTGCATCGGGTGCGGACCGGGGTGCAGTGGCGTGACCTGCCGGAACGGTTCGGGCCCTGGAAGACCGTCTATGAACGCCATCGGCTGTGGTCGGCCGACGGCACGTGGGAGCATCTGCTCCAGCAGGTCCAGGCGGCAGCTGACGCCGCGGGTGAGATCGACTGGGACATCTCGGTCGACTCCACCGTCGTCCGCGCCCACCAGCATGCGGCCGGCGCCCGCAATGATCCGCCGCCGGTCCCGGTGTCAAAGGGGGCCGAACTGCACGAACATCAGGGCGAGACGCCGTGGCAGAGCCTGTGCGGCCGGCTGGTGGAGGTGGTGCGGGAGGTGAGGGGCTGGGCCGCTCGCGCGGCGGGTTCACCACCAAGCTCCACCTGAGCGCGGACGGCCGCTGCCGCCCACTGTCCTTGGTCGTCACCCCAGGTCAGCGGGCGGACTGCACCCAGTTCAAGGCCGTTATGGACAAGATCCGCGTCCCGCGGGTCGGCTCGGGCAGACCACGGAAGAAGCCCAACAGCCTTGCCGCGGACAAGGCTTACAGCAACAGGCTGTGTCGCGCATACCTGCGAAGGCGAGGAATCCGGCACACCATCCCGGAGAAGACCGACAGCCAAGCCGCCCGCCTACGCAAAGGCGCACGCGGCGGGAGGCCACCCGGCTTTGACGAAGAGCGGTACAAGAAACGCAACACCATCGAGCGAGCCATCAACCGACTCAAGCAACACCGAGCCGTGGCCACCCGCTATGACAAACGCCGCTACATCTACCTCGGCACCGCAACCGCCGCCGCCCTCACCATCTGGCTCCGCACATGATCGACCGGACAAGTCCTAGAGTGCCGACGTGCCCTCGTACAGCATTGGCCAGGCAGCGCGGCTGCTGGGTGTGAGTTCGGAGACCGTCCGTCGCTGGGCCGACGGCGGGCAGTTGCGGATGGACCGGGACGGCGCGGGCAACCGCGCGATCGACGGGGTGAGCCTGGCCGCGTTCGCCAAGGAGCGGGCCGCGGGACAGCACCCGGTGCCCGGCGAGATCCGCACCTCGGTCCGGAACGCGTTCGCCGGGATCGTCACGGCGGTCACCCTCGACGACGTGATCGCCCAGGTGGAGATCCAGTCGGGGCCGCACCGGGTGGTGTCGGTGGTCAGCCGCGAGGCCGTCGAGGAGTTGGGCATCGAGGTCGGCGTGGAGGCCACCGCCCGGGTCAAGTCCACCCATGTGCACGTGGACCGGCCGGAGGAGCGCGGCTGAACCCGCCCGTGCTCCTCGGCGGTCAGCGGCACAACAGCGCCGCGTGCAGGTCCAGTTTGTGGTCGAGCCGGGACAGGTCGCGGCCGGTGAGGGTCTCGATCCGCTGGATGCGGTAGTGCACGGTGTTGACGTGCAGATGCAGGATCTCCGCGGTGCGCGCCCAGGACCCGTGCTGGCCGAGGAACACCTCCAGCGTCTCCAGCAGCATCCGGTGCGAGGCGCTGCCGCCGCGGGCCAGCGGGCCGAGCACCCGGTTGCTGAACGCCGCGCGGACCTCGGCCGGCACCCCCGAGAGCAGCGCGCCGAGCGTCGTCAGGTCGTCGACGGAGGTCACCCCGGCGCCCTCCGGAGCCGCCGACCGGGCCGCGGACAGTGCGTAACGGGCCTGGTCCAGGGCCGAGTTGAGGTCTCCGCCGGTGATCGCCGGGCCGCTCATCCCGGCGTGCAGCGGCGCCTGCGGGCGGCAGTCGTGCAGCGCCGGCCATATCTCGCCGAGCGACGGCACCTTCTCGCCGTCGGCCCCGCCGTCGGCCTCGGCGCCGGTGTCGACGGCGACCACCGCGGCCGCCGTGCCGTCCGGCAGCAGTCCGGCCGCGAACGGCGCCCCGGTCGCGTGCCGCAGCGCCTCGGTCAGGGCCCGCACCGCCTGCTCGGGTTCGGTGTCGTCCAGCGCGGCCAGCACCACCCGGAACGGGCCGTCCGTGGGCAACCCGCAGGCGTGCAGCGCCGCGTCGAGCGCCGCCCGCTCGGCGGTGACCGTGGCGGCCAGCGTCAACAGCACGTCCGCCGCCCGCCGCGCGCCCGTATCCCGGGCCGCCTCGTGGTGCCGGTACTGGGCGACGACCTCGGCGATCTCGTGCAGCACGCGCGGCGGCGCGTCGTCCGCGTCGTGCAGATGCAGGAACCAGGCGTCGTACGGACCCGGGTCGCCCTCGATCCGCAGGGTGGTGCCGGTGCCGGAGGCCAGCCGCCGCCGCGCCTGCCGAGCCGTCAGCCCGGTGGCGGCCGGGGTGCGGGCGATCACCCGGCCGGTGGCGGACAGCAGGGCGCAGGCCGGGCCGCCCAGGTGCGCGAACGCCCGGTCCAGCAGCGCGTCCGGCGCCGCGTCCCCGGCGAGCATCCCGGCGAGTTCGGTGCGCACGTTCTCCGGCAGCGCGTAGTGGCCGGCCGGGCGGCGGCTGAGGTCTCCCCACCGGCGCAGGTACACCGCCTCGGTGATGGCGCGGAACGTGGTGTGCGCGGGCACCGCGAGCAGGGCGACGCGGTGCGCGCGACAGGACTCGACCAGGACGTCGGGGACCGTCCCGTGGGTCTCCTCCCCGGCCAGCAGCGCCGCGGCCCCGGCGTCCGCCAGCGCCGCCACGAAGCGGTCCACCTTCTCCCGGTCGTCCCCGGGCGCCCACCACACCAGCCCGCTCAGCACCAGCTCTCCCGACTGCAGGAACCGCGCGGGGTCCTCCAGGTCGGTGGCGGTCACCCCGCTGACCTCCTGGGCGAGCAGCGGGTCCTCGCCCCACAGGAGGGTCAGGTCGAGCGCATCGAGCTGGAGAAGATCGTGGACGTGCATGTGGTGGCTCCTTGGACGGCTGCCGAGCAGGCACCCCGGCATCTCACATTCACGAGGCGAATGTGGGTTCTGGCATCGTAAATGCAAGGCGTTCTCGCCGAAATCCCTCTTGGTTGATCATCCAGTTCCGGGTGCGGGCGTTGGTGTGTTTTCCGTGCTGCGGACCAGTCGTGCACGGGGCCGCCGCGTTGCTTCACTCGGCGGCATGGACCTGAACACCGTGCTGGAGGTGCGCGACGCCCGGCAGCTCGCTGCCTGGCGCACCGGCGATGCCTGGCTGGGCGGCGGCACCTACCTCTTCTCCGAACCCCAGCCGCACCTCCGCCGTCTGGTGGACCTGAGCCGGATGGGCTGGGAGCCGGTCGCCCAACTCCCGGACGGCTCCCTGGAGATCGCCGCCACCTGCACCATCGCCCAGCTCTCCCGCTTCGCCGCCCGCTTCCCGGCGCCGGCCGCGCCCCTCTTCGAACAGTGCTGCCGCGCCTTCCTGGCGTCGTTCAAGATCTGGAACATGGCGACGGTGGGCGGCAACCTCTGCAACGGCCTGCCCGCCGGACCGATGATCTCGCTGACCGCCGCCCTCGACGGCAGCGCTCTGCTCCAGGCCCAGGACGGCTCGCGGCGCCGCACCAAGGTCGCCGACTTCATCACCGGCGCCGGCCGCAAGGACCTCGGCGAGGGCGAACTCCTGCGCTCGGTCACCCTGCCGGCCCGCGCGCTGACCTGCCGGACCGCGTTCCGTCAGGTCTCCCTCTACGGGCTCGGCCGCTCCGGCGCCCTGGTCATCGGCGCCCTCGACCCGCTGGACGGCTCGCTGGCGATCACCGTCACCGCCGCCACCGTCCGCCCGGTCCGCCTGTGGTTCCCCACCCCGCCCGGCGCCGCCGTGCTGCGCGGCACCCTCGACGCCGCCGTCGCCGGACCCGAGTGGTTCGACGACATCCACGGCCTGCCCGCCTGGCGGCGGCACATGGCGCTGCGCCTGGCGGAAGAGGTCCGCGCCGAACTCGCCCCCCGCCCGTCGTCCCCCGAGGAGGCCGCCCGATGAGCGACGCCGTCCACGTCAACGGCCAGCCCTTCGACGCCGAACCGCGTCCCGGCCAGTGCCTGCGCACCTATCTGCGGGACCGCGGCTGGTTCGGGGTGAAGAAGGGCTGCGACGCGGGGGACTGCGGGGCCTGCACCGTCCACGTCGACGGGGAACCGGTGCACAGCTGCCTCTACCCGGCCGTCCGCGCCGCCGGCCGCCGGGTCACCACCGTCGAGGGCCTGGCGGAGCCGGACGGTGAACTCCACCCCGTCCAGCGCCGGTTCCTCGCCGCCCAGGGCTTCCAGTGCGGCTTCTGCACCGCCGGTTTCCTGATGACCACCGCCACCCTGAAGGACGACCAACTTGCCGATCTCCCCCGGGCGTTGAAGGGAAACCTCTGCCGCTGCACCGGCTACCGGGCCATCGAGGACGCGATCCGCGGCGTCACCCACGTCGAGGAGCCCCGCCCCGGGGAGTCGGTCGGCCGCAACCTCGGCGCCCCCGCCGGCCCGCAGGTGGTCACCGGCACCGCCCGCTACACCTTCGACATCGAGGTCGAGGGGCTGCTGCACATGAAGCTGCTGCGCTCCCCGCACCCGCACGCCCGGATCGTCTCCATCGACACCGGCGACGCGCTGCGCGTCCCCGGCGTCCGCCTCGTCCTCACCCACCACGACGCCCCCGAGCGGCTGTTCTCCTCCGCCCGCCACGAGCACCCCACCGAGGACCCCGACGACACCCGGGTACTGGACGACACGGTCCGCTTCGTCGGCCAGCGGGTGGCCGCCGTGGTCGCCGACACCGAGGGCGCCGCCGAGGAGGGCTGCCGTCGGATCGCGGTGGAGTACGAGGTGCTGCCGCACGTCCTGGACCCGGAGGAGGCGATGCGGCCCGGCGCGCCGGTGGTCCACGCCAAGGACGCCGCGGACTGCCGGATCTCCCGCCCGGAGAACAACGTCGTCGGCGAGGTGCACGGCGAGATCGGCAGCGTCCAACAGGGCTTCGCCGAGGCCGATCTGGTCTACGAGGAGACCTTCCGCACCCAGCGGGTACAGCACGCCAGCCTGGAGACCCACGGGGCCCTCGCGTACTTCGAGGAGAAGGAGGACGGCACCGGCGAACGGATCGTGGTCCGCTCCAGCACCCAGGTCCCGTTCCTGACCCGGCGCGCCCTGTGCGCCCTCTACGACCTGCCGCAGGACGCGGTCCGGGTGGTCGCGGGCCGGGTCGGCGGTGGCTTCGGCGGCAAGCAGGAGATGCTCACCGAGGACATCGTGGTGCTCGCCGCGCGGCGGCTGCACCGGCCGGTGAAGCTGGAGTTCACCCGCGCCGAGCAGTTCTTCGGCGCCACCACCCGGCACCCCTTCACCATCGGCATCAAGGCCGGTGCCCGGCGGGACGGCACCCTGACGGCCCTCCAACTGCGGGTGGTCTCCAACACCGGTGCGTACGGCAACCACGGCCCGGCGGTGATGTTCCACAGCGTCGGCGAGTCGATGGCCGTCTACCGCGCCCCGCACAAGAAGGTCGACGCCTACTCCGTCTACACCCACTGCGTCCCGGCCGGCGCCTTCCGCGGCTACGGACTGGGCCAGGTCACCTTCGCCGTGGAATCGACCATGGACGAACTGGCCCGCCGCCTCGGCATCGATCCGCTGGTCTTCCGGGAACGCAACATCATCGGCCCTGGCGAGCACATGACCAGCCCCGGCGGCGAGGAGGAGGACCTGCAGATCGCCAGCTACGGCCTGGACCAGTGCCTGAAGGTCGTCCGTGACGCGATCGCCGGGGACCGCAGCGCCGCCGACGCCCCCGAGGGCTGGCTGGTCGGCCAGGGCACCGCGATGTCGATGATCGCCACCGGCCCGCCCGGCGGGCACTACGCCGACGCCACGGTGACCCTGCTGGAGGACGGCACCTACGACATCGCCGTCGGCACCGCCGAGTTCGGCAACGGCACCACCACCGTCCACAAGCAGATCACCGCCGGCGCGCTCGGCACCACCGTCGACCGGATCGTCATCCGCCAGTCCGACACCGACGTCGTCCGGCACGACACCGGCGCGTTCGGCTCGGCCGGCACCGTCGTGGCCGGCAAGGCCGTGATGCGCGCGGCCAACGGCCTGGCCGAGAAGCTCCTCACGTTCGCCGCCGAATACGCCCGGACCCCGCGCAGCCAGTGCCAGTTGCTGGCCGACGCCGTGGAGTGCGCCGGGCGGACGGTCTCGCTCAAGGAACTGCATCAGGCCGCGCGCGAGCGGGACGTGGCGCTGACGGCGGCCGGGCACTGGGGCGGCTCCCCGCGCTCGGTGGCCTTCAACGCCCAGTGGTTCCGGGTCGCCGTCGATCCCGACACCGGTGAGATCAAGATCCTGCGCAGCGTCCACGCGGCCGACGCCGGCAAGGTGATGAACCCGATGCAGTGCCGCGGCCAGGTCGAGGGCGGGGTCGCCCAGGCGCTCGGCGCCACCCTCTTCGAACAGGTCCTGGTCGATGCCGCCGGCAAGGTCCTCACCCCCGCGTTCCGCCGCTACCGGCTCCCCGCCTACGCCGACGTCCCGCGCACCGAGGTGCACTTCATGGAGACGTCGGACGCCATCGGGCCGCTGGGCGCGAAGTCGATGAGCGAGAGCCCGTTCAACCCGGTGGCACCCGCCTTCGGCAACGCGCTGCGCGACGCCACCGGGGTGCGCTTCACCGAAGTGCCGTTCCTCCGGGACAAGGTCTGGCTGGCCCTGGCGGAACACCGCACGGCGAACGAGGAGGAGGGCTGGTCGGCCCGGGCGCACCCCGGGCGGGAGGGCTCGGTCTGACGGCGACCCGGCCGCCGATGCTGCGGGGCGGCAGGTCCGGGCGGGACAGGGTGCCGACCCGGACCTGCGGCCCTCTTGCCCCCATTCGCCTCACTTACGCAAGGGAAACATCCGTAGTCGGGTGGCATATGTGGTTGAGCCAGGAGCCGCGGGGGCATCACTGGGAGGCAGCCGCCGCGCGCATCCTCTCCAGGGGGACACCCATGAGCCGACTCAGTCCGCCGCCCGGCCCCACCGCCGTCCGCGGCGCGCCCACCGACGGCCCGCCCGCCGCCCGGCGCTTCCTGATCAGCGGGCAGCTGCACCACCCGCTCGCGCTGACCGTCGCCGACCTCCGCACGCGCTGGCCCCAGCGGCACGCCCCGGTGGTCTTCGACTGCGCCGCCAACGGGCCGCAGCACCACACCTTCGACGGGCCGCTGCTGCGGGACGTCCTGGACGCGGCGGGCCCCGCCTTCGACGCCCGGCGGCGCAAGGACCGCTCCCGCTTCCTGCTGACCGTCACCGGCGGGGACGGCCATCACACCGTGCTGTCCTGGGCGGAGATCGACGCCGACTTCGGTGACGCCCCGATCCTGCTGGCCACGGCCATGGACGGGCAGCCGCTGGACGCCGCGGGCTGCCAGCTGGTGGTGCCCTCCGACCGCTGCGGCGCGCGCTACATCAGCGCCATCACCGGCATCTGGGTGGGCGCCTGCCCGGCACCCGACGGACCCTAGCTGGGGCCTGTCCGGTCAGCGGTCGGCGACGGCCAGCGCGACCTCGGTGGACTTGATCAGCGCGGTCACCTCGGAGCCGGCGGTCAGCCCCAGGTCCGCCGCCGCGTCCTTGGTGATCGCGGCGGTCAGCTCCCCGCCCGCCACGGCCACCTTGACCCCGGCCATCGCCCCGCCCGTCGCCACGTCGACGACGGTGCCCGGGAGCCGGTTGCGGATGCTCAGCCCGTCGACCGCACCGGTGGCCAGGGCCACCTCGGTGGACTTCACCAGTGCGCGCACCGCCGAACCGACCGTGATCCCGAGGTCGTCGACGGCTTCCACGGTGATCGCGGCGGTGAGCGTCTGCCCGCCGGACAGCCGCACCGTGACGGTCGACATCACCTCCCCGGCCGTGAGGGCGAGAACCGTGCCGGGGAGCTGGTTGCGGATGCTCAGGCTCATGGGCGATCCCGTCGTAAATCGGCGTGTGGAGGTGAATTTCGGGACATTCTCCCTCGACTCCTCGCACTGTAATCGCGTTCACCCGGGGATTCCTCGTGGGATGCGGTCCGCCAGGTGCACCGCCGGCCCGCGGCGGCCGACTTCCGGTGGCCGGAATACGCGCTTGTCCCTTCCTCTAATGCACCTTGCATCTGCTAGAGGGAAGAGCCAAAAGGATTGTAAATGCGAGGTAGCACCTCATATCTTGTCGCACATGCAGTCCTACACAATCGGCCAGGCGGCGCGTCTGCTGGGCGTCAGCCCGGACACCGCCCGCCGGTGGGCGGACGCCGGACGGGTCGCGACCCACCGCGACGACAGCGGCCGTCGCCTCATCGACGGCCGGGACCTGGCCGCCTTCTCCATCGAGGTGGGCCAGACTCCCGGCGGCGAGGAGGACGACACCTACACCTCCGTCCGCAACGCCTTCCCGGGCATCGTCACCGCCGTCAAACTCGGCGATGTCGCCGCCCAGGTCGAGATCCAGGCCGGCCCACACCGTCTGGTCTCCCTGCTCACCCGCGAAGCGGTGGAGGAACTCGGGCTGGAAGTCGGCATGCAGGCCGTCGCACGGGTGAAATCCACCAGCGTGCACATCGACCGGACCTGAGCACCCGCACCCTCACCCGGCGGTCCGCCCCCACGTCCCCCGCGGACCGGCCGCCCACCCAGCGGCGTCGCCCTTCCCCAAGCTCTCGAACGTCCTGGAGCAGGGGAGACCCCACTCGGCGCGGCTTTGTCCCTCTCCGCTCGGGCGACCGCCTCGCCCCGCGTACCAAGGAGTTCCGCACCATGTCCCCGTTCCACACCGGGCGCCGCGCCGCCGCCGCGATCGTCACCGCCGCCCTCCTCGTCCCGCTCGCCGCCTGCTCCGGCGGTGGCGACGACACCACCAAGAAGGACAACGGCGGCGGATCCGGCAGCACCACCAAGCTCACCGTGCTCGCCGCCGCCTCGCTCACCAACGTCTTCCAGAAGGCCAGCGCCGTCTACGAGAAGGAGCACCCGGGCACCAAGGTCACCTTCTCCTTCGCCGGCTCCCAGGAGCTCGCCGCCCAGGTCAAGCAGGGTGCCCCCGCCGACGCCCTGGTCACCGCCGACACCAAGACCATGGACGGGCTCAAGGCGGACACCGGCGCCCCCACCATCATCGCCAAGAACCGCCTGGTCATCGCCACCGGCAAGGGCAACCCCAAGAAGGTCGGCGCCCTCAAGGACCTCGCCGACAGCAAGCTGAAGGTGGTGCTGGCCGCCCCCGAGGTCCCGGTCGGCCGCTACAGCAAGAAGGTCCTGGACGCCCAGAGGCTGACCGTCAAGCCGGTCTCGCAGGAGCCCAACGTCCGCGCCGTCCTCAGCAAGGTGGAACTCGGCGAGGCGGACGCCGGCATCGTCTACAAGACGGACGCCGCCACCGCGCCCACCAAGGTCGACGCCGTCGACATCCCCGACGCCCAGAACGCCGTGGCCTCCTACCCTGCCGCGACCCTCAAGACCTCCCAGCACGCCGCCGCGGCCGCCGCGTTCGTGAAGTGGCTGAGCACCCCCGAGGCGCAGAAGCTCCTCCAGGACGCGGGCTTCCAGAAGCCGTGACCACGTGCGGGGTGGGGACTGTCCGGCTCGGGGGAGCGGACAGCCCCCGCCCCGCCGCCGTAGCCCCGGCCGTGCCCGCGGCCGTCCGCCGGACGGCCCGGGCCCGCCGCCCGCCCCGATCCCAGGACTCCCGATGAGCCGCCCCCGCACCCCCGCCGCCCTGGCCGTCCCCGCGCTGCTGGCCGTCGCGTTCCTGCTGATGCCGCTGCTCGGCATCCTCGGCCGCACCAGCTGGGGTGACCTGGGCACCCATCTGACCACCCCGGGGGTGCTCGAAGCGCTCCGGCTGTCGCTGCTGGTGTCGTGCTGGGCGCTGGGCCTGTCGCTGCTGCTGGGCGTCCCGCTGGCCTGGCTGCTGGCCCGGGTCGACTTCCCCGGCAAGGTGCTGGTCCGCTCGCTGGTGCTGCTGCCGATGGTGCTGCCGCCGACCGTCGGCGGTGTCGCCCTGCTGCTCGGCTTCGGTCGCCGCGGGCTCCTCGGCCCCTGGCTGGAGGACACCTTCGGTGTCGTGCTGCCGTTCCACACCTCGGGCGCGGTGGTCGCGGCCACCTTCGTCGCGATGCCCTTCCTGGTCATCAGCCTGGAGGGCACCCTCGCCGGACTCCGCCCCCGCTACGAGGAGACCGCGGCCTCCCTCGGCGCCTCGCCGCTCCGGGTCTTCTGCACCGTCACCCTGCCCATGGTCGCCCCCGGACTGGCCGCCGGCGCCGCGCTGACCTGGGCCCGGGCGCTCGGCGAATTCGGCGCGACGATCACCTTCGCCGGCAACCTGCCCGGCACCACCCAGACCCTCCCGCTCCAGGTCTATCTGCTGCTCCAGGACTCCCCGGAGGCCGCCACCTCGGTCTCCCTGCTGCTGCTCGTCATCGCCATGGCCGTCCTGGTGTGCCTGCGCGGGCGGTGGACGGGCGCGCCCCCGGACCACACCGGCCGCGCGGTCAGGTCCATCGGTGAACCGGCCGATGCCGACGGCGGTGCCGTGGGCGGCGGCGCCGAGGCCGGCCCGACCACCGGGCACCCGGAGCCGGCCGCACCGCAGTCGTCCCCCGGGGGACGCTGGCCGCTGCACGCCGAGGTCACTGGCTTCACGGAGCTCACCCTGGAGGCCGACCCGGGCACCACCATCGCCGTCGTCGGTCCCAACGGAGCCGGCAAGACCACCCTGTTGCGCGCCCTGCTCGGGCTCACCCCGCGCGCCCGCGCCGTGCTGCACCTGGGGGAGAGCGACGCCACCGCCCTGCCCCCGCACCGCCGCGGGGTCGCCTGGGTCCCGCAGGACGGGGCGCTCTTCCCACACCTGACGGCGCTGGCCAACACCGCCTACGGACTGCGCGCCCAGGGCGTCCGGCGGGCCGAGGCCCGGCGCACCGCACAGCACTGGCTCGACCGGCTCGGCGTCGGCGCGCTCGCCCACCGCAGGCCCGCCCAGCTCTCCGGCGGTCAGGCCCAACGCGTCGCGCTGGCCCGCGCGCTCGCCGCCCGGCCGCGCCTGCTGCTGCTCGACGAACCGCTCGCCGCCCTCGACCAGACCACCCGGGCGCACGTCCGGCACACCCTGCGCGGCCATCTCGCCGACTTCGGCGGGGTCTGCCTGATCGTCACCCACGATCCCGTCGAGGCGGTCTCGCTGGCCGACCGCGTCCTCGTCCTCGACGGGGGGCGCGCGCTCCAGGACGCCCCGCCCGCCGAGGTCGCCCGTCATCCGCGCTCGCCCTGGGTGGCCCGGATGCTGGGCCGCAACGCCTGGCCCGGCACCGCGGACGGCGACGGGCTGGCACTCGTTGGAGGCGGCCGCCTGGTCGTCGCCGACCGGCTCCCCGAGGGCACCCGGGCGCTGGCGGTGATCGCCCCCGAGGCGGTCTCGGTGCACCTGGAGAAGCCCGCGGGCAGTCCGCGCAACGTCTGGCCCGGCACCGTACGGGAGATCACCGCCGCGGGCAGCCGGTTGCGGGTGCTCGTCACCTCGCCGGAGGCACCCGACCTCGTCGCCGAGATCACCCCGGCGGCTGCCCTGGAACTCGGGCTCGCCGACGGCGCCGCCGTCTGGACCAGCGTCAAGGCCACCGAGGTGACGCCGATCCAGCTCTGACGGAGCGTCAGAGTGACGGTGTCCGCGGGCCGTTCGTCAGTGCGGGGCGGCTGCCGGCTCCAGCACGAAGACCGGGATCCGGCGGTCCGTCTTGCGCTGGTAGTCGGCGTAGTCGGGGAACGCCTCGACCGCCCGCGCCCACCACAGCGCCTTCTCCTCGCCGGTGACCTCACGGGCCGTCATGTCCCGGCGGACCGGGCCGTCCTGGAGCTCCACGCGCGGATCGGCGCGCACATTGTGGTACCAGACGGGATTGCGGGGTGCGCCGCCCAACGAGGCCACCGCCGCGTACACCCCCTCGTGCTCGACCCGCATCAGCGGGCTCTTGCGGAGCTTGCCGGACGTGGCGCCGCGCGATGTCAGCACGATCACCGGCAGGCCGCGGAGCGTGGTGCCCTGTGTGCCGCCGGATCCCTCGTACAACTCGACCTGCTCGCGGACCCACGGGGTCGGGCTCGGTTCGTACTCTCCCTGCAGGGGCATGCCGTCCGCCCTCTCGTCGAAGACTGCTGGTCCTGGAAGACTCCTGGTCTTCGGAGAACGGCGGAGCCGGCCCGATCATTCCGGCTCCGCCGCATTCCCCGCTCAGCCCCGGCGCCCGACGCCGGCCCACCGGGTCAGGAGACCAGCTCCACCGCCCGGCTGCGGCTGCGACGGTGCTGCTCGGCCCAGTTCTCCAGCGCCGCCTGGCAGGCGTGGTCGACATGGCGCAGTCCGCTCAGGTCGAGCTCCACATCCCGGTCGGCGGGCAGCGCCTCCAACTGGTCGAGCAGCTTGGGCAACCGCAGGAAGGTGGCGTTGCCGACCGCCCGGACCTTGACCGGACCGGGGACGCTGGGGATGTGGACCTCCAGATGCGCCTGGGAGGTCTCCCACGCGGTCTTGGCCACCGCCAACAGCAGACCGATCAGCACGCCCTCGAACATGTTCACCGTCACGATGGCGAGCGCGGTGACGCACAGCACCACCGCCTCGCCGCGGTGCGCCCGCCACAGCGGCCGCAGCTCCCGCAGCGGGATCAGCTTCCAGCCCGCGTGCACCAGCACACCGGCCAGCGCGGCGATCGGCACCACGCCCAGCGCCGCCGGGAAGGCCGCCGCGAACAGCAGCAGCCACACCCCGTGCAGCACCCGGGACGCCTTGGTCCGGGCCCCGGCCTGGACGTTGGCGGCACTGCGCACGATCACCGCCGTCATCGGCAGCGCGCCGAGCACCCCGCACAGCGTGTTGCCGGCGCCCTGGGCCATCAGCTCCCGGTCGTAGTCGGTCCGTGCACCGTCGTGCAGCCGGTCCACCGCCGCCGCGCTGAACAGCGACTCCGCGGACGCGATCAGCGCGAACGCCAGTACCGTGCCCAGCACGCCGAGCTCGGTCAGTCGGCCGATGTCGGCCAGCCCGGGCGGCTGGATCGCGTCCAGCAACCCGCTCACCTCGACCCGGGCGACCGGCAGGTCCAGCACCCAGACCGAGGTGGTGGCCAGCGCGACCGCCGCCAGCGGGGCCGGCAGCACCCGCGCCGCGCGCCGCCACCGCGGCCACAGCACCAGGACCGCGATGGTGCCCGCCCCGATGGCGAGCGCCGTGAGCCCGGTGCCGGACCGCGCGGTGTCCATCACCAGCCGCGGCAGCGACCCGATGTTGGCCAGGCCGCTGCCCGGCGCCTTGGCGTCCATCAGGGCGTAGAGCTGTCCGGCGATCAGGACCAGTCCGATACCGGCCAGCATGCCCTGCACCACGGCGACCGAAATCGCCCGGAACCAGCGCCCCAACTTCAGGGCGCCCATGGCCAGTTGGAGTATGCCGGCGGCCAGCACCAGGGCGCCCAGCGCGCCCAGGCCGTATTCCTTGACCGCTTCGAATACCAGCACCGTCAGGCCGGCGGCCGGGCCGCTCACCTGGAGGCTGCTGCCGGGCAGCAGCCCGGTGACCAGCCCGCCGACGATGCCGGTGACCAGCCCCAGTTCGGCCGGTACGCCGGAGGCCACCGCCACCCCGACACACAGCGGGACGGCGACGAGGAAGACCACGAGGGAGGCGGTGAAGTCCGCCCGGAGGAAAGGGAATCGCTTCATCACGTGCAGCTCGCCTTCACAGGGGGAGGAACGCGTCGGCGGCCGGCTGGTGCACGGACACCGATCCGGTGTGCACCTCGTAGAACCAGCCGTGCAGCCGCACCTCGCCGGCGTCCAGCCGCTCCCGCACACACGGGTAGCCGCCCAGTCGGACCAGCTGTTGGCACACATGGCGCTGCACGGCCGTGGTGACGGCCGGCCCGTCGTCGCCGGGGAGTTCGTCGGAGAGTTGGAGCGTCAGCCAGTCGCGGACCGACGGTGCGCCGGTCAGGTCCTCGCCGCGGGCCCGGGCGCCCACCGCGCCACAGTGCGAGTGGCCGCAGACGATGACGTCGGCGACGCGCAGGACCCGCATCGCGTATTCGATGGTGGCGGCCTCCGAGCTGGCCGCCATGCCTTCCTGGTAGACGGGCACGGCGTTGCCGGCCGTGCGGAGTTCGAAGAGTTCGCCGGGTCGGGCCCCCGTGATCAGGGACGGGACGACCCGGGAGTCGGAGCAGGTGATGAACAGGGCGAGGGGGGACTGGCCCGCCGCCAGCCGGCCGTAGGACTCCTGTTCTTCGCGCTGCGCGGCTATACGGGCGGTCAGGCCCCGGGCGTGCTGAATGAAGGTCTCCACGAGGAGGTCTCCTGCTGAAAGGTGATGCCACTGTGGGGATGGCGAGGACGTACGGCACTCGGACGGCGGGGCGCGGCGCGGGGCCGTCGCCCGCCGCGGGGCCGATCAGCAGCGGAAGACGCAGTGGAGAAGCGGGAGTCGGGTCGGTCTGGGCGAGGCCGGTGCGCTGTCGGTGGCCGGATTGTGCCCCGTCGCGGTTCCCTCGCCGGCGGTGCCGGTGAGCTGTGGCGGCAGCGGTCGCCGGGTGGGCGCGCTCTCTTCCGCGGCCGGCGTCAGCCGCCGCGGGCGGCTGCGTTCGGTCTCGCGCTTGGAGTGCTTCTCCTCCTCGGAGTCGGTGCTCGCGGCGGCCGGTGCGCCGGGTTTGCCGGGCGCGCAGACGGCCGGGCGCGCGGGCTTGGCCGCGTACGCCGGTGCCGCCGCGCCGAGCAGGAAGGTCAGGACGACGGTGAGAGCGGTCAGCGGGAGACGGCACAGGGCCGGTATCCGGGGGCGTCGCCCCGGTATGCCGGTGTCCTTGCGCATCGTCGTCCTCCGCATCGCCCCGTGTCGTCGGGGGCCGTTGGGTCGTTCGGCAGGTGTGGGGCGGCCGCGCGCACGCGGCGCGGCCGGCCGCTGCTGGGCACGGTCCTGGTCGTCCGGGAGCGGTTCCGGTCGGGTGCGCTTCGCGCCGACCGCGGGTGTCCGAAACCGCGCTCCCATAGTTCAGCATCCAGGTTTCGAGTATGAAAACGAGAAATGACGCCATGTTGCGTGATTTCTCAGGGACAACGGGCGCCGCCGTCTCCCCGTGCGGCCAGTACGGCCACAGGCACCACGGCCGCCGCGAGCACCCCGCAGACCAGCGCCAGCACCGGGAATCCGCTCGTGGCCAGCAGCGGTCCGGAGGCCATCCCGCCGGTCGCGCCGGCCAGCGCGATCCCGACGTCCACCAGTCCCTGGGACGCGGCACGGCGGGCCGGCGGCAGCGCCTCGGTGACCAGTGCGGTACCGCTGACCAGCCCGAAGTTCCAGCCGACGCCCAGCAGTACCAGCGCCACGGTGAGTCCGGGCACCGAGTGCGGCGGGGCGAGGGCGGCGAGCAGCCCGGCGGCCAGCAGCGTCACCCCGGACGCCACGGCGACCCGGTGCGGCCCGGCCCGGTCGACCCACCGCCCGGTGAGCGGCGACGGCAGGAACATCGCCCCGACGTGCAGCGCGATGACCAGCCCGGCCGTCTCGGTGCCGTGGCCGTGCGCGCGCAGATGCACCGGGGTCATGGTCATCAACGCGATCATCACCAGCTGGGTCAGCAGCATCACCGCGGTGCCGGCCGCCAGGCCGCGGCGTTGCCCGGCGGTCGGGCCGGAGCCCGCGGGGGAGGCCGTACGGTCGTCCGGCGGGCCGTCCGCGCGCCGTTCGGGCGGCAGCGGTTCGGGCCGCAGCAGGCAGGCCAGGACCGCCGCCGCGGCCCCGAACGCGGCGGCCAGCAGGAACGGCCCGGCGAGCCGGGGCACTCCCCAGGCCAGCGCCAGATCCCCGGTCACCGTCACCAGGTTGGGGCCGGCCACCGCGCCGAGCGTGGTGGCGAACAGCACCGTGCTCACCGCGCGCCCGCGCCGGTCCGGCGGCGCCAGTTCGGCTCCCGCATAGCGCGCCATCAGGTTGGTCGCGGTGCCCGCCCCGTACACCAGTAGGGACGGGAAGAGCAGCAGGACGCTGTTCAGGGCGGCGGCGGCCACCACCCCCAGACTGCCGAGCACCCCGGCCCCGTACCCCAGCACGAGCCCGGGTCGGCGCCCCCAGCGCTGGGAGAGCCGGCCGATGGCCACGGCACCCAGCGCCGATCCCGCGGTGAACAGGGCACTGGGCACCCCGGCCAGCCCGGTCGAGCCGAGCATGTCCTCGGCGAGCAGTGCACCGACCGTGATCCCGGCCGCCAGGCCCGCCCCGCTGAGCACTTGGGAGAACACCAGGACGGCCAGCAGCCGGCGCGGCGCGGCACCGTTCATGCGGCCAGCGGCTCCAGCGCCGCGATCTCCGCCAGCGGCATCCCCATCGTCTGGTGCAGGAAGCGGACGATGGTCCAGTGCGGCAGCGCGTCCTCGTCGAACGGGCCGAACTCCCGGCAGTACAACGGGATCCAGCGCAGCGCCTCTTCGAGCGCCTGCGCCCGCCCCGGCTCCTGCTGGTACGCCTCGTAGCCGATGCTGCGGTGCTCGATGAAGAAGCCTCCCGGGAGCCGTTCCTCGCACAGGGCGCGGTACTCGCGGGTCTGCAGGATGAGGTAGTGCCAGATCTCGTCGATGTCCTGCTCGACGGGCAGGAACAGCCCGCCGAGCCGGTCGCGGTGGCGGGAGACGAGATAGAGGTAGCGCAGGCACTCGGTGATCTGGCGCGCCACGAACTCCCGTGGGGCGCCGGTCTTCTCCTCGAAGTGCGCGAGGACTTCGGCGTGCAGCGGTGCGCCGAGCAGGTCCCGCAGGTCCTCCTCGGATATCAACCGGTGCGGGGCGGCCGTGGCGGGTGCGGTGGCCGCGGACGCCGGCGCGGTCCGGTGGGTCATGCTTCTCCTCTCGCCAGCCAGGAGTACTTCCCGGACCGGCCGATGGGGATGTGCGGACGGTGGTCGAGCCGGCAGTGCCGGCCGGTGAGTTCGGCGATGCTCCGCTCCAACGCGGTGGTCTCCGCCGGCCCCAGGGGCGCGCCGTGGAAGGTCGTATACGCCAGCCGGGCCTCGGTGGTGCCCACCAGGCGCAGCTGGTGGACGAAGATCTGCGCGGTCGCCTCGCCGATGCAGCGGTCCAGGTCGCCCTGGGCGATCTGGCCGTTGCGGGTCCGGAGCAACTCCTTCTGCCGGCCGCAGAACTGGGCGATCCTCCCCGGGTCGGGGGTGCCGTCGGTGGTGCGTACGCAGTCGCCCGAGCGGTACCGGATCAGCGGCATGTAGGGGTTGCGCACGCTGGAGACGACGAGGTGGTACAGGGTGCTGTCCGGGGCGACCGGGTGGAGTTCGACGCTCATCTTGTCCAGGTGCGGGCGGTAGTTGCCGCGGCGGTCGCTGGAGTAGAGGTAGCCGAGCTCGGTGCTGCCGAAGAGGTCGATGATCGGGCAGGCGAAGTGCTGGTGCAGGAAGCGCCGCACGTTCACCGGCGTGTACTCGTAGGCGTGGATGATGCTGGCGGGCGGCGGGAAGTCGTCCCACAGCCCCCATTCGCCGACTTTGCGGACCAGGTGGGCCAGGTGATAGCCGGAGCAGTCGAGGTGGTACCAGCCCTCCGGGTGCGCCTCTTGGGCGGTGCGTATCTCGGCGAGCATGCGGACCACGTCGTCACGGCTCCACAGCGCCGGGTCGAGCCGCAGGTTCACGTAGCACGTGCGGTCGTCGAGCCGGCGGTCGTCGAGGCCGGGAACGGGGTCGGGCGGGGTGCCGCGCTTGGCGGCGTTGACCCGGGCCACGTGCTCCGTGGCCAGCACGGTGGTCAGGGAGACGCGGCGGCAGCCGGCTTCCCAGGTCGCGGCGAGGTCGGGGTGTTCGCTCCACAGTTGGTAGTAGGAGCGCAGCAGGAAGTACGGGGGCCGGATGAGCTGCATCCGGGCGTGGTTGGTGCCGGTGGAGAGTACGAACTCGGCCTCGCCGGACTCCAGCGCGGCGGCCAGCCGGGGAGTCATCCAGTTGTCGGGGAAGCCGCGGGCGATCTCCGGCTTGTCGAGCACCGGGAAGTGGCCCTTCGCCAGTGACGCGCGGTAGATCGGGATGTCGCGGATCTGCTCGATGACCTCGGCGGTCGGCTGGCCTTCCATGGGGTCCCTCGGGTGTGTGCGCGGGCGGCGAGCCGCCCGGGGCGTGGGGTGCGTGCGCCCACCGGCGGGCCGGCGGCGGGGGAGTGGCCGCCGCCGGCCCGCCGGGGCGGTCGGTCCGGCGTCAGGAGATACAGCCGCGCTTGGGCGCGGCGCTGATGCAGCCGTTCTTCGCCGTCCGCGGTTCCGACCCGGCGGAGTTGGCGGCCACCCAGCTCTGCCAGACGTCGTCCTGGGCCATCTTCTTGATGAGCTGCTCCATGGGGACCTCCAAAGGTGTGGAAAGGGGGGGTGCGGCACCTGGCGGTGCGGTGATGACCTGCGCCGATGCCGATACCAAAGAAGGTAAAAGGCTTGCCAAGTGAATGTCAATGAAAGGTAATGCCGGGCTGCCTGGAAGGCATTTCGGCGCGCCAACTTTGGCGGGATCCCGCCGCGGTGACCGACGGCGGAACCATCTGATGTGCCGTCACCTCGCCGAGGGGACGGCACGGTGCGAGGGGCCGCCCGGCGGGCGGGGCCGCGGCGACGGGGCCCGGGGCCGGATGCGTTCGGGTGACCTCCTCGGCGGGACCGTCGCCGGCCCGTCGCGCGCGGGAACGATCACGACCGTCCACCGGTCCAGCCACCCCCAGGGAGCCCGCTGTGCGCATCCTGCTCCTCGCCGACGCCTTCAACAGCCTGACGCAGCGCGCCTACGCCGAACTCGCCGACCGCGGCCACCACCTCGGCGTCGAACTGGTCACCCGCGCCACACCACTGGCCGCGCTGGTGCCCCGGCATGCCCCCGACCTGATCGTCGCGCCGATGCTCACCGCGGTCGTCCCCCGCGAGGTCTGGTCCGCCTGGCCCTGCCTGATCGTGCACCCCGGTCCGCTCGGCGACCGCGGCCCGTCCTCGGTGGACTGGGCCGTCCAACAGGGCGCGGAGCGATGGGGCGTCACCGTCCTCCAGGCCGACGACGAGATGGACGGCGGCGCCATCTGGGCGACGGCCGACTGCCCGGTCCCGGACGTCGGCAAGAGCGACCTGTACCGCAACGAGATCGCCGACGCGGCGATCGAGGCGCTGCTGACCGCCGTCGCCCGCTTCGCCGTCGGCACCCACCGCCCGGAACCGCAGCACACCCTCCCCGCCGACCGGCTCCTCGGCCGCCCCCGGCCGCGGCTCCGCCAGGAGGACCGCCGCATCGACTGGGCCACGGCCCCCACCGAGACCGTGCTGCGCACCCTCCGGGCCGCCGACTCCCGCCCCGGCGTCCGGGACGAACTCCTCGGCGGGACCTGGTTCCTGCACGGCGGCCACCCCGAGGACACCCTCACCGGGCGCCCCGGCGCACTGCTCGCCACCCGCAACGGCGCGGTCTGCCGGGCCACCGCCGACGGCGCGGTGTGGATCCCCGAACTCCGCCCGGCCCGCACCCCGGGCGGGCCCGCTGCCGTCAAGCTGCCCGCCACCCTGGCGCTCGGCGACCGCCTCCCGCCGCTGTCCGAGATCCCCGCCCCCCTGGAGGCGGCCGACGGCGCCCCGCGCACCTGGAGCGACATCCGCTACCACGAGGACGGAGCGGCCGGATTCCTACGGTTCTCCTTCCCCGGCGGCGCGATGAGCACCGACCACTGCCGGCGACTGCTGGCCGCCTACCGCCACGCCTGCACCCGGCCCACCTCCGTCCTGGTCCTGGGCGGGCAGCGGGACTTCTTCTCCAACGGCATCCACCTCAACGTCATCGAGGCCGCCGCCGATCCCGCCGCGGAATCCTGGGCCAACATCAACGCCATCGACGACCTCGTCGAGGCCGTGCTGACCACCACCGACCGGCTGGTGGTCGCGGCCCTCGGCGGCAACGCGGCAGCCGGCGGCGCGATGCTGGCGCTCGCCGCCGACGAGGTCTGGTGCCGCTTCGCCGCCGTCCTCAATCCCCACTACCAGCTCATGGGGCTCCACGGCTCGGAATACTGGACGTACACCCTGCCGCGCAGGGCCGGCCCGGAAACCGCCGCGCACCTGATGGCCCGCGCCCTGCCGATCACCGCGGCGCACGGTCAGCGGCTCGGCCTGGTCGACCGGATCGTCGACTGCACCGCGCAGGAATTCGGCGACCGCACCGGACGGCTCGCCCGCCGGCTCGCCGATTCCCCCGGCATCCAGTCCCGGATCGCCGCCAAGAAGGCCCGCCGGGAAAGCGACGAGGCGCGGCGCCCGCTCGCCGCCCATCGCGACGACGAACTGGCCCGAATGCGGCGCACCTTCTTCGACCCGGACGCCCCCTATCACGCCCTGCGCCGCGCCTTCGTCCGCAAGGAAGGCCCCTGCGGCACCCCGGCGCATCTGAACGTCGGTGCCCCGGGGGCGAGCGCGATGCCGGGAGCCCATGGCTGACGGGGCGCCCCCAGCCGAACGGGCCGGCGGCCGTTGTCGTACGTCGGCCGCCGGCCCGTCCACCCGTACCGGCTACGCCGGCGGAGTCACGGCGTCGGCAGGTACTTGTAGCCGATGCCGAAGACGGTGGTGATCAGCTTCCGCCGCCCCGGGCCCAGCCGCCGGCGCAGCCGGGCGATGTGCACGTCCACCGTGCGGTCGCTGGACCGGCAGTCCGGCCAGACCGCGGCCATCAGCTGCTGCCGGGTGAAGGCCCGCCGCGGGTGCAGCACCAGGTGGGCCAGCAGGTCGAACTCCAGCCGGGGGATGTCGATCTGACGGCCGTCGATGGAGACGGTGCGCGCCGCGGTGTCGATCTGGACCGGGTCGGGCGCGAGCTCGCCGGCCGGCGGCTGCGCACCGGCGACCGGTACGGTCGGCTCGGCGCACGGCGGGGCGAGGATGATGTGCAGCTTGTCCGAGGTCAGTCGGTGAACCGACACGGGTTCCAAATCGTGCAAGGTGAGTTGCCACTTGCCGTCGGGGAGCCGGTCGACCGCCAAGGGTGGCCCTCCGCCGGGGCCGGCCTTTGCCGGCCGGCCGAAATCGGCATCCGGTCGCAACGCAAGGGGGGTCGTCGACGCGTTCATAAACATGATCTGGGCCCATTCCTCTTGCAAAGCAGGCGTGTTCGGACAGACATGGCGGTGCTCGGCGTGCGGCGTGCGGTACCGCTGTGCCGCGAACGCTGTACAGCCCGGTGAGAGGCCGGGCCGGTACACCGACACTCGTGATGCGGGTGCGCCCAACGGGCCAAACACCCTCCCGTCCCTGTTAGGGAGAGCGCTCGCGCCCGTGCCCGTACTCGGCCATGACGTGAACAACCGTCACGTCACCGGTCCGGACGAACGCTACATGTGATCGCGCGCTTCCGGATAGTAGCTTCCGCTAATTACGGTTGCTCTTGAGCCGATTTCATGTTTGGCGACCTTCCGGCCGGTCGGCGGTCCGCAGGGGCGGGTCGTTGGCCTCCTGGGAATCGTTTCCCGGTCCGGCGATTTCCTTACGCATTCCTTATGAAGCCTTCTGTCTCCGGTGTTGGGTGCGGTGTCGCCGTACCGCATCGGGAAGGGTAAGGGTTCTGCTGAATAAGGGCATTACATCAAGGTGGGGTCATGGACGCACACCTGGCCGGCCGGCCGCCCCGCACCTCCGCCCTGCCCGACAACACCCCGCCGCCGTCCGGGAGATGGCTGCCCCTCGTGGCGGCGTGCCTGGGCACCTTCCTGCTGCTGGTCTACGCGACGATCGTGACGGTCGCGCTGCCCCGTATGGCCGGCGATCTGGGCGCCGACTTCGGGGCCCTGCAGTGGATCACCGCCGGTCCGTGCCGTGGCGCTGTGGCTGGCTACCAAGGTGCCCGCCGACCGCGCCCGCAGCGCGGCCCGGATCGACTGGCCGGGAATCGTCGCCTTCAGCCTCGCCGCGACCGGCATCACCTTCGGCTTCATCCGCGGCGGCGAGGCCGGTTGGGGCGATGGCTCGACCCTGCTGGGATTCGGCCTCGGTGTGGTACTGCTGCTCGCCTTCGCCCTCGTGGAGCGCGCAGCGACCCGCCCCATGGTGCCGCTCGGGCTGTTCCGCAAGCCCGCCTTCAACGGTCTGCTGCTCGCCTCCGGCGCCTACTACCTCGGCGGGTTCGCCTTCCTGCCGGTGCTCTCCCTCTGGCTCCAGAACGGTACCGGGCTCAGCGCGTTCGCCACCTCCCTCGTCATCACCGTCCAGCCGGTGGCCTTCTTCGCCACCTCCGCGCTGGCCGGCGGCGCGCTGCACCGGATGCCCGCCCGGTGGAGCGTCGGCGGGGGAACCCTCCTGGTAGCGTCCGGGGACCTGCTGCTGCTCCTGGTCGCCCAACCCGGCGCGAACTGGCCGGTGTTGACGCCCGGGCTGATCGTCACCGGCGTGGGCGCCGGGCTGGTCTCGCCGGTCCTGCCGGCGCTCGCCATGGCCTCGGCGGATCCGGCCCACAGCGGTGTGGCCAGCGCGGCGTCCAACAGCGCCCGCCAGCTCGGACTGGCGCTGGGCATCGCCCTGTTGGGCACCGTCTTCCACCGCTCCGTACCGGGGACCGGGGACGGCGCCCCGCCGGTGGCGTACGCGGAGGGGCTGGGCGCGGTGTTCCTCGTCGCGGGTGCGGTAGCGGCGCTCGGCGGAGCGGTGGCATGGCTGGTCTGCGGGAAGGAGTGAATATGCCAATCAAAAGCTCCCGCGTGGTGGTGGTCCCCCTTTCAAACGCCTTGTGACGAAAAGGTGCGGAACCAGATATTCCAGACGACTGTTTTCGAAATGAGGAGGAAATGAGTAGGGTGTGGGCCGCTGCCGACTGACCAGCGGCGGCGGTCCAGCCGAATTCGGCATGGACGGAATGCGCGGGTGCCGCAAGGTACCCGCGTGGACCGGGAGGGGAACATGCCGGCCGGCTCTTTCGAGGGGCAGTACGTATGGAGTCCAGCAGCCGATGACCGGGCGCTGGCGCGAGCGTGTATGGATGTCCGGGCCGGGCGCTACCTGAGCGCTCATGAGGTACTGCGGGAGACCCGGCGGGATTTCGAGCTACGGGCCCACCGGTCACTGGTGCTGGCCTCCGAGGCGGCCGGTACCGACCTGGCCGAACGCTGGCTCGCCGAAGAACCGGGACCGGACGCCGCCCTGTTATGGGCGCGGGTGGCGATGCTCCGGACCCTGCGCATGGCCGACGCTGGCGACCGCCGGGCCGGCGCCCTGGAGCGGATAGCGCGCACCGCCTGCGAACGGGCCGCGAAACTGGCCCCCGAGGACCCCACCCCCTGGGTCGCCCGGCTCGCCCTGGCCCGCCTCGACCGCCCGCAGGACCCCGCCCCCCAGGGATTGTTGACCTCGCCCACCGGGCCCTGGTACCTCTTCGCGCACGTCCTCCGGCTCGACCCCTGGCACCGGGAGGCCCACCACCGCTTCCTGTCCTTCTTCTTCACCCGGTACGGCGGCTCGTCCAGCGCGAGCTGGGACGTCGCCGCCTTCCTCAGCCAGCGCGCCGCCTCCTCCTCGCCGCTCCGGCTGCTGCCCCTGGTGGCACTCGTCGAGGACTACAACCCCGACACGCCGCTGGCCGACCACACCTGGGAGCAGCCGCAGTGGATCACCGCCGCCACGGGCGTGCACCGCAACTGGTTCCCCACCGTGGCCGGATATCGCTTCACCCCGGTCGTCGATCTGGCGTATCTCGCCCACGCGCTGTTCATGGCGAAACACGAATTCGAGGCCCGCGAAGTCCTCACGGCCATGGGGCCGTATGCCTCCCGAATGCCCTGGAGCGCCTTCGGTGATCCCGAGGAGCAATTGACAAAAGCCCGGAGAGCGTGCGGACTTCCCGTCCCGCACGCTCTGTGACGTGCCGACCGTATACCTTCGCCGCACCACTCACCCCCCACTCGCAGAAAGGTTCCGGCAGTGCCCGAGCGTACGTCCTCCCCGACCCGCGTAAAAACCCGCTCGAAAACTCCGCAGGGCGTGGACCCCGCCGCCCTCGACGACGACGCGACCCTGCACGCCATGGGCTATCCGCGGAAACTCACCCGCAGGTTCCGCGCCTTTGACAATTTCGCCATCTCCTTCACCATCATCAACATCATTTCCGGCATCTTCTCCTCCTTCGGCTTCGGCCTGAACGCCGGCGGACCGCGGATCCTGATATTCGGCTGGATCGGCGTCTCCCTCATGGTGCTGTTCGTCGGAGCCGCCATGGGCGAGATCGCCTCCGCGTACCCGACCAGCGGCGCGCTCTACTTCTCGGCGGGCAAGCTCGCCAAGCGCCACCAGGGCGCCTGGTCCTGGTACACCGGCTGGCTCAACTTCGTCGGCCAGGTCGGCGGCACCGCCGCCACCAACTTCGCCGCCGCCACCTTCATCCAGGCGTTCATCGCCATGCAATGGCCGTCCTATCAGCCCACCGCACCGCAGACGGTCGGCATCACCGCGGCGATTTTGCTGGTGCAAGCGCTTGCGAACACCTACACCGTCCGACTGGTCGCCGTGCTCAACCGGATTTCCGTGTGGTGGCTGCTGATCGGCATGGTGGTCATCGTCGCCGCCCTCGCGCTGATTCCGACACACCATCAAGAGCCGTCCTTCGCCACCCACTTCGCCAACAACACCGGCTTCACCAACGCCATTTACGGCGGAATGCTCGGTCTGCTCGTCACCAGCTGGACGTTCACCGGCTTCGACGGCAGTTTCCACATGTCCGAAGAAACGGTGAAGGCCACCGTCAATGCCCCGCGCGGGATCATGCGGGCGATCACCTGCTCCGCGCTCACCGGACTGGTCCTCATGCTCGCTCTGGTGTACGCCATCCGCGACTATGGCCGGGCCGCGGCGGACGACGCCCCTCCGGTACGGATTCTCATCGACGCGCTCGGCGTGCACTCCGCGAAGTTGCTGCTGCTGATCGTCATCGGCGCCATGCTCTTCTGCGGACTCGCGAACATGACCAGCAACACCCGGCAGATCTTTGCCTTCTCCCGCGACGGCGCGATGCCCGGCTCCCGTTGGTGGCACTCGGTCTCCGACCGCACCCGCACCCCCGTCAAGGCCGTCTGGCTCGCCGCCGTCTGCTCGCTGCTCCTGGTCGTCCCCGGCTGGTGGTCGCACACCGCCTTCACCGCGGTCGTCAGCGTCAACGTGGTGGGCCTCTTCCTCTCCTACGGCGTGCCCATCTTCCTCCGGCTGCGGCTCGACGACTTCCAGGCCGGACCGTGGAACCTCGGCCGCTACGGCAAGCCCGTCGCCGCGATCGCCGTGATCTGGATCGCCCTCAGCAACCTCCTCTTCATGCTGCCGCAGCAGTACCCGGTCACCCCGGAGTCCTTCAACTACGCGCCGATCGCACTGGCGGTGGTCCTGGTGATCGCCACGGTCTGGTGGTTCGCCACCGCCCGCCGCCGCTTCCAGGGGCCGGTCAGCTACGGCAGCCCCGACGAGGTCGCGGCCATGGACCTGATCTGACCGAAGCCCCCCTCAGAAAGGGACGCACCCCCGATGCGACCGACCACCCGCACCGTCCCGGCCCACGACGGCGAACTCACCGTCACCGCGGCCCCGTTGGACCTCTGGCACGAGATCGTCGGCTGGACCGCCGACGAGGGCTGGAACCCGGGCGAGGGCGACATCAGCCACTTCCACCCCACCGACCCCGACGGCTTCTTCCTCGGCCGGCTCGGCGACCGCACCGTCTCGGCCCTCTCGATCGTCAACTACTCCGACGACTACGCCTTCTTGGGCTTCTACCTCGTCGCCCCCGGTCTCCGCGGTCAGGGCCTCGGCCTCGCCACCTGGCGCACCGCCTTCCCGCACGCCGGGGCCCGGACCGTCGGCCTGGACGCGGTCCCCGCCCAGCAGGCCACCTACCGTCGGGCCGGTTTCACCCCCGCCCACGACACCCTCCGCTACACCGGCCACCCCACCCCCGGCGCCCGGCCCTCCCCGGACACCCACCCGGTCACCGCCGCCCACCTCGATGCGATCGCCGCCTATGACCGCCGCTGTTTCCCCGCGGACCGGCGCGACTTCCTCGCCCGCTGGCTGACCGCCCCCGGCCACACCGCCCGGGTCCACCTCCGGGACGGCCGGGTCGCCGGCTACGGCGTGCTCCGCCCGGCCCACTCCGGCCACCGCATCGGCCCGCTCTTCGCCGACACCCCGGAGACCGCGGAGGCCCTCTTCGACGCCCTCACCGCCCACCTCGACCCCGCAGACGAGGTCAGCATCGACATCCCCGAACCCCGCACCCCCGCCCACACGTTGGCCGTCGCCCGCGGCCTGACCCCCCGTTCCCACACCGTCCGCATGTACACCGGCCCGGTCCCGTCCGCGGACGCCGCGCACACCTTCGGCGTCACCAGCCTCGAACTGGGCTGACGGAATCCGCCCCGGCACACGACCGGCGCGCCCCGCGCCCCACGTCCCACCGCGGGGGTGCGGGGCACGCCGATGCCCTCACGCGCCGGTCGGCGCCGGTCGGCCCCTGCGACCACGGGCCCTCGCCTGCTCACGGGCCGGCTCCCGCTCGCCCGGTCAGTGGGCGAAGACCGTGCTCGCCAGGGCCACATGGACGGCGGTGCCGCCGAGGATGCTCAGCAGGGCGTTGCGGCGCCACAGGTGCAGGCCGACGGTGACGGCCAGGGCCGTCAGGGGGGCGAGCGCGCGCGGCTCGGTCACCGGCAGGTCGCGCAGGCAGTAGACGAGCAGGATGACCATGACGCCGGCGGGCATGCGGCGGCTGAGGTACTGGACGGTCGCGCTGGCGCGCAGCGGGGCGAGCGCGGCGAAGGGGAGGGCGCGCAGGGCCCAGGTGACGGCGGCGGAGACGGCGACCGCCACGACGAGGTAGCGGGTGTCAGGCACGGGCGGACCTCCTGCCGGTGGCGAAGTGGCGGGCCAGCAGCCCGGCGGTGAACAGGACGAAGGCGGCCGGGAGCAACTGGTCCGGGAAGGCGAGGCGGGCGGCCAGCGCGCTGAGCAGGGCCAGGGCGGGGGTGGGCAGGTCGCCCCGCCGGTCCCGGATGGCGTCGAGGGCCAGGACGGTGAACAGGGCGGTCAGCGCGAAGTCCAGGCCGGTGACGCTGTCGGGGATGAGCGAGCCGAGCAGGGCCCCGGCGGTGGCGCTGCCGGCCCAGTACAGGTGCATGAACGACTGCAGCCACAGGATGCGGCGGCCGGGCCAGGAACGTGCCCGCTCGCCGGTGGTCAGGGCGTACGCCTCGTCGGTGAGGGCGAAGGTGCTGTACGCCTTGGCGGGGCGGCCCTTGACGCGGTGCAGCGGGAACGACAGCGCGTAGAAGACGTGCCGGATGTTGACGAGGAAGGCAGTCAGCGCGACCGTCGCCAGCGGCGCGACGGCGGTCACCAGGCCGATCAGCAGGAACTCGAAGGACCCGGCGTAGATGAGGGTGGTGAACAGGGTCGCCCACCACCAGGCGAGGCCGGAGTGGGTGACGAGCACGCCGAAGGCGAGACCGAGCGGGACGAGGCCCAGGCCCACCGAGGCGGAGTCCTTCAAGGCGGCGCGGGCCTGGGGCGGTGTGCGGGGGGAGGGTGTGGGAGGCGCGGGCCGAGCGGGGGCGTCGACACGGGCCGAAGGTATTGCCATGTCGCAATTTTAGGACGAAATGGATCTTATTTGGTTGCTGATTATGCCTCTAGGATCGCGATATGGGTAAGGAAATCGAGCTGGATGCCATCGATCGAGAAATTTTGTTTCAGCTGCGCCGGGACGGGCGGCTGACCAACGTCGAGCTGGCCAAGCGCGTCGGGCTGACCCCGCCGCCGTGCCTGCGCCGGGTCAAGCGCCTGGAAGAGGACGGTGTCATCTCCGGCTACCGGGCCGTCATCGATTCCGCGGCGGTCGGCCGCGGCCTGGAGGTCCTGGTGGATGTCGAGGTGTACGCCACCGACCGCGCGACCGTCGAGGAGTTCGAGGACACGGTGGCGGCCTATGAAGAGGTCGTCGAGCTCCGTCGGTTCTTCGGGCGGCCGGACTACTTCCTGCGCGTCGCGGTGGCCGACCACGCCGCCTACGAGGAGTTCCTGACCCGCAAGCTGACGGGCCTGCGCGGCGTGCTGCGGGTGGAGTCCCATCTGACGATGAAGAAGATCAAGGCCGACCTCTGAGCGCCCCGTTCGGGCGGGCGGCGCGGACGGGACGGCCGTCCGGGCCGTTGGTGGGCCAGGAGCCGTCGCCCAGGAGATGGCCGCTGCCGTCCGCGGGGTGCACCTGGTGCCAAGCGCCGTGCCCGGCCGTCTCCAACTCCCGCCGGGCGAGGACCATCCCGCTCTCGGCGGCAGACGACCCTGTTCCGCGTCGTGTGCACGACGCGCTCCAGATCGGGCCGAACCGCCGACCCCACGACCTCGTCGCCGGCCTGTGGCCGGAACACCGCGGCGGGTTCCGGCGTCCCGAATGCGCCGGAGTCCACCACGTAGGCATGGACCAGCCCGTCGCGGTGGCGCGCCGTGGCTCTCGGAGGCCGCGCAGGAACCATCCGCCGAGGCTCATCCCCGGCTCAGGCCGACCGGCAGCCGGGGCTGCCGGTCGACTGGCGCGCTCGGCGGCCGGGCGGACCGCTCCGCCACACCGGGGCGGCCATCTTCACCCGTGTGAGTGCTGCGCCATAATTCGAACACGTGATGCAATTTTGGTTGTGACCGACTACGCCTTCCCCGCCGACCTCGTCCAGGCCCAGTCCGCCTGGTACGCCGCCTATCGACAGCTCGCCGCCGAGGAGAGTCCGGCGCGCACGACCGTGTTGCGCCGCCGACTCCAGCGGCTCTCCGTGGAGATCGCCACGCACCCCTACTGGGCCGACATCCCCGGCCACGCCCCGGCCGCCCGGATGGCGCTCAAGGAGATGGCCTGGGAGGGGCACCAACCATGACGCCCCACACGGGCGACCGCGGAAGGGCTCGCCGCCGGCCTGGAGCGGGCCGGGCGGGCCGGGTACGACGACGCGCCGCCGGCCAGACGTCGACGGCGCGTCGGGGGGAGTGCCAAGGCTCAGCGGCCGAGCCGGCTGCGGACCATGGCGAACAGGGCGTCGAGCTCGGGGAGTTTGAGGAGGCGGGCGAGGGTCAGGAAGAGGCCCAGCAGGAGTGCGGCACCGGCGAGCAGCGCGACCAGGGAGGCCAGGGCGCCGGTGCCCAGGGCATGCAGCAGGGCCGTCGAGGCGGCTCCGCCGGCGAGCGCGGCGGGGGCCGCGGCGGTGCACAGGCGCACATAGGTGCGCAGCACGCGGGGGCCGTCGAGGTCGCCGTCCAGGCGCTTGCGCAGTCGGCGCCAGGCGACCGCGATGCCGACGGCGAAGCCCAGGCCGTAGGAGGCGGCCATACCGGCCACCGCCCAGTGCGCGGGGAGGAGGACGAAGCACGCCGCGGACGCGGCGGCGTTGACGGCGGCGACGACGAGGGTGTTGTAGAAGGGCGTGCGGGTGTCCTCGTAGGCGTAGAACCCGCGCAGCACGACGTACTGCGCGGAGTAGGGGATGAGGCCCAGGCCGAAACCCATCAGGGCGCGGCCGATGCCCTGTGCACCCTCGGTTCCCGAACTGGCGTAGAGCAGCGTGGCCATCGGCATGCCCAGGGCCAGGAAGGCGAAGGCGCACGGCACGACGGCGACGGCCGAGGTGCGCAGGCCGTAGGAGATGTCGTCGCGGACGGCCGCGGCGTCGCCGTCCAGGGCGGCGCGGGAGATCCGGGGCAGCACGGCGGTCATGACCGAAACGGTGATGATGGCCTGCGGCATCTGCCAGATCTGGTAGGCGAAGTTGTACGCGGTGATGCCGGAGCCGGGGTGGCCGGCGTGCTCGGCGGCGGCGCCGGCCTTGGTGGCGAGTTCGGTGACGACGATCAGGCCGAGCTGGTTGGCGAGCACGAACAGCAGCGTCCACTTGGCCAGGCCGGCGGCCCTGCCCAGACCGTGGCCGCGGAAGTCGAAGCGGGGGCGGAGCCGGACGCCGGCGTCGCGCAGATACGGCAGCATGGCCAACGCCTGGACGGCCAGCCCGAGCAGGGTGCCCAGGCCCAGCAGCCGGACGCCTTCGGGGGTGATGGTCGCCGGGCTCACGCCGGAGTCGGTGAAGCCGCCGAAGGCCCAGATGAAGGCGGCGAAGGAGGCGATGATGACGACGTTGTTGAGGACGGGGGTCCACATCATGGCGCCGAACCGGCCGCGGGCGTTGAGGATCTGCCCGAGGATGACGTGGATCCCCATGAAGAACATGGTCGGGAGGCAGTAGCGGGCGAAGGCCACGGTCAGGGCCATGCGTTGCGGGTCGGCGGCGATGTCCGGGGACATCACGCGGACCAGCAGCGGCGCGGCCAGGACGCAGAGCGTCGTGGCACCGGCGAGGACGATGACGACGAGGGTGAGCAGGCGGTTGGCGTACGACTCGCCACCGTCCTCGTCGTTCTTCATGGCGCGCACGAGCTGGGGGACGAACACCGCGTTCAGCGCGCCGCCGCCGACCAGCACATAGATCATCGTGGGCAGGACGTTGGCGACTTGATAGGAGTCGTTGAGCGTGCCGACGCCGATCGCGGCCGCCATGACGAGCGTGCGCGCAAAGCCCGTGATCCGCGACACGATGGTGCCCGCGGCCATCAGCGCACTGGACTTGGCCAGGCGGGAGCCGCCGCCCTTCGGTTCGGGTTCGGACGTCGCGGCGGGCGCGGGGTCCCGCGCGGTGGAGACGCGCAGGGGGACGGTGTCGTCCGGCAGTCGGCTGTGCAGCCCTCCCGCCCTATTGGACTCTTCACTCGGCGCGGCCATGTCCGTTCCTCCCCACCAGGACGGGCCGCACGGCCCGTCGTCGTTCGCCATGACACCTTCGCATTCCGCGCCGGCCACCGTTCACGGGTTGCCTCGGGGCCGGGACTCTTGCGTCAGGTTCGGAGGAAGTCTGCCTGGTCGGGAGCGCCCCCGAAGTTCGGTATGATCATGAACGAACTCCGGTCCTGCGGACGGGAGTCGCGCGTCCGTGGTCCAAGGAAAGACGCCCACCAACCGGTGGGAAATGCAGGTGCAAGGCCGGCCGGGCGCTCCGCGCACCCTCACAAGGTCCCTTTCCCGTACGGGGAAGGGACCTTGTGCGTGCTGTCGGTGAGTGGCCTGCGCGGGGGATCAGGGGCCGACGGTGCCGTCCACGCCCTCGCGCAGGAAGTCGGCATGGCCGTTGTGCCGGGCGTACTCGTGGATCATGTGCAGCATGATCAGGCGAAGCGAGACGTCCTTGCCCCATCGCGGCTGGTAGGCGGTGATGTCCAGGGATCCGGCGGCCTCCTCGATGCGCCGGGAGTGCGCCACCTCCGTCTGCCAGGTGGCGAAGGCCGATGCGCCGGTGGACTCGCCGTCGTCGAACGCGGCCTGGTAGTCGCCCTCTTCGGACCAGACCAGCGGGATGTCCTCGCCGTTGACCACCCGGCGGAACCAGGTGCGCTCCACCTCGGCCATGTGCCGTACCAGGCCGAGCAGGGAGAGCGTCGACGGCGGCATGGAGCGCCGCCGCAGCTGTTCGTCGGTCAGCCCCTCGACCTTCATGGCCAGGGTGGCCCGGTGGAAGTCCAGGTAGGCGCGGAGCATCTCGCGCTCACCGGCCTGCGAGGGCGGATCGATCCGTTCAATTGTCATGTACCGAGAGGGTAGCGGCGGGCCGCACCACATGCCGCGGCCCGGGGGCCGTCGCCTCCGGGCCGTACGGACGGGGCGCGGCGCCACCGCCGCACCGCCACCACTAGGGCAGATACCGCTCGATGGCGGCTCGGCCCTTCTCCTCGATCAGGCGCTGCGCCCACTCCAGGCTCTGCGGGGTGGGTTCGCGCCCGGATGCCCTGACCAGGTCCTCCGCGTCGAAGGGCCGCTCGCTACCCGTGTACAGCTCCACCGGCCGTCGCTCGGCCGGGGTCTTACTGCCATTGGTCGTCACAGGTCCTCCTCTGTCCGCGCCCGCCGAGTGCCGGGACCTCGCTGGTTCCATCATGGGGCGGGCACCGGCGACCCGCACGGCGTACACCGGGTCGCCCGCTCAGCCCACCGGCCGCGGGGCCCCCGGGTAGTGCGGCGGGAACGCCTGCTCCGTCCAGATCGTCTTGCCGAACGGCGTGTACCGCGTCCCCCAGCGCTGCACCAGCTGCGCGACAATGAACAGCCCCCGGCCGCCCTCGTCGTCGCTCGCCGCGTACCGCAGGTGCGGGGAGGTGTGGCCGGTGTCGGAGACCTCCGTCACCAGCGCCAGATCCCGCAGCAGCCGCAGGTGCACCGGCCCCGAGGCATGCCGGACGGCATTGGTGACCAGCTCGCTGACCGCCAGCTCGGTCGCGTACGACAGCTCCGCGAGGCCCCACTCGGCCAGCTGCCGGGTGGCCAGTTCGCGGGCGGTGCTCACCGCGGCCGGCTCCGCGGGCAGCTCCCAGGCGGCCACCTGCCGGGCGTCCAGTTCCCGGGTCCGCACCAGCAGCAGCGCCGCGTCGTCCGGCGCCGCCCCGCTCGGCAGCAGTTGCGCGACCGCGCGGTCGCACAGTTCCTCCAGTGGCCGGTGGTTCTCCCGCAGCACCTCGCCGAGGAGTGCCAGGCCGGTGTCGACGTCGCGGTCCCGGCCGCGCAGCAGCCCGTCGGTGAACAGCGCCAGCAGGCTGCCCGCCGGCAGCTCGGTCTCCCACGACTCGAACGGCAGGCCGCCCAGCCCCAGCGGGGGACCGGCCGGCAGGTCCGGGAACGACACCTCGCCGCCGGGGGCCACCAGCACCGGCGGCGGATGCCCGGCCCGGGCCGTCGTGCAGTGCCGTGACACCGGGTCGTAGACCGCGTACAGGCAGGTCACCCCGGTGGCCACGTCGTCCGGGGCGGGTTCGACGACGGCTCCCGCAGCGCGCTCCTCCGGGGTCTGCCCCACCAGGTCGTCGAGCCGGCTCAGCAGTTCGTCGGGCGCCAGGTCCATCCGGGCCAGCGCCCGTACGGTCGTGCGCAGCCGGCCCATGGTGGCCGCGGCCTGGAGGCCGTGCCCGACGACGTCCCCGACCACCAGGCCGACCCGGGTGCCGGACAGCCCGATCACGTCGAACCAGTCGCCGCCCACCCCGGCCCGGTCGTCGCTGGGCAGATAGCGGTAGGCCATGTCCACCGCGGACTGCGGGGGCAGGCGCTGGGGCAGCAGATTGCGCTGGAGGGTGAGCGCCGCGGCGTGCTCGCGGGCGAACCGGCGGGCGTTGTCGATCGAGACCGCGGCCCGGATGACCAGCTCGTCGGCCAGGTCGATCTCGCCGCCGTCGAAGACCGACGAACTGTCCCCGCGGTCGAAGGTCACCAGCCCCATGAGGGTGCCGCCGGCCCGCAGCGGCACCACGATCGCCCGCTCCGTGCGGATCAGGCCGCCCGACGACAGGCTCCGGTACGGGAGCGTGCCCCGCTGATAGGCGACCGGGTACGGCGGGAGCGGCGGCCGGTCCGGCGGGTCGTCCCGGGAGCGGGCGGCGACCCGGACCAGCTCGGGCATCCCGGCCTCGCCCGGTTCCGGATCCCCGCCCTCCAGCACCGACCGCAGCAGGTCGACGGTGACCGTGGCCGCGAAGTCCGGTACCGCGACCGCCGTCACCTCCCGGGCGGTGCCGACCATGTCCAGCGTGGTGCCGATCCGCCGGCCGGCCTCCACCAGGAGGTTCAGCCGGCGCTGTGCCTGATAGCGGTCGGTGATGTCGAAGGAGTCCTCGCACACGCCCAGCACCCGCCCGTCCGGGTCCTGGAGCCGGTAGTAGGAGCAGGACCAGACGTGTTTGGTGCCCGGGTCGGTGGGCTGCTCGCCGACGAAGTGCAGGTCGAGGAAGGGCTCACCGGTGGCCAGCACATGGCCCATCACCGTGTGCAGGGTGTGCGGGTAGCCCTCGGTGACGAACTCGCCCGGATACAGTTCGTCGGCCCGCTTGCCGATCAACTGCCGCAGCGGCAGCCCGATCTCCCGTCCGTACGAGGTGTTGAACCACGTCAGGCGCAGCGCTTCGTCGTAGATGGCCAGTCCCACCGGTGACTGCGTCGCCAGCCCGTGCAGCATCGCCTGGCGCGACTCCCAGTACCGCAGGTCGTCCAGTGCGGTCGCCACCATCACCCGGGCCGGTCCCCGGGGGGCCGCCGGCAGGGTGTCGGCCAGCGGACACATCGTGATCGCCACCGCCAGACGGTGGCCGTCGGCGTGCCGTGCGGTCCGGGTCTCGATGTTGACCATCGCCGCGGGCGACGGCTGCGCGGTGCCCGCCGCGGCTGTCGCATCCGCGGCGTCCGGCAGGAACGTGCCGATCGGCCGGCCGATGATCTCCTCCGGGGTGTACCCCAACAGCTTCCGGGCCGCCGCACTCCACCCGATCACCAGCCCCCGGGCGTCCAGAACCGCTGTGGCCGCCCTGGTGACGTCGAGGGGACCACGGAAGTCGGCGCTCGTCGCCGCGTTCCATGCGTTCATGGCATCAACCCAGCCCGGTTCAGTACCTCCAGCATCGAGCCCGGCCCCCACCGGCACAACCGGCCCTGCCCCGAGCGGGCGACCGGCGGCGCCGGTGCCCCTTGGTGCGGGGTCGGGCGGTCGCTGGCACAGTGGGTGGGGGCGCCGAGGACCCGGCCGCGACCCATGCCGACCCGCGCGGGCTGATCCACGCTCACCCGTCGGACAGGCCCGAGCATGCAGGAGGCAGATGTCCATGCCGTCCCCACGTCCGGCCGCTCCGGTACCCGGCGCGCCCTGCTGGGTGAGCCTGATGACCAGCGACCTGCCCTCCGCGCACCGCTTCTACGGTGCCGTGCTGGGCTGGCGGTTCCGGTCGGCCAGTCTCGGCGAGGAGTTCTCGGTCGCCCTGCTCGACGGGGAGCCGGTCGCCGGGATCGGCGCGCTGGCACCGAGCTTCCAGGTGCCGGTGGCCTGGACCGCGTACTTCGCGGTGGCCGACGGCGACGACACCGCGGCCCGGATCCGCGAGCGCGGCGCCACGGTCGCCGTCGGGCCGCTCAAGCTCGGCCCGGGGCGGGCCGCCCTCGCCGCGGACCGGGACGGCGCCACCTTCGGCTTCTGGGAGGGGCAGACGCTGGCCTGGTCGGTGGGGACGGGCCACGCCCCGGCGATGCTGGAGCTGCGGACCAGGGACGCGTTCGCCGCGGCCATCTTCTACGCCGAGGTCTTCGACTGGGCGTCGGAGAAGCCGGGCGGCTGCCAGGTGACGTACGAGCACGACCAGGTGGTCGTGCACGACGGGACGCACGTGGTGGCGGCGCTGCGCGGCGGCGCCGTGGAGGCGGCCCCGGACCCGCGGGTGCGGCCGCAGTGGCACGTGCACTTCCGGGTGCCGGACGTCGCGGCGGTGACCGAGGCCGCGGTGGACGCCGGCGGGACCATCACGCCGGTGACCGCGACGTGGGACGGGAACGGGAGCCAGGCGATGGTGCGCGACCCCGACGGCGGGTTGTTCACCGTGACGGGGCCGGGGCCGCCGCCCTGACACCCGTCACGGGAGCGGTCATCGACCCTTTTCCGGTGTCAGCGCCGGACACCACGACGACTGGGCGCGGCCGCCGAGCCGGCCGCAGTAGCCGACCTGGGTGGGCTTGCCGACGCCGTCGATGTGCTGCACCGACAGCAGCTTGTCCAGCGGGACCTGACGGTCCACCTCGCCGCCGAAGCCGATGATCCCGCTCTCCCCGTCGAGCGCCTCGTCCCCGTGCACCCCGCTGATCGCGTGCCACACCGCGGGCGGCGTCAGCGGCATCCCCGCGGCGTCCTCGCGCAGTTGCCTGACCGCGTCGACGTACAGCTTCACCGCGTCGAAGCCGAGCGCGGCGTGTCCGTCGAGGGACGAGTTGGGGACTTTGGCGCACTCCTCGGGGAAGAGCCGGGACATCTCCGCGTACAGCCCGCTTGCGTCGTCGCAGCGCGCCGAACCGAGGGTGAAGTCCAGGAAGTCGTAGGGGATTCCGGGGTACTGCGCACGGCGGATCGGGTCGGCGGCCAGCCGCGCCACGTCGTCGCCGCCGAAGACGGCCGGCGGGGCGGAGTTGCAGGACTCGTTGATCCCGCCGAGGAAGGTCTCGAAGTCCTCGGCGCGGCCGGCGTAGAAGACCAGTCCCGGGTAGGAGCAGCTGCGCTGGCCGACCGAGCCGGCACCGGGCGCGTCCGAGGACGGCTCGCCGCCCGGGGGCGGCGGGGGGCTGAAGGCGGTCCGCTCGACCGCGAAGCCGCGGGCCCGGAACTGCTTGGCCACGTCGTCGCCGAGGGTCCTGCTGTAGGTGTCGGTGGGGTCGGCGGAGGCGATCACCCGGACCTGGCGGGTGGGCCCGGTCCGGCCGCCGACGAGGTGGTCGGCGTAGGCGGCGGCGACCTCCGCCTCCCGGCTGTTCTGCGGCGACACCTGGAAGTACATCGGCGACTGCCGGACCAGGGAGTCCGCGGAGAGGGTGGTGGCGACCATCGGCAGCCCCGCCTCGGTCAGCCGGCGGATCGTCCGGTTGGTGGCCTCACGGCTCTGGTCGAGTCCGGTGACGCCGACGATGGAGGGGTCCTTTCCCTGCAACTCCTCCAGGATCTGCACGACTTGGGTGCCGAAGCGCATACCGGACCCGGCGTTGGCGGGGAAGATCCGCAGGATCGGCTCGGTGCTGCCGGTGGTGCGCAGCTGCCGGGACTGGGCGCCGGCCGCCCCCTGGAGCGCCTCCCGGCCGTAGGCGAGCTGGGCGGTGGACCTGCCGGTGCTGCTGAGCAGCGCGGAGAGGTGGACGAGGGTCACGAACGGGCGCTCCGGGGACGCCTGGTGGATCTGGTCGGCGCGGGCGTTCTGGTCGGCGATGGTGCGCAGGGTCTTGTTGAGCTCGGCGTCGGGGGAGTGGAAGGTGAAGCCGTGCCGGGAGACCCCGATGCACTCGCCGGTCTCCACGGTGCGCAGGGTGTCGGCGTCGTCCTGGAAGCGGCTCAGCCCGCAGTGCGCCCGGCGGTAGGCGCTCTCTTCGCCCCAGAGCAGCCCGCCGGCCCCCAGCAGCGCCGCGGTCACGCAGCACACGGCCGCGACGGAGACCGCCCGGCGCGCCCACAGCGGCGGTTCGGGAAGGCGCAACCTGGCATCCTGAGCCACTTCTTGACGTCGCGTCAGCTCGTATCGGGCCTTGGCCACCGGGTCGTCGGAGGGCGGCATCAGCGGGGGCACGGTGACCGGCAGATACCAGGGTGCGCGGTTGCGGGCCCGGCCGGTGTGCAGGAAGGTGTCCCGCCAGCCGCCGTAGAGCCGGTCGGAGAGCTCCCACAGGGAGCTGTGGCCCCAGTCGGCGCGGGTCCCGGTGCCCTCGGCGGGTGGCCGGGCGCCGCAGGCGACGACCAGCAGCGGATCGAAGGCGCCGGTCTCGTTGCGGACGTCGATGACGGTGCGCAGCAGCGGATGGCCGCAGTTGTCGGCGTCCACGCCGTCCAGCAGCGCGACGCAGTACGCGGTGCGGCGGGAGGAGCGCGGGCGCCACGGGCGGCGGCGGAAGGCGGTCCGCAGGTCCTCCAGGAAGGCGTTGACCATCAGCTTGCGCAGCTGCTCGGGGTCCTCGACCTGGTTGTGCGGCACGGTCAGCCGCTCCGCGAAGCCGAGGAAGGTGCCCGGGTCGCGCGGGGCGAGGTAGGGCTGGTTGAGCAGCCAGCGGTACTCCCGGCCCAGTCCGCGGCGGACCCGGAACCACGCCAGCGGGAAGAGGTGCAGCGCGAACAGCCAGACCCACCACGGCACATGGCCGTCCACCGCCAGTTCGGTCTCCGGCGCCCGCAGCAGGCCGAACACCCGGCGGCGCCGGAACTCCCGCTCCCGCAGCCGCTGGAGGAGGCTGTGGTCGGTGCCCTCGACATCGCCCGCGCCGTCCGGATCGCCGCTCGCGCCGGTCTGCACCAGCCAGTTGACCAGGCCGAACCGGCGGAAGCGGACCCGGCCGTCGGAGCCGTTGACGCTGCGCGCGAAGCCCTGCGCCAGCCGCTCCAGCGTGCGGCGCACCGCCTCCACCGACTCGGGGTCGGCCGGCGACGGCTCGGCGCCCAGATCGTGCAGGCAGTGCGGGACCCGGCGGGGGTCGGCGTGACCGAGGAAGTAACTGATGCCGCGGGCGAGTTGGGCGTGGTCGTCGCCGGCGACCAGGCAGATCACCGGGAGCCCCTCGCGGCCCTGGGCGACACCGCGGTGCCGCACCGGTTCCGGACACTCCCTGCGGCGCGGCCGACGGACGAGGTCGGCGATCAGCCGCAGCAGGTGGCCGGCTCCGTGGAAGACGGGGATCTGGGAGTCCAGTTCGTTCGGCGCCATGGTGCCCCTGAGGCTGGTTCCGAATAAGGCCGGCATTGTGCCACCGCCGCGCGGCCGGAAGCTACGGTTCTGCCCCCGGTGTCCGAACGGCGTGGAGGCGCCCCCACGACCGCGCGCGTCCCGCTGCCGACGGACTGTGACACCGGCCTCGTCGACGCCCGGGGACCGCACCTCGGCTGTCCGGAGCGGCCGGACGCGCAGGCCCGGGTGGTCCTGGAGACCGCGGGGACCTTCCCGGAGAGGTTCGTGGCGCGGCCGTGCCGGTGAGCCGCCACGCGAGTGATGCGAAGGCTGCGCACTCCTGTGACGGATGGGCCGTAAAGGTGATCTGAGGGCGCGATTAAGAAAACCTCGATGGACCCGGAGGCCGTCGTACGGAAGATTTCTGGCCGAGATCGGCGGGCCGCACCGGGTCCCCGTGATGTCACAGCACTCATTCACGTACGGGAGCCGATGCGGTGAAGGCACTGGTCAAGCAGAAGGCGGAACCGGGACTCTGGCTGACGGACGTGCCGGAACCGACGATCGGCCCCGGCGATGTGCTGATCAAGGTGCTGCGCACCGGCATCTGCGGCACCGACCTGCACATCCGGGCCTGGGACGGCTGGGCGCAGCAGGCCGTGCGGACCCCGCTGACCGTCGGCCACGAGTTCGTCGGGGAGGTCGTCGAGACCGGCCGGGACGTGGCCGACATCAAGCCCGGCGACCTGGTCAGCGGCGAGGGCCACCTGGTCTGCGGCAGCTGCCGCAACTGCCAGGCCGGCCGCCGCCACCTGTGCCGCGCCACCGTCGGCCTGGGCGTCGGCCGGGACGGCGCCTTCGCGGAGTACGTCGCGCTGCCCGCCACCAACGTGTGGGTGCACCGGGTCCCGGTCGACCTCGACGTCGCCGCGGTCTTCGATCCGTTCGGCAACGCCGTGCACACCGCGCTCTCCTTCCCGCTGGTCGGCGAGGACGTCCTGATCACCGGCGCCGGACCGATCGGCATCATGGCGGCGGCGGTCGCCCGGCACGCCGGCGCCCGCCATGTGATGATCACCGACGTCAGCGAGCAGCGCCTGGAACTGGCCCGCAAGGTCGGCGTCAGCCTCGCCCTCAACGTCGCCCACACCTCGATCGAGGCCGGCCAGCGCGAACTGGGCCTGCGCGAGGGCTTCGACGTCGGCCTGGAGATGTCCGGCCGGCCCGAGGCCATGCGCGACATGATCGGCAACATGACGCACGGCGGCCGGATCGCCGTGCTGGGCCTGGCCGCCGAGGAGTTCCCGGTCGACTGGTCCCGGATCGTCACCTCCATGATCACGATCAAGGGCATCTACGGCCGGGAGATGTTCGAGACCTGGTACGCGATGTCGGTGCTGCTGGAAGGCGGCCTCGACCTCGCCCCCGTGATCACCGGCCGCTACCCGTACCAGGAGTTCGAGACCGCCTTCGCCGACGCGGCCAGCGGCCAGAGCGGCAAGGTCATCCTCGACTGGAGCGCCTGAGCCCCGCCACCCCCGATGACGGCGCCGCCAGCCGGCCTGCCCTCCCGCCGCCCGACCTCGACCCCGCCTAAGGAGACACCACCCCATGTTCGACGCCGTACGCGACGATCTGCGCACCGCCCTCGACGAGATCCGCGCCGCCGGACTGCACAAGCCCGAGCGGGTCATCGGCACCCCGCAGTCCGCCACCGTCGCGGTCACCGCCGGGGGCCGCCCCGGCGAGGTCCTCAACTTCTGCGCCAACAACTACCTGGGCCTGGCCGACCACCCCGAGGTCATCGCCGCCGCCCACGGGGCCCTGGACCGCTGGGGCTACGGCCTGGCCTCGGTCCGCTTCATCTGCGGCACCCAGGAGGTGCACAAGGAGCTGGAGCGGCGGATCTCCGGCTTCCTCGGCCAGGAGGACACCATCCTCTACTCCTCCTGCTTCGACGCCAACGGCGGTGTCTTCGAGACCCTGCTCGGCCCGGAGGACGCGGTCGTCTCCGACGCCCTCAACCACGCCTCCATCATCGACGGCATCCGGCTCTCCAAGGCCCGCCGGCTGCGTTACGCCAACCGCGACATGGACGACCTGGAACGGCAGTTGAAGGACGCCGAGGGCGCCCGGCGCACCCTCATCGTCACCGACGGCGTGTTCTCGATGGACGGCTACCTCGCGCCGCTGCGGGAGATCTGCGACCTGGCCGACCGCTACGGCGCGATGGTGATGGTCGACGACTCGCACGCGGTCGGCTTCGTCGGCCCCGGCGGTCGCGGCACCCCCGAGCTGTGCGGCGTGATGGACCGCGTCGACATCATCACCGGCACCCTCGGCAAGGCGCTGGGCGGCGCCTCCGGCGGCTATGTCGCGGCGCGCGCCGAGATCGTCGCCCTGCTCCGCCAGCGCTCCCGCCCCTACCTCTTCTCCAACTCGCTCGCGCCGGTGATCGCGGCCGCCTCGCTGAAGGTGCTCGACCTCCTGGAGTCCGCCGGTGACCTGCGCGAACGCCTCAACGCCAACACCGCGCTGTTCCGCTCACGGATGACCGAGGAGGGCTTTGCGATCCTGCCCGGCGAGCACCCGATCGCGCCGGTGATGATCGGCGACGCGGCCGAGGCGGCCCGGATGGCCGAGCTGCTGCTGGAGCGCGGGGTGTACGTCATCGGCTTCTCGTACCCGGTGGTCCCCAAGGGGGAGGCCCGGATCCGCGTCCAGCTGTCCGCGGCCCACTCCACCGAGGACGTGCACCGCGCGGTGGACGCCTTCGTGGCCGCCCGCGCCGCCCTGGCGGGCTGACCGCGGGGTTCCGGGGCACAGAACCCCGCCGAACCCTGCGAAACTGGAACCATGATCGAAGCCCGTCGGCTGCACATCCTGCGTGCGCTGGCCGACCATCGCACGGTGACGGCGGCGGCCGCCGCGCTCTACCTCACGCCCTCGGCGGTCTCCCAGCAACTGGCCGCCCTGGAGCAGGAGACCGGCCACCGCCTCGTCGAGCGCGGCGCCCGCGGCGTCCGGCTGACCCCCGCGGGCGACATCCTGCTCGGTCACGCCAACGCCGTGCTGGCCCAGCTGGAGCGCGCCGAGGCGGAGCTGGCGGCGTACGACAAGGGGGAGGCCGGCACGGTGACGGTCGCGGCGTTCGCGACCGGCATCGCGCTGGTGCTCGCCCCGGCCCTGGCCGAACTCGCCGGTTCCGCACCCGGCATCCGGGTCCGGGTCCAGGACGCGGAGGGCGACGCCAGCCTGCTGATGGTGCTGGACCGGCAGGTCGACGTGGCGGTGGCCGTCGAGTACCGGGGCGCGCCGGACGCGGACGACCCCCGGCTGACCCGGGTCCCGCTCTACGCCGAGCCGTTCGACGCGGTGCTGCCGCCCGGGCATCCGCTGGCCGGGGCGGCGGCGGTGCCGCTGGCCGGGCTCGCCAAGGACCCCTGGATCGGGCCCTATTCCGGCAATCCCTGCCATGACGTGGTCGTGCTGGCCTGCGAGTACGCCGGGTTCCGGCCGCGCCTGACGCACTCCTCGGACGACTTCCGGGCGGTGGTGGCGCTGGCCTCGGCGGGCGTCGGGGTGGCCCTGGTGCCACGCTCGGCGCTGCGCGGGATGGACCTCGGGGGTGTGGTGGTGCGACCGGTCGACGGCGCCCCGCCCACCCGCCGGGTCTTCGCCGCGGTCCGCCGTGGCGCGGAGGACCATCCGCTGTTCCGCCCGGTGTTGGCGGCGCTGCGCACGGCGGCGTCCGCGCAGGGCTGAGGCGAGTGGTCCCGGACCGGGGCCCGGACCGGCCCCGGACGGTCAGCCGCCGGCCCCGTGCGGGGTGCGGCCGGTCCGCGTCCAGGTCGTCAGCTGGCGGGCCGTCCAGGTGGTGATGATCCGGTCTGCCGGGACGCCGCACTCCTCGGCGCGGGCGCAGCCGTAGATCTGCCAGTCCAGCTGGCCGGGCGCGTGCGCGTCGCTGTCGACGGCGAAGAGGGCGCCGGCGTCCAGGGCCTGCCGCAGCAGGCGGCGCGGCGGGTCGAAGCGGTCCGGGCGGCAGTTGATCTCCACCGCGGTGCGGTGCTCGGCGCAGGCCGCGAAGACCTCCGCGGCGTCGAACGTCGACTCCGGGCGGAGCCGGCCGGTGAGCCGTCGGCCGGTGCAGTGGCCGAGGACGTCCACCAGCGGATTGCCGACCGCGGCCAGCATCCGCCGGGTCATCGGCCGCCGGTCCATCCGCAGTGTGGAGTGGACCGAGGCGACCACGACGTCGAGCCGGTCCAGCAGCTCCGGCTCCTGGTCCAGCGAGCCGTCGTCGAGGATGTCGCACTCGATCCCGGTCAGCAGCCGGAACGGCGCCAGGCGCGCGTTGACCTCGGCGACCACGTCCAACTGCCGCCGCAACCGCTCGGCGGTCAGCCCGTGGGCGACGGTGAGCCGGGGGGAGTGGTCGGTCAGCGCGCACCAGTCGTGGCCGAGGTCGCGGGCGGCCCTGGCCATCGCCTCGACGGGGCTGCCGCCGTCCGACCAGTCCGAGTGCAGATGGCAGTCGCCGCGCAGGGCCCGCCGCAGCGTCAGCCCCCGTTCCCCCTCGACCAGCGGGCCGCCGGCCTCCTCCGTCAGCCGCGTCAGATAGGCGGGTTGCTGCCCGGCCAGTGCCTCCTCGACGACCCGGGTCGTCTTGGGGCCGAGCCCCTTCAGACGGCCCAGCGTCCCGTTCCCGGCGCGCTCGCGCAGTTCCTCCGCGGCCAGTCCGTCGAGCACCGACGCCGCCGTGCGGAACGCCTGCACCCGGTACGTCACCGCCCCCCTGCCGCTCCAGCAGGAACGCGATCCGCTCCAGCGCCGCCACGGGATCCACCTCCCCACCGTGCACCGGGCGGGGCGCGGCTGCCACCGCGGTCGGGCCGGCGAATGCCCTCTACCGCAGTTATGCGAATATGTCCGTTCTCTGGATGCTCGATCCGTTTCCATCGGAATGACATGGGCGATAGCCGTGATGATTCCGGTCATTAGTGCATCGGAAGTCTAGGGCAATCATGTTCGGTTAAAACCTGGGCAACATCCCGGCCGTGCTGCGGAAACGCGAATCGGACTTCTCGGCGGGCCGGTGCGTCAGCCGGACGTTAAGTTCGGTGACCTCCAGGAAATCTGCACACCGAATGCGCAGCCGGCACACGCTTCCGGGTTTCGGGTGACACGGCCGCCCTGGTGGGCGGCGATCTAGTTCCGGAATGCCCGATTCCGGGAGTGTCGCAACGCCCCCTCGACGGAAAAGAAACCGGAGGAGATGTGAAGATGCTTCGATCAAGCCATGGACGCACGTACACGTCCGGTAATTTCGCGGCGCGGTCGCGTCCGGATCGCCGCTCATCCGATTAGCAGGGAAACCCGCCCGCATGCTTTGATCCATCGCACCGCGGAAGTCGCCGGGGTTTCCCGATATCGGGGGCCGGACTGCCGTGGCCGCGGCCGGGTCACCCACCGGACGGCCCGTTTCGCTTGTTTTTTCTTGATATTGATCCGAAGGGAAACATCATGAACAACGCCCAGGTGCAGACCCAGGAAATCTCCGACGCCGACCTGGACAACGTGTCCGGTGGCCTCGTCGGCGGCGTGCTGAGCACCGTCACCACCACCGTGGGCTCGGTCGCCCCGGTCGGCAGCGTCCTCGCCACCACCACCGGCCTGGTCCAGCAGACCACCGGCCTCGACGTCAACGGCATCGTGGGCGGCGCGACCGCCGGTCTCTGATCCGAGCCGCCGCTGTGCCGCCGCGCGGCACAGGCGGCGACGAACGGTCGTGACGGCAGTCGGCGCCCCCTCCCTGCCGATCTGCCGTACCGAGTGCCCCGGACAACCCGGTTCCGGCCGGGTTGTCCGGGGCACCCGGCTGTTCGCCGCCGGGAAACCGCCACCGGATCTCCGGCGGCGGTACACTCCCGCTACTCCCGTACCAGCACCTGCAGTTGAGGGAAGAGTGTCGTGCAGTTCCGCCAACAGGCCCTTTCCAAGCTGCAATCGCCCGAGGAGCTCGACCTGCCGGTGCGCTTCGCCCGCCCCCAGGGCTGGCTGGTGCTGACCGTCACCGTCCTCGTCATGATCGCCGCGACCGTCTGGGCGGTCACCGGCACCGTCTCCGCCACCCTCACCGCCCCCGGCATCCTCACCCACGGCCGCGGCAGCTACGTCCTGCAGAGCCCGGTCGCCGGCCAGGTCACCGCGGTCCTCGCCGAGGAGGGCCAACCGGTCGCCGCCGGCGCCCCGTTGGCGCGAATACGGACCGTGCAGGGCACCACCACCGTCGTCCGCGCGCTCGCCGCCGGCCGGCTGACCAGCCTGGTCGCCACCATCGGCGCGGTCGTCACCACCGGCGCCGACCTCGCCGCCGTGGAGCGGACCAACGGCCCCCACGACCCCCTGACGGCCACCCTCTACGTCCCGGCCGCGAGCGCCGCCACCCTCCCCGCCGGCGCCGCCGTGGACCTCACCGTCGCCTCCGCCCCCACCCAGCGGTTCGGCGTGCTGCGCGGCCACGTCGCGGCCATCGGCCGCACCGCCCAGAGCAGCCAGCGGATCTCCGCGTTCCTCGGCAGCAGCCAGCTCGGCGAGCAGTTCTCCCGCGCCGGCCAGCCGGTCGCGGTGCTGGTCCGGCTCGACACCGCGTCCACCGCCACCGGCTATGCCTGGTCCACCTCCGACGGCCCGCCGTTCGCCCTGGACTCGATGACCCAGGCCACCGCCGCCGTCCACCTGGCCGCGCAGCACCCGATCGATTGGCTGCTCTCGTGACCGCACCCGACGCCGCCGCGGCACCCCCGCAGCACCTCCCGCCCGCCGGCCGCGGACGGCACCGCCCCGAGGGCGCGCCACCCACCCGCCGCCGCAGACCGCCGGCCACCGCCCCCAAGGCGAAGAAGTCCGTGCGCACCCCCACTGTGCTCCAGATGGAAGCGGTGGAGTGCGGCGCCGCCTCCCTGGCGATGGTGCTCGCCCACTACGGACGCCACGTGCCGCTGGAGGAACTGCGGATCGCCTGCGGCGTCTCCCGCGACGGCTCCCGGGCCAGCAACCTCCTCAAGGCCGCCCGCAGTTACGGCCTGTCGGCCAAGGGCATGCAGATGGAGCCGGCCGCCCTCGCCGAGGTCCAGGCGCCGGCCATCCTCTTCTGGGAGTTCAACCACTACGTCGTCTACGACGGCATGGGCCGCCGCCTCGGCCGCCGGGGCGTCCACATCAACGACCCCGACAAGGGCCGCCGCTTCGTGCCGACGGAGGACTTCGACACCAGCTTCACCGGCGTCGCCCTGGTCTTCGAGCCCACCGAGGCGTTCCGCAAGGGCGGCCGCCGGCCCAGCGTGCGGAGCGCCCTGCCGGCCCGGCTGCGCGGCACCGCCGGCACCCTGCTGGCGGCGCTGCTCGCCAGCCTGCTGCTGGTCGGCGTCGGCGCCGCGCTGCCCGCGCTCAGCCGCACCTACATCGACATGTTCCTGATCGGCAACCAGACCTCGCTGCTGGGACCGCTGTTCGCCGCGATGAGCGCGATGGTGGTGCTCACCGCCGTCCTGACCGGCCTCCAGCAGGCCAACCTGCTCCGCGGCCGGATCATCTCCTCCACCCTCAGCAGCGCCCGCTTCCTGCGCCATCTGCTGCGGCTGCCGGTCACCTTCTTTTCCCAGCGCTCGCCCGCCGACCTCGTCCAGCGCCTGCAGTCCAACGACGCGGTCGCCGAGACCCTCGCCCGCGACCTGGCCGCGGCCGCCGTCGACGGCGTGGTGGTCGTCCTCTACGCGGTGCTGCTGTGGACCTACGACCCCCAACTCACCGTCATCGGCGTGCTGATCGCGCTGCTCAACGTCGTCGCCATGCGGATCGTGGTCCGGCTGCGCGCCACCCACACCCAGAAGCTGCGCGCCGACACCGCCCGCCTGACCAACACCTCCTACACCGGCCTGCAACTCATCGAGACCATGAAGGCCACCGGCGGCGAGAACGGCTACTTCCGCCGCTGGGCCGGCCAGCACGCCACCACGCTGGAGGAGCAGCAGCGGCTCGGCGTCCCCAGTGCCTGGCTGGCGGTCGTCGCCCCCACCCTCGCCACCCTCAACAGCGCACTGATCCTGTGGATCGGCGGCCTGCGCGCCGTCGAGGGCCACATCTCCATCGGCCTGCTGGTCGCCTTCCAGGCCCTGGTGACCCGCTTCACCGCACCGATCACCCGGCTCAACGGCGTCGCCGGCCGCATACAGGACTTCGCCGCCGACGTGGCCCGCCTCAAGGACGTCGAGAGCTTCCCCGCCGACGCCCACTACTCCCGCCCGGACGCGGACGCCGGCACCCGCCGCCTCAAGGGCCACATCACCCTCGACGGCGTCACCTTCGGCTACAGCCCGCTCGACGCCCCGCTGCTGACAGGCTTCTCCCTGGCCGTCGGCCCCGGCCGCCAGGTCGCACTGGTCGGCGGCTCGGGCAGCGGCAAGTCCACCGTCTCCCGGCTGATCTCCGGTCTCTACACCCCCTGGGAGGGCACGATCCGGATCGACGGACAGCGCCTCGCGGACATCCCGCGCAGCGCGCTGGCCGCCTCGGTCTCCTTCGTCGACCAGGACGTCTTCCTCTTCGAGGGCACCGTCCGGGACAACGTCGCGCTGTGGGACCCCTCCATCCCCGACGACGCGGTGATCGCCGCCCTCCAGGACGCCGCCCTCTACGACGATGTCATCGCCCGCCGCCCCGACGGCATCCACAGCCGCGTCGAACAGGACGGCCGCAACTTCTCCGGCGGCCAGCGGCAGCGCCTGGAGATCGCCCGGGCGCTGGTCCGGCGCCCCAGCATCCTCGTCCTCGACGAGGTCACCAGCGCCCTGGACGCCGGGACCGAGGCGGTCATCATGGACAACCTGCGGCGCCGCGGCTGCGCCTGCGTCATCATCGCCCACCGGCTGAGCACCGTCCGCGACAGCGACGAGATCGTGGTGCTCGACCACGGCACGGTCGTCGAACGCGGCCGGCACGAGGAGCTGGTCGCCGCCGGGGGCGCCTACGCCGAGCTGGTCAAGGAGCACTGACGTGGCATCCGTACACCCGTCCCCGGACGCGGGATCCGCCACGCAGCCGGCCGCACCGGCCGCGGATCCGCACGGCGTCGACGCGGTCACGCACGCCCTGGGCGGCCTCGGCACCCCCGTCGACTGCGCCGGGCTGCGCGACGTCCCCCTCGAAGGCCCGCACGTGCTGTGGCTGGTCACCGGCGGCACCCTCGACCTGTTCGCGGTGGACGCCGGCCAGGAAGGCCACTGGCACTTCCTCGGCCGCCTCGAAGCCGGCACCCTGCTGCTCGGTCCCGTCCAAGGCCCCCAGCACACCCTCGTCGGCCGCCCCTCCCAGCACTGCGGACTGCGCCGGATCGCCCTGCGCGAACTGCCCCGCGCCGACCACGGCGACCAGGGCGCGTACGGGCACGAGGGCACCTTCGGACCCGACGACACCTACGGCGGGCAGCCGGCCACCCCCCTGGAGCACGCCTTCGCGCTCGGCACCGCGCGCGGTCTGGGCGTGCTGTTCGAGGCGCCGCTGGACGGCCGGCCCAGCGACGAAGCGGTCGCCGACGACGACGTCCTGTGGATGCCGGTGCCGCCCGGCAGCGTCCAGTACGGCGCCTCCTACAGCGCCGAGGCCGCCGCCGACCTGCTCGTCGACGCGGCGCTGTGGCAGCGGATGGTCAACCAGCAGTACCGACTGCTGTCCGCCGTCGACCGCTGGATCGAGCAGCTGGAGCGGGCCCACGAGGACCGCGCGGCGGCCGGTATCAAGGCCGGTGAGGCCGTCCGGGAACGCGCCGACCAGGCACTGCTGGCGTCCATCGGCAAGGACCGCTCCGGACGCGCCGCCGCGGGCCGCGACCGGGCCGGCGACGACCTGACCTTCGCGGTCTGCCGGAAGGTCGCCGGGGCCGCCGGCATCGTGCTCACCGAACCGCCCAAGGGCGCCGCCGCCGGCGACCGGATCAGCCCCGTCGAACGGATCGCCCTCGCCTCCCGGATCCGCACCCGCGCGGTCCGCCTCGACGGCCGCTGGTGGCGCACCGACGCCGGGCCCCTGGTGGGCCACCGCGCCAAGTCCGGTGCCCCGGTGGCGCTGTTGTGGCGGCGCGGCCGGTACGAGGCGGTCAACCCCGCCTCCGGGCTGCGGATCCGGATCGGCAAGGACACCGCCGACGAGTTCGAGCCGCACGCGGTGATGTTCTACCGGCCGCTGCCCGAACGCCGGCTCACGCTGTGGCGGCTGATGCGCTTCAGCCTCCGCGGGAACCGCGCCGACCTGCGCAACCTCGCCCTGAGCGGACTGGTGACGGTCGCCCTCGGCGCCCTCGTCCCGCTCGCCACCGGCAAGGTCCTCGGCGTCTACGTACCGGCCGCCGCCCGCGGCCCGATCGTCCAGGTCGCGCTCGCCGTCATCATCGCCGGCGTGGTCGCGGCGGCCTTCACCCTGCTGCAGAACCTCACCGTGCTGCGCATCGAGGGCCGGATCGAGAGCGTCCTCCAGCCGGCCGTCTGGGACCGGCTGCTGCGCCTGCCGACGAAGTTCTTCGCCGGCCGCTCCACCGGTGAACTGGCCAGTGCCGCCATGGGCATCAGCGCCATCCGCCAGGTGCTGGCCGGCGTCGGGCCGGTGGCCGTGCAGGCCGCCACGGTCGGCGCGGTCAACCTCGTGATGCTGCTCCTCTACAGCGTGCCGCTGGCGCTCGCCGCGCTCGCCGTGCTGTTCGTCATCGGCGCGGTGTTCCTCGTCCTGGGCCTGTGGGAACTGCGCTGGCAGCGCCGGCTGATCACGCTCGGCAACAAGCTCAACAACCGGGCGTTCCAGACCCTGCGCGGGCTGCCCAAACTGCGGGTCGCGGCGGCTGAGTCCTTCGCCTACGCGGCCTGGGCCCGGGAGTTCGCCCGCTCCCGGGAGCTCCAGCAGAAGGCCGGCCGGATCAAGAACCTCACCACCGTGCTCAACGCCGTCTACCTCCCGCTCTGTTCCCTCGCGCTGTTCGTGCTGCTGGCCGGCCCGGCCCGCGGCACCCTGTCCGCCGGCGCCTTCCTGACCTTCAACACCTCGGTGACCATGCTGCTCACCTCGGTCACCCAGATCACCGGCGCGCTCGTCTCGGCCGCCGCGGCGCTGCCGATGTTCGAGCAGATCAGGCCGGTGCTGGACGAGGCGCCCGAGGTCCGCGGCGGCAGCTCCCAACCCGGTGTGCTCTCCGGCGCCATCGAGGCCCGCAAACTCTCCTTCCGCTACAGCGAGGACGGTCCGCTCGTCCTCGACGACGTCTCCCTCCAGGTGCGGCCCGGCGAGTTCGTGGCGATCGTGGGCCCGAGCGGCTGCGGGAAGTCGACCCTGCTGCGCCTGCTCATCGGCTTCGACCGGCCGTCCGGAGGCAGTGTCCTGTACGACGGCCAGGACCTCGGCGCGCTCGACCAGGCGGCCGTCCGCCGGCAGTGCGGGGTGGTCCTGCAGAACGCCCAGCCGCTCACCGGCTCGATCCTCGACTGCATCTGCGGCGCCGAGGCGTTCACCCAGGAAGAGGTCTGGGCGGCGGCTGAAATGGCCGGGCTGGCCGAGGACATCAAGCGGATGCCGATGGGGCTGCACACCATGATCTCCGGCGGCGGCGCCATCTCCGGCGGCCAGCGGCAGCGGCTGATGATCGCCCAGGCGCTGGTCCGCCGCCCGCGCATCCTCTTCTTCGACGAGGCCACCAGCGCCCTGGACAACGAGACCCAGCGGATCGTCATCGACAGCACCCGCGCGCTCAGCGCCAGTCGCGTGGTCATCGCGCACCGCCTGTCCACCGTGCTCGACGCCGACCGGGTCCTGGTCATGGCCGACGGCCGGATCGTCGAGCAGGGCGCCCCCGCCGCGCTCCTCGCCGACACCGGCGGTCGGCTGCACGACCTGGTACGCCGTCAGATGGCCTGACCGCGCCCCGGCCGCCGGCCGCCGGACCGGCCATTCCCGCAATCCCTGCAATCCGACACATATCGTGCGAGGCACTGCACAGTGGTGGATGGAGGACGAGATGCCCCAGGTCGCGCACCTGTTCGATGCCATGCCCGCGGACCGGCGTCGCCGGCTGACCGAGCTCGGGCACGAGGTGTCGCTGCCCCGCGCCACCCGCCTCTTCGAGGAGGGCCGCCGGGCCGACCGGTTCTGGATCATCCGCTCCGGCCAGATCGCGCTCGACCAGCGGGTCCCCGGCCGCCAGGCCGCCGTCGTCGAGACCCTCGGCCGGGGCGAGGTCCTGGGCTGGTCCTGGCTGTTCCCGCCCTACCTCTGGCACTTCGGCGCGGAGACCGTCGGCCACGTCGACGCCCTGGAGTTCGACGCCCCCCTCGTCCGCGCCCTGTGCGAGGACGACCCCATCCTGGGCCGCGCCGTCTACCGCTACGTCGCCGAGACCGTCGCCGAACGCCTCCACGGCACCCGCACCCGCCTCCTCGACCTCTACGGCCCCCAGGGCAGCACCGCCGGGCCGTGACCGCGACCCGCGGGACGACCTGTGCGTTCCCGGGAACCGGAGGCGGGGCGCGCCGGACTACCCGTGCCGCGCCACGAGGGTGCGCCGCGGTCCTGGCCCGCTTCTCGGCGTACGGCAGGTCGCCGTAGGCCGCGTGGAGGTCGAAGACGCTCAGCCGGTCCGCGAGCCCCTCCTCGTGGAGCAGCGCCCGCGGGCCGTCCCCGTAGGCGTCGATGGTGGCGTCCGGTACCCGGATGAGGTCGCTGACGACGTGACCGTCCGAGCAGATCGCCACCCGCGCACCGGGCGGGTACACCGCCGCGATGCGGGCGCACGACCGGTCCAGGAAGCGCAGCGCGAGCCGCTCGCCCCCGTCCGGGAGGGGGCCAGCACCTTCGCGGGACGGTGTGCCGAAGTGGGCGGTGACGCAAACCCAGTTAGTCGGTCCGCGAGCGCGCCGGGTTCCGGCGGGCGGACGGGACAAACCTCACGTGCCGAACGGCCCCTGATCGTCCGTTCGCCCCCGCGCCCACCTGCCACGATGACGCGATGACCACCCCCGCGACCTCCGCACCAGACCGCGACCGGCGCCTTGGGCCGCCGGTTCCCGTCCGCCCGCTCCGGCTGCTGCTGCCGGCCCGCTCGGTCCTCGGCTTCCTCGCGCTGCTGGCGCTGCTGTTCGTCCTCGCCTACGCGGTGGGCGGCGCCGTCGGGCCGGTGGCCCCCGGCCTCCGGCCCGACGACCGCCCCGGGACCACCGAGCCGGCCGGCGACTCCGGTGGGATGCCCGGCATGGCGGGCATGACCGCGCTGGGCGCCCCGCGGGCCGGCACGGCGACCGTGGCCCACCCCGCGCCCGCCCTCCCGCCGCGGGGAGCGCGGCGATGACCGGGCACGACCATGGGGCGCGCGCCGCGGTGGACGCCGCCGCGACCCCGGCGGCGGGCGCCGACCGCCTCACCACGCTCGCCATCGGCGGGATGAGCTGTGCCGCGTGCGTGGGCCGGGTGGAACGCAAGCTCGGCCGGCTGGACGGCGTCACCGCGTCGGTCAACCTCGCCACCGAGCGGGCCCGGATCAGCCACCCCGCGTCGCTCTCCGTCGACGACCTGATCGCCACCGTCGAGGCCGCCGGGTTCACCGCCTCCGCACCGGACGTGGACGAGCCCGGCCGGCCCTCCACCGGGAACGGCCCGGCCGGCGACCCCGCCGACGGCACCGACGGCGCCCCCGACGGCGACCCCGCCGAACGCCGCCGGCTGCTGCTGACCGCGCTGCTCTCCCTGCCCGTACTGGCCCTGTCGATGGTGCCCGGCTGGCAGTTCCGCAACTGGCAGTGGCTCTGCTTCGTGCTCGCCGCCCCGGTCGCCGTGTGGGGCGCGGCCCCCTTCCACGTCCGTGCGGTGCGCGGCCTCCGGCACGGCGCCGCGACCATGGACACCCTGGTGTCCCTCGGCGTCGTCGCGTCGTTCGGCTGGTCCGGCTATGCGCTGTTCCTCGGCGGGGCCGGCACGCCCGGCATGACGATGCCGTTCAGCCTGCTCCCCGCGGCCGGTGACGGCACCGCCCACCTCTACCTGGAAGCCGCCGTCGGCGTGCCGCTGTTCGTGCTGGCCGGGCGGCGGATGGAGGCCCGGGCCCGGCGCGGCACCGGGGCCGCCCTGCGTTCCCTGGCGGAGCTCGCCGCGAAGGAGGTGTCGGTGCGCGGCGCGGACGGCGCCGAACGCCGGCTGCCGATCGGCCTGTTGCAGGTCGGCGACCGGTTCCTGGTCCGGCCCGGCGAACGGGTGGCCACCGACGGCACCGTCGTCTCGGGCAGCTCGGCCCTGGACCTCTCCCTGATCAGCGGCGAGAGCCATCCGGTCGAGGTCGGACCGGGCTCCGAGGCGGTCGGCGGCGCGGTCAACTCCGGTGGGCTGCTGGAGATACGCGCCGACGCGGTGGGCGGCGACACCCAACTCGCCCGGATCACCCGGCTCGTGGAGGACGCCCAGACCGGCAAGACCCGGGCCCAGCGGCTCGCGGACGCGGTGGCGGCGGTCTTCGTCCCCGCCGTCCTGACCATCGCGGTCACCGTCCTGGGCTTCTGGCTCGGCGCCGGTGCCGACCCGCAGGCCGCGGTCACCGCGGCGGTCGCCGTGCTCGTCGTCGCCTGCCCGTGCGCGCTGGGCCTGGCGACCCCGACCGCACTGCTGGCCGCCACCGGCCGCGGCGCCCAGCTCGGGATCCTGGTCAGCGGCCCGCGGGCGCTGGAACGCCTGCGCCGCATCGACACCGTCGTCCTGGACAAGACCGGCACCCTCACCACCGGCCGGATGGCCGTCACCGCCTTCACGGCCCGCGCGGACGGCCCCGACCCGGACGAGGTGCTGCGGCTCGCCGCCACCGTGGAGCAGGGCTCCGAGCATCCCGTGGCCCGCGCCGTCCTCGCCTACGCCCGCGAGCACGGGAGCGACGCGCCGCTCGAACCGGCCGCCGCGGTGGGCGACTTCACCGCGACACCGGGCCTGGGCGTCCGCGGGGTGATCGACGGCCGCACGGTCACCGTGGTCCGCCCGCCCGACGACCCCGACGAGTTGCCCGCCGCACTGGCAGACGCGGTCCGCACCGCCGAGACCGCCGGCCACACCGCGGTCCTGGTCACCGTCGACGGCGCCCCGGCGGCGGTCCTCGCCCTCGGCGACACCCTGCGCCCCGACGGCTACCGCGCCGTCGACCACCTGCGCCGGCTGGGGCTGCGGCCGGTGCTGGCCACCGGGGACCGCGCGGCCACCGCCCGAGCGGTGGCCCGGCAGCTCGCCATCACCGAGGTGCACGCCCAGGCCCGCCCGCAGGACAAGGCCGCGCTGGTCGCGACGTTGCGGGAGCAGGGCGGCCGGGTCGCGGTGGTCGGCGACGGGGTCAACGACGCGGCGGCCCTGGCCCGCGCCGACCTCGGCATCGCCATGGGCAGCGGCACCGACGCGGCGATCGGCGCCGCCGACGTCACCCTCGTCCGCGAGGACCTCCAGGCCATCGCCGACGCCGTCCGCCTCGCCCGCCGCACCCTGGGCACCATCCGCGGCAACCTCCTCTGGGCCTTCGGCTACAACCTCGTCACCGTGCCGCTGGCCGCCGTCGGGCTGCTCAACCCGATGCTGGCCGCGGCGGCCATGTCCGCCAGCTCCCTCCTGGTCGTCGGCAACAGCCTGCGGCTCCGCGCCTGGCAACCACCGGGCGCCGACCGCACCTCCCGCCGCCGTCCGCACGCACCGCGCTCCGGCGCCAACCCGCCCCGCCCTCGGGGCACTCGGGAATCCGTATGAACCGCTCACGCCTCGCCGCCGGCGCCGTGCCGTTGGTCACCTGCCTGGCGACCCTCGGCGCCCTCACCGCCTGGACCGCCACCGGCAACGCCGGCACGCCCGCCCGGCTGACCGCCGCCGAGGGCCGGGTGCTGATCCCCGCCGGGAACGACGCCACCGCGGCGTTCTTCACGATCCGCAACTCCGGCACCGCGAACGACGTCCTGACCGGCGTCACCGGACCGGCCGGTCACCGCACCATGCTCAGCCGGGACGTCGAAGTCGGCCGCAACGCCCGGTCCATGGCCATGGTCCAGGGCGCCACCGTCCCCGCCCGCGGCGCGCTCACCATGACGCCGACCACCCTCGACATCATGATCAGCCCGCCGCCCCGGTTGGCCCCCGGCGACCGCCTCACCTTCACCCTGCACTTCCGGGACAGTCCGCCGCTGGTCGTCACCGCCCGGGCGGTACGCCCCGGCCAGTAGCGACGACGGGGCCGTGGCGTCCGGTCGCCACCGGGGCTCATGGGCCGGCCACCGCCCGTCCATGAGCCCCAGCAGCCCGCCGCGCCCGGCCGGTCAGGCCACCGCGGCGGCGAGCCGGCGCGGCCGCAGGTCAGCCGGCCCCGGTCTGCGGTGCGGTGCGCCGTGCGGGGCGGTGTCCGCCGCCCGCTGCCGGCCCACCCCGTCGGCGGACAGCACGGCCCCGGTATCCGCCTCCGCCCCGGTTTCCGCCTCCGCCAGCAGGGCGATCAGCGCCTCCCGGGCCCGGGCCACCCGCGAGCGCACCGTCCCCACCGGACAGCCCATCACCCCGGCTGCCGCCGCGTACGACAGTCCCAGCAGCTGCGTGAGCACGAACGCCTCCCGCCGCTGCGGCGTCAGCGCCGCCAGCAACTCGGCGAGCGCGATGCCCTCCTCGAAGCCCGGCACCCCGCGCGGCTGGACGCGCTCGGCGGCGGACTGCCAGTCGTCGGTCGCCGACAACCGAGGGCGCACCGCGTGGGTGCGGATCCGGTCCGCCACCACCCGCCGGGCGATCGTCAGCAGCCAGGTCCGCGCCGACGACCGGCCCTCGAACCGCGGCAGCCCCCGCAGCGCCCGCACATAGGTGTCCTGCATCAGGTCGTCGGCAGCCTGGGCCTCCCCGCTGAGGTGCGTCACATACCGCCGCACATCGAGTTGGGTGGCCCGTACGAACTGCTCGACGGCCCGTTCGTCGCCGTCCCGGGCAGCCAGCGCCCAGGCCGTGACCCTCTCGTCGTCACGCATTCACAACCACCCCTCGCCGGTCCGGACCAATTCGGGGAGACTGGGCGCATGCTCTGCTCGCGCATTCGTACGGCACTTTCCGCCCGCCTCGACGGCGAGGCGCTGCCCCCGGGGCTGACCGTCCACCCTCTCGACGACCACCTCGCGGGCTGCCGGGACTGCCGCCGGTGGGAGGCCCGGGCGCGAGCGTTGACCACGGCCCTCGGCGACGCCACCGCGCACGAGGACGAGGCGGCCCCGGCCGCCGTCGAGGCGCTGCTCGCCGGCCTCCGGACGGGGCGTCGGGCGGGCTGAACTGCCGGGGAGCGCCGGGCGTCCGCCGCGGCCCTCCCCCTGGCGGGAATCGGACGCGGGCGGCGGCGCCACCGGCATCCGGACAGGATTCGTCATCTGGAGTCCTTCGGAGTCCTTCGCGTGATCCGGCCACCGCGCCACGGCGCGGACGACCGGTGAAGTCGCAGCCGGAACACCGGGCACGGGGCAGTGGCCCGCGGTGCCCGTCCGTCGTTCCGGCTCGGGAATTCGACCGTGCTGTCAGCCGACAGCCGGTTCACGCGGGGGACCCCGCAAGGACATCGCATGCGCCAGCAGCAGCTGCCGCACCGCGCACCGCGGCTCCTGCCGGGCGGGGCGCGGGACCGGACGGGACGCCGGCAGCACCGCCCGCAGCACCAGCAGCAGGGGCGCGAACAGCCAGGCGGACACGCTCCGTACGAGCCGGAACGCCGCCCGCTCGCCGCCCCACAGCCACCACGCGCTGAGCAGGGCGACCAACAGGTGCGCCGCGAGCATGCCGCCGGCGCTGCCGTGCATGCCCATGGCGGACATATCGGTGTGTGCCGTGCCCAGATGGGACATCGCGCCGTGCGACAGGCCCGTCCCGCCCATGCCGCCCGAGGAGTCCATCGAACCCATCGAACCCATCGAGCCCATCGACCCGGTCGCGTCCGGCAGCCCCATCGGGGTCTGCGCCCGCGCCGCGTCGATCTCCTGGAGCGACAACCCCTGGGCGCCGCAGAGCCAGGTGTTCGCCCACGCGCGGGCGAGGGCGGCCCGGTCCGTGCCGGCGCCGGCCATCGCCTGCCCCAGGGAGAACGCGCTGTGCAGGGCGGCCTGGGTGCCGACGGTCAGCAATCCCACCAGCACGGGGCCGCGTTCGCGTGCGGCGAAGCACCAGGCCCCGGCCGCGGTCGCCAGACCGGCCGCGAGCAGCATCCAGCCGGGCACCGCGGCATCCGACATCACCGCGTGCCCGAGCGCAGCCAGGAGCACGCAGACCGCCGCGAACACCGCGGCGCGCAGCCCCCTGAGAACGTGCCCCGCATCCATGACAGGCCCCATCGTCGCACCTCGCCCCCGGAAGGGAGCCGGGAGGTCCGCAAGAGGCGCACTTCGGTGCACCGGCGCCGCTACCCGGCGTCGTTCCCCGACCGCGCCGCCGATCCGCCGCCGCAGGGTGTCCCGGACCTTCGGCCAGGTGCTCCTGCCGACCGGCTGGAACGCGGCGTTGGGCATCTGGTCGATGAACTCCCGCAGGGCGCGTTCGGACCGCTGCGCCCGCAGGCGCTCGGAGCCCGAGACGGTGACCGGGGGAAGGCCGCGTGCGCGTACGGGACGCGGGCCCGGTCGGCCGCATGGAGGAGCATCGGGTAGGCCGGCAGCATCCCCACGTCTCCCTTCAGGAAGGCGTGACGCGTTCTCGGCGCCCATCCGGGATGCCCGGGGCGTGCGCCGGCACCGGTGAACGGCCCACCGCACGCGCACGGCTGGCACATTGTGTCATGAGGGCAATGGGTGTCGGACGGTCGCGCCTTGCATCAGCCGTACTCCGACGGACGCGTCGGCGCCGGCTCCGCTACTGTCCTCCGCCATGACCGTCTCCGATGCCACCTCCCCGCCCGAACCGTCCTTCCTGCGCAGCGTCCGGACCGCCTACGACACCGTCGCCGCGGACTACGAACGACTGCTGCGCACCGCCCTCGCCGAGATGCCGATGGACCGCGCGATGCTCGGCGCCTTCGCCGACCTGGTGCGGGCGGACGGCGCCGGCCCGGTCGCCGACCTCGGCTGCGGCCCCGGCCGCATCACCGGCCATCTGCACGCGCTCGGTCTGGACGTCTTCGGCGTCGACCTGTCGCCCGAGATGGTGGCCGTGGCCCGCAGGGCGCACCCGGAGATCCGGTTCGAGGAAGGCTCGATGACGGGGCTGGACCTGGCCGACGGCGCGCTCGCCGGCGTCGTCGCCTGGTACTCGATCATCCACACCCCGCCGGAGCGACTGCCGGCGGTCTTCGAGGAGTTCCACCGCGTCCTCGCCCCGGGCGGCCGTCTGCTGCTCGCCTTCAAGGCCGGTGACGAACTCCGCCACCTGGACCACGCCTACGGCCACGACCTCTCACTGGACGTCTACTGGCTGGCACCGGACCGGGTTGCCGAACTGGCGGGCCGGGCCGGGTTCGCGGTGGGGACGCGGGTGCACCGCGAGCCCGAGGGCCACGAGAACGGTCCGCAGGCATACCTGTTGGCCCGGAAGCCGGCGGAGTAGCCGCCGGCGCCGGGCTGTTGGGGGGCCGGTCAGGAATCCCCGGCCAGGCCCTCCCAGCGGTCGGCCAGCGACGTCAGCAGATGCATCACATCGGCGCGCTGCCCCGCGTCGTAGGGCGCCAACAGCCGCTCGTCCAGCTGCCGGGTCCGCTCGCGCGCCGCGTGCAGCGTCCGCTCGCCCTCCTCGGTCAGGAACAGCAGCTTGCGGCGGCCGTCGGCGGTGTCGGTGCGGCGGACTATCAGCCCCCGGCCCTCCAGCCGCCGGGCCACGTCCGCCATCGTGGAGGTGTCCAGCGCCACCGCCGACGCCATCGACCGCTGATCCCGTCCGGGCGTCGCGTCCACCGCGGTCAGCACCGCGAACTGCGGCCCGGTCAGCGTCGGATCGACCGCGCGCACCCACACGGCCAGATACGCCTGGTAGAGCCGGCGCACCTGATAGCCGGGCGCCGCTGTCAGGGCGTGCGGGATCGCCACACCGGCCTCGGCGGTGCGGGGAGCCTCGGGGGATCCGGGAGTGGAGGATGTGGTCTCGTCAGCCATGGGGCAACTCAATCACGGTGCACGGGGACGGCTCCCGCGGGCGGCCTGTCCCGCTCACCCCACCATGGGGCGCAGCGCCGCACGCAGCGCGGCCAGTGCGGCCGGCGGGTTGTCCCAGAAGATCATGTGGCCGGCGTCCGGGACCGCGGTCACCGCGGCCGACGGCAGCGACGCCCGCGCCTCCTGTGCCCCGGCCGCGGTGACCACCGGGCTCTGCGCGCCGTACAGCAGCGCCGTGCGGCCGGTGACCGCGGGCCACCAGGCGAAGAAGTCCTCGGTCTCGAAACCGCGGTGGGTGGCGGCGATCGCCCGCCGGTCGCAGCTGGACAACCACCGTGCCCGCAACTCCTGTTCCCGACGCGGCCACCGTGGCCACGACCGGGCGACCTCCTCGGCGTCCGTACCCCGCTCGGCCTCCGCCAACTGCCCGAGGAACGCCGCCAGCGTGGTGGGGTACGGGCCGCGGCCCGGCCCGCTCATCGGCGGATCGGCCAGCACGCTGCCGCCGATCGCGACCCTGCCGCGGGCCGCGACCACCGCCGCGATCCGCGCGCCCATGGAGTGCCCGAACAGCAGCGGCCGGGCCAGCCCGAGCCCCCCGATCACCGCCTCGGTGTCCTCGGCGTAGACCTCCAGCCGGTAGCCGCGCCCGTCGCTGTCGCTGTCGTCGTCGCCGTCCGCCGGGCCGTCGGCACTCCCGTCCGACAACCCGCGCCCGCGCACGTCGATCACCAACGGCCGCACCAGATCGGTGAGTTCCCGCACCACGAAGTCCATGGTGACGGCCGGGCTGGTGATGCCCGGCAGGACCACCAGGGCGGGCCCGTCCCCGCCGTAGTCCAGGACGTGCAGCCGGGTGGCGCCCGAGCGCACCCACCGGCTGGTGGCCGGCACGTCGGCCAGGTCCGCCAGCGCGGACTGGAGAACGGACCGGCCGGACGCGGCGGGTCGCCGGGACTGAGGCATGGCGGTCACCTTCCTGAGGGTGCAAGCGGAGGCGGGGCGGGAGACGGGGCGGGCGACGGGCACGGCGGATGCTGCGGTCGTGGCTGCTCAGCCGCCCGCCGGCCCGCCCAGATAGCCGATCGCGTCCGCCAGCGCGATGACATCGCCGTACTTGGCCTGGATGTCGAAGAGGGCGGCGTCGTGCGGGCCCGCCGCCCGGTCCCCGACGCACTCCCGCGGCACCAGCACCGGGAATCCGGACTGCACCGCGTCGACCGCGGTGGCCCGTACGCAGCCGCTGGTGGTCGCGCCGCACACCACCGCGGTGTCGCAGCCCAGCCCGGTCAGGGTGGCGGCCAACGGGGTGCCGAAGAACGCCGAGGCGCCCTTCTTGACCACCAGCGGATCGCTCTCCCGCCGCGGCAGTCGCGGATCGAGGGCGACCGCCTCGCTCCCCTCCAACAGGGTGCCCAGGCCCGGTGCCTTGCGCAGCCAGGTGATGTGGTCACCGCCCACCTCTGCGGAGGTGTAGGCGATCGCGGTGAACACGACCGGGACGCCGGCGGGCCGGCCCGCCTCGATCAGCCGGGCGGTGGCCGTGACGACCTCGGTCAGATCGGCACCGGTCGGGAACCGGTCCTCGGTGAACCCCCGGGTCAGATCGACGACGATGAGCGCCGGCCGTCGACCGCGACGCACCGGGGCGCCGAACCCGGCCCGCTCGTAGGTCCGGTCGGTGGCCGTCCCGTAGTGGCTCATGCCCGCCCCCGGCGCAATGTCCGCAGCTCCCGCCGCATCCCCGCGAGCCGCCCCAGCAGCCAGCCCTCGCCCACCCCGACCGCGAACGCGACGGCCAACGGGCCGTACTTGGCCAGCGCGGGCCGGACAGCGGGTCCAAGGAGAACCGACAGACCGTCAAAATCCGTGATTGAGGCGGTGGTTGGTGTCGACGCCGGCACCCGCCCGGCCGCCGGCGCCGCTGTCGTCGCCGGCGCCGTCGTCGAGGTGCCGTCCCGTTCGGCCTCCAGCAACCCGCCCAGGTTCCGGGCGAACTGCTCCAGGATCCGCGTCGAGACGGTCCCGATCGCGCCCTTGCCGAACTGGGCCAGCTTGCCCCGGATCACCAGATCCGTCACCAGCTCCAGCCGCGCACCCTCCGGTGCCTCGGCGACGGTCAGCGTCACCTCCGCCTCCGCGTCGCCGTTGCCGTGGGCGTCCGCGCCGCGGGCCTGCACCCGCAGCCGTCGGCGGTCGGCGTCGGTCTCCAGGAACCGCACCGTGCCGGCGTACGCGGCCGTGATCGGCCCGACCCTGACCCGGACCCGCCCCTGCCAGGCATCGCCGTCCCGGCCGTCGAGCACCGCGCCCGGCATGCAGGACGCCACCCGCTGCACGTCGTTGACCAGGGCGAACACCGCATCCGGCGCGGCGTTCACCGGCACCGTGTTGCTGAGCTGCATCACTTCTCCTTCCGGACGTCCGACCGGGCCGCCCGCCGGGCCGCGGCGCACTGTTCGATCGCCTCGACGATGGGCTGGTAGCCGGTGCACCGGCACAGGTTGGCGGCGACCACCTCGCGGATCTGCTCCCGGTCGGCGTCCGGCCGCTCGGCGAGGAAACCCTCGGCGAGCATCAGGAACCCGGGTGTGCAGAAGCCGCACTGCAGGGCGTGCCGCTCCCGGAACGCGCGCTGCAGATCGCCGAGTTCGTCGGGCCGGCCGCAGGACCCCGCCGACAGCGATTCGACGGTGCGGATCCGGGCCCCCTCCGCCTGCGCGGCGAACATCAGGCAGGCCCGCACCGGCCGGTCGTCGACCAGGACCGTGCAGGCGCCGCAGATGCCGTGCTCGCAGCCGACGTGGGTGCCGGTCAGCCGCAGTTCGTGGCGGAGCACGTCCACCAGCGTGCGGCGCGGCTCGGTGATCACCTCGTGCCGCTCCCCGTTCACGTCGAGGACCATCAGCTGGAGCTCCGGCGCCTGCAGGGCGAGGGCGTCGGCGTCGGCGGCGTCGGGCGGCCGGGGGTGCGTGGTCATCGGGTGCTCTCCTGGTAGTGCCGGCGGTGCAGCGCGCGGTGCACCGTCTCCGGGGTGATCGGGGTGTCGTCCAGTTCCACGCCGGTGGGGCGCAGGGCGTCGTTGACGGCGTTGAGCACGGCCGCGGGGGCGCCGATCGTGCCGCCCTCGCCCGCGCCCTTCGCGCCGGTCTCGGTGAACGCGCACGGCGTCTGCAGGTGGTGGATCGCCACGTCGGGGATCTCGTGTGCGGTGGGCACCTTGTAGTCCATGAAGCTGGTCGCCGACGGCTCGCCCTGGGCGTCGTAGGTCACCCGCTCGAACAGCGCCCCGGCGATGCCCTGGGCGATCCCGCCCCGGCACTGGCCCTCCACCACCTGGGGGTTGATGGCCACCCCGCAGTCCTCGACGCAGACGTAGCGCAGGATCTCCACCCGGCCGGTGTCGGGGGCGAGTTCGACGACGGTGCCGTGTGTGGCGTTGGAGAACGTGCCGTCGTTGAAGACGTCGAACGACGCCGTGGCGGTGAGCCCCGGCTCGATGTCCTTGGGCAGCAGATCGGCTCGTAGGTAGGCGAGTTCGGCCAGTTCGACGTAGCCGATCGCGGTGTCGGGATCGTCCCGGCGGAACACCTCGCCGCGGCCGAGGGCGGTCCGGTCCACGGGAACGTCCCAGCGGGCCGCGGCGAGCGCGCGCAGCTTGTCGCCGAGCCGCCCGGCGGCCAGCCGTACGGCGCTGCCGCCGATCGCCGCCGAACGGCTGGCGAAGGTGCCCCAGCCGTAGGCGATCCGATCGGTGTCCCCCTGGTGCAGCCGCACCTTGTCGATGTCCAGGCCGAGTTCGTCCGCGACGATCTGCGCCAGGGTCGTCTCGTGGCTCTGCCCGTGGCTCATCGTCCCGGTGGTGACGGTCACCGCCCCGCTGGGGTCCATCCGCGCCTCGGAGAGGTCGAAGCCGGGGACGACCGCCATCCTCCGCTGCGCGAAGGCGGCGGAGCCGTAGCCGGTCCGCTCGCTGAAGCAGGCGTATCCGATGCCCAGGTGGCGGCCCTCGGCGCGGGCCGTGCGCCGCTTCTCGTACCAGCCCTCCGCGCGCAGCGTCCGCTCGCACAGGTCCAGCGATTCCCGGTAGGAGCCGGGGTCGTAGGTGATGCCGTTGACGCCGGTGTAGGGGAAGGAGGTGATGAGGTTGCGGCGGCGGATCTCCACCGGGTCGAGGTCCAGTTCCCGGGCGGCGCGCTCGAACAGCCGCTCCATGACCATCACGTACTGCGGGCGGCTGACCCCGCGGTACGGGGCGGAGGGCGCCTTGTTGGTGGCCACCGCCCGGCCGCGCACCCGATAGGCGGGCACGGTGTAGACCCCCGGCATCTCCGCGGCGGCCATCAGCGGTTCGATGCCCGCGGTGAACGGATAGCAGGAGTAGGCGCCCATGTCGCACACCACGTCCGCGTCCAGCGCCAGGATCCGGCCGTTCGCGTCGAAGGCGGCCCGCACGTCGTAGTGCTGCTCGCGGGCGAGGAACGACGCCGACAGCGCGTCCTTGCGGTCCTCGATCCACTTCACCGGGCGCCGCAGCCGGAGCGCGGCCGCCGCCGTGGCGATCTCCTCCCGCCCCACCACGCACTTCAACCCGAAGCCGCCGCCCATGTCGGGCACCACCACCCGCACCGCCCGCTCGGCCAGGTGCAGGCACCGGGACGCCACCGTCCGCACCTGGTGCGGGACCTGGGTGCAGGTGTGGAGGACCAGCTGCTCCTCCCGGTCGTCCCAGTGCGCCACCGCGCCCCGGGTCTCCAGCGGCAGGGCGTTCTGCCGGCCGGTGCGGGCCTCGACCCGGACGACGCGGTCGGCGGTGGCGAAGACCTCGTCGATGCCGTCGGTGGCGAACAGCTCCACGTCCACCAGGGTGTTCCGGGCGGCCTCGGCGTGGACCAGCGGCGCGTCGTCGGCCAGTGCCGCCGCCTCGCTGGTCACCGGGGGGCGGACGACGTAGCGGACCCGGGCGGCCTCGACGCCGTCCTCGGCGGCATAGGCGTCGCGGGCGACCACGATCGCGACCGGCTCGCCGACGTACCGCACCCGGTCGCGCGCCAGTACCGGCATCGCCGTGGGGACGAACTCCTGTGGCGGGCGATCGAGTTGGGCGACGATGTCGCCCGCCGCCAGGTCCTCCGCGGTGAACGCGGCGATCACCCCCGGCACCGCGCGCACCGCGCTCAGATCGATCGCGGTGATCTCGCCGTGCGCGACCGTGCTGCGGACGAACTGCGCGTGCAGCGTGCCCGGCAGCGCGATGTCGTCGACGAACCGCCCGCGCCCGGTCAGCAGTCGGGGGTCCTCCCGCCGCGGCACGGACCGCCCGATCAGCCGCCCCTCGCCCTCCCGCGCACCGTCCTCGCCCCGGGTCATCGTCGCCCCGCCTCCCGCCGCTCCGTCGCTTCCGCCGCCTCCGTGCAGGCCCGCTCGACCAGGGCCCGGACGAGCTGCCGCCGGTAGGCCGTGCTGCCGCCCGCGTCGTCCGGTGGATCGACGGCCGCGGCCGCCACCGCCGCGCACTCGGCGAACGATCCGCCGCCGGCCAGCACCGCCTCCGCCGCCGGCACCCGGACCGGCACCGGCGCCACCCCGCCGAGCCCCACCCGGCCTCCGCGCACCCGGCCTGCGCCGATGTCGAGGTCCACCACCGCCGACACGAGCGCGAAGTCCCCCTTGCGCTCGGCGAATTCGGTGAGCGCGGCGTGCGGCGCGGGCCGCGGGAAGACGATCTCGGTGAGCAGCTCGTCGGGCTCCAGGACGCTGGTGTACGGGCCGAGGAAGAACCCCTCGGCCGGGAGCAGGCGTTGCCCACCGGGGCCGGCGACGCGCAGCCGGGCGCCGAGGGCGACCGCGAGCAGGCACCACTCGGCGGTCGCGTCGGCGTGCGCGATGCTGCCGCCGACCGTGCCGCGGGCCCGGATCGGCAGATGGCCGATCCAGCCCATGGCCCGGCGCAGCACCGCGAATCCGGTGCCCAGCACCTCGTCGGGGGCGGTCTCCACGGTGTGATGGGTCGTCAGCGCGCCGATGCGCAGGGCACCGTCGGGCCCGACGCCGAGGTGGTCGAGTTCGCGCAGGGCGCCGATGTCGACGAGGTGACGCGGCCGGGCCAGCCGGAAGTTCATCATCGCGACCAGGCTCTGGCCGCCGGCGATGACCTTGGCGTCCTCGCCCAGCTCGGCCAGTAGCTGGGTGGTGCCGTGGACGTCGCGGGCTCGGTGGTAGCGGAAGGGGGCGGGTTTCATGGGCTTCCTGTTCGTGTCGTCAGGCCGGTGCGGTGGGGCCTCAGCGGGCGAACGGATAGGAGAACGCCACCTGGTCGGGGTCGTTGAGCGGGGTCCCGCGCCACAGCCAGTCGTAGGAGAGGTCCGACTCGCCTTCGAAGCGGCGCAGTTGCGCGTCCCGGGCCCGCTGCTCGGGGCCGTCGGGGAAGTGGTAGAAGGTCTTGTTCTGCAAGGACGCCTCCTGCACCATCCCGGCGTGCTTGGCGCGCCGGTCGACGTACCGGCGCAGTGCCTGCGACACCCCGGAGACGGTGACCGCCCCCAGCTCCTCGGCCAGCACCGCGGCGTCCTCCATGGCCTGCGAGGCACCCTGCGCCTGGTAGGGGAGCATGGCGTGGCAGGCGTCGCCGAGCAGCGCCACGTGCCCGTCCGTCCAGACCGGGTCCCGCCGCCGGTGGTAGAGGGCGAAGCAGCCGACGTTCTCCTTGGCCTTGGACAGCATCGCCGGCACCCGGTCGTCCCAGCCGGGGAAGGCGTCCACCAGGTCCTGCGGGGTGGCGGGCACCGTCCACTTCTCGGCGACCTCGTCGGTGCACGGCACGCAGGCCACCACGTTCAGATACGCGCCGCCGCGGATCAGGTAGTGGACGAGGTGCCGTTCGGGCCCGTACCAGATGGTGCTCTGGAAGCGGTCCACCAGCCAGCGGGTGGCCGGGTCGGCGGCGATCAGCTCGCCCGGGATCAGGGCCCGGTAGGCCATCTCGCCGGAGAACAGCAGGGTGTCCGGCGCCCCGATCAGCTCCCGCACCCGCGAGCGGACGCCGTCCGCGCCGATCAGCACGTCGCCGGCGAACCGCCGCCCGTCGTCGGTGACCGCCACCGGCCGCTCGGACCGGGTGCGGTCCAGCTCGACCACCCGGCTCGCGGTGTGCATCGTCACGACCGGGCCCGGACCGGTCGGATCGAGACAGGCTTCCATGATCACCTGGTGCAGATCGGCGCGGTGGTAGTGCCAGTACGGGGCGTCGAACCGGTCCTTGCACGCCTGGCCGAGCGGCGTGAGCGCCACCACGCGGCCGTCCTGCCAGCGCCGCCGCACCTGGTCCAGCGGCTCGGTGTGGATCGCCTCCAGCTGCCGGCGCAGACCCAGCCCGAGCAGGATCCGGCTGGCGTTGGGCGCGGTCTGGATGCCGGCGCCGACCTCGCCGAGCAGCGGTGCCTGCTCCAGGACGGTGACCCGCAGCCCGCGCTGGCGCAGCGCCAGCGCCGCGGTCAGGCCGCCGAGACCGCCGCCGGTGATGGTGACTTCGTAGGACTGGCTGGGCACCACGTTTCCTCCAGGACGTTCCGCACGGACACGACGGGACAGGACGCGGTGGCCGGTCAGCCGTCGGCGGGCCGGGCGTCGTCGACGAGCCGGCCGTCCACCACCACCTCCGTCCCGTCGACCGTCACCGAGCAGCCGCGCATCGCGATGTCGAGGTGGGCGTAGGACTCCCGGCCCAGTACGGGGTGCGGGCCCGTCGACCACAGGAAGTTGCCGGCGAAGGCCCGGGCGTCCATGCCCATCAGCTCGTCCTTGCCGTACATGGCGGTGGCGAACCAGTCGGCGGTCCGCATCAGCCCCCAGCCCAGGTGCGACAGGCTGCGCGCCCAGGTGTCCCCGGAGTCCTCGAAGAACGTGGTGAGCAGGTCGGCGTCGGCGCCGCCGCCGACCTTCTCGATGTGGCCGCCGGTGATCTGCAGCGTCACCGGCTCGCGGACGTACTCCTTGAACGGCAGCAGGATGTCGCCCGGCGCCAGCACGATCTGCCCGTCGGAGAGCTCCGGCCAGCACAGCACCATGGTGCTCGGCCAGTGGTCCCACCGGCCCGGATCGTCGGCGAAACCGCACTGGAACTCCGGGCGGGAGCCGCTGAGCTGGACGGTCAGGTCGGTGCCGGCGGCGGAGCGCACCCGCATCTGCGACGACCGCCGGAGCAGCTCGACGCCGCGCAGCACCTCGGCCTTGTCCTCCTCCTTGGGGAGGTTGCGGATCAGCACCTCGGGGGCGTCGCAGACGAAGAGGATGCGGGTGCCGGCCCGGAGGATCTCCTGCTGGACCGGGGCGTGGATGAAGCCCTCGCGGGTCAGATCGACCACCAGGTCCGCCGATTTGAGCAGGTCCTGGGCGGTGGTGTCGTTGAGGACGGAGGTCAGCCCGGGGCCGGCACCGGTGTGCGTGCTGGGCATCGGCGCGGGCGTGCCGCCGGGGACGGTCGCGGCGATGACGTGCGCGCCGCACGCCTTGGCCGCGCCGAACGCCGCCGCGACATAGTCGCCGCGACTGTCCGGCTCGGCCAGCACCACGACGTGTTCGTCGCTGCGCAGTTTGCACAGCCGCAGCTGGCGGGTGAAGACGTCGAGCAGATCGACGGACGAGAGGTCGAACACGGGGACCCTCCAGAAGACGCGTTCGGGGGCTGGGTGGTCGTCGGTGCGTGCGGCGGGACGCTGCCGGCCCGTCGCCGTGGTCCTGTGGACATGCTCTGATCTGTGGTGATGCCATGCTGATGGCACCCCGACGAAGATAATCCGAACACGTACTATCTCGCCTTGGCAAGGGGTGCGCGCCGAGTTCGCCCACCCGGATCCCCGATCGACCGTCAGGACCGTGTCTCCCGCGGCCCGATCGGCGCCCGGGCACGCGCAGCGGGGCGCGGCCCCCGGCCGCGCCCCGCCAACTGCCCCCGGATCCCGCTACGACAGGGGGCCGATCACCTGCCCGGAGGCGTCCCGCACCGTGATGGCCATCGCCGGGCACACCTCGGCCGCGTCCAACGCCCGCTCGTCCTCCGGGATCTCCTCCCGCACCGCCCGGGCGCGCGGCCCGTCCAGCGCGAACAGCTCCGGTGCGATCGCCGGGCAGGAACCCGAGGCGATGCACAGCCCCGGATCGATCTCCACCTTCCACGCCATCGCGCTCACCACCCCACCGGCAGGACCCGCGGACCGCGCACCAGCATCTGGGTCTTCCACTCGATGTCCCCGGCCACGTGCAGCCCGGGGAACCGGGTGATCAGCGCGGAGAGCGCCTCCTGGAGCTCCAGCCGGGCCAGCGGCGCGCCCAGGCAGTGGTGGACGCCGTGCCCGAAGCCGAGGTGCTGGGTGCCGGTCCGCTGGATGTTCAGCTTCCCCGGGGCGTCGAACCGCAGTGCGTCGCGGTTGGCCGCGCCCATCGCGACCAGCACGGGCTCGCCGGCCCGCACCAGCGTGCCCCCGACCTCGATGTCCTCCGTGGCGTACCGCGCCTGACCCGCACCGCTCCCCAGGGGGACGAACCGCAGTAACTCCTCCACGGCGCCCCCGATCAGCTCGGGCTGCTCCCGCAGCAGGGCCAGCTGTTCCGGGTGGTCCAGCAGTGCCAGTACGAAGTTGGGGATCTGGGTGGCGGTGGTCTCGTGCCCGGCGACCAGGATGCCGACGCACAGATCGACCAGTTCGAGCTCCGACAGCCGGTCGTCGACGTCCCGCGCGTCGATCAGCGCGGTCATCAGGTCGTCCTGCGGATCCTTCCGGTGCTGCGCGATCAACTTCCCCATGTACGCCCGGAGTTCCTCGCGATTGGCGTCGAACTCCTCGGCCGTCAGGGAACTCGTCGACAGGGCGGCGTCGCTCCAGGCCCGGAACTGCGGCCGGTCCTCGGTCGGCACCCCCAGCAGCCGGCAGATGACCGCCACCGGGATGGGCAGGGCGTAATGGTCGACCAGGTCGACCGGCGGCCCGGCCGCTTCCAGCTCGTCGAGCAGCTCCCGGGTCAGCTCCCTGACCTGTGGCCGAAGTCTTTCGACCTGACGGACCGTGAACGCCTTGGCGACCAGGGTGCGCAGTCGGGTGTGATCGGGTGGATCCATGCTCAGGATGCCGCTGTCGCGGCTTCCCTCGGACTGTCGGGGCTCATCGTGCTTGATGCCCTCGGCCCGGCTGAAGCGCTGGTCGCCCAGGACGAACCGGGCCTCGGCGTACCGCGTCACGAGCCAGGCCGGCTCGCCGTATGCCAACTTGACCTTGAGAAGACCGGGGCTACTGCGCACCCGCTCGTACTCCGCCGAAAGATCGAGGCTCTCAGCGATATTGAAGGGGTAGGAGACGGGTGCTGTGCCGGCTGTGGTCACGGTGACCTCCCTTGTGTAAGCACCTGCTTACAACGGTAGGACGTGCGCTCGGGGCGGTCAACGATGGATTGTGGCCGTCGTCATGGCCGGCACGGCGGGCCACGGTGGTCATCTGACGGACCGATGGAAAGGGGAGTGGCGATGCGGGAGGCAATGCAGGAGGTCGCGGCGCGGCCGGCGGGGGAGGCCCGGCGGGGCGGCGCCGCCGGCGAACACCGCCGGGACGCACAGAGCACCCGGCGGCTGTTGCTCGACGCCGCCTCGGAACTCTTCGCCGAGCGCGGCTACGAGCGCGCCACGGTCCGCGACATCGCGGCCCGGGCCGGTGTCAACCAGGCCCTGCTGTTCCGCTACTTCGGCTCGAAGAAGGCGCTGTTCGGCGAGGTGATGGCGCGCGGCGGGCACGAGCAGCTGCGCAGCACCCCCGCCGAGCGGCTCTTCGACGTCGCGCTGCGCGGCATGCTCGCCGAGGGCCGCGGCCCCGGTGCCGACCGGTCGCTGGAGGTCTGCCTCCGCTCCATCGGCGGCAGCGACGAAATCGCCGAGGCGCTGCGGGGGCTTGGTGACGAGTACGCCGAGGTGTTGGCCACCCTCTCGCGGGCCGAGGACGGCGCGCTGCGCGGCGATCTGGCGCTGTCCTGGCTGCTGGGCATCGGCCTGATGCGCGTGGTGGTCGGAAAGGAGCCACTGGCCAGCGCCGATCCGAACACCGTCTCCCGCCTGGTCGGGGAGGCCCTGGGCTCCCTGCTGGAAGGACTGCCGAAGACGGAGTGACACCGTGCGGCAGGGGGTGTGCTCGGGGTGGCGCGGCCGGTGCTGCGTTCCGGTGACCCTCCGGCGGGTCTCCGCGCAGGGCTGGATGGCCGACCTATTGTCGCGATTGCAGCAGAATGTTCCTTTTCTGCCCAGCCGAGTAAAGGTGGAAGAATGCTTCGTTCGATTCCTCGCGGGCTCGCGGTGGCCGGCCTCGCCGCGGCCACCCTGGTGGTCCCGGCGGCGGGCGCCGCCACCGCGACGACCCCCAGCAGTGCGCACACCACGCTGTGCCCTGCCCACAGCCGGTGCCACGCCAAGCCCGCCCGCCACCACGGCAAGGGCGGCAGCCACGAAGGCCGGCACGGGCACGCCCGTTACGACGACGGTTACGGGCGCAGCAGCGAGCACCGTCGCTACGACGACGACTACGGCCGCCGGGACGACGACTACGGCCGCCGCGACGACGACGGCGGCCGTCGCAGCGACTCGGGTCGGCGCGACGACGACTCCGGGCGCCGCGGTGACGACTCCGGGCGCCGCGGCGACTCGGGTCGGCGCGACGACGACAGTCGCGAGGAGTCGGCCCGCCTCGCCGACGGCCTGGGCCGGCACGGCCTCCTCGGCCTCGACTTCCTCGGGCTGCTCTAGTCGTCGAGTTTCACCGCGTCGCCACCCCAGTGGGCCCGGGTCCGGTACCCGGGCCCACGGGCATGAGGGGGCGCCGCCCTCCCCGGCCGGGCCGTCACGGGTGTGCGAGCGGCCGCAATCCGCCGTGCACCGGTGTCAGTTCGGTCGCGTACCGTGCCGGTGGCACCGGAAGGGTGCGGCGCGGCGGCAGCACGTCCGGCGCCCGGTGCGGCCGCAGTGCGGTCAGCGCCAGCTCGGTCTCCTCCATCAGCGCCCGGTAGGACACCAGCCGTTGCCATTCGGGATCGGCGACCCCGGGCACCGTCGCGCACCGCTCCGTCCAGATCTTCACCAGCCCCGCGTACACGGGGGTCTGCCGGACGACCTCGGCGTTGATCCGCGGCGGCGCGGGTGCGACCTCCGTGCCGGGCGGCAGCGACGGGTCCACCGGAGGGCGGGGGACGAAGGCGGTTCGGCCGTGGCCGGCAACGGTGACGGATGAGGGAACACTCATGGCCGTTGAAACGATGCGTCCCGACGATCGGTCACTGCGGATACGCCCGGTCGGCCCCGTATGCCCCGTCTCATGACATCCCAAAGCACTGCGCGCGATGCGGGGAATATCACCTCTTACAGTGATCTCTCATTGAGAACCGGACCAACACCGGCCAAAAGGCGTTGACGCTGACATGGAACCGAGGGAGTTGTGGGAGCGCCACGCGGTACTCGCACAGGCGTTTTGCATCAGCGATGACGAGGTCCGCCGGACGCAAGGACTCCTCGACGAGGCCGAGGCCCGCCGCTCGCGGACCCTGGCCGCCTTCGCGGTGACCGTCGGCAGCGACGAGGTGGTCGCCGATCTGCTCGGCCTCGACGCCCGCGAGGTGCGCCTGGCCCGCCGTACGGTCGGCAAGGACGACGCCCGTGCGGTGGCCAAGAGCCTGCTCGACGAGTCGGCCAGGGAGCGCCGCGCCGCCCGCCGGGCCGACACCTCGGAGCGGCCGGAGCGGCCGGAGCCGAACCGGTCCATCTCGCCGGCCGCCGCGGCCGCCGCGGCAGCGGCCGCGGCCGCTGCGATCGGCAACAGCTGGCCCCGGGCCACCACCGCCGGCAGCGCGACCTCCATCCCCGTCGCCCCGGCCGCCCCGCCGGACGCCACCCGCATCCCACCGCGCCCGCCCGCGCCCGCGCCCGCACCCATGCCCCCGCCCGCCCCCACGCCCCCGCCCGTATCCGAACCGGCCTGGTCACCGGCGTTGGACGCGGTCCTGGTGCACAGTCACCACACCGGCGCCGACCTCTCCGCGCTCGCCGCCGAACTGGGCCTGGACGTGACGATCCTGGCCGCCCGCGCCCACCAGCTCGCCGCCGAGTCCCACACTGCCCGTCCCGCGGCCCCGGACCGCATCGGCCGCCATCGACGAATGGCCGACGTCCAACCCACCGCCCCGGCCGACGCCGGCCACCTGCCCCGCACCGAGGCACCACCGCCCCAGCCCCCGTACGAGCCGCACGCCACCTGGGCGTCGTCCGGCCACCCCGCCGCATGGGCGGCGCCACAGGATCCCTATGCCTCCTGGACGCCACAGGAGTCCCATGCCGCCTGGTCAACCCCACCGCCACCGGTGGCCCCGGCGCCCACCTGGGATCCCAGTGCCGTCACCGTCGCCCAGCACGACTGGGACGGCATCCTCAGCCAATGGGAGGCCGCCAGCGCGCCGTACACCTCCAGTCCGGGGCAACAATTCCCCTGACCCCGGGCGGCCCGCGCCGCCGCCCGCGAACACCCGTTCCCACCGTCTCCCGGCCATCGCCTAAAGTGGTGCGCGAGCCGTGACTGGCGCTTGGGTGGAGTACCACCGGGAAGCGGCTCGGCCACTTCGGCCAATGCCGTGCGCCTGGGCGATCCCGTACGACGTACGACGCTCAGGAGGCGCCATGTCGCAGACCACGTCCCCCACCGCCCGCCTGATGGACGGCAGCGCGCTCGCCCGCCGGATGGTCGAGGAGGCCGCCGAGCGCGCCGCGGCACTCGCCGCGCGCACCGGCCGGGCGCCGTGCCTGGCCACCGTCCTCGTGGGCGACGACCCGGCCTCGGTCACCTACGTCCGGATGAAGCGCAACCGCTGCGCCAAGGCCGGCGTCCAGTCGCGGCACATCGCGCTGCCCGCCGACACCACCACCGCCCAACTGGTCGACACCATCGGCGAGTTGTCGGACGACTCCGGTGTGCACGGCATCCTGCTCCAGCACCCGGTCGGCCCGCACATCGACGAGCGCGCCGCCTTCGAGGCCATCGCCCCCGAGAAGGACGTCGACGGGGTCACCGCGCACTCCTTCGCCGCGATGAGCCTCGGCATGGACGGCTTCGCGTCCTGCACCCCCGGCGGCATCATGCACCTCCTGGACCACTACGACGTCGATCTGACCGGCAAGCACGCGGTGGTCGTCGGGCGCAGCGCGATCCTGGGCAAGCCCGTGGGGATGCTGCTGCTCGGCCGCGACGCCACCGTCACCTACTGCCACTCCCGCACCACCGACCTCGCCGCCCACACCAGGGAGGCCGATGTGCTGATCGCCGCGGTCGGTCGTCCCCGCTTCCTCCACGGCGACCAGCTCAAGCCCGGAGCCGTCGTCATCGACGCCGGCTACAACCCCGGGAACGTCGGCGACGTCGATTTCCCGTCCGCGGCGGCGGTCGCGAGCCTGATCACCCCCGTGCCCGGCGGTGTCGGCCCGATGACCATCGCCACCCTGCTCACCCAGACCGTCGACGCCGCCACCCGGCAGCTGGGGGCGGCGGGCTGAGGCCCGATCACGCCACCGTGACCGTGGCTTTCCAGAGCCGGACCAGGTGCGCGCAGAGCGAGCCGGGGGCGGCGTGACAGGTCCGCTGCGCGGTGAGCGTGGCGGTGCCCCGCCCGGCCGCGACGAAGCGCCCGGTGGCGCCCCCGGCCGGTGTCACGCCGGCCGTCGTGCGCCGGAGCACCGCGGTGCCGCCGGCGGTCGGAGCGCTCCAGGTGTAGGTCGTGCCGCCGGTGCGCTCACCGGTGAGCCGGACCTCGATCACGTCCCCGGTGTGCACGGTGAGCGTCCGGCCGTTGTCCGCGTCGGCGAGCAGGACGCCGTGGGCCGCGGTGGCTCGGACCGCACGGGGGAGGGCCGGGCCCGGCGCGGCCGGCGCCGTGGCGGAGGCCGTTCCCATGCCCAGTGCCGCACTCGCGGCACACGCCGCGGCCAGATACCTCGTTGCCTTCATGGGACTCCAAATGCCGGAAGAGGACTGTCGGTCGAGTGCCGGGCGCGGGCGCGGCCCGGTCGTCCGCGCGGTGGCGCCGTCATGCTCCCAGGCGGGGCGGATCGGTGGTATCAGCAGAAAGGGTGAACGGCGGCGGGGGCGGGCGGGTTGATCCGGTCAGGGTGAGACCCGGTGCGGGGCTCGGCGTGATGCCGGTTCGGTGCCTGGGGTGTTGCCCCGCGCGCGGGGTGTGCGCGCAGGTCACGGGACCGGTCGGTAGCATTCCCTGCCGCCGCAGCTGCCGGCTCATGTTCATGTCACACGGGGGGTTTGCTCTTACATGTTCGGAATCGTCAGGCCCTGTACCCATCGGCTGACCCAAGGGCTCAAGACCGAGTGGATGGCCCACTTGTGCGGCCTGTGCCTGGCGCTGCGCGCCGACCACGGCCAGTTCGCACGGATCGTCACCAACTACGACGGGCTGATCGTCTCGGTGCTGACCGACGCCCAGTCCGGCCGGGCCGAACTCCGACGCCGCACCGCCGGCCCGTGCCCCCTGCGCGGGATGCGCACTGCCTCGGTCGCCCAGGGGGAGGGCGCGCGCCTCGCGGCGTCGGTGTCCCTCGTCCTCGCCTCGGCGAAGATCCGTGACCACGTCGCCGACGGGAACGGGGTGCTGCGCCGCCGTCCGATGGCCGCCGCGGCGCGCCGGGTCGCCGCGGGCTGGGACCGGGCCGGGGCCCGCACCGGCGCCGCACTCGGCTTCGACACCGCCGTCCTCGTCGACGCGGTGGACCGGCAGTTGGGCATCGAGGAACTGGCCGGCCCGGGGACGCCGCTGACGGTGATCACCGAGCCGACCGAGACGGCCACCGCCGCGGCCTTCGCGCACACCGCGGTGCTGGCGGGCCGGCCCGGCAACGCCGCGCCGCTGGCCGAGGCCGGCCGGCTCTTCGGCCGGCTGGCCCACCTCCTCGACGCCGTGGAGGACCGTACGGCGGACGCCGCCGAGGGCGCCTGGAACCCGATCACGGCCACCGGCGCCGGCCTGGCTGAGGCCCGCCGGCTGTGCGACGACGCGCTGCACGGCATCCGACTGGCGCTGCGCGACGTGGAGTTCACCGACTCCGCCCTGGTCCATGTGCTGCTGGTGCACGAACTGCGGCGCTCGGTGGACCGGGCCTTCGGGACGTCCTCCTGCTCCCACCAGGGCCACGGCGCGACACCCGGCCCCTACGACCCGCAGGGTGGGAACCCGTACGCCAACAATCCCTACGGGAACAACCCCTACGGGAACCCGTACGGGAACGGGGGCGTGCCCAATGGGGGTTCCCCGTACGGGCAGCCGCCGGTCGGCGGTCCGTACGCCGGTGGTCAGCAGCACCTGAACGTCCCGCAGGCCCCGGCCGGCGGCGGGCCGGTTCCGCCCGGCGGCTCGGGCGGTGGCTACGGCGGCGGGGACGGCGGCTCGGGCGGCGACGGCCGGTCGCCGCACTTCCCGCAGCCGCCGAGGAAGCCGCGCGGCTTCTGGGCGGGCTGCGCGGTGGCCATCGGGCTGTGCTGCACCTGCAAGGTCTGCTGCGCGTCGGAGTTCGAGGGGCCGTGGTCGCGCAAGACGCGCGAGGGCTGCTGCCACAGCTGTGACTGTTGCGACTGCTGCAACTGCGGTGACGGCTGCGGCTGCTGCTGCGACGGCTGTGACTGTTGCGATGGTTGTGGCTGTTGCGACTGCTGAGCGGCGTGGCGCACGGGAAAAGCAGGGGTGGGGTCCGCGGCGCGAGTGTTAGCGTCGGGTCCCTGTCACCGCGTCCCGGACCTCGGCGCCGGATTGCGCCGGTCGTCGGCCCCGCACCCAGAACGGAACTGCCGTGAGCACCACCTGGACCACCCGCCCCGAGACGCCCGAGGACGCCGCCGCGATCCGCGGGATCAACCTCGCCGCGTTCCCCTCCGCCGAGGAGGCCGACCTGGTGGACGCCCTGCGCGCGGACCCGGACGCCTGGATCGACGGCCTCTCCCTGGTGTCCCGGGCGCCGGACGGCACCCCCGCCGGGCACGCCCTGCTCACCCGCTGCCATATCGACGGCCGGCCCGCGCTGGCGCTGGCCCCGTGCGCCGTACTGCCGGCCCACCAGCGCCAGGGCGCCGGGACGGCCGCCGTCCGCGCCGCGCTCGACGCCGCCCGGGCGAAGGGCGAGGGCCTGGTGGTGGTCCTCGGTCACCCCGACTACTACCCGCGGTTCGGCTTCGTCCCGGCGTCCCGCTTCGGCATCCGGGCCCCGTTCGACGTGCCCGACGAGGCGCTGATGGCGCTCGTGCTGGACGCGTCCCGCGCCGTGCCGAGCGGAGTGATCCGGTACGCGGCGGCGTTCGGAATCTGACGTACCATCAGGCGCCGGTGTGCCGACGGGGTGTGCCCGGCCGCCGGTCGCGGACGGGCACACCCCGGACTCCGGGCGGCGCCGGGCCCTACGCGGCGTCCCAGGTGACGGGGAGGCGCTGCACCCCGTGCATGGACAGGTCGTTGCGCAGCGGCACCTCGTGCGGCGGTACGGCCAGCCGCAGCGTCGGGAAGCGGGTGAGCAGCGCGGGGAAGGCCACCCGCATCTCGACGCGGGCCAACTGCTGGCCCAGGCACTGGTGGATGCCGTGGCCGAAGGCGAGATGGCCGGTGGCCTTGCGCCGCAGGTCCAGGCGGTCCGGGTCGGGGAAGCGCTCCGGGTCGCGGTTGGCGGCCTGCAGGGAGACGGTCACCGACTCCCCGGCCCTGATCGACTGCCCGTCCAGCTCGATGTCCTCCAGCGCCGCTCGGACCCCGGTGTGGGCGATGGTGAGGTAGCGCATCAGCTCCTCCACCGCCTGCTCGGCGAGGCCGGGATCGGCGCGCAGGGCGTCGGCCTGGTCCGGATGGGTCAGCAGGGCGAAGGTGCCGAGCGAGAGCATGTTCGAGGTGGTGTCCAGCCCCGCGCCCAGGAGGAAGCTCCCGAGGCCGGCCAGTTCCTCGTCGGTGAGGTCGGTGCCGGTCAGGTCGCTGAGCAGATCGTCGGTGGGCCGGGCGCGCTTGGCGAGCACCAGCTCCCCGACGAACTCCTGGAGCGCGGCCATGGCGGCGTACTGGTCCTCCACCGACCCCTCCGTGCTGGACGCCGTCATGGCGTGCTGCTGGAAGCGCGCGCGGTCGGCGTAGGGCACCCCGAGCAGTTCACAGATCATCAGCGCCGGAACGGGGTGCGCGAACGCTTTCACCAGGTCGACCTGCGGGCCCTGCCGCTCCATGGCGTCCAGGTGCTCGGCGGTGATCTGCTCGACGCGTGAGGTCAGCTCGCGCATCCGGCGGACCGTGAACTTGCCCATGAGCAGCCGCCGGTAGCGGGTGTGGTGCGGCGGGTCGATGCCGGTCAGGTCGCCGACCGTGGCCGGCGGGAGCTCCACGGCCGGCATGCCCGGGAACGGCATGTGCATCAGCTCGTAGCGCGAACTGAAGCGGCGGTCGGCGGCCACCGCACGGGCCACGGAGTACCCGGTGGCCAGCCAGCCGAGGTGCCCGTCGGGGTACCGCATCCGGCGCAGCGGCTGTTCCTCGCGCAGTTCCGCCAGTTCGGCGGGCGGGGCGAAGGGGCATCCCTCGGGGCGGGTGATCGGCAGCTCGGCGAGCGGCTCCCGCGCCGGCCGCGCGGCCTTCGTGGACGAGGGCGTCGACGGTGCCGAGGACGTCGTAGGAGTCGCGGGTTCGTGTGACATGGGTCAAGTCCTCCCGTATGCAACGCAGTTGGGTGATCGCGTGGAGTGGTCGAGGTGTGGCGTGCCCGGGGCGCGGCGGAGCCGTCGGGCCCGGTCAGCGCTTGGCGTGGCGGCGGAGGGCGATGCGCGCCCACCCGTAGCCGGCCAGGGCGAGGCCGACGCACCAGGCGAGGGCGGCCAGCCCGCTGTTGCCGATCGGCGTGCCCGTCAGCAGGCCCCGCACGGTCTCGTTGATCGGGGTGAAGGGCTGGTACTCGGCGAACCAGCGGATGCCGGCCGGCATGGACTCCGGCGGGACGAAGGCGCTGCCCAGGAAGGGCAGGAAGGTCAGTGGCATCGGGGCGTTGCTCGCCGATTCGACGGTCCTGGCCACCAGCCCCATCGCGGCGGCCAGCCAGGTGAGGGCGAAGGTCAGCAGGGCGAGCAGGCCGATCGCGGCGATCCAGTCGAGGGGGGTGGCGTGCGGCCGGAAGCCGATGGCCAGCGCGACGGCGATGACCAGGGTGAGGCTGACCATGGTCTGGACGACGCTGCCGACCACATGACCGGTGAGCACCGAACCGCGCGAGATCGGCATGGTGCGGAAGCGGTTGATGATTCCCTCGGTCATGTCGGTGCACACCGACACCGCGGTGGCGACCGCGCCCGAGGTCGCGGCCATCAGGATGATCCCCGGTGCGAGGTAGTTGATGTACCCGCTCCGGTCGTCGGCGCCGTTCGGGAGCCCGATGCCGTTGCCGAGCGCTCCGCCCAGGACGTAGACGAACAGCAGCATCATCAGGATGGGCATGGCGACGATCGAGATCGTCATGGACGGATAGCGCCGCGCGTGCTTGAGGTTGCGCCGCAGCATCGTCATCGAGTCGCGCAGCGCGTACGAGGGGGTGCTCATCGGGCGTTCTCCATCCGGGAGTCGGGTGACCGGCGGGCCTGCGGGGACCGCTCTTCGTGCTGCGGACGGCCGGTGAGGGCGAGGAAGACGTCGTCGAGGTCGGGGGTGTGCACGGTGAGGGACTCGGCCTGCAGCGACGCGGTGTCCAGGGCGTCGAGCACGGCGCGCACGGTGGGGATCCGGCCGTCGCCGGGGATCTGCAGGGAGAGCGCGTCGCGGTCCGGTGTGGCGGCGCCGAAGAGGGCGGCGGCCGACTCCAGGTCGTCGAGGCCGGCGAACCGGAGGCGGATGTGACCGCCGGGCATCCGGCGCTTGAGCTCGTCCGCGGTGCCCTCGGCGACCAGCTTGCCGCGGTCCAGGACCGCGATGCGGTCGGCGAGTTGGTCGGCCTCGTCCAGATACTGGGTGGTCAGGAAGATGGTCACGCCGTCGTCGGCGACCAGACTGCGGATGATCTCCCACATGGTCCGGCGGCTGCGCGGATCGAGTCCGGTGGTCGGCTCGTCCAGGAAGATGATGCGGGGGTCGCCGACCAGGGTCATCGCCAGGTCGAGCTTGCGGCGCATACCGCCCGAGAAGGTGGCGACGGGCTTGGTCGCGGCCTCGGTGAGGTCGAAGCGGCGCAGCAGTTCGGTGGCGCGGCGACGGCCTTCGCGGCGGTCGAGATGGTGCAGGTCCGCCATCAGGAGGAGGTTCTCCCGGGCGTTGAGGAGGTTGTCCAGCGCCGCGAACTGACCGGTCACGCCGATCGCGGTGCGCACGGCGTCGGGTTCGCGGGTGATGTCGTGGCCCGCCACGCGCGCCTGGCCGGCGGACGCCGACAGGAGCGTGGAGAGGATCTGGACCGTGGTGGTCTTGCCTGCGCCGTTGGGCCCCAGCAGGGCGAAGACCGTGCCTTCGGGGATGGTCAGGTCGATCCCGTCGAGCACCACCTTGTCGCCGTAGGACTTGGCGAGCCCGACGGCCGATATCGCCGCGGGGCGGGTGGGGGTGCGCAGGGGCGAGGTCGTGGCGGCGGACGCCGCATGAGGCGTGAGGTCCATGACGCCATCATGGCACACGTCTGGCGCCATCGCGAGATTATTGGCGTCAGATGTGTGCCGTGATGGCGTCGGGTGGGTGATCGTGTCGCATGGTCGGGTGTGTCGTGGGGTGTGGCCTGGGTGCGTCCTGGGTGTGTTCGTCGACGTCAGGTGGGTGGTGGCCGGGGTGAGGTGCCTTGCGGTGCCTGCGATATGTGCCCGGCGCGGGTCGATGGTGCGGATGGTGTTAGGAGTGACGCCATGGTGGCGTCAGGTGTGGCGCCGCCGGTCGTGCCTTCGTCGCCGTCATGGTCGCGGCTGGCCGCCGACCTTGCGGGGACGGGCGAGCCCGACCGCGTCGACGGGCATCGGACGGTGTCCCTCCTGGCCCTCCGGCCTAACCCTCCGGGTAGAACACGAACAGCGTGCAGCCCGCCGTCGTCTGCGGGACGTGCCAGGATCCGGCCGGCGCATGGATGAACGAGCCGGCCGGATAGTCCCGTTCGCCGTCGTTGAACACGCCCGAGACCACGAACACCTCCTCCGGGCCCGGCTCGTGGACGTCGATGCCCTCCCAGCAGGTCTGCGGATCCATCTCCAGGACCTGGGCCTTGGCGCCGTTCTCCCCGCTCCACAGGGGGCGGGCCCGGATGCCGGGAAATATCTCGTGCGCCGGTGCGTCCGCCAGCGCGGTCCACACATAGCCGGCCTGTCCGTTTCCTGCGTTCTCTTGCGTCGTCATGCGGACAGCCTCGTCGGCCGGCGCCGACCGGCCGAGTGTCAGAAATGACATCCTGAGGTACTTTTCTGCCATGCCTGCCGTCCACCGTGTCGTCGCACTCGTCCGCCCGCCGCAGTCCACCTTCGAACTGGGCTGTGTGGCCGAGGTGTTCGGGATCGAGCGGCGCGGGGTCGCGGTCCGGTACGTCTTCGGAGTGTGCACCGAGGACCCCGGCCCGGTGGCCACGCTCGCCGGGTACGACATGCTCGTGCCGGACGGGCTGACCGTGCTCGACCGGGCGGACACCATCGTCCTTCCCGGGTGGCTGCCGCCGGGTGAGCCGCCGTCACCCGCCATCGTCCGGGCGCTGCGCCGGGCGCACGACCGCGGGGCGCGGGTGGTCAGCATCTGCTCCGGCGCCTTCGCGCTGGCGCACGCCGGGCTGCTGGACGGGCGGCGGGCGACCACCCACTGGGCGCGCGCCGGTGAACTGGCCGAACGGTTCCCGGCCGTCCAGGTGGACCCGGACGTGCTGTACGTGGACCACGGAGACGTCGCGACCAGCGCGGGCTCGGGGGCGGGCATCGACCTGTGCCTGCACCTCGTCCGCGCCGACCACGGGGCCGGCTACGCGGCGCAGGTCGCCCGGAGCATGGTCATGCCGCCGCATCGCGAAGGCGGTCAGCTCCAGTTCACCGCCCCACCGCACCCCGTCCAGATGGACGGTTCACTGGCGCCGCTCCTGGAGTGGACGACCGCCCGGCTCGACGAACCGCTCACGGTCGAGGAACTGGCCGCGCACGAGGGCGTATCCGCCCGGACGCTGGCCCGCCGCTTCACCGACCAACTCGGCGCGAGCCCCGGGCAGTGGCTGCTCGCCCAGCGCATCGCCGCGGCGCGGGAACTCCTGGAGTCCACCGACCTCCCGCTGGACGCCGTCGCCCGCCGCGTCGGCCTCTCCTCGGCCACCAACCTCCGCCGACGCTTCCTGCGCGCCCTGGGGACGACGCCGGGGGCCTATCGCCGGGCGTTCCGGGCGGCGGCGTAGCGCGACGCGCCGGGGGGAGGCGGTCCCGTGACCTCGGCCCCCTGCTGCGGGCCCTGGTCGCCGTCGTGGACGGTGTCGCGGTCGGTCGCCGCACGGGGCGCGGCCGCCGGCGTCAGTGCGCGCGGCCGACTTCCGTGTGGGTGAGCACCATCCGGAACCGTGCCGTCCCGGAGAGCATCCGCCCGTACGCCTCGTTGGCGTTGTCCAGCGGCATGGTTTCGATCATCGGGCGGATCCCCTGGAGGGCGCAGAACTCCAGCGTGTCCTGGACGTCCTGCGCGGTGCCGGAGGGGTGGCCGCGGACGACCCTTGCGCGCATCAGGAGTTGGGTGGGGGTGAGGCTCAGCGGTTCGGTGTCCGCGCCGATGACCACCAGTTCGCCGCGGTGCGCCAGGCCGTCCACGGTCGCGGTGATGGCGGCGGAGTTGGCGGCGGTGGCGAGCACCACCTGCGCGCCGCCGAGCGACTGCAGCGCGTCCGCGACGGCGGTGCCGGCGGTGCTGTCGACGTAGTGGTGCGCGCCGAGCTGCTTGGCGAAGTCCGCCTTGTCGGCGCCGCGGGCGATCGCGACGGTCTCGAAGCCCATGGCGACGGCGAACCGCACGCCCAGGTGCCCCAGGCCGCCGAGGCCCAGTACGGCGACCAGATCGCCCGGCCGGGCCGAGCTGCGCCGCAGCCCGTTGTAGGTGGTGACCCCGGCACAGGCCATCGGGCCCGCGTCGGCCGCCGCCAGGCCGTCGGGGATCCGCGCCAGCGCGTCGGCCGGGGCGATCACCTGCTCGCCGAACCCGCCGTCGTACGCCCAGCCCGGCACCTTCAGCTGTTCGCACACGATGAAGTCGCCCTGCCGGCAGGGCGTGCAGTGGTGGCAGCTGCCGCCGAACCAGCCCACCGTGACCCGGTCGCCCACCTTCCAGCGGTCGTTCGTGCCCTCGCCGACCTCCTCGATGCGGCCGGCGATCTCATGACCGGGGACCACCGGGAAGCGGACGCCCGGCAGCACGCCGTTGACGAACATGGCGTCGCTGTGACAGACGCCGCAGGCGTCCACGGCGATGCGGACGTGCCGTGGTCCCGGCCGCGGCACCGCCCGCTCGACGATCTCGAAGGGTGCGCCGACGGCACCGACCTGCGCGACTCGGTAGCTGCTCATCTGGATCTCTCCCGCATGGACGTGCCGGCCGCCCGGACCTGCCGGCGCGGTCGCGCCACGTGCCGTCGGCTCTGCCACCTGCCGGCGCGTGACGCGCTGGTGCAACGGCCTCCTGTCACCAGCACACCAGCTCCGGGCCGATCACGCGCGCCGAGCGGGCGGCGGCGGTTCGTGGCGGAGGGCTCACGGTGGGTGGGGGCCGGTGCGGCACCGATCGAGGGACGTACGGGTGTTGCCCGGGAGGAGAAACGCGTTCAACGTGACCGGATTGGCGGGAAGTAGCCCTGCACCCGCCGCACCCCGCCGCTCCCGCACAGTCGCACCCGTTACCCTGACCGCCGCGTGCGGACCGGCCCGGCCGGGCGGGAGGGTCGGCCGGGCCGTCCGCCGCACGGCCCGGCACGTACCCGAGAAGGACACGCTCACCATGCCACTCAAGCGCCCGCACCAGCACCGCGACGCCAGCCGCAACCTCGCCGTCAACCCGGTCTTCAGCCGGCAGCCGGTCCATGTCCCCCGGTACGAGCTGCCGGCCGACGGCATGGACCCCGACACCGCCTACCAGATCGTCCACGACGAACTCATGCTGGACGGCAACGCCCGGCTCAACCTCGCCACCTTCGTGAGCACCTGGGCCGAGCCGCAGGCCCAGCGGCTGATGGCCGAGTGCGCCGAGAAGAACATGATCGACAAGGACGAGTACCCGCAGACCGCCGAGATCGAGGCGCGCTGCGTGCACATGCTCGCCGACCTGTGGCACGCCCCCGACTCCCATGCCGCGGTGGGCTGTTCGACGACCGGGTCCAGCGAGGCGGCGATGCTCGCCGGGCTGGCGCTCAAGCGCCGCTGGCAGCACCGCCGGCGCGCCGAGGGCAGGTCCACCGAGCGCCCCAACATGGTGATGGGCATCAACGTCCAGATCTGCTGGGAGAAGTTCGCCAACTACTTCGAGGTCGAGCCGCGCTACGTGCCTATGGAGGGCGACCGGTTCGTCCTCTCCCCGGAGCAGGCCGTCGAGCTCTGCGACGAGAACACCATCGGCGTCGTCGCCGTCCTCGGCTCCACCTTCGACGGCGCCTACGAACCGGTCGCCGAGATCTCCGCGGCCCTCGACGACCTCCAGGAGCGCACCGGCATCGACGTCCCGCTGCACGTCGACGGCGCCTCCGGCGCGATGATCGCGCCCTTCCTCGACCCCGAACTCGTCTGGGACTTCCGGCTCCCGCGGGTCGCCTCCATCAACACCTCGGGCCACAAGTACGGCCTGGTGATGCCCGGTGTCGGCTGGGCCCTGTGGCGGGACGCCGACGCGCTCCCCGAGGACCTGGTCTTCCACGTCAACTACCTCGGCGGCGACATGCCGACCTTCGCGCTGAACTTCTCGCGGCCCGGCGCCCAAGTCATCGCCCAGTACTACAACTTCCTGCGGCTGGGCTTCGAGGGCTACCGCGCCGTCCAGCAGACCAGCCGGGACGTCGCCACCCGGATCGCCGCCGAGATCGCCGGGATGGGACCGTTCACGCTGCTCACCGACGGCAGCCAACTCCCCGTCTTCGCCTTCCGGACCAGCGACGACGTCACCAACTTCACCGTCTTCGACGTCTCCGCCGCACTCCGCGAACGCGGCTGGCAGGTCCCCGCCTACACCTTCCCCGCCAACCGCACCGACCTCGCGGCCCTCCGCGTCGTCGTCCGCAACGGCTTCGGCCACGACCTCGGCGACCTGTTCCTGGAGGACCTCCGCCGGGTCCTGCCGCGTCTGCAGGCCCAGCAGCGCCCGCACCGCGACGCCGCCGACGCCGGCGGCTTCGCCCACGGCGCGGAGAGCAAGCAGGCCGCCCGCCCGGTCATCCCGGAGCAGACGGTCCGCGACTGACCGCGGTCGGTCACGCCCCGGCCGCCGCGCCGGGCCGGGGCGCAGGTCCGTCGTCCACAGCCCCTGCCCAAACCGGCCCGACTCGGTCACTCTGGTGGTGAGGGGGCGCTCCGGCCGGATCCGGCCACTGTGGCGGAAGGAGCTGACGGCCATGTCGACGATCGCCGCGGAGTACCAGCCGGTACGGGTCGAGGCGGACCTGGACGAGCCGCTGTCCCGCTGGCTCTGGGCGGTGAAGTGGCTGCTCCTCGTCCCGCACCACGTCCTGCTGACCGCCCTGGGCATCGGCTTCCTGATCGCCACCGCGCTGGCGGTCCCGGTGATCTTCTTCACCGGGCGCTACCCCCGGTGGCTGTTCCTCTTCAGCACCGGCGTGCTGCGCTGGGCCTGGCGCGTGGCCTACTACTCCTACGGGGCGCTGGCCACCGACCGCTACCCGCCCTTCACCCTCGGCGCGGTCCCCGACTACCCCGCCCGCCTCTTCATCGACCGCCCGGAGCACCTGCCCCGCGGCCCGGGGCTGCTCCTGTCGCGGCTGCGCGCCTTCCCGCAGCTCCTGCTGGTGGTGCTGGTCGGCCTGGTCTTCCGGCTCGTGTGGTGGATCGGCGGGCTGTCCGCCGTCCTGGCCCTGGCCGCCCTGACGATCCTGATCCTCAGCTCGCCGGCCGCCGCGCTGCTCCGCACCGGGCACTACCCCCGGAGCCAGTTCCGCAGCCTCGTCGCCTTCGACCGCTGGGCGATACAGGTCCTGGCCTACCTCTTCTTCCTGACCGACGCCCTCCCGCCGCTGCGGCCCGAGTCCGCCAGCCGCCGCTCCGGGCGCCTGCAGGCCCTCCTGCACAACCGCCACCACCGACCGCCCCGCAGTCGCGCCGCGGTCAGCGCCCGCTGATCCGCCCGGCCACGCAGGGGTCCTCGTTGCGGTAGCCAAGGCGGGTGTAGAGCCGGTCGGCGGGGGCGTTGTCGGCGAGCTGCCACAGGGTGCAGAAGCCGTACCGGCGGACGGCGTACCGGGTCAGCCACGACGTCAGGGCCGCCCCCAGGCCCTGGCCGCGCTGGGCCGCGTCGGTGGCGACCGACGCCATCAGCGGGGCGCCGCTGTCCCGCAGGCTGCTCAGCGCGCCGCACGCCACCAGCCGGCCGTCCGTGCCGCGGATCCCGGTCCACAGGCTGACGTCCGCGGAGCCGGGCCCGGTGGAGTGCGCCGGGCTGTGCTCGGTGAGGAAGGCGAGCAGCTCGTCATGGTGCGTCTCGTCCAGCGGGACCACCCGCTCCTCCGTTGGATGGGCCGGCGGCTCGGCCAGCGTCCACCGGAAGTCCCAGGCGATCGGGTCGGTCACTGCAAGGTGCCGACCGAGCAGCGTCTCGGTGCCCCGCGGCGCGGTGAACTCCCTTACGGCGTCCGGGAGTTGATGGGTGGCGCGAAGGACGAGACCGGCCGCCGCGGTCGGCTCGCCGACACTCCAGAGATGGCCGCGCGGCTCGTCGAGCCAGGCCACCGCACCCTCGCCGGACCAGCTGATCCGGCCGGCCGGGCGGGGTCGGGCGGCGCCGAAACGCAGCAGCGCGGAGCCGCTCTGCGACTCCAGGCCCTGGGTGAACAGGTCCGTGGTCCGGGGGAGAAGAGTCGTCGCCTGCATCGCTCTCTGGGGGAAGAAATCACTCGGGGGAGGGCGGACGTACGGGCAGGATCCGCGCACGGCGCGGCCTGAACCGTCGTTCGGGGATGGGGAATGTCAGAGTTCCGGCGGCCACCGCCGCACACGGCGAAACGCCCGGCCGACCGGAGGGCCCACTGTCGCACACCGCCCCCGGCCCGGGGCAAATCAGCCCACGTCAGCCGCCCCGGCGGCAGCTTCACCGGGCGGTACGGGCCGACCAGCGCGCCCTCCGCGGGGTCGCCGGAGAACAGCAGGGCCTGCGCGCCCAGCTCCTCGAACGCCGTGACGCGGTCCCCTCTGGCACAGCTGCCGACGGAGGTGCCGCCCGGCCCGTCGGGCGGCAACCCCGAGACCCGGTGGTGGGAGCCCGTACGGGTTGCCCCTCACCGCCCCCCGAGGCCGGGCGCCCGGCGCGTCGTCCGCGTGGGTGATGAACGTCCGCCGGGGCGACCGGATGCTGGAGGTGACCGTACGCAGGGGCGCGCCGCCGCTCCGCACGACAGAAGGGACCACCACCATGAACGCCCGGAGCCCGCGCCCCACCGCGGTTCCCCCCGAAGCGCTCCAACACCCCCGCACCACCAGTGCGTTACGAGGCATAAAGCTGCTGGTCGCCGGCTACCTCGGCCTGAGCGCGCTCACCCTCGCGGCCGTCTACCTCCTCCGCGGCGATCCCGCCGTCGTCAACGACGCGGTCTGGGTGCGGGCGAGCATCGTCGTCGTCAGCGCCGTGCTGACCTACCTCTTCGCCGCCGGGACGGCCCGTGGGTCCCGCGGCGCCTACCGCAGACTGCGGATCGTCTCCGCCGTCATGACGGCGGCGATCGCCGTGATCATCGCGGTCCCCGGCCCGTTCCCGACCTGGCTGAAGGTGGAGCAGGGCGTCTGCGGGCTCGCACTGGCGGGCGTCGTCGTGCTCGCCAACGGCAGCCGGCTGCGCGGCCTGTTCGCCGGTGCGTAGGCCGCCGGCCCGGCCGGTCCCGGCACGGGGGCCCGCGCCCCCGCCGGGCCGTGGCGCCGCCGCCCGTCCGCTCAGGCCGACATCGTCCGCTGGACCTTTATCGACTGCAGCAGCCCGACGGCGACCCAGCCGGCGAACATCGACGACCCGCCGTAGCTGACGAACGGCAGTGGCAGCCCGGTGACCGGCATGATGCCGAGGTTCATCCCGATGTTCTCGAACGCCTGGAAGGCCAGCCAGCCGACGATCCCGGCCGCGGTGACCGTGCCGTAGAGATCCGGGCAGTGCCGCGCGATCCGGCAGGCCCGCCACAGCACCACCCCGATCAGGACGATGATCAGGCCCGCCCCGAGGAAGCCCAGTTCCTCCCCGGCGACCGAGAAGACGAAGTCGGTCTGCTGCTCGGGCACGAACTGCCCGTTGGTCTGGGCCCCGTGGAAGAGCCCGGAGCCGGTCAGCCCGCCCGCGCCGATGGCGATCCTCGCCTGACTGGTGTTGTAGCCGACGCCCGACGGGTCGAGCGCGGGGTCGGCGAACGCCGCGAATCGGTTGATCTGGTACTGGTCCAGCAGGTGGAACTGCCAGACGGCCAGGCAGCCCGCCACGCCGATCCCCAGCAGCCCCAGGACCCAGCGCTTCGGCGCCCCCGCCGCGACGAGCATGCACAGCACGATCGCCGCGATGCCGAGCGCCTGCCCGAGATCGGGGGTGAGCAGGACGAGCAGCGCCGGGACCCCGCCCAGGGCGAGCGCCCGGACGATGCCCCGCCGGTCCGGCTCGATCAGGTCGCCGGCGTCCACCCGTGCGGTGAGCGCCACCGCCATGGCGATGATGATCGCGACCTTGACGAACTCGGCGGGCTGGATCGACATGCCGCCGCCGATCACGATCCACCGCCGGGAGCCGTTGATGGTCGCGCCGACCGGCGTCAGCACGAGCGCCACCAGCAGCACCGTCACGACGTAGAGGACGGCCGCGGTGTCGCGCAGGCGCCGGTGGCCGTACCACAGGGTGAGCGCGCCGAGGGCGAGGCCGATCCCGGTGTTGATGAGGTGCCGCACCACGAAGAAGTACGGGTCGCCCTGGTTGAGTTGCATCCGCCCGCGGGTCGCGGAGAAGACCAGCAGCGCGCCGATCACGGAAAGCGCGAAGGCCGCGCCGAACAACATCCAGTCGAGCCGGCGGACCAGGGACCCCCGTCCGAGGATCCGACCCCACACCGTTGCGGCGCGGGTCGTCCCGCGCACGGGAAAGCTGACGGCACCCAACCTTGGCCTCCTGCCCGGACGAAGCCACGACAGGCAGACAGTACTCCTGAAACTTGCGCAAGTGAGAAAACATGTGGTGTGTCGGTGCACGCGACCGGCGCACGCCGCGCGGCTACCCCCGGGCCGGGCGCCGGAACAACGCCGTCCACAGGAACGCCTCGCCGAACGCGGGGGACTGCGGCGGCTCGTCCCGCATCCGGCGCAGCTCGACCTCCGTCAGATCGGCGAACAGCGCGCGCAACGACTCCGGGGTGTACGCGAGGCCGCCGTGCAGCCCCGGCCCGCGGTAGAAGTCGGCGTCCGGGAGTTCGGACCCCATCGCCCCGGCCGCGAAACAGGCGAGGCCGAAGTGGCCGCCGGGGGCCAGGGCCCGGTCGAGGAGGGCGAGATAGCTGATCCGGCGGTGCGGCGGCAGATGGTGGAAGCAGCCGGAGTCGTAGACCAGGTCGTACGGGCCGCCGAGCCCGGTGTCCGGGTCGGCGAGGGCGGCGAAGGCGTCGCCGCAGTGGAAGCGGACGACGGCCCCCGCCTCGCGGGCCCGTTCCCGGGCCCAGGAGACGGCGGCGGGGGAGAGGTCGACGGCGTCCACCTCGAAGCCCAGCGAGGCCAGGTGCAGCGCGTTGCGGCCCGGACCGCAGCCCAGGTCCAGTGCCCGGCCGACGGTGATCAGCCCGCGGTCGAGATACGACACGAGGTTCTCGTCGGGCTTCGCCGCGAAGAACGGCACCGGCCGGTCGCGGTCCGCGTAGAACCCGTCCCACCAGGCGGCGCCGTCCGCCGTCCAGCGGTCGGCCGCCGGCGCGAACAGGCCGTCCAGCAGCCGGAGTACGTCCTCCACCGTCCGGATGTTCCGCGCGTCCGGCTCCCCCCGTCCGCCGTCGCCGGACCCCTCCGGCTGCCTGCATCCGTCCACCGTGCCCATCGGCCCTCCCCGTCCCGCTGTCCGGCTCCGTGGTCCCTGGCGAGGCTACGGCGTCATGCGACGCACGGCGACGTACGCCCAGGTCAGGCCCGTCGGCCGGAGCGTCCCCGGGCCCGCCTGGTGCGCCGCGCCGAGGCGGGCCGACCGACGCCCCACGTGCCGCGGGAAACCCCGTCCGCCGCCCCGTCGAACTCCGCCACGGGCCCCGTGAGGGCCGTGCCACGACCGGTTTTTCCCGCGATCCCCCGCACCGCGGCTCCGCTCACGCCCCTGGCACGACCTCCACCGATCCGATGTACTCCCGCGTCTCCTCGTCCGGCAGCCGCACCGCCTGCGCCCAGAAGTAGATGACGAGGCTGAAGGCGGCGATGAGCGCGATGTCCCACCACAGCGGAAGAGCGTCGGTCGCGCCGCAGGACACCTTGGCCGCCGGTCCGGTGCTGCAGAAGCCGCCCTGCCAGGAGATCACCCCCATGCCCAGCAGATACACCGGCAGCCACTGCGCGTTCCGCCAGTTCAGGCGCGGGGCCTTGGGGTTGAGCTTCAGCAGCGCCGAGCCTCCCAGGACGGCATAGCCCAGGACGATCGCCACCCCGAGGCGCCACAGCGTGTCCCAACCGGCCCAGTAAATGATCAGGTTGGCGACGATGAAGGCCACCGGGGCCCAGAACAGCCCACCGGGCAACCGGTACGGACGCGGCCGGTGGGGATCCTGCTTCCGCAGGCAGCCGAAGGCGAGCGGGGCGCCGGCGTACATCAGCACGCTCGCCGAGGTCACGAAGCCGACCAGCTTCTGCCAGGTGGGGAACGGCAGGAAGACGATCAGCCCGACGACGAACGCCACCAGCAGCCCGAACCACGGCACGCCGTGCCGGGTGGTCCGCTCGAAGACCGCCGGTACGTAGCCGTTGCGGGACAGCCCGTACGAGACCCGGGAGGTGGCCGTCACATAGACCAGGCCGGTACCGGACGGCGAGACGACCGCGTCGATGTAGACGAGCGTCGCCAACCAGCCGAGGCCGATGGAGGTGGCGAGCCCCGCGAACGGCCCCGCCTTGCCGCTGAACGTCAGATCGGCCCAGCCGCCGTGCGCGAAGGCGGTGCGCGGGAGCGCCCCGATGAACACCGCCTGCAGGGCGACGTAGACCAACACGCCGATGAAGATCGAGCCGATCACCGCCCGCGGGATGTCCCGCGCCGGATTGCGGCTCTCGCCCGCCAACTGGTCGGCCTGCTCGAAGCCGAGGAGGGCGAAGATGATGCCGCTGGTGCTGATCGCCGAGAGCATGCCCTTGGCGCCGAAGGGTGCGAAGCCCTGGTATCCGAAGTTCCCCGGGTGGAAGGCCGCGGCCCCCATCACGATGATGGTGACGACGGGGACGGCCAGCTTCCACCAGGTCGCCACGCTGTTGGTGTGGGCCAGCCACCTGATGCCGAAGAAGTTGACGACGACGAAGAACGCCATGAAGGCGACCGCGAGTCCGTAGCCGGCCGGGGTGAGGTGGTTCTTGCCGGTCTGCACCCAGGGGGCGTGCACGCTGAGGTAGTTCAGCGACGCCATCACCTCGATCGGCGCCACGGTGACCGCCTGCAGCCAGGAGAACCAGCCGAAGGACGCGCCCGCCGCGCTGCCGAACGCGTAGTGCGGGAAGCGCGCGGTGCCGCCCGCGACCGGGTACATCGCCCCCAGCTCGGCATGGACGAACGCGAGGATGACGATGGCCACCGCCCCGATGCCCCAGGAGACCAGCGCCGCAGTGCCGGCCGCCTGCGCCGCGAACAGCGCCCCGAACAGCCATCCGGATCCGATGATGGACCCCTCCGAGGTCCAGATCAGCCCGACCAGCCCGATGTCGCGTTTCAGGCCGGGATTCCGGGGCGCGGCAGGTGCGGTCGGTTGGTGCATCTCCATGGGACGTGCCCTCGTTCTGCTGCGATGGGTGCGGCGGGTTCGGCCGGTGACGCGGCACCCGCGGGGTTCTGCGGGTGTACGCACCTTTTGTCCCATACTTCAGGACGGGCGCGAGGAGACGGGGCACGCCGCGCCGGGCACGCCGCGGCCGGGTGGCACCGCCGGCGCGCCAACTGCCGCGGCGCTACGGGCGGGAGGGCGCGGCGCGGTGCGGGGACGGCGGCGGGGCGGGGGTGGCGGCGGGGCGGAGCGTGTCGCCGCTCGGCGGCGCGACCTCCACGCCGGTCTCGTCGAGGCCGGCGGTCCAGACGATGCCGGCGATGCTGCACGCCAGCGCGAGAGTGAGGCCGATGGCCCCGAACGGGATGCGGTGACGCGCCTCCCGCTCGCCTCCGTCGCGCTGCAAGCCCGTCACCGGTCCCCTCCCCGCGGCCGCGCCGGCTTCATGGAGTGCGTTCCGGCCGCGCGCTCCCTTTCATGTTCCTTGGAAATGAAGCGAGTTGGCCATCACCCATAAGGGGGGAGGGTGTCGTGCCGACCGGATCAGGTCACGGTTTGACGGCGTGCAGGACCCGCATCCCCCGCGGCCCGGTCTCGTCGTGCCGCACCTCCAGGCCGACGGCGCGGCACTGCTCCACCAGCCACTGCGCCGGGATCCGCAGCTTCGGATAGCTGCTGGTCCGCTGTTCCCAACCCGCCGCCGAGCGGGTGTGCAACAGGTCGTGGACCAGCACCGTGTCGTCGTCGACGTATTCGAGGAAGCAGGTCAGCAGGCGGTCGTCCGAGCTGCGGACCGGCAGGAAGCGGTCCGTGCCGTGCAGCGCCGCCGTCAGATCGCGGTAGGTGGCGACGAAATGGCCGCCGGGGCGGAGCGCGCGTGCCACGTCGCCGAGCAGCTCGGTGACGTCGGTCTTGGCGGGCAGGTGCGGCAGGGTGTCGCCCATGCACACCACGGCGGCCACCGAGTCCGCGGGCGCCGCCTCGGCGAGGGCGCCGCGGATGTCCCGCCGGAGGGGGCGGAGCGCCTCCGCGGCGCCGCCGGTCCCCGCGTGGGTCGCGGTCAGCTCGGCCAGCAGGTGCGCGCTGGTGTCCACGGCGACGACGGGCGCGAACCCGAGGCGGACCAGGGCCAGCGTCTGGGTACCGGGCCCGCAGCCCAGATCGACGGCGACGGCCTCCCCGCGCGCGTCGTCCGACGTGTCGGACGCGCCCCAGTCCGCGTGCACGCCCAGCTTCCGCAGGAGTTCGAGCTGGCCCGACGCGGCGGCGGGTATGTCGCCGCCCAGCATCCAGGTGTAGTGCTCGGCGAGCAGTCGCGCGTAGTGGTCGACGGCATCGGTCATCAGGAGCTCCCTTCGGATGCGTGGGGCGTGCCCCCGACGGCCGACTCGCCGGTGCGCACCCACGCCGCGAGGTCGGCGAGGTAGATATTGGCCATGGAGGCTTCCAGGGCGGCACCGAGCGCCGCCCGGTAGGTGGGGGTCGCCTCCGCGTACCGCTGTCGGCCGGCTGCGGTGATGCGGGCCGCGACCGCCCGCCCGTCGCCGGGGGCGGCGGCGCGCTCCGCCAGGTCCTGCGCCTCCAACCGGCCGATCAGGCGGGTGACCGTGCTGTCCTGCAGGCCGATCCGGTCGGCGAGTTCGCCCATCCGGAGCGCCGGCCCGCTGTCCGGGCGGCTGAGCGCGCACAGTGCCCGGTACTCCGAGAGCGGCAGGCCGTGGCGGCGCTGGAGGGTCGCGTCCAGCTGTTTCTCCACCCGGCCCAACAGCCGCACCGCCATGCACCAGCGCTCGTCCTCCGCGTTGCCGGCGGGTGCCGCGGAGCTGCCCTGTGACATCGACTCGAACCCGATCACGGACGTAACGTAACTGCTTGCTCAAGCAATTACCAGGGGTGGGGAGGGTTCTCCTTGATATCGGCGAGGCCAACGTCCCCTGCGGGGAGGGAGTTTGAGGCATCCGGCCGGCGCCCGCTGCCCTGGCCCTACTCCCGGTGCTGCCCCAGGACGACGCCGCGTCCGGCGTAGACCCGGTCCAGCCGCCGCCACTCGACGTGGGTGAACTCCTGGGAGTGGCCGGGGAGTCCGGACGGATTGTGGATCACGACGTGGTCCGGGGTGACGCCGACGGCCAGGACCAGATGGCCGCCCCGCTGCGGCGGTTCGGGGTCGGCGTCCCGGATGGAGGGGTGGACGGAGAGCAGGACGAGCCGACCGGCACCGATCAGCGCCGGGATCTCCTCCCGGGGCAGGTCGGGCCGGGACTCGGCGCTCAGTCCCCAACGGCGTTCCGCGTAGGCGGCGAACGGCGCGTAGACCAAACCGTGCAGGCCCTCCGGATGGCGGACGTAGGCGCCGGCGTCCAGGCATTCGGTGGCCAGCTCCATGGCGGTGGGAGCGGAGTGCCGCCAGAACTCCAACGCCATCCGCAGGCAGGCCATCCCGCACAGGCGCCAGGACCACCAGGCGTATTCCTCGGGGGTCCGGGCGCCGTACTCCGGCCAGCGGGGGTCCTCGGTGGCCGACGTCGTCCCGGCGAGGAGCGCGGGGACGAGTTCGGGCGAGGCCCACTGGGAGTGGTACGGGACGGGGTGGATGACGGTGCGGTGGGTGGTCATGGTGCACCGTACCCGCGAGGGGCCGCGCGGCGTCCGGGCGACCCCGGCCCGCGGTGCGTCATGGGGCGTGCGGCGGCTCCCAGACCGAGCAGTCGTGGGCGAAGTACACCCGCCGTGGAGCGAAGGCGGCGAGCCGGTCGAGCCACGGGCGGTAGCCCGGGAGCGGCCGGGCCGCGCCGTCCAGGGCGGCCTGCCGGGCCAGGTGGTCCGAGGCGTAGTGCGAGGCGAAGTCATGGGCCTGGCCGGCCAGTACCACCGTGCCGTCGGGGTGGTGGAGGACCAGTGACTGGTGCCCGTCGGTGTGGCCGGGCGTCGGGACGATCCGGACGCCGGGCCAGACCTCCGCCTCGCCGGTCAGTTGCTCGTAGCGCGCCCCGGGGAAGTCGATCAGCTCGTCGATGGTGTAGTCGCCCCGGCGGGCGGTGGCCAGCTCCACGTCCTGAACCAGGATGGGCTTGCCGGCCAACAGCGGGTTCCCGCCGCAGTGGTCGAAGTGCAGATGGCAGTTGACGACGAGCGAGATGTCCGCGAGGGTCGTCCCGACGGCGGCCAACGCGGCCTGGAGCGGGCGGCGTCGGGGGCGGTAGTGGGCCTCGGTCTCCGGGTCGGCGGCGCCGATGCCGGTGTCGAAGAGGAGCAGTCCCCGGTCGTGCTCCACCAGATAGGCCAGTGCCGGCTCCACGCGGGGCTCCGGGCCGCCGGTCTCCGACGCCGGCCGGACGAAGTAGCCCAGGTCGAGCCGGTGCACCGTCGGGTGCGCTGATGTCGAGTGCATGCCCCCATGGTCACCGGGCCGGCGTACCGTCCGCAGCCGGTTTCCGCGCCGCGCCGCACCGTGCCGCGCCACCGCCCGCCCGTACCGGGACCGACGGTGGCCGAAATCAGCCGCACCGCCCGAGTGCCGACGACGTCCCCTCAGGTCATCCCGACGCACATCACATCGAGCCGGTGCGCCGTCGGAGCGGAGATCTCCAGCTCCGGCCGCCACACGGTGAGGATCTGCGCGGACGGCGTGAACAGCGGGCCGGGCAGCGCGGTGGGGGAGTGCCACTCCCAGCTGCTGACGTGCTGCGGCTCGGCGGCGTACGGCGTGCCCTGGTAGCGGGTGACGAGCGACGCCATCGTGATGCGGTTCAGACCGTGCACGTCGTCGTGCAACATCGCGAAGACCCGGACGTCGTCCGGCGCGGTGTCCAGCCCGGTCTCCTCGCGCAGCTCCCGGGCCGCGGCGCGCCGCACGCCCTCGCCGGGATCGACCTTGCCGCCGGGCAGTTCCCAGGTCCCCGCGTGGTGCAGACCGAGCAGAATCCGCCCGTCCGGGTCCAGCACGATGACGCCGACCCCGAACGTGGCGTGTGCCTGCGGCGGTCGATCACCGCGCTGCCGGCTCGTCACCGCGCCCGTACCCCTGCCCGTTCCGCTGCCCATCCCGTCCCTCTCTCGGCTCTTGCGCGACCCGCCCCGGCGCCGGGGCGGCAACACTTTCCCCCACATTCACCCACGGGAGTGGGCCACATCCACGGTTCCGGCCAAAATCGGCGCGGCCAGCGACCACAATGCGCTCATGACCGATGACTGGAAGCGACAGATCGACCGGCTCCACGCGGAGTTGGTGCGGCGCGACGATCCGGCCGAGTGGGTCGTGGAGGCCGACGCCGTGGACGCGTCCCGCCGCTACCCGGACCTCGCCTTCCGCGGCCCGGTCTTCGGTCTCGCCGTCCTCGACCCCGCGGACGCCGAACGCGCCCCGGAATGGCGCCTGTTGAAACCGGTGACCGACGCCACGCCGCAGGACGCCCGGGACACCCTCAACTCCCATCTCTGGTTCAAGGCCAAGGACGACACCGACGATCCCGCGGTGCGGCGCGAACTGCTGGCCGCGGTGGCGCGGTTGGAACGCGAACCGATCGACGACCTGACGGTCTGCGGCGCCCGCTACCGGATCGTCCGCGGCGACGAGTTCGCCCGCGCCGGCCGGAGCGGCCTGGAGCCGCCCCGGCCCACCGACCCCGAGCCGGCCGACCGCGCCTGGGGCGGCCGGAGCGACACCCCCTCGCCGGACCGGGACTTCGCCCTCGTCCCCGGCCGGGAGACCAGCCCCATGGTCGTCGCCATGAAGGTGGCGCTCCAGGGCTACGCCTACTCCGGGGCGCGCTTCCCCGCCGCCGTCCGCGAGGAGTCCGAGCGGGCCCGCACGGCCTACCCGGAGGTCGTCCTGCTGCCCGTCGGCTTCGGCGTCGCCGAACGCCGCCGCGGGTGCTGGCAGCCGCGGGGAGCGCTGATGCCGACCCCGCACGAGGCGCGCCGACTGCTCGTCGACGCCATGATCGAATTCTGGCCGCAGCTCTACGAGTTCAGCGCCGCCGAACGCCAGCGGTACGTCGAGGCCGCCGAGGAGTTCAAGGCCGCCGATCGCGCCAACGAGGTGCGGGTGGACGACAAGAGGTTCCAGATCTGCCGCATCGAGCGGATGGTCAGGATCGGCCCCGACGGCCCGGAACCGCCCCGCCGGTCGGACGTGGACGACTACGGCCCGACGAAGATCCACCCGACCATGGACGAGGACGGCACCCTGCACTACGACAGTTGACCACCGGTGAGCACGGCCCGGTGCCGGGCCTCGGCCGCGATGTCGGCGGCGGTCTCCTCGGGCGTCTGCCCGGTGCTGTCCAGCCACCACCCCACGCCGCCCAGTTCGTCGTGCATCGCGCGGTGGAAGGGGGCGATGTCGTAGTCGACGCGTTCCCGGGCGGAGCGCGCGGCGTTGCGCCGCATGCACACCTCCGGCGGCGGGGCCAGTACCACGAACATCACCGGACGGGGCGCGAGCAACCCGACCATGAAGTCCAGGAGTTCGCGGTCGGTGATGGCGTACTCGATGATCGGGAAGATGCCGTGCTCGACGAAGTTGTCGGCCAACGCGCACATGTTGCGGGCGCACAGCAGTAGTTGCCGCCGCGACTCCTCGGCCGGCCGGCCGAGGAATCCGACCCTCCCCTGGACGACCATGTACGACAGGAAGTCCCCGTTGATGTGCGCCGCCCGCTCGAAGTGCCCCGCCACCAGCGGTGACACCGTCGACTTCCCGGCCCCCGGCATCCCCGAGACGATCAGACACCCGGACGCCGCCGGCCCGGCCGCCCGCCCGCGCTGTGTGGTCATCCGCCGCTCCCTCTCCGCCGGCTGCCGTCGGCCCGGCATCGGGGGATCATCGCAGCGTCCACCACCGCCGCGCACGCCAATTTCCGCCGCTCCGCGGAACATTCGCGCGACCGTCACCCGGGCCGTGGCGGTCAGTCGGCGGCCCGGTGCTCCCGCGCCCGGCGGTACACCTGGCGCGAACCGCCCTCCGGACCCGGCGGAGCGGGCTCGGCGGGGACGAGGCCCAGCGACGCGTAGAAGCGGCGCGCCCCGCTGGCCTCGGCCCCGGGATGGTCGCTCCCGAAGGTGACCACCTCGATGCTCGCGGGAACCGTCACGAACCGCCGTACCGCGTCCGCCATCAGGGCACGGCCCACGCCCCGCCCCCGCGCCTGAGCCGCGACGACGAGCCAATGGACGTGATGGCACGGCGCCTCCGGGGAACCCGAGGCGTCGGCCCCGAACAGCAGGCCGCCGAGCAGGGCCGGCCCGCCGGAGGAGGGGACGGCGACGAGTGCGGCGCATCGTCCGGGAACACGACGCGGAGGTGGCACCGGGCGAATTCACCCTGCTCGGGCTGCTCGTGGTCCCCGCCGCGCTGGTGCTCTCCGTGGTAGCACTGTGGCTGTCGCTGCACGTCCTCGGAAGCTGAGCACGGAGGCCGACCGCGTGACCGTCATCGTCTGGATCGCCGAGGGCACCTGGCCGGCCTGTGTGGACGCCGCCCGCCGTCACGTCCCCGAGGGCGCCGAGATCGTCCTCCTGCACGTCACCGGCCCCGACGTCCAGGCCGCCGCCCACGGTGCCTACGCCGGACTGCTCGGCCGCGGCCACAGCCGGGGGCACCGCCCGGCCGAAGGCTGGGGGAGCGCCCCCGGCACCCGCCTGGAAGACCTGGCCGCCACCTCCGCCGCCGCGCTCCTGCGCACCGCCGCCGCCCGCCTCGCCCGCCCCTGCGCCCGCCAGGAACGCCCCGGCCGCCCCGAACGCGTGGTGGTCGCCGCCGCCGACGGCGCCGACCTGCTGATCCTCGCCCGCGACGGCGACCGCCGCCACCTCGGCCCGCACAGCCTCTCGCCCGCCAGCCGGTTCGTGGTCGACCACGCCCCCTGCCCGGTCCTGCTGGTCTGGCCCGAAGCGGCCCCCGACATCGGCACGATGCCGTCCCCGCCACCCCACGACCCGGCCTGAGGGACCCGCGGTGCGGCCGGGGCGCCGGTCGTGCTCCCGCAGGAGGACCCGGTGTCGAACTCGATGACGGGCGCGGGTCGGCCGTTCGGCCGACCCGCCGCGGGCGGGCGCTTCCGTAGCCTGCCGGAGTGGAACCGCACGCACCCCTCCCGCGCCGTGCCCGATGGACGGCCACCGGCGCGCTGTACCTGCTCCTCGTCCTGCTCTGGCTCGCCGACTGGGAGAGCCTGCAACCGCTGACCGGATACCCGCACACCGCGGCGGACTTCGTCGCGCTCGCCGCCGCACCGCTCTTCGCGGCGCTGCTGCTGGCGCCCCACCGGTGGCTGTCCGTACGGCGCCGTGCCGCGATCGCGGCGGCCGCCTCGTGGGCGGTGACCCTCGCACTGGTCGCGCTGCCCGTCCGCAGCGCCGCCGGGAGCTGGGGACTGCCGGAGACCGCGGCGCTGCTCGGCCTGCTGCTGGGCACCGCCCGCCGGGCCGCCCCCGCACGAGCCGCCGTCGTGCTGTGCGCCGCGCTCGGCACCGCCGTCGTCGCGGCGCCGCTGCGCCTGCGGCACTACGGCGACCTCGTCAACTACGCCTTCGTCCTCACCCTCGCCGTCGGCGCGGCGCTCGGCCTGGGCTGTTACCTCCGCGCCCTGGACGCCCGCCGGGCCCGCGCCGTCGCCGCGGTCCGGCAGGGCGAACGCCTTGAACTCGCCCGCGACCTCCACGACTTCGTCGCCCACCACGTGACCGGCATCGTGGTCCAGGCCCAGGCCGCCCGGACGATCCGCGAGACCGCCCCCGAACGGGTCGACACCATGCTGCTCGGCATCGAGCGGGCGGGCCTGGAGACGCTGGACTCGATGCGCCGCCTGGTACGCGTCCTCCGCGAGGAGGAGGGCCGCGGGGTGCGCCCCGGAGAGCTGTACGCCGGGCTCGCCGAACTCGCCGCCGACTTCGCCCGGCGCGGCGGCCCGGACGTCACCGTCCGGATCGACGCCGCCGCCCGCCGCGCCCGCCTCGCGCCCGAGGTGGAGACCTCCGTCCAGCGCGCGGTCCAGGAGGCCCTGACCAATGTGCGGCGGCACGCGCCCGCGGCGGCCACCGTCACCGTCCGCGCCGCCCTCCGCGGCGGGCAGCTGACCGTCGAGGTGCACAACGGCCCGGCGGCCGAGCGCGCCGCCGCCCCGGCAGGCGGTCGCGGCGGCTTCGGACTGGTCGGCCTGCGGGAACGGGCCGAGGCGGTCGGCGGCGCGCTGACCGCCGGGCCCACCCCCGAGGGCGGCTGGCAGCTGACCGCGTCGTTCCCCGTGCTGGACCCGGGACCCGGCGCGGGACCGGATGCCGAAGGCGGCATGGCACGATCGGACCCGTGAGCCCTTCCCTGCCGTCCCCACCCGCGCTGGAACCCGCGCACCGGCCCCCCGCGACCCGGGTGCTGATCGCCGACGACCAGGACATGGTCCGCACCGGCTTCCGGCTGATCCTCGACGCCCAACCGGACATCGAGGTGATCGCCGAGGTCCCCGACGGCGCGGCATGCGTGGAAGCCGCCCGCCGGCTGCGCCCCGACGTCTGCCTGGTGGACATCCGGATGCCCGAACTGGACGGCCTGGACGTCACCCGGATCCTCGCCGGACCGGACGCCACCGATCCACTGCGGGTCGTCGTGGTGACCACCTTCGACCAGGACGACTACGTCTACGGCGCCCTTCAGGGCGGTGCCTGCGGCTTCCTCCTCAAGGACGCCGGCCCCGGGCTGCTGGTGGAGGCCGTCCGGGCCGCGGCCCGCGGCGATGCGCTGGTCTCCCCGTCGGTGACGGTACGGCTGCTGGAACGGCTCGGACCGCACCCCGGCCCGGCCGCCGACGGACGCCCCGCGAGCCCGCTCACGGACCGGGAGACGGACGTGGCCAGGCTGGTGGCCCGGGGCCGCACGAACCAGGAGATCTGCCAGGAGCTCTATGTCTCCCTCGGCACCGTGAAGACCCACCTCGGGAGCATCCAGACCAAGCTGGGCGTCCGCAACCGCGTGGAGATCGCCGCCTGGGCCTGGGAGACCGGCACGGTCCGCTCCCGCTGACCGCCGCCCGGCCCCCGCGGCGGCGCTGGGCGCGGCATCGGCCGTTCGGCCGAGGGCCTCCGCACGATTCCGGCCGAACGGCAGAGGTCCCGCGCACCCCCGCCGGCCGACGGTGGAACCATGCAGCCGACCACCGCCACCGCACCGCCCGCACCGGCCCGGCCCCCGGGCCCCGCCGCCCGCCGCATCCGCGCCCTCGACGCGCTCCGCGGATTCGCGCTCTGCGGCATCCTCCTGGTGAACATCCCGCAGATCACCGCCATGGCCTTCGGGCCGCGCCCCGGCGAGCTCCACCCCGTCCGCGCGTTCCTCGACCTCGCCGTCCAGGAGCGCTTCTTCCCGATCTTCTCCTTCCTCTTCGGCATCAGCTTCGCGCTCTTCCTCGACGGTGCCGCGCGCCGCTCGGACCGGCCGCGGCTGCTCCTCGTACGGCGTCTGATCGCGCTCGGCCTCCTGGGGGCGGCGCACCAACTGCTGCACCCCGGCGAGGCCCTGACGCCCTACGCGATCTTCGGGCTGCTCGTGCTGCTGCCCGCCACCTGGCTGCCCACCCCGCTCGTCCTGGCCGCCGGCGGCGGCCTCACCCTGGCCTCCGTGACGCTCGCCTCGGGCGGCCTGGTCACCATCCCCGGCCTGTTCCTGCTCGGCCTCGCGGTGGCCCGCCTGGGCGTGCCGCGCGCCCTGGAGCAGCGCACCGGCACGCTCGTCGCGGTGCTGGCGGTGGCCGCGCCCGCCGCGGCGGCGGCGCTGTGGTGGCAGTACGCCACCGACCCCGCCGATGCCCACGCCACCCGGATCGCCGCCGCGGCCGGGCTGCTGGCCGCCGTCGCCTACGCCGTCACCCTGCTCCTGCTGTTGCGCACCCCGCTGGGCACGGCGCTGTCCGCCGTCCTCGAACCGCTCGGCCGCATGGCGCTCACCAACTACCTGGCCGCCACCCTCCTGGTCGTCGCGGCCGCCCCGCTCCTCGACCTGCGGCACTCCCTCCGCTGGGGCACCGCCATGCTCCTGGCCCTGGTGATCCTCACTCTCCAGACGCTCTTCAGCCGCTGGTGGCTGGCCCGCTTCCGATACGGCCCGGCGGAGTGGTGCCTGCGCACGGTCACGTGGTGGGAACGGGTCCCCAACCGCCGCTGAAGGCCGGTGCGTTGGCGGATACGGTGTCGGGCGGGTGCCAACGTGATGGCGTCGGCACCCGCCCGCCGGGAATCCCTTTCGCCAGATCCGATTCCCGATCCGATTTCACCCCGTATTTCCTGCGAATCGCACAGAGCCTTATACTCACTCGCTTACTCAACGGAATGCCGGAAACCCGAATTTACCCACCAAGGAGTGAATTTCGGGATGCCGAACCGTTTCGCCTGGTGATGCTCTCCGGGTGTTGACCAACGCATGGTGGCGCCGCGTCGCCACCACAACAGCCCTGATCGCCGCCGTGGTTCTGCCGAGCGCGTCGACGACCGCGACAGCCGCCCCGGATCCGCAGACCACCCTCGCCTCCGCGTCGCGGCCCGCGGAGACCGCATTCGACGCCGTTCCGCTGAGACTCCCCGAGCCACCGCCGGTGGGCGCGGTGCGCACCGAACTCGCCGGACTGCACGTCGCGAAGCCGCATTCGATGGAGGGCTACAGCCGCGCGAAATTCCCGCACTGGATCAACCAGTACGGGAAATGCGACACCCGAGAGGTCGTCCTCGCCAGGGACGGTGAAGACGTCAAGCAGGACGAGGAGTGCCGGGCCATTTCGGGGGCATGGTTCAGCGAATACGACGCGGAGGTTTTCCACAACTCCCGCCAGCTCGACATCGACCACGTCGTCCCGCTGGCGAACGCCTGGCGTTCCGGTGCCGACACATGGACCACCCCCGAGCGCCGGAAGTTCGCCAACGACCTCGTCCACTCCCAGCTGATCGCGGTGTCGGCCCGCTCCAACCGGTCGAAGGGCGACCAGTCCCCGGACCAGTGGGCCCCGCCCCGGCGTGCCTACTGGTGCACCTACGCCCGCGCCTGGACCGACGTCAAGCACGTCTACCACCTCAACGTCACCGAACCCGAGAAGGCCAAACTCACCGAGATGCTGGACACCTGCGCACCGTGACCACCTCCGATCCCGACACACTCACCGACCGGGTCACCGCCGGTCCCGGTGGCGCGATGACGGTTCAGGTCGGCGTCATCACCGGCGACCTGACCATCACCACCACCGACCGGGGCGACGGCACGGCCCAGGTCGTCATCCACTACACCGGAGCCGAGGACCGCTACGACCTCGAAGGGGGCCCGGTCCGGATCCCACCCGGCGGCGTGGGCGTGCTCCACCGGGCCGTGCTCGAAGCGGTACGCGCCGGTGGTGCCGCCCAGATGCCGGGGACCGCCCCACGCCCCTGACGCTCCCCGTGACATTCACCGCACTCGTAACTTCCGATATTTCTGTGTCAGTTGTTGCTGCAGTGGTGTCAAATGACTCAAGTGGCCAGTGTGGCCACTTGAGTCTGCATGTTTGAACGGGGAGTTCATACGTGGAACGTCGAAACACATCCATATCTGCCATGAAGCGGACGGGACTTGCGGCGGCCTCGCTCGCCGCGACCGTCCTCGCCGGGGCACTGGCTGCCACGGGGACGGCGGCCGCCGCGCCCGCCGACAACGCGCCGAAGATCATCGGCGGCGGATCGGCGCCGGCCTACTCCTTCATGGCCTCGATCCAGGGAGGAGGGGCGGAGGACCCGACCCGCCACCGCTGCGGCGGCGGCCTCATCGGCGACGACTGGGTGATCACCGCCGCGCACTGCGTGACCCTGCCGGGCAAGGACGGCAAGCCCTTCGAGATCAAGCCGGCATCGCAGTTCCAGCTGCGCATCGGCTCCAACGACCGCACCACCGGCGGCACCCTGACCGGTGTCGACCGCATCGAGGTCCACCCCGCCTACGTCGCGTCGGACGACCGCAGCTCCGGATCCGACCTGGCGCTGATGCACCTGAAGACCAAGGTGGCGCAGCGACCCGTCGCACTGGCGGGTACGGCGACCGCGGCCGGCACCCCGGTCCGGGAGATCGGCTGGGGTTACGACGACCCGGCGAGCGCCGGCGACTACAGCAAGCTGCCGAAGCTGCTCAAGCAACTCGACACCAGGACCATCCCGGGCGACACGCCCAAGTGCGTCAAGAACCCGGCGAACGGGAGCGACGCCTGGGGCATCCGCGCCGGCGATGTGTGCGCCGACAACCCCGAGAACACCCTCGGTCCCTGCAACGGCGACTCCGGTTCCCCGCTGCTGCGGTGGGCCGCCGGCCGTTGGGAGATCGTCGGCGTCGACAGCCGCGGGGTCGGTTCGACCTGCGGTACGACGCCGGACATCTACACCGAGATCCACGCCTTCAAGAAGTGGGTGAACGGCGTCCGGGGCTGACCGGCCCGAAGGGACGCGCTGACAAGCGGGGGTTCGGCCGAACGGCCGGGCCCCCGCGCCCCGTTCGGCCCCGGAGCGGCGTGGCGTCGGCACGTGCGTCGCCCGATTCTCAGGGATACCACCGACCACTGACAGCGGCCCCCACTTCGCACCCGCGAACCATGCCGGTCATGCGCAGGACGCAGCCCTCGCCGGAGCGCCGGAGCGCACTCCTCGACGTACGGGCGGCAGAAGTGGCATGCGACGGGAGGGAGTTCGACGGCCGCCGCTATGCCGTGAAGCGGCGGACGTACCGCTTCTGCCAGGGGGTTTCCACGGCGTGCCGGTCGTAGTTCCGGCGGACGAACTCCACCGCCTCGTCGGCCGGGACGCCGTCGAGTACGGCGAGGCAGGCCAGCGCCGTGCCGGTCCGACCGCGCCCGCCGCCGCAGGCGAACTCGACGCGTTCCCCCGCCGCTCGCTCCCACGCGTCGCGGAGCACGTGCTGCGCCTGTGCGCGATGGCGCGGCAGTCGGAAGTCCGGCCAGAGCAACCATCGTGCCTCCCAGGGGACTTCGGGCGGTTGCTTGCCGAGGAGGTGGACGGCGTAGGAGGGTGTCGGGCCGGCGGGGAGCTGGTGGCGCAGGCCGCGTCCGCGGACCAGACGGCCGGAGGGCAGTCGCAGGACTCCGGGGTCGGTGGTCTGCCAGGTCTCGATCACCTGTTCACCCTACGTCGCCCGCAGGCGCGTTCAGGGGGAAACCGCGGGAACAGGGCGAACGCCCCTTCCGCGGCGCGGAATCCGAACGGGCGTTGCGGCGGGAGTCGGATTCGCAACTGGAAAGACAACGGCAACCGCAATCGTGCCAATAACCGACTGTAGCGTTGGTGGATGGGTTCTGTGACGATGTACCGTCCCGGGAACACGAGGTGGCCCTGGCAAGGCTCGGAACCGGCGCCAGGGCCACTCATTCGCATCCCACTCGATCAAGGAGGACAGATGCCCCCTGACCGAACACCTCGCTGGCGCCCGAGGGCAGCCCAGTTGAGGCGCTACGAAGCTAACATCCCTCGCGGGGGCCCGGTTGAAACCGGGGGCCGGCGTGACTTCCCGGTCAACGACCGGGCGGGCACCCGGTCCGCGGCCCGGTTGGGCATCCGGTGCGACGTCCAACTCGCCGTGCCGTGCGGTGCGTTCCTCGCGATTCCGTATCTGGGGAACGTCCTGGTGCAGGGTGCCGACACCCGTTGGGCGTCCGCCGTGGCGCTGGCCGGGCTGATCGCCATCTGCCGTTCCCGTCTCCGCCACCAGCGCCGACGCGCCGGCTGACCCGGTGCGGCGCGCAGCCGCCCGGTCCTGGTGAGACGCGCTCGGACGGTGGTCCGAGACCTGGGCCCGCCGTGGCGCCGGAGATCCTTCCGGCGCCACGGCGGGCCGCCCGGCACGGTGCCGGGGTCGTGACGCGGCGCCCGACGGCCCGCGGGGCGCGACTCCGATGCCCGCCGGCAAACCGCAAATCGCCCATTTCTGCGGCGAGTTCACGGTGGCACATCCCCCAGAAGGATTACAGCTGATGACTCCTAAGGATCCTGGATCGGTCCCCTGCGCGAGGGCCGGCTGCCCCAACACGGTGGAGAGCGGATCCGGCCCGGGGCGGCGTCGGAAGTACTGCGGCGACGCCTGCGGCCGGGCCGCCCGCAAGATCCGCAGCTCGCGGCGGACACCGGAGGCCAGGTCGCACGACGAGGACGCCCTCCAGGTCGCCAACGACATGGCCTGCCGGATCGCGGTGCTGCGGACCCAGATACGCGACGGCGACGCCCTCGCCGGGCTCCGGCAGGTCGTCGAGCTCACCAGCGACCTCGACCACGTCACCGCCGCAGTGGTGCAACAGGCCCGCGACCGCGGCCACAAGGGACCGGCGATCGCCGAGGCCCTGCGCATCACCGTGGACAAGGTCGGCCGGTCGTACACGGCGGAGCGGATCGTCCGGAAGATGACCAAGCGCCGCGAGCGGCGTGCGGCCACCCTCGCCGCCGTCCCGGTGGCGCTGCCGGCCGGCCGGGCCGAGCCGCCGCCCTGCCACGCCCGCCCGGAGCAGTTGACCGCCCCGCCCCGCCTGGAACCGCCGTCCGCCGCCCGCGCGGACGGCGAGCGCCGTCGGGTCGGCGCCGTCCGCACCGCCCCGCAGCGCGGCGCGTACCCGGAGGGCGAGGGCGGCGGCGAAGGCGGGGGAAGAGACGGCGACGGGGGCGCGGGCGGCGGCACGGCCGGGCCGGGTGGCGGACCGCCGGGCCAGGACTCCCGCACCGCGCTCGCCTCGGCGCTGTCCCACCTCCAGCGGGCCAGCGACAAGACCCTCCGGGCCCTGGCCGACGAGGCGCGGGTGAGCGCCTCGTACATCTCGCGGATCCTCTCCGGCGAGCGCAGCCCCTCCTGGAAGGTCACCCGCCGGCTGGTGCACGCCTGCGGCGGCGACCCGGAGACCGTCCGCCCGCTGTGGGACGCCGCGCACGGACGGCGCCCGGCGCGCGCCGGGAGCCTGCACGCGGCGCTGCGCGGGCTCTATCTCTCCGCGGCCTGCCCGGATCCCACCCAGATCTGCCTCTCCAGCGGGCACGCCCTGAACGAGCGGGAGGTCGCCGGCCTGCTGCACGGCTCCCTCGTCCCGGACTGGGAGACCGTCGGCACGGTCGTCGGCATCCTGCACGGCCGCCCGGACGACATCCGCCCGCTCTGGGACCACGCCCGACTCACCCAACTCGCCCGCCGTACCTGCGGGTTGGTGTCCGAACGTCGCACTCCGCGTGCCGAGGCGTTCGGATGACGCCGCCGCCCTCCCGTGCGCCGGCCCCGGCGAGCCGGCGGTCCGCGGCCCCCGCCGCCCCGCCGGCGGTCACCCTGCCGCCCGCCTTCGAAGCCTTCTACGCCCTGCACTGCGGGCGCTACCTCGACTACGCCCTGGCCCACGCGGCGGAACCGGCGGCCTCCCGGATCCTGGGCGAGGCCATGGGCGAAGTCGCCATCCGCTGGGCCGACATCGTCCGCCGGCCCAACCCGGCCGCCTGCGCCTGGACCCTGGTGAGCACCCGCATACGGCAGCGCGGCGGAGGCCCGGGCCCCACCCTGGAGGAGGGCGCGTTACGTCGCCGTGCGCAGCCGGCGCTCCGCCATCCCGCCCTGGAATACGACGCGTTCGTCCTGCACGAGGTGCTCGGCTACTCGGTGGAGGACGCCGCGGAGGCGATGGGGGAGGAGGCCAGCCGGGTCCGCTACGCCCTGGCGACGGGGTGCCGTCGAGCGCGGTCGGGGGCGGTGCGGCGCCCGCCCGGGAGCCGCGCACCGAGCCCGGCTCGCAATACCCCGCAGGAGTGACCCGAGCTGTTCGAGTGGTCGTCGGCGCCCGGACGTCAGATCTCCCACGGCTTCCCGCGGGCGGGGGAACGTCTGTGCAATGTCTGCCCCTGGATTACCCGTTACGGGGTCCGCGGCAGGCCGTTCTGTAGGGCACCTGTGCCCATCGACCGCCTCGGAGAGAGCGGGGCGGGCCGGCGCCCGTGTCCGGGCGCGGTCCGGTTCCGTTCGAATTCCTCTCCGGTGGCCCGTCCGGGCGCGGCGCGCGGTTGACACCGCGGGAGCCGGGACGGCGCGCCCTGCGGGCCCGGCCGGCCCGGCCGCGAGCACCAGCCGATGACCGTGGAAGGGGAACAAGAGCGATGCGCAGAACGCGAGTTGGGGGATACGGCCGGGTACGGAAGGAGAAACCCGCGTCGGTGGCCGGCGGGGTGACGAGCGGGGAGGAGCTCCAGTACGTCGACCGCACCGGCAGCCGGGAGCGGGCCGCGCGGCAGATCCGCCTGGTGGACATGGCGCGCCGACTGCCGCAACTGGTGCGGCGGTCGGTCACCCTGGCCTGGCGCACCGACCGCGCGGCGGCCCTGGGACTGCTGGTCTGCCAGGCGGCCTCGGGGGCGTTGCAGGCGCTCGGACTGCTGGCGGTCAGCGGGACGATCACGGCGCTGCTGACCGGCGGGGACATCTACGGCCGGCTGCTCGGGGCCTGGCCGTCGGTGGTTCTGCTGGCGGTCGCCGCCGGGGTGCGGGCGGCGCTCGGCATCGTGGTGGTCTGGCTGTCGTCCAGGCTGGGGCCGCAGATGTCCCGGGAGGCCGAACTCCGGCTGCTCCAGGCGGTGACCGAGGTCGAGCTGACGGCCTATGACGCGCCCGGCTTCACCCACCGCAAGGAGGCCGCCGACCGCGGTGCCGAGATCGCCCAGGACCTGGTGGGGGAGGGGCAGGACCTGATCGCCTCGCTCGCCTCGCTGGCGGCCGGCGCGGGTGTGCTGACGACGCTGCACCCGGCGCTGTTGCCGCTGTTGGCGCTGGCCAGTCTGCCCCAGGCGGTGGCCCAGGTGGGTGCGGCCCGGGTGCGGTACCTGGCCCGGCTGCGGGCCGGTGGCGACTACCGGCTGCTGTCGATCCTGCGCTGGCACGTCTGCGACCGGTACGCCGCCGACCAGGTACGGGCCGGCACCATGGCCGACTTCCTGATCGGGCGCTACCGGCAGATCACCGAACGGATCAACCGCGCCGACCGGCGCGCGGCCGACACCGGGGCACGGATGTCCGCGGCGGGCGCGGTCTGCGGCGGGCTGGCCTCCACCGCGGTCTGGGCGGCGGTGGTGTGGCTGCTGGCCACCGGCGGGATGACCATCGGGCACGCCGGTACCGCGGTGTTCGCGCTGCAGACGGTCGGCACGGCGCTGCGCGGCCTGGTCGCCGGGGGCGCCCGCATCATGCGCACCGGGCTCTACATGGACGACTGGTCGGAGTTCCTGGCGGAGGCCGGCGGCTTCCGGATGCGCCGCGGCGACGTCGTGCCCGCCGCCCCGCAGGAGATCCGCGTCCAGGACCTCGTCTTCCGGTACGAGGAGGCGGCCCAGGACGCGCTGCGCGGTGTCTCGTTCACCCTGCGGCGCGGCGAGGTCATCGCCCTGGTCGGCTACAACGGCAGCGGCAAGACCACCCTGGCCAAGCTGCTGAGCGGGCTGTACCTGCCGACCACCGGCACGGTCACCTGGGACGGCGTGCCCACTGGCGACCTCGACCCGCAGGCGATGTGGGCGCAGGTCGCCCTGGTGCCCCAGGACTACGCCCGTTGGCCGTTGACCGCCCGGGAGAACATCACCCTGGGCCGTCCCACCGAGGGCGGCGACGCCGACGTCCGCGACGCCTGTGCGCGGTCCGGTGCCGACGAGGTGATCGCCGAACTCCGGGCCGGGCTCGACACGGTGCTGGCCCGCGACTGGCTCGGCGGACAGGAGCTGTCCGGCGGGCAGTGGCAGCGGATCGCCCTCACCCGGGCGTTCCACCGCCGGGCCGGGCTGCTCGTCCTGGATGAGCCGACCTCCGCGCTGGACCCGCTCGGCGAGCACCGCATCTTCGCCGGTCTGCGGGAGAGCGCGGCGACCCGTGCGGTGGTCCTGATCACCCACCGGCTCACCAACGTGGCGGTGGCCGACCGCATCCTGGTCCTGGACAAGGGCCGGGTCGTCCAGCACGGCACCTTCCCCGAACTGGTCGCCGAACCAGGGCTGTTCCGGGACCTGTGGGCCTACCAGCACACCCGGGAGACACACCGGAACGCGGCGGGCGGGCCGATCGTCACGGAGGCCGTCCCGCTGGCTCCGGCCGATCCGGCGGACGCCCCGGCCCCGGCCGACCGGCCCGTCGTCACCGGCACCGCGGCACTGCTGGTCAACGACCGGGGCCAGTACCTCCTCCACCTCCGGGACGCCCACAAGGAGATCCACGACCCCGGCACCTGGTCGCTGCCGGGCGGCGCCCCCGAGCCGGGCGAGACCGCACACGAGGCGATCGCCCGAGAGCTGTGCGAGGAGGCCGGGTTGGTGGTGCCCGACCTGGAGCCGTTCGTGCTGCTGCGCCGCTCGGGACCGGACGGCGTCCTGCGCGGGCACATCCAGGTCTTCCTCGGGCACTGGAACGGTGACGCGATCGCGTTGCCGCTCACCGAAGGGGTGATGCTGCACTGGTTCGACGCCGGGACGCTGCCCCGGCTGACGATGTGCGACTGGGCGGCGGAGGTCGTCCGCCGACACCAGGACGAGCTGTGCGGGGCCGTCGAGGGCGCCCGCGGCTGAGGGAACGGGCCCGGACCGCCGCGCCGGCGGTCCGGGCCCGGTTCGGCGCGGGCGTTCCGGATGTCGTTTGCCTGGTCGCGAAAGTGAAGCGCGCAGGACTGACTTTCGGTCAAGTATGGCCAAGGGGGCGTCGGTCCCTTCCCTCTCGGCGCACGTTCCGTAATAGGTTTCCTACCCACCGCAGTCGGCGGGAGTGGCCCGCCGCCGGGGTCTTTCCGTCCACGGAGGAAGCGATGCCGCAGGGAACCATCGTCCTGTTCAACAAGAGCGACTGTGTGGGCATCATCGCCGACGAGCACGGCGAGCGGCTCCCGTTCTCGGGGATGGAGACGCAGACCACCGACGTCGGCCAACAGGTCGTCTTCGATGTGCACGGCGCGAAGGCCACCAATGTGATGGCCCTGCGCTGACGGGCCGGTGGCCGCGGACGACGTCGCCCCCGGGCCGTCCGCGGCCACCACTACACCGGTGGCGGGCCCGCCGGCCGGCCGCGCTGGACGAGCAGGGTTCCCAGCGGTGTCCGGCGGTGCAGCACCGCCCGGCCGGCCCGCTCCGTGGTGATCAGGCCGGCACCCCGCAGCGCCGCGGTGTGGGTCGAGACCGTGGCGTTGCTGACGCACAGCCGGCGGGCGAGCGCCCCGGTGGTGTGCTCCGCCGCCAGGACCAGCAGGATGTCCAGACGGGTCCGGCCCAGCACCGCGGCCAGCGCCTCGTCGGCGCCGCCGGCCGGGGACGGCGGAAGGGGAAGCCCCGGCCCGGCCGGATAGGTCACATACAGCGGGTGGCCGGGCAGCTCCGCGAGGAGCGGCGGGCCGGTCCGGTGGAAGGTGGGGACGAGGACCACCCCGCGGCCCCGCAGCTCGATCTCGCGGTGCGCGGTGGCGGACGTGAACTCCCAGACGCCGTGGTGCAGTCGGGCATCCTGGGTGAGAGTGCTCAGCGCCGCGCCGAGCCCGTGCTCGGCGACGGTCAGGGCGTGACGGGTGAACTCCGCGTGGTGCAGGTCCTGGATCAGTGGCCAGACGGGACGCAGGACGGCGTCGAAGGCGGCACGTCGGGCCCGGCTGAGCAGCCGCCAGGCGTCGGCGTCGCCCCGGTGCAGGCCATGGACCCAGCGTGGGGCCGGCGTCGGCTGCCCGGCGTAGACCCGCTCGATCTCGGCACGGACCACCTCGGGTCCGGTGGCCCGGACGGACTCCAGCCCCTCCGCGAGGTCGTCGCCGAACTGGTCGAGGAAGCGCGGGGCCCGCAAACCGGGGACCAGGTCCCCGAAGGGCTCGGCGGCCGGCGGCAGGGCGCGCAGCGTCCGCTGCCGCCAGCGCCCGAGGAGCGGCGCGGCGTCGCGACGGCACATCGTGCCGAGCGCCACGTTGAGTTCCTGGAGCGGGGCCGGTCGGGGCGCGAAGCGGACCCGGGCGAAGTCCGCGGCCGTGAAGTGGATCCGGATCATCGCGCCCCCTGCCGCCCGGCGCCCCGCCCCCGGTGGCGCCACCCTTTCGGCCAGACCCTAAACGATTGCCGCTCTCCGGCCCCGGCGCCAGGCTGTCGGTGACGGCCGGGCCCCCGCAGCGCCACGAGGCGACAAGCGCGGTGCGGCCGGGCCGAGTTGGCGACGGGGGCCGGAGGGGCCCCGGCGGAGAGGAGTGCGGGGAGCGATGTCGGTGCGGAGGGGCGAGGAGCGCGCGGATGCCGGTGGGGGAGGGGTGGCGCGGCGGGCCGTCACCAGGTCGGCGGTGATGCTGACGGCCGGGGCGCTGCTCGGAGGCGGCGCCGTGGGTACCGCCCGGGCAGGGCAGCCGGAGCGGGAACGGGCCCGGGCGTGGGTGACGCCCCGTTTGCCGGCGCCGAGCGGGCCGCACCCGATCGGCGCCACCACGCTCTATCTGGTCGATCCGGACCGGTCCGACCCCTGGGAGCCCGGGATCGGTGTACGGGAGCTGATGCTCACCGTCGTCTACCCCGCCCGGGACGTGCCCGGCCGCCCGGTGGCCCGGCAGATGACCGAGGCCGCCGCGGCACTCTTCGCGCAGATCGACGTCGCCGTGCACCACCTGCCGACAAGTGGCGTGAACTGGGCGGCCACCACGACGCACGCGCACCTCGATGCGCCCGCGCGGGAGGTACCGGGGCCGGTGATCCTCTACTCCCCGGGCGGTGGCGACCCGCGCACCCTGGGCACCGGCCTGGCGGAGGAACTCGCCAGCCACGGCGCGGTGGTCGTCGCCCTCGACCACCCCGGCGACACCAGCGAGGTGGACTTCCCCGTGACGCGGCCGGGGCGCCCGGAGCGGGTCCGGACGACCGTGCTCCGGGCCGATCCCCGCACCGACCCCGGCCTGTTCCGCACGATGATCGGGACCCGGATCGCCGACATCCGGTTCGTCCTCGGGCAGTTGGCGGTGCTGGCCGCCGGCGGCAACCCGGACGCGGCAGGGCGGGCGCTGCCGCCGGGCCTCGGCCGGGCACTGGACCTGGGGCGGACCGGCGTCTACGGCCACTCGGCGGGCGGCACCGCCGCGGCCCAGGCGCTGTTCGAGGACCCGCGGATCCGCGCCGCGGTCGACCTGGAGGGCTATCTGGACCACCCGGGCCCGGCTCCCGGTCGGCCGGGGGAGCTGTTCCCGGTCGCCCGATACGGGGTGGACCGGCCGCTGCTGCTGCTCGGCAGCGCGGGCTTCCCGCACCGGGGAGAGCTGGCACGCTCCTGGTCGGCGGTGCGGGCGCGCTCGGGCGGTCGGGTCCACCGGGCGGAGATCGCCGGGGCCGCGCACTGGGTGTTCACCGACTACGCGGCCCTCGCCCCGCAGCTGCAAGCCGCCGGGCTGATGGCCGCCGACGACCGTCGCGCACTGGTCGGCCCGATCGGCCCGGCGGAATCCGTGCCGCTGGTGCGCGGGTGGGTGCGGTCCTTCTTCGCCCGGCAATTGCCGCGGCGGTGACGGGGGTGACGGCGGCGCGACCGGTGGGAGGACACGGGGGTGCCGCCCACCGGTCGCGGCCACGGCTGTCAGGCCACCGCGCCCTCGGTCCACGCCCGGCCGAGGATGGCGTCCACCGTCTCCTCGACGGTCTGCTGGGTGGTGTCCAGCCACAGCCCGAGATCGCGGGGCGTCTCCGCGCGCAGCAGCACGTCCAGGTCCCGCACGCTCCAGTCCGGCCCGTACGCGGTCTTGGGCCGACCCGCCTCGCGGGCCGCGACCGCCTCCGGGTCGGGCAGCAGGGCGACGACGGCGAGCGGGCGGGTCACGATGTCGGCGGCCAGCTGCGCGAGGTGCTCGCCGAGGAGGATGTCCTGGACGACGACGGTGAAGCCGGCCCGGGCGTACTCGTCCGCGCAGGCGGCCGTCAGCCGGTGGCGCAACCGCAGTTGGGCGAGGGCTTCCTCCCCCGCATCCGGGGTCATGCCGACCTGGCCGCGGACGATGTTGCGCCGGAAGCCGTCACCACGCAGATGCACCGCCCGGGGCAGCCGCTCGGCGAGGGCCTGCGCCACGGTGGACTTGCCGGCGGCCTGGATGCCGGTGATCACCACAATTCCGGGCGCGAGCCAGGGGCCTTGCGGGGTGGTCCGGGTGGCGGCGGTGGGGGAGTCGCTCGTGGTCATGGTGCCGATTATGTCCGCCGCCGTCCCGCCGTTCCGCCGAATTATCCGCGGGGACAGGGAGACCACGACCGGGCCGCCGAGCAGCAGCCCCGCGCCGCCCGCCGGCAGTGCGTACGCGCTTTTGCCGAGCCGGTGTCGGCGGTCCGCCGTCATGGTCCTCGCTCCGACGTGCCGGGCAGGATCCGACGTCCGGAGCGCTGCGGCGGAGCGCCCGACGGGGCCTGCGCCCGACGGTGGCCAGTCGGGGGCCGCGGTCCGCATCGGGGAAGCTCCCAACTTCCCTCAGCAGAGGCGGCGTTGGGTGGTGGTTTCGTGCGGACGGTGGGAGGCGGGCTGTCGGGCCGTCAGCCGGTGGGGGCGGGTTGGGTGGCCCGGGCGAGTTCGCGGCGCAGGCGCGCGAAGGGGCGGGGGCGATTGAGGGCGAGCAGGGCGGTGGTGCGGCCGTCGCGTTCGTAGCGGGCGAGGAAGCTGCGGTCGTCCGGGGAGCCCTCGATGATGCGGGGCACGTCGCCGGACCGGCGGTGGCCGGCGAACTGGATGCGGACGCCGTACTGGTCGGACCAGAAGTAGGGGAGTGCGCGGTGGGTGCGGGCGGTGCGGCCGGCGAGGAGGTTGTGGACGGCGGTGGCGGCCTGTTCGGTGGCGCTGGTCCAGTGTTCGGCGCGGGCGCCGGCCACGTGGGCGACGTCGCCGGCGGCCACGATGGCGGGGATCGGGGTGACGCAGCCGGCGTCGCAGCGGACGCCGTCGCCGAGCGGCAGGCCGGAGCCTTCGAGCCAGTCGGTGGCGGGGCGCACGCCGATGCCGGTGACGACGACGTCGGCGGAGAGCAGCCGGCCGTCGGCGAGCTCGACCGCCGTGACCCGGCCGTCGGCGCCCGCCCGCAGCCCCCGGACGCCGGTGCCGGTGAGCAGGGCGACGCCGTGGTCGCCGTGCAGCCGGGCGCACAACTCGGCCATGGATTCCCCGAGTTGGGGGACGAGGGGCAGGGGCGCGGCCTCGACGACGGCGACCTGGTGGCCGAGGGCGGCGCAGGACGCGGCGACCTCGGCGCCGATGAAGCCGCCGCCGATCACCACGACCCGGGTCGGGCCGCCGCGGGCCAGGTCGGCGCGCAGGGCCCGGGCGTCGTCGAGGGTGCGCAGGGTGTGCGAGCCGTCCGGTGCGGGGCCGGGCAGGCGGCGCGGTGCGGCGCCGGTGGCGAGCACGACGCCGTCGGTGGTGAGGGTGCGTCCGGTGTCGAGGCGGACGGCGCGGTGGCGGGTGTCGAGGGCGGTGGCGCGGGTGCCCAGGAGCCACTCCGCGTCGAGTCCGGCGAGCTCTTCGGTGTCGGTGAGGGCGAGCGGCCCTTCGGCGGCCGGGTCCGCGTCGCCTTCCGCGGTGGCCGGCGCGGTGAGGAACTCCTTGGAGAGCGGCGGGCGGTCGTACGGGCGGTGCGGTTCCGCCCCGACGATCGTCAGGCGGCCGTCGTAGCCCTGGGCGCGCAGCGCCCGGGCGGCGTACAGCCCGGCCAGCGAGGCTCCGATGACGGTGACCGACTTCATGCGGCGGTGTCCTCCTCGGCCGTGCGGTGGACGTAGACCATGCCGTCCTCGACCGTCACGGGGTGGGTGCGGACGGGGCGGCGGGCGGGCAGGCAGGTCGGTGCGCCGGTGCGGAGATCGAATGAAGCGGCGTGCAGCGGGCATTCGACCAGACACCCCTCCAGCCAGCCGTCCGCGAGTGAGGCGTCCTGGTGGGTGCAGGTGTCGTCGATGGCGTACAGCTCTCCGTCGGCGTTGAAGACGGCGATCGGAGGCGTGGTGTCGAGGCGAACGGACTCGCCGGCGGGCAGGTCAGCGAGGTGGCAGACGGGTATCACTGGGCCCCCCTATTACTGTTCGGTACTATCGAGTTTCGCAATCCGCACGACAGAGCGTCATACGCAACAGAATCCAGTCGGGGGCCGGGCGCGTCAAGCGGTCCCCGGAAATGCCGGCCCGATCGGGCCGCTGGATGGTGGCAGCGAGCTGGGTGGTGACACGGACCTATGACGAAAACGGCTAAGTCGGAGGCGCGGGCGGAGAATCAGCCGGCGGGCAGGCCGGACGGGAAGCCGCGCCGGGCGGTGGCGGGAAAGCCACCCAGAGGCGCGGCGAGCGCGGTGCAGTCGGTGGACCGGGCGGTGACCGTGCTGGAGATCCTGGCCAGACTCGGCGAGGCCGGGGTGACCGAGATCGCCGACGAGCTGGGCGTGCACAAGTCGACCGCGTTCCGGCTGCTGGGCGTGCTGGAGAACCGCGGGCTGGTCGCCCAGGAGCAGGAGCGCGGCAAGTACTACCTCGGCGCGGGGGTGTTGCGGCTGGCCGGGGCCGCGGCCGTGCGGCTGGACATCTCCCAGGAGGGCGCGGTGGTCTGCCGTACGCTCGCCGACGAGCTGGGCGAGACGGTCAACATCGCGGTCATGGAGAGCGACGCCGCGGTCAACATCATGCAGGCCCGCGGCCCGGCGTCGGTCACCGCCCAGAACTGGCTCGGCCGCCGGACGCCGCTGCACGCCACGTCCAGCGGCAAGGCGCTGCTCGCCTACCAGCCGACGCCGGTCCAGGAGGCCGTGCTGGCCCGGAAGTTGCCGCGGCTGACCGAGCGGACCGTGACCTCCCCGGTCGAGCTGCGCGATCAGCTCGCCGAGGTCGTCGAGCGGGGCTTCGCGGTCGCGGTCGAGGAACTGGAGCTGGGGCTGCGCGCGGTCGCGGCGCCGGTGCGGGCGCACGACGGCTCGGTCATCGGCGCGATCAGCGTCTCGGTGCCCGCCTACCGGTTGGACGCGGAGCGGCTGCCGGAGGTGGTCAAGCGCACCGTCGCCGCCGGTGTGGAGCTCTCCCGGCGGATGGGGTACGCCTGTTGACCGGTTCCGGGCGGTGCGGGCGCGGCGCCCGTTGACCGCCTGTTGACGGCCGTCCGGAGCGGGGCCGGGTCGCGCGACCCGGCCCCGCTTTCGCGTGTGCGGGGCGTGCGCGGCCGGCGCGCCGTGCGTCCGCGTGCGTAACCGGTCGTTGACGAACGGCTAGCACGTACCTCTTGACGCTGCCGATACGCCGTTCCCACTATGTCTCTCATCGCGCAACCAGTCGTGCAGTGCGCAACACTGAGGGGTTAGGCATGCCACACCAAGTCCATGCCGTCGTCGCGGCGAAGAAGGGCGCACCCGTCGGTCCGCAGATGATTGTGGTGCCCGATCCCGGCCCGGGAGAAGTGCTCGTCGACGTCCAGGCGTGCGGGGTCTGCCACACCGACCTGCACTACCGCGAGGGCGCCGTCGACGACGCGTTCCCCTTCCTGCTCGGCCACGAGGCGGCCGGGATTGTCGAAACCGTGGGCGAGGGCGTCACCGACCTCGCGCCTGGCGACTTCGTGGTGCTCGCCTGGCGGGCCCCGTGCGGACAGTGCCGCTCCTGCCGGCGCGGCCGGCCCTGGTACTGCTTCGACTCCCGCAACGCCGCCCAGCCGATGACCCTCCTGGACGGCACCCCGCTCAGCCCCGCCCTCGGCATCGGCGCGTTCGCCGAGAAGACCCTGGTCGCCGCCGGACAGGCCATCAAGGTCGATCCCTCGGCCCGGCCCGAGGCGGCCGGCCTGATCGGCTGCGGGGTGATGGCCGGCTACGGCGCCGCCGTCCACACCGGGGCGGTCGGCAGCGGCGACACGGTCGCCGTCATCGGCTGCGGCGGCGTCGGCAGTGCCGCCGTGGCGGGCGCCTCGATCGCCGGGGCCCGCCGGGTCATCGCCGTCGACATCGACGAGCACAAACTGGACGGCGCGACCCGCTTCGGCGCCACCCACACCGTCAACTCCCGCCGCACCGACCCGGTCGAGGCGGTCCGGGAACTGACGGACGGTCACGGCGCGGACGTGGTCATCGACGCCGTCGGCCGCCCCGAGACCTACCGCCAGGGCTTCTACATGCGGGACCTCGCCGGCACCCTCGTCCAGGTCGGGGTGCCCGAACCCGACATGGCGATCGAACTGCCGCTGATCGACCTCTTCTCGCGCGGCGGCGCGCTGAAGTCCTCCTGGTACGGCGACTGCCTGCCCAGCCGGGACTTCCCCGTCCTGATCGACCGCTACCTCAGCGGCCGGCTCGACCTCGGCGGATTCGTCACCGAGACCATCGGCCTGGACGGCGTGGAGGCCGCCTTCGGCAAGATGCGGGACGGCCGGGTGCTGCGCTCGGTGGTGGTCCTGTGACCGGCCCGCTGCGCAACCCCGTGGACGCCCCCGTCGTCATCATCGGAGCCGGCATCGTCGGCTGCGCGCTCGCCGACGAACTCACCGCCCGCGGTTGGCGGCGGGTCACCGTCCTGGACCAGGGCCCGCTGCCCGCCGCCGGCGGCTCCACCTCGCACGCCCCCGGCCTGGTCTTCCAGACCGGGCCCTCCAAGACCATGACCGAGTTCGCCGCCTACACCGTCCGGAAGCTCGGCTCCCTCGACGTGGACGGACGGCCCTGCTTCATCCCCGTCGGCGGCCTGGAGGTCGCCACCACCGAGGCCCGATGGGCCGACCTCCACCGCAAGGCCGGCCTCGCCGCCTCCTGGGGCGTCCGCGGCGAACTGCTCGACCCCCAGCAGTGCAAGAAGCTCTGGCCGATGCTCGACGCGAGCCTGCTCCACGGCGGCTTCCACACCCCCGACGACGGACTGGCCCGCGCCCTGCCCGCCTGCCGCGCCCAGATGGCCCGCGCCGAACGCCGCGGCGCCCGCTTCCTGGCCCGGCACACCGTCACCGGCATCGAGCGGGCGGCCGGCCGCGTCACCGGCGTCGTCACCGACCGGGGCGTCTTCCCCGCCGAGCACGTCGTCTCCGCCGCCGGCTTCTGGGGGCCGGTGATCGGCGCCCTGGCCGGGGTGGACGTACCGCTGCTGCCGCTGGCCCACCAGTACGCCACCACCGCGCCGCTGCCCGAACTCGCCGGCACCGACGCCCCGCACGGGGGTCCCCTCCGCTCGACGGAAGCCGAGGGCCCGGGGGAAGAGGCCGTCCGGCCGATCCTCCGCTTCCAGGACCGCGACCTCTACTTCCGCGAGCACCTCGATGCGACCGGGGGCCGACTCGGCATCGGTTCCTACGCCCACCGCCCCATGCCCGTCGACCCGTTCACCGTGCCGGCCTACGACGACGCCCCCGTGATGCCGTCCTCGCTGCCGTTCACCGAGGAGGACTTCGCGCCCAGCTGGCGCGACAGCGTCGAGCTGCTGCCCGCCCTCGGCCGGTCGCGGATCGCCGACGGCTTCAACGGCGTCTTCTCCTTCACCCCCGACGGGATGCCGGTGCTCGGGGAGTCCCGCACCCTGCGCGGCTTCTGGCTCGCCGAGGCGGTCTGGGTCACCCATTCCGCCGGCGTCGCCAGGGCCGTCGCCCAATGGATGACCGACGGACGCCCCGACACCGACATCCACGAATGCGACCTCACCCGCTTCGAGGACGCCCAGCGCTCGCCCGCCTATATAGAGGAGCGCGGCGCCCAGAGCTTCATCGAGGTCTACGACGTCGTTCACCCCCTCCAACCCATCGAACGCCCCCGCCCCTTGCGCACCAGCCCCTTCTATCCGCGCCAACAGGAGCTCGGCGCGTACTTCCTGGAGGCCGGCGGCTGGGAGCGCCCGCACTGGTACGAGGCCAACGCCCCGCTCGCCGAAGGGATCCGGCTCCCCGAACGGGACGCCTGGTCGGCCCGCTACTGGTCGCCGATCGCCGCCGCCGAGGCCGCCGTCACCCGCGAGCGGGTCGCTCTCTACGACATGACCCCGCTGCGCCGCCTGGAGGTCACCGGGCCCGGCGCGCTGGACTTCCTCCAGCGCATGACGACCAATCAACTCGACAAGAAGCCCGGCGCGGTGACCTACACGCTGCTGCTCGACGAGGCCGGCGGCATCCGCTCCGACCTCACCGTGGCCCGCCTCGCCGCCGACCGCTTCCAGGTCGGCGCCAACAGCGGCGCCGACCTCGACTGGCTCCTGCGGCACGCGCCCCACGACGTGCACGTACGGGACATCACCTCAGGGACCTGCTGCATCGGCGTCTGGGGCCCGCTCGCCCGGGACCTCGTCCAGCCGCTGACCCGCGACGACTTCTCGGCCGCGGCCTTCGGCTACTTCCGGGCCAGGCAGACCCATCTCGGCCATGTCCCGGTCACCGCCCTGCGCCTGAGCTACGTCGGCGAGCTCGGCTGGGAGCTCTACACCACCGCCGACCTGGGACTCCGCCTCTGGGACACGCTCTGGGAGGCCGGCCGGGAGCTCGGTGTGATCGCCGCCGGCCGCAGTGCCTTCAACAGCCTCCGCCTGGAGAAGGGCTACCGCTCCTGGGGCCACGACATGACCACCGAGCACAATCCGTACGAGGCCGGACTCGCCTTCGCCGTCCGCCCCGCCAAGGGCGCCTTCCTCGGCCGGGCCGCCCTGGCGGGCCTCGACGAGGGGACCGTCGCCCGCAAGCTCACCTGTCTGACCCTCGACGACCCGGCCGCCAACGTCCTCGGCAAGGAACCCGTCCTCCTCGACGGCGCCCCGGTCGGCTATGTCACCTCCGCCGCCTACGGCTACACCGTCGGCCGCGGTATCGCCTACGCCTGGCTGCCGGCCGCTGCTGCGGTCCCCGGTACCGCCGTCCACATCGAGTACTTCGGGGAGAAGGTCGCCGCGACCGTCGCCCGGGAGCCGCTCTTCGACCCGCAGATGACCCGCATCCGCCGCTAGGTCGTGTCCGCACGACGAAGGAGCGTCCGCATGGCCCCCACCTACGACGTCATCGTCCTCGGCCTCGGCGGGATGGGCAGCGCCGCCGCCCACCACCTCGCCGCCCGCGGCGCCCGGGTCCTGGGCCTGGAGAAGTTCGGCCCGGTGCACAACAGGGGCTCCAGCCATGGCGGTTCCCGGATCACCCGCCAGTCCTACTTCGAGGACCCCGCCTACGTCCCGCTGCTGCTGCGCGCCTACGAGCTGTACGAGAAGTTGGAGCGCGACACCGGCCGGCAGATCGCCACCCTCTGCGGCGGCGTGATGGTCGGCCGCCCGGACAGTCGCACCGTGCGCGGCAGCCTGACCTCCGCCCGGCAGTGGGACCTCCCGCACGAGATGCTCGACGCGAAGGAGATCCGCCGCCGCTTCCCGACCCTCACCCCCGCGCCCGACGAGGTCGCCCTGCACGAGGCGCGCGCCGGCCTCGTCCGCCCCGAGAACACCGTCGCCGCCCACGTCCAGCTCGCCACCCAGGACGGCGCCGAGCTGCACTTCGAGGAGCCGGTCACCCGCTGGGAGGAGCTGCCCGGCGGCGCCGGAGTCCGCGTCCACACCCACGAGAACGCCTACACCGCCGGCCAGTTGGTGATCTGCCCCGGTGCCTGGGCACCCCGGCTCCTCGCCGACCTCGGCGTCCCGGTCACCATCGAGCGGCACCTCATGTACTGGTTCGCCCCCCAGGGCGGCACCGTTCCCTTCGTCCCCGCGCGCCATCCCATCTACATCTGGGAGGACGCCCACGGCGTCCAGATCTACGGCTTCCCGGCCATCGACGGCCCCGACGGCGGTGCCAAGGTCGCTTTCTTCCGCAAGGGCACCGTCTGCACCCCCGAGACCATCGACCGCACCGTCCACGACCACGAGGTGCGCGCCATGGCCGATCAGCTCGGTCCGCGCATCCCCGCCCTGCCCGGCCGCTTCCTGAAGGCCGCCACCTGCATGTACTCCACCACTCCCGACGAGCACTTCGTGATCAGCCGCCATCCGGCCCACCCGGAGACCGTCACCGTCGCCTGCGGCTTCTCCGGCCACGGCTTCAAGTTCGTCCCCGTCGTCGGCGAGATCGTCGCCGACCTCGCGCTCACCGGCGCCACCGCGCACCCCATCGACCTGTTCGCCCCGTCCCGCCGCCTCGCCGGGGAGAGCCCCGGCCGGCCCGCCGCCCCGGTCGCCTGAGGAGAGCAGCCATGACGACCACGTCCGCCGACGCGCAACCGACCGTCCCCGAGCCCGCCGCCAGCCTGATCGCGACTCTCCCCGGCCGTTCCTACACCGACCCCGAGGGCTTCCGGCAGGAACAGGAGCTGATCTTCGAACGGCTGTGGTTCTGTGCCGTCCGCAGCGCCGACCTCGCCCGGCCAGGTGCCTTCCGCACCGTCCGGGTCGGCCGGGAGAGCGTGCTGATCACCCGCAACCGCGCCGGGGCGCTCCGCGCCTTCCTCAACGTCTGCCGGCACCGCGGCGCCCAGCTGTGCACCGAGGAGTCCGGCGAGGTCCGCCGCAACCTCCAGTGCCCGTACCACGCCTGGACCTACGACTTCGACGGCCGGCTGGTGGCCGCCCCCAACCTCCAGAAGATGCCGGACGTCGACCGCACCGAGCGCGGCCTGGTGCCCGTCCCGTTGCGGGAGTGGCTCGGCTACGCCTGGGTCTGCCTGGCCGACGACCCGCCGTCCTTCGAGGACACCGTGCGGGGCGCGGCCACCGAGCGGCTGGGCGACGTCGCCGCCATCGACCGCTACCGCACCGAGACCCTGGCGCTGGGCCGGCGCATCAGCTACGACGTGCGGGCCAACTGGAAGCTGATCGTCGAGAACTTCATGGAGTGCTACCACTGCGCCACCATCCACCCCGAACTCACCGAGGTGCTGCCGGAGTTCGCGGACGGCCTCGCGGCCCAGTACTACGTCGGGCACGGCGCGGAGTTCGCCGAGCAGGTGCAGGGCTTCACGGTGGACGGCAGCGCCGGGTTCGGCCGGCTGCCCGGCATCGACGACGCCCAGGACCGCCGGTACTACGCGGTGACCGTCCGCCCGCAGGTCTTCATCAACCTCGTCCCCGACCACGTCATCCTGCACCGGATGTTCCCGCTCGCCGTCGACCGCACCCTGGTCGAGTGCGACTGGCTGTACCTCCCCGAGGTGATCGACTCCGGCGCCGACGTCGCCAAGTCCGTCGAGCTCTTCCACCGGGTCAACGTCCAGGACTTCGACGCCTGCGAGCGCACCCAGCCGGGTATGGACTCCCGTGCCTACCGCGGCGGCGGCGTCCTGGTGCCCAGCGAGCACCACATCGGGGGGTTCCACGCCTGGGTCGCCGCGCAACTGGCCGCAGGGCGCGGCTGATTCGCTCAGGGAGGCGGCCGCCGGGATCCGCCCCGGCAGGCGTGGCGCAACACCGCGCCCACGGCGCGGAACCGGTTCGACCGAGGAGGACGGCCTTGACCGCATCCGACGACGCACCACCGGAGGACGACACCGGCCTGGCCGAGTTCGGCTACCGCCCCGAACTCCAGCGCACCCTGGGCAACTTCCACACCTTCGCCGCCGGCATCAGCTACATCTCCATCCTCACCGGCACCTTCCAGCTCTTCTACTTCGGCTACGGCCACGGCGGTCCGGCCTACTGGTGGTCCTGGCCGATGGTCTTCGTCGGCCAGCTGATGGTCGCCCTCTGCTTCGCCGAGCTGGCCGCCCGCCATCCGGTCGCCGGTTCCGTCTACAACTGGGCCAAGAAGCTCGGCAATCCGCACATCGGCTGGCTGGCCGGCTGGATGATGCTGGTCGCCTCCATCGTCTCGCTGGCCGCGGTCGCCCTCGCCTACCAGCTGACCCTGCCGCAGATCTCCACCGCCTTCCAGTTCGTCGGCGACGGCACCGGCACCTACGACACCGCCACCAACGCGGTGCTGCTGGCCGCCGCGCTGATCCTCTTCACCACCCTGGTCAACGCCTTCGGCGTGAAGCTGATGGCCCGGATCAACACCGCCGGCGTCTTCGTCGAACTGATCGCCACCGTCGTCCTCGTCGTGCTGTTCGCGGTGCACATCGTCCGTGGCCCCGAGGTGCTCCTCCAGACCCACCACACCGGAGCCGGCCAGCACCTCGGCTATGTCGGCGCCTTCCTCACCGCCTCGCTCGCCTCCGCCTACGTCATGTACGGCTTCGACACCGCCGCCTCGCTCGGCGAGGAGTCGTTGGACCCCTCGCGCAACGCCCCGCGCGCCATCCTGCGTGCACTGATCGCCTCGTTCGTGCTGGGCGGGCTGGTCCTGCTGCTCGCCCTGATGAGCGTCAGCAGCCTCGACGGCAAGGGGCTGACCACCGACGGGCTCCAGTACGTCGTCCTGGACGTGCTCGGCGAGACCGGCGGCAGGGCGATGCTGTGGTGCGTACTGATCGCCGTCACGGTCTGTGCGCTGGCCGTGCACACCGCGGCCATCCGGCTCGCCTTCGCGATGGCCCGGGACACCAACCTCCCCTTCGCCGCCCGGCTCGCCCGGGTCAGCCCGCGCTTTCGGACCCCGGTACTGCCCGCGGTGATCATCGGGGTGCTCGCGCTGGCGGTCCTGCTCCTCAACATCCGCCAGCCGCAGATCTTCTCGGTCGTCACCAGCATCGGCATCATCATGATCTACGCGGCGTATCTGCTGGTCACCGCGCCCATGCTGGTGGCCAGGCTGCGCGGCAGATGGCGGCCGGCCGGCGGCGGGCGATTCGGCCTGGGCCGCTGGGGGCTGCCGGTCAACCTCGCCGCCGTCCTCTGGGGCGCCGCCATGATCGTCAACCTGGCCTGGCCGCGCGCCGCCGTCTACAACGCCGCCCCACCGCACCACTGGTATCTGCGTTGGGGCGCCGTGCTCTTCGTCGGCCTGGTCGCGGTCGGCGGCTTCACCTACTACTGGTGCGTCCAGCGTCACCGCACCGGCGTCCTCGCCGACCACGCGGCCCGTCCCGCACCGCCCGACGGCACCGCCGCCCCGGCCGCCGCCCCGGCGCGCGACTGATCCGCCCGGCCCCTGATCCGCCCGCCCCGGCCAGGCGTCCGTGCGCCCACGGGGCCGTTCACAGGCCGGGCGGGGCGGGCAGCGGCGCCATCACACGGGAATATATGTACAGTTATTCATCTATTCCGCGCCTCCGGATCCTTAGGATGGCCTTTATGGGCCACGGAATTGATGCCAACAGCAGCGCCACCACCCGCGAACGCCTGGACGCGGTAGGGGCCGCGGACGTCGCCGCCACGCTCCAGGCCCTGTCCACCCCCTCCCGGCTGCGCATCCTCGCCCGCCTCCAGGAAGGCCCCTGCGCGGTCGGCGACCTCGCCGCCGCGGTCGGCATGGAACAGTCCGCCTGTTCCCACCAGCTCCGCCTGCTGCGCAACCTCGGCCTGGTCACCGGCGAACGCAACGGCCGCTCGATCGTCTACGCCCTCTACGACCACCATGTCGCGGAACTCCTCGACCAGGCCCTCTACCACGTCGAGCACCTGCGCCTCGGACTGCGCGACACCCCGTCGACCACCGCCGAACCCCTGGGGCGCTTCTGACGGATGAACGACGCGGGCCCCGGCCGGAACCCTCCGACCGGGGCCCGCGCACGCCACCTACAGCCGCCGGTTGTCCAGCACCGCCACGGCCCGCCGCACCCGCTCGGCCTCCGCCGGGTCCACCTCGTCCACCAGCAGCCCGGGCGCACCGCCCAGCCGCGCCCGCACCGCGCCGTCCGGGCCGATCAGCGCGCTGTGCCCCACCCCGGTCGGCGCCTTGGTGGGCGCCTCCGGATCGGCGTCCTGGTCCGGGGCGGCCTGGTCCACCGCCGCCAGCCACACCGTCGCGTCCAGCGCCCGGGCCCGCACCAGCAGGTCCCACTGCTCCCGCTTGCCCGGCCCCGCGCCCCACGACGCGGGCAGCACGGACACCGTCGCGCCGGCGTCCGCATGGGCCCGGAACAACTCAGGGAACCGCAGGTCGTAGCAGGTCGCCAGGCCCACCCGGACGCCGTCCACGTCGATCGTCACCACCCGCTCGCCCGCCGCGACGGTGTCCGACTCGCGGAATCCGAAGGCGTCATAGAGGTGGATCTTGTCGTAGGACTCCTCGACGCCGGGCCCGGTGGCCAGCAGCGTATTGGCCACCCGGCCGTCCGGTGCCGGGGTGAACATTCCGGCCACCACCGTCACCCCGGTCTCCTTGGCCACCGCCCGCACCCCCTCCGCCCACGGCCCGTCCAGCGGCTCGGCCACCGCGCCGAGCGGCACCCCGAAACGCACCATCGCCGCCTCGGGCAGCACCGCCAGCCGCGCGCCCTCGGCGGCGGCCCGGCGCACCAGGTCCGCGACCAGCGCGAGGTTCTCCTTCGGCTCGGTCGACGAGGTCATCTGGCACAGCGCGATCCGCATCGGAGCTCTCTCCTGTCGTAGCCGGTCCCGCGGCCCGTGCGGGCCGCCCTGCCCTGGACGGTACGCGGTGCCGCCCCGTGCCACATCTCCCTCTCCGGAATGGCCGGAGCCCGGCCCGCGGCGGACGCGGACCGGGCCCGGCGGAGCGACCGGGGCGGCGCACGGCCGCCCGTGCCGCGGCCGGATCAGGTCCGGCCGCCGCCCGCGCCGGCGATCTCCTCGGGGCGGAGCAGCGCGGCGAGCCGGTCCGCGGGCAACAGCCCACGCTCCAGCACGAGTTCCGCCACCCCGCGCCCGCTGGCGAGGGCCTCCTTGGCGATCGCGGTCGCCGCGGTGTACCCGATGTGCGGGTTGAGGGCGGTGACCAGGCCGATGGAGTTCTGCACGCTCTCCCGCAGTGTCTCGGTGTTGGCGGTGATGCCGCGGACACAGCGCTCGGCGAGGGTGCGGCAGGCCGCGCCCAGGTGGGTGATGCTCTCCGAGAGCGCGTGCAGGATGATCGGTTCGAAGGCGTTCAGCTGAAGCTGCCCGGCCTCCGCGGCCATGGTGATGGTGACGTCGTTGCCGATCACCTCGAAGGCGACCTGGTTGACGACCTCCGGGATCACCGGGTTGACCTTCCCCGGCATGATGCTCGAACCGGCCTGCACCGGCGGCAGGTTGATCTCCGCGAGCCCGGCCCGCGGGCCGGAGGACAGCAGCCGTAGATCGTTGCAGCTCTTGGAGAGCTTCACCGCGATCCGCTTGAGGACGCCGGACAGATGGACGAAGGCACCGCAGTCCTGGGTGGCCTCCACGAGGTTGGCGGCGGTCACCAGCGGCAGCCCAGTGATCTCCGCCAGATGCCGGCGGGCCGCTTCGGCGTAGCCCTTGGGCGCGTTGAGCCCGGTCCCGATGGCGGTGGCACCGAGGTTGATCTCGTGGACGAGGGTCACCGCCTCGGCCAGCCGGCTCTGGTCCTCCTCCAGCATCACCGCGTACGCCGAGAACTCCTGGCCCAGCGTCATCGGCACCGCGTCCTGGAGCTGGGTGCGCCCCATCTTGAGGACGTCGCGGAACTCCTCGGCCTTGGCGGCGAACGCCTCACGCAGCACGGTCATCGCGGCCAGCAGCTCCCGCACCGCGCTGACGGTGGCGATCTTGACGGCCGTCGGATAGACGTCGTTGGTGGACTGGCCGAGGTTGACGTGCTCGTTGGGGTGCAGCCGGGCGTAGTCGCCCTTGCTGTGGCCCAGCAGCTCCAGTGCCCGGTTGGCGATCACCTCGTTGGCGTTCATGTTGGTCGACGTGCCGGCGCCGCCCTGGATGACGTCGACGATGAACTGGTCGTGCAGATGGCCGTCCCGGATCTCCCGGCAGGCGGCGACGATGGCCTCGGCCTGCTCCGGGGCGAGCAGCCCGAGGTCGGCGTTGGCACGGGCGGCGGCCTCCTTGACGGCGGCCAGTGCGTCGATCAGGTGCGGATAGCCGGAGATCGACGTGCCGGTGATGGGGAAGTTCTCCGCGGCGCGCAGGGTGTGCACGCCCCAGTAGGCGTCGGCGGGTATCTCACGGTTGCCGAGCAGGTCGTGTTCGCGGCGGTGGCCGGACGTCATGACGGGGGGTTCCTTCGTGCGAGGGGGCGAGGCGGGGGAGGGGAGGGGGTGGGTCACCCGGCGGGCTGCCGGGGGCAGTCGCGGTCGGGGTCGTCGGCCGGCGCGTCGACCGCCCGCAGGTGGCCGACCTCCGCGCCGCCGCCCAGCACGGGTGCGGTGGCGAAGGGCGCGAGCACGTCGGGGTCGATGCCGCAGCGGGCCAGCGCCGCGGCCGTCACCGGCATCCGGGCGCGGTCCGCGCCGTCGGCGATCTTCACGCCGACCGCCCGGCCGTCCGGCAGCGCCGCGATCTGTACGCCCTCGAAGCCGTCCTTGGCCAGCAGCCCGGGCAGCGCGCCGACCAGCCGGGCGACATCGCGCCCGCGGCCGGAGACCAGCTCCGGGTGGGTGCGCATGGCGCCCGCGACCCGGCCCTCGTCGGTGCCCGGGGCGGCTGTCGCCAGCCGGGCCGCGGCCCGGGTCAGCCCGAGCAACGAGACCGCGAACAGCGGTGCGCCGCAGCCGTCGACGGTGACGTGGGCGATGCCCTGGCCGGTGAGCTCCGCAACGGTGGCAGCCAGCTCCCGCTGGAGCGGATGCCCGGCGTCGAGATAGCCGTCCAGCGGCCAGCCCCGGGCGCGCGCGGTCAGCAGCATGGCGGCGTGCTTGCCGGAGCAGTTCTGGGCGAGCCGGCCGGGGCCCAGTCCGCGGCCCAGCCAGGCGTGCCGCTCTGCGGTCCCGTAGGGGAGGTCGGGGACGTTGCCCAGGTCGTCCTCGGTCAGTCCGCCGTGCTGCAGGATGCGCCGGGCGGTCGCCAGATGGCGCTCGTCACCGGAGTGGCTGGCCGCGACCAGCGCCAGCGCCGCCTCGTCCAGCGGCGGCAGCCCGGCCCGCAGCAGGCCGACCGCCTGGAGCGGCTTGAGCGCCGAGCGGGGGTAGAACGCGGCCTCGGCGTCGCCCAGTTGGTACGCCACGGTCCCGTCCGCCGCCAGCACCACCACCGAACCGTGGTGGACGCCCTCGACGATGCCACCGCGGACGAGCTGGGCGACGGGCACATGGCGCGGCGTGCGGACGGGCGGGGGAGCGCACGCGGCCCCGTCCCGTATGGCCGCTGTCGGAACCGCTGCTCGTATCGGTGACGCGCTCACCGGCGCTCCCCGTCCTCACTGCCGTCGGCGTCGGCGTCGGCGTCGGCGTCGGTGGCCGGGCGGTGCGCCGGCCGCACGATGGTGGACAGCGTCGACTCGACCCGTGCGAGGTGGTGCTTCATCGCCTCGACGGCGTCGTGCTCGGACCGGTCCACGAGGGCCTCCACGATCGCCCGGTGTTCCCGGTTGGCCTGCTCACGCCGTCCGCCGACGTCGTTCAGGAACGCCGACTGGCGGGCCAGGGCGTCCCGGATCTCCTCGATCACCCGTCGGAAGACCGGGTTCCGGGCGGCCTGGGCGACCGCCAGGTGGAACAGCGTGTCCATGGCGACCCAGGCGGTGGTGTCGGTCTCCTGCTCCATCCGCTCCAGCAGGTGCGTCAGGTGGTCGAGGTCCTCCGGCGTCCGCCGCACCGCGGCGTACCCGGCGACCGGGACCTCGACGTGCCGGCGGACCTCCAGCAGGTCGCTGGCCGCGTAGTCGCCGAAGGTCGGGTCCGGCACTGCGCCGTTCGAGACGACGAAGGTGCCCTTGCCCGTGCGGGAGACCGTGAGCCCCATCGTCTGGAGCGCGCGCAGCGCCTCGCGGAGCACCGGCCGGCTGACTTCGAGGCGGCGGCACAGCTCGGCCTCGGAGGGGAGCTTGTCCCCGACGGCGTATGCGCCCCGTTCGATGGCGTCGCGCAGATGACTCAGGACGGCCTCCATCGCGCTCACGCGGCGCGGTACGGGGGCGGTAGGCAGGACACCAGCTGTCTGGCTGTCTGACAGGTTCACCCCTGGATCGTCGGTCGGGGGCGGGGGTGCTGTCAAGGGAGTGGCGGTCAGGGGTTCGCCCCGAGCGGGCGGAGCGTTCCGGCCGCCCGTCCGCCGACTCCTTGATCATTCCCCAACGTCCCTTCCGCCCAGGTGAGTTGGAGTGATCGTCGCGCCTCCGTGGCTGCCGGAGGGCACCCCCTGAAGGGGCGGATCGGCGTGGGGTTAGCATATGAGCACCGCCTAGCTCGATCGAGAGATAAGCCTGTGACTGTCAACGACGACTCGTTCACCAACTGGAAGAACCGCGAGGAGATCGCGGAGTCGATGATCCCGATCATCGGGAAGCTGCACCGGGAGCGTGACGTCACCGTCCTGCTCCACAGCCGCTCCTTGGTGAACAAGTCGGTGGTCAGCATCCTCAAGACCCACCGGTTCGCCCGACAGATCGCCGGCGAGGAGCTCTCGGTCACCGAGACGCTGCCGTTCCTCCAGGCGCTCGCCACCCTCGACCTCGGGCCGTCGCAGATCGACATCGGCATGCTCGCCGCGACGTACCGGACCGACGACCGCGGTCTGTCGGTGGCGGACTTCACCGCCGAGGCCGTCGCCGGTGCCACGGGCGCCAACAAGATCGAGTGCCGTCAGGGGCGCGACGTCGTCCTCTACGGTTTCGGCCGCATCGGCCGCCTCGTCGCCCGCCTCCTCATAGAGAAGACCGGCTCCGGCAACGGCCTGCGGCTGCGTGCGATCGTGGTGCGCCAGGGCGGCGAGCAGGACATCGTCAAGCGCGCCTCGCTGCTGCGCCGCGACTCCATCCACGGCCAGTTCCAGGGCACGATCACCGTCGACGAGGCGAACAGCACGATCATCGCCAACGGCAACCCGATCAAGGTGATCTACGCCAACGACCCGTCGGAGATCGACTACACGGAGTACGGCGTCAAGGACGCCATCCTGATCGACAACACCGGCAAGTGGCGCGACCGCGAGGGCCTCTCGAAGCACCTCCGCCCCGGCATCGACAAGGTGGTCCTGACCGCCCCGGGCAAGGGCGACGTCCCCAACATCGTGCACGGCGTCAACCACGACATGATCAAGCCGGACGAGCAGATCCTGTCCTGCGCCTCCTGCACCACCAACGCGATCGTCCCGCCGCTGAAGGCGATGGAGGACGAGTACGGCGTGCTGCGCGGCCACGTGGAGACCGTCCACTCGTTCACCAACGACCAGAACCTGCTGGACAATTACCACAAGTCCGACCGCCGTGGTCGTTCCGCGCCGCTCAACATGGTGATCACCGAGACCGGTGCCGCCTCCGCCGTGGCCAAGGCGCTGCCCGACCTCAAGGCGAAGATCACCGGCAGCTCGATCCGCGTCCCCGTGCCGGACGTCTCGATCGCCATCCTCAACCTCCAGCTGGCCCGCGAGACCAGCCGCGAGGAGGTCCTCGACTACCTGCGCGACGTGTCGCTGACCTCGCCGCTCAAGCGCCAGATCGACTTCACCAGCGCCCCCGACGCGGTCTCCAACGACTTCATCGGCTCGCGCCACGCCTCGATCGTCGACGCCGGCGCCACCAAGGTCGAGGGCGACAACGCCATCCTCTACCTCTGGTACGACAACGAGTTCGGCTACTCCTGCCAGGTCATCCGCGTCGTCCAGTACGTCTCCGGGGTGGAGTACCCGACCTACCCGGCCCCGTCGGCCTGATCGCCTGATCTCCTGACCCCGAAGCGGCCTGCCCGGACCCTGTTCCGGGCAGGCCGCTTCGCGTCAACTCGGCCACCGGCGCGGCCCGTTGGGGCCGTCAGAACGCGTGCGTGCCGGTGAGCTCCGCCGAGAGGTCCCAGAGCCGGGCGGCGGCGCCGGGGTCCCTGGCCCAGGGCTTGACCCCGCCGATGAGCATGTCCTCGGTGGCGGCCGGTTCCGCGAGGTCGCAGTCCTGGCAGTAGGCGCCGCCGTGCCCGTCGAGGAGGGGCGAGGTCGCGGCCCAGACGGCGGTCGCGGCGCCCTGCTCCGGCGTCTTGAAGCCCTCCGCCGGTCGGCCGTCGGCCGCCACCCAGCCCAGCCCCGCCCAGTCCTCGCGCGGGACGTGGCGCTGCAGCGGCGTGAGGATGCTGCCGGGGTGGACGGCGAAGGCGTGCAGCCCGCTCGCGGCGCCGAGCCGGTCGAGGTGCACGGCGAACAGCGCGTTGGCGGTCTTGGACTGGGCGTAGGCCAGCCAACGGTCGTAACCGGTCCGGAAGTGGATGTCGTCCCACCGGATGTCGGAGAGGAAGTGGCCGGACGAGGCCACCGCCACCACCCGGGCGCCGGGGGCGAGGCCCGGGCGGAGACGGTTGACGAGCGCGTGGTGACCGAGGTGGTTGACCGCGAAGTGCGCCTCCCAACCGGGCCCGACACGGGTCTCCGGGCAGGCCATGATGCCCGCGTTGGCGAGGACGACGTCGAGGGTGCGCCCGGCGTCGAGGAGGCGCTCGGCGAAGATCCGGACGCTCTCCAGGTCGGCCAGGTCGAGCGGGAGCACTTCCGTGCCGGGCACGTCCCGTACGGCCTCCCGGGCGGTGGCCGTCCGCCGCGCCGGGACGATGACGCGGGCCCCGGCGCCGGCCAGGGCGCGCGTCGCCGCCAGCCCGAGTCCCGAATATCCGCCGGTGACCAGCGCGGTGGTGCCGGTCAGGTCGATCCCGACGAGGACGTCGTCGGCCGTGCTGTGCGCACCGAATCCGGTGCCGATCTTCTGCTGCTCGGTGATCATGCGGACGACGCTAGAAGCTGGAGTGCGCGCTAGGTCAAGATACGGTGCGGGGATGAGCGAGCGCACCACCGGACTGTCCATAGGCAAGGTCTCCGAGGCGACCGGCATGAGCGTGCACGCGCTGCGGTTCTTCGAGCGGGAAGGACTGTTCCTGCGGGAGATCCCCCGGTCCGGGGGCGGACAGCGGATCTATGCCCAGGCGGACGTGGACTGGCTGGCGCTCTGCAACCGGCTGCGCGCCTCGGGCATGCCGATCGCCACGATCCGGGAGTTCGCCGCTCTCGTCCGCTCCGGTCCGGGCAACGAGCCCGACCGGCTCGCGCTGTTGCGGGAACACGAGCGGGACGTGCAGGCCAGGATCGCCGAGCTCCAGGCGTGCCTGGCGGTCATCCACACCAAGGTCGTCACCTACGAGGAGCACCTGCGCGACGGCACGGCCGCCGGACTGTGGTCGCCCATGCCGGCGGACGCGCCCCCCGGCGCTTCCCGGCGGGGCTGAGCGGCCCGCGCCGGGGAGCGCCCGGCCGGCGGTGGCACCCCCCGGACCTTCGGCCAGCGCTGGAGGAAGGGCCGGCCGGGCGCGCTCCCTGGCGCGTTTCCGCCGGATCTGCCCAGCGCTCGCGCGTGCGGTCTGTTCGAGGTGGTCGTCGTGCTGGCCCGACCACATGCCGCCCCCCCCGCGTTCAACTTCGGTCCGAGAAAGCCTGGTTCAGGATGTCCAGGACGTGGCGGGGGCGAGGCGGGCGAGACGCCGGACGGGGCATAGGGGCGATCGTCCGCCTTCGGAGAATGTGCTGAAAACCGTCTCGCCATGTTGGTGTCAGGCGGTGACGATGCGACAGTGAATCGTGATCGTCGCGCCACGAACCGTCGCCGGGTTCTCCGGACCGGTCTGGCCACCCTCAGCATGTTGTCGTTGCTCCCCGCGGTGCCCGCCGCCGCGCAGATACCCAACTCGCCAACGTCCAAGTCGAGTTCCGCCCGTCCGCTCGGCGCCGCCGAGGCCCGTACCGCCGCGTACCTGGAGTCCGTCCGCCAGGACCCGGGACGGCTGCGCGACTTCTTCCGGCAGCTGCCGAAGGGCGGTGACCTGCACAACCACCTCTCCGGTGCGATACCGACCGAGTATCTGATCACGCTCGCCGCCGAGGACGGGCTGTGCATAGAAGAGAAGACGATGACGGCGGTCACGGCGCCGTGCGGGCCGGGGAAGCGGCCGGCCGCCGACGCCCGGACCGACCGGGCCTTCCATGACGCGCTGCTGCGCGCCTGGTCCATGGAGGACTTCCCGTCGGGCCAGTCGGGGCACGACCACTTCTTCGACACGTTCGGCAAGTTCGGCGAGGTGACCTGGCGCCACCGCGGCAAGTTGCTGGCGAAGGTCGCCGACGGCATCGCCGCGCAGAACCAGTTCTACCTGGAGACGCTGGTCACCCCCGCCTCCGAGGAGACCAAGAAGGCCGCCGACGCGGTCGGCTGGGTCGACGACTTCGCCGCCATGCACCGGTCCCTGGCCGCCGACGGCACGTTGGACCGCCTGGTCGCCACCGCCCGCAAGGAAGCGGACGACGCGGACGCCGAGTTCCGCGCGACCTCGCGCTGCGGCACGTCGCACGCCGCTCCCGGATGCCGTCTGACGGTGCGGTGGAACTCCCAGGTGTCCCGGGGCAGCAGCCCCGAGCGGGTCTTCGCGCAGATGGAGGTCGGCATGCGGCTGGCCGAGCGGGACTCACGGTTCACCGCGGTCAACCTCGTCCAGCCCGAGGACGGGAAGAACGCCCTGCGCGACTACTCTCTCCAGATGCGGATGCTCGGCTATCTCCACCGGGTCTATCCGCGCGCCCACATCACCCTGCACGCCGGTGAGTTGTGGCCGGGGCTGGTCAAGCCGGAGGACCTGAAGTTCCACATCGGCGAGGCGGTGAACGTCGCCCAGGCCGAACGCATCGGCCACGGCGTCGACCTCGTCCACGAGGACGACTGGCAGCGACTCGCACGCACCATGGCCGCCCGCCAGGTGGCCGTCGAGGTCCCGTTCAGCAGCAACGCCCAGATCCTCGGGGTGAAGGGCGCCGAACACCCCTTCTCGACCTACCGGGCGTACGGGGTGCCGATCGTGCTCGCCACGGACGATCCCGGTGTCTCCCGGATCGACATCACCCACGAGTACCAGTACGCCGCCACGACGTACGACCTCGGCTACGGCGAGCTGAAGGACCTGGCCCGCGCCTCCCTGCAGTACTCCTTCCTGCCCGGTCGCAGCCTGTGGCAGGGCAACCCGACGCGGAACGGCTACCACCCGGTCGCGGCCTGTCGCGGTCAGCTCCCCGGCGGCGGAACCCCCGGTCCCGCCTGCCGGCACCTGCTCGCGTCCAGCCCCAAGGCGGCCGTCGAGTGGCGGCAGGAGACCGCCTTCGCCTCCTTCGAGCGGCACTTCGCCACGCGCCGCTGAGCGGTGACCCGTCCCGGGCCCGGCGCACCGTGCACAGCGGGGCGCCGGGCTCCGGTCCCTCTTCCCGTCGGGAGAGGGACCTTTCGCGTTGTCGTGGCTATGCGTGCCCGGCCACCGGGCCCGCGTCGGACGCCGTCGCGCCGGAGGGTTCCGCGCGGAAGTCCAGCATGTAGAAGACCTTGTCCCAGCGGCGCTCGCCGATGGCGACGAAGTCGGGGAGACGCCCGTACTCGCGGAAGCCCAGCGACCGGTACAGCCGCAGGGCGTGCGCGTTGTCGGCGCGGGCGTCCAGGGTGAGGACCTCGATGCCGGCCGCGCGGGCGTCGGCGAGCAGGGCGGTGGTCAGCGTCCGGCCGGTGCCGCGGCGGTGGGCGGTGGCGGCCACCGCGAGCTTCTCCAGATCGGCGTGCGGGCGGCTGGTCGGGCGGGTGTGGCGCAGCCAGTAGCCCAGGCCGATCAGGGTGCGCCCGGCGTATGCGGCGCGCAGGGCCCCGTCGCCGGACGTGGCGGCGGCCAGTACCCGCTCGACCAGCTCGGCCACCTCGTCCCGGCACGGCGGATCGACCCAGCCGAGCGCCGCGCCGGCGCCGACCAGGTCGGCGAGTATCCGGTGCGTCGACCCGGCGAATTCCGCGGCCAGTTCGGGGTCGGCCAGCACGCCGTGGGCGTCCAGGACGACGGGCCCGGGGCCGCCGTCGGGCTCGTTGATCATGGAGTGTCGCATGGGCGCAGCCTAGATCGTGTCCGATGGGTCATGGCCGGGTCGGTCCGTCCGCCGGCAGGTTGCGGACCGCGCGCTCCAGGGCCGTGACGATGCGTTGGACGTCCTCGGCGGTGGTCCGCCAGTTGCTGAACGCGGCGCGCAGGGCGGGCCGTCCGGCGTGGACGGTGGGGGTCAGGAACACCTCGGTGGCCAGGGCGTCGGCGAGGGCGGCGAGGCGCTCGGCGGTGGCGGAGCGGGCGAGGGTGAAGCAGACGACGTTGAGGCGGACCGGGGAGAGCAGTTCCAGGCCGTCGAGGGAGGCGACCGCCGCGCCCAGGGTGCGGGCGCCCTCCGCGCAGCGGTCCACGATGTCGCGGTGGCCCTCGCGCCCGTAGGCGCGCAGCGTGAACCAGGTGGCGAGGGCGCGCAGCCGGCGGGAGTTCTCCGGGGTGAGGTGGACCAGGTCGGGGGTGTCGCCCAGTGGGCCCAGGTATGCGGCGGCGTTCTGGAAGACGCGGGCCTGGAGGTCGCGGCGGCGGGTGAACTGGACTGCGCTGTCGTACGGGACGTTCAGCCACTTGTGCAGGTCGACGCAGAGCGAGTCGGCGAGGTCGAGACCGTCGACCAGGTGGGCGTGGTGCGGGGAGAGCGCGGCGAACGCGCCGAACGCGGCGTCGATGTGCAGCCAGCAGTCGTAGCGGTCGCGGAGCGCGGCGAGCGCACGGAGGTCGTCGAAGTCGACGGTGTTGACGGTGCCGGCGTTGGCCACGATGACGCAGGGGCCGTCCGCGTCCCGCAGGGCACGTTCCAGCGCGGCCGGGTCCACCGCCTCGCGGCCGGGCAGGGTGGGGACGGTGACCAGCGCGGACCGGCCGAGGCCGAGCAGCGACAGTGCCTTGGCCACGCTGGAGTGCGCGGCGCCGGACAGGACCCGGACCGGGCCGAGGGCGGCCGTCCCGTCCTCGGCCGGTGAGATGCCGCGCCGTTCCCCGAGCCACTCGCGGGCGATCGCCAGCCCGACCGTGTTGGACATGGTGGCGCCGCTGACCAACGCGCCCTCGTGGGCGTCCGACAGTCCGAAGAGCGTGCGCAGCCACCCCACCGTCTCCCGCTCCAGGTGCTGTCCGGTGGCGTCCAGGGACGACATGGAGTTCTGGTCCGCGGCGGCGGTCAGCCAGTCACCGGCAAGGGCGGCCGGGGTCACGCCGCCGGTGACGAAGCCGAGGTAGCGCGGGCCGGCACTGGCCGACAGACCGGGCTGCCAGCGCGCCGCGAAGTCCGCGAGCGCGTCCCGCAGTCCGGTGCCGCGCGAGGGCAGCGGCCGCGGCTCGGGGGCCGGCCGGGCGGGGACGACCGGCGCCTCGGCGAGGCCGTCGAGGAAGGCCGCGGCCTGTTCCCGGGTGGCCTCCAACAGGTCGGGCAGCGCGGCGAGATCGGCGGCGAGGTGGGGGTGCACGGTGCGCTCCGTTCGTCGGGTCGGGACGACCGAGCCCAGGGTCTGTCCGATGGGTCAGGGTCGGACAGAACGTAACCGGGGGCGGGCCCCCGTTTCCTGATCCAATTGCAGGAAAGTGGACTGGAATCGGGGGCGGGGACGGGGGAGCGGAGCGGGGCCGGACCTATCCGGGCATCGCGACCGTCGACAGGTCCGGGGCGTCCTCGGTGTCGGGGGCCGGTGCAGTCTCGGTCGCCTCGGTCTCCTCGGCGGCGCGCCGCTCGTCCAGGAACGCGGCGATCAGGGCCGCGAATCCGGCCGGGTCCTCGCCCGGGGCACCGTGCCCGGCGTCGACCTCCTGGTAGCGGGTGTGCGGGATCCCGGCCAGCAGCGCCTGCTGCTGATCGGCGCCCATGATCCGGTCGTGGGCGCTGGCCAGCACCAGCGTCGGCGCCGTGACCCGGTCGAGCAGCGGCCGCAGGTCCACCGACAGGTCCACCTCGATCTGCCGGGCGGTGCCGGGTGCCAGTGCGGCGGCCAGCGTCCGCACCAGTTCCTCGTTCGCCGCGGTGTCGGTCCGTTCCCAGTACCGGGGGCCGAACGCCATCAGCGGCAGCATCCGGGCGAAGTGCGCGGTGCCGTGCTCGGCGTCGGTGCGCAACAGGTCCAGCCAGTAGGTGAATTCGGCGCGCAGCCGGGAGTCGGTGCGGACCCAGCCGGCGTGCAGGACCAGCGAGCGGATCCGCCCGGGGTGGTGGGCGGCGAGGTGGGTGGCGATCGCGGCGCCGAGCGAGTGGCCGACCAGGTGGAAGCGGTCCAGGCCGGCGTGGTCGGCGGCGGCCAGCACCTCGTCGGCGAGGTCCGCCAGGGTGAGCGGGCCGCCGTGGTCGGTGGTGTCGCCGGAGCCCGAGTAGTCCGGCGCGACCACGGTGAAGCGGTCGGCGACGGCTTCGGTCAGCGGCAGCCACTGCTGGCGGGTGGCGCCGGTGCCGTGCACCAGCACCAGTCCCGGGCCGGTCCCGGTGCGGTCGTACGCGACGCTGGCGGCGCCGCCGGCGAGGGGTACCTGGGTGACGGGCATGGTGGTCTCCTTCGAGGGGGCGGGGTGGAGTGGGGCGGGATGTTCAGGAGTGGGCGCGGGCCGCGGCCGGGGCGATCCGGGCGAGTACGGAGCGCAGCGCGGCGTTGAACTCGTCCGGGCGCTCCTGCTGCGGCATGTGGCCGGCGCCGGGGATGACGCCGACCTCGGCGCCCGGCGTGAGGGCGGCGCAGGTCCGGGCCACCTCCAGCGGGATCGAGGTGTCCAGCTCGCCGTGCAGGTAGTGGATCGGCACCTGCAGCCCGGGCAGGAGCGGCCGCGGGTCGTAGCTGCTGGCGGAGACGAAGTGCTGGTCGATGTGGACCCCGGAGTCCAGGATCTGCCGGACCGTCCAGTCGACGAGCGCGGGCGAGGTGCCCGGCGCGTACCACCCCGGGACCCAGCCGGCGAGCGTGCCGGCCCGGTCCAGGCGCAGGCCCGCCATCAGCTCCGTCATCGGCATCCCCGTGGACGGCCAGTACCCCGGTCCGTCCACCGCGATCACACCGCTGATCAACTCGGGCCGGCGCACACCCAGTTCGGTGCCGAAGGTGGCGCCGATCGACGAGCCGACGACCACCGGCCGGTCCAGGCGCAGCGCGCCGATGAGCGCCACCAGGTCGCTGACCACGCCGGCGGTGGTGTTGCCCCGCAGCGGGCGGGCCGACCGCCCGCAGCCCCGCCAGTCGACGGTGACCACCCGGTGGTCCCGGGTGAAGTCCGGCAGCTGCGCGCCCCAGACCCGGCCGCTGGTGCCCCAGCCGTGCAGGAGCAGCAGCGCGGGGCCGGTCCCCTCGTCCTCGTAGTAGAGGGTGGTGTCGTTGACGTCCAGGTACGGCATGGCGGACTCCTTCGGCCTTGCGGCTCCCTGCGGGCCGCGCGGTGTGTGAGGTCCTCAGCCAACCGCGATCACCTCCGCCGACCAATGGGCGATCCGCGCCTACACTCATCGCGTACGGTGATCAATGCAGGCGGTGATCGATGCGAACGGCGAACGGGGGGCCATGGAGATCCGACAGCTGCGCTACTTCCTGACGGTGGCGGAGGAACTGCATTTCGGGCGGGCGGCCGAGCGGCTGCACATCGTGCAGTCCGCGGTCAGCCAGCAGCTCCGCCGGCTCGAACGCGAGCTGGGCACGGAGCTGTTCGCCCGCTCCACCCGCGTCGTCCGGCTCACCGAGGCCGGCGACCGGCTTCTGCCGTACGCCAGGGAGATGCTCGCCCTCCAGGCCCGGGCCCGGGAGGCCATCGACGAACTACGCGCCGAACGGGCCGCGACGGTGCGGCTCGGCAGCAGCTCGGGACTGGGCGCGCGGCTGGACGCCCTGCTCGCCGCGTTCGACCGTCGCGCCGGCCACGCCCAGCTGGAGCTCGTCACCGGCAGCACGGAGGAACGCCTGGCGAAGGTGCGCGCCGGCGACCTGGACGCCACCCTCCTGCGCGGTGAACGGACCGACTCCGGGCTGGAGTTCCTGCCGCTGTGGCAGGACGCGCTGATGGCGGCGCTGCCCGCGCGGCACGAGCTCGCCGCGCGGGAGAGCGTCGAGCTGTCCGGGCTCGCCGGACTGCCGCTGCGACTCTCCCCGCGCACCCGCAACCCCGCGCTCCACGACCTGGTCATGCGCTCCTGCCGGGAGGCCGGCTTCGAGCCCGTCCAGGGACCGGAGTTCACCAACGCCCAGGACACCCTCGCCGCCATCGGCTACGGCAAACCGTCCTGGACGGTCTTCTACGCCCCGCACGCCGACCAACTCCCGGTCCCTGGCGTGGTGTTCCGCCCGCTGAGTGGGCCGGCGCCGGTCATGCGGGCCTATCTCGCGGTGCGGACCGGACCGCCCGGCGTCGGTCTGCGCGCCCTGATCGAGGCGTGCTACGAGGCCGCGGAGGATGCCGCGCCCTAGGGCCTGTGTCACACTCCCGCCTGCCTCGCGGGCGAACGACGGGAGTGTGACGACAGGCCCTAGCTCGCGCGGGCCCGGGTGTACCGGTGTTCCGGGCGCCCGGTGTCGCCGTATTTGAGGGTGAGGCTGATGCGGCCGGTGCGTTCGAGGTGCTTGAGGTAGCGCTGGGCGGTGGAGCGGCTGACGCCGGCGCGCTCGGCGACGTCGTGGGCGGAGAGCGGCAGCCCGGCCTCGTCCAGGATGCGGCGGATCAGGTCGACGGTCGCCGCCGAGTGGCCCTTGGGCAGTTCGGTGTGCGGGGAGTCCGGGGTGCGCAGTGCAGCGAAGATCCGGTCCACCTGCTCCTGGCCGGCCTCGCCCCGGCCGCCGACGCCCTCGACGGTGCGGCGGAGCGCGGCATAGCCGTCGAGCTTGGCGCGCAGCCCCGAGAAGCCGAACGGCTTGACCAGGTACTGCAGGGCGCCGTACCGCATCGCGGCCTGCACCGTCGCCACGTCCCGGGCCGCGGTCACCATGATCACGTCGGTGTGGTGGCCCATCTGGCGCAGCCGCCGCACCAGGGTCAGGCCCGTCTCGTCCGGCAAGTAGTGGTCGAGCAGCACCAGGTCGATGTGGCCGCGCTCCAACGTGGCCAGCGCCTGGGCCGCGGTGTGGGCGCGGCCGACGACCCGGAAGCCGGGCACCTGGGACACATACGCAGCATTGATCTCCGCGACGCGGAAGTCGTCGTCCACGACAAGGACATCGATCACGGTGACTCTCCTGTGGCCGTCATCTGGGGGTGGAGGTCGGGCGCCAGGGCCTCGGGCAGGACGACGGTGAAGACCGCGCCGCCGCCCGCGCGCGCGGTGACCCGGGCCATCCCGCCGTAGCGTTCGGACAGCCGGCGCACCAGCGCCAGGCCGAGCCCCCGGCCCCGGGACGCGACGGTGGCGGTTTTGGTGGACCAGCCCTCGGCGAAGATCCGGTCGCGCATCTCGGGCGGCACGCCCGGCCCGGTGTCGCTGACCCGGACGACCGCGGTGCTGCCCTCGGCACGCAGCTCCACCTCGACGAACGGTTCGGCGCCGCGGCGCTCGGCGGTGGCGTCCAGCGCGTTGTCGATCAGATTGCCCAGGACCGTGACCAGGTCGCGCGGGTCCACCACCGCGTCCGGCAGCAGCGTGGCGGACGACACCCGCAGCGCGACGCCGCGCTCGGCGGCGATCGCCGCCTTGCCGACCAGCAGCGCGGACAGCAGCGGGTCGTGCACCCGCTCGGCGATCTGCTCCGCGGACGCCCGGTGGGCGCTGGCCACCTCGGCGACGAACTCCACCGCCATGTCGTACCGGCCCAGTTCGAGCAGCCCGCGCACCGTGTGCAACTGGTTGGCGTGTTCGTGGTCCTGGGCGCGCAGTGCGTCCAACAGGCCCTGGGTGCTGTCCAGTTCCCGGCCCAGCAGCTCCAGTTCGGTGCGGTCCCGCAGGGTCACCACCGCGCCCCCGTCCCGGGTGGCGACGCGGTTGGCGACCAGCACCCGGCCGCCGCTGATCGCCAGCAGGTCGCCGCCGGCCACCCGGCCGGCCAGCACGTCGGTGGTACGGCCCGGCGGCAGCACCTCGTCCAGGGCCCGGCCGGCGGCGCTGGCGTCCAGGCCCAGCAGCCGTCCCGCCTCGTCGTTCACCAGCCTGATCCGGCCCCGCCGGTCGAACGCCACCACGCCCTCGCGGATGCCGTGCAGCATCGCCTCCCGCTCGTCCAGCAGCGCGGAGATGTCGGCGGTGGCCACCCCGTGCGTGCGCCGGCGCAGGCTCCGGGCGACCACCACCGCGGCCAGCACCCCGGCCGCCAGCGCCGCGCCCGCGTACCGCAGCAGCCCCGGGATGGTGCCGAGCAGCAGGCCGTGCACGCTGTCGTAGGCGATGCCGACCGAGACCGCGCCGACGATCGCGCCGTCGTCGTCCCGCAGCGGCACTTTCGCGCGGGCCGACCGGCCCAGCGTGCCGGTGTCGATCTGGCGGACCTCCTTTCCGGCCAGCGTCCGGCTGGGGTCGGTGGAGACGTGGTGGCCGATCTCCGCGGCGTTGGTGTGCGACCAGCGGACCCCGCGGGTGTCCATCACGACGACGTACAGCGCCCCGGTCGACCGCCGGATCCGCTCCGCGGTGGACTGCACCGGGCCGCGCGGGGCCGGCACGGTGGCCTTCACCTCGTGGGCCAGCTGCGGGTCGGCGGCCGTGGTCTGGGCGATGGCCAGGGCCCGGCGCATCGCCTGGTCGTCCAGGGCGTGGCCGAGCGGGGCCAGGAACAGCCCGGTGGCCAGCACCATCACACCGGTGGTGATGACCAGCTGCGCGGTCAGGACCTGCGCGAAGACGCGACGGGGCCAGTGGATCCGCATGCGGTCCCCCCTGTCTCGGCCGGCCCTCCGCGGGATGCGGAACCGACGCCTTCCGTTCATGACGCTGTCTGTTGATCTCGTGTGAACGCAACGTAAGCCGCCGCGGCCCGGCTGCCCAGCCCCCGTCGAACTTTTGTTGTTCTAGCGTGAGCAAAATGGGCACAACAGGGTTTGCGCGCAGAAAGACGGCTTGCGCCCACAAGGCTGCCGCGGTGGCCCGGCCCGCTCCTAGCCTCCCGGTCCATGAACAGCCACACGAGCCCCGCCATCGAGCTACGGGGCGCGAGCAAGACCTTCCGCACCCCCTCGGGCGGTCTGCACACCGCCGTCCGGGACCTGGACCTGACCGTGGAGCGCGGCGAGTTCGTCGCCGTCGTCGGGCCCACCGGGTGCGGTAAGTCCACGACCCTGACGCTGGTCAGCGGCCTGGAGGAGCCCACCGAGGGCGAGGTGCTGGTGGCCGGCGAACCGGTCCGCGGCATCGGCGACAAGGTCGGCTTCGTCTTCCAGCAGGACGCCGTCTTCCCCTGGCGGACCGTGCTCTCCAACGTCATGGCCGGCCCGCGCTTCCGCGGCGTCCCCAAGACCGAGGCCAGGGAGCGGGCCCGTGAATGGCTCGCCCGGGTCGGCCTGGCCGCCTTCGAGGACCGCTATCCGCACCAGCTCTCCGGCGGCCAGCGCAAGCGCGTCGCGCTCGCCGCGACCTTCGTCAACGACCCCGAGATCCTGCTCATGGACGAGCCGTTCTCCGCGCTCGACGTGCAGACCCGGGCCCTGATGTCCGACGAGCTCCTCGACCTGTGGTCCGGCACCGGCGCGTCCGTCGTCTTCGTCACCCACGACCTGGAGGAGTCGATCGCGCTGGCCGACAAGGTCGTGGTGATGACCGCCGGCCCCGCCACCGTCAAGGAGGTCTTCACCATCGACCTGCCGCGGCCCCGCCGGGTCGAGTCGGTGCGGCTGGAGCCGCAGTTCGTGGAGATCTACCGGGAGATCTGGTCCTCGCTCGGCGAAGAGGTCCGGATCACCCGCGAAAGGGGTGCCGCCCGTGTCGCCTGAGACCGTCGCCGCACCGGCCGCCACCACCGAGGCCGGTGTCCCGGGCGAGCGCAGCCAGGCCCGTGCCCGCGCCGCCCGCAACCACAAGATCCTGGTCTACGGCACCCGGGTCGCGCTCCTGGTCGCACTGCTCGCCCTGTGGGAGGGGCTGGCGCGCGCCGCCGTCATCGACCCGTTCAACTTCTCCATGCCCTCGAAGATCTGGGACCAGATCAGCCAGTGGGCGCTGAACGGCACCCCGCAGGGCCCCCTGATCGAACAGGTCTGGTACACCCTCTACGAGGCGCTGCTCGGCTGGGTCATCGGCGTCATCGGCGGCGTCGTCCTGGGCATCGCGCTCGGCCGGATCCGCTTCCTGGCCGATGTGCTGGGCCCCTACATCAAGGTCCTCAACGCGCTGCCGCGGATCGTCCTGGCCCCCATCTTCCTCATCTGGTTCGGCCTCGGACCGGCCTCCAAGGTGGCCTCCGCCGTCGTCCTGGTCTTCTTCCCGGTCTTCTTCAACGCCTTCCAGGGCGCCCGCGAGGTCGACCGCAACCTGGTGGCCAACTCCCGGATCCTGGGCGCCAGCAGCCGCCAGGTCACCCTCCAGGTCGTCATCCCCTCCGCCACCTCCTGGATCTTCACCAGCCTGCACGTCAGCTTCGGCTTCGCGCTGATCGGCGCCATCGTCGGCGAGTACATCGGCGCGACCAAGGGCCTGGGCCTGTTGGTCTCGGCCTCCCAGGGCACCTTCAACGCCGCCGGTGTTTACGCCGCCATGGTGATCCTCGCGGTCGTCGCCCTGCTCGCCGAAGGGCTGCTGGCCTTCCTGGAGAAGCGGCTCTTCCGCTGGAAGCCGGCCGACGCCGGCGACGGCCGCTGACCCCCGTACACCCGCCCGCACCGCCTCACCTCACAAGGACGTGACCATGCGCACCCCGCTCAAGATCTCGGCCGCGGTCGCCGCCACCGCGCTCGCCCTCACCGGCCTCACCGCCTGCGGCGGCTCCTCCTCCGGCTCGGCCGCGGACGCCGGGGACGGCCGGATCCAGATCATGGTCGGCGGCCTGGACAAGGTCATCTACCTGCCGGCCCGACTCACCCAGCAGCTCGGCTACTTCAAGGCCGAGGGCCTCAACGTCACCCTGCTGACCGAGCCCGCCGGCGTCCAGGCCACCACCTCCCTGATCTCCGGCGACGTCCAGGGCGTGGTCGGCTTCTACGACCACACCCTGGACCTGCAGGCGAAGAACAAGCAGGTCGAATCGGTGGTGCAGCTCGCCCACGCGCCCGGCGAGGTGGAGGTGGTCTCCACCAAGGCCGCCTCCGAGATCACCTCGCCCAAGGACTTCACGGGCAAGAAGCTGGGCGTGACGGGGCTGGGCTCGTCCACCGACTTCCTCACCAAGTACCTGGCGGTCAAGAACGGTGTGAAGCCCGAGGAGATCACCCCGGTCGCGGTCGGCGCCGGCCAGACCTTCCTCTCCGCCATGGAACAGGGCTCGATCCAGGCCGGGATGACGACCGACCCGACCGTCGCCCAGGTCGTCAACAAGAAGATCGGCAAGGTGCTCGTCGACCTGCGCACCCCGGAGGGCTCCCGGCAGGCGCTCGGCGGCCCCTACCCGTCGTCCAGCCTCTACATGAACACCGACTGGGTGAACAGCCACAAGGACACCGTGCAGAAGCTCGCCAACGCCTTCGTCAAGACCCTCAAGTGGATGTCCACCCACACCGCCGAGGAGATCGCCGAGAAGATGCCCGCGGACTACGCGCAGGGCGGCAAGGAGCTGTACGTCCAGGCCATCAAGGACACCCTGCCGATGTTCACCAAGGACGGGGTGATGCCGACGGACGGACCGGCCACCGTCGAGCGGGTCCTCAAGGCGTTCAACCCCACCCTGAAGAACGCCACCATCGACCTGAAGAAGACCTACACCACGGAGTTCGTCAAGAAGTGAGGGAGTGACGGGGTGAGGGCGCGCCCGGGCTCCGGATCCCGGCCCGCCGACATCGCCGCCGGGCGTCCTCACCCTCTACCGGCGCCGTACCTGACTCGCCAGCGTCCCCAACTCCAAGGCGCCCCGCTCTGCTTCGGCAGGGCGGGACGCTTCGTTGTTCAGCTTGTGGGCGTGCGGGTGTGCACGGAGTTCGCCCGGGCGGCGAGCCTGCGCCCGTACTCGGCCTGTTCCTCGGACGACAGGGCCCGACCGGCGCGGGTCACCATGAACTCGTGCGTCCACTCGTTGGCCTCGGCGGTGGTGTCAGGGACGCTCGTGGCCACCGTAGTTGAATTCTACGGCCATCGACTGACAATCTGCTCGATTGCGGCAAATGCGAGATGCCACGGGTATCCCTCGGCTCGCCGTTCTCCTGGCTGGTTCGGCTCGAACCCGCCGGATCCGTACAGCACGGTCACACCGGCCCTGCGCAAGGTGGCGATTGACTGGTCGAACTGCGGGTGCTGTACGTAGGCGGCGTTGACGCACGGCATGGTCACCGTGGGGATGGCCTTGCCGATACCTTCGGCGATCACGCCGACGACGAAGTGGTGAGTGAGTCCGAGCGCCCAGTGGTTCAGGGTGTTGAAGGTGGCTGGGGCCACCAAGATCACGTCGGCTTTCGGCCAGACGTCCGACTCGCCTGGCATCTTGTACTCGGACCGCACGGGGCGGCCAGTCACCTCGGCGAGATCGCCGACATCATCGGCCAGCCAGCGGGCGGCCGTGGGCGTCAACCCCACGCACACCTCGAATCCTTCAGCCTGCGCCCGCCGCACTACCTCGGGGAACTCGCGAACGGGTGGCGCGGCGGATCCGAACAGATACAGGACAGGGCGCGTCATGCACTCATCCCACCACAAGCAACCGTCCCCGGTCCGTCAAGAGTCGGGGCGGAGTGCTCACCCGCCCTCCCCGCGGCGGGTATGTTCCAAGTGGCTGCAAGGAACTGGAGACCCGTATGGCTTCATTCGACGGTGAGCACGCCGGCGCCCGGATCAAGGAGCAGCGCCGACTCGCTCAGCTCACGCAAAGGGAACTCGCCCAGTTGCTCCCGTACTCGTACAGCCTGCTGAACCAGGTGGAGTGCGGCGCCAGGCAAGCCACACCCGATTTCGTGGCGGCCGTCGCAAAGGCGCTGCGGGTAGACGTAACCGCTCTGACAGGGCAGCCGTACGTGACCGAACTCCAGCAAGATCGCCTCGCCGCGCTCGTGCGGCCTATCCGTGAGGCTCTGGACATCTACGACCTGGGGGCGGACCCGGACGTGCGTCCCCGGCCGGCGCGCCAACTCGTCGCCGAGGCAGACCAAATGTGCCGTGCTGTGCGTGCGACACACCTGCGGAAGGCCGCAGCCGACCTGCCCCTGCTGATCACGGAATTGACCACTGCGGCGTGGTCTGCCCCGACGACAGCACTGTGGCAGGCGCTTGCGTCGGCCTACCGCACCGCGCACGACATCTCGGTGAAACTCGGCTACTACGACTTGTCGAGTGTGGCTCTGGATCGCATGGCCTGGGCCTCCGAACGCGCATCGGATGCCTGCCTGGCTGCGGTTCGCCAGTACATGCGCGCGCTGGTCTATTTCCGTGAGGGCGAATACGTGATCGGTCGGCGTCTCATTCGAGCGGGACACGTACTTATCGAGGGCATGGACACCCGCGAATCGATCGCCGTCGTCGGGCAACTGCACCTGGGTGCCTGTGTGATCGCGGCGCGCGCCGGGGCCTGCAACCAGGCTGCGGTGGACTCACACTTGGAGCAGGCCGCTGTCTGTGCAGATCGGACGGGGGACGCGAGCGAGGTGCACTGGCTCAGCTTCGGGCCGACCAACGTCAAGCTGCATCGGATGAGCGCGGCAGTGGAAATGCGCCTGTACGACGATGCATTGGGGCAGGCACGTGAGATTGCCCTGCCCGCCGGCCTCGCAACGTCCCGTCGAGCCCACTACCTGATCGATCGGGCCCGCTCCGAGGCCGAGACCGGGCACGCAAAGAGGGCCTTGGCCAGCCTCGTTGAGGCACGAAAGGCTGCGCCCGAGCAGACGCGTTACCACCCCGGCGCACGGGAAACGATCAGCAGCCTGGTGCACCAGTGGCGCCAGACCCCGAACACGCTCGGCAACATGGCAGCGTGGGTGGGCATGTAGTCCTTCGCCGCGACTGCCACGCTCACAAAACCGTGAGCATTGTGCGTACCGTGCTCTGCCACGGTTGGCCTTGTACCTGATGGCCGACGGAATGGGGCACGGTGATGCGAGCCGACCTCGCGCAAGTGACCGGGGCTGCACCCCTGGAACAAACGCCGATCGACGCTGACTCGATCAGCGAGACGATCCGCCAAGCCCTCCACTTCGGCTCGGTCCGGCCGAGCCGGGACGAACGTGCCGCAGTAGATGAGATTCTGCGCGGGCACGTGCGGCTGCTTCTCGGTGATGTCCGAGCGGCAACCGAGCGGCAGCGCCACAGCTTCGAGGCCGAGCAGTTGCTCAAACGGATGGAGCGGATCGAGCAGCACATGGTCCACCCCTTTGGCCAGGGCCTGCTGACCGCGGACGCCGAGGCGCACCAGCGTGCCCGGGACTGCCAGTGGCTGCTCGCCCACCACACCGCGAGGGTCGGCTGGTGACCGAGGGCGAGTCGGAGCACCGGCCCCCTCACGTCGCCGATGAGTCAGCGGAGGTACGGCCGGGCTATGTGCTTCCCGGCGTGACGTTCGTCCCGGCAGACAAGGTCCGCGCCTGCCCGTTCCGTTGCGAGCGCTGCCGCACATCAGGGAGGCAGCCATGAGGACAGGGACCGTCGGCCGGGACGTGCTCACCGTCCATGAACTCATCTGGGCCGGTGACGCCCTGCGGCCCAGATGCGGAGACGCCGGGCTGGAGGACGAGGCGGTCGAGTGGCGCCGCTCCGTGAACTGCCCCGAGTGCCTGCGCTGCACATTGCCGCCCTCGGCCTGTCTCCGATAACCCCCGGCGTCGTAGCCGCCGGGCGCGCTCCTCACGGCGGGTCCAAAGCCCCCTCGGCCCCAGCCCCGTCTACGAAAAGGCAGCCGGCCCGCCGGGGTCAGGTGCGGAAGCCCATGTGCACATGGTCCCGGTGGGTGGCGTCCGAGAAGAACTGGCCGGCCGTCCCGCCCGACAGCAGGAACGGCCCGCCGACGTTGTAGGACCCGGCGGCGGCCGCCGCGCGCATCACCGACTCCACCAGCCGCCGCGGTGTCGCCGGATCGACCACCGCATGCCCGTCGATCCGCCACACGTCGACCGCCCTGCCCCGCGGATGATCACTGGGCCGGTCGGTGCCGAACACCTTCAGCGGATGCCCGGACCGCACCACGCTCACCGCCAGCCGGTGCTTCCGCGCCAGCTCCAGCAGCGCCTCCAGCACGCTGGTGTGCACCTCGCCGCTGCGCACGTCCGCGGCCGCCGCGGGCGGCAGTTCGATCGCCGGGCCTGCGGCCAGCACCCGCCGCGCCGCCTCGCCCGGCGCCGCCGCCGGAGCCCCGGGCGCCGCCGGGTGCAGCGCCGTCACCGTCCAGCGCGGGTGCGCCCGGCGCAGCCGGACGTCCACCGTCGTCCCGCCCGCCACCACCGTGCCGTCGGCCCGGCGCACCCACTGCCGGCACACCACCAGCACGCTCGCCGCATCTGTCAGGATCCCCCCGTACTGGGCGTCCACCACCTCCAGTACGGCTTCCGTGCCGCCGGGCCGGAGCGGGCCCGCCTGGTCGACCAGCGCCGGCTCCAGGCCCAGCGCCCCGACCCGCGCCATCGCCGCGTCCCGCTCTCCGGACGGCCACGCCCCGATCGACCGGACCAGTTCCACGGCCCGCGCCTTCACCTCCGGCTGCACGTCACCCGGACTCGGTTGCCAGGCACCGATCGCGGGCAGCCGCGGAGCCGTCCGCGTCGCACCGGGCCGGGCCGTCGACGGTGCTTGCGCCGGCTCTCCGCCCGTACACCCGGCCACTCCCCACAGGACCGCGGGCGCCGCCTTGAGAAGGGCCCGCCGCGGGGGCCGTCCGCCGCCTTGAAGCAGGCTCATACGAAGTTCACCCCTCCCCGCACCAGCAGCGGGTCCTCCACCAACTGCCACAGCGGCACCGCGTAGTTGCCCAGTCCGTACCGGCCGCCGAAGTGCAGGCCGAGGACGCGGTGGTCGGTGAGGTCGATGACCGGGGAGCCGCTGTTGCCGCCCAGGGTGGAGCAGTCGTGGCGCATCACATCGCCCTCCGCCTCCAGCCCGGTGGTCATGCCCGGCTGGAGGCGCTTGACGTTGTAGACGTCCATGAAGATCCGGCGCATGGACTCCGGCTCGTTGCGACGGCCGTCCCAGGCCGGATAGCCGACGCAGTACACCGGGTGCCCCGGCAGGTCCGCGGGCGCGTCCGCGGCGACCGCCAGGGGAGTGGGCAGCGCACTGCCGCCCAGGTACGGGGCGATCCGCAGCAGGGCCAGATCGACGTCCTCATGGATCCCCAGGACCTCGGTGACCTCGTACGACGGTCCGCCGTCCGCGGGCTCCTGGCCGGCCTCGTACTCCTCGCCGAGGTCCAGCGCGGCGCCCAGCCCCTGTTGGAAGGCCCAGCCCTCGCCCGCGCTCCGGGCGAACTCCACCGCCACGTGGCGGTTGGTCATCACCGTCTCCGGCCCGACCAGGAACCCGGTGCCCAGCCAGTCCAGGCTGATGTGCCCGGAGACCTCCACCCGGCCGACCCGGGCCAGGGACTCCCGGATCGCCGCCCGATGGCCCTCCAGCACCGCCCAGTCGCCCTGCTGCGGCGCGAAGTCGTGGTGCTGGACGAGGATGGCCGGGCGCCCCTCCAGCAGGACGATCGCCTCCATCCCGAAGGACTCGTCGTCGCTGATCTCGTCGGCCCGCCCCTCGGCGAGCTTCTCCAGACCGCTGGCGCCGGCCGACAGCACCCGGGTGCGCTCCTGCCGGGCGTACTGCGAGATCTGCCCGGCCGGCGCTTGCGCCGCGGGCAGCTCCACGGCGGACTCGGGTTCCTCCCAGGACAGTTGGTCCCGCACCCGCGCCGCCACCGCGTGCAGATCGGAGAAGACCCGCTCGGGACCGGTCGCCACCGGTGATCGGCTCCGCTTGTCCATCTCGTCCTCCTCGGTCGGGTCGGCCGGGCCGTGGCGCCGGTCGGCCGGCTCAGCCCCGTTCGTCGCCCTGTGCCGCGGTGATCTCGGCGTGGACGTCCGGGGCATGGGTCTCCAGGTGGCGCAGCACGCTGGTGATTTGGGTGCCGACGTTGACGAACGCGGTCGTCCGTCCCTGGAACAGCACGTCCTCCACCCGCCGGGTCCCGCGGTGCAGCGCCACCACCCGCCAGTCGTCGGTGAGGACGGGGGAGCCGGAGGAACCGCCGCGGGTGTCGGTGAAGTAGCGGACGTCGTGCTCGTCCGTCTCGTAGACCAGGTTGTTGCGCAGCGCCACCCGCTTCGACTGGCCGCCGGGGTGCTGGATGATGTTGACCGCCACGTACTCGCCGTCGGCGACCTCCAGCGGGCGCCGGGCCAGCTTCAGCACCGGGCGGTCGGGCGGCGCGGACAGCCGCAGCACCGCATAGTCCAGATCCGGGTCGGCGGCGACGAGTTCGGCGACCTCGACCTCCTCGGCCGCGGAGTCGTCGAGGTAGCCGGATTCGCTGTCGTAGCCGAAGCGGGCGCGGGTGTGCCGGGCCTGGAGCCGCAGGTCCTCGGGGGCGGCCAGGGGGCGTTCCGCGCCGGTCCCGGTGCGGGCGTTGACCACGTGGTGATTGGTCATCAGCAGGGCGGGGGCGATCAGCCAGCCGGTGCCGGCGTGCGGGAAGCCGTTGGGCTGCAGCGGGGCGCCGTCCTGGTACGGCGGCACCTTGAGGCGGGCGACCGCGGTGCCGGCCAGGTCGCCGCCGCGCAGGAAGCCGATCGGGACGGTGTCGTCGCGGTGGACGATCTGCTCCTTGATCTCGGGCGCCGGGCGGTCGGCCAGGATGTCGGGTTCGCCGCCGGCGCGCCGGGCCACCTCGTCCAGGGCGCGCTGGAAGACCTTCAGCGGCTCGGCCTCGGTGGTCTGCGCCACCGCGTTGCGCAGCCAGATCTCCAGCGGGACCGAGCCGTCGACCAGCCGTTCCACCTGGTTCATCTGGGCCAGGTCGGAGTGCAGTTGATGCATCGGGGCGGCCAGCATCGGCAGCGTGCCGCGGTATCTGGGCATGATCCCGTCGAAGAGCAGCGGGCGCACGCCGGGGTCGGTCAGCCCGCTCTCCAGCGCCGCGTCCCGCAGTTGGAGGATCTCGTCCGGGGAGAGATAGGCGGTCATCGGCGCTCAGGCCCGGCCGGGCCGCTCCTTCCGTCCGGCCGGCGGCGCCCGGCCTGTGGTGCCGCTGCCCCGTCGGGCGCCCCGTCCGGCGTCGTATGGCCGTGGGTCCCGACGCCCATCGCCGCGGCGACCCCGGCGACGAGTTCGCCGCTGCGGTCGGGGACCGACAGCAGCCGGCGGGCCAGCGCGTTGAGGGTGCCGCGGTCGCGCGCCAGCCGCAGGATGCCGGTGATGCCGGTGGGGCGGGAGGGCGGGGCGGGGCGTGCGGGGGCCTCGGGGGCCGCCGTGGTGCCGGCGGTGGGCGCGCGCGGCCCGGTGGGCACGGGGCTCGGTGCCGGTGGACCCGGCGTCTGCGGCGCCGGCGTCGGCGATTCGGATCGCGGCGGTGCCCCGGACGGCCCCGCGGCCTCGTCCAGGATCCCCATCACCGGCCCCAGCAGCGCCGGTTGTCGACGGGTCGCCCGGCACATCGCGGCCCCCAAGGTGTCCAGCGTCGCGTCGTCGGTCGGCAGGCCCACCACGTCCAGGGCGTGGGACAGCGCACCGGGGTCCTGGCCGTAGATCTGCGAGGCGACGGCGCGCACCAGCGCCGGCTGGTCGGCCAGCACCTTGTCCGGCAACTCCCGTAGCTGGGTGGCGAGTTGGCGGCCGGCCTGGGCGCCGGAGCGGGCCGTGTCGCGGCTGGCGGGCAGCCGGGCCCGCGCCAGCCGCACGCCCATCGCCTCAAGATCCTGCCCGAGGTCCACCGCGACGTCCTCGGCCACCCGCAACTGCCGGTCGGCGTCCGCCAGATCGCCGGCCTCCTCGGCCAGCCGGGCGCCGAACAGCAGCAGCTCCAGCCGCCGCTCGGCGCAACCGGCCCGCTCCGCCTGCCCGATGGCCTCCGCCACGCCCTTGCGAGCCTCGTCGCGCCGCCCGAGCCGGTTCTGGGCGTCCGCGCTCAGGGAGTGCAGCGGACTGCACGGCGTCCACGGCCGCCGCTGCCCCAGCCTGGCCAGCGCCGCGTCGGCGAACCCCTGCGCCAACAGGTCCTCCGCCTCGCGGGCCGCGATCCGCTCCCAGTCCTCCTGGTCGGCGGCGGCGGCCACCCGGTCGGGCGCGCCCCTGCCCAGGCGGGCCGTCAACAGCCCCGCGGCCCGCGGCGGCATGTCCTGCTGCGCCCCGGCCAGGAACCGCTCGACGCCGGGCAGCCAGCGCTCCTCCACCGACCGCGGGTCCTCGTCCAGCCGCAGCCGGTGGTAGATCTCCTCGGCGCGCGCCTCCAGCCCCTCGCGCGCCGCGTAGTGCGCCACCGCCCGCCGCTCGACCTCGCGCATCACCTTGCCGTGGTCCCCGTCGGGCAGCCGCAGCATGATCGCGCGGACGTCGCGGCGGTAGCGCACCGCCTCCGGCCCGGCCGGCTCCACCATGTCCAGGCGGCTCAGCTCGGCGAACAGCCGGTGCGCCGCCCCCGCGTCCGTCACCGTCAGCCCGCACGGCCCGGCCAGCACGTCCTGGACGACCTCGGGAGTGATCACCCGCAGCACCAGCCCGGGGCGCGCGAGCCGCCGCACGTCCTCGTCGGCGACATGGCTGAGGATCCGGTCGTAGAGGGCGCCCTGGAGCAGCAGTCGGTCGACCCGGTGGAAGACCTCCGGCCCGCGCTCGGGCAGGCTGCGGATCAGCTCGCCGGTCTGCTCGGCCTCGCTGCCGGCGAGCGCGGCGGCCCGGGCGGCCAGCCGCAGGCTGAGCGGATGCCCGCCGACCCGCTCGGCCAGCGCCTCGGCCACATCGGCGTCGTGGACGCCCAGGGAGTGCAGCAGCGCCACGGCGGCCGGCCGGTCCAGCTCCCGCAGTTCGATCTCGGCCAGCGCCATGGTGCGGGCCGGGTGGCCGACCGGCGCCCGCCCGGAGATGATCATCCGGAACTTCGGATAGACGCTCTGCAGCGCGGTGCAGATCGCCCAGATCCGGCCCAGCACCGGGGAACCGCGGTACTGCGCCTCCTCGAAGGAGTCGACGGCCAGCACGAACGGCGGATCCTGCTGGCCGGCCGCGGCCACCGCGCGCACCAGGACGTCGGCCACCCGCCGGATCAGACCGGTCTCCCGCTCGGTGGCCTGCAGCTGGAACGCCTCCGACGAACTGCGGCCCAGCACCCGGGTGGTGGCCAGCTGGTGCAGCTGGGTGACCCGTTCCTGTTCCTCGCGCTGGGTGGCGGCGGCCTCCTGGCACTCGTCCGCCAGCGCCGCCAGCTCGGCGCCGAACTCCGGGTACTGCACGCAGAGTTGGCGGGCCGCCTCGGCGATCAGGGTGACCGGTTCCCGGATGGAGAGGGTGGGCCGCTGGAAGTCGATGTACGCGAACGGGAACGCCGACGGGCCCCCGCCCGGTCGTTCGCCCTCCGCCCCGGCCACCTGGCCCAGCAGGAACGTGGCCAGCAGCGTGCTCTTGCCCATCCCGCCCGGCCCGTGGATGACCAGTGGCGGTACGAAGGCCGGGCGGGCGTCGTCCTCGCCGGCCGCCGGCGTCCCCTGGTCGGCTCCGGACCCGTGGACGTAGGCGTGCAGTTGGCGCAGTTCCCGGGAACGGCCGTGGAACGGCGTGGCCACCAGGCGGCGGAGCGGCTCCAGCAGCCTGGTCCGGTCCAGGGCGGCCTGCAGCTCGGCAGGGTCCGGGAGGCCGCCGACGCCGGGGATCCGGGAGAGCCACAGCACCGCCTGGAGGGTGTCGGCGAGTTCCTCGGCCGACCGGCGGGCCGGTCGGTCGGCCCTCGCGGGCAGCGTGCCCTGGAGGTAGGCCAGGCAGAGGGCTTCCGGGCCGCCGGGTGCGTCGGGGAACTGCTCGCGGTTGGCCTCCAGGGCGCGCAGGGCGGCCTCGGGCCCGGCCATGCCGTGCAACGCGTCCTCCCTGGCGTCGGGTTTGAGCACCCACGCGGTGCCCCCGCGGCGGTGCCCCAGGGTGGTGCAGTCGTCGAGCAGCGCCAGCACCGCGCCGCCGCTCGGCCGGTCCTCACCGGGCAGCCGCAGCCGCCGCGGGTCGAAGCCGGCGAGCAGGCAGGCGGCCTCGCGATAGGCCCGGCGGCTGCCGGCGACCGCTGCGCGCGAGGGCTCCTCCGCCCGCAGTGCGCGCCGCAGCCGGGCGGCGAACTCCTCGCGCAGCGGGGAGCGGGCCCGACGGCCGGGGTCAGAAGCTGCGGTAGACATCGATGGCCTTCTCCGTCGCCGTGCAGAGCCTGCGCATATAGCTCTCCCCGCCGTCGTCCTGCGCGGCGTGCAGCACCTCCGTGACCGCCTCCTCGACGAATCCGTCGATCTCCGCGGGGTCGGCGTCGTCCAGGCGGGCGGGCCGCGACTCGTGGAAGAGCTGGTCGAAGAAGCGGCGCAGGTCGTCCGGTTCGACGATCCGGGCGGTGTCCCAGCACAGGCTGCTCTGCACGTCGTTGGGGAGCTTGGGCATCGCGCGGCCGTAGCCGAGCAGCACCAGCCGCGGCGCCCGGTCGCCGTGGACGGCGGCGTGCTCGTAGATCGCCAGCGCCAGCTGACCGATGAGGTCCCAGACGTCGGAGTGCGGATCGAGCTTGTCGCACTCGTCGAGCACCAGCCAGAAGCGCAGGTCGGAGGAGGTGGCCAGGCCGACCACCCAGTGCACCGCGTCGTCCAGCGACAGCAGCGGATCGTTGAGCGTGGAGGACGGGAACGGCTGTGCCCCGGCCTGCGGATCGGTGACGAAACCGGCCAGCCGCTGCAGCACCTGCCGCGGGGTGGAGGTGCGGGACAGGGTGACCCGGGCCGGCCGGAATCCCCGGTGCTGCCCGACGTGGCACAGGAAGTGATAGGTGTACGACCGCCCACTGTCCGGTTCGCCGTCCACCAGCAGCACCGACTTCTCCGGGTCGACGACGAAGCGGCGCAGGGTCTCCCGCAGGTCCTCGCGGTCGATGAACGCCTCGGTGCCGCCCTTGAGGACGCGGGTGCCGAAGGGGTCCTGCGTGGCGTGGATCCGGGCGTCCTCGCGCAGGCGGTGCAGGAACTCCGCCGCCTCGCCGAACTCCGGGCGGACCCGGATCTCGTCGATGGTGGTGACCACCTCGATGAGCTTCACCTGGCGCTGGATGTCCCGGCGCGAGGCGGACACCAGCACCCGGGCGTTGTGGGAGCTGATGTTGCTCAAGGGGAGCGCCGCGATGAACTCCTCGTCGAAGTACGGGGCGAGCCGGGTGTACGGGTCGACGACGTTGAGCAGATACCTCTCCAGCCACGTCGTGACGGATTCCCACTCGGTCTCGCGCAACGGCATGCCCGCACCTACCCGGCCGGCCTGCGGGCGGGGACGTCGGCCCGCCCCCGTCCTTCCTCCTCTTTGTCATGCTTACATCCGGTCTGCCCCTGTGCAAGGCGCGGCCCGGCACCGGAAATCCCAGCTCAGGCGGGCTGACCGAAGAGGCGCTGCACCGGCTCCCGGACCGCCGCCTGGGCCAGGTACTGGGTGATCCCGTGGTGGTTCTCGCTGTTGTTGGTGACCAGCGCGTCGGTGATCCGCTCCGGCGGGCCGTACTCCGGCCGCAGGGTGTGCCCGAGCGCCACCAGGTCCCGCAGGTCCGACACATTGCGCCAGGCCCGCACCCCCGCCGGCACCGCGGGCGGCCGCGCCAACCGGTCCCGCACCTCGGTGATCGCCAGCGGCGACCCCAACGTGACCAACAGCGCCACCTCCTGCTCGCGCTCCCGCAGCACCTCGTAGGCGGCCACCGACCCCAGGCTGTGGCCGACGACCACCACGGGCCCCGCGCCCGGCGGCGGCAGCGCGTCCTCGACGACCTGCCGGATCGCCGGCCCCCGGGCGCCGAAGAAGTACGCATGGACGTCCTGGAACGTGCGCCGGACCAGCTCCCGGAACAGCGCGGTCCGCAGCGGCCTGGGCAGCGGCAGCACCTCCAACGGCAGCGCCGCGTCGTCCTCGGTGCCCTCATGGCCGCCGGTCTCCGCCGCGCCCAGCGTCTCCGCGAGATAGGTCATCTCGCGCAGCCAGCCGACCAGCGCGCCCTCCGCCGCCTCCACCGGGGCCTCGGCGGCCCGGCTCTCCGGCGGCGGGGCCCCGGCCTCCCGCCGGGCCTCCTGGACGGTGCGCGCCACGAACTCCTCCGGCGAGTCGAACACCCCGGCCCCCGCCGCGGCCACCGACTCGGTCTCCGTCACCGGACCGCCGTCCAGCGCGTCCACCCGGAAATCCGGCAGGGGCCGCTCGTACTGGAGCGCGGCCCAGTACGCCATGCGGGACGCGTCCGCCATGTCCCGGCCGAAGAGTGCCTGGTCCCACTGTGACTTGAGCAGTCCCGAGCGGACCTTGTTCCCGTTCCCGTGCACATAGACCACGGTGGGCCGCGTGCGGTGCATTCCGCCTCCTGCCGCCGTTCCTCCGCCGCACCTCCTTCCCGGGGACGCGGACGGCGCACCGGCACCCGGCCGTAAGCCACTCGAACAGCCGGGCGTGCGGCGCGCGGCGGTGCGGCCCGGCCGCCGGCGTCCCGAAGTGCTCAACTCCCCTGATCGCAGGGCGAAGGATCACTGCGAGGGGTAGATGTCGCCGCCCCGCATCGCGCTCTCCTGCTCGCTCCGGCTCTGCAGCCGGCGGGACTTCTCCTGGAGGCGCTGCCGCTCCTCGGGATCGCTGGTGCGCTCCGCGGCCTCGGCCAGCTCCTGAGCCTTCTCCCGCATGTGCTGAAGGCGTTCGCGTGTCTCTTCCGATCCCATGACCCGTCCCTCTCGTCCGGTGCCGATACCCGGCAGCCCGGTGACGCGCGGTGACCGGCGTCCGTCCGGGGAAGCCGCTGCTACCAGCGAATCAGGGCCCGCCGCCGTCGGCACCTCGAAACGTCACGCTGCGCCGCTGACCAGGCACGGAAGCGTTCTCGGGCCCGGGGGTCCGGACCGAGAGGGGGCGACCGCGGAAGCGCATAATGGTGGCCAGGTAGGGAACCAGCCTGTCCGGAGGTGGATCCCGATGGCCCCTCTCCTCCTCGTCCTGCTGCTCGTGCTGCTCCTGGCGGGCGCCGGTCTCGTCATGAGGGTGCTGTGGCTCGTCGCCCTCGCCCTCGTCGCCGTCCTGCTGATCGGCTTCCTCTTCCGCACGTCGGGCCCGCGTGGCACACGGGGCCGCCGCCAGCCCCGGTAGGCGGATTCCGATGTCCGCGACCATAGCCCGCAACACCACCGCCGCCATCGGCGGCGCCCCGTGCTGGGTGAGCCTGGTGACCCACGATCTGAAGGGTGCACAAGCCTTCTACGGGGAGGTCCTGGGCTGGACCTTCCGCCCCGGCACGCTGGGCGGCGACTGCTCCATCGCACTGGCCCACGGCCAGCCGGTCGCCGGGATCGGCACGCTGGCGCCCGAGTGGCCTGTCGCCGTCGCCTGGACGCCGTACTTCGCGGTGGAGAGCGCGAACGACACCGCCGCCCGGATCCGCGAGCGCGGCGCCACGGTCGCCGTCGGCCCGCTCGAACTGGGCAAGGGGCGCGGCGCGCTCGCCGCCGACCGGGACGGTGCGGTGTTCGGCCTCTGGGAGGGCCAGACGCTCTCCTGGGCGGTGGGGCAGGGCGCGGCGCCGATGTGCCTGGAACTGCGCACCCGTGACGCCTTCGAGGCGGCGATCTTCTACGGCGAGGTCTTCGGCTGGGCCCCCGACCGCCCCGGCGGCTGCGACATCACCTACGAGCACGACGAGGTCATGGTGCGCGACATGGCGGGGCGCACCGTGGCCGCGCTGCGCGGCGGCGCCGTCGAGGCGGCCCCCGACCCGCACGTCCGCCCCCGCTGGCACGTGTACTTCCCGGTGCACGACATCGAACGGGTCACTGCGGCCGCGGTCGCCGCGGGCGGTTTCGCGCTGCCGGTGACGCCGATGGTGGACGACAGCGGCTGCGAGGCCGTGATCCGGGATCCGCAGGGCGGACTGTTCACCGTCGCCACCGCGCAGGACTGATCCCGCCGGGCCGACACGCCCGGTCGTTCTCCCGTCCCGCGGCGTGTCTCCACCAGATGGCCCGCCAGCATTGGCGCCCGCGGCCAAGAGGGACGTTGGCTGAACCAGAGCAGGCACAACCAGTACGCACAACGCCCGATGAGCGCCGGCGCCTCCGGTGCTCTCACCTCGTTCAGTGGAGTCCCTACATGTCACCTGAACCAGCTCCTCGTGGGGGCCAATCCGATCCGTCCCCGACAGACCACGGCGAACACATTCCGTCCAGCAGCCAGGAGAACGTCTCGTTCCGCACCCTTGTGTGGACGGCGGCCACCACGAGACCGGTGGAGGAAGTCGCCGCCCTCGTGGAACTGCTCAAGCGCAGTGGTGACGACCCCAATCCGGGCGACGAAGCCCTGCGGGTGGCGGCGATGACCCGCCCGGTGAGCGAGCTCGGGCCGCTGCTCGCGATGCTTGGTCAGACCCCGCACACCGCGGAGGCGAGCTATGAGGCGCTGCGTGCGGCGGCGGTGGGTCGATCCGTCGACGAGGTCGTCCAGCTGATCAGGCTGTTCGACCGGGCCCAGGAGGGCCACATCCCCGTCACGGGGGTGTCGGACGGCGACGCCTACTCCGACGGCCATGCCGACACCGCGACCATGGGCACCACGGGTCCGCCCGCCTACAACGACCCCTACGCCGACCCCTACCCCGATCCCTACGGCCAGCAGGCGCCCGACGGCTACCCGGCCGGCGCCCACGGCGAACCGGCGATGCGAGACGGGGCCCCGCCGGAGCCGCCGCCGCGGCCCCAGCGCGCCCCGTGGCCGTCGGCCACCGCGGCACACGGTGGCCGGGACTGGCCGGCGGGCGAGACGCCCGCCCAGGCCGCTCAGGCGGTCGGCGGCGTCCTGCGGTCGGTCCTGCGCTGGCCCGCCGCGGCGGCCCTGGCCCTGTGCGGGCTGAGCCACCTGCCGGTGGGCCCGGTGGAGACCAGCGGAGGCTCGTCGGACGCCATCTCGCTGATCATCGCGGTGGTGTACCTGCTGCTGGCCGGCTGCCTGGCGGTGCGCGACACGGCGGCCATCTGGACCGCCAGCGCCGCCGCCGCGGTCACCGTGATCATCCTGCACGCGCTGTCCCGGGCCGGCGTCCTGGTCCCGCTGCGCAGCAGCCTGGGCGATGCCACGATCTGGCCGGAGCTGCTGGCGGTCGGGCTCGCGATCGTGAGCGCCGGACTCGCCGGTGCCGCGCTGCTTCTGCGCCCGCGCAGGGTGATGCCCGCGACGGCCAGTGTGTGAGCGGCGAGCGGGGTGCGGCGGCCGTCCTTCGGTGACGGCCGCCGCACGCATGTCCGCGCCGGCGCCCATCACCGATGTGACGTTGCGTCAGTTCACGTTCCGTGGCGCGCCGAGCCGCACCGGGCGACCACCGCGCGGCGTCACGCCACGCTGTCGGCCAGCTCGGTGACCCCACGGGTCCGCGCGCAGTGCGCGCAGCAGAAGTAGCGGCCACTGGCCTCCAGCCCGTGCCCCAGGATCCGGCACTGGCAGTTCTCGCAGGTCGGTGCGAGCAGATGCGCGGCGCATTCCACGCAGTCGAAGGAGTGCACCTCGCCGTCGATGCGCACCTCGAATCCCCGCGGGTAGTCGTTCCCGCAGACCTCGCAGACCGTCATGGTGATCCCTCCATCCCGCGGTTCCGTCGACGGCGCCGGGCCTGCGTCCTCCCCGCCGCCCCACCCGGCGCGCCCCACACCTCCCCTCCATCCTCGCACCGCCCCCGCCGGCCCGCAGGGCGCTCAGGGCCGGGTCCGACGGATCAGGGCCGGGCACTCCTGAGCCACTCCACAGGCGCTAGTCCGACGACGAATAGCGGTGCAGCACCCACGCCGGCAGCACGAACCAGCACACCACGAACCACAGCACCAGGGCCGTCACCACCCACGGCGCCGCGCTGCCGTTCAGCGCCAACCGCAGGATGAGCAACAGCGCCGACGCCACCGTGCCCAGCAGCAGCACCACGCCGGTCAGGGCCAACCGCGACGCCCACAGCACGGTCTGCGGTTTGAGCCGGTGCCCGGAGACCAGTCGGTGGAAGGTCACCGTCCCCACCAGCGCACCGGTGGTGGACGCCCCCAACAGCAGGGTGATCACGTAGATGTTCCGGTCCGCCGCGTCGAGCGTGGCGAACCGCTGGGTGAAGACGACGGTGAGCAGGAAGCCGAACAGGATCTGCACGCCGGTCTGGATGACCCGTACCTCCTGCAGGAGTTCGGTCCACCTCCGGTCGGCGCGCTCCTCCTCGGTCTCATTGCGGCCCCGCGGCCAGATCAGCTCCGACTCGCTCTCGTCATCCGGCTGGCCGTTCAGGTCGACTCCTCCCGTTGCCCGCGGTCGCGCCGCTCACTTCTCCTGGTTCACTTCACCTGCTCCGCCGGACTGGCCTGGAACGACAGCGCGTCGTCGGCGACGTCCACCCGCACCCGGTCCCCGCTGGACAGCGCCCCGTCCAGCAGCATCCGCGACAACCGGTTGTCGATCTCCCGCTGGATGGTCCGGCGCAGCGGCCGGGCACCGTATTCGGGCTGGTGGCCGCGGTGGGTGAGCCAGTCCACGGCGCTGGGGGAGAAGTCGACGGCGATGTTCTGCGCGTGCAGCCTGCGGCGGGTGCCCTCCAGCAGCAGCCCGGTGATCTGGTGCAACTGCTCGTCGGTCAGCTGCCGGAAGAGGATGATCTCGTCCAGTCGGTTGAGGAACTCGGGCCGGAAGTGCCCGCGCAGCGCGCTCAGCGCCCGCTCCCGCGCGCCATCGTCCGCGCCCGCCTCGGACGGCCCGAAGCCGAGCACCCCGCGACCGCTGCCGAGTGCTTCCGAACCGAGGTTGCTGGTCATCACGATCACGGTGTTCTTGAAGTCCACCGTGCGGCCCTGAGAGTCCGTCAGATGCCCGTCGTCGAGCACCTGGAGCAGCATGTTGAAGACGTCCGGATGCGCCTTCTCCACCTCGTCGAGCAGCAGCAGCGAGTACGGGTGGTGGCGGACCGCCTCGGTGAGCTGCCCCGCGTCCTCGTGGCCGACGTATCCGGGCGGCGCGCCGATCAGCCGGCTGACCGTGTGCCGTTCCTGATACTCGCTCATGTCGAGCCGCACCATGCGGTCCTCGCTGCCGAACAGCGCCTCCGCCAGCGCCCGCGCCAACTCGGTCTTGCCCACTCCGGTCGGGCCGAGGAAGAGGAAGCTGCCGATCGGCCGGTTCGGGTCGGCCAGGCCGGCCCGCGACCGCAGCACCGCCTCCGACACCGCCGTCACCGCGTCGTTCTGCCCGATCACCCGGGTCTGCAGCCGCCCCTCCAGCCCCAGCAGCCGATCCTTCTCCTCCTCCGTCAGACTGCTCACCGGCACCCCCGTCTGCCGCGACACGATCTCCGCGATGTCCTCGGCGGTCACCTCCACGATCCGCCCGTCGCCGCCCACCGGCCGCTCCTGCTGCGTCTCCTCCTGGACGTTGCGGATCCGCTCGGTGAGCGCGGTGATCCGGTCCCGCAGCTCGGTGGCCCGCTCGTACTGCTCCGAGGCGACCGCCTGGTCCTTGTCCCGGCCCAGCTGCTCCACCTCGCGCTCCAGATCGCGCACGTTGGGAGTCTTGGTGGCCGACCGCAGCCGCACCCGGGCACCGGCCTGGTCGAGCAGGTCGATCGCCTTGTCCGGCAGGAACCGGTCGGTGATGTAGCGGTCCGACAGCTCGACCGCCGCCAGCACCGCCTCGTTGGCGTACCGCACCTGGTGGTGGGCCTCGTAGCGGTCCTGGAGACCGCGCAGGATCTGCACCGTGTCGGGCACCGTCGGCTCGGGCACCAGGATCGGCTGGAAGCGGCGGGCCAGCGCGGCGTCCTTCTCGATGTACCGCCGGTACTCCTCCAGCGTGCTCGCGCCGATCACATGCAGTTCACCGCGCGCCAGTGCCGGCTTGAGCATGTTGCTGGCCTCCAGCGCACCGCCCTCCCCGGTACCGCCGCCCGCCCCCACCACAGTGTGCAGCTCGTCGATGAAGACGATCAGCGCGTCGGAGTGCGCCCGGACCTCCTCGATGATGTTGTTCATCCGCTCCTCGAAGTCACCGCGGTAGCGGGTGCCGGCCACCACCGCGGTCAGGTCCAGCGCCACGATCCGCCGCCCGGCCAGCGTCTCGGGCACCTCCCCGTCGGCCAGCCGCTGCGCCAGCCCCTCCACGATCGCGGTCTTTCCCACGCCGGCGTCGCCGACCAGCACCGGGTTGTTCTTCCCGCGCCGCGACAGCACCTCGATGGTCTGCTCGATCTGCTCCTCCCGCCCGATGACCGGATCGATCCGGCCGGCCCGGGCCAGGTCCGTCAGATCCCGGCTGTATTTGTCCAGCGTCGGCGTCTCGTGATGCGGCACGGGACCGTGCTCGGCCCCCGCCCCCGACGGCTGGTGCGTCCCGCCACCGCCGTGCCCGCCCGTGGACGCCTGCGGGTCGAAGTGCGCGAGGTGCAGGATCCGGCCGGCCGCCGAGTCCGGATTCGCGGCCAGCGCCTCCAGCACGTGCTCCGGCCCGATGTAGGAGGCCCCCGTGCCGCGCGCCAGCTCGTGCGCCCCCAGCAGCGCCCGCTTGACCGCCGGGGTCACCGCGACGCTCTTCTGCAGCGGCCCGGACCCGGCGTTGCGGTCGATCTCGGCGGCCAGCACATCCGGATCCGCCCCCGACTGCCGCATCAGGCTCCGGGTCGGCTCCGCGCTGAGCGCCGCCCGCAGCAGGTGCTCGGTGCCCAGCTCGGGACTGCCGTGTTCGGCGGCGTACGCGGCGGCGGAGGTCACCAGATCCCGGGCCGGCCCGCTCATCAGCCGGGCGATGTCCGCCTGCCGCGGCATGGCGGTGCCCCCCTCCTCACCCGGCGACTGCGCGGAACGCCCGAAGAACCGCGCGAGGAAGTCACCAAACGAGTCCGGGCCATAACCCTCCGGACCCAGGGATCCGTTGCTCATGTGCGTCCGTTCCGCTGTCACGACGGTGCCGCGACACGCTGCCTAGTCAGGTACCTCGTGCTCATTTCCGGTGCTGTCGCCCGGTGCGTCGTCGCCGCGACGTGCGACTCCTCTGCTTCAGGATCGACGCCACCGGGACCGTTCGCACCTCCGGCACCTCCCCGCCCGGGCCCCACCGGCCGCCCGAGCGACCCGCCCGCCTGCGTCCCCCGTGCCCCGCCCCTGGCGGAGCCCCCGAACGATCCGCCCGGTCCCCCGCCCGAACGCCCCGCCCGAGCGACTCCCCCGAATGGCGCCGCCGCCCCGGCCCGACATGGCGCGCCGGCCCGCCACGTGGCCGGATCGCTCCCTCGTCGGCACCTCCGGTGGCGGCCCAGCCAGGCCGGTCCCGGGCCCGCGGCTCATGCCGCCGCCCGCCGGCTGTCCGGCACGCCGGGCCGTTCCGCGTCGCGCCGCCAGACGAGCACCGTCAGGGCGATCACGGCGACGAGGACGGCGAGGGCGCGGTAGCCCTCGCCCATCGCATCGGTGAACGCCCTTGTCGCGGCGGCGTGTCCGGCACTGCCCAGGTGGCCGGCGGCCGTCATCGCGTCCGACGTCGAATGCGCGCTGGCCGCGACGGCCGGCGGCAGATGGGCCAGGAACCGGGTGGTGACGACGGTGGCGACGACGGCGATGCCGAGGGCGCTGCCGATCTCGCGGGCGGCGCTGTTGAGCGCGGAACCCAGACCGCTCTGCGTCCTGGGCAGGGCGGCGACGATGCCACTGGACAGGGGCGGGGTGGCCAGTCCCATACCGGTGGCCATGATCAACAGATCGATCGCGTACCGCCAGTACGGCGTCGCGGAGGTCGCCAGCGACAGCAGCACGAGCCCGGCGACGATCAGCGCCATACCGGTGGCCACCACCCGGCGGCTGCCCCACCGCCCGGCCAGTCGGGCGGAGCGCGGCGAGACCACCTTCATGCACAGGCCCTGCGGCAGGATCGCCAGACCCGTTTCGATGGCGCTGAACCCCTTGGCGTAGTGCAGGTACTGGGCGTTGAGGAAGAACAGGCCGAACATCCCCAGGAAGGCACCGGCCACGCCCAGGACGCCGGCGCCCACCGCAGGCTCCGCCAACAGACGCAGGTCGATCAGGGGATGGTCGGCGGACAGGCAGTGCACGACGAACAGCGCGCCGAAGGCGACGGCCGCGGCGAACGCCGCCAGCACGGACGCTGAGGCCCAACCCAACTCCCGTCCTTCGATCAACCCGAACAGCACGGCCGTGAGCGCCCCGACCAGCAGCACGGTGCCCGGCACATCGGATCGGCCCGCGTGGCGCTCGGTGGCCGGAGCCCAGCGGCAGGCCAGCCCGGCGAGCAGGGCGGCGACCGGGACGAAGAGGGCGAAGAACACCGGCTGGGGGGCGCGCTGCACTGTGGCATGGCCACCGCGCGGGGAGTGGGCTGCATCTGCGCGAACGACGCGATGGTCACCTCCGTCGGCGACCACCTGCTCACCTGTGTCGAACGGCAGGCCCCACGGGTGACGTTGCGGTTCCTCGCCGAACCACCCGGCGACCACGCCGGACTGCGGGACGGCAGCGTCGACCTGCAGATGGGCGTCCTGGGCCCGCTTGCGCCCGAGGTCCGCACCGAATCCCTCGCCACCGACCACACCGTCATGGTCATGCGCCCCGACCATCCCCTGGCCGCGGGCGACCTCACCGCCGAGCGGGTGGCCGATGCCAGACACATCGTCACCTCGCGCCGCGGCCGGCTGCGCGGACCGCTGGACGACGCCCTGGCCGCGCTGGGCCTCAGCCGCCGCGCCGCCGTCGTCGCCCCGACGTTCGCCGCCACGCTGCTGATGCTCGCCAACCGGCACGACGTGATCGGGTTCTTCCCCTGGCGCCAGTACCGGACCAACGTGCGTACCCTCGGCCTGGTCGCCCGTGAACTGCCCTTCGCCCTGCCCCCGCTACGGCTCTCCCTGGCCTGGCATCCACGCGACGACGCCGACCCCGCCCATGAGTGGCTGCGTTCCCGCATCCGCGGCTCCGTCCAGGCGGTCCTGGAACGAGACGACACGCCCACCCATCCGTGGGGCGCCGATCGGCTCGGCCGTCGCTCCCGGTGATTCGCCCCTTCGGGTTGCTGCCGGCGGAAAGGCGTTCCGGGGCCCGATCGGGCCGCTATCTTTGAAAGCTTCACAATGCCGGAAAGGGAGGAAGGTATGAGCATCATGCCATGGACCATCGAGCGTATTCGTGAGGCGCTCGCCAGCCCGTCCCTCGCCCGGCGCTTCGACGACGAGATGGATCGGGCGCCGGCTGACGAGCGGCCGCAGGTGTTCGCGAAGTGGCAGCGGATCGCGGGCGGCCTGCGGGCGACCGGCGACCACTGACGCCTGTTGTCTGTTGCCTGTTCGGGCGGGCCGGCCTGGTGACCCACCTGCTCGCGGCCCGTCCCGATAGCGGGCATCCGGGGCGCGCCGGTCGGGGATGTGCGTCGGGCCCAACCACGGCGACGTACATCCCCGACCCCACCCACCGGTCTCCAGGACCAACGCCGCGCGGCCGGAATGGTCACCGCCGGAATCGATGCGGGCGGGGCGGAGCGAAGGGGCCGAGGTGGCGAGGGGGAACCGGCCGAAGAGGGTGAGGGGAGGCAACCCGACCGGGCGGAGCAGCCGGGCCGGATCGGATCGACGTGCAGCCAGGGCCAGTTGACGATCGGGCCGGTTGACGATCCGGTTTCCGATGACGTCCAGGGGCATGGCCGCGCTCGCCGACCGGATTTCTGCCGGCTGCGCCCGACCACCTCTCATCGGGGCAATGTATGAGGGAACGGGATCTGGTCGTCGGCGTGGGAGGAGCAGCGGGTGGAGTCCTGTGAAGCGGGTCGCCAGGCGGACGGGTCGGCCATGAACATCCCGGGCCCGGAGCCCCGGGCCGACGGTGGGGCCGGCGCCATCGCGGCGGCCGGCGGGCTGCACGGCTATCAGTTGCGGCTGCACCCGACCACTGGCCCGAGCCCGAGAAGTTCGTGCCCGAGCGGTTCACGCCGGACGAGGTGGCCGCACGACCCAGGCTGGCCCACATCCCCTTCGGGTTCGGGCCGCGCGGCTGCGAGGGGGCCGCCCTGGCCGTGGTCGAGGCCACGTTGGTGCTGGCCGTGCTGCTCAAGCGCTTCCGGTTCCGACCGGTACCGGGGCACGAGGTGACGCCGATCGAGCGGTTCGTCCTCTGGGCGGCCGACGACATCCGGATGCGCGTGAGCCCGAGGGCTCCGGGTAGGCCGCGGCCCAAAGTCCTTCACAGGCCGAGCAGTTCGGCAATGGTGTCGCCCAGTACGCGATCGCGCAAGGCGCCCGGCCGGGTGACGCGTTCGACGGTGGCGCGGGCGAGGACCGGGTCGCCGTACGGGGCGTCCGATCCGAACATCGTCCGCTCAGGCACCTCGGTGATGGCCAGTCGTACGGCGAAGATGATGTGCGCCGTCGACAGTTCCAGGTAGACGTTCGGGGTTTGGCGGGCCAGCTCGATCGCCGTCAGCCAGTTGAGCCCGCCCAGTTGGCTGATCACCAGCGGGACGGTCGGATAGCGGCGCGCGAGGCCGGCCAGCGTCGCCAGGTCATCCGCGGTGGTCGGGGCGAAGCCGTGGACGACGACCGGCAGCCCGCGGTGGTCGGCGGCCGCCTGGAGCACCGGCTCGATCTGACCGGCTCCGTCCGGCGGCGGGGTGAGCTCACCGATGCCGCGGAAACCCCTGCCCACCACCTCCCGTTCGACCTCGGCCGCTATCTGCTGCGCCGTCAGGTCCAGACGCACCTTGCCGAATCCGAGGAAGCGGTCGGGGTGTGCCGCGCAGGCCGCGTCGAGTTCCCGCCGTGCGGCCCGGTAGCCGTCCGGGGCGTCCGACCGCCCACCGATCGTCTCGTGCAACACGCTCATCTCGCGGCGCAACGAGGCCAGATCGGTGGCCCGTTCGGGGTGCGGACGGGTGCCGAAGAGTACGGCGCGGTCGACCCCTGCCTCGTCGAGCAGGGCGAGGTGGCTGTGCACGGGGTCGTGGACGTGGCTGTGCGCGTCGATGATCAAGGAATTCTCCTGGTCGGAGGGGAACGGGCGGAGCGGTACGAGCGGCCGCGGGGGAGTGCGGTCGCCGTGGTGCAAGTGTCGAAGGTTGACACCGTGACAAGGTCAAGCCGAGTGGGGGGAGCTACGGACTGGACTGGACTGGACCGGGGCGGGGCGGGGCGGGGCGGGGCGGAGTGGGCCGGGGCGGAGCGGGTGTCGGGATCGGTGCGGATGCCTGTGAAATTTCCCCCGGGGGTCGGGTGCGGGGGCGGACGGCCCCCGCAGGCCGCGCCACGCCCCCGCGGTCTTTTCACACCCCACGCGCGGATTCACTTCCCGACCGCTCCCGACGACTCCACGTCGATCGGTCGGGCGTTCCGTGCCATCGTTGCCTGGCGTTCCGGCCGACCGCGTCAACTCGGCTCGGAGTCGACCGGCGCGCCATCAAGTAGCGTGGAAAGAGGAGCACTTCGTGCACATACCGATACCCATGCGTCGGATGAGACCGGTGGGCGCCGCCGTGGGTGCCTGCGTTCTGGCGTTCGTGAGTCTTTCCGCCTCCGCCGTGGCGGCCCCCGGCCCCCAGTCGGTCGGAGCGGAGACCCCCGGCCCCCACCGGGTCCGGGTCGAAGTCCCCGGCCCCGCCGGTGGCGAGGCCGGAGCGGGTTACCGTTCCGTCCCCCGGACCTTCCACACCCCGAAGGCGGCCTTGACGGGCCCGGGTCGGGCAGCCGACGGGCAGGTCACCAAGGTGATCGACAACGGCGACACCAAGGACCGCCTCGACGTCGTCGTCATCGGTGACGGCTACACCGCGGACCAACTCGACCAGTTCCACCTCGACGTCAAGGAGAAGTGGAACGACTTCCTGGGCGTGGAGCCCTACCGCACGTACCAGAAGCTCTTCAACGTCTGGACCGTCGACGCCGTCTCGGCGGAGAGCGGAGTCAGCGGCGACCCCGGTCAGGACGTCGTCCGCAACACCGCCCTCGGTGCGCACTTCTGGTGCGACGGCACCGAGCGACTGCTCTGCATCGACCAGCAGAAGGTCGACTCCTACGTCGCCAAGGCGCCGCAAGCCGACCTGGTGGTCGTGCTCGCCAACAGCACCAAGTACGGCGGCGCCGGCTACAACGAGGCCAGTGCGACCCTCGGCTACGACGGCATCGCCACCTTCTCCGCCCACAACAAGGACTCCAGCCAGGTCGCCGTCCACGAGACCGGCCACTCCCTCGGCAAGCTCGCCGACGAGTACTTCTACCCCGGCGTACCGGAGTACGAGCAGTACACCGGGCCGGAGATGCCGCAGGCCAACTCGTCCGTGCTGACCGCGGACGCAATGGCCGGTGCGCGCGCCAAGTGGTACCGCTGGCTCGGCGCGACCTCGCCGGACGGCGGGGCCGTCGGCGCGTACGAGGGCGGCAACTACTACGTCAAGGGGCTGTACCGCCCCACCGACAACTCCCTGATGCGCACCCTGGGCAAGCCCTTCAACCTGCCTGGCGCCGAAGCCATGATCGCCGGCTTCTACCGGCACGCCAAGCCGGCCGTCCCGGTCGGCGGCGCCCGGACCTGGAGCACCACGGCCCGCCTGGCGCTGCCCCGGGCGAACGACACCGCGCACGGCAAGGTGACCGTCCGCTGGTATCTCGACGGGAAGGAACTGCGCCGCCACCGCGACCGCGACCGGGTGGCGATCGGCGAACTGGCGCTGGGCCGTGGCGCCCACCGGCTGACGGCGACCGTCACCGACGCCACCTCCGCGGTGCGCGACCCGGCCGTCCGCGCCTCCCTGACCGGATCCACCAGTTGGACCGTGCAGCGCGGCCGAGGGGCCGCCGTGGACGCCACCACCCGGCCCGTGGCGAAGCCGGACGGCGCGCGGTAGTCGGACGCGGACGGACCGGACGCCGACGGACCGGACGACGGCTGGACGGGGTGGTGGAGTCCCCGTCCAGCCGTGGGTGCGGTGCCGGCCCGGCCGGCGTCCGTCGTCGTGCTCTCGTGCCCTGCGAGCCCTCAGCTCACCACGGGAGCGGGCCCGCGGCGTCGAAGTAGCCGCCGGTGGGGCCGTCGGGCGTCACCTGCGCCATGCGGACGATGATCTCGGCGCCCTCCTCGACGGTCTGCGTGCCGGCGTGTGCGTTCAGGTCGGTCGCGGTGTAACCGGGCTCCACCGCATTGATCCGGATGTTGGGGAACGCCTTGGCGTACCGCACCGTGATCATGTTGACCGCGGCCTTCGACGCCGGATAGGCGACGCCCGGGTAGGCGTACCCCGGCGCGTCCGGGGTGCTGGCGCGGGCCAGCGAGGCCAGGCCGCTGCTGACGTTGACCACGACCGGCGCCGCGGACCGCTGCAGCAGCGGCAGGACGGTCTGGCTGACGCGCACCATGCCGAAGACGTTGGTCTCGAACACCTGCCGCATGATGTCGGCGGTCACGTCCGCGGCGCCGGCCACCCCGCCGTCCGGCCCCCGCACTTCGACACCGGCGTTGTTGATCAGCACGTCCAGTCCGCCGTCCGCCGGGCGGTGCGGTCAGCCAGTGGTTTCCTCGTCCTGGGATCGGCGCTACCGGGCAGAGCCGTCGGCGGCCGGGGCCGTGGTGGTCACGGCACGGGGGAGAAGTCGGTCGGTGCGAGGATCCGGTTCTCCATGGTGAGCAGCAGGTCCGCACGCTTCATTTCGGCCAGATATGCCTGCCACTCCGGGTCGGCGTACAGCGCCGCCCGGCGGCGTTCCCGGTCGGCCTGGTCCTCGTAGGCCCAGAGGTGGACGACCTGGTCGTGCCGGCCTTCGACCGGGACGTACCACCCCACGCACCGGCCGAGGTACCGCTCCTGGAGCGGGTAGCCCTTCTCCCGGTAGAGCGCCACCCAGTCCGCCACGCGGGTGGGCCGGACGGTGTACACGCGGTGGTCGACGATCATGACGTTCCCCTGTCGCAGTCTCGTGCGGTGGTCGTTGTCCGTGCTCCCGTCCGACCATACATCGATGTTCGTCGATCATCGATGTAATGCCTAGACTGGTGCCATGCGCTCCCTCGACCATCCGCAGCTGTCCTCGGTCTCGCTGTCCGACGCCCTCGCCGCGCTGGCCGATCCGACCCGCCGGGCGATCGTGCGCGTACTGACCGACGGCCGGGAACACCCGGCCGGCGACTTCGACCTCGGCGTCGCACAGTCCACGCTCAGCCACCACATGAAGAAGCTCCGCCAGGGCGGCATCACCCACAGCCGACCGGAGGGCACCCGCTGCTGGGTCTCGCTGCGCCCCGAATTCGACGAGCGGTTCCCGGACCTGCTGCGCACCGTGCTCACCCTCGACGCGGACGCCTGACGCCGGGCCGCCAACGGGCCGCGCGGCGGGGGAATGCCGGCGCCGCGAACGGTGTTGGTGCCTGGCGTCGGGGCAAGGTCGACCCGGACGGGGAGCGGGAGCGATGCTGATCGGGCAACTGGCGAGGCGCACCGGAACGAGCGAGCGCCTGCTTCGGTACTACGAGCGCGTGGGCCTGCTCGCCTCGCGCCGACTCGCCAACGGGTACCGCGACTACGACGACGCGGCGGAACAGACGGTCCGTCAGATCCGGGCCCTGCTCGCGGCCGGACTGCCCACCACCCTGATCCGGCAGGTGCTGCCGTGCGGCCTGGCGGACGGCTCGCTGCGCCCCTGCCCCGGAGTCCTGGACAAGCTCCGCGCCCAGCTCGCCCACCTCGACCGGCGCGCCGAGGAATTGGCGCAGGCCCGGCTGACCCTCCGCCGGGCGATCGACGCCACCGAACGGACCGCCTAGGTCGTGTCCGCGAAGTTCCGTCGTTCGCCCGGAGGGCGGGGTGGTCGGTCCGTCGGTCTGCGGGCCCCGCTCGCGGCTCCGTGGCCGGTCACACCCTGTCAGGCCCCGCGCCACCATTACGCTCGGAGGTGTCGGGCTCGCGGATCGTCGCGGGCAAGCGGTGGCGCAGTCCGGCGAAGGGCGTACCGAACGTTCGCCGGTCGGGCCGGGAGAGGCTCCTGCCGGCTCCAGCGGTCAGCTAGGGAAGAGGAGCAGGGGATGCCGTCGGCGATCGACGCACCGGCCGAGGTCTGGGTGCTGGCGCGGGAACACCCGGCGCCGCTGATGAGGGCGACCCGGGCCCTGAGCCAGGCACTGGAGGAAGCGTACGGGCCGCGCTTCGCCGTCTGGCATTCCGATGAGCTCCTCTTCGGCGTGCGGGACGGCCGGTTGGTGCTGCGGAACCTGGGCGGCCAGGACGTCCCGCCGCCCAAGGTCGTCCTGGTGCGGCAGACACCCGGCTCCATGGCGCAGCACCGCGAACTGACCCTGCTCCGGCACCTGGAGCACCTGGGGGCCGTCCTGATCAACTCGGCGGCGGCCCACCAACTCTGCGGCAACAAGATCTGGCAGTTCCAGGAGCTGGTCTCCGCCGGACTGCCGGTGCCCGATTCCCTGTCGTACGCCACCGCGCCCTTCGCCGGGGTGGTGCGCAGCCCTCAGGTCGAGACGCCGTGCGTGGTGAAGAGCGTCAACGGGCGCAACGGCGCGCATGTGTTCCTGGCCCCGGACGCGGAGATGCTGCAGTCGCTGTCGGGCAGCCTCGCCCAGGACGTGCCGCTGATCCTCCAGGAGTACGTCGCCCCCTCCCACGGTCGGGATCTGCGGGTGATCGTCGTGGACGGTGAGCCGGTCGCGGCGCAGATCCGCAGCTCCCGCGACGGGTCCCTCGCCTCCAACCTCGCCCGGGGCGCCTCCGCCGAGTTGTGCCCGGGCCGCTATCCGGAGGGCGAGGCCCTGGCGGTCCGGGCCGCCCGCGCGCTCGGCCTGACCGTCGCGGGGGTCGATCTGCTCTTCACCGCCGACGGCGGGCACACCCTCTGCGAGGTCAATGCGGTACCCGGCTGGCGGCCCCGTATGACCACGGTGATGCCCGCGATCCTCGCCGCCGTCGAGAAGCTCCTGGCCGGGGCCGGGGCCGGGGCCGGGGCCGGGGTCGGGGCCGGGGCGCCGCGCGGGGATGCCGCCACCGGCCGGGCGACGGCGGCGGGAGGCGGCGCGGGCGGCCTCACCGACGCCAGAGGTAGCGTCCCAGGGCTCGTTTGAGGGGGCGGGGAGTGAGGGGGAGCAGCGCCGCCGCGACCTTGTAGGGAGCCCCGGGCACGCAACGCCCGCTGCCGGCGGCGACGGCTTTGAGGCCGGCGGCGGCGACCTGCTCCGCCGCCAGCCAGCAGAACCCCGGCACCCAGGCGGCGGTGAGGCCGTTCGAGGCGAAGTAGTCGGTCCTGGTCAAGCCGGGAAGCAGCGCGGTGACGTGGATGCCTGCGCCGCGGTTCTCGATGGCCAGGGCCTCCGAGAAGTGGGTGAGGAACGCCTTGGTCGCGGAGTAGGTGGCCAGCGAAGGTGAGGGCAACTCGCCCGTGAGGGACGAGACGTTGAGGATTCCGCCGTGCCCGTCCGCCCGCATCCGCGACAGCACGCACCGGGTGAGCCGCACCGCTGCCTGGCTGTTCAGCCGTACGGTGGCCTCCTCGTGGTCCACCGGGAGGTTGGCGAAGACGCCCACCGCCCCGGAACCGGCGTTGTTGACCAGGAGCTCGACCGGCCGGGCCGCGTCGGTCAGACGGGCCTCCACCCGCGTCAGCGCTTCGGTGTCGGTGAGGTCCGCCGGCAGGACCTCCACCTCGACGCCGTGCGCACGGCGCAGTTCCTCGGCGAGGTCCCGCAGCAGCGGCTCCCGGCGGGCGACGAGCACCAGGGTGACGCCCCGGGCCGCCAACTGCCTGGCCACGGCCGTTCCGATGCCGCTGGAGGCGCCGGTGATCAGCGCGGATCGGTAGGGATAGGGCCGGTCAGCCACAGGCGAGCTCCCCCGTCGGCGGGTGCGCGGGCCCCAACGAAGCGGCCGAAGAGCGTCCGTTGGGAAAGGGGCGCATGTCGAGCAAAAACCGTACAACACCTGAAGTCCGGCATGACAGGGCGCACGGGATCGCAAGATACGGGCGGGCGTGCGCCTCCGAGGCGGGTCGCGAGCGTCCGCCCCGCAGGGTCTCGGGCCACGGCCGGAGAATCTCCGACTCGGGGCATCGGGACAGCAGAACGACGACTCGCGGCGTGCGGCGACTGCTCCACCGACTGGTGCCGGCCACGCCGGGGAGGAGTTGCCGGCACCGGTGGCCAGGGTGCGAGCGGATTCCCGCTACGGAACTGTCATGCTCGGCCGACCTGGGGCGGTGGCCAGGACGGACAGTCGGTCAAAGAGCCGTCCTGGCAAGCGATCTGTCGCTTCGTCAGAGGATTTCGATGGCGGTGACCTTCGGCGGACGGTTCGGGAACGTGATGTCGTGCCACCGTTCGATCTTCACCGAATCGCCGTTCTCGTCGTAGTAGATCAGGTCGTTGTTGCCCGTGGAGATCCTGTCGACCCACCACCCGCCGAAGTCGGTCCTCCCGCGGTTCGCGTAGCAGTCCACGCTGTCGCGGCCGTCGCTGTGCGACCAGATCTTCAGGAAGTTCTCCCCGCCGCGGCATTCGACGTGGTCGATGGCGAACGCCCGGCGGTCTTCCGCGGTCCGCGTCAGTCGCCGCGCCAGATGTTGTCGAAGGCGGCCTGCTCGATCGCGCGCCGTTGCCGCATGGCCTCCAGGTGCATCAGTGCGCCGTGGACGGCGGCCAGCACGGTGTCCACGCCGTCGTCGTCCACCCCCGGGGGGTTCGCGGCCTCCGTCCGGTCCTCGCCGTGGAGCCCGAGGGCCGCCGCGAGGGCGGTCAGGACGGGCTCGTCGGCGGCCCGACGGTGTGCCGCGGCGCGTCGCTGCGGGGAATCGGCCAGCACGATCTGGCCGGCCCGCAGGGGGATCCCGCGGCGGCGCTGCCGACTGAGCAGCCCTTCCGCTTCCAGGGTCGCCAGATAGGTCGCGGACAGGCCGCGGCCGCGGCGCCACAGCCAGTCCTCGACCGACTCGTAGGGCGTCTCGCGGACCAGGTCCGCCGCGGCCCGGTCCAGCAGGGGATCGTCCGTGTTGGGGCGGTAGCCCGGCACGATGCGATCGTCGTCCAGGGTGAGGGCCTGGGCATCGAGGAGGTCGATCACCTCGGCCCCGGCGAGCGCCAGTGACAGGTTGCCCTGTTCCACGTGGTGGCCGGGCGCCACGTCCACGGCGGTGATCATCAGGTCCCGTGCGGTGCTCATCGCTCAGGTTCGCCTCGATCCGGAGGGTCGAAGGGGTCGTTCCGCACGTCACCCCCGGCGGCGGTCCCGGGGCCCGCCGCCGGCGGTGACCTGGAGATATCGCGTTGTCCTCGGTCGGCGCACGCCGGCGTCCGGCGCGCGGGCCCCCCGTCCTCCTCCTCCAGCAGACCAGCTCCGGCCCGATCGTGCGCGCCGAAGGGCCGGCGGAAGTGGGCGCGGGGGCCGGGGCGACGACCACCGGCCGCCCCCCTCCGCCCGCGCCACGGGTGCGGCCCGGGTCAGTCGGCCGTGTACACCCGTACCCCGCCGACGTACGTCTGGAGGACGGTGGCCCGGGCGATCTCCTGGGGCGGGGCGGTGAAGACGTCCCGGTCGAGGACGACCAGGTCGGCGAGGTGGCCGACCTGGAGCGTGCCGGCGTCGTCGAGGCCGTTGACGTGCGCCGAGCCCGCGGTGTAGGCGGCGACGGCGGTGCTGAGGTCGAGGCGCTGCTCGGGGAGGAAGACCCGGTCGTCGGTGGCGTCGGGCTCCTGGCGGTTGACGGCGACATGGAGGCCGGCGAGCGGGTCGGGGCTGCTGACGGGCCAGTCGCTGCCGGCCGCGAGGGTGGCGCCGGCCCGCAGCAAGGCGCCGAACGGGTACTGCCAGCCGGCGCGTTCGGGGCCGAGGAAGGGGATGGTCAGCTCGTCCATCTGGGGTTCGTGGGCGGCCCAGAGCGGCTGGATGTTGGCGATGGCGCCGAGCCGGGCGAAGCGGTCGAGGTCGTCGGGGTGGACGACCTGGAGGTGGGCGAGGTGGTGCCGGGCGGTGCGGCGGCCGTTGGCCGCGCGGGCCGCCTCGATGGCGTCGAGGGCCTCGCGGACGGCGCGGTCGCCGAGGGCGTGGAAGTGGACCTGGAAGTCCAGTGCGTCGAGTGCGGTGACGTACTGGCGCAGCGCCGTGGGGTCGACGAAGCTCAGGCCGGTGTTGGTGGTCGCGCAGCCGCAGGCGTCGAGGTAGGGGCTGGTCATCGCGGCGGTGAAGTTCTCGGCGATGCCGTCCTGCATGATCTTGATCGCGCCGGCCCGGAACCGTCCGTGGGCCAACTCGGCGCGCCGCGTGACGAGTTCGGGGATCTGCTCGGCGCCGCGGGCGCGGTCCCACCAGAGCGCGCCGGTGACGCGGGCGGTCAGGCTGCCCTCGCGGGCGGCGGTGAGATAGGCGTCCGACGGGTCGGCCTGCCCGTGGAAGGCGCCGAGCAGGGCGTCCTGCCAGCCGGTGATGCCGAGGGAGTGCAGCAGTTCCTGGGCGCGCAGCAGGCCGGCCAGGCGGTCGGCGGCGGTCCGCTGCGGCAGGACCGCGGCGAACAGGCCGGTGGCGCCCTCCTGGAGGACACCGCTCGGCGTGCCGTCGCTCTCGCGCTCGATCCGCCCGTCGGACGGGTCGGGGGTGTCCTTGGTGATGCCGGCCAGTTCGAGCGCGCGGGTGTTGACCCAGGCGCCGTGGTGGTCGCGGTTGGGGAGGTAGACCGGGCGGTCCGGTACCACGGAGTCGAGGAGTTGGCGGGTCGGCAGGCCGCCGGCGAAGCTCTCCAGCGACCAGCCGCCGCCGGTGATCCAGGTCCGCTCCGGGTGGGCGTCGGCGAACTCGCGGATCCGCCGCAGGGAGGCATCGGCGTCGTTCGTTCCGGTGAGGTCGCACTCGGCGAGCTCCAGGCCGCCGAAGACGGCGTGGACGTGTGCGTCCTGGAAGCCGGGCAGCAGCAACCTGCCGCTGAGGTCGACCACTTCGGTTCCGGGGCCGATCAGCTCCCGGACCTCGTCGTGGCCGACGGCGGTGATCCGCTCGCCGGTGACGGCCAGGCTGCTGGCCCGGGTGCGGGCGGCGTCCCCGGTGTGTACGGGACCGTGGGTGAAGACCAGGTCGGCCTTGGGCATGGGGGGGGTACTCCAGTCGGGTCGGCGGACCGGGTGCGGTCCGCGGCGGTACGGCGGTACAAGCAGTACAGGGGGAGGCGGATCGGGGGGCGGTTATTCGGTCGGTGCGGGCGCCCCTGCGTCCGGCCGCCCGGTGAAGTAGGGGGCGCGGCGGTGCCAGCGGGACCAGGCGGCGGCCAGCAGGCCCGAGACGAGCATCAACGCGACCACCGCGAGCTCGAACCAGCCGTTGTCGGCGGCGAGTTCGAAGTGGTCCGCCGATCGGTAGAAGTCCCAGGAGAGGTATCCGCCGACGGCGAGCAGGGCGAGCGCGCCGAGCAGTGGTGCCACGACCACGCGCAGTGCCTCGGCGGGCGCGGTGCGCAGCAGCGCGCGGAAGCGCACCGCGGCGGCGAGCGCGGTGAGGGCGTAGTAGAGCGCGACGACGATGCCGATGGCGTTGACCGCGGCGGAGATCAGCGCGCCGACGGTGGGGATGACCAGCGACAGCACGGCGAGGACGCTCGCGATCGCGGTGATCAGCAGGGTGCCGGCGGCGGGCGTCCGGTAGCGGGGGTGGAGCCGGGTCCACACCCGGCCGAGCGTGCCGTCGCGGCCCATCGCGTACATCCCGCGCGCCGTGGGGATGACCGCGGCCTGGAGCGACGCCGCCGCCGAGAAGGTCAGGGCGATCAACGGCAGTGCGGCGAGCGGCTGATGAGCCAGTTTGGCGCCGAAGTAGGTGAGCCCGTGCGCGCCGTTGTCGGCCAACTCGCCCAGTGGGAGGACCCGTTGGAAGGCGGTGCCGGCGAAGACGAAGAGCAGCATCATGATCGCCAGGGCCAGGAAGCCGCCGCGGGAGGCGTCCCGCGCGGTGCGGACCTCCTCGCCGACGCTGAAGACCGATTCGAAGCCCCAGTAGCAGAACACCGCCAGCACCATGCCCTGGGCGAGTGCCTCCAGCGAGGGGAGGGCGAACGGGTTGAACCACTCCATCGAGAACGGCTGGTCGCCGGCGATCAGGCCGTAGCCGCAGAAGCCGAGCAGCACCGCGTACTCGAAGACCAGCAGGTACCGCTGGAGCCGGGCGGCGAGGTCGAGCCCCCGGACGGCGACCAGGGCGGCGGCGATCAGGACGGCCAGGCCGATCAGGGTCGACTGGAGCGTGGAGTCCGGGTCGAGCGCGAGGCCGCCGATGCGGTGGACGGCGGCCTCGCCGAGGAGTTGGAGCACGGCTGAGCCGGTGACGGCGGTGGTGTAGGCCATGAAGACGACGGTGCCGACGACGTTGAGCCAGCCGGTCAGGAAGCCCAACCAGGGGTTGAGGATGCGCCCCACCCAGCGGTAGCTGCTGCCGGCGTCGGGTTCGACGCGGTTGAGGCGCCCGTACGCGCCGGCGATGGCGAGCACCGGCAGGAAGGCCACCAGCATGATCGCCGGCAGGTGCAGGCCGACGACCCCGGCCATCAGGCCCAGACCGATGCCGATGCTGCTGGTGGCCGCGGTGCTCGACGCGGCGATCACCACGGCGCCGCCGACCCCGAGCGACCGTTCCATGGCGGCCGGGCGGTCACCGCTTTCCGTTCCCCGGCCCGTGCTCGTGCCCTTGACCTTGGCTGTCAATGGATCACCGCCGTACTCGTGTGGAATCCGACCGGATGGCCGGTTGGCTGGACATGAAAGCCCCCGCGCACTTCACACGTCAATGACGTTGTCATAAGGTGCGGGGCCATGGCCGAACGAGTGGTTCCCGAGCGGCAGCGGCGACGCCGGAGGCCGACCAGGCAGGGCGTCGTCCTCTCCCGACAGCTGATCGTCGACACCGCGCTGCGGCTGGTCGCCCAGCACGGCGCCGAGGCGCTGACGGTGCGGCGGCTGGGTGCCGCGCTCGGTGCCGACCCCAGCGCGATCTACCGCTACTTCCGCAACACCGACGACCTGCTCCTCGCCCTCGCCGACGAACTGATCGGGCGCGCCCAGCACGGCTGGCGGCCCACCGGCGACTGGCGCGCCGACCTGCGCGAGATCGGCCTGCGCATCCACCGCGCCTACCAGGCACACCCCCAGGCGGCGCTGCTGGCCGCGCACCGCACCACCGGGCGCACCCACGAGACCCGCGCCGTCGAGGCGATCCTCGGAGTGCTCCGCCGGGCGGGCTTCCCGGCCCCCGAGGCGGTCCGCGTCTACCACGCCTTCGTCGACCAGAGCCTGGGCTTCGCGGCGCTGGACGCGGCGGCCCTGGCCCTGCCCGCCGCCGCACAGGCGGCCGACCGCGAGGTCTGGCAGGCCGACTACGGACGGCTGCCGGCGGACACCCACCCGCACATCGCCGCGACCGCCCCCCAGCTAGCCGCCGAGATGCGCCGCAGCGGCTATCCGTACGCGCTGGAACTGCTGTTGGAAGCCGTCGCGGCTCGCCTGCCCGGGCCGGCCGGGCGGGCGGACTGAGCGGGTCCGAAGCGCCTCGGCCCGCGGACGTGCGGTGCGCCGGGCGCGCCTGGTCTCGGCGCGCGGCCCCGGTGCCTTGGGGCTCTACTGGGAGGGAAGAACACCAGGCAGCCGACCGACACGGCGCGTGGAGGCATCGTGGACCTGGCCTTCCTGAATGCGGTGTACGCGAGTGGGGGACCGTACGCCTGCGCCTATCTCGACACGTCACGTGACGCCGAGGAGCCGGAGCAGGCGCTGGCGCTCCGCAGGCGGCAGGTCTGCGAGGCGCTCGTGGAACAGGGCGCCGACGGCGCCACGGTGGAAGCCCTGGCGGCCGTCGCGGGCGGTGACCAGGAGATCGCCGGCCGACACGGCCAGGCGATCGTCGCCAGCCGCGGGCGGGTGGTGCTGACCGTGGAGCTTCCCGAGCCGCCGGCGCACGACGAGGCCGAGTTCACCCCGCTGCCCGACCTGATGCCGCTGGCCCTCCAGCACGCCCCGGACATCTGCTACGTCGCCGCCACCGTGCACAGCACGCCGCGCCCGCGACCGGAGCCCCCGGACGGATGGGAAGTGGCCTTCCAGGCCGGGACGTGGCCGAGCAGTGCCGTCGCGCCGGGCGTCTGCCACCTGATGAGCGGCCCCGCCGCGGGCTGGACCGACGGGGCCGGGCTGGCCGCCGCCCGCATCGCCGAACTGGCGTGCCGCACCGACGCCGAGACGATCGTGCTGGGCGGGATCACCCGGGCCCGCAACGCGCTCGCCGACCACCTCGCCGAACGCTGGCGCAAACGCCTCGTGACCAGCGGCGGCAACGGCTACCCCGCGCCGCCCGGCCGGGCCCTGATGGAACGGGAGCTCACCGAGGCGTTCCAGGGGCAGCTCCGGATCGCCGACCGGGCCCGGCTCGAGTTGTTCCGGGCCCGCCGGACCAGCCGGCACGGCGCCGTCGAGGGCCTGTGCAGCGTGGTGGCCGCGTTGCGCCGTTCCCAGGTCAGCTCGCTGCTGCTCAGCGTCCCCCTGGATCTCGCGATGCGCCTCCATGTGGACGCCGGCGGGGCGCCGCTCGACCCGTGCGACGCGGCACTGGCCCCGTACGGCGCGCTCGGCTTCCGTATGGGCCCCGCGCCCGCCGCCGTGATCCGCGCCGCGGTACGCACCGGCGCCGGACTGGTCGTGGTGCCGGAGCAGCAACTGTCGCTGGCCGACGGGTTGGGCGCGCTGCTGCGGTACGCCGGGCCGGAGCGCACCCCCTACTTCGCCCGCCTGCTCCGGCTCTGAGTGATGGCGGCCCCGGGGCCCGGGGAGGCGCCCGATACGCCGTCCGGCGGCCGGGGAGCGCGGACCGCCGGCCGCTCACCCGTCTGGCCCGGACGACGCGGTGCGCCGCCTCGCCGGGTCGTAGAACTGACAGTCAGGCGCGGTGCGCACGGCGGGTCGGCCGGCCGGTCCGCGCATGCCGTGCGGCCGGCGCCCGCGGAGCCGGTGACGAGCAGCGGGAGAGCGTGATGCGAACGACCGACGGGGCAACGGCCCGCATGCTGCAGACACCGAAGGCCGCCGCGGTGGCCGGGATCGTCGCGGCGCTGCTGCTGGGCGCCGCCGTGCTGCTCGTCCACCTGGCCGTGCCCGAGCGCCCCCAGGACACCGCCGACTGGGTCGAGGACACCTCCCAGCGGGACTTCCTACACGGCGCGCTGGCCCTGCTGCCGTTCGCCGGGATCTTCTTCCTGTGGTTCATGGGCGCGATCCGGGACTACGTCGGGCAGGCCGAGGACCGGTTCTTCGCCACCCTCTTCCTCGGCAGCGGATTCCTCTTCGTGGCCATGCTGTTCGTCATGGCGGCGACGACCGGGAGCCTGCTGGCCGTGACGGACGTGTCCACCTCTTCCTCGGCGGGGGAGCGGGCACTGTGGCAGTACGGACGCCACCTCGTGCTGGAGCTGCTGACCGGCTACGCGACGCGGATGGCCGCCGTGTTCGTGGTGTCGACGACGACGATCGGGCACCGGCTGGGCATCTTTCCGCGCTGGCTGGCATGGCTGGGCTATCTGGTCGCACTGGTGCTGCTCTTCGCGGTCGGCGGCACCAGCCACCTCGAACTCGTCTTCCCGCTGTGGATGCTGGCCGTCAGCAGCCACATCCTCGTGGTCACCCTGCGTCGCCGCCGGGCGGGCGGCCGGCCGGATCGGGGCGCGGCTGCGACCCCCTGAAACCCGCCCCGGACCGGGCCGGCGCCTCCGCCGCGCCGCACCGCGTCCGCCCCTGCCGTCGCCGTGGCCGCCGCCGTCGCGCGTCCGTCGGCGCGGGCGGACAGTGGAGGTACGTGCCCAGGAAACGGGAAGATCATGGAACGGTACCCACCCATCGCGGACCACGGCATCGTCGGCGATCTCCAGACTGCCGCGCTGATCTCCTCCGAAGGGGTCGTCGACTGGTTCGCGGCACCCCGGTTCGACTCGCCCAGCGTCTTCGCCGCCCTGCTCGACCACGACCGCGGGGGCCACTTCCGCTTCGCGCCGGACGCCCCGGGCAGCACCTGCAAACAGCTCTACTACCCCGACACCGCGGTACTGGTGACCCGGTTCATGTCCCCCGACGGTGTCGGCGAGATCTTCGACTGCATGCCGCCGGACCGCACCGGGACGCCGTCCGACCGGCACGTCCTGATCCGCGGGGCGTGCGCGGTCCGCGGAACGGTCCACTTCGGCCTGGAGTGCCGCCCGCGCTTCGACTACGGGCGGGCCACCCACACCTGCGAGGTGCGGGACGACACCGCCACGTTCCGGGCGCCGGGCATCACCGCGCACCTGCAGAGCAGCTTCCCGCTCCGGCCCGACGGCGTCGACGTGCGGGGCACGCTCACCCTGCGCGCCGGACAGCTGGCCACCGCCGTCCTCACCGTCGACGGGCCCGACGCGCCGGCCCCACCGCCCCTGACGCCGCACGGCGCGGCGGAGCGCTACTGGGAGGTCGTGGACTTCTGGCAGCGGTGGGTGCAGACCTCCCGCTACCGGGGCAGGTGGCCGGGGGTCGTGCACCGCTCGGCGATCACCCTCAAGCTCCTGACCTACGCCCCCACCGGAGCGCCGGTCGCCGCGGCCACCATGGGACTGCCCGAGCAGGTGGGCGGCGAACGCAACTGGGACTACCGCTACACCTGGGTCCGCGACAGCTCGCTGTCGGTACGTGCCCTCCTCGACCTGGGATTCGTCGAGGAGGCGGCGCAGTTCACCCGCTGGCTCGGGGACCGCCTGCAGGCCCGGGACGGCGAGCGGGGCGAACCGCTGCAGATCATGTACCGCGTGGACGGGGACCCCGACCTCCCCGAAGAAGTCCTGCCGCACCTCGCCGGCTACCGCGGCTCCGCGCCCGTACGCGTCGGCAACGCCGCCACCGACCAGCTGCAACTGGACATCTACGGCGAGGCGCTCTACGCCCTGTCGGAGGGGCGGGAGATCGCCATGCGGGCCGGCTACCACGGCTGGAAGAACCTCGCCCGGACGCTGGACTGGCTCGCCGACTCCTGGGACCGCCCCGACGAAGGCATCTGGGAGACCCGCGGCGGACGCCAGCACTTCACCTTCAGCCGGATCATGTCGTGGGTCGCCTTCGACCGGGGGCTCAAGCTGGCGGCCGAGTACAGCCGCCCCGCCGACACCGCCCGCTGGACCGCCGCCCGCGACGCGATCCCCGAACAGGTCATGCAGCGCGGCTGGGACGCACGGCAACAGGCGCTCGTCCAGTACTACGACGGCACCGTGCTCGACGCCTCGCTGCTGCTCCTGCCCCGCGTGGGCTTCCTGGCCCCCAGGACCCTGAGCTGGCTGTCGACCCTGGACGCGATGGAACGCACCCTGGTGTCGGACAGCCTGGTCTACCGCTACGACCCCGTCGCCTCACCCGACGGCCTGCGCGGCTCCGAAGGCACCTTCAGCCTGTGCACCTTCCTCTACGTCGACGCGCTCGCCCGCGCCGGCCGGCTCCGCCAGGCGCGCTACACCTTCGAGAAGATGCAGACCTACGCCAACCACGTCGGCCTGTTCGCCGAGGAAATCGGCCCCAGCGGCGAGCAGTTGGGCAACTTCCCGCAGGCGTTCACCCATCTGTCGCTCATCATGGCCGCCACCACGCTCGACGACGCGCTGGACCGGCAGCGGGCCGCCGCGACCGGGCAGGACGGCCCCGCGGACCGCCTCAGTCCCTGATCCGGGCGACGGTCAGCGGGAGGTGCCGGGGGCCGCGCAGCACCGCGTTGTGCCGGTACGGCGGCGGATCCGCGGCCAGTTGGGGGTCGTCGAGGCGGCGGACGAGTTCGGTCAGGGCCAGTTGCGCCTCCAGCCGGGCCAGCGGGGCGCCGAAGCAGCTGTGCAACCCGTGGCCGAAGCCCAGGTGTTCGTTGTCGGGGCGGTCCGGCGTCACGGCGCTCGTACGCGCGGGCGCGCAACCGGGCCGGGCCCGGCTCCGCGCCAGCTTGGTGAGCGGGCCGGGGAGGCGCACGCGCACCTGGCCGTCGGAGTGATGCGTGCGGCCGGCCGCCGGCGGCCGGCCGCGGGGCTGTCCAGGGCCGGTCCGACGGGTCAGGGTCGGACAGCCGCTACGGACCGGAGGGCTCGCCCCGGGCGCCCGGGCCCGCTGGGCCGCCCGGGGCGTCCGAGTCGTCCGCGCTGATCGGTCCGTCCACGCTGGTCGGTCCGTCCACGCTGACTGGTCCGTCCGGGCTGACCTGGCCGTCCGGTCCGTTCGGGGCGACCTGGGGCAGCTGTTGCTCGGCCCAGATGACCTTGCCCTGCGGCGTGTACCGGGTGCCCCAGCGATCGGTCAGCTGGGCCACCAGGAACAGGCCGCGGCCCCCCTCGTCCGTCGTCGCGGCATACCGCAGGTGGGGCGAGGTGTTGCTGCCGTCGGCCACCTCGCAGACCAGGCTGCGGTCCCGCAGCACCCGCGCCTTCACCGGCGGCGAGCCGTAGCGGATCGCGTTGGTGACCAGCTCGCTGACCACCAGCTCCGTGGCGAAGGCCAGCTCGTCCAGGCCCCACTCGGTGAGCTTGTCGGAGATGCTGGAGCGCATCCCCGCGACGGCGGCCGGGTCGAACGGCACGTCCCACGCCGCGACGCGGTCCGGGCCGAGCACCCGGGTGCGGGCGATCAGCAGGGCCACGTCGTCCCGTGGGCGGTCCGGGAGCAGCCGGTCGAGCACCGCCCGGCAGTTCTCCTCCGGGGACCGGCCCGGATGGGACAGCGCGCCGCGCAGCAGCTCCATCCCCACGTCGAAGTCCCGGGTGCGCTCCTCGACCAGCCCGTCGGTGTAGAGCACGATCTGGGTGCCCTCGGGCAGGTGCAGCACCGTGGTCTCGAACGGGACGCCGCCCAGCCCCAGCGGCGGGCAGGCCGGCAGCTCGGGGAACTCCACGGTGCCGTCGGGGTGGACCAGCGCCGGTGGCGGATGCCCGGCCCGGGCCATGTCGCAGCGCCGCGAGACCGGGTCGTAGATCGCATACAGGCAGGTGGCGCCGGTGATGCCGGTGCCGCTGGCGGTGTCCGCCTCCTCCTGGTCGATCTGGTCGACGAGGTCGTTGAGGTGGCCCAGGAGCTCGTCCGGCGTCAGGTCCAGGGTGGAGAAGGTGTGCACCGCGGTGCGCAGCCGGCCCATGGTGGCCGCGGCGTGCAGCCCGTGGCCGACGACGTCGCCGACGACCAGCGCCACCCGGCTGCCGGACAGCGGGATCACGTCGAACCAGTCACCGCTCACCCCCGACTGGGCGGGCAGGTAGCGGTGGGCCACCTCCATGGCGCTCTGCTCGGGCAGGGTGCGCGGCAGCAGGCTGCGCTGCAGGGTCACCGCCAGGGCGTGTTCCCGGGTGTACCGCCGGGCGTTGTCGATGCTCAGCGCGGCGCGGGCCACCAGCTCCTCGGCCAGCGACCGGTCGTCGTCGTCGAAGGGCTCGGGCTTCTGCGACCGCCAGAAGTTCGCCACGCCCAGGATGTTGCCGCGGGCCGTCAGCGGCGTGGTGATCAGCGAGTGGATGCCGCAGCTGATGACGCGCCGGGCCCGCTCCGGATCCTGCAGCTGCCAGCTGTGGGTCGTCGAGAGGTCGGACACCACCTCGGAGCGTCCGCCGGCCATACCGCGCGCCTGGGGCGTGCCGGGCACGAAGGTGATCAGCGTCCCGGGCGGGAGGAAGGGGAGGTCGTCGAGGATGCCGTGCGCCGCGGTGCGCCGCATCTGCTGGGGGCCGCTGCCGGCCGGCTCGTCGCCGCGCAGGACGGGCGCCGCGAGGTCGACGGTGACGAAGTCGGCGAGCCGGGGGACCGCGACCTCCGCGAGCTCCTCCGCGGTCCGCGCGACGTCGAGGGTGGTGCCGACGCTCACCCCGGCCTCGTAGAGCAGCCGCAGGCGCTCGTGGGCGACCTCGGCGCGGCCGGAGAGCAGCCGCAGCTCGGTGGAGTCGCGGAGGGTGGTGACCGTTCCCATGCCCGCGGCGTGCCGGTCGGTGTGCCGTTGGTTGACCGCCAGGAGCCGGCCACCGGCCTGGTGGATCTCGTCGGTGGCGGCCCGGCCCGACGCCAGCAGGGCGGCCAGCCCCGGGGCGAGCCCGGGCAGCTGGGACACCTCCTGCCCCTCGGCGTCCTCGGGCAGCGCGAGCAGCCGCCTGGCCTCGTCGTTGGCCAGCAGCAGCCGGCCGGAGCCGCTGACGATGACCACGCCCTCCCGCACGGCGTGCAGCACCGCCTCGTGGTGTTCGTACATCCGGCTCATCTCGACGGACCCCAGCCCGCGGGTCTGGCGCCGCAGCCTGGTGGTGATCACCGCCGTGGCGGCCGTGGCGAGGCACAGCGCCGCGCCGGCGATGCCGAAGATCACCGGGAGGTGGGAGGCGATGGCGCGGCTCACGCTGGCCACCTTCATCCCCGCGGAGACCAGGCCGACGACCGTGCCCTTGGCATCGGTGATCGGCACGATGGCCTGCACCTCGTGACCGAGCGGCCCGTGCACGCTCTCGACCCGGACCTTGCCGGTGAGCGAGGGGCCGATGTTGCCGACGAAGCGCTTGCCGATCTCCTCGGGCTTGGGGTGGGTGTAGCGGATGCCGTGGGTGTTCATCACGACGATGAAGTCGACGTCGGCCCGCTTCCGGGCCGCCTCGGTGAGCGGCTGGAGGATCTTCGACGGGTCCGGGGCCTTGAGGGCGGCCTGGACGCCGGGGGAGTGTGCGAAGGTCTCCGCGACGGCGACCGAGCGGTTGCGCGCCTCCTGCTCGGCGTCGTGCCGCGAGGTCAGCAGCAGTGCCGCCAGCGCGCCCAGGACGAGCAGGAGACCGACCGTGAGCTGGAGCAGGAAGACCTGCCCCGCGAGGCTCTGCGGACGTCGTTCGGTCAGTGACCTTACCGTTGCGCGCCGATATCGGCCGGACCCTGCGGCCATGCTGCTATTTCTAACACTCCCCGGCCGGGAGCGCTGCCCTGTTGTCCGCCGTCGGTGGCCTCGTCGGCGGTGGCTAGGGCGCGGTCCGGCCCGGGTGGCCTCCGGCCAGGACCTCCGCGGCGGCGACCCCGCAGGCGGCGGTGGCGCCGTGCGTGAAGATCCGGACCGCTCCGGGGAGGCCGTCGCCCGGCAGGCCCATCTCGACCACGACCGCGTCCGGACGTGCGGCGGTGAGGTCGGCGAGGGCCCGGCCCATCCAGGCGTGCCGGGAGGCGTCCCGGACCACTCCCGCTGTGGCGCGACGCGCCGGCCCGGGCCGCCCGGGCCGGCGCCGGACGGGTCAGCAGGCGCCGAGGTCCTGCCAGACACCCCACTCCCCGGTGCTGCCGGGCTCCTCGCCCGTCGTCCACCACTTGGCCTTCCAGGTGTGCCCCTTGTAGGAGACCTGCTGGCCGCCGGTGTAGACCGTGCCGCCGGTCCACGGGCTCGCCGTGCACTGGTTGCCGCTCCCGCCGGTGACGGTCAGGTCGTAGGACGCGCTGTGCGTGCCGGCGGGGCCGGTGCCGGTGACGGTGAGGTGGTACGTGCCGGAGGCCACCGCCGCGGTCGTGGACACGGTGAGCGTCGAGGTCCCGCCGGCCGTCACCGAGGTGGGGCTGAGCGAGGCGGTGACACCCGCGGGGGCCCCGCCGACGGTGAGGTCCACCGTCCGCGCAGCCCCGGCGGTGACCGCGGTCCGCACCGTGGCGGTGGTCCGGCTGCCCGCCGCCACCGAACCCGCACCGGGACTGGCCGTCACCGTGAAGTCGTCGGTCGGCGCCGTGCCGCTGCCGGTGAACGGCTCGAAGATGTGGCTGAAGTCCCAGGTGTTCTGCGGGATGCTGGAGCAGGTGTCGCCGGACGGGGCGCCGGGGCAGCCGCCGTTGTCCCGTTGCAGCGACCAGAACGACAGCGTGCTGATGCCCTTGCCCACCGCCCAGTTGTAGACCTGGGTGGCGTTGGCCAGGCTGAAGGTCTCGGCCGGGCCGAAGTCGTCCACCCCGGGCATCTCGATGATCCCGATCATGCTCCACAGCTGGGCCGGGGTCTTGTCGGGAGAGAGCGTCTTGAGCTGGTCGTAGAGCCCCTGGGCCGCGGTCTCGGTGTCCTTGGCCATGTCGTGCGTGGCGTTGTCGTAGTAGTCGAACGTCATGATGTTGGCGACGTCCACCCGGGCCCCGTTGCGCACCGCGTTCTGCAGCAGGGCGACCCCGCTGTCGGCGAGGCCCCGGGTCGTCGTGGGCAGGGTGTACGAGATCTCGACCGTGCGCCCGTTGGCGGCGGCCCAGTCCTGGACGAGCTTGATGGCCTTGTTCCGCCGGTCGACGGCCGCGGAGTTGTCCAGCGAGTCGGCCTCGATGTCCATGTCCAGCCGTGTGACGTCGTAGGTGGTGATGACCTTCTCGTACGCGGCGGCGATCTGGTTGACGTCGGTACAGCTGTCGGCGATCTCGGTGCCGGTGGTGTCCGCGGTGTATCCGCCGAACGACGGGATGACGTCGCCGCCGTTCGCGCGGATGGTCTTGATGTCGTCGCCGAACGAGGACGTGGCGATGGGGGTGTCGGTGCTGCCGTTCCACAGGGCTGTGCAGGAGCCCTTGGCGGCCGTCTGGATGAACGCCATCGTCAGGTGTTTGGCGCCTGACTGGGCGGACAGCGCGGCGGGACTCTCGCCCGTCCACGACTCGAAGTAGGGGGCGAACACATGGGCCGGGAGCGGGGTCGCCGCCTGGGCCGCGCCCCCGCCCAGGGCGGTCAGGCCGGCCGTGGCCACGGCGGTGACGGTAGCGGTGAGGAGTGCACGGAGGGAGCGCCTGCGTCTCATGTCTGTCCCGGGTGTGAGGGGGGTGACCGCCAATTCCCGTTGGTACGCAGCGGTATGGGATATGGGATAGCCCTGCGGTCAGGGGCATGTCAATGGACTGGACCAAGATAGGACTAGACCAATCGACGCCCGGGGCAGTCACACCCCTGCGCAGCGCCGCCGCGGCCCGCTGGACCACCACCACCGGCGGGGCGAACCGACCGTCACCGCGTCCCGGTCGGCCCACCGTCCGTGACCGCGACCGGCACGGCGGGCAGCGCGACGGGGGCGTCACGTCTCGGCCGGCGGGTCGCCGCGTCAACTCCCGGTCAGCCGATGGAGCCGGAGCGCGATCTGCAACTCCAGCGCGCGCTCGGGGCTGTTCCAGTCCTCCCCGAGCAGTGCCTGGACCCGGTCGAGCCGTTGGACGACCGTGTTGACGTGCACGTGGAGCTCGTCCTTGGCGCGGGTCAGGCTCCCTCCGCAGCCGAAGTACGCCTCAAGGGTGCGCACGAGTGCGGTGCCGCGTCGCTCGTCGTACCGCAGGAGCGGCCCCAGGACACCGGCGACGAAGCCGTCCGCGTCCTTCTCGTCGCCCAGGAGCACGCCGAGGAACCCCAGGTCGGCCGCGCAGGCGCCGCCCTCCCGGCCCAGCACGCGCAGGGCCCGCAGGCACCGGATCGCCTCGGCGTGGGCGGCGGCCAGTGCCTGGGGTCCGGCCGCCGGTCCGGCCGCGGCGACCGTCACCGGCGCGCCGGCGAGCCGGGTGAGGTGCCTGGCGGCGCTTCTGGCCACGTCGCCGGGGGCGGTGCCGTTCTCCGCGAGCAACACCACCACCCGGCCGGCGTGTTCGGCGCTGATGCCGTCGCCGGCGACGCGGTGGCGCATGGCCGCCCCGGCCAGTCGCTGCCGGGATGCGGTGTCGGCCTCGGCGACGAGCAGCAGATGGGGCCGGTCGAGGTCGAAGCCCAGACGGCGCCCGCGCTCCGTCAGGCCGAGGGGATCGCGGTCGGGGGCGTTGAGGAGATCGCTGATCAGTTCCCCACGGATCCGGTTCTCCGCCTCGGCGACGGAACGCCGTTGCAGCAGGAGCAGGGCGGTGACGACGCCGGCCCGCTCGAAGAGCCGCTTGGCGGCGTCGTCGAGGTCGGGCCGGCCGTGCAGGACCAGACTGCCCAACACCTCCTGCCCGGCCAGTACGGCACACGTCCAGCGGCCGTCGCGGAACACCGTGCGGCCGGCGGTCCGGGAGTCCGCCACGACCTCGGCCACCGTGCCGCGGCCGGGGAACGCGGCGCCGCCGGGGCCGACGGCGGTGAGCACCCGCCCTTCGGGGTCGTGGATCGCGATGGCCCCGTCGAGCAGGTCGGCGACCGCGGCGGCCACGTCCCGCACATCGCCGCCGCGCAGCACCAGATCGGTGAGCCGGTCGTGCGCCTCCTCGGCGCGCTGCATGGCTGCGGCGTGCTCCTGGATGACCTCGTTGGCCGCCGCCAACTCGGCGAGCGCAGCCTGGGTGTTGGTGATCGCCGCCGCGGTGTCGATGGCGATGGCGGCGTGCGCGGCCAGCGAACACAGCAGGGCGATCTCGTCGGGCGAGAAGGCCCGCGGGGTGCGGTCGGCGGCGAACAGTACGCCGATGACCTCGCCACCGCCGCCACCCCCGGACCCCAGGAGCAGCGGCACGCCGAGGATCGCGACCAGGCCCTCGTCGAGGACCCCGGCGTCGATGGTGCGGGTGTGACGGAAGCGGCTGTCGGTGCGGTAGTCGGGTGTGACGTACGGTTGGGCGTTCTGGGCGACCAGGCCGCCGAGGCCGTCGCCCAGCCCCAGTCGCAGCCCCTGGAACAGCGCGGACACCGAGCCGTCGGTGACCCGCATGTAGGTATCGCGGGCCGCCGGATCGGGGAGCGTGAGGTACGCGGTGTCGGTGCCCAGCAGCGTCCGGGCACGGCGCACGATCGACTGCAACACGGCATCGAGGTCGCGCAGTCCGGCCAGGTCACCGGCCGTGTCGAAGAGGGCCGCGAGCTCCGCCTCACGCCGCCGGTGCTGCCGCAGCACGCCCCTCACCCGCAGCACGGTCCGGGTGGCGCCCTCCACCTCGGACAGACCCTGCGCACCGACCCCGTTGACGCGCGCCTCGGCGGCGACCGCGCCGAACTCCTCGGCCGGGGCGTCCGCACCGAGCAGATCGATCAGGCGACGCAGGTACGGAGCGGCGGACACGGTATCTGGGTTCATGAGGCGAGCCGTAGCAGGAGAGAAGGGAAAAGGGGAAGGGGGGGACGGGGGACAGGAGGGGCAGATCTCCCGCCCCCCTCACCGATGATGGACCGCGGCGTCGTCAGCAGGATCGGCGCGGCGACCCCGATGGCGTAAGTGAGAAACGACAGCAAGGTCCCCGTCAACGGGTCGGACTCCGGAAAGAAGACCCGACCGAAGACCAGGGCCGCGGCGGACCCGTAGAGAAAGTAGTCGGCAGTCCCTTGGGCGGGTGTTCAAGGCCGGGTCTGCGCCATGGTCGGGTAGTCGGTGTAGCCACGGTGGTCGCCGCGGTAGAAGGTGGTGGGATCGGCCTCGTTGAGCGGGGCACCGGTGCGGAGGCGGTCCACGAGATCGGGGTTGGCGATGAAGTGGGTGCCGAAGGAGAGGATGTCCGCGAGCCCGTCGTCCACCAAGTGCAGTTGACGGGGGCCGGCGGGCCAGTCCTCGGGGGCCTCGTGCGGGTTGAGCATGTACACCCCTTCCCAGCTGCGGCGCAGTTCCACGGTGAGGGCGCGGTGGCCGGGGAACTCGAACACATGCAGATAGGCCAGCTGCGGAGGCAGCTGGTCGATCAGCGTCAGGTAGAGCTCGTGCGGGTCGGGCTCCACGAGGCCGAAGGCTGGGCAGCCAGGGCTGATGCGAAGCGCCAGCCGCTCCGCTCCGATGCGTGCGGCCACGGCTTCGACGAGTTCGACCGGGAACCGGACGCGTCCGGCGATGCTGCCGCCGTAGGCATCGGTGCGGCGGTTGGCGTTGCCCGAGAGGAACTGCTGGATGAGGTAGCCGTATGCGCCATGCAGCTCGACGCCGTCAAATCCGGCATCGATCGCGTTCGCGGCCGCGTCGGCGAAGTCGGCGATGGTGCCGGCGATCTCCTGCGTGGTCATGGAGCGCGGTACGGGGAAGGGCTTGCGGACGGCGGGCTCGCCTCCGTGGATGCGCACCTCCCCGTCGGCTGCGACGGCAGACGGCGCGAGGGGATGCCGGCCGCCGCCCAGGAGTTCGGGGTGGCTGTTGCGGCCCGCGTGCATCAGCTGCGCGTAGATGCGGCCGCCCGCTTCGTGGACAGCCTGTGTGATGGGGCGCCAGGACTCGACCTGGCGGGCGTCGTGCAGGCCGGGGGTGTCGGTGTAGCCCTGGCCGACGCGGTTGGGTTGGATGGCTTCGGCGACGAGCAGTCCTGCAGTGGCACGCTGCCGGTAGTACTCGACCATGAGCGGGGTCGCGGACAGGCTCTCACCGTACGCGCGGCGACGGGTCAGCGGCGCCATGGCGATCCGGTTGGGGAGGGTGAGCGGACCGACGGTGATCGGGTCGAACGCGGTGTGCATCGAGGCGGTTCCTTCCGTACGGACGGGTTTCACGCGCCCACCGTCGTCGAACCCACCGGTCCGCAACAGGAAGGCCCCCGGAAGTCGGCGATATCCGATGTGCCAGGGCCCTCTGCCGGCGCTATCCGACGATCGGGGAGGCTTGCTTGAACACCCGCATGCTGGGTGCGGTCTCCACCGACCGCACCCCGGGCAGCGCCGCCACGGGACCCGTCAGGTACCCGTACAGCGCCGTGCTGCCGCTGCACTGCACACTCGCGTAGAGATTGGACGCACCGGTGGTGGCCGCCGCGAAGCTCACCTGCGGATGTGCCGCCAGCGCCTCGCCTGCCGCTGCCAGGTCGCCCGGTGCGATGCTCAGCCACAGCGCGGCGGACGTCCGCAGTCCGAACACCGCCGGATCGAAGTCCACGTCGAAGTACACGACCCCGCCCGCGCGCAGTTCCGCCAGGCGGCGCCGCACACTTGTCTGCGACCAGCCCGTCGCCGAAGCCAGCGACCGAAACCCGGCTCGCCCGTCGAGCGCCAGTGCCTCCAGCAGTGCGTGGTCCTCTGCGGTCAGCTCTACCGGCGACGTCACCGGCTCGGTGGCCGGTGGCCGCAGCCGCGCTCGCTGATCGGAGGTCACCGGCCCGTTCTTCGTCAGCGGACTGGTACTGCCGCCGAAGAACGTGTGCAGGACGCAGTGCGCACTCACGTCGGTCACCCGGGGGGTGCGCGGGAGGCGGGCCAGCAAAGTCGACTCCTCCGCCGGAGCGTCGGCCTGCGCCTGCACCATGCAGACGAGCTCCGAGCCGCCTGAGGCGATCTGCACCCAGGAGGTCTCCGGCTGCCGTGCCAGCGCACGCGCGAGCCCCACGGCCGCCTCCGGCACGCACCGCACCCGCACCACCCACACCTGCCGCCCGACGGCCTGCGGGCGTACCGCCCCCAGCACCCGCACCCCCGCCTCGGCCCGCAGCCGTGCATACCGGCGCGCGATCGTCTGGTCCGACACCCCAAGCACCTCACCGACCAGCGAGAACGCCACACGTCCATCGATCTGCAGCGCCTGCAGCAACCCGCGGTCCAGCCCGTCCAGCATGCGTCCTCCTCACTGACCACGTCGTCGATGAGCGGGCGGGCGGCCGGTACCCCGGTTGGGGACCGGGGTACCGGCCGCCAACCGGGGGCTGCCCCCACGGAGTCGGCACACGGCGAGAACTACGGTGCGGATGCGCGTCACCGTGCGTGCCGTGGGCGTTCGCGGTGGCTGCGACGGTCACACCACCGTGCGGGGACTCCGCAGTGCGGTGGCCGAGGGCCGCAGCGCAGGCCGCTGGTGTCGGGCACCGCTCAGGTGCGGTAGGCGTAGTACGCGGCGTACGGGTACGACGCGACGAGGCTGGCCACCGACCTGTTGTAGGTGTCGTTGGAGTGATACGTGACATACGGCATGCCCTGCTGACTGCGCTTGGTGACGATCATGGAGTGGTCCTTGGACCCGTCCTTGTCGAAGTCCACCTGCAGCACGTCGCCGACGTCCATCTGGTAGACGTTCGCGAGACTGGTGGCGCGCTTGGAGGACAGGGCGAACCAGGAGAACTCGTTGACGCCGACGAACGAGTCCGACTGGATCTCGGCGTTGCCGAACCACTTGTGGAAGTCCGTCGTGTAGCCGGGGACGTGCTGCCAGCCGCCGGCCTTGAGGGACTGGCTGACGAAGTTGGTGCAGTCCCCGCCGGCACCGACGCCGCTGAAATCGGGGAAGTCCGGGTTGTAGCTGTTCCAGTACTTCGTCGCGTAGGCCGCCATGGCCTTGTAGTCGTACCCGGTGTTCGTGTTCTTCGGGGCGGGCCGTGCGGGCCACGTCGTGGCCGAGCGGGTCGCCGAGGGCGGGTCGGCGGCGGTGGCCGGCGCGGCGACGGAGGGCTTGGCGACCTGGTTCACCGCGAGGTAGCCGTCGTCGGTATCGCGGACACCGGTCAGCCGCCAGTCACCCTTGCGGTCGGCCTGGAAGGAAAGTTCGTGGTGGGCCCGGAACCCGGTGGTCTCGGGCTCGGCACCCTGGGCCTCCTCGTACGCCAGAGTCGTGGTCTCGGTGACCTCGACCGTGGCATACCGGCCTTCCACCCGGGTGGCGTCCAGCGTGACACGGGTGCCGGCTCCGCTGTACTTCTCGCCGAGCCGGGCGAGGCGGGACTTGCGGGCGCGCAGTTCGTCGAGCGTCGATCGCTCCTCGCGCGACTGCGTCTCGGACAGCCGCACCTTTCCGGTGAAGCCGGACGTCCGCTGCGGGTGTGGCTTCTGGCGCCCGCCCCGGGCATCGCTCACCAGGGACTGCGTGCGATCGGTGAAGACCGCGTCGGCCAGGCGCTGAAATGCGACCTTGGTTGCCGAGTCCACCGTCGGGCCGGCCGGGGCCGCCGCGCTCGCGCTCTGGTTGGGCAGCAGGATTCCCGTGGCCACCGAGGCTGTCGCCACCGTGACTATGGTGGCGCGGCTCCACTTGCGGCCTGTTCTCATGGATTTCAACGATGTTCCCCTCTGCTCCGGTAGACAGCCCGGGCGATCGAGTTTCGCGTGAGATAGGTGAAATGCGTAAAGGGGCCTGGGCGATGGGAGCCAGGCCGGTTTCCGGGTCACCGGACGACCGTGGACCAGTCCGGCGACTGGGCCGGATCCAGGCCGCGCAGGCGCTGCAGCGTTTCGGGCTTCTGCACGTCGAGCCAGTCGGCGAGTTCCTTGAAGGACACGCACTTGACGCCCTTCTTGGTGCAGACTTTCTTGATCACCTGGTCGACGGCCTTCATGTAGATGCCGCCGTTCCAGTCCTCGAAATGGTTGCCGATGAACAGCGGTGCCCGGCTGCCGTAGTAGACACGGTTGAAGCCTGACATGTAGGAATCGACGGTCTGCTGCTCCCAGGCGACGTACTTGGCCGGATCGCCCTTGGTCTCGCCATGGGACTGGTTGTAGAGGAAGTTGAAGTCCATCGACAGACCCTGGTAGTTGCCGCCGGGGTACGGAAGCATCTGCAGCGGAAAGTCCCAGATGCCGTTCTTCTTGCTCGGCCATATCTGGAAGTCGCCCGGGGAGCTCGCGTCGTAGCGCCAGCCGTAGCTCTTCATGGCTTTGAGCAGGTTCGGCTGCCCCTCCAGACAAGGGGCTCGACCGCCGGTCACCTCCTTGCGGAAGTCGAAGGGCAGCGCGGGAGTGTCCTTGTCGCCGGTGTTGGTCCGCCACTTCTCCACGAAGTCGTAGAACTGGTCGATCTCGCTCTTCCACTCCTCCACGCTCCAGTCGGCGCCTCCCTTGGCGCCGCAGAAGTGGCCGTTGAAGTGGGTGCCGATCTCGTTGCCGTCCTCGTAGGCCGCGGCGAGCTGCGTCAGGGTGGTGCGGATGTGCTCGTCGGTGGGGTAGCTGATCGCCGCGGAGCCCACCGGGTGCTGGGGCGGGTGGTAGAGATCCTTCTTGCTCTTGGGCAGCAGGTAGATGCCCGTGAGGAAGAAGGTCATGTGGGCGTCGTGGTCCTTGGCCATGTCGCGGTAGTGGGAGAAGAGCCGGTCGTCGCCCTCCAGCGCACCGTCCCAGGAGAAGACGACGAACTGTGGTGGCTTCTCCCCTGGTTCGAGCGGCACGGCCTTCAACTGCCCCTTCTGCGGGCCGGTGTAGGAGGTCGATCCGTCCCCGAGGATCTTCGGCTTGCCGTCCCACTCCGGCTCCCTGCGAGGCTGCGGCGGGCTCTGGGCGACCGATCCCCCCTTGCCGCCGGAAGGAGCCGAAGCCTGGCCGTCGGTCTGGATCAACACCAGGTAGCCCGCGGCGGCCGCGCAGACGACGAGGGCGGCTGCCGCAAGGGCTGCGAATCGGGTACGGACGGTGCGGCGGGGTGCGCGCGCCTTACGGCGGCGGCCCGGAGTCGACTTCATACAAGGCTCAAATCTGCGAGGGAGGTTCCGGTGCGGATGCGGGTGCGGACGGTCCGCCGGTCAGCGCAGTGGGCCCATGGCTCCCGCCCAGATGTCGTACGGGGCGCTGTCGGCGGCGGTTCCCGCGAGCCCCTTCAGCGGCAGCGGTTCGAGGCTCTTGGCCAGATCCATGCGGTAGACGACCACGGCCGTCGACACGGCGCGGGCCGTGCCGACGTACCAGGCGGCCGTGTCATCGGCGACGGTGCCGGCCTTGCCGGACACCGCCGCCGCGGCGGGAGCGGCGTCGGGGTGGGCGGAGCGGAAGGAGTCGGCGAGCGCCTGCGTCACCTCCCCGGCCACCTGGGCGGATACCGCGCGGTGCGCGTCCGGGAGGTCCAGCCGCACGGCCGAGCCGTTCCGGGTGACGCGGCGCACGGAGTACGGCTCGACGTGCTGTCCCGCGGCGGCGAAGGTGGCGTAGCCGCTGGCCATGCGGATCGCGCTCGGCGTGGAACTGCCCAGGGACAGGGCGGGTACCTGCGGCCCCATGCTCGACGACAGCAGCCCGGCCGCCTGGGACGTCTGCTTGACCTTGTCCAGGCCCGTGTCCATGCCCAGTTGCATGAAGGGGGTGTTCACCGACTTGGCGAGCGCCTCGCGCAGCGTCATCCGGCCCCAGGACTTCCGGCCGTCGTTGTGGGCGGTGACCTTCTTGCCGCTGCGGTTCCAGTAGGGGCCCTCCGGTGTGCTGACGGGCACGCCGTCGTCGCCGTCGTAGAGGGACCGCGGGGTGACCCTCTCCCTGGGTGCGTCCCGCCGCCTGACGACGCCGTGCTCCAGACCGGCCGCGTACACGAACGGCAGGAAGGCCGAACCGGCCGGTACCGTCCCGGCATTGGACTCGTTGTAACCCTGCTTCCGGTGGTCCGGGCCGCCGTAGACGGCGAGGATGCGGCCGTCGGTGGCCAGCGACGCGACGCCGTAATGGGCGGTGGCTGCCGCGTCCGGATGGGTCTGCCGGACCTTCTTGCGCGCCTTGGCCACCACGTCGTCGAGGGCCGCCTCCCGTTTGCGGTCGAAGGTGGTGTAGATCTGATAGCCGCCCAGGTCGAACTGCCGGTCCGAGAGGTGCCCGGCTTTCTTGGCGTATTGGGAGGCGAGTTCCACCAGGTAGTCGCTCTGCTGACCGGTGTCGTACAGCGGGTTCTGTTTGAGCGGCTCCGGGAAGGTCCGGTACCCGGCCCGTTCGGACGGCGACAGCCTGCCGATCTTGACCATCCGGTCCAGGATCCAGTTCCAGCGCTCCACCGCCCGGTGGTGGTTGGCCGCACTCAGAGTGGGGTCGTACAGGCCGGCGCCCTTGAGCAGCGACGCCAGGAAAGCGGCCTGGCTCGCGTTGAGTTCGCTGGCGTCCTTGCCGTAGTAGGCCTGTGCGGCGCGCTGGATGCCGTAGGTGCCGCGGCCGAACCAACTGGTGTTGAGGTATCCCTCCAGGATCTCGTCCTTGCTCAGCCGGTTGTCGAGCTTGAGAGCGATCATCGCCTCGGTGAACTTGCGGCTGACGGTCTGGTCCTGGTTCAGGTAGACGTTCTTGACGTACTGCTGGGTGATGGTCGAGCCGCCCTGGGTGTCGCCCTGACCGACCGTGCGCCACAGGGCGCGGGTGAGGCCCTTGAAAGAGACGCCGGGGTCGCTGTAGAAGCTCTCGTTCTCGGCCGCCAGCACGGCCCAACGGACGTCCTCGGGTATGTCTTTCAGCTGCATCGCCTGCCGCTGCACCCAGCCGGTGCGGGCCATGGGGGTTCCGTCGGACCAGAAGTACACGTTGTCCTGCTGGGTGGCGTACGCGTTCAGGTCCTCGGGTATGTCGGTGACGGCGTAGGCGACGGCCAGGAACAGTCCGGTCAGGCCGACGGCCGTCGACACGATGCCCAGCCACTGCCGACAGGAGGGCACCCAGCGGCGCCAGCCGGTGCGGCCCGCACGCGGATAACGCGGCCTGAGCCGGCGCACGAACGGCGCCAGCCGCGCGATGAGGGGGCCCAGCAGCGTACCGATGCGCAGGCGGGCGGATGACGACTGCGCGGCCCGGCGGCCGGCCCGCCCGTCGGTCCGCTCCGGCCGTCGCGGCAGTATGGTCTCGCCGGTCGGTGCAGGCGGTTCGACCCTCAGCTGCAACGTGCGTTCGGGGTCTGTGGACGTGGGTGCCGGGACGCCGCTCCCTTCACTGGCGAGAGGCTCCCGACGCGCGATCCGCCGGCGGCCCGACGGCCCGTGGATCTCATCCGGGCTACCTGGCCCCTGCCCAGCCCCTGTCACTCCGTGTCCCCTCCGCACTCTGCGTGTGGCTCGCGCGGGGTGACGCAGCCGCCGCAGACGCAACTGCCATCCCGCACCCCCCCAGCCACGCCGCGGCCTTCACCACATATACAAACCTATCAGCGACCTTTTCGAAATCTCCACACAAAGACCGAATGGAAACAATCGGGCGGTGCCTGACGCGCCCTCATCCCGTCATCGCCGACAAGCCAGGAGCGATCGGATACCGGTGGGCCGGTGGATGCCGCGGCCGCGGCGAGCGGGGTCACCAGGGCCGGGAAGGGGCGCGACCGTCGGCGCCCCAGGTCGTGTCGCCCCCGACCCTCCACACGCCCGGCCGGTCCACCGCGGAGCGGGCCGCCATCCAGCGGGCGGCGACGTCCGGGCCGAAGAGGTCCTCCGCCAGGACGTCCCCCCACCACCGCACGTGATCCATGAACAGGCTCACGGTGGCGCCGAGTCGGGCGGCACGGCGGAGGCCCGCGTGAGCCGCGGCCCCGGGGTGCCGGGTGCCGTGCTGCTGGCCGGGACGCCGCTGGCTGTTCTCGGGACGAGGGCGAGCACGGGCCTTTGGACCGACGTCCACGACACGGGCAAGACGAGCACCGATCCGCTCGAAGCGCTGCTCGACCATGACGGCCGGAACATGAACAACTGTGGCGAGTGCGGGTGCTCTGGGCTGCGCGGCTCTCGGCGATGGCGAGTTCTATCGGCGGGAGCCTCCGGCGATGGCGGTGATGATGTCGATCGTGTCGTCGGCCGCGGTGGGTTCGTCGAGGGTGTCCGATGCCAACCGGTTGCCGTTGAGGAACAGGCGGTGGACGGCACTGATGTCGCCGTTGCCCTCGAACAGGATCGTCGCCAGCTGGGGGTACTCGGAACAGAGTTGCTCCAGGCCGGCACGGACGGTGGGGGCGTCGTAGGTCAGGTCCTTGCGGTAGTCGACGTACTTGCGCAAGATGCCGCTCACGTGGATCTTCACGGTGTCACTCTCCCGGCTCCCGCAGGGTGGGCCTGATTGTCTGAGTGAGGTGCACGCCGAGGTCGATTTCGACCTTCTCCTGGGGGTTGCCGCCGGCCAGAAGGCCGGAGAAGTCCCGAAGGTGACGTGCGCAAGGACTGGTGTCCAGAAAGCCTTGGGTGCCGGTCAGGCGCTGTGCCATGGCCGCGACTGTCAGCGCGTGTTGTCCGACGGTGTACTTGGCGATCCACGAGAGAGGTGACCACAGGGAATCGTCCTCGCCGTATGCCTCCAACGCCTGGTAGAGGGTGGCCCGGCAGGATTCGACGGTAGCGTGCATGCGGCCGAGCAGGCTCTGGACGTTGGGATAGTCGGCCAGTGGGGTGTCGTGCCGTTCGGTGGCGGCGACGTGCATGGCGCAGGCTTCGGCGATGGCCCGCATCCGCCCGGTCGGGGCGGCGACGAAGAAGGCGGCCTCGGCGTTGAGAATCCTTTGCGCGTGGGCCAGGCCGTCGGTGTCGACGATGCGGTCGCAAGGCACCGCGGTGTCCGTGGCGCGCACAGTGCCGAACCCGGCCGAGCGGAATCCGCTGACGGCAAGCGGGGCGATGCTGACGCCCGGGTCCGTGCGGTGGAGCAGCACAGCGGTGGGGCGGCCTTGTGCGTCGGGGACGTAGGTGAGGAACGCATCGAGTATCCGTGCGCCGGCCACGATGCTCTTCTCCGTGGTCACGGTGATCGTGTCGCCGCGACGGCTGAGGCTGCCGCGGAAATCGAAGGGGTCTCGTTGTTCGGTGTACGCGAACCCGATCAGGGGGAGACGGCCTCCGTCTGTCAACGGCTCCAGCAGATCGGTGCGTTGGTCGTGGTGCAGGCGGCGGATGGTTCCCGCGGTCAGGTAGACCAGGAGGGGGAAGGACAGGTCGGTGCAGCGATAGCCGATATGTTCGAGGACCAGGCCCCAGCGCACCGGAGCGAATCCGTGACCGGTACAGACGTTGGTGGGCAGGGCGCAGTGGAACAGGCCGTGCCGGGCGGCCTCCTGCAGGAGTTCCGCTTGGAGCGGGGCCGCGGCGGCGTCGCGAGCCGCAGCGCCTGGGTTGACGCGGGTGTCGAGAAGGCGGTGCAGCCGACGGTCGGTGTCTGCGGCCACGGCGCCGATCAGTTCCCGGTTCACGGCTGCGCATCCAGGATCTCGACGGCTTCGCCGTGCAGGTGGCCGTCGTCACCGCTGATGCGGTGGGCGAAGGCGAACCGCGTTCCGTCTTGGTGCAATGAGGTGTCGATGGTGGTCCGGTCGTGCAGGAACAGGGGCCGCCTGAGGCGGAATTCAAGGTGGCTGATGCGGCGGCGCAGTCCTTCGCGAAGCAGGGGTTGCGTGTCGGCGAGTGTGTCGATGAGATGCTCGCGACTGCTGCCGATCAATCCGGTGACGTCGACGAAGCACCACTGGTCGGCGGCCTCGCAGACCTGCCGATCGATCAGCCGTGTGTAACTGGCCTGCACCAGGGCCGGGGCGGTGGCGGCCAGGCGGTCGAGCAGTGGAGTGAGCTCATCGGTGAAGGCCGCCTGGTCGTCGATCTCATCGGGTTGGTAGTGGCCGGTGAGGCTGGGAGGAAGTGCCTGCGGGGTCGCCGCCATGGCCCGTGCCACATCGACGGCCAGGGCCCGGCAGCGCATTGTCACAACGGCCAGTTGGCGGCCGTCCGCGCTGATGTGCGTGGTGGTCTCCATCAGGTTGCGCTGCCGTAGCAGGCTGCTGGTGGTGGTCGCGGTGAGCCGTTCGCCGTCCAGGAAGCCGAACGGCTCCTGGTAGGCAAGTCGAATCCCCGTCACCGCGAACCCGGCATGGTGTTCGCGGATCATGGTGGGGAAGGCCACCGCATGCTGGGCTGTCCACGCGGTCCAGCCGGCAAGCATGATCCGCACCGCGGCGACCGGATGGAGCTGAAGAGAGGTGAAGTGACTGGAGTCATAGGGGAATTCGACTGTGGAGTACCTGGCCACGCTCTTCTCCCTCAGCTCGTCGGCCTGGTCGCCGAGGCGACGTGGATCGGAACCGTGCAGAAGGGCGCCGAGCCGCTGTCGCGCTCGTGGAGGTCGGACAGCCACCGTCGTAGCTGGCCGGGCGGTGCTCCTCGGGACTCATGCGCCCACAAAGCGCAGGCGCGCAACTGCAGCACGGTGTCGGCCGTTTCCGCATCGCATCTCTCGCGGTGCACTTCGCTCTGCACGGATACCAGTCCGTGCTCGCGCAGAAGTCGGCGTGCTGCGCTTCCGGACCGTGGCTGGGCGAAACTGCTGCGCACCCACGCGGTCAGCGAGCCCGACTCGGTGTAGAGGGTGGGGCAGGTTGCTGCTGCCTCCTCCATGTCGGGTTCGACCAGGACGACGCAGCCCCCTGGGCGCACCACTCGCGCCATCTCCGCCACCGCGGCGCTCGGATCGGTGTCGTGCAGCAGCAGTCGCTCACCGCGGACAGCCGCAAAGACCCCGTCTCTGAACGGAAGATGATGCGAGTGCGCCTGCATCACCGAGCAATCGCCTGCGCGGGCGCGTGCTTCGGTGAGCATCTGGTGACTGAGATCGACTCCGACGGGGCGGGCGCCGCACTGCCGGCCCCACAGGACCAGGTCGGTGCCGGTTCCACACCCCACATCCAGCACCGGCTCCCTCTCAAGAGCCTTGCTGGCCATCGCGAACGAGCGTTGCTTGGCCGCCTGTACCCCCGGCAGAGCCGCAAACCCGTCAAGGCATCCGATCAGTACAGCGGGCCGATCGGCCGCGTCGACCCTGCCGAATCCGCTGCGTGTTCCGCTGGACTCTGGCACGACAGCCTCCACGCCGTCCCGGAGCCCGATCAGGTCCAGCGGCCCGTGCCGACGGGCCGGGCACCGGGCATCAGCTTCTCCCGCAGCTGGACCCTGGCGATCTTCCAGGTGCCGGTCCGCGGGAACTCGTCCCAGCGGATGCGGACCGGCGCCGCCAGCTCCGGCAGGTCCCTGGTCGCCCGCTGCCACTCGCCGGGATCGAGGGGAGCATCGCCCGAGGTGCTGTAGACCGGGACGGGCGGCTGCTGGGCGGCAGGCAGGATCGCGATTTCGGTCAGTTGGGGCAGCCGGTCCAGCAGCACGTCCTCGAACTCGATGGCACTGCCGCCGGCGATCTGGTCGATCTCCCGGTCGATCAGCCGGACCGCCCCGAACCGGTTGATCACACCGAGGTCTCCGGTGTTCCACCATTCTCCGTTGCGTTTGAGTTCGTGACGGTCCTGCTCTCCGATATAGGCCAGGCAGCGGCCTGGTTGGGAGAACTCGATGAGGCCGACTTCGCCCCGGCGCAGCGGGCGCCCGGATGTCGGGTCCACGGCCCGGATCTTGCCGTATGACGGAATCGGCCAACCCAGACTCTGGTTGACCGGGGGCCGCTTGCCGCGCTTGCGCACCGACCGGCGCACGTACGGCCGCAGTGCGATCGGGCCGCATTCGCTCTGGCTCCATGCCTGGATCCACAGCGCCAGGCGACGGTCGCTGGCATCCAGGAAGGCGCGGATGGTGCGGGTGTGGATCGCGTCGAACGAGTTGAGGAACAGCCTCACGTTCCCGAAGGGGCGGGCCGCCTCGCGCGCCATACCCTCCCAGGAAAGGTACATATTGGGCATGGCCTCCACGACGGTCGGCCGGTGCTCCGTCAGGAGTCGGTGTACCGCCGGCGACGTGGCGTCGGAGAGCATGATCATGCGCAGCCCGATGGTCGCCACCGTGAGCTGATTGGCCATCACCCGCTCGTGCCAGAAGGGGTCGCAGAACGCCCAGGTGTCCTGCGGGCCCATCCACAGCGGCCAACGCTCGGACTCGACCAAGGCCATGCCGTGTACCGACGTCGCGGAATGCATCACGAGCTTGGGCACACCGGTGGTACCCGATGTGTGCGTCACCCACATCGGCTCGTCGGTCGCCCGCAGCCGAGTGGCCGGCACGGACCCACCGCGCAGGCTCGCCAGGTCCACCAGATCACGTCGGCCGTCGGTGCCATCGACACAGACCGTCCGCCGGGTCAGCCTGGCGACGGCGGTCGGATCGAGAGCGCAGCGTTCGAGATGGGCCCGGTCGGTGACCAGGAACGGCCGTTCCAGGCGGCTGAGCAGGATGTGGCAGATCGGCGTGCCGTCCACTGGTGGACCGTACACGCCGGACAGCGGTGCCGGGACGGCGCCGATCCGCGCCGCGGCCGACGAGAGGACCAGCAGGTCGAAGTGGTTGGCCTTGAGGATGGCCACGCGGTCCCATGCCCGCACGCCCAGCTGGTGGAGCCAGGCAGCAGTCTCATCAACCAGGGATGCCCATTGCGTCAGCGTCCGGGTCGGCGGACCCTCGGGGTCGATGTCCGGCGGCCGGTCGGCAATCAGCAGTTGGGACGGGTTCCGCTCCGCCGCGACGTGCCATACCTCGCCGATGCACCTGGTGGCCGGGGGCCGGCCCCCCAGGAAACGGGGCAGGATCCTGCTCGCACCGCGGGTAGCCGCGTACTCGGTGAGGAACTTGGGCAGTTCATCCTGCTGCCCCGTCACATGTGGGGACATGCCGTCACCTTCTTGCGTAGTCGTCGGTCACGTCACGGCGTCGTTCCCGTCCCGAGCCCAACGCGTACTGCCTGGAGTGCGCCCACGACACCTTCCGGCTCTGCGTCGCGCCGGACGGTGCTCTACGGCGCAAAGCCCTACCGACCGTGCGCGGCAACCCTTTTCAGTCTCCGCGAACTTCCTTCTATGCAGGCGTGCCGGGGCTGTGCGGTACCGGAATCGCCGGCACCACGAGAGCATCCGCACCGTACGAACCTCATGCGGAGGTCCCCCGTGCGCGCCGATTTTCCGTCAACGTCCAGAGAGTAGAGCCGCCCGGCAATCCCGCAAACAGGCTGTTCCGCAGAGCGGAACACACCTGCGGACGACGCCATCTTCAAGGTATGAGTGTTCCGCTCAAGGGAACGGGTGGGGACGCCGCCCGCCACAGCGGCCGCCGAGGACACGTCGGCTACTGCCAGGCATTGCTGCTGCGGGACGGGGAAACGGCGGAGATCCTCGTCGTGATCGCCGGCGGCTGACCCCGCCGCCGGGTCGGTGGCCGGTCCGCCTGGGTCAGTTCAGGCAGCGGGCCGCGGCCGTCAGGGCATGTGCGGTCCGGCGGACCTGCTCGACCAGCATGGTCACGCACACACCCGGGCAACCTCCGCCGCCGATCTCCACCGCGGCCACGACCCGGCCGGCGCGGTCGGTCACCGGAGCGGCGGCACGGAACGCCCCAGCGTCCGAGGCGTCGGCGTGGACGGCGATCCGGCGCCGTCGGATGTCGGCCAGGGACCGCGCCAGCCCCGCGCCCGCGGTTGCCGTGCCTGGTCGGAGCGGCCGCTCGGCCTGCGCAAACGCCAGCAGCACGCGGCCCGCGGCCGTCAGCGCGGCCGGGAGCCGGTCGACGTCCTCCGCTCCGTCGTCGAGTCGGTCGGGCCCGTAGATCCGCTCGATGAACTCCACTTCGTCTCCCACGAGTACGCCCAGGCCGACCATCTGGTGCGTCCTCTCGTAGAGCTCGACCAGATGGGGCAGATACCACCGTCGAGGCAGAGCGAAGGACGGCCGGGCGGGGACGCCGACCCGGGGCGCGGCCAGGGCGAGCAGGAATCCGGCACCCGCGCGTCGCACCAGTCCCGCGTCGCACATCGATGCCAGCAGCCGGTGGACCGTGGTCTTGGGTAGGCCGGTGCGGTGGGTGAGGTCCGTCAGCGACAGCGGAACGGTTGCCTCCGCCAGTTCGGCCATGATGACACCGACCCTGTGCACGACACCGGTCACCTGGGGAGTGCTGGCAGTCAGCCTCGACAGGTCAGGAGCACGGTCCGGCGCTCCGGACGCCACGCTGCACACCACACGCATACCTCTGAGCTAGGTCTGGGCAGCCCGCCGCGATCAGGAGGCGCTGCACCGCCGGTGACGGCCGGGATCCGACGTCTCACGGACCTCGCCCAGGGGCAGCGAGGCGCCTCACACGGGAGAGAACCGTGGGTGGTTGGCGCGCGGGACTCCCCGGCGATCTCGGCTGTGGCCAGCCTGATGCTTGCCTTCGCGCAGCAGGGCATTCACGTCACCGGGCATCTCTCGCGCTCCCAGCGCGGGAAGCGGCCGGCTCTGTCCAGTCGACCCCGGCCCGCGGGCGAAGGCAATCCCCCGCCACCGGCGCACGGATGCAATCCTCGCGCCCGGCCCGCGACTGCATGTGCCACCGGCCAGCCCACACGACGTACGCCCCCTGGACGCGCAATGCGCGCCGCTGCGTCCCCACTCCCGATGCCGTACACCCGGCCCGAACAAGGCTGGAGATCTTCCCATGGCTGGCCTACTACGACGCTCGAAGGAATCACAGCGCCCTTGGCTGCCTCTCGCCTACCGAGTCCGAACAGCAACACCAGAGAGAACGAAGACTCACCCGTGCAGCATGCCCCCCTGTGTCCACGCTCCGGGGGCACCTCGACAACAACCGCCCTCAGCACCACACGCTACGACTACGAGCTTGCCCGCTACCATCGCCTCGGTCCCGGTGACGCCTCCTGGCGATGGCAACGGCGACTTCACCGTCCCCCACCGGCCCGTGCTCGGCCTGCTGCCGCCACCGCTTCGGCCCCAGGCCCTCTCCGACGAGCCGCCGATGACGTCGCGAGGGCTACCCGGCCAGAAGGATGCGCATCGAGTGCGCGATGTTCACGGCCAGGGTCTTGGCCCGGTCGGCGGCCGGGCCGACGAAGGTGGCATCAACGCTGTCCTGCCATAGGGCCAACCAGCGTTCGAAGTGACGAGCGCTTAACGGGTGTGCGGCATGCACATTCTGGTGAACCGCCAGCAGATCCCGGCTGGGTGAGGGTTCGTCCAGCAGCTCGCAGCACCAGAAGTCGGTGACGGCCTCGACGTGGCGTATCAGCGGCGTGCCCATACCGGCGAAGACGGGGGCGAGCAGTTCGTCCTCGGCGGCGCAGGCGCAGAACTCGGCCACCAGCCTTTGCACATCGGCTCGATTGGCCAGGGCACGCCCGGGGAGCCCGGTGGTGGGTCGGGCAGGGCCGCGCTGGAGGAGCGTACTCACCGGGAACGTCGACCGTGAGCACGGGCTCGCGGCTTGGGCGGACGGCGCAGGGGACGACGTCAGCCCGTCGCCGGCACGACCGGAGGTCGTCGCCGCGTTCGACTCAAGGGGGGCATTCGTCGGCGGCAAGGATGAACGTATCGACGGTGTCATGCAGGGCGCCTGCCCGCTGACACGGAGACTGCGCCCTCCCTCACTCGTTTGGATGTCGCGACCCCGCCACGCGTTGACGAACGTGGCCCTCTCGGTGCCGCCGGGGCGGGCGTTCTCGCGCATGCCCCTCTTCATTGCGAGGAAGCCGAATCCGGCCGTGATCACGCGGGAGCCGTGGGCCTGTCACCCGTCGTCGGCCGGTGCCCCTCGGAGGCGGTCGCGGTTGACGCTCTGCGGACCCGCTCAGTGGTCCGCAGTTCACTGTGACGCGTCTCCGGCAACGGAACAGTCAGGTCAGGCACCTTCGTGGAGCAATCGCTCGAAGAGCTGGCGCTGGGCGTCGGTCAGGTGGGGGTCCGCGCAGTGTGCGGTGTGGTCGTCCACGGTGATCTCGTACTCGAAGCCGTCGGGAACGACGGGCGACGACTCGGGTTCGGCGGCGGTCACCGCATCCGTTGCGAGGCGTTCCAGTTCAGCCGCGTCGGGACGGCCGCTGGTCTCCAGTTCTGCGTGGAGCGTGAGACCGGCGAAGCCGCCGCTCCGGGTCACTCGGATGTGCATGGAGCGCCTGCACGGTACGGGAGTTCGGGATCAGCCATTGCCGTTGACACCGACCTGCCCCCATGCCTTGCGCACCGCGTCCTCCTCGGTTCCCGGCCCGTACAAGGTGTGTGCGGTCGCCGTGGTGGCTTGAGCGAACGTCGGGAAGTCGGCGTCGGAAGGCAGCGTGCCCGAGGTGAGCGTCTGGTACCAGATGCGTCCGGCCTTCTCCCAGGCATAGCCGCCGAGCGCCATGGCCACCAGGTAGAACGCGTGGTTGGGGATGCCCGAGTTGATGTGCACCCCGCCGGAGTCACGCAGGGTGTTCACATAGTCGGCCATCACCGCGGGCTGTGGGTCCTTGCCCATCAGCGGGTCGTCGTAGGCGGTGCCGGGGGCCTTCATGGAACGCAGTGCCACACCGTTGATACCGGAGACGAGGACGCCGTCCCCGATCAGCCAGTCAGCGTCCTCGGCGGTCTGCCGCAGCGTGTACTGCTTGGCCAGCGAGCCGAAGACGTCGGAGATCGACTCGTTGAGGGCGCCGGACTGGCCCTGGTAGTCCAGACCCCCGGAGTACATGGTGACGCCGTGCGTCAGCTCGTGCGCGATGACGTCCAGGCTCGCGGTGAAGTTCTGGAGGGTTTTCCGGTTCCCGTCGCCGAAGACCATCTGCCGGCCGTTCCAGAGAGCGTTGTTGAAGTTCTGGCCGTAGTGGACGGTGGCATCGAGCGGAAGCCCCGCGCCGTCGATGGAGCGACGCTGGAAGACGTCGTAGTAGAACGTGAATGTACTTCCCAGGCCATCGAACGCCTCGTTGACTGCCTGGTCGGTGGTCGGCGTGTCCTGCTCACCCCTGGTGCGGTTGCCCGGCAGGTCCGTGCTCTGGCCGGCGTCGAAGACGGTGCGGTCAGGCTGGTCGGTGACGAACGGTGGCACGGCGGGCGCCTCGATCGGGACTGCCCGCAGTCGCTGCTGACGCTGCTGGTCGTCGAGTTCCCTGGTGCGCAGGCCAACCTCGCGCACCTCAGGATCGTCGGAGTCGGCCAGGGCGTCGACGATGTGCGGTGGAACGATCGAGCAGACATGGGCGAGATACTTCATGGCACTCACCGTCCCCCGACATCCGGCGGCCTTCCCGGCCCTCGGGCTTGATTCGCCGGCATGGCGCACAGGGAGCGGATCCAACGGTCATCAGGGAGTCACCGACGCCACTGAGCAGGGGGCGGGGCCTGGGACCTACGGTGGGACTGGAACCCTTTTCAGTCGGCGCGGCCTGGACCCTCCGGACCGCCTGATCCGCGGGAGGTGCCAGATGCCGTCGGACTCCGCGCTTCTGGGCCAGATCGACCACCTCGTGGTCCTCATGCTCGAGAACCGCTCCCTCGACAACATGCTCGGGTTCCTCTACACCGAGCAGGACAACCGCTCCCCGTCCGGCCAGCCCTTCGAAGGTCTGACCGGTGCCGAGGCGAATCCGGACGGGAACGGCAGCAAGGTCGCCGTCTTTCGGATCGACGACACCAAACCCACTGCCTACTTCATGCCAGGCTCCATACCCGGCGAGGAATATCACCGCGTCAACAACCAACTGTTCGGTACGCAACAGGTGGACACGCCTGCTCCCGCCGCGACCAACGAAGGCTTTGTCACCGACTTCGCGGAGATGTTCCCGACCAGGCAAGGCAACTCCCCGGGCGTCACCGCGAGCGACATCATGGGCTGCTTCCCCCCGGAAGCCCTGCCCGTACTGTCCGGACTGGCCCGCGGCTACGCGGTATGCGATCACTGGTACTGCTCGGTGCCGACCCAGACCTTGCCCAACCGCGGCTTCGCCCTTGCCGGGACCAGCCTGGGCCTGGTGAGCGACAAGGCATGCATGGCCCAGGTGAAGAACACCCGGCTGATGTTCGACACGCCCAGCATCTTCGGCCGGCTCAGCGGCAAGGAGATCGACTGGGTCGTCTACGGCTACAACCTCCTGCCGCTGACCATGGCCAACTTCCCCGACACCCAGCAGGCCGATGCACAGCACTTCGGCCACTTCATCGACTTCAAGAACGCCTCCGCCGACGGCTCCCTGCCCGCGTTCGCCTTCTTGGAGCCCGCCTGGAAACACGACGGGAACAGCCAACATCCCAACGATGATGTCGCGGCGGGTGAGCAGCTCATTCTCGACGTGTACAACGCGTTGCGCACCGGGCCGGACTGGGCCAAGACCCTGCTGGTCGTCACCTATGACGAGCACGGCGGCTGCTACGACCATGTGCCGCCGCCCGCCGGCGCGACACCGCCCGTTCAGGAGGCCGGAGAGGCCGATTTCGACTTCACCCGGTTCGGGGTACGGGTACCCACCTTGCTGATCTCCCCGCGCATCGAGCCCGGGACCGTCTTCCGCGTTCCCGATGACAGCGTGCCGCTGGACCACACCTCCGTGCTCAAGACCATCGAACAGCGCTGGGACGTGCCCCCACTCACCGCCCGGGACGCCGCCGCCCCCGGCTTCGGAGCAGTCCTGACGTTGGACAAGCCCCGCGACGACAACCCTCTGGACGGCGTCATCGTCCCCGTCCCCAAGGGGGACAACCCCGCCCGGGCCGTGCCCTCCCACCTTGAGGAGATCTACAACAGCCTCGTCGCCCAAGACCTCCTCCCGAACCCCTGAGGGCCGCCGGCCTCCGCGTCGCGAAGTGCCCTTCCAAGCGGAACGGGTGGTGGCCGGCTGCGGGACTCCGGGCAGGTTCCGCACGCGAAAACGGTGGCCGGGGTCGGCGCCATTCCGCTCGCGTGACGCCCACCGAGGTCGGCGAGGCGGACGCGCCTGACGATCCGGTCAGCGCCGGCGATGACGCCGCTCTCTTCGACGTGCGCCCCGTCTTGGCGGACCCTGACACAAAGCGGTCCCGGCTTGCCGTGCACACCGGCTTCAGCGGTGTTCTGCACGTCCGACTGACCAGCCTCAGCGCTCCTGACAGCCCGCCGCGACGAGATCGCCGCGGCGGGCGAGGGCGCATCCGTCACCGCCAAGCTGTACAACTATGCGGACATCAAGTGGCGTGATATCCATGCCCGCGTACGCGGCCACAGGGAGGCGGAGAGCTGCGAGCCGACATCTCGGGTGGGGCCGTGTCGTTCGTCCTGCCCCACAACGCGGGCATCGTGGCGTGGCAGGAGTCGCAGGTGCGCGCTTTCCGCCAGGCCGGCTCCCAGAACAGGAAGACCTAACGGAGTCCTACCAACGATCAATCCACCGCTCTGAGGTTTTTGCGCTGGTTGGCATTGAAGCGCGCTTTCTTTTGGCGATTCCCGCACGTGTTCATGTCGCACCATTTGCGGGTGCGGCTTTGACTGGTGTCGAAGAAGGCGGCTTGGCAGGTCGGCGAGGCGCACAAGGCCAGTTTTCCGTCGCGTTCGCCTGCGACGATACTGATCGCGTCGGCGGCGATCACACCGAGGGCGTCTTCCACGCGGGAAGCCGAGCTGAGCCGCCATCGCCGCTGCCCCTCGGGCGTCAGGACAGCCGCGGCCCGCCCCCGAGCGCTGCAGTCATTGATGACTTGGACGGCCGACGCAGGGAGAGCGTCCTGGATCGCGGCCGCTGTCGCGACGGCGTGAATCGACTCCCTCAGTTCCCGAGCGAGGTCGAGTTGGGCAGCGGTGCAGGAGCCCACGGCGAGGCCGTTCACCACCAGCCAGTCGACGAGCCGTTGTGGCGTGGGAATGCGCTCCACGGCGTCGCCATGACGCTCCGACAGAGTCCCCGTGAAGCTGGTGGCCAGCACCTTACCGAGGCGGAAGTCAGGGAACTCAGCACGCATGGAACCACCTTAGCCGGTTGCGGCGTGACGCGGACGACTGCTAGAACCGTCTTAGCCGGTTCTGCGATGGCCAGGAGGTCTCATGCCCCGTCCCACCCGCGACGTGCAAGCATGTGAAGCCCACGCGACTGACGCCGACCTCGACGATCTGCGCGCGCGACTCGCCGCGGCGCGGCTACCGGAGGCCGAGACGGTCTACCGCGCCGCGCCCGACCCTCGCCGATGGGAACAGGGCGTCCCTCTCGCCGACCTCGTCGATGTCGTGAACTACTGGCGCACCGAATACAACTGGCGGACGTTCGAAGAACGCCTCAACCGGATCGGCCAGTTCCGCACAACCATTGATGATCTGGGAATCCACTTCCTGCACCGCCGATCCGCGCGCGCGGATGCCACTCCTCTGATCTTGACGCACGGCTGGCCAGGCAGCATTGCCGAGTTCATCGATGTGGTGGACGAGCTGGCGGATCCGAAAGATGCGGACGCGCCGGCGTTCCATGTCGTGGTCCCGTCGCTACCGGGCTTCGGTTACAGCGACAAGCCGGCCACTACTGGGTGGGGAACCGAAAAGATCGCGGCCGCATGGGTGGAACTGATGGGAAGGCTCGGCTACAGCACGTTCGCAGCCCACGGCGGCGACTGGGGAGGCAATATCACCACGGTTCTCGGCGGCAGGTTCCCGGCGCACGTTCTCGGCATCCACACGACGTTCGCGGAGGGGCCGCCCGGGTTGACGACGGACGGGCTGACGGCGGTCGAGCGCAAATGGACCGAGGAAACCCGCGATTTCTGGCGCCACCGCGCGGCGTACGCGAAGCAGCAGGCGACCCGACCGCAGACCATCGGCTACTCGCTCGTCGACTCACCGGTCGGGCTTCTCGCCTGGATACTCGACAAGTTCGCCGAGTGGTCGGACACCGAAGACAGCCCGTTCGAGACGATTTCCAGAGACCGCGTTCTTGACAACGTCACCCTGTATTGGCTGATGCGGACCGGAGCGTCGTCGGCCCGCATTTACTACGAAAGTCACAACTCGCTCGATCCCGACCTGCGGGTCGACGTCCCGTCAGCAATCACTGTGTACCCCCGCGACATTGAGAAGTATCCGCGCGCCTGGGCACGGGAGCGGTACCGACAGATCGTCCGATGGAGGTCGCCTGAAAACGGGGGACATTTCCCGTCGCTGGAGGTTCCCGAGTATTTCGTCAAAGATCTACAAGAGGGCCTCGCGGCAGTGCTGGCCGCTCATCGGTGAACGCGGATGGGTGCCGGCAATCGATCACCGACTGATCCGGCTCAAGGCGTTGCCCGACGGCTTCCAGACCGAGTTCATCGAGACGGCGGGACGTGTCTCGGTCAGGGCGCGGAGAAGATAGCGTCGACATCTCCCTCCACCTCGGCGGCAGGACCACCGGAAGTCTCATCCCCGACCTGCTCACCGGCGCCGGCGGCGGAGCGGCGGCGATGGAGCACTGGCTCGGTCATCGACCGGAAGTGTCACCGCAGTGGCGATGCGAGGTGTTGCTCGCGGTCCGGACCGGCGAGGAGGTGTTGAGTCTCCTGGCTGGACGTTCGGCCGGGCAGTTTCGAGGAGCTGGCGGAGACGCTGGATGCGACGGCGAAGGCGGGCATCGCTTCCCGCACGAATCGGGCGCTCAGCTGGGGAGAGTGGGCCGAGCGGGGGCGCTAATCCTGTTCCAGCGTGGGCAGCGGAGTCAGGGGACGACCTTGAGCTGGGCCAAGAGTTATCACCGCGAGCTGGCCGAAACCTTTCGGTGTCGAGCAGAATGCGAGACATGACGGAGGGCGTACCCGAGGAAGACATCATCGAAGCCGCGTGGCAGAAGCTGCTCACTGCCCATCGTGTGGACGGCCGGTTGCTACGTGCCGCCTACGCAGAGCCCCGACTACGGCAACTGTTCCCCTGGGTCGGCATGGGCGAGCTGCACTTCAGCCGGTGCACGGAACTGCGTTGGACCTGGGACGTCCCGTTCATCGCCCCGATGATGGGCGGCGGATTCCTCGTCAGCGGGCCCTCACGGTCCCAGAGCGTCGGCCCCGCCCCGACCGCGGAGGCTGCCATCGCGATGGTGGTCGAACGACTCCCGCCGGGCTGCGGTCGAGCCTTCGTTGGCACGCCAGAGGAACTGGCCGAAAAGGAACAGTCGGAGTAGTCGGAACGGATTTCGCCCCCAAGCGCCGGCCGCCGCGCGGGCCACGACAACCTCCTCCCCCCTGCTCCTCAAACTCAACAAATGTCGGAAACCGGCACGTTGTGGCATCTGTTCATATGGCAGAGCTCCACCCGCCCGGGAGCGAAGCCGCTCCACGTTCCGGCGCAGGCCGCCAGCGCTGTCTCCGGAAGGAATCATGCTGGCCACCGCCAGCAGCACTGAAGGCTGCGACATCATCACCCCTCGCGGCCCTGGCTGACCGAGGCGCCTGGAGGCCCGTTGCCGCGTTGTGGGCCGTTAGCCTGTCGGTATGTCGGAGCGTGTCATGCCCGGTCGTACGGACGGCCTGATCGCCCTGGGCGTCGCGGACGCTTTGTGGGTCGAGTTGACGGCTGCCAGTGCTGTGCCGACGGCTTCGGGGGCATTCACCTGCTCTCCTGCCCATTCCCGGGTGGGGTACGTCCTGCTCGGCGGCCATGTGGTGGCGACGGTGAGGGCGAGCGGTGGCCAGTGGAGTGTTCCGGAGGCTGAGGTGCGTCGGGCGGCTGCGGAACTGAACGCGGTGCGCATGGATAGGCAGGACCTGGTCCGTATCGGCCCGTTTGGTGGGGCGCCGAGGCAGGAGTGCCACGAGGAAGCGCCGCTGCGTTGGCGCCAGCGCATCACGCGGGAACTGCGGGAGCTGGGCGGCCCCGAGCGGGCAGCGCAACGTGAAGTCAGCCGGCCTCACCATCTGGCGGGGATCGACTGGCGACAGATGCTCGTGGAGCAGACCCGCGACGGGACGCAGCGGACGTGGTGGCTGCCGCGCGCCGTGGTCAGGCTGCTCGATGCGGCCGAGCACGCCGAAACGCAGTGGGTGCAAGCCGCGCGAACCCACCAGGCAAGAGCAGCCGACGCCGAGCCGCCTTCCCGCCCCCGGCAGGCCCGAGCCGCCGACGGTCCGCAGACGACGAGCCCAAACGTCCCCACCGCCGCACTGCGCCCGTACGACGGGGAGTTGGAAGGCCAGCTGTACTCGGTGCTCAGCAGGAAGCCCGGTACCTCCCGCACGGTGGCCAGGTGGGCGTGTGCCGTCTGCCGCGCAGCGCCCGCCGCCGTCCTCGATCACTGCCACGAACACGGCTACGTCCGCGCCCCCGTCTGCCAGTCCTGCAACACCCAAGAACGCCCCGACCACCTGTACAGCAACGACATCCGCGTGGCGAACCGCTACAGGCGCCTCTTCCACACCGACACAGACGACTGGCTCCGCCACTGGCACCGCTGCCCCGGCTGCCGCACACGCACCACCCTGCCCCTGCCACACCTCGCCGCATGGACCGCCCACATAGCCTGCCGCTCGCTGCGCCCCACCCACCGCGCACCCGGCGGGCGCAAGCCCTGCGGTGTCCTGCGCGTGTCCTGGACGGGCAGTTGGCAGGCTTCCCGTTCCTGTCTGTTCACTGTCGCCGTCGACTTCTGCCCCTCCGGCGAGCACCGTGTCCTGGCGCGGGTCCCCTACCGCGAGGCCGCCGAGCGATTTCGTGCCTGGTTGGCCGAGACGGTCCCTGCCGTGGCCGCCGCGGCCGGTCCTGATCGCTTGGACGGCCTCCCTGCCCAGTCCCGGCCAGTCATCGCAGACACCAGCGGCGAGGGTCTGGCACTGTTCTGAGCGGGCATCGGCAGACCTGTCGGTGCTGGCGATTGTGGCTTGTCAGGGCTACCGAGGCGCGAGCGCCGGCGCCGGATCTCTGCCGCCCGCGCACACCACTGTCCGTGGGACGCGGATTGCTCCGGCCACGGCAGTGGGCCGGGTGCGGGGACGGCCGGCGGGCAGGCGGATGTGCACCTTCGTCAGGGCGGGGATGAATCTCTAGGATCGCCAGGTCCTTGGCAAGGTACGCGGCCTGGGTACCCTTGCCGGTCTCCGGAGGTCCGACGAGGACGATTCGCGTCGGCGGAGGAACCCTCCGTAGTTGCGCTGCTGAAGTTGGCTTTCGATCTGTTTCACGGTCTCCAGGCCCACACTCACGATGATGAGGATGCTCGTCCCGCCGAACGGGAAGTTCTGGTTCGCGTTGAACAGCACCAACTCCATTGTGGGTACGAGTGCGATCAGCCCCAGGTACAGCGAGCCCGGCCACGTGATCCGGTTGAGCACGTAGCTGAGGTACTCGGCCGTCGGGCGGCCAGCCCGGATGCCCGGGATGAAGCCACCGTGCTTCTTCATGTTGTCGGTGACTTCTTCGGGGTTGAAGCTGATGGCCACGTAGAAGAAGGCGAAGAACACGATGAGCAGGACGTACGCGGCGAGGTAAACGGGGTGGTCTCCCTTGGCGAAGTTGGTGGCGATCCACCTCGCCCAGGCCGCCTTCGACCCGCTGAACTGAGTGATGAGCGCCGGGACGGAGAGCAGCGACGACGCGAAGATGACGGGAATCACACCTGCCTGGTTCACCTTGAGCGGGATGTAGGTGGACGTACCGCCGTAGGAACGGCGCCCGATCATGCGCTTCGCGTACTGCACCGGGATGCGCCGCTGGGCCTGTTCGACGAAGACCACCAGGGCGACCATTGCCAGGCTCACCAGGATCACCGCGAAGAACGCGATCCAGCCGTCGGCGAGTTTGCCGGTGAGCTTGATCTGCCACAGTGCGCTCGGGAAGCGGGCGGCGATCGAGATGAACATCAGGATCGACATGCCGTTGCCGATGCCGCGGTCGGTGACCAGCTCACCGAGCCACATGGCCAGGCAGGTGCCGGCGGTCATGGTGATGACCATCGTGATGGTGGTGAAGACCGAGTCGTTGGGCACGATCTGGCGCGGGCAGCCCTGGAAGAGCGAACCGGCGCGGGCGGCGGTCACCAGGGCGGTGCCCTCCAGGGCGGCGAGCGCCACGGTCAGATAGCGGGTGTACTGGGTGATCTTCGCCTGGCCGGACTGTCCCTCCTTCTTGAGGGTCTCCAGCCGCGGGATCACCACGGTCAGCAGCTGGAGGATGATGCTCGCCGTGATGTACGGCATGATCCCCAGCGCGAAGATCGTGATCTGCAGCAGCGCTCCACCGCTGAACATGTTCACCAGGCCGAACAACCCGCTGTTGGCGTGGGTCCGAGCCATGCAGAACTCGACGTTCGCGTAGTTCACCCCTGGGACCGGGATGTGCACTCCGATCCGGTAGAGCACCTTGATGCCCAAGGTGAACAGCAGCTTCTTGCGCAGGTCGGGCGTCTTGAACGCTCGGGCGAACGCGGTGAGCACGGTGCCTCCTGCGCCTCCCGCCACGCTTAGGGCCGGGAGGCGACGGTCTTGAGGATCGACGAATACGTAGCGGCTGTACCGCGCGGAGCTCGCCCGCGCGGCGGGTTCCGAGGCAGGGCTCGGTGGCCGACTTGGTTGCCCGGGGTGCGGTGCGCGCGCAAGCGAAGTCGCCGTCTCCCTCACGCCAGGTGTGCGGACGCTGGGCTTGCGGACACACTCATCGGGACCGCTTGAACGCGGCCAGGGCGCTACCTGACGGTCGAGGTTCGGGCCGGCGTCGGAACCGGTTCGCAGGTTGAGGGACGGGTTACGGCATCGGCAGTGGACCGGTGGTTGAGGCGCAGGTCGGCGTCGGAACCGGCTTGGGGGGTGATGTACGGGTGGGCATCGGGGGCTCGGAGGGCGAGGGGCGATACGGCGTCGGCACCGACCGGGTGGTTGACGTGCAGGTCGGCATCGGCGCCTGTGGGGCAGTGGGCACGGGGCGGGGCGCCGACGGCGTCGGGACCGACTCCGCGGGGGTGCCGGGGCGGCGCTGAGGGCCGGTGGGGTCGTCCTGCGCGAAGGCGCTTGGCAGGACCATCAGTCCGACTCCGAGCCCGGCAACGGTCAGCACGGATCCGGTGGCCGTCCAGGCCGCTCGGGCCCGCCGGCGTGCGCGAACGCCGGCGTGCAGTCGGTCTCGGTGCCGGTCCTCATAGAGCGTGTCCTCCTGGCTGTCGCGCATCACCCGCGCCAGCTCCTGCTCGAAGTGATCCATAGCTCCCTCCTCACTCCACCGGCTCTGCCTCAGCCAGAAGCTGACGCAGCCGTGCAACGCCGCGGGTCGTCAGTGAGCGGGCGGTACCCACCGGACAGCCCAGCACTTCCGCGACATCTCGCTCGGGCAGGTCCTGGTAGTAGCGCAGCACCACCGCAGCCCGCTGCCGTGCCGGCAGCAACGCCAACACGGCCTCCAACCGGGTCTGTTCGTCCACGGCAGCGGTCTCGTCCGCCACCTCGGGCGGGTCGGGCAGCTGGTCCACAGGGTGCTCGCCCCACCAGCGACGCCGTGCCGAGCGAGCCGCGGCACGGGCCAGGACCCTGCGCACATACGCCTCGGGCGCCTGCTCGGCCACCTTCGGCCAGGCGAACCACAGTTTGACGAGCGCTTCCTGCAGCAGATCCTCGGCCCGGTGTCGGTCTCCACCGGTGAACAGCCGCGCCAGGTGAAGCAACGCCGACCACCGAGCCGCCACGAACCGGTCGAACTCATCGGCCCGCAACTGCCCCATCAGCGTCCCCCCTCACCTCAACACGCCCCTACACCTTCCATAAAGGCACTGGCCCCTGCCCCGCTATGCACCCCCGATGGGTGACGTGGCTCACACCTAACGCCCTGGCCGTGCCAACGGTGCGGCCCGAGCCGGCGTCCTGACGATCACCGCCCCGCCAGTCAGTCGCCGGACAGGCTGTCCTGGACGTACTGGACGACGTTCGCCTCCGGGCGGAACAGGCCCATCATGTACCGCGAGAAGATCGTGCCTCCCATGGAAGACACGGGCTGACTTCCGACCAGATCGCCTGCTCTCGCCCGCCCTCGCCGACATCGTTCGTTCTCAGGGCGCGGACCGCTCTGCCTCTGTCAGGTCACCGCCTGCTCGGCCCAGATGACCTTGCCCCGGGCGACGTAGCGGGTGCCCCAGCGTTCGGCGAGCTGGGCGATGAGGAAGAGGCCGCGGCCGCCCTCGTCCTCGTGGGCGGCGTAGCGCAGGTGGGGTGAGGTGCTGCTGGTGTCGGTCACCTCGCAGATCAGAGTCCGGTCGTACAGGAGGCGGACCTTGATCGGGCCGGGGGCGTAGCGGATGGCGTTGGTGATCAGTTCGCTGAGGATCAGCTCGGTGGTGAACGTCTGCTCTGCCAGCCCCCAGTCCGTCAGTTGTCGGGTGACGTCGGCGCGGGCGCCTGCCACGGCCGAGGGGTCGGACGGCAGGTCCCACTCGGCGATGCGGTCGGGATCCATGAGGCGGGTGCGGGCGACGAGAAGGGTGATGTCGTCGCTGCGGCGGTCGGGTTGCAGCGTGCTGATGACGACGTCGCAGGTCTCGTCCGGTGGGCGGGAGGGGTGGGCCAGGGTCGTGCGGAGGATTTCCAGTCCGGTGTCGAGGTCGTGTTCGCGGTCCTCGACGAGGCCGTCGGTGTAGAGGACGACGCTGGCGCCCTCCGGGAGCCGTAGGTCCACGGCCTCGAAGGGGAGACCGCCCACGCCGAGCGGTGGGCCTGCGGGGAGCTCGGTGAATTCCACGGTGCCGTCGGGGTGGACGACGGCGGGCGGCGGATGGCCGGCCCGGGCCATGGTGCAGGTTCCGGTGGTGGGGTCGTAGAGGGCGTAGAGGCAGGTGGCGCCGGTGATGGTGAGTTGGTCCTGCGCCGGGCCCGTATCCGTATCCGTATCCGGGTCCGAGTCCGTATCTGTTGCCGTGTCCTGGTCGATGCGGTCGACCAAGTCGTCGAGGCGGGCCAGGAGTTCGTCCGGTGGCAGATCCAGGGCCGAGAAGTTCTGTACGGCGGTGCGTAGCCGACCCATGGTGGCGGCTGCGTGCAGGCCGTGGCCGACCACGTCGCCGACGACGAGCGCGACCCTGTATCCGGGCAGCGGGATGACGTCGAACCAGTCTCCGCCCACTCCGGTCCGGGCGGGCAGATACCGGTAGGCGACGTCGAGGGCGGTCTGTTCGGGCAGCACGCGGGGGAGCAGGCTGCGTTGGAGGGTGACGGCCATGGCGTGCTCGCGGGTGAAGCGGCGCGCGTTGTCGATGCAGACGGCCGCGCGCGCCGCCAGCTCCTCGGCCAGGGTCAGGTCGTCTTCCTCCAGGGGTGGGCTTTCCCGCATCCGCCAGAAGTTGGCGACACCCATCAGCACACCGCGCGCCTTGAGCGGCACGGTGATCAGTGAGTGCAGGCCGTGCTCGATGACGATCCGCGTGCGCTCGGGGTCTCCCGCGCGCCATTCGGAGGCGGCGGGCAAGTCGGTTACGAGCACGGGCTGTTCGCTGAGGAAGACGGTGGCCATCGGCGTGGCGGGGGCGTACCGGTACACCTCGCCCACTCGGTACTGCGGATGGGTGAACGTACCGCTGAGCGCCACGCGACGCAGCTCCGGCGCCTGCGCGTATGCGCCGGGCGGCGGCTCGTCACCGCGCAGGACGGGCTCGGCGAGGTCGACGGTGACGTAGTCGGCGAACCAGCGGGCGGCCACCTCGGTGAGCTCCTCGGCGGTGCGGGTGACGTCCAGGGTCGTGCCGACGGCCACGCTCGCCTCGTAGAGCAACCGCAGCCTGCGCTGGGCGGCCTCGGCCTTCCCGGCGAGGGCACGCAGCTCGGTGGAGTCCCGCAGAGTGGCGACGCTGCCGGGCGGGCCGCCGTGGCGGTCGGTCGACCGGTTGTTCACCGCCAGGAGACGGTCGCCGACGGGGAGCACCTCGTCGGAGGCATCGTGCCGGGAGAGCAGCAGCTGTGTCGTCCTGGGGTCGAGGCCGAGGCTGTCGACCTGCCGCCCCTCCACGTCCGGGGGCAGAGCGAGGAGCCGGCGCGCCTCGTCGTTGGCGAGTACGACTCGGCCCTCGTCGCCGACGATGACCACACCCTCGCGCACGGCGTGCAGCACCGCGTCGTGGTGCTCGTACATCCGCGTCATCTCGGCCGGCCCGAGACCGTGGGTCTGCCGCCGCAGCCGCCTGCTGACCAGGGCCGTCCCGGCCGTGGCCAGGGCCAGTGCGCCGGCGCCGGCAGCGATGAGGAGCGGGAGCAGCCGGTTGGCGGAACCGCTGATCTTGCTCATCTTGAGCCCGGACGCCACCATGCCCACGACCCGGCCCCCGTCCATCACCGGGACGACGGCCTGTATCTCCTCGCCGACCGGACCCTGGAGGCTTTCGATGGTGACGTGGCCGGCCAACGACGGTCCGATGGTGCCGATGAACTTCTTGCCGATCCGTTCCGGCCGCGGGCTCGAATAGCGGATGCCGTCCCGGTTCATGACGACGATGAAGTCGACATTGCCTGCCTTGCGGGCCGCTTCGGCGAGCGGCTGGAGTACGGAAGCCGGGTTCGGGCTCCGCAGCACGGTGGGCAGGCCGGGGGCGTGGGCGAAGCTCTCGGCGGCGGCCAGCGAGCGGGCTCGCGCCGCCTGGAATCTGTCGTTCCGAGCCAGCAGCGCCAGCGCGGCCACCCCCGCCGTGACGAGCAGCACGATGATCAGCACCTGCAGCACGAACATCTGCCCGGCGAGGCTGCTCATGATCACCATGGGCCGGGAACGCCGCTTCGGCGGCTCCGGAGAGCCTGGCGGCCGCTGTCGACGCTCACGCGAGGAGCGGCCCGGGATTCGGGCCATGCCCCTTGTCTAACCTCGCTCCGGCGCGGACGGCAGACACCACGCCGGGCACTCGCACGGCTTGCCCAGTCCTGCGTCCCGCCCAGTCCCGTCAGTCCCGGTCAGTCCTGCGCGGTCCGCCTCGCGCCCCACCGGATGAGCCCGTGGGTGGAGCTGTCCTCGGGAGTGCAGGTGGTCCGGCCGTACGTCCAAGACCGGTCTTGCAGTCCCTGCGGTCGCAGCAGCGATACCAGCAACATGGTGAATCGCGTGGCCGTCCAGGGCAGCCGTCGGCCGAGCGTCGTCTGGGCCTGGGCCTGGGCCTCGCGGTGGCGGAGGACCGGTGGTCGAGCCGTACGCAGGTGCCGTCCTCGATGGAGGGGGCCGGGCGCAGGCCGCCAAGGTCGCCCAGGTCGCCGGGGACGTGGGCGTCATCACCACCCCACAGGGCCTCGGCTTCATAGACACGACGGCGATCGAGGCGCAGACCGGCTGTCCCATCCGTCCCCAAGCTCTCAACTGCGTTCGAGCAGGGGCCCCCTTGCCTGGCGCTCACCCGGTGCCCCGCCCCCTGCCGCCCGCCGACGCCGTTGCGGTCGCCCCGGCCACGTTTCAACACGATCAACAAGTGGGCTGTCGGGATCTCCGACACCCTGGCCCTGGGCATCCCGTGTGAGGCGTACGGGTTCGGCATCCCCACCGCTGTCCTGCCGTACGTGAACTCGGCACAGGCCGCCCACCCCGCGTACCGGCAGAGCTTGGACCGGCTGCGCGAGATGGGCGTCCTGATCGGGGTGTACGAGCCTCCCCGGCCCAAGGCCGACGGCGGTGTCGACCGCTTCCACTGGGAGGAGGCGCTGGAACTGCTCACACCCCAGCTCTCCAGCCAGATCTGATAGAGCCGTCACGACTCAGCCGCTGACCACGCGCGCTTCTTCGTCCTCTGGCCGGGCTCCCATGACGGCAGGGCTCCCCTGACGGCCCGGGTTCGGCGCCGCCCGGTCCCGGGTGTGCACGGGCTGCCGCAGGCCGTCGGGGAGATCGTCAAGGCGAGAGCCCCAACGTTCATGGCTCGTGTCGGTGGGCGTGCTTGGTTACAGCCCGCAGGAGCCGCGGTCGAGGTGGAAGTATCGGGCGTTGGCCCATCGGCACAGCCGGATACCGACGATGACGCCGAGGATTGTGATCAGGGCAGGCAGGTATCCGCTGGCGACCTGGATGATCGGGATTGCAGGGCACCCACCTGAGATCGCCCAGCCCGTACCGAACAGCACCGCGCCGGGGATCACACCGGCATGGATGCGCCCAGGGGTGCGGCGGACCCGCAGCAGAGCGAACGCGCACACGATGATCACCACAGCACCCGCGAAGGACAGGAACATGCGCAGGTCCTGGAAGGTGAACATGCGGTTCAGCTCGGCGTAGTCGCCGAAGCCGATGTTGGTGACGGTATAACCGAGGGCCAGTCCGGTGATGACGGTGGCCAGCAGAATCGCGCCCCGTGTGCGCATCAGATCACCTTCCACAGGAGGAACGACACCGCGACGGCGGTGCCGAAGAACACGGCGGTCGCGACGATGCTGACCGGCCGTAGTCGGCCGCAGCCGCTGAGTCCGTGGCCGGAGCTGCACCCACCGGCCAGCCGAGTGCCGAAGCCGACCAGCACGCCTCCCACGAACAGCACGGCGATCATGGTGGTCGGATTGGCGGTGACCAGGTTCCGAAACCCCGGGCCCATGTCGTGGCGGAGGTGGAACCGTCCGGAGGTGACCGCGGCGATGAATCCACCGAGGAAGATCGACATCAGCAGGGCAGCCTGAGTGACCAGCGGGGCCGGGCGCAGGCTCGTGGCTGACGGGCGCTCACTCGCTGCCGGTTCGGTGTCGGCTTCGAGCGGCTGCGACTTCCCGCACGGTTCCTGCGGCACAGCGGACGCGTCGGTGCCGAAGTGCTCCGCCGTAGCTGCGGCGAGCGCCTCGGCGAGAGCCTGGTCGTCGGTGAACTCCTCGTCCATTCGCTCGAGTTGGCGTTCGCGGCGCCAGTGCACCACGCGATCCCATGCGGCCGACACCCCCAGAGACCGATCGGTGATGAGGGTGTGGTTGATGGTGACCAGAGCGAGCCCGATAGCGCCCGCCCACCAGGGCCAGTAGGTACTCATGCGGGTCCTCCCATCCAATCGGCAAGTCGAGCCCACCAGCCGCGCTTTGAGCCGGGCGCAGCGAGGCTGTCTGAAGGTCGGGCAAGCTGTGGGGACGGTGACGGTTGGTCATGCCAGGCAGCCGCTGGCGTAGGTGTTTCCCCGAACTGGGCCATGGCTTCCGGTATCGCGGTTCCAGGTCCTGGCCGCTCATGTGGCCGGGTCGGTGCCGGCTGGGGCCGGGACGCGGTCTCGGGTGACCCCGGAGCGGGCCGTGGCGGCGGGGGCTGCCGGGGGACCGCCACCGGGCTGGTGGCGCCGGATCGGTCCATCTCGGTCGGGGCTTCGAGGTGTCGCGCGCGGGCTCCGTTGGGCAGCAGGCTGATCGGCACGCGTTCGCCGGTGAGTGACATCTGGTAGCGCGCGCAGCCGAGCCATCGATCCGCGCTGTCGCAGTAGTATTCGCGCCAACCTTGCAAGCTCGCCCTAAGTAGGGGGAAAAGGGGGCATCCTGTGGCGTGAGAGCAACTCATGTTGCTCCTTCCTGATCGGCGCACCACCCCTTCGGGGAGAGCGGTTGCCGTTCTCGATTCCTGCCCTCGCTCTGCCTGGTTGACGCTCCGAAAGCAATGCGGTGAAGGGCGGTGACAATAAGGCGCTGTGCCTCCATTCCTTGATCGGCCGCGATGCAACCATTGTTTCGGTGTTCCGAGCAACTCGGGGAGTTTTTCCAAACAGGCCACTTGGCGCTACTTGGTGAGATACTCTCCGCGACGGATATGCAGCGCCTGTCTCTCATGTCCGGATATCCGCGATCGTCAGCGAGGCCGTTTGGGCCGTGATTCGACTGCGTGAACGTGGCCCGCGCTGGCGCCAGTTAGCTGTATATGGAGGGGGTGTAAATTCTAGAGTTTCTTGTGGTGATGATGCGAATGTCGTGGATATCGAACGAAGGGCCAAGGGAGGGCAATCATGTGTCAACGTGCTGTCTGTCGGTCGTGCCGGAAGCTGACCTATGAGGGCTGCGGGAGACATGTGGACCAAGTGCTCATGGGTGTGCCAACGGCTCAGCGGTGCCTGTGTGAGCCCGCGGAACGCAAGCGTGCGCGCGCAGTGGAGGCGACGACTCGATCGGAATCGGTGCCCGCCCGACAGGGCGGGGCGTCGCGACGCACGCATGCTTCTGGGGGCCCCGGGAGTCCACCGGGTCGATCGAGGGGCGGCTGGTGGGCTCGGCTCGTCGATTGGGTGAAAAGCCCGGCATGAGGCACTCATCTGAGTGCGCTCGCTTTGGGGCCCTTGAGCCCAAGGTGTTCGGGTCACTCCCTTCAGCGCGCTGTGCCCCTGGAATGTCACTGGTGGCGAGAGAGGGACACCAAGCCAGCGCTCTTGTGAAGAGAGCGACTTGAGGCCGTCACAACTCAGCCGCCAACCAGGCACGCATCCTCGTCCTCCGGCGGGACTGCCCGCAGTAGCCGGGCTCTGCGCAGCCCGGAAAGACAAGGTTGCAGGGCCGGTAGGCTGTGGCCGCTGCGGCACCCCACACCTTGGTTCGCGCCCCACGGTGAGTCATGGCTTGCGGCGATCAAGACGTCTTTGGGCATGAGGATGAAGAACACGTGCTGATAGCGGGCCGATACCGGCTGCGAGACACCATCGGGCGGGGCGCGATGGGGGAGGTCTGGCGGGCCTTCGACGAGACGCTCGGCAGACCGGTTGCCGTGAAACTCCTGCTCCCTCACGACTCCGACCCCACCGCGCCCTCCCGTTTCCGGCTGGAGGCGCAGACCGCCGGAAGCCTCAGCCACCCGCATGTGGTCGCCGTTCTCGACTTCGGCGAGCACGAAGACCGTCTGTTCCTGGTGATGGAGCTCGTCGATGGGGGCAGCCTCGCGGACCAACTCGCCGTCTCCGGACCGCTACCCGCCGAGCACGTGACCCATATCGCCGCACAGGCCGCCCTTGGGCTGGTCGCCGCGCACCGGCAGGGCATCGTGCACCGGGACATCAAGCCGGCCAACCTCCTGCTGGGCGCCGACGGCACCCTGAAGATCGCCGACTTCGGCATCGCCCGCTTCCTCGACGACTCCGGTGCCGCGCTCACCGCCACCGGTCAGATCGTCGGCACCAGCCTCTACCTCGCGCCCGAGCGGGCCCTGGGCCGCACCGCCGGGCCGGCATCCGACGTGTACTCCCTGGGCTGCGTGCTCTACCAACTCCTCACCGGCCGACCACCGTTCCAGGCGGACAGTGCGCTCGCGGTGCTTCATCAGCACCTCGATGCCGCCCCCGTACCTCCCTGGCAACTGGGCGTCGATCTGCCGCCCGCCTTCGAGAGCTATCTGCTCGGCCTGCTGGCGAAGGAGCCCGAGAGCCGACCCACGGCTGACGAGGTGGCGGACTGGTTCGGGCGCGGAGCCTGGCGCGGTGCGCGGGAGCCGCTGCCGAGCGAACACCAGCGCCACGGCCGCCCGGACCGGCCGCACGTCACCGGCTCAAGGGCCGCCGCCCCGGCAAGCTCCCACTCCGCTCCCACCGCCCACTCCGACCGTGCCTTCGCCCCGGTGACGAACACCGAGTGGCAGACGAGCGTGCACCGGTCGGCGACCCGCCGCGCACACCTGCCGTTCCTCCGCCGTTCCCCGCTGGTGGCTGTGCTGGGCGGCGCCGGCATCTTCACCGTGGCGTTGCTGGTGGGCATGGTGTGGTTCTCGCCCGGCACCGGCTCGGCGCAGGGGCCGCAGGCCAACCCGTCCGCGAGCACGAGCCCCGCCACGCCGTCCCCCTCGGCGTCATACGAGACTGCTTCCTCCCCTCCGGCACAGCTTGCCGAGCAGAAGCCGGAGAGGGCCCCCGAAGTCAAACCAGGCCCCAAGAAGGCCGGCAGGCCCGGCAAGCACAAGCACTGACAGGGGCCGGAGCCCGGATCCTCACACGGTCTGCTCGCCTGGCTCCTGTCGCCCCACCTGTTGGGGGGCGAATGCGTAGTCCCTGAAGATGCGCCCGAGTCCGTCCGGTTGTTCCCGCGCATCGAAGAACTCGCCAAGAAGCCGGTGGAGCGCGGTCAGGGTCGCGGTGTCGGCCTGCTGTGTGAGCGGGGGGACGCATCCGCCGTGGGCGGGGGTGGTCGACGAGAACAGGCCAGGTCGGGCGCACTTTGAACAGCTAACCGCCCTCGAATGGAGTGGAGTTGACCACCGCCGGGTCGTCCACGACGTTCTGGTTGGCAGCGACGACCTCACCGGTCACCGGGGAGTGCAGGTCGCTCACCGCCTTGGTCGACTCCGGCTCGCCGCAGGTCTCGCCCGCGGTCACGGTGTCACCGACGTCCGGAAGCTGCACGAACACGACGTCGCCGAGCACGTTGGCCGCGTGCTCGGCGACGCCGATCGTCGCGACGCCGTCCTCGGCAGCCGACAGCCACTCGTACTCCTTGCTGTACCGCAGCTGCTGGAGGTCTCATTGCCTGAATTCTCTTGCACGCAGGGGCCATTGGCGGGCGCCGACGGGGGGAAATGGTGAGCAGGGGGAGAGCCTCGTGGAGTACTTACTGGTCACACCTGAAGGCGGTTGCTGACCGGCCGCTGGGCTCGCTGGCCGAGTCCGATGACGCCATCCATCCGTGAAGCCATGTCGCTTGAGAAAACCAAGAGGCGGCGTTCTCAAGCGACATGGCAACCCCGTAGGTCAGCGGCCCACCTCTGCCAGATGCGCTGCGACAGGGCATTCGCCGTCGGGGCAGATGTTTCGAGGGTGTGCCACTTCTGGTGAGACTGAACCGTGTGCCATCGCCGTGAGATCGCGGAAACCTACTGGTCAGGAGATCGGCGTATGCCACAAGCCGCGAGCTCCCACACTCGCCAACACATCACCGGCGGGGGAGTGGCCAGGCCCCGGGTTGTCCAGCAGCGCACAGAGGACTGTCGGGGCCTATTGGTGCGTCAGAGCCCGGCTATGCCGGAAAAGCTGGCCTGGCCCGAGACGGGGCCGGTGACCTGGATTCCGCCGCCGCCGCTGATCGCGCCGCCGGGCAGCCCCGGCAGTACCGGCAGTCCGGGCAGGCCCGGGAGCGCGGACGTGCCGTCTTGAACCATGTCGCCGAGAACGCCGCCGGAAACGCCGTCCAGGTCGGCCTCGGGAATCTCTCGGGTCTCGACGGGAGTGAAGTCGTTACGCATGACTGTCCTTTCCATTCGTGGCTTGGCGCGAGAGCAAACCATGTCGACCGGTTGTCCGGCGACCCCGGCTCATCGGTAATTTCTGCCGAGGTTCCCCATATCCCCACATGCCGACCCGTGGGACCGTTCACGGGATCACGGAAACTCCTTCACGCTCCTTTCGAGATCCGACGCCCGTGGCCGGTTTGCGGCGCCATCGCCGTCGGAAACCGGTGGGACATATCGGCATTCGAGCCCGGCCAGGGCGCGGCGGGCCCGGGTGATACGAGGAGTCCGTGACCTTCCTGTGCGCTTCGCGGATGCTGCCCCCAAGGAAATCCACCCGCACCGCCTCCGACGCAGCCTTTCCCGCCGCCATCGGCCGCATCGGCACCGACACCCTTCCCAAGCAGCGACGTCGGCCGCTACAGCCAAGTCGTGAAGGCCGACGTCACGCAGGCCCCGAACCAACCAACAGAGACCCTCCTCAGGGTCGGGCCGCTCGTGCGTCGTGACTCACCACGGCCGACCCCGGATGATTGCTGCAACGTGTCTGGGTCTCAGCCGCAGAGAGCCAGCCACGATGCTCGGGAGCCGTGACGAGCCCCCGACACGTGTGGAGTTCAGCCCCGCCGGCCTCGGCGACGCCGCTTTGTCCTTCTCCCGGGGGGCGGGCGGCGCTGCGCTGAAGCGGGCGTGTCTGGCCGGGTGGGTGGTCGTTGATCGAACGTTGGATGGTTCGCCCGTCCGACTCCGGCTCCCTGCCATGGCGCGGTGCTGGGTGGGGGGGCTCGTCGGTCCCGATCAAGCGTCTTGCCGGTGCGCTGAGTTGGCGCTCGGGGCTGCCGTCCGTTCTGGGGATGTGTGCGCCGCTCATTGGCGGGTGTCGTGCAGGGCGGCCGTGTTCAGCGTCGTCGGGTTGGTACGGGATTGCCCGTCGCGATGCGTGGTGCGGTGCAGCTGCCTGATGACTGGAGGGCTCCACACGTTCGGAGCCCTCGCAAAGTCCTTCATGGCCGCTGGTTGCCAGCCACAGCAGCAGCGGTCGTTGGGCTCAGCGGCGCGTACTGCGTCGGCTTGGCTCGGGCGTGGCCTGGGTGGCGACCATTCGAGGCTGCGGCGGAGCGAGACGCGGCTGTGCTTCTCGACTGCTGCGGGCCCTCGCTGCTTGCCCCCGAGGGCTGGGGGCGTGGTGTTCGCCGAGGCGGCGGACGCGCCAGGTCAGTGCGCGGGCGGGGTTGCGGGCGTCGTCCCGTGTGCGCTGGCCCAGAGTCTGGTCGAGGACGGTGACTGCGTTGTGCCCGGCGGCTTCTGCCTCGGTGAGCATCGCGGCGAGTGCGTTCCAGGCTGGGCCGTTGAGGATGCGTTCGGCGTGCTCCGGTACCGCCTCTTGGAGGTGGCTATCCCCGTTCGGACGGGGCAGCGGGAGAAAAGGGAAGCTCCGATGGCCTGCGAGCCGGGCACATCCAGCACGTACTCACCGTCACGGCCCCCGACCTCATCCGCACGGACGCCTGGCTGACCCAGACCCCGCTGGCCAGGACCAGAACTTCTGGCTTCACGAGCTTCGCCCCGCATAACGCACCGCCGAATTCGCCAACGGTGTCCCCGGTCGGGATGACCCGGTGAAGTGATGGGTGAGCGCGCCAGTCACCATGTGCGGCACCGGTGATGACCCTGCGCGCTCGTCCAGTCCGGCACGGACACGCGATCGCTTGGATCACGGACTTCGGTAAAGTCCCCGGCTCGTAGGGGCATTACGGGGGCAGCAGTCGATTGACCGGGCCCTGCCGTGTGACTGAGAGGCTGGTCGTTCGTGAGATACACAAGGGCATCGTCGGCTGCGGCAACGGTGCTGGGGTTGTTGGCACTTGCGGCCTGCGGCGGGTCCGGTGGCGGAAGCAAGGGCGCAGGCCCGGAGGCGACGCGTCCCGGTGGGAGTCAGCAGGCGTTGAAGTTGAAGGTGCCGGTCCCGCAGGCGTTCGACAGCACCGAGGGCTGGCAGGAGGCCCTCCCGTGGGTCCCGGAGGATGCCACCGGCCGGCCCTATGCCGCAGCGTCGGGCGCCGGGGTCGTCGCGCTCCTCAAGAAGCAGGGGAGCTCGTACATCCTGGAGGCCCGCGACGAGGCAACGGGTGCGCTGCGGTTCGGCAGCAAGCCCTGGCATCCGCCGAAGCCGCAGGAGATCACGGGCAAAGCCGTCGTGGAGACCCCAGGCGTGGAGACCGTCAGGCAGGACGGCCGCGAGTACTTGGCCGTCTGGGCGCAGGGCACGGACAGTGGCGACGCGCTCTCCAAGCCCCAGCAAGTGGTCGAGGTGGACATCTACCCCGTCGACACCTCCGGAGCCTCCGCCTCCCCCGCACATGTGGTGCAGGTGCCGGTCGACACATACTCGGGCGTGGCGCGGGCGCGCGACGGCGGAGCGGGGCTGCTGGTCAGCACGGACAGTGGCGACGAGTCCGTCTCCGTCGACATGCGGACCGGGCACCTGAAGCACTACCCCAACACCACAAAACTCGGCGAGCCCACGTGCGGGGCGATCGCTTGCGTCACCAGCGAGGTCAAGGCGCTGACCGCGCGCGGGCCGGTGCTGGCCAACTCCGTCGGCGGGTTCGGTGTCCCTGGTGTCTGGAACTCCAGCCGGGTCGTTCCGCACGGTGCCTCGACTCACGACTATGAGCAGTACAAGAGCACCGCCCACTTCGCCGTCTCCGGCCATCTCGTCGCGTCCTGGACCGCTGCGGACAACGGGGACGACATATGGGCCGTGCACAACGCCGAGACCGGCAGGGTCGAGGCTTCGACACGGTGCTCGCCAAGCGATCTGTCGGAAGGGGACACCCCCAGCGCGTTGTCGTTGAACGGCCGTTACCTGCTGGCCGGACCGCTCGCGTTCGACCTCACATCGGGCAAGGGCTACTGCTTCGCGGGAAGCAAGGCCAGTCGCCAGATCCTGCTGCTGTCTGCCGACGACGACGGACAGGCGTACGGCGTCGCCCAGGGCGACGACACCGCCGCCGGTGCGCCTGTGGCGGTGTCGTTGAGCACAGGGCATCCGAAGCCGTTGGCGCACGGAGCGCAACCGCCCTTCCTCTCCCTTCGCACGGTCGGTGCCTTCTCCCCGCCGGCGGACGGCCCCGGCGTGTTGTTCGCCTTCCTTCGTCGTCAATGAAATACGTCCGGGAAGGGGAGGCATACCGGATGCCTCCCCTTCCGGCCAGGCGGAGGCGTCCAGGCTTGTCGGCGACCGGCCGCTCCTCGCCAGCGGAAGTCCGGTGTCCTTCGCTGGCCACGGTCCTCGGCAGTGGGTGTCCGCCGATCCGCACTGTTGTCAGGGAGACTTCACGGGGGCGCCGGGGGTGTCGGCTGTCCCCGCGATCAGCCCCGGTACGGCGGCGTGATGCGGGACTCACTTCCGGGCGGTGTATGGGGACTTTCCACTGTCGCCATTCGCTGGAAACCCGCAGGTCAGAGGGATCCCGTACGTGCACCGCAGCGGCCGACCGCAACGCGCGGTAGCGGCAGCCACCTTTTGGTCCGACGCTCCGACGCTCCGAGGATCTTCGGAGTGAATGGAGCGACCGGCGCGGGTGGCCGGTCGGCACGGCACCGGCATACGCCTGGTGGCCGGCGAGCCGGACGTCTGGGCTCCGCAGCGGCGGCGGGAGGCGGTCGTCTTCCTTATGGTGGACACCAAGGCGCCCACGCCGCCGGCACCGAGGCATGCGCCGTCCAGATCATGGTCTGGCAGGGCAGTGGCAGGAAAGAGCCGCACATGGAGCAGGGAGAGGACCCGCTGCCGCTCGCGCTGCGGCTGCGCCTGGACGCCGAGTGGGACCGTGTCACCGAACGGCTCCGCACCCTGGCCGACGCCCAGGAACAGTTCCAGGGGCTGCTGGACGCCGCGCTCACCATCAGCCGGGAGCTGGAGCTGCCCGTGGTGTTGCGCCGCATCGTCAGCACCGCGATGGACCTGGTCGGCACACGCTACGGCGCGCTGGGCGTGCTGAACGAGCAGCACACGGGCTTGTCGGAGTTCATCCCGGTCGGCCTCACCGACCGGGAGGTGGCCGAACTGGCCGGTGTCGGGCAGCCACAGGGCCGGGGGCTGCTGGGCCATCTGATCCGCCACCCCGAACCGCTGCGGACCGACAACGTCCCCGCCCACCCCCACGCCGCCGGCTTCCCGCCCGGACATCCACAGATGCGCACCCTGCTCGGGGTGCCGATCAGCGTGCGCGGCGAGATCTACGGGGACCTGTACCTGGCCGAGAGGCTGGACGGGCAACCCTTCGGCGCCCACGACGAGCGTGTGGTGCTTGCCCTGGCCAGCGCCGCGGGCGTGGCCATCGACAACGCCCGCCTCTTCGAGCAGGTGCGCGCCGGAGCCGAACAGTTCCAGCGCCTGCTCCTGCCCCACCTGCCCGACCTGCGGCCCTTCACCGCGTCCGCGATCTACCGACCGGCCACCGCCCCCGGGCTCCTGGGCGGGGACTGGTACGACGCCGTCCTGCTGCCCGACCACGCCTGCGCGGCCGTCATCGGCGACGTCGTCGGCCACGACATGCACGCTGCTGCCGCCATGGCACAGACCCGCAACATGCTGCGCGCCCTGCTCTACGAACGGTGCACCCCGCCCAGCGCCGTCCTCGCCCAGCTGGACCGCACCCTGTGCGCGATCACCGACAACCCCGTCACCACCGCCTGCCTGGCCCGCATTGAACCCGGGGGCAACGCCTGGACGCTGCGCTGGAGCACCGCAGGCCACCTCCCACCACTGTTGATCACGCCCGACGCCCGGACCGAGTATCTGCACGCCGACCCCGGCGTCCCCCTCGGCGTCGACATCGCCCAGCCCCGCCCCGACCACACCCACCCCCTGCCCGCCGGCGCCACCGTGATCCTCTTCACCGACGGGTTGGTCGAACATCCCCAGGACTCCCTCGACGCCGGTCTGAACGTCCTCGCCCGCATCGCCACCGCTCACGCCGAGCTGCCCCTGGACGAGCTCTGTCAGACCCTGGCCGACCAACACCCCGGCGACGGCCACGACGATATGGCCATCCTCGCCCTGCGCACCCCACCCCGTGCGTAACCGCACTTCAGCCGGTCAGCGTCCACCGGGCTGCGACCTTCGTCGCGGGCTCTCCTTCCCGCCTACGGTGTGCCGACGGCGTGCGGCCCTCAGGCGGCGAGCGGCGAGGCTGCTCGCGTGGAGGCAAGCGGACACCGTGGAACGTTAGGTGAGTACGGGTCGCCTTGACTCGATGGCCATTTCGGATGCATCGGTCATCGAGCAGTCCGTCCGGACGACTACCGCGATGGATCCGGCAAGATGTGCGGATGCACAACAACAAGATCATGGTCGGGGCGGCAGTGGCTGCAGCCGCGCTCCTCCTCACCGCCTGCTCCGGCGCCAGCGATTCCTCGTCTTCTCCGGAGGCTGTGGCCACCGCGCCGACTGTCGCGCCCAGTCCGGACGCAACCCAGCGGCAGGAGCTCTACCGGGCTCTGGAGGCCATCGACCTCGGATACGTCCGACGGACGGGCCCCGCGGTCCGCCACGCCATGGAGGTTTGCGCCGACATAACGGCCGGCAAGGACCCGGCAACCACGGCCAAGAACGCGGAGGCATCCTTCCGTGGACTCGATGAACAAGAGTCCGTGCACGACAGGGGGCAGAAGATCGTCGACGCGGTCAAGCGAACCTTCTGCCACTGAAGCCGGCGCCCCGGGACCACACTCGTCCGCGTAGTCGTGTCCGTGAAGTCCCGCCGGTCGCCCGGAGGGTCGGTCGGGCGGTGTTCGGTGCGGCGAGAGTGCGTGCCTGGGGGCACCTCCCAGCGTGAGGGGGAGCGCCGAACGGCAGGCGGGACTTTGCGGACACACGGCGGCAACGTGAGGTGTCCGGCGAGCGCTGGCCCGCCATCGCTCGTGCCGGCGTGGCCTACCGAAACGTGCGGATCGTGTTCCGGTTGGTGGTGTCGGGCCGGCGGGGGATGCCGTGTTCCCGCAGGGGGCCGACGTGCCAGCCGCGTGTCTGGCAGGTGTCGAGTATGCGCGGTAGGGCCCGGAGGGTGGTGCGCCAGGAGCCGGTGGCGGAGGTGCAGTCGGAGTCGTGGAGCAGGATGGTGCCGCCGCCGCGCGGATCCTGCAGGACGGTGTTCCGGACGGAGTGCGCGGTGGCGCGTTGGCGCCAGTCCTCGCCCCAGCAGGTCCACAGCACCGGGGTCAGCCCGAGGCGGCGGCAGGTGAGATGGGCGGCGGTGGTCATCACCCCGTACGGAGGCCGGAAGAGCGCGCTGGTGGTCGGCCGGTGACATCGGCCGCGGCGTCGCGGGCACGGGCGATGTCGTCCCAGGTGGCACGGGGGCCGCGGAGCAGCAGCGGGCGGTGGTGCCAACCGTGGACGGCGAGTTCGTGCCCGGCGGCGGCCATCTCCTTCGCAGGGCCGCGCGAGCGGAGCAGCATCGAACCGAGCAGGAAGAAGGTGGCGTGGATCCCGCGTGCCTCAAGAAGGCGGAGGAAGCGCGGGGTTGAGAGGTGGTCGGGTCCGTCGTCGAAGGTGAGGGCGACATGGTCGGGGCGGCCCTGCCCGGCCAGGCGGGGCAGGGCGGTGTTGCGCAGCGGACCGAAGGTGGAGATCACGGGGGCGGCGTGCAGGGCGGCAAGCCCCGGCAGGACCGTGGCCGAGGCGAGCAGCGCGGCGCGGGCCGGGGTCATCGGTCATCTCCGTCCAAGTGGTGGGCGACGGTGGTGAAGTGGGCGGGGGCCTTGGCGTATGCGTAGGTCAGTGGCGCGGCGACGCCCAGCGAGACGGTGGCCACTGCGGTGGTGGCGGCCAGAGCGAGCCGTCGCCTGCCCGGGTGGCGCACCGCGGACGAGGGTGCGGGGGTTGCGAGCCGGTGTCTGGCTCGGGCGGTGATGGCCGGTACCGGGCCGGAGGCGGTTCGGTGCAGGGCGATACCTGCCAGGCGTTGGGCCCTGCCTCGTGGCCCGTGCAGAAGCTCGGCGAGCACGGGGCGCAGGTCGCCGACGGTGCGGATCCAGGCCGCCAGGCCCGCCTCCTCCAGTGCCTGGGCATTGGTGCGGCCGTGGCCGGGGATGCAGCGGTAGCTGGCCACGGGTAGCCCGGAGGCGAACGCCTCCAGTGCGGTCAGCCCCCCGGCGTTCTGGACCAGTACGTCGCAGGCGTGCATCAGGCCGGGCATGTCGTCCACCCAGCCGAAGGCATGTGCGATGCCGTCCTGTCGCAACTGTTCGACGAGAGCCTGGTTGCGCCCGCACACCACGGGCGTGGGCCTGGGCCGCGGGTATCGGGTGCACGGCCAGGTGCGCGTCGATGCCCCGGGCGATCCAGAGGGCGTGCACGGAGAAGTCGGTCAGGAAGGTGTAGGCCGGCACCTTCAGCACACCGCGCCGCCGCACTGCGCCGAGGACCTGACTGGCCCCCGGGTAGGTCGAGATGACCGCGGTCGTGTCCGGCGGGAGTGCGGCAAGGGTGCGGTGTTCGGCACTACGGAACAGCGCCCGCCAGACCGCGCCGGGGCGCGAAGCGTGCTCCGTGGCCTGGTAGAGGCGTTGGTAGCTCTCCGGTGCCCGGGTCAGCAGTCGGTGGTAGGCGTCGCGCAGCAGCTTGCCCGTGCGTGCGGGCAGGAGGTCGAGGAAGTCGTACCGGTCCACCAGGAATCCCTGTGCGGCCAGCCTGGAAGTCAGCCCGTCCGCCGTCCCGTCGTGGCCCGCGCCGACGCTCGCGGAAATGACGACGATGCGGTGGCGGCCCGTCCCCTGCGGTCCTGCGGAGGGAGGCGAGCCCGGCAGCAGTTCGTCACGCTCGGGCACGGTCGATCAGCCTCCTGACGGAATGCGTGAAATGCATGGAGTGCGCGGAATGCGGGGCGCGAGACGGGCGCACTCCGGGCAGGCGGCACCGCGCGCAGGCCGAGGTCGGGCCTCGATGCGGATCCGGGCCATGGCTGATTGCGGCGGCGTCGAAGGCCGAAGCTACTACATGATGTAGAACTTGGGGAGTGGGTACCCCGGGTGCGGGGGAGTACGGGTTCGGGCGCCGCGCCGATTACAAGTGGCGCTCTCCGTGTTCCCGCCGATCGTGATCCACACAGTGCAGGCCCGGCCGAACCTCGCGGTCGGCCGGCCACGAGCGCGCGGTGTCGGCGTACAACGCACACTGCGCCCACTGTGCGTTGTCCAGCATCCGGTCGTTGTCGGACGCGGCATTGGCCAGGCTCGCGCAGCAGAGAACCAGCAGCAGCCCGCCCGCTGCGAAGGGTAGCCTCCGGCGGGCGGGAGGCGGGGACAGCAGGGCCTTCACCCGCTGCGGCACCGCCCCGCCGGTGGCGGCCAGCGCCGGGGGACGGGACGTGGCGGCGGAGGCGAGCGCGGCGCGCGCGACGGCATGGGCGACGACCCGGCGGTCGCCGACACACGCCGCGGCTTCCTCGTCGGCCCACCGTTCCAGGACGAAACCACCTGCGGCGGCCAGTGGCCGCAGCAGCGGGTTCAGGGCCGCGGCAAGTCGCCAAAAGCCCTGGAAGAGGTGGTGGCGCCCGGCCAGATGCGCCCGCTCGTGTGCGAGCAGGGCCGCGCGTCCGTCGTCGTCCAGGCAGCGCAGCATCCCGCGGGACACCACGATCCGCCCGGGCGCCCCGGGCGGTGCGAAGGCCAGCGGGACGTCGTCGACGACGGCCAGCTCCGTCCGCCCGGGCAGGTCGGCGCACTCCTGTCGCGCCCGAACCAGGCGGCGAATCTGGCGTACGGCGGCCACGCCCAACGAGACGATGCCCGTCGCGAGTGCCAGCGCACTGCCGGCCGCGACGGCGAGGTAGACCGGGTCCTCGGCGCGCAGGACGGCCACGGACCAGTGGCCTTCCTTCGCGATCTGCGGAATCTGCGCCACGCCGGTGAAGGCCAGCAGGGCGAGCGATCCGGTCCAGCCGACCGCCGTGACGAGCGCAACGCAGACCAGTGCCCAGGCGGCCGGGCGCGGAGGCAACCGACGTGCGATGGGTGGCACGAGCGCCGCGAGTGCGGCGGTGACGAGGAACGGGACATAGACGCTGACCAGCACGGGGTCACCGATTCCTGGGGGAGCGCTCGCTCTCGGCGGGTGGTTCGCCGTGCCCGGACAGCAGCTGTTGCAGCAGGTGCTCGTCCTGCGCGGACAGCTCCGAGACGAAACGGGCCAGCACCGCCTCGCGGTCGGAGCCGCCCTCCAGCAGCGAGTGCATGCGTTGGGCGGTATGGGACGCTTCGTCCCGGGTCGGCTCGTAGGCGTACCCGCGGCCTTCGCGGTGCCGCACGACCATGCCCTTGTCGTGCAGCCGCGACAGGATCGTCATGACGGTCGTGTAGGCCAGGTCGCCCGGCAGTCGTTCCTGCGTCTCGCGCGCGGTCAGCGGACCGCGAGCGGCCCAGAGCGTGGCGAGCACATCGCTCTCCAGCTCACCGCGCGCCCGCCTGCCGGATGCCTGGCGGGCCCCCTCGTCACTTCGGTCCACCGCTATCGCCTTCCTTGGCCATCCGTGCGCACAGGCTACTCGGCCACCTTCCGGCCGCGGCCTGTCTCCTGTGGTGATCAGCCTGTCTCCTCTGGCGATCAGGAGGCGGAACAGCCGCTCTCGCGCGGATGACTGCAGCAGATGACCGCAGCGGATCACTACAAGCGGGGTGTGCTGTCCGGATCGAGAAGGCGAGTCCTCGTCGGATGACCGGCCTGCGGGCGCGGGTACCGCATGTCGGGCACGTCCGCCCTGCCGCGAGTGGCGCGGAAACCCCGGTGGGCCGGTGCGCGGGAGGGAGACGCGGCCCACGCCCGCGCGGTGTGCTGGTCGGCCCGGTGGCTGTGCCTCCGCGTTCGGTGAGCCGACGACGTCATCAGCCGACGGCCGCGGCTCGACTCGCTGAACACCCGACAAAGGCGGTGCGGAAAATGTCGGGTGAGCGGGAGCGGTGCCGCCGCACGATGGGGGCATGGACGACACGACCTTGGTATCCCGCTTCCTCCGCGACGGCTTCGTGAAGTTGGCGGGCGCCGTCGCGCCTCGCGTGGCCGCGGACTGCGCGCGGCTGCTGTGGCGGGAGACGGGCTGCGACCCGGACGATCCGGCGACGTGGACGCAGCCCGTGCACTGGGTGGCCGGGATGGCGCAGGGGCCGTTCGCCGCCGCGCCCAACTCCCCTTCCCTGCATCGCGCGTACGACCTGCTCGTCGGTGCGGGACGCTGGGAGCCGCGCTACTCGCTGGGCTCGTTCCCGCTGCGCTTCCCGCACGAGGAGGAGCCGGACGACGCGGGCTGGCACATCGAGGGGAGCTATCTGCCGGAGGGCGAGAGCTGGTACTTCACCAATCTGCGCTCCCGGGGCCGGGCGCTGCTGATGCTGTTCCTGTTCAGCGAGGTCGGTGAGGAGGACGCCCCGACCCGGATCCGGGTCGGCTCACACCTCGACGTGCCGAAGGTGCTGGAGAAGTACGGGGAGGACGGGGCGAGCGGGCTGACCCTCGCCCCCGATCTGGTGGCGGCGTCCGACCACCGGCCACTCGCCCTCGCCACCGGGGCCCCGGGCGACGTCTTCCTGTGCCATCCGTTCCTGGTGCACGCGGCGCAACCACACCATGGGGCGCGGCCGCGCTTCATGGCCCAGCCGCCGCTGATGCCGGCCGCGCCGTACGAACGGGAACGGGCCGACGGCGCGTACTCACCCGTGGAGATCGCGATCCGCCGGGGCCTGGGGCAGGACACCCCCTCTCAACCAAGCTGATCAGCGAGAACCAAGCGGTCGCGGTTGAGGTCTCGGCCGCTCGGCGTACGGCGTCACCGAACGCTCCTGCCGGTCCACCAGGCGTTGGCCGCGGACACGCAAGCCCACTCCGCAAGCATGGATGCCCACTCCGCAAGCGCGGCCTCCTCGCCCCGTTCGGCTGCCCGCGTCCAGGCAGGCTTCGGTGAAGGGCCGTTCGGGAGAAGCCCTGTTCCGGGGTGGGGGTTCAGTGGGGGTTCACAGGGGCGGGGCGTAGCCGCGGGTGCGGATGAGGTCGTGGGTGAGGTCGGTGAAGGCGTGGGTGGCGGCGCTTTGGTAGGCGTCGGTGCGGTGCAGGAGGGTGACGGTGCGGGTGGGCAGGGGCGGGTCGAGGGGGATGGGGGTGAGGTGGGGGTGGTCGTGGGTGATGGCGTCGGGCAGGACGGTGGCGAGGGGGGTGCGTTGGACGATTTCGGTGAGCGCCTGGATGGAGTTGGCCTCGATCGTGATGCGGGGGGCGACCTGGTGGCGGGCGAAGTAGGCGTCGATGTGGCCGCGGGTGGCGAAGTCGCCGCTGAGCAGGGCGAGTTGCTCGTCCTTGAGGGCACGGGCGGGTAGCGGGTCCGGCACCGCCTGGGCGCGCGGGGCGCCGGCGACGAGGCTGAGGGTCTCGGTGAACAGCGGCGTGGCGGTGACGCCGGGCAGGTGGGTGCCGGCGAAGGCGATGCCCAGGTCGAGGTCGTCGGCGAGGAGGGCGGCTTCGATGCGGTCCTGGGGCATCTCCGTCAGGGTGAGGCTGACGCCGGGGTGGCGGGTGTGGAGCTCGGCGGTGAGCGGGCCGATCAGGTAGGCGGTGAAGGTGGGGGTTGCGGCCAGGTGCAGGTGGCCGCGGGAGAGGTCCTGGACGTCGTGGACGGCGCGTTCGGCGGCGGCCAGGTCGCGTAGTGCGCGCCGGGCGTGGTCGGTGTAGACGGCGCCGGCGTCGGTGAGCCGTACCGTGCGGCCGGTGCGGTCCAGCAGCTGCACGCCCAGGGTCCGCTCCATCTGCTTGATCTGCTGGGAGAGCGTGGGCTGGGAGATGTGCAGCTCTTCGGCGGCGCGGGTGAAGTTGCCGTGTTCGGCCACGGCGAGCAGATAGCGCAGATGACGCAGTTCGAGAGCAGCCATGGGGCAACTATAGATGGCACTAATAGCTTCTATGGCTAATGACTCTTGGGCACTATAGGTACAGGTCATGCATGGTGGATCTCACCAGCCCACAGGGGTCGATCACCACCCGAAGGGAGTGACCCATGCAGGACCTCACCGAGGGCGTCGCCCGTTTCCAGCGGGACGTCTTCCCGGCCAAGGCGGAGCTCTTCGCGCATCTGGCCACGCATCACACCCCGCACACGCTGTTCATCAGCTGCTCCGACGCCCGCGTCGTGCCCGAGCTGATCACCGGCACCGAGCCGGGCGACCTGTTCGTCATCCGCACCGCCGGCAACCTGGTCCCCGCCTATACGCCCGAGGCCGACGGGGTCGCGGCGAGCATCGAGTACGCCGTCGCCGCGCTGGGCGTGCAGGACATCGTCGTCTGCGGTCACTCCGCGTGCGGCGCGATGACCGCCCTGGCCCAGGGCCACGACCTCAGCGGCGCCCCGGCGGTCGCCGCCTGGCTGCGGCACGCGGATGCGTCCCAGGCTCGCACCACCGCTGCCGGTGAGGTTCCCGCCCTGGTACGGCAGAACGTGCTCGCGCAGCTGGCGAACCTGGCCACCCACCCCTCGGTCGCCAAGGCCCTGGCGGAGGGGAAGGCCGCCCTGCACGGCTGGGTCTACGACATCCCCACCGGTCGCGTGGAGGACCTGACCGCCGCCGGCCCGGCGCTCGCGGTCTGACCCTCCCGGCTCTCGTTCCCAGCCCGCGACAACGACAGCGTGCCGGGAACCCGTATCCACCCCACCCACTCGCCACTTCACCCCACCCCTGTTCGTGGAGTGGCACACCTGAGAAAAGGACGTACTGACCATGGTGCACGCCCAGTTCGAGCAGACCGCCCGTGAGGCCCTGGCCGCCAAGGCCGTGGAGGCCAAGACCCGCAAGAACCTCTCCTGGAAGCAGATCGCCGAGGCCGCCGGCCTGTCGGTGGCCTTCACCACCGCCGCCGTCCTCGGCCAGCACCCCCTGCCGCAGGACTCCGCGCAGGCCGTCGCCGAGCTGCTGGGCCTGGACGACGACGCGGTGATGCTGCTGCAGACCATCCCGGTCCGCGGCTCGATGCCGAACCGGATCCCGACCGACCCGACCATGTACCGCTTCTACGAGATGCTCCAGGTCTACGGCACGACCCTCAAGGCCCTGGTCCACGAGGAGTTCGGTGACGGCATCATCTCCGCGATCAACTTCAAGCTCGACGTGAAGAAGGTCGCCGACCCCGACGGCGGCGAGCGCGCCGTCATCACCCTGGACGGCAAGTACCTGCCGACCAAGCCCTTCTGACCGGCGCCGACACGGCGTCGCGGACGGACGGCAACGGGGCGGGCCGGAAACAGTCTTCCGGCCCGCCCCGCCTTGTTCCCCGAACCCCGTGAAGTTGCCTGCCGGCGGCCTCGCATCCCCCTTCCCTCTTTGGAGGACCTTTCATGGACTTCGTCCAGCGCACCATCGACATCGCCCGCCAGAACGTCGCCGAGGGCGGCCGCCCGTTCGCGACCGTCATCGTCAAGGACGGCAGGATCCTTGCCGAGAGCCCCAACAAGGTCGCCCAGACCAATGACCCCACCGCCCACGCGGAGATCCTCGCCATCCGCGATGCCTGCATGAAGCTGGGCACCGAGCACCTGACCGGCACCACCATCTACGTACTCGCCCACCCCTGCCCGATGTGCCTGGGCTCGCTGTACTACTGCTCGCCGGACCAGGTCGTCTTCCTCACCACCCGCGACGCCTACGAGCCCCACTACGTCGACGACCGCAAGTACTTCGAGCTGGACACCTTCTACGACGAGTTCGCCAAGCCCTGGCAGGACCGCCGGCTGCCGATGCGCTACGAGGAGCGCGAGGACGCCGTCGAGGTCTACCGGTTCTGGCAGGAACGCAACGGCGGTGAGCGCCGCGTCGCGGGCGTCCCGACCGCCGGCTGAGGCCCCGGTGCCCGAGGCGATCGAGAAGGTGGCCTGGCTCCGGCTCGACGAGGGCCGGCTCCTCGCCGCCCGCACCCACGGATACCGCGCCCGCGCCACCACCCGTGCTCGACCACCTCACAGCCACCGGCCAACTCCCGCGCTGGTGAACCCCGACGGTGCACCGGCCCCACGCCTGCCGTCCCGGGGCCGGTGCACCACCGCTGTTCTCGTCCGCTCCCCCACCCCGTCCTGAACCGTTCTCCCCAAGGTGATGTCGTGTCCGAGCCGTCCCCAAAGCAGCGGCAGCTGGCCCTTGCCGTCTGCTGCTCAGCCCTGTTCCTCGTCAGCCTCGACAACACCGCCCTGAACACCGCACTGCCGGCCATCCAGCGCGACTTCGACGCCTCCACCGCCGGACTGCAGTGGACCGTCGACGCCTACCTCGTCGTCCTCTCCGCCCTGCTGCTGCTCGCCGGCTCGACCGGCGACCGCATAGGCCGCCGTCGCGTCTTCCGCGCCGGGCTCGCCCTGTTCACCACCGCCTCCCTGCTGTGCTCCCTGGCTCCCTCCCTCGGCTGGCTGATCGCCTTCCGCGCCCTCCAGGCCGTCGGCGGCTGCCTGCTCACCCCCGTCGCCATGGCCCTCATCACCAATGTCTTCACCGACCGCCGCGAACGCGCCCGCGCCATCGGCGTCTGGAGCGCGGTCCAGGGCATCACCATGGCCGTCGGCCCCCTGCTCGGTGGGCTACTGGTCGACACCGTCGGCTGGCGCTGGATCTTCCTGATCAACCTGCCCATCGGCCTCCTCGCGCTGGCCCTGACCGGCCAGGTGCCCGAATCCCGCGCCCCGCACCCCCGCCGCCTGGACGCGCTCGGCCAACTGCTCATCGTCGTGCTGCTCGCCACCAGCGTCTACGCGATCATCCAGGGCCCGGCCACGGGCTGGACCTCCCCCCAGGTACTGGCCTGCGCCCTCACCGCCGCCGCGGCACTGCCCGCACTGATCGTCACCGAACTCGCCCAGCGCGAACCGCTGATCGAACTGCGCTTCTTCCGCCAGCCCCCGTTCACCGCATCCGCCCTCAGCGCCGTGTGCGCCTTCGCGGCCCTGAGCGGCTTCCTCTTCCTCGCCGCCCTCGGCCTCCAGGACGCCCGCGGCCTTCACGCCTGGCAGGCCGGCCTCTACCTGCTGCCCATGGCCGCCATGACCATCGCCTGCCCACCCCTGGCCGGACACCTCACCGCCACCCGCGGCCCCCACCTGCCCCTGGTGCTCTCCGGCACCGCCACCACCCTCGCCGGACTCCTGGCCCTCCTCGGTGCCCAGCAACACACCCCGCTCCTCCTGGCCTGCTACCTCCTCTTCGGCATCGGCTTCGGCCTCGTCAACGCCCCCCTCACCCACACCGCCGTCTCCGGCATGCCCCGCGCCCAGGCCGGCGTGGCCTCCGCCGTCACCACCACCAGCCGCCAGATCGGCAGTGCCCTCGGCGTCGCGGTCACCGGCGCCACCCTCCCCGCCACCGGTTACACCGCCACCACGTTCGACCACGCGAGCCGCCCCGCGTGGTGGATCATCACCGGCTGCGGCCTCACCATCGCCGCCCTGGCCACCCTCACCCGGCACCACACCCACCGCAGCACCCCTCCCAACACAGCGCCGAGGAAAACCAGCCGGCACCGACAGCAGGCTCCGCGGCCAAGCGTGTAAGCGACACCGGCTCCCGGGGCCAAGCCTCGCGGTTGAGGAACGCGGCGACCTCCTCCTGTGCGTGGGCGGGGTGGGGGAGCGTCGGCGGATTGCTCCGCCGAGGCGTCCGAGGCCGGCCTCGCCGACACCGTGCCGGCCGGCCCCACCAAGCCGAACCGCGTTCCCGTGCCTGGCGCTTCCGCGTACGAGGTGGCCGTCACGGAAGGCTTTAGGGGAACCCGGCCCGACTGGCTCGCATCCCTGATCGGCCCCCGCGGACAGGAAGGCACGCGGGGACCGACCGGGCCCCAGGGCGCACGCGGTGAGCGGGTACCCCGGGGGTCGACGGCCGGGTGCCTGACGTTGCCACCTCCAACGCCCGGGCTGCAGACCCCAGTTGTGGTGGGCAGTAATCGGCAGGGCATAGTCGGGGAGGACCAGCTATCGATCAGGAGGAACCATGCGGATCGGGGTCTACCTCGCGCACCCGCGTCCAGGCAGCTTCAACCACGCGGTGTTCACGGCCGTCGTGGAAGAACTGCGCGACCGGGGGTGTCATGTACTCGCGCACGACCTCTACGCCGAGGGATTCGCCCCTGCGCTGACCGCCGACGAGACGGAGACAGTCCAGTCGGCCGCCCCCGCCCGTGACGCGCAGGTGGAGCTGCACCGGTCCGAGGTGGCCACCCTTGATGCCATGGTGTTGGTCCATCCGAACTGGTGGGGCATGCCGCCCGCCGTCCTCACCGGCTGGGTGCAGCGTGTGCTCGCGCCCGGTGTCGCGTACAAGCTGGGCACCGCGGACGGGGAGCCCGCAGGGCTGCTGAAGGCCGGCCGGGCGCTCGTTCTGAACACCTCCGACACCCCTGTCGACCGCGAAGAGAGTGAGTTCGGCGACCCGCTGCAAAGGATCTGGGCGGCATGCGTCCTGCCGTACGTAGGTGTTGCCGACGTCCGCCGCACCGTCTTCCGCACGGTGACCGACTCAACCGACGAAATGCGCGCATCGTGGCTGTGCCAGGCACGTCAGCAGGCCGCCGCGCTGCTGGTCTGACACCGCGTGCACGCCCGTGGGCTGCCGACGAGTGGGGCCGGGAGCCACGTACATTCGTGCGCTACACAAAGGACAATGCCATTCCGCTGCCGCTCCAGGACCTCATGATTCGCGAGGCGGACGAGATCGCGGACACGCCCCAGGCGCGGGCGGTGCTACGAGCACGTGGTGCCGGGTGCCGGGACCTTGCCGTCCAGCAAGTAGTCGTCGACGGCCTTCTTCAGGCAGGGGTTGCCGCTGTTGTAGCCGCCGTGGCCCTCGCCCTTGAGGGTGAGTTCGACGCCCACGCCGTCGCCCAGTTCCCTCGCCATCTTCCTGGCTCCCTCGTAGGGGGTGGCTGGGTCGCCGGTGTTGCCGATGACGACGATGGGGGCCGAGCCCTTGGCACCGACCTCGGTCTTGTCGGTCTTGCCGGCGACGGGCCAGTCGGTGCAGCCGGTCAGACCCCAGGCCGTGGACTCGCCGAAGACCGGTGACGCCCTGCGGAACTCCGGCAGCTTCGCCCTCACGTCGTCGACGGTGTAACGCCGCTTGTCGTCCACGCAGTTGATGGCTCGGTTGGCGGCTTGGGAGTTGTTGTAGTGGCCTTGCTCGTCACGACCGCTGTAGCTGTCGGCGAACGCCAGCAGCATGTTGCCCTGGCCGCTGCGCATCGCCTCGCTCAGCGCGATCGTCAGCATGCCCCAGCTCTCCTTGTCGTAGAGCGTGGCCACGATACCGGTGACTGCCAGGTCCTGGGTGAGCTTGCGGGCGCTCTGGGTGGGCAGCGGGTGCCTGTCGAGTTTCTTCAGCAGCGCGGTGAGCTTCTGGTTGCCCTCGTCCCCGCCCTTTCCGGTCGGGCAGCCGGAGCCCATCTTGGTGGCGCAGTCCTTCATGTAGTTGGTGAGGGCGAGTTGGAAGCCCTTTGCCTGGCCGATGGCCGCGGAGAGGGGATCCTGGGTCGGGTCGACGACGGCGTCCAGTACCGAGCGGCCCACGTTCTTCGGGAAGAGGTGGGCGTAGACGCCGCCGAGCTTGGTGCCGTACGAGATGCCGAAGTAGTTCAGCTTCTTGTCGTCGAGGACCGTACGTATGAGGTCCAAGTCACGCGCGGAGCTCACCGTGTCCACATGGGGAAGCACCTTGCCGGAGTTCCGCCGGCAGGCTTCGACGTACTTCTTGTTGGCGGCGGTCGCGGCCTCGACCTCGGCGTCGTCGTCTGGCGAACCGTCGACCGCGGTCATGGCGTCGGTCTCCTGGTCGCTCAGGCACGTCACGCCCGCGCTCCCGCCCACGCCGCGCGGGTCGAAGCTGACCAGGTCGTAGCGCGAGCGCAGGGTGTCGTAGTCCTGGGCGAGGCCGGGGAGGGTGGTGATGCCGGAGCCGCCGGGGCCACCGAAGTTGAAGACGAGCGACCCCAGGCGCCCGCCCCGGTCCTTGGCCTTGGCCTTGGCGCGGATCAGCGCGATGCCGATCGTCTCGCCGTCTGCCTTGGCGTAGTCCAGCGGTGCCTTCAGCGTGGTGCACTCCCACTCGCCACCCGGGGCCTTGCCGCCGCCCTGCGCGGGAGTCGGTGCCGCGCACTGCCTCCACCTCAGCTTCTGCCCGGTCAGTGAAGCCGGCAGCTCGCTCGTGGCCGGGCCGGAGGAGGACGACGAGGTGTTCACGGTCGACGAGGGCCTCGACGTGGACTTCAGAGGTTCGTTGCCGGCGCACCCGACAACCGTGCCGGCGGCCACTATGACGGTCGCGCTGAGCGCGCCGACCCGTACGGCCTTGGGACCAACGATGGGCATGACGTCATTCCAAACTTTCGCAACGAGTGTGAGGAAGCCAGAGCGAATTGACTCCGCGAACGGCCGGGGGCGGCTCGGCGGGGAACGGGAAACCGGCGTCTGCACCCACCGGATGACCACCTTGATCAAGATGGTCGATCAAAGTGGTCGGTCAAAGTGGTCGATCAAGGTGTGTGGCGCGCTCCGCCGGTGCGGGAGCCGATGCCACAAGCCTGGCAGCGAGCATGGCCCGGCGGATCAGCCTCAAGGGCCGATCGGACCTCACCCCGTGGGTGGACCCGTGGAACGAAAGTCGCTCCCCCCGGCACGCCAAGTCGGCGATCCGCATGCGGTTGTCGCCGCCTTGGGCCCGATCCGTACCGCTCCACGCATGTCCACGCATGCTTCTCGATGAGCGACTTAAGTCGTCGGCCGTCGCGACCAATGGCGAATGCGGTGTCCGGCGGTGGCCGCCTACCGTGGCCGCGTGACACGTGTGGAACGTACGGACCTTACGGCTTCGGCCCGCCAGGCACTGGCAGCGGCGCTGCGCTCGGCGCCCCGGCGGCTTACCGATCCGGTCAGGGCACTCTTCGCCCCGGGGATGTGGACTCCCGGGCGCATCGTGGGCGAAACGCTGCTGTGCGCGTTGCTCGGGCTGCTGGCGGCGGCTATCGAGATCCCGTCGGGGGTGGTGTCCGACGCCGGGATCGTACGGGTCGTCGCCGTGGGTCTGGCCGCCGCACTGTTGTCGTCCCTGCGCCGGGTCCTCCCGGCGACCGTGCTGCTGCTCGCCGCCGCCGGCATGTCCGTGTTCGTCGGTCTCATGCCCCTGCTCATGGTGGCGGCCTGGTCGGCCGGACGGCGGATCGAGGGAGTCGGCAAGGCGGCCGGAACCTTCGCCGCCGCATACGTCCTCAGTCTCTGCCTGGGCCTCCTGAAGGAGCCGCTCTCCCTCACGATGACCCTCACCCTCGCCGTCCCGCTGCTGCTGGTCATGACCGTCGTCCCCGGACTGATCAGCCGCTACTGGTCACAACGCCGCACACTGACGGACATCCTGCGGGAGTACAACGCCCAGCTGTTGCGCGAACGCGCGATGGTCGCCGGCCAGGCCCGGATGCGGGAGCGCCAGCGCATCGCGCAGGACATGCACGACAGTCTCGGCCACCACCTCACCCTCATCTCGGTCCACACCGGGGCGCTGGAGGTGGACCGGGAACTGACCGGGCGGCAGCGGGAAGCCGTCAGTGTGCTGCGCGAGGCGTCGGTGGCCGCGATGCACGAGCTGCGCGAGGTGGTCGGGCTGCTCCGGGACGGGACCGAGGGGCCCGCCCAGGAGGGTGCCACCCACGCCCTCCAAGCGGTGCGGGAAGAGGGCAATACGGTGCCGTCGCGCGGGGTGGTCGGCATCGAGGGCCTGGTGGAGGCGTCCCGGAGCGCGGGGACGGCCGTGGAGCTGCGACGCTCCGGCGAACCCCGCCCGCTCGCCCCGACCGCGGATCACGCGGCGTACCGCGTCGCCCAGGAGGGGCTGACCAACGCCCACAAGCACGCCCCGGGTGCCGCGATCACCATTGAGCTGAGGTACGAGCCGGACGCGCTGGTCGTGGAGGTCGCGAACGGTCCCGCCCCGCAGACGGCGGAGGCCGGCCGGAGCGTGGTGAGCGGTGGTCAGGGTCTGACCGGCCTCGGCGAACGGACCCGGCTCATCGGCGGCATGGTGCACGCGGGCCCGACGGCGGACGGTGGCTTCCGACTGGCGGGCGTGCTGCCCTACGCCTCGCCGGAAGGCGGGGTCGCGAGTCGCTCGCCGGGGGACGCGGAGACGACGTTCGTCGATCCCACCGGCGACTTTCGGGAGCAGACCCCGGCCGGCCCCCTGGGCGAACGTGTTCCGGTCATCGACGGGAACAGTCTTCCGAAGGAGCTGGCCAAGGCCATGAGCAGGAACACGAAGCGAAGCGGCGTCGCCATCGGCTGTGGGATCGCGGCACTGATCCTCCTCCTGCTGGTGGTCCTCGGGGTCGTCGCCGCGGTCTTCCTGGTGGGGGAGGCCGACAAGGCCATGATCGAGCCGAAGCAGTACGACGCGGTGCAGGTGGGCCAGTCAGAAGCAGAGGTCCGCGCGAAACTGCCCCGCGGAAACTCGTTCCTGGCCGAAAACCTGGACAGAGGAGCACCGCCCGCACCCCAGGGCGCCGCATGCCTCACGCTGATGTCCTCCGAGAACAGCAGCAGTTGGAGCAAGGAGCCGGTTTTCCGGTTCTGTTTCAAGGACGGCAAGCTGATCGAGAAGAAGTCCTTCGAGGTCAGGAGCTGAGGAGAGTCGTGATCAGGGTTCTCATCACCGATATGCCGACGAGACGCGTTGAGTTGCCCGCCTCGATTTTGGACTGTACTGTTCAAAACTCGCGCAAACGATAGACGGTAGACAGTGGAGGCACGAAGTGATGCGAGCGGAATCGACGGCGCCGAGCACGCGAGACACCGTCGAGAACTTCCTGGCCCGACTCGCCGCGGGAGACGTCGACGGCGTCGCGGCGCTCTTCGCCGAGCGAGTGGACTGGGACGTACCCGGCGCGGTCGAGGTCCCCTGGCTCGGCATCCGCGCGACGCGTGCCGAGGTCGCCGACTACTTCACCACGCACCCCACATACGTCACCAAGGAGGATTTCGTTGTCGAACGGACCCTTGTGGATGGTGCGGAAGCGGCAGTCTCGGGCCGTTTCCGGAGCCGCGTCATACGTAATGGGGCAGTGATGGAGAGCTGGTTCGTGCTCCAACTGACCGTTTCGGACGGCGAGATCACCCGCTACCGCTTCTACGAGGACAGCCTTGCTGTCGCCCGCGCATGGGCTTCGACCGCCACAGGGGCTGACGGTCGAGCCCAGGAGGCCCACAGCGGGACGACCGACTGACGTCGTACATCAGCCCGACAATCCCGGATGCCGCTCCGCCGGCTTCCGTGTGGACTGGTCCTGCGGGCCTCGCTACCAGCCGACCTGGCCTGTGGAATCGAAGAGCCGTCCGCTGGGCCCGTCGATCGCCAGGGCGATTTGTGCGACCGTCGCGGCGCTCTGCGCGGGTGTGCTGGTGCCGGTGTGGTTGTTGAGCGCGGTCGCGGTGAACCCAGGGTCGACGGCGTTGATGCGGAAGCCGGGCAGAGCGCGGGCGTACTGGTAGGTGAGCATGTTCAAGGCCGTCTTCGAGACCGGGTAGACCAGGCCCTGCAACCGGGATTCCATGCGCTCCGGGTCGTCGCTGATGGTGAACGATCCGCGGCCGCTCGTCACGTTCACGACGCGTGGGCGCTGGGCCTTGTGCAGCAGAGGCAGAAGGGCGTGCGTCGTCCGGACAGCGCCGAGCAGGTTGACGTCCATGACCTCTGTGAAATCGTCCGCGGTGGTCTCCTCCACTGCCGGGCGGGTGCCGCCGATGCCCGCGTTGTTCACCAGGACGTCGAGCCTGCCCCACTCTGCCTCGACCGTTCGGGCCGCGGCGTCGACCTGCGACTGGTCCGCCACGTCCAGAGGCACGAACCGCACATCGCCGGCGGTCGACAACTCGCGTGCGGCAGCACGGCCCCGTTCCACATCTCGGGCACCGAGACAGACCACCATGCCCGCGGCGGCGAGTTGCCGGGCCACCTCTCGCCCGATCCCCTGGTTCGCGCCTGTCACCACGGCTATGTCCGCAATCGTCATGCTCGGCATGATCCTCTCAAGGCTCGTCTCATGGGAAGGTCGACGTCGAGGGTGAGGAATGCCTGGTGGATGTCGTCGCGGATCTCCCAGCGGATCCGCAGGCGACGGAACCAGTGCGAGTGGGCGAACTCGCGCTCCACGGGCAGGCCCGTGAACAGGTCCGGTCGGAGGCCGCGAGCCGCTTCGCCCGTGCTGAGAAGAATCGCAGATCGCGAAGGAACTGCCGGGCACCGAGCGGTCCTTGGAACGCTGACGACGCAGACCGGCGCGGGGCCCGCACGTCCGTGTCTTGTCAGTGCCCGGTACTAGGGTCCACGGCATGAATCACGATCGACGACCGATACACCTGCCTCGCACGGACGCTGCTCCCGTTCTGCGGACCGACTTCACCGACCTCGGTGGCTGGGCTCGCCTGTTGCAGGCCCTGGAGATGCCCGTCGCTTTCGAGGAGGGCTCGCAGGACGTCTGCGATTACGACCAGGCCATCTCGTATGTCACCCCGATCGACAAGGAGAAGTACCGGGACCTGCTGCCCGAGACGGTGCTCGCCGCCGCCCCCGACGCCGGCCACGACCTTCCGTACGACCACCTCTATCTGGCCGACGCGGAGACCTTCGCCTCCGACGATCTGCCGTTGCTCGGCATCGACATCCATGTGGACGAGGCGGGCGATGAGCCTTGGCCACGTGTGAAGCCGTTCCGTGTTCCGGCCCTGCACGTGGCCAGCGTCGAAATCAACGACAGCATCGGCAACTTGTTCTTCCGCGAATTCCACGACTCCGACTGGGGCGACTTCGAGGTGCATGTGGCGGGGCCGGGGACGGCTGTGTACGAGGAGTTCCGTCAGATGGAACAAGAGGAGGTGGACGACAACTGACAGGGGAGCACGTCCATATGGAGACGGTCCCGCCGCCCCACCCGGTCGGCGGATAGGGCGGAGGCGGGCGCGGGGCCGGCGAGCCGCCGGATAGGGCCGCTGCATCGTTCCCCGCCAACGTCAGGGGGTCTTCGCTTTTGTGTGTCCCGGGTTGGCGAATTTGCGTCCTGTCGGCGCGCCTGCCCGGCGCACGCCCTCGACACCTGGGGCAAAACTGACCCTTCGATTACCTCGGCTTTGTTCGGCGGCGATACGTTGCCACGAGCGGTCTGACGAGTTCTCACCTGGGGGCGCGGTGGCACTGGAACTACCCGACGCGGTGGTGTCGTTTCTCGACTTCATCGGTGTCCACTGGCCCAATGTCGACGAGGACAAGGTCCGCGATTTTGGTAGCCATGTCAGGGATTTCGCCAACAACATCCAGCAGAGTCACCAGGACGCCACCTCGTCGGTGGAGCAGTTATCCGAGGTCTACCAGGGCGCCTCCTACGACGCCCTCATGGCCAAGTGGGGCCAGATGTCGTCCAGTCACATGAACGAGCTGGTGACCGCGTGCCATACGGTGGCGACCGCGCTGGACGCCGCGGCCGGTGTCATCGTGGGCATGAAGGCGGCGGCGATCGCCGAACTGGTGGTGCTCGCCGTGACGTTCGTCGCGGACCAGGCCGCCGCGGCCGTCACCTTCGGACTCGCCGAAGCCGCGGAGGCCGGCATCATCGCTGCGGCCCGCAAGGCGACGAGCTATCTGGAACAGCAGTTGGAGCAGTACGTCATCGGCCAGGTGATCGAGGCCGCCATCACCCCGCTCGTCGACGTGGTCGGCAACGCGGTGAGCGGGCTCGTCTACGAGGGCACCGCCAAGGCCCTCGGGGTGTCCGGCGGCGGGGGCGCAGGGCAGAGCTTCTCTGTTCATCCCGAGGAACTGCACGCTCGCTCACAGGCGCTGTCCAAGCACGCCGAGACGGTGGCGGCGCACGCCGAGGACTTCAAGAGCAAGCTGAGCGGGGTGAGCTTCGCGTGACGAACCGCATCGTCAAAGCGCTGGAGGACGGCGCACAACGGCTCGGCAAGACCCTCGGCGAGGACGCCGGCAAGGCAGTCAAGAACCTCTATCACGATACGGGCGACCGTCTGCGGCAGGTGGCGAAGAACCACGCCGAAACGGACGCGAAGCATGCGTCGGAGATGGAGGGCATCCTCAAGGGCCGGCACGGTGACATGCCCAAGGATCCCCATGTCTCTCCCTCCTCGTCGCCGCACACGTCGGGCGGGCCGGGGGGTGAGGGCCCCAAGGGCCCCAAGGGCCCTGCGAAGGGCCCGGGTTCCGGTCGGCCGAACTCCTCCGATCCCTCACTGCGGGACGGGGCGAACCGGGACGGAGTCGGCTCGTCCAAGCCGGCGGGCGGCCGCTGCAAGGGCGGCGACCCCATCGACCTGGTGTCGGGCGAGATGATCCTCAGCGCGACCGACGTGCGCCTGCCCGGTCTGCTCGATCTCGTCGTCGAGCGCACCCACCTGTCTTCCTACCGGTGCGGTCAGTGGTTCGGCAGTTCCTGGGCCTCCACCTTGGACCAGCGTCTGGAGGCCGACGAACGGGGACTCGTGCTCGCCACCGCGGACGGCATGCTGCTCTCGTACGACGTGCCGGCCCCGAACACCGTCAACCTTCCCCACCACGGCCCCCGCCGGGAGCTGCGGTGGGACGGGACACCGGCCGGCGAGATCCTCGTCACCGACCCCGACACCGGGCACACCCTGCACTTCATGCCGGCCACCGTGACCCCGGCGGAGGCCGCGGCCGGCCGGGTGACCCTCCCCCTCCAGACCGTGACCGACCGCAACGGCCACCGAGTCGACATCTGGCGCGACGACGACGGCACCCCCTTCGAGATCCGGCACAGCGGCGGGTACCGCATTGCCGTCGACACCGACGGCGACCGGGTCGTGGCCCTCCGCCTCCTCGGTACCGAGGACGGCGAGGCCGGCACGGTCCTACGACGCTACGGCTACGACGACGGCCAACTCACCGCGGTCACCGACGCACTCGGCCACACCGAGCGCTTCCACCACGACGAGACGGGTCGCATCGTCGAACGCGTCGACCGCAACGGCGGCTGGTACCGCTGGGAGTACGACGGCGCCGACCGCTGCGTGCGCGGCACCGGATCCGACGGTTACCTGTCCTGCACCCTCACCTACGACGTCCGCAACCGTGCCAACAGCTACACCAACTCCCTCGGCCGCACCACCGTCTACCACTACGACGAGCAGCGGCGCCTCACCGGTTGGACCAACACCGAGGGCCACCGCACGCACCGCACCTGGACCGGCCGGGACCTGCTCGCCTCGGTCACCGACGAGCTGGGCCACACCAGCAGCTACACCTACGACGACGGCAACCTCACCATCGTCACCCGCCCCGACGGCCGCACCACCCGCGCCACCTACAACGCACTGGGCCTGCCGGTCGAGATCGTCGAGGTGGACGGCGCGACCTGGCGGCACGAGTACGACGCCCGCGGCAACCAGGTCCGCACCACGGATCCGACCGGTGCCGTCACCAGCTTCGCCTACGACCACGGAAGGCTGTCCGCGGTCACCGACGCCCTCGGCCACACCCGCTCCGTGGCCGGCAACGCGGCCGGCCTGCCACTGGCAGTCACCGATCCCTTGGGCCACACCACGGTCGTCGAACGCGACGCGTTCGGCCGGGTCAGCTCCTACACCGACGCCTGCGGGCGCACCGAGCGCTTCGGCTGGACCGCCGAGGGCAAGCCGGCGTGGCGGGAGTTCGCCGACGGCGCGACCGAGATATGGGAGTGGGACGGTGAGGGCAATCTCGTGGCCCACACCGACCGACTGGGTCAGGTGTCCCGGTTCACGTACACCCACTTCGGCATCCCCGTCACACGCACCGCCCCCGACGGGACCACCTATACCTTCGCGCACGACACCGAGCTGCGGCTCACCACCGTCACCGATCCGCGCGGCCACACCTGGGACTACGCATACGACGCCGTCGGCCACCTCGTCCGGGAGAGCGACTTCCAGGGCCGGGCCGTGGAGTACCGGCCCGACCCCACGGGCAATCTCGCCGCCCGCACCACCGCTGCCGGCCGCACCACGGTGTTCGTCCGCGACGAGCTCGGCCGCACCGTCGAGGAGCACTCGCCCGACGGCATCGCCACCTTCGCGTACGACCCGGCCGGCTGCCTGCTGCGGTCCGCCAACGCCACCACCACCGTCGCCCACACCTACGACGTCCTCGGCCGCAAGCTCTCCGAGGACATCAACGGCCGCACCACGACCTGGACCTACGACGCACTGGGACGGCGCACCAGCCGGCGCACCCCCAGCGGAGTGCTCTCCACGTGGTCGTACGACGCCGCGGGGCGGCCGGCCACCCTCGACGTCGGGGGTGACCGAGTGGGCTTCGCCTTCGACGACGCGGACCGGGAGGTGCGCCGCCTCATCGGCCCCGACCTCGTCCTCTCCCAGGAGTGGGACAGTGCGGGCCGGCTCAGCTCCCAGGCCGTCACCCGCGGTGCCGACACCCTCCAGCACCGCGCCTACGCCTACCGCGCGGACGGCCACCTCCGCGGCGTCACGGACTCGGCGGGCGGCACACGGCACTTCGAGCTCGATCCCGATGGCCGGGTCACCGCCGTGCGCGCCCAGGACTGGACCGAGACCTACGCCTACGACAGTGCCGGGAACCTCACCCACGCCGAGGTTCCCGGCGACCAGACCGCCGGCCCGGAGCGCACATTCACCGGCAACCGCCTTGAGCGGTGCGGACGCCGCACCTACGCGTACGACGAGGACGGCCGCATGGTGCGCCGCACCACGCGGCTCCTCAACGGCCAGACCCGTACTGCCTCTTTCGCGTGGAACACGGCGGACCAACTCACCGACGCCGTGCTGCCCGACGGCACACATTGGACGTACGAGTACGACACGGCGGGCCGGCGCACCGCCAAGCGTCGCCTCGACGGTGACGGGCGCCCGGCCCAGGAGGTCCGTTTCGTCTGGGACGGCACCCGACTCGCGGAGCAAGTGACGTCGGACGGCACCGCGACCGTCTGGGACTACCACTCCGGCACCCACCGGCCGCTCACCCAGACCGTCGTCCACACCGAGGGCCGCGTCGACTTCCACACCGTGGTCACCGACGTCTCGGGCGCCCCGACCGAGCTGGTCACCCCGGACGGACGGATCACCTGGCGGCTGCGCACCACCGCCTGGGGCATGCCGGTCGGCGACGGGCCGGCGGACACCTGCCCCCTGCGGTTCCCCGGCCAGTACGCCGACGCCGAGACCGGGTGGAACTACAACTACTTCCGCCACTACGACCCGGAGACGGCCCGCTACCTCACCCCCGACCCACTGGGGCTGGTGGCGGCCCCCAACCACTACGCGTACGTCGACAACCCGCTCACCGTCGCAGACCCCCTCGGGCTGACGCCACAGCGGGGACCGAACGGCCGCTTCATCCCGAACCCGAACGGTCCGGCGACCCACAACCGCGACACCGAATATCCCGGCAGTTACCGACAGTCGACCCACGACGCCATGACAAGCCAGTGGACGGTCGAAGGCCAGACGCAGGGCGGCGTTCCGCGCTTCCCGGCCGGCCACCCGGAGGCCGGCCAGCGCATCCCACGGGACCAGCTCAACTGGTTCAACTCCAAGGGCGAGCCGGTGCCCGCCGGAAAGGACGAGCTCACGTACGAGCACCTGCACCCGGTCGTCGACCACTGGAACAAAACGGGCTACAACTCCGACCGCGCCACCCGCAACGACTTCTACAACGACGCCAATAACATGGAGCCCATGTCCCGCAAGAACAACTCCAGCGGCGGAGGCAAGATGACCTCCACCTACCGCCAGGACACCGGCCCGAACTACTCCTCCTGCTGAGCAGGAGCCCCACCCCCTGAGGAGCCACCCATCATGGACCTGACGTCGAAGCTGGCCGCCCAGCCCGGCGCCGAGCCCGTACCTGGCGTGCCGGACGCCTGGCACTGGTCACGCATGATCTTCTCGTTCGACGCCGTGGTCTCCGGGGACCGCGTGCTGGAGATGCGCGTCATGGGCGAGTACGACCCGGCACTGGCCCGCGCCGTGCTGGAACTGGCCCGCGACCACGCGGAACAGCTGCTCGACGGCGACCGCCCGCTGGTGACGCTGGACGGGCTCGCCTGCCCCGGGTGGGACTTCGACACGGTCGCCGCCGTCGGACCGGAGGTGCACGAATACCACAGCCAGGAGGACACCGACCTCCACAAGGCGACGGTGGCGCTCTTCCCTGCCTGGCGGCAGGAGTTCGCCGGCTCGGAGAGCCTGGCGGAGGCCCGCCACCAATTCGACCGCGGCCTGCAGCCCACACGACTGCGGCGCGACCCGGTTCCCTTCCTGCGCATGCGCTACCGCAACGAACGCACCGGGAGCCACAGCGAAGGCCCGGACCGCGGCCTGGCGACCCTGGACGTCCTGCGGTATGAACTCTCCCTCCTGCCCGGCGCCTCCGGCAGCCATGTCGAGTGGGAGAACCGCCTCGGCGCCATCTTCCGGGCGGAGTACCACGACACCCTGACGGTGCACGGGCCGGACGGACCGATCCGGACGACCGGGGACGATCTCGTCGCGCTGGCCGATCAGTCGGTGCTGCGCCCGGAGGAGGCCGTATGACCGCCACCCGCGTCCACACCGCTACCGGGGCCGTGCACGACAGTCCCGACGCGGACACCCTCTACGACCTGCTCAGCGAGCTGAACCTGGCGCTGCCGTTCCTCGTCGTGGAACGCGCGGACGGCCGCGATCCGGAGCAGTACTACATCCAGGTCCACCTCGCGGAGGACGGGAGTTGCCTCGTGGAGTACCGCGACGGCGGACCCGACCAGCACTTCCGCACCATCGTGGCGCCGCCCTACGCCATGAAGGGCCACGACGAGGTCGCGGCCCTGGTGACGAGCTGGGCGCAGGACGACGGCGAGTGGACCCGGCGAGGCCACTGGCAGCGCGTGCAGGTCTGAGCAGCCAGCCGGGTGCGGCGACGATTGTGCGGAGACCCTTGCCGACCGTGACCGGCTCAGGCTGGGTGGACCTTGCCTTCGACGTACATTACCGACCGTTAGTCTCGTCGTTGATCAACACATGACGAAACTTCGCACTGTTCTCGCAGCGGCTGCCCTTGCTGTGTCCGCTACCGCACTCATCGCGCCGGTTGCCAACGCTGCCCCTGTACCGAGGCCCGGTGCAGCAGCCGACGCCGACCCGCAGATGTGTGCCTCCGGGGCGCAGATGGGCTGCACTGCGGCGGCAACCTTCGGCAAAGCGCTGCACACCGTCCGGGACCTCTATGACGGCTCCAACTACTCCGAGACAGGCGACTCGGCCTGACCGACTGGAAGCCCCGGAGCGTCCATGGCCTGAACATCGAATCAGACCGACACATCCACCCCTGCGTCCCCGGTAGCCAGTGCCGTACGGGTCCACGCCAACAGCGCAGGGCCAGCGGCCCCGGGGTGTGGGTGCCGTAGCGGGTGCCGTAGCGGGTGTCGTAACAGATGGTCGGAGCTTGCCTGCCAGGCTCCGACCATGGTCGTGCTACGAGGCGCGCGAGCCCGGCAAGGGGCGAACTCCCCGTTCGCGGAGCAGGCCCGGCCCGGGGTGGCCGCCCGACAGTGCTGGTGCCCCTCGACCGCAGAGCGTGGTCGACGTCCCGAGAGCCGCCTCACGAGCGTGATCTCCATTGGCGGCATTCCGCGCGGGCTGGAAGTCCGGCCGATCGCGGCGTCGCGACCCTGAACCGGCACTACCCCAGGACCGTTTCCACCCGATCCGCGAAGTCCAGCACCGCGGCGGCGCAGAGGGACCAGGCGCGGGTTGTGGGGCGGTGCAGGGTCTGGACGAGCAGGACCGAACCCTCGGGACTCTCGGGAAGTGGCTCGATCGCCAGTCGGCGGGCCACCTGCCAGGTGTGGTTCCGGTCCGGTCCGGCCGTGGTGGGCGTCAACGCGCGGGCCGCGTCGACGAGGTGCGCGTCCTGGTTCAGGCGGTCAGTGGTCGCGGGGGCTCCCTCGAAGCGGGCGGAGGTGGCGCCGCCGGGCGTGTTCAGTTCGATGATGGAGGTGACCGTTGGTTCCAGGGGCACCGCGTAGAGGAGATGTCCCAGGCCCAGGCTTCGGCGGATGCCCGAGCGTCCGGTCAGGACCGAGGCGCGGAGTTCGAAGGGCCTGGGGGACTGGGCGTCGATGTAGAGGAAGCAGTGCGTCGGCACGGGCATTCCGCTGAACCGTGCGCGCGGGGGCAGAAGACTGCCGGCCGGTACGCCGGTGCTCTCGGCCGGCAGTGTCATGGCCAACGGTGGTGCGGTGAGGCCGAGTTCGTCGCACAGCGCTGCGGTGATGTCGGCAGCGGTCTGCTCGGGGGTGGCGTTCCGGCCGGTCCAGATCGCGGCGGGCACGGATGCTTCTCCTCGCTCGGTCAGGAAAGGCCGGTGGCTTCCTGGCGGATCTGGGCGGCCTGCTGCTCCTGCCCCTCGGCGTCCAGGAGTTCGCTCAGCCGGTCCAGCGCTGCCCTGCGTTCCGCCTGGAACCGCCCCGGCCGGGCCCGGGTGAGCGCGCGCCAGGCGTCGGCGGCCTCCCCGGCCCGGGCCAGTGCCTCTGCCTGCCGGCCCTGGATCGCCAACTCGTCCCGGCTGACGTCCAGTTGCTGGGCCTGTCGGAGCAGGCTCTGGGTGGGGTCCTCGACGGGGGCCGGCGCGGCGGCCTCCTCGCGGGCGACCCGACGCCTGCGTACGGTCACGCTGAGGTATCCCACCAGGGCGATCAGCGCGCCGGTGATGACGGTGGAGACCAGCTTGTGCAGAAGATCGTTCATGGGGAACCCGTTCACTCGCTGAGGGCGCGCACCTACGGAGAGGGGTGCGGACGCGGCAGGCGCACGACTGGCTGGCCGGCGCTTTGTTCGGTCCACTGTCATGGGTGGCGTTGAAATGACGATGAAGTCTCGATGTGGTGCGGCCCGCCAATGCTCGGCAACTGCTCGGCAACCGCTCGGCAACTGCTTGGGAACCCCGTGCTCGGTGAACTGCGTGAACGGCCTTGGCCTGCTCTGAGTCGCGACCGTGGATGCGCCGGCCACCCCCGTTGGGAATGCGCCCGACCTCCTTGATGTCCAGGTGCACCATGTGCCCGGGCCAACGAGCGGTGCTCTCGGCCGGCTCATGAGTGATGCGCCGCGCGGACCGCTTCTCCTGCCGCCGCCAGACTTCGATCTTCTCGATCACTGAGGTAGGCGTCGCCCGTGGGCTGTGGGCGGGGTGGATGCCCGGTCGTGCAGTCCGAGTGCGCCGTAGCGCCGGTACCGGTTCACCTACTTCGACGCACGTGCCCGGGAGATGCCCGTCTATCTCAGCGGCCGCGTGTGCGAGGGGGCGCGTTTGCAGCGTTCAACCAACCGGCGTCGGCTTTCCACGGACAGCGGAGCGTTCCGGTGAAGCGACGCGGTACTGGCGATCACCGGCCGCACTGTTCGTCTGTCGTAGCAGCGGGGAGGTGAACAGTCAGAAGCGGCAAAAAGTAGCCGACGAGAGGCCCCATGCACAGGGCGACGAGTACCGTCCCGGCCCCGAAGCTTCCACCGAGAGCCCAGCCGATGCCGGCGACGGCGACGTCGATGCCGGTGCGCACCACCGCGACGGGTAGGCGGGTGAGTCGAACAAGGCCGGTCATGATGCCGTCACGTGGTCCCGACCCGAACTGTGCGCCGAGGTAGAGCGCGTCAAAGAAGGCCAGCGCGGCGAGGCCGACTACCAGGTAACCGCTCTCGGCAAGTGTCCCCTGAGGGGAAGGGAGCACCGCCGCGGTCGCGTCTGCGGCGAAGCCGACGATCGCGACGTTGAGGAGCGTGCCAAGTCCTGGCAGTTCGCGCAGGGGTATCCAGGCGAGAAGCACTATGAGCGAGATCAGGTTCGTGGCCCATCCGAATGAGATGCCGAGAGTCTTCGCCGCGCCGTCCGTGAGTACGCTCCAGCTGGCTGTGCCGAGACCGGATTGGACGAGCACCATGACGGCGGCGCCGTATCCCACCAAGCCGATCAGGAGCTGGGGAACGCGACGCCCCGCTCGGCCTGCGCGAACTTGGGCGAAGGCGTTCATGCGGATGATCACAGGGCGGTCGTGACGGGCCGAGAAGGACAGTTGGGCGCGGGAAGCAGGAGGAGCCATGGCGCAAGCCTTGACGCCAACTGGACTCGGATTCCATAGCCAGATTGATTGGGCTGGCTCGGTGAAGATCAGTTCGTACGCGGTGGCGCGCATGATGGGGACCTGGCAGGAGGGGCCCGGGCCGGCGCACCAGCGCCTCTCCGACAGGCTGCGGCTGCTGATCCTGGACGGACGTCTCTCCCTCGGGGCGGCACTGCCGAGCGAACGCGACCTCGCCGCCGTGCTCGGCACCAGCAGAACCACCGTCGGTGCCGCATACCGCACGCTGGTCGAGCACGGCTACCTCGCCACGAGGGCGCGCGCCAGGGCGACGGTGCGCCTCCCGCAGGACATCCGACCGCCGTCAGCGTCGGCTCGGTTTCCAAGAGCGTCTGGGGCGGCCTCCGCATCGGCTGGATCCGCGCCTTCCCCTCACTCCTGCAGCGCCTCGAAAAAGCCCGCCCCGCCACGGACCTCGGCACCCCTGTCGTCGAACAGTTGGCCACGGCCGTCCTCCTGAATGAGCGTCAGACCGAACGGCCCGACGCGCTCCGGCAACTGCGATCGCAACGCGACGCACTACGGCAAGCACTCACCGAGCAGTTGCCCGACCTCCACGCACCGCAACCGGCTGGAGGCGTGACGCTGTGGGCAACGTTCCGCGAGCCCATCAGCTCACGGCTGGCAGCGATCGCGCCGGACTACGGAGTGACCATCGCGGCGGGACCACGGTTCGGAATCGGCGGGGCCTTCGAACGTCACATCCGGCTGCCGTACACGCTCCCTTCGAGTCAACTCACCGAAGCAGTCCGCAGGCTCACGCAGGCGCAGCTGGCGCTCAGCCAAGGCGCCACCGGAGCCCACGATCCCGCACCCGTTGCGTGAGCGTCAACAACGGCCTGCAGCGACAGAGCGGCGGACGACCGGGCGCGAAGACGCCAACCTGGGGCGCACCGAGTCGAAGAGCCCGACGCGGCACTCCACACAACCGCATCCACACCAATGCGCTCCAATGATTTCCACGACCGAAACTCGCCGCGTCACCCCAGCGATCGACGGGGAGCCTCCCGCTGAAACAACAGCCACCAACACCAGGGGGGAACGTGGCATTCGGCGCTGAACGCATCATCGGAGAGCTCCGCACGGCGATCTGCAACGCACAATCGGCAATCACCGATGCACTCGACCGCAGCCTCGCCGGCCTCCGCGCCACCATCGAAACCACACTGACCGCAGCCCAGCAGGCACGCGACGCCGCGGCCCTCGCTCACGCCAGAACCGACGCCATCCACAGCGAACTCCAGGGCCTCCGCAACGACACCCAACGCCCACAACCCGCCACACCCTCACGCGACGACCAGCAGATCCTCATCCGGCTCGCCGAACTCCACGGCAGCGTCGAAGGACTCCGCGCCGACCTCGCAGCCGCCAGGACTCCAGAGCCACCCGCACCCGCAACGAAGTCGGCCGCGCAGGAGGCACCCCAACCCCCGGCCGAGGCCGATGACTTCGAGTGCCTCCTCACCCTCGCCGCCGGCATTGCCTATGCCCAGATCATCTGCCATCGGGACCACTGGGATTTCCTCGTCGGCCAGTCCAGCCGCGGTCAGCACTTTCGGCTCCCCGCCGGCGTCAGGGAAGAAAGTGGCCTCATCCAAGCCGAGATCTCCGGCCGCACTCTCATCGCCGCACTCGACGCACTACGCGCCACCCGTCAAGACCCCGCAGCCATCCCCGGGACCCGGCAACTCGCCAGCAGGATCTACGAACGCATCGGCGTAGCCCTACGCAAAGTCGACACCGGCGAAGCCGACGCCCACTACCAACCCCGTAACGACTGCCCGCCCGTAACGCGCATCATCATCGACGACCGGCCACCGGCCGAAGCGGCCTGACGACCCCAACGCCCCTACTGCTCCAGGGGCCCGTGCATGTCGGAACGGCGATCGACACGGCACGAGTCGCCCGCCCGACGCGCACAGACGCCATAGGCCCCTTCCGGCAGTGCCTGTTGCGCGCCGGCGCGCACCATCGGAGGGGCCACGCTGTCCGACTTCTCGCCGGGCCTACGACATGCCCGGAGGGGTGTTTGGCAAGGGCCTACGAGTTGCGCCACGGTGCCCTGGTTGCCCGGGATCGGATGTGGGTGGCGGCCGTGGCGGCGACGGGTTGTCCGAGCACGATCCCGAGCAGGACCAAAACCAGTCCGCATATCTGCTGCAAGGTGAGGGGCTCTTCGGCGACGACGGTGCCGAGCAGCACGCCGGTGACCGGGTTCAGCAGACCGACCAGGCCGACGGTGGCGGCCGGCAGGTGACGCAGGCCGGCAAACCAGGCGGCGAAGGCGACGGCTGTCGCGACGACGGTGACGTAGGCGAATCCGAGGATCGCGCCCGCGTCGAGGTCGGGCGGTGCTCCTTCGCGGACGACGGCCATCGGAAGCACGACCAGGCCGCCGGCAATGAGTTGCCAGGACGTCGAGGCGAGGACATCGACCTCGCTGCTCCACCGCTTCGCGAGCACGTAGCCGAAGGAGGACGTCACCATCGCCGTGACCGACGCGAGGACGCCGAGTGCGTTCAGGGTGACGTTGCCGGTGAGCAGCATCAGGCATACGCCTGCGAAACCGATGCCGACGCCCACCAGCGGGAGGCTGTAAGGGCGTTCTGCGTTCACGGCCCAGGCGAGCAGCATCAAGACCGCGGGTGAGGACGCCATGATGGTGGAGGCGATGCTCGTCGGCAGCAGCTGGGCCGCGAGGTAGATCAGGGTGAAGAAGGACCCCACGTTGAGGGTGCCGAGCACCAGCGACTTCCACCACCACGTCCCGTGGGGCGCCTGCCGGCACAGCGCCAGCAGCAGGACCCCTGCGGGCAGAGCCCTGATCGCCGCACCGTAGAGGGGGTGGTCGGTGGGCAGGTATTCGTGGGTGACGAAGTAGTTCGTCCCCCAAGCGACCGGAGCGATTGCCGTCACCAGTGTCCATCGCATAGTAGCTTCCACGGAAGGAATATAGCTTCCCTGGAAGGTATGATGAAGTCGTGAAGGAAGGCATGAACGACTACGAGGATCACGTCGCCCGCATCCAGGCCGAGTGGGCTCGCGAGCGTCCAGACGTGGATGTGAGCCCCCAAGGCGTGATCGGCCGACTCCATCGCCTCGCCAGTCTTCTGACCGAGCAGCTGTGTCTGGTCTACCAGCGTTACGGATTGAACGAGGGGGAGTTCGACGTCCTGGCGGCGCTCCGGAGGGCCGGGCACCCCTTCGAGCGCGCCCCGGGCGAGCTGGCCACGTTCACCATGGTCACCACGGGCGCGATGACCAAACGCCTTGACCGGCTCGAACGCAACGGGCTGGTCACGCGACGCCGGTCCGCCGAGGATGGCCGGGGGCGCGTCGTCGCACTCACCCAGGCGGGGCGGGAGCTGATCGACCGGGCCTTCACCGACCACATGAGCAATGAACGCCGCATACTCGACGAGCTCGGCCCCGACGCGGCCGCGCGTCTCGAACCACTGCTCACCGCCTGGCTGGCACGTGTCGAGCCGCCTCCCGGCGCGCCGGAGTGACTCCGCCGAATGTCACGGCCGAAGCTCTTCGGCTCACTCGGCACCCGCGTGTTTCACTTTCGCTCGAACCACGGATACGCCGAGCTGAAGCACGCCGGTGGCCCCATGGGTTCGCGCTGAAGAACCTTCGGTCTCGCTGAGCCCACGGGGGCCCGGCCCCGGACCGTCGAGTGCGATCGCGGTACGGGGCCTTGGACGCATCGCCGACCCTTCCTGTGAAGTCCTGCTCGACGAGCTGCTGTTGCCTTCGGCCGTGACTGGTCTTTCATCGGCTTCCGGGTTCAGGCGTGCGTGTGGTGGAGAAGTTGTCGTGCCAGGCGGCCCGGGCTCCCGAATCCCCGATGCGGTAGGTCTGCACAACCGCGCCGGCCCCCAGCGCCAGCGACAGCACCACGGCCGCCACCCTGAGCGCGCCTCGTGCGCGCGCTCCCGGCCGTACCTCCTCGTCCACTGCCGCAGTGTCAGCCTGGGAAGCCGCCCTGGTGCGGCGTTGCGTCCACCACAGGGCCACCGCCAACGCGAACAGGCCCACCACCCAAGGCAACAGGCCATCGCCCAGCTCTGCATGTTGGCGTACCAGAGGATCGTTGGCGACGTGATGCTTGAGCCACTCTCCTGCGTGGGTGGTGATCGGCACGCTGACAAGTGTCACCGCGGCCAGCACCGGAAGGGTAGGCCCGAACCGTCGGGCCTGCTGGGGCCAGACAGCGCAGGCCAGCAGCGCAAGCGCGGTGAGCGGCACGAGCACGACCACGACGTGAACGAAGAGCACATGCGCGGGTATCCCGTTGATCAACGTAGGTCCCATGGCCTCTCCCTGCTTCGGCAGTAGTTGGCGGCGCGCAATCTACTACAAGCATGTAGACGCTTGAAGTCCTCCCGCGGGCGCGGCAGATGAGCACGCCAAGGGTCGGCTGCGGGACGTGACCGCCGCCCTGGCTTACGTCAACAAGGCCACGCTGCCCTCGTCGCGTACAGGGCCTGTCCGGAGTTGCGGTCATGTGGCGGGGTGGGGGCTTCGGGGCAAGGAGATCGATTCCTGCGGCGCAAGTCAGGGGTGGCCGGCGAGCCGCAGACCGGGGCGGAGTGCGGGCATGCCGGCTGCCGTGTGGTCGAGTCCACATTGAGAGGGGTCATACGCGATGACATAATCGTCTGCATGACGATAACTCTTGAGGGTGTCTACGTCGCTGTCCGGAGCATGCTGTCGGGCATCGAAGGGCTCGACGGCGCGGACGTCGTCGGCGACGGCCCTCCCGATGCCGGCTACCCTCATGCCGAAGTCCACGACGGCGCCGTCCACTGGGTGGTGCTGGAGCGCAACAAGGAAGTGGAGCGCCGCACAGCCGGGGACCTGGACGAGTTTCTGTACTGGGCGGCGCTGCACACCACCCGTGACGCCGCGTCCCGCTGGGAGCTCGGCCACCGCGGTCTGCTGCCCGGCTGCGGCGACACCCGGGTGGGGTGGCTGGCCAGGCAGGTCCAACTGCTGGGGCTGGTCCGACCCGAGTGGGCGGACAGGTTCCGGGCGCAGATCCCGCAACAGTGTCCGGGGGTGCGCCTTCAGGACGTGGACGCCTATCCGGTCGGGGGGCGGGTCAGGCTGTGGCGGCGCGGAAGGGGCAAGAAGCGGACGGTGGGAGGAGCGGAGATGTGGGACCGGTTCGGGAGTCCGCTGGGGAGGTTCGCGCACCCGAAGGGGACGCCATTCGCCCAGCGTTCCCTGCCTCCCACCTACCTGGCGTGCGGATACCACGTGTACGGCTGGATCCGACCATGGAGCCAGGAGCACGTCGACAAGTACGGCTTCATCCGGAGCGGCAAGGTCGCTCCCTGGTTCGAGCAGCCTGGGGGCGGAACGCAGTTCCTACTCCCGGAGGGCATCTCGGTGCAGTGGCTCATCGACCAGGGCTACATCCGTGAGGAGCCCGTACGGTGATCTAAGCCGATTGCCGATTAACCGGAACCGCTGGCATCATCCTCGATCTCCCTGTGCGCAGCCAATGCGGTGGCCTGCTGGTGTGAAGGCTTCGGATCCAGCTGATCCGTGCTCGGATCGAGGACTGGAACGCGAACCCCCGCCCGTACGTATGGCGCAAGACCGCCGGGCCGATCCCCGACAGTCGCACCGGCTACCGCCGACGCATCAACGTAAGCCACTAGGCCACCAGGCCACCAGGCCACCAGGCCACTTGGCCACGCTGGATTCGCCTTCGAGGTCGACCGCTACCGCACTATCCCGGGATTCGCGGCGGTAGGTGCTGTGTGATCCGGTTGAACAAGTCCGTCAGTGGCTCGCCGACTTCCCGACCGAACTCGGACAGTCCGTAGGTGACTTGGGGTGGCGTCGTCGGCTCGACCTCCCGCCAGACCAGGCCGTCCTGGACCAGTGCGCGCAGGGTCTGAGCGAGCATCTTCTCGCTGATGCCCTGGATGCTCTCGCGCAGCTCGTAGAAGCGAAGGTCGTTGCTCCGCAACGAGATCAGCACCCAGATACCCCATCTGCTGGTCACGTGGTCGACCACGTCACGCGCGGGGCAGTCGGTGTGAAACACCTCATACCGATTGCCCGCCTCAGCCTGTGCCAGCTGCGCACCTTCCTTCATGTCCGGAGCTTACCTCTGGGTATGTCCTTACGAAAAGTGAGCCCGACTCCTAGCGTCGATTGCCGTAGTACACAACGGACTAGGAGCTGAACATGATCGTGGTGGCCGGGGCTACCGGGAATGTGGGCCGACCCCTGACGCAGGCCCTGGCCGAGGCGGGCGAGCAGGTGACGGCGGTGTCGCGGCGCCCGGCGGCGATGCCGGAAGGGGTCCGACACGTGGCGGCCGATCTGGCCGAACTGACAAGCCTCACAACCGCGTTGGACGGGGCGAAGGCGCTGTTCCTCCTGTTGTCCGGCGACCTGCACGCCCCCGCAGCCAGGCCGACCGACATCATCGGCCTGGCCGCGGCCAGCGGGGTCCGCCGGGTGGTCCTGCTGTCTTCGCAGGGCGTGGCGACCAGGCCGCTCGGCCCGTCGCGGGTCGCGATGCGTGCGGTGGAGGACGCGTTGGGGGAGTCCGGCCTGGACTGGGCCGTCCTGCGACCAGGCGGTTTCGCCTCCAACGCCTTTGCCTGGGCGGAGTCCGTCCGCACGCAGGGGACGGTCGCCGCGCCCTTCGGCGACGTAGGGGTGCCGGTCATCGACCCGGCGGACATCGCCGAGGTCGCGGCGGCCTGCCTGCTGGACGACCGGCACACCGGCAGGGTGTACGAGCTGACCGGGCCGGAGGTGATCACGCCGCGTCAGCAGACGGAGGCGATCGCCGCCGCGCTCGGCTCGCCCGTACGGTTCCACGAACTCACCCGCGACCAGGCCAAGGCCACGATGACCCGGTTCGTACCGGTGGAACTCGCCGACGACACCCTGGACATCATCTCCGCTCCGAACCCGGCCGAACTGCGGATCAGCCCGGACGTGGAACGAGTCCTCGGCCGCGCCCCGCGCCCCTTCCACAGCTGGGTCGCCCGCAACATCGACGCCTTCCGCTGAGGCGGAACTCAACTGAAGCACCCGGGCAGCCTCGTGCGGATGCGGCCGCATGAGGCGCCCACCTCCGTATCGCCGCCGCCGTGGGGGCGGCCTGGGGCATTCGTTCCGCAGTACCGGGGAGCGTGGCATGTTCGACGGGGCGACCGCGTCCGGCCCGCGGCACCCGCGAACGCGCGCTCCGCCCCTCCGGGAGAACTTGGTCGAGGCCGGCCTGAGACTGCGGGCGGGGTGGGTGCCCATGGGGCCGGACGGCCGCCGATGCGCCCGCCTCGCCAACGCCCCACCCCCATCCGCGGCCGGCACTGCGAATCCGGAGTGGTGCACGTCACTGGAGACGGCGTCACAGTTGCGGGCCCTGCCGGGTCTCTCTGGAGAACAGAGGCGCAATCCCGGCGACCTCGGCGAGGCCGTCGTTCCGCGCTCGCCAGCCACGAGAAGGGACGGCTCATGGAAACCTTGACCGTGCAACGCGTCATCGCGGCGCCGATCGCCGACGTGTTCGGCTGGTGCGCCACCACCACCAACTACACCCGTACACCGTTCGTCCTCAAGGCACGGTTGGCCCGACCGGGACAGAACGCACCCTACGGAGTGGACGCCGTCCGGCTGCACACGTGGGCGATCGGCTGGTTCCGCGAACGGATCACCACCTACAACCCGCCGTATGACTTCGACTACGTCGTCGAACGCAGCTTCCCGCCGGCTCGGCACGAACTGGGCCGGATGACCTTCACCGAGGTGTCCGGCGGCACCCTCGTCGCCTGGACCACCGCCTTCCAGGTCCCCCTTCCCCTCGTCGGCGCCGCCCTCACCCGGGCACTCGCCAAGCCGGTCGTCGCCCATGTCTTCGGCAAGATCCTCGACGCCGCCGACACGGCACTCGCGACCGCCTGGACCAACGTCGACACCGTCGAAGGCCACCGCTGAGGTCCAGTTGGCGATCCATGGCAACGGCGTCGCGACTGGGGCCTCTTCGGGCTCGGGTTGTCAAAGATGAAGTCGAGAAAGTACTTTCCACTTGGAAAGTGACCTTGCGTGCGGGAGTGAGCGGATGGACGAGTACCGGATGGGCATGGAGGTTGTGGCTCGTCAGCGCCAGGCCGCAGCTGCGCGGGTTCGGCTGGGCTGGTGGTTTCCGGTGTTGAGCGCGGTGTCCTGGGCGCTCGCGGTAGGCGGTGATTTCCCTGCGGCCGGCTACCGGCGTCTGGGCATTCCGGACCTGTCGTACGGCCAGGTTGGTGGTCTGCTGTTCTTGGCGTTGGTCGCGGTGTTCTCCGTGCGGTCTGGGGTGAATCGGTGGGATGTATCGCCGTTCGCGTTGTACCCGTCGCTGCGTTGGCGCTTTCCCGCGTTCGTCCTGATGTGCCTGGGAAGTATGGCGGTGGTGTTCGGGCTGGGCTGGCTGGGCGGTTCGTCGAGCGGCGCCGCATGGGCGGCGGTCGTGTTCGCGGTGGTCGCGGGAGGGGTGATGGCGCTCCTGCTGACCTGGATGACTGCGGGGATCCGTGGCGACATCCTGACTGGGGGCCAGCGGCGGTGACCGGCACACCCGAGGGGTTGGACCCCGTGATCCATGTGCTGCCGAAGCTGTCGATCTGTGCGCTGCTGGCCGCAGGCTCGCAGTGGGTGGAGTTCCGCACGGTCCGGGAGGCGACGGGGTTGAGCGATTCGATGGTGTCCAAGCACAGCCGCGCCTTGGAGGACGCGGGCTACATCGAGATCCGCAAGGGCGGGGTCGGGCGACGCCCGCGCACCTGGTTCCGCATGACCCCGCTGGGCCAGGCCCGCTACAGCCGCCACGTCGCGGCACTGCAGCGGCTACTCCAGCGCGAACCTGACCAGGACACCATCCCGGACGCCTGACTGCCGCGTACTTGCGCGTACTTGAGAGCAGCGATCGTGCGGGAACCGTGGCTGCACCCCATCCGTGCAGAATGCTGGCGGGCACCTCGAATTCCTGAGGGTGCCCGGCAGCGTCTGAATCGGAGCGGTCTGGAAGGCATTGCCGATAGGCTGCTCGGATGTTCACGGTTCGCCGCGCCGGCCAGTACGACGGGGACATCCTCGGCGAGATCCACGCCGCAGCCTGGGAGGCGGCTTATGCCCCCTTCTTCGCTCCGGAGTTCGCCACGCGGGCGGTCCAGAGCAGACGAACACGATGGCACGAAAGGCTCGCACAGGGAGCAGGGGTGATCCTGCTGGCCGAACACGACAGCCGTCCCCTGGCGATGTCCGCCTTCGGCCCATCCTCGACTCGGCCGGGTCTTGCCGAGATCCTCACCTTCTACAGTCACCCCGACAGCTGGGGCAGTGGCGTCGCCGCCGCGTTGATGACCGAGACGCTGCGTCACCTGCGCAACGACGGGTTCACCAGGGTGCACCTGTGGACACTGCGTGACACCCCACGATCCCGTCACTTCTACACCAAGTGCGGCTTCACCGAGCGCGGCACCGTACGCACCCACGACTTTGGCGATGGGAACCCCCTTGACCAGGTCGAATACGAGCGAGTGTGCTGAGAGTCCCAGAGGACTCTCGCCGTCTCCCGGCCGGCTGAAGCGACCAGCCGCAGCTCACCGCCGTGCTCACTGACTTGATGGTCGGCCGCCCTGGCGGAGGGCTGGCCGCCCGGCGTTTGCGGTCACGTCACCGCCGTCATGTCTCATCCACATCTCCGAGCCGACGGGCCGCCAACTGCCTCCGAAACTGTCCGTCGTCGACGAACCCAGCCCGTTCGTCACCGATTCCAGCCGCTTGCCTGGCGTCCGGGGCCCTCAGGTGGTCGATGCCAGGCGCTGCGCGGCGCGATGACGGCGGTAGTAGGAGATCGTGACGGCTGCGGTCAGCGGGCCCCAGAGGACCATCGGCTGGTAGAGAGCGCCGACGAGCAGGTGTCCGGTGGGTGTCATGTCCGCGTGCGGATACGTCCACCACCAAGGGACGTTGGCCCAGAGCGCGGTCAGAGCGACCGCGCCCAGGGCAGCAGGGACGACAACGGCCATGGGACGGACCCTGCGCCCTCCGATCAGCGGGATCCAGCGGGGGATGACCTCGCCCCACGGTCGTACCAGGCCGATCGTCAGGAAGGCGACCAGCTCGCAGAGCACGCTGAGCGTCAGCATCCATGCCTTGGAACCGAGCGTCTCGAAGGGGACGAAGCCCGCCGCGGTGTAGCCGGCGGGGAATCCGAGCACCATGGCGATGCGCCACAGCCCACTGGGCAGCACCACCAGCGTGGTCAGATGTGCGGCCCAGACCGCCCAACGGGCAGGTTCCGCCGCGGATTTGGTGGGAGGGGAGGGCATGTGGAGGTTCATGTGACCCATCCTCAGACACCATCTGACGCTGGCCGTCAGACTGAGCGGCACACTTGTATGAGCCGCCGGCACGAGAGCTGTGCGACGTTGATCGTGCAAGCGGCGGAAGCCCAGTCATCCTCCGCGACGATGCGCCCGGCGGACTCGTCGATTCAAGGGTGCGTTCGCGTTCGTGGTTGCCGTCGTGGTTGCCGCCGTGCTCCGTCCCGGACACGGCCGTGGGCACGGTGGACGCGATGGGGGACGGGTCGTGCGAGCCCTTCAGACTCTCAACGGCGGTCCATCACGGCGTCCCCCGACCCGAAGCCCTCCTCGGAGTCCTTCTCATAGCCCTTCTCGAAGTCCTCCTCGAAGTAGCTGTCGTGCCGCACGCGGAACTCCTTGAGTTCCGCGCTGCCGCGCTGTGACATCTCCGCGACCCTTTCGAAGAACTCCTCGCGCGGGGCGCCCGGGGAGAAGAGCATGAGCATCGACATGGGCTCGTCGGTCACGTTCTTGAAGGCGTGCAGGCCGCCGACCGGCACATACAGGAAGTCGCCGGCGCGGCCCGTCACCCACTTCTCGCCGTTGAAGAGTTCCAGCTCCCCGGAGAGGACGTAGAAGGACTCCGACATCGCCTTGTGGAAGTGGGACTTGGCGCCGGCGGCCCGTGCCGCCAGGTCCACCTTGTACAGGCCGTACTCGCCGCCGGTCGATTCGTGCGTGGCGAGGTAGCGGTAGGCGTCGCCGCCGGGCGAGGTGAGGTCCGGCGGGGTATCGGCGGGACGGAAGGACGCGTTCACCTCGCCCCTGTCTCCGTGGTAGCGGGGAACGGGGTACTGCAGGTGCTCCGGGTGCGACATTGTGCGCTCCTGTCGTTCAACCTTAACAATCTCGATACCGAGATAAGAGCATCTCGACTCTCTTAGAGTCAAGTATCTCGAAACTAAGAAAAGTAAGACTGATAGAGTCTCTGTCGAGAGAGTCTGTATCAAGAGGAGTGACCGCGATGAGCGATGCGGTGGACGCGATCGTCGACCAGTGGGTCAAGGAGCGCGCCGACGTGGAGGACGACCTCTGGCCGGTGCAGCTCTTCGGGCGGATCCAGCGGCTGGCCGTGGTGATAGAGAAGTCGGTCAAGGCGAACGCGGCCCAACATGGCCTGGATGTCGGCGAGTTCGACATCCTCAGCACACTGCAGCGCTCCGGACCGCCCTACGCCCTCACCGCCGGGACCTTCCTCAAGGCCTCCATGGTGACCTCCGGCACGATCACCAATCGCGTCGACAAGATGGAGGCCAAGGGCCTGGTGGAACGAGTGCGCGACGGAGAGGACCGGCGCACCGTCAAGATTCGCCTCACCGAGCGCGGGCAGGAGGTCACACGGGCCGCCTTCACCGACCATCTGGCGAACTACGCGCGGCTGCTCGCCGATGTGGACCGTGATCTGGTCGAGAAGGCCGCCGAGAGCCTCCGGCCAGTACTGGAGGCTCTCGGCGACACCACCATCAAGTGACGGCCGCCCAGCGAGCGCGCCGACCGGGCCCAGTCGCCGTCCACCCAAGGGCCAGTTCGGCAACGGCTCCGCTGGTGAGTCGGTTGGTTACGAGAGTCGGGCCGGGTCGTCGCTGTCGCCGGTCTCTGTCATGGTGGCCCATCGACGCGCGAGGCGTCGGCCGGCCTGGACGAGTTCGGGCGGGCGGAGGTCGCTGAGCTCGGCGTCGAAGGTGGCGAGGATGCCGGCGATCCCGGCCCAGGACCAGGCGCCGAGGGTGAGTCGACAGTGGTTGGCGTCGAGGTGTTCGACGACCGAGCCGCCTGGCGCCCAGCGGGCGACGACGTCAGCGGGCAGGTCGAGTCGGGCACTGCCGGTGCATGGCCAGGCGGCGGGGGTGTCGCCGCGGTCGTGGCTGCGCATGACGAACTGGGCGAGATCCTCTCCGGGAAGCTCGCGTGCGGTGAAGCGGTGCGTTGTCGGGCGCGGGTGGAGCCGGTCGACACGGCGCATCCGCCACTCGTGGTCTGCGAGGTCGTAGGCGACCAGGTACCACCGACCGGCCCAGACGACCAGGTGGTGGGGTTCGATGCGGCGGGCGGGCAGGAAGTCGTCGTCGCCGGGTTCCGGGCGTGAGCCGTCGGCGCGCAGCGTCTCGGTGACGAGCACATGGCGGTGGCGCACCGAGGCCCCCACGGCGGTGAGCGCGGTCGAGTCGATGGGTGGCGCGGGGAACTCCCAGTAGTTCTGCAGCCTGGTCAGGCGCAGGGATTGCATGGACGCCCGCAGCGGAGCGGGCATCACCTGTTCCAGGGCAGCCAGCGCCCTCGCCGCGTCGTCTCCCAGGCCGAACACCGTGCTGGGCGCGGTCTGCAGGGCCACCGCGACCGCAAGGGCCTGATCGTCGTCGAACAGCAGCGGGGGAGGGTGTGTCCGGCACCGAGCCGGTAGCCGCCGTCGGGGCCGTGGATGGTGGTGATCGGGTAGTCGAGCTGGCGCAGCGACTCGATGTCGCGGCGAACCGTGCGCTCACTGACGTCGAGCCTGGTGGCCAGTTCACGCAGCGGCCACTGCCGGTGCGATCCGAGAAGGGACAGCAGTCGCAATGCCCGTCGTGAGGTGCTTGCCATCGCCCCATCATGGCCGGTGCTGGCCACTCGGCGTCCACTACCGGTGTCATCGTCGGTCTGAGAAGGCCAACTGGCGGTGAAAGGGGACGACATGCGTGTGGTTGTGGTGGGTGGCGGGATCGGTGGGGTCGCGTTGGCCGCGGGGTTGCGACGCCGGGGTTTCGAGGTGGCGGCGTTCGATCGGGACACCGAGGTCGCGGCGACGGGCGGCTACCACATCACCCTGGACGGGCGGGCGCAGTCGGCACTGCAGGAACTGGTCGCGCCGGAGATCATGGAGCGTCTGCTGGCGTCGGCCTCGGCGCTCCGGCTGCGCGACCGCGACGCGTTCTGGGACCACCGGGGCCGGCTCCTCGGCCACGGGCCGGATCTCAGCGGTGATTCCGGCGTCGATATCGACCGCATCACCCTGCGTACGCTGCTCGCCGAGGCGGTCGGCGGTGATCTGCACCTGGGGCGGACGGTGTCCGCCGTCGGGTATGACGAAGACGGCACACCCCAGGTGCGGTTCACCGATGCCGCACCCGTCACGGCCGATCTGGTGGTGGGTGCGGACGGTGCCCACTCCCTCGTCGCCCGGCACCTGGCTGGAGGCCCAACCAACACCCCGTCGGGCATCATCGGGTTCTCCGGCCGCACCTCCCTCGCAGACCTGAGCCCTCGTGAACAACAGCGGCTCGGAACACGGTCGGGACTGGCGATCGGCCCTCGGGGCGCGGCACTCTACGTCGGCTATCTCGACCCGGTCGGCAACGCCGTGCTCGATGCACCCGAGCTGCGAACGTCCGTCACCACCGGACCCACCTACATCTGGGGCGGCATGCTCCCCGAATCCGCAACCACCGACGCCCTACGTGGCTTGCGTGACGGCGAGTTGCAGGCCGCGCTGCTGGACCGGTTCCGTGCGCGGGGCTGGGCCGAGCACACGCTCAAGATCATCGCCCGCGCCGACCCGCACAGCGTGGCCGCATTCCGTTTCAACGCTGCCTCGACCCGCGCACCCGACCTCGCGCCCTGGCCCGCAGGCCGGATCACCGCACTCGGCGACGCCGTCCACGCGACACCACCGACCGCCGGAATGGGCGCCGGAGCAGCCATCCGCGACGCTGCCAGCCTGCTCGACCAGCTGAGCGAAGTCGCCGCCGGCACCACCACTCTCACCGTGGCCGTCAGCCGGTTCGAGGCAGGTATGCGCCAGCGCGGCAGCGAGATCCTCACCCTGGCCATGAAGACAGTCCGCTGGATCCTGGCCACCGACACCGCATTCGGCGCCGCCGCCACCGCCGCGACCACCCCGATCCTGGCCACGGCCGCCCGGCTGCGCCGACGGCATTGACGATCGACGACGGCACAGGCCGGATGGCCGTGCCGGAGCGGCTGGCCGATGCCGACCTGCGCGGTATGCACGGCGGTTGTCCCCTGCCGTGGTGCCGGACGCGCTGCTTGTGGGTTCGTCGGGCACCATGGTGATCATGACATGCATCGCCGAGCACGCCGCGAGCGCGAGCAGCGTCACCACCGTCAGCTCTCTCACCTCCGTCACCTCCGTCCTCTCGTTCGTCTCCGTCACCGATGTCTGGCTGTGTCAGGGCGAGTTGGTGCTGTTGACCACGGCGGTGGACCATCGATGGAGCCGACCGCGGGTGTTTCGCCCTCCCGTCCGCCGCGGTATGGAACCGGGATGTCCAGCACTCGGTGTACCACCTGGTGGGAGCCCTGTGGTCCACGACTTGAGAAACGGGGGAGCGAGGGTTGTTGGACGAGACGGTGTTCCGCAGCGACGATGTGCCCGCGGCCGAGCGGTTCGACTACTGGGCCGAGCTCCTGGGGCGCACCCACGCTCCCATGGAGCTGCGCAGCGACCATGCCGATGACTTCCGGGCGTGCCAGCGTGTGGTGGACCTCGGTGCCGTCACCGTGTGGTCCGCCACCTACCTTCCGTTGGTCTTCCGGCGCACGCCGAAGCTGATCCGGCAGTCCGATCCCGAGGCGTACCACCTTGCACTGGTGGTGCGCGGGACCGGTGCGGGTGTGTGGGCGCACCGGGAAACCGAGTACCAGCCGTACGACTTGTTCCTCAACTCCTCCTCGCTGCCGGCCGACGTCCACAGCAGCGGGGCGCCGGTCACGACGGTGGCGCTGGAGCTTCCCAAGACCATGGTGTCGCTACCGCGCGACGTGGCCCGCCGGATAGTGGGGGTGCCGGTGTCGGGACGGGAAGGGATGGGCGCCCTCCTGGCACGGTTCCTCACCCACATCACCGACGACACCACCTCCTACCAGCCTGCCGACGGCCCCCGACTGGGCGCGGTCCTGGCCGATCTGACGGCTGCGCTCTTCGCCCACCTGCTCGAAGCAGGCGACTGTCTCCCCCCCCGGAGACCCACCGCCAGACCCTCATCTTGCGCATCCAGGCGTTTATCCGGGAGCACCTGCACGACCCGCAGCTCACCCCCGCCGCGATTGCCGCCACGCACCACATCTCCACCAGCTATCTGCATCGTCTTTTCCGGGACGAGGACGCCACGGTCGCCGCGTGGATCCGTCGCCTACGCCTGGAGGCGGCCCACCGCGAGCTCACCGAGCCGGCATTCCAGGCCGTCCCCATCCACGTCATCGCCACCCGCTGGGGCTTTCCCCGGGCAACCGACTTCAGCCGCGCCTATCGCGCCGCCTACGGCACCACGCCGAGGGAACAGCGGCATCAGGCTCTTCGCAGCCAGGAGTGAACTCGTCGCCAACATGGTTGTGCAGTCAGCAGTCAGCAGTCAGCATGAGGCCGGTGGCCGCTGGCGCCTATCTCCGTACATCGGGCGCGGGGCAGAACGAGGCCCGCCACCGTCGGGTGGCGGGCCTCCACGGCCTCCTGGTCAGGCGCCTTTCCCAGCTGACTCTCAGCCGGCCTTGTCGAGCAGCAGCTTCGCGGCCACCGCCGCCCCGTCGGCGCGGATCTGACCGGCCACAGCGGCTGCCCGGGCTCGGGTCTCGGGATTCAGGGCGACTCCGAGCGCGGCCGACAGGGACTCGAAGGTCGGGTTCGGGCCGTCGTGTGCCGCGCCGATGCCGAGGTCGGCCACGCGGCTGGCCCAGTACGGCTGGTCCGCCAGCTGGGGTATGACCACCTGGGGCGCACCGGCCCGGGCGGCCGTTGTCGTGGTGCCCGCGCCGCCGTGGTGGACGACGGCGGCGACGCGCGGGAACAGGGCGTGGTGGTTGACCTCGCCGACGGCGAAGCAGTCGTCCTGGTCGTCGGCCACGGCCAGGTCGGCCCAGCCGCGGGAGAGCAGCACCCGGCGGCCCTGCGCCCGGACCGCCTCGATGGCCGCCCGGGCCACGTCGTCCGCGTCGCGCAGGGGAATGCTGCCGAACCCCACGTACACCGGCGGTTCGCCGGCGTGGAGGAACGCCTCCACGTCGGCCGGCAGCGGGCGGTCGTCCGTCCGGAACCACGCGCCGGTCTGCACCACGTCGAGGTCCGCCGGCTGCTGCCACGGGCTGAGCACCGGGTCGGTGGCCAGCCAGGGGCGGTCGGTGAGGACGTGGTCGCGGAAGTGGCTCACCGGCGGCAGGCCGATGGACGCCCGGTGGGCGTTGAGACCGGTCCCGAACAGCACGTTCATGGTCTCGGTGTCCAGGTCCCACAGCGTTCGGTTGTCGGTCACGCCGGGCGGGAACGGCCGGCCCGGCCGCTCGAACGGCGGGTGGTGCGGCGAGGGCAGGTAGGAGGGGAAGTAGGCGACGAACATGTAGGGGATGCCCAGGTGCTCGGCCGCCGTGCTCGCGCCGGCCGCGGCCGGGAGCAGACCGGTCGCCAGGATCACGTCGCATCCCTCGGCAGCCGTGACGACCGCCTCGTACGTCGTGGCGGTCATCGCCGCCGCGCGTGCGGGCAGCCCCTCCGCGGGAGCCTTCGTCTTCCCGGTGAGCACCCCCTTCACGAACGGGCGCACCGGCTCGCCGATCGGCACCAGCGGGAGGCCGACGGAGTCGAGAAGCTCCGCGAAGTCCGGAGGCGTGCACATCCGCACGTCCACTCCGAGGTCCCGCAGCTGCACCGCAACCGCCACCAGCGGTTCGACGTCTCCGCGCGACCCGTAGGCCATCAACAGCACGCGCATGTAGTGAGTCTCATTTCGTGGGATTCCGGGCTCGGCCTGGCCTCGGGTTTCCGAGTCAGGTGGGCGATTCTGCGGCACCCACGGGGTCTTGCCGCAAGCCCCCCTGTGCGCTATATCTTGATCATGGCAAGAGCGGCTGCTTCCCTTTCCCGCTCTGGTCCGCTGATGACGGACGAGCACACGCGAGTCACCACGTCCCGTCGGCCCGGCGACCTCGCCGTACGCCCCGTCCCACAGTGCGGCCCGCGCCGCCGGCCCGGTAGTGGTTGACGGTGGTGTAGCACCAGCCGGTCTCCTGGCTGGAGCCGCCGGTGACGGTGTCCCATCCCGCTCCGGTACGCCGGAGGCCGCGAGGCAGCTGTTGAGGGCGCTGAAGGTGAGTTCACGCATCCGCCGGAGCAGGCCGACCACGTCCTGGGGGATGCGCTTGTCCCAGTGGATGCTTTCGATCTGCAGCTGTTCGACCTGGTCGGGCCGGTCTTCGTAGCCGAGTTTGGACGCGGCGTGCCCCAGTGTCCGGTGCCCTCGGTACCGGTCGTCGGGGACGGGGAGGAGGATGGCGCCCAGGCGGAGGGCCTGCTCCCAACCATCGGGGGCTGTGAAGTCAACGGCGCCGTTGGTGAGTTGGGCGAGGGGGAGGTTCAGGGGCGGGCCCTGGACCGCGGTGGTGGTCGTCGTGCGGGACCTTTCGTATGGGCAAGGGGCGTACTGGGGTGGGACGGTGGCCGGATCAGAGGTGGGAATCGTCGTCGTGGGTGCGGTTGACCTCCTGCATCGCGAACTCGGAGTGCGACGGGAGGGGGCGCGGCACATCGTCTTCGTAGCGGTACACGGTGCTGTCGAGGTCGGAGTCGAGGAACGTCACGTAGGAGGTGCGGTGGGCCTGCCCGGGTGGGCGAGCACGCTGTGCAGCACCGTGACGCCGAGGTCGGTCATCTGATGGCCCAACTGCGCGACGCCGTCCGGCAGCAGTCCCCAGTTGGCCTGTTCGATGGAGAAGTTCTCCCACTGGTCGTGTCCAGGAGGAACAGCCCATCGCCCAGGGCCCGTTTCCACGCCTGGTCGTCCCCCTCGAAGACGAGGGAGCCACCCTCGATGCGGGCGCGCTCCAGTGCAGCCGTGGAAGTCACCAGCTGGGTGTCGACGCGCTTGCGGTACGGTGAAATCACCTCATCGGGCCGGGAGGTCGGCGACCGAGGCATTCGCTGCCTGCGTCCACTCCCGCTTTCGCGTTCTCGCGCCTTGAGCGTCTGCGGCGCTCCGAGCCTCGGTGGGTTTCCGCGCAGGCTCCGCGCACGGCTCGAAGCCCCTGGTTCCTTCTCGGGCCGGCCCTCCTGAGCGCAGCCCCTTCCGGCGCAAGCAATCCCCAACCTTCTGCAACCAGAGACGTTCATGAGATGACGCCGCCGCCTGGCGAGGCGGCGGGAAGGGAGTGCTGTGACTGTGTGGGAAGTCGAGGGGCGAAGCGGAGCCCGCTGGGCGCTGGTCTCGGTCGCGTTGGGGGTCTTCTGCATCCAGCTCGACTCGTTCGCCTTGAACCTGGCCCTGCCGCACATCAAGGATGAACTCGGCGTATCCACCGGTCAGTTGCAGTGGGCGGTCAGCGCGTACCTGCTGTCGTGCGGCACACTGATGTTGGGCGCGGGCCGGATGAGTGACCTGTTCGGCCGGCGCCGCCTGCTGATCGGGGGACTGGCGCTGTTCGGACTGGCGTCGCTGTGGTGCGCACTGGCGCCCTCGCTGCCGGTGTTGGTGGCGGCCCGTGTGGTGCAGGGCGCGGGCGGCGCGTTGATCATGCCGGCCGGACTGGCGCTCCTGACGAACGTCTTCCCGCCCGGCGTGCGCGGCCGGGCCACGGGGTGGGCGCTGGGCATCGGCGGACTGGCCACCGCCTGCGGCCCGTTCGTCGGCGGCGCCCTGACCCAAATGGTGTCATGGCGGGCAGTGTTCTGGCTCAACGTGCCGCTGGGTGTGGTGGCTGCGATCTGCGCCCGCCGGGCCCAGGAGTCGCGGGACACCACGGTCTCCGGGCGCGTCGACTGGCCGGGGCTGGCCACCGGGACCGCCGCCGTCGCTGCCCTGGCCCTCTTCTTCGACCGTGGCCCGGTATGGGGCTGGACATCCCCCGCCGGCCTCGGCGCGCTGTGCCTGGTGGCACTGGCACTGGTGGCCTTCGTGCGGATCGAACTCCGCACGGCCGATCCGCTGATCGCCCCCGCGCTGTTCCGCAACGGCGCTTTCGTGGCGCTGACCGCGGCGGGCGCGGTGGCCAACGCCGCGACCGTGGTGTTCCTCTTCGTCGTACCGCTCTCCCTCCAAGGCGGCCAGCGGCTGACGCCGTTGATGGCCGGGGTGGCCTTCGTCGCCCCCGCGGCAGCCATGGCCGCCGCCGGTCCCTTCGCGGGCCGGGTGACCAGCGCACGCGCCGTACCGGTGATGGCGACGAGCCTGGGAGCGGGCGCGGTGGTCCTGCTGGCCGCGGCGTTCGTCTCCGGACTGCCTCCGTATCTCGCAGCGGTGACCGCCAGCGGGGCGGCGCTGGGCGTCGGCAACGCCCTGACGCTGACCGCCACCCAGGGCGTCATCCGGCCCGAACGCGCCGGTGAGGCATCCGGCTTGACCAAGACGGTCATTACCGTTGCGGCCGGACTGGGGGTGGTCGCCGCAGGCCCCGCGGCCGACCCCGGCGGCACCGCGGCGACTGGCGACAACGGGCCCTTGGCCGTGGCCGGAGCCAGCTGCCTGGCGGCCAGCCTGCTGCTGGTCCTGTGGAGGTGGCTCGGGCGCGGCCGGCGCGCTCGGCGGCCGCAAGAGCCGGTGCCTTCGGCGACGGACAGCGTGGTGCACTGACCGTCGGCATCACCCTGCGCGGCGGCTCCTGGCCGGCCGGCTGCCGCCGTCTCCACCGCCGCCAGGCGACTGTGGGCGTTGTGCGCGGCCACCACGATGCCGGTGCCGGGACCGGGCCATTGCCGATGAAGGCCCCGGCGACCAACGGGCGGCCGGCGGCCGGTGGGGTCAGGCACCGCGCCTTGCGAGGAAGAGGTGCGGCAAGTGCGGTGGCCACACGAGGTGTCCGAAGAGGAGGGCGATCAGTCAGGCGAGGAGGGTGCCGACGAGGCGGGCGGCGCTCTCGCGGGGGTCGCCGATGGCGGTGGGGTTCGCGAGGACCAGCACGATGATGGTGGCCATGGCCGTGTGCCCGGTGTACGACCAGTCGGTGAGCGCGGGAACCAGGGCGCCGATCGTCATGGCGAGGGCGATGAGCGTCCAGCCGTGCGGGGCGAGGGCGGCCAGCCCCAGGGCGAGCAGGATGCCGGCGATCGTGCCGGCGGCCCGGTGCAGGGCTCGGTGGTGCAGGGGCATGGCGTCGGGGCGGAAGACCAGGCATGCGGTATGGGGGGAGAGCCATGAGGCGTGGCGCGGGTGGAGCGCCGCGGCCACGGCCGCCGCGAGCCCGACGCCTCCTTGAGCAGCACACCTCCGCCATCCTGCGTCGCCTGGGCCTGGGCCCTGGGCCTGGGCCTGGGCGAGCACGAGCTGCGCTTGCCGCAGGGGAGGTGAGGCTCAGGGTGACTGGTGCGGGAGCGACATCCATCCTGGCACCGGCCGCGCTCACTCGTTCAGGCGTTTGTCAGATGCCGCACAGGCGGTGAACGGCCACGGTAGAGGTGAGGGTTCAGCGGATCGGTGAGACCCTCCCTGGCGCTGCGCTGTCCTGACATCGATACTGCCGGCCTCGCGCGGCGACACCGAGGAGGTGGACGATGAGCCTGCCGCTGATCGCTTCGATGTGCGGCGATCCGTTCTTCGGCGCCCCGTGTGCACTCGATGGCCGGCGCAGGATGTCTGCGGTGCGGGCCGAGGTGGACTCGTGCCTGGGCAACGGGCCGTTGAGTCAACGTACATGCCATCCAGCAGAGGGATGATGATGGATCCGAACGGGGCAGAACCCGTACACACCGTCAGTGTGCTGTCGGTGGAGCGTCAGCCCGGCTGCCCCTTCGACCCGCCCGAGGAACTGACGCGTGCGCGCCAGCACGGTCCCATCAGCCGATGCCTCCTGCCCGGCGGCCGCCAGGGCTGGCTGGTCACTGGCTACGACCTCGTCCGATCGGTCTTGGCCGACTCGCGGTTCATGTGCATCAGGGGGCTCACACTCGATTCGTACGTGGATATCAGCGACGTCGTGGTTCCTCCGGTGGCACCAGGCGAGTTCACTTTCATGGACGAGCCGCAGCACACCCGTTACCGGAAGCTGCTGGCCGGCGAGTTCACCGTCCGGCGGATGCGCATGCTCACGGAGAGCATCGAGCGGGTCACCGCTGACCACCTGGACGCCATGGAGAAGGACGGGCCGCCGACGGACCTGGTGACCGCGTTCGCCGAGCCCATCCCCGCGATCATGATCTGCGAGCTGCTGGGGGTGCCGTACCAGGACCGAGGCTCCTTCCAGGCACAGTCCGCGACACTCTTCAACGGGGATGCAAGTGCAGAGGAGCAGTTGGCCGCCTACACCGCGCTTCGGGAGTACATCGCGCAGCTGGTGGCCGTCAAGCGTGCCCACCCCACCGGCGATGTGCTGGGCGACCTGACCACAAGCAACCTGACCGATGAGGAACTGACCGGTGCCGGTTTCCTTCTGCTGGCAGCCGGGCTCGACACCACCTCGAACATGCTGGCGTTCGGCACCTTCGCCCTGCTGAGCCACCCCGTTCAATGGGCTGCGCTGCACGCCGATCCCGCGCTCGCCGACAAGGCCGTCGAGGAACTGATGCGGTATCTCTCCGTCGCCAAGACCTTCATGAGAACCGCGTTGGAGGACGTCGAACTGGGCGGCCAGACCATCACGGCCGGTACCACGGTGCTCCTCTCGCTCCACACCGCCAATCGCGATCCCCGGCGCTTCCCCCAACCCGACACTCTCGACATCGAGCGGCAGGCCATCGGACACCTGGGCTTCGGCCACGGCAGACACCAGTGCCCGGGCCAGCAACTGGCCCGCGTCGTGATGCGGGTCGCCTTCCCCGCGCTGGTCAACCGCTTTCCCTCGCTGCGCCTGGACGTACCGCCCGAGGCGATCGACTTGCACTCCGAAACAGCGGATGTCTTCGGGGTGCACAGCCTCCCGGTCGCCTGGGGCGCGTGATCCTTTCGAGGCTGTCTTCGTAGTTCACGGCTCACGAGGACGGCGAGTCCGAAGTCGTCTTCCGCCGCGGCGAGTTCGGGCCGCTCCCTCTCCCGCCTGTTGCGCTGCCGCGGTCATCGCCGTCCCACGGGGTCGTTTCACGACCCGTCGGGCCTGTCCTGGCGCCTGCCTTGACGGCGAGGCGCGCGTGCCCCGTCCAGGACCAGGTCGACCAGGCGCGGGACCAGGGTCTCTTCCAGTGGCTCGCCGGTGAGCAACACCCGCGCCAGCAGGGGACCCGTGATGGCCTCGACCGTGAGGTGAGGGTCGGTGTCGGCGGCCAGTTCTCCTCTGTCGATGCCGCGGCCAAAAGGCTGCCCCCATGCCCGTGGACCCCTCGATCGAGGCCCTGCTCGACCACGTCAACGCTCACCCCCTTCCGCGGATCATCGACACCGACCCGCGGATCCTGCGGGAGCTGAACCGGCAGACGGGCGCCACCGCCGTGGTCGTGGCCGTCGAGTACCGGCTGGCGCCGGAGCACCCCTTCCCCGCCGCCTACGACGACTGCATGGCCGCCACCCGCTGGATCGCCGAGAACGCGAACGGCTACTTCCTCGGCACCCGGGACGTCCTGGACCTGCAACACCTCTACGCCGGCCACGACCCTGCCCTGCGTGGCTCGTTCACAGTCTCCCCGCTGCCCGCCGACAGCTTCGCCGGCCTCGCCCCCGCCATCGTCGCAACCGCCCAGTACGACCCCCTGCACGACGAGGGCAACGCCTACGCCCAGGCCCTGGAAGACGCAGGCGTCGACGTCTTCGCCCGCACCTACGCCGGGCTGATCCACGGCTTCCTCAACCTCTTCCCGGTCGCCCCGGCGGCCGACGCAGCCGTCACCGAGCTGTCCACCCAGCTCAAGCACCAGCTCCGGCGGGCGGGCGGCCACCGCCCATGTGCCGGCGCTGGCCGGGCTCGACGGATACGAGTTGCGGGCGCTGAACGCCAGCAGCGCCGAATCGGCGCGTGCGGCCGGCGAGAAGTATGCGGTGCCGCTGACCTTCGGGAGTGCACGGGAGCTGGCCCGCAGCGAGGAAGTCGATCTCGTGGTGGTGACGGTGAGGGTTCCGCACCATCTGGAGCTCATCCGACCCAGGGACGTGCTGACGGCCGTCGGCCTGCAGGCCCGGTCGGCGCCGCCGCTTCGGTATCTGCGGGACCTGGTCGCCGAGGGCCACGTGGGGCGGGTGCTGTCGACCAGCATGCTCGGATCGGGCTGGATCGGCGGCGCCATCTACGACGACAACCATGCGTACGTGCTGGAGGCCACCAGCGGCGGCACGCTGCTGTCGATCCCCTTCGGGCACTCGGTCGACGCACTGACCATGGTGCTCGGGGAGTTCCGCGAAGTGTCGGCTCACATCGAGAACCCGCGGGGAACCTTGGGCCGGACGAGGACGGCGTTCCCGACTTCCGGCACGCCCTCCGGCGACACGACATGCTGGAGCGGATCCGAGAAGCGGCACGCACCGGACGCAAAGCCACATTCGCGGAGCGGGCCCGATAGTCCCCCGGTCCGCGCGGCCGTCGCTACGGCGCTGCTGCTCGGCGTGAACGACGGTCGGTCCGGCGCGGTCGCCGCGCTGCGGCTGTGCGGGGCGCGGATCACCGGCCCGTGCTCGGCTCGGGGGTGCGGCCTGGGGGGCGGGTGGCGCCGATGGCGGCGAGGGCGACGGCGAGCACCCCGGCCCATTGCGGGGTGGCGAGGTGCTGGCCGAGGAGGAGCAGGCCGATGAGTGCTCCGACGGCGGGTTCGAGGCTGGTGAGGATGCCGAAGACGCGGGGTGGCAGGCGGCGGAGGGCTTCGAGGTGGAAGGTGTAGGGGAGGACGCTGGAGAGTATGGCGACGGCGGTGGCCAGGGCGAGGGTACCGGGGTCCAGGAGCCGGGTGCCCGCTTGTGCGAGGCCGTAGGGCAGGCTCAGCAGGGATCCCCAGGTGACGGCGAGGGCCAGTCCGCGCCCGTCGGGGACGCGTTCGGCCAGGCGTTTGCCGACGAGGATGTATCCGCCCCAGCAGCATCCGGCGAGGGAAGCGCAGGCGAGTCCCGCGGCGTTGAGAGGGATGCCGGAGTTGCTGAGCAGCACGACGCCGGCGGCGGCCAGGCCGGCCCACAGCAGGTCGGTGGCACGGCGTGAGCCGAACAGCGCGACGGCGAAGGGGCCGAGGAACTCCATGGTGGTGGCAGCACCCAGCGGGAGGCGGTCGACCGCTTCGTAGTAGCCGAGGTGATGGACGGCGAGCAGGGTGCCGGCGGCGGCCGCGATGCCGAGGGTGCCACGGTCCCATCGCAGTCCCGGCCGCCACAGTGCGGTGAGGACGACTGCGGCGATGCACAGGCGCAGGGTCACCACTCCCGCCGGCCCCACGGTCGGATAGAGCCGGGTGGTGAGCGCGGCTCCGCACTGCAGGCCGACCACGCCGCCCGTGACCAGCGCCGGGGCAGGCATGGCGCCCAGTCCTCTGCTGATCGCGGCGACAGTGTGTGCGCGGCGGGTGTGGAGCTGGCTGATGGGTGACCTCCTTCGTCTCCGGCACGCCGCAACGCGTGCCGGTCTCCGGTCGAGCAGCACGCAACCTTTCGCGAAGACCGAGCAACTGCTGCGCCAGCAGCTCCATGTCCTGCGCTTGGTACTCCCGCGGCACGTCCTTCAGTTGCGCGGAGAGGACCTGGCGGGCCCGCTCGCCGAAGCGGACGTCGCCGGAGGGTGCGACCGCGACGCCGTCGTGTTCGGCCATTGGGCAGGCGGTGGATCTCGGTGTCGCGATGTGGGGGAGCGTGGCACGAAGAAAACCTGCCTACAACCCCCGATCGGCAACGAAATCCGAAGTTTCCAGGGGGTGTTCGCGCTGCAGATCGTTTCCGGTCACAACGCCAGCGAGGTCCTGTCCGCGGCTACGCCCGCACCCGTCGTCCGTGCGGATCGGCCCGTGCGAGCGGCTTCGGCGAGGCAGCACGCCAACTGGTGCGGCAGCAGCGGCACGCCCGCGGTCCAGGCGTCTTGCGCCGCGGGGCTCGCGTCAGCAGGAGGGGGCGATTCCCCAGGCGGCGGCTCGGGCGGCGGCGGCCGCGCGGTTGGGGAGGTCCAGCTTGGCGAGGATGTGCTCGATGTGGGTCCCCACGGTGCGCGGCGCGATACACAGCCGCTCGGCGATCTCTCTGTTGGTGCGCCCTGTGGTCAGTTCGGCCAGCACCTGGACCTCCCGCGGCGAGAGCCCACCAGGTCGCCGCGCGTCCGCTGCGGGGTCGGTCGCGGTGGCCTCCTCGCGCGGCGGGCCTCCTTGCGCGACGGCCGCGGCGAGGGCCTCAGTAAGAAGGGTGACCACGGCGCGCGCCGGGTCGGGCGTGCGCCGTGGTCGGCGGGTGCTGACGTTGAGCATGCCGACGTACCGGCCGTCGGCGCTGAACAGGCACTGGGCCACGCCGTCCTCGATGCCCAGGGGAGAGAGCACCTCCTGGAAGCCCGGCGATGCCGCCAGGAGGTGACAGGGGACGTCCCTGAGCCAGAGACCGCCTCGGGCCGGGCTGTGGAGCACGGCGAACACCGGGTCGTGGTGGAGGCGGGTCTCGATGTAGGCGGTGGCCTCGTCCGGGTAGCTTCCGGCCAGGGTGGTGTGGCGCCGGCCCAGCGGATCCCATCGGGCCAGGGAGGCGTGGTCGTACTCCATCACCTCCGACAGCGCCGCCAGGACCGCGTCGAGCCCGGTGGTGCCGCTCGTGGCGCTTCGGGCGGCCTCGCGGACGTGGACGGCCGCGTCCAGGATGTCCGCCGTGCTCCGCTGCGCTGCCACCCCCCAAGGATGATCATGCGCCAGGAATGCGTCAATCGCGACGGGTCAGGTCAGTTGCGGAGGGCGTCGTGCACGACCTGCCCGTCGAGGACGGTCAGGACGACCGGCATCGTCGGGATGTCGTGCGGGTCGGCCGTGAGCAGGTCCCCGTCGAGGACACAGAGGTCGGCGACCTTGCCCGGCTCCAGGGAACCCTTCCAGTCGTCGGCGAAGTCCTGCCAGGCCGCGTCGATCGTGTACGTACGGAGCGCCTCGGCCAGGCCGATGCGCTGCTCGGGGCCGCTGACCCGGCCGGCGGCCTTCGACTCGCGCAGCACCATGGTGGCGACGCCCTGGCGCCAGTCCGGGGAGGTGACGGGGGCGTCGGACCCGCTTGCGACGCGCACGCCGGCGTCGAGGGCAGCGCGGTAGGGCCATGCGTACGCGGCCCGTTCGGCGCCGACGAACTCCTCCTCCATGTCGGCGACGGTCCATTTGATGGTGGGGTTCATGTTGACGCCGAAGCCGTGCGCGGCCAGCACCTTCATGCTGTGGGCGGTGAGGAAGTCGCCGTGGATGACGTAGTGGCGGGCGTCGGGCCGCGGGTGTCGGGCCATGGCCGCGGCGAAGGCGTCCGTGACGGTGTCGATGGCCCGGTCTCCGGTGACGTGGACGCCCATCTGGTGCCCGGCGGCGTGGGCGTGCTGGATGATGGCGTCGATCTCGGCGATCTTCTCGCTGTCGGTCTCGCCGCCGACGCACAGGGATCCGCAGCCGCCGCCGATGTACGGCTCGTTCATCCAGGCCGTCTTGTTGGGGACGATGCCGTCGGCGAAGATCTTGACCCCGTGGATCGTCAGGCGGCCCGGGTCGGTGTCCGCGGCCTCGCCTGCGGCGGTGAGGGTGGCGAGGGCGCGGGCGAACTCCTCGGCGGTACTGGCCATTCCGGTGGGTAGGAGCAGGACGCCGACGCGGGCGGTCAGTTCGCCGTCGGCCAGCAGCTCGCGGTAGACGTCGAGGGTCTGCGCGCCGAGTGCGCCGCGCATGATGCCGTCGCCGCCGGGGCCGAGCCCGGGCTCGGTGAAGCTGGTCACGCCGAGCCGGGCGAGCGTGGCGAGGGTCGACCTGATCGCGTCGGTCCGCTCCTGCCGGCTCAGCGGCGGCAGTGCGTGCTGGACGAGGGCCTGGGCCCCTTCGTGGAGGAGCCCGGTCGGCTCACCGGCCTCGTCCACGACGATGGCCCCGCCGGGCGGCGCGACGGAGTGCCGGTCGATCCCGATCAGTTCCAGCGCCTTGGAGTTGACCCAGGTGGCATGACCGGAGAAGGAGTACAGGACGACGGGGTGGTCGGGGCTGACGGCGTCGAGGTCGTGCCGCGAGGGCAGCCGTGACGGGTCGGAGACGCACTCGTCGAGGTAGCCGGTGTCCCAGCCGTGCCCCGTGATCCACTGCCCGACCGGGACCAGCCCGACGGCCTCCCGTACCCCCTCGGCCACGTCCGCGAGGGAGGACACGGCGGGATGGCTGAGGTCGACCGAGAGCGGTGGCGTCGACATGCCGAAGGCGCATCCGTGCAGATGGGAATCGTTGATGCCGGGAAGCAGGGTCGCTCCGTGCAGGTCGACGACGCGGGTGTCGGGCCCGACGAGCGGCGCGACGTCGTCCCGCCCGCCAACGGCAGTGATGGTCCCGCCGGTTACCGCAAGTGCCGAGGCGATGGAGAATTCCGCATCGACCGTGACCACCCGTCCGTCGAGAAACACCAGATCTGCGTACGCGTCCATGGAAGGTCCTTTCAAAAACCGGGCGCACCGCGGCCACCCGCGAACGATCTCCCGAGGACTATGAACCACGCCCCCACCAGCGCACATCGGTCATCCCACCGATACGCGCTCGCGCGGTGGCGGGCTGACGCCGCGCGCTCAGGAACGCGTCGGGCTCAGACCGCGCGGCAGAGGCACGGCGTCGTCCGGCGGTGTCGCTGGCCTCCCCTTGTGCGTCAGTCGTCGATGGCCTGGTAGAGCGTGGTCCAGAAGTCGTGGATGAGTTGTGCCGGGGCGGGGAGGGACAGCCCGACCTGGGTGAGGAGGACGCCGACGAGCCCGTTGTGCGGGTCGGCGTAGACGGTGGTGCCGGTGCCGCCGTCCCAGCCGAACTGGCCGATGGGGGCGTAGTCGCCGCGGTAGGTGCGTACCGCCATGCCGTAGCCCCAACCGCCGTGCTGTCCTTGGCCGAAGGAGATGTGGACGTTGTTGCGGGCCAGGTCGTTGCGGGCGGCGTTCTGTTCGGGGGTGAGGCAGTTGGTGGTCATCAGTTCCACGGCGGGCCGGGACAGGATGCGTTCGCCCTCGTGTATCCCGCCGTTGAGCAGCATGCGGAAGTAGGCGTGGTAGTCGTCGACGGTGGAGACCAGACCGCCGCCGCCTGACGGGAACGCCGGAGGCGTGCTGTACTGCCCGCCCACCGCCTCGTCCCACACGGTGAACTCCCCGGTCTGCGGGTTGGGTGTGTAGCAGGGGGGCAGCCGGTCGATCTTGCCGGCGGGCACGTGGAAGCCGGTGTCCTTCATGCCCAGCGGGCCGAAGATCCGCTCGTGCAGGAACGTGTCGAACGACTGGCCGGTGACCCGGGCGATGAGGACACCGAGCAGGTCGTTGCTGATCTGGTACTGCCAGTGCTCTCCGGGCTGGTGCATCAGCGGCAGCGTGGCCAGTTGGCGCATCCACTCGTCCGGCGCGGCCACCGCCGTCGCGCTCTGGCTGAAGATGCCCCGCTCGAAGACCGCGTCCATGATCGGGGTGCCCAGCGCCGTCAGATCCATGCCCAGGCCGAAGGTGGAGGTCACCAGGTCCCGTACGGTGATCGGCCGCCGCGCCGGGACGGTGTCCTCAAGCGGGCCGTCGACCCGCTTGAGCACTTGGCGATCGGCGAGTTCGGGCAGCCACGGCTCGACCAGGTCGTCCAGGCGCAGCCGGCACTCGTCCAGCAGGACCATCGCCGCCGCCATCGTGACCGGCTTGGTTGTCGAGGCCATCCGGAAGATCGTGTCCCGGCGCATGGGTGCCCCGCCGCCGTGGCGCATCGTGCCGATCGCTTCGACGTGCGCGTGACCGCCCCGACTGACCAGGGCGACGAGTCCGGGAATCTTTCCGGACTCCACGTGCCGCGCCAACACGTCGCGCACCCTGCGCAGCCCGGTTTCGGAGAAGCCGCCGTGCTGACCCGGAGTGATGTTGACGGACATGGTGTGGCTCCTTATGAGATGCGTGTGGTTGGTGGTTGGTGGTTGGTGGTTGGTGGTTGGTCGGGCGGTCAGAGGCTGCGGGCGGTGATGTCGCCGTGGGAGGTGGTGGCGCGGATGTCGAGGTCGGCGGTGCCGTCGTTCTTAAGTGCGTTGCTGACGCGGCCGTGGGCGGTGCCGGCATCGAGGGCGGCCGAGACGCCGCTGGCGGCGCCGATCGAGATGTCGCCGGCCTGGGTGTGGAGCACGACCTTGCCGCCGGTGGCCTCAGTGATCCGGATGTCGCCCCGTGCGGTGCTGATCTCCGCAGGCCCACCCAGCCGGCCGACCTCGACGTCGCCGTCGACCGCGGTGAGGTGCAGGCCGGCGATCTCGTCCAACTTGATCTGGCGGTAAGCCCCTTCGAAGACGACGTCGCCGAGTCGGCCGAGGGTCCGCAGTTCGGCGCTGGCGGTCCTGGCCTCAACTCGCGAACCGGCGGGCAGCTTGACCGTCACCTCGACCGACCCCGAAGGGCCGAAGTACTGGTCCTTCGCCGCCGAAACGATCCGCAGGACCCCGTCGGCGTATTCCACCGAGGTCTGCTCCGCCGCCTTCAGATCCCGGCCCTTCGAGGCGTTGGCGGGCAGGACCTCGACCACGGTGTCGGCCCGCTCCGCGGCGATGAACTGGACGCGCCCGGCGGGGATGTTCAGGACGGCGGAGATCGGGGTGGGGGTGTCGAACTTCTGCATTGTGCGCTCCCTTTGTGTTTGCGGTCCGGCTGTTTCCGAACGATGGAAACGCTACGTTGCTTTCCGTGACTCGACAACGAGTTCTTTGCGTGAAAAGTGCATCCCTGCAGGTAGATTGAGAGAAATCGTTGCAACGCCCTCTCGGGTAACGCAATGCTCAAGTGGCCAATCGTTGCAATGAGTTGAAGGTGAACGCTATGGCGGAGGCGCTTGGCCCGCCGGCGCCGCGCCATCGGCACGCCCGTCGCCACCGCCCCCACTCTGCGCCGGGGCACCAGCACGCGACCACCAGAACCGGCATGCTGCGCTGGTGCCAGACCAGACCAGACCAGACCAGACCAGACCAGACCAGACCAGGCCAGACGGCCGGACGAGCCGGCGCTGATGCGGGAGGCCGCCCATAGCCTGCGGCTGCACGGACCGGACCGGGACGACATTGCGGCAGACCTCGCGAAGCGGGCCGAGGCCCTGGAAGCTGGCTGATCATGCCGTGAGCCGGAGGCGGATCGAGGCCACGGTGACAGTGCCGTGGAAGACACCGGCACGCATGTCGAAGCCTGTGGGCCGCTCGCCTCGGCTGCCGCGGCGCTGGCGGTTGGCGCGCTGACTGCTCGGCTCGGGGATGGTGTGCTGATGCCCCTGCTCTGCCGTCTGCACAGCTTTCCGGACGGCAGTGGTGACGGTCGGCAGTGACGGCGGTCGGCTGCGTCCGGTCAACTTTCGTCGTGGGCCGACGCGACCAATGGCGGGTGCGGTTTCCGGCCACCGCTGCCTAACGTGGCCGCGTGACTCGTGTGGAACGTACAGGCCCTGTGGTATCGGCTCGCCGAGCGCTGGCGGCATGGTTGCGCACGGCGCCCCGGCGGCTGACCGATTCGGGCAGGGCGCTGTTCGCCCCCGGGATGTGGACGCCTGGGCGCGTCGCGGGTGAAGTGCTGCTGAGCCTGGTGCTCGGCCTGCTGGCGGCCGCCGGCGAGGCCCTGGGCACCGGGGGCACCGTACGGATCGTGGCGGTGGCCCTGGCCGCTGCGCTGCTGTCACTGTTGCGCCGGGTCCTGCCCGCGGCGGTGCTTCTGATCACCGCCATCGGTTCGACCGAGTTCGGCGGCCTCGGCCCGCTGGTTCTGGTCGCCGCATGGTCGGCCGGGCGGCGGATCAGCGGGGTCGGCAGGGCGGCCCTCACCTTCGCCACCGCGTATGTCCTCGCCCTCGGCCTGTGGCTCCTGCAGGTCGCGTCCCCCGCACTGCTCTTCCTGGCCTTCGCCGCCCCGTTCCTGCTGGTCGTGCTCGTCGTACCCGGCCTGATCAGTCGCTACTGGTCGCAGCGCCGCACGCTGGCGGACACCCTTCGGGAGTACAACGCCCAGCTGCTGCGCGAACGCGCGATGATCGCCGGACAGGCCCGGATGCGGGAGCGTCAGCGCATCGCGCAGGACATGCACGACAGCCTCGGGCATCAGCTCACGCTCATCTCGGTGCACGCCGGCGCACTGGAAGTGGATCGGGAGCTGACCGGACGGCAGCGGGAGGCCGTAGGGGTGCTGCGCGAGGCATCGGTGGCCGCGATGCACGAGCTGCGCGAGGTGGTGGGGCTGCTCCGGGACGGCACCGAGAATCCCCGGCAGGACAGTGCCTCCCAGGCCCTGCAGGCCATGGGGGAGGAGGACGCGATGGCGTCGTCGCGCGGGGTGGCCGGCATCGAGGGCCTGGTGGCGGCGTCCCGGAGCGCGGGGACGACCGTGGAGCTGCGGCGCTCGGGCGAACCCCGCCCGCTCGCCCCGACCGCCGATCACGCGGCGTACCGCGTCGTGCAGGAGGGCCTGACCAACGCCCACAAGCACGCCCCGGGTGCCTCGATCGCCATCGAGCTGCGCTACGAGCCGGATGCCCTGGTGGTGGAGGTCGTCAACGCCGCCGCCCCAGGGACAGCGGATGGCCAACGGAGCGTGGTGAGCGGCGGCCAGGGCTTGACCGGGCTCGGGGAGCGGACCCGACTCGTCGGAGGCATGGTGCACACCGGCCGGACCGCGGACGGCGGCTTCCGGCTGGCCGGGGTGCTGCCCTACACCCCGCCGGAGGGCGGTGCCCCAAGCCGCGCCGCCGGGGGAGCGACGGCGACGTTCGTCGATCCGACACACGACTTTCGGCAGCAGAACCCGGCGGTCGCTCCGGGCGAGGGTGACCTGGTCATCGACGGGAGCGGTCTGCCGAAGGAGCTGGTCAGGGCAATGACCAAGAACAAGAAGCGAAGCGGCATAGCGATCGGTTGCGGGATTGCGGCAGCGATCCTGGTGCTGCTGATGGTCGCCGGGGTCCTCGCCGCGCTCTTCCTGGCGGGGGAGTCGGACAAGGCCACGATCGATCCGAAGCAGTACGACGCGGTGAAGGTGGGCCAGTCCGAGGCGGAGGTCCGTGCGCGGCTGCCGCACGGCGACTCGTTCCTGGTCAACGGTCTGGACAAGGGCGCGCCGCCGGAGCCGAAGGGGGCGAAGTGCCTCGCCCTGATGTCCACCGAGGCCGGGAGCGCCTGGTACAAGGACCCGGTTTTCCGGTTCTGCTTCAAGGATGGCAGGCTGATCGAGAAGAAGTCCTTCGAGGTCAGGAACTGACGGAGACCGGCTTCGTGGTGACCGGAGGGGGCTCATGCGGGCGGGCTCGTTCGGGGATGATGTCAGGATGACCGCTCGGGACAGCGCAGGAGAGACGTGATCAGGGTTCTCATCACCGATGACGAGCCGCTCATCCGGGCCGGCATCAGGATGATTCTCACCTCGGCCGACGACATCGACGTGATCGCGGAGGCGGCCAACGGCCGCGAGGCGATCGAGTTGGCACGTGCCCAGCGGATCGATGTGGCGCTGCTCGACATCCAGATGCCGGTCATGGACGGGCTGACAGCCCTGACCGAACTACGCCGGACCGTCCCCGACACCCGCGTACTGATCCTCACGACCTTCGGCGCGCAGCAGAACGTGCTGCACGCGCTGACCGAGGGCAGCGCGGGCTTCTTGCTCAAGGACTCGGCACCCGCGGAACTCATCCGCGCGGTGCGCGCCGCGGCCGCCGGTCAGGCGTACCTGTCGCCGGGCGCCACCCGTCACGTCGTGGACTCGCTGGCGTCCGGCCGGACCACGCTCCGCGCCGAGCAGCGCCGCCGGCTGGAGACACTGACCGAACGCGAACTGGAGGTGCTGGCCCTCCTGGGCGAGGGCCGCTCCAACGCGGACGCCGGGCAGCGACTCCACATGAGCGAGGCGACGGTCAAAACCTACGTGAGCCGGATCCTGGCCAAACTGGACTGCGCGAACCGGGTACAGGCGGCACTCCTGGCACGGGACGCGGGCCTGACAAGCTGATCCCGCCAGCCGGCCCGGCACCGAGCCGGCTGGCGCGCAAGCCGGCCGGTGGCGGAGCGGCGGTCGGCAGGGCGCGAAGTCGCCAATACGGGGCGCACCAGCGCTCTGCGGGGAACACCAGTAGCAGTGGCCAGGCGCCCCTGAACTGCACGGTAGGTGCCTACCATCCCACCATGCGCCATAGGTCTGCTGTAACAGTCGTCATGCTCGCCGGTCTGGCTGCCGTGTCGGGTTGTGCCACCAGCGACGTCCCGGCACAGGGCACTCTGGTCTCCGCAATTCCCTCGTCCTCGCCGTTCGCCGGTGCCACCGGGGCCGCGCATGCCTGGTCCGCACAACGGATGCGGGGCGCACGGCCCTTCCGTCACCAGCCGGGGATCTCGCACACCCCACCGCCGACCACTTCCAACGCCCGGGTGGGCGCGGTGTTCAGTCACGGCGGCAACGGCGACCACTTCTGCACCGGGAGCGTTGTGGACAGCCCCGGCAAGTCCGTGGTGATCACCGCGGCACACTGCATCCACACCGGCAAGGACGGCGGCTACCAGACGGACCTGGCGTTCGTCCCCGGCTACCGCGACGGGCAGACCCCCAACGGCGTTTGGCCGATCACCAAGATGGTGGTGGACGACCACTGGGCGCAGTCCTCCGATCCCGGATACGACGTGGGGTTCGTCATCGTCGGCAAGCTCGACGGCAAGCGGATCGCCGATGTCCTGGGCGCCAACAGCTTCGGCTACAACGCCGGTTACGGCAACGACGTGCGGATCACCGGCTATCCGGCCAGCGGCCAGGACCCCATCTCGTGCGTCAACAAGGCCACGAAGTTCCAGACGGACCAGATGAAGGTGGACTGCACCGGCTACAGCGGCGGAACCAGCGGCAGCCCCTGGCTGACCCACTTCAACCGCGCCACACGTACCGGCGAGGTCATCGGTGTCATCGGTGGCTACCAGACCGGCGGTGACACCGACGACACCTCCTACAGCCCCTACTTCAACGACGCCATCAAATCCCTCTACGACAAGGCCATCGGCGAGGAGCACCAGGCACTGACGCCCTAGACGTTCGAGTCCCCTAGCGGGACAGACCCTGGTGCCGTCCACACGGCCGTCCTCGGGGTGCGTCGACTACGGCGTCATCAGGCCCCAGAACAGTGCCCAGGGAGCGAACACCGCGCCGGCGAGCGCCAGCAGCCCGAGGCGGGCGTGGGTCCGGCCCGGTGCCGAGGCCCTGGCCCGCCACCAGCCCAGGGCGGTGGCCGCGGTCGCCAGTGCCGTCCCGGCCGTCAGGAGTTGCAGGACGAGCCAGAGCACTGGACGGCTGCCGAGCACCGGGCCGGGGGTCAGCGTCGTCGCCACGAGGCCGAGGTATCCCAGGAAGCCGAGCACGGTGGCCAGTCCGGTCGCGGCCAGCCATCGCGGTGCCCGGCCGGCCCCGGGAGCGCAAGGGCGCCCGCGCAGGCGCCGCACCAGTTCCGCCAACAGGTACGCGGCGAACGAAACGACCATGAACAGGATGCCTGCGGCCTGTGCCGCGGATGACTGGTATCCGCGGAGAGGGGCCAGAGCGTGGCTCTGCCGGACCTGGCGGGGCGGGGCGTCGTCGGCCCGGTGCCCGTGTCCTGCCACCCAGGACGCCATGGTGTCGACGTAGCCGGGCGTCAGCTGCCTGCCCCGCTGGAAACCGTCGGGTGAGGCGTGGAGTTTGTGGTCGGCGTGCGGGAAGAAGCGGAGCGTCACGTCGGTGTTGCCGCCGTCGCGCAGTGCCTTCTCGACGGCGCCGGCGCTTTCCACGGGAGGTGACTGCTGGTCGTTTCCCCACATGGCGAGCACGGGTTGGCGTAGCCGCCGTAGCGCCGGCATCGGGTCGTAATCCGCCTCCGGGAGCAGACCGGCATCCGTGAGAAACCGCGTCGCGGTGACCGACAGGGTCCGCAGTGGTGATCCTGCGACGCCTGCGTGCCGAAGCTTGTTCTCCAGGGACCACGCCGACTGCCTGGCCGGGGACACCCCGGATGTGCCGACCAGCACCACGTACGAGACCTGCGTCGAGCGCGAGGCTGCCAGCGGAGCGACCCAGCCGCCCTCGCTGAATCCCCAGAGCCCGACCTTGTGGGGATCCACATCGGCGCGCCTGCTCAGCAACCGGGCGCCGGCCAGGGCGTCGTCGGCGAGTTGGGCGTAGGACCGCTGTGTCTGCGAGTAGCCCGTGGTTCGTTTGTCGTAGCTGAGGACCACGAACCCGACTCGTGCCATGGCCTGGACCTCGGCCTGGTAGTTCGCCCGCTTCTCGGGACCCGAACCGTGCACCAGCACGATCCCGGGCCGCCGCCCGGCCGCCCCGGCAGGCGCCGTGACCGTACCGTGCAGCGTCAAGTCCCCACTGCGGAACGCCACGCTCTCCTCGGTGCCATGCCCGGCAGGACGCGCCACGGCCACCCCGCCTGCTGCCACCAGAGCAGCCAGCACCACCATCACCCATACAGCACATCGGACCCGCATCCCGCCCCCCCTGCCTTCAGGAATCTCCCTCTCGAAAGCCTCGGTCGGGTACTCCTCGACGATCCTGCTTCGCATCGCAACGGTGGCCCATCCGGCAGGCCCGCCAACTGTGCTGGGGCTAGCCCCCGTTGGGGGATGCTGCCGCCCTGGAGGTGGACCGAGGAATGGAGCGGGCAGGCCCTGGCCAGTGGCGGTCAGGGCCTGCCCGCTCGTGCGCAGTCACTTCCGGGAGTACAGGCGCCCGTCCGACCAGAGCAGGTCCGCGCGGTCCCAGCGTGCCGCCGCGCTCACGTCGGGGAAGAAGCCGCACCCTTGGTCGTTGGCGCTGGTGTTGCACAGCACCGGTACGCCGCTGAGCTGCTCGTATTCCGTGAGCACCGCGGCCAGCAGTGGATTGTCGTGCTCGGTGACGGTCTGCAGTCGGGCCGTGCCGTCGAGGTGGACGACGGCCGGGATCTTCGTGTGCCACCCGGGGCGTACCTCGTGGTCGAAGAGCATGTACGGGTCGGGGCAGCCGGGGGCGAAGATCTCCGGTGCCCGGTGTTCCAGGCAGATCGGGGCGACCGGGCGGTAGTTGGCGCGGCCCTTGATGTCGTTGAGCCGGTCCTTCGTCTTCGGGTCGGTGGCCGGGGCGAGGATGCTGCGGCCGCCGAGCGCGCGGGGCCCCAACTCGGCCCGCCCGTTGAGGACCACGACCGGCGCCGCGGTTTCGTGGAGCACCTTGGCGAGCCCGGCGGCGTCGCAGGGTTCCCATGTCCACCCGGGTACGTCGGTCACCGGCAGCAGCCGGGGGCCGCGGAACACATCCCAGTCCAGGGCGGTTCTGCCCTCCCGGCTCACCATCTCCGCGACCGCGGTGCCGATCGCGGCGCCGGAGTCGTTCGGGAACGGCGGAATCCATACCTCGGCGAAGAGGCCACTGGACCGGATCAGACTGTTCCACTTGATGTTGAGTGCGCACCCGCCCGACAGACACAGATTCGGGCTGTGCAGGTCAGGTGCGAGTTCCGCCAGGCGTTCGCGCAGCGCGGTCAGCAGCCTGGCGCCGAGATAGCCCTGGAAACTCGCGATGAAGTCGGCTTCCGAACCGCCGGGCAACACCTCGTCGCGGTGCTCGCGGCACCACTCGGCCAGCTCGATGCCGGTGTCGAACGTGAGCGGAATACGGTCCAGTTGGGTGTCGAAGGCCCGGTACAGGGCCGGTTCGTCCCGCCCCAGGGCGGCGTACGCCATCGCCTTGCCCGCCACGTCGAGATTCCGGGGCACGGCGGCATTGGTGATTTCCTGCTCGTCCTGCTGCGGTGCCACCCGGGAGCGGAACGGGTCCCACTGGGCGCAGTAGTCGGCGAAGGCATTGCCGTAGAGGGGGAAGAGGGGACCCAGGCTCCGTACCCGGAAGGGAGCGGTGTCCACCCTGTACAGCCGGGGAACCGTGCCGCCGTCCCAGACGATCCCGAGTGCGGATTCGCCGCGGGCGGCGAACGGGCTGGTGCAGTAGGCCCCGAGCAGATGCTGGGTGACGTGGTGATAACTGGCGTACCGGAAGACGCGGTCGCCCAGCGGCAGGCCGTCGAACTCGTAGCGATGCAGCGCCGCCTTGGCGTTGTCGTCCCCCTCGGAGTACGGCGCGACCTCGATGGCCACCGACCGCCCGTGATGCGTCAACTCCCGCAGCATGGGCATGGGTTCACCCGGCGCCGCCATCCACCCGTCGACCACCACGGCATCGAGGTCGGACAGCTTCACTCCCTGTCCGGCCAGGATGCCCTCGACGGTTTCCATGTGGTCCAGCGGTTGGTAGCGCGGATTGCCGTCGAGTTTCTCCATCTCGATGCTGCACAGCAGCGTGCCGTCCTCGATGACGGCGAGCCCGCCGTCGTGTGTCAGCTTCAGCCCGCAGATCAGCATTGCTTCCAGCCTCTCTTCTCCGAGGTGTCTCGTCTTCTCCGACGTGTCGAGCGGGTCGCATCACGAGCGGGTGGGCACCCGTGCTCCGGTGGTCCTTGCTCCGGTGTTCGTCGTCCAGGCGACGGAACCGTCATGGGGTGGCAGCGACGTCCACGCGGGCATCACTTCCCGAGGCCGTGCGCGACCGTCCTGGTGTCGATCTGCTCCATGGGATTCTCAGCACGACTTTCCAGGATTCGCCAACGGGGAATTCACGGACGGCACTGCGCCGCGCTTCACCCATGACGGACACCCGAACAGTCGAATGCGGAGAACGTGGGCATCTGGATTTTGCGCTTCTTTTGCGGAACTTCGAAATATCGAATTAGACTTCCCGATGGCGCCCGGAAAACGGTGTTTTCCGCTCTCGACACTCTTGAAATCCTCATCAGGAAGGTGGCACCCGGGATGACGAGCGCAGTCGCACAGCTCTACGAGACCTTTCCCTTCCCGTCCCCGGCGGAGGACGCTCCGCTCATGGACATGGTCGCCGACCAACTCCCCTTCGTGCTGCGCGACGGCGACGACCTGGACGGCTGGGAGGTGCTCGACGCCGGGTGCGGAACCGGCTCCATCTTGGTGGCGCTCGCCCGGCGCTACCCCAAGGCCCGGTTCACGGGGGTGGACGCCTGCCGCCGCTCGCTCGACATTGCGCGGCGGTGCGCCGAGCGGCACGGGGTGACCAACGTCGAGCTCGTCCACGGCACCATGCCCGAACTGAGCCTGCAGCGCCGGTTCGACATGGCGGTGTGCTGCGGGGTGCTGCACCATCTCCCCTCACCTCGGGCCGGGCTGCAGTGGCTCACCGAGCACCTCACGGACGACGGACTGATCTATCTGTGGCTGTACGACGCGGTCGGCGAACACGGCCGGATGTTGGACCGGGAGCTGGTGCAGCTGCTCACCTCGCCCGACAACCCCGAGGGCGGGCTCACCACGATCCGCGACCTCGGACTCGAACTGTCGCTCGCGGACTACGGCTTCCCCGTCGGTTGGACCGGTACCGCGCTCACGACGGCCGAACAGGACGTCGCGGACGCCGACGCCTACCTCAACCCCGTGGTCCTGCCGATGCGCTTCGCCGACATGCCCGAGTTGTTCGCGGGTCTGCCCTTGACCTGGCTGGCCGCGGACCGGGTCTTCCACCCGGGCGGCATCGGCCTCGTCGATCTCGCGGGCACGGAGACAGGAAACGGTGGGGCCGTGTTCGTACGCCCCGAGGACCTCTTCGACCGACCGGGCCTGCGGGAGCGGGTCCGCGAGTTGGGGAACCTCGACCGGCTGCGGGCGATCGAGCTGCGGCTGCGGCCGACCGGCTTCGAGGTCCTCGCCGGTCGTGGCGCCGGGCTCGACCGCTGCCTGCCCCGCATCGCGGGCAATCTGCTGCCGTACGGCGACGGCCCCGAGCCCGGCGCACGCTGAGCCCGGAGCCGATCCCCGTACGAAGACCGCCAGACCGCCCCCTGCCCGCAGGACGCCGCCGAGATGATCAGGCGTGGGTGCTCGGTGCCTTCAGGAGAGTTCGGGTGTGGGCGGCGGCGCGGATGCCGGTTTCGACGGCGCCGTCCATCCACAGCGCGTTGAAGTTGGTGGAGGTGTCGCCTCCGGCGAAGGTGATGCGTCCTTCGGGGGCGCTGATGGCGGGCCCGTGTGCGGTGAGCCAGCCAGGGCGGTAGGCGATCCACGTGCCGCGTGAGTAGGGGTCCTCGTTCCAGTCGTGGCTGTGCACGGCCTTGACCCGGGCCTCCGGCGCGTAGGCGGCCAGGGCCTTCTGCGCACCCGAAAGGGTGTACAGGTCGGGGGAGGCCACGGGGTCGCCGAAGCCGGTGAGCAGGCTTCCCTGGGCGGTGACCCGTTCGGTGCGGATCCACTGGAATCCGTCCGGGGTGCCCGCGGCGAAGAAGGACGGATCGGGCAGGCCCTCGGCCAGCAGCCAGACCTTGGCGAAGTGCCCGGCGTGGCCCTGGGCGGTGACGGCCTGCTTCGCGGGGTGCAGGGCCGGGCGGAAGTCGATGGTGTGCCAGCAGTTCAACGGAGTGGCGACGACCGCGGTGCGGGCGACGAACCGCTCGTCGGCGTCGGTGATGACCTCCACGTGGTCCGCGGCCTGGGTGACACGGCGCACGGGGGAGGACAGGTGCACCTCGGCGCCGGCATCGGCGATGAGCGCGTCGAGGAGGGCCTTCGTCCCGTCGCGGAAGCTGTCGAGGACGTCGAGCGCCAACGTCTGCTGCGCGAACAGGGTGTAACGCGTGGCGATCTCACCCAGAAGGTACAGGGCGGAGATCTCGTCGGCGGGGGCTCCGTAGTGCACCGACGCCTGCTGGCTGAGGGTGGCGAGCGCCGTGGGGGACAGGCCGAGCGTGGACAGGTACTGGCGGATCGACACATCCAGGGCACGGGTGCGGTCGGGGTCGTGGAGGTGGGGCCCGGTGGCCCGGGCGGTTTCGGTCATCCGCCGGATGGCGTCCTCGATTTCGGCACCGTAGCCAGGGGGCAGGGCCTGCGGGTCGGTGTGGCGGATGCCGTCGATGAACAGGCTGCTGACGGTCGTGCTGGGGCTCTGCACGACGGGGAGTTGATAGCGGGCGGCCTCGGCGTAGATGTGGCGGAAGGTGTCACGGCGGCCCAGCCACATGCCGCCGAGGTCGACAGGTGTGTCGGTGCCGGGGAAGGTGCTGGTCCAGGTCCGTCCTCCGAGGCGGTCGCGGGCTTCCAGCAACACCACGGAATGTCCTGCTGTCCCCAGTTCTCGGGCGGCGGTGGCGCCGGAGATGCCGCCGCCGATGATGATCACGTCGTGCATGTGTGCTCCTACAGGGTCGGCCGAGAATTCGGCGATCGATACGAAGAAGCGGCTCGGGTGCCTGGCCGGGCGTCAGGGTGCGGTCTCGGCGCGTACGGCGGCGGCGATCCGGTCCCAGGCCAGTCGCACGTGCCGCAGCTCGGTGCCCGGTGCACCGATGGCCATCCGCAGCAGCACCCGGCCACCGACCTTGGTGTGGGTGAGGTACAGCTCGCCGGAGTCGTTGAGCCGTTGCATGATCCGCAGGGCGGTCGCATCCGCCTCGGCGTCGGGCAGTTGAGGCCACAGCGGGCGGAAACAGACCAGGCCCAGCGGGTGGTGGGGGTGCAGGTGGAAGGCCGCATCGGCCTCGATCCACCCGGCCAGCTCCTGCGCCAGGCCGATACCGCTGCGGATGTGCGCCCGCAGCCCCTGCGCCCCGTACCAGCGGATCACCGACCACAGCTTCAGGGCGCGAAAACGGCGGCCGAGCGGGATCTGCCAGTCGCGGTAGTCGATGACCTCGCCCGAGGCGGTGGCCTGGTTGCGCAGGTACTCGGGGAGGACCGAGAGCGCACCCACCAGCGGTGCGCTCTCGGCCACCCACAGCGCGGTGCAGTCGAAGTTGGTGAGCATCCACTTGTGCGGGTTGGTGACGTAGGAGTCGGCATACTGCGCCAGTCCGTCGTTGAGCCACCGCAGTTCCGGACACACCGCCGCCACGCCCGCATAGGCCGCGTCCACGTGCAGCCAGGCACCGTTGCGGCGGCACACCACGCCGATCTCGGGCACCGGGTCGATGGCGGTGGTCGAGGTCGTGCCGACCGTCGCACACACCAGCAGCGGCACGGCGCCCGCGGCGCGGTCCTGGGCGATCGTCGTTTCCAGGCAGGCCGGGTCCATCGCCAGGGTCTGTGGATCGACGTCCACCACCCGCATGGCAGCCGCGCCGATTCCACAGATCCGCGCGGCCTTCTCCAGCGAGGAGTGGGTCTGTGAGCTGGTGTAGAGCGTGTACCGCGCGGTGATGCCGTCCCGCCCGGGCCTTCCCCCGCCCGCTCGGTGCAGCGCGGCGACGACCGCCACCAACGAGGCGCTGGACGCCGAGTCCTGGATGACACCGTTGCCCCGGTACGCCTCCGGCAGTTCCAGCAGCTGCGCCAGCCAGTCGACCACGCGGGTCTCCAGCTCGGTGCAGGCCGGACTGGTCGCCCACAGCATGCCCTGAACGCCCAGCCCGGACGAGAGGAGGTCGCCCAGGATCGCCGGGCCGCTGGCGTTGGCGGGGAAGTAGGCGAAGAACGAGGGATGCTGCCAGTGCGTGATGCCTGGCATCAGCAGCCGGTCCAGGTCCGCCAACACCCCCTCGAAGCCCTCGCCCGTCTCCGGTGGGCTCGGTGGCAGCGCCTCCAACACCTCACCCGGCGCGACCTGGGACCGCACCGGGTACGACTCGATCTTCTCCTGGTAGGCGGCGATCCAGTCGACCACCTGCCGGCCGTGACGCCGGAACTCGTCCGGCGTCATGTGCCCACGCACGACACTGCCTCCCAACACCGTGCCCCACAAGGCTCAGCGCGCATTTGCGGTCCACCTGCTGCCAGAGAGCCGGAGCGCCTTTCGCGCCATAGCGCCTGGGGATCTCTGGGTGAATGGCTGCGACGCCCTCAGTCAAGCAGGAGTACGTGAGAAGGCAGAGGCGGCGGGAACGGGGGTTCACTCCATCGGTCGCCTGGTGAGGCAGCAGGGCACCCATCGGGAGATCCTTCTGTCGGGCGCCCCCTCCCGGTGGGAAATTCTTCCGTTCGCCAAGCCCCTGGAATCAGTGGAACAGGAATCGGTGATCAGCCATGAATCGCGCGAATGAGCACCATGTGGCGGAAGGTGGCCGGCTCGATGAGCCCTGCGCCCGGCGCAGGAAACAAATATCGGAGGCGATCCGCAGGGCGGGCGGGCTCAATTCGCACCCGGTGGCCTACAGCGCGGAGGAAGACCTGTTATGGGGCACGATGGTGTCGAAGCTCAACGCCATGCATCCCCGCGTCGCCAGTTCGCGCTACCTCCAGGCCAAGAATCGCCTGCCGCTGCCCGCCGACCGCGCACCCAGGATCGACGACCTCGGACAGCGCCTCAACAACTCCACGGGATTCCGACTGCTCCCGGTCGAGGGGCTCACACCCGTCGCGGACTTCTACGGGCGCTTCGCCGCCGACATCTTCTCGACGGCCCTGTACCTGCGTTGCCCCAGCCGGCCCCACTACAGCCCGGAACCCGACATGCTCCACGAACTCGTCGGGCACGTCGTGATGCTCTCCGACCCGCTCTTCGCCGACCTCTACCGACTTTTCGGCGAAGCCACGAACAACGCCACCTGCGCGCAGGACCTCCAGGCCATCAGCCGGGTCTTCTGGTTCACGATGGAGACCGGACTCGTGCAGGAGGACGGCCAGGCCAAGGCGTACGGGGCTGCCCTCCTCTCGTCGACCGGTGAACTCGACAAGCTCGGCACCTACCCGGTCGAGAAGTTCTCCATCCAGGAAATGATCGAATCCGACTACGACATCTCCACCTACCAGGGAAAGCTGTTCATTGCCCAATCCGTAGAGGAAATGGCCAGCGAAGTCCGCTCCTTCTTGACACACGTTTGACATGCGGAATCCTTCGCTAGGGCTAGGGCTAGGGCTAGGGCTAGGGCTAGGGCTAGGGCTAGGGCTAGGGCTAGGGCTAGGGCTAGGGCTAGGGCTAGGGCTAGGGCGCCGGCGGAGGCGCACGCCGCGGCAGACATGGGGCACGGTCACCGACATCCACCGGCGAGGCCGTCCCCACCAAAGGCACATGCACGTCTCGGCTTTGAAACCTATTGCGTGTCGGGAAGGCGGTGATGAACCGATGACCACGACGAATACCGGAAGTCGGTCACACGACGGCGGAAGACAGGTGCACGATCCGGCCGCGGTGCGGCTGGTGGAGATCACCCTGTGGTTCTGGATCGGCCAGGCGGTGGGCGCGTTCGCGCGACTGGGCATCGCGGACGCCTTCGGCGATCAGCACCGGACCGTGGACGACCTGGCAGCCCGAACCGACTGCGAACCTCAAGGACTCCTCCGACTGCTGAGATCGCTGACCGGTGTCGGGGTCGTCCGCGAGGTCTCGCCCGGCCTGTTCGCCCTCGGCGAGCTGGGGCAGCACCTCCGTACCGACCACCCCCAGTCCATGCGGGACCTCGCGGTGCTGCAGAGCGAGCCGTGGATGTGGCGGGTCTTCGAGCAACTCCCACACGCGGTCTCCACCGGCGCCACCCCCATCAAGAACGTCCTCGGGACCGACTACTACTGGAACTGGCTGCACCAACAGCCCGAGGAACGGCGGGTGTTCGACGCCGGCATGGTGTCGGTGGCCAAGGCTCTCCAGATCCCCACCGCGCTCTCCTACGACTACCGGGACGTACACCGGATCGTCGACGTCGGCGGCGGCCTGGGACAGGTGCTGACAGCCATCCTCACCGCCAACCCCCACATCAGCGGCACCCTCTTCGACCAGCCGAGCACCGTCGCCGACGCCCAGCGGGCACTGGCGGACGCGGGCCTGGCTGACCGGTGCTCCGTGGAGGGCGGCGACATGTTCCAGGCCGTTCCCGACGGCAGTGACACCTATCTGCTGTCGTTCGTGCTGATGGACTGGGACGACGAGCACGCGGTGCAGCTGCTGAGCAACGTGGCAGCCGTACTCCCCGCACACGGGCGGGTTCTCGTCCTCGACTGCCTGGCGGACCACGACACCGACACCGGCCCGTCAGGACACCCCTTCCACATGGGCCGCACGGTCGACCTGTTCCAGATGTGCATGGGCAGCGCCCGGGTCCGCACCCGCGCGGAGTTCGAAGACCTCTACGCCCGCGCCGGACTGCGACTCCAAGCACTCCACCTGCCGCAGGCCCCGGTCACCCTGATGCAGCTGGCCCCTGCCTGAGAGAACGCGGAGCCGCGGAGCAGGCTTACCGCAACGCCGATCCCCGACGGGGTCGGCTCAACGGCGCGCCGCCTCACCGAGGACCTGGCCGGGCGGCTCGCCGCGGCGGGAGGATGCGCTCACCGAGGACGAACTGCGCATCACCGTCGTTGGCCTGCTGGTCGCTGCGAGCGACAGCACGAGCTTCCAACTCGGCCATGCGATGGCGGCCTTCGCCCCACACCACGAGGGGCTCCGCCGCTGACTCTGGGCGGCGGCTCGCACTACTGCGCCGGGGCGGCGCCGGCCCGTGCGGAACTCGCCGAAGCCCTCACCGCGCTCACCGCACGCCTGGGCCCGCCCAGCATCGCCGGGCCGGTCACCTGGCGCCCGCCCTTCGGGAGCAGCGGCCCGATCGGCCACCGGTCGTCGGATACGTCCCCGACCGCCTCTCTCCCGACGACCGCATGTCGGCCATCGCGTACCTGACGCACATGGGGGGCACGCTGTCCGAGCCGGAGGCGGGGCGCCCGCGCGCCGGCCCTCCGTGGACGTCGCCTTCACGGTGCCTGAATGTGGTCCCGCGCCCCGTGACGTCGCCTGGGAGGGGCTGTCGGGCGTCCTGGCGGTAGACCGCTCGGCGACGAGCGTCACGGTGCACGTGGCGCGCGAAGCCACCGACGCCCTGCGCTTCGCGCCCGCGCGCAGGGAGCGCAGACACACCCGACGGCTGAGGTCGACGTGGGCCTCCTGGCCGGCGCCCAGTACCGCGACGTCGACCAGCGCCCTCGGCCGGCCATCTCGCCCCTCCTCTCGAAGAGGCTCAGCCCCACATATGCGCTTGGTGTTGCACGCGCTGCGTGCATAATGAGGACATGAGTGCGCCGAGGGCCCCGGTGGCATAGGGGGCGGCGTGCTGCTGCTCGTGCCCTGTCACCCCGGTCTGGCGACCTACGTGGAACCCGCCCCGGGGCCTACGAAAGGACGCATGCTGTGACGAATCCACTGGATCCCGTGAAGCTGAACGCCGCCATGGAAGACGTCCACCGCGCCGGGATGCCGGGCCTGTTCGCCGAGGTGCGCGACGGCGACCAGGTCTGGCGCGGCGCCGCCGGGGTCGCCGATGTCGCCACCGGTCGCCCCGTCACCGCCGACATGCGGCACCGCGTCGGCAGCATCACCAAGACCTTCACCGTCGCCGCGGTTCTGCAGCAGGTCGAGCGTGGCCAGATCGGTCTGGACACGCCGATCAGCAGGTACCTTCCGAAGCTGGTTCCCGGGGAACGCGGTGACGCGATCACGGTCCGGATGTTGATCAACCACACCAGCGGCCTCGCCGAGTACCTCCCTTACGCCTACCCGTCCCTCAAGGGGTTTCCCCCCTTCGCGGACACCAGGCCGGCGAGCCTGGACGACCACCGGCTCACGCGGTTCCACTCCACCGAACTGATCGAGATGGGGGTCACCGCACCTGCCGTCGGCGCCCCCGGTGGCACTCCGGGGCTGTACTCCAACACCAACTACCTGCTCCTCGGCGCACTGTTGGAACACGTAACCGGCACTCCCGCCGAGCAGTACATCACCCGGAACGTCATCGAACGCGCCGGGCTCCGGGACACCGAACTCCCCACCACCCCCTACGTCAACGGGCCGCACTCGCAGATGTACGAGGCGTGGTTCGGCATGATCGACCCGCCGCGCGACTACAGCGTCCACGACATGTCATGGGTGGGGCCGGCGGCCTCACTGATCTCGACGGTCACGGACCTCAACCGCTTCTTCGGCATGCTGCTGGCGGGCGAGATCGTCAGTCCGTCGTCGCTGGCGCAGATGCAACGCACCGTCCCGGTCGTCTCCCAAGAGGGGAAGACGATCGACTACGGCCTCGGCCTGTACCCGATGGAAGCTGCCGGGCAGAGCACCTTCTGGGGCCACGGCGGCACGGTGTGGGGTGCCGGAGCGCTGGCCATGATCCGTGCCGACGGCGAGCGCCAGATGGCCGTCGCGGTCAACCTGCAGCGGTGGCACAGGCTCGACTCCTCGGGCACGCCGCAGCTCCACCCCATCGACGACGCGCTTGCGGCTCTCTACCGTGTGGCGATGTACGGCTGACCGGGGCGGCGCGAGTCGCTCTCCCCACGCCGGCACGTATCCCAGGGCCAGTCCCAGAGCCAGTCGCGGGGCCAGACCCTGGGCCTGGCCCAGGCACGCAGGCAGGTCATGCAGCCTGGGCGGTGGCCGCGAGCACCAGTTCGCGCAGGGTGACGCGCTGCGGCTGCCGGTACGCGAAGGTGATCGCCGCTGCCACGTCCTCGGGGACCAGCACCTCGATCGAGTCCTTGAAGGCTTGGTAGTCGGCCTTCACGGCCTCGTCCGTGGTGTGTGAGAGCAACTCGGTCTCCACCGCCCCGGGGGCGATGGTGATCACGCGCACGCCGTGCCCCGAAACCTCCTCGCGCAGACTCTCGGACATACCGTGCACGGCGAACTTGCTGCCGCTGTAGACGGTGTGGTTGGCGTATGTCCTGCGGCCCGCGACCGAGCTGACGTTGACGATCGTCCCGCTGCCACGCTCGATCATGCCGGGCAGCACGGCTCGAACGCCGTGGAGCAGGCCCCGTACGTTGACGTCGAACATCCGCTCCCACTCGGCTGCATCCTGGTGGGCCACCTCCCCGAGCAGCATCACGCCCGCGTTGTTGACGATCAGGTCGGCGTGCCCGTACAGCTCCTCCGCCTCCCGGACGGCGGCGGCCACTTCCCTGGCATCGGTGACGTCGACGGAGCGGGCGAGGGCGTTGGGAAGGCCGAGGGCTTCGGTCCGCTCGACCCTGCGGGCCAGGAGGAGCAGCGGGTGGCCGAGATCGGAGAGGGCGCGGGCGGTGGCAGCGCCGATGCCCGAGCTGGCTCCGGTGATGATGGCGAGCGGTTGCGCAGTGAGGGTCCGGGCGGCGGCGGTGTTCGGCTGTGTGTTCATGTGCTCCAGCTTCGGCGGCCGCCGCACCTCGAACAATGACGGATCACTCCGTGATCCATAACCTGTGCCTTATGGAACGCCGAGATCTCGAAATCTTCCTGACCCTCGCGGAGGAACTGCACTTCGGCCGCACCGCGCAGCGGCTCTTCGTGTCCCAGGCCAGGGTCAGCCAGACCATCAAACAGCTGGAGCGGCAGATCGGCACCGCGCTGTTCGACCGGACCAGCAGACGTGTGGAACTGACGCCGGTCGGACGCGATTTCCTCAACGACGTCCGCCCCGGCTACGAGCTCATCAGAGCAGGCGTCGAGAAGGCGGTTGCCGCCGGCCGCGGCCTCGCCGAGCCGCTGCGGGTCGGGTTCACCAGCCCGCTGGCGGGCGAAATGGTGCTGTTCGCCGCGTCCGCGTACCGCGAGAGCCATCCCGGCGCCGGGGAAGTCGCGCTCCACGAGGCACCGCTCGGGGATCCCCTCGGTCCGCTGCGCAGGGGTGAACTCGATCTGCTGCTGGGCCAGTTCCCCGTGTCCGAGCCCGATCTGCGGACCGGTCCCGTGCTCATCTCCGACAGCCGTGTCCTGGCCGTCTCCACCCGGCATCCCTTCGCGCGCCGGGAATCGGTACGGCTCGACGATCTCGCGAGGGACAAGGTGATCAGCCTCTCCGGCCCCGTCCCCGACTACTGGCTCGACCATCTCCTGCCCCGCACCACCCCCGACGGCAGTCCCGTCGAGCGCGTTGGGGAGGCCACGACCCGGCAGGAGCTCCTGGCCCTCGTCGGTGCGGGCCGCGGAGTGCATCCGGTTGCGTCGCACGAGGTCAGGTACTACGCCCGCCCCAACGTCGCGTACGTTCCGTTCGCCGAGGCCCCGCCTTTGGAGTACGGCCTGGTGTGGCGTGCGGCGACGGAGACCGTTCGGATCCGGGCCTTCGCCGGGGCGGCTGAGGAGGTCGTACGACAGCAGAACGGCCCGGGCCAGGTGTGCAGCGAGTGCCGGTGACCGCTCCCCGCGTGCGCACACCGGCCGGGATGACTGGGCGGGTTGGGCCGGCTGGGCCGACTGGCGGGGTGTGGCGCGGAGTTGCCGTCGGGCGCGTGTCGGAGCCGGACTGCGGCTGGGCGCGGCCCTCGAAGCGGTCAGCCCGGTCCGCGATCGGCGCCCGGAACTCGCCTGGACCAACTCCGCTGAAAACCCCGGGGGTTACCCGACACCGAAGAACACGCTGCCCGTGCCCCCCAGGTCGGGGGAGTGGAAGTACGCGTTGATCGCGCGGCTCAGATCGTCCTTGCTGAGGCAGCCGTCGTCGTCGGTGTCCAGCTGGCCCAGCACGCGCGAGGCGTCTGCGGCGAGGTCCCACATTTCGAGGTACCGGGTCAGCTCCCTCTCGCCGATGCAGCCATCGCGGTCCGCGTCGATGATCTCGAACACCGTCGCTCCGAAGACCGCCACCGGCTCGCGCAGAGCCGGGTCTGTGGTGGTCGCGCCGGCAGCGGTGCGGTGCTGTTCGCGGGACAGGCGGCCGTGGATCTTCGCGTGGCGCTGCAGACAGGTCCAGTACTCCCGGTAGAAGAACGCCAGAGCCCTCGCCTCGGGGGCGTCCGCGGCGAGTTGGTAGGCGGCGCGGTAGCGATCGACGATCCGCTGGTAGTCGGCCCCGTCGACGTAGCCGTCGCCATCGGTGTCGGCGACGTCGAACAGGCGGTCCAGACCGCCGATGCGGTGAACGATGCGCTCGGGCAAGGTGCCGGCGGCCGCGCACAGGTGGTCCCGGAGCTGGGCATGGCGGAACTGGTAGACCGTGCCGACCTGGCGCAGGACCTCGCGCTCGCAGGCGTCCCGCAGGAACGCGTCCACGTCCCTCGGCAACCATCCCGTCAGGGGTAGCCAGATCCGGGCCAGGACCACCCAACGACCCCAGGCGGTCATGGTGCCGACCCCGAGCGCGACCATGGTTCCGGCCGCCAGCCCGGCCCCGGTTCCGGTCAGGGGAGTGTCCGTGAGCCCGAACACGATCCCGTACCCGGGCCCGATGACCAGCCCGACCGCGAGTAGCTGCTTGAGCACGGTGGCGCGGTTGGTGTTCAACAGGTCCGACGGGAGGGCGCGTTTCTCTCTCGGGATGACAGTCTCGAACCCGGCTCCGAGCGCGGCGATGAGCCCCATCACGAACCCCAGAACGATACCCGCCGCGAGCTCCGCCGCCGAGCCCAGCGCGATCGTGGTCCCGGGATCGCCCAGGAGGGCTGACAGCGCCGAACTTCCGAACGCCCACAGGGCTCCGAACAGGAGACCACCGGCGAGCCCGCCGGTGACTCTGGGGCGGAAGCTCGCCCGCAGTCTTGTCTTCGTCCAGTCCTGAAGCCTGATCTCCATGAGCGACGGTTCGAACAGCGGGCCGCCGACCTTCATCTTCGTGACGAACCCGTGCATGAGGGCGAAGGTCAGACCCATCGCGAGCCCGTTCACCGGGCCGGAGACGCATGCCGTCACGAGCCCGTACACGGGTCCGGACGCGAGCCCGCCCTCGACTCCGTACACGAGCCCGGCCACCAGGCCGGACGCGATTCCGACCGTGATCCCGACCCACAGCATGCGCCAGCGCAGCTTCACGGTGGTCCCCAGCCGCCACCATTCGATGTCGGGCGTGTTGAGTTCCGTCACATGTGCGGCGAGGTAGCCGAGCCAGTGCTGGGCGCGTTTGGTGTCCCAGCGCCGGTGATCTCGTGCTGCGCCCCCTTTGCTGAGAGCGCGCCTGTAGGCGGTGGGGACGAAGGTGTCCAGGAGGTGTCTCTCAAGGGCTTCTCGGGTGCCGAACTTCTCGGTGTCCAGCAGTTCCGACGGGTCACGCTCGGATTCGTAGACGAATCGGGCAAGTGTGACCATCAAGGGGGTGGTCAACACGGCGGCGAGAGTGGCGGCGGCCGGTGTGTGGGTAGGGCGGCGCAATTCACTCAGGACATGGGCCCACCCGGTGAGGGGGCCGACGTCCGTACTGCCGGGGAGCGTGGGGAGTGCGGTGTCGGTGGCCTCCTGGAGGTATGTGACGGAGTCGTCCAGGTCGAGATCGATCAACTCGATGGCGTCGGCGGAGGGCACAACCCTGGTTTCTTCCCTGGCGGCTTCGATCTCGGCGCGGCGACTGGTCACGAGCAGCGGCAAGGTGCAGCTGTTGAGTGCGATCAGTGCGTCTTTGCACAAGCCGATGGCGATCTCGTCAAACCCGTCCAGGACCGGTAGCACGTAGTCGGCATCCACCAGCGTGGCGGCCCACGTACTCCCGCTGGGGCTTGCCTCGGCGAGAAGGGGATGATCCCGCTCCAACCGGCCGATCAACCAGTCCCGCAGCTGGGTGGTGTCGGGATTCCATGATCCGAGACTGAAGATGACCGGAACCGGTGCCTTGCGGGTGAGGGGACGCGCTTCCAGGCGGCTCAGCGCGAAACGCAGGGCCAGGGTGCTCTTCCCGGAGCCCTCCCGACCCAGCACCATCAGCCAGCGGGACGTTTCCCGTTTGAGGAGGGCCGTGATGGCGTCCCTTTGACTGCCGAGGTGCCGCGGGGGAGCATGCGTTGTCCCAGTCCGGCCATTACGGAGGTCTTCGCGGTCGGGTGCTTTCCCGTGCACCGGTTGCCAGTGCACAGGCAGCTCCCGATCCGGTAGCCGCAGTTGTTCCACCTCGCGCTTCAGGCGCGCGCGGACCTCACGCGCGAGCAGATCGGCCTTGTCGGCCAGCTCGTCATCGACGGAGCGGCGCTCGGCGCGGACCGCATCCACGAGCTCCTTGACCAACTCGGTGAGCGCGCCCTCGGCTGAGAACCCTTTGTCGAAGAGCACGTTGAGGTTGACCGCGTGGTCGCCGATATTGAGGACGCCCGAGACGTTGCCGACCGTGATCGACGGCTTGCCGCCCGACTGGCCAGGGATATGTGCGGCGGGCTCCGACTCCTGTGGATCCGGCACGGCGCTCACCGGTACCGGATGTTGGTCGCGCCATCGCCGGTGGCGATGATCCCGGCACTGTCCGTGCGGGAGACGCCGCGCGCCCCGGTGGCCTGTGCGGCCCGTGCGTTCGCGGCCCTGCTCGGCACGCCGACGCCGTGCGCACCCGCCACTGCTTCAGCCGCAGGCACGATCTGGCCGAGTAACGGGCCGATCTCAGTCAACAGAGGCACCTCCCTTCGCGCCGACAGTCGGTTTTCAGCGGCCGTTCCGCCCCCCAGCAGGCAGGCAACTGTGCCTGCCTGCTGCCCTGTTCGAGCCACCACCACACAGGCGGTGGTCGGTCACTGCACCTGTCGCACGTACGCGGTGCCGGGCTTCTCGTCGGTCACGACATCGACGTCTTCGCCTTGCAGCAAGTCCTGGAGTTGACTGTCCAGATCGGCGCCGCCGCAGGTCCGCGCACCGACGCCATGACGACCGGACTGGTGTGGAACATGACGTGCCGTCAGACCGTTGCGGCCGTCCGTGACCTTCCTTCTCGCGCTGCCGTGTGATGTTGCCCGACCGCCGCGCCCTCGATGCTGGGGGACAGCGGCATGCGAGCTCTCCCTGTGGCGACCGGCGTCGGCCTTCCCGTCCTTGACGCCTTCGACGAGCAGGCCGTGCTTCGGATCGACGTACCGCTGATCCCCGCCGTCGTCACCGGTGCGGCGGTGGTTCTTCAGGCGCGCGCCGAGGCCGAAGGCGGCGGCGCATGCGGCGAGCACGGCCACGGCCAGCAGGATGAGATCCTTCGTGTCCAGCCCGTCGGCCGAGGCCCTACTGACGATCGTGGGCTCGGTCGACCTCGGCGTCGCATGGGTGGGGTGCGTCACCGACGGGGTGTCGGAGGCCCTGGGGTTCTGGTTGCCCGATGTGATCGCGCTGGGGGTGGTGGGGCCGGTGGTGCCCGCTGGCACCGACGGTTTGGGAACGGCAACGCCCACCGATCCGGTCGTCGGCCTCGGATTGGCGGAGGCTGCCGATCCGGACGAAGGGCTCGGTGTGGCGGAGGGCGCCGAACTCGGCTTTGTGACATCGAAGGACGCCACGACATTGCTCTGGCCGGGGTTCAGGGTGCATGGCGCGTCGCCCTTCAGTACCAGGCTGCCGGTCGCGTTCGACGCGACGAGGTGGAGGGTGAGGTCGCCGGCGGTGATCGTCCCCTTGCCCGGATGGCTGAAGGTGCGGGTGGTCGCGCCGGCGGTTGCCGTGACCTTGAAGGAACCGGATGCCGGGACGTTGGTCGTCGCCATGTGGAAGGGCACCGTGAGGTCGAAGTCGTCCTGTGGCGCGGCCACATGGGCCCCCGCGTCCACCGTGCCCCCGAGGGTCTTCATACCGGCCATGGCGAGCCACCGGGTGAAACTCGCGTCCACCGTCGCCACCGCGTTGACGGCGAGGGGCGTGCTGGGCGCGCCCACCGCAACCGAATCCGGGATGCCCGATCCGATCTCCGCGGTGAATGCCTGAGCGCCGATCAGCTGCGACGAACATGTGTAGGCGAAGGTGTGCGAGAGCGGTTGCGCGGCAGCCGTTCCGGCTCCGATAGCGCCCACCAACCCGCTTGCCATCGCTGAAGCCGTGGCGACCGCAAGGATGATCCTCATCCTTGGCCTGCCGTACCTGATGCTCATGAGCTAGCCCCCGTTCATCGTTCGGGCGTGCGATTATGGAACGACTCTCATTTCCTGAAGCTCGGCATGCTACTCAGATCGCGTGACCCGTGCCGGATCTGTGGAGCCCGGACGATTTCGGCCAGCGGGGCACGTAACGCTGTGAGGAAGACGTGGCTCAGGCGGCTCGGGTTCCGTGCGGAACTCGGCACACTGCTCGAAGACGCCCCAAAACGCCTCACTGGTAAGCACCTTCCACGAGTCCCCCTTCGTGGTTGACTGAACATCAGGAACCGTGCATCTGCGCTTGTCGATGTTTGTGCATCGCGCTGCGCCGCCGGCCGGCAGCTCGGACCACTTGGCCCTGATCCTGACGCGGGCGCAGGTCATTTGGCGCTGACGGCGGTCGCGATCGCCCTGGTCATGGGCGCGTTGAGGACAGTATCGGTGGTTCGCTGATGGTGGCGAAGCCGATGCCGGAGCCGCTGTCGGAGAATCGGCGCAGCAGGGTCCGGCTGGGGCGGTCGGCGCTCCGGGCCCTACGCTCCATGTCGTACTCGCGGACGAGGTCGTCGTAGACCGCTGCTTCGGTCGCGAGCCGTCCGCCCGCGCTTCCTGAATTACGCACCAGGGTCATTGCTGCGGCACTACAACCGCTTCTTCGTCTGCCGGCGGTACAGCGCCTGCGTAGTGCCGACCTGCTCAATTGACGGACGGGGCGGTCGTCGGTGGCGCATTGGTCCGAGCCTGGTCCGAACCCGCTCCGGATCTCGGCCTCAGTCAACGGAAGTCGAGCAGGGGGGCGACGACGGTTTGATGATTCCGCCGTGGTGCGATCTCGTAAGGCGAATTCTTTGATCTTCCGTGCGGTGCGGATTACGGAACGGGCTCCACGGTTATCGCCCTTTTTCTTGCGAGTGATATTGCCCGAGGGGCTGGCCGTCTTGCCTGGTCGGGCGGTCTTGCCCAGTCGGGCGGTCTTGCCCGGTCGGGCGATATTGTGCGGGATAACCTGTCCACCGATCGGATTTGCGGGTGTCCACCGATCGGCCACTTCCTTGTCGATGACCGGGCGAAAGAACCGCTGCCTTACCCGTTTTCGCCCGTGCCGTGCTAGACAGAATTTGACGGCGCAGAGCCCTCTGCGTAACCAGTGTTTCGGAATGTCTGATCGGAGACACATGAGCAGCCCACGGAAAAACAGCTGGAGTTGGCGCATCCTCGGCGTCGGTGTGGCGTCCGCCGCCCTGATCGGCTTGGCGGCGCTGCCGGCTTCCGCCATGACGGGCGATCGGGTCCTGAGGGACTGCGCGAGCGGTTTCGGCAAGTGCACGTTCAACGGCCCGTACCGGCACGAGTCGGAGGGCCCGGCGATCGGCAAGGCATATCTCGGTGACTACCACCAGGTGTCCGACACGATGTGGAACTGCACCACGTCGCCAGCGAAGCAGACGCTGACCTGGAGCGACACCGTCGGGTCGACGGACTCGTTCGACGTGTCCATCAAGGCCGGTGGAAAGATCGCCGGAGTCGTGGAAGCGAGCGTGGAGGCCAAGTACGGGCACACGTGGATGACGCAGCACTCGGACAGCGCCAGCCTGGAGATGACCGTCAAGCCGGGCGAGGTCGGCTGGATATCCCGGGCCCAGGTCATGCGCGAACTCACGGGCTACTGGCAGACGCACTACGACAATCCCCAGGACGGCCACTACTACTGGTACTTGGGGCCCGACACCATCACCAGCCCCGCCCCCAACGACACCGAGGGGGTGAAGAACTCGGTGGTGCTCAAGACGCGACCGATGACCGGTGCGGAAAAGAAGTCCTGCCAGGTGCAGAACGCCGGGGTCTTCCTTTCGAAGAAGAAAGTGGAGCAGCCCCAGCAGCGGAAGGCTCCCCACGCCCCGCCACAGGCCGTACCCGGCAAGGATGACGCGGGGGCAACCGACGAGCGCCAGCGGAAGAGGAGTTGACCGCGACAGACGGCTCCGTGGTCTACCGGGCGATCCAGGCAGGCGCGGCCGGCTACCTCGCGAAAGAGGCCACATGTTCCGAGATCGTCACCGCCGTATTGCAGGTGGCAGGCGGCAGACACGTGATCTCGGAGGAACCGCTCCACGGACTGGTGGAGGAGATCCGCTTGCGGGTCGACAGCGAGGTGATGGTGCTGACCGAACGCGAGCGCCAAGTCCTGCAGGGCTTCGCCGAGGGCAAGAGCATCCCGGACCTGGCGGGCGAACTGTACCTGGGCGTCAGTACGGTCAAGACCCACACCCAGAGACTGTACGAGAAACTCGGGGTCTGCGACCGGGCGGCAGCCGTCGCCGCGGCGATGCGACGCGGCCTCCTCGCATGAGGAGGCCCCGACCCCCACCCGTCAACGGCAACGCCCCCCCGAAAGCAGTGCCACTCGCTGCCAGCGACGTCAGCGTCCTGACTGACTGTTCCCGAATGAGGCCGTCACGGCCGATGCGGCGGTGCGGAGCGCGCGATGCGGAATCCCACGTCGTCGATCCGGAAGGTCGGGTGGCTGCGCCGTCGCACCGATGCCCGGCAGCTCCAGTGCTCGTCGGCCCATCCACCACCACGGAGCACCCGGTAGGTGCCGTACACCTCGGCGTCGTAGACGTCCCAGCACCAGTCCCACACGTTGCCCAGCATGTCGTACAGGCCCCAGGTGTTGGGCTGCTTGGCGCCGACGGGCTGGATCCGCCCACCCGAGTTGCCCTGGTGCCAGGCGATCTCGTCGAGTTGGCCGTACCGCGGGCCGGTGGTGCCCGCGCGGCAGGCGTGCTCCCATTCGGCCTCGGTCGGCAGCCGGTACCCGTCCGCGAAGGCGTCCCATTCGGCCGTCTCGGCTGTGGCGTGGAGGTGGTACGCGGGCGTCAACCCCTCACGCTGGGACAACACGTTGCAGAACTGGACCGCGTCCCACCACGAGACGCCCTCCACGGGCAGCCGGTCGCCTTGGGCGCTACTCGGCCGGCGACCGGTGACCTGCGCGTACCGCGACTGCGTGACGGGGAACGCCGACATCCGGAACGGTGCAACCTCGACGTGCCAGCTTCTCTGCGTCCGCCGGTCGGACAGCGTCACCCGTCCCGGCGGGACCGCAACCATCTCGTTTTCTGCCCCCGTGTCCATAGTCGGCCACCCTATCGCCGCCTCCCGCCGTTCTGTTGATCCTTAGCGGGGAGCGGTCCGAGGCTCTCCCAGTGCGGTGAGGATGTCGCGGACGGTGTGGTCGAAGAGTGGGGCGGGGTCGGTCAGGGCGAAGTCGAGGTGGCCGAAGACCTCCACGGCCACGGCTCCGTACAGCCGGGCCCAGCAGGAGACGAAGACGTAGATGACCTCCAGGGGCACGGGTTCGCCGGAGAGGTGCTCGCGCACCTCCTCCAACTGGACGGTCCAGGCCGGGTCGAGGTCGGCGGGTGGCTTGATGTTTCCGTGGTGCCACAGCTGGACCATCAGGTCCAGGACAACGCCGCCGAAGCGCCAGCTGGGGTCGTGTGCGGCGGCGCCGGGTGCGGTGTCGGCGTCCGTGAGCGGCTTGGCGAACAGCAGCCCGAACTCCTGGGGGTGGGCCAGTGCCCAGCGACGCAACTCGCGGCACACTGCGCCTAGTTGTCGCCCTGGCTCGGAGGCGGGGTGACGGTCGCGGGCCGCTGCCAGGGCCGTGGCCAACTCGTCGTAGAGGGACGAGGCCAGTGCCTGGATCAGGTCCCGGTGTGCGGCGTAGTAGCGATAGAGGCCGGGCGCGGTCATGCCCATTTCGCGGGCGATGGCCCGCAGCGTGACGGCGGCCGGGCCTTCCTCGACCAGGAGCCGTCTGCCGGTGTTCAGGATCTCGGTCAGCGCCTCTTCGCGGACGCGGTGACGGCGCCTGCCCGTGGGGGTTCCCGGAGTGCTCGGCACGGCGACCCGTCTGCCTTCCGCTTGACAAAGTTAACGCCTATCACTTTACCTTCTCCCGAAAGTTAACGGTGTTAGCAATCTCTTCGGGGGAGCCTCATGAAGTACGGCATCGTCCTCACCTACACGGTCACCGAGCGGTGGTTGGCGCTGTCGCGCGAGCAGCGCAACGCGATGCGTGCGGCGCATCTGGAGCCGGTCTTCGCCGCCTACGCGGACCGTGTGACGGCCCGCTTCTTCGACGCCGAGGCGTTCACCGGGCGGGTCTCGGACTTCGCCGTGCTGGAGACCGAGGATCTGGGCGCGTACTACTTCCTCGTCGAGGCCCTGCGCGACACCCCTGTCATCAGCGAGGGCTACCTCACCTTCGCCGACATCTTCCTCGGCGTCGAGGACGGCTTCCAGGCGTACGAGCAGGCCCTGTCGGACGGGAGCGAAGCCCGGTGCTCCTGGACGCGCACGGACGAGCAGTCCCGGTAGCCGTTGCTGCCCGGCAACGGGGCTGCTCAGCTCGGTGTGGGGTCGGGGGAGGCGGCGGTGCGTCGGGTCTGGGTGAGGCCGATGTCGATGTAGCGGTTGAGGATCAGCGGGTCTTGGGTGTTGCCGGCCTGGAAGGTCACGTGGCGGAGCAGGTCGACATCGTGGAGCGCGATGCCCTCGTGGGCGATGGCCACCACTGGCTGGAGGCGGCTGCCGCGTGAGTCTTTGCGTAGGTGGGCAACCTGGCTATCTGGAAAAGGAGTTCTGTCGTCTGTTGAATACGGCCTACGCTTCCGTGCTCGATGGCGCCGCGCATCCAACGTGACGGGGGTCTTGATGTGGACGTGAACAGCGGTAGCGGCCTGGCGTCGCCGGAACAGTTGCCTGGCTACGAGTTCCGACCCTATCGCGGCCACGGTGACCATGACGCGATGGCCGCTGTGCGGCTGGGCTGTGCACAGCAGGATCGGACCGACGCCCACTCGGTTGTGGAAGGGCTCCCGACGGCAGCCGAGATCGCCGAAGCCTCCGTCGGGCTCGACGACCCGACCCGGAACCAGGTCCTGGTGGAGCACAACGGCGGCGTCGTCGGCTACGCGACGATCAGGTGGTGGCAGGAGCGGGACGGGACGTGGCTGTACCTGCACCGCGGCTACCTGCTTCCCGAGCACCGCGGCCAGGGCGTCGGCTCGGCCATGCTCGACTGGGCGGAAAGCCGCATCCGTTGGCTCGTGCAGCAGCACGGAACCACGCGGACGTCCGTCATCGGAGCGAATGCCATGGCCTCCGAACGGGAGGCGACAGCGCTGCTGCTCGAAGCCGGATACCGGCGGGTCTTCAGCCTGGTGGAGCTGGAGCTGCCGGATCTCCAACAGCTCGCGGACGAAAGGCCGTTGCCGGCCACTATCCGAATCGGTGCGGTCGAGCCGGGCAACTACCGCGCGGCCTGGAAGACGGTCGTCGATTCGTATGCAGATGCCGCATTCACTCAGAGGTGGACGTTCGAGAGCTTCCTCGCCACTGCCGACCCGACCTGCTGGCGGGCTGCTTGGGATGGGGAAAACATGGCCGGGGTCGCCCTGTGCTCCATTCGCCGCAACGACCCCACTGCGGGCGAAGTCGAAGAACTGAGCGTCCGGGCACAGTCAAGGCGTCTGGGCCTTGGACGGGCTCTGCTGCTGGACGGGTTGCGATGTCTTCGCGAGCACGGCGCACGGACCGCGCGGTTGTACACCGGGACCGCGAATCCGTATCGATCCTACGAGCTCTACGAAAGCGTAGGGTTCCGGCGCCAGAACGAGTACGTCCGCTACCGCAAGCCGGCGTAGCCTGCCGCTTCTTCACCTCGACGCGCAGGCACGGGAGATCCCCCTCTCGGCAGCGCCATGCCCATCGGCCGTGCGCAGCACGCATGCCTGCCTGTGGGAAACCGAACGATGGCTGACTCGGCGTCCGATGCAGGTCATCGAGGACGTCCGTAAGGGCCTGGTGAGGCGTGCCGCGGTTTTCGTCAGCTGAACTCGGCCGCGTGCTCGATGGCCCACCTCGCGAAGGTGCCGGCCGGTCGGCCCGCAAGGCGCTCGACGTGATCGGTGGTGCAGTTCGACTCCGGTCGCCTCACCGAGGCAGCGATCAGCGCTTCCACCAGCGGCTCGGGACGGCCGTCGGCAAGCATGCGTGATCGCGCGAGGTCGGTGGGGAGCGCCTGGAAGCGCAGACGGCGCCGGAGAGCAGTACCGAGGTGAGCGACCTGGTCGGCGCGACTGAGGACCTCGGGTCCCGTCAACACGTACAAGTCTTGATCCGGTTGGTCGTGATGCGCGAGCAATACGGCTACGGTCGCATCAGCGACATCGCGCTCGTCGACGACGGCTGTGCGCGCCACGTCCGGGCCTGACACCACGTCGCCCACGCGCAACTGTGGTGCCCAGCCACGGGTGTTGGATGCCAATGTGTCGCTGCGCAGCACCACGGGTCGCAGACCGGCATCGTGGAGCAGGGCTTCCATTTCCGCGTGCACCTGAGCGATGGGATCACTCTGGCGGACGGCTTCGTCGTCTATGGCGGTCGTGGACAGATAGACGACACGGGGTGCCGCAGCGATGAGTTCCGCAACCAGGTCATGGGCAGGGGCGGAATCGAGCAGTGGCCAGATGAGAAAGACAGCGTCGATGCCCACGAGCGCCTCGCGGACAACGGCGGGGTCTGTGAGGTCGCCGACCACCGACTCGACTCCGGGGTGCGGAGCAGTCTGATGGCGCACGAGGCTTCGCACGCGCGCGCCGTGAGCTTGGAGACGGCTGACGACCTCACGGCCGAGGTTGCCGGCCGCGCCGGTGACCAGGATCGATGAACGGTGACGAGCTCCCGCGGAGCGAGTGGTATCAGGCATGATCGAGACGCTAAGGGTTCAGGTCGACATGAAGGCAAGGGCGTGTGGTGAAGACGATCGGGGAAGTGGCCGCTGAACTCGGAGTCGAAGCCCACGTGCTGCGGCACTGGGAAGACGTTGGGGCACTCACCGTGCGCCGCGACGGCAACGGCTACCGCATCTACGACGACCATGCTCTGGAGCAGGCGCGTACCGTGCTGAAACTGCGGCGAGTGGGACTCTCGTTGCCCGAGGTCACCGCCGCCATGTCGCCGACGAAGTCGGCGGCACAGGCGGTCGTGAGGGCGAAGATCGCGGCACTCGAAAGTGAGGTCGTCCAGAGACGGCAGGCAATTGCCTTCCTGCAACACACCGTTGAGTGTCGGCATCGATATCTCGACGACTGCCCGGACTGTGCGACTTTCGTCCGTGAAGCTTGAGCCGCTCTCCGGCTGGGAATTCCAAGCGCCGAGTAGTCCTCTTCCGACTCTCCCTCATCCCGCGGCCCGGCAGCGGTGTGTCGCCACTTCGCCGTCGTCAACGTCATGACCCGCAACACCTTGCCGGAAACGCCGGTGGGCAGGGCGCCTTGGCGGGAAGGCCGGCGGGCCGGTCGGGGAACCAGTGCTTCGCCGGCTCGTGCTGGCCGTAGGAGGTCTCGCATGACGGTCCCGCAGCAGCGCGCAGTGCCTGTACTACCGCTGGGCAGAGCACGTCACCGGTTGACCGGGTGCTCCCTTTCGTTGGGCCAGGACGTGGTCGTCGCCTTCCACCAGGAGGCAGTGCGCCACGCTCCTGCCGGTCGGCACGACTTCGAGGCGTGGAGCGTGCCCGCCGTCCTCCTGGGTGCTCCAGGTGGCTCCGCTCACCTTGGCCGGCACGCTGACCGCGCCGTTGGGGCCGTCGATGTAGTCGTGCCGGACGGACTTGAGGGTGCCTCCTTCGGTCCAGGCCCTGTACCTCATGTCAGTACTCGTGGCGCCGCAAGCCGACAGGAGTCCACAGGCAACCACCAGCCCTGCCATCATCATGGTGATGCGCTTTGTGGCCGCCGACATGGGGGATGCGGTCATGAACTTGGCCTCTCGCTCGGTGAGTTGTTCACTTGGGTGTGGGGTCGGGGAAGGATCTGTCGCCGAAGAGGACTCGGCTTGCCGCGGCCCGGCCGAACGGTGTGCGCAGCAGGGTGAATGCCGCTGCTGCCGTGGTCGGCGTCCGTACCTGGGCCAAGAGCCGGCGCAGTGTGAGTCGTCCGCGGAAGTGGGGGCGGAGTGCGGCTCCGTCGTAGTGGGTGAGCGTTTCCGGCCTTCCGGTGCGCAGTGCGTCGTCGAGGATCTCGGCTGCGAGTTTCGACTGTCGCAGGCACGGGTCCAGGCCGCCCGCGGTGAGCGGGGAGACCGCGCCCGCTGCGTCCCCCACGAGAAGACCGTCGGCGCAGCTGATCCGGCGCAGCAGGCCGCCGACGGGTATGGGGCCTGCGCGCCGCTCCACCGTTTCGGGGCGTTGGACGCCGGTCAGTCCGGGCGCCGAGGCGCTGAACCGCTCCATGGCCCGGCGCAGACCGTCTGGATAGCGGTCGGCATAGCCTGCGACTCCGACATGGGCGTGGTGCCCGTCGTTGATCACCCAGGCCAGGTAGCCGGGGGCGAGCGAGGGGTCGAGTACGCAGTGGAATGTCGGTGGCTGGTCGCTTCCGGGGAGTTCGAAGACCTCTTCGGCGCCGACGATCAGGTGGTGGTTGCGGTCGAGGGCGAGGTCGCGGGCGACCCTTGAGCGGGCCCCGTCGGCACCGACGACGAAGCGGGCCCGGACCGTGGTCGGTCCATCGCGACCGGCCAGGTGGAAGATGTTGCCCTGTCGGCCGGTGTAGCGCGTGCCCAGTGCGATGCGTACGCCGGCGTCGGCCGCGGTGGCGGCCGTCGCTTCGTAGAGCGGTGCCATGTCGCCGACCCGGTATTCGTCGCGGGGGCTGGTGAGGCTGACCGGGCGGCGCAGGTTCGGGGGATAGAGGACCACGCGTCGGATCGGTGGTCCAAGGCAGTCGGGGGGCAGTGGGAAGTCGTCGAGTGTCTTCCGCACGAAGATTCCCGTGGTGCGGATCGCGCCGGCAAGACTGGTTCGGCGTTCGACCAGGAGCACGTCGTGGCCTTGTCGGGCGAGGAGCGTGGCGGTGTTCAGTCCGGCCAGTCCGGCCCCGACCACCAGTACGTCGGCGCTGTCCGGGTGCCCGGGGCGGTGAGAGAGGTGTGCTGTCGTCATGTTCTGCTCGCTTCCTTGTGGCGTCCGTGATCGGTGTGTTCGTGTGTTGGGTGCGCTCGGTGCGTTTGCTGCGCGGCGGGGCCGACTGGCGGCAGGCGGCAGTACGGCGACGGCACGGTCCGCGAGGGTGAGGTGCGCGGACGCCGTCGTCCGGTCGTCACGGGGGTACTTGTTGAAGATCAGGCGGAGCGGGGGCGGCAGGGACGGCCGAGGGCGTCGTAGCCGGCGGGCGTGTGCAGGTGGCCGGCCGGCTACCGCGGCTGCGGCTACTGCGGGGAGGAACCGGCCGGGACGGACGCCCCGGATTCCTGCGCAGCCCCGTTGCCGTCGCTGTTCCCGTCCACGGGGCCGTCGGGCTCCCAGCGCAGCAGGTCTCCGGGCTGGCAGCCGAGCACCTCGCACAGCGCGGCGAGCGTGGTGAAGCGCACCGCCTTGGCGCGGCCGTTCTTGAGCACCGCCAGATTGGCGGGTGTGATCCCCACCCGGTCCGCCAGTTCGCCCACGGACATCTTCCGCTTGGCCAGCATCACGTCGATGTCGACGACGATCGGCATCAGATCACCTCGGCCAACTCGGCCCCCAGCTGTGATGCCTCGGCGTCGCGTGCGACGGCCTGGGCGAGCAGCATCCGCAGGACGAGCACGATGAGCGCGATCCCGAAGACCGCCAGGCTGACCCCGCCCAGCAGGGCCACCACGCCCGGGGGTACGACGTGGCCCGACGCCAGGACTGCCCCGAGTGCGAGCGCCAGGAGCGCGGCCGTCACGAACGCGCCGATCACGAGATGGACGTAGCGGAACGCGGCGTGGGAGAACACGGTTCCGCGTTGCACCATCGTCACCAGCCGCCACACGCAGACCAGGACGACCTGGACCGTCATGACGCCCAGGAACGCGATCAGGAGGACCGGAGCGCGGCGGGCCGCAAAGACGGTCTCCTGGATGGCGCCCGTCAGCATCAACACCATCACTGTCTGGGCGCACACCGATCCGGCGTGCAGCGTCACCATCACGGCGCGCAGCCCCAGTACTGTCAGCTTTCCCAACGCCACTCCCTCGATCGATCCACGATGGAAATCTATTGATTATCGATAGGGATGGCAAGTCGGGTCCGTTGGTCATGGGCGGCGGACTCTCTGGAGCGGGCCAGTTGTTGATCACGGCGAGTGGCGGTGGGGAAGGGGGAGGGGAGGGGAGGGGGGCGGACCGTGGGCTGCGGGTCGTGGGCCGTGACCGGTTCAAGTCGATAACGGGCAAGCGTGCAGCAACCGGACCCTGTCGTGAAGTCATGCGGTGTCGGGCGTCTCGTGTGCCGTCCCGGTGAAGATCAGCGGCCGGGCCGGGCGCACCCCGGATGAGGTGCGGTGATGGCTCCCGTGAGCGGTGATCGCGAGGGAAATGGGGTCATCAGTTTCCCCAATGTTTACCTGACGGACACCATAGTTGGGCCTACTAAGGCGCCAGCTTGTTCAGCTATGACAACGGACAGGTGCTCACCCCCCACGTACATCTCCTGTGTGGCCCCACAGGAAACCCCTCAATCCTCTGTGCGTACCCCTGGAGAGACCGTGACCGTCCCCCTGCCGAGAACCGCCGTCCTCACCGGTGTTCTCGCCACCGCCGCCGTGTTCACCCTCAGTGCCTGTGGCGCGGACTCCGCCACGTCGACCACTGACGGCGGACGGAGCGCGGCCGCCGCGACCACGGCCAAGGATGTCGGCGGCATGGACGCCCTGGCCGAGGAGGCCAAGAAGGAGGGCACGCTGCATGCCATCGCGCTGCCCCGTGGCTGGGCCAACTACGGCGCCCTGATCGACGGCTTCGAGAAGAAGTACGGCGTCAAGGTCGAGGTCGAGAACCCCGGCGGCGCCAGCCAGGACGAGATCAGCGCGGTCACCTCGCGCAAGGGCCAGGACAACGCGCCCGACGTCCTCGACCTCGGTAGTTCCTTCGCGCAGAGCGCCGCCCAGCAGGGGCTGCTCGCCCCGTACATGGTCGCCGGTTTCGCCGACATCCCCGACGACCAGAAGGACTCGATCGGCCGTTGGTCGAACGACTACGGCGGCTACATCTCCTTCGGCTGCGACGTCAAGCGGGTGCGAACCTGCCCGACCAGTTTCAAGGATCTGCTCAAGCCGCAGTACAAGGGGCAGGTCGCGCTCAACGGCGACCCCAGCAAGGCGGGTTCGGCGTTCGGTGCCGTGTACGCGGCCGCTCTCGCCAGCGGCGGCTCCTTCGACGACATCCAGCCCGGCATCGACTTCTTCGCCAAGCTGAAGAAGAACGGCAACCTGACGCCCGTCGCCTCCACCCAGGCCACCATCGAGAAGGGCCAGACGCCGATCAGCATCGACTGGGACTACCTCAACACCGGGTACACCGACGACTTCAAGTCCAAGGGCCTCGACTGGACGGTCACGGTCCCCTCGGACGGCCAGTTCTCCCAGTACTACTCGCAGGCCATCAACAAGGTTGCGCCGCACCCCGCGGCCGCGCGCCTGTGGCAGGAGTACCTGTACAGCGCCGAGGGCCAGAACCTCAGGCTCAAGGGATACGCCCGCCCGGCCCTGATGACCGCCATGAAGGAGGCCGGCACGCTCGACCAGGCTGCGGCGGCGAAGCTGCCGAAGGTCACCGGCACGCCGAGCTTCCCCACCGAGTCCCAGCAGAGCAGCGCCAGGTTCGTCATATCGCAGAGCTGGAGCCAGGCCGTCTCCGGATGACCGCGACGTGAACCAGGGCCGACGCGGTGCCGCCGCCTTCTCCCGGCGGCGGCGCCGCGCGGCCGGCCGTCTCGCCCCGACACCGTGCTGGATTCCCTGCACGTGCTGCCGAATGTACGGCGGACCGTCGCTACACGCCCTGTGCACTGCTCACGGACCTGGTGCAGCAGGGCCACGTGGGAAGGAAGGGCGGCCGCGGATTCCATGCCTGTGTGCGGTGAGCTGCGCTCCTGACGGCGGGGCATGAACACCCGCAGGCCGTCGAACACGACCTGCGAGGCGTGCTGTTCCCAAGGAATTTCTTAGCAATTCCTTGGGAACGGGCAAGCAATCGCGAGGATTGACGCCCCTTTCGCTCCTCATCGATGATCGTTCCGGGCCCAGGGCGGCAACCCGTCGCGCCCCTCCTGCCGTGTCCGGACCGGTGGAGGCGGCCGACGGGTGCCGACCCGCGGGCGGCCCACCAGCTGAGAGGAGCCCCACCCATGACGGACACCCGTACGCTCACCGGCGTCCCCGCCCCGACCCCGTCCCGCTCGACCGTGGCCGTACTCGGCCCCGGAGGGGTCGGAGGACTGCTCGCCGCGCTGCTCGCCCGCGCCGGACACCGGGTGATCTGCATCGCCGGCGACGAGACCGCGCACGCCCTGCAGCACGGCGGAATCCGGGTGCACAGTGGGCAGTTCGGTGACTTCACCGTCCCGGTCGAGGCGGACACCCTCCTGCGCGTGCCGGTCGACCTGTGCCTGATGTCGGTCAAGCACACCGCGCTCGACACGGCGCTCGACCGCGTGCCACCCGGTCTCCTCGACGGCGGACTCGTACTGCCCCTGCTCAACGGCATCGAGCACCTGGACACCCTGCGGGCACGCCACGGCGCACGGCGGGTGGTGCCGGCGGTGATTCGCGTCGAGTCGACCCGTACCGCGCCGGGAGTCATCGAGCACGGCAGTCCGTTCGTCGAGATCGACGTGGCCGGTGTGCCGGACCGTCTCGCCCCGCTCGCCGCGTTGCTCACGGCCGCCGGCGTGGACACCCGGGTGATGCCCGAAGAGAACGCCGTCCTGTGGGCGAAACTGGCCTTCCTGGCTCCCTTCGCCCTCCTCACCACCCGCTACCGCCTGCCGATCGGCGACATCCGGTCCGAGCGGCGCGAGGAGTTGGCGGCGCTGGTCGAGGAGACCGCCGCGGTGAGCCGGGCCTGTGGCGGGCCGGGGGATGCCGCTCAGCTCCTGGCGCGCTACGAAGCCTTTCCGCCCGGCAGCAGGTCGTCCATGCAACGCGACGCGGAGGCGGGCCGCCCGCTGGAACTCGACGCGATCGGGGGCGCCGTGCTGCGCGCGGCAGAGCGACACGGGATTCCCGTACCGCTCCTGGAGCGCCTGGTGACGGAGCTGTCGGCCGACTGAGCGGCGGCGTTCGGGCTACCCGGGCTGTTCGGTCCCTTCGGGCGGGAGCGCGGGTGCCCGTCGGCCCGCTGCGAAGACGTGCCGGATACGGCGCAGCGCCGTCGGGTCGGTGAGAGGGTTGCCGTCGGTGACGATGAGGTCGGCGCGCATTCCGGTGGTCAGCGCACCCGTGTCGGTCAGGCCGAGGGCATGGGCGGCGCCGGTGGTGGCCATGTCGAGGACTTCGCAGCGGCCGAAGCCGAGGGTGGCGAAGAAGTCGAGCATGCCGACGTAGTCGCCGAACGCGGCGCCCGGCACGCCGGCGTCGGTGCCGGCGATGAACCGGACGCCGTCCTCGCGCATCCTGCGGATCGTCTCGGAAATCGCGTCCGCGCGTTCCGCTCCCAGTTGCCTGCGGAAGAGTTGCCAGTCGCCGGATACACAGCGGCAGACCGCTATGTCGTTCTCGACCATGCGGCGGGTGATCTCCGGGTCGTAGCCGATGCCTTCGGCGGTGCGCCAGGAGCAGTGCTCGATGGTGCGGACACCCGCGTCCACACAGTGGGCGATGACGTCCGTGCCGTGGGCGTGCGCGGCCACCGCCAAGCCGTGCCGGGTGGCTTCCTCGACGATCAGCCGCAGTTGGCGGGCGGTGAACTGCGCCTCCCACATCCGTGGGCCGGTGGGCGTGAGGGCGCCGCCTGAGGCCATGACCTTGATCAAGTCGGCTCCGGCCGCCGCGTTGCGGGCGATCCCGGCGCGAATGTCGTCGTCGGTGGTGACTTCACCGCCGAGGAACCCACAATGGCCGCCGCGCGAGGTCAAGGGGGTGGTCGCGGCGAGAATGCGCGGCCCGATCGCCGTCCCGGCTTCGATGGCGGCGCGGAGTGTCACGGTGAGCGCGTCGCGGTCGCCGAGGTCGCGGACGGTCGTGACGCCAGAGGCCAGCAGATGCTCGGCGCGGGTCGCCATGGCGGTGGCGAGTTCGGTCGGGTCGGCGTGGGCCACCGCGCGGAGCGGGTCGGCGGAGGCGTCGAAGGCGAGGTGCACATGGCAGTCGATCAAGCCGGGCAGCACCGTCGCCCCCGGGCAGGACAACCGCGTCACGCCCGCGTCGACTGCCGTGTCCAACTCGGCCGCCCTGCCGACCGCAGCGATCCGGCCGCCCTCCACCAACACGGCGCCTTGGTCGATCGGCTGATCCGTGGGCTTGGTGATGACGTGGTCAGCGGTGATCAGGAGCTTGTTCACTGGTGCCTTTCGCATATGCGTGGGAAATGGCGATGAGTTCGCGGGCGTCGGCGGCCAGATCGTTGCCCGACGGGAAGGCGATCGGAGCGGCGGACAGCGCCGCGTCGGGGTCTTCGACGGCCGGTTTCACCGCCAGGGCCGCGGTGATGTGGTGGGCGATGCGGTCGGCCGGCCCGCGCGCCAGATCGGCATCCGGCGCGACGCGGATGAGGTAGGGGCTCAGGCGTACCAGCCCGTCACGGCATTCGATGAGTCGGCGGTAGAAACGTTCATGCGTACCGCGCAGCCTGAGGCGATTCCGTCGGGTGGTGAAGGATTCGCGATTCAGGACGAGCTCCGGGTAGGCCGCGGCGAGGGCCGTCCACAGCGGGGTGAGTTGGTGATACATACGGCGGTGGAGCGCAACGGACCGCAGATGCGCGAAGAGTTGCATGCCGGCGGAATAGCTCATGCCCGCCGTGACGGTGCCCAGCGCCAGGTCCGTCATCGACCAGTTCACGGTGTTGAAGGACTGATGCCCCCGGGGCGCCTCGATGCGCAGGTACACCCAGACCACTCGGTTGACCGAGCTGAGCGCCACCACGAACAGGCCGAACGACATGGTCCGCAGGCCGAGTGCGAGGTGGCGGGTCGCCCTGCGGGCATAGCGCAGTGCCCAAAGCCCGGACGTCAGATAGGCGTAGAGGAAATAGACGTTGCCGATCACGTAGAAGGCGGCGATCTCCGGCCGGGCCATGTACGGGGTGCTCAATGTGTGGCCGCGCAGGGCCGGGGGCGTGGCGGTCATGGCGATCGTCAGCGCGACCAGGACGCCCGCGAGCAGGCCGGTGTGGAAGCGCAGGTAGCGCCGGTAGGCGTTCGCGCGATGTGTGGAGAAGGCGAAGAAGAGGACCAGGGCGCTCAGCCCGATCATGGTGCACGCGTTGAACGCGAGCTTTCCGACGCCGACCGTCGTCAGCGCGTCGACCGCACCGTTGATTTCGGGAACGCTGAGGACTTCTCCGCTGGCCAGCAGGAACAGGCTGGTGACCAGGAGCTGCAGCCCTCGGTCATGGGGGGCGCGAGCCAGGTCGAGGGATCTCCAGATCACCCCGATGATCAACATGATGGTCGTCGGTTCCTGGAAGATTACGTCCACCCCCATCGGGGGTTCAGCGCGGAACTCAGCGAACGGAGATCGAAGTCCTCCGGGGTGCGGGGAGTGGCGTAATCGATGACCACTGCCCATTCCTGGATGATCGTGGCCACCAGTTCCGCTTCGCGTTCGTAATCCTCGGTGTAGCAGGTGCGGCGGAATGCCCGGGTGATCGAGTCGCGGGGATAGTCCGGGCCCAGATCGGGGAGTGCGTCGCCCCCGCTGCCTTCGTCATGGTGATCGGCGAGGATATGGCCGATCTCGTGCAGGATGATGTGGTCCTGGTGTACGCGGGTCGTTTCCTTTTGGTAGAAGATGATTTCTTCGTCCGGTCGGGACATCCATAGCCCGAAGGGGCCGGGGACCGGCAGCGCCCAGGGAATCAAACGTATGCGTTTTCCCCGGTGTTCACCGATTCTTCGGCATAACTCGTCGACGCGCAGTGGAGGTTGCACGTCGAGTCGCCGCAGGAGGCGCTTGCAGTAGCGACGGAGCTCGCGCTCACGTGTGACCACGGAACTCCTCCTCACGCTTCGGTGCCGGAATCGGCGGTCTCGTTCTGGTCGAGGATCTCGATCATCTTGAGCAGCTGCTCGCGCATCGTCGGCGTCATCTCGCCGGCCCGCATGGCGATCTTCCGCACCTGATGACTGGCGAGCCGCTCCCGTAGCAGCGCGTCGTCCGGGTCCTCCTGTGCGACCAGCGACTGGACGGTGATCGAGGGTGATCCCGCTTCGCGGTGGTCGTCGAAGAACTTCGCGAGGCCCTCCAGCACGCTCAGCGTGGGGTTGGTGTGCGAGCCGTTGCGCAGCATCGCCAGGTAGCTCCGCGACAGCGTCGCCGGGTGGGAGGGGTCCGCGGTGACCGCCTCGGCCACCCGGGAGGTGGAGTACTCTCGCCGCCGGCCATGGGCGTCGGTCCAACGGATCGTCGCGAACAACGCGTTGAGCCGCTCGGCCAACGACCGCGTACGTCCCTGACCCTCATCTGTCATCTGTCACGCTCCCGGTTGACTGCCCCTCAGCCCCCGTATCGGCTCACTGCGCGGCCTGTTGGACGCTACCCAAGACCACTTGCCCTCACCGGCCGCAGGGTGCCAATATATTGGACGCTTCGCGCACAGTATGGACTCGCTTCGAGGACACAGTGGTCGATCGATGCGGGCTCGTGCTTGTGGCATCACTCCGCCGCCAGGACGGGCGCTCCGCGCTCGCTGACCAAGGAAGCTGTCGTGGACTGCGATTTAGTTCGTAGCGCAACCCTTATAGCAGCCGGCGATGGCCACGTCGTGGCCCCGGATCCCATGAGACGCCTCAGTGTTACCCCCCGGCCGCGTACCGCCGGGTATCCGACGCCACGGGCCGCGGTGTGCGGCCGGCGTCACCCCTGTCGGCGTGTTCCGCCCTGTTGAAGCGCGGTCAGGGCCCTTCAGCGCGAACCTCCGAATCCGCACCGACTCGTCACCAGGCCACCGGACGGGATTTTCTCCAGGGGAATTCCGGGGCGGTGCCTTTCGCGTGCGGTGGTGCCCCTTGTTGTTTCGGGGTCGTAACGGCCTGTGTCATCGCTCGGGAAGATTCTGTTTCCGGTTGAGGCTGTGGTGGTGCGGAAAGCGTCGGTGAGGACGGGGAGAACGCGACCGAAGGTGTGACCTCAGTCACTGGCGCAAGTGCCCTTGGTTGCTACCGTACTTACGTGGGTTTTCGCAAGGTGTGTGCAACGGAAAAATGTGTGGGGTGGCGCCCACTGGGGCACCGCCGGGTGAGTGGAAAACGCTGCACAGGGTGGGGGCTTTCCCGGAACAACGGCGCTCCGAAGCCCGCTTCACGGCAATAGCCGAGGGGGATTCCAGATGCTGGTGGAACGCGGGTCGCAACTGCGTGCGTTGAGCAGTCGTTTTCGGAAATGTGCAGAGGGAACGGGCGGGATCTCGCTGATCAAGGGCCCGGTCGGTGGCGGGAAGACGGCACTGTTGCGGATGTTCGTCGAAGACGTCGGCGCGCGGCGCGGAGTGGTCCTGGAAGCGGTGGCCTCGCGCCGGGAGATGGAAGTGCCCTTCGGCGTCCTGGACCAGCTCTTCCGGGCTCTGCCGTGCTCGGCGGAACAGCGCCGGACGCGCGCATTATTGAACGACGGCGCGTCCAAGTTATCCGATTCCCCCAGCGGCGTCGGCATGGAATACCTGCGGAACCAGGCGAACCGACAGCTGTGGTCCAGCCTGCAGCAGCTGTCCGAGAAGGCGCCGGTCGTGATCGCCGTCGACGACCTGCAGTACGTCGACCTGCCCTCGTTGGAGTCGCTGCTGTACTTCGCCGCCCATCTGCGCTCGGCACGGGTGGCCATTGTGGTGACACACACCGAGTGCCCGCTCAGTTCGAGGAACCGGGAGCGGACGCTGCTCGTGACCGAGCTGCTGCGGCAACCCTGCTTCGATCTGCTCCGACTCGACCCGCTGTCCACCGACGGCGTGGCGGAACTGCTCGCCGACCGCACCGGACTGGTGGTCAACCGCGCCGTGGCCAGGACCTGGCACCGGGTCTCGGGCGGCAGCCCGTTCCTGCTCAAGGCGCTGATCGAGGATCACCTCGCGGCCGAACCGGAGCCCGGCAGCGACCCGTTGGGGGAGCCGGTGGTCGGCGACGAGTTCGCCAGGGCCACGCTGGCCTGTCTGCACCGCGGCGGCAGATGGTTCGTCAGAACCGCGCGCCTGCTGGCGGTGCTGGCGGAGTCCGACTCGGCCGACCTGATCTACCGCCTGTTCGACGGCAGCGCGGAGAACGCAGGCAAGATGGTCCCGGCGATGAACGCGGCCGGCGTCCTGGAGGCCGAGCACTTCCGGCACCCCGACACCCGGTCGGTGGTGCTCAACGAACTGTCCGCCGCGGACCGTGCGGAGCTGCACCACTGTGTCGCCCGCCTGCTGCACAAGGTCGGTGCGGATCCGCACCGGGTCGCCCTGCACCTCGTCGCCACCCGCTCCACCGGTCAGCCGTGGGAGCTGCCCACGCTCATCGAGGGGGCGCGGGAGGAACTGCACCGCGACGACGTGGAGTTCGCGGCGCGCTGTCTGCGGCTGGCCGAGGGTCTCTGTGAGACCGAGGAACAGCGATGGGAGGTGGCGGTCCTGCGCGTACAGGCAGAATTCCGGGTCAATCCCACAGAGGCGATGCGGCAGTTGGGACCGCTCCGCGAGGCGCTGCGCGCGGGCCGGCTGCGGCACGACCAGATGGTCGCCCTGCTGCGCCCGCTGCTGTGGCACGGGCAGCGGGAAGAGGCGGTGCTCATCCTGGACCGGCTCGCCCGTGCCTACGACCGGCTCGACGCCCGGACCGCCGCAGAGTTGTACATCATGCGGAAGTGGCTGGGCGTCACGCAGCCGCGGCTGCTGGCCACCGCACACCCCGTGGCGAGCATCCCGGAGCAGCAACTCCCGGACGGGGCACGATCGATGATCGTGGCCGACCCGACGGCACACGCGGCCACACTGCTGGGCAGGGTGCTCGAACACGGACCCGACGAGAGCACGGTGCGGACCTCGCAGTGGCTGCTGGAGACCACCCCGCTGGACGACGGCACGCTGTGCTCGATCCAGTCGGCGCTCCTCGCCCTGATGTACGCCGATCGGCTGGACCTGGCCGAGCCGTGGTGCGAGACATGGCTGCGCGAGACCATCGCCCGGCGGGCGCCGACCTGGCAGGCGCTGCTCCTGTCGGCACGCGCCGAGATCGCCCTGCGCCGCGGCGACCTGCTGGCCACCCGCCGCCACGGATGGTCGGCGCTGGGCCTCATCCCGCGCTCGGCGTGGGGGGTCTCCATCGGGTCGGTGGTCGGGAGCCTGGTGAACGCGGCCACCGAACTGGGCGAGACCGACGCCCCTGACCTGCGGCTGGCGGAGATGCCTGACGGATTCTTCGAGACCCGCTCGGGGATCCAGTACCTCTACGCCCGGGGGCGGCGGCACCTGGCGGCCCACCGGCCGCAGACCGCCCTGGACGACCTGCTCACCTGTGGGCGGCTGATGCGGGACTGGGGGATCGACCTGCCGGCCTTCGTGCCGTGGCGCACCGACGCGGTGGGGGCGCTCCTGCAACTCGGGCGGGTGGCGCAGGCCCGGGAGCTCGCCGAGGAACAGCTGTCCCGGCCCGCGGTCCACCAGCCGCGGGTGCGGGGCATGGCGCTGCGCGCCCTGGCGGCCACCCAGGAGGACCTGCGGGAACGCGTCACCACCCTGCTGGACTCGCTGGACGCGCTGGAGGACGGCGCCGACCGCGTCCAGTTGGCGCACACCCTCACCGCCCTGGCCGACACCCAGCGTCAGCTCGGGGAGCGTGGCAACGCGCGCACGTCGGTGCGGCGGGCCGCCCAGATCGCCGAGGTCGGCAAGCTGGAACCGCTGCTGCGCAAGCTGGCCAGGAGCACCGACCCGGTGATGGCCCGGGCGACGGTCGTACCGCATCCGCGGCAGCCGGAGCCGAACGGTGTCTTCGAGGACGGGCTGAGCACCGCCGAACGTCGGGTCGCGGTGCTGGCCGCCAACGGCCGCACCAACCGTGAGATCGCCAAGGAGCTGTACATCACGATCAGCACGGTGGAGCAGCACCTGACCCGGGCGTACCGGAAACTGCGGGTCAAGGGCCGGGCGGGACTCACGTCCTGTCTGCACGTCGAGGACCACACGGGGCCCTTGAACCTCGTGCGCTCGGCGAACCAGGGCGGTTGAGCAACGCCGGCGGGGTGCGAGCCCCGCACCCGCGCCGGCCACTTCGTAGGACGTCGCCCCGTCGAGCAGCAACTCGACGGGGCGACGTCGTGCCGCATCACCCCACGGCGTGCGCGCGGGTGCGGTCCGCACTCTCCCGTGCCGACGGCGCGCGCGACGGCTCGGCACGGTGCGGCGCCAACCAGGCCGCCACGGCCGCCGCCGTGGTGGCGGAGTGGTTCTCCAGGGCCGAGAAGTGATTGCCCGGGACGTCCACCGCCTCGTGCGGCAGCGGCCAGGAGGCCCGCCAGTCCTGGTCCGTGGGCATGCCGGGCAGCGGGTCCTGCGCCCGTAGCAGCAGGGTCGGGGTGCGTACCGACGACGGCCGCCAGGCGCCGAGCACCGTGAGGTAGGCACCCATCGTGGTCAGGCGTGTCTCGCTCAGCGTCAGGTCGAACCGGTCGATCATGCCCAGCATGCCGTTCATCAGCGCGGGCAGCCACCAGCCCCGCGCGGGGTCCTCGGCGGTGTCCACCGGATAGGTGTCGATCATCACCAGGCCGGCGGGGACGCGCCCGCGGTGCTCCAACTCCTCGGCCACGGAGTGCGCGACGCACCCGCCGAGCGACCGGCCGACGAGCGCGAAGGGCCGGTCGCCGACGAGTTCGGTGACGACGTCGGCCTGCAGTCGCGTGAAGGTGTCCATCGAGTCGGGCAGTGGTGTGCCCGCCCCGTAGCCGGGCGCCGGGAGGGCGTAGGTGTCGTGCAGGCCGTTGAGGGCGGGACCAAAACCGGCGTACTCGTGCGGGCCGGACAGCGCGGTGAGCGCCGGGAAGCACACCAGCACCAGGTCGCTGTCGCCGGTCGCCAACCGCACCGGCGGTTCGGCGTGCGCGGCGCGCTCCTGCAGGGCGAACCGAGGGCGCAGCGCCGCCGATGCCGCCAGTACCTGGTTCGCCGCCGAGGCGTCCACCGCGCACAGGGCGAGGTAGACCGCCGCCAGCGGGTCCTGCCCCGCCGGCACCGCCGCGTCGGCCGTCCGGGCGCCGGTCTCCGCTGCCAGGAATTCGCTCACTGCCGCGGGAGTCGGGTGGTCGATCACCAGGTTCCCCGGCAGGGACAGGCCGGTCCTGGTCGCCAGCCGCTTGCGCAGCTGCTGCGCACTGAGCGAGTCCATGCCCAACTCGGCGAATGCCGTGTCCGGCCTGACCTGTTCGCCCGTCGCGTGGCCGAGCACGGCGGCGCTCTCGTCGACGACCAGGTCCAGTAGGGCCGCGCGTCGCACCGGCTCGGGCGCATCGTCGGCGGGGGCCTCCCAGGCGGGCTCCGGGTCCGCCGGGGCGTTCCTCGGCCGGACCGGCATGCCCTCCCCGTCGAGCCAGTACCGGCGGCGTTGGAAGGCGTAGCCCGGCAGGGGGATCAGCGGGGCGTCACGGCCGAGCACCGCAGCCCAGTCGACCGGCAGGCCGCTGACGTGCGCCGCCCCCACGGCTGCCAGCACCGTGGCCACCTCGGGCCTGCCACGGCGCAGCGCGGGCGCCAGCAGTGCGGGTTCCGCGTCGAGCACCTCCCCGGCCATGCCGGTCAGCACCGCGTCGGGCCCGAGTTCGAGGAACCGGGTCACCCCGGCGTCGTGCAGCGTCTGCACCGCGTCCGCGAAGCGGACCGACGAGCGGACGTGGTCGACCCAGTATGCGGCGCTGCCGATCTCCTCGGCCGTGACGGTCTTCCCGGTCAGGCCGGAGGCCACCGGGATGTCCGGTGCGGCGAAGGCGAGTCGCTCCGCCACCGTACGGAACTCGGCGAGCATGTCGTCCATCAGATGCGAGTGGAACGCATGGCTGACCCGCAGTCGGGACGTGCGGCGGCCGCGTGCCGCGAAGCCCTCGGCCAGGAGCAGGGTCGGCTCCTCGTCGCCGGAAATCACCACCGACCGCGGCGAGTTGACCGCAGCGATGCCCACCCCCGGCGGTGCGTCGACCAGCGCGGCCCGGACCTCCGCCTCGCTCGCCTGCACCGCGACCATGGCCCCGCCGGACGGCAGCTGCTGGATCAGCCTGCCCCGCGCGGCGACGAGCGAGGCGGCGTCCGACAGCGAGAACACGCCGGCCACGTGTGCGGCGGCCAGCTCGCCGACCGAGTGGCCGGCCACCAGGTCGGGCCGCAGGCCCCAGGACGCCAGGAGGCGGAACAGCGCCACCTCGACCGCGAACAGCGCCGGTTGGGCGTACGCCGTCCGGTCGAGCTCGTCGCCGTGGTCGGCGGAGAGGACGAGGGTGGCCAGGGGCGGTCCGGGCAGGTGTCGGTCCAGCTCCCTGCACACCGCGTCGAAGGCGTCGGCGAAGACGGGATAGGCGGCATACAACTCCCGCCCCATGCCCGGGCGTTGGCTGCCCTGGCCGGTGAACAGGAAGGCGAGCTTGCCGCCGGTCCGCGCAGTGCCGCTGAGCACGCCGCCGGCCGGCCGCCCGGCCGCCAGCGCCGTCAACCCGGCGACGAGTTCCTCCCGGGCCCCGGCGACCACGACGGCGCGGTGGTCGAGGTGGGTCCGCCGGGTGGCCAGCGTATGGGCGGCGGCCAGCGGGGTACCCGGGGCGTCGGCCAACGCTGCGGACAGGCGGTCCGCCTGGGCGCGGAGCGCGGCGGGCGACTTCGCCGAGAGCAGCCACGGCAGCGGCGCACCGTCGCCGGGGGCGCTCCCGGTTTCCGTGGTGGGTGTGGTGGGGGTGTGGGGTGGTTGTTCGAGGATGAGGTGGGCGTTGGTGCCGCTGATGCCGAAGGCGGAGACGGCGGCGCGTCGGGGGTGGTCGGTGGTGGGCCAGGGTTGGGGTTGGGTGAGGAGTTGGACGGTGTTGTCGGTCCAGTCGACGTGGGGGGTGGGGTGGTCGACGTTGAGGGTGCGGGGGAGTGTGCCGTGGCGCATCGCCTGGACCATCTTGATGACTCCGCCGACGCCGGCCGCTGCAGCTGCATGGCCGATGTTGGATTTGAGGGAGCCGAGCCAGAGGGGTTGGTGGGGGGTGTGGGCGGTGCCGTAGGTGGCGTGGAGGGCGTTGGCTTCGATGGGGTCGCCGAGGGGGGTGCCGGTGCCGTGGGCTTCGACGGCGTCGATGTCGGTGGGTTGGAGGCCGGCGTTGGCGAGTGCTTGGTGGATGACGCGTTGTTGGGCGGTTCCGCTGGGTGCGGTGAGTCCGTTGGAGGTGCCGTCGTTGTTGGTTGCGGTGCCGCGGATGACGGCGTGGATGGTGTGGTTGTTGCGTTGGGCGTCGGAGAGTCGTTCGAGGAGCAGGAGGCCGACGCCTTCGGACCAGCTGGTGCCGTCGGCCGCACCGGCGAACGCCTTGACCCGACCGTCCGGGGACAGACCGCGCTGGCGGGAGAACTCCACGAATCCGGCCGGCGAGGACATCACCGTCACGCCGCCCGCGACGGCGAGTCGGCACTCGCCGTCGCGGAGGGCTCGCGCGGCCAGGTGGATGGCGACCAACGACGAGGAGCAGGCGGTGTCGACCGAGACCGCGGGTCCCTCGAACCCGAAGGTGTAACTGATCCGTCCCGAGGCGACGCTGCCGAGGTTCGAGACCCCGAGGTAGCCCTCCAGTTCCGCCGGCACCTCGGACACCCGGGTGTGGTAGTCCGTGCCCGTCAGGCCGGTGAAGACGCCGGTTCGGGTGCCGCGGAGGGTGTCTGCGGGGATGCCTGCGTGTTCGAGGGCTTCCCAGGTGGTTTCGAGCAGGAGTCGTTGTTGGGGGTCGGTGGCGAGGGCCTCGCGCGGACTGATTCCGAAGAAGGCGGCGTCGAACTGGTCGGCGTCGTGGAGGAATCCGCCGTGGGTGGTGTAGGTGGTGCCGGGGGTGTCGGGGTCGGGGTCGTAGAGGGCGTCGGTGGGCCAGCCGCGGTTGGTGGGCCAGGTGGTGATCGCGTCGGTGCCGGTGTCGACGAGGTCCCAGAGCTGGTCGGGGGTGGTGACGCCGCCGGGGTAGCGGCAGGCCATGCCCACGATGGCGATCGGCTCCCGTCGGGCCGACTCCAGCTCCTGCACCCGCTGTTGGGCCCTTCTGCTGTCGGCGAGCGCGCGCTTCAGGTACTCCCGCAGTTTGTCCTCAGTGGCCATCTGTCCTCATCCCCCGTAGTCCGGAGCGTTGTCCATCAGGTCGAACAACTCCTCGTCGGTGGCGGCCTCGAAGTCGATGTCCACCGCGCCGCCCGCGGTGTCGGGCCCGGCCCACTGGGTGGCCAGTGCCTGGAGCCGCCGGCCGATGTCCAGTCGGGCGGACTCCTCGACGGTCACCTCGGAGAGCATGGCCTCCAGCTGCTCGACGGTGGCCAGCGCGGACGCGCTGACCGGGGGCGTCGCCGGGGCCAGGCGGGCCAGCACGAACGCGGCGAGCGCGGCCGGGGTCGGGTTGTCGAACGCCAGGGTGCTCGGCAGACGCAGCCCGGTGAGCGTGTTGAGCCGGTTGCGCAGACCGATCGCGCTCAACGACTCGAACCCGAGTGACTTGAACGGGGTGTCCACGCCCACCGCGTCCGGGTCGGGCTGTCCCAACACCGCCGCGGTCTGCTCGCGCACCACCTCCAGCACCGCCGCGGCGCGCTCCGACTCCGGCAGAGTCGACAGCCGCGCGACCAGCGCATGTGCCTGCTCACCGGCCACGTCCGGTGCCGCGCCCGCCCCCGGGACCACGAGGGTCGCGGGCGTGTCGGTGTCCAGCCAGTAGCGCTGCCGCTGGAAGGGATAGGTCGGCAGCGGTACCGGCCGGGGCCGCACGGTCCCGGCGAAGGCGGGGCTCCAGTCGACCGGCACCCCGCGCACGGCGAGCGCCGCCGCCGAGGTACGGAACCGGACAAGGCCCCCGTCGTCGCGCCGGAGGGTCTCGGTGACCGTCACCGCCTCACCCGCCACCGCCTCGACGGTGTCCACCACGCTCGACACCAGCACCGGGTGCGGGCTCACCTCGACGAACGCGGTGTGACCCTGCTCGGCCAGGGCCCGGACCGCCTGTTCGAAGTGGACGGTCCGACGCAGGTTGCCGTACCAGTAGTCCGCGTCCATCACCGCGGTGTCGATCCAGTCGGTGGCCATCGTGGAGAACAGCGGCACCGTCGCGGTGCGCGGGCTCAGACCGGTGAGCGCGGCAAGCACGGATTCCCGGATCCGCTCGACGTGGGCCGAGTGCGAGGCGTAGTCCACCCGGATCCGCCGGGTCCGGGTGCCCTCGACGGTGCAGGCGGCGGCCAACTCGTCCAGCGCCTCCGTAGCACCGGAGACGACCACGCTCGCCGGGCCGTTGACCGCCGCGACGGACAGCGCCCCGGCCCAGGGGGCGATGGCGGCCTCGGCGTCGGTGGCCGACAGCGCCACCGACAGCATTCCGCCGTCGCCGGACAGCGCGAGCAGCGCTCGGCTGCGCAACGCCACCACCTTTGCGGCGTCCGCCAGTGACAGCGCCCCGGCGACGTACGCGGCGGCGATCTCGCCCTGGCTGTGGCCGACCACCGCGTCCGGGTGGACGCCGTGCGAGCGCCACAGTTCCGCCAGGGAGACCATGACCGCCCAGAGCGCGGGCTGGACGACGTCGACCCGCTCCAGGGACGCGGCGCCCTCGGCCCCGCGCAGCACGTCGACCAGCGACCAGTCCACGTGCGGGGCCAGCGCCTCGGCGCAGGCGGCGACATGGTCGGCGAACACCGGTGCGGTGTCGAGCAGTTCGGCGGCCATGCCGAGCCACTGCGAGCCCTGGCCGGGGAAGACGAACACGGTCTTCGGCGCGCCCTCGGCCCGTCCCCGCGCGAGGTGTTCGGCGGGCTCGCCGTTGGCGAGCGCGGTCAGCCCCGCCAGCAGGTCGGCGCGCTCTCGGGCGACCACCACCGCACGATGTTCGAGCGCGGACCTGGTACGCAGCAGGGAGTGCGCGGCGGCGACCAGGTCGAGATCAGGGGCGTCGGTGACGAACGCCGCGAGATCACCCGCCAGTTGGCCGAGGGCGGCGGGGGAGGCGGCCGATACCAGGACCGGCAGCGGGGTGTCGTTCTCCTTTGGGGTGGGTGTGGTGGGGGTGTGGGGTGGTTGTTCGAGGATGAGGTGGGCGTTGGTGCCGCTGATGCCGAAGGCGGAGACGGCGGCGCGTCGGGGGTGGTCGGTGGTGGGCCAGGGTTGGGGTTGGGTGAGGAGTTGGATGGTGTTGTCGGTCCAGTCGACGTGGGGGGTGGGGTGGTCGACGTTGAGGGTGCGGGGGAGTGTGCCGTGGCGCATCGCCTGGACCATCTTGATGACTCCGCCGACGCCCGCCGCGGCCTGGGTGTGGCCGATGTTGGATTTGAGGGAGCCGAGCCAGAGGGGTTGGTGGGGGGTGTGGGCGGTGCCGTAGGTGGCGTGGAGGGCGTTGGCTTCGATGGGGTCGCCGAGGGGGGTGCCGGTGCCGTGGGCTTCGACGGCGTCGATGTCGGTGGGTTGGAGGCCGGCGTTGGCGAGTGCTTGGTGGATGACGCGTTGTTGGGCGGTTCCGCTGGGTGCGGTGAGTCCGTTGGAGGTGCCGTCGTTGTTGGTTGCGGTGCCGCGGATGATGGCGTGGATGGTGTGGTTGTTGCGTTGGGCGTCGGAGAGTCGTTCGAGGAGCAGGAGGCCGACGCCTTCGGACCAGCTGGTGCCGTCGGCTGCACCGGCGAACGCCTTGACCCGACCGTCCGGGGACAGGGCACGGTGCCGGCACGCGGAGACGATGCCGTCCGGTGACGACATCACGGTGGCCCCGCCCGCGACGGCGAGCGCGCAGTCGCCGTTGCGCAGCGCCTGCCCGGCCAGGTGGATGGCGACCAACGACGAGGAGCAGGCGGTGTCGACCGAGATCGCGGGCCCCTCGAACCCGAACACATAGCTGATCCGGCCGGAGGCGACGCTCGCGGCACTGCCGTTGGGCAGGTATCCCTCCAACTCGCCCGGGACCGTGTGCAGTCGACTGGCGTAGTCGTTGTACATCACGCCGGTGAAGACGCCGGTTCGGGTGCCGCGGAGGGTGTCTGCGGGGATGCCTGCGTGTTCGAGGGCTTCCCAGGTGGTTTCGAGCAGGAGTCGTTGTTGGGGGTCGGTGGCGAGGGCCTCGCGGGGATGGATCCCGAAGAAGGCGGCGTCGAACTGGTCGGCGTCGTGGAGGAATCCGCCGTGGGTGGTGTAGGTGGTGCCGGGGGTGTCGGGGTCGGGGTCGTAGAGGGCGTCGGTGGGCCAGCCGCGGTTGGTGGGCCAGGTGGTGATCGCGTCGGTGCCGGTGTCGACGAGGTCCCAGAGCTGGTCGGGGGTGGTGACGCCGCCGGGGTAGCGGCAGGCCATGCCCACGATGGCGATCGGCTCGTCCACGCCGATCGGCGCGATGGCCGGGGCCGCGGCCACGGCGTCCCCGGTGAACAGGGAACGCAGGTGCTCGGCCAGCGCCTCCGGAGTCGAGTGGTCGAAGATCACCGTGGCGGGCAGGCGCAGCCCGGTGGCCGCGTTCAGCCGGTTGCGCAGTTCCACCGCGGTCAGCGAGTCGACACCCAACTCCTTGAACGGGCGCGTGGGATCGACGCCCGCACCTTCCGTGTGCCCGAGCACGGTCGCCGCCTCGGTGCGCACCAGGTCGAGGACGCCCTGCGCCACCTCGGCGTCGGGCAGCCCGCGCCACCGTGCACCCGGGTCAGCCACCGAGCCCGCCCGGGAGCGCGCGGTGGGGCGTCGGGCACGCAGCACCCCGCGCAGCATCGGCGGGACCGGCCCGTCCGTGCCACCGGAGGACTCCACGACCACCGGCACCAGCAGCGTCTCGTCGAGCCGCCCGGCCGCGTCGAACAAGGCCAGTCCGGTCCCGCTCGGCAGCGGCCGCACGCCCTGGCGCGCCATCCGGCCGACGTCCGCCCCGCTCAGGTGCCCGGTGAGGTCGCTGGCGTCCGCCCACAGGCCCCAGGCCAGCGACGTGGCCGCGAGGCCCTGGGCCCGACGGTGCGCGGCCAGGGCGTCCAGGAAGGTGTTCGCCGCGGAGTAGTTGCTCTGCCCGGCGGTGCCGAGGACCCCGGCGGCCGAGGAGAACAGGATGAAGGCGGAGAGGTCCAGCCCCGCGGTCAGTTCGTGCAGGTGCCAGGCCGCGTCGACCTTCGGGCCGAACACCGTGTCCAGGCGATCGGGGGTCATGGCTTCCACCACCCCGTCGTCCAGCGCGCCCGCCGCGTGTACCACCGCGGTCAGCGGGTGTGCGACCGGGATGTCGGCCAACAGTGCCGCCAGCGCCGTGCGGTCGGCCACGTCGCAGGCCACCACGGTGACCCGGGCACCCTCCGCGGCCAGTTCGTCCACCAGGGCCGCAGCCTCGGCCGCCGCCGGTCCGCGTCGCGAGGCCAGCACCAGGTGCCGCACCCCGTGTTCGCGGACCAGGTGTCCGGCCAGCAGCCGGCCGAGCAGCCCGAGACCACCGGTGATCAGCACGGTGCCGTCCGGGGCGAACGACCAGCCCGGGTGCTCCGCGACGGGCGCGGTCCGCGCCAGCCGCGGCACCGTGGCCGCACCGTCGCGCAGCACCACCTGGGACTCGCCCGCCGCCAGTGCCGCGGCGACCGCGCCGGGCAGGGCGTGCCGGGACGCCCCGGTGCCGTCCACGTCCACCAGCAGCAGCCGGTCGGGCTGCTCGGTCTGCGCCGAGCGGACCAGTCCCACGGCCGCGGACGCGGGCAGCGAGGGGACGTCCCCGGCCTGCGCCGCGATCGCGCCGGTGGTGACCACGACGAGGGGACGGTCGACCCCCGGTGCCGCGAGCCGCTCCTGTACTTGGGCGAGCACCTGCCCGGTGGTGGCGCGTACGGCCTCGCGCAGGTCCGGTCCGTCGGCGCCGGGCGGCCCGACCTCGACCTCGACCAGGTCCCAGTTCCCGGGCGCCGCGGATTCCGCGGCGGTGGCCAGGTCGGCCCAGGTCACCCGGAGCGGCGCGGGTGCCGGGCCGCCCGCCGCGTCCAGCTGCTCCGGCGCCACCGCCCGGGTCGCCATGGAGCCGACGGTGATCACCGGGGCGCCCGTCCCGTCGGTGGCCGACAGCGACAACGCCTCGCCGTCCACCGCCGCGAGGCGCACCCGCAGCGCGGTGGCGCCGGACGCGTGCAGCCGGACGCCGTTCCAGGAGAAGGGCAGCCGCCGTGCGCCGTCCCCGCCCAGGGCCCACGCGTGGAACGCGGTGTCCAGCAGGGCCGGGTGCACCCCGAACGCCGCCGCTTCCGGGCGCTGCGCCTCGGACAGCTCGACCTCGGCGAAGAACTCGCCGCCGCGCCGCCAGGCGGCCCGCACGCCCTGGAACGCGGGCCCGTACTCCAGCCCGAGGTCGGCGAGCGTGGCGTAGAGGGTGTCCGTGCCGACCGGTGTCGCGCCCGCGGGGGGCCAGACCTGCTGGTCGGCAGCGCCCGCGCCGGTGTCCTGTCGCAGGGATCCACTGGCGTGCCGGATCCACTCGTCCTCGCCCGACCGCGCGTGGACGGCGATCGACCGGCGTCCGGTCTCGTCCAACTCGCCCACGACGAGCTGTACTTGCGCGCCGGACTGACCGGTGAGCACCAGGGGTGCCTCGATCACCAGCTCGTCGACCGTGTCGCAGCCGACCTCGTCACCCGCGCGGATCGCCCACTCCACGAACGCGGTGCCGGGCACGAGCACCCGGTCCAGCACGCGGTGGTCGGCGAGCCAGGGGTGGGTCCGCACGGAGAGGTGACCGGTGAACAGCAGGCCGCCGCCGTCCGCAAGCCGGACCGTGGCGCCCAGCATCGGGTGCCGGGCCGCACCGAGCCCGAGGCCCAGTGCGTCGGCCGGTGCGCCGGGCAGGTCCGGAAGCCAGTACCGGCGTCGTTGGAAGGCATAGCGGGGGAGGTCCACCCACGTGGCGGGCCGGCCGCCGAGCACCGTCGGCCAGTCCACCTCGACACCCTGCACATGGGCGTGCGCCAGCGAGGTCAGGAACCGGTCGAACCCGCCCTCGTCGCGGCGCAGGGTGCCGGTCACCGCGACGTCGGCGGTGCCGGCGTCCTCGGCGGTGTCCTGCACGTGCGCCGTCATCACCGGGTGCGGGCTCAGCTCGACGAACACGTCGTGCTCGTCGGCGAGGAGCGCGCGCACCCCCTCCTCGAAGCGCACCGGGCGGCGGAGGTTGGTGTACCAGTACTCCGCGTCCATGCCCGTGGTGTCGAGCCAGTCCGCGGTCACGGTGGACAGCAGCGGGACGGCTGCCGCCCGCGGGCGGATGTCGGCCAGTGCGCCGCGCACCTGCTCGCCGATCACCTCGACCTGGGCGGAGTGCGAGGCGTAGTCGACGGGGAGCCGCCGGGCACGGACGCCGTCGGCCCGGCAGGACTCGGCCAGGGCGTCCAGCGACTCCGGTTCGCCCGACACCACGACGCTCGACGGGCCGTTGACCGCGGCGATCGAGAGCGTGCCCGACCACCGGGCGAGCCGCTCCTCCGCCGCGCCCGCCGGCAGCGCCACCGACATCATCCCGCCGTCGGGCAGCGAGAGGATCGCCTGGCTGCGCAGGGCCACCACCTTCGCGGCGTCGGACAGCGACAGCGCCCCGGCGACGTACGCGGCGGCGATCTCGCCCTGGCTGTGGCCGATCACCGCGTCGGGGCGCACCCCGCAGGACTTCCAGAGCTCGGCCAGGGACACCAGTACCGCCCACAGCGCCGGTTGCACCACGTCCACCCGGTCCAGTGCCGGGGCGCCCTCCGCGCCGCGCAGGACGTCCAGCAACGACCAGTCCACGAACGGTGCCAGCGCGTCGGCGCAGGCGCCGATGCGGTCGGCGAACACCGGCGCGGAGTCGAGGAGTTCCGCGGCCATACCGGCCCACTGCGAGCCCTGCCCGGGAAAGACGAACACGGTCTTGCGGCCGGGGGCGGCGGTGCCCCTGATCACGTGCGCCGGCCGCTCACCCGCTGCCAGCGCACGCACCCCGGCCACCAGTTCGTCCTGTGCACCACCGATGACGACGGCCCGCTCCCGCTGGGCGGCGCGGGTGGTCAGCACCTGGGCGACGTCGAGCGGGTGGGTGGCGCTGTCGGCGAGCGCCCGGGCCAGTCGCCCGGCCTGCGCGGTCAGCGCCTCGGGCGAGTGGCCGGACACCGGCCAGGCGACCGTGCCGCTCCCGAGCGGGTCGGTGACCGGCGGCAGGGCCTGCGCGGCGTCGGCCTGTTCGAGGACGACGTGTGCGTTGGTGCCGCTGACGCCGAAGGCGGACACGCTCGCGCGCCGCGGCGCTTCGTCGCCCACCCACGGCCGGTTCTCGGTGAGCAGCCGCATGGTGCCGGTGGACCAGTCCACGTGCGGGGTGGGGGCGTCCACGTGCAGCGTCGCGGGAAGCACGCCGTGCCGCAGCGCCATCACCATCTTGATCAGCCCGGCGACACCCGCGGCCGCCTGGGTGTGCCCCAGGTTCGACTTGACCGACCCCAGCCACAGCGGCCGGTCCGGCGCGCGATCCCGGCCGTAGGTGGCGAGCAGCGCCTGGGCCTCGATGGGGTCGCCCAGGACGGTGCCGGTGCCGTGCGCCTCGACGGCGTCCACCTCGCCGCCGGACAGCTGCGCGTCGGCCAACGCCTGGCGGATGACCCGCTGTTGCGCCGGCCCGTTGGGCGCGGTCAGACCGTTGGAGGCGCCGTCCTGGTTGATCGCGGTGCCGCGCACCACTGCCAGCACCCGGTGGCCCAGCCGCTGGGCATCCGAGAGCCGCTCGACCAGCACGACGCCGGCGCCCTCGGACCAACCCGTGCCGTCGGCCGCGGCGGCGAACGCCTTGCAGCGGCCGTCGGGCGACAGGCCCCGCTGCCGGGCGAACTCCACGAAGAGCGACGGCGAGCTCATCAGCGTGACCCCGCCCGCCAGGGCCAGGTCGCACTCGCCCCAGCGCAGCGCGCGCACCGCCAGGTGCAGCGCCACCAGCGACGCCGAGCAGGCGGTGTCCACGGTCACCGCCGGGCCCTCGAAGCCGAAGGTGTAGGAGATGCGCCCGGACCCGACGCTGGCGGCGTTGCCGATCGCCAGGTAGCCCTCCAGGTCCTGGGGCGGGGTGGTGATCCCGGACGGGTAGTCGTTGCCGTTGGTGCCGACGAACACCCCGGTGCGGCTGCCGCGCAGCCCGCTCGGGTCGATCCCGGCGTCCTCGAACGCCTCCCACGTGGTCTCCAGCAGCAGCCGGTGCTGTGGGTCGGCGGCCATCGCCTCGCGCGGGGAGATCCCGAAGAAGTCCGCGTCGAAGTGGCCGGGGTCGCGCAGGAACGCCCCGTGACGGGTGTACGTGGTGCCCGGGCGCTCCATCGTCGGATCGAAGAGCCGCTCCAGGTCCCAACCGCGATCGGTGGGGAACTCCGATATCGCGTCCCGGCCCTCGACGAGCATCCGCCACAGGTCCTCGGCGGAGTCCACCTCGCCGGGGAAGTGGCACCCGATGCCGACGATGGCGATCGGCTCGTGCTGTTGGCTCCGCGCTTCGCGCAGCTTGTCCCTGGCCTCCTGCAACTCGGCAGAGACCCGCTTGAGCAGGTACCGGATCCGGTCGTCGTCCATGTCGTGCCCTTCGCGGTCAGGAGATGCCGAGTTCATTGCTGATGAAATCGATGAGTTCGTCGTCGGAGGCGTCGGCCAGCTCGTCCGCCCGGCCGGCGCCGGTGTCGCGGCCTGCGGCCTCCCAGCCGGCCACCACCGCCCGCAGTCGGTCGTCCACCGCCGCTCGGGTGCGTTCGTCGCGGCCCGCCTCGGTCAGCAGCGCCGCCAGCCGGTCGAGCTCGGCGACCACGGCGTCGGCGGGGTCGGCCGGCGCCGGCAGCAGCGCGTCGCGCAGGTACTCCGCGAGCGCGGCGGGCGTGGGGTGGTCGAACACCACCGTGGCCGGCAGCGCCGTGCCGACCTCCACGTTGAGCCGGTTGCGCAGGTCGACCGCGGTGAGCGAGTCGAACCCCTGGTCGTGGAAGCGGCGGTCGACGTCCACCGCCTGCGGGGAGGGCCTGCCGAGGGCGGCCGCGACGTGCGTGCGCACCAGGCCGACCAGCAACCGCTGCTGCTCGGGCGGTGCGAAGCCCGCATACCGCTCGGCGAACGACACCTGCTCCACGGGGACTTCGGGCGGCGTCACCGACGTGACGAGCTCGGCCAGCAGCGGGTGCGCCCGACCGGTGGCGAGCCGTTCCCAGTCCGCGTCGCACACCATGACGTGGGTGTCCCCGCCGGCCAGCGCGGTGCCCAGGGCACCGATCGCCGACTCCGGCGGCATCGACCGGAACCCGTACCGCTCGCTCTGCGCGACGGCCTGGTCGTCGACGATGCCGTCGCCTCCCCACAGGCCCCAGTCGATGGTGGTGGCGGGCAGGCCGAGGCCCCGCCGGTGCTCGGCCAGCGCGTCGAGGAAGGCGTTGCCGGGCGCGTAGTTGCCCTGGCCCGGCAGGCCGCATACGCCGGTGGCCGAGGAGAACAGGACGAACGCGGACAGGTCCCGGTCGCGGGTCAGCTCGTCCAGATTGCGGGCACCACCGACCTTGACCCGGAGCACCCGCTCGATCCGGTCCGGGGTCAGTTCGCCCAGCATCGTGTCGTCCAGCACCGCAGCGGTGTGCACGACGGCGGTGAGCGGGAACTCCGGCGGCACCGCGGCCAGCACCCCGGCCAGCTCCGCGCGGTCGGCCACGTCGCAGGCCGCGAAGGACACCCGGGCACCCAGGTCGGTCAGCCGTTGTTCGAGTGCGGCACTGCCGGGCGCCTCCCGACCACGCCTGCTGACCAGCAGCAGGTGCTCGGCGCCCTGCTCGGCGAACCAGCGCGCCGCATGCCCGGCCAGCGCGCCGCTGCCGCCGGTGATCAGCACCGTGCCCGGCGCGGGATCCCAGCCCGCGGTCGCCGCGGCGCCCGAGGGGGCGGGGACCAGTCGCCGGCCCACCAGTCCTGCCGGACGCACCGCCAGCTCGGTCTCGCCGTGCTTCCCGCCGAGCGCGTCCCGTACGTGCTGCAAGATGTGCGGGTCCGGCGCGGCCGGCAGGTCGAGCAGTCCACCCCACAGCCCGGGGCACTCCACCGCCGCGACCCCGCCGAGGCCCCACACCAGCGCCCCGGCGGGGTCGGCCACCGGGTCGCCGGGACCGGTGGACACCGCACCCCTGGTGGCGCTCCACAACGGCGCCGGGCTGCCGAGGAGTTCCAGTGCCTGCACCAGGGCGACGGTCGCGGCCAGCCCGCTCGGCACGGCCGGGTGCTTCGGGTCCGGGTCGGTGACCAGGGAGAGCAGGGACACCACGCCGCGCACGGGCTCGGTGCCGATCGCCTCGGCCAGCTCCGTCGCCAGCGCGTCCCGGGTCGCGCCGGCCGGGTCGACGGTGACCCGCCGGGTGCCCTCGCCCAGTGCGGTGGCGAGGGCCTCCCCCCACGCTTGGACCTCGGGGCCGTCGGGCGGCAGCACCAGCAACCAGTCCCCGCCCGTCGCCGGGGGCGCCGCCTCGACCGGACGCCAGGTCGGCCGGTACCGCCAACCATCCACCGTCGTACGGGCGTTGAACCGGTCCCACCAGTCGGCCAGCGCCGGCAGCACCGTGCCCAGCGCGGACTGGTCGTCGGCGCCGTCGAGGGCGAGCGCGCCCGACAGCGCGTCCAGATCGCCGTCCGACACCAAGTTCCAGAACTCCTCGCCCGACGCCCCTGCCGGTGCGGGCCGGGCGGTGTCGGAGACGGGGTCGAACCAGTACCGCTGGTATTGGAACGGGTAGGTCGGCAGCGCGACCCGGCGCGGCGCACGACCGGTGAACAGCGCGTCCCAGTCGACCGGGACCCCTGCGGCGGCGGCCCGGCCGACCGCGTCCACCAGCGTGACCGTCTCCGGCCGGTCGCGGCGCAGCGCGGCGGCGAACACCGGCGCCGCAGCCAACTGCCGCTCGGCACCCACGGTTTCCGCGGCCGAGGCGGTGAGCACCCCGTCCGGGCCGAGTTCGACGAAGCACCGCACGCCGTCGGACCACAGCTGCTCGACGATGTCGGCGAAGCGTACGGCGCCCCGCACATGGTCGGCCCAGTAGCCGCCGGTGAACTCCGACAGCGGTTCGCCGGTCAGGTTGGACAGCACCGGGACGGTCGGCCGCGCGTGCGGCAGGCCCTCGGCGACCCGGCGGAACTCCTCCAGCATCCCGTCCATGTGGGCGGAGTGGAAGGCATGACTGGTCCGCAGCCGTCGGGTCTTTCGGCCCTGCGCAGCGAACCGCTCGGCGACCGCCAGTGCCGCGTCCTCGTCCCCGGAGACGACCACCGAGGTCGGGCCGTTGACCGCGGCGATGTCCACCCGGCCGTCGTGCGTGGCGAGCTCCGCCCGTACCTCCTCCTCGGTCGCCTGGACGGCGACCATGGCGCCGCCGGCGGGCAACGCCTGCATCAACCGGGCCCGGGCGGCCACCAGCGCACAGGCGTCCTCCAGGGTCAGCACCCCCGAGACGTGCGCCGCGACCAGTTCGCCGATGGAGTGGCCGGCCAGGCGGTCCGGGCGGACGCCCCAGGACTCCAACAGCCGGTACAGCGCCACCTCCACCGCGAACAGCGCCGTCTGCGCATAGACCGTACGATCGAGCAGAGCGGCGCCCGCCGTACCGAACACCACATCACGCAGCGGGTGTTCCACGTGCCCGGCCAGTCCCCGGTCCAGTTCCGCGCACACCGCGTCGAAGGCCGCCGCGAACGCCGGGTGGGCCGAGTACAACTCCTTGCCCATGCCGACGCGTTGGCTGCCCTGGCCGGTGAACAGGAAGGCCACCTTCGCCCCGGAGGCGGTCGAGCCCGGTCGCGCGCCACTGGCCACCGCGTCCAGCCCCGACAGCAGGTCGTCCCGGTCGGTGGCGGTGACCGGCACCCGCAGGTCGAACACGGTCCGGGTGGTGGCCAGCGCATGGGCGACGTCGACGGGCTCCACCTCCTGGTGCCCGGCCACGAAGTCCCGCAACCGGGCCGCCTGTGCCCGCAGCGCTTCCGCATCGCGGGCCGACACCAGCAGCGGCACCGCGGGGGCGACGGATCGCTCGACCGGCTCGGCGGGCTCGGCGGCCTGCCGCGCCGGCGGCTCCTCCAGCACGAGATGGGCGTTGGTGCCGCCGATGCCGAACGAGGAGATCGCGGCCCGGCGGGGCCGGTCGGCCACCGGCCAGGGACGGGCCTTGGTCAACAGGGTCAACGGGGTGTCGTCCCAGTCGATGTGCGGGGTGGGCTCGTCGACGTGCAGTGTGCGCGGCAGTACTTCGTGGCGCATCGCCTCGGTCATCTTGATGATCGCGCCGACACCGGCCGCGGCCTGCGAGTGGCCGATGTTGCTCTTGAGCGAGCCCAGGTACAGCGGTTGGCCGGCGGGGCGCTGCTGCCCGTAGACCGCGTGCAGCGCCTGCACCTCGACCGGGTCGCCCAGCGTGGTGCCGGTGCCGTGTGCCTCCACCGCGTCGATGTCGGCGGCGGACAGCCCGGCGTTGTGCAGCGCCTGGCTGATCACCCGCTGCTGGGCGGGGCCGCTGGGTGCGGTCAACTGACTGCTGCGCCCGTCCTGGTTGACCGCGCTGCCGCGGACGACGGCGAGCACCTGGTGACCGTTGCGCTCGGCGTCGGACAGCCGCTCCAACAGCAGCAGGCCCGCCCCCTCGGCCCAGCCGGTGCCGTCGGCGGCCTTGGCGAAGGACTTGCAGCGGCCGTCCGCGGACAGCGCCCGCTGCCGGCTGAAGTCGACGAACGTCGCCGGGGTGGCCATGACGGTGACCCCGCCGGCGAGGGCCAGTTCGCACTCCCCGGACCGCAGCGCCTGGGCGGCCAGATGGATGGCGACCAACGACGAGGAGCAGGCGGTGTCCACCGTGACGGCGGGCCCCTCCAGCCCGAAGCTGTACGCCAACCGCCCGGACACCACGCTGCCCGCGCTGCCCACGACCACATAGCCTTCGAGATCCTCGGGGGCCCGGGCCACGCGGGCGCCGTAGTCGGCGTACATCACCCCGCTGAACACGCCGGTCCGGGTGCCGTGCAGGGTCTCCGGGGGGATGCCGGCGCGTTCCAGCGTCTCCCAGGCGACCTCCAACAGCAGGCGCTGCTGCGGGTCGGTGGCCGCGGCCTCGCGCGGGTTCACCCCGAAGAAGTCGGCGTCGAACCGGTCCGCGTCGTACAGGAAGCCGCCCTCGCGGGTGTAGGACTTCCCCTGCCGGTCCGGGTCCGGGTCGTAGAGGTCCTGCGGCCAGCCGCGGTTGGTCGGGAAGCCGGAGACGGCGTCACGGCCTTCGTCGACCAGCCGCCACAGGTCCTCCGGGCCCCGTACGCCGCCGGGATAGCGGCAGGCCATGCCGACGATGGCGATGGGCTCGTGGAGCCGGGCCTCGGACTCCCGCAGGCGCCGGTGGGCGAGTTGCAGATCGGCGGTGACCCGCTTGAGATAGTCGCGGAGCTTCTGCTCGGTCGTCACTGGGAGTTCAGTCCTCTTCGATGGGGGAGATGCCGAGTTCGTTGTCGATGAGGTCGAAGATCTCGTCGTCGCTGGCGGACTCCAGGTCGGTGGCGAGTGCAGCGGCCTCCAGCCGGCCGAACCGGCTCAGCAGATCGCCCAGTCGGGCCGCGAGCAGTGCCCGCTCGGCGGGCGCCGCGGAGGACAGGCTCTGCTCGATGCGGGCCAGGTCGACCAGGGCCGGCTCGGCCGTGGGGGCGGGCTCCGGCGCGATCTGGGTCAGCAGGTGCTCGACCAGGGCCACCACGGTGGGGTGGTCGATCAGCAGGGTGGTCGGCAGCCGCAGGCCGACCAGCGCGTTCACCTGGTTGCGCAGTTCGATGGTGGCCAGCGAGTCCAGTCCCATGTCCAGGAACCCGCGCCGCACGTCGACGGCGTCCGCGTTCGGATGACCCAGCACCCCGGCCAACCGCGTGCGCAGTGCCTCGGTCAGCCAGGCTGCCCGCTCGGCCTCGGGCAGGCTCACCAGGTGCGCCGCGGCCTCGGGTTCGGCCACGACGCCCCGGCCGGTTGGCCGGGCGGGCGCGCGCACCAGCCCCGACAGGATGGGCGGCAGCACGCCCTCGGCCGCCCTGGCCCGTACCGTGGCCAAGTCCAACGGTGCGGGGACCAGCACCGCGCGGTCGGTGGCCAGCGCCGCGTCGAACAGCGCCAGCCCCTGCTCGGGGGAGATCGTCGCGAGACCCGCACGTCCCATCCGGGCGCGGTCGACGTCGGTCAGCCGTTCCCCCATGCCGCTGTCCCACAGCCCCCAGGCCAGGGCGGTGGCGGGCAGGCCGAGGGCGCGCCGGTACTCCGCGAGGCCGTCCAGGAAGGCGTTGGCCGCGGCGTAGTTGCCCTGCCCGGCCGTGCCGAGGACACCGGCGACCGAGGAGTACAGCACGAACGCGGACAGCTCGGTGTCCCGGGTCAGTTCGTGGAGGTTCCAGGCCGCGTCGACCTTGGCCCGCAGCACCGACGCCACCCGCTCCGGAGTCAGTGCGCCGATCACCCCGTCGTCCAGGGTGCCCGCGGCGTGCACCACCGCGGTCAGCGGATGGGCCGCGGACACGCCGGCGAGGAGCTCGGCCACCGCGTCACGGTCGGCGACGTCGCAGGCCGCCGAGGAGACCTCCGCCCCCAGGGCCCGCAGCTCCGTCGCGAGTTCGGCCGCCGCCGGGGCCGCCCCACCCCGGCGGCTGACCAGCAGCAGGTGCCGGGCACCGTGCGCCGCGACCAAGTGCCGGGCGATCAGACCGCCCAGCGCCCCGGTGGCACCGGTGACCAGCACCGTGCCGTCGGGATCGAGCGACGGCACCGCGCCGCCGCGGCCCGGCCGCTCCAGCCTCGGCACCCGGACCTGCCCGTGGTGGACGTGCAACTGCGGCTCGTCGAGCCCCAGGGCGGCGGGCAGCGCACGGTGCGAGGCGGGCTCGTCGTCGACGTCCAGGAGCACGAAACGGTCGGCGTTCTCGGTCTGCGCGGACCGCACCAGGCCCCACACCGGGGTGGCGTCCGGGGCGCGCAGATCCGCGCGGGACAGCGCGACGGCTCCGGTGGTGACGACGACCAGCCGGCTCGCGGCCAGCCGTTCGTCGGCCAGCCACTCCTGGAGCAGCGCCAGGGTCCGGGTGGTCGTACGGTGCGCCGCGGCCACGATGCCGCCCCGGTGGCCGGGGCCGGTGACGGCGGCCAACACCAGGTCCGGCACCGGGGCGCCGGCGTCCAGGTCCGCCCGCAGCGCGCTCGGGTCCGGGTAGCTGCGCTGGGCACCCAGCGCGGCGGCCCAGTCCGCACCCTCGGCACCCAGCAGCGCGATGTCGCGGTGCGGCGCGGGCTGCGGCGGTTCGACCGGCTGCCACTCGATGTGGAACAGCGATCCGGCCGGGTCCCGGCCGGCGCCGAGCTGGTTGCGCTGCACGGAGCGCAGGGCCAGGGACGCGACGGCCACCGCGGTCGTCCCGGCCGGGTCCGCGATGAGCAGCGCCGCGGTGTCCGGTCCGGTCCGCGACACGCGGGCGTCGAACACGGTCCCGCCGACGGCGTGCGCGGACACCCCCGACCAGGTGAACGGCAGCAGCATCGCGCCGGAACCGCTGCTTCCGCCGCCCCGCACGAGGGGGTGCAGCGCCGCGTCCAGCACGGCCGGGTGGATCCGGTGGCCGGCGGCGTCGGCGTCCTCGGGCAGCCGGATCCGCAGGTAGGTGTCCTCGCCGTGCCGCCAGGCCGCCTCGACCCCTTGGAAGACCGGACCGTACTGGTAGCCCTCGTCGGCGAGCCGCGGATACCAGTCGGTCACGTCGAGCGGCTCCGCGTCCGCGGGCGGGCGGGCACCGGTGGTGTGCCGCGGCTCCTCCGCGGCGGTCAGCAGTCCGCTGGCGTGCCGGGTCCAGGGCGCGTCGGCGTCGTCCGCGGGGCGGGCGTGCAGGGCCACCGGGCGCGCCCCCGTGGGGTCCTCCGCACCGACCGCCACCCGCAGCAGCACCGCGCCCTCGTCGGGCAGCACCAGGGGCGCTTCGAGGGTGAGCTCCTCGACGTGCGGGCAGCCCACCCGCGCCCCCGCGGACGAGGCCAGGTCGACGGAGCCGGCCCCCGGCAGCAGTACCGCACCGCCGATGGTGTGGTCGGCCAGCCAGGGGTGGTCGACCGTGCCGAGCCGCCCGGTGAACAGCCAACCGCCGTCGGGCAGTTCCACCGCGCCGGGCAGCAGCGGATGCTCGCCCGCCGCCAGTCCGGCGTCGCTCAGCTCCGCCGTTCCGCCGGCCTTCGCGGTGAGCCAGAAGCGCTCCCGCTGGAACGGATACGTGGGCAGGTCGACCGGGTGCCGCGGGTCGACGCCGAACAGCGCCGACCAGTCCACCGGCAGCCCCCACACGTGGGCGCGCGCGAGCGCGTCGAGCAGCGCGGCGGGCTCGGACACGTCCCGGTGCGCCGTGGCGACGAGCACGGGTTCGTCGGCGGAGTCGGCCAGGCAGTCGCCGATCATGGCGGTGAGCACCTGGGCCGGGCCGACCTCCACGTACCGGGTCACGCCCTCGGCGTGCAGCGCGCGGACACCGTCGAGGAACCGGACCGCCTCGCGGGCGTGCCGCACCCAGTACGCGGCGGTCGTCAGGTCCCCGTCGCCGGCGGGGGCACCGGTCACATTGGAGATGACCGGGAGGGTCGGGGCGGCGTACCGCAGGCCGCCCGCGATCCGCTCGAACTCCGCGAGCATGTCGTCCATCAGCGAGGAGTGGAAGGCGTGGCTCGTGCGGAGCGCACGGGTCCGGCGGCCACGGGCGGCCCAGACCGCGGCGACTGCCTCGACCTGCTCGGCGGCACCGGAGAGCACCGTCGACGTGGGGCTGTTGACCGCGGCGACGGACACCGCGCCCCCGTGTTCGTCGAGGGAGGACCGGAGTTCGTCCTCGCCCGCCTGAACGGCCACCATGGCGCCGCCGGCGGGCAGTTGCTGCATCAGCCGGCCGCGGGCGGCGACCAGCGCGCACGCGTCGGCCAGGTCGAGAACGCCCGCCACGTGTGCGGCGGCCAGTTCGCCGACCGAGTGCCCGACCAGGTAATCCGGGACGAGGCCGTGGGCACGCAGCAGGTGGTGGAGCGCGACCTGCCACGCGAACAGGGCGGGCTGCGTGTAGGCCGTCTCGTGCAGCAGTTCTGCCTCCGGTGTGCCCGCTTCGGCGAACATCACCTCGCGCAGCGGACGGTCCAGATGCCGGTCGAACTCGGCCCAGACCTTCTCCAGCTCCGCGGCGAACACCTCGGACGTCGCGTACAGCTCGCGGCCCATGCCGGCCCGCTGGCTGCCCTGGCCGGTGAAGACGAACGCGACCTTGCCCGCCCGGTCGGCAGCGCCGCGCAGCACGTTCGGCGCGGTGCCGTCCTGCGCCAGCGTGGCCAGTCCGTCCAGCAGTTCCGCGCGGGACTTTGCGACGACCGTGGCCCGGTGCACGAACGCCGTCCGGGTGGTGGCCAGCGCCCGCGCGATGCCCGGCAGCGACGTGGACGTGCCGTCCACGAACGCCTTCAGGCGCGCGGCCTGGTCCCGCAGGGCGGCCGGGCCGGTCGCCGACAGGACGAAGGGCAGCCGGCGGTCCGGGCCCTCCGGCGGCGCCGGCGCCGCGGCGGGCGGCTGTTCGAGGACGAGGTGGGCGTTGGTGCCGCTGATGCCGAAGGAGGACACGGCGGCACGGCGCGGACGGTCGACCTCGGGCCACGGCCGTTCCTCGGTGAGCAGCGCCACCGTGCCGTCGGACCAGTCGACGTGCGGGGTCGCCTCGTCGACGTGCAGCGTCGCGGGAAGCACGCCGTGCCGCATCGCCAGCACCATCTTCATCACCCCGGCGACACCCGCGGCGGCCTGGGCATGCCCGATGTTGGACTTGAGCGAGCCCAGCCACAGCGGTCGTTCCGCGGTGTGCCCCGCCCCGTAGGTGGCCAGCAGCGCCTGCGCCTCGATCGGGTCGCCCAGCGCGGTCCCGGTGCCGTGTGCCTCGACGGCGTCCACCTCGGACGGCCGGAGCCCGGCCCGGTCGAGCGCCTGCCGGATGACCCGCTGCTGCGACGGCCCGTTGGGCGCCGTCAGCCCGTTGGAGGCACCGTCGTTGTTGACCGCGGTGCCGCGGATGACGGCGAGCACCGGGTGGCCGTTGCGCCGGGCGTCGGACAGGCGCTCCAGCACCAACAGCCCGGCGCCCTCCGCCCATGCGGTGCCGTCGGCCGCCGCGGCGAACGCCTTGCACCGGCCGTCCGGCGCCAGGCCCCGCTGCCGGGAGAACTCGGTGAACATGCCGGGGGAGGCCATCACGGTGGCCCCACCCGCCAGGGCCAGGTCGCAGTCCCCCTCGCGCAGGGCCTGCCCGGCCAGGTGGATGGCCACCAGCGAGGACGAGCAGGCAGTGTCGATCGAGAGGGCGGGGCCGGTCAGGCCGAGCGCATAGCTGATCCGGCCGGACGCGACGCTGTTGGTGCCGCCGGTGAGCAGGTATCCACCGCCGTCGGCCGGGTCGTACAACCGCGGGCCGTACTCCTGCTGGGTGGCGCCGACGAACACCCCGGTCCTGGTGTCGCGCAGCGGTGCGGGCCGGATGCCGCCCCGCTCCAGAGCCTCCCAGGCAAGTTCCAGCAGCAGTCGCTGCTGCGGGTCCATGGCGGCGGCCTCGCGCGGGCTGATCCCGAAGAAGTCGGCGTCGAACAGGTCCGCGTCGTGCAGGAACCCGCCTTCCCGGGCATAGGTCGTCCCCGGCCGGTCCGGATCGGGGTCGAACAGCCGGTCCAGGTCCCAGCCCCGGTTGGTCGGGAACCCGCCCACCGCGTCCGTCCCGCTGGACACCAGCTCCCACAGGCCCTCCGGCGAGTCCACGCCCCCGGGCCACCGGCCCGCCATCGCCACGATGGCGATCGGCTCGTCCTGGACGGGTGCCCGGTGCGCTTCCGGGGCGGCGGTGTCGCCGGTGACGCTCGCGCGGATCGCCGCGGCCACGGCCAGGGGCGTCGGGTGGTCGAAGGTCAGGGTCGGCGAGAGGGGGAGGCCCGCGGCCGCGCTCAGCCGGTCGCGGAACTCCACGGCGCCGAGCGAGTCCAGCCCGAGTTCGGTGAACGTGCGGTCCACCGCCACCTCCGCCGGGTCGTCGTGGCCCAGCACGGCCGCCGCACCGGCACACACGAGATCGAGGACCAGCCGTTCCTGCCGTTCGGCGGTCAGCCCCGCCAGCCGGCCGGCCAGGCCCGCGCCGCCGTCGGACGGTTCCGGTGCCTCCCGGTCGTGGACCTGCTCGGCGGAGGTCGCCTCGGCCGGGGACGGCAGCGCGACCGGCGCGGACGGGGCGAACGGTGCCGGCCGGACGTCGATCCAGTGGCTCCGACGCTGGAAGGGGTAGGTCGGCAGCGCCACCCGGCGGCCGCCACCCAGGACGGTGGCCCAGTCCGGCCCGTGGCCCGCGAGTTCGAGTTGCGCGAACGCCTCCAGCACCGAGCGCCACTCCGCCCGCTCCGGCCGCAACAGCGCGGCGGCCCGGGCGACTTGTCCCTCGGCCCGCTGGGGGAGACCGTTGCGGACCATCGCGCTGAGCACGCCGGACGGGCCGAGTTCGAGGAATCCGGTCACTCCGGCACCGTCCAGGTACCGGACGGAATCGAGGAACCGCACCGGGCGACGGATGTGCCGGACCCAGTAGTCGGGGGTGGTCAGCCGCTCGTCGGCCGGCAGCCCGGTCACATTGGACAGCACCGGAATGCGCGGCGGGTGGAAGGCGATCCCGGCCGCGACCGATCGGAACTCGTCGAGGACCGGGTCCATGTGCGGGGAGTGGAAGGCGTGGCTCACCCGCAGCCTGCGGGTCTTGCGCCCCCGGGCGGAGAACCGTGCGGCGAGTTCGTCGGCGGCCTCCGCGTCACCCGCGACCACGACCGCGGCGGGCCCGTTGACCGCGGCGAGGGACAGCAGGTCCGGCTGCTCGGCGACCAGCGGGGCGACCTCGTCCTCGTCCGCCTGGAGCGCGACCATCGCCCCGCCCGGCCGCGCCGCCTGCATCAGCCGGCCCCGGGCGGCGACCAGCAGGGCCGCGTCGGCCAGGGAGAACACCCCCGAGACGGCCGCGGCGGCGAGTTCGCCGATGGAGTGGCCGACCAGGAAGTCCGGCCGCACACCGTGGTGTTCGACCAACCGGAACAGCGCGATACCGAGGGCGAACAGCGCGGGCTGGGTGTATCGGGTCTCGTCCAGCAGCCGGGCGTCCGCAGATCCCGGCTCGGCGAACAGCAGGTCGCGCAGCGGCCGGTCGAGATGCGTGTCCAGCAGCGCGCACACCTCGTCGAGCGCCGCGGCGAACACGGGGTGTTCGCGGTACAACGCGCGGCCGGCCCCGGCCTGTTGGCTTCCCTGCCCCGGGAAGAGGAACGCGGTGCCGCCCATCCCGCCACCGGCGGCGCGGGCCGTCCGCCCGCTGATGACGGCGGCCGAGGGCGTGCCGTCGGCGAGGGAGTCCAGCCCCGCGAGCAGCCCCGCCCGGTCGCCGCCCAGCACCACCGCCCGGTGGTCCAGGCGGGCGCGGGTGTGCACCAGCGAGTGCCCCAGGTCGAGGGTGCTCCGGTCCGGGAACTCGCGGACGTGCGCGGCGAGCCGGCCGGCCTGCTCGCGCAGCGCCGGGGCGCTGGCCGCGGACAGTACCCACGGCAGCACGGCGGGGGCGGGGCCGGGTCCGTCGGTGTCGGTGGGGGGTTCCTCGGCCCGGGCGGGAGCGGACAGCAGGATGTGGCAGTTGGTGCCGCCCATGCCGAACGAGCTGACGCCGGCGATCAGTTCCCGGTCGGGGCGCGGCCACGCGTCGGTGGTCCGCGCGACCCTCAGGTTCAGCTCGTCGAACCGGATCCGAGGGTTGGGGGTGTCGAAGTTGAGGCTGGCGGGGATCCGCCGGTGCCGCAGGCTCAGCGCGACCTTCAGCAGGCCCACCACGCCCGCGGCCCCTTCGAGATGCCCCACATTGGTCTTGGCCGATCCGATCAGCAGCGGATGCCCGGAGCGCTCCCCGCCGAACTCCTCGCCCAGCGCGTTGGCCTCGATCGGGTCGCCGACCGGCGTGCCGGTGCCGTGGAGTTCGACGTACTGCACGGCTGCCGGCGCGATGCCCGCCCGCTCGGCGGCCTGGCGCAGCACCGCGCGCTGTGCCTCGCCGCTGGGGACGGTCAGCCCGTCCGTGGCGCCGTCGTTGTTGACCGCGCTGCCGCGCACCACGCAGTAGACGGGGTCGCCGTCGGCGAGCGCCGCGGACAGCGCCTTGAGCACGACGAGACCGCCGCCCTCGCCGCGGACGTAGCCGTTGGCCCGTGCGTCGCAGGTGTAGCAGTGGCCGTCCGGGGAGAGGCCGCCGAACTCCGCGACGCTGAGCGTGCTTTCCGCGGTGAGCATGAGGTTCACGCCGCCCGCGACCGCCACCGCGCACTCGCCGCGCCGGATGCTCTCCGCCGCCAGATGCACGGCGACCAGCGCCGAGGACTGTGCGGTGTCCACCGTGATACTCGGCCCGCGCAGCCCCAGGGCGTGCGAGATCCGGTTGGCGAGCATGCCGCGGTTGAGTCCGGTGAGGGTGTGGCGGGTGATCGGGCCGGCGCTCCGGTGCGTCAGCGTGGCGTAGTCGTGCGCGAGCGCGCCGACGAAGACGCCGATCGGGCCGCCGGCCAGGGCCGTCGGCACGATCCCGGCGTCCTCCAGCGCCTCCCACCCCAGTTCCAGCAGCAGTCGCTGTTGGGGGTCCATGGCCGCCGCCTCGCGCGGCGAGATGCCGAAGAACTCCGCGTCGAACGCGTCCACCCGGTCCAGGAATCCGCCGGTGGCCGGCAGGGCGCCTTCGCGCACGCGGTCCGTCGGGGGGTCGGTGACGGCGCTCCGGCCGTTCTTGAGCAATTGCCAGAATGCGTCCGGGTCGGGCGCCCCGGGAAGCCTGCAGGACAGCCCTACTATCGCGACCGCATTCGTGGATGGAATTCCCTCGTTGAGCATCGTGCTCCTTCACCATGAGCGTGACACGGCGCCGGGCCGAACGACCGGGTGGTTGGGAAACCGATGATTGTCCAGGCATTCCGCCCGCCCAACCCCTAACCCACCCTGCTTTCTCCGGGCGCCCGGAACTACCGCTTAGGGGTGCGTCGGGGTCTCGATTAGGGGTGCCGATTAGGGGTGTATCGGGGCTGCCGATTAGGGGTGTTGAGGTCCGTGCCGGGCCGCGTAGTGTCCTGGAATATCTCGACCTAAATCGTGCTCATCGAGCGTCGGGGCACAAGGAAATCGCGGACAATAAGGAGTCGGTCCATTGACAACCCTGGACCAGATGGACGTCTTCGATCAGGAACGCTACCTCGACGGCCCGCCGTACGAGGATTTCGCCGTGCTGCGCAGTGAGGCGCCGGTGTTCCGCAACCCCGACCCCGAGGTGCCGGAGGGGCACTGGGCGGTCACCCGGCACGCGGACGTCGTGCATGTGGCGCGCAATCCCGCCCTGTTCTCCTCGGAGTTGAAGGGTTCCCAACCACAGGAGTTCGACCCGGGCATCATCGAGGTGATGCGCCGCATGATGATCCATCAGGACGCGCCGCGACACAATCGGGTGCGCTCGTTGGTGGCACGCGGCTTCACCCCGCGGGTGGTGCAGACGCTGGGACCGAGGATCGAGGCCGAGTGCGCCGAGATCGTCGACGCGGCCATCAAGCAGGGCGAGTCGGACTTCGTCCAGAGCGTCGCCGCGGAGCTGCCCCTGGTGGTGATCGCCGAGGTGATGGGCATCCCGCGCGCCGACCGGCACCTCATCTTCGAGTGGTCCAAGGCGATCGCCGGGCAGACCGACGACGAGAGCGGTGGCGCGGAGGGGCTGCGGCGGGCCGTCGCGGAGATGTCCGGATACGCCGCCGAGCTCGGTTCGGACCGCCTGCGCTGCCCGGTGGACGACATCATCACGCGGATGGTCAGCGCCGACGACAAGGGCAACCAGCTGACCCAGGAGGAGTTCCAGGCGTTCTTCGTCCTGATGACCGTCGCGGGGAACGAGACCACCCGCTACTCGCTGGCCGGCGCGGTGGAGGCGTTCGCGCACTTCCCCGACCAGTGGGCGCGCCTCAAGGCCGACCCCGGTCTGGCGAGGACCGCCGCGGAGGAGATCGTCCGCTGGGTGTCGCCGACCAAGGTCTTCCGCCGCACCAGCGTGGTCGACCAGGAGTTGGGCGGCCAGCAGATCAAGGCCGGCGAGAAGATCATGGCGCACATCGTCTCGGCCAACCGCGACGAGTCGGTGTTCGCCGATCCCAACACCTTCGACATCGGCCGCGACCCCAACCCGCACCTGGGCTTCGGCGGTGGCGGCCCGCACTTCTGCGTCGGCAAGCACCTCGCGGTGCTGGAGATCGAGTTGATGGTCAAGGCGCTGGCCGAGAAGGTCGACCGCATCGACATCGTCGGTCCGACCCCGCGACTGCGCTCCTACCAGTTCACCGGGATCACCGAACTGCCGGTCAGGGTGGTCTCGGCCTGAACGACGCACCGCGCGGCGCGAGGTGGCAGCGATGCCCCTCGCGCCGTTGCGTGCGTCCGGGGACGGCCGGCCCGAGAGCGGGTCGTCGGCGGTCCCGCGGTCCGCCGGAACGTGACGGCCCCCGGAGACCGTCGAACACGATCTGCGGGGGCGTGCTGCGCCGGGTGACCGCGACGGGTCACGATCACCCGGGCGTCATGCCTCGTTCGGGGTGAGCTCGGCCTGTTGGGCCGGTGCGGGCGCGGGCTCCTTCGCCGCCCTGCGCTCGGGCGCGGTGAGCAGCGCGAAGCCCGCCACCAGGGCGGCGATGACGGCGGAGGCCGGCGCCAGCCAGAGCACACCGGCGACGGAGAGCACCGCACCACCGATGCCGGCGCCGAGCGCGGTGCCGACGTAGTTCATCGACCCGTTCAGGCTCAGGGCGACGGTGGCCACGTCGCCACCCGCGACGAAGACCCGGCTCTGCTGCGGGATGAACAGGGCGGAGCCCATCAGGCCGAGGATGAACAGTGCCACCAGGGTCGGCACGAACCAGTGCTGGACCACGGCCAGCAGGGCCGATCCGAGGGTGACGATGCCCAGCCCGGTGGTGAGCACGGTCAGCGAGGAGAACCGGTCCGCGAACTTGCCGACCAGTCGGTTGCCCAGGAAGAAGCCCGCGCCGTAGACCAACAGCGCGCCCAGGATCGCGTTGCTGCTGCCGGAGGTGCTGACCCCGACGATGGCCGCGGAGTAGGAGGAGATCAGGAACGTGGGCGCGAGCACCAGGGCGCTCACCGCGAGGAGGATGAGGATGCGCGGGTTCACGAGCACCGCGAGCCGCTCCCGCATCGTCGTCGCGGGCAGCGTCATCGACGGCATCGCGATGCCCGCGAGCACCGCGGCCAGCGCCGCCAGCACGACGATCGTCCACAGCGTGCCGCGCCAGCCCCACATCTGACCGATCAGCAGCCCGAAGGGCACACCGAGGACCGCGGCGAGGCTGGGCCCCGCACCGATCACCGCGAAGGCCCGGGCCCGCTGTTCGGGCGGGGCCAGCACCCCGGCGACGGCAAAGGCGTTGGCCTGGAACGCGGCTGCGCCCAGCGCCGCGACGACCCGGCCCACCAGCACGACCGCGTAGGTCGGTCCCGCGGCCTGGAGCACCATGCCGACGAGGAAGGCGATCATGCCCGCACCGATGACGAGGCGCCGGTCCATCCGGCCCGTCAGCGTGGCGATGACCGGCGAGCCGATCGCGTAGGCGACGGCGAAGGCGGTGGTGAGCTGACCGGCGGTGGAGGTGCTCACCAGCAGGTCCTTGGAGATGTCGGGGAGCAGCCCCGGCAACACGAATCCGTCGACACCGAGCACGAACGTGCCGATGGCCAAGATGACTAACCGCCAGGTCGGCGATGAATTCGATGATTGTGGAATCGTCATATCGTGGAGGGTAGTCTATGATTCGATGACGGTCAAAGAATGGAGGGTCTGCGGATGCCACGCACACTGCCCGAGCCGTCCGTCGACTCGTTCGACCTGACGGTCATCCTGAGCGCGCTCGCCGATCCCGGGAGGCGCACGCTGATGCGGGCGCTCTACGACTCCGTCGACCCGATCGACTGCGCGATCCTGGTGGCACGGGTGGATCTGGGGCTGAGCAACCCGACCATTTCCCACCACTACCGGGTACTGCGGGAGGCGGGCCTGACGAGAACGGTCGCCGACGGCCGCAAGCGGGTGGTCCGCGTCCGCCGCGACGACATGGAGTACCGCTTCCCCGGCCTGCTGCAGGCGGTCCTCGGGGCCCCCGAGCGCGAGGGGGGCCAAGCCGAGGCCCGGGAAGGGCGGATGTGAGCGCCGGTCATTCGGCGGACGCGGCACCCAGCCATTTCCGTGTGGTGGACACCACCGCCGAACCGTCGAGGTCGGCCAACTTCCCGGCCACGAACTCCTTCGCGAACTGCGAGGTCTGGACGCGGAACGGCGGCGCCGGGTCGGCCAGCACGTCCAGCACGGTCGCGGCGACCTCCTCCGGGGTCTGCGCCGACGCGAACATCTCGGGGATGTACTCCAAGTAGCTGCCGAGCGCGGGCGTGTAAGGGCCAGCGGCGGCCAGCATCGCGGGGCGGTCCAGGTCGATGTTGTCCACGAACGACGACAGCACCGGGCCGGGCTCGACGATGGACACCGCCACCCCCACCGTGTCGGCCACCGGCGCCAGGCTCTCCAGGTACGCCTCCACCGCGGCCTTGGCGGCGCAGTAGGTCTCGTTGAACGGCTGGCCGACGACCCCGCCGATGCTGCCGATCGTGACCAACCGTCCCCGGCTGGCCCGCAGATGGGGCAGGGCGGCCCGGGTGACCGCGATCGTGCCGAAGAAGTTCGTCTCGAAGGCGGCGCGGACCTGGTCCATCGTCAGCAGTTCCAACGTCCCGACGCTGCCCGCGCCCGCGTTGTTCACCACCGCGTCCAGCCGGCCGTACGCCGCCGCCACCTCCGCCACGGTGTCGGTGAGGGAGGTCTCTTCGGTGATGTCCAGTCGACGGATGTCGAGTGCGACGCCGGCCTCGTCGGCGGCCGTTCGCAACGCGCCGGCGCGATCGGGGTTGCGCAGCGTCGCGACGACGGTGTAGCCCGCCCGGGCCGCTGCCACCGCGGTAGCCAGCCCGATCCCGGACGACGTCCCGGTGATCAGTACGACCCCGCGCGCCGACCCAGCCTTCTCAACCATGTCTTTTCGCCCTCACTGTGACACCGCGCAGCTGCTGCACGCCCATCGGGACCGATGAAAGAAATCAAGAGAAAAGTCCGCGACCGACGTTAACGAAGGGCGCCGAGGCCCTAACACCCCAGAATCTGCTGCCCGTTGACCCCTGCGCCGGGCGGGAGAATAGGGGTGCTTCCGGGGTTGACCGCGTCTCGACTCTCCTGTCCGCGTCCGTGCGCCTGCCGACGGCGGCGCACGGACGCTCAGGACGCGGCGGCAAGTGCCTCGACGCCCTGGGGTTCAACGCCGCCAGCGGGGCGCGACCGGGCCTGTGGGACTGCAACGGCGCCGAAACCGGAAGTGGACCGTGACCCGCTGACCCGCCGCACCTAAGGTCTGTCCGATGGGGCGAGGCCCCGGCGACCGCTCCGTTCCTCTGACGAGGCCTCATCGGCCTTGCTGGTGACTGTGGTTGTGGGAGTCGTTGCGGGGTTGGCTGAGGTGATCGTCTCCGGTGTGGTGGCGGCGGGCGGTGGGGGCTGCCAGCGACGGGCCAAGTAGGCGCAGAGCACCAGTTGGAGGGTGTGGTAGAGCATCAGCGGGAGCACCGTGATCCCGATCCGGTCCGGTGGGAAGAGCACGGTGGCCATCGGCAGACCGCTCGCCAGGCTCTTGTTGGAACCGCAGAAGACGGCGGTGACCCGGTCGGTGCGGGGCAGGCGGATCAGGCGCGCGGTGCCGTCGGCCAGGAACAGGACCAGGCCGAGCAGTGCCAGGCAGATCGCGGCCAGCAGGAGCAGCCGCGGCGGCGGGACGCGGTGCCAGATGCCCGTGGTCATGCCGTGGCTGAAGGCGGAGTAGACCACGAGCAGGATCGAGCCGCGGTCGGACAGGGTGGTCAGCGCCCGATGGCGGCTCAGCCAGTCGGCGATCCAGCGGCGCAGCGCCTGTCCGGCGAGGAAGGGCACGAGGAGTTGGAGCGCGATGTCGACGATCCGGGCGGGGGTGATGGCAAGGGCGCCCGGCCCGGGGCCGCTTCCGGTGTGGCTGATGAGGGTGACGGCCAGCAGCGGGGTGAGCACCACGCCGAGGACGGTGGAGAACGACGCCGAACAGATCGCGGCGGCCACGTTGCCGCGGGCCATCGAGGTGAAGGCGATGGCGGACTGGACGGTGGAGGGCAGCACCGTCAAGAAGAGGACACCGGTGGCCAGTTCGGCGCTGAGCACGGTCTCCGGCAACAGCCCGACCGCCAGTCCGGCCGCGGGGAAGGCCAGGAAGGTGAGGGCGAGGACGGGGAGGTGCAGCCGCCAGTGCCGTACGCCGTCCAGGGCCGCTCGGGGGGAGAGCCGGGCGCCGTAGAGGAAGAAGAGCAGACCGACCGCCAGGCGGGCGGTGAGCGAGACGCCTTCGGCGGCGGCCCCGTCGGCCGGGGCGACCGCGGCCAGGCCGATGACACAGAAGAGCGCGACGATGTACCAGTCGACGCGGCGCAGCAGGCCGCGCAGGACCGGGTCGGTGGTTCCGGGGGAAGGGTGCGGCACGGTTTCCTCCGGGGGAGGGCAGCGGTGCGCTGCGGGCAGGGCAGGGCAGGGCAGGAGCAGGGGAGACGGGGCAGGGGGCCGCGCCGGGCGGCCGGTCGGGGTGCCGGCGCGACCCCGCTGTCCGGGCCTTTAGGCCGCGTGCGGGACGGTGCCTGGGCCGGTGTCGGTACGTCCGAGGGGCGTCAGTGCGTGGCCTCGGCCGGAGCCCGGTCGTGGTGGCGGCTGATGTTCTGCTCCAGCAGCGTCAGGCACTCGCTGACGCCGACGGCGCCCGGAACGTGTTCGGGCAGACGCCCGTCGGCCTGTTTCAGTTCGGCCAGTGCCTGGTCGATGGCCGTCTGGGCGGCAAAGAGGCAGGGCGTGCTGTAGATCGCGACATCGACGCCGAGCTGCTGCAGCTCGGTCAGCGACAGTCGGGGCGACTTGCCGCCCGCGATCTGGTTGAACAGCAACGGCTTGTCGCCGATGACGTGGCGCACCTTGTGGATCCAGTCGACGCTGCGCACGCCGTCCACGAGGATCACATCGGCATCGGTCGCGGCCAGGGCCTTGGCCCGGCGCAGGATCTCCTCTTCTTCGGTGGCGTCGGTGCGGGCGACGACGACCAGGTCCCGGCGGGAGCGGAGGACCAGGTCGAGCTTGGCGAGGTACTCCTCCAGCGGCAGCACCTGCTTGCCGTCGACGTGGCCGCAACGCCGCGGACGCTGCTGGTCCTCCAGGATCACCCCGGAGGCGCCGATGGCCTCCAACTGCTGGACGACATGGCAGGCGGTCTCCGGGTCGACGTAGCCGTCGTCGATGTCGACCAGCAGGTGCTGTTGCGGAAAGGCCATGCGGAGCCGCTGTACGAAGGCGACGATGTCGGGCCAGGCGATGAAGCCGATGTCCGGCAGGCCGTAGTGGGACGCCGCGAAGCCGAAGCCGGAGACGAACATCCCGTCGTAGTGGCGCGCCGCCAGGGACGCGGAGAACATGTCGAAGACGCCGATCAGCGGGGTGGTGCCATCCGCCTGGATCGCGGCTCTTAATCGGTTGGGGTGGTTCACGGTACCCTCCGATGCGTGGTCGCGTGGACTGCGCGTCGCGACCGACCCGTTGCCTGCCAAAGCGGTGGTCGGTGCGATGCGTCACGGGCCGAACCAACCGGGGGCACGCCGCTCTGGCGTGCCCCCGGTTTTGTCATGCCTGAACTGGCCCGTTCGGTGAGCGGCTTTGCGCTCTCCGTGCCAGAAGGTTAGGAAAAGTGTTGGTAATGGCGCAACCATGGATTAGTAATGACCGCTGGTAGGCGTCGCTTTTGAGCCGTTCGGTGGGCGGCTCTCCGGCGGGCCGGGCAGGCCCTTTGGGGCAACGTCGGTGACGGTGTGGCGGACAGGGAATGCCAGGTAATGCCAGGGAAATCCATCGACTGCCGGCGGCTGTCGACAGACGGCCTTTCCGCAGGTGGGGCCGTCGAGTTGGTGCCGTGTCGGGCCATCGGTATCGGGTTCCCGGCCGCTTCGGTGCCGATCCGTTGGAAGGCCGTGGGCGCATGGGCATTACGGCGGATGACTTCACCTGCCGCGGTGTGCGACCTACGGCCGATGTCATGCGGTGTCTGGAGGGTGAGTCAAGGGCGCTGCAGTTGCGACCGCAGGTGGATGAGCGGAAAGGCGTCCTTCATGAACGATGGTTCTGCCGCGGTGCACTCGCCCAAAGCGCCCCAACTCCCAGGAGAATTCCATGCGTTCTTCGTCCTACCGCAAGATGGCAGCAACATTGGCGGCACTCGCCGTGCTGGGCACCGTGGCCACGGCGTCGGCCGCGTCGGCCGACGACAGCGGCAAGAGGCCGCAGTCAGGACCCGCCTACGCGAAGGTGACCGGTAGTGCCGAGTTCGCGCTGCCGTACGTCAAGGACGACGACATCCGTTCGTTCACCTTCGACGCGTCCGCCGCGCCCTACAGCAGACCGCTCCCCGGCATTCCCACCGGCCTGCCTACCGATGCCCGCGGCACGGTGAAGATCTCCCACTACTCGGCCCAACGCCATGTCACCTACACCTCGGAGGGACGGGTGGACTGCCTGGTCACCGGTCCGCACACCGCGACCCTGACCGCCGTCATCACCAAGGTCAGCCCCGGTGGACCGCCGTGGGTGGGCAAGCGGATGGGGTTCAGCGTCTACGACGGCGGCAAGGACGAGGGCGGCAAGGGCCACGGCGGCAAGGAACGAGGCGGCTCCCGCGACCGGGTGGGATTCTCCTGGAACGGTGTGAACCTGTTGCCGGGCACCGCCGCGGCGCCGGAGGCCGAGGTCGGCACCTGTATGGCGCCGGCCCCCTACGCCCCGGTCACCAAGGGGGGATACACCGTTCAGCACGCCGACCTGCTGCCGCCGCCCCAGGGCTGACACCCGAGGCCGTCCGTCGATCAGGCTACGCATTGCGCAGCACGAGTGGATCGTGCGCTCACGACAGCCGGTGGTGTGGCACGCGATGCTGATCGTTGTCCCTCCCGGTGCGCGGCCCGCCCGGTCCTGACCCGCTACGGGGGTGTGGGGCAGGACCGGGGCCGGCGGGGAGGGGTCCCGGCCGTGGGCGTGGGCGTCAGAGACGCTTGGCGTTGCGGAGCAACTGGGCGTAGAAGCCGTTGCCGTCGAGTCGGGACACGCCGCCCGTGTCGCCGATGGTCGGGCCGTTGACCTCCTTGCGGCTGGAGATGAAGACCTTGTGGCCCTCGGTGTCGGGGCCCAGGTACAGGCCCACGTGGTCCAGGCGCTCGCCGGTGTGCCGGTCCATCTTGAAGAACACCAGGTCGCCCGGCTGCAGCACGTCGATGTTCTGCGGGCGTGCGTACCAGGGGCCCGGGCCGGACAGCGGGATGACGTCGGCGCCCAGGTGGGAGCGGCCCATGCCGTTCGCGGTGCGGGGGAGGCCGTCGCCCTTGCCGTCGACGGGGGCGAGCGGGTAGCGGGCCCGGTAGCCGAAGACCAGCCGCATATAGCCGGAGCAGTCGACGGCGCGGTAGCGGGCCGGTTCGGGGCGCTTGGCGGTGCCGTCGCGGAAGGTGTAGGGGATGCCCAAGTAGTCGAAGAAGTCCGACTGTTCGAGCAGCGGCGTGCCGCGGTGCCTGGACAGGTCGGGGTTGACCGGGCCGAACTTGGCGTCGCCGGCGTACGGGATGCCCTGCGGGTCCTTCTTGACGGGTGCCCCGGCGACGTACTGGAAGGCGACGGCGAAGAGATCTTCCTCCTGGCTGCCCCGGTACTTCCGGAACCAGTCCTGGAACCAGCGTTCCTCCTCGGCCCCGGCACGCCACGCCCGGGGCATCAGGCGCACCCAGTCCTCGGTGACCACGCGGGTCGCGGTGTTCGCGGATTCGTCGAAGGTGCGCGACGGGCCCTTGAGCGTGGCGGTGCGGGACCGGTCCGTGAAGGTGGCCAGGACCTGGCCGCTCTCGCCGCGCAGCACGCTGCGGTCGGGGTTCTTCAGGCGCTCCCAGGTCTGCCCGCGCTGCCGGTCGGTGGCCGGGCCGGTTAGCGGGGTGTCGGTGACGGCCTGGGCCCGGGGCGCCTTGTCCTGGGTGTCCCTGCGCAGTTCCACGGTGAGGTAGGCACTGCCGGCCACGAGGGAGAGGGCGGTCAGGGCGTGCAGCAGGGGGCGCTTCTTGTGGGGCATGCGGTGAGGCTCCCGGGCGATCAGGCGGACGGCATGACGCCGAGGAGGATCCCGGCGGTGAGGACGACGTAGGCCATGAGCGTCACCGAGCCCGTGGCCAGGAGGGTGGGGCCCTTGGGCTGGCGCACCAACTGGTAGGCGATCAGGCCCGGCACGATGAAGCCGAGGGTCTGGTTCGCGTACATCAGCGGGAACTCCAGGGAGAGCACGATCATCACGGTGGCCTGGAGGGTGACGCCGAGCAGCACGACCGCGGCGAACAGCCGCTTGCCGTAGAGGATCACGTACCGCTGCATCAGGAGCGTGCCGAGGTAGGTGAGGGCGGTGACGCCGAGCACCATCGCGGCGCGCTGGAGGTCCTCGACGAGGGTCAGGGCCAGCCAGCCCGGGGTGATCATGCCGCCGGGGGAGAGGTTGGTCGTCAGATAGCAGATCAGGGAGAAGAGCAGCCCGATCGCGATGCCGATCGCGGCGATCTCGGGGGTGAGGACGGAGGGGATCAACGGTGCTGTTCTCCTAGGGTGTGCCACTCCTCGCGCGCCTGGGGACGGCGCTGGTCGGGGGCGAGGCGCGGTGTGTACAGCGGCGCGGTGCCGTCGTGCGGGGTGGTGTTCCCGCCGGTCTGGTCGGCGGGGCCCTCGTCCGGCGCGAGCCGCGCGAGGTGCTCCAGGAGCAGTTCGCCCTGGCCGTGGATGTTGCCGATGGCGACGAGCGAGGAGTCGGGGCCGAGCCGGCCCAGCAACTGCCCCATGAACTCCTCCGGATCGCGCCGGTCCCCACCGAGGTCCACCGCCCGGTCCCGGAAGGCGGCCGGGATCGCGTCGATGGCGGACTTGGCCGGGTGGCCGATGACGAAGACCTGCTCCGGGTCGAGGTCGGGGATCAACTCGCCCATCTGGCCGTTGCGTTCGACGCGGTCCGGACGGCAGTTGACGACCACGTGGAGGGGGCGGTGGATGGCGCCCAGGTCGAGCAGCTGGTTGATGTTCATCAACGTCGACTCGGGGTCGTTGGCCGCGAAGACGTTGGCGAAGCGGAGCCGCTTGCCCTCGGGCGTGCGGTACCGCTCCACGGAGAGGACGCCGGGGTCGGGTGGGGCGTCGTACATGCCCTGGAGCGCGGTGCGGCGGTCCACGCCGAGGAGTTCGGCGACGGTCAGCGCGATGGCGACGTTCTCCTTGAAGGTGAACCAGCTGAAGCCGCGCAGCTCCTCGTCGCTGACGGTGTCCGGGTCGGCGTAGACCAGCCGGCAGTTCCGCGCGTCGGCCTCCTCTTGGAGGATGCCGAAGCGGTCCTTCTCCGCCGTCACGCAGATGCCGTCCACCGGCATGGAACGGGACAGCGAACGCGCCACGTCGTCCAGGGTCGGCCCCATCTCGGCGAGGTGGTCCTCACGGACGTTGCACAGCACGCCGATCGTGGACCGGATCAGCTTGGACTGGTTGATCTCCTGGAGCGCGGGCATCACCGCCATGCACTCGATGACCAGGGCGTCCGGCCGGTAGGCGGCGGCGCGGCGCACGATGCCGATCTGCTCGACGACGTTGGCGATCCCGAACTTGCGGTAGACGGGCTCCTCGGTGGCGTCGGGGTGGATGAAGCGGGCGGCGGTGCCGGTGGTCTTGGCGACGGTCGTGAGCCGGCCGCCGCGCAGCGCGCCCGCGCACAGGCGGGTGATGGAGCTCTTGCCGCGGATGCCGTTGACCAGGACGCGGGTCGGGATGCGGTCGAGGTTGGCGAAGTGCCGCCGCTGTTCGACCACTCCGGCGATCAGCAGCACGGCACCGCACACCACGAGCACGGTGTAGAGGAAAAGCACGGTGTCAGGGGGTCCTTCCGGCCGCGGCCGAGGCGCGCGGGGCTCCGTCGTGCGGGCGTTGCTGGTGCTGCAGCTGCTGGCGGATCAGTTCCAGGCTGCGGGTGACGGCGCCCACCTCGTCGTGGTGACGGGGGAAGAGCACGGTCCTGCGGTCGCCGTCCGCCAGCCGCTCGGCGTGCACCGCCAGGGCGCGCAACGGCCGGACCACGACGATGTGCAGCCAGCCCAGACAGCCGGCCGCCGCGGTGACGCCGAGCAGACCCACCAGCACCGTGTGGTTCTGCCGGGTGTACTCGGGGATGGCGAGCGCGGAAGCGGGCTGCGAGCTGACCACCGTCCACGTCAGGTCCTGGGCCGCGCCGCCGCCCGTGAACGGCGCGGCGGCGACGATCCGCACCGTGCCGCCGTCCCGCTGCACGGCGGCCGACGCCTCCTTCGCGGCGACCAGCGGGGCGAGGTGGTCGGGCCGTCGCTGGAAGGCCCGGTAGCCGGTGTTGCTGCCGATGACCCGTCCCCCGGCGTCGACCACGCGGACCTCGCCGAGGCCCGGGCGGCCGAGGAGCCCGTTGAGGAAGTCGATGCGGAACTCGCCCACCACGGCGGTGCCGCGGCGGCCGGGGAGCTCGGCGGTGGCGGTGACGACGGGCTTGGCGCCGCCGTGCCCGCTCACCTGGAACCGCTTGTCGGACGGGCCCTTGCCCGGCGCGGTGTGGGGGGTGCGGCCGGCCTTGGCGAGGATCTCGCCGTCCGGCCCGAGTACGAACAGCGACTCGTAGCGCGGGTGGTCCTGTGCCGCGCGGGCCAGGACGGTCCGCATCGCGTCGGGCGAGGTGCGCTCGCCCATCAGGTCGGCGACGGCGGCGAGGTCGGCGTGCCCCTCGTCGAGGGCCCGGCGCATCCGGTCGCCGAGTGTCGCGGTGCGCGTCTTCTGGTCGCGGACGGTCTGGGTCGGGATGCGGACGCCGTCGTCGGCCCGGTTCAGCAGCAGCATCAGCGGCACCGACCAGGCGAGCAGCAGGACCGCGCCGACGGCGAGCAGGGCGCGGGCGCCGAAGCGGTGCCGCCGCGGCGCGGCCTCCGCGGTGGACTCGGCCGGGGCGCCGCGCAGTTGGCGGCGCAGCCGTTCCAGGGCCGCGCCGATCCGTGCGGCCTCGCCGGACCGCGGCACGGTGACGGGGCGCGCCAGGTCACCGCGGGTGAGGCGGCGGCTCTCCAGGAACAGCCGGATCAGCGGGCGCTGCACGGTCGACAGCAGCAGGAGCACCGCGAGGCCGCCGATGAGCAGCAGGGCGACCGCGGCGGCCAGGCCGAAGGCCGGACCGGCGAGTTGCCCGGTCGGAGCGGCGACGCGGACCTGGGTGACGACGGTCAGGCCGAGCCCGGCGGCGCCGGTGGACTCGCCCGGGGTGGCGCCCGCCAGTGAGGCGTAGCCGGCGACGGACTGCCCGCCTTCCGAGGCGCCCGCGGCGAGGTGGCCGCTGACGCCCGGGTAGCCGCCCGCGCCCGGCTGCTTGGCGGTGATCGGGTTCTGCTTCGCCCGCTCCGCGGCGGTCCCGGCGAACGAGGCGAGCCGCTCCCGGTCCGCCGCGTCGCCCAGCGCGCCGCGACTGCCGACCACGCGTCCGTCGGCGTCGACCACACCGATGGCACGGTGCGCGCCGAGGGTGACGCCCGGCACGTTCAGGCTGCTCGCGCCGATCAGGAGTTGCTGCGGTCGCCCGTCCCAGGACAGCAGGGCGAGGGTGAGCAGCCGGGACTGGCCGTCGGGGAGCCGCACCACGCGCGGGGCGAGGCCGTCCGCGCCGTCGAGCCGGGTGCGGTCGATCGCGGCGAGCGGGACGTTCTCCCCGCGTGCGCCGAGGAGTTTGCCGGACCTGATCTCGATGACGGCGGTGCCGCGCCACTTCTGGTAGACGCTGCCGACCTTGTCCAGGACGGTGTCCGGCGACGCCGGCGGGCCCTGGTTGAACAGGGCGGCGGTGCGGGTGAGGTCGGTGCGCGACTCGTCGAGCGAGGCGCGCAGCGCGATCGCGGCGTCCTCGGCGACGTACTGCTGTGAGAGGCGCACGGCCTCCGGCACCCGGACGTTGTCGGGTGTGCCGAGGGTGAGTGCGGTGATGCCCGCGAGGGACAGGACCAGGGCCGACAGCACGGCGATCGGTGGACGGATCCCGCCGATGAGGGACATGTCTGCTCGTCGGCGGACCTTGTGTCGTCGCTTCGGACGCGAAGCGGCCACCCCGTGCTCCTTTCACCAATCCTGAATCCGCACGTCCACCGCCCCATGCGGAGGTACGCCGGAGGTGCGCGGAAGCGCCCCGGACACGTGCGACCCGTAGGGTAAAGAAATGGTTGTGAATTTCTCAAAAAAAGTGAAATTGCTCTCCGGGGTGGCGTTACAAATCATGACAAAGGGGTGCATACAGGCGAGTGAGTGGCTCCCCGTATCGTTGGTGTGGCCATGACTGCGCACCGGAAGTCCCCCACGACCCTCGCCGCTTCGGCGGCCGTCCTGCTCGCCCTGCTCGCCTCACTCGTCGCCTGCGGCGGCTCGGGCCGTACGGGCGGCTCCGCCGCGCACGACGCCGGGGCGACGACCCGGCCCGGCGATGCGGCGGAGCCGAGCGGGGCCCCGCCGGTCCGGCTCGACCGCCGGATCGCCGCCTACGCCGCCGGGTTCTCCGAGCACACCGGATACCAGCAGCCCCGCCGCGACGACCGGCGGACGATGGCCGAGGCCGTCGGACTGGTCCTCGACGGCCGGCGCGACGCGGCCGCGCAACGGCTGAACACCATCGACTACCAACTGCGCGTCGAAGTCGACGCCGCCACGCACCGCCTGTACGCGGAGATCTCCGACCGTTCGACGCGGAACCCCGCCCCCCGCGGCTGGGGCCGGGTCTACATCGACCTCTCCGCGCCGGTGCGCTGGTCGGTCCAGGTGCCGCACCCGGTCGCCGACCGGCACACCGAACTGCTCGGCGCGCGCGTGCTGCTGAACTCCCCCGGGGGCGTCCTGGTCATCGCGGGCGCGCACCGTCGCGCCGGCCGCGACGGCGCGGCCGACGTCGCCCACCGCCGCGACACCGTCTTCGACGCCGTCTGCGACGAACTGGCCGCCCGCGGCCTCCCCGGCATCCAGGTACACGGCTTCGCCGACGACTCCGCCCCCGGTTACGACGTCATCGCCTCGCCCGGTATCGGGAGCGCCGGCCGCGCCGACGGCCGGGCCCTCGCGAACGCCCTGACCGACGACGCCTTCCAGGTGTGCCGGGCCTGGCTCCGCTCCTGCCCGCTGGAAGGCACCGAGAACGTCCAGGGCCGCGCGGCATCCGACCGCCATATCCCCTTCCTGCACGTCGAGTTCGCCAACTCCGTCCGCACGGACAACCGACGGCTGGACCGCGCGGCATCCGCCGTGCAGACCCTCACCCGCGAGTGGACCCGGCACAACCCGACGACGGGACGACGCTGACCGCGGCCCGAGCGACGCCGACGACTGCCCGGACGAGGCCGACGACGGTCCGGACGACGAGGAGAAGTACCGCGTCCTGCTCCCCGGGACGGCGCAGGCCGCATCTCCTGCCACCGGCCACGACCTGCCGTACCACCACCTGCCGTACCACCACCTCTACCTGGCCGATGCGGAGACCTTCGCCTCCGTCGGCCTGACACTCCTCGGCATCGGCATCGGGGTCCACGGGGACGAGGACGCGGAACCCCGGCCATGCGAAGAGCCGTTCCGGATCCCGGCCCGCCATGTCGCCGGCGTGGAAGTCAACGGCCACATCGCCAACTTGTTCTTCCGCGAGTACCCCGACCTCTCCGACTCGGTCCGTCAGAAGCTGAAGCTCATCAGCGCCGCGGACGTTGAGCGGGCAGTGGCCTCGAAGAAGCTCACCAACGTCTCGTAGGCCCCCTTCAGATACTCGGGCTCGTCCTCGTCCTCGGGATCCCAGATGTTGGGGTACACCTCTTCCTCGGTCATCCGAACCGGGTCGTAATGGGTGACCAGCCGCTCCCACGGCAGCGCCCGCAGCCTCCTCGCCGTGTCCCGGACGCTCTCGACGTCCCAGATGAACAGCGAACCTTCGTCGTCTATCGGGTTACCGTCCATCAGGAACTCAAGGGGCTCATCGGCCTCGCCGAGCAGGAACTCCAGGCCGGCCCATGCCTTGTCGAGGTATGCCTCGGGGTTGTCCGGCCGGATCTCGTCGATCTTCCAGAGGAAGTCCCGCGCCCACTCGGGGTCTTGCTCCGCCCTGTCCAGTTCCTGCGGCGTCACGCAGGTGAACGAGATGACCATGCCCATGAAGGCAGCCCCCATCATCGAGTCGAGATCGATCCATCGCTACGAAGAACGAGTGTTCCAGGCCCCACTGACAGTCCGAGCCGACAGCCCGAACGAGGATGTGGACACCGGGGCAAGGCGGCCATCGCGCCGCGTGCGCGCGCGGCGCGGCACGGATCAGAAGTGGTGGCAACCGGTCGGGCACGCAACAGAATTGGCCAGTGCCGAGCAAAGCCAGGCGAAGTATGGGTGTGCGTCCCTACCATGATCACGCCGTGCCCGTCGGCGCGGTGTGGCGGAGCGACAGACGAGGGGCGGGGCTATGAAGCCACGGTTCGGCATTCTGGTGATGGTCTGTGTCATGGCATCGGGCGCGGTGGGTACGGGCCCGGCCCAGGCTGCGTCCACGTCTGCCTCTGCGCCGGCGTCGGTGCTGCCTGCCCGTGCCGCCGTCCAGGCGGAGATCTTCGCCACCAACAACACCGATCAGATCACCGACCCGGCCGACCCGCGACTCAGGACGCGACTGATCCGATTCGACCGGGAGGTGCGGGACGTCATCCGCTCCCATCACGCCCGCGCCGGCAGTTCCCGCCTCCTGGACGGGGTGTTCTGGTCGTCGGAGCTGAAGAAGACGACGTACGAGCGGTCGCGTGAGTTCGATGTGAACCGTGTCTCCGCCGACGGGCTGCACCACATCGCCGGTGTGCTGGCCAAGCAGTACCACCAGGAGTCGGTACTGACCTTCCGCTACCTGCCACGGACGGCAGCCGACACCAATGCGGTCGACATCGAGGCGCCGGGAGTCGACGCACGACGCCTGCACGATGCGCTGGTGGCCGACCCGGTCGTCCGCGACCGGCTGGGCGGCGGCTCCGTCACCACCGGCGGGCGGCTGGTCCTGATCGCCCCGCTCGACGACCTCGCCCTGGCCCGGAAGTTCGTCGCCGGGCTCGGCGTCGACTGGGCGACGGCACGGGTGCGGTACGGGGCGGAGGAGTTCGTGAGCTAGGGCCGGTCGTCAAACTCCCGCCTGCCTCGCGACGCCTGGCACGCACTCCCCCACGCCTTGAGGGCGCGGGGGACCCCCATGCTGCGTTGTCGGGCTCATCCCGGTACGCCCGGTACCGGGATGCCCCTCCGCCTTGAGATCGCACGCACCAGACGCCGCGAGGCCCGCCCTCCGGGCGAACGACGGGAGTGTGACGACAGGCCCTAGCCCCCGTACGCCGGCCGCCGGACCTCCGTTCCGGGTGGGGTACGTTCGGTGTATGAGGTACTTGATGGGATCCCCGGTGGCCCAGTGAGCGGATGGTGGAGATACCTGGAGGACCGGACCCGTCGGGAGGTCGATGCGCACGTGCTGTGCGACCGCCGGCTGATGGCGGTCAAGGCCGTGTGGGACGCGCTGCGCCCGCTCGGGCTCGATCTGCACGAGGCGGAACGCGTGGTCCACGCGCGCTACGAGGTCCTCGGCGATCGCGTGCGGCACGCGCTGCCCGATCCGCTCGATGTCCGCTCACTGGCAGCCCGTGCGGCCACCCACCCGGGACGGGTGGCCGCGGTCGAGGCGCGTTGGGACGGCGACACCGTCCATGACTGGTTCGTGCTCCTGGTCGCGGTCTTGGCGGACCCGTCCGGGGAAGGCCACTTGGCGACCGTCCACCACCGCCCCGGCGGGTCTGCGCCGGGCGTCGCTGCCGCCCAGGCAGGACGAGCCTTGGCCGACCATCTCGGAGTGCCGTTCCACTTCGCCTCCCCGGATGCCCCGGACGTCCCGGATGCCCCGGACTTCTCAGAAGTCTCAGAGGCCAGACGCCCCTGACTGCCGGGCCCCGCGCCGGCGGGAAGACCGGTGTCTGGCCGAAGGCACGTGAACGTGGCCGCGCGGGGCATCTCCGCGATCCGCCGTTCGGTGTCCGGGCGGTGTGGGCGATACGGGAGCGTCACCAGATGCCGGGGATGAGCCTGCGGGTCCGGGTGGCGTAGGACCGGTACTCCTCACCCAGGGCGTCGAGCAGCATCCGCTCCTCGACGTGGATGCGGTACCCCACTGCGATCAGGGCGCACGCGGTGAACACCAGCGCGGATACGACGTTGTCGGTGAGGAGTGCGAGATCCAGGCCGGCGACCAGGATGCCGGTGTAGGCGGGATGCCGTACCCAGCGGTACGGTCCCGAGCTGACGACCCGGTGGCCGTGTTGGATGTGCACGGTGCCGCGGAAGAAGCGGCCCAGCGTGACGATGGCCCACAGGCGGAGGCCCACTGCGGCCCAGGCCACCAGGAGCACGGTGACTTCCAGGGGCGGCGCGTTCGTGGAGTACGACAGGCCGGGCAACGCGCGCCGGAGCGGCGCCGCCAGCGCGATTCCGCCGCCGAGCAGCACCGGGAAGATCAGCAGGCTGAGCCACTCGGTGCGCTCGGTTCGCGCACTGCGGGTCCGCTGTCGGATCTGGAGCAGGATCTCGGCCGCCGCCCAGACCCAGATGGTGAGGGTGAGTGCGGTGTTGATGACGTGGTGCACCACGGCACCTCCCGGACGTCCAGGATCCCGTACCTCGCCACGGGATCGCGCGATGTCACCATCGCACCCGGACCGGGTGGAGCGGCTCAACTCATGGGTGGAGAGGGGGGTGGAGAGCCCCCGCATGCCGTTTTGGGGCGCCGGTTTCTTCGTGCTTTATTCCCCCGAAGCGGTCCCCGTCGGGCGCGATCCAGGGGGGTACTCGAGAGTAGTGGGCCACGGCAGTCGTGCCCTGATGCTGTGGACCAATCCAGGGCCTTGTGTGAATTCTGCCTTCCGTTTAAAAACCTGGTGTGTGCGGTGAGTGAAGGGTGTGCCGTTTCGTTCTTCTCGACCCGCGCGAGCGTGCAATCTAAAGCATGGCGGGAGTCGTTCAAGGGACTCCCACCGCAGTGCGCCACGCATTGCGACTCACTTCTAGAGAAAAAGGACGCTCATCATCATGAGCAACACCTCCGGCATTGAGACCCGCGAGATAGCCGACGACGACCTCGACAACGTCGCGGGTGGTCTCTCCGTCAGCGGCTCCCTGAATGGCCTGACCGCCACGTTCGCCCCGGGCCCGAATGGCCTGCCCATCCTGACCGGTGGCTCCGTGAAGTCCCTGAGCATTACCGTCTCGGACATCCCCCTGGGCCCGATCGGTCACTGAGACACCACCTGCGGCTGAGATACGGCTATAGCGCGGTGCTCGGCCGATGGGCCCCGCAACCGCCCCGGGTGGATGTGGGGTAATTCGGGGTCCTGTGTGACGTCGGCCTTCAAGACCTGATGGTGGTCTTGAAGGCCGACGTTGTCGTATGGGGTGGTGGTGGACGATGTCCGGGCCGCCGAAGGGGAGTTGACGGGCCGCCTGTGCCCCTGGTGGGGCGGGGGGCCGGGCCCGCGCTCCGCAGCCCGCCCCTTAAGGCTCCCGCCGCTCCTCGGCCTCGAACCTCGCGTACAGATCGCGGTCGCGCCACGAATCGGAGAAGGCTTCCAGCATCGCCTCGTAGAGTCGAAGATGGCTGACGTCCCTCAAGGGCGCGGAGATACGGCGGGAAATGGCTTCTTCCACCGCAGGCCACCGCAACTCGTGCATGACGAAGGAGACCAGTTCGACGACGCCTTCTCGCATCGAATCGATCAAGGCGACGAGTTCTGCCTCGAATTGCGGTTGCCGGTCGGGGGTACTCCGCAGTAACTCAAGTGCGCGCTCCAGATCTGTTTCAAGAACCTCAACTCCGCATGAATGTTCGGCGGAATCCAGGACATCTTGAACGATGCTCTGAAAGCGCGTGAGGGGATCAGCAGCCGGGCTTTCCCCAGGCGGCGTTGTACTTCCCATCCGCATTGAGTCCGTTTCTGTTGAATGCGTCGACGGCCGCCTTCTGTGCGCGTGCCCCGTAAGGCCGGTAGTGTCCGGACTTGTTGTCGAGATAGACGACCTGGCCGCCCTTGGTCTTGAACTCGCCGGCGGCCAGCACCGGGTTGCCGCGGGCAAGGTTGATATGCCCTGCCGTTCTCTTGCCGATGACGAGATCGCCGTTCTCCAGCACCACGTAGAGGTAGTTTCCGGAGCGTTCCAGCGCGGTTTTCGGCGGAATCGGCTTGAACCAGTCGGGCTTGTCCTCGGGAATCAGGTTCGAGAAGGAGTGCGGGTCGTCGTCGCCGTCCTGGGCGAGCGCCCATGCCTTGCCCGCCTGTGCGTGGTACGCGTGGAATCCGCCGGTCGAGAGGCTGGCGCTGGGGCGGAAGCCGTTGGCCTTGCTGCAGCCCGTGTTGTCGCGTTCCCGCTTCACGCCGTTGACGAGCTTCTGGACCTCGACCGTGGCCAGTGCGCGTGCGGTGATCAGCCATTGGGCGTTGTAGGGGATGCGGTACTGGACCGGGCGGCCGCCGTTCGCGCGGGAACGGGCCTGGGCGTCGGCCTTCTTCTGGGCCTCGACCGACGCGAAGACCGGTCCGGCGCCCGGATCGGAGCACGACAGGTCGCCGGAGACGGTGGTGCCGGCGACGGCGAACGAGCTCGGCGAGCTGGTGCAGCGGCCGGCGGACCTGCCGTCGATGCTGAAGGAGGCGGTCATCACGGCGGTGACCTGGCCGCCCGTGAGGCGGCTCTTCGCGCTGGTGGTGATCTGACCGACGAAGCCGCTGTTCGCGGTGCACCCGCCCGAGCTGCACTTGACGGTTCCGGAGCCGTTGAGGGCCAGGGATATGCCACTGTCGGTGGCGTCGCTGAGCTCCTTGGTCTGCTTCTCCAGGTTGCTGAACATCGGCTCGACGGCATCGCCGGTGACCGGGGCCAGGTCCATGCCCTGGGAGTCACTCCCCACGAGCGGGCCTTCGGTGACCGTCGGGGTCTGCGACGGATCCTCGCCGGAATCCCGCGCCGCCATCGGCCTCATCGCCGCCGAGAGCGGTCGCGTCCCCGCGGTGGAGCCACCGGTCGACCGCGACGGCCCGTAGGGCTCCAGGCGCAGCACGCGGTACGGCTTCTGGGCCGTGATGAGCAGTCGGCCCGCTGGCGTGTCCGCCGCGAGGGCCGCCGTGCCGTTCACCGTGGCGGGTCGCTGGGCCGATGCACTGGGTGACGGTGCGTCGGCCATGTCGTCCAGGAGCCCGGAGAGCAGCATCGCCAGCACGGCCGGGGACGGTGTGCGCTTGACGACGTCGTCAGCGGAGCCGGAACTGCCGTCCCCGGCAGCCCATTTGTTCGAGTCCGTGGCGCCGGGCGAGTCCTGTCTGCGGGTGAAGGTCTTGCCGCCCACGTGCAGGATCGCGCGGTCGAGCCGGCTGCCGTAGCCCGTGGTGCCGTAGCGACTGCCGGAGGCGGTGACCGTGATGTCGCGTTTGCTGAGGCCGGCGGAAGAGGAGTCCTTGTACTGCAGTCCGGGGGCAGCGGCCAGCTCGGCCAGGGCCTGTTGGAACGGCTCCAGGTTCTGCTTGGCCGCCGCCGGCTGACGCGGGCCGGAGGTGTTGTTCCAGAGCAGCACTCCGGCCACCAGGGCCAGGACCAGTGCTCCGACCGAGCCGAAGAGGAGAAAACGCCCGCGCCGCCCCGAGGGGTGCAGCCGCTGCGCCGGGCCGCCGGCCGCCGGTTCCGAGGCCGGGGGCCCGTAGGGGAAGCCCTGCGGAGGGACGCGCGGGGCCTGCGGTGGTGGGGGCGGTGGTGGCCCGAAGGCGCCGGGTGGCGGACCGAACGGGCCGGGCTCCGGCGGCCCTTCCGGACCTCCCGGCTGCCGTCCCTGTGGTGGCCACTGGCCGTCCTGGCGTGTCGGCTCCGTCATGGATTCCCCCTAGGCCGTCGGTGTCGACGCAGTGATGCCCTCATGCCACCGGCGCTCTTCGATTCCCCAACTACCCTGAGAGCAGGGGAGGTTCATTGTTCAGCACGGGTGGCTTGGCCACCAGATCGCCGACACGTCGAGGTCATCCGCCTGGTCGCAGGGTAGGGAGCGTGAGTGAAATGGGGATGAAATCGAGAGCTGTTGGGCGTCGAGGTCGGCATGGGCGGCCCTCGCCATGGCCGGCGGCGACGGCCGCGCGTGGCCCGGGGGAGCTGGACCCGGCCCTCGCGGAGCATGTCGCTCACGACGTACGCCACTTGGGCCGGAGCGGAGACGACACGGCCCAACTCACCCTCCACAACGCCGTATCCGTCGTATCCGCCGCATCCGACGTGTCGGTCAGCGCGGACGATGCGTAGGACGGGGGCGACGGGGAGGACGCACGCCGCCGACGGTCCGTCGTGCCGCTGTGCGGGTGGCCGGCGGTCACCGAAGCGGGAGCCCCACACCTGCCGGGCACGCATGGTGAACATCGAGTCGCGTCACGCGACCGGGGGTGTGAGGATGGAGCTGACATGTGGGGCTGCCACAGTCGCCACCGTGCAGGACGCGGGCTATTGCTTCATGCAACGGTTGGTGCGCCGCGTCAAGAGTTGAATGCACCTTTTTCCTGAATTTTCAAAAAAAATCCTTGTTTGCGACGTTGGGGCGACGTAATGTCGAGAACGTCGTAGCCAGGCGTTCCGTCTGGGCGAGCCTGATGGACCCACCTTGCGGGCGCACTGAATCGCCACCGGAAAGACGATCCGGGAAAGGGTTGCGGCAAGGCTCGATGCACAGGAGGCGAAGATGACCTTCAAGGCACTCTTCCCCCGCTACCGCGTGAATGACCGGGGCCGTTACGTACGCGGCGGTGGCTGCGGTGACTGGGGCTGGTGCGACGATGACGACTACGGCTACTTCCGTCGTCCCTTCCGGGGGCGCGGCGGCAACGTCGTCGTCATCATCCGCTGAAAGCTCGATCCGCTGTCATGGCACTCGCCTGACTGTGAGGGCGACGCCCTCCTGGGCCGTTGGTCCTCCTCGTGCCCGGCGCGCACCGCAGGATGCGGCTCGCGCCGGGCGTCGGACTGCCGCCGAACCGTCCGGCGGCACCCGCTGATACAACGACTCGACGATCTCCAGACACCACCGCGATCGAGAGCGAGCCGCTCCAGGATCGGCTCGACTCGCCGGACTTGTCCGAATGTGACAGGGACGCACTGGACGGGCGTTGGCCACGCTGGTCCACTCCTCCTGCGAGCAGGACGTCGCGCAGGTGCTTCTCTGGGCGGCCACGACGTTCGGAGACCGGGGTGCATTCTTCGAGTCCGCAGGCAACTGGCCCGTCGAGGGGAGACCGAGCGGCTCCTGGGCGCCATGCTCGGCGGATCAGGGGGGCGAACCGAGCCTGTCCGCGCCCGTCGGCGCCATCGAGGGCGAAGGCTCCGGAGTCGTCGTGACCACCCGTCACGGCGAACACATCGTTGTGCGGTGCTGCGCTGTCGCCCTGCCGCTCAATGAGCAGAAGCACCTGATGGAGACCGCCAAGACCTGGGCGAGGGGCAGGGGCGAGATCGAGCCCTTCTGTGCCTTCGCGCCCGTGGGGAAGAATCCCACCAGGTCCGCAGGGCACGGCACATGACGATGCTGCGACGCTCGTCGAGCAGTGTGATCCCGACGACGGCCGAGGGCGTGTTCGCCAACGCGTTGCAGAAGGTGGTTCGGCCGCGCCCGTGCGCACCGCGCGCTCCTGGTTCGTCACACGCGCTCCTCAACCACAATCAAAGGGGATGGTATGAGTCTGTATGACTATGTCGTCGTCGGTGCCGGATCGGCGGGCTGTGTGCTGGCGGCACGGCTGTCGGAAGACCCCGGGGTCCGGGTGGCGGTGATCGAGGCGGGCGGCCCCGACACCGCCCAGGAGATCCACATCCCGGCCGCCTTCCCCCAGTTGTTCAAGTCCGACCTCGACTGGGACCTCGACTCCGAACCGGAGCCGGGGATCGGCGGGCGCCGCACCTATCTGCCCCGGGGCAAGACGTTCGGCGGCTCCAGCTCCATGAACGCCATGATCTACATCCGGGGCAACCGCGCCGACTACGACGGCTGGGCCGCGGCCGGGGCCACGGGCTGGTCGTACGCCGAGGTGCTGCCGTACTTCCGGCGCGCCGAGGACAACGAGCGCGGTGAGGACCAATTCCACGGCGTGAAAGGGCCGTTGACCGTCAGCGACGGCAGGTCAGGACACCCGCTCGCCGCGGCCTTCGTGCAGGCGGCCACGCAGGCAGGGCACCGGGCGAACGACGACTTCAACGGCTCCACGCAGTTCGGCGTCGGGAACTACCAGCTCACCCAGCGCGGCGGCATGCGCTGTAGCACCGCCGTCGCCTACCTGCACCCCGCTCTCGAACGGCCCAACCTCACCGTGTTCTCCTCGGCCCTGGCGCACCGCGTGCTGATCGAGGGCGGTCGGGCGACGGGGGTGGAGGTGGAGCGGGACGGCACCGTCGAGATCGTCCGCGCCGAGCGCGAGGTGATCCTCTCCGCGGGCGCCTACGAGTCCCCGAAGCTGCTGATGCTGTCGGGGATCGGGCCCGCCGCCGCACTGTCCGCGTTAGGCATCGACGTGGTGCGCGACCTGCCGGTCGGCGAGGGCCTGCAGGACCACTACATGACGCTGCTGAACTTCCGTACCGAGGTCGAGTCCCTGATCAGCGCCGCGAGCCCGGAGAACGCCGCACTGCTGCAGAGCGAGGGACGCGGACCGCTGACCTCCAACCTCGGCGAGACCGGCGGCTTCTTCCGCAGCCGGGACGGCCTGGCCGCCCCGGACGTCCAGTTCCACGCCGCCGCCGCGCTCTACCGCCAGGAGGGGCTCGGCCCGGCCGCCGAGCACGGCTTCGCCTTCGGCCCGTGCGTGCTCGCCCCCACCAGCCGCGGCAACGTGACACTGCGCTCCGCGCGCCCGGACGCCGCGCCGCGCATCGTGCACAACTACCTGACGACGGCCGAGGACCGGGACTGCATCGTCGCCGGCATCCGGATCGCCCTGGAGATCGCGGCGCAGCGGGCGATCACCGACGTCGCCACGGGGCCGTTCGCCGACATGCCGCGGGACTCGGACTCCGACGCGGAGCTCCTGGCCTGGGCGCAGCGGTCCGGACATACGCTGTACCACCCGACGTCGACCTGTGCGATCGGTGCGGTGGTCGACCCCGAACTGCGTGTGTTCGACGTGGCGGGCCTGCGGGTCGTCGATGCCTCGGTGTTCCCGACGGTGCCGCGCGGGAACACCAACGCGCCCACGATCATGGCCGCGGAGAAGGCAGCCGACCTCATCAAGGGCAGCACCGGCAACGGCGCCGCGGGAGCCGTGCGATGACGATCCCCTGACCGGCGGCCGACCAGTCGTGGGCGATCGCGCGCACGCGTCCCGGAGCCGAGGCACCCGCCGTCGGCTCCGGGACGTGCGTGATCAACAGCGCGGGGACCGCCCGCCGAGCGAGCGCGTCTGTCCGTGGCACTCGTCGATCAACTTGCTTATGCTCGCGCCTGATTGATGGCCGATCAGGCGTCGTACCACGTGATGCCGTCGCCGCCGTCCTGGCCGATGGTCTGCGTCATGATGTTGCCGTCCTGCCAGTACTTGGGGTGCTGCTTGAGGAAGCCGGGGATGGACTGGAGCGAGGTGGCGTCGCACGCCAGGTCGGTGCGGATGCAGAAGCGCTGCACCGGGACGCCGTCGAACTTCGTCAGGCCGGCACCCGTCGACGTGAATCCGAGGGCGCTCCAACCCTTCGGAACCCGGGACCAGACGCCGGTGCCGGGCTGCATGGGGTCGGCGTACAGCATGCCGTTCACCTGCGAGCGGGGGATGTCGGTGCCGCCAGCGGCTATCGTCTGGAGCACCTGGTCCGCCACCTGTGCGCCCTGCGAGTAGCCGACGATCGTGAAGCGGGCGTTCGGGTCGCGGCGGTGGGTTTCCTCAGCGGCGGCCAGCAGGTTGCGGTACCCCTCGCGCACGCTCGCGTCGTAGCTCGGCGCGTTGACGTCCGGGGCGTTCTGGCCGTTGAGCCAGGGGCCGGCGCTCGCCGGGTAGCAGACCGGCACGGGGATGCCGCCGTTGAGGTGCTTGTTGGCGAAGGCGTAGGTGGAGGTGCAGTCGGGCGACGGTGCCGCCGAGCCCGTGCCGCCGACCTCCAGGTAGTAGTGGCGCACCGGATCGGCGTGGGCGACGGTGGGGGTGACGGCGGTGACGGCCATCATGGCCACCGCCGCACCGATCGCCTTCTTCCATGTGCTGAGCAAGGTCATCGCTCTGCTTCTCCTTGAGCTGGTTCGGGCACAACAGCTGTGCCACGAGCAGACGTTATCCGCTGGCGTTGGAATGGGGATGAAACCGCTGGACGCGTTGACGGAATTGACGGGGACCGGTCGCTGTCATTCCTGTAGCGCTTCCGTTCGAAGGCGTTCGGCGAGCGCAGAGAACAGGTAGAGATTCGGTATTTTGGACCCCGTTGGGGTCAGTGTGTGGTGCTTTCCGTGGAGGGTGAGCGTGATGGCCCCGTTCTTCATTGCGAGTTGCTGCACCTGGGGCCATGGCACGGAAAACCCTCCCCAACCGACCTTTTCCGCGGTCAACCAGATATCCCCGAAGGCGAGGTGCTCGCCTTTGCGAAGGGCCGCCCATGCCCGCGGAAGCTGGGCATGGGCGACGGCCCGTTGAATCGCCGGCCCCCATTTTGCCGCCTCGCCGTCGTCCGGTCTGCGATACAGCACGATCCGTTTCCGTTCGACGTCGGTGAGCGTATAGGTGCAGGAGGTGCCGACGAGCGCCGAGATGCCGCGCGGGCGGGCGCTGTTCTGGAACACGGCGGTGGCGTCGTAACGGACGACATGAATCCGCCCCTTGACGGCCACCGTCATTCCGCTTTCGTAGAGGTCCAGTCGGGCGTTCGCGCACACCTTCGGCGCGGACCATCTGCCGTACCGGGCGAGGGCCGGCAGGAGCCGGATCGCCCGGACCGGGCCGCCCTGCGCGGGGCCCCGGAGCACGGTCGCCGTATACGTGGCGAGCCGTCTGCCGAGGTGTGCGCGGCCGGCCGCCGCGGAGATCCGCGCCAACAGCAGCTCCTCACCGCGGGTGCGCGGCGTCGGTGCGGTCATGGCGTGGTGGGGGCGAGGCGGGCGTCGCTGCCGCGCACGATCATCTGCTGCGTCTGCCTGAGCAGTCGGCTCGGCGACACCCCCAACTCGTCGGCCAGACGCCGCCGGGTGCGTTCGAAGACGGTCAACGCGTCGGCCTGCCGGCCGGTGCGGTACAGCGCGCGCATCAGCATCGCGGCGACCGGCTCGTTCAGCGGCTGCGCCACGGCCAGGGCCCACAGCTCGCTGATCGCCTCGGAGTGCCGGCCCAACTGCAGCTGCCAGTCCAGCTTCCGCTGCACGAGGGCGATCCGGCGCTCGGTCAGCCGCAGCCGCTCCAGTTCGGCGAACGGGCCCGGCAGCCCGGCCAACGGCTCCCCGTGGAACAGGTCCAACGCCCGGGTACAGATGCCGACCGCCTCGGTCAGCTCGCCGGCCCGCTCGGCCACCCCGGCGGCGGTCACCAGCTGCTCCATACGCGCCACATCCACCTCGACCGCGCCGGGGACCAGCCGGTAGCCGCAGCGATCGCGCTGGATCACCGAGTCCGTGGCGTTCTCCGAGCGGAGGATCTTCCGCAGCCGATAGATGTACACCGGCACCACTTTCGTGATCGGCGGCTCCAACCCCCACACCCCGTCCAGCAACTCCTCCTGGCTGACCGTCCGGTCCGAGCAGAGCGACAGCGACGCCAGCACGGCCTGCTGACGCAGGTGCCCCAGGTCCACCGGCTGCCCCTCGCGCCAGGCCCGCACCGGCCCGAGCACGGAGATCCGCACCTGTGGCTCGGGTGCCGCGCGCAGGGCGGTCCGCGGCTCCGGGCTCGCCGCCACGCGAGGGCCGCGGCCGGGGACGACCAGCCCGCAGTCGAAGGCGTGGACGATGGCGGCGGCCCGGTCGCGCAGTTCGAGCTTGGCGAGGATCCGGGCGAGGTGTCCGTCGACCGCGCCCTCGGACAGCGTGAGGGTGTCGGCGATCTCGGTGTTCGTCAGACCGCAGCCGACCGCGTGGAGCACCTCGCGCTCCTTGTGCGTGAGCGGGGGGACGGTCGGTTGACCGAGGGTCGCGGTGGTCGGCATCGCGGGCTCTCCTGACGTGACATGACGTGAAGCGGTCGGGCGGTTGCCGTCGACGCTGGTCCCGGAGCGGTCCGTCGGACAGGCCAGCAGACCGGCCGTATCCGGCCGGTGGCCGCGCTAGAGTCCCTCACCTGGGGAAATCGATGGGCAGGGGGAAGGGCCGTGATCTGTGACCAGTGAGTTCAGCGCCCTGTTGAAACGGCTGCGGCGCGAGGCGAAGATGACGCAGGAGGCGTTGGCCGAGCGTGCCGGAGTGGGCGTGCGCACCATCCGGGGGCTGGAGACCGGCGAGCGCGCCGACCCACGGGTGACCACGGTGCGGCTGCTGGCCGACGCGCTCGGGCTGAGCCCCGAGGACCGCGAGCGGCTGCTGGCGGCCGCCGTCCACCGGACCGTCGACGACGGCCCGTCGGACGACGCGACGCCGCGCCCCGAGCCGGCCACCGGCGGCCCATCGGGGTCGGCGTTGCACGAAACCCTGGCCGACGTGGCCGAGCAGGTCGCGCAGACGGTCGCCGCCCGCTGGCAGCGCGAGGAGGAACAGCGGCAGGTCCACGATCCCTACCCGCTGCCGGTGCGCTGGCGGCCGGTCGCCGAGGAGCTGACCGATCACTGGGCCAACATCCGTCGACTGCCCGCCGGGGGGACGCACGGCCCGCTGGACCTGAGCGGGCAACTGGACGAGATCGTGGACGTGTACCGGCGGCTCCCGTCCGGGCGGCTGGTGGTGCTGGGCCGCTCAGGTTCCGGGAAGTCGATCCTCGCCGTGCGGTTCGTGCTGGACCACCTGAAGTCGCGGGGCCGCGCCGACGCCGTACCAGTGATCTTCAGCATCGGCTCGTGGGACCCGACCGCCATCACCCTCCGGGACTGGCTGGCCGCGCAACTGACCCGCGACCAGCCCGGTTTGGCCGCCTCGGCACCGGGCGGGTCGAGCCTGGCCGCCGCGCTGGTCGAGACCGGCCGGATACTCCCCGTGCTGGACGGCTTCGACGAGATCGCCGACGGACTGCGCCGCCCCGCGCTGGAGGCGCTCAACGCCACCACCCTGCCGCTGCTGCTGACGAGCCGCCCGTCCGAGTACGCCGCCGCGGTGGCGGAGACCGACGTGCTCACCTCCGCCGCCGCGGTGGAACTCACCGATCTCGGCCTGGCCGATCTGGCCGACTACCTGCCGCGCACCACCCGCAAGGCCCGCGGCGGGGGCAGCCGCTCGGCGACCGCCTGGGATCCCGTGCTGAGCGAACTGCAGGAGCGACCGGGCAGCCAGGCCGCCGCCAACCTCACCGCGGTGCTGACCACTCCGCTGATGGTCACCCTCGCCCGCGCCGTCTACAGCGACACCCCCGACCACGACCCGGCCGCGCTCCTCGACACCCGGCGCTTTCGCACCCCCGAGGAGCTGGAGGACCACCTCCTCGACAACTTCACCGCCACCGTCTACCGCCCTCGGCCCGGGCACCACCCCGGCAGCGGATCGCGCCGCACCTTCGACCCGGAACGCGCCCAGTACTGGCTCGGCTACCTGGCCCACCACCTGACCCGCCTGGACACCCCCGACCTGGAGTGGTGGCGGCTGGGGCACGGACTGCGCCGGATCCCCCGCACGCTGGTGACGTCGCTGGTGATCTGTGTGGCCATCGGGCTGGTCGACGGCGTGGTCGGCACCCTCTTCGACTCCTTCGCCTTCCAACTCGCGGACGGGCTGGTGGCGGGGCTCCTCGGCGGGCTCCTCTTCGGCATCGCCTACTGGTTCATGGTCGCGGCCAAGGACACGGCCGTGGAACCGTCCGGCGTGCGCATGAAGATATTCGGCAGAGAACGGCGGACCGGGCGGAGCCCCCTTCGCCGCCTGGCCATCGGGGTGCTCTGCGGGCTGGTGTTCGGCATCGGCTACGGCTTCGTCCGCGGGGTGGCCAACGGCCTCTCGTACCACGTCAGCATCCCCCTCGTCCTGGCCGGCAGCCTCGGCGACGGCCTCATCTACGGCGTGATGTTCGCGCTGGCAGCCGGCCCCACCTTCGGCCTGCTGACCCTCTTCGAAACCCCGCTCGACATCCGGTCCGCCGTCAACCCGGTCGGCCTCCTGCGGACGAACGGCCGGACGGTCGCCACCCAACTCCTGCTCTGGGCGCCCACCTTCGGCATCCTGGTCGGCTTCGGCTCCGTGCTGGCGATCCAGCCCATGGCGGCGCTCCTGGGCCCGGTCATCTGGAACGTCACGGCCGCGCTCAAACTCGGTGTCATCAGCGGGCTCGGCGGCGCCCTCGGCTACACCTTCAGCCTGACCTCCTGGGGCCAGTGGACGGTCTTCTCCCGGATCTGGCTGCCGCTGACCGGCCGGCTGCCCTGGTCCGTGGTCACCTTCCTGGAGGACGCCTACCAGCGCGGCGTGCTCCGCCAGGCCGGCGCGGTCTACCAGTTCCGCCACGCCCGCCTGCAGCACCACCTCGCCCGCGCCTACCGGTCACCGCGCCCCCACCAGCCGGCCGAAGGGGTAGCCGGCGACCCCTGACCGGCCGGGCGCGGGGCGGGACACCTGCACACCACCGGGGTTCCGGTCCGCGCCTCCCTGATTCCTTGCTTACCGGTGTCCCGTTGCTCGTCCCTGGTCTCCGCTCCCCGGTCTTTTGTTCGCCGTCTTCCGGTCAGAAGGGTTCGGCGAAGCGCGAGATCAGCAGATCGTCCAATTCCTGACCGAGGTCCTTCGGGACGATCGCCCCTCCGTAGACCAACGCGACCTCTCCCACCGCGAGATCCGGGGACAGGCAGTACTTCAGACGGTCGCCATCGGTCGTGATCTTCAGCAGGCGCCGCGCCGAGATGCGCGCTCGGCCCTCCCCGTCGGGCTCGCCGTCGGGGAGCCCCGCCAACTCGACGACGGTGCGCATGTCGACGGGCCGTGCCACGCCGAACGCCTCCCTGCGCTGCGAGACGAACCCGGCATGAACCTCGCGCAGGAACACCTGCACTGCTTCCGGGAAAATCTCCCAGAATTCCGGTTCCTCGAAAGTGCCGGGATCGTAGCCGACCCAGGAAACCAGTTCCCGTTCCTCCGTCTCCAGGACATAAACCAGCACGGGGGAGTCGTCGGTGATACCGACGCGCACATCGACGCAGTGCGTGTTCAGCACCTCGGCGAATTCAGGGACGAGATCGAGAAATCCCTGGTTCCACAGTGACAGGGCCAGCCGCCGACGTTCTTCCGGGCCGGCGGCAAAGACGATCGGCCGCCATTCTTCGGGGATCCGGGCGACCTCACCACAAGGGGCCCCGACGAACGTCAACGACCAATCATTCAACGTGGCGGCGATTTCTTCAGGGGCCATATCCAACCTCGGTACGGGCTCTTGAGCGGTCGGTCGACAACGTCCGCCGGCGCTACGCCCCTCCCCGACGGCGCCCAAGGGCGCGGTGCGTTCTCTGCTCCGGGTACCTTCCGCCTCACCTCCGGCGTCTGTTGCCCGGGGGTTCTCGGCGGTGACATCTGGATCATCGTGGAAAGCGCTGAAATGCCGATGAAACGCTCCCGTTGCCCTGCCCTGCCCTGCCCTGCTCCGGAGGGCTGGGGCGGCCAGCCTGGTACGTGGCGGTGGTCGGGTTCAGATCCCGCGTTCGATCATGTCGATGACGTGCCGGGCGGCGTCGTCGGCGGCGTGGGTCATGTCGCCGGGCACATGGAAGGCGGTGCGGAACAGGCCCGGTTCCTGCTGGGCGAAGTGGACGTAGCCGGTGCCGACGGCGCCGAAGCGGGCGCGGGCGGCGGCCACCGGGTCCTCGGTGGGCGGCACGGCGGCCTGGCCGGCACACGCCCGGGTCGGTGTGCCGGAGCGTCAGGGACGCGTCGGTGTCAGGTCCGTTGGAAGAACTCCACCTCCGCCAGGGCGACATGGCGCCCCGCCGTGAGCGGTGTGCTGAGCGACGCCGAGCGGTGGGCGAGGTCCAATGGTGCGCCGCGCCGAACGACGGGGGCAGAAACCCTGCCCGGAACTGTGCCCGTTCGGGCCTGCGCACCGTCCGGCGGCGGGCGGCGGAAGGCGCCCCGCGGAGGCGCCGGGGAGCCGGCCCGCCGCCGATGCCGCGGGCCGGCTCGCACACCGCTCGGGCGCGACGAATCCGGGCACCCCCAGCGCTGTGTCGCCCCGACCCGTCACAGGGTGCGGTCGACGAGGCGCCCGGACGCGGCCATCAGGCCAGCGGGGCCACCGCCTTCGACACCTCGACCAGGAGGTCCTCGACCTCCGCGCCCCAGCGCGAGGCGATCACCAGATCGCGCGCCGGGTCCACCCACAGCAGATGGTTGCCCCCGTTGCCACGGGCGCAGCGGCCCGTGCGCGGAGCCCGGGGCCATACGGTGCGGTTGTCGTTGAGCCACCAGGACAGGCCGTAGTTGGGCTTGACCCCGCAGGGGGTCCACAGTTCCTCGATCCAGCGGCGCGAGAGGACCCGTTGCCCGTCCCACTCCCCGCCGCGCAGACAGAGCTGGCCGATGCGGGCCAGGTCCAGGGCGCTGATCCACAGGCCACCGCCCCAGTGCGCCCCGCCGGAGACCACCGGCACCCGGGCGCCGTCGAGGTCGACCACCGAGTTCCGGTAGCCGTGCCAGGACCACTCACCAACGGCGCCTATCGCCGTCATGACGCGCTCGCGCAGCACCTCCGGAAGGGCGCGCCCGGACAGGACCGTGAGCGCGAGCGCCGTGAGGTTCACGCGGACGTCGTTGTAGGCCCAGCCCTCACCGGGAGGCCCGCCCGCCGACTCGGTGCCCTCGCGGGTGCTCTGCGCGTCCGCCCACGTCGGCTTGCCCCACAGCTCGCCCTCCCACTGACTGGTCTGGTCGAGGAGGTGGCGCCAGGTGATCGCGCGTCCGTGCGGGCCGGCGAACTGGGGGAGGTCCACCGACTCCACGACCGGCTCGTCCAGGCGCAGCCTCCCGTCGTCGAACGCGACGCCGCCCACCAGCGACAGCACGCTCTTGGTGGCACTGAACGCCATCTCGGCGCGGGTCGGATCGCCCCACGCGGCGATGACCGTGCCGCGCCGCACCACGACGCCGCCGGGCCCCCGCCCGTCCCGCAGCGGGCCCACGACCTCACGGTGCGAGGCGTCCGACACCTGGGCGGTCAGATACGACGCCATGTCCGCGATCCCGGGCACCGGCCGTCCCGCCTGCGCCCGCACGGCCTGCGCCAGCGCCGCCGCGTCGACTCCCTCCCAGGCATCCCCGGGCCGGCCGCCCCGCTCCAGGACCTCCCCGTCGTACCGCGACGTCACCGCGTCCCCGTCGACCACGTCGTCCGCACCACCCGGCCCGCTCATGCCACTCATGCCACCCATGCCACCCATGCCGTTGACGCCGCTCATGTCGTTCATAGAGTTCATGCCGCTCATGGTGCGCCTCGGAGCCCCCGTGCCCGGGGCGAGACGTCCCGTTCGGTGATGAGGACGAAGGGGGGCGGTGCCCGGCACCACCCCCTGATGGCGCGTCAACTCACCGTGTGACAGCGGCCCTCAGCCGCAGTGGTCGTTCTCCCGGTGGCTGTAGCCGGCGCCGACGACGCCGCCCCAGTCGACGCACGCCCCGCGGGCGTTGACCCACACCGGACCGGCGTACGTGGTGTAGTCGCCCTCGTCCGAGATCCGCGTCGAGGGGTCGTCGGAGCGCGCGAGGGAGACCGACATGGCGATCGGCCCGCCCGTTCCCTTGCGGACGCTGACCGCGCAGTTGCTCCCGGAGGACTTCTGGTACGTGAGGTACACCGTGCCCTCGTTTCCGACGGGCAGGGAGTCTATGACCACGAAACCCGGGCCGCAGACGCCGTTGTAGGCCCCCGTCGTCGCCGCGTCGGCGGTACCCGGGACCGCGATGACCGATGCCGCGGCGATGCCCGCGACCGTGCCGAACGTTGCCAGTCGACGCCCCGCGGAGGAAGCGGAGAACCGTCTCATTCTGTCGCCCAGTGCCATTCTTCGACTCGCCTTCCTGACGATCTTCAAAGGCTCAAAGCTAAGGCGACGCGGAGCGGTACGGCAGAGCCGATTCGGCCAACGCTGGCCGGAACCCGGTAAGCGGTGCACGGCGGACTCCGGGCGTTTCCGCCGCCCCTCGGAGTGCTGTGTCTGTGCGACGACAGACACGGCCACAGGCAGCGCGGACGGAGGTGTCGTCCCTCGTGTTTTGTCGTGAGCACGCTTTCGCTACCATCCGGTAGGCCGATCAACGATGCTCCACGAGAGGACAGATGATGGACGTTCAGGATCGTCTGCCGCCGGAGCCCGACGAGGCCGGCGCCGCGGACCCGGACGCCTCGCGCGCCCCCGCAGGGATCGGCCGCCGGAGGTTCCTCGGCTACGTCCTGGCGGCACCCACCCTCGCGGTCGCCGCGCAACTGGGCGACGCGGTGGCCGGGAGCACCCCGGCGCAGGCCGCGGTCGGCTCGCTCCCCGAGGTGACCGAGCTGTTCGACCTCAACGACATGCTCACGACGGCGGCCCTGCCGACGTCCGGCCTCATCACCATCCACGTGCACGCCGACGGCACGGCCTCGTTCGCGCTGCCGCGCGCCGAAGTGGGCCAGGGCATCACCACGTCCACCGCGATGCTGATCGCCGAGGAGCTGGATCTGCCGCTGGAGAAGATCCGCGTCACCCTCGCCGACGCGCGCCCGGAGCTGCTCTTCAACCAGCTCACCGGCGGCTCCAACACCACCATCTCCACCTACACGCCGATCCGCGTCGCCGCCGCGATCGCCAGGAAGCGCCTTTTGGCGGCCGCGGCCGAGCAGCTCGGCGCCGAACTCTCCACGCTGACCAGCAAGGCCGGGGTGATCACCGCCCCGAACGGCCGGAGTGCCACCTATGGTTCGCTGGCGGAGAAGGCCGCGAGCCTGAAGACCCTACGGGTTGCCACCGACCTCAAGCCGCGCTCCGCCTTCTCGGTCATCGGCACCGCGCGCAACCGCGTGGACGCACTGGAGAGCGTGACCGGCCGCAAGCAGTTCGCCATGGACCTGCACGTGCCGGGCGCGGCGCCGACCATGGTGTGCCGACCGCCCACGATCAACGGCACGGTGCGGTCCGTGCAGAACCTCGACGCGGTACGGGCGATGCCGGGCGTGACCGATGTCGCGACCATCCCGACGGGCGTGGCGGTCCGTGCGCGGACCTTCGGCCAGTGCATCGACGCGGTGCGCGCGCTGAAGGTCCTCTGGGGTCCGGGGACGGCGGAGCGGGCTTCGGACGAGACCGTCCTGCGTGAGCTGAAGGCGGCGGAAATCCCCCTTGCCGTACCGAAGTTGGGGCCACTCGCCAAGACCGTCGAGGGCTCCTTCACCTTCCACTTCGCCAGCAACAGCGCGCTGGAACCCAACTGCGCGGTGGCCGACGTGCGGGCGGACCGGGCGGAGATCTGGGCGGCGCTCAAGTCGCCGATCGTCGCCCAGGGGGCGATCGCGGCGAAGCTGGGCCTGTTGCCGCACGCGGTCACGGTGCATGTCACCGAGGGCGGCGGCTCGTTCGGCCGCAAACTGTTCTTCGACGCCGCCCTCGAAGCCGCCGAGATCTCCAAGGCGATGGGCAAGCCGGTCAAGCTCATGTGGCACCGCACCGACGAGTTCCGGCAGGGCCGTACGCACCCGATGGCCACCTCGCGCATACGGGCGTCGTACGCGCTGGGCAAGGTGCTCACCTATGAACAGCGTCACACCTCGGTGTCCACCGACTTCGGGCACGGCCTCGGGGAGATCATCACGGCGACCGCCGCGAAGCTGCCAGTGGGTGACCTCACCTTCTCCGAGACCATCTTCACCCTCACCCAGCAGTCGCCCTACGACCTCGGGCTCACCACCCAACTGCTCAACGAGGTGGACAAGGGCTTCAACACCGGCAGCATGCGCAACATCTACTCGCCCAACGTCCGGTGCGCGCAAGAGCTGATCATCGACCGGCTCGCGGACGAGATGGGCAAGGACCGCCTGCGCTTCCGCCAGCAGCTGGTCAAGAACGACCGGGCCAGGGCCGTCCTGGACAAGGTAGCCGAACTCGGCGGCTGGGGGCGGAAGTTGCCGGCCGGCATGGCGCAGGGCATCGCCGTGCACCCCGAGTACCACGGGGTCGTCGCCGTGCTCGCCGAGATCGACTGCCGGCCGGAGACCACCGGACGGAAGGTCCCCGACGCCTACACCGGACCGCGCGTCACCAAGGTCGTCTGCGCAGTCGACGTCGGCCTCGCCGTCAACCCGAAGGGCCTCCAGGCCCAGATGATGGGCGGCATCATGGACGGCATCGCGATCACGCTCAGCTCGGGCCTGCACCTCAAGGACGGGGCGTTCCTGGAGGGCAGCTGGGACAACTACTTCTACACCCGGCAGTGGAACACCCCGCCCGAACTGGAGATCGTGGTCATGCCGCCGACCACCGGCAAGCCCGGCGGTGCGGGGGAGTTGGCGGTCGGCGCCGCCTCGGCCGCGGTCGCCTGCGCGTACGGCGCGGCCACCGGCACCATGCCGACGACGTTCCCGATCAACCACTCCGGTCCGCTCGGCTTCGAGCCGCTGCCGACCGTGCCCCCGATCCCGCAATCGCCGACCGACGGCCTGGACCGCGCCTACTAAGCGGTCTTGAGCAAGTCTTCTGTGGTTGGTGTCAGTGCTGTTGCCCGTCGGGTCATTGCCTGGTCGACGGCGGTGTGTAGTGCGGTGGTGCTGGTGTAGGCACGGACGGGCATGTCCTGGTACTTCACTGAGCGCCATATGCGCTCGATGAGGTTCAGCTCCGGCGATCGCGGTGGGAGGTAGAACAGGTGGACGCCGATGGCCTCCAGTTCTTCACGCCGTCCCTTGAAGAGTCTGGCGTGGTGGATCTGGGCGTTGTCCATGACGATCGTGCACGGTCTGACCCGCCGCCAACCAGGCGGCGGGTCAGTGAGACTGTCCGTTCCTTTGGGCAGGCGTGCGATGTGCGTGCAGACGAAGTCGAGAACCATCGAAGCGTCAATTTTGTGGTCGACGGCCCTCCACACCAGTTCGGGGCCTGGCCCGCTCTCGCTCAGTGCTCCCAGGACGTTGACCCGCCGGTTCTTGGTGTCCTCCCGCTTGACGACAGCGCGGACACCGGTGCGGGCCCAGGTGAAACCGGTGGGCAGGGTCGGAGAGAACCCGGACTCGTCCAGGTAGTACAGATCCTCGGTACCGGCTTCGGCCCTCAGCCGTACAGCCGTAGGCCCTCCAGCCGCTCCCACGCGGCGGCCTGGAGGGCCGGGCCGGCCTTGTGCCGCAGACTGTCGCGGGTACGTTTCCAGCGGAAACCGTCCCGGTGCAGCAGCACCGACAGCCAGGAAGAATCGACATTTACCCCACGCTCTCGGCGCAGCCACTCCGCCAAAGCGGGCAGCGTCCACGTGGTCCCCTCAGCCGCCGCGGTATCCAGCATCGCCTCCAGCGCGTCCAGGTCCTCGCGCGTCCACCGTGGCGGCCGGCCCGACCGGGGCGCGTCGGCCAGGGCCTCGAAACTTCCGTCAAGGAACCGGCGCAGAGCTTTGCGCACGGTGACCACATGCCGGTCGACAATGGACGCGATCTCGGGAGCGTTGCGGCCCTGGGCCGACAGCCGCACGCATTCCAACCGCACCCGCTCATTCACCGGCAAGTCCCGAGCCCTCAACCGCCGCCCCAACTCCGCCTCATCCTCCGACGAGAGCTCCACCCACAACGGTCCTGCCATTCCAAACCCCCCTCCTGGTATGGCACATACCCAAACAGCACCACACTTCACCAAGACCGCTTAGTAGCGCAAGGAGCGACCGTGCCCCAACACACCTTCATCCTCAACGGCAAGCCCGTCACGGTGGACGTCGAGGACGACGTACGGCTGCTGTGGGTGCTGCGCGACGTCCTGGGCGTGACCGGGCCGAAGTACGGTTGCGGCCTCGGCGTCTGCCAGGCATGCACCAGTCACATCAACGGCAAGGCGTTCAACCCCTGTTCGGTGCCGCTCAAGGACGTCCGACCGGACGACGAGGTCACCACCATCGAGGGACTGCCGGCCACCGTCGGCAAGGACCTGCACCCCATGCAGGAGGCATGGCTGGAGTACGACGTCGCCCAGTGCGGCTACTGCCAGCCGGGCCAGATCATGGCCGCCGTCGCCAAGGTCAAGCAGGCCCGCGCCACCGGCCGCGAGATCACCGAGGCCGACCTGGACGAGATCCGCAACGTCTGCCGCTGCGGCACCTACCACCGCATCCGCGAGGCCATCGTGGAGGGCGCGAAGCACTTCTAGGGCCTCGCCGGGCGATCGGGCAGCGGACCGGGTGCGCGCCTATGCGGCCAGGCAGCAGGCCGATCGCCACCAGCGCCGCGGTGGCCGGCAGCTCCAGGCAGGCAGGTGCGGCCCCAGATGGCGACCGGGAAGATGGGGGCCGTCCCCAGCAGGAAGCCGCGCGCCACGGTGCTGACGCCGACCGCCGCGAGGCCCGTTCACCGCGGCGACCCGCCACCTCGCGGAGCGCCCGTGTACACCGCTCGCCCGCCGTCAGCCGGCGGCCCGGCCCCCGCTCCAGGAGGGGTCAGCGGATGGTCCAACCCCCGTCGAGGGGGAGGGAGATGCCGGTGATGCCGTCCGCGTGCGGGGTGCACAGCCACACCACGGCCCGGGCCACCTCTTCCGGCTCGATCAGGCGCTTGAGGGCCGTGCGCTCCAGCATCACGCGCGAGACCACCTCGTCCTCCGGTATCCCGTGGGCGCGGGCCTGGGCGGCGATCTGCTCCTCGACCAACGGCGTACGCACATAGCCGGGGCTGACGCAGTTGCTGGTCACGCCGTGTGCGGCGGCTTCCAGGGCGACGACCTTGCTCAGCCCCTCAAGCGCGTGCTTGGCCGTCACATAGGCCGACTTGTAGGGACTGGCACGCAGCCCGTGGACGGAGGAGATGTTGACCACCCGCCCCCACCCGCGCTCGTACATCCGCGGCAGGGTGCGGTGCAGGAGGCGGAACGGGGCCTCCACCATCACCCGCTGCATCAACGCGAAGAGCTCCGGCGGGAAGGACTGGAGGGGGGCGACGTGCTGCAGCCCGGCGTTGTTGACCAGTACGTCCGCGTCGTCGGGAAGCGTGTCCACCGCGTCCGGGACAGACAGGTCGACGATGTGCGCGGCGCCGCCGACCTCCTCGGCGAGCTGCTGGGCCGCCGCCCGGGAGCGGTCCACCACGTGGACGAAGGCCCCCTCGGCGGAGAGCGCCAGCGCGCAGGCCCGACCGATGCCGCCGGCGGCCCCGGTGACCATGGCGGTCCGCCCGGCCAGGCATCCGGCGCCGGGCGCTCCCTGATCGGCGGCGTCGCGCGCCACGCCCGCCGCGTACGGCCCCTCGCCGGGGCGGTGACTGGTGTGCATGGCCGCAACGATAGGAACGGTACGGCGGTCGGCACATGGGGCCACCCCACACATTCGCCCGCGGCGAGGTGGCGTTCGCCGCCATCTCCGGGGAGATGGCGGGCCGGGCGGCCGCCGGGGCGTGCCACCCCCGGCGCGAGTGGTCCGGCGCCGCAATGGCTGTCGCCGCCACAGGCCCCGGTGCCCCCATGTGCCCACCACCCCTACCCGCCCGCCACCTCGCCCCGTAACGTCCGGCACCAGCAGGCGAAGCGGCGCCCACACAGGCATCCCGCACGACGGGACACGGGCGGGATGGCGGGATGTCGAACGGCGCGCCGCCCCCCTACAGGTCCGCCCGCTCAGATCCGTCCCCTTCAGATCCGCCGTCCGCAAATCCGCCGTCCGCAAATCCGGGAGCTCCCTATGCAACTGTCCACGCCCCGCAGTCACCTCGCCCGCCTCAGGGTCGCCGTCGTACTCGGTGTCCTCGCCGCGTGCCTGGGCCTCCTCGCCCCGACCGTCCCGCCCGCGGCGGCCGCGGCCGGCGGACTCCAGCGCGTCCCCGACTTCGGACCCAACCCCGGCAACCTGGAGATGTACCAGTACGTGCCGGCCGCCTTACCGCCGGGCGCGCCCCTCGTCGTCGCCCTGCACGGCTGCACCCAGAGCGCCGACGACTACTATGCGCACTCCGGCTGGCCCAAGTACGCCGACCGGTACGGCTTCGCGCTGGTCCTCCCGCAGACCGGCGCGGTCAACAACCCGCTCTCGTGCTTCAGTTGGTTCGACTCGACCAAGGACACCCGGGGCAACGGCGAGGCGGCGTCCGTCGTCCAGATGGTCCGCCACGCCGTGGCGCAGTTCGGCTCGGACCCCCACCGCGTCTTCGTCACCGGCCTGTCCGCGGGTGGGGGCATGACCGCCGACCTGCTGGCCGACTACCCCGACGTCTTCGCCGGCGGTTCGATCGACGCCGGACTGCCCGCCCACTGTGCGACCAGTCAAGTCCAGGCATCCGGCTGCCAGCTCGGCGCACAGAACCTCACCCCCGCCCAGTGGGGCGACAAGGTCCGCAGCGCCCACCCCGGCTACGCCGGCCCCTGGCCGCGCGTCGCGATCTGGCAGGGCACCGCCGACTTCACCGTCCGTCCGGTGAACGCCACCGAGCTGAGGGACCAGTGGACCGATGTCTGGGGCATCGGCCAGACACCGTCGAGCACCCGCAGCCTCCCCGGCGGCACCACCGAGACCAGCTACGACGACGCCGGCGGCCGGGCCGCAGTCCGGGTCTACACGATCTCCGGAATGGGCCACGGCCTCCCCGTCGCTCCCGGATCCGGCGCCGACCAGTGCGGCACCACCGGCACCTACTACCTCGACGCGATCTGCTCCAGCTCCTACACGGCGCAGTTCTTCGGCCTGGGCTGAGCCGGGGATGGTGCGGTGCGACGCGGCGGTGGCGGCGTGGCAGCCGGTGCCGCTGTGGCGGGCGCGGACCGCCCCGTCATCCGGCGCCGTGATCGTCCTCGGCGTCCTCGACGAAGAGTCGGTCCAGATGCTGATCGATGGCCGTGAGGGTGTCCCGGGGCTCGATCACCTGCAGTTCGAGGAGGGTGGTGAAACCGGTGAGGGCGAGCAGCAGATGGGTCTCGACCACCGGGTCCCGGTCGGGGCGGACGTACCCGTCGGCGACGGCCCGGCGGAGCAACTGCTCGACGGCGGCGCGCCCTTGGGTGATGCCGTCCCGCGCCCGCGCGCGGATGTTCTCGTCGTGCAGCGCCTCCAGGACGAACGCGGCGCTCATCCGGCTGGTCGCGCGGGCGTCGGCGTGCAGCGGGAGCAGCTCCGTGAGCATCACCCGCAGCACGTCGCGGGGGTGCGGACGGTCGCCGAGCTCCGCCAGGCGCCGATCGACGCGCCGCGTGGTCTGCTCGGCGGCGAAGTCCATCGCGAAGGTGAGCATCGCCTCGCGGCTGGCGAAGTAGTGCTGCAACTGGCCGTGGGACATCCCCGCCTCGCGCGCGACCTCGCGCAGCGAGAGCTGGGCGACGCCGCGTTGCTCGACCACCCGCCACAGTGCTCGGGCGATCGCTTCGCGGCGTTCGCGATGATCCACCTGTTTCGGCATCGTCGGTTTCCGTGCGGGCCTCTCGGCGAGCTTTCCCGTGCGGCTGACATGGTACAACCGTCGCCGCGCACCCTTCGGGCGATGCGTCGTATCGGCGGCTCTTGTCCGCTATCGGCGCGCCCTGGGGCAACGGCTCCCCGGTCGGCGGTCGTTCGGCCGCTCCCACGCCCCGGTGGCCGGGCGGTCAGCCCGTCGCGGTCCCGGCGCGGTCGTCCCCGGCGGGCCCGGAGCGCGCCATCCTGAACTCCCTCCGGGGCTCCCCTTCCCGCACCGGCTATACCCGCCCGGTCCGTTGGAAGCCGTGGCGGGCATAGAGCCGTTCCGCGGCTGTGTTGCCCTCCGTCACCCACAGCTCCACCCGCGAAAAGCCGTGGTCCTGTGCCCACCGCAACGCCGTCAGCAGCAGAAGGTCAGCGGTCCCGCGCCCGCGCGCCGAGGGGTGGACCCACATCGACACGACCTGCGCGATGCCCGGAGCCTCCGGAACGACGCCGATCAGCCCGCATGCCTCGTCCCCGTCCTCGGCGACGAACTGACCGCGGCGGGCCAGGCGCGCACGCCACCGCTCCTGGGTGAATGCCTGTTCCCGCTCCAGGGTGGAGCCGAACGCCTGCGGGGCATCGGCCAGCGCCGCCAGGCGGAGCGTGCGATAGCGGGCCCAGTCCTCGACCCCCAGGGGGCGCACGGAGAGCGTCGTCATGGGGGAGACCTTGCCCGGGTCGATCGTCGGGGGCAAGGCGGATTCCCGATCCCGGATGCGGTCCCTTCGCTCCTCCACCATTCTCTGACTAGAGTCAGAGAATGGCTGATGCGACGGAGATCGAGCAGGTGCGGCGGTTCAACCGCGCCGTCACCGAGCGGGTGGGCGTGCTGCACGACCGGTATCTGGGCCGGGACCGGCCCGTCGGCGAGGCCCGGCTGCTCTGGGAGATCGGCGAGCAGGGCCGGGACGTGCGCCGGCTGCGCGAGCGACTGGGGCTCGACTCCGGGTACGTCAGCCGGCTGCTGCGCTCCCTGGAACGGGAGGGCCTGGTGACGGTGGAACCGCACCACCAGGACCGGCGGGTGCGCACCGCACGCCTCACCGACGCGGGCCGCGCGGAGCGCGCCGTGCTCGATCACCGCAGCGACGAGCTGGCCGGCTCCCTGTTGGAGCCGCTCAACGCCGACCAGCGCGCCCGACTGGTCGCCGCCATGGCCGACGTCGACCGCCTGCTGACCGCCGCCACGGTCGCGCTGGACACCGTCGCCCCGGACCACCCCGACGCCCAGTACTGCCTGCGGTCCTACTTCACCGAACTGCAGGAGCGGTTCGAGACCGGCTTCGACCCCGCACGGAGCCTGCTGCCCGACGCGGGCGAACTCGGCCCTCCGCACGGCCTGTTGCTGGTCGCCCGGCTGCACGGCGAACCCGTCGGTTGCGCCGGTCTGAAGCTCCCGGCCGACGCGCCCGCCGAGGTCAAACGCATGTGGGTCGCGCCCCAGGCCCGGGGCCTGGGCCTGGGCCGCCGGTTCCTCGCCGAACTGGAGGAACGGGCCGCCCGACACGGCAGCGACCGGCTGCGCCTCGACACCAACCGGGCGCTGACCGCCGCGATCGGCCTGTACCGCGCCTGCGGCTTCGAGGAGGTCGCCGCGTTCAACCAGGAGCGCTACGCCCACCACTGGTTCGAGAAGCGGATCGCCGGGTCGCCGTCCGTGTGAGGAGGGCGGGCGGATGCTCGGAGTCGGCCGCATCTGAGGTGCGCAGCGCGTCGAGGAAACGGTCCACCGTCGCGGCCTGCGCCTTCGGGGGAAAGCGCTTCGGGTCGAACAGCGCCTGGACCACCAAGCCGTGGACGAAGGCGACGGCCATGGTGGCGAGTTGGTCGAGATCGGCCGTGGTGGGGAGTTCGCCGAGCGCCACGGCGGCTTCCAGGTGGGGGCGGACCGCCGCGCGGATGCGGACGTAGCGTTCCGCCTGGTCGGCGTGGAGCCCCTGGTCGGCGAGGGCCAGGTCCCAGGAGCTGACCCAGATCCGGTTGCGGTCGGTGTTCTCCCGGCCGATCGGCAGGAAGTCCAGCAGGACGGCGCGGAGCGCGGCGAGCCCCTCGCGCGGGCGGGCCCGTCGGGGGCGCTTCGCGCTGCTCTTCTCCAGGAGTTCCAGGGCATGGACGACCAGGGCCCGCTTGGTGGGGAAGTAGTGCATCAGCAGGCCGGTGGAGACGTCCATCTCGGCCGCCACGGCGCGCAGGGTCAGGCCGCCGAACCCCTTGGCGGCTAGCACCCGCCACACCGCCTGGGAGACGTCCTCGCGGCGGGATTCGTGATCGACGGGAGCGGGAGGCATAAGCATCTAGAATACGTACCGAACGCTTGTTATGCACCTTCGTCCGCCGGCCGGCGCGCTGGCGGAGCGATCGACCGATGGAGGACCCCGTGTTCGCCTTGCCGCTTGATGACAGCGCCGAGCTGCGGCCCTTGGAGCCCTGGCAGGCACAGGAGTTCCTCGACCACATCGATCGCGCCCGGCCCACCGTGGACCCCTGGATCCCGTGGGCGACGCGGAGCACGGACCTGGCGTCCGCGATCAACGTCCTTCAGGGCTACGCCGACGGCCAGGCCAAGGACGGTGCGCGGATCTACGGCATCTGGCTGGAGGGCGTGCTGGTCGGCGGCGTGATGTTCACGCAGTTCGATGCCGCGCTGGGGGTCTGCGAGATCGGTTGCTGGTTGGAAGCGGCCGGCGAAGGCCGCGGACTGGTGCATCGGGCGAGCCGGATCCTGATCGACTGGGCGTTCCGCGAGCGCGGGATGAGCCGCGTGGAATGGCGTACCAGTCCGGCCAACAAGCGCAGCGTCGAAGCGGCCCGCCGCCTGGGCATGCGCCGCGACGGCGTGCTGCGCAGCCAGTTCCCGTACGGGGGAGTCCGGCACGACACCGAGGTCTGGTCGGTCCTCGCGGACGAGTGGACGGGCTGAGGCGCCCGCCCGTCGCTCCGTCGGCGAACGGCGGGGCGGCGCCGCAGTCTTCATGACCCCGTACACGACGCCGCCACCGTGCCTGGAGCCCCTCCCCATGGCCGACCGACCCGCTGCCGAACTGCCCGCTCCCGAGGAGCTGTGGGCGCACGCCGCCACGCTGGCCCGGTGGAGCGCCGAGCATCCGCTGCCGGTGCACAACTACCGCGTCGAGGGGGCCGTGCTGCGCTCCGAGGACGTGGGCAACGGCTGGTGGGCGCTGACCCGGGTGGCCGGTGGCCGGGCGGTGCTCTACGGCATCGACAACGACTACAGCGACACCGTGGGCTGCTCCCCGCCCATGGACCTGCTCGCCGGCGGCCCGGCGTGGCTGCCCTGGGACCATCTGACGCCCGTGGTCCACGGGGAGGAGGCCATCGGCTTCGTCCTGTGGTGGGCGGACGGTGTCTGGCGGCGGGCGCCGTATCCGGCGGCCCTGGGCGACGACGGGGCGTCCACCATGGTTCCCGCGGACGACGGCGAGGTGCGGGAGGTGTTGGCGGCGCTCCGGGCGGACGGGACGGCGGCTGCGGAAGTACAGCGCAAGGAGGCGCAGGCGGCCCGGGCCGTGCGCGAAGCCGCCGCCCCTCCTGTCGAGTTGCCGGCCGGCCGCGGCGAGCCGGCCGGCCGGCGGGTGCCGTGCTGGCTGCCGGAGCACCTGGCGGCCGCCCTCGCGGTGGCGATGCGGGCGTCGGCGGAGAGCGCCCGTGCGCTGCCCGCCGGGGACGACGTGGCGGCGGCGGAGGGTGTGGGCGCGGGGCGGTGGCTGTACGTGCGGGTGTCGGTCACCGATGACGGTGTCGGCGTCGAGCGTGCCTACGACCAACTCCCCGGCTGGTGGCGGGGGACGGCGGGCATCTCCGATGCCTGGCCGGAGACCGTGCGGCGCGAGAGGACTCAGCGGGCCCCGCGCCACCGGCCTTCCTGGGTCGGACTGTTGGAGGAGGACGTGTTCCGTACGGGGCTGCCCGCGGAGCTGTGCGCGGTCACGGAGGAGGAGCGCGCCGGGGCGGCGAGGCGTTAGGGCCTGTCGCCGGCGGGGCGTTCAGCGGACGGTGCCGTCGCCCACCGTCGGCAGATAGCGTGGCGCCCGCCAGGCGTGCAGCCGGTGCTCCACCGCGGCCCCCAGCGCCAGGAGCCGGCCGTCCTGGTGGCCACCGGCCATCAGGAGCAGGCCCACCGGCAGTTCGTGCACGAACCCGGCGGGCACCGACAGTGAGGGGTAGCCGGCCACGGCCGCGGGGGTCGAGGACGGGACGACGTCGTTGTCGCCCCGCGCACAGTCGGTCGTCCAGGCCGGCGGATTCGTCGGCGCGGCGATCGCGTCCAGCCGATGGGCGGCCATGGTCTCGTCGATCGAACGCCGGGAGAGATCCCGCAACTCGGCCCGTGCGGCGCGGTATTGCGGGTCGGTGGTGGGCGGCGCGGCAAGCGCCCGCTCGAACAGCTCCTGGCCGGCGAAGCAGGTCCGCTCCGCCGGGTGGGCGCGGTTGAACGCGATCAGCCCGGCGAGGTCCTGCGGCCCGTCGCGGGTGGTGAGATAGGCATCGATGTCCCGGTGGAACTCGGAGAGCAGCGCGGGGAATTCGAGCTCCGCCAGGCGCTTCTGGTACGGGGGCGTCACCTCGACGACCTCGGCGCCCGCCCGGCGCAGCTTCGCCGCGGTCCGGGTCATGACGGCGTCCACGGCCGGTCCCAGCTCGGGCAGCCGCCACAGGCCGATCCGTTTGCCGCGCAGACCGCCGGCGCGGCGCAGTTCGTCCGGGGAGCCGAGGAGGCCGGCGGCATCGCCCGGCCGCCGGGCGTCGCCACCGCTGAGCACCGACAGGGTCAGCGCGGCGTCGACCACATGGCGTGCCATGGGCCCCGCGGTGTCCTGCTCGGCCGAGATCGGGACCACGCCGGCCTGACTGACCAGTCCCAGGGTGGGCTTGTGGCCGACCACCCCGTTCATCCCGGCCGCGCACACGATGGAGCCGTCCGTCTCGGTGCCGATCGCCACCTGCGCCAGGGACGCGGCCAGCGCGGCGGCCGAACCGGCGGACGACCCGCACGGGTTCCGGTCCAGGACATAGGGGTTGTGGGTCTGTCCGCCGACCGCCGACCAGCCCGAGGTCGGCTCGGTCGCACGGAAGTTCGCCCACTCGGACAGATTGGTCTTGCCGAGGAGCACCGCGCCCGCGTCGCGCAGCCGGGTCACCAGGACGGCGTCGCGCTGCGGCGGTCGGCCGGCCAGCGCCAGCGACCCGGCCGTCGTGGGCAGGTCACGGGTGTCCACGTTGTCCTTCAGCAGCACGGGGATGCCGTCGAGCGGGCCGCGGGCCGCGCCGCGGCGATGTCGGGCGTCGCTGGCCGCCGCCTGCTCCAGGGCTGTCGGGTCGGTCCGCAGCACCGCGTTGACCTTCGGATCGACGGCCTCGATCCGGCGCAGATAGGCGGCGGTCAGCGCCGACGAGGTCAGCGACCCGTCCGCCATACGGGCCTGTAGTTCCGGAATCGTCACGGTGTCCAGATCGACCCCCAGGCGCGCGGACTCCCGACGCGTGGACTCCGGGCCCGCCGCCCCCGTGCCGGTGGCCGAACCTCCCGGTGTCCGCCGATCGTCCGCGCCGCCACCGGCCGCCTGTGCGCGCGGATTCGGCGCGCCCGCGCACAGGGCGCCGGCGACCAACACGGCGGCCAGCGTGGCAATGCTCCGCTTCCTCATGCTCCTCATGAAAATCAGCGGACTACAGGCTGCCGGACCGGCACAAGGGCCTTTCGCGTCGCCCTCCCGTCAAGGCACCGGGCGGTTGCGGGATACTGCGGTACGTAACTGCTGGTACGGGGGGTACGGGTGCGACCGCTGGCAAAGGACGATCCACGACAGATCGGACCGTTCCGCATTATCGGGCTGCTCGGCGGCGGCGGGATGGGACGGGTCTATCTCGGCCGCGCGGGCGACGGCCGGACGGTCGCGGTGAAGACCGCGCGCTCCGAACTCGCCGACGACCACGGCTTCCGCAAGCGGTTCGCCCGCGAGGTGGCCGCCGCCGGTCGGGTCGGGGGACCGTTCGTCGCGCCGGTGGTCGATGCCGCGCCACAGGACGACGTGCCGTGGATGGCGACCGAGTACGTACCGGGCCTCCCGCTCAGCTCCGCCGTGCACGACTGGGGGCCGCTGCCCGAGCACACGGTGCGGCTGCTGACGGCGGGATTGCTCCAGGCCCTGTCGGCGGTGCAGGCACAGGGCCTGGTGCACCGGGACCTCAAGCCGTCCAACATCCTGCTCACCGCCGCCGGCCCGCGGGTCATCGACTTCGGCATCGCGCACTCCGCCGCGGACACCGCGCTGACCGTGACCGGCACCGCCCTCGGCACCCCGGGTTTCATGGCGCCCGAGCAACTGGTCATGACCGGCCCCGACATCACCGGGGCGGCGGACGTGTTCGCCCTCGGGGGCGTGGTCGTCTACGCGGCGACCGGCGACGGCCCGTACGGGAGCGCCGAACCACAGGTCCTGATGTACCGCACCGTGCACGAGCAGCCGCAGATCGACCACCTTCCCCACGCGCTCAAGGAGTTGGCGGCGGCATGCCTGGCGAAGGAGCCGCAGCGGCGGCCCGCGCTCCCGGACCTGATGGCGCGGGTGGGTGCACCGGGCCCGTACGGTGACTGGCTGCCGGAACCGATCAGCGAACAGCTCCGCCGGCTGTCCACCCAACTCGGCGACCCCCGCGGCCAGGACACCGCCACGCCGCCGCACCCGGCCCAGGCATCCGCGAACGTCGGCTTCGAGGGACTGCCGACCCGCACGATGACGGATCCCCCTCAACCCCCGCCGTCCGCCGCTCCGTCCGGGCAGCCCCACCGCCCCGGCCCACCACCGCAACCGGCGGGGCAGCCCCCGGCCACGGGTCCGAGCCGCCGCCGGATGCTCGCCGCACTGACCGCCGCCGGGGTCGTCGCCGGCGGCGGGGCGCTGGCCTGGACGCTCCGGCCGGACGGCGGGGCGAAGGGCACCGACGGCGCCGGCGCCGCGGCCAAGCCCGGCGGGACCGGGCAACCGGACGGCCGGCTGCCGCAGGCGATACGCGACAAGGGCACCGTCACCGTCGGCTCGGACCTCACCTACGCCCCGATGGAGTTCGTCGGCAACGGCGGGCCCACCGGTCTCGACGTCGATCTGGCCGAGGCCCTCGGCCGCGAGCTGGGCGTGCGCTGCACGTTCCAGAACGCCGCCTTCGACTCCCTCCTCACCGGCCTCGACGCGGGCAGGTTCGACCTGGTCATGTCGGCGGTGGTCGACACCAAGGACCGTCAGGAGGGGCGCGCGACCGGCTCGACGGCGCGCCGCGGCGTCGACCTGATCGACTACTTCACGTCCGGGCTCTCGCTCGTCGTCCGCAAGGGCAACCCGGACGGCATCCGCAAGATGGCGGACCTGTCGGGCAAGCCGGTCGCGGTCCAGCGCGACTCGGCCGCACAGAGCTACCTGGACGAGGTGAGCCGGCAGTTCCCCGCGCAGCTGACGCTCCGCGCGTTCGACACACCCGACGAGGTCTACTCCGACGTCGCCCAACGCCGTTCCCTCGCCTGCCTCGACGACTTCGCGGTCGCGGCCTACACCGCGGCGACCCATTCCGGCGGCGGCGCCCTCCAACTCTGCGGCCCGCAGCTCGACCCGGTGCCCTTCGGCATCGCCGTCGCCAAGACCGACACGGCCCTGCGCGACGCCGTGCGGGAGGCGCTCGACCGCCTCATCGCGAGCGGCGCGTACGCGAAGATCCTCAAGCGGTGGCACGTCGAGGGCGGGGCGGTGCCGCGTGCCGTCGTCAACGGCGGGCGGTAGGGTCGCCGCACCCGTCTGCCCCGTTCGTGGAAGGTGACGACCAGCCATGTCCCTGCCGAGCCTCCTGGCGGTCTTCGCCCACCCGGACGACGAGTCCCTGTCGGCGGGCGGGCTGCTCGCCCGCCACGCGGCCACCGGTGCGCGAACCGCGGTCGTCACGGCCACCTGGGCGGCGGAGACCCGGCGCGCCGCGGAACTGGCCGACGCACTCCGCATCCTCGGGGCCGGCGCCCCGCGCCTGCTGGGCTATGCCGATGCCGGCGCCCCGCAGTCGGCCCCGGGCGGCGCCCCGTTCTGCGCGGCGCCGCTCGACGAGTCGGTACGGCTCGTGGTCGGACACATCCGGGAGTTCCGCCCGGACATCGTCGTCACACACGACGCCTACGGCGGACTGACCGGCCACCCGGACCACCGCCACACGCACCGGGTGACCACGCTCGCGGTCCAGGCCGCCGGATGGGAGCAGCTCTACCCGGACGCCGGTGCCCCCTGGCAGCCGAGCGCGCTCTACCTGGCCACGCACCCGCACTCCGCCGCACGGGCGTGGGGAGACCGCCTCGTCCGGGCAGGCCGGGCGAGATACAGCGTCCCCGACGCGTGGGTCACCGCGACCGTCGACGTGACCCCGTGGCTGGAGCAGAAGCTAGGCGCCGTACTGGCCCACCGCACCGAGGTCGAGCGCGGCGCCCTGCCGGGGCGCATCGCCGGCCGCCCGCCGGCCGATCGGGCCCGCCTGCTGTCCACCGAGTGGTACATCCACCACGAACGCCCGGGGTTCACGCACCCGTCAGAAGTGCCTTAGGGCGCTTCTGACCCGGTCGTCCGACCCGGCACCCCCTGGACACGCTGGGTGTGCCGCATATGGATCACGACAATTCCCCTCTGAGGCGGGCGAGTCGGGACCTCTCCGGTGCTTAAGGTGCCGGTCTCGGTGCGGGCGCCGCACCGCGCATACTCAGGGGGAGGCTCGTATGCCGAACAGTGTGAAGGGGTCCGTGGACCCGACGGTCGAGGAGACTTCCGCAAGCGCCGACGAGGTGGAGGTGTCGGACCTGGCCGGCTACCTCAAGCACCTCACCGACCGGATCCTGCCGGGGGTCGAGAGCCGACGGGACGGCGCGCGGGCCGCCGACCGGCCGGACGTCGCGGCTGCTTACGCCGAAGTGGCTCACCTCATGATGGAGTCCGTGCAGGCCCTGCGGAACGTCGCCGAAGGGCTGGGCGAAGGACTGGGCGAAGGACTGGGCGAGGGGACGGGCGCGCAGGAGGAACGCCAGGCAGGGTGAGTCGTCGTGCGCCTGCCCGGCGTTGCGCTCCTCGGTGCCGGCGTCTACTTGCGGCGTGCCCGGATGCGGAGGGTGACGGCGAGGGCGAGCGCCCCCACCGCGAGCGCTCCCACGGCCAGCAGGACCAGGCTCCGGGTGTGCTGACTGCCGATCGCGGTGGTGCTGACGGACGGGACCGTCGCGCCGAGCGCGCTCGTGCCGGGCCGTTCCCCGCCCTCCGGGTGCCGCGCTCCACTGGGCTTGCCGTCACGGGAGTTCGGGCCGGCCGCGCCGCCCGTCTCGCCCGGAGTGCCGGATGCGGTCGAGCCGGGCGTGCCGTCCGTGGCGGACGGCCCGGTGTGCGCCGCGGACCCGGGCCCGGCGGCGTCGGATCCGGCCGAGCCGTTGCTCCCGGTCGTCGTCGAGCCGGCCGGCGGGTTCGCCGTGATGGCGAAGGACGCCACCACGTTGTTCTGTTGCGGGGCCAGTTTGCACGGCACGTCGATCGGGCCTCGGAACACCTTGCCGTCGGCGTCCCTGGGCACGACGTGCAGCACGAGGTCGCCCACGGTGATCTGCGCCCTGCCCGGCCGGTCGAAGGTGCGCGACGGTGCGGTGCCGGTCGCCCGGACGGCGAGCGAACCGGAGTCCGGGACGGCGGTCCTGGGTACCTGGAACGGCACGGTGGTGGTTCCGCCGCCGTGTGGCGCGACCACGCGGACCTGGGCGTCCGCCCGGCCCTCGATGCTCTTCACGCCGATCCAGTTCAGCCCGCTGGTGAGGGCCGAACCCAACGGCGCCCCGGCGCGGATGACGAACCGCGGGGTGGGCTGCCCGACCGGTGTCGAGGTGGGGACGTCCGCGTCGATCCGCACCCTTGCGGTCTGTGTGAACGACTGGATCGAGCAGGCGTAGGCGAGCGTGCGCGACAGCGGATCCGCCGCCGCCGGGCCGGCGCCGGTGACTCCCACGATTCCGCTGGCCACCCCCACCGTCGTCGCCACTGTGACGACGCGACGGGCCACCGGACCCTTGAGGACGGCGCGGGCCGAACCGCGCCGGTGTTGCCTTCCTTCGGTACTGATCATCTTGCCTCCCCCGTAAGGCAGCTGTGTCTGTACGACGAGCATCCGCCCGCCGTGTCATAGCCGTGTCACCGCCCGGAATCAGCCCGTCACCGGATCAGCCACCGGGGTGCGCGAGACGTGCAAACTCATCTGTAGGGAAAGGGGAGTTGGCTGTCGTGTTCCCGGAAGGTCTGGGCCAGATGGTCCCGGAGTTCGGCATGGCGGAACTGGTAGACCGCACCGGCCTGACGCAACACGCCCCGCTCGCAGGCGTCGTTGAGGAAGGCGATCAGAGCCCACGGCACGCGTCCGGTCAGTGGCAGCCAGATGCGCGACAGCGCCACCCACTGCCCCCAGGCGGTCCAGCTGAGCCCGTAGCCGAGCCCGCACCCGAAGGCCGCTTCGCCCGCGAACACCAGACCGGCCAGGAACCCGCGCAGCGGCCCGTCGGTGATCCCGTTGGCGACCCCGGCCGCCAGTCCGAAGACGAGTGCCCACACGAGCATGTGGAAGACCACGTTCTTGCGGTTGTCGTTCAGCAGCGCGGCGGGGCGGACGGCGGATCGGATGTCACTGGGTACTTCGAGCCAGGCCACGATGCCCAGCACCAGTCCGATCCCGAGCCCGGCGCCGGGCACGAACATGAGCGCGCCCAGGAGGCCGCCGTCGAGCCCGTCCGCCAGTCCGAGCGGCTCGACCACACCCCTGTCCACCAGCACCAGCACCAGCGCGATCGGGGTGCCGAAGGCGAGCCCGACCGTGAACCGGGGGAGGAACCTCGCACGCCTCTCCCTCCCCCCGCCGAAGAGCCGCACGCGGAACCGCGACGGCTCCGTCGCACCCCGGGAGATGAACGCGTACACCATCCCGAACGCGAACCCGACCGCGAGCCCGTGCAGCAGCCCGACGACGAGCCCCCGTACGAGCGCGAACCGGGCGCCGTGAGAGGTGGCGACCAGGTCGACGGGGAGGTTGCCGACCGCGGTGGTGACGCCGAAGGACAGTCCGGCGAGGAATCCGACCACGAGCACCCGGGTGGAGCGGCGCAGGGTGGTGCCCAGTTGCCACCAGGCGAGGTCGGCGGTGTCGAGTCGGGTGAGGTGCGCGGCGAGGTAGCCGAGCCAGTGGTGGGCGCGTTCGGGGTCCCAGTGCCGTCGGCGGCGACGGCCGGTGGCGGGGTCGCTGTCGGTCGGCGGGCGGTGGTAGGCGGTGGGCGTGAACGCGGCCAGGAGGTGTTTGCGCAGGTCGTCGGCGGTGCGGAAGCGGGTGGTGTCGAGCAGCTCGGAAGGGTCCCGGCCGGGCGCGTCGCTGTAGATGGTGCGTGCCATGGCGACCATCAGCGGGGTGGTGAGCACCGTGGCGACGTTGTGGGTGCCCCGTTCGTGCGGCCGGGTTCCGAGCCTGGCCAGGACGGGCTCCCACACCGTGCCGTGCAGCCCGCCGTCCACGCCGGGGCGGCTGGCGCGCGGCAGGTAGTCGGCGAGGTCGCCGAGGGTGAGGTCGTCCAACTGGACGACGGCGGCGCCGCTGAGCACGTCGGTCGCCGCCACCGCCTGGGCGTATTGCGCGGGGCGGCTGGTGAGCAGCAGCGGTGTGGTGGTGGCGTTGAGCTTGTCGAGCGCTTCCCCCTGCAGGCCGCTGGCGATCTCGTCGAACCCGTCGAGGACGGGCAGGATCCGGCCCGTGTCCACCAGGGCACCGGCCAGGTTGCGCCCGGGCATGTCGGGGTCCCGGGCAGCCAGGCCGTAGTCGCGCACCAACTGGTCGCACATCCAGTCGCGCAGCGAGGTGCTGCGGGGGTCCCACGCGCCCAGGCCGAAGATCACGGGTACCGGGTCGTCGGGGGTGCGGTCGCCGAGCCGGTCGAGGACGAAGCGCAGGGTGAGGATCGTCTTGCCCGAACCGGCCGCACCGAGCACCACCAGCCGGGCGGACGGAACGGACCGGTACACCTGCACGATGTGCTGAAGTCGGCCGGCCAGCGGAAGGGGGCCCGGGTCCGTTCCGGGTGCGGACCGGCGGATGTTGGCCCAGTGGTCGAACAGCCCCGCGTCCGCGGGCCGGAACCGCACGGTCAGCGGCATCGGGTCGTGCACCTTGCGCCGACGCTCCTCCCTGTCCCACTGGTCGTGGACCGTGGCGGCGAGTTTCCTGACCGCTTCCCGCAGTTCCGGCGGGCCGTCGGGCGGCGGTGGGGACGGGCGGGGGAGCCGGTCGAGTCGGTCGGCATCGAGCGGCAGGCCGATGAGCTCGCCCAACTCGCCGATCCGGGCCGGGGACAGGCACGCGTACCAGCGGTGCACCGGGCGCGCGGTGAGCCTGCCGAGCCCGTCGGAGCGGTGGTGCTCGCTGACGATGCCGATCAGGCACCCGTCGCTCCACACCGCGGCCCCCGACATCCCTTCCCAGGGCGAGCGGTCCGGGTCCTGGTCGTGCTCCGGGGCCGCCAGCCTGGCGATCTCCAGGGTGCCCTGGCGCTGGTTCGACAGCGGGACCGCCTGGCCGAGCGCGTGGTGGGTGTCCCGGTAGGAGGTGAGGGGGCCGTGCTCCGGCCACGCGGCGTCGCGGCGCAGCTTGAACCTCGGGAACCCGAGCGCCGCGCAGTCCACCGGCCGCCCGACGCGGGCGAACCGCACCGGCGGCACGTCGACGGCGTACCGCTCGTCGGGGCCCGACCCGTCCGCGATCTTCAGCAGTGCGATGTCCGCGGGGGCGTCCGCCCAGACCGTCTCGCCGGGCACGTCCCGCACGCTGCCGTCCTGATGGACGAACCGCACCTGAACCGACGCCGCGTCGCCGATCACATGCGCGGCGGTGAGCACCACGTCCCCGGTCATCCGGTAGCCCGAGCCGCGCCGGCCCGCGCCCGAGCGGAGGGTGGTGATGATCTGGACCGCCCGCGCCGGGTCGAGTCCCGCCGGCTCCCCGGCCCCGCTCGGCGCGGGAGTCACTGTTCGTGGGCGTCGGCCGGGCCGGAGACGAACGGGTGAGCGTTCGTCCCGGTCAGGGTCGGTTGCAGGGCCAGTTTGATGCGTTGGGTCGTGGTGGTGCCTGCGGTCGCCTCCGCCCCCGACTCCACCACCCAGAACCGCACCTTCGCCCCGGCCTGTGCCGTCCGCTCCAGTGCGACCGACACCTCCAGCTCGACGGGTCCCAGTTCGAAGCGCAGCGCCTCACCCTCCGCCGCGGTGATCGCCTGTTCCAGCTCCGCCCTGAGATCCCTGATCACACTGGCTAACTCGATCACGCGAGGCCCCTTTGTCCGTCACCGGCAACCGAATCCCGTTACCCGTTACCAGTTACCCAGGACGGTGGGCCGGTGATGCGTCGCGGCTACGAGGCGGTGCCGAAATCCTGCGTCCAGTAGTTGCCGGGCTGTGCGAGGCCGACGCCGATCTCCTTGAACGAGCAGTCGAGGATGTTGCGCTTGTGGCCGGGGCTGGACATCCAGCCCGCCATCACGCTCTCCGGGGTGGCGTAGCCGTAGGCGACGTTCTCGCCGTAGCTGTTCCAGTGGTAGCCGGCTCTCGTGAGCCGGGCGCCCGGGTCGGACCCATCGGATCCGGTATGCGACATGTTGTGGTGATCCGCCATGTCCTTGCTGTGGGCTTGGGCGGCCTTTGTCAGCTTTGTGTTGAGGGCCAGGGGGGAGCAGCCGACCTGGCCGCGCTCCTTGTTGACGAGCTCCAGCACGCGGGCCGTCGCGCCGGAGGTCGGTGCGGCGGAGGCGGCGGCCTTCGGAGCCGCGGCGGGTGCCGCCGACGCGGTGCCCGTCCGGTGGTGGTGGAAGTGCCCGGCCTCGTAGGGCCGTTCGCCGCGGCAGGCCATGGCGACGGAGGGGACGCCCACGGCGGCCACGGCGAGGGCGGCGACCGTTATCCGCCGGTAGTTCCGCGTCCTGCGGTGCTTGCTCATGCGTGACCTCGCTCGTTCGTTGCGGTTCGCCGTCGGGCGGTCGGGGCCGCCCCGTTCCCGGTGCCTGGGTGGGGCGGGTGCCGCGCCGGCCGTCATTCTGAGAAGCGCCGCATATCCGGGGCAACGGGGCTTTCTCCTACCCGTGGTAGTAGCTCCCGTACCGGCTTGTCATGGGCGGATGGTCGTGCTGCCCGGCTCCCCGCGGACTCCCTTCGTGCCTGGCGTGCCGTCAGGGGCCGGTGGTGCGCCGTTGAGTGGGCGAAAGGATCAGGGGGGCCGAAGGGCGTCGCTCGATGTGCGCGTCATCGCCAGATCAAGGCGGACAAAGCCCGATTTGTCGCCGCGGCGGGCTCTACTATGCGCCGTAGTTCGCGGCGCAGGCCCGTATGGCGGATGTCACGGGAGGGGGTGGGGCGGGGCGAGCGGGGTTCGGGGCGCGTCGCGCGCGTGTGTCGCGGACCGTCCGGCGTGGCGTCGTCCGGTGGTGCCGGTGGTGCCTGTGGTGCGCGGAAGGAGTGGCGGCCGGCAGGGCTGGATTTACTAGGACGTCCAACTATATATTCGAGGGCGAAGGCCCGCGGTGCAGGGAAGCCGGTGTGAATCCGGCACGGTCCCGCCACTGTGACCGGGGAGTACGCCGTCGAGCGAGACGCCACTGACGTGTCAGACGTCGGGAAGGCGGGCGGCGCGCGCTGATCCGGGAGTCAGGATACCGGCCGTGGGATGTTCCGTGTTGTCCACGAGGATGGAGAAGACACGCATGGCACCGGTGCGCCCCCACGGCCCTGGCGATCTCGTCGGGCAGGCATCGCGGACAGCCCCCGCGGCCCCCGCCACCTGACGACCCTTGCGCCATACGCGATCCCGCGCCACCGACTGACGGCACGCCCCGCAGCCTGCGGGCCTGCCCCGGTCCGGCGCGCCATTCCCTGGATCCCACCTGACGAGAGCAGGCATCCATGGTCCGTGAACGAACCCATGAGCCCGTCCGCGACCTCACCCACTTCGTGGGCGGCACGCACACCCCCGGAACCTCGGGGTCCTACGGTGACGTGTACGACCCCAACACCGGCCGGGTCCAGGCCCGGGTCCCGCTCGCCACCCGCGGTGAGACCGAGGCCGCCATCGCCGACGCGACCGAGGCGCAACGCGCGTGGGGGGAGTGGAACCCGCAGCGTCGGGCCCGCGTCCTGCTGCGCTTCCTCCAACTCGTCGAGGACGAGCGGGACGCGTTGGCCCGGCCGCTCTCCGGCGAGCACGGCAAGACCCTCGCCGACGCGCACGGCGACATCCAACGCGGCCTGGACGTCGTGGAGTTCGCCGCCGGCGTCCCGCACCTGCTGAAGGGCGAGTTCACCGACAACGCCGGCACCGGCATCGACGTCCACTCGCTGCGCGTCCCGATCGGGGTGGCCGCCGGCATCACCCCGTTCAACTTCCCCGCGATGATTCCGCTCTGGCCGGCGGCACCGGCCCTGGCCTGCCGGAACGCCTTCATCCTCAAGCACTCCGAGCGTGCCCCGTCCGTCCCGCTGCGGATCGCCGAACTGTTCCTGGCGGCGGGGCTGCCGCCGGGCGCGCTGAACGTCGTCAACGGCGGCGAGGAAGCCGTCGACACCCTGCTGACGGACCCCAGGGTCGGGGCGCTCGGCTTCGTCGGCTCCACGCCCATCGCCGCCCACGTGTACGCCACCGCCGCCGCCCACGGCAAGCGCGCGCAGTGCTTCGGCGGCGCCAAGAACCACCTGATCGTGATGCCGGACGCCGACCTCGACCAGGCCGTGGACGCGCTGATCGGCGCCGGCTACGGCTCGGCGGGCGAGCGCCGCATGGCGGTCTCCGTGGCGGTCCCCGTCGGCGAGGCCACCGCCGAGGCCCTGGTCGCGCGACTGGCGGAGCGCATCGGACGGCTGCGGGTGGGCCGGAGCGACGACCCCGAGGCGGACTTCGGGCCGCTGGTCGGCCGGGACGCCGTGGACCGGGTGCGTTCCTCTGTCGATGCGGGGGTGGCCGAGAGCGTCGAACTCGACGTCGACGGGCGGGACTTCGTCCTGCCGGGCCGCGAGGGCGGGTGCTTCGCCGGGGCGTCGCTCTTCGACCGCGTCACGCCGGACATGCGGATCTACCAGGAGGAGACCTTCGGGCCCGTGCTGTCCGTCGTCCGGGCCGCCGACTACGAGGAGGCCCTGCGGCTGCCCGGCGAGCACGCCTTCGGCAACGGCGTCGCCCTGTTCACCCGGGACGGCGACACGGCGCGCGACTTCAGCCGGCGGGTGAACACCGGCATGGTCGGCGTCAACGTGCCCATTCCGGTGCCGGTCGCCTACCACACCTTCGGCGGCTGGAAGCGCTCCGGCTTCGGCGACCTCAACCAGCACGAACTGGACGCCATCCGCTTCTACACCCGCACCAAGACCGTCACCTCCCGATGGCCCGCCGGCCGCCGCGAGGGCGCGAGCTTCACGATCCCGGCGATGAGGTGGGCGCGGTGACCACGACCCAGCTCAGCGAGGACCAACTGGCCCTCGTCGAGACGACCCTGGACTTCGCCCAGGACCACCTCGCCCCGCACGCCGTCGCCTGGGACCGGGACAAGCACTTCCCGCTCGACGTGCTGCGCAAGGCCGCCGGCCTGGGGCTCGGCGGCGTGTACGTGCGGGAGGAGTCCGGCGGGAGCGGGCTCGGCCGCGCCGACGGCGTCCTGGTCTTCGAGACCCTCGCCTCCGGCTGCCCGTCCATCGCCGGATACCTCTCGATCCACAACATGGTCGCCTGGATGGTCGACCACTACGGCGACGCCGCCCAACACGAGCGGTGGCTGCCCAGGCTGTGCGCCATGGAGGACCTCGGCAGCTACTGCCTGACCGAACCGGGCGCCGGCTCGGACGCCGCGGCCCTGCGCACCCGCGCCGTCCGCGACGGCGACGACTATCTGCTGACCGGCGTCAAGCAGTTCATCTCCGGTGCGGGCGCCGCCCAGTTGTACGTCGTCATGGCGCGGACCGGCGACGACGGGCCGCGCGGGGTCTCCGCCTTCCTTGTCGACAAGGACGACGCCGGGCTCTCCTTCGGCGCGAACGAACGGAAGATGGGTTGGAACGCCCAGCCCACCCGCCAGGTGATCCTGGACGGGGTCCGGCTCCCCGCCGACCGGCTGCTCGGCCACGAGGGACAGGGCTTCCGGATCGCCATGAACGCCCTCAACGGCGGGCGGCTGGGCATCGCCGCCTGCTCCCTCGGCGGCGCGCGCAGCGCACTCGACAGCAGCCTGGTCCACCTCGCGGACCGGGAGGCGTTCGGCGGACGGCTGCTGGACGCGCCGGCCCTGCGGTTCCGGCTCGCGGACATGGCGACCGAACTGGCCGCCGCCCGGGCGCTGGTGCACCAGGCCGCCCAGGCACTCGACCGGGGCGACCCGCAGGCGCCGCAACTCTGCGCGATGGCCAAGCGCTTCGCCACCGACACCGGATACGCCGTCGCCGACCGGGCCCTGCAACTGCACGGCGGCTACGGCTATCTGAGCGACTACGGCATCGAGAAGATCGTGCGCGACCTGCGCGTCCACCAGATACTGGAAGGAACCAACGAGATCATGCGCGTCATCGTGGCCCGGGGACTGACGGAGGCCCTCCGGTGACCGGCACGGACCAACGGCCCGTCGTGCGGGAGGTCCGGGGCCGGACCGCCCGTCTGACCCTCAACCGCCCCCGGGCGCTCAACGCGCTCACCCACCCCATGGTGCGCGCCCTGGACCAGGCACTGACGGACTGGGAACACGACCCGGCCGTGGAGACCGTCGTGCTCACCGGCGCCGGCGAGCGGGGCCTGTGCGCCGGCGGCGACATCCGCGCCATCCACGACGACGCCCGGGACGGCGACGGCTCGGCCTCGGCCGCCTTCTGGCGGGACGAGTACCGGCTCAACGCCCGCATCGCCCGCTACCCCAAGCCGTATGTGGCCCTCATGGACGGCATCGTGATGGGCGGCGGCGTCGGCATCTCCGCGCACGCCGCCGTGCGGATCGTCACCGAGCGGTCCCGGATCGCCATGCCCGAGACCGGCATCGGCTTCGTCCCGGACGTCGGAGGCACCTATCTGCTCTCCCTCGCCCCCGGCGAACTGGGCACCCACCTCGCCCTGACGGGTACTCAGATCGGTGCGTCCGATGCCCTCCTGTGCGGACTCGCGGACCACTACGTGCCCTCCGCCGCACTCCCCGCACTGCTGGACGACCTCGCCGCACCACCGCTGCGCGAGGTGCTCCACCGGCACGTGGTGCGGCAGGCCCCGCCCGGCCGACTCGCCGACCAGCGGCCGTGGATCGACGCCTGCTACGCCGCCGACACCGTCGAGGAGATCGTCGGGCGGCTGTCCGACCACGGCGATCCGGCGGCCAAGGAGGCGGCCGGGACGCTGCTCGCCAAGTCGCCCACCGCACTGAAGGTCACCCTGACCGCGCTGCGCCGGGCCAGGCACCTCGGCTCCCTGGAAGCCGTGCTCGACCAGGAATACCGCGTCTCCCGCGCCGCCCTGGCCGCACCCGACCTCGTCGAGGGCATCCGCGCCCAGATCGTCGACAAGGACCGCAACCCCCACTGGTCCCCGCCCACCCTCGCGGAGGTCGGCGACACCCATGTCGCCCGCTTCTTCGCCCCCTTGGGCGCGGAGGAGCTGGGACTTGCCCCGTCCGGCACGACACAGGAGGTCCCCTGGTGACCACGACCCTCGCCTTCATCGGACTGGGGCACATGGGCGGCCCGATGGCCGCCAACCTGGTCCGGGCCGGCCACCGAGTGCGCGGCCACGACACGGCCCCCGAGCAGCTGGCGGCGGCCGCGACCGCCGGAGTGGAGCCCGCCGGATCGGCGGCCCGGGCGATCGCGGAAGCCGACGCGGTGTTCACCATGCTGCCCGCCGGCCGCCACGTCCTGGACCTCTACCAGGACGTCCTCGCGGCCGCCCGGCCCGGAACGCTCTTCGTCGACTGCTCCACCGTCGCCGTCGCCGACGCCCGCACCGCCCACGACCGGGCTGCGGCGGCCGGGATGCGGATGCTCGACGCGCCGGTCTCCGGCGGCGTGGTCGGCGCCGAGGCCGGCACCCTCACCTTCATGGCGGGCGGCGGCCCGGACGAGTTCGCCGAGGCCGAACCGCTGCTCGCCGCCATGGGGCGCAAGAGCGTCCACTGCGGCGGACCCGGCGCCGGTCAGGCCGCGAAGATCTGCAACAACATGATCCTCGGGATCTCGATGATCGCGGTCAGCGAGGCGTTCGTGCTCGGGGAGAGCCTCGGCCTCACCCCCCAGGCCCTCTACGACGTGGCCGCCACCTCCTCCGGCCAGTGCTGGGCGCTCACCACCAACTGCCCGGTCCCCGGCCCCGTGCCGACCAGCCCGGCCAACCACGACTACCGGCCAGGCTTCGCCGCACCCCTCATGGCCAAGGACCTCCGGCTGGCCGCCGACGCGGCCAGGTCCGGTGGGGTGCGCACCGAACTCGGCCTACGTGCCGCCGAGTTGTACCAGGCATACGCCCAGGGCGCGGGCGCCGAGGCGGACTTCTCCGGCATCGTCCGGGACATCAGGCAGCGAAGCGGAGGCCAGGCATGACCACACCGACGACGGACGGCTACGAGACGATCCTGGTCGAGCGCACCGGCCGCACCGCGCTGCTCACCCTCAACCGTCCCAAGGCCCTGAACGCCCTCAACCTCCGGCTGATGAACGAGGTGGTCGCGGCCACCGAAGCCCTCGACCGCGACCCGGAGTGCGGCTGCATCGTCCTGACCGGGTCGGCCAGGGCTTTCGCGGCGGGCGCCGACATCAAGGAGATGCAGCCACAGGACTATCCGGAGATGTACCTGAGCGACTGGTTCGCCGTCTGGGACCGGCTCGGCCGGCTCCGCACGCCGACCGTCGCCGCGGTCTCCGGATACGCCCTGGGTGGCGGTTGCGAACTGGCGATGCTCTGCGACGTCCTGCTCGCCGCCGACACCGCCGTCTTCGGCCAGCCCGAGATCAAGCTCGGCGTCCTCCCCGGCATCGGCGGCTCCCAACGGCTGACCCGCGCGGTCGGCAAGGCCAAGGCCATGGAGATGTGCCTGACCGGCCGCACCATGGACGCCGTCGAAGCGGAACGGGCCGGCCTGGTCTCCCGTGTGGTGCCCGCCGACGAGCTGCGGGCCGAGGCGCTGGCGGTCGCCGGGACCATCGCGGGCATGTCCCGGCCCGTCGCGATGATGGTCAAGGAAGCGGTCAACCGGTCCTTCGAGACCACCCTCGCCGAGGGCGTCCACTTCGAACGCCGGATCTTCCACGCGGCCTTCGCCCTCGCCGACCAGAAGGAGGGCATGACCGCCTTCGTCGACAAGCGCCCGCCCCGCTTCACCCACCGCTGACCCGTTCCGCCACCGGCCGGGCCCCCCGTCGGGGCGCAGCGCAGGAGCGTTGGCCCGGCCTTGGCGATGTACCTGACACGCGGTACCTTCTCTTCGATAGCGACGACGGCGAAGCGGAAGCCGGTGGAAATCCGGCACGGTCGCGCCACTGTGTGCGACACGCCCCCCGGGGGTGTGTCGTGAGTCAGACCCGCGGCCGTCGTCCTGTGCACCACCGAAATGGGACGCGAACTCCCAGAAGGAGGTTCTGCCATGGCGCAGACCGTCGCCCAGCCGACATCCACCACTCCCGTCGTTCCCGCCACGCTGCCGCTCAAGGCGATCGCTCCGTGGGCGGTCTTCTTCGGCGTCCTGATGCTCGTCCTGCTCTACTTCGTGGGCGCGGAGCAGGGCGCCACGTCCGTGTTCAGCGGCACCGACGTCCACGAGTGGGTCCACGACGCCCGCCACCTGCTCGGCTTCCCCTGCCACTGACGCAAGGGACGCCGTAGCCCCATGAACTCCGCAACGGTAAGAAATCTGCTCGTACGGGGCATGCTCGCCGGCCTGGGCGCCGGCGTGCTGGCCCTCGTCGTCGCCTACGTCCTCGGTGAGCCGAGCGTCAACAGCGCGATCGGTTTCGAGGAGGCCCACTCCCACGAGCACGAGATGGAGGTCGTCTCCCGCACTCTGCAGTCCACCGCCGGTCTCGCCACCGGCGTCCTGGTCTACGGAGTGGCCTTCGGCGGCATCGCCGCCCTCGCCTTCTGCTTCGCACTCGGCCGCGTCGGACGCTTCGGCCCCCGGGCCACCGCACTGCTGCTGTCCGGCACCGCACTGCTGGCCGTGTACGTCGTGCCGTTCCTGAAGTACCCGGCCAACCCGCCGTCGGTGGGCGCCCCCGACACCATCGGCAAGCGCACCACGCTGTACTTCCTGATGATGGTGCTCAGCGTCCTCCTGGCGGTCGCCGCCACCCAGCTGGGCAAGCGCCTCGCGCTCGGCCTGGGTACCTGGTGGGCGACCGTGGTCGCGGTGGCCGCCTTCGTCGTCGTGATCGGGCTGGCGTACCAGTTCCTGCCGGTCGTCAACGAGGTGCCGAAGGACTTCCCGGCCGCCCTGCTGTGGCGGTTCCGGCTCTCGGCGCTGGCCGTCCAGGCCGTGCTGTGGGGCGGATTCGGGCTGCTCTTCGGTGAGTTGGCCGAGCGGCAGCTCCATCCCGCACCGGCGAGAGCCTCGTCCGGACACACGGTTCCCGCCTCGAACTGAACGGTTTTGGGACACAAAAGGGCCCTTCGGAACCCTCCGAGGGCCCTTTTGCGTTATGCCGGACACGACGACGGAGGTCACGGTCACACCACGGGCGGTCCGGTCCGGGCCGCCCGATCGGGGCACGGGTCGGGGCCGCCGGAGGCGACGAGCGGAGGAGCCGTATGGCCAGAACCCCCCAGCCGCGTCACATCACCCTCGGCGGCCGTGCGGCGGTCGCGCTGACCCCGGAGGAGTACGAGCAACTGATCGCGAGCCGCCGCCAGATCGGCGGCCAGAGCGCGCGGGTACGGGTGCTCGCCCAGCAGGTCAAACGGACCGAGCGACTGCTCTCGGAGCTGGAGGCCCTGGTCGGCGGCCCCGACGACCGCACCGACACCGACCGCCTGCGCCGCGCGATCGCGGAGCTGCTCCGCCGCCACCGGGACGAGGCCCACTGACCCCACGCGGCGCACCCGCCGCAGCCGTCAGCTGTCGGGCTCCGCGTCGGCGACGAGGGCGCGCCCGAGCCGCAGGTTCCAGCGCCCGGACCGACCGCTGACCTCGGTGGCCGTGAGCGGGGGCACGTCGATCCGCCAGAACGCCTCCTCGGGCGCGCCCAGCACATGCACCACCACCGCCCGTACGACCTCCGGTTCGACCACGGCGAGCGTCCGGCCGTCGGCCCGGCCGCAGGCGTCCAGCCACCGCGCGACGCGCCCGCACAGGTCCCGCACCGACTCGCCGCCGTGCGGCGCCGCGCCGGGATCGGTCAGCCACCGGGCCACCGCCTCGGGCTCGGCCGCCGCCACGTCGTCGAGGGTCCGCCCCGACCAGCGGCCGACGTCCAGACCCGCGAGCTCCGGACCCGACGGGCCGCCGTCGAGGCCGAGCGCCGCGGCCGTCTCCCGACAGCGCACGCTGGGGGAGACACAGACCCGGCCGGCGGCCGGCAGGGCACCGGCCGCCGCCCTGGCCTGTGCCGCTCCAACAGCGTCGAGCGGGCCGCCGTCGTCGAAGCGGCCCTGCCGCAGCGACGGGCCGATCGCCGGTGAGATGAGGGTGATACGGCTGGTCACGCGGTGGCTCCTCCTGCTTCGGGCATGGCACTGCGTCCTTCCACGGGATACGGCACGTAGGTGCGCCGGTCGGGGTCGATGGCGAGCCGGCCGGGCCGGGGGCCGGGCGCGCTGCGGGCAGTCGCGACGCTCACAGATCCGACAGCCCAGGCCGATGGGCGTGGCGGCCCGCGGGTCGTCGGGGGCGACCCCCTCGGCGTAGACGAGGCGGTGCGCGTGCCGCAGCTCGCAGCCCAGCGCGACGGCGAACTCGGCGCGCGGGGAATGGTGGCCGGTGCGTTGGAGGGTGCTCAGGCGGTGGCAGACCGTCTCGAAGCCGACGCCGAAGCGCGCGGACAGCAGCTCGATGTCGTAGCGGACCTCCTCGGCGACGCCGTGGAAGGCGGAGCACGGCATGAGCAGCGCGCCCGCGAAGTGGTTCGCCAGCCCGCTGCGGGCCAGTGCCGTCGACTCCGGCGAGGTGAGCTCCGGGGCGCCGCCGGCGAGCCCGTCGAGCAGCGACCCGTGCTCCAACAGGGCCAACCGGTTGGCGAGTTGGAAGGCACGCTGGCCGTCGCTGAGCCAGCGGGACAGGAACGGCACCCCGGTGGTCGGATCGAAGCGGCGGGCGTCGGGGGAGTGGCCCGCGGCGGCCTGCACGACCGTGATCTGGTGCCGCTCGGCGAGGCGCGCGGTGAGCGGGTCGACGGCCCGGCCGGGCCGCAATCCCAGGGCCCCGGCGGTGTGTTCGGCCGCGTCGTCCACCGGGCCGAAGCGGTTGTGGTGGGCGTAGAAGAAGTCCCGTACCTCGTCGTGCGGCTCCGCGGGCGCGCGGCGGGCGTCGATGCCCGGTGCGGCGAGGGCGGCGGCCTGCTCGGCCGCGTCGCGGTAGCGGTGGTGCAGGGCGACCAGGGCGCGTGCCACCTCGGGGTGGTCGCGGGCGGCCTCGGTGATGTCCTCGAAGGCGGGCATCGGCACCCCGCACGCCTCGTCGGCCAGGGCCGCCCTCAGCTCGGCGCCGAGCCGGTCCTCCGCGGCCTCCGAGAAGAACTCCGCGTCGACGCCGAAGACCTCCGCGATGCGCAGCAGCACCGGGGCGGTCAGCGGGCGCTGGCTCTGCTCGATCTGGTTGGCGTAACTGGTGGAGATGCCGAGTGCACGGGCCTTGTCGACCTGGTTCATCCCGTGCTCGCGGCGCAGTCGGCGCAGCCTGGCATGGGCGTAGACCTTCCGGCCGGCCGCTCGCCGGGCCATCGCGCACCTCCGTGTCCGGGCCGTTCGCGTGTCGGCAAAAGTAGCATCCGCATCATTCGCGGGTTTCGCAGATTCGCAGCCCACGGCGGTACGGATTCCGCACGTCGGAGCGGTGGCCCGACGGCCGTCGCGCGGGCAGGCTCGATCGCACCGGCACCCGACAGGACCGCCCGACATCCCCCGGGGAGTCCCGCGCTCGAACACCACGTCCGCGTCCACCCCCAGCGCCGACCGACTGCCCCGCGAGGACCAAACTCGCCTGGAAGCTCGTGCAGGCCGCCACCGGCACCGAGGAGCCGGCCTCCGACAGCGCCGCCATGGCCGTCAACCGGGTCATCGACAACGCCGCGGTCGCCGTCGCCGCCCTGCTGCGCCGCCCGGTCGCCGTCGCCCGCGCCCAGGCCCTGGCCCACCCGACGACCGCCCGCGGCGCCTCGGCCCTCGGCACCGTCGCCCGGGTCTCCCCGGAGTGGGCCGCCTGGGCCAACGGCACCGCCGTGCGCGAGTTGGACTTCCACGACACGTACCTGGCCGCCGACTACTCCCACCCCGGCGACAACATCCCGCCCCTGCTCGCCGTCGCCCAGCACACCGGCCGCACCGGCGCCGACCTGCTCCGTGGGATCGTCGCCGCCTACGAGATCCACGCCGCCCTGGTCAAGGGCATCTGCCTGCACGCGCACCGCATCGACCACGTGGCCCACCTCGGCGCCGCCACCGCCTGCGGGCTGGAGGACGGCACCTGGCACCACGAGCGCTCCTACGCCCCGGACCGCGCCCGCCGACCGGAGACGGTCGAACTCTGGCGGCGGATCACCACGGTCGAGGACCCGGAGTGGACCCGTCGCTACCACGAGCCCGATCCGGCCCGCCGCGCCTTCGGCGGCCGGGCCGTGGTCACCCTCGCCGACGCCACCGTCGTCGAGGACGAACTGGCCGTCGCCGACGCCCATCCGGCCGGGGCCCGCCCCTTCCGCCGGCCCGACTACGCGGCCAAGTTCCGCACCCTGACCGAGGGGATCCTCGCCCCCGACGCCCGAACGCGCTTCCTCGACACGGCGGAACGGCTCGCCGACCTGGACGCCGACGGTCTCGACGCGCTGTTCCCGGCCGTCGACATCGCGGCCGTCACCGCGCACGACGCCCACCTGCCGAAGGGCCTGTTCTGATGCTGCACACCCGCACCACCCCCGCCGAGCGCCGCCGCGCCCTGCGCGCGCGGCTGGCCACCGGACGCCTGCTGCCCATGCCGGGCGCCCTCAACCCGCTCTCCGCCCGCCTCATCCAGGACACCGGCTTCGAGGCCGCCTACCTCTCCGGCGCCGTGCTCGCCGCCGACCTGGGACTGCCCGACATCGGCCTGACCACCTCCACCGAGATCGCCGCCCGCGCCCAGCAGACGACCAGGGCCACCGACCTGCCCGTCCTCATCGACGCCGACACCGGCTTCGGCGAACCGCTGAACGCCGCCCGCACCGTCCAGCTGATGGAGGACGCCGGGCTGGCCGGGCTGCACCTGGAAGACCAGGTCGCCCCCAAGCGCTGCGGCCACCTCGACGGCAAGTCGGTGGTCCCCAGGGAGCAGATGGATCAACTCGCAGAGGTGCTTCGCGAGGAGGCCGGGCGCTGGCAGGAGGCTGCAGTACTCGGTGAGTACTGCGATGCTCTGGAACGTCGTCTTGCCGAAGCGGGCAGCGTCGTGGACGAGCCGGCACTGGAATCGGCAAGACGTTGGTTGGAGTGGGCACGCGAATTCGTTTGTGCGATCAGTCCCTTGAACCGGCGTCCGGAGATGCCAACTCCAAGGGAACCGACGCCAGACGAGCTCAAGGCACACATGAATGGGTGGAGTCCCTACGGCCCAGAACGCCGAGATAGGCGGTGAAGCGCAGAGTGGGCGGGCGGTTCGCTGATTGCCCCACGTGTTCCCGATGACGCATCACGTGGAGTGCGTCGCGGCCCTCGAGCTAGCCACAAAGGGCTCCTGAACTTCGATTTTGCGTGCGCATTACGTGTGGTTTGAGTGTTACGGACGATAGCGACGCCGAAATTGTGATCGTTTTGATGGGACGTCAGACGTGCTACGCCGCTGGACAGGCTGATATGTAATCCGGTCAAGCAGCTTCCCTGAGAGTGTCGTGGCGCGCAGCAGGTTCTTGGTCTGCTTGGTGGTACAGCGTCGGCGTAGTGCTGATCTGCTGAAACGATGCACGGGGCGCCGTCGGCGGCGCGTTGGTCCGTGCCTGGTCCGGATCTTGGTCTCTACCATCGGATGTCAGGAAGGCCCTCAGAGTGGTCCATCACGGGCAGCGCCACCTGCGCACGGCTCATGCCCAACCGGAGTGTGAGCCGTAGGACGTGGGCAGGCAGGCCGGCCAGCGGACGTTGCCTCCAGGCGTCTCTGCGCCACGTCGTTGTCGATGGTGGAACCACTTGGCACACGTTGTCGGAAGCGTCTTGTGCCGTCCAGGTGGTCTAGCTCAGGAGCGTTTTCGCAGGTCAAGTCCTTGCGATCCAGGTGCGTCGACGCTGTTGGTGGTAGGCGTGTGATAGCAGGTGAGAGATGCGGAACCCCCGTCGGCTGGCTCCGGCGGGGGTTTCTGCGTTCGGGGATGGCCCTGGTGCGTGGTGCTCGACGCGGTCTTGTCGTGCTCCGGCTCGCCGTTCTCGACGGCGCAGGGAGGGCAGCGGTGACGATGCGGGTGCGGCGGTCGAAGCGCAGCAGTGGGCGGGGGACGTTACGCGGCGGGACGGTGCGCGTCAGGGACCGGTGGGCTGACTCGGGTCGGCAGCGGTCCGGCGCAGTTCCTCGTTGAGTCGCCGGGCCTCTTCGAGCTGGTCCTCAAGGATGACGATGCGGCAGGCGGCTTCGATCGGGGTGCCCTGGTCGACGAGTTCGCGCGCGCGGGCGGCGATGCGCAGCTGGTAGCGGGAGTAGCGGCGATGGCCGCCTTCGGAGCGCAAGGGGACGATGAGGCGGGCTTCGCCGACCGCCCGCAGGAAAGCGGGCGTGCTGCCGATCATCTCCGCGGCGCGGCCCATGGTGTAGGCGGGGTAGTCGTCGTCATCGAATCTGTCGGTGGCGCGTGAGGGAGTCTCTCGGGTCATTGAACCTCGTCGTAGGACGCGTCGAGGAGCCCTGATGCCATACGGCACCGAGACCCCGGGGGTTTTCCACACCATCTGGTATTGCTGTCGTGCTCGCGGCGCTTCGTGTCTGCCGCGCCTCATTGGCCTCATTGGCTACGAGAGAAATGCTAACTTTCCGAAGTGAGAATGTCTACTGCGGTCAATGGAGATTTCTCTCGGCCGCAGCAACAGGGCTAGACCGCTTCGGCTCCCCGGGTGCGCCGTCGCTCCTGGCGCGCCGCACCGCGAACTGCCCCCGACGGCCGCGTGGTACGGCCAGGTGTAGTCGGTGCGGGCGCCCGTGTCTGCCCGTGTCTGCCCGTGCCTGCGGAGCTCGAGCGGTGGCCGAGGGGGCGCGGTTTTCCGGTCGAATAGAGGCGAGCGCCGGTGTCGAATATCTAATGCCGCAACTACAGAAATGATCACCGGCGGGGTAGGAGTTTTGCGCTCTCGGAAGCGTCGGGCGTATGCCCTGTCTCGTGCCCTGTGCATGGTCGCCAGGGTCGTGCTAACGTCTATTTCAGTTGCAGTTGTGGTTCCCGAAAACTTCAGGTGCGCTCGCCGTCGTACACGGTGGGGGCACCTATGTATTTTCCGGCGGTATTTCCGGCGGGGTGATCATCGCGGCGACGCTGGAGCTCACATGGTGTGGGTTCCGGGCACTGCCCCGAAGGAGATATGGCATGGCTACTGGCACCGTGAAGTGGTTCAACGCGGAAAAGGGTTTCGGCTTCATCGAGCAGGACGGTGGCGGTGCTGACGTCTTCGCCCACTACTCGAACATCGCCACCCAGGGCTTCCGCGAGCTGCAGGAAGGCCAGAAGGTGTCCTTCGACGTCACGCAGGGCCAGAAGGGCCCGCAGGCCGAGAACATCGTTCCCGCCTGATCACTGACGCCGACGCGTACGCCCGTGGCTGGGGCCCGCACCTTGGGTGCGGGCCCCAGCTCGTTGCTTGGACGTTTTCCGTTGTGCGCCGCAACGGCCGCGCAAGCGGCGCGGGGCGGCCTGTTCGACCGCCGCCCCCTTTGGTGACCCGCTGGGCCGGCATATTTCCGACCCGTTTCGTTTCATCTTTTTTCATCGGTTCGTTCTGGCGGTTCTTTGTGTGCGGCTCGTTTCCGCCGGGAATTCCTCGACGTACTGTATCGAGGAAGGTTCTTCATGAACCGCACAGCACGCTCGAAAGACCGCCCGTTCCGCGCCCGCTTCGCCGACTCCGGCCGCGGCGGCCGCCGCTCGCAGCCGTCGAAGCGCTCCGGTGGCAACAGGCGCCGCCCCGCCGCACGGCCGGGAGAGTTCGCGCCACCCGTCACGCACACCCCCGCGCTGCCCCCGGCCGAGACCTTCGCGGAACTGGACATGCCGCCCGCGCTGCTGGCGTCGCTGGCCGCCGAAGGGGTGTCGGTCCCGTTCCCGATCCAGGCCGCCACACTGCCGAACTCGCTGGCCGGACGCGATGTGCTGGGTTGCGGGCGCACCGGATCGGGCAAGACGCTCGCCTTCGGTCTGGCCCTGCTGGCCCGCACCGCCGGCCGGCGCGCCGAACCCGGCCGGCCCCTGGCCCTGATCCTGGTACCCACCCGGGAGCTGGCTCAGCAGGTCACCGATGCCCTCACTCCCTACGCCCGGTCGCTGAACCTGCGCCTGGCCACCGTCGTCGGGGGGATGTCGATCGGCCGGCAGGTCAGCGCGCTGCGAGGCGGCGCCGAGGCCGTGGTCGCGACGCCGGGACGCCTCAAGGACCTCATCGAGCGCGGTGACTGCCGCTTGAACGAGGTCGGCATCACCGTGCTGGACGAGGCGGACCAGATGGCCGACATGGGCTTCATGCCCCAGGTCACCGCCCTGCTCGACCAGGTCCGGCCCGAGGGGCAGCGGATGCTCTTCTCGGCCACCCTGGACCGCAATGTCGACCTCCTGGTCCGGCGCTATCTCACCGACCCGGTGGTCCACTCCGTAGACCCCTCGGCGGGCGCCGTCACCACGATGGAACACCACCTGCTGCACGTCCACGGCGCCGACAAGCACGCCACCACAACGGAGATCGCCGCCCGAGAGGGCCGGTCGATCATGTTCCTGGACACCAAGCACGCCGTGGACAAACTCACCAAGCACCTGCTGAAGAGCGGTGTCCGCGCCGCCGGCCTGCACGGTGGCAAGTCCCAGCCGCAGCGCACCCGCACCCTGGCCCAGTTCAAGACCGGCCAGGTCACCGTCCTGGTGGCCACCAACGTCGCCGCCCGCGGCATCCACGTCGACAATCTCGACCTCGTCGTCAATGTCGACCCGCCCAGCGACCACAAGGACTACCTGCACCGTGGCGGCCGCACCGCCCGGGCCGGCGAGTCCGGCAGCGTCGTCACCCTGGTCCTGCCCGACCAGCGCCGCGAGATGGACCGCCTGATGGCCGACGCCGGCATCACTCCGCAGTCCACCAAGGTCCGCTCCGGCGAGGCCGCGCTGAGCCGCATCACCGGTGCCCGGACCCCCTCCGGAATTCCCGTCACCATCACCACCCCGGTCGTCGAACGCCCCAAGCGCGGCGGCTTCTCCACGCGCGGCCGCCGCACCCGCTCCGCCCAGGCCCGGCGTTCGGCGGGTGCACCCCGCACCGGGACCCCCGCCTCCGGGCGACAGTCCTCCCGCGGCGCTGCCGCCTAGATGATCGATTCCAAGGGGGCAGTGGTCAAGGGCGGTCAGTGATCGCAGGACCGGCTGTCCGGTGTGGTCGTTGTGCCAGATCGCGGCGGTCAGTGCGAGGGTGCGCCGCATGACGCGGGCGGTGACGCCGGCTGGTGTGCGACCACGGTGCTGCTCGAGGTCGAGCTGCCCCTTGAAGCTCTCGTTCACCGATTCGTTGACCTGCCGCAGCGGCTTGAACAGCGGGGCACCGGCCCGCTCCGGCTCGCCTTTGCGGGTCGGCCGCAGCAGTCGGACGTCCAGTTCGGCCAACTGGTGCTCGAAGTCGCGGCCGAAGTAGTTCTTGTCGCCGATCAGCGTCTGACCGGGCCGGGCGGCCACCAGTTCCGGTTCGGCGGCAAGCAGGTCCAGTAGCGTTTCGCGTTCGTCGGCCTTGGCCGCGGTCAGGGCGAAAGCGATCGGCAGGCCCTGAAGCGTGCACACCAGGTGCAGCCGAAGGCCCCAAAAGAAGCGGCTGTGGCTGGAGCAGTATCCGTACTCGGCTCATCCGGCCAGGTCGGAACGCTTGACGGTCTCGCGGGAGCGTCCGCATTCGACCGGGGTGGAGTCGACGATCCACACGTCGCTCCAGACGCTGGTGTCGGTGGCCAGTAGCCGGGTGATGCGGCGAAGCAGCTCGGCGACCTTGCGTAGGCGCTTGTTGTAGCCGGGCTGTTTCGGCAGGTAGGGAAAGAGATGCCGCAGGTGAGCTCGGGCGTGGCGGAGCCACTTCGCCTCGGAGGTGAAGCCGAGCATGGCCTGCATCATCGCGAGCGTGACCAGCTCGGCGTCGGTGAGTCGTGGAGCGATCCCGGTGGCTGGCCGCCACGGAGCGAGATGCGGTGAGTCCTTCAGCAGGCCGTCAGTCTCCACGTAGAGTGCGGTGGCGAGGGAGTCCAAGTCTGGCGACGTACACCGTTCACCTCGACGCCGAGGCGGACATGCTGGCCCGCGCAGAAGCCGCGCCGGTTCGCGTTGGGCTGCAGGGTGAGCGTCACCGTGTCCCGGGCCTGGTGCCGGATGTGCAATACCCGGGCCCGGGTTTCGGATACCGACCACAGCGGATTGACCGCTGCCAGGCAGAGGTCAACGCCGTTCGGTGCCGCCAGGATGTCCAGCAGTGGCGAGGCGAACAGGCGGAGGAGCGGCTTCACGGAAACCTCCTTGGGGGCGAGGGCGGACAGTTGCTCCCAAGCCGTCGAGAGCGTCGAATAGCGCGCCCACCATTGGCGGTTGCGGAGGCGGCGATGCCCAAGGCGGCCCACTTTCTAGCATGTTCGGCACCGCTGTATATCAACTTGGTTTTTAGATAACCAATTTGAGTGATTTCAGGTCATGGCGGGTCGGGTGACGCTGTTAGCCTCCCGGGCACGAGATCACAAACGAGCGTGCAGTAACGATCACGTTGCGCGAACAGAGGGGCTCGTGGTAGCTGAGACGCCGAAGGGCAACGAAGAGACGAATGCGACCCGCAGGACGGTGCTGCGCGGCGCTGCGGGGTTGGCAGCCGGTGCCGTGCCCGCTGTGGCGCTGACGGGTGAGGCCGTGGCCGCGCCCAGGCCGGACGCTGCGGTCACCATTGCGGCCGCGGAACGGCTGGCGGCGGCCCAGGACCCATACCTGCGGCGCAAGCAGCTGTGGATGTTCGAGGTCCTGGACGACGACGGCGACGGTGCGGTGACCCCCGGGGACACGATGCAGTTCGCGCACCGGCTGGCGCGGCTGACCGGGCACGCCCAGGACTCGCCGCGGGCGCAACAGATGGTCGCGACGGTGAACCGGATCTGGCACGCGCTGGTGGTCAAGCCCGCGTGGGTGCCGGACCCGAAGCGGCTGGATGCGGAGCAGTTCGTCGTGGTGATGGCCAACAGTGTTGCGGAGACGCCGGACAAGACACTGCAGTACATCGGTGTGGTCACCAATCTGGCGTTTGCGATGGCGGACGATGACCATGACGGGCGGGTCACCAGGGATGAGGCGATTCGTCTCGGCACGGAGGTCCTGCGCGTGGACCGGAACCACGCCGAGCACGCGTGGGAGGTGCTGGACGCCGATGCGGACGGCCATCTCGGCTACGCCGAGGTGCTGATGGCGGTCACCGACTTCATCACGAGCTTGGACCCCCGGGCGCCGGGCAACCTGGCGCTCGGCCGTGTCTGACACGGCGCCAGGGGTGTTCCACGGCGACGGCCTGGTCGAACTAGCCCAGCGGGTGGCCAGGCCGGTGCATCTGGTGGCCCGCGAGCGGGACGGTGCGCTGGGGCTCTCGGAACGGCCGAGGCCAGCCGCTGTCGGCACGGTGCCGGCCATGTACCCGGAGTGGTTGGGCGACTGGTCCTTCGCCGAAACTCACCAGGTGCGATTCCCTTACGTCGCGGGTGAGATGGCGTACGGCATCGCGGGCGTCGAGATGGTCGAGGCGATGGCCCGGGAGGAGATGCTGGCGTTCTTCGGGGCGGCCGGGCTCGGTCTGGCACGTCTCGACCGGGACCTGGAGCGGTTGCGGACCGGCCTGGCCGGGCGGCGCAACTGGGGTGTCAACCTCATCCACCAGCCGCATGATCGGGCCATGGAGAACGAGGTCGCGGCGCGCCTGCTGCGGGCTGGGGTACCGAAGATCTCGGTGTCGGCGTTCATGGACATCACGCCCGCGGTGGTGCGCTGCTCGGGCTCCGGGCTGCGGGCCGACGCAGCGGGCCGGATCTTTCGGAGAACCGCGCTGTTCGCCAAGGTATCGCGGCCCGAGACGGCCGAGCTGTTCCTGTCCCCGCCCCCGGCGGAACTGGTGCGCCGACTGGTCAGGGACGGTGAACTCACCGAGGACGAGGGCCGATTGGCGGCCCGGACGCCGGTGGTGGACGACATCACGGTCGAGGCGGACAGCGGTGGCCACACCGACGGTCGGCCGCTGGTTGCGGTGCTGCCGGCGGTCCTTGCGCTGGCCCGCCGCAAGAACCCCGGTGTGCGGGTGGGTGCGGCAGGCGGGCTCGGCGATCCGGCCGCGGTGGCGGCGGCATTCGCCCTCGGTGCGGCGTACGTCGTGACGGGCTCGGTGAACCAGATGTCGGTCGAGGCCGCCGTCAGCGACGAAGCGAAGGCCATGCTCGCGCAGGCCGGGGTGGCGGACGTGGCGATGGCGCCAGCGGCCGACATGTTCGAACTCGGCGCCAAGGTCCAGGTCCTGCGACGCGGAACCAAGTTCGCCGGCCGAGCGGCCCGGCTGCACCAGCTGTACACCGCCCACCCGTCGCTGGAATCGATCCCCAAGGAGACCCGGCAAGCCTTGGAGCGCGAGGTCTTCGGCACCTCCCTGGACGATGTGTGGAAGCTGACCGAGGAGTACTGGTCGCAGCGCGCTCCTGCCGAGGTCACCCGGGCGCATGCGGACCCGAAGCACCGGATGGCCCTGACCTTCCGCTGGTACCTGGGCAACGCTGCCGCGTGGGCGGTCGACGGCGCGCCGGGCCGGCGCTTCGACTACCAGCTGTGGTGCGGCCCCGCCGCAGGGGCCTTCAACACCTGGGTCGCCGGCAGTTTTCTGGCCGATCCCGGTCGGCGTTCGGTCACACAGATCGCCCGCAACCTGCTCCAGGGAGCCGCGGTGCTGACCCGGGCGCACCAGCTGCGCACCCTCGGGGTCCGTCTTCCCGCCGAAGTCTTCGACTTCCGGCCTCGCCCACTGGCTTGAGGAACGGCAGATGAGCTTGGACCACCGGATCGCGATCGTCGGCGTTAGCGCGATCACGCCGGGCGCCCCGGATGTGGACGCCTTCTGGCGCAACGTCATCGAGGGGCGCGACCTCATGACCGACGTGCCGGCCGATCGCTGGCTGATCGAGGACTTCTACGACCCTGACCCGGAGGCTCCGGACAAGACTTACGCCCGCCGCGGGGCATTCCTTCCCGAGGTCGAGTTCGACCCGATGGCCCTGGGGGTGCCGCCGCGAAACCTGCCCGCTACCGACACCGCCCAGTTGCTGGCACTGGTCGCCGCGGAGCGCCTGCTGACCGGTCTGGCGGGCACAGGGCTCGACCAGGTCGACGGCGAGCGGGTCGGCGTGTTCCTCGGCTGTGCCTCGTTGCAGCTACTCGGTGAGATGGCGGCGCGGGCCGGGCGCCCGTTGTGGCGCCGGGCTCTGCTGGACAGCGGGCTGTCCGAGGCGGACGCGGATGCGGTCTGCGACCGGATCGCGGACTACTCGACGCCATGGCAGGAGGCGACGTTCCCGGGCCTGCTGAGCAACGTGGTGGCGGGCCGGATCGCGAACCGCTTCGACCTGCACGGGGCCAACTTCACTGTGGACGCCGCGTGTGCGAGTTCCTTGGCTGCTCTGTCGGTCGCGGCGGACGACCTGCTGCTCGGCCGCTCCGACCTGGTGATCACCGGCGGGGTGGACACGCTCAATGACCCGTTGACGTTCCAGTGCTTCAGCAAGACCCCGGCTCTGTCATCCAGCGGCGACTGCCGCCCGTTCGACGAGCACGCGGACGGCACGATGCTGGGCGAGGGCATCGCGCTGTTCGCCCTGAAGCGGCTCGCCGACGCAGAACGCGACGGCGACCAGGTGCACGCCGTGATCCGCGGCATCGGCTCCTCCTCGGACGGCAGCGGCACCTCGGTGTATGCGCCGCTGGACACCGGGCAAGCGCGGGCGCTGCGCCGGGCGTACGAGGCTGCGGGCTACGGACCGGAGACGGTCGGCCTGGTCGAGGCGCACGGCACCGGCACCGCCGCCGGTGACGCCGCCGAACTCGCCGCCCTGCGTTCGGTGTTCGACGCGAGCGGACGGGCTGACCGCCAGTGGTGCGCACTGGGGTCCGTCAAGTCCCAGATCGGGCACACCAAGGCCGCGGCGGGCGCCGCCGGGCTGCTGAAGGCCACCCTGGCGTTGCGGCACCGGGTGCTGCCGCCGACGATCAAGGTCACTCGGCCGAATCCCGGACTGAAGCTGGCGGAGAGCCCCTTCTACCTCAACACACAGGCGCGGCCGTGGATCCACACGGCCGACCACCCTCGGCGAGCCTCGGTGTCCAGCTTCGGCTTCGGCGGCTCGAACTTCCATGTCGCGCTTGAGGAGTACGCCGGCATGGCGCCTCGGACCCGCCACTCGGTGCGCTGCGAGGTACGGCCGTGCGAGCTGGTGGTGCTGTCCGCCGCCACCCCGCAGGAGCTCTTCTCCCGCGACCTTTCGGGCGGCCTGACAGCCATCGCGCGGCGCAGCCAGGAGACCTTCCGCAGCACAGAGGCGCACCGGCTGGCAGTGGTCGCCTCGTCCACTGAGGACCTCGCACAGAAGCTGGAACAGGCGCGCGGCCTGGTCGGCACAGAACCGTTCTCGACGCCCTCGGGTGTGCACTACGGCGTCGGGCGCGCGCCGGGCCGGATCGCGTTCCTCTTCCCGGGGCAGGGGGCCCAGTACGTGGGCATGGGTGCGGACCTGGCGATGCATCTTCCGCAGGCCCACGCGGTGTGGAACGGACATGAGGTGTCCCGGCTCGTCTTCCCCGCACCGGTGTTCACCGACGCCGAGCGGCAGGCGCAGCGGCGCGCGCTCACCGACACCGGCGCCGCGCAGCCGGCCATCGCCGCGCACAGCCTCGCGCTGTTGGCCGTGCTGGATGCGGTGGGGGTGCGGCCGGACTGCGTGGCCGGGCACAGTTTCGGCGAGCTGGTGGCCCTGCACGCGGCGCGCGCGTACGACGAGGACACGCTGATGCGGCTGGCCGCCCGTCGGGGCGAGCTGATGCGCGGGACCTCCGGTGTCATGATCGCGTTGGATACCGGCGTCGACGAGGTGTCGGAGCTGCTCGCACGCCACGACCTCGCCGAGGCGTGGATCGCCAACCACAACGCTCCGCGCCAGGTCGTGGTGGCCGCAACCGCCGAGGCGGGGGCACTGGTACAGAGGCACGCCACCGCAGCTGGAATGACGGCGCGGGTGCTCGACACCTCGGCGGCCTTCCACAGCCCTCTGGTCGTGTCGGCGACGGAGCCGCTGCGGGCGTTCCTATCCGGGGCGACTGTGCGTGCACCGCTGCTGGACGTGTACGGGAATACCACGGCGGCCGTGCACTCTGTGGAGCCTGCCGAGATTCGGCGGGCGATCGCCGACCATGTCGCCTCCCCGGTCCGCTTCGCCGACATGGTGCGGGCCATGCATACCGACGGGGTGCGGATCTTCCTGGAGGTGGGCCCGGGCGGTGCGTTGACCGGCCTGGTCAAGCAGTCCCTCGCCGACGTCCACGCGATCGCCCTCGACCGCCCGGGCCGCAACGGCGTGACCGGACTGCTCGACGCGCTCGGACACCTCTGCGCGCTTGGTGTCCCGCTCGACTTCGCCGGGCTGTGGCACGGTCCCGCCCGGCCCGAGCCTGCGCGACCGGCGATGCCCATGCTGATCAGCGGGGGCAACCACGGCAGGCGCTACCCGCCGAACGCGGAGTACTCGCCCGCGGCACCGGCACCGGTGCTGTCCAACTCCGCTGCCCTGGGCGGCGATACGTTGCGCGCGGTCGCGGAAGCCCAGCAGGAGATCGCACGCGCCCACGCGGCCTATCTGAGCATGGCCGAGAAGTCGATCGACGCGCTGACGGCGCTGGAGGGCACTGCGGACCACATCGTCGAGCCGACCGCCGCAGCCGGACCGCTCCACCGGCCTGCCGTCCCACCGCCCGCGCCAGTCGCCGCCTCGGCACCCGCCGTGGCCATGTCCCCGGCACCCGTCGAGGTACGCAGCCTCGATGATCTGGAGGCCGTGGTGCTGGCCGCCGTGGCTGAGAAGACCGGCTACCCAGTGGAGATCCTGGAGCCGCACATGGAGCTGGAGGTCGACCTCGGCCTGGACTCGATCACCCGCACCCAGGTCCTCGCTGCGCTGCGCCCGATGTTCCCGCAGTTGGAAGCCGTGGACCGGGCTCAGCTCGCCCCGCTTCTGACGCTGCGCACGGTCGGTGAGATCGCCGACCGTCTGCGTGCCCTGTTGGACGCACCCGCTCCGCTCACCACTGCTGTTCCTGTGCAGGCGATCCGCCGGCATGTCCTGACCTTGCAGCGCACGCCCGCACCGGGCTCACCCATGCGGGGACTTGGGACCCTGCTGGTCACCGACGATGGCACCGGAATCGCCAAGGAAGCCGTACGGCTGCTCACCGAGCGAGGCATCCACGCAGAGGTCGGCACCACGGCCGACCTCGCCAGGACGGCGGCCGCCGGCCTGCTGTTCCTCGGCGGGCTCGCCGACATCACGTCCATCGACGACGCCCTGGCCGTCCAACGGGACGCGTTCCGGGCAGCGCAGGCGATCGGGCCGCGGCTGCGCGCCGAGGGCGGTGTCTTCGTCACCGTGCAGGACACCGGCGGCGGGTTCGGCCACCGCGACGCGCAACGACCCTGGCTCGGCGGCCTGGCCGCGCTCGCCCGTACGGTCCGCTGGGAATGGCCGCTCGCCGCGGTCAAGGCCATCGACTGCCGGCGCGCGGACCGGACGGCGGCCGAGGTCGCCGCCGCCGTCGTCGACGAACTCCTGGCCGGAGGCCCCGACCTGGACGTCGGGCTTGCTGCTGACGGGACTCGGTGGACGCTGGCCCTCGCCGAACTCCCCGATCACGTACCGGGGCCGTCCGCCACTGACGCTCTCGGGGAGGACCCGGTGATCGTCGTGTCAGGCGGGACCGGGGCAGTCACGGCGGCGGCGCTGCGCGCGCTCGACTCCCGCCACCGCGCGCGCTTCGTCCTCCTCGGCCGCGGCCCGAGCCGCGAGGTGGACGGATTGGACCAGGCCCGCTACCTGCACGCCGACGTCCGGGACGAGGACGCCGTACGGGCGGCGCTCACGGACGTCCGGACACAGTGGGGGCCGATCACCGGCGTCGTGCATGCGGCCGGAGTGCTGGCCGACCGGCGGGTGGAGGACAAGACCGAGGAGCAGTTCGACGCCGTGTTCCAAACCAAGGTCGACGGTCTGCGGGCACTGCTGTCCGCCACCCGCGAGGACCCGCTGCGGCTGCTGTGCGCGTTCTCGTCGGTCGTCGCCGCGACCGGGAACGGGGGGCAGTGCGACTACGCGATGGCCAACGAAACCCTCAACCACGTGCTCGCCGCCGAGCAGGCAACCCGCCCCGGGACAGTGGTCCGCTCGCTGCTGTGGGGACCATGGGAGGCAGGCATGGTCACCCCCGAGCTGGCCGAGGTGTTCCGGCTCGGCGGCGTCGACATGATCCCGCTCCAGGCCGGGGCACGCTCCTTCGCCGAGGAACTGACCATGACGGCGGACGATCCGCGCGTGCTGATCACCGCCGGCCGCGCGCTGGCGCGGCTGCGGGAGGTGGCCCGTGGATGACGTGGCCGGCGTCGAGATCATGCCCCGGCCCCCGACGTCCCATCGGCCGGCCCCGGCCCCGGCCCCGGCGGATGCCGCAGGCTTGATCTCCGAACAGCTGCGGCTGGCCACCGACCTTCACGAGCGCTTCCTCGCCGCTCAGGCGGACCTTCACATGCCACGCCCCGAACCGGCAGGCAGTCCCGCGCGCACTGCTCACACCGTTGTCGACCTCGGCGGCTGGTACCTCGACAGGGCAGGCCGGATGACGGCCGGAGCCCTGGTGCACGACCTGCTGGAGCTGCTGCCGCAGCGCGACGGGGTGCTCGACTGCGAACTCGCCTTCCACCAAGGGCTCCCCGCGCCGGGTGAGCGGCTACTGAGCTCGCTGACCCTCAGCGGGCGCTCCTTCCGGGGCAGGGTCGACGGCCTGCTGTCGCTGCGCGGCACCGAGTCGGAGGGCCTGAGCCAGGGCCTGCCGCCCGAGCACACGGGCGCTGGATTCGGCCCCGGCGAGGTCACGGCATTCGCCGAGGGCCGCCCGGCCGACTGTTTCACCGGCAACGACTGGGAGCTGACGCGCGCCCATGTCCGCAGCCCCGGTCTCGGTTCGCGCCGCACGCTCCTGCTGCATGAAATCACCGCGTTCGCCCCCTCGATGGGGCTCGTCGCGACCGGACGCACCCTTCCGAAGGAATGGCGGACACCTGCCGCGCTGCTCGAAGGCTGCTTCCAGGCGCTCTCGTTCCAACTCGCCGCAACCTGCTGCACGGTCCACCGCGACGGCTGGCGGTTCGAGCCGCAGCCGGACGAGCCCGCCCGTGTTCGGTTCCTCGCCAACGCCCCGGACGGAACGTCCCGCTACCACATCACGATCCGGTCGATGACGGACACGACCGTGCACGCGGATGCGGTCTGCACGATCGACAACCGGGTGGTGATGCGAGCCGAAGGGCTCGCGGTCCATCTCGTACCGGACACGCCCCTGACGCACTGGCGGCTCCTCGGCCCAGCCACCGTCCAACGCACCGGCAATCCGGGACCGCCCCGCGTGCTCGCCGGCCTGCGCGGCCACGACGATCCGGCCGCCGCCACCGTGGGCTCGGTCCGGTACGACCACGCGGCGATGCTCGCCAGCGCGTGGGGACCGGTGAACGAGATCTTCCCCGGCGCGAGTGACGATGCCTTCCGGCTGCCGGGACCGCCGTACCTGTTCATCACCCGGCTGACCGAGGTGTCCGCCACCATTGGAGCCCCCCGGCCCGGCAGCCACCTGGTCGCCGAGTACGACGTGCCCGAGCAGGTGTGGTTCCGCGAGCAGAGCGGAACGCTCCCAGCCGCCGCGCTGATGGAGGCCGCACTTCAGCCCTGTGGCCTTCTCGCCGGCTACCTGGCAGCCCGGACGACCGACGCGCAGCTGCGGATCCGCAACCTCGACGGCCACCTGACTACCACCCGCGAAGTGCCGCCGGACGTACGGTCGTTGAAGACCGCTGTGGAGTTCGTCGGGCTGGACCGCTGGGACGGCACGGTGGTGGAGACGTTCCGGATCCGCTGCGAGGCAGACGGCGTTCCCGCACTGGAGGGCACCGCGGTCTTCGCCCTGACGCACGCGGCCCAGTTGACGTCCCAGACCGGCCTGCCGGTGACGGACGCGGACCGCACCCGACTGGCCCTGCCCTGTGACCGCCCGGTCACCGACCTCCGGTCCCGGCCCGCGCGGTTCTTCGGGCACTCCGCCCGCCTGCCCGGCCCGATGCTGCTGATGCTCGACCGGATCACCGGGTACTGGCCCGAAGGCGGCCCCGCCGGACTCGGACGGCTGCGTGCCGAATGCGACGTGCGGGCCGATGCCTGGTACTTCAAGGCGCACTTCTTCAACGACCCGGTACAGCCCGGCTCACTCGGCATCGAGGCGATGTGCCAGCTCCTGTGCTACTACCTGGTCGAGTGTGGCGTCGGCGACGGGTTCCGGTTCGAATCGGTCGTGCCGGCCTCGTGGACGTACCGCGGCCAGGTCGTACCGACCGACGCCCTCGTCACCATCGAGCTGGACGTGCTGGACGTCGAGTTGGGGCCCCAGGGCGGGCACGCCGAGGCCGAGGCATGGCTCTGGGTGGACGGCCGCAGGGCCTACCACGTCCCTCGCCTGAGGGTACGTGCGGTCCCCGGCACACCGGACTCACCCTCCACCGTCGACACCGTGCTCGACCCCCGCTCGGACACCTGGCTGGCGGACCACTGCCCCACCTGGACGGTGCCGGCCGTACCGCTGATGTCAACAGCCGACCTCCTCGCCCGAGCGGCCAGTGACCACGCCGGGCGCCCAGTCCGCGTACTGCATGACCTGCGCGTGCAGCGGTGGCTGCCGGTCACCGGCCCGACCCGGCTTCGCATGACCTGCGCGGGGGACACGGCGCGGCTCGCGGTATGGCACGAGGCCGGCGCGCTCTCCAGGTTCGCACCGGTAGCCGACGCAACGGTCGGATTCGAGCCGCCACCCCGTCCGGAACGCTTCGCCCCCCTGCCTGATCTCGTGGACGTGCCGGACCCATACGAGGGCGCGGAGCTCTTTCACGGTCCGAGCTTCCAGTACCTGACGGCGTTGCGGAGGGGCTCCGCCGGATCGAGCGGGATGCTCGACGCCGGGCGCGGCTCAGTGCCGCGCGGCGCACTGCACCAAGGACTGCTGGACGCCGCACTGCACGTCATCCCACACAACGAGCTGCAACGGTGGGAACCGGCCATCGGGCCCGGCCGAATGTCCTTCCCGCACCAGCTCACCCGGCTCGCCGTGTTCGCCCCCCTGCCGGACTGCGGCGAGATCGAGGTGGAAGCCAGGTTCGCCGGTGTGCTGCCGGACGATCTCGTCGCGGTCGACGTCCAACTGTGCCGGGACGAAAGCGTGCTGGTCTCCTTCCAGATCGTCAACATGCTCATCCCGGCCGGCCCCTTGGCCGAGGTCTCCGGCCCCGCCCGCCGCGCCTACCTGCGTGACGGCCACCCCGACTCCCGCCTGCTGCTGACAGGTTCGGACGGTGTGCTGCGACGGAGCGACGTGGGGCGGATCGACGTCCTGACGGGAACCGCCAACGCCGTCTATGGCCTGCCCGACGGTACCCGTGCCACGGACTGGCTTCCGCATATCGCCCTGAAGGAACACATCGCCCGGACAATCGGCGTCCACCCGCGAACCGTAGAGGTCACCGGCCTCGACAACGTCAGCTGGGACGACGACTCCGCCACCGTGAGGACCCCATGATCCTGGTAACCGGAGCCTCCGGCATCGTCGGCTCCGCGCTGCTGCGCGAGCTGGACGAAGCCATCGCGCTCACCCACCACAAGCCGGTCGGCACGCCGTCCGTACGCGGCGACGTGACCCGGCCCTGGCTCGGCCTCCACCCGGCCGACTACCGCGACCTCGCGGCCAGAGTCGACGCCGTCGTGCACTGCGCGGCGAGCGTGAACTTCTCGATCACGCCCGAGCACCTGCACCGGGTCAACGTCGTCGGAACCGGCCACGTCCTGCGGTTCGCCGAGGACGCCGGCGCCCACCTCGTGCACGGCTCCACCGCTTTCATCTCCCGCGCGGGCGACCACACCCCCTTCGGCGCCTATGCGGCCTCCAAAGCCGCCGGCGAGACACTGGTACGCGAGTCCGGCCTGCCCAGCTGCATTGCCCGGATCTCCACCGTGATCGGAGACTCCCACTCGGGGGAAGTCCCCCGTCTCCAGGCATTCCACTACCTGCTCGGCGTCGCCCTTTCCGGCCAGATGCCCTTCCTACCCTGCACCCCAGGCACCCATGTCGACCTCATCCCCCGGGATACTGTCGCCGCCGCACTCGCCGCACTCGCCCGAGACCACAGCGCGCGCGGCGACCACTGGATCACCGCGGGCCCGGCCGCCCTGCCGATGGAACGCATCATCGACATCGCCTACGACGCCTCCGCCGCCCGCGCCCAGAACGACGAAGAACTCCGCGACATCGACCAGGCGGTCTTCCGTACCCGTCTCATCGACCCCGCAGTCGCCGACACAGTCATCAACGCAGTCCTCGCCCGCAGCTCAACCTCCGCCGCGCCCAGCGTCATCCAGCGCGCCGCCAACCTGATGACCGCCTACAACGACGTCGACGCCTTCCCCACCTCCCTGGGGCGCATCCCCACCGGCCCCACAGCCCCCACCCCCGAATCGAGCGAGACCGCCCTGCGCCACATGATCAACTACCTGGTCGAATTGCCCCGCGACACCTGGGAACTCCAGTGACCAGGCAGCTTGGCCACAGTGCGAGCCCCATCGGTGTAGACGTTGGGGTTAGGCAGGCCGGGAAGCGGCACCCCAGGACGCCAAGCCAAAAAGTGCCGCTTTCAAGCCCGAACCGCGAATTGCCGACACGTGGCGCCTTCAGGGCATACCCCACGCCGTGCAGGCTCGTTGACCCCGAAGGTACTTCGGTCTGCCACTCCGAAAGGTGATTTCGATGAAGGTCCCCTGGGGAAAGCCAGCAGTGAGGGGCGATCACCTCACTGCAGGTTGGAAGTCCTATCAGCGGCGCAATCCCGATGCTTCCACGGCGATCGGTTTTGTGTTCCTGTGCGAGGGTGAACATCCCACCCGTGCTGAGCTGCTTGACCTGGTGTCGACCCTGACCGGTCATGTGCCCACCGCTTCGCGGCCGGGTTCGGCTGGAATCCTCGAACATCAGGTGACGCTGGCAGAGGCGCCGGACGAAACGAAGCTGGGAGAGGTATTGGGTGAGTGCTACTCAGCCAGCCTCCCTGATGAAGGCTGGGACGTCTGGATGGTGGGCTACGCGCCGCAGAGGTTCGCCCTGGCCATTCGATTTGATCACCTGCTGATCGATGGAGTCGGTGGGATCCAGCTGCTCTCGCGTCTGGCGAGCATCCCGGGGACAGGCTTCACTCCCGCAGTACCGGTTGGTGATCGCGACCGCCTGCCCTCGCGAACAGCGCCCATGCCCAAGAGCCCGGCTCGGATCGGCCGCTTCACCGTGCTCACCTCGGCGCGCACAGTCCGTGCGCTGGTCGCACCTCTGCTGGGAGTCCCCCGTGCCAGTGTGCTGACTCCCGGCACACGCGCCGGCGCCGACGGGATGAGGTACGTCTGGGCACAGGCCGACTACCGAAGGCTCGTGTCCTGTGCGCATGCCTTGGGCGCGCAACCCAACGACGTTATCCTCGCAGCCCTCACCGGAGCCCTTCGTGACTGGTACGCCGGTTGCGGGCTGCGACCGGACGGACAGGTCACAGCCCTGGTCCCCATCAGCATCCGCCGCACCAACGAGCGCGACACGCATGGCAACAGGATCGTCAGCTCTCGGATCTCTCTGCCGATCGACGAACCCGATGTTCTGGCTCGGCTCAACGAAATCGCCCAGCGCAGCCGCACGGCCAAACGGCTGGCCACGCATGCGCTTCTGCCGCCCCTGCTGCAGCTACTGCCAGGCCCCGTTCTCTCCTGGGGCTTGCAGCGGAACCTCCGCCCGAACGTGAACACTCTGCTCGCAACCACCGTGGCCGGACCTCCCATCCCGCTGCGCGTGCTGGGCCGCAGCGTGCAGCAGATCCTCCCCATCGTCTTCCTGCCGGCGGGCCACCGCGTCGCTGTCGCGATCTCACGCTACGCCGGGACCTCGTTCGTGTGCTTCACTACCGACCGCACTTTGAAGGGCGCAGACAGTCTCCCCGAGATGTGGAGCGCGGCGTTTGACGAGTTGTGCGCTCTTGCCGGTCCGGCTGCGTCGGAGTCGGAAAGCGCCACGTCTGCCGCGGGCGCGAGGGATTGACCTGTCTGTCGTGGCCCTGGGCTCAGCCGTGCCCTGGGCTCGCTCGGGGAGCCTCCTTGGGCCTGTGCAAGCGATCAGTCGACCACAACGGCACCGCACTGCGCTTGCTTCCACTCTCACATCGCGTGGCTTTCTGGGACGTGCCCCTTTTAGAACTCCTAACAGAAGTGGTTGATCATGTGACTGCTGGCCTATTTGCTCGTTGGTCTGGTCGTGGGGAAGCGTCAGTCGCGGCCGTGGATCGTGTCGGATGAACTATGGGCGTTGGTCGAGCCGTTGCTGCCCAAGCCGGGGCCGAAGCTGGTTGAGGGGCGGCCGAGGGTGCCGGACCGGCAGGCGTTGTGCGGGATCCTGTTCGTGCTGCACACCGGCATCCAGTGGGAGTACCTGCCGCAGGAGCTGGGCTTCGGTTCGGGCATGACCTGCTGGCGGCGGCTGGCCGCCTGGAATGCCGCCGGGGTGTGGGACCAGCTGCATGTGCTGCTGTTGAAGAAGCTGCGGTCGGCGAAGAAGCTGGACTGGTCCCGGGCGGTGATTGACTCTTCCCATGTGCGGGCGGCCCGTAGGGGCCCAAAAGCGGTCCCAGTCCGGTCGATCGCGCACGGCCGGGCAGCAAGCACCACGTCGTCACCGACGCTCGGGGCATCCCACTCGCGGTGTCGCTGACCGGCGGCAACCGCAACGACGTCACCCAGCTCCTGCCTCTGCTCGACAAGATCCCCCCTGTCGCCGGGGTTGTCGGCCGGCCCCGGCACCGGCCCGACTCGCTGTTCGCCGATCGTGGCTACGACCACGACAAGTACCGGCGTCTGCTGTGGCAGCGCGGCATCCGTCCCGTGATCGCGCGGCGAGGCGAGCCACACGGCTCCGGCCTGGGCGTCTTCCGGTATGTCGTCGAACGGACGATCGCCTGGCTGCACGGCTTCCGTCGCCTGCGCATCCGATGGGAGCGACGGGACGACATCCATGAAGCCTTCCTCGGGCTCGCTACATGTCTCATCACCTACAGACACGTCCAACGCCTTTGTTAGGACCTCTTAGCCCACCGCGGGCCCAAAGTCCCAGAAAAGTCCCACAGATGCCGCCGCACCTCGTCAGACCCGCTAAGTAGCAGGTCAGGCGAGGTGCGGCGGCATCTGCGTATCAAATCTTCCACATGTGCTTCGGCACCGTGCCCGACGCGGACCTCGTCCGCTGCTTCGAGATCTCCCTCGTCCTCTACGCCGAACACAGCTTCAATGCCTCCACCTTCACCGCCAACGCCGGATCATGGGCTTCGGCCACCGCGTCTACCGGCACGGCGACTCCCGCGTCCCGTTCATGCAGACGGCCCTGGACCGGCTCGTGACGCGTGCCGCCGACCTCGAGACCAGCCGCCTGGCCACGCTCCACGCCGCCCTGCGCCAGGCCGTGCTCACCCGCAAGGGCATCCACCCCAACCTCGACTACCCCGCCGGCCTCGCCTACCACCTGATGGGCTTCGACACCCCGACCTTCACCCCGATCTTCGTGATGAGCCGGATCACCGGCTGGACCGCCCACATCACCGAACAACTCGCCCACAACGCCCTGATCCGGCCGCTGGCCTCGTACGCGGGACCGGGGGAGCGGGCGGTGCCGGCGACCGCCGGGTAGCCCGGCGCACCGGCGTCCCGCCCCGGGCGACCGCCGCCCGCCGCACCCGGTCCGTCGGTCGCGTCAGCGAGATTTCATCGACATGACATCGCCCGGCGGCAGACTTCCCCCTGTCGCCTCGGGGCGTAGGGGCGCCCTCGCCCCGGGCCCGGGCCATGGGACCTGACCATGGCGCTCCCGGCGGCGAAATCGGAACGCACAAAAGGCGAGTTGCCCCGTGAGTGAGACTTCCCAGCCGGACCCCCGCCAGGGCTACGTCGAGAACCGCCCCACCCAGCCCCTCCGGCAGGGGACGCCCGCCGGGGTGCCGGCGGCACCGGCCCCGGAGCAGGCAGTGCCGCCCATGCCGGGCCAGGCGCCGCCGCCGGTCCCGGACGGGGCGCCGGGTGCGCCCTCGGCCTGGTCGCAGCCGGCCCCGTCGACGCTGCCGCACGATGGTGCTCGGGCCGCGGGGCGTCCGCCCCGCGGTGCCCGGCCGTGGCTGATCGGCGGCGGCGCAGTGCTGGCCGTGGCCGCGGTCGTCGGAGTGGCTCTCGCCCTGTCGGGGGGCGGGAGCACCGGCACCGCGGCAGGGCAGGCCCCCGGCGGATCCGTCACGTCGCCGGACCCGGGGGCAGGGGCGTCGGAGGGGAAGACCTACACCAAGGTGTCCGAGGGCTGCCAGCTGATCAAGGCGGCCACCCTCGCCCGTATCGCGCCCGGAACCGAGTGCAAGCCCTCGCAGTTCGACAACGCCACCATGGCGGCGATGATCACCAGGATGCCGAGGTGGCAGGCGCCCTTCGGTTCCGGCGGCGCGTACCTGAGCCTGGACGTGAACCTCACGGTCGGCCCGGCGGCGAAGAACATGTACGACATGGACAAGAACACCGCGCTGAAGGCGTTGGGCAAGATGCGCAAGGTCACCGACTCCCGGCCGGTCGGCGACCTCGGTGACCAGGCCCACGTCGTCCACGCTGTCGACAAGCCTCCGACGAGCCTGGCCGAGGCCACGGTGATCGTCCGCTCGGGCAACGCCACCTACACCGTGAGCTACACCTACGACCCCGGGCGCTCCGGCACCAACCAGCAGCAGGCAGAGGACGCCGCCCTCGCCGCCGCCCGTGACGTGCTCGGCTCGCTCAGCTGACCCGCCACCGCGCAGTGGACACACCCCAGCACGGCCGCAGCGACGACGCCACGCTCCGGCAGCCGCCTCCGCAGCCCACCCTCCCGCAGCCGCACCCGTCGGCCCCGCAGCAGCAGAACCCCGGCCGGATCGGCCCGTACGAGGTCTTCCAACTCCTCGGCGAGGGCGGCATGGGCCGGGTCTTCCTCGCCAGATCGCCGGGCTCGCGCCTGGTCGCGCTGAAGGTCATCCGGCCCGAGTACGCCGAGACGCCGGACTTCCGCGGGCGCTTCCGGCGCGAGGCGGACGCCGCCCGCAAGGTGAGCGGCTTCTTCACCCCACCGGTGCTCGACGCGGACGCCGACGCGCCCCAACCCTGGCTGGCCACCGCCTACATCCCCGCACCGTCCCTGCACGACGTGGTGCGCCGCTTCGGCGTGCTGCCCGACCCGGCCCTGCGGGCACTGGGCACGGGCCTCGCGGAGGCGCTGCTGGCCATCCACACCGCCGGCGTCGTCCACCGCGACCTCAAGCCCGCGAACGTACTGGTGGCCGAAGACGGGCCGCGCGTCATCGACTTCGGCATCAGCCGGGCCGCGGACGCCACGCAGCTGACCCGGACGGGCACGGTCATGGGCACGCCCGGCTTCATGGCCCCCGAGCAGATCGTGTCGAGCCGCGAGGCCGGTCCGGCGGCCGACGTCTTCTCCCTCGGCTGCGTCCTGGTCTTCGCGGCCACCGGGCAGGGCCCCTTCGGCGCCGGCAGCCCCACCGAGGTCGTCTACCGGGCCGTGCACGCCCCGCCGCAGCTCACCGGCGTACCCGACGCGCTGCGTCCCCTGGTGACGGCCTGCCTGGACAAGGACCCGGCGGGCCGGCCGGCCACCACCGCGGTGCTGACCGCGCTCGGCACCGCCGACCCCGCCGCGCTGCTCGTACCGGGGCTGCGGGAGGACCTCGCCACGCGAGCGGCACACGCCGGCGTCCTGGTCACCGCGCCCCCGGTGCCCCTCACCCCGCTGGAGGCGACGGCGGCCCCGAGCCGGCCGAGCCGCCGCCACTTCGTGTGGCTCGCGCTGGCCGGCGGCGCCGCCGCGGCGGCCGCCGGCACCGCGGCCCTGGCCGGCGGGCGACCGAAGCCCGACGGCGCCCCGGGCCGGCCCGCGGGCGCCACGATCGCGCCGGGCGCCACGGTGCCAGCAGGCCCGGCGCCGCAGTGGTCGCACCCGCTACGGCAGCTGCAGAACGGACAGTTGAGGCTGCTCGGCGACACCCTCGTACGGTGGGACCAGACCACCGCGATCGGCTACGACGCCGCCAGCGGAGCGGAGCGCTGGACCGCCGCGCCCCGCATGCCGTCCGACGTCAGCGGCAGGCCCGAATGGCTCGGCGTGCGGGGATCGACGCTGTTCGCGTCGGCCCTCGGCGACCGCGGCTATCTGCTCGGCCTGGACGCCGACGGCGCCCTGAAGTTCAGCCACGCGGTCACCGAGCGGCCTGCGGGCGGCTTCCCCGCCCAGATCAACGCCGTCTTCTGGGCCACCGGTGCGGTCGCCCTCCTCGGCACCAGCAGCGACACGGGCTACGGCGTCTGCGCGGTGGACCTCGCCGCGGGGAAGGTGCTGTGGTCCCGCAAGGTGGCCGGCAGCGACTTCCACGCCCACTCCGACGGCCGCACCTGCTTCCTGCACGACGGCGGCACCCTCCACGGCCTGGACCTGCGGACCGGCACGGTGCGCTGGACGGTCCGGGACGTGCTCCGGCCCGGCGACTACCCGGACCTGACCACCGACGGGAACGCGCTGCTCGTCACCAGCACCAAGGTGCAGGCGTTCCGCGCCACCGACGGCCGGACGCTGTGGACCGCCGTCGACGAGCCGACCCGCCTCAACCCCACCACGGTCCTGGGCACGACGGCCTACGCCGTCGACGGCCAGGGCACCGTCTTCGCCCTCGACACCCGCAGCGGCAAGCAGCGGTGGCACACCGCGAGCCCGCTGTCCCTGGCCCCGGCCGGCGCATCCGACCCGGGCCCCGCCGTCTCCTCGTCCCTGCTGGCCTACCCCCTGTTCGGCGCCGACACCCCGGGCTTCGTCGTGCTGCGTGCCGCGGACGGCAAGGTCCTCTGGGCGCACCGGGCCTCCGGCACCGAGACCAGGAACAAGACCACCGCGTGGCGCGTGCAGATCAGCGGCACCACCCTCTACGCGGCATCCGACACCACCCTGTACGCCTTCCGGAGCGACCCCAGATGACGACGACGCCCAGCACGCCGACCGACACCGCTGTCACCCACATCGGCCCGTACCGCGTGCTGCGGGAACTCGGCGCGGGCGGCATGGGCCGCGTCTACCTGGCCGCGTCGCGCAGCGGCCGTGCCGTCGCCGTCAAGGTCGTCCGCTCCGAACTGAGCGCCGACCACGACTTCCGACGGCGCTTCAAGGCCGAGGTGGACGCGGCCCGCGCCGTCGGCGGCGCCTTCACCGCGCCCGTGGTGGACGCCGACCCCGAGGGGCCGCAGCCCTGGCTGGCCACCGCCTACGTCCCGGGCCCCGCGCTGTCCGACGCCATCGAGGCGCACGGGCCCATGCCCGAGGCCACCCTGCGTGTGCTCGGCGCGGGCCTGGCCGAGGCACTGGCCGCCATCCACCGTGCGGGGCTGATCCACCGCGACCTCAAGCCGTCCAACATCCTGCTCACCTTCGACGGGCCCCGCGTCATCGACTTCGGCATCAGCCGGGCCGTCGACGGCACCGTGCTCACCGCGCAGGGCCAGATCATCGGCTCGCCCGGCTTCATGTCGCCCGAGCAGTCCACCGGGGCCGAACTCACTCCCGCGAGCGACGTGTTCGCCCTGGGCGCCGTGCTCGCCTACGCCGCCACCGGCAATCCGCCCTTCGGCACCGGAGCGGTCCACGCCCTGCTCTACCGCGCCACCCATGAGGCGCCCGCGCTGGACGGCGTCCCGCACGGCCTGCTCGGCACCGTCGCCGCCTGCCTCGACAAGGACCCGGCCCGCCGGCCGACCATCGCACAGCTGCAGCAGTGGCTGCGCCCGACCGGCACCGCGGGCTGGCTCGGAGCGGTCGAGCTCCAGGTGGCCGAGTCGGAGCGCAGCTTCCACGAGGAGGTGCGCACGTCCCTGGTCAGCCGGCGCCGGATGCTGTTCGGCGGCGCGGCGCTCGCCGTGACCGCCGCCACCGGAGGCACCTTCCTGCTGCTCCGCTCGCGCGACGGCGACACACCCGCCGGCCCCGAACTCTCCTGGACCGCCGACCTCCCACAGCCCGACATGGCGCTCATGGCGGTGACTGCGTCCACGCTGCTGTGCGCAGGGAAGACCTCGGGCGCCTGCTTCGACCGGGCCAGGGGCACGCTCCTGTGGAAGGACCTCAGCGGCCAGAACACCGCCGCCCTCGCGGACGACCAACGCGTCTACACCGTGCGCACCGACGGCAAGGTCCACGCCGTCGACGGCCGCACCGGCAAGGAGCGGTGGACCGCTTCCCCGACCGGAACGGGCGCGCCGCACCTGGAGTTCGCCGGCGGCTCACTGGTCGTGACCATGGACAACGGCGGGCGCTTCCAGGGCCTCGACGCCTCGACCGGTGACGTGCGCTGGCAGGCGCCGGTCAAGGGCGGACTCACGGCGGTCGGCACCACCCCGACGGGCCGGCTGATCGTCTGGGGCGGCGCCGGGAAGACGTCCACCACCGCGACGCTCAACGGATACACCGCCCTCGCCCCGGACACCGGGACCCCGCTGTGGTCGAAGGACCTCGTCGCCCTCTACCCGCCGGCCAAGGGCAAGGTGCTCTACGCCATCGACGGCGACATGAACCTGCTGGGCCTCGACCCGGCCGACGGCTCGACGCTCTGGCACCGGAGCACACAACTACCGCCGACGAACAGCCAGTTCATGATGTACGAAGGGTCCCTGCGCCTGCACGACGACATCCTGTTCTGCTACCCGGGCACCGGCGCCAGCGGCGCCACCAGCGGGTTGCTCGCGGCCTTCGACCCGACGACGGGGAAGACCCTGTGGAGCGTGCGGACCGCCGCCCGGGGAAATCGTGGCTACGACCGGTCCGGCGCCACCGTCTGCTATCTCGACACGGTCCTGCACGCCGTCGACGCCCGTACCGGGGCGGCCCGTTGGACGGCCGGCGCCGGCCTCGGCACGCTGCAGTTCCTGGGCGCGGGCGGCGAGCTGTTCCTCGCCGCCGGACCCAAGGGGCTGTACGGCTTCCACGCCGAGACCGGCCGGCAGGTCTGGCGGTACCCGGTCAGCGGCGGCTCCGGCGCCTGGTCGTCGTTCCCCGTCGACGACCGGGTCTTCGCCAGCCGGTCCGGCAAGCTCTTCTGCTTTGCCCTGCCCAAGGCGTAGCGGCCGGTGGGTACGCCGGCACGCCGGCGCCGGCACCAGGGGTGCCATGCGTCGGGCGCGCCCCCGACGGGCCGAGGGCGGGAAGCGCCGCAGCAGCACTTCCCGCCCTCTCCTGGCGGTTCCGACGGCCCCCTCGACCGCCGGGTGCCACCGGGCCCCTCAGCCCGGTGGTGCCAGGCGTCTCGCTCCCGCTACCCGGGGTGGGCGCCGCGGCCGGCCGCGCGGCCCGGCGCGAGGTGGCGGGCGTAGGCGTCGGAGGTGAAGAACGGCGGCAGCGCGTCGGCGAGCGCCGTCCGCTCGAAGAGCCCCCGCACCTCGTCCGGGGCCGCCCATGGGAACGCGGCGCCGAGCGCGGCGAGTTCGTCGTCGAGCAGCCGCAGCACCGACTCCCGGTCGATCACCCGGTGCCGCAGCCACTGCCAGATCTGCACCCGGGCGATCTCCGCGGTCGCCGCGTCCTCCATCAGCCCGTCCAGCGCGACGGCCCCCTGCCCGCCTTGACCTGCTGGACGGCCTGCCCGTCGGTCAGGGCGCCGAGCGCATGGACGTAGTCCCGCTCGTGCAGCTGCCGCCACAGCCGCTCCGCGCCCCGCCGGGCCAGGGTGTGCTCCTCGCGGACGCTGCCGGACAGTCGGACCACGTCGTCGGCGCCGTAGGTGCGCTCCACCCCCCGCCACCGCGGATCGGTGGCCCAGCGCCGTGCGAGTTCCTCGGCCGCCTGCGTCCTCGCCTCTGCCATGACTGTCACGACTCCTCGGTCCGTACTGACTGCCAACTTCCTTGTCCGGACGGACAGGAGTGGCACTGTGTGTCGATCGGCTGGGGTGCGGCCCGCCGTCACGCGGTGGGAGGGAGATGGGCAACGGTGCCGGTACACGACCCCGCCGGTGCCGGGATCTCCGACGTCAGGGCAGGTATCGAGCCCCGGTTCCGGGCGGTGGTCGCCGTGTTCGGCGGGCCGCACTGAGACTCTGGCATTGACACTGAGTGCCATCAACCGTGGGTGCCTGCCAACTTCTGCGAATCTTCCGCCGGCCTTTTGCCAAGGTTGCGAAGGGGGCCTGGGCGACATGATCGCGTACCCTGAGCGGACGCCGGACACGGAGGGCGATCGGGTGAGCAAGACGTATGCGGGCGCGCGCCTGCGACGCCTGCGCGAGGAACGGCGGCTGAGCCAGGCGGAATTGGCCCGCCTGCTCGACATCTCGCCGAGCTACCTCAACCAGATGGAGCACGACTCCCGCCCGCTCACGGTGCCCGTCCTGCTCCGCCTGACCGAAGCCTTCGGCGTCGACCCGGGCTTCTTCTCCGCGCGCGACACCACGCGCCTGGTGGCGGACCTCCGCGAGGCGCTGGCCGGCGAACTCGCCGAGGCCCGGGTCTCCGCCGCCGACCTGGCGGAACTCGCCGCCCGCATGCCCGCGGTCGCCCAGGTCCTGCTCGACCTCGGCCGCCGCAACCAACGGCTCGCCGAACACCTCGACGACGGCCGTGGCACGGCCCCGGAACAACCCCGTTCACCCCACGAGGAGATCCGGGACTTCTTCTACCGCCGTCAGAACTACCTGCACGAGACGGACCTCGCGGCCGAGCAACTGGCCCGGGAGATCGGCATCCGACCCGGCGACGTCGTACGCGCCCTGAGCACCCGCCTCACCGAACGCCACCGCGTCCACCTCGCCGCCGAGTCCGGCGACCAGCTCCACCACTACGACGCGCCGACCCGCACCCTGCACCTCTCCACCCGCCTGCGCCCGGGCCAGCGCGCCTTCCGCATGGCCACCCAGCTCGCCCTGCTGGCCTACGACGACGAACTGGACCGCCAGGCCGCCGAGGACTTCCCGCCCGGCTCGCCCGCCCACGCCCTCGCCCGCATCGGCATCGCCAACTACTTCGCCGCGGCCCTGATCCTGCCGTACGCCGGCTTCCACGCGGCGGCCGAGGAAGTCCGCTACGACATCGAACGCCTCACCGACCGCTACGGCCTCGGCTACGAGACGGTGTGCCACCGCCTCAGCACCCTCCAACGCCCGCGACTGCGCGGCGTGCCCTTCTCCTTCGTCCGCGTCGACCGGGCCGGCAACATGTCGAAGCGCCAGTCCGCCACCGGATTCCACTTCTCCCGCGCCGGCGGCACCTGCCCGCTGTGGAACGTCTACGAAGCGTTCACCGCACCCGGCCGCATCCACGTCCAGATCGCCGAAATGCCGGACGGGCAGCGCTACTTGTGGACCGCACGGGCCGTCACCCGGCACCGCGGCGGCTGGGGAGAACCGGGCAAGACCTTCGCCATCGGCCTCGGCTGCGAGCTCCGGCACGCCCACCGACTGGTCTACTCCGACGGCCTGGACCTCACCAACGCCTCGGCCGCCACCCCCATCGGCATGGGCTGCCGGGTCTGCGAACGCCTCGACTGCCCGCAGCGGGCCGCCCCACCCCTCGACCGTCCACTCCGCATCGACCAGCACACCAGCACCTTCGTCCCCTACCCGGTGACGGATCCCGCGCCCTGACGACAGTCCGTGGGGTCTAGAGTCCGTCCGATGGGTCATGGCCGGGTTCGCGGCGCTCGGCGATCACATGCAGCAGCGCCGCCACCCGGCGATAGGGATCGGTGCGGCCGGCACGTTCCTCGCAGCGAAGAACGGCGTCGAGCGTCGCCGCGTCCGGCAGTGCCGCATCCGACGCGGCGGTGTCGGTGAACACCCGCACCCCGTACCACTGCCGCACCGGCATCGCACGCCGCGCCAACGCCGCCGCAAGCTCCTCCAGCCGATCGGCACGTGCCCGCACACCGATCCGGTTGCGGTAGGAGTCGCCCTCGAACGCCTGCTCCGCGTCCTCCCAGTCGGCCAGCAGCCCGGGCCGCATCGCCAGGGCATCGCCGTTGCGCACGAGCAGCGAGACGATCCCGCCCGGCGCCAGGACCCGCCCGACGGCGTCCAACAGCGGGCCGGGGTCCGCGAAATACATCAACACGCCCTGGCACAGCACCACGTCGAACCCGGACGGCGCGAAGAGATCGGCCAACCGCTCGGCGTCCCCTTCGACCAGCCGCACCCGGTCACCTACCTCCACCGGCACCTCGGCCAACGCGGCGCGGAAGTCGTCGAGGAGCCGGGGTGAGGCGTCCAGCCCGGTCACCATGTGCCCCCGACGGGCCAGTTGCAGGGCCTGGGTGCCCTGACCGCAACCGACGTCCAGCACCCGCCGCGGCGGCAGGTCCGGCAGGTGCGCGGCAAGCTGCCGCGAGACCAGTTCCTGGCGCACGACCTGCCGCAGCGTGCCCAGACGAGCCCGCCACTCCGCTTCCCCCGCCGAGAACCCCACGCCCGCGTCGCCTCCTCCGTCGCCCGATCCATGCGGACCGTAGCCGCGCGACGTCGCGCAGCCCAAGCGTTCGATTCCGGTCCCCCGGACGGAAATCGCCCCCGTGACAGCGGCGGCGCCGGTCCGCGATCGTAGGGTGCATGAGTTCCGAAGAAGCCCAGATGCGGGAAGCCGTGCGCGCGTTGGCCGGGGCATTGGAGACGATGCTCAACCTGATCAGGGCCGATGCGCTGCCCACCACCCCGGAGGCCCGCACCCTGATGCGGAAGGCGATGGCCTTTCTCGACGCGTCGACCGGCCAGATCGTCGGCTCCGAGCGGTCCGAGGAGATCCTCTCCGTTGCCACCGCCGTCAACAGGCTGATCGACTCGGTGCGCGAGCAGATCCTCGACGACGCCGTCGCGGCCTCGCCGGTGCCCGACCACCCGGACATGTGACATCCGGCCCGCCGCCGTGGAGTGATCAGATGCCGTACCTCGACGTGCCGGAAGCCCGACTCTGGGTGGAGGACAGCGGCGGCGAGGGCCCGCCGCTCGTGCTGTTGCACGCCCTGGCCGGCAACAGCACCTGCTGGGCCGAGCAGCGCCCGCTGTTCGAGGCCGCCGGCCACCGGGTCATCACCTACGACATGCGCGGCTTCGGCCGGACCCGCTCGGCCCCCGAACACCGGGCCACCGGGTCTATGACGGCCGACCTCGAAGCCCTGGTGGACGCACTCGGACTGTCGCGGTTCTCGCTCGTCGGCACCGCGCGCGGCGCCGTCTGCGCCACCGAGTACGCCCTCGACAACCCGACCCGCCTGGCCGCACTCGTCGTCTCCACCAGCTATTGCGGGCTCGTCGATCCCGCGTCCGTCCGATTCCGCGCCCAGTACGTCGATCCCGACCTCCCCCGGCTCCCGACCGAGGAGAAGGAACTGGGCCGCACCTACCGCGCGGCCCACCCCGAAGGAGTGCGCCGCTTCCTGGCGATGACGCGGGGCAGCGACTCCCGGGACTACGGCTCCTACCAGTCCGTACGCGAACCCCTGACCGTGACGCGCCTGGCACGCCTGCCGTCCGTCCCGGTGCTGGTGCTCGCCGGCGACGAGGACCGCTACGCCCCGCCGCCGGTGATGAAGCGGGTGGCCGACCACCTGCCGAACGCCGAGTTCCAACTCATGCCGCTCGCCGGCCACAGCGCCTACTGGGAGCAACCACAGGAGTGGAACCGCCGGGTGCGGAACTTCCTGCGCCACCACGCCTGACGACGCCCGCCCGGCACGCACCGCGCCGGGAAGGCGCCCGGAACAGCGGGTCGGTGGCGCGGCGGATCGGCGGGGCAGTGGGCGGGCGGGGCAGTGGGTCGGGAGGTCAGCGGATCTCGGTCAACCCCTGGGTGTCGAGCGGGAGTTTCCATGCATTGCGGCGGTGCACGGCGTCGAGAGTGCGGTGGAGGGGCGAGGGCGGCACGGCCAGTACCGGGCAGCAGGCGTGCGCGAGGCAGTACCGGCCCACCGACGGCCACATCGCCCGACGCAGTCGCCCGCGCGGCCCCGCCCCGATCACGAGCAGATCGTCGGGCCGATCGGCGACCGCCAGCAGGACCGTGCCCGGCTTGCCGTGCACGACCAGCCGCTCCAGCGGCACCCCGGGCCCGGCGCTGCCGAAGGCGGTATCGAGGGCCTCGGTGAGACGGTCGGCCGCCATGCTGCGCCAGGCGGCCGTGCTCGTCGGGCAGGGGCCGCCGCGATGGGGGATGTCGCCGCCCGGCGGTTCCCAGGCCAGCACGGCCGACAACGCCGCGCCCCTGACGCGTGCCTCGGAGGCCGCCCGGTGCAGCGCGGTCAGACTTCCCAGCGAACCACTCACGCCCGCCACGACGCGTATGGCGGGTCTGCTCACGAGGTCGGCTCTCACGAGGTCGGCTCCCATCGGTTCAGCTCCTCGCGCTCTGCCACGCCCACTACTCTTCCGCTTCCCTTCCGCTTCTCTTCCATTTCTCTTCCATCGAAGCGACTGCGGCGAGGCGATCGCGAGGTGTTGGCGCGTCCCTTGCGCAGGGCCGGGGGTCTCTGACGGTTCCATGACGCCTCCCGGTCGCCTCGCCGATGCCGAGGCGCGTCAGGCGACGAGTCCGGCCGTGTGCCGTACCGGTTGCCCGGTGGCGTGGTGCACGTACTCGTCCGCCAGGCGGAAGCCGGCGGTCCAGGCGAGCAGGCGACTGGGTCGGTTGTCGCGGGAGCAGGTCCAACTCGGGATGTGTCCACGGGCGGCGATGTCCCGGCACAGCGCGGTGACGCAGGCCAGGGCCAGTCGCTGCCGGCGATGTTCGGGGAGGGTCACGCAGGCGACGTCCTCGTACCTGGTGCCGCGGAAGTACGTACAGGCAACGGCGACGACACGTCCTTCCTGGAAGGCGGCCCAGCCGTGCCCGGAGGCGGCGAGCCCGGCCGGGCCGCCCCAACTGGCGTGGATCCAGGCGGCTTCCGCGCCCAGCGCGCGCACCGCCTCGGCGTCCTGGGGATGCAGACGGCGCACCTTCACACCTCGGGGCGGGCGCGAGGCGGCCAGCGGCTCGCGCTGGAGGTACACCATCCGCTCCCAGGGCACGAGCAGGTCGAACGAACTGCCCAGGAGAGGCAGGAAGCGGTCGGGTGCCTGGGCGTAGTGCGCGGCGAACCCGGCCAGGGAGAGGGGCGCCAGCGCGGTGGGGTCCCCGCGGAACAGCACGTGGTCGGCGCAGGAGACGGCCACGGCACGCGGGGCGTGGACACGGTCGGTCCACCAGCGACCGGTGCCCGCGATGAGCGCGTGCTCGGCCAGGGCGGTCGCTCCAGGGGGACCGTCGACGAACCAGTCGGCGCAGTGCGGGAGCTGACTGGGAAAGACTTCGATCACAGGCGTTTCCTTGTGGCTGTCGCGGGGCCGACCTCGGACCTCGGGCCTTGGGTATCGGACCTCGGATCCCGGACCTCGGGTCCACCCCGCTCGGTGGATCTGTCCTCGCCTTCGCGTTGCGGCTCTGCACACTGAGTGGTCGTCAGGGGGTGCGGCCGGCGAACGGTCGAGGGGCGACTGCGGCGCGGGACACGGAGTTCGTTCCGGCGGCGCAGCAGGATGCGGGAGATGCGTCAGCGGGAGGCGGACGTCTCCGGGCAGCGCGATGCGCGAGACGGCCTCATCGGATGGGGCGGGTGGTCGAGCAGGAGCCAGACGCTTTTCACCCCGCCATCGAATGCCATGCCACAGCCGGCCGCAAGGGCCCTTCACGCCTCTTGACGTCCCCCTGATGAACTGCGGTTTCGCCGGATGGCGAGCGCACGACGGCGGGCAGGGAAGGCAGCGGAGACGACGCTCGGCGGCCGACGCGAACGTGAACGAAGTGATAGAAAAATGAGCAAACAGGCAGTAATAGACGCAAAGGAGTGCGAACGGATGCAAGAGGCAACTCATGGGTTCTTCTGAACTGACCGAGCGGGTGGCCCTGGTGACCGGAGCGACCAGCGGTATCGGCGCCGCCACCGCGGCACTGCTCGCCGCGCGGGGTGCGCTTGTGCTGGTCGCGGGCCGGGACCGCGCCCGCGGCGAGTCCGTGGTCGCCGCCATCGGGGACCGCGGTGGCAGGGCCGACTTCGTCGCGGCGGATCTGCGCGAGGCGGAGTCGGTGCGGCGGCTCGCGCGGGAGGCGGCGACGCTGGGCGGGGGTCGGGTCGACATCCTGGTCAACAACGCGGGCAGCTACCCCTTCGGCCCCACCGAGCAGACGCAGGACCGTGATACCGATGCCGTCTACGCCCTGGCCGCCCATGCACCGGCCGGCCGTCCGGGCACACCGCAGGAGATCGCCGAGGCGATCGCCTACCTGGCCGGCGACGCGGCGAGCTTCGTCCATGGCGCGGTGCTGTCCGTCGACGGTGGTCGCACCGCCGTCTGAGCACACCACCGGGGCGGGGCCGGGCGCAAGCCCGGCCTGCCCCGACGACTGCTCCCGCAAGAAGCCCACATCGAGTTCGCCGAGTGGCAATACCAGGCAACCGGCCTTCAGGGGCGCAGCGCGAGTCGATGTCGAGGGGAAAACCTGTTCCGGGGGCGGCGTGCGAGTCGTCGGACGGAGTGACTGCGGCGGGTGCCGCGGGTTGGCCGGCCGGTGAACATCGGGTGTCGGGAACTCAACTCGCCTACATCGCAAAGGACATGGGGCGGAGTAGCGTTACCCCGCCGGCCGGAGCGGAACCGTTGGCGCAGTCGTCATCAGGTGAAACGGCCGCCACACCGGTGGACGCGGGCGCCCCGGCAATCGGCACCGACCGGGGGAGCAAGGCGGACACCGGGTCTTCCTGACGGGCGATCACCACGGGTGCTCGCCACGGGTGAGGGGTCGGGCCGCCGGCCCCTCACCCCGCGCATGCGGCGATCACGCAGCGATCCGGCCGTCCGCGCTTCAACGACGCAGCGCCTCGAAGGCCAGCCGGGCGCTGGTGCCGATGACCAGGTCGATGTCCGGCGCGAGGTTGGCCCGGCGGTCGGAGCGGGTGAGCGCGGCCATCGCGACCCGGTCGCCGACCTCGGATTCCACCACACCGATCTCGTGGCGCAGGTGGAGGAAGGTGCCGGTCTTGCCGCTCACCCTGAGGGTGTCCGCACGCAGTTCGCTGGCCAGGCGATGGGTGAACACCTGATGCCCCATCACACGACGCAGTTCCGCGGTCGCGTCGGGATGGGCGATGTCGTCCCGCCAGACCCGTTGCAGCAGGTCGACCAGGCCGGTGGCGGTGCCGACGTTGGCGTGCGCCGGATCCAACATCTCGATGGTGTGCCGCCCCGAGTGGTCGTCGCGGATGGCCAGTTCCAGGGCGAGCGAGAAGTCGTTGCCGGCGGCTCCGGCGGCGCACTCGTACATGCGGTTGAGCCGGTGGCGCAGACGGATGCCCGTGCATCCCCATGCGCGCAGGCGGGTGTCGACCTGCTCCGCCGGGACGAGGCCGAACAGCGTGTCGGCGGCGGCGTTGTCGCTCACCGAGAGCATCAGCAGCAGGAGGTCGCCGACGGCCACGGTGGCCGGGTGGCGGAACGCCGCCAGCCCGGTGGGCCCGACGCTGCTGGTGGCGGGGTCGACGAGCACGGGACGCGCCGCGTCGAGCTCCCCGGTCGCGATCCGGTCCAGCGCGACGAGGGCGAGCGGGACCTTGGCCACCGAGGCGAGCGGCACCGACTCCTCTACGTCGAAGCCGAGTTGCTCACCGGTGTCGATGTGCCTGGCCAGGAACGAGCCGCGGACACCGAGGGCCGCCCACTCCGCGGCGATCGCCTCGGCCACGTCGAAGAGGTCCGCGTCGTCGGCGACACAGGCGGGACCTGGCATGTGGCGGGCGCTCATCCGTGTGCCGCCAGCCGGGACCGGCCGTCCTCGCCCACGGCCCGGGCCACCGCCGCGGTCGGCTCGTCCGGCGCGGCGCCGACCGCGGTGGCCAACAGCGCGCACAGCCACTGCGGCACCTTAGCGGGGCCCCGGCCGCGGTGCGCCGCGCGCAGGTCGTAACCCCGGTGCAGCGACGTATCACCCAGCGCAGCCCAGCGCGCTCCGTGTTGCCGGGCGAACGGCTCGGCGCAGAGCAGCGTCGCCTGTCCGGCGAGGGTCTCGGCGAGCGCGGTCGCCATCGGCCCGGCCGACCGGACCGTGGCCTCCGGCAGTCCGGCCCGCGCGACGGCACGGCGCAGCCGGTCCTGCGCATAGCCGACGTGGTCCTCGACCGTGGTGAGGATCGGGACGGCAGCCGTCCGCCGGTGTCCCGCACCGCCGACCCGTCGCGGACGCAGATCCTCCAGGTGGACGGTGCGCCGACGCGTCCGCGGTCGGTCCTCCGGCGACGCGGGGCGCGCGCCGTCCGGCGTCTCCGAGGGCGCGGAGGCCAGGCCGAGCGGCACCCGCAGCGGGGCGTGCTCCGGGGGTACCCGCACCAGTGCGTACGCCAGCGAACTGTCGGCGAGGCCCGCCTCGCGTTCCGCCGGCGGCAGCTCCCGCATGCCGAGCGCGGTGCCGTGCTCGACACCGGCGCGGATGACGCGCGCCAGCGCGGCCGGACCGCAGTCCGCCGGCACGCCGACGCCGCACGCCGCCGACCGCCGGGCCGACCGGGCCACGTGCCGCAGTCGCTGGGCCCGGTCCAGGACGTCCCGGGCGTACGGCAGCAGGAGGACGCCCAGTTCGGTGGTCGCGACCTGGCGCCGAGAACGGTCGAAGAGCTGGCCCTCGAAGTGTGTCTCCAGCGTCTTGATGCGCCGGCTGAGCAGGGGCTGGGCGATGCCGAGCCGCTCGGCGGCGCGCGAGAAGCTCGCCTCGTCGACGGCGGCGACATACGCCTCAAGGTGTGCGAGCAGGTCCATCCTGGAGTCATACCAAAAAGGCATCTGACACGTCCATCGAGCAGTGATCGTTCCTGATGGCAAACGCGCAGGTCACAACGTCGGAGCCGCGGAGCGAACCGGGGCTCTTGCTCTACCCGTGCTGACTGTGCGCTGACCTGTGGGCACCTGCCATCTCCCCGGGAAACCCGTCCCGTTGGGAGTGAAGCAGGGACCGTATGCCCTGAGGGGGCGTGGCGTCCGCCACCGCCGCCTCAGCTGCGATCACGGCGGTGCGCTGCCCTGCGCCGGCGCTTTCGACGGACAGACTCGATACCGGTGAGCGCGAAGACGTCACCGACCGCCCACAGACCCGCCAGTTCCAGGGCGACACGGTAGTTCTTGGAGCGCGCGTTGATCCACGCACTGAACGCCTTGACCTCCCCCATGGGAGGAACCTGGGCGCCGGGCAGGAACAGCCCGACCATGTGGGCTACGGGCAGGGGCTCCAACAGCGAAGCTTCGAGGTCGAGTTCGGGAACCGAGACCGACACTCCGACGAACGCCTCACCGATGCGCAGGGCCCCGCCGATCCGCGCGTACACGTTCGCACCGGCGGTGCGCGGGACAGCGACGGTGTACTCTATCTCGAACGCGCCCGGCAGAAGCGACCACAGGACCGGTAACCTCACCCGCACCGAGGTGTGGGGGAGTGCGAAGCGGTCCCGTGCCGGCGCGGTTTGGTGACAGGAGCCGCTCATCACCTGGCGCGCACTGCCCTCACCCTTCCGTCACGAACCGTGACAGCGGGCCGCTGTGCATTCAAACGACCCCAAGACACGGGAACAATGGCGTACGCGTGTTCGCGATGGGTAATGCGTCACAACGGTTGTGGCAGCCGATGTCACATGTCGTGCTACGCGTCGAACGGACCGCCCGCCGCTCAGCCGGACCAGCCGCCGCCCCAAGGGCAGAGCCCCTCAAGGCCCTGTCGCGAGGTCTGCCACCGGCATTGGCCGGAAGCACAACCACGCTCACCTCGCTTGCTGGCGGGGTGACTTGCGCACTCGTACCGTGAGGCCGCCGACCACGCTCCGTTGACGGATGCGGCGGTGGAGTCGCCCGGCGCCCGGTCGGCCGGCACAGGGCGACACAGGGCGGCAACCATGGGATGGGATGGGATGGGGGCTGATGTGAACGCAGCAAATGTGCCGTCGGACGAAGGCCGGGAGAACCGGGACCTGCCGGTGAGTCTCTACCCGGAACTGGACGAGGCGCTACTGACGCGGTTCGTCGACGCGCTGGAGTCGGGGGACACCATCGGGCTGGCGCCCCTGCGGGCCGAGGAGGCCGCGGAGGCCCGCCGGCTGGTCCGGTTCGGCCGGGTGACGGTGCCCGGGGCCGACGGGGCCGGACTGGACGGTGCACTGTGGAAGCACCCGCCCGGCGAGCCCCGGCCGCTGATCGTCATGCCCTCGCCGTGGACCGACTTCGGCTGGTGGATCTACGCCGTCCAGGCCACCCTCTTCGCGCTGGAGGGTTATAACGTCCTGGCCTACACCGCACGCGGATTCGGCCGGTCCGAGGGCGAGGTAGAGGTCGCGGGGCCCGCGGACATCGAGGACGGCTGCCAGGCACTCGGCTACCTCATCGAGCAGTCGGGCGGCACGTTCACCAAGGCCGGCTTCCTCGGCGACTCGTACGGTTCCGGCATCAGCCAGCTCGTCGCCGCCCACGACCCGCGGGTATCGGCGGTCGTCGCCATGAGCACCTGGGGAGACCTGGGCGAGGCGTTCTACGAGAACTCCACCCGTCACACCGCCGCCGTGCAGGGCCTGTTCGACGCCGCGAAGAACGCCCGCCTCAGCGAGCGCACCCAGGAGATCTTCGACGACGTGCTGGCCGGCCGGAACATTCCCCAGACCCTGGAGTGGGCACGTGAGCGTTCCCCGTACACCTACGTGGACCGCCTCAACAGCCGTTCCGTTCCGGTGTACTTCGCGCACGCGTGGCATGAGACGCTCTTCCCGAGCAACCAGACGCTGAAAGTGTTCAACGCGCTCAGCGGACCGAAGCGCGTCATCCTGTCGATCGGAGACCACTCCGGCCCGGAGTCACCCGGCACGATCGGACTGCCCAACCGGATCTGGGAGGGCGCGCACCGCTGGTTCGCCCACCACCTCAAAGGGCTGGACAACGGCGTCGACACCGAGGGGCAGGTGGCCGGACACCTGATGTGGAAAGGCCCCCTGACCGAAGCCGGGACCTGGGACACCTTCACCGGCCGCCCCGAACCGCTGTACCTGACCGCCGCGGCCGAGGGTACGGACGACGGCGCGCTGGCGGACAAGCCGGAGACGGGTTGGAGTCTGACCTTCCGAACCGGCACCGACACCCCCGCCACCGTCGCCGACAAGATCATCCAGAGTGGATTCGCGGAGATGGCCGGACGGCCCAAGGTATACCGGACCGGTGACATCAGCCGTGCCGACGCCGGAGTGTGGGTCAGCGCGGCGATGACCACCGGGGCCACGGTCCGCGGCGTCCCACGACTGCGGCTGACGTACACCGCGAGCACCGCGCAGGCGACGTTCGTGGCGTACCTCTTCGACGTCGACGACGCCGGACAGGCGAACATCATCACGCATGCGCCGTTCACGGATCCCGGCGCCGGGGCCGGCCGCCCGCTGATCGCCGACATCCCGCTCCAGGCCACCGGCTACACCGTCCCGGCCGGCCACCGGCTGATGCTCGTCCTGGACACCAAGGACCCCTTCTACAGCGACGCCAACGAGCCCGGCACCACCATCTCCGTCTCCTCCCCGGCCGACGACCCGTCCCACCTCGAAATCCCCCTGGCCTGAACGTGCGAGAGCCCCGGCCGTTCCCGTGGACGGCCGGGGCGGAGCCAACACGGCCGCACGGCACGCCGACTCGGCCACCACCGACGTCGAGCTGCGCCCGGTCAGTGTCACCCCCAGCACGACGCCGGTGACGGCACACCGCGCACCCTCCGCTCCACCGAGATGACCCGGCCGTAGCGCGCCGGCTGTCACAGCACTCCCGCGCGAAGGGGCAAGGCAGCCTGGCAGACCGCCGCCTCGCGAACGGCAGCCCTGCCGTCGCGTTCAACGGCCGGTTGGTGCGGCTGGTCGTATCCGTATCCCTGAGAAGGAGTACCGCCGTGCCCACTGCCACGATCGATCTGCCACTGAGCTTCTCGGTCCCCGAAGGCTTCCGGGACATCGACCTGACCGTCTCCGCCGAGCGGGGACTTCGCAGGCATGCGGTATTCCTCCGCGGACGCGGCCGAGCGGATCGATGAATTCCTCAACTCCCTCCAGCAAGCCTACGAGAAACGCAGCGGCGATCATCCCCTGGCCCGGAGGCTCCCGCGCTATACCTCCGGATCAGTCATCGACTACACCGACCCCGAGACCGCACACGTCCCCTCGTGGGACGGGGAGGGCATGTCCTTCTCCGTCCCCGCCGGGCGGCTGAGGGACAAGGGCTACGGAGCGGACCGCATCCCGGACCCGGCCCTGCGCGACCTGATCGACCTCATCCTCGCCGTGCAGGCGGAGTACCAGCTGCAAAGCCTGCTGCTGGACCGCGAGTTCGAGCGTATCGTCGAGACCCGCGGCCAGGAGCTCGAATACCTGAGGGCGGCCGCCGCCAAGGCCGCCGCGGAAGCCGGAGGGAGCAGCTTCTGGGGCGTTCTCGGGGACGTCCTCGGCGTCGTATCCGCCGTCGCCGGCGTCCTTGCGATGGTCCCGGTGCTGACCCCGCTGGCCGGGCCCATCGCCCTCGCGACGGCGGTCGGCGCCCTGGCCGCGAACACCGCGGACGCGGTCATCCCGGGTGACTGGGACGCAGGCACGATCATCGGCCTGGGCGCCGACGTGCTCGGCGCCCTGCCCGACGTCGGCGCGCTCGGCAAGGCCGCACGGGCCGGCAACCTCACCATGCGCTCGGTCGGCAGGGCGAGCGTGGCCGTCCGCAGCGGCGGGCGCGCCTTCCTCGCCGCGACCGGCGCCGCCGCAGCCGAGGCCGGGGCCATCGCCAACTACCTCGGCACCGCGGGCGCCAAGTTCATCGGAGCAAGCGCCACACAAGGCAAAGTCGTCGGGAAGGTGATCCAGGGAACGATCGACCTGGCCACCCAGATCCCCGCCGTCGTCTCCCTGGCCGGTGCGGATGACATCGCCACCGCGGAAGACATCGCCACCGCTGTCGACTTCACCCAGGGCATGGCCGACAACGTCGGCGACTGGGTCGAAATGGGGGCCGCCGCAGCAAAGAAAGCGGGAAAGGTCTCTCTCGCCCGCTTCGCCGCCGCCTTCGCCTGACGGCCCGTCACGGCTGACGCGCAGGCGGCGCAGGCAGGGCGACGTGGGTGATTCTCACGTCCGGCACGGCGACGACGAAGACGATCGGCACCACCACCGCGCCCTTCCTCGACGGCGACGGCCCCTTCGCGCTGTGCCGCCTGCGCTCGCACGGGACCCAGGTCGGCGAAACCGCCGCCAAGAATCGTCAACCAACGCCCCGGGGCCGGACGAGGCGACGGATTTCGCCTCGTCCCAGCCGCGGTACCGGCCGGCTTCAGCGCACCTCAGCCGACTTCGCGGGAGCTGCTCGACCTCACCGATGGCCAAGGGGCCACTGAAGCCGAGGGCGCCGGCGCCACGGTGTTCACGGGGGACGGTCTCGGGTCAGGCGTCGGCGACGGGGTGCTCGATGCCACCGCACCAGACGCGGGTGAGGGCGCGGGTGGCGCGAATGTCGGCGAGGGGATCGCCGTCGACCAGGACGAGGTCGGCGCGCAGGCCGGGGGCGATCGCACCGCGGTCGGTGAGGCCGAAGTGCCGGGCCGGGAGGCTGGTTGCGGCGCGTAGTGCTTCGGCGGGAGTCAGTCCGGCGGTCACGAGCAGTTGCAGTTCGTGGTGGAGGCTCGTCCCGTGCGGGACCTGGAACGGCACGCCGGGCTGGGTGTTGGCGTCGGTGCCGGCCAGTACCGGCACACCCGCGCGGTGCAGGGCCGCGACGCTCGCCATGGATCCGGCGAACGCCTTCTCGTCGCCGCGGGCGGTGGCGGTGCCTTCCATCATGGTCAGGGTCGGGACGCTGATGTGTCCTTCGGAGCTCATGCGCTCGACGGCTGTGGGGTCCAGCGGCGTGCCCAGGGGGACGTGGGTGACGATGTCGGCCCCGGCGTCCAGGGCCATAGTGAATGCGCCGTGTGAGGCGGCGTGGGCGATCACCCGGATTCCCCGCGCATGCGCGGCCTCGACGAGGGCCGTGGCCGTTGCGGCTTCAGGACCGCCTTCGCCGGGTGCCTCAAGAATGATCTTGAGGTAGTCGGAGCCGGCGGCGATCCGGTCGGCTACGTACCGGTCCGCGTGCGCGGCGTCGTGGATGACGGCGTCCTCGGCCATACCGGGCATCCGGGAGTGGGGACCGCCGGGGCCGATCACGGGAGTGCCTGCGCTGAGGACGCTGGTGGTGCCTGGCACGTCGCGCAGCACGGCCAGTTGCTCGGGCGAGTTCGCCATGTCCAGAGCCGTGGTGACTCCCCGGGCGGCGAGCTGGTCGAGGAACTCCGTGCCGTGCAGGTGGACGTGGGCGTCGATCAGGCCGGGCAGCAGCACCGCGCCGCCGGCGTCGAGGGCCCGGGCGCCGTTGGCGTCGGTTCCGATCGTGCCGTCGTCGATGACGACGGTCGTGGGGTCGGTCAGCCGTTGGCCGTCGAACACCCGGACGTTGGTGAGTGCCGTCTTCAGGGCGGTGGATGCCATGGGGAACCTCTTGAAGTCGCGGTGGATCTGCTTTGCCGTCGGGGCGGTCACGAAGGGGCGGTGGCGCGATGCCGACGGGGCCGGGCAACCCGGTCGGCGTGTGGCGTTCTGCCGTGCTCCCGGCGGTCTCGGCGCCGGGAGACAACCGGAGCAGCCGATCGCGCCGACCGGAAACGACGCGCCGGCGCAGTCGCCGGCACAGTCATCGACGCGCCACGGCCTACCAGGCATGAGGTGATGCGGGCTGCCAGCCGAACTCGGCGAAGATGTCGGCGAGGAAGGTCGACAGATGAGTGAACTCGATCTGGTCGTGCAGGAGGAGTTCGTAGGCGAAGGCCCGCGCCCGGTCACGTGCCTCCGTGCCGCCGGGAGCCGGTGCGGGGGCCCGGTCGAGGAGGTAGCGGCTACGCAGTTCGAAGCCCTCGTCGGTCTTTCGCACCAGGTGGATCATGTAGCCGCCACGGATGCGGGCACAGGCGTGGGCTCGGTAACCAGCCGTGGTGAAACGGCCTGTGTCCAGGCCGAGTTCGGCGGGGTCCACGAACTCGATGGACAGGCCGAGGCGGGTGGGGCCGATGTATTCGACGATGTCGTGTGTGTTGCCGATGTAGCGCTCGGCGTCGCTCAGGCCGGGCCGGGTGAGCACGTCCTTGTTGCGCGGGACGGCGTCCACGTGGTTGTAGGGGTACCAGAGGGAGTACCGCTCGGGCTCCACGGAATGCCACCAGAACCACCAGGTGAACATCTCCGGGGTGCATCCGGGGAAGCGGGTCAGGCTCGTGACGTAGGGGTGACCGGCGTGGGTGAGGCCGTATCCGGTCTCCACGGCGTGGTAGCCGGGTTCCAGCAGGGTGTTGAGGTCGGCGGGGTCCGAGGACAGCATGGCGTCGGGGTCCATGGGCTCCTTCAGGGACGGCAGGACGTCGTCGTGGAGCCACAGGTCGCCGTTGAAGTACTTGGCGTAGGGCTTGTTCTTGATCCGTTCGGCGTTGCGGCGGAACAGGTCCTGGGTGGGGACCGGGTAGTACGTGACAGGCAGCATGGCCCTTCCTTCCACTCGCGAGTGCGGCGCAGCGGTCCCGGCGGCGGCAATGCCGCAGCCCGCACCAGGCTCTGCGGGGCGGCGCCGGTGCGGTGGCGCGCCGGCCGGTACGGCGCCGACCGATAGGCCGGTGTCCAGTGAGGAGCGGTGGACTGAACCATACATGAATGTGAGTTCAGATTCGCATAAGCGTGGCTCCGGGTGCGACAATCAGCGATGTGACCACCGACAGCAGCACCCCTCGGCCCCCGCAGCAGAAGCGCAGCCGCGCCGCCATGGAACGCATCCTCGGCGCAGCCCAGGAACTCGTGGCCGAACGAGGCGCCGCCGCGCTGACCATCGCCGACGTCGCCGTTCGCGCCGAGGTGGCCGTCGGTACCATCTACAGCCGCTTCACCGGCAAGGACGCGCTTCTGGCCGCGGTACAGGATCGGTGGCTGGACCAGCTCATCGCCCGCCACCAGGCCAACCGCACCGCGGTCACCGCGACGTCAGCGGACTTCCAGGACACGGTGGCCCGATGCGTCTCCGGCATGATCGGCACGTTCCGCGACCATGCGGACCTCATCCGTGAGTTCGCCCTGCGCAACGCCGCACTGCCCGTCCAGGACAACGCGGCGCTCCGCAAGCTCCATGAAGTGTTCACCCAGCTGTGCGACGTCGTCCTGGCCCACCCCGGCCGACCGGACGAGATCGACCGGCGGCGGGTCGCCCTGGCCATGCGTGCGGCGCAGTCGATCCTGGAGTGGCGTGTGGCCACCCCCGTGGCGGTGGCGCCGGACAACGACTGGGACACGCTCAGCCAGGACCTACCGCGTCTGGCCATGAACCACCTCAGCGGCAACACCTCCTGACCCACCTCGTTCCCCGGCGCCCGCCTGCGACTTGCGCGTTCGCCGGCCGCCCGTGCCCACCACCGCATCCGCGCCAGTGCCTGGTTCATGACACCGCCGGTCCACGACGCGCAACCTCGACACGGCCGGGTCCGCAGCGCCCCGCACGTGACCGTTGGGCGCGGCCGAGATGCGGTGGAGGAACTCGACGAGCTCGGCGGTGATGACTTCTGCGGGCAGGACGTTGGGAATGCCGGGCGGGTACGCCGCGAGCGTGTCCGCAGACACCTGCCCGACGGCCTCGCCGGCCGGCACGGTGCGGCTGGGCGCGAGGAACGCCTCACGCGTGGTCATCTCTACGGCACCAGGCGGGGGCAGCCGCAGTGGGTCCGCCGGAGCCTGTTCGCCCAACGGGCTCGGGAGGGCGTGCAGGGCCTCGGTGAAGCGGTCGACGTCGGGGGCCGCGCCTGCGCCGACCACGGCGACGATGGCCGCGTCGGTGGCGACTTCGCCCATGATCCGGTGATCACGCATCAGGCGCCGTCGGGCCTCGTGGCCGGAGATGCCGCCGGCCCGAGTGCCGATCGGTACCCGCAACGGATCGGCGGTGGCGATGTCGGGGAAGCGCCCGAAGTCGTCGCTGACCACGCGGATCGGCCGGCGGAGCGGACCCGGGCGCGCATCTTGTCCGCTGCTTCCCGCGAGGCACTGATCCGGTCCCGGCCGGTCACGAGAGTCTGGCGGGCCACGTCGAGAGAAGCCAGGAGCAGTGCGCTGGCACTGGTCGATCCCCAGGCTTCGTCGGCGATGAGCGGGATGCCGGCGGTGTGGGCCACGTCGGCGCAGGCGCCTACGTCGGCGACCGAGTCGAAGTAGCTGGGCGACACCAGGTAGGCGGCGGCCGCTTGCGGGTGGGCGGTGATGGCCCGGGCCAGGCCGGCTGGGGTCACCCCGTGCGCGATGCCCAGGTCGGCGTCGACCGATGGATACGCGAAGGCGGCCTTCTGGCCGGAGAGGACCAAGCCGTCGATGACGTTGGAGTGGACGCTGCGCTGGACGATCAGTGTCCCCTTGAATGTGTGCGCATCGGTATTTCCGACACCGTGCCGGTCGGCCTCGGCGATATCCGCACCCTGTCCGAAGCGTGATAACCATGCGTGGGGTTACTCGGCCGAAGCGAGTCGGTCGTTTACCGACGAGGGGGCCGACTCCCTCACCTGCAAGGGGCCCCAGCGACCGCACCCTCAAGGAAACGCCGCACAACAGGCCGCATGGGCGTTTTGCGTGAGGTGTTGCCCATTCGCGGTGATGTGACGGGCGAGTGCCGGACCTTCCCGATATGCTCCGACCCTGCTCCTGCGATGGGTCGCCGACGCTGATCGCGGACACTTTGAGCTACCTTCGCACGACATGCGGCCCGACCGCACCCCTCGTACGATGATCCATGGAGGCTGACGCATGGATGAATCCCCCGTAAGCGACATGGTGTCACACGGTAGGACTGTCCACGATGGCTACGTCTGCTGACCGCTATCCCTACGCATTCCATATCGCCCTCGACGGGAACGGTTTGAATGGGCTGGAGGGTGCGGCGGGCGTCTGCGCCTTCCTCTATAACCCGGACAGCGGCGAGTACGCCTATCGCGTGCAGTACTACGACGGTGTGGCCGGCGGCCATGCCATCAGCATCACGCCCGACCGGAAGTTCGGCTTTCTCGGCAATGCCGGGCAGCAACTCCTGTTCTACGATGTTGATTCGCTGGACGAGCGCGAGCGGGTCTCCACCCTGCGGTTCGAGATCCCCGATGCATCCATCAAGAGCAGCACGCACATGGTGTGGCTGGACAACACCCAGGGTGCCACCGCGATCGGTGACGGCTTCTGGCTGGTGGACCTCGACCGCCCGACCAAGGCCGAGCGCATCGGCGATCACCTGCTCAAACTGCCGCACGCCATGAAACGCACCGCCTCCGGCCGCTACCTCGTCTACGGCGGTATGGACCATCCCGGTCAGGGCGAGGCAGCCGAAGTCGGCATCTTCGACCTCGAAAAACGTGTCGCCCGGCGAATCCCTCTGCCGACGACCTGCTGGCACGTAGCCTGCCATCCGCGTGAGGACGTCTTCTACGCACTGTCCTTCCGGGTCCATCCCCAAGAGGGTCGCGACTGGCACGAATGGGCCATGGCCTACTTCAAGGAGTACGTGTTCGAGATCGACGCGCGTACCGGGCAGATCCTGCGGCACTGGACCTGCGGCCAGAACGTGCCCGCGCACATCAACTCGGACGTGTGCGTCTCCGACCGCGAGCTGATCTACTGCAACGGCGGCAGCGGCACCATCGTCATGATCGACCTTGCCGACTTCACCTCGTACCGAGTCATCGACGAACGACCAGGACTGTCCGCGCAGATGCGCTCCGCCAGGCAGGCCGCCCGGCAGGTCACCGACGCCTTCACCCGGGGGTCCCCCGTCCCGAGCAGCAGGCATTTCGTCGGTGCGCTGCGCGTCACGCGTGGCACGCTGATTGACTCGGTCTACGCCTGCCAGCTCTCGGCCGACCAGAGGCTGCTGTTCACCGCCAACCGCGGGCTCAACACGATCACCGTGTACGACTATCCGGCCAATGCCGTGCGGCTGCGAGTCGAGATGCCGGAGCTGCGCGCATACCTTCCCGATCTGCCTGTCTGGGCCGATCCCCGGCTGGGGTTCCACCACAGCACCCTGCTGAGCCCGGTCCCCGCCCCTGTCGGTGCCGACCTGAGGAGTGTCCATGAGCACTGAGACGACCGAAGAACTGGCCGCCGAAATCCGGCGAAGCTGGGAACACTTCCGGACCGCAACCGTCCGGATTGCCGAACTCCAGACCGCGATGTGGGGTGACTATGCGGAGTTGATGACCGGGCTGCTCAACGGCAAACCCACCTGGAGCGACGTCAACCGGGCGTACTGGCAGTTCGTCGGCGGCGAGGGCGTGAAGTTCGCCTCGGCCCTGAGTGGACTCGGCATCGACTACGCGCGGAGCGTGGCGGAGCTGACCCGGGAGCACGAACAGCGCCTCTGCGAGCAGTTGCGCGCGTCCGCACCGGAAGCGGTGTCGGACGACAGACCCGGCGGAGGAGGGGGCGCCAAGGCCGGGCCCTCGCCCCGCTCCAGGGGCACGAAGCGATGACGGCGGCTTCCGGGGCAGTCGACGTACGGGCACCGGCGCCGCACCGGCGCCGCCGCCCGTGCCCAGGTGCCTCGGTCAGCTCAACGCCCTGACGCCCTCGTCCAGTTGTCGGGGAACCAGTGCCCGCGTACCCATGACCTCCGGATGCGGACGCAGCCCGGACCTGATCCGGTCCGGTACGTGCAGGCTGGTGATCAGCCAGCCGAGCGCCTCGGCGAGGGCCTGGCGCGCCGGGCGCGGCGTATATCCCAGAGCAGCGGCTTTGGCGTGCTCGTACCAGTAGTAGCGGCCCATGGTCCGGGCCTCCGCGCGGGTGGTTGAAGGCGTTCGGGCGCTCAGCACCGCGCGGATCTCCGCCAGCGTCGCCGCCACGTACGCACCGGTGTGCGAGGCGGTGGCCCACGGCCCATGGGTGCCGCACAACTCGGAGACGGTCTGATGGATGGTCCGCCATGCCCAGTTCTCACCGCCCAGCAGATAGCGTTCCCCGGCGGTTCCGTGCTCCGCGAGCAGTACGTGGCCGTCCGCGACGTCCCGGACGGAGACGATGTTGCATCCGCCCGGGTAGGTGGTGCGCAGAGGATCGGCCAGATAGCGGGTGAGCAGCGCGTTGCTGGGGACCAGCCGCCAGTCGGGCCCGCCGACCACGATGGTCGGGCAGGCGGCCACCACCTGCAGCCCCAGTTCGGCGCCCAACGCGAGCGCTGTCCGCTCCTGCTCCAGCTTGGTGAGGAAGTAGTCCGGCAGATACTCCTCGCCGGGCATCCCGCTCTCGTCGCGGGAGGCCGGACCGTGGGACGATCCGCAGGTGACCGACGAGGAGGTCACCACCACCCGCCGGGCCCCTGCCGCCGCTGCCGCCCGCAGCACCTCGCGGGTGCCCTCCACGTTGGCCCGGGCCAGATCCTCCCGGGTCACGTCCCAGTACGCGAACACGGCGGCGCAGTGGAACACCGTCTCACAGCCTTCGAACGCGGGCCGCAACGTGGCGGGGACACGAAGATCCGCGTCAACCACGGGGACGTCGAGCGCGCGCAGCTGCCGCGTGTCGCTGCTTCGGCGGACCACTGCCCTCACCTCATGGCCGGCGCCCAACAGAGAGCGCACCACCTGCGCGCCGACGAGTCCGGTGGCTCCGGTCACACACGCTTTCACAATGCCTACCTCGATCGCCTGTCCCGGGCCACGGCTTCGCGCAGCCCCTGCCAGAAACCGGTGACCGCGGGACGCAGCTCTTCCCGGAGATCCTCAAGCAGCCCGAAACGAGATGGGACGTCGCCGGGCGCGACATGCCTGAACCCATCCGGGCCCAACTGGCCCGGCAACTTCGACACGGCCAATGCCTGGGCCGTGATGCTCCGTACGAGCCGGGCGGCCTCGGTCAGGCGCTGAGTGGGCAGTTCGGCGGCCAGCATGTCGTCCTGCTTCTCCCAAGGGCGGCCGATCCGGTACGGCCGCCCCTCGTACTGCGCTTCGAAGTTGTCGAGCGTGCGGGTGAAGAACCGCTGGTAGGAGTCCTGCACCAGTGGCTCTCTGAGCGTGGGCCGGGTCTCCGGACGGAACACCTGCCAGGTCAGCGGCAGCGTGAATCGCTGGCGCACCCGGACCACGATCCGGGTCCGGTTTCCGCGGTCCGCCGGGAGAAAGACCACCGAACCGTCGTCGTACTCGGCGGAGCCGTTCGGGCTGTGGACCGTCTGCCAGGCGATCCGCTGCGACCGCTCCTCGTAACTGATCTTCTCAAGCTTGCAGACATCGATGGGTGGGCCGCCGTAGAACGCCATGTAGTTCGGCTGAGCCAGATAGAGGTTGCGTTCGATCTGACGGGTGGGCCGCCCCTGCACGTCGCGGGACACTACGTGGATCCGTCCGCCCAGATAGTCGGTCATGTAGCTGATGGTCCGGCTGATGTCCACCCGCCGCACGAACTCCGCGTACGGCGCGTTGACGGTGCGTTCGCAACCGAAGAGGATCGAGTGGTCCAGGTGTTGCCACCGCATCAGCCAGGCATCTGCGGGCAGCGCGTCGATGATTTCTTCCAACGGCTGGAGGAGACCATTGATCCGGTCGAAGTCACGGTGGGAATAGGCGTCCGGGTCGACGGCGAGAGAGACGTCCCGCCGCCGGACCTTCTCCTTCCTGAACCCGGTCCGCCAGGCGCGTACGGTGGACGACGCGGAGGCGGCTGCCCCGACCACCGTGCAGAGGGCGGCGGAAGCCGCCGGGTTCTCGTCCGCGACGCGGATCAGTGTGGTGAGGAGGCGCGAGAGCCGCGCCAGTGCGGGATCGGTGACCTCCGCCGCGCCCGGGGCCACCTGCCACGAGGCAATGCTGAACAGCCGATGCGCCCGTCCGTCCGGGGCGAGTCGACGCACCGCCTCGACCAGGGCTCTCGGTGGGTTGCGCCATCCCTGATAAGGCGTCAGATCGCCGTCGAGGTGATAGTCGTCCGGCAGCCCGTGGTCGCGGAGTACCCGCGCGTTGAGCGGCGATGAGACGGGGTCGACGTGCATGAGCAGGGCGCCGACCATGTCTGCCAGCGCCCCGTCCGGCGCCGCGATGACCGTCCCCGTTCCCAGTGGTTTGCCCACGTACGATCCGGCACACCCGTGACTGCTCACCACCGCATCGATGATGTGGAAGTCCGGTGCGTAGGAACGCAACAGATCCACGACGACCTCGGCGCCGTCGCGCCGCGCCCGGTAGTGGTGGTGCTTGTCGGCCTGTGGCAGCACCCCCAACAGATTGGCCAGGCAGAGGGCGTACCCGAACTCCGGGTGGGTGCTGTTCTTCGCGATATTGATGCGGAAGTCCGCCTCCAGCCAGGCACGCGCCATTCCACTGCCGTGCAGCACACTGGAAGTGGGAAACCTCGCCGGTTCGACGTCCTCGGAGAGGTCCACGATCCGGTAGGTGTTGCCTCGTTGGGTGCACCCGCCGTAGCCGAGCCGGCGACAGGTCTGAAGGAGTCCGAGACCCTCAAGCCACACGTCCGGACCGCAGCGGGCGGCTCCGACGGTGATGTTCCGGTAGCCCCTGTCGCACAGCAGGTCGATCAGCAGCTCCACGAGCACGGCGCTGACTGCGGTCGTCGGATCGCCGTACGCGGATGTCCCCGGCGTCAACATCACCGCCAACCCGCCCGGATCGCCGGCCGCGCGTTCGTCGAGTCGCTGCCAGAGCCCGGCCCGGGTGACCGCGTCTTCCAGCAAACGCGCGGGCGACAGCGGCCGGGTCCGGGTGGACCGCCTCACGGCAGCGACGGTGGCCATGTCGTCCATGACGCCGGTAGAAGAGACCGCACGCGATGGTCCTGCTGCGGCCTCGTCGTGGGAGATCAACGTCATGGCCTCCGCCCGGGGGTGCGTTGTTCGATGGGCGCCCGATCTACCCAACCGCTATCTGTCATAAAACGACCAAACAGGCATAAAAACGATGCTACTGCACAGGCGGCAGGTGCATGGCAGGACGCGCTTGAGTCCAACGCAAATCATCGTCAGGCCGGCAGTGTGTGAGCGTGGCAGGTGAAATTCCCGGTCATGTCGCCGCACCGCCCCAGGTCCGGGGCGCCGACGGTGAAATCTCGGCGCACGAAGTCCGGCGCCGCCTCCCTCCCGTCGGGCCCGGTCGGGCCCAGCCATCGGCGGATCCATCATCGGGCCAGGCGTCGAGCGACGCCGCCCAACGGGCTGGAATCGCCCTCCCCGACAACTGGGATCTGCGGCTACGCGGCCACGTCTCCGCCCGGAAGGTCCGTCCCTCCGAGCGAGTAATCCGCTCCCCGCGCGCAGCGGTGCGCCTGACGTGCGGCCAGGCGGTCCCTGCGGGAACGCCCTCGTTCGGGCACTGAGTCGCCCACCGTGCCAATGTCGTGCAGGACGGAGGGCTGAACGGCGGTCAACAAGGGCTAGAGGCCCAACCGGGCGACCCGCCCCTGTTGCAGTGTTCCCCCTGGCCGGCGGGCGTCAGGCGGGTCAGGCGGGTAGGGGTTGCGGGGCGACTGAGGCGTCATAACGGCACTGGTACTGCCTGGAGTTGGGGCCGCGCGTATCGCTCGTCCGGGCGATTGGCGGGGTCGGGGTCGGTCTGGCTATTTGCGGACCGGACGGGAGCAGTTAGGGCGGAACGGGGCGACACGCCAGACCAGCGGTGAGTGCTTCCCTTGAGTATTCGGGGTGTTCGGCATGAATCAGAGGATCCCGAACAGCCGGCAATCCACTCAAACGCGCACGTCAGCGACAAGGACGTCCTCTCAGAGGACGTCCTTGTCGCTGACGTACAGGTTTATCCGTTTCGTCGGCAGCCCGGCATGGGCCTATTGGTGCCTGATCGCGCCGAATGTGCAAGGTCAACGCTCGTCACCGGTCTCACGTGTCGTCCTGTTCTGCCCCAACACCTCCTGTCCGGTTCGAAAATGCCCGGTCCAGTCGGCATGAGTCGCCCGGACGAGCGATGTACGCACCCCAAGTCCAGGCAGTATCAGTGCTGTCATGGCGTCGCAGCCACCCCGCAAGCCCTACCCGTCCGACCTCTCCGATGCCCGATGGGCCCTGATCGAACCCACACTGACCGCGTGGCGGGCCGAGCGGCAGAAGACGTCCCTCAACCTGGGCGGCAAGGTCTCCGACCTGCGGGAAGTCCTCAACGCGATTCTCTACGTCAACCGCACCGGTATCCCCTGGCGGTACCTGCCGCACGACTTCCCGGCCCACGCCACCGTCTTCTCGCACTTCAGCGCCTGGACCCTCGACAGCACCATCGAGCAGCTCGGTCTCCGCCTGCACCGGCTGGTGCGCGAGAAGGAAGGACGCAACTCCGCACCGACCGCCTGCGCCATCGACTCCCAGAGCGTGAAGACCGCCCACACCGTCCCCACGAGTAGCCAGGGCATCGACGCAGGCAAGAAGATCGTCGGCCGCAAACGCAGCATCGTCACCGACACCCTCGGCCTCCTGCTGCTGGTCATGGTCACCGCGGCCGGAGTCTCCGGCAATGAAGCCGGCAAACAGCTCTTGCCCCGCACCGCGGCCGCCCACCCCACGATCACCAAAGCCTGGGTCGACATCGGATACAAGAACCAGGCCGTCGAACACGGCGCCACACTCGGCATCGACGTTGATGTCGTCCCACGGAACACGCAGGTGAAAGGCTTCTCCGTGCTCCCACGACGCTGGGTGGTGGAGCGCAGTTTCGGGTGGATCATGATGCACCGCCGACTCGCCCGCGACTACGAGACCAAGCCCGAACACTCCGAGAGCATGATCCGTCTCGCCGCGATCTCGAACCTCACCAAACGAGCAACCGACGCCCCCCGACCTGGCGAGACGCATAAAACACAACCACTCACAAATTAATCGAACCAGACGTCCTCTTGCGGCTGGGTACGCGATTGACGTCGGGACGCGCTGGCCTGGCGGTCCCGCTGGCGGGTGATCAGCTGGTGGCCGTCCAGACGGGCACGAGCTCGGCGCCCGTGCGCCGCCGGGTGGGCCTGCGGGCAGCGCGGTCGGAGACCAGTCCGGCGATGGCGGCATGCGTCTCGGCGTAGTACTCGCGGCGGCCGAGGTAGCGTTGGAGCGGCCGCCACTTCTTCTCCTCGGCGATGGTGTGTTCCACGCAGATCCGGGAGGAGGACTGCCGGCGACGCTCCTCACGCCAGGCGTACCTCTCACCGAGCGGGGCGTCGTCCTTCGGTTGCTTCGGCGGGGCGCTGACCTGGTCGGGGTAGTCATTGGCAAGGCCCCGGCAGCCCTCGTCGACCTCCGCCTTGACGTCCGGATGCAAACGCAACTGCTCGGCGATGCCTTCGGTGCGCATCGCAGTCTGGTCGTGTATCCGGCCGGGTCGGTCGGCCCCGGACCACAGCAGGCGCCCCGAGCTGTCAGCGATGGTCGTGGTCTTGGCGGTGTTCTGTTTCTTCTTCCCAGACACGAAGGCTTTGCGGCCCGCTCGGCCAGCCCTCGGGCGGCGGACCTGGGTTTCGGTGCCGTCGATCCGCAGGTCGATGCCTTCGGCCTGGGCGTAGGCGAAGACATCAGCCAGGGTGCGCAGGCGGATGCCAGGGCAGTCGGGGACGGCGAAGCCGCGTGCGGCGAGCAGGGGCCGGATCTCATGGATGGCACGGGTGACGGTGGGACGGGTCACGCCGTAAAGCTCGGCCAGTGCCGCGTGCGGCAGCTGCAGGCGCATGTAGACCACGGTGACCAGGACTCGGGCGGTGAAGACCAGTTGATGATCCGGCCCGGCACCCACAGCACGCTTGCGCTCGCCACCTCGACGTTCACGCAGTGTGGACTCGCGCTGGGCCAACCACGGCACGGCCAACTCCTCGATCAAACCGCCGAGATGTGCACGGTCAAGGCCGCAGAAGACAGGATGGGACAAGGCCGCACGGGTCCGGTAATGCGTCACGACATCACCAACTCGCGCGGCCGCCGTCATGTCACGGTCAGACTGCCGCCACGGCGTACGAGTCGTTGACGGGCAGGGCACAATTGCGATCATGAGTCTGCGTCGTGAAACGGCGAGCTCCCCGGCCCGATGGCCTGGGTATGCCGCTGCCGTATGGGGGTTCGCGTTCGCCGTTCCCAGCTTCTACTGGGCGATGGGCGGTCTGGCCGGGGCCGCGTCCACGATCTCACCGTCACTGGTCGAGCTGGCACGAGAGCGAAATCCCGGCTTCATCACGGTGTTGTGGGTGACCGGAGTACTCAAAGTCGTCGGCGGAACGCTTGGCCTGGCTCTGGTGCGCCGCCGCACGTGGGGACGCGGCATGAGTCGCCTCCTGCAGCTGAGCGCGTGGGGCGCGGGGGTGCTGCTCGTCTGGCATGGAGCATTGTTTGTCGGGCAGGGACTGCTTGTACAGGCGCACGTCATCGAACTCGCCCCGGAGTTGTTGCCGGTCAGCCGCTGGTACACCTACCTATGGGGACCTTGGTTTGTGGCCGGTGGGCTCACCTTCGTATTCGCCGCACGGACTCACTTGAGCAGGGCGGTTGACCGCCGGGACGCCGTGATCGCGGGCACCGTCGGCGGTCTTGGCGCGCTGCTGCTGTCCGTCACAGCCCTGATCGCCGGAATCGGATAGTCGACCCGCGACGGCAACTCGGCCGCCTACAGCCCCCGCTATCGCGTACCTCGTCGTTAGCGACGGTGGATCCGGGCCTGTCCAATCGCTACACGAGGTCAACCGCACACGGTCTCTGCGGACACAAGCCACATGTTCATCACCGATGCCGTCCTCAATGGGCTGCCGCCGCACATCGCCCAGATGATCGCCGGGCACCAGGACATCAACGTGACTCTCGGCTACAAGGCCGTCTACCCCGAGGAGGCGATCCAGGCGCACATGGCTTTCCTGGCCCGCCGCCGGTCCCTCCGCCCCAGCGAGGAATACCGCGTTTCCACCGACGATGAATGGCAGGAATTCCTCGGCCACTTCGAGCGACGCAAGGTCTCCATCGGTGCATGCGGCCGCGCATTCGGCACCCCCTGCATCCACGAGCACGCCCCGTCCGCTGCCCGATGCTCTGGCCCGACCCCGCTCAGCGTGACCGGCTCGTCGAGATCCGAGACAACCTCCTCGTCCGCATCGCCGAAGCCGAACGCGAGGGATAGCTTGGCGAGGTGGAAGGGCTGCATGTGAGCCTTGCCGGAGCGGAGGAGAAACTCGCACGACGTGCCCCATTGTTCGACCGCCATAAGACCGTATCCACCAGCACCTTCAACGGACAGTCGAGAAGACAACGCTCAAGTAGATCCTGCCGGTTAAGGACTCGGCAACCCCGTACTGGGATCAGATGCCTGGTTCAGAGAAGGCGTGATCAACCAGGGCCTGTACTACATGTCCTGGCTCCTGGCGCACCGGGACGCCTTCCGCGCCCTGGTCCGCGATCGACTGGGAGCGACGGCCGCGTCCCATATCCTGTGGAGCGCGCCTCGGCTGATCTGCGTTGCCGGCGACTTCACCCGCTACGACGCCCACGCGGTGCGCGAGCACCGGCGCAGCATCGACCTGGTCCGCTACCGGTACTACGGCGACGACCACATCGGCCTGGAGACCGTGGCCTCCGTTACGGGGCTCTCGGGCACCGTCAAGCGGAGCTGTCGTCGCGCGGCCAGGCAGCGGGGTGTTCGGCAGCAGGGTGGAGCGCTGGCGGAGCTGGCCGAGGCGGTCCAGGCGGTCGACGAGGCGCTGCTCGGCGTCGGGACCGGTGTCACACGGGTGCAGCGCAAGCAGTACGTCGCCTACCAGCGGCTGTGCGACTCCGCCTGTGCCATCCCGCCCCGGCAGACCAAACTGCTCGTCTACCTCAAGGCCAACCCGAAGACGGTCGACCTCATCCCCGGCTTCACCCGGAACGTCACCGGGCTGGGCCACCACGGCACCGGCAACCTGGAGGTCCAACTGCGCACCGAGCGGGACCTGGTGCGCGCCCAGGACCTGTTCCGCCTCAGCTACGCCGCAGCATGACGGCCGGCGGTCGCGCCGAGCGGGAGCCTGCTTGGGGAAGTGATGTTGGGTTGCCGAGCCCTTCGACGGAGGGGCAGTTGGTGGCGGTGGACTATCAATGAAGCCCCGCCATCTTGAGGTCGCGGGTCATCGGGGTGGCATGGCGTCGTGCTGGGGTGCTCGTGCTGGTCGCGGGCGGCAGTCTGTGTCCTTGATCGTCAGGCAGCGGTCAACGCCGGTCTGCTCGTTTCCAGTCGTCGTTTCCAGGTCGCGGAGGCGTACGGATTCGTAGGCTCGCGGGATGACGGAGATCAACGAGGTCGCCGAACGCGTCGCAGCCCGCCGGGCGGAGCTCGACGAGAGGAGAAGCTCCTGGCCGAACGGCTCGATGCGGTCCGCGCCGAGCGGGAGGAACTCGCGGTGGCGATGCGCGTGTGGGAACGAATGCACGCCCAACTCGACGCGGAGAAGCCGTCGACGCAGGCGGATACGGCTCAAGTGGGCGGGCGTGGTGTGCTGTTGGTCCCGCACCGGAAGGCCGGCGCGGGCGAGGACATCCTGCCGCCGGACTACCAGCGGCTGATGAAGATCGTGCGAGATGCCGGTGGTCCGGTCCGGGGCAAGGACGTCGGCGTCGAGCTGGACCTCGAGGTCGAGGTGAAGGGCCGGCTGGAGCCGCTGCGCGGCAAGCTGAGCAAGCTCGCCGGGCGGGGATGGCTGCGCAAACTGCCTGACGCACGCTTCCAGACCGCACCCTAGGTACGGCGTCGTACCCGTAACCGGCGTGTCCCCGGCGGCCGTTGGCTCGACGTGTGCATGAAGAGGATCAACGAGCCTGCCGGCGACACCGGCTTCCCTGTCCACCAGTGCCGCCTGCCGGTGTCCCGGAAAACCAACGAATACTGCACCGATCCGCTGAGCCGCCACCCGAAGAAGATCGGCTCCCGCTGGCGCCGTCTGCTACCCGGAGGGATCGTCGTCATCGTGCTCGCCGTGCTCCGCCACGACCAGCGCATCGCCGACATGGCCGGCGGCAACCAGGTCGACGACACCACCGTGCGCCGCTGACGCGACGAACTGATATCCCTGCTCGCGGCCCACGCACCCCGTCTGGACCGCGCATGCAAGAGGATCGCCAAGCGGGGCGGTGAAGCCGTCCTGATCGACGGCACCCTGATCCCCATCGTCCGCCGCACCGGCAGAGCGAACCGGCTCAACTACTCCGGAATACACCGCCGACACGGCCTGCACTTCCTCGCCCTGACCGACGAGAAGGGCCACCTGGTCTGGATCTCCGCAGCCCGCCTCGGCCGCACCCACGACATCACCGCCGCCCGCCGCGACCACATCCTCACCCACCTGCGCACCGCCGGGCTCGGCGCCCTGGCCGACCTCGGCTTCCTCGGTCTGGACGACAATCCGGACCACCCGTGATCGTCACGGGCTACCAGGCCACCCGCGCCCGCAAGCTCACGCCCGGCGAGAAGGAAGCCAACCGCGTCCTGGCCGCCGCACGCGCCCCCGTCGAGCACGGCTTCGGGCACTTGAAGACCTGGCGCATCCTCACCAAGCTCCGCACCGACCCCACCCGCGCCACCGATCTCCTGCGCGCCCTGCTCGTGCTCACCAACCTCGAAGTGAACCGCCGACAGTTGGGCTTGGCCCAAGACTGCCGCTCGCGACCAGCACGAGCACCCCAGCACGACGCCATGCCACCCAGATGACCTGCGACTTCAAAATGGCGGGACTTCTCTATATCGAGAGGCGGGATGGCTGAGGGCGGCCGAGGCCCTCGACGATCTCCTCGGCGACCGCGGCAGGAAGGTGCTCCTCGGCGAAGGCGACGGCGTCGGCGACCGCCTTGTCCGCGGCAGAGAGGTGAGCGGCGAGCAGATGCCACACGTGTCCCATCCCCGGCGCGACATCCAGGCGCAGGGGTACGGAGTCCTCGGCCAGCTTGGCGGCCAGCCTGACCGCGTCGCTGAGCATGACCTCGTGACCGCCGGCCTGGATCAGAACCGGAGGCAGTCCGCGGGTGTCGGCGAAGACCGGCGAGGCCAGCGGGTTGTTCCGCGGGGCGCCGCCCAGGACGATGTCCGCGGCGCGGCTCAGCCCCGCACGGTTGACGGACGGGTCCACGCCGTCCAGCGTGAACATCGTGGCCCCGGTGTGTTCGAGGTTGGCCCAGGGGGAGATGGCGATCGAGGCGGCCGGCATCGGAAGTCCCTGGTCACGGGCGGCGACCAGGGCGCTGACCGCCATCGCGCCACCGGCGGAGTCGCCGGCGAGCACCACGTTGTGCGGTTCGGCGCCCTCTTCCAGCAGCCAGCGGTAAGCGGTGACGGCGTCCTCGATGGGGGCGGGGAAGACCGCCTCGGGCGCGAGCCGGTAGTGCGGGACCAGAACGCGGGCGCGCAGGCGTCGGGCGAGATCGCCGACCAGGCCACGGTAGCCCTGTGGGTCTCCCGCCAGGTAGGCGCCACCGTGGAGATAGACCAGGTGCCGGCCGGGTACGGCGTCTGCGGGAGTCGCGCACTCGGCGGCCACCCCGTCCGCTTCCACGGAGTCGAAGGTCACCCCGTCCGGTGCCGGAAAGCTGTCCTGGAAGAACGTCCGGTAGGCGAGCCGGGCGTCCTCCGGAGTGTCGGGGCCTACCCCGGCGGCAGCGTCGATGACACCGCCGCTGCGAGTCGCCCATTCCTGGTAGAAGACGGGAACATCGATCGAGACCATGGCAGTCCTCCTCGTCGCAGATGCACAGCGGCCGCGTCCTGGCCGCCCTGCGAGTCTCAGGCCCTCACATTTATGTGAAGGTCAAACGGGGGGCCGAAGGCGACGCCGTACGCTCGGCGGCATGAGGATCGGAGAACTGGCGGAACGCACCGGCACCTCCCGGCGGTTGCTGCGCTACTACGAGGAGCAGCGGCTGATCACGCCGGGGCGTTCCTACAACGGCTACCGTGAGTACGAGGAAGCTCACGTGGGCCGTGTGATGCAGATCAAGGGACTGCTCGGCTCCGGGCTGCCGACCCGGATCATCCGGCAGATCCTGCCCTGCCTGGACAAGCCCCGGAGCATCTACTTCGACGATCTGACGCCCGAGATGCTCAGGGTTCTGGAGTGCGAACACGGCCACCTGACGCAGCGGATCGACTGCCTGACCCGCAACCGGGACGCGATCGGCGACTACCTGGAGACGGTACGCGGCATGAGAGCCGCCGCCGATCCCTCCGGTCGGGCGGGCGCAGGCTCGTAGGCTCCTTCACTTTCGCCGGAACAGCCTCCGCAACCAGTTCCCCCTCGGCCCGGGGCGACGGGGTCGCCGGCTGCCTGCACTCCCTGACCGGGCAGGTCGCGTGATCCGTATCCGGCGGCTTCCTCTTGCATGCGCGGTCCAGACGGGGTGCGTGGGCCGCGAGCAGGGATATCAGTTCGTCGCGTCAGCGGCGCACGGTGGTGTCGTCGACCTGGTTGCCGCCGGCCATGTCGGCGATGCGCTGGTCGTGGCGGAGCACGGCGAGCACGATGACGACGATCCCTCCGGGTAGCAGACGGCGCCAGCGGGAGCCGATCTTCTTCGGGTGGCGGCTCAGCGGATCGGTGCAGTATTCGTTGGTTTTCCGGGACACCGGCAGGCGGCACTGGTGGACAGGGAAGCCGGTGTCGCCGGCAGGCTCGTTGATCCTCTTCATGCACACGTCGAGCCAACGGCCGCCGGGGACACGCCGGTTACGGGTACGACGCCGTACCTAGGGTGCGGTCTGGAAGCGTGCGTCAGGCAGTTTGCGCAGCCATCCCCGCCCGGCGAGCTTGCTCAGCTTGCCGCGCAGCGGCTCCAGCCGGCCCTTCACCTCGACCTCGAGGTCCAGCTCGACGCCGACGTCCTTGCCCCGGACCGGACCACCGGCATCTCGCACGATCTTCATCAGCCGCTGGTAGTCCGGCGGCAGGATGTCCTCGCCCGCGCCGGCCTTCCGGTGCGGGACCAACAGCACACCACGCCCGCCCACTTGAGCCGTATCCGCCTGCGTCGACGGCTTCTCCGCGTCGAGTTGGGCGTGCATTCGTTCCCACACGCGCATCGCCACCGCGAGTTCCTCCCGCTCGGCGCGGACCGCATCGAGCCGTTCGGCCAGGAGCTTCTCCTCTCGTCGAGCTCCGCCCGGCGGGCTGCGACGCGTTCGGCGACCTCGTTGATCTCCGTCATCCCGCGAGCCTACGAATCCGTACGCCTCCGCGACCTGGAAACGACGACTGGAAACGAGCAGACCGGCGTTGACCGCTGCCTGACGATCAAGGACACAGACTGCCGCCCGCGACCAGCACGAGCACCCCAGCACGACGCCATGCCACCCCGATGACCCGCGACCTCAAGATGGCGGGGCTTCAATGCATCGCACCGGGCGGTCAGACATACGGAGAACCCGCTTCAGGCCGTCCTCGCCAGCTACTCGCACTCGGCGCAGACCTGATGCGGCGACCGTAGGCAGCCAGATGCGGTGGTGGGTCAGGACAGCGAGACAGATCGACAGATGACCAAGGTCGGCTGAGACAGACGACCAGAGGGATCGGGACTGGCCCACCTTCAGCGAGGCACGCGAGATGAGGTCTCTGGCTGACCCGGTCGACATGTCTGAGTGTGGGTGATGGGGCATCTCAAGGAGCGATACATCCGCTAGATGGCCGCTTTAACTGTGCTTGACAGGTTATTGGCCAATGGGAAAGCATGCTCGAAATATGCGCGCCAAGAACGTTAAGGGCTGCGCTGGGGGGAATCAGCGGAACTGTGCCATGACATGCACCCAGCCGAAGTATGCCCGGGCCTTGTTGGCGCGCGGCATGTCTCATTTGTGGGGGTTTATGTATGAGATGGCGTGGCGCATTACGGCGGCCGGTAACCGCAACGCTGGCGGCTACGGTCGCGGTGTCCGCGTGGTGCAACGGGCCGTTGGCCGGCATTGCGCAGGCAGCAGGTGAGGGCCTGGGGTCGCTCGTAGAGGATTACGCCTACCCGGATCGGGACAAGCTGTTGGCCGAAAAGGGGCTGAAGCTGGTCTCTGGGGACGGCAACATCACGTTAGCCGACTGCGCTTCTGGCAATAACCTGGTGCGGATTCACAGCCGCGACGGCGGCTTGGTGTGTTTCGCGACCTCCGGGCCGGTGGGCTATCTGGCTATGGAGATCGAGAAGACGTATCTGGCAAAGTCCGAAGACCGCGACGACGTAACGGCGACGGTACGTATCGAGGACGCCAGAACCCAGGAGACGAAGGTCCAGAAGATTGAGCTGCCCCGAGTTTCGTAGCGGCCGGTTTGCGTGTTTTCAGGCGGCGTTGGGGTTCGCCTGGGATCGGTAGTAGTGGGCCTCGAATTCCTCGGGTGGAAGGTAATCGAGGGCGGAGTGAAGGCGCTCGGTGTTGTACCAGCCGACCCACTGGACGACAGCGCGTTCGACCTGGCCAGCGTCGTGCCAGGGCCCTTGGTGTTCGATCAGTTCGGCCTTGAAGGTGCCGTTGAGGGCCTCGGCCATGGCGTTGTCATAGCTGTCGGCGACGGAGCCGACGGACGCGGTCGCGCCGGCCTCGATGAGCCGTTCGCCGTAGCGGATGGACACGTATTGCGAACCGCGGTCGCTGTGATGAATGAGACCCGAGCCCTTCTTGATCCCGCGCCGCCACAGGGCCATCTCCAGGGCGTCCAGTGGAAGATCGGTGCGCATGTGGGTGGCAAGCTGCCATCCGACGATCATCCGCGAGTACACGTCCAGGACGAAGGCGACGTAGACCCAGCCCGACCAGGTGCGGATGTAGGTGAGGTCGGCGACCCAGAGCTGGTTGGGGCGGTGGGCGGTGAAGTGCCGGTTGACCAGGTCCGGCGGTCTGGGAGCGGACGGCTCGGGGATGGTGGTGCGGCGCCGCTGCCCGCGGATCACGCCTTCCAGGCCGTCCTCGCGCATCAGCCGCTCGATGGTGCAGCGGGCCGCGGCGATGCCCTCGCGCCCCAGCTGGCGGTGGATGCGTCTGGCTCCGTAAGTCTCGCCGGAAGCAGCGTGGATACGGCGGATGCGTTCGGTGAGGTGTGCGTCGCGCTGGCGCCGGGCGGACATCGGGCGCTTGCGGCGGGCGTTGTATGCCGAGACCGACAGGTCCAGTTCCCGGCATACGGGCTCGACCCCGAAGTCGTCGCGGAGGTGGTTGATCACCGCGTCGGCCTCGTGCGGGGCTGGTCGAGCTCCTTCGCGAAAAACACGCTGGCGGCCTTCAGGATCTCGTTCGCCCGTCGCAACTCGGCTATCTCTTTGCGGAGTTGGGCCAGCTCAGTCCGCTCGGCCGTGGTCAGCAGGTCGGACCGGCTGCCCTGGTCGGCCTCGGCCTGGCGGACCCAGCCACGCAGGGCTTCCTTGTGGATACCGAGGTCACGGGCCACGTGAGCGACCGGACGGCCTGAGGTCTGGACTTCGCGGACGGCTCGCTCGCGCAGCTCGTCGGGGTACTTCCGTGGTGCGGGCATCGGACCTGCGTTCTCCCATCTGCCGAGGCGATCATGCCTGGCTTCAGGGCCGCTACAAAATCCGGTTCAGTTCACTCTCGACGGATCTGCCGAAGACCTCCAGGAGTTCCTGGACGACGGTTGGCAGGTAGCCGCCGCACGAGACCAGGAAATGCTCAGCGTCTCCCAGCTGGCCCAGCTTGCAGACAAAGCCCAGAAGCGGGCCACCGAGCTGACCGAGAAGGCCAACGAAGAGGCGGCCAAGGCAGAGAAGGCCACGGGCCGGGCGAAGAAGGCGGCAGCGGATGCCGCCAAGGAAGCCGAGCAAGCCGAGTCCTCCGCCAGCAAGGCAGCGGACGCCGCCCGTGCTGCTGCGGATGCGGCAGATCGGGCAGCTGAGTCAGCGCGTACGGCAGTGGCCGCGGCCGCGGGGGCCAACAAGGCGGCCCGAGTGGCCGCCGGTGCTGCGGCGCAGGCAGCCTACGCCGCAAGCAGAGCCGGCAGCGCAGCGGCCAAGGCCAGGTCCGCCGCTGCTGCCACAGCCAACGACGCTTCCCGTGCGAAGGAAGCCCGTGAAGCAGCGGGAAAGGCACGGGACACCGCAGCGGGCGCGAAGAAGGCTGCCGATGCAGCTGACCAAGCCGGAATCGCTTCCGACAACGCCGCCAAAGCAGCCGGAGCGGCAGCCAGAGCGGGCGCTAATGCTGCTGCTGCCGCTGCGTCAGCAGCCGAAGCCGGCCGATGGGCCGGCCAAGCCGGTGGCAAAGCCGCTGAAGCGCAGGCTGCGGCAGCCCGGGCAAAGCGACTCGCGGACCAGGCTACGCATGCGGCCAATGCCGCGCAGTTCAACGCCAATCGGGCGGCCGAGGCCGCACGCCAGTCGCGGAATGCCGCCAACGACGCGGCCAAACACGCCGAGGCTGCCGCCGCTGCAGCGGACAAGGCCGCCGACGAAGCCGGCAAGGCTATAGACGCCGCCAAGGCATCCACCGAAGCAGCGAACGCGGCAACCACAGCGGCCGACGACGCCCAGAACGCGGCCAACCAGGCCAAGACCGTGGCCAAGCTGGCCCGTGATACCGACGCCGAGCGCCTGGCTGAGCAGGAGAACGAGAACATCCTCGCGGCAGAGGAGGCCAAGAAGGCCGAGGACTCCCGCAAGTCCGCTGCCCAGTGGGAGGCAGGCAGGACCCAGCAGCTCAACGCCGAAACCCAGAAACTCCGGCAAGAGGCCATCGCCGCGTCCGACCAGCAGGTCACAGCGACCAAGGGAAGACACATCGCGGTCAACCTGCTCTCCAATGGTGGAACCTGGGTCCGCTCCGCTGCCGAGATGGCTCTGGCAGGTACGGACGCGGACGTCTCGGAGTTCGTGCGTGATGGGCTGACGATGGCCTTGGAGCAGGATGACCGCGCCAGCGTGGCGCACATAGCTGCCACCACCGGCAAGCCCGCGCAGCAGCAAGCTGCCCTGGCCGCGCTCGACAAGCCGATCGATCAGGTCCGGGAGTTCCTGCACACCCGCGCCTACCCGGGCAAGGAGGACGACGACCGCGTCGCAGTCTCTCAGATCATGGCTGCCGGCGGTCCGGGAGTGAAAGCCACGGCCAACAAAGCACTCGACGGCACCACCGCCGATCTGCACCAGTTCCTGGAGGTAGGACAGTTCACAGCACGCGAGGATGACGATCGCGTCGCCGTCACCCAGGCCATGACCAAGGGCGGCCCCGAGGTCAAGGCGGCCGCACAGGCAGTATTGTCCGGGCCGGCCTCCGGACTGCGGCCGTTCCTGCAAATGGGTCTGTACAAGGCCCAACAGCGCGATGGGAATGCCGCCGCCCACATCTCTGAGATCGACACGCTGCTGGCAGCGGCCGACAAGTCCGCCGCGATCGCCCACAAGGACGCCGCCGAGGCACAGCGCGTTGCCGCGAACGCCCGCAAGGATGCCGTCGAGGCCAGCAAGTGGGCGAATGCTGCAAGGAATTCCGCTGACCAGGCATCCAAGGCCGCCGAGCGAGCCAACAACTCAGCTAACCAAGCAGCCGAATCCGCTAACCAAGCAGCGGAATCCGCCAAGAGGGCTCATAACGCTGCTGCAGCCGCACAGAAGGACGCGCGAGCAGCGGAGCGTTCCGCGCAACAGGCCCAGCATTCCGCTGTCCGCGCCTCGAACTTCGCTTCCCAGGCAGACACTTCCGCATACCAGGCTGGCATCTCTGCGCAAGCTGCTGGCAAGGATGCCGCACAAGCCGCGAAAGCTACAACGGAAGCCAGGAAAATCGCGGCCGAAAAGATGGCCGCTGAGATAAAAGCTCAAGTGGACAAAGAGATCCACGAAAGCAATAAAGAAGTATCAGAGAAAGAGCGCCGTGCGGCTCTTGAGAAGCTGCTGATCAAGACCAGATTCGAGGTTATGGGGAAGGGTGGACTCAAACCTGGTGAGACAGTCCTGGCCTGCGGCACGTACGGCGCCGGGGGAATGGAATGCATCGAAACCACTTACCTTGACCGGCTGATCGCATGGTACGTAGGTGCCGAAGAAATTGAGCGATGCATCGACACCCCATCGATGTCCTGCCTCCCAGACCTTGCAATGAGCGCCCTCAAGATGAAGGCGCTGAAAAAGTTCCCCAAATGCCCAACGAACAGCTTCGCGCCGGGCACCCGGGTGCTGATGGGAGATCGTCGAACCAAGCCAATCGCAGACGTTCACGTCGGCGAACAGGTAATCGCTGGTGACCCGCGTACTGGGCGTACCGAGATCGAAAATGTCCAGGACACCATCGTCGGCAACGGCACGAAGAGGCTCATCAGTATCGCTACCTTCGGCGCGAGTGCTAGGCCTGAGGGCACAGTGGTCGCCACGGACAAGCACCCCTTCTGGGTGGCCGATGACGGCGGAGCTTGGGTCGATGCCGCGCAGCTTAAGCCTGGGATGCACCTGCGCGACAACACAGGGAAGTTGGTACGGATAGCGTCCACGGACGCACGGACCACCGCGGACCAACAGGTCTACAACCTCACCGTTGCCGACCTGCACACCTATTACGTGGTTGCCGGCGGCCGGTCGGTTCTTGTCCACAACGCAGGGCAGTTCTGCGGCGCCGATCGCCAGGCGATGAACGAGTGGGATAAAGCCACTTTCGAGTCTGTCGAAAAGAGCGCCATCTACCATCTCGACAAGCACGGCAAGGGAAGGACGTTCGCCGAGTACACCGAGGAAGCAAGGTCCCTGTGGGGCAAAACGGACCCGAAGAATCGTATTCCATGGGAGCTGAAAGATGGCAGCATGGGATGGAAAATTCGAGGCGACTGGCGTAGCGGTGAAGGCATCTACACCAAAGACGGAAAGATTGTGACCTGGCATGACTGACGATACTGCTTTCAGGTGCGTATACGACGCTTTTCGCGTTATTCCATATCCCGATCGCCCGCAATCGGAGGAGCTGCAAGACTGGGGCTCAGAACTATTGACGCTCGATACCCACGTGGCGGGTTACGCAACTCGAGTACATAGTGGCAATATGAGCGCAAGGGAAATCCCGAAGCTGAACGAGCTCGTCCGCGAGGTCGGGTATCTCCGGAGCTTGCTCGCCTCAATTCCTGCTCGAACAGATCGGGATTCGCGACTCAAGGAGGAGTATGAACTCTATGTAGCGATGCTAGATCGGATGATGAAGGAACTCGTGCGGCTGGCTGCCGAATAACGGCATAGAGCCCCAAGGATGTCGATCCGATAAAGGAATATCGCTCAAGAAATGTCATCCGAGGGGAAAACGCGCGAGGGCCCGCCTGGGCGGGTGGCCACGGAAATTCCGTGGCCACCCGTACGTTGGCGCGTGCTGTGCACGCATTCCGTCTGTCTGCGGCAATCCAGATACCTTTCCGGACGGCCCGTGCATGCTGCTTGCGTGGTCGGATGTCGGAGGAGTGACTGCTACTACAACCACACCTTGCTCGAACTGGCCGAACACCCCGATCCGGATGCCCTCGGACACGCCTGGCGGAACAACCCCACACCCGAGCGATACGTCCTTGACCTACACCATGCGCGGGAAGCCACCCCGGATGACGAAGACGAGGCATGAGAACCACAGGTGGCGCCACAAGCCCCTGCGAAACGGCCGAATCGCAGGGAAGTTACCCCAGGGTCCGACCCGTTGCAGTACTCAGGTGGTGATAGACAGCTCATACCGCTGGACGCCCGTCGCGACGTGACTGTCGGACTCCTCGGGAGCCGCGCCACTGCCTCGGCGGACGTCACCACGCGATCGCTTCCCCTCTGACTCAAACACCCGATCGCACCTGTCACGGTGGGTTCCGCAGACCAGCGGTTGTGGCCTCCGTGTCATAAGGCCCGCCTGCCAACCGTCGCAAGTACACCGTGCGCCGACGCTGGATCAGAAGGAGACCCGCCACCGGTCCTCCCACGGTGCTGGCGATGCACAAGCTCAACAGTGGTCCACCGCCGGGTTCGACCCCTGCGACGATCAGGCATACGGCGAGGAAGCCGAGGCCGAACCCGTACATACCCGGCCTGTGCACGGCCGGCTGCCACAGCGCGTACGGTCCCACCGCGCGCAACGGACGGGTCTCCGAGAGGGGCAGGTCCACCGGCTCGCCCTGCGGAAGGTCCTCAGCACGTCCCGGGGGTATCACCCCGTAGACGTACCGGTCGTCGTCAAGAACGAGCAGGGCCGCGACGGACCACTCCGGGGGCTTGCCTGAATCCGGGGCCCAGTAGAGCCACCCGGCCTGGCCTTCGAGCACCCCGGACAGAGCCTGAGGGTCGAGGCACCGGTCGATGAACAGGTCACGGGTGCCTTCGGGCGACGAAAGACGCAAGGCCGGGGACAGCGTGGTCTGAGGGTCGCCGGACTTCTTTTTGGGATCAGGCGCTGAGAGCCATATCCCGGCTGTTCCACCCGCGATATGCACGCGCAGCCTGCGCGCCGGTCTGTTGCCGAGCACGGACTCGGGAGTCAGCGGATCGGCCTTGGTCTTGAAGAAGGAGATGAAGAAGATGGTGACGGGGAACGCGCCGATGAGACCCAGCAGCACCATTTCGCCCGGTGATGCCGGGCCCCCCAGGAGAGAGGCGAGATGCCCACTTCCGGTCATGATGATTCCCAGGGACGGGGCATCCGGGGCGTACAGTCCGCCTGTTAGCCGTTCGCCGGTTCTCACCCGGTCGGACGTCCTCGTCTTTCCCCTCAAGTGCAGTGCTTTGGCGTGCGTGTCACGTCCCGGCGCCTCGACGGTGACCACGGATACGTATGTCGTGCCGGTCTTGGATTGATTCCGGTATGAGTGGTGAATCTTTGTGATCGTGACAGTTGCGAAGCGGTAGTCGTGCTGAGTGATTGCGGCCAGTTGGGGGCTGTTGTCCGAGACCGAAAAACCCAACAGAAAGAAAGGAACGGACAAGAGCCAGACCGCGACGATGGTGCACAGACCGCGCATCGGTGGCCACCACCATCGGCCCATCTTCAGCCCAAGCGTCGGGGGTATGACTCCTCCCAGCCGGGATTTCCACCGTCCGGTTGCCCGCAGCCACCACGCCAACGACGCCACCGCGGAGAACGCCAGACAAGCCAGCAGATCCCAGCGCGGATACGGCGCGATCTTCCGGACCAGCAGGCAGATCAGGAACGCCGCGGCGCCGACCCATGCCAGCACCGACGCCGCGGCCGTTCCAAGGTCTCGCTCTCTCACCCGAAAACGTCCTTCACTGGCCCCTTCTTCGCGTCGTGTGGCCCTTCGCTCGCCTCACTCTTCTGCTCATCGTCCTTGAGAGCATTCTGAATTGGAGCCGCGATGGCACCGCCGCCGTAGATGATTCCTTGCGTCGGACCCTCGATCGGGAAGTGCGGACCCTCCCGCCCCGGTGGCAGTTGCGTGTTCACACCGTGGACGGCGGCCCCGCCCATACCACCTGTAATGAGGTTCACGCCGGCATCCCATCCCATGTCGACGTCCTGGTCGCCGCCGAGCTTCTTGACGCCGTCCACGGCCAAACCGCCAGTGGCACTGCCGACGCCGCCTCCCGCCACATCTCCGATCCATCCGGAGTGCCGCCCGAACCCTTGGGCGATCGGATTCTCCGATTTCCCAGCCACCTTGCCCAGAGCCCTGACACCACCAGTCGTGAGCATCCCCGGCCCCGTGCCGACGAGCGAGGACAGCCCACCCTGCCAGACCGCGTCGCCCAGATTGGTTTCCTGCCCCGTGAGGGCGTTGGTCATGACCGTACCGCCGGTGTTGCTGGCCCAGTTGACCAGGACGTTCTTCAGGAAACGGTGTTCCTTCGCCAGCCGGGAGATGACTTTGAACGCCTCACTGACCTTCCGCAGGATCGTGCCGAGCGTTTTGGCCAGTTTGGCGGCGCGGGCGGCGAGTTGGGCGGCTCGGGCGGCCCCCGCGGCCGCCGAGAACCCCATGGTCAGAAAGGACATGCCGACCGAGATGCCAATGGAGATGCCGATCTCCAGGTAGATCTCGTGGATCTCGCGGTTGATGTCCTCGACGGCATCGGCGGCCTCATCGAGGCTCTTCGCTGCCTCCGGCAACTGCGGCAGCGTCTTGCCCATCGCCGTGTTGAGGTGTTTCCAGTGTTCGGCGAAGGAGTCGGCTGCCGGACCGCGCCAACCGGACTCCAGGGTCCGCTGCACCTCCCGGTCGAGGTCGTGGAACATGGTGTGGAGGTTTTCGTGGAGGTCCCGCCAGCCCTTGGCGGCCGAGCGCAGGACATCCGGATCACCGCCAGGGTTAATGATTTCCAGGCCGGCCTCGTAGACCTGCTCCGCTACGGACTCGTCACCACTCATGCGCCACCCCCGTGGCTGAAGCCGGCGGCCAGGGACTCGTCCGTGCCCGTGGCGTTCTGCTGAACCGTGCGCAGGCCCTGGCTGATGTGATCCAGGTGCTGCCGGAGGGCGTTCAGTGTCTCCACCATGTCGGTGGACATCTCGATGTAGGCGGAGGTTACTTCCTCGGATTCCGTGAGGACACCGAATCCTTTGTCAATCACCTCGGCGTCGGTCTTCGCCCGGAACTCCTTGGTGTAGGTCTCCAAGTCCGACCCATGGGTATCGAAGGTTTTCGCTAACCTGGCGAGAGCCCTCGCATCCACTAACGACTCAACTTTGGGCATGGTTCACTCCTCGCTTCTTACAAAAACTATCTAGGCATGCCAGTGAAGATTGACATGCAACTAATTGATCTTAGAGAGGAGTGATCACTGAAGTGAGTGCCTAACGATCTTTTGTCGCGCCCTTATCGAATCTCTTGCGTCGCGCCCTTACTTGGCGCGGCGCGACGGTTTTGTGGAAGCTCTTGGTTGCGTTCACGCGGTTTCGGGGATGTGGCGTCAGTTCGCTGCTCCGCCTGTCATCACAGGCGACTCAGCGGGGGACCTTGCTCGCAGAACGAGCGGTTGATCAGTGGCGATCAGGTATCGCCCACAAAGTGTGATTGCTGTCCGCCGTCGGGGGTACGCGGAGTCCAGCCCTTAGCCCAGGTCGGCGTCGAGAGACCGTTCGGCCGCGATGCCGACCTGATCCCCGCGGCCGACGGGACAGCGTCACTGCCTTGGACCCTGCCACTGTCCCGGCTCCAGGCCGTCGCACTGGTCGGCATCGTCCGCACCGCCGCGATCATCACCGCCGCCGCCATCTCGGGCATGCGCGCGAGTGAGCTGATGGAATTGTGCATCGGCTGCCGCCGACTGTCCGAAGAGTCCATTCCGGGCCTGACCCGCTACCGGATCGCAAGCAAGATCGTCAAAGGACAGCCGCTGGGCGGCACCGACGACGAGTGGGTCGTCATCGAGCCGGTCTATCGCGCGATCGAACTCCTTGAGCAACTGCACGACGCCCCTGCAGAAGAAGTCCTGTTGATCGGCAGGTTCTCCTTCAACGTCCGCTTCAAGTGGTTCAAGAACTGGGCCAACTCCGAGGCTGGCCGACGACTTGGCCTCGCGCCGATCCCCGAGGGGCCGGTCAACCTGCGGATGCTGCGGCGCACTTTGTCTCTGGAAATGGCCTACCGGCCTGGCGGCGTCCTGGCTACCAAGATCCACATGAAACATATCGCTGTGGCCACAACGGAGGGCTATGCCTCCCGCCCTGGCGGGGCCCAGGCCGAGCTGCTGGCCGAGGTCAACAAGCACGAGAGCGACCGCAATCTCCAGCTGGTCCTGGAAGAGTTCCAAAACTACCAGCAGGGCATTCTGCCTGCTGGCCCCGGTGCCCGCAGCCTCACCGAGTTCTTCGCGAGCATCGACGAGAAGCTCGACCCGACAGCAGTAACCGCTCCAAAGACACAACGCAGTAACCGCGACGTGCTCAACCTGCTGACCAAACGAGCCAAGATCCTCCACCTCGGTCCCGCGAACTACTGCTGGTTCACCGACCCGTCCCGGGCACTCTGCCTCAAGCTGGCCGGCACCCCGACGGCAGACCGCCCGCTGGTCGGGATGTGCGACTCCGCCCGCTGCCCGCAGGCCACCCATCACCCCTGCCACCGCCCCGTCTGGGCCGAGCACGCCGAACGCACCGAGATCTTCCTCGGCCAGCTCGGCACCACACGCAAGACCGAACGCACCCGGCTCCAAGCCGACCACGACCGAGCCCTCCGCGTCGTCGCCGAGATCGACGCTGCCAGCACCATCACGGACGAGGAGTCCGCATGAGAATCTCTGCAGCCCAACGTACCGAGAACGAGAAACGCATCCGGACCGCCATGGACCGGCTCCTCCGCGGGGAGATCCCGCCTGGCGGAAAGTGCGACATCAAGACCCTCGCCAGCGAGGCGGCGGTCGACCGCACCGCCTTTTACGGCACCCGCCCCTACTCTCACCTCCGTGTCGAGTTCGAACGGCGCCTGAACGCCATGCGCGAGACTGGCGAGATCCCCGACCCCCGCGAAGCCCAGATCACGCGTCTCAAGGCGGAGAACGCCAAGCTCCGGGAACGGCTGGCCGCATCGGAGCAGGAGATCGACGAGATCACGGACTTCCGCGGCCAGGCCCTCGCCCGACTCGCCGCCCAGCACGAGGAGATCGTCCGGCTTCGCGAGTCCGTCGCTGGGACAAGCCCAGTGAGTCGCCTGCCCGCGCCGCGAACCACAGTGATTGGAACCTGCAGTTGACAGCCCCGGGCTCGCTGTTCGGCGTTGTCGGAAGCAGAGTGATCGAAAAGGGTTTGCGGACGAGGGCTGCGGTTGGATAGACGTAACCGCTGGACCCCCACCACGAGGGTCGAGGGGCCACGACAGCGAGAGGAGGGATAAGCCCATGATCCCCATGATCACCGCGCTTGTGTCCTCCCGGGGTGCGGACCGCGTCTGACCCCGGAGCGGACGGGCGCCTTCACCGGAGTGTGCCTTGACCGTGAAAACGAACGACCTGACCATGCGTCCGATCACCGGACACGAAGAACTCGACCTCTTCTCCCAACTGCCTTACGTCCTCAATGAGGAACTGGCGGACGACCTTGCCGCTGGCCGCCGACGTCCGGAATGGATGTGGGTCGCCCTCCGCGGTGACCGCCTGCTCGCCAGAGCAGCCTGGTGGAGCCGATCAGCCGACGACGCACCACTCATCCTGGACATCCTCGACATCGAAGACAGCGCCTCGGGCTCCGATCACGTGGACATCGGGGCGCGACTTCTGCACACCGCGATGGCCGCTACCCTCCCGAACGGGTCGCGTCCCCCTGAGTACAGCCGTTTCGTCCCACCGGACTGGCGTGAGAACGCGGTAACGAGACAAGCCGTCGAAGACCGCATGACGGTACTTGAACGGACCGGTGCCCGGTTCATCGTCGAACGACTGCGTCTGGAATGGCGTCCGGAATCGCCAGTTCCCGAGCCCAACGGACGCCTCGTCTTCCGGCCGGTCCGCGATGGCGAGGAACTCGTGGCTCTGATGTCCTCAGTTCTGGATGGGACTCTGGACGCACACGGCCGTGACGACCTGACCCGGATGTCCATGCACGAAGCGGCCGTCCGGCACTACGAGGACGAGCTGGCGCGTTACAACAGCCCGCGCGACTGGTGGCGCATCGCGACACTGCCCCATGGAGAGCCAGCGGGATTCGTCATCCCGGCCCGCAACGACTACAACGTGATCATCGCCTACATCGCGGTCCTGCCCACACACCGCGGCAACGGCTACATCGACGACATCCTCGCCGAGGGCACCCGAGTCCTCGCCGAGCAGCACGTCCCCCGCATCCGCGCGTCCACAGACCTCGGCAACGTCCCGATGGCGAACGCCTTCCGGCGCGCTGGATACATCAATTTCGAGGGTGAGATCAACATGACCTGGAGCTGATCGAGTCCGGGGCGGGGGCTCCGCAGACGATGCCCCCGCCCCCCAGTCGAGTGATCTACACCACATCGACAAGGTCGGAATGCAATACGCGTCGTTCCCACCATCGCGAAAGTGGCCCCGGCAGCGGACCTGCTTAATGACGACACGAGCTCACCGCACACGGCCTCTGCGGACACAAGACATTGGTTCGCCACGACCGCGCTCAGCAACGGTCTGCCACTTTTGGGCGTGTCCAGGTGGCTCGGACACAAGAGCATCAAGGAGACGGCGGACACGTACGGACACCTCACTCCGGACTCGACGGGGCGGGCCGTGAAGGTGATGGATCTGGTGCTTACCCAGCACCGTGCTGATTTGGTGCTGACGCAAGGCGGCGCGATCCGGTGTCTTCGCAGGTCGGAGAGGCGGCTTCCCATATCAAGAAGTTATGGGGCGTTCAATCTTCACTCTTGGACATGGGTGCAGGCCGGCTGCTTCGCTGTTCCTCGTCGGAGCTCCGCGCGGTCGGGGCTTCGAGAACTTGCCCCTGGACGAAACCGGAGACCTTCGCACATGATCAGTGCCAGCCCGCTGCCCCGACGCGGCCTGCTCAAGGCCGGCCTCGCCGCGTCCACCGCCGTACTCGCCTCCGCTGCGTCGTCGTCGGCCGCCTCGGCCGCTGGCTCCGGCCAACTGCGCGGTGTCGCCGCGGAGTTGCGTGATCTGGAGCGGCGGTACGCGGCGCGCCTCGGGGTGTACGCGCGCAACGCCCGCACCGGGCAGGTCGTCGCTCATCGCGCGCAGGAGCGGTTCGCGATGTGCTCGACGTTCAAGACGGTCGCCGCCGCCGCGGTCCTCCGCGACCACGCGCACTGCGCGCCGCTGGACAAGGTGATCCACTATCCGGCCAGGGACATCCTGCCGCACTCGCCGAAGACCCAGGAGCACGTGGACACCGGCATGACGGTGGGCGATCTGTGCGCCGCCGCGATCCAGTACAGCGACAATGCGGCCGGCAACCTCCTCCTGCGCCAGCTCGGCGGGCCCGAGGGCCTCACCCGGTTCTTCCGGTCGATCGGCGACCCGACCAGCCGGCTCGACCGCTGGGAGCCCGATCTCAACACCGCCGTCCCGGGCGACCTGCGCGACACCACCACGCCCGAGGCGATCGGCACCAGCTACGGGCGGCTGGCGCTGGGCCGGGCGCTGACCCACGACGCGCGCGAGCAACTCGTCACCTGGCTCAAGGGCAACACCACCAGCGAGCATCGGTTCCGCGCCGGACTGCCGCAGCGCTGGGTGATCGGCGACAAGACAGGCACCGGTGACTACGCGTCCGCCAATGACGTCGGTGTGGCCTGGACCGGCCGGGGCACCCCGATCGTGCTGGCCGTACTGTCGACGAAATCCGCCAAGGACGCCCCGGTGGACGAGGCGCTGATCGCGGACGCGGCCCGCATCGTCGCGCGCACCCTCGCCCCCGGCGAGTGACGACCGCCCTCCACCAGGCAGTTTCGCCCCGCGCTGCGGACAGCCGCGGTCCTGCTCGTCCCCGCCCTCACCCGACGCGGACAACCACTGTCGGACCGGGAAGTTGGCGTGCCCGACACCCTGAGGACGACTGATGCCGAGCGGTGTCGGGCGGATACAAGCCACCCACCCCGCCGCCGGCGCGCGACATCATTGGCCGGAATGGCGCCGACGGCGCCCCGTCGACCACTCGACGGGGCGCCGTCGGCGATTCCCGGCGATAACATCGAGGTGTGGTCATGGAGTGCGCCCAACTTTCGTGCAGGGCCCGCCATTTCAAGCGATTCAGCGACGCGGTGAAAGGTCTCCGCGGCGCGGGGACGAGCGCCGCACCGCGCTGCCGCGCCTGAATCATCGAGCAATCCCGTTGGCCGATTCACACGTGGCCAAATGATGGGGGCGTCCTAAAACTTCGTCTTCCGGGCGCGCAGACGTCCGATTATGGTGATCGCCAACGCCAGGAGCGACGGCCATACCTGGATCGATCGTTGGGATCGATTCTCGTGGCGCCGCCGTAACGGAGAGATTGGGAGTTCAACAGGCGCACTCGTATTCCCCCCTCGCGAAGAAGCTGACACCCCCCACGCTGTCGGCCCGGCTGTTCTCCGACGTCGCAGCCAACTCTGCCGGCCTCACAGCCTGTTCCACACCCATCTTGAACCGAATCCGGACGCGATCCTGAGCACGACCGACGACTCGACGGTCAGAAGGTCGCAAGAACATCACCATTCACGCTGATCAGGGCGCCCTGCCCTGGGCAGCGGGGAGACCGCCTGCTTGTCGTCGATCGAAGTCGAGGAGAGTCTCACTCATGGTTACCGCCGGCCTGCGCCGGACTCCGGTCGAGTTACCCCGCCGCGCCCCGGCCTGCCGGGCCCTCGACCGGCACAGGGTCCGTCGGCAGCGCATCACCCCTGTCCGTATGGCCCTCGGCGGCAGTGTCGCCGAATGCGAGGTGCGCGCGGCCAGAGTCCGGAAAAAGCCCTCCGGACGTGCGCTGTGATAGATCACCTGGGATTCAGTCTCACGCAACTGCGTTACTTCGTGGTGTCCGCGGAAGTGGGCAACATATCGGAGGCGGCGGAGAAGCTGAGCGCTTCGCAGTCCACCGTTTCCTCGGCCGTGATGAGGCTGGAACGTCAACTGGGCGTGCAGCTCCTGCTCCGCCATCACGCCCGCGGGGTCACGCTCACGCCGAGCGGCCGACACCTGCTGCGCGAGGCGCGCGCACTGTTGGGGCAGGCCCGGAGCCTGAAGGCGCGCGGCGATGCCCTGGCGGGTGACACCGCCGGCCCCCTCGACGTGGGATTCCTCACCTCGCTCGCCCCGTTCCTGCTGCCCCCGGTCCACCGCATGACACGAGAGCGGTATGCGGCGCTGCAACTGAACGTTCTGGAGGCTTCCGCCGGGCAACTCCTGACCTTCCTTCAGGACGGCCGATGCGAAGTCGCAGTGACGTATGACTTCTTGGCAGGTGATGCCAGATTCCGTCCACTGGTCGCCCTGCCGATGCACGCGCTGTTGGCTGATGACGACCCGATGAGCGCGGCAGGTTCGCTCGGCTTGGACGAATTGGCCGCCCGCCCGCTCGTCACCTTGGACGACCCGGCCGTTCTCCGACACTGCGAAGCGATGTTCGCCGATCGTGGCGTCCGCATGCCGCGCCTGATCACGACGACGAGTCTGGAGACGATGCGGGGGCTGGTGGCCGCCGGCTCCGGCTTCGGCCTGATGTATCAACACGCCGCGCACGCCTCGACGTTGGACGGTGGCACGGTGTGCGCGGTCGAGATCGCCGACGAGGTGCCTTCGGTGTCACTCGGTGTGGTCACGATGCCCGATCTGACCATGAGCAGTCGCGGTAGGGCCTTCCTCCAAGTGCTGAGGTCGGCGGTTTCGCTCGGCTGCGGTGTGAAATCGATTGCATGATCCGGAAGGTCCCGCGGTGCGGCGCTGTCGAGACGATGTGAGCCTGGTCGAAGTGAGCTTTTCTTCCACCGGAGTCGGCGTCGAGTTCCGCCGTGTGATGTCGGCGCGTTCCTAGCTTTTTTCCATCCGGACGATGACCCCTCTCGCAGGCTGTCGCAAGATAAAGGAGTGTCGTGCTGGCGGTTATGTTTGCAGGCCAGGGAAGCCAGGAAAAGGGAATGGGGGGTGAGGTGTTCGAGCGCTATCCGGGGCTGGTGCAGTTCGCCTCGGATGTGTTGGGATACGACCTCGTTTCCTTATGCACCGAGGATCCGGACCACTTATTGGCCCGCACGGAATACACCCAGCCGGCGCTCTACGCGGTCAACGCGCTGCGTACGTTCGAGCGGGTGCACCGTGAGGACCGGCCGGCCGACTGCTATCTGGGGCACAGCCTGGGCGAGTACAACGCCCTGCTCGCCGCCGGTGTCTTCGACTTCGAAACGGGGCTGCGGCTGGTCGCCAAGCGCGGCGAGCTGATGGCGGCGGCCTCCGACGGCGGCATGACCGCGGTGATGGACACACCGGCGGAGAAGTTGCTGCAGATCCTCGCGGACGACGGTGTCGACGGTGTCGACATCGCCGGTTTCAACACCGGCTCGCAGGTCGTCATCGCGGCCACACCCCCCGTACTGACCGCGGCGCACGACTGCCTGGCACGCCGGGAGATCCGCTTCGTGCCACTGAAGGTCAGTGCGCCGTTCCACTCCCGGTACATGGAGCCGGCCCGGGTGCGATTCGCCGAATTCCTGACGCAGTTCAGCTTCGCCGAACCCGCCACCCCGGTCATCTCCAACGTCACCGCCCGGCCGTACGAGCCGGGACAGACGGCACGCATGCTCGCGGAACAGCTGGTGACCCCGGTGCGGTGGACCGACAGCGTCCGCACCCTGCTCGACGGCGACGACGGGCTGGAGTTCGACGAAATAGGGGGCCTGGCCCTCTCCCACATGGTGTACAAGATCAAGGCTGGAGCGTGACTGATGACGACGACGGACAGCATCCGGAAGTACCTGGAGGACCGTTTCCTCTTCGAGTTCGACGACTCGATCACCCCGGACACCGACCTGTTCAAGGCAGGTGTCATCGACTCGTTCGGCTACGTCCGGATGATGAAGTTCCTGGAGTCCGAGTTCTCCGTGAAGATCACCTCGGAGGACATCCTCACCAACGTCTTCGTCTCGCTGAACGCGATCGACGGATTCGTCCAGAAGAAGATCTCCGCGAGCTAGAAGGACGGATCATGTGCGGGTTGGCTGGATTCCTCTCGACCTCGGTGCATCCCGATGCCACCGCCGGGGTCATCACCTCGATGCTGTCGAACATTCGTCACCGCGGGCCGGACGAGGCCGGCTACTACTTGGATGACGGCATCGCCATGGGCGCGGTGCGGCTGGCCATCGTGGATCCAGCCGACGGCTCGCAACCCATGAGCGACCCCTCGGGGCGCTACTGGATCTGCTTCAACGGCGAGATCTACAACCACATCGAGCTCCGCGCGGAACTCGCCCGGCTCGGGCGGCCGTTCCGCACCGACCACTCCGACACCGAAGTGGTGCTCCAGGCATGGATCCAGTGGGGATCGGACTGCTTCACCCGCTTCAACGGCGCCTTCGCGGTGGCCATCAGGGACGCGCTGACCGGCGACCTCGTACTGGCCCGCGACCGGTACGGCAAACGTCCGCTGTTCTACGCCGACCACGGCGATGACTTCCTCTTCGCGTCCGAGATGAAGGCGTTCCGCGCCTTTCCCGGATTCCGTTTCGCACTCGACCCGAACGAACTGGCCACCACCTTCGGGGTGTGGACGCCGCTGCCCGACCGCACGCCGTTCCACGGCATCCGCCAGCTGCCGACGGCCTCGGTGCTGACCCTCAGCGGGGGACGCCGCTCCCTGCGGCCCTACGAGGACCTCGACTTCGACGTCCCGGGCTTCGACGGCACCGAGGCCGAGGCGATCGACTTCGTCCGGGACACCCTGCGCACCAGCGTGGAGATGCGCCTGCGCACCGACGTCGAGGTGGGTGTCTACCTCAGCGGCGGCCTGGACTCCTCGATCGTGACGAGGCTGGCCACCCAGCTCTCCCCGCACCAGGTCCGCACGTTCTCCGTGGCGTTCCAGGACAAGACGTTCGACGAGTCCGACAGCCAGTCCCTGGTCGCCGAGCACCTGGGCACCGTGCACTGCACGGTCCCGATCACCAGCGCGGACATCACCGACAACTTCCCGGCCGCGGTGTACCACGCAGAGGTCCCCACCTTCCGCACCTCGTTCGTGCCGATGTTCCTGCTGTCCCGGCACGTCCGCGACGCCGGCATCAAGACCGTCCTCAGCGGCGAGGGCGCCGACGAGGCGTTCCTGGGCTACTCGCTGTTCCGCGAGACCCTGCTGCGCGAGCAGTGGAACGAGCTGCCCGACGACGAGCGCCGCACCAGGCTGGCCAACCTCCACCCGGAACTGGCGCACTTCGGTCCCGCCCACCAGGCCCACCTGCTCGGTCTGTACCAGCAGTTCTCGGCGGAACGGCTGCCGGGCCTGTTCTCCCACGAGATGCGCTACCAGAACGGCCGGTTCGCGGCGCGTCTGCTCGCCGACCGCCGCGACCCGTTCGCCGATCTGCTCGACCTGGTCGCCGCGGCGCCCGGCTACCCGGGCATGTCCGCCGTGCACAAGGCCCAGTGGCTGGAGTACAAGACGCTGCTGGCCGGGTTCCTGCTGTCCACACAGGGGGAGCGCGCCGCGCTGGCGCACAGCGTCGAGAACCGCTGCCCGTTCCTGGACCCGGCCGTGGTGCGCGCTGCCGCGTCGGTCAACCTCCGCTACGACGACGGCCAGATCGAGAAGGCCATCCTGAAGAAGGCGTTCCGCGCCGAGCTCCCGGAGTGGACCACCAACCGTCCCAAGCAGCCCTACCGCGCACCGGGCAGCGCCGCGTTCAAGGACAGCCGTCCCGAATACCTGGAACTCCTCTTGTCCGACCGCGAGTTGGCCGAGATCGACTGCCTGGACCACAAGTTCGCCCGTCGCCTGGTCGACAAGATCATGTCCTCGCCGGTCGAGGAGATCAGCACCAAGGAGGATCAGACCTTCGTGTATCTGCTGACCACAGCGGTGCTCAACCAACAGTTCGTGCTCGGTGACGGGAGCGGGCGGCCCGGCACGTCGGCGCCCGCCGACCTGAACCTGCGGGTGACCGTCGACAACCGCCGTGCCGTGCAGAAGGTGGGAGAGCGCTGATGGCTGCCGACGACATCGCGATCATCGGGCTCGCACTGCGGTTCCCTGGTTCCAACACGCTGGTCGAGCTGTTCGACCACCTTGCGGCGGGCCGCTCGCTGATCACCGAGGTGCCCGCCGAACGGTGGTCCAAGGAACGCTACTTCGGCGATCCGCGCAGCGGCGAGGAGAAGACCAACAGCGTCTGGGCCGGCTTCATCGAGAACGCCGACCGCTTCGACGCGGCCTTCTTCAACATCTCGCCGCGCGAGGCGGAGACGATGGATCCGCAGCAGCGGTTCGCGCTGGAGCTGGCCTGGCAGGCCATCGAGGACGCCGGCTACCGGGCGGGCACGCTCGCCGGCAGCCGCACCGGCGTGTTCATGGGCGTGTGCCACGGCGACTACGCCGAGCTGATCGAGCGCGACGACGTGCCGACCGACGTCTACTTCCCGACCGGCACCGCGTACTCGATCGTGGCCAACCGCCTGTCGTACTTCTTCGACTTCCACGGCCCCAGCATCGCCAACGACACCGCCTGCTCCAGCTCCCTGGTCTCCCTCTACGAGGCGGTTTCCGCACTGCACAACGGCGACTGCGACCTGGCGCTGGCCGGAGGTGTCAACCTGTGCTGGTCGCCGAAGCTGTTCGTGGCGTTCAGCAAGGCCAGCATGCTCTCGCCCACCGGCACCTCGCACGCCTTCGACGAGGGCGCCGACGGATTCGTCCGGGGCGAGGGCGGCGCCGTCCTGCTGCTCAAGCCGCTGGCCCGGGCCGTGGCGGACGGCGACCCCGTGCACGCGGTGATCAAGAGCGTCGGCACCAACCACGGCGGCAAGACCAACTCGCTGACGGTGACCAACCCGACCGCGCAGGCCACCCTGATCGAGGACGTCTACACCCGCGCCGGGATCGCGCCCGAGACCGTCAGCTACATCGAGGCCCACGGGCCGGGCACACCGGTCGGCGACCCGATCGAGATCCTCGGCCTCACCCGCGCCTTCCGAAACCTGCACGAGGCCAACGGGACCGAACCCCGGCCGGGCAGCACCGGCATCGGCTCGGTGAAGACCAACATCGGTCACCTGGAATCGGCCGCCGGCGTGGCGGGCGTGGTGAAGGTGATCGGCGCGATGGCCGCCGGGACCCTGCCGGCGACCGTCAACTTCCGCAACCAGAACCAGCTGATCGACCTGGACGGCAGCCCGTTCTACATCGTCGGCGACACCCAGCCGTGGCCGGCCGACGAGGGGACACCGCGCCGGGCGGGCGTCAGCTCCTTCGGCTTCGGCGGCACCAACGCCCATGTGCTGCTGGAGGAACCGGCCAGGGAGGAGTCGGTTCGTGACGAGCCGGCCCGTGCGGAGTCGGCCGCCGAGGCGCCGGGACCGTACGTCATCCCGCTCTCGGCGAAGAAGCCGGAGCGGCTGCGCGCGCTGGCCGAGCAGCTGCGGGACCATCTGCGGGCCCCCAAGAGCGCGCTGCGGCCGCGCCAGTCGCTGGCCGACATCGCGCACACCCTCCAGGTCGGCCGGGAGCCGATGGCGGCCCGGGCCGTGCTCGTCGTCGCGGACCGGGAGCAGCTCATCGACGCGCTGGCGTCGGTGACCGACGGCGAGGTCCACAACCCCGCCGGGGCCGGCCCGGACACGGTCGCCGCGGCCGAGGAGTGGGTCCGCGGGGGAACCGCCGACTGGCCCCACGACCCCGAGGCGCATCGCGTCCGGCTGCCCACCTACCCCTTCGCCCGCGACCGGCACTGGTACCGCACCCCGGCGGCCGAGACGCCGGACCCCGCGGCGCTGCACCCGCTCGTCCACCGCAACACCTCCGACCTGGCGCAACAGCGCTACACCAGCACCTTCACCGGGTCCGAGCCCTTCCTGGCCTCCCACCAGGTGCGCGGAGCGCGCGTGTTGCCCGCGGTCGCGTACCTGGAAATGGCGCGGGCCGCGGTGGAGTCCGCGGCGACCGGGGACGGGGCGGTCCGGCTGCGCGACGTCGCGTGGATGCGGCCGATCGTCGTGGACGAGCCGGTCGACGTGCACATCGGACTGACCCCGCGCGGCGACACGATCGCGTTCGAGTTCCGCCGGGGCGAGACGACCCACAGCGTGGGCTCCGCCGAGCTCGTCACCGTGCCGGAGCCGTCGCCACTGGACCTGGACGCCCTGCGCGCGTCCTGCGCGACCCCGCGCGACCCCGACGAGATGTACGCCCAACTCGACGCCCAGGGACTGGAATACGGGCCGGACATGCGCGCGCTGCGCGACATCCGGGTGGGGCAGGACGAGGCGCTCGCCCGCATCCAGACCACCGCGGCCGACGGATGCGTGCTGCCGCCGAGCCTCCTGGATGCCGCCTTCCAGACCTCCGTGCTCCTGATGGGCGAGAGCACCGGCCCGACCCTGGCCTTCGCCCTCGACGAACTCCAGGTCCACCGGCCCTGCCCGTCCGAGACCTGGGCCTGGGTCCGACGCAGCGGCGACTCCGGGGCGCTCGCCAAGTTCGACATCGACCTGTGCGACCGCGACGGCGTGATCAGCGCCAGCCTGCGCGGCCTCGCCCAGCGCACCACCGACGCCGGCCCGCGCGTCGTCACCGCGACCACGCGGTGGATCGACCGGACGACGAACCCGGGCGACGGCTCCCGCACCACGCACTCCGTGACCCTGCCGGAGATCGCTCCGGCCCATCCGGCCGACGGCGTCGAGGCCATGACGGAGCAGGTGTTCGCCGAGGTCCAGCAGCTGCTCGCGGCCGGCCCCAAGGGCGAGCACCGGTTCCTGGCGCTGGTCGACGCCCGGGTGCCGGCGCACTTCCACGCCCCGTTGACCGGCCTGTTCCGCACCGTCGCCCTGGAGAACCCGCTCGTCTCGGGCCGCATCGTGCGGGTCGCGGGCCTGGCTGCGGCCTCCCCGGAACAGGTCGCGCGGCTCGTCCGCGAGGAAGGCGCCGACGACTCCGCCGACACCGAGGTCCGCTACTCCGCCGACGGCACCCGGCAGGTGCGGGAGCCCGTCGAGACACGGCTCGGTGCCGGTCCTCGGGTGCCCGAGCTGCGGGCCGGCGGGGTGTACTGGGTCACCGGTGGCCTCGGCGGCATCGGCCCGCACCTCGCCCGCTACTTCGGCCGCGCGGAGGCGACGGTCGTGCTCAGCGGTCGCTCCACGGCCGGCTCCGTCGCGGCGCTGCGGGCCGAGGGCGTCGACGCGCACTACCTGCCGGTCGACGTGGCCGATGCCCAGGCCGTGCGGGCCGCGGTCGAGACGGTCGTGCGGGAGCACGGTTCGCTCGACGGCGTCGTGCACGCCGCCGGTGTGCTGCGCGACCAGTACCTGCTGCGCAAGGACCTCGCCGACGTCCCCCTGGTGACCGCGCCGAAGGTCCGCGGCACGCTCAACCTCGACGCCGCCACCCGCCATCTCGACCTGGACTTCTTCGCGCTGTTCTCCTCGGTCGCCAGCGTCTACGGCAACCCGGGGCAGTCCGACTACGCGGCGGCCAACGCCTTCCTGGACGCCTTCGCCGAGCACCGGCAGTCGCTGGTCGAGGCGGGGGAGCGCAGCGGGAGGACCGTCGCCGTCAGCTGGCCGCTGTGGGCCGAAGGCGGCATGACCATGGACGAGGTAACCCTGGAGTCGATGCGCCGCGAGCGCGGGTGGCAGCCCCTGCCCACCGAGGACGGGCTGCGCGCCTTCGGCCGGTCCCTGCTCGCCGACGCCCCCGCGCACCTCGTCGTCGCCTACGGTGCCGAGGCCACCCTCGGCGCGGCCCGCCGCGCGGCGCCGGCGCCGGTGGCGTCGTCCGGCGGCGTGGCGGAGGGCGACCGGGCCGGCGCGGACGACCTCCAGGCGCGGGCCGAGGACCTGCTCAAGGGCGTCGTCGCCGAGGTCCTCCGACACGCCCCGGAAGACCTGGAGTCGACCACCAACCTGATCGAGTACGGCATCGACTCGCTGAGCATCCTGGGGGTGACCGCCCAACTGGAGAAGCTCTTCGGGCCGCTGTCCAAGACGATCTTCTTCGAGTACCTCAACATCGCGGACGTGGCCGCGCACTTCGTGGAGTCGCGGCGCGAACAACTGGAAGCCGTGCTGGGGAAGACGGAGCGGGCACGGACGCCGGACGCAGGACGGGACGCCCCGGCCGAGCGGCCGAACGCCCCGGCGACGCGGTTCGACGACGCGGCCGGGCCCACCACCGCACGGGTCCGCGAACCCGCCGCCGAGCCCGGCACCGCAGGCGCTTCCGCACCCGACGCACCCGACGCACCCGACGCACGCGACGACCGGCACGACATCGCGATCATCGGCGTGTCCGGGCGCTACCCCGGCGCCGACACGATGGACGAGCTGTGGGAGCTGCTGGAGAACGGCCGGCACACTTTCGAGGAGATCCCCGCCGACCGCTGGGACCACGCGGCGGTCCACGACAGTGACCGCGCCGTGCTCGGCAAGAGCGTGATCAGGACGGGAACCTTCCTCCGCGACATCGACGCCTTCGACCCCCGCTACTTCCGCATCTCCAAGCGCGAGGCCGAGCAGATGTCCCCGGAGGTGCGGCTGTTCCTCCAGGCCGGCGTGCAGGCGCTGGAGGACGCCGGCTACTCACGGGAGACCATCCACCGCCGCTACCAGGGCGATGTCGGCGTGCTCGTGGGCACCATGAGCAACCACTACAACCTCTACGGCTTCCAGAACGGCCTGACCCGGGGCGCGCCGCAGAGCGGCAGCTACACCGGGACGATCCCCAACATGCTGTCCTACTTCTACGGCCTGACCGGGCCGTCGCTCTTCGTGGACACCATGTGCTCGGCCTCGTCCACGTGCGTGCACCAGGCCGTCCAGATGCTGCGGGCCGGCGAGTGCCGGATGGTGGTCGCCGGCGGCATCAACCTCATGCTGCACCCGTACAACCTGATCGCCTCGTCGCAGGAGCACTTCACCACCGGCACCTCCGACGTCATCCGCAGCTTCGGCCGGGGCGTGGACGGCACCATCCTCGGCGAGGGCGTCGGCGCGGTCGTGCTCAAGCCGCTGGTCGACGCCGAGCGCGACGGCGACCAAGTGTACGCCGTCATCAAGGGCACCGCTCTGTCCAACGCCGGCACCCGCAACGGCTTCACCGTGCCGAACCCGGGCATGCAGGCGCACGCGATCGAGAAGGCGGTGGCGGACGCCGCCGTCGACCCCAGGACGATCAGCTATGTCGAGGGGCACGGCTCGGGCACCGCGCTGGGCGACCCGATCGAGGTCCGCGCGCTGACCACGGCGTACCGCAAGCACACCCCGGACCGGCAGTTCTGTGCGCTCGGATCGGTCAAGGCCAACATGGGGCACCTGCTGGCGGCGGCCGGCATGATCGGGCTGGCCAAGGTGCTGCTCCAGTTCCGGCACGGCAAGCTGGTGCCGTCCCTGCACAGCACGGAACTGAACCCGGACATCGACTTCACCGACACGCCCTTCCGGGTGCAGCAGACGCTCGCCGACTGGCAGCCCCCGGTCACCGTGGTGGACGGCCGGGAGGTCGCCCACCCCCGCCGGGCCGGCATCACCTCGATCGGCGCCGGCGGCATGAACTCGCACATCATTCTGGAGGAGTACCCCGAACGTCCGGCGCGCCGGGAGCCGTTCGGCGAGCAGCTCTTCGTGTTCTCCGCGATGAACGAGGCCGCGCTCGGGCGCTATCTGGTCTCCTTCCGCGACTACCTCGCCGGGGCGCCGGAGGCCGATCTCCCCGACATCGCGTTCACCCTGCGCGTGGGCAAGAACGAGTTGGCCCACCGCTGGGCGTTCGTCGCGGCGGACAAGAGGTCCGCGCTGGCGGCCGTCGACGGCTACCTCGCCGGGCGACGGGAGCTGCCCGCGCACGACCTCGCGACGACCTGGGTCGCCGGCCGGAGCGTCGACTGGGACCAACTGCCGACGGCGCGCCGGGTGTCGCTGCCGGCGTACCCGTTCGAGAAGGTGCGGTGCTGGGTCGAGCAGACCGACGGCGCGCCGTCCGTGCTGGCCCCGCTGGCGTTGCGGGAGCGGCTGCACCCGTTCCTGGGGCGCAATGCGTCCGACGTCCGCGGCCTGCGCTACGCGACGGACGTCCACCTCGACGACCTGCTCGACTACGGCTACCGCCGGGACAAGGCGCCGGCCGTCGTGCCCACCTTCGCCGTGGACCTCGCGCTGGCCACCGCGAAGGTCAGCGGATTCGCCGCACAGGCGTCGGTCCACGACCTGCGCGTGCTGCGGCCCGTCGACTGGTCCGCGACCCGGCGGCTGGTCACGGAGTTCGCCGACGGCCACGGCATCGTGCGGACCGACGACGGGTCGGCGGCCGTGGAGTTCACCGTGCGCGCCGCCACGCCGCCGTCCGGTCGGATCGACCTGGCCGACCTGCGGCAGGTGCGCACGCGGGAGCAGTTCCTGGCGGAGCTGGCCGACGGCGGGCTGGACTACAAGCCGGCGTCGTGCGCGGTCGACGGCGTGTTCTGCACGCCGGACGAGCGGACCGTGCTGCGGGTCGGCCGTCCCGCGTTCCAACAGGACCACGCGCGACGCAACGTCACCGTGGAGCCGTACGTCCTGGCCGCCCTCGCCCAGGGCGTGCAGTGGGAGGCCCGGCGCGCCGGCGCACCGGACTGGGCCCGGACCGCGCTCAACCACGTCGCGGAGATCCACGTGCGGGCCGGCGTGCCGGTCGCCCACGTGCTCTTCGAAGCCGACCGGATCGTCCTGGCCGGCGAAACGGGCGAGGTCGTCGGGGAGTTGGCCGGCGTGCGACGCGGCGTCGGAGGGACGACGCCGGCCGACCGCCCGGTACCGCAGGCCGCCCCGGCACCCGTCGAACCGGAGCCGGTGAGCATCGAGCCGGTGGCATCGCCCGTGCCGGCCGTCGTGGACGTGCTGCGGTCCATCGCCGCCGACATCCTCAAGTTCGCGCCGGAGGAACTCGACCCGCGCACCGGCCTGGACGCGTTCGGCTTCGCCTCCATCTCGCTGGTGGCCTTCGCCAAGGAGATCCACGAGCGGTTCGGCGTCACGATCAGCCCGGCGGTCTTCTTCGACGTCAACACGCTGGAGGGACTGGGCACCTACCTCGCCGACGAGCACGGCGTCACGGTCGAGGCCCGACCGCCGCAGCCGGCCCGAGTCGAGGAGCGGCCCGAGCCGGTGCGCGCCGAGGCCCGGCCGGAGCCGGCCGGCGGCGCGGCCGATCCGCGGCTGCCGATCGCCGTCATCGGCGCGGCGGGGCGCTTCCCGGGCGCCCGCGACCTGGACGAGTACTGGGCGAACCTGGTGGCCGGCAAGGACTCCGTCACCGCCTTCCCGCTGCACCGGTACGACGAGAACCAGCGCCGGACGATTGCCGCCCAGGACTTCCCCCAGCGGGTCGGAGCCCTCGACGACATCGACGCCTTCGACGCCGGCTTCTTCCGCATCCTGCCGCGCGAGGCCGATCTGATGGACCCGCAGCACCGCCTCGCGCTGGAGACGGTGTGGCAGGCGCTGGAGGACAGCGCGTACCGGCCGGCGGACCTGCCGACCACCACCGGGGTGTTCCTCGGCGTCACGGGCAACGACTACGCGACCCTGCTCACCTCGCTCGGTGTGGCACCGGACGCCTTCACCGCGACCGGGACGACGCACTCGATCCTGGCCAACCGCATCTCCTATCTGCTCGATGTGCGCGGCCCGAGCGAACCGATCGACACGGCCTGCTCCAGTTCGCTGGTGGCGGTGCACCGGGCGATGGAGGCGATCCGTTCCGGCGCCTGTGACATGGCCGTCGCGGGCGGGGTGAACGTGCTGCTCAGCACCGACGCGTTCGTCAGCGCGCACCGCGCGGGCATGCTCAGCCCGGACGGCCTGTGCAAGACCTTCGACGCCGACGCCAACGGCTATGTGCGCGGCGAGGGCGTCGGGGCGGTCGTGCTCAAGCCGTTGGCCGCGGCGGAGCGCGACGGCGACGCGATCCTCGGCGTGCTCCGGGGCAGCGCGTGCAACCACGGCGGGCGGGCGAACTCGCTGACCGCGCCGAACGCCGACGCCCAGGCCGAGCTGGTGACGGCCGCCCTCGGCGACCTCGACCCGGACACCGTCGGCTACCTGGAGACGCACGGCACGGGCACGGCCCTCGGCGATCCGGTGGAGGTCCGCGCGCTGCGCACGGCGTTCCGCCGGCTGGGACGCCGTGACGACGGAGCCTGCGGCCTCGGTTCGGTCAAGACCAACATCGGCCACCTGGAGTCGGCCGCCGGCATCGCCGGACTGCTGAAGGTGCTGCTCGCGCTGAAGCACGGTGTGCTGCCCGCGACCCAGCACGTCCAGCAGGTCAACCCGTACATCGAACTGGCCGACGGCCCGTTCCACATCGTGCGGGAGAACGAGCCCTGGGCGCGTCCCCGCAACCGTGACGGCAGCCCCGCGCCGCGGCGCGCCGGGGTGAGCAGCTTCGGGTTCGGCGGCGTCAACGCCCATGTCGTCGTCGAGGAATACGTTCCCCGCGACCAGGACGGGGAGGTCGCCACCACGGTGGCGGTGCCGCTGTCGGCCCGCACCCGGGAGCAGTTGACCGCCCGCGCCCGGGACCTGCTGTCCTACCTGGAGAGGTCGGACGACGTCCCGCTGCCGTCCGTCGCGTGGAGCCTGCAGATCGGCCGCGAGGAGATGGCGGAACGCGTCGGCTGGATCGTCTCGTCGCGTGCCGAACTCCTCGATCGGCTACGGGCGTTCGTCACCACCGGCGACCGTGGGGTCGGCGAGGGCCTGATCGGGGAGTGGATCGACGGCGCCACCGTCGACTGGCGCGCGGCGTTCGGCGGCACACCGCCCCGGCGCGTGCAGCTGCCCGGATACCCCTTCGCCCGGGACCGGTTCTGGATCCCCGGCACCAGGCACCTTCCCGGCGCCGAGCAGCCCTCCGGGGCCGGGCGAGGTCACCGCACCGAGCAACGCGGCGGCGACGCGCAGGAGATCGGCACGGTCCTGCTCACGCCGCGGTGGACGCCGACGCCCGCGGCCGCGACCGGCCGGTACGACCGGCGTGTCGTGGTGCTGTGCGGGATCGACGGGTCCGTGCCCGGCGCGCTCCACCTGGACACCGTCAAGCGGCGGCCGGAGAGCCGCTTCCGCGACCTGTCGTGGCAGCTGCTGGAGACCGTCCGCGGCCTCGACGCCCGGGCCGGCACCACCTTGGTGCAGGTCGTCACCGACGACATCGCCCTGGCCGGCCTGCTGCGGACCGTCGCCAAGGAGAACCCCCGGATCGCCGGCCAGGTCATCGGCATCGACGACGCCGGCGGCACCGACCTGGCCGCCGTCGTGGCGGAGAACGCCGAGGCCACCGACGATCTCGTGGTCTACCGCAACGGTGTCCGGCACACCCGCACCTGGGCGCCGGCCGCGCGTGCGGGCACGGCGGCCGGCACGCCGTGGCGCGACGGCGGCGGGTATCTGATCACGGGCGGCGCGGGCGGTATCGGCGCCCGCCTGGCCCGCCGGATCGCCGCGGACGTGCGGCGACCGACCCTGGTGCTGGCCGGCCGGTCGCCCGGCGACAGCCAAGTAGACCGCCTGCTCGCCGAGTTGCGGCAGGCCGGCGCGGACGCGCGGTATGTGCGTGCCGATGTCTCCCGCTGGGAGGAGGTGCGGCACCTCGTCGCCGAGGCGGGCGAGCTCACCGGGATCGTGCACGCCGCCGGCGTGGTCCGGGACGCGCTGCTCGCGGAGAAGACCGTCGAGCAGTGGGACGAGGTGGTCGCGACCAAGGTGGACGGTCTCGTGCACCTCGACCGGGCCACCGAGCACTGCCCGCTGGAGTTCCTGCTGACGTTCTCCTCGGGCGCCGCGCTCACCGGCAACCCCGGCCAGTCCGACTACGCGACCGCCAACGCCTTCCTCGACGAGTTCGCCGCCGTGCGCAACACGCGGGTCGCCGAGGGTCGGCGCCGCGGGCGCACGCTGTCGCTGGCGTGGCCGCTGTGGGAGGACGGTGGCATGCGGGTGGACGACCGTGCTCGGGCATATCTGTGGGAGGACCGGGGGTTGGCCCCGATGCCCACGGAGGAGGGGCTCACGGCCCTGCTCGACGCCTGGCACACGGGGGCGGACCAGGTGTGGGTGCACCACGGCGACCCGCGGCGGGCGCAGCCGGGTGCGCCGGCCGCGACACCCCGGCCGGCCGCGGCGGCCCGACCGATCGCGACCCGTCCCGTGCCCACCGCGGACCCGGACGTCCTGGACCATCTCCTCACCGTGTTCGCCGAGGTCACCGGCCTCGCACCGGGTTCGGTCGACCCCGACCGCCCGCTCGTCGAGGTCGGCCTGGACTCGATGATGGTCCTCCAGCTCAACCGGGAGCTGATCCGGACCCATCCCGACGTCTCCTCGACGATCTTCTACGAGCAGCCGACCCTTCGGGCGGTCGCCGGCCAACTCACCGGCCACCGGCCGGAACCGGCGCAGCAGCCCACCAGCACCACCGACACGCCGACCGCACCCGCTGCGACCGCCGACACGCCGACCGGCCGCGCCGAACCGCCGGCCGCCGGCACCGACGAGCCGATCGCGATCATCGGACTGAGCGGGCGCTACCCCGGCGCCGCCGACCCGGACCAGTTCTGGGACAACCTCCGGGCCGGCCGCGACTGCGTCCGGGAGGTGGACCGCTGGCCGCTGGACGGCTTCTTCGAACCGGACCGCAACACGGCGGTCGCCACCGGCCGCAGCTACAGCAAGTGGGGCGGCTTCCTGGACGACTTCGCCGCGTTCGACCCCAGGTTCTTCGGCATCGCCCCGCGCGACGCCTACGCCATGGACCCGCAGGAGCGGCTCTTCGTCCAGGCCGCATGGGAAGTCCTGGAGGACGCGGGCTACACCAGGGCACGCCTGGCCGACCGCCACGGCCACGGGGTCGGGGTGTTCGCGGGCGTCACCAAGGTCGGCCACGCCCGGCACGACGTGGGCCGACTGCCCTCGGGCGAACTCGTGGTGCCCGGCCTGTCGTTCGCCTCGCTGAGCGCCCGCGCCTCCTACCTGCTCGACCTGCGCGGACCGAGCCTGACCATCGACACCATGTGCTCGGCGTCGCTGACCGCGATCCACGAGGCGTGCGAGCAACTCCGGCGCGGCGCCTGCGAGGTGGCGATCGCCGGCGGCGTGAACCTCTACACCCATCCGCTGGACTACGTCGAGCTGTGCCGCTCCGGCATGCTCTCGCCCGACCAGCACTGCCGCAGCTTCGGCGCCGGCGGCCACGGGTTCGTGCCCGGTGAGGGCGTCGGATGCGTGCTCCTCAAGCCGCTGTCCCGGGCGGAGGCCGACGGGGACCGGGTGCTCGCGGTGATCCGCGGCTCCAGCGTCAACCACGGCGGCCGCACCACCGGCTACACCGTGCCGAGCCCGGTCGCCCAGGCGGATCTGGTCCGACAGGCGCTGGACCGGGCCGGGGTCCACGCACGGGAGGTCAGTTACGTCGAGGCGCACGGCACCGGCACCGAACTGGGCGACCCGATCGAGATCACGGGCCTGACCACCGCGTTCGAGCAGGACACCGCCGACCGGCAGTACTGCGCGATCGGCTCGGTGAAGTCGGGCATCGGCCACCTGGAGGCCGCGGCCGGGGTGGCCGGCCTGACCAAGGTCCTGCTCCAGATGCGGCACCGGCAGCTCGTGCCGACCCTGCACGCCGAACGACTCAATCCGAACATCACCTTCGAGCGGACCCCGTTCCGCGTCCAGCGCGAGCTGAGCCCGTGGCACTGCGAGGGCCCGCGGATCGCTGCGGTGTCCTCGTTCGGAGCCGGCGGCTCGAACGCGCACCTGATCGTCGAGGAGTATCCCGTGCAGCCGACCAACGGCCCGACGCACACCGCCGAACAGGTCGTCGCCCTCTCGGCGAGGACCCCCGAGCAGCTCACCGCGTCCCTCGACCGGCTGGCCGGGTTCCTCGACCGCAACCCGGACACCGACCTCGCCGACCTGGCCTTCACGCTCCAGGTCGGACGGGAGGCGATGACCGAGCGGTACGCGGTCGCGGTGTCGTCCACCGAGGAACTGAGGACCAGCCTGCGTGCCGGCCGGGGACACCGGGGCACCGTCGAGGCATCCGGCGGTCTGCTCGCCGAGATCACCGACGACGGCGACCTCCAGGAGCTGCTGGTGCAGCGCTGGATCGCGGCCGGCAAGCTGTCCAAGCTGGCGGCGCTGTGGGCCTCGGGCGTCGCGGTGGACTGGGAGCGCCTGCACCAGGGCGCGCCGCGCCGGGTGGTGTCGCTGCCGACCTATCCGTTCGCCAAGGACCGGTTCTGGATCGGTGACCTGACCCGGACGGCGCCGGCACAGGTCGCGGCCCCGGCCGCCGAGCCCGTGGCCGAGCCCATCGTCGAACGCGCCGCCCGACCCGCCGCCCGACCCGTCGCCGAACCCGTCGTCGTGGAGCCGGCCGCCGTGGCACCCGCTGCCGCGGAGCCCGCGGCCGCGCCCCCCGTCGCCGGGCGCCGGAGCCCGGACGAGATCGTGCCCGCCGTGGTGCGCGAGAAGGTCGCCCGCGCGTTGGCGCTGGAGGTCGCCGAGATCGAGGGCGGCCTGGCGTTCGCCGACTACGGCCTGGACTCGATCCTGGCGATCCGCGTGGTGCACCAGCTCAACGAGGCGCTGTCGCTGGACCTCCCGACCAGCGTGGTCTTCGACTTCAGCACCGCCGACCGGCTGACCGCACACCTGCTCACCACGTACCGGGACACCCTCGTCTACACGGAGGGCGCCGCGGACACGGCGTCGGAGCCGGCGGACGCCCCGCAGGCGACGGGGGAGCCCGCGCCGGTGCGGACCGAGCGCCGGGCGGACGAGCGCGTCGGCGGGGAGCGCGGACCGATCGCGGTGATCGGCATGAGCGGCCGGTTCGCCGGCGCCGACTCACTGGACGAACTGTGGACGCACCTGGCCGACGGCGACGACCTGGTCACCGGGACGACCCGGTTCGACCTCGACGGCGTGAGCAGCTGCACCCGGGGCGGATTCCTCGACCGCATCGACGAGTTCGACGCGATGTTCTTCAACATCTCCGGCACCGAGGCCACGGTGATGGACCCCCAGCAGCGGCTGCTGCTCGAAGAGTCCTGGAAGGCGTTGGAGGACGCCGGATACGCCGGGCAGATGGACCGGCGGCGCTGCGGCGTGTACGTCGGAGCCTGGGCGGGGGACTACCAGGGGCTGCTCGACCCGGACGCCCCGGCGCAGACCCTGTGGGGCAACATGACGTCGGTCATCCCGAGCCGGGTGTCCTACTTCCTCGACCTCAAGGGCCCGGCGATCGCCGTCGACACCTCGTGCTCCAGCTCGCTGGTGGCGATCGACCTGGCGTGCAAGGACCTCTGGTCCGGTGAGACCTCGATGGCGCTGGCGGGCGGGGTGTTCCTCCAGTCCACGCCGCGGCTGTACGGGCTCGCGGGCCGCGCCGGCATGCTCTCGCCGACCGGGCGCTGCCACACCTTCGACCACCGCGCCGACGGCTTCGTGCCCGGTGAGGGCGTCGGGGTCGTGGTGCTCAAGCGCCTCGCGGACGCGCTGGCCGACGGCGACCACATCCACGGCGTGATCAAGGCAAGCGGGGTCAACCAGGACGGCGCCACCAACGGCATCACCGCGCCGAGTTCGCTCTCCCAGGAGAGCCTGCTGCGCGAGGTGTACGAGCGGTTCGACATCGACGTGACGCGGATCGGACTCGTCGAGGCGCACGGCACCGGCACCAAGCTCGGCGACCCCATCGAGTTCCAGGCACTCGACCGCGCCTTCCGCGCCCACACCGACAGGACGGAGTACTGCGCGGTCGGCTCCTTGAAGACCAACATCGGCCACACCCAGTTCGCGGCCGGCGTCGCGGGCGTGCTCAAGGTGCTGCTGGCCCTCAAGCACCGGCAGATCCCCGCCTCGCTGCACTTCGAGACCGCCAACGAGGCGATCCCCCTCGCCGGCAGCCCGTTCTACCTGAGCACCCGCACCCACGCCTGGGAGGCGCCGGCCGGCGCGCCGCGCTGCGGTGTGGTGAGTTCCTTCGGCGCCAGCGGGACCAACGCACACCTCGTACTCGAAGAGGCGCCGCCCGTCGCGCGCACCGCGACCCCGCACCGGGCCCACACCGTGGTCCTCTCGGCGCGCACCGAGCAGCAACTCGACGAGCAGAGGCGCCGGTTGGCGGCCCACCTGCGCGCCGACGCCACGATCGACCTCGGCGACCTCGCGTACACGTTGGCCGTCGGCCGGCAGCGCTTCGCGCACCGGTTCGCCTGTGTGGTCCGGGACCGCGAGGAGCTGATCCAGGTCCTCGACGGCACGGTCCCGGCCCGCCTGCCCGCCGACGAGCCGATACCGGCCGAGGGGCGCCGCATCCCGCTGCCCACCTACCCGTTCGCCCGCGACCGGTACTGGCCCGCGGCGGCCGGCGACGACCGGGTGACGCTGACTCGTGAACACGGCCTGCTGCGCGACCACGTGGTGCAGGGCCGCCACATCCTGCCCGCGGTCGCCTCCCTCGAACTGGCCCGCAGGGCGGTCGGCACCGTCCCGGTGCGGATGCGCAACGTGACGTGGGTGCAGCCGCTGGAGGTGGCCGACACCCCGGTGGAGGCCCGGGTGACGGTGCGCGCGACCGGCAGGGGCGGCCACCGCTTCGAGATCGCCACCGGCGACACGGTGTGCTGCGAAGGCAGCATCACGCCGTCCGACGCCCCGCGCCCGGCCCGGGCCGACCTGGCCGCGCTGCGCGCGGACTGCCGGGAGACCGTCTCCGGCGACCGGATCCACGACGCCCTGGTGTCGATGGGCATCGACCACGGCCCGACGCTCCGGGCGATCCGGCAGGCGCACGTCGGCTCCGGGATCGTCCTGGCCGAACTGGCGCTGCCCGACGGGGCGGAGCCGGGGGTGCTGACGCCCGCGATGCTGGACTCGGCGATCCAGTCGGCGGTGGCGGCCCACCTCACCGGGATGCGGGACACCGCCGTGCCGTTCGCCCTGGACCAGCTGGACGCGTTCGCCCCGTGCACGCCGACGATGTGGGCGATCGTGCGGGGCGGCGGCTCCGGACCGCTCGACAAGCTGGACATCGACCTGGTGGACGCCGACGGCGAGGTCTGCGTACGGCTCACCGGATACACCTCGCGCCGCACGGTCCAGGCCGAGCCCGCACTGTTCGCTCCGGTGTGGGACCCGATCACCGCGGCCGACGCGCCGGTGCCGTCCGGCACGGACCGGGTCCTGGTCGTCGGCGGGCCCGCACCGTTCGACACCGCCCTGACCTGGCCGTTGCCGCCCTCGGCGACCGTCGAGGAGGCGACCGCCGCGCTGCGTGCGCTGGGCCCCGTCGACCACCTGGTCTGGGCCGCGCCCGAGACCAAACTCGAACCCACCGACGCCCCCGGGCACGTCGCCGCCCAGAACGACGGCGTCGTCGCGGCGTTCCGCATGATCAAGGCACTGCTCGCTGCCGGATACGACGCCCGGCCGCTGGGGATCACGCTGGTCACGCTCCGCGCCCTCGCCACCCACGCCCACGACGCCGTCCAGCCGGCACACGCCGGACTCCACGGCCTGTTCGGGTCGTTGGGGCGGGAGTACGGGCAGTGGACCGTGCGACGCGTCGACCTCGACACCCCCGAATGGCCGGCCGATCTCACGGCGCTGCCCGCACAGTCACCCGACGACGCCTGGGCCCGGCGCGCCGGCCAGTGGCTGGCCCGACGCTGGGCGCCCTGTGCGGCACCGGCGAAACCGGTCTACCGCGAGGGCGGCGTCTACGTCGTGATCGGCGGCGCCGGCGGCCTGGGCACCGCCTGGACCCAGCACGTGGTGCAGCACTTCGGCGCGCACGTCACCTGGATCGGCCGCAGCGCGCACGACGCGTCCGTGGAGGACAAGCTGCGCGCCGTCACCGGACGCGGCACCGTCCGCTACCTCAGCGCCGACGCCGGCGACCCGGCCGCGTTGCGCCGGGCCGTCGCCGAGGTCAGGCAGCGGCACCCGCGGATCAACGGGGTGGTGCAGGCCGCACTCGTCCTGCGGGACAGCACCTTCGCCAGGATGGACGAGGCGACGCTGCGCGCCGGACTCGCGGCCAAGATCGACGTCACGACCGCGATGGCCGAGGTCTTCGACGGCGAGCCCCTGGACTTCGCGGTGCTGCTGTCGTCGATGCAGTCCTTCACGACCGCCGCCGGCCAGGGCAACTACGCGGCCGGATGCACCTTCAGCGACGCCTATGCGCACGCCCTCGGCCAGCACTGGGACACCCCGGTCAAGGTCATGAACTGGGGGTGGTGGGGCGACCGCGGGAGCGTCACCTCCGCGTTCTACCGGGAGCGGCTGAGCCGGGTCGGACTGGTGTCGATCGAGCCGCACGAGGGGCTCGCCGCCCTGGACACGCTGCTCGGCGGGGACCAGCGACAGCTGGCGTTCATCAAGACCAACCAGCACAACACCCTGGCCAACTTCGACCGCGCCACCCAGGTCACCGTGCACGAGCCGACGCCCTCCCGGGTCCGCGGCGAGCTGCTGCTCACCTCCGACGACGTGGACGGCCGCATGGACGGGGTCGTGCGGTGGCGCCGGACCGAGCGCGACCCGTGGTTGGCCAAGGTCCTGGCGGCGCAGCTGGCGTCCCTCGACCACGGCGCGATCCTGCCGTTGTACGCCGACTGGTTGGCGCACGCCGAGCGGGTCGGCGTGCCGGCCGAGCCGGTGGAGGTGGTGCTGGCGCAGTGGGACCGGCAGTGCGAGCTGTGGTCGACCGACGCCCACCGCACCGCCGAGCTGCGGCTGGTCTCCGCCACGCTCAGGGCCCTGCCGGACGTCCTGACCGGCCGGATCCGACCCACCGACATCATCTTCCCGCGCGGCTCGATGGAGCTGGTGGAGGGCTGCTACCGGGACAACCCGGCCGCCGACCTGTTCAACCGGGCCATGGCCCGCGCCGCCGTGGACATCGTCACGGAGCGGCTGCGCCACGAACCCGGTGCGCGGCTGCGGATCCTGGAGATCGGCGCCGGCACCGGCGGCACCAGCGCCGGGATGTTCGCCGCGCTCAAGCCGTACCAGGACAGCATCGAGAGCTACGTCTACACGGACCTGTCCAAGGCGTTCCTCAACCACGCACGGGCCACCTACGGGCCGGACGTGCCGTACCTGGACTGCCGGCTCCTCAACATCGAGCAGCCGTTGGCCGGGCAGGACGTCGCCGAGGGCGGTTTCGACCTGGTGATCGCCGCCAACGTGCTGCACGCGACCCGGGACACCCGCAACACCCTGCGCAACGCCAAGGCCGCCCTGCGGGCCGGCGGATGGCTGCTGCTCAACGAGCTGTCGGCGTTCGACCTCTTCAGCCACTTGACGTTCGGGCTGCTGGAGGGCTGGTGGCTGTTCGACGACCGGTCGCTGCGGATCCCCGGCTCGCCGGCGCTGTCGCCCGAGAGCTGGCGGGACGTGCTGACCGGAGAGGGGTTCGGCACCGTCGTCTTCCCGGTCTCGCAGGCGCGGCCGCTGGGGCAGCAGGTCATCGCGGCGGAGAGCGACGGCGTGGCGCGGCAAGGACTGGCCGGCGCGGCCAAAGGGCGCGCCCGGCAAGGGACGGGGAGCACTCCGAAGGCGGGGGCGCGGCCCGGTGCCGGCGGCGCGGAGCGCACGGTGCCGACACCGCGATCCGAGCCCGCGCCTGCCCCGGTGTCCGGCACCGCGGTCGTCGCCCCTGAGGCGGCCCCGGTCCCGGCGCCCCGGCCCGCCCCGGTGGTGAGCCCCGAGCCGGCGCCCGCCGCCACCCCCGCAGCGCTGTCCGACCCGTCCGCGGTCATCCTCGACAAGGCCGCCGCCGTCCTGGGCATCCCGGCCGACCGGATCGACACCTCGGCCCGGCTCACCGACTACGGCCTGGACTCGATCCTGGTCCTCCAGCTGACCAACGCCCTGCGCGAGGAGTTCGGCGACGACGTCTCCTCCACCCTGCTCTTCGAGGTGGAGTCCATCGACGGCCTGTGCGCCCACTTCGCGGGCCCGGCCGGCGAACGGTGGAACCTCTCGCGTGGGCAGCTGGCCATGTACCGGGACCAGCGGCGCTGCCCGGAGTCGACCGCCTACCACCTCCCGCTCCTCTTCGAGATCCACGGCGACCTGGACGAGGCGGCACTGGAGCGGGCGATCCACGCGCAGACGGAGCTCCACCCGCTGCTCGGCGCGGTCCTCGGCGAGCGGGACGGCGAGCCGTACCTGGACATCGACCCGACCAGGGTCCCGTCGTTCGAGCGGATCGACATCGCGGCCGCCTCGCGCGTCGCACAACTCGCCAGGCTGCGGGAGCTGGTCAACATCCCGTTCGACCTGGCGACGGGCCCGCTGGTCCGGACGCACCTGGTGACCCTCCCCGGGCGACGCCGGCTGCTGATGATCACCGCGCACCACATCCTGCTGGACGGCACGTCGACCGCGGTCCTGGTCCGCACGCTCAAGGACGCCTACCGGGGCGGGGGGAACCTGAGCCGGGCCACCTACGGCGACTTCGTCGCCTGGGAGGAGGCGCTGCTGACCGGCCCACGGGCCGCGCGGCACCGCGACTACTGGGTCGGTGAGTTGGCGGCCCCGCGCAGGACGCTCGCGCTGCCGTACGACCGGCCGTACGACCCGAGGCGGCTGCCCCGCGTGGACACGGTGACGTTCACGCTGCCGCCGGCACTGGCCACCGCACTCGCCGACACGGCACGGGAACACCGGGTCAGCGTGGCGATTGTGCTCTTCGCGACGTACGCGCGGTTCCTGCACGAGCTGACCGGACAGGACGACCTGATCCTGGGCATGACCGCCGCCGCCCGCTACGAGCAGCGGTTCCAGGACGTGGTCGGCCAGTTCGCCAACTGCCTGCCGATCCGCTGCGCGGTCACCGGCGGCCTCCCCGAACTGCTCGGCCCGCTCCAGCGCAAGGTGGTCGCCGGCATCGAGCACGGCGCCTACCCCCTGTGGGAGATCACCCGGGCACTGGGGGCGGAGGACGAGCCGCTGGTACTGACCAACTTCCTGTTCCAGAACTTCGACGGCGCCGAACTGCTCACCAACGACGCGCCGGCCGGTCAGGGCGAGTTGGACCTGCGGCGGTTCGACGACCTGCCGTACGCCGGAGAGTACGTGCTGTCCGCGGAGTTCTACCGGGAGGGCGCGGGCTACAAGGTGTTCCTCAAGTACGACACCCATGTCTTCAACGAAGCCACGGCGCGCCGGATGAGGGACGAGTGGCACGCGATCATCCGGGATGAACTGGGCCAGCACGGCGGGACGGAGGAACCGGACGCGTAGCAGCGGGTGAACGGGCCGGGCCGCGGAGACGTTCGGTGTCTCCGCGGCCCGGATGCGTGTCCGCCCCGTCGAGGCAAGGGGTCAGACCAGGGTCTGGAGCACGGCAGGGTCGTAGGCGACGGTCCGGTCCAGTTCACCGCGCAGTGCCTTCGCCGCCCAGTCCGGGTTGGCCAGCAGCGTCCGGCCCACCGCGACGAGGTCGAACTCGTCGCGCCCCAGGCGCGCCACCAGCTCCTCGATGCCCGCCAGGCCGGCCTCCTTGGTGAGGCCCTGGGCGAATTCGCCCTCCCCGTACTGCCGGTCCAGGCCCACCGAGCCGACCGTCACGGTGGCCCTGCCGGTGAGCTTGCGCACCCAACCGGCCAAGTTGAGCTCGCTGCCGTCGAATTCGGGCAGCCAGTAGCGGCGGGTGGAGGCGTGGAACGCGTCCACCCCGGCGTCGGCCAGCGGGGTCACCAGCTGCGCCAGCTCGTCCGGGCTCTCCGCGATGCGGGCCTCGTAGTCGCCGAGCTTCCACTGGGACAGCCGGAAGAAGATCGGGAATCCGGGGCGGACGGCCGCGCGGACGGCCCGTACGATCTCGGCGCCGAACCGGGCCCGGGCGGCCGGGGTGCCGCCGTAGCGGTCGGTGCGCCGATTGGTGCGGCTCCACAGGAAGTTGTCGATCAGATAGCCGTGCGCGCCGTGCAGCTCGACGCCGTCGAATCCGAGTCGCTCGGCGGTCGCCGCGGCCTCGGCGAAGGCGGCCACCGTGGCGTCGATGTCCGCTTGGGTCATGGCCTTTCCGGCCGGCGCGCCGTCCAGGCCGAGCCCGGAGGGATTGTCGGCGGGCGGCTCGGCTCCGGTGCGCACGGCCCCGGTGTGCCACAGCTGCGGGACGATCTTGCCGCCTGCCCGGTGCACCTCCTGCACCACATGGGCCCAGCCGGCGAGCGCCTGCTCGCCGTAGAAGTGCGGCACGCCGTCGTACGCGCCGGCCGCGGGGCGGTCGATGTAGGTGCCCTCGGTGATGATCAGTCCGACCTGGTGGGCCGCCCGGCGGGCGTAGTACTCCGCCACGGCCGGTCCCGGCACGCCACCGGGGGACTGCATCCTGGTCATCGGGGCCATCACGATCCGATTGGGGACCGTTAGATCTCCCACGGTGAACGGCTCGTCCAGGGTGGCCATTTTTTCCTCCCGAGATGTCGGCACTGATTAAATCGATGTTCCGGGCGCCCGATTCGCCAACTCGGCAATGCATTTCCGGGTTGCGCGGGAACCGTTCTGGTCGCCCGTCGGTAGCGCAAGATTATCTGTGCTGGTGAGCGCAGCGTCCAGTCGGCACCGGTGACGCGGATGCGCCGACGGCCCATTCCGCATGGGGCGTTGACCTCTTCCGTCGTCCTGACGTCGCACTGGATCGCATTGGAACGCACTGCATCGCACAACGCGATGCAGTGCATCGAAATTTTCGGCTTGACCCGTATCCGAGGGGTCGTAGATAGTTGCCCTAGTCATTCCACGCCGCCATACCGAGTCGGAGTTAAACGCTTATCTCGCATCGCAATCGAGGGAAAAGTTTTCGCTCGGCGATGGGCGTCGTGGACAGGGTCGTCGGGGCGAGGAAGGGGGGAATCCAGAGTGAGCGGGATGCGACTTGCTGCGGATGTTCCCAAGGAGTTGGCAGGCAAGCGGGCCGTGGTGACCGGCGGCAGCCGCGGTATCGGCGCCGCCATCGTGCAGCACTTCCTCGACGCCGGAGCCAGCGTCGTCACCTCCGCCCGCAGCGCCACCGAGGACACCCCGTCCGCTGCCACGTTCGTGAAAGCCGACCTCAGCACGCGCGACGGTGTCCGCGAATTCGCGGATGCCGCGCTGGACACGCTCGGCGGCGTGGATATCGTCGTCAACAACGCGGGCGGTTGTCGGGCCTTTCAAAGCGCGCTGGACATCGAGAACGACTGGCAGTACACGATGGACATCAACTTTCTCGCCGCTGTCCGGCTCAATTCGGCACTCGTGCCGGCGATGCGCGAGAGCGGCGGCGGGGCGATCGTGCACGTCTCGTCCATCGCCACCATTTCGTCCTACCCGATGATCCTGCACTACGCCGCCGCGAAGTCCGCCCTCGAAACGTACAGCAAGGGGCTCGCGGCCCAATTGGCGCCGGAGGGAATCCGTGTCGTCGCCGTCTCGCTGGGCAATGTGATGACGCCCGGGGCGGACGAGGCGCGCGAGAAGATCGTCGATTATCTCGGCGCTGAATCGGAAGAGTGGGCCGACGAAATTCCGCTCGGACGTCTCGGCCAACCCCAGGACATCGCCGAGGCGGTGGGCTTCCTGGCCTCGCCGCGTGCCGCGTGGATCACCGGCAGCAGCCTCGTCATCGACGGCGGGAAGATCGCGGCCCTGTGACCCGCGGCGGACCGCGCGGACCGCGCGCCGGCCGAGCATCGGCAAGTCCGCTCCGTCGACACTCCACGCACTGCGGAATCCGCGCGACGCGCACGTATCCATGGGCAACCACCTGCCGGCACGGGAAGGACTGACACGATGACCGCGACAGAGGAAGGGCCGCGGGCCTATCCGTTCGGTCCGGCCGACAAACTCAACGTGGACGCGACGCTGGCCGAGATATCCGGCGAGGAGCCGATACTGCGCGTGCGCCTGCCCTTCGGCGGCGACGCCTGGCTGGTGACACGGCACGCGGACGTCAAGACGGTGCTGGCCGATCCCCGGTTCAGCCGCGCCGCCGCCGTGGGCGACCACGTACCCCGCACGGTCGCCGTCGGGCTGCCCCGTACCTCCATGCTGAGCATGGACCCGCCGGAACACAGCCGGCTGCGGCGCAGGGTGGCCAACGCGTTCACCGTGCGCCGGGTGGAGAAGCTCCGCCCGCGCGTCGAGGAGATCGTCGACGGCCTGCTCGACACCATGATCGACGCGGGGTCGCCCGCCGACCTGACCCAGGCGCTGACCTGGTCACTGCCGATCACGGTGATCTGCGAACTGCTCGGCGTGCCGATGGCCGACCGCGACCGGTTCAACGTCTGGGTGGACGGCCTGCTGATGCTCTCCGACCCGGAACAGTCCGCACAGGCCCGCGGGCATCTCAACGACTACCTCGGCGCTCTGATCGCCCAGCGCCGCATCGAACCCACCGAGGACCTGCTCGGCGAACTGGTCGCCGCACCGGACGACGAGGACGGGCTCCGAGACGAGGAACTGGTCAGCCTCGGGGTCAGCCTGCTGTCCGCCGGCCAGGAGGCCACCGCCAACCAGATCGGCAACTTCGTCTACACGCTGCTGACCAAGCCCGAACTGTGGGAGAAGCTCGTCGCGGACCCCGGCCTCATCCCCGACGCCGTCGAGGAGCTCTCCCGGTACATCCCGATCAGCGCCTCCGCCGGCTTCACCCGGATCGCCACCGCGGACGTCGAGCTGAGCGGGCAGACCGTCCGTGCCGGCGAGGCGGTGGTCGCCGAGCTGGGGATGGCCAACCGGGACCCCGAGGTGTTCGAGCGGCCCGAGGAGATCGACTTCCACCGCGGGACCATCCCACACGTCACCTTCGGGCACGGCGTACACCACTGCCTCGGCGCGCAGTTGGCCAGGATGGAGCTGCGCGTCGTCCTGACGGCCCTGATGCGCCGTCTGCCGGGGCTGCGCCTCGCGGTGCCGGCCGACGAGTTGGCCTGGCGGACCGAGCGCCTGATCCGCGGGGTGGAGGCGCTGCCGGTCCGCTGGTGAGCCCCTCACCGGGACCCCCGATCACCTGAGGGCGTCGTCGCCGTACCCGGGCCCGGACCAGGCCCGGGTACGGGCCCGGATCCGACCGGTTGCCGCACGACGCCCCGCTCATGTACGACCCGCCGACATCACTGGGACACAACGGGAGAGCAGGCCATGGCCGAACCACTGGAGGCGATCAGCGCGACGGTGCATGATCCGGACGCCTCACTTGCCGAGGTCATGGCGGCCGTCATGGAGGGCTACGGGGACCGGCCGGCCCTCGGCGAACGCGCCAAGGAACCCACGACGCAGCGCCTGCTCCCCAGGTTCGACACCATCAGCTACCGCGAACTGTGGGCACGCATCCGGGCGCTCGCCGGCAAGTGGTACCACGATCCGACGTACCCACTGGGCGCCGGCGACCGGATCTGCCTCCTGGGCTTCACCAGCACCGACTACGCCACGCTGGACTTCGCCTGCATCCACCTGGGCATCGTGTCCGTGCCCCTGCAGTCCAGCGCGCCGCTGTCCCAACTGCAGCCGATCATCGCGGAGACCGAGCCGCACGTCCTCGCCTCGAACGTCGAGCGCCTGGACACCGCGGTCGAGGCCGCGATCGCGGTCCCCTCGATCCGTCGCCTGCTGGTGTTCGACTACCGCCCCGAGGTCGCCGAACAGCGCGACGCCTTCGAGGCCGCCCGCCGGCGCCTGGCCGAGGCCGGCAGCCCGGTGGTCCTCGACACGCTGGCCGCGCTGATCGCGGACGGCACCGAACTGCCGCCCGCGCCCCTGTTCACCGCCGAACCGGGCGACGACCCGCTGGCCCTGCTCATCTACACCTCCGGCAGCACCGGGACGCCCAAGGGGGCCATGTACACCCAGCGGCTCGTCGGCAGCGCCTGGTACGGGTTCAGCTACGGGGCGGCGGACATGCCCCCGGTCAGCATCCTCTACATGCCGCAGAGCCATCTCGCCGGCCGCTATGCGCTGATGGGCTCGCTGGTGCGCGGCGGCATCGGCTACTTCACCGCCAAGAGCGACCTGTCCACCCTGTTCGAGGACATCGGTCTGATCCGCCCCACCGAGCTGACCATGGTGCCCCGCCTGTGCGACATGCTCTTCCAGCAGTACCAGAGCGAGCTGGACCGGCGGGCCGGCGAAGGGGGCGACATCGAGACGGCGGTCAAGACGGACCTGCGGGAGAACTTCCTGGGCGGGCGCGTCGCCAAGGCGTTCTGCGGCACCGCCCCGCTGTCCCCCGAGGTGGCGGCCTTCGTCGAGTCCTGCCTCGGTCTCCACCTGTTCACCGGCTACGGCTCCACCGAAGCCGGCGGGGTGCTCCTCGACTCGGTGGTGCAGCGCTCGTTGGTGATCGACTACAAGCTGGCCGACGTCCCGGAGCTGGGCTACTTCCGCACCGACCAGCCGCACCCGCGCGGCGAACTGCTGCTCAAGACGCACGCGATGTTCCCCGGGTACTACAAGCGCCCCGAGGTCACCGCCGCGGTCTTCGACGAGGACGGCTACTACCGGACCGGCGACATCATGGCCGAGACCGGACCCGACCGGCTGGTCTGGGTGGACCGCACCAAGGACGTCCTGAAGCTGTCCCAGGGCGAGTTCGTGGCCGTCGCCCGCCTGGAGACCGCCTTCGTCGGCAGCCCCCACATCCGGCAGATCTTCGTGTACGGCAACAGCGAGCGCGCCTATCTGCTGGCGGTGGTGGTGCCCGCCCCGGACGCGCTGGCCCGGGTCGGCGACGACGTCGAGGCGCTCAGGCCGCTGATCACCGAGGCCCTCCAGCAGATGGCCAAGGAGGCGGAGCTCAACTCGTACGAGATCCCACGGGACTTCCTGATCGAGACCGAACCCTTCAGCGCCGAGAACGGCCTGCTCGCCGACAGTCACAAACTGCTGCGCCCCAGGCTCCGGGAGCGGTACGGCGAAGCCCTGGAGCGACGGTACGCCCAACTCGCCGACGGGCAGGCCCGGCAGCTGCGCGAGCTGCGACAGGCCGGACCGGACCAGCCGGTGTGGGAGACGGTCGGCCGGGCCGCCCGGGCACTGCTGGGCTGTGCGACCACCGACGTGCGCGCCGACGCGCACTTCACCGACCTGGGCGGGGACTCCCTGTCCGCGCTGTCCTTCTCCCATCTCATGCAGGAGATCTTCCACATCGAGGTGCCGGTCGGGGTGGTCATCAGCCCGGCCAACGACCTGGCAGGGGTGGCCCGGTACATCGAGGCGGAACGCCGGTCCGGGGCGAAGCGGCCCACCGCCGCCTCGGTGCACGGCGCGCACGCCACCGAGATCCACGCCGGCGACCTCACCCTGGACGCCTTCCTCGACGCGCCGACCCTCGCCGCCGCCCCGACGCTGCCCCGCCCCGACGGCGCGGTGCGCACCGTCCTGCTGACCGGGGCCACCGGCTACCTCGGCCGGTTCCTGTGTCTGGAATGGCTGGAGCGGCTGGCGCCCGCGGGCGGCAGGCTGATCTGCGTCGTCCGCGGCAGCGACGCGGCAGCGGCGGCGCAGCGGCTCACGGACGCCTTCGACACCGGTGACCCCGAACTGCTCGCGCACTACCGGCAGTTGGCCGACGGGACGCTGGAAGTGCTCGCCGGCGACATCGGCGAACCGCACCTGGGCCTGGACGAGGACGCCTGGCACCGGCTGGCCGACACCGTGGACCTGATCGTCCACCCGGCCGCCCTCGTCAACCACGTCCTGCCCTATTCCCAGTTGTTCGGCCCCAACGTCGTCGGCACCGCCGAACTGATCCGGTTGGCGCTCACCACCCGGATCAAAGCCTTCACCTATGTGTCCACCGTCGCCGTACAGATGGGCGCCGCCGCCGGCGCCCTCGACGAGGACGCCGACATCCGCACCACCAGCCCGGTGCGGCGCATCGACGACGGCTACGCCAACGGGTACGCCAACAGCAAGTGGGCCGGCGAGGTCCTGCTCAGGGAGGCGCACGACCTGTGCGGCCTGCCGGTCGCCACCTTCCGGTCGAACATGATCCTCGCGCACAGCAGACACCCGGGGCAGCTGAACGTCCCCGACGTGTTCACCCGCCTGCTGCTCAGCCTCGTCGCCACCGGCATCGCGCCGGGCTCCTTCTACCGCAACGGCACCCGCGCGCACTACGACGGTCTGCCGGTCGACTTCACCGCCGAGGCCGTCGCCGCACTGGGCGCGGCGGCCACCGAGGGCCACCGGACGTTCAACGTGCTGAACCCGCACGACGACGGCATCTCGCTGGACACGTTCGTCGACTGGCTCACCGAGGCCGGCCACCCGATCCGGCGGATCGACGACTACGACGCCTGGCTCGACCGCCTCACCGCCGCGCTCCGCGCCCTGCCGGAGAGGCAGCGCCCGCACTCGCTGCTTCCCCTGCTGCACGCCTTCGCGCAACCCGAGGAGGCCGTCCCCGGAGCGACGATCTCCGCCGAGCGGTTCCACGCCGCGGTACGAGCCGCCAAGGTCGGCCCCGACCAGGACATCCCCCACCTGTCGGCGGCCCTCCTGCGCAAGTACGTCGCCGACCTGCGCCGACTCGACCTGCTCTAGGGCCGGTCGTCAAACTCCCGCCTGCCTCGCCCTCCGGGCGAACGACGGGAGTTTGACGACAGGCCCCACGATGTCCCCGTTGGCGCGGTAGTACAGCTCCACCAGCGGTTTGGTGGACGACCCGCCGCTGCCGAGGTGGATCTGCCCCAGGCACACGTTGGAGGTCACGGACACCCCGCGCAGCGTCGCGCTCATGCGGTGGCTGCCGCCGAGCGACCAGTCTGCGGGGCTGCCGCTGCGGTTCATCTCCCGCAACTCGGAGCGGGCGTAGTGGGAGTGGGGAGTGGTGACGCCCTTCTCGGGCGCCCAGAAGGTCATCGCGCCGTCACGGCTGTCGGTGTAGAAGTACGCGTCCTGGTAGTCGTCGGGCCCCGGCAGCCGCGACGACGGGATGGTGGTCGGCGAGCCGGGGGAGCCGACGGGTTCTTGGAGCTGTCATGTCGTCAGGTCGAAGTTGCCGCCGGGCGGCAGGTTCGGGTCGGCGACGGCGGTGGAGCTGCTCAGCAGGGCGAGGGCACCGACGCCTGCGACGGCGGCCATGGCGAGGGATTTCCTGTGGATCACGGTGGGGTCCTTCGGGGGAGGGGGCGAGCGAAGGCAGCCCGCCGGCCGCGCCGCGACGCACCCTGGCGCCTGTCCGGCGGCGGGGATACGCTGCCCTGCCGTTCCTCGGGTGGCACCATCTCGGGCCTTTCAAGGAGGAGTTACGGGTGGATCGCTCCACTGTCGGGCCGCACCGCATGAACCCTTCCGGCGGCTGTCCGCACGCCGACAACGCCCGACTGCGCGCCCGCGGATCCGTCGTCCCCGTCGTGCTGCCCGGTGAGATCGAGGGGATGGCCGTGCTCGGGCACGAAGCGCTCAAGACCTTCCTCGGGCACCCCGACGTCGCCAAGGGCGCCCGGCACTTCACGTTGCTGCGCGAGGGCGCGATCCCCGAGGGGTGGCCGCTGCGCACCTTCGCGACCGTGCACAGCATGACCACAGCCGACGGGGCGGACCACCGTCGGCTGCGGTCGTTGGTGAGCCAGGCGTTCACCTCCCGACGCGTGGCCGAACTCCGCTGGCGAGTCGAGGAGTTGACGGACGCACTGCTCGACGAGCTGGCGCGCGCCGCCGCGGCGGGCGGTGGAGTCGCCGATCTGCGCCGCCACTTCGCACTGCCGTTGCCCATGGGGGTGATCAGCGAGCTGCTCGGCGTGGACGTGGCCCACCGCGACCGGCTGCACGCCCTGTCCACACAGGTGGTGACCACCGACATCGGCTCGCAGCAGGCCGTCACCGCCAACCGCGAGTTCGCCGCCGTGCTCGGCGAGATCGTGGCGGCCAAGGCCGAGCGCCCTGGTGACGACCTCACCACCGCGCTCCTGGCCGCCCGGGACGACGACGGCGACCGGCTCTCCGCGCAGGAGCTGATCGGCACCCTGCTGTTGCTGATCGTCGCGGGACACGAGACCACACTGAACCTGATCACCAATGCGGTACGGGCCCTGTGCGCACACCCCGACCAACTGGCACGCGTCCGCCGGCAACAGGCGGGCTGGGGCGACGTGGTCGAGGAGACACTGCGGTGGGATGCGCCCGTCAGCTACTTCCCGTTCCGCTATCCCGTGCGGGATGTGACGGTGGACGGGACGGTCGTCCCGAAGGGCACTCCGGTACTGGCCGGGTACTCCGCGGCCGGGCGCGATCCGGCCGCCTACGGGCCGGACGCCGACCGCTTCGACGTGACCCGGCCCGGGCGGCCCGGTGCGGTGCGCCATCTGTCGCTCGGGCAGGGCGCCCACTACTGCCTCGGCGCACCACTGGCCCGTTTGGAGGCCGAAACCGCGCTCCGGCGGCTGTTCGAGCGGTTCCCGAAGGTGGAACTCGCCGTGCCCGAAGGGGAGTTGCCGCGCCACTCCGGCTTCGTCGGCAACAGCGTGGACACGCTTCCGGTACGCCTGTCGCCCGACACCCCGTAGCGCCGCGCGGGCATGCCTGCGCACGGGCGCCCGCCGGTGGGGACGGCGGGCGCCCGTGCTGTCGGGGGCGGCGGTCCGAGAGGTGCCGGACCCTGGTGCCGCGCGGGTCAGCGGGTGGTGCCGCGACGGGTGACGTAGGTGGCGGCGGCGCCGGTGGCCAGGAGGGCGACTGCGGTGCCGATCAGGGCGCCGTTGGGGGCGGTGCTGCCGGTGGCGGCCAGCGCCCCGGTGCCGCCGACGGTGCTGCCGCTGCTGAAGCTCGCGCCCGGTGCGCTGTCGGCACCGCCCGCGGCGCCCGCGCCGGCGGAGGCGTGCGAGCCGTCGGATCCGGTTGCACCGGACGGCAGTTGGGCGCCGGGCTCGACGGCGACCGCCGCGCCGACCGGGTCGAGGGGCTCTCCCGCCGGGTACATGCCGGAGAACGCCTTGGAGCCGGCGGCGGTCAGGGTCGCCGGGACGTTCTTGAGGGTGACCACGCCGCCCTTGGCGGTGAGCGCGCCCGACGGCAGCTTCAGCTCGGCGATCGGGGTGTCGGGGGTGGTGACGAGCCGTGCCGGGGCCCGGCCCTCCTCGGTGCGCGGCTTGCTCGCGACGTCGGCGATCAACGTGCCCTTGCCGCTCTCGGCCTTGATGCGGAGGTTGCTGAACTTCAGGTCCAGCGCGCCGCCGTGGCCGGTGAACCGCACCGCGCCGTTGAACTCCGCGACCAGGGTGGCCTTCGTGCCGTCGTAGGTGCCGTGCCCCTTGGGGAAGCGGAAGCCGGCCGCGGTGGCGGTTGCGCCGTCCGAGGGCTCGGCCTTGCCGTGCGCGATGGGGCCGTTGACATAGTCGCGGAACTTCTTCTTGACGCCCCAGTCGAGGTTTCCGCCGTGGAGCTTGCCGGAGTCGGCGGCCGGGGCGCTGCCGGTGTCGCTGCCGGGTGCTTTGCCGGAGCCGGTGGCCGGTTGGCCGCCGGTCCCGGGCGCCGGTCGGCTGCCGGACGGCGTGCCGGTTCCGGTGCCGGAGCCCGGCTGTCCCGGGCGGCTCTGCGGCTGTCCCGGCTCGCCGTCCGGCCGACCGGGCTGCTCCGGCCGGCCCGGCTGTCCGGGCGCACCGGGCTCGCCCGGCTCCGCCGGCTTCTCCGGCCGGCCGGGGCCGGTGGCCGGGCGCACGGTCAGCGTGGCCGGGTCCAGTTCCTGCCCCTCCTGGTACATGCCGTTGAACGCCTCGGCACCCTGGGCCGTCAGCTTGGCGGGGATCTTCGCGAAGGTCATCGCGCCGTCCGCGCCGCTCTCCGGTCTGACCTTGGAGAGGTCGAGCGAGGCCAGCCGCACCTCGTCCTTCGTCTTCCCGTCCGCGGTGACATCGGCGGTGATCACGCCGGTCCTGCCCTTGGCGGCGGCATCGGTGGACACCTTGACGTCGGCGAGTCGGATGTCGAATCCGTGCAGCGCGGAGACGAACCGCACGCCGCCCTGGAACGCGGTGGTCACGGCGTGGCTGCCCAGGTCGTAGCGGCCGGTGCCGCCGACGAAGGTGAACGGGCCGTTGTCGGCCGCCTGTCGGGCACCGTTCGCGGTCTCGATCTTCCCGAGCGCCAGGCCCGTGACGTACGTGCGGAAGGACTCCTTCACGCCCCAGTCGAGGGTGCCGTCCTTGAGTTCGATCGCCGGGGCGCCCCGCCCGCCGGCGGGTGCGGGCGAGGCGAGGGCGACGGCCGGGAGGCCCAGGGCCGCGCTGCCGGAGACGATGGCGAGGGCGGCGGCCAGGACGAGCGGTCGGCGTATGACGGCCATGGTCGGTGACTCTCCTTGGGGTGGTGGGTGAGGGGTGGTGGTGAGGGTGAGGAGCGGCGGGGTGGCGGATGGTGCGGTGAGGGTGGGTCAGTCCTGCGCGGCGGGCACGGGCGTGCGGCGACGGGCGCGCAGGACGAGGAAGGCGGCGGCCACCAGGGCCAGCGCGCCGACCCCGAGCGAGACGGGCAGGACCGGGAAGGCGGTGGCGTCCGCCGGCGCGGCGGTGCTGCGCGGCTTGGTCGCGGACGCCGGGCCGGTGGGCGGTGCGGGATCGCTGCCCAGGTCGGGCAGGGCCGGGAGCGCGGCCTTGGCGTCCACGGCGACGGCGAGCGAGACGGGGTCCATCTCCGTGCCCGCCCGGTACATCCCGCCGAACGCCCTGGCGCCTTCCTCGGTGAGTTCGGCGGGCGCCTCCGTCAGCGCCGCCAGGCCGTCCGCGGGCTTGAGGCCCTTGGCGTCGAAGGTGACCAGCGGCGTCCGGTCCGCGGTGCCGCCGGCGCCGGTGCCGGCGGTGGTGACCCGTGCGGAAAGGGTGCCCCGGCCGTCCGCGACCTTGACGGCGAACCGGCTCAGCGCGAGGTCCAGACGGGCGCCGGTGAAGCGCACGGTTCCGGTGAACTCCGCTTCCAGGGTGCCGTGTTCCGGGTCGTAGCTCCCCTTGCCCTTGGGGAAGCGGAAGACCGCGCCGCCGTCCTGGGCGCCGTCGGTCAGCCGCCAGGCGCCCTTGGCGATGTCGCCGGTGACGTACTCGCGGAAGGTGCGGCGCACACCCCAGTCGACGGCGGCGTCGGCGAAGCTTCCCGGCGCGCCCCCGCGCCGACGGCCCTCGTCCTGTGACGATCCGTCCGTTGCGCCCCGGCCGCCGTTGCTCCCGCCCTTCGCCGGGCCTTCCGCGGCGGGCGCCTTGACGTCGGCCGACAGGCTCACCGGGTCCAGTGCGGTGCCCGCCGGGTAGTACCCGGCGAAGGCCCGCGCGCCCTGTGCGGTGAGCGTGGCGGGAACGTTGTCGAGGGCGATGGGGCTGCCGCCGCCGCGGGTGTCCACTCCGCCCAGGTCCAGGGAGGCCAGCGGCACCCGGGCAGCCGTGGTGACCCTTCCGGTGCCCTTCTCCTTGCTGGTCATGTCGGCGTAGAGGGTGCCGCGCCCGCCGGAGACGGTGATCTGTGGGCGGCTGATGGTCAGGTCCAGTTCGAAGCCGCCGTCCGGCTTCTTGTGGCCGGTGAAGCGCACCGCGCCGGAGAAGCCGGCGGTCAGTGTGCCGGTGGCGGGGTCGTAGCCGCCGGTGGCGGAGTGGAAGCGGAAGCGGTTGGCGCCGACCGTGGCGGCGCCGCCGCTCAGGCCCCAACTCCCTTGGGCGATCGGGCCGGTGACGTAGGTCTGGAAGGAGGACTTGATGGCCCAGTCGAGCCTGCCGCCGGAGACCGTGCGCTGCTCGGCCCGCGCGGTGGCTGCGGTGGCCAGCGGCAGCAGTCCGCCCAGCAGTGACGTCAGGAGTGCCACGACGAGAGCGCGGGCGCGGCCGCGGGAACGGCCGCGGACCTGTCTGCAGGGCAGCATCGGGAACCCCTCCAGGGCTAGCTAATAAGGTAAGGCTAACCTAAGGTATCGCTGTCGCGTGAGGAAACCCCAGGACGGCCACCGCACCCGCTCCGACCACCCCACATGACCCACCCGACCCACGCGCCCTGCACGACCCACGAGCCCTGCACGGCACGCGCAACACCCACGACACACGTCAACTGACGTCCGTAGAAAGGCGGGACAGTGACCGCACCTCTCCGGGAGCCCGACGGCCGGCGCACCCGCTCCCGCGGCGCACCGGCCGCCGCGCTCGCGCTCCTGCTGGCCCTCGCTGTACTGCTCACCGGCTGCGGCGGCGGCCCGGGCGGCGTCGCCGACACGGCGAAGAGCGGCGGCAAGGACGGTTCCCCGGGCGCGGCCCGGCAGGCCGCCGACCGCGTCGAGCCACTGTCCGGGCCGGCCCCCGCCCCGGCGCTGCCCGCGACCGTACGCTCCGCCGACGGCCATGAGGTGACGGTGCGCAAGGTCGACCGGATCGTTCCGCTCACCGGCTCCCTCTCGGAACTGGTCTACTCGCTCGGCCTGGGCGACAAGGTGGTGGCCCGCGACATCACCACCACCTTCGCGCAGGCGCAGCGGCTGCCCGTCGTCACCCGCGCACACGACGTCTCGGCGGAGAACGTGCTCGCCCTCAAGCCCGACGTGGTGCTCGCGGACACCACCACGGGGCCGGCCGAGGCCATCGACCAGATCCGGGACGCGGGCATCCCGCTCGTCGTCCTCGAACCGGCCAAGCGCCTCTCCGACGTCGGCAGGCGCATCGACGCGGTGGCCGCGGCGCTCGGCGTACAGCGGGCCGGCGCCCGGCTCAAGGAACGCACCGGGCAGCGCCTGGCGGCAGTCGAGAAGAAGATCCCGCACCGCGGTGACCGGCCGCGGGTGGCCTTCCTCTATCTGCGCGGCTCGGCCTCCGTCTACCTCCTGGGCGGTGCCGGCTCGGGCGCCGACTCGCTGATCGAGGCGGCCGGCGGGGTGGACGCCGGCAAGGAGTCCGGGCTGACCAAGGACTTCACGCCGATCACCAGCGAGGCGCTGGCCAAGGCGGCGCCGGACGTCCTGCTCGTCATGTCCAAGGGCCTGGACTCCGTGGGCGGCGTGGACGGGCTGCTGAAGATCCCCGGCGTCGCCGAGACCCCGGCCGGCATGGACCGCCGGGTGGCCGCCGTGGACGACGGTGTGCTGCTCAACTTCGGCCCGCGGACCGACCAGGTGCTCGCCTCGCTCGTCGAGCAGCTCCACGCCAGGGGGAAGTGACATGACGACCCTGAGCCCCACCAGTGCGGAACCCGCCACCGAGCCGGACCCCGCGCCGCCGTCGCGCCCCGCCCGCCGCCGCGCGCCCCTCCTCCTCGTCCTCGGGCTGGCCGCGGCGCTGTTGTCGGCCGCGCTGCTCTCCGCCGGGACCGGCGCGTACGGCATCCCGGTCGGCGAGGTCGCCGGGTCGGTGCTGCACCGGCTCCACCTCGGCGGTGCGGCACTGGACCGGGTCGGCGAGAGCGTGCTGTGGAACGTCCGGCTGCCGCGGGTGGTGCTGGCGCTGCTCGTCGGGGCCTCGCTGGGCTGCGCCGGCGCGCTGATGCAGGGCGTGTTCGGCAACCCGCTCGCCGAACCGGGCGTCATCGGCATCTCGGCGGGCGCGGCGGTCGGCGCCGTCGGGGCGATCGCGCTGGGCCTGACGTTCCTGGGCAACTGGACGGTGACGGTCTGCGCGTTCGCGGCCGGGCTGTCGACCGTCGGCCTGGTCTATCTGCTCTCCCGCTCCGGCGGGCGCAGCGAGGTCGTCACCCTGATCCTGACCGGTATCGCGGTGAACGCCTTCGCCGGCGCGCTGATCGGCCTGTTCGTCTTCCTCGCCGACAACGCCCAGATCAGTCAGATCACGTTCTGGCAGCTCGGTTCGCTCTCCCAGGCCACCTGGCCGAAGGTGCTCGCGGTGCTGCCGTGCGCGCTGGCCGGACTGGCCGTGGCGCCGCTGTACGCCCGCAAGTTGGACCTGCTGGCGCTCGGCGAACGGTCCGCCCGCCATCTGGGGGTGGACGTCGAACGGCTGCGGATCGTGCTGATCCTGGTGGTGGCGCTGCTGACCGCCGCGGCGGTGGCGGTGGCCGGGATCATCACCTTCGTCGGGCTGCTCGTCCCGCACCTGCTGCGGATGGCCGCGGGTCCCGGACACCGCTTCCTGATCCCGGGCAGCGCGCTGGCCGGCGCCCTGGTGCTGGTGGTCGCCGATCTCGCGGCCCGTACGGCGGTGGCGCCCGCCGAGCTTCCGCTGGGGGTGCTCACCGCGCTCTTCGGCAGCCCGTTCTTCTTCTGGTTGCTGCGCCGGACCCGTCGCAGGCAAGGGGGTTGGGCATGACGCCCGCCGCCGCGCCCCGTACCGCCCCGCTCGCTCAAGGAGACCAGCCGTGATCGGCAAACTGCTCACCCGGACGCCCCGGCGGATCCCCGCCCGGCCCGAGCCCGGCAGCCAGTACGCCGACGCCCGCGCGCTGACCGTGCGTCTGGGCGGGCGGACCGTGCTGGACGGGGTGCACCTCGCGGCCACCGCGGGCGAGGTGTTGGCCCTGGTCGGGCCCAACGGCGCGGGGAAGTCCACCCTGTTGGCCGCGCTCGCCGCCGACCTGCCCGCGGCCGGCGGCGAGGTACGCGTCGACGGCCGCCCGGCCGACGCGTGGTCCGCCCCCGAACTGGCGCTGCGCCGCGCCGTCCTTCCGCAGTCCGCCGCCCTCTCCTTCCCCTTCACCGTCGCCGAGGTCGTACGGATGGGCCGGGCGCCCTGGGCCGGCACGCCCGCCGAGGACGAGGACGGGGCCGCGGTGGCGGCGGCGATGGCGGCCACCGAGGTGACGCCGTTCTCCGCACGCCCCTTCGCGGCCCTGTCGGGCGGGGAGCGCGCGCGAGTGGCCCTGGCCCGGACACTGGCCCAGCGCGCCCCGCTGCTGCTCCTCGACGAACCGACCGCCGCGCTGGACCTGCGCCACCAGGAGCTGGTGCTCAGGATCTGCCGGCAGCGGGCGGCGGCCGGGGACGCGGTCGTCGTGGTCCTCCACGACCTGGGGCTGGCCTCGGCGTACGCGGACCGGGTCGCCGTGCTGCACGGCGGGCGGATCGCCGCCCAGGGCCCGCCGGCCGAGGTCTTCGAGGCGGACCTGCTGTCCCGGATCTACCGACAGCCGATCGAGGTGGTCGCCCACCCCGGCACCGGCACGCCCCTGGTCGTCCCCGTACGCTCGCGCTGACGGCCGCGCTACTTCCCGGGCAGCCGCGGGACGCCGTGCTCGTGGTCGCCGAGGCGCTGCGGGCAGCCGCCCTGGACACCGACGCACTGCCGTAGCACCGTGCGACCGACCGGGCTGAAACCAGAAGCCGAAACGAGAAGCCGAAACGAGAAGCCGAAACTAGAAGTCGGTTCCGTCCCAGTGTCGTTGGCGGCGTATGTCGTCCAGGAAGTGGGAGATCCGCGCGCGGTTGGGGGCGGCGTCGGGGAGGGCCACGGACCGCTCGAAGAACTCCCGCGATCCGGCGAGATCCTCCGCCGCGACGTTGTTCCAGACCAGTCGCGTGCGGATCATCTCGGAGCGGGCCATCTCCGATGTGCCGCCGGTCCGCCCGCTCAGCACCCCGCGCGCCCGGCTACCGAACTCGGCCGCCTGTGCCACGTTGCCCAGACAGGCCGCGGCGGTGCCCAGTCTGCCGAGGACGGTCGCGTAGAGGGGTACGTCCGCCAGGCGGATGGCCAGGTCCGCAGCCCTGTGCAGCGTCCCCGCGGCGTCCAGGGGCCGGCCGCGGTCGAGTTGCAGACACCCCAGGCGGAGCAGCGTCTTGCCGAGCAGTCGGGGACTGTCGACCCGCTCCGCGAGGACGATCGCCTCCGTGTAGCACTCGTACGCCCGCTCGTGCTCGCCGAGCTGATGGTGCATGTCGCCGACGGTGGCCGTGACCACGGCCGTGAGCCATTCGTCGTCCAACTTCCCGACGATCCCGGCGACTTCGGCGAAGAACTCCATGGACTCCGCGACCCGGCCCTGCAGATTGGCGAACGTCCCGAGGTTGCCCAGGGCCCTGGCCTGTTCCAACAGGTCGCCGGCGCGACGGCTGATCTCCAGGGCCTCGGTCAACAAGGGGTGGGCCTGCTCGTAACGGCCCTGCAGGCCGTACATCATCCCCATACAGGTACGCAGTTCGGAGACCATCCGCCGGTCGGTGACCACCGTGACCAGGGGCAGTACCGTCTCCAGGGCGGTGCGGCACTCGTGGAACCGACCCTGCCGGGTGAGGTAGTCGAACAGGCCCTCGGTGATCCAGCACGCCTCGTCGAGCTTGCCCACGTCCACCGCGTGCCCGACCACGTCGACCAGCTCGCCGCCCACCGCGTCCAGCCAGTTCGTGGCCTCCTCCCAGTCGGCGAACGGGGCGGTCCCCGGAGCCGGACCGGTCGGGAAGGCCGAGGGTCCCCAGTCGCTGGAACGGCGGGCGGCCGACACATACAACCGGAACACCCCGTCCCGGACCGCCGCGACCTCCTCGGGAAACCCGGCCGCGACGCGTCGGGCGTAGACCGCGACCAGGTCGTGCAACCGATAGCGGTCGGCCGCCACCTGCTGTACGAGGCTCGCATCGACCAGGCTCCCCAGGACGCGTTCGGCGTCCGGCCGTGTCCAGTCGAGCATGGCGGCCAGCGTCAACGCGTCGAGTTCCACGGTGGGGGAGAGCCCCAGGGCGCGGAACGCGCGCTGCTCGGCGGCCGGCAACTGGTCGTAGGAGAGCTGGAAAGCCGCCTCCACGCTGCGGTCCTCGACCGAGAGCTCACCGAGCCGGCGCTCGTCGTCCGCCAGCCGGGCGGCGAGCGACTCCCACGCCCACAACGGGCGGTTCTGCAGCCGCGCACCGGCGATGCGCAGGGCCAGCGGCAGCTGATCGCACAGGCCGGCGAGCCGGCGGATCGCGCCGTGCTCGTGGGGGGAGCCCGAGCCGCCCACGATGCGGCTGAGCAGGCCCACCGCGTCGTCGAGGTCGAGCGGGGCCAGCGAGATCCTGCGGTCCACGTCCAGGCCCGTCAGCCGCTGACGACTGGTCACCAGCAGCATGCTGCCCGGCCCGGCGGGCAACAGCGGACGCACCTGCTCGGCGCCGGCGGCGTCGTCGAGGACCAGCAGCAGCCGCAGCGCGGCGGTCGCGGTCCGCCAGGACGCGGCCAGCTCGTCCAGGTCCTCGGAATCCTCCCCCTCGTCGGCGCCGACCGCCCGCAACAGCCGGCGCAGCACCCGCTGTGGACCCGGTGCCCCGCGATCCTCGCGGTACCCGTGCAGATCGACGAACAGACAGCCGTCCGGATACCGCTGGTGCACCGTCCGCGCCGCGTGCACCACCAGCGCGGTCTTGCCGACGCCGGCCATGCCGTCCACCGCGCGGACCGTCACACCGTCCGGGTCCGCGGCCGACGCGCCGAGGAGCGCGAGCTCCCGGTCCCGGCCGGTGAAGTTGCCGACACCGACCGGCAGTTCGTTGCGCACCGGGCGCTCGGGACGGTCCCGGCGCCCGGCCGGCGGCCGCGCTGGCGCCGGCCGGGGCTGCTGCCGGGCGGCCGTGCCGAACAGCAGCGCGTCATCGCGGCGCAGCACCGCCTCGTGCGTCTGCCGCAGTTCGGGTCCCGGCTCCGCCCCCTGGTCCCGCACCAGGCGACGGCGCACCTTGGCATAGACGTCCAGGGCATCGGCCTGCCGATTGCCGACGTAGAGGGCACGGATCAGCAGGGCGGCCAGCGCCTCGTGGTAGGGGTGCGCCTCGGTCAGCGCGAACAGTTCGCCGACGGCCGCCGCGTGCCGGCCCAGCCGCAGCTCGCAACCGAGCTTGTCCTGGAGCAGGGCGAGCCGGTACTCCGTCAACCGCAGCCGCTCCCCCTGCGCGAACGGCCCGGGAATCCCGGCCAACGGCTCACCCCGGAACAGCTCCAGGGCCTTGGACCAGGCATCCACCGCGGTGTCCAGGTCGCCGCAGCCCCGCGCCGAGCTCGCCTCGGCGGCGAACTCCGCCATGCGCGCCGCGTCCACCCACGCGTCCCGCGGGACGAAGCGATAGCCCCCGCGGTCGGTGACGATCACGGACTCCGCGGGGCCGTCCCCGGGAGCGTCCAGGCATCGGCGCAGCCGGTGCACATAGACCGGAATGACCTTCGCGCCGGTGCCCGGCTGCTCCGTGCCCCAGACACCGTCGAGGAGTTGCTGACGGCTGGCCGTCACCCCCGGCCGCAGCAGCAGCGCGGCGAGCAGCGCCTGTTCGCGCACCGGACCGAGCTCCAGCGGTATGCCACCACGCCAGCCCTGAAGCGGTCCGAGAAGAGCCAGTCGAAGCTGCCGCACACCCGTGGACACCCCACCCGTCGAAGACACGCAGGGGAGTATAGGTCGCAGCTGACCAGCCCTTGAGCGCGCTTCGACGAGGCTGCACAACGTGTGGGCGAGGTGAACGTTCCCGCCCGCGTCCCGCGGCGGCGCGGCTCCCGGCCACCCGTGGAGCGCCGCGCCGGGCGGGCTACGAACCGAGCAGGGCGCGGGCCGCCCGGGCGATGTGGGGATGGGAGATGCCGGCGGCGTCGAGGAGTTCGTCGGTGGTGCCGGAGCCCGGCAGGTCGGTGACGGCGAGGTGGCTGAAGGCGGGATGGCTGCCGGTGGCGGCGAGCGCCGACAGGACGGCTTCTCCGATGCCGCCTTCGGGGTGGTGGTCCTCGACGACGACGAGGGCGCCGGTCTCCTGGGCGGCCCGGGCGAGGGCACCGGCGTCGACGGGCTTGAGGGAGTACAGGTCGATGACGCGGGCCGGGACGTCCTCGGCGGCGAGGTGCTCGGCGGCGGCCAGGCACTCGTGGAGGGTGACGCCGGCGCCGATCAGGGTGACCCGGTCGTGCGGGCTGTGGCGCAGCGTCTTGGAGCCGCCCACGGGGAAGGTCTCGTCGCCGTCGTAGAGGACGGGGTAGGGGCCGCGGGTGGTGCGCAGGTAGGAGATGCCGTCGAGCTCGGCCATGGCGGCGGTCAGGGCGGCGGCGGAGGTGGCGTCGCTGGGGTAGAGCACCGTGGAACCGTGGACGGCGCGCATCATGGCGAGGTCTTCCAGACCCATCTGCGAGGGGCCGTCGGCGCCGATCTCGACGCCGCTGTGGGTTCCGCACAGCGCCATGGTGATCTGGGAGACGGCGGCCATGCGGATGAAGTCGTGGGCGCGGGTGAGGAACGCGGCGAAGGTGGTGGCGTAGGGGCGGTACCCGCGCACGGCCATGCCGACGGCGTCGGCGATCATCTGCTGCTCGGCGATGTAGGTCTGGAAGTACCGCTCGGGATGGGCCTTCTCGAAGTCCTGGGCGTGGGTGGAGTTGCCGACCTCGGCGTCCAGGGCGACGACGTCCGGGCGGGCACCGAGGGCGGCCAGGGCATGGCCGAAGGCGACGCGGGTGGCGACCTTGTCGCCGACCTCGAAGCGCGGCAGCTCGATGGGACCGGCGGCCGGGATGGGCGCGGGCGTCACGGCCGGCGGCCGGGGACCGCGCACGTGCATATTGCGGACGCCACCCAGTTCGGCGACGGCGCGGTCGGCCATGTCCTCGGGCAGGGCCTTGCCGTGCCAGCCCTCCTTGTCGGCGACCTCTGCCACGCCGCGGCCCTTGACGGTCCTGGCGACGACGACGGTGGGTGCCTGGCCGTCGGCGGCGGTGGTCAGGGCCTGGTCGATCGCCTGCAGGTCGTGCCCGTCGATGACGATCGCGCGACATCCGAACGCCTCGATGCGGCGGGCATAGGTGCCGGTGTCCCACTCCAGCTCGGTGGGGCCGCACTGGCCGAGGCGGTTGACGTCGACGACGGCGGTGAAGTTGGCCAGCCGGTAGTGGCCGGCCTTGTCGAGGGCCTCCCAGACGGACCCCTCGGCCATCTCGCTGTCCCCGCACAGCACCCACACCCGGTAGGGCTGCTTGTCCAGGTCCCGGCCCGCCAGCGCGATGCCGACGCCGTAGCCGATGCCCTGGCCCAGCGAACCGGTGGCCACGTCCACCCAGGGCAGCACGGGCGTGGGGTGGCCCTGCAGACGGTGGCCGAAGCGGCGGTAGGTCGTCATCAGCGTGTCGTCGCTGACCACACCGGCCGCCTTGAACATCGCATAGAGCAGGGGAGAGGCATGGCCCTTGGAGAAGACCAGGTGGTCGCCCGCGGGGTTGTCGGGCGCGTCCCAGTCGTAGCGCAGGTGGCGGGTCATGAGGACGGCCATCAGGTCGGCCGCGGACAGGCTGGACGTGGGGTGCCCGGAGCCGGCCGCGGTGCTGGCGCGCACCGAGTCCACGCGCAGCTGCTGCGCGAGTTCGAAGATCTGGGACAGGTCGCTGTCGGGTCCGAGCGTGGTGGTCTGCGCTGCGGTCATGGTGGGGGCCTTTCGTGGACGGCCGGTGGGCGCAGGGTGAGCGGCCGCCGGTTCGGGGTGGCCGCTCACCGTCCGGGGCAGGTTGGGGTCTGCCCGACGGGTCAGGGTCGGACAGACCCTAACCGCCGCGTCGGCCGGTGATCGGGCAGGAAGACGGTCCTGGGCGATGTGTTCGAACGCGGTGGTCGGGGGCGGTCGGCGGCGGCGTGCCGGCGGCCGGCCCGGCCGGGCCCGGGGGCTGCCATCGGCCGTCGCCGCCGTTCGGGTGTCCGGCGTGTCGACACCCGTCAGGCAGCCGAACGGGCCGGACCGGCGCGGACGGCCACCTGGTGCGGACCCCGACGGCGGCCAGGAGCAGCGTGACCCACCGCCGAGCCGGCGGCGGCCGGTGCGACGGACTTTCCCCGCCTCGATTCACGGCCCGAGCCCCGCCTTGTCTACCCTGTACGCGCAGCTGGTTCACCTCGCCCGCCAGGCGAGGTGCCGCGAGAGGGAACCCGGTGCAAGTCCGGGACTGCCTCGCAGCGGTGAGTGGGAACGACCGCCGTCATGACGCACCGGGCACGCCTGCGGCCTGGGAAGCGACGGCTAAGACAAGTCCCGTTCTTCGGGGCGTGCCCACGAGTCCGAAGACCTGCCACTGCCCGTGCGGGGTGCGATCACCGCGCACGCATCCACGGCGACCCGGCAGCGGGACCGCTGAGCGAGTGGTGCGCCTCCACCCCACCGTGCCCCGGGCACGAGGGGCCGGCCCGCCTGCCGTTCACGGCCCGGCGCCGGTCCTCACGACGACTCGCGAAGGAGAGTTTCGTGCCCGGCGAACCGAGCATTGCCGCCATCCCGTCCCCCGCAGGGCCACGCCCGAGCGGGCACTGCGTCCTGCTCAAGCACGGCGAGATCGTCCTCAAGGGCCGCAACCGGCACCGGTTCACCGAGCGGCTGCACGACAACCTCCGCCGCGCCCTGCGCGGAGTCGGCGGCTCCACCTGGATCAAGTCCGGTCAGCACGTCACCGTGCTGGGCGGCGACGTCCCCCAGGACGTCCTGGTCGACCGCGCCCGCCGGGTGATCGGGTTCAACTCGGTGGAGCCCGCCGTGCGCGTCCCCACGTCCGTGACGGACATCACCGAGGCAGCCGTGGCGGCGCTGGCCGGCGTCCGCGCCGAGCGGCCCGGCGTCACCTTCGCCGTGCGGGTCAAGCGCCGGAACAAGAACTTCGAGATGACCTCGTCGCAGTTCGAGCGCTTCCTCGGGGCCCGCGTCCGGGAAGCCCTCGGGCCGGTGCCGGTGAACCTCTCCCACCCCGACGTGCGGATCTCCATCGAGATCGACCACAAGGAAAGCTATGTCTCCTGGGTCCGCCATCAGGGGCCGGGCGGACTGCCGGTCGGCTCCAGTGGACGCGCGCTGGTGCTGCTGTCCGGCGGGTACGACTCACCGGTGGCGGCCTATCGGGCCATGCGCCGTGGACTGCGCTGCGATTTCGTCCACTTCACCGGCGCTCCCTATACGAACGCCGCCTCCATGTACAAGGCGTACGCCCTGGCCAGGGAACTCAACCGCTACCAGCCCGCCGGACGGCTGCACGTCATCGCCCTCGGCCAGGCGCAGAAGCAGTTGGCGATCGCGGGGGCCGGCAGGCTCCAAGTCGTCGCACAACGACGGCTCATGGTCCGCGCGGCCTCCGCGTTGGCGGGCCGCATCGCGGCGGAGGCCCTGGTGACCGGTGACAGCCTGGGACAGGTGGCCAGTCAGACCCTGGCGAATCTGGCCGCCGTCGACGAGGCCGCCACCCTGCCGGTTCTGCGCCCGCTGATCGGCTGGGAGAAGCAGGAGATCATCGACGAAGCCCGGTCCATCGGCACCGAACAGATCTCCGTACTGCCCGACGAGGACTGCTGCAAGCTCCTCGCACCACCCCGGGTCACCCTCCGGGCCGGCCTGGCCGACCTGCGGTCGGTGGAGAAGCGCCTCGACCTGGACGACCTGATGGACGGGCTGCTGCGCGACGTCCAGATCATGCACCCGGGGGAGACCGACGAGGAGACGGCCACCGACGCGGGCGGCCCGGACGAGGACCCCGCCCCGGACCGCCCCGGACCGGCCGTGTGCGGTGCGCCGGCAGGGGCTGCGCAGGCGCCGTAGACATCGCGCCCGGTCGTACGGACGTGAACGCCCCCTCGTCGGAGGGGGCGTTGCTTCCTTACTTGGCCGCGCGCTTCTTGCGCGCCGGCTTCGACGTGGGAGCCTCGGAGGCGCGGGCGACGGCCACGAAGGGCTTGACCGCTTCCTGGAGCTTGGCCACGTTCTCGGCGCCGAGGTCGGCCTCGTACCACTTGAGATCGAGAACCTGACGGATCGCGATCTTCTTGGTGCCGTCCTCGTTCAACTCCTCGGTCTCGTATTCCTCGTCGACCATCGCGGGGACGGCGAACCGGATCGGCGTGACGCCGTCCGTCACCTCGGGATTGAGGTCGTCCTGGAGAATCGACTGCCAGTAAGTCGCCTTCTTGACGATCTGGTTGCCGACCGGAACAGGAGTGATTACCTCCTGAACACCCGGCTCATCCTTCTGCGACTCATCAACCTGGATGGTTTCCTTGACGGCCATTTTGGCGCCCCTTTCCTGTGTGGTGCACCCCAAACTTTAGTGGAAATAGGTGAGTTGAAGCCAATCGGCATCGGGGGATAGATTATGCCGGTCTCCGCTCGCGAACGGATGCGCAAGTCGGCTGGTCATCGCTGACATCCCAGGCATTCCCCGGAAACTTCCACTCCCCGCGAGTCGCCGCCCGCACCCGTCGGCGAACTGCTCTGCAAAACCACCCAGCTCCTCTGTGACCAGCCCCTTTCCGTACCGAATTGGCGCGCTGTGGGGCATGCCTTTCACCTCTGCTGCCGCGTCCTGCGAATTCTTGGATTCCTGGCTCGCGTCCACGGCGGCGCCGTCCCCGTCGATATCGAAGTACTTCGGGACCGGAGGGCGTCGGGAGGGGAAAGGGGGGCCGGCGGGGGCAGGCGTGCGGCGACGAGTGCGGACCGGCGCCCCGGAGCCGTGTCTCCCCCCGACGCGGCCAAACCCCGTGCCACCTGTGTCTCATCTCATAGTCCGGCATCTGAACATGGGTGACCGTCAGGGGGACGGCGCTCTACGCTGGCCGGGCAACAGGTTCGCCCCGTCCGCCAGGCGGGAGCGTCGCAAGAGGGAACCCGGTGGGAATCCGGGACTGCCCCGCAGCGGTGAGTGGGAACGACCGCCGTCATACGCACTGGATCCGGGCCGCGGATCCGGGAAGCGACGGCCAGTAGGTGCCCGCCGGAAGACTCCGGCAGGCGCGCCCGCGAGTCCGAAGACCTGCCCGTTGCCCGTGCACGCCAATGCGTGGACGGACATCCCGGTGACCTCGAGGGCGGGTCGGCGTACACATCAGGCGGACCCGTGCGTCGCGAGCGCACCGTGGATCCGCCGGGTTCGTCATCCCTTCGCGCTCCTCGTTCCCCCGCCGGGACGTTGCAGGAGACCATTTCGCGAAGGAGAGTTCCGTGACAGCGAAGCCCGCAGCCGCGGCAGCACGGGCCACCGTGTACGGCTACCCCCGCCAGGGCCGGCACCGGGAACTGAAGAAGGCCGTCGAGGGCTATTGGAAGGGCAAGGTCACCGCCGACGCCCTGACGGAGACCGCCCGCACCCTGCGTCGCGCCCACTGGCAGCAACTGGCCGACGCCGGCATCCACGAGGTGCCCACCGGTGACTTCTCGTACTACGACCATGTGCTGGACACCAGCGTCATGGTCGGTGCCGTCCCGGACCGCCACCGCGCCGCCGTCGCGGCCGACGCCCTCGACGGCTACTTTGCGATGGCGCGCGGCACGCAGGACGTGGCGCCGCTGGAGATGACCAAGTGGTTCGACACCAACTACCACTACCTCGTACCGGAGTTGGGCCCGGACACCGTCTTCACCGCCGACTCCGCAAAGCAGGTGGCCGAGCTCAAGGAGGCCCTCGCGCTCGGGCTGACGGCCCGGCCGGTGCTGGTCGGCCCGGTCACCTACCTCCTGCTGTCGAAGCCCGCCCCCGGCGTGGCCGCCGACTTCGAGCCGCTGACCCTCCTCGACCGGCTGCTGCCGGTCTACGCGCAAGTCCTCGCCGACCTGCGGGCGGCGGGCGCGGAGTGGGTGCAGCTCGACGAGCCCGCCCTGGTGCAGGACCGCACCCCGGCCGACCTGAACTCCGCCGCACGCGCCTACCGCGAACTGGGCACCCGCACCGACCGCCCGAAGCTGCTGGTCGCGTCGTACTTCGACCGGCTCGGCGACGCCCTGCCCGTACTGGCCAAGGCTCCGGTGGACGGACTGGCGCTCGACTTCACCGACGCGGCCGCGGCCAACCTCGACGCGCTGGCGGCCGTCGGGGGACTGCCGGGCAAGCGCCTGGTGGCGGGCGTGGTCAACGGCCGCAACATCTGGATCAACGACCTGGAGAAGTCGCTGGCCACCCTCGGCACCCTGCTCGGCCTCGCCGACCGGGTCGATGTGGCGGCGTCCTGCTCGCTGCTGCACGTGCCGCTGGACGCCGCCCTGGAACGGGACGTCGACCCGCAGATCGCCCGGTGGCTGGCCTTCGCCAGGCAGAAGACCACGGAACTGGTGACCCTGGCCCGCGGCCTGTCGCAGGGCACCGACACCATCGCCGCCGAACTCGCCGCGAACCGCGCCGACCTGGCCTCCCGGGCCAACTCGGTCCTCACCCACGACCCGGCCGTGCGGGCCCGCGCAGCGGCCGTCACCGAGGCCGACGTCCGACGCTCCCAGGCATACGGCCAGCGGACCGTCGCCCAGCGCACCCACCTCGGCCTGCCGCTGCTGCCGACCACCACCATCGGGTCCTTCCCCCAGACCGACGAACTGCGCGCCGCCCGCGCGGACCTGCGGGCCGGCCGGATCGACACCGCCGGTTACGAGGAGCGGATCAAGGCCGAGATCCAGGAGGTCGTCTCCTTCCAGGAGCAGGCCGGGCTGGACGTCCTGGTGCACGGCGAGCCCGAACGCAATGACATGGTCCAGTACTTCGCCGAGCAGCTCACCGGCTATCTCGCCACCCGACACGGCTGGGTGCAGTCCTACGGCACCCGCTACGTCCGCCCGCCGGTGCTGGCCGGTGACATCTCCCGTCCCGAGCCCATGACGGTCCGTTGGACGACCTACGCCCAGTCACTGACCGAACGCCCCGTCAAGGGCATGCTCACCGGCCCCGTCACCATGCTCGCCTGGTCCTTCGTCCGCGACGACCAACCACTGGCGCAGACCGCGCGCCAGGTCGCCCTGGCGCTACGCGACGAGGTCGCCGACCTGGAGGCGGCCGGCACGTCGGTGATCCAGGTGGACGAGCCCGCGCTCCGCGAGACGCTGCCGCTGCGCGCCGCCGACCACCCCGCGTACCTGGCGTGGGCCACCGATGCCTTCCGCCTGTCCACCAGCGGGGTGCGCCCGGACACCCAGATCCACACCCACATGTGCTACGCCGAGTTCGGCGACATCGTGCAGGCCATCGACGACCTCGACGCGGACGTGATCAGCCTGGAGGCCACCCGGTCCCACATGCAGGTCGCCCGGGAGCTGGCCGCCCACGGCTACCCGCGCGAGGCCGGACCCGGCGTGTACGACATCCACTCCCCGCGCGTGCCGAGCCCGGCGGAGGCGGCGGACCTGCTGCGCACCGGCCTGCGGGCCATCCCCGCCGAACGCCTGTGGGTCAACCCCGACTGCGGGCTCAAGACCCGTGACTGGCCCGAGGTGCGGGCCTCCCTGGAGAGCCTGGTGGCCGCGGCCCGCACGGTCCGTGCGGAGCTGCCGAGCTCCTGACACCGGGACCGGTTGGTCGGGGAGGGGCGTCGTGCGCCCCTCCCCGACCCCCTCCCCGCCCTCGGCACCTGGTCACCACCCGGGCCAGCGCAGGGTCATGTCGGGCAGGTTCTCCATGTTCCGGTCGCCGTCGCTGGTGTCGAGCACATCGAAGCCATGGCGTGCGTAGAACGCGCGGGCCTCGGAGTTCTGCTGGAAGACGTGCAGCGACAGCCCGTCCGGACTGTGCCGTCTGACCTCGTCGAGCAGCAGGGTGCCGATGCCCTGGCGGCGCAGGTCGGGCCGCAGGTAGAGGTGTTCGAGCAGGTCGCCTTCGAGAGCGGCGTAGCCGAGGATCTCCGTCCCCCGCACCGCCACCCACACCCGGCACGTCGTGAGGACGACCTCCTCGAACCACCGGGTCACCTGCTCGTGACCCCGCTTCTGCGGCGGCAGGTACGGCATCGCCGCCGCGCGGGAGGCCCGGTGGATGTGGGCGATCGCCGCCGCGTCCGCCGTCGCCGCGAGGCGGATCTTCGTTTCCCTGTCATCACTCACGGCGGGAACCTACCGGGTCCTCCACGGCGCGATCGAGCGAAATACCGCCCGGGCCCTGCCAGTCACCTCCTGGGGAGTGGGGACGACCGCACACTCCACCGTCGTGCGACGGTTTGACTCTCACATCCGTGTGAGGCTTTAGCGTCCCGATCACCAGCGCGCGCAGCAGCGCCCGCAATGTGAGAGGGAGCCATCCGCCATGACGCACCACCACCGCCACCACCGCCCGCTCGACGGCAAGATCGCCCTGGTCACCGGAGGCAGCCGGGGCATCGGGCGCGCCATCGCCGAACGCCTCGGCCGCGACGGGGCCGTGGTCGCCGTGGCCTACGCCCGCGACGCGGCTGCGGCGGACGACGTGGTCGCGCGCATCCGCAAGGACGGTGGCCGGGCGGTCGCGCTGCACGCCCCGTTGGGCCACCACGGCGACGCCGCCGACCTCTGGTCGGCCTTCGACGAACGGATCACGGAACACGCTCCCGGTACGGAGGCGCGGCCGGCGGTCGACATCATCGTCAACAACGCGGGGATCGCGATGCTGGCGGACCTCCCCGCACTGACCGAGGAGGACTTCGACAAGGTCTTCGCGGTCAACGTCCGCGCCCCGTTCTTCGTCGTACGGGAAGGGCTGAAGCGACTGCGCGACGGCGGCCGGATCATCAACGTCTCCAGCGGTGCCGGCCGGCTGGCCATGCCCGAGGCCATCGCCTACGGCGCCACCAAGGGCGCCCTGGACAACTTCACCCTCAACCTGGCCAAGGAACTGGGTCCCCGGGGCATCACCGCCAACGCGGTCGCGCCCGGGATCGTCGACACCGACGTCAACGCCGAGTGGCTGCGCGGCAATCCGGCCGCGGAGGCGGACGCCGCATCGCGGGCCGCGTTGGGCCGGGTCGGCCAGCCGGACGACGTGGCCGACATCGTCGCGTTCCTCGCCTCGCACGATGCGCGCTGGGTCACCGGGAAGGTGATCGACGCCACCGGCGGCGCCAGGCTGTGACAACGGACGAGGCCGGGCCCGCGCCGGACGCCGCGGACCCGGCCCACCGGGCGGACGACAGACCCTATGGCCGCAACACCCCCCACCACACGGCCCACGGCACGAAGCCGATGGTGGCGAGGGCGGCCGGCGCGATTCGGAGCCAGGCCGCCCGGCTCCAGGTGCGGTGCCTGCGCAGGACGGTGGCGACCGTGACACCCGCCGTCACGAGCACGGCGACGGCGAGCGTCTGCACGGCCAGCCAGGCCAGCGGGCGTCCCCACAGAACGGGTGCCGCGGCCCCGTCGCCCGCCACGTACACCGCGAGCGGGCACTGCACCGCGCCCACGACGGTGAGCAGACCCAGGCCGGACAGCCAGCGAACGGGGCGGACTGCCGGGCCCCGGCGCAGGACGGCGCTCAGGGGGTAGGCGGCGAAGCCGACGCACAGCAGGGCGGGGAGGAGCCATGCCCACCAGGTGCGGCCCGGGACGGGAACGCTGGACATGGCCTGGGGCGGGGCGGGCGCGGTGCGGGACTCGGGCGGGTGGCCGGCCGCGACGGCCCGGACCCAGGACGTCATGGTCCGGGCGTAGCCGGGCGTCAGCTCTCCCAGCGGCCTGCCGTGGAACAGGGGGCCGCCGATGCGGTCGAAGCCGTCCGTCGTCCGGTGTCCGTTGTGCGCGGCGCCGGGCACGAAGCCGATGACGGCGTGCCTGTTGCCTGCCCGGTCGAGGGACTCCCGGAAGATCCGTGCGCTTTCCCGGGGCGGTATCTGGTTGTCGTAGGCGCCCCACAGCGCCAGTACCGGGATGTGGTGCAGGCGGTTCAGCACCGGACGGGGATCGTGGTCCGCCGCGGGGAACAGGCCGGTGGAGTCCATGAGTTGGGCCGCCGGGCCGGCGACCACGCCGCGGAAGGACCCGTCGACGCCCCGGTGTTGCAGATGCGTGCCGAGATTCCATGCCTGGGTGCGCAGCGGCGCGTAGCCGGACCCACCGAGCGTGATCAGGAAGGCGACGTCGGAGGAGCGGGCGGCGGCCAGCGGTGCCACCCAGCCGCCCTCGCTGAATCCCCAGAGCCCGACCAGGTGCGGATCGACGTCCTTGCGCTCGCGCAACAGGCGCACCCCGGCCAGCGCGTCGTCCGCCAGCAGGTCGTAGTCATGGTGGGTGGTGGAGTATCCGACTGTCCGCTTGTCGAAGACGAGCGTGGTGATGCCGGCGCGGGCGAAGGTCTCGGCCTCCTGCCGGTACTCGTCCCGGGGGCCCGGCCCCGAGCCGCCGATGAGCACGATGCCCGGGCTGGTGGTCGGACGGGTGCCTGGACGGGTGCCTGGCGTGTCCGGGCGGGTGAGTACGGTGCCGTGGAGGACGAGGCCGCCACCGCCCCGGAAGGAGACGTCCTGACGGACCGGGTCGCCGTCCTTCGTGTCCGCGTGGGCCCGCGGCGCGGCGAGCAGCACGGCGAGCGCGGCCCAGGCCAGGGCCAGGCAGGTGCGTATGAGCGGCTTGACGGTGAGCTGCACGGCGGTGCGGCTCCTTCCCTGAAGACGCGTTGCGGAGGGAGCGGTCAGTTGATCTCGGGAAAGCCGAGCAGGCGGACGAGCACGGCGCGCGCGTCGGGCGCGGCCTCGCCCTCGGGCGGGGAGTAGCGGTAGACGAGGGCGATGTACTCCTCGAAGAACGCGCGGAGTTGGTCGCGGTCGAGCCGCAGCGTGGCCCGGGAGAACAGCGCCGCGTCGGCCCACGGCCCGAGCGTGTCGCGCGCCTTGGCGAACTGCTGTGCCTGTTCGATGAGTTCGGCGAGGTTGAGCCGATGCATCTTGGTGAGGGCCTCGCGCATCTCGGGTGTCTGTCGGCTGTACGGCGGATACCGCCGGTCGCCCGGCACCGCGCGCCACCACCGCTCCCGCCCCTTGGCCAGCTCCGGAACCTCCTCGACGAAGCCGTGCCTGGCCATCTGCCTGAGGTGGTAGCTGACCAGGCCGGTGCTCTCGCCGAGTTGCCTGGCGAGCCCGGCCGAGTTGCCCGGCCCCTTGCGCAGACACTGCTCGATCTTCTGTCGGATCGGATGCGCCAGGACGCGCAGCGCCTCGACGTCGGTGATCTCCTGCGCGGGCGGTTGCTCTGCCATGGGAGCAGGCTAGGAGTTGCAAAGTGCCTTTGCAAGGGGATTTTGCAACTTGGGTGACAGGGCGTCATCCGGGCGCTGGTGAGGCGTGTTCAGCGCGTCCTGGCGTCGCCGGCCGCGTCGAAGCGGGCGACGCGCTTGCGCGGCCCGCCTGAGGCGCTCAGGCCACGCCGAAGTCGTCGCCCTCCTGGTCCGGTGTCATGGGCGGGCAGTCGTGGAACGCGGAGGAGACGGCCTTGTTCAGCACCGGGTCCGCGAGCGGAGGCTCGTCATGGCCCTCGGTGGTGACGAACACGAATTCGGTCCGGATCCCGTCCACCTCGCTCTCCACGGTCCACTGCCAGGGCAGGTCCTGCCCGCGTCGCCAGTCGCACCCGACAGCGTCCAGCGCGGCGGTGAACTGCGAGTACGTCACCTCCGACGGATGGCTGACCATCGCGTGCGTCCGGGCGTCGGGGACTTCGATCTCCCCGTGCCACACCGGAACGATGACCTGGACCACCAGCCGGCACTGACAGACGACCAACTGCAGATTGCCGTAGCCGAACCAGCGCGGCCAGCGGGACGTGCTGTCCACGGGGTCGCCGACGAACGGCTGGCCCAGCGCCGCCACCAACTCGGGCAGTGCGGCACCGCAACCGATCGGCCCGATCCTGGCCGTTTGAGCGAATTCCGCCAGTATGCGGGGCGAAGCAGTCATGGTGCGGATTATGGCAGGTGGCGGGCCACCTCCTGGGCGACGGACGCCGGCAGGCCCATGAGGCGCAGCGCGTCGGGCAACGACGTTCGCGGTGCCGCTCCGGACGCGCTCGCCGCCTCGGCCGCCTGCCGATAGCGGGCCCGGGCCCCGGCGCGGTCGCCGCAGGCATCGGCGACCCGGGCCAGGCCGGCCAGCGTCCGGATGCGGTTGGCCAGGCCCCTCACCCAGTGCGGGTCCTGGCGCTCCAGGGCCTGGTCGTACAGGCGCTGCGCCGCGGTGCGGTCACCGCCCAGCAGCGCCAGGTCGGCCAGGCCGCGCTGGGCGGCGGCGAGGGCCGTGGCGCTGCCGGCGCGGTGCGCGCGGTCGGCGGCCTGCGCGTAGTCGGCGCGGGCCGCCACCGGGTCGGTGGTCACCCGGTGGTCCCCCCGGTTGACGAGGAAGTCGGCATGGTCCTCCCAGGCACCCAACTGCTCGGCGAGGACCAGCGCTTCGTCGGTCAGCGCGATCGCGGCAGCCTGGTCGCCGCGCACGCCGACCAGGCCGGCGAGCGCATCGAGGGCCAGCGCGGTGCCCCAGCGTTCGCCCAGCGCGCGGAACTGCCCGACGGCCGTGCGCAAGCCCCGTTCGGCCTCGGCGAGGTCCCCGTCGCCGAGCGGGCCGAAAGCGGTCACATACTGCGCGGCCGCACTGACCCAGGGGTCGGGGCGGTGGCGCTGGGCGGACACCAGGGCGAACGCACCCGGTGCGTCGCCGTCGCCGGCGTTGTGCATCATCCACAACAGGAGGGCGGTCGGGCAGCGGCCCGCACGCCCGGCCGACCACACCGAGACGAGCGCCCGCCCGGCCGAGGCCCGGTGCCTGTGCCAGACCGCGCGGCTCCCGGGCGGGCCCGAGGCGGCCAACAGCACGCACACGGCGTACTCCTCGTCGAGCCCGGGCGGGGGAGCGTCCCCCACGGCGTCGAGCAGGGCCGCGGCCTGCGGCGCCACCGTGCCGGACAGGCCGCGGATCCACAGGTACGACGCGACCGAGGCCAGCAGTTCCAGGGCAGTTGAGGTCTCGGACGCGGCCACGGCCCCCTGCACGGCCGCCATTACCTCGGGCTGTTCCGCCGCCAGGACCGCCAACCAGGACAGCTGTTCACTGCGGTGCAGCCATGGCTCGGCGGCGCGCACCAGCTCCAGCACCGTCCGCGCGTGGGTGTGCCGCACCGCCGCCGTCTCGCCCGCGGCGTCCAGCTGTTCGGCGGCGTAGGCACGGATCGTGGCCAGCATGCGATAGCGCCCGCCGGACCGGTCCAGCAGCGACTTGTCGGCCAGCGACTCCAGCGTCTCCTCGTCGGTGTCGCACACCCGCAGCGCGGTCTCCACGCCCGCCCCCGCCGCGAACACCGAGAAGCGCCGCGCCGCCCGCTGCTCCGGCACCGAGAGCAGGTCCCAACTCCAGGCGACCGCGGAACGCAGCGTCCGGTGCCGCCCGTCGGCCGCCCGGGTGCCGCGCGCGGCGACCGCCAACCGGTCGGGCAGGCGGGCCGCGAGCTCCTCCAGGCTCAGGGTGCGCAGCCGGGCCGCCACCAGCTCGATCGCCAACGGCAGGTTGTCGAGGGCCGCACAGACACGTCGTACGGCGACCGGGTCGGGCACGAAGGCGCGCCGTACGGCGCGGGCCCGGTCGGTGAACAGCGCCTCGGCCGCGGGGTCGTCGAGCGGCCGCACGGGGTGCAGGTGTTCGCCGATGACGCCGAGCGGCTCCCGGCTCGTCGCCAGCACCCGCAGGCGCGGACAGGCCGCCAGCAGGCGTGCCGCGACCAGGGCGACCTCCTCGACCAGGTGCTCGCAGTTGTCCAGCACGAGCAGCAGGCTCCGCCCCGACAACGCCGTCCGCAGTCGGTCCAGCGGGCCCTGGTCGTCGCGGGTCAGGTGCAGGCCCCGTTCGCGCAGGCCGAGGGCGACGAGCAGGGTCTGCGGGAGCAGGGCCGCGTCGCGCAGCGCGCCCAGTTCCACGAAGCACACCTCTCCGCTCGCCGCCGCGGCGACCTCGACGGACAGCCGGGTCTTGCCGACGCCGCCCGGCCCGGTCAGCGTCACCAGCCGTGCCCCGCCCAGGAGTTCACCGACCTCGACCACCTCCCCGGCGCGGCCGACGAGGGCCGTCAGCGGGGCGGGCGGCGCGGTGGGCGTCGGCGCGGCGTCGGCGTTCAGCAGCTCCCGGTGCAGCCCGGTCAGCTCCGCCGACGGCCCGGTGCCCAGCTCCTCCGCGAGGCGGCGCCTGACCTGCTCGAACACCACCAGCGCCGCGGCCTGCCCGTCGTCGGCGAACAGCGCCCGCATCAGCAGCGCGGCGAGCCGTTCCCGCAGCGGATGACGGTCCAGCAGCGCCCGCAACTCGGGTACGGCCGCGCGGTGTTCACCGATCATCAGCTCGGCCTCGAACCGGTCCTCCAGCGCCGTCAGCCGCAACTCCTCCAGCCGCGCCGCCGGGGCCCGCCCCGGCGCACTGTCGGCGACGTCCGCGAGCGCCGGCCCCCGCCACAGGGCCAGCCCCTCGCGCAGCAGCGCCCGCGCCCGCCCCGCATCGCCCTCCCGCAACGCCGACCGGCCCTCCCGGGCCAACTCCTCGAACCGCCCGGCATCGACGTGCCGCGCGGCGACGACCAGCCGATAGCCCGCCCCACTGCGCTCGATCACCGCCGTCCCGCCCAGGGCCGAGCGCAGCCGGGACACCTGGGACTGGAGCGCATGGGCGGACGGCGCCTCCGCCGCCGCACCGCCGGCGGCGGCTCCGACACCGTCGGCCAACCGCTCGGCCGGGACGACCTCACCGGGCCGGACGAGCAGCAGGGCGAGCAGCGCCCGGCGCGCGGGACCGCCCAGCGGCACCTCCGCCCCGTCGTCCCGCCACGCCTGCGTACCGCCGAGGATTCCGAAGCGCATGCCGGTGATTATTCATCGACCGGCGCTCCGGCCGTGCGTGAGCGGTCGCGGATGGGGACCGCGGGGGGCATGGGGATCCGCACGCCCCGCCACCCGCCGCCGCCTCACACGAGGGGGCCGAGATACGTACCGCCCGACACGTCGATGGTCCGGCCGGTGATCCACCGTCCCTGCGGCCCCGCCAGGAATCCGACGACGTCGGCCACGTCCTCCGGCTCACCGAGCCGCCCCAACGCTGTTATCGCCTCAAGTCCCGCCACCGCCTCGGGGATCGCGGTGTAGCCGGCGGTCAGATCGGTCCGCACCGCCCCGGGCGCGACCGTGTTCACCGTGATGCCCCGCCGACCGAGCTCGTTGGCCAGTGACGGCGCCAACGACTCCAGCGCCGCCTTGGTGACCGTGTAGCCGATCTGCGTCGAGACCGCGAAACGACTGGCCGTCGACCCCATGTTGATGATGCGGCCACCGTCGTCCAGCAGCGGCAGGGCCCGCTGGATGACGAAGAACGGGGCCGTGACGTTGACCGCCAGCAGCCGCTCCCACTCCGGTGGCGTCACGTCCCGGATCGCATGCGACGACGAGATGCCGGCGTTGTTGACCAGGATGTCCAGCCCCCGGCCGGCGAGCCCGGCGGTCAGCCCCTCGAACAGCCGCTCCACGGCGCCGTCTTCACCGAACCGCGCCCGCACCGCGAACGCCCGGCCACCGGCCTCCTCGATGCGCGCCACGGTCGTCTCGGCCGCCTCCGCGTTGTCGCCGTAGTGGACCGCGACCAGCGCGCCCTCGCCGGCCAGCCGCAGCGCCACCGCCCGGCCGATCCCTCGCGAGCCACCCGTCACCAGTGCCGTCTTCCCCGTCAACGAAGCCATCGCCGAACTCCCCTTCTCGGTGGCCGGTCCTCGATGCCGGACCGGCGATGCCCTCACGATGGCGGGGCGGGCTCACCGCACGCTCACCGACGGCTCACCGCCGTGCGACGTCCTGCGGCTGCTGACCGGCTGCGCGACCCTGCCGCGCGAGGTGAACCGCGCCTTCGACATCGGCGGCCCGGAGGCGCTGACCTACCTCGACATGATGCGCCGCTGTGCGGCCGTGGCCGGCCTGCCCAGGAGACTGATCCTGCCGGTGCCGGTCCTCGCGACATCGTCCGCGCCGCCGAGCGCGCGCCCACCGCAGGCGGGCCCGGCGGGCCGGATCCGCAGGCCCCGCCGGCACCGAGGAACGGAGCGTCCCTACCGGTCCCCGACGACCGGCTGCGAGAGGCTGCCCCACATGACTGTTTCGGTTGTCCTGTTCACCGCCGACCTGCGCCTGACCGACCATCCGCCGCTGCGCGCGGCCCTGGACGCCGCGGACGCCGTCGTGCCGCTGTTCGTGCGGGACCGCGCCGTCGAGGCGGCCGGATTCGTCGCGCCCAACCGCCGCGCCTTCCTCGACGGTTGCCTGGCCGACCTGGACGCCGGGCTGCGCGAGCGGGGCGGCCACCTCGTCGTGCGCTCCGGCGACCTGGTGCAGGAGGTGTGCCGGGTGGTGACCGGGACGGACGCCGAGGAGGTGCACATGGCGGCCGGGCACAGCCGGTTCGCCGCGCGCCGGGAGGAACGGCTGCGCTCGGCCCTGGAGGCGGCGGGACGGCGGCTGTGCGTGCACGACGCGGTCACCGTCGCCGTACCGCCCGGCATGGTGACCCCCGCCTCCTCCGACCACTTCGCCGTCTTCACCCCGTACTACCGGCACTGGGCACGGACGCCACTGCGCCCGGTCGTCCGCGCCCCGGGGCGAGTCGTCGTCCCCGAGGGGGCCGGCGGTGAGCAGGTGCCGGCGCACGGCGACCACGTCGGGGTGTCCCCGGCCCTGCCGCCGGGCGGGGAGAGCCAGGCGCGCAAACAGGTCACCGCGTACTGGCGGCGCGGTCTCGACGGCTATGGGACCACCCACGACGACCTGGCCGCCGACGCCACCTCGCGCCTCTCCGCGCATCTGCACTTCGGCACGGTGTCCCCGGTGGAACTGGTGCACCGGGCACGCCGGCACGGTGGTGCGGGCGCCGAGGCGTTCGTCCGGCAGCTCGCCTGGCGGGACTTCCACCACCAGGTCCTCGCCGCCCGTCCGGAGACCGCGCACGCCGACTACCGCACCAAGCACGACCACTGGCGCACGGAGCGCACCGCGGGCGCCGACATCGACGCCTGGCGCGAAGGCCGCACCGGCTACCCGGTGATCGACGCGGCCATGCGGCAACTGCGCCACGAGGGCTGGATGCACAACCGGGCCCGGCTCCTCGTTGCCAGCTTCCTGACCAAGACCCTCTACGTCGACTGGCGGATCGGCGCGGCCCACTTCCTGTACTGGCTGGTCGACGGAGACGTGGCCGACAACCAGCTCAACTGGCAGTGGATGGCGGGCACCGGCACCGACACCCGGCCGAACCGGGTCCTCAACCCGGTGACCCAGAGCAAGAAGTACGACCCGGACGGTGCCTACGTCCGCCGCTGGGTCCCCGAACTCGCCGGACTGCCACCGCGGTTGGTGCACGAGCCCTGGAAACTTCCCGCTGCGGACCGAGTCGACCTCGACTACCCCGACCCGATCGTCAGCCTCTCCACCGGGCTCGACCGGTTCCGCCGCGCCCGCGGCAAGGGGGCGTAGCGGGACGGCTGCGACGACCGTCCCGCACGCCCTCTCTCACATCCCCGCTTCGAGATCGCTCAGCGCATCGCGCCAGTGCTCGGCACTGCCCGGTGCGAACGCGGTCGCGTCCACCGCGCGCAGGCGCCGTTCCAGGCGCTCGACGCGCGCCTCCCGGGCTTCGAGCCCGTACTCGGGCTCCTGCTGCAGAGCGACCAGCGCGAACTCGTAGGCGAAGGCGACGAACGTACCGAGGCCGCTGTTGAGTCGCTGTGCCTCCTCGTACTCGGTCTCCGCACCGACGATCTCCACGGCTCCGGTCGGGCTCAGCACCAGATCGTCGTCGTGCCACGTCCCCAACCAGTGGTAACCGTCGAGCCCTTCGGGGAGCTCCGTGTCGTCGGAGTCGTCCGGACCCACCGGCCCCACCCCGACCTCGTCCAGCGGCGCCGGGCCGTCCGTGACGAGGTCCTGGTCCAGGGACAGACCGGGGACGGGCGACAGCGGCAGGCCGGTGCCGCACAACACCTCACGGCCCTGCGCGTCGAGGTCGGCGCTGACCAGGTCCGCGCCGAGGACGAGGACGTGGTCGGCCCCCCAGAGCGCGACGAGATCGGAGTGCGACGGCAGCGCGGCGGCAGCGCGCGGGGTCTCGTGCGCGGCCTCGTGCGTGCCCCGTTCGGGCACCGGGAAGCCGGCCGGATCGAGGTCGACGCATTCCCCCGGCGCCTCCTCCGACGCGGATGCCAGCCGCCCGGTGTCGAGACGGAGGGCGAGGGGCCCGGCAGAGGTACCGAGCAGGAGCAGCCCGTCCGCGGTGAGATGGGCGGTACGTGCCCGAGCGCCCACCCGAAGGTCGAGCGGCACCTGATCGGTATCCGTGCGCAGCACGCGCACGCCGTCGCCGTGGGCACAGACCACCAGGGGAATCCTGGTGCCACCCGCGTCCAGCACGGTGGCACTGAGGTGCAGCGGCCGGTCGGGAAGCGGCCATGCCCGGCCGAGCGGCTCGCCCGTACGCGGATCCCACGCCCGCAGGCGGGAGTTGGCGTCCGCGGTGAGTACCGCGTCACCCCCCTCCACCCACCCGTGCGCCCAACTCATCCGCGTCACCTCGGACTCCGCGGCGGTCCAGCGCGCGACCAGCCGACCGGTTTCCGCCTCGTGGACGGACACCTGCGCTCCCTCGCTCACCGCGATGTGCGTCGTGCCCGCGAGCAGCCCCGCACAAAGGCATCCCGGGCTCGCCAGTTCCGGCAGCGGCACCACGGCCCGGCACGTCCGGGTCACCGCATCCCAGACCCTGATCCCCTCGAAGGAGTGCGCGGTCACGATCCGGGGTTCGGCCGAACCGCTCACCGCGGCCACGAGCCTGACCTCGGCGGCCCCCTCGTGCGTCAAGGAGTCGCGGACGTGGTTCAGGGGCTCGACGACGTCGTGCTTTCCCACGGCGACGAGCGAGGTGGGGCCGGCGGCCAGCGCGAACACATCCCGATCGGCGTCGCAGAGCAGGGCAGGCGCCAGTCGTTCCCCGGTGGCGGCGTCCAGGACCGTCAGCCGGTGCGGTGTGGTGAAGCCGATGCTCGCGTACGCCGTGCCGCCCCGCCACGGCACGGCCCCCGCGGCGACCACCGGGCCCGGCCAATCGACCCAGGCGTGCGGCGCGGCATCTTCGGCGGGCCGCCAACGGGCCCAGAGGGGGGTGAAGGGCGGGGTCATGCTGTCTCCAAGCCGGCGATCGAGGTCCGCGCAGACCAGGGTCTGTCCGAGGGGTCGGGGTCGGACAGAACCCTAGTGACCACGGGCATCTGCGGACGGCGCCGCCCCGCACCGTGGCGCGGGCCCGCAGGGGCCGCGGTTCCTATGCCGCGGCCGGCTGTGGCTCCGGTGCGGTGAGGCGTCCGGTACGGGCGAGTGCGGCGACGGCCGCGGCGCAGGCCGTGCCGGTCGCCGTCAGGGCCGCCCAGGTCAGCCAGGTGGCGTGCTGGCGCCCGGCGAAGTCCCAGAGCGCGCCGGTGCCGAGGTTGCCCAGGGTGATGCCCAGTCCGGAGACGGTGTTGTAGAGGCCGTAATGGGTGGCGACGAGGCGGTTGCCGGACAGGGCGACGACCGTGTCCATCTCGAAGGGGTAGACGATCGCGGATCCGGCCGCGAGGAGGACCACGGCCATGACCAGGGAGACGAGCACGGCCGTCGAGGAGCCGCGTGGGCTGAGGGCGAGCGGGACGAACGCCAGCCCCATCGCCGCCAGGCCCCGTACCAGGGCCTCGCCGGGCTGCCAACGGGCCTTGGCCCAGCCGGTGAGCCGTAGTTGGCCCACCACGGCGACCGCGGCCGAGACCACGAACAGCCCGCTGGTGACCGCCGTGCCCCGGGAGCCGAGGGCGTCGGTCACGGCGAGCGGCAGGGCGAGGTAGACCTGGAAGGTCAGGACGTACGAGCCGATCATTGCCGCGGAGAAGAGCAGGAAGGGTCGGTTGCCCACGACGCTGCGCCACTGCGCCAGCACGCTGTCGTGTCCGCTGTCCGTGCCCTGGCGGGGACGTGCGGGCAGCGCGCGCCACTGCAGCACGGTGAGGGCGGCGAAGAGCGCGGCGGAGACCGTGCACACGAGCCGGAAGTCGGCGGCCAGCAGGGCGAGTCCGACGAGCGGGCCGAGCAGCATGCCGGCCTGGTAGTAGACGTTGAAGGTGGCGAAGGCGTCCACCCGCCGCTCACCGGCCCCTGCGGCGAGGTAGGCGCGGACGGCCGGGTTGAACAGCGCGCCGGCGAAGCCCGCCGCGGCGGAGGCGACGATGAGGGCGGGCAGGTTGTCGACCCAGCCGAGCAGGCCGAAGCCCACGGTGCGCAGGAGGCACCCGGCCATGATGGGGATCTTGTGCCCCAGGCGGTCGGCGAGGGTGCCCCCGATGAGGAACATGCCCTGCTGGGAGAAGTTGCGGACGCCGAGGACGAGTCCGACGGCCCAGGCGGCGAGGCCGAGTCCGTCGGAGAGGTGGAAGGCGAGGTAGGGCATCAGCATGGAGAAGGCGAGGTTGATGGCGAACTGGTTGGCCATCAACAGCCGTGCGGCGGGCGGGAAGGAGCGGGTCTGCTGCCACAGGTGCTTCATCGGGCGGCTCCCACGAGGTCGGGGCGTGCGGGACGGGCGAGCGGGTCGGTGATGTGGGTGCAGCGGGTCCATCGGGTGACGGTGCGCTCCCGGGGGTCGTCGATCTCGTCCGGGTCGTCGGCGGGCAGCTGCCCCAGGAGGCCGTGGCGGCGACAGTAGGCGTCGTCGAAGACCGTGCCGACGTAGCGTTGCGGACCGTCGGGGAAGACGGCGACGACCCGGTCCTCCGGAGGCAGGGTGCGGGCCAGCCAGCGGGCGACCAGCGCGACGGCTCCGACGCTCCAGCCGCCGGTGGCGTAGTGGTCGCGGGCCAGGCGGCGGGCCGCCCACACGGCTTCCGGCGCGGCGACCCAGTGGACCTCGTCGAAGAGGTGGTAGGCGACGTTGCGGGGGTGGATGCTGGAGCCCAGGCCGCGCATGAGGCGGGAGGCGGCGGGCTGCCCGAAGATCGTCGAGCCGGTGGTGTCGACTCCGACGATCCGCAGGTGGGGGAAGCAGCCGCGCAGCACCGAGCCGATGCCCGCGGAGTGGCCACCGGTCCCGACGGAGACGACGAGGGTGTCGATGCGCCCTAGTTGCGCGAGGAGTTCACGGGCGAGCGGGGCGTAGGCGACGACGTTGTCCGGGTTGTTGTACTGGTCCGGGCACCATGCGTCGGGACGGGCGGCGAGGAGTTCCTCGACGCGCCGTCGGCGTGCCGCCTGCCAGCCGCCCTCCGGGTGGGGGGTGGTGACGACGTCGACCGCGGCGCCGTACGCGGCGAGCAGCCCGGTCATCAGCGGCTCCATGCCGGGGTCGGTCACCACGGTGACCGGATGGCCGTAGGCCGCGCCGGCCAGCGCCAGACCGAGGCCCAGGGTGCCGGAGGTCGACTCGATGATGCGGGCGCCGGGCCGGAGCCGACCGCGCTCCAGGGCGGCACGGACCATGTGCAGGGCGGTGCGGTCCTTGATGCCGCCGGGGTTGTGGCCTTCGAGTTTGGCCCAGAAACCGCGGCCTGCGGTGGTGAAGGGGGCGCCGATCCACAGGACCGGCGTGTCGCCGACGAGGCCGGCGGGGGTGTGCAGGGGGTGTTTGGCGTCGGTCAGGAACTGGGCCGGAGGCATGGCGGGGGTGGGGCAGGTGGGACGGTCCATGGCGTGCGTCTCCTACGGCCGGCGCCACGACAGGCAGCCGGCCGATGGTCGAGGACGAGGAAGCGGGACGGAGGTGATCGGTCGCCGTGCCGCCCGCCTGGTAGAGGGGGGCGGCACGGGCCGATCAGGTCCGCCACACGCCGAGGAGAGCCCGCGTCGGTCCGTCGGACAACGCCGTGGCCTGCGCGGGGGATCGACGAGGTGCCGGCGGTGGGACGCCCACCTGGGGGCCGGCGGGCCAGAGCGGCACGACCGCGGAGACGGGCGGTCCTGCCAGTCCTTCGTCCCGCGGTGGTTGGATGGTCGGCTGGTCCAAGTCCCCGCAGTGGGCACCGTGGTCGGGAGCGGGCGCGCTCCGTCCCGCTGCGGTCTGCCGGTGGGTGTCCGCGGGGAGCTGCCCGCAGGTGACGGGCGACGCGTACAGCAGGGCGTCGGCTCGCAGGGCGGTGGTTTCCGTCGGGCCGTGTGAGCAGCACAGGACGTGCAGGAGCGTGGTCAGCAGCACGCCGACCACCGCTCCGGCCCACGGCAGGGAGCGGCTGCTTCGCGTGGACGACACGGCCCGCATGGATACGAAGCGTAATTCGACGGGTGCGCAACGTGCTCGTCGGGGCCGTCGCGCTGCGGGCGCGCGGGACCGGGCGGGACGCCGGGATTCCGTTGCTGCCGGGCGCCGCGGGATGTGGCGCGGCCTGATTCCGCGCAGGCGGTCGTCCGTACCCACGATCACCACTTCGGGTGAAGCCCCGCCCCCGACGCGGCCAACGGTCGGTCCGGGAAAGGAAAGTCGTGCGCCGTACGTGCGGCGGGCCGGCGTTCGCGAGCGGCACGTCGCACCGACCCGACTGGCGGAGGCCGGATCTTACGGAGTCATGACGTGCCCGTCGTGGCGCGCGCCGGATCGAGGTGGCGCGCCTAGCGTGATCGGCATGCGAGTACTGGTTACCGGTGGCGCCGGATTCATCGGGGCGCAGGTCGTCGAGGCGCTCCTCACGCGCGGCCATGAGCCCGTCGTGTTCGACGCGCTGCTGCCCTCGGTCCATCCTGAGCCCCCACCGCCCCGCCCCGGAGTCCACCGGATCGTCGGCGACGTACGCGATCGGGCGGCCGTCGAGGCGAGCCTGGTCGGCGTTGACGCGGTCTGCCACCAGGCGGCGATGGTCGGCCTCGGCAAGGACTTCGCGGACGCGCCCGACTACGTGGGCTCCAACGACCTGGGCACGGCGGTGCTGCTGGCGGCCATGGCCGCGGCGGAGGTGCGCCAGTTGGTGCTCGCCGGATCGATGGTGGTCTACGGGGAGGGGCGCTACAGCTGCCCGTCGCACGGCACGGTGCGGCCGGGGCCGCGCGCGGTCGCCGCGCTGGAGGCCGGGCGGTTCGAACCGGGCTGCCCGCGCTGCGACGCCCCGTTGCAGCCCGGCCTGGTCCACGAGGACGCGCCCGTCGACCCGCGCAATGTGTACGCGGCGACGAAGCTCGCCCAGGAGCACCTCGCCGCCTCCTGGGCCCGCGCCACCGGCGGTCGGGCCACCGTGTTGCGCTACCACAACGTCTACGGGCCCGGCATGCCGCGCGACACTCCGTACGCGGGGGTGGCCTCATTCTTCCGCTCGGCGCTGGCCCGCGGCGAGTCGCCCACCGTCTACGAGGACGGCGGCCAGCGGCGGGACTTCGTCCACGTCCGGGACATCGCGGCGGCCAACACGGTGGCGCTGGAGGCCCTCGCGGACCGCGCCGCCGGCACCCTGGCGGCCTACAACACGGGCAGCGGACAACCGCACACCGTCGGCGAGATGGCCCGCACGCTGGCCGAGGCGTACGGCGGGCCGGGGCCGGTGGTGACGGGGGAGTACCGGCTGGGCGACGTCCGGCACATCACCGCCTCGTCCCGGCGGATCGCCGACGAGCTGGGGTGGCGCGCGGAGACCGGATTCGCCGAAGGCATGGCGGAGTTCGCGCGGGAAGGCATGCGGGAGGGCGCTCGGCAGGGGACGCGGGAAGGGAGCGGGACGGACGCGATCGACCCCGGCCCGGGTCCCGCGGGGGGTCCCGGGCGCGGCAGGAACCGCCCCGCCCCGGTGGACGTCGTGCTGCCGTGTCTGGACGAGGCCGCCGCGCTGCCGTGGGTGCTGGCGCGCATCCCGGACGGTTGGCGGGCCATTGTCGTGGACAACGGCTCGACCGACGGCTCGGCCGAGATCGCCCGTGGTCTCGGCGCCACCGTCGTCCACGAACCGCGTCGCGGCTTCGGTGCCGCCTGCCATGCCGGACTGCTCGCCGCCGAGGCGGACATCGTCTGCTTCTGCGACTGCGACGCCTCGCTCGACCCGGCGCTGCTCGAACCGTTCGTCCGCGCCGTGCGGGACGGGGAGAGCGATCTGGTGCTGGGCCGCCGCCGGCCGCAGGGCCGCGGAGCCTGGCCGCCGCACGCCCGGGCCGGGAACCTCGTCCTGGCGCGGATGCTGCGCCGGCGCACCGGGCTGCGGCTGCACGACCTCGGTCCGCTGCGCGCCGCCCGCCGCGCCGCGCTGCTCGGCCTGGACCTGACGGACCGCCGCAGTGGCTATCCGCTGCAGATGGTCGTCCGGGCCGCGGACGCCGGCTGGCGGGTCGCGGAGCGGGACGTGCCCTACCGGCCGCGCACCGGCCGCTCGAAGGTCACCGGCACCTGGCGCGGCACCTGGCACGCGGTCCGCGACATGCGGAGCGTCCTCAACCAGCCGCGGTTGACGGCCCCGGTACCGGAGACGGTGACGCGGTGACCCGCCCGACCGCACCGGCGGCTCCGGCCGGGCCGAGCCGGCTGACCGGCCCGACCGGGCCGACGACGATCCTGGTCATCGCGAAGGAACCGGTGCCCGGATGCGTCAAGACCCGCCTGACGCCGCCCTACACCCCCGACGAAGCCGCGCAGTTGGCGGAGGCGGCGCTGTGCGACACGCTCCGGGCCGTCGGCGCCATGCCCGCCCGACGGCGGGTGGTGGTCCTCGACGGCCGGCCGGGCAACTGGTTGTCGCCCGGCTTCGACGTCCGGCCGCAGAGCACCGGCGGCCTCGACGAGCGGCTGGCCGCGGCCTTCGCAGGCAGCGCCGGACCGACGCTGCTCATCGGCATGGACACACCCCAGGTCACGCCACAACTCCTCGCCCCCGCACTGGACATCGGTGCCTGGGACGACTGTGATGCCTGGTTCGGGGCGGCCGAGGACGGCGGATTCTGGGCGCTCGGCCTGGCCGCGCCCGAGCCCGGACTGCTGCGCGGCGTCCCCATGTCCACCGACCACACCGGCGCCGTGCAGCGCGCCAGGCTGACCGCCGCCGGGCTCCGGGTGCGGGACCTGCCGCCGCTGCGCGATGTCGATACCGCGGAGGACGCCGAACGGGTCGCGGCCGCCGCGCCCGGCGGCCGGTTCGCCGCCACCCTGGCCCGGCTGCGACCGGCGGGCGGCCGGTGACCCCCCGCCCCGTCCGCCAGGACCGCGGATGCGCCGGCCGGGACGGCGAGCCGGCCGGTCCGGCCGCCCACGGCACCGCGGCGACCACGCCTGCGCGGAAGCGGGCGGGGCGCCGCGATCTGTGGGCGGTGGCGGCCGCGGTCGTCCTGTTCGTCCTCGCGGTGGTCGTCGGGAACGTCGTCAACCGGACCGTCTACGGGACCGAGGGGATCCTGCGACTCGGCTGGCCGCCGCTGTACGCGTCGTGGCTGCCGCACGTGGGCCCCGGGACCCCGGCCGCGCTCGTGGTGGCCGCACTCGTGGTGATCCACGGCCCGCGGATCGCGCGGCGTCTGCGCTGGCGGGCGCTGGTGCCGGCCGTATGGGGCGCATCGATGGCCTGGACATGGTCGTTGGCGCTCGTGGACGGCTGGCAGCGGGGGATCGCCGGACGGCTCACCAGCAGCATGGAGTACCTGCGGTCGGTCGCCGACGTGCGTGAGGTGCCCGCCTTCCTGCGGGACTTCACCCAGCACATCCTGGCCGACTCGCCGCACAACTGGCCCGCGCACGTGGCCGGACACCCGCCCGGCGCGCTGCTGACGTTCGTCGGCCTGGACCGGATCGGGCTGGGCGGTGGTGCCTGGGCGGCCGCCTGGTGCATCACCATCGGGTCGTCCGGCGCGGTCGCGGTCATGGTGACGGTACGGGCGCTGTGCGGCGAGCGCCTGGCCCGGCTGGCAGCCCCGTTCCTGGCACTGGCCCCCGCGGCGGTGTGGATCGGCGTCAGCGCCGACGGCTACTTCGCCGGCGTGTCCGCCTGGGCCATCGCCCTGCTCGCACTGGCAGCCACCCGCACCACCCGGGCGCCCCGCCTGGCCGCCCTGGGAGCCGGGCTGCTGCTGGGGCTCACCTGGTACCTCTCCTACGGTCTGACCGTCCTGGCGGTGCTGGGTGTCGCCGTGCTGCTCCTGGCCCGCTCCGCCCGTCCGCTGCCGTACGTGCTGGCGGGAGCCGTGCCGTGGGTGGTGGGCTTCACCGCCCTGGGATTCTGGTGGCCCGAGGGATACGCCACGCTCGTCGAGCGGTACTACCAGGGCGCCGCGAAGGTGCGCCCGTACACCTACTTCGTCTGGGCCAACCTGGCTGCCCAGGTGGTGACGGTGGGTCTTGCGACGGTCGCGGGGCTGGGCCGTGCGGTCGGTCGGCTGTCCCCGGCCGTGCGGGGGATGCGGCGCGTGGCGCCGCGCGGGCGTGGCGCGCTGTCGGTACTGGTCGGAGCGGCGTTGTGCGTGATGCTCCTCGCCGACGTGTCCGGAATGAGCAAGGCGGAGACCGAACGCATCTGGCTGCCCTTCGCCCTCTGGCTGCTGCCTGCCTGCGCGCTGCTGCCGCGCCGCACGCACGGCTGGTGGCTGGCCGCGCAGGCCGTCCTCGCGCTGCTGGTCAACCACCTTCTGCTGACCGGCTGGTGACGTCCGCTCGCCGCCGCCCCGGCGTGGCCTACCGGCCGGCCGGTGCCGGGCCGCGGTCGGAGCCGGCGCCTCGACGGTGCCGCAGTGCGAGGAAGTGGCGGTCGTCGAGCGTCCAGTGGTCGCCGGTCCGCCAGCCGGTGACCGCCGCCTCACGGCGCAGCGCGGCGAGGCCGACACGGGCCCACGGGAACGGGCTGCCCAGGTGGCCGCGGCCGTCGTCGAACCGCACGTTCAGCCGCTCGTCGACGTCCTGCGGAGCCGCTTCCACCAGCAGGGTTCCGTCGGGCGCCACCAGAGAACCGATGCGCGCCAGCAGCGCCCGCGGATCGCCGCCGATGCCGATGTTGCCGTCCATGAGCAGGGCGGTGTTCCAGAGCCCTTCGCCCGGAAGCCGGTCGAAGACGGACCGGCACAGCGCGATGCCTCCGGTGTGCTCGGTCCGCGCGACGGCCGCATCGCTGATGTCGATGCCGAGCACGACGTGGCCGCGTGCCCGGAGGGCGCTGACCAACCGCCCCGGACCGCAGCCGATGTCCAGGACCGCCCCCTGGCAGCGCCGCAGGACGCTGAGGTCGGCGGGGTCCGGTGCAGCACACCAGCGGTCCACCTCGGACAGCAGGATCCCCCCGTCCGTACAGCGCATGTACAGGGGGCCGCGGCCCTTGGCGAGCGCACGGGCATAGGGGTCCTCGGGCCGGGCGCGGGGGCCCGCGCCGGGCTCAGGCGCCTGTTCGTCGGTGCTCATCGGACGGGGCGCCTCTCGGCGTGTGCGGTTCCGGTCCGGCAACCGTCCTGGCTCCGCGGTGGCGGCCGGCGCGTTCGGGGCGATTCATCTGCCGGCTCGGTCCCGGCGCGGGCGAGCCCGCCACATCGTGACCAGCAGGCATGCCGCGGAGGCCGCGAAGAATGCGACGGTGATCAGCAGCCAGCGACCCCAGAAGACGTCGGCAGGCAGGCCGGTGTAGGCGGTGAAGCCCGGGACCCGGCCCAGGACGAGCGGGTACCAGACCAGGAGCAGCAGAAGGGCCAGGAAGGCGGGTACCCGGATGTAGTTGACGCGGCCGGTCACCGGGCGGGAGCCGCCCGCGGTGTCCCGGCTCCGGGGCTTTTTGCCCCGGCGGTCACGGAACAGGCGTTGTGCCAGGCGGTCGGTGACGGTGTAGAGCGGGAGGAGGACCAGGTCGTGCAGGAGCGCGGCACCGACGAACCAGATGACGATGCCGAGCGTGTCCCCGCGCAGCAGTCGGAGCCCGGCGTAGCAGGCCAGCGCGAAGGAGCACAGGACGAGGACGAGGTGCGCGAGGGAGCCGCCGTAGTGCGCGCGGATGCCCTCTGCCGGACCTCTGGTCCGGCCCCTCATCGCGGCGCTCCGAAGGTGAGGCGGGTGACCCATTTGGTGTTGTGCACACCAGGGTTGGCGGGGACGATGATCCGCGCCGGATAGCCGTGGTCGACGGAGAGGTCCGCACCGTTGACCCGCAGCGCCAGCAGTGCCCTGGGGTCGCGGACCTGGTTGTCGCGCAGATGGGCGGAGTTGAAGGACCCGGAACGCTGGGCGGACTCGACGAAGACACCGGGTGGGCTCTCCCGCAGCCCGACCAGGGCCGCCAGGTCGTGCAGCCGCACGCCGCTCCAGATCTGGTCGTCGGTGGACCAGCCTTCCACGCAGGCGATCGGCAGGGCGGCCATGTGTTGCGGCAGGGCCAGTACCTGTTCCCGGGTGAAGCTCCGTTCCTGGCCGGGACCGCGTACGACGAGGCGCCAGTCAGGACCGATGTCGCGGGCGCGGATACCGACCGCCGCGGCGGTCTTGTTGATCTGGAAGCCGTTGGGCCCCGTGCCCGGTTCCCGCCCGTGCGGCGCCAGCAGCGCGGTCCTGCGGAGGGCCCCGCCGATGCTCTGACCCGCCGTCACGACGAGGAGCACCAGCGACCCCGCGCCCACCATGCCGAGCGCGCCGCGCCGGGACATCGTGGGCGGTGCGGGGTCGGGGGTCACCAGGCCGGTGTCGTCCGGCGGTTCGGGCCGGGTACGGGCGGCGGGGGTACGCAGCTCGGTGCGCCAGCGGCGGCTGCGCAACGCGGTTGCCATGGTGGGGATGCGGAAGACGACGTGTACGACGAAGGCGCCGATGAAGACCCAGGCACCGTAGAAGTGCAGGGGGTAGAAGGACCCGGGGAAGATGTAGTGCAACTGGATGTTGAGCACGCCCGTGACGAACTCGAACAGCACGCCGCCCACGAGCAGCAGCAGCGAGAGCCGTTCCAACGCGTGGCGCGGTGACCGCAGCGGTGGCCAGGCGAACAGCCTCGGGATGACCGACCAGAGCTTCGCCAGCAGCACGGGGATGAGCACCACGCCCAGGGTGACGTGGACTCCCTGGGTGAGGCGGTAGAGCCAGTAGGGCCGGGTCGGCCAGGGGAAGAGGTAGAAGCCCAGCCAGCCCTTCTCCGGTGTGTGGTCGTTGCCCGGTGCCAGGTTCGGGTTGTACGCGGCGTACGACAGCAGTCCGGTGACGAACAGCACCGTGATGCCGAGGAGCAGGACCAGTCCGAACACCGAGGTCAGCCACGGCCCCCGCAGCGGGCTGCGCCAGAAACCCGGACGGGCGGGGCCCGGTGGCGGAGAACTCCACCGTGCGGTCGGCCGACCGGGAGCGCCGGCGGGCCGCTGTGCGGGAGTCGCCTGCGCGGACTTCGGGGGACGGCCCGTGGGGCCGTCGGCGGGGCGCTTCGCCGCTCCGGCTCGTGGTGGCGGACCGCTCCCCTTCTGCCGGTCCGGATCGGGCCGGCCCTTCCCCGTCTGCCCGTCCCGCTCCGACGGGCTGCCGCCGGCGTTGCCGTCCGGCGTGTGGGGCTCGGGGCGGCGCGGCTCGTCGCCACGGTCACTACCCTCCACGTCCATCCCTTCCGGCGGCCAGCGCACCGTGACCGCCACGCACAACCACCGTATGCGGCATATCGGTCGCAACACGCCCAAGGTGATCATTTGTGAACCCTTTCGGCGTTGAGGTCGCGGGGTGGGGGCGGGGTGGGTGGCGCCGGGCCGGGCACAGGTGCCGCCGCATCGGGCAGATCCGGAGCGGCGTCGCTGGACAGTGGCCGACGAGCCCTGTGCGTTGCGTCCTTCGGGGGCACGGACTCCGGCCGCCGAGGTGCGTTACGTCCGCGCGGCCCTCGCCGACCTGGGCCACGGCAGCCGCGTCGCCCTCGACGGCCTCCTCGCCTGCCACCACGGCGACCACACCGCCGCCCTCGACCCCGCCCAGGTCCTCGTCGAGACCAAGGGTGCCGCCCCGCCCGCACCCACTTCACGACCGCAGCGGGCCCCGTACCGCTCTTCGAAAGGACCCCCGCCGCATGAACGCCCTGCGCGGCACCCGCTCCGCAGCCGCAGTCACCCTGCTCGGCACCCACTTCGGCGACTGCGAACTCGCCGTGAGCGGACACCGACCGCGACGGAGCGGGGCCGGGGTCGTATCCGCATCATCAACCGCATCATCGGCCGCGTGCTCTATTCGACTTTGCTCAATTTTATCCAGAATTGGGGCCGAATGGTGCCGAACGCTCTAGTGATTTGCATAGTGTCGGGCGCAGTTCGATGCGGGGATGATGTCGAAATCAGCCACCACGGCGGACAGTGATCGCTTCGCCAGAACAGTGGTGCCCTTCGAACACTGGTACTTGGGGTTCCCCGCCGGGCTGTCGCCGGTGCTCAACCTCGTCGTCGAGGGCACCGGCCGGATAGCGGCCGCGGAGCTCCGCCGGGCGGTCGCGGCGGCCGCGGAGTACTGCCCCGGCGCCCGGCTGGCCCGCCACGGCTCCCGCTGGTCGGACAGCGGCCAGCCGCCCCCGGTCCGGCTCGCGGCCGGCACGGTGCTGGACCGCAGCACCCTCAACGACGTCGCGGAACTGCGCCGCCCCCTGCCAGTGCGCGGCGCGTACTGCGAAGTCGTGCTGTTCGACGGGGAGTTCCCGGCCGTCGCCTTCCGGGCCTCGCACGCGGTGATGGACGCGCGCGGGCTGCGGATGTGGGCGCTCGACGTCTTCCGGGCGCTGCGCGGTGAACAGCCGGAGGGCGCGCTGTCGGTGACGACCGTGGCCGAGCTGGACGACCCGCTGATCGCCCAGGCGGACGCCGGCAGCCAGGAGTTCGTCCTCCCGTCCCTGCTGGGAGTGCCGGCGGACGCGCGGTTCGGCGGCTACCGCTGGTGGCGGCGCTCGGTCGACGGCACCTTCCCGGCGGTGGCCGCGCGGCTGGCCACCGAACTGGCCCGACTGACGGGGCAGTCGACCGCGCCGGTGAGCATCCCGGTGGACCTGCGGCCGTTCCACCCGGAGGTGCGGTCCACGTCCAACTTCGCGGTCACCGTCTCGCTCCAGGTCACCCCGGACGAGGGTTGGGAGGCCACCCAGCAGCAGCTGCTGACGGTGCTGTCCGAACGCCGGGGGACCGTGCGCGCGCCGGGGCCGGAAGTGCTGAAGGTTCCACTGGGTCTGCTGCGGATGATGGTGCGCGGGGTGGACCGCAAAGCGCGCCGGACGGACCGGTTCTCCTCCGTGGCCGGGGTGAACAGTCTCGGCCGGACGCCCCTCGACGCGTTCGCCACCGACGACTTCGAGCCGGGCGCGCTCTATCTGCTCTGCCCGCGCGAGCCGGCGAGCCCGCCGGGCCTGAACGTCGTGGAGTCCGAGGGCCGTACCGAGCTGACCCTGTCCTGGTGGCCGGGCAAGGAGACCGAGGCCCGGGCCGAGCGGCTGCTCGACACGCTCTGCGAGAGCCTGTCGCCCGCGGCCCACCGCGCGCAGGCGACGCTGTTGCCGCCGGTCCCGGCCGCCCGGGACGCGGGGCTGCCCACGGACCGGACGGTGGTCGAGCTGTTCCGGCACCAGGTGCGGTCCCGGCCCGACGCCGTGGCGATCAGCGGCCCCGAAGGCGAGATGAGCTACCGCGAACTCGACCGCCGGGCACGGGTGATCGCCGCCGAGCTGCGGGCCCGCGGCATCGGCCGGGACACGGTCGTCGGACTGTGCGCGGACCGCTCGGCGGCCGCGGTCACCGGCGCCTGGGGAGCACTGCTGGCCGGCGCGGCCTACCTCCCGATGGACACCAAGCACCCGGACGGGCGCCTGCGCGCCCTGCTCCAGGACGCGCGGGCACCGCTGTGCCTGACCCAACACCCGTACGACGAAAGGGACTTCCTGCCCCACGGCTGCGAACCGCTGGTGCTGGACGACCTGTCGTACGCGGCCGACCCCGCCGCGCCGCCGACGCCGCCCGCGCCGTCGGACCTGGCGTACGTGGTGTACACCTCCGGCTCGACCGGCCACCCCAAGGGCGTCGACATCGAGCACCGCAGCCTGAGCAACTACGCGGACTGGGCGGTGCGCGAACACGGCATCGGGCCGCACACCCGGCTCCCCCTGCTGTGTTCGCTCTCCTTCGACGTCGCGCAGATCTCCCTGGTCCTGCCGTTCCTGGTCGGCGGGACGCTGCTGCTCATGCGCGACGAGCTCGACCACCTGTCGCTGCAGGAGGTGATCGACGACGGCGCGACCGCCCTCGCGCTGACGCCCTCGCACCTCGACCTGATGACCCGGTTGGGGCTGAGCCCCGGCGCGGTCGGCACGCTGATGGTGATCGGCGAACAGTTCACCCGGACCCTCGCGCTCCGGGCCCGCGAGATGTTCGGCCCGGAATGCCGCATCATCAACCTCTACGGGCCGGCCGAGGCGACCATCGGGGTCAGCCACCACGTCTTCGACGCCGGGCGGGACACCGGCGCGAACGTGCCGATCGGGCTTCCGCAGGACGGGGTCTCGCTGTTCCTGCTCGATGCGGAGCGCCGTTTCGTCACCCCGGGCGAGACGGGCGAGCTCTACATCGGCGGTGTGCAACTCGCCCGCGGCTACCGCGGACGCCCGGACCTGACCCGACAGCGGTTCGTGCGCCTGGCCGACGGCACCCGTGCCTACCGCACCGGAGACCTGGCGCGCCGACTGCCGTCGGGCGAGGTGGAGTGCTGCGGGCGCGTCGACGACCAGGTCAAGGTGCGCGGACACCGCATCGAACCGTCGGAGATCGCCTTCACGCTGGAGACGCACCCGGCGGTCGCCGCCGCGGTCGTCGTCCCCCGCACCCCGCCAGGCCGGACGGACCGGGCGCTGTGCGGCTACGTCGTGCTGCGGCCCGACGTCCCCCTGGTCGAGATGGCGGAGCTGACGGACCACCTCCTCGAACATCTGCCGTCGTACATGGTGCCCGCCGCCATGCTGGCGGTCGAGGACATCCCGCGGACCGTGAACGGCAAGGTCGCGGCGTCGGCGCTGCCCGACCCGTTCGCCGACGCGGCGGCGCCCGGTGACACGACACCGTTGAGCGACCCCGAGGCGGCCGTCGCGAAGATCTGGGCGCGGGTGCTCGACACCGATGTGGACGGGTTGGGCCCGGCCAGCGACTTCCACCAGCTGGGCGGGGATTCGCTGGCGATGATCTCCATGGTCGCGGAGGTCGCCAGCGAGATCGTCGGGGCCGCGGGAGCCGAGGCGTTCACCCGCCGGGCGCCCGACTTCCTCGCGCAGCCGACCCTGGCCCGCGTGGCCGGGCTCGCCGAGACGGTCCGCACGGCCTGACCGGGCCCCGGCCCCTCCGCCCGCGACACCGGACGAACGCCACGGGCGCGGCGGCGGGTCCGGGGCGACGCATGTGCCGTCCTCCCGGGCCCGCCATCGCCCTTCCCCCCCCGGTAGCGCTCATGACCCACCGGCGAGGGACTCACTGCCAGTGAGGTCGTCCGCTCTGCATGGCGCAGAACAGCTGATCGCCGTGCGCGTCGCGCGTGGTCAGACCGAGATGGGCCTTCTTGCAGAACTGGCCGCGCTGATAGTGCCGCCCGGAGGGGGAGAGGATGACATCGGCGGTGTCCGAGGAGCCGGAAGTGCCGCCGGAGGACGATCCGCCCGAGGAAGCCGATCCCGAACGGGACGAGGAGCCGGAACCAGAATCCGTACCCGTCCGGGTCCTGGGATGCTCCGTCGGGGCCTCGGGTGTCGGCGACGCGGTCGTGGCGGACGGCGAGGGGGAGGCACTCGACGGGCTGGGGGACGGGGACGGTGAATGCGAGGCCGACGCCGAGACCGAAGCGGAGGGCGACGGGTTCCCCTTGTCCCCGTCGCCGGCGCTGGGCTGGCAGCCGGTGAGGGCGAGCAACGCCGCGGTCACCACTGCTGCGGCGGACAGGGAAGCACGGTGGCGGGCTCTGGCGCGTATCACAGAGGGCGCATCCTTATGAAACGTCATAGTCAGGACAATGAGCGCACACGCGGTACGCGCTGCAGACCTTATGTCTAAATCTCCCCTGTGGTCTGATATCTGGCTTGAATTAGACATTCCGGTCTTGTGTGAAGGGCCTGGCGCCGGGCCCTTCACTGTCCTCGACGGCACCCGTGTTGCGGTGTTCGGCGGCGAATGCGTTGCGGTGCGCCAACGCGCCTGCGCCCTATTAGCCATCCGTTAGTGGAACGCCATCGCGGTCGTCGAGGCTGAGTGCCGTCCGAGAGCGAGACGAGCAAAACCAGCAACGGGAGACCCGATGAACACCGCCACCCCCGCCAACCGCTTCCGCGGGCGCACCGGCCGCCGCATCGCCGCCACGATCGTCGCCGCCGCGGCGCTGGGCCTGGGGGTCACGGCCTGCGGGCAGGGCCCCGGGGCGCCGGGCGCCGCCGGCACCGCGGCCCCGACGCAGCCCGCCAGCGGCTCCTCCTCGGACAACTCCGGCGCGCAGGGCCACAACGGCGGCCGGTCCGCCGCGATCCCGTCCACCGGCCGCACCTCGGGGAGCGGCGCGCACGCCGGTACCGGCGGCGGCACCGGCAACCAGTCCGCCTCCGGCGGGGGCGGCGTCGCCCACGCGGGTAACCATCGCACCCTCGTCGGCACGCTGGGGTACCTCGCGCCCGGCAAGCTCACCGTCAAGCCCCAGGGCGGCGGCATGGAGCAGGCGTTCTTCGTCGCCAACGCCACGCGGATCCTCGGCGCGGCCGCGATCTGCTCCGTCGACGACGGCAGAGTGACCATCGGCACGGACGGCTACGGCACCTCGAAGTGCACCGTGGAGCAACTGGAGAAGGCGGCGAAGACCGACAGCGTGACCGTCCGCGTCACCATGGACCGCAAGTCCGGCGCCGCCGAGACGGTCGCGGAGAAGTACCACCCGTAAGCCACCGCACCCCACGCGCACGCCGCCGATCGCGCGGACTCGGCGGCGGACGCGACCGAGGTGCAGCCGAAGTGCAGCCGAAGCCACCGGGACTGCCGGAGAACGGTGGCCTGCCCCTCACCGGTCGATCGACCGGGAACCGTGCCCTCCCGGCGCAGGAATCGATGGCGGACGAACCACCGCTGTCACCGGGCGCCGGTACGGACCTGACCGGTCGGGCAGGTCCGTAGCCAGTACGAGCGGGCGGCGACGGCCAGGGTGACTCCATACCCGGCGAACGCGATCATCCCGATCCAACTGACCAGCAGTGCGGACTGCGAGGAGTGGAAGTCGCCCGGTCGGATCGCCAGCACGCCGGTCGAGACCAGGGCGCAGTAGCCGGTGCCCAGCACCCCGTACGGGGCGAGGGTGGCCGCGCCGATCAGGGCCGGGGCAAGCGGGAGCCAGCGCGGAACGCGCCGACCGTGCAGAAACAGCGTCCAGCGGGGGAAGACCTGGCCCCAGGGGCGGACCAGGCCCCAGAGCAGGAAGGTGCCGAGCGCGGCCAGCAGCACGGTGGCGTCCAGGCCCCAGGACTCCAGGGTGAGCCACATCTCCGAGGCACCGTTGCGCCGGGAGGTCGTGAGCACCTCCTCGATGCTCGTCCCGGCGAATGTTCCTCCGAACGCCCAGAACGACTTCATCGCGCAGTACGGCAGGAAGGCAACCGTGCCGGCACAGGCGGCGAGTTGGACCCGGGCGGGAGCACAGGACGGTGCCGGCGCACGGGCCCCGGTGGGCGGGCGGCGGCCGGAGCGGGCGGTGGCGCCGAGCAGGCACACACCGACGGCGGCCAGGGCATGGTTGGCGGCGGCCGCCCAACTGTCCACGCCCTGGCCGAACATCAGCGTGATCACGTCCATCAGCAGGCCGAAAGCGGCGATCCCGGAGAGCCCGCAGACCGTCCAGAGCAATGCCCGCACCCTCGTCCGCACGCCGTACCGCACCGCCCCCGCGGAGACCAGGGCCGCCAGTGCGCCCACCACCACGACGGCGTAGTCGAGGCCGGCAGGGGCGGGGGCGCCGACGCCATGAAACAGCGGTGTCCCGATCACCGCGCAGACGACCCCGAAGGCGGCGTACGCCGTCCCCCAGAACGCCGTCACCAACCCCACCCAGCGCGGCCGTCCATGCCGCCACGCGCGCCCGAGAGTCCTCGGTTGTTGCCTGTCTTCGCTCATGCCTCGAACGTCGCACCGACCGCGACAGCACGGCATCAACCACCCGAACGATCCGCCTCCGCCGCCCGGGGGAGGCGGCCTGAGCAGTGACCAGCGGCCCCGCGCCCGGGCGGGCGCGGGGCGTCGGTCAGCGGGTCCTCGGCCGGTCGAACCAGATGGTGGCGAAGGTCGGTGCCAGCCCGGCCCAGAACAGCACCTGGGGCAATGTCCGTGCGGTCCAGGGGACTTGGGAGATGATCAGGGCGCACAGCATCGCCCAGGCTGCCTGGCCCAGCACGATGCGGGACCACCGGTGGCGGCGGATCAGGGACTGGACGTTGAGCCGGACGCCGGCGCGCCGTCGCCGGTAGCGCAGCAGGGCGCCGACGAGCCAGATGACGGTCATCGGGACGAGGTACCACAGGCGCTGGCCGAGCGGCAGCGGCAGCTCCCGCTGCAGCTTGCCCTCGACGGCGAACAGGTCCAGCATCGCTCCGGCGAGGCCGACGCAGAGCAGGGCCAGCCACCGCACTCCGCGCAGCATGCGGTAGGTGGCCTGGTCGAGGCCGCGTTGCAGGTCGGTGGAGTCCGGTGCGGCGGTGAGCCCGGAGGCGTAGAGGTCGGCGGCCTCGGCGGCCTTGACACCCGGTGCCCGGGCGGCCTTCCGGGTCTGCCGGGCCAGGGCCTCGGCGTGGGTGGGGTCGATCCGGAGGAGGGCGCGGTCGAACCGGTCGACGGCCTCGGCGTCGAGCGCGAAGCTGGCGATCTGGATGGCGACTTCGTGGGCGTAGACCTCCTCGGGGCCCAGTTGCAGCGCCTTCGCGGCCAGGTTGGTCGCCTCGCACAGCACGGCGTCGAGTCCGTCGCGGGGGAGTTCCTTGAGGTTGTTGGCCTGGGCGTGGCGGATCAGCGACATGCGGCACACGGCGTCGGCGAGCATGGCGTAGCCGAACCAGTGGCCGGGGTCGGCGCGGACCGCCTCCCGCAGGACGGGCTCTGCCTCGCGCCATGACGAGCCGGCCCCGCGGGTCAGTGACTGGGCGCGCAGGATGAACGCCCCGTAGTCCGCGGGAGCCAGCTTGAGCGCCTGGCTCGCCGCGTCCCGGGCCAGTTCCGTCTGTCCGGTGTTGAGGTGGCAGTAGCCGATCTTTATCCAGGCGCTGAGGTCGTCGGGGACTTCGGCGAGGTGCCGTGCCAGCAGGTCCCGTGCCTGGTCGTGGCGTTCGAAGTCGATCAGGGCCTGGGCCCGTTCGACGGTCGGGTGCAGTGTGGTCACAGTTTGCGCTTCTTCTTCAGGTAGGCCACCAGGTCGTCGTACATGCCGCCGTCGTTCGCGTACATCGCCACGTTGCGGGCGGCCGCGAACCACGGCTCCGTCGAGGGCGCGACCTGCCCCGCCGCGGCCAGCAGGTCCGGCATCCCGATCATGCGGACGGTGCCGGTGCGGGCCGAGTCCAGCAGCGCGTGCTCGGCCGCGCCCTCGCAGACATGGGCCAGGTCGGCGCCGGAGAGGCCGTCGGTGGCCTTGACCAGCCTGCCGAGGTCGACGTTCTCGATGGGCCGCTCCCGCAGGTGGAAGCGGAGGATCGCCTCCCGGGCCGGCGCGTCCGGCGGCAGTACCAGCAGGGTCCGGTCCAGCCGACCGGGCCGGCGCAGGGCGACGTCCACGTCCCAGGGCACGTTGGTGGCGGCGAGCACGAACACGCCCTCGTTGGCGTCCGCCTCGACGCCGTCCAGCTCCGTGAGCAGCTGGTTGACGGTGTTGCGCATACCGGCGCTCTGGGTGCGGCTGCGCTTTCCGCCGAGCGCGTCCAACTCGTCCAGGAAGACCACGCACGGTGCCTGGCGGCGCGCGGTCTGGAAGAGCTCGTGCATATTGCGCTCGGAATTGCCGATCCACATGTCGAGCACGTCGGTGACCGACACGGACAGGAAACTCGCCCCGAGTTCACCGGCGACGGCCCGCGCGATGAAGGTCTTGCCGCAGCCGGGCGGCCCGTAGAGCAGGAGTCCGCCGCGCAGACTCTTGCCGTACAGGCGGCGCAGCTCCGGATTGCGCAGCGGCGCCAGGAAGGCTGCTTCGAGCCGCTCCTTGACCTGCTGCATGCCGCCCACATCGGCGAGCCGGACGGTGCCCGGCCGTTCCACGTCCCAGGCGGCGGCGTCCCCGGGGTCGCCACTGCCGTCGACGGCGAGCGGCGCCTCGACGAACCGTGGCGGGACGATGTCACCGACCTGGTCCTGAGCGGCCTTCCAGTCGAAGCCCGGGGCCGGGGCGGGGTCGGTGGCCGGCGATGTGGTGGTGGGAGGTTGGGCGGGTGGTGCGGCCTGCGGTGCCGCGGGTGGCACGGCCTCGCGGGGCGGGGACGTGGCAGCACCGGTCAGGGCCCGGAGCATCACCTCGCGTGCCTGGGAATCCTCAGGCGTCCGCTGCAGTGCCACGGCGGCTTCGCTGACCGCGGCGTCGTCGCACCCCGCGGTCAGCAACAGCTCGGCCAGGTGGAGCCGCAGCGGTACGTCATCGGGCGCCGCGGCAACGGCCGAACGCATGCTTTGTATGAGGGGGGACTCCGCTGACATGTCCCCCACTTTACGGAGCCGACGCGTGCGACAGCGACTCGCGTGTACCCCGGCTGAACTCCGAAGGCCCCACCCGGACCGCCGACCGCCTACGGCAGCCACAACTCGCCCCGCACCACCGGCATGTACGTAAGGTTCACGTTCCCCGCACGCTGACTGCGATCCGACGACTCAACTCGCCTGCTATGACGGGGCACTTCACCGCAGCAGAGAAAAGAAGCCGCCTGCCGAGGCCGGGGTCGTTGACACATGTGGCGGCGGGAAGCGGCATGCCCTGCCCGCGGCCCGCCCCGCCTGCGCGACCATCGATCCCGAACGTCCCGACCACCCCGACCGTCTCTACATCTCGACATCCCGATATCCGGACACCCCGACACCCCGGCATCCCGATCGCATCGCACTGCGCAAAGTGCATCAATTATCCCAATTCCCCCAATTTACCGAATTCAGTGAATTCGCCGACTTTCCCCACTCGCCGATCCGGCGGGCCAGCGGGTTCGGCCCGGCGCATCATGCGGTGCGGTCGAGGTGGTCGCACCGGCGGCCCAGCGCCGACAGCGGCGAAAGGGTCTGTCCGATGGGCCATGGTGTGACCGTCTGTGAGATGGTGCATGCCTGACTCACGAAGGCTGCCCAGGGGGCCGAAGGGGCCTGCGGCGGGTCGGGAGCCGTGATCGCTGCCACCCGGAAGGTCCCTGGGCGTGTAACCCTTGGTGGCATTGCCGTGTACTTGAAAGGTGTAATAAATGGCTAGGGCAACCGCACGTCACATCTTGGTCGCCAGTGAAGACGAGGCGTCGAAGCTGAAGGCGCAGATCGAGGCCGGTGCAGACTTCGCCGGGCTCGCTCAGCAGCACTCCACGTGCCCCTCCGGGCGTCAGGGTGGCGACCTCGGGTCGTTCGGGCCGGGACAGATGGTCAAGGAATTCGACACGGTCGTCTTCTCTGCTCCGGTCGGCACGATCCAGGGCCCGGTGAAGACCCAGTTCGGGTTCCACCTCCTTGAGGTCACCAGCCGCGAGGACTGACGCGAGCGATGTGCCGGGCTGCGTCGTGAGGCGCAGCCCGGTTCCGTCCGACGCCGGCGACCGGCCTCTGCCTGTCCGTGGTAGCGTCGCTCTCTTCTCCGGAGCTTCCGGACGGAGTCCCGTCAGGCATGTGATGACCGGCCCACGCCAGCCACTCCACGATGCACTCAACGCTTTGGACGCCGCCTTTGCGCCACGTGCCGGACTGCCGGTTCCCGTGGGCGGCTGCACTCACTGCTACAGCGCTGCGGATCTTGCAGCCCTGGCCGGCCCCGCGCACCAGATCGCGGATGATCTGATCCGCTGCGTCGCGCACGAGGCCCCCAGCCACTGGGACGATTTCCCCGGCCTGTACCGCAAGTTGACTCCCCCAACGATCCGTTTCCTCGTTGCCGGCAAGCTCAACCACGGCATGGTCGCCTCCTGGTTCATCGCCGCCGGGTGGCGCAACTGGACCGCGACGGAGTGCGCGGCGTTGGAGGACGTGTGGCATGCCTGGTGGCGGACTTTCCTGCACCGTCACCCCGGCACCGGAGACGTCACCCACGTATTGGAGACGCTCGGCACCATCACAGGCACCCTCGCGCCCTGGCTGACTACATGGGCCCAAACCCGCACCGGGGCAGCTGACCTGCACCTTCGCGACGCACTCGACCAGTGGCTCATCGAGGACGAACTCGCCGACCTCCACTTCGGCTTCTACAAGGAGGTGCACGCCACGCCGGAGCTGCTGCCTTGGCTGCTGTCCTTGGAGGACGGCCGCATCGATGCGGACCAACTCGTGGAAGTCGTGCGCCTCTCGTCCAGTCACTGAGGTGGTAGACCAGCTGCTGAGATTTCGACTTCGACCTGTTGGTGGGGCCTGAATCTCGACAGCGGTGAGGTTGACAGCGGTGAGATCCACAGCGATGAGGTCGACCGCCGTGGCGGAGGGCAGGGCGCGAGGGCGGTCGCTGCGGCGGATCGGGCGGCGCGGCCTCGTGTGGGACCGCGGGCGGCACGGTCAGCCGGTCAACCCGCGGGTGGTGAGGGGGAGTTTCCACGCGTTGCGGCGGTGTGCGGCGGTGAGGGCGTGGTGCAGGGGAGAAGGGGGGACGGTCAGCACCGTACAGCGGGCGCGTGCCACGCAGTACCGGGAGACGGAGGGCCGCACCGCGCGGCGCAGCCTGCCACGTGCTCCGGCGCCGATCACCAGGAGGTCGTCGTCTCGGTCCGCGGCCGTCAGCAGCACTGTGCCCGGCTTGCCGCGCCCAGTCATGGGCTGGAGCGGGACCCCGGGCCCCTCGCTGCCGAAGGCGGCGCCCAGCGCCTCCATGAGCTGCTCGTTCGCCATGCGATGCCACTTGGCGACCAGCGACGGAGGGTGGGAGCCGCCGCGGGTGGGGAGGTCGCCGCCGGGCGGCTCCCAGGCCAGTACGGCCCACAGTTCGGCGCCGCGCAGGCGGGCTTCGGCGGCGGCCCGGTGCAGAGCCGTCAGGCTCCCCAGCGAACCGCTCACGCCGGCCACGACGCGCGGGCCGAGGGGACCGGCCATGGGCCACGCTCCTTGTCTGTGCTGTCCTCGCGTGATCCGAGCCGTGCTTCTGCGTCGCGACTGCGTCCCGCGTGTCCGTGTCCCGTTCATCGAAGCGCCGCCGATGGAGCGGTCGGGTCTCGTTGGCGATTCCTTTACGCAGGTGCGGGAGACCCTGACGGCGCCATGACGCCGGCCGGGCCACCGGGCGGGGCGGTGGGGTGCCGTCCCGCCCGGTGGTTCAGCCCTGGTTGGCCTTGCCGCCGTGGTTGGCCTTCTTCTTGCGGCGGGCTTTCTTCTTGCGGGCGCGCTTGGACATGGGGGGTACGGGCCTTTCGGGTGGGAGGGAGGCTGCCTTGTGCTGCCTTGTGCTGCTTCGGTCGGTGGTGTGTGTCAGGCGTGTTGGCCGACGAGTTGGTCGGCGAGTTTGGTGAGGCGTTTGATGGTGCGGTCTTCGGTGGCGGCGGGGGCGGGATCGACGCGCTGGTCGCGGTCGTAGTAGGCGCCGTTGATGATGTCGATGGACGGGTCGCACAGTCGGGCCACGTGGGCCGCGCCTTGGGCGGCGGTGTCGCCCTGGATGTCGTAGAGGGGGAGCAGGTTCGTCTCGCAGATGCCTGGGTGGACGGAGACCGCGGTGACCCGGGGGTCGGCGGCGAAGATGGTGAGTGCCAGTTGTGACTGGGCGTAGGCGGCGAGTCGGGAGTAGCGGCGGGTGCGTTGGGGGTCGTTCCATTGGATGGAAGCGGTGCGGTGCAGCGAGGAGGAGACGTTGACGACGCGTCCGCCGGGTTCTGCGGTGAGGGCCGGTTCCAGGAGGTAGGTCAGCAGGTAGTGGGCGAGGAAGTTGACCTGGAGGGCGAGTTCGTTGCCGTCGGCGGTGAGGGTGTGGCGTTCGGGTGCGGCGGTGGCGGCGTTGTTGACCAGGACGTTCAGGCGGGGGTGTTCGGCGAGAACGCGACGTGCCATGGTCTCGACCTCCTCCAGGCGTGTGAAGTCCGCGGAGAAGGCGCACAGTTGGGAGGCATCGATGCCTGCGGTGGCGACGAGCCGGTCGGTGGCGGCCTGTGCTTCCTCGGCGGTGCGGCCGTGTACGAGGACGGTGGCGCCGCGTTCGGCGAGTTGGCGGGCGGTCTCGAAGCCGATGCCGGAGGTGGCGCCGGTCACCAGGACGGTACGGGAGGTGAGGTCGTAGACGGACATGATCCATTCACAGGGCGAGGGTTGAAAGGGGGAGGAGCGAGTGCGCCGTACTGGTTGCTCGGCTGAGCAGAGCTCAGCTGTGACGTGTGTACGGGCGCACAAAAACGGGGCGCCTGATCGGGTCAGGGCGCCCCGTCCGCATGCGGGAGAGGTCTCAGCGTGAGGCGGAGGTCTCCGTGCAGCGCGGCGCACGACTTGGGACCGCCTGATGAGGCGGACGGTCGAGAAGGAGCCAGGCGCTGTTCACAGCCCCATCAAATTCCGCCCCGCACCCGCCTTCAAGAGGGCTTCCCCATTTTTGACGCGCCCGTGACGGGCCGGGCTTCCCCGGAGACCGTCCTTACCCCGCCCATGTGCTCAGTTGACTGGCGTGCGCCGGTCGCGGATCGCGGCCGCCACCGTCATGGCGGTTCCGGCGAGAAGCGGCAGAAGCATCGCGACGAACGACCAGCCGGGCACCTCCGGATCGGGTGCGGAGCGCCACAGCACGCCGCAGCCGATCAGGAGCGAGACTCCCGCACAGGCATTGAGTACCAGCAACGCCCGGGCGGTGCCGATTGCCGAGGCGCGGGTGCGGGGCCGGTTGAGCGAGGACCTGACCAATCCGTTGCCGAACGGCACCGCTTCCTTCGGCATCTCGGCCTGCGGCGTCACCCTCAGGGTCAGCTCGGCGCAGGCGGTCAGCAGCACCGTCGCCCCGAGGTACACGAACACCAGCCCAAACACGCTGCCGATCGACCGCTGCGTCCAGGAGTCCACCCCCTCGATGCCGAGGTGCTGAGGTATTCGGTTCGGCAGATGCGGATAGCGGAGGATGCCCCAGAGGGTCATTGCGGCGAGCAACGCGGCATTGGGAAGCAGCCAGGGCCGGACGGGACGTGAGAAGACCATGGGACCGATTGTCCGATGCCGAGGAGTTCGTCGCAGGCGATATATACCGTGACGGCCACAACAATTCGGGCCCGGGGCCAGGGCCTGGAGCCAGGGGCATGGGGCCTGGGGGAGGCCATGAAGGGAACAGCCTTACTGCGTACAGGGTTTGCGTCTGGGGCCGGTGTGGGCAGGTGTTGCCCTGATTGTCCCTGGGCGAGGCGCGCGTCTGCGGCCGGTGCTCTGCGGCAAGTTCTCGGTGCCATCCCATCGATGGGAGACTGGTCAATGAATTTCACTCTTGGTCGAGGTGGAGCGCGCACGGCCGTGCTCGCGCTTCTGGCTGCGGCCGCACTCGTGGTCGGTACGACGGCGACCGCCCCTGCAGCGTCATTACCTGTGAAGCAAAAAGGGCCGACCTCGGTGGCCTATGTCGAGGTGAACAACAACAGCATGCTCAACGTCGGCAAGTACACGCTGGCCAAGGGCGGCGGCAACGTGTTCGACGTCGCGGTCATCTTCGCCGCCAACATCAACTACGACGCCGGCAAGCAGTCGGCCTACCTGTACTTCAACGAGAACGTCCAGCGTGTCCTCGACGACGCGGCGCATCAGATCCGACCGCTGCAGGCCAAGGGCATCAAGGTCATGCTGTCGGTGCTCGGCAACCACCAGGGTGCCGGGTTCGCCAACTTCCCTTCCAAGGGCGCTGCCTCGGCGTTCGCCAAGCAGCTGTCCGACGCCGTCAGCAAGTACGGCCTGGACGGCATCGACTTCGACGACGAGTACGCCGAGTACGGGAAGAACGGCACGGGGCAACCCAACGACAGCTCCTTCGTCCACCTGGTCTCCGCGTTGCGTGACAACATGCCCGACAAGCTCATCTCCCTGTACGACATCGGCCCGTCGGCGGAGAAGCTTTCCTACGGCGGCGTGGACGTGTCGTCGAAGTTCAACTACGCCTGGAACCCGTGGTACGGGCAGTGGCAGGTACCGAACATCTCGCTGCCCAAGTCGAGCCTGTCACCGGCAGCGGTGGAGATCGGAAACACGCCTCGGAGCACCGCAGCCGACTTCGCCAAGCAAACCGTGGCCGGTGGGTACGGTGTGTACCTGACCTACAACCTCGACGGTTCCGATCGGCACGACTACATCTCCGGTTTCACCAGGGAGCTGTACGGCAGCGACGCCGTCTACACCCCTTGACGACATCCACGCGCATCACCCCGCTACGCCGCAGGAGTCCGGCCAAGCGAGGGCTTCGGCCGCGGAGGCACACGAGCCGCCCGGCTTGCTGAGGGGATATGGGAAGCCCCCGACAGCTGCGCTATATACCCCTTCGCCATGAAGCCGAAACATCTTCCGATGTCCGCCGACGAGCGTTCCGAGCCCTGGTGTGGACCGGGCCGCGGGATGTGACGCGTCAACCACACCAGGTGGGAAACGGCAGCCCGAAGCGAGCCGACCCCTCAGAGGGAGATGAGGCAGCCGATGATGGGAGGGCAGTGCCCGTGGACGTGGATGTGGAGGTGATCCGCCTCGTTGCCCCCGATGTGGACGGGGTCCCCGTCACCGTCGCCCCCGAACCGGGGCTGTGCCTGGGCGGGTGCGATGAGCCCGAGGGAGAGGATTGCGCTTGCCGCCGCCATGGTCGTTATTCGACGAAAATGCGTCATTGCTTATTCCTCCTTAACAGGATTTAGCGGCACCTGCGGACAGGCACGCTAAGAAGCTACGCATTCACTCAAAGGTACCCGTTTGGCGGATTCTGTCATCGGATGGCTGGTCCATTCGCGTGAGTCGCATGCCCTCGGCAGTGCCCCCAATGGCGGTGTGACCTGGGGTTCCGCGGCCGGCCATGAGGGCCGAGCGCGGAAGCCCCGGACCGCTCGTGGCCGGCCGGCCGGGGTGCGGCGTCCGCGGGCGGCTCGGCCGGCGTCGTCGTGCCTCACCAGGTGACCGGGAACGTGGTCACCCCGTAGACAGTGGCCCTTTCGCGCAGCGGAATGTCGTCGGCGGGGCCGGCGAGGCGCAATCCCGGGAACCTGGCGGCCAGGGCGGGGAACGCGACTCGCAGCTCCACCCGGGCCAGTTGCTGGCCGAGGCACTGGTGGGGGCCGTGGCCGAAGCCGACATGGCCCACGGGGTTGCGGCGCGGATCCAGGGTGTTCGGGCGGTGAACCTCGCCGGGTCAAGGTTGGCCGCCGACGACGCCAGCACGACCGTGGATCCCGACTTCACCAGGTGGCCGTCGAGTTCCACGTCCTCAAGCGCCACCCGCACCAGGGTGGGCACGACGGTGAGATAGCGCATCAGCTCCTCGACAGCCGGTGCGACCAGGTCCGGATCCGTGCGCAGGGCCGCCCATTGGTCGGGGTGCTGCAGCAGCGCGAAGGTGCCCAGCGCGATCATGTTGGTCGTGGTGTCCAGACCCGCCGCGAGGAGCAGTACTCCGATACCGGTGAGTTCGTCGTCGGTGAGATCGTGGGCGGTGAGGTCGCTGAGCACGTCGACGGTCGGTCCGGCGCAGGTGCTGTACGTAGTCGGGGGCGTCGCCGGAAGGGAGCATCCGGTCGAAGACGGCGCAGTCGTACGCGGTGATGAACAACGCCTCGTCCGCGGCGGGCAGATCGGACACCTCGTCGACGGCAAGACCGTCCCCGCGCAGGGCCGCGGCCACGGTGAACCGCAGGTCGTCGTTGTCCTCGTTTACCAGTACGCGCACGTCGGAAGGGTAGCCGCTGCCCTCATCACAACCTCATGGTGCCTCCGCGATGCTCCAGCGACGTATCGGACGGTCGACGAGGGACGGAACGGACAAGCGCGGCGTTCTCCTTGGAGCAGCGGGAACTCGGACGGGTAGGAGGACCGGGCCGAGCCTGCGGACCGCCCCACGAGCGCCTCGCCCCCGCGGTCCGTCGGCCGCACCCCCGCGGGTCGCTGGTCTTCGACCCGGGCGGCCCGGGCGGTTCCGGCGTGGCCACACTGAAGTCGGACGGCGTGGCCTCGTTCGGCAAGGCGGCCAGGGCGCGCTTCGACATCGTCGGATTCGACCCGCGCGGCGTCGCCGGCAGTAAACCCGCTCTGGACTGCACCGCCCGGGACGACGCGGCGGACCACGCTGCCGCACCGGGGCAGTCCGGGCAGAGCGGCAGCGACGACGACGCGCCGCAACCGCTGTATCCCCGCACGGACGCAGAGCGCCGGGCCGCGCTCGCGGACGCCGACCGCACCGCGGCGCAGTGCCGGGCGCGCAGCGGCGCGATCCTGCCGCACATAGGCACCCTGGACGCGGCCCGCGACATGGACGTGCTGCGCGCCGCGCTCGGCGACGACCCGTACGGCCGTGGGCGACGGGAGTGACAGGTACCGTTCACGGCGAACGTAAGCTTCGGCCAAAGGGCGACAAGGAGAAGTCGGTGGGGCGGGACACAATGCTCGGCAGCCGCTACGAGCTGATCGAGCGGCTTGGCCGCGGCGGTATGGGCACGGTCCACCGCGCGATCGACCACCGGTTGCGACGCACGGTCGCCGTCAAGCTGATGTCCCCGGAACTGGCCCACCATCCCGAAGCGCGCGCCAGGTTCCAACGTGAGGCGCACGCCGTGGCGGCCCTGAACCATCCGGCCGTCGCCACCATCCACGATGTCGGCGTGGAACCGGACGAGGAAGGCCCGCGGCCGTTCCTGGTGATGGAGTACGTGGCGGGCAGCACGCTCGCCGAGTCGCTGCGCACCGCCCCGCTGCCGGTCGCCCAGGCGGTCACCGTGGCGTGCCAGGTGCTCGACGCCCTGGACCACAGCCACCAACACGGCATCGTGCACCGGGACATCAAACCGTCGAACATCATGCTCACCGGCCCCACGACGGTGAAGGTGCTGGATTTCGGCATCGCCAAGGCACTGGCCGAGGCCGCCACCCGTCTCACCGGCAGCGGGGTGGCCCCCGGCACTCCCGCCTACCTGTCGCCGGAGCAGATCAGCGGGGTGGAGATCGACCACCGGGCGGACCTCTACGCCATGGGGTGCCTGCTGTACGAACTGCTCACCGGGGCCCCGCCGTTCCAAGCGGATTCGCCGTTCGCCGTGATGCACCAGCACCTGTTCACCGAGCCGGTGCCCCTCACCCGGGTCCGCCCGCAGATACCTCCCGCGGTGGCGGCGGTGGTCGCGCGGGCACTGCGCAAGGACCCGGCGGAGCGCTTCGAGGACGCGGCGGTGATGCGTGCGGCGCTGACCGACGCGCTCGGCGCCGCATCGGCTCCGACGATGCAGGCGGACGCGCCGCTCCCGCCGGCTCCGGCTCCGGCGCCCGCTCGCGGCGCTGCCGTGCTGCGCCGGCTCCGCACGGCCCTCCGCCCTTCCATCGCGGGCGCGTTGGGACTGGTCGGAAGCCTGCTGTCGTTGCTGTGCGCCCATGGTGATCTCGTCGGTACCGACCACTTCGGCGATGTCGCCCTCGCGGCAGGGGTGTTGGGCCTGGTCGCACTGCCGTTGTCGCCCCGGCTGTCCAGCGTCGTGGCCTGGGGGCCGGTGGCGGAGAGCATCGCGGTCTACTCCGAACTGCGGCGCGCCGAAGTCGGTTGGGACCGCGCGTATGCGGGCATCGCGGTGCTGCTCGCGATCACCGCGGCCCTCTGCTTGGCCGGCGCGGCCCGTCAGCGGGACACCGGTCCCTACGCCGTGATCGGCTTCTGGTTCACCGCCACCGCGTCGATCTGGTACTTCCTCGACGACCTGCACAAGCTCTACGTCTTCTACCTCCTCCTGGCCGCGGTGACCCTTGCGGCAGCGGCCCAGGAGGCCGTCGGCCGGTACCGACGGCGCACGGCGAACCGCAGGCCGGCGAGCGAAGGCCGCCGCGCACGGGTCGGCGGGGCGCCGCCCGGCCCGATCCCCCGGCCGGCCGACCACGGTGATCGCCGACCGGCGGGGAGCACTCCCACGGACAGGCTGCCCTCCGCAGGGGCGCGTTAGGGACGTCGACCGTCAGTGGTACCGCCCGCCGGCCCCGCCTCGGCGCAGGACCCTCGGATCCTGCGCGTCCGCAGTGCGGGACGGCGGCGGGAACCGGCGTGCCCGTGCGGTCGTCTACAGTTCCGTGCAGTGTCTACAAGGCTGTAGTTGACTGGTGGAACGCGTGACGTGTCCGGTCGGCGGCACCGGTCTCGGCGTCCGGGCCGGGTGCCTGTCCTGTCCGGCACGGCCCAGGCGGCCGACGACCCGATGGAGGACCATGGGCCACAAGATCCTGGTCGTTGAGGACGATCACGCCCTGCGTGACGTGCTCCGCCGTGGCCTCGCCGACGAGGGCTTCGCGCCGGTGCTCGCCGCCGACGGGGCCACCGCCCTACGGCTGGTCGCCGACGACATCGGCGCGGTCGTCCTGGACGTCGGACTGCCCGACGCGGACGGCCGGGACGTGTGCCAGGCGATGCGCGCCAACGGGTTCATCGCCCCGATCCTCTTTCTGACCGCCCGCCACCACCTCACCGATCGGCTGTCCGGGTTCTCCGCCGGCGGCGACGACTACCTGCCCAAGCCGTTCCATCTCGCCGAACTCGTCGCCCGGTTGCGGGCCACACTCAAACGCGCCGCGCCGCCGGCCGTCGCCACGGTCGGTGACCTGGTTCTGGACGCGACCCGGCACACCGCCGGCGTCGGCGATGCCCATGTCGAGCTGTCCCCGACGGAATTCCGGCTGCTGGCCACCCTGGTGGCCGCGGGCGGCGCCATCGTGCGCCGCCGCGACCTGGTCAGGGCCGCCTGGCCGGACGGAGCCCAGGTCAGCGACAACACACTGGACCAGTACCTGAGCCGGCTGCGCCGCAAGCTGCGCGGGGCGGGCAGCAACCTGAGTCTGCGAACGGTCCGCGGCATCGGAAACCGGCTGTCGTGATCCGACCCCTGCGTCGCCCGGCTCCCCGTACGTTGCGCGGCCGGCTCTCGCTCGTCGCGCTGACCACCGCCGCGCTCCTGATGACCATGCTGACCGTGGTGTTCAACACGGTGATGGACCGGCACCTGCAGCACCAGGCGGACAGCGAGCTGGGCAGCCGCGCGGCCGCCGTCGCCACGACCGTCGACACCAGCGGCCCCGGGGCGCGGGTCGTGGAGACCGCCAACGACCGCCTCCTGGACGCCAATGTATGGATCTACACCGGGTCGCAGCTGCTGGAGAAACCGCCGACGGCCACCGCCGACGGCACGCTGACCCGGGCCGCCGGCCGGCTCGCCGCGCGAGGAGACGAGCGCTGCACGACGGTCGAGGCCGACAGCCCTCGCCACGTCCGCCTGTGCTCCCGTCCCGTGTCCGGCCATCACAGCGCCGCCACGGTCGTCACCGCCCTGGACCTCGCCCCGTACCGCAACTCGGCGGACACCCTGCTGCTGGGCTCCCTGGTCCTGGACGCGGTCATGCTCGTGTGCACCTATGCGCTGACCCGCCTGGCCGTCGGGCGGGCGCTGCGCCCCGTGCGCACCATGACCGACCAGGCCACCCAGTGGAGCGCCGTCGGCTCCGACGAACGCTTCGGCGCTGAGGGCCAGCCGGCCGAACTGGCCCGCCTGGGCGCCTCATTGGATGCGCTGCTGGACCGCATACGCGCCGTCCTGCGCCACGAGCAGCAGCTGACCGGCGAGCTGTCCCACGAACTGCGCACCCCACTCACCCGGATCATCGTCGAACTCGACTGGTGGCGGACCCGCCCGCGCTCCGCCGCCGAGACCCGCGCCACCCACGAGGTGATCGCCGAGGCCGCCCAGTCCATGCGCACCATCTGCGACACCCTGTTGAACGACGCCCGTGAAAGCGCGCAGAACGCCGCCACCGCCCCCGGCGCGACGGCCGTCGTCCCCGTCCTGCACCGGCTCGTCCACGACCTCGACGGACGGGATCGGGTGAAGGCCGTCATCGAGGTGTCGGATCCGGAGCTGACGGCGGGTCTGGCCCCCGCTCTCCTCGCACGCATCGTCAGCCCGCTGCTGGCCAACGCGGTCCGCTACGCCCGTTCGAGGGTGACGGTGTCCGTGCGGCAGTCGCCCGGCGGTGTGCGTATCGATGTCGCCGACGACGGTCCCGGCGTACCCCGGGCATTCGTCGACGACCTCTTCCAGCCCGGTCGCCGGGCCGATGACGACGACGGACACGACGGCGCGGGTCTCGGGCTGCCGCTCGCCCGCCGGTTGGCCCGCGCCGCCGGCGGTGAGGTGTCCCACGATCCCACCTACACCCGCGGGGCACGCTTCCTGGCCGACCTGCCCGCCGGGTGACCAGCGCCGGCTCAGCGGGTGTGGTCTGCCCGGATCAGCCCGCGTCCCGCGCGCTCTGCTGAGGTTGCGTCACATCCCTGCGGGTCACTGCCAGGTACCCGACCAGACCGAGGACGACGGCGAGGAACAGTGCGCTGGTGACGACAGCGCCCAGGCCCAGCCCGCCGTCGCCGGTCGGCTGGGAGAGGTAGTCGCCGAGGGACGCACCGAGCGGGCGGGTGAGGATGTAGGCGATCCAGAAGCTCCACACCGCGTCCAGCCCGAGGGCGAAGTGGGCAACGGTGACCGTGGCGATCGCCAGGCCGAACAGGACCGCGGAGAGCGGGTATCCGAGGGCCAGACGCTCGGAGACCAGGTCCCCGGCCGCCGTGCCCAGGGCGAAGGTGAACAGAACGGCGAGCCAGTAGAAGGACTCGCGGCCGGTGGTGTCGATGTGGTGGATGGACAGCGTCCGCTCACGCCGGAACCAGGCCACGAAGACGATCGCCAGGACGATTGCGAAGACGGCCGTGCTGGCCTCCAGAGGGACACCCACATTGTCCGTGAGGTTGTCGCTGATCAGCGTGCCGACGACGCTGATCAAGGCGACGGCCGGCCAGTAGATGCCCGCCCGGTACGAGCCGGTGCGGAACTGTATGACCAGGACGATGGCCAGCAACGCGCTCATCAGCGCCGACACACCGGTCAGGCCGAGACCGACCTTCGCGTTGAGCAGGTCGGCCGCGGTCTCCCCGACCGTCGTGCACAGCACCTTGATGATCCAGAAGTAGAGGGTGACTTCGGGCACCTTGTTCCAGCCCGGTCGGCGACCGGAGGGCGCGGCAGCGCTGCCGGCCACTGGAGGCGCAGGGGGCTGTGATGTCTCGGATGTCATGAGGCTCGACCGTGCCACCGAGCACCTGAACGCATCCTGACTGCCGTGCGGCGTGGGCCGCCCCGACCGCCCTCGCCCGAGCACCATGGATGCCATGACCACTCGCCTCCACCGCCTTCGCATACCGGCACTCGCCCCCGTCCCCTCCGCCGCCGTGGAAGAAGGCCCCCTTGCCCCATCCGTCCCCCTCCTGCTCACCCACTGATCGGGCGACGGCCTGGCTGCGCCGGCGGCTCGGGCGCGCCGTCGTGGTGTCCTACGCCGCCGCCCTCTTCCTGCCCGGCCCCGGACTGTGGCTGCGCCGGCACCACACCGTGCCGCTCGGCACCCCGTCCGGCCTCCCGGTGAGCACGGCCCCGCTGCTGCTGGCCCTGGTGCTCTTCTGCGCCGGTCTCCAGGTATCCGTCCGCGAACTGGGCCGCCTGGTACGCAGGCCGACCGCCCTGGTTGCCGGACTGGCCCTGCACCTGGTGATCCCGCTCCTGGTCATCCCCGCCGTCGCGTTCGCACTGAGCCAGTCTCCCGACACGGACGGCGGCAGCGGCCTGGTCACCGCGACGATCCTGATCGTGGCGATGCCCGTCGCCGCCGGAGCCACCGTCTGGACCGGCAAGAGCGACGGCGACCAGCCCACCATGGTCGGGCTCGTGCTGGCCTCCACGCTCCTGAGCCCACTCACCATTCCGCTGGTCATCGGTGCCCTCACGCCCCTCCTCAGCGACGACTACGCCAAGACGCTCGGTACGACCGCCGGCACCGCCCACGGCAGCTTCGCCCTCGTCGGCGTCGTCCTTCCCTGTGCGGCAGGCATCCTGTGCCGACTCGCGCTGCCGAGCACCTGGCACAGTCGCGCACTGGCCGGGATGGTGCCCGTGTCCCTGGTCGCCTCGCTCGTCCTGACGTACGTCAACGCCAGCGGTGCCCTGGGCTCCTTCCTCGCGTCCCCGCGCCCCCTGCTCTTCGGCGCGGCACTGCTCGTGGCGGCGCTCGTGTGTGTGCTCTCCTTCGCGCTCGGCCGAGCCGCCGCCCGTCTCCTGCGCCTGGACGCCCCGGCCGCCTCGTCGCTGACGCTCGCCTGCGGAATGAACAACAGCAGCGCAAGCGCCGTCCTGCTCACCACCACGTTGCCCGACAAGCCACACCTGCTCCTGCCCGTCCTCGCCTACGGACTCCTGCAGAAGACCGCAGCGAACCGGGTCGTCGCCACGGCCTCGCGTCCGTGAGCAGGCAGGACACCGCCGGCACGCACTGCCGCCACCGAACAGGGACCAACCCAGTCAATGATGTCTGACGGGGAACTAGTGTGATGCGCCAGAAATCTGGTGGGTTAGTTCTTCTCTGTTTTCTGGCTGCTGGTGCCAACCTTGGTGAGGTAGTCGGCGAGGGAGTTGAGGATCTCGTCGGCGGTCTTGGTCCAGGTGAAGGGTTTGGGGTCTTCGTTCCACTGCGCGACCCACGCCTTGATATCGCTCTCCAGGGCCTTGACGGAGGTGTGGACGCCGCGGCGGATGAGCTTGTCGGTCAGCAGGCCGAACCACCGCTCGACCTGGTTCATCCAGGAAGATCCGGTCGGGGTGAAGTGAACGTGGAATCGGGGGTGTTTGCTCAGCCAGGTCCTGATCTCGGCGGTGTTGTGGGTGGCGTAGTTGTCGCAGACGAGATGGACGTCGAGGCCGTCGGGCACGGCCTTGTCTATCGTGATCAGGAACTTCTTGAACTCGATGGCGCGGTGGCGGCGGTGGAGTTCGCCGATGACAGTACCGTCGGCGATGTTGAAGGCGGCGAACAGGCTGGTAATGCCGTGCCGGTAGTAGTCATGGGTGCGCCGCTCGGGCATGCCGGGCATCATCGGCAGCACTGGCTGCGAGCGGTCCAGCGCCTGTATCTGGGCCTTCTCGTCGACACACAGCACCACCGCCTTCTCGGGCGGATTGTGGTACAGGCCGACGACGTCGACGACCTTGGCGACGAACTGCGGGTCGGTGGAGAGCTTGAACGCGTCCTGGAGATGAGGCTTGAGGTCGAACCGCTTCCAGATTCGCCCGATGGTCGATTTGGACAAACCGGTGCGCTTAGCCATTGATGCGCGTGACCAGTGCGTGTCCTTGCCTGGCGTGGACTCCAAGGTGGCCACGATGACCTCCTCGACCTGGTCGAGGAGGACCGAGGGCGGCCGGCCCGAGCGGGGCTCGTCATGCAGACCGTCGAGGCGTTTCGCAATGAACCGTGCCCGCCAGCGGTCCACCGTCGACCTGTCGATGCCGAGGTCGGCCGCGGCCTGCTGGTTTGTCCCGCCCTCCGCGCAGCGCAGCACGATCTTGGCTCGCAACGCGAGGAACTGGGCGGTCTTGGCCCGGCGCGCCCACTGCATCAGCTGCCTGCGCTCCGCCTCGTCCAGGACCAGGTCGGCCTTCGGCCGGCCAATCCAGCCGGCGTCCTCAAGCCCATCCATCCGCTCTGCGGCGAAAGCCCGACGCCACTTGCCGACCGTCCTGGCCTGGACGCCAATGATCCGTGCGACACCTGCGTTTGACATGCCATCAGCACACGCCAGGATGATGCGGGCCTTCTCGGCCGAGCGACGGTCCGGCATTTCCGTCCGGCGCACCAACTCGGCGCGCTCGGCCTCGGACAGCGTGATCTCCACAGCAGAAGGACCCGGATGCGACATAGCAACAGGGTACTTACTAAGCCACTGAATTTCTGGCGCATCACACTAGGCAGCGTCCAGCCGCTGTGCCAGCCTGGCGAGTTCGCCGGGGCGCAGCGAGATCCCGAAGTGTTCTTCGAGCACCTCGCCCAGCTCGTGGGTTTCGAGCTTCCGCTCGGTCTGCTCCCCGTCCGGAGTGGTGATCGTCCATAGGGCGGCGTCCAGCCGGTGGTGGGCGGTGGCGGTGAACCGTTGGGCGAACGGGCGCTTGACGAAGGGGGAGCGGGGGTGGGTGGAGACGTAGTGGCTGCCGACCACGTAGTCGATGCTGTACTGCGGGGTGAGGGTGAAGGTGTGACGGTCCAGCCAGCCGTCCGTCTCGTGCTGGTACAGCCACCAGTCGTCACCGAAGGCGCCGGCGCGGCGCTCCAGCCGGAACCGCCAGCCCCCGAAGTCCACCTCGTTGTTGTCGGCGATCTCGATCGGCTCCAACGGGCCGCGCCCGAAGCCCACGTCGCACAGCCACCAACGGTCGTCGTCCGCCGGCCGCACGGCCAGGAGGGCGTGGGTGCCGGGCAGCACCTTGCTCGCGCCCAGTGTCACCCGTCCCATCAGCCCCTGGAAGGTGAAGCCCAGCCGCTCCAGTGCGGCGGCGAACAGCACCGCATGCTCGAAGCAGTAGCCGCCGCGCCTTGAATGAACCAGTTTGTCCTGTACGGACTTCAGGTCCAACGGTACGGGCGCGCCCAGCATGGTGGTGAAGTTCTCGAAGGGCACCGAGGTCACATGCGCCCGCTGGAGCGCACGCAACACCGCAAGGGTGGGGGTGCGCTCGCCCTGATGGCCGACGCGCTCCAGGTACGCCTCAAGATCCAGCTCCTCGCCGTGCCAACCGTGTCCGTCCTGCATGCCAGTCATGTCCCTCTAGCTTCCCGATAGCGTGATCTGTCGCCCTGTGACCGTAAACGGTGGGACTGTCCTGACGGCTGGGGCCAGGGGAGGGGCTCGTGCGGTCCTTTCGACCTAGGGCGCGTACCTCGGCTGCCACGCCCGACGCCTCAGGTGGTCAGAGCGGCGCTGGACAGCCAGCGGGACTCTTGCGAGGCGTGGTAGAAGGTTCGCTCGATCGTCCAGCCCAGGGCGCCGCGGGTGATTCCTGTGCTCTGGGCGATGTCGCCCACGTCCAGGATCCGGCCGTGCGCGCGCCCGGGGCGGGCCTGCGGTCGCAGGGGGGCGGTGAACCGGATTGTTGGTTAGGGTGGCAACTGGAGGCTGATCGTGCGGTGTTGGCCAGGGGGACTGCCGGGATGGCGAGTTCGGGACTGCGCGGGCTGGCGGATCCTGCGGTGTCGTACAGGCCGGGAGCGGGTGGCCGCGGGGCTGTGGACGCAGTCGGACCGGGCGCGGGGGCGGGCGTGTGACCGGCCGGTCGGCGCCCGCGGCGCTGCCTCCGTCGCTGCGCTCGTGGCTCGGGCTGATTGCGGCCCTCGCCGCGCTGGTGGTCGCCGTGCTCGGGGTCCTGTACGCCGGCGACGGCAAGCCCGGCAGGGTGGATGTGTGGATCCGGGCGGCGGTGGGCGGTGTGCGGCCGTCGTGGCGGTATGTCGCTCTGGCCATGGACTTCTTGGGGGAGCCCGCCGGGTCGGCGACGCTGGTCGCGGTCACCGTGACGGGCTGCCTGCTGCTTCGGCGTCCTCGCACAGCGGTGTTCGCGGTTGCCGGCGTCGGCATGGCGGTGGGGACGACGACGCTGCTCAAGCACCTGGTGGGGCGCACCATCCACGGTGACAATCTGTCCTACCCGAGCGGGCACACCGCCTTCTTCACCGCGCTCTCCCTCGTGGTGGCGCTGCTCGCGACCGGCCGGCTCGGCCTCGGCAGGGCTGCCGGCACCCTGCTCGTGCTCGCCGCGGCGCTGGTGGCCGGCGCCGCGATGGGCTGGGCGCAGGTCGTCCTGGGCGCGCACTATCCGACCGACGTCCTCGGCGGCTGGTGCACCGCGTTGGCGGTGACAGCGGCGACCGGGTGGCTGGTCGACCGGCTGGCCGATCGGATGGCCGACCGGTGGGTCGACCGGGCGGCCGATGCCGATCGGCAGGGGCGCCGCTGACACACGTCACATCACGTCATATCTCGGCTCGTCACGACAAGCGGCGGAAGACCGGCTTCACCGGCCGCCCGGCCAGCCAGGGGGTGGGATCGGCGGCGTCAAGTGCCTTGCGGTACACCGCACATGCCTGGGCCACCACCTCCACGGTGCGGTCGATGTCGGCGTCGCCGAGCGCGCTGCTCACCACGAACGACGGGGCCAGTACTCCGCCCGCGAGGAGACGGCGCAGGAACAGGGTGCGGTACTGCTGCGACGGCCGGCGGTTCTCGTCGAGGGTGGCGAAGACCAGGTTGCTGGCCCGGCCCCGGACGACGATGTGGTCGCCGACGCCCATGCTCGCCGCGGCGTCGCGGACCCCCGCGGCCAACCGCTCACCGAGGGCGTGCAGCCGCGCGGTGATCCCCTCCTTGGTGTACGTGGTCTGCACGGCCATCGCGGCGGCCAGCGAGTGCGTTTCCGCGCCGTGTGTGGTGGACAGCAGGAACACCCGGTCGCCGGAGTGACGGAGTCCGCCCTGCTCCATCAGGTCGCGGCGCCCGGCCAGCGCGGAGACGGCGAACCCGTTGCCCAGCGCCTTGCCGAACGTGGAGAGGTCGGGGACGACGCCGTACAGGCCCTGGGCGCCCGCCTCGGACCAGCGGAAGCCGGTGATCATCTCATCGAAGATCAGTACGCAGCCGTGCCGGTCGGCCAGTTCGCGCAGGCCGGCGAGGTACCCGGGAGTGGGGTCTGCACTGCTCTGGGGGCACCTCCCGGCCGAAGGCCGGGGGAGGAGTTGAGAGCTTGGGAACGGCTCGGTGTGGGTGGCGGGTTCGAGGATCAGGCAGGCGATCTCGCCCTGATGGCGGGTCAGCAACTCCTCCGTGGCGGCCAGGTCCCCGTAAGGGAAGGACACCGTGAGCTCGGTGGTCGCGGCCGGGATACCGGCCGACATCGGGGTGGTGCCGATGAACCAGTCGTCGACGGAGAAGAACGGGTGGTCGCCGCAGACGGCCACCCGCGGGCGCCCGGTGACGGCGCGGGCGAGGCGCACCGCGGCGGTGGTGGCGTCGGAGCCGTTCTTCGTGAACTTCACCATCTCGGCGGTGGGCACCGTGGCCAGGAAGCGTTCCGCGGCCTCGACCTCCAGGATGGACGGCCGGACGAAGTTGCTGCCGCGGTGGAGTTCCCGCCGCACCGCCTCGATCACGCGGGGGTGGGCGTGACCGAGACTGACCGACCGCAGGCCGGAGCCGTACTCGATGTAGCGGTTGCCGTCGATGTCCCACACGTGGGCACCGCGGCCGTGGCTGATGACCGGGGCGAGGTTCTCGGGGTACTGGTCGTCGCCCTTGGCGTAGGTGTGCGCGCCCCCGGGGATCAGGGCGTGCAGCCGCTCGTTCGCCTGTCGCGAGCGGGGCAGGCTGAGCTCTTCGGTTTCTGCTGTGTTCTCGGTGACCACGCCGACCTCAACTCTCCATGTTCTGAAGGGCCTTGGCGAGGCGCGGTGCCTCCAGGTCCCGCTGGGACATCGATGTGACCGGCAGCGGCCAGGGGATGGCGAGCTCCGGGTCGTCGAAGGCGATCGTCACGTCCTCGGCCGGATCGTGCGGGCGGTCGATCCGGTACGAGGTGTCGGCGGTCTCGGTCAGCGCCTGGAAGCCGTGCGCGCACCCCGCCGGGATGTACAGGGTCAGCTGCGTCTCGCCGGACAGCTCGAAGAAGGCCCGGTTGCGGTAGGTCGGCGAGTCCGTCCGCAGGTCCACGACGACGTCGAAGATCCTCCCGTACGAGCAGCGCACCAGCTTGGCCTCGCCGGCGCCGGAGCGCAGGTGCAGGCCGCGCAGCACGCCCCGGACCGAGCGGGACACGCTGTCCTGGACGAAGGAGTCCGGGTCGAGGCCCACCGAGCGGACCACGTCGGCGTCGAAGGTGCGGCAGAAGAAGCCGCGTTCATCGGCGTACGGCGTCGGTTCGAAGAGGTACGCGCCGGCTATCGCCGGGACTTCGGTCGCTTTCATTCCGGGCGCGTTCATGGAGCCTCCCGCAAGGCGTGGGCATGGGCGTGGGCGTGGTCGTTCGTCCGGAAAACGGCCCTGGTCAAGGCCGTGAACTGGTGGTCGAGTTGCCGCGCGGCGACCAGGTTCCGCTCGGCGAGGGTCCGTCGCAGCTCCGCCGATCGCTGCTCCAGCGCCCGGAACTGCTGGAGCAGCCGGTCGGCGTCGACCTCGCGAGCCGAGTGGCAGTACGCACCGAGCCCCATCCGATCCATGAGTGCGTCGCTCTTCGCCGCGTAGCTGAGTGCCAGCGTCGGCGTGCCGACCTTCAGCGCGCAGATCAGGTTGTGGTAACGGGTCGCCACCACGGCGTCGGCCGCCGCCGTCTCCTTCATCAGGTCGGCCAGCGAGCGCGCCTCGGTAGCGGTGACCAGCGGTGAGTCCACCGCGTCGAGGATGGCGGTGACCACCGGCGCGTCGCAGGCGTCGCCGGTGAGCAGCCGGACCGGCCGGCCGTCCTCGACCAGCGCGCGGACGAAGCGCGTTGTCCCGTCGAGGTAGCGCCGGTGGATCTCCTCGGCGCGGGCACGGTCGTCGTTGCCGCCGTGGAAGTCCATGACGCCGACGCAGATCGGGCCCGGTGTGTTCGAGGGCGCTTCCGCAAGCTCTCCGACAGGCTCCGAGCGGGGGATACCCCATTCCCGCGGTGTGGGCAGGGCGAACGCGAGGTCCGGGTAGACCTCGTCGCGCGTGGTGTCCACGCCCATCTCCCGTAGCGCGGCGCGGGATTGAGCGTCCCGGTACGACCGGTACGTGGCCAGCCGCGCCGACCAGCGCACCAGCGCCCGGGTCGCCCGGTCGCCGATCGGTGCGGCGCCGACGCCGACCAGCGCGACCCGGGTGCCGAACAGCCGGCCGGACGCGCAGAGCAGGAACAGCGCGTACGGGAAGCCCCACGGCCGCAGCGGCAGCGTCGCCTCCAGGATGCCCATGCCCGGCACGATCACCACGTCGTGCCGGCGCACCCAGGCGGCGGTGCGCACGACGTCGACGAGTTTGCCCAGGCCCTTGGCCGCGATCGCACCCACCCTGGACGCGGTCCGGTACTCCCCGCGGTACCAGTGCAGCCGCGTCGCGGGGATCCGGTACCGGGACGCGACGACCTCGGGTCCGCCGCACAGTGCGTCCACGACCGCCGTCGGGTGCGCGGCGCGGAGGTACCCCAGCACGGCCTCCAGGGATCCGTCGTTGCCGAGGTTGCCGGAGCCGAGCAGGCCGAACACCCCGACGCGCAGGGGAGTTTCGCCCGTGGATGTCATGCCTGCCGTCCCTCACGGCCGGCCACCACGTCGTCGACGCGGACGGTGAGCTCGGCCGCTGCGACCGGGGCGCGGTCCTCGACCCGCTCGCCGGCGCCCGGCCGGACCCGGCTGGTCATCCATGCGGCCAGGTGCCGGAAGCACGCGCGCCGGTCGGCCGCGGACAACGGCGCCCGCCGGATCGCCGAGACGAAGCCCTGGACGTACTCGGCGAGCAACCGGGGCGTCGGGTGCAGCGGGCCCGCCCGGCGCGGATCCAGGTTGACGCACCGGGAGCGCTTGGAGGGGTTCGCCCGCTCGGCGCGGGTGGGGTGGTCGCGGCGGAAGTACAGCAGTTCCGGCACCTGGTGGAAGGGTCCGTGCAGGACGATCTCGGCGACGAACGTGCGGTCCGCGTGGTGGTAGCTGTCGTGCGGTTTCACCCGGCGCAGCATGTCGGCACGCATCACGCCGTAGAAGTCGTCGCCACCGGGCTCGAAGAGGAAACTGCGGAAGCGCTCCGGCGCGCTCGGCGAGTCGGTGGCGAGCCCGTACTCGTACGGGACCTTCAGTTGGCCGTCGCCGTCGATGACCGCCTGGCCGGAGTGCGCGAGGACCACGTCCGGCCGCTCGTCCAGCGCCTCCACGCAGCGCCGCAGCAGGTCCCGGGCGTACAGGTCGTCGTGCGAGGCCCACTTGAAGAGCTCGCCGCGGCACTGGGTGAACACGTAGTTGTGGTTCGGTGCGGCGCCGACGTTCCGGGGCAGTCGGAGGTAGCGGATGCGCGCGTCCTGCGCGGCGTACTTGCAGCAGATGTCCTGGGTCCCGTCCGTCGAGGCGTTGTCGGTGATGACCAGCTCGAAGTCCTCGTAGGTCTGGCCGAGCAGGGCGTCGAGCGATTCGGCGAGGTACTCCTCGCCGTTGTACACGGGCAGGCCGATGCTCAACCGGGGATGGGCGGTCATGACGTCCTCACTTCGGGGATGGGGTTCCGGTGGTGCTCGCGCAGGGCGGACCGCAGCTGCAGCCACCACACGGCCGAGCCGCAGACGGTCGCGGCGGCGACGCCCCAGGCCGAGCCGACCGTGCCGGCCGCGGCCGCACCGCCGAGCCCGCCGATGACGTAGCAGGTGGAGGCGAACAACTGGCAGCGCAGGCTGCGCCGGGCCGCGGCGAGCGCGCGCAGCCCGGCCGCCGCGCCGGTGCCGAGGCCGGCGCCCGCGACGCCGAGCGTGGCCGGCACGATGAGCGCCGAGGCAGAGCTCCAGACGCCGCCGAGCACGAGCTCGCCGACCCGGTCCGGCACCAGCAGCAGCGCCGCGCCCCAGAGCAGTGCGGCGACGGCCTGCCCGCCGCCCAGCAGGAGGCAGAACGTGCCGAGGCGGTGCGGGGTCCGCCGCAGCACCCGTGCCGCCTCCGCGACGGTGACCAGCGAAAGACCCATCAGCACGGCCATGAACGGGCCGAGCAGGAGCTCGGCACCCCGGACCGCACCCACCGCGCCGACCCCGACGATCGCGCCGAGCCCGTACGCCCGGAGCTGGCTCGCGCCGCTCGTGCTGACGTTCTCCACCAGGTACCGGTAGCCGAGGTCCCGGTGCTCGCGCAGCCACTCGCGCGCTCCGGTCGACCGGGGCCGGATACCGGACTGGAGAGAGCCGTAGGCCGCGGCCACCGCGGCGGACGCGCCCCAGGCGAGCACGAAGGCGGCCACGCTGCCCACACGGGCCGCCAGCACCATGGCCGGGACGAGCGCGACGCCCCACACCAGGTCGTTGACGAACGCCTTCCGCCCGGTGCCGGCGGCGAAGAACGCGTACCGCCAGGCATCCTGCAACAGCAACCCCGGCAGCACGACACCGAGGCAGGCGAACGCGGAGCCCACGTCACCGCCGAGCACCAGGCCGACCGCCAGGCACGCCGCGCCGATGGCGGCACCGACGCCGAGCGCGGTGCCCGACGACCGGGCCACCGCCCCGCGCCAGGACGTGTCCGACACGCCGCTGAAGCGCACCACGAGCGGATCGGTGGCCAGCCCGCGGGAGACGCTGAGCACCACGCCGTAGGTCACCCAGGCCAGGCTGAACACGCCGAACGCGGTCAGCCCCAGCGAGCGGGCCACGTAGATCCCCACCACGAAGTTGGACAAGCTGGAGGCCGCCTGGTCTGCCAGTCCCCAGGACAGTCGGCCGACCATGGCCCGCTTGGCGGTCCGCCGGGCGTGTCCGGCCGGGGCCGCCGGTGTCGTCGTCTGCTCCCCTCCGGTGGTCATCGGCGTCATGCCTTGATCAGCCCGGCGGCGCCCAGGGCGCCGGCCGCGACGGCGACGGTGTCGAACGGCAGCCCGGACCGCTCGGCGACGTCCAGCAGACTGTGCTCGCCGTCGGAGAGGTTGAGCACCCAGAGCATGGCCAGCTGGGCCTGCTTGGTGTCGCTGCGCCCGCCGAGCGCGTCGTACAGCCCGCGGCGGCCCAACTGCGGTTCGCCGTAGGGGCTGAGGTTGAGATAGCGCCGGTTGCGGTCGAGCACCGCGAACGCCTCGCGGCAGACGGCGAGGGTGTCCGCCATCGCCTCCGGGGAGACGAAGTCCGGGTTGTCCGCCGAGGTGTGGTACTCGGGGTAGCCGGCGTACGGGGTCCGGCTGAGCGAGCCCACGCCGAGGTCGAACCCGGGTGAGCAGTACTGCCGCTCGTCGTAGCCGTACGGGGTGAACTCGGCGATGTGGTGCGGGCGTTCGGAGGCGGCCAGCACGTGCCGCAGCACCCGGTCGATCTCCGCGTCGCCGCGTCTGCTCTGCTTGTACGTGAGCTGGCCCCGGTCGCCGGTGCAGGCCAGTACCAGGCCGTGCTTGACCCCGTTGATCCGCTCCGCGTTGCGGGCCAGCCAGGTGATCGCGCCGATGGTGCCGGGCGCGTAGATGAACCGGTAGGTGTAGTACGGCGTTTCCTGGGCCAGCGCGCGGGCCAGGAACGTCGCCACCGCGATGCCGGCCAGGTTGTCGTTGGCCAGCGACGGATGGCAGGTGTGGCAGGAGACGATCACCTCGTCGGGGACCTGACCGGGGACCACGTGCTCGGCGTAGGTGAGGTGGCCGTCGGCGAGGGTGGAGTCGATGTGGACCTCGTAGTCGCCTTCCGGTAGTGCGTCGAGGGTCTCCTGGGCCAGGCAGAACCCCCATTCCGGCTTGTAGTAGCTGGTGCGGTACGGCACCCAGGTGGGGTGGTCCGGCAGGGTGTGCAGGTGTTCGCGCAGCTCGGCCAGCGGCATGGTCGCCGCCACCGGCACGCTGTAACCGAGCACGTGCAGGCTGGACTCGGCGAAGTCGACGACCCGCCTGCCCGTGGCGTCGGCGACGTACGCGTCCCGGATGTTCCACTCCTGCGGCACCGTCCAGTCGAGCACCTGGGTCCCGGTCGGCACCTCGTGCACCTGTAGCGGGAGGTACTCGCCGACGATGTCCAGGGTGGTGCGCACACCGTCGCCGGTGATGCTCCGGCACAGCGGGTACAGCCGCTTCACCAGTGCGTGCATCTCTTCGCCGACCGCGGTCATCGGCGCCGCCGCAGGGTGTCGTCGACGGCGCCGGCGTCGGACGCCGCGCGCAGCACGGCCAGGCGGGTGAAGCGCTGCTCGAAGTCCTCCCGGGTCAGGGCGAACTTCCGGTAGGCGTCGGCGAGTTCACGCGCGCCCCGCTCCACCGTCCACGCGCAGTCGAAGCCGGGGATCGCCGTACGGAACCGGGAGAAGTCCACCCGGTACGAGCGCGGATCGGCGCCGTTCTCCCCGGTGATCCTGACCTTCGCGCCGGCGACCGCCTCGGCGACCTGCTCGGCGATCTCGGCGACCGTGACGTTGTTGGTCTCGCTGCCGATGTTGAACGCCCGGTCGTGCACCGCTTCCCGCGGCGCGGTCAGTGCGGCCGCGAAGGCCCGTGCGATGTCGGCGGCGTGCACCAGCGGGCGCCAGGGGGTGCCGTCGGAGAGCACCAACACCTCGCCGGACAGCAGCGCGTGGCCCACCAGGTTGTTCAGCACGATGTCGGCGCGCAGCCGGGGGGAGTAGCCGAAGGCGGTGGCGTTGCGCATGTACACCGGGGTGAAGTCGCCGTCGGCCAGCGCGTGCAGGTCGTCCTCCACCCGCACCTTGGACTCCGCGTACGGTGTCACCGGGCGCAGCGGGGCGTCCTCGGCCACCAGGTCGTCACCGCCGGCGGCGCCGTAGACCGAGCAGGTCGACGCATACAGGAAGCGTCGTACTCCGGCGTCGCGGGCCAGTTGGGCGAGGTGTACGGACGCGCGGTGGTTGATGTCGTAGGTGAGCTCCGGCGCCAGCGATCCCAACGGGTCGTTGGACAGCGCGGCCAGGTGGATCACGGCGTCCACCCCGGCCACGTGTTCGGCCGTGACGTCGCGCAGGTCCACCTGATGCCCGGACGGGTCCGCAGGTGTCGGGCCGAGGACGCAGTCGGCGAACAGGCCGGCGTCGAGGCCGACGACCTCGTGTCCGGCGGCCGTGAGGACCGGGGCCATCACGGTGCCCAGATAGCCCTGGTGTCCGGTGAGCAGTACGCGCAAGGTTCAATCCCCCAGGTCGAGAGTGAGTTTGGTGACGGCGAACGCCTCGGCGTAGCGCGCGTGGCATTCGATTCCGCGGATCCGGGCGAGGCCGAGGAACGCCTCCCGGTCGTACCAGGGCCGGTGCCGCTGCGAGGGGTAGTGCTCCTGCAGCAGCCGTACCTTCCGTTCGGCGACCTCGGGTGACAGCGGCTGGTACGCCGCCGGGCGGCCGAGGTCGCCGTCCCACTTGACGATCTCGTAGCCGAACACGAGGTGGTCGCGGAACGCGGTGGGAATCAGCTGCGCCAGGCCGCGGTGGTCCTGGTGCGCGTCATCGGTGCGCGGGGCGAGGACGAGGTCCGGCTCGGTCGCCGCGCGCAGCTCCTCGACCGCGGCCTTGGCCTCGTCCCAGTGCACGGGCAGTCGTCCGTCCGGCAACTTGTGCACGGTCAGGTGCAGTTCGGCGCCCGGGCAGAAGGCCGCCAGCGCGGCCTGCTCCTCCTGCTCCCGCTCGCTGCCGCCGCCGGAGAGCACCAGCGCGTCGATGCGGAGACCCGGCCGCGCCAGGCACATCGTCAGCAGCGTGCCGCCGGCGCCGATGGCGATGTCGTCGCAGTGCGCGCCCACCGCGACGATCCGGTCCAGGCGCTCGGGCCCGAGCCGGATCATGCGCTCGCTCCGGCGCAGTCCCTGCTGCCGGTCGCGCCCGCCCCCGCGCCGTCCCGTTCCCACACGGCCCACGGGCGGTCGCCCCGGGCGTAGGCGGCGTCGAGCGCGGCCCGCTCCTTCACGGTGTCGGTGGGCTTCCAGAAGCCGCGGTGCTGGTGCGCCACCAACCTTCCGCGCTTGGCGAGTTGGGCGCATCCGTCAGCGACCAGGTCCCCGTTCTCCGGTATGTGGTCGAAGACCTCCTGGCGGAGCACGAAATAGCCGCCGTTCTCCCACAGCGGCAGTTCGCTGACCGCGGTGATGCCCCCCACCAGGCCGTCCTCGCCCAGGTCCACGCAGTGGAACGAGGACTGCGGCGGCACCACCATCATCGAAGCGCCGGCGTCGCGCCGGGCGAAGGAGTCGATCATCTCCGGCAGCGGGGCGTCGGTGAGCACGTCGGCGTAGTTGGCGAGGAACATCTCGTCGCCGTCCAGGTGGTGCCGCACCCGGCGCAGCCGCTCACCGATCGGCGACTCGACGCCGGTCTGCGCGAACGTGATGGTCCAGTCGGCGATGTCGGTGGACAGCAGCTCGGTCCGCCCGCCCCGGAGCACGAAGTCGTTGGACGTGGTCTCCTCGTAGTTGAGGAAGAAGTCCTTGATGTGGTGCGCCCCGTAGCCCAGGCACAGGATGAACTCCCGGTGCCCGAAGTGCGCGTAGTAGCGCATGACGTGCCAGATCAGCGGCCTGGGGCCGACCATCGCCATCGGCTTGGGCGCTTCATCGTCGACGCCGGCGCCGCTGCGCATCCGCATCCCGTAGCCGCCGCAGAACAGGACGACCTTCATGCTGCAACCTCTTTCACGACATGACCTCGACGATGCTCAGTTCCGGGATGGGGAAGACCAGCCGGCCGCCCCAGGCGTGCACGAAGGACAGCTGCTCGACCAGTTCGTCCCGCAGGTTCCACGGGAGGACCAGGACGTAGTCAGGCTTGTCGGCGGCGATCTGTTCGGGCGGCAGGATCGGTATGCGGGTGCCGGGGGTGAACCTGCCGTGCTTGTAGGGGTTGCGGTCGACCGTGTACGGGAGCAGGTCGGGACGGATGCCGCAGTGGTTGAGCAGGGTGTTGCCCTTGCCCGGGGCGCCGTAGCCGACGACCGTCTCGCCGTGCTCGGCCGCGGTGATGAGGAACTTCAGGAGGTCCCGGCGCACCTTGGCCACCCGGGCGGAGAACTCGGTGTACCCGGACAGCTCCTGCAGCCCGGCGGCCTTCTCCCGGGCCAGTACGTCGGCCACGTGCCGACTCGGCTCGCCGGCCACCTCGACCGGCCGGGCCCACAGCCGGATGGAGCCGCCGTGCGTGGGCAGCAACTCGACGTCCACGAGGGCGAGTCCGCCGCTGGCGAGGGCCCGGATCGCGGACGCGACCGTGTAGTACTGGAAGTGCTCGTGGTAGATCGTGTCGTACTGGTTCTCCTCGATCAGGGTGAGCAGGTGCTGCACCTCGATGGAGACCCAGCCGTCGTCGGCGACCAGGGCGCGCAGCCCCCGGGTGAACCCGACGACGTCGGGGATGTGCGCGTAGACGTTGTTGGCCACGACCAGGTCCGCCGGGCCGTGCTCGGCGCGGACGGCCGAGCCGGTGTCCGGGGACAGGAACTCCGTGAGCGTGGGCACGCCCTTCTCCCGCGCCGCGGCACCGACGTTCACCGACGGCTCGACGCCCAGGCAGCGGATCTCCCGGTCCACCAAGTGCTTCAGCAGGTAGCCGTCGTTGCTCGCGACCTCGACCACGAAGGCGTCGGGGCCGAGCGCGAGGCGCCGCACGGCGTCGGCGACGAACGTGCGCGCGTGTTCCACCCAGGAGGTCGAGTAGGAGGAGAAGTACGCGTACTCGCTGAACGTCTCCTCCGGCGTGATCAGCGGCGGGATCTGCGCCAGCCAGCAGTCGGTGCAGACCCGCAGGTGCAGCGGGTAGGCCGGCTCCGCCCTGTCCAGTTGGTCCGCGGCGAGAAAGCTCTCACATGGTGGCGTCGCCCCGAGGTCGACGACGCTCGCCATCGCTTCCGAGCCGCAGAGTCGGCATCGTGTCATCTACTTCCCCCCATTGATTCCGTCCCCCATTGATTCCGTCCGACCCGCGATCGCGGTGCGGTACGCGTCCACCAGGCGCTCAAGGCCGACGGCCGGGCTGAAACCCCGCTCGTAACGGCGCCGGGCCGCCCGGCCCATCTCCCGGTTGCGGGCCGGCTCGGCCGCGATCCGGCGTATGCAGGACGCGAGCGAGGCGGCCTCGCCCGGCCGGTGCAGCAGCCCGGTCACCCCGTCCTCGACGAGTTCGACGAAGGCACCGTGACCGGCGGCGACGGTCGGGACGCCGGCCGCCATCGCCTCGACGACCACCAGGCCGAACGCCTCCAGCCACGTCGAGGGCGCCAGCACGGCGACCGAGCGCGCGATGGCCTGCCGGCACTGAGCCGTGTCGTACAGGCCGACGTACCGCACGTCGTCCCGGCCCGCCGCCCAGGCGGTCACCTCTCGCTCCAGCGGCCCCGCGCCGGCGACCACGAGCGGCACGCCCAACCCGCCGCTCGCGGCGATCTCGTCCCACGCCGCCATGAGCAGCCGCACGCCCTTGGCCTCCGCGAGCCGACCGAGATAGAGCACCTGCTCGCCGGCGCCCGATCGGCGGGCGCCCGGGTCGGGCACGAAGTTGTGCTTCACCGCCAGCCGTTCGGCCGGCATGCCGGCCCGCACCAGGACGTCGCGCTGTGCCGCGGAGATGCAGAAGAACCGCTCCACGCCAGACCACCACCGTCGCCGGTTGACCGACAGACTGACCGCGAGCGGCACCGTCGCGAGGCGGGAGCCCCGGTAGCAGCCGTGCCGGACGGCGGGCAGCGGCGTCGACCCGACGCACTCGGTGCACGGCCGGCCGTCCCGCTGCAGCGTGCCGGGCGGGCAGACCTGGGTGTAGTTGTGCAGCGTGGCGACTGCGGGCACACCGGCATCGGCGCAGGCGGCCAGCACCGCGGGCGACAGGAGCGGGAAGACGTTGTGGACGTGCACCACGTCCGGCCGCTCGGCACGGAGCCGGGCGGCGAGTTCCGCGCGGACCGCCGGGTTCCACGGCACCAGCAGCGGCACCGCGACCTTGCCCAGCAGGGACCGGGCGGCGATGTCGTCGCTGCGCCGTTCGAACACCTCGACCCGGTGGCCGGCCGCGCGCAGCAGCGCCGCCTCCTGGTCGACGACCTTGTTCTCCCCGCTCGGCTGCGCCGAGGCGTAGCGGTTGTGCACCACGAGGACGTGCATGGTCAGGTCACCTCCGATCTCCGGGCCCAGCGCGGGACGTGTCGTCGAGGAACTTCGGGCGTCGGGACGGGCGCGACCGCGGCAGGTGCCGCCAGCAGCGAGGCGGCGACCGTCAGGTGCAGCAGATACGGCGAGGCGTCGCCCAGCCCGGCCTCGGTGTAGGACGCGATCGCGCAGTAGCCGATCAGGAAGATCGCGCAGGCCCTCGGCAGCGACGGTGGCCGCAGCAATGCGACGCCGCCCAGCACGAGGATGATCGCCGCCACGAGGGCGATGCCGACCAGCCCCTGCTCGTTGTAGACGGCCAGCCAGCTGTTGTCGATCGGCAGCCCGCCGAACGACTTGTCGCCCAGGCCCACGCCGAACAACTGCTCCGTGGTCGTCCGGGGCGCTGCCAGCAGGGCGTCCCAGACCTTGGCCCGACCGGTGAGGTTGGAGAAGTTCTCCTGGCTCTGCCCGCGCAGGAACCACGTCTGCAGCGCGGAGCTGAACGCCACCGCGGCCACCGTGGCGCACACCACCGCCCAGGTGAAGAATCGGCGGGCGGCGGCGCTGGTCAGGATGAGCGAGCCGATCGCCAACGCCAACCCGATGAACAGGCCGAGCGTGGCCGTCCGGGTATGGGTCAACGCCAGCAGGACGAGCGACGGCACGATGACGACCGCCGCGCCGGCCCGGTCGGTCCGGCGGCCCAGGAAGAGCAGCACCGTGAGCCCGACGATCACCGCGGCGTACTGCCCGATCTGCGGCGGGGTGAGCGGCCACAGCGCGCCGACGAGGCGCCCGCCGTAGAGGTCGGGCATGGCCGCGCCCGGTGAGACGACCAGGCCGGCGGCCACCGACCCGAGCACGGCGAAGTACATCCGGATGTGGTGCCGGACGAACGTCGGGCCGCCGTCCCACCAGCGGCTGAGCAGCCACAGCGTGCTGACGAAGAGAGCCAGCCGGGCGCAGCGGAACAGCGCGCCGAACCCGGACTCCAGGAGCGCACTGGAGAGCACGCTCGACACCAGCAGCAGGGTGAGCAGGAACAAGAAGGCGCTGAGGCGGATGCGCAGCCGGACATTGAGGGCGAGCGCCAGCGCGAACGCGGCGACCAGCGAGCCCATGGTGACCAACTGGATGAGCGAGCGGGGCAGCGGAACGATGGTCTTCGCCCCGGCGGAGCCGAGCGTGTTGAGGACCAGCAACCCCCAGACGATCCCGACGAGCTTCGGGGTGCCGGCAGGGCGCGGTGCTGTGCCGGGCTGCGTTCCCGCCGTGTGCAGTCCGCCCGGCAGCGCACCGCGCGTCAGGTCTCCGCCCATCTCAACCACCGGCCCGTGGGTCAAGGGTGCTGCCCGCGTCCTGCCGGTACGGCGTGCCCCGCCACTGCCCGGAGTCGAGCACCTGACTGGGATCGTGGGCGACGAATGTCCACGGTCCGAGGTAGACGTTGTCGTGCCAGCGGTTGTGCTGCTTGTCGGTGATCGCCTCGGCCACCCGGTCGCCCTTGTACGGCGACCAGTCCGGATAGGTGCCGTAGTTGGCGAGCACCGCCATGCGGTCGCACCTCGCCGTGCACTTGACGACGGACTTGTCCAGCACGAAGCGGTTGTCGTGGATGTCCACCCGCTGGGTCTTCCACCGGCAGTCGGCGTAGAGCGGTGGACTGGCGATCGCCGGCTCCGCGCAGCGGTGGGGGTCCCGCACCAGCAGGGTGCAGTCACCGGACGAGGTGTTGGCCGGGCTGTTGCAGAACCGGTCGGCGTTTTCCCACAGGGTGATCCCGGACCAGTTGTCCTCCAGCACGTTCCGGTAGATCTCGATCTCGTCGGTGCGGGCCCGGATCCGTGGTTCGCCACCTGACTCGGACAGATAGACGGTCGCGAACGGGAAGTTGTCGCCGCGGTCGGCCGCCTTGCGGCCCTCGACCCAGTTGTTCCGCCGGATCGTGTTGTTCCGGATGACCGCGTTGTAGCTGGTCTCGTAGATCAGGGCGGCGCCGTCGTTGGCTTCGAGCACGTTGTTCTCGATGCGGAAGTCGTTGTTGTTGGTGTCCGCCCACAGCCCTGTTCCGCGGTTGTCGTGCACCCAGTTGCCGCGTACGTCGGCGCCGTTGACGGCCCAGAACTTCACGCCTCCGGTGCAGCCGCAGCCCGGCCGCCGCCGTTCCCAGTCGCCGGTGTTGTTGCCCACGATCTCGTTGCCCTCGACCACCAGGTCGCTGACCCGGCCGCCGGTCGTGTACGCGTTCATTCCGTACTGTCCGTTGTCGCGCAGGCAGTTGGCGCGGACCCGCTGGTGGGCACCGGCCATCAGCCCGGCACCGGAGTTGTCCTGGATCGTCGCGTGCTCGATCACCCACCCGTCGGCCGAGTCGTGGTTGACCACGCCCTCGTTCTGCGGCGCGACGAAACCCTGCACGGTCAGATAGCGGATGGTGACGTCGCGGGCGGTACCGCCGAACGCGTACTGGTTCTTCTCCCGACCGTCGAGCACCGCGCCCGGCGCACCGAGGTAGCGGTCCCCCTCCTTGGGGACGACCTGGGCATAGCGATCCGGGTCGAGCCTGTGCTTGCCCGGTCGAAGCCAGAACGTGGTGTTCGGGGGGTTGCTCTTGGTCTTCGCTGCCAGGTCACCGACCTCCGCGGGGTCGACCGGCACCGCACCCGCCGGTGCCTGCGTCGGCCCGGCCGCGGGCCTGCCGCACACCCGGGCCAGGGACGTGGACAGCACCCCGGACGTGGTCGGCGCGGCGGTCGGCTCCGCCCGGGCGCCTGGTGTGCTCGCACAGCCGGTCGCCGCCAGCAGGGCCAGCGTCAGCGGTGCCGCCGCGGACGCCCAGTGCCGCCTCTTGATTCCCACGCGCCCCCCTAGCCGCGGAACCTGAGCACGGTGGTGAACTTCCCTGACGGCGCAGCGCCGTCGACGAAGCCGGTGCCGACCAGCGTGGTGGTGGGTTCCTTGCGCCCGAAGCCGGCGGAGTACCAGCCCAGCATGGGGTATCCCCTGCTCGAAGAGCTTGGGGAAGGGTCGCTCTCGCCGCGGTGCGCACGCCAGCTCAGCTGCCCGGGCAGGTCGAGCACCGCGGAGCGCCCCTCGCCGTCCCGGATCCAGGTGAGCACTGCCCGGTTCCCCACCAGGTCCGCGGCGATCGCCGGGCCGAGGTGGAACGCCAGGTGCACGGCCCGGCGCGGGCCGCGCACCTCGTCGACCACCGTCAACTCCTTCTTCTCGGCGGTCAGTTCCACCCGGCGGCGGTGCACGGACGGCTGGTAGCCGTCGTGCTCGGCACACCAGCGGACCACACCCTCATCGGATGTGTCCGCGGTCAGGACGCGGCTCCTGGCATGCCGGGTCCACAGGAACGGGCCGCCGGAGACGGACTGGTCACTGCCGTCCAGCCGCAGGGTGTTGTGGCCGAGGGTGGACCGGAAGTACTGCCGCCACTCGGGCTGCCCGTGGTAGCAGAACGTCCCCGGGTCGGCGAGCACGTCCACCCCGTCGTGCCGGACCTCCACGGACAGCGCGTCCGCATGGGCATGCGCGGCGATGGACAGGAAGCCGTGCGGACCGCCGTCGCAGCGGCACCAGATCTCCCCCGGACCGCGCAGGATGGTCATCCCCGCGTCGGCGAAATGGGCCGGTCGGCTCGCCGGGCGGGTCACGGCCGGCGCCGTTCCGACTTTCGCGTACGGCCGGATGAGCGCGGCCAGCAGCGGGGTGCGCACATCGGTGCCGGTCACCGTCGGCCACCAGGCGAGCCGACCGAACACGGCGTCGCCGGTGGCCAACAGCGAGGCCCAGCGGTCGGTGCCCGCGCCGTCCACGACCAGACCGTGCCCGTCGTCCGCGTCGCCCTGGCGCGGCGGCCGCAACCGGCTGTCCACGACGGCCGCGAGCGCGTCGGTCATCCGCAGCAGGACCAGTCGGACGGTCGCGGGGACCGGCACGGCGGCGGCATCCGCCTCGGCCACCGCGGCCAGGCCGAGCTCCAGCACGAGTCCGTGGTACTCGGTCGCCAACTCGCGGTTGAGGCCGGAGTGGAAGGTGTTGCCGCGCAGATGCCGCTCCAGCGACCGCAGCGCGCCGGCCCGCCAACGCGCCGAGGCGGGGAACCATCCGAACGCGCAGGCCGCGGCGAACTGCCCGGCGGCCTCGGCGATGACGTGGTTGTTCGCCGAGGACCCCCGGCTGGGGAAGGCTGCCAGCCAGCGCTGGTGGTGCCAGATCTGGTTCAGCGCCACCGGGTTGCCCTCGAACAGAGCGGCCGCGCCCGGCCAGCCGTCGAGCAGCCGCCGGATCCACACCCAGGACAGCAGCCGGATGCCCAGCTCGATGCCGCTGACCCAATGCACGCCGTGCAGCGGTGGGTTGGCCGCCCACCACGACCGCAGGTGCTCGGCCACGCGCTCGGCGTACCGCTGGTCGCCGGTGATCGCGTAGGCGGCGGCCAGCACGGTGAGGTACTGATGCCGGGACGGTTCCCAGATCTGCTTGATGTCGCCGACCGCGTCCTCGTTCCGGTACGGCACGTCGAAGGCGTAGCCCCCCGGGGCCCGGCGCCCGGTCTTCGGGTCGTACCACCAGTCCGGGGCGGCCAGGTCCTCGCGGACCACCCCGAAGTACTCGGCGTGCCCGTCCATCAGCCGGTCCGCCGTTGCGAGGAGGCGTTTCGCGGCGTCCGGAGGTATGCCGGCGATCGTCCCGGCGGGCAGTACCGCGGCGAACCGGGCGCCGGACACGCTCGGGCAGTGCGGCCGCGCCGACCGCCACCGCCGCCTGCGCACCGCGTCGCCCACCCGGCCGGCGACCTCCCGCGGTCCCATCCGGGACAGCCGGCGCAGGTACCAGCCCGGACTCCCCGAGCTCACCGTCATCGCGTCCTCGCCAACGTCACCGGTGCGCCGCCGGCCAGGCTGGCCCGCACGGCGAGGGTGGCCGCCGTGGTGGCGACCAGCGACTCCAGCGGCACCGGCATCGGCCCGCCGGTCCGCACGGCCCTGACGAACGCGGCCAGTTCGGCGGACTGGCCCTTGTCCCGGGCCTTGGGCAGCCGTGCACTGACCCACTTCTTGCGGCCGGCTGTGCTGGCGAAATACACCGAGGCGCGGACGAAGTCGTCGAGCCGCAGCACCTTGCCGTCCGCGACGAGGTCCAGGGTCTCCTTGGGGAACCCGGGCGCACCGCTGGTGACGTAGCTGATGGTGGCGGTGGACCCGTCCGGGTAGCGCAGCACAGCCTGGATGTCACCGCCGCCCTCGTTGCCGGACGAGGCGACCGCGTACACCGAGACCGGGTCGGCGCCGAGCAGCCAGCTCGCCGTGTCGACGAAGTGTCCGCCCTCGCCCTCGAACCGCGAGCCCTCGGTGCCCTGTTGGAGGTACCAGCTGCCGTGCTGCAGCCGGTCCGCGTTGACCAGGTAGCGCAGGTGCGCCGGGCCGGTCCGGGCGCCGAACCGCTTCCCGGCCTCGGTCAGCAGCGGCGCGAACCGGCGGTTGAAGCCCACCTGCAGCCGGTCGTTGCCGGACTCCTCCACCGCCGCGAGCACGCCGGTCAGCTCGTCCTCGGTGAGCGCCAGGGGCTTCTCCACGAACACCGCCTTGCCGGCAAGGAGTGCCTTGCGCGTCAGTTCGGCGTGCGAGCTGTGGCGGGTGACCACGAACACCGCGTCGATGGCCTTGTCGCCGAGCACGGCGTCCAGGTCGGTGGTCGCCTGGGCGAAGCCGAACTTCCGCTGCGCGTTGGCCGCGGACAGCGCCGTCGTGGTGACGACGGCCGACAGCTCGACGCCGTCGCGCTGTGCCAGGTGCGGCAGCAGCATCGACGTCGCGTAGTTCCCCGCGCCGACGAACGCGAGGCGGACCGGTGTCCTGGTGGCCCGGGCCGGCCTTGGCCGCACGTTGACCGCGGGCACGGCAACCTCCGGGGCCGGGGCCTCCGGCGCGTGTGGGGGGTAGCGGAACAGCACGGCCACGGCCTTCAAGTCGCCGTCCTTCAGGCGCTGGTACGTCTCGACGGCGTCGTCGAAGTCGGCCACGTGGGAGACCAAGGGCTCCACGTCGACGCGGCCGCGGGCGACGAGGTCGAGGAAGCACGCCAGGTTGCGGCGCTCGGTCCAGCGCACATAGCCGATCGGGTAGTCGCGCCCTTCGAGCTCGTACTCCGGGTCGTAGCGTCCGGGGCCGTAGGAGCGGGAGAACCGGACGTCGAGCTCCTTCTCGTAGTACGCGTTCCACGGCAGGTCCAGGCGGCACTTGCCGATGTCGACGACCCGGCCGCGGTCCCGGCACAGCCGGGCGGCCAGTTCGACGGGCTGGTTGCTGCCGCCGCCGGCGGCCAGGTACACCTGGTCCACGCCGTGGCCGTCGGTGAGTTCGGCGACGGCGGCCTCCACGGCCGCGGACGCGGGATCGCCGCAGGACGCGGCGCCCAGGCGCTCCGCCAGCTCGCAGCGCACCGGGTCGGGGTCGACCCCGACGACGCGGACTCCGGAGGCGACGAGGAGCTGCACCACCAACTGCCCGATCAGGCCGAGGCCGATGACCAGCGCCACGTCGCCGAGCTGCGGCTCGCCGCGGCGGACGCCCTGCAACGCGATCGACCCGACGGTGCCGAAGGCCGCGTGCCGCGGCGCGAGACGGTCTGGCACCCGGGCGTAGAGGTTCTTCGGCACCCAGTTCAGCTCGGCGTGCAGCGCGTGCTCGTTGCCGGCGCAGGCCACCAGGTCGCCGACCTTCACCTCGTCGATCCCGGTGCCGACCTGCTCGACCACCCCGCACAGCGAGTAGCCCAGCGGCGTGTAGGAGTCCAGCTTGCCCATCACCTTGCGGTAGGTGGCGGGCAGCCCGTTGGTGGCCACGCTCTGCATGACCTTGGCCACCTGGTCCGGCCGGGAGCGGGCCTTGCCCAACATCGACATACCGGCCTCGGAGACCTTCATGAGCTCGGTCCCGGTGGATATCAGCGAGTAGGCGCTGCGGACCAGCACACCGCCCGGCTTGCACCCCGGCACCGGCACGTCGAGCACCGCCAGCTCACCGCTCTTGTAGTTCTGCACAACCTGTTTCACCCAAGTCCCCTTGCTTCTAAGCCGTCTTCGCCGTCTTCTACGCCGACGAGCGAGCGCTCGGGCCGGACCCGGAGGTCGCGCCGCGATACCAGTACTCGAGGGTCAGCACATGCCACAGATGCTTGGAGAAGTCCCGCTGCCCGGCGGCGTCCTCGGCGACCATGCGCGACAGCGCGTCGCGGCGCAGGAAACCGGAATTGACGAGCACGCCGTCGTGCACCACCTCGCGCACCAGCGGTGCCAGATCCCGGCTCATCCAGGCGCGCAGCGGGGCGCTGAACAGGCCCTTGGGCCGGTAGACGATCTCCCGGGGCAGGATCGAGGTGGCCGCCTCCTTGAGGACGGCCTTGCCCTGCCGCCCGACGATCTTGCGATCGCCCGGCACCGCGAACGCCGCCCTGACCACCTCGACGTCCACGTACGGCACCCGCACCTCGGTCGACGCGGCCATGCTGGAGCGGTCGGTGTACGTGAGGTTCAGGCCCGGCAGGAACATCCGGGCGTCGCCCAGGCACATGCGGTTGACGAAGTCGTCGAGGTCGTTGTCCTGGTAGATGTCCGCGTGCTCGGTCAGCACGTCCGCGACCGTCCCGGCCAGGTCCGGATCGAGCAGGGCGAGCAACTCGTCCTGGTCGTACATGGTGTAGCTGCGCCGGAACGCGGTCTCCTCGGGCAGGTCGGCGAAGGAGAGGAACCGCTTCGCGAAGCGCACCGACCGGTACCCGCGGCGGGCCGTGGCGACCGGCAGCCGGTCCACGACCCGGGACAGGCCGCGCCGCAGCGGTCGCGGGACGCGCTGGTAGCGCAGCGCGATCAGGTTGGCCAGGTGCTTGCGGTACCCGGCGAACAGCTCGTCGGCACCCATCCCCGACAGCATCACCTTGACCCCGGCGTCCCGGGCGGCCGAGCAGATCAGGAACGTGTTGATCGCGGCGGGGTCGCCGATCGGCTCGTCCAGGTGGTACGTCATCTGCGGCAGCAGGTCGAGCACGTTCGGAGCGATCTCGATCTCGTGCAGGTCTACGCCGAACCGCCCGGCCACCTGCCGGGCATAGCGCAGGTCGTCCGGCATCGCCTCGAACCTGGCGTCCTCGGCGCGGAACCCGATCGTGTAGGCGGAGATCCCGGGCCGGTCGCGGGCCGCCAGCGCGGTCAGGTAGCTGGAGTCCAGACCGCCGGAGAGGAAGGTCGCCACGGGCACGTCGGAGAGCAGGTGACGGCGTGTCGACTCCTCGACGACGGCGGCCAGGTCCGGCCGTTCGCCGCTCCGGGCCCGCTCCCGCCCCTCGGCGGCCACGTGCTTCAGGTTCCAGAACCGGCCGCGCTCCACCCGGCCGTCGGGCCGGCACCTCAGCCAGCTGCCCGGCGGCAGCTTCTCCGCCTCGCGGAACGCGCACCGCGTGTCCGGCACCCAGTAGTACAGCAGCGAGGCCACCAGCGCCGCATGGTCCACCTGCAGCGACCCGCCGGTCGCGGCGGCGAGCGCCTTCAGCTCGGAGGCGAACGCCAGACCCTCGCCGCGCCGGAGCAGGAACAGCGGCTTGATCCCCAACTGGTCGCGGACCAGCACCAGTTCACCGCTGCGCTCGTCGAAGATCCCGAACGCGAACATGCCGCGCAGCCGGGGCAGGCAGTCCGTGCCCCAGTGCCGCCACGCCTCCAGCACCACCTCGGTGTCGGAGGTACCGCGGAAGCGCACCCCGGCGGCCGCCAGCTCGGCACGCAGCTCGGGCGCGTTGTACAGCTCGCCGTTGTACGTCAGGACCAGGCCGCCCGAGACCATCGGCTGGGCGCCGGTGTCGGACAGGTCGATGATGGCCAGCCGGCGGTGCCCGAGGTGCACTTCGCCGTCACCGGCGGGGTGGCTGTACCGGCCCGCCCCGTCCGGACCGCGGTGGGCGAGGGTGTCGGTGAGCCGGTCGGTCACGACCTTCCCGTCCGGCCATCGGTAAGTCCCTGCGATGCCACACATGTCCTACCGCGCCTCCTGGTCGTCGTCCGGGACCCGTCCCCGAGCTCGCAACTCCACCCCCACGCTCGGCTTCGCTCGCGCGGGGGGACCCCCATGAGCAGGGGAGGCCCCACTGGCCCACATCGGCTGCCGCTCCGCGCGCCGCCGGCCCTCCCCCACTGCCTGGACGGCGTGGGAGGTACCCCCACCGTTCTGCCGGGCCGGCCGCTCGTGCTGGCCGCGCAGCGCGGTCTCCAGCCCGTCCCACAGCGTGCCGTCGGTCCGATCCCGCGGATCGGGATCGATCAGCACCACACCGATCACCGCAATGCGCTGGTCCGCGAGCTGGCGCGCCACGGTGTGCAGCCAGGCGGCGCTGCCGTGCCCGGCACGCACGACGAGCACGGTCCGGGTACCGAGGTACTGGAGGTCGGTCCACGCCGTACCGGGCGCGACCGAGCCGACGCCGAGCCGGCGTTCCTCGTGCGACACGGCCGCGGCACGCTCGCCGCTGACCACGCTCGGGCCTCCCGGCTTCGGCCGGCGGCCGGCGAGCTGCGAGCCGGGCAGACCATCGATGATCACCACTGGCCCGTCCGATCCCAGGGCCCCGGCGAGGTCCAGGGCGATCTCGCTCGTGCTGCGTGCACAGCCCAGTTCCAGCAGCGACATCGGTTCCTCGGCGCCGCGCGCGGTGCGGGCCAGGGACACGACGAGCCGTTCGCGTGCCGCCCGGCTCCGTCGGCGCTGCCACAGCCTGCCCGGCCGGCGGGGCAGCTCCGCGACGACCGAGGCGCCCAGGTTCGCCGCGATGTCCCGGCGCAACACGGGGCGGTCCGCCACCACCACGCCGACCGCGGCCACCGCGAGCCCCAGGACCAGTCCGAGGACGAGCCCGATCGCGGCGTCGGTGACGGCGGCCTTGAGCAGGGACTGCCGCACCGCGCGCGGGGCGTCCACGATCTGCGTGCCGGAGACCACCCGGGGCGTGCCGGTGCGCGCCTCCTCGGCCCGCTGGTCGAAGTCGGCGATCCGCGAGTTGAGCTCGGCCCGGCGGGCGAAGCGCGACTCGATGCTCGCGGACTCCTTCGGATCGCTGTTCGGCACTCGGTCCCCGATCGCCTTGTTGACCTGGGCGAGCTCCTCCCGCATGCGGTCACGCTGGTCGTCCAGGGCCTTGGCCTCGGCCTTCGCGGCTTCCCACATCCGCCGTACATGGTCCGCGACGAACGCGTCGGCCAGCGCCTTGGCGCGGGCCACCGCTGCCGCGTCGCTGTCACCCGTCACATCGATCTGCAGCAGGTTGTTGGTCAGGCCGGTCCCGTGGTAGTCCCGCATGAAGTCCTCGGGTTTTTCCCGGGACTTGAGGGTCTGCAGGGCCTGGTCGGCGATCCGCGTGGTCCCCAGCAGCGCGACGTCGGTGCGGATCAGCGTGCCGGGGTCGTTCGGCTGGTCCTCCTGATGCGCGACCAGCACCTTGGCCACCGCGGCCGGCGGCGACGGCAGCAGGACCGCCACCGCCGCGCCGACGAGCAGCCCCAGCAGCGCCATCGAGCACCAGAGGCGGCGCCGCCTGCGCACCGCCACCACCAGCGCCTGCAGGTCCAGCAGCGGAGCGGCGGCCGACGACTCCGACGTCGTACTCGTCGTCACGCGGAACCTCCCGCCGCGTGGCCGCGGACCGCGAGCACCAAAGTGGCGTCATCCGGTGGGCGGCCGGGAGACTGCGCCGGACGGGCCCGGACCGTGCCGGCGACGACGATGCCGACGACCTCGTGCCCGGCGTCCGCACACGCCTCGGCGATGCCGGCGAGCTCCCCCGCCGTCCAGCTGCCCGCGCTGAGCACGACCAGGGCACCGGACTCGTTGCCCCGGTCCGGCACCATCGGCCGGTCCACCGAGACCCCCACCACCCGCAGCAGGGGGTATCCCCTGCTCGAAGAGGATGAGGAAGGATCGCTCTCGGCCTCGTCGACGAGCCGTCCGGCGGCCCGGCGGGCGATCTCGTCGCCGTCCGGGACGACGGCCAACAGCCGCCGGGGAGGCGGAAGTTGCTCCTGTAGTCGGGCGCACACCCGCCGGTAGCGGATCTGCCTGTCGGCCTCGTCGCCGGACGTCTGCGGGGCGGGTGTGTCCCACCGGGTGTCGACGCCCAGCAGCCGGCGGATCCGGGCCCGCGGGCCATGGCCTTCCGACCGGTGCGCGGGCCGTTCATCAGGTACGTCGACGGTACCCAGCAGCACCGAGCCCAGCGCCGCGGCGATCTCCGGTTCGGCGCGCAGTCGGCGAGTCATCCGTGCGGCGGCGAGATGGCCGATGACCGCGAGCAGGAAGAACACCAGCGCCCCGGCGAGGGTGAGCTGCACTCTCGTCGGCGGTGCCTCGCCGGTCGGCCGGGTCGCCGGACCCATGACGACCATGTTGGCCTTGTTGGCAGTCGGGGCGGCCTGGTCCAGTTTGTTGACGGCCTCCTGCAGCGCGGTGCGCAGCTTCGCGAGCTCGGTGCGGGTCTGCACGCTCTCCACGGTCCGCCCCGGATCGGCCGCATCGGCCAGCTCGGTGATGCGGCGGCTGGTCTGCACCACCATCTGCCGCAGCGCCTCGGGCCGCGCCGCCGCTTCGGGGTCGCCGTTGTCGCCCACGATCCGTGCGGCGAAGGTGACGAACTGCCGGACCACCTGGTCGGAGAGTTGCTGCGCACGCTCCGGGGTGTCGGCCGTGCCCGAGATCGTGATGATGTTCCCGTCGGCGGCCTTGGCGCTCACCCGATCCCGCAGCTCACTGCCGCCGACCCCGGTCCAACCGAGCGTGGCAGCCGCGCGGTCGAGCACCGTCGAACTGGTCGAGATGTCCACCTGGGTCAACAGCTCGCGCTCCTCCCACTGGCCCGGCAGCAGTACCGACGCCGACGCCGTGTAACTCGGCGGAATCAGCGCAGAGGTGCCGTAGCCGAAGAGCGCACCCACCACGGCGAGGACGGCGAGAAGCCGCCATCGCCGACGGATGATCCGCCCGATCGTGGCCAGGCGTATCGTGTCATCGCTCAACGGCGGGGCCTCCGCCCTGCCCGGTCCGGGTCGCCCGCCGACACCGGAGCGCGGTCACGGCAGGCGGCGGCGTACGCGGCGAGCAGCGACGCCTGCGAGTTCCGCCAGGAGAGCGGTCCGCCGATCCGCTCCTGGCCGATCTTGCCCATCCGGGCCCGCTTCTCCGGATCGTCCAGCAGCAGCGCGATGAGCTCGGCGAATGCGGCCTCGTCGTTGGCGGGCGCGTAGACGGCGGCGCCACCGGCGGAGACCCGCGCCTCCCGGAGGTCGAACGAGACGATGGGCCGGCCCATCGCCATGTACTCCAGGACCTTGTTCATGGTCGACACGTCGTTGAGCGGATTGCGGGGGTCGGGGGAGAGGCACACGTCCGCGGTGGACAGATAGCGCACCAGGTCGGCGTCCGGAATGCGCCCGGTGAACTGCACCTGCTCCGAGAGCCCGAGCCGCCAGGACAGTTCCACCATCGCGTCGAAGGCGTCGCCGGCGCCGACGAACACCGCGTGCCAGTCGGTCCGCCCGAGCTCGTCGCGCAGCTTCGCCAGGGCCCGCAAGGCGTAGTCGACGCCGTCCTGCGGGCCCATGACGCCGAGGTAGCACAACAGATGAGACTTGCCGCGCTTCAACTCCGGCTCGGCAGGCACCGGTTGGAACCGCTCGACGGCAGGCGCGCTGCGCACCACGAAGACGTCCGCCGGCCGCTTGCCGCCACGGCGCACCGCGACGTCCCGGTAGCTCTCGTTCGTGGCGAGCACGATGTCCGCGGCCCGGTAGGTCCGCCGTTCCAGTGCGCACACGGCGCGGTAGAGCAGATCTTCGCCACGGTCGAACCGGGAGAGGTACAGCTCGGGCACCAGGTCGTGCTGGTCGAAGACGAACCGTGCGCCGCGCCGCTTCAGCCACAGGGCCGGCAGGAACAGCAGGTCGGGCGGGTTGCAGGCGTGGACCACGTCGACCGGGCCGACCCTGCGGGCCAGCCGGGCCGTGTGCCACAACGCCGATCCGTACTCCCGCAGATAGCCGGCCGGCCCTCCGGTGGCCGCGCGCAACGGGTAGCGGTGGATCCGCACCCCGTCGATCTCCGCCTCCGGCTCGGTGTCCCGCTTCTCCCCCCGGGGACAGATGACGTGCACCACCCAGCCCGCGTCGCGCAGCGTCGTGCACTCCTGCCACACCCGCCGGTCGAACGGCACCGACAGGTTCTCCACCAGGATCAGGGCGCGCCGGGCCGCCCCGTCGCCGCCGGCTATGTCACCAAACGAAGCGTCACCAAGCAAGGCCCATGTACCCCGGTTCGGCCCGGCGCGCCTCGGCGTCGGGAAGGCGGATGAGGTCGACGATCACCGGGCCGCCATGGGGCAGCGCCGACAGCACGGCCGGATCCCTGGTCCCGACCAGGCACACCTCGGCGTGCTCCAGCACCTGTTCCACGGAGTCCGCGAGCAGCTGCGCGAGATGCGGCAGCCGGGTCTCGATGTACTCGCGGTTCGCGCCGAGCAGCCGGGAGAGGCTCACGTTGGCGTCGTGGATCCGCAGGTCGTACCCCTTGCCGAAGAGCATCTCCGCCAGCTCGACGAGCGGGCTCTCGCGCAGGTCGTCGGTGCCGGGTTTGAAGGACAGCCCGAACAGGCCCACCCGGCGCTTGCCGGTGCGCTCGACCAGGTCCACCGCGCGCTGCAGATGGTCGGCGTTGGAGGGCAGCACATGGGCGAGGATGGGCACCGAGACATCGGCCCGCTGTGCGGCGTGGACCAGGCTGCGCAGGTCCTTCGGCAGGCAGGAGCCACCGAAGGCGAAGCCGGGCCGCAGGTAGGCGGGGCTGATGTTCAGCTTGCGGTCGGCCAGGAACACGTCCATCACCTGGTGCGAGTCCACGCCGAGCGCCTGGCATACCGCGCCGAGCTCGTTCGCGAAGCCGATCTTGAGGCCGTGGAACGCGTTGTCCGCATACTTGATCGCCTCGGCCGTCGGGATCGGCACCCGGAACACCTCGCCGGGCAGGCCGTCGTACAGCGCCCTCACCGTGTCGCCGCTGGCCGGGTCGAGCTCGCCGATGACGGTCTTGGGCGGGTCGAAGAAGTCCCGCACGCTCGTGCCCTCGCGCAGGAACTCCGGGTTGACCGCGACCCCGATGTCCACCCCGGCCGTGCCGCCGACGGACTTCTCCAGGATCGGCACCAGCAGGTTCAGGCAGGTGCCCGGGAGCATGGTGCTGCGGAACACCACGGTGTGCCGCCCGCTGCGCCCACTGCGATCCGCCAGCGCGGCGCCGATCTGCTCGGTGACCCGCTCCAAGTACGTGGTGCACAGGCTACCGTTGGGCTCCGACGGCGTGCCCACGCAGACCAGCGACACCTCGCTGCCCGTGATCGCCTCGCGGACGTCGCGGGTGGCGCGCAGTGCTCCGGTCCGCACGACCTCGGCGATGAGCTCGCCGATCCGCTCCTCGACCACCGGGGCCTTGCCGTCGTTGACCAGGTCCACCTTCACCTGGTTGACGTCCACCCCGATGACCTCGTGACCCATGCTGGCCAGGCACGCGGCCGACACGCAGCCCACGTAGCCGAGCCCCAAGACGCTGACTCTCATGACGCGTTCCTCCCCCCAGGCAGGCCCCTTCGGCCTGCGGTTCGTGCGCCGGCCGTACGACGTCGCCGTCCCCCGCGCATCAATAGGCCCCCTGCCCTTGGAGCACCGCACGCAGCGTCTTCCACAAGATCACTGTGTCGAGGGCGAGCGACCAGTCCTCCACGTACCGCAGGTCCAGTCGGACGGCCTCCTCCCACGGCAGGTCACTGCGTCCGCTGATCTGCCACAGGCCGGTGAGCCCGGGCTTGACCAGCAGCCGCCGCCGGATGTCCGGGCCGTACGCGGCGGACTCCTCCGGCAGCGGTGGCCGCGGACCGACGAGCGACATCGATCCGGTCAACACATTGAAGAGTTGCGGGAGTTCGTCGATCGAATACCGGCGCAGGACCGTTCCCACCCGGGTCACCCGCGGATCCCGGCGGAGCTTGAACAGCAGTCCGGCGCCCTCGTTGCGGTCGGCCAGTTCGGCACGTGCCCCGTGCGCCCCGGCGACCATGGTGCGGAACTTGAGGATGGTGAACTCGCGGCCGTCCTTGCCGACCCTGCGCTGGCGGTAGAACGCCCCGCCCCGGCTGTCCACCAGTATGAGCAGCCCGACGAACACCATCAGCGGCGCGAACAGCATCAGCAGGATCGCCGCGCCCATCCGATCGACGACCTCTTTGACCGCCCGACGCCCCCCGGTGAAGGTCGGCATGCTGACCCGCAGCAGCGGTATCCCGAGCACCGCGTCGACGTGCAGCCTCGGGCCGGCCACCTCCATCAGCACGGGGGCCACGACCATCTCGGCATCGCTGCCTTCGAGGTTCCAGGCCAGCCTCTGCAGCCGGTCCGGAGACCAGTGCGGGTCCGGTGTGACCGCGACGACACGGTAGCCGTCGCGGCGGACGTGGCCCGCGACGTCCGCCAGTCTGCCGACGACCGGCACCCCGTCCAGTCGGTCACCGTCGAGCCCGAGACCGTCCGTCGTGCACACCGCCTCCACCCGCCAGCCGAGGTGCGGGAACTTGCGGGTCCGGGTGATCAGGTCGTGCACGGTGGCCAGGCTCCCGGCAGCGAGCACCGGGCGCAGGCACCGTCCTTCCTTCCGCTGTTTGTGCAGCCAGAGGCGCAGCAGATAGCGCGCGGTCATGGTGATGAGCGCGATCGCGGGAATCGCGACGAAGATCCAGAGCTTGATGTTGCGCGAGGCGAGGGCGATCCCGCCGAGCGCCAGTACGACGGTCGCCGTGAACAGTGAGCGTCCGAGCCGACGAAATTCCTCGGCGCCCTGGCCGAGCACGGCCGGAGCCCACGCCCGGCTGACCGCGAGTGCCCCCAGCACCAGCAGCTCGGTGCAGAATGCGAGAATTCCCCACTTCTCGTGCCAGTTGGCCGCGTCCCGGGCCCCGAAGAAGTTGCCGATCGCGGCCACCACGAAGGCGGTGGCCGCGGTATCGCTGGCGATCACGGTACGGCGGTACCGCTGCTCCCAGTCGATCGCGGGCTGGCCGATTGCCTCGTCCACCGGACGCCCGGGCGCCGAGAGAAACGGGCCGACCAATTCCCCCTGCTGCACAGACCCCCTCAGGTCATCAGTGGGCTCGACGTGTTCGCTCCACACGGTTTCCTCCCCCCGGGAGGCCCGTGCCCCCCGCGCTGTTCCTCCCCTCGGGAGGCCCCCGCCTCCCGCACCGCGCTGTTCCTCCCCTTGGGAGGCCCCCGCCCCCCCGTGAATGACATCCCGGCTATTGCAGCGCTACGTGAACACCCCACCCAGGCGGCAGTGGACTCGTCAGTCCTGCCGGACTGTCGAGGTGTGTGAGAACCCGTCGAAACCTCGGGCTCCCCTCACCCAAGGCCCCTCTCGGGCTCCAAGAACTGATCACCCCCACGTCAAGGCGCCGGGGACATGGCTGCTGACTTGCGGTAACGCAGGAGCTAAAGATCACGATTTGTCGCCTCGTGTCATGTGAAGCAGGGTCAATGTAGACCATCGAGGCCCGCCTGAAGAGAGGAATGTGTGCAACTTGTGCCCAAACTTTGAAGCAGATCCACCAAATGATCACTACCTGCGGCGCGTTGGCGGCGAAGACATGCCCTGTGGCCTGCGATGACGGGACTTCTTCAGGGTGTCGGCACCGGCAATCCCGAGACGTCCCCGCGCTGCCAACTGGGCCGCGCTCAGCGGCACTTCGTCACGTTCTGGCTCGGGTGAGGTTCCTGATGCGGGTGGCGTAGATGGTGTGGGTGGTGCAGATGTTGTTTCAGTCGCCCAACGTCGCGGCGATGAAGGGAAGTTGGAGATCCGGGATCTCGTGGGGGCGGGGGAATTCGACGGCCGTTCGGACCCACAATCACCGCGCCAGGCGGCCCCTGCGTACCCGGCTCCTGCCGCAGACAGGCACTGACGCCGTAACCGCCATCGGTGACGCCCGCCAGGGCCGTCGACTGTCAGGGCCGTCGACTGCCAGGCAGTCGGCTCGTCGAGGATGCCCAGGGTCGAGCTCGGCGGGGCGAAGAGCCACGGCTCTGACGCAAGGATCGCGCCGCACTGGCGTTCTGATCGTTGTTTGCGCAAGGGCGCATTGACGGCGCATTGAGGCTTGTTTTGCGGGATAGGGGCGTGGTGGAGCTTCAATGTGCCCTGGGGTGTGATGCATGTCGGGCGAGCCCGGGGCGTGTTGTCGGCCTGTATGGAATGGGCCAGGTTGTGGCCGAATTTCGACCACTGCGGGTGGCTGCGCGTGTGTCACGGGCCGCGCCTTGGTGTTTCTTTCTCGTAAATCGGCAGGTCGGTGACCCTGGGCGGAAAGGGTGGGCGATGGGTTGCTTACGAGGGGGCGGGTCACTGGTGCCGCGGTGGCGCGCGATCGCCTAGACAGACCGCTCGATGAACTGGTCGGGTGTGAAGGTTTTGTGGTGTACCGTACTGACGCTCGCCCGATTTCCGTACGGAATATCGGTCAATGCCGTAGCGCGTAGGCGGGGGGCGGGATGCGGTGCCATCCCGAACACCCCGGTTTGCCGGTCAGCAGGAGGGAAGGAGCAGGGGGAAGCTATGGCCAATGTTTTTGACGATGAGTTTGCCCGATTCATCGTTCTGGTCAATGAGGAGCGTCAGTACTCGCTCTGGCCCGCCACCACAGAGGTGCCGGGTGGATGGCAGGTTGCGCGACCGGAGGGGTCGCGCCAGGAGTGCCTGGAATTCGTCGAGTCCACCTGGACGGACATGCGACCGGCCAGTCTGGTCGCCGCCATGGAGGCTCAGGGCTCCTAGCCCACGGCCATGACCAGGGCAAGTACGGCTGAGGCGCGCCCCGTTGAGGGCGCGCCCGCCGGTGGCGCCGCGTGGCCGCCGGCCGTCCTGTCCGCCATCGCCCGTTCCGGGCGGTGCTGCGCATGAACAACAATTCTTCCGTTTCGGCTCTCGCCGGTAACGCCTGTTCGCGATGCTCGGAAGGGATCTCCGGGGATTGCGGCACGGCGATCAACGGTAATTCTTCGGGTCGTTGTCCCACCATTCACAGTGTCGCCTGACTCCGGGGGACCCGGGATTCTTTCCCGTGCCCTGATGGGGTGACCGAAGCGCACCCCCTGAAAGGGCGGAAGCATTATGCAGAAAAACCACGCTCGCCTCCTCCCGCTGACGATGTCTCAGCAGGGAGTGTGGTACGGGCAGCAGTTGGATCCGCAGAGCCCGAAGTACAACATCGGTGAATGCATAGAAATCCAAGGCCCCCTGGACGAGGCTCTTTTCATAGCGTCACTCGAAAAAGTCAGCAGTGACTGCGACAGCCTCAATACCGAGTTCGTGGAACAGGGCGACGGTATCCACCAGCGCGTGGTGCGCACATCACCGGGACGTCCGTACGTCGTCGACCTCTCCGCCGAGGTGGACCCGGCCGCGGCCGCGGAGCGCTTCATGGCCGCAGACATGGCCACCACGCCCACCACAGGTACGTCGGCCGCACCGCACCATGCCTTCGTTCTGCTCGCACTGGGCCCCGACCGCCACTATTGGTACATCCGCTATCACCACATTGTGATGGACGGCCTCGGTGCTTCCGTTCTCGCGCGCAAAGTTGCCGAGACGTATACCGCCGCGGTGCGCGGCGAAGCGGGACCGGAATTATTCGCTCCGCTCAGTGCTCTCGTCGACGACGAGACGGCGTATCGACAGTCTCCTGATTTCGAACGTGACCGGGCATATTGGACTGAGAAATTCGCTGATTTCTCCCGGTCCGGCCGCGACACCGGAAACGCGCTTCTCGCCCCCGCGCACAGCGCGGGCGAAGACGCCTCCCTGCCACAGCGCGTTCCTTCGCGACCGGGAAACGGTGACGAACAGCATTCTGGGCGCGGTAACCACCTGCACCAGGGGGAGACTCTCGACCCGCAGGTGATGGACGGTCTGCGCGCACTGGCCGCCGCGACCAGAACCACATGGTCCGCCGTCTTCGTGACCGCGGTCGCCGCATACCTCAGCCGCGTCACCGGCACCGGCGACGTGACGATCGGGCTCGCCTCGAACGGCCGCCCCGGCCGTCTGCGCGCGATCCCGGGCATGACCGCGAACATCCTCCCGTTGCGCGTGCAGATCACCCCGGGCATGACCGTCGAAGCACTGGTGCGGGCCGTCGCCGCCGAGATGCGACTGGCGCTGCGTCACCGCCGCTACTCCAGGGAACAGCTCGCCCGCGACCTCAGGATCACGGGCGACGCGGCGCGGCTGTGCGATGTGGTCGTGAACGTCATGCCCTACGAGTACGACCTCGACTTCGCCGGAAGCGCCGGCGCCTCAAGGCTGTTGTCCACCGGCCCGGTCGACGATCTCTCCCTCTTCGTGTCCGAGCGCGCGGAGGGGAAGGGGCCGCTGATCGGCTTCGATGTGAACCCGGACCTGTACCGCCCCGAGGCCGTCCGGCCGCACCAGCAGGGCATCACCGCGCTGGTCGCCGAACTCTCCCGGGCGGACGCGACGTCTCCGCTCTCCCGCCTCGCGATGCTCGACGAGCAGACTGCCAGTCAGGTTCTCGCGACAGGGCGAGGCAACCCCCTCGAACGACCGGAGTGCGAGCCGGACCGGCGGGCATCACTGCCCGAGTTGTTCGCGGCGCGGGTGGCTGCGGACCGGCGTGCGGTGGCGGTGTCCGGCGGGGGAGTGGAGCTGTCGTACGGGGAGTTGGCGGAGCTTTCGGGTGTCCTGGCGTCGCGTTTGGTGGGGTGCGGTGTAGCGGTCGAGGACGGGGTGGGGGTGCTGCTGGGGCGTTCTGCCGCTGTGGTGACGGCGTCGTTGGCCGCGGTGCGGGCGGGTGGCGCGTATGTGCCGCTGGACATCCGCTGGCCGTCCGAGCGGTTGCGACAGACCGCCCGCGGAGCCGGTTTGCGCGTGCTGATCGTCGGCGAGGAACTGGCCGGCCACGCCTGGGTTGCGGAAGCGCGCGCCTCCCTGCCGGTGGTGGTGGTCGATGCCGTGGGTCGGGTGGTCGATGGTGCGCCTGTGTCCGCCGCCGCGCTGCCTGCTGTGCGGGTCGGTGGCCAGCTGGCGTATGTGATGTTCACGTCCGGTTCCACCGGTGTGCCCAAGGGTGTTGGGGTCTCGCATGCGGATGTGGCGGCGTTGGCCGCCGACAGTGCCTGGACGGGCGGTGTCGCGGACGCGGTGCTCCTGCACTCCGCGTATGTCTTCGACGCCTCGACCTTCGAGATCTGGGTGCCCCTCCTCAACGGCGGACGGGTGGTCATCGCCCCGGAGGGCGCCCTGGAGCCGCACGTCCTGCGCGACATCGTCACCACGGAACAGGTCACCGCCCTGTTCCTGACCACCGCCCTGTTCAACGTCATCGCCGAAGTCGACCCGCAGGCCCTCGCCGGGGTCCGCGCGGTCTGCACAGGCGGCGAACGCGCCGCGCCCCGCGCCATGCAGCACCTCGCCCGCGAACTGCCAGGCACCCGCATACACCACGTCTACGGGCCGACGGAGACGACCACCTTCGCCACCCGCCATCACGTCGTCGCCGAAACCCCCACCGGCCCGCCGCCCATCGGCCGCCCCCTCGACGGCATGCGGGCCTACGTCCTCGACTCCGCGCTGGGACTGGTACCGCCCGGAGTCGCAGGTGAGCTGTACCTGGCGGGCCAAGGCGTCGCCCGCGGCTACCCAGGTCGTCCGGGGCTGACCGCCGCACGCTTCGTCGCCGACCCCTTCGATCCGTCGGGCGGTCGGATGTACCGCACCGGCGACCTCGTCCGGTGGGACGCGGACGGCCGGCTCGTCTACCTCTCCCGGACCGACGACCAGGTCAAACTCCGCGGCCACCGCATCGAACCCGGCGAAATCGAAGGCGTCCTCGCCGGACTGCCCTCGGTGGTCGCCGCCTGCGTCGTCGTACGCGAGGACCTGCCCGGGGACCGGCAACTGGTGGGCTATGTGGTTGCGGCGGACGGCTCCCCCGTGGACGAGGGCGAACTGTCCGCGGCGGTGGCCCGCGTCCTTCCTGCCTACATGGTCCCCTCGGTCTTCGTGGCTCTCGCGACGCTGCCGCTGACGCCGAACGGGAAGGTGGACCGCCGCGCTCTGCCCGCGCCCCGGGTGCCGGAACGCACTGCCGGGCGCGGACCGCGTTCCGTCCGCGAGGAACTCCTGCTCGCCTTGTTCACGGACGTCCTCGGCACCGACGGGATCGGTGTGCACGACGACTTCTTCGCGCTCGGGGGGCATTCGCTCCTGGCCACGCGCCTGGTCAGCCGCGCGCGCTCGGCACTCGACGCCGAACTGGACGTGCGCACGCTCTTCCAGCACCCGACCGTCAGCGAACTCGCCACCGTACTGGACACGGCCGACCGGGCGCGGGCCGCCCTCGTCCGCGAGGAGCGTCCGCGAGACCTCCCGCTGTCCTTCGCGCAACAGCGCCTGTGGTTCCTGGGCAGGCTTGAGGGGCCCGGCGCCACCTACAACATCCCGCTGGTGCTGCGGCTCGACGGCCCGCTGGACCTCGATGCGCTGCGCGCCGGGCTCGCCGATGTCGTCCAACGCCACGAGACCCTGCGCACCGTCTTCGTCGAGGAAGGCGGAACACCGCGCCAACATGTGTATGACGCGGCGGAAGCGGCCGGCCTGGTGCCGCTGCGCTTCGAGGAGGCGCCGGACGGCGGAGATCCGGCCGCGATCGCGCAGTGGGCCGACGGAGCGATCCTGTCCGCGGCGACCGAAGCCTTCGACGTGTCGGGAGACCCCGCGGTACGTGTGCGGTTGCTGCGCTTGGGTTCCCAGGCCCATGTACTCGTGCTGGTGGTCCATCACATCGCCGCGGACGGTTGGTCGTTGGCTCCGCTGGTTCGAGATCTGGGCGCCGCCTATCGGGCGCGTGCCGAGGGCAGGGCGCCTGACTGGTCGCCGTTGCCGGTGCAGTACGCCGACTACACCCTGTGGCAGCGACGCATGCTGGGCGAGGAGTCCGACGCCGAGAGCCTGACGGCAGGCCAGTTGGAGTTCTGGCGCCGGGCACTGGCCGGTGCGCCCGAAACGCTGGCACTGCCACTGGACCGGCCCCGGCCTGCAGTGTCGCAGCACCGCGGTGACGCGGTTCCCTTGCTCGTCGCGGCGGACGCGCATCGGGCGCTCGTCGAGTTGGCGCGGTCGTGCGGATGCACGCTGTTCATGGTGGTGCAGGCGGCGGTGTCGGTGTTGTTGTCCCGGCATGGTGCCGGTGACGACGTCCCGCTCGGTACGGCGGTGGCCGGCCGGAGCGACGAGGCCCTGGACGATCTGGTCGGGTTCTTCGTCAACACACTCGTGCTGCGGACGGATCTTTCCGGAGACCCCACCTTCCGCGAACTGCTCAGCCGAGTCAGGGAGTTCGACCTCGCCGCCTACGCCCATGGGGACGTGCCGTTCGACCGCGTCGTGGAGGCGTTGAATCCGGCACGCTCGCAGAGCCATCATCCGCTCTTCCAGGTCATGCTGGTCCTGCAGAACCAGTCCGCGGCCGACCTGGACCTGCCCGGGATCACGGTCACCGGTCAGCCGGTGCACACCGGTATCAGCAAGTTCGACCTGACCTTCTCGCTCACCGAGACCCATGATGAGAGGGGCCGACCTGCGGGGGTGGAGGGGTACCTGGAGTACTCCACCGAGCTGTTCGAGCCCGACACCGCACGGGCGCTGTCCGACCGACTGTCACGGCTGCTGGCGGCACTGATCGCCGATCCGGATCAACGGATCCACGGCATCGAGCTGTTGGACGCGCCCGAACGCGCCGTCGTGCTCGCGCAGGGCCAGGGCGACGTCCGTCGGGTATCGGCAACGACGATGTCCCAGCAGTTCGAGGCGCAGGCAGCACGTACCCCGGATGCGGTGGCGGTCCGCGATGGTCGGCGCACCGTGACGTACGCCCAGTTGGAGTTGGAGTCGAACGACCTGGCGTATCACTTGTCGGGGTGTGGGGTTGGTCCGGAGGATCTGGTGGCGTTGGCGCTGCCGGGTGCTGCGGGGATGGTTGTGGCGATGCTGGCGGTGTTGAAGGTGGGGGCCGCCTATCTGCCTGTGGACCCGGCGTATCCGGCTGCTCGTATCAGGTATCTGCTGGAGGATGCCCGTCCCAAGCTGCTGATCACGGACAGTGTGGTGCGGGAGCAACTGCCGCCGGTCGACGTGCGGTTCGTTGTGATGGACGATTCTGCTTCCTGGTCTGTGGGGCATGCGTCCGGTCCGGGTGGTGCGGTGTCGGTTGCCGGTCCGGCGTATGTGATTTACACGTCGGGTTCTACGGGTCGTCCGAAGGGGGTGGTGGTCACTCATGCCTCGGTGGTGTCTCATATGGCGTGGTTGGCCGACCATCTTGGGTTGACGGTCGAGGATCGGGTGTTGGCGCGGACGTCGCCGAGCTTCGACGCCTCCGTATGGGAGATCTGGCTGCCATTGCTCCATGGCGCGTCGGTGTGCCTGATGCCGGCCGACGCCAACAAGGATCCCGACGCTCTCGTGGGTTGGCTACGCGAGTTCGGTGTGACGGTGGCGCAGTTCGTGCCGTCGCATTTGTCGTTGGTGTTGGGGAGTGGGGGGTCGGTTCCGGGGTGTTTGCGGGCTGTGTTGTGTGGTGGTGAGCCGTTGGTGGGGGAGTTGGCGGTTCGGGTTGCTGATGCGTGGTCGGTGGAGGTTCACAATCTCTATGGGCCGACGGAGGCGACGATCGATGCGACGGTGCATGCGGTGGTTTCGGGTGGTTCGGGTCCGGTGCCTATTGGGCGGCCGGTCTGGAATGCGCGGGCGTATGTGTTGGATGGGTCGTTGCGTGTGGTGCCGCCTGGTGTGCCGGGGGAGTTGTATCTGGCGGGTGGGTTGTTGGCGCGTGGGTATGTGGGTCGTCCGGGTTTGACGGCGTCGCGTTTTGTGGCTGATCCGTTTGATTCGTCGGGTGGGCGGATGTATCGCACGGGTGATGTGGTGCGGTGGGATGCGCTGGGGCGGATCGAGTATCTGGGGCGGAGCGATGACCAGGTCAAGTTGCGGGGCTATCGCATTGAGTTGGGCGAGGTGGAGAGTGCGCTGACGGCGCTCCCGGCTGTGACTGCGGCCCGTGTGCTGATCCGCGAGGACCGACCGGGCGACAGGCGCCTGGTGGCCTATGTCGTTCCCGCGGCCGGCGGCGCCGTGCACCAGGCAGCACTGCGGGCCGAACTGGCCGGCACACTGCCCGACTACATGGTTCCGGCCGCGTTCGTCGTCCTCGACGCGTTGCCGCTGCTGCCCAACGGCAAGGTCGACCGCCGTGCTCTGCCCGCGCCCGAGGCGTCGGCGGGCGACAGCGAGGGGCGCGCACCGCACACGGTCCAGGAAGAGATCCTGTGCGGTCTCTTCGCCGACGTGCTGGGCCGGACGCAGGTCGGCGTCCATGACGGCTTCTTCGAACTGGGCGGGCATTCGCTGCTCGCCACCCGGCTCGTCAGCCGGGTGCGCTCCGTCCTCGGAGTCGAGCTCGCCGTCCGCACGCTCTTCCAGCACCCCACGCCCGCCGGTCTCGCTGCCGCGCTGGACGGAGTGGGGCGGGCCAGGACTCCGGTGGTGCGGGCCGAGCGGCCCACGGCCGTGCCGCTGTCCTTCGCCCAGCAACGGCTGTGGTTCCTCAACCGGCTCGACGGGCCCGGTGCCACCTACAACATCCCGCTCGTGCTGGAACTCGCCGGGACGCTCGATGCCCGTGCCCTGAGCTGCGCGCTCGGTGACGTGGTCGAGCGGCATGAGGTGCTGCGCACGGTCTTCCCCGAGCAGGCTGGCGTACCGCGGCAATGCGTACTGGATCCCTCGGCCGTGGACCTGGACCTGTCGGTGCGCGAGATCGACCCCGACGCGCTCGACGCGGCCGTGAGCGCCGCGGTGACGAGTCCGTTCGACGTGGTGACCGATCTGCCGCTGCGTTGCTGGCTGTTCAGGACCGGTGCCGAACGCCATGTGCTGGTGCTGGTGCTGCATCACATAGCCGGTGACGGCTGGTCCTTGGCTCCGCTGGCCCGCGACCTGGGCGGCGCCTATCGGGCGCGGATCGCCGGCAGGGCACCCGACTGGCCGGCGCCGGCGGTGCAGTATGCCGATTACGCTCTCTGGCAGCGGGAGATCCTCGGCACGGAGGGCGATCCCGACAGCGTGGCGTCGAAGCAACTCGCCTTCTGGCGCGACACGTTGAGCGATCTCCCGGAGCTTTTGGAACTTCCCCTCGACCGGCCCCGCCCGGCCGTCACGGACCCTGCCGGCGGAGTGTGCGTCCGCACGTTGGACGCCGTCCTGCACGGCCGGTTGCTCGACCTGGCCAGGTCCTCCGGCAGCACACTGTTCATGGTGCTGCAGGCCGCCGTGGCCACGGTGCTCTCCCGGCACGGCGCCGGCGACGACATTCCCCTCGGCACCCCTGTCGCAGGCCGCACCGACGAGGCACTGGACGACCTGATCGGCTTCTTCGTCAACACCCTCGTTCTGCGCACGGACGTGTCGGGTGACCCGACGTTCCGTGAACTCCTCCACAGGGTGCGGGAGTTCGACCTTTCGGCCTACGCTCATCAGGAGGTGCCCTTCGAGTGGCTGGTGGAGAGCCTCAACCCGGCCCGGGCGCGCAACCACCACCCGCTGTTCCAGACGATGCTGGTGCTGCAGAACCAGGACACCGCGGACACCGAGTTGCCGGGACTGACGGTCGGCAGCCGACTGGTGCACAACGGGGTGAGCAAGTTCGACCTGACCTTCGCCTTCGGTGAGGATCGCGCGCAGGGCGGGCTGACGGCCGGCGTCGAGTACGCGACCGCGCTCTTCGACGCCGCCACCATCGAGGCCCTGACCGGTCGCCTGGTCCGGTTGCTGGAGGCTGTCGTCGCCGACCCGGATCGGCCCCTGCACAGCTACGACCTGTTGTCCGAGAGCGAACGCGCCGAGGTCGCCGACTGGGGCGAGGGTGTGCGCCTTCCGGCCGGTACAACTACGGCGAGCCTGCCCGAGCTGTTCGCGGCGCGGGTGGCTGCGGACCCGTGCGCGGTGGCGGTGACGGGTGGCGAAGTGATGCTTTCCTACGGGGAGTTGGCGGAGCTTTCGGGTGTCCTGGCGTCGCGTTTGGTGGAGTGTGGTGTAGCGGTCGAGGACGGGGTGGGGGTGCTGCTGGGGCGTTCTGCCGCTGTGGTGACGGCGTCGTTGGCCGCGGTGCGGGCGGGTGGCGCGTATGTACCGCTGGACATCCGTTGGCCGGTGGAGCGGCTGCGTCAGGTCGCGGGCGTCAGTGGCATCCGGGTGCTGGTGGTCGGTGAGGAGCTCGCCGGTCACGGATGGGTCGACGAGATGCGGCGGCGCGTGCCGGTGGTGGTGGTCGATGCCGTGGGTCGGGTGGTCGATGGTGCGCCTGTGTCCGCCGCCGCGCTGCCTGCTGTGCGGGTCGGTGGCCAGCTGGCGTATGTGATGTTCACGTCCGGTTCCACCGGTGTGCCCAAGGGTGTTGGGGTCTCGCATGCGGATGTGGCGGCGTTGGCCGCCGACAGTGCCTGGGCCGGCGGTGTCGCGGACGCGGTGCTCCTGCACTCCGCGTATGTCTTCGACGCCTCGACCTTCGAGATCTGGGTGCCTCTGCTCAACGGCGGACGGGTGGTCGTCGCCCCGGAGGGCGCTCTCGAACCGCACGTCCTGCGCGACATCGTCACCACGGAACAGGTCACCGCCCTGTTCCTGACCACCGCCCTGTTCAATGTCGTGGCGGAGGTGGACCCGCAGGCCCTGGCCGGTGTCCGGATGGTCTGCGCGGGCGGTGAGGCGGCCTCGCCCGCAGCGATGCAGCAGGTCGCCGGGCAACTGCCCGGCACGCGGGTCCACCACGTCTACGGGCCGACGGAGACCACCACCTTCGCCACCCGCCACCACGTCACCCCCGAAACGCCGCTGGGTCCCCCTCCCATCGGACGGGCCCTCGACGGCATGCGCGCCTACGTCCTGGACGCGGGCCTGGCAAGGGTGGCGCCAGGCGTGACCGGCGAGCTGTACCTCGCCGGACCGGGGGTGGCCCGCGGCTATCTGGGCCGCCCGGCCCTGACGGCCACGCGTTTCGTGGCCGATCCGTTCGATCCGTCGGGCGGTCGGATGTACCGTACCGGCGACCTCGTCCGGTGGGACGCGGACGGCCGGCTGGTCTACCTCTCCCGCGCCGACGACCAGGTCAAACTCCGCGGCTACCGCATCGAACCCGGCGAAGTTGAGGGTGTTCTCGCCGTTCTGCCGGGCGTCGCCACCGCGTACGTGCGGGTCCGGGAGGACCTGCCGGGCGACCGGCGACTGGTCGGGTATGCGGTGCCCTCCGCCGGTGCGGTGCTGGACCCCGCGGAGCTGGCGACAGGTGTGGGACAGGCACTCCCGGCGTACATGGTTCCCTCCGCGTTCGTCGTGCTGGACGCACTGCCGCTGACACCGAACGGGAAGGTCGACCACCGTGCGCTTCCGGCGCCCGAGGCGACCGGCGGCGGCGAAGGCCGCGGTCCGCGGACGGCCCGCGAGGAGATCCTGTGCGGCCTGTTCGCCGCGGTGCTGGGCCTTGACCGGGTCGGTGTGGCGGACAACTTCTTCGAGGCCGGTGGGCATTCGCTGCTGGCGACGCGACTGGTGAGCCGGGTGCGCTCGGTCCTGGGCGTCGAGATCGAAGTCCGTGCGCTCTTCGAGCACCCGACGGTCGCCGGACTCGCCGCGGTCCTCGACGCCGCCGACGCGGCACGGCCGTCGGTACTGCCCGAACAGCGGCCCGAAGGCATGCCGCTCTCCTTCGCGCAGCAGCGCCTGTGGTTCCTGAGCAGGCTGGAAGGGCCCGGCGCCACCTACAACATCCCGCTGGTGCTGCGGCTCGACGGCCCACTGGACGTCGAGGCGCTGGGTGCCGCACTGGGCGACCTCGTCGAACGCCACGAGACCCTGCGCACCGTCTATCCGGTGACCGACGGCGTCGCCCGTCAGCTGGTGCTGGACGCGTCCGCCGTCGACCTCGCACCGCGACCCCGGGACGTGTCGCCCGCCGACCTCGACCGGGTGCTCACCGACACCGTCAGCTGCGCATTCGACCTGGCAGCGGACGTTCCGGTGCAGGTGCGGTTGCTGCGGTTGGGCGCCGAGGCACATGTACTGGTTCTGGTGGTCCATCACATCGCCGCGGACGGTTGGTCGGTGGCGCCGCTGGCCCGGGACCTGGGCGCCGCCTATCGGGCGCGTATCGCCGGCAGCGCTCCTGACTGGTCGCCGTTGCCGGTGCAGTACGCCGACTACACCCTGTGGCAGCGGCGCATGCTGGGTGAGGAGTCCGACGCCGAGAGCCTGACGGCACGCCAACTGGACTTCTGGCGGCAACAGCTGGCGGGTATACCTGAGTTGGTCGAGCTCCCCTGGGACCGGCCGAGGCCCGCGGTGCTGAAGCACGAGGGCGAAGCCCTCACCTTCGTGATCGACCAGGACACGCACCGCGGGCTCGTCGAGTTGGCGCGGTCATCGGGATGCACCCTGTTCATGGTGTTGCAGGCGGCGGTGTCGATGCTGTTGTCCCGGCATGGTGCCGGAGACGACGTCCCGCTCGGTACGGCGGTGGCCGGCCGGACCGATGAGGCCCTGGACGACCTGGTCGGGTTCTTCGTCAACACGCTCGTACTGCGCACGGACCTGTCCGGCGATCCCGGCTTCCGTGAACTGCTCGACCGGGTAAGGGAGTTCGACCTGGCGGCGTTCGCGCACCAGGACGTGCCGTTCGAGCGGTTGGTGGAGGCACTGAACCCGGTGCGGTCGCAGGATCGCCATCCGTTGTTCCAGGTGATGCTGGTGCTGCAGAACCAGGCAGCGGCGGACGTCGAACTGCCTGGGATCACGGTGGCCGGTCAGCCGGTGCACACGGGTATCAGCAAGTTCGACCTGACCTTCTCGCTGACCGAAAAGCGGGACGAAGCGGGTGGTGCCGCGGGCATCGACGGCCATCTGGAGTACTCCACCGAGCTGTTCGAGCCCGGCACCGTCCGGGCGCTGGCCGAACGCCTGTCCTGGCTGCTGGCAGCCGTGGTCGCCGACCCTGACCTGCGCGTGCACGATGTCGAACTGTTCACCGACGAGGAGCGGGCGCGTGTGATCGCCGCAGGCCACGGTCAGTCTCGGCCGGTGCCGCGGCTGACCGTGCCGGAGCTCTTCAGCGCGCAGGCAGCACGCACCCCGGACGCCGTGGCCGTTCGCGATGGTCGGCGCACCGTGACGTACGCCCAGTTGGAGTTGGAGTCGAACGACCTGGCGTATCACTTGTCGGGGTGTGGGGTTGGTCCGGAGGATCTGGTGGCGTTGGCGCTGCCGGGTGCTGCGGGGATGGTTGTGGCGATGCTGGCGGTGTTGAAGGTGGGGGCCGCCTATCTGCCTGTGGACCCGGCGTATCCGGCTGCTCGTATCAGGTATCTGCTGGAGGATGCCCGTCCCAAGCTGCTGATCACGGACAGTGTGGTGCGGGAGCAACTGCCGCCGGTCGACGTGCGGTTCGTTGTGATGGACGATTCTGCTTCCTGGTCTGTGGGGCATGCGTCCGGTCCGGGTGGTGCGGTGTCGGTTGCCGGTCCGGCGTATGTGATTTACACGTCGGGTTCTACGGGTCGTCCGAAGGGGGTGGTGGTCACTCATGCCTCGGTGGTGTCTCATATGGCGTGGTTGGCCGACCATCTTGGGTTGACGGTCGGGGATCGGGTGTTGGCGCGGACGTCGCCGAGCTTCGACGCCTCCGTATGGGAGATCTGGCTGCCATTGCTTCACGGTGCCTCCACCTGTCTGGTCTCCCCCGAGATCAATCGCGATCCGGATCAACTGCTTTACCGCATGCGGGACTTCGGTGTGACGGTGGCGCAGTTTGTGCCGTCGCATTTGTCGTTGGTGTTGGGGAGTGGGGGGTCGGTTCCGGGGTGTTTGCGGGCTGTGTTGTGTGGTGGTGAGCCGTTGGTGGGGGAGTTGGCGGTTCGGGTTGCTGATGCGTGGTCGGTGGAGGTTCACAATCTCTATGGGCCGACGGAGGCGACGATCGATGCGACGGTGCATGCGGTGGTTTCGGGTGGTTCTGGTCCGGTGCCTATTGGGCGGCCGGTCTGGAATGCGCGGGCGTATGTGTTGGATGGGTCGTTGCGTGTGGTGCCGCCTGGTGTGCCGGGGGAGTTGTATCTGGCGGGTGGGTTGTTGGCGCGTGGGTATGTGGGTCGTCCGGGTTTGACGGCGTCGCGTTTTGTGGCTGATCCGTTTGATTCGTCGGGTGGGCGGATGTATCGCACGGGTGATGTGGTGCGGTGGGATGCGCTGGGGCGGATCGAGTATCTGGGGCGGAGCGATGACCAGGTCAAGTTGCGGGGCTACCGCATTGAGTTGGGTGAGGTGGAGAGTGCGCTGACGGCGCTCCCGGCTGTGACTGCGGCCCGTGTGCTGATCCGCGAGGACCGACCGGGCGACAAGCGCCTGGTCGCGTATGTGGTGGTCGAGGCCGGGCAGCGGGTGGACGCCGCCGAGCTGCGCCGCAGCCTTGCGGCGGCCCTGCCGGAGTACATGGTTCCGGCCGCGTTCGTCGTCCTCGACGCGTTGCCGCTGCTGCCCAACGGCAAGGTCGACCGGCGCGCCCTGCCGGCCCCCGAACCGGACACGCACCGGGGCGGTGGAGTGGCTCCGCGTACCGACGAGGAACGGCTCCTGTGCGGGGTGGTCGCCGAGACGCTCGGCCTCCCGGAGGTCGGGGTCGACGACGACTTCTTCGCCCTCGGCGGCGACAGCATCCTGTCGATCCAGGTCGTCAGCAGGGCCCGTAACGCGGGACTGGTCATCACGCCGCGCGATGTCTTCGTCCACCGCACCGTGGAAGCGATCGCGTCGGTCGCCGTGCCGCTGGGCGCGGAGGCGGAGACCGCGGCCACCCCGGGCATCGGAGAGGTGCCGCTCACGCCCATCGCCGCGTGGTTCCTCGACCGGCCCGGCACCCTCGACGGCTACAACCAGTCGAGCGTGCTGAGATCACCGGCCGGGGCAACGGAGAAGGACATAGCCGCGGCGCTCCAACTGCTCCTGGACCACCACGACATGCTACGGCTCCGGGTGAGTGCAACGCCCGGCGGGCGGCCCGGGCTCGAAGTCCTGCCGCAGGGCGCGGTGAGCGCCCGCGCGCGGCTGACGCGGGTCGACATCGCCGGGCTCGACGGCGCACGGACCGATGCGGTGGTCGCCGAGGCGGCCGAGGCCGCCCGCGTGCGGCTGCGGCCCGGCAAGGGCAACGTGCTGGAGGCCGTCTGGTACGACGCGGGGCCCGACCGGCCCGGTCGGCTGCTGCTCGTCGTCCATCACCTCGCGGTGGACGCGGTCTCGTGGCGCACCCTCACCGCCGACCTGGCTGCGGCCTGGCAGGCGGTCGTCGCCGGCGCGGCGGGCGACACCTCGCCGCTGCCGCCGGTGCGTACCTCCTACCGCAGATGGGCGGAGTTACTGGTGACCGAGGCGCGGAGCGCCGAGCGGGCCGCGGAACTGCCGCTCTGGCAGGAGATCCTGCGTACCGAGGACCCGCAGTGGGGATACCGGCCGCTCGACCCGGACCGGGACACCGCCGACGGCGTGCGGACGCTGACGGTCACCCTGCCCGCACAGTGGACACAGCCCCTGCTGACCACCGTGCCGACCGCGTTCCACGCAGGGGTAAACGATGTGCTGCTGACGGGCCTGGCGCTGGCGGTCGCCGGATGGCGTGCCGAACGCGGGGGCGCGGGCGGGTCGGCCGTCCTGCTCGACCTGGAGGGGCACGGCCGCGAGCAGATCGCGGAGAACATCGACCTGTCCCGGACCGTCGGCTGGTTCACCAGCATGTACCCGGTGCGGCTCGATCCGGGGCCGGTGAGCCGGTACGAGGCGCGGGCGTTCGACGCCCCGCTCGTCGACCGCGCGCTGAAGCGGATCAAGGAACAGCTGCGGGCCGTACCGGACCACGGCATCGGCTACGGCCTGCTGCGTCACCTCAACCCGCGCACCCGCGACGCGCTCGGGGACGCCGTGACGCCGCAGATCGGCTTCAACTACCTGGGCCGCTATGCCGGTTCATCGGCAACCGGCGACGCCGGGGACTGGCAGCTGCTCTTCGACGGGGGCGGGCCGCGCAGTCAGGACCCGGACATGCCGGTGCATCACGTGCTGGACATCAACGCCTACACCAAGGACCTGCCGGAGGGGCCGCAGCTGGTCGCCGGCTGGACCTGGCCGACGGATCTGCTCAAGGAGGAGGACGTCGAGGAACTCGCCGAAGGCTGGCTGCGGGCGCTGCGTGCCGTAGCCGAACACGCCCAGGCACCCGGCGCCGGCGGCTACACGCCTTCCGACCTTCCGTTGGTCTCGCTCAACCAGGCTCAGATCGATCGACTGCAGAACAAGCTGCAGAACAAGTGGGGTGGACGCAAGTGACCGGGTTCCAGCTGCAGGACGTCCTGCCGTTGACACCGCTGCAGGCAGGCATGCTGTTCCATGCCGTGTACGACTCCGAGGCGGTGGACGTCTACACCGCGCAGTTCGTCTTCGACATCGAGGGACCGGTCGACGCGGCGGTGCTGTACGCGGCCGTCAAGGGACTGCTGCGCCGGCACGCGAACCTTCGCGTGGGGTTCCTCCACGAGGACCTCGACGAGCCGGTCCAGGCCGTCGCCGTGGAAGTCCCGCCGGTCTTCGAGGAGCTCGACTTCGGCACGGGCGACGACGCCGAGCGTGCCGAGCGGCTCGCCGCGTTCCTGGCCGACGACCGCACGCGGCGCTTCGACCTCTCCGAACCGCCCCTGATGCGCTTCACCCTGATCCGGATGGCGCACCACCGCTACCACCTGGTCATGACCAACCATCACCTCCTCCTCGACGGCTGGTCGATGCCGCTGCTGGTGCGGGAGCTGTTCGAGCTCTATGCGCGCGGCGGGGACGGCAGCGCGATGCCGCGCGTCGCGCCCTACCGGGACTACCTTGCCTGGCTGGCCGCCCAGGACCGTACGGCCGCGGCCGGCGCCTGGCGCACGGCGCTCGCCGGCGTGGCGCAGCCGACGCTGCTGGCCGGGGAGAAGCCGGCCTCCGTGTCGTCGGGCGAGCTGCCCGAGCAACTGGTGCTGGATCTGGGCGCGGCCACCACGGCCCGCCTGCGGGAGACGGCCCGCCGGCACCGCCTGACGCTCAACACGGTGGTGCAGGGCGTCTGGGGCGTACTGCTGCACCAACTCACCGGACAGGACGACGTGTTGTTCGGCACCACCGTCTCGGGACGGCCGCCGGAGATCCCCGGTGTCGACACCATGGTCGGACTGTTCATCAACACGATTCCGGTCCGCGTCGGCATACGCCCCGACGACACCCTGGCGGCGCTGCTGGAACGGATGCAGGACGAGCAGGGCCGGCTCCTGGGCTGCCAGCACCTCGGGCTGACCGAGATCCGCGCCCTGACCGGCCTGGACGACCTCTTCGACACGCTCGCCGTGTTCGAGAACTACCCGATGGACGCGGAGGCGCTGCGGCAGGCCCAGGAGGGCCTCCCCGGCCTTCGGGTCACCGGCTTCCGCGGCACCGACGCGGCGCACTATCCGCTCACCCTCACCATCGCACCGGGCGATGATCTGCGGATCACCTTCGGCCATCGTACGGACGCCTTCGACTCCGGCACCGTACGGCTGATGGCCGAGCGGCTGAGGCGGCTGCTGGAAGCCTGCGCCGATGACCTGGAGCAGCGTGTCGCCGGCCTCTCGGTGCTGCTCGACGGTGAGCATGCACGGCTGCTCGACCAGGGGAGGGGCGCCCCCTTGCCGGCCGGTGTGCTCCATGCCGGCCTGCCGGAGCTGTTCGCCGCCCGGGTGGCGTCGGACCCGGGCGCGGCCGCGGTCAGGCGAGGTGAAAGCGCCCTGTCCTACGCGGAGTTGGACGGACTCTCCGGTTCCCTGGCGCGGTGCCTGACGGGCCTGGGCGTAGCCGCCGAGGACGGTGTCGGTGTGCTGGTCGGCCGCTCGGCCGCAGTGGTGACGGCCTCGCTGGCCGCAGTCCGGGCCGGCGGCGCGTACGTACCGCTGGACGCCCGCTGGCCGGTCGGGAGGCTGCGCCGGATATCCGCCGCGGTCGGCCTGCGTGCACTCGTCGTCGCGGCGGACCTCGCCGGCCACCCCTGGGTGACGGAGGCCCGCGGCTCCCTCCCGGTCGTGCTGGTGGACACCGACGGGCGGGTCGTGGACGGCGCGCCCGTCGAGCCGGGCAGGCTTCCCGGCCTCCCCGGCGGCGCGCGGCTGGCGTACGTGATGTTCACCTCCGGCTCCACCGGCGACCCCAAGGCCATCGGTGTCACGCACGGCGACGTGGCGGCGCTCACCGCCGATGCCATGTGGCGCGGCGCGGCCGACGCGGTCCTGATGCACTCCGCCTATGTCTTCGACGCCTCGACCTGCGAGATCTGGGTGCCGCTGCTCAACGGCGGCACGGTCGTCGTCGCGCCCGACGGGCCACTCGAACCGCATCGCCTCGGCCGCATACTGGCGGCCGAGCAGATCACCGCTCTGTTCCTGACCACCTCCCTGTTCAACATCGTCGCCGACACCGATCCGCACCTGTTCGAGACGGTGCGACTGGTGGCGACCGGCGGCGAGGCGGCGGCAGCGGGCGTCCTGCAACGCGCCGCCACCGCCTGCCCCCGGACGTCGTTCGTCAACGCCTACGGGCCGACGGAGGCCACGACGTTCGCGACGCGCTACGAGGTGCCGTCGCAGCCGATCGCGGAGCACCGGGTTCCGCCCATCGGGAAGCCGCTGGACGGTATGCGCTGCCACGTCCTCGACGCCCGGCTGCGACCGGTGCCTGCGGGCGTGGTGGGTGAGCTGTACCTCGCCGGTCCGGGGGTGGCCCGCGGGTACGTGGGCCGGCCCGACTTGACGGCCACGCGTTTCGTGGCCGATCCGTTCGATCCGTCGGGCGGTCGGATGTACCGTACCGGCGACCTCGTCCGGTGGGACGCGGACGGCCGGCTGGTCTACCTCTCCCGCGCCGACGGCCAGGTCAAACTCCGCGGCCACCGCATCGAACCCGGCGAGATCGAAACCGCGCTCACCGCCCTGCCGACGGTGACGGCCGCCTGCGTCGTCGTCCGTGAGGACGCCCCCGGCGACCGGCGGCTGGTGGCCTATGCCGTGGCGGCGGGCGGCGCCACGACAACGGCGGAGGCACTGGCGGAGCAACTGGGCCGGACGCTGCCCGGGTACCTGGTCCCCTCGGTGTTCGTCGTGCTGGACGCACTGCCGCTGACCGCGAACGGAAAGCTCGACCGGCGGGCACTGCCGGCGCCCCAACACACCACGGACACCGGCGGACGCGGCCCGCGCACCGTGCGGGAGGAGCTGCTCGCCGACCTGTTCGCCGACGTGCTCGGCATCGGCCGCGTCCCCGTCGACGAGAGCTTCTTCTCGCTCGGCGGGCACTCCCTGCTGGCCACCCGCCTGGTCAGCCGCATCCGCACCGCACTCGGCGTGGAACTCGAAGTGCGCACGCTCTTCGAGCACCCCACCGTCGCCCGACTTGCCGCGGCCCTCGACGGTGCGGGCACGGCGCGGGAGGCCATCGTGCCCGCGCAGCGCCCGGCCCGGCTTCCGCTGTCCTTCGCACAGCAGCGCCTGTGGTTTCTGGGCAGGATGGACGGACCCGGCGCCACGTACAACATCCCGCTGGTGCTGCGGCTCGACGGGCCGCTGGACGTGGGCGCCCTGGGTGCCGCCCTGGGCGACGTCATCGAGCGCCACGAGACCCTGCGCACCGTCTTCCCCCAGCACGACGGCGTGCCCGAGCAGGTGGTCCTCGGCCCGGCTCAGGCGCAGCGCGCGCTGACCGTCGACGATGTCGAGGAGTCCGACCTGTCCGACCGGATCTCCGCCGCGGCGACCGAACCGATCGACGTGGAGACCCAGCTGCCGCTGCGGGTGAGCCTGCTGCGGCTGGGCGCGGAGAGCCATGTGGTGGTACTGGCGCTGCATCACATCGCCGGCGACGGCTGGTCGTTGGCACCGCTGGCCCGGGACCTGGGCGCCGCCTATCGGGCGCGTGCCGAGGGCAGGGCGCCTGACTGGTCGCCGCTGCCGGTGCAGTACGCCGACTACACGCTGTGGCAGCGGCGCATGCTGGGTGAGGAGTCCGACGCCGAGAGCCTCGCGGCACGCCAACTGGCCTTCTGGTGCCAGGCCCTGGCGGATGCGCCGGAGGCGCTGGTCCTGCCCTGGGACAGGCCGCGGCCCGCGGTGCTGAAGCACGAGGGCGACGCCCTCACCTTCGTGATCGACCAGGACACGCACCGCGGGCTCGTCGAGTTGGCGCGGTCATCGGGATGCACCCTGTTCATGGTGGTGCAGGCGGCGGTGTCGATGCTGTTGTCCCGGCACGGTGCCGGTGACGACGTCCCGCTCGGTACCGCGGTGGCCGGCCGGAGCGATGAGGCGCTGGACGACCTGGTCGGGTTCTTCGTCAACACGCTCGTACTGCGCACGGACCTGTCCGGCGATCCCACCTTCCGTGAACTCCTCGACCGGGTAAGGGAGTTCGACCTCGCGGCGTTCGCGCATCAGGACGTGCCGTTCGAGCGGTTGGTGGAGGCGCTCAACCCGGTGCGGTCGCAGGACCGTCATCCGCTCTTCCAGGTCATGCTGGTGCTGCAGAACCAGGCAGTGGCGGACGTCGAACTGCCTGGGATCACGGTGACCGGTCAGCCGGCGCACACCGGCGTCAGCAAGTTCGACCTGAGCTTCAGCTTCACCGAGAGGCGGGATGAGGCGGGTGGTGCCGCGGGCATCGACGGCCACGTGGACTACTCCACCGAACTGTTCGAGCCCGAGACGGTGCACCGGCTCGCCCACCGACTCCGCTGCCTGCTCTCCGCGGTCGTGGCCGACGCCGACCTGCCCGTCCGCAGCTACGACCTGCTCACCGCCGAAGAGCGGTCGCGGATGCTGGCGGAATGGGGACGCGGCCCCGTCGGATACCTGCCGGCCCCGACGGTGCCGGAGCTCTTCGGGGAGTGGGTGACGCGTACCCCCGACGCCCAGGCCGTGCGCGACGCGACGGGCGCCTTGACCTACGCGCAGCTCAACGCCCGGGCCAACGACCTCGCCCGGCACCTGTCGGGACAGGGCATCGGCCCCGAGGACCTGGTGGCCCTCGCCCTGCCCCGGTCGGCCGACATGATCGTGGCGATACTGGCGGTACTGAAAACAGGAGCGGCCTACCTGCCGGTCGACCCCGCATACCCGCCCGCCCGCATCTCCTTCATGCTCGACGACGCCGCGCCGGCCTTCCTCATCACCACCACCGCTCTCCGCGCCGGACTGCCCACCACCGCCCGCTGCCTGGCCCTCGACGACACCGCAGCCTGGTCCACCGGGCACACCGCCGACCCGCGCACCGGCCCCCTGCCCACCCATCCCGCCTATGTCATCTACACCTCCGGCTCCACCGGCCGGCCCAAGGGCGTCGTGGTCACTCACCAGGGCGTCGGCGCGATGGTCCGTACACAGGCGGAAAGGCTCGGCCTCGCCCCCTCCAGCCGGGTCCTGCAGATGGCGTCGGTCAGCTTCGACGCGGCGTTCTGGGACATCTGCATGGGACTGCTGACCGGTGCCTGCCTGGAGGTCGCGGACCCGGCACAGCTGGTGCCGGGGCCCCCGCTCGCCGGCCTGCTCGCGGAACGCGGCATCACCCACCTGACCCTCCCGCCGGCCGCCCTCGCGGTCATGCCGCAGGACGAGGGCATCCCCGGCGGTACCACCCTGGTGCTCGCCGGGGAGGCGTGCCCACCGGCGCTGGTCGCCCGGTGGGCCGTCGGCCGGCGGCTGGTCAACGCCTACGGCCCGACCGAGACCACGGTCTGCGCGGCCATGAGCGACTTCCAGGAGCCGACCGGCCCGGAGGCATCGACCCACCGGGTACCGATCGGCGTCCCGGTGCGCAACGCACAGGTGTATGTACTCGACCCGGCAATGGAGTTGGTGCCGCCGGGGGTGATCGGAGAACTGTACGTGGCCGGTGACGGACTGGCCCGCGGCTACCTGAACCGTCCGGGCCTGACCGCCGCCCGGTTCGTCGCCGATCCGTTCAGCCACACCGGTGGACGCATGTACCGCACCGGCGACCTCGTCCGCTGGAACGACCGCGGCGAGCTCGAATACGTCTCCCGCGCCGACGACCAGGTCAAGCTACGGGGCTTTCGCATCGAACTCGGGGAAATCGAGGCGGCGTTGGCCGCGGTGCCGGGAATCACCGCCGCCTGCGCCGTCGTCCGGGAGGACCGGCCCGGCGACCGGCGGCTGGTGGCCTACGCGGTTCCCGCCGACGGGCAGTGGGAGGAGGCGGCCGCCCGGATGCGCCAGGCACTCGCCGCGCAGCTGCCCGAGTACATGGTGCCGTCCGCGTTCGTCGCGCTGGACGCCCTGCCCCTCACCCCGAACGGGAAGATCGACCGCCGGGGACTGCCCGCCCCCGGCCCCTCCACGGGCACAGGCGCCGGCCGCGCCCCGGACACCGAACAGGAGAAGCTGCTGTGCGGGGTGTTCGCCGATGTCCTCGGTGTCCCTGAAGTGGGTCTCGACGACGACTTCTTCGAGGCCGGCGGACACTCCCTGCTCGCGGTCAAGCTGGCCCAGCGCATCGAGGACAGGTTCGGCGTACGGCCGTCGATGCGTGCCCTCTTCGCCGCACCCACGCCCGACGGCGTGCGGCGCCTGCTGGACGAGCCGGCCGGCGGCTCCGACCACGCGCCCGGCCCCGATCCGCGCCAGGACGTGCACCTGGCGCCCGACATCACCCCGGCGCTCGGGCCTGCGCCCGGCGAACCCGCGGGCCCGCGTCGCCCGTTGCTGACCGGCGCCTCGGGCTTCCTCGGAGCGTTCCTCCTGCGCGATCTGCTGGAATCGACGGGCGGCCCGGTGGACTGCCTGGTGCGGGCTCGGGACACCGTCGAGGGAGCGCGCAGGCTGCGGTCCGGCCTGGAGCGGTACGGGTTGTGGAAGGAGCACTACGGCGACCTGATCCGGCCCTTGCCGGGCGACTTGGGCGCGCCGGGCCTGGGCCTGTCCGACGCGGAGCACAAGGCACTGCGCAAGCGGGTCGGCGCTGTGTACCACAACGGTGCCACGGTCAATTTCGCCGCCCCGTACGCCGAACTCCGCGCTGCCAACGTCACGGGCACCGAGGAACTCCTCCGCATCGCCGCCGCATCGGAGGCGACCGGCATGCACTACGTCTCCACCACCGGCGTGTACCCGCCGCACACGTCCGGCCCCGGCCCCCTCACGGAAGCCTCCGCCATCGGCCCCGTGCACGAACTGCCCGACGGCTACTCGCAGAGCAAGTGGGCCGCCGAGCAGATCCTACGTATCGCGCAGAGCCGCGGAATCCCGGTGACCATCTACCGTCCCGCGCGTATCTCGGGAGCCTCGCGCACGGGCGCCTGCCAGGACCGTGACCTGCTGTGGCAGTACATCAAGGGATGCCTCCAGGCACAGGCGGTACCCGAGGGATCCGACGAGTCGACCGACTGGGTACCGGTCGACTACGTGAGCGCCGCAGTCGTGGCCCTGGCCGACAACCAGCAGGCGCCACCGACCCCGGCCGGTCCGGAACCGACAACCTTCCATCTCACCCACCCCGAACCGCCCATGCTCTCGCAGGTGTTCCAGACAGCGGCCGCCCTGGGCTACACGGTGCAGCCGGTGCCACTCGACCACTGGCGCAAGTTGGTGGCCGACCAGCCGGACAACGCCGCCCAGCTCTTCCTCGGCGGTACCGATCGGAAGGAGACCGCCGACGAAGCCGACGACCGGCCCCGCCGCCGGCGTCGCACCTTGGACTCCTCCCTCACCCACCGAGCGGCGGCGGCATCGGGAGTCCACCTCCCGCCCTTCACCGACGAGACCGTACGGGCCTACCTGACGTACTTCGCCGGCACGGGATTCCTCCCCACGCCCACCCCCGACCCCAACCGCTGAACGGGTCCGGCACGCCCTCCCGGCACCCACGACGCACCCTGCGGAGACAGGCCCGCAACCTGCCCCTTGACCTGCGCCCCAGCAGGCCAAGGGGCAGGTTGTGCGGAGGTATTCGGACAAGTCCTACCGGCTGCGGCTGCGGGTCAAATGACCGATAAGCGACCCTGGTGTGAGGCGTTGCCGTCAGCGGGTGCATCATCGCAGGTGGGAGAGGTGATGCAGATGACTGGCCAGGCAACGGCACGGAGCCCACTAGGGCAGGGCGTCAACGGGGCGTGCCATCGGGACATCTGGGCGGGCAGGACCATCCTGGTGTCGACGGCGGCCCTGGTGGCGGAAATGGCCATCGGGGGTGTGGCCCTGATGCTCATCGGCCTGTCGCAGGACCCCGAGTCCGAGTTCACCGGCCTCGGTCTCGTCTTCACGACTGTCGTCATCCTGCCGATGCTCGCCACCGTCAGCGTGATCCTCGGCCTTCTCGCAACGCTCATCCTGGTGCTGCCCACTGTCTGGTTGGCGCGCCGGGCGAAAGGGCGCTGGGGGTGGACGCGGAAGGGGGCAGTGTGGGGCGTGCCGCTTGTGGCCTCGATAGTGTCGGCTGCGCTGCTGCTCGTGGGCAGCGTGCTGTACACGATGGCCTCGGGGGCAGTGGGTTCGCCGACGGTCCATGCGTGGTGGTGGCTGGCACTGACCGCGTTCAGTGTCCCGAGCGCGTTGCTTGCCTGGCTGGCGGCGTCCCGCCCCGAGCCGGGGAGCGGCAGCGGCCTGAGACTGGCCCTACGGGTGTTCGCATCGGGAACTGCCGGCGCTGTGGGACTCGCGCTGTGGGGCGGCCTGGCTTACGCGACCGGCCTGGTGAAGCTGTACGAGCCGCCCCACCTGAGCCGTGCCGACGTGGTCGGCATCTGGCAGGACGGAAGCGGTGGCACGCTCGAACTCGCTGCCGACGGAGGGGCGACCGCCCACCGGCTGAGCGACACCGGCCACGGCCATTGCGAAGGAACGGGCAAGTGGAGCCTTGAGAGCAGCGGGACGCGCAGCCAGGGTCTGGAACTTGCGGGTGCCTGTGGCACCACCTGGAGCATCGGCGGAACGTCGGAACGCCCCACCCTCTACTACTACGTTGGCGACCCGGACGAAGGGCATCGCTACACCCTGCTGCGTGGCAGCGAACGCTAGCTCTTCCACTGTGGTCCTCGCCCCGGCGCGGTGGTTCGGTTGCCGTACCGGGCGAGGGTGGTCGGACGTTGCCTCTCCCTACGTCTCCGGCTCCGTGTCTGACTCGTCGGACGCTCCTCAGCCGCAGCTGTGGGGGCGGTGGACGGCCACCGAAACGCTGCAGAGCAGGGGGTCTGCGACGTCCTCGGTGTCGAAGACGAAGATCGCTCCCGAGGCGGGGACGCGGATCGCACACTGGTCCCCAGTCGGTCCGGACGACGACCGAATAGATCACCTGGCAGTGGGCGTGGCAGGTGGGCCGCGGTGACACGGCACAGCTCCATCGGGCAGGCCCATCGGGCAGGCCCATCGGGCAGGCCCTGGGGCTTGCCCGGGCGATCAGGCGCGGAGCCAGGTGATCAGGGCTGCCGCGGCGGTGGTTGTTGAACGGCGGTGAATGGTTCGGCAGCGCGGAAAAGAGTTCCGTGAGGGTGCACCGGTGCGCCGGGGCCGTCGAGCTTGGCTTGGAACAGGTGGAATCTCCACCTCACAGCCCCGATCCTTCCCTGAGCCGAGCCTTCGATCCTTCGAGCTTTCGAGTCTCCGAACGACGGTGACGCGTTCGCGTATCCGGGCAAGGCGGGAAGGGGGCTGGTGTGGGTGGTGACGACAGGGCAGCAAGGAGTTCACTCCTCGACGGCGGAGAGGAGCTGCCCGCAGACGACACAGGTGCGTGCTACGACGCGGTGGTGCTGGCGGGAGGGCGAGCCCGGCGTTTGGGCGGAGCGGACAAGCCGATGGTGTCCGTTGGCGGCATGTCGTTGCTCGATCGGGCACTTCAGGCATGTGACGGGGCGGGGAGGACGATTGTGGTGGGGCCGCACCGGGCCACCGTCCGCCCCGTAGATCATGTGCGGGAGAGTCCGGTGCACGGCGGGCCGCTCGCGGCGCTGGCTGCGGGAGTGAGCCGGGTGCGCGCACCGTTCGTGGTGGTCCTTGCCGCGGATCTTCCCTTCGTGCGGCAGGAGACGGTGGCGGAGTTGTTGCGTCAGGCGGCCGGTTCCGGGGCCGAGGGCGCGGTCATGCTGGAGACACAGGGTCGGGACAATCCGCTGTTCGCCGCATACCGGACCGCAGCCGTGCGACGAGGTCTTGCGCTGACCCTCGCTCGGCATGGAGTGTTGACGGGTCTGCCCATCCGGGTACTGACCCGGGCTCTTGCCCTGCGGTACGTGCCTGATGTCGGTGGAGTGTCCGTCGACTGCGACACCTGGGAAGTGGTAGCTCTCGCTCGCGCCATCCTGAAGACAAACGCCGGTTGACCACACTTCGAGCACGAATGCATCCCCTCCCACACTGGTTGCGAGGTGGCACGGTTGGCAACAAGAGAAGAACTGGCCTGTGAAGAGATCATCGGTCGCTATCAGTTCAACGGAGCGGGCACCGGTGCGATGCCCCGGCTTCTCGAAGCCCTCGGCGACCCGGGACGCAACCTGCGGGGCATGACCGTCACCGGCACCAACGGGAAGGGGTCGACCTGCGCGTTCGCCGTCTCCGCGTTGGCCGCGGCCGGGCTGCGCATCGGAAGCATGCCCAGCCCGCACCTGCAGCAGGTCACCGAACGCATCCGCATCAACGGAGTGCCCGTCTCTCCGACCGCATGTCACCGCGCCTTCGCGAAGGTCGACGACACTCTCAGGAGTACGGGCCTTACGGTCAATGCAGGAGCAGTGCACGCAGCCGCAGCCGCGGTTCAATTCGCCGAATCTGAAGTGGACTTGGCCGTCATGGAGGCGAACATCGGCGGCCGGCGCACCGCGGTCAACTGCTTCGACCCTGGCGTAAAGGTCATCACCGGAGTGGGACTGGACCACGAGCATCTGCTGGGAAACACCCTGGGCGAGATCGTACGGAACAAGGCAGGCATCGTGCGAGACGGCGACCATGTCGTGCTCGGCGAGTTGCCCCAGGAGGCGGCCGAGGCCGTGGACGACGTCCTCGGCACCCACACGGAGCTGACCGTCTGGCGCATCCACCAGGAAGTGCGTTACCGGCCACACCTGGCCCGCGATGGACGCACCGTGCTGGACGTGGTCACCCCACGTGCCGTCCACCGGGAATTGCCCTGTCCGCTCCGCGGAGCGCACCAGCATCACAATCTGGCCCTCGCCGTAGCCGGCATCGACTCGCTGGCCGAACGAGGACTGATCCGAGACATCCCGGAAGAGGCGCTGCGCGGCGGCCTCGCCGCGACCCGCTGGCCCGGCCGCCTCGAACTGCTGGCGCCGGCCCGCCTGGACTCCTGGACCGGCCGCCTGCTGCTCGACATTGCCGCCAACCACCAGGGTGCCGTCACCGTGGCTCCGGAAGTCCTGCGGGAATCCCGCGCCGCTGAGCGCACGGCCCTCGTCTTCGGCACCCTCCGGTACAAGAAGGTGGCAACCATGCTTGAGCCGCTGCCCGCTGACTGGCCGGTGGTACTGACCCGGGTCGGGCACCCCAACGAAGCGGCGCCGGACGAGATGTGCACTGCCTTGGCGACGCGCCGAGAACTGTACGTACGGCAGGAGACCGCCGACGCCGTCCGCCACGCCACCGAACTCGTCGGGGCCGGTGGCCTCGTCATGGTTCTCGGAACCCCCCTCCTGATCGGCCGGGTCCGTGCACTGTTCCATCTCCCGCCCGGCTGACCGCTGCTGCCCGAACGTGCGACTTCCCGGCCGCGGCGAACAGCTGCGAGCGTAACGCCGGGGCCGGGCCGGGGCCGGGCCTGTGCGGTGGTTTCACCTCACACCTGGCGGTGCTAGGCACGGGGCAGGCATTCGGCCACGGCACGCCACGCGGTGAGGGGGAGGGCATGCGGGGTGTCGGTGACGATCTGGAGGGCGACGTGGTCCGCGCCCGCCTCCAGATGTGCCAGGACACGCCGCGCGACGACGTCGACGGACCCCCACACCACCAGGGAGTCGACGAAGCGGTCGCTGCCGCCGTCGGCGAGGTCGCCCCGGGTGAAGCCGTCTTCCAGCCAGGTGCGTACGTAGTTGGTCTTCGTGAGGTAAGGGCTGATCGCCCGCCGCGCCGTGGCACGGGCCGTGACCGGGTCGGTGTCCACCACGGACGTCACCACCGGCGCGAGGAGCGGCCCAGCCCCCAGCGCAGCGCGGACCCGGGCGGTGTGCGACGGCGGGACCAGATAGGGCTGCACACCAGCGGCCCGGTCGGCGGCGAGCCGGGTCATCAGAGGCCGGTGCGCGCCCAGGATCCGCGCGGCCTTCGGCAGCGAACCGGCGGACGTGTCCAGCGCGTCGAGGTAGGCGGACATCGCCGCGCAGGGGTGCCGGTAGGCCGCGGCGATCTCCGCGTGACTGACGGCCAGACCCACCAGTGTGCGTTGCCGATACGGTGCGGGAAGCCCCCGGTAGGCAACGGCGAGCCGATCGGGCGGAACGCTCCAAATGGAGACACAGGAGGTTGCGACGACCACGTGTCGGGTCGCCGCGAGGAGGTTGAGACTGCTGTGCAGGTCCCCGCTCGGGTTGCCGCCGGGAACGCCACCCAGCCACAGTGTGCCGTAGCCGAGCTCCTCCAGTGCGCGGGCCGCCACCCGCGCGCGATCGGGGTCACCGTGAGTGAACGCCGTACTCCACACTCCGACCGGCGACACATCCATACCGCGCCCTCCTCTGAACTCACAGATACGTCGCTCCTCACGTGAGCGACGCTGCGGCCGACGAAGGCACTATGCACCGATAAATTGACGCCCTAGGCCCAAAACCCGCCGATCCGCCCCGCCGTCCTCCCTGCCGCCGTCGACCGCGCGTCGTAACGCGGCCTGGATCCCGCACGGCTTCCAGTTCGCTCCGCACTCCCACGCAGAGGGGCAGCTGGTGTACGCGGTCGCCGGAGCCCTGGCCACCACGACCGAGCGTGGGACCTGGGTCGCTCCCGCGCACCGCGTGACGTGGACCCCGCCGGGCTTCGAGCATGCGCATCGCTTCCACGGCACCACCGACGCCCGCCTCGTCACGGTCCCGGTCGACCTGTGCGGCGAACTGGTGGCACACCCCAGCGTGTTCGCGGTGGGCCCGCTGCTGCGCGAGGCCCTGCTGGCGCTGACCGACCGAGCGGAACCCCGCCCCGGCGCCGCCCGGCGGCTGCTCGCCGTGGTGATCGACGAGCTCGCCGAAACCCCCGAGCAGTCCCTGCACCTGCCCGAGCCCCACGACGACGGGCCGCGCGCCGTCACCGACCTCCTGCACGCCGATCCCGGCCGGAGTGCGACCTTGGCCGACCTGGGGCGGGCCGCGGGAGCGAGTGAGCGGACCGTGAGCCGCCTGTTCCACACCGAACTGGGCATGAGTTTCCACCGCTGGCGCACCACGCTGCGCATCCACCACGCCCTGGCTCGGCTCAGCGAGGGCCGATCGGTCACCGACACGGCGATGGAGTGCGGCTGGTCCAATCCGTCGAGTTTCATCGACGCCTTCACCGAGGTCGTCGGCCAGACCCCCGGCCGCTACCAGTCCGATCTGCGCAACCGCAGAAGGTAACCGGTTCCGGTCCGCTGGGTGCGCCGTCGTCACCCGCCGCCCGGTTGGCGGGTTTCCGGTATCCGCTGTCCACATCCCGGTTGGCGACGATCGCTGCCGCGCCCACAGTCGTCGAGAAGCACAGCCGCGCGTACGTGGAGAAGCGACAGCGCGCGGGCGCCGTCGACAGCCGCGGGGTGCGGCTGTTCCGCGAGTGGGGGCTTGCGGACGTCGTGAAGGACGGCTCCTCCCCGAAGGAGATCACCGGCGGCACCTGGTTGGACGGGGGCATGTACCCCCTCGGGTTCGAGGACGTCGACACCGACGCGGTCTTCCGCCCTCAGCAGGTCCTCGTCCGCAACCTCACTGACGCCTTCCTGGAAGCAGGCGGCGATCTGCGCTTCGAGGCCCTCGACGTCAGCCTGGCAGGCATCGACAGTGAATGTCCCACGGTGCACTACCGCAACCCCGACGGTACGACCACGACCGTCACCTGCGACTTCGTCGCCGGCTGCGACGGTTTCCACGGCGTCAGCCGGGCCTCCGTCCCTGCCGGCCAACTCACCCTTGCCCGCCCGGCGACACTCCCGAGCAGTGGCCGGACGAGCGCATCTGGAGCGAACTAGGAGCCCGCTTCGGCGCCGACGTGCCCACCGGCCGCATCGTCGACAAGCGGATCGTGCCGCTGCGGTCCGTGGTGTTCAGCCCGATGAGCCACGGCCGCCTCCACCTGCTCGGCGACGCGGCACACATCGTCCCCCCGATGGGCGCGAAGGGCATCCACCTCGCCCTCTACGACGCCGAGGTGTTCGCCCGCGCGGTCATCGCGAAGGTCCAGGAAGGCGACGCGAGTCTGCTCGACAACTACTCCGACACCTGCCTGAGCCACCTCCGGAAATACCAGGCATACGCGATCTGGATCACCGACCTGATGCACAACGCCGGCGACGCCTCCTACGAGGGAGCCTTCCGCAAGGAGATCGCCCTAGCCGACACCCTTCGCGGTCCGTTGCCCGGGCCCGGGGGAGGGACGTTCGTCGAGCGAGATCACGGGAATCGCTTCGCGATCGCCGCCGTGATCGCATCCGGTGTGTGTTCCTGAATGAAGTGCCGCGCGTGGGGCAACTCGACGATCTCCAGATCGGTGAAGGCGGCACGCATCCGGGGGATGGAGGTGTGCGGACGGAACACCATGTCCTGCATTCCCCACACCAACAGGGCTCGCTTGTCGCCGAGTTGGGCCGGAACGTCTCGTGAAAGCCGGTCCAGCAGCGGGCGCGCGGCACGAATTTGCCCGGGCATCACGGCGAGTCCGCGCCGGGCTTCCGCGGTGGGCTGCACCGCGCGGTAGTGGTCGGCCTCGGCCGCGGTGAGCTTGCGCCCCAGTTCTGCGAGCAGGACGCGCTCGACGAGGAAATTCCGTTCGAGTATCCGCCGCTGCATCGGACGACTGCCCATGATCACGCTGAAAGCCCGATTGGCCATCGCTTCGATCGGCCAGAACACGGTGTTGCCCAGCACGATCCCCCTCACCCGGTCCGCGCGCGTGGTGACCGCGCCCAGACCGATGGGTCCGCCCCAATCGTGTCCCATCAGCACGAAGTCGTCGAGCCGCAGGTGATCGATCAACTCGCCGAGGACCGCGGTGTGCTCGGCGATGGTGTAGCCGAATCCCGCAGGACGTTCGGACAACCCGAACCCCAGGTAGTCGACGGCGACGCACCGGTACCGGTCGCGCAGGTCCTTCACGATGTGGCGGTAGAGGAAACTCCACGCCGGAGCGCCGTGACAGAACAGGATCGTTGGTCCGGTCCCCTCGTCGATGTAGTGAACCCTGCCGGCGGACGAGTCAAACCAACGCGACTCGAAGGGGTACAGATTCTCGTCGGGAACGAAGTCGATCAGCATGGGGCCCTCCTTCGGATGCCGGGCTACATAGTGTCCCGGTCTCGGCGCACCCGGCGGGCGAAGTGGAAACAGGAGTCGCGAGAGGCCCGTTCGGAATCTCGGCCTCCGCAGTAGGGTGACGGTGCGGAACTGCCGACCACGGGGGACACGGGGAGTCGTCATGGGTTCTGATGCGATACCGCCGGTGCACGGCACGGTGCGGGTGCGCGAGGTGGTGCGCGAGGTGGTGGCGGAGGTCGCGCCGGAGGAACTGGCCGTAGTCGCAGGGCTGGCCCGGTTGGACGACGCCACCGTCGTTCGGCGGCTGGAGCGCGGGGGTGGTCGTCGGGAGCCGCTCGGCTTCGGCCTCGGCGAGATCGCGACGATGGCCGCCCCGGTGGTGTGGTTGGTGCTGGACCAGACGGCTCGGCAGCTCGGAGACGCTGCCGCGAACGGCGCGGTCACCGGTGCGAGGTCGCTGCTGCGCAGGGTCTTCCGGCGGCGGGGCCCGGAGGTGACCGTCCCTGCACTGACCCCAGGTCAACTCGCGGAGGTCCACCGTCGGGTGCGGGAGATGGCCGCGCAGCGGGGTTTTGACGAGGAGCCCGCGGAGGCGATCGCGGACGCAGTGGTGGCCAGGCTGGCACTGACCGCATCGGAGGAGCAGACGAGCCGGGACGGCCCCCTCGACCCTTCGCCCGAAGGCGGCGAACCACCGCAGGAGTAGCGGGCGATGGCCACGATGGCGACCCCGGCTCCCGCGGGCGACCGGCCGGTCAGCGCCGGCACGACCATGCGGTTCGCCCTGCTCGTGGTGCTGATCCTCGTGACCAGCGGCCTGATGCTGCTGTACATGGCCTACTGGTGGGTGTCGAAGGCCGATGCGTATCGCTGCTCCCTGGCCGCAGGGGTGGATCCCGACCACGCCACCGATCTGCAGATCATCGTCAGCCGCAGCACCCAGTCGCTGGCGTACCTGGACTGCCAGCGCCGCTACGCCCAGCCACCACCGTGGTGGGTGCCCCTCTCATGCCTGGTCCTGCTGTCCGTTGCGGCCGTCGCGCTGTTCTACTGGCTGCCCGTCTGGAAGGCGCGGCGAGGCAGGGCGGTCCCGCTGACGGCGGTCGATCACGATGGGGAGATCCGGCGCGTGCTGGAGGAGGTGGCGGCGGTGGCCGGGCTGGACCGGATGCCGCGCGTGCTGGTCGATCCGACCGCGGCCTCCGTCGGCGCGCTGGTCTTCGGCCGCAACGGCAGGCCGATCATGAGCCTGCACGGCGGCCTGCTCGCCCGCAGACACCGAGATCCCGAGGGCTTCCGGGCGGTGTTGCTGCACGAATTCGCCCACATCCGCAACGGGGACGTCACCCTCACCTACGCCACGGTGGCGCTCTGGCGGGTCTTCCTCACCCTGGTCACGCCACCGTTCCTGGTCGGTCTGGCCATGTACCTGGTCTACGGAGTACGACTGGGAAGTCCTGTGTTCGTGGGCCCGTCACGGAGCTTCCTCCAGACGGCCTTCCTCGTGGTGCTGGTGTACCTCGCGCGGTCGGACGTGCTGCGCAGCCGGGAGATCCACGCCGATCGCACCGCTGTGCGCTGGGGCGCGGACCTGCGTGGTTGGCACGTCGGGGTGCCGCCCTCGGGCGACGGCGCACTGCGGCGCAGGCTCGCCTCGTTCGTTGCCCTGTGGCGCACCCACCCGCGGTGGGACCTGCGCCGGGACGCCCTGACCGACTCCGGCCCGGTCTACGGCGTACCCGCGCTGCCGATGTTCCTGACCGGTGCCGCCGCCACCTTGATCAGCTCCCAGCTGGCGTTGGCCCTGACGCCGTACACCCAGCAGACGAGCGGCACGCTGACGGCGCAGACGGCGGCGCTGGCGGCAGCGGGAATCGCCACCGGGGTGGCCGGGATCACTCTCTGGCGGGCGGTGATCCACGCCGTACTGACCGGGCGTCGCCCTCCCTCGGGGGTGCGTGCAGGGCTGTGGCTGGGGGCCGGAATGGCCGCCGGCACGCTGGTCACCGGCCAGGGCACGATCGAACAGTTCTTTCCCAGTCAGAACGCACGGCTCGTGCAGTTCCTGATCGGCGGCCCGGCCTTCACCTGGTGGACCGCGCAGTGTGCCCAGCTGTGGGTCAGGAGATGGCGGGGGCGGACCATCCGTCCGATGCTGACGGCCGGTCTGGCGGCGGGAGGTCTGGCGCTGGCGCAGTGGCTCACCTGGTGGCAGGTCAATGCGCCGATCGGCACTGGGTGGTGGTACGAGCCTGCGGGGGTCCGCCGGTGGCTGCAGCAGGCGTACCCCGGCCCGGCCGGAGACCACGGGGCCGTGCTGTCTGGGATCTCCGCCGTCTTCCCGGTGGTGCTGAGCCTGAACGGGGCGCCGCTCGCCGCCGCCGCGGCCGCCGCCCTGTGGGTCGTGCCGTTGGCGGCCTGGACGACCCGCTCGGCCTCCGCCGCACTGCCCTGGACGCGTGCTGCCGCGCTTGACATCGAGGGTGCGGTGGAACCGGCCGCGGAGAGTCTGCCGCGGCTGCGAGGGGTACTGCTGCCGGGACTGCTGTGCGGGGCGGGGGGCTGGGCCGTCGTCGTCACGGTACTGGCGTATCTGCACTCGGGTGTGTGGGGAGCGCCCCCACAGGGAGCCAGTCTCCAGGGGTTGGTCTTCTTCGCCTGGACGTATGTCGGCCTGACCACGACGGCGGTGACGGCCGCCGTGGTCGCCGCCGTGCGGGCGAGCCGGTACCGACTGCTCCGCACCCTCATCGCAGCGCAGACCGCGGCGGTGATGGGCCTGGCCGGCCTGTTCGTGCTGCTCTCCTTCGACGGCTGTATCGATCGACTGAGCCTGACTCAGTCCTCCTGTGCCTGGCGGCCGTCCCGGATCCTCGACTGGCAGGACCTCCGGACGGTGCTGGACTTCACCCTGACGACCGTGACCATCGCCGCCCTTGTGGTGGCTGCGGTGGTGTCGGCCGTCCGAAGGGTGCGGACGTTCCGGCAGCGGCGACCAGCCGCCGCGGACCCGCCGGGCAGAGCCGGATCAGCCTTCCGCCGCGTCTGCCTGGGGACGTTGTGCGCCGCGGTGCTGACGGTCTCCGTGATCGAGGCGGCACACCAGCAGGAGCGAACCCTGCAGAAGCCCGACCTGCGCACCTTCCAAAAACAGGTCCTCCAGATATCGCCCGGGATCAAGGCCGTCCCGGTCGCCCCACGGACCAAGGCGTTGCAGATGGACGCCTGGAACGACCTCGGCGGAAAGGCACTCCTGGAACGGCTCCGAAGCCAACGCGACGGGATCGTCGCACGCGTACGGGCCATCGACAGGAGGGCACCACTGACCGCCCTGTACCGCATCCGTCCCAACTGCGAGGACATCGGCAGAACCGCCCTCGACGCCTACGCGTACTTCCGCGTCCCCGACGCCCGGGCCCAGATGCTCTGGCAACGGTTCATCCTCAACGCGGCGGCAGCCACCGTGGAGTGCCGGAAGGCGTTCGACCACCTGAGCGCCGGCCGCTCCAAGGCCGTCGACGCTTTCCGCACGTCATTCCGCGAAATCGGCGCGGCCTACAGCTTCAGCACGGCGATCGACTCGCGGGTCGAGGAGGTGAGGCGCGCGGGCAGGATCTGAAGGGACCGGGGTCATACATGTGCATACGTGTGGCGTCGGGGCCCGCGGGCTCCGGCTGCGTCCCCGCCGGGACGGTGCGTCAGACCATGGCGAGCCGGTCCACCAGCAACTCCACCCGGCGCTCGGTGTCCTCCGGCGGGAGCCGTCGCGCCCGGGTCAGGGTGGCCAGTCCGTGCAGGGCCGCCCAGAACGTCTCGGTGAACAGTCCCGGGTGGACGCCGTCCCCGGCGACCTCGCCGAGGCTTTCCAGCAGGGCGGCGAAGGCGTCCTTCAGAGGCTCCGGGGTCTCCTCCTTCGCGAACGCCAGGCCGCCGTCGAGCTGGAACATGGCGTCGTAGACCGCCGGGTTGCGTTCGGCGAAGTCGAGGTAGGCGCGGGCGAGGGCGGTGACCCGGGCGCGCGGGCCGTCGGCGGAGCAGGCCGCGGCACGCACCGCCGCGGCCATCTCGCCGGCGCCCTCCAGGGCGACGGCGCCGATGATCTCGCGCTTGCCGCGGAAGTGGCTGTAGAGGACGGGCTGGCTGTACTCGATGCGCTCGGCGAGCCGGCGGGTGGTGACCGCGTCCCAGCCCTGCTGTTCGGCGAGTTCGCGGGCCGTCGCCACGATGAGGCGCTCGCGGCCCGCCCGCTCACGCTCCTTGCGTTCCTGTACCGACATACTTCGATTCTAGCACTGCTAGACATTCGAGCGGCAGCAGTACTAGCGTTGCCTCATCATCTAGCGGCGCTAGATCCCAGGAGGGGTCATCATGCTCAACGCACTCGAGGTGTTCACCACCGTGGTCGTCGGCGTGATGGTGGGGGTGGAGTTCTCCGTCGCCTTCGTCATCAACCGGATCCTCGACGCACTCCCCGAAGACAGTGGCCAACTCGGCCGCGCACACGGGGGCCGGATGCTCGGCGCCGTGATGCCGGTCTGGTACATCGGCTCGCTCGTCCTCGCCGCGGTCTGGGCCATCGCCGGATGGCACCGCCCCGGCACCGGCCTCGTCATCGCCGCCGCCGCACTGCTGATCCTCAGCGTGATCATGTCGATCCTGCTGCTCGTCCCGATCAACAACCGGGGCAAGACCTGGACCCCCGAGAACCGGCCCGAGGACTGGAAGGAGCAGATGAACCGCTGGGACCGCTTCCACTACGCCCGCGTCGCCGTCCTCATCGCCGCCTTCGCCCTGCTGGTCGCCGCCCTCACCTGACCCCGCGGGCCGACACCGCGCAGGCGGCGCACAGGTCCGGGATCACGGCCTTGATGCCGCGCCTGCGTAGGTGGCCGCAATTGCCGCGGGACGGGTACGCCGAACGGCACGCGAAGGGCGATGGGCGAGCCCGCGGACGCACATCCTGTCCAGTACGGGGACGAACTGTGGGCCGTCGGCGGCCTGCTCGGCGGTCAGGGCGCACGCCAGTGGACGGCACCTGCGGAGGGCGGCGAGGTGGACCTTGCGGCGGGCAATTCCCGCCACTGCTCGCCCGCCCGAAACCGCCACGGCACCCCCTCGAACTGCTGCCGCAGCCGCACCGGCTGAGGACCGTACTCGCCGATCGGCAGGCACGGCTCGATGAACTCCCGCTCTGCATCGGCCAGTTGCGCACGTGCATGCAAGACGATCCACCGGATCGAAGATCAGCGCGAGGGGAGAGCCCGCTCATTGATCGCGGCCCGATGCGCGCCCTGAGGCTTGTCCGATGGGTGCGGGCTACGAGACGGACGTCGTGGCAACCGCCAGGTCAACCTGGGCGTCTCATCGGTTGACTGCAACGATCACGAGACGTATCGGGGGACCGAGGATGGCCATCACACTGGCCGAGGAGATCATGCTGCTCTGTCTGGACGACGAGTCCGGGGTGCCGGAGCAGCGGCGGGCGGCGGGCTGGGCCGCCGCGGGCGGGATCCTGCTGGAACTGGTCCTCGCCGGGCGGGCATCTGTTGAAGGCAAGTACCTCAAGCTGACAGACAGGACGCCGACCGGTGAGCGATTGCTCGATGACCGCATGGCGCTGCTCGACGCCTGGCTGCGCGGCCGCGAAAAGCGTCGGGTGACGGAGTGGCTGAAGAGGGAGCGGGGCAAGGCCGGTGACGCGGCCGTGGAAAGCCTGTGTGCGCGCGGAGTGCTCGCCGAGCAGCAGCACAGGGCCCTCGGCCTGTTCCCCACGCGCCGCTACCCCGAGGCCGACGGCGCGCCCGAGAGGGAGCTGCGTCAGCGGCTCCAGGCCGTCGTCCTGGACGGTGCCACCCCGGACGAGCGCACGGCGGGCCTCATCGCCCTGATCCACGCCGCCAAGCTGCACCGCCTGGCGTGCCCCGATGTTCCGCGTAAGCAGGTGGCCGACCGGATGGCGGAGATCGCATCCGGCCAGTGGGCCGCCGAGAGCGTTCGCGCTGCGATCCGCGACATGCAGGCGGTCATGGCAGCGGTTGCCGTTGCCGGCAGCGTTACGGCCGGAAGCTAGGCCCATCGGCCGATTCACCAGGCAGCCCGGCCGCGCCCCGGTGACCAGCGAATCTCCGGGGGCGCGCGGCGCGGGTACCCGCGTTCCGCACCACGCGGTGGCTGTCCGCACGCGGCGAGGCAGAGGGTTGAAGGGGTGGCGATCAAGCTGCTACCTTCCAGCTGACCGTGATGCCGCCCGAGGAGGTGAGACCCATGAACGCTGTACCGACGTGGGTGCTCCCCCTTCCCGTCACGGCCGGCGATTGACATAGACGTCGCCGGGAGCGCCTCGATAACAAGGCACTCCCGAAAGGCAACACCTATGCACTCTTTGCAGTTCACCGCCGAGTCGTCGTCGAACGGCATGGTCGAGCGCGACTTCACCGTGGGCGATGTTCCCGGAGTTCTCTGGTCACCGGTTTCCGGCGGCGATCACGCGCCCCTGGTCCTGATGGGCCACGGCGGCGGCAACCACAAGAAGCACCCGGCGATGTCGGGCCGGGCCCGGTGCCTGGTGACGGGCTGCGGCTTCCACGTCGCCGTCATCGACGCGCCCGGTCACGGCGACCGGCCGCGCACCGCGCACGACGAGGCGGAAATCGCCGAGCTGTTCCGGGCGAGGGCGGCGGGCGAGCCGGAAGGCCCGATTGTCGTCCGCTACAACGCCCACCTGGCGGAGCGGGCCGTGCCCGAGTACCAGGCAACCCTTGACGCCCTCCAGGAGCTTCCGGAGATCGGCGCCGACGGGCCGGTCGGCTACTGGGGCATCAACATGGGCACCGCGATCGGCATACCGTTCGTGGCAGCCGACCCCAGGATCACCGCCGCGGTCTTCGGCCAGCACTGGCCCGATGTCCTGGCCCAGAAGGCGCAGCAGATCACCATCCCGATCGAGTTCGACCTGCAGTGGGACGACGAGCACATTTCGCGTGAGGAGGGGCTGGCGCTGTTCGACGCCTTCGCCTCGAAGGAGAAGTCATTGCACGTGAACTCGGGCAAGCACAAGGAACTTCCCAGGTTCGAGGTCGACAGCGCGGTCCGGTTCTTCGCCCGGCACCTTGGCGGAGCTGTTCCCCCGCTGGCCTGAGGTGCTCGGTTGCGGCGTCCGGCCCGCCAGCCGGGTGCCGCAACCGCGGTCCCGGGGTGGGGCTGCGCCTCCGGATGACTGAAGCCCTCGGCTCCCACCTGGCCGCGCCGGCCTGCCCACAGGGTGTCCGTTGAAGGGATATGCGAGGGGTGCCGCGGGCAGGAACTTGCCGGTTCGTACCAGCACTTCCGCGCTATCCGGCATGACGTCGGGCTGTCCACTTGGGCAGTTCAACCGGCGCAGTCAGGCCCCTCGGACCACTCGGAGGTCGAGTGGTCCGAGGGGCCTCGGATCGCCTATCCCGCTTCGAGGGCGGCCGGTCACCCTTGGCGGAGATGGCGAGGGCGCTGGGCTGCACCTTGGTTTTGAGCCGCCGGCCAAGCTCACCGGAAGAATGGCCGGCGGCGGTCTAACTGCGGATGAGGCATCTCATCTTTCGGCTGTTTGCCAGGTCTCCCCGAGAGACCTGGCAGGCCGCTTTCAGCCCGGCCATGGTTCGAGGAAATTCCCGTACCCAGGGGCGTGAAGTCGCGATGAAGACCGCGCCCCTAACACCGGCACTATGAATCGAATGCCGGTGCCGGCCTCTACTCCTTTTCGCCCTTTCCACCCTTGCCGCCGACGGCAAAGCTGTTGTCGCAGCCCATGTCCGAGCCCATCTTGGTGCTCTGGGCGCCGGGGGAGCCTTCACCATTGAGCGCGTTGCCCAGCACCCCATTGAGGATCCCGACCTCGCCGAGCACGTCAACGTTCTCGTCGTGCGATCGACATGAGCTTCCCTGCTTGACGGCGAACCCACTTTCCCCCTTGCCGCCGTGCCTTCCGCCATCGGCGTAGGCGGTGCCGGCGCCAAGGAGGGAGACGCTGCCAAGGATGGCCATCATGACGGCAGCCTTCTGAAGCTTACGCATTTCTTCTCCGATTGAGTGGCAGGGGCCGATCAGCTGCTGATCGACTTGATGCGATCGCGAGATTAGTAGCGAAATATGCCGTCGTCACTTAACGACGCGCTGGAATTCGGTGAATGCCATCAGTGGAAATAAATGGAATAGTAGGCGGTCCCGATCATATGAAGAAAGCGTGGAATCCTTCAGAGTTGCCGGAAGTCCGCGATGCATTGCGCGCCAAGGCCCGCAGTTCGATGCATGGTCGCAACTGCGTCAGGGGGGAGGAAGCTGCCTTCCTGAGCGTGCCACGGCGACCACGCCTCGGTCGGCGCGCCCCCTCATCGGCTCGCAAGGTAACCCGCCTCATCGCACCCCAACTCTCCTTCTCCTCAGGAGGGTTCGAAGGTCCCCGATCCGCCGATGCCATGTTCCATGCTCAAGGAAGGGGGGAGTCGGGCAGCGGCTCGGGGAGAGGGAGCGGCCCCGCCGAGACGGCCGTCTTGGCAAGGGCCACGGCGTGGCTGCCACCGGTCTCCACGTGAAACGCCGCCAGGTGCGTCTGGCCGGCGGTGCGACGACCGACTTCGACGGCCTGATCATCGCCACCGGCGTGATCCCCCGACGCCTTCCGCACGGCGATCTCAACGGGGTCCACGTCCTGCGCACGTTCGACGACGCGCTCGCCGTGCGCGCCGCACTGCTCACCGGGCCCCGGGTGGTCGTGGTCGGCGCCGGATTCCTCGGCACCGAGGTCGCCGCGGCGGCCCGGACCATGGGCCTGGAAGTGACCCTGGTCGAACCGGAGCCCGTTCCGGTGCGCCGCACGCAGCGGACTCCCCGCCGACGTGGTCGTCCTGGCCCTCGGCTCCACGCTCGCGACCGACTGGCTGACGGGCTCGGGACTGACCCTGGCCAACGGCGAGGTGTGCGACGCGCCGTGCCGGGCAGCGCCAGGCATCTACGCCGCAGGCGACGTCGCCTCGTGGCACAACCCGCGCTTCGGCACCCGCATGCGACTGGAGCACCGGATGAACGCAATCGAACAGACCGTGGCCGCGGCCGGCAACCTCGTCGGCGACGCACAACCCTTCGCTCCTGTGCCCTACTTCTGGACCGACCAATGCGCAGCCTGGTCGTCGAACACGCGCCGTGGACGACTTCCACAGACCGTTCCCCTGGCTGGCGTCAAGGCGCGTTCCGAGCCACGGACGGTCGGGATCTCGGGGGCGGGGGTTTCCGGGAACTCCGGGCTCCGCTCGGCCGACTGGTGGACTGTGGAGCAGAGCAACGTCGAGGCCCTCGGTCTGGACGTACGGCTATGCGGTGTCGTGTGCAGACACGGTCGGCTGGAAGCGGTGTCCGGCGTGGACCCGGAGGTGGCGCGGGGTGAGCGGATCGCGCTGACCGGGACGAACGGTTCGGGGAAGACCACGTTGTTGCGGGCAGCGCCTCGCCCCGGCCCGGCCGTCCCGCCGTACGCGACCACACCACGCGCCCGCCGATGCCCGCGACCCCGAGCACCGCCACCAGCACCGCGGCAACCGTCGGCGACAAATCCACACGCTGCGAACCGAACAGCGCCAGATACGTGTTGACCGAGGCGCCTGCGGGAGGCCGCCTCGACGGCCGCAGTCCCCGGCGGGGAGCCCCGGCGCATGTGGGGCGCACGACGGCGGCGTGTGGGGGCGCGCAGACGAGCCGCGTCCGCCCTGTCGTCTCCCGTGCAGGCGATGGCACGATTCCGGCCATGACTCCCGGGCCGGCTTCACGCACCACCCGCGCCGCGGTCTTCGCGGCCGTCTGTGTGCCGACGACGGCCCTGGGGCACTCCCTGATGTCCGAGGGAGCCGTCCCCTGGTGGGGCTTGGCCGCGGCGGTCGCCGGCACCTTCGGGGCGGCGTGGCGGCTGACCGGACGGGAGCGCGGCGCACTGTTCGTCGTCGGTGCCACCGTCACCGCCCAGTTGGTCCTGCACTTCCTGCTCTCCCTGGCGCAGACGCTGGCGACCGGCCCGTCCGGCGGCCGATGGCACGGCATCGCCTGGCTCCGGCACTTGGTGTGCGGCATGTCCGGGCACCAGGGTGCGTGGCACGGGCAGCGGGCAGCGGACCTGCTGCCGCGCCACGCCGGGCCGGGCATGCCCCTCACCCACGTTTCCGCTCCGCCGCCGCCCCACGACGGCACGAGCACCGCGGGCCCCCTGCCCGGTATGGAGGCCATGCCCCACGACGGCATGGCACACATGGGCGGCGCCGCGCTGCCGGTGGACCACCAGCTGGACCCGATGCCGATCGCGCACCCTGGCCACGGTCACCTGGGCATGCTCCTTGCCCATCTTCTCGCCGCGGCGGTGTGCGGGTGGTGGCTCTGGCAGGGCGAGGCCGCCGCGTTCCGGCTCGCCCACGCCCTGGTCGCCGTGGTCTTCGCACCGCTGGTGCTCGTCCTGGCCGTCCTGCGCCGGACCGGCCCGCGCGCCCCGTCCACCACGCCGGCAACCGCCTTTGCCCCACCCCTGTGTTGTGGGGCACTGCTGCAATACACCCTCTCGCGCCGAGGTCCGCCCACGATGCCCCGTTGGCACTGACCGATCGTCCCGGCGCACCTTCCTCCGGTGAGCATCCCCTCATCGGAAGCGACCCGGCGGCGAGCGAAACACCGGCGTGCCCGGACACCCCGTCGCCGTCATGCGGCGGGACCAGGACGTGGCATGCCCGCCAGCACCTGCCTCTGTAGCCCCGGCGTGCCTGCCGCCGTGCCGTCTTCCGGCCTGCCACGTCTCAGGGGCGACTCATCGACGGGCGGCTGCCCGCACTCGGGCGGCCCCGCAGCCGAGAAGGACACCAGGCGATGACTCCTGCCCACATGGCACCCGGCCACCCATCGCGATCAACCAGGAACGACGAGAACGTGACCCGCTGGGCGCTGGCCGCCCGCAGCGGAAACCCCGAAGCGGTGGAACGCTTCGTCCGGGCCACCCACCGTGACGTATGGCGGTTCGTGGCCCACCTGAGCTCCGACGTGAACAGCGCGGACGATCTGACCCAGGACACCTATCTGCGGGCGCTGACCAGCCTGCCGAGGTACGCCGGACGTTCGTGCGCCCGCGTCTGGCTGCTGTCGATCGCCCGGCGGGTGGTGATCGACCGCTACCGGTCCGCCGCCACCCGCCCGCGCATCGTCAACTCCGCGGACTGGCAGGCGGCGGCAGAACGGGCACAACCCGCCGGACTCCCCGAGTTCGACGAGGGCGTGGCGCTGCGCGACCTGCTCGACGCCCTGGACGACACCCGCCGGGAGGCGTTTCTCCTCACCCAGGTGCTCGGACTGCCCTACGGCGACGCCGCGGCGGTGGCAGGCTGCCCCGTCGGCACGGTGCGCTCGCGGGTAGCAAGAGCCCGGGCGGACCTGACCGGTTGGTTGGACGCGGCCGAACGCGACACCACCAGTCCCACTCGGACCTCCTGGGATCCATCTGGCGAGCCGAGGTACCGGTCCCGCTGAAACCTCTCCGGGGGTGAGAGACGCATGAGCCGGCGGCCGCGCACACTGCGCCGGGAGCCGGACCCACCATCAGGCCGGGTGGTGCTGACCTGGAGGAACAGCACCACCCGGAGGCCACGAGCGCCCTCGATCGGGTAGACGACGCCGTGGGCCCCGCCGCCGCCTCAGCGGCCTGGTCCGCACCGGTAGAGGGTCTGGGCGGCGCGGCTTGCTCGGGCCGGTGCGGTCGTCGGGGGCTGCGCACCGTCGTAGGCCGAGGCGGGGACGCGGGCGCAGGCGTGCCGGACCCAGTCGGTGATCCGGGTGGCGGGCGTCGTGCCCCGGCCGGTACCGCCGCCGAACATCCCGGCCATGCCGCGTGCCTGGCCCAGCAGGACGTAGCGGACCGTGCCCGCCTCGACCAACTGCCGGAACCGGACCGCGGTGGGGAACGGGACCTGGCCGCTGAAGCCGCCCAGGGGAAGGACACGGGCACCGGTGGCCAGGATGTACGGGGAGGCGCTGTTCCAGCCGTTGGTGGCGAAGACGTACTCGGCCGACCCCTGGTGGGCGGTGGCAAACGCGAGCAACTTACGCTGTTCGGACGTCAGTTGGCCGCTGGAATCGTCGAAGCCGCCCTTCAGGTGCCCACTGCCCGGTGACGTCGCCGCCCCGTGGCCGCGGTGGGTGCCGGTCGGACCGACCGCGCCCATCCCGGAGCTGCCGTAGGTCGGGTTGAAGACCTGCACCGCCCATGCGCCCGGCGCGAGCAGCACAGCGGCGAGCGAGGCGCCGAGGCCGGCGAGGGCGATGCGGCCACCGCGCCGGGTGCCGCTCGGTCGGGCGAGGACCAACAGGACGACGGCGATCAGCGCCAGTGCGCCCATTGCCGGCACCAACCACGGCAGGAACGAGGGGAACTCGCCGGCGAGGTAGGCGCCCCAGGCCACCGTCGCGGCGACTGCGCCGGGCAGCACCCATCCGCGGCGACCTCCGGCCCGGTACGCGCCCCACAGCAGGGAGAGGCCGCCGCCGGCCAGCGCGGCGAGCGGCACCGCGATCACGCCCATGTAGTACGTGTGGCCAGCGACGCTGCCCGCGCTGAAGACCAGGAAGTACGTGGTCAACCAGGTGCCCCAGAGGACGAAATCCGCGCGGATCCGGTCCGTGCGGGGCCGGCCCCGGCGCCAGAGCAGGCCGCAGACGACCGCGACGGCGGCGAGCGGGTAGAGCCAGCCGGTCTGCGACGCCAGCGACGGGCCGAACATCTTCGACCAGCCGTCCTGGCCGCGGTCGCCGCCCCCGCCGAAGCCGCCCGGCCCGCCGCCGTGCGACGGGACGGACGGATGGCCGGCACCCGCCCGGGCGCCGTGCGACGCACCGCCGTGATCCGCATCCTGGCCGCCGCCGTGGCCCCCGCCTCCGCGCGTCGCGCTGATGCTGCCGGTGGAGGCCGCGCTGATCCCCAGCGACGAGAAGCGGTTCAGGAAGTTGTAGCCAACCACCATGCTGAACGCGGAGTTGTTGGTGGTGCCGTCGACATACGGCCGATCCTTGGCCGGGGTGAGGGCGGCGACCACCATCCACGAGGCGGAGACGGCGACCATCACCACCGTGGAGATCCCGAGCCGCGCCAGCCGCTTCCGCAAGGGGACCGGTGCCGAGAGCAGATACACCGCGGCGAGCGCGGGAAGGACCACCCACGCCTCCAGCATCTTCGACTGGAAGCCGATGCCGACCCAGACGCCGGCCATCACCAGTGGGCGCAACCGGCCGGCCTCCGCCGCCCGCTGGGTGGCCTCCGCCGCGAGCAGCACGCACAAGGTGAACAACGGGTCCTCGACGGCAGTGCGGAACAGCCCCACCGCCACCGGCGTCAACAGGAATGCGACGCTCGCGATCAGTGCCGCATTGTCGCCCGCCCAACGGCGCACCACCCGATACAGCACCAGCAGGCTCGCCACCCCCTCCATTACCTGAGGAAGCGTCAACGCCCATGGGTGGAAGCCGAATATCCGGGCGGAGAGCGCCTGCGGCCAGAGGAATCCCGGCAGTTTGTCGAGGGTGATGGAATTGCCCGGGTCGAACGAACCGTAGAAGAACGCCTGCCAACTCTGCGTCATACTGCGCACGGCGTTCGCGTAGAAGGTGTGGTAATGGCTGTGGTTGATCCCCCACGCGTAGAGCACGGCGGCGAGCACGGCGATGACGAGCAACGCCGGACGCGCGTAGGCCGGCTGACCCACCGGAGATCGCCAGGGCGCGCGACGGGGGGCGCCGCCGGTGGGAGTGGTTCTGTCGGGGACTGTCGTAGCCATGCGCAGAAGTCTTCGGCATGTTCGAGGCCCGTTGCGTCGCAGTCCGCCATTTCAAGGAATTTCTCACCGGATGCGGGGGATTTCTTTACCGACCTGATTCCGCCTTTAATCCGTGCGGCACGAGTCATTACCAGCGCCGGGCGTCACGCGGGAACGACACAGGCGATACCGCCCGGATGGGACGTTGTTCTCGATGCACGCCCCGGGCCCGGACGGGTGGCGCCGCGTGGGCGGGTGGCCTCTCAGGTCAGGTTCAGTCCGCCGTCGAGCACGACGACCTCGCCGGTGAGATAGGTGTTGGCGATCAGCGACGCCACCAGGTCGGCCACGTCGGCGGGCTGGGCCGGACGGCGCATGGGCGCGCGGTCCCGCCACAGCTCGTGCGCCTGCGCCCAGTCCTTCGTCATCGGCGTGTCCACCAGACCCGGGGCCACCGCGTTGACCCGCACCTCAGGCCCGAGCGCGGCCGCGAGCAGCCGGGTCACGTGATTGAGCGCGGCCTTGCTCGCCGCGTACGGGACCGACGAGCCCTTCGGGCGCACCCCGGCGTGGCTGGTGACGTTCACGATGCTGCCGCCCACGGGGGATTGGCGCAGCGCCGGAAGTGCCGCTGTGCACAGCACCCACGGCGCGATCAGGTTGACCTCCAGCAGTTGGCGCCAGTCCGCGGGTGTCGCCGCGGCCAGGTCGTCGTGCGGGATCGGCCAGCTGATGCCCGCGTTGTTCACCAGCACGTCCAGCCGCCCGTACCGGTCGAGCGCCGCCTCGACCAGCCCCCGGGCCTCCTCCTCCACCGCCAGGTCCGCCCGCACGTACGTCCCGCCGAGCTCCGCCGCCAGCGCCTCCCCGGCCTCCGCACTGCGCCGCGAGTGCACGACGACTCGTATCCCGTCCGCCGCCAGCCTGCGCGCGACGGCCTCTCCGATCCCCGACGTTGACCCGGTGACCAGGGCTACGGGCCGATCTTCCTGTTCGATCCTCATACCCACGGATCCTGCCATGGCTTTCCAGCGACAGGTCTGCCGATGACAGCGGTCTGCCACCCAGGAGACGGCTGTTGCGCCCCGATCGCTTGCGGGGGGGGAGGGGGCAGTACGTCAGCCCGGCCGGGCTGACGTACTGCCCCTCATCCTGCCTTGGGCGGAGAGGGCACATAGGCGCTGAGGTGTCCGCCGGGCATCAGCGCCCGGCGGAGCGGAAGCGCCGTGCCGAGGACGAAGACGCCGAAGAGCGTGATCGGCAAGAGCCCTACGGGGCGGAGAAACGTGGTCGGGTGAGCCATGACCGCGTTCCAGGCGACGGTCCAGTTGCCGACCAAGTCCGCGAGCATCACCGCGGCACCGAGCAGTGGCGCAGCAGGACGGGCGCAGATGATCAGCAGTGCGACCAACGCATCGAGCAGCAGGAGTGCGTGGAAGAGCAGTTGGACGGGCATCGGTGCGTAGCTGTAGGCATCCAGGCCGCCCGTCGCGACAAAGTATCCGTGTGCTCCCGCTCCTTCCAGAAATCCCACCACGTACACCAAGGCGGTGCACCGGACCCGTGCCGAACGATCCCCCCCATCGCATAGCGGTCAGCCTAAGGGTTGACCATCGGTACGCCGAGTCGGTGGTGGAGAGCGTTGTAGCCGATCTCGGTGACGGGGCCCAGCCGGATGTCCGTGCCGGGGTTGCCGGTGAGTTCCTCGACCGGGGCATGGGCGGTCTGCCATGGTTCCTGCCCGGACCTCACTTTCGCCCGCACGCAATCAAGCTGTTCCGCACTGAACAGAACACCTGGGGGTGTGAACGGCATGGTCGTCACTGCGTCCTCCGCCTCTGCCGGGCGCGCGACGGACCGAGGTCAGTCGATGGTGATCCTGGCGTACCTGTGCCCGGTCCAGCCGTTCTCGTCCCCGCGATGGTGGCGGCCGACCATGACCTTGCCCGCAGGGGCCTCCCTGTCGCCGGCCTGACTCTCTTTCCACTCCTTGTCCCAGTGTTCATCCGGCGTCACCTTCACGGATACGCCGGATAGGGCACCTGTCACATTCAGTCCGGCTACCGTCGTTTGCCCCGTGACGCCGAGTGTGCCTCCCACCGTGGTGTTTCCGGTGGCCGCGAGTGTGTTCACCGTCGTCTGTCCGGTGACTCCGAGCGTGCCCGCCACCGTGGCGTTCTCGGTGGCCGCGAGTGCGCTCACGGTGGTTTGGCCGGTGACGCCGAGTGTGCCTCCCACCGTGGTGTTTCCGGTGGCCGCGAGTGCGCTCACCGTCGTTTGTCCGGTGACCCCGAAGGCACCCTCCACCGTCGCATCGCCCGTCGTTGTCAGAGAGGCCAGGGTCTGGTCTGCCACGCACACGGTGAGGTGGTCCCACCGAGTCACGAACCCGCCAACCGGCGTCGGTGTCACGGTCTTCAGCGCGAGTGCGGTGTCCCGCAACACCGTGTCCCGCCCAACCTGATACATGCTTCCGCCCGCGATCGAGGGATCGTCGATCCGCAGACCGTTCATATACAGTTCGTGGCTGTCGCCGGGTGCGTGGTGCCACTCCAGTCTCACCGGGGCCCCTGCGTTGATCAGGGTCGCCGGCGGGCCGCCCTGTTCCTTGAGGGCGACGAGCGCCCGTCCGACTCCTGGCGACGGGTTGGCTCCGCTGCGGAACGGGTATTTCGCGACGTCGAGCGTCGAGGTATTCGGCGTTTCCGGAATCGTGTCCCCGGTGGTCGCCCATTCTTCGATCCCGATCCGGGCGATACCGGTCTTGTCGCTGACCAGGATATTGCTCAGCGTGATGTACAGGCCGTCGACGGTGACTTCACTGGTCCCGTCCCGCGGCACCACTTCGAACCGCACCTTCGCACCGGATGCGTCACCGCGGTTCTCCCTCGCTGACGGGAACACCGCTGTCTCGGCCGTCGGCACGGCGACCAGAACGTCTGGCTGCGGACTGACGATCGTCCATCCGGATTCCGGCTCGACGTACGGCGCGATGCCCTCGCCGGTCAGCGCGAGGTCCTGGGCGAGCGAACCCACGGGCAGCACGAGGGCAATGCGGCTGCACCGCACGGGTGTGGAACCGCTGTTGGAGATGACCAGGTCGATGGACGCGTAGGAGTTCTCGTCCTCCTGCCCAGGCTCCACGGCAGGGGGGCTGACGGTCAGCGGGGCGGGGACGGTCGTCAGGGCGTAGCTGAGCACGCAGTCGGTCATCGGGGCTCTCCTTCGGGCTGATCGCCGTGGTCGGCGCTGTGCGTGGGCCGTAGGGTGAGGCGGCCGGAACGGAGGGTCGGGGTGGGGCGCGGGTGGCGGGGTTCACCGTCGGAGGCGTATGTGGTGGTCGTGCTCGTGTCGGTCGTCTCGTTCTGCACCCAGGTCCATGTGCCGTGCCGGTCGGAGGGGCGCGGCAGGACGAGTGCGGGCACCTCCCCGGGCCGTCCGGAACGCGACCCCGCAGGGTCCGGTACGTACTCGCTCATTGGCAGCGGTCCCAGTCGGAAGGACACCGGGAGTTCGGCCAGTGGCGGCTCGACGAGCCGCGCGGGCAGCCGGACTTCGGCGGTGGGCAGGATCTCCGTCGTGGCGTGCACCGTGCCGCGCGGGTCGGCGATCAGGGTCAGGAATGCGGCGTTGCGGTTGTCGGGATCACTGCCCGGTGGCCGCGCCGGGAGTGTCAGTGAGGCGCCCGTGCCGATGGGGTCGAAGTAGTCCCGTGCCGCGTCGGGGAGTTCGGCCGCCCCCAGGACCGTGTGCAGGACGCGGTAGTCCGTGTCGTGGTGCTCGCCGTGGAAGTAGCCCACGAGTCCGTCCGCCAGCTCGTTGCGTTCGCCGAGCCGCACCGGCCACCGGTAGCCGGGGTACGCCGGTCCTTCCGGGGCGCGCAGGTTCTTCCACGACGGGTCCGTGTACGGCGGCCCGTCGAGGTCGATTCCGAAACGTACGCGCATCAGCGCCAGCGGCCGGCCGACGAGCACGCTCGGGGTGTACGGGGGCGCGGCGTCCCCAAGCGGCGCGGTGGTGGACAGGGTGCGGTCGATGACGGTGAGGAGGGAGCGGAGCGCCGCCGGCCCCCGGTCGGGGGCGACGAGTGTGCTCAGGAAGCGGTGCAGATGGGGAAATTCCTCGCTCAGGTCGTCGATCTCGTGGTGCCGGGAGTACGGCAGTGCGTGCCAGGTCACGTGCGGGTTTCCGCCGGGCGGAAGGGTGGTGCGCAGCTCGCCGAGCGGGGTGCCGTCCGGTCCGTAGGTGTACAGGGCCTGGTCGAGGTGGCCCGGGACGAGCCATGCGGACACCGGGGTCGTGTCCGGGGCACTCGCGGTGGCGAGCGGGTTGAGGTCGTCGAGGGCGTCCAGGAGGGTGAAGCCGGCCCGGGCCGGCTGGGTCAGGCGCGGCGTGAGCTGGGCGAAGCGGTACCAGGTGGACGGGTTGATGGTCCAGTGGCCGTCTTGCGGATCCTGGGGGTCCTTCCAGGAGGGAGTCAGCTCCTGGGGCAGCTCCGGCGCGAAACGACGCGCGGGCACGCCGACGCCGATGACGTCCCCGGGCTCGTTGCCGGGTGGGAACCGCAGGGCGAGCGGATCCGGGAAGATCGCGGGCAGGGCGTGCCCAAAGCGGTCGATGACGGCCAGCCGCGCGAAGGCGAACTGCCCGGCCCGCAGCGACTGGTAGAGGCTTTCGTTCCAACCGATGAACGGGCGGGGGAGGGCACCGGGGTTGGGCGGCAGGGTGCGGCCCATCGCCTCGGTGAGCGCGGTGCGCAGGTCGGGCGACAGCTTGGAATGGGGATTGAGGGCGGCCGGGGTGGAGGCACGGGCGGCGAGCTGTTCGGTGAAGCCGGCGAGGGGTTGGGAGAACCAGTCGGCGTCGTCCTCGACCTGCCGGGCGAGGGCCCGCAGCGCGGCGGCCGCCGGTCCCGGGTGGGTACGGGCGTACTGGCGCAGCGCCGCCGCCGTGGTCTCGCTGGCGGTCGGGGCGAGGAACTGGCGGCCGCTGAGGATGCGGGGGACCGCGTGGGCGCCGGTACCGAGCCAGTGGTAATCGGTGCCGTCGAAGCTCCAGTTGTCGCGGTCGGCGTGACTGCCGTCCGGCTCGCCCCGCCACTCGATGGGGAAGTAGTCGACTTTCCACTCGAAGAACAGGGGCTGCCAGGGCTGCCGCCACTGCGCGGTGTATTCCCCCGGGGTGCCGACGGCGTTCACGTGCGGCGTGCGCATGGCCTCGGCGAGTGCCGCCACGTCGCCGGTGAAGCCGGTGGACGTCGCGAGCGTGCGGGCGTTGGAGGAGGCGAGGTGCAACAGCTCGCGCAGCAGGGCCGACAGCACACCGGACAGGCCGTCGGGGGACGGGAGGTTCGGCGGCTTGGGGGTCTGCGCGTCAGTCGCGGAGACCTGGTCCCCCGCCACCCGCACACCGGAGACGAGCGCGTCCGGCCAGCGGCAGTCCAACGGCGGGTCCTCGTCCTGCTCGGAATCCTCGTACGCGCCCTCGCTCACGGCGTACGGGTCAGCGGCGGCCGAGCCCTCTCGTTCCGGCGGGACGGGCCGGTCCTTCGTTCCCCGGATGACGACGACGGGATCGTTGGGCCGGTGGAAGCCGGGCAGGACCGCACGCTTGAGGACGACCTCGTCCTCCGGGAGTCCATGGTTGCGCTGGTACCGGCCGATGTCAGTGGTGAGTTGGTCGGGGGTGTCGCCCCAGGGAACCGCGCCACGCAGCCTCGCCACCACGTCGCGCTGTTCCTTGGCCGCCTTGGTCGCGTCCTGGAGGCGATCGTCGAGGTCCTCGCGGTACTTCCCGGCCGGCTCCCCCGGCGCGTCCGGCAACTTCGGCAAGTTGGCCGCCCACCACAGGTCGTACAGCCGACGCTGGGCGGCGACGAGGTCCTGTACGGCGGCGTCGTGCGCGGCCTGGTCCTCATTGAGTTTGGCGAGGACCTGGGCGTACGCGGCGCGTACCGCCCGGGGCCGACGGCGCCTGCCCTCCGGGGCGGCGGGCTGCTCGGCGTCCTCCAGAACCCAGCCGTATCCGCCGGGCTCGGGCGTGAACCACGAGGCGTGCACGGCGCGTTCGGCCTGGAACTGGCCGTCGGGCTCTTCGAGCAGGTCGAGCACGCCCGAGTGCACGGCCGACAGCAGCGCGGCCAGCTCGGGTGGGGAGCCGGCCCGGCGGGCGGCGTACTCCTTGAGGGCCTTGGTGGCGTGCTCGGTGTTGTTGCCCACGGCGACGGTGACGTAGTCGGGCCGGTCGGAGGCGGGCATGCCACTGCCCCGGCGCTGCCACTGCACGTCGAGGGCGGTGCCGTGGCAGACGGTCCGGGCCGCGTCGGGCACCGGGCCCGTGGCGGTCCATTCGAGGGCGGCCATGCGCGCGGCGAGGTCTCCGGCGAGCGGATCCGCGGCCGGGTCGCTGTACCAACCGGCGACCAGGTAGCTGAGCTGGTAGGCGGTGTCCGGATCGAGGTCGTCCGTACGGTCGTGGACGGAGAACACATCGGTGTTGTACGGCTGGTAGGCGGCGAAGGTCGGCAGGCCCGGGCCGACGGCGGTCAGGAACAGGCCGCCCGGCGTGCCGGGTTCGCGCCACGCGCCGTCGGCGAGGTCGACGCGGCGGCCGATACGGGTGAGGCGGCCCTCGCGGTCCAGGTAGGTGCTGGAGCCCTGAGCGGGGTCCAGGTAGTCGCTCTCGACGATCCAGCCGGTGTCGGTGCGCGCCCCGGAGAGGGTGGCGACGGCCTGGCGGACGACGAGCCAGCGGTTGGGCACGAGCGGGAAGACCGGGACGCCGTCGCCCTGCTCGTCCACGCCGTGGGTGAGGGCCTGGGGCAACTGCCAGTGCAGGTAGACCCCCTCGCGATCGGGATCGGCGTTGAAGGCCGTGTCGGTGTTGGAGAACGCGGGCGGTTCCGGGGACAGATCGAGCCGGGTGAGGGCGTAGTTGGCCTGCCAGCGCTGGAAGACCTCGGCGGAGCGCACGCGCTCGTTGACGGTGAGCGCCTCGATCTGCAAGGGGACGACGAGGGGCTGTGGGCCCGGTGCCGCAGGAGGGAGCGTCACGGCGCTGTCCTGTCCTTCCTTCGGGGTGTTCGCGGTCATCGGGCCGAGCCGCGGGTGATGAGCTGACGGCGGGGCGCGTTGACGAGCTGCACGGCGAGCCCGGCGGGGCCGAAGTCGGCGGCGGCCTGCTGGCCGAGTTCGGTGAGCCGGTCGCCGAGTCTGCGCAGCAGCCCGTCCGCCGCGTCGGGGCGCAGATCGAGGACGGCGCGCCGTCCGGCGGGGTCAGGGCGCAAGTGGGCGTCGAGTCCGTCGGCGCCCACGGGGTTCGGGAAGGACTCGCCGTCGATCTGCCGGGCCACGTTCGGCGCGTCGACGTACCGCAGGTCGATCACCCGGCGTGCGTCCAGGCTGAGGTCGATGCCGAAGGAGAGCCCCTCGGGCGGCTCGGCCAGCTCGACCTCGTCGGGTACCTGCTCGAACAGGACGAGAAGGACGTCGGGCCCGAGGACGTCCTGCCGCAGTACGGCGATGGGCCGACGGCCGTCGCCACGGCCCCGGTACGGGCGGACGAGCAGCCCCGGGCACTCCTGCACCAGCGCGGACCGGATGACCACACCCGCGCGGGGAGTCGGCCCCTGGTCCTCGCCGCGTGCCCAGGGCGCGGCGATGCGGGCGAGGGCGGCGTCGGTCTCGCCGGTGATGGCGATGCCGGCGGCACCGGAGACGAGTGCGGTGAGCCAGCCCTGGTCCACGTAGAACACGCGCAACGATTCGCCGGGCAGCGCACGCTCGTCGGGGACGAGGCCGGCGAAGGGGACGTTGTGCAGCAGGCGCAGCCGATGCAGCCACTCGCTGATCGGGGCGGCGGAGTCGGCGAGTTGAGCGGTGAGGGCGGCGCGGAGCTGCGCCGGGGGATCGGCGAGCAGTTCGGCGGTGCGCGCGGCCCGCCCGGCCCCGCGCCGCCCGGCGGTGGGGGTGCGGTGGAAGGGCTCGGGCGGTGCCGCGCGCCGGTGCGTGGCGGGGTGGGTGCCCGCGCGCAGGAGACGGGCGGCGGTGCCGTTGGCGGCGAGCTCTTCGAGCAGGGCGCCGAAGGGGCGGGGGGTCAGGGCGCGGGCCGCCGCCTGGGCCGATCCCGCCGCGTCCGGTCCCACCGCGGCCGAACGCTGTGCCAGCACCGCGGCGCGGGCACGGGCTCTGGCGTGCCACGCGGTCAGCATCGCGGCGAAGTCGGCGTCCGCGAGGGCCAGCGCGCGCCCCAGGGTCCAGGCCGCGCCCCAGCCCGCGTCGAACAGGCCCCACGCCTTCTCGTACGCCATCAGCTGCGCGGCGCTCGTCCAGCCGGACGCGGGCGGGGCCGGCAACGGCTGCGCGGGCTCGGCCGTGAGCGGGCCCCGGTACCAGGCGTAGCTGCGCTCACCGGTCTCCAGGCCGTACGCCAGCGGCACCCGTCCCGAGACCAGCCGCGTGCGGGCCGCGGCGTACGCGGCAGGGTCGGCCCCGGCGGGCGGCTCGGCCGACGGCACGGGGACGCGCAACAGCAGGTCGCGTTCCTCGCCGCGCTCGTCGAAGAGGAAGTGTCGCACCCGGCCCGGGAACCCGCCGCCGGACGCCGGCCTGCTGGTGAAGGACCAACTGTGCAGCGCGGCGAGGCGGATGCGCACCTCGGCGTCCAGCCGCCCGGCGTCGGCGTCGGCGAGGATGGACCGGCAGCCCTCCAGAGCGACGAGGTGCGCGGCGTAGCGCACCTCGCGCTCGCGGTCGGGCAGCCGGTTGGCGAGTACGACCGCGTACGCGCCCTCGGCGAGCGGTTCTCCGCGCAGCCCGGTGTCCGTGCACACGTCACGGACGTGGATCAGGTGCCGCAGCTCCGCGGTGCGCGGCACGAGCGTGGTGAAGACGTCACCGGGGATCTCGACGGTGCGGCAGAGCGCGGTCGGGTCGCCCTCGATCTGCGAGGGCGCGATGCGCGGGTGGCGTACGCCGTCCGCGTCGGTGAGGAGTTCCTCCGCCGTCATGGGCCGGGTCAGGGCCATGGATTCGGGGTCGTCGGGCAGCTCGCCCTGCGCGAACAGCAGGAGGGCGAGCCAGGGTTCCTCGGGCGCTTCGGCGAGGGCGGCACCGGACTCGTCCAGGCGGCGCAGCCAGGGTAGGAGCGGGTCGGCGAAGGTGAGGTGCGCGAGGGTCGTGGAGTGGTCGGATCGGGCCTCGTGCGGCGGATTGACGGCATGCACGTGCTCGTCGGCGAGGGCGAACTGCGGGGCGCGGACCTCGAAGGTCTCCTCGACGGGCGTCAGGTAGTCACCGGTGTGCACACCGGGCAGGCTTTGGCTGGCCCGGAGCCGGTAGAGCCCGGCGTTGATCGCCGGTTCGCGGTTGTCCTGGAAGCGCAGGACGAATCCGGGGTCGGTGGTCGGCGAGAAGCCGCGGCGCTGGTCCGTCATCGGGCGTCCCCTTCCGAGGCGGAGGTGGCGAACACGGTGTAGAGGGCGGCGGAGGCGACGGTGCCGGGCGGCAGCTGCCAGTGCTCGGCCACGACCGGCGCGTTGTCGTGGATCTCGACGACGGTGACGGTCGCGTCGTCGCGCACGACGAACGCGCGGGCCGCGTCCGGAGCGAAAGTGATCGACAACGGGCCGGCGTCGAGCGGGAGTTCACCCAGGAGGGTGCCGCCGCTGACGACGGAGACGGCGGATGCGTGCAGGACCCAGGCACGGTCGGCGGGGTCGACGGAGAGGGCGCGGGGATCGGGGCCGACGGCGACATCGTGTTCGACAACCGTGACGGGCGGCGAGCCCCCGCGCTCGTAGAGCGTGACCACCTGTCCGGTGTCACCGGCCTGCCGCAGCACGACGGCACGCCGGGCCGAGTTGGTCAGCATGGCCAGGGCGGTGCCGCGCGCCGGGAAGTTGTGCGGCGTGTAGGAGGTTCCGGGGGCCGGCACCGGCATCACCTGCACCTGGCCGTTGCTGCCGGCCGCCGCGCCGTAGACGTACACCCGCCCCGGCTCCCCAGGAGTGACGAACGTGGGCGTCGCGGGCCCGAAGACCACGCCGAGTCTGTCGCCCGTCGAGGTGTCGTAGGTGACGGTCTTGCTGCCGTCGTTGGCGTTGACGTACAGGCGCCCCGCCTCGACGTCGATCGCGATGCCCCCGAACGCCTGGACATCCTGCTGAGCCACGTCCGTGCGCACGGGCTCGGCACCCCCGGCCAGCTCGACGGACGAGGCCGCGATACGGGCCGGACGGGCCATCACCGCCCGCGTGTCGTCCCGCTTGACCGCGAGCACCGTCGGCCTTCCGGTCAGCTCGATACCGGTGCGCGGCGCGCGTACCTGCTGGGTGACGAGGTCGATGACCGCGAGCTGCCGGGGATCGGATCCGGCCGCGTACAGCGTCGCTCCGGACGTCGAGGTCACGGCCAGGTACGGGCCCTGCTGCCGGACCGGCACCCGTCCTACGACGGTCGCTGTGTCCGGGTCGACGGACAGGACGGCCCCGGTGGTGTCGTCGAGGACGAGCACGACGCGGCCGGGAGCCGGCGGCACGGGATCATCCGTGAGCAGCAGCGGGTCCGCGTCGAGTCCGGCGGTACGGGCCTGCTCGGCGTAGTCGCCGACCGTGCCGTTGGGAAGCGGGGTGTCGGGGCGGAGCCCGTCGAGGACGCCGTGCATGCGGGTGCGGGCCGAGCCCGCCGCGAGGCCGGCGATCTGCCCGGCGAGTACGGTCACGCCCGCGCCGAGCGGTTCGGCGAGTTCGACGGGTGAGCCGGTGGGGTCGGCGTGCGGATCGAGTGGCAGCGCCGCGTCGCGGTGGAGTTTCTCCCAGGCCAGGTCGCGTTCGGCGATCGGGCCGAGATCCTGGCCGTTGACCCGGGGCGGGGGAACGGTGACGCGCAGCCCGGTGAGGTGGTCGAGCAACGGCTCCTGGTCCAGGACCTTGTGCTGGGGGACGTCGGGGTCACCCCACAGCGCGAACGGAACGTTCCCGTGCTCGGGCTCGATCCGCCACATGTCGTCGTTGGGCAGGGAGCGCCAGGAGGCGACCTGCCGGCGTCGGGTGTCGCTGTACTCGACGGTGACGTGGAGCAGTCCGTCGATGCCCTTCTCGTTGATGGGCCGGATGTCGACGGTGCGGTTGCCCGCCGGGTCCCGGTCGTTGAACCGGGTCCGGGACGTGGGCACGACGGACGAGACCGAGAAGGAGAAGCCCGCCGGGTCGGCCAGCCACGGCTCCTCACCTGCCTTGATCCGGGCGGCCCGGAGCGCGGGGTCGGCGTCGGGGTCGGTGAGCAGTCCGGTGAGCGGGTGCGCGGTGAGCGGGGCCTGCGGCGGAAGGAGTTGGGCACGGAACTCGTCCCAGGTGGGTGTGGCCGGACCGGACAGCCGGGCGCCGAACTTGACGGTGATCTTGATGAAGGCGAACTTCGCGGTGACCGTGCCGCCCGTCGGCGGCCCCCACAGGTCGAGGGAGGCGCCGATCTCGCCGCTGATGGTGAACAGCAGCTTGACGCGGGCGCCGACGCGGACGGAGATCCCGGCACGGAAGTGCAGGGGCGCCCACTGGATGAGCAGGTTGGCCTGCGCGGTCAGCCATGCCTCGACGTTGCCGGCCTTGAAACGCACGTCCAGCGAACCGCCGGCCATCACGGCGTTGGGGGTGAGCGCGAAGTAGGCGCCGCCGCTGACGGTGACGGCGGAGCCGACGGACCAGGTGAAGCCGAGGCGGGGAACGACCGGGAAGTAGTCGGGTCTGGTCCTGTCGTAGTCGGGGTGGTAGCCGCCGACGGTGAGGACGAAGTTCCCGGCGTGCGGGCTCTGCCCGAACCAGGAGTAGAAGGCGAAACCGCCGGTGAGCGCGCAGGACGGGTCGATGACGTAGGAGTCCACGAGCTGGGCGGTGGCCGCGAGTTCGCCGCGGGCGGACTGGTAGACGATCCGCAGGTCGACGCCGATCCGCGCGTACTTCTTCGCGCCCTTCTTCGGGAAGCTCGCGCTGGCTCGTCCGATCAGCGCGAGGGTGAGATCACGGCCGGCCTCCAGGAGCAGCAGGACGCGCGCCTGCACGAACTCGAAGGAGGTGAAGTCGATGCCGCCGGCCAGCCAGATCTGCCCTTCGGCGGGGCCGACCCAGGGGTTGGCTCCACCGGTGAGCAGGGGGAGCGTGGTGAGCGGGTCATCGGGGAGCCCGCCGTCCAGGCCGGACACCAGCGGGAACTGGGCGATCTCCGTCTGCTCCGGTACGCGGACGCTGCTGTGGTAGCCGAAGCCGAGGGCAAAGCCGGTCACGCGGAACGGCGGCGGCCCGCCGAACGTCCCGGAGAGCCTGCCGAAGGCGAAGAACGAGGTCATGCCGTCGCCGCGGCGCTGGTACGCGCCGAGCACGAGCGCTCCGAACCTGGGCATCTCGACGACGAGCAGGCCCTCGACCAGGATCGGGTAACCGTCGGGCGGGGGCTGGCGGTTGACGAGGGCACCGGCGATGTGCAGCGGGTTGCGGCGCAGGTCCACGGAGAGCCCCTGGAAGCGGGGTTCGGCGCTCATGGTGTCGAGATCGAGGGCGATGCCGAGACCGAGGACCCCCAGGGTGAACCCGGAGGCACCCATGCTCGCGTCGAACATCACCAGCACCTTGCCGGAGTCGAAACCGGCGCCGATGCGACGCAGGTGCAGGGGCCCGAAGGAGCGCCCGATGTCGACCCAGGCGGCGGACTCCGGGCCGCCGCTGCCGTCCCGCACGACGAGCTGCTGCTGCCCGCTTCCGCCGAAGGAGACCGCGAGGGGGTCCTGCGCCTCGCCCGCGATCTCGTACGGGAGGGTGAGCACCACACCTTTGGGCAGTCCGGCCCCGGAGTCGGGCAGCTTGCCGCCGGTCCAACCGGTGGCGTCGAGGTCGGTGTTGACCTGCTGGACCTGGGAGGTGGACAACGCGCCGCTGGTGGCCAGGAATTGGATGCCGGTGATGCCGACGTCCGCGCTCGGCGGGATCTGGTCGCCGACGAGCGGGAGTTGGGACAGCTTGGTGGGCTTGAGGCCGGAGATGTTCGCGGCGACGAGCAGCACGAGGGCACGCGGGATGCCGGGCACGGACGCGACGACGATGCCACCGCCGGCCTCGGTGGTGGCGGACAGCAGCAGCCGCCGGGCGGTGGTGTCGTAGCGCAGGCCGATGGAGGTGAGCGTGGGGAGCAGACCAGGGGGCACGCCGGGCGGGATCGACAACCCGACGGCTCCGGCGAGTTCGCGGGACGTGATGCCGGGGGCGCCGGTCCAGCGGGCGGTGAGGGTACGGCCGGTGGGATCGCTGTCGTAGTCGACGGTGAATTCCAGGACGCGCGGGTCGCCCTGTTGCCGGGGAATCTCCAGAAGCAGGGTAGCGCTGTAGGTCGCGTCGTAGCCGGAGCCGGAACTCTGCCGCAGATCAACCCGCACGGTGAGGTCGGCCGTGACATCCCCCAGCGGAAAGCGGACCTCGGCCGCCACCTCGAACTGCTGGTTGCGGATGTCGTAGCCCAGTGACAGCCGTTCGACGGCGACGTCCCTGAGAAGGGCCGGTGGATCGGCTCCGAAGAGCCGGAACAGGGCGCCGATGACCTGCCACTGGGTACCGTGCGCGGGCTCCACGGTGAACGCGTAACGGGAGCTCGTCGCGTCGAAGTCGAGTTCGCAGGTGATGAGGAGCTGCTGCCCGTCCGTGACATCGAGCCGGGCCTCGGCGACCAACGACCGTGCCGCTGCAGTGTCCAGGGAGCGGATCTCGTATGCCAGGCCGAGGTCCCTGAGCCCGAGGCCGCTCAAGAACCCCAGCACTGGGTGCCCGTTCAGGGACAGGCCGATGCGCACTCCGGCTATGGCGTCGGTGCCGTCCGCGGCGAAGAAGCGGAACACCGCGGTAGGGGAGTCCGGATCGACCGTCCCCCTCAGCGTCAGCTGATCCGGATCAGGATCGAGCTCGGTGAACTCCGATCCTACGGCGAACCAATCACTCAAGGCGTAATCGATGTTCACGGAATTCTTGAGGTTGCCCAGATCATCCGGGAGGCCGTCGGGAAGTTTCAGCTCCTGGTCAGGAGAAAGGCCGCTGAGCCAGGCTTTCATCTCTTCCACGGTCATCGCCATGGATACTCACCTTTCAGCCGCCGACCGAGCCAACGGGAGCAATTGCCGAGAGCAAAGGACATCGACCGGCCGGAAGCTACCCCCTTCGGAACTCGACCCGCCACCCTGGCCATGCATTTCCGGACATCGACTCAATGGAAAGACCCACTGGACCACCGAACCCATCGGTGCTAGTTTCGGCGCCCGTTCAGCATGTGCGCTATTCGGGGAGGGCGACCGCATGACGGCAACGGGGCTCCTTACGGCAGGGCAGGACGTCAACCTCTATCACGGTGGCAGGAGTTCGGACCGCTGCCCCCGATGCAGGCACGGCCGGAACACGAAAAGCGGCCCCTTCGTCCACGGCCTGAAGGAACTCACCGACAGCGAAAGACTCCGGCAGGTACTCGCGCAGGTGGCATACAACCTGCAACAGGACAAGGACCTGATCGAGAAGAACCCCGAACAAGCCTACTTCATGATGGGTGCGCTGGAGGCGCAGGTCGCGGGAGAGCAATACTTCCTCATCTCCTCCAGCGGGCGCCAGGGGCTCGTGCCGTGGATCGAAACAAAGCACCTGGACGGCATCCCGTACCACCCCGGAAAATGGGAGATCGTGAATTCCCAGGTGCCGGAGAGCCCCGACAGGGGTTGGACGACGCTCATGGGTGAAAAAGCAGACCTGACGCCCATCTGCGAGGCGCTCCGAGAAGGCCAGCAGTGCGACAAAGTCATCGGCCAGCCGTGCGCGGCCATCAAACTCCTGCGCACACTTGCCGACCGGAACAGGAAGGGAAAGCCGATCAACAGGCTGTACATGAGCGAGATGGTGTACGTGCACGGCACCGCAAAAGTCCCACAGAACCTCCGCGCCTACCACGGCAACGGCAACACCTGCTCATGGACGGCCCACTCCTGCGACAAGTGCGAGAAGCGGATCCCCTACCTCCTTTGCACGGTCCCACTCGACCACATCGAAGCCGAAGCCCCGCAGTAGGATCCAGGCCCCGCCACCGCTTCGGGACTGCTTTCGCCCCGGCACACGACGGCTGATCGTCAGGCCGGTTGCGCCCGACCGCCAGACAACTTCACGACCCGAACGGGCAGAAGCGGATGTACCAAGCTGCGCTGACGCGGTCAACGGCTGTCCTTCCGGCGGCGATTGCCACAGCGTGCCCCTGGTTCACTTGCCGGGCAAGTATGCCGACGGTCCAGGCGCTGTCTTCCGGACATCGGGCTCAGCACCATCTGCGGACCAACGACATCAGCAACTGGTGGGCCCCGGCGCCGGCGGCCACGACAAGTCCGCGGCCTGTCCGGCCGATCGGGCCGCCGTCGATCCCGGTGACCACGCAGCCGGCGGCCCGGCACACAGCGCCACCAGCATGTCGCCGACGGCGTAGTTCAGCGTGCCGCACAAGGGATCCACCAACCACTGGCGGGCAGCCGTAGCCGATCCCTGCTGCCCGCCCTCCTCGCCGAGCACCGCGTCCTCGGGCCGCGCAGCACGGAAGACTCCGAGGATCGCCGCCTCGGCCGCCACATCGGCGTCGGTGGCGAAATCCCCGGCACCCTTGTCGATGCGGGAGAGCCGCTGGCCGTACATGTTGCGGACCACGTCCGCGCCGGCACATGCTGCGGCTATCGCAACCCTGGCATCGTCGGAACTCTCGTACGAAGTGGTCACGCCCGGCAGGGTATCGGGCCGCTCCGCCGTACCTGCGCCGTCACAGCACCCATGTGGTGTCTGGCGGGTGGCGGGGAGCTTCGAGGGGTGCCTCGGGGACTGATCAGGACTGCCACCTGACGGCAACTGGCCGGAAAGCAGCCGGAGTTGTCGGAGTGATCGGAGCTATCGGAGGAGCACCGCTGCCGCCCGGCTCTGTGGCACCGGTGTTGGGAGCCGACCCGAGGTGGAGACGGGTGCGTGCGGCCGAAGGTGTCGTCAGCGTCAGACGCTTCCCACCGATGGTCGAGCGCGCAGTATCCGGTGCCACAGGCCCCGGGCGAACACGGCTCAGATCCTGCGATCGATCTTCTTTTCCCGCATCAACGCCTCCAGCTCCGTGTCCGACAGGGGATGCAGCGTGTTCAGGACGCGGCGCAGCCCGGCTTCGTCGAGGGTCTGGCTGCTGACCTCGGCCTCCGTGCTCCCGTGGCGGCGGATGAGGGTGACGGCGCGGGTGCCGCCGGGGAACTCGCGGACCGTGAGCATCTCGCCGTGCGTGTCTACGGTGCAGGTCTCACCCTTCTCCGCGGGCTCGGGGCATCGGGGTGGCGGCGTGAGCGCCGAGCGCACCGTGAGTCCCACGTACCCGGACTCGTATCCCTCCCGGACGGGGCGGTAGTCGACGCTGAAGGAGGCGGGTCCGGCCTCGGCACGGGACACCTGCATGCCCGGCGGCGCAGCGCCCAGGTACAGCAGCTCAGGATGCTCCCGGTACCGCGCGACCTCCGCCTCGTGCTGGCGCTGTCGTGCCTGTGCCGGGCCGACGAAGCCTCCGTAGGCCACTGCGGCCGCCAGCACGGCCAGTGCCGCCAGCCGCACCCACCGGCCGGGCACGAAGAACGCGGCGGCCACGGCGTACGGCACCCCGGTCAGCGCGATCCGGGTGGGGGCGCTCCCCAGGTCAACGCCCCCGTCGTAGGCGGCCAGACCCGCCAGGACGCCGAGCGTACCGAGGACGAAGACCAGCGTCGCCCAGCCCAGCCGCCGCGGCACGGAGCTGCACAGCGGCACCACGGTCCTCATCGGTATGCCCGCCGTGGCCAACAGGCCCACCACCAGCGGCACACCCAACACGAAGAGCGGCACCGTCGCAGCGGTCCCACCACCCCAGGCCCTGAGCACCAGCCCGAAGCCGAGCGCCGGCAACACGGCCGCCATCGCCGCCCAGACCAGTAAGAGATGCAGGGCGGTCAGCGCCCCTCTACCACTCTTCATATGCGGAGCCTGGCAGCTGCCGTACCGACGTACATGAGTACGCGTACTCAGCACAGCACCCCGCTGCCTGGGGTGCTCCTGGACGTCATCGGGGCGGTTGAGGCCGAGCTGCCGGGCAACGGCGGGCAGATGTAGCGAACTTGATACGCCGGACCAGGATCCGCACGGAGTCAGGCGGGGAAGGAACCCCAGCAACAGTCAATTACTTGCGCAATTGGGAAAGTGGGAGGTGGGCTGATGGCCGACAGGGTCAGCGGTGTCGTCCGGTGGTACAACCAGGTACGGGGGGTGGGGTACATCGACGGGGACGACGGCCGCGAGATCAGGGTGGACGGTCGCGCCATCGAGGACGGAACCTTCGTCGTCGAAGGGCTGCGTGTGACCTACGTCCCCACGGAGGACGAGAACGGCTGGCACGCGAAACACCTGAACATCGCCAAACATCCTCAGGGAGCCGCCGGCCACGAGTGACCCGGACGAACTGCCGTCTCGGGGGCAACGGACGAGCCCGCTGCCCCCGAGGCGGCGACGGGTCGGCCCGAGCCCGCGTCGGGGGCAACGGCCACGTCGTGCGCTGCGGTCGGTTCCCTCGTGTGGCAATCCCCACAGGCGGTCGCTCGATTGCGTGATCATGCAACTATTGTGGAGTCCACAGCGTCCCACCCGTCATCGACACATCAATTCCGGATGAACCGACCGGACGGACTGGGCACATGCAAGAACAGCAAGCCGGAGCGACGGACAGCGGCCGGGCATGGAGACAAGATCAGCAGCCCGCGCATCCCTCTTGGGAAGTGCCGTCGCCCGCCACGGTGTACCGCGCCGCTCCGGCGGGGAGGGGGGCCGGGCGCCCCGGTCGCCGAAGGGGGCGGGCGGCGCTGGCCCTCGGAGCCGTACTCATACTCGTCGCCCTCGGGGTCGTCTGGTGGCTGACCCGGCCGCCCACACTGCCCAGCATTCCCCCTCAGTACCTGGCGACCGTTCAGTCCGCCACCAAGACCTGCCCGGAACTGAGCGTTCCGATGCTCGCCGCGCAACTCGACGCGGAGAGCCACTGGGATCCGCGGGCGGATTCCGGCCAGGCTCAGGGCATCGCGCAGTTCCATCCGTCGACCTGGGCCGAGTGGGGCAGGGACTACACCGGCGACGGCAAGGCCGACGTGTGGAACCCGGCCGACGCCATCCCGGCCCAGGGTGCCTACATGTGCCACCTGTTCAAGCAGATCAAGGGCATCCCCGGAGACCCCACCCAGCTCGCTCTCGCCGCGTACAACGCGGGCCCCGGCGCGGTGCGCAAGGCCCAGGGCATCCCGCACATCCCCGAGACGCAGAACTACGTCAAAAGGATCGAGGCGCTGATCCCGAAGTACACCCAGACCTACGCCAGGCAGATCAGCGCGTCGCCCAGCCCGCCGGGCAACTGACGACCACACGGTGCCGAGCGCCTTCCGGCCCCCTCCGGGGCGGCGGCCTCCAGTCGAGGCATGCCGGGATGCTCCTGGCCAGCCGGTACGGGGCGGATCAGGTGAGGCGGCGGCACAGCAGGGCGTCGGGTCGGCCGAGCTGCAGCGACTTCCAGGTCATGGCGACGCCGGCGACGTACTCGTTGTCGGCGCACTGACCCTTGTAGTCGTTCTCGGCCCAGTCACTGCCCTTGGCGCCGCCGGTGGCGGGACGGTTGTCGCCCTTGTCGAACCACACACTGCGGCCCGTGGTGGGCAGCGGGGTGGCGGAGAGTGCGCAGAGCAGGGAGACCATGGCGGGGCCGTTCATGCTGTAACCGACCGCGAAGCTGTTGACCGGGCACTGGAGCTTGTTGTAACCGCTGGCCCAGTCGCCCTGCTTGACGTAGCGCTCGTCGTTGACCATCTCCCACGCGCCCGCTGCCTTGAGCGGCTCGGCCACGTCGGTGCACAGGCCGCGGCCGTAGCTGCGGCTGAGCCCGATCAGACGCTCGGTGTCAGGGCAGTTGCCCTTGGAGTTGCCCGGGCTCCAGTCCGCCTTGGCGAGCATGGTGCGGGAGAGATTCCAGTCTCCGTGGTCGATGTCGACGATGTTCCAGTGGGTGACCGGGGCGATGCGGCCGCTCTTGGCTGGGGCGTTGACCAGCTTGTTCCAGTCGGCGGCCCGCCAGTCGCCGTCGTCCTGGACGCCGAGCTTCTTCCCGGACGCGTCGTAGGAGATCAACGCCCAGTTGTCGTTCGGTGTGCCCTTGTCGTCGCTCCAGCCCACCAGCGGCCACTGGGCGAAGTCGGTGTCGTTCTTCACCAGGATGTCGGTCAGGTGTCGCGGCGGACCTCGTTGCGCAGGTCGGCACCGACCACGCGCTTGTTGTTCCGGTAGCGCTTGGCCATGAACACCCTGGCCGCCGCTGTCAATGCAGATGCGGCCACCACCGGTGAGGCGGGGATGCCGCCCGATGGCGTACGGGGCGTCGACGCAACGTCGACACCCTGGCCCCGAACGGGCACCTTCGCCTTTGCCGTCGGGCCCGAGCCCATGCCGGGAGCTGCCTCGACCTTGGCCGCATGGTTTAGATGTCTAAACCATTTCTGTGGCGCCGAACACCACTCCCCGCAAGAGGCCGCTCAGGTTCAAGATCGGCGTCGCCCTCCTCGTCGTCTGTGGCCTGATCTACCTGGGCGTCCTCATCGTCCTCTTCCTGCCCATGGCCGCCGCTGGCAAGGCCGCCGTCATCGGCGGAACGGTCGTGGCCGCCGAGACGTGCACCGTTCGCGGCGTTGCGGGCGTTGGGAAGGAGGTCGTCCAGGCGGTCAAGGCCCGCATGGGACTCAACAAGCGCAAGCGCGATCATGTCGGCACTCGAAAAGCTGAAGCGGGTCTTCGAGGACTGAGCCTGTCCGGCGGATCGTGTCACTACTAGGCTGCGACGATGGAACACGTAGCGGACGTAACCGATGTGACCGCCGGCTCCGCCCAGTCCGCAGGTCGGGACCGGGTGAACGACTACGACAGCTTCGCCGAGGCGTACTCGGCGGAGAACGAGAACAGCCTGGTGAACGCGTACTACGAGCGGCCCGCGATGTTAGCCCTCGCCGGAGACGTTGCCGGTCGTCGGATCCTGGACGCCGGTTGCGGCTCCGGCCCCCTGACCGCTGCACTGCGCGACCGCGGTGCGGTCGTCACCGGCATCGATGCCAGCGCCAGGATGCTGGCGCTGGCGAGGCGGCGACTGGGTGACGACGTGGCCCTGCACCTGGCCGACCTGAGTGACCCTCTGCCGTTCGGCGACGGTACGTTCGACGACGTGGTCGCCTCGCTGGTGCTGCACTACCTGGAGGACTGGGGACCGACGCTGACCGAGTTGCGGCGGGTGCTCAGGCCCGGCGGCCGGTTGATCGCTTCGGTGGACCACCCTTTCGTGGCCTACACGATCCAGGATCCTCGGCCCGACTACTTCGCGACCACCAGCTATACCTTCGACTGGATGTTCAACGGGCAGACCGTCCCGATGAAGTTCTGGCGCAAGTCACTGCACGCGATGACCGAAGCCTTCACCGCCGCCGGCTTCCGCCTTTCCACCATCAGCGAGCCCCAGCCCGACCCTGGCGCCCGTGAACTGTTTCCCGACGGCTTCCAGGATCTTTCGACCAAGACCTGCTTCCTGTTCTTCGTCGTCGAGGTACCGCCGTCGGCTACCGGCTCGGACGACTAAGCGGTCTTGGTGAAGTGTGGTGCTGTTTGGGTATGTGCCATACCAGGAGGGGGGTTTGGAATGGCAGGACCGTTGTGGGTGGAGCTCTCGTCGGAGGATGAGGCGGAGTTGGGGCGGCGGTTGAGGGCTCGGGACTTGCCGGTGAATGAGCGGGTGCGGTTGGAATGCGTGCGGCTGTCGGCCCAGGGCCGCAACGCTCCCGAGATCGCGTCCATTGTCGACCGGCATGTGGTCACCGTGCGCAAAGCTCTGCGCCGGTTCCTTGACGGAAGTTTCGAGGCCCTGGCCGACGCGCCCCGGTCGGGTCGGCCGCCACGGTGGACGCGCGAGGACCTGGACGCGCTGGAGGCGATGCTGGATACCGCGGCGGCTGAGGGGACCACGTGGACGCTGCCCGCTTTGGCGGAGTGGCTGCGCCGAGAGCGTGGGGTAAATGTCGATTCTTCCTGGCTGTCGGTGCTGCTGCACCGGGACGGTTTCCGCTGGAAACGTACCCGCGACAGTCTGCGGCACAAGGCCGGCCCGGCCCTCCAGGCCGCCGCGTGGGAGCGGCTGGAGGGCCTACGGCTGTACGGCTGAGGGCCGAAGCCGGTACCGAGGATCTGTACTACCTGGACGAGTCCGGGTTCTCTCCGACCCTGCCCACCGGTTTCACCTGGGCCCGCACCGGTGTCCGCGCTGTCGTCAAGCGGGAGGACACCAAGAACCGGCGGGTCAACGTCCTGGGAGCACTGAGCGAGAGCGGGCCAGGCCCCGAACTGGTGTGGAGGGCCGTCGACCACAAAATTGACGCTTCGATGGTTCTCGACTTCGTCTGCACGCACATCGCACGCCTGCCCAAAGGAACGGACAGTCTCACTGACCCGCCGCCTGGTTGGCGGCGGGTCAGACCGTGCACGATCGTCATGGACAACGCCCAGATCCACCACGCCAGACTCTTCAAGGGACGGCGTGAAGAACTGGAGGCCATCGGCGTCCACCTGTTCTACCTCCCACCGCGATCGCCGGAGCTGAACCTCATCGAGCGCATATGGCGCTCAGTGAAGTACCAGGACATGCCCGTCCGTGCCTACACCAGCACCACCGCACTACACACCGCCGTCGACCAGGCAATGACCCGACGGGCAACAGCACTGACACCAACCACAGAAGACTTGCTCAAGACCGCTTAGCCAGTCGCGGACCACGAGCGGAGCCCGCTCCGCTCCGCCTCGGCCCTGAGTTCTTGAGTTTGTAGATCCTCTTGTCGAAGCCGACGGGGCGGCCACCCTCACCGATGAGATGGATCTTGCAAGTCAAGCCGCCCCGAGAGCGTCCGAGTCCCTCGTCGGGTCGGTGCTGCCGGGGGGCTTGTCCCGCGTGCCGCCCGCTGACCAGCGTCTTGTCGCCCGTAAACGATCTCCCACGAACCGAAACCCGCACGCAGATCCCGCCATGGCAGCCTGCCTGGTGCGCAGCCAATACCAGATCCCGTTGAAATGTCACTTTGTGTTAGCCTCAAACGTTCGGATGGCCGTGACGGCTGGCGACTCCGTCCGTGCGATTCCCCTTGTTCGTCCTGTTCGTCGCTGCTCATTCCTGTTCCTGCCGGGCCTTCCTCGGTACGTTCCCCATGCGGAAGGCTCTTCATGAACCACCCGGACCGCCTCGGCACCTCGCACGGTGACCTCGCCCGGCCAGTGCCCCTCGCCTCGACGGTGTCCCCGGTCGCCTTCGCCGACATGGAACTTCCGGCCGAGGTACTGCGAACCCTCACCGAGCGCGGCGTGCGCGAGCCCTTCCCGATCCAGGCAGCCACGCTGCCCAACGCCCTCGCGGGACGCGACGTCCTGGGGCGCGGGCGCACGGGATCGGGCAAGACGCTCGCCTTCGGCCTGCCGCTGCTCGCGCGGACGGCCGGACGGCGCGCGGAGCCGAAGCAGCCCCTCGCCCTGATCCTGGTGCCCACCCGGGAGCTGGCCCAACAAGTAACCGATGCGCTCGCGCCGTATGCCGACGCGCTCCGGCTGAGGATGGCCACGGTCGTCGGCGGCATGTCGATCGGCCGGCAGGTCGCTGCGCTGCGCGACGGGGCCGAAGTCGTTGTCGCCACGCCTGGCCGTCTGCACGACCTCATCGAGCGCAGGGCCTGCCGCCTGGGACGGGTACGGATCACCGTCCTCGACGAGGCCGACCAGATGTGTGACATGGGCTTCCTGCCGCAAGTCACCGAGGTGCTCGACCAGGTGCACCATGACGGCCAGCGGATGCTGTTCTCGGCCACCCTGGACCGCGACGTCGACCAGTTGGTTCGCCGCTACCTCCACGACCCGGTCGTCCACTCGGTCGACCCGTCCGCGGGCGCGGTCACGACGATGGACCACCATGTGCTGGTCGTCCACGGCCCCGACCGGTACGCCGTCACCACGGAGATCGCCGCCCGCGACGGCCGCGTACTGCTGTTCCTGGACACCAAGCACGCCGTCGACCAGCTCACCCGGCATCTACGGGCCAGTGGGGTGCACGCCGCGGCCCTGCACAGCGGCAAGTCCCAGCCGCAACGCACACGGACCCTTGCACAGTTCAAGAACGGCCAGGTCACCGTCCTGGTGGCGACCAATGTCGCGGCCCGTGGTCTGCACGTCGACGACCTCGATCTCGTGGTGAACGTCGACCCGCCCACCGACCCCAAGGACTATGTGCACCGTGCGGGCCGCACTGCCCGGGCGGGAGAGTCCGGCAGTGTCGTCACGCTGGTGCTCTCGGGCCAGCGCCGGGAGATGAGCCGGTTGATGGCCGAGGCCGGCATCGAGCCGACGATCACCAAGGTGCGCTCGGGCGAGGCGGAGCTGAGCCGGATCACCGGGGCCAAGGCTCCCTCCGGCACCCCGCTCGACGGCGGGTCCGTCGCACCCCGACCCAAGAACACCAACACCCCCTTCCGCGGCCTGGGCAGCAGCAAGGACGCTTCCCGTGGCACCGGCGGCAAGTCCCGTAAGGCAAGCGAGGCCCGCAAACTCGCCGAGGCCCGCAAGGCGGCCCGGGTGCGGCGGGGCAACTGAGTGCGCGGACACGCACCAACTCATAACGGGCGTCGTTGACGGTAGCCAACAGTCCGTGGCGGGCCTCGGGTTCAACCGGGTACGGCTTCTGCTGTCCACCTACCGGTTCCTGTGAGCGTGGATGCGGAACGGCCGCCCGCATCGTGGCTACTGCTGCTCCCACTGCTCCTTGGTGATCTCGTACCGTACGCCGCCGTGCTCGGAGCCCTCGACCATCTCCATGTCGGAGGGAACAGGGATGGTCTCCGCGAGCGTCATGTCGAGCTTCTCCATGATGTTGCGCGAACCGTGGTTCACGGACATCGTCTCGGCCCAGACCATGCGCACACCGAGCTCCGTGAACGCCTTGCCCAGCAAGGCCCGCGAGCCCTCGGTGGCGTACCCCCTGCCCCAAGCCGCCTGCCGCAGCCGGTAGCCGAGTTCGACCTCGTCCAGCGGGCCTTCCGGCTCGGGACGCAGGATGAACCAGCCGATGAACGCGCCGCCGTCCTTCTCGTGCGCGGCGAACAGTCCGAGGTCGCCACCCCACGTCTCGTAGCCGGCGAGGATCTTCGGCAGGACGCGCTCGCGGACGAACTCCGGGGCGGTCGGAGTGCCGCCGGTGAGGTAGCGCATCACCGCCGGGTCGCTGTCCAACTCGATCAGCAGGTCCGCGTCATCGGCAGTGAAGCGGCGCAGGGCCAGGCGCTCGGTCTCCAGATAGGTGTCCACGAGTCGATCATGCATGAAGCAAATCGGGCAGCCCAACGGTTTTCCTCGGCAGCCCGGGGCTTTGCCATGACACCGCAGGTTCCTCCCCTGCCCCTCGTCGACGCCGGCCTGCAAGTCACCTCGACCATGGGCGCCAGTGAGGCGGCGAGGGCCGTTGCCCTACCTGCCGACGAGCACCTCATGGGCTCCGGCCCGCTCAACGTAGACGCCCGGGAATTGGGGCGGAAAACGAAAGGTTCAACGACGTCGATAGCGAGCTGCGGTCCACACGCCCGCCGCGACGGCGGGAACAACGAGAAGCCACCCGGTGTCATCGCTCGTCGTCGCGTGTTTCGAACCAGTGGCAGCCGAGACAATCGCGGACAGCGCGATGAAGACGGCAACGGTCACACCACCGCCGATTGCGATCTCCGTCCACCAGTTCCGCCGGCTACGGCTCATACCCGTGCTCATCTCTCATCCGATTGCTATTTGGTGATGTAGTGGCACTGAACGGCCTTGCGCTGCCCGTTGACCCACAGCTGGGCGCAGGTCTTGCCCGCCTTGACCGTTTTGGCTCCCTTGCTCAGCATGGGCACGGTACCGGTTGTGCATGAACCGTTGAGCGGGCCCTTGTCGACGCGGTAGGTCTTGTTGTTCGTGTCCGCGTAGTGGAACTCGATGCGGGTGTTGCAGAACTTGGCGGCAAGAGCCATCGGGCCCGCGCAGTCGACGCCGGCCCGCTGGGAGTTGATCTTCAGTCCCTTGCCGCTGACGGCATGAGTGAGGAAGCAGCCCGCGGGGTCCTTGATCGTCAGTCCGCCGGCGCTGTACGTGAAGGAGCCGATCACGGTCGAACCGGCCGCCGAGCGCGGTATCGGCGGATTCTCGTCGGTCTCCGTGGCCGGTTGGTCCGCGTCAACAACGGCTGCCGGGGCTACGGGCGCCGGATCCGCCGGGTGCCCGTGACACCCGCTACGAGAAGACCGCGACCACCTGTCTCGCCGCACTGCACATCGCCGGCATCTTCCTCTGGTCCGCCCCGTGATCCAGAGGAATGCCCCTTTGTGGACATGGTCGCTGGCATCGCTGGCACGTTCATCGGTATGGCCTCGGCGGCGCGCTCGTGGAGTGGAACTGCCGCTCCATCTACTCGTGTCCGCCTGTCCGGGAGTGTGCACAGGGTGGCAGCGCATGCCGGCCGGTGGACGATGTCGGTAAAGCCGTGGGCGCGAGAAGCGGATGTTGTCGGGCGGGGGTTGGAAACGGAGCCCTCAGGCCACCGCGCCGGTTCCCGAACCTGCTGACGCCCCCTCAGGTCACGTCGTCTCGGCGTCGGCGTGGTCGGCGTCGGCGTGGTCGTCGTCGGCGTCTGGCTGCGCGGGCGGGGCCTGGCCGGCGGACACCGGTTCCACTTCGCCGATGTGCTGCGGCGTGAGGTCGAGGTCGCAGATCTCGTCGTCGCCCGGTCCCGCTGCCTCTCTTCGGGCCTTGCGCCGGTCATTGAGAAGTGAAAAGACAACGGCGGCGAAATAGAGCACCCAGATCGGCGCGGCCAGCGCCAGCATGGTCAGCGGGTCCGTGCTCGGCGTCGTCACAGCCGAGAAGGCGGTGATCCCCATGATCATGCCGCGCCACCAGCCGAGCATCCGCCGGCCGGACAGCACTCCGGTGAGGTTCAGCATCACCAGCAGCAGCGGCATCTCGAAGGAGAGCCCGAAGACGACCACCATGCGGGTGACGAGGTCGAGCAGTTCGTCCAGCGGCAGCAGGTTGTCCACCCCGTGCGGCGTGAAGTCGATCAACACCCTTGCGGTCGTGGGCAGCACTTTGTAGGCGAAGAAGGCGCCGCCGAAGAACAGGGGGACGCCCGCGCCGACGAACGCGTAGGCGTACTTCCGCTCGTGCTTGTGCAGGCCAGGGGCAACGAACGCCCACAGCTGGAACAGCCATACCGGCGAGGCCAGTACGACGCCAGCCATCAGGGACACCTTCAGTGTCAGGGTGAAGGGCGCGAGCAGACCGTTGATCGTGATCCGCGCGCAGGCGGTGTCCGTGGTCTGCTTGGCCAGATCGGCGAAGGACGTCGGGCAGCCGACCGAGTCCAGCACCGGCCTGGTGAAGAAGTTCACGATGCCCTTGTAGGAGAAGGCCGCGGCGATGGTGACGACCAGGATGGCAAGGACGGCCTTGGCGAGCCGGTTGCGGAGCTCACGGAGGTGCTCCGCGAGCGGCATCCGCCCCTCGGGATTCTGCTGCTTGTTGCGGGCCGACTGGGACACGCCAGTCCTCATCTCTCGCGGCAGACCGGAAACTACCGGTCCTGCGTCGTTACTTGACCGTCTCCGTCAGCCGGTGGGGTGCGAGCTGGCCACGGCGCTGGTTGCGGCTGGTAGCGCGTTCAGGGGCCAGTTGGTTCAGGTCGGCACCACACTCAGTCCCAGTGGCCGGTCGTGCCTTCCGTGGGCTGGGTGGGGGCGGTGGGCTGGGTGGGCTCGGCGGGGGTGTCTCCGGGAGTGCCCGGGATCGTCCGCGGTCCCGATCCCGGTCCTGGTCCCGGTCCCTGTGCGGGCCCGGGCTCAGGGCGTGGTTCGTTCGAGGCGCCGTCGTCCTTCATGGCCTTGGTCTCGCTCTTGAGGATCCGCATGGACTTGCCCAACGCCCGTGCGGTCTCGGGGAGTTTCTTCGAGCCGAAGATCAAAACCACCACCGCGACCAGGATCAGCAGGTGCCAGGGCTCCAGCGCATTGTGGAACATCGTCACACCGCCCCTTCGAACGCGTCGGCCTTCATGTCTGCTTCGGTGATCCGTGCCGCTTGTTTCTGCGCGGCAGAGGTGGGAGGGGGAGCGGCTGCGGCACAACGTGCCCTGCCGCCCCATGGCCGCCCCCATGGCTCTCCGGGCGGGCGCGTCCAGTGTGGTTGCCTGTCCGCCGGTACGGCGAAGAGTTCCCCCTCCGCGCCCTGGCCGCACTCGGCCGGCAACGGGCCTACGGGGAGCGCCAGTTCGATGCCTGTGACCTGTATGGCCACCTGCGCCGACTGCCCGGCCCGCGGAGTGTGCGGGGCCGTTGGGGTCCGGCGGAGGCCCAGCCGCTGCCTCTGGGGGCAACCATGTCCAGGCACCTGGAGCAGCTGATGGGTTTTCGCGTTCGGCCACGGTGCGTCCGTCGGCTTGCCCTGGTGTGACCGTTCCTGTCGCCGACTGGTGGGATGTTCACGTGTGGCTGTCGGATGTGGAAGGCGAGGCGAGTGGAGTCGGCCGGCTGCTGCGGGGGCGTGCCGGGTGTCGATGTCGTTGCGGGACATGTCTCCTTCTTCCTGTCGGGTCGGGGTCGATTCAGTTCCCGGGGCGCCCTGCGGCCGTCCAGGCGGCGTACTCCTGGCGGACGTAGAGGCGGCGACTGGGGGCGAGCGTGATGGCTTCGGGGTGGTGCGGGCCGGCCACCAGGTCGGGATGGCTGCGGTCGTGCAGGACGAGTTGTTCGGCGGTTTCTGCGGCGGCCGCGACCGGCCCGGGGCGGGGGTCGTCCAGAGCCATCCGGTCCATGAGGGCGGCCTGGCGCAGCCGCCAGGCGCGTTCGGCGGCTGCCGCATCGACCGGAGGGCCGTTGACTGGCCTGGCTTGGCGGCCGTCGCGTTCGGCCCCGAGAGCGAGCACCTGGCGCATCTCGCGGCGCAGGTTCGGCGCATTCGCGTACGCCTCGTGCGGGGGCGGGGCGCCGATGGCCTCGCCGCTGTTCGGGATGGCGTTCACGCTCGCACCTCCGCCGGTACGTAGGGGATGGCGCCGCAGCGTTGGCGCGGCACCGTGCCGTGGTGGTGGTTGTGGTCGGGTTCGCCTTGACCAAGGGCCGATGGGTGTGTCGTGCAGTGCGTGGGCGCCTGGGCCGGGCTCGGGCGGCCGTCGATGGGGCACGGCTTGTGGGTCGCGAAGGCCCACCCGGCGGGTCGTCGGGTGATCCGGGACCGGATCCGCCCCCGGTGGCCCGTCGCTGTGCGGCAGTGCAGGCCCCGGCAGGGGGGCGCAGCTCGTGCGACGTCCGGCCCGGTCATGGCGAGCACCTCAGGCAGGCGCGGACTTCGCGGCCGCTGCGTGTCTGGTGGACCTCGGTCGACTGGGCGAGGTACTGGACGATGCCGGTGCCGCGGCCGTGTTCGTCGGGGGCGATGACGGGGCGCTGGTGTTCCACGGTCGACCCGGAGTCAGTGACGACGATGTGCAGAGTGCCGTGGTCGAGGACGAGCAGCAGGGTCATGTGTTCGCGGCCGTACTGCGCGGCGTTGGCGGCGAGTTCGTCGACGATGAGAACGGCGGAGTCCCGCTCGCTTACGGGCACGCTCCAGGTCTCCAGCAGGTCGGCCGTGAAGTGACGAGCGGCGGAGACGTGCGCCTCCTGCGCAGGCAGGGTGAGCAGCGCCTGGTGGCGGCAGGGCCGGCCGAGCAGCGAACTCGGGCTGGGGGAATCGGTCACAAACATGGTCTTCTGGCTCTTCTGTGGATGTGCGGAGGCCGGAACGGGGGAGACTGCCAACAACTTCGGGGGCGGTCGGTAGGCGGGGTCCTGGATGGCCGCGCTCACTGAGTTCCACGGGCGACGCATGCCGCACGGTTCGAGGTATTCGCCCCTTTTATTCGACTTCTTGCGAGTCATGTCAATGCCAGCGGCCTGACTGGACCCACCCGTCTCCGCCAGAGGTCCTGATCCCGGGCTGCACGGACTTAGAGGTCCTAACAAAGGCGTTGGACGTGTCTGTAGGTGATGAGACATGTAGCGAGCCCGAGGAAGGATTCATGGATGTCGTCCCGTCGCTCCCATCGGATGCGCAGGCGACGGAAGCCGTGCAGCCAGGCGATCGTCCGTTCGACGACATACCGGAAGACGCCCAGGCCGGAGCCGTGTGGCTCGCCTCGCCGCGCGATCACGGGACGGATGCCGCGCTGCCACAGCAGACGCCGGTACTTGTCGTGGTCGTAGCCGCGGTCGGCGAGCAGTGCGTCGGGCCGGTGCCGGGGCCGGCCGACATCCCCGGCGACAGGGGGGATCTTGTCGAGCAGAGGCAGGAGCTGGGTGACGTCGTTGCGGTTGCCGCCGGTCAGCGACACCGCGAGTGGGATGCCCCGAGCGTCGGTGACGACGTGGTGCTTGCTGCCCGGCCGTGCGCGATCGACCGGACTGGGACCGCTTTTGGGCCCCTACGGGCTGCCCGCACATGGGAAGAGTCGATCACCGCCCGGGACCAGTCCAGCTTCTTCGCCGACCGCAGCTTCTTCAACAGCAGCACATGCAGCTGGTCCCACACCCCGGCGGCATTCCAGGCGGCCAGCCGCCGCCAGCAGGTCATGCCCGAACCGAAGCCCAGCTCCTGCGGCAGGTACTCCCACTGGATGCCGGTGTGCAGCACGAACAGGACCCCGCACAACGCCTGCCGGTCCGGCACCCTCGGCCGCCCCTCAACCAGCTTCGGCCCCGGCTTGGGCAGCAACGGCTCGACCAACGCCCATAGTTCATCCGACACGATCCACGGCCGCGACTGACGCTTCCCCACGACCAGACCAACGAGCAAATAGGCCAGCAGTCACATGATCAACCACTTCTGTTAGGAGTTCTTAGGCCGTGGCCCGCTGGACCGGGAGTGCACGCGCCGTCGGCACACTCACGCATCAAGTCGGCTGAGGACTGGGGCGATTCGTTGGAGCCGGGGGAGGGTGATCAGGGCCCGGAGACCGTCGGCGCGCTCATCCGCCGGGTGCCCTGGTCGGTCGATCTCGTCGATCCCCGAGCCGTGCGGCGTGGCGGCATCGGTCGATGACAGTGATCACGGGCGTGCCTGTGCGGCCGATGTCACGAGCGCAAGCTTTCTCTACGGCCGTCGGCTGGGCGTCCTCAGCGCACTCCTCCAGCCTGGCCCACCGCTCCTCCGGCCTGGCCCACCGCCTTGCGGCGGCTCGCTGCTGGCCGACCGGCCGGCACCCTCTCCGTCCGTGGTACGACTCGTCGGTGGCGACGTCCCTGGCCTCTTGTGCCGCCGTGCGCTCACACTCGACACCGGTGGTTGCGTCACGCCCGGATGGTGACCAGTTTCTGACCGTTGCCCGCGTGGATCTCGAAGTGTTCGATGGCGTCCGGGGACATGGCAACCGCTCCTGGGATCGTGGTGCCGGGAGGGTAGGTGCCTGCCCGCCAGCTAGCGACGTCCGTCCTGGTTCCGCCGGGCCCGATCGCCTGCAGCCGGCAGGTGATTCCGGCGGGTGCCCCCCTGGCGGAGACCTGCACGATACTGCCCCAGGCAGAGGGCACGACCTTCACCGAGGCGGAGACGCCGGTGGTGGGATCGCTTCCGGAGAAGGTACGCCAGGTAGCCGGCGCGGTCGGCCCAGGCGGTCTCGCCTGACTGCCCACGGATCCGACAGCCGCCAGCCATGTGCCGCCGGCCGCTGCCGCGATGAGCGTCAGCGAGGCGGCAGCGCCGGCCAGTTGCAGACGCCAGGTCCTGCGGCGCTGGGACGCGGCCTGCTGGAGCAGTCTCTCCAGCACACCCCTCTCCGGCGCCTGCGACACCGGGGGCGCGGCGGGTCGTTCGGCCAGGGAGCCCTGCGCGTCTTCGGCTGCCCGTGCCACCAGCCGGTCGGCCAGGTCGCCGTCGGCCGTCGGCGCCGTCTGGCCCGAGGCTTCGGCTTCGGTCACCGTCGCCAGCAGCGCGGACAATCCCGCCAGCCGGGTGTGCTCGGCCCGGCATTCGGCGCATTCCGCGAGGTGGGCGCGTACCTGTTCCCTTTCCGCCGGGGGCAGCGTGTTCAGGACGTATCCCCCCAGCGCCAACCGGAGGGCGTCGTGCTCCGCACTCATGGTCGCCACCTCCTGCCCGCCGCGGTCATGGCTCGATCCCGCGTTCCTGCAGCGCCAGCCGCAGGGCGTGCAGGGCGTAGTACGTCCGCGACTTCACGGTGCCCAGCGGGATACCCAACACCTGCGCGGCCTCCACCATGGTCCGGCCGCGGTAGTAGGTCTCCAGCAGCACGGCGCGGTGGTCCGGGGATAGCGACCGGACCGCGTCGGCAACCGCCCAGCTCTGCAGTGCCTGCTCGATCTCGTCCTCGCCGGGTTTCTGCTCGACGGCTCGCTCCAGCACCTCGCCGCCGGCCTCGACCGGCCTGGCCTGCCTGGCCCGGTGGGCGTCGATGACCAGGTGCCGGGCGACCGTGCACAGCCATGCCCGGGCCGGGCCGCGTGCGGGGTCGAACGCGGCGGGATGCTGCCAAGCTCGCAGCATCGTCTCCTGCACCACATCCTCCGCCCATTGCCGATCTCCTGAGGTCAGTCGCAGCACGTAATGGAACAGGGCCCCCGCGTGCTCCGCGTACAGAGTGCGCAGCAGTTCCTCATCTGCGGTCGAAAGGGCCCCTTTACCAGAGACACGGTGCGCGGAGCGATCCGGATCGGTCCTTGGGCCACGTTTTCGGGGACTCCAGGGCATAAGTCGATCATTGCGCACATGTGCCGCTTTGTCGTGTAACGCACGGCATGGTGCCGATGGCGCTCCGTGAGCGCCGCGGGCGATACGTCCCTGTCGGGCCTTGCGGTGCGACCGGGACCGAGCGCGCGCGGCTCCCGGGGGAGGCCGGCTGAGTCGCTGCGACATCAAGAGGTCGCACAAAAAGTGCATATCCATCGAACCGTGGGAACCCCGCCGTCCGTGGTGCCGGACAAGAGCCGACTTACGCGCAATTCCTCATCGACTCCCCATGCGACAAGGGTTGGAGCAGAGGTGACCGAAAAACACCACGCGACGCACTCGCTCCTGGCGCCGGCCACGCTCACCCCTGCGGTCGTGCGCGCCCGGCCGGCACAGTCCCCGTCTCCGTCTGATCAGTGAGGAACGGACACCATGTACCTGAACTTTCGCACAGCAGGCCGTCGATCACGGACTGCGGCCGGGCTGGCCGTTGCCACCATCGCCACTGCCGGCGCGCTGGGGCTTCTCAGTTCATGTGGCCAGTCGTCGCATTCTTCGTCCACCGGAGCCGGCGCCATCACACCCGGTCCGGGGCAGCACCGGACGGCAGGCATGCCCGGAGCCACGGGGCAGGGGAACGCGGCGGGCTCCGCTTCCAGAACCTCGCCGATGCCCGGCATGAGCATGCCCGCGAGTCCCTCAGGCGCGGGCGCGCCGGCCGTACCGGTGACCGGGAACGCCGTGGCGATCAAGAACTTCGCATTCTCCCCGGCCACGCTGAAGGTCAAGGTGGGCACGACGGTGACCTGGACCAATCAGGACACCGACGCCCACACCGTCACCAGTGCCGGATCGGGCGGCCCGTTGCATTCGGCCGCCCTGGCCGCCCACGCCACCTACAGCTACACGTTCACCAAGCCCGGCACCTACGCATACCTCTGCACCATCCATCCGTTCATGACCGCCACTGTGGAGGTGGCCTGATGACTCACTACTACGACAGTCACGACGGGGCGTCGGCCGGAGACGCCGGTCGGCCCGAAACCGAACACGGCATGAATCGGCGTCAACTCCTGCGACATGCGGGGTGGTTCGGCGGCGCCGTGGTGCTGACCGTGGCCAGCGGCGAGGTGATCAGCCACATCGCGGACTCCCGGGACAGCAACGTCGGGGCCGCCGCCGGGGCCTCGGCAGCCGGAAGCGGCGAGCTGCGGTTCGTCCAGGTCTCCGACAGCCATATCGGATTCCATGGCCCGGCGAACCTGGACGTGGCCGGCTCATTCAGCGAAGCGATCAACAAGGTCAACTCGCTCGGATTCAGACCGGACTTCGTCATGCACAGCGGCGATCTGACCCACCTGTCCACGGCCGGGCAGTTCGACCAGGTCAAGCAGCTGATGGCCGGAATGAGGACAGACCGCATCTTCACCGTGCCGGGCGAGCACGACTCCATCGGCGATGCAGGCCGCGCCTACCGGCGGACCTTCGGCAGGGGCACGCTGGGCGACGGCTGGTACAGCTTCGACACCCACGGCGTGCACTTCATCGCCCTGGTCAACACCCTGAGCCTGGAGAAGCTCGGCCACCTCGGCAACGAACAGATCGACTTCGTTCGCAAGGACATCGCCGGACTGTCGTCGGACACTCCCATTGTGGTCTTCAGTCACATCCCGCTGTTCGCCATGTACCCGCAGTGGGGCTGGAGCACCGACGACGCCCTCAAGGTCATCGCCCTCCTGCGCCGCTTCTCCTCCGTCACCTGTCTCAACGGACACGTCCACCAGCTGTTCACCAAGACAGACGGCAACATCACCTTCCACTCCGCCACCACCACCGCGTACCCCCTGCCCAGGCCGGGCCGTGCCCCCGCCCCCACCCCGCAGGTCGTCCCTGCCAGGCAGCTCAAAGACGCACTCGGCATCCGCAGCGTCGGCTACCGCCAAGGCGACTGCGAACTGGCCATCAAGGATCAGAGGCTGGCATGAACGCCCGAAGACTCCTCGCCCCCGCCCTGCGGTCGGCGACCGCCGCAACCCTCGCTGCCGGCGGATACATCCACGCCCAGCTCTACATCGACGGGTACCGCTTCATCCACCTCATCGGACCCCTGTTCCTGCTCCAGGCCAGCGCTTCCGTCGCCCTCGCTGCCCTGCTGCTGGTCGGGACACCACCCCTGCTGCTGCGGGCCACCACCCGCACACCACCCAACTGAACGACCGCCACGAACCCGCCCAGGGTGCCTGTGTCCCGCCGACCGGCACCACCACCCCAGCCGTGCCGCGGCTGCCGCACACCCCGCCCGCGGACACCGACACCGTCGAGCGGCGGGCCGGTCGCAACGCTTACGGCATCGGCTCCACCGCCGAACACACCGCCCAACAGACCGTCGACCTCGCCTCGCCTCACCGGCGCGATCGGCGCCGCTCCATCGCCCCGCTGAGCAGATCACCGAGAACGAGCTACGGGCCACCCCGCTCCACCACCGACCGATCTGGCTGGAACCTGACGTGACTGCTCCTGAATCCCGAGGGCATGGTCAACGTGGCTGCCGGGTCCCCGTGCCTGGGAAGCTCCTGGGGTCGCTCGGTATGGGCCGAAGGGGGCTGCCGCCGTCGGGCCGCGACGACGGCAGCCCTCCCTGCAGGTTCAGCCCTTGCGGGGGTAGAAACCGCCGTCGGCGTCGCCGTGGGCCGTGCAGTCCGTGTCGCGGTAGCGGTCGACGAAGGTGCCGGTGAGTCCGGTGAACGCGTCGTACGTCTGGTCCAGGGGCAGGTCTTTACTCACCCTGAACCGCAGCTGCACGTGGACGGACTCGCGGGGCTTCAGCGTCTTCGGGCCGGGGATGGTGCCGCCGGCGTTTCCACCTGCCTGGCGCAGCGTCTTCCAGGCGCGCTGCGAGGTGTCCCAGTACTGCAGATCGCCGTACGGGCTCAGGTCGCGCTCGCCCTCGTTGTAGACGTAACTGCCCAGCCTGGCGCTGAGTTCGAACGACTTCAGCTCCTTCGCCGAGGCGTTGGTGAGCGTGGCGGTGTAGGTCGTCCAGTGAGTGCCGAGAGTGATCGACTTGGGTATGTCGAACGTGCGACCCACGAAGGTGTTGTTGTGGTACTGCCCGTAGGCGGTGTCGAGGTCGTAGCACGTCGGGATCTCCGCGGCAGGGGCCGCCTGGGAGGCGGGCGCGGCGGCCACCGCCGTGGGGAGCAGGGCGGCCGTCGCGGCCGAGACCGACAGGGCGCGGCGCAGTTTCATCAAGATCTCTTTCCCGGTTCTTCGGACCCTTGGAGCCTTTGTTTCCGGTGTCATTGACTTCTAAGGCCGTGGATCCTTGGGTTGTCAGGTTCTTGGAGAGTGGGCTCGGCCGTGCCACCCGACTAGGGCCTGTTGCGAAAGTGACGATTGTGGCTACAGGTTGATGTCTGATTGCCGCCAGCACGCCCTGGCGGGGCCCGTCATGCTGGCGGCATGACTGATCCACTTGCGGTAGACGCCGCTGCCGTTCTCACCGGCATGTACACAGCCGAGGCGGAGTATCTAGTGTGATGCGCCAGAAATTCAGTGGCTTAGTAAGTACCCTGTTGCTATGTCGCATCCGGGTCCTTCTGCTGTGGAGATCACGCTGTCCGAGGCCGAGCGCGCCGAGTTGGTGCGCCGGACGGAAATGCCGGACCGTCGCTCGGCCGAGAAGGCCCGCATCATCCTGGCGTGTGCTGATGGCATGTCAAACGCAGGTGTCGCACGGATCATTGGCGTCCAGGCCAGGACGGTCGGCAAGTGGCGTCGGGCTTTCGCCGCAGAGCGGATGGATGGGCTTGAGGACGCCGGCTGGATTGGCCGGCCGAAGGCCGACCTGGTCCTGGACGAGGCGGAGCGCAGGCAGCTGATGCAGTGGGCGCGCCGGGCCAAGACCGCCCAGTTCCTCGCGTTGCGAGCCAAGATCGTGCTGCGCTGCGCGGAGGGCGGGACAAACCAGCAGGCCGCGGCCGACCTCGGCATCGACAGGTCGACGGTGGACCGCTGGCGGGCACGGTTCATTGCGAAACGCCTCGACGGTCTGCATGACGAGCCCCGCTCGGGCCGGCCGCCCTCGGTCCTCCTCGACCAGGTCGAGGAGGTCATCGTGGCCACCTTGGAGTCCACGCCAGGCAAGGACACGCACTGGTCACGCGCATCAATGGCTAAGCGCACCGGTTTGTCCAAATCGACCATCGGGCGAATCTGGAAGCGGTTCGACCTCAAGCCTCATCTCCAGGACGCGTTCAAGCTCTCCACCGACCCGCAGTTCGTCGCCAAGGTCGTCGACGTCGTCGGCCTGTACCACAATCCGCCCGAGAAGGCGGTGGTGCTGTGTGTCGACGAGAAGGCCCAGATACAGGCGCTGGACCGCTCGCAGCCAGTGCTGCCGATGATGCCCGGCATGCCCGAGCGGCGCACCCATGACTACTACCGGCACGGCATTACCAGCCTGTTCGCCGCCTTCAACATCGCCGACGGTACTGTCATCGGCGAACTCCACCGCCGCCACCGCGCCATCGAGTTCAAGAAGTTCCTGATCACGATAGACAAGGCCGTGCCCGACGGCCTCGACGTCCATCTCGTCTGCGACAACTACGCCACCCACAACACCGCCGAGATCAGGACCTGGCTGAGCAAACACCCCCGATTCCACGTTCACTTCACCCCGACCGGATCTTCCTGGATGAACCAGGTCGAGCGGTGGTTCGGCCTGCTGACCGACAAGCTCATCCGCCGCGGCGTCCACACCTCCGTCAAGGCCCTGGAGAGCGATATCAAGGCGTGGGTCGCGCAGTGGAACGAAGACCCCAAACCCTTCACCTGGACCAAGACCGCCGACGAGATCCTCAACTCCCTCGCCGACTACCTCACCAAGGTTGGCACCAGCAGCCAGAAAACAGAGAAGAACTAACCCACCAGATTTCTGGCGCATCACACTAGCAGCAGGAGGTCCAGGTGAAGCTCCGTTCGATCTGCTGGCCTCGTTCTTCGCTCCTGATGTCGTACTGCACCAGGCCGATGCTCTTCCCTATGGCGGCACTTGGCGCGGGCATGCGGGCATGGAGAGGTTCTTCCTCGCGATGAGCCGGGCGTGGGAATCGTTCGACATGGAGGAGCAGGAGTTCCTCGTCACCGGCGAGACCACGGTGGTACTCACCCAGGTCCGTGCTCGCGCGCGTGCCAGCGGCCGGGAGGTTACCTTCCCCATCCTGCAGACGCTCAAGGTCAAGGACGGGCAGATAGTCGAAATCCGCCCTTTCTACTGGGACACCGCCGCAATCGCGGGGGCCTGCGCAGTACCGGCGGAGCGCGTGTAAGACCAGCGGGCCCGGCAATCACAGCCACTCGTTGATGGCCGCTACGAGGACGGTCGTCTCGTAGCGGACCGCGAGCTTGTCGTATCTCGTAGCCACGGCCCGGTGCCTCTTGAGGCGATTGATGCCGCACTCGACCGCGTGGCGCTCGCGGTAGTCGACCGGGTCGAACTTCGGCGGACGGCCACCGCGGAAGCCGCGCTTCTTGCGGTTGCGGGCCTGGTCGGCCTTGTCCGGGATCGTGCAGCGGATCCCGCGTTGCCGCAGGTAGGAGCGATTCTTCCGGGAGGCGTACGCCTTGTCCGCCCGCACCCGGTCGGGCCGGGTGCGCGGTCTGCCCGGCCCGGTGCGGGGCACGCGGATCGCCTTCAGGACGCGCTCGAACTGAGGGGAGTCCCCGCGCTGTCCGGCCGTGATGACGATCGACATGGGCTTCTGGCCCTGTTCGACAGCCAGGTGCAGTTTGGTGGTCAGACCGCCACGCGAGCGTCCGAGACCGTGGTCGTCCGGTTCGGCAGTGATGCCGCCGGGCGGCTCCTTTTGCAGGTCCCCCTTTTCCGCGCCCCGGCGGCATGCTGGTGGGCCCGGCACACGGTGGAGTCGACGTTGATATCCCAGGTGATCAGGTTCTTCGCGTCGGCCTGGGCCTGGAGTTCGGTGAAGATCCTTTTCCAGGTACCGTTCCGCTGCCAGCGGCGGAACACGTCGTACACCCGACCCCACGGCCCGTACCGCTCCGGGACATCCCGCCACGGCGTCCCCGTCCGGGTCCGCCAGCGTATGCCGTCGATCAGCTGCCGCCTCGTCCATATCGACGGACGTCCCGGCTTCTTGCCCTTGGGCAGCAGCGGCTCCAGGCGAGCCCATTGCGCATCCGCCAGATCCCCACGTGCCACGAACCGAGATCATCCCACGTTCAAGATCCACTTTCGATACACGCCCTAGCTCGGCTCACCCGGCTTGGTGGTCGGGGACTGCGTCGCCTTCGCGCTCGCGGGGAGGATGGTGAAGTCGTACCAGGCTTCCTGGGCCGAACCACAGGAACCGTCGCGGTTGCGGTAGTCGCCGGCGGCGAGCGCGTACCCGGCGCCGGGCTTGGCGTCCTTGACCACGCGGGTGCGCAGTTGGAGCGTGATGGTGCTGCGCGGACCGACGGCGAAGGAGCCGAACAGCTCGTCGGGCGCCGCGTCATGGAAGGTCTTCCACTGCCCCGTCTTGGCGTCGCGGTACTCGGTCTCCAGCTCCCAGTACGGCCGGTCGACGTCTTCGGCGGAGGACACGAGCAGGAAGGGTTGGACCTCCGTCAGGGGCTTGCCGGTGGTGTTGGCGAGACTCATGGAGAACGGGGTCCAGGCGCCACCCGCAGTCAGCTGGGACGGCAGCCCGTGGACGGCCACCTGCAACTGGTCGGACTCGAATGCGCAGGACTGACCCGAACCATCGGAGTCACCGGTGGCCTTGCCGCCACCGGTGGCGGCACCCGCGCCGGTGGTCCCCCCCCCCGCCGGTCGCGGCGGCATTCGGCGGCTTCCCCGGGGTGGGACGGGCGGCCTCGTCGCGGTCACCCATTCTGCCCCCGCCCGTTGCGGAATCAGCTGGCCGGTCCGACGGTGTCGTGACACCGGGGGAGTCGGGAGCGGAGGGCGTGCGAGGACCGGCCTCGGACACCGGCTCCGCTGCGAACGCGGCGGCGGGCGCGGCCAGTACGGTGGCGGGCGCTAACACGGCAGCCGCCGCGGCGGCCGTCAGGGCGCGGCGTATCTTCATCCAGCAGACCTCTCGGATCTCAAGTGCCGCCTGTACGGCACAGGTTGACGTTCGTCACGTTCAGGCCGTGCATGGCGCATGGTGTGCATGAGTACGCATGCGGACATACGTATATGCGCACACCTGCGTCTTATGTATGGGTGACGACTCGCACTGTGAAAGGGTTGCATCCTCAAGTCGCCGAAGTGGCACATGGGGTGGTGTCTTCACGAAGGCGCGCGGTGGTGTCTTCGCAAAGGCGCGCGCCGGAAGGCGACTTGAGAATCGCCCGGCCGCGACGGGTGCCCGGCGGCTGGTCTTGCCACTCTCTGGTGATCGGCGTTAAAGTCTCAGCGAGCCCCGTATGGGCCTACGTATGGAGGTAGTGGCTACTCAGCCAACACAGGGACCGGCACGTCCGTCTCTCGCAGTTTCGTCAACCCCTGAAGCGGGGGTTCGCTGCGCCCATTCCATTGCGTAGGCATGCGGGTTTTTCTGTGTTGTTTTCCTGTGCGGCCGCCCTCCTTTCCGGATGAAACCCGAAAGGAAGCGCATGAGCAAGGAACAGGCCGAGACCAGCTGGTCCGGCTTCGACGTCAACGATTTCCAGCGGAGGATCATCGCCGAGTTCCGTGAGAACAACGGCAAGATGACCGGAATGTTCGAGGGCTGGTCGCTGACCGTGCTGACGACGATCGGCGCCAGGAGCGGACTGCCCCGTGAGACCCCCCTCGGCTACCTCGTCATCGACGGCAAGGGCGTTGTCATCGCGTCAGCGAACGGATCGGACCGGCATCCCGGCTGGTATTACAACGTTCGCAAGAACCCCAGCGTGACGGTCGAGACCGGCGAGGAGACCTACCGGGCCATCGCCGCCATACCGCAGGGAGCCGAACGCGACCGGCTCTTCGAGCGGGTGGTGGCCGAGGCGCCCGGATACGGCGACTACCAGGCCAAGACCACCCGTGAGATCCCGGTCGTCGTGCTGCACCGGATCGAGCCCAAGCCCGGTGACGAGCGGGTGAAGGGCATGGGAGACTGGATCGTCGAGGTGCACGACTGGCTGCGCGGCGAGCTCAGGACGCTCCGCGACCAGGCGGACCGGCTGATCGACGGCACCGCGGAGACCATCGAGATGACCCCGCCGGACCTCGCACAGCAGATGCGCACCCACTGCCTCAACTTCTGCGGAGCGCTGCGCCGGCACCACACCGGCGAGGACATGGCCGTCTTTCCCTCGCTGGCCGCACAGTTCCCCGCGCTCGCCCCGGCACTCGCCCAGCTCAGCGAGCAACACCAGGTGGTGGCCCAGCTCCAGGACTCCATCCAGGCGCTCGTTGGGGGATTCGTGCCCGGCGAATCCGACCCCGTACGACTGCGCGCCGAGCTCGAAGAGCTGGCCACCCGCCTGGAGTCCCACTTCGACTTCGAGGAGCAGACCGTGGTGACGGCACTGAACGCCACGGCCGAGGCGCCGCCGTTCGGCTGAGCCGGCACGGGCCCTTGAGCTGTCCTCCATAGCTGTCATCCAGAGCTCCGTACTTCGCGGGCGCGACGCAATCGGCTGGTCCGGAGCCTGTGGGGGGGGCCGTCGACCGGTTGAGCCCGGGCCGGGGCGTCACCCACGTGACGCACAGGCAGGTCATCGAGATGCGCGACCATCCCGATCCTGCCCACGGCCGCCCGGCTGCGCCGACGTCACGGTGTGAGGTGATCGCCGGGCCAGGGTGTGGTGCAGGAAGGCAAGGTAGGCCGCTGCACCTTCGCCTCCCGGCGGTCCACTCTCTCAGCGGGTCACCCGGAAGCCACCCACACAGTCCAGTGATCCACCTCCCTGATGCCTGCCACGCTTCGCAGGCGATCCGTCAAGTAGTCGGCCAGTTCGGCTAGTTGATCGTCGCTGAGCTCATGCAAAATCGACCGGCCTGTACGCGCCAGCACGTCGTCGCGAACCTCGTCCGCCCCCGCGTACTCCCGTCGAAGCTCCGCCAGTGGCACACTGCGTACGTCCCCGAACCCGGCCGCCCGCATCGCCGCCTCGACCTCTGTGCCCGACGGCCGCCGCCTCCGCTCGACATCCACGAGGAAGGGGAACTTCTCGAAGAAGTACCCCCGCACATGCTCCGCCGAGCCAGGCTGCAGGACGTCGTCGACCGTCCGATCCTGTACGACGAGCCGGCCCCCGGGTGCCAGTACCCGACGAGCCTCCCGGAAGCACGCGCCCAGGTCGTCGAGGTGGTGGATCAGTGCGCGCTGGAAGACGATGTCGGCACTGCTGTCCGGCAGCCCTGTGGCGTATGCCTCGCCCTGCCGGAAGGAGAGCCCTGGCCGCCGTCCGCAGTGTTCCCGCGCGGCCGAGAGCATGACGGCGGAGAAGTCGATCCCGGTTACCTCGGCCGCGCCCAGCTCCAGCCAGGCCGTGCAGTACACGCCGCCCCCGCAGCCGACATCCGCCACCCGCGCGTTGTCCGGAGATACCAAGCACCGCATCACCCGTGCCCAGTCCTCGCCGGCCGAGCGTCGCGTGTAGGTGAGCCGGTTGGCCGTGCTGTGAAAGTCCATCCCCATGGCGTCCCCTCCGTCTCTTCCCTCACCAATCTATCTTGATATCGAGATAGTTGTCGGTGTTCCCCTCGTTCTTCCGCCGGGCGGACACGACGAAGGCTGTTCGGTCCCTGACGGGCCGGGCCAGGCCGGGTGACAGCGGCCGGCGCTGCCGAGGGGGTGATTGCCGAGGGTGGCTACCTGGTCCCGGAGCCCGGGCAACACCGCGCGGATCACCCAGGGCCTCTGTGCGGAGCGGAACGCAGCCCTCGTCGCGCCGGAGGCTTGCGGGATCGGCACGGTCTCTACCGCACCGTCTGCAATCCATGGGAGGCGCCGAGGATGCCGCCCACGAGGTTGCACACGGCCATGGTTCCGCCGAGGCCCCACAACACCTTGCCGGCGGGGATGAAGAAGACCAGTGCCCCGAGGTTGGCGGCGATGTTGACGACCTTGGCCACGGCGGAGGCGCGCAGGAAGGCGTAGCCGATGACTCCGACGCGGAGGAACACCAGGAAGGAGCCGGTGCCGGGCGGGCCGAGGCGTCTCAGAAGCCGAGGGCCGCGCCGCCCACCGCCATGGCGATCAGTTCGCCGCGGCGTCCGAAGCGGCGGTCCTCGTCCACGCCGAACTCGGGTTTGCGCCAGGTGTGCAGGCCCACGATCACCAGGGCGCACAGCACCACGGTGTTCAGGACCGACTTGGGCAGGGCGGAGGTGACCGCCCCTCCTGCGACCGAGGCCGGGAAGGGCGGGCTGGCATCTGCCCCACGGCCTTCCAGTCGAGGGGCGTCCTGCGGGCGAAGGTGACAGCCATGAAGGAGGTGCCCACCAGGCCAACCAACCATCTTGCGGGCTGCCCAGTGATTGGCCTTGGGGCGTGCCGGCCTGCAGGACTGGGCTGGCCGGTGGGTCAGCAATCGCAGGCAAGCCCGTTACTCGTACCGGTACTTGAGCGAGTCCGCCTCCGCCTGCTCGATGTCGGCGATCGTCAGTTCCGGCACCCGCAGTTGAGCCAGCGTCACCTCGGCCGAAGCCGGCTGGGCGTCCGCCGGCAGCCACTGCTCCGGCTTCCAGGCCGCGCTGCGCAGCAGCGACTTGGGGCAGTGCGGATAGACCTCCTCGATCCCCAGCACCAGCGCACTGGCCGGCGGCTTGCCCACGGCGGTCAGCTGCGACAGCAGCTCTGGGCGGGTGGAGACGCAGGCCCGGCCGTTCACCCTGAGCGTCGTGGTGCGTCCCGGGATGACGAACAGCAGCCCGGCCCGTCCGGTGGCGACGACGTTCTGCAACGTGTCCAGACGCTTGTTGCCGGTCGCGTCCGGTATCGCCACCGTCCGTGAGTCCAGGACGGAGACGAACCCGGCGGGGCCGCCGCGCGGGGAGACGTCACAGTTGCCCTCGGCGTCCGCGCTGGCGACCAGGACCAACGATGAGCAGCCGATCAACCGCCGGGTCTGCTCGGTGAGTTCGGTCATCTGCTTCCGCACGGCCGCGTCGCTGGGGGCTGCGTAGGCCCGGCGCAGCGCCTCTTGGTCGGGCACGGCGTCGAGACGGAGCGAGTCGAAGGCACTGCTGGCAAGGGATGTCGTCATGCCTCCGACCCTAATGGGCCGATCTGCGATTGGTCTTGGTCGTTGGATATTGGGACATAGGGTCGGCCTTGCGAGTTGTTTGATGCGTGAAGATCAAACAGGCTTGCGCGGCCATGTCCCATCCCGCCTTCTGCGGGCTGTCGCGTCAGCGTCCGGGCGAGTTGGTCGCGTCGCGGAACTCACCCAGATGTTGGGTGGTGAGCTGTGCGTCCGGGCGTCATGGGTGGCGTGAGGGCGACCGTCGGCGGGAGGCGGGAGGCGGGCCGAAGTGCCAACTGGTCTTCACCGACCGGCTCCTGTTGACACTGATCCATCTGCGGACTGGGCTCCCATGAGGGAGACATCGACGACGACCTCTTCGCACTGGGCGACCACTCGATGCTCGCCACCCGGTTGATCGGGCGGATTCGGTCGGTCCTCGGCGCCGAACTGGACGAGCACCGGCGTGAGGTACCGGGCCCGGTCCACCACAGACACCGCCGCGGGACGGTCGGCCCGTCCCTCCGCAACTCCCGCCCCAAGTCCGGGGCCCGCGCCAGACGACCGCGCTGCGGCGTGAAGGGGCGGACGTGGTCTAGCAGGGAGGCGGTGCTGATCGTGGGCCGAACCTTGGTGCTCACTTGCGATCACACGATGGCCAAGCAGTCGAAGCTGTCTGGTGTCTCGGCTTCCTGCCACTGCTGGAGGGACGGTGCCTGAGGCATCCCGCGTGGCATGTGGGGCGCCCGGCCTGGTCGCGGCGGGTGGTTGCGGTGTGGTTGTCGTCTGCACGGGCTGGGCGAGCCGCTGGGGGCGTGGCTGATCGGTGACCTGCTCGGGCACCCCGGTGGCGGCCAACTCGACGAGGGCGTTGGCGATGGCGATGGCTCCATCATCCGTCGACCAGGAACTCGCCTCGACGTACGCCGGCGTCATCACGCACCGCACCTGACGTGTCGCGGTACGGAGCGGAGCAGCTGTCAGGGACAGGGTTGGCGGCATCCTGGGGGAAGAGAATGGGGTGAAGGCGGAAGAGAGGGCGTGATGCGAACCAGCGACGAGATCTATCACCGGGTCTGCTGGGACCCACGGTTCGACCCGGCCCGGTTCGTGCTGGGGATCAGCCAGCGCGGGGATGCCGTCAAACGCATTCCGCTGCCTCTCTTTGTTCCTGGGGGCGACATCCCGTGGCACCGGGTGATGTTCATCGAGGCGGACGGCGAGGTGGTCTGGGACCGGACCACAGGTGTGGACCGCATCGACGCGTGGGGGGCCGGCCGGGTGCGGGCCCCGCAAGCGCACCTGAGTTTCGCCAGGGGCGAGCCTGCCGGCGCCCTCGATGTGTTCCCGACGGCCCGCACGGCGGTTGCCTGGATCCCGCCTGCGGAGCTGTGGCCGCCGATCCAGGACATCCGCCGGGATTACGACCCCCAGATCCACCGCTGGCCACCGCATGTCAATGTGCTCTTCGGCTTCGTGCCGGAGTCCGACTTCGAGCGGGCGGCCCCGTTGCTCGCCGCAGCGACGGCCGAGGCACCGGCCTTCACCGCCCGGCTGGACGGGGTGCGCACCTTCCGACAGAGGGCGTACGTCACCGTGTGGCTCGACCCTGCGGCCACCGGCAAGGCACCGTGGGCACATCTGCACCGCGTACTGCAGCAGCGGTTCCCGCGCTGTCGTGCGTCCGCCAAGGACTTCACCCCACATCTGTCCCTGGGGCGGACCCGGGATCCGCGGCGAGTCACCGCCGACTGCGCCACCCGGCTCGACGCCATGACGGCGACGGTCTGGGAACTCGTCCTGCTCTCACGCAGGGGCGACGGGCCGATGAGGCCACGGGCCACGGTCGCCCTGCGCTCGGGCGAGGTCCGCTGGCTGCCCGGGCCCGGCCCCGAAGCGCCTGGCCCGGACGACACCGCATGGCTTTCCGCGATCACTGACAGGTGAGGCGATAGCCAGGTGAGGCAAAGCGCCGCCCGCGTTCCACCATCAGTAGTGCCCGCCCCGGTCACGTCGTACCGCTTCAATGGGCCCTCGGCCCTCGGCGGTCGCGATCACGGCGAGGCGGTCGTTGGCTTCCGCGGGGATACGACGCGGCCTCGTTCCTGGTTCCTCGCTACCGTGTCCCTTCGTCCGTTCGTCCGTTCGTCCGTCCGCCCGAGGTCGAGCGGACGGACGGCCCCTGCAAGGCGGTGTCTCAGCTGCGGGGCAGCCATTCGGGGCGGCAGGCGCCGCGCGGCAGGAGCACGTGCCGGTACGCGCCCGGGGTGTCGGACATCCGCACCTGGTCGGTGATGCCCTGGTAGTGGCCGAGCGGGGTCTGGGCGGTGAAGGTCTCCGGGTCGGGGTAGGCGTGGTCCCCGCCGGTGCCGGCGATCTCGGTGGCGTAGTCCTTGTCGAAGATGCCCATGCCGAGGATCCACAAGGCGACGCGGGACAGGGAGACGTGGACCCGGTAGCTGCCGCCGTCGATGGCGCGGCGGCGCAGGGCCTCCACGATGCCGGCGGTCAGGAACCACGAAACCAGGTAGTCGTTGACCACGGTGATCGGTGGCAGGGCGGGCTTGTCGCCGTCGCCCTCCAGGTGCAGCAGGCCGGTCAGCGCGCCCGCGGTCTGGTCGAAGCCGAGGTAGTCGGCCCACGGGCCACTGCGCCCGTTGAGCGAGACGGTCGCGTGGACGAGCCCCGGCCGCCGGGCGATCGCCTCCTCCTCGGACAGGCCGATGGACTCCAGATAGCCGGGGCGGCGGTTGGCGAAGAAGACGTCGGCGCCCGCCTGGAGCGCGTGGACGCGGGCCAGACCTTCGGGGGTGTACGGGCTCACGGTGGCCGAGCGCACGCCGACGTTCGCAGAGAGGTACGTGACGTCGTGCTCCAACTCGTGCGGGCGCCACAGGTTGAGCACGTCGGCCCCGTGCAGGGCCAGGGCGCGGCCTGCACCCGCGCCCGCGATGATGTGGCCCATGCCCAGCGCGCGTACCCCGTCGAGCGGGGCCGTGGCGCCCTCGGGCAACGGCTCGGGGGCGCTGTCGCCGACGCGGGTTATCTCCACCAGCGGCATGCCGGAGAGGACGTCGGTGTACTGCCGCTCGGCCAGGATCTCGCTGGGTGTGCGGACCATGGGCATCACGGCCCCGGCCTCGGCCCCGGCCGCCTCCAGCTCGCGGGCGTTCCACTTGGCGATGGCAGCGGCGACCGCCTCGGGCACCTCCGGTGCGCCCAGCAGCTTCTGGGCGGCGTTCTTGATGTTCGGGTAGATGTTGAACGGCATCATCCACCGGCCGTCGGCGGTCCGGTAAAAGGCGTTGGCGTAGGCCATGTTGGGGATGGACGGCGCGCCGCCGGGATAGCCGTTGAGCAGCTCCCACTTCTGTTCGTAGAACGGGCACAGCCGGTGCGGGCCGACCCGCAGGTCCATGTGGATGTCCTGGCCCCGGCCGGTCCGGTCCTGCCACAGCGCCGCGAGGGCGGCGGACTTGGCGACGAGGGCGATGCCGGAGGCTGCGCCGAGCCGCAGCGTGCTGGGCACGACCGGGTCCGCGCCTTGGAACGTGATCGCGCCGCCGGTGTCCTGAGGCTTCAGCCCGATGCCGGCCAGCACCTCCTTTGTCTCAGCGTGGACGTCGAAGGCGTCATCGGTCGCGGGGTCGGCGATCGCCTTGGTGATCTTGTCGGTGAGCGACATGGTGGTTCGTCTTCCTCGGTGTGAGGCGTTCGGTTGAGAGGTGTCAGGCGTGTGGCGTCAGGCGTGTGGCGTCAGGCATGGACGGCGGCGATGTCCGGCGCGGTGTCCGGGGTCTTGCCGAGCGCCCGCATCAGGGCGATCTGCGCGCGGTCGCGGCCTGCGGCGAGCTCGCCGACCGTCTCGTCCCCGAACGCCTCCTGCGCCTGCTCGGTCAGCACGGCAACGGTGGGCTCGTCGAAGGTGGGGTTACCGAGACCCGGCCAGGTCGCCTCCATGGCGCTGCCCAGGTGCTGGATGAAGTGCGGCAGGCCGCCGGGTCCGCCGCCGAGGTGGAAGGTGCGGAAGGGGCCCGCGACCGCCCAGCGCAGGCCGATGGAGTCGGTGACGATCTCGTCCAGCTCGGCCTCGGTCACCACGCCCTCGGCCACCAGGTGCACGCACTCGCGGAAGAGCGCGGACTGCAGGCGGTTGGCGACGAAGCCGGGGATCTCCTTGCGCAGGATCTGCGGCTTCTTGCCGAGCGAGGCGTAGAAGTCGCGGGCCCGCAGCAGGGTCCGCGCGGAGGTCTTCGCGCCGGGCACGATCTCCACCAGCGGCACGAGGTGGGGTGGGTTGAACGGGTGGCCGACGACCAGCCGTTCCGGCTGCTCCATCGCCTCGGCGATCGCGCTGGCGGGGATGCCGGAGGTGGAGGTGGCCAGCAGCGCATGGGCGGGGGCGGCGTGCTCGACGGCCCTCCAGATCCTCTGCTTCACCGCCAGCCGCTCGGGGCCGTTCTCCTGCACGACGTCGGCGTCCGCGACCGCGGCCGCCAGGTCGGCCTCGAAGCGGAGGCGAGAGGTGAAATCCCCGGTGGGGAGCCCGAGTTCGGACAGGGTCGGGGTGATCTCCGCGAGGCCCGCCAGGACCTGCTGCTCCGCGTCGGGGCGTGGGTCGTTGACGGTGACCTCAAGGCCGTGGGCGAGGAAGAGAGCCGCCCACGAGATCCCGATCACGCCGCCGCCGATGACCGTGGCGCGGCGGTACGCGGCGGGGATGTCCGTGCTGGGTGCGTTCATGGTGCGTACACCGCTTTCTGTACTTCTCGAAAGGACTGCTCGGGGGCGCCTTCAGCGGGTGAGGTAGTCGTGGACGACCTCGGCCGGGTTGAGGGTGAGGTCGGTGAGGATGTGGCTCGCGGAGACCACCTCCAGCACCGGCAGGTCGGCGAGCGGCGCCAGCGCGTGCGCGAAGAGCTCCAGGCGGGCCGGGCCGCGGAAGGCGCTCTTGACGGTGAGGTCGGTGATCTGCGTGCGGACCAGCTCGCAGATGCGCGGCCGCCCGTCGTAACCGGGCACCACCTTCACCATGTACGTGGGCACGCAGATCTCCGCGCGGGCCTCGTCCGGGTCCATCGGGTGGTGCTTGTAGCCCATGGTGGCGGTGGCCACCCGCAGAGAGCCGTAGTCCAGGGTGCCGACCAGGGTGTCGGAGTCGACGAAGAGCCGGGGCTTGCCTGCCTTCTTCGGGTACGCGCTCAGCTCCCGCCCGCTGGAGATCGCCGGCACGCTGTCGAGGTACATCGCCAGGTTGTACTCGCCGGGCTCGCCCCCGTACGTGACGGGGACGACCTGCCCCGCCTCCGTGTAGTCACCAAGACCCGTCACGTCGGGCATCCGCATGATCTCGAACCGCACCAGCGGTTCGGGAACGGAAAGGGGCTCGGGGACGACGCGTCGCAGGGCCTCGGGGTCGGTGCGGTAGGTGATGTTGAGGTACTCGCGGTCGGTGAACCGATACCGGGTGGGGGCGAAAGCGGGTGCGTCCAGCGGGGTGGTGAACAGCCGGGCGACGTCGTGCATGTGCATGAGTGGCCTCCTTGGAGACGCCTGTGCCGTGTGCCGGCGCTGAGCGGATCCTCCGCTCAGCGCCTGACACCACTCCACGCCCCCGGCCCCATATCTGTCCAATACGCTTTCCCTTCCCTTTGATATGGTCTGCCATATGGACCTGTCGAAACGCCTGCTGGAGCAGTTCCTGGCCGTGGCCGAGGAGAAGCACTTCGGCCGGGCCGCGGAAAGCCTCTCGATGAGCCAGCCCCCGCTCAGCCAGGCCATTCAGCGACTGGAGCGCGGCCTGGGCGTGACCCTCCTGGAGCGCGGCCCGAGCAGCCCGCGCGGTGTACGCCTCACACCCGCGGGCGCGGCCTTCGCCACGGAGGCGCGGCGGCTGCTGGACTCCCAGTCCGCGGCGATCGAGCGGGTCCGGCGCGTCGCGCACGGCCTGGAGGGGGACGTCCGGGTGGGGTACGTGAGCATCCTGAGCCACCGTCACCTGCCCTGGCTGCTCCGCGCGACCGCCGAGGAACTCCCCGGCCTGCGCGTCCACTTGCACCAGGACTCCACAGCCACCCTCGCCGAGATGCTCAGCGCCGGCACCCTGGACCTGGCGTTCGTCCGCGACCCCTCGCCCCTGTCGGACGACCTGGCCGTCCGCGACTTCGCCGTCGAGCGCATCGTCGCTGCCCTCCCGCACGAGCACCGGCTGGCCGGATCCGACGCGATCGCCCTGACGGACCTCCGCGACGAGGACTTCGTCCTGCCCAGCGGGGATGCCCTCCCCAGCCTCGCCCAGCAGGCCCAACTCGCCTGCCGTGACGCCGGGTTCACCCCTCGCTGCCGCGCCGGGGCCGACGACCTCACCGGCCTGCTCGGCTACGTCGCCGCCGGACTGTGCGTCAGCCTCCTGCCGGAGGACCTGCGCGACTTCCCCATCCCCGGAATCGCCTTCGTACCGCTGCGCGGATCGTCGCCGCACTTGGAGACGACCATCGCCGCCGTCCACCGCCCCGACGCGGACGCCGCGGTGCTCCGCCTCCTGGACCTCATCCATCGCCACGCACGGCCGTGACATTCGTCCTGGACAGGTGCGGAGACACGACTCTGCCCCGCGCCCCTCGCCCGCCGCGAAACTCTCCGTACGGCCGCAGCGGCTCTGACGGAGCCCGCGGCGGCGGCAGCCCCGGACGGGGCGCTGCCAACGTCCCTCGCACGGCCCTCATGAAGCGGCACACGGACCGAGACCCGGCAAGCCGAAGCCGACGCAACGCATACCCGGTCTCAGACCTCCACCGGCCCGGGCCGCGGTCACCCTCGTCAGGGCGAATTGGTGCCAGTGAAGTTGACGCTCCTGGTGCGGTAACCGGGTGCTGAACGCGACGACAGTCTTCTTGGCCCGTGGTGGTTGTGAAGGCCGATGTTGTTGTGGTGGGGGAGGTTTCGGTGTCGTTGCACGCCAGGAAGATCGACGGGGTTCCCGAGGAAACGGAAACGGCTCGGGTGGCGCGGGCTGCGTTCCCGAAGGGCTGCCTGGCGATGCGGGTCCATGACGAGTCGGGCGAGCTGCCTCGGACGCGGACTTCGCTGGCGAGACCCTGCGAGCTGCGTTGAACAGCATGGCCGTCCGCAAGCCGGAGTGACTGAATCACGACATACCAGCACTCACACCAACCTGACCAAGCCCTCCTGCCGGTCCCGCCGGAAACCGAACAGGCAGGGGGCCCAGGCACGACCTGCTGGGATCCCGGACCTTGTCACCGCAGGGTGGCGAGCGCCGCCCCTTGATAGGCGGCTCCGGCGTTCCAGAGCAGGAAGGAGTTCATGCCGTCCCCGGCCGCAGCTCTGATCTGGTCGGCGACTTCATTGGGGCCGTAGTGGACGCCGAGGGAGAAGTCCTGGAGCCAGGGGACGACGGTGGCTCCGGTGCCCTTGATCTGTTTGGCGAAGTCGGCCAGCGACCGGTTGACGATCTCGTAGGGGCTGGCATTCGGGCTGGCGACCCCGTACTCACCGGCAGCCCAGTGCGAGGGGTAGACCATGGGGGCGATGTAGTCGGCGTGTTGGGCCATGGCGGGGATGTCCTGGGCGATTTCGGTGGGCCGGGTGGCGGCGATGCCGAACACCGAGACCCCGAGGTACGCGCCTTCGGGGCGGATGCTGCGGCGGGTGTCGGCGACGAAATCGGCGATGGACTTTTCGGGGGTCTGGTCGCCCAGGCCGGGGAAGCGCAGCGTGGAGAGCTTCCCGTCGGGGCGGCGCACGTAGTCGTACAGGATGTCGTCGAAGCCCAGCTTGGCCGCTTCGGTGGCCAGGGCGATGTTGTACTGGCGGACCTCGGGATCGGCGAAGTTGGTGAAGGAGAGCTTGCCGTAGTGGCCGCCGTCGTACGGGCTGCCGTCGGGGGCCTGGACCAGGCGGTGGTCCTTGCCCTGGCGGTGGGATGCCTGGGCCAGGAGGGGATCGCGGAAGGCGACGATGCGGCCGACGACGCGGGCTCCCATGCCGTGCAGGGTGTCGAGCACCTTGTGTGCGTCGTAGCGGTTCTTCACGGCGCCGATCTCGCGGGCCAGCGGCACGGAGGAGTCGTAGCCGACCTCGCCGTCCTCGTCCTTGATGTCGAGCTCGACGGTGTTGAGCTTCCTGTCCTTGATGAGCTGGAGAACCGGCTCACGAACCTCCGGCGAGGCCCATCCGATGGCGGTCAGGTGCGCGGCCCGGGTGAGGGGATAGGGCGCGACCGCGTCCACGTGCCCGCGGGTGACGTTGCCGCCCGCGTCCATGGCCGCCACGTCGATATGGGCGGGGGGCCGTTCGAGCCGCCGGGAGAAGGTGCCGTCGTCGCGGACGGGCACCGGCGCACCGGCTATGGAGACCTTCACCCGCCCGGCGTCCTCGACCCGGCCGCGTACCGTCACCGGTGCGCCGGGCCGGGTGGCTCGGACGGGGGACAGCCGCAGTTTCGGGGCGGTGGTGTCCACCGTGAACGTCCGGGATATGTCGTGCAGGAAGGGCAGGCCACTGTGGGATGTGGCGGTCAGTTCGTGTCTGCCCTCGGCGAGCACGGGGGCGTCGAGTATGACGCGGCCGTCGGCCCGGTGGGTGTGCACCGGCTTCCCGTCGAGTCGCACCTCCAGCTCGGCCAGGTCGTCGGCCCCTTCCTTGGCCGTGATCGCAAGGTGCGGGCTGCTGACGTCGGCTCGGCCCAACACGCCCTCGCTGCCGAGCCCTTCGACCCGCAGCTGGTGAGACAGGGACTGTATGGCGAAGGCGCCGAGCGCCGTGCAGGCCGGGACCACCAGGGAGATGGTGATGACGGCGGATCGTATTCGGGGGCGATGTCCACGCATGTCCACTCTGCCGTTCTCGAAAGAGGTGTTCTTGCGTCATGAGATAGCCGCCACGCCGTCCGCCCAAGAGGTTTCGAGCGAGTAGTCATGCTTTCGGCCTAGCGTGCCGGGGTGCGCGTCACGCTGTTGCCCGAGGCTTGGAGGTGACGGGCAGCATCTCGTTCACATCCGGAGGCATCATGCGGCCATCCCATCGAAGCGGTGGCGCGGTCATCGTCGCATCGGCAGTCCTGCTGCTCACCGCCTGCTCGGCGTCCCAATCCGCGCTGGAACGGGGCCGAAACGGGCCGCCGGGCAGGGCACACAAGGCCGGCGGGCAGGCGGCCGTCGCCGACCCGGCGGCAGTGCAGGCCGACGAGCTCGGTGCGGTCCCGGTGCTGATGTACCACCAGCTGGTGGCCGAGCCCCGGAGTGTGTACGACCGCACACCGCAGGACTTCCGCGCCGAGCTGGAACGGCTGGCACGGGAGAGATACGTACCGGTCACCGCGCGGGAGTTCAGCAGCGGGAAGATCGACATTCCCGCCGGTACCCACCCTGTGGTGCTGACCTTCGATGACTCGACCGTCAGCCAGTTCCGTCTGAGCCCGGACGGCCGGCCCGCGTCCGACACCGCGGTGGGCATCCTGCTGGACGTCGCCCGGAAGCACCCCGGATTCCGCCCCGTGGCGACCTTCTTCGTCAACGCCGACCCGTTCCGTGAGCCAGGCGGCCGAAAGCCGTTGGACTGGCTCGTCAAACACGAATTCGAGATCGGCAACCACACCCTGCGGCACACCGCGCTGGGGACGGTGGACGACGCCACCGCCCAGGAGGCCATCGCCGACAACCAGAGGGCAATCACCCAAGCCGTGCCCGGTTTGTCGGTGGTGTCGATGGCACTTCCCAACGGTTCGATGTCCCGCTCCCGGCAACTGGTGCTGGAGGGAGCCGCGGGCGGTGTGCGCTACCAGCACCAGGGCGTCTACCTGGTGGGAGCCAACCCAGCCCCCTCCCCGTTCTCGACCGCCTTCGACCCGGGAGCCATCCCGCGGATCCGCTCCCAGGCGGCGACCGGCCCGGAGGCCCAGTTCACCTCGACGGCCTGGCTGGACAAGCTCCGCGACGGGACGGTCAGGCGGTACACCTCGGACGGCGACCCGAAGAGGATCAGCTTCCCCAAGGCCGAGGCAGCCAGCCTCGCCCCGGCCCACCGACAGGCCGCCCGGCCGTACTGAACGGGGACCCGGAACCGCGAACCTCAATGATCGAGGATCAAGGAGAGCGGCAGGACGAAGTCGATGCCGACCTCTGAGCCAAGTCGTTGACCGCGTCAGCGAGCGCCTCCGGCAAGACCCTGGCCGGCCGGGCTGCTGTGCCGGTCCTCCTGTCGGTCCTCGCGACTCAGTGCGCAGTCGGCGCCCACGGGCCGACGCCGCCGATGCGTTCGACGGAGTAGCGCACGAGGTAACCGGGCGTCTTCTCCCCCGGGAACTCGGCGTCGGGAGAGATGTAGGTCTTCGCCAAGCGGTTGAGCAGATCCCATGCGTCCTCGCTCGGCTGAACGGTGGCCCTCGCCCGCAACACGGCGTAGGGATTCAAGAAGACGCCGGGCTTTCGTGGGGCGTCGAAGGAGAGCACCACCCGCGGGTCCCGCTCGATGTTGCGCAGCTTCACATGACGCGACATGTGGCCGCAGACGAGATCACCGCCATCCACACCGATCCAGATGACGGTGACCTGCGGGCTCCCGTCGGCATTGATGGTGCTCAGGTGGGCCATGGGGCCGGAGGCGATCAGATCACGCAGTTCAGGCGGCAGATCGGTCACAGGATGATCCCTTCTCCTGAGAGCTCGTCGGCAGGATTCCCCAGCTCGCCAACATATCGGTGATCGGCGGGACCCGCCCTTCCCGTGCCTGCCAATTGCTGCGGGCCCAAGCCCTCACCGCTGGCTCGTGTCCTGAGTCGGGGATTCGTTTGCCGTATGTGGCGACTTTGTCGAGGATTTCGTCGGCGGTCTTCGTCCAGGTGAACGGTCGTGGGTTGTCGTTCCAGTCGGTCAGCCAGGTACGGATGTCGCGTTCGAGGGCCTGGACGGAGCGGTGGACTCCGCGCCGCAACTTCTTGCTGGTCAGCTCGGCGAACCACCGCTCCACCAGGTTCAACCACGATGATCCGGTAGGCGTGAAGTGCAGGCGGAAGCGGGGATGGGCCAGAAGCCACTTCTTGATCGCCGGTGTCTTGTGGGTGGCGTAGTTGTCCAGGATCAGGTGCACCGCAAACGTGGCGGGGACTTCCTTGTCGAGCTTGGTCAGGAACTTCTTGAACTCGGCGGCACGGTGACGGCGGTGGAGTGAGCCGATCACCTTGCCGCTGGCCACTTCCAGGGCGGCGAACACCGTCGTGGTGCCGGCACGAACGTAGTCGTGGCTGCGGCGTTGGGGCACCCCGGGCATCATCGGCAAGACGGGCTGGGATCGGTCCAGTGCCTGGATCTGCGACTTCTCCTCCACGCAGAGCACCAGAGCCTTCTCCGGCGGGTCGAGATAGAGACCGACCACATCGCGGACCTTGTCGATGAAGAACGGGTCGGTGGAAAGCTTGAAGGTCTGGAAACGGTGTGGAGCCAGGGCGAACGCCCGCCAGATCCGTGAGATGGCCGACTGGGACATCCCCGTCGCCGCGGCCATCGACCGCGTCGACCAGTGGGTGGCGTTCGCTGGCTTCTCTTCAAGGGTTTTGACAATCACCCGCTCGACGTCGGCATCGGTGATCTTCCGCGGACCGCCGGGCCGAGGCTCGTCGCACAGGCCATCCAGCCCGTGTTCCAGGAATCGCCGCCTCCACTTGCGGACGGTGTCCGGAGTGATCCGCAGCCGGCGCGCAACCTCCATGATGGACAAGCCCTTGGCGCACTCAAGCACGATCGACGATCGCAACGACAGGGCCTGCGGCCACCGGACGCTTGACGTACTCGACGATGTCGATGAGGTCTTCGAGGTCGCGCGGCTGGCGGACGAGACGGTCGAGGTCGTAGAAGCTGACGCCGTCGATTACGCCGAGCGTGAGGTCGGTGAGCAACCGGCGGAACTCGGGAGGCAGGACGATCCAGTCGATGGTCCCGTCGGGCTGGGTGGCCTTCCGCTTCTTGAAGGCGGAGGTGTCGTTCTCCTTGTAGATCTTGGTGAATGATCCCCAACCGAGGCGGGTTCGGCTGTCCTCGGCGTCTTCGAGCTGGCGGTCGACGCCGGCCTCCAGGCCGAAGCGGTCGGAGGAGATGCGAAGGTAGGCGCCGGGGCGCTTGCGGGCTTTCGACGCCAGGTGGTCGTAGAGGTTGAGGGGTGACGTGCCCGCCGCGGGCATGGGCGGGGACCTCGAAAGTCCTCCCGGACGGTGGCGCTGGCAGTGGCTGGCACGGCGTCGGCTCCTGGCGCTCGATGGCTCCGAGGCCAGGCACTTTCGACCAAACCTTGCGGTGGGGTGGTGCTGCGGATGGTTCGTGGAATCCGCGGCCCCGCAGGTGGATACTGATCACCATGCGAGTTGATTTCAATCCTGCCGAGATGCCCCGCAATGACTTCTACAAGCTGTTGACCGCCACGGTCGTGCCGCGGCCGATCGCCTGGGTGTCGACCATCTCCCACGATGGGACGGCGAATCTGGCGCCCCATTCTTTCTTCAGTATCGCCAGCGTGGCACCGCCGGTGGTGCAGTTCAGCTCCGTCGGCCGCAAGGACACCTTGCGGAACATCGAGGCCACCGGCGAATTCGTGGTCAACTTCACGCCGGAGGAGCTCTTTGAGCAGATCAACGACACGGCCACCGACTTCCCGCATGGGGTGAGCGAGTTCGAGGCGGCGGCGATCGAGGCCGAACCGAGCCTTCGGGTGAAGCCGCCGCGGGTCGCCGCCTCACCGGTGGCATTCGAGTGCGAACTGCACAGCACACTGCGGATCGGGGACGGCACCGTGGTGTTCGGGCGGGTCGTACATGCCGTGGTCTCGGACGACGTCCTGGTTGACGGGCACCCGGAGATCAGCAAGTTGCGCCCGCTGTCGCGGCTGGGGAAGAACGAATGGGGGACGGTCAGCGGCGTTCGCGACCTCGCTCGGATCCGGCACGAGGATTGGCAGGGTCCGGCAGCCGACCGTTAGTCGTTGGTGACCGGCGGGCAGATAGTGGGTGGGCAGCAAACCGTGGTCCGAGAGACATGGGCCAGGGTTTCACGGTCAGTTCATTTCCGGAGGACTTCCGGAACTTCGTGTGTTGCGGGAGTCTGAGCCACGACGTTGTCCAAGACGGCTGAGGGCGACTGCAGCAGATCGGGAAGTCGGTCGCCCTGGGCCGGTATCCGAGAGTCAGGATCCTGGAGTCGGGAGTGACTTGTGGACGGGTGCGCCGCTGAGTGGACGGAATTCGACCCGGTTTCCCCTGTCGATCACATCGGTCGTGTTCTGTCCCCTGGGGCTGGCTCAGATTCTGGCCAGAATGCGCCGACGTCGCGTGTTGTCGCTGCGGCTTCAGGGGAATCCGGGGAATTCCGGGAGGAGGCTTCCGGCGCGGCGTTCAGCCGGCGGGCCGTGCTGCGCGGAGTTTCCGCCACAGCCGTCACCGGATCTGCCACGGCAGCAGTGCCGGCGGCGGCGTACGGTGGCGGCACCGCGTACGCCGCCGCCGACGGCGGTCGATCGCTGCGCGTGATGACGTTCAACTTGCGGTATGCGTCGGATTCCCGCCCGAATTCCTGGGCCGAGCGCAGACCGGTCATGCGGAGTCTGTTGCACCGGGAGGCCCCTCATCTGCTCGGGACACAGGAGGGGTTGTACGGGCAGTTGCGTGATATCGCGACGGATCTCGGCCCCCATTACGACTGGGTGGGGACAGGCCGCGCCGGCGGCAGCCGGGACGAATTCGCGGCGATCTTCTACGACGTGCGGCGTCTCGCTCCCGTGGAATACGACCACTTCTGGCTTTCGGACACGCCCTATGTGATCGGCTCCAGAACCTGGGGAAACACCGTGGTCCGGATGGCCACCTGGGTACGGTTCCGGGATCTTCGGCACCGCGGTGGGGAGGGCGGAGCCGGGGAAGGCGGCCGGCGTGGGGCAAGCGGAGAAAGTCAGGGTTCCGGGGATTTCTATGCGTTGAACACGCATCTTGATCACGCTGTGCAGTATGCGCGGGAGCGTTCTGCTGCGCTGATCAATGAGCGGTTGGACGCCCTGGATCCGACATTGCCGCGGATCGTCACCGGCGATTTCAATGTCGCCGCACACAAGAACCCCGTGTACGAGACCATGCTCGGGACCGGCAAGCTCGTCGACAGCTGGGATGCGGCCGAAGAACGCAGCGCCCAATACGGAACGTTCCATGGATATCGCCCGCTGGTCCCGGACGGCGACCGCGTCGACTGGATCCTCACCTCGCCAGCGGTGCGGACACGGCGCGCGGCGATGAATACCTATTCGCTGCGCGGGCAGTTCCCGAGCGATCACCTTCCGGTGCAGGCGCTGGTCGATTGGTGAGGGACACATGAGGGGGATGGTGGGATGCCCCTTGTACGGGCGACGGGGCGTTCTGGTCGTCGAGACGGCGTCCTACTGGCGGTGGACGGTGGTGGAGCCACGGACCTGAAGGCCGTCGAGGAGTTCCTGGGTCGCTGCCGCCACGGCATCGACGGCTTGGTCGAACACCTCGCGGTTGTGGGCGGCCGGGGCGCGGAATCCGGAGACCTTGCGGACGTACTGCAAGGCCGCCGCGCGGATGTCCTCGTCGCTGACCTCGGGGGTGACGGGCGGACGGAGCGTCTTGATGCTGCGGCACATGCGTCCAGTGTGCCCCGGCAGAGGCCCGGAGGGCGCGAATCAGCTGAGTCCGGTGACCCGCATCGTGATGTTGAGGCGGCCGGTGGAAATGCCGGTGGTGGGGTCGCCGGTGCCCGGATGGACCTTGGGCACGCCGTGGTACACGAACCGTGAAGGACCACCGAAGACGAAGAGATCCCCCGAGACCAGCTCGATGTCGGTGTACGGCTTGGTGCGGGTCTCCGTATTGCCGAAGCGGAAGACGCAAGTGTCACCGATGCTGAGGGAAACCACCGGCGCGCTGGAACGCTCTTCCTTGTCCTGGTGCATTCCGAGTTTGGCCTCGCCGTCGTAGAAATTGATCAGCGCGGCGTCCGGGGTGTAGTCGTCGCCCGCCGAGGCATCCTGATATGCGTCGACCAGTGCGCGGCGGCCCAACGCGACCATCCAGTCGGGGAATTCGGCGACCGGCGCACCGTTCACATCGTCGGCGGTGCGGCTGTACGCATACGGCTGCCAGTGCCAGCCGATGCACACCGTCTGCACGGACATCACGCCGCCGCGCGGCAGTTTGGTGTGCCGGATCGGAGCCGGGCCGCGCGCCCACTCCCGGCAGGCGGTGACCAGCTCACGCTGCTCGTCGAGGGACAGCCAACCGGGGACGTGGACCGCCCCGGGAGCCAGCTCCCAGCGGGTACGGCCTTCGAGGCCGGCGGTCGCTCCCGATCGGCGGGCGCCCCCCTGACGTCCGCTCGCCCTGTCGGCACCGTGCAGCCGCCCGACGTCCTCGAAACCGGGGAGTGGGGTGCTCATGGGCTTGTGACCTGCCTTGATGCGGTGGGAAATGGGGCAATCGACGGAGACTCGGACGGGCAATCGACGGAGACTCGGACTCGGACTCGGAGTCGGGGAGCAGGGGCAGGGACCGGGGGTGGGGGATGGTGACAGGACGGGGGATGGCTGTTTGCTGTGTGTGCTTCTCCTGATTTTTCTTTGCTTTCAGCCTGCCACGGGATGGGGCGGGTGGGGGTGGCGGTGGGATGTTCGGTGGCACTGGGGTGGTGCCGGGAGGGAGGGCCCTGAAGGCTCTCGCTCCCTGCTTCCCGAGCCGTACGAGGCATCGGGGGATTCCGCGATGCGCTCAGGGCCCGCCGGGGGGAGGCGGCGGGTGGGGTACCCGGAGGGTGCCGGGTGACCCAGCCCCGGTCGATGAGCCAGGTGCCGCCGTCGGCGGAGACACCGCGCATGCCCTGGAGTGTCGCCGGACCGGCCAGGGTGACGAGGCGGGAGTCCCCGAGCGCCGCGAAGCCGTAGGTACGGGCTGGTTCCCAGTCGGTGCTGTGGCGGAGTCGACGGCTCATCTGGGCCCAGCCCAGCGGTGCGGCGGCGACCACCCAGGCGTCCGGACGATCGGCCGTGAAGCGCCGCGCGGGGCGCAGCCAGGACGCGGCGTGCTCCGGCCAGTCGACCACCGCCAGGACGGTTCGGCCGGCCGCTCGCCATGCCTCTGCCCATGCCGCGGCGGCCGCGGTGGACGCATCGTCCCGGCTGTGTCCGATGGTGACGGCGAACGGGGCGCTGGGGCGACGGCGACGCGGGTGGCGGGTGTGGTGCGGGCCCGGTAGGCCGTCCGACCCCGGCACCGTCGGGACGGGAGGGGAGAGCAAGAGGCCGAGCAGGGCGGAGAGTTCGGCGTCGGTGTGGGGGATGGGGGAGGAGAACGGCTGGTATGTGTCCGCCTCGTCCGGCGGGATGAGGGGAGACGGCACGTCGCGGAGGGCGCCGGTCGGGGAGGTGCCGCACGCAGCGGCAGGCGGGACGTCCATGGCGATCGGCGGGGAGTCGCTCACCGCGTTCAGATGAGGGTGGGCTGGAGGGCGCCTTCGTGCGTCAGCAGCGCGATCTTGCGTTCCACGCCGGCTGCGTACCCTCGCATACCGCCGTCCGCGCCGATCACCCGGTGGCACGGTCGTACGACCAGCAGCGGGTTCGCTCCGATCGCGGCTCCCAGCGCGCGGACGTCGGTACGCGGTACGCCCAGGGCGTCGGCGAGCCGACCGTATGTGGTCGTGGTGCCGTACGGAATCTCGTCCAGGGCCTGCCAGACGCGTTCCTGGAAGTCCGTACCCGTGGCTTGAAACGACAGTTCGAACCGGGGCAGTTGGCCGGCGAAGTAGGCCCGCAACTGCCGGATGGCCTCGGCGAACGGGCGGGCGTCGCGGCGCCAGTGTGTCCGTACGACGGTGGCGCCGCGCTGGCCGGGGAGGGAGAGCGAGGTCAGAGCAATGCCGCAGGGCGCGGTGGGGGAGTCCACACCGACGAGCAGCAACTCGCCGAGGGGACTGTCGAGGGTGGTGCAGTAGGTCACGGTGGTGGGCGCCGAAGCGGGGGCGGGCGTCGAAGCCGGTGTGGCCGTGTGGCGGATGCTGGTGTGCATGATGCGTCCTTGTCGTGCTGATACCGGGGCTTTCTTCGAGTCTGCCGGTATGCGGACGCAGCTACTGGCGGAAATCGGACGTGGTGGTACGGGGCGGATGGGTTGAGGAACGCCCTGGCCTCAGGCGCCTGACGTGCCGGGATTGCAGATGCTTCGGCCCCTGTGGGTAGGCCCTGGCGGCCCGCCGGGCCGGGCCATGTGGGGCGGGTAGGGCGCCAGGGCCGTCGTGCATGTGTCCTCGTCCGTGCGTGGGTGCTCTGTACTAGGCGGCCTCGACGACCTCCGTGACTTCGGCGCGCACCGCCAGCGTCCAGATCTCCAGGAGTGCCGCATAGTCCGCCATGTCCTGCGCAGTCCAGGCCAGACCGTGCCGGGCGCGCACAAAACGCCGGATCGAATCGTTGGCCTCGGAAGCAGCAACGGGCGTACCCGTATGGGCAGAAGGAGTTGCGGACATGTGAGACATGCTAGGGGCAGCCACTGACAACGCTTCCCCGCGTTCTTCAGCCATAGCGCCCCCGAGCGGGCCCCACCGATCGTCCTGACTCCACCTCAACTCGCTGACCAGTAAAGACTGTCAGCACCTCGCCCTCCCCTCGCTGCCTGCATGTGTCCATTCCCACACGCTCCGCGTTCGCCCCACCCTGTCCGCCCACACTCGAACCGTCAACAGGGCGTCGTGCGATCCGGCCTCCGAGGCCGGGGTGGGGGGCGCGGCGGTGGCGAGTTCGTCCGCTGTGCCCTGCCCCTGTTCCTTCCTTCTACCCCTCCCGCCCCCTTCCCCCACCCCCCACCCCTCCTCCTCCCGTTTCCTTTTTCTCTTCCCTTTCCTCCACTCGTGCGCGCCTCCTCCAGTCGTGCGTGCGTCCTCTGCTCGTGCGCGCCTGCACCGCTCGTGTTCGTCCGCTGCACGGCGGCGCCGATCTCAGGTCGCACCCACGGCGGGTGTGCTGCTGTGAGGCGTTCCCCAGATCGGGTGGTGCATTGTGTTGGGGCCCGGTGTGGGGCGGGACGTGGATCGGTGGCGCGGGTGTGCCGGTGGTCGCCGCCCGCCTGGCCGGGACGTGCGGACGTGGACGAGTAAGCCGCCTTCGTGCGTGGCCTGTGTGCACCGGCACGGGGCGGGGTTGTCAGTGGTCGCCCGTACGGTGGTCCCCGTATCTATCCGAGCTGCTGGCGCTTCTCGGACCCGCCCCGCTTCCGTGATATCGCACGGGAGCGGGGCCTTTCCTTCCCTCGTGGCTCTCTCCTTGCTCCCTTCTCTCTCTTCCGGCTTTCTCCTTCATGCGGTGGCGGGCTGAGTCTCCGGCCCTGTTCCGCTCCGGCTCAGGTGTTGCTCGGAGGTGTGAGGCGTGCCGTGTCGGCCCCGAAGGCCAGATGAGTGGTGCGGGTGGCCAGTAGCCAGGTGTTGTCGACCTTGCGGAAGGTGTCCTCGTAATGGCCCACGTTGGTGGGGAGTTGTGACGGAGCGATGCCCTCGACGAAGCCGTCGACGCGGTAGGTGGTGAGGTAGGAGGTGGCGGTCGCCGTCGTGGCGGAGGTGACAGAGACCAGGATGTTCGTCATCAGGCGGCGGGAGAGGCGGTCGGCCGGGCGGGAGCCGAAATACTCGCGCAGCGCCTCGCGGCCCTCGATGCGACGGTGACCGTGGGGCCACTGCCAGACGCCGTCGTCCGTGAAAAGTTCGGCGACGGAGCTCGGGTCGCCGAGGTCGAGGCGGTGGATGAAGTCGAGGATCAGACGTTCGCAGGCGCGCTCGGCGAGCAGCCGGTCGATGGGGGCGAGTGCTTCATCGTTGTTCATGTGTAGTCCTGGATACCTTCGGTTGGGAGGTGGTGAATCACCTGCAGCGTGTCCTGTGCGAGAGGTGCGTTGCAGACCTATCGGGAGTGTTGTCCTGGGACGGAGGTCAGGGGAGCGGTCCGGGTGGGTGCCAGGGGCCGCTCGGTGGTGTGGCTGGCTGTGGTGCTGCATATGGCCTGTGCCACGTGGGCGTCCATGGCCGCGTCGATCGGGTTCGGCAGGGGCCGGTTGTTGGAGTCGAGCTTCTGGTAGCGGGTGAGGTTGAAGCCGAGGGAGATTTGGCGGCGGCCGTCAGGGCTGGACCAGGACCAGGTCATGGCGCCGACTACCAGACCGCTGTGGCCCCAGAACTCTCCGCAGGGCGAGGTCGTTTGGAACAGGCCGAGGCCGTAGCGCGTGGTGGAACCCGGGATGGGCACGGTCGTCTTCATCTGGCGCAGCTGCGCCGGAGGGAGCAACTCGCCGCCCAGCAGGGCCCGGTAGAAGCGATTGAGGTCGGGCATCGTCGATACGAGGGCGCCGGCCGTGCCGGCCCAGGACATGTTGTAGACGCTGAAGTCACGCGGCGGATCGAAGTCTCCGTTGGCGGCCTCGTACATCTTCGCGTGCGGTGCGGAGAGAGGGGGGAGTGGGGGAAGTAGGTGTGCCGCAGACCGGCCTTGCGGATCACGTGTGCGGTGATGTAGGTCTCGGCGGACTGGCCGGTGACCTTCTGCAGTAGGAGGCCGGCGATGATGTAGTTGGTGTTGGAGTAGTGGTGCGCCTGGCCCGGCTTGCCGAACGGGGGAGCCTCGATTCCCAGACGGGCCAGTTCCTCCGGGGCGAATTGGTGGAAGCGATTGCCCTCCAGGCTGTCCATGGTCGCGAAGATCGATGCGCTGTAGTCGGCGATGCCGCTGGTGTGGTCGAGCAGCATCCGGACGGTGACGGCCCGCCCGCGCTCGCCCGTTATGAGGTCGGGTAAATAGCGGTCGATCGGTGCGTCGAGGTCGATGTGTCCCTTGCCGACTTCCCGGAGTACGGCGACCGCGGTGAAGGTCTTGGTAATGCTGCCGATGCGGTGCTGCATCTGTGGGGTGACGGGGCGTCCGGTGTCGATGTCGGCGACTCCGGCCGCACCTTGCCAGCTGTCGGAACCGTCGCGCACGGCCGAGTAGGCGCCGTACATCCCCGCGTCGTGGAATGCCTGGAGGGATCTCTCCAGGGCCTGGTGGTCCAGGGGGGAGGGGCGGGCGGGGCGGGTGAGGTGTGCGGAGGCCGAGGTCAAGGCGGTGGTGGCGGTGGCCGGTGTGCCGGCGTATGCGGTCTGTGGCCGTAGGGGCGAGGCGGCAGCCGGCGCGGAGGCTGCGGAGGCCGCGGTGGGGAGGGCGAGGAGGGATAACGCGGCGGTGGCGGCGGTGAGGGCCAGCCGGGGGCGGCGGTGCGGTGGGCGGGGGCGAACGCGCATGGTGGCTCCGGTAGTTCAGCGTCTGGAGGGAACGTGGATATCGGGGTGTTTCATTCATCGGTGTTCCATCGCCTTGATTCTCGCCTTGGCTCGGCTGCGGGACATCAACCCACGGGTCGACCTTGATGCCGGATTTCGGCGGTGGGAGTAGGAGCGTGGTGTGACCGGGAGTGATGGCGGCCGTCGGTGCGGGCAGCCCCTGAGGCCCCTGCGACCAATTCATTAACCCTTCAATGAATTGTGGTGAGGCGGGGTGCCCGGGCGTGGGTCAGGATGGAAGGGCCGGGGCGCTGCGACGTGCGCAGTGGCAGTGGGGCGGCGTCCTGGGTGGCAGAACCCGCAGAGCAGTATCGGGAGGCCCCGATGGATTACCCGGAACGCTATGAGCTGGTATTTCAGGCCCTCGCGGTGGAGGACGACGTGGTCGTCGTCCGGCGTACCGACCAGGCGGGAGCGGGCGGGTATCCGATCTACGAAGACGAGTCGGGGATCGTCCGCGCGGAGATCAGTGACCGGGGTGAGGTCCGCATGGTGGCGAGCGGTGGGCACCAGGCGCCCCGTACCCCTCTCCTGGCGAGAGTCCTGAGCCCGTAACGCTCGGTGAACGGGGCGGACCGGACGGCCGCCAGGCATCGTCGCCGGGAGTTGTCAGAGCCCACGCAGGTGCGAGCGTCGTGGGCGCGGGAACCGGGGCGAGGCGTCCGCCTGTTGCGCGTCCGTAGCGGCGGCGGCTTCAGGATCGGAGTCGGACTCGCACTCGGAGACGGAGGTGAGGTCGGGGGCAGGATCGGGACCGGTGGTGTCTCCCTCGGTGGCATCTCCGCGAAGAACAGCCAGGGCGCGTTCCAGGGTCTCTCCGGTGACTTGTATCCGGATCCGGGCCAGGCGTTCCAACTCGCTGTGCGACACCACGTCAGCGTACCCGCCGATGTGACAAATGAGGGCTGCGCTGTGCCATGGGGGCCTTGGTGCCGGGCCCAGCGCCAGGGCGCGGTCCCGGCGTGCTCGGGGCGTGGCCCTGGTGGCGTCACGGTGCGGTCAGTGCGCGGGAGACCGCGGCCTCGGCGTGCAGGCGGGTCGTCGGGAAGACGGGGACCGGGCTGTCCTGCGGGCGGATGAGCAGCTCGATCTCGGTGCAGCCGAGCACGATGCCCTCGGCTCCGGCGGCGATCAGCTCGTCGATGACGGCGCGGTAGGCGTCGCGGGACTCCTCCTTGACCACGCCCAGGCACAGCTCCTCGTAGATCACACGGTGCACGGTCTCTCGGCCGGCGGCCTTCGGGACCAGTACGTCCAGGCCGTGGCTCGCGAGGCGACCGCGGTAGAAGTCCTGCTCCATGGTGAATGCGGTGCCCAGCAGTCCGACGCGGCGGACTCCCCGGTCCCGTACGGCCTCCGCCGTGGTGTCGGCGAGGTGCAGCAGCGGGACGCCGACCGCGGATCCCACCCGGTCGGCGACCTTGTGCATGGTGTTGGTGCAGAGCAGCAGAAGCTCCGCGCCCGCCGCCTCCAGCGCCTTGGCGGCCTCGGCCAGGATGTCGCCTGCCTCGTCCCACCGCGCTTCGGCCTGGAGGCGTTCGATCTCCGCGAAGTCCACCGAGTAGAGCACGCACTTGGCGGAGTGCAGCCCGCCCAGTCGCTGCCGCGTCAGCTCGTTCAGCAGGCGGTAGTACTCCGCCGTGGACTCCCAGCTCATGCCGCCGATCAAACCGATGGTCTTCATCGGGATACTGTCGCACAGGGCGGTCGGTGGCCCGGTACCGGCCAACGGACCGGTACCGGCCGGTCGGCGGCTATCCGTCCCAGCGGATCGGGAGCCGGTCCATGCCGCGCATGAGGAGACCGGTGCGCCAGTTCGGGGTGTCGGCGGCGGTGTCCAGGGCGAGGCTCGGGCAGCGGTCCACAAGGGAGCGGAGGGCGATCCGGCCCTCCAGACGGGCCAGCGGCGCACCGAGGCAGAAGTGGATGCCATGGCCGAAGGCGACGTGACCGCGCGGATCGCGGGTGATGTCGAAGTCGTCCGCGACGGCGAACCGTTGGGGGTCGCGGGAGGCCGAGGCGAGGGAGATCAGCACGGGGGAACCGGCGGGGATCACGGTGCCGCCGAGCTCCACCGGCTCGGACGCGCAGCGCCAGGTGGCGGTCTCCACCGGGCCGTCGTAGCGGAGCATCTCCTCGACGGCGTTGTCCAGCAGGCCGTCGTCGGCGCGCAGGGCGGCCAGTTGAGCGGGGCGCTCCAGCAGGGCCCGGACGCCGTTGGCTATCAGGTTGACCGTGGTCTCGTGGCCGGCGACCAGCAACAGGAAGGCCGTACCGATCAGTTCGTCGCGGGAGAGCCGGTCGCCGTCCTCGTCGCTGGTCCGGATCAGGGCGCTCAGCAGTCCGTCGACCGGTTCGCGGCGCTGGGTCTCGATGAGGGCGGAGAGGTAGTCGGACATCTCCTGGGTGGCCCGTACGACCTCCTCCGGACCGGTCGGTGAGACGAGTTCGTGGGACCAGGCGCGGAAGGACTCGCGGTCGATCGACGGAACGCCGAGCAGTTCGCAGATGACGGTCATCGGCAGGGGGAAGGCCAGTGCCTCGATGAGGTCGGCCCGGCCGTCCGGCGCGGCCAGCATCGCGTCGAGGAGTTCGTCGGTGAGGTGCTGCACGCGAGGGCGCAGGGCCTCCACGCGGCGGCTGGTGAACTCCTTCGCCACCAGTTTCCGCAGCCGGGTGTGGTGCGGCGGGTCCACGTCCAGCATGTTGGTGAACAACGGCGCCTCGCCGACCACGCGTTCCAGGTTGGCGCTGCTCCAGTCCTTGCCCAGGCGCGGATCGGCGAGCGCGGCGCGGACCGCCTCATGGCCGACGACCAGCCATGAGTCCTGGTCGTACGGGGTGCGTATCCGGTGGACGGGGCCCTGCTCCCGCAGCTTGGCGTAGTACGGATACGGGTCGTCGACGAAGTCCTGGCCGTAGGCGGGCAGGTCGATCACCGCGGACGTCCCGGAGTCGGGTGACGGATCGGTGAACGGGGAGCGCCGCGGTGCGGATGTCTTGGAGCCCCATGCGTCCCCTGAGCCCTGTGGGGTCTCGGAGATCTGAGGGGTCTGCCCGCCCTGTGGGGCCTGCTCGGTCTGCGGATGCTCCGGCATGTGCCGTCCCGCCTCTCTCGACTCGCAACATGTCTCGACGTGCCACAACTCTCGGTGCAGATCCGCACCTTGCGGCCGGCTGCTGTGCTCACCGTACGCAGGCCCGGCCGGCGGCATCGTCGTCCCAGCGGAGGAGGCGCAGCGGGTGACCTCCACCCTGCGCAGTGTGGTGGCGTCATCGGGGTGGGGGATGGGGGATCATCTGCCTGTGGGGCCGTGCGGACCCGTGGCTGCGCGGGCCCGCCCCGGCGGGGAGGTCTCAGCAGCGCGCATGGGCGGTGATGTCGGCGCCGAATTCGTCGATCATCGCCGGGGTCACGGTCGGCCGGCACTGCGCGATCGCGGCGAGGTAGTCCTCGGTGCTCGCGCCAGGCCGGCCCTGGGGCCCCGTCCCGCCGCCGAGCGCCGCCAGATCCCGTTCGAACGACGCCTGGGCGGCCACCCGCGCGGTGTGCTCGATGTCCGCCGGGGTGAACAGCTCGCTGGCCGCGACCAACGCCGGGATGTCCACGTCGGGTCGCCCCTCGGTGTACCGGGACCAGATCGCCGCCCGCGCGGCCGGATCGGGCGTGCCGATCGGAATCAGGTAGTCGAAGCGCCCCGGGCGCAGGAACGCCGGGTCGAGCGAGCGGATGGAGTTGGTGGCGCAGACCAGCAGGCGCTCGTCCTGCTCCCGGAATCCGGGGATCAGTTTGAGCAGCTCGTTGGTCACCCTGTGCAGACCGCCAGGCTGCGCGGGCTCGTTGCGGACCGGTGCGATCTCCTCTACCTCGTCGATGAACACCAGCACCCGCTCCAGCTCGGCGATCCTGGCGAACGCGCTGCGCAGCGCCGCCGCCAGGTTGCCCTCGTCCGCCAACCGGGACGGCAGCAGCTCGACGAACGGCCAGCCCAGCCGGGCGGCGATCCCGCGGGCGAAGGTGGTCTTCCCGGTCCCCGGCGGGCCGAACAGGGCGATCGCCCGCGGTGGCCGGACCCCGTGCCGGGCGGCCCGCTCCGGCTCCGCCAGCGGCAGCACCACCCGCCGCTCGATCAGGTCCTTCTCCGCCTCCATACCGGCGACCTTGGCCCACAGGTCGGACGGCAGGAACCGCCCGCCCAGATCGTCCAGGAGGCTCGCCGCGGGCCCGTGGTGCGGCTCGACCTTCTCGAAGTAGGCGACCGCGGGCTGCCGGGTGTAGCCCGCGTTGAGCAGGCCCTCCCCAAGCAGATCCTCCTCGGGGAGCACATACGCGATACGGCTCACCCGGGCGGCGACCAGGCGCCGCTCCAGCTCCACCAGCAGCGCGCTGGCCAGTCCCCGGCCACGCCAGGCCGAGGAGATCGCGATCCGCATCACCCAGCCCCGCTCACCGGCGACGCAGGCGAGCGCCGCCCCGATGGGAGCGCCCTGATGGACGGCCACCACGGCGGGCTGCCGCGAGGTCAGGGCGCTGATGCACTCGGCGAGCGAGAAGACCGACTCCTGGCCGAGCTCGGCCGTGGAGTCGATCAGGTGGACCACTTCGGCGAGGTCCTTCTCGCGGTAGTCGTGGATGAGCCAGTTCACCGGTGCCGCCCCTCGTTGGTGTCGCTGATGTTGCTGATGTGCAGGTGAGGCTAGGGGCGGCAGTCGGATGTGGCCTGCTCCATCGTGCACAATCCGCCGGCCGGACCGCTACGGTCCGTATGTGGCGCCGCGCGGCCGGACACGACACCGGAGGTCGCCGCCTCCCGTCGCCGTCCGCGCCCCGCCCCCGGGGAATCCGCTGGCTGCCGCGACCCGCCCGGTGCCATGCTGTGCGACGTGAACGGACCCGAAATCGCCCTGAGCATCGCCCCTGAACTGCACCTGTTCGTCGGAGCGGAACGCACAGCCCGCCGCGCTCCGCTGGTGACCGACGGCGCCGCCACGCTCGGCCACGTCATCGAGTCGCTGGGCGTCCCGCTCACCGAGGTCGGGCGCGTGGTCGTGGACGGTGCGCAGACCTCCGTCGCACACATCCCGAGCCAGGGCGAACACATCGAGGTCCACGCCGTCGAGCGACCGCAGCGCGTGCCCGGCGCACCGCTGCGGTTCCTGCTCGACGTGCACCTCGGCACCCTGGCCCGCCGACTGCGGCTGCTCGGCGTCGATGCGGCGTACACCAACGAGGATCCCGGCGACGCCGCGCTTGCCGCGCGCTCCGCCGAGGAACGGCGGGTGCTGCTCTCCCGCGACCGAGGGCTGCTCCAGCGCCGGGAGATCTGGGCCGGTGCCTACATCTACAGCGACCGCCCCGACGACCAACTCCGGGACGTGCTGGGTCGGTTCGCCCCCACGCTCGCCCCCTGGACCCGCTGCACCGCGTGCAACGGCCGCCTGGCAGCCGCCGACAAGGACGCCGTCCAGGAGCAGCTCCAACACGGCACCCAGCGCACCTACGACGTCTTCGCGCAGTGCACCGCGTGCGGCCGGGTCTACTGGCGCGGCGCCCACCACGCCCGCCTGGAGGCGATCGTCGAAGAGGCGCTGCGGGCCGCCACCGGCTGAACCGCGCGCCCCCGCCTCACCCCGCGCCCACCGCCCGCACGAATTCCTCGATCCGGGCGAGCGCGCCCCCGGTGTCGATGTGCAGATGACCGGCCATGCCCAGCGCCCGCGCGGTGCGCACATGGCCCGCGGTGTCGTCGACGAACAGGGCGCGCGCCGGATCCGCCACGCCCGCCCGCCGCAGCGCACCGGCATAGACGCGGGGGTCGGGCTTGGCGCATCCGACCTCGCAGGACAACACGGTGCCGGCGACGACGTCCAGCACCCCGGAGGCGGCCAGGGCGGGGCGCGTCTCGGGCCAGGCATTGCTCACCAGCACGGTCCTGGCCCGGCCGCGCAGCGCCCGCACTCCGGCCACCAGGTCGGCATCCCAACGCCGGCGGGCCGCCAGATCCCGCCGGAGCTCCGCCATCAGGCCGCTGTCGGCCCCCAGTCGCCGTCGGACGAGGCGCTACCAGCCTTCCTGCCCCATCCTGCCGATCAGCACCTGGTCGTCGTTCCCCGCGAACAGCGCCGCGAGAAAGGCGTGTTGGGGAATTCCCAGTCGGTGGCCCCACTCGGCGGCGGCCGCCGGCGGGTGATCCGGCGCGAGCGCGCCGCCGATGCCGATCAGGATCGCGGGTGGGTCCGGATCTCCGGATCTCCCGGACGTCCGATGGCCATGCTCCGTCCTCCGGCGTTGATGTCGCGTCGGCACCTGGTGCGCCCGGCCCCAGTCTCTCCCGGACTGTCCGACCGGCTTGCCAGTTGACGTCACATCAGGAGACGCCCGGTCAGGCGTCCCACGGCGTGGACGTCGGTGATCCCGCCCGGCCGGTGACTGGCACGCCGTGCCGACGCCCGACCCGGTCCCGTCCGCCCGCGACGACGGGGCGTGGCGCGACCGACGGGCGGCGGGCACCCGCACCGCCCCCGCCGCGGGACCCGTCGCGCCGGCCGGCCGCCCGCTCCGGGCCCCTTTAGACCCCCTCTAGCCCACCTTGATGACGACACGCCGGAGCCACGCGCCGTCCAACGGGTGAATACCTCGTCTCCCGCCACCCGAAGAGCCGACGTTGTCCCCCGAATGCGGCGTTCTCCGGTGGTGCCGAGCCCGATTCCGACTGACGGTGATCACGTCGCTACTGCGATCCGATGTGCCGACGAAGTGTCAGCCTTCGCAGTCGCGCCGAAAGGAACATGACTCCATGCGCACTGCCCGCACTCTGTTCGCATCCGCCGCCATCACGGCGGTGCTCACTATCACCGCACCCACCGCGAGCGCCATGGGCCTGGTCCAGGACTTCGCGCCGGGCAGCGGTACCTCTGTCAGCGGCGACGACCACGGCCGGGGCGACAACGACCACGGCCGAGGTGGGGGCCGCGACCACGGCCGCGGCGGCTACGGCCGCGGTGACGACGGCTACGGCCGTGGCGATGGCGGCTATGGCCGCGGTGACGGCGGCTACGGCCGTGGTGACGGCGGCTACGGCCGTGGCGATGGCGGCTACGGCCGCGGTGGCAACCACTGGGGCCGCCGTCCGCACGGTGGCGTGCACACCGGTGGAGGCGCGCTGGCCACGTCCGTGATCGGTGACTGGGACAACGAATCCGGCGACGACCACGGCCGGGGCCGCGACCACGGCCGCGGCGGCCACGGTCACGGTCGCGGTGACGGTGGCTATGGCCGTGGTGACGGTGGCTACGGTCGCGGTGACGGTGGCTATGGCCGCGGTGATGGTGGCTATGGCCATGGTGACGGCGGCTACGGCCGCGGTGACGGCGGTTGGGGCCGTGGCGGCGACCACTGGGGACGTCGCCCGCACGGCGGTGTCCACACCGGTGGCGGCGGCATGGCAATGTCCGGCAGCGGCCTGGCCGCCGGCTCCGTCCTGATGCTCGGTGGTCTGGGTGCTGGTGCCTACATGCTGCGTCGCCGCAACACGTCGGGCACCGCGGCCTGATAAGGCTGCCCCTCCGGAGGTCGATGTGCAGTCGCGGCCACCGTCCTCGCCGGACGGTGGCCGCGGCGATTCCGGGTCCGCCGCCGAGGTGCCGCGCGCCCCGCGATGACCCGCGTGTCGTCCGACGACGCCGCCCCCACGCCGCACCGTGCCCCACCCGCTCACGAAAGGCCCCTCATGACCGCCCAGCAGTCGCCCCAGCCGAATCCGAACCCCGATCCCGCTCCACCCAAGAAGACCGCCACAGCCCTCCCCGTGGGACGCGGTGCGATCTGGGCCGCGGGAGCCTTTCTGCTGGGTGCCTTCCTCATCTACAACTCCGTGGACACCTCGGCGGACGCCAAACCGCAGTCCCACCACGCGCCCGCCGCCACCGGGCACCACACCAGACCAGCCACCGACCTGACGCTGCCCCGCTCCGTACCGAAGCGGCTGACGATTCCGGAGATCGCCGTGGACGCGCCGTTCACACCGCTGACCCTGGCCGAATCCGGGCAGCTCAACCCGCCCCCGGCCGGCGAGAAGAACCTGGTCGGCTGGTACCAGGACGGCGCCTCGCCGGGCGAGCGCGGCGCGGCGATCGTCGCCGGGCACGTGGACACCAAGACCGGACCGGCGGTGTTCCTGCAGCTGGAGACGCTCAAGCCCGGCGCCACCGTCGAGATCACCCGTGAGGACGGCATCGTCGCCACGTTCCAGGTCGACTCCGTGGAGACCTTCAGCAAGGCGAGTTTCCCGAACGACAGGGTCTACGCGGACACCCCGGACGCCCAGCTCCGCCTGATCACCTGCGGCGGCTCGTACGACCGGAAGGTGAAGGACTACATGGCCAACGTGGTGGCCTTCGCCCACCTCGTCTCGTCGAAGCGCGCCTAGCCGATCCACCGCGTCGCGGGGCCGCCCGCAGCCCGACGGCCGGGAGCCCGGGCCGGTCCACCGCCGGTCCGGGCTCCCGGCCGTCGGGACGAGCGGTCAGGGCGCACCAGGCTTCGACGGACACGCGGCCGCAGCGCCGCGGCGGCCCCGTCGTCACGACCGTACGCGGCCGTCCCAGCGCCACTGCGTGCGGCGCGGATGCCCGGGGAGCGCGGTGCGCCCGGTGGCCCAGAGCAGCGTCGGCCAGGGATCGGCGCCGACCGGGGCGTCCGGGAACAGCCGGGCCAGGACCCGCGCGCACACCCCGGCCGGCGGATCCCAGTCGAGCCCCAGCCCCGCGGCCAGATCGTGGGTGTGGACGACCGTCTCGACGATCCCCATCGCCGCGAAGCCCTCCGGGTCCGAGACGCCGAAGACATGGTGGGCGCGCACCTGCGGGGGAGTGGTGCGCACCATGGCCACCAGCAGCGCGCCGCACGCCTCCAGGGTCTGCAGGAGCCCGGCGGCACGATCGGCGTGCACCGCGTTCGCCGGGCCACCGGGGCGCTTGCGGTGCCAGGAGAACGGCACCTCGCGGTCCAACGGCGGTGTTCCGGGCCCCAGTTGGGCGGCGTAGGAGAACAGGTCGTCACTGAGGTGCTCGACGGTTTCCCAGCAATCCCAGTGCAGCGAGCCGGCCTTGGCGCCGTTCTCCCAGGCAGAGGTGGGCGCGCCGCGCAGGAGTTCCACCGCGAGCCGCACGGCGTCGGCGAGGTCGTCGGCGGTCACCGGGCCGTCGGCGGTGACGGGAGCCGGGGCGAGGGGATCCGGGCGGACGGGAGACGACGGTTGATCTCCTGCGGTCCGGCCGCTACTTGAACGAGACATGCCGGGACGGTACCGCGGGTGACTGGCGCGGGGCGGACCGGGCCACGTGGCCCCGCAGGTCGCCCGTCCGCATACCGGAGCAGGGGTGGCGCGACGCACTCGAACTCCGACGCGCTGTCGGTAACTGTCCGTATTTGACGGTCTATCATCGGCGCCATGCCCGCCCCAGAACTGATTCGCATCGTCTCCCGTGACTCGCCGATGGCCCTGGCCCAGGTGGAGCGCGTCCGCACCGAACTGGCCGCGCTGCACCCCGGCGTCGCCACGGAGGTCGTCCCCGTCAAGACGACCGGGGACCGGTGGATGGGGGCGCTCTCCCAGGTGGAGGGGAAGGGGGCGTTCACCAAGGAGGTCGACGCCGCCCTCCTGGCCGGCGAGGCGGACCTCGCGGTGCACTGCGTCAAGGACATCCCGGGCGACCGCCCGCTGCCGGCCGGGACGGCGTTCGCCGCCTTCCTCAAGCGCGACGACGTCCGTGACGCGCTGATCCACCCGGGCGGGCTCACCCTCGACGAGCTGCCCGCCGGCACCCGGATCGGCACCTCCGCGGTACGCCGGATCGCCCAGCTCGCCGCCTCGCACCCGCATCTGGAGTGTGTGCCGATGCGCGGCAACGCCAACCGCCGCATGGAGAAGCTGGCCGCCGGAGAGGCCGATGCCCTGCTGCTGGCCGTCTCCGGACTGGAACGGATCGGCCGCACCGACGCGATCACCGAGATCCTGCCGGTGGACGTGATGTGCCCGCCCATCGGCGCGGGCGTCCTGGCCCTCCAGTGCCGCGAGGACGACACCGCCACCATCGACGCCGTCAGCGGCCTCGGCGACCCCGCGACGTACCGGGAGACCATGGCGGAACGGATGCTGCTGCACGTCCTCCAGGGCCACTGCAACAGCCCGATCGCCGGGTTCGCCGCCACCGACCGGAGCGGTGAACTCTCCCTGCGGGCCAGTGTCTTCACGCCCGAGGGCAAGACCGTCCTGAAGGCGCACGAGTGGGTTGGCCCGCTGACCCCCGAGACGCTGGGGACCTCCGTCGCCGTGGCGCTGCTGCGCCAGGGCGCCCGCGAACTGATCGACGGCATCGCCCACTGACTGTCACTGACTGTCGTACCCGCTCGGCATCGAGCGGGGTACGACCTCTGGATGCGGCACCCGGGCATCGGGGCGGCGCCGTGACCCTGCGTGTCGGCCGGCAGCTGCGCTCGCACCTGCCGGCGGTGCGACCGGCTGGTCACGGTCGAGGCGGGAAGCCGTAATTCCTTTCTGTGCGCGGGGTGTTGGCGCCTTCGCGCCCGTCGCCCGCCGCCGGGCCCTGCTGGGGGGCGGCTCACATCCGGCGACGAGCGTTCGCGCGTGCGATTCTGGGCTTAGCGCGCGCTGCGGTGGATCCGGTCGGTGGCCGGCCGGCAGTGGGCCCGAACGCCGGCGGCGTCGGCGGCCCCGGCTGCGGCGCAGACGGGGAGACGCAGCTCACATTCTCGACGGTGTCACAACATGCGGGAGCGAGGGGTCTAAGGGGCGTAACCGCGAACATCGACAAGGAGTGCACCATGGAAGCTCGGTTGAACGTCATGGCCAGCCCGGTCGCGGCCAAGGCCATGAAGCACATCATCGCGGCGCACAAGGCGCTCGACGATTCGACCCTGCCGGCCTCGACGCGTGAACTGGTGATGCTCCGCGCCAGCCAGATCAACGGCTGCGCCGGATGCATCGACATGCACACCAAGGATGCCGCCGCGGCCGGGGAGACCTCGGTGCGCCTCAATCTGGTCGCGGCCTGGCGCGAGGCCACGGTCTTCACCGACGCCGAGCGCGCCGCGCTGGAGCTGGCGGAGGAGGGCACCCGCATCGCGGACGCGGCCGGCGGTGTCGGCGACGAGGTCTGGGCGAACGCCGCCAAGTACTACGACGAGGACCAGCTCGCCGCCTTGGTGACCCAGATCGCCGTGATCAACGCCTTCAACCGCGGGAATGTCATCACCCGGCAGCCCGCAGGTGACTACCAGGCCGGTCAGGTCCACTGACGGGGCGCCGCGGCCGGCGGTGCGGCCCGACGCCCCGCCCTCGTCGGTCGTGGACCCGGTTCAGGACTGTGGGCGCTTGCCGTGGTTGGCCGCGTGCTTGCGTCGGGTCTTCTTCTTGCGGCGACGCTTCGACGACATGGGATTCTCCCTTCCGTTCGAGGGGGCCGATTTGGGTATTTCGGCATATCTACCACTTCGCCGAGATTTTCCATCGGGGGAGCGGTGAGGGTGTCGGACGGTGCGTGACGGGCGGTCCGCGCTGTCGTACCCCGCGATGCTGTCGCACCCCGCGAAGAAGTGGACCCGTGGTCAGAGGTACACTCGCGCAGCCCGCTATGCTTGCTGGATACAAGCAATGTATCCGGTGGTTTCGACTGGATCACGACAATCACGCATGCACGTATGTAGTGCGAAGGATCACGACGATGAGCAACGGCGCGGTCCATGCCTGCGATGGGGCGGGGGTCTCGGAGATCACCGTCGCGTCGAGCCTGGATGAGGCGGCCGCAGGGCTGGGGACGGAAATGGTCCGTTTCACCCGGCTGATCGCGGCCTGGAAACAGCGGGTCAAGCACGACGCCGGCGCCGCCGACCGGGTGCTGCTGGCCAGGTTGGTGTGCGGAGGGGACCAGCGGGCGACCGATCTGGCCGCCGACGCGTTCCTGGACCTGTCCACGGTCAGCCGGCAGGTGCGCTCGCTGGTGGAACGGGGGCTGGTCGCCCGACGCCCGGACCCGGAAGACCGGCGCGGTTCGCTGCTGACCGCCACCGAGGCGGGGCGGGCCCGCTTCGAGGACTACCGGCGTCAGCGCGACGCCGAGCTGGCCGGGATCCTCGAATCCTGGTCGCCGCAGGACCGGGCCGACCTGATCCGGCTGATGAGCCGGCTCAACGCGGACCTGGCAGAACGTCAACACGCACGGCCGGGCCCCGGGGGAGACCAGGGCACCACCGTGGAACAAGGAGAGATACGTAGATGAGCACAGCCACCTCTCCGCCAGGGGCGCAAGCCAAGGCGATACCGGGGGCGGGGGTCCTCAGCCACCGCCAGATCCTCACCATCCTCAGCGGTCTGATGCTGGGGATGTTCCTTGCCGCGCTCGACCAGACGATCGTCAGCACCTCCATCCGCACCATCGCGGACGATCTGCACGGACTCAGCCAGCAGGCGTGGGCGACCACGGCGTACCTGATCACGTCGACGATCGCCACCCCGCTGTACGGCAAGCTGTCCGACCTCCACGGCCGCAAGCCCTACTACCTGGCCGCGATCAGCATCTTCGTGGTGGGCTCGGTGCTCTGCACCTTCTCCACCTCGATGACCGAACTCGCCGCGTTCCGCGCCATCCAGGGCCTGGGCGCCGGCGGTCTGATGTCGCTGGCGCTGGCGATCATCGGTGACATCGTCCCGCCCCGCGAGCGCGCCCGGTACCAGGGCTACATGCTCGGTACGTTCGCCACGTCCAGCGTCGCCGGCCCGCTCATCGGCGGCGCGCTGGCCGGCCAGGCCACCCTGCTCGGCATCACCGGCTGGCGCTGGGTCTTCCTGGTCAACGTGCCGATCGGCATCATCGCGCTGTTCGTCGTCGCCAGGGTCCTCAACATCCCGCACACCCGCCGGAACCGCCGCATCGACTGGTGGGGCGCGCTCACCATCACCCTCGGCGTCGTCCCGCTGCTGCTCGTCGCCGAGCAGGGCCGGGAGTGGGGCTGGACCTCGACGCGGTCGATCACCTGCTACGTCGTCGGCGTGGTCGGGATCATCGCCTGGGTCCTCGTGGAGCGGTGGATCGGCGACGACGCGCTGATCCCGATGCGGCTGTTCCGCAACGGCACCTTCAGCAAGACCAGCCTGCTGTCCGTGCTGATCGGCATGGGCATGTTCGGCGGGATGCTGATGATCCCGCAGTACCTCCAGATCGTGAAGGGCGCCAGCCCCACCAAGTCGGGCCTGGAGATGCTGCCGCTGATGGCGGGCATGATGATCGCCTCCATCGTGTCCGGCCAGATCACCGCCAAGACCGGTCGCTACAAGATCTTCCCGATCGTCGGCACCGCCCTGATGGTCGCCGCCATGCTGCTCTTCCACTACCGGGTCCAGTGGGACACCGCGCTGTGGGAAACCATGGTCTACATGCTGGTCTTCGGCCTCGGCCTGGGTGGCTGCATGCAGACCCTGGTGCTGGCCGTGCAGAACGCCGTCCCGCCGCAGGACATGGGCGTGGCCACCGCATCCTCCACGTTCTTCCGCCAGATGGGCGCCACCGCCGGTACCGCGATCTTCCTCTCGGTGCTGTTCAGCACGGTCGGCGACAAGATCGGCGACGCGTTCAAGAGCGCCGCGTCCACCGCGCGCTTCCAGGGCGCGCTCAAGGACCCCGCGGTCCTGCAGGACCCGGCCAACAAGCCGGTGCTGGACATGCTCAAGCACCCCAGCGGCGGTGGCTCCTCGGGCGTGCTGAGCGACTCCTCGTTCATCCAGCACCTCGACCCGCGGCTGGCCGAGCCGTTCAAGCGCGGCTTCGCCGACTCCATGCACACCGTCTTCCTGATGGGCGCCGTGGTCGTCGCGCTGGCCTTCGTGCTGATGTGGTTCATCAAGGAGGTGCCGCTGCGGCAGATCTCCGGCCTCCAGGCACGGGCCCAGGCGGAGGCCGAGGCCAACGGTGAGGTTCCGCCGGCGGCGGAGACCGCGCCGGCCACCGCACCGGCCACCGCGTCGGAGCCGGCGGCGGTCGCCCCCGCTGCTGTGGCCGCAGTCAGTGCCCCGGACGCCGGAGTGAACGTGTCCGGTCCCCTGATCAGCGGCACCGTGCGCGACAGCGGCGGCCGGCCGGTGCCGCAGGCCGCGGTCACCCTGATCAGCGTCGGCGGGCGACAGCTCGGCCGCACCACCACCGACGCGGACGGCGGCTACGCGCTGCCGACCACCGGCGCCGGCACCTACGTCCTGATCGGCTCCGCCGGCGCCCGCAAGCCGCAGGCGCTGACCGTCGTGGTGGGCGCCGAACCGGTCGTCTTCGACCTGACCCTCAGCGGCGCGGCCGGGCTGTCCGGCGAGGTCCGCGAGGAGAAGAACGACGACCCGGTGCCCGGTGCGCTGGTCGTCGCCACCGACGTCCGCGGTGAGGTCGTGGCCTCCGGCGTCGTCGGCCAGGACGGCGGCTTCGCGTTCGACGAACTGACCCCGGGCAGCTACACCCTCGCGGTCAGCGCGGAACGCCACCGTCCGTCCGCCCTCCAGGTGGAGGTGACCGCCGGCAGCCGCAACTGGTACGAGATCCGGCTGACGCTGGGGGCCCAGGTCCGCGGCACCGTCCGCACCGCGCAGGGCGGCGCCGTCAACGACGCCCGGGTGACCCTGCTGGACCCCACGGGCAATGTCGTGGGCACCGCCACCAGTGGCCAGGACGGCGAGTACGTCTTCGCCGACCTCGACAGCGGCGAGTACACGCTGATCGCCAGTGGCTACCCGCCGGCCGCCGCCCCGCTGAGGCTGTCCGCCTCCGGGCAGGCCCAGTGCGACATCGAGCTCAGCCACGACTCGGTGAACTGACACCTGGCGCAGCGGCACCGGCCGTCACGGCACCAGCCGTCATGGCCCCTGCCGCACTGGCACCGGCCCAGGCCCGGCGACTTCGGTCGCCGGGCCTTCGGCGTAGGGAGGCGGGTCACCGACGCGTGCATGTCGTCGACCGACTCCGGCCCGGCCCCACAGACACCGCGCCGCGCCCCCCGCCTGGACCGCGACGCGCTGCGGGCCCGCCCGCCCCCGCCTAGGCTGCCGAGCATGAGCCAGCGAAGCCAGCAGAGCGAGCGAACGGGACGATGCACGCCCCGCGCGTGCGTGGGCGAGCGAAGCGGACCCGCGGCATGAGCACGCACTTCGACGTGGTGGTCCTGGGCGCGGGCCCAGGGGGATATGTCGCGGCCATCCGCGCCTCCCAGCTCGGTCTGCGCACGGCGATCGTCGAGGCCAAGTACTGGGGCGGTGTTTGTCTCAACATCGGATGCGTGCCGTCCAAGGCCCTGCTCCGCAACGCCGAGATCGCCCACATCGTGGGCCGTGAGGCGAAGACGTTCGGGATGCGGGCCGAGGGGCAGGTCACGTTCGACTACCGCGAGGCGTTCCTGCGCAGCCGCAAGGTGGCCGACGGCCGCGCCAAGGGCGTGCACTTCCTGATGAAGAAGAACAAGATCGAGCAGTTCGAGGGCGTCGGCGCCTTCATCGATCCGCACACCCTGCACGTCACCCTGGGCGACGGCCGCACCGAGACGCTGTCCTTCGGCCACGCGATCATCGCCACCGGCTCGGTCACGCGACTGTTGCCAGGCACCTCCCTCAGCCGCCGGGTGGTGACGTACGAGGAGCAGATCCTCTCCGACGAACTGCCGCGCAGCATCGTCATCGCCGGGGCGGGCGCCATCGGCGTCGAGTTCGCCTACGTCCTCCACAACTACGGCGTCGAGGTCACCCTCGTGGAGTTCCTCGATCGCGTCGTACCACTGGAGGACGTGGAGGTCTCCACCGAACTGGCCCGCCGCTACCGCAAGTTGGGCATCAACGTGCTGCCCTCCACCCGCGTCGAGGGGATCGACGACTCCGGGGAGCGGGTGCGGGTGACGGTCACCACCGGCGGCCAGCGCCAGACACTGGAGACCGACCAGGTCCTCCAGGCCATCGGCTTCCAACCACGGACCACGGGCTTCGGACTGGAGAACACCGGCGTCCGGCTGACCGAACGCGGCGCCATCGACATCGACGGCCGGTGCCGGACGAACGTGCCGCACATCTTCGCCATCGGCGATGTCACCGCCAAGCTGATGCTGGCGCACGCCGCCGAGGCGATGGGCATCGTGGCGGCGGAGAGCATCGCCGGCGCGGAGACCATGGAACTGGACTACGTCATGATCCCGCGGGTGACGTTCTGTCAACCGCAGATCGCCAGCTTCGGCTGGACCGAGGCGCAGGCCCGCGACCGGGGCTTCGACGTCCGGGTGGCCAAGTTCCCCTTCACCGCCAACGCCAAGGCGCACGGCATCGGCGAGACCGCGGGCTTCGCCAAGATCATCAGCGATGCCCGCCACGGGGAGATCATCGGCGCCCACCTCATCGGCCCCGAAGTGACCGAACTGCTCCCGGAATTGACGCTGGCTCAGAAATGGGACCTGACCGTCCACGAGGTGGCACGGAACGTCCACGGCCACCCCACCCTCGGCGAGGCGATCCAGGAAGCGGTACACGGCCTCGCGGGCCACATGATCAACATGTGAGCGCAGCGTACCTTCCCCATCGCGCTGACCAGCGAAAAGCCGGCTTACGGGAGGGGCGGAGAGGGCCTGTGGGACTTCTCTGGGAGATTGGGACGATACGTGCGGCGTCCGCAGCCCTGACGCCGCCTCGGCTTCACGTGCGCCGCGCTCCCGTACGGCGCAGGCGACGGCACAGGCGAGGCCGAGTCCCTGCGCATGAAGCGCGCTCCCTGCATGAGGTCCGGTAGGAGCCCGCCAGGGCGCCTGTCGTAGCAAGGTGTCGTGGACGTTGTGCGGAGCCAAGCGCAGTCACGTCCTGCTGGCAGCAGTTCCTGAACAGTCGTAACGAGCGGCTTTCCTGCCGGCTGGTGCGCCATCGGGTGTGCCAGAAGCAGGTTGCTCTCACCAGACTCTCTTGTCTTATGGCAGCGAGAAATCATTGGCACCTCAGAGGCAGCTGCGAAACATAGCCGACGATCGCCGGTTAGCCAAACCGGCGTTTCCTCAGACGACGGGACGGTCGCCGCCTACTCGGTGCGGCAACAGTCGGTTGACCTGTTCTTCGATGCCCGCGGAGGCCCCTCCATGACTGCTTTCTCGTCAGTTTCTTCCCTGGTCGAGGGTGACTGTGTCTCCGGAAAGAATGCCGCCACGCCGAGAGGATTCCTGACCGTGAGAGGCGCGGCGTCATATCTCGGCCTCTCTCCCCGGACGCTCTATGTCTGGCGACATCGGCGCCAGGGCCCCCGAGCTTTCGTATGGGGCCTCGGGGTCCGCGGTGACGAACCGTCGGCCGTCAAACCCAAGGTCATAGACATAGTCCGCCGACGAATCAGGCACCTCGTCCCGCACGTGCCGAACGTCCTCGATCACCTGCTGACAGACGTCGCATAACGCATCACCTGCTGCCACCCCACGTGCCTACCCGAACAGACTCGCCAGCCACCCGGCAATCACCGAACGAGGGACGTTCCGTGGGCTCGGAGTCGGCGATGGCCGCCGCCGGGCCGTCGGCATCCACGCAGAACAGCGCACACCGAATCGAAACGATCGCCCGCAGAACTTCGGTCGTCGGTCTTCGTCGGACAGCTGCGCGTTCCCACGGTGCAACAGAACATGGGCCCGCGGCTTTGGCAGCGGGCCCGATCCCGATGGGTGTTGCGGAGATCAAGGTACCGTCGCTCCGCTGCACATGCGCACGGCTGAGCTGATGGAGCCCCAGCGTCATCCAGGTGGGGCTGAACATCCCCCTACAAGCTTCCAGATGACTGCAGCGCATCGACTGCACCAGTCGTTCACATCCGGTGGAAACGGGAAGCCCGGTTCGGGCGGCGGCCGGATGAGCTGACCCGCGTTCTCTCAGAGACGAGCTCGGCCGAGTACCAACGGCCTCGTTGGTACTCGGTCGCCCCGCACCTGAGGGCTATCCAGTGAGGCTGTTCTCGGAAAAATCCTAGTGCGGTGATCCGGCTGAACCGGTCGGGGGTCCGCCGGCCACGTATGACCCTCGCCCCCACTCGGCGACGATGAGCCCGCGCTCCCGCGGTACCCGCACCGCCCGGCGGACAGTCTCCCGCGCCGCATTGAACCGGTCGCATAGCTCGGGCTCAGAGGGGATGCGATCACCGGGCTTGTACCGCCCACCTCGAATGTCTGTGGTTAGTGCATCCAACACCCGCACATAGGGGGGCGTACGGGGTGTGCGGGCCGTTGAGGCGATCGGGCATGGCAACGAGCACAGACCGGCGACTGGACCGGCGGTAGTGGTTCCTCCCGGACCGCGCCATTGCGCCCGCGCGGGCAGACTGCTGCGGCCGCGACGGGCCGCAGGCGGAGTCAATCCCCTTGCAGACTCGGCCGGCCGAGCGAGGCTGTAGCAGGCGGCCCGCAAACGCGTCGGCGACCAGTGCGGTCCGCAGGCGATCTGCGGTGGCCCAGCCCACAACGCGGCGGGAAGCGATGACGATGACAGTGGCCAAGGAGCGAAGACTTTGATACCTGCGGCCAGTTGGATCACCTCCGGGCAGGCGGCAGGCGGCAGGGAGCTTGGGCAGGAGCTCGTGTTGCTCGGCCTTGAGGTTGTCGGGTCTGGTGAGCAGTATCCGGGCGTGCCGGCGCGGGGTGATGTGGCGATGGCGATCGTGTACGTGTTGCGGCCCTACAGCTTGGTCATCCTGTCGTACGGGCTCAAGATTCGCATTTGCGCGGTGCCGAAATCCACGAGCGCCGCGGTTCCGTCCTCGATGCCGATCACCCGGCCGAGGCCGTACATGTCGTGTGTGACCTGGTCGCCCACGGCGAAGTGCTTGGGAGCCGGGGCGATCGGTGCTTTGAAGGGGCTGGTGGGCAGATGACGCTTCGGTGCGGCAGGCTTTGTCATTGCCCCCAGTATGCATCTGCGAACTGCGCTGGTTGACCCTGGAGGCCAGAAGTGGCTGACGTCGGACTCCGCTGCAGCAAGAGCCGTGCCTGCCGAACGGCCAGCAGGCGGCGGCATACGGGTGGTTCGGCCTCTCGGAGGCCGAACCACCCGTACCCTTCGTGGTGTCTACGGCGTCACATAGCGGGCGCCAAACACTGGAGGCAATACCTCGTGCTGATTGCTCAGCGTCCGTCACTGACCGAAGAGGTCGTCGACGAGTTCCGCTCCCGGTTCGTGATCGAGCCGCTGGAGCCGGGCTTCGGCTACACCCTCGGCAACTCCCTCCGCCGCACCCTGCTCTCCTCGATCCCGGGTGCGGCGGTCACGTCCATCCGCATCGACGGCGTGCTGCACGAGTTCACCACCGTGCCGGGTGTCAAGGAGGACGTCACCGACCTGGTCCTCAACATCAAGCAGCTGGTCGTCTCCTCGGAGCACGACGAGCCGGTCGTGCTGTACCTGCGCAAGCAGGGCCCGGGTCTGGTCACCGCCGCCGACATCGCGCCGCCGGCCGGTGTCGAGGTGCACAACCCCGACCTCGTCCTTGCCACGCTGAACGGCAAGGGCAAGCTGGAGATGGAGCTGACCGTCGAGCGCGGTCGCGGCTACGTCTCCGCCGTGCAGAACAAGCAGGTCGGCCAGGAGATCGGCCGGATCCCGGTCGACTCCATCTACTCGCCGGTGCTCAAGGTCACGTACAAGGTCGAGGCGACCCGTGTCGAGCAGCGCACCGACTTCGACAAGTTGATCGTCGACATCGAGACCAAGCAAGGAATGCGGCCGCGTGATGCCATGGCCTCCGCCGGCAAGACGCTGGTCGAGCTGTTCGGTCTGGCCCGTGAGCTGAACATCGAGGCCGAGGGAATCGACCTGGGCTCGTCACCGACAGACGTTGCCCTGGCCGCCGACATGGCGCTGCCGATCGAGGAGCTGGAACTCACCGTCCGCTCCTACAACTGCCTCAAGCGTGAGGGCGTCCACTCCGTGGGCGAGCTCGTCGCGCGCTCCGAGGCGGACCTGCTCGACATCCGCAACTTCGGTGCGAAGTCGATCGACGAGGTCAAGGCGAAGCTGGCCGGGATGGGTCTCGCGCTCAGGGACAGCCCGCCCGGATTCGACCCGACTGCCGCCGTCTTCGATGCCGATGACGATGTGAGTACCGGTTTCAAGGGGCCCGAGCAGTACTGAACCCTGCTCTGGGGCATGGGGCGGGTCACTGTGCGTCAGCAGGTGTGATGTGGCCCGAGGTTCTCTGTATGGGCGAGACCGTGGCCGCCGTGCTGGATCAGCCCGGATCACGTCGCCCTCCCTCCTCCAACCTCGACCGCTTCAGGGCAGGGCGCATCTTCGACGGACTGCTGGGTGAGGGGGCGTTCTCCGGTAGGGTTTTCCGCCCTAGTCCAGGGCCTTGCGGACGGCGGCCAGGATGGCCTGGGTGTCGGCGCCGAGACCTCGGGCAGCTGAGGTGAAGTGCCGGGCCAGCGTGGCGAGTTGGTCGGGGTTTGGATGCTTGGGTTCGGAGGGTAGCTCCGCGACCCGGGTGCCCGCGCCACGGCGGGTGCGGATCAGCTCGGCGGCCTCCAGCTCGCGGTAGGCGCGCGCCACGGTGCCCGGGGCCAGGCTCAGGTCGGCAGCTAGCTGACGCACGGTCGGCAGACGTTCGCCCTCGGTGAGTCGGCCAGTGACGATCAGGGCGGCGAGCTGGGCGCGGATCTGTTCGTACGGCGGTACCGGGCTGGTGGTGTCGACGCGGATGACGGGGCCAGTCACCGTTGGGCCGCCCGGGGGGCCACCACGGTGAACAGGCACCAGGCCAGGGCAGCCAAGCTCAGCAGGCCCAGAGGGTAGATCAGCAAGGCAGTGACGGTGCCCAACGTGCCGGCGCAGCTCGTGTGCATCAGCACGGTGGCCATCATGAGAACGACGAGGAGAAACTGGGGCGCGACCAGCAGTCCCCAGGCCGCCGTGATCGTCCAGGAGCGGTCGCGGCGCTGCTGGTCGCTTCCGGGGCGGTAGGCGATACGGCGCAAGGCCCAGGCGCAGGCGGCGGTTCCGAGGATGAGTGAGGCCAGGATGGGCGTGGCGTAGAAGATGCCGGGCCAGGGGCCGATGGGCCTGGTCGCGCCGTCGCAGGTGAGAGTGAGGGCCCGGCCCGTCCGGCCTATGGCGTCGGGGGAGGCTGTGGCCAGCCCGATCACCAGCAGCACGACGAGGGACACCGCCAGGAGGAGAAGCAAAGGGGCCATACGCGGCGGCACATGGTCTCTGACCTGGCGCGGGGCGAGGTCGGCGGTGCGTACCGCCTTGTGAGGGCGGGGAGTGAGGGCGTCACCGAGCAGGACACCGCCCACCGCGCAAAGGCCGAAGCCGGTGATGGCGAACACGATGGGCATGCTGTAGTCGTCGCCGAAATATCTGGTGGGCATGGTGGCCAACAGTGGCGCGGCCACGGCACCCGAGGCCAGGCCGGACCAGCGGGCGTAGCGGTCGGCACGGCGGGGGGATGCGGGTGGGGCCGTATCGAGCATGTGGGGACCTCGGTGAGTGGTGTGGGCTGCGCGGGATGTACCCAGCGGGGCGCTGCTCTGCCGCATGCCGCGATTGAATCAAGTGGTTGGTACAAGATGCCGCCACCAGGATCTTGTGTCAAACGCTCGATACAAGTCGAGGCGAGCGGCTACGGCCAGTGGGCAGGCCAGGGGCGGGTTGGTGCCGGGCCTGTTCCTTTGGCGAGGGCAAGGTTGTGCAGGTGCGCAACGGCCTGGACTGCCTTCTGGAGGCCGTTGCCGCGCTGCCGGCAGTCGCGGAGGATCTTGTAGTGCTTCATGCGGGCGAAGGTGTGCTCGACCCGGGCATGCACCCGGCGATGCTCGGCGTTGTCCGCTTCCGCAGCTGGCAGAAACCGGCGTCCTGGGCGTTTGCGGTGCGGGACGACGAGCCGAGGGCCCCGAAGTGCTCGCTGATCGAGTCCTGGCCCATGAGGCGCAGGTTGACCGCGTCGAGGTGGTCGCGGCCGAGCTGACGCAAATTCGCTTCCGGCGGACCTTGGGCGTCGTGCCGACGACGGGGGCCGGCTGCTGGGCCGTCGGGTGGTGGGGGCGGCAATTGGCCATCAGGGAGCAGGGTTCGGTCGTCGTCGAGAACGGCGGTCGGGTCGTCACGGCGCTCCTGAAGGTCCGCAGGCGGTGCCCGTGTCGACTTCCGCTGCGGAGATGTCCCCGTATGTGTCCCACGCGGGGGTGCCGCAGCCTAGACTTGCAGAGTTCTTCAATTCGCTAGTTGTCGTTGCAGTGAACCGTTTGCGTGTGGAGGTTTGGGTGGGCGGCTTCGCCGAAGCAGTGCTGGAGCGGGTGCGTCGGGCGCGGGCCGCAGTCGCGGAGGCGCGCGAGGCCGAGGACGCGTACGCGGTGGCGGTTGCTGAGGGCGAGCTGGACGATGCGCTGCGCATAGCGCGCGGCCTCGGTGTGGAACCCGGTGTCGCTTCGGAGGGTGAGGACGGGGGCGCGGCATGAATGGGGTGCAGGTTCCGCTGTATCAGGCGAAGGCGGAGTTGTTCCGGATGCTGGGGCATCCGGTGCGTATCCGTGTGCTGGAGTTGCTGCAGGACGGGGCGATGCCGGTGCGCGACCTGCTGGCGGCGATCGAAATCGAGCCGTCCAGCCTTTCGCAGCAGCTGGCGGTGTTGCGCCGGGCGGGGATCGTGACCGCGACGCGGGGCGGCTCGACCGTGGTGTATGAGCTGGCGGGTGGGGATGTGGCGGAGCTGCTGGGGGCGGCGCGGCGGATCCTCGTGGAGTTGCTGGCCGGGCAGCAGGACCTCGTCGCCCAGTTGAGGGAGTCCGGCGCGGGTGTGCAGGAGGGGGCGTCGTGAGGTGGGTGGGTCGCTTCCTGCCGCGGCGGCGGGAGATCTCGCCCACCGCTGCCTGCGAGCACACGTTGCCGCAGGTGCGGCGGCATGTGTTCACCGTGCCCGTCGAGCCCGGTGCAGTGCGCATGGCCCGGCGGGAGGCGGACGCGAAGCTCGCCGAGTTCGGTATCGCCAAGAATTCGGTGCTTTCGGATACGGCGCTGCTGGTGGTCAGCGAGCTGGTGGCCAATGTGCTGCGGCACGCCGCGAACCGGTCGCCCACGGCGGATGTCGGGGTCACGGTCGGCGCCGGGCAGCTCGTGATCGGCGTGGCTGATCGAGACCCTCGGATCCCCGACGTGGAAGGCGATGGGGTGGGCGCGGGGCTGCGGACTGTTGCCGAGCTGACCGCGCGATTCGGCGGCACGCTCACCGTCGAGCCCGACTGGGCCGGCCATGGCAAGGACGTCCTGGCTCGCTTCTTCATCCCCGATGCTGATGCCCGATGAACCACGGTGAAAAGAAACCCGGGGTTCCGGCACTGTGAGATCACGTACCTGCATGCTGGCGGCGACTGCCCCTCACAGGGGACGGGCCTCGACGAGATCGCCCTGTTGGCCGAGCGGGCGGGCCGGACGGGAGTGCCGGTCCACATGCACTCCGTCACCGGACTACCGAGCCGTGATACCCGACACACCCAGGAGGGCATCCATGCCTGACGACCAGGTCAACGACCAGTCCATACCCGAACCGTCCTTCGGCGGTGGGATGTCCGAGGAGCGGAAGGAGCGGGGGGCGTCCTTGCGGGTGTTCCTCTACATCGCGGGCAGTCATCTCCTGCTGGGGTTCATGGCGCTGCTGTTCTATCTGGGCAGTCACGCTGGCAAGTAGGCAGCCGATGCCAGTCGTACGGGAGAGGGGAAGGGGAGGACGGTGATTGCCGTCGTGGGCCATGTGGATCTCACTCCGCAGACGCTGAAGCCGCTGGAGGCCGAGCTGAGCGGCAGACTGAACCGTCTGGCCGAGCCGGGGTCGATGGTCCTGATACGGGCCGGTCGGGGCCTGCCGGTCGTGGCTGGTCGGGCAGCGCGCATGGCCGGTCTGCCGCTGGTGGTCGTGCTGCCCTCGCAGGGATCGGTGCCCGCACTGCTCCCGGGCCCCGACCGGGCGGCGGCCGGGGAGTTGCTGTTCCTCGCCGCGCATGTGCGCCTGGTTCCGTACGACCCAGCGGACCGAGGCGCATGTAGGAGCGCGGATGAACGTCTCGTGTGCTCCAGTCGCCGACTGCTGGTGGTCCGGGACGGGTCGGCGTCCCATGGCCAGGACGTCACAGCGCACTTGATCGCCTACGCCCGCAGCCGTGGCATCGTGACTGAGACTCTCCGAGCTCCCGACTGCCGCCGTCGCGACGCGCAGCCCCCGGCCTTCCCTGGTGAGTCCTCGTGAACTCCGCGCCGACCGGCTCTGCCCGCAGGATCACACTCTCCCGTGCGGAGTGCATGGAGGCGCTGGCCGGGGTCACGGTGGGTCGGGTGGCCTTCTCTCAGCACGCGCTGCCCGCCATTCGCCCGGCCAACCACCTTGTCGCCGACGGCTGGTTGGTGATCCGCACTCGGCAGGAAGCGTCCCGTTAGGATCGGACGCGGTTTCCGGTGCTGTCGCGGATGAGGCCGACGAGATCTACCAGGCCGCCTGGGCCGGCTGGTGCGTGGTCGTTACCGGTACGGCGAGTTTGGTGAGTGGCCTTGCGGAACTGGCCCGCTACCGAGCCTGTTGACTCGGTGGGGCGACAGCGACGGTGGCATGGACCAGGTCGTGCGCATCAGCCTGGACATCGTCACCGGCTGTCAACTGGTCCGTACCAGGCCCGCGCAGGCATAGCGATCCAACGGCGGCAAGCTCACAGCCATATCTAGAACCCCTGGGTTCGCCGATCTTACGAATGACCAGACCAGGCCAACGTTTGGCAGGTCGGACAAGCTTTGGCGCAAGCTATTGGCCTCGGCTCGCGAATCTATTTTCCGAGCCTATTTCCCGTCTATTTTCCGGGCGCTGCCTTACTTTCCCTTTGCTTCGGCCTGATCGTCGGCTTGTGCCACCCTTATGGCGTCGCGGAGGGCTTGTCGTTGTTCTGGCGACATCATGCCGAAGAAAGCGACGAGCGCGACTGCGGGGTTGTCGCTGGTGGACCATGCTTCGTTCATCAGCGCGGCAGCGTAGGCGGCGCGAGTGGAGACCGCCTTGTACCGATAGGCGCGGCCTTCGACTTCGCGATGGACCGAGCCCTTCTGGCGCAGGTTGTCCAGTACGGTCATGACCGTGGTGTAGGCGATCGGCCGTTCCTTCTGGAGATCCTCCAGAACTTCTCGAACGGTGGCCGGGCGGTTCCACTCCCAGATCCGCGTCATTGCCGCGCCTTCCAGTTCACCCAAGGGTCTCGGCATGCACGGAGAATGGTTGGAGGCGTCGTGAATTCCGATTATTTTCGTTGTGTTTGGCCCGGAGGGAAGTGGAGTCTGGGGTGGTGAATCTCAGGCTGCACGGAGAGGAAACGATGTCTTGAGCCTCGCCGATGCCCAGGGCGTGATCGTCTGCGGAGTTCTTCGGTGTGCGCCCGCGCACCCGCTCGTGTCGTGGTCACAGGTCGTTGCCGGCGTAGGAGAGGTTGAAGCTTTTGTTGGTCAGGGGGAAGTCGGGGACGATGGTGTCGGCCAGGGCCAGGGGCAGGGCGGGCCAGTTGAAGAAGGACGGGTCGACGGGTTTAACGCGGGCCAGGGTGTGGTCGGCGTTGAGTTCCACGCGGGTGGTGATGGTGCCGCGCCAGCCTTCGACGATGCCCACGCCGGACCCCGGTGCCTCGGTGCTGGAAAGTGGAGGCCAGGTGGTGGTCGCGCCGGGGTGCAGGCCGGCGGTCAGATCGGTGATCAGGGCTGTGGAGGTGTCGATTTCCTCGGCGCGGACGAGGAAGCGGGCCAGGACGTCGCCGTGGGTGTGGACGGGTGGCGAGGGTGGCTGGTCGTGGGTGTGGAAGGGGTGGGCGGTGCGGGCGTCGGTCGGCAGGCCGCTGGCGCGGGCGATGTAGCCGAGGCAGCCGAGGTCGCGGGCGGCGTCGGTGGTCAGTTGGGCGGTGCCGGTGAAGCGGTCGCGGATGGTGGGGTGGGCCAGGGCGAGGTCGGCGATCTGGCGGAGGTCGTCGCGTACGGCGCGCATCCGGGCGGGGTCGGGGATTGCGCGGAGTACGGCGCCGCCGGGGATGACTCCGCCGCGCAGGAGGCGGTGGCCGGTGATCTCGTCGTTGAGGCGCAGGAGTTGTTCGCGGACGCGTTGGGCTTGGGCGTTGAGGATGGAGTGGCCGACGTCGTTGCACAGTGCGCCGAGGTCGGCGGTGTGGTTGTGGAGGCGTTCGAGTTCCAGGAGGAGGGCGCGGGCGCGCTGGGCGGGCTCGGGGACGTGGGTACCGGTGGCTTCTTCGATGGCGAGGCAGTAGGCGAGGGCGTGGCCGACGGCGGTGTCGCCACTGATGCGTTCGGCAAGGGGGAGGCCGTGCTCGACGGTGCGGCCTTCGAAGAGTTTCTCGATGCCTTTGTGGACGAACCAGAGGCGGGCTTTGAGGCGGAGGATGGTCTCGCCGACGACGGAGAAGCGGAAGTGGCCGGGTTCGATGAGTCCGGCGTGGACGGGGCCGACCGGGATCTCGTAGACGCCGTCGCCCTCGACCTCTAGGAAGGGGTAGGGGCCTTCCTGTTCGGCGAAGGGCGGTGGGGGGCCGGCGTCGGGGCGCATGGGGTACCAGCCTTTGGGCCAGTGGAAGTGGCGGACCAGGCGCTGGGGCAGGGGGTGGTCGAGGGGGACGATGCCGTGCAGGTCGCGCATCTCGCGTTCGAACCGGCCGGTGGGAAAGGAGAGGTGGGCAAGGGTGGGCAGCTCGGGCCGGTCGGCGTCGAGGCGTACCTGGAGTTCGGTGCGGGTGTCGGGTGGGCCGGAGGTGAAGAGGTAGACCACGCGGACGGCCCGGCCGCCGGGGGCCTGCTCGGTGTCGTGGTGGGCGGCGACCAGGGCGATGCGATGACCTGCTGCGAACAAGTCGCCCGCGTATTTGGGCAGTTCGGATGCGGTGATGTGGGTGATCTCGCGGATGGCGGGGTGTTGTGGCACCGGTCAGTGCCCTCCAAGGATCGTGGTGGCGGCGGTGAGCAGGTCGGTCAGCGGCCCGGCGGATACCCCCAGGGCGGCGCAGGCCAGCAGCCCTACGGCGAGCGGCAGTCCGGCTGCGGGCCCCAGGCGTACGGGGACAGCTGGGGTGCCCGGCGCGAGGGGAAGCGGGCCCAGCAACATCCGGGTGGTGCGCAGGGCGAGGGCGGCGAAGGCGGTCAGCACCAGGAGTAGGGCGAGGGCGGTGAGCCAGCCCAATCCCGCGGTGAATCCGGCTCGTACGATGCCCAGTTCGGATGCGAAGAGGCTGAAGGGAGGGAATCCCAGCAGCGCAACGACGGCCAGGCCGAAGGCGGCGCCCAAGCCGGGTGCACGGGCCAGCAGGCCCCGCACCCGGCCGATCCGTGTGGTGCGCCGCAGGTGGAGGATGTGGCCCGAGGAGCAGAAGGCCACGGTCTTGGCCAGCCCGTGCCCGGCGATGTGCAGGAGCACGGCGGCTCGCGCGAGTGGGGTGCCGATGGCGGCACCGAGTGCAATCAGGCTCATGTGTTCCATGCTCGAATACGCCAGCATCCGCTTGTAGTCGCGCTGGCCGAGCAGCAAGGCCGCGGCCAGGGCCAGGGTGAGCAGGGCGGCGAGGGACAGCAGGGTCTGGGCGTAGCCGGGGCCCAGTGCCGCATCCGCGATGACCTTGCCGCGCAGGACGGCGGCGAAGGAGACGGCGAGCAGGACCCCCGACATCAGGGCGGATACGGGAGCGGGGGCCTGACTGTGGGCGTCGGGGAGCCAGGCGTGCAGCGGCACGAGACCGGCCTTGGCGCCGAAGCCGAGGATCAGCAGCGCGATGCCCAGGCGGGTGACCGCGGGGTCCAGACGGTCTGCGTGGGCGACGAGGGTCGGCCAGTCCAGGGCGGTCGCTTCGGGGATGCCTGCTGCTCGTGCCGCGTAGTAGAGCAGGACGATGCCCAGGAAGGCCAGCGCGATCCCGGCCGAGCAGATCACCACGTACTTCCAGGCGGCTTCGACGGATGCGCGGGTGCGGCGGTGGCCGACCAGGAAGGCGGTGACGATGGTGGTGGCCTCGATGGCCACCCACAGCACCCCGAGGTTGCCGGCCAGCACCGCCGCGCACATCGCGCCCAGAAAGGCGTGCACGAGCAGGTGGTAGGCGCGGGCGGTGCCCTGTGTGGCGTGCCCGGTGGCACGCTCGTGCGCCAGGTAGGCGGGACCTGCGGCGCAGGCGACGGCCGCGACCGCGCCGACCACCAGCAGCATCCACACCGTCACCGCGTCCGCGCGCAGCACACCGCCGTAAGCGTTGACCGCACCGCCGCCGGGCATCGCATGGGCCAGCACGACGCCGGAGGCCAGGATCGCGGCGGGTGAGACCAGGCTCAACCAGTCAGTCGGCGCATACCGCCGGATGGCGGCGTAGGTGGCGCCGGTGGCCAGGGGCACCGCGATGGGGACGGCAAGGATGAGCGCGGAGGCGGTCGTTCCCAGTGAACTCGGCGATGTCGGCATCAGTCGTGCAGCTCCCGCAGGTCGTCGATGTCGGTGGTGCCGAAGGCCGTGCGCATGCGGGTGGTGAGGATCTGCAGCACCAGGACCGCGAGCAACACGTCGAAGGAAACGCCGAGTTCGACGATCAGCGGCACTCCGGAGGCGGCCAGGAAAGCGGTGGCGGTGATGCCGTTGTCCAGCAGCAGGAAGCCCACCACCTGGGCCAGCGCCCGGCGCCGGGTGGCCAGGACGAACAGGCCGATCAGCACCACCGCCAGACCGACCGGCAGAGCGCGGGCGGCCGGGCCCGGGTTGAGGGCGACCAGCGGCCGGGCGACGGCGTAGGCGAGCAGGGTCAGGGCAGCTGCGGTGAGCAGGGAGGCAGCGACGTTGACCAGCGGCTGGGTCTCGCGGGCCTCGCTGACGTCCTCCTCGTAGTGATGCTCCTCGCCCCCCGACGGCGTCAGGGCGGCCAGCGCCCGGCGCATCAGATACGGCAGCAACCCGGCCCGCAGCGCGCCGATCCCGGTGGCGACCGCGATCAGCCCCCAGCGTTGCTCGTGCAGCCCGATCAGGAGGGGGATGGCGGCGAGCGCGATGCCCTGCAGGGCGAAGGTCCGTACGATCGCGACCAGTTCACGTCGCCACAACACCACCACGGCCGCGAGCAGGAAGGCCCCGCAGGCCAGGTCCAGGAGCTGGGTGTACGTGCCTGTGCTCATCGGCCTCATTCACCGCTCAGGAAGTACGAGGAGGTGACCGCGAGCAGCGCCAGCAGGAAGGACCCGGCCAGCAGCTCCGGCACCCTGAACAGCCTCACCTTGGCCCAGAACACCTCGGCCGCCGCCAACACGGCCCCCAGGACCGCGACCTTCACGACGAACGCCGCCAGCGCCACCGCCAGCGCCGGCCATGAGGCGTCGGTGGCGATGCCCCACGGTGCGAACAGCGAGGCCAGCAGACCCAGCAGGACCGTCAGCCGCATCTGCGCGCCCAGTTCGACCAGCGCGAGGTCGGGACCTGAGTACTCCAGCACCATGGCTTCGTGGACCATCGTCAGCTCCAGGTGGGTTGCGGGATTGTCCACCGGGATCCGGCCGGTCTCCGCCAGCACCGCCACCGCCAGCGCCGCGGTGGCCAGCAGCCCGGCGGGCGAGGCCAGCCGGGACGGCTCACGGACCGCGCCGGCCACGATCGCGGCAAGATTCGTCGACCCGGCCGGTATCGAGAACGCGAACACCGCCACCAGGATGGTCGGTTCGACCAGCGCGGCCACCGTCATCTCCCGGGACGCGCCCATCCCGCCGAACGCCGTGCCCGAATCCAGCCCCGCCAGTGCGAGTGCCACGGTGCCCAGCGCCAGCAGCGCCACGACCAGGATCAAGTCCGCGTGGGCGCTGACGGGTGTGGTGGTGGACAGCAGCGGCACCAGCGCAGCCACTACGGCCGTGGTGGCGACCAGCAGCGCAGGAGCGGTACGGAAGGCAGGGCCGGTGCCGATGGGGGTGATGGGCTCCTTGCGCAGCAGCTTGCGCGTATCGCGCCATGGCTGCAGGACCCCGGCGCCCGCCCGGCCCTCCATCCTCGCCCGCACCTGCCGCATCCATCCCGCCAACAACGGAGCACCGCTGATGACCACGACGATCTGCGCGGCCACCGCAGTCAATCCGGTCCCGCTCACCAGCCCACCGCCAACACCAGCAACAGGGCGACCAAGCCGAAGAAGCCATAGCCGAGATAGAGATGCACGCTGCCGCCCGCCAGCCGCCGCGCCGCCCCACCCAAGCGCGCCAACGCGGCCAACATCGGCTCATACAAGCGGTGTTCGATCCGGTCGGGCACCCGCCGCTGGTAGCGCACCCGCTCCACCAGGTAGGCGGATTCGCGTACGGGGGTGACGTTCACGTCCTGCTCCGGAGCCAGCACATCGTCGAAGACCCGCTGCAGGGGCTCGGCGAACGAGGTGGCCGTATAGGCCATGCGCGGGGTGGGTGCGCCCCCTCCGCAGTCCCACAGCCGGGCATTCTTCCGCCGCCTGCGGCGACGCCCGATCAGGCGGGGCAGCCCCGCTGCCACCGCCAGCGCCGCAGTCAGCGCGATGACCACCCACAGCGGCGCCAGCGAGGCCGGCACCTGTTGCAACCGCACCTGGAGCCCACCGCCGGACAGCGCCTTGGCGCCCGTCAGACCGGCCGCCGAGGCAGCCCGGTCCAACCCGCTCCCCAACACCCCCGGAACCAGGGCCAGTCCCGCGCAACAGGCGGCAAGCAACCCCATCCCCGCAAGCATCGCCGGTGGACTCTCCGCCGCCCGCTCCGCCTGCTTGCTGCGCGGCCGGGCGGAGAATCCCACCCCCAGTGCCTTGACGAACACCGCTGCCGCCAGCCCGGCCGACAGCGCGATCACCGCGACTGCCAGCGGCAGCACGATCGCCGTGGCCACCCCCGGCACCACCAGACCGTGGATCAACGACTGCAACAGCAGCCACTCACTGATGAACCCGTTCCCCGGCGGCAGCGCCACCGCCCCCAGCGCCCCCAGCGCGAACAGCCCGGCCGTCACCGGCATACGCTGCCGCAGGCCCCCCAGCCGGTCCAGGTCCCGCAGCCCCGTGGCCCGCAGCACCGACCCGGCCGCGCAGAACAACAGCGCCTTGAACGCCGCGTGGTTGATCATATGCAGCAGCGCAGCCACCAGCGCGAGCGCGGCCAGCGGTCCGTTGCCGGATGCCGCGAACAGCCCGGCCGCTCCCACCCCGACCAGGACGAGTCCCATATTCTCGCTCGTCGAATACGCCAGCAGCCGCTTGAGGTCCGAAGCCATCGCCGCCTGCAAGATCCCGTACACCGCCGACACCGCGCCGACCGCGATCAGCCCCAGCCACCACCACATCGGGCCCCCACCCAGCAGATCGAAGCCCACTCGCACGATCCCGTAGATCCCGAGGTTGACCATGGCTGCGCTCATCAACGCCGAGACGTGGCTGGGGGCTTCGGGGTGTGCGCGCGGCAGCCAGGCGTGCAGCGGGACCCCGCCCGCCTTCGAGGCGAACCCCGCCGCCACCGTCACGAACACGACCGCGCGAATCCACGCCGACATCCCGGCCGCTCCGGCCCGCAGCGCGGCAAAACTCTGACCCCCGGCCCGCGCGGCGAACAATGCCAGCCCCGCCAGCAGCAGCACTAGCCCCAGGTGCGTCATCACCGCGTACCAGAGCCCGGCGCGCCGTACCTCGGCCCGCTCCCGGTGTTCAGACAGCACCAGCAGCAGCGAAGCCAGCGCCATGACCTCCCACAGCACCAGGAACGTGGAGACCGAGGCCGCCGCCGGGACCAGCACCAGCGTCAGGGCGAAGAGCGGGAGTACGGCCTGCGCCCCGCGCGACGAGGCACCGTGCGCACCCCGCCCCGTGTACCCGATCCCGTACACAGCAACGGCGGCGGCTACCGCGCCGGCTACCGCCATGAACAGCCCCGACAACGGGTCCACGGCCAGCCGCACTCCGGCCAGCGGCAGCAACCCCGGAAGGCCGATCGACCACCGCGCACCGCCCAGCGCCGCGACACCCGCGACGAGTCCGGCGCCCCCCGTCCCCGCCGTGCAGGCTCCCACCGCCGCTGACCGCCCCCATGCCGGTACCAGCATGCCGGCCGCGACGCCCGCACCGGCCAGCGCGGATGCCGCACCGAGCGCGGGCCCGATCACGTTCACCGGCCGGTCACGGTGCGCAGCGCCGCAACGATCTCCTCAGGGCGCGGCGGGCATCCGCGCACTTCCAGATCCACCGGCACCACATCGCCGACCGCCCCCTCGACCCCATACGCCCCGGCGAACTCACCGCAGTTGACGGCGCAGTCCCCCACCGCCACCACCACCCGGGGCTCGGGCATCGCGGCAGTCGTGCGGCGCAGCGGCTCGGCCATGTTCCGCGTCACCGGGCCCGTCACCAGCGCCACATCCGCGTGCCGAGGAGAGGCCACCATCCGGGCGCCATACCGCTCAGCGTCGTACACCGGCCCGAAGGCCGCCGCGATCTCGATCTCGCAGCCGTTGCACGAGCCCGCGTCCACACAGCGCACCTGCGCGGAGCCACCCAGATCCCTGGCCGCGGGTGGAGGTGCGGCCTGGGGTCGTGGCGGAGCGGGCTCCGCCACCCGCCCGGTATCACGGATCTTGCGCAGCAGGCTCATCACAGACTCCTACACGTCAGCGATTCCAGTGCCTCACCAAGCGCGAAGCGGCCGCCCCCTTGCTGCCACCAGAGCGCAGGGTTGCGCCGGGGACGGCCGCCGTTTGAGGGGCTACGACGGTGCGCGCCCAGGCTTGCCCTCCGCGGTCGCGGCTCGCAGGTCCGCCAGCAGCTCGGCCTGCCCGGTCAGCACCCCGGTCAAGATGGTGCGCGCCACCTTCAGCAGCTCCGCCACATGAGGACTGGTCAACGAGTAATAAACGGTCGACCCCTCCTTGCGGGTCACGACCAGATTGGCGCGCCTAAGAAGCGCGAGCTGCTGGGACAGAAACGCCGGCTCCACATCCATCTGCGTCAGCATCTCCGAGACCGCATGCTCACGCTCGCTCAGCAGCTCCAGCGCCCGAATCCGCACCGGGTGCCCCAGAGTCTTGAAGAACTCCGCTTTGAGCTGATACAGCGGCGCGCTCACCGGACCGGCCTCCTGCCAGCCCTCGACGGCCACAGTGACCGCTCTTCCACGCATCGCGTCCACCCATTCGTCAACGTCATGCGGCCATCCTCGCCCAGCTTGCCCAGGGGCACGGCCTCGTGAATTGCTAAAGTTAGCAACTCTAGAAGTCTTCGGAGGGAGATTCGTGCGGATCGCACCCCTGCGCGGCGCGGGCGCCACTCGCCTCAAATGCCCCGCCTGCAGCCTGACCTGCCACCCCACCGCCCTGACCGCGCACGACCACTGCCCCGACTGCGGACACGAACGACTGATCCGGCTGCACCTCACCCGGGGCGGCCGCGGGGCCGTCTCCGCCACCTCACCGAACCGTCAGGCGCGGGCATGAGCCTGGACTGGCAGTACGCCACCCGCCGCGACGTGACGATCCTGACGCTGACTGGCCACCTCGGCGGCGAAGCCGCCGTACTCGACGCCGCTTTCCGCCTCGGCACCCAGGAACAACCGCTCGCCCTGTGCGGCGTACGGGACCTGCCCACGGCCGTACTCACCGCCACCGAGGCCATCCCGCTGAGCATGTGCCCCGACCTCGACACCGCCCTGGACACTCTCGCTCCCCAGGGCTGAGAACCTCCTCTTTTCCGTGGGGAGAAGGAGAGGAGGCCATGCCCGGCAGTGACCTGCTCCCGAGTTGCTGCCGGGCATCTGGTTGCGTTCGGTAGAGCCGCGTGCTGCGGACGTGCGTGAATGTCGGTCCTCACCCGATGATGTCGCCAACTGGCAGCCGGGCAACCCCGCCTGGGGGCAATGCGACATCGCCGCTCTCGTCGTCCATGACCCCTTCGGCGGCGACCTCATGTTCGGCGACGTGCACCACGCTGGAGAGCCGGCGGGCTACCACTGGTGGAAGCGCCTGCCCAGCGGCATCGAACTCGACCTCACCTTGGAGCAGTTCACTGACGGTCGGTCCGTCACCGGCGCCCGCATTGCCAAACGGCCCGTCGGCCCGCTGCCTCGCCGCTGGAACGAGTACCTGCTCTTGCGCGACCGCGTCGCCGCCAGGCTCGGCCCCCTACCCGGGTAGCCTACGGCCCCGCAGGCCAGCATGGGCTGATCAGGACATCGTCGGCCAGCTGGCGGTGCACCACTGCTGGCGCACCCCCGGCGCCCCCGCAGTGGAGTGGGCAGCCACAGCACTCTTCAGGTCGTGATGCACCGGCAGGGGCGGGCATGTGTCATCGGGGACGAGGGAGCCGTCCGCGGGAATCGCGGCGAGTTCCAACGTCCTGCCGTGCGTGGCCAGTTGTCGGGCGGCCTCGTCGATTGCGGCCTGCCCCGCCGGCGTCCACCCCTCCAGCGCGGTCAGGTCAAGGATCACCGGACCTCTTCCCCGCGCGAGCGCCCAGGCGACCGCTCCGCCGAACCGGCTGGTGTCCTCACGGTCGAGACGACCGACCAGTGACAGGATTCCCATGTGATCGTGGGTGGTGTAGCGCCATTGGATCGTCATGGTGTCTCTCCACGTCTTCTTCTCTACGGGGTCGATGAGGCCAGGTCACAACGGCACGTGATCCATACGCTCGTGCTTGCCGCGTAGGTGACGGTGATCTGAGGTGAGTCCGTGGCCGCGTGCCGGACGCTGTTGGAGACCAGTTCGCTCAGGACAAGGAGGGCGGGCCCCAGGACGGGATGTCTGGGATTGATACCCCAGCCCGTATATGTCATCTCAGCGGTTTCACGGGCCAGTCGGACCGAGGCAGGCTCGTTCGGCGCGACGAGCACACAGCGGAACGGCACGGCGACGGGCTGGCTGATCACCGAGACGCGGGCCTCCCCGCGCCGCGCGGCGCCCCGCCGGAGCCAGCGGCATGAGCGAAGCGGTAGCCGGCGACGGTCTGCGGGTGGATGCGCAGCAGTGCGTCGTGCGGGCCGTGGGCCCAGCCGGACAGGGTGCGCCGGTAGTGGGCAGCCTCGCCCTCGTCGGTGACGGCCTCGGCGAGACCGGATGCGGTCACCGCCCAGCCGGTGCCCGTTGTCGGGTTGATCTGATCGGCGTGGTACGTGACGGCGACCCGGGCGGAGAGGGCCGCCGAGGGAACGGGAGTACGGACGATAAGTCGCCCGTACTCCAGGACATGTGAGGCCGGGCGAATGGCGATCGCTTCCCGCTGCTCGTACACCAACCGGCCCAGTGAGGCGCCTCCGAGCAGGTACAGGGCTTCCTCGCCGGAGATGTCGACCATGCGGCGCGCGGAGGTGGGCGGGGTGGTCATCGGGGGGACTCCTCGGTGATCACGGGGGCGGGGGCGGTCTTCTGGACGGGGATCGGGAGGACCCCGGCCCTCGTGGCGCAGCAGGTCCAACGCGCCTACGGAGCTGAGGACTTGCCGCTGTCCGGGCCGTATGCCCGACGTCATCACGACGATGCCGCGCCGGTTCAGGTTCTCCACGGCGTCCTTGAGGACGAGCGCCCCCGTGGCATCGATGGTCGCCACCCGCGACATGCGCAGGATTACCACGCGGACGTCGGCGACCTCGGCCAGTTCCAGCAGGAAGCGGTGCGCGCCGGCGAAGAACAGCGGCCCGTCGATCCGGTAGGCGACGATGTGCTCGGCCAGCAGGGCGTGTTCCTCCTCGCGGTCTTCGCCCGGCAGGTGCGGTGCGAAGGAGACCTGTTCCATCCGCGCCTGCTTGGCCACCGCCCGCAGTGCCAGCGCGCCCGCCACTACCAGGCCGATGACGACCGCATACACCAGATCCAGTGCGAGGGTGGCCACCGCGGTCAGCACCAGGACGACGGCGTCCGAGCGGGTCGCCCGCGCTATCGCCCGCAGTGATCCGACCTCGACCATGCGGACCGCGGTCGCCAGCAGTACACCGGCCAGCGCAGCCAGCGGGATCCGGGAGACCAGCGGCGCAGCCGCGAAGACGATCACGGCAAGCACGGCCGCGTGGGTCAGGGCAGCGAGCCGCGAGCCCGCACCTGTGCGCACATTGACGGCAGTACGGGCGATCGCGCCGGTGGCCGGGACGCCGCCGAACAGCGGGGCGGCGAGGTTTGCCAGGCCCTGCCCGAACAGTTCCCTGTCCGGATCGTGCTTCTGGCCGACGGTCATGCCGTCCGCCACCGACGCCGACAGCAGCGACTCCAACGCGGCCAGCGCCGCCACCGCCACCGCCGGGGCGAGCAGGGAGCCGAGCGCGCCCGGGTCGAGGAAGGACAGCGACGGTGTGGGCAGGCCGGCCGGAAGGTCACCGATCGGCCTGGCGGCGTTCAGGTGGAAGAGCTGTGCGGCGAGAGTCGCAGCGATCACCGCGACGATCGAGAAGGGGACGGCCGGCCGCCATCGGGCGCCGGCCAGCATGAGCGCGGCCACGGCGAGCGCAAGTCCGACGGCTGTCCAGTTGGGGTGCCGTACAAACTCCTCGACCGCGCGCCAGGTCACCACCAGGACCTTGTCACCCTCCGGCTTGGCCACGCCCAGCGCGCCTGGTACCTGCTGCAGCCCGATCACGCAGGCGATACCGAGCGTGAAGCCCTCCACCACCGGGGCGGGCACGTACTGCATATACCGACCGGCCCGCGCCACGGCAAGGGCGATCAACATCAGCCCGGCGATCAGCCCGACGGTGAGCACCCCACCCGGCCCGTACTGCGCGACGATCGGGACGAGGACCACTGTCATCGCCCCGGTCGGCCCGGACACCTGCAGGTTCGAACCACCGAAAAGCGCGGCCAGTGCGCCCGCTACCACCGCGGTCGCCAGCCCGGCCTCCGCCCCCAGCCCCGAGGAGACACCGAAACCCAGCGCAAGGGGCAGGGCCACGATGGCCACGGTCAGCCCAGCCAGCAGATCCCGCCGCGGATTACGGCCCATCGCCACCAGACCAGCGCGACCAGGCAGCAGAGCACGGACCGAGCCCCAGGCCCGGCCCAGCAGTGGAGTGCTCACTCGGCGCCGACCTCGGCTTCCCGCAACTCGGCCAGCAGCTCGTTCCGCCCGGCCAGCATCTCGGTGAGGATCCGCCGCGCCGCCCGCAACAGCTCCGCGACGTCGCCGCCCGCCAGCTCGTAGACGACGGTGGAGCCCATGCGCGCCGAGGTGACGATGCCCGAGCGGCGCAGCACTGCCAACTGCTGCGACAGCGCCGCCGGCTCGACCTCGATCTCTGCGAGCAGACCTCGTACCGGCATCGGCCCGTCCTGCAGCAGCTCCAGCACACGGATGCGCACCGGATGCCCCAGCATCCGGAAGAACTCGGCCTTGGCCTGATACAGCGGGACCCGCACGAACACCCTCGATCACTCAATACACAGCCCCGCCAGTAGGCGGGACACTGCTTAAGTGCCGTGCCCGCGGCTACTACGGGCACGACCGCTACAGCATGTAGGCAATTGCATATTTTTGCAATTTACAATCTTGCTGCGACCTCAAATGCACCGTCCCCGTGACCGAGAATCCGCCGCCGTGCCCCGAGTGCTCCAGCGTGTACACCTACGAGATGGGCACGCTCCCGATCTGCCCCGAGTGCGGGCACGAGTGGTCACGCACGTCCACTGAACCCGCCAGTGACACGGGGGACAAGGTGATCCGGGATGCAGTCGGGAACGTCCTCGCCGACGGCGACTCGGTAACCGTGATCAAGACCTTGAAGGTCAAAGGCAGCCCCACCGGGATCAAGGCGGGCACCAAGGCGCGCACCATCCGGCTCGTGGACGGAGCGGACGGCCACGACATCGACTGCAAGATCGACGGGCAGGTGCACAAGGGGAGCGCGTTACGGTACGGCGTCTCGGCAGAAGTCGAGGTAGCCGGTCAGCGATGCGGTCGGGTTGCCGAGGGTCACCGGGGTTCTGAAGAAGGTTCGATTCTGTGGACCGCGGTGGGGGCGTGAGGCTGCAACTGAGCGTTCCTTCCGCGTCTCTTGCCGGCCTTGCCGGAACGTCATTGTTGCTGCGCTGAACCGGTTCGGCAGGAGTCAGTCGAGGCCCGCGTTGTGCTCAACAGGGGATTGGCAGGCGCGTCAGACGGATCAGCGCGGCGCAGGACGACATACCCCTGGTTCGCGAAGACGCGGTGGTAGCCGGCGGCCGTGGCTCGGTTCACGACGGCGCGGGCCTCACCGGCGGGCCAGCCGTCGGAGGTGTCGGCGACGATCCAGTCGGCGGGGTGCCGCTGCGGGTCCAGGTGGCGTTCGAGGACGCCTTGGGTGGTGAGGTGGACGGTCGTCCGGTCGGTGAGGTGGGGAGCGAGGCTGTTGCTCGCGAGGACGTGGGCGCCGTCCGGTATTCGGGCCAAGGCGGCGCGCGCTGCGGCCGTGCGCGGGGTGTCCTGCCACAGTCGGGGGGTGAACAGCTGTGACAGTGGGAAGGCGAAGGTGAGCGCGGCGGCGATGGCGAGTGCCAGGCCGGGGACGACTGCGGCGGCCCGTGAGTCGACACGCGGCGTCAGGGGAGTGCGGGCACGTGCGTCGGACAGGGCGACGGCGTGTGTTCCGTCTGGTTTCCGCCCGGTCCGTGCCAGGGCGTCGATCAAGGCGGCGTAGACGATCGGTGCCAGGACCGCCGAGTAGTGGTATTGCGTTCCCCAGTAGGCCGGGTTGTCGGAGGCCAGGCGCCAGCCGAGCGTCGGTATGGCGGTCAGCAGCAGGGGGCTGCGCAGGGCGAGGAAGGCCGAGGGCAGCAGGATCATGAACACGGTGAGGGCCTTGGTGCCCGGGGTGAAGAGCCGCAGCACCGCCTCCCAGGCGTGGGAGAGCAGCGGCGCCAAGCCGCCCCCTGCACCGGTGGAAGCCTCGGCGGTCAAGTAGCCGTACGTCCCTTGGGGATTGAAGTGCGGGATGATCGCGAAAACGGTCAGAGCCATCGCGGTCGGGCCGAGGATGCACAGCACGACTCCGGCTCGCCGGTGGCGGCGCAGGAGGAGAAGGCCGAAGGCACACACGGTCAGCCCCATGTCTTCCTTGACCAGGAGGAGGATCGAGGCCCAGCACGCGGCCCGGACCCAGCGTCCGTCGAGGAACGCGGTCAGGGCCAGAGCCAGCAGCGGCACGGCGAAGGCGACCTCGTGGAAGTCGAAGCCGATCAGTTGCTGGAGCGGCCAGGACAGCGCGTAGGCGGTGCCCAGGCAAGGGGCGGCCCACCTGCCGAGGTGGGCGAGGTGGCGGGTGGCGGCGCGGGTGAGTGTGTATGCCGAGGCGGCCACCAGCGCTGCCTGTGCGAGGAGCAGGACTTCGACGTGCGGCAGCAGTCGGTACACCGGGGCCAGCAGCGCGAGGATGGGGTGGAAGTGGTCGCCGAGCAGCGGGAAGCCGTCCGCTGTCAGGCCGGGCCCGCCGGTGGCCACGCGGATCTCGGAGACGGGCAGGTGCCCCTGGGCGTAGGAGCGGACGGCCTGGCCGAAGATGCCCAGGTCGTAACCGGTGGTGCGGAACTGGGCGTGCCGGCGCAGCGCGAGCACACTGTAGATCACGAACGCGGCGACGGCGACGGTGGCGGCGACGCCCCTGGACGGCACGGCCGGCCGGGACCCTGCGGGCGCCGGCTCCGGGGCGGTCGGAGCACCGCGCCGCGGGGCGACTGTTGCGGGGGCCGTGGTCACAGGACACCTCACAGGAGCGGGGGATGGGCCCCGAGGGTCTCCCGACCTCCCTGAGATGACGCTGAAGCATCCTGAAGATCGCTTCAGGATGGGCGTGCCGTCGCCGGTGATACTGGTGGGGTGCGCTTGCTGGTGATCGAGGACGAGGAGCGGCTGGCCGCTGCCCTCAAGCGGGGGCTGGAGGCGGCCGGGTACGCCGTGGATGTGGCGCACGACGGCCGTGTTGGTCTGTACATGGCCCGTGAGCACCCGTATCAGGCGATCGTGCTCGACATCATGCTGCCCGGCCTGAACGGCTACCGGGTGTGCGCGCGGCTGCGCGCGGAGGGCATCGACACCCCGATCCTGATGCTCACAGCCAAGAACGGCGAGTACGACGAGGCCGAGGCGCTGGACACCGGCGCCGACGACTACCTGGCCAAACCGTTTTCGTACGTGGTGCTGGAAGCCCGGCTGCGTGCCCTGCTGCGCCGCGGCGGCGCGCGCCGCCAGGCGGTTCTGTACGTCGGCGACCTGTGGCTGGACCCGGCCGGCCGAGCCTGCGGGCGAGGCCCGACGCGGATCGAGCTGACGGCCAAGGAGTTCGCGGTACTGGAGTGCCTGGCCGAGCGGGCCGGCGAGGTGGTGACCAAGACCGAGATCGTCGAGCAGGTCTGGTCGGCGGACTTCGACGGCGATCTGAACATCGTGGAGGTGTATGTGAGTGCGCTGCGCCGCAAGATCGACGCGCCGTACGGGCGCGCCTCGATCACGACCGTACGCGGCAGCGGCTACCGGCTCAACGGACAAGGGCACTCCCATGACCAGCGCACCCGCTGACCGGCTGAGCGCGCGAATGCGACGGGCGGTCGGCCGGCCACGGGCCCGGGCGGCGCTGACCGCCGCAATCCTGGCGGTGCTGGCCCTGGGCGCGGGCATCACCTGGCTCCAGTACGCCGATGCCGCTGCGGGCCCACCGGGCGCCACCCTCGTGGAACGGCTCAAGACCGAACGAGTCGGCCGCCAGCTCGACCAGGCCGTGCTGCTGGGCGTACCCCTGACCGGAGTGCTGGTGACCGGCGCGACCTGGGTGGCGGGCAGGGGCGTCGAGGCCGTGGCGCGCCTGCGCGCCGCCCTGACGGCAGGGGCCGCGGCCGCCCTGCTGCTGCTCGCCGACGGCCTGTGGCTCCAGGACCTCGATGCCACCCGTCCCGACTACACGGCCCAGGCCGCCCTGTACTGGGGACTGCGCCTGGGTACCCCGACCATCGGACTCATCACCGGCGCCACCGCCTGGGGCTTCGCCCGACCCTCCGGCCGCAGCCTGCCCCTACGGACCGGCTCCGCCCTCCTCGCCGGAGCCACCGCCGCACTCCTGGTCCTCCTCGCGCTGCTGTGGCTGCGCCACGTGAACACCTCATACCCCGTGTTCAGCGTCGACGCCGCGCTGACCTGGGGCACCCTCGTCGGCACCCCGGCCGTCGGACTCCTGGTCGCCGCCACCGCCTGGGCCGCCGCCGGCCGCGCGCTGCGCCCCGTCGACGCGATCCGCCGCGAACTCGACGACATCACCGCGCACTCACTGGACCGCCGGGTCCCCGTACCGACCTCCGGCGACGAGATCACCAAGCTGGCACGCTCCACCAACGCGACCCTGGACCGCCTGCACAGCGCCGCAGAACGCCAGCAACGCTTCGTCGCCGATGCCTCCCACGAACTGCGCAGCCCCCTCGCCACACTGCGGGCCAGTCTCGAAGCGGCCCTGGCCCACCCCCACGGCGTCGACTGGCCCGAACTCGTACGCGGCGCACTCACCGACATCAACCGACTCCAGGACCTCAGCGAGGACCTGCTCCTGCTCACCCGCCTCGACGCCACCACCCCACCCGATGGCGGCACCGTAGAGCTGACCGCGCTCGCCCACGACCTCGTGGCCGAGTACCAGCATCGGCGTCACTCCCGCCCCCTGGACATCCGTTGCATCGCCGATGGACCCGTCCACGTACGCGGCAGTGCCCTCCAACTGGAACGGCTGCTGCGCAACCTGCTCGACAACGCCTGCCGCTACGCGCGCACCACCGTCCAAGTCACCCTGCGCACCGAGCACGCCGACCACACCCCCTGCACCGACGCCGACGGTCGCCCCGCGCTCCGCCTCGACGTGCTCGACGACGGCCCCGGAATCCCACCGGTCGACCAGGAGCGCATCTTCGAACGCTTCACCCGCCTTGACGACGCCCGCAGTCGGCACACCGGCGGTGCCGGCCTCGGCCTGGCCATCGCCCGCGAAATCGCGGTACGCCACGGCGGTACGCTACGGGCCACGGACAGCTCCCAGGGCGCACGCCTCGTGGCGGAACTGCCCCGGCACCGCCCCGAGGTACACAACTGACTGCGGCTACACACACTTCATCAAAGGCAGTACCAGCACGCACGAGCAGCCGCTGACTGTCTGGGCCGACACCGTCGAACCTGGCCGGGCCGCCCTGCCCCACCAACTCCACCACGACCTGCTTGCATCGAGTCCTTGAGCACGAAATGCGGCCGTACCTCCCTGACCGCCGACACCACCGTTCAAAACGCCGCCCCAGAAGAAGGTGCGCACGGTCGTTGCCACGGTGCACCGCCCGCCTTGAGGATGAACCTTAGGAGCGGACACCCGGACAATGGATCTTGGTGGTCCAGGGGGATGTCCAGGTGGGACGCAAGTCTCCGTATCCGGAGGAGTTCCGGAAGGACGCCGGCGCGCTCTACCGTGCCGCGGCCGGCAGGCGTACGTACGCGGCGGTGGCCGCGGATCTCGGCATCACTGCGGAGTCGCTGCGGACGTGGGGCCGCAAGGAAGAGGACCCGGCGACGCCCAAGAGCCGCGACGTCGGGGCGAGCGCGGTGGAGGAGCTGGCCCGGCTGCGAGTGGAGAACTCACGGCTACTGAAGGCGGAGAAGGAGGGGCAACTGGAACGCGAGATCCTGCGTCAGTCAGCCGCCTATGGTGGCCGGGAGATGAAGTGAGCCCCCACTGCTGGGACTTCATCTCCAACAACCGCGCTGACTTCGGCGTCAAGCGGATCTCTCGCGTGCTCGGAGTCTCCCGCGCCGGCTCCTACCGGCATCTGGCCACCGCTCAGGCCCGTGCCGAGCGCCGTGCCGAGGAGAAGCAGCGCGGCTGCCTTCGCTGAGGTCTGCCGCCGCCACGGCATCCGCCGCAGCCTGGGCCGGGTCAGCTCAAGCTACGACAATGCCTCGCCGAGTCAGTGGACTCCAGCTGCCGGCGGGCGGCTATGGAGGCGAGGACGAGGAACGCCTCGATCATGCCGAACGTGTCGCTGATGCACCTGCGCGCGCCCTCGGCGAAGGGCAGGAGGGCGCCTGGAGCCCGACCGGCCTGCGGCACCGAAGCGTGTCGCGCCGGGCCACAGTCATCTTGCTGTCTCCATGCCTGCGCTGTGGTGTGCGCGGCGGGGTGTGGGCATCCCCGGAGATGCAGGGGCGGCACACGAGCCGGCCGGAGGCGCGACGCGACTCGGGGCCGTGCTCGGCGCAGATGCACGTCCTTCGCGTGTGGTGACCGCGACGCGGTTTCTCGGCGCACGAACTGGTCCGAGGCGCGCGACGTTGACCGCACATGCCGAACGGAATCCGCAACAGCTCGGCCTGCCCGTTGGCACCTGGCGGTGGTGCTTGGAGCACCCGAAGAGCGCGGCGCCCACCCCACATCCAGTGACCTGGGCGGTCACACACTCCGAGTGGAGTCCTGACTTCCTCGGTGACGTCGCCAATTGATGAGCGGCGCCCCGGGCCGCCAGGGCTGACCCGGTCCCCGGCCGGGATCGGCACGCGCAGCAACTTCGTGAGTCGGGGACCTCGGGGTCGGTCACCACGTGCGTCGTCAGTGCCTGCGCGGGTTCGTGCCGACCGCACACCGGAAGGAGGATGCTGCACCGTTCGGGTGACGGTGTTGTCAGGGACGGGATTGCGGTGGCGGGGTGGGTGGGCGCGGGGTGCAATGGCTGTGTCCGAAGCCATTCCTAACCCGAGGAGGAGTCATGTCCCCTGCGGTGGTGGAGTTCATGGAAGACCTTGCGACGGACGTTGCCAAGCAGCACGCGTTCAGCGAGGCGCCGGCACAGTACCTGGCTGCGTCCCGGCTGTCGGAGCAGGAGCGGCAGGCGCTGCTGTCAGGTGATGCGGAGCAGGTGCGGTCGATGATGGCCAACCACACCTCGGTGAAGGAGCAGCCCGACGCCCACGTCATCATCATCTACGCGCCGGACGAGGAGAACTGAGCGACGGCACGCGGTGGATTCGAACATCGAGAGGTCGGTGGCCCGGTGACTGTGACCAACGGAAGGGCGGAGCTCATCGTCGTTGGGACCGGTTACCGGGCCGTCGGCGATCTGACGCTGGAGGCGAAGGCCTGCCTCGAACAGGCCGATACGGTGCTGTGCCTGGTCGGTGACCCCATGGTCATCGGCTACCTGGAACGGCTGAACCCATCGGTGCGCACGCTGGCGGGCTTCTATGCCAAGGGCAAGCACCGGTCGGAGACGTACGAGGAGATGGTGCAGGAGATCCTGTCCGAGGTCCGCCGGGAGCGGTTGGTGTGCTGCGCTTTCTACGGGCACCCTGGAGTATTCGCCTATCCGGGGCACGAGGCTGTGCGCAGAGCACGGCTGGAAGGGATCCCCGCGCGGATGCTCGCCGGCTCCTCCGCGGAGGACTGGCTGTTCGCCGACCTTGGGTTGGATCCGGGGACGTGCGGTTGCCAGAGTTTCGAGGCGAGCGACTTCCTACTGCGCCGGCGTGTCTTCGACGCCACCAGCCTGCTCGTGCTCTGGCAGGTCGGTGTGATCGGCATGACCGACCGCGACCCGGATTTCGACGCGCGCGTCGGCGCAGCGCTGCTGGCCGAGCGGTTGGCGGGGGCGTACGGCGTTGATCACGAGGTGGTGGTGTACGAGGCGTCCCCGTACCCGGTGACATCGCCGCGGATCAGTCCGGTGCCACTTGCCAAGCTGGCGGATACGCAGCTGACCAACAAGTCCACGCTCGTGGTGCCACCGTTGCCCGCCCGTCCCCCTGACCGCGAGATGGCGGCCCGCCTGTGCGTGCCGGTGTGACCGGGGAGCCAGGCAGGTCGGCTACCGCGCTGCTGGTACGGGGCGCAGGCGAGTGGGCGGCGGCCCTGCGCCTCATTACCGCGCGGACGTGGGTTATGCCGGGCGGAGGTCCTCACGCAACAGGCCGTACAGGCACACGTCCCGCCAGGCCCCGTTGCGGAACGCGGCGCCGCGCGCCATGCCCTCATAGACGAAGCCGACCTTCTCGATCCCCATGCGCGACGGAATGTTCTCGGCGTCGATGTGCGCCTCCAGGCGGTTGGTCTGGGTGTGCGCGAACAGGTAGTGAACCAGCCACCGGGCCGCCTGCTCACCGCTTCCCCTGCGGCGTTCTTCAGGCAGCATGCACAGCCCGATGTTCCAGGCGTGAGAGGCGGCGTTGTAGGCCGCCTTCCGCCAGGAGACCACTCCGACCGGCTCGCCCTGGTCCACCACGGCCAGCGCTCCGCCGTCGTCGGTCAGCAGCCCCGTTTCCGCCCAGCGGCGACGCAGTCCACTGCTGAAGCCCGTCCACGCGTACGGGCCGAGCACCGTGGGGTCCTCGGCGACGCCGTCGAGCAGGTGCAGGTCCTCCTCGCGAAAGGGCCGACAGTGCAGATTCTCGCGCATGATCGAACGTTAACCGCATTCAGGATGAAAAGGAACAAAAGATGATGAACTGGCGGGTCGGCGTCTGGACTGTCGCCGGGTTGACCTGCGCCACCTGGTACGGGGTGGAGGCCGCTTGGATGGCCAGACGACGAGGGAGCGGCAGCAGGCCGTTGGCGTCGGAACGGCGCAGCACTCTCGTCCTGCTCGGTACGGGCGTACTCGGCGAAGCCGGCGCGGTTGCACTCGCCTGGCGCAGGCCGACCGTGCCCCTGGTCGGCGACCCCGCAACGGCGGCCCTCGTCGCTCTCCCTGCCGTATGGGCTGGCCTCGCCGTGCGCTGGTGGGCCGTACGCACCCTCGGCACCCACTTCCGCGCCACCATCGACGTCCGCGACGACCAGCCCGTCATCCGCACCGGCCCCTACCGGTATGTGCGCCACCCCTCCTATGCGGGCGGCCTGCTCGCCGTGGCTGGCGCCGCCACGGCGCTCAACGACGTCCCCGCCTGGCTGGTACTCACCGGCAGCACCCTGGCTGCACTGCTGTACCGCATCCGTACCGAAGACACCATCCTCATCCACCATCTCGGCCCCGATTACACCGACTACGCCGCCACCACCCCCCGCCTCATCCCCAGAGTGTGGTAACCGGCACGCGAGACCACGGTGCCCGCCGCCATCAGCGCGCGCAGACGAACGCAGCAGTCCGCCACCACCTTTCGCCGGCTTCGGGGCAGCGTGCCTCCGTCTTGCGGCCCCGTCAGGTCGCGATCTACGACTGGAGTATTTAGGTGCCTCAGAGTGGGCGCATCACCCACCGTCGAGGCGAAAGGGCGTTTGTACCGCCTAGCAAGATCACCGTGGATGAGTGGCTCGACCAGTGGCTAGCCATGAAGGCTGAAGATCTGGAAGAGGCCACCATCTACAGCTACCGGATCACTCTCGACCGGGTGCGGGGGAGGCTGGGTCAGGCCCGCCTTCAGGGCCTGACTGAAGAGGACGTAGAACAGTGGATGCAATGGGGTTGAGGCCGTGGGGCGTTCCCGAGGTGCAGGCATTTATGGCACAGGTTGTAACGGCCGTCCAGGAGTATCCAGCAGGTCCAGGGCGAGCGCATAGTGACAGGCCAGGGCTCGTATGTCTGGGGGCGGCCCAGTTGGTGAGACATGCGAGAGAGCGCCTCTCGCCGCCGCCGGCGGCCTCGCCCTCGGTCTGATGGCCGCACCGGAATTCGCGGCTCCCGCTGCCTTCACCTCTCCGGCCACGGCGCAACTCGCTGGAAGGGCTGGCATATCAAGGACGAGGCGGAGAGCAGGGGAACGATGCGGCGGTAACGTTCCCGATCACGAGCTGGTTCGGAACCTGATCCCCACGTCGCGGCGGAGGGACTCGGCCACCTCCCGGTCGAAGGGCTCGGTGCCGGGGGTGAGTACCGACGCGGCGGCCACGGCCACCCCCAGCGCGCAGGCGCTGACCGGATCGTCGCCTGCGGCCAGCCGAGTGGTGAGCGCGGCCACCATGCTGTCTCCGGCCCCGGCGTCGCTGAGCAGCTTTCCGGGCGGCGATGGTGCATGCAGTTCGGTGTGGCCGTGGCGGGTCGAGCAGAGAGCGCCCAGGTCGCCGATCGTGGTGACGGCGATCTCGGCGGCGCCTGTGGTGAGCAGACGCTCGTTGACGGCTCGGGCATCGTCGAAGCTGCGGACGGTCCGTCCGATGAGGTCGGCGGCCTCTGTCCGGTTGCACCTGAGCAGGAAGACGCCTTCCGACAGCCCCTGCCGCAGCGCCGGACCTGACGTGTCCAGCACCAGCCGGGCTCCGGCCGCCCTGATCCGGCGGGCGACGGCCGCGTAGAAGTCGTCTGGCAGGCCGCCGGGAAGGCTGCCGCTGGCCACGACGTAGCGGCTGGTGCCGATGGCCTGCTCCAGCACATCCAGGCAGCGCCATCCCTCGTGGTCGTCGAGGCGCGGACCGGGCGGGACGATGTGATGGCTGCGGCGCGACTCGGTCTCGAACAGTACGAGTGCTTCGCGGGTCTCGCCGTGGATCTCGACGGCGATGTGGTCGATGCCCTCTTCATCCAGCAATCTGTTCAGGCGCCGGCCGACCTCGCGGCCGGCGGTGTGCACGGCGGTGGCCCGTCCTCCGAGGCGCACCACAGCACGGGCGACGTTGATTCCACCGCCCCCGCCGGCCACAGACCTGACCCGGGCGCGGTTCTTGCCGATGTCGGCAAGGTGGCCGACATCCCAGCACATGTCGACGGTAGGGTTCATCGTCAGGGTGAGAACCGGCCCGGCCGAGGCGGGATCCGGCGCGGCTGCTGCGCTCATCGCGAAGGCGCGGCCTGGCCCAGCACGGCCGGTGTCTGGCGCACCGTCTGCTGAGCACCGCCCCACTCGTTGTCGTAGCCGGCCATGACCGCCCGCAGACTGTCGTCGGCAGAGGCGGTCCGCGTGCGCTCGACGGCGGATGCCCGCAGACCCGGCACGGTGCTGCTGGGCACCGGGGGGTCGTCCTTGATCTCCAGACCATCCCGGTAGCGGCCAGGTGCGGCCTCCTGCCGGAAGATGTCGTTGGCCTCGGCGTCGGTTGTCTTCCGTCTGATCACGCTGACGATGCCGGCCGCGTCGAGGGCGTGATCGGTCAGCGTCGACCGGGCGATGCGGCTGGGCCCGTTAATGGCAACCCGGGCGGTCATGGTTCGCTCCCCACGTTCTTGGCCGAACTGCTGAAGGAGCGGTCCGGCGCCTGGGGTCTTGGTCATGCCGATCGCGGTCGGCTCCCACTCCACCAGCCGGCCGGGCGGTGATGGCTCTCACCGGCTGGGGCCCGGCTACGACGCTAACCCGTCCGGCAGCCCGGCGCACCTCGTCGCGTCACCGGCCGGTTGCCGGCGGAGATCATCGGCGCGGCGCCCGGCGCCCGGCGTGATCCATGGCATCGCGCGCACCGTGGTGCAACGGTCGGAGGAGCGCCGCCTGCTGTCGCTTTATCACTTCCGGGCGCCTGCTCAGGTGCGCGCTCCCGCCTTCGCTGGGGCGGGGCGATGGCCGAGTCAGCGAGTGGCACCCGCCCGACGTGAGGGCGAAGCGTTCGACGGCGTTGAACGCCTTGGACGCGGCGCCGAGGATCTCCTTGTAGGGGTTGAGGCCGACGGTGTCCTTGGCGGCGCCTCCCAGGAGGCCGCCGCCGATGCCGCTGATGACGTCGTGTCCGGCGGCGAGCGGCTTACCGGCCAGGTCCAGGACACTGCGCGGGAGGCCCGCCAGGTCGGCGTACTCATACGGTGCCCGCTTAAGGTCCGTCGCTCAAAGGGGCTGCCGGTAGCCGAAGAATTCGTGGTCCTGGTTGTAGCCACCGTGGCCTCCTCCGATATCGGCGAAGTCCGCGACGAACTCGATCCCACCGATCCACTTGACCTGTTTGAAACCCAGCTGTACCTCGTTGCGCAACCGCAACGGGGCTCCGTGCCCGTAGGACAGCGGTTCACCGTTCATGTCGTAGGCGAGCATGGTGAGGCGGTGGCTCATCTGCTCGATGGGGTGGGCGTCGTAGTACAGGCCCTTGTCGGGGCCGTCGCCGAGAGAGTAGAAGACGACCCACCTGGCCTCGGGTCGGGGCTCGACCAGGTCCAAGATGGTACGCATGGACACGCCGCCCCACTTGGCGACTCCCGACCACCCCTGGATGCAGAAGTGCTGCGTGATCTGTTCGTGGTAAGGCATGGCCCGAAGCTGGCGCAGATCGAGGGCGACGGGGTTGTCGACCAGGCCGCCGATCTGCAGCTGGTAGCCGGCGAAGTCGCTCTCGAACAGCTTCCGGTACTCCGGCGAGTCCGGATACTGCCCGTTGTGCCAGAAGTAGGGAGAGATGTCCTTCTCGGTGTATTCGCCGGGGCTGGAGTCCACATGCTCGAAGAGATGCTGAACAGGGCCGATGAGGGCGTGCCCGAGGCGCTGCACGGTGCGAGGATGCCGCAGCGTGAACGGGGTGGCCGTGATCCAGCCGGCAAGGACGACCATCATGGACGCCAAGAAGACGTAGAAGCCGGTCCAGTCGCCACCGGCTCGCGCGGCGTAGACGTGGTTGAGGTTGCGCAGCAGTCCGGTGGTGAACACCAGGCTGACATGGACGATGGTGAAGAGCACGAACCACACCAGCACCAGGAAATGCAGCGACCGTGCGGCCTGGATGCTGAGTACCTTGCTGATCCGCTTGAAACGGGTGGACAAGGCCGGGGACATGCCCAGGCCGGTGACGAGTGCGGCTGGAGCAGCGACGAAGACCGTGATGAAGTAGGCGATCTGCTGCAACCCGTTGTAACCAACCCAGGCGGTCTCGGTCGGCCAGTCAAGAGACATGTACTGGAGCAGGGCCGAGACGGCGTGGGGGAAGACGACCCAGCTCGTGGGCACCACCATCCGCCACTGGCCGGTTGCGAAGAGCAGGGCGTAGAAGACCAGGCCATTGAGCACCCACAGGACGTTGACGCCGAGATGCCACCACCGGGCCAGCCCGATCGAGTGCCGGATGCCTGGCAGTCCGACCTGGCCCGGCAGACTGATCGAGCCCTTCTTCGCCGTCCACAATGGGTCGGCGGGAACCGGCTTCTGTGCGCGGAACCACTCCCTGCCCGGAGTGCTGTGCCGGGTCCAGTACAGCCGAGGGTGATCAGCGAAAATCTGCAGCCCCGCACGCACGATGAAGAGCATCAAGAACAGGTTCAGAAAGTGCTGTACCCCGGTCCAGGCGGGCAGACCACCGGTTCGAGTCAGGCCAGCCGACGTGACCGTGCCGGGGTAGTGCTCGATGAAGTGCCGTACCGCAGGGACGTGGCGAAGGCCCTGCGCGGCGGCGACCGCGCTGATCAAGATGACCAGCCCCAAAGGCAGGAGCCACAACAGGTTGAACCAGCTGCCACGGCCGGTACGCAGCCGCGGGGCGATACCGTGCGCCTGCGGCACCGATCCGGCCCAGGTGGCCGGATCGACAGTGTCCTCACCAGTTGTCAGGTGCGTCCGATAGCTTCGCACGGCCTCTGGCGAGATGGATGTGCGCGACGGAGTAGCCAGATCAGCGGGTCCGGAGTGGCCAGCGTTGTCGGCCATCGAACATGTCACCTCCCAGGGCGGGTGGTACGACGGCGTGATCAGCGCGGCCATGATGTCCCAGGCGTTATGTCGAGGCCGCATAACGCGCGCTGTGAACCTTGATGTCATACCTTCAGCGGCGTGACAGCTTCCGAGGACGCCTTGTCGGCTCCCTCCCCGGACGCATTCGGGCACGGCGTCCGACACTGGTCGCAGGACCTCCTCGACCGCAAGATCCTGCCGCCCGCCGCCTCCTGACGCGAACGCCATGTTCCCGGCCGGCACTCGTGTTGTCGGGCAGGAGCCGGGTGCGATCGTCCGGGCCGCTCCGCACCTGAGCGGGAAGGAAACTGCCCATCGCGGGAGTCAACAGGCGCCCCGATCAACTCTGTTGGGAGGCGACAGGCTGAACGGCGGTAAGGAACGCTCGCGAGGGCATGGCTCTGGCAGTTCGGCAGGTTGACGACCGCGCTCCGGCGCAAGGGCTCAACCCCAGTCTGCCAGGGCTGGCACTGGCAGACTGCCGCTGCAGGGCCGGGCCCTGCTGGTCACCGATGACCCGGTTCAGTCATGGGGCACGACGGCGAGCGGGCAGCGCGCGTGGTGGATGGCGGCCTGCGCTACGGGGCCCAGCCGTGGCGCCAGGACGGCACGGTGCTTACGTCGTCCTACGACCACGAGCCCCGCCCCCTCGGCAGCTCGTACGACGGCCTGGGCCGGGCTTTCGAGATCGATGATGTCGGCGACCGCCACGCCCGGAAACTTCTCGCGCCAGCGGCCGAGGACCCAGTTCAGGCGCTTCCGTACGTCCTGCGTGATCTCTTCGGTGACGGTGTGGTCCACACCCCAGGGGGCGTAGGCATGAAGCGGCACACTCCGGCCATGGACGACCCGAAGGGGCACACCCCTGGCCGCGGCTGCACCGAAGGCGAATGCGAGCAGGTCGTCGCACGGTCCGTGGAGCTTCAGTGCCACCACGACACCACCTGCCGCAGGCGGGACGGGAGAAGTCCCTGGTTCGCCCGTGCCGGCACGCACCAGGACCACCGGCCGCTCGGCCCGCGCCACGACGGCCATACTGATGTCACCCAGGAAATAGCTCTCCACGGGCCCCAGCCCTCGCGAGCCGAGCACCAGCATCTCGGACTCCGATGCTGCCTGAAGCAGCGCGTTCTGGGCATCGTCAGCGATCAGGTTGCCGATGATGGTGAGGGCGGGGTGGCGCGCCTGGAGTTCGGCACGCGCATTGCGCACGATCCGCTTCGCCCAGTAGTTCTGATCGACCTCCGCGGGGGCGCGGGTCGGTTCCGGCGCCAGCAGGGGCCAGGCATGGAGCAGACGTAGTGTGAGCTTGCGCCGCTCGGCCTCCTCGGCGCCCCAATGAGCGGCGGCGAGGCTTTCGGGCGAGCCGTCCAGGCCCACCGTGAGGACTGGCTCCATGGCGACTGCCTACCTCTCGTGAGAACCCGGAATGGCGGCGGAGCTCGATGCCGCCCCCATGCGCCGGCGGCCGCGCAGCCGACGATGACAGGCACGCGACGGGCGAGCGCCGCCGCCGGCGAGCTGAAGAGTGTGCTGCCCATTCGAGGAATACCCTCAATACGCCTGCGTCGCATGCGGTTGGCGTGCAACCGGCGGCAGGGATGGCATGCGCGGGACAAGTGTGTGTCGTGATTCCCCTGGTGCTCGGCACCGATGGAGCGGAGGCGGTCCTCGAAGCGGTGTACCAGGCAGTCGGAAAGGAGCCCGCAGCGCGAGACCGGCCGTCCTGCCGCCCGGACCAGGGTCCCTGAGCCCATGCGGTGGCACGGTACGCGTGGCACCGTTGGGTACAGCAACAATGTGAGGCCGTGAGGAAACGGTGGCCGTCATGCGCGCTCAACTCGGCGATCAGCTCATTGTCGAAAGCCCGTCCACTGGTGTCACCAAGCGCGACGGCGAGATCGTCGGACTCCACCACTCGGACGGGACCCCGCCCTACGACGTGCGCTGGTCGGATACGGACGAGGTGACGCTCGTGTACCCCGGACCCGACGCGCACGTCCGTCACATCGAGCACCGGCCCGCAGGACAGGAAGAACAGGTGGGGGACAGGTCCGGCAGGACCCGGCTGGTCGGGGCACCCGACTCCGGTGGCATCGGCCGACGCATCGCTGCGGAGCGCAGGCAGCAAGGACTGACCCGAGCGGAAACCGCTCGCCGTGCCAGAATGGCGCCGGACTACCTGGCGTACCTCGAAGAACGGCCGGTCGCCCCGAGCCTGGCGAGCCTGATCAGACTGGCCTCGGCGCTCGGCACGAGCGTCGCAGCCCTGCGCGGGGGCGGTGCCGATCTGCCTCCCGGCCAGGGCCAGGCGCTTCTCCACCCCCAGCTGCGAGACCTCGACCCCGACGAGTGCCGCGCCCGGCTTTCCACGCACGGGGTGGGGCGCGTCGCGGTGTCGACACCCGACGGTCCGGCCGTGCTTCCGGTGAACTACGAGGTCATCGACGAGGCGATCGCGTTCCGGACAGCCCCGGATTCGGCCCCTGCGTCGGCAGTGGGGACGGAAGTCGCCTTCGAGGTGGATCACGTGGACGAGACCATGAGTCAGGGTTGGAGCGTGCTCGCCGTCGGCCCGGCGCAGGTCGTCACTGATCCCGACACGGTGCGACGCCTGGCGGAGCTGGCTCACAGCGAGCCGTGGGCCGGTGGCGAACGCGAGATGTGGGTGTCGATCCAGCCCGTGCGCCTTACAGGGCGACGCATCAGTCCGGCCGATCAGGAGTAGCCACCCCACGGCGCTGAGCCCTGTGGTTCGGAAGGTTGCCGAGACGGCCGGGACGGTCGCCAGACACGACGGCTGTCTGTGGCGGTGTCGGCTATGAGGCGTGGCAGTGTCGGCTGCGCGGCACACTCACCGCGATCGGTCCGCGATGGCTTGGAGCGGGGGAACTTCCGGGGCGCCGGCGGCCGCCGCTGCGGTGCCCGAGTCGCTGGGTGAGGACACGGCGTTCAGTATGGGAGGCGACCGGGCCCATGCAGCGGAGGCGAGCCCCGCCGAGTGGCACCGACAAGTGCGCTGCGTGGAGGCGGAGTCGGCGGCGGAGGGACCAGGGAGGTGCGCGATGAGCAGGGCACCCGGCCGTCGAATCGTCGTCGGTGTCGATGGATCAGCGCCGTCGAAGGCCGCCCTGGGGTGGGCGGTCGGCCAGGCCGAGCTGACCGGCGCCGCTGTTGAGGCGGTCTACGCCTGGCAGTTCCCGTACTCCTGGTGGGGGTGGGCTCCTCCCACCGAGGAATCCTTCAACTTCGAAGACAACGCGCGCGCAATTCTGACCGAGGCAATCGACGGTGCCATCGGCCCCGACCGGCACGTCCCGATCACGCCGCGCGTCATCGAAGGCAACCCGGCGCGTGTCCTGCTCGACGCCGCGCACGGGGCGGACCTGCTGGTCGTGGGCAACCGGGGGCATGGCGGGTTCAGCGAAGCGCTGCTGGGTTCGGTCGGCCAGCACTGCGTCCAGCACGCAGTGTGTCCGGTCGTCATCATCCCCGGCCCGGGAACCCGGTGAGCCAGTCCCTCTCGGCTAGCGGCGGGACGGTGGTCCGGGGGCTGGAGGAGGTGGTCGGCGGCGTCGCGCGGGTGGCAGCGGCTGCATGTGGGTGCTGCGAGGAGAGCGGGGGAGTCCTACGCCCTGCTGGTGGCAGAGCCCACGGCCCGGACAACGCAGCCTTCACCACCGCGGAACTCGCCCATGGCGGGGTCCCGGTGCGTTCGTCAGCGTGACCCTGCAGCGAGGGGCGTATTTCTCCGGGAACCCTGCGAACGACGCCCGGCTATCTGGCGCCCTTCTGCATGACGCGGAGTTTCTTGGCCAGACTGTCCAGCACGTAGGGGTGGACAGCCAGCCGGAGTTTGGGGAAGAGATGGTTCTCGTCGACGTCGACGTGCGCGCGGAATTCGCTGTGTAGCTGGCTCACCAGGCGCGGTCGAAGTCGGAGTCGTTCGGTTCAAGGTCCCGCAGCCGTTCCAGAAGGCGTCGCATCCGGTCGTGGTCGTCGCTTTCCTGAGCCGTCAGTTCATCACCCTGGTCCAGGTGTTCGCACATCACCGGATGCAGGTGCTGCTCCTCGAAGGTCAAGTGCCTCATCAGCTCGATCACGAGTGTGTCGACCAGTCGCTTGCGGTCCGTACTCCCGGGCTGCGCGTCATTGAACTGCATGAAGAACCCGTCGAACATGCGGTGATCGACTGTCAGCTCATCGACGACGTCGGCATCGCCTCGCACGACGCTTCCTCCATCACGGATACGGCAGCCGGCCGGTCCGACCGCGGCACCATCTCTTCCCGCCCGGCCCGCTCCGTAACAAGGAGCTGGGGCGGTGGGCTCTACCAGCCGGGTTCGGCGGAGAGTGAAAGGACCGGCGCCGGGAGACTGACCAGGTATTCCCACCGGAACCGCCGCGCATGTACAACAGGCCGCCGGTCGCTGTCGAGCGGATCACCCGGGTGGCTGAGTCGCGAGGAATGTGAAGGCGGCCCAGCATGGAGGGTGACCTGATTCCGTCGCTTCGCGGAGGTGAACCGCGATGACTTTGCCCGTACGTCACCGTCCCGGCTGGCTCCTGGAACGGCATTTCCCCACCATTCGCTGGGAAGAGCCCTTCGCCGCGGAGTTCAGTGATCTGTTCCAGCGGATGAATCAATTCCTGGAGAACGCCGGCGACACGCCCTCCATGGCAGGGGCCTGGGTGCCGCCTGCCGACATGCACGAGACGGACGACACCTATGTGGTCGAGGCCGAACTGCCCGGGATCAAACGCGAGGACATCGACGTCGAGGTCGGTGAACGACAGCTTCACATTACCGGCGAGTACAAGGAGTGCGAGCGGGAAGGCGTCCTGCGCCGCAGCACCCGGCGTACCGGCCGCTTCGAGTACCGGGCGCTCCTGCCCACCGAGGTCAAGGCCGACGACATCACCGCCAACCTGACCGACGGGATACTGACCGTCACCATCCCCAAGAGCCAGGGCACCAGGCCGCGGCACATCGAGATCACTCAAAGCTGAGGACGCGCTGTCGGCGGCGGGGCGCCATCCGTCCCGCCGCCGGGGACCAACGACGACGCTGCCGGCATGCGAGAGATGCATGATGGCGAACGAACCGTGGGCCGTCGACGGATACGGGACACGGTGTGGCGGCACGCCTATGCGGCCGTGTCGTCGACGGTGTAGTCGATCATTGGCCTGACGGTGACGACGCCGTCCACGCCCTTGGCGAGCCGTTCGGCGATCTGGGCGGTGCTACGGTTCTCGACCTCGCCGCGCAGGGTGACGACACCTTCCTGGACCTGGACCTGTACCTCTGTTCCTCCCAGCCGCAGGATCCCTTCCAGTACGTCATCGCGGACCTCCTCCTGGATCTCCTCGTCGGGGCGTAGGAAGACTCGTAGGAGGTCCGAGCGGCTGACGATGCCGATGATGCGGTCCGTTTCGTCCACGACCAGCAGCCGCCTGACGTGGCGGTGGTCCATTGTTCGGGCCGCCTGGGCGACCGGCCAGTCGGCGTGAGCGGTGACCACGGGCGTGGTCATCAGCCCGGCGGCGTTCTCCGCGCGTGCCTTGGCCTTCTCGTGCGGCCATCCGGGTGTCGCCGGGTCACCGTACTTGTCGGGCTGCGCGGCTTGCTTGCGGAGTAGGTCGGTTTCAGAGACCAGCCCCATCGGCGCACCTCGTGCGTCGGCCACGGGAACGGCGCTGAAGCCGTGGGCGGACAGTACGGACGTGATCTCTTTGAACGGGGTATCCGGGTCGACGGTGACGACATCGTGTGTCATGACATCGTTGACGGTGCTGTGTCGAGTGGTCATCTCCGCACTTCCTTCCTGCGTGCGTCACGCCTATGTCGATTCGCTTTCCCCTGTCACTGGGCTCCTTCCATGGTGCGTCGCTCCGAGGCCGATTCTCCAGAAGGCGGGCGCCGTTCCCAGGGGATGCGGAGGACGCCGGCTTCACCGGACCGTTTCGCTACGCCACCCCGACGCGGGTCGCGGGGGACGAGGACACGATCGTTTCGACTCGGGTGCGAGGAGGTAGTTTGCGGGCCGTCGCCCGCACCACAAGATCCCGATCGGTCACGATGCCGATCACTGTGTCACCATCCACCACAGGCACGGCACCCACGCCGACATCGGCCATGTGCCGTGCGGCATCCTGAAGTGACTCCGTCGGGAGCACTGTGGCCGGCGGGGTGTTCATCAGGTGCTGGATCAGCAACCTTGCCCCCTGCCCTCGATGGTGCGCGTCGGTGGCGGTGGTGCGCCTCGCGCCCGGTCCGTGGAGTCCGTGGCCGGTGGAGAGCCGTACGTCGTGGGGACGAGGTTGCCGTGCGGCGCGACGGTGCGGGACCCCTCCACGACCCGCACACCGTGCGAGGGGCGTGCCCGCCGGGTTGGTCGGCAGTCCCCGGCTGTGGCGATGCGCGCTGTCTCGTGTCGTCGGTCAGACAGTTGGCTGGAGAAGCAAGGCACGGACGTCGTGGGGGAGTTGTTCCAGTACCGCTTCCAGGTGCCCGGGTGAGACGTGCTTGCGTACGACGCCGGTGACCGCGGCGGCGATCCGGGGGACATCCTCAGCGGTGACCCTGGCCTCCCGGACGAAGCGGTCGATGTAGCCCTGCCGGTCGTACTTGACCGGTACGACACTGGGGTCCCAGCCGTCGTAGTAGACGCCCCGCAGCAACTCGGGCAGTTGCGCGGCGAAGTGCGCGGCCACGTCGACGGTGAGCCTGTCACGGCACGTGTGCAGCCACGTGCGCAGGACGCGATGAGCGAGGTGGCGGTTGTCCGTCTCCAAGGCTTCCGACACCGCTTTGAGCCAGATGTTCGCGCTGTGGATGGCGTGCTCGAAGTCAGCTGTGTGCGTAGGGGGCATGGACGTTCCTTCCCCGGTCTGCCGACGGAACCCATCTGCTCCGCCGAATGCGGAGCAGCCTCCTCCACAGACGCGAAGGCTGCCCTGCTCAGAAGGACAGGGCAGCCCAGACCCGGAGGAGTCCCCCATGAGCATCGATGGTGTCCTGGTGGCTTCTCGTTTCCCCTGCCCAGGGCTCCATGCTAAGGCGGGCCGAGCTGGTTGGCAGCCGCATCGTCCGCACGGCACCACCGGAGCCGGGCCGCCGGAGCGTGGAACGGGCGCGCACAGGCGTCGTGCGTCGTGTTCCGAGCGGGGGCACAGTGGAAGAAAGCCGGCTGCGCGCACTTCGAGTGCGGACAGGCGGGGGACGTCGTGAGCTTCAGGCACCCGGGCCGTCCGCGCAGGAGTACTTCTCACGGACGTCGTCCGGTCACGTACCGCGGCGAGGTATGCGTGAGCCACTCACCTCTCCAGCCGGCCCCTGAGGCGGGCCAGGAAGACTCGGCGAGCACGGCATGGACGTCACGGTGACTGAAGAGGGCCCTTTCCGGTTCCGCATCGACGGGCGGGGTGCCATGCGCGTGCCCGGTGTCGTCTTCGCCAGCCGTGGGCTGCTGCCCCAGGCAGCCGGTGACAGAGCGCTGGAGCAGGTCGTGAACGTGGCGACGCTGCCCGGCATCGTCCGTGCCTCCTTCGCCATGCCCGATGTGCACTGGGGGTACGGCTTTCCCATCGGCGGAGTCGCCGCCACGGACGTCAACGCGGGCGGAGTGGTCTCGCCGGGCGGCGTCGGCTTCGATATCTCCTGCGGTGTCCGACTGCTGGCCGCCGGCATCCAGCAGGCCGAGCTGGCCCCTCACCTGAGCGAGCTGATGGACATACTCGGAGACACCACCCCGCGCGGCATGGGACGCGGCGGACTGTGGAAGTTGTCCGGACGCGCGCAGATGGAAAAGCTGCTCACCGGCGGTGCCCAGTACGCGGTGGAACGCGGCCACGGCGTCCCGCGCGATCTGGACCGCTGTGAGGACCATGGAGCGCTGGCGGGTGCCGACCCGGAGCAGGTCGGGCAACGTGCGGTGGAGCGCGGGCTGCACCAGGTGGGCAGCCTCGGCTCGGGCAACCACTTCCTGGAAGTCCAGGCAGTGGACCGGATCTACGACGAAAGGACGGCGGCCGCCTTCGGCCTGCGGGCCGGCCAGGTCTGCGTGATGATCCACTGTGGCTCCCGCGGCCTCGGACACCAGGTGTGCACCGATCACGTCCGGGTCATGGACCACTCACTGCGCGCCTACGGCATCGAGGTCCCGGACCGGCAGCTGGCCTGCGCGCCCGTCGTCTCCCCACCCGGCCGCGACTACCTCGGGGCAATGGCCGCCGCCGCCAACTACGGCCGTGCCAACCGGCAGCTGCTCACCGAGACCGCACGGCGTGCGTTCACCGCCACCACCGGTGTGAGCGTGGACCTGGTGTACGACGTCTCCCACAACATGGCCAAGATCGAGACCCATGAGGTGGACGGCGTGCCACGCCAGCTCTGCGTCCACCGCAAGGGCGCCACCCTCGCCCTCCCGCCCGGTCACCCTGGCCTGCCGGCGGACCTTGCCGAGGTCGGCCAGCCCGTCCTCGTGCCCGGCACGATGGGCACCGCCTCGTACGTCATGGTCGGCACGCCCGACAACGACGCGTTCTTCTCCGCCTGTCACGGCGCGGGACGGGTGTGGAGTCGGCATCGGGCACTGCGCGAAGTCCGCGGGGAGCAGGTGCGAGACGCACTCGCGTCCCGCGGCATCGCTGTCCGGCCTTCCTCATGGCGCGGTCTCGCGGAGGAGACACCCGCCGCGTACAAGGACGTCGACGCGGTCGCCACCGCCACCGAAGGCGCCGGGCTGGCCCGGCTGGTCGCCCGGCTGATCCCGCTCGGCGTCGTCAAAGGATGACTCCAGGCGGCACGCCCACATGGCGCCACCGGCGGGCAGCCGTTGCCCACTGTGCCGGCAACCGCGCCGTGCGGGCATCCGTCCGGGGCGCACCTGCTGCCCGGCGACCGAGCCAAGGCGCATGCGTCGTGCGGCGAGACGTCACCATCACCGAGGAGACCAGGGCCGACGTCCTGACCCGCGCCCTCGGCCCGGACCCCGCCTCGGTCGCGGTCCGGGGCACGGGCGGGTGGCGCTCAGCGGGACTGACGCGGACAGCGGCCCGATCCGACCGGTCTGCCGCTGAGCCGAAGAGGCGGTAAACAAGGCCGACAAGGGTAAGGGTGTGGAGACGAGCGGTCACACGGTCACACGTCGAGGGTGACCGAGCACCGCCAACCATCCGGCCCGCGATCGAAGGCCAGCTCATGGAGGGTGACTGCTTTCGGCGCAGCCCCCGTCACCGGAAGCGATCCGATGTCCGCCATGCACAGCCGGGCCTGCAGCCCATCGTGGACGGCGGTCAGCTCCACCTCGATCGGAACCTCGTCGTGGGCGTCAAGCCAGTAGATGACCTCTTCCAACAGGGCCACCAGCACGTCCTCGTTCGTGTCCCCGCGCACCAGGACGTCCCTCCGGCGCACACCGACCGCGCCCGCCAGGTCCAGGAAGGACTCGCAGACGCCCCGCACGGCCTGCGCCAGGCACACCTCACGAGTCGGGCCCCATGCCTCGACCCGCAGATCGGCGGTGTGTGGAACGTCGCGGTGCCCGCCGAGCCGCGCGGGGTCTTCTGGCCGTACCATCCGCGCCTCCCTCGTGTGATGGTCCACCCTCAGACCGGCGACCCGGCCGGGTCGCCGGCTGACGGTAGCCGGGCCGCGGCCGAAGGCGCCCGGAAGCAGCCAGTCACAGCCAACGATGAGTTCTACGACCCTTGCACCATGCCACGCGCCGCGTCCCCACGGGGAGTGGCACGGCGGTGACCGAGTGGCCGCGGATCGACCAGGCCAGGACCGGTGACATCGAGGTGATCTACCGCCGGAACCACAGTCCGGAATCCGACCGGGCACCGCGACGCCCCGGTGACCACACCGACAGCCCCTCGGGTACCTCGGACGGGCCAGCCGGCTGGGCGCGGCTCGGGCGCCGGAGCTGTACTGGACGTACCGCAACGCCGTCGATCGCCGAACGAGGGAGCGGTCCGTGTCGCCATCGGATGCTGCCGCCCACCTGGCGAAACCCGATCGGGTGTTCGATCGAGAGGTCGAGTGGGCCGCTCTGGCTGACTTCGTGAGTGATCCGCGCCCTGGAGCCGCGCTCGGCCTCGTCTCGGGACAGCACCGGCAGGGCAAGACCTTCCTGCTGCAAGCCATCGCCAAGGCCGCCGAGGGCTTCTATTTCGACGGGCAGGCGGTAGCAGAGGCCGAGACGCTGCACCGCCTGGCAGAACGTTTCGGGGAGCACACCCGGGCGACGCATCCTCCGCGCTGGCAGCGCTGGGAGGATGCCGTGGACGCACTGCTGGCGCTGGGCGACCAGCGCCCGGCCCCGGTGATCATCGACGACTTCCCCGACCTGGTGGGCCCCAGCCCGGCACTGCCCTCCGTCATTCACGGTGCATACCGCCGTCTGCACGAGGTGCGGCAGCACAACCGGGCCCGTCTCATCCTCAGCGGAGGGGCTCCATCCCTGATGCGGAGGCTCTTCTCCGGCCCGTCCTCCCTGCACCGGCTCGCCTCGCTGGAACTCCTGATTCAGCCCTTCGACTTCCGCGAGGCAGCGCGATTCTGGGGCATCCGATCCCCACGGCTTGCCGTCCAGGTACATGCCATCGTGGGCGGAACTCCCGCCTATCGAGGCGACCTTGCGTGTGACGACACCCCTGCCGGCCCGGATGACTTCGACGCCTGGGTGTGCAGAACCGTCCTCAACCCACGCGTCCCCCTGTTCTGGGAGGCGCGCAATCTGCTGGAGGAGGAGGAGAACCACGCGGACCGGGCGCTGTCCCACTCCGCGCTGGTCGCGATCGCCGCCGGCCGTTCCACACCCGGCGGGATCGCCGAATGCGTCGGAGCCCAGCTGCCTGACGTGTCCCATACCCTGGCCGTGCTGCGGAACACTGGTCTCCTGCACGCAGAGCCCGACGCGTTCCGGCCCGCGCTGACGCGCTACCGCATCGTCGAGCCGCTACTGGCCTTCGAGCACGCCGTCGCATGGCCCCATCGCGCCTTGATCGAGCAGGAGGACGCCGCCGGTGTGTGGCAACGCGTCCGTCCCGTGTTCGACTCCTTGGTTGCCGCGCCGCACTTCGCCCAGCAGTGCCGGGACTGGACCACCGAGTACGCCGCCCCCGACACCTTCGGAGGGGAACCCACGACGGCCGTGCGCGGCACTGTCTCCGGCCCTGCGGGGCACCCCCCTCTCGATGTCGACGTGGCGGTACGAGGGAACGTCGAGGGGCGGCCCGGTGTCCTGCTCTCGGTCGGACTCGCCCGCTGGAACGAGACCATGGACATCCAACACCTGGAACGGCTGCGCCACGTGCTGTCCGTCCTCGGAGCTTCCGGCGAGGACGTCAGCGGGGCTACGCCGGCGTGTTACAGCGGGATCGGGTTCGGCCCGGAACTGCGGGCCGCGGAAGCCAGGGGAGAGGTCCTCTTGGTAGACGTCGACAGGCTCTACCACGGCGAGTGACCGACCGTGACGCGGTCAAGGAGCCGGCGGACCAGGACGTTCTCTCCTGATCGTGGGCGCGGGTGCCCACCGCCGCGAAGACCACGATCACCACGGCACTGCGCAGCGGCCCGGTGCCTGGCGCGCGGCAGCATGCCGGGGACGTGGCGGTCCCGCCGCGCCGCGGCCTCCGCCACGGCAAGTCCTCGCGGCTAGGCACCCAGAGCGGCGAAGGCATCCCCCGTCGGTCGGGCAGCGCGGAGGGCCGTCCGCTCCGGCTCCGGAGCCGGCCCCCGGTCCCCGACCGCCGTCACCTGGGGGGAGCAGCTGCGTCTTGCTGTGCGGCGTCCCGGGTCACCCGTACGGCGGTGACCTTGTATTCGGGGCACGACGTGACGGTGTCCGCACGGCTGGAGGTCAACCGGTTCACTCCGTGCGCCGGAAAGTGGAACGCGCAGAAGACCTGACCCGGGTTCACCTCACTGCTGACCCGGGCAAGGAGCCGCGCCCGGCCGTGGCGGCTTTCCACCGTGACCGGTTCGCCGTCCCGCAGGCCGTAGCGGTCAGCGTCATCGGGGTGGAGGTCCAGCCAGTCAGCGGACTCCAGCAGGAGGTTGGCCGTGCGCCGGGTCATGCTGCCGGAGTTGTAGTGGGCCAGCCGCCGCCCGGTGACCATGATCAGCGGGTAGTCGTCGTCAGCCTCCTCACCCGGCGGCAGGTAGGGGCAGGACGCGAGGTGTGCACGTCCGTCCGCGGTAGCGAACCGTCCCGTGTACAACGTGGCCTCGCCCGGCCGGTCGGCGTCCGGGCAGGGCCACGGGATCGCCCCCTCGCGGTCCAGCCGGCCGTGCGAGAGTCCCGCGAAGACGGGAGCGAGCCGTCCGCACTCGTCCAGTGCGGCGGCCGGGGTAGGGCAGCCGAGATCGACGCCCATGGCACAGGCCACCGCGTGCACGGTCTCGAAGTCCGTACGGGCCTGCCCCGGTGGCGCGACGGCTGCACGGACCCGCTGGAACCGGCGGTCGAAGTTGACGAAGGTGCCGTCCTTCTCCAGCCAGGAGGCGACCGGCAGGACGATGTCCGCGTGGAGCGCGGTCTCGGAGAGGAAGAGTTCGTTGCAGATGACGAGCGGGCAGGCGCGCAGGGCTTCGGCGACCCGGTTCGTATCGGGGTCGGTGGCACAGACGTCCTCCCCGATGACCCACAGTGCGCGCAGGTCCCCGGCTCGTGCCGCCGCGAACATCTGCGGGATCCGCAGTCCGGGGCCGGCCGGGACCCGTGCCCCCCATACTTCCTCGGCACGCGACCGGACGGCCGGGTCGGTCACCTTCCCGTACCCGGGGAGGGTGTCGGGCAGTGCGCCCATGTCGGAGGCGCCCTGGACGTTGTTCTGGCCGCGCAGCGGGTTGACGCCGCATCCGCGGCCGGTGCCGACCGCCCCGCGCAGGATCGCCAGGTTGGCCAGGGCCCGTACACCGTCGGTGCCGTGCAGATGCTCGGTGACTCCGAGGCCGTAGACGATGGCGGGCCGCTCGGCGCGTCCGTAGAGGCGGGCAGCCGCGACCAGGTCCGCGGCGGGGACGCCGGTGATGTCCGCGACCCGGTCGGGTGGGTAGTCGGCGAGCAGCTCGGTGAATTCCGGCAGTCCGGCGGCCCGTTCGTGCAGGAACCGCTCGTCGATCAGCCCTTCGGCGAGCAGGACGTGGGCGAGCCCGTGGCACAGCGCGACATTGGTGCCGGGGCGCGACCGCAGGTGCACATCGGCGTACCTGGCCAGGCCGACGGAACGGGGGTCGGCGACGACCAACCGGGCTCCGCGCAGCGCGCGTTGCAGCAGGCGCGCGCCGACCACCGGGTGGGACTCGACCGGGTTGGCCCCTACCACGAGCACGCAGTCGGCCCGCTCGACGTCGTCGAAGGAGTCGGTGCCACCGGGGAGCCCGAAAGAGGCCGTCAGGCCGGCGGCGGACGGGGAGTGGCACAGTCGCGAACAGTTGTCGACGTTGTTGGTACCGATCGCGACCCGGAGGAACTTCTGGACGAGGTAGTTCTCTTCGTTGGTGGCGCGGGCCGAGGAGATCGCCGCCACCGCATCGGGGCCGCCGGTGGCGACGGCCTGCTTCAGTCCCCGGGCGATCTGGTCCAGCGCCTCGTTCCAGCCGGCCGGTTCCAGGCGGCCGTCGCGGCGCAGCAAGGGCTGGGTGAGCCGTCCGGGCGAGGTCAGGAACCCGTAGGCGAAGCGGCCCTTCACGCAGGCGTGCCCCCGGTTGACCGGGCCGTCCCGGGCGGGCAGCACAGCGGTGACCTCGCCCTCCTCGGTGACGACGTCGAGGGAGCAGCCCACTCCGCAATAGCCGCAGGTGGTACGGGTAGTGCGGGCCGTCTCGTGGTGCGCGGAAGTGAGTCCGCGCGCCGGGCCGGGCTCGGTGATCGCCCCAGTGGGGCAGGTGTCGACGCAGCCCCCGCAGGCGACGCAGTCGGACTCGGCCCAGGGGCCGCCGGTGCCGGGTGCCACGACGGTATCGGCTCCCCGGCCGACCAGGGTGAGGGCGAAGGTGCCCTGGACCTCGGAGCACATGCTCACGCAGCGGCCACAGGCGATGCACAGGTCGCGGTCGAGGTGGACGTAGGGGTGAGAGGTGTCCTCGCCACGTCCACCGAGGCCCCCGGCCACCTCGGATCCGATCCCCAACGACTGGCACACATATGCCAGTTCACTGCTGCCCGCGGTGAAGGCGCGGGGCGGCAGGGCGGAGGCGATGAGCTCCACGGCATCGCGCCGCAGCGCCCGCAGGTAGTCGGTGGAGGTCTCGATTCTCGCCCCGGCGACGGCCGGGGCGACACAGGCCGCGGTGATGCTCCCATCGGCCCGCACGAGGCAGGTCCGGCACGAGCCCGCCGGCCTGATCCGGTCGTCGTGGCAGAGAGTGGGCAGCTCGACTCCGGCCGCGCGGGCCGCCGTGAGCAGTGAGGCTCCCTCCGGCACCTCCACACCGACGCCGTCCACCTCGACCCTCACCGGTCCCACCCCGCAAGCCGGTCACCGTACGCGCGGGCCAGGCTGCGCACCGCCTCCGGAATCCGCCGCCCGAAGGCACACAGGCTGGCTTCGGACAGCACCCGCAGCAACCGCTCGTACTCCTCTCCGGGCTGCCGACCGGCGCCTGCCAGCTCCAGCCCCCGGCGGGAGCCGACCCGGCAGGGTGAGCAGGCGCCGCAACTCTCCGCAGCGGCGAATTCCCATACGTGGCGAAGTATTTCCCGCGGCTCCACGCTGCGATCGAAGGCCACCAGGCCCGCGTGCCCCAGCGCGGCGCCATTGTGCGCCAGTCCTGCCTGCGTCAGGGGTACGTCCAGCCGGTCGGCGGCGAGGAAACCGCCCAGCGGTCCGCCGACCTGAAGGACCGCCAGTTCGGCACCGCCCCGCAGACCGCCACCCAGCTCCGTGACGATCCGTTCGACTGATGTACCGAGTTCCACCTCGTAACAGCCCGGGCGGGCGAACCGCTCGGACAGACAGACCAGCTTCGTACCGGGCTCGCCGGGCGCCCCGCGCCGGGCATAGACGGCGCCACCGTGCGCGACGATCCACGGGACGGCCGCCAGTGTCTCCACGTTGTTGACCACCGTCGGCGCATCCCACAAGCCACGGTCCGCGGGATACGGGGGACGCGGCCGGGCACAGCCCCGGCTCCCCTCCAGGCTCGCGATCAGGGCGGTCTCCTCGCCCGCGACATACGAACCCGCACCCCTCGCGACCTCGACGTCCAGTGTCACCCCGCTGTCGTGCACTGCCCCACCGAAGTGCCCGTCCTCATAGGCCCGGTCGACCGCTTCCCGCATCCGGGCCAGCGCGCGGGGATACTCCGAACGCACCAGCACCACGGCCCGCCGGGCGCCACAGGCGAAGCAGGCCAGTGCCAGGCCCTCCAGTACCCGGGCCGGATCGCGCTCCATCAGCAGGCGGTCGGCGAAGGAGCCCGGATCGCCCTCGTCCCCGTTGACGACGACCACGGTGTGGGGTGACCGGCCTGTCGCGGCCCACTTCGCGGCCACCTGGAAGCCGGCGCCACCGCGCCCCCTCAGCCCGGATGCGGCGACCTCCGCCTGTACCTCGTCGGGAGTGCGCGCGGTCACCGCACGAGGCCACACTTGCCAGGCGCACTCCCCGGCCAGGACGTCACCGAGCAGTACAGGGTCTCCGGTGCTGTCGAAGGCCGGGATGTCCGGCGCCGTCGGTTCTTCCCGCCCGGCGAGCTGATCGGCCAGCGTCGCGCCGGTGCACGGAGTCTCACCGTCGAGGGCGGCGGGCCCGGCATAGCAGTAACCCAGGCAGCGGACGGCCTGGAGCGAGACCGACCCGTCGGGGGCGGAGCTTCCGGCGTCGACACCCAGCGCACGCTCCGCCTCCACCAGGTGCAGGCCGCCGCTCGCGGCGAAGCAGGCCGTGGCGGCGCACACCCGTACATGGCGGTGGCCGTGCGGGGTGGTCAGGTCCGCGTAGTACTCGGCCGGCCCGAGCGCGGCAGCGGCCGGCAGGCCGACTCCGGCCGCGACGGCCGGCGCCCAGGTCTCAGGACTGTCCGCCGTTCCTGCCCTGGCCCGGGCCAGGTGTTCCATCAACCGGCCTCCGGGCCTCCCCCGCCGGTCGGCGAGAGCCCGGAAGGCATCGAAACGGTCGGCGGAAGGGACGGGCACCATGCCCTCATCGTCATGGTGGTCGCGGGGCGCCGCATCCGGGGACCGGCACGGCCCAGGCGGCACTCAGCTCTGATCCGTGGTGCACGACCCGGCTGGTCCCTCCACCATGCTCCAGGCAACCGGGCCCAGCAGATCGCCCACCCGCTGGAAGACGTCCATGAGCAGGTCGTCCACGGTCAGCATGCCCACGGGCCGGTGCCCGTCCAGTACGGGCAGGCGGCGAACCCCGGAGTCACGGAAGGCCCGGTATGCGTCGTGAACGTCGTCGGTCACCTCCACCGTGATCACGGGCAGGGTCATCACCGCATCCACCCGCTCCTCCGCGTCCAGCCCCCTGGTCAGCATGCGCACCGCGAGGTCGCGGTCGGTGACGATGCCTTGCAGCCTCCCGCCGTCCGTGACCACCAGGCAACCGACCCCGTACTCTTCCATCTGGCGGGCCACTTCCCGCAGGTGCGTCCCGACCGGAACGGCCACAGCCGGAGCACTCATCAACGTTGAGACCTTCATCGGCCGGCTCCTTCCGGTTTCGACCACGATCTCCCTGGCGGAACGTGCAGTCGCGTACCCCACGAACACGATGAGCGAAGGCGGCCTGGCACGTTCGGCCATGGCCCGTCGTCCGTGCGGGCGACGAGGAAGTCGGCGCTGTCCACCAGTGTACTGAGGTACGGGGTGGCCTGGCCTTGTCAACGATCCTGCCCCCACGTCGTTCGCAGAGGGCCCCGATGAAGCTCGGGAAGTCGCGCGAGTCCACACCAGCGCGCCACCGAGGTGATCCGTCCGCGACCGATGGCTGACGCTGACCGTCGTGGGCAACAGGGTGGGCGTCGTCCCCAAGAACAGCGGCCTGCGCGCCGACGGGCGGCGGCACCCGGCTTGTCTGGTCGGTGCCCGTTCACGCACGGGACTGCGGCGTGATCGCGGTTTCGATGCCATCGACGCCAGCCTTGCTGAGGCGGAGCAGTGCGACGGTGTCAGTGGCACCGGTGGCCTCTTCGATGAGGGAGATCAGCGGGGTGGCGGCGGGCACGGGGACGTCGACGCCCCAGCGGTGGTCGAACAGCCAGGTGTTTTCCGTGTCGTTGACGCGGGCGGCGATCCGCGGAACGGCGAACCGGCGCTTGGCGAGCAGACTGATGAGGAGGTTGTCCGCCCAGCGGACACTGGCGACGGTGGGAATGCCGAGTTCGCGGTAGATGTCTGCGCGGCCTGGGGGTCGTAGCCGCGGGCGAGCACGAGGGGAACCCGGTAGGTCTCCTTGGCGGTCCGCGCGCTGGCGATGGTGCTGCCGTCCATGGCGGCGACGGCGACGAACGCATCGGCGTGCTCGATTCCGACGACCTCAAGTACCGTACGGCTGAAGCCGCTTCCTTCGTGGAACCGTCCGGGGAAACCGACGGGCAGCAGTCTGCGGGCCGGTATCGCCGCAGCCACCACTTGCGGGTTTCCTCGGCGGCCAGCAGCAGCCCGCCGAACGCCGCCCACGCGGCGAGGTGTCCAGCGCGACGAAGACCTCTACCGGCGGCACAGTCTGTAGGAGGGGGCCAGCCGGGCCGGTTGCGGCGACGGACTCCCCGGCCGCCGTCACCGGGAGTCAGGAGCCGGGCCATGCCGTGTGCGGTGCCGGGGTCTCCGTGCGGCGGTGAGCCCGTACTCGGGGCAGGCCCCCAGCGGCTCCACCCGGGCCCGCGTCCCCGCCCACCGTGCCGCCCCCGGCGGCTTCATGATCAAGCGCCGACCCGGGGCTCGGCCCAGCGGGAGAGCCCGGCCGAGGAGGCCAGCGGTGGGGTGGGCAAGCTCGCGTCCTCGTGCAGACCGGACAGCCACTCCCGCAGCGTTTCTTGGGCTGTGTGCCGGGGCGTCCAGTCCAGTTCCCGCTGCGCCCGTGACGTATCCATGATCGGGAAGTGCAGGACGGCGTCGAACAGGGACGGAGGCGTGCGCAGCAGGTGCGTGCGCCAGGCGGCGGAGACCGCGGCCCGAGCCGGCCAGCCCGGCATCGGGAAAGTGCGTGCGCTGAACATCTCGCCCAACATGACCGCGTCCACGACCGGTTCGGCCGCCAGGTTGAACGCGCCGTGGACCGGGCGCACGGCGGCTTGCCGGAACGCCTCGGCCGCATCGTCGGTGTGCAGGGCCTGGTACCGCATGCCGGGGATGGCCGGGAACGCGGGCATGTGCTCCGGCCGGGTCAGGCGCTTGGGCACCAACGGGCCACGGAAGAGGCGGTGCTGCTCGCCTGCGGATTCGCGCTTGAGCATGAATCCGGGCCGCAACCGCACCACCCGGGTCTTGGGATGTTGGAGTTCGAAGGCGTCCAGGACACGCTCGACGTACGCCTTCTCCCGGCACAGCATCGACTCCGGCCAACCGTCGGTGGGCCAGGACTCGTCCACGGCACGGTCCTTGGGTCCGGGCGAGTAGGCTCCGACGAAGGACGCGTAGACCAGGGCGGGAACGCCGGCCGTGGCCGCGGCCTCGAAGACCCGAGTACTGCCCTGCACGTTCGTGCGCCAGGTCGTCGCCGGGTGGTGCGTGGGCTGGAACAGCCACGCCAGGTGGATGACGGCGTCGGCGCCGACGAAGTGACCGGCCAGGTCCGTGTTGTCGTCCGCGATGTCCACGCTCGCCCACCTGGTCTTCGTCGGAGACCACCGCGGGAGCCGTCGGGCCAGCCCCAGGATCGACTCGATGCCCGGCTCCGCACCGAGCGCCAGGATGACGCTCGTGCCTACGTTGCCGGTGGCTCCGACGACCACCACCCGCATGCCAGGAGATGCCATGGGTATCGCCCGCCTTTCGGCGTGGGGTGAAGACTCGCGCCCACCCCCTCACTGCCACCGTAAGACGACAGCGACGGCGTCGCACGATCTCACAGCGCCCCGCAGGCCGCACGTCTCCACGGGCTGTCCGGGCCCCGCACCAGTGCGGCGACTTGTTTCCTTGCGGCATGCGTCGCATCGGCAGCCCGTGGGCATATATCGTGTGCCGATATCGGATGACGTAATTGTTCGCATGATGCGGAGGGCAAGCCGTATGAGCACGTCATCGACCGCGGCCGGGCCGTCGGGGGAGCTGCTGCGGCGGCTGGGGGTGTTCGACGCTGTGGTCATCGGCCTGGGGTCGATGATCGGGGCGGGGATCTTCGCCGCTCTGGCCCCGGCCGCGCGCGCCGCCGGTTCCGGCCTGCTGCTGGGGCTGGCCTTGGCCGCCGTGGTCGCGTACTGCAACGCGACCTCATCGGCACGGCTGGCCGCCTGTTACCCCGCCTCCGGTGGGACGTATGTCTACGGGCGGGAGCGCCTCGGCGACTTCTGGGGGTACGTGGCCGGGTGGGGGTTCGTGGTCGGCAAGACCGCTTCCTGCGCGGCGATGGCGCTGACCGTCGGCTCGTACGTGTGGCCCGGCCAGGCGCACGCGGTGGCGGTCGCCGCAGTGGTGGTGCTGACCGCCGTCAACTACCGAGGGGTGCAGAAGTCGGCCTGGCTCACCCGCGTGATCGTCGCCGTGGTGCTCGCCGTGCTCGCCGCGGTGGTGGTGGCCGCCCTCACCTCGTCCGGCACGGATGCCGGGCGGCTGGACATCGGAGCCGACGCCTCCGTCGGCGGGGTGCTCCAGGCAGCGGGCCTGTTGTTCTTTGCCTTTGCCGGGTACGCGCGCATCGCCACCCTCGGCGAGGAGGTGAGCGAACCGGCGCGCACCATCCCTCGTGCGATCCCGTTGGCGCTGGGCATCACGCTCGCCGTCTATGCCGTGGTCGCCGTCGCCGCCCTTGCGGTGCTCGGCCCGACGGGGCTCGCGCAAGCGCCCGCGCCGCTGACGGACACCGTACGCGCGACGGGCATCGACTGGCTGGTGCCCGTCGTCCGTGCCGGCGCTGCCGTGGCCGCGCTCGGCTCCCTGCTGGCACTGGTCCTCGGCGTCTCCCGCACCACGTTGGCGATGGCCCGTGACCGGCACCTGCCGCACGCCCTGTCCGCGGTGCACCCGAGGTTCGCGGTGCCGCACCGGGCCGAGATCACGGTCGGTCTGGTCGTGGTGGTGCTCGCGGCCTTGGTGGACGTGCGCGGGGCGATCGGCTTCTCATCCTTCGGGGTACTCGTGTACTACGCCATCGCCAACGTCTCGGCGTGGACGCTGTCTTCGGATGAGGGACGCCCGCCGCGCATCGTCCCTGCCGTCGGCCTGGTCGGCTGCCTGGTGCTCGCCTTCGCCCTGCCGGTCTCCTCGGTGATCTATGGTGCGGCGGTCGTCCTGGTCGGCGCCGCCGCCTACGGGGTCCGGCGCGCGCTCGGCGCGCGGCGGCAGCGGCGGGCCGGTGCGGCGGGGTACGCCGAACGGGCGTGACGACCGCCCGCTCCCGGGCACGACGCGGGACGATATCGGCATCCGATACGCCTTCGACGGCGAAGGGGCCGACGGCATGGCACAGCTTGGCGACTGGATGGCGAAGCTCACAGGGACCACCGCACCAGCCTCGGTCGTCCTTATCCGCCTGTACGTAGGGGCGGTCTTCCTTGTCGAGGGGATCCTGAAGTTCCTGCGCTCCCATGCGCTGGGCACGGGCCGGTTCGACAAGGCCGGCATTCCCGCGCCGGACTTCTTCGCCCCGCTGGACGGGGTGTTCGAGATTGTCTGCGGGGTGCTGGTCCTGGTCGGGCTGCTCACTCGGCTCGCGGTGGTACCCATGGTCGTGGACATGCTCGGCGCACTCCTGATCACCAAGGTGCCGATCCTGTGGGGCGGTTCCGGGCTGTTCCGCGGGGAGCCGGGCTGGTGGGACTTCGCGCACGAGGCCCGTCTGGACTTCGCGCAACTGTGCGGCAGCCTCTTCCTGCTCTTCGTCGGCGCAGGCGCCCTCTCCCTCGATGCGAGCTTGCACCGCCGTGGCGTCCGTCCTGCCGCCGCCCGGCAGGAGTGACGCACAGAGGCCGAAGCCACGTTGCGCGGGCGTTGGTCCGTCGGCCAGGGCCGCTTCCCCGGGAGCCCGCGTGAACCTTCGCGTCCCCTCACGCCCCGCGCTGCGCAGGTCGGTCTTGGCGCGTCACCCTCGCCTACGCGTCAGTCGATTCGGTGCTCGTTAACGCACCTCGTCGTCGCCGAGGACTTCGCGGGCCAGCTCGCGCAGTGCCTTGCGGTCCTCGGCCAGGGCTTTCCGGCCGGCGGCGGTGGCACGGTAGATGCGTCGCATGCGGCCGTCGACCACACGCTGCTCGGATACCAGCAGGCCGTCCGCCTCCAGCCGGTGGAGCGTCGGGTACAGCGTGCCCGGGCTGATCTGGTAGCCGTGGGAAGCCAATTCCTCCGTCATCCACGCACCGTGGACCTCCCTTTCGGCCGCGTGATGCAGGATGTGCAGCCGCACGGCTGCCCGCTGGAACTCCCTCACCCTGGTCCTGCCTCCCCGCCTGTCCCGGCTATGACGAAGCCGATATCGGCATCCGATCTTACGCCGGGCCAGGCCCGGTCACCGGCGTGGCGCGGGCCGGGTGAGGCTCCCGGTGATGCGCCGGGCCTCCAACGGATGACCAGCCTCAGCCGGTGGGGCTGGGACCAACGGTTGGCCGGCGGTTTGGTGCCGGCCAACAACTTTGCCGCCCGTCACCAGCCCAACCTCTTTTCAGGGGCAAGCAGCTATGGCACAGCATGACCCGGCGGAGTTCGGCGGGTGCTCACCGGGCGGGGGAGTCTCTCCTCCAGGCAGGCGACGACCTCGTCGTCGTCCGTCTGGGAGAAGTCGGCGTAGGACTGCCCGATCGCGTAGAAGGTCCACGGCGTGTGCATGCACAGCAACTCGTCGGCGTCCCCACCCAACCGTGCGGTCCAGCCGTGAGGTGCCACGGGAACTGCCAGCACGATCCGTACGGCTCCGCGGGCGCGGGCGATCTGACAGGCCGCCCGAGCCGTCGACCCGGTGGCCACCCCGTCGTCGACGACCACCACGGTGCGGCCGGTGAGAGGCGCCGGTTCACGTCCACCCCGGTAGTGCCGGGCGCGGGCCTCCAGGGCCTCCCGCTCACGTGCCTCGACCTGGGCCAACTCGTCCGGGGTGACACGGGCGGCGCGCACCACCTCGTCGTTGATGACGCGGACCCCGCCTTCACCGATCGCCCCCATCCCGAGTTCCGGTTGGAACGGCACGCGCAGCTTGCGCACCAGGCAGACGTCCAACGGCGCGCCCAGCGCCCTGGCGACTTCCGCGGCGACCGGGACGCCTCCGCGGGGCAGCCCCAGGACCACGACGTCGGCGCCTTTGAGGTGTTTGAGTCTTGCCGCCAGCTGTCGACCGGCGTCTCGGCGGTCTGTGAAGAACACGATCCGGCCTCCTTGCCGGGGGGACATGGCGGAGCACGGCGGGCAACGTCCCCGCATGTCCATCCTCACTCTGGTGGAGAACAAACGTGTGTCGCTGCGGCGCGCGTTGCTCTCTCGTTCTGGATCCGGAGCGTTCCTTCCTGCGCGCGAAGGGGGAATGGAGGTTCTAGACGTCGGCAAGTCGTCACGGTCGGGCTTGGCTCCACAGGCAGGCCGAGCGGACGTGCTCCCGCCATCGGCGAGCGCGGTCATCTCCTCTCCCGATGCGGCTGCCCGAACGAGGCATCGTGTGCTGGATGGGTCTCGATCACGCAACCGGGTCCAGGGAAGATCTCTGCCTCGTGACCGTCCTCGTAGCGAACCTGATAGGGCGGTTCGCCGTTCGGGCCCAGCACGCGTACGACGGTGGCATGGTGTTCGGGCGTTCCCACGGTTCTGCCGGTGAACCGCAGCACGTCCCCTTCATGCGCTCGCATCGTGGCTCACCTCGTTTCCTGTCTCCCTTTCCTTTCTTCTCTGCGTCCAGGGTGACTCCGGGAGGTGGGTCGCGCAGATGGGCCGTCCGGGCACTTGCGGGGGCTATGAGGCCATGCCGAGGTCGGAGCCAGATGCCGAACGGCTCATGCCGCAGGGACGGGTGTGGCCCGTCGGGCAGACGCTGTCCTGCCGTCGCTGTGCGGACCGAGCGGCAACGTCTCCGATGCCGCTTCGTACTACCGAGTCGGGCACATATAAGGACCTCGGCCGTCAGGTGCCCGTCGGCTCGTCGCACTACCGTGAATGGTGTGGCAGGACCACCGATTCCGACTGCAGCGGAGGCTTGTCGTGGGCGAGGATTCCGGCCGAGCGCAAAGTGCACCTCCACTCCTGCACGCACTGCCGGACGAACTGCTGCAGCGCCTTCGCACGGTGGAGAAGACCACAGGCCATTCGCATCATGTGCTGCTCGAAGCGGTGCTGGCGGTGGGAACGGGGCTGGAGCTGCCGCAAGTTCTCCATCGCATCGTCGAGGCCGCCGTTGTGCTTGCCGACGCGCGGTACGGCGCGCTCGGCGTGGTTGGTGCAGACGTCCGACTCAGCCAGTTCCTTCCCGTCGGTGTCACCGGGGAACAGATCGTCGGCATCGGCCCGTTGCCGGCCGGACACGGACTTCTCGGCGAGCTGATCCGCCACCCCGAGCCGCTGCGCCTGGCCGAACTGGGTGACCACCCCGCCTCGTACGGATTCCCCCCGAACCACCCCGCGATGCACTCCTTTCTGGGCGTGCCGATCAAGGTTCGGGACAAGGTCTTCGGGAACCTGTACCTGACCGAGAAACGCGGCGGCGGGGCATTCACCGCCGAGGACGAGACGCTGCTGTCGACGCTGGCGGTGGCGGCGGGGGTGGCCGTCGAGCACGCCCGGCTCTACGAGGAGGCCCGTTACCGCCAGCAGTGGCTGGAGGCCAACAGCGAGATCGTCGCAGGGCTGTTGCCGGGTGCCGAGGAGACCGATGTGCTCGCGATGATCGTCGGCCACGCGGTGCGCATCCTCTCCGCCGATCTCGGCGTCCTGGTCTTGCCTGTCGACGGCGACCGTCTGCGCGTGGAGCTGGCGTCCGGTGTCGACGCCGAAGCCCACCGAGGTCTGGTTCTTCCTCGCTGTGGGTCGTTCGCCGGAGCGGCGATCACCGCCAAGGGCCCGTTGATCAGCCATGACATCGAGCACGATCCCAGAGTCATGGTCGGTCCGCCGCGCTGGTCGGGGCTGGGGCCCGCCGTCGCGGTCCCGATGGCCACCGGTGAGCGGGTCCGCGGAGTCCTGCAACTGGCCCGGCTGCAGGGACGTGAATCGTTCACGGAGCCGGAGACGGGGCCGCTGCTGACCTTCGCCGGTCAGGCCGCGCTCGCGATGGAGCTGGCGGAGCGGCGCATCGCTGCGGGGCAGGTGGCGCTGCTCAAGGACCGGGAGCGGATCGCCCGCGATCTGCACGACCTGGCGATCCAGCGGCTGTTCGCCACCGGGATGACATTGCAGAGCGCGATCCGGTTCGTCGACGACCCGGAGGCGAGTGATCGGCTGTTGCGCGCGGTGGAGGACCTGGACGAAACCATCAAGATCATCAGGTCCACCGTCTTCGGACTTCGTACCCGCGATCCGGTGCGCGGCAGGAAAGGGCTTCGATCCCAAACCGTCCATGCGACGGAAGACGCGTCACACGTACTGGGGTTCACGCCGTCCCTCCACATGGAGGGGCTCCTTGATACGGACGTACCGGATGGGCTTGCCGAGCACGTCCTCGCGGTGCTCGGGGAAGCGTTGAGCAACATCGCCCGGCATGCGCACGCGAGCGCGGCGGACGTGGCCCTGATCGCGCGCGATCGCCGACTCACCTTGACGGTCGCGGACGACGGAGTGGGTATCGCCAAGGACGGTCGGCGCAGCGGTCTGCTCAACCTGGCCAAACGGGCCGAGAGCGCCGGTGGCGAGATGGCCGTCGAAGCGCGGCCGGCCGGTGGCACTGTTCTTGTCTGGTGGGCACCGTTTCCGGGGTAGTGTCTGCGGCTGCCCACCGAACGTCGGAGTACCGAGGAAGCGTGAGCGGTTATGGCTGCGGTGTGCCCCGCGTGTCATCGACGTCGAAGCCGAGGTGGTTCGTGACGTCGACGACGCCGTCGACGCCTTCACACAGACGTATGGCGATGCGAACGAGACTGCTGTGCGGCACCCTCCCGCTGAGCGTCACCCGTCCGTCCGTGACCTGGACCATGACCGAGGCGGGGTCCAGGCCGAGGGTTCGAGTCAGGACGTCGGCCCTGATCTCCTCTGCGATGGTGATATCCCGTCGCAGGAAGACGTGCAGCAGGTCGGATCGGCTGATGATGCCCACCAGCCGGTCGGCGTCGTCCACGACGGGCAGCCGTTTGACCCGGTGGCGGGCCATCGTGCGGGCCGCCTCCACCGCCGACCACTGCGGCCGTGCCGTGACGGCCGGGCTGGACATCAGTCCCTCGGCGGTCAGCGCATGTGCCTTGGCGCGGTCCCCGGGCGGCAGGTGCGCCTCGGGCTGATGCCCCCCTGGATCCGGCTGGCTTTGCTGTTTGCGCAGCAGATCCGCCTCCGACACCACGCCGATCGGGCGGCCCTGGTTGTCGACGACCGGGACTGCCGTGACGTCGTGCTCCGCGAGATGCTGGGCGATGTCCTTGAAGCCCGTGTCACGCCGCACGCTCACCACGGACGTCGTCATGAGGTCTCCGACCTTCCGGTGCAGCATGTGCCCGCTCCTTCCTCACGTGCTGAGGGTGCACGTTCTCCCTTCACTGTCCGCCCGGTGCGGAGTCGTTGCATCGCCGACGCCTTCGGGGCACGTCAGGCAGGGACAACGCGGCGCACACCCTCGAAGGTCCCATCGATCGGAGCCGTTCGGAGATCGCCCGGAGCGGGTCGGCAGCCAGAACCACAGCTTCACGGACAGCCACGGTTTCCGTTTGCCGACTGATGAGGAGACGTGCCATCCGGCTGCTGTTCCGGATCAACGGCCTACGACAGGACAACGTTTGGCCGGTGGCCCCCAGGCGCTATTTCTCTCGTGACCTGGACTGGCATCCGGCCGCCTGGGAACTGCGGCTCCTGTGGCAGGCGGTCCTACCGCAACCTTGCACCCCGCCGAAGCCAGGAGTTCCCTCGCCCCTCAGGCGGCTGATCAAGCTGACAAGTCGGCACTGCACCGGTTAGGCGGTCGCGCAGACGGCCTCTACGAAGTGGCCCACCTGGTCCTTCGGCAGGCGATGCGCGAGGTCTGCCTCGCTGATCATGCCGACCAGGCGGTGGTTGTCGGTGACCGGCAGGCGTCGGATCTTGTGTGCTTCCATCGTCTGTAGGACCTCGTCGGCGTCGGCTTCGGCGTCAACGGTGATCGGCTTGCCTTGCTCAAGCTGACCGGCCGTCATGGTCCGGGGATCCTTGCCCTTGGCAAGGCACTTCACCACGATGTCACGGTCCGTGATGATCCCGTGGAGTCGGTTGTCCGGTCCGCAGATCGGCAGGGCGCCAACGTCCAGTTCCTTCATCCTCCGCGCCGCCTCCTCCAGAGTCTCGCTCTCCTGAACGCAGGTGGCGCCGACATGCATGATCTCCCGAGCTGTGGTCATGGCCGCCTCCCTAGGACTTCGCGATCTCGCGGGGAGAGCCCACTGGGCCCGGCTTGCCCCGACAGGAACTTCTTCGGCCCAGTGTGGATTGCTCGCTTCCCGTACGCATGCCGGAGCAGCTGACGGTTCAGCCACCGCTGTGGCGCTGGCTCCGACATCACACCGCGGTTGCGCGTCTTGGAGCTTTGACGGGTGCCTGTGGCGGGGAGCCTGGGCCCCGGCCGAGCCTGGAGACGCAGGACGGCGTGCCTGGCCGACGAAACCGCGTCGCGTGGAGGCTTCCAGGTCCTGCGGCGATTGACGCGGTGCGGAGGCCGGCTTCCGTGTGCTCTTCGACCTGTCACCGACGGAAGCGTGCGGACCAGCCGGGCTCCACCGCTTCCCACTCGGCGTCCCACTGCGCGTACCTTCTGCGGTCGAGCACCAGGCGCATGCCCGCTCGAGCGGCGAGGAGCCCGGAGGCCACCCCGACCGCCGTCATACTGCCCACCAGCCAGCCGGTGGCCTTCGCACCGTCCACGGTCATCGGTGGGTCGCCGAGGGTTCCGTCCTGGTTCAGCCAGATCCGGATGGTGGCTCCCTTGGGGGTGCCAGTCTGCACGAGGGTGGTTCCGGTCTGCTGCTTGCCGGTCTTGTCAGTCCAGCGGACCTGAGCCTGTTGCCATGCGTCTTCGGCACTGCGCTGTGTTCCTTTGGCATCCGTCGTCAACCAAGCGGTGGTCTCCCGCCGGTCTGCCGACTGGGTGTGCACGGCGCGCAACGACGAGTGGTATGCCATCAGCCCCGCATTGATCGAGGCCACCGGCACTCCGAGGACGAGTACGAGCATCAGAAAGCGGAGGAACCAGGATTCGATCCGGTCGGATGTGCGCCTCAGCGGGTTCGTTCCCTTGGCGGAGAGTTCCCCGTGCGGTGGATGCGGACTGGATGCGGATGGCGAGCCTCGTGCACTCATGGCCTGGCCTCCAGCGTGTTGCTGGTCCGTTCTCCCACCACCATTCACCGACGACAGAGTCGGTCACAGGGCCGAAGGGCCCTGGTGGGTGGTCCTCCAGGCTCACCTTCACGCTGGGGACGCCGCGCCGGATGGGCCGACAAGGGCGAATGGTCGGGGCGCTTCGGCCTGGATGTCGAAGGCCGATCCCGGTGTGAAGACCGTGATCAGCCGGTCGATCAGTGGCGGATCGGGCGGGGCGGGTCGCTTCCGAGGTCGGCGCGCCATGGTGTCCAGTGTCGACTCGGCTCGACGTGCCGCAGTGGCGTCCCCACCGTCCACCGGCCGTGGGCGATACGCGCTGCGGCACCACAACCAGCCCCGTGCCCCGTACACATCACAGCGCGGAGATCCGTCAAAGCGCCCTGGACCGACAGGCTCCTCGTGGAAGCCGAGGGTGCCGCACCGCACCGGAGTTGCTTCCGACGGGCCGGTCTCCGTGGCCCGCGCGCCAACGTGGAGCTGCACCAGGAGTCGCGCGGGGACGTGGAGCCGCAGGGTGACAGCCTGAGAACGCGGTGTCGCCCGGCCGTACTCACACCATGTCCTGCCGTCACCGCACGTCGAGACACCTCATGCCGATGGAGTCATGCTGGAGGGGCAAGACGTGGAGGTGTAGCCGGGAGATGACGACGACCCCAGCACAACTGTGCCGACCAATCGTGGTCGGTGTCGCCCCGGACACCTCTAAGCGGATGGCTCTGGCCTGGGCAGCGGACGAGGCGGCCCTGCGCCAGGTGCCCTTGCACCTGGTCCACGCTGTGACAGGGCCTGCCGGCGGCTACGGGAATGCGGCCGGGGAGCACGTGGCCAAGGAGGCGCTGGCCTTTGCCCAAACGCGGCAGCCGCAGGTGGAGCTCTCCAGCCTGCTGGCCGAAGGGAAGCCGGCATGGGTGCTGCAGGAGGAGGCTCAGGACGCTGCCATGGTGGTGCTGGGCTCCTACCACCTGAGCCGGGTCCAGGAGGTGTTCAGCCCGCTTTCGGTCGCGCTGCCGGTGATGGCGCACGCCCGTTGCCCGGTGGTCGTGGTGCCCGAACCCGAACACCTCACTCAGCAGCCCTGGTATTTCGTCGTCGGGGTCGACGGCAGCGAGCACTCGGCGGTCGCCGTCGACGTCGCTTCCCAGGAGGCAGCCCTGCACGGCGCCGCCCTGCGAGCACTGTACGTAAGGCATCCGCACCGGCTCGGCGTAATGGAAGAGCCCGCAACGGAGCAGGAGTGCCGCCGCCTGCTGTCAGAGACCGTGGCCAGCCGTGCCGAGTCCTGGCCCGAAGTGGAAGTGCACCACGAAGTCCTCACAGGCCATCCCGTGGAAGAGCTCACCAAGGCGTCCGTCCATGCACTGGGTCTGGTGATGGGAACCCGGGGGCTCGGCGGCTTCACCGGCATGCTGCTGGGCTCGGTGAGCCAGGGCGTGCTCCACTACGCCCGCTGCCCTGTCATCACCGTCCCGCTTCCCGGACAGCCGGCACGTGAACACGAGCATGTGCCCGCCGCCCACTGATCGACGAAATTCTCTGCCTGGGGGCTCGCTTCCCGCATCTGACGCCGGGCCTGGTCGGTGCGCGCCTGTTTCGCGAATTCGGAGTCCTGCTGGTGGAGCTCAAGGACATCGAGTTGCCGCCCACCATGCAGCGCGCGATGGCACGCCAGGCCGAGGCCGAGCGGGAGAAGCGCGCCAAGATCATCGCAGCCGAGGGAGAGGCACTGAGCGCGGACCGCCTCGCCGAGGCCGCTGACGTCATCAGCGCCCACCCCGTCGCCCTGCAGCTGCGGAACCTGCAGATCCTCTCCGAGATCGCCGCGGAGAAGAACTCGACCATCGTCTTCCCCGCCCAGTTCCTGGAAAGCGCCCGCGCCCTGGCCCGATTCATTGAAGAGGAAAGCAGACGCGCCACTGCACCGTTGCCGCGACTCGATCCGCGGACGGCGCCGGCGGGTAGCGGAAGACCCACTGCAACAGGAGCCCGCGAACCGACACAGCCTGCGACCGCGCACCGGCCAGGGCACGCACCCTTCAGCTGACCGGGTGCCTGGTGTGAGCAGGTCAGCAACGCGTCCCGGGGCAGCGGTGTCCGCTGGGCTGGGCCACAGTAGCTTCATGGGCGTGCTGCGTGTCATCGATGGTCGGACCCACCACCTGGTCGAGCTTCCCGTTCTGCGCCGGGGTGTGCTGCGGATGTGCGTCCACCTGTCATGCCCCGGCTTGGTCATCGGCGCCGTCGACCTTCGCGCACTACTCGTCGGCGATGTGCTTTTCCGTGCCGCGGAGACGGCCGGGGTGCAGGCGCGCCACAACCTGGTCGTACCGGAACTGCCACCCGAGCAGGTCAAGGCCCTCGACCGCGCCACGGCCGCGCTGGGCATCAACCTGAGCTGCCCCGAGTTTCGTAGCGGCCGGTTTGCGTGTTTTCAGGCGGCGTTGGGGTTCGCCTGGGATCGGTAGTAGTGGGCCTCGAATTCCTCGGGTGGAAGGTAATCGAGGGCGGAGTGAAGGCGCTCGGTGTTGTACCAGCCGACCCACTGGACGACAGCGCGTTCGACCTGGCCAGCGTCGTGCCAGGGCCCTTGGTGTTCGATCAGTTCGGCCTTGAAGGTGCCGTTGAGGGCCTCGGCCATGGCGTTGTCATAGCTGTCGGCGACGGAGCCGACGGACGCGGTCGCGCCGGCCTCGATGAGCCGTTCGCCGTAGCGGATGGACACGTATTGCGAACCGCGGTCGCTGTGATGAATGAGACCCGAGCCCTTCTTGATCCCGCGCCGCCACAGGGCCATCTCCAGGGCGTCCAGTGGAAGATCGGTGCGCATGTGGGTGGCAAGCTGCCATCCGACGATCATCCGCGAGTACACGTCCAGGACGAAGGCGACGTAGACCCAGCCCGACCAGGTGCGGATGTAGGTGAGGTCGGCGACCCAGAGCTGGTTGGGGCGGTGGGCGGTGAAGTGCCGGTTGACCAGGTCCGGCGGTCTGGGAGCGGACGGCTCGGGGATGGTGGTGCGGCGCCGCTGCCCGCGGATCACGCCTTCCAGGCCGTCCTCGCGCATCAGCCGCTCGATGGTGCAGCGGGCCGCGGCGATGCCCTCGCGCCCCAGCTGGCGGTGGATGCGTCTGGCTCCGTAAGTCTCGCCGGAAGCAGCGTGGATACGGCGGATGCGTTCGGTGAGGTGTGCGTCGCGCTGGCGCCGGGCGGACATCGGGCGCTTGCGGCGGGCGTTGTATGCCGAGACCGACAGGTCCAGTTCCCGGCATACGGGCTCGACCCCGAAGTCGTCGCGGAGGTGGTTGATCACCGCGTCGGCCTCGTGCGGGGCTGGTCGAGCTCCTTCGCGAAAAACACGCTGGCGGCCTTCAGGATCTCGTTCGCCCGTCGCAACTCGGCTATCTCTTTGCGGAGTTGGGCCAGCTCAGTCCGCTCGGCCGTGGTCAGCAGGTCGGACCGGCTGCCCTGGTCGGCCTCGGCCTGGCGGACCCAGCCACGCAGGGCTTCCTTGTGGATACCGAGGTCACGGGCCACGTGAGCGACCGGACGGCCTGAGGTCTGGACTTCGCGGACGGCTCGCTCGCGCAGCTCGTCGGGGTACTTCCGTGGTGCGGGCATCGGACCTGCGTTCTCCCATCTGCCGAGGCGATCATGCCTGGCTTCAGGGCCGCTACAAAATCCGGTTCAGTTCAACCCACCCGTCGCGGCCGGTTTGGCGGCCGCCGACGTCCATGTGTCCGATAACGAAGGAACGGATTCCGAGCATTGCGTGTGGATCGAGGTCGGGCCTGTGCAGCAGCGCCTCACGGCGATCCCAGGACTTCACGGAGGGGTGAGCGCAGACCCGCTGGCCCTCCGGCTGGCGCTGTTGAGCCAACCTCACCATGAGCCGATCACTCTTACCCCCGGCATGCTGGCCGACGCCGAACAGACGCTCGCCGACTGGCGTGGCCGGGTAGCCGAATGGGCACGGTCGCCGTCCAGGCCGATCCCCGAGGGCGTCCTTTGCCGGGCCCACAGCGCACTCGCCGACGACATCGGCATTCCCGGGGTCCTGACCGTGCTGCGCCATGTCGCAACGGAGCAAGAGATCCCGGACGGCGCCAGGTTCGAGGCATTCGCCTACCTGGACCGTGTCCTCGGCCTGGAACTCGTCCGCGATGTGGGCCGCGACCACCAGTCGTGATGTCAGCCCTGGACCGGTGAGCCGTCCGCGCCTGCTCGGTACCTGGCGTGCCGTTCCGGCAGGTTGGCCCGACGCTGACCCGCGCCAATACTGCGGCACGGAGGACGGTCTCGGCGCGGACGGCTGGGCGCCGGGTGCCGCCCGCATACCTCGCGTTCCTGGCCTTCGGCACTGTGAGAACGCGGTGCTTCATCAGCTCGGGACTTCGGCGTCTTCCGCTCCGCGCTGTTTCTGCTGCTCCGGGGCGCTCTCGGCTGCGGCGACGTTGTGCTTCACGAGCAGGAAGCTGTCGGGGGTGACGGAGATCGAGTCGATGCCGGCGCGTACCAGTATGCGGGCGAAGTCCGGGTCGTCGCTGGGACGTTGGCCGCACAGGCCGACCTTGCGGCCTGCGCGGTGGGCCGCGTCGATCAGGGTCTGGATGCTCTCGGTGACGGCAGGATCGCGTTCGTTGAAGAGTTCCGACAGTCGTTCGGAGTCGCGGTCGACGCCGAGGGTGAGCTGGGTGAGGTCGTTGCTGCCGATGGAGAAGCCGTCGAAGCGGTCGGCGAACTGTCCGGCGAGGATGATGTTGGACGGGATTTCCGCCATCACATAGGTCTCCAGGCCGTCCCGCCCGCGGACCAGGTCGTGTTCGGCCATGGTCGCAAGGACGCGGTCGGCCTCCTGGAGGGTGCGGCAGAACGGGATCATGACGATGGTGTTGGACAACCCTATGGCGTTCCTGACCCGGTGGAGGGCGCGGCATTCAAGACCGAATCCTGCCCGGTAGCCCTCGCTGTAGTAGCGGCTCGCGCCCCGCCAGCCCAACATGGGGTTCTCTTCCGGTGGTTCGAATGCCTGTCCGCCGATGAGTTTGGCGTACTCGTTGGTCTTGAAGTCGCTCATCCTGACGATGACCGGCTTCGGCCACCAGGCCGCGGCGATGCGGGCGATGCCGTACGCCAGGCGGTCGACGAAGAACTCCGCCTTGTCGTCGTAACCGGGGGTGAGTTCGGCGATCCGTTGCCGGATGGCTTCGTCGTCGAGGTCGTCGTAGTGGACGAGGGCCATGGGGTGGATCTTGATGTGGTTGTTGACGATGAACTCCATCCGGGCCAGACCCACCCCGTCGGCCGGTAGCCGCCACCAGCGGAAAGCCGCCGAGGGGTTGGCGATGTTGAGCATCACCTTGGTCGTTGTGGCGGGGACGCGCGTCAGATCGATGTCGCGCTCGTCGTAATCGAGGATGCCCTCATAGACGTGGCCCTCCTCGCCCTCCGCGCAGCAGACGGTGATCTGTTGGCCGTCGGTGAGTGTGGTGGTGGCGTTTCCCGTGCCGACGACGGCGGCGACTCCTAGTTCGCGGCTGACGATGGCGGCGTGTGAGGTGCGCCCGCCGTGGTCGGTGACGATGGCGGCCGCCCGTTTCATGATGGGTTCCCAGTCCGGATCGGTGGCACCGGTGACAAGCACGGCACCGGTCTCGAACCTGCCGATCTCCTCGGCATCGCGGAGGTTGCAGACCTTCCCGGCGGCGATGGCGTCGCCGATGGCCAGTCCGCTGATCAGCCGCGTGCCGTGTTCATTGAGCCGGTACGAGCGCAGCGTGGCGGACCGCTTGCGGGCTTGGACCGTCTCCGGCCGGGCCTGGACGATGTGGAGATCGCCGCTGATGCCGTCCTTGGCCCACTCGATGTCCATGGGGCGGCCGTAGTGCCTCTCGATGGCCACGGCCCACCGGGACAACTGCAGGATTTCGCGGTCGTCCAGGACGTGGGCCGCCCGTTCCTCACTGCTGGTGTCGACGGTGACTGTGGGCTCGTTCCCGGACCGACCGTAGACGATCTTGCTCTGTTTCCCGCCGACCGTCTTCGAGATGACCGGTGTGAGCTCCGTCCGCTCCAGCAACGGCTTGAAGACCTGGTACTCGTCGGGGTCCACGGCGCCTGAGACGACCGACTCGCCCAGGCCCCATGACGCGTTGACCAGCACCACACGGGGAAAGCCGCTGTCGGTGTCAAGTGAGAACATCACGCCTGCTCCGGCCTTGTCGGAGCGGACCATCTGCTGCACTCCGATCGACAACGCCACCTTGAGATGATCGAACCCATGGTGCTCGCGGTAGCTGATCGCCCGGTCCGTGAACAGCGACGCGTAGCAGCGCTTGCAGGCGTCCAGCAGTGCCGCCTCCCCGGTGATGTTCAAGAACGTTTCCTGCTGGCCGGCGAAACTCGCCTCAGGCAGGTCCTCGGCCGTGGCGCTGGAGCGCACCGCCACATCCGGGTTCCCCTTGTGCAGGGCGGCGCCCAGCTCCCGGTAGGCGTTCCGGACGGCCTCGGCCAGGGGTGGCGGAAGCTCGGCGGCACGGAACATCCGGCGGATCTTTTTGCCCACCTCCGCGAGATCGGCACCCTCGTGCAGGGCGTCGATCTGTTCGCGGATACGCGAGTGCAGGCCGGCCGCCTCCAGCAGCTCCCGGTAGGCGTGCGCCGTGGTGGCGAATCCGCCGGGGACGCGGACGCCCTGCGACGCGAGGTTCCGGACCATCTCCCCGAGCGAGGCGTTCTTGCCGCCGACCACGGCTGTGTCGCCCACCGTGATGTCCTCGAACCACCGCACCAGGTCGCCTTTGCCGTTCTCAGGAGTCATGATCTTTTCCTTACGGATGGGTCGAGCCGGTCATCGGCGGGCCCGGGGCACACGGTGTGCCAGCTTCCGGATACGGAGAGCCCGGTCACTGTCCGCCGGGGTAGCTTCCGTTGTGCCGTGGCATGTCGGCTGAGGGCAATGGGCTGGGTGGCTCTACTGGGGACCGGGTGGCCTCCGATCACGACGCCCAGCAGCCGTTCGTCGGAGCCGGCCATCCCGCGCACCGGCGGGCATCCGTGGCAGCCTGTACGGAGAGAGGCAGGCGCCTTTGGCAGTCCGCTGAACGGGATCCTGCCGCACACACCACGCGTCGTGCCCCGTCGCTATCGCCCCCCACGACTGGCGACTTCTGGGACTGGGGTACACCCACGGCGGCCTGTGCCCGCCCTGCAATGCTCAGCTGTGTGGGACGACGGCGACCGGGGCGGGGCAGTGGTGCAGGACGGCGTCCGCGGTGTGCCCGATGTGGGGCAGCGGGGACAGCGTTGCCCGGCGGTGCCGTCCGATGACGACGAGCGCGGCATGTGCTGCCGCGTCGAGCAGGTGGTGTGCGGGCTCGCCGATCACGGCCTGAGCCACGACCTCCACACCCGGGTAGCGTTCCCGCCACGGCTGTAGCGCCTGGCGTACGGATGCGCGTTCCTCGGCCGAGAGGTCGGTGCCGAACTTCAATGCCGCGCCGAGTCCATAGAGGCGATACGGCGGTGGGTTCCAGCCGTGCACAACCACCAGGGGCGCGGCGCGCACGTTTGCGGCCTTGAAGGCAAAGTCGACTACTTCGCCGCAAGGGCGGCTGAGATCCAATCCGAGCACCACTGGAGGGGGCGGTCCCGGTTCCGCACCGGGAAGCGGCTGTCCTTCTGAAACCCCGGTCCGCACGAGGACGACGGGTGCTTCGGCGTGGGCGACGGTGGCCATGCTCACCGAGCCGAGCAGGAAGCCGGCGAGCCTGCCCACTCCGGCCGCGCCGACCACCAGCGCTTCGGCTCCCTTCGAGGCTCGGCACAGTACGTCGCGCGGTGGGCCGATGATGTGGTCCGCCGTGATGTCGAGGCCCGGGTAGCGACGCCGCAGCCGGTCGGTCACCACCAAGGGAATGCCCTCCGACCAGCGGCTGGGGGCCGCCGGCCCGGGAAGCGAGGTGTGCGAGTGGTGCTGCCGTTCCCAGGCGTGGATCAGTCGCAGAGGCAGGTCTCTGAGCAGCGCCTCGCGGGCACCCCAGTCAGCGGCGGCCAGGCCCGCGGGCGAGCCGTCGACTCCAACGGTCACGGGGCGTGTCATGGCTGCCTCCCACGCGACGGACGCGCGCATCGTGTCTCCCAGACTGCGCAGTGCGCGCGCTTCGCGGGAGGGCCGGTCGGTCCCCGCGACGCCGGATGCTCTGGCCGGTCGGCCGGAGGGAGAGCCGGACGACCCCTGACAGAGGTGGGCTGGCAATCCAATCGCACCGTGAAGGTGTCGCAGCCCCGTGTCGTGCGACAACGCGCGCGCAGCTGCGTGCGCACCCCGTCCGTCCGGCAGCCGTCCGCGCCCCGGCACGCTCCCCACCGCGGCCGGTGTACGTGGCTCGGCCACCCCACCACGGTAGTGCGAGCGGCCGACGGGCAACTGACGCACGGAGCGCTCACCTCCGTGATTCGTCGCCGCGCCGTGGGCCGTTCGGCCCGGGATCAGCGCCCATCGGCTCATTGGCCGGCCCAGGGCCGAGGCGCAGGCTCGACAACGAGGGGCAGCGTTCCACCGCCCCGTGGCCGTCTTGACTGAGGAGCAACGATGGGCAACGTACTGCAACGCCACCCGGCACGGACCCTCTCGATGCAGGACGTGTTCGACCGCTTGGAAGGTGGCATCCTCGGCGGGCCGTGGCACTTCGGTACCCATGAGATCCGCATCGAGGAGCACCTGGAGGCGGACGCGTACCAGGTCAAGGCGGAGCTGCCGGGCATCGAACCGGAGAAGAATCTGGAGATCGACGTCACGGGCGATTTCCTGACGATCCGCGCCGAGCGCGAGGAGCGCAAAGAAACCAAGGAGAGCTCGGAGTTCCATTACGGCTCGTTCGCCCGCGCGGTGCGGTTGCCCGCAGGGGCCCGCGGCGACAGGGCGACCGCGGATTACACCGACGGCATCCTCACCGTCCGGGTGCCGCTGGAGGCAGCGAAGGGCGAGACCACCAAGATCCCCGTTACTCGGGGGACGCGGCCCAACTGAGCCCGCAGCGCAAACGGAGAAGTTGCGCCTGCAGAGCGACGGGAAAGCGGACCAGGGCCGAGGAGCCGGTCGAGGAGCCGGTAGTCGAGCAACGGCTCCGGGCCCCGCGTCACGTCAGCCCCGCGTCACCGCCACGTCAGCCCCGCGTCACGGGGTCACCTTGGCCGAGCGCCGCAGCGGCTCCCGTAGGCCCTCCAGGTCGTCGGACGCGGTGCGCGCCAGCTGTCCGGCCAGGTCGTTCATGGCGCGGCTGGCGGCCAGTTCGTCGCCGATCTCGGGCACGTTCGGGTCGTGCGGATTGCACTGTGCCGTCCCGTGTCCGGTGAGCGTGTTGGTCCCGGTATCGAGGACCACATGGGCCTTCGTGGTACTTCCTTCCTCGAAGAGGTGCAGCCGTACCTTCCACTCAAGAGTCCTGGCCATGACGTACCTCCTGCGGCGGTCTCCCAGCACCAGGTTCGGCCCGCGCCATGAGACTCCGGCAGGGCTGAAGCGTCTCGATCCATGAGCCGACCGGCCCTTTCGTCGACTCGTCCCGCGACCGCGCGAAGGGTGCTGACCTCGACGTCCGAATTCCCGCCGCGGCGGGGCGCGAGGTCCTGCTCGCGCCGTGCGACGAGCGGGGTCCCGTGCGGTGCCACCCGGCCCTATCGGTGTCGGTGGCCCGCGCGCCAAGCTGGGAACCACAGGGTGCCTGTCGGGCCTCTCCGGCGGTCCGTCTCCGGAAGGGGATGAAGCATGAGCAGCAACGATCCGCGTAAGCCGGTGATGGTCGGGGTCTCCCGTTCGTCGACGGCCGCGAGTGCGGTGGCCTGGGCGGCGGACGCCGCGGCCCGACGTCGCCGGGAGCTGTGCCTGGTGCATGCCCAGGAATGGCCCGCCGGAGCCGCGCCGAAGCATCGGCATGACGCGCCGGATCAGGTGTGGGCCTCGCATTTCCGGGCCGTGGGACGGGACCTTTTGCAGAACCACAAGGACAGTGCGGCAGAGCAGGTTCCCGGCCTGCGGATCACTACGCGTCTGGAGGACGGCGATCCGCCAGCCGTGCTGCGGGAGGCGGCGGAGGGCGCCGTCCTGCTGGTGATCGGCTCCCGTCAGGTGTCCGGCCCGGGGGAGGCGGTCACCTTCACCACGGTCGGCCGGTCCCTCGTCGGACACCCTCCGTGCCCGGTGGTGCTGGTCGTCGGCGACACCGCGCGCTACGACCCGCTCGGCCCGGTGATGGTCGGCGTGGACGGTTCGCCGGCATCGGCGCCGGCGGTGGCCTTCGCCTTCGAGGAAGCCGCGTCGAGCGAGGCGGACCTGCTCGCGGTGCAGGTGCGACGGCCGCGCCGTGGCGACTGGCCGGAGGCCGTCGAGGAGTCCTTCGTCGACGTGTCGGAGGCACTCGCCGGGTGGCGCGAGAAGTACCCGCAGGTCGTGGTGCGGGAGAAGGTCGTGATCGGGCAGCCGGCGGTGCAGCTGGCCGAGGAGGCCACAGCGGCACGCTGCCTGGTGGTCGGGTCCCGTGGCCTGGGCGGTTTCCGCGGGATGGTGCTCGGCTCCACCAGCCGCACCCTGGCGCACTTCGCGCCGGGGCCGTTGGCGGTGGTGCCCCAGGAGGCCCGTACGGGCTGAGGGACGGGCCGGGGGAGCAGTGCGGGCCGCGGTTGTCAGGCTGCGGTGTCAGCCGCCGGGGGCCGGACCGGTGCGCCGCGCCGCCCAGCGACGCCGGACGGCGTCCTCGTGCTCCGACTGCTCCAAGGCCAGCTCGACGACGGTGAGCTCCTGTTGGAGACGGGGTATACGGAGCCGGCGCAGTGCCCTGACCCGGACCGTGGTGTCGCGCAGCCGGACCTCGACCAGGCGTGCGGCGGTCGAGGCGGTGCCGTACCGCGCGGCCGCCTCGACCGCCGCGCGGTACGAGGTACCGGCGTGGACCAGAGCGGTGTTGCGGGGGGCGGCGTCGGACGCGTCCGTGACGCCCAGGTACACGGCGGTCCGGCCCGGGTGGCGCACGCCCAGTGAGTCCTCCCACGCCACGGTGACGTCCGCGGGCGGCACGTGCGAGGCCGTCCGCAGGGCGTCCTCCCCGCTGATCAGCAGTCCGCGCAGCAGCCAGGTCCGTGCCTCCCGCACCCGTGCCTCCCACTCGTCACGGGCCGCGGCCTCCGCCTGCCGCAGCTCCGCGAGTTCGGCCCGGAGGAGATGGAGCTGCCGGTCGAGCAACTCCGCACCGCGGGTGGCGACGTGAAGGGTGCGGAGCAGCCGCAGCCGGGCGGCCCGGCCGACGGGAGGAGGGGCGGCCGCCGTCACGCCACGGCTCCCGGAGAGCCGTCGGAGTTCCGTGCGTCCAACAACGCCGTCGGGAGCATGCCCAGTTCGCCGGGCGGCAGTGTCAGCAGGACCCGCCAGGCACGCTCCAGTGACTCGTCCAGGGCCAGTGTCCTGTCGCGCTCCTGGTGCAGGAAGTCGTGGAGGTACCTCGGATACATCGCCAGGTAGCGGCGGTCGGCCGGGCTCAGGGCGGATTCTCCGGCGAGTTCGGCGAGTTCACCTGCCTGCCGGGCGCGGGCGAGCGCGGCGGTGAGCTGTGCCGCCACGTCCAGGTGGTCGCCCCGGGTCCGACCGAGTCCGGCTCCCTTGCGCATCAGGCGGGAGAGGGAGGACAGCGCGTCCACGGGCGGGTACACGCCTTCGGCGTGGATCTGCCGGGCGAGGACGATCTGTCCTTCGGTGATGTAGCCGGTGAGGTCGGGGACGGGGTGGGTGATGTCCCCGGCGGGCATGGTCAGGACGGGCAGTACGGTCACCGAGCCCGGCCGGCCGACAATGCGGCCGCACCGCTCGTACAGGGAGGCCAGGTCGCTGTAGAGATAGCCGGGGTAGGCCCGGCGGGCGGGCACCTCCCCGCGGGCCGCGGAGACCTCCCGCAGCGCCTCGGCGTAGGAGGTCATGTCCGTCATGATCACCAGGACGTGCCGCCCGCCGTCGAACGCGAGGTGTTCGGCGACCGTGAGCGCCAGCCGCGGTGTGAGGATGCGCTCGATCACGGGATCGTCGGCGGTGTTGAGCAGCAGGCACAGTTCACCGGCGGCGGCGCGTTCCGCCAGCGCCTCTTGGACGAAGAACGCGTCCGCATGGGTCAGCCCCATGCCGGCGAAGACGACGCTGAACCGCTCGCCCGTCGTGGTGGCCTGGGCGGCGATCTGCACCGCGAGTTCGAGGTGCGGCAGACCGGCGGCCGAGAAGATCGGAAGCTTCTGCCCGCGCACCAGGGTGGTGAGCACGTCCACCGCGGCGATGCCGGTCAGCACCGGCTCACCGGGTGGCTGCCGGCGCACGGGGTTGACCGCCATCCCTTCCACCGGGGCGGAGGTCCGGCCGAAGACGGGCGGCCCGCCATCGCGCGGAGCCCCTCTGCCGTCGCAGGTCCGACCCAGCCAACCCTCCCCGACCGGGACCGTCAGCGGGCGACCGTCGAACGCCATTCGCAGCCCCGCCGGATCCATGCCGCCGGTGCCTTCCAGCACCTCGACCACCGCGAGGTCGTCGCGCACCTCCAGGACGACGCCGTGCCGTCGTTCCCCCGAAGCGAGAGTGATCGTTGCGAACTCGTCCCAGCCGACCCCGCCGACCCCCTCCACCACGATGAGCGGCCCGCGCAGTTCGCGCACCGAGGTGTATTCGACCGGTGTGCGTTCGGGGCTCATCGGAGTTCCCCCAGGACGGCGAGAACGGTGTCGCGGGCGGCCCGCACGGTGGCGGCGTCGCCCGGCCCCGCCTCCTCGCGGGCCCGCAACAGGGCCGTGAAGTCCGCCTGTTCCACGACGTCCGGCGGGGTACCGGATGCCACCAGGGATCGGCACCGCTCGATGACGGCGAGCACCGCGTCGGCGAGCGCGGCCGTCTTCGCCGGGGTGCAGTGCGCGTCGTTGGGGGAGAGGGCGCTCTGCTGGAGCAGTCCCTCCCGGATGAGGCGGCCGGCCAGCACGCTGACCCGTTCCGGTGCCGGCAGCGCACCGACGCCGACCAGCTCGACGAGGTCCGCCAAGCGGTCGGCCGCGGCCAGCAGTTCGGCCACGGCGGCTCGACGGCCGGCGGTCTCCTGTCCGTCCCGGCCCGTACCGAGGACGTCGGTATCTCTGGAGAACGAGTGCGACCACGACACCGCGGGGTAGTGGCGCGCGTAGGCCAGATCCCGGTCGAGCGTCCACCGGCCGCGCACACAGCGTTCGGTGTGCGCGGTGACCGGCTCGGCCAGGTCACCGCCGGGCGGGGAGACGGCCCCGAGGACGGTCACCGAGCCGGGCCCCGCACCGAGCGTGGTCACCGCCCCGGCCCGTTCGTAGAAGGCCGCGAGGGCCGAAGCCAGACCGGCCGGATAGCCTTCCTCCGCGGGCAGCTCGCCGGTCCGCGAGGCGAACTCCCGTAGCGCCTCGGCCCAACGGGAGGTGGAGTCGGCGATGACCACCACGTCGTGCCCCATGTCGCGGAAGTACTCGGCGACGGTGGCACCGGTGTGGATGCTCGTCTCCCGGGCCATCATCGGCATGTTGGAGGTGTTGGCGATGATCACGGTGCGGTCCGCCAGGCGCCCGCCGGTCCGGGGATCGGTCAGCTCGGCGAACTCCGTGATGACGTCGGCCATCTCGTTGCCGCGCTCACCACAGCCGATGTAGACGATCACGTCGGCGTCGCACCACTTGGCGATCTGCTGGAGCAACAGCGTCTTGCCCGTGCCGAAGCCCCCGGGTACCGCGACGGTGCTGCCCCGGGCCACGGGGAAGAGCAGATCGATCACCCGCTGTCCGGTGGTCAGCGGTGCGCGCGCGGGGACCCGTTCCCGGACCGGCCGCGGCCGGCGCACCGGCCAGTCGGTCACCGACCGGATCTCGGTGCCGCCGACCACGGCCAGTACCGTGTCCTCCGGGTGCTCGGCGGAGTCGGCCACATACGTGACCTCGCCCGTGCAGCCCGGCGGCACGAGAATCCGGGTCCGCGGTCCGCCCGGGTTTCCCGCCTCCCCGATCACCGTGCCCTCGTCCACCTCCTGCCCCTTGACGACGGCCGCGTCGAACGCCCAGCGGCGTGCCGGGGGTTCGTCCGTCCCGGTGCCCGGCGCGAGCCGGTCGCCGAAGTCCGTCAGCGGGCGCAGCAGCCCGTCGAACACCCCGCCCAGCAGGCCCGGAGAGAGCCGCGCGCAGACCGGTGCGCCCAACGGGAAGCCGTGCCGGCCCGGTGCCAGACCGCCGGTGTACTCGTACGCCTGGACGGTGACCCGGGATGTGGTGATCGCGACGACCTCGGCCGGTACCCGCTCCGCGCCGAGCAGCACCAGATCGTTCATGGCGATCCCGCCGACGTTCTCCAACTCGACGAGTGGCCCGGCCACCCGCAGGATGCGGGCGGTGGCGACCGGACGGGCAGGCGGCTCCGCCGCCGTCAGGTCCGCCACAGCGACTCGATCCCGGCACCGGCGCCGTCGAACACGCGGAGGGCCAGGGCATCCAGGCTCAGATCCACGGTCCGCCCGCCGGCCGTGCCGATCACCCCGCCCCGCGGGTGCTCGATGACGACGGCCTCCGGACCGAGCAGCAGGCGTGCCTGGTCGGACAGCTGCTCCCGCGCGGCGGGGTATCCCGGTTCCCGCCGGCACAACCGCACCTGGGCCAGGACCGTCCGGCGCAGTTCGTCGTATGCCTCGGCCTGGGCGCGGAGGACCCCGGCACGCACGGCGTGGCGGGTTCGGGCCATGGCGTCGGCCGTGGCTCGCCCACCCTCCTGCTCTCCCTGGCGGCGTGCCTCGCGCAGCACGGCGGTCGAACGGGACCGCGCGGCGGCGACGACGGCCTCGGCGTCCCGGCGCGCCGCGGCCACCAGTTGGTGGGCCTCCTCCTCGGCGGCGCGCAGCAGCGCCGTCCGGACGGGGGCCAGCGGGTCGGCCGGGTCGACCGCGCGGGCCTGTGCGGGCGTCACGGCGGCATCACCACCGTGAGCGGCCCCGCCGCCTTCAGGAGGTCGGGGCCCAGCGCGGCGGCGGCTGCCGGGGTGAGGATGACCAATTCCGCGTCCGCGGGCAGCTCGCGCCACGACATGCGGACCCGGTCGGGCTCCTCGGCGGGCCTGACCTGTACCCCGGCCAGGGCGAATCCCGCGGTCCGGGCCCGCTCCCCGATGGCGACGACGGCGCCCATGACCTTCATGCCCTGCCGATCAGGAGCACGGCGACGACCAGTCCGTAGATGGCGATTCCCTCGGCCAGTCCGACGATCACCATCGCCCGGCCGAAGAGCTCGGGGCGTTCGCTGAGTGCGGCCAGGGCCGCGGCACCGGTGTACGCCACGGCGATCGCCGCGCCGATCGAGGCGCCGGCCACCGCGATGGCCGCACCGATCAGCGCCGCGGAATTGGTGCCCGCTGTGCTGGCCTGCGCCGTGGACGCGGCCTGGGCCGACTGCCCGCTCAAGGCCACGACCAACAGGGCCACCGCCCCCGCCAACAGCACGAGGTTGGCCCCGACGGCACAGCGCAGCGCGCTCTTGCCCCCGCGCTTGCGGAACAGCAGGCGCACCGCCCACCACATCAGGACGACGACGGGCAGCGTGACGAGCCAGGTGATCACGGCACGACCTCCGAACGACGAACGGGCAGGCGCCAGGGACGGAACGGCCGTCCCTGGCCCTCGAAGACCCGGGAGAAGAGCTCGAAGTACTCCAGACGCAGCGCCTGGACGCCCGCCACCAGAGCTTCCAGCGTGAAGACGAGCGCATTGCCCACGGCGAAGAGCGCCACGGCTCCCATCAGCCCTGCCGGGCCGTGCCGGGCGAGGCCCGTGACCCCGGCCCAGACCACCGCGCCGAGCGCCGCATGGGTGAGGCCGAAGGCTGCCAACCGCGCGAAGGACACCACGTTCGACAGGATGCGGACGACGCCGTCGAACAGCTGCACGCCGGTCTGGAACAGCCCGGAGACACCGCGGTCGGTGCCGGCGTACAGGCCGACCGCCGCCAGCGCGGCGCCGGTCACCGCCACCGCGGCCCCCACCGCAACCAGCCACCCCAGATGCCCGACGGCACCCGCCGCCACCCCGGCCAACCCCAGGAAGACACCGCCCCCGGCCATACCCGACAGGGAGTACAGGGCGCCGGAGAGGCCCCGCTCGCGCCACCGGTTCACCATCCCGGCCACGTACGCGAGGAAAAGCAGGACGGCACCGACCGCGACCGCCGACAGCAGCAGCCGAACGGGAGCGTGCAGCGGCGCCAACCACAGGACGGGCAGTACCCCGGTCGGCCCGAAGAACTCCCCATAGGCCAACCCCGCCACGATGCTCGACGCACCCGCGGCGGCCACCAAGGGCCAGACACCGTGCCAGGCAGCCAGTCGGCGGGGCCGCCACACCGCGAGTCCGAACGCGGTCAGGACCAACAAGGCACCGTGCCCCACGTCGCCGAACATCATCCCGAACATCGCCGCGTACAGGGCCGCGGCGCCCCACGAGGGATCGAGGTCCGGGTAGGGAGGAGTGCCGTAGGTCGTCACCAGGGACGAACACGCGCCGCGTACCGGGCCCGTGCGACGCAGCGCCGTCGGCGGATCGATGCCCCGCGGCGCCGCCATCGGCACCAGCGCACCACCGAGCTCGGCCAGCCGTGCCCCCAGCGGCCCGACCTCGGCGCGCGGACACCAGCCCGCGAGCGCGGCGACGTCCCGGCGCCGAACCGCCTCGCTCAGGCGCGCCACCACCTCCTCTTCCCCAGCCACCAGTTCAGCGCGCCCCACTTGTTCCAGCGCGCCCGGTGCGGGAGCGGTGTCGGCGAGCTCCGCCGCTGCCCGGCGATCCGGGTAGGACGGCGCTTGCCCGGGAGACCCGAGGGCGCCGGTCCGGTCGAGATCCACACACCCGGCCTCGGCGAGGCAGACCAAGGCGTCCCGCTCGGCCGACCGCGGCACGACCACCGCCACGCGCTGCATGGGCACCGGGAACAGTGCCTCAGCCCAGGACATCGAAGCCCTCCAAGGTGGAGGCGCCGTGCGCGGCGAGTTCCAGCGCGGCGCGGGTGCGCCATGCGTCGGTCGAGAGGACCGCGACCACGCCCACCACGGGAATCGCGTCGTACCGAGCGCGGCGCGCCATACCCCGGCCGTCCTCCTCGATGTCCCGCCACCACCGCCCCTCCGCCTGCCAGAGATCGGCCGGATCGTCGACGCCATGCAGTGCCCACCGTGCCGACGGGGGGAGCTGACGCGTGAATGCGCGGAAGTCAGGAGCGCGGTAGGCGACACCGACGAGCCGTGCGGCCGGGCCGGTGGCCTGCGCCGGCAGCTCCCGACCGTGCACGAACCGTTCCCGGGCGACGAGCAGGGCGGCGCGGCCCGCCGACCAACGGGCCGCGCAGGGGACCGCCACGGCGGTTCTGGCCGCTGCGGTCAGTCGAAGCCCGACGGCCAACTCGGCTGCCGTACCGCCGAGATCACGCCAGGCCGACGCGGCCAGAGCAGCCCGCAGCCCCTCCGGCCGGGTGGTGTGGGAGAGGCGGCGCCAGGCGGTTGCCAGCGCTCCCAGCTCATACGGCGGCAGCTCCGACGCAGCACCGCTCAGCAACCGGAAGCGGCTCTCGATGTTGGTGATCTCGAAGCCCGACGCCAGCAGCCGCAGACACTCCACCCCGCGTCGCGGCAGCCAGCCGGCGAGCACCCGAAGGTGCCAGAGCAAAGTGGCCGTGACGGCCCGCTGCGCCGCCGGCAAGGACATGCCGACCGCCAGCCGGCGTTGGTAGGGGGTGGTGGTCAGGCGACGCAGGGCCTCGTCCAATGTGCCGCCCGCCGCGACCTGCCGGGCGCCGGCGGTGCCAGGACAGCGGCCCAGCAGCTCGCGCGCCCTGGTCACCCCGGCCACCCATGCGGCACTCACGGGCCGCCGCCCCGCTCCCCTGGAGCACCGGGGAGTTCGGCATGGGTGGTGGGCAGGCCGAGTTGACGACGAACCTCGTCGGTCAACCGGTCCGCCATGGCCGGGATCCGCGCCGCGGCCCGGCGTCTGAGTGCGGCTTCCGTGCGTCGGCCTTCCGCGCGCAGCGCGGCGGCCTCCCGCCGGCCGAGTTCCAGCCGCCGGTCCGCGGTCTTCGTTCGGATGCGCCGGGAGAGGGCGGTCGCGCGGGCCGTGATGACCTCCGCGCGGCGGTCGGCGTCCCGGCGGATGCGGTCGGCCTCGCCGCGCGCCGTGTCACGGACGGCTTCGGCCTCGTCGGCCGTGCCGTCCAGGAGTGCCAGGGTCGGCGTCAGCTCCACGGTCAGCTCCGCGGTGCGATCGGCGGGTATGCCGGTGGCCGCCGGACCCGGGGTGCCGACCGGACGGAAGCGCATCAGCACATCACGCAACCCGGCCATCGTCGATCCTCCCTCCGCCGACTGTGCCGCCGGTGTGGTCGTGCTTCCAGTTTCCCTGGGGTACGGCGGATGGCACGCGGAGAGGCACGACGGCTCACCTCCGTGGAACGACAGCGACCGGGCAGTGGGAGTGGTGCAGGACGGCGAGCACGGACGGCCCGAGGGGCATGGGCATGCGCTGTGTACGGCGCCCGATGATCAGCAGTCCGGCCCGTGAGCAGGCACCCAGCAGCGCCGGCACCGCTCTGCCGCTGACCACCTCCTCGATCACCTGGACGTCGGGGAACTTCTCTCGCCAGGGGGCGAGCCCTGCCGACAGCAGTTCCTGTTCGCTCGCCGTGCCCTCGGCCCCGTCCTGTGGCCGGGCGGTGACCGTGCGCAGAGCGCTGGAGGGCGTCCGGGCTCTCACGACGTGCAGGCAAGCGCCGTGTGCCGCGGCGGTGGTGAAGGCATAGCCGAGTACGGCGTCACCAGCGGCCACTCCTTCGCTCGTCACGCCCACGACGATTTCGGGTCCTGGGCCGACGGACGACTCCTCCTCGCGCACCGTGATCACCGGGCATTCCGCCCGCCCCAGGACGCGCAGGCTCACCGAACCCATCAGGAAGCCGGCGATGCTGTCATGCCCGCGCGATCCGAGCACCAGCAGTGCGGCCTCCCGGCCGCGTTCCGCCAGAGCGTCAGCAGCTTCCTCGTCGACCTGCTCGGCCTTCACCGGAATTCCCGGGTGCAGTTCCTTGGCCGTGGCCTCGGCCCGGCGGAGCACTTCGGTTCCGTACCGGCGCAGCTCGGCGTCCTCCGCTCCTGAGGACACTGACCACGGCTGGGAGGTCCAGGAATGCAGGAGATGCAGCGGGAGGTTGCGGACGGCCGCCTCTTCGGCGCCCCAGCGCACCGCCGGCTCACTGTTACCGGTGCCGTCGAGTCCGACGAGGACCGCGCCGCCCACGTCAGACCTCCTTCGCAGTGGCGGGGCGCGGCGGTGCGTTTCCAGAAGCGCAGTGGAGGTGCCGGACGCGGGTGTCGGGGCCGGGGAAGAAGAGCGAGATCTGATCGGTGTCCGACCAGCGGACGTCGTAGGGCGGGGTGCCGTCCTCGTGGTGCAGCCCGACGACCTCGCCGTCCCGCCGGGTGGTTCCTGTGCTCGGCGACGCGACCACGAGCTGATCGCCTATGTGTGCCTTCACCGCCCTCACCTCACTTGTGCACCGGTGTCCAGTGCCGAACCTGCCACAGGCGGAGCCAGGCGGGTTATGGGGCGAGGTGCCTGGCCAAAGGGTCGTTCGGCCCATGGTGCGGGGGCCGACCGGAACTGTCCCTCGGCAGCGCCACGCGCTTCACTGAAAGTGACAAGGAGGACGGGCAGACGCGGAGAAGCGGAGCGAGACCGCGCACCGCGCAATCAGGGCCTGCGAGAAGTGGGCAGTCCTCCTTGATCGCGAACGCCGGCTCGCCAGTGCGGGCCGGCACGTTCATGGTCCGTCCGCCGGCGGGCCCGCGGTCCCGGTGCCCTGGTCCTCCGGCGGCTGCCTCCTTCGGGCGGCCGGTGATGAGGAGGACCGCCATGGCCACCACGCCCCTGCTCCAGCGGCTCCCGTCCGAGGGACGGGACCGCCTGCTGGCCTTCGCCCACGAGGTGACGTTCCCGGAAGGCGCCCACATCTTCGAGGAAGGCGGGGCGGCCGACCATTTCTGGATCATCCGCACCGGTTCGGTGAACCTGGAAGTACGGCTGGCGGGCCGGCGGCCGGCGGTTGTCGACCTGCTCGGTCCCGGGGACCTGCTGGGCTGGTCGTGGCTGGTGCCGCCGTACCGCTGGCGGATGGGCGCGGAGGCGTTCACCCTCGTGCGGGCCCATGAGTTCGACGCGAGCGGGGTGCGCGCGCTCTGCGAGGCGGATCCGGTCCTGGGGCTGGCGGTGACCCGGCAGGTCCTCGACGTCGTCGCCCGCCGGCTGCTGGCCACCCGGCACCGGCTGATCGACCTGAGTGGCGCGGGCGCGAGCCTTCGACCCACACCGCCCTGAAAGCTCCCGCGGTGCCTGTTCCCGTCAGCCGCGCACGCGGCCGGAAGGTGCGCCACTTCCGCGGCGAGCCGCTGCCGGGCGTCCTCCAGCGGCAGCGGCGACGTACACCGGATCCCGCCCCGCATCGCCGTCCGCAGCAGCGGCACACTGCCGGGCGGCGGCTCCTCGTCCGCCAGGCCGATCACATCGACGCAGCCGGGGCGCCGGAAGACCTGCGGGCCGGGCGGCCGTTCCGCAGTCGTCCGAGGCTGCTCCCCGAGGCGTCGGTGGGCCGAAACCGTGGGCCCTTCGGCTGCCGGCGGGGACGATCGGCCCACGTCTCGGACCACGCTCCCGCGCGACAGTGGGTTCGACGCCGGTGAGGAGGCCAGTCATGCGGGTTCGAGATGTGATGCGGACGCCGGTGGTCTCGGTCGCTCCCGAAGCCACGCTGGGGGAGACTGCGCGGTTGATGCAGCAGCGCACCGTTGGGTGTGTGGCGGTGGTGTCCGGAGAGACGGTTCTCGGCATGGTCACCGACCGGGACCTGGCCGTGCGTGGACTGGGCGCGGCGCGGAGCGCGACCGCGCCGGTCAGCGAGGTGATGACGGTGCCGGTCCATGCCGTCGGTCCGGGTGACGACGTCGATGCCGCGTACCGCACCATGCGTCGTTCGGCGGTCCGCCGGCTTCCGGTCCTGGACAAGGGACGGCTCGTGGGCGTGGTGGCGTTGGACGACTTGCTGATGGACGTCTCCCGGAGGCTCTCCGAACTGCTCGGCGCGGTCTCGTGGTGCGTCCTCGCCGAACCACCGGGCGGACCGATGCCGCGGGCCGGTTGACGCACCGGAGCTTCGTTCGGCGCAGTATCACGCGGTGTGGCCGGTCCGGTTCACGCGTTCGTGCTGTGTTCGGCTTTTCCGGTCGGTGGGGCGGGTGCCCCGGGGACGCGGATGCGCCGTCCGCTGAGGTGCGTCGGCCGGATGGCGATCCACTGGTACCGGCCGCCGCCCACCCAGGGAGGCGAGTAGGCGTGTTCTTCGAATTTGCGGGTCTCGTAGAAGCTGGTGACGATCTCGGCGGGTCCCACGGCCAGGACGCTCCAGCCCTGGCTGAACGCTTCGTCGATGTGGTCCACCTCCAGCGCGGCTTCGTGGCCGGCTGCCGCGGCGGGACCGGAGCCCGCCTGGGTGCGGTAGGCGATCACGTCGTCGATGACGGTGTAGTTGACGGGGAAGACGGCAGGGGTGTCGTTGAGGGTGACGGCCACCCTGCCGATGCCGTGGGTGGAGAGCAGCTCCCGGCATGCGGCGGGGCCGAGCGTCAGCACCTCGGGATGGGCGCCGGCCTTGCCCAGGCCCGTGGGAAGGTCGGTGGTGCCGCCGGTCAGCTCGGCGACCGTGGTGTTGAGCGCACCGGCGAGGCACAGCAGGAAGCCGATGCTCGGCTCGGCCGCGTGTTCTTCGACGTACTGGATGTAGCCGGGTGAGGCGGCGGCCCGGGCCGCGACCTCCTCGCGGGTCAGCCCCAACTGCTCACGGCGCAGTGCGGCGCGCCGTCCCAGATCGCTGCGGGGCCGCCCCGGCTCACCGGATCCGGTTGCTCGGTCGGTCGTCATCGCGCACGTTTCCTTTCTGCCGGCGGTTCCTGCTCCGCCCCTATGGAGCGGGTCACTCGTGCGGCACGGAGGCTGACACCGACCGCGATGCTGCTGCCCTCCTCGGTCGTCGGGCGATCGTGCCTGGCTCGCACCAGGACGACGGGGACGGCGACCCGCGGCACGAGGTCCAGGCCGGTCGCGCCCAGGGTGAAGCGGGCGGCGGGGCCCAGCCCCCGCGACCCCAGGGCCAGCAGGTCCGCTTGCTCAGCGGCCTCGATGAGGGCCTCCAGCGGTGGTTCGCGCACCAGGCGCACCTCGATGGCCACGCCCGGCTCCGCCGACTCGACCGTGGCCCTGGCCTCCTGGGTGATCCGGTCCGGCCAGTGTGGCGGCTCAGCTGCCCAGGGGGCCCGCGGTCTGGCCGTGAGCGGTTGCCAGGCGGTCAGCAGTCGCAGCCGGGACTGCCGCAGCCGCGCCTCGTGCGCCGCCCACTGTGCCGCCGCCAGGGCCTGGGGCGTACCGTCCACACCGACGGTGACGACGTCCTTCATGGAGACGACCGGCCTTCGCCCGCTCGCCCTTCGACCGTCACGACGGACCGGCCGGACCGGTCGCCGGCGGCTGGTGCCTGCTTGACGTCCTCGGAGACCGACACCACGCCGTCGACGCTCGCGCACATCCGCACCAGTACGGGGATGAGCAGTGGATCTGTCACCGTGCCGTGCAGGGCGACCTGCCCCCGATTGACCTCGGCGGTCACCCCCGACGCACCAAGGCGTGCGGTGCGGCCGATGACTTCCCGGGCGATCTCCTCCCGGATCGCCTGGTCCTTGCGCAGGAAGACGCGCAGCAGGTCGCTGCGGCTGACGATGCCCAACAGGACATCGGTCTCGTCGACCACGGGGAGCCGCTTGAGGCGCTGCACCTCCATCAGGCGCGCCGCCTCCACCACCGTCCAGTCCGGATGGGCACACACCGCCGGAGCGGACATCAACTCTCCGGCGGTGCGCCCCTCCGCGCGGGCCTTCTCCCACGCCTCCAGGTGAGGTAGCGGGGTCCGCCCGGACAGGTCGGAGCGGTCGGCGGCCTTGCGCAACAAGTCGGCCTCCGAGACGACGCCGGCCGGTCTGCCGAGGCTGTCGAGCACCGGCACGGCGCTCACCGCGTGGTCGGCGAGCATCTGCGCGATCTCCTTGAAGGGGGTGTCGAGCCGCACGCTCACCACTTTCCGGGTCATCAGCTCACCTATCGTGCGGTGCTCCATCTCCGGCTCCTTCCGCCCCGGCGGCCGGCGGCGCGGCCGCACCTCCAGCGTGGCCGGGCCGCCGGTCGCACCGATATGAGCCACTCGGCCCTCTTGCGCGGCCGGCCGTCCCCGCCGGGCCGACCGGTCACTCGATGCGCAGAGCGCGACGAGGGAGAGAGGAGAGACGGTCCCTGACCGAGGAGGACAGCCGGGCCTTCGACCGGCACCTCAGGACCGCCGCCCGGGTGAGGGACACTCCGACGCCGCCTCACCCACCGGCCGGCTGTACCGGGACGATCACGACGGTGCACGGCGCCTGGTGAAGCATCGCGTGGTTGACCGGCCCGAGTTGCGGGCCGAGCGGATTTGATCGCCGACGAGCCCCCAGTACCAGTAGCTCCGCGCCCTTCGTCGCCGCGAGCAGTGCCGGATGAGCGCGGCCCGCGACGACGACCCGGCGTACCGGAACGTCGGGGTGGCCCGCGACCGACCGTGCCAGCGCCACGTCCAGCCAGTCCTCGACTTCCTGCTCCCGCCGGGCCAGGCCCTCTGCGGACCGGCCGGCGTGGACGGTGGCGTGTACGACGGTGACCCCGTAGCCGTGCAGTGCTGCTTCCGCGAACGCGAAGTCGGCCGCCGCAGGAGTCCGGTGCGGCGCCGCGAGCCCGAGCACGACCCACTGCCCTGCCACACAGCCGGTGTCGAGGCCGGTTCGCACCACCGCCACCGGGCAATGGGCCCGTGCCGCGACGGTCAAGCTCACCGATCCCAACACCACGCCGGACAGGCCGTGCCCCCGGCTTCCGACCACGACCATGGCGGCATGGTCGCTCGCGTCCACCAGCGCGTAGACCGGGTCCTCCTCCCGGACCACGGTGGACACGGTCACCTCCGGCCGCCGCTGCCGGACCCGCTCCTTCGCGCCGGCCACCACGTCCCTGGCCGCGGCGTCCCGCAGTGCTTGCGGATTCCGGGCGGTGGGCATCGCGGAGGTCGCGTAGGACTCCCACAGCGACGCGTGCAGAAGGTGCAGCGGACAACCACGCAGGGCCGCTTCGTCGGCGGCCCAGTCCACCGCGCGCAAGGCGTCCTCGGAGCCGTCGGTGCCGACGACCAGTGGCGTACTCATACGGCTCACCGCCTCACCAGGTGCACGGGTCGGACGGCCGGAGTGCGATGCGGTCTCCGACCGCGGCGTCCACCGTCCCATCCTCGTCCGCTCGTGACACGTGGCACAGAGGTCCAATGGCCGGGCAGGGGCCATGCGGCCCTGGTGCAGCGGACAGGTGGCCCCGTGCGCCATACCGCCCGCGTACGGGACGCTGAGGACGGGCGGCAAGGCGGTGCCGTCGTCGCTGGACGGGCTGACTGTGGAGGTCGCCATGAGCGGAGGGCCGGGGGAGCAGGGCCGCATCGTCGTCGGCGTTGACGGATCGGAATCCTCGAAGGAGGCCCTGCGTTGGGCGGTGCGTCAGGCCGAGCTGACCGACAGCACCGTACACGCGGTGACCGCATGGGAATATCCGCCGCTGTTCGGATCGATCGGCTGGGTCGACGCACCGCAGGAACTGGCCGGGGACATAAAAGGTGCGGCGAGCCGAGCCCTCGACCACGCCATCGAAGAAGCAGTGCCGCCCGAGCAAGTGAAGCGGATCCACCGCGGACTGGCGTACGGCACGCCCGCTGTGGTGTTGCTCGACCAGGCCAGGGGCGCCGACCTGCTGGTGGTCGGCAGCCACGGTCACGGAGGATTCGCCGGTGCTCTCCTGGGCTCGGTCGGCCAGCACTGCACCCAGCACGCGCCGTGCCCGGTCGTCGTCGTTCGGCATGCGAGTGACGGAACGTAGCTGGCCGGGCGATCTCACCACGGAGCGCCTCGTTGGCGAGGTCCGGTGTTCCGGTGGGCTCGCCTCCTTGCCCGGAGCTTTCCCGTCGCCGCGGTCGACAACACGGCTGGTGGTTGCGGCCCACATCACGGACGAGTTCCCGGCCGAGCACACGGTCGGGCAGTTGAAAACCGTGAACTCGGCCCTGTGTGGGATCTCTTGTCCAAAGGTGACGTGGCGCAGCGTGGCGCACGGGTGGGTGCCTTCTGGAGCAGCTGTCCCCTGCCATGGAGCATCATCCGCCGCTTCCGTACGGGAACGGGTGCGCTCCTTGGCGCTCAGGCCCCCTCGTGGATCGTCGCGTACACGTCCGTGATCAGTCGGCACTGGCTGTCGTCCAGACCGCACAGGGCCGTTCCCCCCAAAGCACGGACCGGTCTGCCGGCCAGCTGATTGGGCGGGTACCTGTCCGTGGCCAGTACCGCCGCACAGGCCGCGAGACCCCGCATCCCGACACCGGACACCGTGGCGCGGTGCATGACGAACTCGGACGTGTCGCCGTTGTACGGATCTGCTTCGCACCGGAACATCTCCGGCGCGGCCTCCAGGAAGTCCAGGCCGCCGTCAGGGCCGATCAGTACGCAACGAGCTGTCATCGTCGACATCCCTTTCGGCCTGCGGGTGAGGTGCCCCGCCTCCGCCCTCTGATAGGTGTGGCCTCTCAACACAGGTGCCGAGCCTGCTCGCTCCGAATGCTGGCAGACGTGGCACGACATGGCCTCGGCGATCGACAGAGCCTCGGCCATCACCCCCTGGTCGCGTTGGGCCGCCCAAGCCCCGCTGTCGGGAGCTCCCGCGTGTCGGTGGTAGCGCGGGAGAACGTGGACGATGGGCAGCGCGCGGTGCCGCAAGACGGCCTCGCGGGTAGCCCGCACGAGAGCTCGGACGCTGCGTCCTGAGCCGTCGACACCGACCACGATCGATTCCGTCATGGTCTCTCCTCACCTGCGAAGTCACACCCCGCGTGCACGCGCGAACTCCTCACAGAGAGCTCGCGCGGCCGCTCGCGTCCCCCCACCGGCACGTGGATGCACACGGCCGCCCGTGAAGATCGACGCCGTGCTGACCGGCAGGGGTGAGGGGCGGACACCGGACCTCGGAAGAACCTCGTCCGGCATCAGATGCCGGCTTTCCCGGGCTGCGGTACGGCGATGACGGGGCACTGCGCGTAGTGGAGCAAGCCCTGACTGACCGAGCCCAGCATCATGCCGGTGAAGCCGCCGCGCCCGCGGGTTCCCACTACCAGGCACAGGGCGTGGGCGGATGCCTTGGCGAGCTCTTCCACCGGGTGGCCGAGGACGACCTCGTGGTGCAGGTCCACCTCGGGGTAGGTCGCGGTACGGCCTGCCACGGTCTCGGAAAGCAGGCTGCGGTATTCGCCTTCCACGGTGTCCTCGTCCCGCACACGGAACCGCTCCGGGCTCCGTACGAACATGGCTCGCAGGACGGCGCCGTGCAGGGCGGCCTGCTGGAAGGCGACGTCCACGGCGGCCGCGGAGTGCGGGCTGCCGTCGACCCCGACGACGACGTACGGCGGGTCCTGGGTGACGTGTTCCGATTCGGGTACCACGACGACCGGGCAGGAGACGTGCGCCATGACGGGCAGCGCGACGGAAGCCGGACTGAAGACCTCCTGCACCCGGCCCAGGTGGCGGGAACCCAACACCACCTCGGCGGCATCACGGGCCTGCTCCCGCAGGACCCACGCCGGTCTGCCCTCGGCCAGCAGAGCCGAGAGCCGCACCTGTGGTTGCCGGTCCTCCACGAACGCCACCGCGCCCTCGAGCACGCGCTCGCCGGCTTCGTGCAGAGACTGGTTCCACTCCTCCCACGAAGGCCGTACCTCCGTCTTCCGGTAGCCACCGGTGGGTACTCCCTCGGCATGGACCAGGCACAGCGGCATCCGGCGGCGCGCCGCCTGGTCCGCTGCCCAGGCCAGCGCTGTTCGCTGGGAAGAATCCGGATCCACGCCGACCACGATCGACCGGCGAACTTCCGCTGAGGTCATCGCCCTCTCCCGACCACGCCCGTTGTCAGCCCCTTCTCCAGAATGGCGCCGTCGACGGCGAGTGGCACGACAGACAGCCATGGGAGGGGAGAGGGGGGCCGAGGAGAGCCGGGCCCGGTCCCGGCCTTTCGACTGGTGACCATCCCGCCGTCGGCGCGACACTGGGGGGAGAGATGCTTTGCCACCTGACCGCCCGCCGGCGGGGGAGGCGGCCGGTGAGGTCGGCTCTCGGGACGCGTGGAGGGATGGCCATGACCATCGCACGAGACATCATGCACGCCGGTGGCACCTGCGTGCGGGAAGACGAGACGCTGGAGAGCGCCGCACGCCGGATGAGCGAACTGAATATCGGCTCCCTGCCGATCTGCGGTCCGGACGACCGGCTGCACGGGATCATCACCGACCGGGACATCGTCGTGAAGTGCCTTGCCAAGGGCAAGGATCCCAAGGTCATGACCGCGGGTCAGCTCGCCCAGGGCAAGCCCGTCACCATCGATGCCGAGGCCGACGCCGAACAGGTCCTCCGGGCCATGGAAGGGCACCGGATCCGCAGGCTTCCCGTCATCTCCGACCACCGCCTGGTGGGGATGATCAGCGAAGCGGATCTCGCACGTCATCTCTCGGAGAAGCAGGTCGGTCGCTTCGTCGAGATGGTCTGCACGCCTTCCTGACGGGCCATCAATCCCTTGGTGCCGGTGCCCGTTCACTCGGTTCGGGCGAGGAGAAACCCGGTGCTGTCCGCGAGTGTGGTGAGATGCGGAGCGTCCTCGTCATCGATCCGGACGCCGGTGCGCCTGGTGAGGATCTCGATGAAGCTCAGGAAGTCGAGCGAGTCCATTCCCAGCGCGTCCCGGAACGTCTCGTCGGGGCCCAGGGTGGTGAGGTCTGCCTCCGGCACGACATCGGTCAGTGCCTCCTTCACGATGTCTTCTGCTTCGTCGTGCTTCATAGCTCCTCCGGGCTCTGCAAGAGTCGGTCGACGCTGGTGAGATAGCGGGCCCCGACGGCGCCGTCGGTCGCCCGGTGGTCGGCCGAGAGGCTGGCCGTGACCACCGGCCGTACGCCGAGCAGGCCGTTGACCGCCCACGGTCGTTCGACCACCCGGCCGAAGCCCACCAAGGCCACCTGCGGTGGGTAGATGACACCCAGCACCGCCTCCACCCCTTGATCACCGAGGTTGGTGACCGTGAGGGTGGGATCCGCCACTTCGGAACCGCGCAGTCGGCCGTTTCGGGCGCGGGCGACCAGATCCTTCAACTGGGACATCAGCTGCGGGAGTTCGAGTGCGTCGGCATTCCGTAGAACGGGGGCGACGAGCCCACCGCCGCGCAGGGAGACGGCCACGCCGAGGCGTACCTCCTCGGCGGCGGCGAAGCGGCCGTCGAGCCAATGGCCGTTCAACTCGGGTACCTCCCGGGCCGCCCGCGCCGCGGCCTTGAGCAACAGGGCCGCCGGAAGCAGTCGTTCACCCACGGGGCGGTGGTGGTTGTGCTCGTGCATCCAGTCCAACGCGGTGGCCATGTCGATGCTCGTGGACAGGTAGTAGTGCGGGATCTCCCGGTTGGCACGGCTCATCAGGCCCGCGATGGCCTCCCGCATCCCCTCCTTCCGCCGAACCGCCGAGGCACGCGCCGGCACCCCGCCGCCGGACTGCGGAGTAGGCGGAGTCGTCGGGCCGGGAGCCGCCGCACGGACGTCCGAGGCACGGACGGTGCCGTCCGGGCCGGTGCCTGTCAGCCCGCGGAGATCGACGCCCAGTTCGCGGGCGAGCCTGCGCGCGTACGGGGTGACCCGGGCGGGTGACCGCGCTGCCGCAGCGGCCCGCCCGACATCGGCACGGGTGACACGCCCGCCACGGCCGGTCCCGTGGACGGTGTCCAGGTCGATGCCCGCCTCCTCGGCGAGATGCCGGACGAGGGGCCCTTCGTCGCCGTGGCCGCGATGCTCGACGGCGTGGTCGTGGTCGGGGGGCGGGCCGGTCGCCGTCGGCGCCTGTAGGGGCGTCGGTTTGCGCCGCGAGGGCTTCCGCGCCGTCGATCGTGCCCCCTCCGCCGCCGGTGGGCGAGGGGGCCGCGCGGGCTTTGCGGGTGCTTCCGGCTCTGTGGGCGTGTCGGCCTCCGCCAGCGGCTCGATCCGTGCGAGCGGCGTGCCCACGGGGACCGTCGTGCCCGGGGTCACGAGCAACTGCCCGATCCTGCCCGCCTCGAAGCACTCCACCTCGATCGTGGACTTGGCGGTCTCGACGACCGCGACCGGATCCCCCTTGCGCACGGGGTCACCGGCGTGCACGAGCCACTCCTGCAGCGTGCCCTCATCCATGTCGGCGCCCAGCGAGGGCATCGTGAACTCGGCCATCGTCAGTCCACCGCCCGGTGCGCCGCCGCGATGATGTCGGCGGTCTGGGGCAGGGCTGCCTGTTCGAGCAGCCGTGCGTAGGGGATGGGTACCTCCGCGCTGCATACCCGCTCGACCGGTGCGTCCAGTTCGTAGAACGAGTCCTCGGCGATCCGCGCGGACACCTCCGCCGCGAGACTGCCGCTGCGCCATGCCTCGTCGATCACCACCGCGCGGTGCGTGCGGGCCACGGAGGCGGCCACGGCCCTGCCGTCGAGGGGCCGCAGGGTGCGCAGATCGACGACCTCGGCGTCGATGCCGTCGGCCGCCAGCTCGTCCGCCGCGGTCAGCGCTTTCGGGAGGGAACCGCCGTAGGTGATCAGGGAGACGTCGGTGCCCGGCCTGCGGACCGCGGCGTGGTCCAGGTCCACGGGGCCGGCGGGCGGGCCGAGCTCTCCGGAGGCGTTGTAGAGGCTGCCGTGTTCGAAGATCAGCACGGGGTCGGGGTCGGCCAGTGCCGGCGCGAGCATGTGGCGGGCGTCCTCGATGGTCGCCGGTGCGAGCACGCGGATGCCCGGGATGTGCGCGTACCACCCTTCGAGGCTGTGCGAGTGCTGGGCGGCCAACTGCCGGCCGGCGCCCGTCGTCATACGGATCACGAGCGGTACGGGCAGTTGGCCGCCCGACATGTGCAGGAGCGTGGCGGCGTTGTTGAGGATCTGGTCGAGGGCGAGCAGGCTGAAGTTGACCGTCATGATCTCGACGATCGGCCGCATCCCGTTGAGGGCGGCGCCGATGCCCGCCCCCACGAACGCGGACTCCGACAGGGGGGTGTCCAAGATCCGCTCGGGCCCGAACTCCTCCAGCAGACCGAGGCTCACACCGAAGCAGCCGCCGTACCGGCCCACGTCCTCGCCCATGAGGAAGACCCGGTCGTCGGCGCGCAATGCCTCGCGGAGGGCTTCCCGCATCGCCTCGCGATACGTCGTCTTCGCCGCTCCGGCAGCATCCGAGGCCATGGTCACGTCGCCTCCGTCCGGAGGCTGGTGACGTGCTGCAGCAGGCTCTCGACCGGCTCTTCCGGTGCGCGCTCGGCCCCGTCGACAGCGGCGTCGATCTCCTCGGTGACCTGGCGTTCGGTCTCGCCGAGCAGATCCTCGACCGGCTCGGCGTCCTCCCGCATCCGGTCGGCGAGCCGGGTGACCGGATCGCGCGCCTTCCACCGTTCGACCTCCGCCTTGTCGCGGTAGCGGTCCGGGTCGTACATGGAGTGGGCACGGAAGCGGTAGGTGCGCATTTCGAGGAAATACGGCCCGCCGCCACCCCGAATGCCCTCGGCGGCCCGACGGGCGGCCCGTTCGACCGCTTCGACGTCCATGCCGTCCACCGCCCACGCCGCCATGCCGTAGGAGGCGGCCCGCAGCGCCAGGTCGGTCTGCGCCTCGTGGCGTTGCAGGGCCGTGCCCATGGCATACAGGTTGTTCTCGCACACGAACAGCAGCGGCAGGCCCCACAGAGCGGCCAGATTCGCCGTCTCGTGGAACTCGCCCTCGGCGAAGGCACCGTCGCCGAAGAAGCAGCAGGTGACACGGGACCGTCCGCACATGCGGTCGGCGAGCGCGAGTCCGGCGGCCAGCGGCAGCCCGCCCGCGACGATCGCGTTCCCGCCGTAGAAGTGACGCCCGGCGTCGAAGAGGTGCATGGACCCGCCGCGCCCCCCGCTGCAGCCGGTGGCCCTGCCGTACATCTCGGCCATGATGGCTTCGGCCGGGAGGCCGCGGGCCAGCGCGTGGCCGTGCTCGCGGTAGGTGGAGACCACCGCGTCCTCGGCGGTCAGGGCTTCGTTGACGCCGACGGCGACGGCCTCCTCCCCGATGTAGAGGTGGACGAAGCCGCGGATCTTCGCGGCGCTGTACAGCTCGACGCAGCGCTCCTCGAAACGTCGGATGCGCAGCATGGCGTGCAGCAGTTCGCCGCGGCGCTCGGCCCGGGTCGCCACGTCGGCGCCCATCGTGGCCTTGCGTCTGTGGGTGCCACGGACGGAGGTCATACGGATCCCTCCAGAGTGGACAGGTCGCCGGTGGGCAGCCCGAGTTCACGGGCGCGCAGCAGCCGGCGCATCACCTTGCCGCTGCGGGTCTTGGGGAGGTTCTGGTCGAAGGCGATCTCCCGGGGAGCGACGGCGGGGCCCAGCCGCCGACGGCCGAAGGCCAGCAACTCACGCTCCAGCGAGGCGGTCGGCTCGACACCGGGTCGCAACGAGACGAACGCTTTGACGATGTTCCCGGCCATGGGGTCGGGCCGTCCGATCACCCCGGCCTCGGCGACGGCCGGATGTTCCATCAGGGCGCTCTCCACCTCGAAGGGGCCGATCAGGTGCCCCGCCGACTTGATGACGTCGTCGGCCCGGCCGACGAACCAGTACCACCCGTCCTCGTCCCGCCTGGCCAGGTCCCCGGTCAGGTACCAGCCGCCGGCGAAAGCCGCCTCGTAGCGCTTCTCGTCGTGCAGATATCCGCGGAACATGGAGGGCCAGCCAGGACGCAGTGCCAACTCGCCCACCACGTCCGGTTCGTGCACCGCGCGCACACCGTTGTCGGTGATCCGGGCGCGGCCGTCCTCGCCGCGCTCCAGCACCGTGGCCTCGACACCCGGAAGCGGTCGGCCCATCGAGCCGGGCCGGATCTCGCAGGCGGCGAAGTTGGCGATCATGATGCAACCGGTCTCGGTCTGCCACCAGTTGTCGTGCACGGGCAGGCCCAGCGATTCCTGGCCCCAGACCACGGCCTCGGGGTTGAGGGGCTCGCCGACGGACGCGACGAAGCGCAGGGCCGGCAGGTCGTGCACCGCTCGCCCGTCGTTGGACTGCCGTGGCGGCGCGCCGCGCATGAGCATGCGCAGCGCCGTGGGCGCGGTGTACCAGACGCTCACCCGCTGCTCGTCGAGAATGCGGTACCAGCGCAGGGCGTCGTAGTCCCCCTCGTCGACCACCGCGGTCACGCCATGGACGAGCGGGGCGATGACGCCGTAGGACATGCCGGTGACCCAGCCCGGGTCGGCGGTGCACCAGTACACGTCCTCGGGGTGCAGGTCCAGTGCGTAGGCGGCCGTGGCGTGGTGGGCGACGACGGCTTCGTGGACGTGGATCGCACCCTTCGGGGTGCCGGTGGTTCCGCTCGTGAAGTGCAGTAGCGCCATGTCCTCGGGAGAGGTCGGCGGGATGGCGAAATGCCCGGACGCGGCGGCCATGAGTGCGTCGAACGAGAGCGTACCGGGCAGCTCCTCGGCCCCGGGCCCGACGATGAGGACGTGCGCGAGTCCGGGGAGCTCCGGCCTGCGCTCCGCGACCTTGCGCCGGTAGAGGGCCGCCGTGGTGACCAGCACCAGGGCGTCGCCGAGCCGCAGGCGCTGCTCGACCGGGTCGGGGCCGAACGCGGAGAAGAGCGGACAGAGCACGCTGGTGTTCTTCAACGTGCCGAGCACGACCGTGTACAGCTCCGGACACCTGCCGAGCAAGGTGAACACGGTGTCACCGCGGCCGACTCCCAGCGACCGCAGGACGTTCGCGAATCGTGCCGTGCGGCACGCCAACTCGGTGTACGTGACGGTGGTGACGGTGCCGTCACGCGCGAGACACCGCAACGCGACCTTGCCGCCACGCGTCGTTCCCGCATGACGATCGACGGCCTCGTACGCCATGTTCAGCCCGCGCCCGCAGGGCAGACCGTCCAGGCGCTTCCGCGCCCGGGACCAGGTGAACTCCGCGCGTTCCCGCGCGTAGTCGGCGAGGTTCGGCGCCACCTGCGCAGTGGTGTCCTTGCGTATGGTCTCCCACGTCATCGCGGTTTCCTCCGACGCTTCGCACCCTCTCCAGGATCGCGGACCCCGCTGACACGCGCATGGGGCCGAAGGGCCTGGGACACGGGCCGGCCGGGCACAGGGGCGGTGGGTCGGGCCGTCATGCGCCGAGCCCTCCGGTACGGACGGATGCCACAGCCGTCACGGGACGTCGGCGAGGGACGCCGTGCCCCGCTCGCCGCCGCGCGGGTGCCCGTGCAGGAGGCGACCGCTCACGAGTTCGGGGGTGATCCGGACGAAGGCGTCCTCCGGCACGGCCACCCACGAGCGGAGCCCGACCGCACGCAGCCGTTCTTGTTCTCTCCGGTCGGTGACCAGGCTGGCCCGCCCGGTCACGACGACGCTCCAACCCGACTGCGACTCCTCGTCGAACCAGTCGGTTTCGAAAGCCACGACGGCGCCGTCGACGGCGTGCACCACACGTGACCGCGCCGAGGTCCGGAACACCACCGAGTGGTCCTGGTCGAGAGAGAAGTTGACCGGCAGGGCGGCAGGCAGCGCCTCGTGCGTGTACACGATGCGGCCGATGGGCACCAACGTCAGGAAGCGCAGGCACTCCTGCCGGTCCAGCTGCCGAAGGCCGTTGTCCCACTGCATGCCCTCAGCGTGCGCGCACCGGACGGATAGGGCGTAGGGCCGATGGTCCCCCGTCGTGGGGTGGTTCGGGCCGCTCCGCCGTGCCCGTACGCCGCCGCGTGGCCTCGCCCGCGTCGGCTTCGACGCCTTCTCCACTGCTGTCGGCCCCGATCCTTGGGCCAAGGGGCCCTGTCGCCGGACGGACGGCGACCGCACGCTGGAGGGAAGGAGACGTGTTCGTACCCCGCTCCGGCTCGCGGCGAGAAGGAGGCAACTGCCATGGACCACGCCGTCACCGTGGGTCTCGACGGTTCGGCCGAGAGCCTGGCGGCCGCCCGCTGGGCAGCCGGGGAAGCCGATCGCCGAGGGCTCCCGCTACGCCTGCTGCATGCCTGGCCCATGCTCGCACCGGAGGCCGTCGGACCGTCCCCGGAGGTGGACCAGAACTACTGGGCGAAACGGATCGTGCACGATGCGCAAACGGAAATCCACGAGCGCTACCCGAACCTCCCCGTCGTCGAGGACCTGGTCGCATCTGACGCCGAGACCGCTCTGCTCCGCGCGTCGGCGCGGTCCGAGCTGCTGATACTGGGATCGCGGGGACTGTCCACCGCCGCATGCTTCTTCCTGGGCGACACCAGCATGGAGATCGTGGCGCGAGCGGAGCGGCCGGTCGTGCTGGTGCGCGCCGGCATGCGCCCTGCCTCGGATCCGGCGCACGGCACGGGCGGAGTCGTGGTGGTCGGGGTGAGCCTGCACGGGCGGTGCGACGACCTGCTGGAGTTCGCCTTCGAGGCCGCCGCCCTGCGCGAAGTGCCCCTGCACGCCGTCCACGGGAGGAGCTTGCCGGTGGATAGGTACGTGCCGTGGGCCGGGAATCCCGACGTCATCGAGGAGATCACCGAGGAAGCCCGGCAGCGGCTGGGCGAGGCACTCCGCTCGTCGCGCGAGAAGTTCCCCGGTGTGCGGGTGATCGACAGCGTACTTCTGGAGAGCCCCTCCCGGGCCGTCGTACGAGCGGCCTCGGCCGCCGATCTGCTGGTGATCGGACGCCGTCGGCAACGACCCGCCCTGGCGCCACGGCTGGGCAACGTCGCACATGCCGCCGCACACCACGCGTCGTGCCCCGTCGCCATCGTGCCGCACGACTGACGAATCCGGGACCGGTCCCCAGGGGGCGTACTGGTGCCCCCGAACGCCACCAGCTGCGCCCGGCATGTCATCGGCACAAGAGAGAGGCGAGCGCGAGCAGGCGGGAAGGACCTCCATGGCTCCGGCGGTCGAAGATGCTGGCGTCGGCTCGGACCGAAACACGGCGGGACCTGACGCACATGGTGGTCAACATGCCTTGCCCGGCTGTCGCGTCTCGGCATCGGCGGCCCACGCGAGTGCGTCGTCGAGTTCGTCGTATGCGAAGCGCTGCACCTCGGCATGGACGAAGTGGTTCGCGAGGTGGGGCACCAGCGCGGCGACCTTGCTGTCCGCCGCCAACGCGATCCTTTCGACCTTCCGATGGTGATCACGGATGAACCGCACGTGGCGGATCAGGCTGCCGAGGTTTTCCCAACCGGGAAACTCGTGTGTGTGGATCACGACGCCGGCCAGCGCGTCGTGGGTCTGCAACCAGGTGTCCGCGGTCGCCGCCAGTGCCTCGAAGTCCTGGGCGCGCAGCGGATGTTGGACTTCGACGACGAGCACGCGGGAGTCGGTCAGGAGCCGGTGGGAGATGCCGGGGCCTTCGGGTAGTGACGTCAGCCACTGCAGGGCCTCTTCGCGTTCCTGGGCGCCGAAGACGTGCACGGGGCAGGGCATCAGGAAGCGCAGCAATCGGGTCGTCTCGCGGATCCATCCGGCATCGGTGACAACGGCGCAGCCGTCGCACAGCCGCATGGCACCGGGACCGACCTTGAGGTCCTCCCAGGCCGCAGCCGGGGTGAACGACCGGAACTCCGGCCCGATCTCACACATGATGCGCAGGCGCCGTCCCGCCCGGCGGGCGTCTTCGACGAGTGGCACGACCACACTCTCGTAGTCGCCCTTCGACACGGTGCCGACGGCCCTGACCACATCGACGCCTGCGGGTGTTTCCTTGGTTGCCTTCAGCATGAGGTCGCTCCCTCCACGCGAGGGGCACGGGCTAACGCGGACGCCGAGAGCGGTACCGTGCCAGCCGTTCGCAGACTCGCCCCGTTCCAGTATTCCGCCTTCGCCCAACGCCCTGTGCGCGAAACGGTCCGGGCGGGCGATCGGTCACCTGCCGTAGTCAGGCGTGCGGAGACGCGGGTCGGCCGGGGCCTCTGATCGGCAGGCACTGGCAAGCGGTGACGAATCGCGGACTCTCCCGCAGTGCCCGGGGCAGTCGGGTAGGGCCGGAATGTGGTCGGATCGACCCAGGGCGCAGGGCCGGAGGGCCCAAGCGCCGACGAACCGACATCGGCCACTGTGGAACAAACGCCTTCGAGGAGGTGGGTGGCATGGCGAATCTCGGTGTCGCGATCGTGCGTCAGTACCAACGCGGGGTGGTGTTCCGCTTCGGGAAACTGCACAACGTCCGGAATCCGGGTATTCGCTTCATGATCCCCTTGGCGGACCGGATGTGGAAGGTCACCCTGCGGACGGTGACCATGCCGATCCCCTCCCAACAGGTCATCACCCGCGACAATGTCTCCATCGGTGTCGCGGCCGTCGCCTACTTCCGTCGGGTCGACCCCGTGAAGTCCATCGTGGAGATCGAGGACGTGTCGGCCGCCATCGGTCAGATCGCCCAGACCACCGTGCGCAATGTCGTGGGCCGGTCCCTCCTCGACCAGGTCCTCACCGACACCGAAACGTTGAACACCCAGATCAAGGACATCCTCGACGGGCTGACCCAACGCTGGGGCATCTATGTCCTGCTGGTGGAGCTCAAGGACATCGAGTTGCCGCCCACCATGCAGCGCGCGATGGCACGCCAGGCCGAGGCCGAGCGGGAGAAGCGCGCCAAGATCATCGCAGCTGAGGGAGAGGCACTGAGCGCGGACCGCCTCGCCGAGGCCGCTGACGTCATCAGCGCCCACCCCGTCGCCCTGCAGTTGCGGAACCTGCAGATCCTCTCCGAGATCGCCGCGGAGAAGAACTCCACCATCGTCTTCCCCGCCCAGTTCCTGGAAAGCGCCCGCGCCCTGGCCCGATTCGTCGAGGACGAAACACAGCACACCACTGCCCCACCGCCGACCCGACGTCCGCACCAAGAGCCGACGCCCGTGGGGCAAGCCACCGTGGCATGAGCGCGCAGGAGCGGCAGATGCGTTCGCTCGCCGACGGCAGCGGGGCAGGGCGAACACGGACCGGCCCGGCCGGCCGGAAGCTCCTCCCGCCCCCGCGGCGGAACGGGCTGTGCTCGGGCATACCGGGCGCCGGTCCGGCGCCGACGTTTCACACAAGGGAGTGGCCATGACTGGATCGATCGTCGTCGGGGTCGACGGTTCCGGACGCAGCCTGCGGGCCCTGATCTGGGCGGCCCACGAGGCCGCATCGCGAGGTCGCGCTCTGCACGTCGTGCACGTCCTGCCCCCGGCACACGCACACGCCACCACCCCGGAGGGACGTGCCTGGGAGGCAGGGCAACACGACAGGGGAGTGGTCGACGAGGCCACCACGGTCGCCAAGGAAGCACATCCGGGCCTGGAAGTCACCTCCGCGCTGCCCTCGGGTGCTCCGCCTGCCGCGCTGCTGTCCGAGGCGGAGCACGCGCACACGCTTGTGCTCGGCGCCAAGGGCATGGGTGGGTTCGGGAGCCTGCTGCTGGGCTCGGTCGCGCTACAGGTCGTCGGACACGCGGTGTGCCCCGTGGTCGTCGTCAACTACCTCACCACCGGTCACAACCGCATCGTGGTGGGCACGGACGGCTCGACCCACTCGGACGCCGCCCTGGCGTACGCCTTCGAGCAGGCATCCCTGCGCGGCGTCCCCCTGCAGGTCGTGCACGCCTGGATCCGCCCGGGACTGCACGGTCTTACGACCGCCGGAGCGCTGGACGAGGCGGTCCGAGCGCACCGGAAGGACCTGGAGGATTGGCTGGCCCCACTGACGCGCCAGCATCCCGAGGTGGAGGTGGTGAAGCATCTCCCCGAGGAAGACCCCATGCTCGCGCTGGCCCGTGCGTCCGACCGGGCGGACCTCCTGGTCGTCGGCTCCCGCGGCCGCGGCGGCTTCCGCGGACTGGCCATGGGGTCGGTCAGCCACCAACTCCTGCAGTTCTCCCAATGCCCCTTGGCGGTCGTCCGACCACACCGCACACCCCGTGCCGACTGAAGCCTTCACAGGGCGTGGAAAGTACGCGCCGATGCACGACCGGGAGGCGGAAACCCCATGTCCACCGAACCTGATCCGTCCACGGTCCCCGCGGCGCCCCGGCAGAGGCCGGCACTGCTGACCTTCATGGGCGGCGTCGGCACCGTGACGGGCAGCAAGTTCCTCGTCGAGAGCGGCCACGCACGGATCCTCGTCGACTGCGGGCTCTTCCAAGGTCTCGGCGAGCTGCGCCGCCGCAACTGGCGGAGTCTTCCCCGTGACGCCTCCGACATCGAGGCCGTCGTCGTCACCCACGCGCACCTGGACCACTGCGGCTATCTGCCCCGCCTCGTCCGCCAGGGCTTCCGGGGGCCGATCCTCGCCAGCACGTACACCGCGCGACTGGCCGGGATCGTGCTGCGTGACAGCGCTCGTCTGCAGATGGAGGCGGCGGCGCACGCCAACACCCACGGCTGGTCCAAACACCGGGTCGCCGAACCGCTCTACGACGACGCCGACGTCGACCGCACCCTGCAGTATTTCGATCCGGTACCCGTGGACACCGCCATCGACGTCACCACCGGGACCACGCTGACCCTGCGACGCGCCGGACACATCCTCGGCTCGACGTGGGCCCACCTCACTCTGGAAGACGGACACACCCTCGCGGTGAGCGGCGACCTCGGCCGCCCCGGACATCCCCTGCTGCGCCCGGCCGAGCCGTTCTCGGGCGCGGACGTGTTGCTGGTGGAGTCGACTTACGGCAATCGCCGGCACGACGACAAGGCCGGTCGGGCACGGTTCGCCCACGTGCTGGCCCGCACGCTGCGACGCGGAGGAATCGTGGTCATTCCCGCCTTCGCCCTGGACCGCACGGAGGTCGTTCTGAACGAGCTGGCCGCCCTGCGAGCCGAGGGCGCACTACCCAAGAAGGTCCCGGTGTACGTCGACAGCCCCATGGCCCTGAAGGCCCTGGACGTGTACCGGGACGCCATCCACTCCCGCGCCACCGAACTGCTACCCGAGATCACCTCCGCAGGGACGGCCGCGCTGAGCCCCGACCCGTTCACCGCCGCCCGCTCCGTTCAGGAGTCGATCGACATCAACCACACGCAGGGCCCGGCGGTCATCGTCTCGTCGGCGGGCATGGCGACCGGCGGACGCGTTCTGCACCACCTGCGGCGGCGCCTGCCCGACCCGCGCAACGCCGTGGTCATCGTGGGCTTCGCGGCGGTCGGCACCCGCGCCCGCGACCTGGTGGACGGGGCCGGCGCACTCAAGATGTTCGGCGAGTACGTCCCCGTGCGCGCCGAGGTGGCGAACGTTCCGCACTTCTCGGCCCACGCGGACGCGACGCAGATCGTGGACTGGCTGCGTGCCGCCCCGCCTCCGCACAGCACGTATCTGGTGCACGGCGAGCCGGACGCCTCCACGGCCCTACGGGACCGGATCGTGCGGGAACTGGGCTGGCACGCGGTCCTGCCGCGCTCGGGAGAGAACGTCCTGGTGCGCTGAGCGCCGGACGGACCTGCCACGCGTCACCCACCCAGCCGGAACTGTCATGTGATCAGGCCCTTTGCATGGGACTTGGCGGCAAGTTGCACGAAGAGTACTGGCTGTTCGTCAGATCACCACGTCCCACAGCGAGTGATCGCTTCACGTCCCTGATCCACTTTCGTGATGCGGTCCCGGCCGGCACGTGATCGGTCCCGCGAACAACCTTTCCCTGTTTGGTAGTCGGTGTGCAGGGTGCGGCGGCCAGGGGTGGTGAGCGATCTTCATGTGAGTGCGGACCGCTCCCCGCCTTCGTGAACACGAAGGCGGGGAGAGCGCACCGGAGAAGCTGTGCACACTGCTGTTTGGCCGGGTTGCCTCGCGCCATGTGTCGGTGGTGGTGACGGTTGGGATGATGTCCTGCTTCCGGGAGACGGCCTCATGGCCGGTTGTGGTGCTTGGGCGGGACGTGGTCGGGGAAGCGGCAGGTGACATGAGGAACCTCTCGATGTCCAGGTTCCGGCAGTGCCGTCCAGGAGCAGCCTGACGTAGAGCGGACGTGCTGCACGCCCAGCGGCCGACCACCTCCGGCACCGTCATCCACGGCAACTACTGAACCGCCGCCTCCACCTTCGGCCACCGCAACGGCACCCACGGCTGCATCTGCCTGCACGACACCAAGGGCGGGAAGGACGAGGAGACGGACGGATAGGAGTTCTACGACGGTTCGCTCCTCGGGGACGTGGTGATCGTGAAGACCTCGGGCGACAAGACCGTCGACTCGGCCAACGGGCTCAACACGGCTGGACCCTCTCCTGGAAGAAGTGGAAGGCGGGGCAGCGCGCTCGCCTGACCGCCGAGTCCGGCCGCGCGCAGGGGGGTTATCTCCGGCGGCCACGCGCTGTCAGTGGGCTGTGCCACGATGTCGTTACGGCCCGCTCCGGGCTCGTCACAGACGTTCAGGCCGAGCCTGGAGGGGACGCACGATGACAGAGCACGACCGCACCGTGGGGGAGACCGTGATGGTCCCGGTGACCCAGGACGGGGTGCGCATCCAGGTGTTCGCGGGCTCCGCCGAGGCCGCGGTGGACGGCGAGGAGACCGAGATCGGCGCCCGTCGTCCCGGCCTCGACCAGGTCATATCCGGGCTGAACGCGGTGGCACGGGCTGTGGGCGAGCAGGCCCGGCAGAGCACGGCGAGCAAAGTGACGCTGGAGTTCGGCTGCGACATCGCCCTGGAGTCGGGGTCTCTGGTGGCCGCCATCGGCAAGGCGAGCGCCAAGTCGGCGTTCAAGGTCACGCTCGAATGGGACAGCACCTCGGCGTGACGGGCCTTCCCCCGGGGAGGCAGGAGTCGGCGCTGCTGGACTCCGTCGTCGCGCTCGAAGTGCCCTCGCCCGACGGCGAACCTCTCGCCGTGGGCACCGGCTTCTTCGTGGCGCCCGGCGTGGTGGCCACGTGCGCCCACGTGGTGGCCGCCTCGGCGGCGGAGTTACCGCGCAGGATCGTCGGCCGCATCGCCTCGCGCTCGCTGGTCCTGGAACTCCAGGCGCGTCCGGAGCGGTACTTCCTGACCCCGGGGGATGGGCTCGACCTGGCATTCCTTCAGGTCACCGACGCCGACCGGCGGGAGAGCCCCGCCGCCCTGCCGCTGTCGGACCGGCTGGCCGTCGGGGACGTGCTGTGGACCCATGGGCACCCGTCCGGCATGTTCCGCGCCGGGCAGTCTGCGACCTTCACCTACGAGGGCACGTCCGCCCGTGCCTTCGAGCGGCCGAACAGCCTGCACCGGCTGCGCGGCACGGTGGTGACCGCAGGGTTTAGCGGTAGCCCCGTCCTCAACCGCCGGACGGGGTGCGTGGCCGGCATGCTCACCACCGCCGACCGGACCGGCAGTTCGCACATGGTCGGGGCGCGTGAGTTGACCGCCCGGCTCGATCCCGGCTGGTGCGACAGCCGGTGGAGTACCGACTGCCGGACCTGGCTGGGCACGCTGTCGGACGCGCAGATCGAGGCGGGCGGCTGGCCCTTCCTCGGACCGCGGCTGCGCGAGTTCCTGGACATCTCCGCGCGAGCCGCCCGGGAGCACCCGTACCCAGGCGTGGTCCCCGGCACGGTGCCGCCGCCGCTGTCCACGGTCTACGTCCACCAGCACGCGACGGCGTACCGGGGCCTCGCCCCGGTGCCGGACGACGAGGCGCGGACCCCCGCCGACGGGCTCCTGGACCACCCAGACGACGTGATCGTCTTCGGCGGACCGGGCTTCGGGAAGTCCAGTCTGCTGCGGTCCTGGATCACCACCGTCGCCCGCAGGTGGACCGAGGAGCACTTCTACCACTCGGTCCCCGTCCTGGTCAGGGCCGCGGACCTGGTCGGCGACCGGCCCTTCGCGAGCCTCCTGCACGACGCCGTCTCCCGGGAGCTGAGCGGCGCCGGGCTGGTCAGACCTCTCCGCGAGGACCTCTTCGCCGCTCCCCCGGCGCCGGGCGTGCGCTGGCTGCTGCTGGTGGACGGCCTGGACGAGGTGATGAGCCCGGAGGGGCAGCAGCGCGTCCTGGGCAAGCTCGCCTCGATCCGGGAACAGGACGCGTACGCGCACCAGTTCCGGTTCGTCCTGGCGACCAGGCCCACCCTCGACGTCCGGGACATACCGGAACCTCGGTTCCGCTGCTGCTCGTTGCTGCCCTTCGACCTTCAGCAGCTGCCCGGGTTCGCCCGCGCCTGGTTCACCGCCCTGGGCCTGCCGGAGCCAGAGGCGAGGACCACCGCCTTCCTGGATCATGTCAGGATCCCCAGCGTGCGGCACCTGGCGACGGTGCCGCTGATGGCGACCATGCTCTGCCAGTTGCACGCCGACTCCGCCCAGGAGCCGCTGCCCCGGGGCCGCTGGGCGCTGTACACGCGCTTCATGGACCTGCTCCGCGCCAAGCAGTACGACGAGCGGGCCAACGTGCTGGAGCAGGCGCACGCCGTGTTGGACCGCCACGGCGCCGAGGGGGCCCGCGCGGCGGAAGGACTCGGCGCCCTGACGGATCACGTCCTGCGGGAGCTGGCGCTGGCCAAGTACCGCGGAGACATCACCCCCGAGCGGCAGTTGATCGAACGGTGGACGGGCCACCTGCGGCCCGCCTCGCTCCGTCGTGAGCGGTGGAGCGCGCTGTGCGAGGAGGTACTGCTGCGCGGCGGGCTGGTCGTCCGGCGGGGCGGCAGTCTGGAGTTCGTCCACCAGACGCTGCTCGAACACCTCGCGGCGCAGGCCACGGTCGGGGACCCCGAGCGGAACCGGAACGCCTACCGCTCGATCGTCGGCGGTTGGCCGCGCAGGCGCCGGGTGGCCCCGCTGGCCGCCGTCGAGAGTCCCTACGTCGACTTCCTCGTCTCCTCCTGGTCCGGCCGTCCGGGGTTCGCGCGGCTGCTCGCGCACTGGGCCAGGGAGCTGCACGGCGCCCAGTACGTCGCCCGGCTGAGCAGCGAGGGCGCCGCCCTTCCCCGGCGGGCGCTGCGGGCGGCCAGGCGGGAATTGTTCGCGGTGGTTCGCGACGAGCGGCGCGACCCGTTCGACCGGCTGCGGGCCGCCCGGGCGCTGGTGGACCTCGGGGACGCCCGAGGCACCGCGGAGATATCCTCGTTCGCGGCGCTCCCCACGCACGACCTGGGAACCCGGCTGCACGCCGCGGAGATGCTCGCGGACCTCGGCGCCGCGGACGCCCATGAGCTGCCGGTCTCCGTCGCCGGCGACCAGGAAACAGACGCGGGGCGCAGGATCAGGGCCGCCGAGATCCTGGGCCGGCTCGGTGACGAGCGCGGCGCGCGGGCGCTGGCGGACCTCGCCCGGTCCTCCGAGACCTGGTGGGTGGACCGGCTGCGCGCCGCGGAGTCCCTGGACCGGACCGCGCCCGACAGCGCCGTGGCCATCCTGCTCGGCATCGCAGCCGACGGCCCAACCCTCCCCCATGTCCGGTCCGCCGCGGTGGAAGCGCTCTCCCGGCTCCACCCGCACTTCGCCTTCCGGTACCTGCGCGAGGCCGCCGGGGACCGGGAGCGCCCGGTGTCCTCCCGTAGCCGGGCGCTGGAGGCCCTGGAATGGCTGGGCGGGAAGGACTCCGTCGAGTGCCTGGCCCGGATTGCCCAGGACCCTTCGGAGGACCGCCTCCTGCGGTTGTCGGCCGCCGACGGACTCTCCCGGCTCCGGGACCCCCGCGTCGTGGACACCCTGGCCGACCTGCTGACCGGGCCGTCCGACGAGCCAGCGCTGATCCTGCGGGCGGCCGAGGCGCTGGCCCGGCACGGCGACCCCAGAGCGGCCGACGCGCTGGCCGCGATCGCGGCGACGGAGCGGCTGACCGGACCGGAGCGGCTCCAGGCGGGCCGGGCTCTGCTCTCCCTCTCCGACCCGCGCGGCCAGGAGGTCTTGTACGGTCTGGCCGGCGACCCCGCGGCCGGGATCGGTCTACGCCTGCAGGCCGCCGAGGCGCTGGACGGCGTACAAGACTCGCGGGCGCTGTACCTGCTCACCGTCATCGCGCTGCACCCTTCGGCGCCCTGGGCATCGCAGATCCAGGCCGCCGAGCGCCTCGACCAGTTCCGCACCCGCAAGGCCGCCGACGCCCTGCTGTCCGTGCTGGACAACCCGGAGCTGCTGGAGGAGATGCGGGTGCGGGCCGGCACGCTCCTGGCGGACCTCGGCGACGGCCGGGCACGCCGCTGCCTGGAGCGGCTCACCCGGTCGGCGTTCGGTCCGGCGGCGCGGATCCGCGCCGCCGGCGCGCTGGGCAGGATCGCCCCGGAGGACGGGTGCCGGGCACTGGAGAAGCTGCTGACGGACGCGTCAGTCGACGCGGATTCGCGCGTCCGGGCACTGGAGGTGCTGTGCCGGGCGCACCCGGAGCGCACCAGGCAGGTGCTGCCCGACGTGGCGGCTGACGCCCGCCAGGTGACAGCGGTCCGGATCCGCGCGCTGGCGCTGACCCGGGGCCGCCTGCTGCCGGAGACGAGTGGCGCCCACCGGGCGATCGCCGCCTCCTGGCGCGTGCCGACGATGGTCCGCGCCGGCGCGGTCGAGGTGTTGCAACACCTGGGCGGCGCGGACGTGCTGGACCTGCTCGGACGGCTGGCCAGGGAACCCAACCGCTACCTCCAGACCAGGGCGCTGATCACCCTGGCCCAGCTGCAGCACGCACCGGCGGCAGCCGCGGCCCGGGACTTCGTGTCCGATCCCGAGGTGCCGATGCGGAACAAGTTCGAGGCGCTCCAGGTGCTGGCTGGCTCCCCGGTCGAGGAGCTGCGCCGGGTCGTCCGGGACGTCTCGCTCGGCGCGGTCCCCTCCGATCTGCTGCGGGACCACTGCCGCGCGCTGCTCGCGAAGGCACGCAGACCCGGCCCCCGCACGGCCGGCACCGACTGACCGCGCGACGGCCACGCCGGCCAGCGTGTCCAGGGCCAGCGCGATGCCCCAGCGGTCACCGAGCGAACGGAATCCCTCCGGTGCCTGGCCGAAGGCGTCCTCTGCCGCCGCGGGTGCCCGCTGGCCGAGGTGCCCGAACCCCGACACGTCGTGGGCGGCGGCCCGCGCCCATGGCTCGGGACAGTCGCGCTGGGACGAGACGAGCGCGAATGCATCCTGTGGGTCCGGCCCGCCTGCGTCGCGCATCGTCCACAGCAGCAGGACGACCGGGTAGCGGCCCGACCGGTCGCCGGGCCGCGCGAACGCCGCCCCGAGCGGGGTGGGGTGGCCCTCGCGGCCGAGCATCCGCAGCAGGTCGTAGGCGCGGGCCTGGTTGGTGATGAGCGATCCGGCGACGCGGAGCATGCCCGGCCAGTGCGTTTCGTTCCGCTTCAGGTTGACCTTGTTGCAGGCCACGGCCTGAAGCGGCCCGTACCCCGCATCCGGCTCCTCGTCGCCGCCGGGCAGGTCGGCCCGCCAGAACCGCTGGTCCGCGAGGTCGCGGAAGCGCGGGGCGAAGCGGAAGCCGAGCATCTTGTACGGGCCGAACGCCATGTCGGAGTAGGAGGCGCTGTCGGTGGCCACCATCTCCGGGCGCACCCCGCCGTCGAGGTTGAGCAGGGTGTCCACGGTGTAGAGGCTGTCGCGCGGAGCGCGGCGTACGACCATCGCGCCGATCCCCGCGACCTGGTCGTTGACGGCGTTGAGCCAGGTCACGCCGCGTGTGTAGCCGTAGTACTTGGGCGAGGGCCCGGTGTTGATGCTGTCGACGGGGACGACGAGACGCGGGTCTGTCAAACGAGCGGTGTAACCCGAGTGGTTGGGGTTACTGGCGGGCTGCGGAGAGTCGGCCGTCGAAGGTGATGTCGAAGGCATTGAGGGCAGTCTTCCCGCGCATGGTCCAGCGGGCCCGGCCCTTGCCGCTGGGGTCCAGGCTCGGGCGGCATGGGGCCTCGGCGATGAGCCCCAATGCGTGAGCCGCCCAATGCGCCTGGTCGGTGTCCCGTCCCGTTTCGCCTTCCCTCCGGGCACCTCGCTGATGAGGGGATAGGCAAGGCGCGGTGAGCGCGACGGCTTACGCGATCCCAGGCCGCGTTGCCCTCGAAAGCGGTTCGGGTGAAGTCGTCCCAGCTCGCGTTGTCGGTGGGACGCGAGGTGATGCAGGGTCGTCGAGCTTCCAGTCCCCCAAGACTGGGGCCGGAGTAGGGACGCGGAGGGCCCCGCACGAAACCGGGAGGTCGGGGGTTCACGTGCGGGACCGCTCACGGGGTGTGGGCCGTCAGACTCCGATCAGGGTGTACGTGCCCGTACCGTCCTGCCTGCCGCTGGAGTACTGGCGGATGAACTCCCCGTCCGCGTAACGGTCGTGGCTCATCATGGAGCCGGTGTACTTGTTCTGCACACCGATCTTCGAGCTGCCGGGTACGTCGCGGTAGATGTAGAACCGCTGGAGGTCGTCCTCCGTGCAGGGGGCCGTCTGCAGGACCGCCTGTTCGGTGGCCGCGTTCTGCTCGGCGATGGTCGCGCACCCGCCGTTGCCCCAGTTCCACAGGGACGCCTCAAGGACCCCGTTGTTCTCCGTCACGTTGCACAGGCGCCAGTTGTCCAGGTGGGCGCTGAAGATCGTCGAGGGCCGCAGGCGGACACCGTCGGCGGCCAAGAGCGGCGCGCCCCAGGACAGGGGCTTGCCGGGTACAGCGATCTTGTAGGCGCCGGACTCGCAGTTGAGAGCGGCGCGCGCGCTACGCCCGGTGGCCTTGGGCTGTTCGGCGGACCTGCCGCTGGTGAGAGCCGGGCGCTGCACGAGGCGGTCCCGCATCTGCTTCGCCGTCGGCGCCACGGCACCCGCCGGGTGCTGGGCCTTCGCGGCGACCGAGCCGCAGTCGAGGAGCCCTTGTGCCTTGGCCATGATGCTGCCTGCGGGCACCTTGTCCTGGCAGCGCACCGCCCCCTCCTCAAGGGTGGTGTAGGTGGTGAAGCTGCCGCTGCCGGACCCCTCGGTCCACTTCAACGCCCAACTGCCGTCGCCTTGTTGGGCGCGGTTGCAGTTGAGGCTTCCGTACGTACCGGTGACCTTCTTGGTGCCCTTGTAGGCGCCGTAGTAGCCGGGCTGGTTGAAGTTCCACGTGACCGAATTCGACTCGGTGCTGGTGGAGGAGTAGTCGACCTTGACGTTCAGGCCCAGGCTCGCGCCGACCTTACCGAGGGTCTCGACGGCGAAACCGCCCTCGACATTGCCGTTGAGGCCGACGGAGACCGAGATGGTCGTCTGGGTGCTGGTGGTGACGGTCTGGTTGCCGGTTGTGCCCTCGGTGACGTACCAGCCCTTGAAGTGGGTGATCGTCGGGGACACTTCGGTGGTCTTGATGTACGGGTGGCGTGCGCCGAGGTCGGCGGAGGTGCAAGCGTCGCCGAGCTTCGGCTGGTTGGCGGTTGTGGCGGGTTTCGGATGCCCTGTCGCGGCGGCGGGGCCGGCCCCGGCAGTTATGGCGGCGAGCGTCGATGCAGCGGTCGCGGTGAGGGCGACCAGCCCTCTGGCCCAGTGGCCGGAAGATCTTAAGCGGTTCATCATGCCCTTTCCCTGGCCGGGCGCCATGTCGCCCCAGGTCGGAACCCTGCCAGTTATGTGGTGGGGAGTGGTGGTTGATCAAGGCGAATTTAGCGTCGCCAGCGACGCAGTGACGATGACGGAATCAGCCGGTCCGAGGCCAAACTCATGACCCGTCATGGGCTGTTAGGCAGCCTTGACCTGCCCGGGGCTCATCAGAATTTCATCTGCGGAGCTATGATCCGCCACCACCGCCGCACAGATGGGCTGTGTCAGTCGTGATTTCGCTGCCGTCACCTCGAGGGCCAGCGACTGCCGGACCGGCCTCTCATCATCCGCCGGCGCGGCCGACCGCCACCAAGTCGTCACGATATTCGGCCAACTTGCACGTTCTGAAAACGAGTACCTTCGGCGGCCGTGGCGTCTTGAATGTTTGCGCGTCAGTGTGAACGGCCCTATGGACGATTGGGGGCAGACAATCGTCGGCACGACAGAAGGGAATCCAGCGAATCGAGTCAGACGGTGTCTGGCGGTGAGCCGGAAGCAGGAACGTCGATGCCGACGGCCGACCCGGCAGCGTCCGCATGAGCCCCGAGCGCATCCAGTACGGGCACGTCAACTCCAAGTACGAGGTGATCGGCACCGCCACGCTCACGGTCACGGCCGCGTCCGAGCCGAGCCCCTACAGCACGCGGTGGCAGGAGAGCATCTCCGTCTTTGCTGGCGCGATGTCACCCATCAATCCCGGGACGAGACCGTCCCTTCGATCGACCTGTACCGAATGCATCAAGGGCCCGCCCGCCTGGGGCGACGGGCCCGCGCAGCGCACACGGATCTCCTACGAGGACGAGGCGCTGAGCATCAACACGACACCCGTCATCACCCATGGGAACTGGGCGGGCCCCTTGCTGTGCTGTGACGGGTAGCTCGGCCAGCACCCCGGCTGCATCGCCACCGACGACCTGGCCAAGGCGACCATCAGCAAGTTCAACTACGGCCCCGCCGCAATCGCCTACGAGTGGGCGCAGAAAAGCCTGAGCAACAACAACAATATGGGCACCGACAAAAGGCGCGGAGGTGACCTCTTGGGACTCCGTGAGGACACCGAATCCATCGTGAATCACCTCGGAATCGGTCTTCGATCGGAAGTCCCGCGTGGAGCTTTCCAGATCCGTGCCGTAGCTTTCAAAGCTCTTCGCCAGCCTGGAAAGCGCCGCCGAATCCACTAACGACTCATTGTTGGACATGGGTCTCTCCCCCCGTTCTCTCCGGAGCACGCCGAAGGCGAGGCCGTGTCTCCGGCAGCTTGGGCATGGGTGATCAGGTGAACGGAGGGTCAAGATCCCTTCTTGTCGCGTTCCTGTCGAATCCTCGTGCCCGGAGGAGAGGCGGGCGCCGTGGCGTCCCTCGGGGTCTGGTGATCGCCCCTGGCGAAGGTGCTGGTCGCTGTTCTGTCGATCTGGACGGGAGGGGTGGTTCCTGTCCATACGGATCCTTGATGCCGAACTGTTGTGCGTAGCGGAACCGCGTGTCATGTACCGGCGATCTTGCTGTTGTGATGTCAACTCTCCAACTGCGCATGCCCTTTGGGCAGCGCTCTCGGCACATGGTGATCTGCGGGGACGACGGGCTCGCGCACCGGCTGGCGGTGACCCTGGACGCGGTGTGCGGTGAGGCGGTCACCGTCGTGCTGCCCTCCCGGCGCGAAGGGCACGCACCGGAGATCGCCGCGCTGCACCGCGATCCGCAGTCGACCGTCGAGCTGCTGGTGGCCGCCCGCCCGGACGAGCAGACGCTGCGGGCGGCGGGTGTGGAGCGGGCGGCCGCGCTTGCCCTCACCTACCGCGACGACCAGGTCAATCTCACCGCCGCGCTGCTGGCCCGGAGCATCAACCCCACGATCCGCCTGGTCATCCGCATGTACAACCGACAGCGCGGCGAGCACCTCGAACGGCTCCTGGACCGTGCCGTGTCGGCGCTCGGCCGGAGCGACGACACGGCGCTCGACATGTCCACCACCGTGCTGTCCGACACCGACACCGCGGTCCCCGAGCTGGTGGCCGCCGCCGCGGTCGGGCGGGGCGACACCCTGCAGGTGGAGGGCCAGGTCTTCCGAGGCGTCGTACGCCCCGCCCGTACTCCGCCGAAGTCCGCCGACCTGGCCACTCTCGCGGTGCTGTCCGGTGCCCACCAGGACGACCCGGCGAGCGAGGACAGCCCGGAGACGCCGGGGGAGGAGGGCACCCAACTGCTGCCCGACACGGTCACGTCCTACCACCGGCAGTTCACCCACGGCCGGCTCATGCTGGAGGAAGTCACCCATCACCATCGCCCCGAGGCCCCGCCGCGCGATCGGCGCCGTTACGGCGCATGGCTGCGCGGGCGACTGGCGCATCTGCCGTGGAAGGTCTTCCTCTCTCGCGAGGTCCTCTCGGTCTTCGGCGTGCTGGCCGCGATCGTGCTGGCACTGGCCGTGGCCACCGCGCTGGCCGAGCCGGGCCCGCTGTGGAAGTCGGTGTACCTGCCGCTGCTGGACATCTTCACCATGGGTGACCCGGCGACCGACGAATCACCGGCCCGGCGCGTACTCCAACTCGTCGCCGGATTCGTCGGTCTGGCGGTCCTGCCGCTGGTGGTCGCCGCGACCCTGAACGCCACCGGCGCGTTCCGCCAGGCGTCGGTCGGCCATCCGCCGGCCGACGACCTGCGCGACCACATCGTGTTGGTCGGGCTGGGGAAGATCGGCACCCGCGTGCTGGCGCAACTGCGCACCACCGCACATCAGGTGGTGGTCATAGAACGGGACCCGCACGCGCGTGGCGTCGGGCTGGCCCGTGAACTCGGCGTGCCGCTGCTGCTGGAGGATGCCGGCGCCCCCGGCGTCCTGGACCGGGCGCGCATCCGCCAGAGCAAGTCCCTGTTGGTGCTCACCCGCGACGACGGCGAGAACCTCGACATCGTGATGGCGGCGCGCGAGAGCAACCCCCGGGTGCGGGCGGTGATGCGGCTCTACGACGACGACTTCGCCGCCAGCGTCTCCCGTACGATGCGCGCCTCGTACCCCGACGCCGCCACGCGCAGCCGCAGCGTCTCGGCGCTCGCCGCGCTGCCCTTCGCCGCCGCCATGATGGGCCGTCATGTCCTGGGCATCATGCCGGTCGAACGCGGTTCCCTCCTCTTCACCGCGGTGGACGTCGCCGGCCACCCGGAGCTGGAGGGACGCTCCATTCACCAGGCATTCCGTCAGAACGAGTGGCGCGTCCTGGCGGTGGGCGCCGCCGTCGAGGCCGTATCTCCCGGACCGACGGACACGCTCGGCGGCCTGCGCCTCGACCGGCCGGGCTTCGACTGGCGCCCCGCGCACGGCAGGATCCTGCGTGCCGGCGACCGGGTCGTGGTGGTCTCGACCCGGCGCGGGCTGGACTTCCTGATGACGGGGGTCCAGCCGCGCCCGACGGACCCGCGCGCGTGACGGGCGTCCGACTCCTGCCAGGCACGCGGTCACCCGAATGTCCGTGCCGACTACGACGTGACCGCGTCCGGGAGCTGGGGCGCGGCCGGTGAGTGACCGGCGGCGGTGGGAACCGTGAGGACCATGGTCATCCCGCCGCCGGGGGTGTCCTCGGCGGTGAGGGTGGCTCCGATGGCCTCGGCGAAGCCCCGGGCGACGGCCAGGCCGAGGCCGACGCCCGCGCCGCGGGGGGCGTCGCCGTAGCGCTGGAAGGGTTCGAAGATGCGGTCCTTGGCGTCGTCGGGGACGCCGGGGCCGCGGTCGGCGACGCGCACTTCGACGCGGCTGCCCAGCGTGCTGGCCGAGACGCGGACGGGCTCGCCCTCGGGGCTGTACTTCACCGCGTTCTCGACGATGTTGGCGACGGAACGCTCCAGCAGGCCCGGATCGACGGCGATCATCGGCAGTTCCTCGGGGATGTCGAGGACCACGCTGTCCTCCGGCACTCCGACGAGGGCCATCGGCACGACCTCGTCGAGGTCCACCTCGCGGATCAGCGGTGTGACGGTACCGGTCTGGAGCCGGGACATGTCCAGGAGATTGCCGACGAGGTGATCGAGGCGGTCGGCGCCCTCCTCGATGCCCGCGAGGAGTTCCGCCTGGTCCTCGTCGGACCATTCGACGTCGTCGGAGCGCAGGGAGGTGACCGAGGCTTTGATGCCGGCCAGGGGAGTCCGCAGGTCGTGACTGACGGCAGCGAGCAGGGCGGTGCGGATGCGGTTCCCCTCGGCGAGCTTCCGGGCGTGTTCGGCCTGGGACTGCAGGCGCTGGCGGTCCAGGACGATGGCGGCCTGGGCGGCGAAGGCCGCCAACACGCGGCGGTCCTCGGCGGGCAGGACACGGCCGCAGAGCGCCAGTGCCATGTTGTCGCCGACGGGCATGTCGACGTGCGCGTCCTCCGGGCGCATGAGCGGGCCGGTGTCGCCCACGCTGCCGGAGCACGTCCAGGGCGCCGTCTCGGACTCCCGCTCCAACAGCGCCACGGCATCCATCGCGAAGGTCTCGCGTACCCGTTCCAGGAGGGCGTCGAGAGTGGTTTCACCACGCAGGACACTGCCCGCCAGGAACGAGAGGATCTCCGACTCGGCGCGCAGCCGGGCGGCCTGGTGGGTGCGCCGGGCGGCGAGGTCGACGACAGAGGCCACCGAGATCGCCACCAGCACGAAGATGACCAACGCCAGGATGTTCCTGGGGTCCGAGATGGTGAGTTGCCCCACGGGCGGGGTGAAGAACCAGTTCAGCAGGAGCGAGCCCACCACGGCCGAGGCCAGTGCCGGACGCAGACCGCCGAGCAGTGCCGCCGCCACGGTCAGCGTCAGGAACAGCAGCACGTCGTTGGCGAGGCCGAGTCCCGTTCCCCCCTTCAACAGCAGCAGCGTCAGCAGCGCCGGCCCCACGACCCCGGTCAGCCAGCCCCAGATGATCCGCGACCGGCCCAGCCGTGCAGCGCGGGCGACGGGGAGCCCTCGCCCCTTGGCGGCTTCCTCGTGCGTGACGATGTGGACGTCCAGGTCGGGTCCCGAGTCGCGGGCGACGGTGGAGCCCACGCCGGGGCCGAAGGCGTACTGCCATGCCTTGCGGCGGGAGGTTCCCAGGACGATCTGGGTGGCGTTCACGCCCCGGGCGAACTCCAGGAGTGCGGAGGAGACGTTCTCGCCCAGGACGTGGTGGAAGGTGCCGCCGAGGTCCTCGACGAGGGTGCGCTGGGCGGCGAGTTCCTTGGGCGATCCGGAGTCCAGGCCGTCACTGCGGGCGATGTGAACGGCGAGCACCTCGCCGCCCGCGCCCTTCTCGGCGAGACGGGCGGCGCGCCGGATCAGCGTGCGGCCCTCGCTGCCGCCCGTCAGGCCGACGACGATGCGCTCGCGGGAGCCCCAGATCTTCGAGACCCGGTGTTCGCTCCGGTACTCCTGGAGGTATTCGTCGACCCGGTCGGCCACCCACAGCAGCGCCAACTCGCGCAGCGCGGTGAGGTTCCCGGGCCGGAAGTAGTTGGAGAGCGCCGCGTCGACCTTGTTGGATTTGTAGATGTTGCCGTGGGCCATGCGGCGGCGCAGCGCGTGGGGAGACATGTCGACCAGTTCGATCTGGTCGGCGCGGCGCACCACCTCGTCGGGGACGGTCTCCTTCTGCCGGACCCCGGTGATCGACTCGACGATGTCGCCGAGGGACTCCAGGTGCTGGATGTTCACCGTCGAGACCACATGGATCCCGGCTTCCAGCAGCTCCTCGATGTCCTGCCAGCGCTTGGCGTTGCGCGATCCTGGGACGTTGGTGTGCGCCATCTCGTCCACCAGCGCCACGGCGGGTCTGCGTGCCAGGACGGCGTCCACGTCCATCTCGGTGAACACCGTGTCGCGGTACTCCAGCTCCCGGCGCGGGGTCTGCTCCAGTCCGTGCAGCATCACCTCGGTGCGCGGCCGGTCGTGGTGCTCGACGAAGGCGACCACGCAGTCCGTGCCGCGCTCGATGCGGCGGTGCGCCTCCGACAGCATCGCGTAGGTCTTGCCGACGCCCGGTGCCGCGCCGAGGTATATCCGAAACTTGCCGCGTGCCACGTGGTCCCGCTCTCGTGTCGATTCGTGATGAGGGGGCGAAAGCCCGGGGTGTCAGGGGTCGAAGCGGTAGCCCATACCGGGCGTGGTGGAGAAGTGCCGCGGCCGAGCCGAGTCGGCTTCCAGCTTGCGCCTGAGCTGCGCCATGTAGACGCGAAGGTAATTGGTCTGCGTGCCGTAGGAAGGACCCCATACCTCCTCCAGCAGATTCTGTTGGCTGACGAGCCGGCCGCTGTTGCGCACCAGCACCTCGACCAGATGCCATTCGGTCGGGGTGAGCCGGACGTCGTGCTCGCCGCGCCGGGCCTTCTTGGCCGCGAGGTCGAGGGTGAAACTCTCCGTGACGATCACGGCGAGTTCGCCGGACGGCTGCGCCGTATCGATTCTGCGCGCCGCGGCCCGCAACCGGGCCAGCAACTCGTCCATGCTGAACGGCTTGGTGATGTAGTCGTCGGCGCCCGCGTCGAGCGCGGCGACCTTCTCCTCTGAGGTCCGGCGGGCCGACACCACGAGGATGGACGCCCGACTCCAGCCGCGCAGCCCCGTGATCACGTCGATGCCGTCCATGTCCGGCAGGCCGAGATCGAGCAGGACGACGTCCGGTGGGTTCGCGGCCGCCAGGGACAGGGCGTGTGCCCCGTCGGGCGCGGTCTCCACGTCGTAACCGCGTGCCTTGAGGTTGATCTCCAGTGCCCGCACGAGTGGTGGCTCGTCCTCGACCACCAGCACCCGAGTCATCGGTGTCCCCCTTCTGTTGTGCGTGCGAATGTCGCGGGTGGCCGCCCTCCCCTGGCGGGCCACCCGCGAGACGGCTTCTCATTTCGTGGCGAGTTCCTTGACCGCGATGTTGAGCTTCAGGACGTTCACCGAGGGCTCACCGAGGAAACCGACGGTCCGGCCGGTGGTGTTGTCCTGCACCAGCCTCTCGACCTGGGCGGCGGTCAGCCGGTTGCGCTCGGCCACGCGCTTGACCTGGATCTCGGCGTAGGCGGGCGAGATACCGGGGTCGATGGCGGAGGCCGAACCGGTCACCGCGTCCTTGGGTACCTCGGACTCCGGCACGCCGTTGAACTCCGCGACCTGTTTCCTCGCCGCCCTCACGTTCTTGACCAGCGTGGGATCGTTGGCGCCGAGCTGACTGGAGCCGGTGGCCAGCGGGTCGTAACCGCTGTTGGACGGACGGCCCTGGAACCACGTGGGATCGGGCGTCTTCGTGCCCTTGATGTTCCAGCTCTGGCCGATGAGTTCGGAGCCGACGACCGTGCCGTCGACCTTCACCTCGGAGCCGTTGGCCTTGCCGTGGAACAGGCCCTGTGCGATACCCGTGACGACCAGCGGGTAGATGACGCCGCACACGACCGTGAGGACCAGCAGGATGCGCAGTGACGCCCACGCCACGCGGAGGGTGCTGGTTACGGAGTTGTTCATGGCTGACACCACGCCTTTCGATCAGTGCAGCCCGGGGATCAGGGAGATGAGCAGGTCGATGATCTTGATGCCGATGAACGGGGCGATCAGGCCGCCGAGTCCGTAGACGGCGAGGTTGCGCCGCAGCATCCGGTCGGCGCTCATCGGCCGGTACTGCACGCCTTTCAGGGCGAGCGGGACCAGCGCGATGATGATCAGCGCGTTGAAGATGACCGCCGACAGGATCGCGGACTCGGGCGAGGCCAGGCCCATGATGTTGAGCTTGTCCAGGCCCGGGTACGCCACCGAGAACATCGCGGGGATGATCGCGAAGTACTTGGCGACGTCGTTGGCGATCGAGAAGGTGGTCAACGCGCCTCGGGTGATGAGGAGTTGCTTGCCGATCTCGACGATCTCGATGAGCTTGGTCGGGTTGGAGTCGAGGTCGACCATGTTGCCGGCTTCCTTCGCGGCGGAAGTGCCGGTGTTCATGGCCACGCCGACGTCGGCCTGGGCCAGTGCCGGGGCGTCGTTGGTGCCGTCGCCGGTCATCGCGACGAGCTTGCCGCCGGCCTGTTCGCGCCTGATGAGCGCCATCTTGTCCTCAGGCGTGGCCTCGGCGAGGAAGTCGTCCACGCCCGCCTCCTCGGCGATGGCCCTGGCCGTCAGCGGGTTGTCACCCGTGATCATGACGGTCTTGATGCCCATGCGGCGCAACTCGTCGAAGCGTTCGCGCATGCCCTCCTTGACGACGTCCTTGAGGTGGATGACACCCAGGACGCGAGCGCCCTCGTCGTCCTCGACGGCCACCAGCAGCGGAGTGCCGCCGGCCTGCGAGATGGCGTTGCTCAGCGTGTCGGCGTCCTCGGTCACCGAGCCGCCGCGCTCGTGGACCCAGGCGATGACGGAACCGCTCGCGCCCTTGCGGATCTTGCGGCCGTCGACGTCCACGCCCGACATCCGGGTCTGGGCGGTGAAGACGATCCACTCGGCGTCCACCAGCTCGCCCTGGTGGCGTTCGCGCAGGCCGTACCTCTCCTTGGCGAGGACGACGATCGAACGGCCCTCCGGCGTCTCGTCGGCGAGCGAGGAGAGCTGGGCGGCGTCCGCCACCTCGGCCTCCGTCGTCCCGCGCACGGGCACGAACTCCGCCGCCTGGCGGTTGCCGAGGGTGATGGTGCCGGTCTTGTCGAGCAGCAGCGTCGACACGTCACCTGCGGCCTCGACCGCCCGCCCCGACATGGCCAGCACGTTGCGCTGCACCAGACGGTCCATGCCGGCGATGCCGATCGAGGAGAGCAGGGCACCGATCGTCGTCGGGATCAGACAGACCAGCAGAGCCGTCAGCACGATCAGCGACGTCTGCTTGTCCGCGCCCGCGTAGAGGGCGAACGGCTTGAGCGAGACGACCGCGAGCAGGAAGACGATGGTGAGCGAGGCGAGCAGGATGTTCAGCGCGATCTCGTTCGGGGTCTTCTGCCGTGCGGCACCCTCGACGAGGTTGATCATCCGGTCGATGAAGGTCTCACCGGGCTTCGTCGTGATCTGGATGACGATGCGGTCGGACAGCACCTTCGTGCCACCGGTCACGGCTGAGCGGTCGCCGCCGGACTCGCGGATCACCGGCGCCGATTCACCGGTGATCGCCGACTCGTCCACCGAGGCGACGCCCTCGACGACATCGCCGTCACCGGGGATGATGTCGCCGGCCTCGCAGACGACCAGGTCGCCGATGCGCAGCTCGGTGCCCGGGACCTGCTCCTCCACCTCGCCGTTCAGCCGGCGCGCCACGGTGTCGGTCTTGGCCTTGCGCAGGGTGTCGGCCTGCGCCTTGCCGCGGCCCTCGGCGACCGCCTCGGCCAGGTTGGCGAAGACGACGGTCAGCCACAGCCAGGCCGCGATGACCCAGCCGAACCACGCGCCCGGGTTCTTGAGCGCCAGGGCCGTGGTGACCACCGAACCGATCAGGACCACGAACATGACCGGGGACTTGACCATCACCCGCGGGTCGAGCTTGCGGCAGGCGTCGGGCAGCGACTTCACGAGCTGCTTCGGGTCGAACAGGCCGGCGCCGACGCGCCCGCCTTCCTGGTGTCCGGTGGGGATGTCGCTGTGCGGCGCCCGGGTCGGAGACCCCGTTGAGCTGGCGGCCATGTCGTCCTCTTGTCGCCTTGGTGCGTTGGTGGTCATGACGTCAGCCCTTCGGCGAGCGGTCCCAGCGCGAGTGCCGGGAAGAAGGTCAGACCGGTGACGATCAGGAGCGTGCCGACCAGCAGCCCCGTGAAGAGCGGCTTCTCGGTGCGCAGGGTGCCCGCGGTCTCCGGGATCGGCTTCTGCTCGGCGAGCGAGCCGGCCAGCGCCAGGACGAACACCATCGGCAGGAACCGGCCGAGCAGCATGCACAGGCCGAGGGTGGTGTTGAAGAACGGGGTGTTGGCACCGAAACCCGCGAAGGCGGAACCGTTGTTGTTGGAGGCCGAGGTGAACGCGTACAGCACCTCGGAGAAGCCGTGCGCGCCGACGTTCGTCATGGCTGCCTTGCCGTCCGGCAGGGCGATGGCCGCGGCCGTGCCGATCAGCACCAGCGCCGGGGTGATCAGGATGTAGCAGGCGGCGAGCTTGATCTCGCGGGTGCCGATCTTCTTGCCGAGGTACTCGGGCGTGCGGCCGACCATCAGGCCGGCGAGGAACACCGCGATGATCGCCATGATCAGCATGCCGTACAGGCCGGATCCGACACCACCGGGAGTGATCTCGCCGAGCATCATGCCCAGCAGGAGGACACCGCCGGAGAGGCCGCCGAACGAGTCGTGGAAGGAGTTGACCGACCCCGTGGAGGTCATGGTCGTGGAGACCGCGAAGAGCGACGAGGAGCCCTCGCCGAACCGCTGCTCCTTGCCTTCCATCGCACCGCCGGCGAGCTGCGAGGCGGTGCCCGGGTGGGCGTACTCCAGCCACGTCACCGCGACGACGGCGCAGATCCAGACGGCGCCCATGGCCGCCACGATCGCGTAGCCCTGCTTGAGCGAACCCACCATCTTGCCGAAGGTCCTCGGCATCGAGAACGGGATCACCAGCAGCAGGAAGATCTCCAGCAGGTTGGAGAGACCATTGGGGTTCTCGAAGGGGTGCGCGGAGTTGGCGTTGAAGAATCCGCCACCGTTGGTGCCCAGGTTCTTGATGGCTTCCTGGGAGGCCACCGCGCCCGGGCTGAGGGCCTGCTTGTCACCGGTGAGGGTGGTGATGTGGTGGATGTCGCCGAAGTTCTGGATCGCACCGCACGCCACCAGGACGACCGCGGCGACCACGGAGAGCGGGACCAGGATGCGGACGGTGCCGCGCACCAGGTCGGACCAGAAATTTCCCAGGTCGCCGGTACGAGAGAGGGCGAAGCCGCGCACGAGTGCCACGGCGACGGCCATGCCGACGGCGGCGGAGAGGAAGTTCTGCACGGCCAGGCCGGCGGTCTGGGTGACGTGCCCCATGGCCACTTCACCCGAGTACGACTGCCAGTTGGTGTTGGAGACGAAGGACGCGGCCGTGTTGAACGCCTGGTCCGGAGTGATCGCCTTGAAGCCGAGCGACAGCGGCAGCTTGTCCTGCACGCGCTGCAACAGGTACAGGAACAGCACGCCGACCGCGGAGAAGATGAGAACGCCGCGCAGGTACGCGGGCCAGCGCATCTGTGCATCGGGATCGGCGCCGACGCCGCGGTAGATCCACCTCTCTATTCGCAGGTGCTTCTTCGAGGAGTAGACGGCGGCCATGTAGTCGCCGAGCGGGCGGTGCACCAGGGCGAGGGCACCGACGAGCGCGGTGACCTGGAGCACATCAGCAAGAACGGGGCTCATGTGCGCGGCTCAGAACCTCTCCGGGAACACAAGGGCGAGGACGAGATAGCCCAGCAGGGCGACAGCCACGATCAGTCCGACGAGGTTTTCGGCGGTCACAGCTTTGCCACCCCCTTGGCGACAAGGGCCACCAACGCGAAGACCGCGATCGTGGTGACCACGAAGGCCAGGTCGGCCATCGTGAACTCCTGGAGAGAGGTTCGGGCGAACGGACCAGGAGAGGGAATCGCGCGGTGGCTCGATTTCGCCCATCATTGACGGGCTCCTTACGGCCATGGGTGCGACCTTGACGCATCCCTAACGCCCGCGAGCAAACCCGGGGAGGGAGTGCACGGCTGCGGGAGGGTGCGAACCGCCGACGGCGACCGGCAGCTCAGTTCCGCTTTCCTGCCGGCCGAGCCGTCCGCGATCCCGCCGTCTGAGCCACATCGCCACGCCACCGTACCGATTCGGCCGCGGGCCGGGGCGGGCGTGAACGGCACGAAGGCGGGCGCCCTTCGTCGGGCGGGCCGCAGCGCAGCACCGGCGGACGGGTCAGGATTGTGTCAACGTCTCCGAACTCCGGCACGGTATTTGCCGCCGCGAAGTGATGATGCTCGGAAGAACCTTGCACGCCGTCGATCGCCATGCCGTGAGCAACCCTCCGTCATGCCGCGAGGCGTGCCGTTTTCCTGAAGAGGGGTTTGTGGACGCGTACGCGATGGCGCGGGGCGGCGTGACGACCGACGGGCCCGGGACACGTCCCGGCCGCCTCAAGGTCTTTCTCGGGGCTGCCCCCGGGGTGGGCAAGACGTACCGGATGCTGGACGAGGCGCGGCGCCGATCCGCACGTGGCACGCATGTGGTGGTGGCCTTCGCGGAGTGCCACGGTCGTCCACACACCACGGCGATGCTCGACGGGCTGGACGTACTGCCACAGGTGACCCGCAGGCACCGCGGCGCGGACTTCGCCGAGGCCGACCTGGACCGTGTGTGGGAACTGCGGCCGCAGGTGGTGGTCATCGACGAACTCGCCCACACCAACGCACCGGGTGCCCGCAACACCAAGCGGTGGCAGGACGTCGAGGAACTGCTCGGCGCCGGGATCGACGTCGTGACCACCCTCAACATCCAGCACCTGGACTCCCTCAGCGATGTGGTCGAGAAGATCACCGGGGTGCCGCAGTACGAGACCGTGCCCGACGAGGTGGTCCGCCGCGCCGACCAGATCGAACTGGTCGACCTGCCGGCCGAGGGCCTGCGGCGCCGCATGGCGCACGGCAACATCTACCCGCCCGAGAAGGTCGACGCGGCACTGGCGCACTACTTCCGGCTCGGGAACCTCACCGCGTTGCGGGAGCTGGCGCTGCTGTGGGTGGCCGGCCGGGTGGACGAGGCGCTGCGCAAGTACCGGGACGAGCACCGCATCGGAAGGGTGTGGGAGACCCGCGAGCGGGTGGTGGTGGCCCTCACCGGCGGGCCCGAGGGCGCAACGCTGATCCGCCGCGCCGCCCGCATCGTGGACCGTCGGTCCGGCGACGCGCTCCTGGCCGTCCACATCACCCGCAGCCATGGCGTGGCCGGCTCGTCGCCCGCCGCGCTCGCCGGACAGCGGCAGCTCGTCGAGAGTCTCGGGGGCAGCTACCACGCGGTGGTGGGCGACGACGTGCCCGCCGCCCTCCTGGACTTCGCCCGATCGCAGAACGCGACCCAACTGGTCATCGGTGCCAGCCGCCGGGGCCGACTGCGGCGCGTGCTGATGCCCCGTGGTGTCGGGGAGACCGTGGTCGAGCTCTCGGGCGACATCGACGTGCACACGGTGACGCATGAACGCGCCGGCGCGGGACGGAGGTGGGCCGCGCCGGACAGCGGCCTGCCACGTTCCCGGCGGGTGGCCGGACCGGCGGCCGGCCTCGTGCTCCCCCTGCTGCTGACCCAGGTACTACGCGTCGTCTCCGACCCGCTGGCGCTCAACCTGACCAGCGAGGCGCTGCTCTTCCTGCTCACGGTGCTGGGAGTGGCCTGTATCGGTGGTGTGGTCTCCGCGCTGCTCGCCTCGGTCACGACTTCGCTGCTGCTGAACTACTACTTCGTCCCACCCGTCGGCCACTTCACCTTCGCCGGTACCAACATGGTCGTCGCCCAGGCCGCGTTGACGACCGTCGCAGTCACCGTCGCCGCCATCGTCGACCGTTCGATGCGGCTGAGCCGGCGGGCCGCGCGCGCGACGGCGGAAGCGGAGACCCTCACCTCGTTGACGGGTGGCATCCTGCGCGGGGAGCGGACGGTACCCGTACTCCTGGAACGGACCCGGGAGACCTTCGGCATGGACGGCATCGAACTGCGTCGGCGACGAGGGGAGACGGATTGCGGCGCCGTGGGCGGCCCGTCACCGGACCGTGGTGGCGAGAGTGACGAGCACGAGACCAAGGTTGCGATAGGGGACGACAGTGTGTTGGTGCTGACCGGTCGCCGTCTGCCCGCCTCCGAACACCGTGTCCTGACGGCCTTCGCCGCGCATCTGACCGCGGCCGTCGAACGCGCCCGGCTGGCCGAGGCCGCCGCCGAGGTCGAACCCGTCAAGGCGGCCAACCGGATGCGCACCGCGCTCCTCGCCGCGGTCGGCCACGACCTGCGGACGCCGCTGGCCGGTTGCTGGGCCTCGATCAGCTCCCTGCGCAGCAGTGACGTCGACTTCTCCGACGAGGACCGCGAGGAGCTCCTGGCCACCGCCGAGGAATCCCTGGCCAAGCTCAGCCGCCTGGTCGACAACCTCCTCGACATGAGCCGGCTGCAGGCCGGCGCGCTGACCCTGCGCCTGGAGCCGGTCGCGCTCGCCGACGTACTCCCGGCAGCTCTGGACACCCTGCCCGACTCACCCCCGCAGACGCGCGTGAACGTGGTGACCCAGGGGCTGGACGACGCGCCCGACGTGCTCGCGGACCCACCGCTGTTGGAGCGCGTACTCGCCAACCTCGTGTCCAACGCGGTACGTCACTCACCCGCCGGGCGCCCGGTGACGATCGGCGCGAGTACGCTCGCCGGGCGGGTGGAGCTGAGGGTCATCGATCGCGGCCCGGGGATCCAACTCCCCGACCGGGAGCGAGCGTTCGAGCCGTTCCAGCGGCTCGGCGACACCGACAACACCACCGGCCTCGGCCTCGGCCTCGCCCTCTCCCGCGGTCTCACGGAGGCGATGGACGGCACCCTCGCGCCCGAGGAGACGCCCGGCGGCGGACTGACCATGGTCGTCTCCCTGCCCGCCGCGGCGGCTCCGCCCGAACGCGCTTGACAGCGCGCGGATGCCGCGTCGTCTCCCTCCGACCTCCGGGCTGCTGTCCCAAGCGATGCTCACAGCAGCCCGGAAGCCTTGAGGACGCCGCGCGCTTCCTCCCCGTCGATCCGGTCCGCCAACTCCCCGAGCGCGTGCGTCCCATGGCGCAGCGTGCCGAGGGCGAGGGAACGGCGGGTACCGGCGTCGAGCAGGTGCCAGATCAGCGGATTGGCATCCACGATGCGGGAGTCCAGCACCAGCCGCTGACCACGGGCGTCACGCAGCAGCAGGTGTGTGGCGACGCCGCGAGCCCCAGTCGAGCAGCATGAGCAGTCCGACGAAGGCCAGGGCGCACTGAAGGGAGCGCCGCGCATGCGCACGCCAGTGGCGGTCGACGACTGTTTCCGGCCGTTCGGCGTGGACCGTCGGGGCGGGAGCGAATCGCCGTTCCATTCCGCTGACAGTAGGCAGCGGAATGGGGAACGCAAGGGAATCTGGTGGCGTTTTGATGCCGTATTGCTTGTCCTTATCGCGCTCTTGACACGGATCCGCGGTAGGTGCGTTCAGCCCACATGGACGCGGGGGCGTCGCTCGCGGTCGGGTTCGGCCCCGCGGAGGACTTCGCGGGTGACAGGGGCGACTTCGCCCTGGCCGAACAGGAAGTAGCGGAGGAACTGGGCGAAGGGGTTGCCTTCGGTCCATTCGAAGTAGATGTGCGGTCGCTCGCCGGTCTCGTCGCGCACGTGCAGCAGCAGCGCGGCCAGCGCGTTGGAGATGGCGGAGCTCTCCAGGCAGAGCACACGGTAGCGGCCGTGCAGCACCTCGCCCCGCACTCGTAGCTCACTCTCGAATTCCGAGGGATCGGCCACGGTCACCTCGACGAAGATGAGGTCGTCGGACGTCGGGAGGTCATTGTCCGCGCGGATCTGCTGGAGCTTGTCGCGGTACTCGGCCACGTCGCGCTGATCGGGCTCGTTGGCGATGAAGCGGATCTTGCGGTGGGCCGCGTCACGGATGAACCGTTCGGCCATCTCGTCGAGCGAGACGCTCGTCACGCGCAGCTCGAAGGCGCGGGCGAGACGGGAGAGGAACGACAGCAGGACGATGCCGGCGATGAAGCAGGCGCCGATCTTCACTCCGTCCGGCCGCTCGATGACGTTGGCCACGGTCGTGTAGAGGAACACCACGGAGACCACCGCGAAGCCGATCGTCCAACCGCGCTCTCCGGCCCGTCTGGCGGCGATCGTCACGGCGATCGCCGCGGAGCTGATCAAGACCAGCACGCCGGTCGCGTAGGCGCCGCCCTGGGCGTCCACGTCGGCGTCGAAGAGCCAGGTGACCAGGAAGGCGACGGCAGTGAAGACCAGCACCATCGGGCGCACCGCCCGGGCCCAGTGGGGCGCCATGCCGTAGCGCGGCAGGTATTGGGGCATGAGGTTGAGCAACCCGGCCATGGCCGAGGCGCCGGCGAACCAGAGGATGGCGATGGTGGAGAGGTCGTAGACGGTTCCGAACGCGGAGCCCAGGTACTCGTGCGCGAGGTAGGCCAGGGCCCGGCCGTTCGCCGATCCGCCGGGCTTGAACTCCGCCTCGGGGATCAGCAGGGTGGTGACCAGGCTGGTGATGATCAGGAAGACGCTCATGATCACGGCGGCGGTGGTGAGCAGCTTCTTCGCGCCCCGGATCCGCCCGGTGGGCCGCTCCTCGGTGTCAGTGGGGTCGCCTTCGATGTGCGGCATGACCGCCACGCCGGTCTCGAAGCCGGACAGGCCCAGGGCGAGCTTGGGGAAGACCAGCAGGGCCACGCCGACCATCGCCAGGGGACTGCCGTGTTCGGTGGTCAGCGCCCGGGACCAGTCGGTGATCACGTGGGGCGCGGACACGACGTGCCACAGTGCGGCGACGACCACGACGACGTTGAGGGCGAGGTAGAGGCCCACCAGGGCGACCGCCACCCCGATCGCCTCCAGGAAGCCCTTGAGGAACACGGCTCCGAGGAGGGCGACCAGGATCAGGGTGATGACCACCTGCTGGTTGTGCAGGACGCCACTGACGTGGGGGTTCTCCACCAGGTGGGTGGCGGCGTCGGCGGCGGAGAGGGTGATGGTGATCAGGAAGTCGGTGGCGGCGAAGCCGAGCAGGGCCAGCACGAACAGCTTGCCCTTCCAGAAGGACAGCAGTCGCTCCAGCATCGCGATCGAGCCCTGGCCGTGGGGGCTCTCTTCGGCGACCCGCCGATAGACCGGGAGCGCACCGGCGAGCGTCACGATGACCAGGACGACGGTGGCGACCGGGGAGAGCAGTCCGGCGGCCAGGGCCGCGATGCCCGGTTGGTAGCCGAGGGTGGAGAAGTAGTCCACGCCGGTCAGGCACATCACGCGCCACCATCGCTGCCCCTGATGAGCGCTCTGCGGGCCGGCGTGCGGACCGGGATGGTGCTTGGCCATATCGGTCAGCCCCTCCAGCATCCATGCCCGCAGGCGATGCCGCGCGGAGCCGGAAGCGGAACCGGCAGGGGCGGAGGCGGCCATCGTGAGCTCCTGTCGTACAGCGACCAGATCCGGCCATCGATGCGATGGCCCGGTCAGGGTACGCAGGCACGGTCATCCCGCCAAGGTGTTCGTCGATACGGCGGCAGCTGTCCCCTGAACGGCCGCCGGACGCCACGCGTACCGCTGGGCGGAGAAGCACACGGTGGCCGTGGGACGGACCGGAGGCGGGCGCGACCTCAGGCTGTGGTGGCCGAGGTGCGCAGCATCAGATGGCAGGGGTGCTCCTTGTCATTGCGGAGGAAGGCGAGCCGTACGCGGATCTCGCATGCCTTGGGCGCGAGGGCGGGCTGTGCGGAGATGGTGCCTCGGGTGTGCGTGCCGTCGGCGGTGGCTCCCTAGGCTCCGCCCCAGTCGACGTACTCGTTGCCGATGTCGTCCATCGCCTCAAGGGACAGCAACACGGGCGTGGCGTCGGGGGACGGTGAGGCAGGCGACGTCCTCGTATGCACTGCCGCGGAAGTACGTGCAGGCCAGGGCGAGCACACGGTCCTTCTCGAAGGCCGCCCCACCGTGACCGGAAGCGGCAAGATCTTCCGGGCCACCCCAACTGGCCTGAATCCAGGCAGACTCGGGTCCCAGCGCGGCAACCGCTGGAGCATTCGGCCGCAGCCGACGCACCGTCACCCCGCGAGGCGGACGCGGCGGCAACACGGGAACGCGGTGGACGTACCCCATGTGCCCCCACGGCGCGAGGCCGTCGAACGCGCGGCCCAGCAGGGGGAGGAAGCGGGGCGGTGGGGTGCCGTCCCGCCCGGTGGCTCAGCCCTGGTTGGCCTTGCCGCCGTGGTTGGCCTTCTTCTTGCGGCGGGCTTTCTTCTTGCGGGCGCGCTTGGACATGGGGGGGGACGGGCCTTTCGGGCGGGGCCCGGCCGCCCCGGTCCGGATGTCGGCCGGCCGCCCCAGTGCGGCGTATGGGCCTGGCACATGCCGTCAATCACCCGCAATCTCCCGTGGTTTGCAGGGAATTGACCTGATGACAGGATCGGGGCCTCTCGTAAGCAGGGAAACCGGCCAAGGCCAAGGTCTTCCTGTTACGAGAGGTCCCGCGTCCGGTCAGTCTGCCGTCACCGTGTTCACCTGCGCCATCACGGTTGTTGAGGGCGTCTGTGCCCGAGGTGCGACAGGTGACGACGGTTCGGGGTCGGCGCCCGGATCAGTTCATGCCGATCGTGAGTTCCGCGAATTGCGGGGCGGCGTCGGCGACCGGGAGCGGCGGCTGCGCCGTGTCGGCACCGGGGACGGACTCGTTGGGGATGGGCGCCACGCTGACCGGCGGCACGCCCTCACCCGACCACAGGCCCGCCTGCCGGAGGGTGCGCAGGGTGTCGGTGATGTCGAAGGTGAAGGTCCGGCCGTCCCCGGCGTTCCCGTCGTGCTGATGGTGTGCATCCGCACCGGATGCTCCGAAGAAGTCGAGGTCGCCGACGAAGTGGGGCCGTAGGGGGCGAGGTCTTCGTCGTGGTCCTCGCGTGGGCCGAGGTAGACGCCGTAGGTGACGCCCGGCGCCTTCTCCGCCCGCACGCCCACCCTCCGCTACGAGTTGATCGAAGCCAGAGCCACATTCGCCGCGGATATCCGATGCCGTCGAACCGGTCCCAGATGCTGGTCGCCCAGGAGGGCGACCAGAGCCGTGCCGGGCAACCCTTGTGGGCGGTCGAACGTCCTCGACGATGACATGCGTCAACGTGTTCGCCACCGGCACGAGCCACGTGCCGCGCCGTCACCACCAGTTGGCGACCCGACCCCGCAAGGAGCCCGCCGTGTTCTCTCCCCCGTCCCTGCGCCGGTGGGCCCCGCTCCTGGCCGCGGTCGGTGCGCTCGTCCTGTCGGCGGCGCCGGGCGCAGCCGCGGCCGGAGATCCTCACCTGTCGTATGCCGGCGCCGTGCCCGGGGCCAGGGTCGAGGTGAACGGGCCGGTCGTGTTCGGCATCGCCGGGATGCCCGCCGGAACGGACGAGGTGACCGTCACCTCGCCGGCCCTCGTCGAACCTGTTCCGCTCACCCCGCTGGGAAAAGGGTCCGTTGAGTTCGTCCAGACCGACGCGCCGGGAACCCGGCACCGCATCCGCGGTGACATCGCGCCGGGCACGTACCCCGTTACCGCGACCAGCCACGGCCGCACCGTCGCCACCGCTCGGATAGCAGTCGTCGCCGAGGGGTCGGCGATGATAGGCCGGTTCGTCATCGGTGACGCGAAGCGCCCTTTGCCGGGCGACGGGGACCGAAGCGCCGTGCGTCCGGGCAGCGACGTCATCGTGGTCCTGACCGATCGGCAGCCCGCCGCGGGCGAGACGTCGCTGACGGTCAAGTCCCCGCTCTTCGACGGACCGTTGACACTCAGGGAAGGCGAGGACGACCCCGGCTGCAAGTGCGACGACGGGAGCACGCTTTATGGAGGGCGCATCGCCGTACGGGACGACATACCGGCGGGCAGGTACCCGATGACGGTCGTCAGCCACCACGGGCAGGAGACCACCACCCGGCAGGTGACCGTGGCCGGCCCACCCGTCCCGCACAGCCGCCTGCCCTGGCTGATCGGGGGCGGCGCCGCCGTCGCGCTCGCGGCGCTCGCCGCCGTCGCCGTACGCCGCGGGCGACGGAAGCGCCAGGCCATCGCCTAGGGCTGTCATGCGGCGGCTCAGGTCACGGACTTGTCGATGGACCGCTACGAGCCCTACCACCGCGAAGCCGTCGAACCCAACAGCGTCGATGTCTTCTCCTATGTCCAGGAACAAGAGCCACACGAGGTCAAACCGTTCATCACCTACTCGGATCTGTCATGGCGCGCCCTGCGCATGGTCCTGGCAAAGACCACCCTCGACCAGTGCCGAAGCGACCCGAACAGTCCGTTCGCCGCCGAACTCGTCAAGAACCTCTGCTGAACCCGTCAGCCCCGCAATCACACCCGAGGACCTCAGGGCCTCGGGCGACATCGGCGGCGCCTCCCGGCCTCGGCATACCGCCAGCGATGCTCGGAGGATGTGCTCTGCTCCGCACCGCCTGCCGAGACAGTCGACGACCGCCTGCTCGACACCGAGGAGTTGGCCCGTCGTCGGCGCACCGAAGGCGGCGACATCTTCAGCAGGGTGCAGCTGCTGCGCTATCTGACCGACAGGCCGCTGCGCCGGCGGGTGACGGCGGGTGACGGCGGCGACGAACAAGGTGGAGCAGGCCGCGTGAGGCGGGGTGCTGCCAGGAGCGGTGAGGCGGCGAGCAGCCCCGTGCGCGCGGGCCGGTGTCTGTAACCACGCCGGGTGCGCCCGCGGCGGCGACGCGGGCGCCGAGCCGTCAGGCGGGCCGGACGGTGATGGTGCAGAGGCGCTTGGTGGCCCGGGTCAGGGCTACGTACAAGTCCCTTTCCCCACCGGGGCGGGTCGTGATGATTTCCTCGGGGTTCATGACGATGACCTCGTCAAATTCTAGGCCGCGTGCTTCGGACGCCGGCACGATGCGTGCGTGGCGGGCGATGCCCTGGGCCGTCAGCTCGTTCACCCTGGTGTCCGCGCAGATCACTCCCAGAAGCTCGCCCGGGTGTGCGGTGTTCTGGGCGCGGAGTTCCTGAACGACGGCGGTGACCAACCCGTTCGGAGGTGTGGTCACGGTGCGAGGGCTCTCACCGCTTCGCAGTGACCGTGTGGGCTTCTGGTCCGGAGCGATCTGCGTGAGCAGGTCCCGGACGCTCTCCAGAATCTCCTGCGTTGTGCGGTAGCTGACGGTCAGGTTGTGCAGTTTGAACCGCGGTCCGACGTGGGGGCTCAGTGCTTCCTTCCAGTCGCGTGCTGTCGCGACCGGGCCTGCCTGGGCGAAGTCACCCACCAGCGTCATCGCCCTTGACGGGCAGCGGCGCACGATCATCCGCCACTGCATGGCGGTCAGTTCCTGCGCCTCGTCGACGACGACGTGCCCGTACGTCCGCTCTGGGGGCCCGTCGACCAGGCTCGCCGCCTCGTCCAGCAACGGCACATCGGCATCGGTCCACGGGTCGTCCGGACCGCGCAGCAGAAGGGACCGCTCCTGCGCGGTCAGGCGGGGCAGGCGTTCGGCGAGAGCGCCGACGTTCGTCAGGAGCGCCTTCACGAGGTCACCGGGTATCAGCCGCGGCCACAACACCTCGACCGCTCGGTCGACACCGGCGTCGTCGAGGAGATCGGCTCGGATGGCGTCCAGGTCCAGTTCGTGGACCGGACCTGAGTCGGCCGCACCTTCGGCACGGCGCTGGGCGGCTCCCGTGAACCGGTCGAGGTTGATGCCCGTCATTCTTTCGGCATCGGCGTCGATCTGCTCCAGGACGTCGCCCATGTCTCGCTGCATCGCGTCGGTGACGGCGTCGACCAAGAGCTCTTTGAACACCTGGCGCGCGGGGTTGTGCCCCAGGACGGCTGCCACTGCGGCGTCGCGTGCCGTGGCTACTTCCTCGCCGGAGAGGTGAACCAGTTCCTGTCCGACCCGCACGGTGAAGTCGCCGACGGGGGCTTGGCGGACGCGCAGCAGGCCGGCCAAGGCGTCGGCGAGGTCGGAGCCGCCCTTGAGACGCGCCGTGGCGAACGGGTCCACCGTGTCCGTGGACACTCCGGCCAGTTCCCGGCAGGTCGCCAGAACGACGTCGTTCTCTCCGAGCGAGGGAAGGACCTGGGAGATGTAGTCGAGGAACCGGGCGTTCGGGCCCACCACCAGGACACCCTCCTCCGCGGCGCGCGGGAACGCGTACAGGACGTAGGCCGCCCGGTGCAGGGCGACCACCGTCTTGCCGGTGCCGGGCCCGCCCTGCACCACGGTCACCCCACGGTGGGCGGAGCGGACGATCTCGTCCTGCTCGGCCTGCAGCGTCGCGACGGCCGCGTGCATCCTGCCCGTACGCCGTGCCGACAGAGCCTCCGACAACGGGCCGTCCCCCACGACGTCCTCGTCGGTCGGGGCGGTCCCGTCCAGCAGTTCGTCGCTCACCGAGATGACTGTGCGCTCCTCCAGGCGCAGGTGCCGGCGCCGCCGCAGGCCCATCGGGTGGACCGGTGTCGCCTCGTAGAAGGGCCGCGCCGCGTTCGCGCGCCAGTCCACGAGCAGTGGCAGGTCATCCTCTTCCGTCTGCAGTCCGATCCGCCCGATGCGCAGGGCCGTGCCGTCCGTCCAGTCGATGCGTCCGAAGACCAGCCCCTTTTCGGCGCCCTCCAGCCGAACGATTTCCTTGGCCAGACGCTCGGCGGCGATTTCTCTCTCGTACGCCTCACCGGCGCTGTCCGCCGGGGCCTTCAGCACACTCGCTCGGTGTACTCGCGCCTCGGAAAGCCGCTCGGTGAGCAACTCATACAAGGAGGACACATAATCCCGCTCCGATTCAACCGCACGCACAGCCGGATCGTTTATGTTCGACACCAGGGGGCTCCTTCGATTCGAGCCACACCATACGGTCAAAGTTCCCTGAAGGTAAGTCTTGACTTACTTGGTGAAGTTGTGGCCCTACGGCTGAATCCATGACGGCTGACCGTATGGCAGGCATTCCACCTTTCCGTATATCGCTAATTGCGCTCACGATGCTCACCTGCCTTATGGGCGAGCCCGCCCTCGGATGCCGGCGATGTTTTGCCGTGCTCGGGAAAAGGGGGAAGATCCGGCTAGGTGACCGGCGCCATCGAGCTCGCTGCCAGGGGGCATCTGGTCGCTTCGTCTGGCGACCCGACCGAGAAGACGAGCGCAGAATGGGTTAACCCTCGACCGGTCCACCACCGCCCGACCCGTGCCGACGGCCCCATCTCAGGACCGCAGCACCACGCCACCGTCGGTCGCGGCCGACCCAGAGAACGGATCGGTGAACTCTCTCCCCCTGCTCACCGCCGCGATGCCCGGCGGCAGGCCCGTCCGTGCCCGGACCGAGGTCGGCTCAGCCGTCCTGACCGCCCGTTCACGCCTCAAGCAGCCTGCGGCCCGGTTGCCCTCCCGCGCCCTGAGTGCATCGGTAGGCGGGGAAGGCGCCGCTGTCAGATGTCGGCGCTTGACCCATTTCCGATGGCGCATCACGTTGCGTGTGTCGCAATCCTTGAGCCTGCACAAAAGCCGCTTACCTGCAGCTTCGCCACGTGTGCATATGTGCGCTGCGGGCGGTATCGGCGATATCTCGACTGGGGCACGTCTTGGAGAAGAGGGGGCAGGAGGCCGGGTGAGCGTGTGGCCGATAGCCGCCGTGCATGGACGCGGGAGCCTATTCCCGAAGGCGAATTCCCTTGACGGCGGTGTCGAAGACCGGCCGGTACTGGTTCCATTGTGCGTTCGGCGCGGAGAGGTAGACCACGTACTGGGTACCGTCGGCGCCGGCGAAGGCCAGCTCCACCGCTCGGTATTCCCGTAGCTGGCCGTTGAAGGTGAACTCCCAGTACCCCGCGGGCCGTCCGCGGAACGTCGTGGGGCCCATCCTCACCCGCTCGTAGCCCGGGTTGTCACGACGCGTCTGGGCCTCTTCGGTCTCGTGCCAGTGTCGGAGCGGATCGGACCCCGCGAACTCGACGACGTCGACCCTCAGGCCCACCCGTCCGGACGGGTCCACGTAGGCAACTTCGCCACCGGGCACGTTCTTGGGCCTCCAACCGTCCGCTATGGGGACGGAGAAGCCTTGGCCGGCTGTCTGGAGGTGGTATCCGGCAGGCAGCGGGGGCGGTGGGGACGGACTGGGGCTCGGGGGCCGGGTGGCGGGGTGTGCCTGGGACGGGTGACCGGTTGTCGAAGCGGAATCGTCCGCGGGCCATAGCAGTGCGCCGCCCGTGACGATGGCGGCGACCACCGCCGCGGAGGCACACCACAACGCCGTACGGCTGCTGCGCCTGCCGCCTCCTGCCGGAGCTCCGGGCGCTGTCGCACGTTCCGGTCGGCTGGGCGCATGGACAGGCACGGTCCGTGTAGTGGTCGCGTCGCTGAGGCGGCGTTCGGCCTCGTGTGCGTCCATGCGCCGGTCGGGTTCCTTCACCAGCAGCCCCTCGATCACCGGGGCCAGGTCCCCCGCGCTGCGCGGGGGTTCGTAGGTGTCGGCGGCGATGGCGTACGCCGTCTCGATCGGGGTGTCGCGTTGGAACGGGTGGCGGCCTTCAACCGCCTGGTACAGCGTCGCTCCCAGGGACCACAGGTCGCAGGCGGGGCCGGGTTCGGCGATTCCGCTCCGGAGGCGTTCCGGCGCGAGGTACTGGATCGACCCGACCAGCTCACCGGTTCTGGTGAGGGACGGTGTGCCGGACTCCACGGCGATGCCGAAGTCGGTGAGGACGATGCGTCCGTCGTTCCCGAGCAGCACGTTGGCGGGCTTGACGTCCCGGTGCAGCACCCCGGCGTCATGTGCGGCGCGCAGCGCGGCGGCCACGCTGCGGCCGATGCGGGCGACCTCCTCGGGGGGCAGTGCGCCCTTCTGCTTCAGGACGTCGCCCAGCGTGACCGAGGGAACGTATTCCATGACGATGCAAGGGAGGCCGTCGTCCTCGACGACGTCGTGCACGACGATCACATGGGGGTGGGTGATCCGGGCGGCGCTGCGGGCCTCCCGGCGGGTGCGCTCGTAGAGCTTCTGGACCTCGTCGTCGTGCAGGTGCGGCTGTACGTGCAGCTTCTTGACGGCGACGTGCCGGCCGAGCAGTTCGTCCTCGGCCCGCCACACCGTGCCCATGCCACCGCGGCCCACACGCTCTACCAGTCGGTAGCGGCCGGCTATGAGCCGCCCCAGATCGGACACTGTGAGACCTTTGCCTTCTCCGCACGCCGGAGCGCGCCTGAACATATTGCGGGAGCACCTTAGCCGGTGTTGATTACATGGCCATGCCAGCAGATTTCCCAGGCTGCGACACGACATCCCAGCACACCGGAGAGCTCGCAGGGCGCCTGGGACAACTACCGGAGCGGGTTGCCTTGTTGGCCCGGGAACTGGGGCTGCGGGGCAGGGGAACGCCGCCACCGCGAACGTCATCCCCTTTGCGGGCCCGGTCGCTGACCCCGTTGCGCTCGTCCTGGGCGCGCAGGGGTGCAAGCAGATCAAGCAGACCGGCGAAAAGGGTGGCGGGCTGGGACCTGTTCCAAGTACAGATCACGAGGTGGGTTGGAGGCTGCACAGCCAGATGACCGCGCCAGGTAGGTGAAGGCCGGCGAGGCCCCGCCACCCTTTGGTCTCGTTGATGGCACGTTCCACGGTGTTGCGTTCGCGGTACAGGGCCGTGTCATGGGAGATGGGACGGCCGCCCTTGCCGCCCTTCTTCTTTCGATGGGCGGCTTGGTCGGCTTCCTCCGGGATGGTGGCGGCGTTCCTTCCGCTCAGGGGCTGCGGTGTCGGCTGCCGGTGAGACCGCCAGGGCGTTTCGCCTCTTTCGTGAAGTGCCCTTTTCCTCTGCGTCTGGAAGGTCCCGGCGGCGATCCCGATCGGGAACCGACCGTAGACGGTCGATCAGGGTCCGTACCGCTCGGGGATGTCCCGCCACGGACTCCCCGTCCTGAACCGCCACATCACCGCATGGAAATGCCGGCGCAGGTCGGGGATCGGCCCGCGCTCGCCCAACGGCAAATGCGGCTCGACCAACTCCCAGTCGGCTTCGCCAAGAGGTACGTGTTCCGACCGGTCAGCGACTCAATCGGGCAGCGAGGCCGTCGAGCACGCAGTCCAGGCCGAACGCGAACTCGGCGTCGGGGTCGACTTCCTCGGCTTCGAGGACGCGGCGGGCGAGCATCGGGTGCTCGCCCGCCGCGAGGACCTCGTTGATGTAGGGGCCGACGCTGCGCTGCCACTGCTCCTCGGTCAGGCCGGTGCGCTGCTCGGCGAGCCGAGCGGCCTGCTGGGTGGCCACCGAGCCCAGCACGTACGCGTGCACGGCGCTGAGCGCCTGCGAGGCCAGGGTGATGTCGGGCGTGAGCGCAACGGCGGCGCGCAGCGCGGATTCCGACCGCCGCAACGAGTTGGGGCCGAGCGAGGGCCTGCCCGCCAGTTCACCCGCCAACCACGGGTGCCGCAGCAGGGTCGCACGCAGCGCGTGCGCGACCGCGGCCAGGTCGGCGCGCCAGTCCCGCGTGGGCTCGGGGAGCGGGTCCTCGCCCTGCGCCGCGTCGACCATCAGGTCCACCAGTTCGTCGCGGTTGGTGATGTAGCGGTAGAGGGTGGCCGTCCCGGAACCGAGGTCGCTTGCGACCCGGCGCATCGACACCGCGGCCAAGCCCTCCGCGTCGGCGACGGCCAGCGCGGCGGCCACGTACTGGTCCACCCCCGGCGCGCGTCGACGCGGTTCGGGGCGAGTCCTGGCCCACACCGTCGAAGGAGCGGGTTCGATCATGCGAGTGGTTCCTTTCCTCGTTGACCGGCATTCTACCTTCTGGATACGGTGTAGCCATGACGGAAACAGCGTATCCAGAAGTGCCGGTGCTCGTGGTTGGAGGCGGCAGCGTCGGGCTGCTCGCCGCGGCACTGCTCGCCCACCACGGCGTCCCCGCGGTGCTCGTCGAACGCCGATCCGGGCCGTCGGTCCACCCGCGCGCCACCGGCATCGGGCCGCGCACCGTCGAGGTCCTGCGCGAGCTCGGGCTCGACGCCGCCGTCGACGCCGCCGCGGTCGACCTCCGGGGCGCCGCGGGCAAGGCGGTCGCGCGGACCGTCGTGGAGATGGGCGCAGGCGACGTCACGACCGTGCCCATGCCGACCCCGTCCGCCGCTGAACTGGACACGACGCCGTTCAGGCTGCGCGGCGTCTGCGCGCAGGACCGCCTCGACGCAGTGGTGGCGGCCGACCTGGCGCGCCGCGGAGCGGATCTGCGCTGGTCGACCCGCCTGGTCGGTATCACGCAGGACGCCGACGGGGCCGACGTCGAGCTGGAGGGGCCCGATGGCCGCTACTCGTTGCGCTGCGCGCGCGTGGTGGCCGCGGACGGCGCGCACAGCGCCGTGCGGACCGCGCTCGGCGTGGGCACCTCCGGGGCGGGCGACCTGGGCAAGTCGATGATCAACATCCTGTTCCGCGCCGACCTCCGACCTCACCTGCGGGGGATGTCCTTCGGCACCTGCACCATCACCACACCGGAGGCGCCCGGCCTGCTGGTGACCGTGGACGGCAAGACGGACTGGGTCTTCCACGTCGCTTGCGACGTCGACGGGGGCGAGCGCCCCGAGGACTTCACGCACGAGCGCTGCGCCGCGGTCGTCCGGGCGGCGGTCGGCGATCCCGGCCTCGACGTCGAGGTGCGCAGCGCGCTCCCCTGGCGGCCCCGGAGCGCCCTGGCCGACCGCTTCGCCGTCGGTCGCGTGTTCCTCGTTGGCGATGCCGCGCACACCGTGGCACCCCTGGGCGCGTTCGGCCTCAACACCGGCGTCGCCGACGCCCACAACCTGGCGTGGAAACTGGCCGCCGTGCACAAGGGAGAGGCGGGCGCCGGCCTGCTCGACACCTACGCGCAGGAGCGCGAGCCGGTCGCCGCGGCGACGCTGGACCAGGCGATGCGCAGGCTCGCCGACCCGCAGCTGCACTGGGGGCGTGGACCTGAGGCCGACACCGCCAGAGCGGTGGCGGGGGTGTGGGCGGCGCAGGTCGTGCACCTCGGCCAGCGGTACGACTCGGCCGCAGTCGTCGACCCGCAGCCGGAACTGCCGTCCACGGTGGACCTGGCGGTGGCACTGGACGGGTCGCCGGGTTCACGGGTGCCCCACGCGTGGGTCGACGGGGTCTCCACGCTCGACCTGGTCGCGTCCCGGTGGACCTTGCTGGTGGGCGTCGCGGGCGACCGGTGGCTCGCCGCCGCGGCGGACGTCGGCCTACCGGCACACCGGGTCTGCGCGCCGTGGCTGTCCGACGACGGGGCCCTGCTCGTGCGACCGGACGCGATCGTCGCGATGCGGGTCACGGCACCGGTCCCGGACCCGGCGCAGTTCCTCGCCGACGTCCTGGACCAGGTGCTGGCCAGGCCGGTCGCGGTGCCGAGCGCCTGACCGGGGCGCCTCGACGGAGGTGCCCCGGTCGCAGCTGCAGCTTGGTCGTGCTGACCTTGAAGTTCGAGAAGTACGCGTGCACTTCCCGTTCGACGACCCGGCTGCTGTTCCGATGCCCGCGGACTTGCAGGAATTGCTACATCACCGGTGGCGGGGAACAGGTGCGCCGCGTCGCCGGCCAGCAGGATCCGCCCGTCCCGGTAGCGCTCGGCCTGCCGGGCTTTGAACGCGAACCGCGACAGCCGGATCGGTTCTCCCAAGGGCAGGTCCGCGCCGAGCACGCGGCGAACGCTGTCCTGGAGTTCGGTGACGGTCATGGGTGTGTCGTCGTCGTACTCGACCAGCAGCGCAAGAGGCCGCAGCCCGCCCTCACTGGATAGCTGAATCTTCGTGCTCGGCCCGGCGCGCGAACGGCCGAGGGCTTCATCGGCGCGGTGCTGAAGATCAAGCACGCCCAGGCATGGACCGGGCCGACTGCCGGCCCGGTCCATGGGTTTGTGCAGCTGACAACAGTCAGTATCAGTACTGGATGGTGTGGTTGTAGAGGATGTTCTGGGCCGTCGTGCCGCTGTCCAGGCCGTAGTCGGGCCGGTCGTTGACGAAGTACTCGCGGAAGCTGGACTGCCAGGTCTTGGTCATCATGGTGTTGCTCCTCATCCAGCCGCCGTCGACCTGGGACCACAGGTCGACCAGCGCGGTGGCGACGCGGGCCTCGCAGGCGTCGCCTGGGTCGATGCCGGTCGTGGAGCGGTCATTGGCGAGGTTCATGGAGCTGCCGTTGCCCCAGTAGTACGTGGTGTCGTTGAAGGTGTGGAACGCCACCGCGTTGGCGAAGCCCTCGGTCCAGCCGCAGCTGGTGGAGGAGGTGCGGTTGACGTAGTGGGGCGAGCAGTTGCTCACGTTCGGCCACCAGCCGTGGTAGAGCTTGCCCATGAGGGCGTGGCCCGCCTCGTGGGCGGTGGTGTGCTCGGAGTCGGGATCGTTGTCCGCGAGGTGGATCTTGTCCTCGCCGGTGCTCCAGTACGTGCCGTCGGTGGAGCCGGGGTACCACTGGACGGTGATGGGCGTGCAGTGGCCGTCCTGTTGGCTGCTTGCCCAGCAGTTGGTCGTGGAACCGCGGTTCCACCACAGCTTGTTGAGGGTGTCGAGGGCGTGCCAGGCGCGGCTCTGCCCGTCGTTGGCGTACACGTTGCCCAGGTTGGTGGTGCCCGAGATGTTGTTCAGCGAGTACGTGGCGGTGGAGTAGAGACCGCCGTTGGCGTCGACCACCGACCACATCTGGCCGGCCTGCGTCTGGAACTCCACCCATGCCTGGGGGGTGACGGAGGCGCTCGGGGTGTAGCAGAGGTTGAACTTGCCGTCGCCGTTGCCGGTCATCCCCGTGGCGAGCTTCTGCGTACCGCTGTTGGGGGTCGGCTTGCCCCACAGGGTGATGTTGGCGTTGCTGATCGGCTCGTCCCGGTTGGCCTTGCCGTTCCAACTGCCGCCCTCGGCGGACTGGAAGCGGTTGCGGAAGGTGCCGCTGACACAGACCTGGGCGGCGGCTGCGGCGGTGACGCGCGGGGAGGCCGGGGCCGAAGCGATCGAGGCAGCCGAGGCATGGGCACGGGAAGGAGCAGGGGCCTTGGGCGTAACCGGGCGGGCCGGACGGGTGCCGACCCCGGGGCGGTGGACCGGGGACGCGTCGGCCTTGGTGACCGAGATGCCCTTGTCGGAGGAGCCCTTGGACGTGCCGACGGTGAGTTCCACCGAGTCGTGCCCGGCACGACGCGGGTCGGGACGGTCGATGTCGCTGATGTCCGCCTGGATCTGGGCGGGTCCGGGGGCGACGGCCTTGACCTTGAGCTGGACGATGCGGGTGCCGGGGGTGAGGGCGAACGTCTTGCTGGTGCGCTGGCCGAAGGTGTCCGTCGTGGGTGCGGCGAGGCCGGACTCCCCGCCGATCATCCGTAGTGCGGGCGGCAGTTGGACGGACAGTCCAGCGTGCTGGACGTCGGCCTGCGCCTGGACGTCCACGGTGAGGGTGGCCTGCTCGCCGACAGCAGGCAGGTGGTCGAGAGAAGCGGTGACGCCGAGGCAGCTGAGCGGCGCCTCGGAGTCCTTCTCCGCGGGGCGGATCGTGCAGGTGCCGCCGGCCGGGGTGGTCGTGCCCGCGAACGCGGACGGCACGACGATGATTGCCAGACAGGCGCCTACGCCTGCCAGCGCGGTCAGAGCGGCGGGTCTCGTGACCCGTATTCGGGACATGGCATGCCTTTCTGCGGCGCGCACGAGCCCGGTCTGGCACGACCTGGTCCGGTGCACGCGGGCAGAGCTGTGAGGGGGGTAGGGCACTGCACCCCGGGACACTGCAGCGATCAACCACCAGATCGATCGCGGGCCAAAGCAACACCCTGGGTAACAGTGGCCGAAACCATATACCTATGGCCTGCGCATGTCATCGCTCAATGCGGAAAAGGTGGATCAGATGCGAACCGTGCCCAGCGGCAGTGCGACGAGACGGCGGGCGAAGGGGGTCTTGCCGGCGGTGAGTTGGTCGAGCGCGCGGTCGTTCAAGGCATCGCGATGGGGAAGGACGCGAGCGAGCGGCCCGGTGAGGACCCAGCCGAGTCCGGTGCCTGTCGTGTTGACGATGAGGTCGTCGAAGGCGAAGAGGCGGTACGGGCGCTCGTAGAGGCCCAACAGCCCGCTGTACTGGATTGGGGCATGTCTGAAGGGTCTCCGCTCCAACGTCGACCGCGGCGAGCGCGACCTCGGCGGTTGAGCGACCGTTCACGGATTGCACCCGGCCATCGGCTCGGGGGGCATCCCGCTTGCGCGTGCGCCCTAGGTATGAAACTGCCGGACATTGGTGACACACGGATCTCCGTCTACGACGGAGCTAGCCATACCCCCTTCACCGCAACAACAGCGGGATCGCCAGGCCCAGCGACGTCTGGCGGTCCAGCGATCTTGATCTGTGGCACGTGGAGAACTGACGGATGCGCAGTGCTCGCCTGGAGCCGCTGTTGCCCAGGGGTAAGAAGCCGGGGCGGCCCCTGATATGGACCAGGCGGTAGCTGATCGACGGCATACGGTTTCCGCACCCGCGCCGGCGTGCCGTGGCGGGACGTGCAGGAGCGGTACGGACCCTGGGCCCGGGTGTACGACCTGTTTCGCCGCTGGCAGCGGGACGGCACCTGGCAGCGGATCTTCGCCGAACTGCAGGCCCAGGCCGACGCCAGCGAGCTCATCACCTGGGACCTCAACATCGACTCCACCGCGTGCCGGGCCCACCAGCACGCCGCAGGGGCGAGGGAAAAGGGGAGCTGCAGAAAGAGCTGCCCGGCGGTATCACCGTCGAGCCGGATGATCACGGCCTCGGGTCGGTTAACACCCCAGAGTCGCCTGGAGTTTGGGGCGTATGCGAGACGAGTGGCTGTCTCGAACTCGTGGGACGTAGGCGGCCCGTGGGGTCCGTATCGGCAGGATCTCACGAGTTCTTCGTGGCCGGGATCTCTGCGTGGAGACGATGCTGGGCGTGAGCTTTCTGGCGAGCGAGTACGTCGTTGGCTGTGACGGCGACGGTGGGCGCATCGACTCGCTGGGTATCGACGAGAACGGTTCGCCGGTCGTCGTGGAGCACAAGCGGGGCACTGACTCCGGAGTGATCAACCAGGGCCTGTCCTACATGTCCTGGCTCGTGGCGCACAGGGATGCCTTCCGCACCTTGGTCCGCGAACGACTGGGGGCGATGGTCGCGTGCCAGATCCCGTGGAGCGCGGCCGGGCAGCGGGGTGTTCGGCAGCAGGGTGGAGCGCTGGCGGAGCTGGCCGAGGCGGTCCAGGCGGTCGACGAGGCGCTGCTCGGCGTCGGGGACGGCGTCACACGGGTGCAGCGCCAGCAGTACGTCGCCTACCAGCGGCTGTGCGACTCCGCCTGTGCCATCCCGCCCCGGCAGACCAAACTGCTCGTCTACCTCAAGGCCAACCCGAAGACGGTCGACCTCATCCCCGGCTACACCCGGAACGTTACCGGGCTCGGCCACCACGGCACCGGCAACCCGGAGGTCCAACTGCGCACCGAGCGGGACCTGGTGCGCGCCCGGGACCTGTTCCGCCTCAGCTACGCCGCGGTATGACGGCTGGCGGTCGCGTCGAGCGGGAGCGTGCTTTGAGGGATTGGTGTTGCGTTGCCGGGGCCTCACGACGGAGGGGTAGTTGGTGGCGGTGGACTGCCCATGATGCGCGGGATCGCCCGAATCAGGTTGAGTTGGGGCTTGGGTTGACCTCGTGACTAGCATCTTGCCAGGTCAAGGGGTTAACCCCGGTTCATGTCAGGTTGTAGTTTCACTCATCTCTGGTCGGTTTTGATCGTACCGTTGCTGACTCGTTGCTGACCTAGCTGACATCGAGTCAGCTCACTTCGAGGTGTCCTGCGGGTCGACCCGCAGGCGGCCGTGCCCCTCCAGTGGTGCTGGATGTGTGAGCCCGTCTGCTTGGACGGCTTCACGCCACGATTGATCTGATGCTGATCGTCCGCCATTGTGGGCGACATCCCGTGAGTTCCCCTGATCCCTGCTGAGTCCCCAGCCCCGTGGCTTCAGTTCAAGCGGTCGTTGCAACGCCCCGTCCGCAGGGAGTTGCAGTGGACTTCGAGATCCGGGAGGACCGGAAGCCGCGGGGACTCGGGAAGTCGGTCCAGGAGGCGGCCTGAGCCAGGAATCCCCTCCCTGTAGAAAGGGGGCCGCGGTCAACGGAGACGTCTCATCGGGAGATGGTGATGCTCGCCTCGGCGATCGACGGGCTGGCCGTGAGCGCGTCGATGATCTGCTGCTGAGAGGTTCGCGTGCGGTTGTCCATGGCGGCTCGGGCCGCGACCGGATCGCGGTCGCGGATCGTTTCCCAGACCGCGCGTCGTTGATGCGCGGCTGAGTCCGAGAACGGAAGCGATCCCAAGGCGATCCGCAGAACTCGTTCCAGCTCGTCGAAGACCTGGATGACCGACCGGGCCAGCCTGTCGTTGCCGCAGTTGTCGGCGATGATCGCATCGAACTCCAAAGTGGCGCGGAGGAACGCCTCGATGCTCTCTGTATCGCCTGGCTCGTAGGACTGGCCGAGGAGTTCTTCCATGCGGGCGAGATCATTCTGCGGGCAGCCGCGCTCTGCCGCGAGGGTGGCGGTCTCCGTCTCCAGAAGCCGGCGGAAGGCGCACAGATCGCGTGCCCCCTTCAAGGTCACAGGCAGGATCCGGTATCCCGAGCGGGGGAGCGCATCGACCAGCCCGTCGCGCTGCAGCCGGGTCAGAGCTTCTCTCACCGGCATGGCGCCGGCGTCGGTCAACCGTGTCAGATCCGTCTTGGTGACACGGGCGCCGGGGGCCAGGTCAAGCTCGATGATCCGCCGCTTGATTTCGAGATATGCGCGCTCGGTGGCGCTCAGGCTGGGGTGGTCCGTGCTGAGGATGGCGGGCAGATACTTCACGCACCCATCCTAGGGATGTGGTATCCCAGCTGGAAGTTCTTGGATCTTAGCGCGCGGCTGCAGGCGCTGGATGCGGTAGGCGTTCGTCCGGGGAGACCATGTGCCGCGGGTGGCGGCCGACGCCGTAAAGGTGGCCCGCCAGACGCCGGTCGTGATCGTCTTCGCGGCCGGCTGTCGGCTGCGCCTCGTGGCGTTTGCCACCGCCGTCCGGTCTTGCCTGGCCCCTTCCGTCGGCATTCGCCTCGCCGGACCTCGCGCGGGTGCAATCGAACCCGTCGGCCTGAGGGTGGCGAAACAGGGGGCCAGGGCAAACGATCAGTCCGCCGTTGCCGTCAACTGCTTCACAAAAGTGTCTGCGACCTGCGCAACCCACTCCGGATTCTCAAGCGGTGGGTAATGCCCGATGTCAGGCACCCTCAGCAGCTGCGCCGCCGAGCCCATCTCGGCGACCGTGTCGTCAACCAGCTCATCCTGCACGAAGAAATCGTCGGTGCCCTGCACGAGCAGGACCGGGCACCGCACCTCGCCGAGCCGGCCGCGCAGATCATGGGAAGCCCACGCCTGACCGTCGAACTGACCGGCCTGCTGGGAGGTGCTGCGTTGGAGCCACCTCAGCTCGGTTTGCTGCTCGGCTGTCAGCTTCTTGCTGGCCGAGGTCACCGCCGCGTACTCGAGGTGATCCGTCCAGCCGGCATCGGGCGCGCTTGTCCGACCTGCCAGCAACGCGGCAGCCTCGGCCGACAGCGGTGTCCACGACGCTGCTTGCATCGCGACGACGCCTCGATAGCCCTCTCCGTGGTGAGCGGCAAGATCCAGTGCCGCCAGGCCCCCGACAGAGGCGCCGAGCACAAAGGGCGAGATTCCAGGCAGCACCGTGCCCACGAACGCGTGCACGAACTCGGCGTGGTCGTGAATGGAAGTCCCCGGCTGCCACTGTGCCGGGTAGGAACGGCAGTGCCCGGGAAGATCGGGCGCGATCGCGCGATATCCGCGTTCGGCGAGCAACGGCAGAAGGTGCCGGTAGATCCGAGAGTCGGTGGCCCCAGGGTGAATGCACACGATCGGGATGCCTTCGCCGGCCTCGTCGAAGTAGGTGCGTGCACCGTTGACCGCGACATAGCGGCCCGTGATCGGTTCGAAGATCGTCATCACTCAACTCCTCGATGGTCACATACGGAGATTTTCGGCCGCGTGGCAGCGGCTCACTGTCAGCATTAAGGCAGTCGAGATCTCTGTAATGCAAACTGAGATCTCAGATCGGGGTGGGGGCCTTCGCGACAGGCACCGTCACAGTCCTGACCGCCTCACCCGGCCCCGCGTCGGCCACCGGTGTTCCCGAGGTGTTCAGGAGGCGGGCGACCGTGCCCGGCTTGACCCAACCCACCCGTCCCCGTCACCATCCGGCTGCCCCGTCCGAGGACGTTGTGCTCGGGGTGGCCACCCACAAGGATGCCCATGTGGCCGCGGTGGCCACCGTCACGGGAGCCCGGCTGGACACCCGGAGCTTTCACGCAACTCGCAACGGGTACCGGAAACTCCTGGCTTGGGCGCGGTCCTCCGGTCGCCTGCGGCGGGCCGGCATCGAGTGCACCGGCTCCTACGGTGCGGCGCTGACGCGCTACCAGCACAGCGAAGGCATCACGGTCATCGAGGTCAACTAGCCGAACAAGGCCACCCGGCGCCGACGCGGCAAAGCTGATGGGCGGGTGGACCTGTCCGATCAGCCCAGCGATGCGCTCGCTGCGCGCAGTTCGTCCAGGGCCGCCAGGACGTATCCGGCGAGTTCGACTTTGCCGTCACGGTCGCCTTCGGACCATTCGGCGAACCCGCGCTTGAAGGCGAGGACGCCCAGCTCGCTCGCGAGGGCCGCGGTGGGGTCGGGCAGGCCGCGGGCGACCAGGGCGGCCGTCATCGCGGCAGCGAGGCTGACGGTCTTGAGGGCGTCACGCTCTTGCAGCTCGGCGCTGGCGGCGACGGCCGCCTTGAGGCGCGGGGCGAGCTCGCGGTTCATGGGGCCCATCGCGCTCGACGCGCGCTCAAGACCGGCGGCGACCGCCTCTAGTGGGGTGGCGCGGCCGGGGGCCTCGGCGATCCCTTCGGTCAGCAGTCGGCTCAGCGTCTCCTGTCCGGCCACCAGCAGTTCGCGCTTGTCGGGGAAGTGCCGGAAGAAGGTGCTCTTGGTGACCCCGGCGCGCTCGGCGATCTGCGCGACCGTCGTGGCGTCGTACCCCTGCTCGGTGAACAGGTCGCATGCGGCCACGACGAGGCGTTCGCGTGCGCCTGGTTCCCACCTACCCATGGGGCCAGCATATGCGATGGGACTCTTGTCCCGTCACCTGGTACCGTATGACGGGACAAGAGTCCCATCACTTGGGGGAGGATTTCCATGCGTGTCTTCGTCACCGGTGCCACCGGTCTGATCGGGTCAGCCGTCGTCGCCGAACTGCTCGGCAACGGCCACACCGTCCTCGCGCTCGCCCGTTCCGACGCGTCCGCGCTCGCCGCCGAGGCGGCCGGCGCCGAGCCGCTCCGGGGAGCCCTCGCCGATCTGGACGTCCTCCGGGGCGGCGTCACTCAGGCCGACGGGGTCGTCCACCTGGCGTTCGGCAACGACTTCAGCAGCCCCGAGGCCCTCGCGAAGAACGTCACTGAGGAGAGCGCCGCCCTCGCGGCCCTCGGCGAGGAACTCATCGGCAGCAACCGCCCCTTCGTGACCGTCTCGGGCACGCCCCAGGCCCCGGGCCGTGTCTCCACCGAGGCCGACCCGGTGCCGACCGACGGACCGGTCGGCGGTCGCGGCCGCGCCGTCACGGCGGTCCTGGGCCTTGCCGCGCGCGGGGTCCGGAGTACGGCCGTACGCCTGCCGCGCACGGTCCACAACCAGGGCACTGGTGGGTTCGCCGGCCTGCTGACCGGCATCGCACGCCGGACCGGGGTCTCCGGCTACCCGGGCGACGGCACACAGCGCTGGCCGGCCGTCCACGCGCGCGACGCGGCGGTCCTCCTCCGGCTCGCCCTGGAACAGGCGGAAGCCGGCAGCGTCTGGCACGCCGTGGCCGACGAGGGGGACCGGGTGCGGGACATCGCCGCGGTCATCGGCCGACGGCTGGGCCTGCCGGTCGAGTCCGTGCCGCCGCAGACGTACGGCCCTCTCGGTCCGATCTTCGCGACCGACCAGCCCTCGTCCAGCGCCCATACCCGGCAGACCCTCGGCTGGGAGCCGAAGTACCCCAGCCTCCTGGAGGACCTGGAGAACCTTCAGCCCTGACCGGTGACCGGGAGGCCCGCTTACGACGCGCGCGCCGACAACTCCCCGACCGAGAGTTCCTGTAGTGCCAGGGCCTGCAGCAGCTGGATCCGGATAGGTCCGGCCAGCGTCTTCAACATGGCGACCATGGCGCCGACTTCGGCATCCGCGAAAGGCGCGGTTGCCGTGCGGACGGGGAGGAGCACCACGTCAGGCTCCCGGACAGCGTGCATCGGCCGCGTCCCTTCCCTGCTGGTGTGCCTGGGTGTCGGGTGTCGGGGTGCGGCACTGGTGCCAGTGCAGATCGCGGACGTACGGCACGCGGGAGAGTTGGTCGACGAGGTGGTCCAGGGGGCCGGTATCCGGACCGTCCAGGGCGACCGTCGCTCGTAGGTAGGCCGGATGGCGTGCAGGGCCTGAAGGTGGGCGCTGGGTCTGCCGAGGGCCAGCACGCACAGCGCGCGTATCTTGGCCGCGGCCTGGTGGTCGCAGTGGATATGGATCGTGGCGGGAGTCGGGGCCGGGGTGGTGGGTGGCGCGCTCTTCTTCGCCTGCGTGCGGGGCAGGAATCGCATGGGTACCTCGTGAGTCACTTCCGGTCGGGAAGCGGTGGGAGGGGAAGGGGGTCAGGTGGTGTTCCCGGAGCGGTTTGCGGGCACCAGCTGCGGGTTCAACGCGTAGCCGATCCGATGCACGGTGCGGATCAGCGACCGGTGGTCGGGGCCGAGTTTGCGACGCAGGCGGGCGATGTGGGCGTCGACGGTGCGCAGGTCGCCCATGGGCGCCTGCTGCCAGACCAGTTCCATCAGCCGGCGGCGAGTGTGGACGCGGTCGGGGTGGGCGGCGAGATGGGTGATCAGCTCGAACTCCATACAGGTGAGGGTGAGTTGGTGGCCATCGATGGAGGCGCGACGGATCGCGCAGTCGACGACGAGGCCGTTCACGCGGTACACGGGAGCCCGGGGCAGCTCCGCGGCCGCGGGTGTGTGCGGTGACTGCGGGACGGGCCGGGCCATGTCACGCCCCCGCGGCGCGGGCGCGGTCGCTCGGTCGTGGTGGACACGGTCAGCAGTGCGGTGGCGCAGCGCCATGTCGTCTCCTGTCGGATCGGTGTGTTGACGACAGTCGTGGTGGGGGCGTCGGGCTCCGGCGGCGGCGCCGACGTGCGGTGCTGGTGCGGCATGGCGGAAAGCGGTCACCTGCCACAGGAGCGGGCTGGATGGGGGGAGGGGCGCCATGACGTCTCCGGGGCAGAGAAGAGTTGCGCGGTTTCCTACGGATGTGGCGTTCGCGGAGCCGCTAGTGCCACGTGGCTTCGAGGTGGGGTCGGCCATCGGGGCCGGTGACGGTGCGCCAGTGAGCGTGCGGTCGAGTGGGCCGCTCCCGGCCGGTGGCCCCGGCTGCGGATGCCTGGCCGGGGAGTGTGCGGAGAACGGTGCTGTCGAGAGGGCTGTCGGCGATGCGCCGTACCACTGCGGAGAGAAAGCCGAGTACGGCGCGGCCGGTGTGCCAACGGTGGGTGGAGGGGCGGCGGATGTGGACAGCGGTGAAGACGGACATGCGGGAGTCACCTCCGTAAGGCGGCGCGCTGTCGGCGTAGGACAGGCGTGGCCGGGGCGGGTGAACGATTCAGTGGTGTGCGGGCTTCGGCACCCGCGTGGCGCTACGGGCCGTGTCAGCCTCGGGTGGCCGAGGCGGCGGCTTCGGTGATGCGCTCGGCCGCGGGCAGTGGCAGGTCGGCGAAGCGGGCGAGCCAGTGGGCGTCGTGGCCCTGCTGGGCGAGGAGGTAGGCCAGGTGCACGCGCGGTTCGTACCTGGCGCGCGGGCCGCGGGGGCGGGGGCAGGTACTGGGGCCGTCGAGCAGGTACTCCCGCTCGGTGCCGTCCTGCAGGGCCAGCTGCACACGTGGACAGATGTGACCAGTGGGGCTAGGGCTGGGGCTGGGACGTTGGTCGGTGGTGTGGTGGTGTCGGCGGGCCGGTGCGGTGAGCTTGGTGAGGTGCGGGAGCAGGCGCATGGGTGCCCTCCCTTCTCTGTGAGGGGTTGGTGGGGTGACGGCGGGCGGGGAGGTCCCGCCGCCACCCCGGCACGGGAGTGGTCAGCTGCCGACGTGCGTGGGTCAGTTGCCCAGGGCGACCTGGACGATCTTGATGACGACCAGGACCATCGCGATCAGCAGGTAGGTGCGCAGAGCGCCCATGCCGATCTTGCGGCCGGTGGACATGATCGGCCGGGTCAGCGTCTCCAGCGGCGGCATCCGCCAGTTGTCGCGGCCGGTGCGGTCGATGGGATCTTCCTTGGTGGCGGTGCGCTGGCGGGTGAAGGCGTAGCCGGCGGCCAGTACGCCGGCGACGCCGCAGCCGGCCATGATGTCGAGGATGGCGCCCGCGCTGATGTCGGGGAAGAGCACCGAGGCGGTCAGGATGGTCGACAGCGACACCAGGACACCGACGACCGCCGCGGTGAAGGCGTTGGTCTTGGGCCCGTTCACCCACGGTCCGAGGACCTGCTTGTCGTTGCAGAGCAGCAGCAGGAAGACGGAGGCGGAGGGCAGCAGGACACCGGCGAGGGTCTGCACGCCCTGGGTGAGCAGGCCCAGCGGGGAGCCGGGGATCAGCACGATCGTGGCCGCCGCGGCGACCAGGCCGGCGTAGACGGCGTAGAAGCCCTTGGCGCCCTTGACCCCTCGGTGCAGGGAGTGCTTCATCCCGAACACGTCACCGATCGCGTACGCGGTGGACAGCGACACCGCGAACGCGCCGATGATCGAGGCATCCAGCAGGGCGATCGCGAACAGGACACCGGCGACCTTGCCGGCCTTGGCCGAGATGCCGGTGATCAGGCCCGCCGTGTCGTCGAAGTTCCCGAAGCCCTTCGTCCCGGCGAACGCTGCCGCCACCAGGCCCATCAGGGCGGCCGCGCCGACGATCACGACCGCGATACCGATCCACAGGTCGGCCTTCTCGTACTTCATGAAGCGCGGGGTGATGCGCTTGTCGATCACGTACGACTGCTGGAAGAACAGCTGCCAGGGCGCCACCGTGGTGCCCACGATCCCGATGATCAGCAGCATCACGGTCGCCAGCTCGCCGCTGCCGCCGGGGATGACCGGGGTCACGAAGTCGTGCGCCATCTGCGACGTCTTGGGGTGGAGCATGAAGTAGAGGGGGACCAGGAGCAGCGAGGCGGCGCACAGGGCGACGGCGATCCGCTCGAAGCGGCGGAAGGAGCCGGTGAAGGCGGAGGCGATGATGATGGCGGCGGCCAGGATCACCGAAGCCGTCTTCGGCAGCCCCAGATAGTCCGCGGCCATGGTGATGCCGATGAACTCCGTGACCAGCGTCAGCGCGTTGAGCAGGAACAGGTCGATGACGGAGAACGCGCCCCAGAACTTCCCGAACCGCTCCAGGATCAGGCGCGCGTGCCCGACCCCGGTGACGGCGCCGAGGCGCAGCACCATCTCCTGGTTGACGTACAGGACGGGGATCAGCAGGAGCAGGGTCCACAGCAGCTGGGTGCCGTAGTTCTGACCGGCCTGGCCGTAGGTGGCGAAGGCGCCGGCGTCGTTGTCGCCGACCATCACGATGAGGCCAGGGCCGACGATCGCCAGCAGGGTCTTGAGCTTGGCGGACAGGCCCCGGCGCTCGCCGGTGTCGTCGTGCTTGATGGTGCCGAGCGCACCGCGGATGTCGCCCACGTGCGCGTCGTCGAGGACTGCGCTGCGCGGTGCGGGAATGGTCTTGTCGTTGATCACGCTGGTCATGGCGGGCCTCCCAATTCCCCCGTTGGGGAGCGGTGTTGAGGGCGCGCGGCAGCCATCCCCCTGCGAGCGCGCAGCCCGGAGGCCCGGGACGGCGAAGGCCGTACGGGTGCCTGGGGCGAGGATGCGAGTGCGCGCGGGAGAGGTGGTTACCGCGTACCGGAGGTCGAGAAAGACATACGAATCCGGATGACGGGCCTACTGTGGCCCGGACTACTGCAGCTGCAGTCCATGTCTCTCGCCTCCTCCCGGCCGGAGCGCACGTGGGCGCTGGACGACGCGGCAAGGAGCGGACCAGCCCCGATGACTGGTTCACCCCAACTCGTCAGAGCTTTGGCACTGCACGGCGTATTCCACCTGTGGGGGAAGCCACTTGGGGTCACCCCTTAGGCCGGGGAGACCTGTCCTGAACCTGGGCGTCTCTCGACGTCGTGGGGTCAGTGGCCTGTGTCCGTACAGACGCCTCACCGAACGAGGTGCCTTCTTCAAACCTCCAGAAGCATAGCGGCATAGTTGCGAGATCACGCAACTGCTTGGCGAAGTCTTGACACACCTCGTGACGGAACATGTTCCCGGCCCCGGTCGGCTTCTCCCTGCGGCGGAGTGGGCGCCCGCGTCGCCTCCGCGGCCTTGCGATGTGGCGTGTCGCGGCAGTGCAGGGCATCTGGGGAGGTACTGCCGGAGCAAGCGCGGCAGCTGCCCGCTGAACTGGCCAGGATCAATACCTTCCTGGAAGACGAGTGATTCGTCGCTCCCGGGCGAGCGGTGTTCGTCGAGCGGACGGGCCGCCCGTTGGTACCGGGCGAGACACTGCTGCGGCTGACCGGGTACAGGACGGCCGGTCAGCGGGCCCGGATGCTGCTCGTCTTGTTCCGGTCCCTCACGGGCAGCAGGCCCTTGGCTCCCGGTTTGGCCTTCTTCAGCAGCCTCCCCCGGTGGGCTCTGCCTTCTTGGCCGACTGTGGGTATTCGGCTGGGCGTCGACCTGCTCAGGCCCCGGCGGCGGACACTGACCGGGATGGCCGAACGGGCGTGGGTGCGCGAGATCGATGATGACGAAGGGGGACGCCTGTTACGGATCATTCGGAGAGCCACCGCGTCGGTGATGATCTAGCGAAGGGCTCAGATGGTGCTGCTGTCCGCACAGGGCAGAGGCGTGGCGAAGATCGCCGAGGTGGCGTTCAGCAGCGCGGACCGACGCCGGGGCTGCCGTTCGCCCTCGCCCACTCGGTCAACGTGTGGATCGGATCGATCAGCGTCGCTCCGAGCGGGGTGAGCTCGACCGCCAGACGCGCCGGACAGCCGGCGAGAAAGGGATCGCCGGGACCGAAACCGCTCATGGAGCCAAAGGCACCTGCTGGTTCCTGTCGGAAACCTAGTCTGGGTTCTCTCCCCCTTCCCAGCCAGGAGAGTCATGCGAGTCATCACCCAGCAGACGCTCGGCGGTCCCGAGGTGCTCACCATCGTGAACGCGCCCGAGCCTCAGCCCCTCCCGACCGAGGTTCTGGTCCGCGTCAAGGCGATCGGGCTGAACCCGCTGGAGGCGCGCCTGCGCGCCGGTGAGTTCCCGCTGATCGGCCGGCCGCCGTTCATCCTCGGCTGGGACATCAGCGGGGTGGTCGAGGAGGCGCCGGGGACGTGGCGGTTCAGGCCCGGCGACGAGGTGTTCGGGATGCCGCTGTTCCCGCGGGCGGCGAGTGCGTACGCCGAGGTCGTGTCGGCGCCGGCGTTGCACCTGGCACGCAAGCCGGCGTCGCTCTCGCACGTCGAGGCGTCGGTGCTGCCGGTCGTGGGGTTGACGGCGTGGCAGGGCCTCGTCGACCTCGGCGGCGTGACCGAGGGCGACCGCGTCCTGGTCCACGGCGGTGGTGGCGGGGTCGGCCACGTCGCGATCCAGATCGCGAAAGCACTTGGCGCGTACGTCATCGCGACCGCCAGCGGGAGCAAGCGGAAGTTCGTCGAGGGGTTCGGCGCCGACGAGGTGATCGACTACACGGCGGTCGACTTCACCGAGGCGGTCCGCGACATCGACGTCGTGCTCGACACGATCGGCGGCGATACCGTCGAGCGCTCCCTCGAAGTGCTCCGCCCGGGTGGTCACCTGGTGACGGCGGTCGCCGAGGACGATGCGGAACTCGCCGCCAAGTACGAGGCGGCCGGCATGCGTTTCAGCGGCATCGCGGTCGACCCCGATCCGGTCGCCCTGCGAGGTCTCGTCGAACTCGTCGAACAGGGCAGGCTCCGGGTCCACGTGCAGGAGACGTTCCCGTTCGAGCGAGTCGCCGACGCACACCGGCTGCTCGACGGCGGTCACCTCCAGGGCAAGCTCGCCCTCACCGTCTGATCCCGTCGTGGGCCTCGCGTGAGCACGCCCCGCGGAGACCCGTGCGTCATGGAATCCGCACGTCAGACGGCCTGATGTGCGTAGGCATCAGGAAGCTCGGCCAACCGCGTAGCGCCCCGTCGAGAGGCGCGAGCAGGAGCAAGTGTGTACGGCCCGGCTTCCGTTCCGCACGGAACGGGAGCCGCCTCACGCCCGGGGCCGGCGCTGTCAGCGACGGGATCACCCGTCCCGCCCCCGAGCCCATAGACATCGAATCACCCCTCCCACGAGCCGAACCTCCAGATCAGCACGGCAGACGCCGCCGCCCCACGTGCTCGGAAGGCCACTGCCGTCACCCCCCAGTGAAGATCACCAACAGCATCCAGGGGGACTGATCAGATCAGGCCGCGTTCCAGGGCCGTCACGACGGCCGCGGTCCGGTCCGTCACGTCCAGTTTCCGATAGGCGCGCAGCAGGTGCGTCTTCACGGTGGCCTCGCCGATGAACAGCTTGGTGCCGATCGCCGCGTTGGTGAGGCCCTGGCCGACCAGTCGCAGCACTTCGGTTTCCCGGTCGGAGAGCGGTGGGGTGTCCACCGTCCGCGACCGGAACAGCTTGGGAGCGAGCGACGGGGTCAGCACGGTCTCGCCGCGGGCTGCCGCCCGTACGGCGTCGATGAGTTCTGCCCGGGTACTCCCCTTGAGGAGATAGCCGGCCGCGCCCTCCTCCACGGCGCGCAGGATGTCCGTGTCGCTTTCGTAGGTGGTGACGATGACGACCTTGCTGCCGGGCGCCTGGCGCAGGATGTGCCCGGTGGCCGCTACGCCGTCCATCCCGCCCATCCGCAGGTCGAGCAGCACGATGTCGGGCCGCAACCGCCCCGCCAGGGTCACCGCTTCCTCGCCGGATGCGGCCTGTCCGGCGACGGTGATGTCCGGGGCGGATTCCAGCATGGCGGACAGGCCCTCGCGGACGACCGGGTGGTCGTCCGCGAGGAGGACCCGGATCGGGTGGGCCGCGGCCGCGTCATCGGGCACTGTGTGGTGGTTCATTGCTCCCCGTGCCATCCCTTGCTTCATCTGTTGCCTCGTTGGACAGTTGCTCTGTCGGGCAACTGCTGCTGTCGGGCGGCTGTTTCCGCCGGTCGGTTGCTCTGCCGGTCTGCCGGGTCACAGCTCGACTGCGGGCTCGTCCTCGTCTCCCGGGTCCGCGGGCACGGTGATCGTGATCGTGGTGCCCTGACCCGGTCGGCCGTCGGCGGTGGCGTGGCCGCCGATCTCCTCGGCACGGGTCCGCATGCCGCGCAGCCCGTATCCCGCATGGTCACGGTCCGCAGCGAAACCGGCGCCGTCGTCCGCGACGGTGAGGCGGACCGTGTGCGGTTCGTAGGCCAGGGTGACGGTCACGGTGCGGGCCCCTGCGGCGTGCTTGCGGACGTTCGCCAGGGACTCCTGGGCGGACCGCAGCAGTACCACGGCGGCGGGCATCGGCACCGGGCGCTCGGCGCCGTGGACGGTGCAGCGTACGGTCATCCCGGTTTGCTCGGACAGCGCGTCGGCCTGTCGGCGGACCGCACGCGCCAGGGAGCTGTCGCGGAGTGGGGGAGGGGTGCGGTCGGCGACGAAGTCGCGTGCCTCGGCCAGGCTCTCCCTGGCCACCCGCCCGGTCAGCGCCAGGTGCCGGGCCGCCAGGTCCGGTTGGTGCGCCAGTTCCGATTCGGCGGCCTGCACGAGGGTGATGATGCTGGTCAGGCCCTGTGCGATGGTGTCGTGGATCTCTCGGGCCAGCCGCTCGCGCTCGGCGGCGATGCCGGCCTGGCGGGACATCGTGGCGAGCTGCTCGCGGCTGCGGTGCAACTCGGCGATCAGCTCGCCGCGTTCCCGGCTCTGCCGGACCACTTTGCTGATCCACAGGCCCAGCAGTACGGACAGCGCGATGCCGAGGAGGGAGAGCGGCAGTGCCGCGCGCCAGTCTCCGCCGGTCAGCAGGACGACGGCCGGTGGCGTGAGGTTGGCCAGTGAGGCCGTTGCGACCGCGGGCGCACTGGGCAACGCCATCATCAGCATCGGGACGACGGTGAACAGAGCGAAGGAGCCGGCGATGGCGCAGGCCGTGGCGGTGGCGAAGAGAAGGAAGAGCCCTGCCACGAAGGTGATGTGCCGTGTGCCGGCGGTGCGGTCGGCACCGCTGTGCAGCATGAGGCCGCGGCCGAGCGCCGCGTACCACGGGATGAGCAGGGTCAGTGCGGCGATGGCGAGGGCGCGCCGAAGCGGGTCGCCGGCGGTGTTGAAGAGCAGGACGGTGGTGACCGTGTAGCTGACGGCGAAGTATCCGTCCCACAGGCCGAACCACCGGCTCCGTGCTTCGGGGGCGTGGCCCTCGCCGTTCCCCTGGGTGTCAGTGCGCACCTGCCCAGTCCTACCACCCCTGCCATGACCGGCTGTCCACTGGTCGGTGGACAGCCTCTCCCCACGGTCGGTGGACGTCGGGTGCCCCCGCCCGGCCATAGCGTCGAGGGCATCGGCGCAGCGGAAACACGCGCCAAATGCCAAGGGAGACCTCGCCTTTCATGAGCACCACGTCGTCTTTGTTCAGCCCGTTCCTGACCGCGCTGATCGCCAGCGTCACGATTCTCGGCATCATCCTCGCCACCGACCTCGGTCACCGGCGGCTCACCAATATGCGGATGCTGCGGTCCCTGATCGCGGTTGCCGTTGTCATCGCGCTGTTCGTGCATTCGCTGCCGACCGCCGGGAACGACATCTCGATGCAGTTCGCCGGGATCGGCATCGGCGTGATCTGCGGACTGATAGCGGGCGCGCTGCTGCCCGCCGAACGCGCCGCCGACGGCAGCATTTACACCAGTGGCGGGATCGGCTACGCGGCGCTGTGGATCGTTATCTCCAGCTCGCGGGTGCTGTTCGCGTACGGATCAGAGCACTGGTTCAGCCAGGGGATCATCACGTTCAGCATCGACTACGAGCTCAGCGGGCAGGACGTCTACGCCAACACCTTCGTCTTCATGTCGCTGGCGATGGTGCTGGCCCGTACAGGGGTGCTGCTGAGCAAGCGGCGGAACCTGACGAGGGCCTGAGGCCGCGCCGGGTGGCGCGCCGCACCATGCAGACAGCGCCGCCTGTCCTGGACACGGCCGCCCCCAGCTGCCCGTTCCAGCTTCGGTCCAACGCCCTGAGCGCCCAAGACGTCGGCGGCAGGCTTGCTCAGATCGACGGTGCTCACCACGAACCACCTCGCTTCAGCGGCGTGGCGTCAGCGAACCGGATGCGCTGCTGCCGCTCAGCACGGGCGCGAGCGGTGACGGCTTCGACTCGTCGGTACCGAGTTCTGGATCGAACGTGGCCGCCGGCACCAGTTCCACCCGCGTACGGTCGGCCAGCTCGCGCACCGCCCACCGCCGCCACCACGCCGCGGCAGTCACCCACATGCCCACAGCAACCAGGGCGGCCAGGGCCATCCGCCGAGGGCGGCGCCGTGCCGCCTCAAACCGCTGGCTGACGCGGCGTGCGGTCAGCGGTGGTCGGGTCTCCCGGCCGTCGACAGGGTCTTCAGAGGTCAGGGACCGCCGCCACACCTGTGAATCCAGCAAAAAGCTGCCTCGGCTGCAAGACGATCGGCAGGAAGCCGTCTAAGCGGTCTTGGTGAAGTGTGGTGCTGTTTGGGTATGTGCCATACCAGGAGGGGGGTTTGGAATGGCAGGACCGTTGTGGGTGGAGCTCTCGTCGGAGGATGAGGCGGAGTTGGGGCGGCGGTTGAGGGCTCGGGACTTGCCGGTGAATGAGCGGGTGCGGTTGGAATGCGTGCGGCTGTCGGCCCAGGGCCGCAACGCTCCCGAGATCGCGTCCATTGTCGACCGGCATGTGGTCACCGTGCGCAAAGCTCTGCGCCGGTTCCTTGACGGAAGTTTCGAGGCCCTGGCCGACGCGCCCCGGTCGGGTCGGCCGCCACGGTGGACGCGCGAGGACCTGGACGCGCTGGAGGCGATGCTGGATACCGCGGCGGCTGAGGGGACCACGTGGACGCTGCCCGCTTTGGCGGAGTGGCTGCGCCGAGAGCGTGGGGTAAATGTCGATTCTTCCTGGCTGTCGGTGCTGCTGCACCGGGACGGTTTCCGCTGGAAACGTACCCGCGACAGTCTGCGGCACAAGGCCGGCCCGGCCCTCCAGGCCGCCGCGTGGGAGCGGCTGGAGGGCCTACGGCTGTACGGCTGAGGGCCGAAGCCGGTACCGAGGATCTGTACTACCTGGACGAGTCCGGGTTCTCTCCGACCCTGCCCACCGGTTTCACCTGGGCCCGCACCGGTGTCCGCGCTGTCGTCAAGCGGGAGGACACCAAGAACCGGCGGGTCAACGTCCTGGGAGCACTGAGCGAGAGCGGGCCAGGCCCCGAACTGGTGTGGAGGGCCGTCGACCACAAAATTGACGCTTCGATGGTTCTCGACTTCGTCTGCACGCACATCGCACGCCTGCCCAAAGGAACGGACAGTCTCACTGACCCGCCGCCTGGTTGGCGGCGGGTCAGACCGTGCACGATCGTCATGGACAACGCCCAGATCCACCACGCCAGACTCTTCAAGGGACGGCGTGAAGAACTGGAGGCCATCGGCGTCCACCTGTTCTACCTCCCACCGCGATCGCCGGAGCTGAACCTCATCGAGCGCATATGGCGCTCAGTGAAGTACCAGGACATGCCCGTCCGTGCCTACACCAGCACCACCGCACTACACACCGCCGTCGACCAGGCAATGACCCGACGGGCAACAGCACTGACACCAACCACAGAAGACTTGCTCAAGACCGCTTAGCTCGGGCGGATTGTGGCCTCGATGTGGGCGAGTTGGGCGGCGAGGATCTCCTCGAACGCGCCGCGGCGGTCCGCGCCGAGGGGGCGGATGTCGCGAGCGTAGTGGGCCAGGGCGGGGAAGCGTTCGGGGTCGGCGCCCAGTACCGCGACGCGGAACAGCTCCATGCCCTGTTCGTGCTCTTCGGTGGTGAGGGAGCCGATGCCGGCCTCGGAGGCGATCAGCGCGGCGAGGAGGATCACGATCCGGTGGTAGCGCGCCGGGATCTCCTCGTCGGGCAGCCCTGAGGCTCGCAGGGCCTGCAACACCTCTTCCATGACCAGCCGGGATCCGGCGCCGCTGGACGCGTAGCGTCCCCAGACCACGGCGAGTTGGGGCTGCTGGCCGAAGGCTTCGCGCAGGCGAAGGGCCAGGGCCGTGATGCGCTGCTGCCAGTCACCCTCGGGGCGGTAGCCGTCCATGGCGGCCGCCAGGATCCGGTCGGCGACCGCGCGCAGCAGCTCTGTCTTGCTGCGGAAATGCCTGTAGAGGCTGGAGGAGTCGGTCCCGAGCGTTGCCGCGAGCTTGCGCACGCTGAACGACTCTGCGTCGCTCGTGCGCAGCAGTTCCGCTGCCGTGTCCAGGATCTCCTCGGTCGACCAACGCCTTCGGCCTGACATCTCGCCCCTCTCGTCCGGGCTCAGTCTAGTCTATGCACTTGCTGTTGCACGCGGTGCGTGCATACTGGGGGTGCACGCCTGCCGGGAGGCAGGGCCGGGACAAGAAGGAGAGACGCAGACATGAACCAGACCGCCGCTGCGACGCGGCCGCCGGAGCCGGACTTCGAGGCGTTAACGACCGAGGAACTGATCGCCTACCGCGAAGCGGAGAACCGCTTCCGGGCATCCGGCGCGGCCCGGGCGATGACCGGGGAGCCGGACCCCGGCGCCGCGATCGAGTGGCGTAAGGCCGCGCTGCCCGGGCGCGACCTTCCGGTCCGGGTGTACCGGCCGGCGTCGACGGGTGACGGTGACGCCGCCCGAACCGACCTGCCACTCGTGGTCCATGTCCACGGAGGCGGCTTCGTGGGCACGGCGGTGCAGTGCGACTGGACCAACAGTCACCTCGCCGTCCAACTGCCCGCGCTCGTCGTCTCGGTCGAGCACCGCCTCGTCGCCCCGGGCAGTCCGCTCGCGAACGCCGCCGACGACGGCTGGGACGTGCTGCGGCACGTGGTGCAGCACGCCGCCCAGTGGGGCATCGACCCGGCGCGCACGGCCGTCTTCGGGGAGAGCTTCGGCGCACTCGTCAGCGCCCTGACGGCCATTCGGGCCCGGGAGGACGGTCTGCACCTGGCGGCGCAGGTACTGGTCAACCCCGCGGTCGACGTGACCGACACGATGTACGACCACCCCTCGATCGCCGAGTACGCATACCGCCCGACCCGCGCCCTGCCGCAACTGCGGCTCCTCCAGCGGCTCGCCGTCCCGGCGGGAACGGACGCCCGGGCATTCTCGCCGCTCTACGCGGACGACCTGAGCGGGCTCGCGCCCGCGCTCCTCGTGGTGCCGACCCAGGATGCGGTCGCCGATCACGGCCGCCGCTACGCCGAGCGGCTGCGGGCCGCCGGGACGCCCGTGCGGCTGACCGAATACCCGGGCGCGAGGCACGCGTTCCTCACCCTGCCGGGAGTGGAACCGCAGGCCGCAGCCGCCCAGGCGGAGATCCTCGGGTTCCTCCGCGCGGCCCTGGCGACGTGACGGAGGAAACGATGCACACCAACAACCTGGGCGTCGACGGCCCCGCGGTCTCCCGACTCGGTCTGGGCTGCATGAGCATGACTGGCAGCTACGGCCCGGCCGACCCTCATGAGGCGGCGGCCACCGTGCTGGAGGCCCTCGAAAGTGGCGTCACCATGTTCGACACCGGCGACTTCTACGGCGACGGCGCGAACGAGGAACTCCTCGGCCAGACCCTCGCGCCACACCGTGACCGCGTCGTGCTGGCCACCAAGACGGGCGTCCGGCGCACCGCCGAAGGGCTGGTCCCCATCGGTTCCCCCGACTCTCTGCGGCGTGGCTGCGAGGCATCGTTGCGCCGGCTGCGCACCGACCACATCGACGTGTACTACCTCGCGCGCATCGACCCTGTCGTGCCCGTCGAGGAGTCGGTCGGAGCGCTGTCCGAACTGGTCGCCCAGGGCAAGGTGGGCCACATCGGCCTGTCCGAAGTCTCCGCCGCCACCCTCCGACGCGCCCACGCCGTCCACCCCATCAGCGCCGTCCAGACCGAGTACTCGCTGTGGGAACGCCATGTCGAAAACGACATCCTGCCCGCTCTGCGCAGCATCGGCGCGACCCTGGTCGCCTACAGCCCCCTCGGCCGCGGCCTGCTCACCGGAGCCGTCCGCGCCACCACCTCGTACGACAGCGGCGACTTCCGCGCCACCGCACCCCGCTACACCGGCGACAACCTCAAGGCCAACCTGGCCGTCGTCGACACCCTCACTCGACTCGCCGCGGCCAAGAACGCCACCCCCGCCCAGGTCGCCCTGGCCTGGCTCCTCGCCCGTGGCAGCGACGTCATCCCCATCCCCGGCAGTTCGCGTCGCCCCCACCTGCGCGACAACCTGGCCGCCCTCGATCTGCAGCTGACCGCGACCGACCTCGGCCGCATCGACGCTGCCGTCCCCGCCACCGGCGCCCAAGGGGCGCGATACGGCGACCACGGCATCGGCATGATCGACCAATGAGACCCGGAACAGGCATGCACGGGCGGAGAGCAGCGGGCTCCTGCGAGTCGTCCTCGCCGCCCGACTCGATATGACTCGCACAACTCGATATCACTCAAGGGAAGGCACTGGCACTCTGATGGTGAAGACACCTCATGAGCGATGGGCGATGGGAACGTTGTGTACGGGTCTCGGGCTCACCGTCCTCGCGACGATCGTCCCCTACACCGACCGCGATCTGCTGGCCGGCCACATCCGGACCGGCTACCCCACGTACGCCCAGACGCAGATCGACTCGGCTGTCGGCACCTACCTGGTCCTGTTGTCCGTCATCGGCGCGCTCGGTGTCATCGCCTGGTTCGGGACGACGTGGGCCGTCAACGCGGGCAAGCGATGGGCCCGCCCCGCCGCGACCGTGATGTTCGTGCTCGGCACCGGTAGCGGGTTGGTCGGGCTGCTCACCAAGGACACCTCCGGCGCTACCGGTCTGCCGCCGGTGCTGGGTTGGGCGGGGATGACTCCCTGCCTGGCAGGCGCCCTGGCGGTCGCACTCCTGTGGAAGAGGCCGCGCTCGACGTGACGTTGGCTGCGTTCGTCCTCGCACGTAGGTTCAACGACACGGAGTTCAACGACACGGACCCGCCACCTGCACGGGTCGCGACCACCACGCACCATGGAGGAAGGCACAGTGAAACGCATCGGCATCATCGGAGTGGGCGAGATCGGCCGGGCCATCGTGATGAGCCTGCGCCACGGGGGCGACGAGACGTCAGAAGTGTTTCTCTCCCCCCGGGGCGCCCGCACGGCCGCGGAGTTGTCCGAGCGCTACGAGGGCGTACGGGTGTGCGCCGACAACCAGGAGGTGGTGGACCGCTCCGAGTTGGTGATCATCGCCGTACGGCGCCGGGACCACCACCATGCCCTGGCCGGGGTGCGGGTGGACGACGACAAGGTCGTGGTCAATGTGATGGCCGGCGTCGGCAACGACGACCTGCGCCGGTCACTCGCCACCGGCGCCCCGCTGGTCCGAGCCATCCCCCTGCCGGCCATCCGCGAACGCCGTTCCGTCACCGTGGTGTACCCCTCGCACCCGGAGGCGGACTCCTTCTTCGAGCGCCTGGGCGGGGTGCTCCCCGTCGCGGACGAGGCCGCCTTCGACGTCTTCTCCGCACTGACCGGGACGCTGACCACCCACTACACGTATCTCGCCACGCTCACGTCGTGGGCCGCCGACCAGGGCATCGCCTCCGAGGACGCGGACCGCTACGTCCGCAGCCTCTTCCAGGGCGTGGGCCGCTCCCTGAGCGACGAGACCCGTTCCCTGCACCAACTCGCAGCGGACCACGAGACCCCGAACGGAAACAACGAACGCATCCGCACCACCTGGTTCGACCAGGCCAACTCCCAGGCCCTGACCAGTGCACTCGACGCGCTTCTCACCCACCTCACCCCTCGCACATAGCCACGTCGGCAGAGTCGTGGTCCGTCGCATCTGTTGATCGCCACCGCTGCGTCGACCTTCTCCGTATCGACGAACTGGGCTGTACGGAGCTGGATCGCATGGGCGCTGAGCTGCCTGTTCCAGGTTCTGACGGAGCGTGAGGGGAAGAACATCCTTGCCATCGCCGCGAATTGACGTGCCCGCCCTTGCCCGCGCCGGCTCAGCCTTGCCTGAGACGGACCTCGGGTGGCCAGGTTGGTCTCCGTTGCCTGGTCGGGCGTGCGGTGGCGGGCCGTCGAGGCGGTGGCTCCTCAGGTATGCCGAGACAACAAGGCGACGAACACGATGTAGGTGATGGCGGCGGCGGCCACGAACCAGAAGTACGGATCGCCGCTTCTTCCGGATGCCAGTTCACCGATGAAAGCGCTGAGATTGCCCACGGTGAGCACGATGCCCGTGCCGGCCCAGGCCAGCCCTCCGATCCGGGCGAAGCGCTCGTCGGGTTCCTTCTGGGTGAGGCCCTGGTAGGTCTCGCTCCGGCGTCCCAGCATCACCAAGGCAAGACTGCAGGCCGCCAGGATTCCGAACGTCACCAAACCGAGAGCGAGATGGCCGCCGGCGGTCGCGGCCGTGAGGCAGGCGACTCCGACGACCAGGAAGAAACCGGGGACGGACCGCCGGGCTGTGTTACTGGTCATCTGGACTCTCATGGGTATGGAACATCTCCTCAACGCTGACCTCGAAGAACCTGGCCATGGCCAGGGCGAGCGGCAGGGAAGGCGTGTACCGCTCGGTCTCGATGGCGTTGATCGTTTGCCGTGAGACCCCGAGGGCCGTGCCCAACTGGCCCTGGGAGAGCCCTCGTGACGACCGCAGTTTCCTGACGCTGTTTCGCACGTGTAAAGCTTACTTGTCACCTCGCGGCGAGTGTCAAGCATGCTTTACAGGAAGGGTTGGCTCGCGCGGCGCCTCGCCGTGTTCCCCGTGCTGGTGGCCGGCCCGGTGCGGAAGGGCGAGTGCGGGCGCGGGTGCGATTGCATCCCCGGCCGCCCCTTGGAAGGCCGCAACCCCTGGTCTGGAACGCCATCCTGAGGGCCGCTCACGGAGATCAGCCGCAGACAGCCCCACTGCCTCGCCGGCTCCCCGGCGACTGGTGACCGACAAAACGATCGACCTCTCCCGGGAGGCGATCTCTGCTGGTCTCACATCGCGTCCGGCTCGGCCACCGCCTCCCGCTCCGCCTCGTCGGCCCGCAGCAGGGCCTCCAGCAGGCCGGGGAAGCGCGCTTCGAGATCGGCGCGGCGTAGCGAGATGTACCGTTCGCGGCCGGATCGGCGGGTGTGGGTCCAGCCTGCCGTCCGCAGGATCCGGAAGTGGTAGGAGCCGGTGGCCCGGGTGACGGGCAGTTCGATGTCTCCGCAGCCGGCCTCGCCCTGCGTGGCGAGCCGGTGCACGATCCGCCGCCGCAGGGGGTCGCTGAACGCCTGCAGCAAGTCGCCGAGTTGGATCCGGGCGGTCTCCGGCTGGTCGGGGTCGGCCGGGGCGGACGTAGCGGCGGGTTCCTCCGGCCCGGGGGAGCGTGGCGGCGGGTTCGCTCCCGGGGGGTCGGCCGGGACGGTGCGAGACATTGTTTCGATAGCTCTCTAAATGGGTGATACGGTCGGTGATCGTCAATGCGTTGACGATCCTCTAAGTATCCACTTCACCACTCGCCGACGGTGCCCGCACCGTCGCACCGACGCGTTCCCGCGAGGCCCAGGATGACCACCACACAGCCCGCCATCCCGCCCAACCCCGCACCCGCCGCGGGACAGCCCTCAACCGGCCCGCTGCGTACCCTGTTCTGCATCGGCGTCACCCAGGACTTCTTCGCCGCCGACGACGCGCTGCGCGCCACCGTGGCCGCCGCCATCCCGCCCGCCTTCGACCGGCTCGGCGAACGCTTCGGCGTCCACGTCCTCGGCACCCTGGACGACGACCAGCTGATGGTCGGCGCCGCCACCGCCTGGCCCTGGACCTCCTACATCCTCGCCGACGTCCCCGACCTGCAGACCGCCTCCGCGGTGTGCGGCATCGTCCGCGACACCCCGGTCGGCGACGGCCGACTGTGGCGCTATCTGCGGATCGAAGCCCGAGTCGGCCGCCCACTGTTCTTCGGTACGAACTGAGAAATCTCAACAGGCACTGAAAAAGCAGGCACTGAAAAAGCAGGTACTGAAAAGAGGGGGAGCAGATGCTCGACACCGGACTCGACGGCCGCACTGTCCTGATCACCGGCAGTGCCCAGGGGTTGGGCGCCGCCCTGGTCCGCGCCTGCCACGCCGAAGGCGCCCACGTCGCCGCGTTGGACATCGACGACGAGACCAACCGCGCCCTCGCCAACGACCTCGACCTCACCGGAGAACGGATCCGGCCGGTCCGGGTCGACCTGCGCGACCCGGACGCACTCGCCGCCGCCTACGCCGAGGCTCGTGACTGGCGCCCGATCGACGTGCTGATCAACAACGCCGCCCGGCCGCTCGCCCGATCGTTGTGGGAGATCACGCCTGAGGAGTGGGACGACGTCTTCGCGGTCAACCTGCGCGCCGTCTTCCTGCTGACCCGCGCGGTCGCCGCCGACATGCGCGACCGCGGCTTCGGACGGATCGTCAACGTGGCCTCCATCGCCGGCCAGACGCCCCGCCCCACCGGCGCCGCCTACGGCACCAGCAAGGCCGGGATGATCGCCCTCACCCGGGTCTTCGCCGCCGAACTCGCCCCGTACGGCGTCACCGTGAACGCGGTCGCCCCGGCCATGATCGACACCGCCATGGTCCGCTCGATCGGCCCGGAGGCACTCGCCGAGCTCACCTCTCAGGTACCCATGGGCCGAATCGCCACCCCCGAAGAGGTCGTCCGAGTCGTCCTCTTCCTCGCCTCCCGGGAGACGTTCGTCACCGGTGCCACCTACGACGTCAACGGCGGCACCCTGATGCGCTGACCACGCCTGACACCGGTCGGTCAGGCTTGGTCAACGGGTCGTGTCGAACCACCAGCCGCTGCCGCGCGCCTGGGAAGTGGCAGCCGAGACCATGGCCCGCCCCCCGTGGCGCGCGATAAACCCGGCGACGTCGACGGTCATCCCGGGATACTGGTCGCCATGGATGAGGTCAAGGTCGTGGTTGCCCATTCCGAGCGTGCGACGCTGCGCGTCGGCGACGTGTTCCTGAAGGTGGACGCCGATCAGGCGCGCATCGACGTCGAGGTCGAGGCGATGGCCCTGGCGCCGGTCCCGACCCCGGAGGTCCTGTGGCGCAAGCCGCCCGTGCTCGCGATCGCCGCGCTCCCGGGGACGGCGCTCGGCCGCCTCGGCGAGCCGTCGACCGCGTCGCCGGCGGCGTGGGCCGCGACGGGCGCCGCCATCCGGAAGTTGCACGACGCGCCGTTGCCGTCCTGGCCCGGCCGCGGCGGCCGCGGCCTCGACGAGTTGGCGGCGGATCTCGACGGCGAGTGCGAGTGGCTCGTGACGAACGGGGTCCTGCCCGCCGACCTGGTCACCCGCAACCGCCGGGTCGCGCAGGCCGCGCTCCGGCCGTGGACTCCGGTCTTCGCGCACGGTGACCTGCAGATCACGCATGTGTTCGTCGACGGCGACGAGATCACGGGCATCATCGACTGGTCCGAGGCGGGCCAGGGTGATGCCTTGTTCGACCTCGCCACCCTGACGCTCGGACACGAGGAGCACCTCGGCGACGTCGTCGCCGGCTACGGAACCGACGTCGACCTCGACGTGATCCGCGCGTGGTGGTCGTTGCGAAGCCTGCTGGGGGTTCGCTGGCTGGTCGAGCACGGCTTCGACCCGTTCGCGCCGGGCTGTGAGGTCGACGTGCTGAGATCCCGGATGTGAGGCTGCGCGGGCCGGACTGCCGCGAGTGTGTTCCGACGCATCGAGCGGGCCATCTCCTGGGGCGCATCGCCTGCCCTTCTGCACTTGCGAAACAATGCCCGGGAGCTCTGGGGATCGCGCCGGTCCCTCGGCAGTCGTGGTACAGAGCGCAGGGCAAGTGAGGGGGTGAGACGTTTCTCGATACCCGTTGCCGGTACGTGTCGTCGAGGTCTCCGATTTGCCGGCGGATTCCGCGAGTTGGGCCGGTACCCTGCGAGGTCTTGCGGGATGCAGGACGTCGCCGCCGTCTGACGTCGCTCACCGGCCGGTGGCGTCAGGCGCGTTCCTGTTCGTTCGTCTCCTTGATGGCTGCGGCCCGGGTACGACGGCGGCCCAGCGAGGTGCACCCCACAGTCACCACGCCGATGAGGGTCTCGACCGTGAGCGACGTACTTGGATACCGCCGCGGTGTGGACCGCCTGTTGCGCCTGCCTGCTCGGGATGCTCGGCTCGCCTGGCCGCAGCCGTAGTCGCCGACTGGGCGAAGGTGGAGCAGTAGCGACTGGCCGAGCCGACCGGACCGGACCCGTCTGTCCGTACGCGCCGGGCAACTTGCTCCGCCCAGCACGTACTTGCTGTGACGTAGATCACCTGACGTGTGGTGAGTTTCCTTGCCGGATCGGCTTCGTCCCGGGGCTTAAGAGAGGAAGCCTTTTGCGAAATTCTCTCAAGGAGCCAGTTCGTGTCCGGGACGTCTTCGTCGAAAAGCTCGCGCCGGCTGGTGCGGCTTGTCCAGCCCCTACGTCAGCGGGGGCTGGGCCTGCTGCTAGTGATCAAGCGGCCGGCACCGCCGGCACCGCCGGCACCGCCGGCACCGGACGCGCCGGACGCACGCGAGCGGCCGCCGCTGCCGGTGCGGCTCCCGGGCCAGACCCTTCGACGACGGAACAAGGCCGCCCCGGGCTCGCTGGTCACGGTGCGGGCGCTGCACCGGGTGATCGGCCTGCGGTGCGGAACCCGCTGGCAGGAAGCGGCATCCACAGCACTGCTCGGGAACGACTGGCTGGAGCCCCTCGACCACGGCAAGCAGCTCGACGCAGCCGCCCTGGCGCGGCTGCGAGCCGAGATCCGGCCCTGCACGCCAGCTGACCCCCGTATGGCGCCGACGCACCCGGCACGGGAGGGTCCTGCTCCTCAACACCCCGGTCAGCGACGGCATCACCGTCCAGGACCTGGTCGCCGAGAAGCCCGACAGCACGCCCACGCCGCTCGACGTCACGCCGGAGAACGCCCGCCTGGCAGCCCTGATCAGGAGGCTGCTGCCGGCAGAGGGCGTCGTGGACAGCAGCCGTCGGGACGTCGTCCCTGCGGCCTCCGCGCGCGGCAGACGGTCAGTAGGGTCGGGGACTGGCGCGGTGGCTGATGCTCCGACTCCGGTCCCCGCCGACGGTGCAGAGATCGTCTGAGGCAAAGGGAGAATCATGGGATCGACGTCGAGCGCGCCATGGGGAGTAGCCCTGGGGTACTCCTACCACTTGGCCGCTGTGCTGGCCGTCCGCGACGCGCTCGGCATCCGTGACCCGCTGGGCATACCGGCAGTCGTGGCGCAGCCGAGCCTGGTCGTCGAATCAACTGTGCACCATGCTATGGAAGTTGACGCCGAGTGGTTACGGTGGTGGGAACGCGCACTGGCAGCCTCGAAGCAGGATGAATCAGCGGTTCCGCTGTCGCCCGGTGGTCTGCTCGGCCGCATCGTCGAGGACAACCGCGATGCCATCCGCCTGTGGAGCGCCGAACGCAAACGCGACGTCGCGAACGCAGGCCGTCCCGCGCGTGGTGCTCTGCGCATGAGGGATGCCGTGCGCGAGCACGAGAGGACCACCGGCGCCCGCCTCGGCGGATTCCGGCTCAAGGTGACCGCGCTGCCCATCTCCGGCGCCCTGTTCCTGCCGATCGGCGGAAACCGCATCCTCATCAGCGCTGAACTGCTTCGGCACCGCGAGGAATACATCAGGCGCGTCATCGCACATGTGGCGGCGGAAGGCATCTGAATCGTCCTCCCGAGCGGGATCGGGTGACCGCGCGTGATCGTGCCCCGGCTGTCGAAGTGGCGGGCAGGCCGGTTCAGGCCGCCCCTGCCGGGAGGGGGACGACGTCGCGTCGGTTGCGCCGGGTCTGCCACCCGCCCCGTACTGCGATCTTGGGCAACAGGCCCATGGACCCTCCCGGCATGGTGAGGACATCCCGTCCTCCTGTTGGGCGTGGAGGACGTGAAGGCCGGCAAGCGGTTCTACGTCGGCCGGGGCCTGACCGTGGCCAGGAGCTTCGGCGGCAAGTACGTCGAGTTCACCTCCGACGGTGCCAGCCCCGTCAAGCTGGCGCTGTACCAGCGCCGTGGTTTGGCCAAGGACGTGGGCGCCCCCGCCGACGGCACCGGATCGCATCGCATCGCATCGTCCTCGGCAACACCGCCGGCCCCTTCACCGGCCCGGACGGATTCGCCTGGGTGACCACCGGGCCACTCGCCCTCACGCCGTCCACGGCGCCTGCACTGTCCTGACTCCGGGCCCCGCACTCCCGCACCGGCACGCCTCGTCCCGGCCGCAGCCGACGAACAGGCCCATCCGCACGCTACTTGACGTTCGGGCCGGCAGGTTCGGTGTTGGGTCTGGTAGCGGGTTCGGTGTCCGGACCGGTGGTGAACGTAAGGGTGCTGATCGCGCCGCCGTCGGGGGCGTTGGCGAACTCCAGTCGCGCGCCGATCGTGCGGGCCTGCCCGGTGGCTATCGTCAGGCCCAGACCGTGCCCCTGGTGGCCGGCGGTCGGTTCGGTGCGGAAGCGCTGCGGGCCATGGTCCAGCAGGTAGGCGGGGTAGCCGGCGCCGTGGTCGCGGATGGTGATCACGGGGCCGTCCACGGTGAGGGTGACCGGCGGGCGGCCGTGGCGGTGGGCGTTGAGCAGCAGGTTGCCCAACACCCGCTCCAGGCGCCGCCGGTCGGTGTCCACGCATGCGTCCCGTATGACGTGGACGTCCGCCTCCTGGCCGGGGACGCGCGCCGTGCCGCGGACCAGTGGGCCGAGCAAGTGCGAGTCGAGATCGGCCTGTTCGGTCGCGGAGTCCAGCCGGGAGATCTCCAACAGGTCCTCGGTGAGCCGGCACAGGTGGTGCACCCGGTCGCGGACCAGTTCGGTGGGCCGACCGGGCGACAGCAGATCGGCGGACGCACGCAGGCCCGCGAGCGGTGTGCGCAGTTCGTGGGCGACGTCGGCGGTGAACCGCTGCTCACTGCGCAACCGGTCCTGAAGCGCGGATGCCATGGCGTCCAGCGCGGCGGTCACATCCGCGACCTCGTCGCGCCCACGCGCGGCGTCCCCGCCCGCCGGTTCGGCGACCGGTGCCATGAGGTCGCCCGTGCTGATGCGGCGGGCCACGGCGGCCGTCCGGCGCAGTCGTCGGGTCACGCGCGACACCGCGAACGATCCGACCGCCAGTACGCACACGATGGCCACACCCGCGGAGATCACCATGGCGTGGTCCAGGCCCGCGAGGGTCTCGGTCTCCTGGCTGTAGTCGGACCGTGCCGCGAGCACGGTGCCGTCCGCCGGGCGGGCCGCCCACATGACCGGCCGGCCCCGGAAACTGCCGAGCATCGTGCCGTGCTGGCCGTGCAGCGCCAACTTCTTCAGGGCGGCCGGGAGTTCGGGTGGATCCAGTCGTCCGCAGGGCGGCAGCGGATTCCCGGCGACGTAGGCGGTGGTGGTTTCCTCCAACTTGGCCAGGGCGGCAGCCCGCGCCTGGCGCACGGTCTGTTCTCCGACGTCCGCGTGCACCAGGAAGCCGATCACCACGGCGACCGTGCAGCAGGCAACGGTCAGCAGGAGGGCGAACTTGGCATGCAGCCTGCCGGTCCAGGCGTGCAGCTTCCCCAGCGCGGTCATGAGCCGCCCTTGGCGGGCGGCGAGGAGCCGGCGCCCCGCACCCGGCGGTACTCCTGGGACTGGAACTCCATGGTCCGCTGTCCCGCGTCCCACGCGTACACGGTGCGTTGCTGGTAGTCGGGGGTGGCGGTGTCCTCCCAGAGGATCAGGTCCCGGCCGGACACCTGCACCGAGCGGACGGCGGCGGGGTAGGCCATCACGCGGACGGGCTTGCCGCCGCGCAGGGTGTAGACCCGCAGTGAGCAGAAGCCGTCGTCCATGTCGATGCCGATGATCAACTCGTTCCGGCCGTCGCCGGTCAGGTCGTGGTACTCCGGAGTGCGCACCGGGCAGCCCGCACCGATCGCCGTGCAGTGGGCCACCTTGGCGCGGGTTGCCTCGTCCATCGCCTCCGGCCCGTCGGCGGTCGCCCGGCCGGCGGTGATGTCCGCCTTGACCGTGGCCAGTGCGTCCACCCCGCGGATGTCGCCGGCACCAGGGGGCTGGGCCCCGCCTCGTCGGCCGGGCGCCGGTGGGTCGGCCCACAGGGTCCGTGGCGCGGTGACCTCGGGTGCGGGCCCGGCGCTCACCGGGCCGGTGTGCACGGAGCAGGCTGCCAGCGGCAGCACCACGGCCGCGATGGCGGTGGTGGTGGCGAGCGAGGTACGTCGGCGGAACGGCCGCGCCGGGCGTGATTGCTCGGCTACGGCCGTGACCGGCCTGTGACGGGGCGTGCTGTGCGGATTCGACATAAAGGGTGCTGGGGCGACCGGTGGCCATCTGCGACGGGCCCACGGAGCGCGGTCGGTTGTGGTTCGAGCAGCCGAGAGGCGCTCTCGGCGAGGTTGCGGTGCTTTATGAGCCATATGGCGGATGGTTACCTATCTTCCTTTTATCACACCCGCGATGGCGATCTTGGCCACGTCTCGCGCCGTGGACCCCCACGCCCTGATCGGCGCCTCTGCTTCCGGGTGCCTGCCGGGACCGCCGGGGCTCCACCCGTCGCCACTCCGCCTCCCACTGCCGGTAGCGCACCCGGTCCAGGAGCAGAGCCGCGGCCCACCGCGCCCCGTACCCCGTTCCCACGCACAGCCCTCCGGCCAGGCTGCCGACCAGCCAGCCCGTCGCCAGTGCGGACGCGCGGCTCGGATGGGCGCTGGCGGCCTTGTCCTGGCGGTCCACCCAGATGCGCACCGGCGTCCCCTTCCGGTCCTCCGCCTTTGTCTGGACCACTGCGGTGTGCGGCCTGCCGTCCGGGCCGGTCCAGTGCGCGGGCGCGGTGAACGGCCCGAGGGTGGACGGCGGGGTCCGCTCGCCCCGGTCGGAGGTGTCCGCGGTCAAGTGGGCGGATACCAGGTGGCGTTCGGCGGCCTCGGTGCGTGCATTGTGCAGTCGCCACGCATCAGTGGCCGTTCCTGCAGCGATGGCCGCGCTCGGCAGCCCGAGCAACAGGACCAGTGCCGGCAGTGCGTCGACGTCGAACTGCAGCCGGTCGGACGTGTGGCGCAGCGGATGGTCGCGCGGGTGGTGGGTCGAGAGGTGAAGGTGCGGGAGTCTCATGTAGCCCCTTCCCCGGACCGGTTGGGCGCCCGGGTGAGGGTCTGTGGGGGATTGCCCTGCTCAGTCAGTGCCCTCGAAGGGGACCACCAAGAGGGGACAGCGGGCGTGGCGGCGGCAGTGACGGACCACCGAGCCGTGCACGAGGTGATGGAGGGGGCCGCGCCGGCCCGCGCCGATGACGAGCAGGTCGGCGTCGTGCCGGGCGCAGGCCACCAGTGCCGGTCCGGCCTTCGCGCGAAGAGCCTTCGGCATGACCGGCATCGCGAACGGGGCGGCCCCGAGCACTGCCTCGCACGCCTTCTCCAGAGTCGTCTCGGCCTGCCGCTGCCAGTGCCAGCGGACGTCGAGCGGCGCGGGCTGCAGCGCGCCGGCCGCCTCGCCGCCCGGGGGAGTCCACGCCAGCACGGGGCACAGCGCGGCCCCGTGGCGGCTCGCCTCGTCGGCGCCCTGCCGCAGGGCCGCGAGGCCGCCCTCCGAGCCGTCCACCCCGACGATCACGCGGGTGACGCCACTGATTCGTCCAGACATACAGATCGTCCTTTCGGGCGCGAAATGAAGAGGGAATTCACATTCGCATTCCTTGGTCGAGTGTGGGAGGTGGAATTCAATTCCGGGGCGGCTGGCGGCCGGCCGTGTAAATCACGATTAGGGAAATCCAGCGAAAGCGGATGGGGGAAACCATTCCGCCGATCAGGCCGCGTCCGCGAGGCGTCTCGGTACCGCACATGACCCATGCTCGTCGCGTGGAAGCCGCGGCGGAGTCGGTCGATCGCCCGGTGCACCGGATGACGTCACGTCCCCCGTGCGGCCGCGAAGAACCCTGGAGCGACCTTGGGAAGCAAAGCCCGGTTGCACCCGAAACCGACACACCTGGCCTGGGAATCGACATGGATCTGCCCGCGTCGTGTCGGCCCCGGCCCACGGCGCCGACCGCCATCGCACCGCGGGACACGGCGTCCCGAAGCCGGTGAACCCGGGAAGCGCTCCGCCCCGGAGCTGCGGCCCGCGTTCGTCGGTACGGCGGCCGGCGCGGTGGCCATGGGCCTGGTGCTGCACGGCGTCGGCGACGTCCCGCTCGTCTACGCCTTCGCCCTGCCCGTCGCAATGTCGTGCGGCTTCGGCGCCGGGCCGCTGATCGGCCCTGCCTGGGAACAGGCGGCCTTCACGATCGCCTTCGTCCTGATCTTCACGCAGCTCTCGGTGCCTGACTGGCACCTTTCCGAGCAGCGGCTCGTCGACGTCCTGCTCGGCGGGGCGATCGGCGCGGTGGCAAGCCTGGTGGCCTGGCCGCGCGGCAGCCACGGCACCCTGTGCGACACCGTCGCCGACTTCCTCAGGGCGGGCGGGGACGGCTGCCGGTCCGTCATCGCCGTCCTGGGCGGTCGCACGGCACCGGCCGATCCGCTGCACCCCGTCCGCCGCGCGATGCTCCGCGCCGAGGCCGCCTACGCCCAGAACCAGGCGGAGAAGGCGCGCCCGCATGCGGGGGACGAACTGATCGAACGCGCGCTGACCTGCGGCTACCACATGGCCGTCGGCGGCGAACTGCTGCTGATGCGCCACCAGCCCTCGCACTGCGCGGCACTGTCCCCGGCGACCGCCGAGGCGCTGGCCCGGCTTGCCGAAGAAGCCGCCGCACATGCGCGGTACGCCGCCGCTGACCTGAGAAGCGCGGCCGGTCGCCAGTCGGAAGCCGCCGCGCCGGCAGCGTTCACACGCCCGGACCCACCGCACCGCCCCACGGCATGCGCGGGGGAACTGGCACCGGGCGCCGAGGCATGGCTGGCCGGGGTGCTGCAGGACCTGGCCCGGCCCCTCGACGTCACAGACCGCCGACGGCCCCACGGGAAGACGCGCTAATGACGGAGACGGCACGGAAATGACTGGACTTCCCGCCGCCCCCGTGTGTTAGCTTGTTGAAGTCCATTCAATTGCTCTCGGGTTCCTTTCCCTAGAAGAGGTGTTTGATGTCCCGGCCCGCGCCGAGTGCGCCTCGCCGCATCGCGTAGCCGTCCCTTTCGCCGTGCCTCCCACGGCGTTCTACCGGGACGGAATCCCGGTGCTTTATACCCCAGCCCCTGGCCTCGTGGCCGTGGAAGCTGCCGACCGTATCCCCGGCCGTCGCTCCGCTGTGCCGCGCGTGGGTTTCCCGAGGCCGCTCGGCCTGCTCTTGCTGTCATCACACACTTCTCAGCAAGGAGCATCCGGGTGTCCAGCGACAACCTCGCTCACCACCAGAGCACCATCAACCACGTCCTCAACACCGACACCTTCAGCTGCGTGTGGTGCGGACTGACCGTCTCGGCCCAGGCCCCCGACGGCACCCGCCGCAACCACTGTCCGTCGTGCCTGCACTCCAAGCACGTCATGGACCAGATCGAAGGCGGCCCGTCCGCGTGCGGTTCGAAGATGAGCCCGATCGCCATCGCCGTGCTCCGCACCGGCGACTGGATGATCATTCACCGCTGCGTACGCTGCGACGAGCTCACCTCCAACCCGGTGTCCACGGACGACAACCAGCTCATCCTGATGCGCATGGCCGTGCGCCCGCTGGCCCAACCTCCGTTCCCCCTCGAAGCGTTCGGCACCCTCTGAACGCCCACCCGGAAAGGAGACGGTCATGCCACGCCGCACACAGTCGGGGGGCCGCAAGAACCGGCACCGGCCGCAGCGCTACAAGGACGTGCTGCACGGCAACGGCGGACACCGGGCCAATGACTTCCGGTGTGCCGGCTGCCGGCTCGACGTGTCCCTCGTCGCGCCCGGCACCGCACACCGCAACCATTGCCCGAACTGCCTGACCAGCCTGCACGTCGACCACCGCATCCCAGGCGACCGCGCCTCGACGTGCCACGGGCGCATGGAGGCACTGAGCCTGACCGTACGACCGGACGGCGAATGGATGATCATCCATCAGTGCCAGTCCTGCGGCGAGCTCAGCGCCAACCGCATCGCCGGTGACGACAACATGCTCCCCCTGATGCGCCTGGCGCTCAGGCCACTCGGAGCCGGCAGCATCGCCAGCAGCGCGCTGCTCACCACACTCTGACGCAGCGTCAAACACCGCAAGCCGCGCCGGGGGTGGGTGCCCGCATCCCCCCCCGGCGCCCTTGCCGGCCGGGTCGGACAGGCCGCACCCTTGCGGCCCCGAACAGTCACGAGCTTGCGGAAACAGCGCGGGTTCCATCAGGCAAACGGCGCTGTCCAGGACGGGTCCCACGCCGTGATCACTCCGGGGCAATCAGCCCCGAGCGGCTCGGGTCAGGCAAGGCGCAGATCGATCCACGGAATGGTTTCCCCTGGCAGCAGGTACCGTTCGATCTCGGCGAACCCGTGCTTGTGTGCGAACCGCAGACCATCCTCGTTGGAAGACAGGATCACTGTCTCGATCACCTCGGCGCCCAACTCCCGTGCCCGGTCGAGCGCACGCGCATAGAGTTCCTCGCCGAACCCCTGCCCACGGTGAGCAGCGAGCACACGGGCGATCACCGTGGCCGTCAACGTGTCGTCCGAGGGCGGACGCACCGTGCTGCAGCCCACGAGAACATCACCGAGGTACGCAACCTCCAGACGGTGGCGCTGTGCGCGTTCCCGTATCTCGTCCATGGACAGGATGTGTGTGGGGACGATGACGTTGTGGACGTACTGCCAGTCCCTGAGCGCGACGTCATTGTCCGGCTGTTGGAAGCGAAGGTCAGACATCGCAGCAGGAGACCCGGGAAAGCGGCCGACGTCAACTCCCTTTGCCGCGTGACCAGGGCGTCAGGGGCACCCTGGGTGGATGTGGAGGGCGTGCACGGCCACTTCGCGAGCCTGCAGGAAGCAGTCCCGCACATCCTGGCCTTCGCGTCCGGATCCTCCTTCAATTTCGTGGCCTGAGCCCGTCTGCGGCGGAACGGCTCGTGCGTGTCCAGGTGATCCGGGCAGAGGCATGTGTGACGTGCGGGACATCGGTCCGGTGTGGCGATGTCCTACGGTGTCGGCCATGACCGAAGAACAGACAGGTGACGGTCTGGCCTGGATCGGACAGCACGCCGGTGACGCCAGGGGAGCCGGGGACGGCGTGGCGGGGATGCGGGGCAGTATCTCGCTGACCGCGGTCCGAGGCGCAGACCCGGTCGACTTCCTTGTGCGGATGGGTGCGGACCGGGACGTGTTGGAGCGGGGGGTGCTGTACAAGGACATCGCCGCCCGGTGGTCGGGGGAGGAGTACAAGGACTGGCAGTGCATGTTCGGCACCAGCGGGGAGTGGACGTTCCTGCTGGAGGACTACCTGTGCGCTACGTGGTATCTGGACTGGATCGAAGAGGTCGAGGGCGCGATGCCCCGCCGGGGCGAAGAGCTGGTGTGCGTAACGCTGAACCAGCATCAGGCCCCGTCCAGGCTCGTGTACTCACCGGGCGACGGGGAGGTGTGGTGCATGGGAATCGGCGAGGACGGTTTGCTGGATCACCCCGGGCGTGCAGACCCCACCGGCAAGGTCGCCGCGCTGGACGAGGCGTTGCGCCAGGCCGGTGTGGTATGGCGCGGCGATGACCTGCTTCCTCGTGTGTTTCATACGGTCGGAGCGCATCTGGGCATCCGTCTTCCCCGGCACGAGATCGAGGCAGGGCTGTTGCCCGCGGCAGCCCTGCCGGATCCGACGCGGTAGGAGAGTCAAATCCGCCGCGACGCCTGCCCGTTGGGCGGTATGGGTAAGCCGCACGTCTGACCATGCTGGCGGTGCTGCTCAGTGGGCTGTGGCGCATCGCCATGGTGCTCGGATTCCCCGCCGGTTACACCGCGGCGGGCTTCGTGCGCCCGTGATGGGCAACTGGTGTCGCTAGACGTCGTAATCCTGGGCGAACCGGTCCTGCGCCTCTTGCTGCGCGCGCTCGGCCTCCATCCGGCCCTTGTCCTGAGCCTGCGAAGCCCGCTCGGAAGTCTCGTCCCGGGCTTCCGAGGCTGCCTCTTTGGACGTGTCCGCGAGCTGCAGGGTCTTGTCCTTGAACGGATCTCTGGCACCCATGGCTTGTCCCTCCTCGCAGGTGATCGTGGTTTGAGGTGGCCGAAGGCCAAGTCCTGCCGCACCTCGAACGGCCAGGGGGTGTCTCGACGGTTTTGGCCATGGCGTCGTTGTTCCGGCGGAACAGTGGTTGGCGTTAAGCATTGACCGACGTCATGGACGCCGTTGACGGCGGGCGTTCCCGCCGACCCGTGCTTGTCCGGTTCGGAGCCGGCGAAGGCGCGGTACAGCGAGGCGACAGAGGGATGTCGCCCGGCGTTCTTGCCGGTCTTGATCGTGATCTTCTTGGCGATCTCGGGCACGGGGACGCACGATCTGTCGTGTGAGAAGCCGTTCGCGGTTAGCTTCGGGCGAGGGTGAGTTTCGTCGACGAGGCCAGCGAGACAGTCCAGCTGGCCCGGACGTCGCGTCGCTTCTTCGATCCGCCCGACAGGGATCAGGCCGTCGAGGACGTCGACGACGAACTGGGACGCGGGGCATGGCTTCGAACTCGTCTCGTGGGTCGTCGTTCAGCACCGTGTGCGTTTCAGGTGACGGATGCTCAGCGATGGTTGGGCCCGCCGGTCAGTCGATGCCTTCGATGATGCGGAAGTCGCGCTCGACACCGTCGGGGAGGGCCACCAGCGCCTTCTGATATGCCTCGCTCTCGTATGCCGCGACGGCCTGTTCAAAGCTGTCGAACTCGATCAGAACGACGCGTTGCGTGATTCCGGCCTCGTGGGCGACGACTCGACCACCACGGGACAGGAGGCGCCCGCCCCCAGCCCGGACAGCCGGACCAGCCAGCTTCTCGTAGGCAGTCAGCCTCTCAGGGGCGGAAATGGCGGGGTAGACACTGACCCAGTAGCCCTTAGCCATGGAAACCTCCTGTGTTCGGCCGGACAGGTCCGACTTCGAATTGACGCTCGGATCGATCGATCCCGGCGATGGGTACTGCGATCAGTGGAATCGCCATATGCGCAGGTTAGGGCTTGATGTGCGGCCGAGGGAAAGACCGGTACGGGATAGACTCAGAACGGATCGTTATCAATCGGCAGGGAGGGCACGTGGCGCCGGATACGGTGAGCCTGCGGTACTTCCTGGTGCTGGCACAGGAGTTGAACTTCACCCGCGCGGCCGCACGGATCGGTATCGCACAGCCCGCACTCAGCGCCCGGATGCGCCGATTGGAGGCGGAACTCGGTACGGCCCTGCTGGTCCGCAACACGCGTAGCGTCGTATTGACCACGGCCGGTGCGGCTTTGGCGGAGTCCGCGCCGCCCGCGCTGGCGGCGCTGGACCGGGCGTGGGACACCGCCCGTAGCGCGGCGGCCGGTGAACTGGGCACGCTGCGCATCGGATACAGCCTCAGCGCCGGGGCCGAGACGGCACCGGCCCTGGTGGACAGGCTGATTCGCGGCAACAGCGGACTCGAGGTCGGCGCGGTCCCGATGGCGACACCGGAGATCTCCCCCGCGGTCGCCGACGGCCGCATCGATGCCGGGATCACCCGCGGTGAACAACCGGGCCGTGGTGTGCGCCGGTTCCTGCTGCGGCGTGCGCGCATCGGGGTCCAGCTGGCGCAGCACCATCCGCTGGCCGAACACCCGGAGATCGAGATCGCCGACGCGGCCGCGTATCCGCTGCGACTCCCGGACCGTGCGGCCAACCCCGTGATCCACGATCAGCTGTCCGCACTGTTCCGAGACACCCGACCACACCCCCGATTCCACACGCCCGCAGTCTCTTTCGACATGTCTCAGCGCGACCTGCGTGACGGGGTCACCCTCGCCCCGGCCGGAGAGGCCGCGGCCACGGCACAACCGGCCGGTCTCACCTGGCGACCGCTGCGGGGCGCGCCCAGCCTGACGATCCACCTGGTCCTCCCACGCGAGCAGTCGCCGCTACACCGCCGCATCCGTGCCGTCGCCAAAACCCTGGCGCACGAGCTGCACTGGCTGCCGGACTGACGTGCAAGAGGTCGAGCGAGACGGACGCCTGCGGTGGCGAGGCCGAAGACCTTGCGCCCGGCGGACTTCGCGGTGATGACGACGATGGCGAGCAGCACCCCCGCGCCGGCTCTCGCCCAGGCGGGGTTCTGCACCATCCACCTGTTCGAGGCGCTCGTCTGCGTCTCGCAGATCATCGACGGCGACTACCTCAGTGCGGAACTGGACGAGATCTACCCCGCCTCGGAAGCCCTGATAGACCGTCAGTGGCAGGAGCTGGGACTGCCGATTCCGCCCGGGCTCCAGCGGACGCCGGGTGAGTAGTCCGTCTCGGGCGATCCACCCGCTCCTTCATCTCGCCGTATCTGTCGGCCAGCTCCTTCATGGCGGCCGGTGTAGCGTTCTGCGCCTTGGCGCGGGCTTGGAATTCCTCGACGAGGTCTCTGTGGTCGCCGTAGGCGACGTCTCTTCTCAGGCCGGACCCGCGCAGCAGTTCGGTGGCTGTGAGCTTCCCTGCCTCCGATTGCAGGGGGGCCGGCAAGGAGCCGATCCGCGGCACTCCGCAGTGCGTCATGCTCGGCCTGCCGGTCCCAGAGGCGTCGACTCGTCATGCGAGGTCTCTCCCATCGTCCGTCGCGCGCTCTTGGTGGCGCTCGATGACGTTCAGGTACTGGGCGGCTCGGGCGGCGGCCCGGTCCCGACGTGGCTGGGGTGACAGCGGGTCCGCGGCATCTGCTTGCAGGTGGACGAGTTCGCTCTGCAGCTCAGCGATGTCGCGGTCGGTGTAGGCGAGATTCGCGCAGGTGGATCGGCAGTCGGCTTCGTCCGGGGTGTCGGTGCCAGGCAGGCCCAGGGCGAGTTTCGCCTTCCGGCAGGCAGTTGTGGCGGCCCGCCACACGCAGGTCATGCCCAGTCCGTGGTGAACGGACGGCAGGCTCGGCTTGTTCGAGGAGCCGCTCGGCGTTGCGCACCTCGGTCACGACGCGGCCGGCGAATGGTTCGAACCGTGCGAGGCGGTCACGGTACTCCTGTGCGGACGGGCCACTGACGTGCTCGCCTGTCTCCAGGCGTCGGGTGTCCTCCTGGATCTGGTCGATGATCAGTTCGAGTTTCTCCATCGCCACGTCCTGGAGCCAGGCGGGGTCCTCACGGCCCGCATAACTGAGAGTCACTTTGGTATCCACATGTCCGTACTGCAGTGCGGCTGCGATCAGCCCTCTCGGTCGCCGGGCAATGAAGCGGGCCAGCGTTCGCCGGTACCGGGCGGCGTAGATGCGGCGGGCAGGGTCGGCCGGAATGGCGTCGCTGCCGTCTGCCCTGCGGAAGCCAGCATTGATCCAGGAGATCAGGTCCTGAATGTCGTCGTTCATGGCCGTGCCCTTGCGGGCGTTGACAGCGGCGGGCGGTCGTGGTGAGCGTAGATGAGGCTGGAGGGGAAGAGCAGGGGAAGCTCGTGCAGGCTCTCGAGGAGCGCGATGGCCGCGTGGACGACGTCCAGCTCGTACCGGCCTGCACGCTGGGCACGGCGGATCGCCTCGGCCCGCGACCCTTCAAGGGGATCCGCGTAACCCTCGACTGACTGCGGTACCCGTCGCGGAATCCAGTACGTCCGCCCTTCCTCGGCTCCCTTGACGCACTTCTCCGCCAGCCAGGCTTCCCCCATGTGCTCGCTTCCCGACGGCGGAAGCTCCACGTCCAGGACACTGGCCCACTCGCGGACGCGCAGCCCTGTCCCGTACAGACCGTCGACGAAGGCGCAGTCCCGGTCCTCGTTGAAGCCCCGCCAGCCTGCCTTGCGCACTCCGTCGAACCCGTATCCGCGCAGCCCGATGTTCCCCCACTGCTCCAAGGCCAACCGCAGCAGCCACTTCACCCGGTGCCGGGTCGAGCCGCCAGGACGCAGCGGATCCCGTTGGCGAGCGTATCCACGCCCAGGTGCGGTGTCGCTCTCAGCCGTAGTGTCGGCGTGCACGGTCGGGACGGGGCTGAAGATCCGGTAGCGCTTGCTTGCCCATGAACAGAAGGAGTTGAGGCCGGCACGATCTGTGCCGAAGGAGGTCGACCTGATCCGTTCTTCGTTGTGCAGATCCGTGAGTCTCCACTCCTTGAACGCCTCGACGTCCCGCACCGTTGTGCTGTTCCACGAGCGGTCGACGGCGAGCAGGAAGTCGAGCGACACGACCAGCGTGTACGCGTACCGCCTCCACGTCCCGGGCTCGGAGGTAGCCATCTTCCCTTCCCTGAAGAAGAGATCGATCCGGTGGTCCGGCCGGCCTGATGGCGAGAGGATCACGGTCGTAGAAGTCGACACTCCAGTGCCCCAAGACGTCCATGGACCTCTCCCCAACGTCGTCTCAACCGACAACAGAGAGGAGCCTGAAGAACTGGCGGGCGCGTCGAGCCCGGTGAGACTGCTGCCGAGGCGGCAGGCCGTGAAGTGCGGGAGGAGACCGGCCTGCGGGTCGATGTCGGTGAACTGCTCTGGGGCCGTGGGTACTTGCCGGAGCGGCATTCCGGCAATCCGTATCACCGCACCCGAATGCAACAGCTTCAGTCGTACTTCAAAGCCCAACCGGCCTCCGATGCCGCGTTGCCGGCGACGGCGCCGGACCGCACACAGCCGGCCGTTGTCTGGCACCCTCTGGCCACGCTCAACGAACTGGTCCTGCTTCCACTCGGGCTGGCGATGCCGCTCACCGCACTCGGCACCACGGAGGCCGCGCACGCTCCTGCGTACCTCGGTGACTTGGCCTGATCTTGACGTTCCGCGATGCCGGCAGGTCCCGCGAGTGGGGGAGGCGGCCGCCTCCCGTTCGTAGAGCGCTGTCCAGGCTCTCGGGAGGCGGCCGCCGGTCTGGAGGCGTTACGGTGCGGGTTTGCTTTGGCCGGATTGCAGGTCGGCGAGGAGTTCGGCTTGTCCGGTCAGTACTCCGGTCAGGATTGCTCGGGCCACTCTTAGGAGTTCGGCCACCTGTGGGCTGGTCAGTGAGTAGTAGACGGTCGAGCCCTCTTTGCGGGTGGTGACGAGGTTCATTTTGCGTAGGACGGCCAGTTGTTGGGAGAGGTTGGAGGGTTCGACGCCGATCTCGGGGAGCATTTCGGCCACCGCGTGTTCGCGTTCGCTGAGCAGTTCCAGGACGCGGATGCGCACGGGATGGCCGAGTGTTTTGAAGAACTCGGCCTTGAGGCGGTACAGCGGCGTGCTCATCGTGCCATCGCCTCCCCGTGGCGCCAGCGCTTCCCCGCAGGTCGGGCCCCGGTGTATGGCATCGATCCACTCATCAAGAACATACGGTCCATCTTCGCGTGCGGAACCGGACCGGTCCGCATCCAGAGGACCGGTCCGCCGCATCCAGTAGTGAAGACCTCGGCGATTGCGGAGGTCGGTAGCTCTTCAGTTCAGTGGGTGCGCGGGAGAACGAGTCGGAGCCCCGGCCTGCTTGCTAGGCATCTTGATCCTGCGCGGCGGGCCAGCCGGTGGTGCGCCAATTGCGGTTTTCTGCCTCGTCCCCCTGGCCCGGGCGGGCGCCGTGGGCGGTGCGGGCGGCGGTCAGGTCGGCGTGCACCGGGATGGGCGGGCAGTCCCCGGGCGGGACGAGGGAGCCGTCGGCGGGGATCGCGGCCAGTTCCAGGGGGCGGCCCGCCGCGGTGAGACGACGTGCGGCGTCGGCGAGGGCCAGCTGACCCTCGCTCGACCAGCTGCGCAGTTCGCTCAGGTCGACGATGACGGGGCCGGTGCCCCGGGCCAGTACCCAGCCGACCGCTCCGGTGAACCGGTGGGCGGCCTCCGGGCCCAGGTAGCCGGCGACGGACAGGACGCCGAGGTTCTCCTCGACGGTGTAGTGCCATTCGATGGTCACGATGAACTCCCTTGCGCGGGCGGTCTGTCGGTCACAGGGGGAGGGTGATCCAGATACCCTTCCCCGCGACCGTGGTACTCGTGCGAACGACTGCTGTGCCGCCCAGGTCGCAGACGAGTTCCCTGACCATGGCCAGACCGCCGCCGCTGGTGCTGTCGACCGGCCCGTCCAGCGGCGGCTGGTAGGGATGCGTGTCATGGACGGCGAAGACCAGGCGTTGCCGGCTGGCCCCGTAGATGACCGTGACCTGCGGGGAGCGCGCGGCGGCGTGCCGGATGGTGTTGGTGACCAGCTCGCTGAGGATCAGCAGGGCCGGATCCACGGTGGGATGGCGAAGGCCGATACCCCAGCCGTTCAGGGTCAGTTCGGCGGTCTCGCGGGCTATCCGGACGGCGGAGGGTTCGGCGGACAGGGTGAGCACATGCCGGTAGGGCAACGGGGTCAGGGGTGCGAACATCATGCCTCCGCGCCGGCCAGGCGGAAGCCGGTGATCGTCTGGGGGCGGAACCGCAGGAGCGTGTCGTGCGGACCGTGCGTCCAACCGGCCAGGGTGCGTCGGTAGTGCGCCGCCTCGTGGGGATCGCGCAGCACGTCGATGGGGCCGGTGAGGGTGACGGTCCAGCCGGTGCCGGTCCTGGGATCGATCTCGTTCGCGGCGTAGGTCGCCGTCGGGGGAATCGCCGTGGCCGGCACGGGTGCACGCACGATCAGGCGGCCGTACTCCCACACGTGCCGGGCGGGCCGGACGACGGCCTGTTCCCGTCGGACGTAGGCCAGCTGCCCCAGCGTGCTGCCTTCCAGCAGCCACAGCGCCTCTCCACCGGAGAGTTCCGTCATGGGCGGGGGGCCGGGCGGCGTGTTCATCGAACGTGTTCCTCGTGGCAGGTTGCGGCCTTCGGGGCGGGGTGGCGGGCGAAGGTCCGGCGCACTCCAGGTAGCCGCGGGCGGCCTGCCCGGTCGGTGCGGGCCGGCAGTGGCGAGGCGATCGGGGAGCCTGGCACAGCCGATCCCCGATGTCATCGCGCAGCGCCCCCGGTTTCCCGCAACTCGGCGAGCAGTTCGTTCCGCCCGGCCAGCATCTCGGTCAGGATGCGCCGTGCCGCCTTCATCAGGTCCGCGACGTCTCCGCCGGCCAGTTCGTAGACGACCGTGGAGCCCTCCCGCGTTGCGGTGACGATCCCCGAGCGGCGCAGGACCGCCAACTGCTGGGACAGGCCCGAGGGCTCCACTTCGATCTCCGCGAGCAGGTCCCGTACGGGCTTGGGGCCGTCCTGCAGCAGCTCCAGCACCCGTATCCGCACCGGGTGCCCGAGCATGCGGAAGAACTCGGCCTTGGCCTGGTACAGCGGAACAGACATGACCCCTCGGGCTTCCTGCGACGCCCCGCTCGGGGCGTCCGCGCAAGACCGTGTCCGCGGCTACGTACAGACACAGCGGCTACAGCATCTAGCCAATTGCGAAATTTTGCAATTCCTCATCGGGTGGATGCCGTGGACGCCCCGGGGGAGGGGGTGGTCAGACCTTCTTGACCACGCTGGACTTCAGCTGCATGGCTCCGAAGCCGTCGATCTTGCAGTCGATGTCGTGGCCGTCCACCCCGTCGACCAGCCGGATGTTGCGCACCTTGGTGCCGGCCTTGATCCCTGAGGGGTTTCCCTTGACCTTGAGCGCCTTGACGACGACCACGGCGTCGCCGTCCTGCAGCACATTGCCGACGGAGTCCTTGACGACCCGCTCGCCGGCGGCGCTTCCGCCCTCGGTATCGCTCTCCGTCGGGACCCATTCGTGGCCGCACTCGGGGCACACCACCAGGGCGTTCAGTTCATAGGTGTACTCACAGGAGCACTGGGGGCAAGGGGGGAGATTCTCGATCATTCCGCCAGGCTAACCGGTGTCCGCCACCGGTCGGAGCCGTAGGGGCGCGTCGCCCGAGCGCCTGGTGTGGGCGCGCGCGGCGGGCGCATCCTGTCGTACCCCGGGAGAGTAGCGGGTTCGCGCGGCGGGTCACTGCCCCTCTCTCGAGCGGTGGCCGGTCCCCATAGAATTGCAGAGTTTTGTAATTCGCTAGTTGCCATTATGGTCAACCACTCATGCGTGGAGGTCTCAGGTGGGCGGCTTCGCCGAAGCAGTGCGGGAGCGGGTGCGCCGGGCGCGGGCCGCTGTCGCGCAGGCACAGCAGGAGGGGGATGCGTACGCGGTGGCCGTGGCCGAGGACGAACTGGATGACGCGCTGCGGACCGCCCGTGGCCTCGGTCTGGAGCTCCCCGACGCCGCCGCGGAGGCCGAAGGCGGAGACCCGGCGTGAACGGGCCGGCAGCAACCCGGCCCGGCCACTGCGGGCCAGTGCGCGGCGCGGGAGTGGAGGTGCCGTGATCCACGCAGACTGGTTTCCGCCGTGGCGCAGGCAGCGCACCCCGGCCACCGACGGCCAGGGTGCGCGGCTGCCGGAGCGGCGGCATGCGTTCACGGTGAGTGCGGGCCCCGGGGCGGTGCGCCGCGCCCGGGAGGAGACGGCCATCAGGCTGGCCCGGTGCGGCATCGCCACCGCCTCGGCGCTGTCGGACGCGGCGCTGCTGGTGGTGAGCGAGCTGGTGACCAACGTCCTCCGGCACACCGCCGACCGGTCGCCCACCGCGGACGTCACGGTTGAGTGGAGCACCGGGCAACTGGTCGTCGCAGTGGCCGACCACGACCCCCGGCTCCCGGCGATCGAGACAGCGACGCCGGGGACAGGGTTGGGCACGGTGGGCGAACTGACCGCGTGGTACGACGGCACCCTCGGCGTGGAACCCCACTGGACCGGCCAGGGCAAGAGGCTCCTGGCCACCTTCCGGATACCCGCATCCGACGTCCGGCCGACCACGGAACTCCCTTGAGGCGTGATGACGGACGCCGGACACCAGCAAACCCCCAGGAGAACAGCCATGCCTGAGACACCGGATCGCCAGTCACCACCGACACCGTCGTTCGGCGGCGGGATGTCGGAACAGCGCAAGGAACGGGGCGCATCCTGGCGGGTGTTCATCTACATCGCCGGCAGTCACCTCCTGCTGGCCTTCATGGCGCTGCTGTTCTACCTCGGCAGCCACGCGGGCAAGTAGCCGGCGGTGCCCACCCATCACCGGAATACGGTTGAAGGCGCGGCCCGTCCCTCGGGGGCGCCACCGGCCGACCTGGTTGTCAGCGGCGTACGTTTCACTGTCTGCCATGAATGAAGAGGAACTGCTCGCAGCCGTGCACGACCTGCTCCGGCCCGGCAGCGGAGCCTTGGAGTGCGGGGAGCCGGGGCACCCGGCAGCTCCCACTCCGCTGGTCCTGCGGCGAGCGCGCTGACCGGCCGGCCGGAAGAGGGCGGTGACTCGACGCTCACAACCCTCTTCCGGATGCCCGCGGTCAGTGGGGGGGGCGACGTCGCCGTGCGCCCGCCGGGTGCCCGTGGACCTGCCGCCGTCAGTCGTGCAGCTTGTAGCCCATGACCGTCATCATCCCCGACTCCGAGTGGTAGACGTTGTGGCAGTGCACCATCCACAGGCCGGGGTTGTCGGCATCGAAATCGACGGAGACCTCCTTGTCCGGCAGGACGATCGTGGTGTCCTTGCGGGGGCCGCCGTCGGGCAGCGCGAAGGTGTGGCCGTGCAGGTGCATCGGGTGCCACATCGTGGTCTTGTTGCGGAAGGTGATCCGCACCCGCTCCCCTTGACGTACGGGATAGCGCTGTGAATCGGTGTACGGCTTCCCGTTGATCGCCCAGTCCCAGTCGTCCATGTTCCCGGTGAGGTCCATGTTGATGGTGCGGTCGGGATCGCGGTCCGAGAGCCGAACCGATGCCGCGGCCTTGAACTTGTCCGCGCTCAGCCCGCCGCTCCTCAGCTCCGTCGGGCGGATCTTGTCGTCGGGTGCCTCGCCGTCGCCGGTCCGCAGGAGGGCCTGTGCGGTCTGGAAGGTGTTGCCCGCGGAGAGCGCGGTGAGGGGGAAGACGCCGTCCTTCGCGGTCACCAGCACGTCGAAGCGCTCGCCCATGGCGATCAGCAGGCTGTCGGTCGACTTGTGCTGCACCGGGTAGCCGTCGATGTGGGTCACGGTCATGTTGTGACCGCCCAGCGCGACCCGGTAGGCGGTGCCCGCGGCCGCGTTGATGAGACGGATCCGGATGCGGTCGCCGGGCTTGGCGCGGAAGGTCTCGCGGTCCCTGGCCACCTGGCCGTTCATCAGGTGGAAGGGGTGCTCCACGCTGTCCGAGGGGTCGTCGGTCATGCGGTGCCTGGCGCGTCTGCGCATCCGGGCCACGGCGGCGGCCGCCGCCCGGTTGCCGGAGCTCTGCATGTCGTCGTGACCGCCGGCCCCGCCGGGCTTGTTCTTGTTCAGCTCGGCCAGCATCGAGTCCGGAGTCATCCCGTCGACCCCGTCGAGCCAGTCGTCGATCATGACGACCCACTCGTGGTCGTACGAGAGGGGCTCGCGCGGGTCGTCGACGATCAACGGTGCGTACAGTCCGCGGTCCAGTTGCACGCCGACGTGCGGATGGAGCCAGTACGTACCGGGCGTGTCGACTGCGAAGGTGTAGTCGTAGGAGGCGCCGGCCTTCACGGAGCGCTGGGTGATGGACGGGGAGCCGTCCATGTCGTTGCGGATCTGCACCCCGTGCCAGTGGAGGGTGGTGGAGTGCGGAAGGCGGTTGTGGAGGGTCACGGCGACCCTGTCGCCCGCGGTGACCCGGATCTCCTTGCCCGGCAGTCGGTTTCCGTACGCCCACGTGTTGACGACCGCGCCGCCGAAGTCGAACTCGACCTGGTCCGCGGTCACCGCGAAGCGGCGCACGGGACCCTTCCCCCGTTTGCGCTCCGCTTCCATGACCTCCGGACCGTCGGGGGAGACGTAGTTGGACGGGGCGGAGTGGGACCCGTCCGAGCCATGGCCGTCGTGCGAGCCAGGAGGGGGCGGCTTGCGGTGGGAGTGGTGCTTGCCGTTCTTGGCGTCCAGGGCGGCGGCCCCGGTGGAGGTCAGCAGCCCGCTGCCGGCGGCAGCCATACCTGCGCCGAGCAGGGAACGTCTGGAGTGCGTACGCATGGAGAACCACCTTGTGGCGATCGTGTCGGTGTGATGCGCGGACGGCGAGGGGCGCTGCCGCGGACTCCGGGGACGTCGGCGGGGGTGCGCGCTCCGCTGCGCGCAGCACCGACAGACAGTCAGACGAGCAAACTCAGGCGCGGCGGCGGACATATCGAGCACGGTCCGCGGAGCCGACGGGTGGGGCGGGTGGCCACCGGGACACATTTCCCGTGGCCGGAGTGCAGGCCGGTGCCCAGGAGGAGCGAGGTCGGCGTCCAGGAAGCGGCGACGGCCGGAGGTGCCGAGGCGGGGCCCGGGGCGCCGCCGTCGGAGTCCGCCGTCGATCGCTCGGCATCCTGGTCCACCGTCATGTCGTCATGATCCGGTCGCCCTTGGCGTGTCGTCATGCCGTGATGCGCCATCTGGGCCGTGGCCCGCGGGAGGGACTCGGCGCCGCGGCGGGCGCCGACCGTCGCCGCGGTGACTGGCCTTGTCGGATGGTGGGGGCTGTCGCAGTGCGCGGGCCTCGCGTGCCTGCCGAGTGGGCTCCGCCTGATCCCTCGCGAGACGCGGAGCCTGCGCGCGGTCTGTGCGGGGACGCGTTGTGGGCACAGGCACCCGTGCGCCGGCCGCGCTGTGCGGGGCCGGTGGGTGCGGAAGCGGACAGGGCCCCGGCGCCAGGCCCGATGGGGTCGGTCGCCGGGGCCCGTCCACTCAGCTGGTGGCCTTACTTGCCGCCGCCGTGGCCGCCGCCTTCGCCGCCGCCGTGACCACCGCCTTCGCCGCCGCCATGGCCGCCGCCTTCGCCGCCGCCGTGGCCGCCGCCCTCCTCGCCGCCCGTGCCGCCGATCGAGTCGTTACAGCCGATGCTGGAGCCCATCGAGGTGGCCTGTGCGCTCGGCGAGCCTTCGCCGCCCAGCGCGTTGGCCAGCAGGCCGTTCACGATCCCGACCTCGCCGAGCACGTCGACGTTCAGGTCGTGGGTGCGGCAGGAGTTGTGCTGACTGAACTCGTCGCCGCCGCGGCCGCCTGCGTGGGCGGTGCCGGCGCCGAAGGCGACGATGCTGCCGAGGGCGGCCGCCAGGACGGCGGCCTTGTGAAGCTTGTACATTTCTTTCTCCGGAAGTTTGAGCGGATTGCTCCGCGATGTACAGAGTTCGTACAATTGCGGAAGGCTAATACGAAATATGCCGAATGGAATCTTCGACTCGCCGGATTTGTCCGTCTTTGGTAAAGACGGTGAACGCCCGGCGTGGGCGGGCCGCCGGTCCCAGGGCGCGGAGATCTGCGTCCGTTGACTGGCACGGCACACAGCGCGCGAAACCGCCCTGATGGATGTGGACCGGTGTCGCGTAGCTGTCGAGACCGGCGATGCGGTCCGCGTGTGCATGGCTCGCCAGGACGAGGCCCACGGGTGGCGCGGAGGCGACGAGCGAAAGGGTGACAGGGCGACAGTTGATGGATCGGCGACCAACGTATGGTCCCTGCTGAGCACGAGCAGCGAATTGCCCCTTTACATATCGCCTGCGCTGCTGGTGAGTTGAAGCGGAATTGGTTCAACCGGGCCCCGGGCTGGCAACGTCGACGGACGTCATTCCGCCGCGCCGGGTCCGCCCCTGCCCTCAACTCCGCCGTCGCCCGGATCTCCCCGGCCCCGGGTACCGCTCGCAAGTCCGGTTCCTGCTATGCGCGTTCCGGCTCCTGGCCTTTCGTTCCGCATCCTCGTCCGCAACGTGCGGGCGGGTGCGCGCAGCCGCCGCCGTGCTGCAGCCGACACTTCGGTTCGTGGTTCGTGGTTCGTGGTTCGTGGCTTGCGGCTTGCGGCTTGCGGCTTGCGGCTTGCGGCTTGTGGCTTGTGGCTTGTGGCTCGGGGTTCGGGGTTCGCTGTTCCGGCGGTGGGGCGCGTCGCTCAGTGGGCGTCCCGTCACCCTGCGCGTACCCGGCGCGGTCCCCTGCCGCAGTCGTCGGTACCCGTCACCGCGAGCGCACTCCGGGTGGACCGGTAGCGGATCGGTAGGCGAGCGGTGGCGGTTCGCCGCAGGTCAGGAGCCCTGCGGTACTTGCATAGCGGGCGTTGGATTTGCGGACCATCATGGAACGGAGGGGATGAGCAGCGGAGGGAGCGGTGGGGATGCAAATAGTTGTGGATCTCACGCGCTGTCAGGGCTACGCGCAGTGTGTGTTTCTCGCGCCCGATGTGTTCCAGCTGCATGGGGAGGAGGGGCTGCTCTACCTCCCGGCCGTGCCCGACGATCAGCTTGAGCGGGTGCGCCAGGCCGTGGCCGCGTGCCCCGTCCAAGCCATCCTCATGGGCAAGGGGGTGAGTGCCGGTGCCGAGTGATCTGCGGGACGGCCGCATCGTCATCGTAGGCGCTTCGCTGGCCGGGTTGAGGGCGGCGGAGACGCTGCGGGAGGAAGGGTTCGCCGGCTCCCTCACTGTGGTGGGGGACGAGCCCCGTCCGCCCTATGACCGGCCTCCGCTGTCCAAGCAGGTGCTGATCGGCGATGTGCCGGCGGAGGCCACGGCGCTGCCGATGCGCCGCGATCCGGATGCCGAATGGCGGCTCGGAGTGGCCGCCACCGGCCTGGACCTGCTGGAGAAGCGGGTGATGCTCGCCGACGGCGAGTCGCTGTCGTACGACCGGTTGCTGATCGCCACCGGGACCCGGGCACGTCCCTGGCCCAACCCGGAGGAGGGCGCGCTGCAAGGGGTGTTCACCCTACGCACCATCGACGATGCCACCGGGCTGGCCGAGGCGCTGGCCGCCGGGCCGAGGCGGGTGCTGGTGATCGGCGCCGGCTTCACCGGCTCGGAGATCGCCTCTGCCTGTCGGGAGCGGGGACTGGACGTCACGGTCGCCGAACGCGGCCCCGCCCCTCTGGTGGGTGCGCTGGGTGGAACGTTGTCCAGGCTCGCGACCCTGATGCACCGCGGGCACGGCGTGGACTTGCGCTGTGGGGTGACGGTCACCGCTCTGCACGGAGACGGGAACGGCCGGTTCACCGGCGCCGATCTCTCCGACGGCACCCGGGTCGAGGCGGACGTGTGCGTGGTGGCACTGGGAGCTGTGCGCAACGTCGAGTGGTTGGCGGAGTCCGGGTTGGCGGCGGGCCGGCGCGGGGTCGCCTGTGACGCCGGCTGCCAGGCATTCAACATGTACGGGATCGTCATCAACGACGTCTTCGTGGCCGGCGACGTCTCCCGCTTCCCCCATCCGCTGTTCGGATACCAGATGCTGTCCCTGGAACACTGGGGCAACGCGGTCGCGCAGGCCGAGGTGGCGGCCCACAACATGCTCAATCCGGGGCCCCTGCAACGTCCCCACCTCACCATCCCGACGTTCTGGTCGACCCAGTTCGGGCTCAACATCAAGTCGGTGGGCGTGCCCACCTACTCCGACCACGTGGTCATCGCACAGGGCTCGCTGGAGGCGAGACGACTGGCGATGGTGTACGGCTACCGAGGACGGGTCACCGCGGCTGTCACCGTCGACATGGGCAAGGTACTCGACTACTACCGCCACTTGATCGAGACGGCGGCCGAGTTCCCGCCCCCGCCCGGCGCGGCGGACCGCGCCATCGCGGCCGACATCCCGATTCCGTCCGACGTGCCGGATCCCAAGGGGCTGTCTCACGAGCCCGTCGTGGCGCTCACCGGATATCTGCCCGATCGCCGGCTGATGGTGGTGCAGCCGGTCGGCTGAGCCACTTCCCGTCCCACCACGAGGAGCCACCATGGACTCCGAGACCTTGCTGTCACGCATCACCGACTACGCGAACCGCCCCAATCCCTACCCGCTCTACGCGGAGCTCCGCGAGGCCGGTCCCGTGGTGCGCCAGGCGGACGGCAGCTATCTGGTCGGCACCTACCACCAGATCGGTGCCCTGCTCCACGACCCCCGGATGAGCGTCGACGAGCGCTCGCGCACCAACCCGCCGCCGGAAGAGATCAAGAACCCGTCGTTCCTCCGGCTCGACGACCCCGAGCACCACCGGCTGCGCACGCTGGCCATGCGCCCGTTCGGCCCCCCGCACACTCCGGGCCGGGTCAACGCCATGCGTGGTGAGATCGCCCGGATCACGACGGAACTGCTGGAGGCGCTCCCGACCGATCGGCAGATCGACATCGTGGACGATTTCGCCTACCCGCTGCCCGTCACCGTGATCTGCCGTCTGCTCGGCGTACCGCGCGAGGACGAACCGCGGTTCCGGGTGTGGGCCGACGCCCTGGTCGCCGCCGCCGACGTGCGGCCGGACGAGGACACCACCGAACAGGACGAGGCGGGCAGGCAGGCCGGGAGCGAAATGGGCCAGTACCTGCTGGACCTCGCCGAGCAGCGGCGCGGCAAGCCGACCGACGACATGCTCTCCGCCTTCGTGAACGAGCCGGATCGGTCCTTGCGGCTCACCCCCGAGGAGCTCACGGCAACCGGTGCGCTACTGCTCATCGCGGGGCACGAGACCACGGTCAACCTGATCACCAACGGGGTGCTCACCCTGCTGCGCCACCCCGAGCAACTGGACCGGTTGCGCCGCGAACCCCAACTGCTGCCGCAGGCCGTGGAGGAGCTGCTGCGGTACGAACCCCCGGTACACATGCGCGAGAGGGCGCCCCTGGCAGACATCGAGGTGGCCGGTACCACGATCCCGGCGGGCACGTCCGTCGTGCTGGCCCTGGCCTCGGGCAACCGTGACCCCAAGCAGTTCCACGAGCCCGATCGCTTCGATCCCACCCGCCCGGACGTCGAGCATCTGAGCTTCGGCAGCGGCATCCACCTGTGCTTCGGCGGTCCGCTCGCCCGGATCGAGGCCGACACCGCACTCGGTGCACTGCTTCCCCGCCTGGGCGCGGCCCGCCTGGTCCAGGATCCGCCCCCATACCGGCAGAACGCCATGCTGCGCGGTCCTCGTCACCTGTTCGTCCAACTGTGACGTGCCGTTTCACGGGCCTCGCCGGACCGGATTCGCGCCTGGGCTGAACGCGAGATCCGCGGCACGATAATGCAGAGATACGTCCTCGGTAACGCGCCCGGGCCAGTGGTGTCGCTCTTCATCGCGGCAGCCTCCTTCACGGTGGCGGTGATCTGGCTTCCCGGATTATCGGAAGCGAATTCTCCATCGTGCCGCGCATGCTGATGGCGCTGGCTCTCGTCGTCGTCTCGTGGGTCAGTGTGGTGGTGTCCTTCGCGGTCGCCTTCCGGGCCGACGATCTCGTGGAAGGCGAGCGGGCGCTGGACTTTCCCGGCGAGGGGGCCGCGGCCTGGGTCGACCATGTCGCAACCCGCGGAATTGCGCAGGCCCTAAGGGCTTGCAGGGAAGCAACACCTTCTTCCCTGCAAGCCCTTAGGCGGTGGCGGGACCGTCGAGGAAGCCGAGCAGCACGGCGGCCTCCGCGCGGAGCTGCGCGGCACGCTCGGCATGCGCGGGTGCCGTCAACTGCGCCGCCGCTTCGATTCGTTCGGCGGCCTCGGCCCGTACGACGGCCACCACGCTGTGCTCGCTCAGCTCGCGCCGCGCTGCTTCGGTGGCGCCGACACCGACCGGCGCATGCTCCAGGGCCACGCCGCGGAGCGCGGCTTCGTCCACGGGTACCGCCTCGGCGTTGTCCAGTGCGGCAAGCGTCGAGCGCAGCGCACTCACCGCGGCCTTGTCGCGGGCGCGCATCGCTTCGGGCAGGGCTTGACGCATACGGAGACGCAGAGACATGTCGGTGACCCTACGACCGTGCCGCGTGCTCCACAACGCGATTCATGTGCGGCACTACGCCTGGTTCTCGTGTCGCATCCCTACGGCCGGGCGGGCGGGTCTCGGCCCGAACGGTGTCCGCTCCGCGGGTTCGTGGACGGTGGGGGAAGTTTGCGCGGCGAGGCGTGCTCGTGTGTCAGGGTGGCGGTGGGAGAACTCGTGGGTGCGTACACGCATCCGGACCTGAGAGCGTGGGGGAGCGGTGACGGTGGCGATGCGGGAATTTCCGCTGGTGGGCGGGCCGGTGGAGTTACGGGGTGCGCTGGACCTGGAGAGGACGCAGGCGGGGGTGATGCCTCGCCGGTTGCCCGCGTGGACCAAGGAGCAGTACCAGGACCCGTCGGTCTACGGGGTGACGGTGATGCCTTCGGGGGTGCGACTGGTGTTCCGCACCGATGCGCGTGAGCTGGAGTTCGAGGTGCTCACCTCCACCGGGCAGCTCGACACCGACCCCGAACCCCGCCCGACCGGGATGCTGGAACTGCTGGTGGACGGTGTCCACGTCGGGCGCCGACAAGCACCGACAGGCAATGTGGTGCGGATGGCGGGCCCCGGGGCCGCGCAGCGACTGGTCCCGGGAGAGCCGGGGACCGTACGGTTCACCGGGCTGCCGGCCGGCATGAAGAACGTCGAGCTGTGGCTGCCGCAGCAGACCCCCACCGAACTGCTGGCACTGCGTGCCGACGGCGAGGTGCTGGCGCCGCTGCCGGACGGTCGGCGCCGCTGGGTGCACCACGGCAGTTCCATCAGCCACTGCCTCGAAGCCGACGGCCCGACGGGCGCCTGGCCGGTGGTGGCGGCCTCGCTCGGGGGAGTGGAGGCGATCAACCTCAGCCAGGCGGGCAACGCCATGCTCGACCCCTATGTCGCCCGGACGATCCGCGACATGCCCGCCGACCTGATCAGCCTCAAGGTGGGCATCAACATCGTGGGCCTGACCACCTTCCGGCTGCGGACGTTCGGTCCGGCGGTGCACGGGTTCCTGGACACGATCCGGGACGGGCACCCGGACGCCCCGCTGCTGCTGATGTCCCCGGTGAGCTGTCCGGCACTTGAGGCGACCCCCGGTCCGACCGCGATGGGCCCGGACGGGAAGATCACGGCCCTGGGCGACCCGGCCGAGGTGGCCTCCGGAGCGTTGTCGCTGAAGGTGGTCCGCGACGAACTGGCCCGAATCGTCGCGGCCCGGCGAGCACACGATCCCCACCTGCACTATCTCGACGGACGCGAACTGCTCGGCCCGGACGAGGCGGACGACCTCGCCGACGGCCTGCACCCCACCGCCGCCGCATACCGCCGGATGGGCAAGCGCTTCGCCGCGCACGCCTTCGCCGAGGACGGCCCGTTCCGCTGACCGACCGGGTGGACGACAGGGGCAGGAGCGCGTCACGAGCTCAACGGAACGGTGAGCGGGGCGCGGGGCGCGGTCCGTCCCGGCGTCCTGGGGCCGACGGTACTGGCGACGGTAGGCGGTGGGGGGAGGCGGACGCGGCGCAGCAGATGGTGGCGGAGGGAGTCGGGGCTGCCGAGCCCGCTGCGTTCGGCGACGCGGTCGATGGGCAGGTCGATCGCCTCCAGGAGTTCGCGGGCACGGTCGACGCGTTGTTCCAGGAGCCACTGGAGGGGCGTGAGGCCCGTCTCGGCCTGGAATCGGCGGGTCAGGGTGCGGACGCTGGTGTGGGCGTGGATGGCCCTCTGTCCTCGCTACCCCTTTCCCTTTTCACGAGCGGTCCTGGGGCGCGCCTGGCACGCGCCCGCCGTCAATCTCCGGTGCGCGAACTGACCGAGCGGTTCGCGCAACTGACGGGTGCTCCGACCCCGCGGATGGAGCGCCTGGACCGCTCCGCGCTCACCGCCCGGGCGGTGGAGCCCCCGGTGCTGGGCGAATGCGTCGAGATGCTCTACGCCACCGAGAACCCCCACGTCCTGGACTCGACGGAGACCGAGCGGGTGCTCGGGGTGAGCCCCACGGAGCTCGACGAGGTGCTGTCGGCGACGGCGCGGGGCGCGGGCTTCGAGCGGCGGCCGGGTCAGCCCGCGTAGGTGAGTTGGACGAGGGTGATCTCGGTGTCGCCGATGAGGATGACGCCCGCGACGTGGCTGCGGGCGATGGTGCGCATGACCCCGTCGTCGGTCCCGTAGGGCTCGGAGTGGGACGGCGGGTCGATCAACGCGTCCAGCAGGAGCACCGACAGGTCCTGACGCGCCTCGTCGGGCAGGGACTTGTAGGTGGCGTGGAGGGCCGGGTCGAGGTGGAGCCGATAGGTCACGCGGCGCCCCGTCCGCGGGAGTCGTCGCCGGCGGCGGAGCGCAGTTCCTCGGCGCTCAGATCGATCAGACCGGCACGGTAAGAGGAGGGCAGGTGTCCGGACCCGCGGACGGCGGTCCGCAGATCCTCGACCCGTTCGCGGTCGGCCTCGAAGGTCTCGATGAACGTGACCCAACGGTCCAGGACGGCCGGTAGGTCATGGACATCGGTGAAGGTGATCTCCCGCATGAACGTCGCTCGCAGCTCGGAATGCGGCAGGGCGTGGGCGATGCCGTCGACGGTCCACGACCGACCGGAGCTGCTCATCGGATCCTCCCCACGACCTGCTGGCGCGGATGCGCGCGTCCACGGTAGCAATCCGCCAGTGCGGGTGGAGAGGAGCCCGGGCGGTGGTGGATCGCCGGTACGAGGGTCGGGCCGGGGACGGAGGTGTGCGGCGTGGACGTGGGTCCGGCGGCGTCAGATCCAGTACGGCGCGCGGGGGACAGGGCCGGGACCGGTGGTGGTCAGGCCGGTGCCGTCGGCGCGGCCGGTGAGCCAGCCGAGGTCGAACCGCTCGGCGGCGGCCACGACATCGGCCGCCAACTCCCGGACGGGGCGGCGGGCGCCGGCCTCGATCTCGGCGGCCCGGGCGTCCATGCTGGCGTACTGCGGGGTTTCCACGCCGGTGCGGGCCCAGGTCAGCAGTCGGCAAGAGGCTGTCGGTGGCGCGCGCGACATGGGTGATGACATGGCCGCGGGTCCACGGCGGCACCAGCGTGGCGCCGGCGATGTCCGCGTCGGTGAGTGCCCGGACGGTCTGCAGGAAGCGGTCCGTGGAGGCGGTGATGGGGCCCAGCGCCTCGGTCTTGTGCATCTCAGCCCTCGCATGCCGGTGGGATGACGCGTCCCCCTCGGGGCGCGATATTCGCATTTCGGAATCTCGAATCCGCATGTCGATAGCGCATGTGGCGCCCCCTGACCGGGAACGGGAACGCTGAGGGGGCGTCAATCCGGTGCTCGGTACCGCTCATGATGAACCGCACCCCTTCGCCCGGGCGCGGAACTTCCCGATCGCCAACCTCTCCGGCCCGCAAACCATCGGCGCCGCACCTCCCCGATTTTGGCGCATAAGGCGCTGCCGCCAGCCCCCGTCCGCAACCGCTCCGCGGGGCGAGGAGTCCTAACGGACATGAAGCGACGCATACCCTTCCGACTCCGCAGACCCGTCGCCGGCGCCCTCGGCCGGCGAGCGGGCGCAGCGCTCGCCCTCACCTCCCTCGCACTGCCGCTGACTCTCGCCATGAGTTCCCCCGCCCAGGCCGCCTCGTCGGGCTGCTACGGGCTCCGCGGCCCCTACCAGCGGCAGGCCGAGCGGTTCCTCGGACTCAAGGTCGACGGCCGCCAGTCGCCGTCCGACTGCCGCGCCATCCGTGCCTTCCAGACCAGCCACGGCATCACCCCCAACTACGGGTACGCCGGACCCGTCACGTGGAACGTGATGCAACTGGTCGCCAGACAGCGGGCGGCCGGCCACAGCCCCAACAGCGCCCACAAGTGCCCCACCAACAAAGGGCGGATCGCCTGCGTCGACCTGACCCGGCAGCTCAGCTGGATCCAGGACGGCAAGCGCCTGGTGTACGGGCCGGTGCCGGTCCGCACCGGCCGCGAGGGCGGCGAGACCCGCACCGGCCTCAAGCGGATCTACTGGCGGCACCTGCACCACGTGTCGACGATCTACCACACGCCCATGCCCTACAGCCAGTTCTTCGACGGAGGTGAGGCGTTCCACGCCATCAGCGGCAGCGTGTGGTCCGCCCCCGGCTCGCACGGCTGCGTCAACATGCGCCCCAACGACGCGAAGAAGTACTGGTCGCTGCTGCACAACGGCGACGACGTGTACGTCTACGGCCACAAGCCGGGCACCTGAGCACCACGCGGGCGTGCCGCACACACGGCCGGCACGCCCGCGCCCCGCCGGGTCGCCCCCGCCGCGCCCGGTCAGCGGGCCAGCAGGGTGTACAGCGCCATCGGCGTCACGTAGCCGGGCCAGCGGCCGTCCGAGAACAGATGGACGTCCGCGTCCTGGTAGCACTGATCGACGAGCTGGGAGCAGATCATGTGCCGGCTGCTGGCCACATAGCGGCGCAGCCCCGGAACGGGCACATGGAGCCGGTGGGTGGCGATCGCCAGGTAGTCGAGGAAGCTGTAGGGCACGCCCACATAGCGGTCGGCCGCCGCGCAGATCCGTTCGCGCTGCTGCTCGGTGAGCTGCTTCGGGCAGACGTAGAGCACATCGGAGCCGTCGTACTCGCTGAGCGGCCGGATGCGCGCGCCGCCCGGCTCGGCCTCCAACAGCCGCTCGCCGGGCAGGACCAGGAAGGTGTGTTCGTAGTCGGCGAAGCCGTCACCGTTGATCCACTGGCCGAAGCGGATCAACCGGCCGGTGACCCCGGATATCTGGGTGAGCCCGATGTCACCGGGCAAGGGTTGGGTGTGCTTCATGAGCGGCTCCTGGGAGCGTGAGAAGCAGATTCCCTCGGGTGATACCCGGTGTTGGAGCGTCCGCACCGCGGCGGTGGAGGCCCACTGGCCCACCGGCCGCGCAGGTCGGTGGCGGGAGTGACACCGGCGATTGATGGTGCTTCTGCTACCAGAAGGGGTAAACGTCCCGGGACGACCACGGGGGGACACCAGCGACGACGAGGAGCACGACACCATCATGGCCACCGGCAGCAGCCACACCCCGGCGACCTCGGACCGCACCCCGCACCCGGCGCCCACCGCGACCGACCGCACCCCGCTCGCGGGCGGCGTCGCGCTGGTGACCGGCGCCTCCAGCGGCATCGGCGCCGCCACCGCGCTGGCGTTGGCCCGGGCGGGCTGCTCCCTCGCGCTGGTCGCCCGCCGCGCCGACCGTCTGCACGCGTTGACGGAGACGATCGGCGCGCAGGACGGCGGCCCGGCCCTCGTCCTGGCCGCCGACCTCGGCGACGGGGAGCAGCCGCACCAGGTGGTCCGGCGGGCCGTGCAGCACTTCGGCCGCCTGGACGTGCTGGTGAACAACGCCGGTTACGGCGCCCGTGCCGCGGTCGAGGACAGCGACCCCGAGGACTGGGACCGGATGGTCGACCTCAATCTCAAGGCCGTCCTGCGGATGTCGCACGCCGCGCTGCCGCACCTGCTGCGCGCGGCGGACTCCGGGCCGCGCCGTGTCGCCGACCTGGTGAACGTCAGCTCGGTCGCCGGCCGGGTGCCCCGCAAGGACAACAGCGTCTACTCCGCCACCAAGCACGCGGTGTGCTCCTTCAGCGAGGCCCTGCGCCAGGAGGTGACCGGTCGCGGCGTGCGCGTCGGACTGGTCGAACCCGGCATGACCACCACGGAGATGACCGTCGGCGGACAGGCCGCATCGGCCCACGGCCTGCCCGAGGACACCTGGCTGCACGCCGAGGACATCGCCCGCGCCATCGCCTTCATGGTCACCCAGCCGGCTCGCGTCGCCGTCAACGAGATCACGGTCCGGCCCACCGCCCAGGAGCGCTGACCCGTGTCGCTGCGCCTTCTGCTCACCTCCGACACGCACGTCCCCCAACGCGCCAAGGCCCTTCCGCCACGGCTGCTGGACGCGATGACGCGCGCCGACGTCGTCGTGCACGCGGGGGACTGGACCGACGCCGCCACCCTGGACCTGCTGCAGGCCCGCGCCCGCCGCCTGATCGCGGTGTACGGCAACAACGACGGTTCGCAACTCCGCGCCCGGCTGCCGGAGGTGGTCGACACGGACCTGGACGGGCTACGGCTGGGAGTGGTGCACGAGACCGGCCCCGCGCAGGGCAGGGAACGCCGCTGCGCCGACCGCTTCCCCGACCTCGACGTGCTGGTCTTCGGCCACAGTCACATCCCCTGGGACACCACGGCGGAGACCGGCCTGCGGCTGCTGAACCCAGGTTCCCCGACGGACCGCCGGCGGCAGCCCTTCTGTACGTACATGACCGCGGAGGTCGCCGACGGCCGGCTCACCGGCGTGGTGCTGCACCGCCTGCCGCCCCGGCGGTGAGCCGGGCCGCGTCACCCCCCCCGGGTGCCCGCCGGTTCACCTGCCCAGCAGGCCCCGCACATAGGCCGCCTGGCCGGCGTGCTGGAGATCGTCCGTGATCACGCTGACCAGGCGGACGCCCAGGGTGACCGGCGGCGACCAGTTCCGGTCGACGACCCGGTCGAGGTCCTTCACACCAAGCGTGCCGAGGTGGCGCACCGTGTTCTCGTGCACCGCCGCGTGATAGCCCGTCAGCAGCTCGGCGCTCAGCCCCCGCACCTTCGCCACGTCCTTGCGGGAGTGCCCGTAGCCGGTGTCCTCCTCGGCGAACGGCAGTCCGTACGCCTCGTACCACTCGTCCGCGCTCCAGATCTGCTCGGTGCCGACCACCCCCGCGACATGGTCGTCCTGCACCCGGGTGAGGTGCCAGACCAGCCAGGCGATGGAGTTGCCGCGCCCGTCGGGGCGGGTGGCGAGCTCCTCGGGGTCGAGGCCGTCGACCACCTCCTCGACGACCTCGCGGATCCGGCCGAAGGCGTCGACGAGCAGGGCGGTGCTGGCGGACATGGCGGCTCCGTACGGTGGGGGACGGCCGGTGACTGAGGCCGGCCCATCGTCGCAAGCCGGGGCCGGGGCCGCCGCCCGGCGCACCGCCACGGACTGCCGCTCCGCCGCATGGCGGAGGCCCGGCGCCGACCGTCGGCGCCGGGCTCCGGCAGGCGGGTGACGGAGCGTCAGGTACGCGCGGACCGGATCGCGAGGGTGTCGAGCAGGGCCTGCACCGGCCGCAGCGCACGGTCGCCGGGGCCGACCACGGAGAGGATGCGGGGGAGCGGCTCCACCACGCGGACCAGCCGACCCGCCCGGAGGTAGGGGTTGGGGTCGCGCAGCGCGGTCTCCAGGGCGGACCGGGTCCAGTACGTCCGGGCCAGGCCCAGTGCCCAGTGGTGCTCGTCGTCGTAGGGCAGCCACCGGCCGGTGGTGTAGGCGTCCGCGAGGTCGTGGGCCTGACGGGACATCATCTGCCAGCTGAAGTCCTCCTCGATCAGCTCGCGGCGTCGGCGACCGGGGCGGTCCTCACTGCACGGTGCACACAGCCGCACCTGCCGCTGCGGGCCGATTGGGGGGTTCACCGCCAGGGCGGGCGGCTGGAGGGCGGGGCGTCGGTAATGGCACAGGTCGCAGGTGGCCGCGCCCGTGGTCGAAGGGTCCGGATATGAACTCACGAAGGACTCAACGACGCAATCGTGACCGGGTGGCGTGGCTCCTGCGTGGCGAACTCCGGCGGCGGTGCCGGGTCGTGCTGAGGCATGTCAACAACTTTACCCGGCCCAGGAGTTGGCCAACGGCTGCCCACACAACAGTCACAATTGGGCATGTACACGTTCTGTTCATCCCGGGGTGCACCCCGCACGGACCACCCCGACGGTGCCGTGCCGCCCTCCCCGGTCGCTCAGCCGGCCGCCGCACCCGACCGCGTCGCCACCACCAGTCGGCCGCGTGGACTGCCGTCCGCCCGCCGCCCCCACTCCGGCACCGGCCGCAACTCCACCGCGAACCCGGCCCGCGCCAGCTCCGCGCTCACCTCGGCCAGCCGGAAACCCCGGTAGTACATCACGAACCGCGGCCGCCACAGCGCGTTGCGGACCCGCATCGCCGCATCGAAACCCAACAGCGCCCAGTACAGCGGCGACCCCGGCCGCGCGGGCGCCAGCACCGGGAACACGAACCGCCCACCGGGCCGCAACACCGACCGCACCTGTTCGAACAACACCGGTCGCTCCCGCGGCAGGAAGTGTCCGAACGCCCCGAAACTCACCACGACGTCGAAGACCGGCCCGAACGGCAGCGCCCGCGCGTCCGCCCGCACCCACTCCACCCGGGGGCCACCCCCGCCGGGCGCCCGCTCGCGGTCCCGCCCCACCGCGAGCATCCCGGCACTGATATCGACCCCGGTCACCCGCTCCCGGCACACCTGCCGCAGCACGCCCACCCCCGCGCCCGTGCCACAGCACAGATCCAGGCCACCGGCGAACGGGCCGAGCTCCCGCAGCTCCCGGACCACCGGATCCAGCACCGCCGCCGGCGTCCGGAACGGCGTGCGGTCGAACTTCGGGGCCAGCAGGTCGTAGCCCCGCTCGACGGACGACAACGCCTGCACGGCGAGCTCACGGAACGTAGGACCCTCGGGTGCGAACACCGCGTCAGCATAGGCGCCCGGCCCGACCTGGCTAGGACCGGGTGATGTACGCGTGGATCGACGGGTCGCTGACCTTGGTGTAGACGCCGGGATGCCCGGGCGAGGCGCACCCCGTCCCCCATGACGCGATCCCCGCCAGATACCCGTCCACCACCAGCGGGCCCCCGCTGTCGCCCTGGCACGCGTCCTTGCGCCCGCCCTCGTAGCCGTAGCACGTCATCCGCGGGGTGATCGAGGACGTCCCGTACGCACTCTTGCAGTACGTGTCGCTGAGCTTGGGCACATCGACCCGCCGCAGCCGCTCCGGCAGTGCGCCGCCGTCCCGTGTCGCTCCCCAGCCGGTGACCGTCGCCGGTGTGCCGGTGGTCGGCTCCCTGCCCTCCGGCAGCAGCGGAACCGCGCGCACCCCGGCCCCGAAATCCAGCGGGGACGCCAGCTCCAGCACCGCCACGTCGTAGTCGATCGTGGCCGCGTTGAACTTCGGGTGCCGCAACACCCGCGCCACCGGCACGATCTGCCCGCCCGACCCACGTACGCTGCTGCCCGCCTGGACGCTCAAGGAGTCCGGCGGCGCCCCCACGGTGCAGTGCGCCGCGGTCACCACCGCATCGGCGCGGATGATCGAACCACCGCAGATGTGTCCGCCGCGGCTGCGCAACGACACCTGCCACGGCACGTCCCGCACGTCCGCGTTCCGCCCGCCCACGATGCGGGTGTCCGGCGCCACCGGACCGCCCGCCGCCGTCGCCGGTGGAACCGATGTCAGCACCGCACCGCACACCGCGACCGCCGCCGCCCCTCGCCGCAGCCATGACCGTGCCATTCCGCCTCCCGCATCCGAGTCGGCCCGGACCCCTCCTTGTCAAGCGATCCTCAACGACGGCGCGGCGCACCGGGGCGAAGTACCGGCTCATTCCATCGATGTGGTGGTATTCGGCCGGGTGGCGTTTGGGCGCGCGACCGTGCCCCCCGACAGGCGCGCCGACGCCGTGCCGGCCCCGCCGCGCGCTCCCTCTTCCCGAGACACGATCCGCCCGCGCCCTCGAACACCACGGCGAGGACCCCGGAAGTGCGTACGCTGAGCCAGCCGCCTCACGATGGCCGGATCCTTTCGGTTTACGACAGGAGCACACGATGGCCGCCTCCGTCCCTGCCGGTAGCGCCTCCAAAGTCACGCCGCGGCAACGCCTGCGCGCCTGGATGCTGCAGGGCCTGGCGGACATGGGTAAGCACCCGCACGTCGAACTGCCCTCCGCCCACCACGGACAGCGCTGGTGGCGCGTGATGTGCCTGACCGGTGTCGACTACTTCTCCACCCTCGGATACCAGCCCGGCATCGCGGCCCTGGCCGCCGGTCTCCTCTCGCCCGTCGCCACCCTCGTCCTGGTCGCCGTCACCCTCGCCGGCGCACTCCCCGTATACCGCCGCGTCGCCACCGAGAGCCCGCACGGCCAGGGCTCCATCGCCATGTTGGAGCGGCTGCTGTCCTTCTGGAAGGGCAAGCTGTTCGTCCTCACCCTCCTCGGCTTCGCGGCCACCGACTTCCTCATCACCATCACCCTGTCGGCCGCCGACGCCGCCACCCACCTCGTCGAGAACCCGCACGTCCACAGCGTGCTCCAGGGCCGCCAGGTGATCGTCACGCTGATCCTGATCGCCCTGCTCGGCGCGGTCTTCCTCAAGGGCTTCCTCGAAGCGATCGGTGTGGCCGTCGTCCTGGTGGGCGGCTACCTCGCGCTCAACGCCGTCGTCGCGGTCGTCGGTGTCTGGCACGTGGTCACCGCCGAACACGTCGTGACCGACTGGTCCCGGGCACTGACCACCCAGCACGGCAGTGTTCCGGCCATGATCGCGGTGGCCCTCGTCGTCTTCCCCAAACTCGCCCTCGGCCTCTCCGGCTTCGAGACCGGCGTCGCGGTCATGCCGCACATCGAGGGCGACGCCGACGACACCGAGGAACGCCCCACCGGGCGGATCCGCGGCGCCAAGAAGCTGCTGACCACGGCCGCCGTCATCATGAGCATCTTCCTCATCATCACCAGCTTCGTCACCACCCTCCTCATCCCCGCCGCCGCCTTCAAACCCGGCGGAGCCGCCAACGGCCGTGCCCTTGCCTACCTTTCCCACGAGTACCTCGGCTCCGCCTTCGGCACCGTCTACGACGTCGCCACCATCGCCATCCTCTGGTTCGCCGGCGCCTCGGCCATGGCCGGCCTGCTCAACCTGATGCCGCAGTACCTCCCGCGCTACGGCATGGCGCCCACCTGGGCCCGCGCGGTCCGTCCCATGGTGCTCGTCTTCATCGCCGTCGCCTTCCTGGTCACCTGGCTCTTCGACGCCGACGTCGACGCCCAGGGCGGCGCCTACGCCACCGGCGTCCTCGTCCTCATCGCCTCCGCGGCGATCGCCGTGACCATCGCCGCCCACCGTGCCGGACAACGCGGCTGGACCATCGGATTCGCCGTGATCTCCGTGGTGTTCCTCTACACCACCGTCACCAACGTCATCGAACGGCCCGACGGCGTGAAGATCGGTGCCTGCTTCATCGCCGGCATCATCCTGCTCTCCTTCACCTCACGGCTCGCCCGCGCCTTCGAACTCCGCGTCACCGAGGTCATCCTGGACGACACCGCGGCACGCTTCGTCCGCGACATCGCCCAGCGCCGCATCCGCTTCATCGCCAACGAGCCCGACCAGCGCGACTTCGCCGAATACCGCGACAAGTCCCAGCAGATCCGCGCCGACAACGACATCCCGCCCGAGGACGACCTGGTGTTCGTCGAGGTCACCATCCGCGACCCCTCCGAGTTCGAAAGCGCGCTGCACGTCCACGGCCACGTCATGCACGACCGCTACCGCGTGCTCTGCCTGGAGGGCTCCACCGTCTCCAACGCCCTGGCCGCCCTCCTGCTCTACGTCCGGGACACCACCGGGCGGCGCCCGCACATCTACTTCGAATGGACCGAGGGCAACCCCTTCGCCCAGTTCCTGCGCTTCTTCCTCTTCGGCCAGGGCGAGGTCGCCCCCGTCACCCGTGAGGTACTGCGCGAGGCGGAACCGGACCGCGACCGACGACCACGGGTCCACGTCGGCTGAACCGCGGACCCGTCACCGTCACCCCAGCCCCGGAATCCCCGAGATCAGCAGATCGATCAGCTTGATGCCGACGAACGGCGCCACCAGTCCGCCCAGTCCGAAGAACGCCAGGTTGCGGCGCAACAGGTCGTGGGCGGACGCCGGCCGATAGCGCACCCCGCGCAGCGCCAGCGGAATCAGCGCCACGATCACCAACGCATTGAAGATGATCGCCGAGGTGATCGCCGACGTCGGGCTGTGCAGCCCCATCACGTTCAGCGCCGCCAGCCCCGGATACGCCCCCGCGAACATCGCCGGAATGATCGCGAAGTACTTGGCCACGTCATTGGTGATCGAGAACGTGGTCAACGCGCCCCGGGTGATGAGCAGTTGTTTGCCCACCTCCACGATCTCGATCAACTTGGTCGGGTTGGAGTCCAGATCCACCATGTTCCCGGCCTCCTTGGCGGCGGAGGTGCCGGTGTTCATCGCCACGCCGACGTCCGCCTGCGCCAGCGCCGGCGCGTCGTTCGTCCCGTCGCCGGTCATCGCCACCAGCCGGCCGCCCGCCTGCTCCCGGACGATCAGTGCGAGCTTGTCCTCCGGCGTGGCCTCCGCCAAGTAGTCGTCCACCCCCGCCTCCTGGGCGATCGCCCGGGCCGTCAGCGGATTGTCGCCCGTGACCATCACCGTCCGGATGCCCATCCGGCGCAACTCGGCGAACCGCTCCCGGATGCCGTCCTTCACCACGTCCTTCAGGTGCACCACGCCCAGCACCCGGGGCCCCTGCCGGTCGTCCATCGCCACCAACAGCGGCGTCCCCCCGGACGCGCCGATCGTGTCACTGAACAACCGTGCCTCGGCCGGTACTTCGCCGCCCCGCTGCACCACCCAGTCGATGATCTGCGCGGCCGCGCCCTTGCGGAGCACCACCTCGCCCGGATACTCCGACGGCCGCCCCGCCGCGCCCTCGGGCGGCGCCGCGGACCCACCGTCGCCGTGCGCCCAGCGCAGATCCACCCCGCTCATCCGCGTCCGCGCGCTGAACGGCACATACCGGACGAAGGCCAGCTCGCCCTCGGCCGGCGCCTGCAACCCGTACTTCTCCCGGGCCAGTGCCACCACCGACCGCCCCTCGGGCGTGGTGTCCGCCAACGAGGAGAGGGCGGCGGCATCCGCCAGCGCCAGCTCGTCCCGCCCCGGCAGCGGAACGAACGCCACCGCCTCCCGGTGACCGAGCGTGATCGTGCCGGTCTTGTCGAGCAGCAGGGTGTTGATGTCCCCCGCGGCCTCCACCGCACGGCCCGACATGGCCACCACATTGCGCTGCACCAGACGGTCCATCCCGGCGATCCCGATCGCCGACAGCAGCGCCCCGATGGTCGTCGGGATCAGCGTCACCAGCAGGGCCACCAGTACCGCCGTCTGCTGGGCGGCGCCCGCGTACGTCGCCATCGGCTGCAGCGTGACGACCACCAGGAGGAAGACGATGGTCAGCGCGGCCAGCAGGATGTGCAGCGCGATCTCGTTGGGCGTCCGCTGCCGGGCGGCCCCCTCCACCAGCGCGATCATCCGGTCCAGGAACGAATGCCCGGCCCGCGACGTCACCCGGACCACGATCCGGTCCGACAGCACCGTCGTCCCGCCCGTCACACCGGAGCGATCACCGCCCGCCTCGCGGAGCACCGGCGCCGACTCCCCGGTCACCGCGGACTCGTCGACGCTCGCCACCCCCTCGACCACCTCGCCGTCCGCCGGAATCGGCTCACCCGCGGCCACCACCACGAAGTCGAACGGCCGGAGGTCGGACGCCGGAACGAGCTCGGTCACGGCACGGCCCAGGTTGACGCCCACCCGCCAGTTGTCCCGCAGCCGCCGGGCCGTGAGATCCGTCCGGGCTCGGCGCAGCGACGCCGCCTGCGCCCTGCCGCGGCCTTCCGCCACCGCCTCCGCGAGCTGCGCGAACAGCACCGTCAGCCACAGCCACCCACTGATCACCCAGCTGAACACCGACGGGTACAGCACCGCGGACAGCGTGGTCAGCAGAGATCCGCAGGCCACGACGAAGAGCACCGGATTCCGGGCCAGCACCCGCGGATGCAGCTTGCGCAACGCCTCCGGCAGGGCCGTCAGCAGTACCCGTGGATCGAACAGCCCGGCCGGCGCCCGTCGTCGCCGTCCCCGGTGGCCACCGGCCCCCGACCCGCCACGGGCGGGCACACCGCCCATACCGTCCGCCGGAGCCTGCGGCGCGAGAGGGGAAACGCGGGACGGGGCAGGAGGCATGCGCATGCTTTCTGGAGAAACGGGCACGGGGGAGCGACCGGGAGGCGCCGGCCCCCGGTCGCGGACCTGAGGCATGGGGCACCGGACGGCCTCCGACCTGCGCGTCCGCCGTCCGCGGCCGTCTCCCGGCCGGGATCGAATCTAGGGCCTCGTCTACCGGTCAAGCCCCGCCCGCGGACGGAATTTGCGGCTCTCTGACACGGCTCTGGCCACGCCTTGTCGCCGACGGCGCACGGACCGGCCCCCGCGCCCGGCCGGAGGGGCGGTGGCGGGCCGCCCGGAGTTAGCCTGAATCCACTGCTCCTGCTCGTCCCCCAGCGCAGGGGAGGTCCGATGACGACGCCCACGGGGCTCATGGCGACACCCACCGCGAGCCTGCGCACCACCCGAGCCGACGCCTCCCGCTACGTCCCGATCGCCGAACACGGCCTGATCGGGGACATGCGCACCGCGGCCCTCGTCGGCACCAACGGCACCATCGACTGGTACTGCTGCACCCGCTTCGACGCGCCCAGTATCTTCGCCGCGATCCTGGACGCCGACCGCGGCGGGGCCTTCGAACTCGCCCCGGACGTGCCGACCCGCACCAAGCAGTTCTACTTCCCCGACACCAACATCCTGATCACCCGCTTCTTCGCCGACCACGGCGTCGGCGAGGTCCAGGACTTCATGCCGATCGTCGACGACTCCCGCGAGGCGGACCGGCACCGGCTGATCCGGCGGGTGCTCTGCGTCCGAGGATCCCTGCCGTTCTCGGTGCGCGTGGCGCCCCGCTTCGACTACGGCCGGCAACAGCACACCGTCCGCCCCCACCACCGCGGCCTGACCGTCTTCGACTCCCCGGAACTCTCCCTCGCCCTGACCTCCAGCGTGCCGGTCGAGATCGACGGGCCCGACGCCCGCTCCTCCTTCACGCTCGCCGAGGGCGAGTCCGCGGTCTTCGCGCTCGACCGCATCGGCGACGGCGTGGAGCCCCGGTTCTGCGCCGTCCAGGAGGCCGAGCAGCTCTTCGGCGCCACCGTGCGCTACTGGCGCGGCTGGCTCGCGCACTCCCGCTACCGGGGCCGCTGGCGGGAGATGGTGCACCGCTCCGCGCTCACCCTCAAGCTGCTCACCTACGCGCCCACCGGCGCCATCGTCGCCGCCCCCACCACCAGCCTGCCCGAGCAGATCGGCGGCGAGCGCAACTGGGACTACCGCTACGCCTGGGTGCGGGACGCCGCCTTCTGTATCTACGCCCTGCTCCGCCTCGGCTTCACCGACGAAGCGGAATCCTTCGTACGCTTCCTCTCCTCGAAGATCTGCCTGAAGGACTGCGCCCACGGCCCGCTGCAGATCATGTACGGCATCGACGGCCGCAGCGAACTCCCCGAAGAGGAACTCCAGCACCTGGAAGGCCACTTGGGATCCGCGCCGGTCCGCATCGGCAACAACGCCGTCAACCAGCTCCAGCTCGACATCTACGGCGCGCTCATCGACTCCCTCTACCTCTACGACAAATGGGGACAGCCGCTCTCCAGCGACCACTGGGACACCGTCTGCAACCTGGTGAACTGGGTCTGCGACAACTGGGACCAGCCGGACGAGGGCATCTGGGAGACCCGCGGCAAGATCCAGAACTTCCTCTACTCACAGCTGATGTGCTGGGTCGCCATCGAACGGGCCATGCGGATCGCCCGCCACCGCGGACTGCCCGCCGACATGATCCGCTGGGGACGGGAGCGCGACGCGATCTACCGACGCATCATGCAGCGCGGCTGGTCCGCCGAGCGCCGGGCGTTCGTCCAGCACGAGGGCGACGACGTGCTGGACGCCGCGGTCCTGATGATGCCGCTGGCCAAGTTCATCTCGCCGACCGACCCGAAGTGGCTCTCCACCCTGGACGTCCTCGGCGAGGAACTGGTCTCCGACTCCCTGGTCTACCGCTACGACCCCAAGGCCAGCCCCGACGGGCTCCGGGGCGAGGAAGGCACCTTCTCCATCTGCTCGTTCTGGTACGTGGAGGCACTCTCCCGCGCGGGCCGGGTGGACGAGGCCCGGCTCGCCTTCGAGAAGATGCTCACCTACGCCAACCACGTCGGCCTCTTCGCCGAGGAGATCGGCCGCACCGGCGAACAGATCGGCAACTTCCCCCAGGCGTTCACCCACCTGGCACTGATCAGCGCCGCGTTCAACCTCGACCGGGCCCTGGGCTGACCCGCGCCCGTGGTCGCGCGTCGCCCGCTCAGGCGTCGCCGGGCAGCAGGTGCTGGTCGACCTGCCGGAACGCCCAACTGCCCTTGGCATGGGTGAACACCCACACCAGGTCGAAGCGGTCGGGCCACTCGTCGGGGACGCCGCCGCCGGAGGCGCCGAGCGCGGAGACGATGTCGGGGATGCGACTGTGCTCCCAGCAGATCAGCACCGGCCCGGTCGCGGACAGGGCGGCCTTTGCGAGGGCGTCCTCCTCGGACTCGGCGAACTCGGTGTCGACCTTCAGGCCCATGTGATGGGCGAGCGGGGTGACGGTCTGTCGCATCCGGTGCGCACCGGCCTTGGGGCCCTGGTCGGTCGCGGCGTAGATCGTCCGGGGGCGCTCGATGCCGGCCGGGAGCTTCTGGCCCGCCGGCGGGTCGAAGAGCTTGGGCAGCGCGTTGGCCCGGTCCCAGCCGCGCCGGGTGAGCGACTTGTGGTCCTCGTGGCCGTGCTCGTCGATGCCGGGATGGTGCTTGTCGGGCTTCTCACCGTGCCGGATGATCATGATGACGGTGGAGTTCCCCGGCGTGGCCTTCCCCGCGCCGTGCGGGCTGAGCGACGCGGCGCTCCCCTTCTTCCCGCCGCAGGCCGCGAGCACCGCCGGGGCCGCCGCGGCAAGCCCCGCCAGCACCCAGCGGCGACTGACCGCGGGGCGGCCGGCGGCAGGGGGCGGGACGGTGGCAGAGGGGTGGGGGGAGTCGTCCTCGGAGATCCTCGAATACGGCATATGCGCAGTCTCCTTCGTGGCAGGGAAGGGTGGGGGGTGGTGCTGCGGCAGTAGAGCACGCGTCGCTGAGGAAGCCCGCCGAATGGTGGCGTCCAGGTGCAGACGGGCTCGCGGGGTCCGGGGCGTGGGGCGTGGGTACCCGAGCAGTCCACAGGGCCCGGTGGGGCGCCCGCAAGGGGGCGTGGCCGGCGCCCCGGGGTGGTGCACACGGAAGAGGACGACTCCGGCGGGAGCGCGATCGGTGCCCCCGCCGCAGGCGGTGCCGGTCGGTTCCGGTCAGCGGTCGGCGAGTTGGCGTACGTGGTGGGCCACATCCCGCCACACCGGTTCCGGCAGTTCGTGACCGACGCCGGGCAGCGGGACGAAGCGTGCGCCCGGTATGCGGGCCGCGACCGTGCGGCCGGCCGACGGCTTGACGAGGGGATCGTCCAGGCCGTGCAGGACCAGGGTCGGCGCCGTGATGCGCTCGATGGCGGGGCCGTGCCACTGCGCGCCGATCTGGCGGCTCTGGCTGCGGGCGTCCAGGACCCCCGCGTCGGGCGCGCTGACGAGCCTGGCCCGGAGGGCCGGCTCATCGAAGGGATGGGCAGGGGAGTGGAGTAGACGGGCGAGCGCCACGCCGGCCTCGATGTGCCCTTCGGGGGTGGGCGGGTGGTTCATGCGGGTGAGCCGGGCGAGGGTGCGCAGCCGGATGTGGCGCATGGTGGCCAGGCCGGCGGAGTCGCCGGGAACGGCCGACACGGTGGTGAGCGTGCGCACGCGCCGGGGGTGGCGCAGGGCGATGCGCTGGGCGACCGCGCCGCCGAGGGACTGGCCGAAGAGGTGCGCGGAGTCCCAGCCCAGCGCGTCCAGCACGGCCGTGGCGTCGTCGGCCATGTCCTCGGCCGTGTAGGCGGGGCCGCGCCTGCGGAGCAGGGCGGAGATGGGGTTGGTGGTGGCGGTGGGCGGCAGGTGCGTCGAGTCGCCCGCGTCGCGCTGGTCGTAGCGGGCGACCGTGAACCCCTCGGCGGTCAGTGCCCGGGCCAGGCCGGTGGGCCACCACTGCCGGGAGACGCCCAGGCCGGTCACCAGGAGGAGCGGTTCGGCGTCGGTGTGTCCGGGCGTCAACTGGTCGTGGGCGAGCCGGACTTCGCCGTTGGTCGCCCACTGGGTGGCGCTCCATGTGGGGGACGAGGTGTGGTGCTGCATCGAGTTCCCTCCCGGTAGTCGCGGTTACCGAAATACTGCGAACGGCGTTCGCGGTTACGTGGTTATAGTTATCAGCAAGGAGTCGGATGAGGGAAGGGGCGGGTGAGGCTGGATGGCCGGCAAGGCGGACCGGGCGGCGACGGAGGCCGCGCTGGTGTGGGAGCGGCCCGAGCGGGGGACACGGGGGCCCGCACCCGAGCGGAGCCGGGAGCAGCTCACCGAGGCCGCGATCGGGCTCGCCGATGCGGGCGGGCTGGCCGCGGTGTCCTTCCGGCAGGTGGCCCGCGAGCTGGGCACCGGGCCCGCGTCCCTCTACCGGTACGTGGCCGGCAGGGACGACCTGGTGGACCTGATGGTGGACACCGCGACCGGGGAGATCGACCTCGATGCGGAGCTGACGGGGGATCCGGTGACGGACCTGGTGGCGCTGGCCACCCGGACGCAGCGGGTCCACCTGCGGCACCCGTGGCTGCTGGAGGTGCCGCCGGAGGCCCTGCGGGTGGGGCCGCGGGGGCTGGACTACCTGGAGTTCGCGCTGCGCGCGCTGAAGCCCGTCGCGGGGCTGACCGGGCCGGGCAAGCTGGAGGCGGTGGCCGTGCTGAACGCCCTGGTCGCCATGTTGTCCGGTGTCGAACTCCGGGCCCGCCGGTCACCGACGGGCCGTCAGGCGGCGCAGGCCGCCTACCTGGGCGCGGTGGCCGGGCGCGGCGGGCATCCGCTGCTGGCGGCGGCGCTGGCCGGCGGGGCGGCGGACGGCCCGGCCGACGGCGCGCACCTCGGTGCCGGGGACGCCGCCGGGGCCGGCGCCGGCTTCGAGCGGGTGGTCCGGCGGGTGTTGGCGGGCCTGCTCGTGCCCGATCCGCCGGTCCGCTGACCGCCCGGCCCTAGCGCTGCCGCCGGGGCGACGTCCGCGGGTCGGTGCAGTACGGCAGGTCGTGCACCGGCCGATCGTGCAGAAAGCGCGTGACCAGGTCCGCGTACTCGGCCTCGCGCTCCAGATGGGCCATGTGGTCGGCGTCGCGGATGAGGGCGAATGCGCAGCCGGCGATGGTGTCCGCGACGGCCCGGTTCTCCTCCGGTGAACTGGCGCAGTCGTGCTCGCCGGTGAAGACGAGCGCGGGGACCCCGTCGATCCCGCCCAGCGGGTAGAGGTCGGTGTCCAGGAGGCGTTCGTGGCAGGCGGCGTAGCGCAGCGCGGCGCTCTGCGACGTCCGCATCAGCTGGCGTTCCAGGAGTCGGGCGACCGCCGGCCCCTGGGCGACCTCGTTCCGGGTGGCGCCGTTGACCAGCATGTCGACGACGTTGCGGGCGTAGTCGCGGCGGGCCGGCTCGTCGGCCGGGTGGGAGTCCGTGGTTCCCACCAGTGCCAGGCCCTGGCGGACCACCGCGGTCAGCCGGGGGCCGACCCGGGGTGTGGCGCCGGCGAGCAGCAGTCGGGCCACCCGGTCCGGGTGCGACTGGGCCAGGCGGTAGGCGATGGGGGCGCCGTAGGAGGCGCCGAGGACGTTGACCCGGTCCATGGCCAGCCGGTCGAGGGCGTGCAGCACCGAATCGGCCAGGACCTCGAAGCCGGCGCTGGCGGCCAGGTCGCCGGCGCTGCCGGTGCCCGGCAGGTCCATCAGCACCAGGTCGGTGTGCGTGGTGAGTCGTCGTTCCAGCCGTGGCCAGGAGTACATGTCCTGGAGAGCGCCGCCGATCAGGACGAGCGGCTCGGTGCCGGACCGGTGCCGGGGCATGAGGAGTCGGCACGCGTAGGTCATGCCCCCTAAGGTCAGGGGGACGAGGCGTTCGTCGGCTTCCATGGTTTCCACGGCGGCCTCCTCTTGGGCTTATGCGGTGGAGGGGAGCGAGGTGGTGTCGGCGCGGCGGGCGATGAGGTCGGCGAGGTCGGCGACGGTCGGCGCCGCGGACAGCTCGTCCTCGTCGATCACCAGCCCCAGTACGTCCTCCAGCGCCATGGACAGCACGGTGACGGCCATCGAGTCGATTCCGGCCCGGTCCAGCGACGCTTCCGGGACGATCGGCTCGCCGGGCAATCCGGCCCGGGTGATGAGGAGTTCCTTCAACTGCGCGTACATGGTCACTTCCTTAGGGGCGGGGCCGTCGGGGGAGTGAGGCCGTTGTGGAGTGCGCGTCGTGGTGGTCAGCGTTCGGCCTGTAGACCGGCGGGCCAGACCAGCGTCGTGGCCGCCCAGGCGAGCCCGCTGCCGAAGGCGACCAGCAGGACGCGGTCGCCGGGGCGCAGGGCCCCGTCGGCGGCGGCGTCCGTGAGGAGCAGGGGGATGGAGGCGGCGGCGGTGTTCCCCACCGTCGCGATGTTCGACGGCACCCGCTCCGGCGGGATGCCCAGCGCCTCGGAGACGGCGGCACTGATCCGCGCGTTGGCCTGATGGACGATCAGCCGGTCGACGTCCGTCAGGGCCCAGCCCGCGGCGGCGGCGGCCCGGGTGGCGGCGGCCGTCATGCGGCGCACGGCGTGCCGGAGCACTTCGTTGCCGCGCATCCGGACGTGCCGTTCGCTCTTCGGCGCGGCGTCCCGGCCGTCGCGGTTCCGTGAGCCGCCGACCGGGATCACGATGGCGTCGGCGCGCTCGCCGTCGCTGCCCCACACCACCTCGCCCAGCGAGCCGGCCTGGCCGGGGCGTCCGGCTTCCAGGACGGCGGCGCCGGCGCCGTCCCCGAAGATCGGCGCCGTGGCGCGGTCCTCGGGGTCGATCACGGCGGACATCGTCTCGGCGCCGATGACCAGAACCCGTCCGGCCGTACCGGAGCGGATGAGGCCGGCCGCGACCGTCGTGGCGTAGAGGAACCCCGAGCAGCCCGCGGCGATGTCGAACGCCGCGGCGTTGCCCAGCCCGAGCCGGGCCGCGACGTCCGGGGCGGTGGCCGGGCACGGGTGGTCCGGCGTGGTGGTGGCCAGGACGACCGCGTCCGCCTGGGTCACCCCGGCGGACCGCAGGGCGCGGGCGCCGGCCTCGGCCGCCAGGTCCCCGGTGGCGGTCTTGGGATCCGCGCGGCGTCGCACGGAGATGCCGATCCGTTCGCGGATCCAGGCGTCCGAGGTGTCCAGGTGGGCGCAGAGTTCGTCGTTGGTGACCTCGCGGGGCGGTAGCCAGGCCCCGAGTCCGGTCAGTACTGCGGTCGTGGCCGCTGGGGCCTGCGCACTGTCCTCCGACTCATACATGGAGTAAATGTAATCAATCGGACGCTTGGGGTGAGTGGCGAAGGCGGCGGTGGCGTGGCGTTGGGGTGGTGTCCGGTACGGCGGCGGCGGTCCGCCGTACCGGACACCACCCTCAGGCCGGCTGCCCGGCGGTGGTCCGGGCGTAGTGCTCGGCGATCTCGTCGCTGGTGGTCAGCCACACCCCGGGGTGCTGGGCGATGTGCTCCAGCGCCTGGTCGAGGTACTTGTGGCGGAACGGCTGGTTGATGGCGAACGGGTGCAGCACCAGCGACGTCACCCGGCCACTGCCCGCCGCGTCCGCGTGGAGCTGGTCCGGCTGGTCCTTGACGATCCGTACGAAGTCCGGGCCGCCAGGACACGGGGGCGCCGGGCGCCGTCTACGGGCGGTAGATGCAGGCCGCGAGCCCTGAGTGCCGCGGCCAGCCGAGCGACTCGTGCAGATGGCCCGCCTCCTCCTTGTCCGCCACCCAGCCCCCCGGGAGCCACGGCTCCGCGGTCTCCGTCTCCACGGGCAACTTGGGCCAGGTGTACGGGGCGGTCACCGAAGCGGTGGCGGCGCGCATGGAGGACTCGTCGAGGTCGGGCAGCACGTGGCGGCCCACCTGGTCCGGGCGGCCCACGTCGATGTAGAGCCCCCAAGGGTGCTCGACCGCCCGGGGCGTTGACGCGAGACGGCCCAGCCGGCGACCCAGGTCCTGGCGAGTTCCGCCACCATCGAACCCTCCCGAGTAAGTGGTAATTAATGGCGGTGGACCTTACTTGTTCGGGCGGGTGTGTGAAAGCCGGCTTACCGCGGCGGACCGTCCCTCCGGTCGCTGGCCTCCGTGACCCGGCGAAGAATTGGCCGGGTACGGGCAATCGACGACGGCAGGCAGCGCACCACCGTGGCGCTGCGCGCCGGACGGGTGGTTACGGTGACGACTTCGCCCTTCGGGTCCAGCGACCCGTTCTCCGACCTCTTCGACCGCTTCTTCGGCATGAGCCCGGCGGCCTCGCCACCGGCCGTCCAACGCGTCCCCATCGGTCGACTGCTCAGCGACTCCGCCCACGAACTGCTCGCCGCGGCGGGCAGCCGCGCCGCCGAGGACGGCTCCGACCTCGACACCGTCCATCTGCTGTGGGCCGCCACCCAGGTGCCGGCCGCCCGGCAGATCCTGGAACAGGCCGACGCCGACCCCGACCAACTGGCCGAGGACATCGGCCGACGACTGCCCTCCGGCACCGGCAACGGAGAGCCCGCGCTCACCCCCGCGGCCAAGCGCGCCCTGCTCGCCGCCCATGCGCGCTCCCAGGCCGCCGGCGCCTCCTACATCGGCCCCGAGCACATCCTCGCTGCGCTCCTGGAGGACCCCCACTCCGGCCTCACCCAGGCCCTCGGCCCCGAGGGCGCCCTGGACGGCGGCGCCGGCCGCACCGCCCGACAGCCCGCCCAGGGCGGCCACGGCGACACCCCGACCCTGGACGCATACGGGCGGGACCTCACCGACGAGGCGCGCGGCGGGAAACTCGACCCGGTCGTCGGCCGGGCCGCCGAGATCCAGCAGACCGTCGAGGTGCTCTCCCGGCGGACGAAGAACAACCCGGTGCTCATCGGCGACCCCGGCGTCGGCAAGACCGCGATCGTCGAAGGGCTCGCCCAGCGGATCGTCGCCGAGGAGGTGCCCAAGGCCCTCCGTGACCGTCGGGTGGTCTCCCTCGACCTCGCCGGGATGGTCGCCGGCTCCAAGTACCGGGGCGAGTTCGAGGAGCGGCTCAAGAAGGTGATCGACGAGGTCACCCGCTCCGAGAAGGGCATCATCCTCTTCCTCGACGAACTCCACACCGTCGTCGGCGCGGGCGGCGGGGGCGAGGGCGCCATGGACGCCGGCAACATCCTCAAACCGGCCCTGGCCCGCGGCGACCTCAGCGTGGTGGGTGCGACCACCATCGACGAGTACCGCAAGCACATCGAGAAGGACGCCGCCCTCGAACGCCGCTTCCAACCGGTCATGGTGCCCGAGCCCAGCGTGGCGGAGACCGTCGAGATCCTGCGCGGACTCCGGGACTCCTACGAGGCCCACCACCAGGTGCGCTTCACCGACGAGGCGCTCGACGCCGCGGCCTCCCTCTCCGACCGCTACATCAGCGACCGCTTCCTGCCCGACAAGGCCATCGACCTGATGGACCAGGCCGGTGCACGGGTGGGACTGCGCAGCCTGGACGGCCCCAGCGCGACCGCCGACATCGAGGAGCGGCTCACCAAGCTCCGCCGGGAGAAGGACGAGGCGGTCAGCACCGAGGACTACGCACGCGCCGCCGAACTCAAGGAGCGCGTCCGGCAGGCCGAACAGGAACTCGCCGACGTCGACGAAGAGCGCGAACAGGCCGCCAGCGTCACCACCGAGGACATCGCCGAGGTGCTCTCCGCGCGCACCGGCATCCCCGTCTCCCAACTCACCGAGACCGAACGCCACCGGCTGATGAAGCTCGAAGAGGCCCTGCACGAGCGGGTGATCGGGCAGGAGGAGGCGGTCACCGCCGTCTCCCAGGCCGTTCGCCGCAGTCGCGCCGGGATGAGCGACCCCGACCGCCCCAGCGGCAGCTTCCTCTTCCTCGGGCCCACCGGCGTCGGCAAGACCGAACTGGCCAAGGCGCTCGCGGACATCCTCTTCGGCGACCCCGACCGGATGATCCGCTTCGACATGAGCGAGTTCCAGGAGAAGCACACCGTGTCCCGACTCGTCGGCTCCCCGCCGGGATACGTCGGCTATGAGGAGGCCGGGCAGCTCACCGAGGCCGTCCGCCGCAGGCCGTACAGCGTCATCCTCTTCGACGAGGTCGAGAAGGCCCACCCCGACGTCTTCAACCTGCTGCTCCAGGTCCTCGACGACGGCCGGCTCACCGACGCCCAGGGACGCACCGTCGACTTCCGCAACACCGTCGTCATCATGACCAGCAACATCGCCTCCAAGCGGATCCTGGACCACAAGGGATCCGTCGACGAGATCCGCGACGAGCTGATGTCCGACCTCCAGGCGCACTTCCGGCCGGAGTTCCTCAACCGGATCGACGAGGTCATCGTCTTCCACGCGCTGACCCGGAAGGACCTCATCAAGATCGTCGACCTGTTGCTGGAGCGCAGCCGGCGCCGGCTGCACGCCCAGCACATCGACCTCAAGGTCACCGGGCCCGCCAAGGAGTGGCTGGCCAACCGCGGCTACCAGCCCGAGTTCGGGGCCCGCCCGCTGCGCCGCACCCTCCAGAGCGAGCTCGACAACCGGCTGTCCAACATGCTCCTCGACGGGACCCTCAACCCCGGGGACACGGTGGTCGCCGACGTCGACGACGGCCGGCTGACCGTGACCCTCGAAGCGGGGCCGACCGGCGAGGCAGCGACCGAGGAGCCCGCCGACACCACGTCCTGAGGGACCGTCAGGCGTCGGCGCCCGCCCGCACGTCCGTGGCGATCGGCAGGTGCCGGGGCCCGCGCAGGATCGGACTGTGCCGGTACGGCGGGGGATCCTCGACCAGGCGCGGACCGTCCAGGCGGCGCAGCAGCTCGGCCAGCGCGACCTGCGTCTCCACGCGGGCCAGCGGGGCGCCGAAGCAGCTGTGGACGCCGCTGCCGAAGCCGAAGTGCCGGTTGTCCCGACGGGCCGGATCGAAGTGGTCGGGGTCCTCGAACCGCAACGGATCCCGGTTGCCGGACGCCAGCATCAAGAACAGCGGCGCGCCCTGGGGGATGATCACCCCGCCCACCTCGATGTCGGTCAGCGGCGTGCGCTGCGGCAGCATCTGGACCGGGGGCTCGTACCGCAACAGCTCCTCCACCGCCGAGGGCATCAACTCCGGCTCCCGGCGCAGCCGTTCCAGCACCTCCGGGTGGCGCAGCAGGGTGAGCATGCCGTTGGTGATGAGGTTGACCGTGGTCTCGTGCCCGGCGATCGTCAGCAGGGTCAGCGTCGTCATCAACTCCGGCTTGTCGAGCCGCCCTTCGGGCCCGTCGTCGTGGACCAGGGCGGAGATCATGTCGTCGGCCGGGTTCGCCCGCCGCCGTTCGGCGAGGTCGCCCAGGTACGCGCCCATCGCCATCCGCGCCGCCGTCCCCGCGCGCTGCTTCTCCTGGGGATCTTCGCCGGGGGAGTGGTCCAGGGAGGCGATGATGGTGTTCGTCCAGCCGCGGAGCTCGGGCATGTCCTCGTGGGGGACGCCCAGCAGCCGGCAGATCACGGTGACCGGCAGCGGGTACGCGAAGTCGTCCACCAGGTCGATCCGGTCCCGGTCCCGCAAACCGTCGGTCAACTCCCGGGCGATCTCCACGATGTCCTCGTGCAGCGCGTCGACCCGGCCGGGGGAGTGCGGCGGGCCGAAGGGGCGCATCGCGAGCCGGCGGAGCCGGTCGTGTTCGGGGTCGTCGAGGGCGATGAAGGACGGCGGCAGGGCGTCCGGCCGGGCCGCGTCCGGTGTGCTGCGGTGCCGTACGTCCGAGCTGATGCGCGGGTCGTGCAGCAGCGCGGCGATCTCGTGGTAGGTGCCGACCAGGTAGCTGCCGTCGTTCTGTTGCGCCACGCCGTGCTCGCGGAGTTCGGCGTAGAGCGGATAGGGGTCGGCGCGGTTCTCGTAGGCGTTGATCCGCTCCAGCAGGGTCTCCGTGGACATGCGCGGGGCTCTCCTCGTCAGGGGCAGGGTGTCTGGTGGCGGCGGGGCGGTGGTCAGGCCATCGGCCGCAGCACGGCGAGGCGCCGGTCCGGCAGATGACCGGTGAGCGCGACCGTCGGGCCGTGCGAGAGCACCTTCGGGTCCGGGACGTCGGAGGCCATGACCCTCGGCGCCGTGGGCCGGTCGGCGGCGCCCGGCTCGGGCGGGAACGGGGCCGCGGTCTCGATCAGGCGCTGGTAGTGCTCCAGCCACTTGGCGCGGTTGACGCTGACCGCGGCGGTGATCCGGCCGCGGTAGCCGTAGGCGACGACCAGCCGGCCCTCCTCGACCGAGCCCTGGGCGATGGTGACCTGGTCGGAGAAGGTCGGGACGCCGACCGACTTGATGTTCAGGCCGAACTGGCTGGACCAGAAGGCCGGCACCGCCAGGTGCGGGCGCCGCAGCGGCCCGGGGTTGACCATGTTGTGGGCCGCCACCTCCGCCTGCTCGACGGCATTGCCCCAGTGTTCCAGGGCCAACATCTGGTAATCGAAGAGCGGATGCGGGAAACGGGCCACGTCCCCGGCCACGAACACGTCGTCGGTGACGATCCCGTACATGTTGAACGCCCGGCACCCGGCGTCGCAGGCCACGCCCCGCGGGCCCGCGGCGAGCCCCGAGCCGTCCAGCCACTCGGTGTTGCGGACCGCGCCCAGGGCGACCACCGCGACCTCGACGTCGATCCGGCTGCCGTCGGAGAGCTCGGCGCCGGTCAGCCGCCCGTTGCTGCCCAGGAGCGAGGTCACCGTCACCCCGCAGCGCAGATCGACGCCGTGCGCGCGCTGCAACCGCGCGGCGAACGACCCCAGCGTGCCGCCGAGCGCCCCGACCAGCGGTGCCGGCCCGCGTTCGGCGACGGTGACCGCCAGGCCGCGCTCCCGGCAGGCGGAGGCGATCTCGGACCCGGTGAACCCCGCCCCGATGACCAGGACCCGGCGCGGCCCGGCGTCCAGGCGCTCGGCGAGCCGGCTCGCGTCATCGACCGTCCGCACCGTCAACACGCCGTCCAGGCGGGCCTCTTCGGGGTGCGGCCAGGGACGGGCGCGGGTCCCGGTCGTGATCAGCAGCCGGTCGAACGGCAGCCGCTCGCCGTTGGCCAGCAGCACCTCCTTCGCGGCCGGGTCGAGGCCGCTGGCGCGCACCCCCAGCTTCCACCGCGCGTCCACCTGCCGGCGGGCCGGCAGGCCGACGTCCGCCGCGGGCACCCGGCCCAGCAGCACCTGCTTGGACAGCGGCGGGCGGTCGTACGGCGGATGCGGCTCGTCGCCGACCAGGGTCAGTTCCCCGGTGAAGCCCTCGTCCCGCAGCGTCTCGGCCGCCCGCAGCCCGGCCAGGGAGGCGCCGACGATGACGATCCGCCCGCTCTTGAACTCACCGGACATCGGCACCGGCCCCCGTCCCGGCGTCGGCGCCGGCCTGTTCGCCGACGAGGATGGCCTGCACCGGGCAGGCCGCCGCGGCCCGGCGTACCCGCTCCGCCTGTTCCGCCGGCGGCGCCGGGGCGTAGAGCAGCGCTTCCTCGCCGTGCAGTTCGAACACCTTCGGGGCGAGGAACACGCACTGCGCGTAGCCCTCACACCGGTTGAGATCGACCACGATCTGCATTCCGCACCATTCCTCCGCACGAGCCGTCGCTTCCGTCCTACTCGCCTTCGGCGGGCGGCGCGGGCGGTGGTGGGCCGGAGGGGTGTGCACGGGGAGTGAGGGGCGGGTGGTGCGGACCGCCGCTGCCTCCGGGCATCGGCCGGAAATCCGCGACGACCACCGCAGCCGGATTTCCCGGCGGCCGGGGAATATGCCCCGAACCCTTATGGCGCAGCATAGAAATACCGGACATCGGGAAGGTTGCGGAGAGCTGAAGCATCGGGGAACCACCATGCCGGGGCGCGGGGATCACAGCGGATCCGGGTGTTCCGGAGGCGTTCTCCGAAAACTTCCGACCGGGGTCACATGGCCGGGTCGCCGGGTGACCGATATCCGTATTGACCCGTATTGTTCAGCGGTATCCAACATCGGTCGAAACGTGAATCACGTAACGCCTCGCGCGGAGTGCCGGCAAAATCTTTGCGATCATTTCAACCGAACTTGCCTTCCCCGTCCTGAGTATGAGATGGGATGGGGTGGAACGTTGCCCTACGAACTGTGAGGAATCTCGGATGCCCTTCGCTGTGCCTGGAACTCTGGCCGCACCAGGGAAGGGGCACGGGAAATCCAGACTCTATGTCCTAGACGGTCTACGCCTGGTGGCGGCGTTGATGGTCCTGGCGTACCACTACATCACCCTCCGTGACGGCTGGGGCAATGATCCGCACGCGATCTCGCCGACCCTCTACCACCTCTCCCAATTCGGTTGGCTGGGTGTCGAAGTCTTCTTCCTGATCAGCGGATTCGTCATCTGCATGAGCACCTGGGGGCGTTCGCTCGGCGACTTCGTCAAATCCCGGGTGTCCCGCCTCTATCCCGCGTACTGGGTCGGGGTCCTGCTCACCGCGGCCGTGCTCACCATCTGGCCGCACGTCCGCAGCGCGGACAACCTGGAGACGGTGCTGACGAACCTCACCATGCTCCAACAGGGCGTGGGAGTCTCCGACCTCGACGACGTCTACTGGTCGCTCTTCATCGAGCTGAAGTTCTACCTGCTCTTCGCCCTCGTCGTGTACCGCGGTGTCACCTACCGCAGGTGTGTGCTCTTCTGCGGCTTGTGGACGGTGGCCGGAGTCGTCGCGCTCAAGGCCAACAGCAACTTCCTGTCGGTATGGGCCATCGCCCCCTACTCGCCGTACTTCATCGCCGGCATCGCCTTTTACCTGATGCACCGCTTCAAGCCCACGCTCCTGCTCTGGGCCATCGTCGCGGTCGAATTCCTGCTGGCCCAGCACTACGTCCGCGGTCGCCTGATCATGAACGTCGGAGCCAAGGCGAGCATGGCGCACGGCTGGCCGGCGCGAGTGGGCGTCATCCTGGCCTTCGCGGTGATGGCGGCCATCGCCCTCGGGGTATTCGACAAGGTGCAGTGGCGCTGGCTGGTGACCGCCGGTTCGCTGACGTACCCGCTGTACCTCCTGCACATGTACATCGGATTCACCCTCATCGACGTGCTGCGCAAGCACGTGCCGGCGCCCGTCCTGCTCCTCGCCATCGTCGCCTTTATGTTGCTGCTTTCCTACGCGGTACACCGCCTGGTGGAACGACCCCTGGGTAAATGGCTGCGGGACGGAATTCAAAAGGGACTCCAGGAAATGCGCCGGAATTCCAAGAGTCAGGCGGCATCGGAATCCGATACCGGCCGACGAGACCCGGAAGGCCCGTCGAACGTCGTCGTCGACAAGTGCCGGGTGGGGACACAACGGCCGTCCCAGTAATCCCGGGCCGGCCCGGCCGCCCCCCCCGCTGATTGCCAGTCCGCCATGGCACCAGGCACCCTTGCGTCATGTCAAACGTACGACTCGAGGCATGGATCGGCGGGGAGTGGTTCGAGGTGGGCGCCGTGAGCGTCACCGTAGAGGACTCCGCGCTGACCCTGTCCTTCGAGCAGCAGCGGACCGAGGCCGGATACCGGAGCATGATCTGGGAGCCGCTGGAGCACTTCCTGCGGGAGTACCGCGACGAGCCGATCGTCGTGGTCCCGCGGGGCCGCACCTTGCCGGTGATGTACGCCCCAGGCGGGGCGGGACCCTTCCGGCTGGCGGAGGTGACGGACTGAGCGACAGAGGGAAGGACGGCGCTTCAGGGCCGTGTGCCGGGGTCCCCGGCGCACGGCTCACCGCACCGACTCGGCCGGTGGGCGCTCGCGCAGCGCCCCGTAGGCGAAGAAGTACGCCGGAGCGTGGTTCAGCCACCGCGAGGTGGTGAGCCGCTCGGCGACCCACCGTGCCCGCCGAGGATCGCCGAACGGTGGCCGGCCCGCCAGCACCGGCTCGACGACCCGGGAGTGCGCGAACCGCTGCAGCGCCTGTGTCAGTACCGTGGTCGGCCACCGTCGGCGCTGCACCGCGCGGACGTCCCGCAGGCCCACCGCTCCGGCCCGCAGCGGGCCGACCAGATGCCGGGCCGTGGCCACCGCGTCCTGCACCGCGAGGTTGATGCCGATCCCGAAGATCGGCGACATCGCGTGTGCCGCGTCGCCGATGCACAGCAGCCCCGGGCGGTGCCAGCGCCGCAGCCGGTCGAGCCGGACGTCCAGCAGCTTCACCTCGTCCCAGGAGCCCAGTGCCCGCACCCGGTCGCTGAGCCAGGGCGCGGCCGAGGCGTAGTTCACCATGAACGCCTCCAGGCCGGCGGCGCGCCGCTCGGCGTCCGAGCCCTTGGGGATCAGCGCGGCACACTGCCAGTAGTCCCCGCGGTCGATGTTGGCGGCGAGCAGCCGGTCCCCGGCCCCGCCCACCAGCCCGTGCGGATCCCCGTCGTGCCGCGGCAGCCGGAACCACCAGGCGTCCATCGGGCAGCTGAACGTCCGCAGCCCCAGCTCGGGCAGGGACCGGGCGAGCGAACCCCGGCCGTCGCAGGCCACTGTGAGCGTCGCCCGCAGCACACCGGTCCGACCGTCGGCCGTGCGGTAGCGGACGCCCGTCACCCGGCCGCGTTCCTTCAGGAACGACGTCACCTCGGTGTCCATCCGCACGGAGAACGACGGCTCGTGCCGGGCCTCGTCGACCAGCAGGTCGAGCAGGTCCCACTGCGGCACCATCGCCACGTAGTTGAAGCGGCCGCCCAGCGCGGCGAGGTTCCCCACGGTCGTCAGCGAACCGGCCGGCCCGATCGGCAGCTGGACGGACGTCACCCGCCGCTGCGGCAGCCTGGCGAACCGCTCACCGAGCCCCAACTCGTCCAGCAGTGCCAGCGTCGAGGGGTGCACGGTGTCGCCCCGGAAGTCACGCAGGAAATCCCCGTGCTTCTCCAGGACCGTCACCGCCACCCCGGCCCGCGCCAGCAGCAGCGCGAGCACCATCCCGGCCGGTCCACCGCCCACCACACAACATGTCGTCCGCTCCACCACAACCACTCCCTTCCACACCTCCCGGGCCCGGCGCTTGCGCAGGCAGCCACCAGCACAGATACCCGGGATCGCGGCGGACACCAGCCGCGGTTCCCCCCAATCGCCGAGCGCGGTGCGCGGCACCGTGTCCGCCATATCGCCTTTTTGTTGCGCTTGTTGGGAACGCGTCCAGCCGGATCCGCCTCTTGTGGGGTGTGGTCCGATCGGGCCACACCAAGGGGAGGAAAGAAAATGACACACCAGACGAAGGAAGCACGGAACGCACGCGCCACGCGGGGGAACCTCGGCCGTCGGGGCGCCCGACTCGCCGCTGTGGGCGCGATGGCCACGGCCGCGGCCGTACTGGTCGTCACCCCGGCGTTCGCCAAGGGCGGCGCGGACCTCACCGCTTCGCGCAAGGCCGTCAAGGTCGGCCAGACCGTGCACGTCAAGGGCCGGGGGGACAGTGACGGCGTCCAGTACGGGCAGTTCTGCGCCCAGCAGCGCGTCGGCACGAAGGGTGCCTGGCACACCGTCAAGTGCGGCCACATCGTGGAGATGGGCGTCGCCGATGCCAAGGTCGACGCGACGGTCAAGGCCACACACAAGGGCGCTCTGCAGTTCCGCGGCGTGCTCTACGGCGTCGACGGCCCGCGCGGCGGCCACCCGTACGTGGACCGCACCACCGACGTGAAGACCGTCCGCGTGAGCTGACCCGGCCACCGTAGGCCGCCCTGTGCGGCCTACGCTGCCGGTCGGGGTGGTCGACGCTGCAGTCGACCACCCCGACCGGCGCGTCCGCGGCCTGCTCGCCGAGGCCCAGCCCCACCTCACCGCCCAGCACTGGACCCGACTCCTCGCCGCCGAGCAGGACCCCCGGCAGCGTTGGATCCTCACCGGCTGCGCCGTCGACCGCAGGGCGTCGCGCACCCCGGCACCCGATGCCCCGCGCGGTCTTCGCCGCCGAGTGCCGCGCCGGTGACCGGGCCGCCGAGGACTTCGGCGAGCGCGCCGCGGCGACCTGCTGCCTGGCACCCGCACTCGCCGCCCGACTGGCCGCCTCCGCCGCCCCGGCCCTCCGCCGCGCCCTGGCCCGCAACCCGCACCTGGCGCCGGACCTCGTCGCCGTACTCGCCGCGGACACCGACCACGACGTCCGCTACGAGGTGTCCGTGCGGCCCGACCTCACCTAGGAACAGCGGGCCGCCGTCCCCGTCACCGTCGACCCCGACGGCCTGCGCCACGCGCTGCTCCTGGAGGTGTGGCAGTGGTGGACCGGCAGCCTCCGCTTCCCCGGCCGGCCACGCTCCTACCCCAACTTCCCCGCCGCGGCCTGCTCCGGTACGCCACCGACCCGAACCCGCGGCTGCGTCAACTGCCCCTGGACGAACCGGAGTCGACGGCCGAACTGGCGGAACGCCTCCGTCGCGACCCTGACCCGGAGGTACGCCTGCGGGCCGCCACCGATCCGCGGCGGGCACCCCACCGGCCCGGCGGAGCGCGCCTGACGCAACGTCAAGACCGCCGATCCGCCCCTGCCGCCTTCCCTTCCGTCTTCCTCAACTCACCCCGGCGTGACAGTGTTTGACGAGCTCGACGGCTGTGACGCCGGCGCTGGCGCCGGCACCCGCGGCAGTCGGAACACGGGGGAAGGTGACACGCATGACTGATACGGGCATCAGGGCGCTAGGCGGCGACGATCCGCGCCGGATCGGCGCCTACGACCTGCTGGGGCGCCTCGCCCCTGGCGGTATGGGACGCGTCTATGTGGCGCGGTCCACCAAGGACGGAGCACTGGTCGCGGTCAAGACGCTGCTGGCCGAGGGCGCCATCAGCGACACCGACCGGCGCCGGTTCGCCCGGGAGGTGAAGCTGGCCCGGCGGATCGACAGCGCCCACACCGCACGCGTCCTCGACGCCGACGCACACGCCGAACGCCCCTGGATGGCCATCGAGTACATCCCGGCGCCCTCACTGGCCGAACTCGTCCGCAGCGCCGGGAAACTACCCGCCCACGCGGTGCACTGGGTCGCGGCGGGCGTCGCACAGGCCCTGGTGACCCTGCACGAGGCGCAGATCATCCACCGGGACGTCAAGCCCCAGAACGTGCTGCTGCCCCAGGACGGGCCCCGCCTCATCGACTTCGGCATCTCGCACGCCAACGACATGACGCGCACCCAACTGACGTTGGGCACCATTGCCTTCACCTCCCCGGAGCAGGCCCGAGCCGAGCCGTCCACCAGGGCGTCCGACGTGTACTCCCTGGGCGCCACGCTCTTCCACACCGCCGTCGGCCGGCCGCCCTACCCCGACACCTCCGACACCATCCGCCTGCTCACCCTCGTCCAGCGCGGCGAACTCGACCTCAAGGGCCTGCCGAAGGAGCTCGGTGCGCTGATCCGGCCCTGCCTGGCCGCCGATCCGAAGGACCGGCCCGAACCCGCCGAGGTGCTGCGCCGCGCGCTCGCGGAACTCGACGGGTTCCCCACGCAGCAGCGCGGCGCCGGCTGGCTGCCGCCGCGCTGGACGTCCCTGATCGGGGAGTACGAGGCGCAAGGACGGGCGCTGGGCAAGAGCGGCGGCGCGGAGGCGCCCACGGTCGACATGCGGACGCGGAAGGCGCCCCCGCCGAAGCCCACCCGCGTCTACACCGAGGACCGCAAACGCGCCGATGGCGCACCGCGCCGCCCAGCACGCCCCAAGTCCCCGACCCCGCGGCCCTCGTCGGCCCGGAAACCCACCCCCGCCCCCGCGGCTGCCGGGAAGTCGGCATCCGCGTCGGCCCCCGGGCCGGCCGCCGCCAAGTCCGCCCCCAAGCCCTCGCCCAAGCCCCCCTCGACCTCCTCCTCTTCCTCCTCCGGTTCGTCCGGGGGCGGGTTCTGGGTCGTGCTGGGCATCGTCGCGCTGGTGGTGATGCTCTGGAAGCCGTGGGAGCACACCGGCGCCGACGGCTCGCCCGGCGACACGTCGAGCAGCAGCGCCAGCAGTAGCAGCAGCACGTATGCCGGCGGGGGAGTCGGTTCCCTCTCCAGCGGGGGCGGCAGCAGCGGAAGCGGTGGCACCACCTACAGCCCCCCGACCTCAACCACGCCCTCGCCCACCCCGCCCTCGCCGTCCCCCACGCCCGTCGCGTCCCGCACCCCGAGCGCGGACGACGTGGCCTTCTCCGCCGTACGGGCGGGTGACTGCGTCGACGGCTATGCGAACGGGTACGGCGGATGGAGCCCGACGTCCCCGGACCGGGTGGACTGCCAGGCGGCCAACGCCTATCTGCGGGTCGGTTCCGTGCTCGGCTCCGGAACCTGCCCGTCCGGGCCGGGACTCGGCGGCTGGTGGCACACGGCCACCGACTCCTCGTCCGTCAATCTGTGCGTGGAGCGGCAGTTCCGGGTCGGCCAGTGCTTCCTGGCCCGGTCCAACAGCGGTCGACCGGGCGGCGCCAACCTGCTCACCCTGTGGAGCTGCGGCGCCAACCGCGTGCCGCGGGAGTTCAGTTTCATCATGCAGATCACGGCGGTGCTGCCGGCCTCGGCGGGGACCCGTGCCTGCCCGCCCGACCCCGGCCACTACACCTACTCGTGGCAGGTCTACGAAGGCCGGAGCATCCTCTGCACGAAGGTCGCCTGAGGGGCGCCGGGCCCGATCGGCGCGCGGACCGGTCGCCGCCCCGGAGGCCGGGGCGGCGACTGTCGGCCCGTTCAGCCGCGGGCGTCGGCGGCCTGCGGGAGCGCGCCGGTGCCGGCCGCCAGCACCCGGTCCGGGCGGATCGGCAGGTGCCGGTGGCGGACGCCGGTCGCGTGCCAGACCGCATTGGCGACGGCCGCCGCGACGCCCACGATGCCGACCTCGCCGATGCCCTTGATGTTGACCGGGTCGTCCTCGTCCGGGTCGTCCACCCAGTCCGCCTCGATGAGCGGGACATCGGCGTTGGCCGCCACGTGGTAGCCGGCGAGGTCGGCGCCCACGACGGTGCCGGTGGTCTCGTCCCGGACCGCCTCCTCGTGCAGGGCCATGGAGAGCCCCCAGACCATGCCGCCGAGGAACTGGCTGCGCGCGGTCAGCGGATTGACGATCCGGCCGGCGGCGAAGACGCCCAGCATCCGCCGGACCCGCACCTCGCCGGTGGCGATGTCCACGGCGACCTCGGCGAACTGCGCGCCGAAGGCGTGCCGTTCCCGGGGCGGCAGCGTACCCAGCGCCTCGGCGGTGTCCGACCGCGCGGTGATCCCCTCCGGCGGCACGGTGCCGCCCAGGGCCAGTTGCTCGCGCAGCGAGCGGGCCGCGAGGGTGACCGCCCAGGACCACGAGCGCGTGCCCATCGAGCCGCCGGCGAGGATCGCCTGGCCGAAGTCGCTGTCGCCGATCAGGACGGTCACGCGGTCCGGCGTGACCTCCAGTGCGTCCGCGGCGACCAGGGCCAGCGCCGTCCGTGCCCCGGTCCCGATGTCCGCCGCGGTGATCCGCACCGTGTAGCTGCCGTCCGCCTCCGCGGTCACCGCCGCCGTGGACGGAGCGACCAGGGTGGGGAACGAGGCGGCAGCGGTGCCGGTCCCGAGCAGCCAGCGGCCCTCGCGGCGCACCCCGGGACGCGGATCGCGGTCGCCCCAGCCGAACCTGCGGGCGCCCTCCTCGAAGCAGGCCAGGAGCCGGTGGCTGCTGTAGGGCAGGCCGGAGATCGGGCCCACCGTCGGCTCGTTGCGGGCGCGCAGGGCGATCGGGTCGATGTCGCACTTCTCGGCGAGCTCGTCCAGCGCGCACTCCAGCGCGTACGAGCCCGGTGCCTCGCCCGGCGCGCGCATCCAGGTCGGCGTGGGCACGTCGAGGCGGACCACCCGATTGACGGTGTGGTGGGCGTCCGCGTCGTACATGGCCCGGGCCACGTCGGCGCTCCGCTCGACGAACTCGTGCACCGTCGAGGTCTGGTTCAGCCCCTGGTGGTCCAGGGCGCGCAGCCGCCCGTCGGGATCTGCACCGAGCCGGACCCGCTGCGCGGTGGGGCTGCGGTACCCGGCCAACGAGAACATCTGCCGGCGCGTCATGACGACCCGGACCGGGCGGTGCAGGATCGTCGCCGCCATCGCCGCCGCCACCTGGTGCGGGCGGGTGCCCTTGGACCCGAAGCCGCCGCCGATGTGCTCGGAGCGCACCCGGACCGCGCTCTGGTCGAGCGAGAACAGCCGCGCGAGTTCCTGGGCGACGAAGATGCTGCCCTGGTTGGAGTCGACGACTTCGAGCCGGCCGCTGTCCCAGTACGCGGCCGCGGCGTGCGGCTCCATCGGGTGGTGGTGCTCTTCCGGAGTGGAGTACTCCGAGTCCACCACGACGGCGGACGCGGCGAGTTCGGCCGCCAGGTCGCCCTTCTCCTGCTCCGCCTCGGCCCGCGGGTTGCCCGCCGGGACGTACGCCTCCGGATGCCCGGCGGCGAACGCCACGTCGTGCGGCTCCTCGTCGTAGGCGACCGTCAGCGACTCGGCGGCCTCCCTGGCCTGTTCGGAGGTCTCCGCGACGACCAGCGCCACCGGCCAGCCCGCGTACGGCACCCGGTCGTGCTGGAAGAGCTGGAGCGCCGGGTCGGGTGTCCCCATCGGGCCGACGTAGTCCGACTCCAGGGGCTGGGCGTTGCCGTGGTGGAGGACGGTGAGCACACCGGGCATCGCCAGCACCGGGGCGGCGTCGATCGAGCGGATCCGGCCGCGGGCGATGGTGGAGACCACCAGCCAGCCGTGGGCGAGCTCGGCGAAGGGGATCTCGCCGGCGTAGCGGGCCGCGCCGGTGACCTTGTCGCGGCCCTCGATACGGGTGTGCGCGGTGCCGACGGCACCGATCACCGGGACGGTTCCGGTCGTCGTGGTCGTCATCGGGTGGCCTCCTCGGTCTGCCGGCTCTCCTCGGCCAGCTCGGTCAGCACGGCGACGACCAGATTCCGGATCAGCGTCACCTTGTATCCGTTGCCGGGCAGCGGCTCGGCGGCGGTCAGTTCGGCGTCCGCGGCGGCGCCGAACGCCTCGGCGGTGGCCGGACCGCCGATCAGCGCCCGCTCGGCCGCCTGCGCGCGCCACGGCCGGGACGCTACCGCCCCGAACGCCAGCCGGACGTCGTGGACCACGCCGTCCCGGACATCGAGGGCGGCGGCGACCGATCCGATGGCGAAGGCGTACGACGCCCGCTCGCGCACCTTGCGGTAGCGGGACGCGGCGGCGACCGGCGCGGGCGGCAGGGTGACGCCGGTGATCAGCGCGCCGGGCGGCAGTGCGGTCTCCCGGTGCGGGGTGTCGCCCACCGGGAGGTAGAACTCCGCGAGCGGCACCGCACCCGGCCCGTCCGCCGTCGCGTAGTGCACGACGGCGTCGAAGGCGGCCAGTGCCACTCCCATGTCCGAGGGGTGGACGGCCACGCAGTGCGTGGAGGCCCCCAGGATCGCGTGGTTGCGGTGCTCGCCGGCCACGGCCGGGCAACCGCTACCGGGGACACGCCTGTTGCACGCCTTGGAGACATCGGCGAAGTAGGCGCAGCGCGTGCGCTGGAGCAGATTGCCGCCCACCGTGGCCATGTTGCGCAACTGTCCCGAGGCGCCGGCCAGCACCGCCTGCGTCAACGCCGGGTAGCGCCGGCGTACTTCGGGGTGGGCGGCCAGATCACTGTTGGTGACGGTGGCCCCGATCCGCAGCACGCCGTCGTCGGCGACCTCGATCCGCTCCAGCGGCAGCTCCCGCACGTCGACGAGGAGCGCGGGCCGCTCCACCCCGCTCTTCATCAGGTCGACGAGGTTGGTGCCGCCGCCGAGGTAGCGCGCCTCGGGCTCGGTGCCGAGCAGCGCCAGTGCCCCCGGCACGTCGGACGCCCGCCGGTAGTCGAACTCCCTCATGCCGCACCCTCCACGTCCGTCACATCCGTCCGGCCCGCGGTGCGCGCCGAGTCCTCCGCGGCCCGTGCGACCGCCTGCACGATCGACACATACGCACCGCAGCGGCAGAGATTGCCGCTCATCCGCTCCCGGATCTCGTCCGCGGTCAGCGGCGGTATGCCCGCTTCCGGCCGGACGTCGGTGGTCGCCGCGCTGGGCCAGCCCGCGGCGTGCTCCTCGATGGCCGCGATCGCCGAGCAGATCTGCCCGGGCGTGCAGTAGCCGCACTGGAAGCCGTCGAGGTCGAGGAACGCCTGCTGCACCGGGTGCAGCCGCTCGCCGTCGGCCACGCCCTCGATGGTGGTGACCTCCCGCCCCTCGGCGGCCACCGCGAGCTGGAGGCAGGACACCACCCGGCGCCCGCCGAGCAGCACCGTGCAGGCGCCGCACTGTCCCTGGTCGCAGCCCTTCTTGGTGCCGGTCAGGCCGAGCCGCTCGCGCAGTGCGTCGAGCAGGGTGGTGCGGTTGTCGACGGGCAGCGTGTGCTTCTCGCCGTTGATCGTCAAGGTGATGGCACCGGCCGTCGATGGGGCCATGGTCTGCCTTCTTTCACGTCTCACACGTCGAAGGGCGCGGGGGCCCCGGCCGGGGCCCGCCGGCCCGGTCGGTCAGCGGAATCGGGTGGCTCGCCGGGCGGGTACGGGCCAGGCGGAACCGGACACCTCCGGGCGGAGGGGACGGGGTGGTGCGGAGCGTCGCGGCGTCGGAAGGGCGGTGCGGGCAGTGCGGAGGCGCGGGTGGGGGCGCATGACGGCACCGGTCGAGGTGGCCGGTGGGCTCCCCAACTGGTCCGATCCGCCGCTGATCTGCCGCTATGGTGGTAGGCAAGCGGACAGCTGTCCGTTACCGTTGAAATTTAACGGACAGCTGTCCGCTTAGCAAGGACGATTGTCCGCCAGGCATCATCTGCCCAACAACCCTGACGCAGCGGCGAATTCCGGGAGGTGGACGCGTGCGCCGTCCCAAGGACACCCCCCGGCGCTCGGACGCCCAGCGGAACCGCGACCGCCTCCTCGAAGTGGCCCTTGCCGAGCTGACCCGCTGCGCCGACGCCCCGCTGAGCGCCATCGCCAAGAAAGCCGGCGTCGGACAGGGCACCTTCTACCGCAACTTCCCCAACCGCGAGAGCCTCGTCCTGGAGGTCTACCGCCACGAGGTCCAACAGGTCTCCGACGCCGCCGCGCACCTCCTGGCCACCCGCCCGCCCGACCAGGCCCTGCGCGCCTGGATGGACCGCCTCGCCCAGTACGCCATGGCCAAGGCGGGCCTCGCCGCCGCCCTCCGCAAGGCCACCACCCCCCACGGCACCCTCGCCGCCGTGGCCCGCGGCCCCCTCTCCGCCGCCGTCACCCTCCTCCTGACCGCCAACGAGGAGGCCGGCACCATCCGCCCCGACATCACCGCCGAGGACTTCCTCCTCGCCATCGCCGGCCTCTGGCAACTCGACCCGCACGCCGACTGGCACACCCGCGCCACCCGCCTCCTCGACCTCGTCATGGACGGCCTCCGCACGGGCGCGCCCGGACGGTGAGACGACGGCGCGGACCGCTGCACGCCGACCGCTAGGATTTCGGCATCTGCACCTCGGAATCCGTGCATCAGCAGGAGGGCGGCAGGCGATGACACCCTCGACCGTGGGGATCGACATCGGCGGCACCAAGCTGCTCATGGTCGCCCAACGGACCGGCCACGACGAACCTTTGATCCGTCGACTCGCCACCGGAGCCGCGACAACTCCCGACGACATCGAAGCCGCCGTCCAGCGGTTCCTCACCGAACACCGACTGACTCCCTCCTCCATGGGCGTCGCCGTCCCCGGGCTCGTCGAGGACGGACGGGTCGCTGTCTGCGACGTCCTCCCCAACCTCACCGGGTGGCAGGGCCCAATCGCCGACGGCACCCCGCCCCTCCTCGTCAACGACATCCGCAGCGCCCTGGCAGCGGAGGCGCGAGGACTCCCGGAGTCCTCGACCGTCGCCGTCCTGCTCTGCGGAACCGCCGTCGGGTCGGCATACCTTCACCAGGGAAGGGTGGTTCGCGGTTGCCGCGGATGGGCCGGCGAGATCGGCTACCTGCCGGTGCCCACACCCCGGGGCATCCTCCGACTCGACGACGTGGCCGGCGGCGCGGCGATCGTCCGCGCCACGGGCCTCGGCCCCACACAGGTCCATGCCGCGCTCAGTGCCGGAGACACCGCCGTCCGCCAGACCGTGGAGGCAGCCGGTGAGTCGTTCGGGCTGGCCATCGCCACACTGGTCAACATCCTCAACCCGGACACCGTCCGGGCCGCAGGTGGCACCCTCGGTTACCCGGGCTATTGGGACACCGCTCTGGCCACCGCCCGCACCCACTCGCTCCCCGAACTATGGGACTGCTGCACCGTCGACCGCATCAAGGACCCCGAACTGGTCGTCGCCCGGGGAGCCCTTCGGCTGGCCGCCGCAGCGGCAGATGGCGCGGGCTGGGTCGAACAGTACGTCTGATGTGGGGCGTTGAGTCTTGCGTGTTGCGCCTTGCGTTGAAGGAGGCGGGTGGCCGCAAGCAGCCACCCGCCTCTTCGCTTCCTCCGGCGGCTACCGACCCTTGGCGCAGACACGCGTCCAGTCGATCAACTTCTGCAACACCTCGAGCATGACCCTCTGCTTCCGTTCCGGCATGAAGGGCCAGCAGATCCACGCTGGCGCCGACAGCAAGACGAACAGCAGCAGGGGCAGGTGCGAGAGCGCAGGGAGGAAGATCCTCAACACACCAGGAGTGGGCGCTACGGGCACGTTGCAGCCGATGCCGAGCCGTGCCTGTGATGTCGACGAACGAGCCCGCGAGCATTCCCGCGAACAGGCCCGAGAACAGGCCCGCGAACAAGCCGGTGACTGCGCTACCAGTCGCGGTACCGGAACGACGCCCCGCACCGCCCGTGCTGCCCCATCGGACAGCGACGCTGCCGCCCAGGCGACGCCCAGCGCCAGCAAACGCAAGCGCCGGCGTCCGGCCCGGCACGGCAACGCGGGACCTCCGCCGCGAAGGCGTTTGCCTCAGCGACCCGTCCGATCGCTTCGAGCGGGCGGCCGAGGTCAACGCCGACCGGGTGACGGCACGCCCCCGGCGGCAAGAAGCTGCCGTTCCTGGTGGACAAGGGTCAGATGGTCACGCACTACGTCGACACGACCCAGGTCCCCGCCGACCGCCCCAGGTTGACCGACTACAGCGTGGTGCCGACGTACCAGGCCGGCTACCTGCCGCCGTACATCCACCGCAACCTCGCCGAGACGGACCAGGCGATCGCGGACGCCAAGGCCGAGCTCGCCACCCTGCAGCAGCAGGTGCCGCAGGACCAGTCCGCGATCGACGGCCTGAAGGAGTGCATCGAGAACGAGGAGGAAGCGGTCGCCCGGCTGAAGAAGAACGGCCAGGACCTCTTCCCGACCGCGTTCACCTGCACGGCCGAGTACTGGCTCGCGTCGTACGACCCGAAGGCGCCGTGGATCGTCAGCCGCGAGAGCCAGGACCTCGACGCCCAGGCGTGACGCACCGACAGAAGCCCTACGGAGCAGTGCCGTGGTGGGCATCGCGGGGATACTCCCTCACAGGGGCAGGACGGGACGGCTCGTCACGGCAAGCCCCAGCACAGCAAGCCCCGGGGAGGCTCCAAGGAGAGCGGCCCGGGGAGAGCAGCGAAAGCACGAGGAGTGACGTGCAGGACATGACACACAGGAGCGGGGAATCCGGGTCCGCCGCGCCGGCCGTCTTCCTCACCGCCGCCGAAGGGGACCTCGCCACGCTGACGGTGCTCGACTGCAGGCTGCGCCGGCGCGGGGTGCGCATCGGTGTGGACGCCGAGCGTGTCCTGACCGACGGCACCCTGCAGGAGCCGGTGCTGCAGGACCTCGGCGCGTGCGACGCGGTCGTCGCGGTGTGGAGCTGGGCCGCCGCCGGGGACCCGCTGGTGGTGGCGCACCTGGAGACCGCCGCGTCCTTCGGCAAACGCACCATCCAGTACGCGCCGCACGACGAGGCACAGTTCGAGGACCTGCTCCGTGCGGTCTACGGGACGGCCCCCGTGCCCGCTCCCCGGAAGCCCGCCGGGATCGTGATCACGCCCGGACGGTGGCGGATCACCGACGGCGACACACCGCTCGAACTCGACCTCGTGCTCGCCCCCGACGGGCGCACGACCGGCCTCGGCACCGCCCGGGACCACACCGGACGCATCACCGGCAGCTGGCGATACGTCAGATCGGACGAAGAGCTCGCCCTCGACCTGCGGATCTCCGTCGGACTGCGGCCGGCGCCCCTGCAACTGCTGCTCCACCCGACCCGCCGCGACGGCGACCGCATCCACGCCGTCGACGCGCACGGCCTGGCCGCGCCCCACACGTACACCCTCGAACCTGGCGACGGGCCTAAGCCGGCGGATGGGGCAAGTTGAGAACCATGACGTCGTGGAGGTCGGCACCGGTCCACGGGCGAGCATCACCGACCTTGCGGTAGCCCCATGATCGGTAGGCCGCCTGCGCCGCCTCGCTCGCCGGATGGACGTGGAGCCGCGCGCGCCCGGCCTCGACCCCGTCAAGGAGCGTTTCGTGCAGGCGGCGCGCGATGCCGAGCCCGCGCCACGGCAGGCGTACGGCCAGCCCTATCAGCCCGAAGGTGTGCTGGCCGGCCGCGCGGCGGATGTCGTCCGATGCGAGTGGGTCGGGCGAGTCCCACCAGTCGGTCTGCGGTCCCAGGACGGAGCCGTACGCCATGCCGATGGGGGTGCCGTCCGGCGTGCGGGCAAGGGCAGCCCGGAAGGTGCGTTTCCTTGTGTGGGAGCGGAAGCGCTGGAAGGTGGCTGCGACGTCGTGTTCGGTCTTGCAGTAGGGCGGCTCGGCGAACGCGTCGGCGTACACGAGGGTGAAGTCGGCCTCGGCCCGCTCGGCGGCCGGGCCGTCCAGGCATGTGACGGTGAGGGCTTCGGGGTGGCGCATGTGGTGCTCCTCGGGCGGTCTCGCGGTGGCCGTCGCCACATTCGCGGGCGATCGTCGTGCCGGTTCCGGCGACGGCGCGCCGGAACTTCCGGATCTTGCCCAGCAATCGCGGCGATGAGATGCCTCCGTTCGCCTGAACTACGGTCGTCATCTCGGCGCATGCCATGCGTGTCATGCATGGCATGTGGTGTTGACGCGATGCCGCCCGGAGTCCTTGGGCAGTGATCGGGGGTGGCGGGCGGACCACCGGGCTGCATACCGTCGTTCCTGTGCCCGAGCTTCAGCTGCTTCGTCTGGACCATGCCCCCGCGCTCCTGGCCTTCGAGCGGGAGAACCGGGCCTACTTCGCTGGGGGGGCCAAGCAGGTCAGCCCCTGACCGGGGCGAGGTCGGCGGCGCCGAAGGAGACGGAGAACCGCTCGCACCAGATCACCGCGCTGCGGAACTTCGAGGGGTCCGTCCCGGCGGGGACGGCGTAGTTCTGGTTGCCCAAGTTGCCTTTGAGCTTGCCGAGTTGGACCGCGCCGTCCCCGAGCCCGGCCTTCACCGCGTCGGCGTCCTTGGGGGAAAGATAGACCCGTACATCCGGTCCTTCGCTCGTCATGAGGTCCTCCAACCGCAACACCTGCCCACCGCCCGCGAACCGGACGGTGCGGGCCGTGCCGCTGGTGTGGTGCTCATGGCTGACGAAGTCGCCCTGTGCTAGGTCCCGGGGACCCGCGTCCTTCATCGCCGGCCCGGCCGCGGACCGGGAAGCGGTCGGCAGGGCCTCGTTCACGCTGGTGTCGGTGAACGCCTTCCAGGGTTGGAAGAGATACAGCCCGATGCCGGCGGCGACCACCAGCACCAGCAGAACGGGCACGACAGCACGGCGGGACACACCAGACATCAAGACCTCCTGAAGGGAACGGACGAGCGGCCGCGATCGGCCAACCCGTCATTTCCCAGCAAACACGCCCCCGCCCGCCGGGGATACCGGTACAGACCCCCCGTAAGACACCGGTAACCAGTCCAACGCCGGGCCCGCCCGCCGGACGGGCAGAACCAGGCGGACGGGCAGTACCCCTCACGGGCGCGGTGGTGCGGCTCGCAGGCCGCCGAGCAGAGCGGCCAGGTAGCGACGCGCGGTGGCGATCCGGTCGACGGACGTCCCGCCGTGGACGTTCACGGCATGAGCGATGCCGCACATGAGCGGGACGAGGTCGGCGGCGGTCATCCGCGCTTCGACGGTGCGGAGCAGGAAGCCTTCCAGCGCGCGCCAGGCATCGGCGTCGGCGAGTGCCTGCTCGGCATGGTCGGCGAGGGCCTCCAGGCAGGGGGCGGAGACAGCCTCCAGCAGCGCCTCGGGGGTGGCGAAGTGCCGGTGGACGGTGCCGACTCCCGGTCCGGCGCGGCGGGCGACATCGTTGAGCTGCAGCGGTGTGCCCTCGTCGACCAGGACACGGGCGACGGCGACGATCCGGTCCCAGTCGCGGGCGGCGTCCTTGCGTAGCGGCGTTGTCGCTCGCCGGGTGCGGCCGGGCGCGGCTGGGCGATGCGTCCGGAGCAAGCGGCCTCGGCGGCCCGGGACCGCACACCGGTCCCGGGCCGCCGAGCAGCTCGCAAGGGCGTTACGGCGCCATCTCGTAGGCCCCGGCCAGCGCCTCGACGCGCTGCCAGACACGGGCGGAACGGGCCTCGTCGGTGACCGGGCGGCGGACCGCGCCCAGTGCCCAGCGCTGCTGGGCCTCGGTGGCGGAGTCCTTGCCGTGCAGTTCGACGGCGTGCGCGGAGAAGTCGCGGACGAGGACGGCGAACAGCTCGTCCAGGACGTCGGTCTCCAGGCCGGTCAGGTGCGCCTGCTCCAGGATCAGCTGGCCGTGCACGACCAGCGCGAAGAGCTGGCCGATGGCGAGGAGGAGGTCGAGGTCGCGGCTCTGCTCCTCGTCGGGCGCGGCGGTGGTGACGAACTCGCAGAGCGCGTCGGCCTGTTCGCGGAAGCGGGCGATGTTGGGCAGCTCGGCGTAGCGGTCGTAGGCGGTCCGCCAGTCGTGGAAGCGGATGGCGCCCAGGCCGCGGGCGGGCCCCTGCCGGAAGAGGAAGTCGTCGTCGGCCGCGTCGAGGCGAGTCGGCACCGGCTCGTACTCGGCGGGGTTCAGCAGATGGTTGCCCATGAACTTCAGGATCAGGGCGAGGTTGACGTGGACCGTGCCCTCCAGCTTCGGCAGGCCCCGGATCTCGGTCGCTGCCTGGGCGAAGTAGGTGTCCTTCTCGAAGCCCTTGGCGGCGATCACGTCCCACATCAGGTCGATGACCTTCTCGCCCTCGGTGGTCACCTTCATCTTCGTCATGGGGTTGAAGAGCAGGTAGCGGCGGTCCTCGGGGCCGGCGGACCGGAAGTAGTCCACCGCGCGGTCGCTGAACAGCTTCATCCCGACGAGGCGGACGTAGGCGTCGGTCAGCTCGCGGCGCACGTGCGGGAAGGCGGTGACCGGGCGGCCGTAGAGTATGCGGTTCTGCGCGTGGGTGACCGCCTCGTACATGGCGTGTTCGCAGATGCCGATGGCGCCGGTGCAGAGGTTGAACTTGCCGACGTTGACGGTGTTGAGGGCGGCGTCGAAGGCGGCGCGGCCGGTGTGCAGGACGTCGTCCGCGCCGACCGGGTAGTTGTCGAGTCGGAACTCGCTGACGTACTTCGAGGAGTCGACGACGTTCTTCACGAGGTGGTACGCCGGGTGGCGGCTGTCGGCGGCGAAGAAGACGTACCCGTCCGGGCCCTCGACGTCGGTGCGGCGGCCGAAGACGGACACGAGCCCGGCCGCGTTGCCGTTGCCGATGTAGTACTTGGAGCCGCTGGCCCGGAAGCCGCCGTCGCCGTCGGGCTCCAACAGCATGTCGGTGGAGTAGATGTCGGCGCCGTGTGCCTTCTCGGAGAGGCCGAAGGCGAACACCTCGCCCTGGTCGAGGAGTTCGGCGGCGCGGGCGCGGGCGGTGGCGTTGTCGCTCTGCCAGACCGGGCCCAGTCCGAGGATGGTGACCTGCCAGGCGTACCAGTAGTCGAGCCCGTAGAAGCCGAAGATCTCGTTGAGGGCGGCGATCCGGGCGGTGTCCCAGCGCTTGTCCGGCTGCCCGTCGGCGGCGGAGGCGGGGGTGAGGAAGGTCGCGAAGAGCCCCTCCTTCGCGGCGAACGCGAGGAACTCCGCCAGCCAGGCACGGGAGCGGTAGTCCTCGATGAGCTTGCGCTTGCCGCGCTCCTCGAACCAGTCGACGGTGGCGCGCAGCAGCCGGCGGGTCTCGGCGTCGAAGTGCGCGGGGTCGTAGGTGCGGGGGTTGAACAGCAGGGAATCGGCCATGAGGGTCGCCTTTCCGGGCTCGGTGGTTTCGGGAGGGGTACGGGGCCGTGGCTCCGCGCGTTGGTCAGGGCACGGGGTGGAGCCGATGCAGGGTGGCGAGGACGTCATCGAGCCAGGCGATCGTCATCCGCTCGTAGGCGATGCCGCCGCGCAGCACGACGTGCTGGAGCTCCTGCCCGGCGTCGAGCGGGGCGTCGCCCCCGGGGTCGGTGAAGTCGCGCTGTTCCCCCACGAGGTAGTGGGCGAGCCGATCGGCGTGTGCCTGGCGGTGCCGCTCCACCTCGCGGATCAGGGCGGTCGGGTCGTCGAAAGCCGCGCCGCGGATCTTGACGGCGAGGTCGTGCCGGACGCTCTCGGGCTCCACCGGTTCGTGGAGCCACTCGGAGAGGGCGGCGCGGCCCGGTGCGGCGACGGAGTACTCCTTCTTGTCCGGCCGGCCCTGCTGCGGCACGTCGCGGACGTCGATCCAACCGTCGTGTTCCATCCGCTTGAGCACGCGGTAGATCTGCTGGTGGGTGGCGGTCCAGAAGTAGCCGATGGACCGCTCGAAGCGCCGGGACAGCTCATAGCCGGAGCCCGGCTTCTCCAGCAGGGAAACAAGGATCGCGTGTTCGAGCGCCATGCCCCGATCTTGCTATGCAACTCGTTGCATAGGCAAGCGTCACCGGCCGGGTGAGACGCGGCTCACCCGGGCCGTCCGAGGCCGCGGCAGAGAGTTCCGGTTACGGCCTGGTCGGACTGGCCGAGCGGGTAGCCGCACTCAACGGTCATCTGGCGTACGGCCCTACTGGATCAGGCGGCTGGCAGGTGGCGGCCACCATCCCGCTCGATGACCAGCAAGGCAGGGGTGCCGCATGATCCGGACAATGATCGTCGACGACGGACTGGTGCGGCTGGCGCTCGCCGACATCTTGCAGGACGTTCCGGCATCACCGTCGCCGCACAGGCATCCGACGGCCGTGAAGCCGTCCAACGGGCCATCGAGCAGCGCCTGGACGTCGTACTGGTGGACGTGCGGATGCCCAGCACGGACGGCACCCTCATGCCGCCCGACGGCTCGTCGAGCACCGTCACCGGACGGCGCGCGGCGTCTCGACAGCTGCCCAGGCCCGAGCGGAGCGCCTGACGCCGCGCGAGACCGATGTGCTCAGGCTGCTGGCCAGGGGTGCGTCCAACGTGGAGATCACCGCCGCGCTGGGCATGCGGCAGAGCACGGTGAAGGCACACGTCAGCCGCATCCTGGCCGCTCTTGAGACCTCCCCCAAGGCATGGGGTTTCGGTGACATGAACGGTGACCGCAAGGCCGACGAGGTCGTGCGCGACACGGCAGGGCGGCTCTGGTTCAGTTCGGGTGACGCTCGGCACCCGCAAGCTGGTCGGCACGGGTGGCCGGAACGGCATGAGCAACGTCACCGCCTTCGGCGACCTGACCGGCGACGGCCGATCCGACCTCTACGCCCGCGAGGCGTCCACCGGAAGCTGTGGCTCTACCCGGGCCGCTCCGCCGCCCTCGGAGGGCGCGTCCTGGTCGGCTCGGGCGGCTGGAACGCCATGGCGAACCTCATCGCCAATGGCGACTCTTCCGGCGGATGACGGCGACGCGCGATGCGCGGCGGGCGGCGGGCGGCGGCATCCTGATCGTCCGACGCTCGATCAGGATGCCGAAGGCCCTGCCGGTCTCGTCCGTCATCGACCGCCCGGAGATCCGTGCGGACAGTCGTGCAGACGCACCTGCGGACAGCCGCGCAGATGTCCGTGCGGCTTTTGCCTATCGCGCCTCAGCCGACGCCCGGCAATTCAGCGGCGCGATCGGGGCCGGCGGTAGCGCGGACGTCCGCTGCTGGTGGTCGGACGATTTCTGGGAGCGGGCGCTTGTAGGGACTTTCCGATTGCCCCGCCGTGCAGCATCAGCAGTGTGCCGGTGGCGAAGACCACCAGGAACAGGGTGATGGCGCCGGTTGCCATCAGTACGGCGGGGGCGTGCAGGATTTGGTTGGTCAGGGCGAGGACCACGGCCGGGATGCTGCTTCCGGCGGACAGCAGCAGCATGGCGATGGCGATCGCGGAAGGCGACATCGCCTGGGTCTCGTCGGTGGCGACCTCCATTTTGGCGGGGCCGAGTTCCCACTTGAAGGTCAGTCCGGTGCTTTCCTTGAGTACAGCCGCGTCAGCGCGGTTGCTGGGTTCTTCCAGGCTGAGGTCGAGGTCCTTGGTGGCCATCTCTTGTCCTTCTCCCCTCAGCTGTCCTCCATCTCCTAAACCGCTCACACCTCGACGCTAGCGACTCTGTGTGATGTGGATCAACTTGACTTTCTCTGCCCTTACGTGACTGTTACTCAGTTTCGACGCCGTGGTGACGGATGCGGGCAAGGTTCATACGCAAGGCGCGTCCTGTGCGTGCAGGATGTGCGCACCGTCCATACGATTGCTTGACACGGTATGTACGATCGGGCATCGTGGATACATAGGGTCCTGGCCGGGTCGGCCCGCGGATGCTTCGGACGAAGGGGAAGTCGTTAGATGTCCACCTCGCGCAAGGGGACCGCCGCTCAGGAATGGCAGAGCGCCGGCCCGACTCGTATCACCGTCAACCTCGCCCCGAAGGCGGCCGCCGCATTGGATCAGGCCGTCAAGCTCACGGGCGACACCAAGACCGACACGATCAACCGGGCCTTGCAGATCTACGCCTACCTGGAGAGGGTCGCCCAAGACGGCGGCACCCTTTACACCAGGTTGGCCGACAGTGATGAACTCGAACGCCTCTACTTCGTCTGAACTCTGCTTCGTCTGAACTCTCTGACTGTGCTGCTCGGCTATCCGCGTGGCCGCAGCTCCCGACAGCGCCAGTGCATCGATGCAACGCCCGAATGGACCACACGGGCCCTGGGGCGTGTCCGTTGGCGCGGCGACGATGCCTTCGACGCGACCGGCCGGAGCATCTTCAACCGCCTCAGGTGACGTTGCCTATCCGGCGGTATAGCTGGCATTGGCTACGGATACGGCCACGGTGATGGCCATGGCGACGGCTACGGCCCCGGCTCGTTGTCAGGTTGGCCGGAACCCGCCGCGTGGCGGGTGAAGGAGGGCCGCGGACGTCATGCTTCTGCCGCTGCCAGGCGGTCGGTGATGCTTTCATGAGGCGAGTCAGGGTGCTCCCTGTTCGAGGTGGGTACCCGAGCGTGGAGGAGGAGCCATGGCGACAAGCGCGATGAACCGGGCCGTGGGGCTGACGGCCCGCACGGGGCCGGCAACGGGCGAAGAGCTTGCCGATCTCCCCGAACGGGCTGCCGGACTGGTCGAGTTGCTCCGACGCAATGCCGCCCGCACCGAGCAGGACCGGCAGGTCGCGGAGGAGAACATCGCGGCGCTCGACGAGGCCGGGCTGTTCGGCATCACGACGCCCGAGAGGTTCGGTGGCCGCCAGGCGAGCGTCCGCACCCTGCTTGAGGTGACCTCGGAGCTGGGCCGCGGTTGCGGATCCACCGCATGGGTCACCAGTTTGATCAACATCTCCGGCTGGGCCGTCGGCCTCTATCCCGAACGCACCCAGCGTGAGGTGTACGAGGCCGACCCTCGTGCCCGTGTCTGTTCCGCCCTTCCTCCCCAAGGCACGAGCCGGGCGGCCGACGGGGGACAGGTCATCTCCGGACGATGGGGCTTCGCCTCCGGGTGCCAGCACGCCGGATGGGCGCTGCTCGGTATGCAGGTCAGCGGCGCGTCCGGGGAGCAGGTGGACCAAGGGCTGGCGCTGGTCCCGATGGCACAGCTGACCATCGAGGACACCTGGCACGTGGCCGGGATGCGCGGAACCGGAAGCAACACTCTGGTCGCCGACGGCGTCTTCGTCCCGGCGCACCGCATCCTGTCGGTGACCAAGGCGAAGCAGGGCGAGTACCCCACCGAGTTCACGGACGAGGCCCTGTACCGCACGGCGTTCATCCCCGCGCTCTCCCTCTCCCTCGCCGGCCCGCTGCTGGGTCTCGCCCGCGGCGGACTGGAGCTGGTGCTGGCCTCGCTCGCCAAGGGGCGCGGCATTTCGCACACCTTCTACGACGAAGCCCGTGAGGCACCCGCGGCCCAGACGCAGCTCGCGGAGGCCGCGCAACTGGTCGATACGGCCGCCCTGCACCTGATGCGTGCGGCGGACGACGTCGACAGCTGGGCGGCGAGCGGTCGGTGCATGCCCGTGCCTGACCGGACCCGGGTCCGGATGGACATCGCCACCGTCGCCCGCCGCTCACGGGAGGCGTTGGAGATCCTGCTGAACGTGCAGGGAGCCAGGGGCTTCGCCGACGGCAGCCCCTTGCAGCGCATCTGGCGGGATCTGGGGACCGGCACCCGGCACGCGATGATCAATCCGGCCATCGCGAACGAGATCTACGGCCGGTCCCTGCTCGGCATCGAGGAGCAGGTCACTCCGCTGATCTGAGCGGTCGGTCGGCCGAGCGGTTGATGAGAGTGGATTGCCGAACGCCCATCGCGTGCCGGTGTTGCCCCCCCCGCAGTCATTGGCTGCTGGTGTTGACCCGCAGCCGTTGCCTGTCCCTTGGTCCCGTCCGGCGCGGTGTCGATCCCGTTGCGGCGCGCCGAAGTCGGGTCGCTCTCGTATGCCCGGACGGAAGGTCCACCGGGGAGGACTGCTCAGCGGGGCTCGCCGAACCAGTGTCCGAGCGCCGGTTCCGGGCCGTCCGGACCGCCGGCCCAGCACACGTAGCCGTCCGGCCGGATGAGCATCGGCCGGCCGTCGGTGCCCTGACCCGTGCGGTCCACCCGGTCTGACCAGAGGTCGGCGACCTTGGCGAACCTGTCGGCCGGGTCGAGCAGGATCCCGCGCCCGGACCGCAACAGTTCGTGCAACCGGACCGGCCCGAGGCGCAGATCCGGCGAGGGAAGGCCGACGAGCGGTTGGTCCTCGGTGCCAGGCATGGGGTAGCGGATGCCCATCCCCGACAGCATGTCGTCGAGTTGGTACTGAACGTCCCGCAGTTGCGCCATGGTCGCGAACAGTTCCCTGGCGGCGGCCACACTCGGGTCGCGGGTGCCCTCCCAGTCCATCAGCAGGCTCTGTGCCTGGACGTTGCGCAGCACGGCGGCCCCGACCGGGTGCCGCTCCCCGTGATACGTGTCCAGCAGGTCATCCGGGGCCCAACCGTGCACGGCGGCGCCGAGTTTCCACCCGAGGTTGAGCGCGTCCTGGATCCCGGTGTTCATTCCCTGCGCGCCGAGCGGAAGGTGGACGTGCGCGGCGTCGCCAGTCAGGAACACCCTCCCGTGCCGGTACTGTGCGACCTGCCTGGCGGCGTTGGTGATGCGGCGGGCGTAGCGGAGTTCGAGCAGTTCCACCCGGGATCCGAAGATGCTGCGCAGGCCGTTGCGGATCTCGTCCTCGGTGACCGGGACGTCCCTGGGCAGTGACCGGCCCGGCCCGCCCATGGCGAGTCGGCGCAGTGGCCTGCCCTGCGGGTCGGTGCCCAGCGGGAACATGTGCGCCCAGTGTCCGTCCGCGTTCCAGCTGTGCGTCATCGCCTGGTCGTCGCACCTCAGCCGCACGTCGGCGGCGATCGCGGTCACCGTGCCTGCTTGACCGGGAAACTCGGCTCGCAGCAGCGACCGCACCGTGCTGTGGGCACCATCGGCGGCCACGAGGTAACGGCCGCGGACGCGTGCGCCGTTGGCGAAGGTCGCGGTGACGTCGTTCTCGTCCTGGGCGAGGTCGACCAGCTCGTGGTCGCGCCGGACGTGGATGTCGTGTGCGGCGAGATGCTGTTCGAGGAGTCCCTCGATGACCACCTGCGGTATGGACCGCCATGGCAGGCGGTGCCGGCCACGGGTGAGCGGCAGGGGGATCCCGGCGAAGTGAGCGGAGCCGACCGGGTGGTCTCCGGTGGCCAACAAGGGTTCCAGCAGGCCGCGCTGATCGAACGCCTCCTGCGTGCGGGACTGCACACCGCCGGCCCTGGACAACTCGCTGCGCTGCGGCAGCTTGTCGACCAGCACGGTCGCCACCCCCGCCACCCGCAGTTCGTTGGCCAGTGTCATGCCGGTCGGGCCCGCGCCGACGACGAGTACATCGGTGTCCATGAGTTCCCCCTGGATGGGTCGATTAGGGCAGGCGCAACACTCCGCCTGCCGAGCCGCCCGAGCCAGACACCGGCCCGTGTGCGGTGGCATCCGACATCGGTCACCGCTTCGTTGGTGGAATCCGACTACGAAGCGGTGCGTCACCGGGGGCGAACGACCTCGTTCCGTGCGCGCCAACGGCGTGGGTGGCGTCGTACCGTTCCTCCACGAACAGACCCCACCGCATTGCGACAGCCGCGCTGCTCGCCCTTTCCCTGTCCCTACCGATCACTGCGTCCGAGACGGCTTTCGCGGCGAGTGCACCTGTGCCGGCATCCAGTGGCGCCGCGCGGTCCGTCCGGCTCTGGGATGGGCTGCAGCCGGTGACGTTCTGCCGGCTGGGGTGTGAACGCCGGGCGCCGTAGCCGCTGCCAGGGACGGGCAGCGCACGTGAGAGCCGCCCCTGCCGAGGGCCGGGGCGGTTCTCGTGCGGCCTGGCGCCTGGCGCTCTGCCGTTGGACTGGCTCCGGTCAGCCTCCGTGCGCGGTGAGCGTGTAGCCCTCCGGGCCCTCGAAGGAGAACATCGGCCCGAAGGGGCTGTTCGCCATCGGGGTGAGGATCTTGATTCCGGCGGCGACGAGTTGGTCGTGGAGCTGGTGGGCGTCGGGAGTCCGGAACCAGAGCACCACGCCGAGGCCGGGGCGTGCGGCGTCGGCGAGGTCGATGCCCGGGAGGGGCTCGCGGACGGCGAACGGGGTCGGCTCGGTGTCGAACACGACCGCGTGCGGCGGTGAGACCGCGGCCCGACGCAAGCCCAGATGCTGTTCTGCCACATCGCGGACTTGCAGTGCCGCAGTACGCCACCCTGGAGCTCCTGGCCCTGCGTCCAGGCATGTCCAACGCCGAACTCGCCCGCGCGACCTTCGTCACCAGGCAGTCCGGCAGCGTCGTCCTTCGGGGTCTGCAGGAAGCCGGCCTGATCACCCGCCCGGCCACCGCCGACCATGGCCGTGCCCTGCCCACCCATCTCACGGAGGAGGGTCACAGGCGCCTGGCCGCGGTTCAGGCCGCCGTCTACGGCATCGAAAACCGCATGGTCGAGGCCATTCCGCCCCAGCGCCTGCCGGCGCTCCTCGCCGACCTCGACCGCCTGGCGACAGCCTTGGAGGAGTGACCCGTCAGGCAGTTGGGGGCGGTTCGTTGGTGGCGCTGCCTGGCGAGTGCCGTTTCAGACGGTGCGACCGAAGTAGGCGGCGATCTCGTCGAGGGCGGGAGCTCCCTCGGGGACGGGCCTGGACGGGCCGAACAGCCTGGTCTGGGACCGGAGCGCGTCGGGGAACCTGCCGTACCAGCGCTGATGGACGGCCTGGACAGCATCCGGGTCCCCGCGGCGGTCCTGGCCGGTCGCGGTGGCCACGTCCCAGCCGTGGAGTGTCGCCTCCAGCAGGTGCAGGTCCGTGACCAACGGCCCCTGTCCGCCACCCGGCATCGGCATCTGACGCTCCACGGCGCCTTCGGTCCGCCAGGCGTCGAGGGCGTCCTCGGCGCCCTGGGCGTAGGCGTCACCGGGCTGCCGGCCACCGAGGCCGCGTCTGCTGCGGTGCCTGCTGCGGTGCTTGCTGCCCTGCTCGCCTTGGTGCCTGCGGGCAGTGGGGCGACGGTTTCGTCTTGGTCGTCGGTTCTGGCGCGGTGCACTGCGTCGATCCAGCTATCGAAGATCGCGACGAGAAGTGCGTCCTTGTCGCCGACCGACATCACCGTCCCGGTGCTGACTGCCGCATCGGTAGCGATCTGCCGGACCGTGGTGGCCCCGAACCCCTGGTCGCGGAACAGCCGCTCAGCCGCGGAAAGCACCCTCTGGCGCGTCGCCTGTCGCTGCGCCGCACGTGACTGAACGCGTTCACTGAACGCGTTCACTGAACATGTTCAGGTCGCTGTCCCGTCGCGTGCCGGGGCGCAATGCCCCGTGCAGCGCAGGCTCCCGTGGTGCAATTCGAGCAGGTGGGTTGGTCGCGGTGCGGCTGGCGGGGCTATCCGTGCAGCGGGTCGGGGTCGGGGTCGGGGGCGAGGCCGGTCAGGTCGCAGCTGGCGTCCCAGAGTCGGCTGGCGACGGCGGTGTCGGCGAGATGACTCCATACCGTTTCTTGCCTGGGGGCGCCGCGCAGCCCGAACAGGCGAGGTCCCCACAACTGCCCGCCGCGCACGGCCGGGTCGAGCACCGCTCGGACCGCGGGCCAGGCGGCGGTGTGCTTTCCCTGAACGAGAAGGGCGGCGGGGGCCGCGCCCAGTCGCGCACCGACACGTCGTACATGGACGGGCGGTCGTGACGGGGTGAGGGAGTCCAGGGCGCCGCCGGGATGGACCACCACGCTCGCCGTCGAGCTGCCGGCGGTGCGCAGGCGGCGGTCGAGTTCGAGTCCGAAGTACATCTGGGCCAGCTTGGAACGTCCGTAGCTGCGCTTGGCCCGATAGTCCCGCTGGGACTGAAGGTCGTCCAGGTCCAGCCGTTCCGATTTCGCGGCGAAACTGCCGACGGTCACGATGCGTGCCGCCGGTGCGGCCGACAGCAGCGGCATCAGCCGGGCGGTCAGCGCGAAGTGCCCGAGGTGATTGGTGCCGAACATGACCTCATGGCCGTCCCTGGTTTCGCGACGTGGTGGGTCATCGAGTGCGACGCCGGCGTTGTGGACCACCGCGTCGAGGCGATGTGTCTCCAGCGAGTCCACCACTGTGCTGAGCGACGAAAGATCGGCGAGGTCCAGCCGAACGGCACGTACCCGCGCGCCGGGCACACGCGAGCGGATCGAGGCCATGGCTGCTTCGGCTTTCGCCGTGTCCCGGCTGCCCAGCACGATGGTGGCCCCGGTGGCGGAGAGCTGCTCCGCGACGAAGTACCCGATGCCCGCGTTGCCGCCGGTGACGAGGTAGACGCCGCCTTCGGCGCGCGGTAGCCGGTGAACATCCCAGGCGGGGATGGGGGATGGGGACGACATGACGGTGCGCTCCGTTGCTCGGAAGGTCGAAAGGGGCACGGTCGCTCCGGAGGGAGCGGCTGGTCGTCCATGGTTCCAGCGGCCACCGACACATCACCTATGGATCACCGACAACCGCGCCGGAGGCCCGACATCCCGTCGACCTGCTGCCGACCTGTCGTCGGCATGCTGCGCCGCCTTGCTCTGGGGCCGGGTGCGAACGGTGGGGGAGGGCTCGGTACTGGTGTCCGCCCTGCCCCGTCGCCGGGGGGCAGGTGGCCCCGAGGAGCAGTGGGTAGGAGTCCAGGAACTTGGCCCAGTCACGTTGGATGCCGAGGCGGGCGCCGGTCTGCCCGAGGAACTCGGCGAGCTCGGTGTGCGGGGCGCGTTCCATGAGCAGGTCCAGGTGCTGGGCGCCCTTCTCGGTGAGCGGTTTCCTGATGCGCGGCCACTTCATGCCGAACTCGGTCATGATGAGCTTGCCGTAACACTCCAGGGTCTCGGACAGCCGGGGGATCTGCACCTCCTCCACGGCGTAGCCCGCCCGCTCCAGGGCGGTGGCCGCCTCGTCGATGGCGGCGCGGATCTGGGGGTGGACGCCGACTCCGGCCGGGTCGGCCACGATGCCGACCTTGAGAGGGCCGGTGGGGCGGGGGCCGTATGCGGGTACCGGGACCGCCCGCGGGTCCTCCAGGTCTGCGCCCGCCAGCGCCTCGTAGGCCGCGCGCAGGTCGGCGACCGAGCGGGCGATCGGGCCGTCTACGGGGATGAGTTGGGAGGCCGACATCGACTCCTGGCCCATGATGCGGTGGTCGGCGGCGAAGCGGCCGTAGCTCGGCTTCAGCGCGGCCACTCCGTTGAAGGCCGCGGGCATGCGCACCGAGCGCCGGACCGGGTCGGGCGGGGCGCGGTAGAAGCCGGTAGGGGCCGGTAGGTGGTCAGGTGCGGATGAGAGGGCAACTGGTCGGCCGTGACCGGGAGTTCAGTGGGGCGTCGCACCTGTCGAGAGGGCAGGTGCGGGCCCGGTCACCACTTCTTGGTGAGGGCCCCGAGCGGGTCGGCGCTGCCGGTCCGCTTGATCCGGCCGGCCGCGGCGACGGCGTCGGTGATCCAGACACGGGCCTGGAGGGTGCCGCCGAGGTGCTCTGCGAGGGCGTCGACGAGAGCCTCGTGGCGAGCGTCCTGGCCGAAGGCGTCGAGGGCCAGCCCGGCAAGAGGCTCGAAGTTGTCCTTTGCGGCCTCGCGGACCGCGAAGGACATCGTCGAACGTATCCGGGCAAGGCCCGCGGCGGCCTTCACGCCGCGCCAGAAGTTGGGCTCGGAGTAGCCGGGCAGGGTGTTGAAGAGCGCGGCCAGCCGCTGCTCGTCATCGGTCATGTCCATCTCCTTCGCATAGGCGTCGGATCAGTATCGGCGTGCGGTGGCGACGAAGGGACCTGCTCCGTAGGAACTTTCCGCTGAAGAGGGCCGGTATTCCAGGGACTTAGCGGTGTTGGACGGGAGGGCAGTAGCCGGTCTTCTCGCCGATCGTGTTGATCTCGGCGTTGGACCGCGGGTCGCCCGCGTAGTTGATCTGGTTGGTGCACCGTCCGTCGGGCTTCTTGGCGGTGCCCGACGGCGTGCGGTGGGCGGTGTTGTGGTTGGTCTTGGGCGTGGCGGTGGAAGGCTGCGCGGTGCCGGCGCCGGCACTGACGCCGCTGCCGGCAGCGGCGGAGGCGCTGGACGAGGGCGAGGCGTTGGTGCCGCCTTCCTGACAGGCGGTGAGCCCGAAGGCGGCGACGGCGATCACCAGGGCGGCGGCGGCCTTGCGGGTGCGGTGGAGCGTGGCACGGTGCGACATGTTCTTTCCCTGCTGTCCGGGGGTGCTGCGGTGGGTGCGTGGGAACAAGACTGTCGGCCGCTGCTGCTGATTCGTTGCTGTGCGACTAACGGCCCACTAACGTCGCGGTGGGCGGTCGCCCCGGAAGGCTTCCGCCACGGGGCGCGGCCACCACAAGGCGTCGTCGCGTGGGGCATCGGGTTCCTGGGCGGTGAGACGCACGGCGTTACGAGGCCCGGGTCGTCGCCCAGGCAACGCGGCTGCACGGCTGACGAGCGGCGCGTAGGGTCAGGGCAGGGTGCCCAGAAGCGCCCTGGTGTCTGTCCGGCCTTGCCCCATCGGACACGGCCTAGCGGGACAGTCGCACCCCGGTGACCAGGTCCGGGCGGATGCGCAGGGCGTGGGTCATGCGGTGGTCGGTCCAGGGGTGCAGCAATGCCTGGTAGTGGTCCAGGTCGGCGGGGTCCGTCACCAGGTGGCAGTAGCCGGTCACCACTACGCTCCAGCCGCAGTGGGTGGCCGGGTCGATGGCGTCGGCCTCGTAGGCGACGACCACGCCTTCGGCGTCCGCGTGCTCGGTGAGGGTGGCCAGCGCGGCGCCCTCGTGGGTGCGGATGATCACCTCGCCGTGGTGGAGGAGGTGGTTCACCGGGCGGATGGCCGGGAGCGCGTCCTGGGTGAAGACGATGCGGCCCAGCGACACGCTGCCCAACAGCCGCAGGGCCTCGGTGCGGTCCAGTTCGGTGCTGCGGCGGGACGCCTCGCGGTCGGCCCAGGCCACCCATGCGGTGTCGGTGGTGATGCCGGTGGTGTGCCGGGCCGGGGTGTCGTTCACGGCGTGCTCCCTGTCCTGAGTTTGGCGAGGCTGTCGAGGTCGTCGAGGCGCTGGACCTGTCTGTCAGTAGACGGCCCCCGGCGCAGGGCTGCCAGGGGCCGTTCGGCCCGGACCGTGGCGATTCCGTGTTCATCACGGCCCGGTTCGGGTCAGCGTGCCGCGCCGGCCACCGCCTCGTCGGCCGAGTGCGCCTCGGGGCGGCCGGCCGACGAGGTCATCAGGTCCGGCACCGGGTCGTGGCGGATGCGGTCGGCCAGCATGCCGCCCGCGACCAGCCGGGCGACCGTGGCACCGACCATGCCGGCCGGACCGCTGACGAAGGCGACATGGCCGGACCACTGCCCGTCCCGGGCCACCGCCTCGGCCAGCGGACCGTACTCGCCCATCGGGCCGTCGGCCGGTGTGACGGGGTCGTCGTCCAGCACCCGGACCACCCGCAGCCGGCCGTGCCGCGCCGCCAACTGGGACAGCGTCTCGGCGTCGTACAGTTCGGCCCGGTTGCGGGCGCCCACAAAGAGGTGCACCCGGCCCGGCGGGCGCAGCGGGAGGCCGCCCGACGAGCGGCGGCTCGCCCACTCCTCCAGCAGTGCCCTGACCGGCGCCCACCCGGTGCCGCCGGCCACCATCAGCAGGTCGCGCGGGTGGTCCTCCTCCTTGAGCGTCATCGTGCCGTGCGCGGGCCCCAGCCGTAGGACGTCGCCGACCCTGGTCCGATTCACCAGCGCCTCGCTGACCCCGTCGGGACCGGTCCGGCGGATGTGGAACTCCACCTCGCCGTCCGGTCGCGGCGCGGAGGCGAAGGAGTAGTGCCGCCACGCCTGGGGCATCAGCGGGGACTCGACCGCCGCGTACTGGCCGGCCCGGTACGCGTACGGCTCGTGCACCCGGAGCCGCAGCACGGCGAGGTCGGGGCGGCGCCGCTCATGGGTGGTCACCGTGCCCGGCCAGCACGGGGGTTCGGCGATCGCGGCGTCGGCGCCCTCGACCATCGAGGCCACCGCGAAGCGCAGCATCCGCACCCACGCCTGTTCCACCGCCTCGGCCCAGCGGGGCCCGGCGGTGCGCCGCAGCGCCGCGACCAGCGCGGACTCGAACGCCTCGTAGTGCACCGGGCGCACGCCGAGCTTGCGGTGGTCGTGGCCGAGCTGCCGGAAGTAGGCGGCCACCTCGGCGGGGCGGTGCAGGTTCTCGATCAAGTACCAGAAGGCGCGGGCGAGATGGGCGCGCTGGAAGTCCATGGACGCCGGGAAGAGCGACCGCAGATAGGGCCACCGGGCGAACATCTCGTCGTAGAGGTGGGCGATCAGGTCCCCGAAGGGCGTGACCAGGTCCAGATACTGGGTGATCAGCCGCTGGTCCGCGGCGCCGTCGTAGGAGGTGGCGGCTAAATCCGGTACGGGTGCCCGCCCTTGTCCGAGGATGCGCTGCCGCAGCCGCATCGCGTCGTGCCGGGCGAGCAGGGCGTGGTACTCGCCGCCGACAGTGCCGGGGGTGGACCTGTCGGACGCCTCGGACGGGGCGGGGCGCGCGGGCTGGTAGGGCTGCTGCATGGGAACGACCTCCTGACGGGGGGCGTCAGTATGGCAACGCGCCGCCGTGCCCGAAGGGCCCCGTTCCCCCAGGGCCGTTCGGCCCTTGCGCGGGCCGCCGAGGCCGACAAACCTCGTGGTCGGGCCCCTTGTGCCCGGCCGAAACCGCGAAGAACCACAGAGCGAGAGTCATGAACCAGCAGTCCGTCCAGCCCGCCACCGCTCATCCCGTCGCCGGTCCGGAGGCGCCACTGCGCGTCTTCATCCTCGACGACCACGAGGTGGTGCGCCGAGGAGTGCGGGACCTTCTGGAGGCCGAAGGCGACATCGAGGTCGTGGGGGAGGCGGGGGACGGTCGGCAGGCCCTCGCCCGGGTGCCGGCGGTCCGTCCGCAGGTGGCCATCCTCGACGTGCGGCTGGGCGGTACCGAAGGGCCGGACGGGGACCACGAGGGGATCGAGATCTGCCGGGAGTTGCGGGCCCGCGTGCCGGAGCTCGCCTGCCTGATGCTGACCTCCTTCGACGATGACGAGGCGCTGTTCGACGCCATCATGGCCGGGGCCGCGGGCTATGTCCTCAAGCAGATCGACGGCACGGCGTTGGTGCGTGCGGTCCGCACGGTGGCGGCGGGGCAGTCGATGTTGGATCCGCGCACCGCGACGCGGGTGATGGAGCGGCTGCGCGGCCCGGTCCGGGACCAGGCGGACGATGCGCCGCCGTCCGCGCTGGACCGGCTCTCGCCCCGCGAGCGGGAGGTACTCGACCTGATCGGCGAGGGATTGACGAACCGTCAGATCGCGGACCGATTGTTCCTCGCCGAGAAGACGATCAAGAACCGGGTGTCCGCGATCCTCGGCAAGCTCGGGGTGGGCCGCCGGGTCCAGGCCGCGATGGTCGCCGAACGGCTGAAGGAGCCGCGGGCGTGAGCCGGGCACCGGGAGCGGCCGGCGACTGACCGGCCCTCCTCGGGGCGGGCCGCCCCGGTGGGCGGTCAGTCGGGCAGCGGAACGCACCACACGATGCGGGTGCCGCCGCCCTCCGGCGGCTCGACGGTCAGTCGGCCGTCGTGCATCGCGGCCCGGGCCCGCATGTTGGCCAAGCCCCCGGTGTGCGGTGCCGCCCCGATTCCCACCCCGTCGTCCGTCACCGTCAGCGTCACCGTGCCCCCGGTCACCGACAGGGCCACGTCCAGGTGGGCGGCGCGGGCATGGCGGGCGGCGTTACTGAGCGCCTCGGCGGCCACCGCCACGAGGTGCTCGGCCACCTCGTCGGGGACCGCGGCGTCCACCGGACCCTCGATCCGCAACGCCGGGGTGAAGCCCAGGGGGCCGGCCGCCCGCTGCACGGTCTCGGTGAGGTCCCGGCGCAGTCCGCGGCCGTCCTTGCCGTCTCCGGTGGTGCGCAGCCCGAAGATGGTGGACCGGATGATCTTGATGGTGGTGTCCAGGTCGTTGACCGCGCGGCCGACCCGTTCGGCGGCCTCCGGCCGCTCTATCAACCGGGTCGCGCTCTGCAGCGTGATGCCGGTGGCGAACAGCCGCTGGATGGCGAGGTCGTGCAGGTCCCGGGCGATCCGATCGCGGTCGTGAAGGACCGTCAGTTCCTCCGACTCGGCCCGCCGGCGGGCGAGTTCCAGGGCGATCACCGCCTGGTCGGCGAAGCCCGATATCAGCGTGACCTCGGCGTCGTCGAACGCGGGCCGGCCGGCCAGGCGGCTCAGCCGCAGTGCACCGCAGCCGGTGTCCACCTGGAGCGGTACCGCGACGGCCGGCCCGGATGCCGTGCCGTGCCCCGCGGCCTCGTCGGCCTCCTCGTCCAGCGCGTCTCCGGCCGGCGCGTCCCCGGCCCCGCTCCCGGCGTCCGGGCCCAGCGGATAGGCCCGCGGGTCGGCCCGCAGATCGGCGCTGACCACTGGCCGGCCGTCGCGCACGGCCATGCCGGGCAGCGAGGCGTCGATCGGCACGCGCAGTCCGACGATCCGGCTCGCGCCCGTACCGCACGCCACCGTCACCGCCAGCTGGTCCGGCGCCCCGGTCGCCGGCAGCAGCACCGCCGCACAGTCCGCGCCGGCGACCTCCCTAGCCCGCTCGGCGATCAACCGCAACACCTCGTCCGCGTCCGTACCGGACAGCAGACTGCGGGTGATCTCGCCCAACGCCTCCAACCACCGCTCCCGGCGGCGGCTCTCGTGGTACATGCGGGCGTTGTCGATGGCCACGCCCGCCGCGATGGACAGGGTCGTCACCACCGCCTCGTCGTCCGCGTCGAACGAGCCGCCGCCCCGCTTCTCGGTCAGATAGAGGTTGCCGAACACCTCGTCGCGGACCCGGACCGGCACCCCGAGGAAGGTTCGCATCGGGGGATGGTTGGCCGGAAAGCCGTAGCTGCGCGGGTGTCTGGTCAGGTCGGTGAGGCGCAGCGGCGCGGGGTTGCGGATCAGCTCCCCGAGGATGCCGTGACCGCACGGCGTCCGGCCGATCAGGCCGATCAGCTCGTCGGACATGCCGACGGGCAGGAACTGCGACAGCTGCCCGTCGTCCACCACGCCCAGTGCGCCGTATTCGGCGTCGGTGAGGGTGACCGCCGCCTCCACGATGCCCCGGAGCACCTGCGGGAGTTCCAGCCCCCGCCCCAGGCCCATCACCGCGTCGAGCAGGCTGCGCATCCGGTCCGGCGCGCGGAGCTGAGGTCCGTGCGGACCGCCCGCGGGCGGCGCGTACTGCTGCGATTCGGACATGACCGTGCTGCTCCCAAAGATCCCGTACGTCTGCTCGGCAGCGTACGTGATCATCCCGGCCCGGTCCGCAGGCACCGGTGCCGACCGGCCACTCGGGAGGCCGTCCATGGGGGCTGGCGGTCCCCCGGGACGAGGGCCGATCGCGTTCCGGGGGAGGGCTGTTCGGCCCTGGGGGCCGCGGATGCCGCCGGTCGACGATGAAGGGGCCGGGAAGGGCCGGGTCTCCCCCGTGTCGATGGCTCTTCCCGGTCCTGGCCGCTTCCCGGCCCAGTTCACGTTTCCGAGGTGGAGGACACAGCACGGTGGACGGTTGGGAAGTTCAGGCAACGGCGGTCAGGGAACCGGTGCGCGGCCGGGTCACGGCCCGGCCGCGACGCCGGAACAAGGCGGTGGGGTGGCTCACGACCACCGACCACAAACAGATCGGCACGCTCTACCTCGTCTCGGCGTTCGCCTTCTTCCTCATCGGCGGCCTGATGGCCCTGCTGATGCGCGCCGAACTGGCCCGTCCGGGCACCCAGATCCTCTCCAACGAACAGTTCAACCAGGCGTTCACCATGCACGGCTCGGTGATGCTGCTGCTGTTCGCCATGCCGCTGTTCACCGGCTTCGCCAACTGGCTGATGCCGCTGCAGATCGGCGCCCCCGACGTGGCCTTCCCCCGGCTGAACATGCTCGCCTTCTGGCTGTTCCTGTTCGGCTCGCTGATCGCCGCGGCCGGCTTCCTCACCCCGCAGGGCGCCGCGGACTTCGGCTGGTTCGCCTATGCGCCGCTGTCCGACGCCGTCCACTCGCCCGGGGTGGGCGCCGACATGTGGATCATGGGTGTGGCGCTCTCCGGATTCGGCTCGATCCTGGGCGCGGTCAACTTCATCACCACCATCATCTGTATGCGCGCACCCGGCCTGACGATGTTCCGGATGCCCATCTTCACCTGGAACGTGCTGCTGACCGCGGTGCTGATCCTGATGGTGTTCCCGGTCCTGGCCGCCGCGCTGTTCGCCCTGGAGATGGACCGCAAGTTCGGCTCCCACGTCTTCGACGCGGCCAACGGCGGCGCCCTGTTGTGGCAGCACCTCTTCTGGTTCTTCGGCCATCCCGAGGTCTACGTCCTCGCCCTGCCGTTCTTCGGCATCGTCTCCGAGATCATCCCGGTCTTCGCCCGCAAGCCGATGTTCGGCTACGTCGGCCTGATCGCCGCGACCATCTCGATCGCGGGCCTGTCGGTGACGGTGTGGGCGCACCACATGTACGTCACCGGCGGCGTCCTGTTGCCGTTCTTCTCCTTCATGACGTTCCTGATCGCCGTCCCCACCGGGGTGAAGTTCTTCAACTGGATCGGCACCATGTGGCGCGGCTCGCTGTCCTTCGAAACCCCGATGCTGTGGGCCACCGGCTTCCTGGTCACCTTCGTCTTCGGCGGCCTGACCGGCGTCATCCTGGCCTCCCCGCCACTGGACTTCCACGTCTCCGACACCTACTTCGTCGTCGCGCACTTCCACTACACGCTCTTCGGCACCGTGGTGTACGCGATGTTCGCCGGGTTCCACTTCTGGTGGCCCAAGTTCACCGGCAAGCTCCTCGACGAACGCCTGGGCAAGATCACCTTCTGGACGCTCACGGTGGGCTTCAACCTCACCTTCCTCGTCCAGCACTGGCTCGGCGCCGCCGGCATGCCCCGCCGCTACGCGGACTACCTCGCCGCCGACGGCTTCACCACCCTCAACACCCTCTCCACCATCGGCTCCTTCCTCCTGGGCCTGTCCTTCCTCCCGTTCTTCTACAACGTCTGGAAGACCGCCAAATACGGCACGGAGGTCGGCTGCGACGACCCCTGGGGCTACGGCCGCTCCCTGGAGTGGGCCACCTCCTGCCCGCCTCCGCGCCACAACTTCACCGCCCTGCCCCGGATCCGCAGCGAGTCCCCGGCCTTCGACCTGCATCATCCCGTCGCCGCCGACGCCCTCGCCGCGGCGGACCGTCCCACAGACGACCACTGAGCAAGGAGCGGTCATGCTGTCTCCCGCCGTCCTCGCCCTGGGGGCCACCGCCCTCTGCGCCTCCGGCTGCGTCTGGTACCTGCCCGCGGCGGCCGACCTGCGGGCCGGAGCCGACCGCCCCGTCTCCCGGCGCCTGGCGGCCGCCGCTTGTCTCACCGGCTGGGCGACCGTCGCGCTCTGCGCCCCGCTGCTGCTGGCCGCGGCGTCCTGGACCACGCTCGGGGCCGTCACCGGCGCCGGCAGCGCCACCGCCCTGCTCCTCGCCGGCCTGGCCCGTGCCCATCGCGGCCACGAGGAGCGCGTGACCCGCCGGGCCTGGGCCGCACTGCGCCTGCGGCCGCCCGCCCGCCGCCGGCCCGCGCGGACCGGCCTGGCCCGGGTCTTCCTGTGGTGGTTCCTCCCCGGCTACGTGGTGGCCGCCGGCGCCGTGGCGGTGGTGCTGATCGGGGAGACCGTCGGCCGGTGAGGTCAACGGCCGGCCGGGAGTTCACCGATCGCGGGTGACCCACCACCGCTGCTCGTCCCAACGCCCTTCAGCGCCGCGTCACCGTGACGCGGCGCTGAAGGGCCGTCCACGACGTCGGCTCCGCCGGCCCCCACGGCGCGGTGGCCACGCCAGGCAGGCCCGGTCGCGATGTTCCGAGCGCGGCAGCCCTCGGCGCGGTCAGTCCGGCAGATCGCCGTTGCCGCCCAGGTTGGCCACCATGCGGCGCAGGACGTTGATCGTGGTCACGAAGTCCGCGGTGGCCACGCCTTCGTGCATCTGCCGGTGCACGCGCAGATTGCGCTCCCCGGCGCGAAGGCGCCCCGCCTCGCCCGCCCCGGTCAGCGTCATCGCCCCGGCGTCCTCCGTCAACCAGCCGCGGGCGACGAGGTCGTCGAAGACGGCGTGGAAGTCGATCCCGAGATCCTCGTACTGCGCCAGCCGCTCGATCAACGTCTCCCGGGTCCACCGGCCCGGAGCCCCGGCGACGTGGTTGAGCGTCCACCAATGCGGCTGCGTGAGATCCTCCACCGCCAACCGGGCGCGCAGGGCCCCGACGACCCGTCGGTACGCCTCGCCGCTCCACGCACCGATGGGCTGAGCGGCCAGTTGCTCCTGCGGATACTCCTTGAGTGTCACGTCGACGCGCCTCCTGTAGGGATCACTTGGACGCGCTCAACGTAGGACCTCAAGTCCAGTTGAGATCAAGCCGGTTCCGGCGGCGACCTCCCGTTCGGCTTCCCGGTACGCGCCTGGAGCACCGTCGCCGCCGCACGACGGCGCGCTCAACTGCCGTACGCCAGCGCCGTGATGCCCAGCGCCAGCAGCGTGCCGACCTTGGCGGTCTCGAAGGCGATGTAGACGAGGTGGGTACGGGACCGGGGGAGCGGTTCACCGGCGAGCACACGGTCGGAGCGGCGGTTGAGGACGGGGCGGATGGCGGTGAGCTGGACGGCCAGGAGCAGCGCGCCGAGGGCGGTCAGGACGATGACCGGGAGCGGTGGGGCGGCGAGGGCGACGGCGGTGGCGAGAGCCACCGCCAAGACCGCCTCCACCGCGTTGAGGGCCCGGAAGACCAGGCGACCGATGCCGAGTCCGAGGGGGATGGTGACGCCGGGGGCACGGAACTTCAGCGGTGCCTCCAGGAAGGAGATCGCCAGGACCATCCCGAGCCACACGAAGGTGACCGCGACGGCGACGGCGGCCGCGATGCCGTTCATGGCGCCGGTGTCGTGGAGGGCGTGCATGCGCGGGGTGTCCTCTCGTCGCTTCGGTACATCTGGTCGGTCTGCGGGACGTGGCCTACTGCTGCGCCAACCAGAGGTCGGGGCCGAACACTTCGTAGTGGACCGCCCGCGGCGGGACCCCGTGGCGGAGCAGGTCGCCCCGCAGGGTACGCATGAACGCCAAGGGGCCGCAGAGGTAGGCGGTGACGTCCTCGGGCAGGGGCAGCCCGCTGATGTCGGCCCGGCCCGAGGACACCGTCACCGGAGCCGAGGCGAAGGCGGTCGCCGATGCCTGGTGGCCCGGGTCCTCGTACCACAGGTGCAGCGAGGCGTGGGGCAGGGCGGAAACCAGCCGGCGCAGTTCATCGCGGTGCGCGTGGTCGGCCGGGGAGCGGTCGGCGTGGACGACGGTGACCGGTCGGGGCGATCCCGTGGCGGCCAGGTGATGGAGCATGGCGAGCACGGGGGTGCCGCCGATGCCGGCGGAGGCCAGCAGCAGCGGGGCGTCGCCGGCCGGCAGCGCCAGGTCTCCGAACGGGGCGGAGACGGGGAGCACCTCGCCGACGCGTGCCCGGTCGTGCAGCCAGGAGGACACCTCGCCGGCCGGTCCGGCCCCCGCGCGAACGCGTTTGACGGTGATCCGCCACTCGGGCCGTCCAGGCGCTCCGGACAGGCTGTACTGGCGGATCTGCCGTGCGCCGTCGGGGAGTTCGACCTGCACGCTGACGTACTGTCCGGGCCGGAAGGGGCGGGCCGGGGTGCCGTCGACGGGGCGCAGGACGAGCGCGAGCGTGTCCGGGGTCTCCTCGTGCCGGGCGACGACCGTCATGCGCTGCCAGGTGCCGCCCTCGGGGGTGCCGTGCTGCTCGTAGAGCCGGGCCTCGACGGCCATCAGCGCGTTGGCCATCAGCCAGTAGACCTCGTCCCAGGCGTCGGCGACCTGCGGGGTGACGGCCTCGCCGAGGACGTCGGCGATCGCCGCGAACAGATGCCGGTGGACGACCTTGTACTGGTCGGAGGTGACGCCGAGCGAGGCGTGCTTGTGCGCGATCCGGGCGAGCATCGCGTCCGGGCGGGTGTCGGGGTGCTCCAGCAGCATGCGGGCGAAGGCCACGATGGAGCCCGCCAGGGCCTGCCGCTGCTCGCCGTTGGCCTGGTTGCCGCGGTTGAACAGGTCGCGCAGCAGCTCCGGATGGGCGTTGAACAGCTTCCGATAGAAGAGCGCGGTGATCTCCTCGATGGCGGCGCCGACGGCGGGGAGGGTTGCCTTGACGACGGGTGCGGACTGCGCGGAGAGCACGAGCCACCTCCATATAACTCGTAGATGATCTACCAATTTTTGGGCGGTGAGTCGCTCGGGCGTCGGGCGGCTCGGTGGGTGCGCCCCGGGGTGGGGTGCGATGGTGCGGGGGGCGGTCAGCCGGGGCGTGGGCCGGTGAGGCCGGTGAGGCTGATCAGTACCGGACCGGTGGGCGATGCCACGACCTCCGACACCGTCAGCGGGTCGAGCGTGGCGTAGAACGCCTCCTGCGCCTCGCGCAGTGCCCGCCGGAGCCGGCAGGCCGCGCGCAGCGGGCACGGGGGGTCGCCCTCACAGGCGACGACCTCGTCCTCGCCCTCCAGTTCGCGCACCAGCCAGCCCACCGATGCCTGGTGCCCCAGGCCGGTGAGCGCCAGTCCGCCGCCGCGGCCCCGGCGGGCCTCGACCACGCCGAGATGCTGGAGTCGGCTGATCGCCTTCGCCATGTGGGTGTATGGCACGTCCATCGCCTCGGCCACCTCGCGGGTGGTCAGGGGAGCGCCCGGCTCCGCGACGGCCAGGCGCATCACGGCGCGGAGTGCCAGATCAGTGAACTTCGTCAACCGCACGCCACGACGGTATCAAATGCGCATGCTAGGTTCGTATTCAGGGGTGGGTTCCGGGGTGGCGACGCGGTGTCGGGGTGTGCTAAGCCCTCGTGCCGTGGGCCGCGCCGGAGAAGAGCTGGAGGAGCAAGGGACGCGCACGGACCACATGGATCACGCGCACCACAGGGACACGCAACGGATGGTGACCATTGATGGCTGACGCCCCCCGAACCGGCGGCGCCGAGACCCCAGGCGGCGAGCCGCCCGGCGCCGCCGCCCCCGGTGGCCCGGTGCCGCGGCTGCTCTGCGACGCCCAGCAAGTCGCCGCCGAGGCCCCGGGCTCGGCCGGTGTGCTCTGGCGCCTGGCGGAGTCCGGCCGCCAGCTCGACGCCAACGTCGTACGGATCCCGCCCGAGGGCCGCATCGACACGCACCTCGAACCGGACCTCGACGTTCTCCTCTACGTAGTGTCCGGCGACGGCACCGTGGAGACCGAGCAGGGCCGGCAGCCGCTCGTCGAAGGCGGCCTGCTGTGGCTGCCCCGCGGATCCCGCCGCAGCGTGACCGCGGGCCCGGACGGCCTGGCCTACCTCACGGTGCACCGGCGCCGCCCCGGTCTGCAGATCAAGAACCGCACCGGCTCCTGACCCCTGCTACGGGCGGTGGCCGGTGGATCGGGCGGCGCCCGGCAGGGTGACGGTGAAGCGCGCGCCGCCCCCGTCCGCGTCGCCGACCTCGATGCGGCCGCCGTGCCGGTGGACGAGGTCCCGGACGATGGCCAGGCCCAGGCCGGCCCCGCCCTCGTCGCGGGTGCGGGCGTCGTCGAGGCGGATGAAGCGGGTGAAGATCCGTTCCCGATCGGCCGGCGGGACTCCGGGGCCGTCGTCGATGACGTCCAACGCGACGGCGCCGGCCGCGTCATGGCCCACCGCGACGCGGACGGCCGAGCCGGCGTGCCGCTGGGCGTTGTCCAGGAGATTGCCCAGGACACGGGCGAGTTGGGTGCGGCTGGCATGGACCGGGAAGGCCCCGTCGGGGAGAGCGGCGGCGACCGGGAGGCGGTCGCCGGACCGGTGGGCCAGTTCGTCGCGGACGAGCTCGGCCAGGTCCAGGCGCTGCGCGCGAGGCTGTTCGCCGGCGTCCAGCCGGGCCAGGAGCAGCAGGTCGGACGCGACGCGCTCCAGCCGGACGGTGTCCTCGATCAGACCGTCCAGCTCCAGCAGGCCCGGATGGGCCCGGGCGACCTCCAACTGGGTACGGAGGGAGGCGATCGGGCTGCGCAGTTCGTGGGACGCGTCGGCGACGAACTGCCGCTGTCGCTCCACCGATTGTTCCAGCGCGGCCAGCGTGGCGTTGGTGGTCCGAGCGAGCCGGGCGACCTCGTCGCGCGAGGCGGGCTGGGGGACCCGCCGGGACAGGTCGCCGTCCGTGATCTCGGCGAGTTCGGCCCGGATGCCCTCCACCGGGCGCAGGGCGCGCCGGGTGACCAGCCAGGTCACCGCCGCGACGACGAGCAGCAGGGCGGACAGACCGATGAGCATGGCGTCGCGGACCCCGCTCACCGCCTGACGCTCGGTGTTGAGGGAGGAGCCCGCGTAGACGGTGACGGTCTGTCCGTTCGGGGCGGTGGCGAGCAGCCCGGCGACTCGGAACTGCTGGCCGTCGGGGTGGTCGTCGTGCAGCTTCAGGGTGAGCGTGCGGAACGCGGCATGGGCGGCGGCCGAACCGCGGGCCGGGGCGTCGCCCTCGTCGTCGCCGTGGTCCCCGTGCTCGTCGTCCGACTTCCCGGTGCGGTGCGGCGCGTGGGCGAAGTCGGCCAGCGGCGGGGCGTGATGGAGATCGTCGCCGGCGGCCAGCACCGTGCGGTCGGCGCCGACCACCTGGACGGGCCGGTCGTCCTCGTCGGGCAGGTCGAGCTGGTCGAAGGGCGTGCCGACCGCGACCTGGGTGGCGACCTCACGGGCGGCCACCTCCGCCTGGAGGCCGGCGCTGTCGACGAGGTTGCGCTGCAGGACGGCGAGGACCGCGACACCGGCCGCGACCAGGGCCAGGGCGACCACCAGTGTGGACGCCAACGTGGTGCGGGCCCGGACGGAACCCCACCAGCGGGGCGGGCGCGCCGGCGGCTCCGGTGCGGCGGGCCGGTCAGTCACGGTCGGCCGCCAGGCGGTACCCGGCCCCGCGCACGGTGGTGATCGAGCGGCGGCCGAACGGCGCGTCGATCTTCCGGCGCAGGGCGCTGATGTAGACCTCGATGATGTTCGGGTCGCCGTCGTAGGCGAAGTCCCAGACGTGCTCCAGGATTTCCGCCTTGGAGACCACCTGGCCGGGCCGCGACGCCAGGTATTCCAGGACCGCGAACTCCTTGGCGGTGAGCGTGATCTCCGCTTCGCCGCGGGCGCAACGGTGGCCGTTCGGGTCCAGGGTCAGGTCGCCGAGCCGGAGGACGGGGCTGCCGCCGCGGGTCCGGCGGCGCAGCAGCGCGCGGACGCGGGCCAGCAGCACCACGTACGAGAACGGCTTGGTGAGGTAGTCGTCGGCGCCGGTGTCCAGGCCCTCGGCCTCGTCGTACTCGCCGTCTTTGGCGGTCAGCATCAGGATCGGGGTCTCGTCCCCGGCCGCGCGCAGGGTCTCGCACAGGCGGTAGCCGTTCATCCCGGGCAACATGATGTCCAGGATGAGCAGGTCGTAGCCCTGAGTGGTGGCCAGGTGCAGACCCTCCCTGCCATCGTGTGCCACGTCCACGGCGAAGCCCTCCGCCGCCAGCCCCTTGGCCAGGGTGGTGGCGAGGCGTTTCTCGTCCTCCACGATCAACAAGCGCATGCCGTCAGCCTGCCAGACCGCACCTGAAGCACTCTTCAGGAATCTTCAGCCCCGCTCCGGCTCAGGGACGGTGCGCCGCCCATCATGCGGAGCATCTCCCGGCCGCCGGTGCGGAAGAACCGCACCAGGAGGGCGGCGGCCAGGACGAGGAAGGCGAGGTTGAGCCAGGTGGTGTAGTTCCAGGCGACGCCCTCCCGCGGGATCCTCGCGTGGGCCTGGTCCGGGATGAGCCCGAGGCCGCCGAAGACGAACTCGACGACGTACCCGGCGACGACGGTCGCGGCGTAGAAGGTGCCGAGCAGGAACAGCGCCATCCTGCCGCCGTAGTACCTCCGGTAGATGGTGAGGATCGGCAGGATCAGCAGGTCGGCGAAGATGAACGCCACCACCCCGCCGAAACTGATGCCGCCCTTCCACAGCACCACGGCGAGCGGCACGTTGCCGATGGAGCAGACGAACGAGGCCATCGCGACCAGGGGCCCGATGACCGGCCCCCACAGCTTGGCGGCGAGCGGATGGCCCTCGAAGAAGAAGGAACGCCAGAAGGCATCGGGCACCCACGCCGCGATGGCACCGGCGATCAACAGGCCGATCACCAGGTCCCGCAGGATCGCCGCCCACTCCATGACGAAGACGTGCGCGGTGGCCGTGACGCCCTCGGGAGAGAGCAGGCGCCGGACGAAGGAGCCCGGGCGCCGCACGGACATGTCCATCGCCGCATGCCCCTCCATCGACCCCGCCAGACCACGCGCGGCCTGTGCCCGCGCCGCGCGCACCAGGCCCGGGTGCAGGAACAGCCGCAGCAGCACCGCCAGCACCATGATCATGATCGGGCCGCCCACGAACTCGGCGAGCGTGAACTGCCACCCCATCAGCAGCGCCAGGATGATGCCGAGTTCGACGACCAGGTTGGTGGAGGCGATCTCGAACGCCATCGAGGCGGTGAAGTTCGCCCCCTTGAGGAACAGCGAGCGGGCCAGTGCCACGGCGGCGTACGAGCAGGAGGACGAGGCCGCCCCCAGCCCGGCGGCGAGTGCGAGGGCGCGCGGCCGGTCGTCGCCGAGGAGCGTGACGACGGTGGACTTCCGGACCACCGCCTGGACGACGGCGGACAGCGCGAAGCCCAGGATCAGCGCCCAGGTGATCTCCCAGGTCATGGAGCCGGTGAGGGACAGCGCGTGCAGGACGGCATGCATGTCCGCATCCTTCCCCGACGGCTCCGCCCGGCCGTTGACGAACACGCTTGAGTGTCCCCGTGTCCCCGTGTCCCCGTGTCCCCGTGTCCCCGTGTCCCCGTGTCTCTGCGGCCCTGCGGCTGCGGAGACCTGGGTGGCGGGGCCCGACGCCGCTGGGAAAACCCGTTGCGGTGTCGGCACCCCGCCGGTACAGAATCGCCGGGTGCAGATCCTCTCGTTCCCCGAAGCCGCCACGCCCGTCGAACTCCGCGTCCAGGTGCGGGAGATCCAGGAACAGGCATGGCCCTCGGAGGACGGCGCGGCCACCCCGCCCGAGGCGCCCGTCCACGACCCCGCGCTGCGACCGCGCTCGATGCTGCTGGTGGACGGCGGGACGGTGCTGGCCGCGCTGGATCTCCTCTCCAAGGACGTCGACCATGCCGGCCGGAGCTATGCGGCCGGCGGCCTGAGTACGGTCGTGACGCGTGGTGCGGCGCGCGGTCGCGGGCACGGCCGGCGCCTGGTGGCCGCGGCCCGGGAGGCACTGGCCGCGCAGGGGCACGACCTGGGGTTGTTCACCTGCGACCGACCGCTGCGGACGTTCTACGAGAGCGCGGGCTGGCACCACCTCCCGGACACCGTCCTCGTCGGAGGAACACCGCAGGCCCCCTTCCCCAGCGACCAGGCCGGGTTCGACAAGGTCACCATGGCGGCCTTCTTCTCCGCCCGCGCCCGGCAGGCCAGCGCGTCGTTCCGGGGCACCCGCATCGCCCTCCACCCGGGAGACATCGACAAACTGTGGTGATCCCCGGCACGTCGTCCAACAGAACGGAACCTCAGGCTCCTGATCTTCCTCTTCCCTGCTCGGACAGACAGCCGCGCAGCGCGGCGGGAGTGAGGAGGGGCATGGGCCGCCGCACGGGGAACGGCATGCGGGCATTGCTGACCCTGGCGTTGGCCGCCGCGGTCACCGGCTGCGCGGCCGGCCCGGACACGACCGAGGCGGCGGAAGCCGCCGGCCGCCGCAGCCACGGCAAGGCCGGCGCGGCCGGCTTCGCCGTCCAGTACCGCACCGGCGACAAGGCGGCCCGCGCCACCGCGTATCTGCGCTCGCGGCGCATCCTGGAGAAGGCGGCCGACCGGCTCAACGACACCGTCAAGATGCCGCACCGCATCCCGTTCGTGGTCCGCGCGTGCGGCGCGGCCGAACCCGCCTACGACCCGGAGACCGGATCCATCGACTTCTGCGTGGAGCACGTCGACGAGATACGCGACCGCTTCGAGAACGTCGGCCGCGGTGCCGACCGGCCCGATGGCGCGGGCGGCCGTGACGCCCATGTGGCCGCCGTACTCGAGGAGACCGCCTATCACGAGGGCGCGCACGCGCTGATCGACCGCCTCGGCCTGCGCTTCACCGGCCGGGAGGAGGACGTGGCCGACCAGTTCGCCGCGGTGATGCTGATCGGTCAGGGCCGCGCGGGCGACACCAAGGCGCTGACCGCCGCCACGGATTACTCACTCGCCGCCGAGGAGAGCCCGTTCGACGAGACGGATCTGCTCGACGAACACAGCCTGGACGGCCAACGCGCCGCCAACTACGCCTGCTACGTCTACGGCGCGCACCCGGACCGGCACAAGGACCTGGTCGGTGACGGCCGACGGGTCACCGAGGACCGCGCCGAGGGCTGCCCCGACGAGTGGCAGCAGGCGCGCGACGGCTGGCGGCAGCTCCTCACCGGCCATCTCAAGCAGTCCCTGTGACCCCCGGACCGGACGAGGCCACCCCCGCCAGCCCGTCGGACCACCACCCCGCCGGGGCCAGCCGGTTGCCGGCCGGCTGACCCCGGCCCTCACGGCTCTCGCAGCACCCCGGCGAGGACCGTCGTCACGACCTTCTGGACGGCTTCGGCTCCCGGCGGGGTGCCCTCCCGGTCGGCGAACAGCAGATGCCCGGCGCCGATCAGGGTGGGCGCCAGGGTGTCCACGTCGGCGTCGGCCGCGATGCGGCCCCGGTCGCGCTCGACGGTCAGATACGCGGCGATCATCGCGGTGGCCTCGGCGAGCACCGGAATGCCGACCGAGCCGGCCTGCCGCAGCAGGGCACGGAGACCGTCCCGGGAGATGACGAGACCGACGATCGCCACGGCGACGGATTCGAACACCTCCGTCAGCGCGCCGGTGAGGTGCTCGGCGACGGTGCCGGTCCCGGCGGACGCGCGCAGGGCGTCCGCCTGAGCGTCGATCCGACCGATGCGGTCGCGCACCAACTCGGCGAGGAAGACGTCGAAATCGGCGAAGTGCCGGTGCAGCACCCCCTTGGCGACGCCCGCCTCCGTGGTGACCGCGCGGCTGGTCAGCGCGTTCGGCCCCGCTTCCAGCAGGACGCGCTCCGCGGCGTCGAACAACTGCTGCCGCGCATCGCGGATGGCCACCCCTGTCGGCACGGTGCACCCCTTCGCTTCCTTCGTCGGACCCCCTTCATTGTGCCGCACCGTTGACGAGTGGGCATGCGCCCACTCATAGTGGGCGCATGCCCACTAAAGAGCCTTCAGCCAACGTCGACCCTCGTCAACACCGCCAGGCGGCAGAGTCGTTCGGCATCGACGCCGAGCGCTACGACCGGGCCCGGCCCCGCTACCCCGACGGCCTCGTGCGGCACCTCGTCGCCGGCCGACCCGACCTCGACGTCCTCGACGTCGGCTGTGGCACGGGTATTGCCACCCGGCAGTTCCGGGCGGCGGGCTGCCGGGTGCGCGGGGTCGAGCCGGACGTCCGAATGGCCGACGTGGCAAGGAAATTCGGCGCCGAGGTCGACGTCGCGACGTTCGAGGGCTGGGACCCCGCCGGCCGCACCTTCGATGCGGTCGTCGCCGGCACGGCGTGGCACTGGATCGACCCGGTCGCGGGCGCCGGCAAGGCCGCGCGGGTACTGCGCCCCGGCGGCCGGCTCGCGCCCTTCTGGAACGTCTTCCGCTTCCCGTCCGATGTGGCGGAGGCCATCGCCGAGGTCTGCCGGCGGGTACTGCCCGACGCCCCCTTCGATCTCACGGTGATGACCAAGGGCGGCCTGGACGCCTATCGACCGGTCCTCGTCCGGACCACCGACGGCATCCGGCAGCAGGGCGGTTTCGGCGCCCCCGAGGAGTGGCGACACGACTGGGAACACACCTACACCCGGGACGCATGGCTGGATCAGATGCCCACCCTGGGGGCCTTCACCCGGCTCCCGCAGGGCAAGTTGGCGCAGGTGCTGGCGGGCGTCGGCGCCGCCCTCGACGCGCGGGGCGGCGGCTTCACGATGGGCTACACGACGGTGGCGGTCGTCGCGACCCGCTCCGACGCCGCCTGAACCACGGGCCGGGGGCAAAGGGGCCGCCCCGGCCGTCACGACTGGCCGGGGCGGATGTCCTGGAGCGGATCAGATGTGGCGGTGGCCCTCCCGGCACCAGCGCGGCGTCTCCCCGGCCGTCCGGATGTAGCGTGCCGAGGCCCATGCCCAGGCGAACCGGCCTTCGTGGATCTTGTACCAGCGCGGATTCCCGTGGATGTTCCGGCCGTTGGTCTTGCAGCGGATGCCGACGACCTCGCCGTGGTGCAGCGACCCCACCACCCGGTAGTTGGTCCCGGGGCCGGCTCGGAGTGCGAGGCCGGACGCGGCGGTGACGCGGCCCTTGTACGGGCCGTGCACGGCGCCCGGGGGTGCGGCGGCGGCCACGCCGCTTCCGAGGACACCGCAGAGGAGCCCGGCGCTCACCAGTACAGCGGCGCCTCGGCGGAACGGGGACAGGTGTGTCATGACAAACCTCCCGATCGCGATCCATCCGGCTATCCGGATGTTTCGGTGCGGATCGAGGCTTCCCCGGATGGCGGCCGAAACCCGTACCAGCCACCGAATTCACCGTCACGGGAGCCCGGCGAATGTCCGTTCGGAATGTGTCGGCGGCCGGCGGACGGAGGGGAGGGGGTGCCGGAAGGGTCAGGAAGGCACTCTCGGGGCCACCAGCGAGGCGAAGTTGGCGGCGGCGGTGCACAGGCTCGCCTCCGTTCCGCTGCTGGGCCTGGCGTGCACGAACACCTTGCCGAACGTGGCCGGCCACACGATCACGCACCCCTGGGCGTTCCCGGCGACCGACGCGGAGGACAGGCCGGAGATGCTGGTCGGCGTGGGCTCCGGCGACATGGGGATGTCCCTGGAGTAGATGAGCGTGTAGGTGATGGACGTGCCGGCGGTGGATCCGGCCCCGCTCCAACTGCACGCCCTCATCCCGGTCTGTGAGTTGCCCGGATTCGCGGCGCTCCCCGAGGACAGCCCCAAGGACGCCGCCGTGCTGGTGTCGATCGCCGAGCACGGGTCGGCGGTCGTACCCAGGTCGCCCGATCCCGGCGAGGACCAGGGGGCGCTGGGAGTGCTCGACCAGCCGGGGCTGGGTACGACGGAGGGGATGCCCCACTGCGAGGTGTCCGGGCCGTCGTCGCCGGCCAGTTCGTAGAGGCCGACGACGGCCCCCGCGACCAGTACGAGCACGGCGGCCGTCACGATCAACATGCGTCGGGACCTGCCGTCCGGCTGCCGGCCGGCCGGTCGTGGTGGTTCCACCCAGTCCTGTGTGTCCTCGTCCCATTGGGCCATGCCGATCCCCTCCTAAGGGTTGTCCCGTAATTCCTGGTGGATCAGCGCACGGCCTCAGATGCGGTGCATCGCACGGCGGAGGGGCATCCGGATACCGGGTGTATCCGGATGTTCCGACAACGCGGCGTGGGGGTACCTCCCGGCGTCAACTGGGGGAGTGCCGTAGCTGTCGCCGTGCGCCCGCCAGGGATTACGGGACAACCCTTAGCCCTGGCCGCCGAGGAGTTGGGTGATCTGCTGCACCACGGTCGCCGCCGAGGCGAGCCCGGCCACGGCCGTCGCGCCGAGGTCCAGCCGGTCGCGCAGCCACTGCAGACGGTCCCGTCGCACCTGCCCGGTGGCGTCGATCTCCTCCTCGGCGTCGGCCAGCCGGGCATCGATCTCCGCCGTCTCGTCACTGGTGTTGAGCAGCGGTAACTGCTCGCGCAGAGTGGAGAGCGCCGCGCGGAGTTCCGGCGAGGCGGCGACGGCAGACTGGGTGGAGGCGTCGAGTGCCCGGGCGTCCGGACCGGCGGCAGCGGCGCCGCCCGCCATGACGCCCACGCTGATGCCGCCGGGAGTGCTCCCCGGTACGGCGAGTGCCTCCGTGCCGGCCGTGGGCGGGAGCGGCGGTGTCGCGCGGCCGTCCCGCAGCGAGCGGTCCTCGGCGCTGGCGCGGTCCCCGGCGGCGACCGCGCCACCGGTCAGCACACCGATGCTGATCCCGCCGCCGTGGCCTTTGCCGCCGGCCGGCGCCTGGGCGCGGGGGAGGGGGATGCCGTCCTCTTCGGTCGCCCCGGCCGTCCCGCTCGGCCCGGCGGCTTCGCCGGCAGAGGTCCCCGGGCCCGGTGTCCCTTCCCTGCCTGTCGCCGGCTCCCGGTCCGCTTCCCGTCCCCGGTCCCTGATCGTCATCCTCGACCGCCCCCCGAATTCTCCGTCGATGTGTCCGTGTGTTTCGCCGAGGCCCGCTCGCCCGATGCGACCGCGCCGCCGCTCATCCCGCCGATGAAGACCCCGCCCTCGCCGACGTTGATGATGTACTGATCGAACACGCCTGTTTCGTAGCCCTTGTTCCGCAGGGCCTCCTGCACCCCGTTGGCGATCCGGTCCTGCAGCGTCTTCACATACCGGCTGAGGTCCATCTCCTGGAACAGGGAGATCTCCTTGACGCTCCCCAACTCCCGCACGGACGCCGCCGGCGCGTCCGGCAGGGCGTACTGCGGCATCATCAGCCAGGTGCGGAACAGCGACAGCGCCGTCTGGCACATCGCGATCCCCGCGGCGAAACCCGCCGAGGGACTGGTCAGCACGCCGCGGACGGCGTCGCGCAGCGGGCCGTCCGCACCGTGCGCCGCCAGCACATCCACCGACTTGAACTCCGGGCGAACGGGCGTCAGGACGTGGGGCGCGACCTCCAGGACCAACATCCCGCCCTGGGTGTGGATACGGACCAGCAGACAGATCGCGACCTGCTCGTCCCAGGCCCCGACGCGCACCCGCAGGAAGTGCCGGCGGGCCTCGGCGCCCTCCCCGACCGCCCGGTCCAGGTGTTCCCGGATGACCTCGGGGTCGTAGTCCACCTGGTCCCGCGGCAGCCCCACCGGAAGATAGACCAACTCGTCGACTTCGAGGGCGCGCAGGCGGTCCCGGCTGGTGGCCGCGGCCGAGTTGCGCAGGGCCGCCAGGCGGGGCTTGATCAGTTCGACGACCTCACGCCCGGTGAGCGGTGCGGCCTCGCTCGCGGACTCCCGCTTGACGAACGACACGGGCGGGGGCGGAGCGCCCGCCTCACCGGCCTCCGGCGGTGCCGACCACGACTTGTGCTTGAGCTCCATGGCGACCGACCACGGCTTGTACGGCTCACCGGCGCCGACGAAGGGCCGGAACGGGTCGTAGATGGCCAGCCGGGCGTGCTGTTCGCGGGCGATGGCCGCACCGATGCGCCGGAACTGCTCGGTGGCCGGCAGGTCCGCGCGCCATCCCTTGGCGAAGGCGTCACGGCTCAACTGATGGCGCATGACGGAGACGACATGCGTCCGGTACGCCCACACGGGTGGCACCAGCAGGATCGGGAACACCACCGCGATCCAGGCATCGGCACCGCGGAACAGCGACAGCAGCACCACCGCCCAGTACGCCACCGCGATCGCGAACGGCAGGACCGGCAGGACCGCCTTCAGGCGCCCACGGGTGGCCTCCTTGATCACCGAGCGCTGGAGGGTGAAGAGGGAACTCCTGGTTCCGCGGGCGAACCACGACACGAAGCAGACCGCTCCGTACGCCAGGAACCACGGGATGGGCAGCAGCGACTGCGAACCGATGTCGGCCAGGTCGAGCCCGACGAACACCGCCCAGACGGCGAGCAGCACCAGTCCGGTTGTGGTCTCCCGGCGCCGGGCCCGCAGGGCGTGCGCCAGGACTGGCAGTGCGTCGTAGCCCAGCGAGGGCGCGATCGGCCGTTCCTCGTGCTCGACCAGTTCCTGGATGACGCGGTGGCGGAACTGCCCGTCGAAGTAGACCCCCGCGCAGAGCAGCCGGGTGGCCTCGCTGCGACCGTACTCCGGCGGCGCGGTCTGCGGAGGGGAGGTGGTGTGCGACGACGATGCGGTGGATGTCGGTGGGGAGGAGGGTTGTTCGGGCACGGACAACTGTCATGCACCCCCGTGATCGAACTCGTCCTCTGTTGCGAGGAGTTGAGGGAGTTGCTACGGAGGCAGTATGACGCCCGGCTGCCAGGCCCGGAAGGGATTGCCGGGGATTGGTAACTCCTGTGCGGTGGTGCGTAGTTGATGATGTTGGCGGGGGTGGTCCGACTGGGGTGAGGGAGGTCCGGAGGCCGGTGCCCCACCGCGGGTCCTGGCCGTCACGCCCTGGCTGTCACGTCCTGGCCGTGATGGTCCTGGGCCGCCATGACCCTGGTGACTTGGACCAGGCCGGCTGGCTGGAGGCGACCGCCTGTCCATCCGACCCCGGGTCGGTGAACAGGCGGACAGCCACGCCGTCGCGCCGCCGCTCGCGCAGGCGGTGGGGCCGCTTCGATCAGGGGCGGCCGAGGAGTTGGGTGCCGGCAGCGGAGTCGGTGCGCGCGGTGAAGTAGTCGGTGAACGCCCGCAGGAATTCCTCCTCGGTGATCTGCCCGTCGCCGTCGACATCGAGTTGGCGGAAGCCGTGGTTGAGTTCGGCCGGGTGGACGCGGGACCCGCCGAAGAGGGCGCGGTATTCGTCGGCGCCCAGGTGGCCGCTGCCGTCGGTGTCGGCGGCGCGGAAGAGGGCGCGCAGCGCGGCGTGCAGGCCCTTGGCGAGGTAGTCGGGGTCGCGGTCGATTCCGGCGAGCATGGCGGTGGTGAACTCGGCGCGGGAGACCCGGTCGTCGCCGTCGGTGTCCATCGAGGTGTGGATGTGCTGCCACCAGGCGTCGAAGCCCGCGTACACCTGGGCCTGTCGCTCGTCGTCCAGTTCCAGTTGCCAGCAGACGTTGTGCGCCATGGCCTGGAGGTCGGGGCCGGTGAGGTAGCCGTCGCCGGTCTGGTCCAGCACCTGCCGGAAGAACGCCTCCACCCGTGCTCGGCGCGTGGTGCCGCGACCGGACCGGCGGGTCCGTGGCACCCGCCCGGCCCGCGCGGTGTCACCGCCGCCGTGCGGCGCGGCGGCCGTCTGCCCGGCGGCGACCGCACGGGCTGATTCCGGGGTGCGGTAGCGCAGCCGGTCGGGCAGGTGCGTCATCAGGCGGCGCATGCCGTGGTGCAGTGACCAGGACAAGGCGGCGGCGCCATGACTGCGACGCAGGTCGAAGCGCTCGCGGAAGGCCGGCGGCAGGTCCGCGAGGGTCAGAGCCGTCATCATGCGGGCGACCACCGGGCGGATGAGCGGCCAGGCGGGTCGGAGGCGGCCGAGGCGGCGCGGGGCGGGAGCCTGGCGCAGCATCTGGAACAACAGGTCGTGTGCGGCCGCGGTGTATTCCAGGCGTTCCCGGATGGTGCGTTCCATGTAGGCGGGTACGTCCGCGGCGGTGGCGGGGAAGAGTTCCGCCGGCAGCGCGAACTCGTCGCACACGGCGCGGAACTCGGCGTACAGCTGGTCGCGTTGGGCCGGATCGAGGGGAGTGCCGGCCAGTTCGCCCATCGCCGTCATCGACTCGTACAGCGTCACCAGTACCCACACCCGCACCGCCGGGTCCAGCGCCGTGAACGCCCGGCCCTGTCCGTCGGTGCCCTGGATGCGGCGGTGCGCCCGTTCCAGGCGGGCGATCTCCCGGCGCAGCCCGTCGCGGTCGGAGAAGAACAGCCGTTGGCCGCTGTCCATGGTGTGCTCCACCCGCCGCCATGGATGGGCGCGGTAGGTCGAGAATTCCGCGAGGCCGGCGGCGACGCCGGGGTCGGCGTTCTGCAGCACCAGCAGGCGCCATGCCACCAGAGCGATCCGCCGCTCCCCGAGGGTGCGGCGCAGCAAGGAGTCAGGGCCGGGCAGGACAGTGGTCACGGGCGTCTCCCAGGGGACGGTGTGTCGGAAGTGATCGCAATCGCGCTGCGGTACAACTAGCCGTCCGCAAAGCTGACTTGGAAGCCGTTCCCGTGGGAATCCACACGTCCGGGCGATCTGACGGCCCGGCAGGTTTGCCGTCTCGTGCGGCGCGCCCCGGGAGGCGGCCCGCCCGTGCCGGCCGTGACCGCGTCCGTTTACGGGCCGTAACCGGGCAAGTGAGTGGCCGTTAACCCGTCCATGAGCGATATGAACGACCGTCTACTCAGCCTCGTCGACGGTGTGGTGGACCTGGACGAGCCACGCCTGCCGCTGCTGACCCTGCGGGAGGCGCAGGCCGCGATCGAGCTGTTGCGGCTGCTGGCGGCGGGGAACGGCGAAGGGTCGCACGCGGCACGCCACTTGGCGCGGAGCCTGGTGCGACGACTGCCGTCCGAGCAGTGACTCCGACATGATTCCGCAACGACTCCGCAGTGATGTCGTGCCAGTGCCAGTGCCAGTGCCAGTGCCAGTGCCAGCGCCGGTGGGCGCCGGTGCCGATCCGGGTGGGGTGGGTGGGGTCGGGGGTGAAAAATCGAAATCGGTAAGCTTTTCGATATGGCAAAACACCTGTTATTCACGGCCCTTGGTGGTCACGGGCACGTCAACCCCACGTTGCCGCTGGTCGAGGAACTCGTGCGGCGCGGCCATCGCGTGGACTATGCCACCGGCGCGATACACGCCGATGAGGTCACCAGGGCCGGTGCGCGCTGGGTGGAGCTGCCGTCGCTCCCCCCGATGCAGCCGGCCGCCGACTTCGGACCGGAGACCTTCGGTCGCTTCATGGGCCACCTGTTCGCCGGAATGCGCAACGCCTACCCGGTGTTGCGCGAACACTGCACCACCGAACCGGTGGACGCGATCTGCTTCGACGGCATGAACTGGTCCGCCCGGGTCGCCGCCGAACAACTGGGGCTGCCGGCCGTCCGCCTCCTTCCCCACTTCGCTTCCAACGAGCACTACTCGCTGTTCACCGGCTTCATGGACGCCACCGGCGAGGAGAGTCCGGTCGCCGGGGCGATCGCCGCCGGCTGCGAGCAGTTCACCGCCGAACACGGCGTCGCGCTCGACCCGGCGAACCTGCTGGACGTGGCGGCGGAGCGCAACTTGGTATTCATACCGAGGGAGTTCCAGCCGGCCGGCGACACCTTCGACGAGCGCTACCACTTCATCGGCCCCTCGCTGGGCAGCCGGGCGGACGAACCCTGGTCGCCGCGGGCCCCCGAGGCGCCGGTGCTGTTCATCTCGCTCGGCACGGTCTTCAACAACCGGCCCGAGTTCTACCGCACCTGCATAGAAGCCTTCGCCGACGAGCCGTACCAGGTCGCCATGTCCGTGGGCGAGCTGGATCCGGCGGAGCTGGGACCGCTGCCGGCCTCGTTCGACGTCCGGTCGCGGTTCCCGCAGCCGGCCGTGCTCCAGCGGGCGACCGCGTTCGTCTCGCACACCGGCATGAACTCCACGATGGAGTCGCTCTATTACGGCGTCGGCCTGATAGCCGTCCCGCAGATGCCCGAGCAGGCCGCCAACGCCGGCCGGGCGACCGAGCTCGGGCTCGGCGAGCAGCTCGACGCGCGCACGGTGACCGCCGAGTCGCTGCGCGCCGCGGTCGCCCGGGTCGCCACCGACCCCACGGTCCGCGCCAACCTCGACCGGATGCGCAAGGTCGTCCGGGGGAGCGGCGGCGCCGCGCGCGGCGCCGAGGTGATCGAGGAGTATCTGGGCTGAGCGGTCGGCCGGTCCCCCGCAGGGTGGTGCGGGCGGACCGGCCTTCGCGTCACCCGCCGGACCCGGGGGCGGAGCCGGGCGCCGGGTCGCTGAGCATGCAGGCGCGCAGCGTCGTCAGGGTGCGGCTGAGCAGACGGGAGACGTGCATCTGGGACACGCCGAGCTCGGCCCCGATCTGGGACTGGGTCATCTCCTGGCCGAAGCGGAGCTCGATGATGCGGCGTTCCCGCGGCGCGAGTTGCCGCAGCAGCGGTGCCAGGGCGTGCAGGTCCTCGACGGTCTCCAGGGCGGGGTCGGCCTCGCCGAGGACGTCGGTGAGCGCGCGGCGCCGGTCGAGCGGGTCGGCATCGACCGGGGTGTCCAGGGAGTCTGCGGAATAACCGTTGGCCGCGACCAGCCCCTCGATCACCTCCTCCTCCGGCAGCCGCAGATGCGCCGCGAGCTCGGCGACCGTGGGATCGCGGTCCAGGCCCGCGTGCAACGCCTCCTTGGCCTTGGCGAGTTCGGTGCGCAACTCCTGGAGCCGCCGGGGCACGTGCACCGCCCACCCGGTGTCCCGGAAGAAGCGCTTGATCTCGCCGAGGATGTACGGGACGGCGAAGGTCGAGAACTCCACCTCGCGGGAGAGGTCGAAGCGGTCGATGGCCTTGATCAGCCCGATGATGCCGACCTGGACGATGTCCTCCATGTCGTCGCCGCGATGACGATAGCGGCGGGCGACAAACCGCACCATCGACATGTTCATCTCGATGAGGGTGTTCCGTGCGTATTGGTACGCACGGGTGCCCTCCTCTAGGTGGCGCAGCCGGTCGAAGAACTGCTTGGAGAGCTCGCGTGCGTCCCGGGGCGCGATGGCCCGCGGGCACCTGACCTCCGGGAGACCGTCGTCGTGTTCCGTGGTGTGTGCTGGCATCGCGGTGCCGTTCACGACGATGGTCATCACGCCTCCCTCCGTGCCCGGCCCCCGCGGGCACCTGTGGCGCCGCCTACCCGGACGGGGCCGGGGCATGCACGGAGGGTGGCGATTCGGTATGCGTCGCTTACGCGGCGGGGTGGGTCACGTCAGGCGCAGAGCGATGTGGATGCCCTTGCCGTCCGCCGACGGCGTGATGGCGACGGACGTGGCGAGTCGGCGGACGAGTGACCAGCCGTAGCCGCCGATCCGGCCGTCCCGGATGTCGGACGGGACGAAGGGACGGGCGGGGCTGGCGTCCTCGACGATCACTTCGAGGCGGTCCCCGGCGACGCGGGCGGCGAACCCGGTGACCCCGCCGGCGTGCCGCAGGGCGTTGGTCACCAGTTCCGAGGTGATCAGCAGGGCATCGGCCACCACTACCTCGTCGACCTGCCGATGACAGGCGCGCAGCAGGGCCAGCACGCGGTCGCGGGCTTCGGCCGAGGTAGCGGGCAGTTCCACGGTGCGAGCCACCGTTCACCTCCCCTGACGGTGCGGGATCCGACCTAGGGTGTGCGCCTACCCGCCGTCCTGCAAAACGTGCATCGGGGGGCCACTCTGCCACACCGCTGCGCGAGGGCCGGCGGCCCCGGGGGACGACCGAGCGGGGGAGGAGGGCGGTGCCGGGGCCGCCGGCCGGGTCGGACGTGGGCTGCGGCCTCGGCGATCATCGCGTCGAGGGCCGCGGTGCGGTCCGCGGACCGCCGGGGCGCGGTCGATCAGCCGCCTGCCGCGCGGCCCCGGCAGCCCGGCGTGGCGGCGATGGGCGACCACAGGTCAGCGACCGGAGAGCTCCATCGCGGCGGCCCGCCGCACCAGCACCAGCTGCTGTGCCAACAGCACCACTCCGAAGTAGAACAGCACGGTGACCGCCCCGAGTTCGGCCGCGACCGCGGTGTCGATCAGGAAGTGCTGCCCCAGGCCGAGGACCCACAGCGCCGCGGTGAGCACCGTGCCCTGCCGCACGACCCGCCCGCCGCGCACCGACAGTCGCACCGTGAACGCGCGCACCGTCGCCAGTAGCACCCCGACGACCAGGCTCGCGACGACCAGGGCACCGTCCCGCCAGGACAGCGGATGGGACGCGGCGTACACGCCGGTCTCCACCGCGCCGATGACGACCAGCACCAGGCCGACCGGGGACTTCTCCCGCAGGGGCCGCTCCGTGAGCTGCCGGGACAGCAGCCAGATCAGCACGACGGCGGTGATGGCGAGATTGTTGACGGTGGGATTGTCCATGGCCCCCAGAACCTTCTGTACGACGACGAGAGTGGGCGGTGGCGAGGCACCGCCACTCCTCACCCTGCGGCAGGAGCCCAGGTCAACGGATCGGCCACCAGGTTGGAGAAAAGGGTGGAGATCGCGTCGGCCCGGTCCGGGCCCCGTGCCGGTGCGGCCAAAATGGGCCCGTGCGGAACGACGACATACCCGGGCGACCGGCCCGTGGATTCCGGGACGGCCTCGACGCCTCCCGCCTGCGCAGGCTCGCCCTGCACGGCCTGGCCATCGCCCTCGCCGTCACCTTCCACAGCTTCACCGCCCACCCGCCGTGGCACACCGCGCTCCTGTGCGCGCTGCTCGGGCTGTGGGCGGTGACCGCGACCGTCCGGCACGTCCTCACGGCGCGCTGGACGCAGACGGCCTGGAGCGTGCTGCTCGTCGGCGGCGGGGTCTGCGCGGGGCTGAGCTCCACGGACGCGTCCGCACCGGCGTTCGTCGGCGCGAGCGGCCTGTTCCTGCTGATCTCCGCCGCCGAGACGCCCGCACTGTGGATCGCCGGCGCCCTCGCCGCCGGCATCGCCGGATTCACCCTCGCCCATGAGGCCGTCGACGGCGATCCCCGGCTGACGGTCTCGGTGCTGATCTCCGCCGTGACCGGCTTCGGCTTCGGATTCCTGGCCCGGCTGAACGCCCTCGACCGCCGCTCCGAACGCGGCACGGCCGAGCGCCGTGCCGAGCTCGCGGTGCAGGAGGAACGCGCCCGGATCGCCCGGGACATCCACGACGTCCTCGCCCACTCGCTCGGCGGCCTGGTGATCCAACTGGACGCCCTGGAGGCGGTCTCGGTGGCCCGCGGAGCGGACGCGGACGTGGTGGACCGGGTCCGCGGCGCACGCGCCATGGCCGCGGACGGCCTGGTGGCGGCCAAGCATGCGGTGGACGCCCTGCGCCGGCTCCCCGCCGGCATCGACGCGGCGCTCGGCGAGATCGTCACCGGCGTCCGCGCGCTGGGCATGACGGTGGACGTCGAGGTGCGGGGCGAGCCGGCGCGGGTGCCCGGACCGGTCGGCGAGGTCATCGCCTCCGTCACCGTCGAGGCACTGACCAACGCCCGCAAGCACGCACCCGGCGCGCCCGTCGCCGTCGTCGTGACGGCGGGCCGGGACGCGGCACTGCTGCGCGTGGCCAACCGGCTGGCCCCACCCGTCGAACGGCCGGAACCCGGCGTCACGGGCGGCCACGGCGTGCCCGGCATGCGGGAACGCGCGGAGATCGTAGGCGGCGGACTGACCGCCGGCGCGGTGAACGGAGAGTGGATCGTGGAATGCCGGGTGCCCTATGAGTGACCGACCGATCCGGGTGATCGTCGCCGACGACCAGGCCGCGGTGCGCGACGGCCTGGTGACCATCCTCGACCACGAACCCGACATCGACGTCGTCGGCTCCGCGGCCGACGGCGCGACCGCCGTCGAACTGGCCCGGCACCTGACCCCCGCCGTGGTGCTCATGGACCTGCGGATGCCCGGCGTCGACGGTATCGCCGCCACCCGCACCCTCACCGCGCTCGACCCGGCGCCCGCGGTGCTGGTGCTCACCACCTACGCCGACGACGCCTCCATCGTCGGCGCGCTCCAGGCCGGCGCCGCCGGCTACCTCACCAAGAGCGCCGGCCGCGCCCAGATCGTCTCCGCGATCACCGCGACCGCCGACGGGCACCGCACCTTCGCCCCGGAGATCGCCTCGGCCATGGTGCGCGGACTGACCCACCGCACCGCCCTGGAACGGATCGCGGCGGCGCACGCCCTGACGGTGCAGGAGACCCGGGTCCTGCAACTGCTCAGCGAACGCCGCACCAACCGTGCCATCGCCGAATCCCTCTACGTCTCCGTCGCCACCGTCAAGACCCACGTCAACAACCTCTTCGGCAAGCTCCAGGTCGGCAGCCGGGCGGAGGCGGCGGCCCTGGTCGAGCGGGTACGCGATCACGGCCTCTGACTTAATGTCACCTGACGTGCCATCACCTCGCCGACCGTCACCTCACACCCGGTGCCGACTACTCCGAAGCCTCACCCGACCGACACCGGCAACCGTCGCAACGCATGCGACCGGAACGACTCCCGCCACTCCAACTGGTCATAAGGAACGGCAAGTTGCAGCTCGGGGAACCGTTCGATCAGCGTGCCCAACGCGATCCCGATCTCCATCCGGGCCAGCCATGCCCCCAGGCAGTAGTGCGGCCCGTGGCCGAGGGCGAGTTGGGCCTTGTCCGGTCGGTGGATGTCGAAGCGGTCCGGTTCGGGATAGCGGGCCGGATCGCGGTGCGCCGAGGCCAGCGAGAGCAGCACGGTGTCGCCGGCCGGGATCCGGGTACCGGCGATCTCCACGGCCTCGGTGGGGAACCGGCGGATCGCCATCTGGTTGGGGTGGGCGCAGCGCAGCAGTTCCTCGACGGCCTCCGGCATGAGTTCCGGTCGGCGGCGGAGCGCCGCGAGCTGCTCGGGGTGGCGCAGCAGGGTGAGCAGCCCGCCGCCGATCAGGTGCTGGACGTTCTCGGTCCCGGCCATCAGGAGCAGAAAGGCCAGCGAGACCAGTTCGTCCTCGCTCAGCCGGTCGTCGTCGTCCCGTGCGGCGATCAGCGAGGACAGCAGGTCGTCCCCGGGGGTCGCGCGCCGCGCGTCGATGAGCCCGACCAGATAGCGGTGGATGTGCCCGATCGCCTCCGCGGTGTGCCCGGCGTGGGACGGCGCCATCATGGCGGCGACCCAATGGGAGAACGTCCTGCCGTCGGCCTCGGGCACGTCCAGCAGATGGCCGATGACGACCAGCGGCAGCGGATTGGCGAACGCCTCGAAGAGCTCGGCCTCCCCGTCCTCCGCCAGGCGTTGGGCCAGCCGGTCCGCGTAGTGTTCGGCCGCCGCGACGACGCGCCCGCGGAGTCGCTCGACATGCCGCGGCGTGAACCCTTGGGAGACCAGCCGACGCAGCCGGACGTGGTCGTCCGGATCGACGTTGAGCAGATTGGCGTCCAGCGCGGGCGGCAGGGAGAAGCCCTGGTAGCCGTTGCGGGAGTGCGCCTTGTTCACCGACAGCCGCCGATCGGTCAAGCCCGCCCGCACGTGTTCCTCGCGGGTGACGAGCCAGGCCCGCGCCCCGCCGGGCAGGGCGACCTTCAGGACGGGTCCCAAGCTCCGGAGTCGCGCGTAGACCGGATAGGGATCCGCGAAGAACTCCGCGCCGAACGGCCGTAGGACGCCGCCATCGTCCCAGTCACCGTCATCGTCCCAGCCTCCGTCACCGTCCCGGTCACCGTGCTCGGACGACCTGGACGTGTCGAGCTGCCCGTTCGGGTCGGTCTGCTGCCTGTGCTCCAGGTGCGGTGTCATGGCTGTCTCCGTTGAGGGTCAGGGTCGACGGTGATGATCGCAGACGCCAACCGGTGCGCGGGGACGGAGCCTCCGCGTCTGGACGCGACGGTTGCCGCACTCCGCCGAGCTGTCCCGTCCCGTCTTGTCCACGACGTGCCTGGTGACGATCCGGAAACCTTTGACACTGCTTCACGCCCCCTGCTATCCATGGAACACGAAACAAAACGGAATCGGATTCCGATTCCTCATCATCGCATCCTCTCGACGATGACGGCTCAGCGTCCCCAGACGGACCCAGAAGGGAACTCCAGATGCCCAAGGACCGCTTCTTCCTGCTGGACGCGGGTGCCTCCCGCTCCACCCCCACTCCCGTCCCCCTACCGCCAGGCGCGACACTCAAGGCCGGCCCCGGGGACACCGAGGGCCGCTTCTCCCTCATGGCGGAGCAATGGGACGGCGGCACCGGCACCCCCGCCCAAGTGCCCAACACCATGCGCCGCTTGGGCTTCGACACCTTCCTCTACGTCCGCGAAGGCGATCTCGGCCTCGACATCGGAGACCAGACCCACCACCTCACCAGCGGCATGTGTGCCCTGGTGCCCCGCGGAGTCCCACACGCCCTGCGCAACCTCGGCGGCGCCGACTCCGCCACGCACACCCTCCAGCTGTCGGCGCCGGGCGCCCCCGGACGGTCCGATGCCGATGCCGATGCCGATGCCGGCGCCGCTGACGGTGGCGCCGCCCGGTGCTTCTTCGTACTCGGCCCCGGCGAGGCGCGACCCGGCCGAATTCCGGTACCGCCCGCCTTCAGCGTCAAGGCCCGCACCGCCGACACCGCCGGACTCTTCTCGTTCCTGGAAGTCACCGTGGCCCAGCCCATCCCGCGGCACACCCACCACGTGGCCGACGAGGGCATCTATGTGCTCGACGGTGCACTGCACATCGACTTCGACGGCGACGAACACATCGCGCGCCCGGGGCAGTTCGTCCTGCTGCCGCACGGAGTCCCGCACGCGATCCGCCCTGGTTCCACCCCACCGCCCCGCGTGCTCCAGATCTCCTCGCCCGGTGGCTGGGAGTGCGTGGTGGAGACCCTGATAGAGCACCGGACCGAGGTGAGCAGGGGCGGACGCCTCGATCCGGCCGCCCTCAACCGGTACACGCGCCAGTACCACGTCACCTACGAGGAGGACTCGGCGGACGGCCAAGGCATACCTGGTTGAGGGAGCGGCCAGCCCGTCGATGTATCCGCTGCCTCCGCCGACGCTGGCCCGGAGAGCAGACGATCGGCCGTGCGTCGTGAAAAGGCTGCGCACCGGCACATCGGCTGCTGGCCTTGGTGGGCGATTCCCCCTGGTCAGCGGCGCTCCTTGGGCTTTCTGCTGAAGGCATTCCGCGTTCATGGTGGAGAAAGCGCATTGCGGGTGGGGGTGTCGACGGATTGGATCGGCGACGGATGGAAGGGACCGGCGGTACGCGGCACCCCGATCCTGATGGGGGACATGGGCGAGGTGGTGACTGACCGGGTCGAGCGAACTGGCCCTTGCACAAGCCGAGTTGCGGCGGGTATCGGATCGAGCGTGTGGTGCGCGTCGGGCCAGATGGCTCCGCCGGCCCGCGGTGGGCGTCCGGTCCGGAAGCAGGTACAGAAGGAAGCGAATGACATCCATGCTCGACGGCTGCACGCCCTGGCCCGAGGTGTTCGTCGACCGCTACTGGGCGGCCGGACACTGGCGTGGCAATACGCTGGACAACCTGCTGCGCGGTTGGGCCTTGCAGTACGGACCGCGGACCGCACTCGTGCACGGCGACATCCGCATCACCTACGCGGCCCTCAACCGGCGCGTGGACCGCATGGCCGCCGGATTCCGGCTGCGCGGCCTGCGGCCCGGGCAACGGGTCGTGGTCCAGCTGCCGAACGTCCCCGAGTTCGTCGTCACCGCGTTCGCGTTGATGCGCGTCGGCGCGGTTCCGGTGCTCTGCCCGGTCTCGTGCCGCACGTCCGAGGTGTCCCACCTCGTGCGGATCGCGGAGGCCGTCGGATACGTCGGTCCCTCGACGTACCAGGGCTTCGACCACACGGCGATGGTCGCGGACATCGCGGCACAAGGTCCCTTCCTGCGGCGGGTGTTCACCCTTGGGGCGCCAGACGCCTCGTCCCCGTACGGCGGCCTTTCGACCGACCCGTCGGGCTGTCACTACTTCCCGCTGGCGTCCGTCGACTCCCCACCCGAGCGGGCGCTCGTGCAGAGCGCCGACCAGGTGGCGTTCTTCCTGTTCTCCGGTGGTACCACCGGGGCGCCCAAGCTCGTCCCACGCACCCACAACGACTACGCCTACCAGGCGCGGGCCGCCGCCGAGCTGGTATCGCTCACCGAGAACGACGTGTATCTCGCCGCGCTGCCCGCCGAGTCCAACTTCACCTTCGGGTGCCCAGGCATCCTCGGCACCCTGTCCGTGGGCGGCACCGTCGTCCTGGTCGAGAGCCCGGAACCCGCCGCATGCCTTCCAGTCATCGGGCGAGAGCGGGTCACCGTCACGTCGCTGGTGCCCGCCGTCGCCCAACGCTGGCTCGACGAACTACCGACAATGCAGGCCGACTTGAGCAACCTGCGTCTCGTGCAGATCGACGGCCCCACCGTGCCCCGCGCGACCGCCGCACGGATAGGCACCGAATGGGGCTGTCGCCTGCAGCAGGTGTTCGGCATGGCCGAGGGGCTGCTCACCCTCACCCGGCCCACGGACCCGGACGAGACCGTGCTCAGCACGCACGGCCGCCCGCTTTCGCCCGACGACGAGATCCGCATCGTCGACGTTGACGGCAAGGACGTTCCTGACGGGGAACCCGGCGAACTCCTCGCCCGCGGTCCATACACCCTGCGAGGCTACTACCGGGCACCCGAGCACAACGCACGCTCCTTCACCACCGACGGCTTCTTCCGCACCGGCAACCTCGCGCGACGCACCCCGGACGGCAACCTGGCGGTGACCGGCCGCCTTCACTGAGCACGTTCCGGCGGATCACACGGCCCTTCCGGCTCCGGGGGTGACCTGTTGAGCTGCTGGGCTACTTGCCGAGGCCGTAGTCGAACCAGATCCGGTGCGTGCCGTCCGCGTCGACGGCGATGCCTCCGGCCCCAGTGATCCCGGCCAGCTCACTCGTTCCGCTGCCCGGGACGATGACGAAGGCGAGGCCGACGGGCACCGCGGTCTCGATCGCCGGGCTCGGCACGGAGGTCGGGCTGAAGTCGGCCACTGTGAATGTTCCTTAAAGCTCGTATCCCCGGATCGTAGGACCCACCACTGACATCGTGCCGGCCGTGCCTGAGCCGAGCCGTTCATGGTGATCCGTAAGGTGAACCGCACTCCGAAGCCTCTACCGAGGAGTTGCCTGCATCCGAAGTTCGCCCGGTCCGAACGACGCTCCCAGGATGGGGGCGGGTCTGGCGGTGGCCGGGCAGGTGTTTCAGGCTCCAGCGGGCGGTGATGGTGGCGAGGGAGAGGACGGCCTCGGTTGTCGCGAAGGTGTCGCCGATGCACTTGCGGGCGCCGGTGGCGAAGGGGATGAAGCGGTTGCGGGGAGGTTGGGGGTGCTCGGGGTCCCAGCGGTCGGGGGCGAAGGTTTCGGGGTCGGGGTAGCGGCCGGGTCGGTGGTGGATGAGGTAGGGGCTGTAGACGATGCCGGTGCCGGCGGGCAGTGGGCGCCTGCCCAGGTGGGTGTCATGGGTGACCGTGCGGGTGAGGAACCAGGCCGAGGGGTACAGGCGGAGGGTTTTGGTGATGATGCGTTCGGTCAGTTCCAGGCGGGGCAGATCGGCGTGGGTGGCCGGGTTTCCGCTCAGGACGGTGTCGACCTCGGCGTGCAGCCGCTGTTCGATCTCGGGGTGGCGGGCCAGCAAATCCAGGGACCGGGCCAGAATGCTGGCCGTCGTCCCCGTCCCGGCCAGGAAGGCGGTGAGGATCGTGTCGCGGATCTCCGCCGCGCGAGATACGTGTCGATGATCGGCCCGGCCTCACCGCCTTCGGCGGGAATGGCAGCGGCGAGCGCGGCCAGCCGGTCCCCCAGGGGGTTGCCCGGACCGGCCAGGATCCGTCGGGCGGCGTCCGTGGCGGCCAGGATCGCCAACGGACCGCTCTCCTGAATGCTCTTGGTGACCTCGTCGCTGAACAGCGCGTCCGTGAACTCTGCGCAGAGACGGTCGCCGTCCGGCGAGCCGGGCATCCCCGGTGACCCATAGGGCCGGTAATCGGTGGCGGTTACGACCTGTGCCCCATCCAGGCCGGGGTGCCCGGGCGGCCCCATGGACAGCCGCGCCAGCCTCTCCCGGCACGCCTGGCCGGCGAGGCCGTCCGCCAGCCGCGCGAGGCTGTCCGGCACCGGACCGCGGCGCTGCCGGACCGCAAGCGGGTCAGGGAATCGATTGACCCGCACCCGCGCCCCTCCTGGACACCCATGATCACCCGTGATCACCCGTAATCACCTTTCAGAAGTGTCATGGCTCCATCTACCACTCGACGCGCCCTTCTCCCGCGGTCAGCGGCTGCATGCGAGGGGGAGCGCGTGAGGGGGCCGCACCGCTCGTACGGCTGTGCCAGCTGCCACGGCCACGGCCACGGCCACAGTCACGGCCACGGCCATGACGAGGACGCGCCGGGTGACGCGAACGGCTACGCCCTCGTGGGTCCGACCGCCGCACTGTTGGACCCGCTTGCCGGTCGTGATGTTCCGACTCGGCGAGGTGGTCACGGAGTTGCCGTTGTCGCCCGCATGGTGCCAACGTCCGTGAATATGGCGGAGGTTGTGGAAATCGGAGGGCGTGAGGGGGCAGGTGTGACAGACGGGATGGGCCTGGCGGGCGCGGCAGTGTCGCCCCGGGCCAGAAATGCGGGTGCCGCGTGCGGGTGCCGTTGACATGATCAGCCGCATGAAGATACTCGTGATCGGGGCGACCGGCACCATCGGCAGTGCGGTCGCCCACGCACTGGAAGCCACGCACCAGGTGGTCAAGGCATCCCGCAGCGGACCATTGCGCACCGACTTGGAGGATCCCTCGTCCGTCGACGCGCTCTTCGAGCGGGTGCCGGACCTGGACGCGGTGGTGTGCTGCGCCGCCGGCGGACCGTTGGTGGACCTGGCGTCCGTGACGGACGACGCGTTCGTGGCCGGTATCCAGGGCAAGCTGCTGGGCCAGGTCGCGCTGGCCCGGCGGGCCGTGCACCACCTGCGGGACGGCGGATCCATCACGCTGACCGGAGGCACGTTCTCCGCGCCCCTGGCCGGCGGTTCGCTGGGTGCCCTGGTCAACTCCGGTCTGGAGGGCTTCGTTCGCAACGCGGCCAGTGAGTTGCCCCGACGGCTGCGCATCAATCTCATCAGCCCCGGCTGGATCAAGGAGACGTTGGAAGGCATGGGGGCGGACGGCGCCGACGGCACCCCGGTGGCCGAGGTCGCCCGAGCGTACGTCGACGCCGTGGAGGGCACGATGCGGGGGCGGATCATCCGTCCGTGAGGCCCGGTGGAGGGGTGCACAGGTGCCCCTCCACCGGGGGGCTTCCGTGACTCAAGCGGACCGGACGTCGACCCAGCCGAGTTCGCCGTTTTCTTCGCCTTCGTTGTCTGCTCCGTTGTTTTCCTTCGTTGTTTCCTTCGTCTTCGTTGTCGGTGGTGCGGAGACCAGTGTCTGCGGCGGGGTCGGCTCGGGCAGCTTCCGGAACAGCAGCCAGCTCACCACAGGCATCAAGATCAGCGGGGACAGTGCCGCGCGAAGGGAAGTGGCGTCCGCCAGGATGCCGAGGAGCGGACTGGCGAGTCCGCCGATGCTGACGGTCAGGCCGAGGGTGATCCCGCTGGCCGTGCCCATCCGCGAGGGGAGATAGTCCTGACCGAGCGTGACTTGGAGCGAGAACGGCACGTACAGGCCGGCGGAGGCAAGTGCCACGAACGCATAGATCGCCGGGCCGGGAACGTAGACGACGCCTGCCACTGCGGCGACGGAGAGCAGGTAGGACCTGCGGACGACGGTGACCCGGTCCCAGCGGTTGGCGAGGCTGCCGCCCAGCACGGTGCCCACCGCCCCACCGAGGTAGAGCACGCACAGGGCCACCGTGCCCGTAGCCGGACCGCCTCCGGTGCGCTGTCGGACGTAGAACGCGAGGAACGTGCTCAGGCCGATGAAGACGATGGATCGGCAGACCACTGCCAGGGACAGTCTGACGAAGGAGGTCTTGTCGTCGCCGACCCGCCACGGGCCTTCGTCCGCTCCATCTGCTTCGTCCGTGGTGGAGCCGGGGGCTGGCTCAAGGGGGGAACGGGGCGGCGAGTTGGGGGGCGGCGAGGGTTCGCTCGCGACATCGGTATGGGGGGCGATCCGAGGGTCGGTCTGGGGAGGGAGTCGAGGGCCGGACCGGGGGTCGGTCTGGGGATCGTTCTGCGGCGTCCTGGTTGTTGTCCGGCTCAGCAGGCGCAGGGCGGGCAGGCACAGCACGCTGCCGGCGAGGGCCGGTATCAGTAGCAGGGGTGACTGGTGCAGGCCGCCGGTCGCGATGACTGCGGTGACCAGGACCGGTGCCGCGGCGAAGCCGAGGTTGCCGCCCAGCGAGAACCACCCCATCGCGGTGTGACTGCCCCGGCTGGCGAGCCGGGCGACGCGGGCCGACTCGGGATGGTAGGCGGCCACCCCGACCCCGGAAACCGCCACGAACGCCAACGTCAGCGAATAGGAGCCGGTGAGGCCGCTGAGCGCGATCCCCAGTCCGCCCAACACTGTGCTGACGGGCAGTAGCCAGGGCAGTGCCCGGCGGTCGGTGAGGGCGCCGAACAGTGGTTGGGCGACCGACGACAGGAGTGAGGCGGCGAGGACGATGCCGGAGGCGGTGGCGTAGGTGTAGGCGCGCTCGGCGGCGAAGAACGGGACGAGTGACGCCACCGCGCCCTGATAGACGTCCACACAGGCGTGCCCGATCGACAGGAGGAGGATCGACTTGTTCCGCGCCGACGCGTGCCCGCCTGTTGCGGTGCTGCGTGCGGCGTTCCTCGATGACTGGTTCCATTTCCTTGACACAGCGCCATGCTCGCCGCAGGCTCTCGTGTCGCACTTCCGATAAAGTGCCAATCGATGACGAAAATCCGTCACGAGCCGATCGCGCCGACCCGCGCCCAGTGGCTGTCTCCCGGTGCGGGCATCGACGCCCACCGCCATGACGACCACCAGATCGTCTACGCCGCCCGCGGAGTGCTCGCCGTCACCACGGACGCCGGTACCTGGGTCGCTCCGGCCAACCGCGCCATCTGGGTGCCGGCCGGCCGTGCGCACGCCCATCAGGCCCACGGCACCCTCGAACTGCACCTGGTGGGCCTGCCCGCCACCGACAACCCGCTCGGCCTGGACGAGCCCACGGTGCTGACCGCCAGCCCCTTGCTGCGCGAGCTGATCCTCGCCTACACCCGTGCACCGCACGACGAAAGCCCCGAACGCGCACGCCTCCGCGCCGTCTTGCTCGACCAACTGCGTGCCTCGCCGCAGCAGCCCATGCACCTGCCCGCCCCCACCTCGCCCCGGCTCCAGGCGCTCTGTGCGCTGCTGCGCGCCGATCCGGCCGGCAACCGCACCCCGGCCGCCCTGGGCAGAGAGATCGGTGCCAGCGATCGCACCCTCTCCCGCCTCTTCAAGTCCGAACTTGGCATGACCTTCCCGCAGTGGCGCACCCAAGTGCGCCTGTACCACGCCCTGGTGCTGTTGGCGGAGAACACCCCGGTCACCACCGTGGCCCACCTGTGCGGTTGGTCGTCAGCCAGCGCCTTCATCGACGTCTTCCGTCGCGCCTTCGGCCACACGCCGGGCGCCCATCAGGCGGAAGCCGGGCGGCCCGCAGTCAACGCCCGCATCACCCCAGGCAACGCCCACGACGCCACGCTGGGCTGAAGCGCCACGTGCCGAGCCTGAATTCCCCTATCAGTTACCAGTTATCGGCTATCAGCTGTTGGCTCCATGCCATCTGGTATCCGGGCGAGACGACTTGCAGGACGCATCGTCATTCTGCGATAGTTCGATACGTACCGCTTGATCGATAGATGGGCACCGGTGACGTGCGTGAGGAGCTGCGCCATGGGTGGTATCGACGGCCTGGATCTCGGCACGTTCGGGATCTACACCTTCGACTTCGAGCACCAACCGGCCGCGCAGCTGCGCGAGTCGATCCAGGGACTGGAGGAACAGGGATGGCGGGCGGTCTGGATCCCTGAGGTCGGTGGGCGCGAGGCGCTCACGCACGCCGGCTTCCTGCTCTCCGCCACCGAGCGGATCCACGTCATCAACGGCATTGCCCGAATCTGGTCGCGTGGGGCCCGCTCCACGTACGGCGCCAGCCTCCTCCTCGCCGATGCCTACCCCCACAGGCACGTACTCGGCCTGGGATTCGGTGGAGAGCCGCGGCCAGGGGTCAAGCCCGTGGCGGCGATGACCGAATACCTCGACGAACTGGACGCACTCACGCCGTCCAACCCCGCGCCGCGCGCCCCGATGCACCGTGTCCTGGCCGCGTACGGGCCCAGGATGTTGGAGTTGGCGCGCGAGCGTTCGGCCGGTGCCCACACCTACCACGTGAATGTCGCCCACACCGCGCAGGCGCGGGAGATCCTCGGGCCGGAAGCGTTCCTCGGGGTGGAGCATGCGGTCCTGTTCGAGTCCGACCCCGCCACGGCCCGCGCCGTCGCGCGGGAGTACTTGCACGGCTACCTCTCCACGCCGTACAACGTCGCGAAGTTCCGCCGGCTCGGCTACGCGGAGGAGGAGATCGCCAGCGGCGGCAGCGACCGGCTCGTCGACGATTTCGTGTTCTGGGGCGACCTGGACGCCATTGCCGAGAAGCTGAACGGTCATGTCGCGGCGGGTGCGGACCACGTCGGTGTGCAGGTGATCGGCGTCGAGCCGGGTCGCTCCGCGATGCCGCACTGGCGCAGGCTCGGAGAAGCCCTGCTGTCGCGGGGTGGTGCCGCCTGAGCCAGGCATGACAAATCGGGATTCTTCGAAATGTCGGTCTCGGCTTGTACCCTGGGGGCGTGACAGACACGGCGACTGCAAACGCGACCACACCGGATCCCGACGTGGTCGACGCATTGCGGGCGCTGGCGAATCCGATGCGCCTGCAGATGCTGCTGTGGTTGCGGGATCCCATCCGCAACTTCGCAGGTATGGAGACCATCGCCGACCCGCTCGAAGTCGGGGTCTGCGTGAGCCACATCCAGGCCAAGGCAGGACTCGCCCAGTCAACGGTGTCGGCGTACATGGCCGAACTCCAGCGAGCGGGGTTGGTGCTGGCGACGAGGGTGGGCAAGTGGACCCACTACAAGCGCGACGAGCAGCGCATTGCCCAGTTCGTCGCCGCGCTCGGACAGACGTTGTAGAGCCACGGCCCCACCCCTCCGCGCCACCACGGTCACAGTCCCGGCGCACACAGCCGACGACACCCACGGTTCCGAATCCCTTTCCCATCGCTGATCGCTGATCGCTGTTCACTGATCGCCGTAGCTGTAGAGGGAGGAAGTGTCGATGACTGCACATACGACTCAGCCCGAGCACGGGACCGACACTGCGTCCGGGCCCGAGCCCGAGACTGTGACCGTGTTGGTGACCACGCCGCGGGGGGTGGTGGGCCGCCATGTGACCGAGGCGTTGCGAGACCGGAGCGACGTGCGCTTTCTGGTGCGTTCGGCGGCGACCGCCCAGGCGCTGGAAGGAGCGGTGCGCGGGAAGGTCTTCCGCGGGGACGCAACCAACGCCGAGGACGTGCGACGCGCGGTCGAGGGTGTGGAGCGGCTCTTCCTCGCGCACCCCTTCGCCGAGGACCAGATCGCCGCGGAGACCACCCTCGGCCTGGCCGCCGTCGAAGCCGGCGTACGGCGGATCGTCAAACTCGGCGCCCGGCGGTTCGGCTCCGGCATCGCCCCCGACGCGGTGACCGGCAACCACGACGTCATCACCGACCGTCTGCGCGACGCCGGCATCGCGGAGCTGACGGTGCTTCAACCCGACCGCTTCCTCCAGAACTTCCTGACCGCGGCACCCGCCATCGCGCGGGGCGCGCTCGCTGATCCGGCCGGGCCCGGTGCCCGCGGCTATGTGGACGTACGCGACATCGCCGACGTCGCGGTCGCCGAACTCCTCGCGGACCGGCCGGTGGGCGGCGCGATAGAGATCAGCGGCCCCGCGGTACTGACCCTGGCCGAGCTCGCCGCCTCCTTCGGGAACGCGCTCGGTGTGCCGGTGCGGCACGTCGACGTACCACTGGACGATGCCTGGCGCGCCGGGTTGGCCGAGCGCGGAGTCTCCCCACAGACCATCGACGGACTGCACGACCTGTACACGAACTATCGCCGCGAGGGCGTGGCGGGCCTGGGCGAGGGCGTCCAGCGTGTCCTCGGCCGGCCACCGCGCTCGGCCGACGACTTCGCCACGCAGGTCTTGCGGCCGGCCGCATCGTCGGGTGTTCCCGGGCCTGGGTGCTGACTGTGTGGGGGCGGTGAGGCGGAGAGTGCCAGGGCTGACTGGCTCTCCCATTCGAGGTTGCCGCTGCCTCGCACCCCGTCGCCGCCGGCCGCCTCCCCGTCATGCGCCCTTGGCGACGGGTCGGCCGGTGGGGATGGGGCCGGAGATTGGGGCGTGGGGTGGGGTGCGGAGTCGGCCGGTGAGGGCGAGGAAGGTGACCAGCGTGCCCGACGCGATCCAGCCGGGCCAACCGGTGAGTCCCATGTGCAGCGGGTCCAGTGTGGCGGTCGGGTCGGCGAATTCCTTGACCATGCCGACACTCGCCGAGCTGACGAAGGCGTGCGCGAGCACGGCGGGAAGTACCGAGCCCGAGCGCAGCCGCAACCAGGTGAAGACCGGCAGGATGAGCGTGCAGCTCACCAGCATCGCGGGCACCGAGACGTACCACGGCCGGCCGGGGTACTGCCCGCCCATGAGCAGCGTGGGCAGGTGCCAGAGCGCGAAGGCGCAGCCGGTGAGCAGGTACGCGCGCAGCAGGTGCGTACCGCCGCCGGCCCGGGCCAGGCGGGGGAACAGGTAGCCCTGCCAACCCAGTTCCTCGCCGAAGAACAGTGGCAGTGACACCACGATCTGCACCAGCATTCCGCCTGCCCAACCGCCCAGCGTGCCCCAGTGCAGTTCACCCAGCGGGTAGGCCCCGACGGCGGTGCCGATGGCGAGTGCGGCAGCGGTCAGACCGGCAGGCACGGCGAGACCCATCAGACAGGCTCGTACGCCACGCCCCCAGGGGCTGGGCCACTGCAGGGCCAGTGCGTCCCGCATCCGACCGCCCGGTTCGACCAGGCGGGCCACGAAGATCGCGGCGAGCGCCGGCGCGAACATCGCCGCCGCGATGCAGACCTCCGCCAGGGTGCTGGTCTCCTCTCGCGCACTCCCACGCCGGAACCCGCTGAGCAGCAGCGGCGACATCGCGATCCACATACCCAGATTGGCAATCACCAGGTAGACCACCGGCCCGCGCCGCCGCTGTACGGGTTCCCGCGCTGCTGGGAGATTCGTCGCTGAGGGACTCGTCATGGCGGTGACGCTACGGAGCCGCCACGCGGAAGAGAATCCAGCCAGCCCCAGTCTTCCGACTCCAGGCGTCCCCACCTGAGGAGGTATGGTCCACCCCACCAAAAAGCAGGCAGGCATGGGGAGTTGTGCCACCTGGTGGCTGGCTGACCTCCTGACTGGACAGCGCGGACGCAGCCCCGGTGAAGCCGCCGTGATCGACGATCGCGAGGAAGTGCGCCAGCTGTCGGCCATCCATGCGCCGCATTGTGGCGCGCAGCGCGGACCGCCATCGGCGGCCTTACGTCGGCGGCCTTGTACCGGCGGCCTTGTCTGGGCGGCCTTGCATCGGCAGCCCTGTGCCGGCCGGCCTCATGTTGGCGGCCTGATGCCGGCGGAGGCAGCGGACTGCCGAAAATTCGTGGGTGGACCACCCGGTGGTGATCTACCGTGGCGCCATGTCCACCGACTCCGCGATCACGACCTTCTCCGACGGATGGGACAGCGAGGCGCGCCTGGTCGCCGGGCGGTGGGTCGAGCGTCGTCCCCGCCGTCCGGAGGTCGCCGGGCAACTGGTCATGGAGACGAGGCTGATGCCGTGGCTCGCTCCGCAGCTGCCGCTGCCCGTTCCGGTGCCTGTCGTCGTGACCGAGGAGCCGCTGGTCGTCCGGCATGCCCTTGTCCCAGGCGAACCGCTCCCGGCACCGACCGCCGCGCAGGGGCGCCGACTCGGCGACTTCCTCCGCGCCCTGCACGCCGCCGACACGGCGGAAGCGGAACCGTGCGGAGTGCCGTCCGCATCGCAGGTACGCGGCGAACGCGCCGCTGTGGTAGGGGAGTTCACCTCCCGTGTCCTGCCGCTGCTCCCCGCCGACCGGCGCGCCCCGGCCGCCGCCCTGCTCGCTGAGGTGACAGCGCTGCCGGCCCACACCCTCGTCCACGGCGACCTCGGTCCCGAACACGTCCTGGCCCGGGACGGCGACCTCACCGGCGTCATCGACTTCGGTGACGTCCACATCGGCGACCCCGCCATCGACCTTGCCTGGGCGCTGCACGCCACCCCGTCCGTGTTCGCCGAAGCCCTCGCGGCCACCTATCCCGCCACCCCTCAACTCCGCCAACGCGCCCTGCTCTGGCATCGCTTGGGGCCCTGGTACGAGGTCACCCACGGGTTGGACCTCGGCGACCCGCACACGGTCAGTAGCGGACTGGACGGGGTCCTCGACCGCCTGCCGGCCGCGCCCTGACGTATCCGGTGCCGGTGTCTGCACCCGCGCACGCCGGACGGGCGCGTGCTCAGGACGCGGTCGGGACCACTGCCCATGCCTCGACCTCGGCGCGGAACGCCGGATGGACCAGCCCGGCGACCTTGACCAACGAACAGGCCGGCGGGCGCGTGGCATCCTGGTACTCGTCCCGGACCCGGCGGAACGTGTCCAGATCCGCCAGGTCGGTCAGATACACCGTCAGCTTGACGATGTGGTCGAGGTCCGAGCCGGCTGCCTTCAGGGCCGTGGCGAGGTTCGCGTAGATCTGGTGTATCTGGGCCTCGGGGTCCCCTTCGCCGACCACTTGGCCGGTGCTGTCCACGGGGACCTGTCCGGAGACCACGACCATCGGGCCGGTGAACGCCACCGCATGGCTGTAGTTGTTGACCGGCGGCGTGCCCTCAGGCCGGACGAAGTGCTGCATCAACTCTCCTCACTCGCATTTCGGATCCCCTAGGAGTAATCCCTGGAAGGAAGATCCGCAAGTGCCGCCAGCGCCGTGGGGCCTGCAAGTGCCGCGGGTCTCGTGCGTCCCCTGGTGCCTGTCCGTCCGAGCGTTTCCGTCCGTTGCATGCACTCCATCCATTCCGTCCACTCCAGGCGCTCCATGCATTCCGTGGGTTGAGCAGGAGTCGCAGGTGTCGTAGGCGTCGCAGATGTCGGCAGTCGCGGAAGTCCCGCTCCCTGTGGGGTGCTTACCGTCCCCTTGCCAGGGTCTCTTACCGTCCCCTTGTCAGGGTCTCGGTGGGCAGTGACAGATTGCCCAGGTGTGTGACCAGCACGTCCAGGCATGCCTGTGGGGCGAGGAGGTCGGGATGCAGGACGGTGCTGAGGCCGAGTCCGTCCAGGAGTGCCGTCAGTCGTTCGGTTTCGATGGTGAGGTCGAGGCCGGGGCGCAGGGTGCCCGATGCGTCGAGTCGGCTGAGGACGCGGTGTACCAGGTGCCTGGTGCCTTCCGCGGTCTGGCGGGACAGGTCGCGGAGGGCCGGGTTGGTGCGGGTGGCGGTGTTGAAGTCGAGGAAGACGGTGACCTCGGCGTGGCGGCTCTCGTCGAGCGGAAGGAACTCCGCCAGGAGTTCGACGGTGAGCCGGAGTTGTTCGGTGCGGGGGTAGCGGCTCAGGTCGCCGATCCGGTCGATGTGGTCGAGCAGTCTGTCGCTGACCCGGTCGAGCATCGACTGCATCGCGAAGTGCATCAGGTCGTGCTGACTGGCGAAGTAGTGCCGCAGGGAGCCGATGTTGAGTTCCGCTTCGGCCGCGACGGCGCGCAATGAGGTGCGCTGGAGGCCGTCGCGGACGACGACGCGGAACAGTGCGTCGACGACGAGGCGTCGGCGGGCCTCCGGATCCACATGCTTGGGCATGGAGCCTTTCTATCACGCCTGTGATACAACGGGAGTGCAGGTATTTATCACAGGCGTGACAGAACGGGTGGAGGGTTCTTCGTGGAGACGTACCTCAATTTCATGCTGGTCAGGTTCGGGGTGATCGTGGGCGGTCTGGTGGTGCTGGCGCTGCTGGTCTTCGCCGTCGCCCTGGCCCTCAAGCGGCGGGGCAGGCTCGACGATGTGCGCCGGTACGCCGACCCCGTGATGCGGGCCGGGGTGCGTGCTGCCGCCCGGCGGCTGGAAGAGGGTGGGCAGCGCGGAGCGTCCCGGCCCCGGCGCCGGGGCGGCTGGCGATGACCGGCCTCGCGGCGGGATCGTCCGAACTGCTTCAGCACCTGCTGCTGGATCGCGTCATCAAGATCGTCATCGTGTTGGCGGCCCTCGGGGTATTGGCGGCGGGCATGACCCTGATCTGGCGGAGGGTCGGGCGCACGAAGGACCGACGCGACTGACGGGCGTCAGGCGTCAGGCCCGCTGCTGCCCGTGCTCCGGTGCGGCCAGCGCGGCCGTGGTGGCACGGGCGAAGGCGTCCGGGTTGTCCAGCATGATGTTGTGTCCGCAGTCCGGGATGGGGACCACGGCCACCCCCGCCTCGGCGAGCGCGTCGGCGCCGGGCAGCGGGCCGTCGGCCTCCGGCAGGAGGTAGGCGCGCGGAATCCGCAGTCGCAGCAGGAGTTCACGCATGGTGGGAACGGTGCCGCGGGCGAGGTGGACCGCGCTGCGGTGCAGGGCCTCGCGGCCGGTCAGGCGCATGGTGGACCACCAGTGCGGGCCGACCCAGTCGCGTACCTCCTGCCAGCCGCCGTCGAGGAATTCCTGCTCGGAGTAGTTGGCGATGCCGCTGCTGCCGCCGGTGGCGGGCCGGGGCGGGACGGGGTCCAGGTTGGCGTCCACCAGGACCAGGCGGGAGACCAAGTGCGGGTGTCGGGCGGCCAGGACGATGGCCACCGAGCCGCCCATGCTGTGGGCGATCAGCTGTGCACCGGTGACCCCCGCCGCGGTCAGTGCGTTGGCGAGGGCGTCCGCGTGTGCCTCAAGGGTGTAGTCGAAGTCCGTGGGGCGGTCGCTGATGCCGTGACCGAGCAGGTCGACCAGCAGTGAACGGTGACCGGTCAGCAGGGGGTGGCTCGCGATCTCCGCGAAGTAGGCGGGCGATGTGGCGCCCAGGCCGTGCAGGTAGACGCGGGCGGGTTCCTGCCCGGGAAGTTCGACCCAACGGATTCGGTCGCCTTCGGTTGTCACTACGGCGTTGCGCACGGTTCCGGCCCCCTGGACTGATGATCGACGAACGGTGACCGACGAGTGGCGACCGGCGAATGGTGATCGACGGGCGGTGACCGACGGACGTTGATCGTAACCGCCTGTCCGCGGTGCGGTCCGGGAAATCCCGGGGGGGGGGGGGCTCCTCTCCTCGACAGCGGTGATTTCCCATGGGGTTGTGGTCCGTCATGCCGCCGGTTCGGTCTCGCGCGGGGCGGGCGAGGGGGGTTGGGGGTGTAGGACTCCTGCGCTGATGGTGGCCACGACGCAGAACGCCACGGGCAGGAAGAGCGTGACGTTGAGCGGTATGAGGTGGGTCAAGGGGCCTATGACGGCGGGGCCGGCGAGCATGCCGAGGTAGCCGAGGCCGGCGACCCGGGAGACGTTGACCCCGGCGTTGTCGGGGTCGAGGTGGCCGGCGGCGCTGAAGAGTTGGGGGACGCAGCCGGACAGGCCGGCGCCGAACACCGCCCAACCGGCCAGGGCCAGGGGGATCCAGGGGGAGAGGGCCGCCGCGGTCAGGCCGACGGCGGCCATGGCGGCGCCGTAGCGGAGGATGAGTACCGGGCCGAGGCGATCGGCCGCCCGGTCGGCCAGGAAGCGACCGAGGGTCATGGTGGTGGCGAAGGCCCCGTAGGCGAGGGCGGCGGTGGCGGCGGGCGCGTCCAGGACGGTGCGCAGGTGGAGTGCGCTCCAGTCGTTGGCCACGCCCTCGCACAGCATGATCATCAAGGCGAGGCCGGCCAGGATCCAGATGTGCCGGGGGGTGGTGCGTTGGGCCCGTGGGGAGGCGGCGGCATCCGGGGTGCCGGCGCCGGAGTCGGGGGCGGGGCCGGACGATCCGGTGGACGGCAGGAGCGCCGGGGCGGCCAGGGCGGCGACGGCCAGGCCAAGGAGGGTCGCCGCGCCGAGGGTCGTCGCGGGGCTCCAGTTCAGGGCGAGTGTGCGGGCGCCCACCAGGGAGGCGAGCACGCCACCTATGGAGAAGGTCGCGTGGAAGGCGGACATGACGGGGCGTCGGTAGCCGCGTTCCACCTGGACGGCGTGGGCGTTCATGCTGACGTCCAGGCAGCCGTTGCCGACCCCGAGCAGCAGCAGAGCCGCCCCCAATGTCCAGGTGTGCGCGGCCAGTCCGGGCAGGAACAGCGTCAGGCTGCACAGTGCCGCGCTGAGCGGGACGACCGTACGGGCGCCGAAGCGGTCGGTGAGCGGCCCGACGACCTGCATGCCGACGAAGGCCCCCGCGCCGAGCAGCAGCAGGAGCCAGCCGAGGACGGCATGGCTGATCCCCGCCCGGTGCTCGACGCCGGGGATGTGGACGATCCACATGCCCATCAGGAAGCCGTTGAGGGCGAAGTAGGCGAAGGTGGCCATCCGCGCGGCCCGCAGCCGGGTCGTGGGCGGTACCCCGGGAGGTGTTCGGGGCGTCGTCCGGGGTGATGCGTCTTGTTTCGATGTCTCCATACTTCGAACGTAGCGAACAAATTGGTTGTGCGAAAGCTTGCTCTGCGAACATTGAAGATGTTCAATGGGGATATGGCTGGGACAGAACGACTGAGGCGGATCACCGAGGCTGTACGTGAGGCGGGGCGCATCGGCGTCGCCGAACTGGCTGAGCTGACCGGCGCCTCGGAGATGACCATCCGCCGCGACCTGGAGGCACTGGCCGCCCAGGGGGTCATCGAGCGCTATCGCGGGGGAGCCAGGAGCCTGCTGCTGCGCGGTGTGGAACCCCCGTTCGCGCTGCGCGCCCAGGAGGGACTGGAGGCCAAGCGGCGGATCGCCGCCGAGGTCGCGGGGCTGATCGCCGACGGCGAGTCGGTCGTCCTCGACAGCGGGACCACCTGCCTGGAAGTGGCCCGTGCGCTGGCCCACCGCCGGGTGACCGTCATGCCGCTGTCCCTGCACGCCGTCAACGCCCTGGCCGACGGCCCGCACCTGACCCTGCTCGTTCCGGGCGGCCGGCCCCGGCCGGGCGAACTCGCGCTGACCGGCCCCCTGACCGAGGCGTCACTGACCGCCCTGCGCTTCGACACCGCCGTGCTCGGCTGCTGCGGACTCACCGCCGAGGACGGTCTGACCGCCTACGACCTGGACGACGCCGCGATCAAACGCACCGCCCTCGGCTGCGCCCGCCGCGTCATCGCCGTCGCTGAAGCCGGCAAGCTCTCCCGCACCGCCCTCGCCCATGTCGCGCCGGTCGACGCCCTGCACGCAGTCGTCACGGACGCGGCCCCGGACGACCGCACGGAGCGGTTCACCGCGGCCGGCGTGACCGTCAGGACGGTGTGACCGATGGCGGCCGGGACCGTGCTCTTCGACCTGTTCGGCGTTCTCGCCCAACAGCAGTCCGCCGACGGCCGGCAGCGCCTGATCCGGGCGGCCGGGGTGCCGGCAGCGGACTTCCGGGACGCCTACTGGGCGTTGCGCCCGCCCTACGACCGCGGCGAGATCGACGGGCCCGGCTACTGGCGGCAGCTGGCCGACCGCCTCGGTGCCCGCTTCGACGAGCGGCGGATCGCCGCGCTGATCGCCGCCGACGTCGAGAGTTGGAGCGCCGTCGACGCCACCATGATCACCCTGATCGAGGAGCTGGCGCGGCGGGGCCGGCGGATCGGCCTGCTCTCCAACATCCCCGAGGAACTGGCCCGCCACTACGAGAACCACCATGCCTGGCTCGACCACTTCGCGGTGCGCGCCTTCTCCTGCCGCCTCGGCCACGCCAAGCCCGAACCCGCCGCCTACCACTGGTGCCAGCGGGCACTGGCCGAACCGCCGCACCGGATCCTCTTCGTCGACGACCGCCGGGAGAACGTCCGGGCCGCCGAGGCGACCGGCATGCGCGGGCACCTCTTCACCACCCCGGACCGACTGCGTGCCCGGCTCGACCGGTGGGACACCGCGGCGGGGTGAGGACTGCGGACGGGGGAGCGGCGCCGGTGGTGGGCGACGGACGGGACGTCGCGGACCCGACCTAGGGCCTGCCGTCACCTTGCCGTCCGCCCGGTGGGGCGCCGGTATCCGGTCGGGTCGAGCGCTCGGTGATCAGGGCGAGCGGGGGCCAGTTCAGGCGGCCGTGGCGGGCCACGGCATAGGCGCGCAGGACGACGTCGGGCGCGGTCAGCGGGATCAGTCGGACGTCGGGAACGGTGCCGAGGGTCGCCGGCAGCAGACCCACGCCGAGGCCCGCGGTGATCATGCCTTGTACCAGATCGAGGTTGTCGGCCCGGTGGGTGATCCGTGGGGTGAAGCCCGCCATGGAGGCGAGCGTGCGGACGACGGTTTCGTCCGCCGTGTTGCGGGAGTTGACGATCCAGGCATGGGTGGCGAAACGGGCGAAGACCTCGACCGTCGTCCCGCCGTCGGCAGCGTCCTGCGCGGGGACGCCCAGGCCCCAGGGGGCGGTCCACAGCGCGGTGGCGCGCACCGCGGGTTCGAAGGTGGCCGGCGCGAGGTTGTAGTCGTAGGTGAGGGCCAGGTCCGTCTCGTCGGCCGCCAGCAGCTCCAGGGCCTCGGCGGGCTCGTGCTCGCGGACCAGGAGGTGCACCCCCGGATGGCTGGTGGCCAGCTCGGTGACCAGGGGGAGCAGGTGGGCGCGGATGGCGGTGGCGAACCCGGCGGTGCGCAGGGTGCCGTTGGGTTCCGCGCCGGGGGCGAGGTCGAGGTGGGCGGCCTCGACGGCGGCGAGGATGGTCACGGCGTGCTCGGCCAGGCGGCGGCCGGCGGGGGTCCGACGCACCCGTCGGCCGTGCGGTTGGACCAGAGCGGCGCCCATCTCGCGGGCGAGGGCGGCGATCTGCTGGGGCCACCGGCGGCCGACTGCGCCTCGGCGGTGCCGAGACCGGCTTCCTCATGGCGGTCGCGTCGATGACCTCGGTCCAGTTGGGGCTGGCGCTGGCCGTCCCGCTGTTCGGGCAGCTCGGCGCGCTGGGCACGGCGGGGCTGCGGCTGGCCTGGGGCGGGCTGCTCATGCTGGTCCTCATACGGCCCCGTCTGCGCGCCTTCACCCGGCAGGACCTGCTCGCCTGCACCGTGCTGGGCGCGGCGACCGCCGGCATGATGCTGTTCTTCATGCTCGCCGTCGTGCATCTGCCGCTGGGTACCGCGAGCGCACTGGAGTTCCTCGGCCCGCTGGCTGTGTCCCTCTACGGCCAGGGCGGCGGCCGGAAGCTGTGGACGGCCCTGGCTGCGCTCGGCGTGCTGCTGCTGACCGAGCCCTGGCACGGCGGGCTGGACGCGGTGGGTCTGGCCTGCGCGCTGGCCGCCGCGGGCTGCTGGGCCGTCTACATCCTGCTGACCCAGCGCGTCGGCGACCGGGTCACCGGCCTCAGCGGTCTGGCCGTCTCGATGCCGGTGGCCGGCCTGCTGGGCACCCTGATCGCCGCGCCCACGCTGTGGAGCCATGTGACCTGGCAGGCACTCGGGATCATGCTGGTGCTGGCCGCGGTGAGCCCGGTGCTGCCGTTCGCCCTCGAATTCCTCGCCCTGCGCCGGCTGACCACGGCCGCCTTCGGCACGCTGATGAGCCTGGAACCCGCCATCGCGCTGCTGATCGGCCTGCTGGTGCTCGGCCAGACACCGGGCCTGACGTCCGCGGCCGGCGTGCTCTTCGTCGTGATCGCCGGGGCCGGTGCCATCCGCACCGGCGCCCGCGAGTCCGTAACCAACGGCGCCCGCGAGTCCGCGACCACCGAGGCCCGCACGCCCGAACCGCGGCCCGGCGCCGCGGAAACGGCCTGACGGGTTCCGGCGCGCCCGAACCGCCAGGCATCGGGCGCGCGGCGTCCCCGCAGGGCTCAGGCGGACGCGGTGTCCAGCGGCTTGGTCACCTCCTGGCGGATCTTGCCGGCGGTGTCGGCGAACTCCTGGAGGTCCACCGACCGGGGATCCTTCGACAGGTCGGCGGTGTCGGTCTGGGCGACGTTCACACTGGTACTGGCATCCGCCCAGACACAGAACGCCATCGTGATCTTCTGCCCCGCCTCCTGACGCACGTCCACCCCGCAGGTCAGCGGACCGCCGCCGCCACTGGGCGTGAACTCCTTCTCCGGTACCGCGACATCGGTCCGTGCGTCGTCCTTCATTCCGCGGATCGCGTGCTCGACGGTCGTCCGCGGGTTGTCGATCGTCCCGTAGAGCCCCACCATCACCAGTGACTTGGTGCCGCTGCCGTACTGCCCGCCCACGGCGGTGATGCCGTGCTCGTTCGCCCCGTCGTGTGGCACGGAAGTGCCGGCCTGTTGGGAGATGTCCTTGGAGAGCGTGTAGGAGCCGTCGGCCAGTGTCTGCGGCACCGTGATCCGGTACTTGGGCCCGGTCGTGCCGCCCCTGCCCCCGCCGCCCCCGCTGAGGGCCACCGCCGACGCGATGCCCCCGATCACGACCACGCCCGCGATCGCCCCGACGATGCCCCACGTCTTCCCGGCGTTGCTCTTGGGCGGAACCGGCGGGGGCATGCCGGGACCCTGGTAGCCGTACGGGGCCTGCGGCGGCGCTCCGTACGGCACTTGCGGGGCCCCATAGGGACCGGGCTGGCCGTACGCGCCCGCGCCCGGCTCCGGGGGCCCCGGTATGTGGGGCGGCGGCCCGGCGTACGGGGCACCCCCAGGCACGCCGTATCCAGGCGCGCCGCCGAAATCCTGGGGCGAGGGCTGAGGTGTAGTCACCCGCGTACCTTACCCAGCGTCACCATCCGCCTGATCAGCACCGGAGCCCGTCGCCGGGGCCCCGCCGGGCAGTCCGCAGTCAGCTCCGCTGCCGACGGGCCTGCTTCACCTCACGATCGATCGCCCAGGCATCCGCGACCGGCCCGATGTGGCCGAGCTTGTCGGGATTGAGCACCGCGCGGATGGTCTGAATCCGCCCGTCGAGCACGTCGAGGGCCAGGGTGTGGAGCACCTTTCCGTCCCGGTCGCGGAGGACTGCGCCGGGCTGACCGTTGACCTCGTGCGGCTCGCACGTCACGTCGATCCGGCTCATCAAAGGGAAGACCGTGCCCAGCACCCGGGCCACGTTCTCCGCGCCCGCGATGGCCTTGGCCAGCTGCGGGGCCTTGCCGCCGCCGTCCCCGGCCAGTTGCACATCGGCGGCCAGCAGGCTCCGCAGCCCGCCCATATCGCCGTTCTTCAGCGCGTCGAAGAACCGCGTCGCCAGTTCCTGCTGCTCCTGCCGGTCCGCCGCGAACCGGGGCCGCCCGGCCGCCATATGACGCCGGGCCCGCACCAGCAGCTGCCGGCATGCCGGCTCCGAACGCCCCACCGCCGCGGCGACCTCGTCGAAACCGAAGGCGAACACCTCCCGCAGCACGAACACCGCCCGCTCCAGCGGGCTGAGCCGCTCCAGCAGCAACAGCGCCGCCACCGACACCGAGTCGGCCAGCTCCACCGCCCGCGCCGGATCCTGATACGGATCGCTCAGCAGCGGTTCGGGAAACCACGGCCCGACGTACTCCTCCCGCCGCACCCGCGCGGAACGCAGCACATCGATCGAGATCCGGGTCACCGCGGTCGCCAGGAAAGCCCTGGTCGACGTGGGGCGGGTCGACGAGCCGTCGAAGCGCAGCCAGGTTTCCTGCACCGCGTCCTCGGCCTCGGCCACACTGCCCAGAATCCGGTAGGCGATCGAGAACAGCAGCGGCCGCAGCTCCTCGAACTCCTCGACCTTGCTCACGCCGGAACCCCCTTCAGTACGCCCCCGCGCCCGGCCGCACCCGTCGACCCAGGCACCATCCGGTGATCATCGGGACCGCCGGCAGGTCAGAGTAGCGCCCCCGAGTCCGGGGGCCCGGAGCCCGCCGCCGGGCTCCGGGCCGTTGCCGATGCTGCCGCCGAGGGTGCGCCGACGCACTCCGGGCCCTCGGTCGAACGGGGCCGGACGATCGGGAACCGGGCCGTGCCGTCGGTCATCCGACGTACGACCCGGGGCCGAAGCGGCCCCATGCCAGGAATGCCGCGAGCACGAGATAGACCAGGTTCGCCACCACATACAGGGCTTCGCCGCGTCGGCCATGGGTGATCACCGCGCCGACCATCAACACGGCCCAGCACACGGCGGTCACCGGTACCAGAACCGGCGCGATGCCGACCACGGCGGGCAGGACCAGGCCGATCGCGGCCAGCAGTTCAAGGATGCCGAGGGCCTTGACGGAGCCGGCGCCGATGCCTGCGGTCCATCCCCCGCCCCGGACCGCAGCCAGTTTCTGCCTGGGCACGAACGCCTTGGTGATGCCGCCGGTCAGGGCCACCACGGCCAGCAGCCCGGCGGCGATCCACAGTGCGAGGCTCATGAGGTCACACCCCTGTCGCCCGTCGACTTCCCGCCCCTCAGTGGAACTGCCCGACCTGGTAGTCGCCGGCCGGCTGCTGGTTGATGATGTTCAGCCGGTTCGCGGCGTTCATGAAGGACACCAGGATCACCAGGGCGGCGAGCTGTTCCTCGTCGTAGTGCTCGGCGGCCAGCTCCCACACCTCGTCGCTGACCCCCTCGCCGGCATCCGCTACCAGTGTCCCTTCCTCCGCCAGTGCCAGCGCGGCCCGCTCGGCATCGGTGAAGACCGTGGCCTCCCGCCACGCCACCACCAGGTTCAGCCGCACCGAGGACTCACCGGCAGCGGCGGCCTCCTTGGTGTGCATGTCGATGCAGGCGGCGCAGCCGTTGATCTGGCTGACGCGCAGCGCCACCAGCTCCTGCGTCGAGGCCGGCAGCGGCGAGTCCTTCAGCGTCTTGCCCGCCGCCATGAAGTGCTTGAGGGCCTTTCCGGCGGTCGGGTCGGCGAAGTAGTTCAGTCGCGTGTCCATGAGGTCTTCCTCCGCGGTCGTCAGTGGCTACACACCCCAGACGGGGTGGCCCGTTCTCCTGTGACACGGACGAATGTGACCTGCGTCTCCCGGTTTCCGTGACGTGTGCTTCCCGCGGCCGCACCGCCGGATATTCGGGTCTTGTCGAATTGAGTCGACGTCGGCCCGGGAGCCCATGAAAGGAAAACTGATCGGGCGTCAAAGACGACTTCTTCCTCGAAGCTGCTGCGATTCGAGCGCTTCATGCTCATCACCCGATTGGCTGTCCCCGGGGCGTATCGGGCCGGGGGCGCGTGCATGGTGGTTCCATGAACACAGCACGCATGAATCGCCAGAAGAAATCCGTTTCGCGAGTTTTCGCGATCAGTGCCGCCCTGGGTGTCGCTCTCATGGCAGGGTCGCCCACGGCTGCGTCCGCCGTGGAGGCGAAGCCCACCCCCCAGATCACCAAGAGCGCCTCCGTTTTCCCGTCGATGTCAACCGACGACCGCCGATCTGAAAAGGGCGGTTCCCAAGCCGAAAGCCAAGACTCCTGGGGCCTCTTCAAGCCGACCAGTGGTCATCACAAGCGCAGCAGCCGCGGCGGCGGTGAGGACGGGGACTGTAAGGGGCTGATTGTACTCCTCTGTGCGTGACGGATATTCCGCTTCCGCGCAGGCGCGGGCGAGGCGTGAGAGGAGGGGAAATTCCCGGGCAGTTCCTCTTGCGCCTCGCCCGGTGCCGGAATGCGGCTTGAGGGTGTCCCCTGATCTGGCGGATCATAAGGGATGCCCTGCTCCATGCCGCACTGCGCACCGCATCACACTGCGCACCGCGTCATTCCGCGTATTGGGCCGAGGTGTATGACGTGGTGTGTGCGGCGTCGAAATTCCGGTAAATGAAGTGCCGGCTGTGCGCGATGGGGAGTTGTCGCCCATCGCGCCGACGTCGTCAGGTCGCCGATCGGCGCTGTCGGTAGGCTCGTTGTTGGCAGGCGCGGGAGCAGTAGTCCCGTGGCCGCCCCCGGCGTGCCCCGTCGAACTCGGTGCCGCAGACCGAGCACCGTCCCGCGGGGAGCTGTTCCGCAGTTACATCACGCTTTTCGTCACTCAGGCGGCGGACGAGCAGTTCGACCCCATCGAGAGTGCGGGCCAGTCCGAAGTCGAAGGGGTCCTCCGGCTCGTCGAACCCGCCGGCCTGCCACAGGCGGCCGAGCGCGGGGTAGGGGGGCAGGTGCTTGACGAGCTCCTCCCGGCCGCGCCACCACTCGGTCTGGGAGACGCCGGACTCGCGTTCTTCCCGCAGGACTTCGTGGACCTGTAGGGCGGCGGTCTTCACGAAACCGCCGACCAGTTGGACCACCGCGATCACCTGGGAAGCCGGCAGCCCCGTCCCCTCGGCGATCCGCAGTGCGCGGTCGTAGTCGGCCATGATGTTCGGGCCGGGCAGTCGGCGACTGCCGGCGGTGTGCACGAACCACGGATGCCGCAGGTGCAGGGCCCAGTGCGCGCGGGCCCACGCCTCCATGCCGCTGCGCCAGTTGCCGCCGTCGGGCTCGACGTGTTCGGGTGCGGCCCTGTCGAGTTCGCCCGCCACGGCGTCCCGCATCAGCTCGATCAGCTCCGCCTTGCCCGGCACGTGCCGGTAGAGCGACATCGTCGTGAAGCCCAGCCGCTCGGCCACCCGGCGCATGGACAGTGCGGCCAGCCCGTCGGCGTCGGCGACCTCGATGGCCGCGGCGACGATCCCGGCCAGGTGCAGCCCCGTTCTGCCGTGGCCCTCCGTGGCGCCCCAGAGCAGTTCGACGGTGCGTCCAGGATCCGCCGCCGTGCTCTCCTCGGTCATGCGCACTCACCTTCCCATCCTTGACGTCCACCCTAGCCCGGCGTTTATGGTGTACGCCATCCGTGTACGGCATAAACTTCTTGAGGGAAGGTACGTCCATGCTCGACGCCCAGTCCGACCGGCCCGACCAGTCCGACCGCACCGATCGGCTCTACGTCGCACCCTGGGGTCGCGACTCCTGGCCCGGCACGTTTGACCAGCCGTTCGCCACCCTCGCCGCCGCGCAGCGGACCGTTCGTGCACGCACCGCGGCACTGCGCTCCGACCTCGTGGTCAACCTCCGCGCCGGAACGTACTTCCTGGACGCTCCCTTGACTCTGGACGCTGCCGCGGGCGACTCGGGGGAGGGCGGTCACCGGGTCGTCTACCAGGCCCACGGCTACGGAACTCCCCGGCGGGAGAAGGTCGTTGTCAGCGGCGGCCGGTTGATCACCGGATGGCGGCCCGGCGAGGTGGACGGCAGTTGGCGGGCCGACGTGGGTTCATTGGAGACCCGGCAGCTGTATGTGAACGGCCGGCGGGCGCCCAGGGCCTCGCTCAGCCCCGGACTCCCCGGCAATGTGATGAAAACCGAGATCGGTTACGTCACGGACAGTACGGATCCGCAGAGCTGGCAGGACCCGACGAGCATCGAGTTCGTCTTCCCATGGGTGTACCCGTGGTCGGAGGCCCGCTGCCGCATCGCCGAGATCACCGGCGATGCGCGCTCCACGACCGTCACCCTCGTCCAGCCCGCCTTCGCCCGGGCCCGTGAGCTCTACTCCGCCACCTGGGTCGGCGACCAGCAGGCGCACCCCGAAGGCTCTCGGGACGCCCGGTGGGACGGCCTGGCCCGGCCGTTCTCGGCGGAGAACAGCGTGAGCTTCCTGACCGAACCGGGCACCTTCGTCCTCGATCGACGCGTCCCCGACCGCCACGTCCTGCACTACCTTCCGCTGCCCGGGGAGGACCCGGCCGAGGCCGAGATCATCGCCCCGGTCCTGGAGAGGATCGTCGTCGGCCGGGGGACCGAGGAGAACCCCCTGCACGACGTGACGCTGCGGGGCCTGACCTTCTCCCATGCCGGCTGGACGGAACCGGACGGGCCCCACGGGTTCCTGCACTTCTTCGCCAACACCTACTACGCCGGCGGAGAACTGCAGAAGGTCGAACTCGCCGAAGGGAAAGCGCATTTGACGATCCCGGCAGCGCCCCGGTTGTTGCCGGCCAACGTCGAGTTCACCGCCGCGGTCCGGGTCGCACTGCTCGACAACGGGTTCACCCATCTCGGTGCCGGGGCGATCGGCTTCGCCGGCCCGGGCCGTGCCAACGCGGTCGTCGGCAACCGGATCGAGGACGTCTCCGGAAGCGCCGTGACCGTCACCGCCGGCACCGGCACCGAAATCCGGCAGAACCTGATACACCACATCGGCCGCGAGTACCACGGCTCGCCCGCGGTCTGGGTGATGGACGCCCGCGAGGTGACGGTGGCTCACAACGAGATCCACGACGTGCCCTACAGCGGGATCGTCGTCACCGGCGGCAGTCGGGCCGCCCGGGTCCAGGTCACCGGGAACCTCATCCACCGCACCATGACCGCGCTGGCCGACGGCGGCGGCATCTACCTCAACGGCAGACAGGGGTCGAGCTACGCCGACGGCACCGTGGTGCGGGGCAACGTCGTCCGCGACACCGTCACGCCCTACAACTTCGGCCTCTACACCGACTACGGTGCCGCCTGGGTGACCGTGCAGGGCAACGTCGTGCACCGCAGCGACACCCCGATCGTGCTGCGGGTGACGCCCCCGTTGGAGAACGTGGCCTTCCTCGACAACTTCTGGGACGACCACCCGGCCGAGGCCGACACCCCGCCGAGCGGCGTCACCCTCGCGAGGAACACGGTGCTGCCGAAGGACGGATTCGAGGAAGCCCTGGCCGCCGACCCCGCCGGCGCGGCCATCCTGGCGTCCGCGGGCCGGGACACTCCGCCCGCCATTCAGCCGCTCACATAGCGAGACGCCGAGTTTGGAATGTGGAAGCCACTCGCCGCGTTGCAGCCAACGGAACGGTAGGCGTTCCGACTTGAGCACGGAGGTGGCGACCAATGGACCTGATGATCGACGACAAGGTATTCCTGGTCACGGGAGGGACCAGGGGACTTGGACTGGCAGCCGCGCGAGCCCTCACCGCGGAGGGGGCCCGGGTGGTCGTCTCCTCGCGCAGCCAGGAAGCGGTGGACCAGGCCGTCGCGGAGCTGGGCGGCCCCGACCACGCGACGGGCCTGGTCGCCGACAACGCCGACCCCGAAGCGGCCGACCGGATGACCGCGGCCGCACTGCAACGCCACGGACGCCTGGACGGCGTTCTGATCAGCGTGGGCGGGCCCCCGACCGGCCCCCTCACCACCATCACCGACACCCAGTGGCGAGAGTCCTTCGAGTCCGTCTTCCTCGGCGCCCTGCGCGTCGCACGCGCGGCTGCCCCGATCCTCCCCGAGGGAGGCTCCATCGGCTTCGTCCTCTCGCTGTCCGTGAAGTCCCCCTGGCCGAACATGAGCGTGTCCAACGGGCTCCGTCCAGGGCTCGCCATGGCCGCGAAGACCCTGGCCGACGAACTGGGCCCGCGCGGCATCAGGGTCAACGGCTTCGTGGTCGGCTCCCTCGCCACCGACCGCCTCACCCAGCTCGAACGGGCCACCGACGACCCCCAGCAGACACGTGCCCGACGAACCGCCGACATACCGCTCCGCCGGTACGGCACCCCCGAGGAATTCGGCCGTCTGGCCGCCGTGGTGCTGTCACCGGTGGCCTCTTACACCACCGGCAGCATGATCCACATCGACGGGGGCGCCACCCGTTCCCTGTGACAGACGAGGAGCCTCGCGACCGGACCTGTGCCGCGTCGGCGAACCGCTCGCGCGGAACGGCCGGGGCTCCGCACGTCCTGCCTCACAGGCGTTCGGCGGCGGCGATCAGGAAGTTGGGCAGGTGGACGTAGCTCTCGATGCCCGGGGTGGTGTCCTGTGCTTCGCGTGCCGTCCGGGGATCGAGGCCGGGCTCGGCGAGTTCGCGCAGTCGGCATCCGAGGGCGGCCAGCTCGTTGAGGTAGGCCGAGATCGGGCGGTGGAAGTCCGAGGCATAGGTCTGGGGGATGGTGTACTCCTCCAGATAGCGATGCAAGCGGTAGTCGCCGTGCGCGCGCCATGTCGTCAGGAGCTGCTCGAACGCCGGGTGGTTGACGGAGAACACGAACAGCCCGCCGGGGCGCAGCGCCTGAACGCATGCCCGCATGGCCGGCTTCCAGTCCGGGACGGCGGCCAACACCATGCTGCACACCACGGCGTCGAACGGACCCCCGAGATCCGGCAGCCGGGCCAGCTCGGCCTGGACGTACCCGATGCCCTGCCCGAGGGACTGTTCCCTCTCCCGTGCGTAGGAGAACATTCCGTCGGTGGGTTCGACGCCGGTGACGTGCGCCCCACGGGCGGCGAGCATGCGGCTGAAGTAGCCGTGCCCGCACCCGGCGTCCAGGACGCGGCGTCCGCGCACATCGCCGAGCATGCGCAGCAGCACCGGATTGATCAGGTGGCGTTTGGCGAAGTCGCCGTCGGGCTCCATCGCCTCCATCGCCTCGCGGGGAATGCGGTTCCACTGTTGGATCGCTGCGTCGTTCGTCGGTCGTTTCGTCACCGGGATGCACTTCCCCCGGCTTCGGGCGGGCAGTCCGCTCTCCGGATACGGCCGGTCGCGATGCCGTTGTGTGCGGTGCGCAAAAGGCTTGACCGCGAGGCGAGTTGGGGATCGATACTCGGACGGCGAGGCAGTGGAGCGGGAGACGGGGGATGTCGATGGGTGCGGTCAGGGACGACGGGACACAACGTGCCCGGGACTTGGCGCGGGAGGCCGTACGGCGGTTGGCGCCGGAGGAGTTGGCGCTCTTCGAGGAGACGGCCGAGGCGTACTTCGACGATCCGAGACGGGGGGACCGGAAGGTTCGCCAGGAGCCGCTGGGGATCGGCATCGACGCCGTGGTCATCGGGACGCTGACCCAGTTCGCGCTGCCGGTCGCGTCGGCCGTGGCCGGGAACATCGCCACCGATGTCCTGCGCCGGGAACGCCGACGGGGCTGGTGGCGCCTGGGGCGGCGCGGCGGTGGCGGTGATGGTGACGGTGGTGGCGGCGGGGCCAATCCGTTCGCCGCGCCCGGCGCCGTACCCGCCGTGGAGCAGAACGGCGGGGCGCCCTCCCGGGCCGAGGAGTCGGTGCGGCTGCGGCGGGTCGCCTACGACCGGGCCATCGCCCTGGGGCTGCCGCCCGCGCAGGCGGAGCTGCTGGCGGACGCCATCGTCGGTGGGATGCAGGCGCCGCCGGCTCCCGGCGAGGAGGAGACCACCTCATGAGCGCCGCGTCGGCCCCCGCGGTCGGCGCCGCCGTGGGCATGCCGCATCCGTTTCGGATGCCGTCGGGGACGTCGCTGCGGTTCGCGTTGCTGATCCTGAGCACCTCCACGGCCATGGCGGCGGAGTTGGGCGGGTCGGTCGGCATCGCGGCGTACTTCGGGCTCGGCGGCGATATCGGCAGCCTCACCGGGGGCCTCACCTGCGCCGCCGGACACATCCGCGACACGGCGACCGACCCCGGGAAGTTCGCCCGCGCGTGCCCGCAGCCGGGCTTCGGCCACGAGACCGTGCTGGAACTGGCGGCCCTGGCGACACTGTGGCTGGCCATCGGCGTCGTCTACTGGCTGCTGCCGGCCTACCGGATCCGCCGGCGCCGCCTGCGGCCGTTGCCGGTCGACGGACTCGCCGACATCCGGCGCACACTCGACGAGTTGGTCGCGGTGGCCGAGCTGCGCTGCCGGGTGTGCTTCGTCGTCGACTGGCGCGTCCAGGAACCCAGTGGGCTCGCCTTCGGCCGGGTAGGGCGGCGCCAGGTGATGCTCAGTGCCGGACTGCTGCAGCTGCACCGGCGGGATCCCGAGGCATTTCGCGCGATCGTGCTGCACGAACTGGCGCACCTGCGCAACCGGGACGTGGACATCGCCTTCGTCACGCTGATCTGCTACCGGCTGTTCATCGTGGCCGTCGCGATTCCGGTCGCCGTCACCGCGCCCTTCGCGCTGCTGGTCGGCTGGCTGTTGCTGCCGTCGAGCGGGCTGGCGGTCTTCCAGCTGCTGCAGATCCTCGCCCAGTGCGCACTGGCGGCCACCGTCGCCGTCACCAGCACCGCGGTGCTGCGCAGCCGCGAGTTGTACGCGGACGCCCGGGTCGCCGTGTGGACCCGCGGCGCCTCCTCGCTGCGCCGCGTGCTGGCCGCTCAGCATGGTCGCCGGCCGGTCGGGCATCGTCTGCCGCCCTTCCTGCGCCCGCATCCCCCGGCGGAGAAGCGGCTGGCGGCCCTGGGCGACACCCGGCTGCTGTTCGGCTTCGGCCCCTGGGAGGCGTTCGGGCTGGCCCTGACCTGCTCACTCGTCTACGAGCGGATAGCGCAGTGGACGGAGGAGGCCGCCCGCCTCACGGGCCGCGGCAACCCGCTGACCGCCGCCCTCCCCTCCGTCGTGCTCGGCGGTGGCGTGGCGATGGGCATCTGGCATGCGGTGCTGGCCGCACGGTTGAACCGCGGCCGGTGGGAGGGGGCTCATCGCACCGGGCTCGCGATGGCGGCCGGGCTCGTCATGGGGACCTTCGGGGATCGGTTGCAGAGCACGGCGCTGGTCCTCGGCGTCGCCGACTCGTTGCCGGTCCAGTTGTCGTGGTGGCTGATCCTCGGGGCGGTCGGCTACGGATTCGTCCGGTGGAACGCGGCGACGGCCCGGGTGTGGGCACCCGTGGTGCTCGCCGGTCGGCGTCCGCTGCTGCTGGTCGGCGGCGGGTGCGCGGTCGGCGTCGTGCTGTTGAGCATCTGTCTGGCGCACGTCTACGCCGCCGGCATCCCGGGCTTCCAGCTGCTGTCGCTGCCGCGCCCGCTGAACCTCTTTCCGACGCCGCTGGACTTCCTGGGGTACGTGTACTCCACGGCCTTCATACTCACCCCGCCGCAGTGGGTGATCGCTCTGATCGTGGTCACGGTCGGGTTCCCGCTCGCCGCGCGGCTCGGCGCCAGGCTCTCCGCGCGGCGTCGTGCCGGGGCGTCCGCCGGAGGTCCCGAACGGTTCCTGCTCCAGGCCGTGTCGGCCGAGGACGCGGCGGCGCTCCTGGCTCCGCCGCGGCTTCGCTCCTCGGCTGCGCTGGGGCAGGGGGTGGTCTTCGGTGCCGCAGCCGGGCTCGGGTTGTGGCTGTGGCACCTGTTCTGTGCCCTGGTCGTCCCCTGGCCGATCGCGTGGGTCGGTACGGTCTTCCCCGTGTATCAGCTGGCGTTGGCGGTGTTGCTGCAGCTCGCTGTCGGCTTCGTCGTCGCCTGGCGCCACGCCCGCGGCGAACTGCGCGCGCTGCACGGCATTCTCGGCACCCTCGGCGCGGGGCTGGTGGTGCCGTTGGCCGCCATCACCGCACGCGACCACTTCGCCTGCGTACGGTGGGGCACCGGTCACGCCGCCTGCCGTGTGGTGCCCGACGTGGCGTTCGCGGTGTCGGCGACACCGCTCGTCATGGCCTGGACCGCGGGCCTGGCCGTGCTGCTCATCCCGGTGTGGACCGCGTTGCGCGATCGTGGGCGGCGCCGGGTGGCACCGGTGTGAGGGGCGGCGGTTCGCCCGCCGGGCCGCCGCCCCTCAGCAACCGCGCTGGCTCAGGCGGCGGGTGCGCTGTCCGGTGCGAGGCGTTCGAAGGCGACCACGAGGTGCTCCGGGCCGCGCAGGATGGCGTTCTCCCGGTACGGCGGCGGGTCGGTGACCAGGCGCGGCGACTGGAGCCTGCGGGCGATGGCGGCGAGCGCTATCTGTGCTTCGGCTCGGGCGAGGGTGGCGCCGATGCAGTAGTGGATGCCGCCGCCGAAGCCGAGGTGGGCGTTGTCGCGACGGTCGGGGACGAACAGGTCGGGATCGGCGAAGCGGTTGGCGTCGCGGTTGCCCGCGGCGAGCATCAGGCGGATGCGGGAGCCCTTGGGGATGGTGGTGCCGGCGATGTCGATGTCGGCCAGGGCGCTGCGGCCGGACATCTGCACGGGCGGGTCGTAGCGCAGCACCTCCTCGACCAGCGGGGTGGCCAGGTCGGGGTCGGTGCGCAGCCGGGCGAGGACGTCGGGGTTGCGCAGCAGGGCGAGGGTGCCGTTGGCGATCAGGTTGACGGTGGTTTCGTGACCGGCGATCAGCAGCAGGCCGAGCGTGACGCGTAGCTGTATCGGGTCCATCACCTGGTCGGGGTCCGGGTGGAACATCAGGCCGGACAGCAGGTCGTCGCCGGGGCTGGTGCGGCGCTGGGTGATGAGCCCTTCGAGGTAGTTGATCAACTCGCCGCGGGCTTCGTCGAGTTCGCGCAGCTCTTCTTCGGTCTGGGTGTCGACGGGGTCCAGGCCCCGGGTGAGTCGGCGGGCGAGGCTGCCGAAGAGGGGCTCGTCCTCGCGGGGCACGCCGAGCAGTTCGCAGATCACCGTGACCGGCAGCGGGTAGGCCAGATCGGCGACGACGTCGAGTTGGCCGGGCCCGGTGCCGGTGTGGGCGTCGAGGAGCCGGGCGACCAGTTCGCCGAGGTGGTCGCGCATGCCCATGATCCGCGGGATGAACTCCTGGGTGACCACGCGGCGCAGTTGGTCGTGGCGGGGCGGGTCCTGGAGGAGCAGGCTCCGGGCGGCCTTGGGGGCCTTGTTCTGCGGGTCGAGCCGGTCGGCGCTGCTGCGCGGGTCGTGCAGCAGCTGCCGGATCTCCTGGTAGCCGCTGATCAGCCAGGAGCCGTCGTCCATGCGCGCGACCGGGTGCCGGAGCATCCGGGCGTAGTGCGGGTAGGGATCGGCGCGGTTCTCGTACCGCAGGGCCCGGGCGAACAGGTCGGTGGCCGAGGGGGTGGTGGCTGTCGTCATGGGAGCTCTCCGTTCACCGGTGTGCGGTCGGGGCCGGCGCGCTGAGGGCGTGGTCCGGGGTGCTGCCGGCAGCGCGGCCGGGGAATGCGGCGTCGACGGGGTCGAGGTGGGCCGGGCCGTCGGTGGCGCCCAGCACCGGCGGGAACGGCGCACCGGCTTCGACGAGGGCCGCGTAGCCGTCCAGCACGCGGGGGGAGTCGACCGCCACGGCGCCGACCAGCCTGCCGTGCAGGCCGTAGGTGGCGACGAACTGCCGTCGGTCGAGGGAGCCTTGGGTGACGACGACCTGGTCGGCGAGGGCCGGCACGCCGATGGACTTGAGGTAGCGGCCGAACTGCTGGGACCAGAAGGCGGGCAGCGGCCGGTGGACGAGCTGCTCGCCCGGGCCGTGGGTGATGTTGTGTGCTGCGGTGTGTGCCTGGGCGACGGCGTTGTCCCAGTGGTCCAGGCGCATGAGCTGCCCGGGGTAGCGGGGGTGCGGCCAGCGGGCGACGTCACCGGCGACGAAGACGTCCTCGACCGGCCTGCCGTCGGCGGTCAGGGCCCGGCAGCCGGCGTCGCTCACCACGCCCCGGTGGTCGGCGGCGAGCCCCGAGCCGGCCAGCCACTCGGTGTTGGCCAGGGCGCCGGTGGCGACGACAGCCACCTCGGCGTCCACCGTCGTGCCGTCGGACAGCACCGCCCGGCGCAACCGGCCGGACGGATGGCCTTCCAGGGTGCGGACCGTGGTGTGCGGCCGCAGGTCCACCCCGGCCTCGCGGTACCAGTCGGCGGCGGCCCGGCCGATCACCCCGCCCAACGCACTGGCCAATGGCGTCGCGCTGCGCTGTGTCACCGTCACCGCAAGCCCCAACTCCCGGCAGCTGGAGGTGACTTCGCCACCGGTGAAGCCCGCGCCGATGACCAGCACCCGGGAGGGTCCGGCCACCAGTGCGCCGCGCAGCCGCTCGGCGTCCTCGCGGGTGCGCAGCACATGGACGCCGTCCAGACGGCCGCCGGTCTGCACGGGCCAGGGGCGTGCCCGGGTGCCGGTGGCGATCAGCAGCCGGTCGTACGCCACGCCCCGCCCGTCGGCCAGTTCCACCCGGCGGCCGGGCACATCCAGCCCGGTGGCGGGGGTGCCCAGCAGCCAGCGGGCGTCGATGTTGCGGACCCGGGGCAGCACGATGTGGTCGCAGTTCAGTCGGCCGGACAGCACCCCCTTCGACAGCGGCGGCCGGTCGTACGGCGCGTGCGGCTCCGCGCCGATCAGGGTGAGCTCCCCGGTGAACCCCTCGTCGCGGAGGGCTTCGGCCGCGCGCAACCCGGCCAGTGAGGCGCCGACCACCACGATCCGGCCCGTACGCAGCCCTGCTGCGGCCGAGGCGGTCACCGGTCGTCTCCGCTCGCGGTGGGCGCGGGCTCGGTGGCGCCGCCGAGCGTGATCGCCTGGACCGGGCAGGCCGCGGCGGCCCGCGCCACCTCGCGGCGGACGCCGGCATCGGGTGTGTAGTCGTACTCCAGTGATTCCTCGCCGTGGAACCGGAAGACGGTCGGGGCGGCGTAGACGCACTGCCCGTAGCTCTGGCAGCGGTTCAGGTCCACCACCAGTCGTAGGGGCGGTGGCGGGGGCTGCGTGATCATCTTTCTTCCCTTTCCTCGCTGGTCAGGGGCCGCGTGAGGCGGGGAACGCGGCGTGCGCCGGTCAGGCCCCGGGCCGGTGATAGCGAGCGACATTCAGATAGTCACTGCTATTTGGACTGTACACGCTATCCAAGTGTTGACATAGCGATCCCTATCCGAATAGCTTTGTGAAGGTGAATGCTGAGAGTGAGGAACCGGTCCGTCGGCGGTTGAGTCGCGCGGAGGCCAAGGCCCGCACCCGGGCGCTGCTGCTGGACGCGGCCGCGCGGGTCTTCGCCCGCAAGGGCTTCACCGGCGCCTCCGTGGAGGAGATCGCCGAGGCGGCGGGATTCTCCATCGGCGCGCTGTACTCGAACTTCGGGAGCAAGGAGGCACTGTTCCTCGAACTCCTCTCGCACCGCCAGACCGACCGCATCGCCGAGGCCGCCCAGACCCTGGACCGGTACGAACCAGGCACCGGGGAGGCCGCCGCCGAGCTCGGGCGCCTCCTGATCGACGTCGCCGACAAGGACATCGACTTCGCCCCGCTACAGGCCGAGTTCTGGCTCTACGCGGTGCGCAACCCGCACGTCCTGGAGTCCATGGCGGCCAACCTGAGCGGACCTCGTCGGGCGCTGGAGGGCGTGATCAGCACGTCCCTGGCCCAGCAGGGTGCCCCCGCCGAGGTCTCCGCGGAGGCCGTGGCCACCGTGGTGGCGGCACTGTTCGGCGGCCTGGTGCGCCAGCGGCGCATCGACCCCGCCAGCGTGCCCGAGGAACTCTTCGGCCAAGCCCTGAAATGGCTGTTCGTCGGCATCAACGCCGGCACGGCACCCGCCGCCGTCGACGGCGACTGAGCAGGACTCCGCCAGGCCCCCGCCAGTACCTCAACGAGCGGAGCATCCGTGCGCGTGCCGATGCTCCGCGGCGTCCGGTGAACGCTCACCCGCTTCCTTCGAAGGAACCGCCTTCATGCACGCTCACCGCAGGACCCCCCATGCCCATGACACGCCGGCCGTCGGCCCCCGCGCGCTGCGGCTGCGCTATGCCGCCATCGGCAGCTTCATGGCGTTCACCTGGATCGGCGAAGGCAACGCGCCGGCGTGGGAACACGCCCTGCGTACCCTCGTCATCCTGCTGATCCTGCCGCCCCTGCTGCTGCGGACCAACCGCCGCCTCACCCAGGAGCTCTACGAGACCACCCGGCCCACACGGGTCATAGCTCAACTGGTCACGGCCAGAATCGTGATCATCGCGGCCGCCTTCGGCACCAGCGCCCTGGTCGGTCACCTGCTGGACCCGCACACCGGCCGCTCCCCGGTCGTGCCGGCCGCCGGCCTCGTGCTGCTCCTCCTCAGCATCCCCGTACAGGTCCGCCGGGCCCACCGCACCCGGGCCGACCGCAGTCACCCCTCGACCCGGCCCACCCTCTCCGCACCACGCCTGATCGTCGCGAAACTCGCCCTGATCACCGCCGCGCTCCTGGCCCAACTCCTGCTGGGCGCCTACGTGGACAACGCCACCTACGTGGTCGCGGCGGCCATCGCGATCACCGCAACCGTCCTGGGCCCCGCCGCGCACGGGTGGCTGCTGGTCGCCCAGGCCCCCGCCCCCGAGCGGGAACCGGTCGGGGACGCGGCCTGATCGCCGGCTCAGGGGAGGCGGAGCACCGGCTTGATGACCTCGCCCGCGGTCGCGGCGCGGGCGGCGTCCTCGATCTCGTGGAATGGGAATTCGGTGATGATCTCGTCGAGCGGGAGGACGCCCTGGCGGTAGCGGGCGACGAGGCGGGGGATGAAGTCGGCGGGCGCCGCGTCCCCCTCGATCACACCGCGGATCCGGACGCCCTTGGTCAGGACGGTCATGATGTCGAACTCGGCGCGTCCGCCGACGCCGACCAGGGCCAGCGTGCCGCGCTGAGCGAGCGCCGCGATCGCCTGGGAGATCACCTCCGGCCGCCCGGTGGTGTCGATGGCGAAGCCGGTGCCGCCCTCGGCGTGCTCGCGGACCGCGGCCGCGACATCCTCCACGGCGTGGGGATCGACGGCCGCCACAGCGCCGAACCGGAGCGCCTTGGCACGCCGGGCCGGCAGCGGATCGACGGCGATGACGCGACAGCCCTCGGCGACCGCGGTCATCACGGAGGTGAGCCCGACACTGCCCGCGCCGAAGACCGCCACTGAGGATCCCCGCGGCGGGCGCAGCACGTTGAGGACCGTGCCGGCACCGGTCTGCACCCCGCAACCCAGTGGCGCGGCGACCGCCGGCGGCAGGTCCGCCGGCACCTTGACGACATTGCTGACGTGCGCGAGGGCGTACGTCGCGAAGGACGACTGGCCGAAGAAGCTTCCGTAGACGGCGCCCCCGTCCCCGGCGCGGGACAGCGGGGTGCTGCCGTCGGGCCGGGTGCCGCTGGCGTTGAGGGCGAAGATGCCGGTTTCGCAGTAGGCGGGGTGGCCCGCCGCGCACTGCCCGCAGGCGGTGCAACTGCGGTAGCTCAGGCACACGGTGTCACCCGGCCGTACGGAGGTGACCTCGTCGCCGACGGCCTCGACGGTGCCGGCGCCCTCGTGGCCGAACACCATCGGGCTGAGCTGCCGCGGCCACTTCTGCCGGGTGCTGAGGTCGGTGTGGCAGATGCCGGCCGCCGCGATCCTGACCAGGACCTCGTCGGGCCGGGGCGCGTCGATGACGAGGTCGTCGCGGAGGGTGAAGGGCCCTCCGGGGGATTCCACGACGGCTGCCTGAATGCGCATCAGTTCGGTTGTCCTTCTGGCGAGTTGGCGGGCGGAACGATGGGAGGGCGGGCGGTGCGGTGGGTGGCCCGGGGCGGGGCGCTCACTCGCGTTCGAGGAGGAAGTAGAAGTGCCGCCCGTCGTCGAGCACCTCCTTGCCGTTCATCACGCCCAGGAGCGTGCTGTCGTCGATCCGCTTGAAGTGGTCGATGACGGGCTGCCCGTCGTACACCATCGAAGCCGTGGACTCGCCGCGGAACTCGACCATCCACAGGCTGGCCTCGCCCTTGCCCGCCTCGACGTCGGAGAACAGCGCGCCGTCGGCGCCGCGGCAGATCAGGGGCTGCACGTCGGTGGGGGAGTGGAAGCGCTTCCCGTGCCAGTTCGCCGCCGTCAGCAGGCTCTCCACCCGGTGGCCGGTGACGAACGCGCTGCCGCGCCAGGCACCGAGGATCTCCTCCGGTCGCACCGTCGGCAACGCCGCCCACAAGGCGTCCAGTTCGTCGACGGACACCTTGCCGCCGGCTGAGCGGATCCCGGTGATGCGGTCGCGGGCCTGCTCGACGTCCATGGGGGTCCCTTCCTGTGGGAGCGTTCGGATGCGGACCCGACCCTACTGAACGCGTCGGCCTGATGTTCGGGGGCGGGGCCGGGGGGGGGATCGGAGCGTTGGCGATGATGTCGGATTCCTGCCAGACACCCGACGGCGCCCGCTGGTTGGCTGACCGCATGACCACGACACAGGCGGAGCGGGCCCGACTCTTCCGCTCCCTCCACACCCCTGCCCGTCCCCTCGCGCTCGCCAATGCCTGGGACGTGGCCAGCGCGCGCGTCATCGAGGCCGCGGGCGCCCCCGCGATCGCCACCACCAGCGCCGGTGTCGCCTGGGCGCTCGGCTCGCCGGACGGGGACGTCCTCGCCCGCGACCGGGCCCTGGACCTGATCGCCCGGATCGCCGCGGCCGTCACCGTGCCGGTCACCGCGGACATCGAGGGCGGGTACGGGCAGGACGCGGCCGGTGTCGCCGAGACGGTCACCGGGGTGCTGGAGGCGGGCGCGGTCGGCGTCAACATCGAGGACGGCACCCGGACCCCGGCCGAGTTCCGGGAGCGGCTGACGGCGGCCCGGGACGCGGTGGAGAAGGCCGGCGGGCAGCTCTTCCTCAACGCCCGCATCGACACCTACCTGTTCGGTCTCGGCGACCCCGCCACCCGGCTGCAGGACACCCTGGAACGGGCACGCGGCTACGCGGAGTGCGGCGCCGACGGCATCTTCGTCCCGGGCGTCGCCGACCCCGACACCGTCAAGGCCCTGGCCGCGGAGCTCACCGTGCCGCTGAACGTCATGGCCGGCCCCGGAGCCCCGGACGTCGCCGCGCTGGGCGCCCTCGGCGTGGCCCGGGTCAGCGTCGGATCGGGGGTGGCCCAGGCCGCCTATGCCACCGCCCGCCGCGCGGCACAGGAGCTGTACGGCACCGGCGGCTACCAGTCGCTCGCCGACGGCATCGCCTTCCCCGAACTCAACGCGCTGTTCACCCCGCGCTGACCATCCCCCTTCCCAGGGACATCGGGGCCGGTGTCGATCAGCCGCGGGCGATCGACACCGGCCCCGTGGTGGTGCGGGGCTGTCCGTCCGGGCGGCGCGACCGGCGGAGACGGAGCCCGCTGTCCGGTTGTCCCGTCCTGTGGCCTTTCGGAAGGCGACTCGACATTCCCCATTCCCTGGCAATGGGTGAAGTGGCCTTGCCCAGACGGAGGTTGTGCCACAGTGGAGCGCCGACCCCGGCACATGCCGCGGGTCCGCTTCGATTCACGTTGGTCATCAGGGGTGACATGATCACTGGTAATGCGACGCCGCTCCCGGGGTGGCGCGGTGGCGACGGCAACGCTGCCTATCTGGACAAGACCCTGCGGTACCAGCCCGTCGAGCTGGCCCTCAACGAGAGCGTTCCCGGCAGGACGATCTTCTTCCTGTGGTTGCGGGCGGCCGTCGCCGGATGCGCGGTGGCGGCGATCCCCACCTGGATCGGGATCGTCTCGCTGATGTCGGACCTGGGGTCGAGTGAATCCTCCGCCTCATGGAACGGCGAAGCGCCCAGCAGCGGTGGCGCGGGCGGGGCCGGCTGGTTCGTCTTCGCCGGCCTCGCCTCGTTCGCGGCCTTCCTGGTCGTCCTGCTCATGACCCGGCTGCCGGAACCGGTCGGCGAATGGCGGGTCCTGTTGCCCGATCGCCCGGACCGCGCCGAGACGGTGTACGCGACGATCCTGCAGACGCTCGGCAGCCGCGGATACCCCCTCGCCCCCCAGCCGTTCGGCCCCCGCATCACGCTCAACAACGCTCCGTACACCGCCTATGTCTCGGTGTTCAACTACGGCAGCAGCCTCTACCTCGGCTGGATGATGTGGCGTTCGCGCCGTGGCACGGAACTGATGGCCCAGTTCCTCGGCGACTTCTTCCGCGCCCTCAGGGGCGACCACGGCATCGAGCGGCAGATGCTGCGCAGCGAGGGCGCCCGTGCCATGCGCGAGGCCGTCCATCTCGCCTGCCGCGAGGGGCTGATGGTCGCGGTGGAGGCGCCGGCCGTACCTTCCGCACCGGCGGCGGGCGCCACCCCGCCGCCGCCCGCCGTTCCGCCCATGGTTCCCCCCGTTCCTGCCGTGCCGCCGCAGCCCGCGGAGCAGCAGCCCCGGCACGGCGGCGAGGCCGGCCCCACGGCATGAGCGTCCTGGTCCACACCGGGCCCGCGGGAGCGTGGGCCTGGGCCGGGCTCCGGCTCGCACCGGAACCGGCGATGTCCGAGAACGGCGCCCACGTCGGGTTGCCCGAGGCCCAGCGCCGCCGCGAGGCGACCGACCTCGAACAGGTCTGGCTGTCGCGGCACTGGCAGCCCGACGGCCGGGCCTTCGAACTGCGCTACGCCACCGCGCCCGGATCCGCCGTGGCCTGCACGCTGTTGTGCCGGATGCCCGGCCCCGACGGCCCCACGGCGTCCGCCGCCGTCCTCGCCCTGCGGGCGGCGCTGGCCGACTGCCCCCGGCACGTACGGGCCGAGCCTATCGAGGACGTCCGGGAACTGCACACCGCGCTGGTCCCCTTCGACCGGGTCCCGGCCGGCCTCGCCGAGGTCCGCAAGCGGCTCTCCTGGGCGTGGCTGAGCCGGCGGGACACCGACTTCCGCCTGGGTGTGGCCCTCGCCCCGCTGGGCGGGGAGGCGGTGAGCTGGGAGCCGGTATGGGACGCGCTGGCCCGTGCGGGCGCCCCCACCGTCGCCGCGATCTGCCTGGAGCCCCATGCTCCGGCGCCCGAACTGCTCTCCTACCTCGGCTACTTGGCCCGTGAGTACGGCCGGCTCGCCCAGCCCGGCCGCCCCAACCCGGTGTTCACCCAGTACATCCCGCCCGATCCGTTCGCGCAGCGCGCGGCGCCGCTCTACCACGATGCGCTGGGGGCGCTCGCGGGCCGCGGCTACCGCCTGCGGGTCTCGCTGGCCGCCACCGGCGACACTGCCCTCCCGCTCGCCGAGCAGCTCGCCGCGACCCTCGCGCCGTACACCGCGGGCGCGGGCGGCGCGGTGGCCCGGCCGGTGGCGCCGTCCGAGGCCGCGGACGCCTGGACCAACCTCACCGGCATGCACCGCACCTGGCTGGACAGCACCTACCGGCAGGAGGTGCCCCAGCCGCTCGGCGAATGGGAGAAGGTCCTCGCCGATCTCGTCGATCTGCCGCAGGCCGCCGCCGCCTTCCGCTTCCCCTACGAGATCCCCGGCCGCCCGCCGCTGTTCGCCACCGCCCGGCGCGGCGGCCCGACGGCGCCGGACGGGAGCGCCCCGGCCACCCCGGGCCCCGACCCCTACGCCCCGAAGTTCTGAACTCGCCCTGCCTCTAGGCCCCTTGGAGACCCCTGTGCAACCCCTCACCTTCACCTTCGACGCGCCGGCCGACGAGGCCGACGACCTGGCCCGGTCCCTCGCCCGCTGGCTGAACGACGACGAGGACCTCAGCGGCGCGGCACGGCTGCGGATGGTCCCGCCCGCGCCCGGGGAGCAGGGCGGCCTCGCGGACGCCGCCGAGGTGCTGAACGCCGCGGGGCCGGTGCTGGACGCGCTGGTCGCCGCCGTCGGCGTATGGGTCGGCCAGCGGTTCCGGAACCGGAGCGTCAGCCTGAAGGTGACCCGGCCGGACGGCACCCACATCGAGCTGTCGGCGACCGACCCGCGGGACGCCGCCGCGGTGGAGGAACAGCTGCGCCGGTTCCTCGAACCGGGCTCCGGCGATGCCAACTGAGCAGCACTCCCGGGCGCAGCCGCCGCCCTGGCCGCCGATCGTCCCCGCCCCGGGGCGGTCGGCCGCCGTACTGATCGGCACCGCCACCCAGGTCGTGCCCAGCACCCTGCCGCAACTCCCGCAGGCAGCGGCCAGCGTCACCGCGCTGGCCACCGAACTGACCGGCCCGTACGGCCTGTTCGATCCCAGTGGTGTCCACCCGCGGGTCGATCCGCCCACCCCCGCCGATGTGCTGCGGCTGTTGCCCTCCCCCGGCGGGGACCAGCTCGACCTGGTGCTCTTCTACTTCGCCGGCCACGGCGTACGGGCCCAGGGCGACCGGCTGTGCCTGGCGCTGCCCGGCTCGGTGGACGACGAGGACCGCGCGGAGCACACCTCGCTGCCGGTCACCGCCCTCTTCCAGGCACTGGCGTCCGTCCCGGCCCGGCACAAGGTCGTGGTCCTCGACTGCTGCTTCGCGGGCCGGGCCCTGGACGCGCCACACGCGGCCGACGTCCATGTGCTGACCGCCGCGGGCCGCTCGAAGAAGGCACGCACTCCGCAGGGATACGCCCAGACCGGCTTCACCGCCGCCTTGCTGGAGCTGCTGGCCGAGGGGGTCCCGGACGGTTCCGAGCACCTCGATCTGACCACCCTCTACCGTCACCTTGAGGTCGGCCTCCCCGCGGCCCGTCTCCCCAGGCCCCTGCAACGGGCCTTCGGCGACAGCGGCGACCTGGCCCTGTTCCGCAACCGCGCCCACGGCACGGCGGCCACCCGCCCCGGCCTGCTCGCCCGCGCCCGCTTCGCGGAGCGGCTTACGGCAACGGCCTCCTGGGGCGGCAACCGCCGACTGCGGCACGCGGCGGCCCGCTTCGCGGCAATCGCCTCCGACGCCGCAACCCATCTCGGCCCCACGGACCCCGACACCTTCCGCTACCGCCACGCCCATGCCTCCGCGATCGGCGCTGCGGGCGATCCGCTGCGCGCGTCCGCGCTGCTGCGCGAGGTGGTCGCCGACTGGGAGCCGACGGCCCCGCCGGACGACCCGGGTCTGGCGGCGGCCCGCGCGAGCCTGGAGGTCTGGCGGGCCCGGGCGGACGCCGCGGCCCCCGCCCCCGCGGTCGGCGAGGCGGGGGCGTAGGCCGTCCCTCGTCGTCCCCTGCCGGACGAGTCCCCCGGGAGGGCGTCTCAGGCGGCCGGTCGGAAGGCGAGCACCGTGGCATGGCCACCGAAGCCCAGGGAGTTGCTGAGGGCGAGGCGGATGGTCTGGCGGCGGGGGCGGCCGGTGACGAGGTCGAGGGCCGGGGCGCCGGGGTCGGGCTGCCGGAAGTTGGCGGTGGGCGGGACGAGTTGGTGTTTGACGGTCAGCGCGGTCAGTGCGGCCTCGATCGCACCGGCGGCGCCCATGGTGTGGCCCAGCACGCCCTTGGTCGAGGTCACCGAGGGCCCCGCGGCCCCGAAGAGTCGGGCCAGCGTCGCGGCTTCCGCACGGTCGTTGAGGGGGGTGCTGGTGCCGTGGGCGTTGATGTGGTCGATGTCCTGTGGGGTGGCGTCGGCGGAGCGCAGCGCCTCGTGGACGGCCAGCCGCAGACCCCGGCCCTCCGGGTCGGGGGCCACCGGGTGGTGGGCGTCGGCGGAGATGCCGTGGCCGACGAGGCGGGCCTGCACCGGGGCGCGGCGGGCTGCGGCGTCCGCGGCGCGCTCCAGCACCAGTACGCCCGCGCCCTCGCCGAGCACGAACCCGTCCCGATCGGCGTCGAAGGGGCGGGACGCGCGGTCGGGGGCGTCGTGGCGGCGGGAGAGCGCACCCATGCGGGCGAAGGCGGCGGCGCACAGCGGCGTGACCATGGCGTCGGCGCCGCCGGCCACGGCGATGTCGCAGGCACCGGCGGACAGCAGCAGCGCGGCCAGCGCCACCGCGGAGGCGCCCGACGCGCAGGCCGTCGCGGTGTGCAGGACCGGGCCCCGGGCGCTGAGCGCGATGGCCAGCTGCCCGGCGGCCATGTTGGGCAGGAAGGCGGGGAGGGTGAGGGGCGAGACGGCCCGGGGGCCGGCGTCGCCGAGTTTGCGGAGTTGCTCCTCGTAGGTGCCCACGCCGCCGGCCGCGGAACCCAGGACGATCGCGACGCGGGCGGCGTTCCATGCGGCCGGGTCCAGCCCGGCCGCGGTGACCGCCTCGTGGGCGGCGGCCAGCGCGAACTGGGTGCAGCGGTCGTACTGCCAGGGCCGGGCGCCGGGCACCTGGGTGCGCGGGTCGAAGCCGGGGACGCGGCAGGAGAACCCGACCGGCAGACCGGCCAGTTGCGGGTCCGGCGCCGCGGTCCCGTGGCCGGCGCAGACCCCGTCCCAGGTCGCCGCGGTGCCGGAACCGGCCGGGGTGACCAGGCCGATTCCGGTGACCGCGAGACCCGCGTCGTTGGCGGGGGTGCTCACCGCGGGGCTCCTCCCCGGTCGGCGGGGGCACCGTCGGTGGACAGCTGGGTCGTCACGGCCTGTGCCACCTGTTCCAGGGTCTGTTCCGCGGCGGAGTCGTCCTCGTCCAGCGGGACGCCCCAGTGTTCCTGGAGGGTGACGTAGAGCTCGACGACGGCGAGCGAGTCGAGTTCCAGGGCGGCCAGGGTGATGTCGGGGCGGATCTCCTTGGCGTCCACCTCGAACTTGTCGGTGAGGATGGTCACGAGGTGGTCGTAGACAGGGTCCATGAGGGGTTCCTCCGGTGTGCGGGTCGGGTCGTGGCGCTGGTCGTGCGGGGTTCCGGGAGGCGGGCGAGGGGGTGGGCGGCGGGCCAGGTCAGGGCCGCGGAGGCCCAGGTGAGTCCGCCGCCGAAGGCGGTCAGGAGGGTGGGCGTGCCGGGGCGGATCCGGTGCTGGGCGGCGGTGTCGGCGAGGGCCAGCGGGATGGACGCGGCGGCGGTGTTGCCGATGTCGCGGAGGTTGCCGTAGCGGTGGCGGGACGGGATGCCGACCCGGTCGGCGACCGAGTCGAGGATCCGCTGGTTGGCCTGGTGGCCGATGAACGCCCCGACCGCGGAGGGCGGCCAGCCGGTCTTGGCCAGGACGGCGAGCGAGGACTCGGACATCCGGCGCACCGCCTGCCCGTACACCTCCCGGCCGCGCATCCGGAAGTAGTGGTCCTCGCGGCACAACCGTCGTGCCGGGTCGGGCAGTCGCGCGCCGCCGGCGGCGATCGCGATGAGGTCGCTGCCGGCGCCGTCGGAGCCCCAGTCGGTGGCGGCGACGGCGCCCGGCTCGGCGCGGTCCCCGGCGCGCAGCAGCACCGCGCCGGCGCCGTCGCCGAAGATGACCGCGGTGTCCCGGTCCAGTGGGTCGATGATGCGGGAGTAGGTCTCCGCGCCGATCACCAGGGGCCGGCTGCAGACACCGGTGCGGATCAGTGCGGTGGCGACGATGAGGCCGTAGAGGAAGCCGGAGCACACCGCGGCCAGGTCGAAGGCGGGCACCGTGCCCAGGCCCAGCCGCTGGGCGACCTCCGGTGCGGTCGCCGGGCAGCGTCGGTCCGGTGTGGTGGTGGCGACCAGTACCAGGTCGGCGCGGGCCTGCGCGGATTCCTGGGCGGCCCGGCCCGCGGCCACCGCGAGGTCGCCGGTGCTGGTGTCGTCCTCGGCCTCCCGGCGCCGGGCGATGCCGGTGCGGGAACGGATCCACTCGTCGCTGGTGTCCAGGACGCCGCGGCGCCGGACGTCCTCGTTGGTCAGCACCCGCGGTGGCAGGCAGCTGCCGATGCCGTCGAGCACGGCTGTGGGGCTCACCCTAGTCATGGCGGTAGTCCTCGATTCGCGGAGTCAGGAGGTGAAGGGGGAGGGCGGTTTGGAGATGCCGGCCAGCCCGCCGTCGGGCACCGAGACCCCGCCGTCGAGCACCAGCGCCTGCCCGGTGAGGTAGGACGCGGCGGGGGAGGCGAGGAACAGCGCGGCGCGGGCGATCTCGTCCGGCTCCGCCCAGCGGCCCAACGGGACGTGCGCCATCAGCCACTCCGACAGCGGCTCCAGGGAGTAGGCGAAGGACGTCATGTCGGTGCGGGTCCAGCCCGGGCACAGGGCGTTGACCCGGATGCCCTCGCGTGCCCAGCCGACCGCCAGGCTGCGGGCCAGCGCGATCTGCGCCGCCTTGGACGCGCCGTACGCCTCCATCCGGGGGGTGCCGGCGACCCCGGCCAGCGAGGACATCAGCACCAGGCTGGCCCGGGACGAGGCGGTCAGGTGCCGGTGGGCCCGCCGGCACAGCGCGGCGGTGGCGTTGAGGTTGACCGCCAGGACGTGGTCCCAGTCGACCTGCGCGGAGTCCTGGAGGGGGACCAGGGTGGGCGTGCCGTCGTCCTGGGCGGGCAGCACGCCCGCGTTGTGGATGACGACGTCGAGTCCGCCCAGTGCGTTCGCCGCGGCGTCCACCACGGCCTCCGCGGTGCCCGGTTCGGCGAGGTCGCCGGGGACCAGCACCGCGGTGCGCCCCTCGTCCTCCACCAGCGCGGCGGTCTCCTTGAGGGCGGCCTGGTTCCGTGCGGACAGCGCCAGATCGGCGCCGGCCCGGGCGAGCGTCACGGCGGTGGCCCTGCCGATGCCCCGGGAGGCGCCGGTGACCAGGGCGCGTGCGCCGTCGAGTCGGAACGGGTCGTGGGGCGTGGCGGTCATGAGGAACTCCTTTGCAGCGTGGATACGTTGGAGGGGGAAGAAGAGGGTGCGCAGGCGCGGGCGGTGCGGAGCGGCGCGATGCGGATGGCGGGCGCGCCGGTCCAGGTCAGCAGGGCGCTGCCCCAGGTCACGCCGGCGCCGAAGACGGCCAGCAGGATCCGGCCGCCGGGCGGCAGCAGCCCGCGGGCGGCGGCGCTGGCCAGGGCGTACGGGGCGCTGGCGGCGCCGATGTTGCCGACCTCGTCACCGACGATGACCAGGCGCTCGGGCGGGATGCCGATCCGGTCGCCGAGGTTGCGCAGCAGCAGCGGGTTGGGCTGGTGGGTGATGAACGCGTCGATGTCCTGGAGCCGCAGGTCGTTGCCGGCCAGGCTCTCGCGGACGAGCCGGGGGAAGATCTCGACGATGAAGTCCCGTACCGCCCGGCCGTCCATGTGGATGTGGTGCCGGTGTTCGCCGAGCGTGGTGGGGCTGGCGGGGAGGCGGCTGCCGCCGCCGGGGATCAGGACGTGGTGCGCGCCGGTGCCGTCGGAGCCGAGGCGGAAGTCACTGAATCCGGCACCGTGCGGTACGGGCCCCAGGACCGCGGCGGCCGCCCCGTCGGCGAAGAGCACCGCGGTGCCCCGGTCGGTGGGATCCAGGAACTTGGAGTACGCCTCGACGCCGACCACCGCCGCGTAGCGCGCGCCGCCGTTGCCGCGCAGCCAGTCGTGCGCCACTCGGGCCGCGAACAGCCAGCCGGCGCAGGCCGCGCTGACGTCGAGTGCCACGGCGTGCCGGGCGCCGGTCAGGGCCTGGATGCGGCAGGCGGTGGAGGGACCCAGCTCGTCGGGGGTGGAGGTGGCGGCGATCAACACGTCGAGCTGGTCGATGTCGATGCCGGCGGCGGCCACCGCGGCGCGCACCGCGGCCGCGGCCAGGTCGGAGGCGGCCTCGTCGGCGTCGGCGACGTGCCGGGTGTGCACTCCGGTGCGCTGGGCGATCCACTCCGGGGTGACGCCGGCCGCGGCGGCGATGTCGTGGTTGCTGCGGGTGCCGCGCGGGAGGTAGGTGCCCATGCCGAGGATGCCGATGGGCGGCGCGGGGGAGGAGTGCGGACTCATGACGGCCTTTCCGGTCACCGGTCGAGGAAGTCGTACAGGGCGGCGGCGTAGTCGTCGGCGCCCAAGGGGGCCGGGGCCGCGCCGGGCGGTGCGCCCATCGCCTCCCACAGCAGCGGGAGATGGGGCAGCAGGCGGTCGCACAGGCCGTCGATCACCGTGGGGAGCGCCCGGACGGTGCCGGGGGCGAGGGTGCCCGCGGCGAGCAGGCCGCCGGCCAGGCGGCGCGCCTCGACGGCCCCGTAGAGCGCTGCCAACGGGCTTAGCACCGCGCGGAGTTCGGGGTCGTGGACGGCTTCGACGGCGGCGGCCAGGGCGTCCGCGATCAGCCGGGAGCCGTATGCCTCGCCGAGTCGGTGCGCGGCGTCCAGCAGCGGGTTCCACAGTTCCAGTCCGGTCCGTCCGGCCCGGACGCCGTGTTGGAGGGCGCGGTGGAGCTCGTCCCGCAGCAGGCTCTCCTGGGCCCGGGCGACCGCCGGCCACCAGCCGGGATGGTCGGCGGGGACGTCGGCCCGCGGGAAGCTGCCGCCCGCCCCGGCACCGCGCTCCTGGACGAGGGACCGGCCGGCGTCCAGCAGGATCAGGTGGCTGTCGCCGCCCGCGGTGTCGAAGGCGTGCGCGAAGCCGTGGTAGCCGTCGAGCAGGTTGGGGCGCAGGAAGCCGGCGAGCCCGCAGCGGTGCTGGCACTCGGCGGCCACCCGTGCGGCGCCGCGCACCGTGACCGCCTTGAGCACCGCCAGCGGCCGATCGACGGCGGTCCACGGGGAGAAGGTCATCCCGTTCGCGCGGTGCACCGCCGCGTGGCGGACGGTGCGCGACCGGGCCCAGATCTCCCGCGCGGTCCGCCCGGCGCAGGTCAGGGCGAACGACTCGGCGAGCGCCCCGAGCAGCGCGTGCTGCTGGTTGCGGAGTTCCAGCACGCTCGCGCCGGGGGCCAGTCGGCCGTGGGCCCTGCGGTGCGCGGAGAACCGCAGCGCCGATACGGAACACTGGCGGGCCATGGTCGCGACCGCAGAGGGCAGGGTGGCCCACAGGATCCGGCCCACCGAAAGGGTCCGCTGGAGCCGCGCGTCCGGGCCGCCGAGCGGGTCGTGGAAGGCGCCGTCCGCGTCGATGTGCGCCCGGTCGCGCAGCCACTGGGCGTATGGGACCCGGACACCGTCGAAGCGCACCAGCGCGTAGTCCAGCGGCAGGGACGGCGCTTCGAGGCTGCGGGAGAGGGCCACGCCCGGCCGCGGGCCGTCGGCGTCGGTGAGGTCCACGACGAACGAGAACACCCCACGGTCGATGCCGTCGACCACGGTGCGGGCGCACACCACGGCGGTCTGCGGCACCCCAAAACCCCCGACGCCGGAGAACTTGGCCGCGCCGGCCACCGGCGTGTCGAGCACGAACTCCCGTGAGTCGGGGTCGAGTCGGGCGGTGGTCCGGGTGCCCAGATGGCTGCTGGCGTCCCCGATCTCGGTCACCAGGAAGACGCCTTTGGCGCGGCCGGTGGTCAGGTTCCGCCAGGGGCGGCCGAGCGCCGCCGGGTCGTCGGTGAGCGTGACGACGGAACCCAGGCAGAGCACGTAGTGGTTGACGACGGCCATGTACAGCGGCGGGTCCACGAGCGCCGCGCATTCGCTGAGCACCGCGAGTTGTTCGGGGTTGCGGAACAGCTCGCCGACCGGCGGCAGGTTGTCCGCGAGCAGCCGCAGTCGCCGGTGCACCTGGTGGGTGCGGTCCTCGGGAGCGTCGGCGGACTGCTCGCGGTCGGCCGCCAGGGCGGTCAGCAGACGGCTGCGCAGGGTGTAGGGGCGGGAACCGTGGACGATCTCGGCCAGTTCACCGAGCGGTTGCGTGCGTGTGGTCATCGTCGGTGCTCCAGAGGGCGGCGAGGGCGGTGTCCGGCCGGCGGTCGGCCGGGGCGCCGGGCCGCGGCCAGGGGAAGGCGGGATCGGCGAGCGGCGCGTGGGCGTAGGCGGCGTCGGGCGGCAGGGCCTGTTGGATGCTGCGGGTCAGTGCCTGGCCGGTGCCCGCCTCGAAGAACAGGGCGTGGCCGGCGGTGCTGATCCGGCGGAGCACCGGTGGCAGGCGGAAGGGACGGACCAGACAGTCGGCCAGGCCGCGGCGGAGATCGTCCTGGGGGCCGTAGGGGCCGCCGTGCACGGCGGAGTGCACGGGAATCCGGGCCGGGCGTGGGGCGAGGCGGCCGATCGCGGCGGCGAAGGCGTCCGCGGGACCGGTGAGGGACGGGTGGTGGGAGGAGAACGGCAGTCGGAGGCGGGCGGCCGGGACGCCCTGCCCGGCGGCCGTCTCCTCCAGCGCCCGCAGGTCCGGCAGCGGGCCGCTGACGATGGTCTCCTCGGGGCTGTTGACGCAGGCCAGGGCGAGGGCGGGGGAACCGGTCCGGCGCAGCAGGGCTTCCGTGCCGGCCTCTCCGGCGCCGACCAGCGTCATCCCGCCGGCGCAGCGGGCCAGTTGACGGGCCAGCAGACAGGCGATCCGGGCGCCCTCGGGAACCTCGAACACACCGGCCGCGGTGAGGGCGGCGATTTCCCCGAAACTCACTCCGAGCACCTGGTCGGGCACCAGGCCGGTGGCGCACAGCGCGCGGTGCACCGCCACCGAGGAGCAGAACAGCGCGAGTTGGGGGGTGCCGACACTTCCGGCGGCGAGTTCACGGCCGGTGGGCGGCGCATCGCTCAGCAATGCGTTGGCCAGTGGCCCGATATCGAATTCCTCGCCGACTTCCTCGGCTTCTTCGAATACCTCGCGCACCGCTTTTCGTACGGTTGTGTGAGTGCGTAGTGCTCGAACCAGCGGACTTACCGCGAAGTCGCCCTGCCCGGGAAAGACATGGACGACCCGGGGCAGTGTCGAGTGTTTTTTTCCATGGGTGGTCGCGGTGACGTCACGCATTTCCACATCCCGTTTCCGTTCGTTTCCGGTCGGTGTTATGTCATTCAACAACCCTCTCCGGACCCGTGGTCCACGTTTCGGGTCCGGGTCTGTTGAAAGGGGTGAACGCGCAGGCGGCGCGGCGTCTCAGGAGTGCTGAGAGGGTGACGTCACGGCGAACGCACGGTGCAACACCGCGGTCGCCACCGGGAGATTCCGGAAGGGCGTGAGCAGCTGACGCAGCCGGCCCGCGGCGAGATCCGCGGCCCCGGACCGCAGATGGACATAGTGGTCCAGGAACGAATTCCAGGACGCACAGGCCTCTTCCACATGACCGAGACCCATGAGTATTTCCGCGTGCTGGGCAAAACTCAGCGCCATGCCCCGGTGGTCCTGGTCGGACCGGCGGGCCAGCGAGTTGGCCAGGGCGGCGCGCGCGGCCGGCAGGTCGCCCGTGTACCGGAGGACCTCGGCGGTCTGGAATTCCAACGAGCCAGATGAATATGCCGTGAAGGGTTCCGCCGCGCCGGCACCCTCGCCCCGGGCCAGCGCGTTCTCGGCCCGGCCGAGCGACTCCCGCGCGGCCCGGTGCCGCCCGCAGGCCGCCTGCGCCACGGCGAGTTGGGACAGCAGGAACGCCCGGGCCGGACCGTCCGACGCCCGGGTGGCGGCCGCCGCCTCGGCCGTGGACAGGGCGATCCGCCGGTGCCCCAACGCGAGCCCCTGGGCGCTCAGCCCGCGCAGGACGACGGCGCGCGCCGTGGCGTCCCCGGACTCGTCGGCGAGCCGCAGAGCGGTGGAGAAGTGGCGCTGGGCGAGCCCGTGCACGGACGCGTCCTGATACATCCGGGCGAGCAGGAACGACAGCCGGGACGCCTCCACCAGCAGCCCGCGGCGCTGATCGTGGCCCTCCCGCTCGCGCAGCAGCGGAGCGATGTCGTCCGCGAGGTACGCGGCCAGCGCCGAGCGCGCCCGCCGCCCGCCGTGCGCGTCGAAGGAGGCGGAGTAGAAGCGCACCGCGAGCCGGACCACCCCGAGGTCGTCCCCGGCGTCCTGCTCCCCGCGCGGCACCGGGGGCTTCGGCGCCCGGCCCGCCGACCCGGCCGCGACCTTCGCCAACTCCGCTTCCCGGTACGGCAGCATCCGGGCCGAGGCCCGGCGGGCGGGGTCGTTCTCCATGCTGCACAGCTCGGTGAGGGCGGTGCTGATCGGGATGCTGGAAAGGGGGAGCCGCCCGCCCGCCGGTGCGGACGGCTCCCCGACGAGCCCCGCCGCGGCGGGGGAGACCGAGCGGCCCAGCCGACGGGTCAGTGCCTCGGCGATCAACTCCGGCACCGGTGGCGCCGGGCGGGTCCCGCTGAGCCAGTGCGCGACGGCCGTGCGGTCGTAATTCAGGTCGAGGTCTATTTCCGCGGCGAGGGCATTGACCGTGCGCGCCAGCGCCGCCTGCGTCCAGCGGGCCTCTGCCAGCAGGGCCCGCAAGTTCTGATTGCGGCGGCGTGACGGCGACACCTACGACTCCCGGCGCGGTGGTTCGGGTTCCGGACCGGTAGCCCCACCCGCATCATTCCGCGTCAATTCCACGGTTGCGCCGGGGTCGCGCGGACGAGGGCAACCGGAGAAACGGAAGGGACGAAAGAAGTTCATGGGGAGTGATGTCCGTACCTGGTCGTGCCGTTGTGCCTGATTGGATTCCTACCCACGGCGGGCGGGGCCCTCGGGGGTGTCCGCGTAATTCTTTCGGGGCAGTCTTCCCGTGGCCGGAAAGGCGCCTCGCGGACCATCGAGCCGTAGCCAACAACCGTCCACCAACGGAACCATGAATCGAGCCGGGGCGGAACGCCTGATCGCGGTGGGAAGCGTGAACGTGTTGAAAGGCCCGCGATCCCGGCCTACTCCCGAGCCGGAAAGCCCGACCAGTGAGCGAGGCACACAGATCATGACGCCCCCGCGCCGCCCCAACCGTATGCTCGCGGCACTGTTGGCCGAGGCCGACTGGACCGCCAGGGACCTCGCCCGCGCCGTCAACGCCCTCGGCAGCGCCCAAGGTCTCCGGCTGCGCTACGACCGCACGTCGGTGGCCCGTTGGCTGGGCGGGGCACGCCCCCGCCCCCCGGTCGGACACCTGATCGGCCAGGCGCTGAGCCGCCGCCTCGGCCGCCGACTGACGCCCCGGGACGCCGGATTCCCCGACCCCGACCTCACCGGTGGCGCGCTCAGTTCCGCGCTGCACGGCGGCGACCCCGTCCACCGGCTGGCCGCCCTCTGCCGCGCCGAGGCGGACCCCGCCCGCAGGGCCGAGCTGGCCCGCGCCGTCCTCTCCGCCCCGCCACCCGTCGTCGCCGGCTGGGGGCGCCGACCCGTGGCCCTGCCCCCGGCCGACCCGCGCGCGCCTCAGGCATCCGCCGCGGCCCCCGTACGGCTGGAGGTCGTGGCGGCCCGCAGCGTCCTGCTGGGGGAGCGGCACGGCGGCGCCCACGGCCGGTCCGCGCTGGCGGGGTATCTGGCCACGGAAGTGGTGCCGCTGCTCACCGCCCCGGCGCATCAGGCGGTCCGGCACGCCCTCCTCAGCGGCGCCGCCCACCTGACCCTCCTCCTGGCCGGCCGCACCTCGGAGACGGGCCACCCCGCCCTCGCCCAGCACTACTACGACATCGCCCTCGAACTCGCCCGCGCCGCCGGTGACCTGGGCTCCTACGCGATCGTGCTGCGCTGCCTGAGCGTGCAGGCGCATCAGTTCGGCGACCACCACCAGGCCCTCGCGCTCGGCGAGGCCGCCACCGAGATAGCCGGGTCGGCGGTACCCAGCGCCGTCCGTGCCTACCTCTACGCCGGGCGCGCCGTCGTCCGGGCCGGCGCCGGCGAGAGCCGTGCCGCGGCCGCCGACCTGCTCGCCGCGGAGCAGCACCTGGCGCGCGCCACCGGCCCCGAGGGCCCCTTCACCAGCTACCCGGAGACCGCGCTGCGCTACCAGCGCGCCGAGGTCCTCTCATGTCTCGGCGACCACAAGTCCGCCCTGACCGAACTGGAGAACTCCCTCGCCAGTCGGCCGGCCGACCACCACAAGGCCCGCACCCTGCTGCACGCCCAGCTCGCGCACACCCTGATCGCCCTGCACGACGTCGACGCGGCCGTGGACCACTCCTTCCAGGCCCTGCGCCACCACCGGCAGCTCGCCGCGGGGTCCGTGCACGGCACCCTGCCGCGGCTGGCCCACCGCCTCGCGCCCTACCAGCGCAACCCCCACGTCAAGGCATTCCGGGAACGTCTGCGCACGACGGCCCGATGAGGCCCGCACCGGCGTCCTCGCTCCCCGGGCCGCGCCGTCGCACGTCCGCCGAGCGGCGTTCCTCCCCTTCGGCCTCCGCAGGCACCGCGGATAAGCGGCCCAGCAACACCATCGCCATGTCCACAGGATCGGTCACAAGGCAATAAGGGGCAAGAGAGCCCGTATTTCGAATCCGGCGCGCCCACCCGGTCGCACTGTTCACCCGGAAGCACGCAACCCACCCGCCCCACCGGACCACGCCCCGGTCGCCGCCCCGGCCGTCCGGAACTCCGCCCCGGCGCAGGTAAATTAGACATTGCGGGCGTCCTCAGACAGCAGCCACGCCTGACCGAGGTCGGCGTAGAAGTCGGCGACCTCGAAAAGCCGTTGAACGCCCGTGATGTGGAAGACGTGCTCGCCGCCGACGCCCGTCGTGGGCCGGGCCCAGACATCACGCCCCAGTGCGGCGAAGGCATCGAGCACGTCCGCACGGCTCGGAGCGTCCAGGGCGAGGGTCGGGGCGTGCGGGATGCCCGCCACCGCGAACCGTCGGACGGCGCGCCGCTTGTCGGTGGCGGCCCGCCAGGCAGCGATGTCCGCCCCGCCGACGGTGGCGGTGTCGGTCGTGCGCAGCACGCTTGTTCCGCCCCGGTCGTCCGCGGTCGCGGTCGGCAGCGGCGCCGCGGGACGCGCGTCAGCGCTCCGCGGCGCCGAGGGTGGCGAACAGGCCGCGGGCCTCCGTGCCGTCGGCCGACTGCCAGACACCGGTGAGGGAACCCAGGCACTGCGGGACGGTGTCCGCACGGCCGGTGGCGCCCTCCTGGGCCAGCGGTTCCAGCACGCGCCCGATGTGCAGGGCGAGGGTGGCGGGAGCGTGCCCCGGCCGCCCGTCGGCCGCCGCCTCCGTGATGGTGTCCAGGGTGAGGTCGGTGCCGTCCGGCCCGCTGACGACGGTCGCCGCGCCCACCATCCGCAACGAACCGATCGCGGCTGCCTCGGCGCCCTCACCGAGGTGGTGGTGGACCGACTCGTCCCGGGCATCGGAGGCGTCCTGTGCCTGCGGTTCGGCGCGCCCCTGGAAGAGGGCGAGCAACTCGGTGGCGAGCACGGGGTCGTGGGCCCCGTCGTAGATCCAGCGACGGCCCAGTATGCCGTGCTCCAGGGTGCCGACGAGGCCCTGCTCGGCACCGTCGAGCGGTGCCCCGCGGTAGGTGAGCGGGACGAAGTACGAGACCGGCGCGTCACCGGACCGGTCGGTGACCACCAGGCACTCGATTCCCACCTCGCCCTGCGGATCGTCCAGCCGGAAGCCGCCCACTCGGGCCAGCTGCGGCTCCCGGCCGGTGCCGCGGTACCAGGGCCGGCTCGGGAGCCAGGTGGTGAGCAGCTCCAATTTGGTGGGTCTGAGGGTGGTGTTGTGTATGACAGCCATGCCCCCTTTTACCATCCTCCGTCAGCGGCCGTGCCGGGGGCCGATGCGGCGAGGCGGTGCTGGTCAGGCGGTCCCGCGGGCCTGTCCCAGGCTGTCGCGACAGCACCGCACGAAGTCCTGCACGACCGCGTTGGTGTCGTCCGCCGGCGCCCAGGCGACGGCCACCCGACTGGGACTGACACCGGTGACCGGGCGGTAGGTGACGCCGGGACGGGCGTAGAAACGGGACGCGGACTCCGGAGCGAGCGCGATGCCGTAGCCGTTGGCGATCGCGCTGAGCCAGTCGTCCGGCTGGTCGGTGACCGCGCCGACGCGGACCGGGCGGCCCTCGCGTTCGTCGGCGGCCAGCCAGTGGTTCCGCCAGTCGCCCGTCTCCGCCGGAGCGGCCACGAACGGCTCGTCCCAGAGTTCCCGGAACGGGATGACCTCGCGGGAGGCCAGGGGGTGCGCGTCGGCGAGCGCCACCCAGCGCGGCTCGGTGAGCAGCGGCACGAGGTGCACCGCGTCCTGGCCGGGGAACGGCAGCCGCACCAGGGCGACATCGACCTCCGCGTCGGCCAGCCCGGCGGACGGGTTGGACCAAGCGGCCTGCCGCATCTCCGCGCGCCAGCCCGGCCGGCGTCGCGCGAAGTCCGCGACGATGCGCGGCGTCGCCTCGTTGGCGCCACTGGCCACGAAACCGACCCGCAGCACGCGCTGCGCCCGGCTCGCCGCGGCCTTGGCCTCCCGCAGCGTCCGCTCCCAGTCGGCCAGCAGCGCGGGCACCCGCTCGGCCAGGGCGCGCCCCGCCGCCGTCAAGGCCATACCGGTCCGGGACCGGGTGAACAGGAGCACCCCGAGCTGCGTCTCCAACTGCTTGATCTGCTTGGTCAGCGCCGGCTGGGACACGAACAGGCGCTGTGCGGCATGGGTCAGGCTGCCGTCCTCCGCCACGGCGACGAAGTAACGCAACAGCCGGGTGTCGACATCCATGCCGTCAGGTTATAGCCGCAGGTATTGGACGTCGGGCGACGGCACGACGAGCCTGGTCACCGGGCCCGGCGGCGCCGCGTGGCCGTGACCGGCCGGCGGACCTGCCGCCTCGGGGGCTCGGAACGGTATCGGAAAGGGAGGCGTCGGCTCATGGACATGGCCTACGTGATCATCACCGTCATCACGATCGCGGCGAACGCGGGGATCGCGGTCGCGGACCTGGCGAGGGCCGAGTTCGTGCTCGCCAACTCCGCCGCGGTCGGGGTGCCGCGGTCCTGGCTCCCGTGGCTCGGCGCACTCAAGGGCGCCGGAGCGGTGGGCCTCCTGCTGGGGCTCCTGGGAGTGGGGCCGCTCGGCACGGCCGCCGCCGGGGGACTGGTCCTCTTCTTCGTCGGCGCGGTCGTCGCACACGTCCGGACACGGGCCTACGCGACCTTGGCCGGGCCCGCCGGGTACCTGGGACTGGCCGTCGCCACCCTCGTCCTGGCGGTCCTGCGTTAGGGCCTGTCCGATGGGGCATGGCCGGGGCCGCGGCTCCTGGCACGTCAGGAGGAGATCGGTGTCGGGCCTTATCAGTAAGGCGAGTTGGGCGGAGGCGGGCTGCTACTTCTCCAGGAGCGTCAGCAGCAGGGTGACCACGACGACGCCGATGCCGAGGGGGTACGAGGACGGGCTCGACGCGGTACTGGGGCGATCGGTGGTGAAGTGGTGAGAGGCGCCCGCCGCGAACCGGATGTCAACCGGGCCGTTCGGAGGCTGGTCGTGGTCGCCTCCGCGATGGTCCCCGTCCTGCTGCCCAGGAGGCGGGGCCCGTGGCGTGTCCGGGGGATCACGGGGGCACCGGCGCCGTATGCGCCGGCCGCAGTCGCCGGCTCCGGCATGCGTGTGCCACCACAGGGGTTGCTCGTCTAGAGCGGCGGTGCGACGGGTGGCGCGGCCAACATTGGGGGATTGGCCGCGCCGCCCGCGCCCGTCGCAGGCAGGCATCCACCCGGTCCCTCCATGAGCGGGTGCCGCCGCCGCTACCGGTCGGCCGGGGTCGGAACCAGTCCGTCGGCCACCAGCCCGGCGAGCACCGCCTCGCCCAGTGCCTGGACGGCCGACTGCGGCCGGACCATCACCGTGATCTCCTTGATCCGGCCGTCCTGGGTCGCGTCCTCGTCGTGGTGCAGCAGGTCGATGCCGTGGATCTGCTTGCCGTTGACGGTGGCACGGAAGAGCAGCACGGAGGAGGGCGCCGTCGTGCCGTCCACGCTGGTCTGGGAACTGCCGGCGAAGTCGCCGACGTAGCGGAAGTCCTCGAAGGTGCGCAGCAGCACGGCGAACAGGCCCATTACCGCCGGCTTGCCTTCGAAGGGCCGGAACTTCACCGGGCTGTAGAGGCGGATGCCGTCGGTGAACAGCGCCTCCAGGGCTGCGAGATCGCGGTTCTCGACGGCGGTGCGGAAGCGTGCGGCGACTGTGGTCACGGTTGGTCCCCATTCCTGCTCGTCCTTCCGGCGCGTCGCGTGCGCGGCCGGCCCGCGCCCTGCACCGGATCCCTGACTACTCATAAAATTGAGTAGTCAGAAGCATGAGTACCATGTGGGCGCACCCCTGGGTAGAGGGGGGCACCGCGAGGGAGGGGCGGGCCGGCGTGCCTCGTCGCGGAATCCATCAAGTGGCCGCGTCACCCCCGCCGTTGAGGTGTGATGTGGATCGCGTCCGTTATGCCGGATTACCGGGTCTCCCCGCCCCGCCATGATGCCTGGGAACCAAGCAACCCAGGAACGGAGTCGGCACGTGTACGACAGTCAGAGAGTCGGTTCGTGGCGGGAACTCGGCAGCCATTTCGGTACCGCGGCGGTGCTGGCCGGGGGCGTGCTGATCGGCGCCGTCAACATCTATCTCGCCGCGAGCCTGTTGCCGACGGCGGTCGCAGACATCGGCGGTGAACGCCTCTACGCATGGAACGCGACCGTCTTCCTGACCGCCCAGGTCGTCGCGACCATGCTCGTGAGCCGAACCCTCTCCCGCTACGGCAATATCGGCTCCTACCTGATCGGATTCGGCGTCTTCGCCGTCGGGTCGGCGGTGTGCGCGGCCAGTCCGGCGATGCCCGTGCTGCTGGTCGGCCGCGGTGCGCAAGGACTGGGGGCGGGCCTGTTGACCGGTCTGGGGTTCGCCTTGATCTACTCGGCGCTGCCGCGTCATCTGTGGGTGCGGGGCAGCGCGCTGATCTCCGCCATGTTCGGCCTGGGCAACTTCGTCGGTCCGGCTCTGGGCGGGCTCTTCGCCCAGTTCGGCTCCTGGCGACCGGCGTTCGTCGTGCTGGCCGTCGCCTCGGGGGCGATGGCGGTGTTCGTCCCTCGTGTGCTGCCGCGGAGCGGCCGGGACGGGGTGGACCCGGCTGAAGTGCCGCTGAGTGCCTTGGTGTTGGTCGTGGGGGCCGCGGGCGCCGTGAGCGTCGCCGGAATCCTCGCGAACAAGGTCCTGATGGTGGCGTTCATCGCGTTGGCACTGATGCTGGTGATGGCGTTCGTGGTGACGGAGCGGCGGAGTCGGGTCCGAGTCCTGCCGCGTCAGACCTACCGGGCCGGATCCGCGTTGCGGTGGGTCTACCTGACCGTCGTGTTCCTCGCGGCCGGCGTCGCGGTGGAGACCTTCCTGCCGCTGTTCGGCCAGCGCATGGGCGGACTGCCGCCGGTCGCTGCCGGGTTCTTCGGGGCGGCGTTGTCACTGGGCTGGTCGGCGAGCCAGGTCGTCAGCTCCTCGGCGCGCCGGCAACGGACGGTCCGGCGGCTGCGGGTGGCGGGGCCCGCTCTCCTCGCGGCCGGCCTCGCCGCGCTCGCTCTCCTCCAACAGCGCGACGCGCCACTGCTCCTGGTCCTCGCATGGCTGCCCGTGCTTCTCCTCGCCGGCACGGGGATCGGCCTGGCCATGCCCCACCTGTCCGTTGCCGCGATGAGCAGCACACCGGACAAGGCGGAGGGGGAGAAGGCCGCCGCGGCCATCGCGACCGTGCTGACGATGGCGACGGCGTTCGGCGCGGCGGTCGCCGGCCTCCTGGTCAACCTGGGCGGCCCGACGATGCTCACCTCCGCGCGCTGCCTGCTGCTCGGTTTCGCCGCCCTCTCCGCCCTCGGAGTGGTCACCGCGCTGCGCGCCGACCACCTTGCCCGACTGACGGAGCGGCGGCGTGAGTCGGGAGCCGAGGCGGGGGACCACGAGCGGCGCAGGTGACGGACAATGCCGGGATGACCCGACCCAGAATCCGTGTCGCCGCCTACGTGATCAGACATCGCGCCGGTCCCGAACTCCTGGTGTTCGACCACATCGGGAAGCCGGAGGCCGGCACCCAGGTCCCGGCGGGCGGAGTCGAACCAGGCGAAGGGCGAGAGGCGGCGGTGCTGCGAGAGGTTGCCGAGGAGACCGGTCTGCGATCGGCCACCGTGGTCCGGCAGATCGCCGTGGAGGACAAGCCCCACCCCGACACGGGCGCGCCACGACGAACCAGCTTCCTCCACCTCCGGGCGCCCGCAGACACTCCCGATGCGTGGGAGCACCGCGTCCACGGCGACGGCGACGACGTCGGCCTCGCCTTCGCCTGCCGGTTCCTCCCCCTTCCCCTGGAGCAACCGCTGGCCGACGCCCAGGACGCCTGGCTGGGCCGCATCGACCCGCGCTGGAGCACCGTCACCGGCGACGGCCGGTAGTCCGGTCGCCGAACACGGTCGCCGAACCTGGATGTCGAGTCCGCACGGCGAATGGAGCGGCCCGGCGGAGGGGGTTCGGGCCCGGGTGTCCGGGACGTACGCCGAGGTCGCGGTGGCCTCGGCGTACCGTCCGTCACGGCGAGGTCAGCGGTTCGCCCCGGTAGGCCCGGTGCAGCAGTTCGACGAAGGACGGCGCCGCGGGCAGCGGCACCGAGCCGATCCGGCGCACCGCCACTCCCGGCGTCCACGAGTTCATCACCACGGCCCCGGCCAACCCCGGCAGCTCATCGAGGGTGATCTCCCGGTCGCGCTGCGGGACCCCGAGGCGGTCCAGTTGGCGGCGGACGATGCCCATCGTCGTTCCGCCCAACACCGCGGCCTCGGGCCACACCACGGCTTCACCGTCCCAGAAGGCCAGGTTCCAGATCGTCCCCTCGCTGAGCCGTCCCCGCCGGTCCACGAAGACGGCGTCGTCGAAGCCCTCCGCGACGGCCCGGCGCAGGAAGTAGGTCTTGGCGACCTCGCCGACGTGCTTCACGGCCGGGAGGACCCGTTCGTGGGCGACGGGCGCCAGCGCGAGCGGACCCTCCGGTGCGGACGCCGGCGGTCGCGTCCGGACCAGCAGCTCGGGCGCCTCCTCGCCGCCGCCCCGGGTGAACTCGCCCGCCGGTGAGAAGACCGTGGCCGTTAGCGAGAGGTCGGCCGGCCCGGACTCCAGCGCGGAACGCAGCCAGGACCGCACCCGGTCGTCCGGCAACGCCCGGCCGAACAGCTCCATCGAGGCGGTGCGCAGTCGCTCCAGATGGAGATCCAGGCCCCGCACCCGGCCCCCGCGCACCTGCAGGGCGGTGAAGTGGGCATAGCCGGCGAACGCCAGCGGCGCCAGCTCCGCCGCGGTCGCCGTCCGGCCGTTGAGCTGAACGACGAAGCCCGTCACATCAGTTGACATCGCTAACCGCTCCCAGGTTCCGTTCCGACGTCGTGGTCACACCGACACCGTAGGATCTGACATCGATGTGAGATGCAAGTGCCGGTGACGGGGATCACGTGACGATGAAGATCGGGGATCTGGCGCGGGCCACCGGCGTCAGCCCACGCCTGCTGCGCTATTACGAGGAACAGGGGCTGCTCACCGCACACCGCGCGGGCAGCGGCGGCCACCGCCGGTACGCCGAGGACGCCCCGGCCGTGGTGGGGCACATCAGGTCCCTGCTCGCCGCCGGACTGACGACCCGCGTCATCCGCGAGCTGCTGCCCTGTGTCGTGGGGCCGGGCCCGGAGTTCGAACACTGCGCGGCCGGCACGCTGCGGGAGCAACTCCGCGGCCTGGAGGACAAGATCACCACCCTGCAGGACGCCCGGTCCGCGCTCAGCGGGATCCTCGCCACCACCGTGCCGTCGGAGGGCCACGAGGGATAGCGGGAACCCGCTCGGCACGGTCGGGTCGGCGCCTTCCCGCCCGGCCACCGGTGCTGGGCCGGGCGGGTGACCCGAGGGCGGCCTGCGGATGCGATCACCGGGGCGCCTGCTTAGCGTCGGGAGGGCCGCGCGTCTCACGTGTGGGGACATGGCCTGGGCGTACGGGCGCAAGAGGTGCGCCGGCACGCACGCGCGGGACGGACACCATCGTGATGAGGAGACGCGTCATGCCCGCTCGTACGCTCAAGGACAAGGTCGTCGTGGTCGGCGGGGCCTCCAGGAACCTCGGGGGCCTGATCAGCCGGCAGCTCGGTGAGCACGGCGCGAAGGTCGTGGTGCACTACAACAGCGACTCCTCCCGCTCCGACGCGGAGGAGACGGCCGCCGCGGTCAAGCGGGCGGGCGGGGACGCGGTGACGCACCAGGCGGACCTGACGCGGGTGGCCGGCGTCGAGGGGCTCTTCGACGCCGCGATCGACGCGTTCGGGCGGGTGGACGCCAGCGTGAACACCGCGGGCATGGTGATCAAGAAGCCGGTGACCGAGACCTCGGAGGCCGAGTACGACCGGATGTTCGCGGTGAACTCCAAGGCCGCGTACTTCATGATGCGCGAGGCCGCCAAGCGCATCGACCGCGACGGCTCGATCGTCACCGTGGTCACCTCGCTGCTGGCCGCCTACACCGGCCTGTACTCCGTCTACGCCGGCAGCAAGTCCCCGGTCGAGCACTTCACCCGCGCCCTGTCGAAGGAGCTCTTCGGCCGCAACATCAGCGTCAACAACATCGCCCCCGGGCCGATGGACACCTCGTTCTTCTACCCGGCGGAGACCGAAGAATCCGTCGCGTACCACAAGTCCTCGTCCATGAACGGCGAGTTGACCAGGATCGAGGACATCGCGCCCCATGTGATCTTCCTGCTCACCGAGGGCTGGTGGCTCAACGGGCAGACCCTCTTCGTCAACGGCGGGTACACCACCCGCTGACCTCGCCCCGCAGGCGGCCGAACCGGTGCCGCGGCGCCCGCCGGCCTGGTTGACTCCGTGCGTGACGACACGCGGGGAGGACCCGCGCGTGAGAGACCACGCGAGGAAGGCGAAGGCGCCGCATGCAACCCGATCCCCTGGCCCCGTTCCGCTGGTTGGAGGGCCACCGCGGCCCGCTGGGCGACATCTTCTGTGTGTCCTTCTGCCGCGGGCTCGACCCGGCCGAGCTGCTGCGCCGCTTCGGCGCTCCCGACACCCCGGCCCCGGAGTCGTGCGACCTCGACGAACTCCTCTCCCGGGTCGGGGAGTTCGTGGCCGAGACCCGCGGCGGGGACGGCGGCGGCCACGTCGGTGTCGTACGGGTCGGCGACTGGAGCATGGCGGTCGAGCCGTGGGGCTGGCGGGCGACGCTGAGCGACGTGGCGACCGCGCTGTCCGCCGGGGCGGAGTTCGTGGCCGTCAGCCGGCACGACTACGCCGAGGACGGCTTCGTCCACGCGGTGGACGGCGAGTTGGTCACCGCCTTCGCCCCGTACACGCCCGGCAGGCGGCACGGCAGCGCACCGGACCGGTGGACCGCCGCCATGGCGGAGGTCGGCCTGGATCCGCGACCGGACGGTCAGCGCCACGACCACCGGATCGCGGCCGCCTTCGCGCTGGCGGCAAAGGCCACCGGGGTGGCCTTCACCCCCGAGGTCCTGGCCGGGCCGCTGCTCGTCGGTGACCTGCGGGGGCCCGCCGCCTGACGGCGCCGCCCCCGACCGCGGTCGGGGGCGGCAGCCGCCCCCTCGTCGATCTCGTCCGGCCGTCACCGGTTCGAAGTGCATGCCATTGGCAGGTATTGCAAAGCGCAAAAAAACTACGTATAGCTCTCATCAAGCGTGCCGGGTGACTGGCCCGAGGGCTACGACGACGCCCCCCGGCCCCACACCCCGGCCTGGCGGGAGACGATCACCTCGGTGCCCGCCGCTGCGGTGGTCCGCGCGGCACGCGAGTTCGCGCACACGGCGGAGAAGACCCGCGGCCGCTGCATGATCGTCATGGGGGCCGGCACCAATCACTGATTCCACTCCGACACCATCTACCGGTCCTTCCTCACGCTGCTGCTGCTCACCGGCTGCCAGGGCGTGAACGGCGGTGGCTGGGCCCACTACGTGGGGCAGGGGAAGGTCCGCCCGTACTCCGGTTGGCAACAGGTCCAGTCCGCGGCCGACTGGGTGCGCCCGGCCCGCCAGATGGCCGGCACGCCCTACTGGTACCTGCACACCGACCAGTGGCGCTACGACGGCCAGGACGCCGGTGCGCTGGCCGCACCGACCGCCCGCGGGACGTTCGCCGGACAGCACACCGCCGATCTGGTGGCCCGCTCGATGCGACTGGGCTGGATGCCGTCCGCCCCCGCCTTCACCGCCAACCCGCTGAACCTCGGCCGGCGGGCGCACGGCTCGGGCCACAACCGGGCGAGTGGGCCGCCGCCGAACTCGCCGCGGGGCGCCTGGCGTTCGCCTGCGAGGACCCGGACGACCCGGCCAACTGGCCGCGGGTGCTCACCGTGTGGCGCGCCAACCTGATCGGTTCCTCCGCCAAGGGCAACGAGTTCTTCCTGCGGCACCTGCTGGGGGCGCACGACAACGCCCGTGCGGAACAGGCCCCGGACGGATGCCGGCCGCGGGACCTCGTCTGGCGAGACGATGTACCACACGGTCGCCCTCACCATGGGCCTCGCGGCCGTCTGCGGCCTGGCGATCCTGCTCTGGCGCCGGCTGCGGGTGCCGGCCGTCCGTCTGGCGACCAGCCGCAGCGACCGCCTGGTCCACCCGCTGCTGACGGTGGTCCTGCTGGCCGGACTCGCCGCCACCGCCTCGTCGGTGGCCAACCCCTACGACTACCGTCTCGGCGTCGCCGTCTGGTTCCGCAGTCTGTTCGCCCTCGACCCCGACGTCCCGGCGATGGTGCACGCCTTCACCGTTCCCGTCGGCTATCTGGTCCGGCCGTACATCGTCTACCGCTCGCAGGCCCGGGCCACGCCCTTCCGGCACCCCGCCGGCACCGTGTCCGACGGGAAGCGACCCGCTGCCGGGCAACGTCAGCGCGCACGGCAGCGGTGACGGGCGGGCGGCCCGACCGGATCCGCTCGCGTCATGCGAGCGGATCCTCGACGAGCGCGCCCGTCCGCATCGCAGGTGGACGGGTTCACCCCGAGTGTCGCCGCCAGCGCCGCCAGCTTGAGTGGCTGACAGCTCTCCAACACCATCAGCGCCCGCAGTTGCGCCTGCGTCATGGAGTCGTCGATCGACGCCAGGGCGCGCGTCGATACGGCGATCAACAGACGCGATGCCGCTATCACGGCGACCGTCAACTCCTCGGCCTCCGCATCGAGTCCAGCCGCATCGGCGGATGCGGAAGACGCGTGGGAAGGCACCGGAGAAGGCTCCGGCAACGCCGGTTCGTGTGAGGGCATGGGGACCGTTACACCGTCGGCACTCCCACCGTCACCCCCTCGGACCCCACCGGTACCACCTCGCCACGGCGGGGCACCTGCACCCCGTGCCGCCGCCGGCAGAAAGGGGCCGATCAGCCCTTGCCCGCGGCCCTGTCGAGGAGCGTGGCGAGGATCGGTCCCGGGTCGGTCCACAGCAGGGAGCCGCCCGCCCCCGGTACGACATGGCGGCGCGCTCCGGGGATCCGGGCGGCGAGACGGGCCCCGTGGTCGGGGGAGTGACTGGCGTCGTGTGCGCCGTACCAGAGGTCCACCGGGACGGTGATCCGATCGAGGGCGAACGGCCAGCGGCTCATGGCGAGTACGGCGTCGCGGGCGTATCCGGCGGCGGCTCCCTGGGCGAAGCCCTCGTCCAGGGCCCGGCGGTACGCGGCGTCGAACCCGGGGTCCTGGTACACGGCCAGGTCGCACGCCGGGCTGCTGCTCCGCACCAGGTGCGCCATCGCGTCCGCCGTGAAGCCGGCGAAGAACTCCTCGGCGCCCCTCGGGTCGGCGGCGGTGCGCTCGACGAGTTCCCGCACATGCGCCGGCACGGCCGCGGCGAACCCGGTCGCCGCGGGCTCGTCGGGCCGCCGGCCCACGTCGGCCGGTGCGCCCGATGCGGCCGCCGGGACGACGGCCGATGCGACATCGTCCGCCCCCGAGACGACGGCCACCGCGGCGACCACGTCCGCCTCCGCGCAGGCCAACGCGAACGGCGCGCCCTGCGAGTTGCCGACCACCGGTGGACGCCCCAGGCCGCGACGCGCGGCCAAGTGCCGGACGTCCGCGGCGAAATCGGCGAAGGTCCGCCCCGGGTGCGGGGTCGAGGCACCGAGTCCAGGGCGGTCCAGGGACACCATTCGCAGCCCCCGTGCGGCCACCACGTCCGGTCCGAAGCCGAGCCAACGGCTCGTCGCCGCTCCCGGACACAGCAGCACCGGAACACCGTCCTCGGGTCCCCACTCGGCCCAGCCCACCAACCGCCCATCGGGCAGCGGGGTTTCTCCGAGTCGGGCGGGAGCGGTCACATATCTGTTCATGATCGCCATCATGACGGCCGGCCGGTCGTCGCCGCACGCGAGTTCCGGCCGGCCCCCCGCGCCCCTCGGCCGGGGCGGTGGTCCGTCGGACCGTCAGTCGGTGCCGCGGTCGACGGAGTCCATGAAGTCCAGCATCCTGCGGTTGACCACCTGCGGATGGTCGATCTGCGGTCCGTGGCCGGTGCCGGAGACGATCTCCGCGCGCGCTCCCGCTATCAGCCGCGGGACGCGCTCCACCTGGCGCTTCGGGTGCACCAGGAGACTGCGCTTGCCGAGCACCAGATAGAGCGGGGTGCGGATGGTGGCCAGCTCGGCGTCGGAGAGGGGGAGCGGGGCCGGGCGACGGATGCGGAAGGCCCGGACGCCCTTCCTGATCATCGTGCGCAGCTCCGGCACGACGAGGACCGGCTGCTCCAACCAGGCCGCCAGGCGCGGACGCAGCGCCTTCGGGGCGGAGGTCGCGAAGAGGCTGACGAAGATCCAGGCGAAGAAGCGCAGCCCCACCTTCTCCAGGCCACCGGGGTCGAGCAACGTCACCGAGGCCAGCCGGCCGGCCCCGCGGTGTGCCTGGTTCAGGGCGAGCCAGCCGCCGTAGGAGGAGCCGACCAGGTGGACGCGGTCGAGGCCGAGCGCGGCGAGCGACTCGTCCAACCACTGTGCGGCGCGCTCGGGTTGGTGCATGGGCACGCGGTGCACGCTGCGTCCGGGGTCGCCCGGGGTGTCGAGCGCGTACACCGGGCGCTCGGCGCTGAGGCCGGGGGTGTTCGGGTACCACATGGCGGAGCAGGATCCCGAGCCGTGCACGAGGACGACGGGGGTGCGGGAGCGGGCGGCGGGGTCGGCCGGTTCGTACCGGTAGACGTGGGTGGTGCCGAAGGAGGTCTCGACCTCCTGCTCCGCGGTCGCGGGCACTCCCAGGGCGTAGAGCGCGTCGCACGCCGCGAAGTACTCCTCGCGCAGCGCGTCGCTGACATAGCGGCCGATGCCGGCCTGGGGACGGGCAGTGGTCTGGGACACGGCCACCTCCGGGGATCCGTTGTTCTCGGTCTTCGTGATACGAACGTACCACGAAGTTGGTACGGCTGTATCATCAAAATTGCCCGGCGTTGAGCGGGGCCCACACCGAAGCGACTGACGAGGGAAGACGCGACTGATGCCCAAGCGCGTGGACCATGACGAACGACGTACCGAGATCGCCGAGGCGCTCCTCCGGGTCGCGGGGCGACGCGGACTGCACGCCGTGGGGATGCGGGACGTGGCGGCCGAGGCGGGCGTGTCACTGCGGCTGGTGCAGTACTACTTCGAGACCAAGGAGAAGCTGCTGCTGCACGGACTGCGGCAGCTGACCGAGCGGTTCGGGGAACGCGTCGCGGCCCAGGTCAGGGCCGCGGGCGACCACCCGGGGCCGCGCACGGTGATCGAGGCGCTCCTGATGGCGTCCCTGCCCCTCGACGAGGAGAGCCGGGTCTTCCATCTCGTCTACACCTCGTACGCGGTGCTGTCCGTGACCGACCGGGCACTCGCCGAGCAGCCCTTCATCCGGGACCCCGAGGCCGCCGAGGAGCGGCTGACCGCACTCCTGGGGCTGGCCGAGGAAGCGGGCCTCACCCGCCCCGGGGTGGACGCCCGCATCGAGGCCGTCGGCCTGCTCGCGCTCTCCGCGGGGCTGGGCACCAGCATCCTGGTCGGCCAGCGCAGCGCGCGGACCGCCGCCGACGTCCTGGACCGCCATCTGGACCGGATCTTCCGGGACCGCGGGGGCAGTTCGCTGGCGGAGCGGATCGCGCAGTGACGCCGCCGGGGCGACGCTCGTTCCGGCCCGACCGGCCCGGCCCGACGTCCCCGCTCAACCTCCCTGCTCTTGCCCGGCGGTGGCGGAGGTGCTGCCTCCGTAGACGCACAGCCCGTAGATGGCCAGCACGTCCAGCGCGATGATCATCACCGACCACACCGGGTAGGCGGGGATGAAGAACATCTGGGCGAAGGCGTTCAGCCCCAGCACCGCCACACCGAACCAACGGGCGGCTTCCGAACGCTTGGTGAGCACGCCGACGGCCGCGGCCGCCTGCAGGATCGCCAGCGCGAGCATCAGCCAGCCAAATGCCTGCATGTCTCCCAGGACCAGTGAGACATTGCCCAGGAAGATATGGGAGTTGACGATCGCCGCGATGCCGTCGAGGCCGTTGAACAGGGCCAGCAACCCCAACATGACCCCGGCGAACATCACCAGGCCGTGGCGGTCCGCCGTCTGTGGTGCGGTCGTTCTCCCGCCGTAGCCCGGGTGCGGTGTTCCGGTGGGGTGACCTGCTGCTGATGCCATGGGAACCTCCGTGAGTGAAGGGCGGCGCGCCGCGTGATCCCGGGGCCGGCCGGCGGGCAACCACGGCATCGGCCGGGTCGCGTCGTCGAACTTCCGCGCCCCGCCGGGACTTCGGTCAAAAGCATCGCCGCACCACCGGCGACGGTGACCCGGCGTCCGATGTCGGTGACCCTCGGCGGATGCGGCTCGGCGGCCGGATGCGACCGCGGGCGGGCAGCCGTCCATTTCAGCGTGGCAGGGACGGTCCGGAGCCGCCAGGCGAGCCGCCCACGCGGCCCCGAGCGGACCGCGCGCCACGGCCCCTCACTGCTGCGGGTGCCGCCAGCGGGTGTCCAGCTCCGCCCACTCCTTCTCCCACTGGGCGTAGCGCCTGCGGTTCAGCAGACGGACACCGGCCTTCTCCGCGCCGTAGAGCAGCAGACCGGTGCCGGACGCGACGACGGTGCCCGCCACCACGCTCTCGGCCAGGGAGTCGGTCGGGGTGCCCGGGTCCCGCACCAGCTTCCCGCTCCGGTCCAGCCAGACCGTCGTGTGATCCCCGACGTGGACGCCGGTCGTCACGACCGTCTCGCCCGTCCGCACGCTGTGGTCCGGTGCCGTCCAGCGCACGGTCGTCTGCACCCGGCTGCCCGTGCCGGTACCGCTGTCGACGTTGACCCGGGCCGCGGGTTCCTTCGTCACCACCGCGGAGACCGGCTGCCAGTCGGCGCTCTGCCGATGGGCCGCCGCGTCCACCACACTGCCGGCCACCACCCCCGCGGTCGGGGCCGCCACGGCGATCAGCACGCCCGTGGCCAGGACCAGCCAGGATTGCGCTACGTCCGTACCCCGCCGGAGCGGGCCGTGCCGCCAGGGCGGACGGAGCTTCCCAAGAGGCATCACACACCCCCTTTGCCTGCACTTCGAGCGTCCCACACCTGGCCGCCCGACCCCACATCGCAGCGGTACCCACCCTGCGGAACCGGCCGGAAAAGCCGATCGTGGAAGGGGAGCGGAACCTGTCCGAGGAGCGCGGAACCGTAGGGAGCCGCCGTGATCACCGCAGTGTGCCTGCCCAGGCGCCATGCCACCCGCTCGGCGAAGCCGGGGCCGCCGCGCGAGCCGCCCAAGCCGTCGGCCCAGCCGAAGCCTCCGCTGTGGCGGCCGTGGTTGCTGCCGATCGTGCTGCTGGTGGTGTTCGTCCTCCTGCTCAGCCGGGCGCACAACCCCGCGGGCACCGCCCTCACCTACAGCGCGTTCCTCGGCAAGGTGGAAACCGGGCAGGTCAGGACCGTCGACATCGACGACAAGGGCAGCGTCAACGGCAAGCTCAAGGACGGCCGCGCATTCACCACCCGGATCCCCACCGCGCTCGGCAACACCGGGCTGGCCCAGCAGCTCCGCGCGAAGAACGTCGACGTCACCGCCTCCAGCAGCAGCGAAGGCGGCAGCTGGGTGGGGCTGCTGGCCGCGGTGCTCCTGCCGCTGCTCCTCCTCGGCGCGCTGTTCCTGTGGACCGGCCGCCAGGCCGCGCGCACCCTCACCGGCGGGCTCAGCGGCATCGGCCGCTCCCGGGCCAAGATCATCGAGGCCGAGCGCCCCACCACCCGCTTCGGCGACGTCGCCGGATACGAGGGCGTCAAGCAGGAGATCAGCGAGATCGTGGACTTCCTGCGCCACCCCGAGCGGTACGCGGTGGTCGGCGCCCAGGGGCCGCGCGGGGTGTTGATGGTCGGGCCGCCCGGCACCGGCAAGACGCTGATCGCCCGGGCCGTCGCCGGCGAGGCGGCGGTGCCGTTCCTGTCGGTGACCGGATCGGGGTTCGTGGAGATGTTCGTCGGCGTCGGCGCCTCCCGGGTCCGCGACCTCTTCGACGAGGCCCGCAAACGCGCGCCGTCGATCATCTTCATCGACGAGATCGACGCCGTCGGCAGCCGCCGCGGCGGCATCCGGCTGGGGGGCAACGACGAACGCGAGCAGACCCTCAACCAACTCCTGGCCGAGATGGACGGCTTCGACCAGAGCAGCGGCATCGTGGTACTCGCCGCCACCAACCGCCCCGAGGCCCTCGACCCGGCGCTGCTCCGGCCCGGCCGCTTCGACCGGCACGTCACCGTCCCGCTGCCCAACCAGGCCGAGCGGGCCGCGATCCTCGCCGTCCACGCCCGCGGCAAGAAACCGGGACCCGACGTCGACTGGGACGTCGTCGCCCGGGCCACCCCCGGCTTCTCCGGCGCCGACCTCGCCAACCTCCTCAACGAGGCCGCGATCCACGCCGTCCGCGCGGGCAACACCGTCATCTACGCCCAGGACCTCGACGACGCCCGGGACCGGGTCCTGCTCGGGCGCCGGGAGTCCTCCAACGCCCTGCTCCCCGAGGAGCGGCACGCCGTCGCCGTCCACGAGTCGGGCCACGCCCTCGTGGCCGCGCTGTGCGAACACGCCGACCCGGTCGCCAAGGTGACCATCCTGCCCTCCGGCCCCGTACTGGGCGCCACCGAACAACTCCCGGAAGCCGAGCGGCACCTCTACACCGAGGGCTACCTCAACGACCTGCTGGCCGTCCGCCTCGGCGGCCGGGCCGCCGAACTCGTGATCTTCGGCGAGGGCTCGACCGGCGCCGCCGACGACCTGGCCGGCGCCACCCAGATCGCCGGTCGCATGGTCCGCGACTTCGGACTCTCCCCGGCCCTCGGCCCGATCGGCTACGCCACCACCGGCACGCCGCACCGCTTCGGCGACGAAGCCCCCGGCGAGGCCCTGCACCGCCCCTACTCGGAGCAGACCCAGCGCCTGATCGACGAGGAGATCGCCCGCCTGGTCCGCGACGCGGAACAGCGCGCCACCACCCTGCTCCGCGACCACCGGGCGGCCCTGGAACGCCTCGCCGACCTGCTCACCACCCGCGAGACGGTCGACGGCGCGGTCGTCCACGACGTCCTGCGCCGACAGCCGGCGGCCTCCCCGGACCATCAGGAACCGGGGCCCGAAGCCGACCGGTTCTGACCCGGTCCCCCCTCCCGCCCCGGGGCGCCCTCCCGGCGTTCCCACCGTTCCGGCGTTCCCACCGTTCCGGCGTTCCCGCCGCTCCGGCCCCGCGGTCAGGGCGACGACGCGGGGGAGCACGCGTACCGCAGCAGCGCCCCGGCGCCGTCCCGCAGCCGCAGCCACCGCTCAGGCACCAGGACCAGTTCCGCGCCCGTCCCCACCAGAGCCCGGGCGAGGGCGGCGTCCGCACGCTCCCGGCGGACGGCGCGCACGCCGTACGACCGCAACTCGCCCTCCGTCAGCGCCAGATGCGCCGGCTCCGGCCCCACCCACAGCACCGGCGGCGCAGAGCGCCCGCGGTCGTTCAGGAAGAGCGTGCCGACCTGGCCGCGCTGCAGTGCCGCAACCGTGTCCGCCAGCCCCTCGGTGGCCGCCCCGCGGCGCGCCCGCTGAGCGAGGAGGGCCCCCACCAGTGCCTGGTCGTGCGCGGCCATCCGCCCCCGGAACAGCTGCTCCAACCACCCCTCCAGCAGGGCCCGGCCCGGCCGCGGCACGCCGCCCGCGTCGACCGTCGTGACACGGCCGCGCAGCCGTCCCGGCAGCCGGCGGGCCAGGATGCCGCGCGCCCAGGTGTCACCGGCGAGCACCAGCGTCTCGGCGCCGATCCGAAGCGCCTGCGCGGCCAGCAGGCGGCCGAGCCGTTCCGCTCCGCGCGGCCAGTCGGCGACCGGCACCCGTTCGTCGAGCCGTTCCCCGGGCGTGACCCTGGTCAGCGGCCACCGGCCCGCCTCGGCCTCGACGTGGACACGGCCCGCGGCCTCCAGCGTGTGGCGCCCCGTGTAGTGGACGTACAGGCTGACGATGCGGGCGACTATCACCCTGACCTGCGGATTCCGGGCTCGATTGGGGCTTGCGGGACGTCCAGGGATTTCTCAGGGACATTCGGTTGTGGATCTTGATCCGATGACGGCTCTTGATCGAACCACGAGTCCATCGCGGCAAGTCCCCGCTTGCCCGCACCGGGCATGAAGTGAGCGTAGTGCTTCAGTGTGGTCTGCGGCGACGCGTGCCCGAGCCACTCCGACACGCTCACGATCGACTCGCCCGCCTCAAGCTGGGTGCTTGCGTACGTGTGCCGAAGGACGTGGAACATGTCCGCGCGGGAGAGCTCGTAGATGGGGTCCCGACGGGTGCGGCCTCCGCACGTCCTGACCCTCTCGCCGATCTTCTTCAGGATTCCGGCCGCCGCGAGCGCGGGCCGCCAGCTCTGCTTGTTCCACCTCGCGTAGTTGATCCGATTGCCCTGAGAGGTGCTCAGGATCAGTCGGACGGTGATCGGTTTGCGCTGTCGTGCCTCCAGCTCGGTCGTCGGTGGCTCGGGATTGCGCCATGGGAGTGTGCAGGCGACCGAGGGGAAGTGACGCAGATGGTTCTGGACACGCTTGGCGAGGTTGGGGGAGACGGGAACGGTTCGCGTCTTGCCCCCCTTCGGCAGGCAGAAGTAGGGCCTCCCCTTGGAGTCCCACTGCAGCTGCCGGCGGATGTGCACGACGCCGGCATCGAAGTCGAAGTCCTCCTCGCCGAGACCGAAGGCTTCGCCTTGCCGCGGACCGAGACCCACTCCGAGGTCCACCGCGATGCGGTACCGCTCCTGAAGGCCTGCCCGGACGGCCTCCACGGTCGCCCTGGCCCACGCCTTGGCTTTCCTCTTCGCGGGTTTGGGTGCCTTGACCGTCCGGCGGGCCTTGCAGGGGTTCTTGACGAGGCGGCCGTCGTCGACGGCGGCTTCGAGGATGGTGGAGAGGTGGATCCAGATCACCTGGGCCGTGGACGCCTCGACACGCGTGAGCAGCTGGGCCTTCCAGGTACGCAGCGCCGCAGCGTCGATGTCCCGAAGCGCCGTCTCGCCCAGGAACGGGATGATGTGGTTCCAGATCTTGCTATGCATGGGGGCGGCGGTCGACGGTTCGTCTGACCGGCTCGGCCACCAGTGCTTCTCGACGTACTCGGTGAGGGGGATCGCCCCGTCGCGGGGATCGACGAACTCGCCACGCGTGGCGTCGGTCTGTGCATTCGCGAGCCACTGCTTGGCGTCCTCGCTCGTGTCGAACGAGCGATCCCGGACGCCCGGGATGCCCTTCACTCGATAGCGCTTGCCCTTGCCCCAGAGGGATGTCCGGTCCCGCTTACCGGTGTCTTTGTTGGGCTTCTTTTTGAGCCAGCGGTCTTCTATGTACCCTGCCAAGGGAATGTGCTCCTATGAACTCAACTGCATGTGCTCGTACGACATGGTGGAAGGGCGCACGCCAGGACTCCGAAAGGCTCCAGAAGATCGAGGCGTCGCCATCGGGCTTGTGGACGGCCTTCAAGGAGTACGTACTGTGCGCTTCATCGGGTTCTGGCTGAGGGGGTTGAGAGCAGCGTTGGAACGTGAATCCGCCTGCTCTTGCGACATGACCCACTCATCGAGCGCCGAAATCCGATACATGACGCGGCCTCCCATGCGGAAGCTCGGCGGGCCCTGCCGTCGGTGACGCCAGACGTATAGGGTGTTCGGTGAAATGCCAAGGTATTCGGCTGCCTTGGTCAGGTTCAAGAACGCTGCTTCACGGGTGCGCGCGATCTCCTCGTGCATCTCCGGTCTCCAGGGTGAGAAGGGTCGATGGACACCACTATCCGGAGAAGTCTCGGCTTGGTGAGACTGGGAAATTCTGGTAGCGCACGTACTGGGGGTCTTAAGGAGTGCTGATGTGTGATTGGTGCTCGCGGGCGTAGCAGTCCATGGCGCTCGATGGTCCTCTCATTGACCTGTGGTTTTGCCAGCACCCGTACGTTGACATGGTGTCCGAGCAGGTCTCCAGTCATGGGCGTCTGCCGTAGGCGAACTGCTGTGGGCCAGTACCCGGCGTAGAGGCCGACTCGTCCGCCCCCACCTGGGACTTCACCTCGGAACGGGCCTCTGGCCTGCATCGGAGGCTCTTTCCGACATTTCGCGCGCTTACCGCTTTGGGCAGCCGAAAGCCCCTCGAATGTCCCTCTGGCAGCGCTGAAAGTCCCTGAAAAATCCCAGAGGCGGGTGGTCATCGGAGGCGTCTGAGCAGTCGGTCCACGAGGACACCCATGCTGATGATGTAGTTGCGTGCCGCCCAAGGGGCTGCCTCTCTGGGACCGGGGCGGATAGGTCTGTCGGCGCCACCTCTGCCTGAGCGGAGCGGACCCCCACAGCGATATCGATCGTGCCGTCGCCGCCGGAACATCTCCGTACGCGGAGCGGACTAGGCACCCATCTCGAACGGGACGACCTGGATCGGAGTATCTCCGCGTACGCGGAGATGTCCCAGACCAAGAGAAAGGTCGACCTGATTTGAGCAGTTCCGCATGCATCCGGCGCTTTCTGCATAAGGGCTTGTCATGACTAGCGTGACCCACGTACCCCCGCCGCCGCTCCAGGGCTTTTGGGAGGAGCGCCGGATCTGCTTCCTCACGACAACACGCCCCAATGGGACTCCGCACCTCGTCCCCGTGGAGGTGACCTACGACCCGGCAACCCGCATTGCCCGCGTTATCAGCAGTGGCACGAGCAAGAAGGTCCGCAATATCCGCGCCGCCGGCCGAGGGGCCCGCGTCGCGGTCAGCCAGGCCGAGGGCCGACGTTGGTGCACCCTCGAAGGCACCGCGATTGTCAAAGATGATCCAGAGTCCGTAGCCGACGCCGAAGCGCGCTACGCCCAGCGGTACAAGACCCCGCGTCCCAATCCCGAGCGAGTCGTCATCGAGATCACCGTTACCCATGCCATGGGTACCGCCAAGCCTCCTGGCTGGTAACTCCGAGAGGTTGACGCCTACGTCAACAACGTGCAGGTGACCGCCGACGGCGCGGTGGCCACGGTTGACGAGCTGTTCCACCGGCGCTGGCTGGTGCTGTGCCAGGGCACGATGAATCTGGCGGCAGTCGAGGTGGCGGTCTCCGCCCGTGACCTGGACACCCGGGTAGTCCTGGATGCGGCCTACACGACAGCCCGGCGACTGAGCTGACCTTCCTGAAGGTCTCTGACGGGTGTGCCGCAGTCCGTAGGTTGAGGTCGAGCAGAAGTAACCGCTTTGTTGGGCAATCATCCCGGTGTGTCTTGATCACCTCGATCTGAGCAGCCTCCTGGCCGCCCGCTCCCGTACGGCCGGGTCTGTACTCAGCGTGGCGTCGGCGAGCAGATGGATCTGCCAGTACAGGCGGAGTCGACTTTCGGTGGTGGGCTCCTGCTGGCTCGTGAGGGCGAGTACGGGTGTGGGGTCGTCGAGGTCGAGGCGTACGGCGAGGCGGGCGAGGTCGGACCGCTGGTCGCCGAAGATGGCCAGCTCCCAGTCGATGAGCAGTCGGGAACCAGCGGGTTCACGCAGGAGGTGGCTCGGTTGCAAGTCGTGATGGAGCAGTACTGGCTGGATGAAGTTGTCACTGGCCTCGACTTCCTGGTGGAGGAGTCGAGCCGTGGAACGGAAGTTCGGGGCCGCTGCTGCGTACATGTGCAGGCGGTCGTGGAGGTAGTCGGTCCAGCTGTGGTGTTGTCGGGCGCCGGCGAGGCGGCCGAAGTGGGTGCCGCGGATGCGGTGGATGATGGCCAGCGGTTCGGCGAGTTCCGTCAGGAACCGATCGTTGGGCACAGGCTTTGCGTGAAGTGTGGTCTGTGCGGCCCATGGAGGGGTGCTGCTGCCGCTGGACGCGGCGAGCAGCTGCGGAGCTGGGGCACGGTATCTGGTCAGGAGGCGGAGAGCGGCTACTTCGTTGGCGGCGCGGCTCGGATCGCCGTAGTGCTTGAGGATGTACGGCGTCGGTCCGTCCACCGACCAGACGCGGTTGGCCTGGCCGGTGGTGATCTCGCGGGCGCTGGACGGGACGCGGCCGTCTATGCCGTCCGTGGCATTGTCAGGAGACATCGCCGAGGTAGGTGCCTGAGAGCGTGGGTGCCTCGGCGAGGGTGGTGATGGGCTGCCGGATGGCCTGCGGGAGCAGGCTGATGGCAGGGGTTTCGCCCAGCGGTACCCATTCCAGGCCGGTCTGCACTTCGTCCTGGGCGTGGCCGCCGAGTTGGCCGGGGTCACTGGTGGGGGTGCACAGGAAGATCGCTTCGATGCGGTGGGTGTTGGCTTCGCTTACAGGGTGGTCGTGGTTGGCACCGATGTATTCACGGAGCCACAGCAGTCGCTCGACGGTGACGGTCAGGCCGGTTTCCTCGTCGACTTCACGGCGGACAGCGTCGCCGAGACTCTCCCCGGGGCGTTGGCCGCCACCGGGGAGGAAGTAGCACTCCTGCTCCTCCCAGACGGCACGCATGAGGAGGACGTGGCCGTCGTGGAGGATGACGGCTTTGGCGGAGGTGCGGATTTCGGGGGTGCCGGACTCGGTCACGTTCTGGTCCAACTTTCTTGTCGGGATTGGGCGGTGCTTCAGCGTTCAGTCTTGCCGAAGGTGGTCGAGTGTCCGGTGATGTGGCGCAGGATCATTCGCCAGGGGCCGGCGAGGCGGATGAACGGTTGGCTGGGACTGCATGCGATCAGCCTCGCGCCCAGGGCGCGTGTAGGGCGTGGGACGGTAGCGATATGGCCGATCGTGGGGATGACCGTGGCATGGAGAGCAGGGACCAGCTTGATGAGTCGGGCGGTCAGGATGAGGCCGTGTAGCAGGACACCCGCGAGGGCGAGCGCGAAGCACAGAGGGCCGGACCAGCAGGCAGAGATGACCGCGGAAGCGATGAGCGGCGCGCCGGTGAGCCAGGCGACCTCGTCGGCCCATTCCCGGAGTACCAGGAGCACCTTGCCGATGGGGGAGAGGGTGCTCGGCAGGTGAGCGACGGCTTTCGCATGTCGGTCCGGCCGGGCTGACGTGAGGAAGGCGGTTGCGTCCTGGGAAGTGGTGTACGGGTTGGACCTGATCCGGGGGTTTGCTCCGGCGTCGGGATGAGGCCCGCATAGACGAACGGCCACCGGCTGATCTTCAAGACGACCAAGTCTTTGAAGGAGATCAGCACGATGACCGCACCTGACAGTGTGCCCCTGCATGCCCTCGCCGAAGACAACCTCGCCGCGGCGAGTCCCGATCTGCTGCGCGCGATGGTCAAGACGTTCGCCGACGCGCTCATGTCCGCGGAGGCCGATGCCGTCTGCAATGCCGAATACGGCCAGGTCAGCGACGAGCGAGTCAACCACCGCAACGGATATCGCCCGCGTGAGTGGGACACACGGGCGGGCACCGTCGACCTCGCCATCCCCAAGCTGCGCAGCGGGAGCTACTTTCCGCACTGGCTGCTGGAACGCAGGCGGCGTGCCGAGCAGGCCCTCATCAGCGTGGTTGCCACCGCCTACCTGCTGGGCGTCTCCACCCGCCGAGTGGAGAAGCTCGCCGAGTCCCTGGGTGTCACCCAGCTGTCGAAGTCCCAGGTCAGCGCGATGGCCAAGCACCTGGACGAGCAAGTCACCGCGTTCCGCAACCGCCCACTGGACGCCAGCCCCTATGCCTTCGTCTGGGTCGATGCCCTGACCCAGAAGGTCCGCGAGGGCGGCCGTATCGTCAACGTGCATGCGCTGATCGCGGTCGGCGTCAACGCCGACGGGCACCGCGAGATCCTCGGCCTGGACGTCGCCACCGCCGAGGACGGCGCCGGCTGGCTGGCCTTCCTGCGCTCACTGATCGCCCGCGGCCTGTCCGGCGTCCAACTGGTCATCTCCGACGCGCACATGGGCCTGGTCAACGCGATCGGCGCCACCCTGCCCGGCGCGAGCTGGCAGCGATGCCGTACTCACTACGCCCGAGCGTTGCTGAGCCAGGTGCCCAAGTCGGCCCAGCCGTGGGTGGCCACGCTGCTGCGGACCGTCTTCGAACAGCCCGACACCGACGCGGTCCAGGCACAGATGCGGCACGTGCTGGACGCCCTGGAAGCCAAGTTCCCCAAGGCGGCAGCCCACTTGGACGCCGCTCAGGGTGACGTGCTGGCGTTCACCGCGTTCCCGCGCGAGATCTGGCGGCAGATCTGGTCGAACAATCCGCAGGAACGGCTGAACAAGGAAATCCGTCGCCGCACCGATGTGGTCGGCATTTTCCCCGACCGCACCGCCCTGATCTGCCTGGTCGGCGCGGTCCTGGCCGAGCAGAACGACGAGTGGACCGAAGCCCGCCGCTACATGGGACTCGACCTGCTCGCCAAGGCCCGCCTTCACCCGATCGAGTCAGAAACCGACGAAACCGACCTGCCCACCGAACTCACCGCATAGCCTCAAAACGAGATCACCGAGTGGCCGTCGATACACCACTCCAGCGGACGTGACCCAGTACCGTCGCTTCAAACCCGGCGCGAGATTGTCCGGTGCCTCGTGGCCGGTTGCCGGGCCCTGGGGCGCCCGGACATCGATGAGGAATAGCCCGGAATTCCTCCGGGTCGCGTTACCGCGATGCGCTTTTGACGAGGAGTCATGCGCTGTGCGTTACGTGGGCCTGAGGGGCCGGATGGGAGCGAGGGCTGCGTGCCCTCTTCCGGCGAAGGGTATTCGCGTCCGGAACAGCCGGATCTCAACCGAAGATCCACTTGATCGCTTAGGCGAAGGCGAGCGGAGTCATCCGTGTCCGCCTTCTTTCTTCGCAAGTGGCGCACTTTTCCTGTCAAGGCGGAACTTTCGGGCTCTTTGGTGCAAGCGGTGCAATCGCCTTAAAAGGCCATGACGTCTTGGTGCTGGAACCGCTGGAGGGCGTGGTTGGTCAGGCTGGTTGCGATGTCGGAGAGTGTCGTGGGCATCTCGGAACTCTTTCTTTCTCGTGATCGCTGGGTGTCCGGTGGGTGATTCGGATGAAACGATCGCCCCCGACTCGCCCGCTGCGGGAAATCCGTAGAAGTCCGCAAGATTTCTGCGGGTCAGCCGCAGGAAATTGAAACTTTAACCGTCTGTTGCGGGAATTCCGTCGGTTGACAAGATTGGCCACTACATCGGAAGGTGAATGTATCCACTGGGGCGGTAAAGAAGCCGTGTTTTCCCCGTGCCCGAAAGGCTATGTAGAAGAGGGGGGTCCCGTGCGAGTGGTCCTGGCCGAGGATCATCCGACCGTACGAGCTGGAACCCGGGCGTTCCTGGAGCCTGAGGGCTTCATCGTGGTCGGGGAGGCCGCCTGCGAACGCGAGGCGTTGGAGATCGTTTCCGAGCAGCAGCCCGATGTGCTGATGCTGGACATGAGGCTGGAGTCGGGGCTGGCGCTCAAGGCCATTCCCCAATTCCTCGCCGCCGCACCGGAGATGGGAATTCTCGTGCAGAGCTGCTACGAGGACCGTGCCATCATCTGCGGGGCACTGGCCGCGGGTGCCGCGGGCTATCTGCTGAAGAGCAGTCCCGTGTCCGAACTGGTCCTGGCGGTAAGGACGGTGGCGTCGGGAGAACGGTACGTACAGCCCTCGCTCGGTGCCGGGCTGGCCCGTGCCCAGGGCCGGGAGCCGGAACTGCAACTGCGGGAGCGGCAGGTCCTGGGTCTGCTCGCCGAGGGGCACACCAACCGTGAGGTGGCCGCGCGGCTGACGGTCAGCGTCCGTACGGTGGAGAGCGTCAGGGCCGCTCTGCGCGCCCGGCTGGGCCTGGTCACCAGGGCCGACCTCGTCGCGTACGCCCGGCAGAACCGCTCCGCCGATGTGTAGCGGAACCGCCCGGCCGGCCACCGCGCAACAGTCGCTCGCCCTGGGCACACTCGGTGGCTTGTGCATTGCGGTGAGCCTGGTCAGCGTCGTGGGTTACACGGCCAACCTCCTCACCGACGGCCACTTGCCGCCAAGGTCGGTCTCGGCCCCGAGCGTCGCCGTGGCCACGGGCGTCCTCGCGCTGCTGACCTGCGGGCTGCGGCGGGCCCGCCGGCTGCTGATCATGATCTGCTGCGGTTTCACGGTCCTGAGCGTGGACCGGCTGGCGCACTCCGCACCGATGGACGACGCGGCCATGACGTTCCTGCTGGCGGCAGCCTTGTACGCCGTTCCGGCCTGGCCCGAGGTGAAGGTGGTCCTCAGCCGGGGACGCGCCAGTGCCATGGTGGAGCGGCAGGAGCACCATGCGGGCCTGCTCGCGGGCGAGTTGCACGACGAAGTCCTCCAGTTGCTGGCACTGACCCAGCGGCGGCTCGACGCGGCCCGCGCACTGGACGATCCCGGTGCGCTGCGTGCGGCGATGGAGGACGCGTCCCGCACCCTCGACGAACAGGCCGGCACGCTGCGCCGCATCATCGCCACCGTGAGCCCGGCAGCCGTCCAAGGGTTGGGGCTCGCCGAGTCGGTCACCTCCCTCGCCGGACAGGTCGCCGCCGAGAACGGGCTCGTGGTGGATGTGGACGTCCAGGGCGACCGGCCCCATGCGTGTACAGCGGACAGCGGCGTGGATCTTGCCGTCTACCGGGTCGCCCAGGAAGCGCTCACCAACGTGGTCAAGCACGCCGACGCCCGGCACATCACCCTTGCCCTCACATGCCGCGACGACGGCATAAGCCTCACCGTCACCGACGACGGACGCGGCCTTGGACCGAACCCGCCGAGAGGCACCGAGGGGTACGGCATGCAGGGCATGCGCTGGCGCTGCGAAGCGTACGGCGGCACATTCAGCGCCAGAACCGCCGGCGCCGCCGGCACGGTCGTCCGGGCCGTGTTCCCCCTGCGCAACTGCCGGAGAACCAGGGCGTCCTAGCCGGCCGGCCGCGCCGGCGCCGGCCTGCCCCTGGCCCGCACAGGCTGGCCAGGGGCAGGACCGATCCGGGGGGGGGACAACGCGAGACGGTATCGGGCATGGGTGCTGTCCGGAGCACGCGTGTCAGACTCCGCTTCTTCCCCGATTCCTCCGGGGCACCGCGGCACTACCGCGTGGACGGAGAGGGATCGCATCGTGGCCCGGCAGAACGCGAAGGTCGAGGTCATCCACCTACGCTCGGCGGGAGCGGACCTCGGCAGATGCTTCTTGCCCGCGTGCGCCCGCACGCCCGGCGGCGCCCGGATCGCCGGGCTCCTGGGCGGGCGGGAACAAGTCCCTGGACCACTTCGACACCATCCCGGGGATCGGGCGGCTCACTGCCGGGACCATGCCCCGCCGAAACCGGCGGGGCATGGTCCGCCGCACCACAGCCGGGCGCCCGGCGTCATGGGCCGAGGTCCCGGACAGCGGGCGGGATCAGGCCGAGCGGCGTCGGCGGCGCAGGTGAAGGACCGCCGCGCCCGACACCGCCAGGGCTGCAGCGCCGGAGGCGGCCGGGAGCCAGGAGTGGGAAGGTGCGGTGGAGGCTTGGTCCTCGGTGAGGGCGTAGCCGCCCGCGAGACCCTTGCGGTCGTAGGCCGAGCCGGGAAGCTTGTCGCCGTAGCGCTTGGCGACGAGTTGCTGGTACGCCGCGAGTGGGACGCGGGGCTTGCCTTGCAGGGCTGTCCGGGCTTCCTCGTTGAGCGGCTCGACAGAGTCGCTGCCGGTCAGCCGGTACCAACCGTGGATCTGCGGCTCCATGAAGGTCTGCGCCTGGTCCGTGCCACGCTCGGCGGCGCTGATGTCCGCGTCGCCGTCGCGGATGCCGGCCAGTTGCCAGGCATGGCCACCTTGCCCCGGGGCGAGCAGGACGGCGGCCTGACGGCCGTTGGCGGCCGAGACGCGGGAGGCGAGGTAGGACAGTCTCAGGGCCGCGCCGGCGGTGGCCTTGGTCTTGCCGGCGACGAACTCGGGCGACAGCTCGTAGAAGGGGACCGGCTTCTTGAGGTCGAAGCCGGGTGCGGCGGCAGGAGGCTGCGCGGGGCTGCGCGGGGCGCCGGCCGTGCCGCCGTCCGGGGCGCTGCGCTCGGCCGCAGCTGTCAGGAAGCGGGCGACGGTGTCGCGGAGCTGTCCGGAGCGCAGCACCTTCTGAGCGGCGGTGAAGTCGGTCGCCGCAGGGGTGGTGGGTCCGTCGGCGGCCTGCGCGGGAACGATTCCGCAGAGGGCGGCGACGGCAGCAGCGGCACACAGGGTGGCGGCGCGTCTGGTTGCATGGTGCACGATGGGTCGTTTCCTCTGGTCGTTCTAGCCGTGTATGCCGATGCGCGTGTGGGTCCACCGGAAGGAGTTGTTTCCGGAGTAGGTGGAGTAGTTCCACCAGGTGTAGGTCTTCGTGGTCGGCCAGGGGTCGCCGACCGCGATCATGTTGCTGGTGCTGTCGTAGCCGTAGATGACGTTCATGTGGCCGCCGCCGGAGTTCCAGCCGATACGGACGGCGAACGGGCGCCCGTTCGCGATCTCGGTCCGGGTCTCGCCGAAGGAAGCGTTGCGGTAGAGGTCGCTGCCACTGCTGGGGAAGCCCATGTTGCGGAGGCCGTTGGCCATGTCGCCGAGGGTGGCGGGGCGGTTGTTGCAGTCCAGCCGGTTGTTCTGGGCGGCCAGGCGGCAGAAGTCGTACTGGTTGTAGCGGGTGTAGCCCCAGAAGTTGGCTATGGTCAGGCCGGTGGCGTCCCAGCACCACTGGTCCTTGACCTGCTTCTGCATGCTGATGTCGAGGGCCTTCCGGCCGGTGGGCTTGTCGGTGGGCTGGGTGGAGGTGCAGACCGGCAGCCTCCCGGTGTTCTCCCGGATGAACGCGTCGGCGATGTAGTACGTGCCGGACCAGATCCAGCGGGAGTTGTTCTCGACGACGTCGCCGGTGGTACGGCAGGTCATCGGGATCTGGTCGCCGACCCGCGACTTTCCGGTGATGCCGGCCGAAAGTGACGGCTGGGAGCGCTGGTTGACGGTGCTGAAGTTGCCTCGCCCGCCGGTGATCGTGCCGGTGACGCTGGCCTGGGCCTGGGGGGAGATGCCCAGCAGAAGTCCGACGGACAGGACGGCGGCGCCCGCCGTGGCCAGAAGTGCCTTTTTGCGCCGTGACGTAGGGGCGTCGTGTGTGCGCGTTGACATGCGGGTTGATCTACGGAATCTGTGCATGGGGCTTCTTCTCTTGCCGATCAGTGAGGGCGGATACGGCCTCGCCGCAGCCAGAAGGCGGCGAGGCCGTTCCCGGTGAAGAACGCTCTTCGGGTACCGATCGGGCGGATCAGTACTGGATGGTGTGGTTGTAGAGGACGTTGCGGGCCTTCGCTCCGCTGTCCAGGCCGTACGCGGGCCGGTCGGTGAGGAAGTACTCACGGAAGGTGGACTGGCGCTCGCGGGACATCATGGTGTTGCTCCTCGTCCAGCCGCCGTCGACCTGGGACCACAGGTCGACCAGCGCGGTGGCGACCCGGGCCTCGCAGGCGTCGCCCCAGTCGATGCCGCGTGTGGTGCGGTCGTTGGCGAGGCTCATGGAGCTGCCGTTGCCCCACGTCATGACGGTGTCCTTGAAGGTGTGGAACGCCACGGCGTCGGCGAAGCCCTCGGTCCAGCCACAGGTGGTGGAGGAGGTGCGGTTGACGTAGTGGGGCGAGCAGTTGGTGACGTACGGCCACCATCCCTTGTAGAGCTTGCCCATGAGGGAGTGGCCGGCCTCGTGGACGGTGGTGTGGCCGGAGTCGGGGTCGCTGTCCGCGAGGTGGACCTTGTCGTCGCGGTTCGTCCAGTACGTACCGTCCCGGGAGCCCGGGTACCACTGGACGGTGATCGGGGAGCAGCGGCCGTCCCTCTCGTTGCTCGTCCAGCAGGTGCTGGTCGAACCCCGGTCCCACCAGAGCTTGTTGAGGGTGTCGAAGGCGTGCCAGGCACGGCTCTGGCCGCTGTTGGCGTAGACGGTGCCCAGGCTCTTGTTGCCCGAGACGTTGCTGAGGGCGTTCGAGGTGGTCGAGTAGTGGCGGTTGTATCCGTCGACGACCGACCACATGCTGCCGGCCCGGGTCTGGAACTCCGTCCAGACCCGGGAGGTGATGGAAGTGCTCGGCGTGTAGCAGAGCTTGAACGTGCCGTCTCCGTTGCCGGTCAGACCCGTGGCGAGCTTCTGCGTACTGCCGCCTGCGGTCGCCCTGCCCCAGAGGGTGACATTGGCGTTGCTGACCGGCAGGTCCCGGTCGGCCTTGCGGTTCCAGCTACCGTCCTCGGAGGACTGGAAGCGGTTGCGCAGAGTGCCGCTGACGCAGACCGGGGCGTAGGGCTTGCCGGGGGCGGCGGCCTGTGGGGGAATGCTCGGTGCGGCCGGGGCGGCGGCGCCCGGGCGTGCCGGGCGGTCGTGCGCCGTGGGCCCGCCGGCCGGAGTCGCGTCGGCCTTGGTCACGGACATGCCCTTGGCGGTGGAGCCCTTGGCCTTGCCGATGGTCAGTTCCACCGAGGTGTGACCGGCGCGGCGCGGATCGGGGCGGTCGATGTCGCTGATGTCCGCCTGGATCTGGGCGGGACCTGCGGCGACGGCCTTGACCTCGAGCTTGAGGGTGCGGGTACCCGGGGTGAGGGTCAGGGTCCGGCTGGTGCGCTGGCCGAAGAGGTCCGTCGTGGGAGTGGTGAGGGCGGGGTTCCGGTCGACGATCCGCAGGGCGGGCGGCAGTTGGAGGGAGAGGCCGGCGCGCTTGACGTCGGTCTGCGCCGTGACGGCCACGGTGAGGGTGGTCCGCTCCCCGATGGCGGGAAGGCGTTCCAGGGAGGCGGTGACGCCGAGACAGCTCGACGGCGCTTCGGATTTCACGTCCGCGGGGCGGACCGTGCAGCTGTCTGCCGGGGCGGGGGTGACCGCATAGGCGGACGGTAAGGCGATGGTGGCGATGCAGGCACCAATGCCGCCCGCTGCGACCAGCGCCGCGGGTCTCGGTATTCGTATTCGGAACATGGGTATGCCTTTCTGCGGCGTGCACGACGGGTCCGGTGCACGCCGATTCGAATCGTGGGGGGTGTGGGTGGGCGCTGCCGCGAATGTCAATCACTGGTAAACGGCAGTGCCTTGAGTGAAAACTCGCCGAGACTTTACGTCATGCGGATTGCGCATGTCACATTTGGCATAACAACTGCACGATGTGAAAGGCGAATAGACGCTATGTCACCTGCGATTTTGCGGTAAACCCGCAATAAATGAAGGACTTGGGGAGCGCGACCGGAACGCGTCGGCGCGACGGTCGGCCCGCCAGGATGGAAAAGCCGTTCAGTGACGTGACGGTTCCCCGGCGGGCCCCGCGCTCGCACAGCCACCCACACGGCAACCGGGTCTCATCTCCCCGGCGTTGCCGTGTGGGCTGAGCGTCGGTGTGTCAGTGGTGCCGGGGCTTGCTGCCGCCGGACTGGGCCTTGTCACCCGGTTTCGTGTCGTCCTGCGGAGTGCGCGGCTGGGGGATACGTATGGCTCCCTTGCCGTGTGCGAGTTGCACCTCGCGCTGCACCTTGGGCATCGGCAGGCGCATCGCGAGCGCCGGTACGCCGCCGATCTTCAGATACGGCATGACCCAGCCCTCCAGGTCGACTCCCGCGAACAGCTTCCAGTCCACGTCGGCCGCGGCCTTGCCCTCGGTCGACCCGCTGGCCCCGCCCTTGACCTCGGTGCGCACGTACGGCGCGGCGACGTCGCCCTTCACACCCACGCTGCCGTAGAGGCCGAGGTTCGCCTCGGTGCCGAACCGGACCTTCGCGTTGACCGCGGCCGAGGCGCTCGCCTTCAGCGTCGCGGGCGTGAAGTTGACCTTGGCCTCGGGCTGCCATCCTTCGCGCAGACCGAACGCGGAACCGAGGGCGAAGTCGCCCTTCACCGGGTCCTGTTGGACGTCCAGGCTCGCCTTGCCGTTGGCGTCGATCAGGACGTAGCAGGTGAGGTCGATGTTGACGGTGACCGGAAGTTCACCGATGTAGAAGGTCGGGTTGGCGTGCAGGACGACGAACGGCACCCGCACCGGCTTGCCGTTGGCCGTGGGGGCCGTCCGCCCCTTGAAGTGGAACCCCGAGGACCAGTCACCGCTCAGCCGCAGGCCGGCCCCCGACGGGCCGTCACCGGAACCGCGGCCGTAGTAGTTGAAGTCGACCTCGGGCGCGAGCTGGACGAAGCCCTTGAGCGACGCCTTGGTGGGGCTTTCCACCCCTGCCCCCTTCGCGTCCTTCTCCGTGTCGACCGTGGTGTCGACGTCGACGCGCAGGCTGCCGAAGGGCAGTTTGAGGCCCTCGGGTCCGGCGTGGACGTTGCCGCGCTTGGCCCAGGAGAACTTCACCCCCGGGACGAGCGAATCGGCCTTGAAGCCGGATGGGTCGACGGGCAGCTTGTTCTTGACCTTGACGTCGCCCAGCACCGTGGAGAGATCGACCGGGACGGTACGGACCTCGGTGCCCTTCGAGGTCTTCTTCTCCACCTGCGTGACCTTGGCCAGGACGCCCTTGGGCGCACCGGGCACGGGCTTGCTGGCGACGATGTCGCCCACGGCGACGGGCTTCTTCGCCGCAGGCGTCGCCGACGCCCCCGGCGTACCGGACGCGCTCGGGGTGGCCTGCGCGACGGGCTGGGAGATGACGGCGCGCCCGCTGTTCCGGTCGATGGAGTCGACCTTCACCGGCGACTTCTGCGCCCTGACGCCGCCGCCCGCCGGAATGGCCACCGCGCTGGGCTCGGCTCTCGTGGGGGAGGGTTCGTCGAGACTGAAGTCGATCTTGGGGCGAGGGCTGTTCTCTCTGGTGTTCGCCGCCTCGTCCGAGGCGTTGGTGGAGCCGCTTCCCCATGACGAGCAGCCGGCCAGGGCGAGTGAGAGAGAGGTGAGCAGCACTGGTGCCAGTGCCGCTCTTCTGCGGAGGTTGCGCATAGTGGATCCTCGTGGATTGTGGTGTGAGGGGTCTGTTGTCCCTGCAAGAGGGATAGCGGGAACATGTCAGGTCAGGGCATGGGCGGAGCCTCTCGTTCGGCAGGGCCGGCGGGTCACTTCACCCCCGCCGCCAGGGCTTCGAGGTGCACGGCCGCGGCCGTGGCGCCCCCCGCGGCGCGGAACGACGCGCGCACCCTCCCGGCCGCCTCGCGGCAGTCGGGCTCGCTGAGGACGGTGTCCAGCGCCGCGCCCAGGATTTCGGCAGTCGCCCGGTTGAACCGGACCCGTACGCCCGCCCCGGCGTCCGTCACCTGGGCGGCGACGGCGGGCTGGTCGTCCCGGATGGGTGCGACGACCAGAGGGAGGCCGTACCACAGCGCCTCGCACACGGTGTTGTGCCCGCCGTGGCAGATCACCGCGTCGCACCGTTCCAGCAGGGCCAGTTGGGGAACGCGTGGCCGGACCAGCACCCGGTCGGCGAACTCCGGCACCGTGCCCGTCGGGTCGACGATCACCGCCTGCGCCCGGTCCGGCCGTTTGCGCACCGCCTCGGCGCACGTGGCGAGGAAGCGGGGCGCCGCCTCGGCGTTGGCCGTGCCGAGGGTGATCAGCACGGTGGGCGTCCGGGGGTCGAGCCGGTGCCAGGGGAAGTCGTCCGCGGCTGGCCGGGCGGCGAGCGACGGGCCGACGAACCGGACCTGTTCGCCGGCGGACGGGACCGGCCCGGCCAGGGCCTCGGTGCTGAAGGCCAGCACCAGCCGGTCGGACAGCCGGGGGTCCGCGGTGCTCCAGGGGGCGCCGATCCGCCGCCGCAGCTCACCGATCAGCCCGGCGATCCAGGAGTCGACCTTCGGCAGGCCGGACAGCGAGGTGAAGCCCGCCGTGGTGGTCGCCGAGGTGGCCCACACCAGCCTCAGCCGCTCGGCCACGAGGCCGCCGGCGACGGCCTGCTGATCGGCCACCAGGACGTCCGGCCGGAACTCGCCGACGGCCGCCCGCACTCCGGGCGCCATGTGCTCGGCGAGCGGCCCGAGGAAGTGCTCCCACAGGAACTTCAGCGCTGCCGGCCCGCGGAGCGAGGGCGGCCGCAGCAGGGCGGGGTCGGCCAGGTCCGGGGAGGAACACCGGAACACGGTCGCACCGTCGCCCACCAGCGGTCCCACGACCTCCGGCAGACCGGCCCAGGCCACCTGATGCCCGCGCCGGACCAGCTCGGCGGCGACGCCGACCGTGGGGTTGACGTGCCCGGCCAAGGGGGGCACCACGAAGAGGAAGCGGCTCACCGGCTCACGTCCCCGACCGCCGGTACGGGCGTGTGCGCGCGGATCCACTCCAGGATCAGGTCACCGGTCAGCTCCGTGGCGCCGACCAGGACCCAGTGCTCCTGGTCCGGCACCACGACGGTGCGGCATCGCGGCAGCAGTGCCCGGAACCAGTCCGCCTGTGCGGCGAGTTCGGACTCGGCCCCGTAGAGGGCCAGCACCGGGCAGTCGACCGCGCGGATGGCGTCCTCGCCGAGCACCCGGCTGGCGGGGACGTCCCGCACCGTGGTGGTGGAGTGCAGCAGCCGGGCGGCCGACCGGATGCGCTTGGTCACGTGCTTGCCGTGCTTCTCGACGAGTTCCTCGAAGAGGCCGTCGCGGGCGAGCTCCTCCGCCCCGCGCGCGAGGTTGTCCGCCATCTTGCGGGACCAGGCGCCGGTGGCCGGCTCCGACTCGATCATCGAGACGCTGGCCACCCGGCCGGGGTGCCGCGCCGCGTGGCCGAACGCGATGGTGCCGCCGTAGGAGTTGCCCACCAGGTGCACGGGGCCCGCCGGGTCCAGCCGGTCGAGCAGGGCCTCCAGGTCGTCGAGGTGGTCCTCCAACCGGTAGCCGGCCGACGGCCGTTCGCTGAGGCCCTGCCCCCGCAGGTCGTACATGATCACGTCGATCCCGGCGGCGGCGAACCTGGGCGCCAGGGTGAAGTAGTAGCTGATGAGGCTGTCGATGAGCATCCCGTGGATGAGCACCACGGTGGGCGGCGGGGCCGTGCCGGTCGTCGTCCGCGCGGGCATCCGTTCCACGTGCACCGCAAGGCCGTTGACGTCGATCATGGCCATGGGTCACCGCTCCTCGGCGGCCCGCAGGCAGCCGGTGACGTGCTCGACGAGCTGTCCGACCGTCAGGTCGATGATCTCCTCCAGCCCGAGCCCGGCCAGGTACTCGGCGAAGTTCACCCGCTCCCCGTACCGCGCCTGGAGGTGGCCGCCGAGGGTGACCAGGTCGATGCTCTCCAGGTCCAGGTCGTCGTGGAACCGGGTGTCCATGGTGATCCCGGCGTCCACCACGCCCCCGTACTCGCCGAGGACGGCATGGAGCATGCCGCCCACCTCCTCGAACACAGCCTCCTCGGACACGGCCTCCTCGGACACGGCCTCGGAGGTCGCGGCGGTCGGCGCCGTCTGACTGCTGTTCATTGCTGACTCTCCTGTCGTTCGTCTTCCGGCCGGGCGTCCCCGGGGGCCGGACCCGTGGTCCACGCGACCACGTACTCCCTCTCCGGCAGGTCCTGCGGGTTGGTGACGGTGCGGCAGCGCACCGGGTACCTGCGGCCTCCCACGGCCACCACCAGGACGTCAGCCCGTGCCTCGGTCACGGCGAAGTCCTTCGGCCGTCCCCGCAGCCCGGTGCCCTCGGCCTTGGCCGCCGCCTCCTTCGCCGCCCAGAACCGGGTGAACCACAGCGGCTGCGGTTCACCGGTCCGGAAGCACAGCGCGACGAGGAGCTCGCGTTCGGCGGGGCCGAGGGCGGTGGCCAGGGTCCCCGGGGGCCGGTGGGCGACTTCCTCGACGTCGATGCCGACCGGCACCGGGAGCCCGTCGGTGTCGCGCGGCCGGACCAGGGCGACCGCGGCCTCGGCCCGGTGCGCCAGCGAGACGTCGAGGGCGGGAAGGACCCGGCCGTGCGCACCGGTCACCCGCGGCCGGCCGGACGCGTCGTTGTCCACCCGGATCTCGGCGGGGAAGACCGGCCCTTCGCCGTGCTGCCACAGCCACCGGCGGACCGCGTCCTTGGCCGCGATGCGGCCGAGCAGCCACTGACGGCGGCCGGACGGCGGGCGCCGCTCATGGTCCTCGCGCTCGGCGGTGCCGAGGTGCCGCCGCATCACGAGGTCGCGGGACGCGAGGTCGTGGCACCCGTCGAACAGGAGCACCCAGCCGCCCGGTTGCACCGTGGAGAGGGCGTGCTGCTCGGGGAACCGTTCCTGCGCCTTGGTGTCCGTGCGGCTGTCGAACCGGTGGTCCTGCCAGCCGTGGATTTCCGCCCAGACACGACCGTCCACGAGCAGCTGCACGTCCGCCCCCACCGTGGCGTCGGTGACCGAGACGATCCTGATGAGGCACTCGACCCGGGTGCCGGGCGACGGGTGCGGGCCGAAGAACAGGATGTGCCGCACGCGGACGGGGAACACCAGGGTCCGCTCGGTCAGGGTGGTGAGGATCCAGTAGCCGAGCAGCTGCCCCACGCTGTCGAGCAGGGCGCCCGGCGCGGACGGCGCGGTGAGCACGCCGCGCACATGCGCGTCGCCGACCGCCGTCAGCTCGGTGACGCCCTGGAACGCCGGGCCGTGGAACATCCAGCGGTCCCGGTACAGTTGCCCGGCCGTGATCCCGGGGGCCCGTTCCTCCTCGGGAGCCCACCGCCAGGGCCGGGGCGCGCCGCCGGGGTACCGGTCCGCGAGTTCCACCTCGCCGTGCGCGTACGCGCCGAACGTCACACCGGCCCGGCCGGTCCCGCACGACTCGACGGTCACGGGCACGTCGACGGCGGGGGCCGCGGCCACCCAGCGGTTCAGCCGCACCTCGTGCACCGCCACCGCGGTCGTCCCGGGCCGGGCCCGTTCGGCGTGCTCCATCATGTGGTGCACCACGGTCGTGGCCGGGACGACCGGCCACCGGTCGGCCTCGTCGGGCCAGTCGGGGCGCTGTGCGAAGAAGCAGTGGTCGCGCAGGTACGGCATGGTGTCCGTGGACACCCGCAGCAGGGTGCGGACCGTGGACGCCGCCGCGGCGCGGGACACCGCGACGGCCGTGTCGGCGGTGTCCTTCAGCAGGGCCCGAAGCTCGGCGTCCAGCGGGGAGCCGTCCGGGACGGGCGGCACCGCGCCGGAGTCCGTTCCCTGCCGGGCGGCGAGCGCCGAGCGCACCGCGGCCACCGTCTCCCGGTCCAGGGACACCAGCTTGCCGCCCAGGTCCAGCCGCGAGGGCGGCATCCGGCGGGCGTGGCCGCCACCGTCCACCGAGACCCCGGTGGACGGGGCGCCGCCGACCGTCCACAGCGCCGTGGCGACCCGGAGCAGCTGCGCCATCCCGTCCCGGTGCGGGGAGTTGGCCGACACCACGAGGTGGGGGAGGCCGCGCAGGATGTTCTCGACGAGCGAGCCCACCTGGCCCGTACCGGCCTGGACGAAGACCCGGAAGCCGGCCGCGTACATGGCCTCGATCAGCGGGCGGAAGCGGACGGGCTCCAGCAGGTGGCGCACGAAGAGCTCCCGTACCTCGTCCTCGGTGCCCGGGTACTCCGCGGCGATGGTCGCCGACCAAACGGGCACGGTCGGCCGGCGCAGCTCGAACAGGCCCGCGTAGTGCCGGATCTGGCCGAGGTAGGGGGCCAGCATCGGGGTGTGGAAGCCCGAGCGGAACGGCAGGACCTGCCCGATGACGCCGCGTTGCCGGAAGTGCCTTACCAGGTCCTTCACTTGGCCGGGCGGGCCGCAGACCATCGACTGCTCCGGAGCGTTGTCGTGCGACAGCACCACATCGGGACGGCCGGCGAGCACAGCGGTGACCTGCTCGGCCGGTGCGCCCAGCGCGGCGAAGGACAGCCCGGCCACCCGCACCTGGTCCGGGTCGAAGGAGCGGGTGAACTCGTCGACCGCGTCCCCGGCGTACAGCCCGGCGGTGGCCATGGCCGTCCACTCGCCGATGCTGTGGCCCGCGACGGCGTCGGGCACGATGTCCATCCGGCGCAGCGCGGCATCCAGCACCCGCCCCACCGCGATGACTGAGGCCCCGTGCCGTCCGACGTCCGCTACATCGGCCCCGGTCCCGCCGAACCCCGCGGGCAGCAGCGCCGAGAGCCCGAACCGTTCGACGACGTCGCCGATGCGGGGTCTGAACTCGGCCTCCAGGCCGGGGAAGACGAAGGCCAGCCGCCCGCCCGCAGAGCCGCCGAGCAGCGGCTCCGGGGAGAACCACACATCGCCGCGCCCGCGCCAGGGAGAGCCCTTGGCCACCGCTTTCCGGGCCAGGGCGAGGCGCTTGGCGTCCGGGGCGACGACGCCCAGCCGGGCGCGTCCGTCGGGGGAGGACCGTCGTGCGCGGACGGCGGCGTCCTCGGCGTCCAGCAGCGCGGTGAGCTCCTCCGGGGTGTCGGCGGCCAGCCGCAGCACCTGTTCCGGTTCGCGGACCTCCACCGCCGGACGGTCAGGGCCGGGGGAGGCTTCGAGCACCACATGGGCGTTGATGCCGCCGAAGCCGAAGGCGTTGACGCCCGCCCGCCGGGTCCGCCCGTCGCCGGTCTCCCAGTCCCGCGCCGCGGCGATCGTCCAGAAGCGGGTACGGGCCAGGGCCGGGTGCGGCTCCTCGCAGTGGAGGGTCGGCGGCAGTACGCCGTGGTGCACCGCGAGCGCGGCCTTGACGAGACCGGCCACGCCGGCGGCCGGCATGGTGTGCCCGATCATCGACTTCACCGACCCGAGCACGGGCCGGTCCTTGCCATCGGACGGGCCGAACACCTCGGCCAGGGTGGCCAGTTCGGCCGCGTCCCCCGAGGGGGTGGCGGTCCCGTGCGCCTCCAGCAGCCCGACCGACCCCGGTGCGGCGGGATCCAGCCCCGCCTCGCGCCAGGCCGCCCGTACCGCCTTCACTTGGCCCGAGGGGTCGGGGTTGACGAGGCTGCCGCTGCGGCCGTCGCTGGCCACGCCGGTGCCGCGGACGACGGCGTAGACGCGGTCGCCGTCGCGCAGCGCGTCACAGAGGCGCTTGAGCGCCACCACGCCGGTGCCCTCGCCGATCAACAGGCCGTCCGCGTCCCGGTGGAACGGGCGGATCCGCTGGCTCGGCGACATCGCGCGCAGCCGGGAGAACAGGGACCACAGTGTGATGTCGTGACAGTGGTGGACCCCGCCCGCCAGCACCAGATCGCAGCGGCCCGAGGCCAGTTCGCCGACCGCCTGGTCGACCGCGACCAGCGAGGACGCGCAGGCGGCGTCCACCGTGTACGCCGGGCCGCGCAGGTCGAGCCGGTTGGCTACCCGAGAGGCGGTCAGGTTGGGCACCAGGTTGATCGCCTGCTCGGGCTCGTCCGGTCCCAGCTGCCGCGTGTACGCCCTCCGGACCCGCTCCAGCAGGGCGTCGTCCAGCTCGGGCAGCAACTCCGCGAGGGTGCAGACAAGTTGGTTGGACGTCTGGACGGACTGGGCGCCCCGCGCCATCCCGGGGGACAGATAGCCGCCCCGGCCCAGAATCACCCCGATCCGGTCCCGGTCCGGCAGCCGTGCCTCGCCGCCCGCGTCGGCGATGGCCTCGGCGGCCACGTGCAGCGCGATGAGCTGTTCCGGCTCGGTGCCGGGTACCGAGTTGGGCATGATCCCGAACCGGGTCGCCTCCACCTCGGCCAGCTCGTCGACGAATCCGCCGCGACGGCAGTACACCCGGTCCGAGCGGCCGCCGGCGGCTGCCGGGTCGTAGAAGGAGGGGTCCCAGCGCCCGGACGGGACCTCGGTGATCGCGTCGGTTCCGGCCGTCAGATTGCGCCAGTACGTCGCGAGGTCCGGCGCGCCGGGGAAGAGGACCGCCATGCCGACGATGGCGACGGCGGGCCGGCCGGACGGCGTGTGATGCGTGCTCATTCTCACCAGCCCGTTGCGGTGTAGACCACGGCGTCGGCCGATTCCTCGCCCCAGGCGAGCTCGCGCAACAGGCACAGCGCCCCCTCCTCGGGGTCGATGAGTCCGACGCCGCGCCGCGCGTACTCCCGGGCGAGCTCGGGGGTCACCATGCCCGCGTGCTCCCCGTCCGGCGCCCAGGGCCCCCAGTGCACCGTCAGCGTGCGGGACGCGGACTTCTCCGCCCACCGGCCACCAAGGGACTGCAGGGCGTCGTTGGCGGCCGCGTAGTCCGCCTGGCCGCGGTTGCCGAGAACGGCCGCGACGCTGCCGAAGAACACGACGAACCGGGGAGTTCGCGGCAGCTCGTCCAGCGCCGCCAGCAGGGTGCGCGCGCCGTCGACCTTGGTGGTGTAGACCCGGCGGAAGGAGTCGGGGTCCTTCTCGGCCAGGACCCGGTCCTCGATGATCCCGGCCGCGTACACCACGCCGTCCAGCCGGCCGTGTTCGGCGTGGACGTCCGCCACCAGGCGGCGTACCGCCTCGGGGTCCCGGACGTCCACCGTGTGGTAGCGCACCGGGCTCCCCAGGTCCCGCAGCGTGCCGAGGGTGCGGCGGACCTCCCGCCGGGCCAGGATCTCCGAGACCTCCCGTTCGATCCCGGACGGGGAGCGTTCCCCCTGTTTCGAGAGGACGCCGTCGGCCAGGGCGGCCCGCAGCGCGGCCCGGTCCTGCGCCTGCCGGGTGGCCTCGCCCTCGGGGGCGTCCGGCAGGTTGGTCCGGCCGGCCAGTTCGATCCGGCAGCGGGAGGCCGTCGCCAGCGTCGCGGCGACCCGGGCGGAGATGCCCCGGGCCCCGCCGATCAGCAGTACCACCGAGTCCCGGTGCAGGCCGATGGCGGCCGCCTCGGCCGTACCGTCCCCGGCCGGGCCCGCGCCGCGGTCGCCCAGGGCGCCGAGGCCGGCGGCCGCGGTTTCGAGACCGGACCGGACGCCGTCCGGCGACCGCAGCACCACCGGGGCCGGCTCCTCGGCCGTCAACTCGCCCACCAGCGCGGCTGCCATCTCGGCGGCCGTCAGCTGCGGGGCCAGCTCGACGAACCGGGCGAGGGTGTCCGGGTACTCCCGCGCGACGGTCCGGAACATGCCCCGTAGCCCGTCCGCCCGTCCGCCGGTCCCGGCGTGGACGTGCGCGTCGGCGGCGGGCGCGGCCGCGAGCAGCCAGCGCGGCTCGCACCGCAGCGCGGCCTGGAACACCGGGAAGGACTCGGGCAGCAGCGGCCCGCCGCCGTCCTGGGACAACGCCTCCAGGTGCAACACCCCGTCCAGCGGGCCGTCCGCGTCCGTGAGCACGTGGTCCGACGGCAGGGCGACCGCCTCCGCGCCGCGGGCGCCCAGCAGGGCGGCCAGCGCGTCCGGCACCGGTCCGGCACCGCCCAGCAGGGCGAACCGTGTCCCCTCCAGTACCGCGAAGTCCCCGTCGGGGGAAGGGAGGCGGACGCTGCGCAGCACCAGCCTGCCGGGCGCCTCGCCGGTGGCGGCCGGACCGGGGTCCTCCGCAGGGGCGGGGGTCTGCTGCACGGGAGCCGTTCCCCCGCCGGGCAGCCGGTCCTCCAACAGTTCGGCGATGCCGGACGCTGTACGGGCCTTCGAGACCGCTTCCAGCTCCGCGTCGTCGAGCCGGGGCAGCTCGGTCCCGCCGGCGCCGAAGCCCAGGCGTGCGGCCAGCTCGCCGACGATCTCGACCCGCTTGATCGAGTCGATGCTCAGGTCGGCCTCCAGGTCGAGACCGGGCTCGATCATGTCAAGGGGATAGCCGGTGCGTTCGCTGATGATGTCCAGGACGGTCGCCAGTACGTCCGCCGGTGCCGTGGGTGCCGCCGCCGGGGACAGCACGGGAGCGGCGACGGGAGCGGGCTCCGGCGCGGCCGGCGGGAGCACACCCGGCCGGAGCGCGCCTGGTGGGAGCCCAGTCGGCACCGGCGTCGGCGCGACCGGCGGCACATCCGCCGCCCCGCCGAGATACGTCAGCAGCACGTCGCGCTGCGCCGCAACCAACTCCCGGCTGGTGCGCAGGAATTCATGGACCATCCGGTCACGGTCGTCCGCCGTGCCACCGTCCTGGGCCCTGATCACTGTCATCTCCTCCATCGGTATGCGTCGGGCGGGTGCGAGCGAGCCGGGCAGCAGTCCGCCGTCCCGGGTGCGTGTCAGGTGCCCGTTGACGATCCAGCCGGGTGCCGCGGGGCAGGTCCCGGGTACGGCTTCGACGCTGTCGCGTCCGTGGTGTGTCCAGCCGGTGCGGACGGGGACGCCGGCGACGGCGAGCCGGGCGAGCAGGCCCAGGAAGCCGCGCAGCCCGGTGCCTTCGGGCCCCTCGCACCCCGCCGCGGTGTGCGGACGGTCGCCGAGGATCCGGCCCACCAGGCCCGTCAGCACCGAACCCGGCCCGGCCTCCACGAAGATCCGGACGCCGGCCTCGTACATCTGCTCGATCTGCTGCGCGAAGCGCACGGGGGAACCGATCTGGGCCGCCAACTCGGCCCGTATCCCGTCTGGATGATCGGGATGGACGGCGGCCGTCCGGTTCGCCCACACCGGTATCTCCGGTGCGGTCACGTGCCGGGTGGTGAGAACCTCGGCGAACCGCTCACCGGCCGGAGCCACCAGGGGACTGTGGAAGGCGCACGCCACCGGCACGGTCTTGGCGCCCAGGCCCCGCTCGCGCAGTCGGCACACCGCCGCCCCGACCTCTTCGACGGAACCGGAAATCACGGTCTGCCGCGGTGCGTTGTGGTTCGCGACCACCACCCGTCCGGCCAGCCCGGCCGCCCGCAGCTCCTCGGCGACGTCCTGGTGTCCGGCCGCCACGGCGGCCATGGTCCCCGGCTCCGCGCCGGCGGCGGCCAGGATCGCCTCCGCGCGCGCCGCGCTCAGCTCCAGCAGCGTCTCCGGGTCGAACGCCCCGGCCGCGCACAGCGCGACCAGTTCGCCGTAGCTGTGCCCGGCCACCGTCGCGGGCCGGACGTCGGCCCGGCCCAGCAGCTCGGACACGGTCAGCCCCATGATGCCCAGTGCGGGCTGGGCGGTCCTGGTGTCGGTGACCCGGGCGCGCCGTGCTTCCTCGGCGGCGGGGTCGAAGGCGGTCGGCGGGAAGATGACGTCCGCCCACTCGCGGCCGGTCCGCAGATACCGCTGGACCTCCGGGAAGGCGATGAACAACTCGGCGAGCATGTCCGGGCGTTGACTGCCCTGGCCGGGGAAGAGGAACGCCACCTCGCCATCCGAGCTGTCCGACCTATCCGGCCCGTCCGTCCCCGCACCGTAGACCCCCGTCCGGGGATCGTGCTCGCCCTCCCGGGCCCGCCCCAGCAGCCCGGGCAACTCGTCCAGGTCACGGGCCACGACCGCCGTCCAGGCCCGCTTCCCGGACGCGTCGGCGCGCCGGGCGGCGCTCAGCGCCAGGTCGCGCAGCCGCCAGGAACGGCCCTGCCGGTCGTTCTCGGCGATCAGCTCCAGCAGTCGGCCGATCTCCCGGGCGGCCTCCGCCTGGTCGGCGCCGTGGAAGACGAACAGCTCCGCCGGCCAGGCGTCGAGCCCGTGCCGGGGCGGAGGCCCCGCCTCGTGCCCGCGCAGCACCACGTGGAAATTGGTGCCGCCGAAGCCGAACGCGCTGACCCCGGCGACCCGCTCACCGGGCGCGGCCGCCCACGGGCGGGCGACGGTGTGGAAGGCGAACGGGCTGCTCTCCGCCTCCCAGGCCGGGTTGGGCCGGGTCAGCTGCGCCGTGGGCGGCCTGACCCCGGTGTGCAGGGCCAGGGCCGTCTTGATCAGGCCGGCCAGACCGGCCGCGCACTTGGTGTGCCCGATCTGGGACTTCACCGAGCCGAGCGCGCATCCGCCCGGCGCCGCCCCGGCCTCAGTGAACACCTCGGTGAGTGTGGTGAGTTCGGTACGGTCGCCGACCACCGTCCCGGTGCCGTGCGCCTCCAGCAGGCCGACCTCGGCCGGGGAGATCCCGGCGTGCCGGTAGGCCCGTTCCAGCGCCGCCCGCTGGCCCTCTGGGCGGGGTGCCGTCAGTCCCAGGGACTTGCCGTCGCTCGAACTTCCGACGCCCTTGACGACCGCGTAGACGCGGTCGCCGTCCCGCTCCGCGTCCGCCAGCCGCTTGAGGACGACGCAGGCGACGCCCTCGCCGAGCGCGATACCGTCCGCCGCGCTGTCGAAGGTGCGGGAGCGGCCGGTCGGCGACAGCGCGTGCACCGAGGAGAACAGCACATAGTCGTTGATCCCGTTGTGCAGGTCCGCGCCCCCGCACAGGACGAGGTCGCTGGTGCCGGCGGACAGTTCCTTGCACGCCACGTCCACCGCGGCCAGCGAGGAGGCGCAGGCCGCGTCCACGGTGAAGTTCGCACCGCCCAGGTCGAGCCGGTTGGCGATCCGCCCGGCGATGACGTTGGCCAGCATGCCCGGGAACGAGTCCTCGGTCAGCCGCGGGAGTTGCTCGTCCAGCCCGGGCGGCAGTTCCCCCGCGTAGGCGGGGAGCACCGTGCGCACGGTGGTGGCGTTCGACAGGTCGCTGCCCGCCTCGGCCCCGAACACGACCGAGGCCCTGGAGCGGTCGAAGGGGCGCTCCTCGTAGCCGGCGTCGCGCAGCGCCCGCCGCGCGGCCTCCAGCGCGAGCAGCTGCACCGGCTCGATGCTGCCGAGCGAGGACGGCGGGATGCCGTAGCGCAGCGGGTCGAAGGGGATGTCCGGCAGGAAGCCGCCCCACTTCGACGCCGTGCGGGCGCCGTCCGCATCGGGCGCGTAGTGCAGCTCCGGGTCCCAGCGTTCCGGTGGCACCTCGCCGACCGCGTCGGTGCCCGCGACCACGTTCGCCCAGTAGACGGCCAGGTCCGGCGCGCCGGAGAACATGCAGGCCATGCCGACCACGGCGATGTCGAGCGGGGCCGGGACACGCTCCGAGGCGTCCTGATAGAACCCCTCGCGCAGCCGCCGGGCACGCGCGGCGAAGAAGCCGGCGGCCTCCGCGCTGACGGCGGCGTGCAGTTCGGGGACGGTGGTGGCCGCGGACCGCAGCACGGCCACCTGGCCGGCCATGAACATGCCCTCGGCCAGCTGCCGGGGCTCGTCCACCTCCGTGAGCGACTCACCGGTCCGCTCCACGCCCTTGCTGGCGATCCTCAGCCGCCCGATGTTGAGCTTTTCCAGCCGCTCCCACGCCTGCCGCTCCGGGACGCCCCGCTCCCGCAACTCCTCCTTGGCACCGCGGAATTCGTCCGTGAACGGGCTGCTCACGCAGCGCGTGACATGCCCGGGTGCGGTCTCCAGCAGTTCGGTCCGCCGTGCCGCCAGGACCTGCCGCTGGAACGACGGCCGTACGGCACCCCGGTCCACCGCCTCCTCGGTGAACAGGTACGCGGTGCCCATGAGCAGCCCGACGGCCACTCCGCGGGCGGTCAGCGGCGCGGCGAGCGCGGCCACCATCGCGGCCGACCGTTTGTCGTGCACGCCGCCGGCGAAGAACACCCGCAGCTCTGCGGGGTCCGCGCCCGCGACCGTGTCCAGGAACTCCTCCAGCACCTCGGCCTGTGCCTCCCACAGTGCGAAGCTGCTCCGCGGTCCGACATGGCCGCCGCACTCCGAGCCCTCGAAGACGAACTTGCGCGCGCCCGCGTCCAGGAACTGCCGGAGCAGCCCGGGCGAGGGCACATGCAGGAATGCGTCGACGCCTGCTGCCTCCAGCTCGGCCGCCTGCGCGGGCCGACCGCCCGCGATGACGGCGCAGGAGGGCCTGATCTTCCGGACGAGCTCCAGCTGCGCCGTCTTGACCTGCGCTGGTGCGAAGCCGAGGATGCCCACGCCCCAGGGGCGTCCGCCCAGTTCGTCGCGGGTCTGCTCCAGCAGGGTCCGGGTCTCCACCGGCCCGGCGAGGGCCAGCGCGAGGAACGGCAGCCCGCCGTGGCCGGCGACGGTGGCGGCGAACCCGGCTCGGTCGCTGACCCTGGTCATGGGCCCTTGGGCGATGGGCAGCGCAGTGCCCAGCGCGCGGCTCATCGGGGATCTGCGGAGCAGCGCGTCCGCGGCGTCGTCGTCGCGCACGGCCTCCCGGATGGCGGAGGTGACACCGCGGACGGCCGTGCCCACATCGCCCCAGCGCCGCGCGAACGAGGAGGCCAGGAAGCCGTCCTGGCCCACAGGGAGCAGCCGGGTCCGGGGATCGTCCGCGCCCAGCAGCCGGGCGACTTCGCCGGGCTCGTCCGGCAAGGGCGGTGCGTCCGGTCCCCGGCGGCGCAGCACCCGGTGGCCGGCGGCCACCACGGTCTCCGAGCCGTCCATGGCCCGGACGGCAGCCGCCACCTCCTCCGGGACGCCGGATTCGTCGAGCAGCGCCAGCTGGGTGTCCAGGACGACCCCTGCCGCACCGCCGACGACGGCGGCCGCGGCGGTGTGCGGCCCGATGCCCCCGCAGGCCCAGACCGGCAGGCCGAGCTCCGGGTCCGCCACCAGCTGTTGGAGGAGGACGAAGGTGCTCAGCTCGCCGACCCGTCCGCCAGCCTCGTTCCCCCGGGCGACGAGACCGTGCGCCCCGGCGCGTGCGGCTGCGAGGGCCTCCTCGTAGCCGGTGACCTCGGCCAGGACGCGGTGCCGGCCGGCAGCGAGGTCGCCCGGGGCCAACCCGGCGTCCGCGTCGAGCAGTACGGTGTGCACGCCCCCGTCGGCCGCCAGGTCGTCCGGCCCGAGTGCGCATCCCGCCCCGACGCGCACTCCGAAGGGGCCCGGCACCCATTGCCGCACCAGTTGGAGGGCCGCGCGGGCCGCGCGGCGCCGACCCCTTCCGAGATCGAGCACGCCCAGACCGCCGGCCCGGCAGACCGCCGCAACCAGACGTGGATCGGGTTCGCCGAACGGGCTGACGCCCAGGATTGTTTCTGTGGACACGGGCACTCCGGGAGGCAAGAGGGTCGTTCGGGAGCACCGGGAACGCGAGGGAGCGCCGGGCGTCCCAGGACCGGAGGGACGCCGCGATCGGTGCCGGTGAGATGAGTCGAGAGGTGTGCGACGGTCAGCAGTCGTCACGGAGAGAAAGCGGCCCAACTTCCCCGGTGGGCCTGGCTGGATCATTGCACGACGGAATGCGAATGGAATAGTCCGTTCAGCGCTGTCCGGTGAATGGCGTACATCACATTCGCGATCGGGCCAGTATTGGTTGCGGGAAATCCGCAAGGGGATTGCGGTAAGCCCGCAACGGGTGCGGAATTACCGCAGAATTAGTCCGTACCAGCCGCGGCGACAGGATCAACCCTGTTGGAAACGTTGGTAATTGACTCTCCGTCAGTTCCGAGTTGAATTCCGTTCGGAAATTTCTCCGGATCCGGGGTTGTCATTCCGGATCTTTCTGCGAGGATTCCTGCTGTCCGGCTCGAAAAGGGCCGGATGGAGAAAGGAGTCCTGTGAAATCACTGACGCTCAGATCTGCTGCCGGTATGGTCGCCTCCCTGGCAGTGTCGGCCGCGCTGGTGCCGACGTCCACAGCGGGGGCTGCGGCCCGGCCCGGGGGCATGGACAGGGCGACGGCCGAATCCTTCGGCCGTATCGCGGGTGTCGTGCTCACCGGCCGTACGGCGGCGATCGTCGACGGGGAGGCGCAGGGGCACAGCACCCCGCCGCCCACGAAGAAGGTGCGCCTTTCCTCCGCGATGGTGCGTTCGGAGAAGTCCGTCGTGGCCTCGCTGCACCAGCGCAAGAAGAAGCTCAAGGCCCTGGGCGAGGCGTACTCCGCCGGCGACACCCGGGTCGCGGTGGACCGGACCGGCGTCGACGGCAAGAAGGCCACGGTGCGGGTGACCGAGACCACGCAGCTGACCTACAAGAAGATCCGGGGTGACGAGCCGGGCACCACCGGCTTCCAGGCCCACCACGAGCTGAGCTTCGCCGCCGCCGGCAACGGGGCGTGGGAGCTGACGGGCATCAAGGCTCTGGACGAGATGCCGCCGGTCAACGCACCCGCACCGACGGCGCCCAAGGTGAAGGCCGCAGCGGGCGCGGGCGACATGCCGAACGCACCCGAGGCGAGTGCCTGGCCGTTCCCCAAGCGGCTGCCGAAGGACACGAAGACCGGCCTCGACTACAAGGCGATGGCCGACTACGCCGAGAAGTACTGGAAGAACTACAACCCGGCCTACCGGTCGTACCCCCTGGGGGCCGGCGGGGACTGCACGAACTTCGTCAGCCAGGCGTTGAAGGCGGGCGGTTGGAACCACGCCCCCGGCAAGGCCGGTGACTACACGAAGTGGTGGTACGGGTCCGACACCCAGTCGGATTCCTGGACCGGCGTCAACGAGTGGTCCTGGTTCGCGCAGAACTCGAATCGGGTGAAGCCGCTGAAGTACGCCTACCAGATGGAGGTCGGGGACGTCCTCCAGGCGGACTTCGACCGTGACGGGTCCAAGGACCACACGATGCTGGTGACTTACCGCGACGCTCTCGGCACCCCGTATCTGACGTACCACTCCTTCGACACCTACCGGCGATCGCTGCTGAGCCTCTCGGTGATGCTGCCGTTCACCAAGTGGTACGCGTACCGCACCTGATGCGTACGGTGGGCGGCGTGGTGGTCCTGGTGACCGGGACCGCCCTCATGCTCGGGCTGCTGTCGGGCTGCGGATCCGGTGGGGGCGGGGCCAGGAAGAGGGGCGCCTTCCCTCCCTCCGCCCGTCCCTCGTCCGCCCCTCCGTCCGTTTCGCCGACACCCGCCCCGTCCGGGGCGAAGACGGTGAACCCGGAGGAGAAGTGGGACGGAAAGGTGCGGATCCTGGGTGACGGTTCGACGTCCTCCACCGGCCCGCAGCCGCACCAGCCCAAGCCGGTGAAGCTCAAACCGGGCGAGAAACCACCGCAGTTCCTGGTGTTCTCCTGGGACGGCGCCCTCCAGGGCGACGACGAGCAGTTCTCGCACTTCCGTGAGGTCGCCAAGGAGAACAACGCGCAGATGACGTTCTTCCTCACCGGGACCTATCTGCTGCCCAAGTCAATGGCGTCGAAATACCGACCACCGCAGCACAAACGCGGCGAAATGGCGATCTCGTACGCCACCGACCAGCACATCAGGGACACCCTGGAACAGCTGCGCGGCGCCTGGCTGGAGGGCGATGAGATCGGCACGCACTTCAACGGGCACTTCTGCGGCGCCAAGGGAGGCGGCGACTGGAGCGTCGCCGAGTGGAAGAGCGAGATCGAGCAGTCCTACTCCTTCGTCGAGAACTGGAAGACCAATACCGGATACAAGGACCTTCCCCCACTGCCCTTCGACTACCGGAAGGAGCTGGCCGGCGGCCGGGCTCCCTGCCTGGAGGGCCAGAAGAACCTGCTGAAGGCCGCCGAGTCCTTCGGCTGGCGCTATGACGCCAGTTCGCCGGGCGACTTCCAGATCTGGCCGTCCAAAAACGACGGCATCTGGAACTTCCCGCTGCAGCTCGTCCCTTACCCCGGGATCGAGCGGCAGGTCCTCTCCATGGACTTCAACTTCCTCTACAACCAGTCCGGCGAGCGCACCCAAGGCGATCCGGTCGAGTACGAGCAGTGGCGCAAGCTGACCAGGGACAGCTATCTCAACGGCTTCGAACGCGTCTACAACGGCAGCCGCGCGCCGCTGTTCATCGGCAACCACTTCGAGGACTGGAACGGCGGCATCTATATGAAGGCCGTTGAGGACGTCGTGGAATCGGTGTGCAAACGCGACGGCGTGCGCTGCGTGACCTTCAAGCAGCTCGCCGACTTGCTGGACGTCCAGGACCCCCAAGTCCTGGCGAAGATGCGCCAGTTGGACCCGGCACAGTCCCCGGACTGGAAGTCCCTGGTCAAGTAACTCCTCTCCCCCCCTGCCCAACCCCACCACCCTGTGAGGTACCCCCATGCCCCCGCACAAGAGACCGTTCCCGCACAAGAGATCGTTCCGCGCCCTCGCCTGCACCGTCTCGGCGCTGGCCCTGGCCGTGACGGCAGGCACCGCCTCCGCGTCCGCGGCCCCGGCCCCGGCCGACGCAAAGACCGGAAAGGCCGGCAAGACCGTCACCAGCGGCTGGAACAACTGGTCCTGCAAGCCGTCCGCCGCCCATCCCAACCCTGTGATCCTCGCCCACGGCACCTGGGAGAACCGGTGGGACAACTGGTTCGTCCTGGCGCCTTATCTGGTCAAGCGGGGCTACTGCGTCTACTCCCTCGACTACGGCCAGCTGCCCTACACACCGGGGATCGGCGGCCAGGCGCCGATCCCCAAGTCGGCCGGGGAGCTGTCCGCCTACGTGGACAAGGTCCTTGAGTCCACGGGCGCGCAGAAGGTGGACATCGTCGGTCACTCGCAAGGCGGTGGCGTGCTGCCGCGCTACTACCTCGACTTCCTGGACGGCGCCGCCAAGGTGGACAAGCTCGTGGGCATAGCCCCGTCCAACCACGGCACGACCGCCTCGGGACTGGGCACCCTCGCGCGCATGATCCCCGGTGTGAGCAAGGGGCTGTCCCTCGTCGCCCCCGGCGTGGAGGACCAGATCACCGGTTCCGAGTTCATGAAGAAGCTCAACTCCAAGCCTGACACCGTGCCGGGCGTGAAGTACACGGTCCTCGCGACCCAGTACGACGAGGTGGTCACCCCGTACAAGACGCAGTTCCTGTCGGGCCCGAACGTGCGCAACGTCGAGCTCCAGAACCTGTGCAAGTGGGACATCTCCGAGCATGTCGCCATCGGCACGATCGACCGCGTCGCCTTCCACGAGGTGGCCAACGCGCTCGACCCGGCGCACGCGACCCCCACCACCTGCGCCTCCGCCGTCAGCTGACCTCGTCGGCCGGCACAAGCCGATACCCTCCCCCCCGTAAGGAAGCTCCATGTCCGTACGCACAAGAACGCTCCGCGTCCTCGCCGGTGCCGTCTCGGCGCTGGCGCTGGCCCTGTCCTTCGGCTCAGCCTCCGCGTCCGCTGCCCCGGCCGACGCGAAGACCGGAAAGACCGAGAAAACCGCCAAGTCCGAGACGACCGTCACCAGCGGCTGGAACAACTGGTCCTGCAAGCCGTCCGCCGCCCATCCCCAGCCCGTCGTCCTGATGCACGGCACCTTCGGCAACTCCTGGGACAACTGGCTCGTGCTGGCTCCGTACCTGGTTAAGCGAGGCTACTGCGTCTACTCGCTGGACTACGGGCAGAAGGCCGGGGTGCCGCTCGTCAACGGCCTCGGGCCGATCGAGAAGTCAGCCCAGCAGCTGTCCGCGTTCGTGGACAAGGTCCGGAAGTCGACCGGTGCCGAGAAGGTGGACCTGGTCGGCCACTCCCAGGGCGGCGGCCCGCTGCCGCGCTACTACCTCAACTTCCTGGACGGCGCCGCCAAGGTCGGCAAACTCGTGGGCATCGCCCCCGACAACCACGGCACCACCGTCTCGGGGATGTCCCGCCTCGTGGACACCGTCCCCGGCGCACGCAAGGTCTTCTCCCTCACCCTGCCCGGAGTGGAGGACCAGCTGATGGGTTCGGAGTTCCTCAAGAAGCTGAACTCCAAGCCCGACACCGTGCCGGGGGTGACGTACACGGTCATCTCGACCAAGTACGACGAGATCGCCACACCGTACACGTCCCAGTTCCTGTCCGGCCCGGACGTCCGTAACGTCGTCCTCCAGGACCTGTGCAAGCTCGACATCTCCGAGCACGCCGCGATCGGCACGATCGACCGCGTCGCCTTCCACGAGGTGGCCAACGCGCTCGACCCGGCGCACGCCACCCCCACCACCTGCAAGTCCGCCGTCAGCTGACGCCCCCCGTACCGGCCCGGCCGCCGTCCCCCCACGGCGGCCGGGCCCCTGCCCTGTTGCCGGACGGTCCAGTGATGATTCGCCCCCGCCTGTACGAACTCCGGCCCCGGACGCGGGAAGTCCCGCCCGTCGGGTCACGATTCCGCCCCGCCTATCCCCGCCCGGGCCGGACGGGATTCAGACGCTGGGTACCGTCGTGGCGCCAGACGCTGGGGTTGCTCGGCTCCGCCGTCACCATCATGGCCGGACTCCTGGCCATCACGTACATACGCACCGAGATACCCGCCGACCTCAACGCCTTCGCCACCCAACAGGCCAACGTCTACTACTGGGCCGACGGCAGTGAGATGGCCCGCACCGGCGAGGTCGACCGGCAGGACGCGCCGCTGGACCAGGTGCCCGAGAAGGTCCGCTGGGCGACGCTGGCCGCGGAGAACGAGACGTTCTACTCCGACAGCGGGGTCTCTCCCAGCGGCATGGTCCGCGCGGTCTCCAGGATGGTCACCGGGGGCGACACCCAGGGCGGTTCGACCATCACCCAGCAGTACGTGAAGAACGCCTACCTCAACCAGGAACAGACCTTCACCCGCAAGCTCACCGAGATGATCATCGCGATCAAGCTCGACAACAAGATGAGCAAGGACGAGATCCTTGAGCAGTACCTCAACACCAGCTGGTACGGGCGCGGTACCTACGGCATCCAGCGGGCCGCCCACGCCTACTACGGAAAGGACGTCTCGCAGCTGAACGTGAGCGAGGGCGCTTTCCTGGCATCCTTGCTCAAGGGGGCCGCGCTCTACGACCCGACGGCCGGCGCCGAGAACCACAAGCGCGCCGTGGAGCGCTGGAGTTGGGTCCTGGACCGGATGGTGGCCATCGGCAAGCTCTCCCGGCAGGAGCGCGCGCAGTACACGCACTTCCCCGAGACGATCGCCCCACCCAAAGTCACCGGGCTGACCGGCCAGACCGGCTACCTCGTCGAGACGGCCCGCGCCTATCTGCTGGCCCACTCCCACGTCTCCGAGCGGGACTTCGCGCTCGGCGGCTACCAGATCCGCACCACCTTCGAGAAGAAGCGGATGGCAGCGCTCACCCGGGCGGCCGAGCAGGCACGGGACGGTCTGGCCCCGGACCGGCGCGCGGCCGACCGCGATGTGCGCATCGGGGCCGCGTCGGTGACCACCGACGGACGCCTCGTCGCCCTGTACGGCGGGCCGGACTACCTCAAACAAGGCTTCAACGACGCCAATTCGTCCGTCGTGCCGGCGGGCAGCGCCTTCACCCCCTTCGTCTACGCGGCTGCCTTGCGCGACGGGGTGCAACGCGAGCGCGGCAAACCCCGCACACCCGTGACCCCGGCGACGCTCTACGACGGCGACAACAAGGTCTCGCTGCAAACCCCGGAGGGCCCCTACTGGGACCGGTCGGGGAAGATCGTCAGAGCGGTCAACGACGGCGACAGGTCCTGGGGGAAGATCTCACTCCGGGACGCGGTCGCCCAGTCGGTCAACACCCCCATGATGCAGCTGGGCATGGACGTGGGGCTGGACCAGGTCGGCAAGGTGGGCGTGCAGGCAGGTTTGCTGGAGAGCAGCCTCGGAGAAAGACTGCCGTCGTTCTCGCTCGGCACCTCCACGCCCAGCGCCATCCGCATGGCCGACGCCTACGCCACGTTCGCCGCCAAGGGCCGGCACACCGAGCCGTACTCGGTCGCCGGAATCCGGCGCAACGGCGACGACGTGCCCGTGGAGAGGCCGGAGCCCGAACAGGCCCTGCCGCCGCACGTGGCGGGTGCCGTGGACGACGCGCTGCGCGAGGCGGTCCGCGCCGGCACGGCGAAGCCGGCGCAGGCCGCCGGGCCCGGCACGGCCGGCAAGACCGGCACCGCGCAGGACAACAGGTCTGCGTGGTACGTCGGTTACCGCGACTCCCTGTCGACCGCGGTCTCGCTCGCCCGTATCGACCCCAGGACGCAGGAGCTGCTCCCATTGGACGGCATCGGCGGAACACCCAGTCGTACGGCGGGCAGTTCGCTGCCGATCGAGCTGTGGAATCGCTACATGGCCGCAGCATAGGAGACCGGCCAAGCTGCATAGTTGAGAACTTTTCGGTACCTGTGCGCGGCTCGCCGACGACAGCGAGAACGACGAGGGCGGTGAAGAGGCGATGCTGCAGGCCCCTGCATGACCCTGTGTCCGCTGGCCCGGAGAATTGTGCAGCTCACCGGGGGCAAGACCCGACGCGAAATCGCCCAGTGCCTTGACCGCTCCGCTGCGCGGAAGGTCTTCTGCCTGATCCGGCCCGCACGGCCATGCATGCCGAGGCTCCCCTGACGTGGTCACTGATCACCATCATGCCCCGGCGGCCGGCCTGGGCGGTCGGCCCTGCCCCGGCGCCTCCTGGCCACGGCGCGGCCCACGAAGGTCGTCCCCAGCTTGTAGAGCGCGCCCGACACGATCATGGCTCCCACGTACAGGGCCACTCGCCCGTACCCATGCGGCCTGGGGTCGAGGAAATAATACGGGTACCAGTTGACGGCGAGGCCGCGGACCTCGGTGTAGACGACGTACAGCAGGGGGAGGAGGGGGACCAGCAGCCGGGCCCGGCGTGTGGGCCGTTGCTTGACGGGGTCGATGAGCCGGTCCAGCACCATGACGACCGGCATGATCCGGTGGTGCACTGTGTTGACCCGGGCCGACATCCCCAGCAGGGTGTGTGACAGCAGCAGGTTGTAGACGATGCCGGTGATGACCATGTAGGTGGTCGCGGCGACGCGCAACAGGTCGTAGATGCGGGAGTCGCGCCCGGTCCACGGCCAGGCCCCGGCCAGCAGGACGACCGTGGCGAGCAGGTTGCTGAGGAAGGTGAAATAGCTGACCTGGTCGGCGACCGTCTTCCCTTGCTGGAGCGCCAGGGACACGGACTCTCCCAGTATGGCGAGGTCGAGGAGGCCGAACACCCACCGGTATCCCCCGACAAACGCACGTTTGGCCATGGGCGTCAATGTAGGAAGACCGAGCCCCGTCACCCCTCAGCCGTGGCCGGAGGGCGCTGTCTGTCAGCCGTTCGCATGGCTCAGCGCGTCGTGTGTCGGCTTCCGCGCCGTCCGCGCTCGTGGCGGACCGGGGCCTGCCGTCTCCAGGCCACCGGGCAGGGACGGGTCCGCGCGGCGCGCGGCCTTGGCCACCGTGGCGGGCAGCCGCTTCTCCGCGTTCGTGCGGACTTCGAAAGACCTGCCGGGCCGGCACCGAGAGGCCCGGCAGCAGAACCCGTTTCCGCCGCAGCCCCCCGACCGCGTGGTTGAACAGCGCCACCGGCCCCTCGTCAAGCTCAAGGAACTACGAGCCAGGGACGCCAAAGAACGCACCCAGCCAGGGCGAACGTCGAGGGCCTGGCCAGGGTCGTCCACCAGCTGACGGGTGGTTCTCCTGCTGCCGTAACTGCTCCGGCCAGGGGAGACCCGCCCCGCAGCGGGGTGTCACCGCGAGGCAGTGGCAGTGGCTCCCCGTCTCGTACATCTGGCGGCACTCTGGTTCTGCACGAGATCTTCTCGCCCGACAGTGTGGACTTCTTCGTGCTGTTCTCCTCCATCAGCGCTGCGGCGCCGTGAAGGCGGCGTATCGAGTCCCTGCGTGATGGCAAACCGCTGCCCGGCAACCTGCCGGCGATCGTCGAGGCTCTGCAGCAGGCATACGAGCAGGCGGCGAAGGAAGGCGGCGCCGACCCGGCCGACGCCATGGCCCGCGCCCAGGCCAAGTTGACCGCCACCGGCCTGCGCTCCGACAAGGACCTCGCCCCACTGGTGCGCAAGGGCGCCCTTGCCGTGGTGGGCGCCTACTGCTCGCTCGACACCGGCAAGGTCGGAGTCCTGACGGGCACCCCTTCCTGAACCGATCGCACGAGAGGGCCCTTGAGGAGGCATTCGTATATCGGGTGTGCTTGTCAGCGGTCCCCCGCACCCTTCGCTCCGTGGTGGCCTCTTGCGTCCTTGGCGCCGGCACGGTGCCGCGCCGGCGCCAACTCCGCCATATCCAGGGCTACTTCCATGCCCACCACGTTCGCTACACCCTCGAATGGCCAACCCAATAGTTCTGCCTCAATGTTTTCGTGTCAGCCTCCGCAGACGACTACCCCGAACGTAGTGAGTGGCTTCGGCGCAGTGCCCACCAGATCTGCAGGGCGGTGTGAGTGTCGCGCAAGGAGGCGCCGGTGAGGCTTTCGTAGCGGGTGAGGCGGTATCGGACCGTGTTTTCGTGGACGACCATGGCCTCGGCGGTGCGGCCGATGTGCATACCGCATTCGAGATAGCGGTCGACGGTGGCGAGCAGGGCGGAGGCCGCGCCACCCTCACCGATCGGAGCGAGGTAGCGCCGGACCATGGCGTCTCCGATGTCGGTGTCGGCCATGACGGCGGGCAGCAGCCCGAGGTCTTCGAGGCGGTGGGTGCCCGGTATGGCGAAGGCGTGGGCCGTTGTGACGGTCCGGGTAGCGGCCCGGATCGAGCTGGGAAGGCCGTCGAGGGGAACCTTGGGGCCGGCGCCGAGCACAGCGTTGGCGGGCACGTTGGGGATCCGGTCGCTCAGGCCGATCACTTCGTCGTCGACCAACGCGACGAGGCCGGCGGGTGGCCGGCAGGCGGGGTGACGGCTCAGGGCGGCTTCCAGGTCCAGAAGACCGCCATCGCCAAGGACGTGCGCTCGCAGAGCGTGGTAGGTGCGGTCGGGTTGCAGGCCGAACTGCTGGGCATCGATGCGGATTCGGGCCTCAGTGTTCTCGTCGAGCAGCAGACGGCGGAGGAACTCGGCTCTGCGGACCCCGTCGTGGCGGGCGAGTGTGGCCGTGGCTTCCTGGTGGCCTGTACTGAACGCCAGCGTTGCGGCATTGGTGGCGGCGAGCAGGTCACCCGTCAGATTCATCAGCTCGGCGTCCGGTACCCCGGTTTCGCGGCCCCGTACGACCGCCTGGGCGATGGCTTCCCGGACCGCGATCTGCCAGGCGCGCAGTACGGCATCCAGCGGCATGCCCTGCCTGGCCCGGAGCTCGCCGTAGTCCCGCAGGGCATCCAGCTCCTCGGCGCCGAGCGAACGCTGTTCGGCCAAGGCGTGGGCCACTTGGATGAGAGCGGCAGTCACGGACGGGGCCAGCGACGCCGAGCGTACGTGCCCGTACTCGGCGATCTCCGCACGGAAAAGGGAGAGGAAGCGCTCGGCCAGCTGGGGTGCGTGATCGGTGACGTAACGCAGCAATGCCTGGCGCCGGTCCTCTGACCCGACCTCGGCTTCCTCCACGCCCGGAACGCTATAGGGAGCCTCCTGCGACGGCAAGCAGATCTTGTAGGGATGCCCAAACAGTGCCCCCCCACCTCGAAGTGGTCGGGGCGGCAGCACACGGACCAGCTCGCAGGCAGGGAAGGAGCGGCCGGGGACGCCGCCCGGGCAGGCATGGTGAACGCCGAGCGTCCCTCTCGCGCCTTGGAGATTTCCATAAATCCGAGGGAGCCAAGTCTGGGGTCCCGAACGTATCGGCCGCGCCCCGCCGGTTTCGATACTGCAGGCATGTCACCCACTCCAGCCTCCGAGCTACGGACAGGCTCCGGCGACCCGCTCCTGCTCCTGCACCCGTTCGCCCTGTCCCACCATGTCTGGGAAGCGGTGGCCGAGCGTCTTGCGGACTCCTACGACGTCTACGCCCCCACGATGCTGGGCCACTGGGGCGGAACCACGCCCACCTCGGGGCGGAAGGTGAGCTTGGCCGCGCTCGCCGACGACATCGAGGCCAAGCTGGACGCGCTCGGCTGGCGGACCTGTCACGTCGTCGGGAACTCGCTCGGCGGCTGGGTCGCCCTGGAGCTGGAACGCAGGGGGCGGGCACGCAGCGTGACCGCACTGGCACCGGCCGGCGGCTGGCGGAACCTCTCCCGCACCGAGTTCCGCATCGGACTGACCTTCTTGGCCCTGCTGCCGTTCGTGGTGGCCGGGAATCTGCTGGGCGATCTCGCCGCGAAGCGCCGCTGGATCCAGCGTGCCGCCCTGAAGATCGTCAGCCATGAGACGGCGGCGGTGCCTCGCGAGACGGCGGCCAACTACGTACGTGCCACCACGCATTGCCGGGTCTACCTGTGGATGCTGTGGGCCGGCCTGCGCGACGGAGGGATCACCGGCCTCGACCGGGTCAGCGCACCCTCGACGCTGCTGCTCTGCCGCAAGGACGCACTGCTGCCCCATCCCTCCTTCTCCCGCATGTTCCTGGAGGAGCTGCCGGGGCACACCACCCGCGAGTGGATACCGGACGTGGGGCACGCCCCGATGCTCGAACGGCCCGACCTCGTCGCCGAAGTACTGCGCCGGACACTCGCTCGGCACCAGGGCGAGATCCGCCACCGGAAGGGAACCACCTCGTGAAGGCCGGTACGCGAAACGTCGTCCGTGGCACGCACGTCCGCCCGGCCGCGGCCGGCGACCTGGTCGCCGGCCTGCGCGTTCTCAGGAGTGCGGGCGTGATCGGCGGCACGCGGCCGGACCGTCTGCTGCGCTCCCTCGGCCGGATCCGCCGGTACGGCTTCTCCGCCGGTGGTGCGCTTGCCTCAGCCGCGGTGAAAACGCCGGACCGCATCGCCGTCGTCGATGACGAGGGCTCCTTCACCTACCGGCGGTTGGACGAGGACGCGGCCGCGCTCGCCGCGTATCTGTGGAACACCGGCAGCCGTGAAGGCACGCGGATCGGCGTGCTGATGCGCAATCACCGCGGCTACCACCTCGTCAGTGGTGCCGTCGCCCGCATCGGTGCCGATCTGGTCCTCCTCAACACCGAGGCGTCCGCACACCAACTCGCGGACGTGGTCGCCGAACAGGGACTCACTTTGCTGATCGCCGACGGCGAGTTCCTCGAACGGCTGGGTGAGATCAAGGACGCGCCCCCGGTGCTGCAGGCGTGGACGACCCCGGACCACCGCCCCCAGGGACTCGCCCGCACCGGCGGCTCTGGCGGCGACGGTGACTCACCAGGCCCCACGGGGCTCGCCAAGGCCATCGAACTGGGCTGCACCGGCGCGCCGTTGCCCGGCCGGCCACGGCGCGGACGGCTCATCTTCCTCACGTCGGGCACCACCGGCACCCCCAAGGGAGCCCAGCGTCCGGAGCCGAAGAACTGGATGCCCATCGCCGCCCTGCTCTCGCGTATTCCGTTCCGCGAGGGCGAGCGCATTCTCGTCGCGGCGCCGCTCTTCCACGGCTGGGGATGGGCCAACTACCAGATCGGCCTCTCCCTCGGCTCAACTCTCGTCCTACAGCGCCGGTTTCGGGCCGAGAACTCCCTCGAAGCCGCCCGCGAGAACCAGGCAGGTGCGATGGTGGTGGTGCCGACGATGCTGGCGCGCATGGTGGCGCTGCCCGACACCGACCGTCCCGACCTGCCGGCACTGCGCATCCTCGCCTCCAGCGGATCCGCCCTCACCACCTCCCTCGTACGGGAGACCCGCCGGCGCTTCGGTGACGTGCTCCACAACTTCTACGGCGCCACCGAGGTCGCCTGGGCCACCATCGCGCAGCCCCACGAAATGGCCGCGCACCCGGCGACCGCGGGACGGCCCCCACTCGGCACCACCTTGCTCCTGCTGGACGAGGCCGGACACCGCGTCCCCGACGGTGAAGTGGGGCGTGTCTTCGTCGGCAACTCCATGGTCTTCGAGGGCTACACCCGCCCGGGAGCGGACAAGGAGCGCCACGGCGATCTCGTCTGCACGGGCGACCTCGGCCACATCGGGCCCGAGGGGCTGCTGTTCATCGACGGCAGGACGGACGACATGATCGTCTCCGGCGGCGAGAACGTCTACCCCCGTGAGGTCGAGGACCTCCTCGCAGGCGAAGACGGGGTGGCCGAGGTGGCCGTGGTCGGCGCCGACGACCCGGAGTTCCGCAAGAGACTCGTGGCCTACATCGTCCGCACCGACGACGGCGCCGGGGCAGCCCTGACCCAGGAATCCGTGCAGAGCCTCGTCAGGTCCCACCTGGCCTGCTTCTGCGTCCCACGTGACGTCGTGTTCCTGCCCTGCCTGCCCCGCAACGCCATGGGAAAGGTCGTCCCCCGGCTCCTCCCGCCTCCTCAGCCCCAGGAGGCCGTGCCACCTGTGGACGCCGGCGCGCCGGCCGACGAATCCCGATGACAACGAGTCGCGATACAGCCAACAACGCCGCCCGCCAAGCCCCATGGACGGCTACCGCGTCCTGGCCTTCACGCACAACGTCGCCGGCCCGCAGACCGACCAGCTGACCGGCGAAGAAGAGGACGAGGGATGAGCCAACACGGCGGAATAATGGACGATCTTCACGCGGAGAGCGAGGAACTGGACGCGATCGTGGCGCCACTGGACGCCGAACGGTGGGCCACCCCCACACCCGCCGAGGGGTGGACAGTCGCCCATCAGATCGCCCACCTGGCATGGACCGACGCCTGGGCACAGCGGGCGGTGACCGACCCCGACCAGTTCCGCGGGCAGGCCCGTGCCGCCGCCGCCCGCGACGGGAACGCGGTCGAGGACGGTGCGGCCGAGGGGGCCCAACAGGCCCCGGAGGCACTGCTGCGCCACTGGCGCACCGGCCGTCAGGCCCTGCACCACACCCTGGCCACCACCCCCGCCGACGCCCGAGTGCCCTGGTTCGGCCCGCCCATGAAGATTCCCTCCATGGCGACCGCCCGCCTCATGGAGACCTGGGCCCACGGCCAGGACGTGGCCGATGCACTCGGCGTGCGCCGCCGGCCGACCACACGCCTGCGTCACATCGCCCACCTGGGCGTCCGCACGATGGGCTTCGCCTTCGCCCTGCACGGTCTGCCCACCCCGACGGTCCCCGTACGAGTGGAACTGCAAGCCCCGACCGGCGAACTGTGGTCCTGGGGCCCGCAGGACGCCTCGGACCGCGTCACCGGACCGGCCCTGCACTTCTGCCTGCTCGCCACCCAACGCCGCCACCGCGACGACCTCGCCCTGACCACCACCGGAGAAACAGCACGGCAGTGGCTGCCCATCGCGCAAGCCTTCGCCGGCCGCCCGGGGCCAGGACGGCCCAGGCGCGGCAGATCGGCATGACCAGTAGACCAGCCTTGGAACTGGTGGACTGCGCGGTCGCGGCAATGTCGCCTGGCAGGACCTGCCGAGGCCGGTCGGTGGCCCTCGGCCCGAGGCTCCGTGCTCGGCTTCGTTGGCATTGCCGAAGCCCTGCGCCGTGGGACGGCTCACTTTCGGCCCCGTCAGGGTGAGTTGATGCTGCGCCGACTCCGCTGCCCTAGTATCGCGTTCGAGCAGCCATCCCGTGCGGTACCACGTGCGAACCCAGGAGGTTCAACCGATGGGAACGGACGATCGTCTCTCGTTCTGCGCCTTGCCTCCGGTGGTCGTGTTCTGCGACACCGAGCGACCGTACCCATTGGCCTGCCTGGACGCCGAAGCACGCACCCGGGCCGAGCGGCTTGCCGCTGCCCTCACGTCCGTCGAGGCGTTCGGGTCGGTCGCGGCACGCACCGCAGCGCTGAGGGAGGCAACGCTCGCCGCGGCCGGGCTGGTCCGCGCGCTGCCGGCTGACGACGTCCTGGCCGGCAGTGACGAGCTGCCGGTCCGTTCGCCTGTGCAGGGCTACTTCGGGGTTCGCACGGCTGCTCTCACCGCCGGGCAGACGGCACGGCAGGCCGCGGAAGTCGTCTACCGGGGGATCGCGGATCTGTGTGAAGCCCCGCTCTGCGGAGGCGAGGGTGGCGGGAGCCGGGTGCGGGCGCGTGAGGTCACGGGCGGTTTGTGCGAGGCGCTGGGCGCCGGCGCGTAGGGGGCGACGGGCCTGCTCGGCCTGAACCATCCGTGCGTAGGCGGGCGCGCGCCGGGGGCGTGGGCAGACCTGGATCAAGGTGTGCAGGTGAGATGTGAGAGTGTGCAGGGCGTGAGTGAGACACCGACGCGCACCCTCCAGTACCGCTCTGACGGGCCAGAAGACGCCCCAGCCCTGGTTCTGGGGGCCGCACTGGGTACCACATGGCACAGGTAGGCGGAACCGTCTTCTGGCGTCCACGTGGTCTACATCGATGCCGTTCACGCAGGTGGGGCCATCGTGGTCCAGGTGTGTCGACGGTGTTGGTGATAGCGATGTGACACGTGATGGTCACTCTGGCAGGGGTGGGGTCTCGGTGTTCCTCGGCGGCGAGGTCCGCTCCTCGATCCTGTTGTGGTGTCTTCGAGTGCCTGTAGCGGGCGGCGCCGCCTGAACAAAGATGGCAGCTTCCGTGCCGTATAACGATCGGCCGGAGTCAGATCCGGGATGTGCCGAGGGCTGGGGTTGAGCATGCTCGGTGTTTCTGGGTGGGGATGCTCTGGCCGGCGGGAGGATGGGGGGTGCTGCCCCGGGTTCAGGGTCTGACTCATGACTTTCTGACCAAGGTATCCCGGTGTCACAGTGCCGGCCGTTGGCCGGGGATGGCGCGTTGTCGGTGCTGGGCCGACGGAGCGTGTCCCGATGGGAGCCTGCCGATTGTTGTGGCGTCCTCACGATTCCGACCGCCCGACGCGCTATCGGACTGGAAGGGGAGCAGGCATGTCCACATCGACCGTGTCCAGTACGCCGCCTGCTCCGCAGAACCGCCGTCGCCGTCCTGCGGGGGAGGTGGTTCTGGGGGTGGGCACGCACCGGGATGCCCATGTGGGTGCGGTCGTCGTCACACCCGGTACGGGGTTGCGACGCAGCCGTGTTGGGCGCTGGTATCAATGATCTTGCTGCCTGGATAGGGACGAACCCAGTCGAGGCTGTCGGGGATGCCCTTGGACGACACGACCTTGATGTCGGAGACGGTCCAGTAGTCCTCCGGCGGCAGCTTATCCACCTTGTCCGGACTCGTCTCCCCGACCTTCCACCCTTCAATGCACAGGGTGATGTCCGTGCTCGGCTCCTGCACGTCCGCGAGCAGCTTCGTTTCCTCATGACCATCGAAGCCGAGTACGTAGGTGTACTTCTTCGGCTCGCGCTCAACGAGAGTGATGTAGCTGCTCACTTCGTCACCCGGAGCGAAGCCGAACTTCTTCTCCGTGTGGTGATCACCGGTGAGGGTGTCAATGACGTAGGTCCACAGGAACCATCCACCGTCGGGCTGGAATCCGAGGACGGGCTGGAGCAGGTAGCTGGGGAAAAGCGCGGGCCAGACGAAAACTGTCTGGTGGTCGACCACCTTTGGGGTCGGCGGGACCTTGAACTTACACGTGAACTCGGTGACATAGCTCCCGGCCGGCAGATATCCGTTGTTACAGGTGTAGGGCTGCGGGTCCGGCAAGCCTCCGCGAAGGTGTGCCAGTGCCACGTTCGGGGGCATCGTCCGGTACTGATCCATGCTGAACTCCTGCTAGGTGGGGATATTGTGTTAATCCCTGGAAAGCGTGGAGGAATTCTTTATGATGCTCGGACCTCCTGGGGTTACGCAGGTGTACGGATGTGCTCGCGGCGCAGGGCTGATGCATAGAGCCTCTCCGGCCCGAGGTTGGGGCGGGGTTGGAGCGCGGGGCTGTACAGAGCAGTGAGCTCCTGGTAGACGGGTTGTCGACCAAGATCAACCATGTGCCGACACTTCCATCATGTCGATTCCTGACGGGCCGCCCAAGATGGACCGTATGAAAGTAGTCAGGGAGTAGGGATGAACGGACGATGGCAGATGCGGCTGTGCTCCCTACCCTCGGAGCTGGGCTACCGCATGTGCACCTGGACCATCGACATGCTCGACCGTGACGGGCCGGGGTGGCTGGACGGCGTCCCAGATTCGCGCGGCGATGAGGGACGCCCCGGCGGCGGACAATCGAGGCGGGGTGGTGCTCGGGCATCTCTTCAACCTTTACCCGGAGGTCCTGCCGGAATACGGGGGGTACTTCGCGGAACGTTCCGGCTCGGCTGAGTTGTTGAGGGCTATTCAACTTGTAGGGAGAAACCCAGTGGGATCCGGCTTCGAGGTCCATCTTGATCGTGGCCTGTCCGGAGACGGTGAGGTCACCGCCCACCGACAGTGCCTTCTACACGGTGAGCGTGTCGCCGACCGAGACCGCCTTCGCGGCGGTCAGGGCCTCGCTCACCGTGAGCGCGCCCTGGGCGGCGAGGCCCTTGGCCACACCCGCACCAGCCGCCTCGCCCGCCTCGACCTCACCCTCGCCGCCTGATCCCCACATTTGGCCAGCAGGATCCTCGGGCGGGACCACAAGGGCCCGGGATGACTACTCACTGGTCCAGGTACCAGTACCAGCGCGAGTTACCGCTGTCCACCCTCTTCAGCGAGACATCGCCGGACGCCTTGTTGTCCTCGTTCAGCCCTTCGTCCGAGTGGTAGCTATTCCTGATCCGGACCTTGGAGCCGCGGCGGAGGAAGGGTTGGCCGCCATCCGTGACACTTCCGCTGGTGGTGATGCCACCGCTGCCCGCGTTGACGCTCGTGCCTGTGATGGAACCGCCCGTGATGGCACCGCTCCCGGCGTTGACGCTCGTGCCTGTGATGGAACCGCCGGTGATCGTGCCGCTGCCCGCGCTCAGGCTGCTTCCTGTGATGGAACCGCCCGTGATGGCACCGCTCCCGGCGTTGACGCTCGTGCCTGTGATGGAACCGCCGGTGATCGTGCCGCTGCCCACGCTCAGGCTGCTTCCTGTGATCGCACCGCCAATGACCGTGACGTTGCCGTCGACCTCCAGCCCCGTCAGCTTCGGGTTCGTCACCGTCACCGTGGTCGTCAGGTAGCGCGTGGTCCCGCCCGTGACGTACGAGAGCTGGAAGGTCGTGTCGTGGTCGATCGTCGTGCTGTACGCGTGTTGTTTGCCGACCGGGTGCGCGCTGCCGCCGTGCGAGACCGTGTAGTCGAGCGTCGACGGGCCGTTCCACGTGAGGCGGAGCGAGGTGCCGGCCGTCACCTCCAGCTTGTCCGCCGTGAAGTCGGAGACCGCCATGGCCGGGATCTTCGGTGCCGGGAACTTCGTGAGTGCCAGCTTGGTGAAGCGCGGGTTGTCGGGCCACTGGCCCGTGTTCGTGGTGGCGAACTCACGGATCTCGATCCGGGCCGTGCCGGGCCGGGAGCTGATCTTCAGGTTCTTCAGGGTGATGACGAGGCCGGAGGCGTCGACCGCAACGCCCGTCTTCTTCTTGTCGTCACCCTTGGGCGTGGCCTGGAAGCGGGCGTACTCACCCGACGGCAGGAGGGTCTGCGCGCCGGGCTGGAGGCGCACCACGTCCCAGTCATCGGCCTGGCCGTCGCCCGCGTCGGCCTCGACCAGGCTCTGGGCGAGCTTGCCCTGCGGTAGGGAGAAGACGATCTCCCGGCAGTAGACGGTCTCGCCACCGCCGTTCGAGACCACGATGTGCAGGGCCGTGGCGGGGTCGTCGGTACCGGTCGTCGCGTACAACGGGAACGGTTCGCTGATGATGGCGTAGTCCAGCAGGGGCAGGGGGGCGTCCGGCTCGCTCACGGAGTCGGCTCCTTTCAGAATCGGGATCGGGTGCGGGTGCTTCGAAGTCACTTGGTGGTGAAGCCGCCGGACAGGCGCAGGAAGCCGGTGCGTACGATCGGGCCGTTCTCGTCCAGCCGGGCGGTCTGGTCGATCTGCACGACCGACTCGTGGTTCCACTGCGGTGCGGGGCCGGCGTCGGCGGGCGCTTCCGGGACGACCAGCTCGGCCCAGTCCCACGTGCCCTGCGGGGACGTGGGATGCGGTACGGCGAGGGCGTTGACGAAGCCGGACGACTCGTCGCCCACGCCCGCACCCACGTCCTTGGCCGGGACCTTCCGCGTCGTGGTCAGCACCGGGCTGAGCCGCAGCGCCACCCGCATCGCGGCCATGGCGGTCCGTGTGAAGCGGGTCGGGAGCTGAAGACCCGTCACGGGAAGGATGTCCGTGGTCGCGTGGACGGTGGCGAGCGGGTCGAGCAGCAGCGTGAGGTGCGTCCGGTCCGTCGAGTCCGCCCGCAGCTTGGGCCAGTTGGCATCGGAGATCCGCGCCACGTAGTCCGTGTGCGGGTGCGCGCCCGGCGTGGCCACCGAGTAGAACGTGCCGTAGTCGGCCTCGGAGAAGTAGCCGATCAGACCATCGCCTTTCTGCCCGGCGTTGCCGAGCCGGACGGGCCACCGGTAGTCGAGGTGGGCCATCTCGGGCGGCGCCGTCTTGCCCTGACGCGTGGCCCATGCCTCCTGCGTCTTCCAGTCCAGCGCGTACTGCCAGCCCCCGTCGGCGACGGGAAGGCCGTCCAGCTCGAAGCCGAGCCGGGCGCGGACCAGCGCGAGCGGACGCCCGAGCAGCGCGCCGAGCACCTCGTCGCCGTACGGGTTGCCCGGGTCGATGCCGGCGAGTGCGTGGTCGACGGTGGCCAGCAGGTCGGCGAAGGCGTCCGGCCCCTTCGCGGCCAGCTCGCGGGCGAACGCGTAGAGCTGCGGCCGGGCATCGCGCAGGGCGTCGATCGTGTTCACCTGGGAATCCGGCAGGGGCCCCCAGCCGACCATGGTCGTCACGGCGCCGCCCGCGCCCTCGCGGAGTTCGAGGCGCAGTTCGCCGAGCGGTTCGCCGGTCGGCGCGTAGCACAGCAGCGAACGGTCGACGTAGTTGGGGACGATCCACGCGCCTACGGGCGTGGTGTTCGCGGTGAGGTCGACCAGCCGTGTGTCGTCGTGCTCGGCGACGAAGTCGAACCGCAGCCGGGCGGCCTGGAGCAGGCGCGGCGGCAGCTGGACGAACCGCCCCGTGTCCGTGGGCTGGACGAACTTGCCGTGAGTGTGCAGGCTGTCGCCCACCTTGGGGACGAACGTGGGCGCGTCGCCGGGCAGCAGGACGTCGAGGCTCTGGCCGAACTCGTCGACGATGCTCAGCCTGTTCACCGCGAACTGCCCGGCCCGGATCTGGGTGAAGCCGGAGTCCTGCCAGCCCTTGAACGGCACGGGCAGCATGCCCGGGTTGGGCAGGTGGCGGAACGCGTCACCGATGAGCTCGCCGATCCTGCCGGGCGGGCTGACGCCGGGCGCGGGGTCGCGCAGGGCGAAGGCGTCGGTGAGCCGGTCCAGCCGCTGCGAGAGCAGGTCCAGGTCCTTGATCTGTGCTGCCGCTGTCGTGAGCGCCTCGGCCGTCGCGGCGTCGGGGTGGTCGGCGGCGTACTGTTCGAGCCCGCCGCTCGCAGTGTGCTGCGGCAGCGGTACGAGGAAGCGGCGCCCGGTCACCTCGATGGCGGTGGTGGCGGAGGAGCCGTTCGTCCACTGGTAGTGGCTGCCGTCGAACGTCCAGTTGGGACTGTTCGGGTTGCCGTAGGGCACCTGCCAGTGCTCGACCCGCCACTGGAACAGCAGCGGCTTCCACGGCTGCCGCCAGGGGGCGGGGGCGATGTCGGACCGGTACGACACCTTCGGGTCGAGCACGCACGCGAACTCGATCAGCAGGGCCGACGCGACCGACGGCAGCCCGCCAAGCTGGAGCGAGGTGAAGGGGTTCGCCCGCCCGTCATTGACGATCTGCGACGGCATGCGGCAGATGAGTGACCCGTCGCCTGTCAGCGGCTTGTACGCCGTGTGGCTCTTCGCGCCGGCCAACACCATCGTCGGGTCGGTGACCTGGTAGAAGGGCGGCAGGGTCTCCTTGCGTAGTTCGTAACCCTTGGGTAGCGGGTGGCCGCTGAGGCAGTCGGTGATGGCCTTGAGCTTCTTGTTCTTCAGGTCGTCCTGCGCGGCGGCCACGCGGGCGGCGAGGCCGTCCGCGTTCGCCGGGTCGATCTCGGCGTACAGCCGCTCACGGCGGTACTGCGGCGGGATGAGCGGCAGGCTGTGCATCCACCACAGCCCGTACAACCGCTCCTGCAACGCGGTCAGTTCACGCTCCGCGGCGTCGTACGCGCTCTGGTGGCCGTTGAGTTCCGCCAGCCACGCCTCGTGCTCGGGCGCCACGCCGGACCATGTGACCGACTTCGGGTCGCCGGAGACATTGCCCTTGTCGGCGGTGTCGGCGAGGCGCCACACATAGCCTCCCGGCACCTGCTGGAACCAGCCCTTGTGCAGGGCCTGGGCCGCGAGGACATCGCCGTCGGGCTCGTCGAGGGTGTTCAGCAGGCCCTTGCCGAGGGCGTGCAGGAGGGCGGGGTCGGTGGTGTGGTCGAGGGCGTTGCCGGAGTTGGCGGGCAGGGCCGCGCGGGCCTTGGCGACCAGTGCGGCGTGCGCCTCGTCCGCGCTGCTCCCGACGGCGATCCGGTCGCGGACGTCCGTCTTCTGCGGGCGGTCCGAGTCCGGGGCGCTGCCTTTGCGGTCCCACCGTACCTGGAGGGCCCGGCCGCAGTAGGTGGTGCTGTCGGGCGTCCAGGTGCCCGGCAGGTCGGCGACCGTCCAGCCGAGATCGGCCAGGACGGACGCGACCGTCGCGCCCGTGCCGTCCAGGCGGCGGCGCAGCTCCTCCTGGGCCGGGTCCGAGTACCAGCCCATGACCTGGTAGTTCACGACTCCGGAGTCGACGCCGTCCAGCGGGTCGTGCAGCGAGAAGACGTTCTCGTGGTACGGCTGGTAGATGTGGAAGGTCATGATGCCGGGACCGACCGCGGTGAGGAACAGCTCCTTGCGCGAGGCGTCCGTGGGCTCGCTCCACGTGCTGCTGCCGTTGATGCTCTGCTTCTTGCCGATCTGCGTCGTGATGATCGTCGAGCGGTACGGCGTGGTCGCCGGATCCCCGGCGTCGGGCCGCACCGGGTGCATGAAGCGCGACGTGCCGTCCTTGGGGTCGAGGAAGTCGCTCTCCACCACCCAGCCGGCGGTCAGGTCGTCCCTGCCCTGCACCTGCCGGACGACAAGCCAGCGGTTGGGCACGAGCGGGAACTCCGTACGCCCGCTCTCGGCCCGCGTGGCGCCCTGGCGCAGCGCGTCGGGCAGCTCCCAGCGCACGTAGACGCCGTCGTACTTCTTGTACTTGTCGTCCGTCTCGCCCTGCTGGGTGGCGTTCCACGGGTCCTCGTTGGTGAACGGGGCCACCTCGGGGCTGAGGCTGTGGCGCAGCAGGTTGAAGTTGGGGCGCCAGCGCCGGAATCCCTGGCCGTCGCGCTGGCGCAGGTCTTGGTTGACCACCAGGGCGTCCACGTTCACCGGGACGATGAGGGTGTCGTCGCGGTCAGCCATTGGGGTGGGCTCCTGTCGTGAAGGGGGTCTGCGCGGTGGAAACGGTGGTGAAGGTGCGGCGCTGCGCGGCGTTGATCATCTGGATGGCGAACTCGCTGGGCGTCAGCGGACGCTTCAGGTGCAGTGCGTCCTTCAGCCCGTCGGCGAGGCGCGTCACGCTCAGCACGGTGTCGGGGTCACCTGCGCCCGCAGCGCGCAGGTAGGAACGTAGCCCCGGCTGCGTCGGGAACTGCGCGCCGGTCTCCTGCCCGAGGGGCCTTGTGCTCTTCGGGTTGATCTCGCGCAGCCGGATGATGCCGTCGTTGATCGGGTCGTCGCTGCCGCCTTTCGCCGGCTCGTCGATGCCGAAGTGCACGCCCTGCTGCGGCTCGGCGAGCTCGACCCGGCCCGGCACGCCCTCGACGAGGACGAGCAGGACGTCGTCGGCGAGCGCCTCGCGGCGCAGTACCCGCAGGGCCGTTTCCCCTTCGGTGGTCCGGGGGTTCGTGTACGGGCGGACCTCCAGCGCGGGCCAGCCGCTGACCAGCTCCGAGCGCAGCAGCAGACCCGTGACCGGTGTGGCCTGCGGTGGCAGCGGGGCCACGCCCTTGGGCCCGAAGATCAGGTCGTCCGAGGTGAGGTCGAAGGTGTGGGCGAGCCCCACGCTCAGGGCGCCGTCGAGCAGGGTGGCGGTCCAGTTGGCGTCCACGTAGAAGAAACGCAGGCTCTCCGTGGGCAGCATCCGCGTGTCGGGGACGAGGTGCGCGAACGGCACGCCCGTCAGGTTCCGCAGGTCGAGCAGCCGGTTCCGGACGAGGGCGAGGTCGTCGTCGTGCGGGTCCACCAGTGGCTTGTCGTCCGCTGTGAACCGCGCGTGCAGCTCCACGTCGGCGCGCAGGCGCTCCAGGGTGAGCCCGGCGGTGGCGGGCAACTCGGTCGCGGCCGGTACGGGGGTGACGCCGGGGCGGCGTACGGAGGTGGCGACGGCCTGGGCGCGGGCCGGCGTGGTCAGGACCTCGCCGAGGTGGCCGGCGAGGCCGTTCGCCGCCAGGTGCTCGATACGGGCCCGGGCCCCGGTGGTCGCCGTCGCGCGGCTCCTCTTCTCCGCCGCTCGCTGCACCTTGCCGCGCAGGCGCAGCAGCGCCGCGCCGAACTGGTGGTCGGCGAGGGCGACGCCGCGGCCCGCGGTGAACGCGGTCGCGAGGCTCACGTCGAAGACGCCGTACTGGTCCAGGTGGATCAGCGCCTCCGCCGCGCAGCGGCGCCGTTCGCGGTCGGTCTCCGGCGTGACGTACTGGGCGGTGAGCGGCCCTCGGTACCAGCCGAAGGTGGAGCGCCCGGACTCGGTGCGGCACGAGATCGGCAGGTAGCCCTGGCCGAGCCGGTCGGCGACCTCCTGCTGGTCCTTTCCGGACAGCGGTCGGCCGGGCAGCGGCACGCGCAGCAGCAGCGCGGAGCCGTCCGTGCCCTCGGTGTCGACGAAGTGCTCGGTCAGCGCGGCGAATCCGGGGATGTGGTCGGGGATCGTCTCGAAGGCCCACGACCACAGGGAGATCAGCCGCAGCTTCTCGTCGGGTCCGTCGTACGTCTCCTTGGCGCCGTCGGGCAGGCGAGATTGCCAGCCTTCCAGGGAGACCAGGTGGGCGACGTAGCGGCCTCCCGCCGCGCGGGGCAGGCGGTTGCCGACGACGACCGCGTAGTCACCGACCTGGATCAGGTCGTCGCCCGGCGCGGCACGCTGGTGCTCCTCGTTGACCCGGCGCACATGGGTCAGGAGCGGCATTTCCACCTCGGTCGGGGCCAGCGCGTGGAAGACGGCGGCGGGCACCAGGACGGTGCGGCACACCTGCTTCTTGTCGTCGTCGGTGATGGGGTCCGTGGTCTGGTCGAACGGGGGCAGGACGACGCCGCTCTCGGAGCCGATCAGGTCGGCCACGGTCTTCGCGTCCGTCTGCCCGAGGCAGTGCGGGTCGGTGTCGGGCAGCTCGCCTTCGCCGAAGACGAGGAGGGCCAGCCACGGCACGCGCGTCTTCCCGTCCTTCGCCTTCGCCTCGCGCTCCCACGGCAGGGTCGCTCGGTCGAGCGTGACGTGCGGTAGCACGTCGTCGTACAGGCCGCTCGCGCCCGGCGTTGGGTACGCGCCGTGGATCCACTCCGGCTGCACGGTGAAGCGCGGCGCGCGGACCTCCACGTCCTGCGTCACCGGGGTGTCCAGGTAGTAGTCCGTGTCGACCCGGGCGCCGCCCTTGGTGAGGGACTGATGCGCGGTGAGCTTGTACCGCCCCGCGGTGAGCGTGGGCACCAGCGAGTCGACGAACTGCACGTTCAGCGACGGGTCGGGGTCCGGGGCGTACTCGGGGTGGCTCATGCCGCACCGCCTTCAGTGATTCGGGTGACGCTGGGGGCTGCCGGTGTGTCGGTGACGGTCGGCGGTACGGTGACGGCGAGGGCCACCGGGGCGTCCTTGAGAGGGACGGTGGCGGGGAGCAGGACCGGCTGGTCCGACGCGACGCCCACGACCTGGACCTGCTTGACCTTCTCCCGGACGACGTACAGCCGGTCACCCGCGGCGGACACCGCGAGCGCGGTCGGTCCCGCCCCCACCCACACGGGCTCCGCCGCTTCCCGCGGCAGGCCGTCCCCGGTGTCGAACACGGAGACCGTGCCGGTCACGGCGTTCGCCACGTACAGCCGCTTGCCGTCGGCGGAGGCGGCCAGGGCGCTCGGTCCGGTGCCGGTGCGCAGTGTGGCGACGATCCTCTTGGCGGCGACGTCGGTGACGGTCACTGTCGACTTGGCTGGGTTGAGCGAGTAGAGCCAGCGGCCCTTGGGGTCCACGGCGAGGCGGGTGGGGGAGGGACCGGCGGGCAGGTCGTCTCCCGGGCTGGTCGTGGGGTACTTCCCGTTGGTGACGTCCACCTGGGCCACGGTGTTCAGATCGGGCTTGGCGACGTACACGATCTGCGAGGAGTCGTCCCACCGAGCGGCGGGGACGACCTCGCCGATGGCCGCCTGGAGGCCGAAGTCGTGCTTCTTGGCGGGCACATCCGGCTGAAGGTCGAGCACGAGCATCTGCTGCGACTGCGTGGCGGTGACGTACGCCCACTTGTTGTCGGGCGAGAGCACCGCTCCCCGCGTCTGCTGGTATCCCCAGATGCGGTCGTGGAAGAGGGACTTGGTGTCACCCGGCGGGTTTGCCGAGATGTCGCGTACGTCGATGTTCTGGTCGTTGTCGACCGCGCACAGACGGTGGCCGTCCGGGCCGACGGCGAAGTGGAACGGCGCGGAGGCTCCCGACGCGAACTTCAGCGGAACGCCGGCGTACGGTGTCAGGCTCTGCGCGTCGACTGGCGTCACGGTCGCCCCCGCGCCCAGTACGTACAGCCGCTCGCTGGCGGTCGGCGGACCGGGGACCGGGGGCGCGGGCTTCGCCTCGATGTCGCCCGCGACCAGTCCGTCCGTGGCGGCGAGCCGCTCGTTGGTGCCGGGGCTCACGCCCAGGTAGTCCATGGCGGCGAAGAGCCGGTCGCGGGACTGGTCGGTCAGCGCGCCGGCCTGGCCGCCGGTGACGGCGGCCACGCTCGCGCGGACCTCCGGCATCGGCGCGGCCTCGGTGACAAGCTCGACGGTGGCCGGCTGCGCGGCCTCGGCCCGCGCCGGCGCGGACTCCACGGCGGTGACGGCCTGTACGACAGCCGGCCGCGTCAGCGGCAGCTTTCCGTTCGGCGTCCGGTCGTCGTGCGCGATCGTCCCGGCCTTGATGGGGCCGGGGGTGCTGCCCGGCGTGGGTTTCGGCAGATGTAGGTCGACGCCCGTCAGCTGGCCGTCCACGCGCTGCGCGCTGCCGGTGGTCAGCTTGCCGTCGTACTTGCCCCACAGCGCCGCGGGCAGGCTCGCCACGTTCTGAGTGGCGGCCCACTTGCTCAGGTCCTGGGAGCCGCCGTGGCCGGTGAGCGTGATCGTGAGCGCCGAGTCGAGGTGTTCGCCGCCGCCGCGGAGGGGACGGATGTTGACGTCCGTGCCGTCGATCGTGTGCTGCTGGTCGCCGAGGTGGAGCTTGCCGACCGGGACGGCCGTGCGCACCGCGAAGGAGAAGGCGCCGGTGCCGACCGTCCATAGTCCCGGCTCGTCCTTGGACTTCACCGGCGTCAGCCCGTCCATGGGCACCAGCCGGACGGCGTCCTTCGCTGCGGGCAGCTGCTTGACCACGTCGGTCCAGGGCGCGGCCTTGTCGCCGCTTGTGTTGTCGTCACCGAAGCCGATGGTGAAGGAGATGAACCAGAGGTGGACGGTGACCTTGCCGCCTGTCGGCGGGCCCCACAGGTGCAGGGACGCGCCGACCTCGACGCTGATCGTCTCGCGCACCAGCCACAGGTCGAGCACGTAACTGACGCCGATACTCACGTCGATCCCGGCGTCGAAGTGGAAAGGTGCCCACTCGATGAGGATGTTGGCGTGCGCCGTCAGCCAGGCGTGCAGGTCGCCGGCGCGGAAGTTCACGTCCAGCGCGCCACCGGCCATGATCGCGCCGGGGGTGAGCGCGAAGTACGAGCCACCGCTGATGGTCAGCTCCGAGGTGATCGGCCAGTTGAAGCCCAGCCGTGGCACCTGCGGGTAGTGGTCGGGCACCCGGTAGCCGGGGTAGTAGCCGCCCAGGGTGAGGACGAAGTCACCGGTGTGCGCGCCGGTGAGCCAGGTGTACAGCGCGAAGCCACCGGTCAGCACGCAGTCCTCGGACAGGAGGAACGAGCCGGGCGCGAGCTGCGCGGTCAGCTTCAGCACGCCCTCGCTGGCACGGTACTTGGCGGACAGGCCCAGCCGCACTTTCGCGTACGCGGGCAGGGACTGGTCCTTGGGGAACTGCGCCTCCGCCGTGCCGAGCACCGCGACGGCGAAGTCGTCGCCGACCTCCAGCACCAGCAGCGCCTGCCCGCTGACGAACTCGAAGACCTTGAATTCGAGGCCGGCCGCGAACCACAGCTGCCCGGAGGCGGGGCGTACCCAGGCGCCCTTCTGGCCCCCCATCAGTTTTTTCAGGACCACGAGCGGGTCGGTCTCGGGTGAGGTCATGTCCGCGAGGAACGGGAAGTCCAGCACCTGGTCGCCCTCGGGCAGTCGCAGGTCCGTGTTGAGGCCGAAACCGGCCATGATGCCGGTGATCTGCACGGGCGGCGGCCCGCCGAACTCGCCGTTCACCTTGCCGAAGAGGAACAGCGACGGCTGGTCGGGGTGCTGCTTCGTCCGCGCGTACGCGCCCAGCACCGTCAGTCCGAACTTCTCGGCCGTGACGGCCAGGGCACCTTCGATCAGGGTGCTGTACATGTCGTCCGGGGGCCGGTTGACCAGGGCGCCCTTGATCGCCAGCGGCGGGCGGGAGTAGCCGACGCTCAGCCCGTCAAGCCGGAACTGTGGCGACACAGGGGGGGACAGCGGGATCCCGATGCCCAGCCCGTCGACGCCGACGGTGAGTCCGGCCATGCCGAGGGAGGCGTCGAACAGCACCCACACGGTGTCGTCGGCGAAGCCCACGCCGACGCGGCTGAGGTTCAGGGGGCCGATGTCGCGCTGGACCTTGAGCCAGGCGACCAGGGGGAGGCCGGTAGGGGCGGCCGACGCGTCCTCGGTGACGTTCGCGGTGATGTTCTTGGCGGCGATCTCGGGGACGGGCGTGCCGTCCTGAGTGATCAGTCGTGGCCGAGCGGGAGCCTCGACGGCCCCGACGGGGGCCTTGGTCTTCTTGTGGTCGCCCCGGACGACGACCGAAGTGGTCTCCGAGTGTCCCGGCAGCTGGAGGTCGACCGTGAAGGCCAGCCCCTTGCTCAGACCGTCGGCGGGCAGCAGGGGCAGCGTCCCGTCGCTCGCCGCGAGGGCCTTGTTGAGCTCGGTGATCCGGTCGGCCTTCAGCTCGACGGGGGCGAGCAGCACACCCAGCCCGCGCACGCCGAGGTCCTGGCCTTGGGGAATCTGCCCCTGGAGCAACGGCAGGTCCGAAAGCTTGGCATCCAGCCCGACGCCGGCGCGCACGACCCAGGCGCGGGTGCCGCCCTTCGGCCGGTCCGAGACGACGACGAGCGAGCCCCCACCCTTCTCTTTCGCGGCGAGCACGATGGACTTGCGGGCGGACGCGTACCCGACCGTGAGGCCGGAGATGGCCAGATCGGCCAGGAACGCCGGCGGATCCGTCACGCCCAGCAATCCCGCGAGGTCGGCGAACGACACGCCCTTGGAGTCCTCGCAGGTCGCGCTGAACTCGGCGTGCTGGACGTCCTTGATATCGAACGTCAGGGTACGGACGGTGTCGTCCCCACCCCCCTGTGTGGGAACACCGAGGACCAGACGCGCCCTGTACTCCTGGTCGTACGTCTGGCTCCGGCCGGACTTGGACAGGGACACCTTGACGTCGAGGTCGGCATCGAGGTCGCCCAACGGGAAGTCGACGTCCACCTCGACGCGGAACCCGATGGAACCCTTGCCGTGGTCGTAGGCCAGCACGAGGCGCTTGAGGGCGATGTCCTTCAGAACGGGCGGCGGTGCCACACCGAAGAGCCCGAAGAGCGCCTCGGCGACGTGCCATTCCTCTCCGGCCTCGGGCTCGACGACGAACTCGTAACTGGTCTGTCCGGCTTCGAAGTCGAGGGCGCAGGTGATGAGGAGCGGGTCCCCGCCGCCGACGTCGAGCTTCGCCTGCGCGGAGAGCTCGCGGACGGCGGCGCCGTCCAGGAGGCGAATCGTGTAGGCGAGGAGGAGGTCCCGCAATCCGAGGGCACTGAGGACGGACATCACGGGGTGGTTCTTCAGCGCCAGACCGAACTGGACGCCGGTGACGGTGGCGTCGTCGGGGTTTCCTTCCTTGTCACTGAAGAACCAGAGGGAGAGTTTCGGGGTTTCGGTGGCGATGATTCCGGTGACGCAGAGATGGTCCGGGTCCGGAACCATCGTGGTGAGGGTGGTCCCCATGGTGAACCAGTCCGAAAGTGCGCCGGGGTTCACCGCGTTCTTGAGGGCGCCCCCGGCGCCGAGGGTGTCGGGGAGACCATCGGGTAGCAGCAGTCCGGGATTTGGAGGTGAAAGGGTCTTCAACCAGCCCTTGAGTTCGCCGACGGTCATCGCGGTCACCGCCACAACGCATTCCCTCCTGGCCGATGGGCCGCGCCGGGCACGGGCCGCCGTGAGTGTGTGGACGTGAAATTCCGGCGCACGCTATCAGCGGGGGATCCTGTCGCGGCGATGATCAGGCCAGGCGTGGGGAGAGGGGGCGCGGCGCTTTCGTTGGTTTCCACGATAGAATCCAGCTTTTGACTGTTCTGCCGGAGCATAGGGCGTATGCCCTGCTTGTTCCCCAAGGATCGATCAGGACTTGGGGTCAGTTCGACCCTGGAGGGTCGGAAGAGGGCCGAGTGACAGCTTCCGCAGGGTGACGGCGTCGCGACAGGGCGTCATCGAACAGCGTCCAAATCTGGTCGCTACGCACTGAGGCGGAGCTGGCGGCAAGGCCGTCACGTGCTACTTTCCCCGCTCCATGGACCGTTAGCGGAAGGCCGAGCATGCCGAAGATCAAGCCCCGCAAGCCGGATGCAGACGACAATCTTCGGCACGGCGGCTTCGCCACGAACACCTGCCCGAGGTGTCACTACGTCAGGAACAAGAAGGAAAAGGGGAAGCTGCTCCACGGCATTCCGGAACTGACCGACAGTGCGAAGCTGCGCAGCGTCGTGGGACAGATCAAAGACAACCTGATGCAGGACAAGAGCTTGGTCCGCGACCCGGAGGCCGTCTTCATGATGGGCGTACTCGAAGCGAGGATCAGCGGGGGCGAGTACTACCTCTACGCCTCCAGTGGACGCACTGCGGCGCCATGGATCCAGCCCAAGCACCTTGATGGGATCACCTACCACCCGGGGAAGTGGAAGCTGGCGGACCCGGCCATTCCCGCGAACAACAGGGGATGGCTCACCGTCCGCGGCGAGAAGGTGGACCTGGGCGCAGACATCCAGGGCGTCAGCCGGCCGTGCTCCGCCGTCAAGCTCCTGCTCGGACTGGGCGGAATGCACCTCGACTGGAAGTCCGTCGACTACCTGCGCATGAGCGAGATGGTCTACGTCGGCCCCAAGGCGGAGGACGCCAAACACATGCGGACGTGGCACGGACATGGCGCCACAAACTCCTGGACCGCCCACTCCTGCGACGCGTGCGAAGCCCGCATCCCGTACCTGATCTGCGACGTCCCTCCCAACTGGATCGAGACCCCCTGACCGGGAAGCCCCGGACGAAGGCATCCACCGCCGACAGTTCCCCCGCGACCCGTCCCGCGCTCCGCAGGTGGTTAGCGAACAGGACACGGATGCGCGTCCCCACCGTCACCATCCAGATGCGTTCCGGGGCGATGGCCCGACTTCCCCGGTGCTAACACGCCGCGTGAGCATCGGATAGACGCTCAACATCGTTCGTCCACGTTCCATCCGTGACGAGGATCGCTCGGAGCTTCTCGCTTCGTGCCTCTCCGGCGACTCCCTCCACCGCATTGCCCAACTCCTCGCCGCCCTCGGTCGAGGTCACCGCCCTCTACGCCGACCCAGCAGTCCTCACTCACCTGAAAACCGCTGCGGAACGGACGTTGCTCCCGTTCCCCACCGAAACCGGAACCACAACAGAGAAGAGCTCGGAAGAGAGGCAGCGGTAAGGCTCCATGGGAGCGCGCTGATCCCCTTCCGGCGGTCGGGGCGGTGGTGCGGGAGCGGGTGACGGCCAGGACCTCGGCGGCGAGGAGGCTGATCAGGCTCCAGGCATCCACGAGTTCCAGCAGGTGCCCTGGCCCTGGTCGAGGCCGGTGAGGCCCTTCGCGCTCTGAAAGTCCTCTTCGATCTTCCACCTGGTGCAGATGATATGGACGAGGCGGGCGAGGCTGACGGAGGTGGTGGAGTGCCATCGGTAGAAAGACAGTTCACGGGTGTAGCGGTGGCGGCGAACGACGAGGAAGGCGTGCCCGCCGGCCTCGCCGTCGGTGGGGGTGTCGTCGGGGCGGACCTCGAACAGTGCCCAGTCGTAGTGCCGGTCACCCTTCAGTCCGTGCCCGGTGCGCATCCGCATCCAGGACTTCGCCGGGACCTGGCGGGCGAGTCGGGTGGCGGTGAAGCGGCCCGCGGAGGTGGTGGCGGTGTGGTCGGCGTTGACGGCCAGGGCGTAGTCGAAGCCGAGCATCCGGGCGGTTCGTCGCAGTTCGAGGTTGCCATAGACCTCGTCGCCGGCGAACCAGCGAGCGTACCTGCCCAGTTCGCGGGCCCGGTTCAGCATGACGGCGGCGAGCTGGGGTTTGGTGGCGAAGCAGATGTGGGCACGTTGGGGTACTGAAGGGCCTATGCGGTTCGATTCCCTGCCATGTTTCGATAGCCGCGGTGATCCGGCTGTCGAAGCGCGCATGCCCTACCGAGGCCATGCCCGCGAACACTCGTGGGACGTGTTCGACCCGAAGGTGAAGGCGCTCCGCCGAAAGAGCCTTGCGGAGAACGCCGAATTGATCGCGTGGCTCAGCAGGAAACGGAACTAGCCTCGATCGTTCATGAGGGCCCATCAGGTTGCTGACGGCCCTCATGAACGTTCAAGGATAGGGAGTTGACGCCCAGCGTCTTTTGGCGTCCGCGTGGTCCAGGTCGGGAGCGTTTGGCCTGGTCAGGTCCTTGTGATGCAACTGCGTCGACCCTGTTGGTGACACGTACGTGACTGCTGTGACTGATGTGGACCCCTGCCGGCTCGTTCGACACTGTTGGCGAATCCGGGGGCTGAACGTGACGTCGGCCTTCACGACCCGTTGTGGTCTTGAAGGCCGACGTTGTGTTTGGGGAGGGTGTCGGTGTCGTTGCACGCCAGGAAGATCGATGGGGTTCCCGAGGAGACGGCCCGGGTGGCACGGGCTGCGTTCCCGAAGGGCAGCCTGGCGATGCGGATCCGTGAGGAGTTGGGCGAGCTGTTCTCGGACGCAGACTTCGCCGAGCTGTACCCGAACAGGGGGAAACCGGCATGGTCCCCGGGCCGGCTGGCGCTGGTGTCGGTCATGCAGTTCGCTGAGGGTCTCTCGGACCGGCAGGCCGCGGACGCGGTACGCGGACGGCTGGACTGGAAGTACCTGTTGGGGCTGGAGCTGGCCGATCCGGGCTTCGACCACTCAGTGCTCACCGAGTTCAGGGACCGGCTGATCGCGGGAGACGCAGGGATCCAGCTCCTGGACCGGGTCCTTGAGGCCGCCGCAGAACACGGCTTGCTCAAGGCTGGCGGCCGTGCGCGCACGGACTCCACGATCGTGCTGTCCGCCGCCCGCCAGATCAACGGACTGGTGCGGCTCGGTGAGACCCTGCGGGCCACGTTGAACAGCGTCGCCGCCCGCGAGCCGGAGTGGCTGGCCGGCTGGGTTCCGTCAGACTGGTTCGACCGGTACGCGATCCGGTTCGAAGACACCCGCCTGCCCAAGGGGAAGTCCAAGCAGACCGAGCTGATCGAGCAGATCGGCGCCGACGGGCTGGGCCTGCTGGCGGCCTTGCACGCACCGGACGCCCCTGCGTCCCTGAGTCTGCTTGACCAGGTCCAGACCCTGCGGCAGATGTGGATCCAGCAGTACTTCGTCGACGACGGGCACGTCCGTCGCCGGGACCTTAAGGACCGCCCTCCGGGCGCGGAGCGGCTGGTGACGCCTTACGACACCGACGCCCGGGGGAGCGTGAAGCGCGGCATCTTCTGGGACGGCTACAAGGTCCATCTCACCGAGCCCTGCGAACCGGACAGCCCGAACCTGATCACGCACGTCGCCACGACCGACTCCACCGTCCAGGACGTGCGCCTGGTCGCCCCGATCCACGCCCACCTCGCCGAGCGTGACCTCCTGCCCGACCGCCACCTGGTCGACGCGGGCTACGCGACAGCTCGGGAAGTGGTCGCCGCCCGCCAGGACCACAAGGTCGACTTGGTGGGCCCGATCCTCGCTTCCACCAGCTGGCAGACCAAGGACAACGAAGGCTTCTCCCAGGCCGACTTCACCATCGACTGGGACAACCGGCGGGTGACCTGCCCCAACGGCAAGACCACCAGCAACTGGCGGGCAGACCGCTCCCAGCAGGGGGCGGCCGTGGTCCGGGCACGGTTCCCGATGAGTGTCTGCCAGCCATGCTCGGACCGTGAGCAGTGCACCCGCGCCGGTGCGAAGTCCAGCATGGGTCGCCGGATCACTCTCCGTCCCCAGGCGGAGCAGGAAGTGATCCAACAGGCACGAGCCCAAGAAGACACCCAGGAGTGGAAGGAGCAGTACGCATACCGGGCCGGTGTCGAAGGCACCATCTCCCAGGGCGTCCGAGCCTTCGGCCTGCGGCGATGCCGGTATCACGGCTTGGCCAAAGCCCGGCTGCAACACCAGCTCACCGCCACCGCGATGAACTTCCACCGCTTCAACGCCTGGTGGACCGACATCCCACGAGCCCGCACCCGCACATCTCACCTCGCAGCCCTCCGGCCCGCCGAGTAGAGCTCAGCGGGCCGGATTCGCCAACAGTGTCGCTGGCTTCGGCGGGGGTTTCTGCGTTCGGGGGTGGCCCCGGTTCGTGGTGTTCGACGCGGTCTTGATGTGCTCTGGCACTGCTCGACGCGGCCGTCACCGTCGCCCGCCAGGACGGTCGGAGCACCGTCATCGGCCAGGTCGCGGCCGGATCCCCCCGGCGCCGTCTTCCTCACCGGCAGAGGCTTTCGCGCCGCACTGGCTCACCTCTACGCCCGGCTGCCGCCGACCTAGGCGGACCTCTCCGCCCTCACCGCCCTCGCCGGGACGTCCCACGCCGGCTACTGGCTGACGGCGTGGGAGCGGAAGGTGCCCCACGAACTCGCCGACACCTTCGTGGCGTCGCGCCGGGCTATGGGCGCCGTCGACTACGGCACGGTGGTCTGGGACCTCGATCGGGTACGGGCGGCGGCGACTACCATTTCCGCACGCGGCGAAATCCTCCACTCCGAGGCGGTCATCGACCGGTCCGACGGCGCCATCGCCGGCTTCACCGAACTGGTCGTCCCCGGTAGTGGGACAGGCGAAGCCCAGCACCACGGTGCCGTAGTGCTGCCCCAGCACCGCGGCCGCGGCCTCACCCGCTGGATGAAGGCCATCTCGATCCTCCATGCCCGCGAACGCCATCCCCACCTCGGCGGCCTGCTGACCGACACCGCCGACAACAACCCGCACGGCGCGTCAACGACGAGCTCGGCTACCTACCGACGCACACAGCCCACGAGTAAACCAGCTCTCCTTGTAGTCCAACCCTCCCGGTGGTGCTCGGCCCTCCGGCAGGAGGGAGAGTGACGAAAGCCCGGACTGTTGAACGGTCTGGGCCTTCTGCCGGCGGAGGATACGAGATTCGAACTCGTGCGGGGCTGCCCTGTCAGCGCTATCCGGTGGGCTTGGCTCAGGCTTCGTCTTCCATCGCGCTGTCGCAGTTACCGCAGACCCGGTCGGCGTACGCCTGCGGGTACCACGGTGAACCCGGGTGTTCCGAGGGCCGCCAGGAGGATGTCTCCATGGCGAAGGTGTCCTTGCCGCAGAAGGTCCGTGGGCCGGGGGAGGAAGGCGCTCCTGGAGCGCCGGGCGCTGCGTGCACTCGTCGGACCCGGGCCCCGGCCTCGCCGGGTCTGGTGTCGGTCGTGCTCGCCGGTTGGTCGAGCTCGTACACGACGATGATCTCCATGCGACGACCGTAATCTGCCGGTAGCCGCGCAGGCGGTAGCCAATCGCCGTGATCCGGTATCTGATGAGGATCCGGGCTTTAGCGTGGTGGGACGCCGGTGGCAGCGCCGAGGCTCGATGGTCTCGTGACCGGTGCCGGCGCTGCCTTCGGGAGGGGCCGTCGCCACACGGGCGGGAAGGGCTACCGGGGGCGTGCGTTCCCAGGGAATGAATGATGCGGGCGGTTCCGGGGAATGGCGCCCGCGCTGGCCTAACGGTGCCTCGTCGATCTTCCAGGACAAGGGGGGCCGTCGGATTGGTAGTGATCGTCCGGCGGTGGGTTGGGGTGTTTCTGAGGGGCGGCCGGTGACGGGCATGACAGGCCGTCTGGCCCTTGCAGGCCGGGCGGTCGAGTGGGGAGTGCGCCCATCAAGGGCGCGTGGGCCCCGAGATGGCTTGTGGTCTACCGGTGCCTGAGGAGTCTGGATAGCCCCGTTCACTGGGCTGAGCCCGCGCGCCTTGAGCAAGCTGGTGACCCAGCTGTGCAGGGAGGGTGCCGACGCTCCGCGCCGCGGACGGCCGTGGAGGCTGCCGCTGGTGGACCGTGTGCTGCTGGTCGCCGCGTACTGGCGGACCAACCTGACGTTGCGGCAACTGGCGCCACTGTTCGGTGTGTCGAAGTCCGCGGCCAGTCGCGTCATTGACCATCTTGGCCCGAAGCTCGCGCTCGAGCCGCGCAAGCGCTTCGCGAAGGACGCGGTGCTGATCGTGGACGGCACCCTGGTACCAACCCGCGACCGTAGCATTGCCGAGCAGTCCAAGAACTATCGATACTCCACCGCCCACCAGGTCGTCATCGACGCCGACACCCGTGTGGTCGTGGTAGTCGGCCGGCCCGTGCCCGGCAACCGTCATGACTCCCGTGGTTGGGAGGAGTCCGGCGCCAAGAACGCCATCGGTCACACCATGACCATTGCCGACGGCGGCTACCAGGGCACCGGACTCGTCATCCCGCACCGCCGCACCAAGGGCAAGGAACTCCCGGCTTGGAAGGAGGAACACAACCGCTCCCACGGGCGAGTTCGGGCGCGCATCGAGCACACCTTCGCCCGCATGAAGGGCTGGAAGATCCTCCGCGCCTGCCGCCTGAAAGGTGACGGCGTCCACCACGCCATGCTCGGCATTGCCCGCCTGTACAACCTTGCCCTCACCGGATAACGGAGCCGACCGCGCCCCAGTCACCCGCGTCCGCATCGCCTCAAGATCACCTACGGGACAACCTTTAGGCGCCGATGCAGTTAGCGACTTTGTCGCGGTAGATGCCAGCCACGCCGAGTGCGCATGCAAGGCATCCACCACCAGCGGTGAGGGCGGATGCAACGCCGCAGGCAATCCAGATTGCGTTGAATACCCAGTTCGGGACGCCTGCGTCATCGATGCATTTCTGGATATCGTCCCACCAGTCCGCAGGCTGGACGACCTGGCTGTCGACAATCGCGTCGCTGCGACCGATAACCGCCCCTTCTTTGGAGACAGCCTTATCGAGATTAAACTGCCCGTCCACCCACTGTTTGATGCGCCCGGACTGCTCATCGATCGGGATGAAGTGGGTTTCGACAGTGTGAACCGAAGAGTCGTGGCCGATCTGCGTCACCACGGCGCTCTGCTCGGCAAGGCCGCTGCCTTGGATATGCGCGATCACGATTTCACCAGCGGAGCCGGTCAGGACCCTGACGTTGTCGGACGACAAGTTGGCTCCACTGGGCAGGTGCAGTGGAATTGAGTTCTGAGTGATCTTGTCCCGCACAGTGGCGAGAGCTTGGTCTTTCGTGGACGACTCGGAGGGTGACGCCGTAAAGCCCTTCAGATATTTCAGGCCGTCTGTAAACCTTTGCCTTGGGTCAACGCCATTTTGGGGCGAGTTCAATGCAACCCCCTGTTGATTGGAATTGAGTACCGTTGAGTGATGCTGCTCCGCATCCTGAGGCGTCGTGAACAAGCACAAGGTTGATGTCGAGTGCTAGCTCTGGGGGAGCGTGACGCATCCCTCGGGCATGGAGCTGATGCGCGCACGGCGCGGCGGTATCGAACTACTTCTGTTGCTGATCTTGCTGCTGTCGCTCGCGTTCCGAGTATCTTATTTCGAGCACCAGCCACAAGATCATTGAGAGTCCCATCAATGCCCATCCGAGCACCGGGGGCCACCATGTCGGGTGGATTGCGTTGAGGAAAGCGAAAATCCACCCGGGCAGCGGGAAAAATATGTGCTTGAATCGATCTCGCCGTATTTTCAAGGCTCAACCCCGTTCGCTGCTGTGTCGACCAACAGTCCGCACGAACTCGCACGCTAAAGTGATGCCTTTAGCCGGTCAACCAAAGGCTGCCGCGGACCCGAAGGTGGCGTGATGGAGGTTGTTCAATTTGCAGACCATTGCGGCGGATGGCCGATGGGACTGGTGCCACCATTTGATGTCGCACAGCAAAAAACTTCCCCCTGCAGAGACGAAGCTACCAACCGTGGCGCCCCGCGATCAAGAATCGACGGCGTTAATTCGCCAAGTCGAATTTGCGCCAATAGGGGCTTTGCCCTGTCGACCGGCCGATTTAATCACCCTAAATATCCTTGATTACTGCATTTGCTGACAAATTTGACAGAACGCCAAGTTTGGTTTCCTCGGCGCCGCCGAGCAACTCATGCTCGCCCTGCGCGAGCATGCTCCACGACTGCTGTGGCGGGTATGTGCGCGGTACCGCAGTAGCTCGCGCTGCCCATGGGCAGCGCGAGCTACACACAACGATCCGCAGATTCTTGGTCTGTTGCTGGTGCTGCGTCCGTACTGGCGCTGACCCGCTGAAGCAGGGGCCGTGGTTTCCGCCGGGCGTGTGCTGGCCCGTGACTGGTCCGGATCTTGAGGTCAGCGCCGCTCTCCCGGCTCTCTCTGGGCCGCGAAATCGTGCCCATGGACCAGCCATTGGCCGCCTGTTGATCTAGATGATCAATTCCAAGGTGGCTGTGGTTAGTGGTCGTAGGTGGTCAGTGATCGAAGGACGGGTTGGCCGGTGTGGTCGTTGTGCCAGATCGCGGCGGTCAGCGTGAGGATGCGCTGCATGACGCGGGTGATCACGCCGGCCAGTGTGCGGCCTCGGTGCTGTTCGAGGTTGAGCTGGCCCTTGAAGGTCTTGTTGACCGACTCGATGACCTGCCGCAATGGCTTGAACAGTGAGGCCCCGGGCCGTTCGGGCTCGCCCTTGCGGGCTGGCCGCAGCAGCCGGATGTCCTGCTCGGCGATCTGGTGCTCGAAGTCGCGGCCGAAGTAGTTCTTGTCGCCGATCAGCGTTTGTCCGGGCCGGGCTGCGACGAGGTGCGATTCGGCGGTGAGCAGGTCGAGCAGGGTCTCGCGTTCGTCGGCCTTGGCTCCGGTCAGGGCGAAGGCGATCGGCAGGCCCTGCAGGGTGCACACCAGGTGCAGGCGCAGGCCCCAGAAGAAGCGGCTGTGGCTGGCGCAGTACCCGTACTCGGCCCATCCGGCCAGGTCGGAGCGTTTGACGGTCTCGCGGGAGCGTCCGCACTCCACCGGCGTGGAATCCACGATCCACACGTCGTCGCTCCGTACGGAGGTGTCGGTGGCCAGGAGCCGCGTCACCCGCCGCAGCAACTCGGCGGCCTTGCGCAGGCGCTTGTTGTAGCCGGGCTGCTTCGGCAGGTAGGGGAAGAGATGCCGCAGGTGGGAGCGGGCATGGCGAAGCCACTTGGCCTCGGAGGTGAAGCCCAACATCGCCTGCACCATGGCGAGCGTGACCAACTCGGCATCGGTCAGTCGCGGAGCGATCCCGACCACCGGACGCCAGGGCGCCAGATGCGGTGATGCCTTCAGCAGGTCGTCGGTCTTCACATAGAGTGCGGTGGCGAGGGAGTCCAACTCTGTCTTCACATACCGATGTTGGGCTCTCTTCCCTGGTGTGCGTAGCCGATCCCACGGAATTGATCATCTAGTGGCTTGTCTCGTGACCTTGGCCAGGTAGTCGAGGTGTGGTCGGCGGGAGGTTTTGCTAAACGGTCGACCAACGATCGTCCCTGCTCAGATAGCTTCCCGACATCCGCTGAATGTGACGGGCGGGCTGCTTCGGCCATGGTGGCAGCAGCCCGCTGGGAGGCATGTGATGAGTTCGATCAACGTCGTGGAGACAGCGGCCGCGCTGCCGGCTGCCTGGAGCTCCTGCTCCTTGGGGCAGGTGGGGACGGCCTGCGTGAAAGTCCTGCGTATGGACAGCAGACCGGTCCAGGAAGAGGCTCACGGGGTTGATGAGGTACTGCTGGTGCTCGACGGACGGCTGGAACTGCTGGTGGAGGGCGCCGAAGTCGCAATAGAGGCAGGCGAGATGTACCGGGTGCCGGCAGGCGCGCGACACGCTGTCCGCCCTGGCAGTCGCGGCACGTTGATGATCGTGGAGGAACCCGGGGCGTGAAGGCGCTCGGGCGGCCCTGGCCGGGTATTCGGTCCATGATCGGATCGGTGACTCGGGCGCGAAGTTCGTCTTCGGTTCCGCGTGGGCATTGTGCCAGCGGACGTAGGCGGCGATGGCCGCGAACTCGGCCTCGATCCAGTTCAGCCAGGAGCCGTAGGTCGGCAGGAAGACCAGCTCTACGTCGTTGTCGGCTGCCCAGTCGCGGACCTTGCGTGTGAGCAGACCGAGGAACTCCTGCCACCGCTTGCGGGGGCGGACGCGGTAGTACAGCTTGCCGGTGGCCAGATCGAGGGCGGCGAGCATGTGCCGTACGCCGCCGTAGCGGTTGTAGGTGGCTCGCAGCCTGCGCGGACGCCTCACCGGCCCCCATGCCTTGCCCTTGCGGGGCATCAGGTTCAGCGGCCCGAACTCGTCGACGCATATCACCCGTCCGTCAGCGGGCGGGGTGTCGTACAGCGCCAGGACGCGGTGCATCTTGGCGATGAACTCCGGGTCGGTGGACGCCTTCCACGTGGTGGTGGTCTTCCAGGAGACCTTGCCCTCGCGCAGGATCCGGCGCAGGGTCTCCCGGCTGATGGCCGTGATCACCTTGTACTTGATGAGGTGGTCGGCGAGCTTGCTCAGGCTCCAGGTGGAGAAGGCGGTGCTCTTCCAGTCGTAGGGGGACGTCCGGGCGATCAGGCAGATGCGCTCGCGCACCTGGTCACTGATCGTCCTGGGGCGTCCCCCGCTCCATTTTGGGTCCAGTACGTCCAGCCCCTGATCGGTGAAGGCGTGGATGACATCGCGGACGTAGCCCTCGCCGACCTGCATCAGCGTGGTGATGTCCTTGACCGTCTGGCCCTGGGCGGACATCAGCGCCACGATTGCCCGGCGGAGTTTTACCGGCTCCTTCGCGCTCCGGCTGATCCGCTGCAGCTTCCGGCCTTCCTCCATGCTCACCGGCCGGACGAACACACTCGGTCGACATCCCACGACCACCTCCAAGACCACCTCTTGGAGACAGTCTGCTGAACGGCGAGCAGCAGTGCCATTACCCGGCCAAGGCTCTGTGACGAGCCACTAGGCGGGCGCGGCCCCGGCCAGTCGACATCCGGGACGTGCGACGTCCGGCCGCACACCCTGCACACCGAGGCGGATGCCGACGAGCGGGCCGACCGGCTGATCACCGCGGAGTTGCAGCGTTCACGGGAGATCACAGTCTGCCCTCGCGAGCTCACCGAGGAGGGCCCTGCCTCGGCGTGAGCCCCGTTGGTGCGTTGGTCCAAGTCGGCGCCGCAGGTTCCCCCTCGCCCCCGGTCCTTCAGTTGTTCAGGCTGGTGTGGTTCCACCAGCCTTGCCTTCCGGCTCGGAAGTTCATCTCGTCGGCCGCACCGCTGGCCCCCGTGATCTGAGCCTTGTACACCTCACCTGTCGTCAGCGGGCTGGCAGCCACAACCCCGTGGGGGTCGTCGATGCCCAGGACAGTGATGGCCGGGACCTGGTCCATGACCGTCTGGCCGATGTCGAGCAGCTCGCCGAGCGGATCGGTGATGGTGATGACCTCATCCCAGTTGGGATGCTGCGCGAGCTGGTGCGCGAGGTGCGTCTCATCCCCCTGCCCGAAGAGCAGGTAGGTGAGGTTGTCCGGGTAGTCCAGCCCGCCGAGTTGGCGGAAGTGCCGTACGTCCTGCGGCGCGCAGTGAGCCTTGGTCGTCCTGCCGTCCAGCATCTTCTGGAAGTCCCGGTTGCCGTTCTCGTCGACGACGACCCGCTCCAGCTGGACGTCGAACGATGGCTTGTTGCCGTTGGGGATGTCGCTCAGTGGGAAGTGCTCCGGGGAGTACAGGGAGTAGAAGACCCTGCTGTCTTGGTTTTCCGCCAGGTCCTCCAGGTAAGCCGTACGCACCTCGTCGGCGAGGTGGATCGTCGCGATCATCTGGTAGGCGTGCGCCGGTTGGTGGTAGAGGGCCAGGTGGTAGGCGAAAACCGTTTCCTTGCCGATCAGCAGAAAACGGTGGTAGCCGTGCGGGTCATGCGCGTGGTGGCGGGGATCCTGTTGCGGGGTCATGGTGCGGCTCCATCCTGTGCGGAGTGGTTGCCGCCAGCCGTCGGGCCCAGAAGGGGCGGTGTGGCCAGCGGGTTTCCTGGGCGTAGACCGTGCGCAGGCCATGGCGGTAAGCGGTGTGCGCTGCCCGCACCTTGGCGGTGTAGTCCATCAAGGCTGTTTCATCACCGCGTAGTTGGGTGTCGATGGCCTGGCCGGCGCTCTTCCCGGTGTAGAGGGCGGTGATGATGCCTTGTGCGGAGAGCGGGTCGAAGGCGACAGCGGCGTCTCCGGCTGCGATCCAGCCGTCCCCGTACACCTGGTCCAGATGCGCGCTGTGCGCGGGTGCCCTGCGCAGCGTGGCTTCCGGTGGCGGGCTGTGTCGGCGGGCTCGTTGGGCCAGGTGCCGCACCGCCAACGTCCTTTGCATGAAGCGGGTTTGGGTGGTCAGGGCCGCGGCGGGAAGGTCGGCGTCGGTGAAGTAGGCGACCAGGCGTCGGCGCGACGGCAGGAGAGCGGTGTACCACCAGCCGTCCTCGTCGGATGCCACCAGCGAGGAACCGTCGGCCGCCTCGGTCCCAGCGGCGGGTGCCAGGGTCAGGTGGATGGCCGTCAGCCGGTCATGGGTCTTCCGCCGGGCGCCGCAGCGGGTGGCGATGGCGGCGCGGCGCCCGGTGGCATCGACGACCCACTCGCAGTGCACGGTACGGTCGTCACCGCGGCCGCGTAGGGTCAGGCTCCATCTACCGTTCCGGTGCCGGACGGGTCGGCGGACGGCAGTGTGCTCCGCGACCTCGGCTCCTGCCGCCCGGGCTGCCTCGCGCAGCTGCCGGTCGAACAGGCGCCGGTCGAGGTGCCAGCCGTGGCCGTGCGGGTCGTTGATGAAGTCCACCGCGTGAACCGCGGACGAGCCCCAGGACGACAGGTTGGCGTAGCAGGGCAGGTGTCCGGTGCCGAGCACTCTGTCAGCCGCACCGAGGTCATCCAGCAGCACCCGGCCGGCCGCCACCAGGGCCTCCCCGACCTTCGGTGGGCCGTTGTCGGCATCGGCCAGCAGCACCCGCCGCCCTGCTCTGGCGAGGGCGAGGGCGGCGGCGCAGCCGGCTGGTCCGCCGCCCGCCACTACGACGTCGTATGGACGGGCCGGGTTCATTGCGCGGTGCGGAACGGGTCGACCTTCTCGATGTAACCGGCGGAGATCTCCTCGCCCTTGTAGGGGGTCACCTGCTCGGCATGGGCGACGGCCCGGTCGATGACATGACGGGCTTCAGCCATCGGTGCCTGCGGATTGGCCTGTGGCACATGGAGGTTGACCAGGTTGCGGTCGGATGGTGCCCGGTCGAGCGGTGCCCCGGGCCGGGACTCGACCAGCATCCTCTCCGGGAACTTGCCATCGCCGACCGTGTAGTCGCGTACTTCGACGATCCCGAGCTTGGACCAGTCCGTGATCATCTGCTGGAGCTGATGCTCTTTCTCGCCCTTCAGGCCGCGCAGCCAGACCGCGCGATGCTCGAAGGCGGTTGCCCGTTCGAGGTCAGCGTCCGCGCGTGCCGTGCCGCTGGAGTCGGGCGCGGTGTTGACGATGGTGAAGTCATCCTCCGTGAGGACCTGGTTGGGTACTTGGGCGGGCCAGAAGGCCGGCAGGTAGGGGCTGTAACGCGGACCGAGGTCGGCCACGACCTCATAGCCCGAGCGGCAGCTGGCGGTGTCGGTCTGCCAGGGAACGGCCATCCAGCGGGTGAGGTCCCCAGGGCCCTGGCCGTACAGCGGGCCGCGCTTGGACAGCGCTTCGTCGGGAGTGAGGGACTCCCCGTAGTACGGCTCGGGTTCGGTTCCGCGGTGCAGGATCCGGAAGGGTTCCGCGTACATAGTGTCGTGGCGGATCGGCCAGGTGATCTCGCAGCCGGGGTGGAAGGCATCGGCGAGGCAGTACTCCAGTGCCGCACGGTCCAGCATGTTGGGCTGCTCGGCGACGCGGGCCTGGTCGACGTCGGCATGCCGGGCACGCCGGTTCACGGAGATGAAGCGGCCGTCGGCCCAGCGTTCCAGCTTCTCCTGCTGAGTGGGGGAGAGCACCATGTGCTGCAAATCGGATTGGGCGGGGACGGTCATCGCGTCGCCGTAGATCCACGGCCAGGGACGCGGAGAAGGCCCGTCCCGGTCGTAATCGCGCAGCGCGGTGTATACCTGGCGGCGCAGTTCCCTGTTGCGCTCTGAGTTGTCGGCGAGGCGAGCCAGCATTTCAGGGGCCAGGAAGAAGTGGGGTCCCTTCCAGCCGTATTGGGTGGCGAAACCCCGGTTGACCCACTGTAGTTCGCAGAATCGGCGCAGTATCGGCTCGATGTCGTCGGTGAATGAGATCTGCTGTGGACGCGGCAGCCAGCCGGCCCTGATGAAGACGTCCTCGAGCAGGTCGTAAAGGGTGCGGACGGTCTTCACGCCCGGCGCATAGTCCGGCGGACCGACGACGATCCAGGCCGGGTCCGCGGCCATCTCCCTGCCGCCGATGGTGACGGTGGCCGTCACCGGGCCGTCGGAGATGTCGTCGTACCAGGTGTCGTTGTTGGCGAAGGTGTCGACGGGCCTGTTCTCGTACGACGCCGATGCACCCCTGCCACCGAGGACCAGGAGCCGCCCGTCGCCCTGGGTGAAGATTTCACCGAGATAGACGGTCCGATCCATGATCTGTCCGGTGTCGAACTTCTCCGTTGCGGGGCGGGACGCGAGGACGGTTCGGGGGCCGGGGTCGATGACCAGCTTGTGCCGGTTCTCGTTCTTGACGTCAAAGTTCCGCAGGGCGTACTGCTCCGGCTTCAGCCGCCTGGCCTCGGGAATGTCGAGCGCCAGGTGGAACTGGTACCAGGCAGCCTTCTTGTTGGCCAGGTGCACCGTCCACGCGATCTCGGTGACGTCCTGGTCATCGAGTTTGAGTTCCCGGACGACCTGGCCGTTCTTGTCATAGCCGTATATCCGGAAACGTGCGGCCTGCCTCTTGATGGCTCCCACCGCATCCTTGTAGAACCCGGGGGGTTGGGGCTCTTGGTCGGGTGATTCCGGGCCGATGAAGTATCCGTCCTCACTGATGCTGTTCCCGACCCGGGCCACACCGATGGCGGGGTGAATCTTTACGCGCACAATTTCTTGATCCATAAACATCTCCTCCACCATTGGCTTCCGGAAGCCGGAAAATAGCGTTCTCCGCGTCGGTCTTCCATGGGGCGGTGCGAAATCCGGCCTGTTAACGCCCGGAGAGAGGGGCCGCACTGATCTAGGAGGGGCCGCCCTCGGAGAGAGAACCCCTGGTGGACGGGCGGCCGACCGGCGGCGTCGGGTAACGCACGTTCGTCGGTGACTTGTCCCGTTTGGCGTCGTCAGTCAGGTACCGCCGCTCGACGTGATCGGCACTGCCTCCAACGCGGCCGACATCCGGGCGAGTTGGAGGGACGCTTGAGCCGCGCTCAGCGATGTGAGCCGTTCTGCGGGCAGCATGGGGACGCCATGGCGCGAACGGGCTCGCGTCGGGCGGCAGCTGTCGCCCAGGAGGTTGACCGGCGACATCCGTTGACTGCTCGGCCCCGGCTGTTCACTGGCGACAGCCGGGGTCTCCGTACGGTCAGGCCAGGGGGATGGCGAGGTGGGCCGGGGTGTCGTCCGGGGATGTGACGGTGATGGTGCCGCCGGGCTTGTTGGCGTCGCCGTAGAAGGGGTCCTTGGTGTCCAGGACGAGCATCATCCGGTGTCCGGCCCGGACGGTGTAGCCGGTGGCTTGGAGCGGGATTTCGGCGTTGACCGGCTGGCCGGGCTCCGCGTCGAGGTTGGTGTACGGCGCGTGGGTGATGATGTTCGCCGTGCCGGTGTCGTCGACGTCGAAGAGGTAGGCCACGATCGTCGCCTTCGCGAAGCTCGCGGTATATGTCAGCTGGAGCCGGGGGATTCCGCGGAGCGTGGCCGCGGCGGTCATCGGGGCGCTCGTCCAGACGCCGGCGTCGGCTCGGCTGATTTCACCGGTCGGGTATTCCTTGGGGAACCCGGTCACCTCCGTGCCGCCGGTCTTCATGATGCCGTCGGCGACGGTGGCGGGGGTGTCGGCGCCGGCTTGGAAGGTCAGGTTCCAGCCGGTGACGGGCTTGTCCGTGAGCGTCCCGTCGTCCGTGCCCTCGGCCGCGCCGGTCAGGTACAGCGGCTCGCAGCGGCCGGTGAAGGCGTCCCAGGTATCGGCGTCGTCCAGGTAGTTGTTCCACATCAGCTGACCGGTCACCTGCCCCTTGGTGTCGATGCCGTTGTCGTCCTCCTTGAGGTGGTGGGCGAACCAGCGGTGTGCCTCCGCCCAGATCCGGTTGGGCAGCCCCAGCAGGCCGGAGATCTCGGGGCTGCCGTGGTCGCCGATGGACAGGGCCATGCGCTTGGGCTCGCGGAGCGCGTTGAACATCTTCAGCGTCTGGTTGGGCGGGAAGAGCGTCTCGTGCCAGGTGTGCGCGAAGTACACCGGGACGGGGTCGCAACGGTTGTTGAGTCGCTCCACGTAGGTGAGGGGGGAACGCTCGCGTGCCCATTCCAGGGTTTCGTTGGTGTTCTCGTCGGCCAGCACGTCGGCGAAGGCTTTTTCGGTGCGTTCGCTGAAGCGGGCGGTCTTTGGTGCGTTGCGCAGGGCGTTCACCGCGGCGATGTGGCGGGTGGAGTTCTCGTAGAACGCCTCGCGCAGGTCGCCCCAGGTGCTCATGGCGACGACCGCCGATACCCGTTCGTCGTGGGCGGCGACGAGCTGGCTGATGCCGGAGCCGTACGAGACGCCGAGGAAGCCGGCCTTGGTGAACTCTCCGCCTGACTGGTCGATGAGATAGGAGAGCGCCCGGCGGCCGTCGGCGATGTCCTCGCACCCCGCGACCTCGACCTTGCCCCCGGACAGGGCGAAGCCGCGCGCGGTGTAGGCGAGGACGTTGTAGCCCTCCTGGGCGAAGCCCGTGGCTTGGATCGCGTACATCAGCCAGCCGATGTCCCCCCACGGTGAGGGCATCACGATCAGTGGCCGGGGCTCGCCGGCGGGGTGCTTCCACAGCCCGGCGTCCAGCTCGACCCCGCCGTTGTCGTCCCCGGGCACCCTCACCCACCTGAACAGGCCCCGCGCGGCCTCGGCTGCCTCCGCCCGCCGGGGCGCCAGCCCATCGGTGTCGCCCGTCTCCAGCGCGGCGACGAACCGCTTCAGTAGCGCCTCGTCCAGGTCGGGGTAGAAGGTCACCGACCGGTCGTCCCGCGGTGGCACGTTCGCTGTGGTCATATCCGTTCCCATCTCGTGATCGCTGCGCGGCTCGGCCGCCGGACTCGTGTCCGGCAACCCCAGCATGGGTACGCGGATCCACGCGTACCCATGGATTCCGGCGTATGGCCCACACGTGGTGGGCACCGCCGGTCAGGCGAAGGCGGTGGCGAAGCGGGCGAGGGAGACCATTCCGCCCTTCTACGCGGCGGCGGCGCCCATTTCGGCCCAGCCGCCGACCTTTTCGGCCACGCTCTGGGTGAAGCCGATGGTGGTGGCGACGTTTTCCGCGGTGTCGTTGTCGGCTGCGCCGGCCAAGGAGACGACGGTGGGGATCTGGGTGGACAGGTCGAACGTTCCCTGGATCACCTTTCCGGCGACCACGCCCTTGGAGGCGCTCGCGCCGATGAACTGGGCGCCCTTGGCGCCGAGATACTTGGCGATGACCCCTGCCTCGGCCGCGGCGAGGAAGGCACGCCCGCCGCTGCGGACGGCCACGCTCGCTTTGCCGACCGAGCGGATGGCGAGGTTGCCGGCCCGCGCGGCCTTGCCGAGCGCGCCGACGACGGGCAGGGCGCCGATCACGTCCGCGCCCAGGCCGACGAGCGTGGCGGCATCCCAGTCGCCCTGGATGACCGCGTCCGCGGTGTTCAGGGCCAGGGCACCGACCGCCGTCACGGCGGCGACGGGCCTGGCCAGCGGGGTCAGCATCTCGTACATCGCCTGCTGCACCAGGGCGGCGTGGGCGATCTGCTCGTCGCTGGGGCGCGGTGTCAGGTGGGTGAGTTCGTCGACGAGCCTGTCGGTGTTCTCCTCCGGCGGTCAGGTCGATGTCCTGGAAAGCCTCGGGGACCGAGAAGCTGAGCGGCAGATCGATCGTGGCAGCGGGCACGGCGATACTCCTCTCGAACAATACGGATGAAGACGCCTGCGCCTCCTGGGCGGCCACGGACACCGCTGCCTCCGCCTGGACGGAGGCAGCGGGGACAGGAGAGTCCTACGGCCGGGTCACCTCGGTGGAGCGGAGGTTGCGCAGCTTGCCGTCACCGGCGTCGTGCTGGGACGGATAAAGAAGCTGCACGGCCGGTGTGCCGTGAGCGGGTGGTTGCGCCATGCCGATTAGTTGGGTTCGCGAAAACCGACAGATCCCAACGGCCCGTCGCTCGACGCGCCGGCGAACCGGATGACGGCCGTCCCATGACTGTGGCCGACGGACTCCGCCGAGGACCACACCACAGTGGTGCGGGCCAACCCACCGGAGCAGGGCGCAGACCAGGAGCGACCGGAGCACCGGAACGTGCCTTCGTGCGCCCCGCGTCAACAGCGAGCAACCAAGACGGCTGGTCAGTGGTTGGAATCGGTCACGTCGCCGAGGCCGGGTCGCTGTCCTGCCGAACCCGTTTCCCGGTGCTCCCTGGTCGGCCCCGGTGATCACGAAGGTGGGGGAGGAAGCGCCCATGCTCTGCGTCGAGCAGGCGAGCGAGGCGCGAACGGCCGCCGCCGAGGTGGTTCCGGCCAGAGCGGTACGCGAGTACTCAAGGGACCCGGCTGCTGCCGGCACGTCCAATGGCCTGGGTTTGTGACCGCTCTGCACTCGCGAAGTTGTGGGGCTAAAGGGATTTTCTGTTGTTTCTGGCACCAGTGCTTCACAGGCGCCGATGTCCAAAAGGTGACACCCAACCTGGACGCATACTTGCCGGGCATAGATGTCTGCACGCACGATTCGACGGTTGTCGTCGGAAGGGTTGCCGTGACGGAAGAAGTGAACCTCGTCTCCCCTGCCACTATGAAAGAAAAACGCAGTAAGGTCTCACGTCCCTTCAAGACGGTTCTGAGTAATCGGGATCCAGATAATCTTGAGAGGGAAGTGGAGGGTGGGGGAATCCCTCTGTCGCGTCATCATGTCATCGCCTTTCCCAGTCTGATTGAATTCTGGAACAAGGTGATCGAGAACGAGTACAACGATCCGTCGACGTCTCCTAGTCAGCTTAAAATGAAGCTCCAGGATGCGGTTTCCGCCATATTGGATAATTGTGGCCGATATCCGGACCTTGAATATGGAGTGGATTCCTTCAGGGGCTTCGTCGAGAAGTTCATTGTGTCGACGTATATTCACAATGCGACCGGACCTCTCGCTGATGAGAAGTATCGGGTGCTCAGGCTCTTTGCCTGGCTGCCGGCGAATCTCTTCGTCGGTCCTGCGCGTACTCACCGCATCGACGATCCGGGGGGCAGCTTCGAGGGGAACTGTAAGCCAGTTATCGGAGAGAGGGACTTTGCGTTCCGAAGGGTCGCCTTCAATCATCTGGACAGGTACCTCAAAAACCCCAAAGGGCTCCAGTTGGAAGGGGTAGACTTCATTGAAAAGTACATTGAGTTAATAGAGGGTGAAAGGGTCGAAATCTGGGCGCTCAGGGCAAAAGACTGGGAAAAGAGCACAAAGAAGCCCGGGAAGTACAAGCTGCTTGGTGCCCCGGAGCGTAAGCTGGTGGAAGAAATCGGCCGACAGGTATCGCGCTGGGCAGAAGACCGCGTGGAGATCGGCGGCAAGTCAATCGAACTGGATCTCTGGGACGAAGAAGACGGCTACCGTCGACTCCGCGGCAGCGCGACAGACATCGCGGTCGGCGAACTTGTCGAGTGGGTCGCCGAGCAGTGGGGAGTGGGTTCCGAGATTCCGGATGGATTGCGCGAACTCGTCATGCGCAACCTCACACTCGAGATCTTCACCGGTCCGGACAATATGGCCGACTGGGAGTTCACCATCGCCACGGAGACGAAGTTCGGTGACCTCACCACGGACCTTCTGATCTCCCTGCGCCGTCAGACATCGACCGTTGGTGGCCAGCAGAAGAGCGAGTTCACCATGTCGGCGGAGGCAGGGCTGAAACTCCTCATCGACGAAGAGGAGACCCGGATCTGGTTCGAGGGATCCTTCTCACGCGTCACCGGTCCTCAGAACGCATGGTCCCTGCGCGGCACATGGAAGGCCGACGAAAGAGGGCTGACCTTCGCAGACCTCGGCGCCGCTCTCGGCTGGTCCGATGCCGGGAAGCTGATGGAAGACCTTCCGTCAGTACTCCAGCCGGAACTGCGGGAAGTGACCCTCGCATACGACTCCCGGACCGGGCCCCTGCTCGCCGTGACGGTCGCTCCGTTGACCGTGGTGTTCGCCCCGGTCCGCGACACCACGGGCCTGATCTGGTGCGTCCAGGTCAAAGCCGCTGTGGACGCGGGGCTGGGGGATGTTCCGCTGCTCGGCGGGGCATTGCCGGAAGAGGCCGATCTACGGCTCGTCGCCCTGCGCGCGGTGTACGCATCGGCCATGGTCACGAAGCCCCTGCTAGAAACGCTGAACACCATGGTCAGGGCCGCTGATCTGCCGGTCTTCCCCGCCGTGGCTCCCGACGGAGGGCTCCCGCGAGGCGGGTTGCTGTGCCTCGACTGCACCGTCCCCGGCATGCCGGCCACCACCCTCACCACGTCCCTGGGCAAGCCGGCCGGCTCCCGCCCGCCTGCTGTGCGTGATCTTGGCGGCAGCGGCGACGGTGGTGCCGAGCGTAGGTTGACCCAGTTGACCGGCGGGCAGCACACCGCGTGCGCGGGTGCTGTACCCGAACCCGGGGCCCGCCTCGCCGCAGCCCGCCCCGGAGCTTGGGTGGACATCGATCGTGCCTTCGGGCCGCTGCATGTGCGCCGGATCGGGGCCACGTATGAGCAGGGCGTCGTCTGGCTCATGGCTGACGGGGCGCTGACCGCGTCCGGATTCACCCTGGCCGTGGACGGTCTCGGCCTGGGGGTGGACCTCGGTGGCGAAGGATTCCCTGTGGAGGCCCGTCTGTCCGGCCTCGGTGTCGAGTTCGAACGGCCGCCGCTGCGCGTCGGGGGCGCGCTGATCAACCGGCTGCCCCCGCCTCCCGGGTTCGAGATGATGGTCGGCGGCGCGCTCGTCGTACAGATGCCGACGGTGGGGGTGACTGCCGTAGGGGCGTATCAGCGGCGCTCGGACGGCATGCCGTCGCTGTTCGTCTTCGGTCGCGGCACGATGGCGCTCGGCGGGCCACCGCCGTTCCGGCTGCGGGGTGTGGCCGCCGGGTTCGGCTTCAACAGCTCGGTCAGGCTCCCGGCCGCCGACAGGGTGGCGGACTTCCCGCTGGTGTCCGGGCTGGGCGGGGGCCCGTCCGACGACCCGATGACGATGCTGAGCGAGCTGACGGACGGGCAGTGGGTGGTTCCGCGCCAGGGCGGCATTTGGCTCGCGGCCGGCCTGGACTTCTCCTCCTTCGAGTTGGTCCACGGGCGCTTGCTCCTCTTCCTTGAGGTCGGTGACGGGCTCACGCTCGGGCTGCTGGGCACGGCCCGTGGCGCGTTCCCGCCCACGGGAGAGGCACTGGCGCAGGTGCAGTTGCAGCTGCGGTTGGTGTACCGGTCGGCATATGGGGACTTCAGCGCGACGGCGCAGTTGTACGACTCCTACGTGATCGACCGTGATTGCGTACTCACCGGCGGATTCGCGTACACCATGTGGTTCTCACCCAGTACGCATGCGGGTGACTTCGCGCTGACGGCGGGCGGCTACCACCCGGAGTATCACGCGCCCCCGCACTACCCGCGGGTGCCCCGGCTCGGCTTTTCCTGGTCGCTGGGCGGGGTCAACATCACCGGCACCGCGTTCTTCGCCCTCACCCCGTCGGCGGTGATGGCGGGCGGCACCCTTGATGTGCGTTTCTCCGCGGGCCCGGTCAGTGCCTGGCTGACCGCGTACGCGAGGGTCCTGATCAGCTGGAAGCCGGTGTACTTCCGGGTGGGCATCGGGGTGACCGTCGGGGCGTCACTCAAGTTGGGGTTTGTCACTCTCAAGGGGGAATTGGGGGCGGATCTCGACCTGTGGGGGCCGCCCACGGGCGGAACGGTCACGGCGAAGCTGGTGTTCGTCACCGTCACGATCGGCTTCGGAAGGGATCCCGTCACCACCACGGAAAAGCTGAAGTGGAACGAATTCACCGAACTGCTCCCGCCGCCCGGGCAGACTCTGCGGATCTCGGCCGCGCACGGACTGCTCCCGGACGACCAGTCACAGCAAGGGCTGTCGGATGATCCGGACCGGCCATGGCAGGTCGACGCAGACGGGTTCTCCTTCATCGTGGAAACCGCGGTGCCCGCCTCCGAGGTCACCTTCCAGGACCGCGCCCCGGACACCGGGGAAAAACTCAATATCCGGCCGATGCATTGCACCGGCCTGGACAGCCCGTTGACCGTGCGGGTGGCCCGCAACGTCGCCGCGTACGGAGCCGCCGCCCGGTGGCAGCCGCTGGACGGCGACGGCTCCTGGCAGGAGACCGTGCTCTTCGGCAATGCCCCCACCTCGCTGTGGGGGTCACACGAAGTGTCGAACGAGGAACTGCTCGATCCTGACAAGCGGCTGATCGGGGGACGTACCGGGCTGAAGGTCACCGTGCCGCCGCCATTCTCCACCGGCGCCCCGATGCGTCCGATCGCCGCCGCCTCGCTCAAGTATGAAGACATGCGACCGAATGTCGAGGGACCGCTCGACCCCGACGCGCCGGCCGTCGGCGACGAGGCACGGACCGCGCCCGGCACCGGCGTGGGGCGGGTGGCGGACACCGTGGCGGTCCGGGGTGGCGAGCGAGGGCGGTTGCACCGAGCGCTGACCGACTTGCTGGCACCGGCGCGGCACGGGCCGCTGCCCGACGGGCCCCTGGACGCTTTCGCCAGGCATGTCTCCGAACAGGGGCTCAGGACGGATCCCCTGCTGCTGACTTCCGGTGCCAACGACCTCCAGGGGAGGGATGCCGATGTCACCCGGTGATGGGCGGACCCGCGCGTCCGGCTTAGAGATCCATTTGTCGGACGACTACGTGCCCGCTGTGCCGGCCGGTCAGTTCCGGATCGATGCCACGCAGACAATCTGCGGCGTCGAGGACGGAGGCCAACTCCTCTCAGCGGTACGCCTCTTCGAAGTGAAGGCGCCGCAGTTCCAGCTGCCTTACGGCACCGTGCACGCGGTCAGCCCGGCACCGGAGGCGGTGGGAGACCTCGGTCTCGCCCTGGCGCACGTCACGCTGGAAGGGCGCATCCTGCCGTGGCAGCGCACCATCGACCCCGGCGAGCTGGACACCGGGCCGATCGAGGCTCGCCCTCCGTGGCTCGCGCTGCTCGTCTTCGCTGCCGGTGAGCTTTCTGGTGACCCGCACGCGACAGGAGCCACCGACGCCATGACCGTCAGTGATCTGCTGTGGCCCGCCGGCCCGGCCGTCGGGGAGATCAGGCCGGCGATCCCGCGGAATCAAGTCCCAGAGAGCTCGGCGGCGGCGGAGTGCCGGACGCTCCGGGTGCCGGGCGCTGTGTTCGCCGCGGTCTGCCCGCGTGAGGACGAGTTGCGGCACCTCGCGCACGTGCGCACCGTATGTGAGCGCTCCTCCGAGGGATTCGGTGAGGAACCGGCGGAGGGCGACTTCTCGGTGCTGATCTCCGGGCGGCTGCCGGACCCCGCGGGCGGGCGGCATGTCGTCCACCTGGTGTCGCTGGAGGGGTGCCGCGATGCACTCGAGTACGCGGCGTCGGGCGGGACGGACGAGCGGGACGTACGGCTGGTGTCACTGCATCACTGGTCCTTCGAGTCGTTGGATGGCGGAGCCGGGTTCGTCCAGCGGGTGCACGACCTGCTGTTCGACGACGAGGCGGAGGGTGTCGCGCGCGACCTTCTGCTGCGGATCCCTGTCCCGGGCCCTGCCGGGGGAGCGGGCCCCGGGGAAGCCGGTACCGGGCCGGACGACGAGGCGCGGCAGCGGGCCGTCGACCGTCTCGCACAGGGCTGGGTGCCGTTGCCGTACCAGGTCGACTCGGGAGAGGAGACGTATTCCTGGTATCGGGGCCCCTTCGCGGCCGCCCCCGCCCAGAAGATGCCCGAACCGCCTGAAGGCGGTTGGATGACCACCGGCGGGCTGCTGGTGTACGACCCGGAGTGGGCGGTGTTCGACACCGGCTGGGCCGCGGCCTGGACGGTGGGCCGCGCCCTGGCGCTCGCCGACGACGACTTCGCCGCCCGGCTGGGCAGCTGGCGCGACCGGGCCCGACTCCGGGCGGCGGAACTGGTGCAACGCCTGGCCGCGGCGCCGGCGCAGTCCGACGCGGCGGCCTTGCTCGGGCCGCGGCCGCGTGCGCGGGCCTTGCGGGAGCGGGTCGAGGACGGGTCCGTCGAGCGGGTGATCCGCGCGCTGAGCGAGGCCAGGGCCGGACAGGAACCGCTGCGGTCGGGCGGAAGCCTTACCGCCGACCTGACACAGACCGGTGTTCCGCCACGCCAGGAGCCTCTGCACCGTGTGCTCGCCGAAGCACTGACGGGGCCCGGCACCGCCGCCGGCCCGCACGCCCAACGGCTCACCGCGCTGCGTACCGCCCTGCGCGAGGCACTCGCCGAGGACGGGGAACAACCGCTCGCCGACTGGTTCGCGAGACTCCGGCTGCTGCACGGCGTGCCGTTCGCCTACCTCGTACCGTCCGAGGCGATGCTGCCCCCGGAGTCGCTGCGGTTCTTCCACGTGGATGCCGGCTGGCTCGCCGCTCTGCAGGCCGGGGCCGAGAGCCTCGGCGCGAGCGGCGAGGCGGACCGGGCACTCGCCGCATTCGCCGGCCCCTGGCGGAGGTCATCCGCCGCGGCGGATGGCCCGTGCCGGCACGCGGGCATGCTGATCCGCTCCGCGCTCACCCGTGAATGCCCGGATCTGCGCATCCGGGCATGGCAGGGCAAGGAGGCCGTCGGGTTGCTGCGCCGGGACCTGCTGGAGGGCGACGTCCTCCTCGTTCTCTTCGACCGGGTACCGGACATGGTGGAGCTGTCCGAGCCGCCCGAAGGGCTTTCCTTCGGTGCCGACCCGCATCCGGTCGACGGAACGCCGGTACTCAACCTGCGCAGTCTCGGCGGCGAAGTTCCGCCGGGGGAGACGCTCGAGGGCGCGCACTTCCCGCAGGAACCGGGCGAGGAGGGCATCCTGGCATACCTGCGACCCGACCCGGACGGGCGGCGCGTCCTCGATCTGCGCCCGGCCGCGCCCGACGGGCTGCTCGGCGCACTCGCCACCCGGCTCCGTGAGGCAGGTGAGCTGCCCCACGGGCCACTGGCACCATCCCCCTTCGCACTCCAGCTCCTCAACGCTCCCTACCGGCAGTTGATCCTCACTCCTCCCCTCGACCGAACGCCTCCATCGGGAGCCGGCCATGAATGAGCCCACAGCCCTGCTGGTCCCCGTCCAAGTTGACGCACTCGTGGTCAACGACCAGGTACGGATCGGCGAGAACTTCCAGCGCTGGCAGCCCAATTACGCCCTGCTGCGCCACCGGCTCCCACCCGAGCCGCCGCCGTTCGCGGGCATCGACACCGAGTTCGCCGTACGGCCCGAACGCAGCGGCGTCTACCTCCAGTGGCAGCTCCCACAAGCACTCACCCATGGCCGGCAGGCGGACCCCGAGGCCGACATCACCTTCCCGCTCGTGCCCAACCGCTGGCTGGTGGTACGCACCCACGGTCCCTCCGCCGCCGGCACCCGCGAGCGAACCGCCTGGATCGTGGAAAGCGATCACCTCGACCCGGCCACCGGCACCAGCCCGTACGTCACCCGCGACGGGCGGATCACCCGCATCGGCCGCCGGATCGCCCTGGCGGACGGACCGTGGAACGAACCCGGAGCACCGGACGGCGGGCTGTTCCTGACCGTCGTCGGTCCCGGCCTGGCCACCTTCGCGGCCTACCAGCCGTACAACACCGACGTGTTCTCCCTGCACGACACGATGGGCGGCCTCGACGACGACAGGGAGCATTCCCTCTCCTACTTCGTCGCCGGCTGGTACAGCGACCTTGCCGCCGACCCGGTGACGGGACTGACCACCAAGCAGCTGAAGACCCTGCTGACCGCGTACGACTGGACCCTTGCCACAGGCCAGGACGGGCCCGCGAACCGCCTGTTGTGCCACGGCACGGTGCTGGGCCTGACCTGGCACCGCACCGGGCCGACACCGCCCTCGCCGCGTCCCGACATCGTCAACGCCGCAGTCGGCAACACCACCGCACACGCCACCGGAGCCTTACCGCAGGAAACCGAGCCGGGCGACGACGCACAGGGACCCTGGAGCGCGGCGGCGCTCCTCGGGGCGCTCCAGCACGGAATGCTGGACGAGGCGGAGAGCCCCTTCACACAGGCCCGACGTGCCTTCGCCGCATGGTTCACCCCCGCCCCCGCCGGCTACACCTGGACCCTGGAGGAGGACCCGGACGCCCCCCAAGGCTCCCGCCGCGCACGACGGGCAGCCCGCCGGTCCCTCACCGGCCTGCTCGACCGCCTCAACAGCGCCCAGGCAGCACACGACGCCGCGGCCCAGGACCTCGCAACCGCCCGGCGCAGGCTCTACGACCTGTGGTGGGCACAGGGCATGCCGGAAACACCGATGCTGCTGCCCGGAGGAAACCAACCGGACCCCCGCGCCTACCGGGAGCAGCTGAACCAGCGGCTTACCGCCGCCGAGCAGGAAGCCGCCGCCTGCGAGGAAGCCCTGAACCAAGCCCGCGACCGCATCCCGTGGGGGACGACCCCCGACGAACTGTCCTCGTCCATCCAGGAGTACCTCGGCGACGCCGCACCGGGATTCGTACTCAAACGGGTCCCGCTGCCCGACCTGCACCGGCCCAACGAGCCGGTGGTGATCCTGCGCGGCTCCCGGGCCGACCAGCAGCTCCGGTCCAAGGCCGACGAGGCCCTGCGCTGCCGGCGCCCCGCCGAGTTGGTCACCGGGGTGTACCTGGACACCGAGCGCACCCACCTGGCCGCCGCGCCTGCCTCCGCCGTCCCCGCCCCGCCGAACCTGCCGCGCAGCCCGGAGGAACTCCGCCCGCTCCTCGGAGAGTTCTTCCACCTGGACCCGGCCGGGGCGGCCGAGCTGGCCGCCGCCACAGGAGTGCCGGAGGAACTGGTGGAGGACCTGCGCGCGGCCATGGCAGCGCCGCAGCGACAGGCACGCGGAGTGGTGCCCGCGCACGGCACCGCCCCGTGGTCACAGCCGTGGTCGCCACTGTTCTTCCAATGGGAGGTGGACTACTACCCGATCGCCTTCGCGGAGCCCGGCTCGGCCCACGCCCCGGAGAACGCCAACTGGGTCTTCGACGGCTACCGCTACCGCTGGCCCTGCCGGCGCGGCGTCGGCGAAACGATCACACTGCGCGGCCGCCAGTTCCTCACCCCGACGCCCGCGCAGCAGCAGGAGGGGAGGCTGCGCCAGTACGCGGCGGACCGCTCGGGACCGTACCGGGAGCAGCTGCTGGCATTGGCCGCGCTGGCCGGCGAAGGCGACCTGATCGCCCAGACACTCGACGGTTTCCAGGACCAGCTCTCCGCCCGTTCGGTCAACAACGCGCTGGAGACGGACGGTTCTTCGCGGGTACGCAGCGCCGCGGTGGCGGAGCAGGCCGCCCTCATCCGGCCCCCCGGCCTGGGGTCGTTGCCCCATCCATTCGTCCTGTGGCCGACGTCCCGGTTCCAGGAGATCCGCTCCGGACAGTTCGCCTTCCACCGGCTGAGCATCGTCGACCGGTTCGGCCGAGCCCTGCCGGTGGTCGTGCCCGACGAGATCCAGCTGCGGGACTCCATCGGCAACGGCACACCCGCCCACGCCTTCCGTCCCTGGATCGCCGACGAGTTGCGTCCGGGCCTGGACGAGAACGGCCACCCGATCACCGTGGTCACCCAGGACGCCGGCCGCTTCGTGGAGGTCAAGCCGCGACTGCCGCAGCCCGCACGCACGCGGCTTCATCCCGTTTCCGCAGCCGACGACGACACCCCCGCCGAGGGAGATCACGCAGGCGCTGCCCTGTGCGGCTGGCTGATCTCCAACCACCTGGACCGCACCCTGCTGTGCTACGGCCCGGACGGGGCGGCCCTCGGCGCAGTCGACGCGGCGGTGACCACTACCGGAGTCACCCAGCTGGCCTGGCTGCCGCTTCCCGGTTCTCCCTACGAGCGGCGCGAGGACTTGGCCGAGGACCACCCGCACCTGCACGACCTGGTCGCCGCACTGCTGGCGCGCGACCCCCGCACCCTGGTCACCCTGCTGCGCGCCCTCGACCGCACCCTGACGACGATCGCACCGAACGGCGACCAGACCCCCGGGACCACCCTCGGACGCCTGCTCGGCCGCCCGCTGGCCCTGGTACGGGCCTGCGCCAGCATCGACCTGGACGGCCCCGCGCAGTACGACCCGTCCTGGCGCAACCTGCTGGACCCCGAGCCCCCGGCGCTGCTCGGCTACCGCTGGCCGGTGCGGCTCGGCGAGCGCGACGACCTGGACGACGGGCTGCTCGGCTACTTCCTGGAACGGGACTACGGCACCCTGCACACCGTCCTGGCCGACGAGGACCTCGGCGACCTGGACGATCCGGCCGGCTATCTGCGGCCGATCGCCGCCGGGTACGGACTGGCCCTGCCCGCGCGTGCACCGCGTGACCACGACACCGCGAGCTCGGCGCGGCTGACGCTCCTCGTCGACCCGTACGGGACGGTCCACGCCACCACCGGAATCCTGCCGACCGCGCACCTCCGACTGCCTGGGCAGGTGTTCGAGGAGCCGTTGGACGCCTTGGCCGCGGCGTTCCGGTTCGGGCCGATGCCCCTGCTCCCCGTACCGGGCGACGAGGGCCCGGCCCTGCCGCGTCCCTCGGACCGCCACGGCGCCTGGAGCTGGCAGCAGAAGTCCCCGGCCGGCGCATGGCACGGACTGCCGACCCGTCCGATCACTCCGGAACCACACTTTCCACTGCCGAGCCCGCAGTTGCGGACCGGCTGGCTCCAGCTGCGCCCAGCCGAGCCCGAGGAGGACCCCGCATGACGACCGGCATCACCGGCGAAGAGCTTCCCCCACCGGCCTACGCCTTGGGACGGGGAGGTCTCGACCACGCCCTGACCTCCGCTCCCTTCCCCCTGCAAGCCAGCCACACCACCGCGCCACTGAACCGCGCCGACCTGGACCTCGTCATTTCGGCGGCCCCCGGCGAGGAGGTACTGTGCCGGGGCCTGGTGATCGAACTGCCGATGGGAACCACCGCCCAGGACCTGGTGGAGTCCGCCGACGGCATCAGCATCACTCTGTCGGACGACTTCTGGAACCCGTCGCTGGAGACCACCGACACCGCGGTCCGCTGCCTGTTGACCCCCCAGGACGACGGATTCATCTTCGACGAGGACGGCCTGACGGTCGGGCTGCGTGGCCTGGGCATCAACCGCGAGCACGGCAATACGCGCATCAGGGTGTTCGAGGACTACGAGCCGCTGGAGCAGAGCACCACCAGGCAGCCGGTGACCCTCGTCTTCGCGAAGGCGCCCTACCGTCCGGAGATCGAATCCGGATCCCCCAACCGGTTCTCCGTGCACCGCTACTCGGGCAGCGGCGCCGACACCGCACCCGCCACCCTCGTCACAGCGGGGTCCACAGTCACCCTGCGCTGGCAATACCGGCAAGGCGTCGAACGCCACCTGTTCGGCCAGTACCTGACCGCGGACTACTCGGCGCCCGGGATCGACGTCTCCGACCTCAGCCGCTTCGACACCGAGCCGCTCGTACGAGCGACCACCTTCACCTTGCGCACCCGCGACCAGGAAACCGGCGAGACGACCTACGACACGGTGACCGTGCAGGTCGATGAGCCGACACTGGCCGGGCTCGCCCTCACGGGCCCCCTGAGCGGGTACGACGGCACGTTCACCCTCGCCGTACCGGTGACCGTGGCCGGAGAGCTCGTCGCACAACAGGGACTCGAGGCATCGAGGGCGTTCCACGCGTCCACCGCCGTCTCCGTGACGGACACCCTGACCGTGGAAGCGGGCGCGACTGTCGATGGCACGTTCCAGGCGGACGGCTCCATCGAGGTGCTCGGCGACGTCGAAGCGCAGCACATCACTACCGGGAACCTCACGGCGAAGAAGACCGTGAGGATGCTCGGCGGAGCGAGCGTGCCAACATCACCAGGCAGTTCCCTGACCGCCAATACCGACGGTCTGTTCGTGGGTTCTGCGTCCGTCCCTGGTTGGGGTGTCAGGCCAAGCTTCACCGTGCAAGTGAACGACGACCAGCGGACGATGCGCGCCATCACAGACGATGGCCATCCCAGCGAAGCCGTCTTCATGCCTGTGCTGCGTGGCGAGAAACTCACTGCCAGCGGCATTGACCTGGGCAACTACACGCCCCTGCTCTTCGTGTCCTTTGGCAGTTGACGAACGGCGTCCCCCCGAAGACCGCAGCCATTGAGAAGGGCCGACATGACCAACGAGGCCGCTGCCGCACCCCTGCTCACCCACAGCTTGTACACCGACCCCGATCCGCTGGAATCCAACCCTTCAGGTCCCACTGAAGCAAAGATCACTCTGCTGGTCAGCAACGGAGGCTGGAGCGAGGTGCGGTGTACCGGCATCACTGTCACCTTCCCCGTCGGCCAACGTGCCCGGGACCTGGCCGCAACCTCCCAGGACGTCATTGCCACATCGAAGCCGGACGACTGGGAGGCAGCGGACCCGATCCGCACCAACAGGTTCGTACGCTTCACCTTCACCCCGTCCGGAGGCTGCACGGTCATCACGGACAAGTCGCTTCGGTTCGACTTCTTCCCTATGGCCGTCAACAGCACCGTGGGCGTGTCCTACCCCGAGGTCACCGAGACGACCGCCACCGGAGAGGAGTCACCGGAGGAGCGGCCCGCCATCCTCAGGCTGCCCAAGTTCCCGGTCGGGATCCGCAGCGGTGCCGTCACGGGAACCAACCTCGCGGTCTTCGCCGAGAAACACACCGAAGCGGACCCTCCACTGGTCCGGGTCGCCCGCGGCAGCAAGGTCACCATCGCCTGGAAACCCGCGCCCGGGCTGGCCCGCATTCTGCACTGGGAGGACAGCGACACGGGAACCGAGATCGCGGACGGCGCGGGCAGCCTGACATGCGGCCCACTGCTCCGGGACACGACATTCACCCTTCAGACCGTCTCCGAGGCCGGAGGTGAGACCGTGAACCGGTACGACTCGGTGACCGTGGCAGTCGACGTGCCCTCGTACCCGAAGTTCACGGTGCCCGGTGAGGTGGGTACGCCTGATCCCTCCATGCCCCTGCACATCGACGGACAGCTCACGATCGGGCAGTCGCTCACCGCGCCGAGCGCCCTGGTCACCGGAGACCTGAAGACGCAGGCCACACTCAGCACGCCGTCGGTCGAAGCCAACCATCTGCGCTTCTCGGGAACGGTGAACGCCACACAGATACACGCCGCGACGGATCTCACCGCGGCCAGGGTCACCACCACGCAGGGGCTCACCGCGACCGGGACCGTACGCATCCTCAAAGCAGGCCGGGAGAAGCTGCCCGCCAACGGAGGCACACAGACCATGACCACGGACGGGATGGTGGTGGCCACCGCCCACGGAGGAAGCGAACTCACCATGAAGGTCACCTCCTTAGCACGCACATTCCGCACCACCACCGTGGGTGGATACGGCAATCTCATAGTCCCCGTCCACGCCGGCGGGGACGTCACTTGGGCCGTCGAGGGCACTCCTGACTCCGACCAAGTCGACTTCTACTGGTTCGCATTCGGCGTTTGACCGCGTGCACGGACTTCTCCCCGCCTCCATCGCGAAGGGCAGCCATGAAATCCCCCAGCCCGGCAGATGAAGAGACGCTGCTCACCTACACCTGTACAACGGTCCCGGAGCACGTGTACGCGAGCCCTCCGGACGGCGAGCTCTCCTTGTGCGACCTGCGGATCACGGTGACCAACCACCATACCGAGCCCGTGTACTGTGCACTCCTCACCATCCGGCTGCCCGTCGGCGCCGGGGCCCCGCAACTCGTGGCATCCGGTAGCGGGATCACCCCTCTCGCCGTACCCGCCACGTGGTCGGTGGTAGCGCTCCAGGAAGACGTGCTGATCGCCGTACCGCAGGACGGCATGGCCAGGTTCACCCCCACCGAACATGCGCTGCGGCAGACGGTGACGCCGAGCCTGGCCATCGAGCTGAAAGGGCTCCGGATCAGCCGTGAGCCGGGCACCGCAGTGGTCGAGGCCCTCGAATCCGCTGCTAACACCCCCGAGGGGCCACCGTCCGAACGCACCCGCTCCTTCGAGATCGTCAAGCGAGGGCTCGGACTCGCCACCGCGGGCCTTGCCGAGGAGGTCTGACCCATGGCGTCAACGGCTGCCAACTTCACTGCCCATCTGAATCTCCCTGGAGACCCGCCCCACCCCACCCCGGCAACCCTGGTTCGTCCGGGCGACACGGTCGTCCTGCAGTGGAGCGGGCCGGCAGGGCAACACACTTTGTACAGCGAGGACGAACCGTCGGGAAGGCTCATCACCTTTCCGTACGTCACCCAGCCCCTCGCCCGCGACTGCGTGTTCACACTGAAGACCGTCGCGAGCGGGATGAAGCGATACGACTCGCTCACGGTCACCGTCGACCGGCCCGTACTGCCCGGCGTCGAAATCGGCGAACTCGTGAGCGGCCCCGACCTCACCATCACGGCCCCGCTCACGGCTAACGGCCACCTCACCGTCGACGGCGAGACCGACGTGTCCGGTACCTGCACCGCCACCGCGGTTGTGGCCTCCGGCCCCGTGGAGACCAAGGCCCTGACTGTCACTGCAACCACTACCGGCGTCGACAGCGGGTCGCTGCTGAGCACGGATGATGAACTCACGGTGACTGGCACCCTCCAGAGCGACGAGTCGCTCAGCATTCAGGGAGGCCCCGTCGAGATCTTCGACAAGAACATCCGCAGCGGTACCGAGATCAGCCCTTACAACCCCGCTCCGAGCGACGGATTCATCGTCACCACATCCGATCCGGATTCCGGCACCTACCCCTCGGACGTCCAGCTCAGCGCAGGCAACTATCACACCAGTGCCGCCGCCCGCGATTACGCTCGTGGCACGGCACTGGCGGCACTGCCGGTCCACCAAGGCGAGCAGCTGAGCAGCACCGCGTCCGACGCCCACTACTACCTGATCCGGTTCTCAACCGGCTCGTAGCTGTTACTGAGGTTGTAGGCGTGGTGTCGTCAGTGTGAGCCCAGTCGCGGTGAGGCATCCGTCGATGACGCCGCTGCAGTACTGGATCTGACGGAGGCCATGTCGTAGTCGGCGGATGAGGTGGTCGGGGCTGGTGAAGGCGGTGTTTGCCTGGCTGGTCCGGCGGAGGACCGACCAAATGCCTTCGACAGGGTTGAGATCGGGTGCGTAGGCCGGTAGGTGATAGGCGTTGATCCAGTCGTGTGCGTCGATGAAGGCCCGCATGCGGCGGTCTTTGTGGACGGTGAAGTCGATCCGGGGCGCGGTTCCGGTCTCGTCGACCGGCCCGTTTCCCCGGACCGCTTCCCGCACCCGGCGTGCCCGTTTCCGAGCACCGGGCGCTCCACAAGCCCTGTTCAGGGCTTGTGTGTTGTCCTCATTCCAGGCCGGGCCATGGAGTCGGGATGACTGTTCCCCGGTAGCGGTAACGCGTGGTGGTCACCTTTGCCGGGTTGAACAGCGGTCTCTCCTCCGAGGCCGGCCACCATCCGACGTCGCAGTAGCGTCGACGGAGATCCTTCCATGTGGACCGGCGGTGCTTGCGACGCAACCAGCTCCCGACCTGGCGCCACGTGTAGTAGCTCAGGTAGGCGAAGGTTGCGCTGGACACGCCGGCCCGGAAGTAGACGCACCAGCCCTTCAGCGTCGGATTGAGGTGACGCAACAGGGCATCGAGCGGCTGGCTCGTGTCCATCGTCCGGCACAGTGTTCTGACCTTGCCCGTCACTGCCTTGACGGCTTTGCGGGACGGGTAGGTGTAGATGTAGTGCCGGTTGCTGCCCCGTTTCCGGTGGCGCTGGATGCGCCAGCCGAGAAAGTCAAGGCCCTCGTCAATGTGGGTAATCAGGGTCTTCTCCGGTGACAGGCGCAGGCCCATCGTGGACAGGACTCCTGCGATCTCCTCCCGGAGGGCTTCGGCGTCGGCCTTCGTGCCCGTAACCATCAAGCACCAGTCGTCCGCGTAGCGGACGAGCCGGTAGTTGGGCAGTCGGTGACGGCGGCGCTTGGCCCGTTCCGTCTGACTGGAAGCGGGCCCGCCGGGTCCTTGGGCGATGTGCTCGTCCAGGACCGTCAGGGCCACGTTGCTCAGCAGCGGCGAAAGGATCGAACCCTGCGGGGTTCCGGCGCGGTTCTCCCTCAGCATGCGATCCTCTCCGAGGATGCCTGCCTTGAGAAACGCCTTCACCAGTGCCAGGACGCGCTTGTCCCCGACTCGTGCCCGCACCCGGTCTATCAGGGCCGAGTGTGAGATCTCATCGAAACAGGCCGTGATGTCGCCTTCAACGACCCACTCATAGGAGCGGGATGCGAAGTAGCGCACCTCAGCCACTGCGTCATGAGCGCGACGGTTCGGACGGAACCCGTAGGAACACGGGTAGAAATCCGCCTCGAAAATCGGCTCCAGCACCAGCTTCAAGGAAGCCTGGACCACCCTGTCGGCGATGGTGGCGATCCCCAGGCGGCGCAACTTGCCACCCGACTTCGGGATCATCCGCTCCCGCACCGGCAGCGGGCGGAAACTGCGGTCCTTGACCTGCGACCGCAGCCCGTCGAGGAACTCCCCGACACCTTGCCCAGCCTCGATGGAACGGGCCGTATGTCCGTCCACTCCGGCCGTGCGTGCTCCCTTGTTGCCCCGCACCCGGTCCCACGCGACCAGAAGGAACGCGGGGTCGGCAACGAGGTTGTGTAGATCATCGAACCTGCGATGAGGATCATCACGGGCCCAACAGTGCAGCTTGGTCTGGATCTTCAGTACCCTGCGCTCCGCCCCAAACAGGACGGAGTCAAGCTCGTCGGTATTCACCGGCGACGGCCTCCTGACCTTCCAGTACGTCCACTGCTGACTTGCTGGTCTCCTTCGCCATGTACGCGCCTCTCGCGCGTTCGGACTACTACGAGACCTCCGCCCCGCCCGACGGCCATCAGTCGGCAACGGACCTGCCCGCCGCCGCACCGGATGCACGGCGGAAAGGGCGACCGCAGGCGGTTCCCACGTTCACCACAGAATCGATCGAGGAGGGAGGTGCCCGCCTCTACCCCGACAGCCTCGCCATGCCTACGCCGCAGACCTTCGGCATGGCCTCCCCACCGGACCTAAAAACCGGCTTCGGAGTTGAACGCCACCCAGACGAGTGACGGTCACGCGCTGCAACCCGGCCCGTATCCGTCAGATTTGAGCCGAGCGGGACACTTACGGGGCGTCAGACAGCGGTTCCTCTCGTACACCTTCTCCTCACTGCTTGCCGGACCCAGGCCGTCTGACAGTGCCGACCCGTCCCGTACTTTGTCAGGGCTGCTTCCCGCCGCCACCTGCGTTCCCAGGCAGCGACTGCCCTCAGCTTCACCGGACGGCTGCGACCGCCCAGCGGTGGAGTCCCTTCACCTCCACTCGATTCCGTCGCGCCTCGTGGCGCACTTCAAGTTGTCCCAGATGAGGACGATCGGGCCGTTGAGCTGCTGGTGGGCGGCGATGAGGAGGTCTCGGTAATCGGTCCAGGCGAAGCTCTTGCGACCGCCACTTTTGTGATCGGTATGCCGTTTGGGTCGGTAGATCAGGCGAGACCGTTCGCCGGGCTTGTAGCAGCACAGGGCGGCTATGGAGAATCGGCGCTGGGAACGGCCGCGGACCCGGATGACCGGGGTGGATCCGCGCCTGCTCCAGGTGCGGGAGGTCGGCGGCGTCATCGAGAACCCGGCCTCGTCTTCAAAAACGATCCAGGCCCCGAGCGCCGCCGCGGTGGTTCCAAGTGCGGCCACGCCTTCTTCACCCAGCCGGCCACGGCCGCCTCGTCACGCTCAACGGCCCGACGGGCCGGAACCTGGTGACTCCAGCCGTGCCGCCGCAGCATCTGCGAAATGCCCGACAGCGTCATGCTCTTGTGGAACCGCCGCCCGATCAGCGTCTTGATACGAGCCAGGGTCCATCGTTGATCCGGCCAGCCGTGAGCGACCGGGCCTTTGGCCAACTCCTCCTCAAGCACAGCGAACAGTGCCTCGCTCAGTTTCGGACGGGACGCCGGGCCACGGGAACGAACCGCGTCCTGGCCGGCCTCCCGCCAGGCCCGCCGCCACCGCTGGACGGACCGGACGCTGACCCGTAACTCCTTCGCGATCTCCGTACTGCCCCGCCCGGCAGCGAACATCCCGGCTGCTTCCATCCGGACCCGCTCGCGGAATGCTTGCCTCTCCGCCGTCAGGCCCCCACCCTGCGGATACCTCATACAACCGGCATACCGCAACGATCAACAACAGTCAGGCCCTACGACAACCCGCCTTCAAGGTCAGTAACCGGCCGATCTCAGGCAGCGCGAGAGCCGGTAAGTCCCTCTCATGGGCCGCTGGTTCAGACATAGCCGGGGAAGTTAGCAAGACCCCGCCTGACCTGCCACTTTCTTCAAGCTAGTTCAGTCAACTCATCGAGCGTGCCACTTCGCCCATCACCCGGATCCGGACAGACTGCCGCACGTGTGCGGACGCCACGCCCGCGGTGTCAACAGCGCGGATCACCTGTACGTGAAGTCCGCGGCCGCGGCATGGCTCGCCGACCGCGGCGAGCAGGCCAGCTTCGAGTACACCCGCCCCAACGGAGCGCCACTCGGTTCCGTCGTCGACGTCCGCTGGCCGCACGGCGGGCTGCGGGTGCACCTGGATCAGACGGTGGCACCGGTGTGGGACGGCGAGCGTGAGCCAGTGCTGGGCATGTCGGTGCCAGTGGACCGTGACACGCTGATCCGCCGCTGGTACGTGCATCGGATCCGCCTGGACAACGAGGGCACTGCGCGCCGCGTTCAGATCGGCACCGATGCCTTCGCTCGACCTACCGAGTGGTTCGCCCTGGACGAGTGCGAGGTGACCGAGCGGGGCCTGTCGACCCCGGCAGTCGAGCGAATCGTCCGTTCGCACACCACGCCCCCGCCGACTCGCCGGCCATCGGGGAAGGGCAGGAAGGCGCCAGACTCGCGGGCCCAAGCCCAAGTCCTCCTTCGCCGTCTCGATGAGGCCCGCACCGTGGGGGCCGTGGTCGTAGTGACCAGAGTGAGCAACACCCTTGCCGCCATGAACGGCGTGGACCAGGAGACGCGTACGCAGATCGACGCCGCCCTTGAGGAGGCGAAGGTCTGGCTGGAGGAACAGGCCATAGTGCGCCAGCAGATGTTCTCCCGTCTGGGCAAGGCTGTGACCGAAGAGAACGTTCAAGAGACCCGCGGGCTCCTGGCCCGTGTAAACGCGATCGCAGCCCACGACCGCACCAACGCCGAGAACCACACCGCAGAAGCAGCAGCCGAGTTCCTTGCCGCGCTGGTCAAGGAGCGGGTAGAGATTGCCCGGAAACTGCAAGCCGAAGCCGAAGCCGAAGCCCAGGATGAGGCCCGCCAGAGGAAAGTGGACGCGGCGCAGCGGATACGAGTGACTTTGCGCACCTTGCACCGCCACGGCAACTTCATGTCCCAGGCGAACAAGCGCCGCTTGGTCAAGCAGCTCGTCGAACTGGCCCCCATGGCCGATACTCAGCTCCCACCCCACGAAGCACGCCAGATCGACACCTGGAAGGCGCGCATGGAACGCGAGCGGGCGGCTGCACCCGAACGTGCACTCCCGGCTCAGAGGCAGACTGGCAGGGTGCGGCCGCCAAAGGCCCAGGACGAGAGGCCGGAGACGAAGAAGGACGAGCCCCGGCTGCATCACCAGGTGGCACGCGGGGACTGGTACACAGGGAAGTGTCCGCGATGCCACGCCGAGCCGGGGAAGCCTTGTGCCAACGACGACCGCGTCGGACCTGGTAAGACGCGACAGATTCCCCACGACGAACGCTTGCGCCGGATGCGGATGATCCTGCGAACCGGCAAGGCCAAAGCCCAACCTGCGCAGCCGCGTAGGGACAGGCGGGGAGAACGGGGGAGCGGTTCGCCGGCGCGCACCTGGCACGCGGTGGACGTCACTTGCCCGAAGTGCGATGCCGCACCTAACACCCCGTGCACACCCCACGGCACGCATCGCGAACGGGCGGATTGGGCAAAGGAATTCACCCGAAAGCTCTGGGGATGACCGGTGCATCGCCCGAGTCAACCCGGGCGGTCTTCGCGCTGTCAGGCCGACCGCGGTGGCCTGCGTCGGTAGCCGCGCCCTGCTTGAGGAGAGTCCGTCTTCAGGCCCGGCAGACGCCCTGCCGCTGCGCGTCCCTTACCACGCCGCGATCACCCCGCTCGCCGAGTAACCGGGGAATCCTGCGCAGCGCGCTGAACATCCGCGAGCTTGTAGATGGTCGGCCGCCTCCGATCGATGACACCGTCGAGGCGGCTGCAAGGGATCTCCACTCCGGCTCGCCGCAGCACGGACCGAATGGTGCGGCCGACCATGTTCAACCGGTCGCGCCGCCCCTCCCACTGCCCCCATGCGGCCGGGTCCACACCCACCAGGTGGTCGGCGATCTGCGCGAGAGTCAGCCACTCGGGATGGCCCCGCGCGGCGAAGGCATCCACGATCTGGCGAACGACCGCCGGGCAGTTCGTGGACACCTTCGCCGACGGAGTGGATGAACAGTCCGTCGGCTCCGGGCGCGGCTGCGGGACCACGGCGTCCTGCGCCAACTGCTGCCGCTCTTGCCCGACGACCGGTTCGAGGGTGGTCAAGATGCGGGCAATGTCCGGCCCAGGCGCTCCGGCAGCGATCGCCTGCGCCGTTAGCTCGGTCACGTGCGTGCTGGCGTTGCGCAGCGCGGCCACGCAGCTGTTGCGCAACGCCACTGCGTCTGCAAGCTCTTCAAGCAGCTGCGTCGATTCCACACCCAGCACAACGCCAGCCGCCGGGCCGGGTGCCGCCTCCAACCGACAAGTTCGCCCCAATGGCTCGTGCTGTTCTCCCACCGGGGCCTGGCCAGGGAGTCTGTTCAGCCTCTATGACGCTGCCCGGTCGATCGCCGGCAGCCGAGCCGCACTTCGGCCAGAGGCTCCCAGACGATCTCGCGTCGGTCGTGCCATTCGGCGACCAGCGTGAGGGTGTCGACCGGTACGGTCACCGACTCGCCCGGCAGGTCGGACAACACCACTTTCAGCGCGCCGCGGTCGGGCGTCAGGTGTACGTCGGAACCGGCATAGTGAGCTGCCCCGAGTTTCGTAGCGGCCGGTTTGCGTGTTTTCAGGCGGCGTTGGGGTTCGCCTGGGATCGGTAGTAGTGGGCCTCGAATTCCTCGGGTGGAAGGTAATCGAGGGCGGAGTGAAGGCGCTCGGTGTTGTACCAGCCGACCCACTGGACGACAGCGCGTTCGACCTGGCCAGCGTCGTGCCAGGGCCCTTGGTGTTCGATCAGTTCGGCCTTGAAGGTGCCGTTGAGGGCCTCGGCCATGGCGTTGTCATAGCTGTCGGCGACGGAGCCGACGGACGCGGTCGCGCCGGCCTCGATGAGCCGTTCGCCGTAGCGGATGGACACGTATTGCGAACCGCGGTCGCTGTGATGAATGAGACCCGAGCCCTTCTTGATCCCGCGCCGCCACAGGGCCATCTCCAGGGCGTCCAGTGGAAGATCGGTGCGCATGTGGGTGGCAAGCTGCCATCCGACGATCATCCGCGAGTACACGTCCAGGACGAAGGCGACGTAGACCCAGCCCGACCAGGTGCGGATGTAGGTGAGGTCGGCGACCCAGAGCTGGTTGGGGCGGTGGGCGGTGAAGTGCCGGTTGACCAGGTCCGGCGGTCTGGGAGCGGACGGCTCGGGGATGGTGGTGCGGCGCCGCTGCCCGCGGATCACGCCTTCCAGGCCGTCCTCGCGCATCAGCCGCTCGATGGTGCAGCGGGCCGCGGCGATGCCCTCGCGCCCCAGCTGGCGGTGGATGCGTCTGGCTCCGTAAGTCTCGCCGGAAGCAGCGTGGATACGGCGGATGCGTTCGGTGAGGTGTGCGTCGCGCTGGCGCCGGGCGGACATCGGGCGCTTGCGGCGGGCGTTGTATGCCGAGACCGACAGGTCCAGTTCCCGGCATACGGGCTCGACCCCGAAGTCGTCGCGGAGGTGGTTGATCACCGCGTCGGCCTCGTGCGGGGCTGGTCGAGCTCCTTCGCGAAAAACACGCTGGCGGCCTTCAGGATCTCGTTCGCCCGTCGCAACTCGGCTATCTCTTTGCGGAGTTGGGCCAGCTCAGTCCGCTCGGCCGTGGTCAGCAGGTCGGACCGGCTGCCCTGGTCGGCCTCGGCCTGGCGGACCCAGCCACGCAGGGCTTCCTTGTGGATACCGAGGTCACGGGCCACGTGAGCGACCGGACGGCCTGAGGTCTGGACTTCGCGGACGGCTCGCTCGCGCAGCTCGTCGGGGTACTTCCGTGGTGCGGGCATCGGACCTGCGTTCTCCCATCTGCCGAGGCGATCATGCCTGGCTTCAGGGCCGCTACAAAATCCGGTTCAGTTCATAGGCATGTGAGAGGTGGGGGTAGGACTGCGTGGGGATCAGCGGCCACCGGTCACCGACCACTGCCTGCTGTGCTCGCCAGGTCATCTCCCACAGTCGCCGGTGCTGTGCCCCGGGATACCCCTTGCTCTCGATCGCCACGGTGCCGATGTCCGGGCGGGCCAGGGCCAGGTCGAACGGCTCGATGCCGGCGGCGGCCCGGGTCACTTCGGCGACGAACTGGTCGACCTCGGCGGTGGTCGCGGTGTTCTGTGGCCCGGAGTGCAGAACGGTGTTGTGCATCCACTGCGGCTGGACCGGGATCAGGCCGGGCTGCTCCACGAGCGCGCGGTACGTGTAGGGCCGCATTCGGAAAGTCCCATTCCGGCTTGGCGACCTGGGTGTTTCCGGCCGTCTCATTTGAGGGACACGCCACTTCTGTCTCACGATCTTGTCCCCAGAGGTCTGCCGCCACGTACGTCCCGTCCTTCGGCAGCCCGATGCGCCGTCAAAGGCTGATCATCTGCGGACTCTTGCTTAAACGGCACGTTTCCGCCGTACTCCCTGGCGGCGCCCTCGATCAGTTACACCACACCAGGGGACATGACCCAGGCCCGCTGCCCGCCGCGCTCGGTGGTACGCCAGGGCCCACTCCAGGTCGCGGCGGATGTCCTTCGGACACCGCCAGACCGAGTGACCGTCAGCGGGAAGGGGCCTCTACCTGCGGCCGACCGGGGGCGCGTCGGAATGATGTGCTGTCACCAGGGCGCCTCGAAGGCACGGGCGCCCCGCGGATCTCGGGACTCAACGCGTTCCATGCCGCTGAAGGCGGCGACACGAGTCCCCCGGGTACGGGGTACATCGAAGCCGTCGATCCCGCCGCCGAATGCGCCGAGGAGATCTCCTTCCGTGGAGAGCAGACTTCCCTCCGTCGAGTAGTCCGAATTCGGCAGCGGGGATTTCCACGGGTCGGCGATGCGGAGGCCGCTGAGGTCGCTGATGCCCTCCGCGCGGTACAGCGTGGGCTTTGAGACACCCTCCGGGCCACGTACCTGGTCCCAGAAGCCCTTCCAGTCCTGGCCTCGCTTACGGAGGTAGTTGGCTTTGCGGGCGAGGAAGGTGTCGTCGTCCGGGGTCTGCTCGACGAGTACCCGGAAGGCGTCGGCGTTGTGCCCGAGCCTGGCTGCCAGCTTGACCGCTTTGGGCAGCAGGAACTTTTCGGTGAACCATGACCCCGCGTCGACGGCCAGCTCCGTCGCGATGCCGGGATTGCGTCGATGGAGTCGGTACTGCTCCCTGAACGTCTTTCCCCAGGTCTCCTTCTTCGGCGGCGCGGAGATCTTGTTGCCCATCCACCGCAGTGCCCGGATACCCTTGTTGGCCAGATTCGACCACTTCAGGAGATCGGCCAGGACAGGCGGAGCCAGCCCAACGGTGCACATGGTGACGGTGGCGTCGACGAGGAAGCTCTCGGCGCCCAGTACGCCGCCCAGGAGCGGGAGGCTGGTTGGCTTCCAGAGGAACTTCTGGTCATCGAACACGTCCTTGCGGAATTTCGTCGTATTCGGGTTCTCGGTCATGTCTCTCGTGATCTCCCACGGGTCAGTGAGTAGCCTCAGCTGATAGACCCAGGAGAGACCTGCGGAGGTCGAGGGAGAGGACCGAGGGGTGAGTTCTCGCTCCTTGCACAGTGTCCGCTCATTGATCGCCGATGCTTCACCGCGGATGGTGGAGAGGTTTTCGACGGCCTCGACCAGAGCCCGCAGCCCGGGATCTGCCTCCTTCTGTTGCTCGGTGACGGTCTTCATCTGCTCGGCGAAAGTCTCGGCGAACTCGCAGCTGCTTCTGGTGAGGGGTAGCGGTCCCACGGGCTCGTCGAACAGGAGGGCGCGATTGCGCCCCTGGTAGTAGCGCAGGGCGGTCTCGTTGCCCAGCACCTCGAAGGAGGACACATCGGAGACAGCCGTCTCGTACGAAGTCGTCTTGCGCACCTCGCTCTTGATCGGCAACTCGACCGGCGTATCCAGGTAGTTGCCCGATTGCAAGCTAGCAGCCGTTCGCAGGAGCGAGCCCAACATAATGTCGGGGCGGACGATCCGGCCCTCGGTCTGGACGGTCACTCCGTGCGGGAGCGACACGATCGCCCACGTACCGTGCGCGTTGCCGGCTAGCCTCTCGTCTCCCGCAACCACGGCCGCGCTGAGCGCCTCCGTCCCGCCGTTGGCGATCAGGACCCGGATCCCGCTGTCCTCACCGTACTTCTGGCCCTCCTCAGGGAGCAGCTCCAGGATCTGCTTGTTCCGGTTGGTTCGCTCGTCGCGCGTATAGAAATCCCGGAACCCGACCGGTTCGAACGCCTCCGGACTGCGACGGTCGTACTGCCCGGGGATGGGAACGAGCTTGCCAATGCTCTCCACAAGTCTCTTTCCCTGCGAGAGATTTCCCCCGTACCGGTCCTTGACGAGCATGTCCAGCAGCCTACGGGTATACGCCTCGAACCCGTTCTTCTCGGCCCAGCTGCGGGAGCCTCCTGCCGTCGGCTCGGTGAACTTCCGGTTGAGGTACTTCCGCCACTCCCTGTCGTCGCCACCCATCCTCAGGTGGTGCAGGACCCCTGCGATGTTCCAGTCGACAATGCCGATTCCGTTACCCAGGTCCTGCACCTTGAGGGTGATGGGGGCACCGGTGTCCGGGTCCCGGCCGAACCAGAGGGTCTTGCTCTCCGGTGGTGGCGGGTCGTCATAACCGTCCATGGGTACGCTTCCTATTCGTCGACGTAGCTGCCGGGGGCGTGGAAGAAGAGGTGGTCGTCGCCGAGGTGGGTGTGGGAGTCGAACAGGAAGTCGGGGCTGAGCCGCCCGCGGAGGATCTCGGACCTGGCGACCATCTTCTCGAACGGGACCGGCTTCGGAGCGTCCTCGATGGTCTCGGTCTGGGTGGCCAGCCGACCGCCGAACCAGAGGAAGGAGTCAGTCCCGAAGGCCCGCGGCAGCACGGTGTCGAGGCGACCGCCCAGAGCGGTGACGATCTTCGGCACCTGCGTCAGCGGCTCGCCCTTGTTGGGTGTGAGCGTCCCGTCGGCCGCCAGATAGAACGCCTGGCACTTCTGACCCTTGACCAGCACAACCGTGGTCTTGAGTGGGATATCTCCGCTCGCCTCGGGGAAGCTGTACGCGGTGTCGACATCGCGGGTAGCCGGATCGTTCGTATGCTCGCGCAGCAGGCGGGGTTTGGCCAGCCTCAGCACCGGGGCGCCATTGGTAGTGGAGGTGCCGGTCTTCTCCAGTTGGTAGACGCAGTCGCGCCAGAACACGACGTGAGACTTCGCCGGTTTGGAGGCATCGGGGTAGAGGCCCACGATGGCGTCCGGCGGCTCGGGCAGGCCGAGATCCCGGACCGGCAACTGGTTGAGGCCGTTCGGACTCACCACGGTGCAGACTCCACCCCGGTAGTTTCGCGGGGTCAGCCACACTGTGCAGCCATCGGACGCCGCTCCGGTGCGGGTGATCAGGAGGGACCGCCGGAAGCCCAGCCACTCGTACGACCATGAGCCCGCCGGATCGGTGGACCCCACCGCGAAGCCGTTCACATACTGGCCCAATCGCTCGGCGGGAACGGCGATTTCGATGGTCTTACGGCCCGGAGGGACAAACATCGTCCCGACCGGCGACTCGCCCCGGTATCGGAATCGGCCTGTCAGATCGGGCTTGACCGTGGGCAGAGCGACCGGGGAGAACATCGCCTTCACGTCATCCGCCGTCGGCTTGCACTTCTCTCGGACCAGGCTCATGGCTCGCACCAACCTGGAAATGATCGCCGGAAAGCCGTCCAGCGGATGATCCGGTACGGGCATCAGATTCGGGCGTTGCGGGTGAAGGGGCAGGCCGAGAAGCTTCGCGATCTCCTCCTCGGTGGTTCGGGGCCTCCGGTGGCCGATGATCTCCACCGTTCCGTACTCCCAATCGATCAGATAGGTCTGCAGAAACTGGATGGGAACCCAGTGGTGGACCTTGACCTCGACGCTCGGCGCAATCAGGTAGCCGAGCAGCCACGGCCCCCAAGGGATCGACCTCTTCTCGGTGGTCACATGGTCGGTTGTGATGGTGGTCAGGACGGTGAAGGCCGAGAACCGCGAGGGGTTAGCCTCCGGCCTCAGGGTGAACACCGCTTCGAGGTGCGGTGTCAGCGCGGACTTCGCCAACGCAGGGTCGGAGTCCTTGCTCGTGCGCTTGATCGACCAGGACACGTACGGACCGTCATGGGTGGTCGATCCAGCTGCGGCCAGCTCGTAGTCCTTCAGGGCCCAGGACGCCCCCGTGGTGTAGCTGTAGCTCAGCCCCGCAGTGGGGGTAGTGCCGAAGAAGCCAACGTTGGCACCGATGGTCGTCGACGTACTCACGGTCTTCTCACCATTGTGGGATGTCGGCGAGAAGTCACTGATCACCCAATCCGCGCTGTTCTGGGTGGTCGTTCCCGCCGGGGCGGTGGGAGTCACCGGCTGGACGGAGATAGCAAAGCTGTCCAGAATGTTGCCATTGTCGGCGAGGTCGCGTTTCTTTCCCAAGTCACCGGGGGCGAAGCGGCCGGCCAGATACGAATAGGAGGTGGTCGCGCCGGATCCCGCGTCGTGATGCTCTCGGATCCGCGCGGTGTCCACCACCGTGCCCCGTGTACTGATCCGCACCGCCCTGCCCCGGCGCCGCACGTTCGGCGTCGCCGCCTCTTCGATCAACTCGAACTGCAGCGACTGCTGATACGTGTGCGAGGGCTCGAAACTCGTGGCCCGCCGGGTCGCGTACCGGATGCTCTGTGCGTCGGAACTCGGCGCGTTGGCCGCAGGCCACCCTTCGATCGTCCCCGAGCGTGTCTGCGGCTGATCCTGAGCGTACTCCCCGTCTGATGAGTACACCTCCTCGGCTGTCTGCAACACGTGGTAGCCCTCGCCCGAACACTGCTCGTCCGTCTTGGCCATCGCGCACTCCCTTCGTCCACGTTCTGGTTTTATAGGTGGGAGCTAGCCACGTTTGTCGACGGCTTCCGAAGACTTGGCCGCCTCGCCGCCTCGGAATGGCGGTGAGTTTCAGCACCGCCTCGACTGTCGGCTGACGTCGCGTCTCAGCTGGAGCCCGCCGATTACGCAGGTAGGCGAGCATCCGGCGCCGCGCCGTGATGCTGCGGCCGGGTGTTGCCGGAACTCGTCGACACGGTTCCCCCCCACAAGAGGGGTGGTGTCGGCCGTCATCGACATCTGGTGTCGAGCCCTACGTATAAATTCAACGCTCTGCCGGATCCCGTGGAGAAGATACCTGTACTGACTGAGGTAATTCGGAATGACCCGAAGGCGCGAAGAAGTGAACGGCGGGAGCGCGATCACTACCCGCGCCTCCTGGCGACTGGACTGGCGCGGCCCTCCGGGCTCCGGCCGATTTCCTCAGTTCAGAGAAGGGGGCGGGCTGATCAATGCGGCGGAGAGCCTCCGGTGTACAGAGGAGACCTCAAGCTGCTCGGGGGCGGCATCGATGCTTCCCCGGGGCGCCCCGCCCCGCCCGCCCCGCCCGGCCCGGCCGACGCCGAGACCCCGGTAGTGCCGCCGCAGAGTCTTCAGTTGGCCCGGCATACCCCACCTCCGAGCAGCAGGAGCGGGGAGCAGAAATCCCGGTCACGATCAGCTGCGCCCTCTCCACGATCAGGCCGGAGAGAGCCGCTGCATAGATCGAGACCGGGATCAGCACTACGACGAGTGAACGATCACACGGGAGTTCGTCTCATCACGCCGTCCCTTGGGCCGGACAAAGGCTACGGTCAATGAGAAAGGGACAGGCGAAATGCGAGCCTACAATGTCCTGTCGCGTTGAGCTTGTCTGTGGATGTTGTGCTGCGCTGCGTGGTTGCCATTTTGGGTGAGAACGCTCGGCTCGGGATTCTCAGTGCACCTGGCTTCTGCGGAATCCGAAGTGGGGCTGGGAGCCGAGTCGTCGCAGGACCGCCAGGAGGAACCTGGCCTACACGTTCATTGCCCTCGTCACGAAGCTGGCGGGGATGGAGTGGTGTCGAGGGCCGCCGCGCGGAGGGCGGCTGCCACACGGATGACCGGCTCGGCCGATGGGTGGGGAAGGCGGGCTAGCAGCAGGCGTCGCTGTTCTTGGGGCCCGCCGCGGACAGGCAGGATGCGTACCCCCGGTGGCGCGGCGGCAGCGAGGGAGGGCGGCACGGTGGTCAGCCCGCAGCCGGCGGCGACGAGGTGGAGCTTGGCCAGCCAGTCACGGGCGGTGTGGGCGATCTCGGGCCGCTCATCCAGGCCGGGCCACACACCCATCAGCCGGTCCTCTCCGGAGGATGAGCCGGCGATCCAGCGCTGTCCGCGCAGGTCGGCCACGTCGACGAAGTCGCCGCGGGCAAGGGGGTGCGCGGCGGGCACCGCGAGGCACAGCGCACGTTCGGTGAGTGTCTGCAGCGCGAGCGCGGGCGACTCGGCGTCCGGCGGTCGGAACGGCGGTGCCGACGCGAGCAGGGCCAGGTCGAGACTGCCGGCTCGCAGGGCGCGCACCAGCGCCGGGGTGCTGCCCTCTCGGCCGACGACGTGCAGGCCGGGGTCCGTGCGGCGGAGCGCGGCCAGGGCTTGGGGCAGTAGGACGGCGCCGGCGCTGGGAAACCATCCCAGGCGGACCGTCCCGGACTGCCCGGGCAGTCCGGACAGCTCCCTCGCAGTCGCTCCGATCTCGTCGAGGACGATCGTCGCGCGGCGCATGACGACGCGGCCTGCCGGGGTGAGCCGTACTCCGTCGCGCCGCCGCTCCAGCAGCTCCGCGCCCGCCGCCCGCTCGATTGCGGCGATCTGCCGGGACACCGCCGACTGGGTGTAGCCCAGCGCTGCCGCGGCCGCGGTGAAGGTTCGTTGTTCGGCTACGGCGCGGAAGACGCGCAGCGCGGTCAGTGACACATCTGTGAATTCCATGACGATTGCGCATACTAACCGTGCTGAACTTTCGTTGGACTCATGAATGTGGCCCTTTCTAGTGTGGCCTGCATGAACACTTCACGCATCGCCCTCGTCACGGGTGCCAACCAAGGACTCGGTCGCGCCCTCGTCGAAGGATTGGCGTCCCGCATGAACCCGGACGACCTGGTCCTGCTCACCGGTCGCAACCACCAGCGCGTGAAGGACGCCGCCCGCGAGGTCACGCAGCTGCCCGGCGCACGCGCCCGCGTCGAGGGCCGGGTCCTGGACGTCACCGACACCGACGCCATCGCCCGCCTCGCCGACGAACTCGGGGGACGGTACGGCGGGGCCGACGTCGTCATCTCCAACGCGGTCGCCCGTTTGCTGCCCGAAGAATCACAGGCCGAGAGGGCCGACGAATTCATCGACGTCTCCAACACCGCCACCCACGCGATCCTGCGCTCCCTCGGCCCTGCCCTGCGCCCGAGGGGCCGACTGCTCGTCGTGGCCAGCAGATTCGGCACCCTCGGCCACCTCGACCCACGGCTGCACCACCTGTTCGACGGCGCGAACCTGGAGCAGGTGGAGTACGCCGTCGAGTCCTGGCGCCGAGCCATCCACACCAGAAACGCCGAAGAAGCGGGCTGGCCGCGCTGGCTGAATGTGCCCTCAAAGGTGGCCCAGGTCGCCGCCGTCCGCGCGATCGCCGCCGAACGCCGCGAACATGATCTCGCCACCGGCACTCTGATCGCCTCCGTGTGCCCCGGCATGGTCGACACCGCAACTTCCCGCCCCTGGTTCAGCGACTACAGCCAGGCCCAGTCCCCCTCCCAAGCCGCAGATGCGGTGCTCGACCTGGTCTTCGCCGACCCCGTGGATCCCGCCCTCTACGGCGAGTTGGTCCGCTTCGGCAAGGCCCTGCCCTGGCTCGACGGCACACCCCCGGTCGAGCAGGACCGAATGCTCACACCCTGAACACAGGGCCACCACGCACGATTCACCCCCCCCCAGCAAGGAGTTCACTCATGAGCGCCATCACCACCCCGTTCGGTTTCTCCAGCACGGCCGCCGAGGTCGCGGAAGGGATCGACCTCACTGCCCGCCGGGTTGTGGTCACCGGCGCCTCTTCCGGGCTCGGGGCAGAGACCGCCCGCGCCCTGGCCACCACCGGCGCGGCAGTCACTCTCGCCGTCCGAGACGTGGCAGCAGGCGAGCGGGTCGCCAAGGACATCACCGAGACAACCGGCAACCAGGAGGTGCGCGTCGCGCACCTGGACCTGACCGATCCTGCGTCCGTCACGGCCTTCACCGCCGCATGGCAGGGCCCACTGCAGGTCCTGGTGAACAACGCCGGCGTCATGGCCTGTCCCGAGCAATACACCGAACAGGGCTGGGAGTGACAGTTCGCCACCAACCACCTGGGCCACTTCGCCCTCGCCACCGGCCTGCACGATGCACTGACCGCCGCCGACGACGCCCGGATCGTCGTCGTCAGTTCCACAGGCCACCAGCAATCACCGATCGTGTGGGACGACGTCAACTTCGCCTTCCGCCCCTACGATCCGTGGCTGGCCTATGGTCAGTCCAAGACCGCCAACGTCCTCTTCGCGGTCGAAGCGACCCGCCGCTGGGCCAAGGACAACATCACCGCCAACGCGCTGATGCCTGGCGCCACCTACACCAACCTCCAGCGCCACACCGGCGGCCGCGGCAGCGGAAGGGTTCCCCTCCGCCTGATCAAGACCGTCGAACAGGGCGCCGCCACCTCCGTTCTCTTGGCCACCTCACGCCTCCTCGACGGCATCGGGGGCCGCCAGCGTTATCTAGTGCTGTCGAGCATTCTTGCAGGTCAGCAACCTGAATGCCTTTAAGGCACGTTAGGCAAGTAGCTCGCCCGCGTTCCCGTACCCGTCTCCCGAGGCCCCGGCACTCCGCCCGCTTCTGCTGGGCACGCGCCTGTGGCGCCGGGGGGAACTGCCCCACTAAGGCGTCTGCGGATCCGCACCCGGCTGGCCCCGATACCGCCCGCTCCCGAATCTGGGGCGGCCCTCTGCCAGCGGCCCCCCCACCACAAGTAGGCACCAAACCGCGTTAACCGGTTAAAAGTCACGATGAGAGCTTGTTGGAAAACCAGTGCGTCAGCGGGAGGCATTGCTGCCGCCTCGCCCTGCTCGGGTCGCCGACCGCAGGAGACCGTGCTGGAATTCTGGGCACTAGCCCGGTGCTGTGGGTCCGGTGGTTGCAGGGGGGAGCAAGGAGCTCGTCATGAAACTCTCCCGGCTTGTTCAAGCGTCCGTGCTGCTCACCCTGGCCCTTTTCACTTCCGCTGTTCCGGCAGTTGAGGCGCAAGCGCCTTCCTCGCAGCGTCGCGACACGGGATGCGGTGAAGGGGGCGGCGAGTACAAGGACGCGACCGTGCCCGCGGTGGGCCAGACGTGGACTGCGGATTTCGGGGTTGATACGCCCATCGGCAAGGGCCCGTTCCTGACCACGATCACGTTCCGTTCGGCGACCGAAGCGACGATCAAGGTGGTGAAGGGTCCGGGGACGCTCACGGGCCTGACGCAGCAGATCACCTACAGCACGACGCGGCTGCGGCCCTGCCAGTACGCTCTGTCCTGGCACGAACCCGTCAGCGGCGTCTACGTCACCCAGGTGGAGGACTACACCGAGCAGCAGGTGTTCGACACCATCGTCAACGGCACGCAGTTCTTCCACATGACCGGCAAGTTCTACGCGGGGGCCCCGGTCAAGCGCGGTGCTTGACCGTCCGTCGGGAGGCAGGGTCCGCGAGGGTGTGCGACGGTGAGGTCATGAAGGTGGGAATCATCGGCGCCGGGCGCCTTGGTGCCGCGCTGTCCGGGCACTTCACCCGGGCCGGGCACCAGGTGATGATGGCCGGCTCCCGCGGCCCGGAGAAGCTGGCCACGCTCGTCGGCGAGCTCGGCGAGAACGCGTCGGCCGGGACACCCCAGGAGGCCGCCGACTTCGGTGACATCGTCGTCCTGGCCGTCCAGTGGGACCAGAAGGAGAGCGCGGCGGCCGCTGTCTCTTCCTGGCAGGGACGAATCGTCCTCGTCCCGATCAATCCGCTGCGGGAGACGCCGAGCGGTCTGGAGCACGCCGACACCGGAGGGCGCCCGCCGACCGAGGTCGTCGCCTCGCTTCTCCCGGGCGCCCTTGTGGTTAAGGGCTTCAACACCTACCCGGCGCAGGTCCTCGCCGAGGACCCCGTCGTCAACGGCGGGCGCCGCATCGTCCTGCTCGCCGGGGACGATCTCGACGCCAAACGCAAAGTGGCCGAGCTGGTCGACAGTACGGGTTTCCAGGCCGTCGACACCGGATCGCTCGCCGAGGGCGGGCCCCTGTTCGACAGCGGCGGACCGCTGGGCGGCCCGCGCAAGGACCTGCTGGCCCTGTGACACCGCAGTCCTCGGCGTGCCGGGCGGCCGCTGAGCAGTCCGCGCCCGGCACTGACCACTGGTGAGGCAGGTGAGAGAGGTGGTACCCGTCCTGGGCCTTGGCTCCATCGGTATCTGGAGCAGTTGGTTCCGCTCGGATGATCCTGCCGAGGCCGGGCAGATCCGTGAGGCAGCGGCGGCGCTGGAAGACATGGGTTTCGCTGCCCTGTGGATCGGCGGCAGCCCGGGCTTCGACCACGCCGCTCGCCTGCTGGCGGCGACGAACCGTGTGGTGGTGGCCACCAGCATTCTCAGCATCTGGCAGTACGAGGCGGCCGATGTCGCCGCGCGGCAGGCTGCCCTCGACCCTGCCGACCGCGAACGTTTCCTCCTTGGTCTGGGCGTCAGCCACGCCCGGTTCGCCACGCGGTACGCCCGCCCGTACTCCGCGATGCAGGACTACCTGACCGGCCTCGACTCCGCCCCCGTGCCGGTGCCTGCCGAACGGCGTGTGCTGGCCGCTATCGGCCCGAAGATGCTCGGGCTGGCCCGTGACCGCGCGGCGGGTGCCATCCCGTACCTCGTCACGCCGGAGTTCACGGCGCAGGCCCGCGAAATCTTGGGGCAACGGCCGTTCCTCGGGCCGGAGATGAAGGTCGTCCTGGACGCCGACCTGAACCGCGCTCGCCATACTGCCCGTGACTACCTCGCCTCCTACCTGGCCCTGCCGAACTACACCAACAGCCTCAAGCGCGCGGGTTACACCGAGGAGGACTTCGCAGGCGGCGGCAGTGACCGCCTCCTCGACGCCCTCGTCGCGCTCGGCGGCGTGGAACGGATCCGTAGGCGCATCGAGGAGTTCCACAAGGCGGGGGCCGACCACGTCGCGGTGCAGGTGGTACTGCCACAAGGGCAGGGATACCACCAGCTTCTGGCGCAGTGGCGTGAACTGGCGCAGGCACTGCCCCTATGAGTGGGTGTTCCGCGAGCGTTCGGTTGTTGTGGATGCGCGCCAGCCGGTCCTGCGGCATGCCGATGCGCAACTGCGCGAGGGCGTAGCCGACCAGGGCGTGGTCGCGGGCCTGCCCGACCGAGCGGTGCGCCTGGCCGAGCCCCCGTGACTGCCACTTCGTCCCCGTCGCAGAGGGGTCGTTGCCGTCGGCCGCCGCTTCCCGCGCGGAGGCCAGGGAGTCGGCGGCGCGGTGCAGCCGGGAACCGGCATCGGCGGGAAGAGTTCCCCCCTCGACCCCTGTCAAGGTCACCGCCGCGTCGGCGTAGGAGGCGGAACCGGGGCAGGACGCCAGTTGTGATGGCCTGCCTGAGCCTGCCCTGCAGCTCCGGCAAGCTCGAGGGCACGTCAACCGCGTCATGCTCATGCGGCAGATGAGTAATAGTCAAGACTTGTGGATCGTTGAAGTTATCGTCTGATGCTCCGGTGCCATCGGATCTCGCCTTCGTGCCATTCGTCGGTGGGTGTGAGGCCGGCGGCAGTGGCGACGGCGGCGGATGCCCGGTGTTCGGGGTGGATGTGGGCGATGGCGGTGTGCACCGGCTGCCGGCTGAGCCAGTCGACGAGTCCTCGGGCTGCTTCGGTGGCGATGCCCCGCCCTTGCCACGGGGTCCCCACCACCCAGGCGATCTCGGCGATGAGTCCGTGGCCGGAGGGGCCGACCGTCGCCTGGACGGTGCCCGTCAGGGAGGACTCGTCCCGGAGCCGGATTACCCAGTTCAGCCAGGAGACGGCCGGGTCGGGAGAGCCTGCGGTCATGCGCTGGTAGCGCGAGCGCAGGGCTTGGGGGGTGTCCGGAGTGCCGCCGATGAAGGTGTGCAGGGCCGGGTCGGACAGCACGGCGGCCATCTCCTCGGCGTGCTCGACGTGCAGCGGCAGCAGGTCCAGCCGCCGGGTGCTGAGGGCCTGGGCCGCGAGGGTGCTCACGCTGCGACCGCCTCGGGGCGTTCGACGAGCTGACCGCGTTCGAAGCGGGCTCCGGCACGGACGAGGGCGACGAGGTGGGGCGCGTCCACCGCCCGCCACCGCTGCTGGGCGGACTCGACGAGTTTGAAGACCATGGCCAGGGCGGCGCCGCGGGAGCCGGCGCCGTGGGTGACCTTGGTCCGCAGCCGGACGGTGGAGAACGTGGACTCGATGGGGTTCGTGGTCCGCAGGTGGATCCAGTGTTCGGCCGGGAAGCCGTAGAACGCCAGCAGCTCCTCCTGGTCATCGGTGATCTTCTTGACCGCCTTGGGGAACTTCGCGCCGTAGAGCTGGGCGAACGTCTTGATCGCCGCCTCGGCGTGGTCGCGGTCCTCGGCGTTGTAGATGTCCTGGATGGCCTTCTTCGCGGCAGGCTGCGCGGACTTCGGCATGGAGTCGAGGACATTGGCGGTTTTGTGAACCCAGCACCTTTGCTCGCGGGTGTCGGGGAACACCTCGGCCAGCGCTTTCCAGAAGCCCAGGGCGCCGTCGCCGACCGCGAGGATGGGGGCGCGCATGCCCCGGCGGGCGCAGTCGCGCAGCAGGTCGGCCCACGACTCACCGGATTCGCGGTAGCCGTCCTTGAGGGCGACCAGTTCCTTGGAGCCGTCGGCGCGGACGCCGATGAGCACCAGGACGCAGGCTTTGGCCTCCTCCGGGCGGACGTTGAGGTGGATGCCGTCGGCCCATACGTAGACGTAGTCGACCTCCGCGAGGTCGCGGTCCATGAAGGCGGCGTGGTCGGCCTGCCACTGCGTCGTCAGCCGGGTGACCGTAGCCGCCGAGAGCCCGGCGGAGGAGCCGAGGAACTGCTCCAGGGCGGGCACGAAGTCGCCGGAGGACAGGCCGTGCAGGTAGAGCAGGGGCAGCACCTCGCTGATCTTCGGGGACTTGCGGCACCACGGCGGCAGGATCGCGGACGAGAACCGCTTGCGCTCGCCCGTGGCCTCGTCGACCCGCTTGTCGTTCACCCGCGGCGCCTTGACCTCGACCACGCCGGCCGCGGTGGTGACCTTCCGGGGCTGGTGATAGCCATTGCGGACCACCAGGCGGCGCCCCTTGTCGTCGCGCTCATCGGCCAACTCGGCTATGCAGGCGTTGACTTCGGCCTCAAGCGCGGCGGCCAGCATCCGCCGTGCGCCTTCCCGAACGACCTCATCCAGCAGCGAACTGCCGCTTGGTGTGGTGCCGTCCTCGTTGACCACCGTAAGCACGGACGTGCCTTCCCGACCGACGCTGCAACGTCGGCCTTGCTCGATGACCTGTCGATCGATCCATCAGGAAGGTACGCCTCCTTCCGTCAGGAGTGATCCACAGGTCATGAGCATTGCTCCCGCGGGGGCTGAATCGGCTCACCCGGCACCTGAAGAGGCAGATGTGGCACGGCCCTCCGATCGCTGATCCGGTGGGTTGGCCAATCGGTCGAGCGCTGCCGCGCCGGCGGCACTGTGCTGAGCCGCGATGCGACGACGGCCTGCTGCTGGGCTCGGACTGGAACTGCCCGCGGTGCAGGGGGACCGGCGACTCGATCGTCGTGCGCAGCGCCGCGCGGTCGCGGCCGCCATCGACGCTGCGATGCCCGGAGCCTCGGAAGCCGAGCAGCCTTGGCGGCGGAGCGGGAGGCGCTCACCGCACGCAGTGCCAAGTTGAGTCGCTCGCGTGTTCAACTTGCCTATGTCATGGGAACATTGACCGCATGAGTGGCCATAGCGCAAGGTCTTGGCGGTCGGTGGTGTGGCGGGTGGCGATCCCGGTCCTGGTCTTCGCGGGCAGTACGACGGTGATGATGACGCTCCGGTTCTCCTGGACCCCGCGAGCCGACGGTGACCGTTGGGCCGTGGCGATGGCCGTTGCCGCGTTCCTCAGCGGCTTGGCCGTCAGCGCCTTCGAGTGGATCCGCAGCAGCGGCAGCACGCCCGGGACCGGCCCGGGCTCGGCCGACAGACAGGAGGTCACCGCGGGCCGGGACAGCGAGAACATCGTGGCCCGCGGGGACATCGGCGTCGCCGGGACGGGCGCGCCAGGACCTGCCGGGCGACGTGGGCCGGCGGCACCGCTCGATCAGCGCGTGAAGTCGGGCCGCCGCAGCCGGAACATCGTGGCCGGCGGAAACGTCGCGCTCCCGCCGGAGGAGAGGGAGTAACAGCCGGTGGGTGACGGGGACCGCCGAGAGGTGCGTCAGCAGGTCCGCTCCGGCAGGGGGAGTGTCAACACCCTGGCTGCGGGGGACGTGGGCGACGTACATGTGACCAACAACTACTACAGGGCGAAATGGGCCGGTGTGATTGCGCTGGCCGTGGCCGTCGTCTTCGGCGTGGTCTACCACTTCGCCGGCGACCCGGATGTCAGGGACGCGTTTGCCAGCGGCCCGTCGCTGCATGTCACGGTCCAGACCAGAGACAGCGTCGTGAACCACAATGGGGCGTGGCTCTTCCCGGGAAGGCTGCTGAGCCCCGGACAGACGCTCCACACCGACCAGGTGGCCGCAGTCATGTCGAAGCGGTCCGACAAGGTGGACACCTACGAGACGACCACGCTGGTGACTGTTGAGGGCAACCGCAGCCACACCGTCGACATCACGGGCATCCACATCAAGGTCCGCACCAAGGCCACCCCGGCTCCGGGCGGGACCCTGCTTGTCTATCCGTCCCAGGGCGAGGACACCAACATCAAGATCGGGTTCAATCTCGACGAACCGGTCCCCGTCCCCCGGAACGCTGACCCCGAAGGAAAGGCGTTCGGCGGACACTACTTCGACGGCCACTCGGTCTCCGTCAAGGCGGGGGAGATCGTGAACTTCGGCTTCACCTTCCAGACCGTCAAATGGGATGTCACCTACGACCTCGTGCTCGACGAGGTCATCGACGGCGAGCACACCACACAGACAGTGACCAACGGATCCCGGCCGTTCCACACCAGGGGATTCGCCTCGGCCTACGACCAGGCGGTCGGCCCATACAGTCGGGACGGCTCCTTCGCCGTCACCGACCGCGCGAAGGCGATGGAAGCGATGTGCGGCACGCCCTGCACGGTCCGGCTTACCCAGGGCGCCGCGGCCACGGCGAAGTAGGTGGGAGCAGGTGAAGCCGACCAGGATGAGCACGAACCGCAGGATGACGCTGGTGCTGATCGTCGCCGTGATCGTGGCCGGGTTCGCCGGGTACCTGGCCAGACAGTGGGATGCCGGGGCTCCGCACTCCGCCACCCCGCACGCCGGCGCGACCACCCACACCCCGGCGAGGTCCACCCCCGCACCGAGCCCCAGCCCGACCGCCGACAAGCCGTCCGCCTGGTGCGCCGCCGTACCGAACGTGGTCACCGTCCCGCCGCCGAAGGTCGAGCTCCTGTTCTCCACCGCCACCTGGCGCAGCTGCACCACCAAGGTCACGCGCAGTGGAGCCGGAAAGGGAGGCGTCCAGTACAAGGTCGACGTGACCTTGCCGGTCTTCTGGTCGGCGAACCCGGCCGTCGACGCGCTCAACTCGGAGATCAGGAGCCGGATCGACGGCGACGTCAAGGGTTTCCTCGCCGCCGTCGACGAGACCACGTCCGACGTGGCTCAGGGTGCGGCCTTCACCTTCTCCGAGCAGCCCAGGATCAATCAGGTCGGCCGACTGGCCGTGATCCAGTTCACCGGCCAGGAATATGTCGGTGGATCCCACGGTGGGGTGATCGACGACTGGATCAACATCGACACGGGCACCTGGACGATCCTGGACAAGGACCAGATCCTTCTTCCCGCCGCCCGGCAAACCGCGGGTGCCACCAGGCTGGCCAGGTTGATCGCCCCAAAAATCATGGGTATGAACGGCGGCTCCTGCACCACGGACGCGGAAACCCTCCTCGCCGGCGGCCAGACGCCCGAGGGAACAGTCACGCCCAGCAGCTATCAGAAGAACATGAAGATGGGCCTGCAGTTCGGCGGCCAACTCGTCGTCGACTTTCCCCCCTACTACCTCTTCGCCTACGGCTGCGGCATCGGCTCCGCCACGCTCGATCTCGGCGATCTCAGCGGCCTGATCAACCCGGATATGGCCGCCCTGGCCAAGGCGACCGTCGCACCCGAGGTGGCCCCTTCACCCTTCAGCCGCTGAACCGAGGGCGCTACGAGCCATCCATCAGTGCCGGTCGCCGGTGTGTCCTGTGTGGCCGGAAGTGCGGCAGGCCCCCGCGCCGGGCATCGGCGCGGGGGCCTGGGCGGGCATGCGACGGCGGGGCCCGCCGAGGTCAGGGCAGGTCGGGCAGGGAACGGGTGGAGATCTCGTGGGCCTCGTCCGCCGGGAGTCCGAGCATGCGCAGGATCATCTCGGCCATCTGCTGACCGGCCTCCGCGTCGAGATCGCGCGCCGAGTTGAGCTGGATCAGGCCGATCAGCGCGCCGCCGACCGCGGACAGGGCCACGAGCGGGTCTTCGAAGGTGAAGCGGCCGGATGCCTTGCCGACCTCCAGGTCGCGCAGGGCGCGCGGCCCGAGCCCGGTGGCGGCGTTGATGTGGGGCAAGCCGCGCAGCCGCAGGATCTGGGTGATCTCGGGATGCGAGGCGGCCAGCCGAAGCGTGAGGCGGATGCTGGCGGCGAAGACAGCGGCGGGGTCGTCGATGCCCTCGGTGGCACCGTCGAGCAGCTGGCCGTACTCCTCCAAGGCGTCGCCGACCGCGGCGTCGAAGAGGTCGTTCTTGGTCTCGAAGTGGTTGTAGAACGTGCCGAAGCCCACGTCGGCGCGGTCGGCGATCTCCTGGATGCTGGCCGAGGTCTCGCCGGTCTCGGCCAGGATCTGCCGCGCGGCGCCGATCAGCGCCTGGCGGGTGCGTGCCCGGCGGCGTTCGAAGCGGTTCGCACTCGCCGGGCCGACGGTGGTGTCGGGCTGGTTCTGCATCTCGCCAGTCTAGGCGCATTCAGATCTGATGATTCCATCACTCCGGCGCTTGACGATCGGGTCCCTCAAGTCTGATGCTTCTATCAGTTCAGAGTTTCTCATCAGAAGCGTGTCCGTTCGAGCCACCACTAACGGAGCCCCTATGTCGGACGACCGAGCCCGCCCGCCCGGACCCACCACCGCACACCAGGACCTGCACAGCGAGCACGGGCCGCTGCGCGGGGAACATCCCGGCCGCGCCCGGCAGCCCGTGATCAAAGTGGCGGACCTGGCCTGGCTGGAGTTCGAGAAACCCGATCTGGCCCGCGCCGAGGTGTTCGCCCGCGACTTCGGCTTCGCCGTCGCCGCGCGCACCGGCCGGGCGCTGTACCTGCGCGGCACCCTGCCCGGCTCGGCGTGCGTGGTAGTGCGCCACGGCCGTGCCTCACGGTTCCTCGGCCCGGCATTCCGTGCCGCCGAGCGCGCAGACCTCGACCGCCTGGCCCGCGCCACCAGCCATCCGGTCCGCGACTTCCGGGAGTTCGGCGGCGGGCAGGTCGTGGACCTGACCGACCCGTCCGGCTTCCCGGTCCGCGTCGTCCGCGGCACCGAGCAGCTCCCGGCCATGCCCGAACAGCCCCCGCTCCCCCTCAACTTCGGCGGCCGCCGGGCCCGGACCAACGCCACCCAGCGCCCGCCCCGCGCACCCGCCCGCATCCAGCGGCTCGGCCACGTGGTCCTGGAGACGCCGAGGTTCACTCAGGCCCTGGACTGGTACCTGGACACCCTCGGCCTGATCGTCAGCGACTTCCTGTTCCTGGACGGCCAGCGCGACCGCGGACCCACCATGGCGTTCATCCGCTGCGACCAGGGCAGCACCCCGGTCGACCACCACACCCTCGCGATGCACCTGGGCCCGCGCACGGGCTACGTCCACTCCGCCTACCAGGTCACCGACCTCGACGCGATCGCCGCCGGAGGGCAGTACCTCGCCGAGCGCGGCTACAAGCGCAGCTGGGGCATCGGCCGGCACATCCAGGGAAGCCAGCTCTTCGACTACTGGCGCGACCCGGACAAGCTGATGGTCGAGCACTTCGCCGACGGCGACCTCTTCGACTGCGACCTGGAACCCGGCTGGGCCCCGATGTCCGCGAGCGGCCTGGCCCAGTGGGGCCCGCCCGCCACCCGCGACTTCCTCGGAGCCAACCCCACCCCCGCCCTCATCCGCGAGGTCGTGCGCGCACTGCGCGCCGACAACGAGATCGACCCCGGCCGCCTGCTGGGCCTGATGAAAGCGATGAACCGATGAGCGTCAACGTCCTGCGCACCGCCGACGGCTGGTACGCCGTCCGCGATCAGCGCGCCGTCCACGTCCGGACCGCGGCCGTCACCACCGCCGAACTGCTGGCCGACCGGGACGCCGTCACCGCCGCCGTGCACAGCACCGACGCCGGCGTTCCGGTCGCCGACCTCGTGGTGCTCTCACCGGTCACCCCAGGGTGCCGGGTCGTGGCCCAGATGGCGAACTTCGCCTCGCACGCGGCCGATGCGGGCCTTGCTCCGAAGAGCGTCCCGCTCGCGTTCTTCCGCAAGGCATCCGGATCGATCAGCGGCCCGTACGAGGGCATCGTCAAGCCCGCCCACGTCCGGCTGCTCGACTACGAAGTGGAGATCGGCCTCGTCATCGGCGCACCGCTCCCGGTCGGCACCCGGGTCTCCGCCGCGAACCTCGCCGACCACATCGCCGCCCTCGTGGTCACCAACGACGTCTCCGCCCGGGACCTGCAACTGCCCAAGACCCAGTTCTACGAGGCCAAGTCCTACCCCACGTTCACCCCCACCGGGCCGGCGCTGGTGCTGCTGGAGAAAGGCGACCTCGACCGGTTCGCCGAGCTGCGGCTACGCCTGTGGGTCAACGGCGAACTGCGGCAGGACATGCCCGCCTCCGACATGATCCACCGGCCTCTCAAGGCCCTCCAGGCGCTCACCGGCTTCCAACGGCTGGACCCCGGCGACCTGCTGCTCACCGGCACCCCCGTCGGCACCGCGCTCAGCGCGCCGCCCAAGCCGGTCGAGATCCTGGGCTCGCTGCTGCCGGCCGCGACTAAGTGGCGACTCTTCTTCAAAGCCCAGGCCAAGAACCCCAAGTACCTGCGGGACGGCGACCTGGTGGAGGCCGCCGTCGCCACCGACGACGGCAAGCTCGACCTGGGCCGCCAGCGCACGACGGTGAGGTACGCGCGGTGACCGAGGACCTGCTGTGGCCCCGCTACCGCGGCCCCGACGACCTGCCCTCGATCGAGGCGATCCCGCTGGAGACGCGAAGTCTGCCCGGCTCGACGTACGACCTGCTCGTGCGCGCGGCGAGCACCTGGCCGGACCGCACCGCCCTGACGGTGCTGCCCAACGCTGCCCGGTGGCGCGGGCCGGCGCGGTTGACGTTCGCCGGCCTGCTGGAGCGGGTGCACCGCTACGCGAACCTGCTGCACCGTCTCGGGGTGCGGCGCGGCGACGCCGTAGCCCTGATGGCGCCCAACTGCGCGGAACTCATACCGGCCACTCTGGCCGCCCAGCTCGCCGGGATCGCCGCGCCGCTCAACGGCGCACTCGCCCCGGCCCACCTGGGCGAGCTGCTGCGGCGCTCCGGCGCTCGGGTCCTCATCGCCGCAGGACCGGAGCTGGCCCCGGAGGTGTGGGCGAAGGTCCCCGAGCTGACCGGCGCGCTGGACGCGATCCTGGTGCTCCGCCCCACGGGGGCGCAGGCCCCTTCGGTGCCGCTGCCGGGACTCGCCGGAGTGCTGGTCGGCGAACTGGCGGAGCTGTCCCGGGACCACGACGCGTCCGGCTTCGAGGGCGAGGCGCCCGCAGCAGGTGACCTGGCGGCGTTCTTCCACACCGGGGGCACGACGGGGACCCCGAAGCTCGCGGCCCACACCCACGCGGGCGAGGTCGCCAACGCCTGGATGATCGCCGCCAACTCGATGCTCGACGGCGACGCCGCCATCTTCGCCGCCCTTCCCCTGTTCCACGTCAACGCCCTGGTCGTCACGCTGCTGGCGCCGCTGTTCAAGGGCCAGCAGGTGGTGTGGGCAGGCCCACTCGGCTATCGCGAACCGGCCCTGTACGCCGAGTTCTGGTCGATCGTCGAGCACTACGGCATCACCGCCATGAGCGCGGTACCGACCGTCTACCAGGTGCTCGCCCAATGCCCCGTCGGCGCGGCGGACATCAGCAGCCTGCGGCACGCCATGGTCGGCGCGTCGCCGCTGCCCGACGCCGTCCGCACCGCGTTCGAGGCCCACACCAAGGTGACGCTGATCGAGGGCTACGGCCTGACCGAGGCCACCTGCGCCAGCGCCCGCGGCTTCCCCGACGCGCCGCGCCCCGGCGCTGTCGGGCAGCGCATGCCCTACCAGCACGTGAAGGTCGTCCACCCGGACTCGTGGACGGAGCTCCCCGCCGGGCAGACCGGCCTGCTCGCGATCGGCGGCCCAACCGTGTTCGCCGGTTACGTCACCGGCCGCGACGACCGAGGCCGTCCGGTCCTCGACGGCCTTGGCAAGCTCGTGGACGGCTGGCTCGACACCGGCGACCTGGCCCGTCTCGACGCCGACGGGTTCGTCCATCTGGCCGGCCGCGCCAAGGACCTGATCATCCGTGGCGGCCACAACATCGCCCCGGCCGTCATCGAGGACGCGCTGCTCGCCCACCCGCACGTCACCGGCGCCGGCGCGGTCGGACGCCCAGACCCGCACGCGGGCGAGCTCCCGGTGGCGTACGTGACCCTCGCGCCGGAAGCGGACGTGAGCGAGGACGAGCTCCGCCAGTGGGCCGCCGAACACGTCCCGGAAGCCGCGGCCGCGCCGAAGACCGTCACCGTCCGCACCGCGCTGCCGGTCACCGATGTCGGCAAGCCCTACAAACTCGCCCTGCGAGCCGACGCCACCCGACTCGCCGTCGTGGAGGCCCTGGCCGCCCACGGCCACGATACCCACGTCGACGCGGCGATCGAGGACGGCTCCGTCCTCGTGTCCGTCACCCCCGGCACCGGTGACCGCGAGGCCATCAGCGCGGTCCTCGACCAGTACGCCCTGCGCTGGATCTGGTCCCGGCCGACGCCCGGACCGGTGATGTCATGACCGTCCGCGCCGTCCCGGTCGTCGTCATCGGCGCCGGCCCCACCGGGCTGGCCGCGGCGACACTGCTGGGCCAGTACGGCATCGAGACCCTCGTGCTGGACCGCTGGGAATCGGTCTACCCACTGCCGCGGGCGGTCCACCTGGACGACGAGATCTACCGGCTGCTCGCCCGCCTCGGCGTCGCCGAGGAGTTCGCCGCGATCTCCCGCCCCGCCCACGGCCTGCGGCTCCTGGACCGCGACCTGCGGGTGCTGGCCGAGTTCCGGCGCGGCGCCGACCTGGGCCGCCACGGCCACCCCGAGGCCAACATGTTCGACCAGCCCCAACTGGAGGAGCTGCTGCGCGCCAACCTCGAACGGCACCCGACCGTCACCCTGCGCGGCAACGTGGAGATCACCGCGATCGAGCAGTCCGACGGAGGGCCAGTACGAGTCCGACTCACCGACCGGAGCACCGGCGAAGCCGGCACCGTGACCGCCGGGTACGTGCTCGGCTGCGACGGCGCGAACAGCCTGACCCGCGCGACGATCGGCTCCACCATGCACGACCTGGCCTTCACACAACGCTGGCTGGTCGTCGACCTCGCCACCGACGCCGACCTGGCCCAGTGGGAGGGCGTGCACCAGGTCTGCGACCCGGCGCGTGCCGCCACCTACATGCGCATCGGCGAGCGCCGCCACCGCTGGGAGTTCCAGCTCCTCTCCTGTGAACACGCCGACGACTACCGCGACATGACCCGCCTGCACCCCCTCATCCGACCCTGGACCGGCGACCTCCCCGCGGAGCAACTGGAGATCGTGCGCACGGCCGAGTACACCTTCCGCGCCCAGATCGCCGACCACTGGCGCAAGCAGCGTCTCTTCCTGCTCGGCGACGCAGCCCACCTCACGCCGCCCTTCATCGGCCAGGGCATGGGCGCGGGCCTGCGCGACGCCGCCAACCTCACCTGGAAGCTCGCCGCCGTCCTCGACGGCCGCCTCCCCGAACACGTGCTGGACAGCTACGAGGCCGAACGCAAGCCCCACGCCCGCTCGATGATCACCCTCGCCAAACTGGTCGGCACCGCCATGACCGCGGGCGGGGATACCGGCAGTGCGCTTCGCCGTCTGCTCGCACCCCACCTGCACCGGCTTCCCGGCCTGAGCAATCGCATTCTCGACAGCTGCACCCCGGCCCTGCGCCGCTCAGCCCTGGTCGACCGCGGACGGCTCGGGCTCGGCCTCGCGGGACGTCTGTGCCCCAACGCCCCGTTGCCGGACGGCCGACGCTTCGACGACCTGGCCGCGGGCCGCTACGCGCTGGTCACCTCCGCAGCCGTCACGCCCGCACTGCGCTCCAAGGTCCACGACCGCGGCGGTGTCCTGGTCACCGCCCCGCCCGGCACCGCCCTGCACCGCTGGCTCCGCCGGGGCCACACCGCAGCGGCACTGGTCCGCCCCGACGGCACCGTCCAACGCACCGCACCTGACCCGAAGGCCCTGTGCGGGCTCCTGCCCGCACCGAGCTCCTGCGGGCGTTTCCGAGGGTGATTCTGTGTCAGTGCGAGGCGAGTTGACGGACGCGGCGGCTACACCACTCCAGCGGACGTGACCAACAGCTCCCTGTTCTCACTGGCGGGCCACCATCCACCGCCGCAGTAACGGTTGCGGATTTCCTTCCAGGTGGACCGGCGGTGTTTGCGCCGCATCCATCGCCATACCGTCTGCCACACGTAGTGGCTCAAGTAGGCGAAGGTCACAGAGGACACCCCGGGCCGGAAGTAGGCACACCAGCCCCGCAACGCCATATTCAGTCGACGCAGCAGGTCGTCCAACGGTTGATTCACTTCGACCTCTCGGCACAGCGTCTTCACTTTCCGCTTCACGGCCTGGACGGCCTTCTTTGCGGGGTATGTATAGACGTAGTGCTGGCTGGTTCCTCTCTTGCGGTGGCGCTGGAGGTGCCACCCGAGAAAATCCAGCCCTTCCTCGATATGGGTGATCAGGGTCTTCTCCGGTGATAGGCGCAACCCCATCGTGGACAAGACCTCTGCGATCTCCTCGCGCAGAACTTCGGCATCCGCTTGGGAACCGAATACCATCAGGCACCAGTCGTCCGCGTATCGCACAAGGTGATAGGTGGGCAGACCGTGACGGTGTCGTCTGGCTCGTTCCAGCTTCCCAGCTCCGGGGCCTCCTGGCGCCTGGGCGATGTACTCGTCCAGGACGGAAAGCGCCACGTTGCTGAGCAAAGGCGAGAGGATCGACCCCTGTGGGGTTCCGGCAGTGGTCTCCCGCAGCAGACGGTCCTCACCGAGGATGCCCGCCTTGAGGAATGCCTTCACCAGGTCCAGTACGCGCTTGTCTCCAACTCGACGCCGCACTCGGTCCATCAGGGCCGAATGTGAAATCTCGTCGAAACAGGCCGTGATGTCACCCTCAACGATCCACTCATAATTGCGTGGTCGCGAGGCGAGGTAGCGCACCTCGGCTACCGCGTCATGGGCCCGGCGATTCGGACGGAACCCGTAGGAGCACGGGAGGAAATCCGCCTCGAAAATCGGCTCCAACACCAGCTTCAATGATGCCTGGGCCACCCGGTCGGCGATGGTCGCGATCCCCAGGCGGCGAAGTCTCCCACCTGCCTTCGGGATCATGCGCTCCCGAACCGGAAGCGGGCGGAAACTACGGTCCTTCAACTGCGACCGCAGAGCGTCGAGAAAATCCCCGACCCCCTGCCCGGCCTCGACCGAACGAGCCGTTCGCCCGTCCACGCCAGCCGTGCGGGCACCCTTGTTACCCCGCACTCGATCCCATGCCACTAGAAGAAAGCCGGGATCGGCAACGAGGTTATAGAGGTCGTCGAACCTGCGATGAGGATCACCACGAGCCCAACGGTGCAGCTTGGTCTGGATATTCAGTACCCGTCGCTCCGCCATATATACGGCGTGCTCCAGTTCGTCGGTATTCACCAGCGAAAACCTCCCGATATTCCAGCAGCCTCGACTGCTGACTTGCTGGCCCCCTTGGCCCTGCAGCCGTCTCTCACGGCCTCCACGGCGGGTCGTCACGCCCGCGACTACTACGGGGCCTCCGCCCCATCCCACGGTCCTCAGCCGGCAACGGACCTGCCCGCCCCCGAAATGGCTATCCGGCAGGAGGGCGACCGCGGATGGTTCCCACGTTCACCATGTGATCGATCGGTCAGGGAGGTGCCCAGCTCTACCCCGGCAGCATCGCCACGTCTACGCCGCAGACCTTCGACGTGGCCTCCCCACCGACGGAACTAAACGGCTTCGGAGTTGAGGACCGGCCCGAAAGGCCCAGCCCTCACGCACTGCGCACCGGCCCATATCCACCAGATTTGACCCGGCTTCGCTGTTACGGGGCGTCAACCACTGGTTCGCTCTCGCTACACCTTCTGACCTCGCCGAACGGGCCCGCACCGTCTGGCAGTTCCGGCACGTCCCGCTGTTGTCGGGGCCGCTTGCCACCCTCCCCGGCGTTCCCCGGATCGGGCTGCCCCCAGGCTTCGATCAGGCCGCTGCGACGGCCCGACGGGTGTGGTCTTTCACCACCTCTCGATCAACATCGCGCCTCGTGGCGCACAGCTCCCGCACGAAGAAAGCCGGCGCCGCCTTCAGGATCTCGTTCGCCCGCCGGAGTTCCCGGTTCTCCCGTTTGAGTTCGACGATCCGCTGGGCGTCTGTGGTACTCGTTCCAGGCCGCTTGCTGTCATCGACCTCGGCCTGGCGCGCCCAGTTGCGCACCGCTTCGCGATTGATCCCGAACTGGTCGGCGACCCTCGCGATCGAGCCGGTGCTGGTTCCGGTCTGCTCTCGTATTTCGAACACCATCCGCACCGCCCACTCACGGAGCTCGTCCGGCTACTTCGTCATCGCTGGCATAGGGTCCCAATCCTCCAGGATTCGAATCCTCCAACGAAGCCGGGGCGGTTCACTTGAGAGGACCTCCCCCAGGTTGTGCCCTTTACTGACCGGTTCCCGGTCGGCTGGGCCGATGCCCCCGCCGGGAAGGCGGCAATGAGCAGAGCTGACGTGAGTATCGCAGCGGTGGGCAGCGTGATCGCTGCCCGCTTGCCTCTTCTGGTGCAGGCCGTCAAGGATCCCCCCCATATTTGATCAGCCATTGGCATGATCATGGCGCTTTCCTGAGGGATGGGAAGCAACGAGGGAATCGGCCCCTCCGGGCGACAAGTCAGCCAGCGTCCGCACAGAAGTCTTCAGCTCCGCTCGCGCCGGCGGCATTTGGAGGAACTCCCGGGCGTCACGTCGGGCGAGCCGTCACCGGATAGCCATACTCGTCGGACTTGGTTTCGTCGCGAACTGAGCCAGAGGTTCCCCAGGCGCGTCCGTGAGCCGGCGCGACTCACCAGGCGGAGCCCAACTGCATCGAACGGCGATTCAGTACTCACCGGCAAGCGGTTACGGCGAGGCATCCACGGGGACGTTCAGGCCCCGGGGGTAGCCGGGACGCTCCCACCGGCCATCGCCCGGCCACCGATACAGGGGGCAAAAGCGCTGGTCGGGCCGCTCTGAAACAGCAACTTCCCAGGGATTTTCAGGGACTTTCAGCCCTGTCTCAGGGACTTTCCAGGGACTTTTCGCTGAGTAAGCGGGAAAGGGGCCGACAGCTCTGAAAGACGCAAAGTCCCAGGTCAGGGCCGTTTTTCTACCCATCGATGACGTTCACCGCGTCGTTTCCTCGCGGGGACTTCGTCAGCCGGGCACGACTGCGTGGACGAGGGCCTGGCGAGGGCTGCAAGAGCCACTCGGTCGGCGCGCTGCCGTTGGCGCTGCCCCAGGTGAACTCGCCCTGAAACAGCGCCACTTGGCGGCGTCGGCGCACTCTCTAGTACGAGTAGAAACCCGAACCGCTCTTGCACCCGAGTCGCCCCGCGTCCACCATGCGCTGCAGCAGCGGGGGAGCGGCGTAGAGGGGCTCCTTGTAGTGGACGTACACGGCCAGGTACGGGATCTCCGGCGCGTGCTGGGCGATCAGGGGCATGGTGTCGGGCAGCGCCCCGAAGTGCGCGGTGTCGTGGACGGGCGGATCCGGGAGCTCGCCCCGGAGCACCAGGGCGCCGTGCGCGGTGAACAGCGCCTGGCCGTGCGCCCCGGGGACATCGGCGTCACAGCCGACCGTGCCGCCCACGGCGGTGATCGAGTCCTCGTCGGCGCCCTCGGCCACCAAGGTGTCGCGCAACCGCCGCCAGCGCAGAGCGAGGGCGACATCCGGATCGCCGCCGGTGCCCTCCCGCGAGGTGTCCACATAGACGGACACGAACGGGCCCGGCTGTTTGTAGAGCGGTTCCAGGAAGGTGAGTCGCATCGCCACCACCACGACGGCCTGAGGGGGCGGCACCACGCCGTACCGACCCGAACCGGGGCCCGGCCGGGCGGGGCCGCCGCCGCTCACCTCCAGCATGCGCCTGCCCGGCCACGGCGAGCGAGAATCGACGTGAGGGCACCCGCGCGGATGCCGCCCTCTTCAGGGCCCGTATCCGCCCGGTGCCGGGAAGGAGAGGTCCCCATGTTGTTCTGGTACGGCCACCACGGTGGCGCCGGGTGGGGCTGGCTCGCGGCCACGGTCGGCATGGTCCTGTTCTGGGCACTGGTGATCACGGTCGGCATCCTGCTCTTCCGCGCCCTGGTCCGTCCCGGCCCGTCCGGCGGGGGCGGGCCCGGCCGCTATCCCGGTTGGCACCACGAAGGTCCCCCGCCCGGCGCGTCGCCCACGGCGGAGCAGATCCTCGCCGAGCGCTACGCCCGCGGGGAGATCGAGGACGAGGAGTACCGGCGGCGGCTGGCCGTGCTCCGCTCGTCACCGGGCGGACCGAAGCAACCGGACGCCCCGGGACCGTGACCGCGCGGAGTCCCACCCGCCCCGTACGACACCGACACCGACACCGACACCGACACCGACACCGGCGGCGCGCGGTTCCGCGGTCTCCCCGGCCCCAGGGCTCGCTCCTTAATGCTGTAGCTGCGCCTTGAGGAGCACGATCACCAGGCCGAGGACCAGGTTCACGACGGCCGAGGCCACCACCAGGGCCCGCGAGGCCCCGGCGCGGGTCGCGGCCCTGGTCGCCCAGCCGATCTGCTCGGCCACGGCGACGGCGAGCGCGAACCACGCGGTGCCCTGGAGGCTCAACCGCAGCAGCGGGCTGATCGCCACCGCGACCGCCGGTGCCACCGCCGCCTGCGCGATCGGCCACTCGTGGACCGCCACATGCCGGACCCTGTTCCACGTCAGGTGCCGGTAGGTCGCCAGCTCGCCGACGAGCCGCGCGTAGACGTGCGCGATCCAGAAGACCAGCCCCGTGACGAGCAGCAGGAGCACCAGCCCCACCCGGGGGAACGGCCCGAACGTGGCGGCGCCGGCCACGACGGACGCGGCCTGGAGGGAGCCGTAGACCGCACCGTCGTAGTCGGTGGGTACCGCCGGCGGCTCGTCCGGCCGCCGAAGGGCTTCCCGGCTCTGGTCGTCCGCGCCTGCGCCATCCGCCATGCCCCACAGACTCGCCGCGGACTCCCCGGCCCGCACGGCGGGCTCGTGCGGCATCGGACCATGGGGGTGAAAGGTCGTCCGACGGCGGCCGGACCGCTCAGTGGTCGCCCGGCGCCGGACCACGGGGCACGGCGAAGGCGGTGAGCGCCGCGGCGCCCGGCTCCAGGCGGGCCCATCCGCCGGGCAGCGTCAGCACCGCCACCGCCGAGGTGGGGAACTTCCCACCGGCCCGCTCCAGCGCCTCGCCGTCCCCCTCCTCGCCGGCCAGCGCCAGGACCACGTCCTGCACGGCCGGCTGGTGGCCGATCACCAACGCGGTCCGGCATCGCTCCGGGATCCCGCTCAGCACCTGCAGCACGGCGGACGCGCTCGCCGCGTAGATCCGGGGCTCGAAGACCACGTCCGGGGCCACGGGGGCCACCGGGGCCGCATGGTCCCCTCGGGGCGCCGGTGGCGCATACTCCGGCTGGAGCTCCCCGGCGACCAACTCCCAGGTCTCTCGGGTCCGCCGGGACGTCGAGCAGATCACCAGGTCGGGCACGCAGCGCTGCCGCCGCAACCACCGGCCGGCCGCCGGCGCGTCCCGCCGCCCCCGGCCCGCGAGCGGACGCTCGTGATCGGAAACACCCTCCGGCCAGGCGGACTTCGCGTGCCGCAGCACGATCAGGCGGGTGGACGTGTCATCGGAGGCATTCATGCAACAACTCGCTGGAGTAGGGCCGACACCCGCAGGCTACCCGGCCCGGCGCGGCACTGTCCCGGGCATCCGCAGTGCCGCTCGGCCCGCCGCCCGGCCGCCGCCGTCGCGGTGCCGCACTGCTTCCGCCCGACCCGCTACTTCTGCGCGTGCGACCCGAGATAGAACAGCAGGGCCATGAACCCCAGGAGGAGATGGCTCCCGGCGATGTAGAGGAAGACCCGCACGGACGCGCCGCGTTCCTTCCGGGCCTCCGACATCCCGCCGCCGAAGGAGGGATCGGGCGCGGACGACGCCGCGTCGGTGGGCCGTCCGGTGCTGTGGTCGTCGGTCATGGCGTGCTCGTGCTGTCCGTATCCGGGAGCCCGGCGGCGCGGTCGTGGTCGGTGGGCCGGCGGACCTGCCCGTCCCCGCCCTCCGCCCGCGGCCGTCCCCCAGGCATGAGAGAAGAATGGCGAAACCCCGCAAGTCTAGGACACGGCGGGGAGCAGGCGGGGCTCGATGCGCTCCTCCACCGCCGCGTCGCCGTCGCGCGTGACGAGGTAGGCGCCCTTGCCCGGGACCTCGGTCACGGCCTCGACCAGCTCGGTGCCGCGGTAGACCAGCCCCACACCGTCATCCGTGCAGTGCGCCACCGGCAGGGTGCCGTCCGCCACCAGCCGGTGGGTCAGCGGCCGGCGGCCCCGGTCGACGTCGTAGTGGACGCCGTTGCCGTAGGGCAGGAAACCGAGGGCGTTGGTGACGGGCCGCAGCTCCGGTCCGAACGAGTCGGTCGCACCCCCTTGGAACCAGCACAGGGAACCCGCGCTCACCCCGCTCAGCACGACCCCGGCCTCCCACGCCCGCCGCATGACGCGGTCCAGCCCGTGCACGCGCCACACGGCCAGCAGATTGGCGACCGAGCCGCCCATGACCCAGACGACGTCCTGGTCGAGGACGGCGCCCTCGACGTCGTCGAGATTCGGCATGGGGAACAGGTGCAGCGGCGTCAGGTCGAACCCGGCCACCCGGGCGGCCTCGGTCATCCGGGAGGTGAAGTGCTCGGCGTCCCCGATGGCCGTGCCGACGTACATGACGCGGGGGCGGCGGCCGTGGGCGCCGGAGAGCTCGACGGCGTGGTGCACCAGGGAGTTGAACGTCACCATGGTGCGGCCACCCGTGCGGTGCCCTCCGGAGGTGGCGAGAACGGTCGGCGTCGGGGCGGTCATGATCACGACCCTACTGGTGGGTGCCGCGGCGACGCCACGGTCCCGCCTCAAATCGGTTGCGGGGCACGCCGCTTGCCCCGCTCGTCGCACGGCGGGACGTACCGGGCGCGCAGTGCGGCGGGACGAACGCCGCGGCGCCGCGCCGGGAAAAAGGGTTGGCCCCGTCGCCCCGGTCCGGGAGAAAGTGCCTGCGATCCGTGCGGAGTTCGTGAGTCGGGGAGGCAGGAGAGCTGTGGTGACTGGGGCGGTGCTGCCGGTGGGCGGCGAAGTGCACGTCACGCTGGCGAAAGCGGGGCGGACCAAGGTGCGGTACCCCGCGACCGTCGTGCACGACGACGGTGTGCACGCCGTCGTGCGGGCCCTCTGGGCGCGGCCCACCGCCCGGGACTTCGGCTTCGTCCGGTTCGAGCCGGGCGATGTCTTCACCGAGCACTACTGGCGCGACCGCTGGTACGCGGTCAAGGAGGTCCGGGCCGGCGACGGCACGGTCAAGGGCTGGTACTGCGATGTGACGCGCCCCGCGAAGATCGGCCCGGACGGCATCGCGGTCGAGGACCTGGACCTGGACCTGGACCTGTGGCAGTCGGCGGACGGCGCGACCGTGCTCCGCCTGGACGAGGACGAATTCGCGCAGAGCGGCATCGAGCACCGCGATCCGGCCGCGGCGGCCCGGGCACGGCAATCCCTGGACACCCTAGAAGACCTCGCCCGCGCCGGAAGGTTGGGAACGCTCTGACCCGGCCGGGCCGCCGTCCGGTCCGTCGACTTGCGCAACGGCCGAAGCTGTGCCTGGTGCCTGGTGTCGTGCTGTCGATGCCGGTGCGGAGGCCCGTGCGGCGACGCCGTCGGCCCATTCCGTTGCCGCGGTCGGAACGGTGTCGTGATGAGCCCGTGACGGCGGTATCGGCGCAGGTCATCGCCGTTGCGGCGATGTCTGGCCGGGCACCGGACGGCACGCGGAGCGGGGCGGTGGCCGGGGCGCACCGATTGCCTGGTCGGCGGGCCGGGCTCACAGTGGGAGGCAGCGTGGAAGGAGCGGGGGCGGTCTCACGGAGGAGTACCGCTATGACTGAGGCACTCTCCCGCCGGGAGCAATTCCTCCTGGCACAGATCGAACAGGACCTGAGTGCGGAGGACACGGAGCTGGACCGGCGCCTGACGACCATGCGCTGGGACGTCCCGCCGCCGCAGGAACCGCAGTCGGAAGGGCCGGGCGGCGTTCCTGCCGTGCGTGCGCTGGGCGTGTTGTTGCGGGGCCTGTTGGCCTCGGCCGCCTCGGCCTCCGTGACGGCGATGACCTCGGTGTGCGCGTCACTCTGGGGCCTCACGCTGGCCTGCCTGGCCCGGCTCGTGGGCCGGTGGGCGAGGCCGTTGAGCACGGACGATCCGGAGCCGGCGGACTGACCGCGGGAGCACAGGCGAGCGCCGAGGGCCGAAGGGGCAACCGCGTCAACGGCCGAGGGCCCTGCGCAGCTCCTCCTTGTTCATCGACGACCGGCCGTCGATGTGCCGCCGCCTGGCCTCCTCGTACAGCTGGTCCTTCGTGGGCCCCTGGGCGCCCTGGTGCGAGCGCTCGCCGCCGCGCTGCGAGGCGGACTTGGGGTCCTGGGTCGAGACCCGGCTCGCGGTCCGGGACTCGCCGGCACGCGCCCGTTCCTTGTTCACCGTCCGTGCCGCGATCTCCTTGGCCCGCTCGGGGGACTCGCCCCTCCGCTCCGCGCTCTCCTTGATGTGTTCGTACTGACGCTCACGCTTCCTGCTCGAACCGGCGGGCATGGGAATCTCCTCGCTCTGTCTGTGGTGTCCGGGACCGGCGGCGTCGGCCGGCGCCGATGGATGTCCGGGGCCTGCGGGCCGGTTTCTTCCTGGTGTCCGGACTGTGCCTGGCGCCGGTGTCGCGCGACCGCGATGCCCGGGCGCCGCACCTGACCGGCGGGCAGTGCCCCGCATCAGTTCACCGCCGATGGTGTGGCGGCGCTACTCCAGGCGGCGTCCGAGAGGGCTGGCCGGGCGATGCGCCGTGCAGGGGACGTGGGGCTTCACACGCGAGGAGTGGGGAGGACCTCGAAACCGCTCAGGCGCTCCGGCTCCTCGTCCTGCACCTCGACCTCCGTCACGGCCGCGGCCGGGGGCCCCTGGTGCGCCCAGTCGACCATCCTCGTGACGCGGTCCTCAGGGCCTTCGAAGACCGCCTCGACGTCCCCGCCGGGCAGGTTGCGCACCCACCCGGTGACGCCCTGTGCAACAGCGTTCCGGCGGCAGGTGTCCCGAAAGAAGACTCCCTGTACCCGCCCGGACACGATGACGTGCTTCCGCACCATGGGCAGGACTGTAGGGCAACGGGCCGGGCGGCAGTACGACACCGCGGCGACCGGCGTGCCTCCGGCTGGCTGCGGGACTGCCCGCCGGGGTGCGGCCGAGGGCCTGGACGGTCGTCCAGGCCCTCGGCGAGGAGGTGGGGAAGCGTCACCGTTCGGTGCCGGCCGGCGTCACGTGTTTGGTGTAGGCCGCGTCGAGATCGCGGACCTCGACGGAGGCGTGCACGGTCAGCTGCGTCGCCGCTGCCGTGTGGGCGCGTACCAGGTCCAGCACCGCCTGGCCGAGTGCGGTCTTGGTATCCGTGGTGCGGCCCGGCAGGATCGCGAAGTCCACGTGGATCAGGGCCTGTCGGGGAGCGTCATGGGCGATGACCACCTCCTCGACGCAGCGGAAACGGGTCTTGCAGCTCTCGATGGTGATGCCGTCGACGGTCTTCGCGGCGAGCGCGTGCAGCTCGTGCGCGAAGCGGCGGGTGTCCAGGAACTCGCGCAGGGCCGCGTCGTGGTCGACGAGGATGTGCGGCATGGGGATCTCCTTCCGAGGGGGCGGGTGGGCAGTGGTGCGGAGGGATGCCGTGGCCGGGCCGTCAGCGGACCGCCCAGCCGCGGTTGCGGAGGGCCTCGGTGAGTGGGCGTGCCACGTCCGGGGCGACCTTGAGCCGTACGGAGCCGGACGGGGCCGACGAGGACCGGGGGCCCGGCACGGTCGCGCCCTCCAGGTCGAGCCCCTCCAGGTGCAGTTGCGCCTCGTCCACGTCGTCGAGGAGCCGGGCGAGCGGCCGGCCGTGGTCGCCGAGGGCGACCGAGAGCACGGTGTGGGGGTGTGCCGCGGTGCCGCCGTAGGAGGGCGCGATGCGGGTACGCCCCTCGACGCCGCGGCGCAGCAGCGCGGTCAGGTCCGCCAGCGCGTCGGTCGTGGCGTCCGGCTCCCGGTCGGTGGCGGACAGGCGGGACAGGGCGTGCGCGGCGGTCGCCAGGTCCGCGCTGAGTTCGGTCAGGAGCGGGGTGAGGGCGGCGGCGTTGGCGGCGAGGATGTCGGCCCAGAGCCCGGCGTCGCCGGACGCGACCCGGGTGGCGTGGCCCATGCCGCGCCCGGCGAGCCGGACCGCGTACTCCTCGCCGTCCCGCAGCCGGGCGGCGGTGAGCGCCGCCATGAGGTGGGGGAGGTGGGAGACCAGGGCCACGGCGCGGTCGTGGTCGGGCGGATCCAGCAGCACCGGCACGGCGCCGCAGAGCGAGACGAGTTCCAGCGCGCGGTTGAGCGCGGACTCACGGGTCTCCGGGGTGGGGGTGAGCACCCAGTGGTGGTCCTGGAAGAGGTCGGCGCGGGCCGCGAGCGGGCCGGAGCGTTCCCGGCCGGCCAGCGGGTGCCCGCCGATCAGGGCGGTGGTGTCGCAGCCGAGGGCCAGGCACTCGGCGTGCGGCAGGGCCTTGACGCTCGCCACGTCGGTGTAGACGCGGGCCAGTCCGGCCTTCTGGTGGTCGGCGACGGCCCGGGCGGTGTGCGACGGCGGGACGGCGATCACGGCGATGTCCACCGGTTCGGACGGGGGCCCGGGGATGCCGGCGCCGCGCGCGGCCGCGATCCGGACGCGCTCGGGATCGTGGTCGATCAGATGGGTGGTCACTCCGCGTGCGGTCAGTGCCAGGGCGATGGAGGTACCGATGAGACCGGTGCCGACGACTGCGGCGGTGTCCAAGGTGGCGCTCCTCGGCCGTGAGGGGGGGGCGGGTGGCAGAGCAGGGCGGTGTGCGGGTGTCCCGGGCCCGGCCGGGACGGCGGACGGGCGGGCCCGGGACGGTCGGTGTGCGGTTCAGCGGTCGGCCGGGGCCGGTGCCGCGGGCTCCTGGGCCGGAGCCGGTCTGCCGGTCACCCGCCGGACCAGCGACGGGTTGACGACCATCACCAGGTTGCCGAGGAGGATCAGTGCGACGCCCGCCAGGTCCCGGGCCGTCCAGGTGAACTTCTCGAAGACCGTGGACAGCAGCAGCGCCACGATCGGGAAGAGCACCATCGCGTAGGCGGCGCGCTCACCGCCGATCCTGCCGAGCAGGGTGAGATAGGCGCCGAAGCCCACCACCGACCCGAAGACGGCGAGATAGAGCAGTGAGCCGGTGTACTTCAAGGTGGGCTGGAACAGCGCGCCGCCCCCGAAGATCGCGGCGAACGGGGCCATCAGCAGCGCCCCGTACGCCATGGCGTAGCCGGTGCCCTGCACCACCGGGATGCCCGCCGCCTGGGTCTTGCCGGAGACCACATTGCCCAGGCAGAAGACCAGGGTGCCGATCACCGAGAGGACGACGCCCTGGCCCGAACCGGAGGACAGGCCGAAGTTCTGGAACTCCGGCCAGAACACCGTGACGATCCCCAACAGCCCGACGGCCCCGCCGACCAGCATCTTCGCGGTGATGGTGCGCCGGAAGAAGACCCGGGCGAAGACCATGTTCACCAACAGGGACATGGCGAAGATGATCGACACCAGACCGGTGGTCAGATGCTGTTCGGCGAAGTAGAAGCAGACGAAGTTGGTGGAGAACATCAGCGCGCCCATGAGGACGAACTGGCCGTGCACCCGCAGCGGATAGCGCAGCGGCAACCCGCGCAACCGGGCCCAGGCCAGCAGGATCACGGCGGCCAGCGCGAAGCGGTAGGCGATCGATGCCGTGGGGTGCACGTCCCCCAGCTGCCCCTTGATGGCCAGCCAGGTGGAGCCCCAGATCAACACCGTCACGACGTACAGGACGGCGTTCATCCGCAGCTCCGTTCCAGCAGCCCGGCCAGCCGGCGGGCGCCCTCGGCCACTTGATCCGGCGTCAAATAGCTGAGGGAGAGGCGCATTTGGTGACGGCCGCCGTCACCCTCGGGATAGAAGTAGCTCATCGGTGTCCAGACCACTCCGTGCTCGCGGGCGGACTCTTCCAGCAGTGCATTGTCCGCCGGAACCGGGAGGTTCAGGGTGAGAAAGAAGCCACCCGCCGGAGTGTTCCAGCTGATTCCGGCCGCCTCGCGCCGGTCCCGGGGCAGCAGCCGGTCGAGGTTGTCGAGCAGGATCCGCAGGTTGGACTGGTAGAAGTCGGCGGCGGGTTTGTTGGCCTCCCGCAGCCGGTAGTCGTGGCTGACCAGCATGCCGCCGATGACCGCCTGGCTGAGCGCCGGGGTGTTCACCGTCACCATGCCCTTGATCTTCGACAGTTCGTCGGCCAGCAGGGTGCGGCTGCCGTCCGGGGCCTGAACCTGCTGGTCGGCGACCACATAGCCGACCCGGGCGCCCGGGAAGCAGGTCTTGGCGAACGAACCGAGGTAGATCACCCGCTGCCGGTCGTCCAGCGCCTTGAGCGTGGGCAGGCCGCTGCCCGTCGGCGTGAAGAACCCGTACGGGTTGTCCTCCAGGACGAGCAGGTCCTCGGCGTCCGCCGCCGCCAGCAGCCGGCGGCGCCCGGCGACCGGCAGACAGGTGCCGGTCGGGTTGGAGAAGTCGGGCACCACGTAGAACGCCCGCGGCCGCTTCCCGGCGGCGCGCAGCTCGGCGACCGTCCGCCGCAGGACGTCCGGATCACACCCCTCCGGCCCCTCCGGGACGTGCACGGTCTCGATGTCCAGCAGCCGGGCGGCGCCGGTGATGCCGACGTAGCACGGCGAGGACACCAGCAGGACGTCCGCGGGGTCGGCGAACAGGGCGCGCAGGACGAGGAACATCCCCTCCTGGGCGCCCACCGTGACCACCAGGGACTCCGGGTCGGCGGTGATGCCCTCGTCGTTGCGCAGGGCGCGGGCGACCAGTTCGTGGATCTGGCCGTTGGTGCGCCCGTACTGGAAGAGCAGGGTGCGGACCTGGTCCGGGGAGCAGCCGCGCTCCTCGGTGAGGTACCGCTGGTAGGCGGTGAGGTAGTCGCCGATCTGCTCGACCTCGAAGAGCCCCTCGTACGGGCGGCCCGGGCCGAAGGAGATCGCCTCCGGGTAGCGGGAGGTGACCTCGTTGAGGAAGTTCATCACCTCCATCAGCGGATCGGCGAGCGAACCGTGCAGGCCCTGGGCCGGCAGCACGGTGGTGGGAGGTTCCTGGCTCACCTGGCGTCCTCCCACAGGACCGGGCAGAAGTCCGGGTCGCTGTAGTCGGGGTTGCCGTTGGCGTCCTTCCGGACGAGCACGTCGTTGTTGTAGACCACCAGGTCACCGTCGGTCAGCTGGTAGGGGCGCCACTGGTTGGTGCGGTCCTGGAGGTGGAAGGAGATGGCGCGACGGGGCCGGTCGCTGACGTTGTAGCCGCTGCCGTGGTAGGTGCGGCAGTGGTGGAAGCTGATGTGTCCCTTCGGGATGGTCACGGGCACCTTGCGGACCTCCGCGTTGTTGAAGGCGGCGTTCTCCGCAAGCATGTCCTCGAGCTCGGAGCGATCGCGATCGGCGAAGTGGCGACTGGTGGAATCGTCGCCGCCGGTCTCCTTCCAACGGTGGCTGCCGTCCACCATCGTGATGGTCCCCATCTCCTCGCCGCAGTCGTGGAAGGGGATGAAGGCGGTGAGCATCTCGTCGGAGGAGCAGGTCTGCCAGTAGTGGCGGTCGAAGTGCCAGGGCACGATGTTGCGCTCGTCGTCCATCCGCTGCGGCTTGTGGATCAGGGTGCTGTTCCACAGCCGTATCTGACCGGTCTGCGCGATCCGCGCCGCGACCGCCGCGATGAGCGGCTTGGAGAGGATGGAGCGGATGGTGTCGTCCTCGTAGAAGATGTAGTCGTTGTGCCGGTGCACATCGCCCTTCTCCGGCTCCCAGTAGGCCAGCCGCGGCGGTCGGGTCGGCAGGGTGCGGTCCCGGTGGCCGGCGTAGAAGCGGTCGGCCGCGGAGTCCAGCAGATCGACCTCCTCGTCGGTGAGCAGCTTCTTGGACAGGTACCAGCCGTGCTCCTGGTAGAACTGCACTTCCTCTTCGGTCGGCAGCAGTTCCTGCTCGGCGGGGGTCAGCGTGAAGCGGGTGTCGTTCGGAGCGGTGTCGGTCATGCCAATTCCCTGTCGTCGTCGGTGCGGTGGGGGGAGAGGTGTGCGGAGCGGTGGAGCAGGTCCGGGGCGATCGCGTCGAGGCGGGGCCGGCCGGTCAGCGCCATCGCCTCTTCCAGTTCTTCCCGGAGGGCGGACAAAACCTGCGTGGCGCCGGCCTCGCCGTCGACGGCCAGGCCCCACAGGACGGGGCGGCCGACCAGGACCGCGCGGGCCCCGAGCGCCAGTGCCTTCAGCACGTCCGTCCCGCGGCGGACGCCGCCGTCGACGAGGACGTCGCACCGGTCCCCGGCCGCCGCGACGACCTCCGGGAGCGCCTCCAACGCCGGTACGACACCGTCGAGTTGGCGTCCGCCGTGGGTGGAGACGATCAGGCCCGCCACCCCGAGTCCGGCCGCCCGTCGGGCGTCCTCCGCGGTCAGGACGCCCTTGAGTACCAGTGGCAGATCGGTCAGCGACCGCAGCCACGCCAGATCGTCCCAGGTGAACGCGGCGTCGTGGTGCCGGGCGGCGTGTGCGGCGAGCGTGGAGCTGCCGGAACTGCCCTGGTACAGCCCGGGATCGTGGTCCTCGTCGAGGTTGGCGGGGCGGATGTGCGGCGGCAGACGGAAGCCGTTGCGCAGATCGCGCTCCCGACGGGCCATCCGCGGGGTGTCGACGGTGACCACCAGGGCCTGGTAGCCGGCGGCCTCGGCCCGGCGCACCAGGGACGCGGTGACCTCCCGGTGGCGCATCACGTACAGCTGGAGCCACAGCGGTCCGGCGGCGGCCCCCGCGATCTTCTCCAGCGAGACGCTGGAGAAGGTGCTGGCGATGGTGAGCGCGCCCACCGTACCGGCCGCGCGCACGGTGGCGGTCTCGCCGTCCGGGTGGACCAGTTGGTGGTAGGCCATGGGCGCGATGCCCACCGGAAACGCCACCGGACGGCCGAGCAGGGTGGTCGCCGTATCGCAGCGGGAGACGTCGACCAGGGCGCGGGGACGCAGTCGGTAGCGGTCGTAGGCCGCACGGTCCTCGCGCAGGGTGACCTCGTCGCCGCTGCCGCCGGCGATGTAGTCCCACACCGGCCGGTCGAGCCGGGCGCGGGCCGCCGATGCGTAGTCCCGCGGGTTCAGCAGCAGTTCGGGCCGGGTGGCGCGGGAGGCGGTCGGCGCGGTCACCCGCCGACCCTCGCCGCGGCGCCCGCCGGTACGGCGCTGTCGGCGCGCTCCCGCTCGACGGCCTCGTAGAGGGCCTTGATGTTGCCGCTGCCGAAGGTGCGGGCGTCGAGCCGCTGGATCAGCTCGAAGAACACCGTACGGCGGGCGTAGGGGGAGCGGGTGAAGACCTGCACCAGCTGGCCCCACTCGTCCCGGTCGGCCAGCAGGCCGAGGTCCTGGAGGACCGCCGGGTCGATGCCCACCTCGATGCCGCGCGCGGCCAGCGAGGCGTAGTAGCCGGCCGGCGTGGAGAGCAACTCCACGCCGGAACTGCGGAGTTCGCGGGCGGCGGTGACGATGTCGTCGGTGCCGTAGGCGACGTGCTGGACGCCCGGGCCGTCGAAGCCGTCGAGGAAGTCGTTGAGCTGTCCGCGGTTGCTGGTCGGGTCGGGCTCCACCATGGTGAAGGTGATGCCCCGGGTCGCGTCCTGGACGACCTTGGAGGCCATGGCCTGGCCGCCGACGACGATGTACTCGTCGTAGGTGTGCTTCAGGCCGAGTGCCCGCCCGTAGAAGTCGACCATGGTGTCCAGCGAGCCGGGGCGCAGGCACATGGCGAGGTGGTCGACGGAGCGCAGCAGCCCGGGGTCGGGCGCTCCGTCGTCGACGGGCAGGTACCGCTGCGGCAGGAACGGCCCTTCGGGGTCGTCGCGCTGGACGAAGGTGTGCACCAGGTCGTTGGTCGCGGCGATGGTGGCCCGGACGACCCGGCCGCCGGCGTCCTCGAACGTCTCGGGCTCGGACACCGCGTCGGCGCCCGCGGCCACCGCAGTTGCGAAGTCGCCGGCCGCGTCGGTGGACCGCAGGGCCACGTCCCGCACGCCGTCGCCGTGCTTGCGGACGAAGTGCGAAGCGGCGTGGTCGGCGTGCAGGGCCGAGGTCAGCACCAGGCGGACCCCGCCGTGGGCCAGGACCAGCGAGCGGGCGCCGGCGAGCCCGGTGAGCGGGCCGGCCTCGGCCACCACACGGAATCCGTAGGTGCCGCAGTAGTAGTGGGATGCCTGGTTGACGTCTCCGACGAAGAACTCGACGTGGTCGACGGAATGGGCGGTCACACTGATCCAATCTCTCGTGCGGAAGGGTGTGGTGGCGCACCGGACCGCCCCGCGGCGGAACGCAGCGGGGAGCCGGCCACGAGGTCAGGGCGAGGAGTTCGCCGGTGTCCCCGCCGCTTCGGCGAGGGCCCGGAAGACGTAGCAGGCCGAGGTGGCGCCGGGATCCTGGTGGCCGATGCTGCGCAGCCCCAGGTAGGAGGCCCGGCCCTTCCGGGCCTGGAGCGGGATGGTGGCCTGCATGCCGGCCTCGGCGGCCCGGGCCGCGGCGCACGCGGCGGCGGGCAGGCCGGCACCGGCCTCCGCGGCGGCCCTGAAGGCGCCGATCGCGGGGGAACAGGCATCGATCATGGTCTTGTCGCCGGGCACCGCCGCGCCCAGGCGCTGCATGGTGGCGAGCGCGGCGGTGAGGCCGGCGGCGAACCGGCGGGTGCCGACCTCGGGCTCGGTGCCGAGGGCCGCTCCCAGTGTGCGGAAGGCGCCCCCGTACAGCGGCCCGGAGGCACCTCCGACGGTGGAGATCAGCGTCTCGCCCGCGGCGGACAGCGCCGTGCCGGGCGAGGCGGGCGGTTGTGACGGGGCGTCCAGGGCGACGCGCACCGCGCTGAAGCCACGGGCCATGTTGGCCCCGTGATCCCCGTCCCCAATGGCGGAGTCGAGGTGGATGAGGTGGTCCTGGTGCTGATGCATGGCCGTGCTGACGCGCCGCAGCCAGTCGAGAACGAGGGAGTGGTCCAGCGCGTCCCGACCGGGCGCATTCGCACGGCCGTGTAACGTGCCGCGGTCCCTCTCAGGCTCCCGCATGGCAGGTGCTCCTTCGATCCCCCGTGCCGCAGCAATCGACGGCTAATGGATTACCAACGCATTACCGAAAGGCGTTCGGCATTACCGAATGCCGATAGGAAGCAAAACGCAGTGCCCCCGGTTGCGTCAAGGTTTTCTCGCACAAGCGAGCGGAGGCTTAACGGATCGGAAGGTGAACGGCGGCCGATGGAAGGCGAGTTGGTGAATCAGGGGTGACATGGGGGAGTGGCGGGCTCGGGTGGGGTGGCGGCCGGGTGGGCGTCGATCGGGTGCGCCCCGCCGGCCGTCGGTCCCGTGGCCCGTGTCTGGTGGCCCGGTCATCCGACGCGCGGGCTCAATTGCAGGCCCGCAGACCGGCGTTGCGCGGCGCGCCGAGATCCCTCGACAGGCTGCGAGCGACCTCCCGCACCGCAATGGCGTGTTCCTGGCGTGCGTTTTCGGCCAACAGTCTCTCGATCGGGCCCACCAGCCCCAGTCCGCCGACCACTTCACCGGTGCGGTCGAAGACCGGCGCCGCGATCCCCGCGTCGCCGAGCGTCAACTCGTTCTCGTCCAGCGCGTATCCGGTCTCCCGCACCCGGTCCAACTGCGCCTGCAGCTCCGCCGGGTCGTCGAGACTGGAGCCGGTGACCCGCGGCAACTCGCCCGTCAGCAGTGCGGTACGGCGTTCGGCGGGCAGGAAGGCCGCGATCGCCTTGCCCAGCGCACAGGCGTTCCACGGCAGACTGGCCCCCGTCTCCAGGACCTGCATCGCCCCGCCTGGCCGGAACGCATGGTGCACCACCAGCACATGGCCATCCGTCAGAATGCCGGTCCAGACGGCCGCGTCCGCCTGGGTGGCGAGCCGGTCGGCCCAGGTCGCCGCGCGGGTGCGCAGCTCGTGCGAGTCCAGGTAGGCGTTGCCCAGCGTCACCAGTCCGGGCCCCAGTTGGTACTTGCCGGACTCGCGGTCCTGGACGACCAGCCCCTCCGCCTCCAGGGTGCGCAGCAACGCGTGGGCGGTCGGCTTGGCGACTCCGATCCGGTCGGCCAGTTCCGTCACGCCCAACCGCGGGGTCGCCGTGGCGAGTTCCCGCAGCACATGGATCGCCCTGTGCACCGCCTGGACCATGAACCGCTCCTCGGTCAGTATTGCTGAACGGCGTTCCGAACCGTAGGGTCCCTGTTCATGACACCGCTGGTTGGCATCGTACTTGTGTCGCACCGTGCGGAGATCGCCCTGGGGGTACGGTCCCTGGTCGCTGAGATGGCCGGCGCCGAGGTCATCGTCGCCGCGGCGGGCGGTACCGACGACGGCGGTACCGGTACGAGCTACGCCCGCATCCTGGAGGCCCTGCACAGCACCTCCACCGATGCCGGCGTACTGGTTCTGCCCGACCTCGGCAGCTCGGTGCTCACCACGCGCCTGGTGTTGGACGACCACCCCGGCATCCGTGCCGTCCTCGCCGACGCCCCGTTCGTCGAGGGTGCCGTCGCCGCCGCCGTCACGGCCGCGACGGGCGCCGCCCTGCCCACCGTCGCCGAGGCCGCGGAACAGGCCCGCCGCATCAGCAAGTTCTGACGGGAGCAGCGGACCGCACGGACCACCGACGCCGTCCCCGTGATGCGCGCCCCGTCATGGACGGCACCAATGACCGCCATCGGAACTGCGTCATTGCCCCGGCGGCCTCGGTCGATCAAGGCGGGCACAGGTCGATGTGGCTCCCGCCTACAGGCTGGCCGCCCTCGAAGGCGTCAACGAGGCGCGAACCGCACTCGCCGGCGTCCTCGACCCCCTCGCCTTCTCGACTCCCTAACCTTCCTCGTGTTCCGCAAAGTTCCCTATGGATCTGCAGAGTGGGGAAGGTTAGGGTATTTTTATGAGTGATCGCTTCTACTCCGTCGAGCAGGTGGCCGAGCACCTCGGGCTGCATGTGCGCACCGTCCGCAACTACGTGCGCGACGGGCGGCTCCCCGCCGTCCGGATCGGCAAGCAGTACCGCATCGCGCACGAGGACCTGGAGACCTTCACCGGCCGCCCGGTGCCCGCACCCGATCACGGAACGGCCGTGCGGCAGCGGCATACCGAGGTGTCGAGCATCGTGGAGATCGAGGACATCGACTCCAGGACGGTCGACCGCCTGACCTCGCTGCTCATGACCGCGGCCGCGGGTCGCGGCCCGGGGGAGCGTCCGCTGCGGATCGAGACGGTGCATGACCGGGACCGGGCCCGGTTGAAGGTCATCGTCCTGGGCGGAGTGGCCGACACGGCACGGCTGTTGGACTACATGGAGGGGGTGCTCGCATCGTGAGCACGAGCGAGACCGCAGGCGAGGGCATGGGGGCAGACATGGGAACAGGCATGGGGGCCGGCATGGGAACAGGCACGGGAGCCGGCATGGGAATGGGGAAGGGGGCGGGCGCGAGCGTGGACCCGAGCGCGGACACGAGCGTGCTCTACAAGTCCGAGGCCGGGGAGCTGGAGATCCTGCGTCGCTATCGGGCGGCGCTGGATGCCTGGCCCGTCCCGGCCGAGCACCTGCGGGTGCCGACCCGCCAGGGGGAGACGTTCGTCGTGGTCTCCGGGCCGCCGGACGCACCGCCTGTGGTGCTGCTGCACGGTTCGGGCGCGAACACGTCGACGTGGTGGGACGATGTCGCCGCCTGGTCCAGGCACTTCCGCACCTACGCCGTGGACGTCATCGGGGAGCCGGGCTTCAGCGCGCCCGCCCGGCCGCCGCTGGCCTCGGACGCCCCCGCACAGTGGTTGGACGACGTGTTGGACGGGCTCGGCATCGCCCGGGCAGCCATCGTGGCGGCTTCCCTCGGCGGGTGGTGGGCACTGGACTACGCCCGCCGCCGACCGGAGCGGGTGACGCGGCTGGCGCTGTTGTGCCCGGGGGGCCTGGGGCGTCAGAAGGCGGGCTGGCTGCTCAAGACACTGCTGTTGCGCGCCCTCGGACGCAAGGGCGTCGAGCGTTCGGTGCGCACGACGACCGGCCTGGAAGACCCGAAACTCCAGCCCGTCCTCGACACCGTGATCCTCACCTTCACGCACTTCAAGCCGCGGACCGAGCGGCTGCCGGTCGTCCCGGACGAGGCGCTGCGCCGCCTCGCCATGCCGATGTTGGTCATCGCCGGGGAGCGGGACGCCCTGTTCGACTCCGCGGAGACCGCCCGGCGGGTGCGCAGGTGCGCACCACACGCGACGGTGCGCCTCCTGCCGGAGGCCGGACACGCACTCCTCGGGCAGACCGACACCGTCCTGGAGTTCTTGCGGGGGCCGGCTGCCGGGCGGTAGGCGGCCTGGGGCGGCCACGGAAAACCGGCTGCCGAGGCAGGGGCGGCAACAGGTAGAAACGTAGGCATGACGGTCTTTTACTGCGCGAAGTGCGCCACGCCTCTCACCACGGAACTCCAGCGGCTGCCTGCGGTTCCGGACGTCTCGACTGACGAGAAGGACCGTGACAAGAAGACCTTGCTGGCGCCGTCCACGGTGCCGCGGGGTCAGTACGCGATCGACCCGGAGCCCTGGGGCGCGCCTTTCGAACCTGCCGGGAACGAGTCCGGACGTTCGGCTGACGATCGATCTCTGATGACCCCGTCTGCCTGGGGCGATGTGGTCTCCGCCGGTCCCAGGCACTCTGCGATCGTCCACCCGGAAGACGTCCCGACCCTGACCCTGGCCGACTGCGACCGGCCCCATCGGGGCTGTTGCGGCCCCCGGGGCACCGGCGGCCGCAACATGGCCTGCAGCTGCGGGACCCTCGTCGCCACCCTCGTCGCGGACTGCATGGGGCCGCACGAACTCCATCTCGATCCGATACGGGTGTATGCCTGGGACGGCTGACTGATAGGCGTCGCATCTGGGGGTCCGGTACGAGGCCGGAGGCAGGACGAGCGCCACGAGGATGCGGGGCTGTACCGAGCGATGCGGGGCAGCGGCGTCGTCGCCAGGTCGCCCACTCCTGCACGGCGAAGCGGTCGCCGACTCGGCGCACTTCGGCTGCGCCCGGCCCGGGGAGATGCGCGGGGAACAACAGGGCACCCCGGTCCGCGGCCTCCCCGAGCACTCGGCGTCGGGTGTTCCGCGCGCGGGGTTCGTCCTCGTCGAAGCCGGGGGAGTCGTCCGGCTCCGCGATCTGCAGGGGGCTGTGCACCAGGTCCCCGACGAACACCGCTCGCTCCGTGCCCGACCGCAGCCACACGACCGACGGGTGTCCAGCCACGGACCTGACTGGCTCGGACGACAGCGGGTCGGGCGTCGGCAGTCATGCGCCCCCTGCGCACCCGCGCACCCTGGAGGCTCTCTGGACGCGCCCGCGCTCCGCCCTTAGCGTCACGCATCGTGACTAGCATCCCGCAGCCTCCTGACATCCTGTCACCAGAGTTCGCGATCGACCCCTACCCGGCGTACCGCGTGCTGCGCGAGCACTATCCGCTGCTGCACCACAAGGGCACCGACAGCTATCTGCTCTCCCGCTACGAGGACGTGGAACGGGCCTTTCGCGAGCCGGTGTTCACCAGTGACAACTACTCCTGGCAGCTCGAACCGGTCCACGGCGGACGCACACTGCCGCAGATGAGCGGCCGTGAACACGCCGTTCGCCGCGCCCTGGTGGCGCCGGCCTTCCGCGGCCGGGAACTGCGCGAGACGTTCCTGCCCCTCATCGAGCGGAACGCCCGGGAACTGATCGACGCCTTCCGCGGGGCGGAAGAGGTGGATCTGGTGGCGCAGTTCGCCACCCGCCTCCCGATCAACGTGATCGTCGACATGCTCGGACTGGACCGTGCCGACCACGACCGTTTCCACGGCTGGTACACCGCGGTCGTCGCCTTCATCTCCAACCTCGCCCAGGATCCCGGGATCGCGGCGGCCGGCCGGCACGCGGGCGACGAACTCGCCGCGTATCTGCACCCGGTCATCCGGGAACGGCGTGCCGCGCCCGGCGACGACCTGCTCTCCAGGCTGTGCACCGCCGAGGTCGAGGGCGTCCGGATGACCGACCAGGACATCACCTCGTTCGTCAGCCTGCTGCTGTCCGCGGGCGGCGAAACCTCGGACAAGGCCATCGCCCTGCTCGTCCGCAACCTGCTGGCGCACCCCGATCAATGGGCCGCGGTACGCGCCGACCGATCGCTGATACCCGTCGCCTTCGCCGAGACGCTGCGCCACACCCCACCGGTCCAGATGATCATGCGTCAGCCCGCCGAGGACGTCACGCTCAGCGGCGGGACCGTACCCGCGGGCGCCACCGTCGTCTGCCTGATCGGCGCCGCCAACCGCGACCCCCGCCAGTACTCCGAGCCCGACGCCTTCGACGTCTTCCGCACCGACCTCAACCCGGACAGTGCCTTCAGCGCCGCCGCACAGCACATCGCCTTCGGCCTCGGCCGGCACTTCTGTGTGGGCGCCCTGCTCGCCAGGGCCGAGGTCGAGACCGGGATCAACCAACTCCTCGACGCCTTCCCCGACCTGCGGTTCGCGGACGGCACTGCACCCGGCGACGCCGGCGTCTTCACCCGCGGGCCACAGCAGTTGCGGCTACGCCTCCGGGCCGGCGCGCCCTGACAGGTCCCACAGCCGGCAGCCGGGGATGCACAGGCATCGCACCGACCGCCCGGCCGCCCACGGGTCCACCGGGCCCACCCCGGCCACCCGGCCGTGGGCGGCAGGCAGTCGGCCCATCCGCCGATGCGTCGGTGCCCACCGGGGATGTTCGCCCCCCGCGGAACGGCCTTCACCTGCCCGGCAATGACCCTAGTGTTCGACCATGTCGACACCAGTTGTATCAGTGCAGGCGGTGCCCCAAGACGGCCCTTCCTGGGCAGCATTGGCTGCCCGCGTGGAAGCGGCCGGATACGACGCACTGCTTGCGGCAGACCATCCTGGCGCGGTCGCGTCCCCGTACGTCGCCCTGGCCGCCGCTGCGGCCGTCACCGAGCGCCTCGGCCTTGGCTCCTATGTCTCCCAGGCAGGAATCCGCGAACCGCTGTTGCTCGCCTCCGACGTCGCGACCTTGGACGTTCTCTCCGGCGGACGCGCACGGCTGGGAATGGGAGCCGGCCACACCCCCGCCGAATGGGCCATGCTCGGAAAGGAGCGGCCCGGCGTCGCCGGACGCGTACGCCGCTTCGTGGCCGTGGCCGAAACCTGCCGTGCACTCCTCGCGGGCGAGACGGTCACTCTCGACGGCCCCGAAATCCGCGCGCACCGAGCCCGGCTCACCGCCCCCCTGCCGATCCAGCAACCGGTGCCCTTCACCTTCGGCGGCGGCAACTCCACCCTTCTTCGATGGGCCGGAAAGCATGCGGAGGTGGTGGCCCTGAGCGGACTGGGCCGCACCCTGTCCGACGGCCACAGCCATGAAGCGCGGTGGAACGGCGAAGACATCGACAAACAAGTGGCCATCATCGAACAAGGAGCCAGCGGCCGGGCGACGGCCCCCGTCCGTGAAGCACTCGTCCAGATCGTCGAGGTCACCGACGACGCCGAGAGCGCCGCACACCGGCTCGCCCAGCTCTACGACACCACCGCGGCCAACGTGCTGCAGTCGCCCTATGCCTGGGTCGGCACGGTGCAGGAAATCGCCACCGCCATAGCCACCCACGAACGCCGGTGGGGCATCACCCGTTACGTCGTCAGGGAACGCCATCTGGACGGTGCCGACCGCGTCTTCGCTCATCTCTCCCGCGGCCGCTGAGCCTCGCCGCCGCGATCCGTATGAGCCCGCCCGCCTGCGCGATTGAGTAGTTGCACCGATGCGCGGACCGGCCTCGGCGCATTTGGCTCTGATCCATGAACGCAAACCCGGGCGGACCGCAGCGCGACCCGCGGTGGTGGTTGCCACCGCTGCTGGGCGCTTCCGCGCTCTTCCCCTGAGGAGCACGTATGAACCTCCGTGACGACGCCCGCGCCCTCTCCGACGACCTCGTACGACTGCGCCGCACCCTGCACCGCCGCCCCGAGGCCGGCCTCGATCTGCCCCGGACGCAGGAGGCGGTGCTGGCAGAGTTGGCCGCCCTCCGGGCGACGACGGGAAGGTGACGGCAGGGCCTAGGTGCTTGCACGGCCCCGTCATCGGGATCAGAGTGACGAGATCGTATCCGCGTCCGATTTTCCCGGCCTGTCCGTGACGGTGGAGGAGTGCCCATGCTGGAGTTCGAGCAGTGGGACATCGTCACCGGGGTGGGGCTGACCGCACTCGGCGTCGCGGCCGGGCGGGCGCTGGAGACCGAACGTGCCGACCGCCTGGTCAGCGACCCCTACGCCGACGCCTTCCTGACGGCGGCGGACGCACCGGTGCCGGTGCCGCGGCGCAGGGCGGACGCCGCGCGGCTGTCCGCCGTCGCGCGCGACATGTGGACCTCGATGGCGGACTACCTCGGCGTCCGCTCCCGGTTCTTCGACCGCTTCCTGATGACGGCGGCGGCCGGTGGCATCACCCAGGTGGTGGTGTCGGCCGCCGGGCTGGACGTGCGGGCCTTCCGGCTGGAGTGGCCGCCGGGCGTCGAGCTGTTCGAGATCGACCAGGCACGGGTGCTGGAGTTCAAGGACGGCGTCCTCGACCGCCTCGGCGCCCGGCCCCGCTGCGGCCGGCACGTGGTCCCGGTCGATCTGCGGGACGACTGGCCGGCCGCCCTCCGGGACGCCGGCTTCGACCCCGGCCGGGCGACCGCATGGCTGGCCGAAGGGCTGCTGCCCTTCCTGCCCGCCGCCGCGGAGCAGCTGTTCTTCGACCGCATCGGCCGGCTGTCCGCGCCCGGCAGCCGGCTGACCGCCGAGCACCTCGCGCCGAGCGTCCGACCGCTCGTCGAGGAGCCGGCGTTCCGCGCGGCCACCCGCGCACTGGGCGTCGACCTCGCCGATCTGTGGCACTTCGACGGCAAGGCGGATCCCGGCGGGGCGCTGACCGCCGACGGCTGGGACGTGCGGTCCGTCCCGGCGCACCAGGTCGCCGCCGCGTACCGGCGGGAGCTCCACGGTGTGATGGGGCGCACCGTGGAGCACAGCCGCCTCCTCACCGCCGAGCGGTAGCGCGCGCCGGCGGGGAGGCGCCCCGGCCGAGGCCCGGCCTCAGGGGTCAGACCCGGGCACCACTGTCCCGCCGGTCGCGTCCGCCGTCGCGCCCCGTCGTGCGGCGGGCCGTCCGCCGCGGCGACGCCCCGTCGTGCCGTTCCAGGACGACCGCCAACGGGGTCGCGGTGAACACCGACGAGTACGTGCCGACGGTGATGCCGATCAGCAGGGCGAGCGCGAAGTCGGTCAGCGAGTCGCCGCCCAGCACGGCGAGCGCGGCCAGGATGAACACCGCTCCCATCCCGGTGTTGACGGTGCGCGGCACGATCTGCAGCACCGCGGTGTTGGCGAGGTCCGCGAACTCCGGGGCGCCGCGCGCGCCGGCCCGGAGTTCGCGGATGCGGTCGAAGACCACCACCGAGTCGTTGACGGAGTAGCCGATGACGGTCAGCAGGGACGCCAGGAAGACGCCGTCGAGGGACTTGCCCAGCCAGGCGAACACCCCGACGAGGATGAGGACGTCGTGCGCCATGGCGACGACGGCCGACAGCGCGAAGGTCCACCGGAAGCGCACCGCGAGATAGACCAGCTGCGCGGCGAGGGCGAGGCCGAGGGCCACCAGCGCACCGCGGCGCAGTTCGTCGCCCAGGCTCGGGCCGATCAGCTCGTCCCGCACCTTCTCCGCTCCGCCGCCGAGCTCGTCGACCACCCGGTCCGTGGTGCGCAGTTGCGCCGCGGAGAGCCGCTCGGTGCGCACCGTCAGGGCGTCGTCGCCGGAGGTGGTGACCTGGGCCCGGTCCAGGCCCGCGGTGCCGAGCGCGGCGCGGGCCCGCTCGGCGTCCACCGGCCGGGTGGTGGTGTACTCGATCATCCGCCCGCCGGTGAACTCCACGCCGTAGTCGAGACCGCGGACGGCGATGCCGGAGACGGCGAGGAGCAGGGCGACGCCGCTCAGCGCCAGCCAGCGGCGCCGGTGGCGCAGCAGGTCCGGCCGGCGTCGGGCGAGCCAGGACCGGACCCGGCCGAGCCCGGCCAGACCGGTCAGGCGCGGGCGGCGCCGGACCGGCGGCAGCGCCACCGCGCACTCCGCCAGCACCCGGGTGATCAGCAGCGCGCTGACCATCGACGCGGCCACGCCGATGCACAGGGTGACGCCGAAGCCGCGCACCGGCCCGGAGGCGAAGAAGAACAGCAGCACCGCGGCGAGCAGGGTGGTGACGTTGGAATCGGCGATGGCGCTGAAGGCGTTGCGGAAGCCGGCCGCGAGGGCGCTGCGCAGGGTGCGCGGACGCGTGGGGGGACCCGCCGCGTACTCCTCACGGGCGCGTTCAAAGACCAGCACGTTGGCGTCCACGGCCATGCCCACCGCCAGCACGAAACCGGCGAGGCCGGGGAGGGTGAGGGTCGCGCCCAGGGCGAGCAGCGCCGCGTAGGAGATCAGCGCGTAGCAGGCGAGGGCCAGCGTGGCGAGCGCGCCGAGCAGACGGTAGACGACGGTGATGAACACGGCCGTGAGGGCGACCCCGAGGGCCGCGGCCTGGGCGCTGGAGGTGATCGCCAGGGCGCCCAGGGTCGGGCCGACGGCGCGTTGTTCGACGATGTCCACCGGTACCGGCAGCGCCCCGCCGTTGATCAGCAGCGCCAACTCCTGCGCCGCGCGCTGGTCGAAGCCGCCGGTGATCCGCGTCGTCCCGCCGGTGATGCCGACACCGCAGGCCACGGACGATTCGACCTGTGGCGACGAGATGATCTTGCGGTCCAGGACGATGGCCGCGCGGCGGGCCGGATCGTGCGGCGCGGCGCAGGCCGCCGTGCCGGTCAGCCGGGCCCAGGCGCGCTCGCCGGTGCCGCGCAGGCTGAGCCCGACGGACCAGCCGCTGCCGCTCTCGGCGTCGAACTCCGCCTCGGCGCGGTGCACTTCGGCGCCCGTCAGGGCCGGCGGCCCCAGTCGCAGCGGGGTGCCCGTGTCGTCGGGGAGGACGGGGCCGGCGTCGGGGTCGGCGGGGTCGGACCGGGGTCCGGGGCCGGTGCCCAGGACCGGGTGCACGGTGAGCTGGGCGGTGCGTCCGAGGACCGCGGCGGCCTCGTCGGGGTCGTCGAGGCCGGGCAGTTCGACGACGATGCGGTGGTCACCGGCGCGGGCGAGGTGCGGTTCGCTCACCCCGAGGGCGTCCACGCGTCGGCGGAGCACCTCCAGCGTGCGGTCGGTGGCGTCCCGGTCGGCCTGGGCGGTGGGGGAGTCGCGGGTCTCCAGAACGAGTTGGGTGCCTCCGCGCAGATCGAGACCGAGCCGCACGGGCTGGGTCAGCGCGAGGAACGTGGACAGGGCAAGGATCGCGAGCGCGAGCAGCGCCCGCACCCTTGTGGCGCGGGTCAAGGTGCCTCCAGCAGGCATGCACGGGCCGCGGGTGCGGCCCCGACGGGTGGATGTGCGGATGAGCTGGAGGCGGGGGCGGGGCACGGTCCCGGCACCGGCCGGCGTAGGTGGCCGCATCGGCGGTGACGGTGCCGGGCGGCGCGGTGTGCGGCGCGGGGCGCGACGCGCCCGCGCAGGCGAGCAGGGGCAGGGTGCCGGGCGCCGGCGCGGGGCCCGGGAGGTGACGGATCGTCGGGCAGGCGAGGTGGGGGAGGCCGTGGTCGGCGGTGTCCCGGGGTGCGGTGTGGTGTACGCAGGCCACGCCGGAGGTGGCCGGGTAGGCCGTCGCCGGCGGTGTGCCGGCAAGCCCGGGGAGGAGCAGAACGACCGCGGCCAGGAAGGCGAGCAGGGCGGATCGGCGCCGCCGCGCCAGATGAGCAGACACAGTACGCAAACCCTCCCTTAGCGACACTCTGCCATGGATGCCGCTCCCGGTGCCCGCCGGGGCCGGCCCCGGCGCACTGCAGCGCGGAGCGGCGCAGCAGTGGACGGCCGGCGCTCCGGGCGCGCTGCGGTCAACGCACTAGGGTAGAAACGGAAGTTGCGCGACCGCGCGGCGGCACGACGGAAGGTGACCAGGACATGGCGGTGCCGGAGGACTGGATGGGGGCCCCGCCCCAGCAGCCGATCGATCTGCACACGGACCGGCCGCACGCCGCCCGTGTCTACGACGTGCTGCTCGGCGGCAAGACCAACTATCCGGCGGACCGGGAGGCGGCGGAGAAGACACTGGCGGCGCTGCCCAACGCCGGCACCATCGCCCGCCAGAACCGCGCCTTCATGCACCGCGCCGCCCGCTATCTGGCGGTCGAGGCCGGCATCCGGCAGTTCCTGGACATCGGCACCGGCATCCCGACCTCCCCCAACCTCCACGAGATCGTCCAGGCGACCGTTCCGCAGGCCCGCGTCGTCTACGCCGACAACGACCCGATCGTGCTGGCGCATTCACGTGCCCTGCACACCAGTCACCCGCAGGGCCGGACCGCCTACATCCAGGCGGACCTCGGCCGCCCCCAGGAGATCCTGCGCAACCACACGCTGCGGGAGACGCTCGACCTCACCCGGCCCGTGGCCCTGACGCTGATCGCCGTCCTGCACTGGCTCCCGGCGGACTGCGATCCCTACACCGTCGTCCGGGAACTGCTGGACGAGCTCGCCCCGGGCAGCTTCCTGGCCCTGACGTATGTCACCGGTGACTTCGAGCCGGAGGCGCTGCGGGAGGTCTCGGAGAACTTCGAGGCGAAGGGGTCCCACGTGGACGCCCGGACCAGGGCCGAGGTACTGCGCTTCTTCGACGGCCTGGACGTCGTGGACCCGGGGCTGACCGTGGTCCACCGCTGGCGCCCCGACGCCGTGGAACTGGGCGCCGACGCCTGGTCCGACGCGGACATCCCGCTCTACGCAGGGGTCGGCCGCAAGGGCTGACCCGCCGCCCCGGCGCCGCGGTGCCGCCGTCGGGGCGTCACTCCGCGGCCGGCAGCGCCGCCCAGACGGCCTTGCCGGCCGCGGTCGGGATGGTCCAACCCCACGAGGAGCTGAGGCAGTCGATGATGTGCAGCCCGCGCCCGCTCTGGGCGAGGTGATCGGACTCCCGCAGCACCGGTACGTCCGTACTGTGGTCGCAGACCGTGCACAGGACGAGCTCCCGACAGCGCAGCAGCCCCATCCACAGCGGGCGCGGGGTGGCGCACCGGGACTGCCTGGGGGACTGGGCGAGTCCGTGGCGCAGGGCGTTGGAGAGCAACTCCGTGACGACCAGTACGGCGTTGTCGACGAGGGGCTTGAGGTTCCATCCGCTCAGCGTGGCCCCGGTGAACCGACGGGCCTCGGCGGCCGCCCGGCCGTCCGCCGTCAGGGCGCGGGCGACCAGGCCGAAGGGGCGGACGGCGTGCGCGTCGAGCAGGATCTCGCGTGGCGCCTGGGCGAGCAGGTGGCCGAGGGGCCGGGCGGGGAAGAAGTCGGCCGTCGTGCCTGCCGGGTGAGTTGTCATCACGAACTCCGTGGCGCCTCTCGGACCTTCGTCGCGGACGGGTGATCCAGAACCACTATCCCCGGCGGTCACTGGCGCTGCAAGTGCATCTGCAATTACATTCGAGTCGAACGTAATTGCATCAGTAAGTGCAGCAGCACGTGCGGCTGCACATGGTGCCTGGTCAGACACCTGAGCACGGAGCAAGGGAGTGGCGTGATGCAGCAGTTCGACAACGGCGTGGCCGCGGACCTGATCGAGGGTGCGGTCTGGAGGAAGAGCCGGCGCAGCGCGCCCGGGGGCGACTGCGTCGAGGTCGCCCGGCTCGCCGACGGCGGCTTCGCCGTCCGCAACTCCCGTGATCCGCAGGGGCCGGCGCTGATCTACACCCACGCGGAGCTGGCCGCGTTCGTCGGCGGCGCCAAGGACGGCGACTTCGACGGACTGCTGAGCTGATCCGAGCCGAAGCGGGCGGATGCGGGGCGGGCCCACCGCGCGGCGGGCCCGCCCCGGCCACGAGCCGATGGCGCATTTCTGTACCTGACGGCCGGTAAATGCGACACTTGAGGTATCAACACTGTCGCTCACGGGAGTTGGGATGACCGCCATGATGCGGCCGGACGGCGAGCCGTCGATAGCGCGTTACCTGAAGGAGCCGCAGGTGGGGCCCACCGCCGCGCGGATCGTGCTGGGGGCCCAGCTCCGGAGGCTGCGCACCGGTGCCGGCATCTCGCGCGAGGACGCGGGCAGGGCGATCCGTGGTTCTCACGCCAAGATCACCCGACTCGAAAGAGGACAAGTCGGCTTCAAGAGACAGGACTTGGTCGATCTGCTGACGCTGTACCGCGTGCTCGCCCCGGAGCGCCGGGACGACTACTTCGAGCTCGCGGACCAGGCCAACTCCGCCGGCTGGTGGCACGAGTACAGCGACGTCCTGGAGGACTGGTTCGAACTCCACCTCGGCCTGGAGGAGGCCGCCGCGCTGATCCGCACCTACCAGGTGCAGTTCCTGCCCGGCCTGCTCCAGACCGAGGAGTACGCCCAGGCCGTCACCCGCATCGGCTACCCCAACGCCCCGCAGGAGAAGGTGGACCGCCTGGTCGCACTGCGGATGGAGCGCCAGAAGCTGCTGACCAGGACCGATGCCCCGCGGCTGTGGGCGGTGGTGGACGAGGCCGTGCTGCGCCGGCCGTTCGGCGGCACCGAGGTGATGGTCGCCCAGCTCCAACACCTGCTCAAGGCCGTGCAGATGCCGAACGTCACGCTGCAGATCGCACCTTTCAGCGTGGGGGCCAACGCGGCGGCCGGCGCGCCGTTCAGCATCCTGCGGTTCGCCGAACCGGAACTGCCCGACAAGGTCTATCTGGAGCAGCTGACCAGCGCCCTTTACCTCGACAAGCAGGAGTCGGTCGACCAGTACACGGCCGTGATGGACCGGCTGTGCACCGAGGCCAACACACCACAGGAGACCGCGGACTTCCTGCACCAGCTGATCGACCAGCTCGGCTGAGCCGGATACCGGTCACGGCCCCGCGCAGTCGGTGAACCGCACGGCCTCGCCCCCCGTCATGCGCCCCGGCCCAGGAATCCGTACCACTCCTCCAGTCGGTCGGCCACCGCCGCCAGGGAGAACTCCGCGGCGATCGCGGTCCGTCCGGCCGCCGCCCGGTGCTCCCGCAGCGCCCCGTCGTCCAGGAGTCGCAGCACCGCCTCGGCCAGCTGTTCCGGCGACCTGTCGGTCACCTCGGCCGCCCCGTGGCGGCGCAGCGCGGCGGCGATCCCGCAGCCCTCCGTGCAGACCACCGGGGTGCCCACGGCCAGCGACTCCAACACGCTCATCGGGAACGGCTCGTCGACGCCGGGCAGCACATACACGGTGGCCCGCGCCAGGCGCCGCACCGCCGCGTCGTGATCCAGCGCGCCGCCGTACGCCACCACCCCGCCCAGCCCCTGCTCGGCCACCACCTGCCCGACCGCGGCCAACCGCCCCTCGTCCGCGCCGTAGACGGCGAACGACACCTCCGGATGCTTGGCGTGCACCAGCGCCGCCATCCGCACGAACGCCTCCGGCCGCTTGCGGGCCTGGAGACGGGCCAGGAACAGCACCTCGGTCGGGCTCCGCTCGGCACCGCCGGGCGCCGGGATCCGCACGCCGTTCGGCAGCCGCACCAGGCGCGGTCCGCCCGGTCCGAGCACCTCCCGCAGCCCGGCCTCCTCCTCGTCGGTCAGCACCAGCACCGCGGCCGCCCGCCGCAGCAGGGGGACGTAGAGCCGGTCGAAGAGCCTGGCCAGGACCGTTCGACGGGGCTGCACCATGCCGTGCGTCTGCGCCAGGAACGGCCGGTGGCGGGCCACGGCCACCGAGAGCGCCGCCAGCGACACCAGACCGCGCCGGCGTGCAGCTGGAGCACCTCGGCGCGGCCGACCCGCCGCCACAGCAGCGGCAGCAGACCGGGGTGGAACAGGCCGAGGAAGCCCTGCCCCGGTACGAGGGTGCGGGCGGGCCGGGCGCGCAGCGGCACTCCGTCCACGGCGTCCGGCGGCGGTCCCGCGCCCCGCCACAGCGCGACCAGTTCGACCTCGTGACCCCGCGCGGCCAGTTCGCCGAGCTGTCCGGTGGCCACGCTCACCGGACCGCCGTAGGCGCCGTCCCGGCTGACCAGCGTGACGACATGGGTGATCCTCATCGGCTTCCCCCGGCAGCGCGGACGGCTCCCGGCGGCACGTGCGCCTCCGGCCCGCATGGCGGATCCGCCGGTCCGGCGGGAGGCACGGTCCCCCGTGACGCGGCAGCTTCGCACAACCCCATGGCCCCCCACTCGGTCGTCCCGCATGTCCGGCGCGGTCGGTCCCCCCCCGGTACGCGACCGCCTCCGTGATGGAGCTGAACGCTAGAGCACGGTGCGCCGCACGGCTGCGGTTTACCTAATCCGAGGACTCCTGTGGCTTGTTGTCGGCAGGTGTGCTGTGTCCGGATGGCGGCGCGGACGCGTGGAGGTGGCGCATCACACCGTTGCGCGGCGGAACGCGACCGCTCAGCGCACCCGCCACATCAGCGCACCCACCAGATCAGCGCACCGCCGAGTACGAGCAGCAGGCAGACACCGAGGTTGACCACCTTGTGCGCCAGGAACACCGCGGCGAACTCGCGGATCGTCGCGCTCGGCCAGAAGTACGCGGCGGTGGGGGAGCCGACGACCTGGCCGTTGACGCCGGCCTTTCGGGCCATCAACGCGGCCCGGAACGCGTGGTAGTTGTTGGTGACCACCACGCACCGGTAGTCCGGGTTCGCCTCCTCCATGAGCGCCCGGCGGGGCATAGGCCAACATGCCCGCATCGTAGACAGCGCGCGTGGGTACATGATCCTTTCGTTACCGGACGCGGACCAGTTGCCGCCGCCTCGTGACACCCGTGCCCGGGCCCGGCCCGGCAACGGCCATCGGCGCCCATCTCGGGCATCCGGTGACCAGCAGGCGGACGCACTTATTACAGTGACCGCATCAGACCGGCGATCTATGACCAAGTGAGGTAATCGCGAAAATGCCGACCGAAACGTTTGAGTTCCAGGTAGAGGCCCGTCAGTTGCTCCAGCTGATGATCCACTCGATCTACTCGAACAAGGACGTCTTTCTCCGCGAGCTCGTCTCCAACGCCTCCGACGCGCTGGACAAGCTGCGGCTGGCCGCGCTGCGCGACGACGCACTCGACGCCGACGTCTCCGACCTGCACATCGAGCTTGAGATCGACAAGGAAGCCCGCACCCTCACGGTGCGCGACAACGGCATCGGGATGTCGTACGACGAGGTGGGCCAGCTCATCGGCACCATCGCCAACTCGGGCACGGCCGAATTCCTCCGCGAGCTGCGCGAGGCGAAGGACGCGGCCGGCGCCGAGGGGCTGATCGGCCAGTTCGGCGTCGGCTTCTACTCCGGCTTCATGGTGGCGGACGAGGTCACCCTGCTGACGCGGCGTGCGGGCGAGACGAAGGGCACCCGCTGGTCGTCCCGCGGCGAGGGCACGTACACCCTGCAGGAGGTCGACGACGCGCCGCAGGGCACCTCGGTGACGCTGCACCTCAAGCCGGCCGACTCCGACAACCAGCTGCACGACTACACCTCGGTGTGGAAGATCAAGGAGATCGTCAAGCGGTACTCGGACTTCATCACCTGGCCGGTGAAGCTGGTCGGGGAGGCCGAGGGCGAGGGGGACGGGCCGGCCGAGCCCGAGACGCTGAACTCGATGAAGGCGCTGTGGGCGCGGTCGCGCGACGAGGTGTCCGAGGACGAGTACCACGAGCTGTACAAGCACATCAGCCACGACTGGCGCGACCCGCTGGAGACCGTCCAGCTGCAGGCCGAGGGGACGTTCGAGTACCAGGCCCTGCTGTTCGTCCCGTCGCACGCCCCGCACGACCTGTTCACGCAGAACTTCCAGCGAGGGCTCCAGCTGTACGTCAAGCGCGTGTTCATCATGGACGACTGCGAGGCGCTGCTGCCGCCGTACCTCCGCTTCGTCAAGGGCGTGGTCGACGCCCAGGACCTCTCGCTCAACGTCTCCCGCGAGATCCTGCAGCAGGACCGGCACATCCTGATGATGCAGCGGCGGCTGACGAAGAAGGTGCTGGCGTCGGTCAAGAGCATGAAGGCCGACGACGCCGAGCGCTACGGCACGTTCTGGCGGGAGTTCGGCGCGGTGCTCAAGGAGGGGCTGGTCACCGACTCCGACAACCGTGACGCGCTGCTCGCGGTGTCGTCGTTCGCGACCACGCACGGCGAGGACGAGCAGGTCACGCTGGAGCAGTACGCACAGCGGATGCCGGACGAGCAGGAGACCGTCTACTACATCACCGGCGAGTCCCGGCAGAGCATCGACAACTCCCCGCACGTGGAGGCGTTCCGAGAGCGGGGCATCGAGGTGCTGCTGCTCACGGACCCCGTCGACGAGGTGTGGGTCGACGTGGTGGGCGAGTTCCAGGGCAAGCGGCTGCAGTCGATCGCCAAGGGGGAGATCGACCTCGGTGCGCAGGGGGACGAGAAGTCCGAGGGCGAGCGCGAGAAGCAGGCCGAGGAGTTCGCGGGCCTGCTCGGCTGGATGACCGAGCAGCTGGCCGAGGACGTCAAGGAGGTGCGGCTGTCGTCGCGCCTGACGGTGTCGCCGGCCTGCATCGTCGCGGACGCGGACGACCTGACGCCGGCGCTGGAGAACATGTACCGGGCCATGGGGCAGGAGGTGCCGCGCACCAAGCGGATCCTCGAACTCAACCCCGCCCACCAACTGGTGAAGGGCCTGAACCAGGCGCACGGGGAGCGCGAGGACCGCTCCGACCTCGCCGAGACCGCCGAACTGCTCTACTCCTTGGCCGTCTTGGCTGAGGGCGGCCGGCCGACCGATCCCGCACGCTTCGTGAAGGCGGTGGCGGACCGCCTGGGTCGCAGCCTGTGAGCACGCTCCGCGCATGAGGGCGTCCGCCGGTGGGCTCGATGGCCTGCCGGCGGACGCCCTCCCGCGTGCGACGACGCCTATCCCATGCTCTTGGCGCCGTCCAGGGACTCCCGGATGATGTCGGCGTGGCCGGCGTGCTGCGCGGTCTCGGCGACGATGTGCATCAGCACCCGCCGGGCCGACCACTGCGCGCCGGGCTCGAACCAAGGGGCCTTCGGGAGCGGCCAGGCACTGCTCAGGTCGGGCAGGGTGACGACCACGTCGTCGGTCCGGCGGGCCACTTCCTCGTAGTCGGCCAGCACACCGGCCAGCGTCTCGCCCGGCAGCATCCGGAACTGGTCCGCCCGGCTGGCCCAGTCGTCCTCGGTCATCGCCGTGAAGTCCGGCATCGCCGACGGGCCGCGCAGGATGAAGTCCACCCAGTGCCGCTCGACGGCGGTGACGTGCTTGATCAGGCCGCCCAGGCACAACGCGCTGGCCGTGCTGCGCCGCCCGACCTCCTCGTCGGTGAGGTCACGGGTCGGGAAGCGCAGGAAGTGCCGGTGCTTGGCCAGCGTCTCAAGCCATTCGGCGCGCTCGCCGGTGACGGCCGGGGCCTCGGACAGGTCGCGGGTGGACGCCTCGGTGTCGGTCATGGTCTCCGCCTTTCGGTGTTCTCGTTCCGCCGATGAGGACCACGTTAGGGACGAAGTAGGTCAGTTTCTGTCCTAGTCCTGGCTCGTCACTGTGCTGGCGGTCGCAGGCGCGGCGCGGTGGCAGTGCGGCCCTCGCGCGCGTCTCCCGCCGCGCGCGACACCGGCCCGCCACAAACCCGTGACACATATCCGGGAATCAGTCGCCAACCTGCGCTGTTTCCAACCGACATGACCGTTGGAGTTGCACTCAATCCGACCGACCCCGCCAACCAGATCGACGCGAGCGTGCAGCTCGCCAAGGAGGCCGCCGCCGCAGGGCTGCGGTCCGTCTGGTTCGGCCAGACCTTTGGTGCGGACTCGCCCCAGCTCGCCGCGATCGCCGGCCGCGAGGTGCCCGGACTGCACGTCGGGACCTCCGCCATCCCCGTCTTCGGCCGGCACCCGCTGGTCGTCTCCAGCCAGGCGCAGACCGCGCAGGCGGCCACACACGGCCGCTACCACCTCGGACTCGCCCTCGGTACCAAGCTCCTGACCGAGGGCGGCTTCGGCATCCCCTTCGAACGGCCCATCGCCCGCCTGCGGGAATTCCTCACCGCACTGCGGCAGTTGACCGAGACCGGCAGCGCCGACTTCCACGGCGAACTCCTCACCGCGACCACGCCGGTCCCCGCCCGGGTGCCGGGCGCGGAGTCCGGCGTCCCGCTGCTGGTCGCCGCGATGGGCCCGCAGGCGCTGCGGGTCAGCGGCGAGCTGGCGGACGGCATCCTGCCGTACATCGCCGGCCCCCGTGCCCTCGCCGAACACATCGTCCCGGCCGTCACCGCCGCCGCCGAGGCCGCCGGGCGCCCCGCGCCCCGGGTCGTCGCCCTCGTCAACGGCGTGGTCACCGACGACGTCGACGCGGTCCGCGCCAAGGTCGCCGAGAACCTGAAGTTCTACGAGCAGGTCCCCTCCTACGCGCGTGCCATCGCGCTGTCCGGCGGCCAGCGGGCCGTCGACGTCGCGGTGATCGGCGACGAGAAGGCGGTCGCCGCCGAGGTGCAGCGCTATCGGGACGCCGGGGCGACGGAGGTGGTGTTCGCGGGGACCGAGGTCGCCGGCGACGCCGACCGGCGCCGCACCTGGGAGCTCCTGGGCACCCTGGCGGGCTGACCGGAGACCCCGCCGGAGAAAAACGGATGCGCCGGCCGCGAGCCGACCGCTACGGTGACGACATGTCTACGCCCCGAATTTCCTAGCCGAGGACCCGCTTCCACGCCAGAAGTGTGTCCTCGTGCTTTTTCGGAGCGTTACCCCATGATCACCGTTCGCGATGTCGAGCTGCGTGCCGGCGCCCGCCTGCTGCTGTCCGACGTTTCCTTCACCGTCTCGCCCGGCGACCGGATCGGCCTGGGCGGCCGCAACGGCGCAGGCAAGACCACCCTGCTGACCGCGCTCGCGGGACGGGCCGAGCCCGCCGCCGGGACCATCACCCACACCGGCCCGGTCGGCCACCTCGCCCAGGACTCCCGCGCCGCCGACCCGGCCGGGACGGTCCTGGACCGGATCCTCTCCGCCCGTGGGCTGGACACCGCCCTGCGCCGCCTGCGCGCGGCCGAGTCCGCAATGGCCGACGCCGACGACCCCCGCGGGCTGGAGCGGGCGATGGCCGCCTACGCCCGCGCGGAGGCAGCCTTCCAGGCCGGCGGCGGATACGGCGCGGAGGCCGAGGCGGCCCGGGTGGCCGCGGGGCTGGGCCTGCCCGAGCGGGTGCTGCCCGGCCCCGTCGGCGCACTGTCCGGCGGCCAGCGGCGCCGCGTCGAGCTGGCCCGCATCCTGTTCGCCGGACACGACGGCACGCTGCTGCTGGACGAGCCCACCAACCACCTCGACGCCGACTCCCTCACCTGGCTCCGCGCCTTCCTCGCCGCTCACCAGGGCGGCCTGGTGGTGATCAGCCACGACACCGGCCTGCTCGCGGACGTCGTCAACCGCGTCGTCCACCTCGACGCCACCCGCGCCACGATCGACCTCCACAACACCGGCTGGGCCGCGTACCTCGCCCAGCGCGCGGCGGACGCCCGACGCCGGACGCGCGAACGGGCCAACGCGGAGCGCAAGGCCGCGGCCCTGCACACCCAGGCCGAGAAGATGAAGGCCCGTTCGGCGACCGCCGCGATGGCCAGGAGCATGGCCCGCCGGGCCGACCGCATGCTCGCCGAGCTGGAACCGGCGCACCGGACCGAGAAGGTCGCCAGGATCCGGCTGCCCGAACCGCAACCCTGCGGCCGGATGCCGCTCGGCGCGATCAGCCTCGCCAAGTCCTACGCCGACCACCAGGTCCTCGCCGGAGTGGACCTCGCCGTGGACCGGGGCGCCCGCCTGGTGATCTTGGGCCTGAACGGCGCCGGCAAGACCACCCTGCTGCGGATCCTCGCCGGCGCGGTGGCCCCGGATGCCGGCCGGGTGGTGCACGGCCGGGGACTGCGGATCGGCTACTTCGCCCAGGAGCACGACACCCTCGACGGCGCCCGCACGGTCCGGGAGAACCTCTCCGCCGCCGCTCCGCACCTCACGGACGACGACGTCCGGCGTGTGCTGGGGGCGTTCCTGTTCACCGGGGACGACGCCGACAAGCCGGCCGGGGTCCTCTCCGGCGGCGAGAAGACCCGGCTGGCGCTCGCCGGCCTGGTCCACTCCGGGGCCAATGTGCTGCTCCTGGACGAGCCGACCAACAACCTCGACCCCGCCTCGCGCGACGAGGTGCTGGCCGCGGTCGGCTGCTACCCCGGCGCGATCGTGATGGTCACCCATGACGCGGGCGCCATCGACGCCCTGCGCCCCGACCGCGTGCTGCTCCTGCCGGACGCGGACGAGGACCTGTGGAGCGAGGAATACCGGGACTTGGTGGCCCTTTCCTGACTGATCCAGGAGTATCGCGATCAGCCCGTAATGCCCCGGTATGAACGGGCCGGGCCCCGGACCGCATCGGCGGCCGGGGCCCGGGAGTCCCTGCTGTCCCTCACCTCACGGCGTGGGCGTGGCGGAGGGCGCGGGCGAGGCCGGCGCCGCGGCCGCCACCTGACGTGCCTCCTTGGTCACCAGGGCGGTGAGCTTCTTCGGCGTCAGCTGGGTCGCCGGGTCGGCGAGGGTGTGCCCGTTGAGCTGCACGATCGGGACCGGACCCAGCCCCGAGGCGGCATAGGTCTCCTGGGACTTCTTCACCCACCCCTGGCGCTGGTTGCGGTCGAGGCACAGGTCGAAGGTGTCGTGCTCGATCTTCCCGGCCTTCTTCGCGATCTGCTTGAGGAGCTTGCGGTCCTTCAGGCCATCGGTCTTGGGATCCGGCTGGTGCTGCCACAGCTGGTCCATGAACTGGGGGAAGCGGCCCTGGTCCTGGGCGCAGGCGGCGGCCTCGGCGGCCTCCTGCGCGCCGGTCCCGCCGTACTGCCGGTCGCTCCCGGTGACCAGCCGGTAGTTGATCTCGACCTGGCCGGACGCGAGGAACTGCGAGAGAGTGCTGGCGTACTGCTGGGCGAAGGCGCGCGACTCCGGGCTCCGCGGGTCCTCGTACACCGTCAGCGTGACCGGGACGGTCGGCTTGACCGGCAGGTCCAGCTTCGTGTCGTCGGACGTGCCCACGGCGCCGGAGGGTGCCTCGACCGTCGTCGCCTCGCTGGCGCGGGAGTACTGGCCGACCACGGTCGCCGCTCCGCAGATCACGGCCAGGCCGACGATCGTCACCGCGTAGTTGCGCCAGTTGCCGCGGGAGCCCTTTCTCGTCGTGTCGCTGCCGTTGTTGTTCTTCTCTGCGGAGGCCACCATGCGCACCCTTTCACCAGGCAGATCTCTGTGCTCGCCGACGGCGTCGTTCGCCGTGCCGCGCCGCCCTCAGCCGTCCCCGCGCGGAGCGGATGGCAGCTGTGGCACCGCACAGTGTGGCAGCTTCCGCTGCCTGCTCCGGGGGCGGGGCCCTGAGCACCCCCGTCCCGGCACCGATGGCGGGACAGGGGCGGCCCACCCCGGCGGGGACCGCGCGGCGCGTGCCGAAGGTCAGGATGCGGCGGCGACCGGTGCGGACTGCGTGAGCCTGCGCAGGGCGAGCAGCCCGCCGATGCCGGGGAGACAGGCGAGGACCAGCGACCGGGCGGTGCGCTGCGGGTCGCGGGCGACGGCTCCGACGGTGAAGAGGTAGGCGCAGCCGTGGAGCGGGCCGGCGAGCGAGGAGACGGCCGGCAGATGGGCCGTCGCGAGGTTGGTCAGGAGGACGCACAGCGAGATCAGTTCGACCGTGCCGGCGGTGCGCAGCGGGCGGCGGGGATGCGGCGGAACGGGCACGTCATGCTCCTGTGGACGAACCGGGGCGGACGATCATGAGGACGGTCACCGTCGCCCAGAGGAGGTTGAACAGGCCGGTGAACATGGCCAGCCGCGATGTGGCGGCCCGGTCCGTGGCAACCGGTTCCGCACCGTCGAGAGCGGTCAGCAGTGCGTCCTGCCGTGGCAGCACCAGCACGGCCAGGACGCCGGTGGCGACCGCGGTCAGGGCGATGGAGGTGAGCAGCCAGCCGTCACCGAGGACTCCCATGGCTGAGGCGGTGGCGAAGCCGAACACCGGCACGGCCGTGCCGACCCCGGCGTACACCCGGCAGATGCGGTGCAGCAGCCGCACGGTGCCCACCGCCTCCGGCCGGCCGGCGCTCCCGTGGCCGCTCGCCCCGGCGCGGCGGACGGCGGGTGGGAACATGCTGGCGGCGACGGTGACCGGACCGATCGCGACGAGGGCGGCCAGGACGTGCAGCGAGAGCAGGATCTTGGTCATCGGGCGCCGCCGTCACAGGGCGAGCGTCGGGACGGCACCGGTGGCCGACCAGACGGTGCCGCGCCGCTCGTGGGCGAAGATCCGCTCGACGGCGTGTGCCACCCGGGGGCCGATCTCCCGCTCGACGAGATGGAGGGCCAGGTCGAGACCGGAGGTGACGCCTCCGCTGGTGACGAGGTCGCCGTCGTCCACGACCCGGGCATCGATGTGCTCGGTGCCGGTCGAGGCCAACAGGTCTCGGCCCATGTGGTGGGTGTTGACCGGACGCCCCGTGGTGAGCCCCGCCATGGCCAGGATCAGCGAACCGCCGCAGACCGTCGCCACCAGCGTGTCCGGCCGGGCCAGCGCCGCGCCGAGCAGGTGCGGCAGATCGGTGTCGAGGGTGCGGCGCAGGCGGGCCGCAATGGTCCGCGCCCGCTCCTCCTCGCTCAGCCCCGCCGGGTCGCGCAGGTCGCCCACCGCGCCGGGCAGGACCACGAGGTCGGCCCGCTCCGGGTCGAGCGCGGCGGTGGCCCGCAGGGACACGCCCGCCAACCCGCTGGGGACCTCCCGCGGCCCCTCGGCACTGACCAGCTCGGTGCGGACGGCGCCCGCGGTGAGTTCACCGGCGCAGTGCAGCACCTCGTAGGGCGCGACGACGTCCAACGGGTCGAACCCGTCGAACAGGACGAACTGGGCGAGCATGCGGTGCCTCTTCTCGTGTCGTGATCACCAGTGCCCGACCCACGGTAGGAAGGCCGGCGAGGCCCGCACAGCGGCTGGAATGACAACTTTCCACGGGTTCTCGCCAACCCGACGGCACGCACCTGTGCGGCCAGAAGGTCCTGTGACCAGGGACGCTGATCGATGGCGAGAATCCCCCTATGGTGTGGCCATGCACACGGTGGCCATCCTCGCGCTCGACCACGTGGTGCCGTTCGACGTGGCGGCACCTCTGGAGATCTTCGGCCGCACCCGGCTGCCCGACGGACGCCGCCCCTACCGGACGCGGGTCTGCGCGCCCTCGCCGCAGGTGCGGACCGAGGGCTTCGCCCTGCACGTCGAGTGGGGACTGGAGGCACTGGCGGAGGCCGACACCGTCATCGTGCCCGGCTGCTCGGAGCAGGCCCCCGCGCCGCACCCGGAGGCACTACGGGCACTGCGCGCCGCGGCGGCGGCCGGGACGCGGATCGCCTCGGTGTGCGTGGGGGCCTTCGTGCTGGCCGAAGCGGGCCTGCTGGACGGTCTGCGCGCCACCACGCACTGGGCCGCGGCGGCCGAACTCGCCCGCCGCTACCCGCTCGTCGACGTCCAACCCGATGTGCTCTACGTCGACAACGGCCAGCTGCTCACCTCGGCCGGCGCCGCCGCGAGCCTGGACCTGTGCCTGCATATGATCCGGCGCGACCTCGGCTCGGCGGTCGCCGCGGACGCCGCGCGGATGTCCGTCATGCCGCTGGAACGGGAGGGCGGCCAGGCCCAGTTCATCGTCCACGAGCATCCGCCGGTGCCGCAGGGTTCCACGCTCCAGCCGGTCCTCGACTGGATCGAGGACCACCTCGCCCACGAGATCACCCTCAAGGCGATGGCGAACCGCGCCGGTATGAGCGAGCGGACCTTCAGCCGCCGCTTCCGCGAGCAGACCGGCAGCACCCCGTTGCAGTGGGTGCTCCGGGCCCGGGCGCGCCGGGCCCAGTACCTCCTGGAGAACACCGACCACCCCGTCGAACGCATCGCCCACCAGGCCGGGTTCGGCTCGCCCACCGCCTTCCGCGAACGGTTCCGCAGGGTGGTCGGGACCACCCCGCAGTCCTACCGCACCGCCTTCCAGGGCCGTCCCACCGCACCTCAGGACCGGGGCGGCGTCCAGACGTAGGGCGTGGTGGTGGTCACCGCGTGGAAGCCCAGCCGGCGCAGGATCGGTGCGCTGTCGTCGGAGGCGTCGACCTGGAGGTACCGCACGCCGCGGGCGACGGCGAGTTGGGCGCGGGCGGCGACCAGCGCACGGTAGATGCCCCGGCCGCGCCACTCCGGCAGCGTCGAACCGCCCCACAGGCCGGCGAAGTCGGTGCCCTCGCGGAACACCAACCATGCCGCGCTGACCACCGCGCCGCCGGCCTCCGCCACCAGGACGGTGATCTCGTCCGGGGCCGCCGCGACCCGGCTGATCAGGTCGTCGGCCAGCCAGCCCCAGTCCTGGTCCCAGACAGCCGTCTCCATGGCGGCGATGCGGTGCATGTCGGCGTCCGCGGTCACCCGGCGCAGGGTCACGCCGGCCGGGAGGACCGGGGCCCCGGCCATCTCCTCGGCCCGGCCGATGAGGACGGTCTCCCGCTCCTCGGGGACGAAGCCCGCCGCGCGCAGCCGGTCGGTGAGGTCGGCAGGCAGGTCGTGCCCGCGGGTCTTCCACTCCACCGCCTCGCCGCGGGCCGCGAAACAGTCGCGCTGGCGGACGATCAACCGGTCCAGTTCGGCACCGCCCACCCCCAGGTCCCGTGGCGCGCTGACGAAGCCGCGGAACTGGCCGACGACCCGCAGCAGCGGGCCGTCCTGTTCATAGGTGACTCCGATGGGAGGGTTGGGCGGCACTCCCCGCATCTGCTCGTCGTAGGCCGCGAGCAAGCCGTCGATATCCGTCACACGAGAGACAGTACGGACGGTGGCAACTGGATTTCCGGGGCCGTCCGCGCCGGACCGGGCGACGGGCGCGGCGGTCGCCGCGATGATCGTCACTCACTCAGAACCCCACAGGAGGCACGCCGATGACCTTGACCACCGGGATCACGACCCTGGAGACCACGACCGTGCGGGGCCTGCGACTGGCCTACGCGGACCCCGGCGGGCCGGGAACGCCGGTGCTGGCCCTGCACGGGCACTTCGGGCGAGCCCGGGCGTTCGCCGACCTGACCGCCGCGCTGGCACCGGAGTTCCGGGTGATCGCCCTGGAACAGCGCGGCCACGGCCACAGCGCACGCGCCGACGACGTCTCGCCCGACGCCTACGTCGCCGATGCCGCCGCGTTCGTGCGGGCACTGGGGCTGGGGCCGCTGCCGGTGCTCGGCCACTCGATGGGCGGCGTGGTGGCCTTCCGGTTGGCGGCGCGCCACCCCGAGCTGGTCCGGGCGCTGGTCGTCGAGGAGGGCGGCGCCCTCAACCGTCGGCCCGCGGTGGCCCATCCGGTCCTGGACGTCCGGGACTGGCCGCGCCGCGCGCCGACCCTGGGCGCCCTGCGCCGCCAGGTCGAGGCGCACGGCATCCCGGACGCGAGCTACTTCCTGGAGAGCGCCGTCGAACGCCCCGACGGCTGGGGGTTCCTCTTCGACCGCGCGGACATGGTGCGGTCCCAGGAGGCCCTGATCGGCGACTGGTGGCCCGACTGGCTCGCCACCACCTGCCCGGCGCTGCTGTTGCACGGACTGGACAGCTTCGTCCTGCCGACCGCGATGGCCCGGGAGATGGCGGAGCGGCGACCGGCCACCACCCTGCGGGAGTTCCCCGGGTGCGGCCACTGGCTGCACGACGACGACCCGGCCGGTTTCGCCGCGGCGGTACGGGAGTTCCTGACCGCGCTGTGAGGCGGGGGGCGGTCCGCGCGGCCGAGCGCGTCGCCCCGGGCGTGCTCCGGCCGACAGCTCCTACCGGCCGAGCAGCCCGTCCAGGATGCGGCCGTACAGCCAACGCGCCGACCGGGCCGCCAGGGGGTCCAAGGGCCGCGGGAGCCCGCGCGGGCGCACCTCTCCGCGCCAGACGACGCGGCAGCCCCCGGCCCGGACCTCCACCTCGAACTCCGCCCACCCGGCGACGACCCGCCCCCGCTTCTCGATCCGGCACCGGCCCGCCGTCGCCCCCGCGGCGTCCGCACCGGGCGGCTCCCATCGCACGACGCGCATCACGTCGTCGAACCCGAGCGGACCGAGGCCGGTGCGGGCGACGAACGTCGTTCCCACCCGGGTGGGTGGTGGCGTCGTCACGGTGATCGTGGTCAGTGGCACATGCGCGGAGTGGGCCGCCCAGTGCGTCAGACGTCGCCAGGCGGCGTCGGGGGAGAGGGGCGCGGTACGTTCGATCCGGAACACTGCCACCGCCCCATGCTACGAGCCGGCGGCCCAACACCCGGCTCCGCCAGCGCCGATGGGTCCGAGAAGAACGTCCGGGAGACCGCGTCACCGCGCCCGGCCGCCGGAAAGGAACCGCCACCACCATGCGCCACCTCACCGCCCACGGCACGACGGAGGGCTCCCGATGACCGCAGACGACGCCGTACTGCTGCGCACCGAGGGCCGGGCCGCCTACCTCACCCTCAACCGTCCCCGGGCGCTCAACGCCCTCACCCACGCCATGGTCCGCCGGATAGATCAGGCGCTCACGGCGTGGGAGTCCGATCCGGCCGTGGAGACCGTCGTGCTCACCGGGGCCGGTGAGCGGGGCCTGTGCGCCGGCGGCGACATCCGTGCCATCCACGACGACGTCCGCGCCGGGGGCGGCGCGGCCTCGGCAGCCTTCTGGCGCGACGAGTACCGCCTCAACGCCCGCATCGCGCACTACCCCAAGCCCTACGTCGCCCTGATGGACGGCATCGTGATGGGCGGCGGCGTGGGCCTGTCCGGGCACGGCCGGGTCCGCATCGTCACCGAGCGGTCCCGGATCGCCATGCCCGAGACCGGCATCGGGTTCGTCCCCGACGTCGGCGGCACCCACCTCCTCGGCCTGGCACCGGGCGAACTCGGCACCCACCTGGCACTGACCGGCGCGCAGATCGGCGCCGGCGACGCCCTCCTGTGCGGCCTCGCCGACCACTTCGTGCCCATCGCGTCCCTGCCCCGGCTGATCGCGGACCTCGCCCATGTCCCCGCGTACGAGGCGGTCGGCCGGTACGTCCAGGAGGCGCCGCCGGGCGAACTCGCCGCGCGCCGGCCGTGGATCGACGCCTGCTACGCCGCCGACACCGTCGAGGAGATCCTCCGGCGGCTGCCGACCGACGAGGACCAGGCCGCCAAGGAAGCCGCCGAGACGCTGCACAGCAGGTCGCCGACCTCCCTCAAGGTCACCCTCGCCGCACTGCGCCGGGCCCGCCGCCTGGGCTCCCTGGAACGTGTCCTGGACCAGGAGTACCGGATCTCCTGCGCGGCCCTGACCGCTCCGGACCTGGTCGAGGGCATCCGGGCCCAGGTGATCGACAAGGACCGCAACCCCCGGTGGTCCCCGGCCGCACTGTCCGAGGTGACCGACGCCGACGTCGCCCGCTTCTTCGCCCGACTCGGCGACCGTGAACTGGGGCTCGCCGCCGAGCCCGCCCCGCCCCGGGACCGCCCGGACGAGGACCGCTGACCGCACCGCCGGCCGGGCACCCCGAGGTGCCCGGCCGGCGGGCGCCGGATCACGACTCCCGCGTCATGAAAGTGCTGTTCGGGTCGGGCCGGCAGTCCGCGAACGGCTCGCAGGGCACGAACCCGAACTTCTCGTCCAGCCTCCCGGCGGGCCGGAAGAAGTCGGCCGCACCGGTCTCCAGGCTCAGTCGCCCGAATCCCGCCGCGTCACGGCGCTGCACGGGCACGGCGACGGGCGACGGCCGGGCGCCGCCGGCCGGCTCACTCGGTTCCGGCGGGCGGCTCCGCGATCGGGAACAGGATGGGGCTCAGCAGGTGCTGGGACCGGTCGGGCGCCGGGCCGTTCGCCAGTCGCGGTGCGATGACGCGGCGCAACTCGCCGATCAGTGACCGGAGTTCCTCGTCGCTGAGCCACACCGAGTGCTGCCGGTACCCCACCAGATCTTCCACGGGCGCGGCGTGGTCCTGGTCGAGGTAGGCGTTGAACTCGGTCAGCAGAACGGTCATGGCCATCGCGAAGGCGCGGCGATGGTCGTCGGTCGTCAGCCGCGCGGCGGTCTCCGGGGTGATCGCCGCCCGCTCCTGGCACAGTCGGTACCGACGTTCCACCGCGCCGCGCACCCGGCGTTCGTCGGCCACCTCCAGGACACCGCCCGTGGCGAGCAGTTCGAGGTGCCGGTAGACGGTCGCCTTGGAGACGTCGCGGATCCGTGCGCACAACTGGGTGGCGGTCAGCAACTGCCCACCGCGCATGAGGTGAACGATGCGCAGACGTACCGGGTGTCCCAGCAGCTCCAATGGATCCATGTCCCTACGTTCGCATGCCGTGCTACCTTTCTCAAAACTTGAGAAAGGTAGGGGGGAGCAGCGATGAGAAACACCGCACCCACACCGGAAGCCATCGCCAAGTCCGTTGCCGAAAAGGCGTGTCGGGGGGACTTCGCGGGGATCGAGGCGCGGTTCGCACCGCCGCTGCGGGCGCAGGTCTCCGCGGCGGCCCTGCAGACGGCCTGGGACGCCTACCTCGGAGGCACCGGCCCCGTCACCGCCCTCGGACGACCCGTCACCGAACCGATCGCGGCCGGACTGGTCCGGGTCGGCGTCCCCGTCACCTGCGCCCGCGGCGGCCTCACCCTGGTCATGTCGATCGACGACACGGGCCTGCTCAACGGCCTGCGCCTGGCCCCGCCGGAAGCGGCATCCTGGACACCCCCGCCCTACGCCGACCCGCGGGAGTTCGCCGAGCACGAGGTCACCGTCGGCGCCGGCCCGCTGGCCGTCCCCGGCACCCTCAGCCTGCCGCACGCCCGCGGCCCCCGCCCGGGCGTGGTGCTGCTCAGCGGCGGCGGCCCCTTCGACCGCGACGAGACCGTCGGACCCAACAAGCCGCTGAAGGACCTGGCGTGGGGGCTGGCCGGCCGCGGCGTCGCGGTCGTCCGGTTCGACAAGGTCACCCACACCCACGCCGCCGCAATGGCCGCCAGGCACGACGCCACCATGACCGACGAGTACGTCCCGCACACCGTCTCCGCCGTCCGGCTGCTCCGGAACCATCCCGCCGTGGACCCCACACGCGTCTTCGTCCTCGGCCACAGCATGGGCGGCAAGGTCGCCCCGCGCGTCGCCGCCGCCGAACCGTCCCTCGCCGGTCTGGTGATCCTCGCCGGCGACACCCAGCCGATGCACCGGGCCGCCGTCCGCGTCGCCCGCCATCTCGCCGACCTCGCCCTCGACTCCGGCGCCCGGTCCCTGGTCGACACCCTCACCCGACAGGCCGCCCTCGTCGACAGTCCCGACCTGTCGCCCACCACACCGGCCGCCGAACTGCCCCTCGGCCTCTCCGGCTCCTACTGGTTGGACCTGCGCGCCTACGACCCCGTCGCGACCGCCGCCGCGCTGGACATGCCCCTGCTCATCCTGCAAGGCGGCCGCGACTACCAGGTCACCGTCGAGGACGACTTCGCCCGCTGGCGGGCCGGCCTGGCGCACCGGCCGGACGTCACCCTCCGCATCCACCAGGCCGCCGACCACTTCTTCTTCCCCGGCACCGGACCCTCCACCCCCGCCGCATACGAACGCGCCCAGCACGTCGACCCGGCCGTCGTCACCGACATCGCCACATGGTTGGCGCCCGACGCGGCTCCGGGCGCCGAGCCCACCGGCCCCGCGCCTCAGGCCGGCGGGTAACGACCTCACCGGCCCGGACCAGATCACCGCCCTGTACCGCGCGGCCGGGACCCTGGGCGCCGTGGTCAGCGCCGCCGGCGGCACGTTCACTCTGATCACCGGCATCCTGGCCGGCGAGCCGATCCCCACCGGCACCGCCGCCTTTCTCGCCAACGGCGCCGTCGAGGCGTTCGTCCGGGCCGACGCGATCGAGATCGCCCCACAGCGGATCAACGCCGTCAGCCCCAACGTCTTCCCCGAATCCCCCGACGCCTACGGCGACTTCTTCCCCGGCATGGGATCCGTCCCGGTGGCCGACGTCGCCCGGGCGTACGTCCGCTCCGTCGAGGGCAACCGGACCGGCCAGGTGTATGCGGTGAAGGAGAAGCAGTGGGGGCCGTGGGGGAGCGGGCCGGGTGTGCCGCCTGTGCGGGCGGCGCTCGGGGGCCGTGCCACATCGGTTCACCCGGCCGGGGCGCGCCGGCGTGCCTGGTGGTGCGCCGCCGTTCACGCTGGTGGCGCAACGTCCCGCCCGTGCGAGCGAAGCCGGAGACCCCGATGCCCCACCCGATACCCGTGTCCGAGGGCAGCCGTCCGGAGGTGACCGGCAAGGTCCCCGACGATCTGCTCCGGGTCGGTGACCTGGACCCGGAGACCCTGACGGAACTGCTGGACCTGGCGGCGGCGATGAAGCAGGAGCCGCTGGGGTGGGAGCGGGATCTGCGCGGCGGCGCCATCGGCTGCCTCTTCGAGAAGCCGTCCACCCGGACCCGGGTGTCCCTCGCCACGGCCGCCCAACGGCTCGGCATGTCTGCCATCGTCCTGAACCGCGACGAGATGCAACTCGGTCACGGCGAGACCGTCGCCGACACCGCGTGCGTCCTGTCGTCGTTCCTCGACGCCGTCACGGTGCGCACCTTCGACCACGCCACGGTCGAGCAGATGGCCGACGCCGCGACGATCCCGGTCGTCAACGCCCTCTCCAACACCCACCACCCGTGCCAGTCCCTGGCCGACCTGCTCGCGCTGCGCGAGCGCTTCGGTGCCCTGGCAGGGCTGACCGCTACGTTCCTCGGCGACGGCACGAGCAACACCTGCAACTCCTTCCTCGCGGCGGCTGCGGCGAGCGGAATGCACCTCACCATCGCCAGCCCGCCCGAGTACGCGACCGACGCGCACGTCCTCGCCGAGGCCCGCGAAGTGATGGCACAGACCGGCGGTTCGGTCGCGCTGACCACCGAGCCGATCGACGCCGTTCGCACCGCGCAGGCCGTCTACGCCGAGGTGTGGGTGCCTATGGACAAGCCCCACGAGCGCGAGGAGCGCGCCGCGCGCCTGGCCGCCTACCGGGTGGACGACGCCCTGCTGGCCCGGGCCCCGCGGGAGGCGGTGGCCCTGCACTGCCTCCCCGCCGTCCGCGGGGAGGAGATCACCTCCGAGGTCCTCGACGGCCCCCGGTCCCTGGTCTGGAACCAGGCGGCCAACCGCCTGCCCACGGCCCAGGCGGTCCTCCACACCCTCATCACCACCAACCGCCGGCGCACGGTCTGACCGCCGGCGCGACGACCCTAGGCCGTTGCGGCCTCCTCGGGGGAGGCGACGTACTGCGCCACCCCGTGGCCGAGCGACCAGTCGATCGACTGGTTCTCCGTCAGGGTGACGAACACGTTGCGCGGCTCGGTGCCCGCGTACTCCCCTGCCAGTTCGGCGATCCGCCGGTAGAGCGCCTGCTTCTGCTCGTCCGTGCGCCCCGCACGCAGGGTGATCGCGACGTAGACGATGCCGTCGTCGCGCTGCACGCCGAGGTAAGTGCCGTGGCGCAGCGTGCTGTTGACCCCGTCGTGGCTGACCAGGACCTGGAAGTGGTCGTCCGGCGGGATGCCGATCGTCTCGATCAGGGCGTCGTGCACGGCCCGGCCGAGCGCGCCGAGCCGCTCGCCGTCGGCCCGCAGTGCGTCGATGCGTACGAAGGGCATGCCGATTCTCCTCGCGGGGTCGATGCCGGCACGCGGCCGGCGGTGTCGTCAGCGGCGAGTGTACATACTAGTAGTTACAGCGCCGGTGAGGGGCCCGCCTCCTCGAGGTCGAAGGGGGCGGGGGAGCGGCCGTCCCAGATGCGACGGGAGGGCTGTTCGGGATAGGGCATGGTCGCCGAGGGGGCGTCCAGGACGCGGGTGAGTTGCCGATCGGGATGGTAGGCGGCCCACCCGGGGTCGCCGGTGGTGGCGAAGCGGAGCCATGCCTGCTGGAGTTCCCGCGACACCTCGACCGCCTCCGCGGAGGGCGGCACGCCGAGGAGTTGGCCGCCGACGGGGCTGTCCAGCGTGCCGAAGGCCAGCGGGACGTCGAGGCTGTGGCAGGCGCCCAGGGCGCCTCCGAGGCCGGGGGCGGCCAGTCCCAGCTCGAAGAGGAACGAGGTGCCGCCGCCCGCGACGTTCGCCTCGGCCAGGTGCAGGGACGGCATCCGGAAGAGGGCGTCCGAGTAAACCGTCTCCACCAAGGTGTCCGGGGTGGCCCGCGGGTGGGCGGCGCGGTAGGCGTCCGCGCCATCCGGCCCCGGGGCGAAGAGCTCCAGGGCGGTGTCGGCGTCCCGGTCGGTGAACCGGCCCAGCCGCCCGCTCATGACGCTGAACAGCCGGAACTCGTCGCGCGTATGGCCGACGAGGAGTTCGACCCCGTCCGCGCGGCCACTCGACAGCGCGGGCCAGGGTGTTTCGGTGAGGACCTGCCCGTCGACGACGGGGTGGACGGCGACGCCGGTCCGGGCGAGCCGGCCCCAGTGCGGGTGGTGGTCCGCGAGGTCGGTGCCGAGGGACGTGACCGCCTCGGCCAGTGCGCCGGGGGTGACGTCGGCGAGGGCGGTGGCGGTGGGCGCCGTGCCCAGTCGGTCCGCGAGGGCGGCGGCGACCTGTGCGGCCAGGGCGGGGGTGCAGTGGTTGCCCGGCACCGAGTGGGCGATGGCGCGTCGGAACAGGCCGCGCGCCGACGTCGTCGTCAGCAGGGCGGCGACCGACCCCGCGCCGGCGGACTGTCCGGCGACGGTGACGCGCTCGGGGTCCCCGCCGAAGGCCGCGACGTTCCGCCGCACCCAGTGCAGCGCCGCGATCTGGTCGAGGAGTCCGCGGTTGGCCGGGGCACCTTCGAACAGGGCGAACCCCTCGGCGCCCACCCGGTAGTTGATGCTCACCACGACGAGCCCGGCGCCGGCCAGCGCCGCCGGGTCGTACATCGGGTCGCCGGAGGTCCCCGAGACGAAGGCGCCGCCGTGGATCCACACCAGCACCGGCAGGCCCGCCGCTCCCGCATCGGGTGTGCAGACGTTGAGCGTCAGCCAGTCCGTGCCGTCCGTCGCACCTGCCGGAGCCGGCCCGGACTGCGGTGCCGCCGGGCCGAACTCCGTGGCGCGACGCGTTCCCGCCCAGCGTGGCGCAGGCCCGGGCGCCGCGAAGCGGAGCGCGCCAACTGGCGGTGGGGCGTAGGGAATTCCGCGGAACACCGCGTTCCCGTGCTGCCGGAACCCCTGCACCGCGCCTTCCCTGGTGCGCACCCTCGGTCCTTCGGGCATATCGCTTCCCTCCGTCGTTCCGCTCGTGCCTCCCAGGGTTATAAGCCAGCTGTATTATGTCAACCGTATGGAAAAGAATGCGCGGCTCTCACGGTGGTGCACGCCGTGCGGACCGTGCCGCATGAGGTGGCCCACCGCGGAACACGCATCGGACCTTGCGGATGACGACCTCGCGGAGATCGTCTGGGAGAAGACGGAACGGTCCGTGGCCCGAGGAGAGGCCGGCCACCTGCGGGAACCGGGTTCGGTGCTGACGGACCGGCACGCGACAGCGGTCGAGCGGGCTCGGTCCTACGAGCGCAGCCTGGCCCACATCATGCGGGCGCTCGCGCTCGGCCCCGGCCGGGACAACGTCGCGCAGCTGCTGGAACTCCTCAACGAACAGCGCACGTCCACCACGTCCCCCGGCCTCCGGCTGCCCGCCACCGCCTCGTCCCTGGCCGAGGGGCAGCGGGTCGCGGACCTCCCCGCACTGCTCCCCACCCTGCCCCTGGGGTGTCTGGACGGACCCGGCCCCACCGACCGCTTCGAGATCGCGCTCCGCCCCCTCGACGCCGTCTGGCGCCTGCTCTTCGCCACCGCGTCGATGGGCGGCATGTACAGCGACGGCGCGCACGGTGCCTACGGGCGGTTCGCGGCCTGGCAGTCGCTGGCCGGCCTGACGGGAGCACCCATGGGGCGCCGACGCGGACGAGGTGGCACAACGCGCCCTGCACAGCACGTGGTTCCATTTCGAGGCCGACGCGGAGTGGTTCCACAACGAGATCTACGACTACGGCCTCGCCTGCCTGTCACCGGACCGGCGGAGCCTGGCGATCCTCGCCGCGACGGACACCGACTGACGCCGCCCGACGCCGGTTCCCGTCCGCGCGCCGGGGCAGGTCAGGGGATCAGCCGCTGTTCCTTCGCCGCGGCGACCGCGCCCGCCCGGGTGTCGACGCCGAGCTTGGCGTAGATCCGCACCAGGTGCGTCTTGACGGTCGCCTCGCTGATGAACAGGGCACGGGCGATCTCGCGGTTGCCGAGCCCCCGGGCGAGCTGGCCGAGGATGTCCAACTGGCGCTCGGTGAGCGCGGCATGGGGCTTGCGCACCCGCTCCATCACGCGGTTGGCAGCGGGCGCGGACAGCACCGCCCGCCCCTCCGCCGCCGCGGCGACCGCCGCGAACAGCTCCTCGGGCCGCTCGGCCTTGAGGAGGTAGCCGGTCGCACCCACCTGGACGGCACGGGTGACATCGGCGTCGGTGTCGTACGTGGTGAGCACCAGGACACGGGTGCCCGGCACCTCGGCGACGATGCGGCGGGTGGCCTCGATCCCGTCGATGCCGGTGCCGAGGCTGAGGTCCATCAGCACCACGTCCGGACGTTCCTTGGCGGCGACGGCCAGCGCCTCCTCGCCGGTGGCCGCCTCCCCGACGACCTCGATGCCCGGGGCCGCGGACAACAGGGCGCGCAGCCCGGCCCGGACCACCGCGTGGTCGTCGCAGAGCACCAGGCGCACCCGCCGGCCGGGCGCGGCGGCGTCTGCGTCGGGGGAGTGCGGGGTGCGGGTCATGCGGGTCGCTCCTCGTCCGGGCCGGCCGCCGGACCGCTCGCCCGCAGCGGTACGGCCGCGGACACGACCGTACCGTCCCCGGGGTGGGACTCGACGGTCAGTGTGCCGTCGAGCTGCCGCAACCGGACTTCCATGGCACGCAGGCCGTGGCCCCGATGGGGCGCCGGCCCCTGCGTGCCCTGCTGGCCCGGGGTGAAGCCGCAGCCGTTGTCGGCGATGTCGAGGACCACGTCCTCGTCGAGGTAGCTGAGGGTCAGGACGGCATCGCTGGCGTGCGCGTGCTCGCGCACGTTGGCGACGGCGCCCTGCGCCACCCGCAACAGGCCCGCAGCGACGGCCGGCGGCAGCGGAACGGGGTCCCCGTCGATCCGGAAGCGCACGGTCGGGCCGCCCGTCCGCGCGTCCTGCGCGGTGCCCTCGGCGGCCGCCCCGGCGGCGGTCTCGCGGCGGGCCAACGCCCGCAGGGCCTCGGGCAGCCCGCCCCCGCCGGAGAGGTCGGCGGGCGCCAGATCGTGGACGAACCGGCGCGCCTCGACGAGGTTGCGTTCCGCGATGTCCGAGGCGGTGGTCATGTGCCGGTGGGCCGCCTCCGGGTCCGTCGTCCAGAGCCGCTCGGCGGCCTGGAGCAACATCCGCTGGCTCGACAGTGCCTGGGCGAGCGTGTCGTGGATCTCCATCGACAACCGCTCGCGCTCGGCCAGCATGCCGGCCCGCCGCTGGCTGGAGGCCAGTACGCGGCGGGTCCGGACCAGGTCCTCGATGAGCGAGCGTTGCCGGGCCGCCTGCCGCTGCATGTGCGTGAACACCGTCGCGGCCAGGCCGGCGACCACGGGCGGCACCACGATCAGCAGCGGGTCCGGACCGTTGATCCGCACCTGGGCGACCACCACCAGGACCGTCAGCACGGTGATCAACGCGAGCGCGGCCCGCGCCGGAAGCAGTTGCAACGCCGTGTAGACGATCGCCACCGCGCTCCAGGCGAAGCTCGGTGCCTGAAGCACCAGGGCCACCCAGCCCAGGACGAAGACGCCGAGCCAGACCCGCCGCCACCGGGGCGCGATCGCCCCGTCCACGGCCGGCCTCCCCAGGTACGCCACCGCCAGCAGCGTGGTGAGCGCGATCACCCACCAGGTGCCGGGGGCGCCGGGATGATGGGTCAGGAAGCGGGCCATCGCGGCGATCAGCAGCAGGACGAAGGAGGCCGAGATCACCGCCTCCATCCCGCGGCCGGCCGGACCGACCGCGGGGTCCGTCCGCGGTTCGCCGTCCGCCGCTCCGGTACGGCCACCGCTCACGTGCTTCACGTCCATCCTTGATTCGTAGCCCGGTTTCCGGCCCCCACCCGTCATCCGATCGGTTGACACCGACGTCATCCATGATGCTCCGCGACGCCATCCGCTCCGCGGACCGCTGCCGGCCCTGCGCCGCCAAGGATGGAAGCACCGCAATCGCTGCGGACCGCGGGGCCGGTCGGCCCCGGGTCGAGGAAGAGGAGCAGTTCCCATGCAGATGCCGTCCAAGCGGGCCCGGATCATCGGCGGCGCGGCAGTGCTGGCCGCGATCGGTGTGACCGCCGTCGGTGCCGTCGCCGTCGCGGCCCCGGACGCCAACGCCCAGAAGCCGGGCGCGGCCCCGGCCGCCCAGACGGAGGCCCAGAACGTGGTCGCCACCGACCACCTGACCGTCCACGCCGCCGCCAAGGCGGCGCAGGCCGCGCTGGACGCCGCGGAGAAGGCCGGCCAGCACGTGTCGGTTTCCGTGGTGGACCGCAACGGCAACACCGTCGTCACGCTGCGCGGCGACGGCGCCGGCCCGCAGTCGTACAAGGCGGCCGAGGAGAAGGCGTTCACCTCGGTGTCGTGGAACGCGCCCACCTCGGCCCTGGTCAAGCGGCTGGAGCAGGCGCCCACCCTGAAGGACATCCCCGGCACGCTGTTCCTCGCCGGTGGGGCTCCCGTCCAGGCCAAGGGCGCGCCGATCGCGGGCATCGGCGTCGCGGGCGCGCCCAGCGGCGACCTGGACGAGCAGTTCGCCCAGGCCGGCGTCGCCGCGCTCGGCAAGTGACCCGAACCCGCCGGTCGGCGGGTCGATGTCGCCCGTGGCCGAGCAACCGGCCGACACCCGGACGGAGTTGAGGGGCACACCCGGGGCGCACCCTCCCGCGACAGCGCGGGGCGGAGCGCCCCGGTCTGCTCTTCCGCAGTGCCGCGTGCCGAACGGGTCGCCGACTGGATCACCGACGCCGTCGCGCAGCAGGGCCCGTTCGGTCGGGTCGCCACCCCCGGGGAGATCGCCGCCGCCGTGAAGTACCTCGTCTCGCCCGAGGCGGTCTGGTCCTCCGGCGCCGTACTGGACGTCAACGGGGCGTCATACCTGCACTGACTCCGTCGCACCTGCCGCACCGGACGGGCGGGTGGCGTAGCCGAGTGCGGTGGGGCTCAGCATCTCCTCGACCACGTCGAGGAGTTCCAGCAGCGCCTCCGCGATCGTGTCCGGCGTCTCGCCGGCCACGATGCGCCGCCCGATCTCGCCGTAGACCAGGGAGTGGAACCAGCCGATCTGCCCGGCGACCACGCGGGGCGTCTGATCGTCGGGTGCGGCACCGGTCTCCTCGGCGAGGACGGTGCCGAGCGCCTCGGTCATCTGCCGGCCGAGGTCCTCCAGGCGGGCGGTGAGGGTGGGTGCGGCCCGCATCATCTCGAAGACCCGGCCGAAGCCCGTGGACAGGCCCACCCTGCGGTCGCGTCGCCGCAGTTCGGCGCGGAGCTGTGCGAGGACGGCCCGGGCGGCGGACTCACCGGGCTCGCGGGCGCGGACGATGTCGGCGAGCCGCTGCGGGGACGCTTGGTCCGGCGGCAGGACCAGGTCCTCCTTGGACTCGTAGTAGTTGTAGAGGGTGTTGACGGAGACGTCCGCGGCCGCGGCGACCTCGGCGATGGTGACGCGGTCGAAGCCGCGCTGCACGAAGAGGCCGAGGGCCACTTCGGAGATGCGTTGCCGTGTCTGCCGTTTCTTGCGTTCCCGCAGCCCTTCACCCATGCGGCAACCCTAACCCGGTGGCCGAACCGCACTGCATCTTTGCAGTCCCTTACGGTTTCTTCCGCCCCCGCCCGCCCTCACGGCCCGTTAGCCCGTCCGGGTGACTGCGGGCCGTTCGGACCCGGCCTGATGCGACGTGCGCAAATCTCGTCCCCGTCGGGATTTCTTCTGTCTGCGGGACTCCGGGTGAAGTCGTGGAGGCGTGGGTTGTCGTGGGCCGTGGCAGCCGATCCGCGTGTGCGGGCGTCCACGGGTGGAGCGGAGTTCGCCGAGCGCGAGGTCGATGCGCTGGCCGGGCTCGTCCGGGTGCGGGCCGGCACAGAGAGCCCACCGGTACGACGACATGTGGCCCGGCCCGGCGCATCACGTGCCGGGCCGGGCCACCGCTCAGAAGTCCCAGCTCTGGCTCGCCGCTCCGTTGCAGCTCCAGCTCACCAGGAGTTGGCCGTTCTCGGGCCGGCCGCCCAGGATGTCGAGGCACTTTCCGTTCATCCGGCTACGGATCTCGTTGCCGTTCCGGAACCATCTCTGGTTGCTGCCGCCGTCGCAGTCCCACATGCTCACCGAACCCAGGTCGCCCTGGGCGAAGGCGTAGATCTCAAGGCATTTCCCGTTCAGGCCGGAACGGATCTGCTCACCGTCCCAGCGCCACTGCTGATTGGTGTTGCCGGTGCAGTCCCAGGTCACGGTGGAGGCGCCGTTCTCCTGATGGAACGCGAAGACGTCGGCGCACCTTCCGTTCAGGTTGGACCTGAGCAGCGGTGCCGCGGCGAATGCCGGCGGGCCCGTCAGGGTACCGCCGACTGCGAGCCCGATGGCCGCCAGCAGCGGCAACAGCCGTTTCGCGGTTTTCATGCTTTCCCTCCCTATGGCCGGTGCGCGGTTGCGCTGACCCCTGTCTAGCCGCTGAGGGTTGTCCGGGGCCGGGACGCGGACGCCGGACAACAACAGCCGGACAACCCCCCGCCCCGCGTCGCGGCTGCGGAGAGGCTCCAGAAAGGAAGGCCATGCCACGTGCCGAACGCCCGCTCGACTCGGACTCCGGTCCCCTGACAGGGTTCGCGGCCGATCTGCGGAAGTTGCGCGAGGCCGCGGGACGACCGCCCTACCGGGAACTGGCCAAGAGGGCGCACTACTCTTCCACGACGCTGTCGGACGCCGCGGGCGGGCGCACGTTTCCGAGCCTGAGCGTCACGCTGGCGTACGTCGCGGCGTGTCAGGGCGACTGCCGCGAGTGGGAGGCCCGATGGCATGCGGTCGCCGCCGAACTCTCGATCTCGACGCCCGACGATCAGGCCGGGGACACCGGCCCGCAGGGCGCACCGTACGCCGGACTGTCGGCGTTCCAACCCGAGGACGCCGACCGGTTCTTCGGGCGCGAGCGGCTGACCGGCGAGGTGCTGGCGAAGGTGCGTGACCGCCGGTTCCTGGTGGTCTTCGGGCCGTCCGGATCGGGGAAATCCTCGCTGTTACGGGCGGGGCTCGTCGCCCGTGTGCGGACCTGGGGGTGGCCGGCGATGCTCTTCACGCCGGGGCCTCGCCCCATGGAGGAGTGCGCGATCCACCTGGCCGCGGCGACGGGCCAGGCACCCGGCACGCTGCTGACCGAATTGCGCGACGATCCCGCGACGCTGTACCTGCGGCTGCGGCAGGCCACGATCGACCGCCCCACGGACATCGACACGCTGATCGTGGTCGACCAGTTCGAGGAGGTCTTCACCCTCTGCCGGGATCGGGACGAACGGGATGCTTTCCTCTCCATGTTGATCGCGGCCACCGCGGCGACGACCGGCCGAACCCGGGTGGTACTCGGCGTGCGCGCCGATTTCTACGGTCGCTGTGTCCAGGACCCCCTGCTGGTCGAGGCGATGCGCGACGCGCAGATCGCGGTCGGCCCGATGAGCAGCCAGGAGTTGCGCGAGGCCATCACCCGGCCGGCCGCGCTGGCCGGTTGTACGGTGACCGGCCCGCTGCTCGCGGCCGTGGTCGCCGACGCGACCGGTCAGCCGGGTGCGTTGCCACTGGTCTCACACGCGATGGTTGAGACCTGGCGGCGCCGCAGCGGCAGTCGCCTGACCCTGGACGGCTACCTGGCGGCCGGCGGAATCCAGCACGCGCTCGCACAGACCGCGGAGGTCGCGTACCGGGCGTTGTCGCCGGTGCAACAGGACCTCGCCAGAGCGCTGTTCCTCAGGCTGACCGCGCTGGGCGTCGGCACCGAGGACACCAGGCGCCGGATCACCAGGGACGAGCTGGACCCCGGCCCCGACACCGCCTCCGTGCTCGAATCCCTCTCCCGGCAACGGCTGGTGACGCTGGGCGAGGAGTGTGTCGAGATCACCCATGAGGCGATCATCAGGTGCTGGCCGAGGCTGCGCGGCTGGTTGACCGAGGACCGGGACCGACTGCTCCTGCACCGGCAGCTCACGGACGCGGCCGCCGACTGGGAGGCACAGGGCCGCGACCCGCACGCCCTGTACCGGGGCGCCCGCCTCGCCGCGGCACTGGACCTGGCCGCTGCGGACGGCAGCCGGCTGACGTCCAGGGAACGGTGCTTCCTCGACGCGAGCAGGGACGCGCAGGCCGGCGAGACGGCGGCGGTCCGGCGACGGACGGTCCGCCTGCGGCAACTGGCCACGCTGCTCACCGTGCTGGTGATCGTCGCGGCCACCGCTCTGGTGCTGGCCGTCGGTTCGCGCAGCTCGGCCATTCGGCAGCGCAACGTGGCCATTGCGCGGAAGGTCGCCGCGGACGCGGCCGAGGTGCGGCAGCAGAACCCCGCGCTCGCCGCGCAGTTGAACCTGGCCGCGTACCGACTGGCGGCCACCGACGACGTCCGTGACCAGCTGATGAGCACGTTCGCGACGCCGTACACGAGCCGGCTCACCGGCCACACCTCCGACGTGGTCTCGACCTCCTTCGCCCCGGACAGCACGGTCCTGGCCACCGCCAGTTGGGACCGCACCATCCGGCTGTGGGACGTCGCAAACCCCCATCACCCCGTCCGACTGGCAACTCTGGGCCAGCCGTGGCGGCTGCTGGCGGTCGCCTTCGGGCAGGGCGGCCGTGTCCTGGCGGCGGCGAGCGAACGATCGGTCCGGCTGTGGGACGTGACGAACCGACGAGCGCCCAACGAGTTGAGCACCCTGCCGGATCAGCCGGCCGCGCCGACCTGGGTGGCGTTCCGGCCCGGTGGCGACGTCCTCGCCACCGGCCACACCGACGGCGCGACGCGGCTGTGGAACGTGCACGACCCCCGGCATCCGTGGCTGCTGGCCGCCTTTCCCGGCCACACCGGCGCGGTCACCTCGGTGGCCTTCAGCCCGGACGGCCACAGACTGGCGACCACCGGCGACACCACCGCCAGGCTGTGGGACGTCGTCGATCCCGCGCATCCACGCCACCTCGACGTGCTGCGCGGACACACGGACACGGTCACCTCGGTGGCGTTCGGCCCGGACGGCCGGTCCGTGGCGACCGGCAGCTGGGATCACACCGCGCGGCTCTGGCACCTCGGCAGCGGCCCGCGGACGCAGCCACCGACCGTTCTGCTCGGCCATTCCACGATCGTCTGGTCGGTGGTGTTCGACCCCGACGGCCGGACGCTCGTCTCGGTCGGCGGATCCACCCTGTTCTGGGATGTCACCGAACCGGCACACCCGAAGCGGGTGAGCACGATTCCCGGTGGGGCCTACCAAGCCGCGTTCAGCCCGGACCGCCACCTCCTCGCCGACTCCGACCGGCTGCTGGACCTGCGGGACCTGTCGCTCGGGACCCACGACGACGTGGTCACGTCGGTGGCGTTCGCCCCCGGCGGCCGCCTTCTCGCCAGCGCCAGTTGGGACGGCACCGCACGCCTGTGGCAGGTCACCGGCGGGCGGGCCCTGTGGCCGCTGGCGGTCCTGCGCGGGCACACCAAGTTCGTCCGGTCCGTGGCGTTCAGCCCGGACGGGCGCACCCTCGTCACGGCGAGCGAGGACACCACCGTGCGCGTCTGGGACGTGACCGATCCGCGGAGACCCCGGCTCATGTCGATCCTCACCCCCGACGCCGGCGAAGTCGCCGGGGCCGGCTTCGGCCCGGACGGTCACCTGCTGGCCGTGTGGGCGCAACATGCGGCCGGACTGTGGGACCTGACCGATGCCGCCCGCCCCCGGCCGCTGAGCCGGCTCGTCGCGGGCGGGCCGGACGTCACGATGGCGTCGTTCCGGCCGGACGGCCGCACGCTGGTGACGAGCACCGGCGAGTCCGGCTCGCTGCGGTTCTGGGACATCAGCGATCCGCGCAGCCCCCGGGAACTCCCGTCCGCCTTCCGCTTTGACCCACTCACCGACGGCCTGTTCAGCCCCGACAACCGGACCCTGGCCGCCGTCCACCGGACGGACCGGACGATCTGGCTGATCGATATCAGCGACACCCACCGCCCGGCGAAGGCGACTCGGCTACGGGCTTCCGGCTCCTGGCTCTACGCACTGGCCTTCTCCGCGGACGGCCGCCGACTGGCAGCCGGCGCCGCGGACGGCAAGGTCCTGCTGTGGGAGGCGCACGGCGCCTCGGCTCCCGTCGCCCTCATCGGCCACTCGAATCCGGTACCGGCCGTGGCATTCGGCCCGCACGGCGACACCCTGGCCAGCGGCGGCAACGACTTCACGATCCGGCTGTGGGACACGGGCCTGGACAGGGTCGCCGCCCGCGTCTGCGACAGCGCATACCCACGGATCACGGGCACCGCATGGGCGCGGTACTTCGCGGCGGTCGACTTCACCCCGCCCTGCCCCACCACATGACCCCCGTCATCACCCACCCCGAGCACGAGCGAGAACCGCGTCACCGCCTTGACGGGTTACGGTCCCCGATGGCAAGATCGTCACCTGCTGAGCCGGTGACGTCAGTACGGATGGGAGAGCGCATGACCGAGATCCGCGACGTCGAGGTGGTCGTCTTCGACGTCCTCGGAACACTGGTCGACGAACCCAGCGGGCTGCGAGCGGCCATTCGCGAGGCGGTCCCCGCGAGCGACGACGCGTCCGTCGACGAACTGCTCGCCCTGTGGCAACAGCATGTGGAGCTCGAACAGCAACGCATCGCGCAAGGACACCGCGCATACGCCAACACCGAGATCATCGATGGAGAGGCAGCGCAACGGGTGGCCGACCATGCCGGCCTCACCGATGCGGCGGCCGTCGCTCGGTTGGCGACAGCGGGTCAGCGCCTGCCCCCCTGGAGCGACTCCGTTGCCGGAGTCGAGCGGCTCGCCCGGCGGTTCCCCGTGCTCGGCCTCTCCAACGCCAGCCGCACCGCCCTGCTGCACCTCAATGCGCATGCCGGGCTGCGCTGGCACCAAGCCTTGTCCAGCGAAGCCGTCCTGGCCTACAAACCGGCGCACGAGGTCTACCGGCTCGCCGTCGACGCCGCGGGATGCCCACCGGAAAACGTGCTCATGGTGGCCGCCCACGCCTGGGACCTTCGCGGAGCCCAGGCACTGGGCATGCGAACCGCCCACGTCCGGCGACCGGTCGGCGATCCGCCGAAGCACTCCGACACCTTCGACGGGCAGTTCAACGGACTGGACGAACTCGTCACCGCACTGACGGCGAGGTAGCCGGGCAGGTCCGCATCACCGCGTCCGCATGACGACGAGGCCGGATCCTATGCTGGTGGTCGTGCAGGTGCTGGGGATGAGCGGCGAGGACGAGATGGTCGCCTCCTTCTTGAGCGGCGAGCTGACCAGCCGTCGGTTCGGCCCGAACCTACGATCCCACCTGGCGGCAGGCGGGCAGGCCGAACGGTTGCTGACGCATCCGGATCTGTCCGACGCCGGGGCGAACTTCGCCCGTCGCGCTCTGCTCGCCGCGACGCGCGGGTACGGCGAGAACCGCGACCTGTTCGAGAACTTCCCCGGCCGCGTCACGTGGATTAGGGCACTCCTGTCCGCCGACGAGGCGTCCGGCGTCCGCTACCTCGACTATTCCTACTGGGTCGAACTGTCCGGTGGCAGCCGCCGGCCGGCCGACGCGGCCGCACGCATCAAGGCAGGGCGACGGGCGTTCGACGTCCCCAACGAACCGTTCGTCGACGCAGCCCACGTGCTCAACCGTGGCGAGCGGTTTCCTCCGCTCATCTTCGTCGGCGAGAGGCAGGACGCCCTGGTCTGCCTGGAGGGCAACCTGCGCCTGACCGCCTACGCCCTCGCCGGCTTCCCGACCGAGGTCGAGTGCCTGATCGGGACCGCACCGGCCATGGGCCGCTGGGCCTGCTGGCAGCCGATGTGGTCATCGTGGGCGCGGCCGTGGCCGGCATCTTCGTCGTCCGTGCACCCACCGCGGTGCGGCAGAGGCGGATGGGCGGAGTGGGAGAACCTGGAGGAAGCGCCGGGTCACCGCGCTGACCCGGGCGCCCGCACGATGTCCAGTCCCACGACCCGTTGGGATACGGCGAATTGCCGGCGAGGCCGATGTGCCGGGGGCTCCTGAGGGGAGTCCGGTCAGCGGCTTCCGTCGCGTTTGAACAATGTCTCGACTATGCCGTGGGAGTCCGTGGTGTGGGGACGGACGGTCAGCCTGGTCCCTGCGTCGAACACTCCGTAGGTGTAGGGAGGAGGCGTTTCGAGCCAGCGTTCGTCGTGCTCCGCCTGACCCGGCGCGCACTTTCGGTGGGTCAGGCGCATGGAAGAGATGGTGACCACGTCGCCGGTGAAGTGGGCTCGGGCGGTGAAGTCGTCGCAGACGAGCTTGCCGGTCATCGTCCCGTTCTCGTGGAAGATCCAGGAGACCGTTTTGTCATCTGGGTCGGAGCCCTGTCCTCCATCGTCGAGTTGCACGTACCAGAACTTCCACCGTGTGCCGAAGAATCCCCGTGCCGGCCGGGTCACGCTGAGGGTTATGTGGTCGCCACGGTCGTTCTTGAGATCGATGGTGCCGTTTTGACCTTCCTCCTGTGCTTTCTGTTCGGATATGGCCAGGTGTCCTGTGAAGATTTCCTTGAGCTGCCGCTCGAAGGACGTCAGGCTCTGCGGGCATCCCTCGACGGCCGCCGTCGGGGTGTCCTCTTCGAGCGTGAGCTCGGTGGCTCGCACGTTTGCCGTCATACGGAAGGGCGTGCAGCCGTAGGTTCCCGCCACGGTGCCGTCGCGGTGGAACTCGACCCAGTTTCTGAGGTACGTCGTCTCTTCGGTGGGAGGTGGCGATTCGAATTTCCGGCCGTCGATCTCGCCGCCGTCGAAGTTCAGGACGGCGCCCACCAGCAAGTCGCCGGGGCCTCCCAGGCGTTGCTTCGTGACGTCGGGGCCCTCACGCCCGACGTCGCAGGCAGTGATCGTCAGCAGCGTGGCCAGCACGGTCACGGTGAGGGCGAGAACTCGGCGGAATGAGCGCATGATCGAAAGACGTCCGATCGAACGGTTCGGTTGCACACGCGTCGAACGTCGCCGAAGAATCCCGGTCGCCGGTCGCCCACGTTTGGGGTGCGGCGTATTCACAGGTTCGGGTCTTCGTGTTCCCTCGCTCTGTGCGCCCCGTGTTGGCGACTTCGTGCCCTGCCGCTGGTCGTCTGCCCATGGCAGGCTCGCGTGTTCTGACCTGAGGAGGGCGTATGGCGTTCGCGTGTCCGCGCTGCAAGGAGTCGAGCCAGGTCCTGCATCTGCCGGAGTTCGTCCGGTCGTTGCCGGCGGAGTCGGAGTTGCGGGAGAAGTACGGGGAGCCGGCCGAGTACGGCATGCAGTGGCTATTCCCCTCGGCGGCCGGCGTGTTGGGCGTGGGGGCGCTGGTGACGGGCGGTTTGGCTGCGGGGCTCCTGTTGCTGGCTGGTGGTGTGGGTGTGGGGTTCTGGTTGTCGCACCGGGCGCGGGCGTCGGCGGATGCACGGGCGGTGTGGTCGCGTTCGTTGTACTGCAGGCGGTGCCCGGCCTTGTTCCTGCCGGAGGAGGCGTTGGCGGCCTGAGTCGCCCACTGCGAGGCGGGACAGGACGACGGCTCGCTTGGTGCCTTGGTATCGGTAGTCCCTGGGCGGGATGTCATAGGCAGTGCGAAGGGCGATGACCACGCGCTGTTCGGTCAGCCGGGCATCGGGTCACCCTTCTTGGTGAAGTCCGAGCATTCCGGGCATTCGGCAATGATGGGGTGGCTGCAGGCGGCAAGGTGCGCAAGGAACTGATCGGTGGCCTGCAGCAGGGCGATTCGATCGCGCGTCTCAGCACGGCGAGCGGCGATGAGGGCCAGGCGTTCCTCATGGGCGCTGGAGCCGAGTTGCCGTATCTGATCGAGGGACAACCCGGCGCGTTGCAGAATCTGGATCAGTCGGGCGTGGTTCAGGGCGTGCTCGTCGTAGCTGCGATGGCCCGACCGGCTGCGTGGCGGCGCGAGCAGTCCGACCGATTCCCAATGTCGGAGCACATGCGCCTCGATACCGAGGGCGGCTGCGGCGTCACCGATCTTCATCGCCTGGGCTGTGGCCATGATGCGTCCTTGACTTCACGTCGACATGAGGTTTTACCGTTCCATCATGTCTGATCCAGTACGCACCCCCAGCCTGTTCGAATGCTGCGCCACGGCAGTCGGGTCGGTGCGCGGCATGTTGCGACCACGGCGTTCCGACGAGCGGTTCCTGCGTTCCCTCGACAATGCGGGACTGCCCACCGCTCAGCGCACCGTCACGGTGACCTCGTTGGTGCAGGTGCCACGGCCGGTACCGACAGTGGCTGTCGCGGAGGGACGCTTCTCGCCGCTCCGCATCGCCAACTCGCTGACCTCATTCGTGATCCAACACCCCGAGGTGACCTTCATCGTCGATCCGGGCTTCTGCACCGACGCCGATCGGCGCGCCATCGCGCAGCTGCCGAGAGTCCTGCGGATGGCCGTTCGCCCGCCGGCCGACACCATCCCGACGATCACCGCGCTGCAGCGCGAGCCCCATCTGCCCGCCCCGCAATTCGCGCTGCCGACACACGCGCACTGGGATCACGTGTGCGGGTTGCTCGACCTGCCGGGTCTGCCGGTGTACCTGCACGGCGTCGAGCACGACTGGATCTCGCACGGCACGGTCGCTCCTGTCGGCGGCGTGCGCGATTCCCTGAAGGATCGCGCCCTCGTCGAATACGATCTCGACGGCCCGCCGATCCTCACCTTCACCCGCAGTCATGACCTGTTCGACGACGGCAGCGTTGTCCTGGTCGACCTCGCCGGCCACACCCCAGGCAGTGTCGGCATCCTCGCCCATACCCCGCGCGGCTGGATCCTGTTGGCGGGCGATGCTGCCTGGCATTCGCTGCAGATCGAGGAGATGCGCCAAAAGGCCAGCTACCCCGGCAATTTCGCTGACTTCGACCGCGATCTCACCTTCAAGACCCTGCACCGCCTGCACCTGGCGCGCCACTTCGCCACAGTCGTCCCCACCCACGACCACGACGCGGCGCTCCAGCTCGCGTCGCATGCGGAGCCGGTCGAGCCGTAGCGGTAGCGGCAGCGGTAGCCGTGAGGGACGGAGACCGCCCGCACAAAAATAAATCGCGCTGTATATTTGCAATGCATTTCACTTTTGTGTGGCGGGCACCAGTGAGCGGGGCAGAGGCAGGAACGTATGGAGAACGCCTTGGACGGTCTGCGCACGGTGACGGCCGTGCGGTATGTGACCCCGCTGCGGAGCGGCGGCTCCGTCCCCGGTGTCGTCGAGGCCGACGACTTGGGGATGTACGTGGTCAAGTTCACCGGCTCGGCGCAGGGGCGCAAGGCGCTCGTCGCCGAGATCATCGTGGGGGAACTGGCGCGTCACCTCGGGCTGCGGGTGCCGGAGTTGGTGCTGGTGAACTTCGATCCATCGGTTGCCGCCGAGGAACCGCACCAGGAGGTGCAGGACCTGCTGCACGCCAGTGCGGGACTCAACCTCGGTATGGACTATCTGCCGGGAGCCGCCGACTTCACGCCGGACGCGCCTGGTGTCGACCCGGTGGAGGCCGCCAGGATCCTCTGGCTGGACGCGTTCACCGTGAATGTGGACCGTACGGTGCACAGCTCGAATCTCATGACATGGCCGACTTCCGGCCATCAACAGCCCCGTCTGTGGCTCATCGACCACGGCGCGTCGCTGGTGTTCCACCACAGGTGGGAGAGCGCGGCGGACGCGGTCGGCAAGGCGTATGACTTCCGGTCGCACGCACTCGGTTCGCCCGGCCTCGACATGGCGGCGGCGGACGCCGAGCTGGCGCACCGGGTGACCCCGCAGCTGCTGCGCCGGGTCGTCGCCGCCGTGCCGGACGCATGGCTGACCGATGAGCCGGGGTTCGGTACCCCGGACGACGTCCGCAACGCCTACGTGACCCACCTCGCCACCCGCGCCCGGGTGTCCGCCCGGTGGCTGCCCGGGGGCATGTCGTAAGTGAAGACGAGGGCGAGACGGAGGGCGAGAGCGGAGGGGGCGGGGCGGGAGAAGCGGTCGGCGCGGCAGATGCAGCAGGCGCGGCAGCGTGTCTTCGGGCGGCAGTGAAAAATGGATCACGCTGCAAAAATGCACTCCATTACACTTTTCTGCGGGCGTGGTCGCGGCGTGACGAAGAGTCAGGCGGGCGGCGCGAAGAGGCGGACCGGCAGACAGGGAGAGGCGATATGAGCGGTGTGGGCGGGCGCGAGGCGGCGGTGCGGCGCGTGAACGAGGCCCTGCAGGCGTACACGCTGTCCGGCGAGGGCTGGCGGCGCGGTCCTGGCGAGACTTTGCAGTGCGTCCTTGCCGATCTGCTGCACTGGTGCGACGACACCCAGCGCGACTTCGACGCCGCCCTGCGGCGGGCCCGTGCCCAGCACGCCGCGGCGGGCGGCGAAGCCACCGGCGACGCCTGACCGCCGGGCCGGGCGCGGGTCCGCCGCGGCGCGAACGGCGCATGAGAACCTCAGCGTGCCGCCTGATGGCTCGGAGTGCCGCCTGATGACAAGGAGTTCGCCCGGTGAGCGGTGAGGAACGACCGGAACGTCATGGCCAGGTCGTCGGTGAGGTCGCCCGCAGGGTCTGGACGGAATCGATGTACGTCGCCGCGCGGCCGTGGCCCGGTATCCGGGTGCTGGTCGATCGAAGTCTGCCCCTGGCGCGCCTGTCCGGGATCACCCGCCCGGATGCCTGGCTGGCGGCCGTCGCCCCGTCGGCCGCGCTGTGGCGGTGGTACGGCGTACAGGAGGCCAGGTACCCGGCGTTCGCCCGCCGCTACGAGCACGAGCTGCGGGAGCCGGTGCGCGCCGCGGGGCTCCGACGCCTGCACGGGTTGGCGTGCGGCGGGCCGCTGATCCTCCAGACCGCCGTCACGCCGATGCACCTCAGCCACGCCAGGGTGCTGGCACGGCACTTACGGGTCGGCACGTCGGGTGGCCTGCGGGAGGAGGGCGGCGAGGCTGCGTGCCGGCTGGGCGAGGTGTGCCCAGACTGCGGTCGTCATGCCGAGACCTCCGGCGCCACCACGTGCGCGTACTGCCACGCCTCGATGGTGGGTTGACGGGTGGGGACGGACGATCCGGCGGTTGTGCAGGACGCGGCCGGTGTGGTCGAAACGACGCGAAAGAGGGAATTGTTGGCTGCTGCCCTAATGGCGGCGGTCTGTATGCCGAAGGGAAGGTCAGTGAGCGGCAGTGGGTCGCTTGGTTTGATCGAAAGGTTCGGAATGTCACGGATCACTCGGATTACCGCCATGGCTGCGCTCGCGGCCGGAACCGCACTGGGCGGGAGTTCGGCTGCGTTCGCCGACGCCCACGCGGGCGGCGCCGCCGTCCGTTCGCCCGGCGTCATTTCGGGCAACCTCATCCAGATCCCGGTGCACGTTCCCATCAACTTGTGCGGCAACACCATCAACTTCGTGGCGGTGTTGAACCCGGCCTTCGGCAACATCTGCGTCAACGCCGAGAAGCACCACCGTCATCACCACAAGGGCGGCAAGCGCTGAGGCGATCTCGTTTGGCCATGTGAGCCGCGGTGTCCAGACGGTGGGCCCGCCCCGTCCCTTCCGGTCGCTCCGGTCGGGGACGGGGCGGGCCCCGTCGTTGGTGGTCCGGACCGTTCCGGTGGCTCACGGTGCCGGCTCGTCCGGCGGCCGGGCGGCGGGGTCGCGCAGTTCCTCGGCCGCGTCGGAGACCCGTTGCAGCAATTCCAGGAACGTGGAGCGCTCTTGGGGGCTCAAGGGCGCCAGGAAGATCTGGTTCATCCGGGCGGTGCGTCCGGAGAGCCTGCGGTGCAGCGCGGTGCCCTCTCCGGTGAGGCGGAGCACGGCGCGCCGGCCGTCCCTGGCGTCGCGGATCTTGTCGAGCAGCCCTCGGGCGGCCAGGCGGCGGACCACCTCGGCGATGGTGGAGCGGTCCAGGCCGACCCGCTCGCCCACCGTCCGCTGGTCGAGGCCGTCCTCGCCGACCAGTGTGTTCAGCACGGCGAACTGCGGGGACGTGACGTCCTCCGACACGATCGTGGTCCACAGCAGCGTGTGCGCCTGCTGCAGCCGCCGGGCCAGATGGCCGGGGTGGGTGCTCAGGTCGAGCGCGGGCACGATGAGTTCCTGTTCCTCTCGCCGATGCTCATAGCACTGAGGGTCTTGCTCGCGGCAACTCATCATGCCACGCTGCTGAACTGCCAGAGATAGTCAGTGTACTGATTATGTGGAGCGGGGAGGGGTGGCGGATGGACAAAGTGGTGGCCTCGGCCGCCGAGGCGGTGGCCGATGTGCGCGACGGGGCATCGTTGGCCGTCGGCGGCTTCGGGCTCAGCGGCGTGCCCGAGGTGCTCCTCGGCGCCGTGCACGAGACGGGGGTCGGCGGCCTCGGCGTCGTCTCGAACAACTGCGGTGCGATGGAGCGCGGGTTGGCGGTGCTGCTCGCCGCGGGGCGGATCGCCCGCGTCACCGGCTCGTACATCGGCGCCAACCGGGAATTCGCCCGCCGCTACCTGGCCGGCGAGTTGGAGGTCGAACTGATCCCACAGGGCACGCTCGCCGAGCGGTTGCGCGCCGGCGGCGCCGGCATCCCCGCCTTCTACACCCCCGCCGGCGTCGGCACCCAGGTCGCCGACGGGGGGCTGCCCTGGCGGTACGACGGTGCGGGCGGGGTCGCGGTGGCCTCGCCGCCCAAGGAGGTGCGGGAGTTCGACGGGCGTCGCTACGTGCTGGAGCGGGGGATCCGCACCGACTTCGCACTCGTCCGGGCCGCCAAGGGCGACCGGCACGGCAACCTGGTCTTCGCCAAGTCGGCCCGGAACTTCAACCCCCTCGCGGCGATGGCCGGACGGATCACCCTCGCCGAGGTGGAGCAGCTGGTCGAGCCCGGCGAGATCGATCCGGACCAGGTCCATCTGCCGGGCATCTTCGTCCAGCGGGTGGTGGCGCTCACCCCGGAACAGGCCGCCGACAAGCAGGTCGAACGGCGCACCGTCGCCGCACCGGAAACCGCGGGGAGGGGGAGGCGCTGATGCCGTGGACCCGTGAGGAGATGGCCGCGCGGGCGGCCCGGGAGCTGACGGACGGTCAGTACGTCAACCTCGGCATCGGGCTGCCCACCCTCATCCCCAACTACCTGCCCGACGGGGTGGAGGTGGTCCTGGAGTCGGAGAACGGGGTCCTGGGGACCGGGCCGTACCCCACCGAGGAGCAGCTCGACCCCGACCTCATCAACGCCGGCAAGGAGACGGTCACGGTCCTGCCCGGCGCCGCCTACTTCGACTCCGCGCTCTCTTTCGGCATGATCCGCGGCGGCCACATCGACGTCGCGGTGCTCGGTGCCATGCAGGTGTCCCGGCACGGAGACCTCGCCAACTGGGCCGTCCCCGGCAAGATGATCACCGGTATCGGCGGTGCCATGGATCTCGTGCACGGCGCCCGCACCGTCCTCGTCGCGATGACCCACACGGCCAAGGACGGTTCGGCGAAACTCGTCGCGGAGTGCTCGCTCCCGCTAACCGGACGGGCCTGCGTCGACCGGATCATCACCGATCTCGGTGTGTTCGACATCGGCCGGGACGGCTTCGTCCTCATCGAACGGGCGCCCGGTGTCACGGTCGAGGAGATCGCGGCGAAGACGGCCGCGCCGCTCCGGACTCCGCGTCGGGCGGTGGACGGGAGCCCACCGGCCCCGCCGCCGCCCCGGGCGTGACCGTCCACCGACGACGCCCGACCGGAGTGTCGAGACGGCGGAACCCGGCCGCCGGCCAGCCCAGCATCAAGCCAACGAGCCACGGAATCAAGGGAGTTCAGTACCCATGGCAGCACCCGCGGCAGCTACGCAAGGCGAGATCGACCGCGAGATCGCGCGTGAGCAGGCGGCGTACGAGAAGGCCGTCGCCGAGGGCGTCCCGCGCACGCCGCATCCGGCCCGGAACTACCCGCCGTACCGGTCCAGCGCGCTGCGCCACCCCCGGCAGCCGCTGGTCGAGGTGGCGGTGCGACAGGATCCCGAGGCCGTCGAACTGGCCTCACCCGCCTTCGGCCGGACCGACGTCACCGAGCTCGACTGCGACCTGACCCGCCAGCACCGGGGCGCACCGCTCGGCGAACGGATCACCGTCAGCGGCCGGCTGCTGGACCGGTCCGGTCGCCCCGTACGCGGCCAGCTGATCGAGATCTGGCAGGCCAACGCGGCCGGGCGCTACGCCCACCAGCGCGATCAGCACCCGGCGCCGCTCGACCCGAACTTCACCGGCGTCGGCCGGGCGCTCACCGGCGACGACGGCGGCTACGCCTTCACCACCATCAAGCCGGGCGCGTACCCCTGGCGGAACCACACCGGAGCCTGGCGGCCCGCCCACATCCACTTCTCGCTCTTCGGGACCGCGTTCACCCAGCGGCTCATCACGCAGATGTACTTCCCCGGCGACCCCCTCTTCCGCCACGACCCCATCCTGCAGTCCGTCACCGACGACGCTGCACGGCAACGGCTCGTCGCCCGCTACGCACACGACCTGTCGGCACCGGAATGGTCCCTCGGCTACCACTGGGACATCGTCCTCGACGGCCCCACCGCCACCTGGATCGGGGAGGGCCGCTGACGTGACGACCCTCTGTGCGCCACCCGCGCCGGTCCTCCTGGAGCGCGTATGAGCGACGACCGTGACGCACGTGAGGAGCGGGCCGGCCGGCAGGACCCGGACGGTGGGGGCGGTCGCGCAGAGCAGGCCGGCGCGGACGACGTCGGCCTGCTCGACCCGGTGCGGGTGGGCTCGACGGCCGAGGCGACCACCGGCGACACCGCGTTCCTCCAGGCGATGCTGGACGCCGAGGCGGCGGTCACCCGGGCCCAGGCGACCCTCGGCCTGGCGCCCGACGCGGCGGCCCGCGCGGTCACCGAGGCCGCCAGCGCCGACCGGTTCGACGCCCGCGAGCTCGCGCTGCGCGGGCGCGCCGGCGGCAACCCGGTCATCCCCCTGGTCGCCGCACTGACCGCGGCGGTGCCCGCCACCCATGCGCCGTACGTGCACCGCGGCGCCACCAGCCAGGACATCCTCGACACCGCGTCGATGCTGGTCGCCGACCGCACGATGCGGCCGATCACGGCCGATCTGGAACGCACCGCCGGGACGCTGGCCCGCCTCGCCGCCCGGCATCGCGCCACCCCCATGCCCGGCCGCACCCTCACCCAGCACGCCGTCCCGACGACCTTCGGGCTCAAGGCCGCGGGCTGGCGCGGCCTGGTGCTGGACGCCCGGGACCGCCTCACCGCGGTGCGGCGTTCCCTGCCGGCCCAACTGGGCGGCGCCGCCGGCACCTTGGCGGCCTTCCACGCCTACGCCGAAGCCGAGGGCGCGGCACCGCCGGACGAGACGGTGCGCCTGCTCGGTGCCTACGCCCGCGAAGTCGCCCTGGCCGAGCCCGTGTTGCCCTGGCACGCCCTGCGCACCCCCGTCGCCGATCTGGCCGGCGCCCTCGCCTTCGCCGTCGGGGCACTCGGCAAGCTCGCCGCCGATGTGCTGGTCCTCTCCCGCACCGAGATCGGCGAGGTGAGCGAGGGCGTCGGCGGCGGATCGTCGGCCATGCCGCACAAGGCGAACCCGGTCCGGGCCACCCTCCTGGCCGCCGCGGCGCGGCGGGCGCCCGCGCTGGCGGCGGTGCTCCACGGCGCCGTCGCCGCGGAGGACGAGCGGCCCGCCGGCGCCTGGCACGCCGAGTGGGAGACCCTGCGGGACCTGCTGCGCCTGGCCGGAGGAGCGGCCCGGGACGCCGCGGAACTCGCCGCGGGCCTGCACGTGCACCCCGACCGGATGCGCATGAACCTGGACCTGACCGGCGGGCTGGTGGTGTCGGAGCGGCTGACCGCCGTCCTCGCCGCCCGGCTGGGCCGGGCCCGCGCCCGCCGCCTGCTGACCGAGGCCGCGGACACCGTCCGTCGTGGTGGCGGAACCCTGGCCGGGGCGCTCTCGGGCGAACCGGCCCTGGCGGGACTGGACCTGGCCTCCCTCACCGACCCCGGCCACTACACCGGCGCGGCGGCGGCCCTCACCGACCGCGCGCTCACCCGAGCGTGAGCCGCCCCGTGCACCAAGGCACTGACGGGCGCAAGGTGCCCGTGCTTACATGGGCGCCATGGTGTCTGCCGACCGGTTGCTGGCCTTCGCGGTCGGGGTGGCCAACCCCAAGACCAGCGTGTTCTTCGCCGCGGTGCTGCCGCAGTTCGTCGACCGCGGCCAGGGGCACGTCGCCGGGCAGATGCTGCTGCTCGGCCTGGTCTTCAACGTCATCGCGGTGGCCTCCGACAGCGTGTGGGCACTGGTCGCGGCCACCGCGCGGACGTGGTTCGCCCGGTCGCCCCGGAGGCTCTCGCTGGTCGGCGGGGCCGGCGGGCTCACGATGATCGGCCTGGGCGTGACGGTGGCCGTCACGGGCCGCAAGGACTGAGCGGCCCCGCCCGCCCCGCCGCGGCGGGCGTCAGGCGTAGAAGCGGGACAGGCTCTGCAGGACGCAGGCCGGCTTCGTCCCACCCTCGATCTCGACGGTGCCGTCGACGGTGACCTGGACGCCGCCGGGCACGTCGTCGACGGCGGTCAGTCGCGCGGCGAGCCGCAGCCGGGAGCCCACCGGGACGGGGGTGGGGAACCGTACCTTGTTCAGCCCGTAGTTGACCTTGGTGGCGACGCCGTGGACGTCGAGGAGCCCGGTGAACAGCGGGATGAAGAGGGCGAGCGTCAGATGGCCGTGCGCGATCGGCGTCCCGAACGGGCCGTCCTCGGCCCGCTCGGGGTCCACATGGATCCACTGGTGGTCGTCGGTGGCGTCGGCGAAGCCGTTGATCCGGTCCTGGGTGACGGTGATCCAGTCGCTGGTGCCCAGAGCGCTGCCGGCGAGCCGCTTGAGGGCGTCGAGTCCGTTGACGGTGACGGTCATGGAGGTCTCCTGAAAGCGGGTGGTGGGGTGGTCAGGCGTTGCCGTGCTCGGCGCGGAGCCGGTGTTTGAGGAGCTTTCCGGCGCTGGTGCGGGGCAGCTCGGCCACCAGCACGAGGGACCTCGGGATCTTGTACTTGGCGAGCCGTCCGCGGAGCGAGGCGAGCAGGTCGTCCGGGCGGGGCGTGGTGCCGGGGCGCGGGACGACGAGTGCCCGGGGTGCTTCGCCCCAAGTCGCGTCGGGCACGCCGATGACGGCGCACTCGGCGATGTCGGGGTGGGCGAGCAGGGCGTCCTCCACCTCGGCGGGGTACACGTTCTCGCCACCCGAGATGATCACGTCCTTGATCCGGTCGACGATGGTGAGGTAGCCGTCGGCGTCGATCCGGGCGGCGTCGCCGCTGCGGAACCAGCCGTCGGTGAAGGCGGCGGCGGTCTCCTCCGGTCGTCCCCAGTAGCCCGGCATGACGTGCGGGCCGCGGACCACGACCTCGCCGGTCTCCCCGACGTCCACCGGGCTCAGGTCGGGCCGGATGACGCGTACGTCGGTGAAGAAGTGCGGCACTCCGGCGGAGCCGGCCTTGGCCACCGCGTGTTCGGCGTCCAGGAAGAGGGTGCCGGGGGCCGCCTCGGTCATGCCGTAGCCCTGCAGGAAAGTCAGGCCGCGCGCCTGATAGGCGGCGATGAGGGGGGTGGGGACGGGCGACCCGCCGCAGTTGAGGAGGCGGAGGCTGGACAGGTCGGCCGTCGCCCAGCGCGGGTGCCGGGCGATCCGGTCGAACATCGTCGGCACCCCGAACATGGCGGTGACCTGGTGCCGTTCGACCAGGTCGAGGGTGCCGCCCGGGTCGAAGGACTCGACCAGTACGCAGCGGCCGCCCTTGAGGAGGACCGGCAGGGCGAGCATGTTCAGCGCCGCGGTGTGGAACAGCGGCGCGGTCACCAGGGCTGTCTCGTCGGCCAGCAGATCGAGGTCGACCAGGACGTTGACGGCGTTCCAGGTGAGGTTGCCGTGGGTGAGCATCGCGCCCTTGGGACGGCCGGTCGTCCCGGAGGTGTACATGATGAGGGCGAGGTCGTCGTGGGTGACGGGTTCGTCGATCGGGGTGGCGGGGGCGGCGGCGAGCAGGTCCTCGTACGAGGGGCCGGCGGCCGGCAGGACCGTCCGCAGGTCGGTCGCGGCGCGGACCGCATCCGCGAGCGGGGCGCAGCCGGGGGAGTGGAGCAGGGCGGCGGCGCCGGAATCCCGTATCTGGTGGGCGAGTTCGGGGGCGGTCAGGCGGGTGTTGAGCGGGACGAAGGCCGTGCCGAGCAGGCCGGCGGCGAAGAGGGCTTCCAGGAAGGAGGGGTGGTTGGGGCCGAGGTAGGCGACGCGGTCGCCGCGGCGGAGACCGGCGGCCCGCAGGGCGTGGGCGAGGCGGGTGGTGCGCTGGTGGAGCTCGCCGTGGGTGACGGTGGTGGAGCCGTGGAGCAGTGCGGTGCGGTGCGGGGTCTTGCGGGCCCGGCGGGCGGGCCAGGACCCCAGTCCGTCGTTGCGCATCACGTTCCCCTTCAGGAGCCGGAGCCGGTGAGCCCCAGCAGCCGGGCGGCATTGGTCTTGAGGATCTTCGGGCGGACCGCGTCCTTGATCGGGAGGTCGGCGAAGTCGGCGAGCCAACGGTCCGGCGTCAGCACCGGGAAGTCGGAGCCGAAGAGCACCTTGTCCTGGAGCAACGAGTTGGCGTACCGGACCAGTTGGGGCGGGAAGTACTTCGGCGACCATCCGGACAGGTCGATGTGGACGCCCGGTTTGTGGGTGGCCACGGCCAGCGCCTCGTCCTGCCACGGGAACGACGGATGGGCCAGGATGACCTTCAGATGCGGGAAGTCGACGGCGACGTCGTCGACGTGCAGCGGGTTGGAGTACTTCAGCCGGATGCCACCGCCACCCGGGACGCCGGCCCCGATGCCGGTCTGGCCGGTGTGGAACAGCGCGATGGTGCCGGTCTCCTCGATCACCTCGTACAGGCCGTAGGCGAGCCGGTCGTTGGGGAAGAACCCCTGGATGCTGGGGTGGAACTTGAAGCCCCGCACGCCGTACTCCTCGACCAGGCGGCGGGCCTGCCGCACTCCGGCGCGGCCCCGGAAGGGGTCGATGGACGCGAACGGGATCAGCACGTCGGGGTGGGCGGCGGCGGCCTCGGCGACCTCCTCGTTCGGCACCGGGGCGGTGCCGGTGGCGTGTTCGGCGTCCACCGTGAAGATCACCGCGGCCATGCTGCGCTCCCGGTAGTAGGCCGCCGTCTCCTGGAGCGTCGGTTTCCGGGCGCCCCGGACCTTGAAGTAGGCGCTGGAGGCGTCGTGCAGTTCGGCCGGCAGCGATGCCTGCCCGCGGGCGGAGACCTCGCAGTGGGTGTGCACGTCGATCGCGGTGAGCGAGGCCAGGTCGATGCCGGTCATCGGGCCTCCGGGAGCCCGGGGGCGGGGATGCCGACGGTCTGCGGGGTGCGGCCGACCGAGGTGGGCCAGGCGGCGGCGATCGTCTCCGGGGTCCAACCGCCGTCGGCGTACGCGGTCGCGATCTCCTGCGGGTGCGACCACAGGGCGAGCTTGTCCCCGCCGATGCCGAGGCACTGTCCGGTGATCCCGCGGGCCGCGTCGGAGGCGAGGAAGGGCACGAGGGCGGCGCAGTCCTCGGGGGTGCCGAACCCCTCGCCCTTGCGCAGCGCGTCCGGCAGCGGCTCGCCCCGCCGCGTCGCCTCGACGTACGGGGCGAACGCGGGGATGGTCTCGGTCATGGCGGTGGCGGCGACCGGCACGACGGCGTTGACGGTGATGCCCGATCTGGCCAGTTCCATCGACCAGGTGCGGGCCATGGCCGCGATACCGGCCTTGGCCGCCGCGTAGTTGGTCTGCCCGACGTTGCCGCGCTGGCCCGCGGGCGAGCCGACCAGCACCAGGCTGCCGCCCTCGCCCTGCGCGCGCATGCGGACGGCGGCGGCCCGGGCGCAGGTGAAGGTGCCCCGCAGATGCGTGGTGACGACGGAGTCGAAGTCGTCGTCGGTCATCTTCCACAGCATCCGGTCGCGCAGGATGCCGGCGTTGGTGACCAGTACGTCCAGCCGGCCGAAGGTGTCCACGGCGCGGGCGACCAGTCGGTCGGCGGCCTCGGCGGTCCCGACCGCCACGGTCTCGGCGACCGCCTTCCCGCCCGCCTCGGCGAGGGTGGCAACCGCCCGTCGGGCGACGGCGGCGTCGAGGTCGTTGACGACGACGGCGGCGCCCGCCGCGGCGAGCGCGGTGGCGTAGGCGAGGCCGAGCCCGCGGCCGGAGCCGGTGACCACGGCGACCTTGCCGGTGAGATCGACGGATGAGGGGTGCGACACGGTAAGTCCCTTCGCTGGGCGGGGAGTTGAGCAATCCGGCGGCGGCATCGGAGAGCCGGGCTCGATCCGCGCCGAACCGCCATGTGGAAGCTAAGACCAATAATTGTTGACGTCAATGGTTGTCGGCGACATCAGTTTTCGCCATGCTGGACACACGCACCGCGCACCGGTCCCCGGGGCCTCGAACAGGGAGCACGCCATCACCAGCCAGCGACCGCACGCCCGCAAGCCGGAACCCGTCGACGCCGACCAACCCTGGATGCGGGGCCTGCACTCCGACACCGGCTATCTCCTCTACCGGCTCGGCCTGCGCTCCGGGCAGCTGTTCAACGCCGCGCTCCAGGAGTCCGGAGTGCGGCTGCGCCACTACGCACTGCTGCGCTACCTCGCCACCGTCGAAGGCGCCCCGCAACGCGAGTTGAGCACCCGCCTCGGCTACGACCCCAGCGCCATCGTCGGCCTCGTCGACGACCTGGCGGCCCTCGGACTCGTCGAGCGCCGCCCCGCACCCGGCGACCGGCGCAGTCGCATCGTGGTCCTCACCGACGACGGCCGGGCGTTCCTGCGCGACACCGACCTGATGAGCCGTCGGGTCACCGACGAACTGCTCCAACCGCTGTCCGAGGACCAACGGCGCACCCTGCACGCGCTCCTGTTGCGCACGTCGGTCCCCGACCCGGATTGGCCCGACCCGGCCTGATCCGGCCTGATCTGACGCACGCGGGCCGCAACGCCGCGGCCACCGTCCCTCCCGCAGTTCCGACCGAGGAGGAAGTCCGCCCGTGAAGCACCGCACCCCCAGCCCGCGCGGCGTCGCCGTCCTGGCCGCCGCCCTGCTCGCCACCGGCACCCTCGGCGCCACCACTCCGGCGCACGCGGCCGGGCAGCCCGTCCACCTCGAAGGCACGCTGGCCTCCGGCGCCGGCTACGTGCTCGACGTACCGGCTCACTGGCGCGGCACCCTGCTGCTCTTCAGCCACGGATACCGTCCGTCGGGAACCGCCAATCCGGCCCAGGACGCTCCCGACGACTCCACCAGGAAGTTGCTCCTCGCCGAGGGCTACGCGCTCGCCGGTTCCTCCTACGCCACCACCGGCTGGGCCGTCGAACAGGCCGTGCCCGACCAGCTCGCCACCCTCGACACCTTCGCCACGAAGGTCGGCAGGGCCCGCCGCACCCTCGCCTGGGGCCAGTCCTACGGCGGCCTGGTGACCACCGCCCTCGCCGAACGCCACCCCGACCGCATCGACGGGTCACTGTCCACCTGCGGCCTGGTCCAAGGCGGCGTCGCCGACTGGAACTCCACCCTCGACCCGGTCTTCGCCCTGAAGACGCTGCTCGCCCCCGGCGCGGACATCCCGCTGACCGGCCTGCGCGACCCGGCCCGTGCCCGCGCCGCGGCACGGGCCCTGACCCGCGCCGTCACCCGGGCCCAGGGCAGCGCCACCGGTCGCGCCCGGACCGCCCTGGCCGCCGCCCTGCACAATATCCCCGGCTGGAACGACCCGGCCCAGCCGCGCCCCCGTCCCACCGACTACCCGGCCCAACAGGCCAACCAGTACCAGGCGCTGACCGGCCTGATAGCCATGCCCGCGTTCGTCTGGCGCCAGGAGGCCGAACGCCGAGCCGGCGGCAACATGTCGTGGAACACCGGCGTGAACTACACCGCCATGCTCCGCCACTCCGCCGACCAGCAGGAGGTCAAGGCCCTCTACAAGACCGCCGGACTGTCCCTCGCCCACGATCTCGCCACGCTGGAGCGGGCCCCCAGGCTCGGCGCCGACCCCGCGGCCGTCGCCTACATGGCCGAGAACATCGCCTTCACCGGCAGGCTCCGCACACCCCAACTCGACATCCACACCACCGGTGACGCCCTGATCCCCGTCCAGTCCGAAAGCGCCTACCGGCGCGCGGCGGCCACCGCCGGCACCACCGGCCTCCTGCGCCACGCCTACGTGGACAACGCCGGCCACTGCACCTTCACCCCCGCCGAGCGGGTCGCCGCGCTGCACACCGTCGACCGGCGGATCACCACCGGCCACTGGGGTGACACCGGAGCCGCCGCCCTCAACGCCGAGGCCCGCCGCATCGACCCCGGCTCCCCGGCTCGCTACCGCCCCTTCATGCCGGGTCCCTATCCCCGTCCCTATGACTTCGCCCACCCCACGAACGCCCCACGCCCGCGGCGCAACTGACGTCTCCTCACTCGACGTGCCCGCAGGCGGAGCAGACGAACTGGCTCTCCTGCGTCGGATTCCCGTCCTCGTCGGTCTCCACCGTCCGGTACATGGTGCCGCCGCACTTGCCGCAGCCTCGGGTCTGAATGAGCTGGCCCATGGTCAGATCCTCCATCGGGGAGCGCGTGCGGCACCCGCCGCGCAGCGCCATCGCGTAGTCGAGCAGGACGAACGCCTCTTGCCGGCCCCGCTCACGAATGGTGATGTCGTCCGCGGTCTCACCCGTCGCCGCGACGCGACCACATCGATAACAGCAGTGCCGGTTACTCTGCGGCCCCGGCTCCAGCATCGGCAAGCCGCAGTCAGGACAGTCCACTGTCGGCCTCCTTGACGAATCCGCACCGCGCGCAGACGGCGATCGGGCGCCCGTCCCGATCGCGCTGGCCCCACATGGTGTTCCGGCACTGCGGGCAGCCGCTGGTGTGGATGCCGCGCGGCCCGAGCGGCGGCGGCTCGGGCGTGGACTCCACATAGGCGATGATCAGCGCCCGGTCCCGTTCGCTGTTCCCTGCCATACGTAGCAGGTTCGCCAGCCGCGACCGCGCTTCGTCGGCGAAGATCCCCATGGCGCGGAGGGTATCGGGCGCGCGCCCCCGAAACGACGACCTCCCCCGGAGTGCACTCGAACAGTTGAGATGACCAAGCCGCCCCAGATGTAAGTCAGTTGCTTGACTTACGACTGGGCCCGGCGTTGACTGCTCCCCGACCCCAGAACGAAGGGAGACGGTGGTGAGCCACGACAACGGCGGCTCCGCACGGGCCTATCCGCTGACCGCACCGGGTGCGTTGGAGGCGCCCGCGGAGTGGGCGGAGCTGCGCGCCGCCTGCCCGGTGGCTCCGGTCATCCTGCCGAGCGGCGACCGGGCCGCGCTGCTCACCCGCTACGCCGACGTCAAGCAGGTGCTGTCCGATCCCCGCTGCACCCGCCGGCTGGACGCGGAGGGCGCGGCCCGCATCTCCGCCGATGAGTCCGGCGGGGTGTTCAACAGCTCGATGGCCGAGTCCCTCAACGGCGCCGGCCAGCAACGGTGGCGGCGGATGCTGACGAAGTGGTTCACCGCCAAGCGGATGGCGGCCCTGCGCCCGGCGATCGAGGCGATGGCGGAGCGACTGGTCGACGAGATGGTGGCGCACGGGCACCCGGCCGACCTCAAGGCGAGCATCGGCTTCCCGCTGCCGGTATGGGTCATCTGCGATCTGCTCGGTGTCCCCGAAACCGACCGGGACCGGTTCTCCCGCTGGTCCGACATGCTGCTCAACCTCGACCGCTACGGCCAGCACGAGATCGACGCCGCCCAGCGGGACTTCCACGCCTACATGGCCGGGCATCTGGAGGCCAGGCGCGCCGAGCCGGGCGAGGACCTGCTCAGCTCGCTGCTCACCACGACCGACGCCGACGGCGGGCGGCTGACCGACGACCAACTCGCCGCCACCGGCCAGGCACTGCTGATCGCCGGCCACGAGACCACGGCCAACACGATCGGCAAGATGCTGGCGATGCTGCTCGCCGACCGCCGCCGGTGGGAGCGCCTGGTCGCCGACCGTTCGTTGGTGCGCACCGCGGTGGAGGAGGTGCTGCGGTTCGACGCCAACTCCGGCTTCGGCATGCCCCGTTACGTCACGGAGGACATCGAGGTCGCCGGGACCGTGCTGGCCCGCGGCACGACACTGGTGTGCAGCATGGCCGCGGCCAACCGCGACGAGGAGGCGTTCGCCGGCGCCGCGGGGATGAGCCTGGACCGCAGCCCCAACGCCCACCTCGCCTTCGGCGCCGGCCCGCACTCCTGCCTGGGCCAGGCACTCGCCCGCACCGAACTCCAGGTCGTGCTCGACGTGCTGCTGCGCCGCCTGCCCGGCCTCGAACTGGCCGTGGCCCCGGACGCGTTGCGCCGTATCGAGGGGCTGGTCGTCGGCGGCCTGCGCGAGGTGCCGGTCCGGTGGTGAAGGGGTCCGCCAAGGCCGCCCGTTCCGCGGAGACCCGGGAGGCCATCCTCACCGCGGCGGAGCGCCTGTTCGCCGAGCACGGCGTGTTCGTCGTCTCCAACCGGCAGATCAGCGAGGCAGCCGGGCAGGGCAACAACGCCGCGGTCGGCTACCACTTCGGCACCAAGACCGACCTGATCCGGGCCATCGTCCGCCGGCACGCCGAGCCGATCGACGCGCTGCGGGTGCGCATGCTGGCCAGGGCCGGCGCCTCGCGCGAGGTGCGGGACTGGGTGGCCTGCCTGGTCCGGCCGGGCGCCCAGCACCTGAGCTGCCTGGGCGCCCCGACCTGGTACGCGCGGTTCGCCGCCCAGCTGATGACCGACCCCGTCCTGCGCGAGCTGATGATCGACGAGGCGTTCGGCCCGTCCCTCGTGAGCAGCCTCGACGGCCTCAACCGGTGCCTGCCCGATCTGCCGCCCGCCGTCCGACTCGAACGCGGCGACATGGCACGGCAGTTGATGGTGCACACGCTCGCCGAGCGGGAACGCGCACTCGCCGACGGCACTCCCACCGTCCACGCCGACTGGGACGCCTACGCGGACGGGCTCGTCGACGCGATCACCGGCCTCTGGCACGCTCCCGCGACGACCGCGACCTGACCGCACCCGCGCACCCGCATCCGGCCCGGCGCGCCGCAACCGTTCGCCCGGAGTCGCCGGACGAGCCGCCGCTGGGGCTCGGCTCGTACAAGGACAGCTCAGGCAAGACCATCAAACAGGCCGCCCGTTTCCGGATCTACGGCTACAACAAGGCGGGCGAGGCTGTCCGCGAACTGAAGCTCGGCCAGGACGACGTCACCGGGATCGATCCGGTGGTCGGTGCGCCTGGCCAACAAGAAGGCCGCCTGGTATCAGTGCCACTTCCCGCTCGACATCCCGGAGGCCACCGACCCGGACAAGCTGAAGCCGGACATGCGACGGCGGCGGAACGCCAACGTCACGGGTGCGGACCGCAAGGAGCTCGTCGTCGACTCCGGCCGGCAGACCATCGAGGCCCCCAGAAGCAGCCCTTCACCCTCGCAGGCGAGATCATGGGCAGACAGGTCACGCTCGGCCAGGCGTACGCCGCATCCGACGGTCGACTGCCCCTCGTCTTCTCCTCGATCGAGGACCCCAAGGGCGTGCTCCAGGAAGGCCCGCTGAAGAAGGATCAGACGTACCAGGGCGAGATCGGCGAGAGCGGTCAGACGGTGGAGGTCGTCGTCGGCCGCCAGGGCTGGTGGAACCACACCAGCCTCAACAACACCTGACGGCCTCCGGCGGCCGAGCCGCTGTCCCCGGCCCGGAGCACCACGTCGGTACGGCCCGGGCCGGGCCCCTCTGGTGAACCTCTCAGGAGAGGTTCTGCTCGATGGCGGCGATATAGCGCTTGATCGAGTGGTCCCGGATGCCGTCCGCAGCGGGCGCGAAGGCGTCCGCGGTCAGCCCCTTGGCCCGGTCCGCCAGACTGCCGAACAACCCCATGGAGTCATGCAGCTTGCCGCCCGCGTCGATGTACCTGAGCGCCTCGACATGCGTGAAGACGGGCTCGGGCGGCAGCTGTGGAACGATGTCGTTGTTGTTGACGAACCGGTACATGCGGTTCGTGAAGCCCTTGTTGTAGGCGGCCGCCAGGATGCGGTCGCAGGTGCGGGGCTGCCCGTAGGTGTAGACGCCGTCCGCCTGCAGCCGGGGCTCCTCCAGGTACATCCGCGCACCGGCGAGCATGGCGAGCGCACCGCCGAGACTGTGGCCGGTGAACCACACCGTCTGGTTGTCGGTGCGCAGCTCCGCAAGGGTGTCCTTGACCTCGGGGAAGATCGACTGGAGTGCCTCGGCGAAGCCGTAGTGCACATAGCCCGTGGTGGCCGGGCCCGGCCACGGGGGAGTGCTGGCGTCGGACAGCCAGTCACGGATCTGTGCTGGCTCCGTGCCGCGGAAGGCAGTGATGATCATGTGGTCGCTGGCCGCGGTGTATGCCTGGGTGTCTTCGAGCGGGAACGGCGGGGTGAACCGCGTCTGATGGTGGCGCACCTCGTCGAAGCCCCAGGAGCGGGCCTGGGAATCGATGGTGGCCTCGTCCTTGTAGGCGAGATCGGATGCCTGGGCCAGCCAGTAGGCCAACGGGAGGCTGTACCCGGTCTTCGCGTGGTGATCGATCGCGGACGGTGCGGACATGCGGGCTCCTTTCGTAGTGCGCTGTGCTCGCGCCGTGCGGGCGGATCGCCCCGGTGCGAGGTCGGTCCTTTCGTAGTGGCAGCGGACCGGACGACGGCCGTCGCCGCGCCCGTGATCCCTCGAACGGCGTGACGACGGAAAGGAGCTGACGGCGGCGCATCAAATCGAGCACGCCAACGGCGCCGTCCACGTACGGGTGATGCTCCCGCCGGAGCCCCGTCCGGACTGGTAGAGGTGTGCGTCACCATGACGAATCGCGAGGAGGCGGAGATGCCCGCTGGTGTGTGGACGGACGAGTTGCTCGACCGGATGCGGAAGGCCGGGGACCCGGCGGCCGACGCCGCGATCGAGGAGACCTACGCCTCGGGCGAGCAGGAACGGGTGCGCCAGGCACTCCATGGATTCGGCAGGAACAGCGACGCGGTGCCGGACGGCCTCCCACCGCAGCTCCAGCGGTACTTCGAGCAGTCGGCCGTCCTGCCGGACTGGGCCGATCCGGCGCTGATGGACCGCGGCCGCAGCCTGCTCGGCCGCTACGAGGCACTGGTCGTCTCGACGCTGCTGTGCGGCTCCCTCCCGCTCTGCTACGGGTGCGGGGACGGGGCCCAGGTCCTTGCGCGCTCGCAGCGCCTGACCTCGGGGGTGTACCGCAGGCTGATGGAGACCTCGCAGTTCGTGGTCGACGTCCTCGACGACGGCGGCCTGGGCCCGCACGGGCACGGGCTGCGCTCCGCGCAGAAGATCCGCCTGCTGCACGCCACCATGCGCTACCACGTCGGCCGCCAGGACGACTGGAACAGTGCCTGGGGACTGCCGGTCAACCAGGAGGACCTCGCCGGGACGTTGATGAGCTTCTCGGTCGCCATCCCCAACGGGCTCGTCAGCCTGGGAGTGGACCTTCCGCGTGCGGACCGCGACGCCTTCTTCCACATCTGGCGGGTGATCGGACACGTCCTGGGTGTCGACGACCGGCTCAACCCCGCCGGCTTCGAAGACGGCGCCGCGCTCTTCGACACCATCCTCCGGCGCCAGCAGAAGTCCTCGGAGGCCGGCATCGTGCTGACCAAGGCCGTCCTGGACTTCATCCGTGAAGTGCTGCCCGGCCCGGCCTTCGCCGGGGTGGGACCGACGCTCATCCGGCACCTGATCGGCGACCGGGCGGCCGACCTGGTCAAGGTCCCCGCGGCGGACTTGAACAAACTGGCCCTGCAGGCCGGTTCCGTCGTGAACTTCGGATACGGCAAGGCCGGCGACGGAGTGCCCCTCGCGGCGAAGGCCGCCAGCGAACTGGGACTGGTCGTGTTCAAGGAGGGCCTGCGGATGACCAACAAGGGCCGCCGCTACGAATGGCAGGTCCCCACCGGCCTCACGGAGGCATGACGGCGCCGTCCGTCGCGATGGATCCCCCTCCCCGCCGGGGACGCTCCGGCAGGGGACCGGGCGGTGGCACCAGGACCCGGTCCGCGGGAACGGTGGCACCCCGGGTGGACGAGCCTCCCGTGCCGTGCACCCGGCCCGCCCACACTGCGTTCGAGGAAGTTCTGAGGCGGAGGGCGCCGTAGTGTCGCATGCACGTCTGGTCGTGGGGCTCACCTACAACTTGCGCGGTGAGTCCATGGAGACCTTCGGTGCCGGACCACCCGAGGAGGGGGACGACGCCGAGTTCGACGAGTGGGCGACGGTACAGACCGTCGCGGCCGTCCTGGAGGAGCTCGGCCACCGGTGTGTGGTGATCGGCTCGCTGCCGGCGCTGATGGCGCGGCTGCTGCGCGGCGAGCGGTGGGACCTCGTCTTCAATCTCGCCGAGGGCCATCACGGATACGCGCGCGAGGCCCAGATCCCGGCCCTGCTGGAGGAGTGGCGCATCCCCGCCACCTTCTCGGACCCGCTGTGCCTGTCCGTGTGTCTGCACAAGCCCACGACTCAACGGCTGCTCCGGCAAGCGGGGGTGGCGACGGCGCCGTTCACCGTGGTGCGGCGGCCCGACGACCTCGACGCCGTCGATCTGCCGTACCCGTTGTTCGCCAAGCCGGTCGCCGAGGGCACCAGCAAGGGCATCGGGATCGACTCGCGGGTGACCGATCCGCGGCAACTCCATCTGGTCTGCGCGAAGTTGTGGGAGCGCCACGGTCAGCCGGTGATGGTCGAGCGCTATCTTCCGGGCCCGGAGTACACCGTCGGCGTCCTGGGGGCCGGCGCGGACGCCCGGCCGATCGGCGTCTCGCAACCCCTCTTCGACGAGCCGGCGGAGCCGTTCCTGACCGCGCTCAGAAAGCACGACGCGTCGCAGAAACCGGTCCCTGCGCGGCTCCTCGACGACACCACCGCGTCGCGGCGCATCGCCGCACTCGCGGTACAGGCGTGGCGCGCGCTCGGCTGCCGGGACGCCGGCCGGGTGGACCTGCGGTGCGATGCCGCCGGCGAGCCCTACGTCCTGGACGTCAACCCGCTGCCCGGGCTGAGCCCCAGCTACTCGCTGCTGCCCCTCCAGTGGGAGAGCGCCGGCGGGACGTACCCCGAGCTCATCGCGCACATCATGGCCTCCGCCGAGCAGCGTCTGCCGGCGGAGCCGGCGCCGGCGATCGCCACTGCGCCCGGTGGCACCGGCGTCCGATCCGGGCGGGCGGGATGGCGGTGACCGAGGGCTTGCCGCGCACGAGCCGGCCATGACCCATCGGACGGGCCCTAGGGTCCATCCGACCCGTCGGTGCGCTTCGGGGCCGGGTGCAGGATCAGCGGTAGGTAGACGTCGTCGACGATGTCGGTGATGACGTCGTCCGCCACGGGCGCGCCGAAGAGCAGGAACTCGTTGCGCAGCAGGTCGGTGGCGACCGTGGCGCGCCGGGACGTGAGGATCCGGGGTTCGATCTCGCCGCGTTCGGCGGCGCGCTCCAGGATGCCGCGAAGGGCCGCCGGGCCGACGGTGTGGACGCTTTCCCGGACCAGCTTGGCGAATTCGGGATCGCGGGTCATCTCGGCCAACAGGCCGCGCAGGATGCCGCCGAGCGGGCTGGCCACCTTGGCGGCGATCTGCCGCATCAGGTCGATCACGTCCGAGCGCAGGGCGCCGGTGTCGGGCGGCTCGATCGAGGCGAGGCCGGCCAACCTGCAGGCATCCATGACCAGTTCGGCGCGTCCGGGCCAGCGTCGGTAGAGGGCGGCCTTGCCGGTGCGGGCCCGGCTGGCCACCCGTTCCATCGTCAGCGCGGCGTAGCCGGTCTCGCTGAGCTCCTCCAGGGCCGCCATCAGGATGGCGTTCTCCAGCTCCGCGCCGCGGCGCCGGGGGCCTTTGCGGTGGTCGGCGGCGGGTGCGGTGGTGGGGTCGGCGTTGGGGGACAGCGTGACTCCTGGAGTTGTCTCGTAGAGGCCGTTGCGTTCTCTATGGGGTCAGTCTATTCTCCCAATTAGAGAACACGGCGTTCTTTAACGCGTGAGAAATCGATTCGGAGTGGACCGATGACCGATATCGCCACGACGCCCCAGGCCACGGATGCGCCTGCCTTCCCCAGTGACCGGACCTGCCCCTACCAGTTACCGGAGGGCTACGCCAGGTTGCGGGACACCCCCGGGCCCCTGCACCGGGTGACCCTCTACGACGGCCGACAGGTATGGGTGGTGACCAAGCACGAGGCGGCCCGCAAGCTGCTCGCCGATCCGCGCCTGTCCTCCAAGCGCACCGATGCCAACTTCCCCGCCACGTCCCCGCGCTTCGAGGTGGTCCGGGAGGGCCGGCCGGCGTTCATCGGCATGGACCCGCCCGAGCACGGTCCCAAGCGGCGGATGACGATCAGCGAGTTCACCGTCAAACGGATCAAGGGCATGCGCCCGGAGGTCGAGGAGATCGTGCACGGCTTCCTCGACGAGATGCTCGCCTCGGGCCCGCCGGCCGATCTGGTCAGCCAGTTCTCGCTGCCGGTGCCGTCCATGGTGATCTGCCGACTGCTCGGCGTGCCCTACGCCGACCATGACTTCTTCCAGGACGCGAGCAAGCGTCTGGTGCAGGCCACGGACGTGGCGAGCGCCTCCACCGCGCGCCAGGACCTCGTGCGCTACATGGACGCACTCATCACCGCCTGTCAGGCCGAGCCCCGGCCGGGGCTCGTGAGCACCCTGGTCACCGAGCAGCTCGCCAAGGGCGAGATCGACCGTGAGGAACTGGCCTCCACGGCGATGCTGCTGCTCATCGCCGGTCACGAGACGACCGCGTCGATGACCTCCCTCAGCGCGATCACCCTGCTGGAACACCCCGAGCAGTACGCGGCGCTGCGCGAGGACCGCAGCCTCATCCCCGGTGCGGTGGAGGAACTGCTCCGCTACCTGGCCATCGCGGACATCGCCGGCGGGCGCATCGCCCTCGCCGACATCGAGATCGAGGGCCAGCTCATCCGGGCCGGCGAGGGCGTCATCGTCGTCAACTCCATAGCCAACCGCGACGGTTCGGTGTACGAGGACCCCGACTCCTTCGACGTTCGCCGCTCCGCGCGCCACCATCTGTCCTTCGGCTTCGGTGTGCACCAGTGCCTGGGGCAGAACCTCGCCCGCCTGGAGCTGGAGGTCATCCTCAACGCGCTGATGGACCGCGTCCCGACGCTCAAACTGGCCGTTCCCGTCGACCAGTTGAAGCTGCGACCGGGCACCACGATCCAGGGCGTCAACGAGCTCCCGGTCACCTGGTGACGGAGCGGAAAGGGGGAGAGGGGTGACCATGCGAGTGAGCGTCGATCGGATGCTCTGCGTCGGCGCCGGACTGTGCGCACTGACCGCTCCGGGGGTGTTCGACCAGGACGACGAGGGGGTCGTCACGGTGCTGCGGTCCGACCCCGCCGGCGACGACCGGCCGGCGGTCCGCGAGGCCGGCATGCTCTGCCCGTCCCGCGCCGTCCAGGTCGTCGAGGCCGACACGTAGCGGAGGGGACCGGAGGAGGTCGACGCCGTTCGGCGGCCGGCTCCTTCGGGGCGTGCGGTGCCGGTCGCGCACCCGGCCGGCACCCCGCATCACCCCTCGACGCGCATCAGACCCATCCCTTTCGTGCGGCGTACAGGGCGAGTTGGAAGCGGGTGGTGGCGTCGGCGGCCCGGTTGAGCTGTTCCAGCTGGCGGGAGAGGGTGCGGCGGCTGATGCCGAGGAGTTCGGCGATGGTCTCGTCGGTGACGCCGCTGCCGAGCAGTTCCAGGATCCGGCGCTGGATCGGGCGCAGCGCGGGCGGCACCCGCTCGCCGAAGTGCAGCGGATAGGCGGACCGCCAGGAGGTCTCGAACAGTCCGGTGAGCGCCCGCAACAGGCTGGACGGGCGGACCAGCAGCATCGAGTCGTTCACGTCGGTGTCGCCGAACGCCAGCGAGACGATGGCCAGCCGCTGATCGAAGACGCCCAGCTTCACCGGCAGGGACTGGAGCACCCGGGCCCGCTCGCCCGCCGCGATGCACGGTCGGATGTTGCAGGCGTAGTAATCGCTGTTCTCCACCGCGGACTTGGAGTACACGATGCGATAGGAGACGCCGCGCTCCAGGTTGCGGATCTCGGTCGGATTGGGCGTGCCGCCGGTGTGCCACGGCGGGGTGTCGAAGCGCAGCACCTCGGAGGTCGCGGCGTCCTCGACCTGGAGGATGCGTTCCACGATCTGCGGCCCGGTGACCACTTCGACGAGGTCGTCGGTGGCCTGCGGGTGCACCTGGCGCCGGTAGGTGCGGTAGGCGTCCATCGCCACCAGATGGGCCTGTTGCAGCTCCTCGGTACGGGCGCTGGCCAGGCGTCCGAGGCCGATGGAGGGTTCGATCGGTGCGATGCCGGAGCGATCGGGGCCGTGGCTGGTGGCCAGGCCCAGGTGGATGAGCCGGGCGAGGGTGTGTTCCGCGTCGGCGGGCGTCCGGCCCAGCCGCCGGGCCAGTGCGGCGACGGTGGTGGGGCCGGTGTCCAACATGGCCAGGTAGGTGGTGGCCTCGGTTGCCGACAGGCCGAGACGGATGAGGTGGGCCGGCCGGTCGTCGTCGCTCATGGGGGGGCTCCGGGCGGGTGGGGGGCTGAAGGGGAAACCGTCGCGCTCGCGGACGTGGGGTTGCGAGGCGCGAGGGCCGTGTGGGGCGTCGTTGTCTACCACAGGCTGCCCCGGCGACCCCGCTTGCGACAGCCCTTCGGCATCGACCGTGCGGGCCGGTGAAACGCGGTCCCGCCGTACGGTGAACACCCGGTGGATGCCGCCCGACCGGTGCATTGCGCTCGACCGGTGCATTCCGCTGATCCGGTCCGTGCGGGACACCGGATTCCCGGCAGGAGTCATGCGTGTGGGCCCACCGATAACGATGGGCCCACACGCATCACTCATGCCGCGCCAAAGAACGGGCATCTCCGGAATTCCGGAATCAACTCAACTGTCCGTCATAGTCGGGAAGCTTGAACCCCTTCTCGTAGTGTCCGCCCTCGAAGTCGGTGCTGCGATTACCCACATTGGCGACGAGGGTGTAGCCCTGCGCCTCGTACTTCTTCCGGCAGCCGAGCTTGACCTCGGCCTTGCCGGGGCTGTCGCCGTGCGGCTTGAGGCAGAGGCCGTCGACGGTGTACCCGGCCGACCTGAGTTCCTCGGTCGTGGAGTCCTGCTCGTCGGCGCCGCGATAGGACGCGAACAGCACCGCCGCGCCGTGCTCGTGCGCGTAGCCGGTGGCCTTGAGGATCGCCTCGACCGGCTTGCCCCTGTCGTAGTGCGTCGCCAGGGACGTGTTGTCGATGTCCAGGACGACCGCGGGCTTCTCGCCGGGCGTTCCCTGGGCCAGGCGGTCCTTGAGGTAGTCCTGGAGGGACGCGGCGACCGGCGCGACGTCGCCCAGCCACTCGCTCTCGCTCGGCAGCGCGCTCGGGCGGCCGGCCGCCTGCGCCGAGAGCGGCACGGCCAGCAGCATGCCGAGCGCCGCCCCCAGCGCAAGGGTGGCCCTCTTCCCCGTGACCATCTTTCTCACCACTCCTTTTCACGTGCTTTTCAGGTGCTCTTCGTGTGTGCGTTCCGCTCGGTGGTCGACAAGGGAATTCCGGACCGGATCACGGGACATCGCGGCAGCCGTCGTCGTCCGGGGAGGAGAATTCCGGAACCGGAATCCCCGTCGTCACCCGGATCATTGCTACCTGAATCAGCGAACCCGTGGTGTCCACCTCGTGCCAGTGGCCACGATGGGCGCGCAACGCGAAACCGGCTGCGCCGGCCGCCGACTCAGGATTCCCGGGTCTCCGCGTCGTCCGCACCGGCGAAGTGGGCGACCAACTCCCGTGACAATGCCGGGACATCGACGGGAACGCCGTCGGCGCGCAGTGAGGCGGTGGCGGCGCAGCCGGCGGCCACCGCCTGCCGTGCAGCCACCGGTGAGGTGAGCGTGGCACCGCCCGCGCGCACGAAATCCACGAACTCGGCCACCAGCCGCGGATCGGCCCCACCGTGCCCGCCGTCGTCCGAGGGCACCTCGACCACCAGATCGGCGTCCGTGCGGTAGCCGCTGCGCCGGCTGTTCCACACCTTCACCACCGCACCCTCGGTGTCGCCGAAGTTCTCCAGCCGGCCGTGGGTGCCGATGACGGTGTAATTGCGCCAGTAGTCCGGCGTGTAATGGCACTGCTGATACGTGGCGAACACGCCGTTGTCCAGCCGCATGGTCATCATCGAGAGGTCCTCGACGTCGACCACGTCGTTCAGGCCGGTCAGTGAGGCGGGCGGCCAGTTCGTCTCGGGGGCGAACCACTCGGTCAACGTCCGCTCGCCCTGCCCGCCGCGTGCCGTGATGTCGCCGTAGACGGTCAACCCGCCCATCGCCTGGGTCCGCACGGTGTAACCGCCGGCCAGCCAGTGGATCACGTCGATGTCGTGCGCACCCTTCTGCAGCAGCAGACCAGTGGTGCGGCGCCGGTCCGCGTGCCAGTCCTTGAAGTAGAAGTCGCCGCCGTGGCCGACGAAGTGACGGCACCAGACGGCCTTGACCTCGCCGATGACGCCCTCGACGACCAGGTCGCGCAGGGTCCGGATGACCGGCATGTGCCGCATGTTGTGCCCGACGTAGAGCCTGGTGCCGGTGCGCCGCGCCGCGTCCAGTACGCGGTCGCACCCCGCGGTGGTGATGGCCAGGGGCTTGTCGACGAAGACCGCGACGCCGGCCTCCAGGAAGGCGACGGCCAACTCCTCGTGGGTGTCGTCCGGCGTCGTCAGGATCACCCCGTCCGGTCCGGCGGCGAGCAACTGGTGGTGGTCGGCGTACCGGGCGGCCTCCGGATACAGCTCCCGACTGCGTTCCCGACGGGCCGCGACCGGGTCGCAGACCGCCACCACCTTCGCCGGCAGGCGCCCGTCGGCGATGTGCCTGCCGAGCGTGCCCCGCATGCCGAGGCCGACGACGGCGAGCCGCAGCTCCCTCTGCGTCGGTGTCACCGACGTTTCCGGTGGCCGCGGTTCCTGCTGGTCGCTGTGCTCTTGCCGGGTGCGGGACAACGTCATCAGCCTTTCCGTCGGTGGCTGTGGGCAGTGGGCTGTGGGCAGTAGGGGAGGTGGCGAGGGGGAGGCGGTTGAAGGACCCCTGTGCCCCGTCCGTTTCGCATGCTTGTGACCGTCGCGGGGCGCCGGTCATGCTGGCGCGGGGCACACCCGAGCTCACCATCTCAAGGAGTCGCATGTCGCGCACGAGCCGGACGGGACCGCCGCTGCCGCCCGAGGACCGCACGCTGTCGCCCCTCACGGGATACGGCCGCGACCACTGGCTGGCCCTCGCCGACCATCTGCTGGCGGACGTGCATCGGTTCGCCTCCCCTTCCGGTGCGCGCATCGTGCTGCCCGGCAGGCCCTCGTCGTCGGGCGCCGACTCCGACCAACTCGAAGGCTTCGCCCGCACGTTCCTGCTGCTGGCCTTCCGTACCGCGGGCTGCGACGGGCGCGCGCCCGCCGGGCTGCTCCAGTCCTACGCCGAGGGTATCGGCGCCGGCACCGACCCGGGACACCCCGAGGCATGGCAGGTCCTCGGCCAGGAGTGCCGGCAGACGCTCGTCGAGGCGTGCTCCCTGGCGCTCGGTCTGCACCTGACGCGGCCGTGGTTGTGGGACCACATGCCGGGCGCGGTGCAGGAACAGGTCGTGGAGTGGTTGCAGGGTGCCTGGGGACTGCGGATCCCCGACAACAACTGGCACATGTTCCGGGTGATCGTCGGTGAGTTCCTGTCCGGCGTCGGCGGTGCCCACGACCGCGTCGAGATGGAAGCCGACCTGGCACGCACCGAGGACTTCTACGTGGGCGACGGCTGGTACCGCGACGGCGGCGACGCCCGTACCGCGGACAACTTCGACCACTACAACGGCTGGGCCCTGCACACCTACCCCATTCTGTGGGCCCTGATGGCCGGCGGGCGCGTGGCCGGTGAGGCGGACGGGATCGATCGAGCGGGCGGAGCGGGCCGGACGCGTCGGGACCGCCTGGCGGTGTTCAGGGCGCGGCTGCGGCGGTTTCTGACGGACTATGCGCTGTTCTTCGGGGCCGACGGCGCGCCCGTGCACCAGGGCCGTTCGCTGATCTACCGGTTCGCGGCGGTCACCGCCCCGTGGCTGGGCGCGCTGGTCGACGCGACTCCGCTCGGCCCGGGCCAGACCCGGCGGCTGGCCAGCGGGGCGCTGCGGCACTTCACCGACCGCGGATTCCGCGACCGGCACGGGATCGCCACCCTCGGCTGGTACGGGCCGTATCCGCCGCTGGTGCAGGGCTATTCCGGCCCGGCGTCCCCGTACTGGCTGTCCAAAGCCTTCCTCGGCCTGCTGCTGCCGGCCGACCACCCCTGCTGGACACGGCCGGAGGAGCCGCTCCCCGTCGAACGGGGCGACCGGGTCGTGGCCCTGCCCGTCCCCGGCTTCGTGCTCTCGGCGACCCGTGCGGACGGCATCGTCCGACTCGTCAACCACGGCAGCGACAACTACGCGACGGGCGACCACGGCAGCGGCGAACCGGGACCTGGCGGCCGCACGGGCGGGCACTACGCGGCGGTGCGTACGGCCGGGGATCCGCTCTACTCGCGGTTCGCCTACTCCACGGCGACCGGTCCGTGCCTCGTCCCGGACGACCTGCCCTGCCGCCTGCTGGCCGACAATCACGTCGCGCTGTGCCACCCCGCGTTCGGGCTGTCGCGTCGCACCCGCATCCACCGCCTGCGCCTCCACGACCGCTACGCCGCGTCCTGGCACCAACCCGCCTGGCACCAACCCGCCTGGCACCGGCCTGCCTGGCATCCGTCGGCCCGGCACCATCCTGCCCGCCACCAACCTGCCTGGCCCGACGACGCAGCGGCCGAGGAGGCCCGGATCGAGACCGCGAGCGTGGTCTGGGGAGCGTACGAACTGCGGGTCCATCTGGTCGACGCGCCCGCGCACCTGCCGCTGCACGACAGCGGTTGGCAGGTCGCGGGGGAGCGGCCGCCGCACGTCAGGACCGTCGGCCAGCGCGCCGAGGCAGCCACCGACGGCGGCCTGACCAGCACATTCGTCTCCCTCGCCGGTCACACCGACGTCGCCGTGGCGACCGCGGAGGGCACCAGTGCCTTCGGTCGCCACACGGCCGTTCCCTACGCCACCGGCCGGCGCACCACGAGCCGGACCGTGCACGTCGCCCTGGTCGGCCTCACCGGGCGGGGCGCGGACCCCGCACCGCCGGCCGTAGGATGCGCCGTCGACGGGACGACGGTCACCGCCGACTTTCCCGACGGCACCTGGGTGCTGGTGGCGCTCGGCGCGGATCCGGCGTGGTCGCCCGTGGTGGGCGGGGTGCCGCTGACCGGATCGGTGCGGTACGCCCGACTGTCCCCGGAGGAGGAACCGGTGGTCGTTCCCGGCTGAGCACGGCTGCCGCAACATGCATAGAAGAGGGGAATCCATGACCGGCCTTTTGCGAACCGGTTGAAAGTATGTGCTCAGTGGGTGAAGGTTCTGGACGAGGATGTTCTGGAATCGGATTGGATGCGCCTGGGTATCGGGTGCGTCTCGGAGTTCGGGCGGCGGATTGCGCGCCCGGCCGTCGCCCGTACGATGCCGGAACTCCGTCCCATCCGCACCTCATCCGGAAGGCCATCGCGGTATGCCCGTCTTCAGACGCCGCAAAGGCAGCCGTCCCCGCATGCTCCCCGAACTCGACGATGCCGCCCTGGGCCAAGTCCGGCGCCGCGTCGAGACCTGTTGGGACCGCGGTTCGCTCGATACGGCTGTCATGGCCCTGTTGAAGGATGTGCTCGGCGAGGTAGGTGATGACTGGGACCGCAAGGCACACCGCCTGCGCGTGCTCGCCGGATCCGCGGGACGGGCGCTGCCCAGCATCTGGCGGGAGCACAACCCCCGCAATCCGGATGCCTTGCTGCTGCACGCCTGGTCGGACCTGTTGCAGGCCGGGCAGGAGGGTTCGTCCATCGACCTCGACGCCACCCGGGCGACCTGCCGCCTGGCGGCCGAGCTGGTGCCCGCCGACCCGACGCCCTGGACCCTGCACCTGGCCACGCTCCGCCTGCAGCGGCGCCCGTCCTCCGAACTGTCGGGGATCTGGCGCGAGATCAAGGCCCGCGATCCGTGGAACCGCGAGGCCCATCTCCAGGCACTGGGCTACCTCTCGCCGGACGAGTGCGGCTCCAGCGGCCAGGTGCTGGAACTGCTCGACAGTGTCCGCTCCGCGATGCCCCCGAACGCCCCCTCGGCGGGCCTGGAACTCGCCGCCCTCGTCCGCAGCCACCAGCGGGACATCGGTCCCGGAGGGATGGTGGCCCTCGGTGCGGGCGAGTTCTGGCGTCGGCACGACGCCGTCACGGTGCTCGACCATGCCGCGCACTACTGGCCGGGCCAGGGCTTCCTCCGCCATGCGCAGGCGCTCGCCGACCTGAACCTGCTGGCTTACGCGCTGATCAAGGCCACCCGCCCCGGCGAGGCCGCGAGCGTACTGCGCGCCACCGGCGGTGTGGCGGCGCCCTGGCCGTGGAATGCGGAGGGCGAACCGCTGGAGCGGTTCTCCCACTACTACGCGCGCGCCCGCGAGACCGACTGACGAAGACCGTTTCCGCACCGGCCGGCTCGGGTCGTCCAGCCGGTGCGGCCCGTGAGTGGCCCTCACTTGAAGTGGGTCACACATACGACCCATAGCCGGAACGAGTGGAATAACCGACTCTTTCCCGTGTCTCCCGAATGTCCCGGTCGCTCCCAGGGAATTTTCTCCTGGAAGAGCGTTGGGAGACCCGCATGCGTAAGACCGTCGGCACCGGCCGCTCCGCGGCGACCGGCGGCCGACGCATGCTGTTCTGCCTGGCGTTGCTGGCCTTGTTGTTCACGGCGTTGACCACGGGCTACTCCGATGCGCAGGCACCTCGGGCCGGCCGGTGCGCCGCCCGCGCCGACGCCCCCGCCGACGCCCCTGCCGACACCAGTGGCGCCCCCGCCCGCAGCAACTCCGTGGACCGGCCCTGCGACACCACGGAACATGTGCTGACGACGTCGGGGGACGGCGTGCACCACCATCCGGGCAATGGCTTCCGGCGGCTGTGCCACGCGACCGCCTGCCATCTGCGCCCGCACGTCCCGACCGGGCCGAACGGCAAGGCCCTGCGGGAATCCCCTGCCGAGGATCCCCTGACCGCGCCCGGACGCGCCGCCTCCTGGGCCGTCCTCCCGGCCGCCGGCACCGGCCTGCCCTCGCGGGTGACCGTTCTGCGCTGCTGAGCGGGCCCGGTCGCGTACCCACACCCCGCCCTCTTCCTTATGAGGGCACCCGGGGCCGTCGCGGCCTGCCGCATCAGCGTCCACGATCATCCGCACCGCAGGAGTCCCGGCATGCCCGCCGACATCTTCGCCGCTCTCGCCGCGCTCGTACGCGCCGAGGCCAGCCGCAACGCACCCCGGTCCGAGCCGAGCCCAACGGCCCCCGCCCCACAGGACGAACCGCCCACGCCACCGAACCCGCCCACGTGGCCGAATCCGGGCACTCCCGTGCCCGCCCAGCACACACCCCCACCGGCCAGACCGGAGCGGGCGATCGCGCCTCCCGCAGCCCCTTCCCCGGCCGGCCGACCCCCGCGCGTCCGGCTGCTGCGCACGCTCCGGCCCCTGCGCGCGCTCTGGGCGCTGCTCGCCGCGGCCGTGCGCCGACGCCGTACCGGTACCACCGAGAACAGTCCGGCGCCCGATTCCTGACGGACCCGACGCCCGGGCGTCGCCGGCGGTGGGGCGGTGCGACGGGGCAGGCAACGGTCACCTCCGTCGCTCCGTCCCCCGATCCGCGGCACTTCGGCCGCGGTGGCCCAGGGCGCCCGCCAGGGCCGCACGCGGGCGAAATCCGTTTGCTGCCCGGCCCGGACCGCCTCGATAGTGACAGGCCGGAGGTGACGACTGTGGACGGCGTGGTGCTGGCGCTCGCGGCGCGCGACCTGGTGCCGGACGATCTGGCGGCGTGCACGTGGTCGGGGTCCGCACTGCATCTCGACTCCGTGGCGGCGCAGTTGGCGCGCGCCCGGCTCGGTGCGGTGGACTACCTGGCGATCTGCCCGCCGTCGGGTCTGCCGGTGGCCATCGGAGGAGTGGACTACTCGGTCCGGGAGGGCGCCGGCACGCTGTGGCAGCTGGCGGTGCACCCCGCGCTGCAGTCCTGCGGGATCGGCGGTTTCCTGATCGGAGCGGCCGAACAGCGCATCAGGTCCCGCGGGCTCGGGTGGGCCGAACTCGCCGTCGAGGAGAGCAATCCCCGGGCGCGGGCGCTGTACGAGCGACTGGGCTATGACGCGTACGACCGCCGAACCGATGGTTGGGACGAACTGGCGCCGGGCGGTTCGGTGCGCCGCTACGAGACGATGTGCACGGTGCTGCGGAAGCAGCTTGCCTGAAGGCCAACTTTCTGAGGGCGGGGAAGAGTTGCCGTCGTCCTCGCCCGCTAGCCCCCGTCCGTCCCTCGCGCCGTGCCCGTACGGCTCGCGCCGGCCAGGCATGGGAACCGAGCCGAGGTGCCGCGGTAGCTCCGACGGCTCCGTGGAGCGCACGGGGCTTGCCGTGACCGGCGACTCCTCGACGGCGCCGCATAAGTGCTCAGGCCGTGGGACGGTAGGTGGTGAGGGTGCCGCCGTGGCTGAAGGTGAGCGTCTCCACCGGGGCGAACGGGCGGGGCCGGAACTGTCCCGCGAAGGCCGGGACGCCGTCGCCGGCGACCACCGGGTAGCGCTTGAACAGCAGCTCGTCGATCTCCGGCAGGAGCTGCCCGGCCAGCACGCCGCCGCCGCACAGCCAGATGTCGCCGTCGCCGTCCTCGGCCTTGAGTCGGCGCACCAGGTCGATCGGGTCCTCGGAAACCAGTTCCACGGCCGGATCGGCGATGTCGGGGAGGGAGCGGGAGACGACGTACTGCCGCAGGTGTGCGTACGGGCTGGACACCCCGGCGTCCAGGGCGGGCTGGTAGGTGCCCCGTCCCATGAGCACGGTGTCGAAGCGCTTGTTGGGCGCGCCGTCCAGCCCGATGTGCGGGCGGATGTGGGTCGGCATGGTCTCGGGGAACTCGGCGCGCAGGTGCTCCACCATGTCCGGCGCCTCCGGGTAGAAGTCGAACTCCCCGCCGGGGCCCGCGATGAAGCCGTCGATGGAAACCGCGACGTAGTACGCGAGCTTGCGCATACAGAACCTCAAATCCTTGGGAGATGCTCGACCACTTCGAGTGTAGTACTTTGTTTGCAGTGGCTGGACCGTAGTACTACATGTGGAGTGGTGTCAATCATGGTGCGACGCAATCCGGAGAGAAGGGCGGCGCTGCTCGACGCCGCCATCGAGGTGCTGGCCCGCGAGGGCGCGCGGGGCCTCACGTTCCGCGCGCTCGACGTCCAGGCGGGCGTGCCGGTGGGCACGGCCTCCAACTACTTCGCCAACCGCGACGCGATGCTCACCCAGGCCGGTGAGCGCGTCTACGAGCGACTGGAGCCCGACGAGGCGGTCATCGCCGCCGGGTTGGCGAGGCCGCGCGACCGCGCCCGGGTCACCGAGCTCATGCACGATCTCGTGGAACGGGTGGCCGCGTTCCCCACCGGGTTCCTGGCCCTGCTGGAGCTGCGCCTGGAGGCCACCCGCCGCCCCGAGCTGCGCGAGGTCCTGACCCGTCGGATCCGCTCGGACGTGGACCAGAACATCGGCTACCACCTGAATTCCGGCCTGCCGGGCGACGCGACGATGGTGGTCCTGTTGTACCTGGCCCTCAACTGGCTGATCTTCGAGAGCCTGACCCTGCCCGACCTCTTCTCGGCGGACCAGCGGCAGGACCTGGTCACCGCCCTGGTCGAGCGCCTGCTGGCCGGCCAGCCGGACGCCGGGGAGGCGCGCACGGACGGCTGACCGGCGCGGGCCGGAACTCCGGCTGCGGGATGCGGTGTTGGGCGCGGCCGGCGTTGTCAGTGGGGCGTGTCACGATCGAAGACGTCCGAGCCGGTGCGTGCGGACCGCTGCGCCACAGGCCCGCACGCCGGCACCGCTCCGCCACCCGCAACGCCGTGAAGGGACCCGACCCGTGAGCGACAGCTCCCGCTCCGCGCTTCGCCTCGCGCTGAGCCTCGCCGACCCGGCCACCGCCGACGCACTCGCCGACCGGATGAAGCCGCAGCTGCTCGCCGTCCTGGCCGACCGGCTGGGGATGCCGGCGGTGCTGGTGGACGAGCTGCTGGGCGGGGACGCCGGGCAGCAGCGCGCCGCGCTGGAGGCGGACCCGGTGGAATGGCTCGCCGCGGCGGCGGAGACCGGGGATCCGGTGGTCGGGCAGGCGATCTGGCAGGCGGAGTACCGCGACGACGACGGGAGCAAGGTGCGCGCGGTGGCCGAAGCCCCCGGGCTGCTGAGGATCCTTCTGGAGGCCGGCGACTTCAGCGATCCCCGCTGGTACGCCGAGGACGGCCTGCTCCAGGAGCTGTACGAGACCAGGGGGCCCCTGATGGTTGCCGTCCTGACCAGCGGGTTCGTCGGGCTTTCGGTGGAGGGCCTGGCCGCATTGGGCGCCTATCTCCCGCCCCCGGTCGTCATCGACGCCTGTCTGACGCTCCTCACCCTGTGGGGCACCACCGCACCCTTCGTCGAGTGGCTCCGCATGCACGACGAAGTCCCCCTCCTGAGCGCCTGGCAGCCACAACTGCCGGACCTGCTGCGCGCGGCCGTCGACGCACCCGATCCGGAGGCGTACCTCCGGCGGCACCGGCCTGCCGGCGAGTGGACCGACCCGGAGCACCTCCACGCACTGGCGCGGGTGCGCTGCGGACACCCCGTGGCCAGGCCCGACGGCCTGGACTGGGCGCTGATCCGCAAGGAGCACGAACGCCTGCCCTTCCGCCGGGAGAACCTCCCCACGACGGACCCCCGGGCCAGCACCCCGCTGCTCCTGCTGACCCAGTGGGAGGGCTGCCCCGACGTCCTGCTGTGGGAGAGCTTCCGGGAGGATCCGACGGGGACCGCGGAGTACGCCGCCGAGCTGCCCTTCGAGGCGTTCACCGTGTTGTGGACCGACCGCGAGGAACGCGACGGGGTGCTCCTGCGCGGCCTTGGACGCGGCATCCGCGCGGGCCGCCTGCCCGTGGAACGGGTGCTGGCCGAAGTGGGCCCGGCCGAAACAGTACTGACCCACCTGCCGCTCGACCACGGACCGACCCGGAAGGCCCTCACGGACCTGCTGGACGCGCTCGGCACCGACCCCGTCAACTGGCTGACGTTCTACGCCCGCATGAACACCGCCCGCGGCAGCGTCGTCGAACTCGTCGCGGACGCCACCGCCCCGCACACCCGCGGCCGGCGGCACACCAGTTGGCCGCGGCCGGTCCCGGCGCAGTTCCCCGCCGAGTCGCCGGAGCACACCCGGTCCACCTTCCTGGAGGTGTTCGCGTGCGCCTCCGAGGAGGCCCGGACGGCGGTCGTGCCCTTCTTCGACGCGCGGGCCGTGCAGCACCTCCTCGCCTTCGGAAACCCGTCGCCCGAGGTCCGCGCTGCGGTGGTGGCCGCCCACGGCCCGTCCGCCCAGGTGGCAATGGCCGGCGGGTGCGCCCTCTCCGACGCGGAACTGCGGTACCTCCTCGATCTGGACGAGCCGGCGGTGGACGCCGCGCTGTTCCGGCACGGCCGCCTCGACCGGGCCGCGTGCGAGCGGCTGTTGGCGGGCCGGCTGCGGGCCGGCGGCAGCCGCCCGGTCCCCGGGGAACTGCTCGCGGCCCTGGACGACCCGGATGCCACCTACGACCGCACCACGTTGACCGCCGGCCTGGGGTCCGGCGATCTCGGTGTGGCCCGCAGCCTCCTCCGACGGCTGCGGTGGCTCCATCTTCCGGCCTCCCGACTGCGGTTGCTGGTCGCGGTGTGGGAGCGCAGCGGTCCCGACGCGGTCCGCGAGATCCTGGCGATGGACCACCTCCCGGACACCCTCCGCCGCCGCACGGAGCAGCTGCTGACGACGCCCGACGGCCTGGAGAGCCTGCGCCGCCAACTCGCCGAGGCGGAGTCACCGGCGGCATTGATGGCGTATCTCACCGCGCCGGCCGGCCGGCCCCATGAGCGGCTGCGGCGGCTCCGCAGCGAGGGCCTGACGCCCCCCTGGGAGGCCCTCACCGCGGCGCATGACGCCGGGACGCTCCCGCGGGACCTGCTGAGCGCGCTGTGGGAGCTCCGGGACTGTCCCCGCCCGCTGCTGCTGGCAGGACTGAAAACGCTCCCGGTGTGGGGAGCGGACTGGATACGCGCCGCTCTCAACGGCGGCCGGCTCACCCACGCCGACATCCTGACCCACGCCACCCCCGCCCGTGCCGCCCTGCACAACCTCCAGCAGTACGCCGGCGACCGGCCCGGCGACGAGCCCGATGCGATCGGGCCGCCGCTGCGCATCCGGGCCGCGGCGCTCACCCAGGAGCACCTGGGCACGAACGTCGACGCCTGGGCGCTCTGCCTCCAGCTGCTGCCGACCTTCGCCGGGAGCCTCCCCGAACTCCTGGCGAAGGCCAACACCCTGAAACGGCGGCCGATATGACCTGATGAGACTGATGTCAGTGCATGCCGTCGTCGGGACGGGTGCCCGGCTCAGGCCAGGCGCCAGGCCACGGCGTACGGCTGGGCGAACCGCGTGATCCGGTGCGCGCGGACGACGATCTGCGCGTCCCCGGCCGGGATGTCGGCCCAACGGACCTGCTCGACGTTGTTGACGCGGTCGAAGCCGGGGTCGGTGCCCATGTTCCCGTGGCGCTCCTGCCCGCCCGCGCGGACGATCAGGTCGAGGTCGTTCTGCAGGGCCGGACCGGGCGGGTCCGTCCAGACCAGGGTGACCTTCAGCTGGTGACCGTCGCCCTGCGGGACCGGGACGGTGAACGGGCGCTCCTCGTCCTGGGCCAACGCGTCCTCGTCGGTGAAGCCCGCCTGGCCGCCGTCATCCGGCAGCACGACGGCCTGTTCCAGATTGACCAGCCCGAAGCCGGAGTTGTTGTTCGGGGACGGGCCGGCCTCGGTGGGCGTGTACTGGCCGGGGAGGTCGTCCGCGCCGTTGATCAGCAGGGCCTTGACCAGCGCGGCGCTCGGATCGGGGGTGCCGTTCTTCACCAGCGCTTCGCGCAGCACCGCCGCGCACCCCGCGATCAGCGGCGTGGCCATGCTCGTCCCGCTGTCGAAGAAGAACGCCGGGTCGTCGGAGACCCCGAACACCGTGCTGAACTTCGCCGCACGCGAGTGGGTCGACAGGATCGAGGTGCCGGGAGCGACGAAGTCGGGCGCGAAGCGGCCTTCCTGTGTGGGCCCCCGGCTGCTGAACGCCGCCATGCCCTCGGGATGGTCCGCCTGCCGGTCGTCGTGGATCGGATTGACCGGGAAGGAGAGCGAGCTCAACTGGCCGTAGGTCAGCGGGATATCAGGACGCAGGCTCTCGCTGGCGCCGACGGTGAGGCAGTTCTTTGCCGCGGCCGGTCCGCTGACGGAGGCCGGGCTGATCCGCCCGGTCCGGCCCTGATCGCGGCCGGCGTTGCCCGCGGCGAAGCAGATCACGAGGTTCTTGTTGTCCCAGACCATCTGGTCGATCTCGGCCGACTGCTGGTTGTACGGCAGCCCCGGCAGGGTCGGCCCCCATGAGTTGGTGTGGACCCGAGCCTCGTCCTCGGTGTACGGCGGCTCGAAGAGGTCCTGCAGATCGGTCGGGATGCCGCCCAGGCCACCGTTGTCGTCCAGGAGGGACTGCAGGACGAGGGTCGCCGCCGGCGCGGTGCCGGCGATGCTGCCGCCCATCGTCGGGGAGGTGCCGTCGCCGAGGACCGAACCGGCGACGTGCGTGCCGTGCCCGTTGGGATCGTCGGCCTGTTCCGGCGCCGTGCGGCCGAGGGCGATCAAGCGCTTGACCCGGCCCTGGAATGCGGGGTGCACGTCTTGGGTGGAGCCCGTGTCGAGGCCGGTGTCGGCGATGGCCACGACCTGTCCCTCGCCCCGGAACGCCGTGCCGTTGTGCGAGACCCTGGCGTTCAGCAGCTTCCCCGCAACGGAGTTGTACAGCACCATGTCGGGGACTTCCTCGACCTGCTGTATCTCGTCCAGGGCGATGAGAGCGGTCAGGTTCTCCTCCGGAACGGTCATCCGCACCTTCCGCCGGCCGGGTTGGACGCCACCGGTGTCGACCCCGGCGGCCCGCGCGATCCGCTCCTGCACTCCGGCGGTGCTCGGATCGACGTCCTGGTGGAGGACGACATCGATGGTGTGGGTGCGGGCTTCCGTCGCCTCGACCGGTGCGGCGAGTTCGGCGATGCCCGGCCGCAGCCTGCCCGAACGCAGCGACGGGGCGAGCTTGAAGCCCTGGAGATAGATGTCCGCCCAGGCCACGAAAGGCAGGGTGCGAACGGCCTCCAGGTCGGACGGCCGGTATCCGCACAGATAGGTACTGTCGGGTACGTATTCGTGGATGACCACACCCAGGTCGGCGAGTTGTTCCTTCTCCGCTGCCGACGGCACATGTGTGGTCTGTACAAGCAGGTAGTTTGATGCCGAAGCATCCTCGGAGACCAGCGATTCGCCGGCCAGCTCTTCGGACTGGACCAAAGGGTCAATGGTCACGCCGTTGATGGTGATGCGAGCCACGCCTAGCTCCCAGGTTGCGCACGTATGGCGGCTACCTTCCGGTAGCTACCTTTTTCACTATATAAGCGCTATGGGTGACTGGTGTGAAGGGTTCTTTTTCCGTTGGATTCGGTGTCGGTTTCAAGCTTTTGGGCGGTGTGTTCGGCATTCCGCGGCGGTGTCTTCCGGCCGGGGAATTCGCTGGACAGCCACCAGGGGCTGCCGGATAGTGCGCCCCATGGCCTCTCTCGTGCGACACCTCACCTTCGACTGCTCCGACGCCTACCGCCTGGGACAGTTCTGGGCCGCCGTACTGGACGGCTCGCTGGCCGACGACGACGCCCCGGGGGACCCCGAGGCGGTGGTCACCGCGCCGGGCTCGGCGCTGCTGTTCATCGCGGTGCCCGAGGGCAAGACCGTGAAGAACCGGGTGCACGTGGACCTGCAACCCCAGGACCGGTCGCGGGACGAGGAGGTCGCCCGCGTGCTCGCCCTGGGGGCCACGATGGTGGAGGACCACCGCAAGCCCGACGGAACCGGCTGGGTGACCCTGGCCGACCCCGAAGGCAACGAATTCTGCATCGAACGCAGCGCCGGAGAGCGGGCGGCGCACTCCTGAGCCGAGCCGCGCGGACGGGACGTCAACTCTCCCTCTGCGTATGCCCGTCGGACAGCGCTCCGCACACATGGTGATCTGCGGGGACGACGGACTGGCCCGACCGTGAACGCCACCGACGCCTTCCGCAAGGGCTCCGTCGGGCATCCGCCGGCCCAGGACCTCGCCGACCACATCGTGCTGGTCGGCCTCGGCCAGGTCGGCACCCGGGTGCTGGCCCAACTGCGCGGCACCAGCCGTAACCGGGCGGACCGTTGACGCGCTGCGCGATACGGGCCCGACGGCGCCGGCCTCGGGGGCCGCGCCGTTCGGATTCCGTTAGGGAACCGGCTGTGTTGCCGACGAGGGGCGGTGCCGGCCGCCACGGTGGAACGGATCCCGATCGGGCGGAGCACACGAGGAGGAAGGTCCGTGATGGAAGGCCGTGGCGGGACCGCGCCGGGGGTGGCGCGGTGAGCGTGGAGCGCATCGTGGGGCTGCTGGTGGCGGTGGCGCTGGTCGGGCTGCTGGTGGCTGGCGTGAAGTTCCCGGACCGGTTCTGAGCGGATCAGTCCTCGCCCAGTCCGGCCTCTTCCAGGTCCAGGCTCCGTTGCAGTCGGCGCCGGGTGGTGTCGCTGATGTGGTGGTCCGCGTACAGCCGTTGGAGCTGTGTGGATTCGGCGGCTATCACCGTGCGGCGCAGTGCCCGGTAGGTGGTGGCCGAGGCCCAGGAGGCGGGCGTGGTGTCGTCGTCCTGGTCGGCGTCGGCCTGGTCCAGACGGGCCAGCAGACCGCGGCGCAGCTGGTCGATGAGCGCGGTGGGCGCGGCCTCGGCCGCCTCCAGTTCGTCCAGGCAGGACAGGCCGGCCTTGGCGAGACCGGCGCGGGCGCGGGCCTCCTCGCGGGCGGTGTGCTCCGGCTCCAGCGCGATCCGGGACCAGCGCACGACGGGCGCGAGGGTGAAGCCCTGCAGGACGAGGGTGAAGACGACCACGCCGGTGGTCAGGACGAGGACCAGCGCACGGTGCGGCAGCGGGCTGCCGTCGTCGGCGGCCAGCGGGATGGACAGCGCGGCGGCCAGCGGCATCACACCGCGGGTGCCGGCCCAGGAGACCACCGCGGGGATGCGCCAGGTGACCGAGCCGTTGCCGCGACGGCGCTGCATGACGGCGGAGAGCGGCAGCACCCCCAGCATCCGCACGGCGATCACGGTGCCGGCGACCGCGAGCACGCCGAGCGGCCAGGTGTTCTCGTCGACGTTCAACTGGCGGACCAGCGCCGGAAGTTCCAGGCCGATGAGGGCGAAGACCACGCTCTCCAGGAGGAAGACCACCGTGCCGTAGACGGCGTGCACCTGGAGCCGGATGGTGGCGTTGGTGAGCTTGTGCCCGGTGCTGCCGAGCACCACCCCCGCGACCACCACCGCGGTGACGCCGGAGGCGTGCACGTCCTCGGCCAGGACGTACGAGGCGTACGGGGTGACCAGGGCGATCACCGTCTCCAGTATCGGGTCCTCGGTCCGCCGCCGGATCAGCGCCACCACGGCCGCGACGGCGCCGCCGACCAGTGCCCCGCCGCCGCCCAGGATCAGGAACTGGCCGCCGGCCGCGGGCAGGGCGACGGCGTGGACCGCTATGGCGCCGCCCACCGCCACCTTGAACAGCACCAGGCTGGTGGCGTCGTTGAAGAGGCTCTCGGACTGGACCAGCACCTGTATCCGCGGCGGCAGCGCTATCTTGCGGCCGAGCGCCGTCACGGCGACCGGGTCGGTGCTGGCCAGCACCGCGCCCAGGACGAGGGCCATGGTGGGGGAGAGCGGGGTGACCGCGGCGGCCACCGCTCCCACGGCCGCCGCGGTGGCCAGCACCAGGCCGAAGGCGAGCACCGTCACCGGCCGCCACACCATCCGCAGTTCGCGCCAGGGGATCTCCTCGGCGGAGGCGTACAGCAGCGGAGGCAGCACCACCACGCTGATCACTTCGGGTGCCACCTGGACGTTCCGGAGCCAGGGCAGCAGCCCTATCAGGACGCCGCCGACGACCAGCAGCGAGGGAGCCGGAATGCGCCAGTGGCGCGCGCCGGTGGCCACCAGGGTGGCGAAGATGACGAGGAGGAGGATGGCAGTAAGGTCGGTCACGCGCTCGTCTTTCGCTGGCTCCGGCTGTGGTTGGACCGTCGCCGACCAGACTTCCCGGCACTCCGCGAGGAAACCTACCGGGTCTTGTCGGGTCACTGCCACCGTCTGTGCGCAGGACGGTCCTCGGTGGCGGCGCGTGTCGGGTCGACGCGCATCTACCGTGGCGACGACGGGGCGCGGGCGTCGGTCAAGGGATCGTGCCGGCGACCATGAGCAGTACCAGGGACAGCAGGAGGACGACCGCGCCGCCGGCGATGAACGCCCGCTCCAGCGCCAGGTGTTCCTGACCCTCGACGACGACGGTACGGGGATCGGCGGGGTCGTAGTGGAGGAGCACCCGGTCGCCGTCGCCGAGCGGACGGCGGCGCGTCGGCGTCACGGGGCAGACGATCTCCATCACCCGGTCGTCCTCGGTCGCGAACTGGAGCAGCGGGCGCGGCCGGGCCGACTCGTCCGAGAGCCGCCCAGGGGGCTGCTTGACCAGGGCCGGCACGCACACGCCGGTCCGTTGCACCCGGCGCACCTGCCGGAGCCCGTGCACTCCGGCGAGCATCCCGAGCAGGCCGCCGAACGCGGCGATCCCGGCCAGTACGGCCACCGCCCCTGTGCCCATCGACCCGCCTTCCTCCGGATGCGCCGCGCGCCCTAGCCGAGCTCCACCGCCTCGACCGGCTCCGCCACCGGCGCGGCGCGCAGGGAGAGGACCATGGTCAGCCCGCCGCCCGGGGTGTCCTCGGGATCGAGGGTGCCGCCCATCGCCTCGGCCAGGCCGCGGGAGAGCGCGAGGCCCAGTCCCAGGCCGCTGGTGTTGTCCCGGTCGCCGAGCCGCTGGAAGGGGACGAAGATCCGGTCCCGGTCCTCCGGCGGCAGTCCCGGTCCCTGGTCGACGACCCGCAACTCGACACGTGAGCCGAGGGAGCTGGCGGTGATCAGCACCCGCTGGGACGCGGCACAATGGCGCACCGCGTTGGTCACGAGGTTGGCGATCACCCGTTCCAGCAGGGGCGGGTCGGCGAGCACGTCGCGGACCTCCGCGAGCCCCTGGAACGCGATCCGCACCGGTGTCGCGGGCAGCGTGGCCAGGGCCAGCGGCAGGACGTCGGCGAAGGCGGTGGGCTGGAGGTCCAGGGAGAGCGCGCCGGCGCGGAGCCGGCTCATGTCGAGGAGGTTGTCGACCAGCCGGTTGAGCTCGATGAGCGACTCCTCGGCGGTGGCCAGCAGTTCGTTGCGTTCGGCCGGGGAGAAGACCACGTCCCGGCTGCGCAGGGAGCTGATCGCGGCCCGGCCGCTCGCCAGCGGGGTCCGCAGGTCGTGGCTGACCGCGGCCAGCAGCGCGGTACGCAGCCGGTCCGCCGCCTTGACGGGTTCCACCTGGGCGGCGGCCTCCATCAGGCGGGCGTGGTCGAGCGCGGCGGCGAGGTGGGCGGCGAACGCGGTCAGCACGCGGTGTTCGGAGGCGGGCAGGCGGCGTCCGCGGAGGACGAGGAGGCGGTCCGGTCCGGCCGGCACCTTCACCAGGTCGTCGCTCTCCTCGTCGGCGTCGGTCTCCTGCCCGGCGCGCGGGACGAGTTCGGCGGACTCCATGCCGAACGTCTCGCGGGTGCGTTCCAACAGCACCGACACCCCCTGTTCGCCGCGCAGGATGGTGCCGGCCATGGAGGAGAGGGTCTCGGCCTCCGCGGTGGCGCTGGCGGCGCGCCGGGACAGCCGCAGGGAACGGTCCACCAGGGCGGCGACCGTGACCGCGACCAGTGCGAACACCGCCAGCGCCAGGGCGTTGTTGGGCTCGGTGATGGTGAACTCGCCGCTGGGCGGAATGAAGTAGTAGTTGAGCAGCAGGGAGGCGGCGAGCGAGGCGAGCAGTGCCGAGACCACGCCGCCCAGGCAGGCCACACCGACGACGGTGACCATGAAGAGCAGGGCCTCGCTGGTGAGGTTCAGGGCGCCCCGGGTGTGGGTGAGCACGGTGGTCAGGAGGAGGGGGAGGACGAGGCCGGCCACCGGTCCGACGACGCGGCGGGCATGCGGCAGCTGCCGGCCCGGAACGGGCAGCCGGCGACCACGGCCGGCTCCTTCGTGGGTGACCAAGTGGACGTCGATGTCGCCGGACAACTCGACGGTGTCCTCCCCGATACCGCGAGGTGCCACCAGGCGGGAGAACCAGCTGCGGCGGCTGGTGCCCAGGACGAGCTGGGTGGCGTTCTCGGCGCGGGCGAAGTCCAGCAGCGCGGTGGGGACATGGTCGCCGACGACCGAGTGATAGCTGCCGCCCAGACTCTCCACCAGGGCGCGTTGTTTGGCGAGTGCGGCGGGGGAGGCGTAGGCCAGGCCGTCGCTGCGGGCGACGTGGACGGCCAGCAGATCGCCGCCGGAGATGGGGGTGCCCCCTGCTCGAACGGCGTTGAGAGCCCGAGGGCGGTCCGCGATCCGATCCGCGCGGCGGATCAGCGTCTCGCCCTCCGGCCCGCCGGTGAGCGCCACGACGACGCGTTCGCGGGTCTCCCAGACCGTGCCGATGCCGTGCTCGGACCGGTACTTCTGCAGGGTCTCGTCCACGCGTCCGGCGACCCACAGCAGCGCGAGCTCCCGAAGGGCCGTCAGGTTGCCGATGCGGAAGTAGTGCGCGAGCGCGGCATCGACCTTCTCCGGCTGGTAGATGTTGCCGTGTGCCATGCGCCGGCGCAGTGCCTCGGCGGGCATGTCCACCAGCTCGATCTGATCGGCGCGGCGCACCACGTCGTCGGGCACGGTCTCCCGCTGCGGGACTCCGGTGATCTTCTCCACCACGTCGTTGAGCGACTCCAGGTGCTGGACGTTGACGGTGGTGAGCACGTCGATCCCGGCGGCCAGCAGCTCGTCGACGTCCTGCCACCGCTTGGCGTTGCGGCCGCCGGGCACGTTGGTGTGCGGCAGTTCGTCGACGAGGGCGACCGCGGGGCGGCGGGCGAGGACCGCGTCGAGGTCCAGCTCGGTGAAGGCCGAGCCGCGATAGGAGCGGTGCAGCCGGGGCACCATCTCCAGCCCGTCGAGCATCTCCTCGGTGTACTGCCGGCCGTGGCACTCGGCGTACGCCACCACCACATCGGTGCCTCGTCTGAGGCGCCGGCGCCCCTCGTCCAGCATCCGGTACGTCTTGCCGACGCCGGGCGCCGCGCCGAGGAACACCTTGAGCTTCCCCGGCCGTGCGTCCGACGCCTCGGCCGCGACCTTGTTCGGCGCCACCGACAGCCCCTCCCTCACCATGCCTGCACGACCCCACGGCGCCTGGTTCGGCGAGGGGAACCTCGGGCGGCCGAGCGGACATGGGTTGCGGCCATGTTCACACCGGCCCGGGCGGTGTGTGGCGGAACGCGGCGATGTTGACGTTTTCCTGATCCCGGCAGCTCAGAGCGCTTGCCGACCGCCATTTCCTGACGATTCCTCAGGAGTTTCCGCGGTGGCGCACGTCGATCAGCAGCACGCCGGCGAAACCGGCCATCAGCAGCAGCGCCAGCAGCGCGGCCAGCACCCCGCCGGGCACGGCACCGGCGAGCAGCGCGACCGTGCCGACCACCAGAACCGCCACCACGGACGCGGCGATCTTCCAGTCGTCGCCGATGACGAAGGCGTACCAGAAACGGGCGAAGCCCTTGGCGAGGGTCGGGACGTTCACGGGGCTCCTCGGTCGATGCGGTCGGGTGCGGTCGGGTACGGACGGGGCCCGGCGACGGTCGGCGCGATCCGGATCAGCAGCCGGCTGACGGCGAACCAGGCCGCGATCAGCACCGGGATCGCCCAGTCGTGGCCGAGCCATGCGAGGCTCTGCCCGCCGGGTGCGAAGACGCCGAGCCCGGCCACGGCCCAGTAGGTGCCGAAGCCGGCCAGCAGCAGTCCGACGCCGTACTTGAGGGTGTTCTCGGGGACGCGGGAGAGCGGTCGGTGGGCGAAGAACCCGGCGACCGCCACACAGACCGCAGCGGCGGCCGCGGTGCCGGCGGCCACCGGCACGTCGTGGGCGCTGGTGCCGAAGGTGATCACGATGAAGACGATCTCCACCCCCTCCAGGAAGACGCCCTTGAGCGAGACCGTGAACGCGAACCAGTCCAGGCCGAAACGGGTGGTCCGGACGGCGCCCAGGGCCGCGGAGGTCTGCTCGGCGAAGGCCGACTCCTCGTCGTGGTGCGGCTTGAGCCCCGCGCCGCGCAGGACCGCCTTGCGCAGCCACTGCAGACCGAAGACCAGCAGCAGGGCGCCCACGGTCAGTTGGAGCGCCGCCTGGGGCAGCCAGGTGGCCAGCGCATAGCCCGCCGCGACGGTGAAGACCGCGAGGGCCGCGGCGGCGGCCGCGGTGCCGGCCCAGGCGGACTTCCAGCCGCGGGTCACGCCCATCGCCATGACGATGGTCAGCGCCTCCACCGCCTCGACCACCGAGGCGAGAAAGACCGCCGCCACGAGTCCGTATGTCGCGCCCATCCAGGCGCCTCCTCCCACGGGACGGTGCCGGCCCAGGATGCCGCACAGGGGCCGCGCGGGGGCGCGGGCCGCTGTGCCCAGTGTGGCGCGCCCACCGGCCCCGGGCCCACCGCCGCGCAGTTCGCGGTTCCCGTGGCGCCGGCGACCGGTCGTCTCGTCAAGGCCGCGTAAAAGCCGGCGCACGACCGGTCCGCACACGCGTGCCGGCGGCTACACCTGAGGTGGAGGTGACCTTCCATGCTGCGCTACCTCACCCGCGACCCGGTCGCCCTCGCCGCCGCGCTGGTGCTCCCGCCGGCCGTCTGCGCGCTGCTGCTGCCCTTCCGGGACCGGATGTCCAACACCAACGCGGCGCTGGTGCTCGTCGTCGTGGTGGTGGCCGTCGCCGTGCTCGGGCACCGCCCGGCCGGCGCGTTGGCCGCACTGTCCGCCGCGGTGTGGTTCGACTTCTTCCTCACCCGGCCCTACGAACGGTTCGCCATCACCAAGTCCGCCGACATCGTCACCGCCGTGCTGCTGCTCGCCGTGGGCGTCGCGGTCTCCCAGCTCGCCGCCCGCACCCGGGAGCTGAAGGTCATCGCCATCACCGACGACGACTACCTGGCACAGATCCACCACACCGCCCGGCTGGTCGAGAGCGCGGCCGGCCCGGACGCCGTGGTCGACCACGTGCGGCGGCAGCTGGTGGGACTGCTGGGGTTGAGCGGCTGCCGGTTCGAGTACGGCACGCTGATCGGACACCCGCCCCGGCTGATGGACGACGGCTCGATCGCCTGGGGCCGCCGCCACTGGGACGCCGACCGGGACGGGCTGCCGCCGGACGAGGTCGAGCTGCGGGTCAGCCGCGGTGGGCGTTTCCACGGCCGGTTCCTGCTCCAGGGTGCGCCGGGCGCCACGCCGCCGCTCGCCGCCCGGCTGGTCGCGGTGACGCTGGCCAACCAGGTGGGGGCGGCCTACGAGTCCGTCAGCCCGGTGCGCGCCTGAGGCCGGCGCGGCCCCGGACGTGCCTCCTCCGCCAGCGCCTGGTTCAGCTCGACGACGTTGACGTACGGCTGGCCGAGGAAGCCCAGGTCCCGCCCGTGCAGCTGACGGGTGACCAGGCGCCGGACCCGGGCGGGGGTCAGGCGGCGGGCCCGCGCCACGCGTCGGACCTGCTGGTACGCGTAGGCCGGGGAGATCGCCGGGTCGAGGCCGGAGCCACTGCCGGTGACGGCGTCCGCGGGGACGGCCGCCGGGGGCACGCCGTCGAACGCGGCGAGCGCGGCGCGGCGGGCCCGGACGGTCGCGGTGAGCAGCGGATTGGTGGGGCCGAGGTTGCTGGCGCCGGAGTTGCCGGGGTCGTAGCCCCCGGCGGACGGCCGGGGTTGGAACCAACCGGGGTCGGGGCGCGGAACCTCGTGCGGGTCGCCGGGGTGGCGCGCGGGGAGGGCGAAGTTCTGGCCGATCAGGCGCGAGGCCACCGCGGTGCCGTGCGTCGTCAGCAGGGAGCCGTTGGCCTGTTCGGAGAGGCCGGCCTGGGCGATGCCGGTGACGAGGAGGGGGTAGCCGACGCCGGTGATCACGGTGAGCGCGAGCAGCATCCGCAGTGCCGCCAGATGGTGGCGGAGTGCGGTGGGAAGGGTGGTGCGCGCCATGGGTCCCCTCTTGTCTCGTCGTCGGCCGGTCAGCGCAGTCCGGGGATGAACTGGATGAGCAGGTCGAGCAGTTTGATGCCGAGGAACGGCAGGACGAGCCCGCCGAGCCCGTAGAGCCAGATGTTGCGGCCGAGGAGTTCGGAGGCGGAGGACGGGCGGTAGCGCACCCCGCGCAGCGCGAGCGGGATCAGCGCGACGATGATCAGCGCGTTGAAGACGATCGCGGAGGTGATCGCCGAGGCCGGACTGTGCAGCCGCATGATGTTGAGCCGGTCCAGGCCCGGATGGACGCTGGCGAACATCGCCGGGATGATCGCGAAGTACTTGGCGACGTCGTTGGCGATCGAGAAGGTGGTCAACGCGCCCCGGGTGATGAGGAGTTGCTTGCCGATCTCGACGATCTCGATGAGCTTGGTCGGATTGGAGTCGAGGTCGACCATGTTCCCGGCCTCCTTGGCGGCCGAGGTGCCGGTGTTCATCGCCACGCCCACGTCCGCCTGGGCCAGTGCCGGGGCGTCGTTCGTCCCGTCGCCGGTCATCGCGACGAGTTTGCCGCCCTCCTGCTCCCGCCGGATCAGCGCCATCTTGTCCTCGGGGGCGGCCTCGGCGAGGAAGTCGTCCACGCCTGCCTCCTGGGCGATGGCGTGGGCGGTGAGCGGGTTGTCGCCGGTGATCATGACGGTCCTGATGCCCATCCGGCGCAGCTGGTCGAACCGGTCGCGCATGCCCTCCTTGACGACGTCCTTGAGGTGGACGACGCCCAGCACGCGGGCGTCCGACGCCCCGCCGCGCCGGGTCACCTGGCCGACGACCAGCGGCGTCCCGCCGCTCGCGGCGATGCCGTCGACGAGCTGCCCGACATCCGCGGTGGGGTGCCCGCCGTTGTCGCGGACCCAGCGCATCACCGCGGTCGCCGCGCCCTTGCGCAGCGAGCGGCGCTCCCGCGGGTCGTCGAGGTCGACGCCGCTCATCCGGCTCTGCGCGGTGAACGGGACGAAGGCGGCCCCGTCCAGTTCGCCCTCGCTCCGGCCGCGCAGCGCGTACTGCTCCTTGGCGAGGACGACGATGGACCGGCCTTCGGGTGTCTCGTCGGCGATGGAGGACAGCTGGGCGGCGTCGGCGAGTTCCTCGACGCTCACCCCGGGCACCGGCAGGAAGGCCGCGGCCTGCCGGTTGCCCAGGGTGATGGTGCCGGTCTTGTCCAGCAGCAGGGTGTTGACGTCGCCCGCGGCCTCCACCGCGCGCCCCGACATCGCCAGCACGTTGCGCTGGACGAGTCGGTCCATGCCGGCGATGCCGATGGCCGGGAGCAGCGCGCCGATCGTGGTGGGGATGAGCGCCACGACCAGGGCGACGAGGATGACGAGGGTCTGCTCGGCGCCGGCGAAGACGGCGAACGGCTGGAGGGTGACCACGGCGATCAGGAAGATGATGGTGAGGGACGCGAGCAGGATGTTGAGCGCGATCTCGTTCGGCGTCCGCTGCCGGGCCGCGCCCTCGACCAGGGCGATCATCCGGTCGATGAAGGTCTCCCCGGGCTTGGCGGTGATCTCGACCACGATCCGGTCCGAGAGCACCTTCGTGCCGCCCGTGACCGCCGACCGGTCGCCGCCCGACTCCCGGATCACCGGCGCCGACTCCCCGGTGATGGCCGATTCGTCGACGCTCGCGATGCCCTCGACGACATCACCGTCGCCCGGGATGAGCTGACCGGCCTCGACGACCACGTGGTCGCCCAACCGCAGTGCGGTGCCCGGAACTTCCTCCTCGGCCGGGTCGGTCGCGCCGGGCCGCCAGTCGGTGAGCCGGCGGGCCGTCGTCGTGGTCTTGGCGCGTCGCAGCGCCGCCGCCTGGGCCTTGCCGCGGCCCTCCGCCACCGCCTCGGCGAGATTGGCGAAGAGGGCCGTCAGCCACAGCCAGACCGTGATCACCCAGGCGAAGACGCCGGGCGTCCGGATCGCCGACAGCGCGGTCAGCGCCGCCCCGACCTCCACCACGAACATCACCGGGTTGTGGAGCATCACCCGGGGATCCAGCTTCCGCAGCGCGTCGGGGAGGGAGCGGACCAGCTGCCGGGGGTCCAGCAGCCCGCCCGCGACCCGCCGGGGTGGGCGGCCGGTGCTCGGCGGGGTGGCGGCGGGAACGGCGGGCGAGGACATCAGCGCAGACCCTCCGCGAGGGGCCCCAGTGCCAGCGCCGGGAAGTACGTCAGACCGACCACGATCAGGATCACCCCGGTCAACAGCCCGATGAACTGCGGCCGGTGGGTGGGCAGGGTGCCCGCGGTGACCGGCACCGGCTGCTGCCCGGCGAGCGAGCCGGCCAGCGCCAGCACGAACACCATCGGCAGGAACCGGCCCAGCAGCATCACCACGCCGAGGCCCGTGTTGTACCAGACCGTGTCGGCGCTCAACCCGGCGAACGCCGAGCCGTTGTTGTTGGCCGCCGACGTCAGTGCGTACAGCACCTCGGAGAAGCCGTGCGGCCCCGGGTTGAGCATGGCCGCCCGCTCTCCGGGGAAGGCCATGGCCAGTCCCGCGCCGACGAGGACCAGCGCGGGCGTGGTCAGGATGTAGAGCGAGGCGTACCGCATCTCCTGGCCGCGCAGCTTCTTGCCCAGGTACTCCGGGGTGCGGCCGACCATCAGCCCGGCGACGAAGACCGCGACCACCGCCAGGATCAGGATCCCGTAGAGCCCGGAGCCGGTGCCGCCGGGCGCGATCTCCCCCAACATCATGTTGAAGATCGTCATTCCGCCGCCGCCCGGAGTGTACGAGTCGTGGGCGGAGTTGACCGCTCCGCACGACGTGAGGGTGGTCGAGACCGCGAACAGCGCCGAGGACCAGATGCCGAACCGGGTCTCCTTGCCCTCCGCCATCGCCCCGGCCGCGTGCCCGGCCGGACTGCTGACGCGGTACAGCTCGTTGGCGGTCACCAGGACCACCGAGGCGGCCCAGAGCAGCACCATCACGGTGACGACGGCGTAGCCCTGGCGGACGTCGCCGACCATCGCCCCGAAGGTCCGCGGCAACGAGAACGGGATCACGAGCAGCAGATAGATCTCGATCAGATTGGTCAGCCCGCTGGGATTCTCGAAGGGATGCGCGGAGTTGGCGCTGAAGAAGCCGCCGCCGTTGGTGCCCAGCAGCTTGATCGTCTCCTGCGAGGCGACCGGCCCACCGGGCAGGTTCTGCCGGCCGCCGGCGAGGGTGGCGACGGCATGGGCCCCGTGGAAGTTCTGGATGACGCCGGCGGCCACCAGCACGACCGCGAAGACGAAGGAGATCGGCAGCAGCACCCGCAGTACCAGCCGGGTCAGGTCCACCCAGAAGTTCCCGACGCGATCGGTGCGTTTCCGGGTGAAGCCGCGGATCAGCGTGGCCACCACGGCGATGCCCACGGCCGCGGAGACGAAGTTCTGCACCGCCAGCCCGGCCATCTGCACGAGGTGGCCCATCGTCGCCTCGCCGGCGTACGCCTGCCAGTTGGTGTTGGTGACGAACGACGCCGCGGTGTTGAACGCCAGGTCCGCCGGAACCGGCTTGCGGCCCAGGGAGAGCAGGAGATGGTCCTGGAGCCGCAGGAACGCGTACAGGAACAGCGTCGACATGAAGGAGAAGGCCAGGAGGCTGCGCAGATAGGCCGGCCACCGCTGGTCGGCGTCCCCGTTCACCCCGCCCGCCCGGTAGACCAGGCGCTCGATCCGCCAGTGGCGGTCGGTGGTCAGGACGTGCGCCAGGGCGCCGCCCAGCGGCCGGTGCGAGAGCGCCAGCGCCGCGACCAGGACGGCTGCTTGGAGCCAGCCGGCCGCGGTGTCGCCCATCCGGGAGCTCCCTAGAACTTCTCGGGAAAGATCAGGCAGAGGATGAGGTAGATCACCAGCCCGGCGGCGACGATCAGACCGATGATGTTCTCCACGGTCACCGGCGTCCGACCCCCTTGGCAGCCAGGCCGATCAGGGCGAAGACCGCGGCCGTCAGGCCGACATAGGCAACGTCCGACATGGGTGCGGCACCCCGCAAGTCGTCAGGGGCGGGAGACTCGTCCCGTCCGGTATGTAGGTATATGCCAATTTCTGACGGTATATCAGGTCGGGCGTGCCGGCCGCTTGCCGCGCCGGGGACGTCCGGGCGCGGAGCTCGGCAGGCTGAGCGTCACCGTGAAGGCCGACCCCCTGCCGGAGGTCCGCAGCGACCCGTCCATCGCCTCGGCCAGGTCGCGCGAGAGCCGCAGCGCCAGACTGTCGGCACGGGAACCGGACCGCCCCGCGAGCGCCGCACCCTCGCCACCGGACCCGTCCGCCACCCGGATCGCCACCCGGCCGTCGTGGGTCTCCGCGGTGACCACGGGCGGCCGGCCCGGCGGGCTGTGGCGCAGCGCATCGGCCGCCAGAGCGGTCAACGCACGGGTGAGCAGCGCGGCGTCGGCGATCACATCGGGTAGGTACGCCGGCAGCCGCAGCACGATCGAGTGGCCACCGGGCCCCAGGTCGTCCAGCGCCGCGCCCCACGCCTCGTTCAGATCGACCGGGCGGAGGTAGAGGTCCAGCGCCCCGGCGTGCAGCCGGCTCAGGTCGTCCAGGTCGGTGACGAGCTGCGCCGCGCGGTGCACGGCCGCGCGTGCGGTCTCCAGCAGCCGCCGCTCGTCCGGAGCCCGCTCACCGCCGCGCCGCCGCAGCCGCCCCAGCGCGTCCTCGGCGGTGCGCAGCGGCGCGCGCAGATCGCGGCCGGCGGCCAGCAGGAGGGAGGCCCGGGTGCGTTCGGCGTCGGCGAGCGGATCGCCGACGCCGGCGGGCCCGGCGATCCTGCCCCGGGCATGCGCGAGCCCCAGCTCGGCGGCGCACGCGTCGAGCAGCCGCCGGTCCTGCGAACTCAGCCCCGGCCCCCGGGCGGCCAGCGTCAGGAGGTCGTCCACCGGGCTCTCCACCTCCGCCTCGTACGGCCGCTCCGGCGGGTGGTCGCCGGCGCTGGCGACCACGTACCAGCGCGGCACCGGCGATGCCCGGGGGTCCCGTTCGAGCAGGCTCACCGCACTCAGCCCGAAGTTCTCCCGGATCATCTCCACCAGCGCCGGCAGGTCCTGGCCGCGCAGCACGCCCGCGGCCAGGCGGCTCAGCGTCCGGGCCTCCGCGATCGCCCGCGCGGCCTGCCGGGTGTGCCGGGCCGCCGCCCCCGCCGCGGTCCCGACCAGCACGGCCGTGACGACGAACACGACCAGCGCGACGATCTCGTCGGGACGCTCGATGTCGAAGGAGTGCACCGGGGCGATGAAGGAGTAGTCCGCCAGCAGCGCCGCGGCGACCGCGGCCAGCAACGCCGGCACGACCCCGCCCACCAACGCCACCACCACGATCACCAGCAGATAGAGCACCAGGGCGCCGGCCAGGCCCATCGGGCCCCGCACCACGGTGAGCAGCAGCGTCAACAGGGGCAGCAGGACCACCGCGCTGGCCGCGGCGGCACCCAGACGCCGCGGACCCATGCCGTTGCCCGGTCGCGGCAGCCGCAGCGCGGCGGACGCCGCCGCCTCCTCGTGCGTGACGATGTGCACGTCGATGGGGCCGGACCCCTTGATCGTCCGCTCGCCCACGCCCGCCCGCAGCAGCGACGCCACCCGGCCGCGCCGACTCGCGCCCAGCACGATCTGGGTGACGTTCTCCGCCTCCGCGAACTGCAACAGCGCCTCGACCACATCCCCGCCGGTGGTCTGGTGGAAGCTGCCGCCGAGCGATTCGAGCAGGGTGCGCTGGGCGTCCAGCACCGACGGGTCGACGCGGGTCAGCCCGTCCTCCGGGACCACATGGAGCGCCAGCAACTCCGTGCCCGGCGTGCGGGCGCTGATCCGCGCGGCCCGCCGGATCAGCGTCTCGCCCTCCGGGCCGCCGTTGAGGGCGACCAGGATGCGCTCCCGGGTCTCCCACGGGGCGACGATCCCGTGCTCGGCGCGGTACCGCTGGAGCCCCTCCTCCACCCGGTCGGCGAGCCACAGCAGCGCGATCTCCCGCAGCGCGGTGAGGTTGCCGACCCGGAAGTAGTGGGTGAGGGCGGACTCGATGCGGTCCGCCGGGTAGATGTCGCCGTGCACCATCCGCCGGCGCAGCACCTCCGGCGGCAGGTCGACCAGCTCGATCTGGTCCGCCCGGCGCGCCACCTCGTCGGGCAGGGTCTCCCGCTGCCGCACTCCGGTGATCTGCCGGACCACGTCGTTCAACGACTCCAGGTGCTGCACGTTGAGCGTGGTGACGACGTCGATGCCGGCGTCCAGGAGCTCCTCCACGTCCTGCCACCGCTTGGCGTTGCGGGTCCCCGGGACGTTGGAGTGGGCGAGTTCGTCGACCAGCGCCACCTGCGGGCTGCGGGCCAGCACCGCGTCCAGATCCATCTCGGTGAACTGCGCCCCGCGATGCCGCAGCGCGCGCCGGGGGATCGTCTCCAGCCCCTCGGCCATGGCCGCCGTCGGCCGCCTGCCGTGCGGCTCGACGAAGCCCACCACGACCTCCGTGCCCAATGCCCGCAGCCGTTGCCCCTCCGCGAGCATCGCGTACGTCTTGCCGACCCCGGGGGCGGCCCCGAGGAAGATCCGCAACCGTCCACGTGCCACCGGCGGACTCCCAGCTCAACCCCCCTGCCTCGTGTGTCCTTCCATGGTGCGCCCGCGGTCCGGCCGAGGGCGGGACCGCGGCCCCGGACGCGCCCTCGACCGGCGGATGGGGGTGGGCGGCACGAGCCGCCCACCCCCGTGATGTCAGGCCGTCACCGGGCGCGCCGCCGGGCCGCCCGCGGCGATCCGGCCGGTGCGGTGCAGGCCGTACAGCGCCGCACCGCAGGCCAGGCCCAGGACCGTCAGGGCGAGCCACGGCAGCGCCGACAGGCCCGCCGCCCGAGCGGCGTCGAGCGCCGCCCCGGTCAGCAGATTGCCCACGGTGATGCCCACGCCGCACAGGGTGTTGTAGAGCCCGTAGTGCGTGGCGACGAGCCGGTTGCCGGACAGCCGGACGATGGTGTCCATCTCGAACGGATAGGTGATCATCGTGCCCAGCGCGAGCAGCAGCGCGGCCACCACCGGCGGCCCGGCGGCCAGCGCCCAGCGCCCGATCCCCTCGCCCGGCACGGGCACCGCACTCGCCGCCAACAGCGGTACGAAGGCGACGCCCATCACCGTCAGGCCCCAGGCCAGTGCCTGCCCCTGGGCCAGGCGGGCCCGGCACCGGGCGGTGACCTTGGTCTGGCCGAAGATCGTGCCCAGCCCGGACGCGGCGAAGAGCAGCGCGACCGCCACCGTGCCGAACTCCCCGTTGCCGCCCAGCCGTCGGACCTCCAGCGGCAGTGCCAGATACACCTGGAACGACAGCACATAGGAGCCGATCATGGCGCCGGAGAACAGCACGAACGGACGGTTGGCCAGCACCCCGCGCCACTGGCGCAGCACGCCCTCGCGGCCCTCGGACGCCCGCCCGCCCGCGTCGCCACGGCGGGCGGGCAGGGCACGGATCTGCACCGCGCTCAGCAGCGCGAAGACCGCGGCCGACGCCAGGCAGGTCACCTTGAAGTCCAGGCCGGTGAGGACCATGCCGACGAGCGGACCGAGCAGGATTCCGGCCTGGTAGAAGACGTTGAACAGGGCGAACGCCTCCACCCTGCGCTCACCCGCGTCGGCGGCCAGGTAGGCGCGCACCGCCGGGTTGAACAGCGCACCGGCCAATCCGGTGGCCGCGGACGCCGCGAGCAGCGCCGGCAGGGAGTCCACCAGCCCGAGCGCCGCGAACCCGACGGTGCGCAGCAGGCAGCCGGCGACGATCAGCGGCTTGTAGCCCAGCCGGTCGGCGAGCGTCCCACCCAGCAGGAACATCCCCTGCTGACTGAAGTTGCGGACGCCCAACACCAGTCCGACCGTCCACCCGGCCAGTCCGAGCGTCCCCGACAGATGCTGTGCCAGATACGGCATCAGCATGTAGAAGCCGAGGTTGATGGTGAACTGGTTGAGCAGCAGCAACTGCACGCTCCGGTCGTAGGAGCGAGCCTGGCGGAGCACCTCCTTCACCGGGCCGCACCGCCCTCGGGCGCGGACTCCGTGCCGGCCCGGAGCGACAGCGGATCCACCACGGTCGTGCAGCGGGTCCAGCGGGTGACCTCCTTCTCGTCCGGCCGGCCGATCACCTCCGGTGCGGCGGCCGGCGGAGCGTCCAACAGGCCGTGCTCCGCGCAGTATCGGTCGTCGTAGAGCGTTTCGAGATAGCGCTGGGGGCCGTCCGGGAAGACCGCGACGATGCGGGTGCCCGGGCCGCTGGTGCGGGCCAGCCAACTCGCCGTGAGCGCGACCGCGCCCACGCTCCACCCGCCGGTGGCGTAGTGCGAGGCGGCCAGGCGCCGGCAGGTCCACACGGCCTCGGCCGGCGCCACCCAGTGGACCTCGTCGAAGCGGTCGTAGGCGACGTTGCGGGGGAAGATGCTCGACCCCAGCCCGCGCATCAGCCGCGGGCGGGCCGGCTGGCCGAAGATCGTCGAACCGACGGTGTCGACACCGACCACCCGCAGCGCCGGATAGAGACTGCGCAGCACCCCGGAGAGGCCGGCGGAGTGCCCGCCGGTGCCGACACTGCACACCAGGACGTCGATGTGGCCGAGTCCGGAGGCGAGTTCCAGGGCGAGCGGGGTGTAGGCGGCGACATTGTCGGGGTTGTGGTACTGGTCGGGGCACCAGGCACCGGGGTGTTCGGCGAGCAGGGCACGGACCCGGTCGCGGCGGGCCTGCTGCCAGCCGCCGGTCGGATGGGGCTCGGTGACGATGTCCACCCGGGCCCCGTGCGCCGTCAACAGCCGTGCCATCGACGGCTCCAGACCGGGGTCGGTGACCAGGGTGACGGGATGGCCGTGCACCATGCCGGCCAGGGCGAGCCCCAGGCCGAGCGTGCCGCTGGTGGACTCGATGATCCGGCCGCCGGGGCGCAGATCGCCGCGTGCCCTGGCCCGTTCCACCATGTGCAGGGCCGGCCGGTCCTTGATGCCGCCGGGGTTGAATCCCTCCAGCTTGGCCCAGAAGCCGGTGCCGGGCGGGCAGAGCGGTTCGGAGACGTGCAGCAGGGGGGTGTTGCCGACCAGTCCGGGGAGGGACGGGCGGGCGAGGGGAGCGTTGGTGCTGAGCAGAGAGGTCATGGCGTCTTCTCGTTCGTCGGAGTGCGTCATGTGCTCATCTCGCGTGCCGGGCAGGCGGGTTGGGCGCACGGGCCCGGTCCCGCCGGTCGCGATACGCGGCAGCCGGCCGGCTCGGAGGCTGCGGGGCGGCCTCTAGATGCGCCACCGGCAGGTGACGGAGAGGGGACATCGGCCGCCCGGCTCGTCGCCGTCCGGACCGCGCGCCAACCGGCCGGCCGGTGGCACGGCCACCGCCGCCGGCACGCACCCGTCCTGGGGGCTCCGGTCCGCCGGGCGGGGCCCGGGGCGTTGGTTCTGCGGCGCGAGGGCCGCGACCGCTTCCGGCGCGTGGCAGGACGGCGCGGCGCGCGACGCGTCGACGGCGTCCGCCCGCGGACCGCCCGGAGCCGCGGGGCCGAGGACCGAACGGGCGCCGGTGGCGGAGGGGGCGGGCGCGGTGCGGTGTGCGGCGACCGCATCGAACGGACACCCCAGCGCCAGCAACAGCAGCCCGCCGATGAGGACGAGCGGTAACGGGCGCAGGACCGGACCGCGAAGTCGGGGGTGGGGCACAGTGCCTCCGTGCACGGACGGCCGTCGGCGCGACAACACGCGGCGGCGGGCGGATCGTTGAGGGCGTGACGCACCCGGCGGCCGGCCCGACGGGGGAGCGGACGGCCGGACGGGCGCGGCGAACCGGGGCGTGCCCGGCGGCGCCGCGCGGGCGCGCATCGGGGCAGGACCCATCGGCCCGGGCGGAGCGCCGGGACGGGACCGGAGCGGGGTGCCGGAGCCGGCCGTGCCCGGACAGAACAGCTAGGGCCTAGGGCGCTTCTGACGGGCGACGACCGGCAGACGGGAGTTTGACGACAGGCCCTAGATCAACAGAACCGCGGTGCGTGCCGTGGCAGCCTGCGACGGCGTCATGGAGTGCGTTGCGTGCGCCTCAACGGCGCGCTGGATCCCGGTGGTCGGCGCAGCGGCGCAACGGTCCAGCGGAGACTGGTGGGGAGCGGTCAGCCCCGCTCCCTGCGGAGGCTGTCCGGACAGGCAGGAACCCGAAGGATGGCCGTCCGGCCGTTCGTCGTGCCGCTGACCGGGCTGGGCCACCGACCCGCCCGGCACCGTCGCGACCGTGACCTTGCCGGCGGACGGCGGGTGCCCGGCCTCGGCGACCGGGGCGGAGACATGGCCCGCTCCGCTCTCGGCGCCCAGCCCGTGCATGAGCACGAGGGCGAGCAGCGCCGCGAACAGGCACAGCAGTCGCACCGGACCCGCCGAGCGGCGAGTCCGCCGCATGCCGAGGGGCGACCGCGCCGTGACCATGCCGTGAGCGTAACGCCTGGGACGACACCCCGGTACGGCACCGGACGGCCAGCAGCGACAACCGGCCACACAACGGCCGGACCGCATGGGGGCTCGTCAGACGTGCGGGTCGCCGCGCGAGCCGCCGGCGGGCCCGGCCGGCACCGAGCACCGCGCGGCGAGCCGTCTCACGGATGCATCCGGGCGCCCTTGATCACCTTGTCGACCGCGTTCCGCGGCCCGTAGACGGCCAGGCCCACCAGATCCAGCTGATCGCCCGGGACGGCGCGCACGACCTCCTCGACGACCGGCTGCGCCCGGGGGTCTCCCTCGACGAGGCCGCCAGGCTGCTGCACGCCCATCCCACCCACCTGGTGCGGGCGTTCGGCGCGGCCTTCGGCATCGCTCCGCACCAGTACCTGATGGCCCGCCGGGTCGAGCTGGTTCGCAGGCTCCGGTGCCTGCCTCACACCGTGGGCGGTGTGACTGCCGCGATCGGGGCGAGCCGGTAGGCGTCCTTGTCGGCGATCACGCGGCCCGCGGTGGGCGGGGGAAAGTGGGTCCCCAGGAGCGTCGTTTCGCTGCCGGCCAGTGAGGAGAGCAGCGAGCGGCGGGTGGCCCGGGCCTGTTCGGGGTTGATGTCGACGCAGCTGCCGAGAGCGGGGTGGGCGAACTGGACGGGGTGGTGCAGGCAGTCGCCGGTGATCAGCGCCGAGGCGCCGTGACTGCTGATCCCGACCGCGACATGGCCGGGGGTGTGCCCCGGTGTGGGGACCAGGCGCAGACCGGCGGCGATGTCGATGCCCTGGGGCGGAACGTCCACGAGGTCGAGCAGTCCGGCGTCCTCGACCGGGTGCACCGAGTCGCGGAACATCTGCCGACGCGGCTCGTCCATGGCGTATCCGGCCCAGAACTCCCGCTCGGCGCGGGAGACGACATAGCGGGCGTTGGGGAAGGTGGGGACCCAGGCGCCGTCGTGTGCTTGGGTGTTCCAGCCGACGTGGTCGGCGTGGAGATGGGTCAGGACGACCAGGTCGACGAGATCCGGGGCGAATCCCGCGGCCGTCAGGCGCTGGAGGTAGTCGGTGTGCAGGTCGTGCCAGGCGGGGTTCGCCCGGGTCTTCCCGTTGCCGATCCCGGTGTCGACCAGAACCCGCAGGCCGCCGAGGGTGAACGCGAAACTGTGGCTGGCGAGCCGCAGCACGCCGTTCTGATCCGCGAAGTCGGGCTGCAGCCAGTCATGTTGCGTGACCACCTCCGGGGTTGCTTCGGGCAGCAACCAGGTCCCGGTCTCCGGCGGCAGGCCGACCTCGTCGATGCGGTGGATGGTCAGGTCGCCCACGGTCCAGGACGGGACGGCGGGAGGGTTGGTCGACTGGGTGGGCGGGGTGGTGAGCATCGTCGTTTCCTCCTGCGCGCGGCGGGGTGGGGGTGGTGGGGTTCGGCACTGATGGGGAGAGGCGGAGCCGTAAAAGCAATCTGTTTGCGTTAACGAGACCATAGGACCTATGGTGCAGCTAACGCAAACAGTTAGCGTTTAGGAATTGGTGTGTCGGAGTTCCGGCAGCTGTGGGTCACCGGTGTCGCGGTCCGATGCACCGCACGCACTGGAACGCACCGCACGCACTGCGCCGATCCGATCACCTCCGGCCCGTTACGGCCAGCTCTGACGCGCCCCGACCAGACCAGGAGACGACGCCCATGTCCCATCCCCTCACCGACCTCGCGCCCCCGGAGGCCGCCCGTTGGGCAGCGCATGCCGGACTTCCGCTGCCCGCCGACCGCCACGCCGCGGTGGCCGCCACCGCCCAGCACATCCACGCCGTCGTCTCGGTACTGCGGGAACTGGATTTCGCCGACACACCGCCCGCCGCCTCCTACCGCGCGGGGGAGGGGAAGTCCGATGCAGCCGTATGAGCTGTCCGTGACCGAAGCGGCCGAGGCGATCCGCGCCCGACGGCTGTCGCCCGTCGAGCTGGTGGACTCGGTGCTCGACCGCATCGAACGGGTCGAACCGCACCTGCACGCCTACGTGGCAGTGACCGCCGAGCAGGCCCGCAGCTCCGCGCGCGCGGCCGAACGGGAAGCCGCCGACGGCAGCTTCCGCGGGCCGCTGCACGGGATACCGATGGGGTTGAAGGACCTGATCGACGCCGCCGGCACCGCGACCACGGCCAGTTCACGGGTCCGGTCCGGCCACCGCGCGGAGACCGACAGCACGGTCGCCGCGGGCCTGGCGGCGGCCGGCGCGGTGCTGGTCGGCAAGACCCACACCCATGAGTTCGCCTACGGCCTGATCACCCCGCAGACACACAACGCCTGGGACCGGAGCCGGGTCGCCGGTGGCTCCAGCGGTGGATCGGCCGTCGCCGTGGCCGCCGGCGCCGCCGGCTTCGCCCTGGGCACCGACACCGGGGGATCGATCCGGGTACCCGCCGCACTCAACGGGGTCGTCGGCCTGAAGCCGACGTACGGCCTCGTCCCCCGGCACGGCGTCACCGCACTGTCCTGGTCGCTGGACCACGTCGGCCCCCTCACCCGCACCGTCGAGGACGCGGCCCTGGTCCTGCCCGCGCTGGCCGGACACGATCCGCGCGACCCCGCCTCGCTGGTGACCTATCCCGCCGACCAACGGCCGCCCCGCGGCACCGATCTCACCGGGGTGCGCGTCGGAGTCCCCCGCAACTACTACTTCGACCACGTCACGGCGGACGTCGAGACCGCGGTCCGGCGCGCCATCGACCGGCTGGAAGACCTCGGCGCACGGCTCGTCGAGATCGAGATCCCGATGACGCGCTACATCCGGGCAACCCAGTGGGGGCTGATGGTTCCCGAGGCCACCGCATACCACGAGCGGACCTTGCGCACGGTCCCCGACCGCTACACGGAGGACGTCCGTCTGCTCCTCGAAGCCGGCGAACTGCTGCCCGCCGGGGACTACCTGCGCGCCCAACGTGCGCGGACGATGATGCAGCAGGCATGGAGGGGCCTGTTCGACGAGGTCGATGTGATCGCCGCGCCCACCGTGCCCACCGTCGCCGTACCGGCCGGCCAGGACACGATCACCTGGCCCGACGGCACGGTGGAGAGCGTCTCCGACGCCTATGTGCGCCTCTCCGCGCCCGCCAACCTCACCGGAGTGCCGTCGCTGTCCGTACCGGTGGGCCACGACCGGGCGGGCCTGCCGATCGGCATGCAGCTGCTCGGGCCGCCCCTCGGGGAGTTCGAGCTGCTGCGGGTGGGGCACGCCTACGAGCAGTCCGAGCCCGCCCGTGCCCTCGCACCGGTGGCCTGAGGCGGGGTGCGGGCCATCGCGCTAGAAGCAACCGCTTTGCGTTAAGGATTAAGGTGGTGACATGAGTCCCCGACCGATGGCGCGCCCCGGCGGGCGCAGCGCCCGCGTGCAGGAGGCGGTCCACACCGCCGTGCGCGAGCTGGAGTCCGAGGTGGGCCGCGATGCATTGACGGTGCCGCTGGTCGCCGCGCGGGCCGGAGTCACCCCGTCGACGATCTACCGTCGCTGGGGCGATCTGCGGGAGTTGCTCTCCGACGTGGCCGTCGAGCGCCTGCGCCCGGAGGCGCCGCCGGAGAACCACGGCGGCCTGGCCTCCGATCTGACGGTCTGGGCCGAGCACTTCCTCGACGAGATGGCGTCACCGTCCGGCCGTGCGTACATCCGCGACGCACTGCTCGGCGACCCGGACGGCAGCAACGCCGGCCAGTGCTCGGCCTACGCGGCCGACCAGGTCGAGGTCATCCTCGCCCGGGCCGCCGCGCGCGGCGAACGCGCACCCGAAGCCGAGACGGTCATCGACCACGTGGTGGCCCCCATGATGTACCGCATCCTCTTCCGCCCCGGCGGCCTGGACGCGGCATACGCCCGCCACCTGGTGGCGGGGGTCCTTGACGCGACGGGGTAGCGAGCCCACTGCGGCCGCTCCTCGTCCACGCCTGGGTGGCGGGCGAGGAGCGGCCGTGCGTGGCCGGTTCAGGCGTGGGTCTTGGCGAGCAGTTCGAGGATCTCGTCGGTGGTGCCGCGCTCGCCGACGCGGGGGAAGATCTTCTCGGTGCTGTGCCGGTGGGCGTCCGCGTCCAGGTCCGTCATGGCGTCGGTGGCCAGGGTGAGGTGGTAACCGTGCTCGTGCGCGGCACGTGCGGTGGACTCCACCCCGATGCTGGTGGCGACCCCCGTGAGCACGATCTGTGTGACGCCGCGGCGGCGCAGGTGCAGGTCGAGGTCGGTGCCGTAGAAGGCCGACCAGTTGCGCTTGGTGACGGTGATGTCCCCAGGGCGGCCGGCGAGTTCGGGGACGATCTCGTCCCAGCCGGCGGGCATGGCGTGGTTGTGGCGGGGCGTCTCGGCCCGTCCCGGGGTGGCGTCGGCGCCGTCGGGGGAGGAGGTGACCCGGACCAGGACGACGGGCAGCGCACGGGCGCGGAAGGACTCGGCGAGCCGTGCGGTCCGCTCGATGACGTCGCCGATGGCGTGCGGGGTGCCGGGCAGGGCCCGGAGTCCGTTCTGCAGGTCGATGACGACCAAGGCGGTCCTGGGGTCAAGGGTGGTGACAGGCATGGTCGGTGCTCTTTCGGTGTGTTGGGTCGCCGTCTGGGGCGTGGGGTAGGCGTGGTGGTCGGTGGGGGCGGACCGCCAAGGGCCCGCCTGCGGACGGTGGATCAGCGTCCGGCCCGGCGCGGCCGGAGCGTGTCGGAGGCGTTGCCGTCGGCGGCAGGAGGGCGGCCGATGCGGTGCAACGAGCGGTCGCCGACGCTGACGACGAGGAACACGGCGGCGACGGCGAACAACAGCCAACTGAGGTGGTGCAGCCCGTCTGTGGTGGCGCCGTGTCGGAAGAACGCGGCATTGGCGGCGGAAGCGGCCAGCGCGCCGAGGTACATGAAGGTACGCAGCAGCCCGGCCGACGAGCCCATCCGGGCCGGATCCGCCTGGGCGTACAGGGTGTTCTGGTTGGCCAGGCCGTTGAGGCCCTGCGGGATGCCGATGACGGCGCCGATGAGCGCCAGCAACCACAGCGGGCTCGATCCGTCCGCGAGCAACAGAGCCGCACAGCCGACGAGTTGGACCACCGATCCGACGACGAGCTTGCCGCGCACCGCGGCGCGCCGCCCGGTGATCGCGGTGATGGCCACGGCCGCCGCCGACATCGGCAACAGCACCAGCCCGGCCGACTGGGCGCTGAGCGACCGCCCCTCCTCCAGCCACTGGCTGTAGCCGTACAGGAAGGCGTAGGCCGTGGTGTAGGCCAGCAGTTGACGCCCGTAGGTGGCCAGCAGCGGAGCATTGCCGCGCAGCACCCGCAGGTCGATGAAGGGCTCGGACGTGCGCAGTTCCCGCAGGGCGAAGGCGAGGCCCGCCGCCAGGCCGATCAGCGGCAGGTACCAGCTGGCGGCCCGCGGATCCATCAGGAACAGCATGAAGGCGGTCAGGGTGAGCGCGAAGAGAGCCATCCCGGCGACGTCCGTGCGCTGCGCCGCCTGCACGTCGGCAGTCTCCTTCAGGTCGGCCGACCGCGGTAGGTACCGTGCGCCCAGAGCCAGACAGGCCACGGACAACGGCACGTTGATGCCGAAGATCAGGTGCCAGCCGCCCGCGGCGATCAGCAGCCCGCCCAGGGTCGGGCCGATCACGGCGATGACCTGTCCGCAGACCGACAGGGCGGCAAGGATGCCGCTGGGGCTGCGCAGGCCCGTCCGGTCGGACTCGGCGCGCAGCAGGAACATCGACGCCGGATAGGCCGCGGACGTCCCGAATCCCAGCAACACCCGGGACAGGACCAGCACCCACAGGTTCGGGGCGAACACGCCCAACAAGCCGGCCAGGCCCACCAGCGCGGTGCCCGTCAGATACAACAGGCGCGGTCCGTAGGAGTCCACCAGGCGCCCGATCACCGGTTGTCCGACGGCGGTGGCCAGGTACAACGCCGAGACCAGCCAGGCGGTTTGTGAGGGCGGGGCGCCGAATGCCTGCCCGATCGGGATCAGGGCCACGGCGAGCATGGACGAGTTGATCGGATTCAGGATCGAGCCCAGGATCATCGGCGCGATCAACTGCCGCCGGAAGCCGTCGGGGTCCGTGGCGTGCCGCGCCGCGCGTATGCGCGAGGAGAGCCGCGTCATGTCTGGGCCCCCTGGGGCCGTGCGGCCGGTTCGGCGCGGAGGCGATCGATGCTCTCGCTCATGTTCTGCACGCTAAATATATTCAACCTGGACTGTCAATATTTACTTGATCAATTGCGGTTGATGAGGGCGCGCGCGGCGACGGATGTCGACGGGGGTGGGGTGGGGGTGGGGGCGGCCTTGGGTTGATCGAGACAAAAAGTGAATCAGTTGCACTTTCTCATTCGTTGCACCTAGTGTGGAAGTGCGGGTGACCCGCACCTCGGAGCAAGGGAAAGGGCCCAACCATGACGACCAGCCCCCGCATCGCGATCATCGGTGGCGGACCGGCCGGACTGCTCTGCGCACGCGTCCTCCAGGGACACGGCATCGAGCCGACCGTCTACGACGCGGACACCGCGGTGGACTCCCGGGACCCGGGAGGCACGCTCGACCTGCACGCCGACGCCGGTCAGATAGCTCTCGAAGACGCCGGCCTGATGGATGCCTTCACCGCGCTGGCGCGCACCGAAGGGCAGGGCAAGAGCCGCCGAGACCACCGCGGCACCGTCCTCGCCGAGTTCGTCCCCGCCGAGGACGACACGGCCGCGCCCGAGATCGACCGCGGCCAACTGCGGGCGATGCTCCACGACCACCTGCGGCCGGGAACCGTCCGGTGGGGACACCGGCTCCTCCGGGTCGCGCCGCTCGGCGGCGGGGTGCACCGCCTGGAGTTCGCCAACGGCGTCAGCGCGGAGGCGGACCTCGTCATCGGCGCCGACGGTGCCTGGTCCCGGGTGCGCCCCCTGCTCACCGACGCGGCGCCGCGGTACCTGGGCGTCGCCTTCCTGGACGCCAGGTTCGACGACGTCGATACCCGACACCCCGAGATCGCGGCGATCGTCGGCGACGGGCACATGTTCGCCAACGACAACGACGGCCGCGCGGTGATCGTCCAGCGCAACAGCAACGGCGTGGTCCGCGGCTACGTGGCGTTCCGCGCCGAGCCCGACTGGCACGACAAGGCCGGCCTGGACCTCACCGACCGCGCGGCCGTCCGCCCCCACCTCCTGCAGGAGTTCGCCCACTGGTCCGCGGAGATGCGCCCGCTGCTCGTCGACAACGACGGCGACTACGTCCCCCGCTCCTTCTGGGCCCTGCCCGCTCCGCTGACCTGGGACCCCGTCCCCGGCGTCACCCTGATCGGCGACGCCGCCCACCTCATGGCCCCTTTCGGCGGCCATGGGACGAACCTCGCCCTGCTCGACGGCGCGGAACTCGCCCACGCCCTTGCCGAAGAAGCCACGATCGACGATGCGCTCGCACGCTACGAGGCGACGATGTTCCGGCGCTCCGGAGAGCTGGCCGTGGGCGCCAACGAAGGACTCAGGCGGTTCTTCGCCACCACCTCGCCGGACGCGCCGCACCTGCCGCCGGACCATGCCCGGGAACACCGCACCTACGAGGCCGGGGCGGCGGAATACCGACGCCGACGGGCCGAGGGCGAGCGCGCGGCGGGCACCGGCGGCGTCGCGTAGCGACTGGCGACGGGGCGCGGAGCCCCGGTGCGAGGTCGGAAAGCCGAACGACCCGGCTCAGCCCTCGGCGCGGTGAGCGTTCCCGGCGTTCCCGGTGTTCTCTGCGTTCGCGGTGTTCTCCGCGGACGTGCCGTCACCGGCTGCCGGCCAGCCGTGTTCGAGCAGGTCGAAGGCCCGGTTGACGGCGGCTTCGGGGTCGGGGCTGTCGTGGCCGAGGTCGCGGGCCGCCAGGGCGAAGTGGGCGAGCGCCCGGCAGATCGGGTCGTCGGCGGGCGCGCCGATCTCGTCGGCGATCGCCGCGGCCAGCTCGATCTCGTGCTGCATCCACATGCGGCGGGAGTAGGCGCGCAGCGCCGGGGTGGCGTCGACGAGTTCCAGCAGCTGGGTGAAGCGCGGGTCGGCGTGCTCGCCCTTGGGGATCCGGGAGCGCAGGACGTGGTCGCGCAGGGCGCGGGGCACGGACTGCCCGGCCGGGCGCTCCCGCACAGCAGCCAGCAGGGCCGCCTTGAGCTCGTCGCCCTCGTCGAAGACCAGCGCCTCCTTGCTCGGAAAGTGCTTGAACAGCGTGGTGGTGGAGACGTCGGCGGCATCGGCGACGTCCCGGATGCCCACCTGGTCGTAGCCATGTTCCGCGAAGAGCCGCAGGGCGGCATCGGCCAGTGCCTGGCGGGTGGCGGCCTTCTTGCGCTCGCGCCGTCCCAGTGGTGGGCGCTCGCCCGCGGTCTCGGTCATGGCGCCATCATACGAGCGGGGTGACCGGGGCAAAGAGTTGCACGGTTCAACCCACTGCCGGGCTGTCCTGCGCCTCACTCCGGACCGTCGCCCTCACAACCCGAGGACGCGCGGCTCGCGGGGAACGCCCGATTCGAGCAGGGCCCGCAACGGTGTGGCGAGATCGCGTGGGGAGAACAGGTCCGGACCGCGACAGGCGACGATCTCCTCCGGAGTCCACCACTTCGCTCCGCTGATGTGCTCCGCCGCGCGTTCTTCCTCGCTCAGGGTGCCGCGCGGCGCGAACCAGGCGGTGCGGACCAGGAAGTAGTCGTTGACCACGCCGTCATAGCCGGGCGCGTAATCGGGGCCCAGGACTTCCTGGTGCCAGACATGCGGTGGTTCGACGAGGTCCCTTTCCCACTCCAGGCCCACCTCCTCGCGCAGTTCGCGACGCAGCGCGGACAGTGGCCCTTCGTGCCGCTCGACCCTGCCGCCGGGGGCGGCCCAGACCGTCGTCCCCGTCTCCGGCAGCAGGTGTCCGCACAGCAGGAGACGGTCGGCGTCGTCGAGGACGAGAGCGCGGACCGAGTGACGCAGTTTCAGCGGCGGCATCGGACAACACCCATCCCTTGCTCCTCGGTCGGAAACCCGGTCAGTCGTGCGCGGTGTCGATGACGCAGAAGATGTTGCCGTCGGGGTCGGCGAGCACGATGAAGTCGGCGTCGTCCGGATAGCTGTCCCAGTCGACGCGTCGGGCGCCCAGCGACACCAGTCGCTCCACCTCGGCGGCCTGATCGGCGGCGTCCCCGGCGTACAGGTCGAGGTGGATCCGCGGGCGTTCCTGGACCGGCGACCTGCTGAGGCCGAGTGACAGCTGTACGCCGGCCCCTTCCTTCGGTACCAGGACGACCCAGTCGTCTTCCATCTCCTCGCGCGGGACGTATCCCAGGGCGGCCGTCCAGAACGCGGCCGCACGGGGCACGTCAGCGACACCCAACACCACGGATCCGACTCTCAGCATGGGGTGATGATGCCGTACGGCGACGCTTCTCGGTACCGGGCGTGCGCCTGGCGTCCCCATTCCCACGACCGCGCCGTGGGGAACCCCAGGAGTCCCAGGGTCCCCGGGCGGCGTCAGTCGACCAATCTGTCGTCCACGTCCATGGTGGGTCGAGCGGTGACCCGAACCATGGGGCCAGACCTAGCGGTTCTGTGCCCACCACACCGCGAGGCCGATGACCGCGGTGCCGCACGCGTACGAAGCACCGCGCAAGAAGTTCGTGGCAACGAGCCGACCGTAGCGGCGCCATGGGTTCCGGAAGCGGGTGGATGTCTGCGGACGGCCCTCCATTGTCTGCATTGGGAGCCCCTCTCGTGCACGCGGAGAACAGCGACGGTTCCACACGGGGAGCCCCGATCGGGCGGCGTCGGTCGCCGGACCTCCTCGCCCGGGCTCCCTTGCGTTGAGTAAAAGCTTACGAGGTTGTGCGCTTGTGAACGCGTCGTGTTGCCCGGCGCGTCCCCAGGGAATTTCGTCGAATGGTGGCGAAAGATCGTCGTGGGGGCTGCTGGAGGCGGCTCGGGGGCGCGTCGAGGGTGCCTGAGAGTGCCTGAGAGCGCCTGGGGGCGCGGCAGTCGCGCCGGGTGCGGCCGTGAGCGTGAGTGTGGCGCGGCCAACCTCGCTGGTTCCAGGGGGACTTGAAAGTCCATGTGGGGAACCGTGACGCAGCGCCGCGGGTCGCTCCTTCCCAACTGTGCTGGAGGGGCACGTCGGTCGGGGCGCCGGCCGGTCGTCCGCGGCGCGCGCACTGTCGCCGCGCCGCGACCATCGGCGAGGCCCTCGCGGACGGCGGACGGTGGGCATCCGGCAGCGGTGCCTGTGCGCCTAGTTCTTCCCCCTCTTTCTCCTCTTAACCTTTTGCGTCTTCTATCCCTTTTGCTCGTCCCTGTCTTGGGGTTCCGTGGGCTCGTCGGGTGCCGCGGTGGAGTGGGCGGGCCGGGTGAGGGCGTGGATGACCTGCGGGACCAGGTCGTGGGTGTGGTGTGCGGTGCCGTGGATGAGCCGCTGCGCGGTCAGGCCCTCGAAGAGGGCGACGAGCAGGCGGGTCAGGTCCGCGACGGGGACGGCCGGCGCCTCGCCGCTCCGGGCGAGCGCCGCCGTCAGCACGTCCGTCAGGCCCTGGTTGAGGCGTTCCTCGTGGGTCGCGAGTTCCTGGGCGACGGCGGGGTTGCGCGCCGCATGCAGGGTGAACTCCATGGAGACCAGGAACCATTGCCGTTCTTGGTGAGTGCGACCCGCTATGCGCTCCTGGAGCTGGACGAGCGGGTGCTTGCCCTGCTCGGGATGGGCCGCCGCGTCCGCGAGCTCCGCCAGCAGCCGGTCGGTGTGGCTGTCGTAGAGGGTGAGGAAGAGCTCTTCCTTGTCGCAGTAGTTGGAGTAGAAGGCGCCGCGGGTCAGACCTGCGCGTTCGACGATGTCGCTGATCGAGGTGGCGTGGAAGCCCTTCTCGGTGAACAGGGCCCAGGCGCTCTCGGTGAGGGCGGCGCGGGTGAGCGGGCGACGCTTGGTCGGTGACTTGGGCACGGCGGGGTCCTTCGGTGCTGCCCGCGGGGGCGGCAGTCGATCGAGGTCGGTCCTGCTGAGCGTAGTCGTCGTAGAAGCCGCGCCCGGTCTTCACTCCCAGGTGTCCGGCGTCGACATAGCGCTGGAGCAGCTCGCGCGGGCCGGTGGGCAGGGCGGGGTTCTCTGCCGCGTAGTGGTTCTCGATGTCCAGGACGACGTCGAGGCCGACGCGGTCCATCGCGCGGAACGGGCCGGCGGTCAGGCCGGTGTTGATGCGCCACATCGCGTCGACATCCTGGGGCGTGGGCACGCCCTCGGCGACGACGGCCAGGGACTCCCGCTTGATGGCGGCCCAGATGCGGTTGAAGGCGAAGCCGGTGCTCTCGCGGTGGGCCTCGAAGGGGAAGACCCCATAGTGCGGCAGCTCCCGCAGGAGCAGATCCAGGACGACGCGGTCGGTGCGTCCGCTGGACATCAGGTCGACGGCCGGCTGCCGGGGCGGCATGTAGAAGTGCATGTTGAGTGCGCGCTCGGGGTGGGCCACGTCACCGATCTCACGCTGGCGCCCGCGCGTCCGGTCCGCGACCATCTCGCCCGTCGAGCGGGTGGGGGTGCCGAGGTGTCGGCCCGAACTCCCTTGATGGGGGAGGGGGTTCGGGGTCGGTGCGGGGGTGTGGGGCGTTATGTCGAGCGTTCCACTCGTGGCCGGGGTGTGGTGTCGGTGTGGCTGCCGCCCCAGCCGTCGTTGCCGTCGTCCGCGCCGTCGCGCTGTGCCAGCAGGGCGGGGAGGAATCCGGGGAAGGCGCGGTCGAATTCCTCCAGGCGCAAGGTGTTCATGCGCGAGGTGCCGGCGTAGTACTGGCGGATGAGGCCGGCCTCGCGGAGCACGTGGAAGTGGTGGGTGGCGGTGGACTTGCTGACCGGGAGGTCGAAGGAGCCGCAGGCGGAGTCGCGGTGGTTGGCGTGGAGCTGGCGGACGATGCTGCGGCGTACGGGGTCGACCAGCGCCTCCAGCACCCGCTGGAGAGTGACGGTGGTGATGTCCGGGTGCGGCGGGGTGCGATCCCTGCCGGCTCGCTCTGCTGCCGTCATTGCCTGGTGACCTCCCGCGCACATGGTACGACATCGATCAAACTTTGATCATCATCAAGGTTTGATGGTCGTCGAAGTTTGACAGGCATCGTACTTTGGGCTTGAGTGGGGCTCGGCGACGCGACCAGGCGCCGCCCTTACGGAGCGGAAGGACGATCTGCCATGGCCAGAACGGTGCGGTTCCACGAAGTCGGCGGGCCCGAGGTGCTGCGGCTGGAGGACGTGGAGGTCGGCGAACCCGGCCCCGACGAGGTGGCCATCCGGGTCGAGGCGATCGGCCTCAACCGCGCCGAGGTGATGTTCCGCAGCGGCCAGTACATCGAACCCGTCAAGCAGTTCCCCACCGGGCTCGGCTCGGAGGCCGCGGGGGTGATCGACGCCGTCGGCGCGCACGTGACCGGATTCGAGATCGGCGCGCCGGTCAGCGTGGTGCCGGCGTTCTCGATGAACGACTACGGCGTCTACGGGGAGCGTGTGATAGTCCCCGCTGCCGCGGTGGTGCATCGCCCCGAGGGGCTCGACGCCGTCGCGGGCGCGGCGGTGTGGATGCCGTACCTGACGTCGTACGGCGCCCTGGTGGAGGTCGGCGCACTGCGCGCCGGGGACACGGTCGTGATCACCGCGGCCTCCAGCAGCGTGGGCCTGGCCGCGATCCAGACCGCCCTGCGCGTCGGGGCGATGCCGATCGCCACCACCCGTACCGCGGCCAAGAAGGACGCCCTGCTCGCGGCGGGCGCGGCGCACGTGGTCGTCACCGAGGAGGAGGACGTGGTGGCGCGCGTGCTCGACCTGACCGGCGGCCGGGGCGCCGAGCTCGTCTTCGACGCGATCGCCGGTCCCGGCGTACTGGAACTGGCCAAGGCGGTTGCGGCCGGCGGCACGCTGATGGAATACGGCGTGCTGAGCGGTGAGCCGACCCCCTACCCGGGTTTCGCCCTCGGGATGCCCGCTCTGAACATGCGCACCTACACCCTCTTCGAGACCACCGGCGACCCGCAACGGCTGCGCCGGGGCGAGGCGTTCGTCGCCTCCGGCCTGCGCTCGGGGGCGTTCCGGCCCGTCGTGGACCGGGTCTTCGACCTGGACGAGATCGTCGAGGCGCACCGCTACATGGAGGCGGGGACCCAGGTCGGCAAGATCGTCGTCCGGGTCGACCAGTAAGGGACCGGACCGGGGGGAGCGTGTCGCCGGTGCCCGACGGGGGAGTGGTCGGCGTCCCGGCGGGGCCCGTGCGGTGATCGCCCGGTTGGCGGGACGGATTGTTGGGCCGCGGTCGGTCGGGGTACCTCGCCTGGGGTTGCCGACCGCGCACCCGAGACACCGGAAGCGAAGGAGCCGCTGTGAAGTTCGGTGTATCGACCTTCCTCACCGACCAGGGCATCGCGCCGGCCGCGCTGGGGCGTGCCGCGGAAGAACGGGGCTTCGACTCCCTGTTCATCGCCGAGCACACCCACATCCCGGTGGACCGCCGCACGCCGTACCCGCGCGGCGGGGAACTGCCCGAGATGTACTACCGCACCCTCGATCCGTTCGTCGCGCTCGCCTCGGTCGCCTCGGTCACCGAGCGGCTCCTGCTGGGCACCGGCATCGCGCTGGTGGCCCAGCGGGACCCGCTCGTCACGGCCAAGGAAGTGGCGTCGCTGGACCTGGTCTCCGGCGGGCGGGCGGTCTTCGGCGTCGGTGTCGGCTGGAACAAGGAGGAGATGGCCAACCACGGCACGGACCCCCGGACCAGGGGCCGTCTGGTGGACGAGCGGCTGCGGGCCATCCGGGAACTGTGGACGCGGGAAAAGGCCGAGTTCCACGGGGAGTTCGTGGACTTCGATCCCGTCTACTCCTGGCCCAAGCCGGTCCGGCGACCGCACCCGCCGATCTACGTGGGCGGTGGCGAGGGCGCCTTCCACCGGGTGGCCGCGCTCGGCGACGCCTGGTTGGCCATCAGCGCCTCGCCCGAGGAACTGGGGCCGCAGATCGAGCGGCTGCGGAGCCTCGCCGACCGGGACGTGCCGGTGACCGTCTACGCGGTGCCGCCGGAGCCGGAGGTCGTCGAGCGGTACGTACGGCTGGGTGTGGAACGGGCCCTGTTCTACCTGCCGACGGTGCCGGAGGCCGAGACGCTGGCGCACCTCGACCGGTTCGCCGAGGTCGCCGGGCGCTTCCGGTGAGTCGGACGGGGCAGCGGTGCCGGCGATGACCGGCGGGCGGGCCCGGGAGCGCTTCGCGGCGGCCCGGGTCGCCCGTCTGGCCACCGTCGACGACCTGGGCCGTCCCCATCTCGTGCCGGTGGTCTTCGCGGTGACCGGCGACACCCTCGCCTTCGCCGTGGATCACAAGCCCAAGCGGACCACCGAGCTCAAGCGGCTGGCCAACATCAGCCGCCGCCCCGGGGTCTGCCTGCTCGCCGACGCCTACGACGAGGACTGGGACCGCCTGTGGTGGGCACGGGCGGACGGTACGGCCACCGTGCTGCCGCCGGCCGACGCCTCGGAGGTGTCCGCGGGGTATGTGCGGCTGCTGATGGAGAAGTACCACTCGCAGTACGCCGGTCGCCGGCCGGCCGGACCCGTGGTGGCGGTGGCGGTGGCCCGCTGGTCCGGCTGGCAGGCCACATGAGGAGGCCGGGCCGGGCGATGAACCACCCCGGCCCGGCCGTTGGGTGACGGTACGTCAGCGCATCGCGCGGGACTCCGCCGGGCGGCGGGTCCTGCGGTGGATGCCGACCGCCGCGGCGAGGCAGAGCACGGCGATCGCGCAGAGCACCAGCGGGACGGCCCGGACGCCGGCCACCTGGATCACCCCGCCCAGCGCGGGCCCCGCCGCGACGCCCCCGACCATCGACGCGGCGATGACATAGGCACCGGCGCGGCGCGCGGTGGGCACCGTACGGGTCAACCAGGGCAGTCCGGTGGGGAAGATCGGGGCGATGAACAGGCCGACGCCCGCGTACATATAAGGAGCCAGCGCCGGCACCGCGGCGGCGGCCAGGCAGACCGCCATGCCGGCGCAGCTGACCATGATGATCGCGGCCTCGGAGTAGCGGAGCGTGAGGGGGACGACCAGGAACCGACCCACCGTCATCATCAGCCAGTACACCGAGGTGGCGGAGGCGGCGAAGCCCGCGCCGAAGCCGACCGTCTCCAGGTGGGTCGGCTCCCAGCCGCCCACCCCGGCCTCGACGCCGACATGCAGGACGTAGAGCGTCACGAACGCCGCCATCAGCCAGGCCAGCGAACGGCCCAGGGGAGCGGACACCGCCCCGCCGTCGCCGGCGGAGTCGGCGGGCCGGGGCGGGTCGGTGTTGCTGACGCCCTTGAGGAAGAGCAGCAGCAGCGCCGACAGCACACCGAACGCGCCGAAGACGAACGGGTACCGATCCGGGCCGACGGCGCCGATGACGATCGGACCGCCGACCGCCCCGATGCCGAAGAAGGCATTGAGGACGTTGAGCATCGCCGTGCTGCGCCGGCCGAATCCCACCGCGAAGAGCTGGTTGAGGCCGTAGTCGATGCCGCCGAAGCCGAGTCCGGCGCCCAGCGCGGCGGCCAGCGCCACCGGCCAGGACGGGGCCAGCGCGAAGCCTGCGGTACCGACCGCCATCAGCAGGTACGAGGCTCCCAACAGGGCGCGGTTGCCGACTCTGCCGTGCACGCGGTTGAAGGCGAGCACCCCGCACACGCCGCCGATGAAGTGGGCGCTCAGGCCGAGCCCGGCCGCCGCCGGGGTGAGGCCGAAGGAGGTGCGCAACGCGGGGATGGCGGGCCCGTAGAAGGACTGCAGCGCACCGATCAGCGCGAAGCCCGCACAGGACGCCACCAGCGCCACGGTGCTGAACATCCGGAACTCGGGGGCGTGCGGGGGCAGTGGGGCGGTGTCGGTGTGCCGTCCGTCGCGGTTCCTCTTGTCGGCGGTTCCGGTTGCCGGGAGCTCGCTCATCGGGCCTTTCCTCAAGGGTTGTTGAACCGGGACACGATCTCATGGGCGAACGCCATGATCGTGCCCTGTGGACTGATTCCCGTCACGCCGGGGAGCACGCTGGCGTCGCACACCCGCAGGCCCCGGAAACCGTGCGGGCGGCCGTCGGCGTCGCACACTCCACCGCGGTCGGCCGTCCCCATCGCGGCCGAGGCCATGCCGTGCACCGAGACCAGTTCCCAGTCCCGCGGACGCACCCGGCGGCAGAACTCCTCGGCGTCGGCGGGCGAGTGCAGCGCGGGGGCCGCGGCCACCGGCGGCGTCAGCTCGGTCGCGCCCGCCGCGAACAGCAACGCGGCGCCCTTGCGGAAGGCGTCGCACAGCGCGCCGTGGTCCACCGCGGTCATCGCGTGGCGCAGCAGCAGACCGCCGCCGGGGACGGCGCGTACCGCGGCGGTCCCGTGCAGCCGCACCTGCGTGGTGAAGACACCCAGGTGATCGAAGTCGGCCAGAAGGCGTCGAGTGTCCGGGGCCGGCCGGCCGGCGAGCGCCGCGGCCAGGCTGCCGCGGGAGACATTGGCCGGCATGATCAGCACGCCCTGGTCGCCGAACTCCTTCAGCTGCGCGGTGAAGATGGTGCCGCGGTCGGCGTGCACCGGCTCCGGGAAACGGGCGATGGTCCGCAGGTTGACGTGCAGGGAAAGCCGACGGCCCGCGGCGCGGTGCTGGATCCGGCTGCGCTGGAGCAGCGCGGGGGTGCCCAGCGGACCGGCCGCCAGGAACACCGCACGGGTCCGGTAGACGGTCCGGGCGCCGTCCGGGCCGACGGTCAGCACCCCGCGGGCGGTGCGCCCGTCGTGCAGCACGCGCACCACCCGGGTGCCCGGGCGGATCTCCGCGCCCAACGCCTCGGCCCGCGGCAGATAGCTGACGGTCATGCTCTGCTTGGCGCCGCTGGTGCAGCCGGTCGTGCAGCGGTTGCGGTGCAGACAGTCGCGCACCGCGCGGTCGGCGTGCTGCCAGCCCCACGACAGCCGTTCCGCGCCGGCCGCCAGGAGCTGCGAGTCTCGGTTGCCCGCACCGTGCCGCTGGGTGAGGACGCCCAGGCGGGTGGTCACCGTCTTGAGGTGGACCTCCAGGTCCTGCGCCCGGTAGCCGTCGATGCCCGACTGCGCCGCCCAGCGGGCCAGGAGGTGGGGCGGCGGCTCCCACAGCAGCCCCCCGTTGACCAGGGTCGTCCCGCCGACGCAGCGGCCCTCGCCGTATGCGATGGTGGGGGTGCCGAAGATCGGGGTCAGGCCCCCGTTGCGGTAGAGGCGGCGCATGTTGCCGGCCTGGCTGGCCGCGGCGAGGTCGGCCGTGCCCGCCCGGGGGCCCTCCTCCAGAACGGTCACCTGCCGCCCCGCGGCGGCCAGTTCGAGCGCCGCGACGCTCCCGCCGGCCCCCGAGCCGACCACCACCACGTCCGTCTCGACGATCCGTCCCCGCCTACCGGTGCGCATGGGCGCCACCTCGTTCCTCCTCGTCCGCCCGGCCGTCGAGCGCGCCCAACAGGGCCAGTGCGGTGCTGGCCCGGACGACCTCGGCGAAGCCGGGCAGGGCGGCCACGGACCGCATGCCCCGCCGGCCCTCCTCGGCCGACGCGGCGCGCAGCGAGCGCCGCGCGGCGACCCGGAAGGCCAGCGGCAGCAGCCGCAGCGCGGTCGCGAACCCGGCGCGGTAGGGCGCCGGCAGGGTCGCCAGCGTGCCCAGGACGTGGGCCTCGGCCGCCGCCAGGGCGCCCGGCTCGCGCAACCAGGGGTACTGGCGCTGCCAGTAGGCCCGCAGGCCGCTGGCGTGCAGAGCGGCCCGCATCAGCGCACCGCCTTCGCCGCGGAGACCTTCTCCCGCACGAAGTCGGTCAGCAGCCGGCGCACCCCACGGCTCAGCACGTCGTCCAGGGCGCGCAGGAAGATCTGGACCTCCTCCTCGCCCGCCACCAGCGGCGGCGAGACGATCAGCGCGATGCGCTGGTTGGAGCCGAAGAACGTCAGGATGTTGTGGTCCCGGTAGAGGGCGGCGATCACCGCCCCGGTCAGCAACTTGGCTGTGACCTGCGGGTCCTTGGCCAGCGAGAGCGGGATCAGGTCCCGCACCGCCTTGGGCAGCGTCGGCCCCTGCCGCAGGTACACGCCGTGCAGGGCGCCCCGGCCGGCCACCGAGGCCACCAGTCCGGAGTGGCGCGCGGCGAGGTCGGCCAGGCCCGCCGACAGCAGCTCGCCCAGTTTCCGGGCACGCCCGGGGAAGTCCTCCTCCACCGCGACCGAGACCGCCGCCAGCGCCGTCGCGGTCTCCTCGCCGAAGCCGTAGTAGGTGGTGCTGTGCAGCGTGGCGTCGCCGAGGTTGTCGTAGGCGCGGCGGAAGACCGGCTCGCGGGTGACGTAGCCGGAGATGGAGGACTTGCCGCCGCCGAACGACTTCGACGTGGTCAGGACGTCGGGAACCAATCCGGGGTGCCGCATGAAGTGGAAGAGTTCGCCGGTCTTGCCCCAGCCCGTGTAGACCTCGTCGAAGATCAGGACGATGTCCTGTTCGGTGCAGATGCGGCGGACCTCGTACAGGAAGTCGGCCGGGCACTCGCGCAGGCTGGAGGCGCTGAACGGCTCCAGCACCACGGCGTAGACGTCGCTGCGGCCCTGGCTGTCGGCGTGCCGTTCCAGGGCCAGTTGGAAGGAGTCCAGGTCGGCGTAGGCGAAGGAGTCGGTGCCCGGGATCTGCGGGAAGTCGAAGTGGATCTCGGGGGAGGCGGTGAGACTGCCGGCCCCCATCAGCTTGCCGTGGAAGGCGATGTCGGTGTGCAGTACGGTCCCGCGGCGGCCGGCGTGGTACTTGTACGCCATCTTGACCGCGCCCTCGACGGCCTCGGCACCGGAGTTGGGGAAGTACGAGATGTTCAGGTCGCCTGGCAGCAGCGCGGCCAGGTTGTGGCTGAGGGCGGCGACGTAGGGCGAGAAGTAGTTCTTGTGGACCTCCATGCGGCGCTGCCGGCGGTAGCGGTCCCGGGCGGCCAGCACCCTGGGGTGGTTGTGACCGTGGTTGAGGACGCCCACGCCGCCCGTGAAGTCCAGGATGTCGCGGCCGTCACGCAGCCGGATCCAGGCACCCTCCGCGCTCTCCACCAGGTCGCGACCGAAGCCGAAGGTGCCGATCAGCGAGACCTGGCTGCGGCTGACGTACTTGCCGTACAGGTCGTGGACCTGCTCGATGCTCAGGCGCTCGGCCTGGTCGAGGGTGAGCAGTTCAGGCACGGGCGTTCTCCTCGTCGTGAAGCGCCGCACCGGTGCGCAGCCGGTCGGCGATCAGCCGGCCGGCCTTGCGGCCCTCGCGTACGGCGTAGTTGGTGCCGCGGTCCTCGGGGAAGACCTGGGCCATGCTCGACAGGTACAGGCCGGGCAGCCGGGTCTGCAGCGCAGGCATGGACCGGCGGTAGCCGGGGGTGATCACCGGCTGGGCGTACTCGGCCCGCCAGACGTGGTGGTCGTCGATCCAGCTGCGCTCGAAGCCGGGGAACATGGTCCGCAGGTGCGGGAGGCTGTACTCCAGCACCTGCTCGTCGCTCATCCGGTACAGCTCGGCGTCGACCGGCAGGTACTTCGACAGGTAGACGATGTGCTTGCCGCCGTAGCGCCCCGGCGCGTCCATGTTGGTGTGCTCGATGACGCCCACGTAGGGGAAGGACGGGTCGTTGACGTTGAGCCAGTAGGTGTCGGACAGCGGTCGGTTGTTCTCCAGCACCAGGCAGACGTTGGCCAGGTACTGGACGCCGCGCAGCTGCCGGACGAGGGCGGGGACGGCGGGGTGCGGCGCGGCCTCGGCCTCCGGGGCGACCGGGTCCAGCAGGGCCGCGGCCTGCTCGGGGGCGACGGTCACCAGCACATGGGGTGCGGTCAGCAGTTCGCCGGCTTCGGTGCGGACGCCGGTGACGCGATTGCCGTCGGTGGTCAGCGACCGGACGGCGGTGCCGGTGCGGATCTCCACGCCGAGTTCGGTGAGCCGCTTGTGCAGCGCGTTCACCAGGGTCTCGCTGCCGCCCCGGAGGTAGTACAGCGTCTCGCTGCCCGACTTGGTGCGGCTGCCGCCGCGCAGATGGAGCTTGGTCCACATCCAGGTGGCGCCGACCTGCTCGGCGTACTGGCCGAACTTCCCCTCCAGCAGCGGCCGCCACACCACGTCGTAGACCTTGCGCCCGCCCAGGGAGATCAACCACTCCTTGGCGGTGCGGTTCTCCAGCTCCCGCCAGTCCTTGACGCGCTGGGCGCGCAGGGCGAGCAGGCCCAGGCGTAACCGGTCGGGAAGCGAGAGGGGGGCGAAGCGCAGCAGATCCAGGGGCTGGGAGAGGCGGTAGATGGAGTTGGCGTAGTACATGCCGGTGCGGGTCAGGTGCGGTTCGACCGCGCCGGAGATGCCCAGTTCGGCGCAGAGGTCGAGGATCTCGGTGTCGGAGGCGAACCAGTGGTGGTAGAAGCGCTCGATCCGCCGGCCGCCGCCGACGTCGAAGCTGCCGGCCAGGCCGCCGAGTTCGGTCTCCTTCTCCAGGACCTGGACGCGGTGGCCCCGCTCGGCCAGTTCCAGGGCGGCGGACAGGCCGGTGAAGCCGCCGCCGACGACGAGGGCGTCCGCGGGGGCGGCGGGGTGCGTGCTCATGCGTACTCCTCGACGAGCTTCGGGGCGGGATCCGTGGGCCGGGCGGTGCTGCGGATGCGTTCCAGGACGAGATAGGGCGGGCGCCCCTGCACCTGGCGGAAGACACTGATCAGGTACTCGCCCAGCACGCCGCAGACCAGCGACTGCACGCCGAACGCGGCCAGTTGGGCGGATCGGCGCGGGTTCTGCCAGGCCACGCCGACGCCCACCGCCGCGGAGAGGGAGGCCACGCCCAGGTAGGTGGGGAGGCGGAGCGGCAGCGCGGCGCCGCCGGCCATCAGGCCGCTTCGGGACAGCGCCAGCATCTTGCGCAGCGTGTACTTGGTCTCGCCGGCGCCCCGGGCGTCCCGCTCGTAGCGGATGCTGGTCTCCGGGAAGCCGGTCCAGCTGATGGCGCCGCGCAGGAACAGCTCGCTCTCCCCGAGGTTGCCGACGAAGTCGACGACCTTGCGGTCCAGGAGCCGGAAGTCCCCGGTGTCCAGGGCGACCGGCTGCTGGGTCAGGCTCGCCAGCAGCCGGTAGTAGGTGTATGCGGTGGCCTTCTTGAACACCGTCTCGCCCTGTCGGTGGCTGCGTCGGGCGGAGACCACCGACCAGCCCTTGAGCCACTGTTCGACCATACGCGGGATGAGTTCGGGCGGGTCCTGCAGATCGGCGTCGATCAGGACGACGGCGTCCCCGTCCGCCTCGCGCAGGCCGGCCAGGCACGCCGCCTGGTGGCCGAAGTTGCGGCTGAAGCGGACCGCGCGGGCGGTCGGCGTCTCGCCGGTCAGTTTCTCGATCAGCTGCCAGGTCCGGTCGGTGCTGCCGTCGTCCACGTAGACGATCTCGTGCGGGAGGTCGCGCACCGCGCGGGAGAGGCGCCGGTGCGTCCGCTCCAGCACCTCCTCCTCGTTGAAGCAGGGCAGGACGATGCTGACGAGATAGGGGCGCGGAGGCCCTTCGTGCGGAACGGGAGTGGCCATGGGAACCCTCCTGAAGGGGGAAAGCCGACAGGTGCGGTAGGTACTACGGCGGGCGGGACAGGCCCGGACAGCGGACCCGTTGTTCCGGATGGGGACGAGCAGCGCGGCGCCGACCGTCTGCGGTGGTAACCGGGTTTCGGCGGACAGTGGTTGATCAGGGGGCGACCGACCGGCGGACGCGGCGGAGCAGGGCCGACCGATGCCGCGATGACCGCGGCGGTGGGCCCGACGGGCGGGAGACGAGCAGCAGATCGAGCACCGGGATGACGCGGTGGGGCGGCGGACTGCCCGTCAGGGCGTCGAGGGCGAGCGCGCGGCGCGGCCGCCGCGGCCCGGGCGTGCGAACCGAGGGCGGTGCGGCCGGGCGGATGCCTCCTGTTCGGCTGATCGCTGCACCATGTCGGGTCCTCTCCGTGTCCCCGGTCCCGTGGCAGCCCGAAGTCCGGTGTGGGAGTGGGTGAGGGTGCGCTGCCAGACGGCGCTTCCGGAGCTGGAGCCAAGGTGCCGAGTCATCCTCCGAGCGCTTGGCAATATGTTGCCAGGATGGGCGCAAAATTGGCAAGGGTGAACGGAGTGAAGTGATCGGCTCGCCTTGGGCATCGCTCAATTCCCGTGGAATAGGCGGGTGGTGAGCCGAGAGGGGAGGACTGAGGATGTGGCAACTTTGTTGACAAGGGAGGCGAAGGCCATGCCGGCGCGGGCGGCCGTCCGTGGCTTCGCAGGGGCCCGCCGTCGGGCGGGCCGGCTCGAAACCCGGACGGCCGCCCGCGGTTACTTCTTGGCGGCGCTGCGGCCGCGACGCACCGGCCGGTCCCGGTGCACGTCCTCCAGGGCCTCGGCGAGAATGCGCCAGATCTCGGCCGCCAGGTCGATGTTGGACTCCTGCCGGGCCTCCTCGCCCAGCTCCTTGAGCCGGCGGATGGCCTCCTCCTCGCGGCCCTCCCGCAGCATCAGCCGACAGTCGAGGATGTGCAGCCGGATCCGGTCGCGATAGGACAGCCGCAGGTCATGGCCGCTGAGCTCGTCGTACGCCGCCCGGGCCGCGGCGAACCGCCCCTCCTCGAAGGCGAGATGTGTCTGCAGGGTCAACAGTTCCTGGCACAGCACGGGCGTGCCGACCAGTGACAGGGCGCCGGCCGCCGCCTCCAGGTACTCCCGGCAGTGCGACGTGCGCGGTGGCGTGATCTGGAGGCACAGCGAGGCCGCGGCCAGCCGCAGCCGCAACCACAGCGTCAGATCGACACGGCTCTCCAACTCCTGCATGGCGCGTTCCAGATAGGTCATGGCGACTTCGTGGTCGCCCTGCCGGAAGCGCACGGTGGCGACCGACCACAGGGCTTCGGCGGCCAGGACTCCGGACCGGCCCTCCATGAGTTCGGCGAGTTCGTCGGCGTGCGCCCGCGCGTCCGGCAGCCGGCCCGCCTCGGCCTCCACCGACACCAGCGTCAGCAGGGCGCCTCCGGTGTCGGACACCGACAACCGGGCGTTCTTGGCCAGTCGGTGGGCGTCCACCGCGATGCTGATGGCCCGGCTGACCTCGCCCGTCGACCGCAACGACCGGGCCAGGTGGGAGCGGGCGCGGCACTGCAGCTCGGGCAGGGCCTGTTCGTCGGCGATCCGCACCAGCTCTTCCAGGCACGTCTGTTCCTCGCCGCGCTCGCCGCGCTGCCGCCAGTGGACGGACGCCAGCCACAGGGCCTGCCAGCGCAGTATGGCGTCCTCTCCGTCGGCCCGTTCGAGCACGGCGATCAGGTTCTCCGTCGCCTCGTCGCTGTCGGAGGACATCGCCAGGCTCAGTGCCTGGGCGAGCGAGCCGCTGTGCGGGGCCTCTTCGAACGCGGCGGGCTCGACCCCGAGTTGCCTGGCGAGATAGGTGATCACCCGGTCCGTGGGCTGCCGGGCGCCGGATTCCAGACGCGACAGATACCCGGTGGAGATCTCCTCCCCCGCGAGCGCGGACTGCGAGAGACCCCGCTCCGCCCGCAACGCCTTCAGGCGCCGTCCGAAAGCCGGCTGTTCCCTCATATGAATCCCACTATTCAGCTCGGTTGAGAAGTGAGGCCACCCGACCGCCCCAACTCGCCCGAGCGGGCAAAAAGCTGTCCGTTTGTTGCCCGAAGTTTAATGAGGCGCTGCCTGCCCGGGCAAGCCTATTGCCAAACGTGGAGCGGCTCGTTCTAGCAATATCCGGATACTTGGAAGCGCGAATTTGCCAACCTGTTGGCAAACATTGCCAAAGTGTCGGGGTGCTCGATACGTTGTCTGCGATTCAACTGTCGGGATCGCGACATCCCCGGCCATCTGCGTCTTCATCCCTGGAGAAGGAATGTCCCAGCGCGCCCGCACGTTATCCGGTACCGTCCTTTTCGCCCTGCCCGCCTCCCCGCTCGCCGGCTCGACGGACTGGGACATTGACTGGCCACTTCACCAGGGGACCGTCGTCTCCGTACACGGCAGCACGCCATGGATCGACCGGTCGTGACGGCGGTGGTCGCCGGAGTTGCCATCAGTTGGCAAGCGGGTGACAGCTGTGTCGGCGTTGTCGGGCGTCCCGACCCGTGACACGGCGCTCCGCTGTGCCCGAGCACACCCTTCGCCACCCCGCTCCAGCGGCGGCCGGCTCCGCAGTCCTGAACCTGGAGACCGCATGCAGCCACTCAGCAAGGTCGTCATTCCCGTGGCCGGTCACGGAACCCGCCTGCTCCCGGCGACGAAGGCGACCCCGAAGGAAATGCTGCCCGTCGTCGACAGACCCGTTCTGCAGTACCTCGTCGAGGAAGCCGCCGCCGCGGGACTGCACGACGTCCTCCTGATCACCGGGCGCAACAAGCGGCCGATCGAGGACCACTTCGACCGCAACGCCGAACTGGAACAGGTCCTCCGCCGCAACGGCGACCGCGACCTGCTGGCCGAACTCCAACGCCCCGAGGGACTGGCCGCCGTCCACTACCTCAGGCAAGGCACCCCCCGAGGAGTCGGCCACGCCGTCCTCCGCGCCGAACAGCACATCGGCGACGAACCCTTCGCGGTCCTTCTCGGCGACGACCTCATCGACGCCGGCAGCCCCCTGCTGCCGGACATGATCAAGGTCCAGCAGCGGCACGGCGGCTGCGTCCTCGCCCTCACGCCCGCCGCACCGCACGAGATCTCCGCCCACGGCTGCGCGGCCACCCGCCCCGCCCGCACCGACGGCACCCTCCCCATCACCGACCTCATGGAGGGGCCGCGGCCGGACGAGGCCGCCGGCAGCTACGCCGTGATCGGCCGCTATGTGCTGCCCCCGGAGGTGTTCGAGGTTCTCCGAGCCACCCCACCGGGCCGCGGTGGAGAGCTCCAACTCACCGACGCCCTGGCCACCTTGGCGCGACAGGGCACACCGGTGCACGGCGTGCTGCACACCGGACGCCGCTTCGACACCGGCGACCCGGAGAACCACCTGCGCACCGCCATCCAGTTCGCCTGCGAACGCCCCGACATCGGCCCCACCCTCCGCAGGTGGCTCGAACACTACGTACGCCACGAGATGCCGCGCGGCTGACCGCCACCCACCTCGCCGCCACGACGCTCCTGCCGCCGACGGCAACAACCGGCGCCGCCACCCGGCGAAGTGACGGGCCCACACCGCCGAGGCGTCCCGGAGCACGGGAACACAGCGGGGCGCACCACTCGACGGTGCGCCCCGCTGCCCTGCTCCGCCGCAGGTCACGGCCGCTGGGACCGGGCGTTGTCAGTGGTCGTAAGTATGTTCATCCGTGTCCCGCCGATGTGGCGTGGAGCCCCGCCGTTCCGGCGTGGATTCCCCTTTGGTGCGAAGGAGACGGTGCGTTGTCAGCGTGGGAGAGGTCGAGCACGGCGCGGGTGATTCCGCCCGCCCGACCACGGAAGCTCGCCAAGGTCCCGTTCGTCGAGCTGGCCGACGGACGCTTGCAGGGCGTGGTGTCCAGCGGCTCGGACATCGAGCGCGTCTATGTCTCGTCCATCGCCGTCGGTACCCATGCGTACGCCTGCAGCACCAACAACAACCGGCCCTGCGGCGGCGCCCGGGGCTCGTTCTGCAACCACCTGCGCGCCCTGATCAACGAGGCGGTGCTGCAGTACGGCGCCGAGCGCGTCGCCCGCTACTTGAAGGTCGAGGGCGCCGCCGGCGAGCCGACCGCACAGACCCTGGCCGCAGCCCTGACCGCGGCACGCCCGCCCCGCGGGGACACCACCGCAGCGGCACCCGTCTTCAGCCGGTTCCTGCGCCACCTGGCCTACCTGGAACTCGCCCCGAGCACCGGCCCGTTGCCGGACATGCAGTGGTTCCCGCCGACCAGGGCGGCGGTGACCGGGCCGCCCCCGGGCGAGCCCGGTGCGGGTGCCGAGGAGCACGCCGATGCGTTCGCCGAAGCCCCCGCCGGGCTCGACGAAGCCCTCGCGGCCGTCGACGCCTTCGACCAGGTACTCGTCGCCGGCCTGCTCCGCCCCCAGCCCGCCCAGGCCGCCGGCCTCACGGAGCTCGCCCACGCGGTGGCGGGCACGCCGCTGACCGCCAGGGTCGCCGAGGCGGCGGAGAAGGCGGCGGCCGGCACCGCGAGCGAGGACCACTTCCTCGCCCTCGCCGCGGCCCGCACCGCCCTGCTCGGCTCCGTCCACGACGCCCTGACAGCCCAGTTGGGGGAGACGACCGGACGCCCCCGCGCCGAAGCGGCCGCACCGGCCCCCGAGGGCGGGCAGCAGCCGACGAACCTGCTCGCCGCAGCCCGCTCCTGGCTGTCCGACCTGGCGCGCGCCGGGTGGCAGGGCATTGACCACGACCTGGTCTCCGCGGCGGCACCCGTCGTCTCCGCACTGCTTCCGGACCCTGCCCTGCGTCGCCTGGCGACCCTCCTCGACGGCTTCGCCGCCGAACTCGCCGCATCCTGCCCCGGCGCGTCCCTGGACCGCATCCCCGAACGCCGGTGGGCCGACCTGTGGTCGCGAGCACTGCTGCTGACGGTGCCCGGTGCCGCCGACGCGCCGGTCACCGACACGGCCACCGGCCGCCTGCTGCCCCTGGGCATCGACGTACAGGAACACGCGACCGCCGTACAGGCCCAGGTCCACGCGGTGTTCGAGCCCGCCGACGGCACCGCGCCCCGCCTGGTGCGCGCCGGCGTGTCGGCGCCCAAGCCCGACACGGTCGTCGGAGCCGGCCTCTGGCAGCTGCTCCGCCCCCACATGTCGCTCCTGGCGGCCGTCGGCGAAGGCCGTGCCATGGAGCTCTCCGACATGCCGATCACCCCGGAGGGCGACCTGCTCTGGAGCGACGAACACGCCCGCCAGAGCGAGCCAGCCGACACCTTCACCACCGCCCGCGTCGCCCTGCCCACCGCCACCGACCCCGCGATCGCGCCCCTGGACCGGCACCCGGCGCGCATCGCCGTCCCGGTCTTCCTGGAGGGCTACACGGCCCACCAGGCCGACGCGGAGGGCAAGGGCGGCGAGCCGGACGAGGACGATAAGGGTGCCACCCACGATGCCGCGCTGACCTTCACCGTCGCCGGACGCCCACTGGTCGTCGACACCGACCGCCTACCGACCGCCGGTCCGCTCACCCCCGATGCCGTCGCGTCGTCCGCCGCCTGCATCGGACTGCTCCGCTGGGATGCCGGTGCCTTCATCGTCCAACCCCTGGCCGTCGAGCGGACCGTCCGCAAGAAGACGGTCGCCCTGCATGCCGGCGGATGGGTCGGCGGCACGACCGACAAGGCCGGCGTCAAGGCGGAGAAAACCGCCACCGACGCCGTGGCCGTACTGCGCGAGCGCGCGGGAAGGCTGTTGCGGAAATGACGGACCGGACCACCGCGCAACCGGCCGAACCCGAGCAGGCCCCCGGGCCGTCCGAGCGCGCGACCACGCATTCCCTCCCGGCCCACCCGGCCGTGGACCCGCACGACAACCGCCGGCAGGTGCTGTACTGGCGGCTCCTCGCCCGCCTCTTCGACCCCGAGGAGCAGGCCGCGCTGGAATCGGCGAGCCTCGCCGTCGTCAAGGACATCGGCCTGCCGCCCGCCCTGTTGGACCCCAAGACCTCGGTCGACTCGGTCGTGCAGCGCCACCCGGAACTGGCCGCGGAGTTGGACGGGCTGATGGCCCCGGATCCCACCGAAGCCGAAGCCGAAGCCGAAGTCGAAGCCGAAGTCGAAGCCGACGACTGTGACTGTGACTGTGACGGAGACGGTGACTGTGACGGTGACGACGCACGCGACCGGGCTGCCGAAGTGCGCCGCGCCGCGCTGGTGTCGAAGGTGCTGCTCAATGTCTTCACTACCGGATCCGGCGCGGTCAGCGCCGGAGAGCTGGCCCGTTGGCAGTCCGACGCGGGCTGGCTGGAGCGCGCACTCGGCTGTGCACCCGGCGACCTGCGCGGCGGTCGCGCCGGGGGAGGGGCCGGCGCCGCAGGGCCGGGCGTCAGCCCGACCGGCACCGGCGGTCGCGGCACCGCCCCCGATCTCAGCCGGCTGATCCCGGCGATCGGCCCGGAGCTGGGCGCCATCGAGGCCGACCTCGTCAAGCGGATGCGCCTGCGCGAGGTGCTGGCCGATCCCCGGCTCGCCGCGCAGCTGACCCCCAGCATGTCGCTGATCGAGCAGCTGCTGCAGGACAAGAACAACCTCTCGGGCGTGGCCCTGGCCAACGCCAAGGACCTGATCCGCCGGTTCGTCGACGAGGTCGCCGAAGTGCTGCGCACCCAGGTGGAGAAGGCCGCCGTGGGGGCGTTGGACCGCTCCGTCCCGCCCAAGCGCGTGTTCCGCAACCTCGACCTCGACCGGACGATCTGGAAGAACCTCACCAACTGGAGCCCGGAGGAGGAGCGGCTGTACGTCGACCGCCTCTACTACCGGCACACCGCCCGCAAGACGACACCACAGCGGCTGATCGTCGTCGTGGACCAGTCGGGCTCGATGGTCGACTCGATGGTGAACTGCACCATCCTGGCCTCGATCTTCGCCGGGTTGCCGAAGGTCGACGTCCACCTGATCGCGTACGACACCCAGGCGCTCGACCTCACGCCATGGGTGCACGACCCCTTCGAGACCCTGCTGCGCACCAACCTCGGGGGCGGCACCGACGGCACGGTCGCCATGGCGCTGGCCCAGCCGAAGATCGCCGAGCCCCGCAACACCGTCGTGGTGTGGATCTCCGACTTCTACGAATGGCAGTCCGAGCCGCTGTTCGAGAGCATGGCCGCCATCCACCGCTCGGGAGCCAAGTTCATCCCGGTCGGCTCGGTGACCAGCTCCGGCCGCGGCAGCGTCAATCCGTGGTTCCGTGAGCACTTCAAGGATCTCGGCACACCGGTGATATCCGGTCACATCCGCAAGCTCGTCCACGAACTCAAGACGTTCCTCACGTAGGCGCTCGCGGGGCCGCCCGCCCGCTTACCTGCACATCACCCTTCACGTGTCACGTCTCCCGCATCACCCCTCCCGTTTCAGCATGCCCCTATAGCGAAAGGCCCTGAGATGTCTGACCTGTTGCGCGCCCCCGCCGAGATCAAGTACGCCGAAGAACTGGACTGGCTGGAGTCCGTCGACGACAACCCCAAGCCCTTCTCCTGGCGCCTGTCCCCGAAGATGATCCGTCTGTTCATCCTGGGCTCGGAGCGCTCCGACGGCCTGGACCGGGAGATCCCGCAGAAGTGGTTCGGCGACCGCAGTTTCGTCGAGCGCGCCATCGTCACGCTCGCCTCCGACCGCGGTCTGCTCCTCATCGGCGACCCCGGCACCGGCAAGAGCTGGCTGGCCGAGCTGCTGTCCGCAGCGATCAGCCGCAACTCCACGCTGGTGGTGCAGGGCACCGCCGGCACCACCGAGGACCACATCAAGTACTCCTGGAACGTGTCCATGGTCATCGCCAAGGGCCAGTCGCGGGAGTCGATGATCCCCTCGCCGATCATGACCGCGATGGAGAACGGCGCGATCGGCCGGTTCGAGGAACTCACCCGCTCCACCAGCGACGTCCAGGACGCGCTGATCTCGATCCTGTCCGAGAAGTACATTTCCGTTCCCGAACTGGACAGCGACAACATCGTCTTCGCCAAGCCCGGCTTCTCGATCATCGCCACCGCCAACAGCCGCGACCGGGGCGTCAACGACCTCTCCTCGGCACTCAAGCGCCGCTTCAACTTCGTCCGCATCCCCGTGGTGACCAACAAGAAGAGCGAGGCGGAGATCGTCCGCTTCCGCACCGAGGAACTGCTGCGCCGCCACCAGATCGAGCTGGACGTGCCGCCGAACCTGCTCGACGTCCTGCTGCAGAGCTTCGCCGACCTGCGCGCCTCGGCCGCAGCGGCCGGCAGTGACGACGAGAAGCTGGAGTCCGCCCTGTCCACCGCCGAACAGATCGGCGTCCTCGAGGACGCCGTCCTGCACAGCAACTTCTTCGGCGAGCGTGCCCTGACCGCCCACACGCTGGCCTCCTCGCTCGTCGGCTCACTGGCCCGACGCGAGCCCGAGGACCTGGCCATCCTCAACAAATACCTGCATGGTGTCGTCGAGCCGCGCAGCAAGGAAGAGGGCGGATCATGGCCGGAATTCCTGGCGGGCGGCCGCGACGCGATCGCCACCCTGTCATGAGCGGCGCGCACGAGAGCACCTTCGCCGGGCTGCGCGGACAGTTGCAGGAGGCCGCCGCCGCGTTCGCCGACGGGCCCGACGCCCTGGAGGGCATCCTGCTCGGCATCGTCGACGACGTCGACCGCGCGGTCCGCGAACCGCTGGAGATCTTCCCTGTCTGCCACCACTCGCCCGCCTCCGCCCTCGCGATGGCCCGCCGCCTGCGGGAGAAGCAGCCGAAGGTCGTCTACCTGGAGCTGTGCGAGGACATGGCCCCGCTGCTCACCGAACTCCGCAACTGCAGGCTCCCGGTGGCGGTCCAGGCGTTCGCGACCGAGATCGACGGTTTCCCCGCCGAGTGGTCCCCGCTGTCGGTGGTCGCACCGATCACCGAGGCGTCGGCCGAGTACCAGGCGATCGCCTACGCACTGGACACCCCGGGCGTCGAGCTGGTCCTCGTCGACCGCTCCTCGGACCACGTCTTCCAGTGGGACGCCCGCGGCACGCACTCCGCCGAGCCCCCCGCCCAGAACGGGGGAGCGGACGCCCCACCCGCCGAGGAGGAGGCCGCGCTGCACGGCGACGCGGTCGGCGTGGAGATCGGTGACCTGCGGCCCCGCTTCGCCGAGCTGGAGGAACACCTGCTGCGCCACGGCAAGGTGCGGCACTGGTCGGAGTGGTGGCACCAGTACGTCGAAGTGCCGCTCGGCGACAGCGACCACGACACCTACCGCCAGGTCATGCTGCTGATCGGCAGCCTCTTCCGGCGCCTGGCACCGGGTGAACCGAACCGGGTGCGCGTGGACGAGGACCGCGAGCGCTACATGTGGACGAGGATGCGCGCGCACCTGGCCGCGACCGGCGCCGATCCCGCGGACTGCCTCTACGTCTGCGGCGCCTTCCATGCGGCCAGCCGCGTCGCGGAGTTCGGCGTCCACGGCACCGACACCTTCGAGATCGGCCCGCGCACCGCCACCACATGGCAGCACGGCCTGATCCCGTCAAGCCACGCGGCGATCGAGGCGCAGTTCGGCCTCGCCGCCGGCTCGGTGTCGATCGCCGCCACGGTCTGGGCGAAGAACGTCAAACGCACCCGCGTACAGCCCTACCGCCTGGACGGGCAGACCGGCACGAAGAAGCCGGCACGGCCCAGGAAGACCGCGGTCGCCCTCGCCCCCGTGCCACAGACATCGCCGCCCACCGACAAGCTGACCGGATTCCTCCGACAACCGCCGGTCCTGGACGGGCTCGACGAGGCCGAACTCCTCGGCTGGTCGGTGGAGATCGTGCGCGCCGCGCGCCGCAACGGCTACCTCGCGTCCACCGCCGACGCCATCGCGGTGTTCGAGACCTCGATCCTGCTCGCCGGAATGCGGGACCGGGCCAAGCCGACGCCGTACGACTTCCAGGACGCGGCGGTCACCTGCATCGAGAAGGACACCGTGCCCGGCCGGCGCGACGTGCGCCGCCTGGTGGACATCATGATGGGCGGCGACCGGACCGGCCAGGTCGGCTACGACGCCCTGCCACCCCTGGCACGCGACGTCCACGACCGCCTGGCACCGCTCGAACTCAAGCTCCAGCAGCGCGGCGTCCAGCGGGCGTTGCTGGACATAGCCGCCCAGCCGGAACTGGAGCGCTGCTCCGACGTGTTGTGGATGCTGCGCTACCTCATGCCGCACGGCGCCGCCCGCCCGATCATGGGAGAGCGGAAGCTCGGCGAACGCCCCATCCAGGAATCCTGGGACCTGGCACTGGGTACCCACCAGCGCGCGCTCATCGAGCTGGGCTACGAGGGCGTCAGCATCGAGCAGGTCCTCGAACAACGCCTGCGCCGCACGGCGTACGGCTCACAGGCCACCACGGCGACGGTCCTGGAAACCGTCGAGGACGCGGCACTGTACTTGCGCAGCCGCCGGCTCGCCGACGAACTGGGCACCCGCGCCCTGGAGGTGCTGGCCGCCGAACGCAGCGTCGACGGCGCACCGGAGGTACTCCGCCGGGTACGCCGGCTGCTGTCGCACTACCGCACCAGCGAACCGGTGCTGCCGCAGTGGATCGAGTCCTTCGTCAAGACCGGGTACGCGCACTACTGCACGCTGCTGCCTACGGCCTGCACCGACGAAGACGCCACCGTCCGCCAGGTGGCGGCCATGCTGGGCTTCCTGTTCAGCATGGAGGGCCTGGCGCTGTCGCTCGGCTGCGACCGGACCCAACTGGAGCTGGCGGTCAGCCAGTCGCACCCCGAGGACCCGTCCAAGACGGCACTGCTGTGGGCGGCCCGGACCCAGCTCGGCCACCTCTCCCGCGCCGACCTGCGGGCCAAGTGCGACGCACTGCTCGGCAACCCCCTGGTGGTGCCCGCCTACCCGCGCTACCTCAGCGGCTTCCTGCACGCCCTGGAGCCCGTCCCCGGCCTCGCCGACTTCGTCGTGGAAGCGGTGTCGAACGCCTTCGGGCGACTGCCCGACCCGGTGCTCCTGCCGTGGCTGCCGACCCTGATCGGCACCCTGCGCTCGGACGGCGCCGAGCTCGCCCCGTTGCTGATCCGCGAGGCCGGTCGGATCTTCCCCGGCCGACTCGCGGCGCTCGACGCCTGGACACCACCGTGGCGAAGCCAACCGGAGGCGCACACCGCCGAACCCACACCGGGCGCGGACACCGGCCACGGCGTCACCCTCCTCGCCGCCCACCCCGCGACGTGCGACGCCCTGGCGGGCCTGCTCGGCTGCGACGGTACCTGGCAGACCGCGCCACCCGCCCCGCACGGCGCGACACTGACCAGGGCCCACCCGGACACGGCCATCGCACTGGAGGCACTGCTGGCCGGCCGATGACTCCGCCGGGAGCAGGCCCCCGGCCGCGGCCCCCGTCGGGGCGCCCGAACCCACGGGCGCCCCGACGGACACGAGACACACCGCCGCCAACGGGCCGCCAACTGCATGGGTGGCCAACGTCGGTGAGGCCGACGATCCGGACCGGGATGTGCCGACCCAGGCATGAGGCCCCGGCCATCGTCACGGCCAGGACCCCACGCGTGCGCTGTCCGGTGCCCAAGGTGGTCAGAAGCCGGGCGCTCCCGGTACGCGGTGCGGAATCGGGACCGTACTCTTCCCCAGGCCGGCGTTCTGGCTGCCGGACGCCTCGCAGGTGAGGTCCCGTGTCGGGAGCTGGCCGGTGCTCAGATAGGCGTTGACGGCACGGTTGGCGCAGGCGCGCGGGTCCCCGGAGTAGACGCCGTGGCCCTCGCCGCCCTCGACGTACACCATGCGCGAAGCCGTCAGGGTGCGGTGCATGCCCAGACCGCTGACCAGAGGTGTCTGGGGATCCCACTGGTTCTGGACGGTGAGGAGACGGACATCGTTGTGCACGGTCGTGACGGGCTCGGCCGGTCCGGTCCAGAAGGCGCACGGCGTGATGTTGGAGCCGAAGTCGCCGTACAGCGGGTGCCTGGCCTTGTCCTGGATCGCATCACGGCGGTACTGGTCGATGCGACGCGGCCAGGCCGCGGTGTCGCCACAGACGACGGACCAGAACACCGCGGAGCCGTTGTCGGCCGGTGGCTGCGCGTCGGTTTCTCCGGGGCTCCGCGGAGCCGGCGCGCCGTCCAGCCCCACGATGCGGTGCGAGGTGGGCTTCCCATCGGCGGCGGCCTTCAGCGCGGCGACGGTCTCGGCGGCCTCGATCGGACTGAAGAACTGGGGACGCAGACCGGCCCGGAGGTCGTCCCCGCTGAGCTTCTGGTTCTCATACGGGATGGGGTCGCGGTCGGCTCGGGCGACCAGGTCCCAGAACGACGCCTTGACCGCGGCGGGCGTGCTCCCGAGGTGATAGGCCCGGTCGCGCTGAGCGGTCCACTTCGTCCATCGGGCGAACGCCGGCTCGGCGCCCTCTGCCCACACCTGGATCATGCCGCGCCAGACCCGGGCGGGGTCGACCGCGCTGTCGAGTACGAAGCGGTCGGTCCGCTGGGGGAACATCTGCGTGTAGACGGCGCCGAGGTAGGTGCCGTACGAGAAGCCCAGGTACGAGATCTTCTTCTCGCCCAGTACGGCGCGGATGACGTCCATGTCACGGGCGGTGTTGCGGGTGGTGATGTGCCGGAGCACGTCGCCGTTCTCGGTGCGGCACTTCTCGGCGACGGACCGTGCCCAAGTCACATCATGGTTGAACGTCTCGGGCCGGTAGGGGTGTTCGACCTTCCGCTCCGCGGCCGTCAGGCCGCAGGTGACGGGGGTGCTCCGGCCCACTCCGCGGGGGTCGAACCCGATCAGGTCGTAACGCTCGCGGACGTCCTTGGGCATCGTGTCGTTCATCGCGACCGGCATGGCCAGGCCGTTGGCGCCGGGCCCACCGGGATTGAACAGGATCGCGCCGTGCCGCTCGGCCGAGCCGCCGGCCTTCATCCGGGAGATGGCCAGCTTGATGGTCCTGCCGGTGGGCCGGCTGTAGTCGAGCGGCACATCGATCGTCGCGCACTGGTACGCGGCGGGCATCGAGGTGTCGCAACGGTGCCAGGCGGGGCGCTGGTTGTGGAACCCGTGCAGCGGGTCCGCGGCGGATGCCTGCGCCGGGGACAGGGCGGGGACCAGCGTCGCCGTGACCCCGACCGCCAGCACGGCCGCTAAGCGTCGTATTCGCACGAAATGCCTTCCTTCCCGTCAACTTGCCGGAAAGAACGACCATTTCGTACGAGCAAGTGCCGACGAATCCTCCTTCAGGGCCATCTTGGTCCGACTCCAGGCGGACTCCGACCCTCGGCGGCCGGCCGGATCAGGCCGGATCACATCGGATCAGGCGGCATCACGTCGGATCGATCCGGATCAGCGGGAGGTGTCCGAGCCGGCAAGATCCGAACGAGAGGTCGGAGGGGCCACCCGGCGTTGGGCTATGAAGGCGAGCAGCCGCTGTACGGCCTGGTCCTGAGCCCAACGGGGCTCCTCCACCGCGACGCGTTGCGCGGCGTAGATGCGCACCATTTCCGACCGCACATAGTGTCCATGGGCACGTTCCTCGAGGAGGTGGGCGTCGCGCGGTTCGTTGAGATGGCGACGGCGGCCCTCGACGTCCCCGCCGACCAGCACGCTGGCGTGGTGGTCGCCGACGCACGGGCCGGGGTGCAGACCCAGGAAGCGGAAGAGCCGGGCAGCGTTGCTCGACAGACAGTCCGGCGTCGCGGGCAGCAGGGGGCGTGCCTGTTCGGCGGTGCCCGCGTTGTCCAGTGCAACGAGCATCCGGCGGTCGGCGAGCAGCGGATGGTAGAGCGCCGACGCCTCCGTCACGGACTCGCAGAAGTCCGGTACGGCGGGCGGCAGTTGGGCGATGCGTGGATGGCGTGGGCCCCGCAGGTGGTCGCAGACATACGGGGCGACGTAGGGCGCCGCCCTGCCCGACCCCGGGCACGCTGTCACGGCAGGCGCCGGGGGCGGTCCCGCGGACTTCGGGCGATGCGCATTGCTTCGAACGGCTAGCTTGCTAGGATGCTAGCATCGCTTCTGTGGGTGATGAGGAAGTCAAGCAGTTCAACGTGTACCTGCCGATCGGACTGATCAAGCAGGTCAAGTACCACGCCATCGAATCGGGGATGTCGCTGTCGGCACTGGTCGCCGAAGCGCTGCGCGCCTATCTCGACGACGCCGAGGGCACGGACAACGAGCGAGCGACGGAGAGGGAGAGCTGATATGCCGACCGAAGGAATCGAGGCCGTGCACTTGACGACCCACAACTGGGGCAGGGCGGCGAAGTTCTTCCAGTCGCTGGGCTACGAGTTGGAGTTCTCGACCGACCACAACTCCGGTCAGCTCCGCAACGGCGACGGGCCGTACGTCTTCATCGCCGAGGTCCCGGAAGACCAAGAGCCTCAGACGCAGATCGTGCTGAAGGTGGCGGACGCGGACGCGTTCCGCTCCGATCCTGCCGTCGAGGTGGTCACGCCGTTCGAGGACACCCACTACGGAACCAAGGAGATGACCGTCCGCGATCCCGACGGGCGACTGTGGAGCCTCCAAGCACCCGCCCAGAACTGACCACAACGGCGCCGGAAGGGAACACCATGACAGGCGAGCCGACCGGGACACCGGACAACACCGCGCTGCGGACCGCCCTCTGGCGAGCCGTGCACGTCCAGGTGGACCCACCACCGCATGTGCTCGACGACGAGATCGGCCTCCAGCTGGCGGCTCCCGACGACGACTGGCGCAGCCGTCCCGACATGGACCCGGATGCCACCGGGGGATTCCGAGCGGCCATCGTGGCCCGCGCTCGCTTCATCGAGGACCTGGTCGCCGAGCAGGTCGACCACGACGTCACCCAGTACGTCATCCTGGGAGCCGGCCTGGACACCTTTGCCCAGCGCCGGCCGGAGGTCGCCTCCCGCCTACAGGTCTTCGAGGTCGACCAGCCCGCCACCCAGGCATGGAAGCGTCGCCGCCTGGTCGAACTCGGCTACGACATTCCCGACTGGCTGCACCTGGTGCCGGTCGACTTCGAGGCGAGCGAAGACTGGCTGGAACAGCTGACCGTTGCCGGCTTCGATTCCAGCCGACCGGCGGTCATCGTCTCCACCGGCGTCACCATGTACCTCACCAAGGACGCCACCGTGGCCACTCTCCGCCAGATCGCCGGGCTGGCACCCGGCTCGACGCTCGCCATGACCTTCCTGCTGCCGCCCGAACTCATCGACGACGCGGACCGCCGCGGCCTCCGGACGAGCAAGGAAGGCGCACAGGCATCCGGCACCCCGTTCATCAGCTTCTACACTCCGCCCGAGATGTTGGCACTGGCCCGTGAAGCCGGCTTCGGCGAGGCCCGCCACGTGTCGGGGGGTTCGCTCGCCGATCGCTACTTCGCCGATCGCACCGACGGCCTCCGCCCGTCGAGCGGAGAGGACTTCCTGCTGGCCAACACCTGACCATTCGTCAATACCGGCCTTTCTCAACGAGCCAGAGGAGCGCCCTAACGAAATGGTCTTCAAGGAAAGGTAGTTGGGTGGCTTCGAGGGCGATGCGATCACCCACCACGAACGATGTTCTCATCTGGTCGTTGGCTGAAGGAGGCGGCGGATAGCCGACGTCGTAGACCTGATCTGCTACCCCTGCGACGCGTTGAGGTGTCGTCAGCAGATGACTGGGCATCCGAGGGTGAGGAAGGCCGTCGTTGCGATTGCCACCAGTCAAAGTGCCGGCGAGTGGGATGCCGGTGGCGGTGGCGGTGGCCGAGCCGCCCGCCCCCCCGAATGTCGGAAGCATTTGGCCTCGTGGGTCTCCTGGCGGATGTCGTGGCGGTCCCACAGGCGACGCAACTCCGCGCTCTTCAGCGACAGTTCACCGACCGTCCGGACAAGTTGGGGGTCGTCGGTGTCGGTCCCGGCCGCCGAGCGCAGCCCGCCCACGGTGTTGGCCGCCACCTGCTCCCAGTCCGGAGAGAACTCGCGCGCGTCCGGGTCGAGGAACACCAACCGCACCAGGTCGCCGCTGTAGGCATGGCCGGCGAACAGGCTCGGCCCAGGGCGTTATGGGCCAGCACCGTCAGACAGCGCCCGAGGACCACGGCCGGTGTGCGGTGCCGGCCCGCCATCATCCGCAACAGGACCGGACTGACGGTCTCCGGGCGCCTCTGCCCACAGTCCCGCACGGCCCCGCCCCGCAATCGGTCGCGCCAGCCGCTGTAGATGATCCGTCGCGTCCCCGTCCAGGTGCAGGGCCCGGGACAGGGCATCGACGACCTGCACGGAGGGGTGCCGCTCCCGCCCCTGCTCCAGCCGCACGTAGTAATCGGAGCTGACCCCGGCCAGCATGGCGACCTCTTCGCGGCGCAGCCCGGCGACCCGGCGCCGAGGAGAGACCGGCAGTCCTGAGTCCTCGGGGGGTGATCAGGGCGCGGCGGGTACGCAAGAACTGCCCGAGCGGGTTCGCGCTGCCCATGCCCGCAACCTTAGACACGGGCGAGTGAGGTGCGGCACCGCGGAGGGTGGCCGTGGCACTCCTACGATCGTGCCTCCCGGGAGAATCCCTGCCTGGTCAGGGATGCGCTCACCGTCGCAGGCTCAAGCCGTGAGTTCTTCGTCTCCCTCCCTCGCCCGCGACACCCATGCCGGGCACAGCGCTCAGCGGCTGACCGGCAGGGTCGCCGTCGTAACCGGCGCCTCCAGCGGCATCGGCGCAGCCACCGCCCGCCGCCTGGCAGCCGACGGGGCCGCGGTCGCCCTCCTGGGCCGTCGCGCAGAGCGCCTGCGAGCCCTGGCCGACGAACTCGGCCCCACAACCACCGCGCCCATCCTCCTGGTGACCACCGACCTGGCCGACCCCAAGGCCATCGACACCGCCGCCCGCACCATCACCGCGACCCTCGGCCCCGCCGATCTGGTGCACGTCGGCTCCGTGGCCGGCCACAGTCTCTACCCCGGTTGGTCGGTCTGTTGCGCCACCAAGTCCGCCGTGGCCCACCTGACCCGCAATCTGCGTGCCGAACTGGGCCCCCGCGGCGTCCGCGGGAAGAACATCGAACCCGGCGTCACCGTCACGGAACTGGGCCACGACATGCGGGACATCAGCATGCAGACCTCCCTGCCCCGCATGCGGACCGACCTCCGCCCGCTCACCGCAGAGGACATCGCCGGCACCATCGCCTTCGCCGTCTCCGTCCCCGCACACGTCAACGGCGCCGAACTGGTCGTCGTACCCGTCCAGCAGGGCTGATCGGCTCGCCCGCCCTCCCGGATACCGGCAATGGACGTAGCGGCCCGGACCACTTAGCGTTCGGCGCATGACAGAGCGACGCGCGATCCTCAGTGGCTCGACCTTCGAGGAGCAGATCGGCTACGCCCGTGCCGTGATCGACGGTGACTGGGTGCACGTGTCCGGGACGACCGGGTTCGACTACTCCACCATGACGATCTCGGACGACGTGGTGGCGCAGGCCGAGCAGTGCCTGCGGAACATCGAGGCCGCGCTGGCCGAGGCGAAGTGCACCTTCGCCGACGTGGTCCGGGTGCGCTATCTGCTGCCCGACCGCGCGGACTTCGAGCCCTGCTGGCCGGTCCTCCGCCGTTGCTTCGGGGAGGTCCGGCCGGCCGCCACGATGATGGTGTGCGGGCTCGCCGATCCCCGCATGAAGATCGAGATCGAGGTGTACGCACGACGGGCCACCACCGCCTGAGCAGCAGTTCGCGGATGCCTGGTTGCGGACCCGGTAAACGGGGCGTTCCGTGACGACTGGTCGCCCCCCGCCGCCTCACCGGCCGCCCATTCCTGATGCATGCGGCATCTACCGCAGGCAAGCCCGCCCCTTCAAATGCAAGTAACGGGAAGGGAAAAGAATTGTCATGTCCATTCAACGCGCGTAGCGCAGGCCCCGGCATGTGCGGTTTCCTCGAAAGGAGTCTCTCCAACCCCCCACATTTCAGGAGACCTTGATGCCTCGTGCTGCCCTCGGCCTGTCGGCCGCCGCCGTTATCGTCGTCGGCCTGTCCGCCGCCCCGGCGCTCGCCGAACCGCCGGCCCCGCCGTCGACATCGACCGCCCGCGCCGAGCTGACGGCCCTGACCGTCGCCACCCCGCACTCCATGGACGGCTACGCCCGCGACAAGTTCTCCATATGGGCCAAGCAGCCCGACGGTTGCACCACCCGCCAGGAGGTCCTCGCCCGCGACGGCAAGGACGTCCAGGACAAGCCGGGCAGCTGTCAGCCGGCCAGCGGTTCGTGGTATTCCGTGTATGACGACGCCACCGTCACCGATGTCGCGCAGGCCACCATCGACCACATGGTGCCCCTCGCCGAAGCCTGGCGTTCCGGCGCCGACACGTGGACCGCCGACCAGCGCAAGGCATTCGGTAACGATTTGAAGGACCCCCAGCTGCTGATTGCCTCGGAGTCCTCCAACAGCTCCAAGAGCGACAGCGGCCCGGCCGACTGGAAGCCGACCAACCACGCCTTCTGGTGCACGTACGCCAAGGACTACACCCACATCAAGTCCGTCTGGAAGTTGACCACGACCGACGGCGAGAAGAAGGCGCTGGCCTCGATGCTCGACACCTGCACCAACTGACCCGACGGTGACCCGCCTCCCGCACATGCCATGGGGCTCGGCCGGTGCGGGAGGCGTTGCGCAGGCAACCTCCAGGACTGCCCGGCAGGATTCCCCCGACCGGTCGTCGACGACACTCGCACTCCTCGCGCTCCAACGCCCCCTGTCCCGCCGGTAGTCGGCCGCGCCACATGCGTCCAGAGCGTCCACCCCGCGTCCATGCAGCGCTGTGTCTCTCACCTCCCATCGGGCCCCGACGCCTGGGCCACTGCAGGGCGGATTCGGCTACGGCAGGGTGGAACGGTCCGCCGAGGCCCGGAAGTAGTGACCCTGTTCCAGGTCGTCTATGAGTCCGTGATGGGTCGGCTGCCATCCCAGTAGTTCGCGGGTCAGAGCACTGGACGTCGGTGCGTCGGCCCCGAAGAAGGCGCCCAGCCAGCCGAAGTGCCGCTCCGCGTCCTCGGGGGAGACGGACGCCACCGGGAGGCCGAGATGCCGGCCGATCGCCTCGGCGATGGTACGGACCGGTACCGCCTGTTCGGCGACTCCATGTAGCACCGACCCGGCCGGAGCCCCCTCCAGGGCCAGCCGGAACAGGCGCGCGGCATCGCTGCGGTGCACGGCACACCAGCGGTTCGACCCGTCGCCGACGTATCCCGACACGCCCCTGTCGCGGGCGATATCGATGAGGGTCTTGACGAAGCCGTGGTCACCTTCGCCGTGCACCGACGGCGCCAGCCGCAGCACTGACGAGCGGACCCCGCGCGCGGTGAGGGCGAGCGTGGCCTGCGCCGAGGGAGCTCTAAGGGCCCCGATCGAGTCGGCAACGGGGACGTCCCGTTCGGTCGCCACCCGCCCTTCGGCGATCCCCAGCGTGCCGGAAGCGACGACCAGGGGGCGGTCGGATCCCTCCAGTGCGGCACCGAGCGTCTCGATGGCACGCAGATCGGTGTGCGCCGCGTGCTCGTACCGCGAGAAGTCGTGGATGAAGGCGAGGTGGATGACCCCGTCGGACGCGGCGGCGCCGGAGCGCAGACTGTCCGGGCCTTCCAGTGTGCCGCGGTGCACCTGCGCCCCCGCGGCGGTCAGCCGCTCGGCCGAGGCGTCCGAGCGCGCGAGCCCGAGGACCTGGTGGCCCGCGCCGATGAGTTCGGGAACGACGGCGGACCCGATGAATCCGGATGCGCCGGTGACGAATACACGCATGAGGAGAACTCCCAGCACTCCATCGTCCTCTGCGCAGGGTGCACCGAGGACGGACCGATGTCAGTCACTGACATCAAAGGTAGCATCGATGTCAGTCACTGTCATCGAGTAGGATTCGGGACATGAGTCGATGGGAGCCCAACGCGCGTGGCCGACTTGAGCAGGCGGCATTGGAGCTCTACAGCGAGCGCGGGTACGAACAGACCACCGTGGCGGAGATCGCCAAGCGTGCGGGACTGACGGAGCGGACGTTCTTCCGGTACTTCCCCGACAAGCGCGAGGTGCTGTTCGCCGGCGCCGGCACACTCCAGGAGCTCTTCGTCGACACCGTCACCGAGGCGCCTGTCGCCGCGGCGCCGATCGACGCGGTGGCCGCTGCCCTCGATGCCGCCGCGGCACAGTTCCAGGGGCGCTTCGACAGGGTTCGCCGCCGGCAAGCCGTCATCGCCGCCAACGCCGAGCTCCAGGAACGCGAACTGATCAAGTTCGCCTCGCTGTCCACGGCGCTCTCCGACACTCTGCGCCGCCGCGGTGTGGGAGAACCGGCCGCGAGCCTGACGGCCGAGGCGGGCATCGCCGTGTTCAAGATCGCGTTCGAGCGCTGGGTCGAGCAATCCGGTGACCAGGACTTCGCGCACCTCATCCGGGAGTCGCTCGCCGAACTCAAAGCCGTGGCCACGGGCGCCTGACTCCGCCGCCGGGCGCCGCCGCCCGCGCAAGAGCCGCGCGCTCGACACCGGGGCCATTCACGGCAGGCACCTCATCGCCCGGGCCCCGCGTCACCTGCGCAAAAATCCGTTCGTCGGGAGCCGCGGTGACTCGCCAGCATCCTGAAACGTGGCCGTCGACGATCCCGGGGCATCGTGCGGCGCGGATATGGCGCCGTGTTCGTGCACTGCGATGAGGCGTACGGCGCCGCGGCGAAGTGCCGGCCTGTGTTGGGGAGTTCGTGCCCAAGCCACCGTCCCGTCCGTCTTGCCGACCTGAGGCTCGTCAGTGGTCCGCTGCGGTCATCGTGTCGGCGATGAGGCCGGCGAGCTGGTGCAGTTGTGCGGTGAGCGCGTGCCGCTCCTGCGGTGTGAAGCGGGACAGCGCCTGGGCCTGGCGGGCGCGCAGCTCGGTACGCATGGCGGTGAGTCGTCGGGTGCCGTCGTCGGTGAGGCGGATGAGGACCTGCCGTTCGTTGCTCTTTCCGCGCCTCGCCGGCCCGTCCCCCCGCGGCGGTCGACGTGCGCTGATCCTCGGCCGGGGCGCCGTGCTCAGCGAACGCCCGCAGGCGGAGCTCGGGTGCGGTGGCGTCCGCGAGCCGCTGCAGGCGGTTGTCCTCCGCGGCGAGGATCGTGGCGCGTGGTCTTGCGTTGTATCCGGGGTCCGTCAGCTCCACCGTGGTCAGGTACTCGGCCGGCATCGTCGCGGCGACGAAGCGTTCGGCGGTCGGCCCCAGCAGGCCGATCTGGTGGACGTGGGCCTCCAGAACGACCGGGGCATCGGCGTCACTCTCGGACTCGGTGAGCGCCTCGTGCAGTCTCGCGACGGTGGCCACCCTGCCGGCGAAGCAGCCGTTGAGAACGTCGCCGTCGACGGACCTCCGCAGGAGTCAGGGGCGGGTGCGTGGCTCCTCGACGCGGCAGTGGGCTTCCACAACATGGATCCGGCCCGAGCCGGAGACCCGGTCCGCCGGCCAGAGCAGTGACTCCAGCTCTCATTCCTGGTCTCGCAGGTTCGCGTGGAGGAGTTCGTGCAGGCGGCTTCGGGTGAAGTTGCGGCCGTGACCCGGGTGGACGGCGGACACGTCCAGGTCCAAGAGGTGTTGCAGACTTCGGCGGTAGGCGGACCGGTCCGATTCCGGGAGGTCGTCGATGAGGTCGCCGTTGTAGATCACATCGCCGGAGTACAGCACCCCGGTGTGCGTTTCGTGCAGGGCGATGCACCCCGGTGTGTGGCCGGGCAGGTGGATGACGGTCAGCTGTCGGCCGCCGAGGTCGATGACGTCCCCGTGGTGCAGCTGTTGGGTCACCTCCAGGGGAGCCACCTGGTAGGTGCGAGGGTCGTAGGTCGGGTGCGGAAGTGCGTTGATCAGCAGGTTCGGTGGGGGGTCTGCTGCGGCGTCGAGGCCGAGTTGGTCGTAGAGTTCGACGCCGAACAGGCTCGCCGCAACCCCTTCCGCCAGCGGTCCGGCGGCGGCGGTGTGGGCGGCCTGTTCGCGGAACTCGTGGGCGCCGCCGACGTGGTCGAGGTGGGCGTGGGTGAGAACGACCAGCGGATCCCGTGTGAACATCTGCGGGATCTCCTGGCGTAGGGCGGCGACGCCCAGGCCGGCGTCCACGACGAGGTCGCGATCTGTTCCGCGCAGCCACCACAGGTTGGCCCGCAGCAACTTGTCGACGTGCGGTTCGGTGATGCGGACGATTCCGTCGTCCAGTTCGTGCAGCTCAAACCAGTGAGCCGGAACCGGCAGGTCGTGCGTCGCCGTCGCCGGGCCCGCCCCGGGAGCAGAAACAGTCATGCCGAGGATCCCATCAGGCCCCTCGTCGGCCGAGCAAGAGATTTGGGTTCGACCGAATGTTGATCTGTGGACCGGCGCGCGTCATCGATCCGGCCGGTCGACCGACGTCAGTCGCCCCGCTCGGCGATGGCGTCGACGCGGGACGCCCAGGGGCCGGGATCGAGGGTGTTGGCGGGATCGAGGAGAAGTGGGCGGCCGGTACGGGTCTTCGCGCAGGCCGGGCAGGTCCGCGCCGGTCGATCATCCGCACGACCTGTCCGACCAGGCCGCTCGCACGGTGCTCGGTGGACGGCTGGGTGCGGCGCTCCAGGACGAGCGGACCCGCACCGGGCAACGGACGCCGACGCCCCGTCAGGACTTCGAACGGCGTCCGCTGCGGCGGGGTGCCGGCTCCGCGCCGTCCAGCAGCGCCGCCCGCCGCTCCTCGCCGTGCGTCTCGACCTGCACCACGATCCGGCGCAACATCTCCGCGGTCCGTCGGCACTCCTCGGCGTCGAGCCGTTGGGTGACGAAGACCTCCTCCGCGTTGAACTGGGGGAACAGACGGTGCATCAGCGCCTCGCCCTCCGTGGTGAGACCGAGCAGCACCAACCGGCCGTCCTCGGGGTGGCCGGCCCGTCTGACCAGGCCGCGGGACTCCAGGGTGCGGGCGACGCCGGTCAGGGTGCCCTTGGAGATCCCGACCTCCTCCGCGACGTATCGGGTCTCCGACTCGCCCCAGATCCAGATCACCCACAGCACGACGAACGCGGTCCAGGTCAGATCCGAACCGCGCAGTACGGAATTCTCCAGATGTTGCCGGACGGCCGCGGCCACCCGATGGATGTTGGCCACCACGGCCATCTGGTCGTGCCCGATCGGGACGCCGCCGAGCTTGGCTTCGACGAGCTTCTCGGCCTCGATGATGGAGCGTTGGCCTGGCACGGGACCCTCCTCTTCGTCGCCGGCGTACGGCCCGGCCGTGAGGCGCGCGCCGGACCGTACGGAGCCAAATTGTAGAAGTGCCGGGCTTTTGACCGGTCTTGGCTCGCGCCCGCAGAGGAGGAAATCAGGCGTTCGCCGCAGTCGGCGACGTGCGGGGGCCGCACTGGCAGACCGGTCGCGGTTGCCCGCGAGCGTCTGCCGCTACGGTTGGGGCCTGCCGTGCAGGTCAGGAGGAGGGCCCGCTCCAGTAGGCGTCGTCCCACTGCGATACGTCCGGGCTGAACTTCACCTCGACCGGATTGGCGGCCTCCGGCGGCAGCGAGAAGGCGTACTTGCCGACGACCGTCCCGTGGGGCGGGACGGCGCCGGTGATGACCTTCTGCCGGCCGCTTCCGTCGATCACCAGCTGTGCCGAGATCCCGTCCGCGTCCTTGACGTCCGGCATTCCGGTCTCGACGCCCACGCGCCGGGAACCGGTGTTGACCACCGTGACGGTGACCTCCACGGCCTTGTTGCCCTTGGCGTGGCCGTTGGCGAACTCGTCCGGGGTGAACGGCGTCGGCTTGGACACCGTGACCTTCAGGCCGTTGCCGAAGGTGTACGCCTCGCCGAAGGAGAGGTGCCGCTTCTTCTCCTCGGCCGCCTTCGACTCCTCGGCCTCCTTGACTTCCTTGATCTCCGAGCGTGCGCCGTCGACGGCGTGCTTGACCACCACCGCGGTGAACACCGCGCTGCCGGCCGCGATCAGCAGGCCGACGATGCCCAGGGCGAGACCGGCGACGGCCATGCCCTTGTTGGTCGCACGGCCCTTGCGGGCGTGGCTCAGCCCCACGGCGCCGAAGATCACAGCCAGCAGGGCAGGGAGCCAGGACAACCAGAACAGGAAGACGAACACGCCGAGGACCACGCCCACCAGGCCGAGGACCAGGGCGGTGATGCCCATGCCGTTACGGGGTTGGCCGATCTGCGTCGGGTACGTCGCGGGGGGCACGTCGGCGGATTGGTGTGCCGGTGGGGCCCACGGGTTGTGGTCCTGTGGCTGGCGACCCGTGGTCGTGGAGCCATCGGGAGGAGTGGGCGTAGTCATGCGGTTCCTTCACACGAGTCTCTGAACTGGGAGATTACCAGAACATTTTCCCTATTATTTACCCCTGATGGTCGATATCGGTCGAGCTCTCTACTCGCTCGGAAGTCGGCATGGGCGGTCGCGGCGTGGCCATGCCTGGGCGCGGCGAGGCGCGGCATGACGGCACGGCACGGCACCGCACGGCGCCTGGCCTGGCGCGAGCCGAGACGGTCGGCAGGTGCGGTCGACCGCAGCTGGTCAGGCGGGGGCGGATGTCGAGGGCGGACCGGGGCTTCGTCCGCCTGGTTCAGGACGGTGCGCCGGCCAGAACTTCCACTGTGCCCGTGTCCAGCGCGTGGTAGGCGCCGACCACGGCAAGGGCGCCCTTCGCCGGTGCGCATCACATACAGGTCGCCCAGTCCCGTGTCGAAGAGGAGCTTGGCACCCGGCGAGCGTGGACGTGGGCGGCCGGACCCCGACTTCGTCGGCACCCCTGCGACCCTCACTCTCGTCACACCCTCATGGCCTTCGCCTTCCGACGAAATACCGGGTGGAGGTCTGCGCGCGGTGTGAGACTGCTGCCATGACCCTCCACCTCATCTCTGTCATCGGCAGCAGCCCTGGTGTCGGCAAGTCCACCCTGTGCCGTGCGATAGCCGAGTGGCTCGGCAACACCGGCGCATCGGTGGACCACTTCGAGGAGGCCGACATCCTCACACGGTCCGCCTTCCGGCCCGTGACCGAAGAGTTCGCCGGTGGGGACGGAACCGTCCGGCCTGCGACCTTGGCCGAGTGCACTCGCGCCTACGTCGCCGAGTCACTCGCGGCGGGTAAGGACTATCTGGTGACCGATGCCCTGCTGCCGTTCATCCCGTCCCTTGTGGCATGGGGGCACGACGAGGGGACTCTCGTCCACGTCATGGATGAGCTGGCCCGGGCTGTGGAGCCGGCACAGGTCACCGTGGTGTACGTCCATGACGATCCGGCCACGGCGCTGCGGCGTGCGGTCGAGCGAGAGGGCGATGCCTGGGAGGACTGGTACGTGCGAAAGCTCGCCGGGTCCCCTGGTACTCGGGCTGTTCGCGACCTTGCGTCGGCCGCCGCTCATCTCCGCTACGAGGCCGACCTGACCCGTCGTCTGCTCGCACAGACCCCGTGGCACGTGTTGGGCGTGGACGTAGGAGACCTCGACGCTCAGGAAACGTATGCCCATGCCCGGCGCCGCCTGGTGGAGGTGCTGGGCTGGTAGTTCGTCCAGTACGTCCCCGATGCCGGCCGGCCGTGCGGGAAAATCGGGTGAGTGGGGCCCGGGCCGTGATTAGGGTCGGGTCTCATGCACTCCCGTCCCGCTTCCATCAGCGACGATGCCATCGCCCGTGCGATCGCCGGGCATTGGCCGGCCGAGACATCCGAGATCGCGGAGGTCGTCTATCTGCCCTGGGGTTTCGGCGCGCATCACTGGCGGGTGGCCGGTGGCGGCACCGCCTTGTTCGTGACATGGGACGAGTTGGGGTCCAGGCATACCGCGGGGTCGCTGGAAGCCGCGTACGCGGGGGCGGCAGCGCTCGCGGCGGGCGGGCTGGAGGTGATGTGCGCACCGCTGCCGCATCGGGCCGGGCGGTTCACCGTCGAGGCCGCGGGCGGGGCGCTCAGCGTGACGCCGTGGTTGGACGGGCGCACTCCGACGGAGGCGGAGGCGTGCGAGCCGGGCCATGTCCGTGGGGTCGTCGCCGCGTTGGCCGCGTTGCATGACGCCGAGCCTCCGGGGGGATTGCGGGACTGGGCTCCGCGGGTCGCGCCGTCGTTCGCCGACGCCTTGCGGGCCAGGACCACGCGGCCGTGGACGTCCGGTCCGCTGGGGGAGGAGGCCAGGGCCGCGCTGGCCGCGCGCGGCGAGGAGATCGGACGCTGGACGGCCCGCTATCACGAACTGGCGGAGAGCGCGCTCGCCGGCCGGGAGGGGTGGGTGCCGACGCACGGCGAGCCGCACTACGCCAACCAGGTCGTCGGCGCCTTCGGCCTACGACTGGTCGACTGGGAATCGCTGGTGCTCGCACCGCGCGAGCGGGACTACGGCGATCTGCTCGCCGCCGGTGCCCGCCTGCGTCACGATCCGGCGATGGTCGAGTTGTTCGCGCTCGATTGGCGATTGTCGGAGATCGCGGAGTACGCGCGGTGGTTCGCCTCGCCGCACACCGGCAGCGAGGACGACCGCACGGCGTTGGAAGGGCTGTTCGAGGAACTGTCGGCGTCGGAGTGAGTGCGGCTGCCCTGCCCTGCCCCGGCGTGCGCGTGCGCGTGTACGTGGCGTGGGTGCGGCCGGCCGGTGGTGGTCAGCCGGCTGCGGGAAGGTGGACCTCGAAGCGGCATCCGCCGGGCACGTTGGACACCGCAGCGCGGCCCTGGTGGGCCTCCACGATGCCGCGCACGATGGCCAGGCCCAGCCCCGCCCCGGCGGGCGGGGTCCGGGCGTGGGTGCCGCGCCAGCCGGTGTCGAAGACCCGGGGCAGGTCCTCCGGGGGGATGCCGCCACAGCCGTCGGTCACGGACAGGACGACGCCGGTGGCCTGACGCCGGGCGGAGACCGCGACGGTGCCGTCGGCGGGGGTCCGGCGGATGGCGTTGATCAGCAGGTTGCCCAATACGCGGGACATCTCGCGGGCGTCGACCTCGATCGGCACGGGATCGACGCCGTCCCCGACCAGTCGCACGCCGTGTTCCCTGGCGAGTGCGTCCACGCCGGCGATCGCTTCCCCGACGAGGTCGTAGGCCGACATGCGGGTGGGGGCCAGGGTGAGGACGCCGGCCTGGATGCGGGAGAGCTCGAAGAGGTCGCCGACCATGGTGCCCATCCGCTCGACCTCCGTGCGGATGCGGGTGTGGTAGACGCCGGGGTCGTCGACCACGCCGTCCTCCAGCGCCTCGGCCATCGCCTGCAGGCCGGCCAGTGGGGTGCGCAGATCGTGGGAGATCCAGGCGACCAGTTCCCGGCGCGAGGCTTCCAGGGTCCGCTCGCGCTCCCGGGACTCGGTGAGCCTGGCGCTGGTGGCGGCCAGTTCCCGGCTCAGCTGGGCGAGTTCGGCCGTGGGCGCGGCGGCGGGCGGGGTGAAGCGGCCGTCGTCCCCCAGGGCCCGGGCGGCCTCGGCCAGTGCGCGGCTTCCCTTGACGACGCGGCGGCCGAGGACGAGGGCCACCGTCATGGAGACGACCGCCGCCATGGCGCAGACCGTCGTCACGACCCACAGGTCGTGATCGGACAGCAGCATGGCCCAGGAGACCAGGAGCGTTCCGGCGAGCATCGCGGCCACGGTGACGGCGGCGACCACGGCCAGGGACAGGGTGACCGATCGGTTCCGGAGCAGCCGCAGGGCGGCCGTGCCGACCAGTCCGGCGGCGCCCGCGCCGACCGCCGCGTACAGCGCGATGAGCAGCGCGTCACCGATCATCGTGGGCTCCTCGCTCGTCGGTGCCTTCCGGCGGTGGGGCGGCGTCGAAGCGGTAGCCCACGCCCCACACCGTGCTGATCAGGTGCGGGCGGGCCGGGTCGTCCTCGATCTTCTCGCGCAGTCGCCGTACGTGGACGGTCACGGTGGACAGATCGCCGAACTCCCAGCCCCACACCCGGCGCATCAGCTCCTCCCGGCTCGTCGCCCGCCCGGGGTTCCGCAGGAAGAACTCCAGCAGGTCGAACTCCCTTATCGTCAGGGCGAGTTCGGTTCCGTCACGGGTGGCGCGTCGGCCGGCCGGGTCCAGGCTGAGCGGTCCGGCCCGCAGCCACGGCTCCGACCGTGCCGTCCGGGCGGTGGTCGGTACGCCGGCGCGGCGCAGTACCGACTGCACCCGCAGGACGAGTTCGCGGGGGCTGAAGGGCTTGGTGACGTAGTCGTCCGCTCCGAACTCCAGGCCCAGGATGCGGTCCTCCTCGTCGCCGCGCGCGGTCAGCATGATCACCGGGAGTGGGCCCTGCTCGCGGATGCGCCGGCAGACCTCCAGCCCGTCCATGCCCGGCAGCATCAGGTCCAGCACCACCAGGTCGGGGGGCTGGGCGGTGGCCCGGGCCACGGCGGTCGGGCCGTCGGCGATCATCTCGACCGCGAAGCCCGCCCGGTCCAGATAGCCGGCCACGACTTCGGAGACGGTGGGGTCGTCGTCCACGACGAGTACGCGTTTCACCTCACCGAGTCTTGCATCCTCTTTCGGCGGCCGGCCGCGAAGACCCGGGACGTCAGCGTTCCGTAAGGTCACCAAGTCCTTTATGTACCTTTTGCTCTCGTAGGGTGAGGGGGGTGAGTGAGACATCCCCTTCCCCTTCACGGGTCGACGTCGTGCTGCCCTGCCTCGACGGGGCCCAGGCACTGCCGTGGGTGCCGGACCGCCTGGCGCACGGCCGGCGCGCGACCGACATCGCGGCGGCTGCCCAACCCGACGCACCGACGCCCGCCACCGGCCGCCCCGCACCCGCACAACGGCGTGACCCCTGGACGGACCAGCCCTACGCGCACGCCCTGCGCACCGGCAGCGGTCCCCTCTTCCTGCGCCGCCTGTCACCGTCGGACGCCGCGCAGGGCGCCGGTTGGCGGGGCGATCTGCTGCCCCTGGACGTCGAGCGCTGGTGCGCCTTGCCCGACGCGGCCGACTCCAGCGTGCTGCGGCGCTGTGCCGGCCCCGTCCTCGACGCCGGCTGCGGCCCCGGACGCCTGGTGGCCGCGCTGACCGCCCGAGGTGTCCCGGCGCTGGGCATCGACGTCAGCCCGACCGCCGTGGCCCGCACCCGCCGCCTCGGGGGGCGGGCCGTGCGACGGTCCGTCTTCGACCGCCTGCCGCAGGAGGGCCGGTGGGGCACGGTCCTGCTCATGGACGGCAACATCGGCATCGGCGGCGATCCGATCGGCCTGCTCGACCGCCTGCGCACCCTGGTCGCCCCGGGGGGACGCCTGCTGGCCGAGGCGGCCCCCCACGACGTGGACGAGCGCCTCACCGTGCGCGTCGAGGACGCCCGGGGCCGCCACGGCCGCCCGTTCCCCTGGGCCCGTCTGGGCACCAACGCCCTGCTGCATGCCGCCGACGCGACGGGTTGGCTCCCGGCCGGTCGATGGGCGGTCGACGGCCGTCCCTTCGTGGCACTGCACCGCCCGGGCCCGGGACGCCATGACCAACACGCCACCCTGGCCGCCCTCGCCGCGAGGCCCGGTCGCCGATGACCGGCGGTGCCACCCCGGATCACCGCCTGCCCGAATCGACGAACCGCGGATCGGGCGCCGATCGGGCACGGAGCGGACGCCGAACGGCGGCCCGAGAGCTGGCAGTTCTTCCTGATGGACCGCGGCGCGTGCCGGGCCGGGTCAGTGCAGGTCCACCTGGAAGGGATGACGGTGATCGGCAGGGCAGGTGAAGATCCGCAGGTCTCCGGAGCGGCCGACGACGACTCCTGTCTCCGCATCGCTGGCCATGGTGAACAGCAGCGTCAGGTCCGTGCCGCAGTCACCGCAGGCGAACACTGCCGGGTACGTCAGGTGCCAGGTCGGCCAGCCGCCGAGCTTCCAGCCGGCGACGCGGGTGATGACATCACTGCCGTCACCGGTCGCACGGACCAGTTCCTCCAGTTGCGGGCGGAGGTCCGCAGGCAGTTCTTCCCGGTAGGGAAAGTCGGTCAGATGCCGAGCGGTGAGGGTGCATGCCTGGGGCAGGTAGCCGTCCTCGTCGTAGCGCGAGGGCGACGGCGGGGTCGTCAACCGGCTCGTCACCTCAGCGGCCCGACGCCAGCGCATCTCGACCACAGGGCTGATGTCGGCCTGTTGGGCCGGCGGATCCCAGTGTTCATTGGGACACCACAGGATCTGCAAGAGGTCGAAGTCGGCCGGCCACCAGGGCCCTTGCGCGTCTCGTCGGAAGATCTGGGCGACCGGCACCATCGCCGTGGCAGGTGCGCCATCAGGGCTGTCCACGTCGGGCAGGGAGCACTCCGGCCACGGCTCGTCACTCGGCCACAGGAGCGGGCCGCCGATCGAGCTGTTCCGGGGGTCCGGCTCGCCGCGCTCGGGACAGAGCACCACGGCGTCGCGCGCGTAGGGAGCGAGCGCGGGCAACGCGGTGAGTATCGCTTCGGTCGATGGCCTGGAGCTGCGCGTCATCATGTCTTCCGGTCAGCTGGCGGGAAATCGCTGGAAGCGTATCGGCCGGCTGTGACAGTGGCTCCCTCGTACCTGGTCAGCGGAGCCACAGTCGGATCGCGGCAACGACGACCGTGCCGTGGACGACCTGCGCGCGCTGCGCCTGCCCGGTCGCCACGGCCCCCTTCATCCGCCGGACCGGCTCAGGACTCCTCCTCCCACAACGGATGCTCCCGCCTGGCCCAGGCGCGCGAGACATGGCCGGTGCGCAGCCCGCGGCGGGCCTCCGGATCGCGGGCCGCCATCCACACATGGCCGATGACGAGGACGCCGATGAGCAGGGCGATCCAGTCGTGGACGAAGGTCGCCCCGGTCCGCCAGAGCAGCGGCACCAGGCTCGGGAACCACAGGATCAGTCCGGTACCGATCATGACGAGCGCGGCTCCGGCGACCAACGCCGCATACAGCTTCTGCCCGGCGTTGAACTTTCCCGACGAACGGTGGTGCCCGCGCAGGGCCGCTCTCACCCAGCCGCGGTCCTGCGGGCCGAACCGGTTCAACCGGCCCAGATCCGCCCGGAAGGCCCGTGAGACCAGCCCGGCCAGCAACGGTGCCGGCAGGGCGATGCCCGCCCACTCGTGCAGGGTGACCAGCAGGCTGCGGCGACCGACGAGTTCGGCCAGGTAGGGCACGTACAGGCAGGCCGCGGTGAGCAGCATGATGCCCATCAGCGCCGCCGTGGCCCGGTGCACCCACCGCTCCGCGGCGGTGAACCGCCGCAGCCTCTCCGCATGGCGCACCGGGACCGGCCGTTCAGTCAATGCTGGCATCGTCCCGCCCGTTCGATCGGCCGACCCAGGCGTCCACGTCGTACCCGCGCTCTTCCCAATAACCGGGCTGCACGCGGTCGGTGACCGTGATGCCGGACAGCCACTTCGCCGACTTGTAGAAGTACATCGGCGCGGCGTACAGCCGGACCGGCCCGCCGTGCGCGTGCGTCACAGGCCGGTCGTCCATCGCGTAGGCGACCAGCATGTCGGGCCGCCGGGCCTGGTCCAGGGTCAGGCTCTCGGTGTACACGCCGTCGAAGCAGGTGAACCGCACGGCCTTGGCGCCCGGCTTCACCCCCGCCGCGTCGAGCAGATGGGACAGCCGCACGCCCGTGAACGGCGTCCGCGGCACCCGCCAGCCGGTGACGCACTGCACGTCCTTGACCATCCGGGTGCGCGGCAGACCCTGAAGGTCCGCCAGCGTGTACGCCGTCGGACGTGCGACGAGCCCGTCCACGGCGAGGCGGTAGTCGGCTGCGGTGCGTTGCGGGACCGAGGGGGCCACCGAGTAGAACCGGAAGTCACCGGAGCCGGGCAGCAGGCCCGTGATGCCGGTGGGATCCTTCTCGCGCACGCCGGCGAACACCCCGTTGAGGCTGTCCTGCAGCGGTGCCCCGACCGCCACGCCCACGGCGCCGAGCCCGAGCATTCCCAGGACCAGTCGCCGACCGACGGGCCTGCCTTGCCTTTCACTGACCATGCGACCAGCACAGCACCGGTTCGGGGCCGCCGACCACCCCCCGCGCCCGGCCGTCAGCGATTCGTAAGACCCGGAGCCGCTGGGTGCCACAGCAGGCGCAGCCCCGGGAGCAGCAGGTGGGTCCGCCCGCTCGCGTGGTGGCGGCGCGTGCGGGCGGACCCACCCGGGCTGTGCGTTCAGCTGTGGCAGGTCGTGAAGTTGGGGCTCGTCTGGGCCAGGTAGATGCTCGACCGGCCCTGGTCGTCGCTCTTCAGCGGAACGGTGACGGTGTCCTTCGCCTTCTAGGGGAAACCGTTCGCGTCGAAGGTCCACTCACCGGTCACCTTCGTGGCCGGCTCCGACAGCGCCACCCAGCCGTACTGGTGCGACGGAACGTTGATGACCAGGCTGTTGCCCAGGTCCTGCTTCAGGTCGTAGGTGACCTGGCCGGAGAGGGTCAGGCTGACGCTGGCCTGGACGGGGCTCGCGGAGCCCGCGCCGACTTCCGAGGTGAAGCTGACGCCGAGTTGGCTCGACCAGCCGGAGGAGGTGTGCAGCGAGAACGTCCACGGCACCGGGGATTCGGTGCCGTTGTACCAGACGGGGGAGGCGCACTGCTTGGGAAGCGGCTCGGTCGGGGCTTGGGAGCCCTTGGTCCACAAGCAGGTGGAGCCGCCTTCTGGCAGCGCTTGGCGGCGGTCGGCTTGCCGCGGACGACGTCAGGAGCTCGTCAGGACGACGAGTTGCCGGGTCGCCCGGGTCATCGCGACATAGCGATCGACCGCACCCTCGATGCCCGTGCCGAACTCCTCCGGGTCGACGAGGACGACCAGGTCGAACTCCAGCCCCTTCGTCAGTTCCGGGGCCAGCGACCGCACCCGGGACGTCGCCCGGAACGTGGGATCGCCGATGACACAGGCGATCCCGTCCGCATGCGCGGCCAGCCAGGCGTCGAGGATCGAGTCCCGGTCCGCAGCGGATCCGTGGGCGACGGGCACGCCGCTGCTGCGGATGGAGGTCGGCACATTGGCATCCGGCAACTCGGCCCGGATGACCAGCTCGGCCTCCGACATGACCTCTTCCGGCGTCCGGTAGTTGATGCCCAGGGCGGTCACCTCGACCCGGTCGAGCCCGATCCGCTCCAGTCGTTCCTGCCACGACTCGGTGAACCCGCGCCTGGCCTGGGCGCGATCCCCGACGATGGTGAAGCTCCGGGACGGACACCGCAACAGCAGCATCTGCCACTCCGCGTCGGTCAGTTCCTGCGCCTCGTCCACGACGATGTGCGCGAACGGGCCGGCGAGGCGGTCCGGATCGATGCCGGGCAGGGCGGTCCGGTCGATCAGCCTGTCCTGCAGGTCCTGCCCGCGCAACATGGTCACCGCGCCCTCACCGTCGTCATCCGCCGCCAGCACATCGGCGATGACGTCGGCCATGCGGGCGCGCTCGGCGTCGACGGCGGCCTGCTGCCGGCGGGTGCGTCGCGCCGTCTCCGGGTCGCCGAGCCGCTGCCGCGCCGCGTCCAGGAGCGGCAGGTCGGACACCGTCCACGCCTGGGGCGCCTCCTTGCGCTGCAGCGTGCGCACCTCGTCGCGGCTGAGCCAGGGGGCGCACATCCGCAGATACGCCGGCACCGACCACAGGTCCCCGACGAGGTCGGTCGGTTCCAGCAGCGGCCACGCGCGGTTGAGGGTGGTGACCAGCTCCTCGTCGTGCCTGAGCGAGCGTCGGAACAGGTCGGGCGGGACATCGCCGTCGAGCTTGTCCAGCAGGATCGTGACCAGCTCGTCCCAGATCTGCTCGCGCGCCTCGTTGTGCGGGGTGCCTGGATCCGGCGCGTCGAACGCCTCGGCCCAGTCGTCGGCGCTCAGTCGGATGTCGGCCCAGTCGGTCGTGACCGTCATCCCCTCGGCCGGCGGCTCCTCGTAGAACCTGACGGCCGCCTCGATCGCCTCGACCATGCCCGCGGACGACTTCAGTCGGGCGACCTCCGGGTCGGCCTCGACCGCCGCTCCGGCCCCCTCGGCGACGAGGTCCCGCACGGTGCAGGTCTGCACCCCCTCCTCCCCGAGACTGGGCAGGACGTCCTCGACGTAGGCCAGGTAGGGCTGGTGCGGACCGACGAACAGCACGCCGCCCCGACGGTGGCCGAGGCGCGGGTCGGAGTAGAGAAGGTGGGCGGTGCGATGCAGGGCGACGACTGTCTTGCCCGTGCCCGGGCCGCCGTCGACGACGAGGGCGCCCCGGGAACCCGCCCGGATGATGGCGTCCTGGTCGGCCTGGATGGTGGCGAGCACGTCGCGCATCCGGGACGACCGGGTGCTGCCCAGGCTGGCGATGAAGGCGGACTGGTCGTCGAGCGCGGCGTGCCTGTCCAGTCCGTCCGTGGTGAACACCTCGTCCCAGTAGTCGCTGATCCGGCCGCCGGACCAGCGATACCTGCGGCGGCTGGCCAGACCCATCGGGTTGGCGTGGGTCGCCGCGAAGAACGGTGCGGCAGCCGGGGAGCGCCAGTCGACCAGCAGCCGACGCCCCGCGCTGTCGGTGAGGCCGAGCCGTCCGATGTACACGGGCTCGGGGTCGTCCGCGCCGACCACGCGCCCCAGGCACAGATCCAGGCCGAAGCGCCGCAGGGCACGCAGGCGCCCGGTCAGCCGCTGGACCTCCGCATCCCGGTCCATGGCCTGCCGGCCGACGCCGCCGGGTGCCTTCAGCTCGGCGTCGAGGCGGTCGGACAGTTCGGCCATCGACTGCTCAAGGCTCTCCGCGATGGCCGCGAAGTGCTGTTCGTCGCCGGCGATCAGGGTCGGGTCGGCCTTGGGGGAGAGGCGGTCGGGAAGGTCGAACGCGCTGGTGGTGAGGGGATTCATGGCACCGGCTCCGATAAACACACGCACTTCGTAAAGCTCCCATTGCCGAAGGTCCTGGCCGAGGTCAGCGATTGTGCGGCATGACTGGGGCCTTGCCGCAAGACCCCCCGTGCGCTATACGTTGAGAGTGGCAAGGAGTGGGTACGCCCTTCTGCCGTGATCGTCCGCTCCGGACAGACAAGCCCTTCACGAGGCGCGACGCGCCGCATGCGGCGCTGCCCGACGCCCGGAAATCCTCGGCTGACGGGCAGGCAAGGCGCTCGGCCCGTGCCGCCGAAGGCCCCGATGCGGGCCGGACACCACTCAGTGCAAGGCGCGATCCAACGTGTCCCGGTGAGCGAAGACCCACCGATGGGCCGCCCGCACCCGCCCCAGCACCCCGGCGTCACGGAGACGGACCATCGACGGGTCTCCGCAGTGCGCCGCAGCCTCGATGCCGCGCCAGCACCGGTCCTGCCACCACAAGATCACGGAGACCAGCTCACGCCGATCCACGGGGCCGTAGCCGTCGGCGATCAGCCGCAGCCGTCGCGCGGCCTCGGAGACGTCCCGGACGGCCGGCCCGAGCCCGAGGTACTGCCAACACACATGGGCGACATCGTGGATCCGTGCGCCGGGAGCCGCCAGATCCCAGTCGATGAAGGCCACCGGGCGCAAGGCGCCGTCGACCGGCTGATAGACCGTGTTCTTGGGCGAGAGGTCGTTATGGCACACGACCTCGTGCGACCCGGCCAGTGCCGTGCCCGCCGTCAGGTCATGGAACTCCCGCACGAGCCGTGCGACCCGCAGCAGACTCTCGTCGGAAGAGACCGCAGGCGGCTGCCTGCTCCATCACGCGGTGCGGGCCGGGCCGCCGGCAACGGTCCGCTGCCGAAGCCCACCCCGCCCCCACGTCATTGTGACTGCCATCACACCCCTCTGCTGTCACGATCGCCCGGCCTGCGATGTCCTCACAGCGTCAGGTCGAACTGAACGGAGGTGGGTCGTGGTGGCGCGAGTGGTGGTCGTCGGGGCGGGCTACGCGGGAGTGATGGCCGCGAACCGACTGGCGGCCGTGGGGCGGTCCGACGTGGACGTCACGGTGGTCAACCCGCGACCGGATTTCGTGGAACGCGTCCGGCTGCACGAGCACGCAGCGGGCGCGCCCCGCGCAATACGGCCGCTGCGCGGTCTGTTGCGCCCCGACGTGCGACTGCGGGTGGCGGCGGCGGACACGATCGCCGAGCGATCCGTGCGGCTCGACGACGGCGGCGCGCTCGACTTCGACTATCTGCTGTACGCGGTGGGCAGCACGGCAGCCCGCGGCATGACCGGGTCCGAGCACGCCTGGAACATCGCCGACCTCGACGGTGCCGAGTCGTTGCGCACCCGGCTGCGGCAACTGCCCGCACAGGCACCCGTCGTCATCGTCGGCGGCGGTCTGACCGGGATCGAGAGCGCCGCCGAAATCGCCTACCGGTACCCGTCCCTGGACATCGCGCTGGTCTCCCGGTCGGTCGCCGCCGGGCTGCCCGCATCCAGCCGCGCCCGCATCCACGCCAAGCTCGCGAACGCCGGGGTTGCGCTGCACACCGGACTGCGGGTCACCGCGATCCGCGCGGACGGCGTCGACACCGACGGCGGCCGGCTGCCCAGCGACTGCACGGTCTGGGCGGGCTCGTTGGCCGTACCGGACCTGGCGCTGCGCAGTGGCCTTCCGGTGGCCGCCCACGGCCGTCTGCGCACCGACGACGCCTTGGTGTGCCTGCACCATCGACGGATCGTCGGAGTCGGCGACGCCGTCGCGCCGCCCGTGCACGTAGGGGCGCACCTGCGGATGAGCTGCCAGGCGGCGTTGCCCATGGGTGCCCACGGCGCCGACACGGTGCTCGCGATGATCCGGGGGCAGCAATCGACGTCCGTGTCGATCGGCATGACCGGACAGGCGATCAGCCTCGGTCGGCGGGACGGCTTCATCCAGGCCGCGCACCGGGACGACACCCCCGCGGCGTTCGCGCTGTCCGGCCGGGCGGCGGCCGTGGTCAAGGAACGCGTCTGCCGCTTCACCGTCACCTCGATGCGGTTTCCGCGCGCCTACCGGTGGCTTCCCGGCACGACACGATCAGTGCCCGTGCCGCCCCCGGTCGAAGCCCGATGAGCGGGAAGAACTCCCGGGCAGACCGGGTGCATGGCCCGATCTGCCCCACACCACACGGAATACGTCGAAGCGAAAGGAACCGCATCATGAAGGCCGTCATCGTGTGCACCTCCGTGTCCCACGGCAACACCAAGAGGATCGCCGACGTCATGGGGCAGGTGCTCCAGGCCCGGGTCGTCGCCCCCGAACAGGTCGATATGGCAGAACTCGCCACCTGCGACCTGGTGGGATTCGGCTCCGGGATCTTCATGCAGAACGTCCATCCGCAGCTGCGCCAGTTCGTCCAGGCACTCCCGACGGGTGCACGACGCAACGCGTTCGTGTTCACCACCAGCGGGCTTCCCGCACTGCGGGTCCGGCCGTTCACCCGCCCCCTCGTGCGGCTCCTCCAGCGGAAGGGCTTCGAGGTGCGCGACACCTTCTCGTGCCGCGGCTTCGACACCTCGTTTCCGTTCAAGCTCGTCGGCGGCATCAAAAGCGGACGCCCCAACGGCGCCGATCTGGTGGCGGCGCGCACCTTCGCCGAAGGGCTGCGCGATCGGATCGGCGCCGCCTCCTGACCGGCACGGTCCAACCGCCCCCTCCGCGGCCGGTGTTGTGCGTCACATGGACCTCATGTCACGTATGGGCGGCCAGCTTCCATCTGGTGGCCGTCAGCAGCGAAGGAAGGAGGACGGAACGATGAACGCACAGCAGGGCATCGGCACGGAGTCCGCGCACCGGGTAGTGGTTCTGGGGGCGGGTTACGCGGGCATGGCCGCGGCCGTTCAGCTCGCGGCCCGCACCAAGCGACGCCAGGGCGTGCAGGTGACCGTGGTCAACGCGCAGGAGCGGTTCACCGAGCGCCTGCGGCTGCACATGACGGCGACCGGGCAGGAACTCGCCGAGCTGACCATCGGCACCGTCACCTACCAGGGCATCGATCCGGCCGACAGGAAGGCCGAACTCGCGGTGATCAACGGTGGGTTGGGCATGGTGTTCAGCGCCCCGGACCGCGTGATCGCCACCGTCACCTTCGACTTCGACGCCGACGGCCGCATCATCGCCCTCCACAACGTGGCCAACCCCGACAAACTCCAGGCCGTCGCCGGCTGCGCCCCCTATGACATGGGGACGCGATGAGCAGCCGAACTCCGTGATCAGACGCCGGGCCACCGCCGAGCCCGGCGGGACGACCAACTGCGCGGAACGCGGGCGACGCCGACCCGCCGATCAGTTGACGTGTGCGGCGATGCTCCGTGCGCACTCCATCGACTCGGCATGCGCGGTGTCCACTTCCAGGTCGTACTCCACGTCCCGGTGGACCGCTTCCGCCTGGGACGCGGCCATCCCGATGATGCGGTCGCCTCGTGCCACCTCGCGGCCCGTGGCGACCGCACCGTCACACCTCACGCCGACCCACAACACCGGCAGTTCGCCCAGGGCTTTCCGCCAACGCCGCTGTGAGTCCGCTCCGCCCAGGAAGACCTCGTCGACGATGACCCGGGCGCCCGCTCGGGCCATCGCGGCCACCCCTTCGAGCCAGGCGGCCTCCAGCGTGCGGAACTCCGGCCCGACGACCACCTCTCCGTCCGACGCGAACTCGATTCCGCCGTCCGACGTTTGCATGGACGCCGGCATGGCCTCGACCAGTGTGTCTGTCCCGAGCGCCAGCCACGGATCCGGCAGGACCGCCTGCAGACACCGGACGATCCCGGACTTCCCGGAGCTGGAACCACCATTGAGAACGATCACCTGAGTCATCACCGCGCCACAGTAGAGGCGCCGGGCCAGCACGCGAAACGGGTTTCGCGCACCTCGGGCGCCTGCCAGAACGCGGCGGAGCGCGCCGGTGACGTCGGCGGCTCGGACAGGCCCTACGCCGTGTCCACACCGGGCGGCACGGGTGTGGCCTGGTGGTAGTACATCCGCCAGCCCGACCCGTCGTCCCACTTGCGCCAGATCGAGCTACGCCTGGTCCTGACATCGCCGAGTACGGTCTCGAAGGTCAGGTGCACCAGCCCCGGGGCGAGCCGCACGCCTGAGATGTCCGAGGGTTCGTAGCGGGGGGCATCCGGTGAACGGTCCGGACGGCTGGACAGCTCGGCGACCATGGCCTCGTACGTCCACCGCCGCCCCGATCCGCCGACCTCGACGAACTCCGGGTCCAGGAGCCGCCGGACGCGCTCCCGCGAGGCGCGGACCCCTGGGTCCATGAGCTGCAACTCGCCCGCGATCGCCTGGTTCACGTCGTCTGTCGCACTGTCCATGAACACATCCTCCCCGGGCCCACCCGCTCCGCCGCAACCCAATTCATCGGCCGTCACGTCGGGTCCGGTGTGATCCACGGGATCGCGGTCCCCCGCGACGTGCGGCACCCCGGTCTGCGGTTGCCTGTCCTGGTCCGATTCGGCGACGCGGTCGCGCTCGCTCACGGGACCAGGACGACGACGCCCAGGCCGTGTGACTGGGATGCCGCGGTGAGTGCCGCGGTAGGGTCGTCGAGCCCGACGACCGTGATGTCGAGTGCGGAGAGGTCGAGTACGCCGCCGCGGACCATCGACCACACGTCGAGGATGGTCGCGTTGCGGCATATCCACGATCCGCGCAGCGTCAACCGGCGGTGCATGAAGTCGCTGTACGGGATCGGCAGGTCCTGGCGTACTCCGCCGACGAGGACCCAGGAGCCGTCCGGGCGCAACGCGTCGTACCCGGCCATCGTCGGGCCCGGGCTCGGCACCGCGCCGAGCGTGTCGACGACCGCGTCGACCGGCCCGGCCGCCGCCGCGATCGCGCTCCCGTCGGTCGCGCGGTCGCCGCTGAGCGGCACGGGCAGCACCCGCGCATCGAGGCTTGCGAGTGCGGCGAGCGAGTCGCGGTTGCGTCCGACCGCGACGACCGCCGCGGCGCCGCGGGCGAGCGCGACGAGCACGGCCGCCGCCCCGAGTTGACCGGTCGCGCCGACCACGGCGACGACGTGCCCCGCGCGCACGGACGCCCGGTCGATCGCTTCGGCCGCGATGCCCAGCCAGGGCAGGAACGCGAACCGCTCGGGCGCCGGGTAGGCGTCCGCGCCGGGCAGGGCGACCAGGGTCCGCTCCGGCTGTACCGCCCGTTCGGCGTACAGTCCGTCACGCCACACCTCGCGTATCCGCTCGGTGGTCGGTGTGGCGCGGCCGGCACCGCCGATCCCGGTCCAGGCCAGCAACGCCTCTTCCGGGTGGGCAAGGCGCCCGGACCGGAACAGCCCACTGGCGACGACGACATCGCCCGGCCGCACTCCGAACACGTCGTCAGCGGTGGCCGTCACCCGACCGATCCCACAGGCCCCCAGTACGATCGGGGTAGGGAAGCCACCGCGTCCTCCGGCCACGAGAGCGTCGGTGTACGCAGGGATCTGTGCGGCGAGGACGTCGAGCGTCGCGCCGCCACCGCGGAGCGGTGGGTCGGGCAACTCCGCGAGGTGCAGGCCGCTTTGGGGTGTGGTCATCTGCCATGCCTTCATGGCTGTGTAGTCCACACGAAGCGAGGGGCGGTATCCAGACATGCCTGATGGTGGAACCAGGAGTACCAGGAAGGGCGCCGGACGGGAGGACGCGGCGGCGGTCGCGCGGCGCGAGCTCGGAGCGTTCCTGCGGGCGCGGCGCGAGCGGATCGGCCCGGCCGACGTGGGGCTTCCGGAATCGGCCCGCCGCCGCACGCCCGGCCTGCGGCGGGAGGAACTGGCGGTGCTGGCGGGGGTGAGCACGACCTGGTACGCGTACGTGGAGCAGGGCCGGGACGTGCGCCCGTCCGATCAGGTCCTGGCGGCGATCGCGGACACCCTGCGGCTCGGGCCGGGGGAGCGGGCTCATCTCCGCGCGCTGGCCGAGGGGGCCGCCGGTCAGCGGCGCTCCGTCAGCCGCGAGGGCTCCCGTCCGCCCGTGGTCGAGACCGTCGCTCCTGAGGTCGCCGCAGTCCCCGCGCTCGTCGCCCCCGCCCCGGCCTACGTCACCGGGGCCACCGCCGACGTGCTGGTCTGGAACGACGCCGCCGCGGAGTTCTTCCCGGGACTGGTCCGACGACGGGACGCCGACCGTCCCAACCTCGCACGCTGGGTGTTCCTCGATCCCGGGGCCAGGCACGTACTGGTCGACTGGGAGTCGGTGGCGCAGTCGGTACTGGCCAGGCTCCGGACGAACGCCGGACGGCACCCGGGCGACGAGCGGTTCCGCCGGCTCGCCGCGGAGCTGCGCGCCGGCAGCGCCGAGGCGGACGCATGGTGGCCCCGGTACGACATCGCCGGGCACCGCACCGGCAGCAAGCGCGTCCGGCACCCCTCCCGCGGCGAGCTGACCCTCGGCCATGCGGCGTTCACCGTCGCCGATGCCCCGGAACAGGTTCTCGTCGTCTACTCCTCCCCGTAGCGACGGTGGGGCGGGCGGTGGTCGGGCCGGAGCCGGCGGCACGGCTCACCGCGGCGGGACCTTGCGCTCCTGGTCGAGCCGTACGGGGCTGTCGATGGTGAGGTGGGGGCGGCGCCGTCCGACTCGATCGGCACGAGGACTCCGTCGGCCTTGAGCTGCGGGTCGGCCGCGCTCTCCTCCAGTGTCTGGACGACTCCGTAGGTGAGCCCGGCGGAGTCGAGCAGTGTGCGGCACTCGGCCAGCGGACGCCTGGCGAACGCCTGGTCCAGCAGCGCGACGATGTCGGCGGAGTGCACGTGCCGGCTAGCGGAGTCCTTGAAGCGCGGGCCCTCCGCCGCCTCAGGATGGCCTACCGGCTGCGGCAGCACCACGTCGGCCTGGTGCTGTGGCTGCCTGAACGGTGCCACGGCGGGGCGGCGCTGGCCCGCCTCGACCGGCTCACCGGGAAGATCGCGGCCGAGCTGAACTGCGCCGGCGAGCCCCTGTTCGTGGTCCGCGACGGGGCACTTGCCTGGGCCTGGCTGCCGTTCGGCGCACGCGGCGAGATCGCCTGGCCCGCGCTGGCGGACACGGTGGAGGGCGGCGATCCCACCGCACGCGTCTGCGCGGGTGAGGTGGAGTCCGGCATCGACGGTGTCCGGCGCACCCACCGACAGGCACCGCGTGCACAGGAACTCGCGCTGGCCGCCGCCACCGGCCTCCGGGTCACCGCCTACACCGAGTTCGCTCCGATCGCCCTGATGTGCCAGGACATCGGCAGCACCCGGGCCTGGGTGTGGAACGTCCTCGGCGGCCTCGCCACCGACGACGAGCACTCGGCGCGGCTGCGGGAGACACTGCAGATCTTCCTGGCCACCGGCGGCAGCTACACCGCGACCGCCGGCCATCAGATCCTGCACAAGAACACCGTTCAGTACCGCATCCGCAAGGCGGAGGAGACCATGGGGCGTTCGGTCCACGAGCGCCCACCGCACTGGGGATGGCGCTGCTCGCCTGCCGCTGCCTCGGCTCCCCGATCCTCCGGCCCGGCGGTGGCGACGTCGCCCCGACCCAGGCGCGGGGCGACCAGGGGAAACGCACGGACCCACGGGGCGAGCATGAAGTTCGCCGGACGCCCGACGCCTGATGCAGGACCCAGGCAGGACCGCCGTCCGGCATCGACCGCCAGTCGGTCCCGTCGGCCGCGACGTTAGGATCACTTGCCGGCCGCTGCCACCAGAAAGCGCCGGACAGAGGCAAGACAGAGGCAAGACAGAGCCAGACAGGGCCGGGGCCCGGGCAGAACACGGGGGACGTCATCGTGACGGAGACGGGAAAGATCGAGCTGTCGTACACGCCGACGGTCGAGGACTTCAAGGAGGCGCTGGGGGCGCGGGCCAGAACGTCGAAATCCGCCCGTCGGACGCGCTGGCTGCTGGCCGCGACGGGCGTCTGCCTGACCGTCGCGACGGTGCTGGGGTTGGCGCAGAAGGGCAGACTGGATGTGCCGTTGATCATCGGGCTGGCGGTGTTCGTCGTGATCATGCTGGGACAGACCGGTCTGCAGGCCCGCAGCTTCCACCGGCTCGCGGCCGCCAAGGGCGAGCAGCGCATCGTCGTCGACGAGTGCGGTGTCACCGTCTCGACGGCACAGGCAACCCATTCCCTCTCCTGGCCGGCGACGCCCCGCTACGTCGAAACCCCGGGGATTTTCCTCTTGTTGAGCGGGGACGAGAACGCTTCGACCATGACGCTGCTGCCCAAGCGCGGACTCGGCGCAGCGACTGATGTCGATCGGCTGCGCGCCGTCCTGGATCAGTACTCGGTCCGGACAGGCGCGGAGCGAAACCGTCCTCGCCCTTGAGGCCCGGCGCTTGAGGCCCGGCCCTTGACGCCCCGGCTCGCGGGTCGGCCTGGACCGTATCCGCCGGTCCGCCCCCTGACCTGCCACGTTACGGTGTAGGCGGACCGTTTCCCACCTGCTCGTCGGCTCCGGAGACCGTCTCATGCCCGCACGAACCGTCCTGATCCTGCAACACGTCGAAGTCGAGAAGCCCGGCATGATCCTCGACACCCTGGACGGCAGCGGACTCGACATCGACATCCGCAACCTGATCGACATTCCGGGAGCCTCGGCCAAGGACCTGCCTGCGGTGTCGGAGCTGGCGGGGCTCGTCGTGATGGGTGGTCCCATGAACGCCGACGACCTGGCCGGCCATCCGGCCCTGAAGGTGGAGCGCGAGCTCTTGGCCGACGCGCTCCGGCACGGGGTTCCGACGCTGGGGGTATGTCTCGGGGCCCAACTTCTCGCTCGTGCCCGGGGCCTGGTGGTGCGTCCCGGCAGCGAGCTCGGTCGGAGCAGCGAGATCGGCTGGGCGCCGCTGCTCGACGTGGACCGCGACGACCCCGTTGTCGGCCCGCTGGCCGACGCCCCCGGGGTACTGCACTGGCACGGTGACCGCATCGTCCCCGATCCCGGGACCCGCGTCCTCGCCCGTACCGACTCCACCGAGTGCCAGGCGTTCCGAGCCGGCCCGGTCGCCTGGGGCCTGCAGTTCCACCTGGAGGTCACGCCGCGCCTCCTCGACGACTGGCTCGCCGACCCCGCCTTCGCAACCGAAGCCGAGGAAGCTCTCGGTGCCGACGCCGTCGACAGGCTACGAGCCGACGCCCGCGCCGCCGCACCGGCTCTGCGCCCGCTGGCCGAGCGGAGCCTGGCCCATCTGCGGAGCCTCTTCGAGGCACCCGCCGATCGTTAGCGGCCGACTGCCCGCGAACTGCCGCCAACCGCCCGCCAGCTGCCGGCCAATGAAGGTGGCTGTGCGAAGGCTGCGCATGCTGCGATGGAGGAAACCCCGAGCCCACCCTCGCCGTTCGGATCTGCACGTGGTGATGTGCTGTGCGGTGTGCACCATTACCTGTGCGCGATGCTGAGCTGCACGGTGATAGGGGAATCGAACCCCCGCGTTGCTCTTCACGCACCAGGAGTGGGTTGGGAAAACCGCCAACCCTCGGTGTGTGCACGCCTCCGAAACGGCTACCTGCTCCCCATCGTCCTTGTCCGCCGGGATGCTCAGTCCAGCAGATCGGCTTCCCAGTTCGTGCGCTGGATCCGCACGTCGATTTCACGGATCTCGCGTGCGAGTTCATCCGCCTGACGGCGCAGTTCCGCGACCGGCAGCGCGGCGAGCATCTTCAGCTCCGACCGCAGCTGCCGCCCGTAGCCCCGCTCGCCGGTGCCCGCTGCCGCATCCGCCGCCGCGGTGACCACCGCATGGCGCAGCCGCAGCACGTCCCGGCGTGCGAGCGCGTCGGTGAGCGTGCCGTCCGGGCCCATCTCCACCGCGGCGTTGGTCCGGTTGATCCTTCGTATCAGCGTCTCCAGGGTGTCCAGCACCTCACCGGCCTCGGCCAACAACTGGGCCGCATCCTCGGCGGGCGTCTCCCCTTCCTGGTACCGCGCGGTGCTGACGACGCGGGCCCGCAACTGCTCCACACGGCGCGTCGCCTCGGCGCGTTCTGCCAGTGCCTCAGCTAGCTTCACTGTCTGTACGTCCTGTCCTTCGTCAGTTCGCATGAGTATAGGGACGGCCACAGGCTGGTACGCACCTGGATTTTTGCTCCGGGGCGGTCCGAACCAGGCACCGGAGCCTCGTGACACGCGGAACCGTGCCGGTGTCTGACCGTGCGGAGGGAAGCGTCGCCCGAGGGGCGGGGCTCCGGCGCTGCTCCGACGCTGCGGTGGAGCACTCACACGGCGCAATCGTGTCGCCCGGGAGAGCGCTGTTGTGGGCGCGCCGCGTTTTGCGGCAGTGGCGTGGGCAATGTCTTCGGGGCCGCGGACCGGTCCGCAGCGACCGTCCGTTGTGAACTTGCCCCTGGAGTGCCATGAGCACGGTTGTTGCCCGCAGCATGTCCGTGTCCGTTCCCTCAGCTCTTATCGGCCCCCTCCTCGCCTTCGTCCTGCTCGACGGGTTCATCCAGGGCAGCGTCGTCTCCCTGCTGCCCGTCATCCGCGACGCGTTGCACACCACCACCGGCCCGGCCATGTGGATCACCGCGGCACAGTTCCTGTCCGCCGCGGTGTGCGTACCGGCCTTCGGGCGCCTGGGCGATCTGTACGGCCACCGCCGCATGCTGCGGGTCGCGCTGGGGTCGATCACCCTCGGCTCCCTGCTGTGCGCCTTGGCGCCGACGCTGGCGCTCTTCCTTACCGGCCGAGTCCTGCTCGGTCCGCTCAGTGCCCTGCTGCCCTTGTCCGTGGGACTGGTGCGGGACCGACTGGACACCGCGGGCAGCCGTCGTGCGATCAGTCTGCTCGCCGCGGCGCTCATCCTCGGGGTGACGGCCGGTACGGCAACGGCGGGGCCCCTGGCGTCCGTTGCCGGTGGTGGCCGCACGGTGCTGTGGAACCTGGTGGTGCTGGCCGGCGCGGGTTTCGTGCTCGCCCTCACCCCTCGCATCGCGGAGACCGGACGGCTGGCGAGCGGCAGGATGGACTGGAAGGGGGCCGTTCTGCTGGGCCTCGGCCTCACGCTGCTGCTCGGCTCCATCGCCCAAGGCAGCACGAGTGGGTGGGGCTCCCCGCTGGTCGTAGGGGGCCTGCTTCTCGCGCCGATGGCCCTGGGGCTGTGGGTGCGTTCCTCGCTGCGGAGCAGTGAACCCCTGGTCGACGTGCGGGCGATGGCGAGCCGCGCCATCGCGCCGGCCTTCGTCTGTGGATTCACCGCGGGCGTCGTGATCCTCGGCGGGCAAGGCATCACCGTCGCCTTCCTCGACGCCGCCCCCGAGAAGGCCGGTTACGGCTTCGGCCTGCCGCACTGGCAGATCGGCCTGTGGATCGCGGTCCCGGCCCTGATCAGCTTCCTGGCCGCCGGTGCGTCGGCTTCCGTCGGCCATCGGCTGGGCTACCGCACCATGCTCGCCCTCGCCTTCCTCCTCGTCGGCGCCGGATTCGGGGTGCAGATCGTGGGGCACGCCGTCATGGCGACGTGGTACGGCGGACACCTGCTCTCAGGCGTGGGCGTCGGTCTTGCGGTCAGTGGGCTGCCCACGGTCATCACCGAGGGCAGCCCACAGGACCGGGCGGCGGCGTCGACCGCCGTCTACTACAACCTCAAGACGGCCGGCGGCAGCGTCGCCGGAGCCGCGGCGGCCGCGGTCTTCAGCGGCCTGTTGATCCAGTCCACGCATCAACCGTCGCTGACGGCCTACCTGTTGCTGTGGAGCGTGTGCGGCGTCCTTGCGTTGGCGTCGGCGGCCCTGATCCACCTCACGCCGCACACATGACAGTGCCGTGGCGTCCCCTCGGCGGTCGGCCGCTGGTGGTGCCGGGTGACCGCTGCCAGGCATCGAACCATCGGGCATATTTCGCAAATCGACTGGCCTTCGAGATGTGATGTGCGAAATCGACGATGAATACCGCAATTCCTGCCCGATCTCGGGCAGGAATCTGGACGTTCTGTCGATTGCCGACCTAGGGTGATCGCTCATGATCACCCTGCACGCAATAGGGACCTTCACCCTGATAGTGGGTCTTCTCACCCTCACGCCCGGACTGGATACCGCGCTCATCCTGCGGACCGCGGCGCTCGGGCGCCGGCGTCGAGCCTGGGGCGTGGTCCTTGGCATCCAGTGCGGCACGCTGGCCTGGGGCGCGCTCACGTCGCTCGGTGTGACCGCGCTGCTGACTGCCTCTCACCTCGCCTACCAGACTCTTCGTTGGGTCGGTGCCGCCTACCTGGTGTGGATGGGCGGCAGGATGCTGCGGGCCACCTGGCGCAAGGCGTCGAGCGAGAGCCCGCAGGCATCGGTGACTGGGGACGCGGCCGCGACTGGAACTACGAGGAAGGTCAAGGCCGCGCGGAGTGCCGGCGATACCTTGCTCGGCGGTTGGCGACAGGGCATCGTGACCAATCTGCTCAACCCGAAGATGGGCGCCTTCTATGTCGCGGTGCTCCCGCAGTTCATGCCCGCCGGCGCCCCGCGCCCTGCGCTGGGCGTGTTCCTGGCCGGTGTGCACATCCTCTTGGCCGTCGTCTGGGCCTGTGCGCTGATCGCCTTCGCGCACATGGTCCGAGACCGCCTGCAACGCCCCTCGGCCCGCCGCTGCCTCGACCGCATCACCGGCACGGTCATCGCCGCCTTCGGCATCCGGCTCGCACTCGGGCAGTGAGGCACCGGGCGACGCAACCGCACGTCCACCAGCAGCCGCCGAACCGACAACCCGTGCACCACCCGAAGCGAAAGGACAGCCGCATGCGCGTGCTCCCCACCAACACCGAGGCCGTGGTCTTCGACTGCGACGGTCTGCTGGTCAACACCGAAGTCTGCTGGACCGTTGCGGAAACCGCGATCTTCGCGGAGCGCGGCCATCCCTTCGGCCATGAGCAGAAAGCCCTGGTCATCGGCCGCACCGTCGAGGCCGCGGCGGAGTCCATGGCCCAGTACCTCGGCTGCCCCGGCGACGGCGCCGAACTCGCTGCCGAACTCCTCGAAAGAGTCCGCAAGGAGCTCTCCCGAGGGGCCGCAGCCCTTCCGGGGGCGGCGGAACTCGTGCGCGCCTGCCGGGCGGCCGTACCCGTCGCCGTGGCCAGCAACAGCCCCCGGGAACTGCTGGACGTGGCGCTGTGGTCGGCCGGCCTCGCCGACTGTTTCCCGCACTCGTTCGCCGCCGACGAGGTACGTTCCCCCAAGCCCGCACCGGAGCTCTACCTCACGGCGTGCGAGACACTCGGTGCGGCCCCTACGCGCTCCGTCGCCTTCGAGGATTCGGCCACGGGTGTCGCGGCGGCACGCGCTGCCGGGCTCCACGTCGCGGTCGTACCGTCCCTGCCGGGCGGCGGCCTCGACCACGACTGGCTCGGCACCAGCCTGACCGACCCAGAACTACAGGACTGGGCAAGGGAGTTGGGGCGCGGCGGTGCCTTTCGCCCCTCTCCCTGAGCGTACGAGCAGCCGTGCTCGACGAGTTGCCGCAGGGCGGCAGAAGGTGATCTTCGCCGGGGTGCGACATGCCGTTCGCCGTCCTGGTCGGCCAGATCTCCGCGGCCTACCAGGCATAGGGGCCCACGCCGGCCTGCCGTCGGCCCGCTGCCGTTCCCGGTGTCCGGTCAGGGTTTCAGGGTGGGGGAGAGGGTGCCACCTGCAGTTTTCCGGCACTCCAACCCGTCGGTAACTTCTGGATCGGCTGCGCTGCCCCGCCCTGCCCGACCGTCACCGCATCGGGGCGGCCGGTGGTGCCGCGCTGTGTCGGCCTTCCGAACAGTGCGGTGTCTGCGTGCGCAGGGCGGTTGCGGTCGCGGCGCCGGAGGATTGACGCGAGGCTGGCAGAAGAGCGTGGCTCGCCTCGCACATGCGGTGTGCCTCGGCGAGCGCGCCGGACAGGAAGGCGGCGGCCATGGTAGCGATGCCTGACAATGGGCGCCAGCGGAGCGCCTACGACAGCGGATTGGTGATGGGCGATGCGCTGTTCGCCGGGGTGGCGATGACGGTGACCGGCCCGCTCAGCGTTCTTCTGGGCATCACCGGCATCACACGCGACAGCGTGTTCTCCCCGCCCGGGTACGCCTATCGGTTCGACCTCACCTCGTGGGGCTGGATCCACCTCGTGATGGGAGTGGCACTGTTCATCGTCGGCGTCGGGATTCTGCTCGACAAGGGATGGGCGCGCCGGGCCGGCATCGTGGTGGCGGGGATCAGCTTGATCACCCAGTTCATGTTCGTTCCGTACTACCCGGTGTGGTCCATCATCGTGATGACGTTCGACCTCCTCATCGTGTGGGCGCTGAGCAGGACGTTCCATCCGGGGGCCGGCGCCGGCCGGTGAAGCCGAACCAGGCCGGGCGGCCGCGTGCCACCAGCGCGTCGGCACCTCAGCCGGGCGGCTTGTGCGGGGGAGTCGGGGGGGGCGTCGCAGGGGCGTGTCAGAGGAAGTGCCCGTTGGCGAGGTAGGGCGCCGGGACGGGCATCCCGCGGACGGCGAGATAGCCCTCTTGCGCGATGTCCAGTCGGGCCGCGAGGCCGACGTCGATCGCCCACTCGTTGGGGGTGGTGATGCAGTTGACCAGAGTTTTTCCCCGCGATGCGCAGGTTCTCGTCCAACCGGTCCATCCAGGCGAAGTCGTCGGCTCCGCCCTCCCGAAGGCCGTCGACCGCGGGGAGTGTGGACCGGTCGACGGTGCCGACCATCCGCATCTGCGGATGCAGGGAGAAGCCCGCCAGCCGGTATCGGCGGGTGGCGCCCGGGTGGGTGCTGGAGGGAAAGGCGCCGGCGCGGTCGCCGGCATGGCCGAGCACGGCAGCCATCAACCGCTTCCCGATGCCGCGGCCTTGGTGGCTCGGTAGCACGCCGTAGGTCGCGAGGAACCACAGGCGGCCGCGGTTCTGTGAAACGGCGAATCCGACCACCTCGCCAGCCCCGCCAGCTCCGCCGGCCTCCTGCACCGCGACCCGGCATCCCGCCGGATCGATGGTCAAGTAGAAGCGCATGCGCTCGATCCGCTGCCCGGCGGCAGTCGCCGAACGCGGTTCGACTTCCGGGTCGCCGACCCGCCTGGAGATCTGGTCCGCCTCGAAGAACGTCACCGCCGATGCCCGCTCCGCCGAGACGAGGTCGTTCTCGTGCATCCGCCCGATCTGTACCGAGTCCATCGCTGAAGCGTAGGGACAAGTCAGGAAAAGTTGCATCTGGTTATTGCGCGATCACGGTGGGTGGTGTTCGTGTCGGTGCCCCGCCGGTGCCCCGCCGGTGCCGCCGAGGAACGGGACCGGTGGGGGCGGCAATTGCGGAAAACCGCAGTGTGGTCGGGCGGTGAACCGCATGGTGCGGGCCTGGCGCGCTGCCTAGCGTGGACCGCATGATCACCATGTTGGCTTCCGTGCCGCTTCCCGCATCCTCTGCCGAACCGGCCGGCGGCATCGCCGGGTGGGCCGTCGACGTCATGGGCGCACTCGGTGCCGCCGGCGCCGGGCTGGCCAACCTCGTTGACACCGTGTTGCCGTTCATCCCCAGTGAGGTCGTCCTCCCCGTCGCCGGATTCGCGGCCGGGCAGGGGCGGCTGAATCTGTGGGCCGTCATCGTCTGGACCACCGTTGGCTCCCTGGTCGGCTCCTGGATTGTCTATGGGGTGGGTGCCCTCCTGGGCCGCGACCGCACTCGTGCACTCGCCGCCCGTATTCCCCTCGTCCGGCCGCACGAGATCGACCGGGCCGAGGCGTGGTTCGAACGGCGCGGTCGCGCCGCGGTGTTGCTGGCGCGCATGGTGCCGGTGGTGCGCAGCCTGATCTCCGTTCCGGCCGGGATCCAACGCATGCCGCTGCCGGCCTTCACCGCCCTGACGGCCGCCGGCAGCCTGGTGTGGAACACCGCGTTCGTCCTGTGGGGATACTGGCTGGGCGACAACTGGCGGCTGGTGGAGGAGTACGGGGGAATGGTGTCCAAGGTGGTGGTGGCGGTGGCCGTGCTGGCCGTCGGCCGTTGGTTCCTGGTGCGGCTGCGTCGCCGCCCGAGCGCCCGGCACCGCGCATGAGGTCGGTGCGGGCGGTCGCCGGTCTCGTGCTCGGCACCGTCTCGGTGTGGGCCGCCCTCGCCGCCCTGGCCGCCTGGGGCGTGGCGCGGTGCAGCGGGCCGGTGGTCGGGGCGGCCGCACTGGAGCAGCGGAGAGTGGCCGTGCTGTTCGGCGGGGAGCCCACCGGTGCGGAAGGCATCGAACCGCGACGGGCCGCCGCGTATCTGTGGTGCCGCATTCCCGTCGGGCTGCTCGGTGGCGGGGCGTTGTTCCTGTTGGTGGTGGGCGGTTGGACGGCCGGTTTTGGGCTGTCGCGCTGGCTGGCCGGCCAAGACGTCGACGGCATGCGCCCGACCTGGCCGATCGTCGGGTACCTCCTGACCGCCGGCCTGCTCCTGCTCTTCCTGGACCTGGCGGGACTGGCCACCGTCGTCGAGTGGGAACGGCGGTTGGTGCGCCGCTTTCTCGGCCCGGACGAACTGGCCAGGATGCGCCGCCGGATCGACGAACTGGCCGCCACCCGATCGGGGATCGTGGAAGCCGTGGACGCCGAACGGCGCCGCATCGAGCGCGACTTGCACGACGGACTGCAACAGCGCCTGGTCGTGGTGGCGATGCTGCTGGGACGAGCGCGTCGCAAGGACAGCGCGGAACTGTACAGGCAGGCACAGGCCGAAGCCGAGCGGGCGGTCGAGGAGCTGCGTCAGGTGGCCTGGCGCGTCTTTCCCGCCACGCTGGACGCGTCGGGGCTGCGCGAGGCCCTGTCCCAGGACGCCGAACGGTCACCCGTCCCGGTCCGGATCAGCGGCGACCTGGCGCGGCGCCCGGCCCCGGCCGTGGAGACCGCCGCCTACTTCACGGTGCGCGAGGCCCTCACCAACGCCGCCAAGCACGCGGGTGCCAGTCGGATCGATGTGGAGATCGACCAGGAGGCCGACCTGGTGCGCGTATCGGTACGCGACGACGGATGCGGCGGCGCCGACCCCGCGGGGCCGGGACTGGCCGGGTTGGCGCGCCGGATCCGTGCCTTGGACGGACATCTGAGCGTGGAAAGCCCGACGGGCGGTCCCACGCGGGTGGTTGCGGAGCTGCCGTGCGCTTGATGATTGCCGAGGACTCGGCGCTGCTGCGCGAGGGCCTGGTCCATCTGTTGGCCGACGAGGGGCACGAGGTGGCCGCCGCGGTCGGCGATGCGGACGCGCTGTGGGCCGCGGTGGCCGCCGAGCCGCCGGACGTCGCCGTCGTGGACGTGCGCATGCCGCCCGGTCACACCGACGAGGGACTGCGGGTCGCGCTGCGGCTGCGGGCCGAACACCCCCGGGTGGGGGTGCTGGTGCTGTCGCAGTACGTCGAGCCCAGGTACGCCGCGGAGTTGCTGACGGCAGACACCCGGGGCCTGGGGTACCTGCTGAAGGACCGGGTCGCGCGGGTGGAGGAATTCCTGTCCGCGCTGGAGCGGGTGAACGAGGGGGAGACGGTGTTCGACCCGGAGGTGGTGCGCCGCATGCTGACCCGCTCACGCCACGCCGACGAACTCGGCCTGCTGACCGACCGTGAACAGGCCGTGCTGGCCCTCATGGCCCAAGGGCACACCAACACGGCCATCGCCGGGCGCCTGTTCGTGTCCACCAGCGCGGTGGAGAAGTACACCAACGCGGTGTTCGACAAGCTGCGGTTGCCGCGGGACAGCGGTACCAACCGCCGGGTGTTGGCGGTCCTGCGCTTCCTCGGGAGCTAGGCGGTGGTCCGGCGGTGCTGGGGCGGTGTCGGGCACGTCGTTGCGCTGGTCGCGGTGGTGTTGTCGGGGCGCCGCGACCCAGGGGCGCCCCCTGCGGTGACGTGCTGCGCGATCATGCGAAGCCGCCTTGGAATCCTTTCAAATTTTGGGTGATTAGGGGAGCTTGCGCAGGGGAAGCGGTACTTTCTTCGGTGCTTATAGGGGATGACCGCCTATCAGGGAATGATCCAACTTTCGTTGACATCCGCTCGGCCGGGGTGGTTGAGTCGAATGCGCCAGCGAGTCCCCCTGGGGGTTGCCGAACCACCATGAACGATTGCGCCGACACGTGATTCCCATGTGACCGTGAGCAGCCCGGCCGCCTCCGGCAGGGGTATCCCCTCTCCTCAACTCAGTGACGGCTTCGGAGTGTTGTGTGCGTCAGCGCAGGTGTGATTCGCCGCAGGGGACGGTGCGGTCGGCTGTTCCGGGTCTTGCGGCCTCAGGGAAGGGAGCAGGGGGTGCCTGAGGTGCGGAAGACCGTCCGGGAAACGGCCCGGGACGCCGTCGACGACGGTGCCCGGCGATTCGACAGACCGGCGACCGAGGCGGCGCACCTCGTGGTGGACGGCGGCCGGGAGTTGGGGCGCCGCGGCCCGTTGACCGTCGCCGTGGCAGGCGACAAGTCGGTGAGTCACCGGGCGCTGCTGGCCGCCCTGTTACCCGGTGCCCCCGCCGTCCTCACCGTCCGCAACGCCAACTTGGGCGGTGCGGTACGGGCGTTGCTGCCTGCGCTGCGTGCGTTGGGGTTGCGGGTGGACGACGAGGGGGGCGGCACGCTCGTCGTGCGCCATGGCGCGGTGCCCGTCCCGCAGACGGTTCGCGCGCACTGCGGCATCACTGCCTGGCCCGCGGACGTGCCGTATCTGGAGACCGGCGGATCCAGCGCCGCGGCGCGACTGCTGATCGGGCTGCTGGCCGGGACCGGAACCCGTGCGGTGGTGGACGGCGACGAGGTGTTGCGCCACCGGCCGATGGAGTGGATCGTCGATCCGCTGGTCGAACTCGGCGCGGAAATAGACTACTTGGGCGACGCAGGACGCTTACCCGTGCTGGTGCGGGCACCGGTGTGCCGGTCCGCGGCGGTGGAGTTGTCCGTGGGAAGCGCCCAGGCCCGGTCCGCGGTGCTGCTCGCCGTGGCCGCGGCCAGGCTCCCGGCCACCGTGCGGCACCCGGTCCGTTCCCGCGACCACACCGAGCGGATGCTCGCCGCGTTCGGTGCGGGACTGCACGAGCGCGACCGCACGATCACCTGGGACGGCGGGCCGTACACCGTCCCGTCCGTCATCGACGTGCCCGCCGACCCCTCCCTCGCGGCGTATCCCGTGGCAGCCCACCTGATGTGGGGCGACGACGCCGAGCTGCGCGTCCCGGGCGTCTGCCTCAACCCGACCCGGTTGGGGTTCTTCGAGGTCCTACGGCGGGCCGGTGCCGACATTTCGTACGAGGACGAACGGCGTACCAGTGGTGGTGAGCCGATCGGAACGGTGGTGGCCAGGGGCGGACTGGAGGGGCTGGAGTCGGTGCGGGTCGACGATCCCGCCCTGCTGCACGCACTGATCGACGAGGTGCCGCTGCTCGCCGTGGTCGCCGCTCTCCTGCCCGGCACGTCGAGGATCGGGTGCGCCGAGGAACTGCGGTTCAAGGAGACCGACCGGTTGACGACGACGGCGCGCATGGTCGGTGCGTTCGGGGCCCGGGTCGAGGTGGCGGCGGACGGCCTGACGGTCCGCGGCGGAGCCGCCCTGCGCGCCGGCACCGTGCCCGGCTTCGAGGACCACCGCGTCGCGATGGCCGCCGCGACCCTGGCGATGTGCCTCCCCGGACGCACGACCGTGCGCGGCGGCGCCTGCCACCACACGTCATTTCCCGACTTCGCCGACGTGCAACGTGCCGTCGGCGCCCGGATCGTGGAGGACAGCCAGCGATGACCGACTCAGTGACCGACGCGGCGGCCGGTGTGCGGGGAAGGAGGGACGGCGCCGGCGCCGTGGAGGCGCGGTCCACCGGCAGTACGCTCGGCCCCGAATTCAGCACCGGCAGCGGCCCCTGGCTCCACACCGAGGACGGCACCGCCTGGTTCGACGGCACGTCCGGAAGCGGCGCGGCGACCCTCGGCCATCAGCACCCCGAAGTGACCGCCGCCGCGGTCGCCCAGCTCGGCCGCCTGACCCACACCGGCTGCAAGGTCGGCTCGGACGCCCGGACGCGCATGGTCGAACGGATCGGCGCGCTGTCGCCGTACCGGGAGCCCGCGGTGCTGCCCACCGCGACCGGGGCCGAGGCGGTGGAGTCCGCACTGAAGATCGCCCGGGCGGCCACCGGACACCAGGCGGTGGTGGCCTTCCGGCACGGCTACCACGGCAAGACCGCCGGAGCGTTGGCCCTGACCTGGCGCCCGGAGTTCAAGACCTACAGCGCACCGCAACCCGACCATGTCGTCACCGCGGAGCTTCCCGACCCCCGCCTCGGCGACCAGGCGGACGGCATGGCCCGCTTCGCGGCCGGTCTCGCCGCCGCGCTGGACGCCGCCGATCGCCGTGGCGGCACCGCGGCGGTGGTCCTCGAACCCGTCCAGGTGACCGAAGGGGTGCTGCCGGTATCCAGTGCGATCCTCGACGAGATCGCGCGGCAGGCGCACTCCCGGGGCGCGCTGCTGGTGTTGGACGAGATCTACACGGGGTTGGGGCGGGCCGGGCGGCTGTTCACCGCCGAGCTGATGACCCGGACCCCGGATCTGACGCTGCTCGGCAAGACGCTGGGCAACGGCTTCCCGATCGCCGCCGTGGTGGGGGAGCGGGCGGTGCTGGACGCGCTGCCGCCGAGCGTGCAGACCTCCACCTTCTCCGGCCATCCCGTCTCCTGCGCCGCGGCCGCCGCGGTCGTCGACATCGTCGAGCGGCAGGACGTGGCGGGCCGGGCGCGGGCGCTCGGTGACCGGCTGCGGGCCGACCTGACGGAACTGGCCGCCCGCCACCCGTGGATGCGCGCCGTGCGCACCGTCGGGGCGCTGGCGGCCTTCGACTGCGTACCCGACGGGCGGTTCGATCCCGCCCTGGCCAAGGCCGTCACCGGTGCTGCGCTGCGGGAGCGGCTGCTGCTGTTCGGCGGCGGCCCGGAGGGCGCCTCGGTCAAGATCGTCCCGCCGGCCCTCCTGGAGGAGGCGGACTACCGCTGGCTGGTGGAGCGGATCGCGACGGCGGTGACGCAGGCGGACGGGAGCGGTCGAACATGACGTTCCAGCAGCTCCAGAAGGACGTGCTGGATCCGGGCCTGTGCACCGTGTGCGGGGCCTGCGAACTCGCCTGTCCGGCCGGGGTGATCGGCTTCGACGGACTGGACCCCGTGCTCACCACGGAGTCCTGGACCGCCGCCGACTGCGCGGACTGCTCCGACTGCCTCGACGTCTGCCCGGGAGCCGACCCCGGCACCCCGGCGGCCGAGGAGCGCCTGTTCGGCCGCACCCGCACCCCGCGGGAACGCTGGATCGGCGTCTTCTCCGAGGTGGTCGCCGGGCACGCCCTGGACCCGGTGGTCTACGAGACGTCCGCCAGCGGCGGCAGCCTGACCGCCCTCCTCCAGACCGCCATGCACAGGCTGGAGGTGACGGCGGTGCTCTCGATGGGGCGGGACGAGAAGGAGCCCTGGCGGGCCGCACCGGCCCTGGTGCGAGACCCGGACGACCTGGTGGAGACCGCCCAGTCGACCTACCAACTCGCCCCCTACTTAGGCGCGTTACGGCCCCTGATGATCGAGGAGCCCGACGCCCGGGTCGCCATGTCCGGGGTGGCCTGCCACATCCAGGCGATGCGCAAGCTCCAGGCGATGGACACCGAGGTGGGCCGCTGGGCGCGCGAGCACGTGGTGCTGCTGGTCGAACCGGCCTGTTCCTCCAGTACCCGCCCCGAAGGAACCGCCGCCGTGATCCGCGAGCGGGCGGGCGTCCCCCTGGACTCCGTGGTCCGGCTGCGCTACCGCGACGGCGCCTACCCCGGTGACATCGCCATCCGCACGGACGACGGAGCGGACCACCGGGTGGAATTCTGGCGCGCGGTGCGGGACTTCGCGGGGAACAAGACGCACCGCTGCCTGTCCTGCGGTGACTGGATGTCCGGGCTCGCCGACATCAGTGTCAGCGACGGCGATCCGAACATCTTCGCCGCGAGCGTGACCGGCGCCGAACAGCCCAAGCACGGGCGGGTGTTCATCCGCACCCGGGCCGGTGCCCGAGCGGTCGCCGCGGCGCGGGAGCACGGACTGCTCGCCGACGAGCCGGTCGATCTGGCCGGGCTCAACCTCGGACTGGAGCGCAAGCGCAACCGCCGGGCGTCCTACGAGCGGTCCGGCAAACCGGTGCCGCTGGGACCGATACCCGGGTATCAGGAGGAGCTGGAAATCGTGCCCGACGAGAAGTGGATCGCGGCCCCGGAGCAGGAGGAAGACAGGTGACCGCGGTGCGCGGAATCCCCACCGGGGGCCGGACAACGGAACCGGACGCCGTCCGGCAGCCCACCCCCACCACCTTGGTGGTACGGCAGTTGGTCGCGGACGGGGCGGCCGAACCGCTGACGGAGCAGGTCCACAGGGAACCGCCCGGCCGCGGCGAGCTGCGGCTGCGCGCCGAGTGGAGCCTGGTCAGCCCCGGCACCGAACTGCACTACCTGGACCGCAGCGCACGCACCGGCGAGCGCTTCCCCCTCGGCTACTGCTCGGCCGGGGTGGTGGAGGCGGTCGGCCCCCAGGCCCCCGGATACGCCCCCGGAGACCGGGTCATCGCGATGGGCTGGGGCGAGGCCGTGCACAGCGAAGCGGTCACCGTCCCCTACCGGCTGTGCCGCCATGTCCCCCACGACCTGGACCTGGCGGACGCGGTGGTGGCCGGCCTGGCGGCGACGGCCGTGCACGCGGTGGACCGGGCGGTGCTGGAAGCCGACGACGAGGTGGTCGTGGTCGGCGCGGGCATGGTCGGGCAGCTGGTCGCCCAGACCGCGGCGGCCCGCGGGATACCGGTCACCCTGGTCGATCTCCGCCCCGAACGGCTGCGCACGGCGGCGGCGCTCGGCCTGAACGCGGCCGACGGCGGAAGCTTCTTCGCGACGGACCCCCCGCAGGCGCGCCCGACGGGCGGCCGGTGCGTCTTTTTGTGCGGCACCGGCGACGCGGGCGAGGTGATCGCGGCGGCGGCCCGCTGGGCGGACCGGGCGCCGGGCCGGCCGAGGCTGGTCGGCGTGGGCCGCTTCGCCGCCCACATCGACTTCAGCGTGGAACTGGGCAACCTCGACATCCGTTACGCCGCCCGCTGCGGCGCCGGCTACCGGGACGCGGCCTACGCACGCGGACTGCGCGACGTGACGGCCCCGGCCGGCGAGGGCACGGTCACCGAGAACCTCCAGCGGGCCCTGGACCTGATCGACATCGGTGCCATCCGCCCCCGGGAGATGGGGCTGCCGCGCCTGCCCCTGGGCCGCGCGGCACAGGCGTACGCAGAACTGCGCGAGCGACCCGCGCACCCCGCCGTCCTCCTCGGCTACGGCCCGCACGAGGGGAGGGGGACGCCGTGACCGAGGAGGCCCCAGTGTCCGAAGCGGCCTTCGGACACCGGCCGTTCCCCACCGCGCAGCAGGCGGGCACGCTCGTCCACCGCTTCCTGGAGCAGGCCGCGGCACACCCCGAACGCGAGGCCGTGGTCACCCCCGAAGCCCGCTGGACCTACCGCGAGACCGCGGGGCGCTCGGCCCGGGTCGCCACCGCGCTGTCCGCGGCCGGCCTGCGGCCCGGTGACCGCGTCGGCCTGCTGTTCTCGCACGGCGCGGAGATGATCGCCGCCCTGCTCGGGGTGTTGCGCGCCGGCATGTCCTACGTGCCGCTGGACGCCTCCTACCCGGAATCCCGGCTCCGCTACATGGCCGACGACGCCGGCATCCGCGCACTGGTCGCCCTCGCCGCCAACGCGCCGCTCGCCGACCGGTTGGCCGGCACCCGACCGGTGCTGGCATACGAGGACCTGGTGCCGACGAAGGGCACGGACCCGTCCGGCACCGACGCGGCGGACGGGCTCGACCTGCCGGCGCCACCGGTGGGCCCGGACAGCGAGGCGTACGTGCTCTACACCTCCGGCTCCACCGGGCGGCCCAAGCCCGTCGCGCAGATCCACCTCAACGTGCTGCACCACACCCGGGTCTGGACCGACGGCCTGGGCATCGGCCCGCTGGACCGGGTCACCCTCCAGTCCGCCTACAGCTGGGACTCCGCGGTCCAGGACACCTTCGCCGCGCTGCTCAACGGCGCCGCGCTGTACCCGGTCGACCTCAAGTCCCTCGGCATCACGGGCCTGTTGGAGTGGATGGCCGCCGAACGCGTCACGGTCTACCACTCCACGCTCCCCGTCTTCCGGGCACTGGTCCGGGCCATGGCATCGCGCGCCACCGAGCTGCCCGGGATGCGGATGCTCGCGCTCGGCGGCGACACCCTGCACCTGGCCGACCTCGACGCCGCCCGGCGGTCCTTCGGGAGGCACTGCCGGGTCGCCGGCGCCTACGGCTCCACCGAGTGCTCCTGCGCCCTGCTCCGGGTGGCCGACCGGAACTACCGGCCCCCCACCGGAGTGTTCCCGCTCGGGTTCGCGGTGGCGGAGACGGAAGTACGGCTGGAGGACGCCGAGGGGCGCGTGGTGGCGGGACCGGGCGAGGGCGAGATCGTCGTCGAGAGCCCCTACCTCGCCCCGGGCGCGGTCGCGGACGGCCGCACCTACCGCACCGGCGACCTCGCCCGGCGGCTCGACGACGGCACGCTGCTGCTGATCGGGCGCCGCGACTTCCAGGTGAAGATCTCCGGGATCCGGGTGGAGACCGGCGAGGTGGAGAGCGCGCTGAAGGACCTCCCCCAGGTGACCGAGGCGGTCGTGATGCCGTTCGACGACCGGTCGGGGGAGCGGCAGCTCGCCGCCTATCTCGTGACGGCCGACGGCGCACGCCCCGAGCCGTCAGCGCTGCGGGCCGCACTGCGCGGCACCCTGCCCGCCCACGCCGTACCGGCCGCGTTCGTCCTCCTGGCGGCCCTGCCGCTGACGCCCAACCACAAGATCGACCGCGCCGCGCTGCCGCCCGCGCTCAGCGCGGCGGACCCCGGCCGGAGCACCGCAGGGCCCGGCAGCGCCGGCCCTGCGGCAGCCGGACCGTTGGCGCGGGCGGTGGCCCGGGCATGGTGCGAGGCACTGGGCACCGACACCGTCGGCCCCGACGACAACTTCTTCGACCTGGGCGGCACCTCGCTGCGGATGGCCGCCGTGCACGAACGGCTCACCCGCACCGTCGCGCCCGACCTGCGGATGACCGACCTGTACCGGGCCCCCACCCTCCGCAGCCTGGTGGGGCTCATCGGCGGTGACGACCGGCAGGACTCCGCGGCGGGCGCCGCCCGAGGAGCCCGCCGCCGCACCGCCCACGGCGGCCGCCGCGCCGCGGCCCGTACCCGCAACGCTTCGTCCCCCTCGAACGACCGGCAACCAGGAGGCACTTGTGACTGACCGTCCCCGCGGTGCGACGGCCGCCACGGCGACCCCCGCCGACACCGCCCCAGACGGCCGGATCGCCCTCGTCGGCCTGGACTGCCGACTGCCCGGCGCGCGCAACCACACGGAGTTCTGGCGCAACCTGGTGGCGGGCACCACCCACATCACCGACGTGGACGAGGAACAGCTGCAGGCCGCCGGCGTGGCCCCGGAGACGTTCGCCAACTCCCGTTACGTGCCGCGCGCCTCGGTCCTGGAGGACACCGACCTCTTCGACGCCTCGTTCTTCTACCTCAGTGCCCGCGAGGCCGAGCGGATGGACCCGCAGCTGCGGCTCTTCCTCCAGTCCTCCTGGTCCGCACTGGAGCACAGCGGCCACGACTCCGAGCAGTACCCCGGCCGCATCGGTGTCTTCGCCGGCGCCCTCAGCAGCACCTACCTCCTCCACAACGTGCTGACCGGGGAACGCGGCTTCGACGGCTCGCTGCCCCGGATGCGCGAGGACCTGGCCACGCTGATGGGCAACGACCCCAACTACCTCGCCACCAGGGCCTCCTACCACCTCAACCTCACCGGCCCGAGCATCTCGGTACAGACCGCCTGCTCCACCTCGCTGGTGGCCGTGCACCTGGCGATGCAGAGCCTGCTGTCGCAGGAGTGCGACGTGGCACTGGCCGGCGGGGCGGCGCTGCGCTTCCCGCAGGAGGCCGGATACCTCCACGAGACCGACGGGATCACCTCGGCGACCGGGACCGTGCGCCCCTTCGACACGGCGGCCGACGGCACCCTCTTCGGCAACGGCATCGGAGTCGTCGTCCTCAAGCGGCTGGAGGACGCGCTCGCCGAGGGCGACACCGTCTGGGCGGTGCTACGCGGCTCCGCGGTCGGCAACGACGGCGCCGACCGCGTCGGTTACACCGCGCCGGGCGTCGCGGGCCAGGCCGCCGTCCTGGCCGAGGCGCTCGCGGTCGCCGACGTGGACCCCGCGACCGTCAGCTATCTGGAGGCGCACGGCACCGGCACCAAGATGGGCGACCCCATCGAACTGGCCGCCGTGGCACAGTCCTACCAGGTCGCCGGCGCACCACCGCTGACCATCGGATCGGTCAAGGCCAACCTCGGCCACCTCAGCACCGCGGCCGGTGTCACCGGACTGATCAAGTGCGCCCTGATGCTGCACCACCGCACACTGGTCCCCACCCCGCACTTCACCGCATGGAACCCCCAGTGCGCCGTGGCGGGCACCCGCTTCCGGATCGGCACGCGCACCGAACCCTGGCGGTCAGCGGACGGCGGACCGCTGCGCTGCGCCATCACCTCCACCGGCATGGGCGGCACCACCGCGCACGTCGTCCTGGAGGAGGCCCCGGCGGCGGACCCGGCCGCCCGGGGCGCCGCGCCCGCACCGCCGGTGGTGCTGCTGCCGGTCTCCGCCAAGTCCCCGGCCGCGCTGGAGACCGCGCGCCGGGAGCTGGCCGACCACCTCGAAGCACCCGCCCAGGAGACCGGGCCCGCGGCCGGCGACACCGCGGTGGACCCCACCGGCGCCCTCGGTGACACCGCCCTCGACGACACCGCGTACACCCTCGCCACCGGCCGCCGCACCTTCAACTACCGCGCCGTGATCACCGCCCCCGACCGGGCGACGGCGGTACGCGCCCTGCGCACCGCCGACCCGCGCTTCACCCACCAGGACTCCGGGCAGCCCGCCGATCGCCCGGTGGTCCTGCTCCTCCCCGGCCAGGGCGCCCAGCACCCCGGCATGGGCCAGGGCTGGTACGAACACCTGCCGGTCTTCCGCGCGGCACTCGACGAATGCGCCGAACTCCTCGCCCCGCACCTCGGCCTGGACCTGCGGGACGCCCTCTACCCCCGGCTCCGCGGCTACCAGGGCGAGCCCCATGACGTGGGCCGCACCCGGCTCACCCAGCCCGCCCTGTTCGCCGTCGAGTACGCGCTCGCCCGGCAGTGGTCGGCCTGGGGCGTGCGCCCGGCCGCCCTGATCGGGCACAGCGTCGGCGAGTACGTGGCCGCCACCCTCGCCGGGGTGTTCCGGCTGCCCGACGCGCTGCGGGTGATCGCCGAGCGCGGCCGGCTGATGGACGAGCTGCCCGGCGGGGTGATGACCGCGGTGATGCTCCCGCCGCAGGAGCTGGCCGCATACCTCGATGGCGGCGAGGTCGCGCTCGCCGCCGTCAACGAGCCGGCCGTGTGCACCGTCGCCGGTCCCAAGGAAGCCGTACGCGAACTGACCACCCGGCTGACCGCCGACGGCGTCGCCCACCGCAAGGTCGTCACCTCGCACGCCTTCCACTCGGCGATGATGGACCCCGTGGTCGGCCCGTTCACCGAGCTGCTGCGCGGCGTCGAACTGGGCTGCCCCCAGACCCCGTTCCTCTCCAACCGCACCGGCACCTGGATACGCGACGAGGAGGCGCAGGACCCGGTGTACTGGGCCGGGCAGCTGCGCGAGACCGTACGGTTCGCCGACTGCCTCACCACGGTGCTCGCCGACGGCGACCACGTCTTCCTGGAGGTCGGGCCCGGTCAGACGCTGGCCACCTTCACCCGCCGGCACCCGGACCGCGAGACCGGTGTGCCGGTCATCACCTCCGCGGCCCGCGGACGGGACGCCGGTGCCGATCTGACCGCGGTGACCGCCGCACTCGGCCGGCTGTGGGCGGCCGGCCTCACCGTGGACTGGCAGGGCTACTACGCCGACCGCGAGCGGGCCCGGGTACCCCTGCCCACCTACCCCTTCGAAGGGACCCGCTACTGGGTCGAACCCGGCAGCGGGACCCTCACCGGCACCGGCAACGGCGCGCGCACCGTGCGCAAACTGCCGCTGGACCAGTGGTTCTCCACCCCCGTGTGGCGACCGGCCGTCGGCACCCTCGACGCCACCGCCGAACCGATCGCCGACCCCGTACTGCTCTTCGCCGACGCCCAGGGCACCGCGACACGGCTGGCCCGGCACGCCTTCGCGGGCGAGGTCCTCACCGTCACCGCCGGCAGCGAATACCGACGCGACGGCGACACCTGGACCCTGCGGCCGGACTCCGAGGACGACCACGCCCGGCTCATCGGCGACCTGCTCGCCGAGGACCGCCTCCCGGACCGCATCGTGCACGCCTGGTCCACCGCCCCCCTGCCCCCCGAACGCGGGAAGGAACGCTTCGAACAGGCCCAGCACAACGGCCTCTACAGCCTGATGGCCCTGGTCAAGGCGGTCAGTGCGCACGGCGTCACCCAGCCCCTGCAGCTGGACCTGATCAGCGCCGGCGGCTACGCCATCAGCCCCGCCGAGCCCGAACCGGTCGCCGAACTGGCCCCCCTCGCCGTCGCCGCCCGCGTCATCGGCCAGGAACACGGCAACATCGGCTCCCGCCACTTCGACCTCCCCGCCACCCCCGACGACCGCTCGCTGCGCACCCTGGCCGCCGAACTCGCCGGACTGCGCCGCCCCGAGGTCGCCACCACACTGCGCGGCGCCACCCGCTGGATCGCCGACCTGGAACCGATCCGCGCCGACTGGACCGCCAAGGCCGCCTCCCGCCTGCGCGACGGCGGCGTCTACCTGATCACCGGCGGACTCGGCGAGATCGGCTCCACCATCGCGCACTGGCTGCGCCGCGAATGCCCCGGCGCCCGACTGGCACTGCTCACCCGCGATCCGCTGCCACTGCGCGAGAGGTGGGACAGCTGGCTCGCCGAACACGACGCGGACGACCCGACAGCACTGCGGATCACCCGGCTGCGGGCCCTGGGTGCCGAGGGCGACGAACCGTTCCTGGTCCACGCCGACGTCGCCGACGAGGACGCGCTGCGGGACGCCGTGCACCAGGTCACCACACACTTCGGCACGCTCGACGGCGTGGTGCACGCGGCCGGACTGCCCAGCGAACAGTGGGACCGGGCGATCACCGCGGCCAGCGTCGAGCAGTGCCAATGGCACTTCGCGCCCAAGGCGCACGGCCAGATCGCGCTGGAGAAGGTCCTCGCCGACCACCCGGTGGACTTCTGCCTGCTGCTGTCCTCCTTGGCCGGGGTCCTCGGCGGGCTGCGGCTGCTCGGCTACGGCGCCGCCAACCACTTCATGGACGCCGCCGCCGAACGGGCCAACCGCGGCCTGGACCGCACCGTGTGGATCAGCGCCGCCTGGGACGTCTGGCAACACCACCAGGACGAGAAGCGGGCGATCTCCGCGATCGGCCGCAGCATGGACGACAAGGCGATCCAGCCCGAGGAGGGCCTGGAGGCCATCCGCCGGCTGCTGACGCTCCGCGACGTCTCCCATGTCGCCGTCTCCACCTGGGACATCGCACACCGACTGGACCAGTGGGTGCGCGACGAGCGGATCGCCCGGCCCACGGCCGGCGGGGCCACCGGCACCGTCACCGGCGAGGGCGCGCAGGGCAGGGCCGCCGACGACCTGACCGAGCAGGTGGCGCGCCTGGTCCGCGGGGCGCTGGGACGCGAGGACATGCCGCTGGACGGGGACATCTTCGAGTTCGGCGGTGACTCGCTGCTGATCGTGCGTCTGCTGTCCGACATCCGGGAGCAGTTCTCGGCCGAGGTGCCGCTCGCCGATGTGCTGGGGGAACCGACGCCGAGGGCACTGGCCCGATTCGTCCAGGAGCGGATCGACGCCCGGGCACAGGCACCGGCGGCGACCGACGGCGACGACATCGAGGCGCTGGCCGCGGAACTGGCCGCACTCGACCCCGACGAGGTCGAACGCCTGCTGGCCGAAGCCCAACAGCAAACCGCCCAGCAGGCAGCCGCCCAGCAGCCAGTCACCCAGCAAGAAGCCCCCCGGCAGGGCGGGACCGGCCAGGAACAGGAGCGCTGACCGTGGACTTCAGCCTGATCTTCTTCTCCGGCGACGAGAAGAACAAGTACCGCTTCGTGCTCGACGCGGCCCGCTACGCCGACGAGAACGGCTTCACCGCGATCTGGACCCCCGAGCGGCACTTCCACCGCTTCGGCGGCCTCTACCCCAACCCCTCGGTGCTCGGCGCCGGCCTGGCGATGGCCACCCAGCGCCTGCAGATCCGGGCCGGCAGCGTCATCCTGCCGCTGCACAGCCCGATCCGGGTGGCCGAGGAGTGGGCGGTGGTCGACAACCTCTCCCGCGGTCGCGCCGGCATCGCGCTGGCCACCGGCTTCAGCCCGTTGGACTTCGCCATCAAACCGGACGGCTGGCAGGACCGCCGGCAGCGCACCTTCGACGCGGTCACCACCATCCGCGAACTGTGGGAGGGCGCACCGGTCTACGTCCAGGACGGCCTGGGCAATCACGTCGAGGTGGAACTGCATCCGCAGCCCGTACAGCCCGAACTCCCCATCTGGCTCACCTGCACCAAGAGCCGCGAGACCTTCGAGACGGCCGGACGGCTCGGCTGCAACGTGCTGACCGCGCTCATCGACATGACCAACGAGGAGCTGGAGGAGAAGCTCGCCCTCTACTACGAAACCCTCGAACAGTACGGGCACGACCCCGAGAGCACCACGGTCACGCTGATGCTGCACACCTTCATCGGCACCGACCTGGAAGAGGTGCGCGAGACCGTCTGGCCGCCGTTCAGCGACTACCTGCGGTCGTTCTTCACCGTCATCGACTCCCAGAAGAAGAACCTCGCCCCGGGCGCGGGCGTGCGGGACATCTCGGCCGGCGACCAGGACGAGCTGATCAAGTTCGCCTTCGACAAGTACTTCGAGAAGGGCGCGCTGCTCGGCACCCCGGACTCCTGCACCAAGGTCGTCGACCGCTTCCAGGGCATGGGTGTGGACGAGATCGCCTGCCTGATCGACTTCGGCGTCGACGAAGCCCTCGTCGCGGAGAGCCTGAGCCACCTCAACGAACTCCGGAGGCGCTACGCATGACCGCCGACCTCGCGGCCCGACTCGCCGCACTCACCCCCGAGCAGCGGGCCCGCCTCCGCGCCCGCCTGCCCCGGGCACGAGCCGCCCGGCACCAGCTGACCCCCGGTCAGCTGCGGCTGTGGGAGACCAGGCAGTGGGTGGCCGATCGCCCGGTGGACGTGGTCTGCCAGGCAGTCCACCTCACCGGCGCCCCGGTCGACCTCGACCTGCTCGCCGCGCGCGTGCACGGCTTCGTCGCGGCCCACGAGGCGCTGCGCACCACCTTCGAAAGCGACGGGGACGGGGCCGCGGTGCGCCCGGTCGTGCACGCGCAGCTGCCCCCGGGGCTGATCCGCACCCGCTGCTCGGGAGCCGAGGAGGCCCACGCGCTCGCCCGCGAACTGGCCGCCGAGCCCTTCGACCTGGGCAACGGCCCCCTGCTGCGGGTGGCACTCGCCCAGGGGCCGACGGCCGACCAGGCATGGCTGCTGGTGGTGGTCCCCAACCTCGTCTTCGACGCCTGGTCGTTCGAGCTGCTGCTGGACGAACTGGCCCGGCCCGCGGACACCGACCCGCCCGCCGCGCCGGCCTTCAGCGCCTTCGCGCACGAGCAGCGCGGCTGGCTGGAGAGCCCGGCGGGCCGGGCGGCGGCCGCGTACTGGGCGTCCGAGGTCGCCGACGCCCCGCCGCCGCTGCCCACCGACCGGCCGCGCCCGGCAGGCACCGGTCGGGCGGGCGCCCGGGTGCCCTTCGCGGTGTCCCGCACGGTCGCCGAGGGGATCCTGGCGGCCGCGCAGCGCGAAGCGGCCACCGCCTACATCGGATGGCTCGCCGTCGCCTGGGCCGCGCTCGCCGAACACGGCGGCCGCGACGACCTGCTGCTCGGCACGTTCACCGCGGGCCGGGACCGGCCCGGCGGCACCGACGTCGTCGGCTATCTCCTCAACGTGCTGCCGGTACGGCTGCGGGACGCCGGCGACGGCTCGCACGCCGCCCGCACCCGGGCCGCCCGCGCCGCGACCAGGGCAGGACTCGCGCACGCCGCCTACCCCGGCGAACTGATCGCCGAAGCGCGCAGGGTGCCGGGCACCCACCCCCTGTTGGACGCCGTCTTCGTCTTCGACAACCTGGGGGAGGCCACCCGGGAGATCCAGGGCGCCCAGGTGGCCACCGCCGACCTGGACAAGGGCACCGCACGCTATGACCTGACGCTGGCCGTCTACCCCGGCCCGGACGGCGCCGACGGCTGGCTGGAGTACGACACCGAGCTGTACGAGGAGAGCACCGCGCGGCGGATCGTCGAGCGGTTCACGGCACTCGCCGAGCAGGCCGCCCGCGGCGCGGTGGAGAGCCGACCCGGCGAAGGGGGACCGGCATGATCACCGCACGGCTCTGCGCCCCCGCCTATGAGCTGGGCGAGTACGCCGCCCCCGTGACCGAACTGCCGGAGCTCCAGGCCGACCCCCGCATCGCGGCCGAACTGACCGCCCCCAACGCCGGGTTCGCCACCTACCGCTGGTCGGACGCACCCGTCGTGGAGCTGATGGCCGCCGCCGTCCAGTGCACCCTGGGCGAGGCCGGGATCCCGGGCGACGAGGTCGATCTCGTCCTGCTGGCCACCGACTCGCTGCCGGGCGGCCGTGCGGCACACCGCGACGTCGCCGAACTCCTCGCCGAGACCGGACTGACCCGCGCCACGGCCGGCACCCTCGGCCTGATGGACTGCGCCACCGCCATGGCCGCCCTCGGCACCGCCGCCTCCCTCGTCCGGGACGGCAGCGCGCGCCACGTCCTGGTGGTCTCCGGAGACGTGGCCGACCACGCCACGGGCGGCGAGCGGGTCGTGGCGGGGGGAGTGGCCATCGCGAGCGACGCGGCGGCCTCCGCGCTGGTGTCCGCCACCGCCGCGGGCCTTCCGATCCTGGGGATGGCCCACCACACCTCGGCCGCCCCCGGCACCGGCGGCGGGGCGCGACAGGAGCTGACCGCGAAGGTCACCGCACACCGCGAGCTGTTCGCCCGCCTGGCGGCACACCACCCGCACCGCCCCGAGAGCGTCCGCGCCGTCCTGCCCAGCAACTTCGCCCGCATGGCGCTGGAGATCTATCTCTCCGACGTCGGCTACGGCGGGGACAAGCTCGCCCTGGGCAACGTGGGCCGGATCGCGCACTGCCTGGGCAGCGACCCGCTGATCAACCTCGCCGACCGGTTCGCCGACGCCATACCCGCCGGGCCGGGGACGAAGGACGGCACCGGTGCGGAACACCTGGTGCTGCTCGGCGCGGGAATCTCGCACCTGGCGGCCGTACTGCTGGACGCGCGACTATTGCCCGACGCCTCGGAGGGAGCCTTCTGAGCGGCAACCGCCCGCACCACACGGGTGCCGGAGGGGGCGCGCTGAGCGCCGCCTATCTCAACGGTTGCGCCGCCGCGCTGGGCGATCTGCGCAGGAAGGTGGCCGAACTGCCGGAATACGCCTCGGAACCGCCCCGTCCGGGGGCCGGGTTCGACACGTACCGGCTCGCGCGGGGCGGCCTGTCGGACCTGCTGCGCCCGGCCCTGAAGGACGCGCTGGCCGCTGCGGGGACGCCCCCGGCGGCGGTGGACACCGTCCTGTTCGCCACCGAGTCGCTGCCCGGGGGCGAGGCGTCCCAGACCGCCGTCGCCCAGCTCCTCGGCGACCTGGGGATGTCCCACGCCTACCCGTTGACGCTCGGCCTCGCCGACTGTTCCACGGCCACCGCGGCCCTCACCGTCGCGGCGGCGCTGGTCGGTTCGGGCGCGGCCCGGACCGTGGCGGTGGTCTCGGGAGATCTGGTGCGCACGGTGCTGCCGGGCGGCCGGGTCCTCCTCGGCGGCTCGGCGGTCGCCAGCGACGGGGCCGCCGCGGCCGTCGTCTCCGCCCGACGACACGGATGGGAGATCCTCGGCGGTGCCCGTCAGGTCTCCTACGACCTCTTCGGGACCGGCCCCGCCGCCCACCGCCTCGGGGCCCAACTCGCGGCCTATCAGGGCCTGTTCGAGGACCTGTGGTCGGCCACCGGCCTGACCCCGCCGGAGGTCGCCGCGGTCCTGCCCAGCAACCTCGCCGCGGACACCCTGCGGCTGTTCCTGGGCGAGGCCGGCTTCGCACCCCGGCAGCTCTACCAGGACAACGTGGGGCGGATCGCGCACTGCCTGGGCAGCGATCCGCTGATCAATCTCATCGATCGTACGGAAGCGGGAACCACGAGGGACGCGTACCCCGTGGTCGCCCTGCTGGGATCAAGTGCGGCACATCTGGCCGCCGTTCTGCTACGCGCCGTGGAGGACTGAAACAACATGTCACCTGTCGAGGAGAGGATCGCCGCCCTCTGGCGGGAGGTGCTGGGCCCGGACCTGGCGCCCGGTACCGTCATCGGCGTCGAGGACGACTTCTTCACCCTGGGCGGTACGTCCATGCAGGCGATGGCCCTGGTACAGCGGCTGCGCGAGGAGTTCGGGGTCGCCGTGGGCCTGAGCGCGCTGCTGGCGGACGCCACGCCGGGCGGGATCGGCGCCGCGGTCACGGCAGCCGGGGGAGCCCTCCGGTCATGAGGTTGGAGTCGGTGGCCGCCCTGCGCACCTTGCCGCCGCGCACACGGGTGGTGATGGCCGCCAACCTGGTCAGCTCGGTGGGCACCGGCCTCGTGCAGCCCTTTCTCGTCCTGTACCTGACCCGGGTACGCGGGCTGCCTGTGGGCACCGCCACCGCCGTCATCTCGGTGATCGCCGGGGCGTCGCTGGTCGGCGGCCCGGTGGCGGGACGCCTCGCCGACGGCTTCGGCATCCGGCCCACGGCGGCCGCGGCGATGACCACCGCCGCCGTGGGCACCACCGGATTCGCGCTGGTGACGGAGGTGTCGGGCGCCGTACTCGCCGGCCTGACCTACGGCCTGGCCTACGGCGCCATGCTCTCCGTGTGGAACGTCGTCATCGCCCGGAGCACACAGGGCGAGAGCCGCTCCGCCGCCTTCGGGCTGCAGTTCGTCGCGCTCAACGTCGGGGTCGGGCTCGGCGGAGTGCTGGGCGGAATCTTCGCCTCGACCGCGGATCCCGGCCGCTTCCAACTGCTCTACGTGTGCGACGGCCTGTCGTTCCTGGTGGCCGGGGCGTTGCTGATCCTCGCGCTCGGCGGGCGGCGCGCCCCGTTGCCGTCCGACCACGACACCGCCCCCGAGGCCGGCACCGGCGCGCGCGGCCACCGTGTGGTGCTGCGCGACCGGGCCCTGCTCAAGGTCCTGGCACTCACCGTCGCGCTGATGGTCGTCGGGTACGGGCAGCTGGAGTCCAGCATCCCGGGGCTGGTCGCGGTGCAGGGCATGGACGCCCGCATCATGGCGTGGGCGTTCGTGGCCAACACCTGCTGCATCGTGCTGATCCAGGCCGTCGCCGTCACCCGGATCTCCCGGACGCCGCCCGCCGCGCTGCTCGCCGCCACCGCCACCAGCTGGGCAGGCTGCTGGCTGTTGCTGCTCCTGGCGGCGGCCGGCGCCGGCACGGCCGTCGAAGCGGCCCTGGTCATCGGCGCGTTGGCGGTCTTCGCCGTCGGTGAGGCGCTGCTCGCCGTCGCCCTGCCCACGCTGGTCAACAGCCTGGCCCCCGAGGCGTTCCGCGGCCGCTACAACGGCGCCTACTCCGCGGCCATGTCCACCGGCTTGGTGATCGGCCCGCTGCTGGGCGGAGCGCTCCTCGGCGCGGAACAGACCTGGCTGCTGCCGGTGGTACTGGGCCTGGGGTGCCTGATGTGTGCCGGTTGCGCGGTGTTGCTGGGCCGCCGGTCGCCCCGGGCACGCGCGGCGGCGCAGCCGGCACCCGAGGTGTACGACACCGACAGTCACGAAGTGCCCTGCCGGGTGGAGCAGTTGGAGGGTGGAGAGGTGCGATGACCGACGGACAAGGCCACGGCGACGGCCGCGGCACGATGCACGGGGTCTTCCGGCAACGGGCCGCGGAGCACCCGGACGCCCTCGCACTGATCCACCGCGACACCACTGTGAGCTACCGGACGCTGGACCGGGCCTCGGACGCCTTCGCGGCCGAACTGGCCGACGCCGCAGTGGGCGCCGGCGACGTGGTGCCGGTGCTGATGCCGCGGTCACCGAGGTTCGTGGCGGTCGTGCTCGCGGTGCTCAAACGGGGCGCCGCCTACGCGGCCATGGACCCGCGCTGGCCCCGTTCGCGGGTGGCGGAGCTGGTGGCGCAGACCGACGCCCCGCTGATCGCCGCGACCCCGGACCAGGCCGAGGGCTGGACGCGCCCGGTATGGGTCCCCGAGGCGGACCTCGCACGGGTGGCCGCCGCGCCCGCCCCGCGCCTGGACACCCCACCCGTCGAGGAGACCGACACCGCGTGCGTCTTCTTCACCTCCGGCAGCACCGGCCGCCCCAAGGGGGTGCTGTCGCCGCACGCCGGGACGGTACGGCTGTTCGGCCCGGACCGCTTCATGGCCGTCGGCCCCGGCACGGTCATGTCTCAGGCCGCCCCGCTGCCCTGGGACGCCGCTTCGTTGGAACTGTGGTCGATGCTGCTCAGCGGCGGCACCAGCGTCCTGATCGACGAGCCCTACCTGACCGCGGACGGTCTGCGCACCCTGGTCCGCGACACCGGGCTGAACACCCTCTGGCTGACCGCCTCGGTCTTCCACATGCTCGTCGAGGAGGACCTCGACTGCTTCGACGGGATACGGCAGCTGCTGGCCGGAGGCGAACGGCTCTCCCCCGCCCACGTCCGTCGATTCGTCGCGGCACACCCCGGCACCGCCCTGGTGAACGGCTACGGGCCCGCCGAGTCCACGGTCTTCGCCACGACCCACCGCATCACGCCCGAGGACTGCGCCACGGGAGCGGACATCCCGGTGGGCCGCCCGGTGCCCCGTACCGAGGTGTTCGTCCTGGACGAGCGGTCACGCCCGTGTCCGCCGGGCACGACCGGCGAGATCTGCGTGACCGGCGCCGGCCTGGCAAACGGGTACCTGGCCGACCCCGAGCGGACCGCCAAGAGCTTCGCCGACATCGACCTCGGCGCCGGCGGCCCGCGCCGGATGTACCGGACCGGCGACCTCGGCCGCTTCTCGGCCGACGGAGTACTGCACTACGCGGGACGTGCCGACCGTCAGGTCAAGGTCCGCGGGCACCGCGTCGAGCCGGGCGAGGTGGAGGCCCGGGTCGCCGAACTCCCCGGAGTGCGCCGCTGCGTCGTCATCCCGCTCATGTCGGCGGGCGCCTGCGTGGGGCTGGCCGCCGCCTACACCTGCGCGGACGGGCGGCCCGTGGGCGAGGACACGGTCCGCACCGCGCTGGCCGCGCACCTGCCCGAGTACCTGATGCCCCGGACCCTCACCGCCGTGGACGGCTTCCCGCTGACCGGCAACGGCAAGTTGGACACCGAGGCCCTGCTGGAACGGGTGACGCGGGACGCGGGCCCCCAGGCCCCGGCCGCTCCGCACCCCCGCCCCCACGACCGTTCGACCGCGGGCCTGGTGGCGCACGCCTTCGCCGAGGCCCTGCACACAGACGGCACCGTTCCGTACGACACCTCGTTCTTCGCGATGGGCGGCGACTCCCTGGACGGCGCCCGCCTGTGCGTCCGGATCGGCGCGCGCACCGGCGTCCCCGTGCCGCCCTCCGTCTTCGTCGCCGGCCCGACCGTGCGGGAGTTGGCGCAGTGGATCGAGGCCCGTACCGAAACGGCGCGCACACCCGCCCCCGAGGACCGCCCGGCGCCCGGCGAGCCGCTGCCGCTGCTGCCCACGCAGAGCGGGTTCCTCTTCGAGCAGCAGCTCGACCCGACCGACACCTCCGCCCACTGCGAGCTGATCTGGCGGGTGACCGGGGACTTCGCCCCGGAGGCATTCCGCGCCGCGGTGGCCGACGTGCACCGGCGACACCAGTCGCTGCACGCCCGGTACGTCTTCGACCGGCGCCCCGTCGCACTGCTCGACGAGCGGATCACACCGGTCCGGACGACGGAACTGGCCCCGGCGGCGCACCAGGACGCGGCCCTGGCAGCCGTCCGTGCCACGCTCGGCCGGCCCCTGGACATCGGCACGGGCGAGAACTGGCGGTGTGTCCTCGCACCCGAGGCATCCGGTCGCGCATGGCTGCTGGGCATCGTCGTCCACCACATCGCCTTCGACGGCGCCTCGATCCGCCCGCTGGCCGACGACCTCTCGGCCGCCTACGCCGCCCGCCTGCGGCACCGGACCCCGGACACCGCGCCCCCGCCTTCCCTGGCAGCCGTCCTCGCCGGCGCCCGCGCCCAGGTCGACGAGACCGGGCTGGCAGAACAGCGCACCTTCTGGCGCGACGAGGCGACCGGCGTACCCCCGCTCACCGTGCCCGGCCCCGACGACGGTGACACCCGACCCCGGCCCACCTTCCGGCTGACGGCCGCCGAATGGGCCGCACTTGAGACGCGCGCCCACGGCTGGGGCAGCACCCGCTTCGCCGTGGCGCTCGCGGCCTACGCCGAAGCGCTCGCCCTGGTCTCCGGCGACCGGGACCTGGCGATCGGCGCACCGATCGCCAAGCGCTACCACCCGGACACCGCAGACGCCGTCGGCTGCCTCATCGACGTCCTCTGCTTCCGCATGCGCCCGGCCGGCGACGGTACGGCGGACCACGTGCCGGCACTCCTGGCAGGCGTGCACGCGGCACTGGCCGCCCAGGACGTGCCGTTCGAGGACGTCGTACGGATGGCCGCCGACCCCGCCCGCGACCGCTCCCGCCACCCGCTGTTCCAGACCCTGTTCGCCCTGCAGAGCGCCCCGCCCCGCAACCTCACGCTCGACGGCTGCGAAACCGTCGTCGTGGGACCCCGGGCCGACCGCGCCCTGCACGAGCTGGAAGTCGAGGTGTGGCCCGAGCACGACGGCGGTGCGGAGGTGGTGTTCGGGCACCGACCCGGCACCGCCGCCCGGTTCGTGGCGGACGTGGCGGCGGCCTACCGCCGGTTGCTCCGGGAGCTGGCCGCCGGGGCGGACCGCACATGAACGAGCGCCCCGCCGCCGCGCGCCGGGCAGCCGCCGGCGAGGACCCGGCCCGGCACGGCGCGCGCCTGCACGAGCTGGACGGCGACATCATCCGGCTGATCCAACGGCGCGTCCGCGAGGACCGCCTGCTGCAGGACGCGCGCCGCGCCGCCGGCGCCGCGCGGACGGACCTGGCAGGGGAGAACGCCGTACTGCGCCGCTACCAGGAAGCACTGGGACCGGCCGGCGCCCAACTGGCCCTGCTCCTGATCGGCCTGACCCGCCACCGGGGCCAGGCGCCCGGCGGCCGGCAGGAGCATCCGTCACACGAGCCCTGACCCCTGACGAAGGAGAAGGTATGGCAGCGCCCCGACGCGGTTTCGCGGACTACCAGTTCGAGATCTACCTCAAGGGCCTGGAGGACCAGGTACCCCCCTTCACCACGGACCTGTCGGCCTTGGAGGACGCGGCCCGCGAACGGATCGACCCACAGCCGTACGGGTACGTCGCGGGCGCGGCCGGTACCGGGGCCACCGCCCGGGCCAACCGCGCCGCGTTCGACGCCCACCGCATCGTTCCGCGCATGCTGCGCGACGCCGCCCCCCGCGACCTGCGCACCACCGTCCTCGGCAGCGAACTGGCCGCCCCGGTGCTGCTCGCCCCCATCGGCGTGCAGTCCGCCCTCCACCCCGAAGGCGAACTGGCCACCGCCCGGGCGGCCGAGGCCACCGGGATCCCCATGGTGCTCAGCACCGCCTCCTCGCACACCATCGAGGAGGTCGCCGAGGCCAACGGCACCGGGCAGCGCTGGTTCCAGCTGTACTGGCCGCACGACGAGGAGGTGACCGCGAGCATCCTCGCCCGGGCCCGCGCGACGGGCTACACCACGCTCGTCGTCACGCTGGACACCTGGCAGCTGGCCTGGCGCCCGCACGACCTGGACCAGGCATACCTGCCGTTCCTCCGCGGCAACGGCGTGGCCATCCCGCTGTCCGACCCGGTCTTCCGCTCCCGCCTCGACCGCCCCGTCGAGGAGGACCCGCGCGCGGCGGCCATGCAGTGGCTTCCGATCTTCAGCGGCAAGGCACACACCTGGGACGAACTGGGCTTCCTGCGCGAGCACTGGGACGGCCCGATCGTGCTCAAGGGCATCCTGCACCCCCAGGACGCCCGCCGCGCCGTGACCGCCGGTATGGACGGTGTCGTGGTCTCCAACCACGGAGGGCGCCAGGTGGACGGAGCGGTCGCCGCCCTCGACGCCCTCGTCGACGTCGTGGCCGAGGCCGGCGGCGAGACGGAGGTGCTCTTCGACTCCGGGATCCGCAGCGGCGCGGACGCCTTCAAGGCCCTGGCCCTGGGCGCCCGTGCCGTACTGCTCGGCCGCCCCTACGTCTACGGCCTGGCCCTCGGCGGCGCCGACGGAGTGCGGCACGTCGTCCGCAGCCTCCTCGCCGACCTCGACCTGACGATGGGACTCGTCGGATGCACGCGGGTGGCGCAGATCGGCCCGGACACACTGCATCGCCCCGCACCGGCGGGAGGGGAGGCACGACGGTGAAACGACCGTCACCCCGGGCCCGCCGACTGACCGCGGCCGTCACCACGGTCCTCGCCCTGGCCGCGTCACCGATGCTCCTCACCCGCGCGACCGCGTCCCCGGCCCACACCGCAGGTCCTGGCCCCCGGGTCTCCGACGGCCTCCCCGCCGCCTCGACAGCGTCCGGGCAGTGGCCCCCGGACACCGGCCGGGGCCCCTGCGAGGTCCGCAGGACCACCGACGTCGGCGCCACGATGCGGGACGGCACCGTCCTGCGCGCCGACGTCTACCGGCCGCTGACCGGCGACAAGGTCCCGGTCATCCTGATGCGGACCCAATACGGCAAGGCGGACGCCGAGGTGCAGCCGTCGAGCTACCAGTCCCCGCAGTGGTTCGCCTCGCACTGCTACCTCGTCGTCATACAGGACGTGCGCGGCCAGTACGCCTCGGACGGTGACTTCTACGAGTTCGCCAACGAGGGCAAGGACGGCTACGACAGCGTGGAGTGGGCCGCCCGACTGCCCGGCTCCAACGGCAAGGTGGGCATGTACGGCTCCTCCTACGTCGGGGCCACCCAGTGGCTCGCCGCCGCGGAGCGCCCGCCGCATCTGAAGACGATCGTGCCGGCCCTGACCTCCGACGACTACGACGACGGCTGGACCTACGAGGGCGGCGCGTTCCGGCTGAACTTCGTCATCCCGTGGGCCATGCGCAAGATCGTCCCCTCGGCCGCCGCCAACCGGCGCGACTGGGCCACCTACCACCAGGTCAACCGCGACTACCAGGACGTCAACGGCTGGCTGGGCACGGCACCGTACAACGCCTTCCGGCCCTTCCACCCCGGTGACCCGAAGGTCGCCCCGTACTTCTTCGACTGGATCAAGCACCGCACCTACGACGACTACTGGCGCCGATGGGCCCCCAAGGAGCACTACCCGAAGATCGACATCCCGGTGCTCAACTACGCGGGCTGGTACGACGCCTTCCTGGACGGCTCGGTCAACAACTACCAGGGCATGGTGGCGCGGGCCGGCTCGCCGGCGGCCCGCGCCAACCAGCGGCTGGTCATCGGCCCCTGGGACCACACCGGCTGGGGCCGCCCGACCAGCGCGCCCGCACCCCTCCTCAAGGCCATCGGCCCGGCCGGCAACAGCCCCATCAACGAGATGATGCTCGCCTGGTGGGACCACCACCTCAAAGGCAGGGACAACGGTGTCGGGCGCAACGGCGTCGACTACTTCGTCATGGGCGCCGACAAGTGGCGCACCGCCCCCACCTGGCCGCTGCCGCAGACCCGTTGGCAGGACTACTACCTGGGCAGCACCGGCCACGCCGCGGGCAACACCCAGGACGGCACGCTCTCCACCACACCACCGGGCCGGCACCACCGCGCACCGGCCGACCACTACACCTACGACCCGCGCAACCCCGTCCCCAGCGTCGGCGGCCACTCCTGCTGCACGGCCGCGATCAGCACCCAGGGCCCGTACGACCAACAGCAGATCGAACAGCGCCCGGACATCGCCGTCTACACGAGCGAGCCGCTGGCACGGGACACCGAGGTCACCGGACCGATCACGGTGAAGCTGTACGCCGCCTCATCGGCCCCGGACACCGACTGGACCGCCAAACTGGTCGACGTGCACCCCGACGGCACGGCCGTCAATCTCAACAGCGGTATCGTGCGCGCCAGTTACCGGACATCCTCGACCGAGCCCACCCCCATCGTCCCGGGCAAGGTGTACGCCTACACCATCAAGGTGTGGCCGACCAGCAACCTCTTCCGGAAGGGCCACCGGATCCGGCTGGACATCTCCTCCAGCGACTACCCCCAGTACGACCCGAACCCCAACACCGGCAGCTGGCTGGGGCAGTCCACGGCCCGCCGCACGGCGCACCAGACCGTGCTCCACGACGCCGCGCACCCGTCCAAGGTCACCCTCCCGGTGATCCCGGACGGCGGCCCGGAACGGGGCAGCGACACACCACCGCAAAAGTAGAGTCGGCGGTGCCCGCGCCGACGCAGAGGCAACCCACGGCAACCGAAACGACGGAAAGGCAAGGCATGCACCACGTACGCCGGGCCCGCACGGCCGACTACCCCACACTCGTGGAGTGCGTCCAGCAGTGGTGGGGCGACTCCCGCACCCCCGAACAGGCCCGGGAGCTCTCCCTGTTGCTGCCGCGGCTCTTCCTCCAGCACTTCGCCGCCACCAGTCTGGTCCTGGAGGACGCGACCGGCATCCGGGCCTTCCTGGTCGGCTTCCACTCCGCCGACGACGAACAGCAGGCATACATCCACTTCGTCGGCGTGGACCCGCAGCTGCGCCAGCAGGGCATCGCCCGCCGCCTCTACACCCGCTTCTTCGAGCGCGCCGCGGCGGCCGGCCGCACCGAGGTGCGTGCCATCACCTCACCGCAGAACACCGGCTCCATCGCCTTCCACAAGGCCATGGGCTTCGAACTGGCCCCCGGCGACCTGGAGTCGGCCGGCCTGCCCGTCCACAGTGACTACGACGGCCCCGGGCAGCACCGTGTGGTCTTCCGCAGGAAGCTCGGCTCGTCGAGCGCCGACCCCCTGCAGTCCTTCACGACACGCCCGGCGGGGCCGGAGGACTTCGACACCATCGTCGGGGTGGTCGACGACTGGTGGGGTCGCCCCGCCTCCCGCGACCTGACACGGGTCTTCGTCGACCACTTCTTCGCGACCAGCCTGATCGCCGAACGCGACGGCGAACTGGCCGGCTTCGTCATCGGCTTCCTCTCGCCGTCCAAGCCCAAGGAGGCGTACATCCACTTCACGGGCGTCGCCCCCGCCTGGCGCCGCTCCGGCCTGGGCCGCTACCTCTACGAGCGGTTCTTCGACATGGCCCGCGCCGACGGCCGCACCCTGGTCAAGGCGATCACCTCGCCCCAGAACGCCCGCTCCATCGCCTTCCACAACGCCATGGGCTTCACCAACTCCGCCCCGATCACCGACTACGACGGCCCGTCGCTGGACCGGGTCGCCTTCACCCGCCCCCTCTGACCGGCGCGCCGTGGCCGACCCGGACAGCCACCGTGCCGCCCGGGCCGGCCACGGCACCAAGGAGGCCGGAGCGCCGTCGGCCCCGCCGGTGCACCGGGAAGCTGCGCGGGCAGCCGGTACCGAGAGACGATGTCGGTGGAGGAGTCCCGCGCTTCACGTGAGGAGCGGGTAGCCATGCGGTCGCCTTTCCGCTCAGCTGCTGCGGCCCGCCCGAGCGGCCGTCGGGAACTCGTCACGTTGCTGCAGTGCCTTCCTTTCGTGATCGCACTGCTCGTCGTCGCCATTGACCTCTCGCCCGCGCACTTCCTGTACACCGGCCCCCTGCTCACGGCGACGCCGGCGCTGGCCGCGGTGACGATGGGCCCGAAAGGCACTCTCGCGGCGGGCGGCCCTGGCCATGCTCGTCAGCATCACCACGGCCGCCTACAACCAGGCATGGGGGAGCCAGCAGGTCTACACGAACCTGTTGGCCCTGTCGCTGGTGTCCCTGGCCGGCATCACGATGAGTAGCGCCGCCCAAACCCGCAGGCAGAACGAACTCGACCAGGTCCGCCGCATCGCCGAGGCGGCACAGACCGTCCCGCTGCGGCCCGTACCCGCCCGACTGGGCCCGATCCGGGCGGCGAGCGTGTACCGCGCCGCCGAGACCGGGGCGCAGATCGGCGGCGATCTCTACGAAGCCGCGCAAACCCCAGGTGAGCTTGGTCACGCCACACTCGGCATCTACTACGCGCGACCGTGGACCACAACTCCCGGCGGGCGTCGGAGAAACCGGCGCCGCCCCCGGGGCTCGGTACGGTCGCGGGCCGTATCCCACGCCGTTGTCAGTGCCTGGGGAACGAGCTAACAATGTGCGCTGTCGCGTAGTGCCGCCTGTGCCGCACCTCCGGTGGTGCCCCCTCCCCGACGTGGCCATCCGGAACCCCGATCCGGCTTGGCCACGGCCTCGGCCGGGTCATCCGGGCGCAAGGAAGAAGGTGCCCCATGCCCAGCCTCGCCCAGCTCGTCCCGCCTTCGCTCGCTGCCGCTCCGACCGGCGCGGCCGGCCGCACGACGGCCTTCCTGGACTCCTTCGCCGGCGTCCTGACCCTGCTCTCGCTGACTGCCGTCGTGGCATGCGGGCTCGCCGCCACCGACCGTCTGGTGCTCACGCCACGACTGCGGGTGGCCGTACAGTCGCTGCACCGGGCGAGCACCGTGGCGGCGCTCGGCTTCCTGGCCACCCACATCGCCGTCAAGGTCGTCGAGCGGCACGCCGCCCCGCCGACCGCGGTGGCCCCGTTCACCGGCGGCACCGCCCTCGCGGTGAGCCTGGGCACCGTCGCCGCCGACCTGCTCGTCCTGATCACGGCCACCGGCGTCCTCCGCGGCAGGTTCGCCGGCAGCCGCCGCCCCTGGCTGTGGCGGGTGTGGCACGCGACGGCGTATGTCTGCTGGCCCGTCGCACTGATACACGGGCTGACGGCGGGGCGCACGGCGCACGCAGGGGTGGTCTGGGGATACGGCCTGTTCGCGGCCCTGGTCGCGCTCGCACTGCTGGTCCGTTCCCTGTCCCACCTGGGCCGCCACCGCACCCGGAGCCGCCGCCGGCGCGGCGCCAAGGCGTACCGGCCCGCCACCGCCCGCCCCACCGCGCTGGCCGCCCTGTCCAGTCAGTCCGCCCGACCCGCCACCGGCACCCGTCCGCTCGCCCGGGGCGCCCGCCCCGCGGCACCGACGACGGCGGTCCCCCGGGCCGGACAGGCCGCCGGCCTGCCCAGACAGGCCAGGCATGCAGCAAGGCCAGGAGCCCGGCCGCTCCGACTGGCCCAGCCGGGGAGCGGCGAGTGAAGGGCGCCCCGCTGAAGCTGCCGGACGTGAGCTGGCTGGACCCGGCCCGGCTGACTGCCGGGCTGGACCGCCACCAACGCCTGGACCTCCCCGCGCACACCCGCGTCCACCCGCCGCTCCACCGACCGGACCGGGACGCGCTGCTCGTCCTGGCCGAGGCCATCGGCCTGCCCGGCCGCGGCGGCGCCGGCTTCCCCTTCGCCCGCAAGGTCCGGGCCACGCTCGCCACCGCCGACCGCACCGGCGCGCCGCCGGTCATCGTCGTGAACGGCGCCGAGGGCGAACCGTCCAGCGCCAAGGACACGATGCTGCTCGCCCGCGTGCCGCATCTGGTACTGGACGGCGCGTGCCTGGCCGCATCCGCGTTCGGCGCCGCGGAGATCGTCATCGGCGTCGCTGCGGGCAGTCCCGGTGAGATCTCGGTCCCGGCCGCCCTCGCCGAGCGCGAACTTCCCTGCCGGGCGCGGACGTTGTGCCTACCCGAAAGCTTCACCTCCGGCGAGTCCGGAGCCCTGATCCGTGCCATCAACGGACTGCCGGCGGTCCCGGCACCACTGAAGGCCCGCGCGGCCGACGGCGGAACGGGCGGCGTGCGGCGCCGTCCGACACTGCTCTCCAACGCCGAGACCTGGGCCCAGCTCGCCATCGCGGCCCGACTCGGACCCGACGCCTACGCCGCCGTCGGCACCGCCGACGAACCCGGCACGGTCCTGCTCACCGTCAACCGTCCGGGCACCGATCCACTGGTGGTCGAAGTTCCGACCGGCACCCGGCTGGGCCCGGTGCTGGACGCCTGCGGCCTCCAGCCGGGCGCCGGGGTGCTGGTGGGCGGCTACCACGGTGCCTGGCTGCACCCCGATGCCGTCGACGCACCGCTCTCCCGCGCCGGACTCGCCCGCCTCGGCGGAACCCTCGGCGCGGGCGCGATCGTGACGCTCCCCGACAGCACCTGCCCACTCGGCGAGACCGCCCGGGTCGCGGCCTGGTTGGCGGCCGAGTCCGCCGGCCAGTGCGGGCCGTGCAAGCGCGGCCTTCCCGAGGCGGCCGAGGCCCTGGCCGGGTTGGCCGCGGGCGCGGCCCGTCCCACGGCGCTGGCGGACGCCCGGCGCGCCCTCGGCGCGGCCCAGGGCGGGGGCGCCTGTTCGCACCCGGACGGCGTGGCCCGCTTCGTCCTCACCGCGCTCGATGTCTTCGCCGAGGACCTCGACGCCCACCTGTCCGGTTCCGGCTGCGGCCGTCCCGTGCGCGGTGTGCTGCCCCTCCCGCCCGCGAAGGGCCCCCACCTTGAGGTGGATTGGTCCCGCTGCGCAGGCCACGGTCTGTGCGCCGTCCTCGCGCCCGACCTCATCCGCCTCGGCCCGCACGGCTACCCCACCTCCACCACCGTCCCGGTCGCCCCCTGGCAGGAGCACGGCGCCCGCCGCGCCGTCAACCAGTGCCCGGCGCTGGCGGTACGTCTCCAACACCACGGGTGACGGCCACCCGGCCGACCCTCATGGCGACGACCTGCCCCGCGCCGTGCCGAGAGGTAGCCCTCAACTACCGCTCTGACGCGATGTAGTTGGCGGTCACGGGCGGGCTGTTGCATTGCGCACGCGACAGATCAGAAACAGTGCACGGTGGTCCGAACCGGGCAGTACGAGGGCGTCCGGCTGCTGGCCCTACCGGCCTGGCTGGAGTCCCGGCTCGGTCCATTGCCCGTGGGCGCGGGCTGAGCACGGCCCAAGTGGCGGACCGCCAGGACGAGTTCCCGTGCGCAGGACCAAGCGCGGTGGTCACGGACGACGTGTCGCCCGTTCATTCCTCGGAGAGCCCCAGCCTGTCGTGCAGGCGGCGCAGCGGAGGCGGCGCCCACCAGTTTGCGCGCCCCGCGAGCCGCATCACGGCCGGCACGAGGACGCCGCGCACCAACGTGGCGTCCAGCAGCACGGCCAGCGCCAGGCCCACGCCCAGCAGCTTCAGGAAGGTGATCCCGGACGTCGCCAGCGCGATCATGACGACGGCAACGAGCGCGGCCGCGGCGCTGACCAGGCGTCCGGTGCGTTCCAGTCCGATGGCGACGGCCAGGGTGTTGTCCCCGGTCTCCGCGTACACCTCCTTGATCCGCGACAGCAGGAACACCTCGTAGTCCATGGACAGTCCGAAGGCGACGCAGAACATCAGTACCGGCATGGTGATCTCCACCGATCCGGTCACCGTGAAACCTCCCACCAGCGCGCGCAGGTGACCTTCCTGGAAGACGTAGACCATGGCGCCGAACGTCGCCGACAGACTGAGCACATTGAGCAGTACGGCCTTGACCGGGATCAGCACGCTGCCGGTGAACAGGAACAGCAGCACCATGGTCGTGGCGCCGATGATCAGCATGGCCACGGGGACTCGACTGACGAGCGTGCCACGGGTGTCCTGGAGCACCGCGGCGTCACCGCCCACGAGCACCGGGCCCGGTGCGCGGCCCGTTCGCAACCGTTCGACCAGCGCGGTGCCGGCGGAGGAGTACGGCTCGACCGAGGGCACCACCGACAGCCAGCTGGCGCCACCGGCGCCGAAGGAGGCCGAGGCGGTGGAGGGGGGCGCCACCCGCCGCCCCGCGACGTAGGAGCCGGTGACGGTGTCCACCCGGGCCACGCCCGGCAGGCCCGACAAGCGGGTGGCATAGGCGGCGACGCGATCACGGTCCCCGGAGCTGTCGCCGACGGTGGGCAGCACCACGGACAGCGCGGAGGACTCGCGACTGGCGAACTCCTCCCGCACGAACTGCGCCGTACGGTGCGCGGGCGCGTCGGCGGGCAGCACCCGGTCGTCGACCATGCCGAAGGAGACCCGGGTGAACGGCAGCCCCAGCACCACCAGGACGGCGATCACGGCGACCGCGCACAGCACCGGCCGCCGCATGACCGCGGAGGCGAGCCGGTGCCAGAAGGCGCCGTTCTTGGCGGCCGGCGCCGCCCCCGTCCCCGGATCGCCGCCCGGTCGCGGTCCGCGCCGGAACAGCCGGCGTACGTCCAGCGCGTCGATCCGCGGGCCGAGCAGTCCCAACGCCGCGGGCAGCACCACCAGCGCAGCGAAGGCCGCGAGCGTCACCACCGCCACGCCCGCGTAGGCGAAGGAGCGCAGGAAGTACAGCGGGAAGACCATCAGGGCGGAGAGCGAGAGGGCCACCGTCAGCGCGGAGAACAGCACCGTGCGCCCGGCCGTGCGGACGCTCTGCGCGACCGCTTCGGTGGTGCCGAGGCCGCGGGCCAGCTCCTCCCGGTACCGGGTGACGATGAACAGGCTGTAGTCGATGGCCAGTCCCAGCCCCAGTGCCGTGGTGATGTTGGTCGCGAAGATGGACACCGAGGTCAGTTCGGAGAGCACCCGCAGGACGACGAACGTGCCCAGGATGGAGAACACCCCGATGAGCAGCGGCAGGACGGCTGCCGCCGCACTACCGAACACGAAGAGCAGAATGAGCAGGATGACCGGGGCGGCATACGCTTCGGCCCGGAAGAGGTCCTGCTGGCTGCGCTTTTGGACCTCCACCGCGACCTGCGCGAACCCGGTTGCGGAGACCTGCAGTACTCCCTGACGGCCCGTGACGTGGGGGGAGAGCCTCTTCGCGGTCGTCCGCACCTCGTCCTCGTCGCCGCCCAGTCGCAGGAGCACCAGCGCCGAACGCCCGTCGCGGGCCCTCAGCGGTGCCGCCGAGTCGTGCGGGACGGTCCAATACGAGGTGACCGACAGTACGCCGGGCTCCTGGGCGAGCCGCCTGGTGAGGTCCCGCCCGGCGGTCGCGGTCCGTGGCTCGTCGACCGGTCCCGGGGCGCGGGCCAGAAGTGCCAGGTTGGGGACGCCTGTTCCGAAGCGGTCGGTGAGGAACGTCTCGGCCTTCGTGGACTCCGCCGCCCGGTCGGTGAAGCCGCCGCTGGACAGGCGGTCGGTGACGTCCCCACCGATCGGCACCGCGGCGGCCATGGCCAGCAGCACGACCAGCAGCACCGGTACCCGCAGGCGGACCACAAGGCGTCCGAGAGCGGCGAGCCGGGAGCGGCCGGTCGGTGACCCGGGCCGGAATCCGGGCGGCAGGTCTTCGGTCGCGGTGGTGGTGCTGGTGGGTCTGGGCACGGTGACTCCTGTGGATCGGCTCGGAGCCCTGTCCCCTGCGCGGGGTCAGACGCCGAGGAGCAGAACCGCGTACAGGGTCAGCCCGGGGCCGAAGGCCAAGGCCAGGCCGTACTGCTCGGGTGCCAGCGGAGACCGGTGCTGCAACTCCTCCACCACGAGTGGCAGGCCCGCTGAGGCGCAGTTGCCGTGTTCCTGCAGCACGTGCCGGGAGGCGGCGAGGGCCTCGGGCGGCAGGCCGAGACTGCTCTCGGTGGCGTCGAGGATGCGCGGCCCACCGGGGTGGACCGCCCACCAGTCCACGTCGGTGAGGCTGATCGAGTGACGGGACAGCAGGTCGCCGACCATGGTCGGCAGATGGCGTTCGAGCACCTCGGGCACGCGGGGAGACAGGCCCATCCGGAAGCCGTGGTCGCCGACCGTGAGCGACATGTAGTCCTCGTGCTCGGTATCGGTCTGCGCGACGACGTCGATGATCTTCAGGCCGTGGCCGACCCCGGTGGGCAGCTCGGATTGGATGACGGTGGCCGTGACGGCATCGCCGAAGAGCGCGTTCACCAACTGCTGGGAGGCGTCCCAGGGCGGCGGCTGCAGGTGCAACGACGACAGTTCCGCGTTCACGAGCACGGCCGACCGCTTCTGGGTGCGGACGAAGTTGGCGCATGCGGCCAGGGCCGGCAGGGCCGCCAGGCAGCCCATGTGCCCCACCAGGAGGCGCTGCACCGTGGACGGCATCCCCACGTCCCGTGCCAGTCGGGTGTCCAGGCCCGGTGCGGCGTATCCGGTGGAGGACGTCACGCATATCAGGCCGACGTCGGCCGGGTCGGTGCAGGTCTCGGTCAGGGCCGACGCCACGGCGTCCTTGCACAGCGGGAGCGCCTCTTCCTGGTAGCGGCACATCCGTGCGGCCGTGGACCAGTGCTTGACGTCGTCGAGCAGCGGGCTCACCGCCACATGCCGTCGTGAAATGCCCGAACAGGCGGCGATCCGGTCGATGAGCCGTTGTTTGGCGTCGTTGCCCTCCAGGAGGGCGTACTCCTCTTGGCTGTAGGAGATCGCAGGTAGGGCCACCGCAACTCCGGTCACCACCGCCGAACCGCATCCGCCGCCCATACGCCCGCCCACCTTCCGCAGTCACACTGATACGTACGGTAATCATACCGGCGGGGGGTGGGGGCGCCACGCGTGATGAGGCGCCATCGCCGCGACCCCGCCGCCAGGCACCGCCACCCTGGAGGAGCGGCCTGCCGTGACTGGCGTTCGCCGTCCAATCCATTCAAAGGTGGGGGGAGCGCTCGGCGCATCCTCGACGAGTTGGTGGAGCGGGATGGCCGGACACTGTTCGAGATGTGTACGCGGCTGGTGACGAAGCACGGCCTGGTCCTGTCCCGCCAGGCGATCAGTCAGTGCCTGGCCGTACTGGAATCCGCAGGTCTGGTTCATTCGCGGCGCGAAGGCCGCTACAAGTTCCGCGACCTGAACACCGAACCCCTTGAGCGCATCGTGACCCGATGGCTCAGGCCCGACACACCGGAGGGCGCCCCATGAGGATCCACCTGACCAGCGTCTTCGTCGACGACCAGGAAAAGGCCGTGCGCTTCTACACCGACGTGCTGGGCTTTGTGAAGAAGAATGACGTGCCGCTCGGCGAGGCCCGGTGGCTGACTGTGGTCTCACCGGAAAATCCCGCGGGGGCCGAACTGCTGCTGGAGCCCTCCGACCATTCCGCCGTGCAGCCGTACATGGCCGCGGGCGCGCGCGTGGATTGCACCACCGACATCCGAACGGGGCAGTGCATGCGGGTCGTTGGCCGAGGTGACGGGCCGAAGTGGCGCCGTGGCCCACCCGGTAGGGAGCACCGCACGCGATGACCCACCACACCTCCGACGCCGAGCTCGCCGCGCAACCCGCCGCGTACCGGACGGGAGTGGCATACGAGGCCCTGATCCGCGAGGGCCGGCTCGTCCGGCTCGGCTCCGCCCACCCCGAGTCCCTCACCCCGCCCGCGGGCGTCCCCACCGTCCGCCTCGACCTCACCGTCCCGGCGACCTTCCGCACCGCCCTGACCGGTATCACCAACGTCTTCCTCTACGCCACCCCCGACCACATCACCGACTTCATCCACCACGCCCACCAGGCCGGAGTCACCCATGTCGTGCTGCTGTCCTCCTCCAGAGTGCTGGGCCCCGACCCTGACAGCGACCCGCTCGCCAAGTCCCACCTCGACGTGGAACAGGCCCTGCTCGCCTCGCCGATCACCACCACCATCCTGCGGCCCGGCTCCTTCGCAGCCAACGCCGGTGCCTGGGCCTGGCCCGTCAAGGCCGGACGCCCCGTCAGCCTGCCCTTCCCCGGCGCCCACCACGACCCCAGCCACGAGAAGGACGTCGCGGAAGCCGCCCACGCCGCCCTCACCGACCCCCGCCACCACGGCGGTCGGTTCGTCCTCACCGGCCCCGAGTCGATGACCTTCGCCCAGCAGATCGACCAGCTCGGCACCGTCACCGGCCGGCCCATCACGATCAACCGCGTCACCCGTGAGGAATGGAAGCGGGAGATGGCCGACTACATCCCCGCCGTCTACGCCGACGCCCTGCTGAACTGGTGGGAGTCCAATGACGGCAAGCCCGTCGCCGTCACCGGGACCGTCGAGGAACCCACCGGCCACCCCGCCCGTTCCTCCACCACCTGGGCCACCGACTTCACCACCTCTTGAGCCCACCGGCGAAGAACCCTGCGCGGCCCACCGCGGTCCTCTCAGACCGTCGAGGCCAGCCTGCGCAGGGTTCTGGCCGAGGGGGATCCGGGGTCGGCCGTGATCAGGACGACCTCCTGATCGTCCTCGGGGACGAGGAGTACGTCGCAGTTCAACCGAAGGCTGCCCGCCGTCGGGTGGTCGAGGGTCTTGGTGCGGTGACCGGGGGCGTGGACCGGTCGGGTCTCCCAGATGTGGCCGAACTCCTCGCTGCCGACGTGCAGTTCGGCCAGCAGGGCGGCGAGCTGCGGGTCGTGCGGATAGCGGTCGGCGGCCCGGCGCAGCCGTGCCACCACGATGTGCCCGAACTCCTCGGCGCTGGAGCTCTCGGGCATCCGCCCTTCCCCGAGGAACCGGCGCCGGGCCAGGTTCGTCGTTCCCCGTCCGAGGTCGCCGCCCAGCAAGGCACGGGCCAGTGGGTTCCAGGCGACGACGCCGTAAGCCGCGTCGGTGACGATCGCGCCGGTCTCCGGCAGACGCTCCAACATCCGGGCCACGTGCGGCCGTACGCGCCGTACGGCACCGGTGGCGGGCGGCGGCGCGCTCGTTCCGGCCAGACGGAACAGATGGCTGCGTTCGGCCGGCGTCAGGCGGAGGGCCTGGGCCAGCGCGTCCAGGATGTGGGGCGACGGGCGGGGGCCGCGGGCCTGTTCGAGGCGCGCGTAGTAGTCGACGGACATGTGGGCCAGCTCCGCCACCTCTTCGCGGCGCAGTCCCGCGGTCCGGCGTGGGGCGTTCGTGGGCAGGCCGAACTCGTGCGGACGCAGGGTCGAGCGGCGGTCCCGTAGAAAGCGGGCCAGTTCCTGCCGCGCCATGGTCTCTCCTCCCGCTGCCTGGTACAGGTTGTCCCTGGCAGGCCGGTCGCCGCCAGGGGACCGTGGCTGTCATGAACGAGCGCACAGCACTGGTCACCGGTGCCAACAAGGGCATCGGCCAACATATCGCCCGCCTGCTCGCCGCGGAGGGTTTCCGCGTGTACGCGGGCTCCCGCGACGCCGGGCGCGGGCGGCGGGCCGTCGAGGAGATCGGCGGCGCCGCACGACTGCTGGTCCTCGACGTGACGGACCCGGACAGCATCGCCGCAGCCGCGCAGCAGATGGACCGGCTCGACGTGCTGGTCAACAACGCGGGCATCTCGCCCTCGCTCGCCCCGCCGACCGAGACCGGCACGGACGACCTCCGGCGCACGTACGAGACCAACGTGTTCGGGGTCGTCGCGGTCACCAACTCCTTCCTGCCCCTCCTGCGACGCTCCCCGCACCCCCGAATCGTCAACGTCTCCAGCGGAACCGGATCACTGACCTGGAGCACGACCCCGAACCCCCAGTTCGCCAGCGGCAGTGGCGGCGCGGCCGCGTACCGGTCGTCGAAGGCCGCCCTCAACGCCCTCACCGTCCTGTACGCCCAGACACTGGCCGAGGAGGGTTTCAAGGTCAACGCGCTCGCCCCCGGCCTGCGGGCCACCGACCTCAACTCTCGGGCGGCCTCGGCGGGCGGGGACCCGGCGGAGGCCGCGGCGGGAGCCGTCCGGCTGGCACTTCTGCCGGACGACGGGCCGACCGGCGCGTTCTTCTCCTGGGACGGAACGCCCGTGCCGTGGTGAACGCGGGACGGCCTTCCTCGACCCGCTGGCCCAGGGCGCCACCGGCCCCGGTCACGCTCCGGAGCGCGGCGAGGGCCTTCACCGCCCGGCGCCCTTCACGAGGCGGTGCCGGGGGTTTCGGGGTGTTCCGCGTCGGCCGCGGCCGACGTCGCGATCCGCGCCACGACGCTGTCGGCCAACGCCTCGGCCGCCCGGCGATCGACGCCCCGCTGGGTCGCCTGTTCCACGATGTGCGTTCTGACCAGCGCCAATTCGCCGGGGTCCAGCGTGATCAGCGTGTGTTTCGCCGTGTTCGGTGCCCGGCGCAGCAGCCTGCGCACGCCGGCCCGGCCGCGCGCCAACAGGCCCTCCGTGGCCCGGTCCACCGTACGGCGGGCCGCCTGATCGAGGACGAGCCAGACAACCGGCGTGACCAGCGCGGACACTTCGGCATAGCCGAACCCGAGCGGTTCCCGCTTCTGCCCGCCCGCGGCGAGGGTGCGGATGACCCGGCCGTCGTCCAACGTCCGCAGGCTGTCGACGAGCGGCAACTCGTGGGCCGCGTGCTCTGCCACCACTTCGCGCACCAGATCGCGCACATACAGCACAGTGCAACCCCCCTACGCAGCAGTCCAGTTCATTGCCACGCATTGCAGCACCAAAGGGGGAACGTAGGGTACCCCCGGGGGAACACGGTGACGGACCGTGGCGCAAGACGGCGCCACCATCAGCCATCGGCTGTCGACCGGACCAAGTGACTCAACTGCACCTACCACTGCCGCTGTAGCAGGGGGGTACGGGCAGCACATGCGTCGTCATGCGGTCCGCTTCGTCGTGGCCTCCGCCAGTCGCCGCAGGGAGTTTCGGGCCGCTGGGCGAATCCTGCGCGCGGAGCCGAGCAGATGGAGGGCGTGTGCACGCCGTTGGCTGATCATGTTCTCGACGTGGGTGCGGGCGCCGGTGACGGTCAGGATGTTACGGATCTGGGTGGCGTCCGCCTCGGTGAGGTGGGGGTTGCCGATCAGGCAGCGGAGGACGGTGGCATGGGCCGGTGACGCGTCGCGCAGGGCGAGGGCGACGAGCATGGTGTGCTTGCCCTCGCGCAGGTCCTCGACGTGGGACTTGCCCGTCACCTTCGGGTTGCCGAAGACACCCAGCAGGTCGTCGCGCAGTTGGAAGGCTTCGCCCAGCGGCACGGCGTAGTCGGTCAGTTCACGCAGGAGCTGTGCCGGGGCGCCGCCGAGGACGGCACCGATGTGGAGGGGGCTTTCACAGGTGTACTTGGCGGTCTTGTAGCGGATGATGGCCAGGGCGCGTTCCAGGTCGGGAGTGGGGCATCCGGTGGCGGTGACGTCCAGGTACTGGCCGTAGATCACCTCGGTGCGCATGGTGTTCAGTACAGGCTGCAACGCTGAGAGTTGACTGTTCGTCAGTCCAGCTGTGTGCACCAGCTCATCGGCCCAGGTCAGGGCGAGATCGCCGATGAGGAGTGCGCAGGAGGCCCCCAGGCGCTCGGCGAGCGGGCCAGGGCGGTGTGCCGCATGGTGGGCAGCCAGGGTGCGGTGAACGGTCGGCGCGCCGCGGCGGGTGGCGCTGTCGTCGATGATGTCGTCGTGGATGAGGCAGAAGGCATGGAACATCTCCAGACCGGCCGCCACCCTCACCACCGGCTTCGGCAGCGGCGTGGCGGTGGACGCCTGCCAGCCGAGCGCGCACAGCATGGGCCGCAGGCGTTTTCCCCCGGCGGACAGGAATTCCTCCAGTGTGCGGGCCGCCTGATCGGGGAGATTGCGGGCTGCGGCAGCGGCGGTCTTCTCCTGCAGGAACTGGCGGAGCACGGTGTCGACGTCGTGGCGCAGGCCGTCGAGGTCCGGCGGCGTGGGGGAGGAGCGGACGGGGACGGTGGCGGTCACGGGCGGTCACCTGCCTCGGCGGTGTCGGGGTGGGGCTTCGGGGTGGGGCTTCGTCGTCGGCTCGGCTGTGCTTGTCGGGGTCGGGGCTGCGCCGCTGATCAGAGTGAGGGCTTCGTCGAGGAGGGCGTCGACGACGCGGCTCTCCGGCACGGTCCTGATGACTTGGCCATGGCGGTAGATCTGGCCTTTGCCGTTGCCGCAGGAGACGCCGAGGTCGGCTTCGCGTGATTCGCCCGGGCCGTTGACGACGCAGCCCATCACGGCGATGCGCAGGGGATGCGGAAAGCCGTCGAATGCGGCTGCTACCTGGGCAGCGAGCTTGTGGATGTCGACCTGCAACCCGCCGCAGCCGGGGCAGGAGACGATCTCCAGCCTGCGGGGGCGCAGGCCCAGGGAGGCCAGGATGTGGCAGCCCGCCGTGACCTGCTCGACCGGGTCGGCCGACAGCGAGACGCGGAGGGTGTCCCCGATGCCCTCGGACAGCAGGATTCCGAACGCGACGGCTGACTTGACGGCTCCCCGCAAGGTGGGACCGGCCCCGGTCACCCCCAGGTGCAGCGGGTAGTCGCAGCGGCTCGCGAGGAGCCGGTTCGCGGCGATCACCGTGAGCGGGTCGGGGTGCTTGACCGCGATCTTCAGATCCTGGAATCCGTGGTCCTCGAACAGTGAGCACTCCCACAGTGCGGACTCCACCAGTGCCTCCGGCGTCGCGGCGCCGTGCTTGGCGAGCAGACGGGCGTCCAGGGAACCGGCGTTGACACCGATGCGGATCGGCACCCCGGCCGCCGAGGCCGCCAGGGCGATCTCGGCAATCCGTCCGTCGAAGCGTTTGATGTTGCCCGGGTTGACGCGGACCGCCGCGCAGCCGGCATCGAGGGCGGCGAAGACGTAGCGGGGCTGGAAGTGGATGTCGGCGATCACCGGGATCGGCGACTTCGCCACGATCGCGGGCAGTGCCGCGGCGTCGTCCTGCGTGGGGACGGCGACCCGCACGATGTCGCAGCCGGCCGCGGTGACTGCGGCGATCTGCCGCAACGTGGCGTCCACCTCGGCCGCGTTGGTGGTGGTCATGGTCTGCACGCTGACCGGTGCGCCGCCGCCGACGGGTACGGTCCCGACGTGGATCTGCCGGGAGCGGCGGCGCACCGGAACCTGCGACGAGGGCGGGGCGGCCGGGCCGTGATCGAAGGTGGTCATCCAGCACCTCCGTGCCTCTGAAGGGATGAAAGCCTGTGCGCGGGCCGGTTGGCGGTTGCCGTGCGGACTGCCTGTACGACACCAGGGGCGTCCAGACCGGCCTGGGCGTGGAGCTGGTTGCGGGGGCCGTGCGGGATGAAGGCCCGCGGCGGACCGAGTGTGTGCACGCGCGTGGGGATGCCGTGGTCCTGGCACTGTTGCGACAGGGCCGCACCGACTCCGCCGGTCCGTACGCCGTCCTCGATGCTCACCACCACCTGGTGGCGGGCCGACAGCGACGGCAGGGCGGGGTTGACGGGGAGGACCCAGCGGGGATCTGCGACCGTGCACCCGATGCGCCACGGCCTCGATGGAGGCGCCCGCGGTGGCCTTGGGCAGGCGCACGACAGTCGGCCCCTCGTCCCAGGCAACCGCCTCGGCGAGGAGCGCCGGCAGTCGGGCGGCCTCCCGAGGTGCGGCGAGGCGCAGGCCGGGGACCATGGACAGCGGGCTCAGGTCCCACATGCCGTGATGCGAGGCACCGTCCGGGCCGGTGATCCCGGCCCTGTCCAGCACGAACGTGACCGGCAGCCGGTGCAGGGCGACATCGAGCAGCACCTGGTCGCACACCCGGTTCACAAACGTCGCGTAGATCGCGACGACCGGGTGCAGACCCCCCATCGCCAGACCGGCCGCGGACGTCACCGCGTGCTGTTCGGCGATGCCGACGTCGAAGACCCGCCGGGGGAAGCGTTCCCGCATCGGCCCGAGACCGGTGGGCTGCAGCATCGCCGCACTCGCCGCCACCACTTCCGGGTGCGCAGCGGCCAGCTCGACCAGGGCCTGCCCGAACACGCTCGTCCACGAGCGTGTCGAACTCCTGGTGCCGCCGCGTGCGGAGGCCGGGACGACCGCGTTGACGGTGCCCAGGCAGTCCACCGTGTCCGTCTCGCTGGGCCGATGTCCCTTGCCCTTGACGGTCACCACATGTACCACCACCGGCCGGTTCATCGCCCGGGCCCGGCGCAGCACGACCTCCACCCCACCTGTGTCGTGCCCGTCGACGGGGCCGAAGTAGACGAAGCCCAGGACGGTGAAGAAATTCCGGCACGCCCCCGTTCCACCCCCGTGCCGGAGGGCGCCCAACTGCTCGGCCAGGGCACCGACGGTGGGCGCGTACGAGCGGCCGTTGTCGTTGTCTTCCTGACGCCCAGTCAACAACTTTTGCACATAAGTCTGATGGCCGGTGTCGAAGACGAGCGCATCGCGCGGGGAGTCGAAGACCCGGTGCAGGGCCAGGGTGAGCTCCACCATTCCCGGATTCCGGCCCAGGTGCCCGCCCGTCGCACACACCCGATCCACCAGGACCTGGCGGATCTCGTGTGCCAGCAGCGGTAGTTGGTCGGCGGGAAGCGCACGCAGTACGCCCGGGTCGGCCACTCGCTCCCACAGCGACAAAGGGCTGTCCGATAGGGTCGTCGCCATCCCGTGCTCCTTCCGCGACAGCGCTGCGTTTCAGCCACCGGCCGCGTGCAACTTCCAGGAGACCCGGAACACCGCAGTCGGCGGAAGCCCATCCCGCCGCCAAGTGCGTGAACCTGTTGAAAGGATGCATCCGGCGAAAGGCCGAAAGGCCCGGCAGCGCAGCGCGCGGAGCTGATCCCGCCCCGACGCAACACGCCTGACCAGGCGCGATACGAGAACCCGACGAGGTCGGCGGCATGCACGCGCACAGAGATGGCGCGCCCCGCTCACCAGCAGCCCACTCGGCCATCCGTTCCCGTCATCGAACATGCGCGCCCGTCGCATGGAGGAGTTGCACTCCATCGGCACATGATCCGCGTGGGCAGGCCGAGAGATCTGTTCACGGTCCACCGCAGGATCCTGGCAAGCAGGCACGTCCCCGGGGGAGGGACTACTGCTGTGCGGAAGCCTGGCGCAGATGGCGGCTCACGTCGCCGACCAGGTTGATGCGGACCTGTCGTTCCACGAAGCGCCACCGCCCGGCATCGCGCTCGAAGCGGTCGTGGTACCGACCGCCGGCGATGGGTTGGAGCGGCAGGTCGGGCAGCGCCTGCAACACGGTGACGTACGAACGCGAGACCGCCGTGCCCGCCTGTTCGTCGACCTCGATGGCGACGTTGCTGATGACGTGCTGGGTTTGCGGCGTGCCGTCTGCGTAGACGATCAGAGTGTCCCGGAACATCTTCTCGATCGCGTCCCGCCCGCTCACCGCCTCGCCGCTGCCTGTGAAGGTGGCGTCGGCGAGAAGGACGCCGAGCCCTGCGAAATCGCCGTCGTCCACGAGCTCGGCATAACGTGCGATCAGGTTCTCGATGGCCCGGCAGCTCGACATGGGACCGGCGGGCGTGCGGATGGATGCGGACATGGTCTCCCCCAAGCGAAGACGGGCGATCTACGAAGACGGGCGATGTGCGAAGACGGACGATCTACGGAGGCAGGCGTTCTGCGGCGTGCGAGCCGCAGGGACAACAGGGCTGCAAATGGGCGGTGGTGACACGTAGCTTGCCATGTCGTCGTCCCTGTTCCGGTGCGCGGGCACCGGCATGATCCACGCCACATCGCCACTGCGTTGGCAGCCCTCCTCGCGCTCAGGGACGCGCAACAGCCCTGGCTTCCGCGATGATTCATCGTGTATGGAGTTCTTCGGCCCGTGCCAGCACAGACATGGGTTGTCCGCTTCCCTCGGGGGTCCCACAGATGAACGAAGCCAGCACGGTCGGCAACGACGCCACCGACCCGGCGACCGGGGCGTTCATGGCCCATCGCAACCTGCTCTTCACCGTCGCGTACGAGATGCTTGGTTCGGCGGCCGACGCGGAGGACGTCCTCCAGGAGACCTGGCTGCGATGGGGCACGGTCGACCTGGGGCAGGTGCAGGACCAGCGCGCCTACCTGGTACGGGTCACGACCCGGCAGGCACTCAACCGGCTGCGCGCCATGAAGCGCCGCAAGGAGGCGTACGTCGGCCCCTGGCTGCCCGAACCACTGCTCACGGCACCGGACGTGGCCGAGAACGTCGAGCTCGCCGAGAGCGTGTCGATGGCGATGATGCTCGTCCTGGAGACGCTGTCGCCGACCGAACGCGCCGTCTTCGTGCTCCGCGAGGTCTTCGACGTCGGCTACGACGAGATCGCCGCCGCCGTCGACAAGAGTCCCGCGGCCGTTCGCCAGATCGCCCACCGCGCCCGCCAACACGTCGATGCCCGCCGCCCCCGCCAGGCCGTCTCCGCGGACAAGAGCCAGGCGGCCGTGCAGGCGTTCCGGCGTGCGCTCGAAACGGGCGAGCTGCAGGGCCTGCTCGATGTGCTCGCCCCGGAGGTCGTCCTGGTGAGCGACGGCGGCGGCGTCAAGAAGGCCGCGCTGCGGCCGATCACCGGCGCCGAGAAGGTGATCCGTTTCATCGCCGGTGGCTCGGCCAAGGCCGAGGCCACGCTGACCGGGGATGCCACCGAGGTCAACGGCCACCCGGCACTCGTCCTGCGTGTGAACGGCGAGATCGACGGCGTCATGGCCGTCCGGGTCGAGGACGGTCGGATCGCCGGTATCTACTACGTCCGCAACCCCGAGAAGCTGACCCGCATCGCGTCCCAAACCCCGCTCGTGGTGCGCTGATTGGCGAGATCGGCGGCGTATGCGCGCGTGCGGGACTCGTCCGCGCCGCATGCCCACGACGTGTGGTTGCGACAGTGGCCGCCGTCGTGGGCATGCTCGCCTACCCGGAGCCGCCCGTTGACTGTGGGCTCCGTTGGCTTTGGCTCGTCCTCAGCGTGTCTTCGCTCCCGCCGTCTCCCCGATGAGAAGCGCGGTACGCCGCATGCCGTGCCGTGATTGCACTGGCCGACGATCAGGTCGACACGGTCCGCCCGTGCCGGGCTGTTCGAGGAAGCGGTGCGGACCTGCGCCGAGCGCTACTGTGAGGTCTCTCGGCAGGCGGTCGCCGAGAAGGATCTCCGGACCGTCGTCGAACGCATCCTCATCGACTCGGTCCATGAGTTCACCCGGCCAAGTGACGTACATCCAGGCCGTCTTCTCAGCAGCGTCGCGATGACCGACCGTACGAGCACACTCGACACCAGCGCCTACTACGCCGAACTGCAAGGCTGGAACGAGCAGACCCTTCTCGCCCGCGTCGAGCGAGCGATCCGAGACGGCGAGCCGGACCTGGACGGGGAAGCGGCCGCCGGGGTCGACCCGGCGGCCCTGACCGGGCTCGTCCAATCCGTCGTGCACGGATTCTCGGTGCAAGCCAACCTCGGCACGGCTCGCGAGGGCCTGCTCGCAACGGCGCAGCTCGCCCACAAACTGATCTGCCGACAACTCACGTCACCAACGCCCTGACCCGCAACAGCGTTCAATGGCAACGCCGTCGCCACCCCCTGAACCACCGTGACCTCAGGATCGGCCTACTCGTTGTGCACTAGAGGGTGCCTTGGAGGGGAGGTGAGGATGGCCTGGATCTGCCCTTTGTGCAGCAGTGCGGACGCTGTGCCCTACATCAAGAGCCCACCCGACGGTCTCTATCCGTTGCCGTGCCTGGACTGCAAACGGAGCGTCGCGGTCGGGCACGCCCCGCTCGCCGAGTTGGTGGGCTGTGCGCCGTGCAGCACCGACGGCTGCACCGGTGTGGTGAGTGACCGGTTTCGGTACGGTGCGCAGGCGCAGCTCATCGGAGTGGTCGAGGGGCGCTGTTCGGTGTGCGGCCAGCGAAAGCCGCGCAAGGTGAAACGGGCCGCGACGAGAGGCGGCCGTCGCCATGCGATACCCGATCCGAGAACGCGCATGCCGTCCTGAACGACAGAGACCCGAGGGGGTGATGATGACTCCTGCCTGTCCCACCTGCGAGCAGCCGATGCAACTCAACCAGGCGTCGGGGAATGTGCCCGCCGGCGTGTGGTGGCTCTGCTGCGGCAATGTCATGAGGCGGTTCGAGGGCGAGTACGAGATGCCGGTCGACCATCCGCTACGCCGCATGGGGATCGTGCGATGAGTTGTGGCCGCCGCAGCGGAATGCAGGAAGACGAGCCGGACGACAACCTGCAAAAGAAGGGCACGGGCACACACCGTGCCGAGCGGGGCGACGACGACTCCGAGTAGCTGAACGGGGGCCGCGGTGAAGCCGCCGCGGCCCCGCTACGACGTGACCTGGTCAGTCCTGGGGGAGTGGGGGGTCCAGCAGGTGGGGGCCGTTGTTGCGGACGTTGTTGACCGCGGTGTTGACGGCCCGGGCGTCGAGGTCCCCGTGCGCGGGCGTGGTCAGCAACGCCAGGAGTTCGTCGTTGTCGTGGTGTGCGGGGTCCAGCCACTCGGCGTAGTGATCCGGCGCGATCGCCAACGGCATGCGGGGATGGATGCGGCCTGCTGCGTCGGTGGCCTCGGTGGTGATGATGGTGCAGGTGGTCCGCCACGCCGCCGGATCGTCGTCCGATGCCACACCGGGATCGCGCCAGAACTCGTACAGGCCCGCCAGTGCCATCACTTGTCCGTCCTCGGGGGCGATGAAGTACGGCTGTTTCCGCGGCTTCGTCGTGGCCCCCTCGCCGGCCGGGAGCGCCTGCCACTCGTAGAAGCCGTCGGCGGGCAGCAGACAACGTCGCTTGGCGAACGCCCGGCGGTAGGCGGGCTTCTCATGCACCGTCTCCACCCGCGCATTGATCATCTTCGCGCCCACGCCCAGGCTCTTCGCCCACGACGGCACCAGACCCCAGCGCAGCGCACGCAACTGCCGTTCCACCGCTCCCGTGCCGCGGTCCAGGCGTTCCAGCACGGTCCATACGTCGTCGGTCGGTGCGACGTTCCAACTCGGCGCGACGAGGTCCGAAGGATCCCACTGGGTGACCTGGAACAGGCCGACCAGGTCCTGAGGACTGCGGGTGGCTACGAATCGACCGCACATGGCGTCCACGATGCCATGGCCTGGCGACCGGCAGCGGTAAGGGATGCGGCCGTGGCGGCCATCCCGGCACGGCACTCCACCGCCGGGCCACCCGAGCGGGAGGTCCCGCCCGGATGGCTCGGCGAGGAGGCGCCTCAGTGGACGCGGTGCCCGCGCGGATCGAGCGGGGTGAGGACGCCGAGGCGCTCCTCGATCCGCTCAGCTGCGTCCAGACAGAGGTCCTCGCGATACATCCCCGCCATGATCTGGACGCCCTGCGGCAGCCCGGACGCGACTCCGGTGGGTACGGCCACGGCCGGCACCCCTACATACGTCGACGCGGTCACCAACCGCATCGGCGCGAAGGTCGCCTCGCGCTCCTCCAGCGTCCGGGGCACCACCGGCTCCGGAATCGGCTGTGTGGACACCGGCCCGATCAGCAGGGGGCAACGCTCGAAGAGGTGGGCCCAGGCGCGCTGGACGCCGAGGCGCACGCCGGTCTGCCGGAGGTATTCCTCCAGCCCGACGGCCGGGTGGCGTTGGGCGTCCAGCTCGATGTGGCGGGCGCTTTCGTCGGTGAGCAGCCGCCTGAGCATGGGCCAGGCCAGGGAGAACTCGGCCCGCAGCAGCGTGTCGTAGCCGTCGAGGGCGTCCTGCAGCCGCGGCACCTCCACCTCCTCCACGGGGTGGCCGGCGTCTTCCAGGGCTGCTGCCGCCGCCTCGATCGCCGCGCGCACGTCCGGGTGGACATCGCCCCGACCGCCGGGGTCGGTCACCACGCCGACCCGCACCGGTGCGTGGGGCCGCGGCCCGTACAGCGGGGCCGGAACGGCCCGCGGGTCCTGCGGGTCCGTCCCCGCGAGCACCTCGTAGGCCGCCCGCAGGTCCGCCACGGTCCGGGCCAGCGGCCCGTCCACCGGGAAGAGTTGGTGGCCCAGGACCGGCTCCTGGTCGCTCATCCGGTGGTCGGCCGGGAACCGCCCGTAGCTCGGTTTCAGCCCCGCGACACCGTTGAACGTCGCCGGGTTGCGCACCGACCCGCCGGAGTCGTTGCCCAGGCCCAGCGCCGCCATGCCGGTCGCCACCGCGACAGCGTCGCCGCCGCTGGTGCCGCCGGGAGTGCGCTGCGGGTCCCACGGGTTGACGGTGTCCCCGAACAGTTGGCTGACCGTGTGCAGTCCCGCGAGCGCCAGGTCGGGCATGTTGGTGCGTCCGATCGGAATCGCCCCGGCCGCGCGCAGCCGTCGCACCGGGGGCGCGTCCGCCTGCGCGACCCAGTCGCGGAAGTACGGCACGCCGTGGGTGGTCGCCGATCCGGCGACGTGGATGTTCTCCTTCACCGTGAACGGCACTCCGGCCAACGGGCCCAGCTGCTCACCGGCGGCCCGCCGCCGGTCGGTCTCCTGCGCCGCCTGCCGGGCACTTTCCGCCAGCAGTCGGGTCACCGCGTTCACCTGCGGATTCACCGTGGCGATCCGCTCCAGGTGTGACGCCACGGCCTCCGTCGCGGACACCTCTCCGGACGCCACCAGCTGCGCCAGTTCCGACGCCCCCAGCGACCACAGTTCGTTCGCCCCCATCGGGCCTCCCTTCGTTTCGAGCGGCGAATATACAGATCTGTATCTGGATACGGAATTGAATATTGCGGCCCCGGGGGCGTCGTAAGATGCCTGGGTGACACCCCAACGCAAGCGCCTGACCCGCGAAGAGAGCCGACAGCAGACCCGCGACCGCCTGGTGGCCGCCGCCGCCGAGCTGTTCACCGAACGCGGCGTCAACGGCACCTCCGTCGAGCAGATCGCCGAGCGCGCCGGCTACACCCGGGGCGCCTTCTATGGGAACTTCGAGGACAAGAACGCCCTCGTCGCCGAACTGCTCCACAACCGCACACACCACGAAGTCGAGGAAGTGCGCGCTCTCACCGAGGACGCCACCTCCCCCGCCGATGCCCTCGACAGGCTCCGGGCCTGGAACCGCGACCGCGCCGAGCACCTGCCCCAATGGCTCGCCCTGCGCATGGAACTCGTCCTGCACGCCCTGCGGAACGACGAACTGCGTCCGCTGCTGGCCCAACGCGAACTGCTCGCCCGCAACGCCCACGCCACCGGTCTGGAGCAGGCGTTCGCCTCCCACGGCGTCCAAGCGCCCGCGGACCCCGCGTTCCTCGCCCTGATCGTCCACGCCCTGGAGGACGGCCTGCTCATCCAGCGCCTGCTGACCCCCGACGGCATCCCGGGCGACGTCGTGGTGGACGCCTTCGACCTGCTCCTGCGCTCCTGGATCGCACTCGCACGACAGCCGGCCCCGAAGGCCAAGGGACAGAACCCGCCGTCAGATCCCGTCTAGCACCGGGGTCCCTCCGGGGGATGACCTCGGCGTTCGTCGCGGCGGGTGCCCGCGCCGACCTCGAAGTCCTGCTTCTCCGGCGAGCAACGGCGTTGAAGGCCGGGTCAGGCTGGCCCTGGCAAGTCCTGATGGCTTGTCAACTCGTTGGGTCCGTGGGGTGTTTGTGCAGATCGATCAGGGTGCGCACGAGCGGTGGCAGCCAGTCCTCGCCAGGCGGGTGGTGGTGGTCGGCGAGCTGGGCGATGACCTCAGCGGGCTTCGGGCGGCCCGCGGGATCGTGATCGAGGCAGCGGGTGACGATGTCGGCCAGGCGGGACGGCAACAGGCCGAGGGCGGAATCGAGGGGTTCACCGACCGCGGGGACGGCGCCGGCGGCGTGGCAGAGCACCATGCCGAAGGCGTACAGGTCCGTGGCGAAGGTGACCGGCGCGCCGGTGAGCTGCTCCGGGGCGAGGAAGCCTCGGGTGCCGACGACGTGATCGGTACGGGTGATGGCGGTGTCGTCGAGGGCGCGTGCGATGCCGAAGTCGATGACGCGCGGGCCGGTGGCGGAAAGGATGATGTTGCCCGGCTTGAGGTCGCGGTGGACGATGCCCAACTGGTGGATTTCCGCGAGGACTTCGGCGACGCCGACGGCGAGCGTCTGGAGGGTCTTGACGGGCAGCGCGCCGTACCGGCTCAGGACGTCGTGCAGTGACGGGCCGGGAATGTACTCGGTGGCCAGCCAGGGCGGGTCACCGTGCGGATCGGCGTCGACCACCGGTGCGGTGTGGGATCCGCCGACCGTGCGCGCGGCAGTGATCTCGCGGGCAAAACGCTGACGGAACGTCGGATCGGCGGCCAGCTCCCGCTGGATGACCTTGACGGCGACCAAGTGCTCGCCCGGCGAGTGACCGAGATAGACCGTCCCCATCCCGCCCTGGCCCAGCCTTGCCGTCAGCCGGTAGCGGTCGATGCGGCGCGGGTCGTTCTCCCGTAGCGGCTGGCGCGTGGGCGGGAAGTCCGTCTGCGGGTGCGACAGCGGCGCGGTCCGTGCGGCCTCCTTCCCGACGGGGACGATGCCCGTCACGTCGCGTTCCACCTCTGCCTGGATCGAGCCGGCCCGCTTCTCGGCGTCAGGCTTCTCGGCGTCGGGGTGCAGGGCTTCGGACTCCCGAACGCGTTCGGCTTCGAGAGCCGGGGCGCGCTTGTCGCGATCGGCGCGCATCCGTCGCTTCAGCGAGTCGTGGATGGAGGCGGGCGGTTCCATCCCCTTGAGCTGGATCCGGTTGACGCGGCACCCCCACTTGCCGGTGGCCTCGCCGAGGACTCTGCGCAGGGTGGCATTGATCTCCTCGCGGGAGAGCAGGGCCCGCTCAAGGTCCATACCGCCGATGGCGCTTCGGAGGGTGGTGGCAATGAGCTGCTCGATCGCCTGGATGTAGCTGGTGACTTCATAGGTGGCCGCGCGGGGGTCCGTCACCTGGTAGCAAAGGAGCAGATCGACGTTGACCACCACATGGTCCCTGGTGGCCACCGGCTGCGGCGGGAAGGGCACGACTTGTTCACGCAGGTCGATCCGTTTGACGACCGAGTCGATGAACGGGGCGACGATGTGCACGCCCGGGTTCAGGGTCCGGGCGTAACGGCCGAAGCGCTCGACGATGGCGACGCTGGCCTGCGGGATGACGCGGACGGTCCTGGCCAGGGTGATGGAGGTCAGCGCCACCACAACGGCCAAAATGATGATCAGCGGTTCCATCGCTGCTCCCCCTGCCCGTCAGGCCCCAGGTGCCGGACTCGGATCGCGCCCCTTGGTGCCCGCGTCAACGGAGCCGGAGACGCGCTGTGATGCCCTGCTCGGCGACCGGTACTGATGTGCTGACGTACTGACCGATCCACATGGCGACTCGCAGTATGCCGCATCTCAACTCACCTGCGTGAGGGGTTGACTTGGTTCACGCGGGAAGGCGCGAAGGGCCCGACTTCCGGATCGAACACCGCGGGATCGCGCGGCGGAATCCGATCGTCGGCGTGAGCGTCGACGATCACCGTCGAGCCATGCTCGCAGCGTGGTGTGAGAAGAAGCCCTCGGCGGACTACTCCGTGATACCGTATAGCGGTACTCAGTGCTGCGCAGTACTGGGAGGTTCGAAGGGGAGGCCCGCGATAGACGACCTGACGGAGATGTTGAAGGGCACGCTTGAGGGCTGCGTGCTTCACATCATCGACAGCGAGGAGACCTACGGATACGCCATCACGCGTCGGCTGAATGAACTCGGCTTCGCCGACGTCGTCGAGGGGACGGTCTACACCATCTTGCTGCGACTGGAGAAGAACGGGCTCGTTCAGGTGACGAAACGACCATCCGGGGTGGGCCCGCCGCGCAAGTTCTATGCGCTCAACGATGCGGGGCGCCAAGAACTCGGGAGGTTCTGGGTGAAGTGGGAGTACCTCTCCTCACGAATCGACAAGCTCAAGGAGGGCGGGAGATGAATTTCTGGGAGACCATTACCGGAAGCGACCTCACCAGGGAATGGAAGGCGTTCGAGGCCCGGGCCGAGGCGTTGCCGCCCGACCACCGGGAGGCGTGGGAACAGATCAAGGTTCACCTCTCCCCCTACTCGGACTTCACCGGTCGCAACCTGATGCCGATTCTCGACGGCGCCCTGGGGCTGCTCGAAGAAACATCGGCGGATGGGCAGAGCATTCAAGAGGTGCTGGGCGACGACGTCCAGGGCTTCTGTGCGGCGCTGGCCGGCGGAGAAGGGGCTCGGGGCTATCGCGACCGGTGGCGCGAGCAGTTGAACCGGAACGTCGCAAGGAAATTGGGCCAGCTAGGAGGCTGACGTGGGTATCCAAGACATCCTTGAGGGCAAGAAGCAGTGGCGAGCGCACATGGCGCGGGTCAAGGCGCTCCCGCCGGATTATCAAATCGCCTACAAGGAGATTCAGAAGTACTTCTTCAAGGTCGGACCGGTCGACTTGCCCGACGGGACCCTGCTCTCAGGGATTGTCGATTTCTTCGAGGAGGGCGTCGCGGCCGACAAGGGGGTCCTGGAACTCCTCGGCAACGATGTCGCTGCCTTCTGCGACGACCTGGTCAAGGACTCGCGCACCTACGCGGATATCTATCAGGAGTCCATCAGCCGGAAACCCGGCACGGCCGGGAAGTAGGACCGAACCTGCAGAACGGGGGAGGGTCGACCTGCAGAACATAGGGGGTGGACGCCGGGTCGCTCTGAGCCGCACGTTCGACGAGGACGCAGAGCTGTACGACCGGGCCAGGCCCGGGTATCCGTCGGAGCTGTTCGACGACCTCGCCGAGTTGGCCGGTATCGGCCGCGGTTGCCGCCTCCTTGAGGTGGGGGCGGGCACCGGCAAGGCAACTGTGCCGCTGGCCGAGCGTGGTTGCCGGATCACCGCTGTCGAGCTGGGCGAGGCCATGGCCGCCGTCGCCTGGCGCAACCTGGCCGGGTTCGGGGCGGTGGAGGTCATCACGTCGGACTTCGAGAGCTGGCCGCTGCCCAAGGAGCCGTTCGACGCGGTCGTCTCGGCGACGGCGTTCCACTGGATCGATCCGGCGGTGCGGCTGGCCAAGGCCGCCGATGCGTTGCGGCCTGGCGGCGCCCTCGCGGTCATCGCCACACACCATGTGGCGGGCGGCAGCGAGGAGTTCTTCGTCGAGGTCCAGGACTGCTACGAGCGCTTCGACCCGGCCACCCCTCCGGGACTGCGACTTCCGGCCGCAGACGACGTCGACACCTCTGACTATACGGACGAGGTCGCAGACAGCGGCCGGTTCGGCCCGGTCGTCTCCCGGCGGTACGCGTGGGATCTGACGTACACCACGGTGGAATATCTGGAGGTGCTGCGGACCTACTCGGGCCACCGAGCGCTGCCTCCAGCTGCGAGGGAAGGGCTGCTGGGGTGCATCGCCGCGCTGATCGACACGCGGTACGGAGGCCGGGTCACCAAGCGCTACCTCACGGAACTGCGCGTGTCGCGTAGGCCAAGCCGCACACCGCAGTCGTTCTGAGACGGTCAGTCGGCGCCACACACCGCAACGGTTCGCCGGGCGGACTGGCGAACCGTCACGAGTTGTTGGGGGCTAGTTGGCCGGAGACACGTAGCCGCTGATCGACATGTTCCAGTACGAGCTGTCGCCCACCGCACCGCTGTACGGGCCGTCGTGGTGGACGGAGGAGGACGCAGGGTCGTTGGTGACCTCGTTGCCGCCTATGCTCTCGATGGTCCCGTCGGGGTTGACCGCCGTGACGATGGCAACGTGATCGGCGTATCCGTTGCCGTTGTAGTTGAAGACGACTGCGTCACCGACATGGGGATCCGGGTGCAGTCCTGCACCGTACTGCCCGAAGCTGCCGGCTGCCGGCGTCAGTCCGTTGACGTTGAAGCCCGCCTGCGCCCAGACCCAGGACGCGAAGTCGGCGCACCAGTTCTCCGGTGAGCCTCCTGCACCGGTGCAGCTGGAGTTGTACCCCTGCGCGCCGGTGCTGTTCGCGTCACAGGCATGATGGTCGAGATTCGCGTTCGCGACCGTGACGATGTCGTCGGTTGTGGCCGATGCCGGGCCTGCGGCCAGCATCAGGGACGGTACTGCCAGGGCTGCAACCACCATGCCCTTGACGATGGGTTTCCGCATCTTCCGGAAAGTCATGACGTGCCTCTCTGTCTCAGCCGGATTGGCACGTATCCGCGGTGAGCCGGCGCCACTGCTCGGCTGCCGGACAGGCAGCCCGACGGCAGAGCGCGCGTCTCAGGCATTGCGCACCGCGAAGACGTCAGGAAGGACGGTAGAAAGGCTCGATGGAATCGACGTGAAAGGCCGGGGGTGGGGAGGGAGGTGGACGCGAGAGCGGGAGCTGCCACTGACCGAACTAGCGGAATTACGCGGGTCGTTGGTCAGGTTGGTGACACTCCGGTGGTCCCCGTAGGCTGCGGGCCCTTCCGCGGACGTTGGTGGATACGCACCTGACGTCTGCCGCACACGCCGACGGGGAGTCGAAGGCGAAGAGGCGCTGGGCCTCTCTACCCTTCGACTCCCCGTGGGCGAGCGAGGTGCTCGTCAGGTGCTACTTGCCGCGAATCTTGAACGGCAAGTTCTGGTAGTGGAACGACGTGTTGCCGGCACCCACCGACACACCCGCTTCCACGTTGACCAGGGGAGCGTCTCCCGCGACGGCCACACGCATCCGGTACACGGCGGTGGCGCCGGGTGCCAGCGGCTTCTTCGCGGTCGGGATCAGCTCGGCGCCCATGCCTGGGTCGCAGCCGCCGGGCACCAGCGACACACGCTGCCACCCCTGGCCTGGCACGTACTGCTGCAGCACCAGGTCCTTGGGAGCCAGGGCGCGACCGTCGCTCTGACCGTAGGCGAAGTACTCGGCGTTGAGTGCCGGGTAGGCTCGCTTGGTGGTGTTCTTGACCGTGAGCTCGAACTCCTTCGCCGCACCGCCACGCACCAGGCTGGCACCGCGCGGCCAGCCCGTGACCGTGGTGGTGGGCCGGTCGACGACGGTGTTGCGCGTCGGGGCGCGGTAGGTGTGGCCGTGGCCGTCGTTGACCGAAGCGGTCACGGCCAGACGGCCGGGACGGTCGATGGCCTGGACCCGGAGAGCCACCGTGGCGGGGTGGTCGGGGCTCGCTGCCACCGAGAGGGGGAACGAGAACGCCCCCTTGTCCGGCTTCTCGGTGCCGGTGGGCTGGACGTCCAGATCGACCCAGCGGTGGCTCTTCTCGTCATAACGCTGCATCAGAAGAGAAGCCGCGATGAAGCCTTGTGTGGTGACGTCCAGACGGACAGTGCCCTGGGAGACCGGGGTGCGCAGGGTGAGGTTCGAGGACGCCCAGAGGCCGATCGGCGCCTCCGGAGCGAGGCTGTAGGCGAGCTGCTGAGCCGCATCTCCGGTGACGGCCGGGGCCGGACTGCCGGTCAGGCCCGTGCCTGGGGCCGTTTCCGCCCCTACTGCGGCGTTCGGCCGCGTTGCCGCAGCCATGGGCGCCGTCGCAGCGGCCCCGCAGCTCGGCGCGGACCGTGCCCCCGCAGCCGCCGCCGCGGTGGCCGCTTGCCCAGGTGCCGCGGTCCCGATCAGCAGGGCCAGTCCGCCGACCACCGCCGCCGCGGAGCCGGCGGTCGCCTTCCGCGCTCTCACGGACCGTTGCGCCTTATGTGTCATATTGCCCCCACTTCGTGCCGGACGCACCGGTGTGCGTCTCTACGGGTGAGGAGTCGATGCTGCAGCACAGGGTTCCCGCAAGTTAATGAAATGGCGCATTTTGATAGGGAAGTTGCGTCTTCGGGCTGACTTGCGATCCTCGACGTTCATGCAGCGTCTGGGCATTATCGACGATGCGACCAGGCGCAACCACCCGCCCTTGTGGCCGCTATCCATCGTCTATCCATCGTCGCCGCCCTCTGTCGTCGATCACGTTGCGTTTCGAGGTGGGTCGCCCTCGATCGATCGGACTCGGACCGGATGCGGGCAGCCCTGAGGGGCCTTGGTCGATCCGCCGTACGAGCGCACGGCGAGGTGGGAGCCGTGCCTGGCGCGGCGTGGCGGGTCGATCGGGCGGGTAGTGGGCGGCCCACGGGACAGTGGTTGGCGGCCGGGTCAGCGAGTGCGGCGCCGGGTGAGGGCCGCGTTGGCCTTCATCAGTGCGGGGATGAGGGCATAGGCGGCTATGGGGACGACGATCGCGGTCAGGATCAGCGTCCGTAGCAGCAGCGGCAGGTGGGCGGTGATCGGGCCGAGCAGCCCGAGGACGAGCGTGATGGTGGGGTAGACGGCCAGCCAGGTGATCAGCGCCCGCCGGTGGATCGACGGAGCGGCGGCGCTGGTGGCGGTGGCCGGCGCGTTCGAGGGCATGGATATCTCCTGATGAAAGGGGGTTGGAGAGGCGATTTCCAACCAGCGGGTTGGAGTCTGGCATGTGGCGGACTCCGTCTGCAACCGATCGGTTGGAGATGGGTTAGGGTCGGCGCATGGCCTGGGACACCGCACGCACGAAACGGCTGCTGCTCGACGCCGCGGTCGAAGAGTTCGCCGAGTACGGGCCTGAGGGCGCCCGTGTCGCGCGTGTCGCAACCCGCGCCGGGATCAACAAGGAGCGGATCTACCAGTACTTCGGCAGCAAGGAGAAGCTGTTCGTCGCGGTGTTGGAATCCGAGCTGGAGAAGATCGCGGCCGCCGTCCCGCTCACCCCGGAACAGGCGGCCGACCTGGGTGACTACGCGGGGCGCATCTTCGACTACCACCGCCGGCATCCGCACTTCGTACGGCTGCTGGCGTGGGAGGGGCTGCTGTGCCAGGACCGGGTGGCGGCCGAGGGCCGGCGCACCGACCACTACGCGGAGAAGATCGCGGTCATCGCCGCAGCTCAGAAGGCGGGTGCGGTCACAGAAAGCGTGGAGGCGAGCCAACTGATGCGCGCGGTGATCGCACTCACCGTCTCCTGGTTCACCCTGCCCCAGCTTGCCCGGATGCTGGCCCCCGCGGTGGAGCAGGTAGGTCCCGACGCTGAGCGCGACGCCTTGGTCGCCCTGGTGCGACGCCTTGCCACGTGACGGCGGCGATGGCTGAGCGGAGCCCAAGGGTGAGGTCCTCGGTCTGTGTCGGCAGGCGCGGCGTTGGTAGTTGGCGGTTGCGCTCTCACGCGTCGCGTCGGTGCGGGCGGCGCGGGGCGTCCGGGCGGGATCGACGGGTGTGAGCCCGTGTCGACGATGCCTTCGTAAGATCGCGTCATGACTGCCGACGCATCGCTGACCAGAGAGTCGTTCCGTCGCCTTACGACCATCACGGTGCCGAGGGCGGTTGCTCAGCTACCGGACCGGATCTGGACCGACGCGGAGTGGCACCGAATCCGGCTGGGATATCAAGCCCAGAGTATGGATGAGAGATGGAACGTCTTTGCCGAGGGCGATGTCGTCTTCATACACCGAAGTTGGACCGGGCACGGGATCTATGAGGTGTCCTTTGCTTCCGTGTCCGGAGGCGGGAAGAGGATCGCGTCGGCCGTGGCGGAGTCCGATCCCCGGCGTTATCGGAGCATGGGCGACGCGTACGACCGCCTGATGCTGGAGCTCGTTCTCGGCGCGATCGTCCTTGGTGAGTCGGCTGTCGAACTCCGGTCGGAGCTTGCGGAGTTGACGCGCAGTCCTTCGGGGAGCAGCGAGCTTGCGGCGGGTGTCGTGGAGCGCAGCGCCGTGGGACTGCGTTCCGAACCGCAGGCTTGATGGTCAGCCAGCCGCGTCGAGAGACATGTGCCGGGCCTCTGGCTGGGTGTTGGCGGATCTGGCGGATCTGCCGGTTGGCGCAGGTTCGTGACTTGCGTCGCTATGGCGTGCGGGGTGGGGGAGCGATGGGGGGTGGCGGCGGTGCCTGGGCGGTTGGGGCGCCAGGTTCGGTTGGTGTGTGCGGGGTGCGGCCCCACCACAGGTGAGGGACGTCCGGTTTCGCGCGACCGGGGCGGATGGCGGTTGCCACGACGGGGAGCACGGCACGGGGATGCAGCAGGACCGCGCTGCTGCGTGTCATGTGCATCGCGGCGAGGAAGCGCCTGAACGCCTCGGGGTCGTCCGCCATGGCTGGGGCGGGCGAGCATGGTGTGCAGCAGGTCGGCCGCTATGGCGGCGATGCCCATTCCCTGTCCGTAGAGCGGGTTGAAGGCGCATACGGCGTCGCCGAGGGCCAGGAGCCCGCCGGGTGATCGCGTAGAGGCGGGAGGCGTAGCCCACCCGGGCGTCGGTGATCGTGCGCTGTGGTCGGTCGAGGTCGAGTGCGGCCAGCCAGCCAGCCAGCCAGCCAGCCAGGCAGCCAGTCAGTCAGGAAGGTGCGTGGTGCGGCCGTTGGCTACGACCACCAGGTCGGCCGGCAGTACGTCATCGGTGGCGCCTAGGCCGTCAGGGGGGGACGATGGGGCAGTCACGGGTGACGGGGTGACCGCTGGGCGGGTGCGTACGCGCACGCCCGTCACGTGAGTGGGGCTCCAGGTCAGGCCGGTCACGCGTACACCGTCGCGGATGCGGAATGCGGATGCGGTCGAGGGCCGTCAGCCGGTGCCTGAGATGCGTCTCCAGCAGGGGGCGGCTGAAGGTCTGTAGCGGGATTCCGGTGGGGATGCGCGGCGACCGGCAGTCGGGGAAGCGGAAGGCGACGATCTGCCCGAAGTCCCCTCCCGGGGCGCGCCCGCAGTGGCCAACTCGCCACCAGACTAGGAAACAGACGCACCATCACTTCCGCCCCGCGCGCGGTCAGTCCGTGCACATGGTGGCCCTGCGCTACGCCGGGGCGCTGGACGGGCGTCGTGGGGAGTACGTCCTGTTCGACCACCTCCACCTCGGCGAACGTATCGGCCAGCACGCGTGCGGTGAGCAGGCCGGCGATGCCTGCTCCGACCACCAGGGCCCGTCGTCGTGGCCGGTGCGGTCGGAGCGTCATGAGCCGGACCACGGTCAGTGCTCCTTGAGGAGATCGGTGACGAGGGCCGACTCGCCCGGAGGAACCAGCCGCGAGTACCGTGCGCATGTCCTGCTCCAGTGCAGATAGCCGCTCATGGCGGAGCGCATCGCATCGGCCATCCGGCCTGCGACGTCGGCGTCCTGCCCCGCCCCGGGGGCCGTCAGCTGGCGCTCCAGGGTGCGGAACTCCTCGCACCAGGACGTGATCATCCGTTGGATCTCCCGGATGCTGGTGCGCCGGTCACAGCCCTGTTCGTGCTCGATGACGAGCACCAGGTTGTGGAGGTCGCCGCGGGACTCCTCCTTCTCCAGGGAGTGCACGTCGTTGAGGGTGTCCACGACGTCCGCGGTGATGTCCAGCATTCGACGCAGCACGGGATGGGCGTAGAGACGGTGGGGGAGTTCGAAGCCGTATGCCTTCTGACTGAGGTCCAACATGGCGTAGACGAAGCCCGACCTGCGGCGCAGGGCGAAGTGCTCGGCCCGGGTCGGGATCCTGCGGTGCGCACGGTTGTTGGCCTCCTGCGTGTAGGCGCCGACATACCACTGCCAGTGCTGCCCGGTGCGCTCCAGCCAACCCGGTGTGGCGCCGTGGGCCAGGCGGCGCCAGACCTCCGCGAACGCCGTGACCAGCGGACCGGCGTGCGGCGGGGAGGAGCCTTCGGAGGCGATGACAGTGGTGAAGTCGCGGCAGACGACGTCGACCTGGTCCGGCTGATCGGCCAGGGGACTGTCGATGTGATCGTCCAGGAAGGTGGCCACCACGACTGCGTCCACCGTCAGGTCCAGCTGGTCCCGACTCGCCTCGGGGCACCAGGTGGCCATCAGCCCGGCGATGTCCCAGCGGAGGAAGCGCTGCTCGTCGACGGGGTGGGTCACCAGGTTCTGGCGGCGGCACCAGGCAAGGCTGCGGTGCCGTGCCGCTTCGACGTCGGGGCTGACGCGCGGCGAAAACGGGAGGACGAACACGGTGTCCTGCGGCATGGTGTTGCTTCTTCCGGACGGGGAGCACCCGAGCGAGGCGGCCGGGACTGCGCTGTCGACCGACGGCAGTGCACGGGCCCCGCGGGCTTGGGATGAGCAGATGAAGCCGGCCCGCCGACTGAGATGGGCGGGCGGTGCGCTTCCACGGGGTCCGGTTGCCTGGTAGCGGCGGAAGGCGATTCCGTCGCGGCGGCGTGACTGCAGGGAAGGCGTGCCGTTGGAAAGCCCGACGAGGCCGGTGATGGGGTACGGACCACTCAACTTGCCGTGTCCCGGTGCGGCAAGCCTGTTCGGGGGGCGTGCGACTGCCCCGTGAGGCAAACGGCGCAGGCGTCGGCGCGCACACCGGGCAACGTCGGCGCCGGCGCAACAGATTGGGCGGTGGTTTGCCGTCCGTGGTCGGTCACGCGAGCCGCGCGCAGTCGAGGACCCACCCCTGCCTGTCCCGAGCGACGGCGGCCACCTCAGGTCGGCGGGTCGCACCGGGGAGCCCCGGCACTTTCCCGCGTTGCAGGGAAGGGGCCGCGGGCGGCGGCGTGGGCAGGGGCGGGACGGCGTCCGTTGCCCGCGATGGGGTGACGAACTGGCCCTCCTGCCGGGCATGCTTAGCGGTTAGGGTCTGTCCGACGGGGCAGGGTCGGACAGACCCCAGGCCCGACGGCCGACCGACATTGAGCACGCCGACGACGAGAGGGGCCCATGGCCGAAAGAGCGAGCCGTGCCGACGCCGGTGTGCAGCCGGCGCACACCAACGTCAAGGTGTTGGTGACCGACCTGGACGGCACCCTGCTGGGAGGCGACGAGGACGGCCGGCGGCGGTTACGCCGGGCGTTGGAGCGTCACCCGGAGATCACGGTCGTCTTCGCGACCGGCCGCGGACTGTCGTCCGTCCAGGCCCTGCTCCACCGCGATCAGCTCGTTCCGCCGCCCCGGTGGATTATCGCGGACGTCGGGGCGAGCGTCGTCGACGCCACCGACATGAGCCACGTCGATGTCCTGGAAGCCCAGCTCCGCGCGGGCTGGCCGGGCCACGACCGGGTCCGCGCGGCCCTCGCCCGCCGGTTCCCGCAGCTCACCTACCAAGACGGTGTGGCTCAGGAAGGCCGCTGCTCGTACTACCTGTCCCCGCAACACCTCACCGGACATCTCACGGCGGCCGTCGAGGACTTGGGCTGCTCATGGACATACTCCGACGGTCGCTACTTCGACGTCCTGCCGCCCCAGGCAGGCAAGGGTCCGGCAGTCCGCCAGCTGGCCCGCAAACTCCAGTGGCCCACCACCCGGATCCTCGTGGCCGGCGACTCCCTCAACGACCTCTCGATGTTCGGCCTCGGCACCCACGGAGTGGTCGTCGGCAACGCCGAGCCGGGGCTGTCCGCACAAGTACCCACGACCGGCCGCGTGTACCGGACCGAGCTCCATGGCGCCGCCGCGATCCTCTCCGCCCTGGAACACCTCGGGTGGGTACGGGACTCCGCACCGGTGGTCATCGGGTATCACCGCCCGCCGCTGCACTGGACCCGCGGCCAGTGGCACCGCCCCATGAGTCCCAACGGAATCCTCCCGACCCTGACCTCCGCCCTCGCCGACGGTAGCCCACACGCCTCCACCGCGATCTGGGCCGCCGCCCTCGTCCAGGACGATCCAGCAGGCGTCCCAGGCGGCATCCCTGCTGGCGAGTCGGCCGGCGAATCGGCCGGTGTGCCCACAGGCGACCCGCCTCATGTCCCCGCCGGTGTACCCGAACCCCCCACCCACCTTCCCATGGCCTTCCTGCCGGTGCCGACCCGACGGTGGGCGGGTTACTTCCACGGCGCGTGCAAAGAAACGCTGTGGCCCGCGCTGATGTCCCAACCGCACCTCATCCGCCACACGACGTCCCAGTGGGCCGACTACGAGGCGTTCAACGAGGACTTCGCCCGCCACCTCGGCACGCACGCGGAACACGGAGGGACGGTCTGGTTGCACGACTACAACCTCTGGCTGGTCCCGGGCATCCTCCGGTCCCGACGGCCCGACCTGCACATCGGCCTGTTCCACCACACGCCCTTCCCCCACCCGGACATCTTCCGGCAGCTCCCGGTCGCCGAACAGCTGCGCTCCTCCCTCGCCCAACTGGACTGGGCCGGCTTCCACACCGCCTCCTCCGCCCGCCATTTCCACGACCTCCTCGCCGACGCCACCCACCCGCCGCGCACCGGCGTCCACCCCCTGGGAATCGACCGCCAGGCCGTCGCCACCCTGGCCCTTTCCCGCCCTGCCTGCGACGACGACACCCTGCTGGTCCTGTCCGTCGAACGCCTCGACTACGCCAAGGCCCCGGTCCAGAAGATCCGCGCCTTCGCCACGCTCCTCGAAGCGCGCCCCGAACTACGCGGCCGACTCCGCTTCCGCCTGATCTGCCCGCCGCCCGAGCCGGGCATCCACGCCTACGACACCACCCGCGCCGAGCTCGAAGACGCCATCGACACACTCAACGCCCGCTTCGCGGCGCGTGGTTGGTCCCCGATCGACTACCACCCCTGCTCCCTGCCGTTTCCCGAGGTCGTCGACCACTACCTGGCGGCCGACGTGTTCTGGGTGACCTCGCTCGCCGACGGTATGAACCTCACCGCGCAGGAGTACATCGTCGCCAAGGCCGCCACCGGACGTTCGGGCGCACTCGTCCTGTCCCGAGAGGCCGGAGCCGCCGAACACTTCGGCACCGCCGCCCTGCTCACCGACCCGCACAGCCCACAGGACCTGGTCGACGTCCTGAGTCAGGCCCTGGACATGACTCCCGCCCAGCGCGAGGCACACACCGCGGGCCTCGTCGCCCTGCTCACCACTCCGTCGCCCGCTGCCTGGGCCCGTAGCATCATCGCCGGTATCCAACGAGCACGCGGGCCCCACCAGGAAGCATCCGGATAGCGGTCCGGCTTCCGGCGTGATGGCCTCTGCTGCTGGTCGACCGGCCGATCGGTCGACGTCCGCCGGGAGACGCCCACGCGCGCCTCCGAGGCAGGGGCAGTCAGTGGCAGGGGCCAGAGCCAGGGCCAGGGTCGGGGCAGGAGGATGGAGGATGGAGGAAGGGGAGGGGTGGGGTGGGGTGCTCGATAACTCCAACACCCCACCCGTTTCCGGAGGTTCACAATCAAAGGGTGCCGGGGCCGGCAATGTTGCACGAGGTTCGTGCGGCGGGACGTTGGTGCTCAACCGGAGACGAGGTCGCGGGTGAGGGAGGGGATATCCGGTGTGCCTGCCAGGGCCATGGCATGGGCCAGCTCCGCGGTGAGCTCGGTGAGCAGCCGTTGCACCCCGGCGGCTCCACCGACGGTCAGCGCCCATAGCGTCGGCCGTCCGACGAAAACCGCCGTGGCGCCCAGCGCGAGGGCGGTGAGTGCGTGCCGCCCCGTGCGGATACCGCCGTCAACATAGATTTCGGCGTCCGTGCCAGCCAGGGCCTCGGCGACCGGTCGCAGCGCCCGGGCCGTTGCGATCGCGCCGTCCAACTGCCGGCCACCGTGGTTGGACACCCACACCGCCGACGCGCCGGCGGCCACACACTCGCGGGCGTCGTCCGCGCGCAGCACCCCCTTGACCACCACCGGAAGGCCCAGGGTGGTGCGCAGCCAGTCGATGGTTGCCGGAGTCAGGTCGGCCGCCTTCTCCAACTGCGCTGCTTCTACGCCTTGTTGGTCGACGTTGGCCAGGAGATGTTCCGGGGGAACGGTCTCCCATACGCCCGGGCCGGTGCTGTGTTTCTGCCCGACAACAGGGGTGTCCGCGGTCAGAACGACGGCTTTGGCCCCAGCCTGCCGCGCACGGTCCAGCAGTTCCACGGTCAGCTGCCTGTCGCGCAGCACGTACGCCTGCACCCACCATGGGCCGGAGTCCGCCAGGGACGTGAACGGCACCCCCGCGTTGCTGGAGACGCACATCAGCGAGCCCGCGGCGGCGGCACCGCGCAGCATGGCGACCTCGCCCTCCTCGTGTGCGGCAAGCTGCAAGGTGGTAGGGGCGACCAGCACCGGTGTGTCGACCGCGGATCCCAGCACCGAGGTGCCGGTGGAGACCACGCTGACGTCCCGCAGCACATGGGGCAGCAGACGCAGTGCGTCCCAGTGCGCCTCGGCTTCCGCGGCCGACAGACCGGCTCCGGCGCCCTGGCGGAAGTAGGTCAGGACCGGAGCAGGCAGACGCTGCTCGGCCTCATGCGCCAACGTGTCCATCCACCGCATTCCGATGCCTCTCCCCGAGGGTCGATTTGGCCGCCGCAGCCAGTCGGTCCGAGCAGCCGTCATCCTGGACGTCCAGTCCATATCCACGCTCACGTCCACGTACACGCCCACACCCACGTCTACGTCCACGTCGACGTTCGTTCGGGCCGGCGCGCCGGGGCGCCGAGCTGTGCTGTCTCCCGCGTGGCCGTGCTACCGCGTGGCCGTGGCCTCGCAGTGCTGCCTGACGAGCTCGTAGGAGCGGAGACGGTGGCGGAGGTCGTAGACGGGTGTGGTCAGCATCAGTTCGTCTGCTCCGGTCTCACCGGCCAGCTGGGCCAGTCGGCCCACGACGCTCTCCGGCGTCCCGATGGCCTGCTGGGCGCGGAAGCCGGCCAGGGCCTGTCGCTCCTGTTCCGTGAAGGGGTGGGCGGCCGCCTCCTCAGGCGTGGGGAAGGGGATCTCGCTCATGCCCTTGAGGAGCCCTGCCTTGACGACGCTCATCGGCCCGATGTGCCACGCCGCCTCCTCCTCCGTCTCGGCGCACACCGTCTCCACGCACAGCAGCACTCGCGGCTGTTCGCACCACCGGGACGGGGTGAAATCGGCCCGGTAGCGTTCCAGCACCGCCTGGGTGTTCTGCGGCCTGATGTGGTGTGCGACGGCGATCGGCAGGCCGAGTTCCGCGGCGAGGGCCGCGCCCGCGGTGCTGGAGGCCAGCAGCCAGGGTTCCGGCAGCGGGCCGAGGGCGACTTCGTCGACCAGGAACGACAGGATCGCGGCCACGTCGTCGTGGTACTCCGCATCCGTCGTCGGGCCGGCTCCGCGGCGCAGCGCCCGTGCCGTGGCATCGTCGAACGTGCCGGGGCCGCGGCCCACTCCCAGGTCGATGCGGTCCGGGTGCAAGGCGGCCAGTGTGCCGAACTGTTCCGCGAGGGTGAGGGGTGCGTGGTTGGGTGCCAGTACTCCGCCCGAACCGAGCCGGATGGTCGAGGTCGATGCGGCGGCGTGCGCGATCAACACGACGGGCGGGAACGCGCCGATGGCGGGGGAGTGGTGGTGCTCGGCGTACCAGATCCGGTGGTAGTCCAGCCGGTCCAGTCCCTGTGCGAAGGCGGTGGTGTCGCGCAGGGTGTCCACGGCTCGGGTGCCGGACTGGACCATTGCGACTTCCAGCGCTGAAAGCGGTACATCGATCATGTCGTCAGCATAGGGAACGACTGTTCGGCGAGGGGGTGGAGGTGCCTACTGCGCACCGCGGAGGTCGGTTGATGGGGCGTGACACTGCGAAGAGGGCGGGATTCTCGATGATGACGGTCCCAACGCTGCTGCTGTGGCGGACCGTTGGAGCTCCGAGACGGCCTCTTGCACTCAACGGACACCTGGGGCCGTAGCTGCAGCGGTCGGTGACGGCGATGGGAGCCGGCGCTTCCGCCGCACAGGCGGACGGGCGCGGTCGCGCCACCCCCACGTTCGTCCTCGTCCACGGCTCCGGAAGCAACTCCTGCTACTGACAGCCCCTCTTGCGTGAACGGGGACTGCGCGGGCACCGCGCGATCGCCGTCGACCTCCCCGGCGTCCGCGCGGTTCGGGGAATCGGCCGTCCCGACCGCGGTGCCTGGGCCGACGGCGGTGACTGGGACGACCGCGGTGACCGGCGCGAACGGACCGGTCGTGGCCTCCCCCGGATTCCGCCGCCGTCCCGTCCGCCGGCCAGCGAAGGCTTCCACCAGGTCAGTGGGATCGGCGCCGCCTTCCGTGTGCCGGACGACTGGAAGGTCATCAAGCAGTCGGGCGAGTCCGTCACCTACGGCGACAAGTCGGGCCGGGCCGGCCTCACGGTGGGGATGGTGGAGCCCGCCGGTTCGAGCCCCATGCCGCACTTCACGGACATGGAGACGAACACGAAGGTCAACTACCACGTGTACCGGAGACTGCGCATGCAGCAGACCGCGTTCCGGGAGCAGCCGGCCGTCGTGTGGGAGTGCACATTCCAGGGGCGGGCACGCTCGTACCGCGGCATCAAGCTCGGCTTCGGCCGTGAGGGCGGCCGGGAGGACGACATCTACCTCTCGGCGTCGGAAACCGAGTGGGACACCTACCGCCTCGTCTTCGACAAGGTCACGGACGCATTCGCGCCGATCGGGCGCTGAACCCCTGACGCGGGCGGGGATCACCGTCCCGTCACCAAGGCGGTCGGGCATGAGATTCCTTGCCCGAGTAGGGGCGGGAACGGGAGATCGTCGGCGGGCCGTCAGGTGCTCTCCGCCGCCGGGCGCAAGCGGTCCAGCAGGGCGTAGAGCGTCGTGCTTTCGACGTCGCTCAGGGCGTCGAGGGCGCCGTGCGTCTCCTGCATCTCCTCGCGCACGCGGCGGATGATCTCGCGGCCCGCGCCGGTCGCGACGACGTTCTTCACCCGGCGGTCCGCGGGATCGGCCGCACGGCGGACCAGCGCGCGGGCCTCCAGACGGTCCACGATCCCCGTGACGTTCGACGCGTCGCACGCCAGCACGGCAGCGAGGCCGCGCATCGGCAGCGGGTCGTCGAGCTGGGCGAGGACCTTGGCCTGGGTGGCGGTGAGGCCGTGGTGGGCCGCGGTGGTCGCGAAATCGCGCCACTGGGCGTTGCCGATGGCGGCGAGCAGCTCCAGCAGCTGGAGCTTGGTCGGGGCCTGTGGGGCGGTGGCACTCATGGTGGGAGCGTACCCAAGATGCTTCACGTCATCAATTGTTTACTTGACTACCTGAACTATTGACGTCTACCGTCGTCTACGGAATCGCTTGATGAACTGAAATATCTACGAGCTGAAGCACTGAGAAGGTCCCGCCAGCTATGAGCCACGTCGTGTCCGCCCCCGCCGCCGGGCGGCGGAACGAGACGATCATCGTCTTCGCCCTGAGCCTCGCCGCCATGGTCGTGTCGATGATGCAGACCCTGCCCGTCCCGATCCTGGGCCTGATCCGTAATGACCTCGGCGCCTCGGCCGCCGAGGTCAGCTGGGTGACCACCGCCACCCTGCTGTCCGCCGCCGTGTGCACCCCGCTGCTCGGCCGCTTCGGCGACCAGCACGGCAAGAAGCCCACCCTGGTGGCCGTGCTCGTCGTCATGGTCGTCGGCTCCGTCATCGCCGCGGTCGCGAGCTCGCTGCCGCTGCTGATCCTGGGCCGGGTGCTCCAGGGGGCCGCCACCGCGATCTTCCCGCTGGCCCTTTCCGTCCTGCGGGAAGAGGTCCGGCCGCAGAAGCTGCCCGGCGCCATGGCCCTGGTCAGCGGCACCCTCGCGTTCGGCAGCGGGCTCGCGCTCGTCGCCACCGGCCTGCTCACCTCCGGGGCCGACGCGGACTACCGCAACGCCTTCTGGATGGCCACCGGCTTCGCGGTCCTCGCCCTGCTCGCCGTCGTCTTCCTGGTCCCGGCGACCCGGCACAAGAGCGGCGGACGCACGGACTTCCTCGGTGCCCTCACCCTCGGCACAGCCCTGCTGCTGCTCCTGCTGCCGATCTCCCAGGGGCACGAGTGGGGCTGGGCCTCCGGCCGTACGCTGGGCGCCTTCGCCGGCGCGGCCGTCATGATCGCGGTCTGGGTGCTGACCGAGCTCAAGGTCCGCGAACCGCTCGTCGACATGCGGATGTTCATCCACCGTCCGGTCCTGATGGCCAACCTCGCCGGGATCCTCGTCGGCTTCGGCATGTTCGCGAACTTCCTCGGCGTCTCCTACCTGGTGCAGATGCCCAAGGCGCTCACCGGCTTCGGATTCGACGCGTCCATCCTGCGCGCATCCGTCCAGTTCCTGCTGCCCGGAGCGGTCATCTCCCTGCTCGCCTCGCCCGTCGGCGGCCGGCTCGTCCGCCATCGCGGCCCCCGGCTCGCGCTCGGCATGGCCGCCATATGCGGAAGCATCGGCTTCGGCTGGCTGGCCCTGGACCACGCCCACACCGCCTCGGTGATCGGAGCCGGCCTCCTGACCGGCGCGGCCGTCAGTTTCGGCTACGCCGCCATGCCCGCCGTCATCATGGCGAGCGTCCCGCACCACCAAAGCGGCATCGCCAACGGCATCAACTCGATATCCCGCTCCACCGGCAGCGCGATCGGCAGCGCCATCGTCACCACCATCCTGGCGTCCAGGACGATCGAGCACCTGCCGGCGGGCGTTCCGCCGCTGCCCGCCGAATCCGGCTTCACCCTCACCTTCGGGATCGGGGCCGTCGCGTTCGTGCTGGTCGCGGTGATCAGCTGGCTCGGCCTGCGCGCGCCGCGCGACTCCCGAGCGGCCGAGGCGGACCCGGCACGCGCGGGCAACTCCTCAACTCCGACTGCTGAAACGGCCGTTGCCGAACAGGCCGCGGAGCCCGCGGTCCAGGCCAATGCAGTCCAGGCCGATGCAGTCCCGGGCGAAGCCGTCCTGGCCGATGCCGTTCCGGCCGGGGGCGGGTTCCACGGCCTGGTTCGGGACGCCGCCGGCGAGGTGCTGGGCGGTGCCGCCCTCACCCTCATCGCGCCGGACGGTCAGCAGGTGGGCCGCACGCTCTCCCGACCCGACGGCCGGTACGCCCTGCACGCACCGGCCGGTGGCCCGTATGTCCTGATCGCCGCCGCCGACGGCCACCAGCCGCAGGCCGCCCCGGTCACGGCGGGGGACGCCCCGGTCGCGTACGGCATCAGGCTTCCCCGCGCCGTAGGAGCGGCCGGCGCGCAGGTGCGGGGCACCGTGAGTGCCGGAGAGGGCGGCCGTCCGCTGCCCGATGCCCGGCTGACGCTGGTCGACGCCGCCGGGAACGTCGTGCGCACCACCCTCACCGACGCCGAGGGCGCGTACGCCTTCACCGACGTGACCGCGGGCGACTACTCGCTCATCGCCAGCGGCTACCCGCCCGTGGCGTCGCCGCTGGCCGTCGAGGGCCACGGCACGGACGGCTTCGACGTGCACCTGGTGCACCCCTAGGCCGTCTCCGGGATCACAGGGCAACTCGCCGTACCGGCGCGATGCCACCGCCCGCACGCTCGCCCCTGCGTCCCGTCAACCCACGTGGCACACGCCCACCAATATTCACCGATACCTACCGATATCCACTGACGTCCACTGATACGCACAAGGAGCATCCCGATGGCCATCTCCACATCCTCCGCCTCCCGCGCGGCCGAGATACTCTCCCGGCCCGTCACGCTGAACGGCCTGACCGTCCCGAACCGCATCGTGATGGCGCCGATGACGCGGATGTTCTCCCCGGGCGGTGTGCCCGGGGATGACGTGCGCTCGTACTACGCCCGTCGTGCCGCTGCCGGCGTGGGCCTGATCGTCACCGAGGGGACCTACGTCGGCCATGAGTCCGCGGGACAGAGCGACCGGGTGCCCCGCTTCCACGGTGAGGAGCAGCTGGCGGGGTGGGCGAAGGTCGCCGAGGCCGTGCACGAGGCGGGCGGCACGATCGTGCCGCAGCTGTGGCACATCGGCATGGTGCGCAAGCAGGGCGAGCCGCCCTACGCCGACGCCCCTGCCGTCGGCCCCTCCGGCATTCGCGTCGACGGCACCGAGGGCACCGGCAAGGCGATGACCCGGGGCGACCTGGACGATGTCATCGGCGCCTTCGTGGAGGCCGCCGTGGCCGCCGAGCGGATCGGCTTCGACGGCGTCGAACTGCATGGCGCCCACGGCTACCTCCTCGACCAGTTCCTGTGGGCCGGCACGAACCGTCGTACCGACGCCTACGGCGGCGACCTGGTGGCCCGTACGAAGTTCGCGGCCGAGATCGTGGCCGCGGTCCGCGAGAGCGTCTCGGCCGACTTCCCGGTGATCTTCCGTTACTCGCAGTGGAAGCAGGAGGCATACGACGCGAGGCTCGCCGAGACCCCGGAGGAGCTGGAGGCGATCCTGGCCCCGCTCGCCGCGGCCGGCGTCGACGCCTTCCATGCCTCCACCCGGCGCTATTGGCTGCCGGAGTTCGACGACTCGGACCTGAACCTGGCGGGCTGGACCAAGAAGCTCACCGGCAGGCCCACCATCACCGTCGGCTCGGTCGGCCTCGACGGCGACTTCCTCCGCGCGTTCGCAGGTGAGGGCGCCGCGGTCGGCAGCATCGACAACCTCCTCGACCGCATGGAGCGCGACGAGTTCGACCTGGTAGCCATCGGCCGCGCCCTGCTCCAGGACCCGGAGTGGGCGGCGAAGGTCCTGGCCGGCCGCTTCGACGAACTGCACCCGTATGACGCGGCGGCGCTGAAGACGCTGAGCTAGGCGGGCCGGCCGGGCCCGTCCACGGGAGGGAATCCGCGCGAAGCCCTTCCGTAGACGACGCCACGGCGGCAGACATGGCGGCCGCGCATGACGCAGGGCACCGGTGATCTCGCCGGTGCCCTGCTGCCGTTCCGGGGCATGCCGCGACCACGCCCGGCCGCGGTGTGCCGTCGGGCAACCAAACGAGGGCCCAAGTCCCGGATCACGGAACCGAGTTCAGCGCCCGAAGCGCCGGACGGGATCAGGCCGGGTTCAGGGCGGATTGCGATGCCCGTCGGAAGCCTGATGTGCCCCGTGTCGTCCCTGGGGCGTCCGAGGCAACCCGACATCGGCACGTCATGCCTTCTGGCGCGAGCGTCCGAGCTGGTCAGACGTCCGCACGCAAACGAAATGCCACGTGAGAGACTTAGCCCATCATTCTCAGAGAATTCGGAACGCATGGTGAGAGACCCGGACGGCATAACTGACCCCCCGGGCGCCCAGCATGAGGTTCGGGTGAAGCAGCGACCTCTGGTGGCTGCCGGGACAGGTCTGTGTGTCGCGCTGCTGTTGGCCGCGCTGTCGCTTCTGCTGCTCTCGGCGGCCCAGCATCTGCGCTCTCTTCAGGGCGGCGTGCAGGCCCCGGCGACGCTGCACGAGGCCGGTTCGTGCATATCGGGCGATTGCCGGGTCGAGTTCGAGGCCAACGGGCGGACCGTGGTCGCGAATCTGCCGGTGGGCAGCAGCGGCGGCAAGAGAAGTGTCGGCGACCGTATGACCGTCCGGTACCAGGCGGACGATCCGCGGGTGGTCGCCCGCGAAGACGATGTCGATGGCAGTGGTGTGGTGCTGTTGGCGATGACGGCGGGTGTCGGGGCCCTGGCCTTCCTGCTGCTCTCGGCCATGGCAGCGGTCCAAGCGGTACGCCAGCGGCTTTCGCGACGCTAAGGGTTGTCCCGTAATCCCTGGCGGCCGCACGCCGTCCGGACCGGCATCCGAACGGCGTGCTACGTCGTTACAGGGCGAAGGTTCTCTGATGCGGCACTCGTTCTGAGCTTGGCGGGACCCCGTCAGTGTCAGTGCGTGCGCCGGCGGGAGGCGTTCGTCTGCCACTCCCGGCCGATGGAGCGCATCAGCGCCGGGTACACCCCGAGGTAACGGAAGGGCTTGATGGCGGCCATGTAGAGCGTTCCGAACGGTCCGTTCGGCTTGACCAGGACGGCCATCTGGCCGCGGTAGCCGCCGGATCCGTCCGGGACCCAGCCGATGTGCATCACCGCGTGCACGGTCTTGTTGGCCATCTCGGCGGCCCACTCGTCGTCCCGCTGGTAGAGAGAGGTGAACGGGGAGGAGCCGAGGTCGGGGCCCTGGGGGCCCTGGCGGAGGTCCGCCGGCATCCGGTCGCGCAGGGAGGGCAGTCGGGTGCCGATGCCGCTGCCGGCCGTGTCCCAGCCGAGCAGTGCTCCGAGCTTCCAGCGGACGGCGAAGAGTGCGCGGGAGACGAGACCTTCTCCCTTCACCCCGCCGATGAGTCCTTCGGCGAACTGGCGGACCAGCCAGGCGAGGTCGTCGGGGCCGCCGGGGGTGGGCAGCGCCCATACGTCCTCCACCGTGAAGTCGTCGGCGATCTCGTGGACCCGCCAGGGGAGGTCGGTGTGGGCAGTGCGGGGAAGTCGCATGAGCAGACCCCTGTCCGTGATCTATACGGTGGCGTATAGATCGAACGTAGAGCCATCTATACGCCCCCGTATACTCGGTGGGGACGTGAGGAGGCACACATCATGGGCGCGACCCGCACGCCACGGGGCAAGTGGATCGAGGAAGGGCTGCGCGCACTCGTCGCAGGCGGCCCCGAAGCGGTCCGGATCGAGGCGCTGGCGCAGGCACTCGGCGTCAGCAAGGGGGGCTTCTACGGATACTTCCGCAATCGGGACGCACTGCTCACCGAAATGCTCGACACCTGGGAGTACGAGGTCACCGAGAGCGTGATCGAGCAGGTCGAGAGCGGCGAGGGAGACGCCAGGGCCAGGCTGGCGCGACTGTTCGGCATCGTCGCCGCCGCGGCCGACGGGCCGGTGCGGGGCACCACCGCCGACATAGCGATCCGGGACTGGGCCCGCCGCGACGCGGCCGTCGCCGAGCGCCTGCGCCGCGTCGACAATCGCCGCATGGACTACCTGCGTTCGCTGTTCTCTTCCTTCTGCCCCGACGAGGAGGAGGTCGAGATCCGCTGCCTGATCTCCGTCTCGGTGCGCATCGGCAACCACTTCTACGCCGCCGACAACGGCCGGCGCAGCCGCGCGGAAGTGATGGAGTTGGTCAGGCAACGGCTGTTGGCATAGCCGCCCCGGCCGTCGGGATGTCCGGCACGCGCTGAAGCGGGTGGCGATCGGGCCGTGGGCAGGTCGCCGTGCACCCTGTAGCGTGTAAGGCATGGACAGCATAAATGGCCCTTACGAGTTGCGGGTGGGAGTGCCCTCCGTCGAGGTCTTCCGTCGGCTGCGGAACGATGCCGGGCTCTCCGACAAAGCCCCCGAGGCGGTGGCACTCGCCCTGCCCAACACGTGGCACGGGGTGGTGCTCCATCACGAGGGCGAGCCCATCGGCATGGGGCGGATCGTCGGTGACGGTGGTACCGCTTTCCAGATCGTCGACATCTGTGTGCACCCCGCGCATCAGGGGCGTGGCCTCGGCAGACGCATCATGGCTGCGCTGACCGAGGAACTGGAGTGCCGGGCGCCCGCCACCGCCTATGTCTCGCTGATCGCGGACGGGCCCGCGCGCTTCCTCTACGAGAAGTTCGGCTTCGCGGACACCGCCAGGCACGACTCAATCGGCATGTACCGCCTGATGGGGGTGAGTTGACGGCTTCGCGCTCGGATGGGGCGTACCGGGCAGGGCCTTCGAAACCCAGGCAGGGGTCAGGGCGGCCGGTCCCGGTGGCCGGTCGCCCTGCTGCTGGGAGGAGGATGCTGCCCGCTGCAGCAAGAGCGTTCCACGCCGCGGCCGCGATGAGGTAGCGGGCGTGGAACGCGGTGCTTCAGCCGCTCACCTCGAATCCGGCGGCCCGGTGGGCGGCTTCGGCACGTGCCACCGCTTCGCGCCGGTCGGTCCCGACGGCCAGCACGTACCCCTGGCGGCTCCCGGAACCGTCCAGCGGGCCAAGACGCTGACCAGGCCGTACGGTGGTCAGCGCGGTCATGACGCCAGGCATGGCGCGTACCGCATCCAGATCGCCGACGGACCGTACGACGGTGTTCTGCTCGGCGAAGAACCTGATGGCAGCACCGCCGCCGACGGCCGGTCGGCGGGGTGGCGCTGCCGCCCCCAGGATTCCGGCGGCCGTGGCGGCGGCCAGTTGGACACCGGTGACCAACTCCACCATCTCCCAGATCTGGTCGCCGCCGAAGCGCGTCTGGGTCTCGATGATGACGGGCGAGCCGTCCGCCTGCAGCATGACCTCGGTATGCGCAGGGCCCCATCGGTGACCGAGCGCGTCCAGCAGCCCGGTGACCGTGGCCGCCACGCGCTCCGCAGGTCCGGAACCGAGATCCGCCGGCATCTGGTGCCCCACCTCGATGAAGGACGGCGGGCCCGAGGTGAGCTTCTCGGTGATCGCCACCACTTCGTGCGCACCGTCCAGCGTGAGCGTCTCGACGCTCATCTCCCGCCCGGTGACACACGCTTCGGCGACCAGCGGAACGCCCGCCGCCGCGGCGCGCCGCCAGCCGGCGGGCAGTTCCCCCGGTTCGCGGACCAGCGTCACCCCTCGGCTGCCCGAGCCGTCCGAGGGCTTGAGGACGACCGGAGCCCCCAACTCCCGCTGAAAGGCGTCGGCTTCGGCGAGGCTGCCGCAGACGCGGTAGGGCACCGACGGCAGGCCGTGCTCGTCGAGCAGCGCACGCATACGGGCCTTGTCCCGGCTGCGCACGACCGCGGGCGCGGGGTTGTGGGCGAGGCCCAGGAACTCGCCGATTCGGGCGGCGGTGAGCAGCTGCGACTCCGCAAAGGACAGGACGGCGTCGAAGGGGGCGCCGGTGCTGTGCAGGAACTCGGCCACGGCCCGGACGGGGCCCTCCTCCAGATGTTCCTGGACCAACAGGGTGTCGGCGCGCCGTGTCTGGGGTTCGCTGAGGTTCGCCCGCTCCTGGACGAGGGTGATCCGCACGTCGAGCTCGGCGATCGAGCGGAAGCCCGAGTCCTTGCCGCCGATGAGCAGGAGATGGGGGCGGTGGGGGCGTCCGGACTGTTCGGGTTCCGTCCGCGCGGGTGTCTGCGGCCGGGTGTGAATCAGGTCGTCCATGTCCCAGATTCTCCTGATGTCCTGGTCCAGCTCGGACATCCGGGCTGCCGTCAGCTCGATCGAGAGCGTCTGCCAGTGGCCCTGCGCCGCCGTGCCCACCTGCTTGCCGGGGGAGTGGTACACGGCGTGCGTGGAGTAGGCGGGCAGCGCCGTCACACGGTCGAGGGCGTGCAGGCCCGTGAAGACCCCGGTCGTCCGGGGGAAAGGTGTCACGATGCCGAACGGGCGGTCGAACTTCCTGCCCAGGTCGGGCTGTTCGCCGCGCATCACGGCAACGTAGGCGGCCATGAAGGAGACGCCGTGCGCCTGGTGGAGCACCCGGGCGCGGTGGCCGCCCGGGCGGATGCCCACCTCCAGCAGCCGGGGCCCGGCAGGTGTGAGGACGAACTCGACATGCGCGGCGCACAGGCGAAGGCCCATGGCCCGTACGGCATGGACGGCGAGTTCGGCCATCCGGATCCGGTCCGGGGCCGGGGCCAGGCTCGGGGCGAACCGGGCGAAGTGATGGAAGTCCGCGCCGCCCAGATCGGCCCCGGTCAGCACGTCGACCACCGGACCGGGCCAGGCGTTGCCCTCGCGGTCGACGACGAGGTCCACCGAATGGTTGCTGCCGGTGAGGAACTCCTCGACCTGGAGGGCGCGGAAGGAGTCCGGCAGCGCCTTGTCGCGGACGTGCCCGTCGACGCCGTCCCGGATGTGCCGGAAGGCTTCGGCGGCGGCCTCGGGTCCGGGCACGGGTACGACGAAGAGACTGGAGTAGAGCGCTGCCGGTTTGACCACCACGGGCCAGCCGTGGTGTCGCCCGAACTCCACGATGTCCGCGGGAGATCGGACGCGTGCGAAGGAACCGGTGCTCTCCTGACCGATGCGTTCGACGAACAGCCGACGCATCAGGTGCTTGGAACGCAGCTCGGCCACTTCCTCCGCCGGAACCGCCGGCAACCCGAGGGCCGTACAGAGCCGGGCGTAGTGCTCGACATATGCCTCACGGAGATTGAGGACACACAGCGACGGGTCCTGCTTGAGCTCGGCCGCGAGGGTGTCGATGCCCTCTCCCGGGTCCCAGCGCCACACCACGTCGAAGGCGTCGTCGGCCGCACACCAGCCGTGCGATGTGGTGTCGCGGATCAACCCGACCCGGTATCCCGCCTCACGGAGCGGCTCGAACTCGCCGTAGCGGGCATTGCCCAGGAACAGCACCAGCGGCGGAGTGGTCATCACGCGGCCTCCGAGTCGTCGAATCCGTATCGCACCGAGGTGAACGCCCCTGCCAGGGCAGCCACTTGGCCGGCGACGTCGGCGGTTGCGGTGGCTCCTTCGGTGTGCGCGGCCCGGGCCATGAGCTCGGCCAGCCGCCACATCTCCGGCTGGCGCATCCCCCGCCGGGTGACCTCCTGCACGCCCAGACGGAGCACCACCCGCCCGTCCACCGGGCGGGCGTTGAGCATCACGCCACAGTGCATCAGCCGGGCGGCGAGGGCGTACGGATCCGCGCCGTCGTGCTGCCGACCGCCCTCGACCAGGAGCACATGACTGGCGCTCGGCCCCGTCGCGCCCGGTGGGTGGTGGACCGCGAAGCCCGACTCGCCCAGTGCGCAGGCGAGGGCGGCCTGGTTGGCGAGCATCTGCCGGGTGTACGCGGAGGCGTGGACGCCCATCTCCAACGTCGTCACATAGTTCGCCAGTGTGGGACCGGTCTGCTGTGAGGAGACCAACGCCAGTCCCAGGCGCTCGGAGAAGCCCTGGCCCAGCGCCGCGTCGGCGAAGGCGACCAGCCCCTTGTGGGCTCCGGGGAAGCTCTTGTGCGTATTGCCCTGCAGGAGGTCACAGCCCTCGGCCAGGGGATCCTGGAACCGGCCGCCGGCGATCAGGCCGAGGGTGTGCGAGGCGTCGTACGCCAGCAGCGTGCCGTCCCCGATGACGGCACGCAGTTCACGGACCGGCAGCGGCGCCAGCGGCACACCGTGGTCGAGGAAGACCATGGCGCCCGGATGCGCCCGCCAGACCTCGGCGAACGCGGCGAGGTCGACCGTTCCGGCGGAGGCGCACCAGGGCAGGTACCGGCCGTCGCGGCCCATCGACTCCAGCAGCGGCTGGGTCGCGAAGTGCCCGCCGTTGGCCGGCGCGATGGAGTAGACCGTCGAGCCGGGGGCGGTCAGCAGCGCGAACACCGAGATCGTCGCGTGCAGGCCGGACAGCGGCCGGAAGTCCACCCAGGCCGCGCCGAACAGCTGCCGGGCGGTCTCGGAGGCGGCGCGCTCCAGCGCGTCGACGCCCGGATAGGCCGCCGAGAGCAGGCCCGAGCGCAGCAGCGGGTCGAGTCCCCGGCGCTCCTGCTCGTGTCCGATCAGATAGCGGTCCGCGAGCGGGCCGTGCAGCATGGCGCGGGCCGTACGCGAGAGCACGTTCTCGAACGCGGCCAGATTGACCGTCGTGGTGAGGCGTCCGACGTCGTCGTGCACGGCCGTGAGGAGGCCGCCCGCCGGGCCGGTACGGCCGCCGGCCCGGTGCGGGGAACGCACCGGACCGGCGGCGGCAAGCTCCGTCATCAGCCCTCGCCCCGCATGGCACCCGCCGCGTCCCACCGCTCACGGAAGGACAGGGCAGCCTTGAGGTAGTCCTCCGGTGTGTACCCCCGGGCGAACTCCTCCACGACCGCCGCACCGTCGAACCCGTACGAACCGAGCTTCTCCAGCGACTCCCAGAGGGGGAGATCACCCGCGCCGATGGGGATGTGGGTGTGGTCGGAGCCCTTGATGTCGGCGATGTGCGCGGTACGGACGTAGGGGGCGACCGTGGCCAGCGCCTCGTCGAAGTCGCCCCGGGGCCGGTGCACGGTGGCGAGATGGGGGATGTCCAGGGTCATCCACGTGCCGGTGCTCTCGCACAGCGTGACGTGTTCCTCCGGGGAGAACACCACGTAGCGGGGCCGGTCGGCGCCCATGTTCTCCATGCACAGCAGCACTCCGGTGCGATCCAGCAGGGGCCGCACCCGGTCGAGCGAGGAGCGCAGGACGTCGAGCAGGACGCTGTTGGGACGGCGGCCGGTGTATCCCGGGTGGTAGGTCACGCGATCCACGCCGAGGTCGGCGGCGAGGTGTACCGCGCGGCGCAGGAAGTGCACGGACTCGGTCCGCTCCGCCTCGTCGGCCGCGCATAAGTCGGTGTGCGGCCCGTACCAGGCAGCGTGGACGGACACGTCCAGCCCGCGCTCGGTGATGACGGAACGCATCCCGTCCACGATCTTCTCGTACTCCTGAGCCGTGGCCCCGAAGAGCACCTCTTGCGCTTCCTCGGCGATCTCGAACTCGATGTCGGTGAAATGGTCGGCCAGGAAGTCCAGGTGTCCCACGATGTCCGCGGGGTTGTCCCAGATGTTGGTGGAGAAGCCGATGCGGGGGCGGGTGGGGGAGGTGGACGTGGTGTCCGGAACGTCAGTCATGGGACTGTCCTTTCGACAGGGGTCGGGGGCTCGGGGCCGGCAGGGCGGGATCGGCGAAGAAGTCGACCAGGAGCATGTCCCGGACGGCGAGGTCGGCCCCGGCGGCGACGCCGACCGGGGAGGCGTCGTGGAGGACACGCCGGTCGTCGAGGATGATCGACTCCCAGGGCGCGGTGAGTTGGGACTGGTAGACGAGGCGCCGGTCGAGGTCGTAGATGCGGGACTGGGCGCCGTGGACGCCGTCGCGGCGGACGAGCACCTGGCCGACGAAGCGGTGCCCGTCCTGGTGCATGCCCTCCGGAGCCGGATCGCCCTCCGCGCCGGGGACGGCCGTCACCCGGATCTGGTGGATGCCGCAGGCGTTGATGTCCTGATGGGGGCCGGGCAGCTGGTCGTGGAGCGCACCCACGATGGCACGCAGTGCCAGGCTGGTGGCCACCGCGTCGTCCAGGGGCGCGAAGTGCCGGGGCACTCCACCGCTGAGCTTGTTCACGGTCTTGGCCTGCAAGAAAGGACCGTGCGAGACCTGTTGCGGCCCGTCCTCGGAGAGGTGGAATTTCCCGTAGCGGCGAAAACGGTAAGGTCGTTCGGCTTTCACATACGCATCGGCGGGCAGTGCGTTCCAAGAGCTGGCAAAATGGCTGACGGCGTCCGATGGAATGCCGTCGAGTGCGGCCCGGATCAGGTCCGGGCGGTGGTGCACAAAGGCTTGGGGGGTTAATTCACCCTGGGATTCCCGTGGTTGGGTCCGGGCGAGGGCGTCGGGCGCGTAGGGGGGCATGGCTTCCTCGTCTTTTTGACTGCCTTTCAGGTCTGGGTGTCCGGCAGGCCGACGACCAGCGCGCTCGGCCCTTCGCCCATCACGAGGCGACAGCTCAGCCGACTGTTCGGGCGGCGCTGAACGGCGGTGTAGTCCAACATGTCGTCCTCGTCGGCATCGAGGCCGGGCGGAGCCGGTCCCTCGACGGCCTCCACGAATACATGGCAGGTCGCGCAGATCAGGCGACCGCCGCACTGGCCGTCGATTCCGTCGATTCCATTGTCGACTGCGGCTTCCATGATGCTTGTGCCGCTGGGGACATCCAGCACCGACTGGTGTCCGTTGGCGTCGGAGAACGTTACCTGAGCCATGGGACCACCTTTTTCCTGTCCAGTTTCACAACCAGACCTATGGCCACGGCAGAAAAGCCGGGCGTGGCACTAATGAAGGCTGTTGGCACTCAGTGCCAAGATCGTATGGGTCGAGTGAGGCGCGTGTCAATGAATTCGATCGGTGCGGAATGTCAAACTCCCCGTAAAGAAAGGTGAGTTGGGGCGATGTGAACTCAGCTTGGTGTCGCGGGCGTGCTTCGGGAGTGCTTCCCGGCAGGCTTCCTCGCGCCTTTTCAGCGCGCTTCGGAGGGGAGTGGGTCCGGCGTCGCCGCCTCGTCCGCCCCCGGCGACGGTGTGGGTTTTCCCGACCACAGCGCGCCGAGTGTCGCCACGGCGAACAGAGCCATGAGCACGGCCCACGCCCAAGGGCCCAGCGGCAGCAGGAGGCTCACCAAGAGGACGGGTCCGAAGACTTTCTGGGACGTCATTCCCATGCTGAACATGGCGAGGTATTGCCCACGCGCCTCGGCGGGGGAGAGGAGGTAGGACAACTCCCAACTCGCCACCGAATGCAGGTTTTCCCCCAGGGTCATGGCCGCCACGGCACCGAGCGCGGCAACCAGTGAGGCCCACAGTGGAAGCTCCTCGGCCAGCGCGAAAAGAGCGCAACCGGCGGCCAGTGTCAATGCCGTGCATTTCACCAGTCGACGGGCGCCCTGAGCGTCTTTCGCAAAGCGGGGAACTGCGGCCTGGAGCAGGACGGTGAGTGTGGTGTTGACGGTGAGAAGCACGGGCGACCAGGCATGGGCCAGCTCCGTACGCTGTATTACCCAGACCGGCAGCAGGACGATCAGCGCCGTGTCGTAGAGGGACAGAACGCCGTTCGAGGCGGTGAACACCAAAAAGCGCACATCGCGAAAGGGCGTCGGTGCCCTGGAGGGCGGGCTCCCGCTCCCCGCGTGTCCCTGCGGTCCGCCCCCGTTCCCTATGCCCTTGAGTGGTGTCAGAGCGGAGTCGCCGGCCGCCTTGACCGACCACAGCACCAGTGCCGCGATGGCGAAGAAGGAGAGGGCGTTGACCAGGAAGATCGTGGCGAAGGCGGCCCGTGACGGAAAGCCGAGCACGGCGCTGGCGCCGAGCAGGCCGACGCTGAGCCCGATGTTGCGGACCGCCCGAATCGACGCCAGCGTACGGGTCCGCTCCTGCTGGCCGGCCACGGCGGCCGCGATCACCTGGAGCAGGGGGGAGCAGGCCCGGTCCGCCGCGTAGAGCACACAGGTCAGAACGGCATAACCAGAGAGATCGGTGATCAGGGGGTATAAGGCATAACCCGCGCCGCGGAGGCACATGAGCAGTACGTAAGTGCGTACCGCGCCATGACGATCCGCGACCCGGCCTAAGGGGACCGGGCTGAGCAGTCCGAACACCGCGGCAATGGACAGGGTGGTTGCGACACGGGACGCAGGGAGTCCCACCACGCTCACGAAGTACAGCGTGGCGGAGGCCATGAAGAGACCATTGCCGGTGGAGTCGATCAGCGCGCCGGCGACCAGGATCCGGCTGCCCCGGTTGGCCGGCATAAGGGTCTGTCTCATATATGCGAAGGTCTTCAAGAATTTTGCCTCCCCGTGGCCATTCGAGCCGGCCTGGAACCCTCAGGTCCCCTCCCGCTGCCCCCGCGCCGGTGCCTCAACCCCCGTTCTGCACACGATGATCGCCGGGCGACTGTAGCGCGGCCCGGCGGCTCCGGCAATCTAGTTGCACAGTGAAGTTGACTGACTGGTTTGCCGTTGGGTTCCCCTCTCGCCCGAGACGGATCCGGGCTGTTGGGAAGTGACTGGAAAGTGGCTGGGAAGTGGCTCCGGCATCCGGTGTGACGCCGAAACTGTGGTCTTCGCGACAGAATTGGGTCGTTGACGGTGCCGAGCCTCCTCGTGGCAAACTCGCGGTGCCGAAGTCGAATGCGGGGAGGGTCCGTTGAGCAATGCCGTCGCAGCGGACCGGGCCCTGCTGAGAAGTGTGCGAGGGGCGCTGTCGCTGTCCGCTGCCGTGGTCGCGCGAGGGCCGCGGGCGCGGCCACGACCCGGTGCCGGACCGTCGACGACCCGAAGGACATCGGCTCGGCGCCCCTGGCCGGCGCCTGCCTCGCGGCGGGACGCTCGGGCCGACATCCCCCTCGGGGACCAAGGGAAGGCTTCCCGGAGCCTGGGAACCCAGCGAGCATATAACCGGTTGCCTGGTGACGATGGTGGTGGATGCAATGTCCGGCCGAACCGCCACACGGGAGACGTCAACGCATGAACATGCCACCACTGAACATGCCACCATCGCCACCGGGAGCAGTGCGGACCGACGGACCATCCGTCCAGATCGGCGCTCTCGTTCCGCTCACCCGGCCCGGCTGGGTGGAGGCAGGCCAACACCTGCTCGCCGGACTCGAATTGGCCGTTGATGAAGTCAATGACGCCGGCGGCATCGTTGGAAGACCGCTGGAGCTGGTGGTCCGGGACACCGCGGCCGATCCACAGCGGGCCGCGGCGGCCGTAGACCAATTGGCCCGTCTGGGTGTGGCTGCCTTGGCGGGGGAGTACCACAGCGTCGTCGCGCGCGCCGCTGCCGCCAGGGCGGACGCCCTCGGCCTGCCGTTCCTCTGCTCGTCAGCGGTTCTCGACGCGCTCACCGAACAGCCGACGGACTGGGTCGCCCGCCTCGCCCCGGCCCAGTCCCGAGGCTGGCAGACCTACGCGGACTTCCTCCTCGGCGCGGGCCACAGCCGCCTCGCCGTCGCAGCCCAGCCGAGCGTCTACTGGGCATCTGGGACACGCATTCTGCGGGACTGCTTCGCGGCACGCGGCGGCACCGTCATCGCACTCGACGCGGACACGCTCTCTCCCACGGCCCTGTGCGACGAACTCGTCGACAGCGGTGCGACAGCCCTTCTCCTTCTGGTCGGTCACCCGGAGCCGGCCGTGCCGATCGTCAAGGCTGTCCGCCGCGACCAGCGCCTGGCCGACATCCTGGTCGGGGCTCCGGCCGGGCAACCGGAGTTCGCCGAATGGGCGACGTTGCTGGGCGACGACGGCGCCGCGATCCCGTTCTTGCGCTACCTTCCCGAGCGCCTCGGCCCACTCGGCGCACGAGTCGAGAAGGCCCTGCGCGAGCGGCTGGGCGTAGCGCCCTCCTTCGTCGCCTTCGAGGGCTACGACACGGTCGCCGTCCTCGCGGACGTACTGCGTTCGCACGGCACGGATCGGTCACGCACCGCCGAATCCTGGCCGCGCGTCGCCGTCGAAGGAACCCGAGGGAAGATCCAGTTCTCCCGCACGCCAGGCATCGACGTTTGGCAGTGGGCCTGGCCGCCCATCCAAGTCGTCGATCGCGACCCGGCGCAACCCGATCGCTTTCGAATCCTCCACACCAGCTGACAGACAGACAGGCAGCCGGCCGGCCTTCTGCGGTCTGGACGCCCGCCAGATCGGCTACGCGGCGCCCAAGGACGAGGCGCGATCACCGGCCAACTGCTCTTCCTCACCAGGCCATTGGTGACCAAATGCATCGAGCAGTTCAACACCGCACACGGTGCGGACGCGAACGGACCGGCGAGAGCCGGGTACCGGGGTTCAAGCACGCTTTCGTCACCGTCCTGGCCCCTCGGGATTCCGCCCGCCGGCGACCAGCCGCTCCTGCAGGCGTGCGTGGCGGAACTGGTAGACGGAGCCCTCCTGGCGCATGACACCGCGTTGGTGGGCGTCGTCGAGGAACCGCATCAGACGCCAGGGGAGTTTGCCGCGCAGGGCGAGCCTGGCATGGGTCACCTGGTAGGCGCCCCACCGTGACGCGATGATCGCCCACAGGGCGAACGCCATGACGCACTGGGCGATTCTGAAGCTCAACGGGACGTCGTCGTGCACCCGCGACAGCCCGGTCACCTCGTGCACGACGTCGGTGCCGACCAGGACCAGGATCGCCGACACGGCGGCCACGGTGAGCGGGGCACGACGCTCCCGGGCCATCAGGACGGCCGGGCTGACGGATTCGACGTCGACCTGTTTGCGGTCCCAGTAGATGCTCATCATCGCGTTCGGCACGAGGAGACCCAGCGCAACGACGCAGGCCAGGGCAGTCGGCACGACGGGCACACGGCCTCCCGTGGCGACCCAGGCCACGACGAACATGGTCGCCGTGGCGAGCGACCCCCCGACCGCCACACTGGAGTACCTGGATCGGTAGTGCGGGCGTTTCCTGACCGCCCCGCCACGCCAGAGCGCGATACAGCACATCGCGCCGATCGGGCCCCCGCCGGACCAGACGAAGCCCCACGGCACGGCCCGCCCGCCGACGACGGCGGCCACGATGATCGCCAGGCTGAAGCAGCCCCAGGCGGCTGCCCCGAACGTCCATGCGTTCTCACTGGCGGGCCCGTCCTGTTCCAACTGCCACCAGGCCAGGTCGCGGGTCTTGAGCCGCTTCATGTGCTGGGCCAAGAACACCAGCCAACGACGGGACTTGGCCTCGTCCCAGCGCCGGGCCCGCCAGGCGAAGGCGTTGCGCGCAGCGGGTTCGCTCCGGAACGCCGTCGACAGCAGCGCATCGAGCAGATGCGCCTCGATCGCCGCCGCGCTCGATAGCCGTGCGGTGTCGACGAGTTCCGCCGGGTCACGGCCGCTCTCCGGGGCGTAGGCGGTGCGCGCGAGGCTGAGCAGCAGCGGGCTGGCGAGCGCATCGGCCAGCGGCCCGCGCGGCTCGGCCGCCAGGCGATCGAGCACGGGCCGCCACCGGGCCTCGCGCCGGGCGCTGTGCGGCGCGAGCAGATAACGCCTGACGTCCTCCGGGGCCACCGGCCTGGCCCGCAGCACAGTTGCTGAGTACAGGCCGTCACTGCTGTTGAGCAGCGCCTGGTACTCGTCGGTTCGGCAGGTCAGCACGAGCGGGTCGTGGTCCGAGAGTGCCTGGTTGATCTTGGCGAGGGCATCGGCACGGCGGCGTTGCGGCAGCTCGTCCAGGCCGTCGAGCACGGGCAGGACCAGCCCGGCGTCGAGCAGTCGGCCGGCGTTCGCGGCGGCCGTCGCTCCGGTGCCCAGAACCGGGTACTCCTCGGCCAGTCGGCGGGGTAACCAGTTGGTCAGGTGCTCGGCCGTCGGATCCCACGACCCGATGGACAGCAGCACCGGGATCGGATCGCCGACCGCTCGATGCGCGAGCAGCTCATGGACCAGCAGCACGGCCATGGTCGTCTTGCCCGCCCCCGCGGAGCCGAGGATCACCAACCGTCGTGGTGTGGGCAGTTGGCGGTACAGGTCCGCGAACCGGGCGGCGGACCAGACGCCCTGCCCTCCGGCCATTTCCCATGCGATCGGCAACGGCGCAGCCCCGAACAGCCCGCGCACCGCCGCCTCGGCCTTCCACTGTCCGGCCACTGCCCGGGCCAGCCGCTGAGCCAGCCGTTCCACTGCGTCCGGTGGGGCATCGCTGTGGTGGACGTGGATCTCTCCCGCCTGCACGACGCTCTCGGCGTTGCCGGAGAACTCGTTGTGCACCTCACCGCTCATGCCGTGATGGTCGCACCAATCGGCCGCAGTGGTACAGCAAATGACACTGCGCCAGTTGCCGCAACGGCTCTTCGTCGAAACCCTGCCGCCTCTTCGCTGTGACCCTCCCGCCCGTCGGCAGCGGTTCGATGGTGTAGGTGCCGTGGGCCAGGCGCCGGCCAGCGGCGCTGATGTTGCGTTCGACGAGTCGCCGGGGCGCCTCCGCCTCGACGACTTCGATGATGACGTCGGACTGCACGCCGCCCAGCGCGGCGGTGACAGTGGCGCGACGCGCATCCCGAGGACGAGGACGAGGACGAGGGTGAGGACGAGAGTGAGGCCGCTGGTGGCCGGAACGGAGACCGGCGTGCACAACTGGTGGACGCGGCCGTTCGGCCACGTCGCCGCGCACGGCATCGCGGACCTGAGCCTTCGCCGCCTGGGCGCCGCGATCGACGTCAGCCACCGCATGCTGATCCACCACGCTGACGGACCCTCAACTCGCTGGCCAGGAGCGGCTTTTGTTCGAGATCTGCGGCCACGCCCTGCAAGGCCGACCTGAGGCGGTCCCGATCCTCGAAGGGCTGGTGGAGGACCGGCTGGAGCCACTGGTGGCCGCCGAAACGGCCGCAAGGATGGCCCCCGCCACGGCCCGGAACCGCGCCAGGCTGGGGCTCGCCACCGTCCGCGGCCTGCTGCTCGACCTGCTCGCCACCGACGACCGCGCCGGCGTGAACGCGGCGATGGAGGAGTTCCTCCGGCTGTACTACGGCACGGACTGACACGGCTGCCGCCCAGCCCGATCCACCGGGCCGGGACGGCAATTCACCGCAGCTTCTGATCGGTACACGGTCGGTCTCGACAGCAGGCTGGAGACCCGGCGTTGCGGGGCCAGGTCTCCAACGCGGTCTGTTTCCCTACACGCCGGCCCGGCCGGCTGCGAGCACTACCGGTACCGGTAGCGGATCCGGCCGCGGGTGAGGTCGTAGGGGCTGAGTTCCACGAGCACCCGGTCGTAGGGGAGGATCTTGATGTAGTTCTTCCGGATCTTCCCGCTGATATGGGCGAGCACCATGTGCCCGTTTTGGAGCTCCACCTTGAAGGTGGCGTTGCGCAGGCACTCGATGACGGTGCCTTCGACTTCTATGCCCCCTGCTGCTTTTGTCATGATCGCTCACTTCTCCCGTTCTGCGACGGGGGTGTTCGGTAGGAAACGCATGTGGTGCGCGGCCGGGCGCGACGCGGTCGCCGGCCGCGGTGTGGCGGAGTGTCATCGGCGCACGAGCTCCAGGGTGCCGGCCGTGCGCCGGGCACCGATGCCCTCGAACAGGGCGGTGGCCGCCGCGTTGGCCTCGTCCACCTCGGCCCATGCCGCGGAGAGTCCGGAGCGGTGCAACGAACCCAGCGCGTGGGCCAGTAGCGCCCGGGCGATACCGCGGCGGTGCCGGTCGGCCCGGACGGCGATCAGCCCGATCCGTGGCTGTCGGATCAGCGGCGCCACCCGGACCAGTCCCACGTACTGGTCGGAGTGCTGTGCCACCGCGTACTTCGACGGATCGACCAGGGTGGTCCCCGCCGGGCGGGGCAGCACTTCGGCCGGCATCGTCCGCCATCCGACGGTGGCCTCGACCTCGTCGCGGATGACGCGGTCCAGGGCACGCAGCGGGCCTTCCTCCGCTTGACCGGCGGGCACGATCGTCACGCCCGACGGGGGCCGCACCGAGCCGAGTCCGCTGACGTGCGGGTCGGTGGGCACGAGGTAGCCCCACTCGCGGCGTGCGACGGCGAAGCCGGCCCGCTCCCAGGCGGACCTGGAGTCGTGGTCGGCCTCGTCGACGACGGCGTACAGGGAAGTGGGCAGGTCCGCCAGCATCGCGGCGACGATGCGGTCGAAGACCGCGCCGTGCCACGCGTCGATACTGATGAAGAGCCGGCCGTCGGGTCGGCGCGAAGCGTCGCCGCGGCCGACCGTCAGATCGTCCTCCACGGCATGCCACCGCATGTCCGAAACCCGCGTGACCGTGACCGCGCGGTCGTCCGCGCTCGAAGTGGAATGCACAAGATTCATAGGTGTTGCCTCTCGGGAGTGCCTTGTCCGAGGCGCTCCCGGCGACACCTGCGTCAATCGCCCACCGTGACGAAAAGGGGGAGCACCCACATGGATACAGCCTTCATGGGTCTCACCTCCTCGCGTTCTCTCACGGCTGCCCAGACGGTACCAGCGGGGGTCGGCCGGCCCAACCCAATTAAAGCCAACCGGCTTGAGCCCGCGCGGCTGTCGTCGCAGTTGGTGCAGTTGGTGCAGTTGGTGCAGTCGGTGATCAGGTGAGGGCGTTCGCCGTCGGAGAGCTTCGCAAGTCCTGCTGACCCGGCCGGGTGATGTGGCGTTAAGAGGTCCGAAGCGGAGGAATTCCTCTCATCGAATCCACTCCGCCTCGGGGCGTCCTCGCCGCCATCTCACGCGTGTCCGTGGGCACACCGACGCCGCCCGCGAACGGAAAGAGAGGAAGGGCCTGCCATGCGGCACCATTTCCGCATCCTGACCGTCTCCGCCATGCTTACCGTGCTCACCTTCGGATGTGCCGCCCTGGCCCAGGCCGAGGGTTCGGGCGAAAAGCCCCGGCTCAAGAGCGTCCTCACCAACGTCCCGGTCGTCGGCCACGTTGTCGACGGGCTTGATGAAGAGGGGAATTGAGGACGGCGCCTCCGGACGCGATCGGAACCCGCAGGGTCCTGTGCCGTGGAGATTTGGGTCAGCCGCGCTCGGGAGCGGACCATTCGACGAACTGGATGATCACGCCGTTGGGGTCGGTGACCTGGAACAGGGTTTCGCCCCAGGGTTCCTGGCGCAGCGGCATGGTGATCTCGATTCCCGCGTCGCGCAGTCGCTTCTCCTGCTCTGCCAGGCCGCTGTCGAGGGTGAAGGCCAGGATCAGGCCGTCGGCGTGCCGGTCGCGCTGCTCGGGCGGCAGCACCTGGATGCCGCGGGCGAGCAGAACGACATCGACCGCGTCGGGCCGCGACAGGGAGGCGAAACCGTCGGCGGCCCGCTGGACGGTGTAGCCGAGGTGGGTGGTGAAGAACGCCTGGGAGGCGGCGACGTCGTCGACGGTGAGCGAGACGGTGGAGGCGGTGAACTGCATGGGGATCTCCATGGGCGCGGCGGGAGGGGCGGGGCAGTGGCTGCGGTGTCGGGGTGGGCACGTGGCTGAGGTGGTGGTGGGGTGGGGGCGGACGCCTCGGGTGGGAGTCGGCCTTCGCGTCAGGCGCTCCGTCAGCGAAAAGTTATGACGGGGGTAAATTTAGCCCGGACCTCCTGGGGTGTCAATGTAAAAGTATGACGGGGGTAAGATTTCGGTATGGCTACCCAGACGCCCGCCCCGGCCGCCGGGCTGCGCGAGGCGAAGAAGCAGGAGACCCGGCAGCTCATCTCCGACCACGCCACCCGGCTGTTCATCGCCCAGGGCTTCGAGCAGACGACCATCGCCGAGATCGCCGCCGCCGCCCGCGTCGCGAAGAAGACCGTCACCAACTACTTCGCCCGCAAGGAAGACCTGGCCCTGGACCATCAGGAGGAGTTCGTCGCCTCCCTGTCCGACGCCGTTGCCGCCCGGCGCCCCGGCGAATCAGCGCTGGGCGCACTGCGCCGTACCTTCGCCGACGCCGTGGCCGCCCAGGACCCGGTCGCCGGGTTCTCCGGCCAGGAGTTCGCCCGCATGATCGCTGACAGCTCCACCCTGACCACCTGTCTGCACGGTCTGCACGAGCGGCGCGACCACCACCTCGCCCAGGCACTCGCCGAGGCCACCGACGCCGAACCCGACGACATCACCGTCCAGATCGCCGCCGGCCTGTTGGGCACCGTCCACCGTGTGCTCTTCCACCGCATCCAGGCCCTCACCCTCGCCGGCCACCCCGAGGACGAGATCGCTCGCCTCATCGCCGCCGAAGCCGCCCAAGCCTTCGGCCTGCTGGAGCCCGCCCTTTCCGACTACGCCACCGCCTGACGCGGGCATCTCGCCGAACTCCGCCACACCAGGTGGGTGTGGTCTCGGCGGTTGCCGCCGAGAAAGCGACGGAGTCCGATGGCCTGGCTGCGCCACGGCTGATGGACAGGCGAAACCCCCCGAGGCTCGGACTCGGGGGGCTGGTGGCGTGCGGCACGGGGGGCGGGTCGGGTCAGCGAAGTCCCGCCTGCCGTCCGGCGTTCGGCACGCACTCTCGCCGGACCAGGTGGTACGACCGGCCCGGCCGTATCACAGGGCGCCGCGACGCCACTCCCGCAGGAGCAGGTAGCCGAGGTACGCGCCGCCCAGCGCCATCGTCCAGATGCCGACCGGCAACTTGCCGAAGAGCGGGGCGTTTTGGGCCGCCAGATCGGCGAGCACGAGCAGCAGCGCGCCGGAGAGCGCGGAGAGTGTCAGGTGCGGGCCGCTGCCGCGGGTGATCCGTTTGACGATCTGCGGTGCGGTCAGCGCGATGAACGAGATCGGGCCGGCGACCGTGACGGCCCCGGCCGACAGCACGATCGTGAGCAGCACGGCGCCGGTGAAGGCGCGTTCCGGACGTGCTCCCAGGGCCGCCGCCGTGGTGTCGCCCATCTCGCTGAGGCCCAGGGGGCGGGAGAGCAGCGCGGCGCACGGCACACAGAGCAGCAGCACCACGCCGATGGTCGCCGCGTCGTCCCAGGAGCGTGCGGTCAGGCTGCCGTTGAGGTACGAGCTGAGCACGGTGGCCTGGTCGCGCTCGATGGCGTAGACGATGTACTGGATGAACGCCGTCGCCATGGCCGAGACCCCGATGCCCGCGATGACCAGACGGCTGGGGTTGCGGAATCCGCTGCCGGTCGACACGTAGACCACCGCCATCGCCGCCAGCGCTCCGCCCAGTGCGCCCAACGCGACCGGCACGTCCGGGAAGAGCAGGGCGACCAGCGCGGCGCCCGCGCCGGCCCCCGGGCCGAGGCCGATGACGTCCGGGCTGCCCAGCGGATTGCGGGTCACCGACTGGAAGAGGGCACCGGACAGGCCGAAGGCGGCACCGGCGGCCACCGCCACGGTCAACCGCGGTCCGCGCAGTCGGTCCAGGACGAAGGAGTCCACGCCGGTGGCGTTGCCGGACAGTGCCGACGGCAGGTCCGGCAGGGCGATGCCCAGGCGGCCGACGGTGAGGGTGGCGACGCACGCGGCGAGCAGCGCCACGCACAGGGCGAGGCCGACCCAGACCATGCGGACCGGGACCCGCAGGGCGACCCCCGACCCGAGTCTGATGAGGAGTTTGCGACTGCCGGGGCGGGGCCGCTGAACGGTACGGGAGACGGTCGTGGACGAGGTGGCGGTGGTGGGGGTCATGAGCTGGCTCGCATTCTGCGAACGGCGATCAGAAGGGCGGGGGCGCCGGCGAACGCGGTGACCACACCGACCATCAATTCCTGCGGGCGTACCAGGAGCCTTCCGATGACGTCGGCCGCCAGAAGGAGGGTCGGGCCGAGCACGGCACTCAGGGCGAGCTGCCGCCGCACGTCGGCTCCCAGGAGGGCCCGGGCCAGGTGCGGCACGGCGAGTCCGACGAAGGCGATCGGTCCCGCGGCCGCGGTCGCGGCGGCGCTCAGCACGGTGGCCGTCAGCAGCGCGACGGCCTTGACCCGCTCCGGGCGGGCGCCGAGGGACGTCGCGGAATCCTCGCCCAGCGCGACGATGTTCAGCCCGCGGCCCAGGAACAGGGCGACGGCGAATCCGGCGACGGCCAACGGCAGCACGCTCAGCACGGCGTCCCAGTCATGGCCGCCGAGCGCACCGACGACCCAGTAGCGGTAGCTGTCGAAGACCTGCGGGCGGCTGAGGGTGACGGCCTGGATGAAGGCGCTCAGCACGGCGGTGAGCACCGCGCCGCCCAGCACCAGTCGGACCGGGTTCAGCCCCCTGCCGAGGGTCCCGATGACGTAGATGAAGACTCCGGTCAGCAGTGCGCCGGGCAGTGACCACAGCAGCGTCTGCGTCTGCCCGGAGACGCCGGCGAACGCGGTGGCGGCCACCACGCTCGCGGCGGCTCCGGTGTTGACGCCCAGCAAGCCCGGCTCTGCCAGTGGGTTGCGGGTCACCGTCTGCATCAGGACACCCGCCACGGCCAGGCCGAGGCCCACCACGATGCCCAGCGCGGTGCGTGGATAGCGGCTCTCGACGACGGTGGTGGTGTAGGCATCGGCGTGGCCGGTGACGGCCTCCCAGACCTGCCCCGGGGGCAGGATCTTGCTGCCGAACATGATGCTGGCGATGCAGACGAGGGCCAGCACGGCCAGGGCCAGGAGCAGTACGACGGTCGTGCGCCGGGCCGGCCGGCGCACGGCGGTCCGTTGCTCCGCGGTGTCGATGGTGGCGACCATGTGTCAACCGTCCCGCGGCGTTACTTGCCGGCCTTCTTCACCGCGCTGTCGATCAGCGGCAGGTAGCGCTTGATGCTGTAGGGCACGGTCAGCGGGTTGATCATGGAGGAAGCGGTGACGAAGGAGTTGTCCGAACTGGCCACCACGGCACCCTTCTTGATGGCCGGCATGGCGGCGTACAGCGACTGGCCCTCGGTCTCCCGACGGGTCTTGTCGTCGGAGTAGAAGGTGAAGAGGACGTCGCTCTTGTTGAGCTTGTCGGCGTTCTCCAGGCCGATGAGGGAGGAGGCGGTGCCGTCGGTCTCCTTGAAGGTGTTGACCACCGGGTCGACCTGGAGCCCGAGGGACTTGACCATTTCCACCCGCTGCTCAGCGGGCTTGAAGACGCCCAGGGTGCCCGGACCCGAGGTGTAGATGTAGGAGAAGGTCACGTTCTTGTAGTTCGGGCGGGACGCGGCGGCGTCGGCGAGCTGCTTCTTGATGCCCTTGATCAGCTCGGTGCCCTTCTCGGGCTGCCCGACGGCTTTGGCGACGGTGTTGATCTGCTCGTCCCAGCGAGTGCTCCACGCCTTGTCCGGGTACGCCACCGTCGGAGCGATGTCCTTGAGGACGTCGTACTGCTTGGCCGTGATGCCCGACCACGGCGCCAGGATCAGGTCGGGGGCCAGTTCGGTGATCGCCTCGATGTCGAGCTGGTCGCCGCCCTTGAACTGCTCGGGCAGGGGGTCTCCGGCCTTCTTCACCGCGTCCTTGACCCAGGGCAGGTAGCCGGACTTGTCGCTGCCCCAGGCGTACTCCTCCACGCCGACCGGCGTGTGGCCCAGGGCGATGGCCGTCTCGGCCGAGCCCTGGCCGAGCGTGACGATCCGCTTGGGCTCCTTCTTGATGGTGGCCGTGCCCAGCGCACTCTTGATCGACACCGGGAAGGCACCGTGGCTGCCGCCCGCGGCCTCGGCGTCGCCCTTGCCTCCGCCGCCGCACGCGCTGGTGACCAACAGCAACGAGGTCGCCGCCGCGGCAGTGAAGAGACGGCGCGTTATCCGACGCGAGGCGATGGTCATGCGAGGTCCTTTTCCTGGGCAGTACTGCTTGCGGCCCAATTTGCCTGTGGTTGCGAACTCATCCGGACGGTGCGGGACGTGCCCCGACCTCCCCCGAATACTTAGGTGAGCCTAACTTAATGTCGATCTCGCCTCCACCCCTACCCTCCCCACCCGCGGCCCCGGGCCCGCCCGGCACGACGTGAGGCGGACGAAAGGGGGCTGTCGTCTACGCCGGAAGCGCGGTGGAATGTGGGCGTCCGATGCCGCCGCGCCTGCTGCCTGGCGTCTCGCGCATGTGCGTGCGCAGGCGCGTCACCGGTATCCGAGCGCCCACCGCCGGATGCGAGCCCTCACTCGATCCTCTCCGCCGGGGGCGCGGGTCGGTACCCGGGCGCCTGCCGCCACCGCCAACCTGACTCCCGCAGGGCGCTGGCGCGTTGCACGAGTGCGTCGATCCGCGATGCCGCCTCGGGCGCTTCCCAGTAGTGCTGGGACGCCGTCGTCTGGTCGGGATGCTTGCGATAGAGGACGCTCGGCTCCGCTATGAACTCGCCGGGTGCCACGGCCTCCGCGGCAAGGAGCAGGGCGACCGTCTCGGCTCCGGACAGCGCCTGCCAGCCGCCGAGCGCCAACACCAGGCGACGGTGCGCGGCGAAGGTGGTCGCCTGAACGGACAGGCGCCGCTCCAGCACCTCGCGGTAGAGGCGGGCGGGTTCCAAGGCGCCACCCGGAGGGTCGCAGGGACCCGGTGCCGTGCTCCCGTCCTGGTGGAGGTCGATGCAGGCGGACACGCACCAGGGGACGCGTTCCAGGGTCTCGATGTCCCGCTCCAGCGCGCCCGGCAGCAGTACGTCATCCGCGTCCAACGTCCGGACCAGGTCTCCCCTCGCGCGCGCGAGGGCGTGCGTGCGTGTCACCGCTATGCGCGCCCGCAGTCCTGTCCCGCAGGTGATCCGAGGGTCATCGGGCAGGCTCTGCGCGGGGATTCCCGAGGTGCCGTCCTCCTGCACGCACCACTCCCATTGCCAGTCATCCGGGAGCTTTTGTTCGCGCAGGGATTCGTAGGTGTCACCGATGAAGTGGTGGCCGCCTTCGTGTACGGCGGTGATGACGCTGATGGTTCGCATGGATGGGTCCTGTCGGAGAGGGGTTGGCCCGGCCGTGATCATGGTATGGACCACTGGCCAAGGATTTTCTCCGGGTACCCGGTGCGGCTGTCCGTCCGTGCGCGAAGCCCGCGGTGGCCCGGGAGTGACTGAACGCAGCCGCCGCTGGCCGTGGCCCCGCACGCCGCCCGCTCAGGCGCGCCGCAGCGTCGCGGTGGCGATCTCCAGGAAGTCCCGCAGCAGCTTCTCGGGCCGGTCCGCGACAACGGCCAGACACGTCTCGATCCCGGGTGCGTCGGTGACGGGGAGGTGCACGAGGTCGGGGCGGGAGTAGGACCGTGCGACGCCCAGCGGGATCAGCGCGATGTTGCGTCCGGAGGCGATGAGCTCGAACTTCTCCTCCAGCGTCAACGTCCGCCGCTGCGGGGTGTCGAGCATCCGCTCGCCGTCGAGGTCCGCGGAGGCGAGCTCCTGGCGGGACGCCAGCGGATGTGCCGCGGGTATGCAGGCGACCCTGGGCTCGTGACCGATGGGAACGATGCGCAAGCCGGTCTCGTCGAACGGCCGCCGCAGATAACCGACTTGGGCGCGACCGTCCCGCAGTGGGCGGTCCTGCTCCCACCAGCGTGCCGGGACGACGTCGATCTCGACGTCCGGGTGGCGCGACGTGAACGCCCGGATCGCATCCGACACATGCAGCCCGGGGGAGAAGGCGACCGCGAGCCGTTGGACGCCCTCATCGACGTCGTGGACGCGCCGGACCGCCGCGGCGACGGACGGGAGGATCTGCTGCGCCTCCTCGTAGAGCTGTTTGCCGGCGGCGGTCAGCTCCACGCTGCGGGTGGTCCGGACGAACAGCGGACACCCCAACTCACGCTCCAGGGACTTGATCTGACGGCTGAGCACCGGCTGGGCGATGTAGAGCTGTTCCGCCGCCCGGCCGAAGTGCCGGTGCTCGGCCACCGAGGCGAAGTAACGGAGTTTGCGCAGATCGAGATCCATGCCCTGAAGGTATCTCATGCGTCCATTTAGCAGTGATCGTTCCTGATGGCAAACGCGCAGGTCACGATGTCGGAGCTCCGGAGTGAACCGGGACTCTTGCTCTACCCGTGCTGACTGTGTGCTGACCTGCGGGCACCTGCCATCACCCCGGGAAACCCGTCCCGTGCTGGGGCGCTGCTGATCTGTTGTGCGGTCCGTCTCGGGCGCGGTGTTGCCGTGGTGGTCGACCACTGCGGCTGCGGGTAGCAGAGGGCCGTCTCGGCCCCGACTACAACGCGTTGCCGGCGTCGTGAGAGTAGAGGGGCGGTTCCGTCTCGTCGTGCTCAACTCGTCGTGCTCAACTCGTGGTTGGTGAGCAGCCGGGAGCGAAGCAGGAACCCTATGCCCTGAGGGGTTCCCAGGGGCAAGCCGCAGTCCAGGTCGGTGACCACGTCCACGGTGCGGTGGGTGTGCGACCAGTACACGTGCTGGTCCGCGCTCATCCAGAAGGGGGTGCCGCCGGCCACGTGGCCGAACTGGACGTCCGGGGCACCGCCCCGGAGGTACCACATGGGCGCGCCACCGTCACAGCAGCCGCCGGAGGGTGCCCTCGCTGACGGCACAGCATGTCAGGCTCGCGGAATGAGGAACTCAGCGGTGCGTACTGTGATGCACGGTGTCCACGGACAGTGGGACATCCGGGTGAGCGGACAACTCAAGTCCTTGCCGACGGACAGTTGATCTCCCTGTCTGGTGTGACTGTTCGTCCCCTGTTTGGCGGGGCGTGTGTCAGTGGTGGCCGCGATGCTGGCGGCATGATCCCGTGGAACCTGCTTGATCTCGACAAGGCCCTGCGAGCCAGCTGGGCCGCCGACACCTGCTCGCCCGATGACCAGGCCGACTGGCAGGCGGACAACCCGGCCTGGGGCCACTGCGACATCACTGCCTTGATCGTCAACGACGTCTTCGGCGGCGGCCTCATGGTCGGTGAAGTGCACCTTGACGGGACCCAGCATGGTTTCCACTGGTGGAACAGGCTGCCCAGCGGTTGGGAACTCGACCTGACGCGCGAGCCGTTCCAGCGGGGACAGACCGTCACGGCTGCCCGTGTCGTCGAGCGCCCGCCGGGCCCGCTGCCACGACGCTGGGAGGAGTACCTCCTTCTGCGCGAGCGTGTCATCAAGCACCTCGGTCCGCTTCCAGAGCCTGTCTGAGGGGGCCGGGAATCAGCTCGGCTGGTTCAGCGCGACGACGCCCTGGCCGCTGGTGGCCTGGGTCAGCCGGAGCGAGGAGCCCTCGGTCAGGACGACGTGGGCATGATGGAGGAGCCGGTCGACGGCGGCCTCGACCGGGCAGCCGCCACGCATCCCGCCATCCGCAAGGTGGTTGCCGGCCTTCGGCGGAGGGGGCGCTGTGCTCACCGCATCAAGTCGGAAGGAACGGAAGCCCCGGGTCGAGAGTGATCCCGATGCTGTTGGTGACGTAGGAGATCAGCTGGTAATGACCTACGACGAAGAGCAATTCGATCAGTTGTTGGTTGCTGTAGCGCTTGCCCAGCGCATTCCAGGCTTCCTTGTCGATGCTGTTGTCGTGGTGGATCTGATCGGCGGCTCGGATGAGGGATGACTCGAAGGGGCTCCAGTGCGGGTCGTCGGGGCCGCTGATGAGTGCGGTGAAGTCGTGGTCGGTCAGACCGGAGTCGCGGCCGATTCGGGAATGGTGCCCCCAGATGTAGTCGGCTCCCGTGAGTGCCGCAGTTCGCAGGATGGCCAGTTCGCGGTCGCGAGGCGGCACTTCTCCTTCGAAGAGGAGGAAGATGCTCAAGGGGTAGTGGGCGACTGCGAGACCGGGATGCTGGGCGAGGGTGCGGAGGAGATTGATACCGCTGCGTTGCTGTGGATCTGGGATGTCGGGGAGAAGCCGGACGATCTCGGGGGGAAGAAGCCCGGCAGGCAGAGCAGCGATTCTCGGTTCAGACATTCGTTCCCCCCTCGTGGGGTTGGCGTTCGCGGTGAGAGGGCGAAGATGTGCTCGCGGCGAATGCTTGGATGGCGGCGAGGAAAGCGTCAGGGCGGCTGCGATGGATGTCGTGGTCGGCTCCTGGGATGTGGAGCATGGTGCCCGTAGCCGGTAGGTATGCGTGGATACGGTCCCAGCTGGCTGTGTCGATCACGCTGCGGACTTTCGGGTCGGAGCGCATGAGCAGGAGCGGCGGGCGGGCGTCCGCGATGAGGGGGACGAGGTCGGGGTGTTCCGCGGCGTCGGTGGTGTAGCTGCGGATCACAGTGGGCGTGGTGTGGTGCAGTCCGTGGCACAGGGCACGCAGCTCGGTCCCGTCGCGATCGGGGAAGAAGACGCTGCAGAGCGCGCTCAGTTCGTCCAGCGGACGGCCTGCCAGCTCGGCGGCGGCTTCGGCGCTCTCGGTCACTCGCGGCGTGGTGAAGGTGGGGGGCGGTTCGGCGAGGACGAGCGCTGAGGCGCCCGGGGCGGGGTGGCGCGTACCGGCGGCGGCTGCCTGCACGAGGGCGACGGCGGCGCCCCAGGAGTGGCCGATGATCAACGGCTGCTGCAGGGAGAGGGCGGTGATGAACTCGGTGACGTCGTCGGCGGCGCGCCAGAGTTGGTAGGTGCCGATGGGAGTTCTGGGGCTCAGGCCATGGCCGCGAAGGTCCATGGCGTAGACGGGTCTGGTGCGGGCGAGGGCAGGGGCGATGCGGTTCCAGACCTCGGTGCTGGCGGCGCCACCGTGCAACAGCAGCGCGGGCGGCCGACCGGTGGGAGTGCCGGACCAGTAGCGGTAGTGAAAGGAGCCTTCGGACAGTTGGACGAAGGCCCCGTGAACCGCCGATGCACCCGTTGTCATGTGTGCTGTCCCTCCGGTGGACTGGGCGGTGCCGGGACGCTCATGTCGCTGCACCGGTGTCGGCAGCGGCCCAGGTCGCCTGGGGGTCGGCCTGGAGCCTTTCGGCCAGTGCCGCGATGTTCGGGCTGGTCCAGATGACCGTCCGCGGCAGGGACACCCCGAGGCTGCGCTCGATGCGGCTGCGCAGTTCGAGCGACATGAGGGAGTCCAGGCCCAGGGCGGCGAGGTTGTTCGCGGGGCCGATGGTGTCGGCGGGGATGCGCAGGACGGCGGCGATGTGCTCGGCGAGATGCTGCTCCAGCAGGCGACGCCGGGCTCCTTCGCCGCTCGCACTCCGCAGTCGGCTGAGGACGTGTGTGGAGCCGGGGGTGGAGGTGGTCTGCCGGTGGGTGAGGACGTCGGTGAGGAAGGCGCTTTCCATCGAGGCGGAGTAGTTCTCCACCCAACGGTCGAGGTCCTGGGGTGTGTAACCGGTGCGGTGGCGGGCATGCCGCAGGATCGTGTCCAGGGCGCGGATGCCCTCGGCGGGGTCGATCGCGTCGTAACCGCGCTGTTCCAGTACGACGCCACGGCCGTACCGGCTCCAGGGGCCCCAGTTGATGCTGGTGGCCTTGAGACCTCGGGAACGTCGCCAGGCGCAGAATTCGTCAAGTGCGGCATTGGCCGCGGCGTAGGGGCCTTGGCCCGGGGAGCCGTAGAGGGCGGTGATGGACGAGAACCCGACCCACCAGTCGAGGTGCTCGTTCGCCGTCGCTTCGTGGAGACGCCAGGCACCGGTCACCTTGGGGCGCCAGACCTGCTCCAGAACGTGGGGAGTGAAGTTGGCGAGGGTGACGTCCTCGACGATGCCCGCGGCGTGGACGACGCCGCGCAGCGGGTGGCCCGCAGCCGTGGCTTGGGCCACGAGGGTTTCGGCTACGCCCGGTTCGGCGATGTCGCCGGCCACGTGGCTGACGCGGACTCCGGTGGCTTGTAGCTGGTCGATGACGCTCTGCGCGTAGGGGGTGGGAGCGGATCGGCTGCACAGGGCGATGTCGGCTGCGCCGTTGTCGCCGAGCCAGCGGGCGACGAGGAGGCCGAGGCCGCCGAGGCCGCCGGTGATGGCGTAGCTGCTGTCGGTGCGGACGACGGGGACCTGCTCAGGTGGCAGGAAGGCTTCGACGGTGCCGTCGGTTGGCCAGGTGAGGACGGGTTGGGCGGGAGGATCGGCGGGGTCTGCGGGGCGGAGCGCCGCAGCAGCCTCGGTGACGGGGCGAGCGATGCGGGGCAGGGCGGTGACTTCTCCGTGGGTCAGGGCTGGGGCCAGATCTGTGATCAGCTGGGGTATCAGTTCGGGGTGGGAGTCGCGTAGCAGGGTGAGATCCACGATGTGAAGGGACGTGTTGTGGCGGAGCGGCCGTAGGTCGATGCGGTCACCGGCGCGGAGGTGGGGGGAGCCGAGTGCTACGAAGTGCCCTTCGGGTGCGACCAGGTCCAGGCCGGCCGTCCGGGACCCGGCGCGGGAGTTGAGGATCACGTCGATGCCGCGGCCTGCGGTCGCCTCGCGAACGCTGGAGGCGAAGGCGGGGGAGCATGGGTCGAAGACGTGGGGGATGCCCAGCGAGCGTAGGTAGTCACGTTCGGCTTCGGTGCCGGCTGTGCCCAGGATCGTCGCGCTGCGGTAACGGGCGATGGCCATGGCGGCCAGGCCGACCGCGCTGGTGGCATGCTCGATCAGCACGCTCTGTCCGGACCGGAGGTCGGCCAGACGACGAAGGGCGTACCAGGCGGTGAGCCACGCTGTGGGCAGGCCGGCCGCGGCGGGCAGGTCCATGCTGTCGGGCACGGGGAACAGGTGGTCGGCACGCACCACCGTGTGCGAGGCCAAGTCGTCGGCCATGGCCGCCACGCGGCGGCCCCGCCACGTCTCGTCCACGCCGTCACCCAGCGCGGTGACGGTACCCGCACAGTCCGCGCCGGCCGGCTGCCCTGCCGCATCCCCGGCGGTCAGGACACGTGAGAAGCCCCATCCGCTCGCAGCCACAGCGACTTCCACCTCGCCGGCGCCCGGTGTTCGGCGGTCGTGACGGACGAACCGTAGGGAGTCGATGTCGCCGGGGCGGTGCTGTTGCAGGGCGAACGGGTCGGTGCCGGCCCGGCAGGTGTACTGGTGCTGTTCGTCGTCCCGTAGGGGGCTACGGGCCAGGCGTGCGGCATAGCGCACCCCGGCCCGCCAGGCAACCTGGTCGTCGCCCCGGGCGCCACCCAGCAGGTCGGCGACGAGTTGGGCGGCACCGGTGTCGCGGTCGAGGTCGATGAGGGTCGGGCACAGTTCGCCGTGCTCGTAGGACAGCACCCTCAGCAACCCTTGGATACCGATGTGGGAGAGGTCCACCGCTTCGTCGGCCAGGGCGCTCTGACCGCCACGGGTGACGGCCCACAGACGCGGGCGGGCCATGGCCTCGTGCCGCGCGAGTTCTCTGACGAGCAGGGCCAGGCGCCGTACCCGCTGTTCGGCGAGCGCCAGGCCGTGCGGCCCTGTCGTGCTCGCGCTTCCGGGAAGGACGACCACACCGCCCAGGTCCGGGTCGGCCAGCAACTGCGTCACGGCGCCCTCGACCGCCGTGACGTCTGGCGGCAGAGTCGCCGTTGTGATGGTTCCGCCCTGTGCGTCGAGAAGCGAGACGACCTGGTCGGCGAAGGCGTCCGAGGCCGTCTCGGTGAGCAGGAGCCAGTGCCCCTGAGGAGCGAGGGCTTGGTCGGGCAACGGCTGAGGCTGCCAGCGAATGGTCAACAGGGAGTCGCCTACCTGCTGTTCGGGACTCGGTTCACCGACCCTCCGCAGGACGACGTCGTCGGCTTCCGCCAGCACCTGCCCTGTTTCGTCCAGCAGCCACAGCCGTCCCGTGCACTGCTCGCTGTCGGCTTCCTTCAGCACGGCCAGGCAGTACCGGCCTTGGAGGGGGGCCTTGTGGACGCGGAGCGAGCCGACGCGCACGGGTACGATCAGACGCTCACCGCCGACTTGTTCCCACAGCGCTGCCATGGTCTGCAGACAGCAGTCGAGCTGGACCGGATGCCAGTTCACACCCCGGGCGCCCGTGAGCGCGTTGCCGTTCAATTCCAGTCGCGCCAGCGCGCTCGGCTGCGCGACGTTGCTCAGACGTACTTCCGTCAGGCCCCTGAAGGCGTCTCCGTGCACGATGCCGCCGGCACGCATGCGGCCGTAGTAGGCGGTGACGTCGACGGCCTCGGTGTGCGCGGCCGACTGCTCGGCCATGTCGAATGCCTCGGGCTGGCGGGTGTGTTCGTGGTGCAGCACGGCAGTGGCGTGCACCGTTCGGTGATGACCGTCTCCCAGGCATGCCAGCTCCCAGCGGTGGCCGCCGGTCCCGTCGGGGGCGGCGGTGGCGACCAGACGCTGCTCGGTGGCCACTGGAACCGGTCGCAGGAACTCGACGTCGCTCACCCATACCCGGCCGACGGGTGCGGCGTAGACGTCGCGGGCGGCGGCGCACGACATGTCGCAGAGCGCTGCGCCGGCCAGGACGGGCACACCTTCGACCATGTGGTCGGCCAGCCACGGCACGGCGGTGAGGGCGAGGCGCGGCTGCCACCAGTGCCGTTCGTCCCCCGGGTCCAAGCCGTACACATGTGCTCCCAGCAGCGGATGGTCGCTCGCAGACGCCGCCCCCAGTACACCTACCACCGGTCGGTCCACCAGATAGGAACGGCGTTTCCACGATGTGGTCGGGACGTCCACCAAGGCACCTTCACCGTAGGCGCGTGACCAGTCGATGGGACAGCCCGCACAGAACGCCGCCGCCAACTGCCGTGCGAAAACCGCCCGTTCGTCATTGCCGCGCAACAGGGTGGGCAACACCAGAGGCCGCTCCTGCCCAGCCGCGTGCAGGGTCTCGGCGAGCGGTGCGGCCAGCACCGGATGCGGGGCGACCTCGACGAACAGCCGGTGCCCGTCCTGTACGGCGGCGACGACGGACTCATGGAACCGCACGGTGCGGCGTACGTTCTCCACCCAGTAGCCCGCGTCCGCCGTCACCGGCAGTCGGGGATCGGCGTGGACCGTGGAGTAGAAGGGGAGGGAGGCGGGACCGGGCCGCAGGTCCGCCAATGCGTCGCGGATGTCGTCCAAGGCCGGGTCGACCTGGGGGGAGTGTGAGGCTACGTCCACCGCGACCAGGGCCGTCTTCACACCGGCCGCGGCCCAGCGTTCCATCAGGGCACCCACCTGCTTCGCGTCACCGGCGATCACGGTGTTGGACGGCGAGTTGACCACCGCGACCGTGACGTCCACGGTGCCGGCCGCGGCCAGTTCGGCCTCCACCTCGGCCTTGCCGAGCCGGACCGAGGCCATCAACCCCTGTCCCGCGACCTTCCCCATCAGGCGTGATCGTCGGCACACCACCCGTGCACCGTCCTGCGGACTCAGCATGCCGGCCACGACAGCGGCGGCGGCCTCGCCCATGGAGTGCCCGATCACCGCTGCCGGCTCCACCCCGTGACCACGCCACATCGCGGCCAGCGCGACCTGCAGCGCGTAGAGCACCGGCTGCACCCGTGCGAACCCGCTGACCACCTCCGGGGCGGACAGGACCTCGGACAGCACCAGGCCGGACTCGCTCGCGACAACCGGCTCCAACTGCCGGATCATGTCCGTGAACGCCCTGTCCCGGCCCAGCAGCCCCCAGCCCATCCGCGCCCACTGTGAGCCCTGCCCCGAGAACACCCACACCGGCCCGGCAGCCACCCCGGGACCCACCGTCCCCGTACGCGCGGTGTCCGCCTCCTGGCCCAGCACATGAGCCCGCAGCGCCGATCCCAACTCCGCACGGGACGCTGCCGCCACCGCCAACCGCACGGCGGCGTGCGAACGCCGCACCGCCAATGTATGGGCGATATCCGGAAGCTGTGCTGTCGCGCCGTCGGCGTCGAGCCAGCCGGCCAGGCGCCCCGCGGCCACTTGTAGCGCACCCGGTGATCCGGCGGTCAGCACGACGACGTACGGTCGACCGTGATCCGCCGCCCCCGCCTCCAGGGATCCCCCATGCACCGGCGCTCGGCGCGGACGACCAACGACCGGGACATGGACGCGCGGTGCCTGCTCGACGATGACATGAGCGTTGGTGCCGCCCAACCCGTACGAGGAGACACCCGCGACTCTTGACCCGCCCTCGACCGGCCAGTCGATCAACCGGGTGGGCAGCAGCATCCGGGTGTCCTCCGCCCGGATCTGCGGATTCCACTCGGAGAAGTGCAACGATGCGGGGATCTTGCCGTGTCCGACGCTCAACACGGTCTTCAACAGGCCCGCCAGTCCCGACACCGGCTCCAAGTGCCCGATGTTCGTCTTGACCGACCCCAACGCGCAGCGTCCCGGCCCGCGCCCGTAGACCGCCGACGTCGAGGCGAACTCCACCGGATCCCCCGCCGGCGTGCCCGGACCGTGCGCCTCGATCATCCCAACCGCTGCCGCGTCCACCCCCGCATTGCGCAGCGCCTGCCGGAACACAGCTTCCTGCCCCCGCTGGGAAGGAACCGTCATCCGGGTGCCCTGCCCGTTCTGGTTCACCGCCGACCCCCGGAGAACCGCGAGGACCCGGTCACCGTCCCGGTGGGCGTCGGCCAGCCGCTTGAGCAGGACGACAACACTGCCCTCACCCCGTACGAATCCGTCCGCTGCCGCGTCGAAGGCATGGCAGCGCCCGGACGGGGAGAGCAGACCCCATCCGGCGTGCGTCAGCATCGTCTCGGGGGAGCTCAGCAACTGCGCGCCACCGACCAGCGCAAGGTCCGACTCACCGGCCCGCAGACTCTGGCATGCCACGTGTACGGCGACGAGGCCGGAGGAACACGCGGTGTCCAGCGCCATCGCAGGCCCCCCGCAGATCCAGCAGGAACGCGACCCTCCCCGCGGCCGTGCCGTGGACCCCGACCATGCTCCAGTAGTTGTTCAGGGCATCCGGTGGGCGAAGCCCGCGCAGCGCGTAGTCAACCCCGTACATGGCTGTATACACACCGGTCCGGGAGCCCCGCAGTGCCTCCAGCGGAATCCCGGAGTGCTCACACGCCTCCTGCGCCACCTCCAGCAGCAGACGGTGCTCCGGAGCCATCCAGGCCGCCTCCGCAACGCTGACTCCAAAGGCAACAGGATCGAACTCCCCGATCCCTCGCTCCAGGAAGCAGCCCCACCGCATGCCTTCAGCCACCTTCGGCCCCGCCCCGGCCACTGCGTCGGCCGGCCAACGGTCCGGGGGCACCACGCCGACGGTTTCCCGGCCATCGACCAACAAGCGCCACAGGGCGTCCGTCGAGTCCACACCGCCAGGCAACCGGCACCCCGCCCCGATCACGGCGATCGGCTCAGCATGACCCTGCGTGGCAATCGGATACGCAGATGGCTGGATCACGACACACTCCAGTGACGCCCGGGGGCGGCACATACGTAGGGGCAAGAACGGCGGAACCGCCAATGCAGGCGCGCGGTGTGGTTCCAGGGCCGACTGCACGCCTTCTTCAAGGGAGTAGCCGGTAGGGAAGTTCGTCGGGGCCTGTTGGAGAGCCTCGTCTTCCCGACCGTGACGTCAAGGGGCCGTGATGCCCGCACGAAGGCGCAGGCACCGCGAAATGGTCCACAGGCGATTGTCCGCATCGCGGCTACAAGTGAGTGGGACGTGCTCGCCGTGAGCCGAATGGCCCGTTGCTTTGCATCATCTGGCTCCCGGCGATTCGTCGGAACAGACCGCAGTCACCTTGCACCCATATTGATGCTTCTGCCGGCCCCGAGGTTTGAGTGGCCTTCAGCGGCGAACGACCTTCGCGGGGCATGTCCCGCGGATCATGTGAAGAAGCCTGCCTGTGCCGTCCCGGCGGCCGGTGTATGGGCACATGGCGATGAGCCGTCGTTGGGGAGGGGGCGAAATCGGTCGACGTACCTCACACGAGGGATGCGGAGGATGCGGCGCAGTGCACACGGGAAGGCTGCAAATGGGGTCAATTCCCTTACTTGAATGCAGCATTGATGTGAGTTCCTCGGTGTTGCCGTCCAGTCAGTCTGTGTTCATTCCTGCTGCCCGCAGACGGGCCGTTGTCCGGCAGTACCGAGCAGAGGGCGGAAGCGGTCGGCAGCAGGCTCATGGCGCAACCCTGCCGGCCACCCCGGCCTGTGCGACCCGACTGCCTTAGCCCGAGGGAGAAACCAGTGATCCACCCGCTTCCAAACGCTGTCGGCACCCGCACATCGCCCCTTGACCTGCGCCCGTACAGCGCCCCATTCCAGGCTGACCCGTATCCCTTCTACGCCCAACTGCTCCAACAAGGCCCCGTCCACTACGTCATCGGACCCGACTCCGTACCCACGTGGATGATCCTGGGCTACCCCGAGGCCAAAGCCGCCATGGCCCGCCCTGCCCTGCGCGTGGACTGGGCCTACGCCAGCCCGCAATGGCGTGCCCTGGTCCTCGGCGATACCCAAACAACCCAGCCGCCGCAAGGACGTTCCGTCGCCACCTCCGACAACCTTGACCACAAACGCCTACGACAACCTCTCATCCAGGCATTCACCGTCCGACGCATCCAAGAATTGGCCCCCTTCATCGAGCAGCGCGCCCACCAACTCATCGACCGTCTGCCGCCCCGTACACCCTTCGACCTGGTCGACGACTACGCCGCCCCGCTGACCATCGCGGTCATCTGCGACATCCTGGGTATCTCCGATCTGGACCAGAACCGATTCCGGTACCTGGCCGACCGGCTGTCCTACCCGGCGAGCCTCGACGACGCCCATGCCGCGCGCCATGAAATCACCCCTCTTCTGCGTCAGCTCGTCGCGAGCAAACACGATCGGCCCGGCGATGACCTCCTCAGTCATCTCCTGCAGATCAATCGCGATCTCTCCGTGCCGCAGGACATGCTGACCGACACCGAGCTCACGGGTGCTACGTTCACCCTGCTCAACGCCGGCCATCAGACGAGCATCCACCTCGTCACCAACACCCTCCTCTGCCTGCTCACCCACCCCGAGCAACTGGGTTTGCTCCGAGACAACTCCAGCCTGCTTGGCATGGCCCTCGAGGAGACCCTCCGCTATGAAGGACCGATCGGAGGAGCGCTCCGCCGATTCGCCGCCGAAGACCTCAGCATCGGCGACACCCTGATCCCCGGCGACGGCAGTCAAGTCCTGGTCATGCTGTCGAGCGCCCACCGTGACCCCCGTCAGTTCCCCGATCCCCACCGCTTCGACATCGGGCGCCGGAACACCGACCTCCTGGCCTTCGGCCACGGACCCCACTACTGCCTCGGCGCGGTGCTGGGTCGGCTGGAGGCCCGCATCGCGGTCGGTTCGCTGCTCGATCGCCTCCCCGGGCTCTCCCTGGCGCACCCTGACGAAGACCCGAGCTGGCGTCCCGGGCCGATCTTCCGCGGCCTGGCGCACCTGTCCCTGATCCACACCTGACGGAGCGTCGCCTCTTCACCATCCCCTCTGCATCGCTCATGCCCGAGTCGTACCGGGACCGGCGGTCCGGGTGGTCGCTGCGTTCCCGAACCTGTAGGCGAGGCAGTCACACTCTGGAGTGGGCGAGTTGGACTCCGGGCGGGTCTCAGGAGTCGGTGGTGGACAGTGGCCGGGTGCCGGTGAGCCAGTCCCGGAGGACGTTCCTGCGGATCTTGCCGAGCTCGTTGCGGGGGAGGCGCGGCACGGTCTCGACGCGGGTGGGCCAGTACCAGTCGGTCATGCCGTGTTCGGCCAGCCAGATGTGCAGTTCGGCCAGGTCGGGGACGAGCTCGCCGGCGGGGACGACGAGCGCGCAGCTCCCCCTCGACGTCCGGGACGGGGATCATCAGCTGGGTGGTTCCGCAGATCCGGTCGGAGGCCCGGCCCGCGTAGCGCAGGCCGTCCTCGTCGTCCGGGCGCACCAGGTCTCCGGTGGCGTACCAGCCGTCGGTGTCGGCCGCGCGCCACAAGGGGCGTCCGGTGTCACGGTCGAAGGTGCCCAGGCAGACGGACGGGCTGCGCACATCGAGCCGCGAGGGGAGATCCGCCCCGGTGGCGGGTGCCATCCGCAATTCGACGTCGGGCATCGGGCGGCCGATGCTGCGGGCGGCCCGTTCGGGCGGATCGGTGGGGCTGGTGGCGGTGATCCCGGCGGTTTCCGTCGAACCCAGAGAGTTGACGACGTGTTCGCTCGGGGTCCGGCACAGGAGATCGACAAGTTCGTGCGAGGGGCTCGTGGCCACCGCCTCCCAGGCGGGCAGGTCCCGCGGGCGGCGGTGGCGGGCAGAGGCCGCATGGCGTCGAACAGCCCCGGCATGGGGTTCGTGTTCCCTCGGTGAGGCAGGGACGGCCTCCGGTGGGGGACCGATCGACGGCCGCGAGTTCGTCGGTTCGCAGGCCCGCCGGGCCATGTCCGCACTCTGGTACAGCCGGGTCGGCCGGTGCGCCCGTGCGGAGTTGCGGCGCGCCAGAAGGGATGGTTTCGATCGGGCGGGCGACGTGTGGGCGGTGCCGGACGAGGTTTCCCATGGCCGCCGCTGCATGGGAGCGGACGTTGGGGCCGGTGGTCAGGCGGCTGGCCGGACGGCTGTGGCGCGAGCGCCGCCGGGGTGTTGCGGCCCGCCGCGCGCTCTCGGGATCTGCGGATCGAGGCGCCGCGTCGGGTGGTGCGGTTCGTTCGAGGAGGATCACATGGGCAGGCCGATCGCCTCCGTCTGGGGCGTGGATCGGTTGGACCTCGACGCCCATCTGGCACGGATCGGGTACGTGGGGGAACGCGAGCCGACGCTGAAGGTGCTGCGTGCCCTGCACGCCGCGCACATCGTCTCGCTCACCTTCGAGGACCTGGAGGTCGTCCTGGGCCGACCCATCCGACTCGACCTGGAATCCCTGCAGACGACGATGGTCCGGCGGCGACGCGGGGGTACGTGTCGCGAGCAGATCCTTCTCTGTGCCGCCGCCTTGGACGCTGTCGGCTTCACCTTCACTGCGGCGGCGTCCCGCGTTCGCCTGGGAGAGGACCGGATCCGTCCGGCCACGCACATGTCGCTGCGGGTGGACGTCGGCGGTGAGGGGTGGTTCACCAACGTCGGCTTCGGCGCCGAGAGCCTCTTGGAGCCTCTGCGGCTGCGTGACGGCGAGGCCGCACGGCAGGCGGGCGGGCCCCCTCGCTCTTCCGCGACAAGCTGTTGGTGCAAAAGCCGGCGGTCGATCAGCGGCTGGCCCTGCGCAACACGGGCGCCCGCTCCAGCGATACACCGGACGCCGTGAAACCTACGGAGAAACCCAAGCCGCGATCACCTCCCTCGTCTCCGACCGCTCCGCCAGGCGCCCCACCCGCCGCAGGACAGCACCGCTCTCGTGCCCTTCCGCACCACCACCAGCTCCAACACATCGGGCTCGTCACCGATGTCGTGGATCACGTGGTCAGGGTCGGTGGTCATCTTGTTCGCGACGATGTCGAGGAGCGTGGCGACGAACCCCACGGGCGAGCTGCCTGCCACGTTGGCCCGCCACCGTTCAGGGGCCTGATTGTCGGTGCGGGCGTGAGCACCAGGTGCGGTCCGCGCTCCACGGCCGTGCGATCGAGGTGGACGGTCACGCGCCCGCATGGGCTGGCGACGGTGCGCGAGGAAACGTCGCAGTGCTCGGCCCACGCGTACTCCTCGGCGGAGACGGACAGAAGCACGTCATGGCCGGCCGGGCGGCTGGCGGCCAGGCAGCGGGGCTCAGCAGGACCGCACGTTTCACGCGATCGTGAGCAGCGGGCATGGCAACTCCAAGGGGGTGGGGAGAAGAGGGCGTCCGCTACGCGGTTGCGGGGGCCGATTTGGGTCCGCGAATCCGTGAGCAGGGTTTCTTGTGGGAGCGCCGGAATCCGGGTGTAGTGAGCATTGCCTGCGTCGGCGGATCGTGAGCACATGGGGCCGCTGACTTGTTGGTGAGCCCCTATGGTGATCACTGTGCGTGATCCGTGGTGCCAGACGGCCGGTGATTCAGCGCTGATACTGGGTTGCCCAGCAGGGTCGTTGAGGAGCGTTGGCCGGAATTGGCGGTCGCGGAGAGTGAGATTGAGGCGGGATGGAGCCGAACCGACAGCCCATGGCGTTAGGGAACGGTCTCATGATGGATCGCTGGGAGTGTTGCGTGGTTCCGGCCACAGCCATGGTTTGGCCCACGTTCCGTCTTGTTCGAGACCGTAGCGCCCACAGGCATCCGTTCGCGGTGGCTGTATCCGCACCAGCTCTTCCAGTGCACCTTGGATTCCGGCGTCGACGGCCGCGCGATAGAGCGCTTCCGCTTCCCCCCGGTCCCCGGACTCCGCCCGCATCCGTGCCAGCCTCAGCAAGGCATCGGTGTTTCCGGCGTCGACGGCGGCACGGAGCAGCGGTTCGATTCCCTCCCGGTCTCCAGACTTCTCCCGCATGTTCACGAGGTCCCACATGGCTTCGGTGTGACTGGCCTCGGCTGCCTGATGTACAAGCCGCTCGGCTCCCTCCCGGTCCCCGCACTCCTCCCGCACCTTCACGAGGTCCCGCAGGGCTTGGAGGTTTCCGGCGTCGACGGCGGCGCCGTAGAGCACTTTCGCTTCTTCCAGGTCCCCGGACCTCGCCCGCATCTCAGCCATCGTCGCCGCCAGCGCTCCAAGGCCGTAGGCGCCACCGAGTAGTCGTATGACTCCCGCCCAGTCCCCGATCTCTTCTCGCATCCTCGCGAGCATCCGTAGGGCTTGCGGGTTTCCGGCATCGGCTGCCTGGCGGGCGAGCCGTTCGGCTGCCTCCCGGTCCCCGGACTCCTGCCGCATGAGCGCCAGTTCCAGCAGTCCTTGGGAGTTTCCAGCGTCGGCGGCGGAGCGATATAGCGCTTCGGCTCCCGTCGAGTCTCCGACACTGTTGTGCATCCATGCGAGGTCCATCAGGGCGTCGATGTTTCCGGCGTCGGCGGCAGCGCGGTAGAGCCGTGCGGCTCCCTGCCACTGCCCGATCTCTTCGAGCATCCCCCCTAGCATCCGCAGGGCTCGCGGGTTTCCGGCATCGGCTGCCTGGTGGGCGAGCCGTTCGGCTGCCTCCCGGTCCCCGGACTCCCACCGCATCCGCGCCAGAACCTCCAGGGCTCGCGGGTTTCCGGCATCGGCTGCCTGGTGGACGAGCCGTTCGGCTGCCTCCCGGTCCCCGGACTTCTCCCGCATCGACGCGAGGTCCAGCAGGGCGTAGGTGTTTCCGGCGTTGGCGGCAGCGCAGTACAGCGCTGCGGCGGTGCTGTGCCGGGACCGCTGGCAGGCGGCATGAGCGAGGTGGCGGAGTTCGTCCGTGTTGGAGAGGTGTTCCAGGACGGCGTCCCAGAAAGAGGTGGGCGGGTACAGGGCCTGGCGGGTGTGACGACCATGCTGTTGGAGGTAGTCAGCGAGGCGGACCACACCGGACAGCGAACCCATCCCCGACGGCCGGGGGACGTCCTGTAGCGAACTGGTGGTGTGTTTGACAAGCGTTTGGGCATAGGCGAGTGCATGGGCGAACCAGTCGACGCCGGCGTTGCGTCGTTCGCTGTCGGTGAGGTAGCCAGGGGCGGCTGCCTCAAGGAAGGACAGGGGCAGCGGACCCGTAACGCCCAGGCGGTAGGCGTCCATTGCTACCTCGACCAGGGCCTTGCCGTAGCAGCCGTGTGGGCCTGCAGGGTCCTCGTAGTGGCGGACCAGGTCCGGCCCGGCGGCCAGGGTCTGCGTCATGTCCGCGCCGCCGGCCTCCAGAGCAGCGGCCAGCGAGTGATCATGGTGCGCTTCGTTGTTGGCGGCGTCCAGTCCGTCCGCGAAGGAACGAGGAACGCCGATGCGGCGGGCCTGACCGAGGAGCGTTCGGGCGTGCCAATGAGGATCCTTCCCATCCTGGGCAGGGGCGGCAGTGAGAGCTTCTTCGTGGGCGGGCCATAAGGTAGCGATCACGATGAGGGGACCGTCGTCGTCGAGTCGGCGTAGTAGCGCAGCAGCGACGGCTTCGCCCGCGGGATCGTCCAGATAGTTCTGGGCCTCGTTCAGCCACAAGACGGTGCGCGTATCCAGCGCATCTGCGGCTAGCACGGCCAGCAGCCCGTCGGCATCGGCTGGGAAGAGCAGTTCGAATTCGTCCGGGACCACCGCACGAACGGCTTCGAAGGCGGTGCGAGTCTTTCCGGTGCACGACTCGCCCCGCACGACTACCAGCGTCGGCGCGGCTTCGTTGGCCACGGCAGCAGCCAGATGGGTGCGCAACTCGGCATCATGCCTGCGTGGCACGTACCAGGGCAGGACGAACCCGTCACTCCGATCCCGGGAATACCCGGGAATGGCACGGTGCACCCCGAGCCGTTGTGGGCTCCAGGACCGTACGGGGCGCGGACGGTCCGCCAGCGCAGCCCGACGCGCACGGCGCTCCTCGTGTTCCAGTGCAGCTTGCGCCTTCTGCCGTTCCACGGCCTCCCGATCCGCCTGGATCCGGCGGCCGTGTTCGGTCTCCCACGCCTTGCGCCAGCGGTCCTCGGCCAGCAAGTCAGCGACAGTCTCGCCCGCAACACCATCAAGTCGATCAGCAAGGACTCCCGCCCTGACGGCCTCGGCCCGGATCTGCTTCACGATGTCCAGAAGCGCGCTCAGTCTGGTCGGGAAGCGCTCCCCGCGCAGCCACGCCCCAATCGTGTCGCGGGACAGCTTGGGGTTCGGCACTTTGGACAAGGCGTTGTCCGCTGGCTGCGCGCCCAGCCGGTCGCGCTTGAGCGCGCCCACACGCCGCAAGTCCTCGAAGATGTCCGGCTGTTTGCCCATCCCTGCCCCGTGCCACTGATGCGGTGTCCGGATCGGACACCGTCGGACATCGACAGCCTAGGGCCGTCAAGAGCGACCTGGCAGCAGATCTGTCCGACTATGCGGCACCCAGCAGCAGGACACACCCTCGGACAGGCAGTGTCCGGCCCAACCGGCCCACGCAACGGGCCACATGACAACGGGAGACACCTCAATGTCCACACTCCAGCTGCTGGCGATGCTGCTGGCGCTGTCCGTGACCCTGCACATCGGCTGCGCCGCTGCCTTCACCGCATGGCGGGGTGGCACCAGCCCTGCCAAAGCCCTCCTGATCGGCGCCAGCGCCACCAGCACCGCCTGCGCTTTGTACCTGACGGCCGTCGGCGACTACCGCTGATGTGCCTCCCGACAGTCCGGTGATCATCTCCAGCTCCACCGGATTGTCGGGTGGCGCCCACGATCGAGAGCAATGCTCAAGACCTAATAGCAGTGCACGGCGCCGGATGACCCCTACTCAATACCCGGAGCCCTGACTCCTTTCCACAGGCAGAGGGCTCCGTCGCCGTGCACTCTTGCGAGTGAGTATCGATCGCCTCCACCAGGGCATTCATGATCGTGACCCGAGCCGTCCCATTTCGTCCCGGCCCTGGAGCAGTTCCTCGGCAGCACGGCCGGGCTCTCGCCCGCCACCGTCACCCGGCTCACCCAGCAGTGGCAGGCCGACCACACCGCGTTCATGGACCGCGACCTAGCGGAGGCCGACTACGTGTACGTGTGGGCCGACGGCTTCCACCGCAACGTCCGCCTGGAGGAGGCCAAAGCCTGCGTCCTGGTGCTCATCGGGGTTCGCGCCGACGGTTCCAAGGAACTGGTCGCGCTCAAGGACGGCTACCGCGAGTCCGCCGAGTCGTGGGCCGATTTGATGCGCGACTGCGCTCGCCGGGGTATGCGTGACCCGGTTTTGGCGGTCGGCGACGGCGCCCTGGGCTTCTGGAAGGCGCTGGCCGGGGTGTTCCCTGCCAACCGTGAGCAGAGGTGCTGGGTTCACGAAGCGGCCAATGTCCTCGACTCGATGCCGAAGTCCGCGCAGCCGGGCGCGAAGAAGGCTATCCAGGACGCTGGGCGGCCCGGGCCGATGAAGCGGGGTTCGCCACCCTCGCCACGACCGGGCTACGCATACCCGGGTGTGAGCGACACCGCCGCGCTCGCGGCCGCGGCGGGAGCGACCACCACGATCGGCCTGCCCAGCGCGGTCCTGCTCGCCCCGACGTGGCCGGGTGCCCTGCTGGCCAAGGAAACCGCCGGGATCGACGGAATCGCCGGCGGCCGTCTCACGCTCGGTGTCGGTGTCGGATCGCGCGAGGACGAGTTCACCGTGCCCGGACACGAAATGCACGGTCGTGGCGCACGGCTGGAGTCCGACCTGGCGACCGACGTACCGAGAGATCTGGGGCGGGGCGCTGGTCGGCAACGGACCGAACGCGGCTGTGCCGTCGGGAACCCGGCAGGTCCCCCTGCTGTTCGGCGGGTGCTCCGCTCGTGCGCTGGACCGCATGGTGCGCTGGGGCGAGGGCTATATCGGCGGTTCGCTGCCGCCGGACATGACGGCGCCCAGATCCGAGGCGGCGAAACGGGCCTGGCGGGGTGGTGGGATGGGCGAGCAGCACGCAGATGTCGACCTGCCGCAGCTTCGGCGGCCCGGCAACCGCGGACTGGCGCAGGACAAGCCGCCGTCCTTCGATCTCCGCGACGGTGAACTGCTCACCGTCGAAGGCGATCGGCAGGCCGGGCCGCGACGTCTCCGTCCACCGGTTGATCCACGCCTCCGCGGAACACACTCTCCCCGACAGCGGTCGAGCCGAGAGGTCCGTGGTCAACCGCCCCTCCCACAACAGCGCCATCAGCGGCGGACGGGCTTCTTCGGGCTTTCGGTCTCCGGCCGGCCGTCTCTCGGCGAGCGCCAACTCCTCGCCGTCGACGACCTCTTGCCAGGCCCGTTCGACGTCGTCGGAGGGCACGATGCCGGGGTGCCGATAGGCGGCGAGGAACCTGATCTTCTCCAGTAGGGTCGGCTCGGCGTCCGGCCAGGTCTCGTACTCCCAGCCGTGCCGCTCGATCAAGTCTCCCGGCCAGGCCAGGGCCTGCGCGACCTTTGGGTCCTGCAGGCGCGAGGCCGGTTTGACGTTGACGACGCGCACCGTTCCCGAGCTCATCACCAGAAGGAAGTCCGGAACGTGGCTGCGTACCTTGCCGTCGATCCGCGTCACCATACGCAAGGGCTGGGCGCAGATACGGCACACCGACGGATCGAAGTCGGCGAGCGGCAAGCGGGCGAGCTCCAGGCGGCTCTCGTAGACGACCTGGCCGACCGCCGTCGCCGAGACGTAATCGCTCGAGTAGTGCGCCATCCCGGGTGCGGAACGAACCCGGCGCCACGTGTCCAGGCGGCTCGGACACAAGAGCATCAAGGAGACGGCGGACACGTACGGGCACCTCGCTCCGGACTCGACGGGTCGGGCCGTGGAGGTGATGGATCTGGCGCTTACCCGGCACCGTGCTGATGTGGTGCTGACGTAAGGAAGCAGGAAGCGTGATCCGGTGTTTTCGCAGGTCGGAGAAGCGACTTCCAATACCCTGAAGGTATCAATTGCCGGGAAGGGTATTGGACGCGACGGATGACCGCCCCGAGACTCGATGCATGATCGTCATCACCACTCCGACCGGCCAGATCGGCGGCCGGCTCCTGGAGATCCTCCTCACCGAGACCCGCACGCGCGGCGAAGAACTGCGCGTCATCGTGCGCGACCCAGGGAAACTCCCCGACGCGGTCCGCGCCCACGTCGACGTCGTCACCGGCTCGCACGACGACCCCGAGGTCGTCGACCGGGCCTTCGCCGGCGCGGACGCCGTCTTCTGGCTGGTTCCTTCGGACACACAGACACCGAGCCTGGAAGCCATGTACTCGGGGTTCACCCGCGCCGCCGCGAAGGCGTTCACCACCCACGGAGTCGGCCACGTCGTCGGCGTCTCGGCACTCGGCCGCGGCACCCCCGTCGCCGGCCGCGCCGGGCACGTGACCGCGTCGCTGGCCATGGACGACCTCATCGCCGGCACCGGCGTGGCCTACCGGGCGCTCGCCAACCCGACGTTCTTCGACAACCTGCTGTGGCAGGTGGCCTCGATCCGCGACCACGGTGTGTTCACCGAGACCGTCGCCGCCGACCGCAAGGCACCGAGGGCCGCCACCCGCGACATCGCCGCGGCCGCCGCCGGCCTGCTGCTCGACCGCTCGTGGACCGGGACGGGCGAGGTCCCGGTGCCGGGCCCCGAGGACCTCTCGCCCAACGACCTGGCGCGCACCATGTCCGACGTGCTCGGCCGCCCCATCCGCTACGAACGGCAGACGCTCGACGCATTCCGCACCGCACTCGCCGGACGCGGCATGGAGGACGCATTGGCACAGGGCTACGTCGACATGATGCGGGCCAAGGACGACGGCCTCGACGACGGGGTGCCGCGCACCCCGCAGACCGCGAGCCCGACGACCTTCCGCGAGTGGTGCGAGCAGGTCCTCAAGCCGGCGGTGCAGGCATGAGCGCCGGGACCGCCCTCATCGTCGGGGCCTCCCGGACCCTCGGGCTCGGCCTGGCCACCGAGTACGCACGCCGCGGTTGGGACGTCATCGGGACCGTCCGGGGCGATCAGCGCACCGGCCTCCACGATCTGGCCGACGCGTCCGACGGTCGCGTCACCGTCGAAACGCTGGACATGACGGAGCCGGAGCAGATCGCCGCGCTGCGCGAACGCCTCGCGGAACGCACCCTCGACCTGCTGTTCGTCAACGCCGGCATCGCGCGGGGCGACATCCCCGTCGGCGAGGTCCCGACGGAGATGTTCGTCGAGGTCATGGTCACCAATGCGCTCAGCCCGATGCGCGTGGTCGAGTCCTTCCGTTCGCTGGTCGCGCCGACCGGGACCATCGGCGTGATGTCCTCGCGCCAAGGCAGCCTCAGCCTGAACACCAAGGGCGGTCAGGACGTCTACCGCGCCAGCAAGTCCGCCCTGAACCAGCTGATGCGCAGCTACGCCGTCCGGTACGCCGACGCCGCACACACGCTGCTGCTCATGTGCCCCGGCCATGTCCGCACCGAACTCGGCGGCCCCCAGGCGCCGTTGACCATCGACCAGTCCATCCCGGGCGTCGCGGACACGATCGAGCGCCACAGTGGCGAACCGGGCCTGAAGTTCCTCAACCATCAGGGCCAGCCCGTGCCCTGGTAGCAGCCGCCGCAGTCGCCCGCAGGTCAGGCGGCGACCACCACCGCACGGACCGGTCACGGATCGGTGAGCTCCCGGAGTCTGCGGGCGAGCGTGGCGCGCTCCGGGTCGTTGCCGACGAGGTCGAGGGCGGCCCGGTAGGCGGCGGCCGCCTCCGTGCTGCGGCCCAGTCTCCGCAACAGGTCGGCCCGTGCCGCGGGAAGCAGGTGGTAGCCGCGCAGCTCGTCGGCCCCGGTGAGCTCGTCCAGGACGACGAGGCCCGCCTCGGGGCCGTCGCGCATGGCCAGGGCCACCGCCCGGTTCAGGGCGACGAGCGGCGACGGCTCGATCTGCAGCAGCACGTCGTAGAGCGCGACGATCTGCGGCCAGTCGGTCGTCTCGAAGGCCGTCGCCTCGTCGTGCAGCGCCGCGATCGCCGCCTGCACCGCGTACGGTCCGACGCCGGGGCCGGTCAGGGCCGGCACGACGAGCCGCTGCCCCTCGGCGATCCGGTCGACGTCCCACAGGGCGCGGTCTTGGTCTTCGAGCAGCACCTGGCCCCCGGCCGCGTCGGTCCTGGCCGCGCGCCGGGCGTCGGTGAGCAGGAGCAGCGCGAGCAGCCCGGTCACCTCGCGTTCCCGGGGGAGCAGCCGGTGCAGGATCCGGGCGAGCCGGATGGCCTCGTCGGCCAGGTCGGGGCGCAGCAGGTCGGTGCCGGAGCTGGCCGCGTACCCCTCGGTGAAGACGAGGTAGACGACCCGGAGCACGCCGGGCAGCCGCGCGGGCAGTTCGTCCGGCCCCGGGACGCGGAACGGGATGCGGGCACTGCGGATCTTGCGTTTCGCGCGCACGATGCGCTGGGCCATCGTCGCGGTGGGCACCAGAAACGCCCGGGCGACCTCGGGTGTGGTCAGGCCAGCCAGGAACCGCAACGTCAGCGCGGTCTGTGCCTCCGCGGAGAGCGCCGGGTGACAGCAGGTGAAGAAGAGCTGCAGCCGCTCGTCGGGGATGTCGTCGAAGCCGGCCTCAGCGGGGACCACGGGGGCCGCCCGGTCGCTCTCCACCTGCAGTATCGCCAGCCGCTCCGCGTACGCGCGGTCGCGCCGGATCCGGTCGATGGCCTTGCGGCGTGCCGTGGTGAGCAGCCAGGCCAGTGGCTTGTCCGGTACCCCGTCGAGCGGCCACCGCTGCAGCGCGGCCTCGATCGCCTCGGAGGTGGTCTCCTCGGCCAGGTCGAGATCCCCGAACCGGGCGGCGAGGAGGGCGAGCAGCCGGCCCCGGTCTTCGCGGAACACCGCCTCCACGGAGCGGGCCGCTCGCTGCTCGTTCACGGCTGGACCGGCTCCCAGACCGTGCGGACCTCGACGGTGCCGAACCGGGCCCCCGGGCACCGGGCCGCCCAGTCGAGCGCCGCGTCGAGGTCGGGAACATCGATCAGGTAGTAGCCGCCGACGATCTCCCGGGTCTCGGCGAACGGCCCGTCCGTCACCACGCGCTCACCGTTCACGCGGACGTGCACGGTGGTCGCGGTCGTGATGTCCAGGGCGTTGCCGTCCAGCTTGACGCCGGCGTCGGAGACCGCCTTGTCGAACGCCATGAAATCCTCCACGGTCGGTCCCTCGGCCGGTCGCTCCTCGGTGGAGTCGGGTGACAGGGTGTTGATCAGCAACAGGTACTTCACGGTGTGCTCCTCGTGCGTCGGATGGTTGCGCAGGGATGACGAACGGCCGGACGGAGAATCGACAGGCCGCCCGGAAAATCTCGTGGGAATCCTGTCGTGGCTCTTCGCCCACCGGGAGTGCCACCGCATGCGGCCGCATACCGTCGGGTACTGCCAGCCCCGCTCCGCACTCCGCACTCTGCACCCTCGCTCCTCGCTCCTCGCTCCTCGCTCAGAGCCTGGCGAGCCTGGCGGACAGCGCGAGAAAGTCATCGACTTCGCCCTGCAGGTCTGGAGGGACGTCGTCCATGGCAGCGACGAACAGACGAAGGGCACGAGCGGCTTGCGGTGCCCCGGCCCACGCTGCGCGGTCTCTGGTCAGGACGGTCGAGAGCAGGTCGCCTTCGTACAGGTCGCCTTCGGCCAGCGGATCGGCACGGAGCACGTCGACGGCGCGAGGCAGCAGGTGGGGCAGGCCGATGTTCTGCCGGATCAGCAACCGGAGGTCCTCGGGCCCGAGCGCGCTCACCGGTCTGCGCCGCACGGCATGCACCGTGGCCGTGAGCCGAGTGGCGCCGGCAGGCGGGTCCGGCAGGCGGTCGCCCTCGATCTCCTCCAACGACAGAGACCCATGTCTTGATCCAGTCACCTACCGATTATCCCCCACCAAGATGACAACAGAACCGAATTCCCATTTACTGCCAAGTCGGCCTGTATTGCGGGTGGTTGAGTGGCGTGACGGAATGCGCATTCACCGGTACGGATGCTCCGGGCCGGCCGTTCGTCGACTGTGGCTTCGACTTTGACGAGTGTCGCCACCTTCGCGCCTCATGGTGAAACGGCTGGTTAGATGCGTAGGCCGACGAGGGCGCCGAGGTTTGTTTCGTCTCCCGTGTCCTGGTTGGTGCCGGCGTCGGCAGATGCGGCAGAAGCTGCCCCCAACGAGAACAGGACGGCCAACAGCGGAACTGCGACGAGCTGAAGGATGCGACGACTACGCACGGAACCTCCGGGGAGTATGCGAATGCACGACAAGGGATTGCGCGTCATGGGAAATTTCCATGCTGGCAGAGATGATTTAGCGTTCCCTGGCTCTTCGGTGGGTCGAGTGTAGCGGTTGCTTCCCGCGCAATTGATTATCCGCGGCTGCTCCGTTTCACGAGCCACTCCGCGGCAATGGCCGTGGCGACAGCATGGTCGGCGCCGAGAGCCCCGACAATGCCTTCCTCGCATCTCCTTCGCGGAACGGGGCCATCGAGGCAGCCCAGTCGGCGCTCGCACTCATGGCGTGCTAGCCGTCGATCGGCATCAATATCCAGACCGTCGTCCACGCGGGTGTTCCTCGGAGGGAAAACCGGAAACTCCCTGCAGCGTCACTGGCCAACCCGTCCGTCGATGCGCTCGCGCAACAGGTCGGCGTGCCCGCAGTGACGGGCGTACTCCTCGATCCTGTGCACCAACAGCTCCCGAACTGCGATGCCGTCCTTCCCCAGGCGCTCACTCAGATCCGGATGCTCGGCCAGTGCGGCATCGGTCGCAGCCTGCTCGCGGGCCAGTGCGGCATACGCGGCGTCGACCTCCGTCTGCTCGGCGACAGCCCCGTCGAAGTCCCCGTCGTGCTCGTCGTACAGCTTCGGCAGTGGTTCCGCATCGCTGATCCAGTTACGCCAGTCCCGTTCCGTCTCGGCGAGGTGCCGCAGCAGGCCGAGCAGCGACATCGACGACGGCGGAACCGATCGGCGGGACAACTGCTCCGCATCCAGACCTTCGCACTTCATCCGCAAGGTGATGCGGTAGTTCGTCAGGAAGTCCTCCAGTGTGGCAAGCTCGCCGTCCGGACTGACTCCTTCGCTGTTGCGGGGGTCGTCGTCCGGGCCAACCCACATGTCGGGGTAAACGGTTGCCCGGCTCCATCGTGCAGGTTGGTCACTCATGGGCTCCATGTTCGTCCGTGAGGGTCCGAGCTCGCCAGTGAGTATCTTCACGTTGTGCGCGAGGGGGCGGGGGACGATGTCTTCGATCGCGGCCGGGGCTGAGCGCGACGCACGGCGAGGCGCACGACTGTTGCCGGCCGGGCCGGTTCATCCGACGGCGGAGTGCAAACCTGTTCGCACGAGGGCCTGTTGATGGGCGAGACTGACGCGCGATGACTGAACGACCATGTGGTGTTGAAGCAACCTTTCGGACGACGAGCGGTCGAGTGCGGGGCAGAAGGGACAGCGACGGCATCACCGCCGTGCTCGGTGTCCCGTACGCGGCCCCGCCGTTCGGCGACCGCCGGTTCCGCGCGCCGCAACCGGCGCCTGCCTGGGACGGGGTCCGGGACTGCACGGCCTTCGGCCCCATCGCCCCGCAGTCGGTGGAGCTGCCCGGCGCGCCGGTGTGGCGCCCAGGCGACGAGGACATCCTCACCGTCAATGTGTGGGTGCCTGAGCATGCGGACGGTGGCACGCTGCCGGTGTTCTTCTGGATCCACGGCGGCGCCTACACCTTCGGCTCCTCCGCCCAGCCCGACTTCGACGGGGCGGCCCTGGCCCGCGCCGGATTGGCCGTCGTCAGCTGCAACTACCGGGTGGGCTTCGAGGGTTTCGGTCAGGTACCCGGGCTCCCCGACAACCGCGGGCTGCTGGACCAGGCCGCCGCGCTGCGCTGGGTCCGGGAGAACATCGCGGCCTTCGGCGGCGACCCCGGTAACGTCACCGTCGCCGGGCACTCCTCCGGGGGAGGCTCGGTGGCCTGTCTGATGGTCATGGAGCAGACACGGGGCCTGTTCCGACGGGCCATCGCCCACAGCGTGCCCAGCGCCTTCTTCACAGTCGAGCTCGCAACGGCGGTCACCGGGCGGATCGCGGCGGAGGCCGGGGTTGCCCCGACGGCGGACGGACTGCTGTCGGTGCCGCCCGAAGCGCTGGTGGCCGCGTCCGACAAGACCGCTGCGAGCTGCGGGAGCGACCCCGTCACGGCGATCCACGCCTTTGACCCGGTGATCTTCCAACCCGTCGTCGACGGCGAGGTGTTGCTCGTGGACCCGCTGCGCGCGCTCGCCTCAGGGGCGGCGCGGGAGGTGGACCTGCTGGTGTGCCACACGTTGGAGGAATACTGGTTCCTCCACGCGGTGGGAGCCGTGCGGGAGGTCACCACCGAGGCGGAACTGGCGGACTTCGCCGCGTCCCTGCGCCTCTCGGCCCACCTGGTCGACGGTTACCGTGCAGCGATGCCGGACGCCCCGGTACTCGACCGCTACCTCGCGATCTTCGGCGACGCGCGGTTCGGCGAGTACACCACCCGCCTCGCCGAGCAGCACGCCAGGGCCGGCGGCCGGGCGTACCTGGCCCGCTTCGCCCGCAGGCGCGAAGCGGCCAGGCCCTGGCACACCGCGGACATTCCCTTCGCCTTCGGCAACCTGGACTCCGTCGGCGCAGACTTCCTCATCGGTGGTGTCCCCGACGACCACGACCGTGCCCTGTCCCGCCGCATGCTCCGCTCCTGGGCCGACTTTGCGGCCACCGGTGACCCGGGCTGGCCGGCGGTCACCGTCGGTGCGACGCCGGTCAAGTCATGGGCCGTCCCCGGTGACCACTTGACCGCCGACGATACGTCCGCGCGCCGTGCCCTGTGGCGCGACGTCCGGTTCGACCTGCTGCGGTCGGGGCAGACGGCCGGGCTTCGTGCGGGTGGGGAATCCGGCGCCTGAGGCCACCGCGTCCCCGTCCGGAACCTGGAGGCGAGCGCTTCGGTCGCCCTCATCGATGCTGGCCATGCCTGAAAAGCGTGGCCAGCATCAGCGAGCCGGGAAAAGGAAAGCGCATTCACGTTGCGCAAATTCCGACGCACGCCCGGAAATTGGCGGTATCCAGGTCGTTGTTGCCCGTGGAGATCCTGTCGACCCACCATCCGCCGAAGTCGGTCCTCCCGCGGTTCGCGTAGCAGTCCACGCTGTCGCGGCCGCCGCTGTGCGACCAGATCTTCAGGAAAGTTCTCCTTGCCGCGGCATTCGACGTGGTCGATGGCGAACGCGTTGCCGGTCGGCACGGTCATGGTGAGCGTGACTGCTGCTGCGAACGCCACCGCCATGGAACGCGCGCCCTCTTCGATTTCGAGATCGCCCATTCTCCTTGATGCGCAATGTCGAACTGGGGGGGGCATTTCGTGGCCAGAATATCCAGATCGGGCGCTCGTCAGGGTGTTTGGTGCGTTCGAGCGTGAGTGTCAGTTTACGCGGCTACCGTCCCTTTATGGCGTGGGGTGACGCGATCAGAGGGGCAGGGCGGAAACGGGGAGGCAAGGGTGAGCGGGAAGGGTGGGAAAGGCGGCAACGGCGGGGCGGGAGTGGAGGCTTGAGGCGTTGCGGTCAACTCGACAGGACGTAGGGGCCGATCATGACCGCCGCGAAGAGCAGCAGGAGCCCTCCCACTATGGCTGCCACGAGGAGGACGGCCTTCATCGCGGTCTCCGCGGCCCGGTGGTCGCGGGCGGGCTGCACGGGGGCAGGGCGGTTGTCTGCGTGTTCAGTCACGGAGCCATCCTGCGCATCTCGGTGCCCGCAGGCCATCGGTAGAAGTACTCATCTGATCGGGCTCGTCGGCTCGAACGCGCACGATCCGCATCGGCGTCACGCGGCATGACCTGTGTCAGCGCGTGGTGAGGTTCGGGTCACCTGCCGGTCCGGCACGGAGCGGTCGGTCCGACGTCCCGGTGACGCAAGCGGACAGGCCCCGGTGCAGCGGTCATGACTGCGGCGGTCATGACCGCACCGGGGCCTGTCCTGTCGTGCTCTGCACCGTCATGCCCGGGGAATCCCCCGAGCGTTCTGCTCTGCCGGGAGTGGTGCGGCTACTGATCCGACTCGGCCGGGGCGACGATCGGGAAGGAGGGGTCGGGGGCGGTCAGGTAGCCGAACACGGTGTCCGCGTATTCCTGCTTGCCCTCGGGGATCTGGACGACGCCGTCGCGCACGGCGGCGTCGAAGGCGTTCGTGAAGCCCGTGGGGCCGTACATCAGGCCGTTGAGGGCCTCGCGGGACAGCTTGATCACGGTCTGCGGCGTCCCGGCGAACCGGTCCTTGCCGGGTACGTAGACCAGGACGCCGTTGCGCAGCGTCGTGGTGCAGGTCTCCTCCTCGGCGCCGCTGACCAGCCACTGGAGCACGATCGGGTCGCGTTGTTCGCGGGCGGCCGTGGGCCCGTCGACGGTCCGGGCCAGGGTCGAGAAGTACTGCTCCAGGCTCATGCTGAGGACGAGATCGCCGGCCTCCTGGTTGGCGGGCCGTTCGACGCCGTGGGCCAGTTCGTCGGCGCCGGTCAGGTAGAAGTTGCGCCAGGTGCCGTTCTCGGAGCCGTAGCCGAGCTGGGTCAGGGCCTTCTGTTGGAGTTCCTTGGCCGATGCGCTGTCCGCGGGGTGGCCGAAGATCACGTGGTTGAGCAGCTCGACGGTCCAGCGGTACTCGTGGCGGTCGTACGCCTGCTGCGCTGTGGCGACGACGGCGTCGACGCCGCCCATGGCCTCCACGTAGTGCACGCCTGCCTTGCTCGGGGGGAGGTTCCACAGGTGGGCGGGGTTGCCGTCGAACCAGCCCATGTACCGCTGGTAGACGGCCTTGAGGTCATGGCTGAGGGAGCCGTAGTAGCCGCGTGTGTACCAGTGGGCGGTGAGGGCCTCGGGCAGTTCGAGGTCTTCGGCGATCTCGATGCCCGTCCTGCCCGCGTTGATGAGCCGCAGCGACTGGTCGTTGAGGTAGGCGTAGACGTCCCGCTGGATGCTCAGGTAATCGACGATGTTTGTGGGGTTGTCCTCCTTGCGCCAGCGGGGCCAGTGGTGGGAGGCGAACTCGACGTCGGTGTGCTCGCCGAAGGTCTGGATCGTCTCGGTGAGGTACTTCGACCAGGCATGGGCGTCGCGGACCTGGGCACCGCGCAGGGTGAGGAGGTTGTGCAGGGTGTGGGTGGCGTTCTCCGCGGCACACAGGGCACGGCCCTGCGGGAGGTAGATGTTCATCTCGGCCGGGGCCTCGGTACCGGGCGTGAGCTGGAAGATCAGCCGGATGCCGTCGATGAGCTGTCGGTAGAGGCCGGGCCGCCACGGGATGACGTCCTTGGAGGACCACTGGTCGCGGGGAACGGGGGCGGTGTCGCTGCCGCCGATGCTGACGTTCGGCGGGATGAGGGTGACCTCGCCGGTGGAGATGGTCAGCCCGAGGCCGGCGCCGATCTGCCCGTGCGGGCCCTTGTCGAGCTTGGCCGCGTACATGTACTCCGAGCGGCGGGCCATGGCCGGACCGGCGTAGACGTTCTCGCTGACGGCGTGCTCCAGGAAGCCGTCGGGCGCGATGATGGGGATGTCGGTGTCGACCACGTCGTCGCGCTCGTGGAACAGGCCGCGGGCACCACCGAAGTGGTCGACATGACTGTGGGTGTAGATGATGCCGACGATCGGCCGCCGGCTCCCGGTCGTGTCCCGGTAGAGCTTGAGCGCCCACTGAGCGGTCTCGTAGCTGGCGAGCGGGTCGATGACGACGATGCCCGAATCGCCCTCGATGATGGTCATGTTGGACAGGTCGTACCCGCGGACCTGGTAGATCGCGCCGTGCTCGTACGACGTGACCTGGAAGAGTCCGGCCTGGGCGGTGAGCAGTCCCTGCCGCCACAGGCTCGCGTTGACGGTCGGCGGGGCGTCGGAGACCTCGGACGCGCTCAGGAAGTCGTAGCCGGCGAAGTTCCACACCACCCGGTCCCCCTGGCGGCGGGCCGGGATCGCCGGGACCGAGGGCAGTGCGAGCAGACCCCGTCGGGCATCCTCGAAGTCCTCGGAGTTCGGTGGGATCGTCTCGACGATCCTCCGGTTGGCCTCGGCGACAGTGGGGTCGACGTCGATCGGCTCGGAGAACTCGGGCATGCGACAGCCTCCTCGGGCACACGGGACCGCCGCGCGCCGTAGGCGTGATGGGTCGGAACGCGGCCGAGGCTAGGCCGGGCCGCAAATCGCCTACAAGGCGAGCGAACCGGCCAGGAACCGGCAATGTGGCTGATCAGCCGTGCCGTTCGGGGCGGCGCCACTCCGGCCGACGCGTGCGAAGGCACGTTCCTGTCCAGGGTGGACACCGTTTCAGCAACACGGACCGCTTAAACCTTGGACAAGTTGCGGCCCGCGAGCACGTGGGGCGGGTTCTGGACAAGCAGTGGTCCGGCTCAGGCCCGGCCGGGTGTCGGGCGCAGGACCAGGGAGACGAAGCCCCAGGTGTCCCGGTAGCCGCGCAGCCATTCGGAGCGCCGGGTCGTGGCTGTTTCGAGCGCGTGCGCGCTGTCCAGATCGGCAGGGTGGTCCAGGGCCCAGGCGGCCAGCGAACCCCAGCAGGCCCACTCGTAGTCGTCCAACTCACGACGGGTGCTGACGTGACCGTCGACCGGCGTCCAGCCGTCGGCGACGACACGGTCCACAGTGGTCGCCAGGTCGGTGAAGTTCCCCAGCATTTCGACGGCCTCCGGCGACGGCGGGCGGTCCCAGAATCCCTCTCCGACGAGGACACGGCCGCCGGGAGCCAGGTGCTTGCGGGCCGCCGCGAGGGTGGGGAGCAGGCCCCCGAAGGCATGCGTGGCCCCGAAGCTGAGGACCACGTCGAACGGCTCGGCGGAAACGAAGTCCTCGGCCTTCTGGTGGTGCAGGACCAGGCGGTCCTGGACGCCGCGGTCGAGCGCCGCGGCGGCTGCCTGGGCCAGGGCGTCCGCGGACACGTCCACGCCCTCGGCATGGAGGTGCGGTCGTGTGGCCAGGGCACGCAGGAGCCATTCCCCTCCGCCGCACCCGAGGTCGAGCACCCGCTCGTCGCCCCTCGGGAGCCCGCGTTGCAGCAGCCGGTGTACCGAGTCGTCGTCGAGCGGAGACTTAATCGGGTGCTCGGTGTGCGCGATCCTGGAGATCTGTTCACGGTTCATCAGCGCAGCCTGACAGCGACAGAGATGGCGCGCACCTCGATTTCGTCGATGCGCCGCTGCCTGCGCCGCCCGGCCGAGGACCGGCGCCGGGCGGTCGTACCCGGGCCGTGCTACCCGGTCAACGCCGCGTGCAGTGGTGCCAGCAGGGAGAGGTCGTCGGTGGTGACGGTGAGGTGGGTGGCGCCGGCGGACCGCCATGCCTGGGCGAGCGACCGCCAGGTATCCGGCCGGCCGGGGGCGGGCCTGAGACGGGCCTCCGTGCCGAAGGCGGCCCAGTCACGGCCGGCTTCGGTCACCGCGGTGCGCAGCTCGGCGATGAGCGCGGCACCGCGGTTGACGCGGTTGGCGAGCAGCCCGGACATGGTGAAGCCGTCGGCGAGGGTGGCGATCCGGCGCAGCGCGCCCGGTCTGCCTCCGGTGCGCAGGGTGCCGCCGCCCATCCAGAGCGGTATCCGGCGCGGCCGGGGGGTGACGGTGACGCCGGTGAACGCGACGTGCTCGCCGGCGAAATCCGCTGCCGGCCGGGTCCACAGCAGGCGCAGCGCACGGACCTGTTCCTCGAACAGCGCCGCGCGGGTTCCCGGAACGGCGCCGAGGGCGGCGGACTCGGCGGGATCGGCCCCCGTGGCGACGCCCAGCCGCAGTCGGTCGCCACTGAGGTGGGCCAGCTGCGCGGCCTGCTTGGCGGCGAGCACCACCGGGCGGTGCGGCAGGATCGTCATCGCGGTGGCCAGTTCGATCCGGGTGGTGACCGCCGCCAGGAACGCCACCAGCGTCAGGCTCTCGTAGGCGGGAGTGCTGGACACCAGGTGTTCCGGGACGGAGAGGTGGTCGTATCCGAGGTGTTCCGCGGTCATGGCGAACTCGCGGAGCTCGACGGGTGAGAGGCCAGTGGGAACGGTCCAGCCGAGGCGTAGCGTCATTTGCGGAAGGTCTCCGGGTCGGCGGCGGAGATGAAGACGGCACGAGGGCGTTCGGCGGGCAGCAACTGGGAGTTGAGGAGGCGGCGTACGGCCTTCTCCCCGCCCGGCAAGCAGTCGGTGACCGACAGATGGACGTCGAGCACCTGTGTGCCGCCCTCGTTCACCACCTTGGGCAGGCAGTGCACCACCCCCGGGATGGCGTGGGCGGCCTGCCGGACGGTGTTCAGCGAGACCTTCTCGCCACGCAGCACCACGAAGTCCGACAGGCGCCCGTGGAAGGTCAGATAACCCTCGTCGATCGAGAAGGCGTCCCCGGTGGCGATGGTCCGCGGTCCCAGCAGAACTCTGCCGCTGTGGTCCCCGACCCGTCGCAGCAGTACGGTGTCGGATTCCACCACCAGTTCGCCCACGTCGCCCTGCACCTCGCGCAGCGACGCGCGCACCCCGGGCAGCGGCCGGCCGACCGAGCCGTACCGGTGCGCGGGCTCGGCGTGCGCGGCCAGGGTCGACACGCGCGGCCCGGCCTCGGTGAGCCCGTAGGTCAGATACAGCTCAGAAGACGGCAGTGCGGCCAGCAGGTCCGCCACCTCCGCGGGCGCGAGCCGGTCCCCGCCGACCGTCAGCGCCCGCAGACCGGGGGGCACGGGCCCGGGGTCGGCCAACAGTTGGCGGGCGATCGTCGGTGTCACCGATGAGTGGGTGACCCCGTGCGCGGTGATCGCGTCGCGGTAGGCGCCCGGCGAGAACGGCGGCCCGTCGAGCACCAGTCGCGCCGTGGTCACGTACGCGGCGAACGCCTGCGCCACCAGGGCGTAGGAGTAGTACAGCGGCAGGTTCACCAGCAGTGTGTCGGCCGCGGTGATGCCTGTGGCCTCGGCGTGCAGACGGGCGTTGTGCAGCAGCGAAGGCACGTGGTGCACACACGCACTGAACATTCCCGAGGTACCAGAGGTGGACAGCAGGATCTCGCCCGGCCGGTACGGAGTGGCGCAGTGCCCGGTCGGTACGGCGAACGCGTCGCCCACCGGCGCCTGCGGTTCCGCGCCGGTCAGTCGGGTGGTCACCACCACGCTGGCCCCGACGTGCCCTGCCAGTGCCCGGACCCGCTGCCATGGCGTGCTCGGAGGCACGGCCAGCGGCACCAGGCCCAGCAACAACGACGCGAGCTGCACACGCAGCAGTTCGACTCCGTTGGCCAGGCAGAGCACGACCGCGTCGCCCGGTGCGAGGCCCAGCCCGGCCAGATCCGCCAACACGTCGTCCACCCCGGCCGGCGCGCCGGCGTCCGCGCCGGCCACGGTGGCGTGGACCCGGCTCAGGAAGTCGGCCACCGCGGACCGGGTGAAGCCGTTCACCGGCCCTCCCCGGCACTGGTCAGGACCAGACAGTCGCACAACTGCCGCTCTCCCGCGGTGGATTGCAGGCCGACCAGGATCACGTGCCGGGCGTGGCCGTCGGCGAGCCATCTGTCGATCACGGTGAACGCCACGGGGGTGGCTGTGTCGGGGTGCGCCGCCAACAACAACGACGGACCGCGCAGCCTGTGGCGCAGGGCGGGCAGCCCGGCCAGTACCCCCGGATTCGCTCCGGCGAAGCGCAGCGGCGAGACCCGGGAGCGCGGCACCGAGTCGGCGATGCGGCGTATCGTCCGTTCGCTTCCGGTCGCGCTCATGACCAGGATCGCGGTGTCGTCGGTGGCGTCGCCCACCAACTCGGCGCAGCCCGCCAGCGCCCGGTCCACGGTCTCGGCGACCAGCCAGGCAGCGGGGTCGGCATAGAAGGACGGTTTGTTCCTCGTGTACGCGGCCGGGTCCTCGGCGACCACCGTCGCCGAACCCAGGACCCGTGTGCCCGGCGGCACGTGTGTCACACCCCCACCCCTTCGAACAGCAGACACGTGTTGAACCCGCCGAACCCCAACGTCAGGCTCAATCCGGCGCCGGCGCCCACAGGTTGCGCCGACTCCGTGGCCAGCCGCACCGGTGCCACCGGATCGCGGAGCCCGACCACCGGCGGAACCCGTCGGTGCCGCAGCGCCAGTACCGTCGCCACGGCCTCGATGGCCCCGGTGGCGCCCAGACTGTGCCCGAAAGCCCCTTTTGTGGCGAACGTCAACGGGCCGTCCTCGCCGAACAGTTGCAGCAGGCTGCGTGCCTCGACCTCGTCGTTGAGCGGGGTGCCGGTCCCGTGTGCGTTGACCACTGCGACGTCCGAGGGTGCCAGGCCCGCGGATGCCAGGCAGCGTTCCACCGCGCGTACCACGGAGCGTCCGGACGGGTCCGGTGCGGTGAGCCCGGCGGCGTCGTTGGCCGCGCCGGCCCCGTGCAGCCGGGCGTACACCCGGGCGCCGCGCTCCCGGGCGGAGTCGGGGTGCTCGACCACCACGAACGCCGCGCCCTCGCCGAGCAGCATGCCGTCGCGTGCCCGGTCGAACGCCCGCATGTCGGTGGGGCTCATCGTGCCCAGCGCGGAATGCCCGAGCCGCTTGGCCTCGGTGACCACGTCCACCCCGCCCGCCACGCACACCCGCCGCTCGCCCGAGCGCACCAGGGTCTGCGCGATGGCGATCGCGTCCGATCCCGCGGAACACGCGGTCATGACACACACCGGCGTGCCCGGGTGCCCGATGCCCGCCGCCGCGTCGTCGGCCCAGGCGTGCAGTGTCGGTTCCGCCTCGTCCAACGAGGCACCGAAGCTGGTGCCCAGTACCAGGCCGACCTCGGCGTCGGTCGTGGACAGACCGGCGTCCGCGAACGCGGCGCGCAGCGCCCGCCCGGCGAGCAGCCGTTGCCGCCTGCCCGCAGGCGTCCCATAGGGCAGCGACTCGATGACGGCCGCGGCGGTGTTGCGCAGCGGGTGCGGCGAGTCCACGGGCGCCAGACCGGAGTCCCCTGCGCACAGCCGCTCCCACACCGCCTCCAGGGCCCGGCCCAGGGGAGTGTCCCAGGCCAGCCCGGTGATCACCGGGGTCACCACGGCCGGGCCCTCGCGGGATCGACCGTCACCCGGCTCATCGCGCCGCGGAATCCTGCGACGGATCGACCCTCGACGGTCACCGCGGCGGAGAAGGCGAAGGTGTGGCCGGACAGCCGGTCCGCGCGTACGTCGAGCACGACCTGGTCGCCGGGCACGACCGGGACGAGGAAACGGGACTTGACCGTGCCGACCAGGGTCACCTCGTCGTCGGCGAGCGGGGCGCTGCTCAACTGGTAGAGCAGCACACCGGATTGGGCGAAAGCCTGCATGGTGTGGCTGCCGGGCAGGACCACCCCCGGGGTCAGGCCGCGCTCGGGCAGGTGCCCGGACAGTGCGCTCATCTCGGCCGAGACGGCGAACATGCTGCGCAGGAACACGCCGGGCTCATGGTCCAGAACCCGGTCGATGAACAGTCGCGGATGGCGTCCGTGCACCAGGGCGGCGATCGCCGAGGTACCCAGCGGCCGAGCCGCGCGGACCGCCGCGGGAGGGGGTGCCGATTGGTCGGTGTGCGGCATCCGGGACCATTCCTCTCAGAGTCTGTCGCAGCGGCGCCGGCAGGGGTACCGCGCGCCGGGTGTCGGGGTCGACGGCGGCGAAGACGAGGTCGCCGGTCACCAACGGGGTGCGGACGCCGTCTTCCTCCTCTCGCAGCAGCCTCACCGCCAGCGCGAACCAGGCCGCGCCGACGTGGTCGACTCGGGTGTCCGCGACGATCACATCGCGGTACACGGCGCTGTTGAGGTAGGTCACCCGCAGGTCGGCGGCCACCAGGTCGACGCCCGCCGCGCTGAAGGCGGTCAGACCCGCGTGGTGCGCTTCGAGGTGTTCGGTGCCTGCGGTTTCCATCAGTGAGGTGTAGCGGGAGAAGTGCACGATCCCGGTCGCGTCGGTGTCGACGTGCTCGATCCGGGTGCGGAACTCCGCGCTCACCGCAGCGCCCGGGCGCCTGCCGCCACCCGGTCCGCGATCTCGTCGGCCTGTGTCGTGGTGGCGATCAGCGGCAGCACGATCCGCAGCGTGGGATGGACGTAGCGCCGGCCGCCCGAGCGTTTCCCCGCGCCCGCCATGAACTCCGCGTACACACCCGCTTCGATGAGCGCCCTGCGCAGCTCGCCGATCCGGTCCGCCGCCGTGGCGGTCAGCTCCACTCCGAGCATCGCCCCGGTGCCGCGGACCTCGGTGAACACGTCAGGGTGGCGGCCCACCAGGGTGGCATCGAGATGTTCGGCCAGGTGCACGCCGACCTTGGCCGACCGTCGCAGCAGCCCTTCGGTCCCGATGTGTTCGATACCGTCACGGATCACCGCACAGTTCAGTGGCCGGAGATCGGAGGTGGTCACGGCGCCGGAGGAGCGGACGGCCAGACCCTTGCGGGCGATCACCATCGACGTGGACACCGCGCCCATGCCGAGGAACTTGCCGATGACGGTGATGTCGGTGGGCACCGGCCCGTCCGCGTCGCGCATGGCGAACCAGTCACCGGTCTTGGCGAACGTCAGTACCTCGTCGGCCACGAGCAGCACGTCCTCTTCCGCGCACCGCCGCGCGAGTTCGCGCAGGTAGCCGGGCGGAGGCAGCAGAATGCCCGCGTCGCCCTGGATCGGCTCGACCACTACGGCGAGCAGCCGGTCGGCAGACGCGGCGAAGTACTCCGCCAGGGCTTCGGGGTCGCCGAACGGGATGTGCGCGACCCGGACGCCGTACGGGCCGGCGGTGTCCGGCGCGGGCAGTCCGGCGCGGTAGTACCTGCGGTTGAGCAGTTGCACCAGCCCACCGGTCCAGCCGTGCCAGGCACCCTGGAAGGCCAGGATGGTGTCGCGCCGCACCTTGCCCGGTCGGTGGCGCAGTCGCCGGCCGTCGAACCGGGACTCCAGCACGAGCCGTAATGCCAACTCGTTCCCCTCCGAGCCGGAGTTGCGTCCGCTGACGTGGTACCGCCCCGTGGGGAAGTGGTCGGTCCACAGCCCGCCGGGGCCGAAGAGCCGGTCGAGGAGTTCCGCGCGTTCCCACGACCCCAGTTCGTCGGTGACGTTGCCGACCGCGGTGCTGCGGGTCAGCGCCGCGCGGATCACGGGGTGGTCGCCGCCCAGGGTCGCGCTGGCGTAGCCGCCGCTGGCGTCAAGCAGCCGTAGCCGTCTGCCTCGCCCCGCCGGGCTCAGGTCGACCATGTCGAGCTCCAGGCCGCGTCCGCCCACGCAGGCGAACGGCAGCCGTGCTGCCCCGTAGTGGTTCAGATGCAGGTCCCTGCCGCGCGACAGCACACCGGTGGGGTCCCCGGCGTGGTCGGTCCGGGCGACCGGGGCCGTGCTCACGTGGTGGCCGGGGGGTGGACGGCCCCCGACAGCCGCTCGACCAGCGCGAGTACATCGCCGAGGGTGGACAACTGGCCGGTGGCAACGGCCTCGTCGGGGATGTTGATGTCGAACGCCTCCTCACACTGCACGCGCAGTTCCACGAATCCGAGTGAGTCCATGCCATAGCTTTCGCGAAGGCTGTCGTTGAGCCGCATCTGGTCGATCGGCACCTCTACCAGCACATCGGAGTGCAGAATGCGTTTGATGGTCTGCAACGGGTTCATCAGGATTTTCCCCTCTGGGTGGGTTCATCCAAAAGGCCACGGCCGGCGTCCGGAACGTGGGAAAGAAAGATGAGATCGCGGCGGCATTCGGGCCGGAGGTGAGCCGGCCCCGAACGGAGACAAGGCGGTACCGGCCATTCACGCTTATCGAAGCTAGATGAGGCTCCCTTCGCCTGTCAATGTGGTCTCCGGTTTTACTCGCCATTTGCTTTCAAGTGTCGGCGTCCGTAAGGGCTTTGCACATGAGTTCGGCGACGTTTCGGCCGCTCGCGCTCAGCGGTGGATATGTCTGTGGAACAGAATCCCTCGACCTGCCCCTGGCGCCCGTGGATCCAGCAGGGAGAGCCCTTGTCGGTGGTGGTTGAGCGGAGGCTCAGGCCGATTGGTGTGCACTTTTTGCACCATTTGTCACGTATTTCCACCTGGCTCAGATGACGCTTGTGGTGATGAATCGCCCCTGACTAGCCTCAAGTTACCTATTTGCCTACCTGATGGACGCGCAGTGCGGGACGGGTGGGCAACGGGTACCCGGGCGCCCGGTGACACCACCGGGTTTCACGCCCGGAATCCCCTGTGATTCACGGCAAGCGCATCATGTGATTGTGCTGCCCATTCCCCTCTCTTTCCGGTGGCCGAATTCCGCCCGATCGCCCGGCCGTCGGTGGACTCTTTCGAAGGAGCCATGGAAAGTCATGAGTGTCTCCCCGGGCGCCCTGTGCGGCGTCACCCTGTTTGTCGGCGGTCCGATCCAGCATGCCTTGGTGCCCGGCGGAATGGCGACGCCGATTCGGGAATGCCTGAGTCGGACCATCGACCAGTCGCGGCAGGCCGGCGCCACCGTGCTGTCCGCGCACGTGGCGGAGCGGTTCGGCGCCGACACCGCCTCGTTCACCCCCGAAGAGGTATCCGTGCGCGACTATGCGTGGATGTGCGAGTGCGATGTCTTCGTGCCGGTACTGCCGGTGCTCGACGGCACCCTGCTGCGCACGGACGGCACGCACATCGAGCTGGGGTGGGCCAGCGCACTGGGCCGCCCCATCGTGGGGATCACCGATCAACCCTTCGCCGAGTCGGCCAGTCACCTGCTCAAGGGGCTCGCCCAGGTCGCCGTCGCCACGTTCTTCTCCGCCGAAGAGATCGCCGCGGACTCGACACTGCTGGTCGACGGCGTGCTCGCGGCGCTGGGTCGGACGAGGACGGCGGTCTGACATGGCGACCGCGACACATCTGCTGGGGATGGACCTGGCCAATCCGGTTGTGGTCGGCTCGGGCCTGCTCACCGACCAGGAACGCAACATCCGCAGACTGCTGCACTCCGGCGCGGGCGCGGTGGTCACCAAGACCATCCACCCCAACCCGCCAACGGGCCTGGACGAGCGCATCATCCGCCTGCCCACCGGAATGATCAACAGCACCACCTACTCCAAACGGTCCGTCGACCACTGGGTGGGCATCCTGCACGACCTGGCACGGGACCGGCTGCCGGTCATCGCGTCGCTGCACGCCGACAGCCCTGCGGAACTGGCCGAGTTGGCGGCCCGGGTGGAGGCAGCCGGCTGCCGGGCACTGGAGCTCGGCATCTCCTGCCTCAATGAGAAGGACGGTCTCGACGACGCTCCCGAGCGGGTGCACGCGTACACCGCGGCGGCCCGCGCCGCGACCCGAGTGCCGTTCTCGGTGAAGCTGGCCAGCGGTGAGGGCCTCCATGCCCGGGCGCTGGCCGCCGCCCGAGCCGGCGCGGACGTGGTGACCATCAGCGACACCCTGCCCGCCGCCGCCGTGCACCCGGAGACCGGCGACCTCCGCCTCGGGGGTGTGTTCGGCTACTCGGGACCGGGCATCAAGCCGCTCGTACTGGCCTCACTGTGGAAGCTGCGCAGCGCCGGGTTCTCCCTGCCTTTGATGGGTTCCGGCGGCGTGCAGTCGGGTCGGGACGTCCACGACTATCTCGGGGTCGGCGCGGTGGCGGTCCAGGTCTACACCGCGCTGCACACCGACATGAACCTCACGCTCACCCGGATCGTGGCCGAGGCCACCGGATCGGGAAACACCGACCACAGCTGCGCACCCGTCGTCGGAGCGGACCGATCCGGGCAGGTGCGGTCATGACCTCCCGATCGACCGGGGCGCAACTATGGGACCTGAGCAGCGCCGAGATCCTGGCGGCCACCGCCGGCCGGACCGTGGTGTGGCCGGTGGGGTCCGTCGAACAGCACGGCCCGCACCTGCCGCTGTCCGTGGACACGCTCCTGGCCGACGCCTTCGCCCGGCAGATCGCCGGCGAACTGAACGCCCTGACCTTGCCGGCGCAGTCCATCGCGGCGCGGTCGTTGCCGCAGAGCGGGGGAGGACTGGCCTTTCCCGGCACCGTCCATGTGCGCGGTCGGTCCCTACTGGCCTTCCTGGAGGACGCACTGGAGTCCTTGTGCGCCCTGCCGTGGCGCCGGTTGCTGATCGTCAACGGCCACTTCGAGAACGAACCGTTCCTGTTCGAGGTCCTCGACGAGGTGGGCCGACGGCCGGTCGCCGCGGGCAAGGAGTTCATCGCGCTGAGCTGGTGGAGCCTGGTCGACGCGGACTGGCTGGCGGGGCGGGTGCCGCTCTTCCCCGGGTGGCACGCCGAGCACGCGGGCATCACCGAGACCAGCCTGATGCTCCACCTCCGTCCGGACCTGGTCCGGCCCGCACGGCCCGACCACGCCGACCCGCCCCGCCCGGGCATCTACCTCCACCCCGTCGATGTGGACCGCACGACCAACCAAGGCGTCCTGTCGAGCACTTCGGACGCCACCGCCGCCCTGGGCGAGGAACTCTTCCGGCACGTGGTCTCGGCCGCGGTCGCCCTGATGTCCGAGGGCAAGGGACTGCTGCGCGAGGAGAAGACATGACCACACCCACCCTCTGCGTGTGCAACGCCGTCGACACGCTGCACGACTTCGCCGTCCGGGCCGACGACGTCGACGCGTTGCTTTCGGAGTGCTACGCCCAACAGGACCAGGCCCTGTTCTGGGGGCCGTTGGACAAGATGCTGATCACCTACGAACCGATCGGAGACCTGGACTGGCAGCGGGAGTTCCTGGGGCTCGACGGCGTGGTGAACCTCAGTCCGGCGGGCCGCACCGGCTCGCTGTTCGCCGACACGCTCGCCGACCCCGGACTGATGGCCGCCGTCGTCGCGCACGCGGGGCCGGGCCGCAGGCTCCGGCTGATCCCGCACACCACCACCACCGACCTGTGGCGGTTCGTCGGGGTCCTGCGCACCCGGCACGGCGTGGGGGTCGAGTTGCCGGAGAGCTCGCCACAGCAGGGCCTGCGCGATCTGTTGGACACCAAGACTGGCCTGCGCGACCTGGCCACCGACCTCGGCATGGCCGACGGGCCCTGCCGCATCCCGCCCGGTACGCACTGCTCCGGGAAGCACGAGGTGCCCGAGGCGGTGCGGGGCATGCTCACGACGGGCACGCCGTGCATCGTGAAGGCGGACCGCGGGGAGGCGAGCCTCGGCCTGCTGATCTTCCGGCCGGGCGACGACGACATCACCGAGCGCCTGGCGGCGAGCACGTTCTACGACGAAGATCCGGTGGTGGTCGAGGAGTTCCTCGACGGCGACATCGACTTCCCGTCCGTGGAGTACATGGTGCCCGCCGACGCCCCGCCCCACCTGTGCTACACCACCGACATGCTGTTCGAGGGCGCCACACACCTGCGCGGCAACGTCACCGCGCGGGAACTGCGTGACCGATGGTGGTACCGCCCGCTGACCGAGGGCGGACTCCGGCTGGCCGAGGAGATGCAACGGCGAGGCTACCGCGGGCGCTTCGGCATCGACGCGATCGCCCGCGACGGCGTCGTCTACATGCACGACCTCAACGCCCGTCGCACCGGGTCCAGCCATGTGCACGAATTCGGCGCGCACCTCATCGGCCCGGACTACCTCGACACCCACGCGGTCGGCAACTACGACTTCTACGGACTTCCGGCCGGGCTGGATCTGCCGGAAGTGCTGCGCCTGCTCGGGCGGCTGGTGGCCTCGCCCCGACACGCCGACCGGGGAGTGGTTCCCACCGAGCTGACGGATCTGCCAACTGGCAGACTGAGCTGCATGTTCTACGCCTCAAGCCTGGCCGAGTTGCACGATCTGATCGTCGGAGCGAGGACGGCCCTGGGCCTCGACCGGTGACCAGCACGACGCCTGTGGTCGGGGCCCGGCGCTGGCTGGTGCTGGCCGTGGTGCTGTTGTGCTTCCTGCCCGCGGCCATGGACGTCACCATCCTCACCATCACCGTCCCGACTCTCGCCCACGAACTGCACGCGTCCCCGCCCGAAGTGCTGTGGACAGTGGACGTGTACTCGCTCCTGATGGTCGGACTGGTGCTGGTCAGCGGTCCGTTGGGCGACCGGATCGGACACCAGCGGCTGCTGTTGGCCGGGTTGGTGGTCTTCAGTGCGGCCTCGGCACTGTGCGCGATGGCACCGGGGCCGCTGGCCCTGATCGGTGCCCGGGCAGTGCTGGCGGTCGGCGCTTCGATGATCATCCCGGCCACGCTGGCGCTCATCCGGCAGACCTTCGGTGACGGACGTGACCACGCGGTGGCCATCGGGGCGTGGAGCGCGGTTGCCGCCGGGGCCTCGGCGCTGGGACCGGTGGTGGGCGGCTTCCTGCTCCAGCACTTCTGGTGGGGCTCGATCTTCCTGGTCAACCTGCCGATCGCGGCGCTGGCCATGCCCGCAGTGGCGCTGCTGCTGCGCAACCAGGTCGAGTCCGAACGGCAACCCTGGGAGGCCACCTCGCCCCTCCTCTCGATCGTGGGGTTCCTGGGCTGCGCCTACACCATCATCGCCTTCACCCACGACGGCGTCGGCGCACTTGAGTTGGCCCTGCCGGGTGCCTTGGGCCTGACCGCACTGGTCCTGTTCGTGCGACGGCAGCAGCGCCTGCCGCACCCGATGCTGGACCTGTCCCTGTTCCGGCTGCCCGGACTGCGTGCCGGTGTGGTGGCCTCGGTGCTGCCGGTGCTGGTGATGGTCGGCTTCGAACTTCAACTGGTGCAGTACCTGCAGTTCGTCAAGGGACTGTCGGCGGAGGGCGCCGCACTGTATCTGATCCCGATGCCGGTGGCCGCGACGGTGGCGGGACCGGTGGGCGGAATGGTCCTCTCTCGTCTGGGACGACCGCGGGTGGACGTGCCCGCCGGCCTGCTGCTCGCGGCGGCCGGGTATGTCCTGGTCGCCTCCGGCACGGTGGTCCCGCTCGGCCTGGGCCTGATCGGGTTCGGTCATGGACTGGTCCAGATGGTCGCCTCGAACCTGATCATGGCCACCGCGCCCTCCTCCCAGGCGGGTGCCGCGGCGGGCATCGAGTCCGTCTCCTATGAGGCCGGTGCCGGCCTGGGCATCGCCATCTTCGGCACGGTCACCGCGGTGGCCTACCGCTCCTCGCTCCCCTCGGGCGCGTCGACGTCCCCACTGGAAGCAGGCGACTCCCCGGAAACGGCTCGGGCATTCGCCGAGGCGTTCCACACCACCACGTGGTTGGCCGCCGCCCTCACCCTGGCCACGGTCTTCCTGGCCACCCCGAAACCATCAGCAGCCCACACGTCGCCCGAGGCCGCCGAGTAACTGGTCGTTTCCGCCCGGGGCGCGGTGCTCCGGCCGGCGGCGGTCAGTCGTCGAGGTGGCGGAGGACCTGCCTGAACTCGCCGTTCTCGATCAGGCCGGTGAGGACCCGGGTCATGTTGCCGATGCCGGCGTCGCGGACGATCAGCCCGTCCGGGCACCAGAAGTAGCGGCCTCCCAGCGCCTCGCCGCTGGCGGCCCAGCGCTTCATCAGAACCTCGACCTGGGCGACGGTGAACAGGGTCGCACTCCACCGCGAGCCGTCCCGCAGCCGCACCTCGACGTCGACGTTGTCCACGGTCTCCAGGTTCTCACCGGCATCCGGCAGGAACGCGGCCTCGAACTGCTCCGTGCGGACGCGGTACCAGGGACCGTCCCAACCCTCCGGTGGTGTGCTCTCGCTCATCTGACGAGTGTGCCAGGTCGGGGCCCGCCCGCCTCGACCGCCCTGACCGGGCACGCTTCCGGGCGCGAACGACAACCGGTACCCGAGGACACCGGGCGGCCGGACCGGAGGAACCGGTCGGCCGCGCCGGCGACGAAGGAGTCCCGGGTTCCGTCACGGGACTGTCGCACTGCCCGGACGATGCCCGGGCCTCATCGCCGAGGGCTCAGGCGGCGAAGTCGTCGATCGCCTCGGCGAGGTCGTCCCCGGTCAGAGGCTGCTGCACGGCGCTGAGCAGTTGCGCCACGGCAGGCAGGGCGCTCTGCTGGTTGGCGAGGACCACGCTCACGTGGTCCCGGTCCGGTATGAGGACCATGGCGGCCCGGTAGCCGGGAAGCCGTCCGTTGAGATACATCTGGCCCGACGGCCCCAGTGCCCACCCGAGTCCGTAGGTCATGGGGTCGTCGGATCGGGTGCGCGGCCGACGGATCTCCTCCAGGAGGTCCCGGTCGGCGAGCAGACCCTCGCCGACGGCCAGCAGCTCCGACACCGACGACCACAGGCCCCCGCTGGGCCGACGGGTGCGCGGGTAGCGCAGGAGCGGGAGTTCGGTGGTGCCGTCCCACCCGGTGACGGACGCCGGCGAGGTCTCGAAGCCGGTTCGTGCCAGGCCCCAGGGGGTGAGGAGCCGAGCCTGCAACGCGCCCTCGTACGTCGTGCCGCTCAGGGCCGCAAGGATTGAACCGGCCAGGAAGTAGTTGCCGTTGTAGTAGGACCACCGTGCGCCCGGCTCCCGCTCGTTCCCGGCGCGGACCACGAGCCGTGCGGCTTCCAGCAGCCCGCCGTCCCCGTCGCCCAGCGCCGCCGCGGTCGCTCCGTCCACCGATTCGCGCAGCCCCGACACCTGACCCAGGATCTGCTCGACGGTGAGGCTCGGGTCGGCCCGCCAGTCCGGTGCCAGGTCAGGGAGCAGTTCGATGACCGGGGTGTCCAATGCGATGCCCTGGTCCCGCAGTGCGCGGACCAGCGTCGCGGAGGTGAAGACCTTCGTCAACGACGCGATCCGGAAACACGAATCCGCCGTCACCGCGACCGGTCCGTGGGTGGCCGTGGTGCGTGCGCCCGCCGTGGAGACGCCTGCCGCCATCGCCGGGACATCGCGAAGACCTGTCTGTGCTGCCATCAGCTCATCAAGATTCACAGTGCGCATGGTATTGACGGCGTTCCGGCCCGTTGGAAGCGGTGCCACCGGCCAAGGGAACGCCCCGGGTGGCGGATCCGGAGGCAGGCGAACCGGAGGAGCCGGGCGAGGGTCTGTATCAACGGCCCTGGCGCACATCCGGTGGTAACGGAGCGTGCTGCTACCCAAGGAGGATGCGGTGCCGGAGCAAGCTGAAGCCTGCTCGTCCGTGTATCGGGCGTGCGATCCGTTTGGTCTTGGTGTTGACGCCTTCGGTGGGGCCGTTGCTGTACGGAAGTGTGAGCCCGGCGATCACGGCGAAGCCCTCGCACGTCGGCGCCGGCCTGGGCCAGCGAGCCGACGTGCACGATCATCACGTCGACAACGAGCTTGCCGTGCGGCTCTTCCGGGTATGCCGGGACACCCGGGAGGACAGCCATGTGTGCCATGAACATCATGTCGTCGGGCACTCGACCATTGAGCTCGTTGAGGTGCTCGAGGAGCTCGGTGGCTTCCACGGCGTCGTACACCAAGACACCTGCCAGAACCTGCTCCGGGACCGGGACAAGCTGAACCTTCATCCAGGTCACCACACCAAAGTTGGAACCGGCGCCACGTGCAGCCCAGAACAGATCCGGGTTCTCCGAAGGAGTGACGCGGAGCACTTCGCCGTTCGCCGAAACGACCTCGAGTTCGAGGATGGTGTCGACGCCGAGCCCCAGCTTCGCGCTCAGGCAGCCGTAGCCGCCGTGTAGGAGGAATCCTCCAAGGCCAACGGCGTTGGTCCAGCCTGCGATCCCGGCCAGACCGTAAGTCAGGGTTTCAGCGTGCAAGTCAGCGCCATTCGCACCGCCCTGGACCCAGGCGGTCTGTTCGTCGACATCAACACGCACCGAGCGCATCACCGACAGGTCCACGACGAGACCGCCGTCCACCGAGGCAAAGCCGGGCAGTGTGCCGCCCGCCGGACCGGATGGCGATCTCAAGATCGTGGGCACAAGCGAACTTGACGGCATCGACGACATCGGCGGTGCCCGAGCACAGCGCGATAACGGCCGGTCGTTTATCGTGAGCCGCGTTGTACAGCGTCCGCCGATCGTCGTACGACGGGTCTCCCGGCAGAATCAGCTCGCCGTTGAATCGCTCCCGTAGCGCTTTGACCGCGGTAGCAAGTCTGGTCGAATCGGTCATCGGTGTCGCCTTCTCTCTTCCGTCGCCGATCAGCCGACTGGTCGCTCAGTGGGCACTGATGAGCCAGGGCGTCGTCACCTACGCGGCCCGGCCGATCGTCGCGAGACGCTAGTACCACCTCCGGGGTACCCCAGAGGAAGGCAACACGACGAGGAAGATGCTGGAAGCGTGCCCTCGCCCAACAGCTACGGCGGAGTTGCCCCCGCGTCGCGCTCACCGACTTCGGCTGGTCAGGGTGACGTTGGGATGCCGAGGGCGAGGCCGGTGCCTGCCATGAAACCGTCGAGGGTGTCGGGCCGGTACTGGAGGCGTTTGAGCCGGTGGCGGACGAGGGCTTGGAGTCGGTCCAGGGCCATGACGGCGAGGTTGGCCAGGCTGCGCTTGACGTGGGCCCCTACCCACTCGACGGGGTTCAGGTCGGGTGAGTAGGCGGGCAGCAGGAATACCGTCAGCCAGTCACGCTCGGCCACGAGGTCGCGCATCCTGCGGGAGACGTGGGTGTTCAGCCGGTCCCACACGAGCACGATCGGGGCCTTGACCAGCTGGTGGACTCCGTCGATCAGCGCGATGAAGTCCCGCTCGCCCATGCTGCGACGTGCACTCTTGCCGGCGGGGTGGGTTCGAAGTCGGTGACAGCCGGGTTCAGGAACCCGGCCGCATCGCGATCAGCCCAGCCACCGACAGCCGTCCCGACCGCCGGCCGCTGGCGGTGACGACCGGAGTCACTCCGCGCCGACCCCACGTCCGTCCCCGGGGCGGCCGTCGGGTGAAGCCGGCTTCGTCCTCGAAGCAGACGTAGCCCCGGCAGGCCGCCCGGGTCCTTTACGTCCGCCCAGGTCACCTCCCGCCACACGCCCACGGCCTCCTCATCGCGCTCGGCGACCCGCCGGGCGGGCACCTGCGGGGAAGTCCCGAGCCGGTGCATCAACCGGGTGGCACCCGAGACGCTGTAGTGAAGTCGGTATGCCATTCGGCGGCCGCGCAATCGGATCACGTGCCGGCCGGGTTTCGGGTTGCGCTGCGTGGTATCCACCACCGAGCACGCCGCTCACCGCCGAAGTGGCGCTGCCCCTGTCCTGGAAGCCAGACAGCGCCCAGGATCCAGGGTGAAAGCTCCCCTACTTCAAGGAGGCGAGGGCGGCTGCATAGTTCGGCTCATGGGAGAGCTCCGAGACAAGCTCCGAGTGAAGGACTCTGTTCTCGGTGTCCAGCACGACGACGGCTCGGGCGGCCAGGCCGACCAGCCTCCCTTCCTCGATCGCCACCCCGTAGTTGGTGAAGAACTCCCGATTGCGGAAGGCGGAAAGGGCGCGGACGTTGTCCAGGGCCTCGGCGCCGCAGAAACGCGCTTGGGCGAAGGGCAGGTCGGCGGAGATGCACAGCACCACAGTGTTGGCGAGGTTCACGGCTTCCGCGTTGAACTTGCGAACGGAGGAGGCACAGGTGGGGGTGTCGACACTCGGGAACGTGCTGAGGATCTTGCGCTTGCCGGCGAAGTCCCGCAGCGTGAGGTTCACCAGGCCCGCACCGACCAACGTGAAATCCGGAGCGGTGCTGCCTGGCTTCGGTAGTGTGCCGTCGACCGCAACCGGGTCACCGTTCACCATGATTTTAGGCATCAGGAGTCTCCTACTGAAGGAAGAGTGTGCTTGCCTACATCGCTGACGTCGCCCGGAGTTCGATTCTGGCCCGTCGATGAGGGGCCGCGTCCGGTCGTCGGTGAGCGGGCCCGTCGACCGACTTCGGGCCGTCTCAGCCTTGATCTGGAGGGCCTTGGTGTAGCCCGCCCCTGAGCTGTGAGCGGGCAGCCGGTGAGCCGGCACGATGGCTCACTCGAAATCGGTGACCAGCCCGCCTCGGTAGGGCTGGCGTTCGCCGTACCGTTCTCCGGCCACCTGCGAGGCCAGCGGGTCGAGTTGCGCCAGCTCGTCCGGTGTCAGTTCCAACTCCGCGGCGACCGCGTTCTGCTCCAGCCATGTGCGCCGCTTGGTCCCGGGTATGGGGACGACAGGAAGGCCGTGCAGCTGAGACTGCTGATGCACCCAGGCCAGGGCCACCTGCCCGGGTGTCGCCCCCCGGGTTCCGGCGATGGCGCGTAGGACGTCGACGAGCGCCGCGTTGCGCCGGGCGTTCGCCGGCTCGAATCTTGGATTGTCCGCACGGAAGTCGTCCCGGTCGTACCGGGTCGTCGCGCTCAGGGAACCTGTCAGGAACCCCCGGCCGAGAGGGGAGTAGGGAACGAATCCGATCCCCAGCTCGCGGCAGGCAGGCACCACCTCTGCTTCGACCTTGCGCGACCACAGCGACCACTCACTCTGCAGGGCGGTGATGGGGTGGACGGCGTGCGCCCGACGGAGTTCTTCGGCCGTCACCTCGGACAAAGCCAGATGTCGTACCTTCCCGGCTGCGACCAGTTCCGCCATGGCGCCCACGGTTTCCTCAATCGGAGTGTCGAGGGCCACGCGGTGCAGGTAATACAGGTCGATCGTTTCGACACCCAACCGCTGAAGACTGGCCTCGCAGGACCGCCGTACGTATGCCGGCTCTCCCCGATATCCGCGCTGGATCGGATCGGAGGCGTCCGTTCGCAAGATGCCGAACTTCGTGGCCAGCTCGACCTCGTCCCTCCGCCCTGCTATGGCCTTGCCGACCAGCCGCTCGTTCTTCCCTCTGCCGTACAGATCGGCCGTGTCCAAGAAAGTCACACCGAGGTCCAGGGCCCTGCCGATGGTGGCTAGCGATTCGGAATCGTCGGTTTTCCCGTAGAACTCCGACATGCCCATGCAGCCGAGCCCTTGCGCCGATACGTTCAGCCCGGCGAGATGTACTCTGCGCATTTCTTCGCTGTTCCTCTCCTTGCCGACCGACTGTCGCGCGGGCCTGAACGGGGCAGGTATCAGGAGACCTTGGGGTTCAACGGCGCGCCGACGAGCGACTCCGATGGCTTGCCATCCACTCCCACGGGAATGTCACCCACCACCATGACGCGGTGCATGATTCGCGGTTTACCGCTTTGGAGATGAGCGGTGTCGATCGGCCCCAGATGCATGGTAGACCGGTTGTCCCAGAAGGCAACGCTGCCTGGTTCCCACCGGAAACGTACGGTGTACTCGGGCCGTAGAATCTGCTCGGTGAACATGCTGAGCAGCCCTTGGCTCTCGAAGCGGGAGACACCGATGATCCGCTCGATGTATTGGCAGTCGATGAACAGCACTCGTTCGCCGGTTTCCGGATGTACTCGGACTAGCGGGTGGATGGTGGCCGCCTGGTTTTCCATCAGATGTTCCACGTACGCGTCCCGACCCGGCCGGGACCGGTAGGTGACCCCGAGACGGTGCTCGACCCGCAGGCCGTCGGCCAGCCTCTGTACGGCTTCCGACAAGCCGGTGTACGCGGCGGCCAGATTGGCCCACATCGTGTCGCCGCCGTACGAGGGCACGTGTTCAGCCCGCAGGATGGTGGCGGTGGGCGGGTCGATGCGGGGGCTGGCGTCGATGTGCCAGCCGCGCCAGGGCGAATGGCGATTGCGTTCCGTCCATTCGTTGTTGTCCAGCCCGAAAGTCGGGCCGTGTTCCAGGAAGTCGGCGGTCGTTTCGATTTCTGGGTAGTCCTTGGGGGAGACGGAACCGCGCGCCGGCATCCTGATGAGTTCGCCGAATCGCTGACCAAAGGCTACGTGTGCAGCGTGGTTGATGTCCTGTTCCCGGAAGAAGACCACCTTCCAGCGCAGCACGGCAGACCTGATCGTTTCGATCACCGAATCTTCCAGCGGTTTTGCGAGATCCACGCCGGAGATCTCCGCACCTATGTGACCGGAGAGCGGCTGCACTGTCACGCCGGAGAGCGTGGTGTCGGTCATTGCGAGACCTACTCCCTGCTTGAACCAGAATTCCGTCGGATGGTGGGAACGAGGGTGTTGATTACCCCCTCGATGCCATCAGACACCTGCCCGCGGAGGTCTCAGTTAGGAATCCGCCACCCCCGGATGTCGTTGGCATCCCCACACCGACCGTGCTGAGCCCGTCCCAACCCCGGCCGCGCGCATCAGCATGGGCCGGGTAGGTTGACTGGTTCCCGACCGCAGCGTCTTTCTGGTGAGAGAAATGTGCCCCTGATGTGTCGTTGGGGTGTGGTGGATGCGCACGCCGTCGCCTTCGAGACAAGTTGCCAAGGCGTTCTGGTGCCGATGGACGCAGGCAGAGAACACTCGGGAGTCGGCAACCGACTATGTCTGTCTGCGGAAGGAATCCACCGTGAATGACGATGGCCGCGCTGGTCCCTTTGGCCACCGAGCCACCGCACGTCGCCCGGCTGGGAGGAGGCTTCGATGACACAGATGCGGGCGGTCGTGAAGGACGGGAACTCCGTGCGGGTGCGGCGAGTCCCCATTCCCGATCCGGCACCGGGAGAGGTGCTCATCCGCGTCGAAGTCGCAGGGGTGTGCCGCACCGACATCTACGTGGCCCAAGGCCGCATCCCCTGCGCGGACCCGCTGATCCTAGGCCACGAGTTCTCCGGCACGGTCACGCGTACGGGGCCAGGCGTCAGCCGGTTCGCGTCCGGTGACCGTGTCGCGGTGATGCCGGTGCTGCCCTGCACAACCTGCGCGCGCTGTGCCCAGGGAACCCCCGAGTGTTGCGCACACCACCGCTTCCTGGGAGTCGCCCGGCACGGAGCCTTTGCCGAGTTCGTAGCCGTCCCCGCCGAGGTGGTGCACCCCTTACCGGACGGGCTGTCCTTCCGTGAAGGCGCCTATGCCGAGCCGGTATGTGCGTCCCTGGCGGTCCTCAAGACGGGGATCCGCACCGATGACTTGGGAATGGTCTACGGGGCCAACCGCATAGCCGACCTGACGGCACGGGTGCTGGACAGCGCCGGTTTCCGTCACGTCGCGGCCACCCGCACGGCTCCGCTCGCCGTGGACGCGTACGACTTCATCATCGAGACCCAGCCCGTCCCCTCGGCCTTCGAGGAGATGATCCGTGCCGTGCGGCCAGGCGGACGGATCGTCTTGAAGAGCCGACCGGCCGCGCCGGTCGGCATCGACCTCACCGCCGCCCTGCGCAAGGAAGTGATCTTCGAGTCAGCGGCCTACGGGACCTTCCAGGCATCCTTGGAGTTCCTTGTCCGGCACGACATCTCCGATCTGCTCGGTGACACCCACGCCCTGGAGGACTTCGAGCGGGTTTTCGCCGCGGACGGGGTCGGTGAGCGGCTCAAGACCTTCTTGGCTCCCGGTGCCGGCCTCCAGAGCAGCCGGACCACGGCCTCGCCCTCGCGGGTGGAGGCGGGTGCGTACCCCTCACGTACCTGACCCACCGGGAGTTTCGACCGACCGAGGAGGATGAGGCGTGACAGTCACCGCAGAGGAACTTTCCGTGTTCGCTGCGTCCTTCAACCCGGCGAACTGGTTCGACGGTGTCCGTGCGCACACTGCCGTCTACCGGGATGAGCGGATCTTCGAGCTCGAAATGGAGCGCATCTTCCACTCCTCCTGGGTGTACGTGGGCCATGAGAGCGAGATTTCGGAGCCCGGCGACTACCGGCTGGTGCGGGTCGGACGGCAGCGGATGCTGCTGGTGCGCGGGCACGACGGTGCGATCCGGCTGCTGCGCAACCGCTGCACGCACCGCGGGACAGAGCTGTGTCAGGCACCTTCTGGTAATGCCAACGCCTTCCGGTGCCACTACCACGGCTGGACTTTCCACAACACGGGCGAACTGGTGGGCGTCTCCTTTCCGGACGGCTATCCCGGCGGCACGGCGAAGCACGGCCGCGATCTGTGGTCGGCTCCCCGTCTGGACAGCTACCGGGGCTTCGTCTTCGCCAGCCTGCAGCCCGACGTTTCCTCACTGCGTGAGCATCTGGGCCCCGCAACCGACTACATCGACGGCTATGTCGACCACGCCGGTGGACGGGAACTGTGCGTTGACGCGTGCGCGCACACCTCCCGCTACCAGGGGAACTGGAAGCTCCAGGTGGAGAACGGGGTGGACGGCTACCACGCCAACTTCACCCACTCCTCCTTCTTCGCCTTGATGCAGCGCCGCACGGGTAGGCAATCGCGCTACATCGTGCAAGAGGAGGGCGGCTGCACACGAGACCTCGGCCACGGCCACGTCGTACTGGACCAGAGCGAGGTGGCGGGCGAGGTGCTGAGCCGGAGGCTGGCGACCCTGCCCGGCTTCGACGGCCTGAGCGCTGAGCGGCTGGGGCTGGTGGAGGACGAATACCGCGCGCTGCTGGAGGCGAACGCCGGCCCTGGCTACAACCTCTCCGTCTTCCCCAACCTGCAGTTGATCGGCATTCACATCCGAGAGATCGAGCCGGTGGCCGTCGACGAGACGGTGATTACCCTCAAACCCCTGATGATCAAAGCCGCCCCAACCGCGATCAACGGGCTGCGACGCCGCTACCACGAACTCTTCTGGGGCCCAGCCGGCTTCGGCACCCCGGACGACCTGGAGATGCTGGGCCGGGTGCACGACGGCAACCGCCCCGTCGACGGTTGGGTCTCCTTCGAACGCGGCACCCACCGTCTTGAGACCGGGGAGCATGGACTACGCGCCGCGATCACCGACGAGGTACCGCAACGAGGCTTGTACAGCCGGTGGGCGGCCCTGCTGGGCCAGCCGTTCACCGCTGGACGGAAGTGAGCTGATGACCCACACCGGTATGGACGGCACCGGCACAGAACTCGACCGCGCTGAGCCCTACTTCGCCCTGGTCAGGCACGAGGCGCGCCTGCTCGACACGGGGCGGTATGACGACTGGCTGCGGCTGTACGCCGACGACGCGACATATTGGGTGCCTGTCGACCCTGCGGCCACCGACCCCGAAGACAGCCTCAGCATCATCTGCGACGACCGCAAGCGCATCCTCGACCGGCTGTTCCGGCTCTCCAGCGGGTACGCACACGCCGAGGTACCGCCCTCGACCGTGCGCCGTGTCGTGTCCGGATGCGAGGTGTCCCCCTGCCCTCATGGCGCAGACACGGACGTCGTCTCCACCTTCGTCCTGGTGCACGCCAGGCTCGGACGGCAGGGGGTGATCGCCGGTGACTATCTCCACTGCCTGAGCACGGGCGGTCAACGCCCCCTCATCCGGCGCAAACGCGTCGCCCTCTTGGATCCCCATGCTGTCAACGGCCCTCTGGCCTTTCTGCTATGACCGCCTCCTCCGCCGAGGGCAGTTTCCTGATCGCCAACGAATTCGCGGCAGTCGAAGTGCACCCGGATACAGCCGCCAACGGGCCGCGGTTGCACGTACGCGACATCGAAACCGGAGCCGAGATCTTCCTCGATCCGCTGGACCTCGCGAGTCTGTGCCTGGCGGGGCCGCGAGAGCGGGCGACGTGGCTGCGGTCTGCCGCTTACGAGGCAGCCGGTGCCCGTCACGCTGCGCCCTCCTACCCACGCTCCACCCGTCACGAGAACACCCGGGAGTGATGACATGCGGCGTGTGACGCTGGGTACCAACGGCCCCGAAGTAGGCGTCCAAGGTCTTGGTTGCATGGGCATGAACGAGTTCTACGGCGAGATCCGCGGCACGGCCACCCGGGCGGAATCTCTGGCCGTCATGAGCCGTGCCCTGGAACTGGGCGTGACCCTTTTCGACACAGCCGACGCGTATGGGCTGGGCGCCAACGAAGAGCTGCTCGGTTCCTTCCTCAAGCTCGGCCATCGTGATCAGGTGGTGACGGCCACCAAGTTCGGCCTCGTCCCCGCCGTGGGCACGCCGGGTCGGCGGAGGATCCGGGGAGACGCGGCGTATGTTCGGCAGGCGTGCGAGGCGAGCCTTCGCCGACTGGGCGTCGAGACGATCGACCTGTACTACATGCACCGGCGGGACATTCACATCCCGATCGAGGAGACCGTCGGTGCGATGGCGGAGCTCGTGGCGGCGGGCAAGATCCGCTATCTGGGGATGTCGGAGGCGACCGCGGCTGAGCTGCGAGCCGCGACAGCAGTACATCCGATCGCCGTGCTCCAGTCGGAATGGTCCCTGTTCTCCCGGGACATCGAGGACGGACCGGTACAAGCGGCTCGCGAACTCGGTGTTGCACTCGTGCCGTACTCGCCCCTCGGCCGCGGTCTGCTGACGGGGTTCTTCCGCTCCACCGACGACCTCCCCGCCGGAGACCTCCGTCGATCCCATCCTCGGTTCATGGGCCGCAACGCTCGCATCAACGTCGCGCTGCTCGCCCCGGTACGTTCCCTTGCCCGCGCCCACGCCGCGACTCCGGCCCAGATAGCTCTGGCCTGGGTACAGCACCGGGCTGATTCCTGGGGCCTCACCGTGGTGCCGGTGCCGGGATCCCAGGTGGTCCGCGAGGTCGAGGAGAACGCGGCAGCAGCCGACCTCAAGCTGAATGCAGAGGAGTTGGCCGCCCTCGAACCGCTCGCAGCCCGGGTTGCCGGTGACCGGTACGCCGACATGAGTCACACGTCCGCACGCCGCACATGACACCGCTGGTGCGCCGATCACCGGCCCCGGCACTGCGCCCACCAGAAGGGACGATCACCACGATGATTGACCACTCCGGGAGTGGCTCGGCGAGCGTACTGGAGCTCCTGGGCGCGCGGATCGCGGGTGTGCGCCACCAGGACCTGACACACCATGGGCATGCGGTGTTTCACACCGCGCTGGTCGACACGGTGGGCGTGGCGTACGCCGGCTCCGCTGCCGAGGGGTCCCGGCTGACACGAGCCGCCGCCGGGCCCCTGAGCCCGGGCCAAAGCCTCGTCCTGGGCACGGCCGACCGCGTCAGTGCGCTCGACGCCGGGCTGCTCAACGGAGTGTCCGCGCACGCACTGGACTACGACGACACGAACGCGATCATGGGCGGCCACCCCTCCGCCGTGCTCATCCCTGCCGCACTTGCCCTCGCGGAAGAGCGAGGCTCCTCGGCCGGGCAGGTGGCCGAGGCGTATGCGGCCGGTTACGAGGCCGTCATCCGGATCTCCCGAGCCGTCGGCACCAGCCATTGGGACAATGGTTGGCACTCCACCCCCACCCTCGGCGTGCTCGGCGCGGCGGCCACCGGAGCACGTTTGCTTGGACTACCCCCCCAGCGGTGCGCGACAGCCCTGGCCATCGCTACCTCGTCAGCCGCCGGGCTCCAGGCCAACATCGGGACAATGGTCAAACCCCTGCACGTCGGTCGTGCCGTACGCGAGGGCCTCTTCGCCGCTCGCCTCGCCGCGCAGGGATTCACTGCCAACCCGCGTGCTCTGGAGGAGCCACGTGGTTTCCTGGACCTGTACAGCGGCCCGGGGCGCTACGAACTCGCGGCAGCTGTCCCCGGCGCCGGCGACTCCACCCTGGAGATCAACCGTTGCTCCAACACCGTCAAGGAACACGAGTGTTGTGGCAGCACCCACTCCGCTCTCGAGGCGGCAATCGCGCTGCATCGGAAGCGGCGTTTCACACCCGAGGACGTGGAACGGATCGACATCGTCGTGGACCGCCGGTGTCTGCCGCACACCGACCGGCCCGTCCTACCGGAGCCTCTGGCTGGGAAGTTCAGTCTTCAGTACGTAGTGGCTCGTGCTCTCCTGGAGGGTGGGATCGGCTCAGCGCATTTCGAAGACGAGGCGTATCTGAGTTCGCGGATACGACAGTTGATGAACCGGACAAGAGTCAGCGTGGCGGCGGCGTCGTGGTCCGGCGACGTGCGCGTACCGGCAGAAGTGACGGTGTTCACCGTCACCGGCGGCGCCCTTCGCCAGATGGCCGAGGACAGCCCTGTGGACCCAACGGAGGTTCTCCACCCACCGAACCTCTGGGAGAAGTTCAGCGAGTGCGTTGGGCGCGTCGTTGGGCAGGCTGACGTCTCGCGCGTGGTCTCAGTACTGGAGAGGTTCGCCGAGTTCGCGGACGTACGGGATGCCACCCGTGTGCTGGAGGTGTGCCAGCCGACTGCACAAGGCCGTGTGGGCTCGCCGGCGGCGGGCCGGGGCCGCTCGTGACGGCCTCGCGCATCGTCGGCGCGACGAGGACCATGCAGGGCCGCCCGACAGACGCCGCCTGGCACCGACGCGGGGATCAACGGTTGACGCGTCCCGCAGCAGCCGAGGTCCGTGACCTCCTGGACAGGCAGATCCTGAACGCGGCCGACACATTGTGGCCACAACGTCCCGTGCGCCTGGGGGCGGTGGTGCCGAGCGAGTTCAGTTTCGTGCGACGCGTGGACGTAGCGGGCCGACCGTTGTTCGCGAAGGCATCGCTGCTTGGAATGTCGATGCCTGCCGTACTGCTCGGCGCCGGGGGAGACCTGACGCGTCTGCGTGCCGAGCAGGCCGACTACCTGTCCCGGCCCGGCGAGCTGCTGGACCGGGAGGCGCGCCAGCTGTCCGCCTTATCGGGACTTGGCCTACGGGTCGCCGGCGTGGCCGGTTCCACCGGGGGAGTGCTGTTCACCATCCCGGCGCCGGGCCCGACGCTCAGCGAGGCCATCGAACGTCACCCGCGGCACACCGCCGATCTACTCGCTGCGACGGCACGAGAACTCCGATGCCTGCGCTCTCCCGCCCTGGGGGGCCGACTCCACGGTGCGGCCATCGCCGAGCAATCCATCACCGCCACCTTCTTGCGGAAGTTCAACGGCATCAGCGGGTCCTACTACTTGATGAGGACGGGCCACGCCCACCACCTGGCACCCATCGTTGCGCGACTGCACGCCCAGCTCAGGCCGGGTGCCGCGGGTCGACGGGCGTGGTGCTACGGGGACCTCGAACCGGAACACGTCCTGTTCGCGGACGGCCCGGAGTCGCCGCCGACCTTCATCGATCCGAGTCTGTCCCACTCCCTCCCGGGTGCGGACTTGGCGAAAGTCGTCTCCCGTACAGTGCTGCGCCTGGTAGCAGGACTGGTTCTGGAGGGCAGGGCGGACGGTACAGAGAGCCCCGACCACATCCTGGACGGCGTCGCGGCCCACGTCGAAACGTCCATGCCACGTGAATCTGCCGCAGCCGCTCAGGAGTGGCTGCGCCGCCTGCTCGTCCTGTGGCTGGCCGACACCGTCAACACACTCAGCACCAGCCTCACGGCTCCAGAGGGCTTTCCCCTCCCTGGCCGGTGCATGACGACAGTTACCCGGATCGACGCAGTCTGCACACTGCTGGACCACTTCTCCGACGCCCTCGCCGACGGGGAACCGCCCTGTTCTCTGTGGCAGCGGGCCCTCGCCGAGACGAGACGGACGGTGGCCCCGGAGAGGTACGGGAGCGCCGCTGCGGCGCCGATGGTCTGATGAATGCGAACTGGAGGGTGGACACTCCGGCCGAGGCATGCGATGCCCAGCGGGTCACGTACGTGCCACTTGACCGATCGGGGCGCAGCCTCGGGGTGTTGGCCGCGTTTGCCGTCGATGGTGTCCAGCTGAACAACGGCGGGTGATCATGCAACGCTCCCTGTTGAAACGCCAGTTCAAGCGGCGGAAGCGCACGATGGCCCTGTCTCACCCTGATGTGACATGCCTGCCGGAGTCACTACGTTCGTCCGACGGAATCGAGCTCGTCCGCAGCGTGGCCGAGCGCCCGGCGCGCTTCGACGGGAGGCTGGGCAAAGATGCCCAGCGCCCTGGGCCACAGGAAATCCCGCAGGAGGATGCTGCCGCCGTTCTCCTGAAGCTGCCGTGGTTCTCAAGCGGCCTGCCGCCCCGATGCCCTTGTGACTGTGACTCCGAGGGGTCAGGGGCAAGGCCGCCTCTGACCCCTCGTACACCCTCGGGGTGCCGGTCACGGAGCCCACCGGGATCAGGTCCCGCTGCTGGTGGTCCCTGGGGAAGTCGATTCCAGGACCCGGACACTACCGGTCGTACCTGGACGGTTTCCCGGCGGTTGGCTTGGGTGCTTCGGTTGGCTTGGGCGCTTCGGGGGCCTTGGCGCAATCGCTCCGCTTCAGCTTGTTCTCCAGGTCCTCGTCCTTCTGAAGGCCGGGGTCCTCCTTCACCGTCGGACTCGACGCATTCATGCGGTCGGCCGCCGCTGTGGACACCGAGCTGGGAGTGCCGGCGTACTTGGCCTGTGCAACGGCCGACGCCTGGGTGGTCTGGATGAAGGAGCCGAGGAAGCCCAGGACGGCCCGAGCTTCGGGCGACTGCTCTTGCACGACCTTGGCACGGGAGGAAGCGCCGTGGATGGCGCTGTTGAACAGGCTCGTGCTCGTGTCGTCGTAGGTGTCGTCGTCGGCGTCCTCGAAGTCGACGCCTGCACCCGGCTGCGGCTTGTCGCTGTCGGTGGTCACTGAGAAGAGCCCCGCGCTCTTGCCCGCGAAGCCGAAGATGTTGTCGAACACCATGGTCGTCACCCCTGGTCGTCGTCGTGGCGGCGCCGCCCGCCGGTCAAGGCTTCTTGTATAGCGCTCGTTCGCTGTCGGTCAGGCTCTCGCCGTCGAACATCGTGTGGTGGACCTCCAGGGCGGAGACGACCTCGGCCAGTCCCTTCATGCGGAAGCCGCCGCCGGCCAGATCGAGGTCGCCGATATCGCGGGCGACCACCTGGTCGAGGCCGGGGTAGTCCCCGGACTGGGGAGGAGACAGGACCGCCACCGGCACGTCGTACTTCACCGCGATCAACCCGGAGAAGGTCACCGGGATCTCGTAGGAGTACTGCTTGCGGGCGCGCCGCTGCGTGACGATGGTCTGCACGCGGGAGTCCGGCGGGACATCGCCGGAGATCTGCGATTTCGAGTCCCAGCTGGTGGTCAGGGTGCCGCCGACGGAGGCCGTGATGCCCAGCATCAACTGCGCGTTGAGCGTCGCGGTGCCGGTGGCGGTGCCCTGGGTCGTGAACGCCACCGAGTCCGTCACAGAGTTCGTCGCCGCGCTCCTCACGCTCGCCTCGGTGGCGTTGGCGTTGTCCACCCCGGTGCTGTTGGGGCTGTTCTTGTTGGTCACCGTGTTCGTGTTCTTGCTCGCCACCTCGTTCTGAAGCTGCTTCTGGAGGTCCATCTTGAGCTGGGTCTGCAGCTGCAGCTGGAGCTGCGCGCTGACGCTGCCGCCGAAGGTGAGCTGGGTCTGTCCCTGGAGCGACCACGTGACCGCGTTCGACACGGTGAAATCAACCGAGTCGGTGAAGGTCATCGTGGAGTCCTTGCTGCGGTTGGCGTAGGTGCGCGTGGAGAACATGTCGGGCGGGGGCTGGCTGATGTTGCCCCGCTCCTCGATCAGCGGTTCCCCGAGGTTCATGTAGGCGAGCCAGCCCAGCTGGGACGCGGTCCCGGGGAAGGCGCCGAAGCTCGACTTGTTCACGGAGAACCCGACGGGCTTGTGTCGTACACCGTTGTCGTCGACGTAGACCAGGTTGGGGTGGTCCAGGATGGACTGCCAATTCTGCTCGATGTCGAGTTCCCGCAGGTTCTTCTTCGTCAGCGGTTGGCGCTTGGCATGTTCCAGGTTGTATGCGATGGAAGGCATTCCCCGTCCTCGACTGATTTTGGTCGAACCGCGATCGGTGAAGTGGAAAAATGCAGAGCGCACGTTCCGGCAAGCGAAGTTATCACGAGCAACATTGCCCGGAAAGGCGCCTCCGTGCATCACGCTGCCATTGGCTGATTAAGGTCACTGTCCGTTGCCCCTGCTCCCAACTTGCGGAAGACTGCGGCACGTTGAAGCGCGGTCGGTCACTCGCTCGATGACTTTTCGCTAGTCCCGCCTGCGGGCGTTGTGGCCTCGGTCGTTGCCGTGGGCGAGGGTATTTGCACCGACCTCCCATTCGTTTTCGAATTTCTTTCGAACGAAAGTGGTCAGGCTTGCGGTAATGCCGCGTGATGGGCCAGTGCACTGAGTGCCCGACGCGTTGTCCTCCACATTCAGAACAGGTGAGGTTTCCGCGATGTACACCCAAGAACGCACCACAATGTCGAATTTGGTGGTCGGCGGCCCGGTGGCGGTGAACAGCTATGACAACGCAATCGTGGCAGCGCTGGTCGAGAATCGGCCGGTCATGCTCGTCCACGCCTTCAACGGCGGCTACCTGCGGCCGGCCGAGCTGAAGGCGGACAGCCACGACAAGGGGGCCAAGCTGGCCACTGCGCTCGACCCGGCCACCAAGGAGGCGCAAGGCCACCTCTGGTACATCACCCCCGGCGGCTTCTTCGGACAGCGACCGCTGTACTTCATCGAGAGCGCCGCGGGCCAGGTGTCGCCCAAACCCGCCGGCACGGGCGGAGCCGACTCCGGGCGCGGTGACGACGGAGCGCCGAAGCCGCAGCGCAGGCGCATCACCGTCCACCAGGACGCCCCCCAGAGCTCCGCCGACACCGTCCAGATCGGCCTACCCGACAAGGTGGGCGACAAGTGGCGCGGGAAGAACGGTGCGTTCGAGGACACCCAGCTCTGGGTCGTCACGGTGACGCCGTGGGGCGGGATCACGTTCGTGCCGATCACCCACCCCGACGCCATCCTCGGGTTCAAGGATTACGCGGTGGCGGCCGACAGCGAGGTGCGTCTCACCTACAACTGGGGCGGTGACTTCACCGGGACGGTCATCAACACGTTCTATCCGCGGCTGCCCAGCGAGTGGAACGTGCCGTACCACCACGTCTTCACGTGATCCGCGGCCAGCGCCGCACCACAACCGTCCCGAGCCAACGCCCCAACCGCCTGGAAGAGGCACCACGATGGCCGTGCCCACGGAAGAACTGAAGCTGGAGATCGTCAACGCCGCCACGGGGAAGACCCTCGGCACCAAAGCCGCGCCGAGCACGGACGGGACGCTCGTCGTCCGCGACTTCCCCGATGGCGGCCCGAAACCGGAGCAGTGGCAGCTCACTCCTGTGCAGTCCGCGCAAGGCGGCCAAGCACAAGCCGACCAGGCATATGTAATCCGCAACGCGGCCAACGGCAAGGTGCTCGACGACCCTGCCGCCGCGGACCGCGGCGTCCGCCAGTCGGACGCCGCCGCAGGCAAGAAGAGCCAGCAGTGGCGCATCGTCCCCATGGAGGGCGAAGCGGGCCTCTACTTCATCAAGGGCGCGACCGACGGTGCCGTTCTCGACCTCGCCGACCCCGGAGAGGACAACACCCGGATCGTCCTGCGCGAGCACGACGACCGCGCGAAGAGCCAGCGCTGGCGGTTCGTCACGGCCGAGCCCGAGCGCACCAGCGACCTCGTGCTGCGCTGGGCACCACTGAGCCACTGGAACGGCCGCCGGTCCTGGCGGCTGGCCCGCTCGACCGCGCTGCGGCCGACACCCGACGCGACGCCCTCCTTCAGCGACATGCTGCTGGTCCTCAAGCGGTTCGGCAGCGACCAGGACGCCGGCGGATGGAAGAGCGACGGGGCCAACCTTCCCCAAGCTCTCGGCTTCGCTCGAGCAGGGAATACCCCATCCCCCAGCGGGCAACCGGGCTGGTGGGCCGGAATCGGTGACCGGTTCCTCGCCGACACCACGGGAACAGGGCGAAAGGACATCGTAGGACTCAAACCCGCGAAGGGGGCTGTGACGTCGTCCGGCAGAGGCGACGGGACATTCGACGACGACGAACGCGTCCTGCAGCCCGCGTCCTCCGCGAGTCCCGCGGACCTGTGGACCTTCGTGGACACCACGGGCGACGGCAAACCCGACATTGTCGTGCTCTCCGCCGACGGTGTCCGGGTGTCCTCTCAGGACGCGGGCGGGACGTTCACGCCCGCGGGCGGCAAGCTGGTCCTCAAGGCGTTCGGACACGGCAAGGAGGCCGGCGGGTGGCTCGCCGACAAGCATCCCCGCTTCCTCGCCGACACCACCGGTGACGGCAGGCTCGACATCGTCGGCTGCCACGACAACGGCGTCTGGGTATCACTCCAGGACGAGAAAGGCACGTTCGCACCGATCCCCAACGAACCGGTCCTCAAGGCGTTCGGACACGGCAAGGAGGCCGGCGGGTGGCTTGTCGACAAGCATCCCCGTTTCCTCGCCGACACCACCGGTGACGGCAGGCTCGACATCGTCGGCTGCCACGACGACGGCGTCTGGGTATCACTCCAGGACGAGCACGGCACGTTCGCCGACCCTGTGCACGTCCTCGACGACTTCGGGGCCGCCCAGGGGTGGAGCTCGGTCGAGGAGCACCCCCGGTTCCTGGTCAAGACCAGCAGTGACGGAGCACTGGACATCGTCGGGTTCGGCCCACAGGGCGTCGTCGTCTCACGCGGGCGCGGCGACGGCACGTTCGAACCCTCGAAACTCGTCCTGAACGACTTCGGGCTCGCCCAGGGGTGGACGGGCAAGAAGCACCTTCGCATCCTCGCCGACGTCACCGGCGACGGTAACCCGGACATCGTCGGCTTCGGCGACGAGGGAGTCTGGGTGTCGCACAGCCGCGGCGGCGGCCGGTTCGAGCAGGCCCGACTGGTGTGCCGCGGCTTTGGGTACAACGAGGACGCAGGCGGCTGGCGGGTCGACCGCCATCGCCGCTTCCTCACCGACATCACCGATGACGGACGCGTCGACATCGTCGGCTTCGGCGGCCCGGGCGTGTACGTGGCCCGAAACCTCTTCCGCCGCTTCAGGACCCGATAACCCCCGCAGGACCTCCACAGCCCCATCCATTACGGCGACTCGTCATCGGCGTGCCGGAACCCGGTCACCCCGATCCGTCGTGCGGCCTGGCACGCCTTCGCCTGCGAGGCCGCACGACGAGCAACCGCAGTAACCGGCTACTGCGGTTGACAGTGAGAACCGACCACGTCGACGCCCCGTCCGAGGACGCCCTGTCCAGGCTCATCAGCGAGCTGAACGACGTGGACAACACCTTCGCCGCCGTCCAGTCAGACGGGGACGAATCCGCCTGGTTCGCCTCCGCTCCCGTGCTGGACGAGGGTGGCTACGAGGCCGTCATCACCGGCGCGCTGCCGGATCGCGTTCCGCAGTCCGCGCTGACCACGGCCGTAGCCAAGCAGGCGGTGGGCATGCTCGGTTGGTGCGTGGCCGGCGCCCATCCAGCAGCGGCGTTGGTGTTCCTGTTACTGATGGACGGTCCACTCGGGCCGGTGTCCATGACCACCCAGAACGCGATGCTGCCTTGCGCACCAGGCCGCACGGATACCGCACTCGCGGCGAACTCCGGTTCCCACGACGTCGGTATAGCGGTGGGCGCCGCGCTCGGGCGACTGGTCCTGCCGCTAGCCGATGTGCAGTCCCCACTTACGACGGCCTCCCCATCACCGCCGCCAACGGGGGAAGCGCCCGCACCTTCACCCGCAAGTTCACTTCTGTCAGGCCCTGACGGGCATGGGCCGCTCCGACTTCGACCACTTGGTGACGGTCTCGGAGCCGTACGGGGACCGCCTTGGCCGAGGCCGCAATCCAACGATGCCTTCACCGTCCGCGCAGCTATCTCCACCCGCAGACCGGCAGCCTGGACCACTACCACCGACTGGAGCCCTAGGCGTCCGCCTCGGGCCGTTGCGGTGGCCACCCTTGGGTGGGGTCGTCGGCGAGCAAGGGCCGGAGCGCGCCGAGCAGCGCGCCGATGCAGCTGTCGCGGAGTTCGGTGCGGGTGCAGGTCTCGCGGGTGAGCCAGTCGACGCAGAGGACCTGGACGAAGACCAGCCAGCTCTTCAGGACGGCGGAGACCGCCTCGCGGGCGCTCTCCTGGGCGAGCGGGACCACGGCCAGCAGCCGGGTACGGAGTGCGTCCAACTCGTTCGTCATGATCGACTGGATCACCGGGTCGCCCGCCAGGACCCGGTTGACGGCGAGGACGGCCTGACGGTTGGCGATGAAGTAGTCGAGGTGGACGTCCATCCCCTGGATGAGCTGCTCCACCAGGGAGTCGGCGGGGTCGAGCCGGGTGTCGGCGAGCAGTTGGTCCGCCGCCTGTTGGTAGACGACCGCGAAGAGAGCGTGCTTGTTGGGGAAGTGGCGGTAGAGCAGGGCCCGCGAGACACCGGCCTCTTTGGCGACGTCCTCCATCAGCACGTCGTCGTACGGGCGTGCGGCGAAGAGCTGCGCTCCGACGGTGAGGAGCTGGGCGCGGCGGTCGGCGGGGCTCAGTCGTTGGCGGGGAGACACGAACGCAGACTACTTGACATGTGTCTACTAGCGCACCCAGTCTAGTAGACACATGTCAACTAAGGCTCCACCGAAACGGGTTGGGAGGGGTCATGGCAAGAACTCTGCGGGTACTCACGCAACTGTCCGGCTGGGCCTGCGTGCTGATCGGCCTGTACCACGTACTGCTCGGCAACGCGGCGATCCCCGGCGCGGGTTCCGCCGGCACGACGGTCGACAGCTGGGGCCGGTTCATGGGGGCCAGCTTCGTCGGTTACGGGCTGGCCTGGCTCTGGGCCGCGCGGCAGCGGCCCATTCCGGCTCAGGCGGTGCGGTGGCTGGCCGGCGTCCTCCTGCTGGGCGGCGCGGGGCGGCTGCTCTCGCTCGCCCTGTACGGCTGGCCGCACTGGTTCCAGATCCCGCTGGCGGTGATCGAACTCGGCCTGCCGCCCGTCTTCTTCTGGCTGGCAGCCGCGGAGGAACGAGCGCTGCACGGCGGCGCGGAGACCGTGCCCGCCGGACGGTGAGCGGTGTGTGCCACACGGTGCTCAAATCCTCCAGCGGCCCCTTCCGGTGGAACGTCTCTTCAGGTTCTGCTGCCACTCGGGCATCGCTACGGTGAGCGCATGAGCAGTCGCGAAGTGGGCGATTACATCAGCCGGATCCTCAAGTCCGCCACCAAGTCGTGGCATGACGACCAGGAGACCGTGGCATGTGATCGCTGCTGCACTCCCCTTCAGTTCACCGGTCGGGAGCGGCAGTCGATCGTGGAAGTCCGGCCCCACTGCCCGAAATGCACGGGAGGAGTGGACCTGCACCCACCACAGAGGGAGTGAGGGGGCGGCGGCCGGGCACGTCCACCCCCTGGCCCTGGCACTGGCGCTGGCGCAGTGTCGCGGTCGGTCGGTCAGCCGTCGTGGAGGAGACGTTGGGTGCGGGGGTCTGCGGGTGTGCTGCCGGAGGCGGGGTCGAAGAGGGCGGCGTGACGCAGGTGTTCGGCGAGTGAGGCAACGGCCGTCGAGGCGGCATGGTCCCGCACGCCCCAGGCCAGCAGGTGGTGGCGGCGGGCCCAGGGGTCCTGGAGTGCGCACACCTCAAGTGGCCGGTCGGGGTCGATGACGGGCCGCGGTACGACGGCGAGTCCGACGCCGGCGGCGGCGAGGGCCACGAGGACGTTGAGGTTGGCGACGGTGGTGCGGTAGCGCACCACCGGGGCGTGCGGCACGAGGTGTCGCTCGATCCAACGGCGCAGCGAGGAATCGGCGTTGAGCCCGATCAGCGGGTGCTCGGCGACCTCGCTGTAGGTCAGCGCGGTCCGCCCGGCCAGGATGCCGCCGGCCTGGCCGATCACCACGAGGGAGTCGTCGCCGAGCGGCTCCATGTGCAGGCCGCAGTCGCGGGTCTCGTCGTCCAGGACCACCCCCAGGTCAGCCTCCCCGTCGGCGAGCATCCGCACGGTCTGGGGGGTACGGCTCTCGGACACCGTGACGTCGACGTCCGGGTGTGCGCGGAGGAACGAGACGAGGGCTCGGGGGACGAGCCGGTGCATCGCGGAGCCGCCGCCCAATAGGACCAGGGGAGCGGTGGGGGAGCGGGTGTAGCTCGCGACGGCGCTTTCCAGTCGCGCGGTCTGGGCGAGCACGTCCCGCGCGTGCCGCGCCAGGGTCGTCCCGGCGGGTGTGGGCCGCACGCCCCGCCGGCCGCGGATCAGCAGTGGCACACCGGCGTGGTGTTCCAGGGAGCGGACTCTGGCGCTGGCCGAGGGCAGGCTCAGGTGCATCCGGTGGGCGCCCGCCGTGATCGACCCCTCGGTCACGATGTGGAGGAAGAGCCGCAGGTCGTCCAGGTCGTAGCGCATCGTCTTAGCCTACGGCGCAGCCTTAGGCTGGGTATGCCGATTACGCATTGTGGACGCGCTGGCCACGGGGCGATGCTCGGGGCTGTGATCAATACTTTGCTCGTTCTTCTGACCGGCGTCGCTGCCGGTGCCCTGAACGCCATCGGCGGTGGGGGCACGTTCGTCGCGCTGCCCGCTCTGGTCGCGTTCGGCCTGCCACCGGTGACCGCGAACGCGTTGTCCCGGGTCGCCCTCGTGCCGGGCGCGGTGGCCAGCGCATGGGTCTACCGACGCGAACTCGCCCCGGTCGGAGGGGCGTCCACGAAGGCACTGACGGTGGTCAGCATGGTCGGTGGCGGCGTCGGCGCCGGCCTGTTGATGGCACTGCCGGCGTCGTCGTTCGACGCCGCGGCGCCCTGGCTGCTCGCCACCGCCACCCTGATCCTCGCCTTCGGACGCCGCCTCCCGCAGGCGCTGAGCGCCCTGTTGGGCCGCCCGGTCAGCATGAGCTCTCGAGCCGTCCTGATCGGTCAGTTCTTCCTCGCCATGTACGGCGGATACTTCGGCGGTGCCGTAGGTATCACGATGCTGGCGCTGTGGAGCATCGGACTCGGACTCGACGCCGCGGCCAGCAACCCGATGCGGGTCGTGCAGCTCGCGGCCGTCTTCCTCAGCGCGGGGATACTGTTCCTCTTCGCCTCGGACATACTGAGCGCTCCGCTCATCCTCGCGGCCATGCTGATCGGCGCGGTGGTCGGCGGCTGGGCCGGCGCCCACCTCGCCCGCCGGCTGTCCGCCGCGCTGCTGCGGGGCATCATCCTGGCCATCGCCGTGATCATGACGGTCATGTACTTCCTGCGCGGCTGACCACGCGGGGAGCGCTCCTGACCCGCTCGGAGGAGAAAGATGGTCGTCCCACCGTCGTCCGGCACACCGTCCGTCGGCGTCCGGGTACAGCGGCACCTCGCCGTGCGTGTTCTGGTCCTCGCGCTCCTGCTCGGCCTCACGGGCGAGGTGCTGCTGACCGTTCTCGTCGTGCTCGTCGGGATCGGGCTCCTGGTGCTCATGACGGAGTGAGCAGGGGACCGCCGGCCCGAGGGGAAGGCGGTCGCCCGCGGCGTACCCGGGTGTCTCAGAGCACCAGTTCCTCCACTTCGGCCGAGACCGGTTCGAAGCGCACCGGCAGGCTGCTGATCCCGGTGAGGAGGTTGGAGTAGATCCGGTGGACCGGCCCGGAGATCTCGAATCCGGTGGTGAAGTCGCGGAGCGCGAGCAGCATTTCGGAGATCTCCACCCTCGCCAGGTACGCGCCGATGCAGTAGTGCGGGCCGTGTCCGAAGGCGATGTGCTTGTTCGGCGACCGGCCGATGAGGAACCGGTCCGGGTCGGCGAAGACCCGCTCGTCACGGTTGCCCGAGACGTTCCACACCGTCACCACGTCGCCCGCCGGAATCGGGGTGCCGTGGATCTCCGTGTCCTGTACGACGGTTCGGCCGAAGTGCATGGTCGGTGAGGCCCAGCGCAGCACCTCTTCGGTTGCCTGCTTTGCGGACACCTCGCCGCTCTTGAACGCGGCCCACTGGTCCGGATTGGCGCTGAAGCTGTGCACGGCGTCGATCATCGCCAGGCGACTGGTCGCGTCCCCGCCGAGGATCAGGCTGTAGCAGTTCAGGACGATCTCGTCCTCGCTGAGCGGTTCGCCGTCGATGGTGCTGTTGGCCAGCACGCTGACCACGTCGTCCTGCGGTGCGATGCGGCGCTCCTCCACCAGGCCGAGGAAGTACTGCAGGATGTTGTTGCGGGCGGCATCGGCCGCCTCGGAGTACTCGCCCTGGTCGTCCGAGCTGATGGCGGACTTGGTCAGGGTGAGCAGGTAGTCCCGGTCCTGAGGGGGAATGCCGAGCAGATCGCAGATGGTGGCCATCGGGATCTTGCTCGCGACCTCCAGCGCGAAGTCGCATGCGCCGCGGTCCACCGCGGCGGCCAGCAGCGTCCGGGTGGTCCGGCGGACGTGCTCGCCGATCCGGCTCAGCACACGAGGCGAGAACGCCTGGAGCAGCACGTTGCGCAGCTCCTTGTGCCGGTGCCCGTCGGTCACCGGCACCATCAGGCCGGCCGCCGAGTCCCCTTCGCCGAGCAGGGTGATCAGGACGTTGCCGCGCTCCGAGGTGAAGGTGGTGTTGTCCCGGTAGAGGGCGACGATGTCCTCGTAGCGGCTGAGCACCCAGAAGCCGGGGCTGTTCCCGACCGCGGGATGCCGGTAGAGGGGCCGGCTCGCCCGCAGGGTGCGCCAGTAGTCGCTCAGGTCGTGGTCCGCGAACGTCTGGGGGTCCCCCAGATTCACCCGGGACAGGTCGTCCGGTGTGGCGCGGCGGGGCAGGTCTTCCACGGGCTTGACCTCCAGTTCGAACCGGTGGGGCGGATCAGAGGGCGAAGGACCGGGTTCGCGACAGCCGGGGGTCGCCCGGCCGCAGGAACAGCGCGCGGTTCTTCGTGTCGAGGACGACGGCGCAGACGGTGCGCTCCCGACGGATGTCGCCGTCGTCGCCGACGCAGATCGGTGGTTGGGAGAGCAGCGCGAAGTGCTCCTCGGGATGCGCGTTCGCGGGAAGGGCCCGCAGGCCGGCCTCGGCTGCCTGGAGCCGGCGGAGCGAGGAGTTACGGGCGAAGACGTTCAACTCGTCCCGGGTGGTGAAGTCCGGGGCGAGGAAGTGGTTGGTGTGCACCGACTCCCGCCCCGTCGTCACCCGGTACTCGTCGCCGATGACCTCCACCCAGGCGGTGGTGACGGCGTCGGCGAGGACGAGGGTGCGGGAGCTGGCCAGGGGAAGCGCACGCAGTACGGCGATGGCCGACTCCACCGACGTCGCGGTGTCGAGGAGGTGGCGGATGGCCAGGTACGGCGGGACGCCCGGACCCCAGCGCCCGCCGAGGACCAGGTTCAAACCCACGGCCAGGCCATGGGAGTTGACACCGAGGTAGCCGAGCAGTCCGGCGAAGCTCAGCACCAGGGCCCTGCGGTCGCCGTGGCCGACTTCGAGCACCGCGATCCGGTCGTCGAGATTCCCGTTGAGGTCCACGGTCTGCGCCAGTACCCCCGGCCGGGCGTAGGTGGTGCAGTCGCCTCGGGCGGGGATCCGTTGGTAGCCCATGATCTCGCGCCGCAGTTGCAGCAGGGTGGCCTCGTCCGAAGTCAGCCCGGCGCCGGCCGCGAGTCCGGTGATCTCGTCGGCCAGGTGGGGCGTCGCACGGGCGATCTCCGCCCGGTGGGCGGCGAGGGTGCCGGACAGGCCGGCGACCGACACGGCGGTGGGCAGCAGGTGGTTGAGCCGGGCGACGCCGTCGTCGAGGAAGTCGCGCAGTTGCTCCTTGAGGGCGGCGCCGTGCGCGAAGCCGGCGGCGTACGGCTCGCCGTGGGCGATGACGTGCGCCACCGGCAGGGGCGTTGTCACCGCGCGGCCACCCGGGCGGTCAGCCGCTCGCGCACCGAGGGCCATTCGCCGCGCAGGACGCTGTAGTAGACGGCGTCGCGGCGGGTACCGTCCGGCATCGGGTTGAAGCTGCGCAGGATGCCTTCCTCGGTGGCGCCGATGTTCCGCAGGGCGCGGCGGGCCTGCTCGTTGCGCTGGTCGGTCTTGAACTCCACCCGCTCGGCGCCCAGCCGTTCGAAGGCGTTGTGCAGCAGCAGGAGTTTGGCGTGGCGGTTGATTCCCGCGCCGCGGAAGTCCCGGCCGAGCCAGGACCAGCCGATCTCCAGCCGGCGGTCGGCTTCCGACAGGTTTCCGTAGCTCATCGACCCGGCGGTGCGGCCGGTGGCCAGGTCGGTGATGTGGAAGACGACGCGCCGGCCGGCGGCATGGTCGGCGATCATGGTGTCGAAGAAGGTCTCGAAGGACGCCTCATCGGTGACCAGCGCGACGAAGTAGCGCCAAATGGCCGGGTCCATGGCCACCGACCGGATGCCCTCCCGGTCGGTGGAGGTGATCGGCCGCAGGCGGACGACGTCGTCGTCCAGGACGGTCGCGGCGCGTTCGTGCCAGTTCATCTGAATGCCTCCGTGGTCGCTCCGCCGCTCGGGGCGGAGTGGGGTGCCTCCCGCTCGCGGGGGAGAGGGACTCGCGCGGAGCAGGTCGGCAACAGCCGTTCCGCCGTCGAGGCGGAACGGTGTCCACTGCCAACTGCCCACAGAAAAATACAAGTTGACGTGCGGGTGGATGGTGGTGAGGGGGCAGGTGATGTCGCGTTCGCTGGTTCACCGGGGTGCGGACATCGCCGCGGTGCGGCTCAGTGCACCTCGGCGTGCCGGGACAGTGCGGTGACGACCTGCCCGAGGGTGCGCATCGCGGCGAGGTCGTGTTCGGTGAAGTGGTGCAGCCCGACCTGGACCCGGTCGCACACCGAGGTCAGGAACAGCACCTTGTTCAGTGAGGTGAGGCCGAGGTGTTCGAGATCCGCGTCGGGGTCGATGGCCTCGGGCGGCAGGTCCTGCGGCAGGACCTGGGCCAACGCGGAGCGGGCCGCCGTTTCGATCGCGTCAGGCACGAATTCCCTCCTCGGGGTCGACGACGAGGCCGCGGTACCGCGCCTCGATCTCCTTGCGACGGGGCTTGAACTGGGAGCTGAGCAGCCCGTTGTCGATGGTGAACCGCTCCGCCAGAACGGCTTTGGCGAGCTGTTCGTCGTGGTCGAGGGCGGCGTTGGCCTCCTGCAGCGCCGCCGCGACCAGCGCGGTGTCCATCGGGTACGTGCTGGGGGAGACGATGGCGACGAGCTGTCGCTGGGACGGGTTGGTCACCACGCAGTCCTCGATCGCCGGATGGGTCTTGAGGCGTTCCTCGATCCGCCGCACGACGATCTTCTTGCCGTTCTCCAGCACGATCACGTCGTCGGCCCGGCCGTGCACGAACAGATAGCCGTCCTCGTCGAGATGGCCGACGTCACCTGTGCGCACGACCCCGCCGGGCCGGAACATCTTCTCCGAGTCGCCCGCTTCCGCGTGCTCGTAGCGGGTGGCCACCGGATGTTCGCTGCGGACGTGGATCACGCCGTCCGCGTCGATGAGGACCTCCTTTCCCGGCAGCACCCGGCCGACGCTGCCCGGCCGGTGCCCGCCGGGATGGTTCTTGGTCACGATGCAGGTTTCGTTGAGCCCGTAGCCCTCGAAGATCGGCAACCCGGCGTCGGTGAAGTACCGCAGGGTGGCCGGGTTCGCGGGCGCCGAGCCGGTCCAGAGGTAGCGGATCCGGTCGCCGAAGACCTCGGTGGCCAGGTCGGCGGGCGAGGCCCCGGTGCGTGCGGCGCCGGCCTGCATGTGGGCGCGCACCGTCTCGTAGAAGCCGGGCACGCCCATCACCACCGTCGGCCGCGTCGTGCGCAGGGTGGTGAATGCCGCTTCGTAGGTGCTGATCGTGATGTCGTGGCCGAACACGAGCGCCGAGTACACCCAGTAGCGCTGCTGGAGCAGGGAGAGCGGGAGGAAGACGAAGAGGTCGTCGCCGGGGCCGTGGGCGAAGATCTCCTGCACCGCGGCGAGCGAGCTGTCGATGCTTCCCGCACTGGCCAGCAGCGACTTGGCGGGGCCGCTGCTGCCGGAGGTGAACTTCAGCGCCGGGGCCTCGCCGGGTTCCCACCGCACCGTCGGCAGCTCCGCCTTCGCGGGGGCGAGCCCGCGCAGCTCGGTGATCGGACGCACCCGCTCGGCCGTCTCGTGCTGGTCGGTGAAGAGCACCGCGAGGCCGTAGCGGGCGGCGAGTTCGGCCCCGGCCGAGTCGAACTTGCCCGGGTCGAATCCGGCGGTCACCGCCTTGATCCGCAGCGCGGCCAGATCGAGCAGCACCCACTCCAGCGAGTTCGCCGCGAGGACGCCGATCCGGTCACCCGGCCGGACGCCCAGGTCGAGCAGGTGCCCGGCGACCCGGCCCGACATCTCCCAGACCTCGGTCAGGTCCCATGACTCCAGGGCACCGAGCCGGGCCACGGACAGGCGGTTGCCCGGCTGCGGGGGACCGCTGATCACCTGGTTGACGACGCTCATGCGGCCCGTCCGATCCGCGCGGCCATGGCCCGCACCGTGTTGAGCCGGACCAGCTCCGAGAGGGGAATGGTGACCTTGTACCGCTTGCGCACCCCGGCCAGGATGCGTGCCGCGGCGAGCGAGTCGGCGCCGAGTTCGGTCAGCGGGGTCAGCGCGTCCACCTCGGGCAGCTTGAGCACGCCCGCCCACAGCTCGGCCAGTTCCTGTTCGACGCCCTCCGCCAGTGCGGTGTCGCCGGACGGGGCGGGGTCGGCGGGGAGCGCCTCGTCCGTGGCCAGCTGCGACCGGTCGACCTTGCCGTTCGCGGTCAGCGGCAGCCGCTCGTGCCACACCACGACGGACGGAACCATGTACGCGGGCAGTTGCTCGTGCAGCGCCGCGCGCAGCTCGTCCTCCAGGCGTCGCCGCTCGCCGTCGGGCACCGGATGATCCCCCTCGCCCGGCACCAGGTGCGCGACCAACTGGTCGCCGCGGCTGCCGGGCCGGCGGACCACCACCGCCTGCCGGACGCCGGGCAGCGCGACCAGGCGCGTCTCGATCTCGCCCGGTTCGATGCGGTAGCCGTTGAGCTTGATCTGGAAGTCCGCGCGGCCGAGGATGTCGATCTCCCCGGACGGCAGATAGCGACCGCGGTCGCCGGTGCGGTACAGCCGCACCCCCCGACGCCGGTCGTGGTGGAACTTCTCGCCGGTCGCCCGCTCGTCCTTCCAGTACCCGCGGGCCAGGCCGGTGCCCGCGGCGAAGATCTCGCCGGGTACCCAGTCCGGCAGGTCCAGGCCGTCCTCGTCGAGTACGTACGCCGTGTTGTTGTCGTTGGGCCGCCCGTAGGGAATCGGCTGCGAGCCGTCGTCGTCCGGGCCGATCGGGTGGACGACGTTCCAGATCGTCGTCTCGGTCGGGCCGCCGAGCGCGACCACGTCGAGATCCGGCAGGGTCGCGCGCAGGGCCGCCGGGAGTTCCGACGGGATCCGGTCGCCGCTCATCATCACCAACCGCAGGTCGGCGAGGGGCGCGAGGCCGTCCGCGCGTGCCTGGTCGTGCAGCAGCGCCACGATCTGTGGCACCGAGTTCCACACCGTGACCCTTCCGCGCTCGCACATCGCCAGCCAGTGCGCGGGGTCGGCGGCCCGGTCGTGGTCGGGCATGACCAGCGCGGCACCGGCGGAGAGCGCCCCGAACACGTCGTAGACGGAGAGGTCGAAGCTGAACGCGCTGATCGCGAACAGCCGGTCGTGCGGACCGACGCCGAAACGGCGGCTGCAGTCCGCGACGACGTTGGCCACGCTGCGGTGGCTGACCATGACGCCCTTGGGTGTGCCGGCCGTGCCCGATGTCGGCAGTACGTAGGCGAGGTCGTCGGGGTTCGCCCCGGGGAGGGGGGAGGGGGCCGGCCCGTCGCCGGGTGCGGTGTCGCGGTCCAGCGCCAGCACCGGGCGGCGGTCGGCCGGGTCGCTCCAGCCGGCGTTGGTGAGCACGCACCGCACCTCGCCGCCGTCGAGCAGCTCCTGCTGCCGGCGCGCGGGCAGATCTGCGTCGACGGGCAGATAGGCCGCGCCCGCCAGGAGGGTGCCCATGATGCCGACTACCTGCTCGGGGCCGCGCGTCATGACCAGGCCGACGAGCTCCTCACGGCCCACGCCGTGGTCGCGCAGCCAGGCCGCCACGGCACAGGCCCGCCGATACAGCTCGGCGTAGCTGAGCTCGCCGGTCGAGGTGATCACCGCCGGCGCCCGGGGAGCGCGGCGCACCTGGGCGGCGAACGGCGCGTGCAGCAGCTCCAGCGGCCGTGGCCGGTCGGTGTCGTTGGCGGCGTGCCGGCGCGCCCGCTGCTCGGCGGGGAGCAGGTCGAACCAGTGGTTGTGCCACGCGCCGCCGTCGGCGAGCCGGTCGAGCAGGCACTGGTACCCCTGCGCCAGATCGTCCAGCAGGCCCGGCGGGAACAGCTCGTCGACGCCGTCGAGTTGGACGACCACGCCGCCGTGCTGCTCCATGGCGAACACGTTCAGCCAGGTCTGCGGTGTCTGGCTGACGGTGTGCACCTCGGGCCCGAACAGCTCCAGCGCGGAACCGTCCACGTCCGCGAGCGGATAGCCGATGGCGCTGTTGAAGGTGAACGGCATGCGTGGCTGCCCGCCGCTGCGCAGGCCCAGTTCCCGCAGCACCTCGACGCCGGAGAAGTGGCGGTTGTCCACGTCGGTGCGCAGCCGCTCCTGCAGTGCCTTGGCCCGCTCGGCGAACGGCACGCCGCGGTCCAGTTCGACCGAGACGAGGACCGGGTCGCTGTACTGCCCGATCGACTCCAGGATGCGCGGGTGGATCGGCGGCCGGTTGGCCACCGTGGTGGTCAGCGTGAACCGCGGGCCGGCGCCCCAGCACGCCAGCGTCTCGGCATAGGCGGCGAACAACAGCCCGGACGGGGTGACACCGGCCGCGGCGGCGTGTTCCTTGAGGACCGTCCAGCGGGGCGCCGGCACCCGCACGACCCGCTGGGTGAAGCGCGGTGTGGTGATCGCGGAGGGGCTCTTGGCCAGCGGGAGTTCCGGGTGCCCGTACAAGGTGCCGCTCTCCAGCCGCTCCAGCCAGTACGCCTTGGCCCGGGCGTAGGGCTTGCGGGTGCGGGCGGCCTCCAGCGCGGCCACATAGGACTCGAAGGAGGCTTCCTCGTCGACCGGCGGCCGCTCCTGCCGGTAGTGCGCCCACCACTCGCGGAAGAACAGGAACATGCTGATCCCGTCCATGACCAGGCCGTCGTGCCCGACATGCAGCAGCATGCGGTCCCCGGCCAGCAGCGACACCTCGGCCGCCAGCAGCGGGGCCTGGACGGTCGGCAGCATCCGGTGGGTCCAGCGCGCGCGTTGCGCGGCCAGTCCGGTGCCGTCGTCGTCCCGCAGGTCGACCTGGTCGATGCGGACCCGCACCGGCGGCTGCCGGACCTGGGTCTGCGCCGGGGTGAAGCGGGAGCGCAGGCAGTCGTGCCGCGCGACCACGGCGTCGAGCGCCTCCTGGAGCCGGTCGACGTCCCAGCGCCCCTCGATCTCGTGGTAGACGTAACTGGCCACGTTGCCCAGCTCGAACACCTCGTCGCGGCCGGCGAGATAGCCCCGTTGCAACGGCGTCAGCGCGAACCCGGGGTCCGGGGTGAGATGGGCCAACAGCTCGGCCTTGACGGCCTTGATCCGGCCGACGAGATCGGCGTCCACGCGCTCGCGCGGCCCCTGCAGCCGCAGGTCCTGACCGGCCGCGACGAGGTTCAGACCGCGGGCGCCGACCTCCTCCAACACCGCCAGGTAGTCGCTCATCGGGCCACCTCCTGGGCCAGGTCGCGGCCGAGCGTGCCGATGTTCCGCTCGGAGAGCAGCTCCGCCATCGGTATGTCGAGGTCCAGTCGTTCCAGGATCTGGTACTGCACCGCGACCGCCTGCAACGAGGACGCGCCGAGTTCGAGCAGGGTCTTGTCGGCCACCACGGCCTCCGCAGGCAGGCCGAGCGTCGTGCGGACCAGGTCGGCGAGCCAGGGCAGCGGGTCCGGCGCCGCCTCCGCCGGCTGCGCGGAGGTCGGCTCGGCGGCGAAGAACACCTGCCCGCTCAGGTCCACTGCGGTCCCGGCCGGAACCAGGTCCACAGTGGTGGGCCAGGCCGGCTCGCGCTCGCCGAGCAGCGCGGCGAGGCGCTCGGCGAAGCGCGGCATGACCGGTGTGGCGACCTTGGACAGCAGCCGGGCCGCGGCGACTTCCAACGCCATCGCCGTGCGGTTCTCCGACTGCCAGCCGGCCGCGTCGGCGAGCCCCGCCTCACGCCCGGCGAACGCCCGCGCGTCGGTGACGATGCCCTCCAACTCGGCGGTGGCCGCCCGCAGGGAGAACCCGTCCTGGCCCAGGTGCGCGGTCACGGCTGCCAGGCGCCTGCCGAGCAGGGCGTAGAACGCGGTGTGCTCGGGCGTCCAGGTCCCGGCGTCCGGCACCACACCGCCGTAGCGCGCCTTCAGCCGCCGGTCGAGGTCGTCGAGCCAGCCCTGCCACCCCTCGATCAGCACCTCGCGCACGGTCGCGGTGTAGGCGTCCCGTTCGAAGTTGGTGCGCTCGCCCTCCGGGCGCGTACGGGAGAGGTAGAACCGCACCGCGTCCACCGTCTCCGGGCACAGCAGGTCCTTGCCCCACACCGCGTGCCGCCGGCTGGTGGAGAACTTCTGGTCGTCCAGCAGATAGAACTCGTTGACGTGGTAGTCGATGTCCGGCTGCCAGTGCGGGAACGCCAGCTGGTACAGCACCGGGTAGAGGATCGCGTGGTAGAAGCTGTTGTCGTAGCCGAAGAAGTGGACGATCTTCCAGTCCTGCTCCGGCTTGTGCGCCTGCCACTGCTCGCCGATCCGGGCGCCGAGCTGCCCGATGCCGTGCAGGAAGCCGTACGACATCTCCGGCCACACCCAGATCACCTGGTCATCGGCGTCCCGCGGGGGGACGCCCCACTGCGCGGGGTGGGTCAGCGGCAGATCGAAGGTCTCCCGGGCGAAGACCCGTTGGGCCAGTTCGCGCAGCCGGGCGGGGACCCGGCCGAGTTGGTGGTGCCGGGCGACGTCCTCGCGGAACTCGTGCAGCGCCAGCGCGTGCCGGGCCAGGCCCTCGGCCCGCACCGTGTCCGAGTCCCGGCTCCGTGCCTCGACGAGGTCGGCGACGGTGTTGGGCTCGCCGCACTCCTCGCAGATGTTGCCGTTGGTGCCGGCCTTGCAGGACGGGCAGGTCCCGGACACATCGACCTCGTAGAGGTAGCGGCCGGTCTTCCCGTCGAACAGCGCCGGCAGCTCGCGCCGGGCCACCTGGCCGGACGTCTCCAACGCGGCGAAGAAGTCGCGCAGCCCCTGGCGGTATCCGGCGTCCGTACGGGTCACCGTGAACTGGTCGGGCCGGATGTCCATCGACTCCAGCGTCCTGGCGATCTCGGCGCCGTAGTGCGCGGCGACCTGCTCGGGAGTGCTCCCCTCCTGCGCCGCCTTGGCCACCACATAGCTCTGGTGGTCGTCGCTGCCGGTCAGATGCCAGGCCCGCACCCCGTTCATGCGCTGGAACCGGACGAACGCGTCCGCGCCGAGGTACGGCCCGGACAGGTGCCCCAGGTGCAGATCGCCGTTGGGGGTCGGCGGGGTGGAGAAGACGAACACCGGACGCTGCCCGAAACGCCGCCGGCCGGGACGCGTGGCCACCTCGCCGGCATGCCGGGGCTCGCGCCAGTAGCAGGTCACGAACACCACGTCGCCGTCACCGGTGTTGTCGATCACGTGGGTCTCGAACGGGTCGAACTTGACGACGGTGCCCGGACCCACCGGATGGCGCGCCCCGTCCACCACGATCTCGCCGGTGCCGGACACGATGACGAACATCTCGATCTCGTCGTGCTGGTGCGGCTCGGAGCGCCCGCCCGGCGGCACCCGGCCCCACCCCGCACCCAACCCGGCGACACCGGGCAGGTCGATCGTGCTCATGTCGATCCCGAAGGCATCGCTGAGCGTCGCGGGGTCGAAGGTGTCGATTCTCAACGCAGACTCCCCTTCACACTCTGGTCGATCAACTGGACCGCCTCGGCGGCGATGGCCGGGGCGAGGCGATATCCGGATCCGTTGGCCGCGCCTGCGAACACCACCCGGCCGTCCGGGTCGAGTCGGCGCAGCAAGGGCTGCCGGGACGTGCTGTAGGCGTCGCAGAAGACGCGACCGGTCGTGCAGCGCGAGGCGAGCGAGGGCGCGTAGCGGCCCAGGCATGCGCGGGCCTGCTCCACGTCGTGCGCGGCCAGACCGACGCCGACCCGGTCGGGATCGACGTCCCAGTCCTGACAGGTGTAGCTGAACAGCCAGTGCCCGCGGTAGGCCAGCGGGAGCAGGAAGGCGTCCTCGTCGTGGAGGACGACCGCCCGGTCCTTCTCGTCCGCGGGGTGCTCGATGTGCAGGGCGACGATCCGCTTGACCCGGGCTCCCAGCGGTGCCACCCGCTCGGCCCACGCGGGCTCGCCCAGCCACGGTCCCGGCGCCAACACCACCCGGTCGACCGCCAACCGCTCACCCGTGCCGAGTCCGAGCCGCACACCGCCGTCGTCGGGCTCCAACGCGGTGACCCGGACCCCCTCGCGCACGTCGACGCGCGGGCGCAGCTCGGAGACCAGCGCCTGGACCAGGCGGTGCACATCGGCGTACTGCGCGCCCGGGACGTCCCACACCGACGTACTCGGTGGTACGCGGACCTCGGCGCCACAGGCGTCGAGCGCGGCCGGGGCGTCGTCCCGGCGGACCGGTCGGGCGTAGATCCTCTCCAACTCGTCGCGGTCGGCCCGCGACACCAGCGACATGCCGACCGGATGGATCGGCACGGCGGGCCGGTCGGCCCTGAGCTTCTCGTAGAACTCCTGGCTGTATTCCGACATGCGGCGCACGCGCTCGGTCGTGCCGCGGGGGAAGTGCAGTCCGGCCGAGCGTCTGCTGGCGCCGCAACCCACCTGATCCCGGTCCAGGAGCAGCACCGTGCTCGCCGGGTGCTCGTGGACGATCCGTCGGGCCACCAGGCAGCCGATGATGCCGCCGCCGATCACCGCGACCGTGCCCAGACTCATCTCACACCCTCCCTCGCAACTCGCCCTCCTCGCTGCCTTCGTCCGCCCATGCGACGAAGGAGGAGAGTTGTTCTTCCCGCTGCACACCGCGCAGACGGTCGACGATGCGCTGGCTGCGCCACGCCAGCAGGCTCAGGTTCTTGTCGGCGAGACCGCGTTGGGCGGGGGTCGCGTTCTGGACGAAGATGTTGCGGTCCGGCGGGCCGTCCCAGCGCACCGCGAAGTCCCGGTCCACCTGGTACTCGCCGTTGTCGCACTCCAGCCGGTCGGTCAGGGGGGCCAGCAGGTCCAGCAGCCCGGAGCGGAAGCCGGTGGACCAGACGATCACGTCGGCGGTCACGCGCTGCGGCTGGTCGGGGCGGTCGCTGTTGACCACCGTCAGCTCCCAGCCCGCACCGGTCCTGGCCACGCGGGTGATCTCACGGTTCGGGTACAGCCGGACCAGGCCGGGCGAGCGCGCGATGAACCGGTGGTGGTAGATGCGCTGGTAGATCGCGCGCAGCGTCGGCTCGGAGATGCCGTCGCTGGACAGCACGTTCTCCTGGTTGATCCGCTCACGGGTCGCGCGTTCCAGGCCGTAGAAGTACTCCGAATAGCACGGCATGTAGTAGTCGTTGGTGAACGGCGAGTCGTCGATCGGCAGGAAGTTGCGGCGTCGGGAGAACCACGAGACCCGGCTGGGCAGTTGGTCGCCCTCGCGGGAGATCAGGTCGAGGTACGCCTCGGCGCCCGACTGCCCGCCGCCCACCACCACGACGCGCTTGCCGCCGAGGTCGACGGCCCGCTCGACGAAGTCGCACACGTGGAACTGGCTGCGGGAGTGCCCGGCTTGTGCGGCCGGCGGGATCCAGGGCCGGTTGCCGACGCCCACGGCGATGTTGTCCGCGGTCAGCACCCGCTCGTCGGTGTGCACCCGGAAGACACCGTCGAAGTCGATCGACTGCACCTCCTGCCCGAAGACGATGTTCTTCATCCGCCAGCTCGCCCACTCCAGGTAGTTGCGGAACTCCTGTCGCGGCACGGCGTCGAACTGGGCGTTGACGAAGTGGTAGATCCGCCCTTGGTCGTGCAGGTAGTTGAGGAAGGAGAACTTGCTGGTCGGATCGGCCAGGCTGACCAGGTCCTTGAGCATCGTGACCTGCAGCGTGGTGCCGGGGATCTGCTGACCGTCGTGCCAGCTGAAGGCTTCCTTGCGGTCGAGGAACAGGCTCGGCAGGTCGCGGTGCGGATAGAGCAGCGCGGCCAGGCTGAGGTTGGCCGGTCCGACACCGATGCCGAGCACACTGTGGTGGTCCTTGTCGATCATGGTGCGTCGCCCCCGTTTCCGGTCGAGGACTTCGTGAGTCCGGTGGCGCTCCCGCTGGCGTGTGGGGAGGACGGCCGACGGAGCGCCGGGCAGGCGCCGGGCCACGGCTTCGCGGGCACGTCGGCCGGTGTCCGCGGCGCTCTTCGTGCGCTGCCGCGCACCGCGTGCCTGAGCCGTAATCGGGTCATGGGAACTGGCCTTTCAGGACGGGGATGCGGGCGTTGAACGAGGGATGGTGACCCTCGTGGACGGGCGCCGCGGTCACCGTGGAGGCCACGCCGACGGTGATCGCGGTGGCCAGGGCGCGGCCGGGGCACCGGTGGGCTCCCCGACCGAAGGTGAACACCTGCGGATCCGCCCTGCCGGGGCGGAAGGCGTGCGGATCGGGATTGGCCAGCGGGTCGCGGTTGGCCGCAGCGAGCAGCAGCACGATCGTCGAGCCCGCCGGGACGTGGTGACCGGCGACGGTGGTGTCACCGGCCGCGAACCGACGCGTGTTCTGGATGGGCGCGTCGTGCCGGACCACCTCCGCGACGAAGGCCGCCAGATCGTCCGGTCGGCCGTGCCGGGCCAGCGCGAGCAAGGTGTTGCCGACCAACCCCGCCGTGGCGTCGTAGGTCTGCGAGAGCAGACCGATCACATTGGCCAGGAGCGGGGCGGGCTGCGGCCAACCATCACGCGCGGACAAACGGACCAGCGCGCCGAGCAGACCGCCGCCCCCGGCACGCAGGTGCGGGCCGAGCAGGTCCAGCAGATGCCCGGCCGCTACGGCAGCGGCGGCCTGGTCCTCGCCGGTGGCCGAGGCCGGAATGCAGCGGACGAAGTCACCGATCAGCCGGGCCGCCTCGACCGGGACGTCCCCGCCCGCGCCCAGCAGCGCGGCCACCACCCGTACGGGAACGCCGAACTGCAGGTCCCACCAGTCGGTCGCACGGGCGGCCTGCTCCCCGGCCAGTGCGACGACCTGCTCCTCGGTGACCGCGTCCAGCGCCGTGATCAGGCTCCGCCGGCGCTGCGCCTGCGCGGCGCCGTCGGTCATCCGGACCAGCTCGCCGAACACGTCGCCGGCCGGGGTGCCCACGATGCCGCGCGGCACCGGCTCGGCGCTCGGCCGGACCCGGAGGACCGGATCGGCGAGCACCTCGGACACCGCCGCCGCGCCGGCCGCCACCCACAGCCCGCTGTCGGCGTCACGGCCGAAGGGCCGCTCGGCCACCAGATCGGCGTAGAACGGATAGGGATCGGGATGGGTGGCCGCCGCGCCGAGCGTCGCCGGACCCGGCCGCGTCACGATTCGCCCCGGGGCGTCCGGTCCGGATCGATCGCCGCCGCGATGATCGCCCGCTGGACCTCCGACGAGCCCTCGTAGATCCGCAGCGACCTGATCTGTCGGTACAGCCGTTCCAACAGGCTGTCGTGGACCAGTCCGGCCGCGCCGAAGACCTGCACCGCGCTGTCCACGATCTGCTGCGCGGCCTCGGTGGCGTAGAGCTTGGCCACCGAGGAGTGCCGGGCATAGCGGGGACTGCCCCGGTCGATCTCCCAGGCGGACCGGGCCACCAGCAGCGCGGCCGCGTCGAGCTTGACCTCCATCTCGGCGAAGGCGGCGCGCACGGTCGGCAGATCGAACAGCTTCCCGCCCTGCATGGGCCGCTCCCGCGACCTGGCCAGCGCCGCGTCGGCGGCCCGGCGCGCGAAGCCGAGCGCGGCGGCGCCGACCGTCATCCGGAACCGGCCCAGCACCTCCATCGCGATCGGGTACCCGCCACCGCGGGCGCCGAGCAACGCCTCCGGCGGCAATGCACAGTCGTCGAAGACCAGATGGCCGAGGGCTCGCGGGGCGATCATCGGCACCGGCTCGACGTGCAGACCGGGGGTGTCCGAGGGGACGAGGAACGCGCTGAGTCCGAACGCGCCCGGCCCCGGGCCGGTCCGCGCGATCACCGTGTACACATCGGCGATGCCCGCGTTGGCGATCCATGCCTTGGCACCGTTGAGCAGCCAGCCGGATGCGGTCTCGCGCGCCGCCAGCCCGATCGCGGCGACGTCCGAACCCGCGGCCTGCTCCGACACCGCGAAGGCGCCGCACAGGGTGCCGGCGGCCAGTCCCGGCAGATACCGGCGGCGCTGCTCGTCGGTGCCGAACCGGCGGAGCGGGGTGGCCGACAGTGCCTGGATGGAGAACGCGTAGTCGGCGAGGTCGTCGGCGTAGGCCAGCGCCTCCCGGGCCAGGCACAGTGCGCGGTAGTCGTCGGGGCCACCGTCGAGGAACGCCAGCCAACCTCCGTCCCCGAGCGCGCGCAGGATCCGCCGGCCGACCGCTTCCGGCCGCCCGGCGCCGGCCAGCACCTCCCGCTGCTCGGCGCACCAGGTCACCAGGCGTTGGGCCAGCTCGCGGTGGTGGTCCTCGTACAGGGGCAGGGCGAGGAGATGGGTGTCGAAGGTGCTGGGGACGGTGGTGGGGGAGGGCATCAGATGATCACGTCCGCGGACTCGTGCCGGGCGAGGCCGGCCACCAGTTCGTGCTCGATGAAGTAGGCGAAGGAGGCGTAACCGCGCCAGATGCGCCGCCAGTGCGCAGGCACCGCGTCGGCCCCGGACAACTGCGCCACGTCGTGCAGATAGGCGATGATGAGTTCGGCCGACTGGCGCGCGTGACCGGCGGAGACGTTGTCGATGGACAGATGCGCCTCCTCGTAGCCGACGTCGAAGCCGTGGTGGCGCAGCTTCTGCATCTCGTGCATGCGCATGGTGCCCAGTCCGAACATCTCGATGCCCAGGTTGTAGCCGAGGATCTCGTCGTAGCGGGAGTCCGGGAACAGCGCGAGACTGAGCTGGAACAGCGAGAACCCGTAGAGGTGGTCGGGCAGTTCGTCCTGGTCGAGGAAGGCGGCCTCGCGCAGGTGCGGCACCTCGATCCCCATGCTCGCGAGCACCTGGTAGATCAGCGTGATGTGGTTCTTGGTGACGTCGCCGCGGCCCATCTCGTCGGCGTAGATCGAGTACAGCATGCCGTCGCTGCGGCGGGTGAAGCGGCCCGTTGCGCCGATGCGGTGCGCCCACGCGCCGTCGATCATGCTGCCGAGCGCGAAGGTCTTCTGGCCGAAGACGACCTCGTCGCGGTCCGGGATCTCGGTCAGCGGCCGGTACGGGTCGACCAGCTTGTCCCAGTAGATGCGGTCGACGCGTGCGTTGAGCGCCGAGGGCGAGTAGTCGAACCAGCTCGCGTCGGTGAGGACGCCGTCGCCACCGTGGGTGAACAGCAGCTCGGCGCGGGCCAGTTGCTCATCGGCGTGGGTGCGCGCGAGGGCCAGGGCGTTGGGGAAGTTCTCGATGTTGACCAGCCGGTGCAGGAAGTCGCGGTCGTCGTTGCGGACCGCGGCCTTCAGACACACGTCGGGCGGGGGCGCGCCGATCGCTGCCGTAAGCGCGCGTGCGGCATCGTCACCGGCCGTGTTCGGGGTGAGTGCGACGCCGGGCAGCTCCCCGGCCGCGATCGCCGTGGCCCACTGCTCGAAGGTCGCCGCCTCCCGCGCGTCGAAGATGCCGAACATGGGGCCGCCGAACTTGATGGCCCGCAGGAAGCGGCAGCCACCCGCACGCGGCTGCAACTGGCGTGAGCTCCGGAAGTCGTCGACGAACGCGGCCAGGTCGAAGTCGGGATCGGCGAAGTGCTCGGTCAGCGGCCGGCCGCCGACGCGGACGTTGCGGTGCTGCTTGCCCGCGAACGGGGCATGCCTGGCCACGATCCGCGCGACCTGCGCGTCGAGCGAGAGGCCGGCATGCCAGGCGGCGACATCGACGAGCAGCCGTGCGTGCTCCAACTCCCTGGCCAGTGCCTGTGCGACCGCGGCCGCCACTCTGGCTCTGACCGGCGCCTGGGCCAGTGCGAGGTAGTCGGCGAGGGCGGCCCGCAGATCCGCTGCGTCGAGCATGGGCCGGGTGCCGAGCAGCAGTTCGTCGATGCCGAGAGCCGCCACGACGTAGTGGGTGCCGACCACCTCGGGCAGGAACGTCGCGGGCAGCCTGGCCAGGCTCAGGTAGTAGGCGCCGTGCCATGCGGTGAGCGGGCGCGACTCGGCCCGCTGCAGGAAGTCCGGGGCCGTGACGTCCGGCAGGTAGACGCCCAGTTCCTCCATGGCATGCCCGCGCACCTGGTGCAGGGCGCGCCGCGGATTGCCCTCGCCGCGCCAAGCAAACTGATGGCGTATCAGGTGGTTGACCGCGGCCGAAGGCTGGGTGGCGGGCTGGGACACCGAGTCCAGCCAGCAGCCGCCGATCAGCGCCAGGGGCGCCCGCTGGGCCACCACGGCCTCGCGCACCCGGGGTTCGGCGTCGCGCAGCGGTTGCAGCATCGTGGTGATCTGCTGACGCACCTGGGCCGTCCGCTCGGCGATCCGGTCGGCCTCGTGCGCCTCCGCTACGTGGTCGGAAGGCCCCCGGGCACAGGTGGAGAAACCATTCAGCACATGCCGGGCGAGGAGGAACGCCACCTCCGACTCCTGGTCGCCGACCAGTCGGTGGTAGACGGCCTCGGGGCCCGCGGCGATCACCTCGCCGGCCGCCGCGACGGCAGCCGGGTCGAACTCGGAAGTGGACAGGGGCGCTACGACGAACGTGTCGGGCAGGGCGAAAGCAGACATGGATACCTCCGGACACTGGCCTCGGACGGTGCGGATCAGGGCCGTGGTGGGGTCTTGCGCAGCAACATGGCGGCGCGGGACCCCGGCACGCTCGCGGCGAGCAGGTAGTAACCGCCCGGCTCGGTGCGGCGGTCGACGAGATTGATCAGCGGGTCGGCGGCGAAGCAGTGGCCGGTCCTGGCGGTGTTGGTGGTGTCGAGTTGCGCGGGAGTGAATCCGGCCAAACGTTCCTTCATCACGACGATCGGCACGTAGAGGTTGTTGTGCAACACGCCGGCCAGGTCGCCTGGGACCAGTCCGTGCGGAGCCAGCAGAAGCTCGTTGACCTGCCGCGACAGGTCCGCGCTGATCTCGTTGTGCCACTCCAGCGCCCCGGGGTCCTGTGCACTCGCCGAGCCGAGGACCTCGTACTCGCCCGGGTGCGCGGTGACCAGGCACCCGGCGGCACCGTCGCTGAAGAGGGCGAAGTTCTCCATCCGGGCGGACTCCGAGGCGCAGCGGTCCGCGGTGATCACCAGGACGTTGCGGTACGCGCCGCTTCGGACCAGGGCCTCGGCCACACCGAGCCCGCTCACCAGATTGGTGCAGCGGTTGAGGGTCAGGCCGAGGAACGGGCAGTCGAGGCCGAGGCCGTTCAGGACCGTCTCCATGAACCCGCCATGGGTGTGCGCGTCGCCGGGGAACCGCGTCGAGCACACCACCAGGAAGTCCACGTCCGCCGAGCCGGCGACCGCCTTGCCGGCCTCGACGACCAACTCCTCCAACGCTCTCTCGGTGCGATGGACCGTGCCCCAACCCCACAGCCCGGCGTCCGGCTGCATGCCGTACTCCCGGGCACGCGCGGCGAAGCCGGGAATCTCGTGATGTGCCTGCTCGATCTCGCCGAGCACATAGCCGGGGGAGACGAGGTGGACGGGGGTCATGACCCGCTCGGCAGCACGTTGGATTCGGCATGGCCCGCCTGGGAGCCTGCCTGGGGGCGGTGGGCGGCGTCGTCGAGGTCGGCGCGCCCCTGGAAGAAGTGGTCCGCTAATCGCTGCAGTTCGGCAAACGCGACGGCACTACTGTGTTGGTCGGTCATGCTTCCCTTTCTCACTCGCTGCCGGGACCTAGATCAGTTCGACCGGCAACGCCTCCGCCGCGCGGCGGATTGCTTCGGTGACCGCTTCGGGGTGGTCTTCGAAAAAGAAGTGCCCACCCGTCGCCCAGCGCGTTTCAGGCTTCCCCGTGCACTCCCGCGACCAGTCCACCAGGTCATCGCGGTGGACCAACGGATCGTCCTCACCATTGACGAGCGAGACACCGAACGGCAGCGCGGCGGCGGGGCGATACCGATACCTCGCGACCATTTCGAAGTCGGCGCGGATGTCGGGGAGTATGAAGTCCTGCAGTTCCGGGTCGGCCAGAATCTCCGGCCGCAACCCGCCGTAGACGGCGAGCGCTTCGGTGAGGCTCTGTCCGCTGAGCCCCGCCACCTCGACCATCCGCGCCGTCGGATGCAAACTCGGCGCCACACAGCCGGAAGCGATCAGATGCGCGGGCCGGTTGCCGAGCCTGCGGGCCACCTCAAAGGCGATCAGTCCCCCGAGGCTGTGCCCGAACAGCAGGAACGGGCCGGTGCGTTGCGCGGCGATCAGCTCGGCGACCCTGTCGCATACGGTGTCGATGTCGGTCCGCTCGGGCGGAGTCACCGCGACCAGTGCGGTCACTCCGGCCAACGCCTCCTGCCATTCCACAAACGCCTGCGCCCGGCCACCGGCATGCGCAAAGCAGTAGGTGCGGGGCCACCCCGATGGCACGGCACGGGCCATGTCGAACCACGATTCCACCGGTGTTCCTCGCTTCTGTCGCACAACAAGGTCGTGGTCAGTGCAGCGAACTCTGGCGCACACTCATCGGTCGACCGGGGGTCGACTGGCGGATGATCCGGGCACCGATTATTGATGGCCGCAGCACGTACGTGTCAAGACGTAGCAACCGTGTTTGTAAAGCTTCGGAGAAGACTCCAAGTCAGCAAATTCCGGCCACGGAGAGGAATGCGCAACCGGAATCCAGGAGTGAAGATCAAGCCATGATCAAAACGCTCACAGACGAACCGCAAGACGAAACATCCGCCGACGATCGACGTGGACCCCGCAGGTCGATGGCCGGCGGACGGCCGCCACCCGGCCAGTCACCCCGTGTTCCCCTGTGGTTCCCCCGCCACGCGAGCCGGCAGGGCGGCGCCCGCACAAGTCCACAAGATGGCTTGGTCGTTCGCTTGACAGCCTGGCGACGACGGAGCGCGGCCAGTGCGTACCGCCTGCGGCGGTGGCATCCACCGAAGCGTCCAAGTCACCTCGCCCACTGCCTGCACGCGTTGCGCGAGCCGCCCCCAGGCGCCGTCCGTTGCCTTTGGACGCGACCTAACGCCAGAACGCGCCTGCCGACGCCGCCACACGCAGCCCCTGCTCGTGACCGGCGCGAGCCGACGCCTCCCGCACTGCCGGGTCGAGCACGTCCGGGCCGATCGCCAACGCCGCGGCGTCGTCCGGGCGGATCACCGTGACCCTCGCCCCCCGCTCACGCAATGCGGCCACTTGCTCGTCGAGGTCGGAGTTGCCGGGAATCTGCATGACCTGGAGCACGAGGATCCGCTCGCATCCCGCAGCGACATCAGCGTTCTCCGCCGTGCGGGTACTGCCGTCGATGTAGCGACGCCCGTCGATCGTGACTGGCGGCCAGGCTCCGGGAACCGCGGAACTCGCCGCCACGGCATCCACGAGATCGACGCCCGAAGCCGCGTCAAACACCCGCTCCACACCGGTCTCCCCGTCCACGGCCACGATCCTCAGCCCGGACTCGGGCCAACGGCGGGACGGCAGCCGGGCCTCGATCACGGCACGCCGTTCGGCTTCCGTGATGGTCGGCGCCGCCAGTGCCATGGCTCCGATCCGACGCCGCACGTCGAGGGCGTCCGTGGCGCCGTCGTGCGCATCGAGCAACAGCATCAAGCGGTCGTCGGCGTCGAGGACGGGCGACAGTTCGGGAGCCTGAAGGGCCGGATCGACCTGGCGGGCGAGCAGATCTCCGAGCGGGAGTCCGCTGGTGATCTGTGCGGCCACCGTCGACCCGGCAGAGGTGCCGACGACCACATCCGCATCCAGGACCTCGACGCCACCTTCGAGAAGCCCGGCCAGCAGTCCCGTTTGCCACGCCACTCCCGCCACACCGCCGCTGCCGAGTACCAGCCCACGTCGAGTCATCCGCCGATGATATGCCTGGAATGCGGGAGTGGGAATGGCGCACACGACTGGCATGGATCACGCCCCGTCAGCTTTGCTGCCGGTCGAGTTCGATCTGATTCGACGCGAAAACATCTTACGTAGGGCATGAGTTGGCCAACAGTCGGCCACCAGACGGTCAGAAAACGGCATGGACATCTTTTGTTCATCACTAGCATCTACCCGCATAGACCGTGCGGCTGCTGCCATGGCGCCACGTGCCCGGGACCCTGCCGGGCCATCCCCCACATGGAGCACCCATGCGATCGAAGAAACGACTCTCCTCTGCGATAACGGCCGTCGCGCTCACCGTCGCCGGATTCACCCTCACCACCGGCAGCGCCCACGCGGCCACCTGCTCCCAGGCGTACCTGCCGCTGCCCGACGCCGCCTGCCAGCCCGGCGCCTACAACCCCGACGTCACCCAGTCCACGATCCAGTCGACGATCTGTGTGCCCGGTTGGACCAAGACGGTTCGCCCGCCGGTCTCCTACACCACCCCCCTCAAGATCAAGCAGATCGGCGAGTACGGCTACTCCGACACCAACACCGCCGACTACGAGGAAGACCACCTGGTCCCCCTCGAACTGGGCGGCGCACCGCGCGACCCGAAGAACCTGTGGCCCGAGCCCCGCTACGGCGATGAGCCGGCGGCCAGCAAGGACTCCGTGGAGAACCAGCTGAAGACGGCGGTGTGCAACGGCACCGTCCAACTCGACGCCGCACGCAGCGCCATCGCCACCGACTGGACCACCGCCCTGTCCAAGGTCGGCATCGGCTGACCCGGGATCGACGGGTAGGACCTCCGTCCGGCGCTGACGGCCGCGGAAGGCGGCCGTCAGCGCCAGACGCGACAACGCGGCGTCGGGCCGAAATCACCGTCCTGGCAACGGTGTTGTGGATTCGGCCGGTTCCGCGGCGAACCGCAGCCTATTGGTCAGCGAGGTCGGCAGCGCGGCCACCGGCGGCGCTGCCACAGCCCGCCGGTGCCGGACAGCCTGCCACGCCACCACGACCACCACCTCGCTTTCGATCGCTGCGCCGATCTGAGCGGACAACTGCCCGCCCGGATCCAGGACGCCGACCGCTCCACCTTTGGCAACGGATTCAGGCCGTGGCTGCGCGCAGGCTTGTGCCCGGGCGCGGGCCGATGAGCACCCGGGACAGTAGGCGCGGGTCGGCCAGTGTCAGGGGCCCCGCAGTCATGTGGAAGAGGCCGGAGAAGGCGGTGTAGAGCTGCGGATCGTGAGGGACGGTGTCGATCAGGCGGTTCATGAACCAGTTGCCGGCCTTGACGGGCCAGGCGGTCCGTGACCTTTCCCAGGCACGGTCGGGGATGGTTGCCATCAGCCATGAGGAGGCGGTGATGCGAGCCAGCCGCTGCTGGAAGACCCGCCCGTCGAGCGGAGTTCGGGTGCGCCGCCCGCGGAGCATCTGCTCCAGGAGGCGAGCTTCGAGGGCGGCGACGGTCATGCCTTGCCCGTAGGCGGGGTTGAAGGCGCACACCGAGTCCCCCAGGGCGATCAGCCCGTCAGGCCAGCGGGCAAGGCGGTGGTAGGCGACCCTGCGGTTGACCGTACGGGCGTAGCGGCGCACGGCGGAAGTGGGGGTGAGCGGGGCGATGACGTCGGCGATGGGGCCGCGCAACGTCTTGGCGTAGGCGAGGAAGTCCTCGTCGTCGCGCGGAAGTTGAGTCCCGTTGGCGCCGTGCAGAGTGACGTGGAGTGCCTTGTTCTCGATCTGGATCGCGTAGCAGCCCTTGTGGAAGTCGGGGGCGCGCAGGGGTTGCAGCACACCCATCCATGAGGGCAGGGCCTGTCCTTCCGGGAAGGAGTAGGTGCGTGAGGCGTAGCCGACCTGGGCGTCGACGGTCGTCGCACGGGGGCTGGGCAGACCGAGGGCGGCCAGCCAACGCGGCAGATGGGAGGAACGACCCGAGGCGTCCACCACGAGGTCGGCGGCGATCTCCTCCTCGACGTCGCCGTCCTTGACGCGCACGCCGACGACCTTGCCGGGGCCGGCGGTGCGCAGCCCGGTGACGGTCAGCCCGTCTCGTAACGTGACGGGCTCCAACGCCCTCACCCGGCGACGCAGGGCGTGCTCCAGGAAGGGGCGGGAGAACGTCTGGATCGGCATGCCCATCGGTGTGGGTGGCGGGGTTCCGTTCGGCAGCACGGCGCACAGACCTTCGCCCCAGTCCCACACCGGCGCACCGGCCTGCTCCAGCTCGGCTCGGAGTCCGGGGAAGTACCCCTCGAACACCTCGGCCCCAAGGGCCAGCAGGCCATGGACGTGGTGTCCCTGCGGCGCCCCGGCCCTGGGTGCGGACCCGCGGGGAAACGTGTCGCGTTCGATGACGGTGACGGCCTCGCAACTGTCGGCCAGGACACGGGCCGCGGCAAGACCCGCCATGCCCGCCCCAATCACCACCGCATGTCGAACGCCCCTACCCATGCGCATGCTGCTCCCTTCCCGCCACGGGGCGAACCCCACTGTTCCCAGGGGCCTTCCCTGCCCCGATGGGCCGACGGATATGCCGAAAGGCGTGAGCGTCTGGGCACGTTCCGTCAGCGCGGAAGCAAAGGGGCGCAGTCTCGGCGCCGTGAGCGCCGTCGCGCCCGGCAGCCTGGGTTCTGTCGCACGGGCCGCAGACCGGCCCGCGCCGACTCCGGCAGCAGGTCGGGCATCCGGGGGAGCGGCCGCGTAGCGGTGCGCTGAGGGGGAAGATATCGGCCGCCACTCCACGCGACGGGAGCTCTCGACATGACGATCAGTCACCGCGCCATCGGTTCCGGCGCGCACAAGGTCCTGGTGCTGCACGACTGGTTCGGCACCAGTGCGGCCTGGGGCCCGTTCCTCGATTACCTGGACCCGAAGGAGTTCGCCTACGCCTTCCTCGACTACCGCGGCTACGGAGACCGGCGGGACGTGGACGGTCGGTTCACCCTCGCCGAGATCGCCACGGACGCGCTCAACCTGGCCGACCAACTGGGCTGGGACACGTTCTCCGTGATCGGGCACTCGATGGGCGGCAAGGCAGCACAACGCATCCTGGTCGAGGCCCCGCGCCGGGTCCGCAAACTGGTCGGGGTCGCCCCGGTCCCGGCGAGTGCCTACGTACTGGAGGGCGACGCGTACGACCTCTTCCACGGTGCGGCGCAGAACCCGCCCAACCGGCGGGCCATCCTCGACCTGGTCACCGGCCACCGGGCCTGTGACCGCTGGCTGGACGCCATGACGACACGCTCGGTCGACGTCTCCCGGCCGGAGGCCGTCGCCGCCTACCTGACCGACTGGACCACCCAGGACTTCGCAGCCAAAGTCGCCGGCAACACCCTCCCGGTGAAGGTCTTCATCGGCGAACACGACCTCGCCCTCAACGCCGAGGCGATGCGCCGCACCTGGCTGACCCACTACCCGCAGGCCGAACTGGAGACGCTGCCCAATTCCGGCCACTACCCGATGTACGAACTCCCCGTGGCCTTCGCAACCGCCCTGGAAGCCTTCCTGCGCGCCTGATCACCAGGCGCGGCACGACCCCGCCGGGCTCATCGGGCAGCGGGCCCCCGACGAATCCGGCGAGGGCTGCAGCTGCCATCCCTTCTCGGGTGGTTTATGGGCTGTTCTGCCGTCTCGGGGGCAGTCGCGTGCCATGCTGCCTTTTGGCTTTGCCGATGCCGATGACTGCTTACTCGTGATTGGGGAAACCCGTGGCCGAACGCCAGAACGGAACCGTGAAGTGGTTCAACGATGACAAGGGATATGGCTTCATCACGCCGGAATCCGGGCCCGATCTGTACGTTCATTTCCGGGCGATCGAGGGAAACGGCTTCAAGTCCCTGAAGGACGGGCAGAAGGTCTCTTTCGAGGCCGTTCAGGGGCACAAGGGGATGCAGGCCGACAGGGTCCGCTCGGAGTAGGCGTCCCTCTGGGGCGGTGACGGGCCCGTACGGGGGTCAGCTGATCGGCTGGCCCCGGTGCGGGCCCGCTGTTCTGCTCATGTCCGACCGCGGTCGCGGAAGCGCGTGGTCACCGGCGACCTCCTCGACGGATTCGGGCCGGCATCGGTGACCACGTAGGTGATCGGGCGGGGTGCTGCGCCACGCGACAGCTCCGGGAAACGGGGGCGGGGCGCACGAAAGCCCGCCCCACCCCGGCTGCCACGAGACCTTGATCACCCATGCGGGTGAGATCCCCGGGAACGCCGGGCCACGTGGCCCGAGTCTTTGGTGAAGTGTCGACCGCAGGGCGTCTCTGCCTGTTGGCGCAGTGGGCCGGGAATTCCTTGAAAGTCATTCGCTTTCACCGACCCCTGACGAAGTAAGGAATTGCCACCGAGGAGCGGCCGGCCGATGGGACTCCGATCTGCCCCGCATGCCCCGGGGCGGTCGTGAATTCATCGCAAGGGAGCATGAGATGGTAGTGGAGCACGAGTCTTTTGGCTTACCTCGTCCGAGGGATCGGCAAGCCTGCCGGTACGCGGGAATCTCCGTCGCGGTGGTGGACGAGGCCCCGGTCATCCGCCGCGGAATCCCGCCGATGTTCGCATCCACTCCCGAGATCCGGTCGATACGGTGTTTCTCGGAGATGCCGGCGGTCGACGAGCTGTCCGGTTACGACGTGCTCGTCCTCGGCCTCCACTCGCGGCGGGACCTGGGCCTGCTGCGACTGGCCCATGACCTGGCCGTTGTCTGCCGTTTGGTGCTGCTGTGCACATCGGTCACCACGGCGGCTGCCCTGGCCCTGCTCGATGCCGGAGCCGACGGCTATCTGACCACGGACGCCGACGCGAAGGCATTCCGGGAGGCTGTGCTGCGCGTGGCCCGAGGCCGCACCTATCTGCACCGGCCGGTAGCGGACCTGATCCGCGGCAACAGCAGCCCGGTCACCCCCAAACTGGCGCCGCGGGAGGCGGAGTTGCTCGGCTATCTGGCCATCGGGCTCACCCACGCGCAGGCGGCACGTCGGATGGGCGTGGCCGTCGGCACGGTGGAGACATACGTCCGCCGGATCCGAACGAAGTGCGCCATCTCCGGACCCATGCGCCTGGCCCGCGTCGCCAGAGAGGCGCGGCTGCAACTGATGCTCGGCTGCCAGCCGAACTGACGGCGGTCAAGTCCCCGATTCCAGGACGTCGGGCGCGACATCATCTCGGGGCTTTCGTCCCACCGTTCTCATGCGCCCCGGACGGCAGTCGCGTTGTAGGGGCAACGGACACTCGACAGTGGCCGGACCGACCGGATTCGGCCACTCCGGTCCGTCGTGTGGGCACTGGCAAGTCCTCAGTTGTGTGGACTCACCCTTAGTCGGACGTACCGATAATCATGATTACTCCCGGCCGTGACTTCCGCGACCTTTGGGGGGCTGATTCCGATGGAGCTGGCGGCGTTCTACCTCGCCCACTGTCTGGCCGATCCGGACTTCTACGACACCGCGCAGCGCTGGGACGACTCGACAAGCCGATTCACGAGGGCCGGTGCCGAGCCGCCCGTCGGTTGGCAGCGGAGCGAGCAGGGGCTCTGGGTGCTCCAACTCCCGCCCGACCACCGCCTTCCCGAGCAAGGCTGGAAGGTCCATGTCTCGGCGGGCCTGGACAATGCCGAGGAGGTGTTGGACGTGGTGTGGGACCACTGCGTCGAGCGCCGGATCGCCTTCAAGTTCCTGCGCAGCCGGCAGGTTCTGCAACTGACCAACGCCAAGTACGCCGACCGCGGATCCAGCGGCAAGTTCTGCACGATCTACCCGGACTCCGCCGAAGAGTTGTCGGGGGTGCTCACCGAGCTGGGCGAGGCGCTCGACGGCCGGCCCGGTCCGTACGTCCTCAGCGACCTCCGGTGGCGCAACGGCCCCCTGTTCGTGCGGTACGGCGCCTTCCAGCACCACACCTGTCGCGGCCGGAACGGCGAGCCGGTCCCGGCGCTGACCGATCCACGGACCGGGCAACTGGTGCCGGACACCCGCGGGCCGGCCTTCCGCGTGCCGCCGTGGGTCGAGCCGCCCCCCTTTCTGGCCGAGGCGCTGGCCGCGCGCCACAACGGCGCCGGCACGTTCCCGTACCAGGTGCAGAAGGCGTTGCACTTCTCCAACGCGGGCGGCGTCTATCTTGCGACCGATCCGGACACCGGGCGGAGCGTGGTACTCAAGGAAGCCCGCCCGCTGGCCGGGTTGGACACCGACGGGGTGGACGCGGTGGCGCGGCTCCGGCACGAGCACGCCATCCTCGACCGGCTCGCCGGACTGGCCGTGGTGCCCCGGGTGCTCGGGGACTTCACCTGTTGGGAACACCACTTCCTGGTCCAGGAGCACATCGAGGGGGAGACCCTGACCCAGGCGGCGGCCGGCCGGCATCCGCACGTCACGCCCGAGCCGTCGGCCCGGGAGATCGCGGAGTTCGCCGCCTGGGCGGTGGAGGTCGTCGGGAAGGTACGCGCCGCGCTGAGCGCGATCCACTCCCGGGGCGTCGTGGTGGGCGACGTCCACCCCTCCAACATCCTGTTGCGTCCGGACGGCAGCGTCGTGCTGGTCGACTTCGAGCTGGCGCTGCCCATCGGTGCCGCGGACCGTCCGACATTGGGCGCGCCGGGGTTCGTTCCCCCGGAGGGCTGCACCGGCCCGGCCATCGACCACTACGGGCTCGCCGCCACGGCGTTGTGGGTGTTCGTGTCCGTCGCGCCCGTGCTGCAGACCGGGAACCCCGGCAAGTCCGAGCTCTTCCTCCGAGTGCTGGCCGACCGCTTCGGAGTCCCCGAACCCTTCGTCGCCGCCCTGCGCCGCGACCTTCGGCCTCAGCATCAGTACGAGACCTCCGGAACGACGGTCGACCACCGCAACCACCCCGTTCTTCAGGCACTCGGCGACCCGAAGCCGGAGGACTGGCCGCAGCTGCGGCGGTCCATCGCCGAGGGCATCCTGGCGGCGGCCACTCCGCAGCGATCCGACCGGCTGTTCCCGGGGGACGTCGAGCAGTTCCGCACCGGTGGATTCAACATCGCGCACGGCGCGGCCGGTGTGCTGCTCGCCCTGGCCGAGGCCGGTCTGCCGGCCGACCCCGAGCATGTCGACTGGCTGATCCGCGCGGTGAAGCGCTGGGAGGCGCCCCAGCCCGGCTTCTACGACGGGCTGCACGGAATCGCCTACGTCCTCGACCGGTTGGGGCACCGCGTCCCCGCACTGGCCGTCCTGGACCGGGCGGTGGATCTGATGGATGCCGAACCGCCCCTCGCCGGCCTCCACTCCGGGCTCGCCGGAATGGGGCTGAACCTGCTGTACTTCGGCACCGCGGACGCCGACTGCCGACGCCGGGCACTGACGATCGCGGAGCGGCTGGCCGACACAGTGCGCACCGGCACACTGCGGCCGGACCGGCCCACCGCCGCCGGGCTGATGTACGGGTCGACCGGCGTCGCCCTGTTCTTCCTGCACTGCTTCCGCGCCACGTCGGACCCCGAGTTCCTCGACCTGGCGTGGGCCGCGCTGCACCGGGACCTGGCAGACTGCGAGACCGGCCCGGGCGGCACCTTGCAGGTCCGCGAGCAGCACCGGTTGATGCCCCATCTGGGCATCGGTACCGCGGGCATGGCCCCGGTGCTGGGCGAACTGCTCCGGCAGCGTGACGATGCCCGACTCGCCCACGCGTACGAGCGGATCCGCCATACCTGCCGGGCCGAGTCCGGGATCTTCCCAGGGCTGTTCACCGGCCACGCCGGGGTGCTGGCGTCTCTGGCGGCCACCGGCTCCCGTCCCGCCCTGGACGACCCCGCCGTGCGCACGCACCTGCACCGGCTGTCCTGGTACGCCGAGATCCGCCACGGCCGGCTGCTCTTCCCGGGCGAACAGCTCTACCGGCTCTCCACGGACCTGGCGACCGGGGCGGCAGGCGTGCTGCTCGCGCTCACCGCGGTCTTCGACGGCCGCCACGACTTCCTGCCCTTTCTGCCGGCGGACACCGCCGCGCGCCGGCAGACCCCGACCTGCGATCCCGCAGGAACGACTAGAGGAAAGGAGAGGAGGTGAACTGCCATGGCCATGATCCTGGAGCTTCAGGAGCTCGAGACCCCGCACGGTCCCTCGCTTGCCCCGAGCAACGTGCTGAGCACGCTTCTCCACGGCCGCGCCTGTGTGTGACACATCGCGCGACGCCTGACGCAACGCCCTACGTCACACACCGCGTGACGCGTCGCTGATCACAGGACCGCTGGGTGGGGCAGGCCATCACATCGCCCCACCCAGTGGCTGCGGTCGCCACCGGAACGCAGCCGGTGGCCCGCACCAGCCGCCCCGCCCGATCCGGTCGATTCCCCCTTTCCCGATGGCCTCGATCTCCCGATGGCTCCGCTCTCCCCGATGGCTCCGCTCTCCCCGATCCGTACGGAGGCCGCAGTGCCTGACCGGTTCCGGTTTCCGCCCACACCGACCTGCCCGGAGTTCAACGAGATCGGCGGGATCGGCTTCACCGACCCGTACCAGTGGCTGGAGGAGGACAGCGGCGCAACGCTCGCCTGGGAGGCGGCCCAGGACCGGCTCGCCCGCGACCTGCTGCACACCGACCCACCCTGGAGCCTGGCGCTCGCCACCGCCCGACGGTTCAACGCAAGTGCGCTGCACCACCGCCCGCCGGAACTCCACGGGCGCCGCTGGTTCGTGGAGCACGTGCCCGAGGGCCACCCGCTGCCGGTGCTCGACGTCGCCGATTCCCCTGATGTGTCGACGACTTCAGCATCGGCCCGCCGTGTACTGGATCTCGCCGTGGAGACCGCGGGACTGCCCCTGCACGAGCCGGCCACCATGCAGTGGCAGCCGTCGCCCGACGGCGGGTTGCTCGCCTACCAGTTCTCCGGCCCCGGGCGGGAATCGCTGTTCCGTGTCCGCGACGTGGATTCCGGTGAGGTCCTGGTCGACGGGTTGCCCGAGGCAGGCGTCTACCGGGTCGGCTGGCTTCCGGACGGTCGGCGGTTCTTCGTCGTGGTCATCGACGCGGAGCGGCCGCAACGCTGCCCGGGCCTCTTCCAGGTCACCCTCGCCGCGTCCGGCTCGCGGCCGACCGTCTGCCGCCAGGACCTGCCGTCGGAGTTCCCGGCCCGCGGGGTGAGCGTCTCCGCCGACGGCCGGTGGGCGCTGGCCCATGGCCCCGGCAGGCCGTACTACGTACGCGACCTCGCGGCGTCCGACGCGGAGTGGCGGCCGTTCCTCCCAGGTTCCCGCTCGGTGTTCCGCGGTGGGATCGTCGGCGACGAGTTCATCGCGGTCACCGACGACGGCGCACCGCGCGGAAGGGTCGTCGCCCTGCCGCTGCCCGGCCCGGGCCGGGACCGCAGCGGCTGGCGCGAGCTCCTCCCACCGGGCGACACGGTGTTGTTCTCGATCACCCCGGTGGGCCGGGAACTGGTCCTGGCCGAGCTCGCGAACGGCGCGACCCGGCTGCGCCGGATCTCCTGCCAGGGCGCACCCCTGGGCGAAATCCCGCTCCCCGAACCGGGGATGGCATGGCCAGGAGGAGGCCGGGACGGTGGACTGGTCACACCGGCCGGCAACGGTTGCACCTTCGCCTTCTCCTCCCTCACCCGGTCTCCGGCGGCCTATCGGTACGATCTGGCCACCGAGAGGCTGGTGCCGCTCAGCGAGCCGCGAGCCGTCGTCGCGGATGCCGTGACCCGCAGCGGAACCGTACACAGCGCCGACGGAACCGTGATCCCGTACAAGATCGTCGCCCGCGCCGACGTCGATCTCGGCATGCCGCAACCGCTCATCATCAGTGGCTACGGCGCCCTCAACATCGCCTGGCTACCGGCCTACCTGTTCGCGCTGCCCGCGGCCTGGGTCGAACTGGGCGGCGTCTACGTCCACGCGCACCTGCGCGGCGGCGGGGAGTTCGGCACCGACTGGTGGCGCGCGGCCCGCCGCGACACCAAGCAGCGCACGTTCGACGATCTGCACGCGGTGGCCACCGACCTGATCCGCCACGGCCACACCACACCGGGTCGGCTCGGGGTCTTCGGCTACTCGATCAGCGCCCTGACCGCAGTCGTCGCGGTGACCCAGCGCCCCGACCTGTACCGGGCGTGCGTGGCCGCGCTCCCCGTACTGGATCTGCTGCGCTGCAGGCGGGATCCGGTCACCATGGCCGACATCGTCTCCGTGGACTTCGGGGACCCGGACGATCCCACCGACGCGGCCGTCCTGCACCGCTACTCCCCGTACCACCAGGTGCGCGACGCCGTCGACTACCCGGCTGTACTCCTCGACTGCGGCTCCGCCGATCGCAGTTGTCCCGCCTGGCACGGCCGCAAGATGGCAGCCCGCCTCCAACGGGCCACGTCCGCACGGCATCCGGTACTGCTGCGGATCCGGCAGGCCGGACATACCGTGGAGACCTCGCCGGACGATGCGCTACTGCGCGAGGCCGAGCACCTGGCCTTCCTGATCGGCGAGCTCGGCCTCGACGTCACATAGCGTGGCGACGAGGCGGTCTGCCCCGGTCCGATGGCAGGTCCGCCGCCGACAGGCACCCGGCCCTCGACGTCGCTCACGAGGAATTTCCTGCCGGGACGAGGCGGATGGGGAAGTGGGCGCGCCGGAACGGCACCGCCACGCCGTAGCGCGCGGCCTCGTCGGGATCGACGGACTCGGCGAAGTCGCGCACCAGGCTCTGCTTGACCGCGAACACGGCGTCGCTGTCGAGATAGGGACTGTCGGCCACGAACATGTGGGTGGTCAGCGGGGTGAAGCCGGGGGCGTCCGCGATGACGTGCACGTGCGCCGGGCGGTAGGGATGGCGTCGGCTGGCCTGGAGCAGCCGGCCGACCGGGCCGTCGATCGGGATCGGATAGTGCGAGGGCACCACGGTGCGGAACCAGAAGCCGCCCTCGTCGTCGGTGCGGAACAGACCTCGACCGTTGCCGGCCGGCTGGACGCCCGGTTGCTGCACGTCGTAGAAGCCGTTCTCGTCGCACTGCCACACATCGACGACGGCGCCCGGGACCGGCACCCCGTCGAGGTCGGTGACGGTGCCGGTGATGACACAGGGGGCGCCGGTGCCGACCTCGTCGATGGAGTCGCCGAGCTCTCGACGGGGCGATTCGGTCATGTGGAAGGGGCCCAGGACCGTGCCCTCGGTGCCGTGCGCCTCGCCGTTGATGGTCTCGACCAGCATCGACACCCCGAATACGTCGGAGAGCAGCACGAACTCCTGCCTGCTGTTGTCACACATCCGGCCGACGGCGGTGAGGAAGGCGATGGCGCTCTCCCACTCGGCCATCGTCGGCCGCAGCTCCTGCACCAGCGCATGGAGGTGCCGGGCGACCGCGCCCACGACCTCGCGCAGGCGCGGATCGGGGGTGTCGGCGAAACTCGCCAGCACGGCATCGATCGCGGTGTGCTCCTTGTAGTCCACGGTGTACTCCCCTTTGCCACGTAGGTGGTCGATAAACCGGTCGGCCACGTGGGCCGTCCGGTCGTCGACGTGGTGGTGGATCGTGGGCTCGCCGTCGTCCCGCAGGCGCAGGGGCGATCCGCCGAGTCCTGCTTCAAGGAACGGTTGTCGGACTCCAAGAGTGACGATCGGTTCCGCTCGCGCGTGCAGCACCGGTACCGACCACGGACAGGTCGGTATCGGTGCTGCACACCGCTCACCCGTACACCATCGACCGCGCCTCGGCATAGGCCGCGCGGATGCGGCGGCCGGCGGTGTCCTCGGACGGGGCGCTGACCTGCCGTGCCGCAGCGAGCGGCCAGCGCGGCGGCTCGGGAGTGCCGGCAAGGGCCCAGGCGGCCTGGCGGGCGGCGCCGAGGGCCACGTACTCCTCGGGTTCGGGCACGGTGACCGGGGTGCCGAAGATCTCCGCGGCGATCTCGCCGACCACCGGTGCCTTGGCCGCACCGCCGATGATGAGCACCCTCCGGGTGCTGACGTCCTGGGCCCGCAGTCTGTCGAGGGCGTCGGCCATGTTGCAGAGCATGCCTTCGACGGCTGCCCGGGCCAGGTTCGGCGGGTGCATGTTCGCCTTGCGCAGGCCCATCAGGCTGCCGGCGGCGTCGGGGAGGTTGGGGGTGCGTTCGCCGCCGAGGTAGGGGAGGAACACCAGGCCGCCGGCGCCGGGTTCGGCCTCGCGGGCGAGTGGCCCGAGGCCATCGAGGGTGATGTCGAGCATGCGGGCGGTGGAGCTGAGGACCCGGGCGGCGTTGAGGGTGCAGACCAGGGGGAGGTAGCGGCCGGTGGCGTCGGCGAAGCCGGCGACCGCGCCGGTGGGGTCGCTGGTGGGGTGGTCGGTGAGGGCGAAGGCGGTGCCGCTGGTGCCCAGGGAGATCACCACGTCGCCTGGCTCGATGCCCAGGCCCAGGGCTGCCCCCATGTTGTCGCCGGTCCCCGCCGCCACCAGGGCGCCGTGCGGGGTGCGCCCGGCAACCTCCAACGGACCCAGTACGCGGGGGAGTCGGGGGGTGCGGCCGTCGAAGGCGCGGGACAGCAGATCGTGGCGGTAGGCGCCGTGGGCGGGCGACCAGTAGCCGGTGCCGGAGGCGTCGCCGCGGTCGGTGACCGGCTCGGCGGCGGAGCCCGGCCCACCGCACAGCTGCCAGGTCAGCCAGTCGTGCGGCAGCAGCACCCGCGCGGTGCGGTCGGCGCGCTCCGGTTCGTGCTCGGCCAGCCAGCGCAGCTTGGCGACGGTGAGGGCCGCGACCGGTACGGTGCCGACCGCCTCGGCCCACTTCTCCGGTCCGCCCAGTTCGTCGACGAGGTCCGCGGCGGCCCGCGCCGAGCGGGTGTCGTTCCACAACAGCGCGTCGCGCACTGGCTGTCCGGCCGCGTCCAGGGCCACCAGGCCGTGCTGCTGGCCGGCGACCGCCACCGCATCGACGTGTTCCAGGAGGCCGTCGCCGGCTTCGCGGAGCGCCCGCCACCAGGCGCCGGGGTCGACTTCGGTTGCGTCGGGGTGGGCGGCGCGGCCTCGATGGAGGATCTTCCCGGTGTCGGCGTCGCAGACAACGACCTTGCAGGACTGGGTAGAGGAGTCCACCCCGGCAACTGTGGGCATGGCGAAGGCGCTTCCGTGCAATGAGTCGGGACGGTGAGGGTCAGGCTTGCGGGCAGATTTGGATCTTGCGGCCGGTGCCCTGGCGGAAGGTCTGGAGGGCGGTGCCGAAGTCGTCCAGGGCGTAGCGGTGGGTGATCATGGTGTCGGCGTCGATGACGCCCTTCGCCATGAGGTCGACGGCCCGTCCGAAGCTGTGCAGGACGGCCATCGAGCCGACGATGGTGATCTCGTCGTTGTAGACCTTGAACGGGGAGAAGGAAGCTGTGGCTGCGGACGGTGCGACGCCGAACTGTTGGAAGGTGCCACCGCGGCGGACCCGGGTGAGGCCGTCCTCGATGACGGGGATGGCGCCGGTGCAGTCGATGACGGTCTCCCATCCTTGCGGGCGGTCCAGCTGTGCGGCGCTGACCGCCGTGGCGTCCGCGCCGAGTTGTTCGGCGACCCGCAGGCGGTCGGTGTTGAGGTCGACGACCGACAGGGATGCCGCGCCGGCGGTTCGGGCGAGCTGAAGCATCATCAGGCCCATGGTGCCGGCGCCGTAGATGAGGTAGTGGTCGCCCAGGCGGCGGGGCAGTACGTCGAAGCCGCGCACCGCGCAGGACAGCGGTTCGATGAGCGTGCCCTGGGAGACCTCGATGCCTTCGGGCAGGCGGTAGCAGTTGGCGGCCGGAACTTTGACGTACTCGGCCATGGCGCCGTCCACGGTGTCCCCGATGGCGCCCCAGTTCTCGCAGAGGTTGCCGCGACCGATGGCGCAGAAGTGGCAGGCGCCGCAGAACAGGGAGGGGTCGACGGCGACCTGTTCGCCGGTGCGCAGGCCGGCGACGCCGGTGCCCAGCGCGACGACCTCGCCGGTGAATTCGTGGCCGGGGACGATCGGGTAGGGGGTGGGGGCGAATTCCCCGTCGACGATGTGTGCGTCGGTGCCGCAGATGCCGACGGCGGCGGGGGCTATGACGACCTCGCCCGGGCCCGGGGTGGGATCGGCGACGGTGGTGACCTCGTAGTGCCCGGGAGTGTGGACGACGACAGCACGCATGGGGCGGGGCCTTTCTCGGGGAGGGGATGTGCTCGGGGAACGCCGGAGCCCGGCTCCGGCTCGGACGGCTCGGCTCAGCCGCGGGGATCGACGGTGCGGACCCGCACGCCGAGGTCCCGGACGGGCCGGAGTTCGCTCTCCGGGGTGTCGGCGTCGGTGACCAGCAGGTCGTAGCCGCCGACGTCGCCGTACGGGTAGGTCGCGGTGCGGCCGAACTTGCTGTGGTCGACGGCCAGTACGGAGCGGTCGGCGGCCTGCAGATACGCCTGCTTGGTCTCCGCGTACTCGCGGACCGGGTGGAAGAGCCGGCCGTCCCGGATCGAGGTCGCGGTCACGAACGCGATGGAGGCGCGGATGTCGTGGAGCTGGCGGCGGGCCTGCGGGCCGGCGCAGGACTCGAAGTCCTCGTAGTAGCGGTCGCCGAGGAGCGTCACCTCGGCCGGTGCGGCCGACAGCAGGTAGGCGATCCGCAACGAGTTGGTGATCACGCGGATGCCCTGGACGGTGGCGAGCCGGCGGGCGAGCGGGAAGAGGGTCGAGCCGCAGTCGATCAACACCGTGTCGCCGGGGGAGACCTCCTCCGCGAGGGCGTCGGCGATGGCGGACTTGATCTCGACGTTGGCGTGCTCGCGAAAGCGCAGCGCGCTTTCCATGGCGACGTTGGAGAAGGCCGTCGCCACGCCGCGGCCCTTGCGCAGCAACTGCCGCTCGTGGAGGTTGTCGAGATCGCGGTGCATGGTCATCACGCTGACGCGCATCCGCTCGGCGAGATCGGCGATGCGGATCTCGCCTTCCTCGGCGACATGGCGCAGCACCGTCTGCCGGCGCTCCTCTACCTCGGCCTCGGAGCCGCGACTCGGTCGCATGGTGGGCATCCCGTTCCTTCCTCGGCGGTCGTGTCCGCCGCGCTCGCACTCTAAGACATCACACACTTTATGTGAAGCTCTTGAAATTTTCTGAGAGGTTGTTCAGTCTGATGGCCGTCCACGGGCGCATGCCCGGCCCATCAGGAGGTCTCCCGTGCTCCACCCACCCCAACAGCGCGAACCGTCGCTGCCCCGTCCCGCCGTCCTCGGCATCCCCCGGGCCCTGATCTGGGGCTATGTCGGCGTGCTGCTCTTCATGGTCGGCGACGGCGTGGAGACCAGTTATCTGCCGACCTTCTTCAAGACCGACCTCGGCTTCGCGGAGGCGAGCGTCGGCATCATCTTCACGGTGTACGGAGTCACCGCGGCGGTGGGCGCGTTCCTGGCGGGCGGGCTCTGCGACCTGTGGGGGCCCCGCCGGGTGATGATGGCCGGCGCCGCCTGCTGGGCCGTCTGCCACACCCTGATGCTCGCGGTCGCCGTGCCCGCCCACTCCTACTGGCTGATCCTCTTCACCTACGGTCTGCGCGGCTTCGGTTATCCGCTGTTCGCCTACGGGTTCATGGTCTGGATCATGGCGGGTGCGCCGGAGCGACAACTCGGCAAGGCGCTCGGCTGGTTCTGGTTCTGCTTCACCATGGGCTACCCGGTCCTCGGCTCCGCGCTGGTCTCGCTCCTCAAGCCCACGATCGGCTTCTACCACACCCTGTGGGTGTCCCTCGCCATGATCGTCGCGGGCGCCCTGGTCGTGCTGCTCCTGCTGCGCGAACGCACCGGTTTCCAGGGCCTGTCCAGGCAGCCGGAGCGACACGGACTGTCGCGCACCTTCCTGGGCTGCTTCACCGTGATGTTCACCAAGCCCAGCGTCGGCATGGGAGCCCTGGTCCGGCTCATCAACACCACCTCGCAGTTCGGCGTCTGGGTCTTCATCCCGCTCTTCCTGGTCGACCGGATCGGCTTCAGCGCACAGGAGTGGGCGTCACTGCTGATCGTGATGATGGTCAGCAACCTGGCCTGCGTGGTGCTCTTCGGTGCGCTCGGTGACAGGTGGAGTCGGCGCAAGACCGTCGCCTGGCTCGGCGGCGCGGTCTCGGCCCTCGCCTGCCTGGCGCTGTACTACGTACCCCAGGCCGCGGGCCACGACTACCCGCTGGTCGCCGTCGCCGCGGGTGCACTGGGCGTCGGCATGGCCGGCTACGTCCCCCTGCCCCCGCTCATGACCTCGCAGGATCCGGAGCGCAAGGGCCAGATCATGTCGGCCTACACGCTGGGCGCCGGCGCCAGCATGGCCCTGGGTCCACTCATCGGCACGCTCTTCATCGGCTCGATCGGTATCGGGGGAGTCATGTGGATCTACGCCGTCCTGCATCTGATCAGCACCGTCCTCGTACTGGCCATGAAGTCGCCGGGGACGCGCGCGGAGCCCGCTGCGCCCGTCGCCGCGCCGCTGAGGGAACGGCGGCCGGTCGAGCGTTGACGGCGACGCGCGGCGATCCCCGAGGGGGGAAAGCGGCTGAATGCGGCTTATCTCCCCCTAGAGGCAATCGCTGTCGTGCTCAGTCGTGCTCAGCGGTGCCGAATCCGGAGCCGGGTGTGCGCGGACGTACGGCCTCGGCCCGCGTCCTGTCTCACAGGTAGTCGAGGACGTCGAGGTTGTCGGCGACGGTGGAGGTCGGGGTGTGGAGGATGGCGTCGAACGCGTCGAGGACGGGGGTGTGGAGGTAGGCGCTCTGGATCCGGATGCGGTCGGGGCCCGGGGCGACGTCGGCGTTTCCACGGGTCTCCGGGCGTGCCTGGTGGAGATCGGCGATGCTGAGCCCGAGCTCGGCGTCGGCGAAGGCGGCTTCGACGCTTCCCGGCTCGGCCGGCTCCAGCGGGGTGGCGGCGACGGTGAAGCCGAAGCGGGTGTTCTCGTCGCGGGGCATGTCCGCGGTGTGTCCGGTGGTGCTCGTCAGTCCGAGGGCGACGTAGCCGTCGCCGAGCGCACGGTGCAGGTGCTGCCCCATGGGGAGTCCCGTCAGGTGGCCGTCGAAGGAGACCGGTGTCTTCTGGATGTGGGCGTTGTGCGCGGCCAGCACGACGCGGGTCCCGGGTGCGAAGCGCTCCAGGTGCCACAGGACCGACTCCGCCATGTAGGCATCGCGGGCCGAGGTGTCGGCGGTCAGCCCCTTTCCGGCGAAGAGGTCGGCCATGGCGCGGAAGGTGTAGTCGCCATGGCAGGCGCCTTCGAGGCGTCGCACGGCGATGTCGTAGCTCTGCTGGTCGCTGCGGGAGACATACAGCGGTTCGACGGAGCGGAAACGGATGAGCAGGCGTGTCAGGATCGCGCTGAGCGCGTCCTGTTCGGCGGTGGCCAGGCGTGCCCAGGCGGGCGCGGCGACGGCCCCGGAGCCGCCGGCGAACGATCCGGAGATCCGCATCGCCTCCTGAATTGCCGGCAGGGTCTCGGGATCGATCCGGCGCAGGTAGTCGGCGACCGGGGCCAGGGCGGGAAGCAGGGACCCGCCGGCCGCGGGGATGTCGACGCCGGCGAAGCGCACCGGCCGTGAGGCCGTGCGGTTGTGCCGGCGTAGCCAGTGCAGCGGCTCCTCGGCCCCCACGGGGATCGCCGCGGCGAGGTGGGCCGACAGGTCATCGTCCGTTCCCTCGCCCTGGACCCAGGCATCGAGGGGGATGCCTTCGCTGAAGCCGTATTCGAAGGCGAGGGCGGTGAAGCCGCAGCGTTCGACCAGGAAGCGCAGGATGCGTTCGCGCATGAGGGCGAACTCGTTGATGAAGTGGGAGCTTTCGCCGATCGCGACGACCCGGGCGTCGCCGATGACGGCGCGCAGCGGCTCCAGGTCGTCGAGCGGCGCCTCGGGGTCGAGGTGGGTGAGCGGATGGGCGTGGGTGCGCAGCCAGTCGGCGAAGGGGGTGTGGTGGGGGGCGGCAGGCATGTTGGTGGCTCGACTCTCGGTGTGGGAAGGGGGTGGGTACGCCGGTGAGGGGCCGTTCACCGGTCCGTCGTGGTGCGGGGCGGGGTCTGCCCGGCCGCGGCGTTCTCCAGGTCGTCGATGCTGCCGGACATGATCGTGCGGAGGTGTTCGGTGATCTGCTGGAGCGGCCAGTCCCACCAGGCCAGTGCGAGCAGGCGGTTGATGTCGGCGTCGCTGTAGCGGCGGCGGATGAGGCGGGCGGGGTTGCCGCCGACGATGCCGTAGTCGGGGACGTCGTCGACGACGACGGAGCCGGCGGCGATGATCGCTCCGTGGCCGATGCGGACGCCGGGCATCACCATGGACCGGTATCCGAACCAGACGTCATGGCCCACCACGGTGTCGCCCCGTCCGGTCAGGCTGCTGATGAGGTCGAAGTGCTCGGACCAGGACCCGCCCATGATGGGGAAGGGGAACGTCGAGGGGCCGTCCATGCGGTGGTTGGCGCCGTTCATGATGAACCGCACGCCCTCGCCCAGCGCGCAGAACTTCCCGATGACCAGCTTTTCCGGGCCGTAGTGGTACAGCACGTTGCGGGTTTCGAACGCGGTCGGGTCGTCGGGGTCGTCGTAGTAGGAGAACTCTCCCACCTCGATCAGCGGCGAGGTGATCAGCGGCTTGAGCAGCACCACCCGCGGCTGTTCGGGCATCGGGTGCACCACGGTCGGGTCGGCGGGAACAGGCGGCGTCACGAAGTGTTTCCTCTCCGAAGGGATGTCTGCGGGGCCGGAGGGCCCTCAGCACGTGGTGGCAGCTGTGGCAGTCGCCTGCACGGCCAGGTGGGCGCCCCGCCAGCGCCGCCGCAGCCGGCGATCGTGGCTGACGATGACGAGGGCGCCGTCGTACCGGGCCAGAGCGGTTTCCAACTCCTCGACGAGGGCAGGCGAGAGATGGTTGGTGGGTTCGTCGAGCAACAGGACGTCGGACGGCTCGCTGAGCAATCGTGCCAGGGCGAGGCGCTGCAGCTGCCCGGTGGACAGCCGGCCGACCGGCACCGTGAGCTGGTCGCGGTCGAACAGGCCGAGGGACAGCAGCCGTTCGGCGTGTCCGTCGGCCTCCCCCGCCCGTCCACGGGCGAAGGCGGCCAGCACGGTCTCGTCCGCTTTCCCGGGGCGCGGCTCCTGAGGGAGATGGCCGACCCTGCCGCGGCAGGTGACGCTGCCGCTGTCGGGGGTGACGTCCCCGGCCAGGACGCGGAGCAGGGTGCTCTTGCCCGCGCCGTTCGGCCCCGTGATCAGCAGGCGCTGGCCAGCCGTGACCGTCAGACTCGTGCGGGCGAGCCGGTCCGTGACGGCGATGCCGGCGGCGTCGAGCACGACGCCCTGCAGACCACGGGCCCGCAGTACGGGGGTGAAGCGCAGCGGCTCCGGCGGGGTCGGGACCGGGTCGGCGAGGAGGCGGCGCAGCCGTTCCTCGGCGTTGCGGACCCGGCTGGCCAGCGACTGCTGCACCCGGCCGCCCGCCCGGTCGTAGGCCAACTTGTTGCCGTCCTTCATCGGACGGCCCGGGGCCACCTGGCGGGCGGTGGTCGCGGCGGCCTCGCGGAGCCGGTCGATGTCGGCCCGCCACCGGTCGTGTGCCTGGGCCCAGCGCTGCCGGGCAGCGGCCTTCTCGGCGAGGTAGCCGGTGTAGCCGTTGCCGTACCGCACGACGCGGCGCCGATCGGCGTCCACCTCCAGCAGGCTGGTGGCGACCCGTTCGAGGAAGACCCGGTCGTGGGAGACCGCCACCGTGGTACCCCGTCGGGTGCGCAGGTGTTCCTCCAGCCAGTGCAGGGCGCCGTCGTCGAGATGGTTGGTCGGCTCGTCGAGCAGCAGCACCTCCGGCGCGGCCGCCAGGACGGCCGCCAGTCGCAGTCTGACCCGCTCTCCGCCGGACAGGCTGCCCACGGCACGGTCACGGCCCACCAGGCCCAGACCGAGACCGTGCAGAGCGCGTTCCACGCGGGCGTCGGCGTCGTAGCCGCCGCGCAACTCGAAGACCGTCATCAGCTCGCCGTACTCGGCCAAGCCCGACGCGTCGCCGTCGGCCATCGCGGCCTCCAGGCGGCGCATGCGCTGCTCGACGGTGCGTAGATCGCTCAGGGCCCGGTCGATGACCTGCTGGACGGTCGCCTGCGGCGCCATCCGCTCGTCCTGGGAGAGATAGCCCACGCCGCCGGTGGCCTGGACGACGACCTCGCCCTGATCGGGGCGTTCACGACCGGCGAGCAGGCGCAGCAAGGTGGTCTTGCCGGATCCGTTCTCGCCGATGATCCCGGTGCGCTCGCCCGCGGCGAGCGAGCAGGTCACCGAGTCAAGGACGGGCTTGCCGCCGAAGGACTTGCTGACGCCGAGCGCACTGATCTGTGTAGGCATACGGGGACTCCAGAGCATTCGAGAACGAGGCGGCCGTCCTGGGCCGCATGGCCGGGTGAATGCTTTGGAAGAACATCGATCACTCCACTAGTGCGACAACTGCTGCTTTAAGATGCTGCCATAACGTTGTCCCTCCGAGCAACGGACTATTCAGCGATGCCCCCCACCGACCCAGAACCAGAAGTCGCCGGCCCGCCGACCCGGCGCCGCCCGGGCGGCCGCACCGCCCGCATCCGTCGACAGGTGCTCGACGCGGTCCTCGCCGAGCTCGGCGAACACGGCTACGACGGGCTCACCACCGACACCGTCGCCGCCCGCGCCGGTGTGCACCGCACCACGGTGTACCGGCGCTGGGGCGACGTCGGCGGCCTGCTCGCCGACGTCCTCGACGCGGCGAGCGACGATGACTGGCAACCACCGGACGCCGGCTCGTTGGAAGCCGACCTGACCGCACTGAACCAGGAGATCCAGACAGCCCTGACCGCCCAACCGCCGATCGTGACCGCACTGATCGCCGCCTCGTTCCGCTCCGAGAAGGCCGCCCACGCCCAACAGCGGCTCTGGGAGGACCGGTACGCGCGCTGCGAGATCGTCGTCGACAGGGCCGTCCGGCGCGGCGAACTCCCGCCGCACACCGACGCTCGGCGGCTGCTCATCGCCGCCACCGCGCCGCTGTACCACCACCTGGTGCTGCTGCGTACCCCCCTCGACCCGCAACTGCCCTGCCAGGCAGCCAGAACCGCCGCCCTCGCCGCAGGCGCCGGTGCGTTCGCCGAACCCCCGCCGGCGAGCGGCACCTGAGCGAGACTTCACCGGTCCCGCACCTCCTCCGAGGCTCGAACGCCATGCCGGGGAACCACACGGTCTCGACCCCGCCGGACGCCGGGTGGTCGAGACCGTGCGGAGCTGGTCAGCGAACCCAGGCGCCGGTGAGGGCCTGAACGGCCGAGCCGTCGCGGTCGGCGAGCTTGCCGCCGACGAACTCGCGGGCCCATGCGGAGGTCTGGATCCGGAAGGCCGGGCGGTCGCCGGTCAGGGCCTCGACGATCGGGGCGGCGGCCTCGGCCGGTGTCTGGGCGTTGCCGAAGGACTGCTGGGTACGGGCGATGTATGCCTGGAGAGCCGGGGCGTAGGGCCCGGCCGCGGTGAGCAGGGCGTCGACGTCCAGGCCGAGGTTGGCGACGAACTCACTGGCCACCGCGCCCGGTTCGACCACGGCGACGTCGACGCCGACGGTGGCGGCGACAGGGGCAAGGGACTCCATGAAGCCCTCGACGGCGAACTTGGCCGCGCAGTACGCCTCGTTGAAGGGCTGACCCACGCCGCCGCCCACGCTGGTGACGGTGATCACGCGGTCCCGGCTCTCTGGCGTCGCACTGGTCACCGGCGCTCCCGCCCAACGTGAACGAGCCGGCCGCCTCCTCGACCCGCTCCTCGACGGCCTTCGCTACGGGACACACCGGTAACTCCCATCGCAACAGCCGTGTCTGTTGCGGCGATCGGCGAAGGGAAGATGGGTGGCCCCGGCGCCAGCCCCGTGGCTGACCTCGCCACCTATGAACCAGCGGCAGCACACAAAGCCCTTCCGGGACCGCCTCGGAAGGACTCCGGTCGGTGACACCGCCCGCGTGAAGGCGCTGCTGCCTTGCGGAAGTCGCCCCGGCGCGAGGCGACCGCGAGGGCGCCCGCCTGCCCCTGGTCGCAGGAGCCTCCCCGAGTGCGACGGGGCCAAGCCGGACCTTCGCGCGGCTCAGGGCACGAGCTGCTCGCCGTCGGCCTGGACGCGCTACCGTCCGCCGCTGCCCCCACCCACCCCTTCTCCGGTCGGAGGGCCACCATGTCCTCCACCACCCGCCGCATCGCGATCGTCGGGGCGGGCCTCGGCGGCTTCGTCTGCGCCCGCACGCTGCAGCAGCGCGGCATTCCCGTCGCCGTCTTCGAGCGCGAGGCCAACCCCGACTCCCGCTCGCAGGGGGGCACCCTCGACATCCGTGACGACACCGGCCTGGTGGGCCTGCGTGCCGCCGGACCCTTCGATCGCATCGGCTTCCGCGGCCCGCTCGACTGGCGCCAGGGCGTCGACCTGGCCGACACCGAGGCCGTGCGCGCCCATCCGCTCGGCAGGTTCGAGGGCTTCGACGAGGGGTTGTGCGACCTGATGCGGCACAACGGCGGCGCGTTCATCAACCGGCCCGTGGTCTGTCGTCGGGCTCTCGCACCCCTCTCGAAGCGGGAGGGTGTCGTCCGGCACGGAGTCGGCACCGTCGCCCTCCGGTAGGGAGAGGCAGGAGGAAGGGCGCCGGGCGCTCGACGGGGTGGGGGTGCCGCCGAGGCGTCCACGCTTCACCCGCGGCGGGGTGTCATGCCGGCGGGATGTCGCCCTGCAGTTGGTGGACGGCGCGGACCAGGGGCGCGAGCACGGGCTCGGTGGCTGCCTGGTCCAGGGCCTTGCGCAGGGCGGTGTTGTGGGTGGGGCGGGCCTCCTCCAGCAGGCGCAGACCGTCGTCGGTGACGTCGGTGTAGATGCCGCGACGGTCGGTGGGGCACAGGTAGCGCGAGAGCAGCCCGCGGTCCTCCAGCCGGGTCACCAGTCGTGTGGTGGCGCTCTGGCTCAGGACGACGGAGTCGGCGACCTGGCGCATCTGCAGGTGTCCGCCCTCGCCGTCGTGCTGGCGGCTGAGCACGTCCAGCAGCGAGTACTCGCGTGCGCTCAGCCGGTGCTCGGTCTGCAGCGCGCGTTCGACGCTGGCCTCGATGCGTCCGTGCAGCAGTGAGAGCGCCGACCAGCTGTGCGCCAGTGCGGTCATCGCCGGGTCGGTGGCGGTCATGAGCGGCTCCCTGGGTCGGGTCGTGCAAGCGGAGGCACCGGCAGGAGACCTGCCCCTATCACACACTCCACTATACCCGCGTTTGCCATTAGTCGGCGTACGCAACTATTGTTGGAGCTTGTAAGGCGCTTGCGCATCTTTTTCTCGGCACGTCAAAGGACCCTCGTCATGCCGCTCGCACTGCTGGCCCTGGCCATCGGGGCCTTCGGAATCGGCACCACGGAATTCGTGATCATGGGGTTGCTGCCCCAGGTCGGAGCGGACCTCGGAGTGTCCGTACCGACGGCCGGCTTCCTGGTCACCGGCTACGCCCTCGGCGTCATGATCGGCGCACCGATCATGACCGTCCTCGGTACCAGGATCTCCCGCAAGAACATGCTCATGCTGCTCATGGGCCTGTTCATCCTCGGCAACCTCATCTCCGCCGTCGCCCCGGTCTTCGCCGTCATGCTGATCGGCCGCGTGGTGGCCTCGCTGGCCCACGGTGCCTTCTTCGGCATCGGCTCCGTCGTCGCCGCCGAACTGGTGGCGCCGGAGAAGAAGGCCGGCGCCATCTCGATGATGTTCACCGGCCTGACCGTGGCCAACGTCGTCGGCGTGCCCCTGGGCACGTACGTGGGCCAGAGCGCCGGCTGGCGGGTGACCTTCCTGATCGTCGCCGCCCTCGGCGTACTCGGCCTGGCCGGCGTCGCCAAGCTCGTACCCGACGTGCCCAAGCCGGCGGGTGTGCAACTGCGGCACGAGGCCGCCGCCTTCAAGAACACCCAGGTCATCTTGGCCATGGCGATGACGGTGCTCGGCTTCGGAGGCGTGTTCGCCGCGATCACCTACATCGCGCCGATGATGACCGAGGTCGGCGGCTTCGCGGAATCCTCCGTCACCTGGCTGATGGTGGTCTTCGGGCTGGGCATGGTGGCCGGCAACCTCATCGGCGGCCGTTTCGCGGACCGCAAGCTCATGCCCATGCTCTACACCGCCCTGGGCGGCCTGGCGCTGGTCCTGCTGCTGTTCACCTTCCTGGCCTCCGGCAAGCCCGCGTCCGTGGTCGCCGTCTTCCTCATCGGCGCGCTCGGTTTCGCCACCGTCCCGCCGCTGCAGAAGCGCGTCCTGGACCAGGCCCACGGCGCGCCGACGCTGGCCTCGGCGGCCAACATCGGCGCCTTCAACCTGGGCAACGCCCTGTCTGCCTGGCTCGGCGGCCTGGTGATCTCCGCCGGCCTCGGCTATGCCGCGCCCAACGCCGTCGGGGCCGTCCTGGCCGCCGCCGCTCTGGTGCTGGCCGTCCTCTCGCACCGGCTCGAACTGCGGCGCCCCCGCACCACCACGGCCGCCGACCACGGCTCCGCTCCCGTCGCGGTCGGAGCCGTCCGCTCCTGATCCCCCGTACCCGCGCCACACCGGCCGCGAGTCCCCTCCCCATCGATGCAAGGAAGTTCCCATGAGCACCACCACCGTGGCCCCGCTGACTGCCACCGACGCCGACACCCTCGTCCTGGCCGCCCGCCGCGCCGCCGAGGAGGCGGGAGTCCCCGTCAGCATCACCGTCCTCGACGCCGGCGGAAACCTGCTGGCCTTCCGTCGTGACGAGCGCGCCGTGCTGATCTCCGGCGAAACCAGCACGGCCAAGGCGTACACCGCCCTGCAGTTGAACGCGCCGACGGCCGACCTGGTCGACCTGGTCAAGCCGGACGGGCCCTTCCACTCCCTGCCCACCGCGCTGGACAAGCCCCTGCTGTTCATCGCCGGCGGCGTCCCGATCCACCGCGACGGGCAGCTCGTCGGCGCCCTCGGCCTCGGCGGTGGCGCCCCCGAGCAGGACCACGGCTTCGCCCGGACCGCCCTCCGGGCCCTGTGACCCACCCCGTCCCCTGGCACAACAGCACCGAAGAAAGGCCCCCGATGACTTCCGTACCGAACGTGACGCTCAACAACGGCGTGACCATGCCGCAGCTGGGCTTCGGCGTCTTCCAGGTACCCGACGAGGAGACCACCGCCGCGGTCGCCGGCGCCCTGGAGGCCGGCTACCGCAGCATCGACACCGCCGCGATCTACGGCAACGAGCGCGGTGTCGGCAAGGCCTTCGCCGCCTCCGGCCTGCCCCGCGAGGAACTGTTCGTCACGACCAAGCTGTGGAACGCAGATCAGGGCCACGACCAGACCCTGGCCGCTTTCGACGCCTCGCTGGAAAAGCTCGGCCTCGACCACGTCGACCTGTACCTCATCCATTGGCCCACCCCGGCCCGCGACCTGTACGTGGAGACCTACCGGGCGCTGGAGAAGATCCTGGCCGACGGGCGTGCCCGCGCCATCGGCGTCTCGAACTTCCAGATCCCGCACCTGCAGCGGCTCCTGGAGCACACCGGCATCACCCCGGCGGTCAACCAGGTGGAGCTGCACCCCGGCCTCCAGCAGACCGCGCTGCGCGCCTTCCACGCCGAGCACGGCATCGCCACAGAGGCGTGGAGTCCCCTGGCGCAGGGCGCGGTCCTCGGGGACGAGGCGATCGTGCGAATCGCCGCAGCGCACGGCGTAACCCCGGCGCAGGTCGTCCTGCGCTGGCACCTGCAGACCGGCAACATCGTGATCCCCAAGTCCGTCACCCCCGAGCGCATCCGGCAGAACCTCGACGTCTTCGGCTTCGCGCTCATCGACGCCGACCTGGCCGCCCTCGCGGGCCTCGACCGGGGGCTGCGCACCGGCCCGGACCCCGACACCCTCAACTGACACCGAACGGTCCCGGAGCGCCCGTCCACACAGGATGGGCGCTCCGGGGCGCGCACGCCTTCGCAGCAGCTCCCTAGCCTCGAAGAGGGGAACGCTTCATGCAGATCGATCTCTCCGGCCGTACCGCTCTGGTCACCGGCTCCACCCAGGGCATCGGCCACGCCATCGCCACCGGCCTGGCCCGCGCGGGTGCCCACGTCGCCGTCAACGGCCGCGGCGAGGAGCGCGTCGCGGGCGCCGTCCGCACCGTAAGTGCCGACTCCGGCAGTGACAACGTCATCGGCGCCGTGGGCGACCTGGCGACGGAGCGGGGCACCGCTGCCGTACTGGAGGCCGTGCCGACGGTCGACATCCTCGTCAACAACCTCGGGATCTTCGGCTCCGCCCCACCGCTGGAAATCGACGACGCCGAGTGGCGCCGCTACTTCGAGGTCAACGTCCTCTCCGCCGTCCGCCTCATCCGCGCCTATCTGCCCGGCATGAAGGAACGGGGCTGGGGGCGCGTCCTCAACCTCGCCAGCGACTCGGCCGTGGTCATCCCCGCCGAGATGATCCATTACGGCATGACGAAGACCTCGCTGCTCGCGGTCAGCCGCGGGTTCGCCAAGGACGCCGCCGGCACCGGGGTCACCGTCAACTCCGTCATCGCCGGACCGACCCACACCGGCGGCGTCGAAGGGTTCGTCCGCGAGCTCGTCGGCGACGAGCTGCCCTGGGACGAGGCGCAGCACGAGTTCATGGTCAAGTACCGCCCACAGTCCCTGCTGCAGCGCCTCATCGAGCCCGAGGAGATCGCCAACCTGGTCGTCTACCTCGCCTCGCCCCACGCCTCCGCGACCACCGGCGGCGCCGTGCGCGTCGACGGCGGCTACGTCGACTCCATCCTGCCCTGAGCCGGGCCCCGGCTTCCCACCCTGTGGCCGGGCCGCCCTCCACGGCGGACGGCCCGGCCACAGGGCGTTTGCGCAGTTCGCGCCGGCCTGGGAGCACGCTCGGCACTGCTTCCGTGCACCCTTAGTGCGCGCTTGCATCAATCAGCGTATGCAAGTACCTTCGTTTGCAAGTAAGGCTGCGAAAGGGCGCGTGGGGGGAGGCGCCGGGCGGCCACCACCCACACACAAAGGGAACCCCTGATGAGCCTCATCCACCTGCTGCCCGGTTCGCTGGGCTTCGGCACCGCCCCCATGGGCAACATGTTCCGCGCCATCCCCGAGGACGAGGCGCAGGCCACCCTGCAGGCCGCCTGGGACCAGGGCATCCGCTACTACGACACCGCCCCGTTCTACGGCGCGGGCCTGGCCGAGATGCGACTCGGCGAGTTGCTGTCCCAACAGCCGCGGGACTCCTTCGTCCTGTCCACGAAGGTCGGCCGGGTCATCCACGACGAGGTCGAGGATCCCGCCACCCGCGACCTGGGCGAGAAGGGCGGCCTCTTCGAGCACGGCCGACCCAACAAGATGACCGACGACTACAGCGCCGACGCCACCAAGCGCTCCGTCGAGGACAGCCTCAAGCGGCTGAACACCGACCGGCTGGACATCGTCTGGGTGCACGACATCGCCCAGGACTTCCACGGCGACCGCTGGCTCGCCCAGTTCGAGACCGCCCGCACCGGCGCCTTCCGGGTCCTGGACGACCTGCGCGACCAGGGCGTGATCAAGGCATGGGGCCTGGGCGTCAACCGTGTGGAGCCCGTCGAGCTCACCCTCGCCCTGGACGAGCCGCGCCCCGACGGATTCCTCCTGGCCGGCCGCTACACCCTGCTGGACCACCGTCAGGCGCTGCAGCGGCTGCTGCCCGCGGCACAGGAGCAGGGCGTCGACATGGTCGTCGGCGGTCCCTACAGCTCCGGGGTCCTGGCCGGCGGTACCCACTTCGAGTACCAGGAAGCCCCGGCCCACATCCTGGAGACCGTCCGGCGCATCCGGGAACTGGCCGAGCGGCACGGCGTGTCCGTCAAGGCGGCCGCGCTGCAGTTCGTCCTCGCCCACCCGGCCACCGCCGCCGCGATCCCCGGCGCCACCCGCCCCTCCCGCATCGCCGAGGACCTCGGCGCCCTGCGCGAGGAGATCCCCGCCGCCTTCTGGCACGACCTGCGGGAGACCGGCCTGCTCGACCCGGCCGCCCCGCTCCCGGCCGGCGCCTGACCGGCCCGGCCCCCCGCAACACCCCAACCCCGCGCACGAAGGACCCCACCATGGCATCCACTTCCGTGAGCCGCGTCGTCCATGCCTCCCCCGAGGTGGTCTGGAACCTGATCGGCGGCTTCCACTCCCTGCCCGACTGGCTGCCCTACATCCCGGAGAGCCTCTCCGAGCAGGGCGGCCGGGCGCGCCGGCTGACCAACGCCGACGGCGAGGTCATCATCGAGCAGCTGACGGCGTACAACCTGCAGGAGCGCTCCTACAGTTACGCCATCCTGCAGGCCCCGTTCCCCGTCACCGGCTACCTCTCCACTCTCCGCGTCCACGCCCTGCCCGGCAGGCCGGAGGCCGCCGAGGTCCAGTGGAGCGGACGCTTCGTCCCCGAGGGCGTCAGCGACGAGGAGGCCGAAGCCCTCTTCGCAGGCATCTACCGGGACGGCCTCGACGCCCTGGCCGCGGCAATCCAGACGCGCTGACCCAGGGCCTGTGTCATCCCGCCACAGGCCAACCGCCCGCGCCGCTCCAGCCGGCAGCGGCCGGCCGGGAGGAGAACCGTCGCAGGTCCGGCAGGCGGAATCCCGATCAGCAACATCACCCGGACCGCCGGTCTGGGTTTTCATCGAAGGCCGGGCAGGAAGGATGCCTCGATCCGCCGTCGGATCCACCAGGTGGAGGAGGAAGGCAGACGATGGCCCCAGACGAGCTGTTCGCGCTGGATCAGGTGACCGTGCGGCGTGGTCGTGCGGTGCTGCTGGACGAGGTGACCTGCCGGCTCTCCGCGGGGGTGTGCACCGCGCTGATGGGACCGTCCGGGGCGGGCAAGTCCACCCTGCTGCGGCTGCTCAACCGGCTGGAGGAACCCACCGCCGGCCAGGTGCGCCTCCACGGCCGCCCCCTCGCCGACGGCGACGTCCTCGCCCTGCGGCGCCGGGTCGGGCTGGTCGGACAGCAGCCGGTCCTGCTCACTGACCATGTCCCGGACGAACTGCGCGTGGGCCGCCCCGACCTGGCCGAAGGCCAGGCGCGGACGCTGCTGGAGCAGGTCGGCCTGCCCGCCGCCATGCTCACCCGCCAGACGGCCGGGCTGTCCGGCGGCGAGGCCCAACGCCTCTGCCTGGCCCGGGCGCTCGCGGTCGGCCCCGAGGTGCTGCTGCTGGACGAACCCACCTCCGCGCTGGACGCGGCCAGCGCCAAAGCCGTCGAGCAAACGGTGCGCCGCCTGGTGGCCGCAGGGCTGACCGTCATCCTGGCCAGCCACAACATCGCCCAGGCCCGCCGGATCGCCGACGAGGTCCTGGTGCTGCGGGCCGGGAGACCGGTGGCCCACGGAGCCGCCGCGGACATCGACTACCTCAAGGAGGAGTCATGAACCCCGCCGTCCCCACCTGGGCCGGAGTCGCCGCTTCGGCCGCACTGGTCCTGCTGGCCGTGGCGGTGGCCTGGCACGGTCGGCTGCGCCTGGCCCGTGACATCGCCATCGCCGCGACCCGCGCCGGCGTCCAACTGGCCGCCGTGGGAGCAGTGTTGCTGCTGGTCTTCCAGCACACCGGCCTGGTCGGGGCGAGCGGCTGGCTCGCCCTGATGGTGCTCGTCGCCGGCCAGGTCGCCGCCCGCCGCGCCCGGGGTCTGCCCCGCGCGCTGCCCATCGCCACCGCCGCGATCGCCGCCGGGGCCGCCGCGACGCTCGGCGCCCTGCTCGCCCTCGGCGTGATCGCCGCCCAGGCCCGGGTGGTGATCCCCGTCGGGGGCATGGTCGTCTCCGGCGCCATGCAGGCCACCGCCCTGGTCCTGATTCGCCTGCGGGACGAAGCCCGCACCGCGCGGCCCGCCATCGAGGCCCGCCTCTCCCTCGGACTGCCGGCCACCGACGCCTTCGCGCCCTACCTGCGCACCACCCTGCGCACCGCGCTGATCCCGGCCGTCGACTCCACCAAGACCGTCGGCCTGATCAGCCTGCCCGGCGCGATGACCGGCCTCATCCTCGCCGGCGTGGACCCGTTCACCGCCATCCGCTACCAGATCGTCGTGATGTACATGCTGCTCGCCGCAGCCGCCCTCGCCTCGCTCACCGCCGGCCGCCTGGCCGAACACGCCCTGTTCGACGACGCCCACCGGCTGCGCCCCCTCACCACCGAGCCCCGGCGGGAACGCGTATGACGGACACCCAGCTCCGTTCGCCTATGCCCACCTATGCCCACCTATGCCCACCGCGGGCTGTCCGGGCGGCAGTCGACACCGCCTCAGGCTCCGGCAGGGGAGGGGCGTCTGCTCGACAACCACCACTGACTGCACGCCCGTACGCGCTGCTTCGGGCACCGACAACGCCTCCCCGTCGGAGCGGAACCTCGCCGCTACGCCCTGCCCTTGGAGCGGGCCAGGTGCCTCCAGCCGTCGCCCGTGGCGAACGCCGCCACCAGGTCGGCGCCGCGCGCCGCCAGAAGGCGCCGGCGCTCCCAGCGCGAACGCGGCCGGACGCTTCCCCGGGTGCCCTGCGGTGGTTGTGTGAGAGCGGTGAGGCGCCGACCGGCCTGGGCAAGGTCTGCCAGGATGCGTTCCCGATGACGCTCGTTGCGCGCGCTGCGCAGCGCGGTGTACAAGCCCTCGATCTCTGCCACGGCCGCTCCGACGTGCAGATTGGTGCTGCCTGTCGACGGCATCCCGCCCCCCGTCACCTATGACCTCCTTGATACGAGCTATGGGCCAACGTGGGAGACACTTGCCCAACTGCGCAACCCTGCAACCCTGATGTGTGACACGAAGACGTGTGTGGAGCGTTCCGCCGCATGTCTTTCGTGTGAACACCGAGCCGTCTGCCGATTTGTCGACTGGTCCGGGTCCGGGCACCGGAGAGCGATGAGCAGGCCGTGACACCACGTTGACGGGGGTGGTGTGGTCTGCCGTAGCGAGGGCGAGGGATCAAGGGCGCCGTTGGCCTGCCCGGCGGCCGCGGACCGGGTTAGGGTGTTTGCATGGATGCGCAAGTCGGGGCGTGGGATTCAGCCGGTGCGGAGCGGGCGATCGCGGTTCTCAAGGCGGTGGCGGATCCGACGCGCTACCGGCTGTTGTGGGCGTTGAGCCGACAGGAGTTTCCGGTGGGGAGCCTGGCGGAGATGGCGGGCGCCCATGTGGCCGCCATCTCCCAGCACCTTGCCAAGCTGAGGGCGGCGGGGCTGGTGGTGTCCCGCCGTGAGGGGACACGGATCTACTACCGGGCGGCGGGACCGCATGTGCGGGGGCTGCTGGAGGAGGCGGCCCTGGTGGCGTCGGCGCCGTCCGGAGGCGGGGTGACCGGTGCCGCGGACGAGGCGGTGGAGGCCGCCACCGCGGAGCAGCCGATACGGGCGGTTCGCCCGGTGCGGGCCCGGCGGCCCGTGGCCGAGCAGTAAGCAGCGGCCGCCGCTCGGCGGTCGGTTCGCGGCCGCTGGCCGGACCAGGGCGTGTCCGCAACGTCCTGCCCTCCGGGCGGACGACGGGACTTTGCGGACACGCCCTAGTCCGGTTCGACCCGGCGGTATTCGCGGGGGCCTGCGTCGTAGGCGTAGAGCTCGGCGTAGCGGCCCCAGTCGGTGGCGGTCTCCAACTGCTGGTCGACCTGTTCGCTGGTGTAGTGGTGGGCGAGCAGGTCCCGGAAGAAGCCGGCCCGAAGGGTTCGGTCGGGATTCTGTTGCAGGCTGGTGGCGATGAGCCGGACGAGGGGGAGGTCGGCCGCGCCCTCGGCGAAGATCTCCTTGGAGTGCTGAACGTCGGCGCCGGCGAACGCGGTGCCCCGTTCGGTGAGGACGAGATCGTCCTCGCTGATCTTGCCGAGGCCGAGGAGTTCGAGGGAGTCGACGAGGGGGAGAACGTCGTCGATTTCGAGACCCAGCTCCTCTGCCAGGTCGGCCAGGTCGCAGGCGCCGCCGCGGTGGGCGACCATCTCGGCGAGACCCGAGAGACCGTCGACGCTGGCTTGCGGCAGCGGGGTGTTGCCGACGGTCCGCTTTTCGGATTCGAGGGCTTCGGTGCGGCCCGGGAGGCGGGTTTCCTTGGGGCGGCCGGTCATGGTGCGGTAGACGCGGTCGATGAGGTCCTCGAAGCCGGTGGAGTCGCGGTCGCGGGGGCGATCGAGGGCGACGTCGAAGGTTTCCCGGATGGTGCCGGGACGGGAGCCGAGCACGATGATGCGGTCGGCCATGAGGACGGCCTCTTCGATGTTGTGGGTGACCACGACGATGGCGCGGGTGGGGAACTGGCCCGATTCCCACAGCTCCATCAGCTCGCCGCGGAGGTTCTCGGCGGTGAGGACGTCGAGCGCGGAGAAGGGCTCGTCCATCATCAGGACGTCGGGTTCGACGACGAGGGCGCGGGCGAAGCCGACGCGCTGGCGCATGCCGCCGGAGAGCTCCTTGGGGTAGGCGGTCTCGAAACCGTCGAGGCCGATGAGGTCGATGGCCTGGAGGGCGGCCTCGGAGCGCCGGTCTGCCGGGACGCCGCGCGCTTCGAGGCCGAGCTCGACGTTCTGCTGGACGGTGAGCCAGGGCAGCAGTGCGAAGGTCTGGAAGACCATGGCGGTGCCCGGGTTGGCGCCCGTCAGGGGCGTGCCCCGGTACGTGACGGTGCCGGTGCTGGGCGGGATGAGGCCGGCCAGGCAGCGCAGCAGGGTGGACTTGCCCGAGCCGGACTTGCCGAGCAGGGCGACGATCTCGCCGGCGCGGACGGTGAGATCGATACCGGAGAGCACGGGCAGTTCGCCGTCGGCGCCCGCGTAGGACTTGGTGACGGCCTCGGCGGTGAGCAGGACGTCGCCGTCGGCTGCTCTCGCCGGCCGGCACGCGGCGGTGGTGCGGCGGGCGCGGAGGTTGCGCAGCGTGCTCAGGAGCATGGGACGTCCTCGCTGGTTCGGGCGGTGGTGGCTTCGCCGGGGAGGTCAGGTGGTGTAGCGGGTTTCCGCGAGCCGGTGGAGTCGGCGCCAGAAGAGGCGGTTGAGCCCCACGACGTAGAGGCTCATCACGGCCACGCCCGCGAGCAGGCGCGGATAGTTGCCGTCGGCGGTGGCGTGGGAGATGTAGGCGCCCAGGCCGGTGGCGGTCAGGGTGGTGGTCCCGAAGGGAACGATCTCGGAGACGATCGAGGCGTTCCAGGCACCGCCGGAGGCCGTGATCCCGCCGGTGACGTACGAGGGGAAGATCCCGGGCAGGATCAGCCGTCGCCACCGCTGCCAACCGCGGACGCCCAGGTCGTCCATGGCCTCGCGGAGGTCGGTGGGGATGGACATGGCTCCCGCGATGGTGTTGAAGAGGATGTACCACTGGGCGCCCAGGGCCATCAGCAGCACACCGCCCACATCGAGCGAGAGCCCGGTCCTGAGGAAGAACCACACGGCGAGCGGGAAGAGGAAGTTGGCCGGGAAGCTCGCCAGGACCTGCACCAGGGGCTGGGCGATGCGGGTCAGTCTCGGTGAGAAGCCGATGTGCACCCCGATGGGCACCCAGACGAGGGTGGCCCCCACCACGACCACGATCACCCTGGCCAGGGTCGCCAGGCCCAGCAGCAACGGTTCCCCGAAGACCCCCAGCCCGCTTCGATCGCGGAGATAGCCCAGGAGGTCGGCCAGCCCCCACAGGATCAGGCCGCCCGCGACGACGGCGAATGCGATGTCGCCGGTACGCCGGTGGCGCGGGGAAACGGTCAGGGGCCGGTCGTCGATGCCGAAGATCCGCCCCGCCCGGGCCAGGCCGCGCCCGAGCGGGCGCAGCAGGGGTCCGAGCAGGTGGGGCCAGTGGGAGCGGCGCAGGAAGTCCAGGATGACGCTGCGCTGGATCTCGCTGGCCTCGGACTGCTCGTACTTGAACTTCTCGATCCAGGCGGTCAGCGGTCGCCAGAAGAAGAAGTTGACCCCGACGACCATCACGGTCATGGCCAAGATGGCCCAGCCGACCTTGCCGAGGTCGCCGTCGATGATGGCCGCGCCCGCGTAGGAGCCGATGCCGGGGAGCGCGAAGTTCTTGTTGCCGACGCTGATGGCCTCGGAGGCGACGAGGAAGAACCAGCCGCCGCCGAAGCTCATCATCCCGTTCCACACCAGCCCGATGGCCCCGGCCGGCAGCTCGACCTTCCAGAAGCGCATCCACCGCGTGAAGCGGAACGAGCGGGAAAGCTCGTCCAGTTCGCGGGGGAGCGAGGCCAGCGAGTGGTAGAACCCGAAGGCCATGTTCCATGCCTGCGAGGTGAAGATCGCGAAGACCGACGCACACTCCAGACCCAGCATCGAGCCGGGGAACAGGGCGACGAATCCGGCCACCGCCACGGTGAGGAAGCCGAGCACCGGCACGGACTGGAGGATGTCCAGGGCCGGGATCAGGATTCGTTCCAGGCGCCTGCTGCGGGCGGCTGCCAGGGCGTAGACGAAGGTGAAGACGGTGGAGAGCGCGAGCGCGACGCACATCCGCAGCAGACTGCGCGCGGCGTAGTAGGGCAGTTGCCAGGGGTCGGTGTCGATCTTGGCGGACTGGCTGGTGGAGAAGCGGACGGTGGTGCCCTGGCCCACCCGTACGGTCATGTACAGCAGGACCAGCACCGCGGCCGCCACCGCGATGTCGACCCAGGTCATACGGGACATCCGGCCTGCCAGCCGCGACGGCAGCGACTTCCGCGAGACGGCGGGACTGGTCCGGAACGACGACATGACAGCAACCTCCGACCGCACGGTGGACATCGATGCTCTCGCACGGCGCCCCGGGCGGGCACGCCGGCGGCGCGAGTGAGGGAAATGCGCCCCGGTAGTGGGGACGGGCCAGGCGGGCGCGCAACGCCCGCGCCACGTCGCGCGAGGCCGGCGCGGCGCTGCCGCCGGGCGGCACCGGGCGAGGGTCGGAAGGCGGGGCGGTCCTGGGCGTGATGGGGTGTCAGCGGTTGCCGGCGAGGCAGCGCGGACTGGGTGGGTCGTCGCCCATGGCTGCCTCCCTTCGGCGCCGGTTGCTCGGGCCCTGGGGCCCTGGGGCCCGTCCGTGGGGGAGGAGCCTGGACGCGAGAAGTGTGCCCGTTATTGCATCAATGTGCAAATATGGAAGGGGTGGTTGCGTGGTTTCCGTTGCCTCCGGGGGCCAGTCAAGGTTGCGCCAAGTAGTTGCGTCGATATGCAAGTAGAGTGCACACTCGTAGAGGTTTACGAAGGGCACCTCGTTCGGTGAGGCGTCTTCACGGACACAGGCCACTGACCCCACGACGTCGAGAGACGCCCAGGGTCAGGACAGGTCTCCCCGGCCTAAGGGGTGACCCCAAGTGGCTACCCCGCCAAGGGGGTTACGCCGTGGAGTGCCAAAGCTCTGACGAGTTGGGGTGAGCCGGCCGCGTGCGGCCCGGTCCGCTCCTTGCCGGTCCGTCACGGCGCTCGGGCGCCCCAGCCGGGAGGAGGCGAGAGACATGGATGATCATTGCAGTAGTCCGGGCCGCAGTCGGCCCCGTACCCACCTGTCCTCGTTGACCTCCGGTACGCGGTAACCACCTCCCCTGCGCGTCCGCGCATCACAGACCTCGTACGTCACCCGTGCGGCACCACGCCGCCTCGGGTTCTCGTGCTGCCCGCTCGCAGGGGGATCGCTGCTGCGTGCCCCAATCCTCCCCCGGACGGGGGACCGGGAGGCTGCCATGACCGACCTGACCATCACCAGCACCACCACCCCACCCGTTCAAGATCGGCCTGGCCGCCCTGCGCACCTACCTGCTGGCCGCGATGGTCCTCGTGATCGTCCGCATCGTGCAGCTCGCCGTCCCCCACTGACGTCCCCGGGCGACGGTCACCTCACCGCCGCCGCCCGGGGCACCCTGCGGGCTCGCCGCCGCAACGGCCCGCGGCATTCCCGAAACCACACCCCTTCACCGCTGCCCGGCCGTGCCCACGGCTTCGGCACGCGTGGCCTCACGGAGGTGTCCCCATGTCCGTCCTCACCACCCTCGCCATCCGCCGCCCCGAGCGCCGCGCGGCCCTCGCAGCCGCGTTCGCCGTGCTGGCCCGAGCCTCCCGGCGGATCGCCGACGGCGCCCTCGACAACACCGTCCTGCAGGCCCTCTCCGCTGAAGGGACGGCCCCCTCGACGGGGACCGGCGCCCGGCGCGGACACCATCTGCGCGCCCACTGGCACACGGTGACCGGCCCCGACGGCCGGCGCCACATCGAAGCAGTCTGGCGCCGGACGTCCTGACCCCGTCGACCCAGCGCCCTTGGCGCAAAGGAGAAGCCACGATGTCTTTCCCCACCAACCTGCTGCTCAACTCCGTCGAGAGGCTTGCCGCAGTCTCTCCGAACACCACCGGAGACGGCACGCGGCGCGGTGTCGCGCACGTGCAGTGCGACACCCCGGCCGCGCCACGCGTTCGGGCCCGGCTCGCCCAGGCGTTCACCGGTCCGGACATCCAGCTGACCGACCTGGCCGGCCGGAGCGGCACGGCCGACACGACTCATCTGGAGGCCGCCTTCGCCACCCATGGGCCGGTCACCGCCGCCCTGACCCAGCTCCTCTCGCTGGTGTGGCTGGAGCCCGCCGTCAGCAGCCTGCACTGGCACCTGGACCAACACGAGGCAGCCCACTGCGACCGCACCGACACGCCCCAGGCACCCGTCCACACCGTGCACGACCTCGTGGTCGACCTGGGCTGCCGCTGTGTCTCCGTCGACGGACGGCGGGTCCGGCTGACCGGTATGGAGTTCGAACTCCTCGCTCACCTCATCGCCCACCCGCAGCAGTTCTTCAGCCACGACCGGCTGATGGAACTCGTCTGGCAACAGTCCGCCCCCTATGCCCGGCAGACCCTCGCCAGGCACGTCACCGCCCTGCGGCAGAAGCTCGGAACCCGCTACGGAGCCATCATCACCACGACGCCGGACGGCTACCTGTGCGACCCCACCGCAACGGCGCTCTGAACCCGGTGGGCGGCGCAGCGGGAGGCTACGTCGCGTCGATGTCCACGGGCGGGTGCCTGGGCGGTGTGCCTTGTGCGTCCTTCGTCAAGTTCACTCGGGGCGCCGCTGCTTCAGGCGCCGCGGTGGCATCCGCCGGGCGGCGGACCGCTTCCATGACCGCGGCCAACTCGGCCCTCGGGTCCAGGGCGTTGCGGATCTCCTCCAGGGGCAGGGCGTCGCCGTCCGGGCGCCCGACCGCCGTCGAACGTCCGCCCGCGCCAATATGTCGTCAGTTGCGCAACCAAAGAAATCATGGCGCGGGCCTCGAAGGCTTCCAGGCCCGGTCTACGGCCGTGGTCGCCTCGGTGTCGACTTGCTGCACGCGCCCCTCGGGCCGGGGATGTTCGCCGTCACCCGGCCGTCCTCGGCGAGCACCACGATGGTGTCGCCCTCGCCCAGCGACAGCGGCGCGGTCTTGGAGGGGTTGAGGACGACCCCGTAGGCCGGTGGTTCGTCGCTGCGCCGGGCGAGCCGGTAGCCGATGGCGGTCTCTCCGCGCTGCCGGGCGGCCTCGATGACGGTCGCGAAGTTCGCCGTGGTGCCCGGGGTGAGATAGCTGGTGGCCGGCTTGAGGTAGATCTCCGAACCTTCCGGGTCGAAGAGGTCGGTGAACACGGCGTGCAGGTCGCGGTCCTCGGTCAGCTGGGTCAGCAGAAGGCTGATGATCTTGGTGCTGACGATGAAGTCGTCCGCCTTGGTGACCTGGGCGATCTCGCGGTTGGCGTCGCTGTTCATCTCGGTGACGATCGAGTACGGATGGGTGGACCGGAGGGCGATGTCGCGCAGGTGGAGCAGGGTCACCAGGGTGCGGTCGTCGGAGCGTTCGGGGGCGATGTCGTCGTCGGTGAGGACGATGATGTGGCGGTAGCGGTCCAGGCCCAGGGACTCCAGGGACGGCCGGAGGGTCGGCTCGCAGGGCTTGTATCCCACCGTGAGGTTCTCCAGCTGGTCCCGGAAGTCGTCGGCGGGGCGCCGCGAGGCCGCGATGTCGATCAGTGAACCGGGCTCGACCAGGCGGTCCAGCAACCTGATGATTTTGGCGCCCCGGGAGTTCCAACCGATGACGAGGGTGCGGTCGGAGACCGGCGGCCGGTCGGCGGGCGGGGCGATCGCCGGCTCGACGATGTCCGGGCGGGTGTCTGCCAGCCGGATGAGGATGTCGTCCTCGGCGACCACGAGCACCTGGTCGTCGCGGCCGATGACGGTGCCCATCGGGGGGTTGATGAGGGTCTCGCCGTCGGCCCTGCGCAGGCCGACCGGAATGCCGAGGTCGAAGCGGTTGAGGGCTTGCCCGTAGGTGGCGCCGGCCAGCGCGGTCGCGGCGTACGGATAGAACTCGTTGCCGACGAAGCTGAGCAGTTCGTCGAAGACGGTGGACAGGCCGGACTGCCGGTGCGACTGCACGATGAGGCGGACGGCGATGTCGTCGGCGTCGATCACCAGCGCGTCGTCGCCCGCGGCCAGTCGGGCCGCCGCCAGGTTCGGGGAGTTCTGCACGGCCGCCACGATGTTCGGGCGGGCCCCCTTCCAGCGGCGGCTGTTGAGGAGCAGCAGCACCTTGATGACGTCGGTGTCGCTGTCGTCCCCGACCGGAGGCAGCACCATGATGGACTTGGCCGCGTCCAGGCTCACCAGTTCCAGGTCGGCACGCTGGAGCGGACTTCCGGAGCGGCAGATCACCCGCGTGCGGCCGGTCTCCGGGATCCGTCGGCGGATCTCGTCCTCCATCGCGAACTTGTCGCGGTCGGCGAGGATCACCACACAGGAGCGCCGTTGGCTCTGGTTGGCCTCCACCAGCTCCGCGATGACCGTGAAGACCTGTTCCGACCAGCCGAGCACGATGGTGTGCCCGTGCTCGATCAGCCGTGACTTGCCTTTGCGTAACTCCTGGATCCTGGTTTCGAGGCCGGTGGTCAGCACACCGATGAGGGCGCTGACGATGAAGATCCCGCCGATCGTCACCGTCAGCATCAGGCCCAGGAACACCGGCCCACCGGTGTCGCCGCCCATCGTGCCGGGATCGAGGGTACGCAGCAGGCTCATCCAGGCCACGCCCGGCCAACCGCCGTTCTTCTCGGTGTCCGAGTCGGTGAAGACCACCACCAACACGGTCACCACGGCGATCAGCGCGACCGAGGCCAGGCCCAGCCAGCCGATCAGGGCCGGCGTCCCCCGGTCCATCGTGCCGTCGAACCAGTATCGCAACCGGTCCCGTAGTCTCGCACGCACTACAGAAGACCTCCCCCTCCGTCGATGTGGCCGCCGTACTCCTGCGACCTCGCCAAATCTACTGATACAAAGTCGAGTTGACTCAGTGTCATGTCTCACCCTCGTCGTTCGGATCGCGTTCCTCGCTGTGACACCTCTGCACGGCGGTGCTCGAAGCTCATCCGTACGAGAGGTTGGAACAGGGGTTGTCGTCGGCGGAGCGGACCTTGTCCGACACCGCCGAGGGCACGTGGCCGGAGGCGTCGGACGCGCCGGCGTGCGGGTCGTTCGCGTATGACTGGCCGAGGGTGACGCTGATGCCGGGGGCGCCGGAGCTGGTGGCCTGCTGGACGTCGGCGCCCGCGAAGAGACGCGCGAGCGTGCGTGCCTGGCTGTACCGCCCCGGTCCGTAGGCGATCACCGTGGTGGCGTGGTCCTGGGACGGGGCGGTGGCGGTGCCGGTGACGGTGAAGCCCACGGTCTTCAGCTCGTCCGCGGCGCTCGCGGCCAGCCCCGCGACCCGGGTGCCGTTGTAGACCACGACGCTGATGCCCGCTCCGGACACCGGGGCACCGGTGCTCGCGGACCGGGCCGAGCTCTTCCCGTGCGCACCGTGCTTCCCGTGGCGGGACCTGCCGCTGGCGTCCTCGCCGTCGATGGTGCGGTCCGCCCTGAGCGCCGCCCACAGGGCGTCCGCGTCCGGGTGCACGATGGCGACCCGTGCGCCCTGGTAGCGCCAGGGCATGGTGACGAACTTGGTGTTGTGCAGGTCGATGTCCTTCAGCGACATCGCAAACGAGATCAGTTTGTTCGCGGTGCCCAGTCCCGGGTCGACGGTCATCGACTCGGCGGCGGCGTTCGCCAGCGGCAGCAGCGTCGAGGGGTTCACCCCCTGCGACTTGATCTTCTTGATGAGGCTGGAGACGAACGCCTGCTGACGCTTGATCCGCCCCATGTCCGAGCCGTCGCCGATGCCGTGTCGGATGCGCACGTAGTCCAGGGCCCGCTGCCCCGAGACCGTCTGCGGTCCCTTGGGGAAGATGACCTTCCCCGGCGCGGCGCGGTTGGGGTTGAGATCGCCCTGACGGATGTCCTTGGGCAGGCACACGGGCACACCGCCGACGGCGGAGGTCATCCTTGAAAAACCCTCGAAGTCGACGACCACGGTGTGGTCCACGCGCAGACCGGTCAGCCTCTCGACCGTGTTCTGCGTACAGGCGGGATTGCCCTTCGCCGTCTGCCCGACGGTGAACGCGGCATTGAACATGACGTTGTGCTGCGACTGGGTCCACGTCCCGCCCGGCAGCTTGCAGGGCGGGATGTCGACCAGGGTGTCGCGGGGGAGGGACACGGCGACCGCGTGCTGGCTGTCGCCGTAGACATGCAGCAGGAACGCGGTGTCGGAGCGCCCCACGTCGCCTTCCCCGCCACCGAACCTGCTGTTGCCGCCCGCCCGCGAGTCGGAGCCGATGACCAGCACGTTGCTGCCGCCGGCGCCCGCGGCGGGCCGGTTGTCGCTCACCCCGTCCGCGCCGAAGGTGGTGATGTTCCCGTTCAGCTGGAGGTAGACGCACCCGGCCCCGACGGCGAGCAGGGCGAGGACGGAGAGCGTGAACGCGGCGGCTAACCGCAGTTTGCTGCGCTTGCGGCGGCGCCGCCCCCGCCCGGGCTCGTCGCTGCGCCGCCGCCTCCGGCCGGGCCCGTCAGCGCGGGTCCTGGTTCGCTCTTCGAGGCTGCGTGTCACGTGTGCGCCCTTGTCCGTGCGGTTCTTGCAGGGAAGAGGGCTCACCCTCGACCAGGGTTGTACAGTTGCGCAATATAGCAAGTGAAATGCGGAGTCCGGCCCGCCGGCCGATGACTCCGACGAGCGAGAGAGGCGGCGGCGATGCTGCGCAACGGACTGGAGCCATGGCACCTGCTGATCGTGGCAATCGTGGTGATCGTCCTCTTCGGCTCCAAGAAACTGCCGGACAGCGCCCGCGCACTGGGCAAATCACTGCGGATCCTCAAGAGCGAGGCCAAGGCCATGAAGGAGGACGGCGCCCCGACCGCCCCCCAGCAGCCCGGCCCCCCGACCCCGCCGGAACCGGAGCCGCGCACCATCCACGCCGCGCCCGGCAGCCCGGCCACCGGGCGCGCCGAGCCCGTCCACCCGGCCGGCGAGCCCGCGCCGGCGGCTTCCCCCACGCAGGCCGGCCCCGGACCCTCCGCCTGAAATCCACCCGGACGAGCAGGTCAACCCGAACGAGTACGTCAGGAGGCGGCACCGCCGGCGCGTCGGCGCGCAGGGCCGCACGGTGCCACGCGGTCAGGAGCGGCGTGCGGCGGGCCGGACCGTCATGGTGGTCGACGCCTGCCACCCCGTCGCCCGGGCCCAGGGCTCGGCGACGGTGGCCACGAGGTCGACCACCGGGTCCTTGACGTCGGCGTAGGTCGCGAGGTCCGCAACGGCCTCGGCCAGCAGCTGCTTGAAACGGGCGTAGGCCGGCACCGCCTCGGGATGGGCACGCAACCAGTCACGGAAGAGGAGCGCCAGTCGCTCGTTGGGGGAACCGACCACACGGACATGGAGGTTGACGTCCGGATCCGGGGAACCGCGCCGGGTCCACAGCCGCTTCGCCCACCGCGCCGGATCGTCGTCACTGCCCGCGGGAACGTGGTCCTGCCGGTAGGGAGCGCGCACGAAGCCGTGGCCGGCAAGCGCTTCGTCGAACGCGCCCACCACCTCCTTCAGGTCGCGGACACTGACCTGGAGATCGAGGACGGGTTTGGCCGCCATGCCGGGCACCGCCGTGCTGCCGATGTGTTCGACGTGGACCGCGAGCGGCTGAAGCGACACATAGAGCGCGTCCGCGAGGTCCTCGGCCCGGCGCGCCCAGGCGGGATCGGGTGCAACCACGATGAGGTCGAGTGGGATGTCCTTACGCACGCGGTGATCGTATCGACCCGATGCCCACTGCTGGCCGGCCCCCATCTCCCAACTCCTATCTCCTCTACGCGATGGGGGTCTTGCGCCCGCTGAAACGTCCGCCGGCGTGACCTGGACGCAGCGGTGCGCGTCGGTCACGATCTGCTCGGCACGAGCCCCACTCCGGACTCCGCCCGAAATGCGACGAGCCTGGTTTCGCCTCGCCTGGGACCGTTGCCTGGAGTGCTCGCCCGCACCTGCTGGGCCGTGTCGCACGCTCGCCGTGCCCGGCCACCGGAGTCAAGGCGCGGCCCACCAGGTTCAAACAGACACGCGATACCTCCGTAATGGGTTTCCCAAGCTTTCTTGAAGTCCGGCCCCCTGGGTTGTTAGGCAAGGCTTGCCTGCCTTACGTTCTGTGCGCTTCCCCCGTGCACGTCAGAGCGGAGACCCCATGTCCAGCGCGCATATCGCCCTTCTGGGAGCTATCGCAGGTTTCACCATCTATCTCGGACTTCCCCTCGGCCGCCTGCGCACTCCCACACCCCGCCTCAAGGCAGGGCTGAACGCGGTGGCCATCGGCATCCTGACCTTCCTTGTCTGGGACGTTCTGACCCATGCCTGGGACCCCATCGACACCGCGCTGGGCAAACACGACTGGGAGACGGTCGCGACCGGAGGCGGCACGCTGGCCGTGGGCCTGACGATCGGACTGGCCGGCCTCGTGCACTACGACAGCTGGCTCGGCCGCCGCCGGGCCGCCACCGCACAGTCGGCGGACCCGGGCGCGGTGACCACCGAGCTGCCCCGGAAGAACCGCAGCCAGGCGGGCTCGCTCGCGCTGATGATCGCCACCGGTATCGGCCTGCACAACTTCGCCGAGGGGCTGGCCATCGGGAACTCCGCCGCCCAGGGCGAACTCTCCCTCGCCGTCCTGCTGATCGTCGGGTTCGGACTGCACAACGCCACCGAGGGCTTCGGCATCGTCGCGCCGCTGGCCGCCGAAGGCGAACGGCCTTCCTGGCTCACGCTGCTCGGGCTCGGTCTGATCGGCGGCGGTCCCACCTTCCTGGGGACCATCGTCGGCCAGCACCTGGTCAACGACACCCTCTCGATCGCCTTCCTCGGCCTGGCCGCGGGTTCGATCCTCTACGTCGTCATCGAACTGCTGGCGGTGGCTCGCAGGAGCGGACAGAAGATCCTCACGACCTGGTGCATCCTTGTCGGCCTGCTGCTCGGCTTCGCCACGGACGCCGTCGTCACGGCAGCGGGTGCCTAGCTACTTGCTCCTGAAAAAGGGTTTGGGCTGGTGGCGGGGGCGGTGCGGTTGGATGGCGCCCTGGCCGCCGGTCTGCCGTTGGTCCCTGCCTCACCGGCTGTGGGTGGTCATCCGGTGGAGGTTGTAGGCGAAGATCCCGAGTCCGGCCCAGGTCTGGGCGCCGGTCAGGCGGCGGAGGCGGGTGCGGCGGAAGCCGAAGCTGCGCTTGAGATGGCTGATGCGGGCCTCGATCCCGACTCTCCAGTTGCGCATGCGCCGGAACGGGCGACTTCGTTCGTGTTCACGTCGTGCCTTGCCGGGTCTTCCAGCGCGTTGGAGACCGATCCGCTGGACGCCGAGTTCGGTCAGGGACTGGTCGTTGGCCGCGGTACCGAAGCCCCGGTCGGCGACGATCGTGCCCGGTGGGCGGCCGGTCAGCATGGTGACACGCTCCACGGAGGGAACCAGTTGCGGCGCGTCGGGTGGGTTCCCACGTTGGACTTGGTGGTCGACGACGAAGCCGCGTTCGTCCTCGGCCACCAGTGCCGTGTAGCCGAACTGGGTGGGGTGCTGGGGTTTGCCCTTGCGGATCGGCCGGGCATCGGGGTCGGCCAACGAAACCAGCCGGTCAGGGATTGTGCGGATGCCCGCCAGCCGCAAAGCGGTCTGCTCCAGCAGCCGGCGGGTGCCTGCCGCAGTCTCGGCCAGCGCACCCACCAGATGCGCGAGCCGTCCCGAAGGCCGTTTGCCCAGCGCACGCAGAGCATTGCGCTCCACCGCAGCCACGTCCCGCAGGGTCGCACGAGCCACAGTCGCGATCTCACCGGTGAGCCGGTCGATCTCACCCAGCGCCTGCCCGGTGCGCCGCCGCAGCGTACGCGAGATCTCCTTCAGCCGGCGCCCCGCAGATCGACTGCGATCCCGGAAGGACGTGCGCCTTGCCGCGCCCGCAGCCTTGATCCGCCGCACCAGCCGGCCCGGCTCGCGCACCCCGTGCTCCAGCAGATCAGCGTCTGTGGGGTGGTCGATATCGGCTTCGACTACCGTGGTGTCGATGCGCAGTTTGCGGCATCGCAGCAGCTTGTCTTCGACCAGCTTGCCCAGCAGCGCGGCATTGAGCTGCTCGACGGTCTGCGTTCCGCTGCGGCGCATCAGCTTGATCAAGGTGGTCGGGTGCGGGACCGGGGACGTCAGTGGGATCCGGCAGAACCGCCTCCAGCTCAACGAGTCGGCGACCTCCCGGCACAGCGTCTCGTAGCCGAGCTGGTAGCGGTGCTTGAGATACAGCAGCCGAAGTAGCGTCTCGACCGGGATCGACGGCCGCCCCAGACGCTCGGCGAATACCCCGCGCCAGGGGGCGATGAACCGCTCGTCGTCCAGATACGCATCGATCCTGGCCAACTCGGAGGGCATCTGTCGAGCTTGCTCCGGCAGCACCTCCCACCAGGGATCCTGCACTCCCGCGACACGCAACACCGCCCCACCCCCGGCCACAACGACCCGCCTCCACTATCGCGGCCAAGAGACAGCCCCCACCAGCTCTCCCCAAAGGACAACCCAGCGACGTCCCATACTTCTTCAGGAGCAAGTAGCTAGGTTCCCAGGCGTGCCACCTGGCTCCTGTCGTCCGCACTCCAGGCACGCGGGCGACAGGAGCCAGGGCGTCCGAGGGCCGTTGTGTCTGTGCAGGTCACCGTGGGCTGAAGCGCGCGGTTGCCAGATCGTGACCGTCGGCCGAGGTCAGGCGGACGTGGGACAGCGTGGCGGCGTTCAAGGAGGCCGGACCGCCCCAGTAGCCGTCCCCCCCGTGCAGACGGAAGCTGCCGAGCCGGACGGTCGAGCCATCGGTACGCTCCAGCAGGCACGTGACCGTCCCGCTGTACGGGATTCCGGCGTCGGCGGAAAGGGATTGACCTCCAGCCGTCCCGTCCCAGGCACGGGTACCCGCGGCGGGCCTGCTCCCGGCCGCATGAACGGGCGTCGGCCGCACGGGCACTGGCCGGTCGCACTCCGCGGCCTTCACAGTCAGCCGGTGGGGCGGGCCCGTCGGTTCAGGCCCGCCGGCTCATGGCTGCTCTCCGGACCGGTTGAGCGCCATCGGGAACACCCGCTTGAGAATCGCTCTGCAGACCCGGTTGCTGTGCGTCACGGCATGTTCGAGGGGGACGAGGTGGCACCCCATCCTGCGTTTTGACTCGTAGGCGGTCTGCGTCAGGTTGATCTCGGTCATCCCCGAGCGAATGGCTTCCTCGATGCCGCGGTAGTAGGTGACCTGGTAGAGCCGCAGTTCACGCGAGCAGGCGTAATCGATGCCGATACGGAACGCGACCGAGTTCTTCTCACCGAAGAGGCAGATGAGGAACCCCACCAGGCGCTCTCCTTGCCAGCAGGTGATCGCCTTGGCCGAGATCCTCGGGTCGGTGGAGAGCAGGGTCATGAATTCCGGTGTCCAGACGTCCAGCCGGCTCTCCGCACGGTCGAGTACCGCTTCGTAGAGCGGCATCATGGCCGGTACGAGATCATCGAAGCGCTCACGCACCTCGAAGGTCGCGTCGTCGTGCTCGGAAAACCTCGCCAGATTGCGCCGGGCGGTGCTCCGCCCGTTCCTCGACAGGGACGAGATGAATTCTTCGAAGGTCTTGGCGTGCAGAGCGATCCGAGCGTCGGGCATTCCCGGCGCGCGAAAGAAGCCTGCGCTTTCCAGGGCCGGTCCCAGCCACTCCATGTCCGTCTGCGGGAAGTCCTTGACCACGGTCCACCGGGTGCCTGCCGCCGCAGCCAGTTGTCGCACCGCCTTCACCAGCAGATGCGGGGCCGCCGCATGGAGTCCGGGCTCACGCAGGACCCTCCCTTCTCCCAGGAGGTTTCCACACACCAACATCCCGACGCGCAGCGGTCTTCCCATGATGCGGTGCAGCGGCCGCAGCGCCTTTCGCCCCTGTTTCCCCAATGCGTCTTCGAGGGCCAGTGCGCGGAAGACGCAGGTGGGCAACACGGCCCCTACGTGCTGTCCTTGTCGGAGTACGAGGTATCGATAGGCATCCGGGCCGATCCCGGTCCGTTCCATGGCCTGGAACAACGCGTATTCGTAGAGCGGGTCGTCGGGAGGCGCGAGATTCCGCCAGACATCCTCAGGGATCTCGGAGACACTGTCGGCCACCTCGACCTGCCATTGGGTGTCCGAGCCCACGGCCGTGCGTTCAGGGCTGGTCACCGCAGCCCTCCAAAGGCGCCACGGACCGGTCCTGGCACTCGGTGACCTCGGCGTCCGGGCCGAAGACCCCGTGCAGCATCTTGGTCACGGTGTCCGTCATGGCCCGGCCGGCGACGGGTTCCAGGAGATCCGCCATACCGGGTACCCCGAGATCGAAGCGGGCGCCGAACCGGACCGTGCTCCCCTCCGGGAGCTGCGCGATCGACCAGCCACCGGAAAGGGCGTGCAGGTCACCGTCGACGAGTTCGAAGTCGATCCGCAGACGCGGTTTGTCCAGACGGTCCCGTTCCCGCCACTTGAGAATCCCGCCGGCGAAGTCGACTTCCCATGTGGAGATCCGGTCGTGGTCGGGGCCGTCCGTAAGGGAGACGGAGTGCACGACGTCGGAATACAGGGGGAAGCTGGCGAAATCCGAGAGTGAGTCGAATACCTTCCTCGGCTGTCCACCGGGAATGTGAAGAGCAACGCGGACCTCGCGCACTGCACCCCCAAACTTTCCGAGCCACGGATAAGAGAAGGCATGATCTTCGGCGGCCTGGCGCGAGTCGGGGAGATCAACGCAAACCGGGCGCGACGTTCCCATGGGAATTGCGGTCGATGGGACGGTTTCTTTCCTGTCGGATGCGGCGGCACTCCTCATTGTCGCGGGGAACAGCGCCACACGTTGCCATGCCGTCATGCTAGGACCCGAAGAGGAGCGTGCGCCTGCCGGGAGCTGCGGTCTTGCGCCATCCGGCGGACGACTGGCGACAGGCGGGACGAAGGGAAAGCACTGCTCCGGGATATGGGTGTGCGAGGTGCGCACATTCCGTGTGGCGGTCGCGTCGGGTGGCGTCTCCGGTGGTGGCCTGTCCGACACCTCCATAGCATGTTCCTCGGTTCCTGAAGTAACGGTGCGCTACGTCCGATAGTGTTCCGGCCGCCTCTGCGGCTGGAGGTGAACCGTGGGTATCCCTCTCTTCTCAGTGCCTCGGGCCCGCGCCGCACGCCCGTTCTCGCGTGGAGAATTCCCGATGGAAGGACACAACACCCATGTGGCAGATGGAGGAGGGGCACCGACATCCGTACCCGCGGCCGGAAAAGCCTTCGCTGAACGTTCTCTTCACCGGCGCGACCGGAGTGGTGGGAAGTGCGCTGTTGCCGTATCTCGGTACGCACAATGTCACATGTCTCATCCACGCGACCGCGTTGAACGCGCCGAGAGTGAAGACGGTGTGCGGAGACATCAGACGGCCCTGCCTGGGGCTGTCCCGTACAGAATTCAAGGAACTCTCCGCGGTGATCGATGTGGTGGTGCATGCCGCGGCCGACACCAGCTTCGACGGCAAGTCCGATCTGGTCGAAACCAATGTCGCGGGCACCGAGCGGATCGTCGAACTTGCCCGGCAGGCCGAGGCGCGACTGGTGTACATCAGCAGTGCGTTCTCCGCCCTGGGCGCGGGCGGTCAATCGGCTGCACCGGCGTACGCCAGGAGCAAAGCGCAGGCCGAGGAGGTCGTGCGGGCCAGTGGCCTGTCGGCGGTCGTCGTCCGGCCCTCGGTCATCGTCGGCGACTCCCGAACCGGTCACATCGCCAAACACCAGGGGTTTCACAACCTGTTGGGAGCGATGATGCGCGGCCAGCTTCCCCTCGTCCCGCTGGACCCCACCCGGCTGCTCGACTTCGTTCCCCAGGACGTCGTGGCGAAGTGCATCGCCGAACTCCTGGAGAACGAGTTCGAGCGGACGGAAGTGTGGTTGACGGCCGGATCGCGCGCCCTGCAAGTGGGCCACATCGCCGACGAGGTCCAGGCCGCCGCGGCGGCACTGGGTCGCCCCGTCCCCGCCACCCGCTTCGTCGACGAGGACCTGTACGAGCGGCTCATCGTGCCGGTGTTCCTCGAGGCCGTGCCGGCGTCGACCCGGAGGATGATCAAAACCTTCGCCGAGCAGCTGACCCCGTACGTCGCCGACCGCGGTCCGTTCCCCAGCGATGTGGAGGAACTGCCCGACCAGGTAAAGACGTTGCGTGCCTCCATGTACAGATGGGCGAACGTCAGCGGATTTCACCCTCGCAACGCGGCAGGAGCGGCACGGTGAGCCCGGCGGAGAAGGGGCGAGCGCGGGCGGTCGCGCTCGACCACCTCCGTGATCACGTCAATCGCGGCCACTCCCGCATCGCCTCCCTGCTCGGTCTGCCGTTGGAGGTGCGTTCGTCCGGTGCCCTGGTGTACGACGAGGAGGACACCGCCTACCTCGACTGCGGCGGGTACGGGGTGTTCCTCCTGGGACACCGACACCCCGACGTCGTCGACGCCGTCGCGGCACAGTTGGGCAGGCACCCGCTGCCGACGCGTGCACTGATCGAACCGAACGTGGCCTCCGCGGCACAGGCACTGACCTCGGTGGCACCCGCCGGCCTGCAGTACGCCTTCTTCGTCAACTCGGGAACCGAGTCAGTCGAGTTGGCCATCAAACTCGCCCGCGCCAACGGCTGCCGCCGAGTGATCGCCGCCGAGGGCGGCTTCCACGGAAAGACGTTGGGGGCGCTCAGCGCCACGGGCAACAACCGATACCGCGCCGGTCTCGAACCCCTGCTGCCGGGCGTGGAGTTCGTCCCGTTCGGCGACGCGGAGGCCCTGAAGGCCGCACTGGCGAGCGACGCGACGCGGGCGTGCGTGCTGCTGGAACCGGTACAGGCCGAGGGCGGGGTGCGCCTTCCTCCCACGGGTTACCTCAGGCAGGTGCGGGAGCTGTGCGACGAGTTCCACGCCCTGCTCGCCATGGACGAGATCCAGTCCGGACTCGGCCGCCTCGGATCCTGGTGGGGGTGCGACGAGGAAGAGGTGCGCCCGGACGTGCTGACGACGGGGAAGGTGCTCAGCGGCGGGGTCGTGCCGGTTGCCGCGACCTTGGCCACACCCGAGGTCTACGAAGTGCTCAACCAGGACCCGTTGCTCCACTCCTCGACCTACGGCGGCAACCCCCTCGCGGCCGTGGCCGCGGCCACGACGATCGACGTGCTGCGGCGGGACCGTCTGGTGGAACAGGCAAGGACACTCGGGGGCCGGCTCCTGCCGCAGATCACCGACGCGCTCGCCGCCGCCGGCCCGACCCTCATCCGGGAGGTCCGCGGGCGCGGACTGCTCATCGGAATCGAGTTCACCTCCGAAGCGCCGGCCGGACTGTTCCTGACCCATATGCTCCGGGAGCGCGTACTGACCTCGTACACGCTCAACGCCAGCAGGGTGATCCGCCTGACCCCGCCGGCGATCCTGGAACCCGACCACGTCTGCTGGCTGTTGCGGTCCCTGGAGCGATCCGCCGTGGCGCTGGCCGGCGGGTGAACCGCGCCGGGGCGCACCTCCCCGGCGCCGGGCGGTTCACGCGCCCAGGCGTACGTGGATGGCGGCGGCGAGTTCGGTGACGCCGGCGTCTCTCAGCACGCTGTAGTGATCCGCGTCGAGGTTGACCACCGTCGGAGGTGCGGCGCGATAGCCGGACCAGAATTCGATGAACGAGCCTTCGTCACCGGTGGCGTTGAAGACGGTGACCGGTACGTGGAGCTGTCGTTCGGCCAGTTCGTGGCCGTCGTACTGGAACTCGTACGTGCGCGCGACGATGCGGGTGATCCGGCGGATCAACTGCTCGTCCAGGGCGGGGAGCAGCCGGTGGATGAAGGCGACGAAGCTGTCCTCGTCGGAGGCCGCCGCCAGACACCGGTCGAGCTGGGGCCCGGCGACGCACCCGGCGAAGACGGAGAACAGGATCGTCAGGTACGCCGGGTTGGCGTACGACGCCTGACGCCCGTAGCGGTGGGTGTTGGCGTAGTGCACCTTCGGGTTTCCGGGGCAGAGCAGCAGCAGGTTGTCCACCAGTTGGCCGGACTGCTCCAGCTGCCATGCGGCCTCGAAGGCGACCCGGGCGCCGAACGAGTAGCCCCACAGGGTGTACGGGCCGACGTCCTGCACGCGCCGGATCTCGGCGAGGTCGGCAGCGGCCATCTCCCGGATGGTCGGGTAGGGCTCCTCACCGGCGTTGACGCCGTGTGCCTGGATTCCGTGAACGGCGCGGTCCGTGCCCACCTGCCGTGCGAGCAGGCGTAGGTTCATCGGGTAGCCGCCCAGTCCGGGCCAGCAGAAGACGGGCCGGCCGACGCCCTCGCCGTGCAGTGACACCAGCCGGGAGGACGGGCGGGCGGTGCAGTCGGCGATGCGGGCGGCGAGGTCGGCCAGCCTCGGGTGCTCGAAGACGACCTGCAGCGGGAGTCGGGCGCCGAACCGACGGTTGATCGTCAGGACCAGCTCGACGGCGGTGAGCGAGTCGCCACCGCAGGCGAAGAAGTCGTCCTCGATCGAGACGTTGTCGTACTTCAGGGCTCTGCCCCACGCCTCGGCGAGCCACTTCTCATGCCGGGTGACGGGGGCGACGTAGGGGGTGGTGCGGTCCGCCGACCGCACCTGACCGGAGACGGTGAGCGCCTTGACGTCGACCTTGCCGTTGGCCGTCAGCGGCAACCTGTCGAGCACCAGGACCCGGTCGGGGACCATGTAGTCGGGCAGGATGCGGATCAGATCGTCCTTGACGATCTCGGCCGGTCCCTTCATGTGGACGGTGTCCTCGCGCATGTCCTCGCTGCGGAGCTGCTCGTCGCTGACTGCACCGCCGAGGATGAAGTACGAGGCGCCGACAGGTATGCCGCAGGAGGACAGGATGTCGTCGATGCGCTGGGCGGCGGGCAGCGGATGGCCCGTCTTCGAGCTGTACCCCGAGGACATCAGGCCCAGATGCAGACCGTTGCGTTGCAGGTGGTGGAGTTTCCTGCCCAGCACCACGTACTCCAGCCACGGCTGGTCGGCGCGGCTGACGGCCGTGATGCCGAAGCTTGCTCGCCGATAGACCTGCTGGTTGATCGCGATGACATGCTTCGGCAGCACCAGTTCATCCGATATGCGCGCCAATTCACCGTCGACGTAGTGGTATTGGCCCGCAGGCAGGTCCTCGACGCGTCCTGGATGGGGTTGGACATAGAGGTCGGTGGAGTCGGGCCACGGTTCCCCACCGGCGGGGCGGATGGCGAACGTGCCCAGGTAGTGGTCCTCGTCGGACACGTCCAGGAGGGCCTTGACGGACCCGTCGAGGGCCAGCGGCTCGATGGCCAGGCCGTACTCCGGCAGCACCTGCTCGAAGAGCCCGACCATGTGTCCGGCCTCTACCTCCAGCACTTCCTGGATGTTGTTCCTGTACACCGGTTCAATGGCTCGCCTGCAGCCGAGGAAGTGGACCAGCAGAAGGCCCTTTGACCCATGGGAAGGGGGACCGATCCGCACCAGGGCGTGCTCGACGGGGTGGTAGTAGTACGTGCCTGCCTCAAGTCCCGCTGCTCCGCCGCCGGTTTCCAGGTACAGCTGCGTGGCGTACAAGGCTCCCGGCGAGGCGTAGGCGTACTTCGGCAGCAGCCGCTGGTCGCTGTGGAAGGCACCGAACCAGCGCAGCAACGCGCCCAGTTCCGCGAAGGTCAGCTCGTCCAGTCCTCGGGACCGGCCGCAGACCACGCGCTCGGCGAGCAGGGCCAGCAGCGCGGACCGGGTGACCGGGGCGCCGTCGTAGAAGCGGTAGGTCTTGCGGGCGAAGACCTCTCTGCGCTGCCGGGACGTCTCCTGTCCGCCCGGCAACTCCAGCACGGTCCTGCCGGCGAGCTGCTCACGGCGGCGCAGACCCGGGTTGGACAACTGCGCCCTGACCTGGAGCCGACTGGCCTTGGACTGGTGGTGAGCACCGTGGTTCCCCTGGTCCATCAGCGCCGCTTCCTTGGGATTCAGCTCCACACAGGCAACCAGGCTCGCCGAGCCGGTGCGGCGGTTGTCGGTGACGACCACCGCCGCGCGCCGGACCCAGATGTGTTCCTCGATGGCGAGGGCGACCTCATCGAGCTCGACGCGACAGCCACGCACTTTGACCTGGTTGTCGACCCGGCCGGCGAACTGGATGGTGCCGTCCGGGCACCAGTACGCGAGATCGCCCGTGCGGTACAGACGTTCGGTGGAGGCGAACGGCGAGATGATGAAGCGCTCTTGAGTCTGTTGGGGTTGGTTCAGGTATCCGCGCGCCAGTTGGGTGCCGCCGATGTACAGCTCGCCGGTCTCCTCGATGCCCACCGGAGCCAGGTTGGCGTCGAGGATGAAGCACTGGGTGTCGCCGACCGGCGCCCCGATCGGCACGCTGCCCGTGCCGTCACCGTCCGCGTCCCGGTCTATCGGATAGGCGGTGGCGTTGATGGTGGCCTCCGTCGGTCCGTACAGATTGACCAGCGAAACCCACGGAAGCTCGTCGGCCAGAGCATGGGCGAGCCGCCACGACAGTGCCTCGCCCCCGGAGAACACCCGCCGCAGCGAGGTGCAGCGGCCGAACTCCTCGGTGTCCAACAGCGCTTGCAGCAGTGTGGGCACGCACTGCAAGGTGGTCACCTGGTGCCTGACGACCGCGGCGACCAGCGCCCGCGGGTCCCGGTAGATGCCTTGTGCGCCCATCACCACCCGGCCGCCGACGGCCGGGGCGAGGATCTCCCACTGGGCCGCGTCGAAACTCATCGGCGTCTTCTGCAACACGGTGTTGTCCTGGCCCAGATACCCGTAGACGTGCATCGACCGCATCTGGGAAGCGATGCTGCGGTGCTCGATCATCACGCCCTTCGGCCTGCCGGTGCTGCCCGAGGTGTAGATGACGTACGCCAGCGCGTCCGACCGCACCGGCACCGGGGCGAGCGTGGTACAGCAGCTCCGAACGTCGGCCGGGGTGACGATCCGGGTGCCTGCCGGGGCCAGTTCGGCTAGCTGGGCCGCCAGGTGACGCTGCGTTACGATGATGCGCGTCTGACTGTCGTCGATCATGTAGCGCAGCCGCTCCTCCGGGTACTCCGGCGACAGCGGCAGATATGCGGCGCCGGCGAACAGAATGCCCCACACGCCGACCATCAGCTCCAGGGACGGCTCGACGAACACCCCGACGCTCGCCTCCAGGCCCGCACCGAGTTGACCGAGAAACACCGCCAACCGACGGGCCGAATCCGCCAGCTCGCGGTACGTCAGGCACCGATCGCCGCAGACCACCGCGATGGCATCGGGCTGCGCCTCGACCTGCTGCTTCAACAGACCGGGCAGGCAACCCGTGGCGCTGTGGTCGATCGGTGCGCGATGCGGTGCGGTCTTCACGGTTTTCCTCTGCCGGCCGAGAACTGTGGGGACGGGGCCGATGCCGGCTCTCCGGCCACCGCCCGGGGCGATTCCTGCTTGGGCCCGGCGAACATGAGGGCCACGACGACAGGCACGTCGACAGGCACAGCGTCAATCGGGCGCCAGGGCTCCACCCCGCGGAGGACGGTCGCGGCGCGTGGCCTGGTGAACCCCAGGACAGACACCGGTAACGAAGGGACTCGGCCGGTGCCCTGGAAGCAGAGCGCGAAGGCGAACAGCGTCCCCGTGACCGCGGTGTGCGCGAGCCCGGCCACCCTGCCGCGCGGCGCCACCGCCTGGTGGGCACGGTGCCGGGCGTCGTTGACGCCGCTTCGCGGCCCATCGCCGGCTGTCCCCTGCGCACCAGGGCTGTCACGCCCGACGTACGGGTGGTGGGCGGCCCCGGACAGCAGGCAGTGGACGGCGCCGATGTTCAACGCCGCCGACACCCAGGCATGCCGCCATCACGCCCCGCGCCAGGGAACCCTCGCCGTCGAGAGCAGCGCGGAGCTGACGGGAAGCGCCGGCACCGTGGGGATCCGAAGCGGTCGACCGGACGCCGGCGGCTCCGTCGTGACAGGGAAGGCGCTGACCCGCATCCGGGACACCAGCGCCGTCGGCCCGCAGGCGAGCCCGCCATCGACCATCTGCCAAGGGTCCTGTGCCCGGACCGGGCAGGCCGCACAGGGACGTGACCGACAGTGCACATCTACGCACGACACCATCTCCGATGAGCCGGGAGTGCGCCGGAACGCCGAAAAGCCCTGGTTGCCAGTCGTCCCACGTGGTGGGAACCCACGGGGACGACGAGTCGGACAGGCATTGGCACGCGACCTTGCCTCGGTATGAGGTCGCACCTCTGCCCCCGGCGTCGACGTGGCGATCCCGCCCGGACGCCGCTCTCGGGGACCCTCGAGCCGCATGTGCGGCTGAGGCGCGATGAGCCTTCACCAGATATCCAGGCACTCAGCCGGGTGTCCGTTCCCTCAGGGGAACTTCACTTATGTCAACCATACGCTCGACGGGCCCAAGCCTCATGCTGTGGGCTTCTCCCGAATCGGCGGCGGGGCGGTCGTTGCTCAGGGCGACTGGGGCGTCGCGCGAGTCGAGGGCGGGCAACTTTCGGGACACGGAGTCCAGTTGGATGGATCGCCGCTCGCGGAACGTCGATATGCGGCAGATTGCGGCGGGCCTCGAACGCCCATCAAGAGGGAGAGGGGGCGCGGACTTTCCGGTACATATCGGCACCTCGCCGTGCGTGTCTGTGATCTGCCATCCGGCGACCGCGAGGACGACCTCGTTGCGCGTGAGCTCGCGGACGTGATCGTCGTGGTGCGGCATGAAGTAGTCGCCCGGGGCCGACCCACATGAATACATGAAACCATGTTCATGCATTCCTGTACGGTGGTGGCGTTGGATGCCGTCCGCCCGTCTCCGTAAGGACCTCGCTTCGATGCCTACCCCGTCTGCCACCCTCACTCGCTCAGCCTCCGCCGGGGAGACGGGCGTGCGCGGTACGGCGGCGCCCAGGCGCCGCACCCGGATCTTCGCGCTGCCCGAGGCCCGCTGGGCGGCCGCGGCGCTGGTGCTCTTCCTGGTCGGCCTGCCGCTGTATCTGCTGGCGGCGCCGGCGTGGTCCTGGGGGCCGCTGTTCGCCCTGACCTACGCCACCGGCGGCTGGGAGCCCGGCTGGGCGGGCCTTCAGGCGCTCAAGGAGAAGACCCTGGACGTGGACCTGCTGATGGTCGTCGCGGCACTGGGCGCGGCGGCGATCGGGCAAGTACTGGACGGTGCGCTGCTGATCGTCATCTTTGCCACCTCCGGCGCCCTGGAGGCGATCGCCACCGCCCGCACCGCGGACTCCGTCCGCGGCCTGCTCGACCTCGCCCCCGCGACCGCGACCCGCCTGGGCGACGACGGGGCCGAGGAGGCGGTGCGTACCGAGCAGCTGCGCGTGGGCGACATCATCCTGGTGCGGCCCGGAGAGCGGGTGGGCGCCGACGGTCAGGTGCTGGACGGCGCGAGCGAGGTCGATCAGGCGACCATCACCGGCGAGCCCATGCCGGTGGCGAAGGAGACCGGGGACGAGGTGTTCGCCGGCACCCTGAACGGCACCGGCGCGCTGCGGGTGAAGGTCGAGCGCGACCCCTCCGACTCGGTGATCGCCCGCATCGTGGCCATGGTCGAGGAAGCCTCCGAGACCAAGGCGCCGACCCAGCTGTTCATCGAGAAGGTCGAGCAGCGGTACTCGATCGGCATGGTCGCCGCCACGATCGCGCTGTTCGTCCTGCCGCTCCTGTTCGGCGCCGCCCTGCAGCCCACCCTGCTGCGGGCGATGACCTTCATGATCGTCGCCTCGCCGTGCGCGGTGGTGCTCGCGACCATGCCGCCGTTGCTCTCGGCCATCGCCAACGCCGGACGCCACGGCGTGCTGGTCAAGTCGGCGGTCGTGATGGAACAGCTCGGCCGGATCGACGCGGTCGCACTGGACAAGACCGGCACCCTGACCGAGGGCACCCCGCGGGTGACCGACATCCGCCCGCTGGCCGGCTCCGACCTGGACGAGAAGGCGCTGCTACGGCTGGCGGCAGCGGCCGAGCACCCCAGCGAACACCCGCTGGCCCGCGCGATCGTGGACGCCGCCCGCACCCGCGACCTGCGCATCCCCCTGGTTGAGGACTTCACCTCCGCCCCCGGCAGCGGAGTCACCGCCACCGTCGAGGGCAAGGCCGTCGCGGTCGGCAGCCCAGCCCGCCTGCTGAAGACCCGAACCGACCAGGCAGCAGCAACGGTGGTTGCCCAGCTGGAGGACGATGGCCACACCGCCGTCCTGGTCGAGGTCGGGGACACCCCGGTCGGGGTGCTGGGCATCGCCGACCGGCTGCGCGAGGAGGCCGCCGCCACCGTCGCCTCCCTCGCCACCCTCACCGGCCGCGCGCCGGCGCTGGTCACCGGCGACAACCCGCGGGCCGCCACCCGCCTGGCTCGGGAGGTCGGCATCACCGACGTCCGCGCGGGGCTCCTGCCGCAGGACAAGGTCGCAGCCGTCAGGGAGTTGGAACAGGCCGGGCGCAAGGTGCTCGTGGTCGGCGACGGCGTCAACGACGCTCCCGCACTGGCCGCTGCGCACACCGGCATCGCCATGGGCCGCGCCGGCTCCGACCTCGCCCTGGAAACCGCCGACGCCGTCGTGGTCCGCGATGAACTGGCCACCATCCCCGCTGTCGTCCAACTCTCCCGCCGTGCCCGCCGTTTGGTCGTGCAGAACCTGGCCATCGCCGCGACCTTCATCACCGGCCTGGTCGTCTGGGACCTGGCAGGCACCCTGCCGCTGCCGCTCGGCGTCGCGGGCCACGAAGGCTCCACCGTCATCGTCGGCCTCAACGGCCTGCGCCTGCTCGCGGAATCCGCCTGGCGCCGCGCCCGGGGCGGGAACGGTCAGTAACTGGCGGCGAGGGTGGGGTGGGGACGAGCGGAAGCAGGTGCCTGGCCGGTCGATGCGCAGTGTCCGGGCTGCCGCCACCCCCGCGTCCGACACGCCGCGCTCACCGTGGCCCGCATCGCCTCGCCGCGGTGAACGCGGTCGAACTGACGCTGTCGCCGATCGAGGTGCTGCGAACATCGAAGCTGATCCGACAGGCCGGCCGGCGGTATGGGTGGTGGGCCTTCGGCAGCCGGTTCGTTGAGGGGCGGATTCCCCGTATGCGGCGCTCACCAAGTGCCTGTACGGACGTGGTCGCGGCCCCTGTCAGGGCGCGGCTTCGTCGTGGCGAAGGCTGCGGAACACCGCGGGGGTCGTCCAGCCGCGCAGCGTGGCGTGGATCGTCGAAGGGAACGCGGCCCGTGCCGTGGAGGCGTCGAGGGCCCCGGTGAGTTCGAGTGTCACAAGCCCGTGCAGCGTCACCCAGACGGAGACTGCGATCGATGTCACCTCGCCGTCGAGGACGGACGCGGTCACGGCGCGGTCGATCGCCGCGATGAGCGGTTGGACGGGGTCACGGGTACCGACCGCTCCTGACGGCTCGAAGGATTGCACGCCGCCGAACAGCACCGCGTACAGGTGACGGTGTTCGCTTCCCCATCGGCGGTACGCGGCGGCCAGTGCGTAGAGGTCGGCGAGCGGATCCTCGGAGGTGGGCGCGGCCGTCAGGGCCTGGAACAGGCCGGCGACGGCCCTGTCGCGCACCGCCGCGATCAGTCCGTCCTTCCCGCCGAACAGGGAGTACACCGCCGCTGTCGAGGCATCGGCGGCCGTGGCGACGGCGCGGACGGTGACCGACTCCTGCGGGTGGGTGGCGAGCATCTCGGTTGCGCGCTCCACGAGTCGCTCTTTCACGGTCTCGTCGTTCGTTCTCGGCCTACCCATGTCGAGAAGCCTACCCTCTTTGATAACGTCGTTTTGAAACAGCGTTATGAAACCTGGAGGGTCCGTCCGCCATGCCCACTTCCGTCATGCGTCTCGCCCGTTTCGCCGGGCGCTTACTCCTGGCACTGGCCGCCGGCGTCGCCCTGGTCGTCGTCTTCCTCGCTTCGATCGTCGTCACGGACGGGGCGGGCTCGGGGATCGCCGCATGGTTGACGGCCGTTGGGGTCGGGAGCCTCGCCGCACTATGGCGGGGGCGGCGTCGCCGCAGGGCGTCGCGCCTCCTGCCGTTCCTGCCGGTGCTTGTCGCGGCAGCGTTGACGGCGTCGGTCTGCATCCCGACCGTGCCCACTGCCCGGCGGTACCCGCCCGCCCTGCCCTTCGTGGCCACCCAGCACTGGCGCCTGCCCACCGGCAGCCAGGTCGCGGTGTACCACTACCCGCCCGCGAAACCAGGCACCCGGCATCCCGTACCGTTCGTCTACCTCAACGGCGGACCGGCCCGCGGCGTCTCCCTGCTCGACCACCGGTTCCTGCAACTCCTGGCGCATCAGGGCTACGACGTCTACGCCTACGAACCGGCCGGCGCCGGACGGAGCGACCTGCTTCCCATGGGGCAGTACTCGATCTCCAGGTCGGTCCGTGACCTCGCCGCCTTCGTCGACCGCCTGGGCAAGGGGAGGGTCGACATCCTCGGCTTCTCCTCGGGCGGGGTCGTGCTCACGCGAGCCCTGGCCGATCCGGACGTCGCCGCACGCCTGCACCGGGCGGTCATAGCCGAACCCGGCCCGATGGACGGCCCCACCGCGCAGATCACCGGGCACCAGGGCCAACCATCCGCCCGCGGGCTCGCGCCCACCGTGACCGGCCCGCGGTCGACAGGCATCCCCCGGTACGCCGTCGCATTCGGCCTGATGCGACTCGGGCTCCTCACCCCGGACACCGGGCTGGTCGGACAGGCCGAGGGTGACAACGCGTTCACCGCCGCCGACCTCGGCAGCGACACCGCATCCGCCTACTGCGCCCGCGATGCGCACCGCATCCCGACCGAGGACACCGCACGGAACTTCTCCTTCAGCCCCGCCGCCAGCCTCCGCATCCAGCAGACGGTGAAGGACGCTCCTTCCCTCGCCCCGCAGCTGCGGCGTTCTCGGACTCCGGCGATGCTGATGATCGCCGAGTGCTCCTCCCAGGTCCGTCAGTGGGAGACCGCCGTCCTCGCCAACGACCCCGCCGTCCAACGCACGCAGTTCATGCCCGGAGTCGGGCACCACATCTGGAACGGTCTGGACGACAACAACGACCGAGCAGCCGCCGTCATCACCGCGTTCCTCCAAGGCAAGCCGGCACCGTTGCCGAACCATCCGTCCCGCGACGAGATCCCTGCCTTCCTCCGTGACCACCAGTGATGCCCCCGTCTCGTCCGCAGGGAGAGGAACGCGGAGGACAGCGGTCCCGTGGGCCGGACACACCGCAGAAATGACCGATCGCGATCGAGGCGTTCCGGCCTCCGGGTTCCGCGGCCCGTCACGGCGGATGACGTGCCCACGCTGATGCCCATGTTCCGCGACGCGGAGGTGACGCGGCTGACCGGCAGTCACGGTGATGAGGAGCCCGACGAAGCGCGGATACGTGACGGGTACGCAACGCGGGTGGACGCCGAGGTGATGTCGATCCTCGCGCCGGAGTCGTTCCAGCACCGTGGACGGCCGGAGCGAGCCGCAGCTGCCCGGTGAGGGGCGTTGTTGTCCCTCACCTTCGTCGTCCCCGCAGGCCGGTCTGTCGGAGAGAACTCAGGCACAGTGGCAGACGGCCTCGATGTTGTTGCCGTCGGGATCGCGGACGAAGGCTCCGTAGTAGGAGTCGTGGTACTCGGGCCAGAGACGGGGCGCGTGCAGGACTTCGGCACCCACCGCCAGGGCCGCGGCGTGGAAGGCGTCCACGGTGGCGCGGTCGGCTGCGGTGAAGGCGATGTGGACTTCGCGCGGGGCCTCCAAGCCCTGTGCCGGGACGAGCCACAGCGGGTGCCCCGTGACGCCGAAGCTGATGTTCTCGCCGAACTGCTTCTTGCGCTCGCCGCCGAGCGGGGCCAGCACGGCATCGTAGAAGGCGGCGCTGGCCGCGACGTCGTTCACCTGGATGGCGATGTGATCGAGCATGCGCCAACCTTGCATGGGAGCAAGGGAGTTGTCGCGTGAATTACCCCGGCTCGTCGGCCGGTCGCACCGTTGCCTCACTCCTGTTGTGGGCGTGACAGGCGAAGACCCCCCAGTGGCCCCCGGGTCCGGTTACCGTTCAGCGGCAGCCGGATCCGGACGCCTCCACGAGCACCTCCCCGGCCGCCGTCCGCACGTACAGCACCGACCGCCCGGCCCTCCGCCGCTCCACCAGTCCCGCGTCCAGCAGCACCCGCAGATGCCGTCCCACCGACCCCAGCCCCTGCCCGGTCACGGCGACCAGCTGGGTCGTGCTCAGGGGAGTCCCGAGCAGCACCAGCAATCCGGCCCGCGCAGTCCCGATGAGCGCCCCGAGCCCGGCCGGGACGGGCCGCCGGTCGTGGTCCTCGGCGAGCACCCCGAGACACGAGTAGACGACGGCGTACCGCTCGCGTCCCTCCCACGACACCCACCCGGCCCGTGGCGTCACGGGCATGAACAGCAGCTCTGCCCCGGCGGCGATCTCCCGCGGCGGATACGCGTTGAGGTTGACCTGGAACCGGCTCTCCCCGAGCCACCGCGTCCCCGGCCGCAGTGAGTCCAACACCGCTGCCCAACCGCCCTGGCTCACCCGGGCCGTCCGCGCGACGACGTCGGCCTCCAGGACGCGCCGCCGACGCTCCCAGTACGGCCGTACGGAGTCCTCCCAGACGTACGTCAGGAGCGCGGTCGCCCGCTCGGGCAGGTCGTCGCGCTCCAGGGCGGCGGGGAGCGGGCCGCACAGGGACACCCGGAGGTTGGCGCGCGCCTCCCCGGCCCCGGCCGCCCGCACTCGGGCCACGGTCTCCTCGAAGCTCTCCCCGACGCACGAGGTGGGGCAGACGAAGTCGGCGATCCAGGACGTGCCGAGTGCCGCCCGCACGAGCAGCGCGGTCACCGGGTCGGCCGCGAGGCGCGCGCGGTAGCCGGGTAGGTGCGCGCGCAGCCAGGACGCCTCGCCCGGATGGGCGCCGATGCCCGCGTGCAGCAGCTTCAGGCTCGCGAAGGTCTCGGCGAAGGGAGAGAGCACGAACCGGCTGCGGGCGAGGGTGTCGGTGTCGATCTGCCACAACCCCATGCGCACGTACGACCTTTCGCGTGTCGGCGAAACAGTGAACACGGGCCCCGGGCCGCTCCGAGACTCCCACGCATGCGAAGTTACCGAACCCTGTTCCGCACCCCGGAGTTCACCCCGTTCCTGGTCTCCTTCGCCGCCTTCGCCGCGGCGCAGACGATCGGCGGTCTGGCCCTCGGGACGCTGGTCTTCCGGGCCACCGGCTCCCCGCTCCTGTCGGCGGTGAGCATGTTCGGCCCGCAGCTGGCGCAGTTGCTCGGCGCCGCGTTCCTGCTCTCGGGAGCCGATCGCCTGCCCCCGCGCGCGATCCTGTCCGGCCTCGCCCTCGCCTTCGCGGCCGGTACCGCGGTGTTGGCGCTGCCCGGCCTTCCGGTCGCGGCGGTCTTCGCCGTCCTCCTGGCCCAGGGACTGGTCGCGTCCCTGGGCGGGGGAGCGCGCTCCGGACTGTTGAACGAGATCCTCACGAAAGACGGCTATGTCCTGGGCCGTTCGGTGTTCAACATGCTCTGGGGCCTGATGCAGGTGGCCGGTTTCGCGACGGGCGGCGCGCTGCTGACGCTGCTGGCCCCGCGGACGTGCCTGCTCCTGGCGGCGGCGCTGTACGTGATGTCGGCCCTCGCCACCCGCCTGGGCCTCACGGCCCGCCCACCGCGCTCCTCCGGCCGCCCGTCCGTCTCGGTGACCTGGCGCACCAACGGCCTCCTGTGGTCCGCACGCCCCCGCCGCCTCACCTACCTGGGCCTGTGGATCCCCAACGGCCTGGTCGTCGGCTGTGAGTCGCTCTACATCTCCTACGACCCCGGGGCGGCCGGGACGCTGTTCGCGTGCGCGGCGCTCGGTATGTTCGTCGGTGACGTGGCGGTGGGCCGCCTGGTACCGCCCGCGTTGCGCCCCCGCCTCGCGGTCCCGCTGCGCCTGCTGCTGGCGGCTCCGTACCTGTTCTTCGTGCTACGGCCGGGAGTGACGTTGGCGGCTGTGGCCGTCGCCGTCGCCTCCGTGGGCTTCGGCGCGAGCCTGGTCCTGCAGGAACGCCTGATGTCGCTCACCCCCGACGACCTCGCGGGTCAAGCCCTCGGCCTGCACTTCGTCGGCATGTCCACCTTCCAGGGCGTCGGCGCGGCCGTCGCGGGCATGGTGGCCCAACTGACGTCCCCGGCCGCGGCGATGACGGTGCTGGCGGTCGGGTCGGTCACCGTGACCCTGACCCTCGTGGCACTGGGCAGGCACGAGGCACAGCGGCGCGGCTCGGTGTCCGTGCGGGTGTAGCCCCAGCGGGCGGCGATGGCGTGGATGGGGGCCTGCTGGGTTGTGCCGGCGAGATCGCGGCGCGCGTTCCAGGCGTTGGTTGCGGATGCCGCCGGCCGCCGTGTTGTCTTCGCGTCGCGGCCGACCAGGACCGGCCGACCGCCCGCAACCGCCGCACCTCCCGTCCAGAGCACAGACAGCAGTCGGGGATGATGCCTGTACTGCGGAACGTCCGGTACCGCGTCATCCGGCGGTCGGCCCGGGCCGGCTGCCAGTAAGGTCGGCAGCTCCACAAAGAATCCACAAAGTGGCTGGCTACTCTCTCCGGGCATCGTGTCGCAGGGATGGGCAGGCCGTCCGTTGCACACCAAAGGAGGCATCGTGCGCGCTCTCTCCCGTCTCATGAGGACGGCGGTACCGGCACGGACCCGGCCGTCGAGCCCGCATGGCATAGCGGGGCAGGCAGGCGGTGGGCGAGTCTCGCGTGCGGGCACCCGACGGCTGGTGGTGTGGGGCCTGCTCAGTGTGGCACTGGCCCTGATCGGCTGGATGGTCATCCTCGGACTGACCCTGAAGAGCCACGCCAGGGTCCGCCACTGGGACACCGCCTGGGTCGGGCTGGACGCCATGGAAGTGGTCGGCCTGCTGCTCACCGGCGCACTGACCTGGTACCGGCGCACCGCAGTGGGCCCCATCGCCTCGGCGACCGCGATGCTCTTCGCGCTGGACGCCTGGTTCGACGTCACCACCGCCGCCAAGGGCAGCGACCATCTCACCGCGGTGGTCATGGCCGTCTGCTGCGAACTTCCCCTGGCCATCGGGCTCGTCCTGATCAGCGTTCTGGCCGCGCGCTGGAAGGCTTCCCCCGCGCCCCGCACCGAGGGCCGCGGCGCACCGCATGCCCTGGACCACGGTCCATGCTCCGGCGATGGACAACGCCGGGAGCCCGGCATCGGCCGCGCCATGACAGGCGACGCCCGCTCCTTGCGACCCCGGCGCGCGCCCGAACAGACCGGACCGTAGGCCGCCGCCGCGACCAGCCGGCCGCACCAGGACATCTCAGCGCTGCCCGGATGCGGGGCGGTGGCGCATGATGGCGGGCGTCGATGTGGGCGGTGAGCGGAGGCGGAATGGGTATCGGGGCCGGTGCCGGACGGGTATTGGTGGTGGACGACGACGCCGCGATCCGGCGTTCGCTGGGCCGCGGCCTGCGATTGAACGGCTTCACCGTCGATCTGGCGGACGGCGGCCGTGCCGCGCTGGAGCGGGCGGCGGCCCAGGCACCTGACGCCATGGTGCTGGACATCTCGATGCCCGACCTCGACGGCATCGCGGTGTGCCGGCGCCTGCGGACCGAGGGCAATGACATACCGGTGCTGATGCTGTCCGCGTTGGACGAGGTCGCGGACCGGGTGGCCGGCCTGCAGGCCGGCGGGGACGACTACCTCGTCAAGCCGTTCGCCCTCGACGAGCTGGTGCTGCGCCTGCACGCGCTGCTGCGCCGGCGGCCGCCCGCCGCCACCGGCACGGTGCGGGTCGGTGGACTGGTGCTGGACACGGCGGCGCGGACCGTCCGTCTCGACGGTCGACAGCGGGAGCTGACCCGGCGGGAGTTCGCACTGCTGGAGGTGCTGGCCCGCAACGCGGGGCTGGTCCTCAGCCGCGACCAGCTGCTGGAGCGGGTGTGGGGGTACGACTTCGACGTGCGCAGTGACGCCGTGGACACGTTCGTGAGCTATCTGCGGCGCAAGCTGGAGGCGGACGGGCGGCCCAGGATCATCCACACGGTGCGCGGTGTGGGCTTCGTCCTGCGCGACCAGCAGCCGGACGCGGCGACGGACACGCCGTGAGGCTGTCCACCCGCATCGCGCTCGTGGTGGGCGCCGTCGTACCGCTGCTGGTGGTGGCCTCGGGGTGGCTGCTCGTGGGCCTGGTGAGCAGGGACCTGCACGCGCAGGCCGACCAGCGGCTCAGCGAGCGTGCCCACGACGTGGCGGCGGTTGCCCGGGGGCTGCTGCGCGCCGCCTCCCAGGACCGCCCGCGGGTCGAACATGCCCGCCAACGGAAGCTGTACAGCGCGGCCCTGGACGTCGGCATCCGGTTGCAGGGACCGGACCGTACCGTGCAGGACGGCCCGCAGCCGGATCCGTCCGTACGGCTGCCGACGACGCCCGGCAAGCCGGTCAGCGTCCATGCGCGGGGCAAAACCTGGCGCGTGCTGGCCCAGCGGATCAGCGGCAAGGAGCCGGGCGTGCGGGGAACGCTGTGGCTGTTCTCCCCCGACTCCGTCAACCAGGCCCAGATCCAGCTCGTGCGCGGCCGGGTGGTCACCGTCGCGCTGCTCGCCGCCCCGGCGTCCGCGGGCCTGGCCTGGGCACTGGCCGCCGGCGCCGCCCGGCCGCTGCGGCGGCTGCAGCGGCGCACCAGCGGTCTCGATCCCCGTACCAGCGACGTCCGTTTGGAACACCGCCCGACCCGGATCACCGAGGTCGACGACCTCGCGCACACCGTGCAGACCGTTCTGGCCCGCTACGACGAACAGGCCGCCCGGACCGCCGAGGCGCTGGCGACGGCCCGCTCCTTCTCCGCCGCGGCCTCCCACGAACTGCGCACGCCGCTGACGAGCATGCAGACCAGCCTGGACATCCTCGACGCCTTCCAGGACCTCGACGCCCAGGACCGGGCGGAAACGGTGGAGGACCTGCGGCGCGGCCACGCCCGCGTGCTGGGGCTGCTGGTGATGTTGCGGGCGCTGGCCCAGGGGGACCTGGTCGAGGCGGACGCGTTCGCCCCCGTCGATCTTGCCGAGCTCACGGACGCCGCCGTGGCCGACTTCCGCCGCGCGCATCCCGACGCGGACGTGCAGGCGGAGTGCACCACGGGGCTGGTGGTGCACGGCTGGCAGCCGGGGCTGCGGTCGCTGGTGGACAACCTCCTGGCCAACGCCCTGGCACACGGCCGGTCCGCCGACGGCCGGGTCCGCATCGCGGTGGCCCTGCGGGCATCCGACGACGGGGGCGCCCCGGCGGCCGTGCTCACCGTGGACGACCAGGGGCCCGGGGTGCCGCCGGAGCAGCGGCAGACGATCTTCGAACGGTTCCATCGACGCGCCGAGAGCCCCGGGTCCGGCCTCGGGCTCACTCTGGTCGCCCAGCAGGCCGAGCTGCACCACGCGCACCTGGAAGTGCGGACGCCCCCGGGAGGTCCAGGAGCCCGCATCGAGGTCGCCTTCCCCCTCACCCGCCCGGGCCCGGACGGTACCGCGGTACCGCACCGGGACTGGCTGGCGGACACTCACCACCGTCGACAGGAAATCCACAAATACCGTCCCTAAGGTGCTCCTTGTGCGGAACGGCGGCGTTCACGCCACGAGGAGGACGTATGACCGTGCTGACCACGGAGACCGCGACCGCGCGCTGCCACGAGGAGGTCCGGGGCCGGCCACCGGTCGCCCGCACGGCCGACACGGTGGTCGCCATACTCGCCGCGACCCTGCTCTCCCTGGCCCTCGCCCTGTGCGGAGCCCTGATCGCCGAGGACGGCAGCGGCGTACGCGACGAAGGGCCCGCCACCGACACCTCGCACGGCAGCTGACCCGGTCACAAAGAAACCACAAGGTCGGCTCCTACCTTCGCTCGCACCCGGCCCACCACGCGCCCTTGGCGCAGCGGGCCTTCGCAGAGCACAGCGATCGGAGACAGACATGCGCGGACGCAGGACGACGATGACCGCGGCCTTGGCCGCCCTGGCCCTGGCGGGATCGGTGGCGGCCGGTGCCCCCTCGTACGCCGCAAAGACCACGGCGCCGGCAGCCACCGCCACCGCCACCGCCAAGGGCCCGAAGGGCGATGGTGCCAAGGCACTGTGCCGTCGGGTGCCGAAGTTGGAGAAGCGGATCGAGAAGCGGATCACGCGCATGGAGGCCGGCGCCGGCACCCGTGGCTCGATCACGTACCTGGAGCAGCGCATCGCCAACGCGAGGAAGGCCGACCACCAGGCCATCGCCACGTTCCTCGGCGACCGCCTCACCACCCGCAAGACGCTGCTGCCGCTGCTGAAGCAGAAGCAGACCGACCTCAAGGCGGTCGCCACCTGGTGCGGCACCCACCACAACGGCACGTCGGCCGCGGCCTCGTGAACCGCCGCCGCGGCCTGCCCGCCGCCCTGCTGACCGCGGCCCTCGCGATGCCCCTGCTCGCCACGGCGGCCTGTTCCCCGTCGTCGGCATCGGGCAGCGCGGCCCCGGCCACCAGCAGCACGGCCACCCCGCAGGACCAGCTCCCGCAGCTGCGGAAGAAGGTCGACGACGCCCAGCACGCCGTCGCCTCGGCGGACGCCAACGGCAACGCCGACGACTCCGGCAACTGATCGGGACAGTTGCCCGTGCCGCTCCGCGAACCCCGCGAGCGGCACGGGCGACGCCCCTCACCTGCCCCAGATCCTCCGGTACGCCGCGCGGTACCCGGGCGGGTCCCAGGTCGTCGCCCCCCGGCTGTTGGCGGCCGTGGCGATGTGCACGGGGGCGACGTATCCGCTGGCGGGCGCGCCGGCGAAGGCGCGGTTGAGCTCGTCGAGGATCTGCCAGCCCTGTTGGGCGAACGGCTCGGGCACGGTGGCCGCCTGGAACTGCCGACTGTTGATGCGCTGGAACGCGGACGGATCGCCGTCGCCCGCACCGATGTTGAAGGGGGCCCCGCCGCCCTTTCGCAGCGCGGCGCGAAGGGCCGGGGCGGCGTCGGAGAAGTACACGTCGTTGATGGCCACCGAGTGGGTCCAGGCATCCGGGAAACGCGACAGGAGTGAGGCGACCTCCAGTGGGGTTCGGCTGCTGCTGTCCGGGATCGGGATGTTCTCCTCCGTCAGCACCCGCACGCCGGGGCAGGTGGCGAGTTCCTTCGCGATCAGGGTGGACTTGGTCTCGGCGAACGGGATCGAGGCATCGGTGAACACGACCACCCCGGCGTGACCTTGGGAACGCGCGATGACCCAGTCCGCACTGGCCTTCGCGACATCCTCGACCCTGGTGGTGACGTTGGTGAAGAGCGCGGGATGTCGGCTCGGACCGGGGGAGCCGACCGCGTGCCAGCCGACGAGCGGGATGTGGTTCGCGGCGGCCCTGGCGACCTGAGCCGATGTCAGGTCCGGGTCGAAGCCGCCGATGACGATGCCGGCGGGCCGGAGGCCGACGGCCTGGTCGAAGGCGGCCTGGATGCCCGTGGGGGTGCCCTGGCCGTCGATCACCCGGAGGTTCCAGCCGATGGCCCGGGCGGCTTCCTGCACCCCCTTGGCGGCGCCCGCGACGCCGGGGTTGGTCATGGTCTGCGCGACGTAGACGACGTCCTTGCCGGCGGCTGCCCGGGGGCCGTCGACGGGACCGGGCGCCGCGGGAGCGGTCTGCTCGGCCTGCGCAACGGCCGCTGCGGCGCGGGCCTGGGCGGCGGGACAGCCGGGTCGCGCCGGGCTCGGCGCGACGGATCCACCGCCGACCGACGCGCCGCGCTCGCAGCCGACGAGGACGAGACTGCCGGTGAGCACGGCGGCCGCCAGCGACACGGCGACGGCACTGCCCACGGTGGGCCGGCGCGACGCGGGCACGCGGACGCCTCGCGCGGGGGTGGGGAGATGGTGACCGGCGGGGGTCACGAGGTGACCTTGGGCGGGTCGGGCAGAGCCCGTGGAGGTTCCTTCGGGCGCTGTCGCACCTGCCGGCGCGCGGTGTAGCCGGCCATGCCGACGGCGACGAGCAGGGTGGCGCCGTTGAACAGCGGGATGGCCCAGAAGCGGGCGCCCAACTGACCGATGCCGGCGAGCCCGATGGCGAGGACCACGACGGCGACCAGAGTGCCCACCGCGTTGGCCCGGCCGGGTCTGATCGTGGTGGAGCCGAGCAGCGCACTGACGAAGGCGGGCAGCAGATAGTCCAGTCCGACGCTGGGATTGCCGACCCGCTGCTGTGCGGCGAGCAGGACACCGGCGATGCCGACGACCAGGCCCGACCCGACGAAGGCGTGGACGACGTAGCGCCGGGTGGGGATGCCGACCAGTTCGGCGGCGCGGGGGTTGGAGCCGATGACGTAGAGGTACCGGCCGAGCGGTAGCCGTTCCAGCAGCAGCCACAACAGGGCGGTGAGGAGCAGGACGTAGCAGGCGGACACCGGCAGGCCGAGGAATCTGGAGTCGTACAGGTCGGTGAAGGCGGCCGGCAGGCCGTGCGGGCCGGGGACGATCCGGGCCCCGTCGGTGACCCAGCCGGTGACGGCGTAGAGGATGCTGCCGGTGCCGAGGGTGGCGATGAAGGAGTCGATCCGGGCGAATTCGACGACCATGCCGTTGAAGGCGCCGACGACCGCACCACCGAGCACCACCACGAGGCAGGCGAGCGGCCATGGCCAGGCATCGACGGCGATGAGCTGCATGACCATCACGTGCGCGAGGCCCAGACCGTAGCCGAGGGACAGGTCGAACTTGGCGGTGGCGATGGGGATCGTCGCGCCGAGCGCGAGGACGGCCGGGATCGACTGGTTGGACAGGACCGCGGAGATGTTGTCCAAGGTGGGATAGGTGTCGGGCAGGGCGAGGGAGAAGGCCAGGAACAGCAGGGCGGCCAGGGCCAGGAGGCCGTAGACGCCGAGGAGGTGCCCGAACCGGCGGCCCGGCGGGCGACGGGGGGAGCGGGTCACGGGCCCGTGGTCCCGGTGAGCGCGGGCATGGCGGAGGAAGCCCGGGTCAGGGCGCTGACGGTGAGGGCGTCACCGGTCAGCTCCGTCGTCACCGCCCCACGGACGAACACCAGGGCCCGATGGCACACGTCGGTGACCTCCTCGAAGTCGGTGGACAGCAGCAGGACGGCGAGACCGTCGGCCAACGCGTCCCGGAGCAGGCGGTGGACCGCCGTTTTGGCGCCGACGTCCACCCCGGCCGTCGGCTCTTCGAGGATCAGCAGTCTGCGGTGGGTCCCGAGCCACCGGCCGACCATGACCTTCTGCTGGTTCCCTCCGGACAGGGTGGAGATCGGCGCTTCGCTGTCCCGGGGGTACACCGCGAACCGGGCCATCAGGGCGTCGGCCTCGGCCCGCTCGCGCCGGGGTCCGGTCCAGTGGAGGGCCGGCAGGCCCCTCGCCCGTGGGTTGGCCAGGAGGTTCTCCCGCACGGTCAACTCGGTGGCGCAGCCCTCTTCCTGACGGTCGCTGCTCACGAAGCCGACCCCGGAGCCGACCGCGGCCGCGACCGACCCCGGTCGGTAGGGACGTCCGTCGAGCAGGGCCCGTCCGCCGAGGAGGCGTCCGGCGCCGGCGAGCGCGCGGCCCAACTCCAGGTGCCCGGCGCCGGTGAGTCCCACCATGCCGAGGATCTCCCCGGCGCGCAGTTCCAGGCTGACCGGTGCGGTGTCGGCGGTCCGTACGCGGTCGAGGCTCAGGACGGTGCGGCCGGTGGCGGGGGCGAGGCGGTAGCCGCCGGGTTCGTGGCCCACGATGTCGTGCACCAGCTGTGCCGGACCGTGGCCGGCGAGCGGGCCGTGGCGGACCAGGCGGCCGTCGCGCAGGACGGCGAAGGCATCGGCGACCTTGTACACCTCGTCGAGCCGGTGGGTGACGTAGACCAGGGCGTGCCCCTGGTCGCGCAGCGCGTGCAGTACGTCGAAGAGCCGGGCGCAGTCCGCTGCCGGGAGACTGGCCGTCGGCTCGTCGAGGACGATGACGCCGGCCCGGGTGGACAGCGCCCGGGCGATGGCCACCAGGGAACGCTCGGCCCGCGGGAGGTCGGCGAGGGGAGTGCGCGGGTCGAGGTGGGCGGCGATGAGGCCCAGCGCCTCGGTGCAGCGCTCACGGGTCCGCCGCCAGGACAGCAGGCCGGCGCGGCGGGCGTAGCCGGCGCCCAGGGCGATGTTCTCGGCGACCGTCATCCACTCGACCAGTCCGAGGTCCTGGTGGATGAAGGACATGGCGCGGGTGGCCGCCTCGGTGCCGAGCGGATGGCCGGCCACGGTCACCTCGCCGCTGTCCGCGCGGTGGACGCCGGCGAGGATCTTGATGAGGGTGGACTTTCCCGCGCCGTTGGGACCGAGCAGGGCGAGGATGCTGCCGGAGTGGATGTCGAGGTCGACGGCGTCCAGCGCGAGGGTGCCGCCGAACCGCTTGCTCAGGCCGCGGATCCGGACCAGCGGCTCTGGGCCGCGGGGCGCGGGAGGGCTGTGGTCGGGAGTGTCGGGCACGGACTTCTCCGGGGATCGGCCGCTCGGTGCACTGCCGGCATCCGGCACCGCATTGGCGCATGCTACGGCTCCCGTTGTCCTCCCTTCGGCTTCCATGCCGGAGGGGCCGTTGCGCGGTGTCCCGATTGGCGGAGGCCCATCCGCGCCATCCGCGTGGCCCGTCCACCCGGCGGCACCGCTCAGAGGGCGGGAACGTCGTCGAAGTACGCCGCGACGGTGTCGGGCCTCCCGCCGGCCAACTGCAGGGCGCACTCGGCCCAGATGACCTTGCCGGTGGCGGTGTAGCGGGTGCCCCATGCCTGGGCGAGCTGTGCGACGAGGAACAGACCGCGGCCGCCCTCGTCGGTGGTCGCCGCGTGGCGCAGATGCGGGGCGGTGCTGCTGGCGTCGGACACCTCGCAGGTCAGGGCGCGGTCATAGAGCAGGCGTACCTGGATCGGGGCGGTGCCGTAGCGGATGGCGTTGGTGACCAGCTCGCTGAGCACCAGTTCGGCGACGAAGGACACCTCGTCCAGTCCCCATGCGGCCAGTTGACGCGTCACGGCGGCGCGAATGCCGGAGACCAGGGCCGGGTCGGAGGCGAGTGTCCAGGTGGCGATCCGGTGCGCGTCCAGCGCGTGGGTACGGGCCACCAGGAGGGCTATGTCGTCGGTGGGCCGGCGGGGCACCACCGTCCGCAGGACTTCCGCGCAGGTGTCCTCGGGCGGGCGGTTCGGGTGGGAGAGCGCCCGGCGCAGTTGGTCGAAGGCGGTGTCGAGGTCGCGGCGGCGGTCCTCGACCAGCCCGTCGGTGTACAGCACGAGCTGGCTGCCTTCGGGGAGGTGGAATTCGACGGTCTCGAAGGGGAGGCCGCCAAGGCCCAGCGGCGGGCCGGCGGGCAGGTCGGGGAAGGCGACGGCGCCGTCGGGGTGCACCAGCGCGGGGGGCGGATGGCCGGCCCGGGCCATGCAGCACTGCTGGGAGGTGGGGTCGTAGACGGCGTACAGGCAGGTCGCGCCGATGATGCGGGTCATCCCGTCGGCGTCCTCGCCGCCCTCGTCCCGGTCGAGGCGCGCCACGAGGTTGTCGAGACAGGTGAGGACCTCGTCCGGGGCCAGCTCCAGTTCGGCGAAGTTGCGCGCCGCCGTGCGCAGTCGGCCCATGGTGGCGGCGGCGTGCAGTCCGTGGCCGACGACGTCCCCGACGACGAGGGCGACGCGGCTGCTGGAGAGGGGGATGACGTCGTACCAGTCTCCGCCGACCCCGGATTCGGCGGGCAGATAGCGATGGGCGACCTCGACGGCGTTCTGCTCGGGGAAGCTGTGCGGCAGCAGACTGTGTTGGAGCGCCAGCACCATGTTGTGTTCGCGGGTGTAGCGGCGGGCGTTGTCGATGCAGATGGCGGCGCGGGTGGCGAGTTCCTGGGCCAGCGAACGGTCGTCGTCTCCGAAGGGCGCGGGGTCCCGCGAGCGGTAGAAGCTCGCCACGCCCAGGGCGATGCCGCGGGCGATGAGCGGAACGGCTATCAGGGAGTGGACGTTGTGGTCGAGGAGCCGCTGGGCATGCCCGGGATCCTGGGCGATCCAGCCCGCGGCGGTCCTCAGCTCCGGTTCCAGTACCGACCGCCCGCTGGCCAGGCAGCGGAGTTGGGGAGTCGTGGCCCGGAGGCTGATCGGCTCACCGGCCGGGTAGAAGGGGCAGTCCTCGCGGTAGCCGTGGAGGACGACGCGGTGGAGGCCGGTGCGCGGGTCGGTCGGCTCGTCGCCGCGCAGCACCGCTTGGGGAAGTTCGATGGTGACGAAGTCGGCCAGGCGGGGGACGGCCATCTCGGCGAGCTCGTGGGCGGTGCGGCTCACGTCCAGGGTGGTGCCGATGCGGGTGCTGGCCTCGGAGAGCAGTTCCAGGCGCCGCCGGGCCGCCACGGCGTACTTCCCGACGCCCGGCTCGCCGACCAGCACCAGCCCGCTCGCCGTGTGCGCGGAGGCGGCTTCGGCGGTCCCGGGCGGATGCGTCGTGGTGGCCGCCCTCCGGGCTGCGGTGTCGGGAACGGGCCACAGCCGCGGGAGCGCGGGCTCGGGGCTTTGCTGCGCCGGGGGGCCGGGTGAGGTCTCGGGCAAGGTCCCGGTTACGGCGGGGACGGCGACGGGCTGGTGCGGCGTGGAGAGGACGGCTTCGATGGCGATGCCCTGGACCCCGGAAGCGCTGGTGACCGGTCGGCTGAGCAAGGTCACCCATCGCCCGCCGGGGAGGGGCACTTCCATGGCCGCCCGCTGGGCCAGGGCGATCAGATCGGCGGCCTTCTCCTGGAGGATCATTTGGTCCCGCCGGTCCAGCACGCTCTCGGTGAGCTCGCCCGGCTGACCGTTGCCGGTCGGCGTGCGGTGCCTGGCATCGAGGTATGCCTGGAGCAGGGTGCGCTCCCGCGTCGAGTTCTGCTCCAGCAGGCGTCGTTCGATCGCGCCGGCCGCCTTGCGGATCACGGTGGTCAGCGCCGCGTCCACGTCGGTGAGCGGATAGCCCAGGCACAGCACGCCCTCGATGCGACCGCTGAGCAGGTCCCGGACCGGGATCGCCGAGCAGGCGTTGGACTGGGAGCGTTCGGCGAAGTGCTCGGCACCGTAGACGTTGATCAGCTGCCGTTCCGCGAGCGCCAGACCGATGCCGTTGGTCCCGCCGAACTCCTCGGCGAACACATAGCCCGGGACGCTCTGGATCGCGGCCAGCCGTCTGACCTGGGACGGCTTGCCGAAACGGCGTTGCAGCACGGCCCCGCGGCCATCGGCGAGGGACACGTTCATGTCCCGGTCCGCGAACAGCTCCTGCAGTCGGTCCAGTACCGGCTCGGCTGCGCGGACGAGCCGGCCCTCCAGATCGAGGTCGGAGCAGTAGGGGAGTGCGCATCCCGCCGGGGAGAGCCCCAGGGCGAGGGAGCGCTCCCAGGAATTCAAGATCGGGCTTCGTACGGCCGCGTCGACCGACTCGCCCCGAAGGAACTGGTCACGGGCGCGCGCGGGACCGAGGTCGATTCCCACGAGCCCCATCCGAATCACTTCCCTTGCGGTACGTGCCGCAGGACCGCCAGTCACCCTCCCGTCGTCTGCCCGGAGCAGCTGTACCGTTCGCTCCGATTGTAGGGCTTTTCCGGGGGACGGTGCTGGTCAGAGGGGAGGCGGGGGCGTCACAGAACGGCGACCGGGGTGACGGGCGAACCCGTGCCGCCAGGGACGTTCAGCGGAGCCACCAGGAGCAGAAAGACATGGCGGCCGGCTTCCGCACAGGCAGTCGAGAGCGCTTCGAGGTCGAGGTTGTCCAGCAGCGGCACCCCCATGGCCGCGATCGCGAGCGCGTGGACCGGAGAGTGCACGCCCTCGACCGGCGAGGGCCGGACATCGCTGTCGCCGTCGCCGCCGAGCAGGGCGATCCCGCGCGAGGCGAGCAGCGGCAGGGCGTCCACGTGGAAGCCGGCGCTCGCCGCGTCGGGGTTCCAGGCGCCCCGTTCCCGGCGGCGGCGCATGCTGCCGGTCCGCAGCAGCACCCCGTCGCCGTCGCCGATCGTCACGCCCAAGGCCCGCTCCGCAGCGGCGACGTCCTCGGCGTGCACGGCTCGGGCGGGCTCCAGCCACGCGTTGCCCACGACGGTCGGCAGGTCGAGCAGCACCCCCCGGGTCACCAGGGGGCCGAGCGCCGCCACGGCCCCGAACCGGGCGCCTTGGGAGTCGACGAGTTCGCCCGCGGGGCGGCCGTCGTAGAGCTGTCCGCGGTAGGCGATGTGGGAGAGCGCGTCCAGGTGGCTGACGGCCTTGCCGTGATAGTCGACGGCGAGGAAGTCCTTGTGCGTGGTGGGCTCCGGGGCCTCGACATCGCCGAGGTCGGACATGAAGTGCAACGCGGGCCTGCTGTTGTCCGGACCGGCGGCCGTGTCCCACGGGCGCGCCAGCGGGATCACCGTGCCGTCCCGGACCAGGGCGGTGGCCCGCCGTACGTGGTCCGGAGTCACCCGGTTCCAGGCGCCGCGGTCGGCCGGTGTCCAGCGGCCCCACGTGCGGACCGCGGCGAAGAGCGCGTCGAACTCCCGGCGCGAGACGGCGGGCCCGTTGCCGGCACCGGTCGGCGGGGGAGACGGGGCGTCGCTGGGGTTGCCGGTCATCTGCCGTTCACCGCTCCAGGGTGGCGGGACCGTCGTCCGGCGGCACCGTGCCACCTTCCCCAGCATGTCCCCTCCGCGCGGCGCACCGCATGTGATCGCCGGGGAATTCGCCGAACGGAAGCAGACGACCATAGGCGATGGAAAGTAATGCCATTGGCGGGCCATCTCAAAGTTTTCGCCAAATTGAATTCACCTCATTGGTGGGATGAATGGCTGCCCGGATGCCGCTGACCAGGCGCTCGGGCCGGCTCGTCGGCCGCAACTGGTCGAATATTTAGGCGTCTTGTGGTGGCGTCGAACCTTTGTATCCGCCATGAATTTTTCGCGGAAAGTAACTTTTTCGTCACTGGCTATTTCCAGGAGCCGAAAAGCTCCCTACTCTGAGGCAACTTTTCGGCCAGCTGTCTTGAAAGGCCCCCCTCATGGCAAGCGTTGACGAGATCACGCCACTGCAGGCACGCCCACCAGGCGGCCTGCGCAGGGATGTAGGACTGATCGGCCTGATGTGGGCCTCGGTCGGCTCCATCATCGGATCCGGATGGCTCTACGGTGCCCAGAAGGCCGTAGTCGTAGCAGGCCCGTCCGCGATCATCTCCTGGAGCATCGGCGCCGTCGCGATCGTGCTCCTGGCCCTGGTACACGCCGAGCTCGGCGGGCTCTTCCCCGTGGCCGGCGGTACCGCGCGTTACCCGCACTACGCCTTCGGCGGCCTGGCCGGCATGTCCTTCGGCTGGTTCTCCTGGCTCCAGGCGGCGACAGTGGCCCCGATCGAGGTCGAAGCCATGATCGGCTACGCCGGGCACTGGTCGTGGGCCAAGAGCCTCCAACACGCCAACGGAACCCTCACGGCCAGCGGCTTCATCGTCGCGGTCATCCTGATGGCGATCTTCGTCGCGGTGAACTTCCTGGGCGTGAAGGTGCTGGCCCATACCAACAGCGCCGCCACCTGGTGGAAGATCGCCGTACCCCTCGGGGCGATCTTCGTCATCGCGGCGACCAACTTCCACCCGCACAACTTCACCTCGCACGGCTTCGCCCCGTTCGGCGCCAAGGGCGTGCTCAGCGCCATCAGCACCAGCGGCATCATCTTCGCGCTGCTCGGCTTCGAGCAGGCGATCCAGCTCGCCGGCGAGAGCCGCAACCCCAAGCGTGACCTGCCGCGCGCCACCATCGGCTCGGTCGTGATCGGCGCCGTCATCTACACCCTGCTGCAGATCGTCTACATCGGCGCGCTGCCGCTGGCGTCCTTCGCGCACGGGTGGGCCAAGCTGGACTACGCCGGCATCAGCGGCCCCTGGGCCGGTCTGGCCACCGTGGTGGGGCTGGGCTGGCTGGGCTGGGTCCTGTACGCGGACGCCATCATCTCCCCCGGTGGCACCGGCCTGATCTACACCACCTCCACCTCGCGGATCTCCTACGGCCTGAGCAAGAACGGCTACGCCCCCCGGCTGTTCGAGAAGGCCGACGGCCGCGGGGTGCCGTGGTTCGGGCTGATCATCTCCTTCGTCACCGGCGTGATCTGCTTCCTGCCCTTCCCCAGCTGGCAGGAGCTGGTCTCCTTCATCACCTCGGCGAGCGTCCTGATGTACGCCGGTGCGCCGCTGGCATTCGGTGTGTTCCGCGACCGTCTGCCGCACCATCAGCGTCCGTACCGCCTGCCCGGCGGCAAGGTGATCGCGCCGCTGTCCTTCGCCGTGGCGAGCCTGATCATCTACTGGGCCGGCTGGACCACCCTGGAGCGGCTCGGCTGGGCCATCGTGATCGGCTACGTCCTGCTCGGCAGCTACGCCTGGTACGCCACCAAGAAGCAGCTGCCGAACGCTCCGCGCCTGGACTGGAAGGCCGCGCGGTGGCTCCCCGTGTACCTCGTCGGCATGGGCGTCATCTCCTGGCAGGGCGGCTTCGGCGGCCAGGGCCACATCCCGCTGTGGTGGGACATGGCGATCGTCGTGGTGTTCTCGGTGGGCATCTACTACTGGGCCCTCGCCTCCGCGGTCCCGGCCGAGGCGATCGAGCAGAACATCGAGGAGGTCGCGGTCGTGGACGAGGGCGGTCACTGACCGACCGCACCTCGCCCTGAGGCAAAGGAAAGCCGATGAGCCCGGCCGGCCACCCCGGTCGGGCTCATCGGCTTTTGCCGCCAGGCACCACGACATCCGGCCACCACCTGCCCACCACCGCGCGCGATTCCCCACCCCTCGGCGTCAATACCCCAACTCGCCATCCCCGCAATGCCTTTAGCCCCGTCATTCGCCGCTACGGAACCCCATCCGCAGCGAATTCCCGTGCGCCGATGAGTAGCTCGAACGCCCCGTTCCTGCATTGCTGAGAAACCGCACGCAGCGCTTCGCGCGGCGGCGAGCCGGGTGGTGGGCCGTCTGCCCGGTGGCCGGGCGCCGTTGGGAAACGCGGTCGGCCGCTGTGTCAGGTGTGCGGCGTGCGGAGCGAGAGGAGGGCCATGTCGTCGTGACCGTCGCTGGGGTGGTGGTCGGCCAGGACCTGGACGAAGTCCTGCAGGGGGAGCGCCGCGTGCTCGCTGGCGAGGGCGGCCAGGAGGTCCATTCCCGTCTCGACCGAGTGCGAGGGATGTTCGAAGAGCCCGTCGGTGAAGAAGAGCAGCGTGGAGCCGCCCCTCCCGCCGCCCGCGTGCCCTGCCGGTCCGCGTGCCGCCGGGGGCTGGACGGCAGCCGGATCTCCGGTGGAGGGGCGGGGCCTGACGGACGATCACGCCGATGCGTACCCGGACCGCCGCAGGACCCGATGCCGGCCGGGAGGTCCGTCCTGTGTGTAGGTCGTGTAACAGTCGTCGATGCACGGCTGCAACACAAGTGACGAATCGTCGAGAAGTGCTCGGCATAGCTTCTGGAGCGCCAACCGATGACCAGCGACATCAACGGAGCGAGGAAGCCATGAACCGTACCTCGACGACCAGCACCTTCCGCAGGAGGGCGGTCCTCGCGGCCGGCCTTGCCGGTGCCGCCGCGCTCGGCCTGTCCGCCACCGCACAGGCGGCGAACGGCGCGGTCCCCGCTGCCCCCGCGAAGGCCGTGCGCACGGCCGTCACCCCGTACGTGATCAACCACTTCGGTGAGGAGAACGCCGACACCGGGCGTGCCGAGCGCCGCCCGCGGGATCTGGTGCTTTCCGAGTTCACCAGCATCCACCAGGTCGACTGGAAGCGGTGGGGCGCGAAAGAGGCCGTCGGCACCGGGCAGGTCACCGGCACCTGGTGCCTCGACACCTGCCTGACCAAGCCGCTGAAGGCGACCATAAGCCTCTCCGACCCCAAGGTCGTCAACGGCAAGCGGGTGTACTCCGCCTTCACCCTGAAGCTGGCCGGGCAGCAGGGGACGTACGATTCCGAGGATCTGCAGGGCAAGCGCCCGCTCGCCACCCGCTGAGCGCCGGCGCGACCGTCGACGCGTACGAAGGATCCCGATGCACAGACCCACGGCCATCGTCACGGCCTGCGCACTGGCGCTGGTGATGGCCGTGGGCATCACCGGGTGCGGCGGCCCGGACCAGCCGCAGGTCCAGGGCCCCGCTCCCACGCGGAGCCCGGCCGCCGGCCCGGTGTACGTCTCCGACACCATGGGACACCCGCTGATCCGCCCCACCCGCCTGGGCCTGACCGAGTTCACCTCGCTGTCCCATCTGAAGTGGCGGGACTGGGGGCAGCCGAAGGCCGTGGCCACCGGTGAGGTGAGCGGCATGTGGTGCATCCCCGGCTGCGAGAAGTCCGGCTATCCGGCCACCGTCGAACTGTCCGGTCTGCAGCGCCGGGAGAACGTCTCCTACTACACCCGCGCCAGCGTGCGGTCCGCGCACCTCCCGAACCCGGCCGAGACGGGCGAAGACCTGCGCTCCGTGCACCTGTACGTCCCCGAACCGTAAGAGCAGGAGACCGACCAGCCGATGACCGACGTGCTGCTCGTGGAAGACGACCCGCTGCTGCGCGAGGCCACGCAGCTGTCGCTGGAGCGTTACGGATACCAGGTGCGGACCGCCTCCGACGGGCTCGCCGGGCTGGCGCAGTTCCGGGACAGGGCACCGGACGTCGCCGTGCTGGACGTCATGCTGCCCCATCTCGACGGGGTCAGCCTGGTGCGCCGCATCAGAGAGGTGAGCCGGGTGCCGGTGCTGATGATCTCCGCTCGGACCGACCCGGTGGACGTCGTCCTCGGATTGGAGGCCGGGGCCGACGACTACCTCACCAAGCCCTACGACGTGCCGGTGCTCGTCGCCCGCATCCGCTCGGCGCTGCGCCGGGCCACCGACTTCGCCGGGACCGAGCCGAACGCCGCGGAGGAATCCCTGTTGCGGATCGGCGACCTCACGGTGGACACGGCCTCCATGGAGATCCGCCGCGCGGGCCAACTGCTGGACCTGACGCCCACCGAGCGCAGGTTGATGCTGGAGTTCGCGTCCGAGCCCGGGGTGGTGCTGTCCCGGGCCGCCCTGCTGGAGCGGGTGTGGGACTACGCGTGGGACGGCGACAGCCGGGTGGTCGACGTCCACCTGCAACGACTGCGCAGGAAGATCGGGCGCGACCGGATCGAGACCGTCCGCGGCTTCGGCTACAAGCTGGTGGCCACACCGCCGCCCAACAACCCCTGACCGCCATGGGACTGCGTACCAAGACCGCCCTGGTCATCGCCGCAACCGCCGCCGTCACCGCCGCGCTCATCGGGCTCCTGGTGCACCAGCGCACCGCCGACCAGCAGTACGGGGACGCGGCACACGCGGCCGACGCCCAGCTCGTCCAGGCACTGGAGGACCATGCCGCCGGCGTCGACAGCGACGCGCTGGTCGACCCACCGGACCTGCCGGCGGCGCTGCGCGCGACCGTCACCCACCGACCGGTGCGGGCCACCTACCTCCAGGACGCCGGGAACCACAACGGCCCGGTGATGTGGGCGGCGTCCCGCAGCGGCCGGGACATCCTCGCCGTACGGCGCTCCTACGCGCCGCAGGCACAGGCCCTGAAGAAGCTGGACCAACAGCTGCTCGGCGCGGGCGCGGCCGCCGTCGCACTGGGCTGCGGGTTGGGCATCGCCGTGGCGGCGGCCACGGGACGGCGCATCGGCGCTTCGGCGCGGACCGCGCAGCAGATCGCGGGCGGCGACCTGACGGCGCGCGTCGAGCCCAAGGGCAAGGACGAGATCGCCCGGCTCGGGGAGGCGGTCAACACGATGGCCGACGCCCTGAACAGCCGGCTGGAGGCCGAACGCCGGGTCACGGCCGACATCGCCCACGAACTGCGCACCCCGGTGGCCGGCCTGGTGACGGCCGTCGGCCTGCTTCCGCCCGGTCGACCGACCGAGCTGGTCTGCGGGGGCGTGGACCAACTGCGCAGGCTGGTCGAGGACGTACTGGAGGTGGCGCGGCTGGACGTGCCGGGCGTCGAGCAGGCCCGGCGCGAGGCGGTGCGGATGGGCGAGTTGGCGCGCCGGGCCGCGGCCGTCTCCGGGAAGGAGGTCGATGTACGGGTGCACACGGACGAGGTCGTGGAGACCGACCCGCGCCGGGTCGAGCGGATCCTGGCCAACCTGGTCACCAACGCCTACCGGCACGGTGCCCCGCCGGTGGCGATCGAGGTCGACGGCACCGCCGTACGCGTATCCGACCACGGCCCCGGTTTCCCCGCCGACCTCCTGGCACAGGGCCCGCAACGATTCCGCACGGGAGCCCGGGAGCGCGGCACGGGCATCGGCCTGGGCCTGACGATCGTCATGGGACAGGCCCGCGTCCTGGGCGCCCAGGTGACCTACGAGAACCCGCCGGAGGGCGGCGCGCAGGCCACCTTGGACCTGGAACCCGAGAGGGACCGCCCCGTCGACTGAGGACCGGCAACGGGCTGGTACCTCCCCGCCGCGGTCGCCGGGTCCCTGTTGACCTGTGTGCTGCGGGCCTGCCGGATCGCGGGGCGCTGCCGTGCCGGCGCGCCCGGCGACGGGCCGAGTACCACCCGGACCGCCGGTGCACCGGATGCCTCCGGTGGCCCTGAACGACCGGTCACGGCGCCGGACCGCTAGGCGATGACCATGACAGACCTGACATGCCTAACATCGCCCCTGGCCCCCGAGGTGACACGCGCCCTCCCGGTCGTCGGCGGCACGCTCGCCGCAACCGGCCTTCTGCTGCTGGCCGTTCGCAACGCCGAACTGCGCAGGCGCTGGCGTACCTGGTGCGTGGCGGCCGTCCTGCTGTGCGGGACGCTGGCCTTCGGCCCGCCCGGCGCCGCAATAAGACCGGACCTGCCGAGTATTCTCCGTGCCGGACTGCGCCGCCGTCCCGGCCGTCAGCGCCGTGCTGTACACCATGGCCCACCGTGAGCAGAAAGGCTGAACGAACCGAGGAGACGGGGGAGGCCGAAGAGATCGAAGAGACCGAAGAGACCGAAGAGATCGAAGAGATCGGGAGACGACGGTCGGGTGCGGAGCGGACCGGCCGCCACTCGGCGAGATCCTGGAGGGGCCAGGACGCAGTGAAGGCCCGGTGGCATCCACCGGGCCTTCACCGCTGAGCAGCGGGGCTCTGCGGGGCCGGGGGAGCGGTCAGCGGAACCGGTTGATCGCGTCGATGTGCTGCGCACGCAGCTCCTCGTCGCGCACGCCCAGGCCCTCGGTCGGGGCCAGGCACAACACGCCGACCTTGCCCTGGTGGACGTTGCGGTGCACGTCGTGGACGGCGAGCGCGGTGTCGGCCAGCGGGTAGGTGCAGGAGAGGGTGGGGTGGATCTTCCCCTTGGCGACGAGGCGGTTCGCCTCCCATGCCTCGCGGTAGTTGGCGAAGTGGGTGCCGACGATGCGCTTGAGGTGCATCCACAGATAGCGGTTGTCGAACTCGTGACGGTAGCCGGAGGTGGAGGCGCAGGTGACGATCGTGCCGCCCCGGCGGGTGACGTAGACGGAGGCGCCGAAGGTCTCCCGACCGGGGTGCTCGAAGACGATGTCCACGTCCTCGCCGCCGGTCAACTCCCGGATGCGGCCGCCGAACCGCTTCCACTCCCGCGGATTCTGGGTGTGCTCGTCGCTCCAGAAGCGGTAGTCCTCGGCGGAGCGGTCGATGATCGCCTCCGCGCCCATGGACCGGCACACCTCGGCCTTGCGCTGGTTGGACACCACACAGACCGGGTTGGCCCCGCCGGCGAGGGCGAGCTGGGTGGCGTACGAACCGAGACCGCCGCTGGCGCCCCAGATCAGCACATTGTCGCCCTGCTTCATCCCGGCGCCGTTGCGGGAGACCAGCTGACGGTAGGCGGTGGAGTTCACCAGACCCGGCGCGGCGGCCTCCTCCCAGGTGAGGTGGGCGGCCTTGGGCATCAGCTGGTTGGCCTTGACCAGGGCTATCTCGGCCAGGCCGCCGAAGTTGGTCTCGAAGCCCCAGATCCGCTGGGCCGGGTCGAGCATGGTGTCGTCGTGCCCGTCCGCGCTCTCCAGCTCCACCGACAGACAGTGCGCCACGACCTCGTCGCCGGGCTTCCAGACGTTCACTCCCGGGCCGGTGCGCAGCACCACGCCGGCCAGGTCGGAGCCGAGGATGTGGTACGGCAGGTCGTGGCGGGCGGCCAGGGGCGAGGTGCGCCCGTAGCGCTCCAGGAAGCCGAAGGTCGGCATCGGTTCGAAGATGGACGACCACACGGTGTTGTAGTTGACCGAACTGGCCATCACCGCGACCAGGGCCTCGCCGGGCCCCAGTTCGGGCACCGGCACCTCGTCTACGCGCAGCGACTTGCGCGGGTCCTTGTCCGCGCTGGTCATGCCGCGGAACATCTCGGTGTCCTCTTTGTGGACGGTCACGGCCCGGAAGGACTCGGGCAGGGGCAGCGCGGCGATGTCCTCGGGCGCGCGGTCGGGTGTGCTGATCGCGGCGAGCAACTCGCTCAGGGCATGGCTGTCGGGCATGGCGGATCGGATCCTTTCGAGCGTTGCGTCAGGTCGTGCGGGAAGGGCGGCGAGGCGCTCCGGCGGGGACGACGGCGGGTGCGCACCGGGTGCGACTCGCCTCCTTCGACAGGGCCGAAGCCGCCGTGGGAGCGGGCGAGTTCAACGGGGTGCCGCGTCCTCCAGCCCGGCACCGTGCTCCACGGCCGTGTGCAGCCGGGCGTAGGGCCCTGCGGCGGCCAGCAGCTGGTCGTGGGTGCCCTGCTCGACGATGCGGCCGCCTTCCATGACGAGGATCAGGTCCGCGTCGCGGATGGTGGAGAGGCGGTGCGCGATGACGAAGCTGGTGCGGCCCGCGCGCAGCGAGTGCATCGCGCGTTGGATGAGCGCCTCCGTGCGGGTGTCGACGGAGCTGGTCGCCTCGTCCAGGAGCAGGATCGAGGGCCGGGCCAGGAAGGCCCGCGCGATGGTGATGAGCTGCTTCTCGCCCGCGCTGATATTGGTCGACTCCTCGTCCAGGACGGTGTCGTAGCCGTCCGGCAGGGTGCGGATGAAGCGGTCGGCGCAGGTGGCGCGGGCGGCGGCCACGATCTCCTCGCGGGTGGCGTCGGGGCGTCCGTAGGCGATGTTCTCGGCGATGGTGCCGGAGAAGAGCCAGGCGTCCTGGAGCACCAGGCCGATGTGGGAGCGCAGGTCCTCGCGGGTCAGGGCGGTGATGTCCGTGCCGTCGAGGAGGATGCGCCCGCTGTCGATCTCGTAGAAGCGCATGAGGAGGTTGCCCAGGGTGGTCTTGCCGGCGCCGGTCGGACCGACGACCGCCACGGTCCGGCCGGGTTCGACGGTGAGGGAGAGGTCCTCGATGAGCGGGGTGCCGGGGGAGTAGCGGAAGTGGACCTTCTCGAACTCGACATGCCCGCCGACCTTGTCGAGACGTGCGGGGTGGTCGGAGTCGGGTCGCTGCTCGTCCGCGTCCAGGAGCTCCTGGATCCGCTCCGCGGAGGCGAGGGCGGACTGCAGGCGGGCGGCGATGCCGGCGACCTCGACGATCGGCTGGCTGAACTGCCGGCAGTAGAGGATGAACGCCTGGACGTCACCGATGGACAGGGTCCCGGCGACCACGCGCAGCGCGCCGACGACCGCCACCACGACATAGCCGAGGTTGGAGACGAACATCATCGACGGCTCGATGGCGCCGGAGACGAACTGGGCCCGTGCGCCGGCGCGGTAGAGGGCTTCGTTGTGCTCGTCGAAGGCGCGCTCGGCCTGCTCGCGCCGCCCGAAGCCCTTGACCAGCGCGTGACCGGTGTAGACCTCCTCGACGTGGGCGTTCAGCGCTCCGGTCGCGGACCACTGACGGGCGAACCGCGGCTGTGCGCGCCTGCTGATCCGGGCCGTGAGCACGACCGACACCGGCAGACAGGCCAGCATGACCAGTGCCAGCAGCGGCGAGATGACGAGCATCAGCACCAGCATGCTCAGTACGGAGAACACCGCCGTGATCAGCTGGCTGAGGGTCTGCTGGAGGGTCTGCTGGAGGTTGTCGACGTCATTGGTCACCCGGCTGAGCACCTCACCCGCCGGGTGGCGGTCGAAGTACCGCAGCGGCAGGCGGGCGAGCTTGGCCTCCACAGACCGGCGCAGCGCGAAGACCACACGCTGCACGACGGCCGAGACCAGCCGGCCCTGGAAGAGGGTGAGCAAGGAGGCGGTGACGAAGAGCACGAGCGCGAACAGCAACACCCGGGCGATCGCGTCGAAGTCGACTCCGCCGGATCCGTGGTTGTGCCGGATGCCGTCGAAGACGAGGTCGGTGGCCCTGCCGAGGAGTATCGGGCCCGCCGCGTTGAGCGCGACGCCGCCGATCCCGAGGGCGACCGCCACGGAAACCAGGACACGGTGCGGTCGCAGGAGGCCCAGCATGTGGCGGGCGGGGCTGCGCCGCCCGCGGCTAGAGCTGTCCGCCGAGACCATGGACGGCCTCCTGAGGGGTCGTGGTGGCTTCGGCGTCCGGGGCTGAGTCGCCGTAGTGGTCGGTGGTGATCGCGGTGAGCTGGGACCTGGCGATCTCCCGATACGCCGTACTGGTACGCAGCAGTTCCTGGTGCGTACCGGTGGCGGCGATCCGGCCCGCGTCCAGGACCACGATGCGCTGCGCGTGCTGGACGGTGCTGACGCGCTGGGCGACGGTGAGCACCGTCGCCCGGGAGATCTCCGGTTCCAGGGCGGCCCGCAGCGCGGCGTCCGTGGCGTAGTCCAGCGCGGAGAAACAGTCGTCGAAGAGATAGACGGCCGGTCTGCGCAGCAGGGTGCGGGCGATCGCCAGACGCTGGCGCTGTCCGCCGGACACATTGGTGCCGCCCTGCGTGATCGGCGCATTCAGTCCCTCGGGCAGGAGCTGTACGAAGTCCCGGGCCTGCGCGATCTCCAGCGCGTGCCAGAGCTCGGCGTCGGTGGCATCGGGGTTGCCGAACCGCAGATTGCTGGCGACGGTGCCGGAGAAGAGGTACGCCCGCTGCGGGACGAAGCCGACGGTGCGGCGCAACGCCTCCGCGTCCAGGCTGCGGACGTCCACCCCGCCGATGTGGACGGAGCCCTCGGTGGCGTCGAAGTGCCGCAGTACGAGGTTGAGCAGGGTGGTCTTGCCGCTGCCGGTGCTGCCGAGGATCGCCACCGTCTCGCCGGGGCCGGCGCTCAGATCGATCCCGCTCAGCACCGGCTCCTTGGCTCCCGGGTACCGGAACCCGGCACCGCGCAGGGCCAGTTGGCCGGTCGCGGGCACGGTGCGCACGGGTCGGGACGGCGTCGTCACGCTCGGCTCGGTCGTCAGCACCTGCTGGATGCGCTCGGCCGAGACCCTCGCCCGCGGCATCGCCAGGCACACGAAGGTCACCATCACCACCGACATCATGATCAGCGTCAGATAGCTCAGGAACGCGCTGAGCGCACCGAACCGCATCGCCCCGGCGTCGATGCGATGGGCGCCGAACCACACCACCGCCGCCATGAAGGCGTTCAGGACCAGCAGCACGACGGGGACGATGGTGGCCAGCAGCCGGCCGACGCGCAACGAGATGTCACACAATTCGGAATTGGTTCGGCCGAATCTCTCGCCTTCGTGTCCGTCGCGCACAAAAGCCCGCACGACGCGGACTCCCGTGATGCGTTCGCGCAGCAGGCCGTTGACGCGGTCCAGGTATTTCTGCATCCGGTCGTAGAACGGGTCGGTGCGGCCGAGAATGAGACCGAAGGACATTCCCAGGGCCACCATCAGTGCCACCAGGAGCAGTGAGAGCGGAATGTCCTGCTGGAGTGCGAGCACGATGCTGCCCAGACACATCAGGGGCGCCGACACGGCGACGCCGAACGCGGACAGCGCCAGCATCTGTACCTGTTGGACGTCGTTGACGGTGCGCGTCATCAGCGACGGGGTGCCGAACTGTCCGACCTCACGGGCGGAGAAGTCCAACACCCGGCGGAAGACCGCCGAGCGCAGGTCGCGGCCCATCGCCATGGCCGTACGCGCGCTCAGCGACACCGCGCCCACCGACGCCGCGATCTGCACCAGCGCAACGGCCAGCATGCCCAGTCCGGTCCGGACGATGTAGCCGCTGTCGGCCTCGATCACGCCGTGGTCGATGACGGCGGCACCGAGCGTCGGCAGGGCCAGGGTGGCCAGGATCTGCGCCAGTTGCAGCAGTCCCAGCAGGGCAACGGCGCGCCGGTGGGGACGCAGTCGGGTTCGCAGGAATCTGAGCAGCACCGGGCGACGCTCCAGGAGACGGGCAGGTCCGGTCGACGGCACGGATGAGGCGCCCACCGGGCCTGGACGGGGCACGTCCGGACAGTGCAGCGCACCGCGCACCGGAAAATCCGTAGTGTCCTGACGGCAGGTGCCGCGGGGACGTTCCGGATCCGGCGACCGCGCTCTCCAACAGGCCGCGGGCACCCGAGGATTGGCACTCCGGAATTCCGTAGTGTTACTGGATTTTCTTGACACCGTGACCGGCCGCTTGGAAGCGTGCGCTTACCCGGCGTCCCGACCGCGGCGTTTTCTGACGCCATTCGACGCCATTCGAGGTCAAGAGTTCACGCAGCAGACACGGCTCTGCGTTTGGGCGGTCTGTTCTATGCGGAGGAAAGGAATGAGATGTCCAAGCGTGCGCTGATCACCGGAATTACCGGCCAGGACGGCTCCTACCTGGCGGAGCACCTGCTCGCACAGGGTTACCAGGTGTGGGGCCTGATACGCGGTCAGGCCAATCCCCGGAAGTCGCGGGTCAGCCGTCTGGTCTCCGACCTGAACTTCGTCGACGGTGACCTGATGGACCAGGCCAGCCTGGTGTCAGCCGTCGACAAGGTGCAGCCCGACGAGATCTACAACCTCGGTGCCATCTCCTTCGTGCCGATGTCCTGGCAGCAGGCCGAGCTCGTCACCGAGGTCAACGGCATGGGTGTGCTGCGCATGCTGGAGGCGATCCGCATGGTCAGCGGCCTGAACGGCTCGCGGAGCAGTGACGGCGGTCAGATCCGCTTCTACCAGGCGTCCTCGTCGGAGATGTTCGGCAAGGTCGCCGAGACCCCGCAGTGCGAGACCACCATCTTCCGGCCGCGCAGCCCGTACGGCGTCGCGAAGACCTACGGGCACTTCATCACCCGCAACTACCGCGAGTCCTTCGGTATGTACGCGGTCTCCGGCATGCTGTTCAACCACGAATCGCCGCGCCGTGGAGCGGAGTTCGTGACCCGGAAGATCTCCCTCGCGGTGGCCCGCATCAAGCTCGGCTACCAGGACAAGATGTCCCTGGGCAACCTCGACGCCGTACGCGACTGGGGTTTCGCCGGAGACTACGTTCGCGCCATGCACCTGATGCTGCAGCAGGACGAGCCCGGCGACTACGTGATCGGGACCGGCCAGATGCACTCGGTCCGCGACGCCGTCCGCATCGCCTTCGAGCACGTGAACCTGAACTGGGAGGACTACGTCAGCATCGACCCCTCGCTGGTGCGCCCGGCCGAGGTGGAGATCCTGTGCGCGGACGCCGAGCGCGCCCGCACCCAGCTGGGCTGGGAGCCCAGCGTCGACTTCCCCGAGCTGATGCGCATGATGGTCGACTCCGACCTGCGCCAGACGTCCCGCGAGCGGGAGTTCGGGGATCTGCTGCTGGCCGGCAGCTGGTAGTCCGGCCGGAGCGTACGGGATACCTCGGTGAGCGGGGTGTGCCCCCGGGTGTATCCCGTACCGCTTCGGCGCGGCGCGGTCGTCAGAAGGAGGAGGGGCCGGTGCGCTGACGCGGACCGTGGCGGAAGGGCTCCGGCCCGGTACTGCCGCCCGGCGCGGGACCCACTCGGGTCGCGGCCGGCGGCGCAGGACGGGGGGTGAAGCAGCCGGGTTCACGGCGGTCGACTGAACACCTGTCAACAGGCAAGGAGTTGGCGCGCCGGGGCGTGTTGCTCCCTCGCTATTCAGTGGATCATGTACTCTGACGCACATGAGACATCACTCTTTAGGGTGATTTACAGATCGATGTGGTGACGCCCAATCACATCCGCTGTGTCTCCTGAGGTGCGAGGAGTCCTATGGTGCGGAGCCGGAGCTTAGATCCTGATTTAGGCAGCGCCTTGGTCGGCCGAGCCGATGTCGTGAGAGAGCTCAATCGCTCCGCCCGCAACGCGTATTCCGGCCGTGCATGCTCGGCGGTCGTGACCGGCCCGGCCGGAATCGGCAAGTCCGCCCTGCTGCGCGCCTTCCTCACCGGAGACGCCTGTCGGCACGCGACGGTTCTCCAGGGCACCTGCGAAGAGGGCGCTGCGGGAGACTCCTTCAGCGGGATACGCACCTTGCTCGGTCCCGCCGCACAAGGTGTCCCCCTGGAAGCGGCCATGTGCCGCGCCCTCCCCGCACTCGCCCCCGGTGCGCTGGCGGGCGAGCCACCGCACGCTCCCGTCGTCCAGCGCGCGTTCCACGACCTGCACCGCCTCGCGACGCACGCGCTGAGCCGCCGACCGCTCGTCCTGGCCCTGGACGACGTGCAGCACTGCGACGAACTCTCGCTGCGCTGGCTGGACTTCGCGCTGCGCCGGTCCGACGGCCTGCCGCTGCTCATCGTCCTCACCCAGCAGTCCGAGGCCGTCCTCTCCCGCCGCGCCCAGGTCCGCCACGCCCTGGCGGACCTGGCCGCCCACTGCCGCACCACGACGCTGCGCCTGCGGCCGCTGACCGAGGCGGATGTCGCCGCAGTCGTCAGGGCGTTCTTCCCGGTACCCGCCGCACCCGTCTTCGTCACCCGCGCCCGGGTCGCGACCGGCGGCAACCCCCGCCTCCTGGGCCGGCTGCTGCACGAACTGCGGGCCGAGGGCGCCGGTCCGGGAGTGGGTGGCGCCGACCGGATCGCCGAGACCGGCGGACGCGTCCTGGCGATCTGGGCACGCGAACTCCTGGACCGCCAGCCACCCTGGGTCGGCGAGGTCGCGCGGGCGGTGGCGGTCCTCGGAGAGCGGGGCGCCGACCACGTCGGCCCCCTGGCCGCCGTCCCCTCCGCCGTCGTCGAGGACGCCCTGGCGGTGCTGCGGGAGGCCGGGCTGGTGCCCGGCGGCAGGCACCTGGCGGACGGCGCGGTGCGAGCGGCGGTGCTGGCGACCCTGGACACCCAGGCGCTGGCGGGCCTGCGTGCGCGGGCAGCGCTGCTCCTGAGCGACGCCGGCCGGCCCGCCGAAGAGGTCGCCGAGCACCTCCTGCGGCTGCCGTCGATCTCCGCACCATGGATGCCCGGTGTCCTGCTGGAAGCCGCGGCCCGCGCCGAGGAGCGCGGCGCCCCGGAGACCGCGGCCCGCTATCTGTACCGGGTACTGGAAGTGGACCCCGACAGCGTGGAGGTCCGCGTCCGATTGGCCAGGGCACTGACCGAGACCGACCCGCCCGAGGCCGTCGGCCTGCTCCGCGAAGCGCTGGCACCGAGCATCGACGTGCGCACCCGGGCGCGGATCGCCGCGCAGTTCGGCACCACCGGCCTGGCCGCGCGCGAGGGTTGCGTCGCCCTGGGCCTCCTGGAAGACGTCCTGGACACGCTCGACGCCGAACTCGGCCCGGACCCCCTGCCGGCCGACCAGGAACTGCGCACGCTCGTCGAGTCGGTGTTCCTGATCGTCGGCACGCACGGCCGCAACACGTTCGCCGCGACCCAGAAGGGAGCCGCGGCGATGACCTTGCCCGAGGGTGACACCCCCGCCCAGTGCCAGAAACTGGCGGCCATGGCCGTACTGACCGCGCTCGACGGCCAGCCCCCCGAACCCGCCGTGCAGCGCGCCGTGCGCGCCATCTCCAGCCCCCGACTGCTCCTGGAGAGCTGGACCCTGATCAACTCGGCGTTCGTCCTCGGCCTCGCCGACCGCGCCGAGGAGGCACTGGACGCACTGGACCGCGTCCTGCGGCACGGCCGGAACAACTCTGCCGTGTGGACCTACGCCCTGGCCCTGTCCACCCGCGCCATGCTCCAGCACGGCCTGGGCGCACTCCCGGACGCGCTCGCGGACGCCAGAACGGCGGTCCAGATCAGCGGTGCGGAACGCTGGGGCGACGCCATGGTCCTGCCGCGCCTGGCCCTGGCGAGCGTACTGGTGGACCGGGGCGAGGCCGCGTCCGCCGAGCGGCTGCTGGCCGGCACCGAGCCCGCCTGGCGCGAGCAGTACGTGTGGACCTACTACCGCTATCTGATGGCCCACGGCCGTGCCCGCCACGCCTTGGGGGACGCGGAGGGCGCACTGGCGCTGTTCCGTGAGTGCGGCAGGGCACTGGAGGAAGCCGAGGTGCGCCATGCGGCATACGTGCCCTGGTGGGCGGAGGCCGCCTGCGTACTCGCGGAACTGGGCCGCCCCGAGGAGGCCCAGGAGCCCGCCGCGCACGGCACGCGGCTCGCGGAGCAGTGGGGCACCCCCCGCGTCCTCGGCATGGCCGCCCTGGCCCGCGGCGTGGCCACCCCCGGCGAGGGCGGTATGGAGCTGCTGGGCGAGGCGGTGCGCGAACTCTCCGCCTCACCGGCCCGTGTCGAACACGCCCGCGCCGAACTCGTCCTGGGCAGGGCGCTGTTGACGGAAGGTGATCGACGCGCCGCCCGTGAGCACCTGCGCGCCGCGGCCGGCCTCGCCCAGCGCTGCGGCGCGCTCGCGCTGGGCCAGGACGCCCGCGCGGCCCTGGTGGCCGCAGGCGGCCGCATGCGGAAGATGACCGCCTCGCCCCTCGACCTGCTCACCAGCATGGAACGCAAGGTCGCCAGTCTCGCCGCCGGCGGAGCCGGGAACCGCTCGATCGCCCAGTCGCTGTACGTCAGCGTACGCACCGTCGAGATGCATCTGACCAGCGTGTACCGCAAGTTGGACGTCGCCGAGCGGGCCCAGCTCGCCGCGGTCCTCCGCTCCTCGGGCGTCCGCGAAGCACGGGCTCCACGATCGGCGCCGCGGCCGGGTGGACGGGATTGAGGGCGAGCCGAGCGGGAGGGTGTCGGTGACGGGACTGAACGGCGAACAGTACGGGGGGATCGTCTGGGCGGGGAGTCGGCGCACCGACCTGCCCCTGCTCGAACGCGAGGCGGAACAAGCACAGTTGAAGGACGTGGTGGCCTCCCTCGGCGAAGGCCGCCCGGCCGTCGTCTCGGTGACCGGCCGCCCCGGCTTCGGCCACAACGCCCTGCTGCGCTGGACCGCCCGGCTCGCCGAGGAGCGCTCGGTACGCGTCCTGCGCGCCAGCGGATCCCTGACCGAACGCGACCTGCGACACGGAGCCGTGATCCAACTCCTCTCCCCGTTGGGGGAGGTGGCCGAACGCCCGCTGAGGGTGCTGCGCGAGCACCACGAGCCGGACGGCCTGCCGGGCCTCCTCGAACTCCTGCACACCGTCCGCCGGACACCCACACTCGTCACCGTCGAGGACGCGCAGTGGCTGGACCCGGCCTCCCTGCACTGGCTACAGGCCCTGGTGCGTCGCCTGTCCACGGGACTCCCGCTCGCGCTGCTCATCGGCCGCACCGGCGTGGACCCGCACGGCCCCGACTGGCTGGCCGACACCGCCCCCTCCGCACAGCTGACCCGGCACCTCACCGTCCGCGGACTGAGCCCCCGCGCGGTCGCCACCCTCGCCGAAATGATCTTCGGCGTCGCCTGCGACGAGACGTTCGCCGCCGCGGCCGTCCAGGCGGCCCACGGCAACCCCGCCGTACTGCACGCGGCACTGCACTGCCTCGCCGACGCCGGCCACCGCCCCACCGCCGCCCTCGTCCCACAGCTGCGTACCGTGATCACCGGCATCATCGGCGACCGCGCGGGGCGCGCCCTGCGGGGGCTGACCGACGAGTCCACCGCCGTGCTGCGCGCGCTGGCCGTCGCCGGCGACCTGTTGGACTTCACCCTGATCTGCAACCTGGCCGGGCTGCGCAGCGTACGCGAAACCCGGCTGCGCTCGGCGCTGGAAACGGCCGGCTTCACCGTCCCCGACGGCGCCTGCGAACGCATCCGCCTGCCCGTCGTCCGGGCCCGCATCCTGGAGGACACGCCCGCCGCCGAACGCGGCCGCCTGTATGCCGGCGCCGCCCGCCTCGCCTACCGGGCCGGCGCCCCCGACGAGGACATCGCCGGCCTCCTCCTCCACGCACCGCCCATCGGCGAGTCCTGGGCGGTCCACGCGCTGCAAGGCGGCTTCGACGCCGCCGTGCGCCGCAGCGACGACATCACCCGCTCCCTTCCCCATGCACCCTCCGGCGGCGAGCCCTGGGGCGTGCACGCACTGCGGGGCAGCTTCGGCACCGCCGTGCGCCGCAGCGAGTTCGCCCGGGCCGCCGCCTGCCTCAACCGCGCCCTCGACGAGCCCCAGCACCCCGTACGGCGCGCAGAGATCAGCCTCGACCTGGCCAGCGCCGAGGCCGCGTCCGCCCCCGTGGCGAGCGACCGTCGGCTCGCCGCCGTCGTCAACAGCCCGGGCGAGGGCGAGCTCTGGTCCCACGTGCGGTTACAGGCACTGGACATGGGACTGGCCCGCGGGGACGACTCCTGGGGCCGCCGCGTCGCCACCCAGGCCCTGGCCAGCGCCCAGGGCAGCGAACGCGACGACCTGATCGCGCTGTACTGGTACGCCGCCCAGTCCCGGCCCGAGGCCACCGACATCTCCACCAACGGCGTCCCCGCCCTGCCCGAACACCCCCTCGCCCCCGCCCAGGCAGGCATCCGTGCCGCCCAGCTCACCGCACGCGGCCAGCACCGCGAGCAGGCCGCGCAACTGGCCCGCCGTGCCCTGGAAGCAGGCCCCGCCGCACCCGTCATGCCCCGCCTGGAAGCCGCCAGAGCACTGTGGCTCACCGACGCCGCCGGCGAAGCCGAGGAGCACCTCGACGCCATCGTCGCCGAACTGGGCCGCCACCACCGCCGTCCCGCGCTCGCCCGCGCCCTGGCCCTGAGCGCCGGACTGCACCTGCGCGGCGGCCGCCTGGACGCCGCCGAACACGCCGCGGACGCCGCCGAACGGGTACTGCCCGCCGCTGCCTGGCACCCCCTCGCCGCCCCGTACCTCCTGGCCATCCGCAGCATCATTGCCGTGGAGACCCACCAACACGACGTGGCCCGTGCCCTGACCGGCGCCCCCATACCGCCCGGCGCCGAATCCAGCGTTCACTGGCCCCTGCTCCTGCACGCCCGCGCCCGGGTGGCCGCCGACGAAGGACGCTGGGCCGAGGCCGTCGAGCTGTTCAAGGAGGGCGGACGCTGGCTGCTGCGCAGGCAGTGGGTCAACCCCGCCGTGCTGCCCTGGCGTTCGCTGGCCGCCAGAGTCCTGATCACGCTCGGCGACCGGGAACAGGCCCGGCGCCTGATCGACGAGGAACTCACCCTCGCCCGCCGCTGGGGCGCCCCCAGCGCAGTGGGCCTGGCCCATCTCTGCGCCGGATCCCTCGACGCCCCCGGACCGGCCGCCGGTTCCGGCGGATCGACCGGCATCGCGCGCTGGCCCAACCAACTGGCCTACGCCTGGGGCCTGGCCGACCTCGCCACCGAGGAGGCCACCAAGGGCGACCACACCATCGCGGCCCGGCTGCTGACCGAACTGTCCGGCCACCGCGTCACCCGCACCTCCAGCCGCCTGGCCGAACGCGCACGGTGGCTGGCCACCCGGCTGGAACAGACCGCCACCCCCAACGAGTTCACCTCCTCCAAGGAGTGGGCCGCCCTCACACCCGCCGAGCGGCAGACCGCCGAACTGGCCGGCCGCGGCCTGGGCAACCGCGAGATAGCCGAGCAGCTCTCGGTGAGCCGACGCACCGTCGAACTACGGCTGAGCAGTACGTACAAAAAACTGGGCATCACCTCACGCGAGGAACTTCTCGCACGGAGCAGGCCCACGGAAAGGACATGACCGATGCTGTACGAGCGGGAATCCGAACTGGCGCGCATCGACGCCGCAGTGCGTCAGGCGCAGGCGGGCAGACCCTCCGTACTCCTCCTGACCGGGCCCCTGGGCATCGGCCGGTCCACGCTCCTCCAGGAGGCCGGCGCCTCGCCGCCGGGCAACTTACGGGTGTTACGGGCCAATGCCGCCCCCATGGAGCAGGACTTCGCCTTCGGTATCGTCCATCAACTCCTCGGCCCCCTCCTGGGCGACGCCCCCTTCGCCCCCGGCGACCACGGCACCGGCGGTGCCGCCCAGGCGGTCCCGGCCGGCGGCCTCCCGACCCTCGGCGACCACGACGCCCCCGTCTCCGAAGCCGTTCTGCACGGCCTGCGGTCGCTGCTGGCCGACGTCTGCGCAACCACCCCCGTACTCATCCTCATCGACGATCTGCAGTGGGTGGACCTGCCCTCCCTGCGCTGGCTCGCCTACCTGGTCCGCCGCACACACGGGATGCGCCTCGCCCTCGTGTGCACCCTGCGGGACGGCGACCCGCGGGCCCAGCACCCGCTCGTCGGCGACCTCGCCGACGCCGGAGAGGTCCTGCGTCCCGCCCCGCTCTCGCTGGACGGCACCCGAGCCATGATCCGGCACCACCTGGGCGAACCCGCCGAGGAACGCTACGCCCAGGCTTGCCACGACACCTGCGCCGGCAACCCGCTCTTCCTCCGGTCCGTCCTGCGCGAGCAGGCCCTCGACGGCCACCGGCCCACCGCCGACCAGGCCGACCGGGCCCGCACCTCGCGTCCCGCCCAGCTCCGCGATCGGCTGGCCGGCTGCCTCCACACCCAGCCCGGCCCCGTACGCGACGTGGCCGCGGCCATCGCCGCGTTCGGCGACCACGGCGAGCCCGACCTCATCCAACGCCACGCGCGACTGGACACCATCAGCTATCAGCGCGCCCTGCGGGCCCTGCGCCTGCTCGGCCTGCTCGCCCCCCACGACACCCCGCGCTTCTTCCACCGCGTCGTGGGCGACGCCGTCGAATCCACCCTCACCATCGCCGAATGCGAACGCTCCCGGGACGCGGCGGCCGAAATCCTCCACCAGGCCGGCCGCCCGGCCGAACATGTCGCAGAGCTGCTGATGACCGTCACCGCCACCCACCGCCCATGGGCCAGCGGGGTCCTGCGGACGGCCGCGGAAGCCGCACTGCGCTGCGGTGCGCCGGACGCCGCCGCCCGCTACCTGCGGCGCGCGCTGCTGGAGAGCAGCGTGGGCGACAGCGAACGCGCACGCCTGCTGATCGACCTGGCCAAAGCCGAACGCGGCATCGATCCCGTCGCCTGCGAACGTCACATCAGCCAGGCCGTCCGCCTGCTGTCGTCGGCCACCGACCGGGCCGTCGCCACCTTGCTGGTCCCGCCCAGCTTCCTCGGCGAGGCAACCTCCTCCATGGTGGACCTGCTGCGCGAAGTCTCCGAGGACTTGGAGACCACGGCGCCGCACCAGGGGAGTCCCCGCGAGATCGCCCTGCGCCTGGAGGCGCGTCTGTGGCACGCCGGGCACGAGAACCCGGCGGAGCTGACCGGCGCGGTGGCACGCCTGCGCTCACTGGGCACCACACCCCCCTTGGAGAGCAGCGGCGCCCGCGAACTGGCGGCCGTACTGATCAACGCGGGGGTCCTCTCAAGCGCCCTGCCGGCACCGGACATCGCAGCCCTGGCCGAACAGATCCTGGAACGCGAGCCGGTGACCTCGGCGCGTGCCCGCACCGCACTGCCGCTGGTCGTGTTGGCCCTGTACGCCGCCGACGCGGTGGAAGGCATCAACGTGTCCTGCGAGTCGCACACCGACCCGCCGCACGCGGGGGTGCACGCCGAGAACGCCCTGCTCCAGCTCGCCCGCGGGTACCTGACCCAGGCCCACGAACTGGCCGACCGGGCGGCCGCGCTGGCCGACGCGGACTGGCGCGAGCCGACCGCGGTCATCCGGGCCGCGGTGGCCATGGAATCCGGCAACGTCCAGCTGATCGAACGCCTCCTCAAGGACTCCGGGAAGCGCTGGCCGGCCAACCTCGCCACGACGGTCATGCGGCAACTGCTCGGGGCCTCGCTCGACACCCGCCGTGGCCACGATGCCGACGCCCTCAAATCCCTCCTGGCCTGCGGCCGGCAGCTGGAAGCGGCCGGCTGGCGCAACTCCGTCCTCTTCCCCTGGCGGCCCCGCGCCATCGTCCTCCACCACCGCCTGGGCGAGGCCCGGCCGGCCATGGCACTGGCCGACGAGGAACTGGCCTGGGCGCGACGGTGGGCGGCGCCCGCCGCTCTGGGCCGCGCACTGCGCCTGAACGCCCTCCTGCCCGGCGGAGGGGGCGTCCCCGCGCTGCGCGAGTCCGCCGAGGTCCTGCGCGCCTCCTCCAACACGCTCGAACTGTCCCGCACCTTGCTCCAGTTGGGCCGCACGTTGGAAGGCGGCAAGGAGGCGCAGACGGTTCTGCGCGAAGCCGTTGACCTCACCACCGCCTGCGGCGCACCCTGGTTGACCGAACGCGCCCGTGCGGCCCTGGGAGCCGCCGCTCCCAGTCAGGAGACTCCGCTCACCCGTGGTGAGCGCCAGGTCGTCTCGTCGGTGCGTCGCGGCCTGACCAATCAGGAGATCGCCGAGGAACTCGGCGTGAGCACCCGTGCGGTGGAGAAGCGCCTGACGTCGTGCTACCGCAAGTTGGGCGTCGCGGGGCGACGCGAGCTGCTGGAGCGGGCGGAGCGGGCGCAGGGCGATTGCGTCGCGCTGAGCACACCGTGACGAAAGCCGCTCAGGGCCAGGGGATACCGGCGGTAATCGGTTCGGGTGTTCGGGGGGCCGAAAGATCGCGGCGGGACCGTACCGTGCGGAGTGTCCGACCGCAGGATTAGGGGTGGGGGGCGGGTGAGCGTTGACGCTCGTCCGGATCGATCCTTAGTGTCGATTGTGCAGGGGAGTTCGGAATTCCTGCCCGGCGGATGCCGGGCCATCGGATCCCCTGTCCTACTTGATTCTCTGGATTTCCCCTTCTCGTTCGATCTCTCCTGATTCCTGGTTTGCAAGCGGGGGTTGGAAAGGATGTCGGTCCCTTGAGGATTTCTGCTCTGGTGGACTCTCTGCAGCTGTCGACAGACCACAGTGCGGCCGGTACGGCCGGTACCGCGGTCCGGGGGGAGGAGCGGCCGAGCGTGTGCATATCCGTACTGGACCCAGCGCTGACGATCCGTCAGGCCAATCAAGACTTCTTCCACCAATTCGCGACCCCCGCCGAGGATTCCGCGGACGTGCTCGCCCCACTGCCCTCCGATTCCTCGTCGACGGCACCCGACGTCTTCGGGCGCAATTTCCGCGAGTTGGTGCACCCCAGCGTGCGGCAGCCGCTCATGCGGCAGTTCGAGCGGCTGCTGGAGGGGCGCCGGGACCGGTTCGCCACGCAGGTGGTGGCGCTGCGGCCGACCGGCGACGTGTTCAACGGCAGCCTCACGGCCGCCGCCGTGCGCGGCTACGGCCCCGACCCGACCGCGGTTCTCGTGGTGATGCGGTCGGGCCAGAGCGCTGAGGACGATGCGGTGGTGGCACCGCGAAGGAAACTTCTCAGCGAGATCGACGCACGAATTCTGGAAGGAATCGCGGCGGGCCTGTCCACGATTCCGATGGCGTCCCGGCTGTATCTCAGCCAGCACGGTGTGGAGTATCACGTCACCGGACTGCTGCGGAAACTGAAGGCCCCGAACCGCGCGGCCCTGGTCTCCCGCGCCTATGCGATGGGCGTGTTGACGGTGGGGACCTGGCCGCCCCGTGTCGTGGACGACTTCATCAAGTAGTACCCCGCTCCGCATTCTGAGGGTTCGCCGTGCGGACGCGGGCCGAGGTCCGGCATCGGGACCTGGCCCGTGCGGAAGGCGAGCCGAGTAGGTACCAGGCGCCGGGAGTGCCGCCGAGGATCCGCGGCACCCCGGCCCGTCCGTGTGCGGCCGGGCCCGGGCCCCGCCGACTCTACGGAATTCCATGGCCACCCCCATAGAGACTGGGTGCGTGGCGTGCGGGAAGTCGAGCTGCCTTGTGCAGGGCACGCAGAAAACTCAGTCGCAGTGGAACAGCCGTCCCCCAGTGCCGGATGCCCACATCGAAATCCTCTGCTGCCCGACGGTCTTGAGATGGGTTGGAACGTGGCGAACATGGATCAGGAACAGAAGCTCCGCGACTACCTGAAGCGGGCCAGCGCCGATCTGCGGCGCTCCCGACAGCGGGTGGGCGAGTTGGAGGCGGCGGCCCGCGAGCCGATCGCCATCGTGGGCATGAGTTGTCGTTTCCCGGGGGGCGTGAGCAGCCCCGAAGAGCTCTGGTCCCTGCTCGCCGACGACGGGGACGGCATCACGGCTTCCCCCGATGACCGCGGCTGGGAGATGCTGACCGAGGACCCCGGGCAGTTCTCCGGCGGATTCCTCCACGATGCGGCCGAGTTCGACGCCTCCTTCTTCGGGATCTCCCCCCGCGAGGCCCTCGCCATGGACCCGCAGCAGCGCCTGCTGCTGGAGTCCTCCTGGGAAGCCTTCGAGCGGGCCGGTATCGACCCGGCCTCGGTCCGGGGCGGCCGGACAGGCATGTTCGTCGGGGCGATGCCCCAGGAGTACCGGGTGGGTCCGGACGACGATGTCCAGGGCTTCGCCCTGACGGGCACCACCACCAGCGTCCTCTCGGGCCGACTCGCGTACTTCTTCGGCACCGTGGGCCCGGCGGTCACCATCGACACCGCCTGCTCGTCCTCCCTCGTGGCCCTGCACCTGGCCGCCCACTCGCTGCGTCAGGGCGAGTGCTCCCTGGCGCTGGCCGCGGGCGTCACCGTGATGTCCAGCCCCACCACCTTCGTGGAGTTCAGCCGCCAGGGCGGGCTCGCCGCCGACGGGCGCTGCCGCTCCTTCGCCGACTCCGCGGGCGGCACCGGCTGGGCCGAGGGCGTGGGCGTCCTGGTCCTGGAGCGCCTCTCGGTGGCCCGCCGCAACGGGCACAAGGTCCTGGCCGTCATCCGGGGCTCCGCCGTCAACCAGGACGGCGCCTCCAACGGCCTGACCGCGCCCAACGGCCCCTCGCAGCAACGGGTCATCGAGCAGGCGCTGGTCAGCGCGCGGCTCTCGGCCGACGAGATCGACGTCGTCGAGGCGCACGGGACCGGCACCGCGCTGGGCGACCCGGTCGAGGCCCAGGCACTGCTGGCGACCTACGGCCAGGGCCGGGACGCCGAACACCCCCTGCTGCTGGGCTCCGTGAAGTCCAACCTCGGCCACACCCAGGCGGCGGCCGGCATGGCCGGCGTCATCAAGATGGTGCTGGCCATGCGGCACGGCCTGCTCCCGCGCACCCTCCACGTGGACGCGCCGTCCTCGCACGTCGACTGGACCCAGGGGGCCGTGCGCCTGCTCACCGAGCCGGTCGCCTGGCCGCAGGGCGAACAGCCGCGCCGCGCCGGCATCTCCTCGTTCGGACTCAGCGGCACCAATGCACACACGATCCTGGAGGAGGCCCCGGCCGCCCCGTCGCCCGAGGCAGGCCAGGAGGACACGGCACTCCCGGCCGCCGCCGCACCCGTGGCGCCGGGCGCCGTCCCGTGGCTCGTCTCCGGCCGCACCCGCGAGGCGCTGCGCGCCCAGGCGGCGCGGCTGCTCGCACACCTCACGTCCCACCCCGACCTCGCACCCGCCGACGTGGCCTACTCCCTGGCCACGGCCCGCTCCGGCCTCGAACACCGCGCCGCGTTCACCGCGGCCGACCTGGACCGGGCCCGCGCAGCCCTCACCGCGCTCGCCGACGGCATACCGACCCCCGGCCTCGTGCAGGACACCGCCCGGACCCGGTCCAAGCTCGCCTTCCTCTTCGCGGGCCAGGGCTCCCAGCGGCCCGGCATGGGACGGGAACTGGCCGCCCGCTTCCCCGTCTTCGCCACCGCCCTCGACGAGGTCCTCGGCCACCTCGACCAGGGCCTCGAACGCCCCCTGAAGGACGTGCTGTTCGCCGCCGAGGGCACGCCCGAGGCCGCCCTCCTCGACCAGACCGGCTACGCCCAGCCCGCGCTCTTCGCGATCGAGGTCGCCCTCTACCGGCTCGCCGAGTCCTTCGGCATCAAGCCGGACTTCCTCACCGGGCACTCCATCGGCGAGATCGCCGCGGCGCACGTGGCCGGGGTCTTCACCGTGGCCGACGCCGCCGCCCTGGTGCTCGCCCGGGGCCGCCTCATGCAGGCGCTGCCCGAAGGCGGCGCCATGGTCTCCCTGGAAGCCACCGAGGAGGAGGTCCTGCCCCAGCTGGCGGACCGGCAGGACCACGTCTCGATCGCCGCGGTCAACGGTCCCGCCGCCGTCGTGATCGCCGGCCGGGCCGACGAAGTCGACGCCGTCGCCGAGCACTTCGGCGCGCTGGGCCGCAGGACCAAGTGGCTCCGCGTCTCGCACGCCTTCCACTCGCCGCTCATGGAGCCCATGCTGGCGGACTTCCGCGCCGCCGTCTCCCGACTCACCCCGCAGGCACCCGTCATCCCGGTCGTCTCCGGACTGACCGGGACCCTCGCCACGGTGGAGCAGCTGACCTCCCCCGAGTACTGGGTGAACCACGCCCGGCACGCCGTACGGTTCGCCGACGCCGTCGACTGGCTCCACGGCCACGGCACCGCCACCTTCCTGGAGCTGGGGCCCGACGGCGTCCTGTCCGCCATGGCCCAGACCTGCCTGGCCGCGACCGGCGCCACCGACGGTGCCCCCGACACCGCGGACGGCGTCCCCGCCACGCTCGCCGTACTGCGCCCGGGCCGCCCCGAGGCCGAGACCCTCACCGCCGCGCTGGCGGGCCTGCACACCCGCGGCGCGGCCGTCCAGTGGGAGCCCTACTTCCAGGGCACCGGCGCCCGGCGCACCGACCTGCCCACCTACGCCTTCCAACGCCGGCGCTACTGGCCCAAGAGCCTGCCCGCGACCGGCGGTGACGTGCGCGCCGCCGGCCTGGGCGCGGCGCACCACCCGCTGCTGACCGCGGCCGTGTCGGTCGCCAACTCCGACGGCCTGCTGCTGACCGGCCGGCTGTCGCAGCGCACCCACCCCTGGCTCGCCGACCACGCCGTGCGCGGCACGGTGCTGCTGCCGGGCACCGCCTTCCTGGAGCTGGCCGTGCGCGCCGGGGACGAGGCCGGCTGCGGTCGCGTGGAGGAACTCACGCTGGCCGCCCCCCTGCTGCTGCCCGAGGAGGGCGGCGTCCAGGTGCAGGTGTGGGTGGGCAGCCCCGACGAGTCCGGCCGCCGCGCCGTGAGCGTCCACTCCCGCCCCGACGGTCCGGAGGAGCTCCCCTGGACCCAGCACGCCGCCGGCACCCTCGTGACCGGCGAGCACCACGCCGACTTCGACGCCACCGCCTGGCCGCCCGCCGACGCTCAGCCGCTGGACCTCGACGGCTTCTACGACCGCCTGGCCGACACCGGCTTCGCATACGGCCCCCTCTTCCAGGGCCTGCACGCCGCCTGGCGCCGCGGCGACGACGTCTACGCCGAGGTGACCCTGCCCGAGACGGACCGCTCCGACGCCGAGTCCGCCGCGTCGTTCGCGATCCACCCGGCCCTCCTGGACGCCGCGCTGCACGCCGCGGCCTTCGCCGACCTGGGCGAGCACGCCCGCGGCGGCCTGCCCTTCTCGTGGCAGGACGTGACCCTGCACGCCAGCGGGGCGACGACGGTCCGGGTGAAGCTGACCCCGGCCGGAGACGACGCGGTGGCGATCGCCGTCGCCGACACCGCCGGCGACCCCGTCGCCTCCATCGGCTCGCTCGTCCTGCGCACCGTGCCCGACGAGCAGCTCGACGCCGCCAACTCCCTCGCCCGCGAGGCCCTGTTCGAGCTGCGCTGGACCGCGTCGCCCCAGGACGCCCAGGCCGCGCCCGCCTCCGTCGCCGTCCTCGGACCGGACCCCTTCGGCCTGGAGTTGGCCCTCGCCTCGCCGGACCGCATCGTCACCGCGCTGCCCGGCCCGGACGCCGACACCCCTGCCCCGGACGTCGTCCTCGCCCCCGTCCTGGGTGCGGCCGACGCCGTCGGTGACGAGGTCGTCACCTCCGTGCACGACCGCACCGCCCACGTCCTGGAACTCCTGCGGACCTGGCTGGAGAACGAGCGGTACGCCGCCTCCCGGCTGGTCCTCGTCACGCGCGGCGCCGTCGCCACCGACCCCCGGCAGGCGCCGGACCCGGTGGCCGCCGCCGTCTGGGGCCTGGTGCGGGCCGCGCAGAGCGAACACCCAGGCCGCTTCGCACTGTTGGACCTCGACCCCGCCTCCGCCGCGCCCGCCGCGCAACCGCTGCTGCAGGCCCTGGCACTGTCCTCGGACGAGCCGCAGACCGCCGTCCGCGGCACCGCCGCGCTCACCGCGCGGCTCGCCCGCGCCCGGACGGCGCAGCACGCCACCGAGTGGGACCCCGAGGGCACCGTGCTCCTCACCGGAGCCACTGGCGGCCTCGGCCGCGTACTGGCCCGGCACCTGGTCACCGAGCGCGGCGTACGGCACCTGCTGCTCGCCAGCCGCCGCGGCGCCGACGCCGAGGGCGCCCGGGAACTGGTGGCCGAACTCACCGGCCACGGCGCGCAGGTGGCCCTCGCCTCCTGCGACCTGGCCGACCGCGCCGCCGTGGACCGGCTGCTGGCCGACGTGCCCGTCGAGCACCCCGTCACCGCCGTCGTGCACAGCGCCGGCACCCTCGACGACGGCGTGATCGAGTCGCTCACCCCCGAGCGGATCAGCGCGGTACTGCGGCCCAAGGCCGACGCCGTCTGGCACCTCCACGAGGCCACCCGCGACCTGGACCTGGCGGCCTTCGTCGTCTTCTCCTCCCTCTCCGGCACCGTGGGCGCGGCCGGCCAGGGCAACTACGCCGCCGCGAACGCCTTCCTCGACGCGCTCGTCCAATTGCGCCGTACCCAGGGCCTGCCGGGGCTCTCCCTGGCCTGGGGCCCGTGGGAGCCCACCGGCGGAATGACCGGCGGTCTGACGGACGAGGACCTCGCCCGCCTGGCCCGGATGGGCACCCCCGCGCTCACCGCGGAACAGGGCACCGTCCTCTTCGACGCCGCCACCGCCATGGACGCCGCCGTCCTGCTGCCGACCCGGCTCGACCTGTCCGTCCTGCGCCTCCAGGGCGAGGTGCCGCCGCTGTGGCGCGGTCTGATCCGCACCCCGGCCCGCCGCTCGGTGGTCTCCGGCTCGGAGACGGCCGTCACCCTCGTGCAGCAGCTGTCCCGGCTCGCGGAAACCGACCGCCGTGAGGTCGTCCTGGACCTCGTGGCCGGTCAGGTGGCCGCCGTACTCGGCCACGCCGGCACCGCCGACATCGACGCCCGCCGCCCGCTGCGGGAGCTGGGCTTCGACTCGTTGACCGCCGTCGAACTGCGCAACCGGCTCAGCGCGGCCACCGGCCTGCGCACCGCCGCCACCGTCATCTTCGACTACCCGACCGTCGACGCCCTCGCCACGCACGTACTGGCCGAACTCATGGGCTCCGAGGTCGCCACCGCGACCAGCGCCCCGCGCGCCGCCGCCGACGAGGACCCCATCGTCATCGTCGGCATGAGCTGCCGCTACCCGGGCGGCGTCGCCTCGCCCGAGGACCTGTGGCGACTGGTCAGCGAGGGCACCGACGCCATCTCGGGCCTGCCCACCGACCGGGGCTGGGACCTGGACGCGCTCTACGACCCGGACCCGGACCGCACCGGCACGTCCTACTCCCGCTTCGGCGGATTCCTGCACACCGCCGCCGACTTCGACCCCGCCTTCTTCGGCATGAGCCCCCGCGAGGCCCTGGCCACCGACTCCCAGCAGCGGCTGCTGCTCGAAGCGTCCTGGGAGGCCGTCGAGCGCGCGGGCATCGACCCGACGTCCCTGCGCGGCAGCCGGACCGGCGTGTTCGCGGGCGTGATGTACAACGACTACGCCACGGTCCTCGGCGGCGGGCAGTTCGAGGGCCACCAGGGCAGCGGCACCGCCCCGAGCGTCGCCTCCGGGCGCATCTCCTACACCCTCGGGCTGGAAGGCCCCGCCGTCACCGTCGACACCGCCTGCTCGTCCTCGCTGGTCGCCATGCACTGGGCGATGCAGGCGCTGCGCGCGGGGGAGTGCTCGCTCGCCCTGGCCGGCGGTGTCACCGTGATGTCGACGCCCGGCGCCCTCATCGAGTTCTCCCGGCAGCGCGGTCTGTCCCCGGACGGCCGCTGCAAGGCGTTCGGCGACGGCGCCGACGGTGTCGGCTGGTCCGAGGGCGTCGGCGTCCTCGTCCTGGAACGCCTCTCCGACGCCCGCCGCAACGGGCACCAGGTGCTGGCGGTGGTCCGCGGCTCCGCCGTCAACCAGGACGGCGCCTCCAACGGCCTGACCGCCCCCAACGGCCCCTCCCAACAGAGGGTGATCCGGCAGGCGCTGTCCGCCGCCGGCCTGTCCGTCACGGACATCGACGCGGTCGAGGGCCACGGCACCGGCACCACCCTCGGCGACCCCATCGAGGCCCAGGCCCTGCTCGCCACCTACGGCCAGGACCGCGACGCCGAACGGCCGCTGCTGCTCGGCTCGGTGAAGTCCAACATCGGCCACACCCAGGCCGCGGCCGGCGTCGCCGGCGTCATCAAGATGGTCCTGGCGATGCGCCACGGCGTGCTGCCCCGCACCCTCCACGCCGACGAGCCGTCCTCGCACGTGGAGTGGGACTCCGGGGCGGTGCGCCTGCTCACCGAGGAGACCCCCTGGCCGCAGGCCGACCGGCCGCGCCGCGCCGCCATCTCCTCCTTCGGCTTCAGCGGCACCAACGCCCACCTCATCGTCGAGGAGCCGTCGGCCGCCCCCGACCAGCGCGAACAGCGGGCGAACACCCCCGTCGTCGTGCCCTGGACGCTGTCGGGCACGAGCCGGGCGGCGCTCCGGGACCAGGCCGCCCGCCTGCGGTCCTTCCTCGACGAGCGCCCCGCCCTCGACCCGGCCGACGTCGCGCTCTCCCTCGCCACCACCCGCTCGGCCTTCGACCAGCGCGCCGTCGTGACCGGCGACCGCGACGAACTGCTGCGCGCGCTGGCCGACCTGGCCGCCGACCGGCCCACCCCCGCAGTCACCGAGGGCGAGATCGGCGGCGCGGGCAAGCTGACCGTGCTGTTCGCCGGCCAGGGCAGCCAGCGCCCCGGCGCCGGCCGTGAACTCGCCGCCCGCTTCCCCGCGTTCGCCCAGGCCCTCGACGAGGTGACCGCGGCCCTCGACCCGCACCTGGACCGCCCCCTCAAGGACGTCCTGTTCGCCCCGGAGGACAGCCCCGAGGCGGCGCTGCTGGACCGCACCGAGTGGACCCAGCCGGCCCTGTTCGCCATCGAGGTCGCGCTCTACCGGCTGCTGCGGACCTGGGGGATACGCCCCGACGTCCTGCTCGGCCACTCGGTCGGCGAGATCGCCGCCGCGCACGTCGCGGGCGTCCTCCCGCTCCCCGACGCGGCCCGCCTGGTCGCCGCACGGGCGCGGCTGATGCAGGAACTGCCCGCCGGCGGCGCGATGTTCTCCCTGGAAGCCACCGAGGACGAGGTCGCCCCGCTGCTCGCCGGCCGCGAGCACGAGGTGTCCCTCGCCGCCGTCAACGGCCCCCGCGCCGTCGTCGTCGCCGGCGACCTGACCGCGACCGAGGAGATCGCCGCCCACTTCGCCGCGCAGGGCCGCAAGACCAAGCGCCTGAAGGTCAGCCACGCCTTCCACTCGCCGCTGATGGAGCCCGCGCTGGACGGCCTGCGCGAGGTCGCCGAGCAGCTCACCTACGGCGCACCGGAGGTCACCGTCATCTCCGGCCTCACCGGCCGGGCCGCCACCGAAGAGGAACTGCGCTCCGCCGACTACTGGGTCGCGCACGCCCGCGGCACCGTCCGCTTCGCCGACACGGTGCGCGCCGCACACGCCTGCGGATCCGGCACCTTCCTCGAACTCGGCCCCGACAGCGCGCTGTCGGCCCCCGCCCACGACACCCTGGGCGACGACACCACGGCGGACTTCGTCCCGCTGCTGCGCGCCGGGCGCGACGAGGAGCGCTGTGCGGCCACCGCACTGGCCCGCCTGCACGTGCGCGGAGTCACCGTGGACTGGTCCGCGTACCTCGCCGGCACCGGTGCACGCACGGTCGATCTGCCCACCTACGCCTTCCAGCACGAGCGCTACTGGCCCGAGCCGGCCCCGGCCCGCCTCGCGCAGGCCGCCGCCGACCCCGCGGACGCCGAGCTGTGGGGCGCCGTCGAACGGGGCGACGCGGCCGAACTGGCCGCCCTCCTCGGGTTGCGCGACGAACAGCACGCCTCTCTGTACGCGCTGCTGCCCGCGCTGTCCTCCTGGCGCCAGCACCGGCACGAGAAGGCGCTGCTGGACTCCACCCGCTACCAGGTCGCCTGGCGCCCCGTGACGGCCGCCGCCGCGCCCGTACTCGACGGCACCTGGCTGCTCGTCACCGCCGACGGCATCGACAGCGACGAGCTCCTGCACGCGCTGCGCGGCCACGGCGCCCAGTTCGAGACCCTCGTCCTGGACGACGCCTGCCGCGACCGCGCCGAACTCGCCGCCCGGCTCCACGCCGCAACCGCCGAGGGCGGCGCCTGCTCCGGCATCCTGTCCCTGCTCCCGCTCGCCGACCGGCCCGGCACCGAGGCCGGCGCCGAGCCGCCCACCGGGCTCGCGCTGAGCCTGGTCCTGACCCAGGCGCTGGTCGACTCCGACCTCGCCGCCCCGCTGTGGACCCTGACCCGCGGCGCCGTCACCACCGGCTCCGACGACCCGCTCACCAACCCCCTCCAGGCAGCGGTCTGGGGACTGGGCCGGGTCGCCGCCCTGGAGCACCCACAGCTGTGGAGCGGCCTGATCGACCTGCCGGCCGCCCTCGACGCACCCGCCACCCAGCACCTGGTCAGCGCGCTGGCCGCACAGGGCGGCGAGGACCAGATCGCCATCCGGGCCACCGGAGCGCTCGGCCGGCGCCTGGTGCGCCACCCGCAGGCCGAACTGCCGCCCGCCGACGCCTTCACCGCGCCGCACGGCACCGTGCTCGTCACCGGCGGCACCGGAGCGCTCGGCGCCGAGGTGGCCCGCTGGCTGGCCCGCAGCGGCGCCGACCACCTCCTCCTCACCAGCCGCCGCGGCCCCGACGCCCCGGGAGCCGCCGAACTCGCCGCCGAAATCGAGGAGTTGGGGGCCGAGGTCACCATCGCGGCCTGCGACACCGCCGACCGCGGCGCGCTGGCCGCGCTCCTGGCCGCCGTCCCCGCGGAGCACCCGCTGACCGGCGTCGTGCACGCCGCCGGCGTCGGCCAGAACGCCGCCCTCACCGAGACCCCCCTGGACGTCGCCGCGGAGGCGATGGCCGCCAAGATGCTCGGCGCCGCCCACCTCGACAGCCTCCTGGACGGCCACGACCTGGACTTCTTCATCCTGGTCTCCTCGATCGCCGGAGTGTGGGGCAGCGCCGGACAGAGCGCCTACGCCGCCGCCAACGCCTACCTCGACGCCCTGGCCGAGCACCGCGCGGCCCGCGGCCTGCCCGCCACCTCCGTGGCCTGGGGCCCCTGGGCCGAGGCCGGAATGGCCACCCACGAGGCCATCACCGACGAACTGCACAAGCGCGGACTGCGCTTCCTCGCCCCCGCGAACGCCCTCACCGAACTGCGGCGCGCCGTCGTCCACCAGGACGTCACGGTCACGGTCGCCGACATCGACTGGGAGCGCTACCACCCCGTCTTCACCGCCACCCGCCCGAGCCCCCTCTTCGACGAACTGGCCGAGATCCAGGCCCTCGCACGCGCCGAGGACACGAGCGCCGCGCCCGAGTTCGCCGCGCGCCTGCGGGGCCTCGACGAGGACGAGCAGACCCGGCTGCTGGCCGACCTGGTGCGGGCCGAGGCGGCCATCGCCCTCGGCCACGACTCGTCGGACGCCATCCCGGAGCGGCGGGCCTTCCGCGACGCCGGCTTCGACTCGCTGACCGCCGTGGAACTGCGCAAGCGGTTGGCCGCCCTCACGGGTCTGGCCCTGCCCGCCACCCTCGTCTTCGACTACCCGACCCCCGCCGTCCTCGCCCGCCACCTGCGCGAGGAACTCCTCGGCACCGGCGGCCACGCGGCCGCGACCGTGGTCGCCGCGCCGGGGGCCTTCGACGAGCCCATCGCCATCGTCGGCATGAGCTGCCGCTTCCCCGGCGGCGTCCGTTCCCCGCGACACCTGTGGGACCTGGTCAGCGAAGGCGTGGACGCCATCTCCGACTTCCCCGTCAACCGCGGCTGGAACACCGACCTCTACCACCCCGACCCGGACAACCCCGGCACGACCTACTCCACCCAGGGCGGCTTCCTCCACGACGCGGGGGAGTTCGACGCCACCTTCTTCGGCATCTCGCCGCGCGAAGCGCTGTCGATGGACCCCCAGCAGCGGCTGCTGCTGGAAACCACCTGGGAGGCGTTCGAGCACGCCGGCATCGACCCCACCACCGTCCACGGCACCCCGACCGGAACCTTCATCGGCTCCACCTACCAGGAGTACGGACTCGGCATCGAGGACGGCTCCGCCGGCCACCTGGTGACCGGCACCAGCCCCAGCGTGCTCTCCGGTCGCCTGGCCTACCTCTTCGGCCTCGAAGGACCGGCGGTCACCGTCGACACCGCCTGCTCCTCCTCCCTGGTCGCCCTGCACCTGGCCTGCCAGTCCCTGCGCAACGGCGAGAGCTCCCTGGCCCTGGCCGGCGGCGCGACCGTGATGACCAACCCCAACCCGTTCGTCGCCTTCAGTCGGCAGCGGGCCCTGGCCGGCGACGGCCGCTGCAAGGCGTTCTCCGACGGCGCCGACGGCATGACCCTCGCCGAAGGCGTCGGCATACTCGTCCTGGAGCGCCTCTCCGACGCCCAGCGCAACGGACACGAGATCCTCGCCGTCGTCCGCGGCTCGGCCATCAACCAGGACGGCGCCTCCAACGGCCTGTCCGCCCCCAACGGCCCCTCCCAGCAGCGCGTCATCCGCCAGGCCCTGGCCAACTCGGGACTGGCCCCGAAGGACATCGACGCGGTCGAGGCGCACGGCACCGGCACCGCGCTCGGCGACCCCATCGAGGCCCAGGCCCTGTTCGCCACCTACGGCCAGGACCGCGACCCGCAGCACCCGCTGCTGCTGGGCTCGGTGAAGTCCAACATCGGCCACACCCAGTCGGCGGCCGGCGTCGCCGGCGTCATCAAGATGGTCCTGGCCCTGCGCCGGGGAGCGCTGCCGCGCACCCTGCACGCGGACACCCCCTCCAGCCACATCGACTGGACCCCCGGCACCGTCGCCCTGCTGCACGAACCCGCCGACTGGCCCGAGGGCGAACGCCCGCGCCGCTGCGCGGTCTCCTCCTTCGGCATCAGCGGGACCAACGCCCACACCATCCTCGAAGAGGCCCCCCGCCCGCAGGAGGCGGCCGCCGAACGGCCGGTGCCCCCGGCCGGCGACGCCATCCCCTGGATACTGTCCGCCCGCACCCCGGGCGCGCTGCGCGCCCAGGCCACCCAGCTCGCCGCCCACCTCGACGACGAACCGACCCCCGACGCCCTCGACGTCGGCCACTCCCTGGTGACCGCACGCACCGTCTTCGACCACCGCGCCGTCGTCGTCGGCACCGACGACCTGACCCGGCGCGCGGCCCTCGACGCCCTCGCCACCGGCGGCTCCGCGCCCGGCGTCGTCCAGGGCACGGCGGACATCGACGGCAGGACCGTCTTCGTCTTCCCCGGCCAGGGCTCCCAGTGGGTCGGCATGGGAGCGCGGCTCCTCGACGAGTCGCCGGCCTTCGCCGAGCGCCTGACCGAGTGCGCCGCGGCCCTCTCGGAGTTCACCGACTGGTCGCTGCTGGACGTCCTGCGACAGGCACCGGGCGCACCGACGCTGGAGCGCGTCGACGTCGTCCAGCCCGCCTCCTTCGCCGTCATGGTCTCGCTGGCCGCACTGTGGACCTCCTACGGCATCACCCCCGACGCGGTGGTCGGCCACTCGCAGGGCGAGATCGCCGCGGCGGCCGTCGCCGGGGCACTCTCCCTGGAGGACGCGGCCCGCGTCGTCGCGCTCCGCAGCCAGGCCATCGCCCGCGGACTGGCCGGATCCGGCGGCATGCTGTCCGTCCCGCTGCCCGCCGCCGACGTCGAAGTGCGCCTGGCCGCCTACGAGGACCTGTCGATCGCCGCGGTCAACGGCCCCGGGGCCACCGTCGTCTCGGGCGCCGTCGCCCCGCTGGAGGCACTCCAGGCCGCACTGGTCGCCGAGGACGTCCGCGCCAAGCGCATCGCCGTGGACTACGCCTCGCACTCCGCGCAGGTCGAGCGGGTCCGGGAGGAACTGCACACCGTCCTGGCCCCGGTCCGCCCGCGCCCGGCACAGGTGCCGTTCTTCTCCACCGTCACCGGCGACTGGCTCGACACCACCACCATGGACGCCGACTACTGGTACACCAACCTGCGCCAGACCGTCCGCTTCCAACCCGCCATCCGCGAACTCCTCGCCCAGGAGCACCGCTTCTTCATCGAGGTCAGTTCGCACCCCGTACTCGCCATGGGCGTCCAGGCGACCGCCGAGGAAGCCGGCGGCACGGCCGCGGTGCTCGGCACGCTCCGGCGCGACGCGGGCGGCACCGACCGCTTCCTGACGTCCCTGGCCGAAGCCTTCGTCCGGGGCGCGGGCGCCGACTGGTCCGCCGTCTTCGCCGACACCGGCGCCCGCCGGGTGCCGCTGCCCACCTACGCCTTCCAGCGCGAACAGCTGTGGGCGATCCCCGACCGGTCCTCGGATCGGCCCGAAGCCGACCCGGTGGACGCGGAGTTCTGGACGGCGGTGGAAGAGGCCGACGTCGACTCCCTCGCCTCCCGCCTGCGCCTGGACCGCGCCGCCCTGGAGCCCGTCCTCCCGGCCCTGTCCGACTGGCGCCGGCGCCGGCGCGACCTGGCGGCCGTCGACACCTGGCGCTACCGCGCCACCTGGCAGCCGCTGACCGCACTGCCCACGGCGGCGCTGACGGGCACCTGGCTCGTCGTCACCTCCGAGGGCACCGCCGGCGACGACCTCACCGGCGCCCTCGCCACACACGGCGCCGACACCCGGACCCTCGTCCTGGACGACGCCTGCACGGACCGCGCGACGCTGGCCGCGCGCCTGGCCGACCTCGACGGCACCGCGGACCTCGCGGGCGTGGTGTCCCTGCTGGCCGCCGCCGACGGGCCGAGCCCGCACCACCCGGCGCTGCGCCGCGCAACGGCCCTGACCGTCGCGCTCGTGCAGGCGCTCGGCGACGCCGGAATCGACGCGCCGCTGTGGTGCCTGACCCAGGGCGCCGTCTCCACCGGCCGGGCCGACCGGCTCACCCACCCCGACCAGGCCCAGATCCTCGGCCTCGGTTGGACCGCCGCCCTCGAACACCCCCAGCGCTGGGGCGGCCTGGTCGACCTGCCCGAGGAACTGGACCGGCGGGCCGCCGAGCGCCTGGCCGCGGTCCTGACCGGCCGCACCGGCGAGGACCAACTCGCCGTCCGTGCCTCGGGCGTCCTCGCCCGCCGCGTCGTGCGCGCCACCCCCGCGGACTCCGCTCCGGCCCGTCCCTGGACGGCGCGGGGCACCACCCTGGTCACCGGTGGCACCGGCACCCTCGCCCCGCACCTGGCCCGCTGGCTCGCCCGGCAGGGCGCCGAACACGTCGTGCTCACCAGCCGCCGCGGCCCGGCGGCCCCCGGATCCGACGAACTCGTCCGCGAACTGGCCGAGTTGGGCTGCGAGGCAAGCGTCGTCGCCTGTGATCTGACCGACCGCGACGCGGTCGCCGGGATGCTCGACACGCTGGCGGCCGAGGGCCGCACCGTACGCACCGTCGTGCACACCGCCGTCACCATCGAGCTGGCGACGCTGGACGAGACGACCCTCGACGACTTCGCGAAGGTGATGGACGCCAAGGTCAACGGCGCCCGGCACCTGGACGAACTCCTCGGCGACGACCTCGACGCCTTCGTCCTGTACTCCTCCACCGCCGGTATGTGGGGCAGCGGCGCCCACGCCGCCTACGTCGCCGGCAACGCCCACCTCAACGCCCTGGCCGAACACCGCCGCGCCCGCGGTGCCCGGGCCACCGCCGTCTCCTGGGGCATCTGGGCCGACGACCTCAAGCTCGGCCGCGTCGACCCCGGCCAGATCCGCCGCAGCGGACTGGTCTTCATGGACCCCGAACTGGCCCTCACCGGCCTGCGCCAGGCCCTCGACGACGACGAGACGCACCTGGCCGTCGCCGACGTGGACTGGGAGCGCTACTACCCCGTCTACACCTCCGCGCGTCCCACCCGGCTCTTCGACGACCTGCCCGAAGTCCAGCGGCTCACGGAGAACACCGGCCAGACCGCGGAGTCCGGCAGCGAGTTCGCCGACCGGCTGCGCGGGCTGGCCACCGTCGAGCAGGACCGGCTCCTGCTGGACCTCGTCCGCGGCGAGGCCGCCACCGCGCTCGGCCACGCCTCACCCGACGTGCTCTCCGAACGACGCGCCTTCCGCGACGTCGGCTTCGACTCGCTGACCGCCGTCGACCTGCGCAACCGGATCGCCGCCGTGACCGGGCTCGCCCTGCCGAGCACCATGGTCTTCGACCACCCCAACCCGCTCGCACTCGTCGCCTTCCTGCGCGAGTCCCTCGCCGGGTCCGCCACCGGCACCGCCGCTCCGACCACGTACACCGCCGCTGCCGACGACGAGCCCATCGCCATCATCGGCATGAGCTGCCGCTACCCCGGCGGCGTCGGCTCACCGGAGGACCTGTGGCGGCTGGTCGCCGAAGGGGGCGACGCCACCGGCGAGTTCCCCACCGACCGCGGCTGGGACGCCGAGGGCCTCTACGACCCCGACCCCGACCGGTCCGGCCACACCTACTCGACCCGGGGCGGCTTCCTCCACGAGGCCGCCGACTTCGACGCCTCCTTCTTCGGCATCTCGCCCCGCGAGGCGCTGGCCATGGACCCCCAGCAGCGGCTGCTGCTGGAGACCTCCTGGGAAGCCATGGAGCGTGCCGGGATCGACCCCGCCACCCTGCGCGGCAGCAGCACCGGCACCTTCATCGGCGCCAGCTACCAGGACTACGGAGCCACCGGCGCGAGCCCGGAAGGCGCCGAAGGACACCTGATCACCGGCACCATCTCCAGCGTCCTGTCCGGCCGGCTCTCCTACACCTACGGCTTCGAGGGCCCGGCCGTCTCCCTCGACACCGCCTGCTCCTCCTCCCTCGTCGCCCTGCACCTGGCCTGCCAGTCCCTGCGCAACGGCGAGAGCTCCCTGGCCCTCGCGGGCGGCGTCAGCATCATGTCCACCCCCGGCGCGTTCGTCGGCTTCAGCCGCCAGCGCGCGATGGCGCCCGACGGCCGCTGCAAGGCGTACTCCGACCAGGCCGACGGCATGAGCCTGGCCGAAGGCGTCGGCCTGGTCCTCGTCGAACGGCTCTCCGACGCCCGCCGCAACGGGCACCGGGTCCTGGCCGTCATCCGGGGCTCCGCCGTCAACCAGGACGGCGCGTCCAACGGCCTGACCGCCCCCAACGGCCCGTCCCAGCAGCGCGTCATCGGCCAGGCCCTGGCCAACGCCAAGGTGGAGCCCGACAGCATCGACGTCGTCGACGGTCACGGCACCGGCACCGCCCTCGGCGACCCCATCGAGGCGCAGGCCCTGCTGGCCACCTACGGCCAGGGCCGCGACCCGCAGCACCCGCTGCTGCTGGGCTCGGTGAAGTCCAACATCGGCCACACCCAGATGGCGTCCGGCGTCGCCAGCGTCATCAAGATGGTCATGGCCATGCGCCACGGCACCGTGCCGCGGAGCCTGCACATCGACCGGCCCTCCTCGCACGTCGACTGGAGCTCCGGCGCCCTCCACCTGCTCACCGAGCCGCTGCCCTGGCCGAGCACCTCACACCCGCGCCGCGCGGGCGTCTCCTCCTTCGGGCTCAGCGGCACCAACGTCCACACCATCCTCGAACAGGCCCCGGAGGACAGCCCCGAGGACACCACCGACACCGCACCGGCCCGCCCGGTCGATGCCACCCCCGTGCCGGTGCTCCTGTCGGGACACACCGAAGCGGCCCTGCGCGCCCAGGCCGGGCGGCTCCTGACCCACCTCGCCGACCACCCCGACCTTCCGCTCACCGACCTCGCCTTCTCCCTCGCCACCTCCCGGGGCGCCCTGGAGCACCGCGCGGCCGTCGTCACCGACGACCCCGACGCGCTCACCCGCGCCCTGACCGCGCTGCGCGACGCGACCCCCGACGCCGGGCCGCTCACCGGCCGCCCGGACCACGGCCGGCTGGCCTTCCTCTTCACCGGCCAGGGCAGCCAGCGCCCCGGCATGGGCCGCGAGCTCTACGACCACCACCCGGTCTACGCCCAGGCACTGGACGCCGTACTGACCCGCTTCGACCTCGAACTCGACCGTCCGCTGCGGGAGATCCTCCTCGCCGCCCCGGGCTCGCCCGAGGCCGCGCTGCTGGACGACACCCGCTACACCCAGCCCGCCCTCTTCGCCCTCGAAGTGGCCCTGTTCCGCCTCGCCGAGTCCTGGGGCCTGCGCCCCGACTACGTCGCGGGCCACTCCATCGGCGAGTTCGCCGCCGCACACGCCGCCGGAGTCCTCTCCCTGGAGGACGCCTGCACCCTGGTCGCCGCCCGCGGCCGGTTGATGGCCGCACTGCCCACGGGCGGCGCCATGGCCTCCGTCGAAGCCACCGAGGACGAAGTGACGGCCGTGCTCTCCCCGTACGAGGGACGGGCCGCGGTCGCCGCCGTCAACACCCCGACCTCCCTGGTCGTCTCGGGCGACGAGGACGCGGTGCTCGCCGTCGCCGCGCACTTCGCGGAGCGGGGCCGCCGCACCAAGCGGCTGCGCGTCAGCCACGCCTTCCACTCACCGCACATGGACCCGATGCTGGCGGACTTCGCCCGCGCCGTCCGCTCCGTCACCTGCCACGCACCCACCGTGCCACTGGTGTCCACCGTCACCGGCACGCTCCTCACGCACGAGGAACTCGCCGCGCCGGAGTACTGGACCGGGCAGGTACGCGGCACCGTCCGCTTCGCCGACGCCGTCCGGCACCTCACCGAGCACGGCGTGACGACCTTCTTCGAGCTCGGCCCGGACGCCGTGCTCAGCGGCGCGGTCCGCGAGGGCACCGACGAACAGACCCGTGCCACCGCCGTCCCGGCACTGCGCCGGGACCGGCCCGAGGCCCCCGCACTGACCACGGCACTGGCCCAACTCCACCTGCACGGAGCGCAGGTCGACTGGAACGCCGTGTTCGCCGGCAGCGGAGCCCGCCCGATCGACCTGCCCACCTACCCCTTCCAGCGCGAGCGCTACTGGCCCGAGGCGACCACCGAGAGCGCCGCACCCGCCCACCCCGCCGACGCGGCGGACGCGGACTTCTGGTCGGCCGTCGAGCGGGCGGACCTGGCGTCCCTGGGATCGTCGCTGGACCTGGACGACGACACCCTCACCGCCGTCGTGCCCGCCCTCTCCTCCTGGCGGCGCCGCAGCCGGGAGCGCTCCACCGTCGACGGCTGGCGCTACCGGACCACCTGGAAGCGCCTCACCGGCCCGGCCGCCGCACGGCCCGCCGGGACCTGGCTGGTGCTCGCACCGGCCGACGGCGAGTCGGCGTGGCTCGACCCGGTCGCCGACGTCCTGGGCACCGACGCCGTACGGCTTCTCGTCACCGCCCCACAGCGCCAGGACCTGACCGAACGCCTGACCCAACTGGTCGACGAGCACGGCGCGTTCGCGGGCGTGCTGTCCCTGCTGGCCACGGCTGGCGACGGCACCGAGAGCACCGCCGACGCCACCACCGCGGGCCTGCTGCTGACGGCAACCGCCTTCCAGGCCCTGGGCGACGCGGGCATCGAGGCACCCCTGTGGTGCGTGACCCGCACCGCCGTGGCCGTGGACCGCACCGAACACCCGGCCCGCCCCGCCCAGTCCGCCGTCTGGGGCCTGGGCAGAGTGGCCGCACTGGAGCACCCGCAACGCTGGGGCGGCCTGATCGACCTGCCCGACGCGCTCGACGACGGCACCCTGCGCCGCCTGGCCGCCGTCCTCACCGACAGTGCCGGCGAGGACCAGATCGCCGTGCGCACCACCGCGGCCTTCGCCCGCCGGCTGGCCCACCACCGGGCCGCACCGGCCCCCGAGGCGGGCACGTTCAGCCCCACCGGCACCGTGCTCGTCACCGGTGGCACCGGCGCCCTCGGCGGCCACGTCGCCCGATGGCTGGCCGAGGCCGGCGCCCCGCGCCTGCTGCTGGTCAGCCGCCGCGGCGCCGACGCCCCCGGTGCCGCCGAACTCGTCGCGGACCTCGAAAACGCGGGAGCCGAGGTCACCCTCGCGGCCTGCGACACCGCGGACCGCGACGCGCTCACCGCCGTACTGGCCGCGATCCCCGACGCGCACCCGCTCACCGCCGTGTTCCACACCGCCGGCACCGTCGACGACGGCACCCTGGACACACTCACCCCCGAGCAGTTCGCCACCGTCCTGCGCGCCAAGGTCACCGCCACGCTCAACCTGCACGAGGCGACCCGCGACCGGGAACTGAGCGCGTTCGTGCTCTTCTCCTCCGTCGCCGGCACCCTCGGCGCACCCGGCCAGGGCAACTACGCGGCCGCCAACGCCTTCCTCGACGCCTTCGCCGAACAGCGCCGCGCCCACGGCCTGCCCGCCACCTCGGTGGCCTGGGGCCCCTGGGCCGAGACCGGCATGGCGGCCGACGGCACCGGCGTCCAGGAACGGATCCGCCGCGGCGGCTTCGCCCCCCTGCCACCCCGCCTCGCCCTCACCGCCCTGCGGCGGGCGATCGAGCACGGCACCCCCACGCTGACCGTCGCGGACATCGACTGGTCGCGCTACGCGGAGGTGTTCACCGCACTGCGCCCCAGCCCCCTCGTCGGCGACCTGCCCGCACTGCAGCGGGCCACCCCGACCGCCGGGACACCGCAGGCCACCCTGCAGGAACCGGCCCTGCGCCAGCGGCTCGCCGGACTCTCCCCGGCCGCGCGCCCGAGCTTCGTCCTGGACCTGGTGCGCACCCGGGTGGCGGCGGTCCTCGGGCACTCCGGCACCTCGGACATCGGCGCCGACCGCGCCTTCAGCGACCTCGGCTTCGACTCGCTGACCACCGTGGAGCTGCGCAACACCCTCACGGCCACCACCGGTCTGAAACTGCCCGCGACCCTCGTCTACGACTACCCGACCCCGACCGCACTCGCCGACTTCCTGCTCGCCGAACTCCTCGGCACACTGCCCGCGTCGGACATCGACACCCCGGCTCCGGCCGGCCGCGCGGCGGACGACGACCCCATCGTCGTCGTCGGCATGAACTGCCGCTTCCCCGGCGGCGTCCGGTCCCCCGAGGACCTCTGGCGACTGCTGAGCCGCGGCGAGGACGCGATCAGCGGCTTCCCCGCGGACCGCGGCTGGGACCTCGACGCGCTCGCCCAGGGCGCCTCCGCCACCCTCGAAGGCGGCTTCCTGGACGGCGTCGGCCTCTTCGACGCCGGCTTCTTCGGCATCTCGCCCCGCGAGGCGCTGGCCATGGACCCCCAGCAGCGACTTCTGCTGGAGACCTCGTGGGAGGCGTTCGAGCGCGCCGGCATCGACGCCACCACCCTGCGCGGCAGCCGCACCGGCGTGTTCGTCGGCACCAACGGCCAGGACTACGCCACGCTCCTGCGCCAGGGCACCGGCACCGCCGACCTCCGTGGCCACGTCGCCACCGGCAACACCGCCAGCGTCATGTCCGGCCGTCTGTCCTACGCCTTCGGCCTGGAGGGCCCGGCCGTCACCGTCGACACCGCCTGCTCCTCCGCGCTGGTCGCCCTGCACATGGCCGCCAACGCGCTGCGCAACGGCGAGTGCACCCTCGCCCTGGCCGGCGGTGTCTCGGTGATGTCCAGCCCCGGCTCCTTCACCGAGTTCACCGTCCAGGGCGGACTGGCCCCCGACGGACGCTGCAAGCCCTTCGCCGACGCGGCCGACGGCACCAGCTGGTCCGAGGGCGTGGGCGTCCTCGTCCTGGAACGGCTGTCCGACGCCCGCCGCAACGGCCATGACATATGGGGCATCGTGCGCGGCACCGCCGTCAACCAGGACGGCGCCTCCAACGGGCTGACCGCGCCCAGCGGACGGGCCCAGCAGCGCGCCATCCGCCAGGCCCTCGCCGACGCCCGCCTCACCCCCGCCGACGTCGACGTCGTCGAGGCCCACGGCACCGGCACCACCCTCGGCGACCCCATCGAGGCCGGCGCCCTCATGGCCGCCTACGGGCAGGACAGGCAGCACCCGCTGCTGCTCGGCGCCGTCAAGTCCAACCTGGGCCACACCCAGGCCGCCGCCGGCGTCGCCGGCACCATCAAGGTGCTCCTGGCGATGCGCCACGGCGTGCTGCCCAAGACCCTGCACATCGACGCCCCGTCCTCGCACGTCGACTGGAGCGACGGCACGGTCGCGCTCGTCACCGAGCAGCAGGAGTGGCCCGAGACCGGGCACGCCCGACGGGCCGGTGTCTCCGCCTTCGGCGTCAGCGGCACCAACGCGCACGTCATCCTCGAACAGGCACCGGACACCGAGGAACCGGTGGCACCGGAACCCACCGCGGCGGCGCCGGGCCTCGTGCCCTGGCCGGTGTCGGGCAAGACCGCGGCCGCACTGACGGCACAGATCGAGCGGATCTCGGCCCTGACCGACGCGTCACCGCTCGACGTGGGCCACTCCCTCGCCACCGGCCGTTCCGCGTTCGCCCACCGCGCGGTCCTCACCGCCGACGCGGCGGGCGTACGGGAACTCGCCCGCGGTGTCGCCCAGGAGACCGACGGGAAGCTGGCCGTGCTGTTCTCCGGCCAGGGCGCCCAGCGGGTCGGCATGGGCCGGGAGCTGTACGGCAGGTTCCCGGTGTTCGCGGCGGCGCTGGACGAGGTGCTGGCGCACTTCGAGACCGGGGCCGTGACGGAGCCCCCGTTGCGGGAGGTGATGTTCGGCGGGGCGGAGGGCCTGGACGAGACCGGGTTCACCCAGCCCGCGTTGTTCGCCATCGAGGTGGCGCTGTTCCGGCTCGCCGAGTCCCTCGGCGTCCGGCCGGACTTCGTGGCCGGGCACTCGATCGGCGAGATCGCGGCCGCGCATATCGCGGGGGTGTTCTCACTCGCGGACGCCTGCGCGCTGGTGGCGGCCCGGGCGCGCTTGATGCAGGCGCTGCCGACCGGCGGGGCGATGGTGGCCGTCCAGGCCGCCGAGAACGAGGTCGGGCCTCGGCTGGTCGACGGGGTGTCGATCGCGGCGGTCAACGGCCCCGAGGCGGTCGTCCTCGCCGGCGCCGAGGCCGAAGTGCTGCGGATCGCCGGCGAGTTGGCCGACGAAGGACGCAAGACACAGCGCCTCGCGGTGAGCCATGCCTTCCATTCGCCGTTGATGGAGCCGATGCTGGAGGAGTTCCGGCGGGTGGCCGATGGCCTGTCGTACGAGGCTCCCCGGATCCCGCTCGTGTCCAACGTGACCGGGCGACTCGCCGCCGAGGAACTGCTGTGCTCGCCCGGGTACTGGGTGCGGCACGTACGGGAGACGGTGCGGTTCGCGGACGGCGTGCGAACGCTGGCCGCCGAAGGCGCCGCGGTCTTCCTGGAGCTGGGCCCGGACGGGGTGCTGACCGCGATGGCCCAGCACACCCTCGACGCGACCGCGACCGTCGTGCCGATGCTGCGCAAGGACCGGCCCGAGGAGACCGCGCTGCTCACCGCGCTCGCCCACCTGTATGTCGTGGGCGTCGGGGTGGACTGGTCGGAAATCTTCGCCGGCACCGGCGCCCGCCGCACCGACCTGCCCACCTACCCCTTCCAACAGCAGTGGTTCTGGCCGGAGGCCGGGGCGGCCGAGCCCCGTCAGGACGGCCCGCAGGACTCCGTGGACGCCGAGTTCTGGGACGCCGTGGAGCGCGCGGACCTCCCGTCGCTCTCGGACGGCCTCGAACTGGACGACGCCGCACTGTCGGCCCTCGTGCCCGCCCTGTCCGCCTGGCGCCGCAAGCGCGTCGAACGTTCGACCGTCGACGGCTGGCGCTACCGGGTGACCTTCACCCCGCTGGCCGGCACCGCACCGGGCACCCTCACCGGACGGTGGCTGGCGCTCGTCCCGACGGGCGGCACCGCCGACGTGTGGACCGCCACCGTCCTCGCTGCCCTCGGCGAGTCGGCCGTCATCGTCGAGACCGACCCGACCGACCGTGCCGCACTCGGCGGGACGCTCGCCGAACTCGCCGCAGACGACACCGAGTTCACGGGTGTGGTCTCGCTGCTCGCGGCCCCGTTCACCGACGCCGTCCCCGCCGGACCGGCCTGGCCGAACGAGGCGGTGGCGGCACTGGCGGACGCCGGAATCGACGCCCCGCTGTGGTGCGTCACCCGCGACGCGGTGACGGTGGGCCGCGCGGAGACCCAGGTCAGCCCCGCCCAGGCGACGGTCTGGGGAATCGGCAGGGTCGCCGCCCTGGACCACCCCGACCACTGGGGCGGCCTGGTCGACGTGCCGCAGGTGCTCGACCGGCGCTCGGCCGAAAGGCTCCGCGCCGTCCTCACGGGCATCGGCGACGAGGACCAGGTGGCACTGCGGCCCTCCGGTCTCTTCGGACGACGGCTGGTGCGCGCCGCGCACGACGGCACCACGACCCCGTGGCGCCCGACCGGCACGGTCCTGATCGTCGGCCCGGCGGCCGGCGCCGGCGGACACTGCGCCCGCTGGCTCGCCGAGCAGGGCGCCCAGCACCTGCTGCTGGCCGACCCCACCGCACCGGACACGGCACCGGCGCGCGCCGAACTCGACGACCTGGCCGTACCGGTGACGGTCCTCGACTGCGCCCCGTCCGACGGTGAGGCGCTGCTGACCGCGCTCGCCGCGCTGCCGGCAGGGGCGCCCCTGACCGCCGTCGTGTACGCCGACGAGCCGTCCGACGCCGAGGAGCCCGACGCCGCACTGGCCGCGCTGCGCGCCGACGTGACGAACCTGGCCGAGGTGGCCGAGGCGGCCGCCGGCGACCGTCCCCTGGACGCGTTCGTCCTCTTCTCCTCGATCGCCGGGACCTGGGGTGCCGGTGGCCGGGCCGTCGAGGCCGCGGCCGGAGCCCAACTCGACGCCCTGACCGGCACGTTGCGCACCCGCGGGCTGCCTGCCGTGACGGTCGCCTGGGGCGGCTGGGCCGGCACCGCGTCCGACAGCCTGGCCGCCCACCTCAGGGCCAACGGGCTGCCGCCGATCGACCCCGCACGGGCCCTGACCGCGCTCGCCGGCTCGCTCGGCACCGACACCTCCTCGGTGACGGTCGCCGACGTCCGGTGGGACCGGTTCGCACCCGCCTTCACCCGCAACCGGCGCAGCGCCCTGTTCGCCGAGCTGCCCGAGGCCCGCGCGGCGCTGGCCCGGCCGGACACCACCGAGCCGGGCACCGCGGACACCGCGACCGGCCTGCGGGCCGAGCTCGCCGCCCGCCCGGACGCGGAACGCACCGAGGTCCTGTTGGCCCTCGTCCGTACCCAGGTCGCCGCGGTGCTCGGGTTCGCCGACGCCGACGCCGTACCCTCCGGCCAGCCGTTCCGGGACCTCGGCTTCGACTCGCTGACCGGCGTCGACCTGCGCAACCAGCTCACCACCGCGACCGGCCTGGCGCTGCCCGCGACCCTCGTCTTCGACTACCCCACCGCCGAGGCGCTCGCCGGCCACCTGCGGGCCGAGCTGCTCGGCGAGGAGACGCAGGAACTCCGCGTGGCGACGCGGGCGAAGGACTTCGACACCGCCGAGGACCCGGTCGTCATCGTCGGCATGAGCTGCCGCTACCCGGGCGGGGTCCGCTCGCCCGAGGACCTGTGGCAGCTGGTCATGGGCGAGGCCGACGCCATCGGCGGCTTCCCCACGGACCGCGGCTGGGATCTGGACCGGCTGCTGCACGGCGACCGGGACGGCCGCGGCCGGACCGTCACCGGCGAAGGCGGATTCCTCTACGACGTCGCGGACTTCGACCCCGGATTCTTCGGGATCTCACCGCGCGAGGCGATGGTGATGGACCCGCAGCAGCGCATCCTCCTGGAAGCCACCTGGGAGGCCCTGGAGCGCACCGGCATCGACCCCGCCCGGCTGCGGGGCGGCGACACCGGAGTGTTCATCGGCGGCGGATCGGGCGACTACCGGCCCGAGGCCGGCCAGCTCGGCCACGCGCAGACCGCGCAGTCGGCGAGCCTGCTCTCCGGCCGGGTGGCCTACCACTTCGGCCTCGAAGGTCCCTCCGTCAGCGTCGACACGGCCTGCTCGTCGTCCCTGGTGGCGCTCCACCTGGCGGCCCAGGCCCTGCGGGCGGGCGAGTGCTCGCTCGCGCTCACCGGCGGTGTGACCGTGATGTCCAGTCCGGTGAACTTCGTCGAGTTCGGCGAGATGGGAGCCCTCGCGACGGACGGCCGCTGCCGGCCCTTCGCATCCGCCGCGGGCGGCACCGGCTGGTCCGAGGGCGTGGGCGTCCTCGTCCTGGAACGGCTCTCGGACGCCCGCCGCAACGGGCACGAGATCCTCGCGGTGCTGCGCGGCTCGGCCGTCAACCAGGACGGCGCCAGCAACGGCCTCACCGCGCCCAACGGCCCCTCGCAGCGACGGGTCATCCAGCGGGCGCTGGCCAACGCGGGGCTGGCCCCGGCCGACGTGGACGCCGTGGAGGCACACGGCACCGGAACGACCCTGGGCGACCCCATCGAGGCGCAGGCGCTGCTGGCCACGTACGGGCAGGGCCGCGACCGTCAACTGCCGCTGCTGCTCGGGTCGGTGAAGTCCAACATCGGCCACACCCAGGCAGCCGCCGGCGTCGCCGGTGTGATCAAGATGGTGCTGGCGATGCGCCACGGCGTGCTGCCCAGGTCCCTGCACATCGACGAGCCCTCGGCGCACGTCGACTGGAGCGCCGGAGCCGTCGAACTGTTGGCGGAGGCGGCCGACTGGCCGCGTACCGGACGCCCGCGCCGGGCCGGAGTCTCGGCGTTCGGCGCCAGCGGCACCAACTCCCACGTGATCATCGAGCAGCCCGCGGAGATCCCGGCCGACGAGCCCACGCGCCCCCAGGGGGCGGGCGGCCCGCTGCCGGTCCCCGTGACGGGCACCGTGCCGGAAGCGCTGCGGGCCCAGGCCCGACAGCTGCACGCCTACGTGGCCGCCCGACCCGACCTCACGGTCGCCGAGTTGGCGCTGTCCACGGCCACCACCCGGTCGGCCTTCACCCACCGGGCCGCGGTCCTCGCCGACGACCGCGCGGCACTGCTCGCCGGCCTGGCCGCGCTCGCCGACGGACTCGACACCCCCCAGGTCCTGCACGGCCAGGCAGCGGAGCGCCGGGGCAAGCTCGCGGTGCTGTTCTCCGGCCAGGGCTCGCAGCGAGTGGGCATGGGACGGGAACTCCACGCCCGCTACCCGGTGTTCGCCGAGGCCCTCGACGCGGTCACGGCACGCCTGGACACGGAACTGGAACTCCCGCTGAGGGACGTCATGTTCGAGGACGCGGAGCGGCTGAACGAGACGCGCTTCACCCAGCCCGCACTGTTCGCCATCGAGGTGGCACTGTTCCGCCTGGTCGAATCCTGGGGCATCCGCCCGGACTTCACCGCCGGGCACTCCGTCGGCGAGATCGCCGCCGCGCACGTGGCCGGCGTCCTCTCCCTGGACGACGCATGCCGTCTGGTGGCCGCTCGGGCGCGGCTGATGAACGCCCTGCCCACGGGCGGCGCCATGGTCGCCGTACAGGCCACCGAGGAGGAGATCCGACCGCACCTGACCGACGGCGCGTCCCTCGCGGCGGTCAACGGACCGCGGTCGGTGGTCCTCTCCGGCGACGAGGACGTCGTGGTCGGCATCGCGGAGAAGCTCACCGCGGACGGGCGAAAGACTACGCGTTTGCGGGTGAGCCATGCGTTTCACTCCGTGCATATGGATGCCATGCTCCAGGACTTCCGACGCGTCGCCCGCAGCGTCGACTACCACGCCCCGGCGATCCCGATCGTGTCCAACGTGACCGGCGAGGTGGCCACCGAACAGCAGGTGTGCGACCCGGACTACTGGGTGCGCCACGTCCGTGAGGCGGTCCGCTTCGGCGACGGGGTGCGCACCCTGGCCGACCGCGGCGTGACCACCTTCCTGGAGCTCGGCCCCGACGGCACGCTCTGCGCCATGGCCCAGGACACCCTGGACACCCTGCCCGCGCAGCCGGTCACGCAGCCGGTCACCGTACCGGCGCTGCGCCGGGACCGCGGCGAACAGGAGTCCGTGGTCGGCGCTCTCGCCCGACTGTACGTCGACGGAGCCGCCCCCGACTGGGACGCCCTGTTCGACGGGACCGCGACCGCACCCCGCCGCACCGACCTGCCCACCTACCCCTTCCAGCACCAGCGGTACTGGCCGGCCACCCAGCCGGCCGCCGACCCCGTCGCGACGGGCGCTGCGGACGACGGCTTCTGGTCGGCGGTGCGCGAGGCCGACTTCGCCGCGCTGGAGACGACCCTGAACGTCGACGGCGACGCCCTGGCCAAGGTGCTGCCCGCGCTCGCGGACTGGCGCCGCCGCCGGGACGAGGAACACCTCGTCGACGGCTGGCGGCAGCAGATCACCTGGCAGCCGCTGACCCGGCGCCCCGGCCGCACCCCGGCCGGCACCTGGCTCGCCGTGCTGCCGGCCGGTCACCCCGACGACCCCTGGGCCGCCGACGCCGTCGCCGCCCTGGGCCCGGACACCGTATGCCTGGCAGCGCCCGGCCCCGACCGCGCGGCGCTGGCCGCACAGCTACGCCAACTGGCCGACGAAGGACACGAGTTCACCGGAGTGGTGTCCCTGCTCGCCCTCGCCTCCGCACCCGCACACGGTGCGGAAGCCCCCGAGGCACTGGCCCTGACCACCGCCCTGTTCCAGGCACTCGGCGACGCGGACCTCGCCGCACCCCTGTGGTGCGTCACCCGCGGCGCGGTCGCCACCACGCCCGCCGAGCCGGTACCCGGGCTCGCCCAGTCCGCCCTCTGGGGCCTGGGCCGGGTCGCCGCCCTGGAGCACCCGCAGCGCTGGGGCGGTCTGATCGACCTGCCCGACACGCTCGACGAGCGGTCCGCGGCCCGCTTCGCCGAAACCCTCGCGGCGCCCGGCGACGAGGACCAGATCGCGATCCGGCCCGCCGCCGTCCTCGGCCGCCGGCTGGTACCCGTACCGGCCGGAGCCGGCACGCAGGAGTGGAACCCCACCGGCACCGTCCTGATCACCGGCGGCACCGGAGCCCTGGGCGCCCACGTGGCACGCCGGCTCGCCGAGGCCGGCGCCCGGCACCTGCTGCTCGTCAGCCGCCGGGGCGCCGACGCCCCTGGCGCGGACGGACTGCGGGACGAACTCACCGCACTGGGCGCCGAGGTCATCCTCACCGCCTGCGACGCCGCCGACCGCGACGCGCTCGCCGAGGTGCTCGCCGCGATCCCCGACGAGGCCCCGCTGACCGGTGTGATCCACACCGCGGGCGTCCTGGACGACGGGATCCTCGACAGCCTCACCCCGGACCGCTACGAGGCCGTCTTCCACGCCAAGGCCGCCTCGGCCCTGGCCCTGCACGACCTCACCCGGGACCTGGACCTGGCCGTGTTCGCACTGTTCTCCTCGTCCTCCGGAGCGGTCGGCAACGCCGGCCAGGCCAACTACGCCGCCGCCAACGCCTACCTCGACGCGCTCGCCGAACGGCGCCGCGCCCAGGGCCTGGCCGCGACCTCGCTCGCCTGGGGCGTGTGGGGCGGCGACGGAATGGCCGCCGACCACCGGGCGGCGGAGGCGGCCCGGCGCACCGGAATCCGTCCGCTGGACCCGGACCTCGCCGTCGTGGCGCTGCGCCGGGCCGTCATGGACGGGCGGCCCACCGAGGTCGTCGCCGACATCGAACGCGACCGGTTCGTCCGATCCTTCACCGCCGTCCGGCCCAGCCCGCTGCTCGGCGAGCCGGCCGTCACCGAGCACCAGACGGACGGGGACACCGGCGAGGGCACCACCGGCGACGCACTGCGCGAGAAGCTCGCCGGCCTGTCGCCCGCCAAGCGCACCCGGGCCGTACTGGACCTGGTCCGCCGCCGGGCCGCGGCCGTGCTCGGACACCCCACCACCGACGCGGTGGGCGCCGACCGGGCCTTCCACGACCTCGGATTCGACTCCCTCAGCGCCGTCGAACTGCGCAACCAGCTCGGCGCCGCGACCGGACTGACCCTGACCGCCACGCTCGTCTTCGACCACCCCAACCCCGCCGAACTGGCGGTCCACCTCCTCGACCAGCTCGTCCCCGACCAGGAGCCGGGACAGGACACCGGCGACGACGCCCCGGACTCCGCCGGCATCCGGGCCCTGCTCGCCTCCGTCTCCCTGAACCAGCTGCGGGAGATCGGCGTACTCGAACCGCTGATGAAGCTGGCCGCGGAGCAGTCCGCGGCGGCGGGCGGCGAGGCCGCCCCCGAGACGGCAGCGGACGCCTACGACGAGTCGATCGACGCGATGGACGTCGCCGACCTGGTGCAGGCGGCACTAGAGCGCAACTCCTCCCAAGAGCGTTGACAGAGCGGAAAGAGCGGATCATGACCACATCCAGTGAAAGCGTCGTCGCAGCCCTCCGCGCCTCGCTGAAGGAAGCCGAGCACCTGCGCCGACAGAACCACAAGCTCGTCGCCGCGGCCACGGAACCGATCGCGATCGTGGCGATGGCCTGCCGGTACCCGGGCGGCGTGCAGTCGCCCGAGGACCTGTGGGAGCTCCTGGCCGCGGGCAAGGACGCGATCGGCGCGTTCCCCACGGACCGCGGCTGGGACCTGGACGCCCTGCGGGACGCCGGGGTCGACGCGCGCGGCAACGCCGTCAGCCAGGAAGGGGGCTTCCTCGACGGCGTGGGGGACTTCGACGCCGCGTTCTTCGGCATCTCCCCGCGCGAGGCCGTCACCATGGACCCGCAGCAGCGGCTGCTGCTGGAGACCTCCTGGGAGGCCATCGAGCGCGCCGGCATCGACCCGACCACCCTGCGCGGCAGCCGCACCGGTGTCTTCGTCGGCACCAACGGCCAGGACTACGCCTACCTGCTGGTGCGCTCGCTGGCCGACGCCACCGGCGACATCGGCACCGGAATCGCCGCCAGCGCCACGTCCGGCCGGCTCTCCTACACGCTGGGCCTGGAAGGCCCGGCGGTGACCGTCGACACGGCGTGCTCCTCCTCGCTCGTCGCCCTGCACACGGCGACCCACGCCCTGCGGGCCGAGGAGTGCTCGCTGGCCCTGGTCGGCGGAGTGAACGTGATGTCGTCCCCCGGCTCCCTGATGGAGTTCAGCCGGCAGGGCGGGCTGGCGGCCAACGGCCGGTGCAAGGCGTTCTCCGACGACGCCGACGGCACCGGCTGGTCCGAAGGCGTCGGCGTCCTCGTCATGGAGCGGCTGTCCGACGCCCGCCGCAACGGGCACCCCGTGCTCGCCGTCGTGCGGGGCTCGGCCGTCAACCAGGACGGCGCCTCCAACGGCTTCACCGCCCCCAGCGGCCCGGCGCAGCAGCGGGTGATCCGGCAGGCGCTGGCCGGCGCCGGTCTCTCGCCCTCGGACGTGGACCTGGTCGAGGCACACGGCACGGGCACGCCGCTGGGCGACCCGATCGAGGCCCAGGCGCTGCTGGCCACCTACGGCCAGGACCGCGACCCCGAACGCCCGCTGTTCCTCGGCTCGGTGAAGTCCAACCTCGGCCACACGCAGGCCGCGGCGGGAGTGGCGGGGATCATCAAAGTGATCCTGGCGCTGCGCAACGGTGTGCTGCCCCAGACGCTCCACGTGGACGAGCCGTCCTCGCACGTGGACTGGTCGTCCGGTGCGGTGGAGCTGCTGACGGAGTCCCGGGAGTGGCCCAGGGCCGACCGGCCGTGGCGGGCGGGGGTGTCGTCGTTCGGCATCAGCGGCACCAACGCCCACGTCATCATCGAACAGGCGGAGCAGGCCGAAGAGCCCGTGACGGAACCGCAGTGGGCGCCGACCGTCGTGCCGTGGTTGCTGTCCGCCAAGTCCGAACGGGCGCTGGCGGCCCAGATCGAGCGGATCTCGACGCACGGTGGCGCGCTGTCACCGGTGGACGTCGGCCGTTCGCTCGCCGCGGGCCGGTCGCTCTTCGAGCACCGCGCGGTGCTCCTGGCGCAGGGCCCCGACGGCGAACTGTCCGAGGCGGCTCGGGGCCGCACGGAGGCGGACCGCTCCCTCGCGGTGCTGTTCTCGGGGCAGGGTGCGCAGCGGGCGGGGATGGGTCGGGAGTTGTACGGCCGGTTCCCGGTGTTCGCCGAGGCGTTGGACGCGGTGCTGGAGCGTTTCGACGTCGGGCTTCGGGACGTGATGTTCGGTGACGCGGACGGTTTGGACGACACGGGTTTCACGCAGCCGGCGTTGTTCGCCGTCGAGGTGGCGTTGTTCCGGCTGGTGGAGTCTTGGGGGATCCGTCCGGATTTCGTGGCGGGGCATTCGATCGGTGAGGTCGCGGCGGCGCACGTGTCCGGGGTGTTGTCGCTGGATGACGCGTGTGTGTTGGTGGCGGCGCGGGCGCGGTTGATGCAGGCGTTGCCGGTGGGCGGGGCGATGGTGGCCGTGCAGGCGGCCGAGGAGGTGGTGGCGGCCCGGTTGGTCGATGGAGTGTCGATCGCGGCGGTCAACGGGCCCGAGGCGGTGGTTCTTTCGGGTACGGAGTCCCAGGTCTTGCGGATTTCGGAGGAGTTGGCGGCCGAGGGGCACAAGGCCCGGCGGCTTCCGGTCAGTCACGCCTTCCACTCGGCGTTGATGGAGCCGATGCTGGCGGACTTCCAACGGGTCGCCGAGGGGCTGACGTTCGAGGCACCGCAGATCCCGATCGTGTCGAACGTGACGGGGGAGGTGGCTGCTGCGGAGCTGGTGTGCTCACCTGGATATTGGGTGCGGCACGTGCGGGAGACGGTGCGGTTCGCGGACGGCGTGCGCGCCCTGGAGGGCGAAGGGGCTTCGGTCTTCCTGGAGTTGGGTCCCGACGGCGTGCTGTCGGCTATGGCGCAGGACGGGGCGGACGAGTCCGCGGTGTTCGTCAGTGCGCTGCGCAAGGACCGTGCCGAGGAACCGGCGTTGGCGACGGCGTTGGCGCGGTTGCACGTCACGGGGGTGGCGGTGGACTGGGCGGCGTGGTTCGCGGGCACCGGCGCCCGTCGCGTGGACCTGCCGACCTACCCGTTCGAGCACGAGCGGTACTGGCCCCGCCCGGCCGCGCTCGCCGGCGACGTGACCGCGGCGGGCCTCCAGCCCGCCGAACATCCGCTGCTGGGCGCCACGCTGACCCTCGCGGACTCCGGCGAGGTGGTGTGCACCGGCCGGCTGTCGTTGCAGGCGTACCCGTGGCTGGCCGACCACCGGATGGGCGGCAGCGTCCTCTTCCCGGCCACCGGATTCCTGGAGCTGGCCATGCGCGCCGGCGACCAGGTCGGCTGCGACCGGGTCGAGGAGTTCCTCTTGCTGACGCCCCTGGTGCTCACGGACGAGAGCGCCGCGCAGGTCCAGGTGGTGGTCGGCGCCCCGGACGAAGCGGGGGCCCGGACGATCTCGGTGCACTCGCGCGCCGACGGTCCGGTCGACCAGCCGTGGGTCCAGCACGCTCAGGGCACCCTGACCAGTGGCGAGCGGATCGTGGACTTCGGCTCTGAGGTCTGGCCGCCGCAGGCCGCCGCGGCCGTGGACCTGGCCGGCTTCTACGACGGGACCGGCTACGGTCCGGCCTTCCAGGGCCTGCGCTCGGTCCGGCAGTGCGCGGACGGGGCCTACGTCGAGGTGGCGCTCCCGGCCGAGGCCGCCGAGCAGGCGGGTTCCTTCGGGATCCATCCGGCGCTGCTGGACGCGGTGCTCCAGTCCCACCGGTTGGCCGGCGTCGGCAGCGAGCAGGAGGATTCCCTGCCGTTCGCCTGGCGGGGCGTGTCGCTGCACGCCGGGGGAGCCGCGGCGCTGCGGGCCCGGGTGCTGAAGACCGGCGACGACTCGGTGTCGATCGCGGCCGTCGACGTCGAAGGCGCCCCCGTACTGTCCGCGGAGGCGATGGTGATCCGCGCCTACCAGGCCCCCGACGGCGGTCGCGCCGGGCAGCGCGGCGCGGAGGACGGCCTGCTGCTGTCGCTGGACTGGACGGCGGCGCCCGAGGCGGAACCCACCGAGGTCCGGTGCGTGTCCTTGGGCGCCGACGAGTTGGGCGTGGGTGCCTCGGTCACGTCCCTGGCGGACCTGACCGGAGACGAGGACTTCGTGCTGGTCCCCGTGTCCGGTGCGGCGGCCGGCGACGTGCCCGCCGCGGCGCACGCGCTGGCGGCCCGGGCCCTGGAAGTGCTTCAGGACTGGCTCGACCGGGAGGAATCCACCTCGTCCCGCCTGGTGTTCGTCACCCGCGGTGCGGTCTCCGCCGAGGAGGGGGAGGCCGTACGGGACGTGGCCGCGGGCGTGGTCTGGGGCCTGGTGCGCTCGGCGCAGTCGGAGAACCCCGGACGGTTCGTGCTGCTTGACATCGAGGACGAGCGGGACGAGGCGGTCGCCGAGGCGCTCGGGGACCTGCCGGGCCTGCTGGCCACCGACGACGCTCAGTTCGTGGTCCGCGACGGTGCCGTCCGGGTGGCGCGCCTGGCTCCGCTGGGCAGCGGTGCGGGGCTGTTGCCGCCGGCCGACGTGCCGTGGCGGCTGGACAGTGCGGCCAAGGGCAGCCTGGACAACCTGGTCCTCGCCCCCTGCCCGGAGATCCTGGAGCCCCTCACCGAGGGCCAGGTCCGCATCCAGGTGCAGGCCGCCGGCGTCAACTTCCGCGACGTCCTGAACGCCCTGGGCATGTACCCGGGTGAGGCGGGCCTGTTGGGGGCCGAGGCCGCCGGTGTGGTCACCGAGACCGGGCCCGGCGTGCACGGATTGCGCCCGGGCGACCGCGTCGCGGGCATGGTCTTCGGTGGCTACGGCCCGGTCGCGGTGACCGACCAGCGACTGTTGGCACCCCTTCCCGAGAACTGGACGGCGGAGCAGGCGGCTTCGATGCCGCTGGTCTTCCTGACCGCGTTCTACGCGCTGAAGGACCTCGCCGACCTCCGGCCCGGTCAGTCGATCCTCGTGCACGCCGGGGCCGGTGGTGTGGGCATGGCGGCGATCCAGCTGGCCCGGCACCTGGGGGCCGAGGTGTTCGCCACGGCCAGTGAGGGCAAGTGGGACACGCTGCGGGAGCTGGGCGTCGCCGACGACCACATCGCCTCCTCCCGCACGACCGACTTCGAGGAGCGTTTCCGGGCGGTCACCGGTGGCCGCGGCGTGGACGTCGTCCTCAACGCCCTGGCGGGCGAATTCGTCGACGCGTCCTTGCGGTTGACCGCCCCGGGCGGCCACTTCCTGGAGATGGGCAAGACCGACATTCGCGAGCCCGAGGCCGCCGCCCCGGTGCACTACAAGGCGTTCGACCTCGCCGACGCGGGCCCCGACCGGGTCCGGGAGATGCTCACCGCGTTGCTGGAGCTGTTCGGCCAGGACGCGTTGCGCCCGCTGCCGGTGGTGACCTGGGACGTGCGGCGGGCGCCGGAGGCGTTCCGGTTCATGAGTCGGGCGCAGCACGTCGGGAAGATCGTGCTGACCCTGCCGCGTGCCTGGGATCCGGACGGCACGGTGTTGATCACCGGCGGTACCGGTGCGCTGGGCGGCGAGTTGGCCCGGCATCTGGTGACCGAGCGGGGCGTACGGCACCTGCTGCTGGTCAGCCGCGGCGGCCCGGATGCGCCCGGCGCGCGCGAACTGCGGGCGGAACTCGTCGCCCTCGGCGCCGAGGTGACCCTGCGCGCGTGCGACGTGGCCGACCGCGCGGCGGTGTCCGCGGCGGTGGACGCGGTGCCCGCCGCCCACCCCCTGACCGCGGTGATCCACACCGCCGGTGTCCTGGACGACGGCGTGGTGGCGTCGTTGACGCCCGAGCGGCTGTCGGCCGTCCTGCGTCCGAAGGTGGACGCTGCCTGGCACCTGCACGAGGTCACCAAGGACCTCGACCTCGCCGCGTTCGTGCTGTACTCCTCCGTCTCGGGTGTGCTCGGCACGTCGGGACAGGGCAACTACGCCGCGGGCAACGTCTTCCTCGACGCGCTGGCCCGCCACCGCACGGCACAGGGCCTGCCGGCCCAGTCCCTGTCCTGGGGCGCCTGGGCCCCGAGCGGCGGCATGACCGCCACCCTGTCCGACGTCGACGTCCAGCGGATCGCCTCTGCCGGAGCCACGCCCCTGACAGTCGAGCGGGGACTGGCGCTGCTCGACGCAGCCACCGCGACCGACGGGGCCCACCTCGTACCCATCGGACCGGTCACCACCGGCCCCCGGGACCGCGGCACCGTACCTGCGGTGCTGCGGGGCCTGGTCAAGGGCGCCCGCCGGACGGCAGCGGGCGGCGCGGGCGGTGCCGAGGCGGCCGCGACGCTCGGCCACCGGCTGCGGGCGGCACGAGCGGAGGAACGTCCCCGCATGATGACCGACCTCGTACGGACCGAGGCCGCCGCCGTGCTCGGGCACGCCTCGGCCAAGGCGATCGACACCCGGCGGGAGTTCAACGACCTCGGCTTCGATTCGCTGACCTCTGTCGAACTCCGCAACAGGCTCTCCACCGCCACAGGTCTGCGCCTGTCCGCCACTCTCGTCTTCGACTACCCCAACCCCGCCGCACTCGCCGAACACCTCGTCTCGCAGCTCGTGGACGAGTCCGCCACGGGCCCGGACCTCCTCGCCGAGCTGGCCCGGCTCGACTCCGCGCTCGCCGCCAGCGAGCCCGACGCCCGTACCAGGGCCTCCGTCGCCTCCCGTCTGGCGCAGATCCTGGAGGACTGGCGCGGGACCCCGGCCGAGGAGGACGACGCGCAGGTCTCCGAGCGGATCGAATCCGCCAGCACCGACGAGATCTTCGCCTTCATCGACAACGAGCTCGGCCGGCAGAGCGAACTCTGAGTCAGACCCACGCATTTACACGGAAGGTTCCACGTCATGCCGAACGACAAGAAGCTCGTCGACTACCTCAAGTGGGTCACGAACGACTTGCACCAGACCCGCCAGCGGCTGCGGGAGGCCGAGTCCGCCAAGCAGGAGCCGATAGCCATCGTCGGCATGTCCTGCCGGCTGCCGGGCGGAATACGCTCGCCGGAAGACCTCTGGCAGTTGTTGGACGACGGTCGCGACGGCATCTCGGCATTCCCCACGGACCGTGGCTGGAACCTTGACATTCTCAGCGGTGACGGAGGGGGCAGCAGCGCCACCGCCGAAGGCGGGTTCGTCGACGCCGCCTCGTTCGACGCGGGCTTCTTCGGCATCTCGCCCCGTGAAGCCGTGGCGATGGACCCGCAGCAGCGGCTGCTGCTGGAGACCTCCTGGGAAGCACTGGAGCGCGCCGGCATCGACCCGGTCTCCCTGCGGGGCACCCGGACCGGTGTCTTCGTGGGCACGAGCGGCGTCGACTACATCAACGCCGTACTGAACTCCCGCGAGGACATCGAGGGCCACGGCAGCACCGGGCTCGCGGGCAGCATCCTGTCCGGCCGGCTGTCCTACACGTTCGGCCTGGAGGGCCCGGCCCTCACCGTCGACACCGCCTGCTCGTCCTCGCTCGTCTCGCTCCACCTGGCGGCCCACGCACTGCGCACCGGTGAGTGCACGCTGGCACTGGCCGGCGGTGTGACGGTGATGTCGACGCCGATGAGCTTCGCCGGATTCACCCGGCAGGGCGGGCTGGCGTCGGACGGCCGGTGCAAGGCGTTCTCCGACGACGCCGACGGCACCGGATGGTCCGAAGGCGTCGGCATCGTCGTCGTGGAGCGCCTCTCCGACGCCCGCCGCAACGGACACCAGATCCTCGCCGTCGTCCGCGGCTCGGCCGTCAACCAGGACGGCGCCTCCAACGGCCTGATGGCACCCAACGGCCCGTCCCAGCAACGGGTGATCCAGCAGGCCCTGGCGAGCGCCGGTCTCTCGCCTTCGGACGTGGACGCCGTCGAGGCCCACGGCACCGGCACGACCCTGGGCGACCCGATCGAGGCCCAGGCCCTGTTGGCCGCCTACGGCCAGGACCGCGACCCCGAGCGGCCGCTGTTCCTCGGCTCGGTGAAGTCCAACCTCGGCCACACACAGGCGGCCGCCGGTGCGGCGGGACTCATCAAGATGGTCCTGGCGCTGCGGCACGGCGTCCTGCCCAAGACGCTGAACGCCGAGGTGCCGTCTTCGCACGTGGACTGGGAATCCGGTGCGGTGGAGCTGCTGACGGAGTCCCGGGAGTGGCCCGTGGCCGATCGGCCGTGGCGGGCGGGGGTGTCGTCGTTCGGCATCAGCGGCACCAATGCCCACGTCATCATCGAGCAGGCGCCGCTCGCCGAGGAACCCGGCGAGCAGGACGAGAGCGAGCCGAAGACCGCCCCCGAGACCGTTCCCCAGCTTGCGCCGACGGTCGTGCCGTGGCTGCTGTCGGGCAAGTCCGAGGAGGCACTGGCCGCTCAGCGCGAGCAGATCACCGCGCTGACCGGCCCGTCGCCGATCGACCTGGGATTCTCGCTGGCGACCACCCGGGCGCACCTGGAGCACCGTGTGGTACTGCTGGCCGAGGGCGACGAGACCGTCGAGGTGGCCCGCGGCTTCGCCGAGGACACAGTCGGAAAGACCGCGGTGCTGTTCTCGGGGCAGGGCGCACAGCGGGTGGGGATGGGCCGGGAGCTGTACGGCCGGTTCCCGGTGTTCGCCGAGGCGCTGGACGCGGTCCTGGGGCAGTTCGACGGCGAGCTGCGCGATCTGCGTGCGGTGATGTTCGGTGACGCGGAGGGGCTGGACGAGACGGGTTTCACTCAGCCGGCGTTGTTCGCGGTCGAGGTGGCGTTGTTCCGGTTGGTGGAGTCCTGGGGTGTCCGGCCGGACTTCGTGGCGGGGCATTCGATCGGTGAGGTCGCGGCGGCGCATGTGGCGGGGGTGTTGTCGCTGGACGACGCGTGTGTGCTGGTGGCGGCGCGGGCCCGGCTGATGCAGGCGCTCCCTGTGGGCGGGGCGATGGTGGCCGTCCAGGCAGCCGAGGACGACGTGGCGGGGTGGCTGGTCGACGGGGTGTCGATCGCGGCGGTCAACGGCCCCGAGGCGGTGGTGCTCGCCGGTGAAGAGGACGCGGTGCTCCGGGTGGCCGGGGAGCTGGCGGCCGAAGGACGCAAGACGCAGCGGTTGTCGGTGAGCCATGCCTTCCACTCGGTGTTGATGGAGCCGATGCTGGAGGAGTTCCGGCGAGTGGCCGAGAGGCTGTCGTTCAAGGCGCCGGAGATCCCCATGGTGTCCAACGTGACCGGGGAGCTCGCCTCCGAGGAGCTGGTGTGCTCGGCGGAGTACTGGGTGCGGCATGTGCGGGAGACGGTGCGTTTCGCGGACGGTATCCGTGCCCTTGAGGCCGAAGGTGCCTCGGTCTTCTTGGAGTTGGGTCCCGATGGCGTGTTGACGGCGATGGCGCAGCATGGTGCGGACGAGTCCGCGGTGTTCGTCAGTGCGCTGCGCAAGGACCGTGCCGAGGAGTCTGCGCTGGTGACGGCGTTGGCGCGGCTGCATGTCGCGGGTGTGGCGGTGGACTGGGCGGCATGGTTCGCGGGCATGGGGGCCCGTCGTGTGGACCTGCCGACCTATCCCTTCCAGCACGAGCGGTACTGGCCCCGGCCCGCCGCGCTCTCCGGGGACGTGACCGGCGCGGGTCTTCGGCCCGCGGAGCATCCGCTGCTGGGCGTGACCCTCACTCTTGCCGACTCCGGGGAGGTGGTGTTCACGGGCCGGCTGTCGTTGCAGGCGTATCCGTGGCTGGCTGACCACAAGGTGGGCGGCAGCGTTCTCTTCCCGGCGACCGGTTTCCTGGAGCTGGCCATGCGCGCCGGTGACCAGGTCGGCTGCGACCGGATCGACGAGTTCGTCCTGCTCGCGCCCCTGACACTTATGGAGGACGGCGCCGCACAGGTTCAGGTGCTGGTCGGTGCCCCGGACGAGACGGGCGTCCGGACGATCTCGGTGCACTCGCGGGCCGACGGGCCCGCCGACCAGCCCTGGGTCCAGCACGCCCACGGCACCCTGACCGGCGGTGAGCGGATCGCGGACTTCGCATCCCAGGTCTGGCCGCCGCAGGACGCGGTGGTCGTGGACCTGGAGGGTTTCTACGACGGGACCGGTTACGGCCCGGCCTTCCAGGGCCTGCGCGCCGTGTGGCGGCGTGGGGACGAGGTCTTCGTCGAGGCCGCGCTGCCGGCCCAGGCCGCAGAGGAGGCCGGGGCCTTCGGGATCCATCCGGCGCTGCTGGACGCGGTGCTCCAGTCCCACCGGCTGGCCGGGGTCGGCAGCGAGCAGGAACTCCTGCTGCCGTTCGCCTGGCGGGGTGTGTCGCTGCACGCCGGGGGAGCGGCGGTGCTGCGGGCCCGGGTGGTGAAGACCGGCGACGACTCGGTGTCGATCGCGGCCGTCGACGTCGAGGGCGCCCCCGTCCTGTCCGCCGAGGCGCTCGTCCTCCGCGGTCAAGTGGGCGCTGCGGCAACCTCGTTGATGACACAACGTCGCGCGGAGTACGACGCGTTGCTGTCGCTGGACTGGGTGGCGGCGCCGGAGGTGCAGCCCGCCGAGGTGCGGTGTGTGTCCCTGGGAGCCGATGAGTTGGGTGTGGGCGCGTCGGTCGCTTCCCTGGCGGACCTGACGGGGGACGAGGACCTCGTGGTGGTTCCCGTGTCCGGTGGGACGGGTGACGACGTGCCCGCCGCGGCACACGCACTCACCTCCCGGGTCCTTGGCCTGCTCCAGGAGTGGGCGGGCCGGGAGGGGCCTGCCGGCGCGCGTCTGGTGTTCGTCACGCGTGGTGCCGTCTCCGCCGTCGAGGGCGAGTTGGTACGGGATGTGGCCGCGGGTGCGGTGTGGGGCCTGGTGCGTTCGGCGCAGTCGGAGAACCCCGGGCGGATCGTGCTGCTGGATCTCGAAGACGGGCGGGACGAGGATGCCGCCGGGGTGCTGGGGGGCCTGCCGGGTCTGCTGGCCACCGACGATGCGCAGTTCGTGGTCCGCGACGGCGCGGTCCGGGTGGCGCGGCTGGCTCCGCTCGGCAGTGGCGCGGGGCTGTTGCCGCCCGCGGACGTGCCGTGGCGGCTGAGCAGTGCGGCCAAGGGCAGTCTGGACAACCTGGTCCTCGCGCCGTGCCCGGAGATCCTGGAGCCCCTCACCGAGGGCCAGGTCCGTGTCCAGGTGCAGGCCGCCGGCGTCAACTTCCGCGACGTCCTGGACGCCCTGGGCATGTACCCGGGCGAGGCCGGGCTGTTGGGGGCCGAGGCCGCCGGTGTGGTCACCGAGACCGGGCCCGGCGTGCGCGGGCTGCAGCCGGGCGACCGCGTGACCGGCCTGGTCTTCGGCGGCTTCGGCCCGGAGGCCGTCGCCGATGAGCGGCTGCTGACCCGCATCCCCGAGGGTTGGTCGGCCGCCCAGGCCGCCTCCGTACCGATGGTCTTCCTCACCGCCTACTACGCCTTGAAGGACCTCGCCGACCTCCGGCCCGGTCAGTCGATCCTCGTGCACGCCGGGGCCGGTGGTGTGGGCATGGCGGCGATCCAGCTGGCCCGGCACCTGGGGGCCGAGGTGTTCGCCACGGCCAGTGAGGGCAAGTGGGACACGCTGCGGGAGCTGGGCGTCGCCGACGACCACATCGCCTCCTCCCGCACGACCGACTTCGAGGAGCGTTTCCGGGCGGTCACCGGTGGCCGCGGCGTGGACGTCGTCCTCAACGCCCTGGCGGGCGAATTCGTCGACGCGTCCTTGCGGTTGACCGCCCCGGGCGGCCACTTCCTGGAGATGGGCCAGACGGACATCCGTGACGCCGGGTCCGCCGCCGGGGTGCACTACCGCGCCTTCGACCTCGCGGAAGCGGGTCCGGAACATACCCGGGACATGCTCGGTGCCTTGCTGGAGTTGTTCGCCCAGGACGCGTTGCGCCCGCTGCCGGTGGTGACCTGGGACGTGCGGCGGGCGCCGGAGGCGTTCCGGTTCATGAGCCGGGCGCAGCACGTCGGGAAGATCGTGCTGACCCTGCCGCGTGCCTGGGACCCGGACGGCACGGTGTTGATCACCGGCGGTACCGGTGCGCTGGGCGGCGAGTTGGCCCGGCATCTGGTGACCGAGCGGGGCGTACGGCACCTGCTGCTGGTCAGCCGCGGCGGCCCGGATGCGCCCGGCGCGCGCGAACTGCGGGCGGAACTGGCCGGGCACGGCGCCGAGGTGACCGTCCACGCGTGCGACGTGGCCGAGCGGGAGGCGGTGGCCGCGGTGGTGGACGCGGTGCCCGCCGCCCACCCCCTGACCGCGGTGATCCATACCGCCGGTGTCCTGGACGACGGCGTGGTGGCGTCGTTGACGCCCGAGCGGCTGTCGGCCGTCCTGCGTCCGAAGGTGGACGCTGCCTGGCACCTGCACGAGGTCACCAAGGACCTCGACCTCGCCGCGTTCGTGCTGTACTCGTCCGTCTCGGGCGTCACGGGGAGCGCCGGTCACGGCGGCTACGCCGCGGGCAACGTCTTCCTCGACGCGCTGGCCCGCCACCGCACGGCACAGGGCCTGCCGGCCCAGTCCCTCGCGTGGGGTGCCTGGGCGCAGAAGGACGGGATCGCGCGGGCGTCGTCCACCGCGGAACCGGAGCGGATCGCGTCGCTGGACGTGCCGCCGCTGTCGGCCGAGCGGGGACTGGCGCTGTTCGACGCAGCCACCGCGACCGACCAGGCGCACCTGGTCCCGGTCGGGCCACTGGCCCCCGGTGACCGGAACCGAGGCACCGTTCCTCCGGTGCTGCGGAGCCTGGTCAAGGGAGCCCGCCGCACGGCCGCTGCCGGCGGCACCGAAGCGGCCCTGCGACTGACTCGCCGGTTGACGGCGCTGACCGCGGACGAGCGGAGCGCCTCCACGGTCGATCTCGTACGGACCGAGGCCGCCGCCGTGCTCGGGCACGCCTCGGCCAAGGCGATCGACACCCGGCGGGACTTCCACGACCTGGGCTTCGACTCGCTGACCGCCGTCGAACTCCGCAACCGGCTCGCCACGGCCACCGGCCTGCGACTGCCCGCCACCCTCGTCTTCGACTACCCCAACCCCACCGCACTCGCCGCCCACCTCGTCGCCGTCCTCCTCGACGAGCACGACGAGACTCACGCTCCCACCGCGATCAGCACGGCGTCCGCCGACGATCCGGTCGCCATCGTCGGCATGGCCTGCCGGCTGCCCGGCGGCGTGCGGTCCCCGGAGGACCTGTGGCGGCTCGTCGTCGACGGGCGCGACGGCATCTCCGCCTTCCCGACGGACCGGGGCTGGGATCTGGAGACCCTGCTGGGCGGGGCGGAGGGCGACCAGGGGCGCAGTTCCTCCTCCCGGGGCGGCTTCCTGGACGACCTCGGCGACTTCGACGCCCCCTTCTTCGGCATCTCCCCTCGCGAAGCCATGGCGATGGACCCGCAGCAGCGGCTGATGCTGGAGACCTCCTGGGAGGCCATCGAGCGGGCCGGCATCGACCCGTTGTCCCTTCGGGGCACCGAGACCGGCGTCTTCGTCGGCACCAGCGGCTCCGACTACGGCAGCATCCTGATGAACTCCAGTGAGGACGTCGAGGCCCATGCCAGCACCGGGCTCGCGGGCAGTGTCCTCTCCGGGCGGCTGTCCTACACGTTCGGTCTGGAGGGCCCGGCCCTCACCGTCGACACCGCCTGCTCGTCCTCGCTCGTCTCGCTCCACCTGGCGGCCCACGCACTGCGCAGCGGCGAGTGCTCGCTGGCGCTGGCCGGCGGTGTGACGCTGCTGTCCACGCCGATGAGCATCGCTGGTTTCAGCAGGCAGGGCGCGCTGGCGTCGGACGGCCGGTGCAAGGCGTTCTCCGACGACGCCGACGGTACGAGCTGGGCCGAAGGCGTCGGCGTGGTCGTCCTTGAGCGGCTGTCCGACGCCCGCCGCAACGGACACGAGATCCTCGCCGTCGTCCGCGGCTCGGCCGTCAACCAGGACGGCGCCTCCAACGGCCTGACGGCACCCAACGGTCCGGCCCAGCAGCACGTCATCCGCCAGGCACTGGCGAGCGCCGGTCTCACCACCAGCGAGGTGGACGCCGTCGAGGCGCACGGCACCGGCACCTCGCTGGGCGACCCGATCGAGGCGCAGGCGCTGCTCGCCACCTACGGTCAGGACCGGGCCGAGGGACAGCCGCTGATGCTGGGCTCGCTCAAGTCGAACATCGGCCACACCATGGCGGCGGCCGGCGTCTCCGGGGTCATCAAGATGGTCCTGGCGCTGCGACACGGTGTACTGCCGCGCTCCCTCTACATCGGCACGCCGTCCTCGCACGTCGACTGGACGGCGGGCGACGTCAAGCTCCTCACGGAGCAGACCGACTGGCCGGACACCGGACGCCCGCGCCGCGGCGCGGTCTCCTCCTTCGGCATGAGCGGCACCAACGCCCACGCCATCCTCGAACAGGCACCGCAGAGCGTCGAGCTGCCGGACCGGGTCACCCGGCCCGTCGACCCGCAGGCCGTCCCGTGGCTCGTCTCGGGCAAGTCGCCCGGGGCGCTGGCCGACGGAATCGAGCAGCTCCGGAACTGGGTCGGCGAGCGGCCGGAACTCGCGCCGATCGATGTGGGCTTCTCGTTGGCCACCGGACGGCCGGTGTTCGCGCACCGCGCGGTGCTGCTGGCCGGTGACGAGGTGGCGCGCGGCACGGCCGAGGACCGCTCGCTGGCGATGCTCTTCCCGGGCCAGGGCGGACAGCGGGTCGGGATGGGCCGCGAGCTGTACCACCGGTTCCCGGTGTTCGCCGAGGCCCTGGACGCGGTACTGGCCCACTTCGACGACGAGTTGCGCGAGGTGATGCTCACCGACGCCGAGCGGCTGGACCGGACAGCGTTCACCCAGCCGGCCATGTTCGCCATCCAGGTGGGGCTGTTCCGGCTCGTCGAATCCTGGGGCGTCCGCCCCGACTTCGTCGGCGGGCACTCGTTCGGCGAGATCGCCGCCGCGCATGTCGCCGGGGTCCTCTCGTTGGCGGACGCCTGCACCTTGGTGGCCGCCCGCGGGCGGCTGATGAACACCCTTGAGGGACAGGGCGCCATCATGGTGGCGATCCAGGCGAGCGAGAAGGAGGCGACCGCGCGGCTCGTCGACGGCGTCTCGATCGCGGCGGTCAACGGACCGGAGTCCGTCGTCATCGCCGGCAACGGACCCGCCACGCAGCGCATCACCGAGGCGTTCGCCGCCGAGGGCCGCAAGACACGGCAGGTGGCGGTGCAGGTCGCCGGGCACTGCCCGCTGATGGACCCGATCCTGGACGACTTCCGCCAGGTGGCCGAGGGCCTCACCTACCAGGAGCCGCGCATTCCCCTGGTCTCGACCGTGACCGGCGAGCGCGCCTCGGACGACCTGATGCGCTGCGCCGACTACTGGGTCCGCAACGTCCGTGAACCCGTCCGCTTCGCCGACGCGGTACGCACCCTGGCCGCCGAGGACGTCACGGCCTTCCTGGAGCTGGGCCTCGACGGGGCACTGACCGGGATGGTCCCGCACAACGTGGACGGCACCGTCGTCGCCGTCAGTGCCCTGCGCAAGGACCGCCCCGAGGAGACGGCCCTGCTCGCCACCCTGGCGCAGCTGCACGTCGCCGGCGTCGACGCGGACTGGGCCAGGATCTTCGACGGCACCGGTGCCCGCCGCGTCGACGTTCCCACCTACCCGTTCCAGAGCCACCGCTACTGGCCGAAGCGGAGGGCACTGGCGGGCGATGTGACCTCCGCGGGCCTGCAGCCCACCGAGCACCCGCTGCTCGGCGCGGCGGTGCCCCTGGCGGACGGCGACGGCATGTTGTTCACCAGCCGTCTGTCGATGGAGACCCACCCCTGGCTCAGGGACCATATGGCGGGCGGCACGACCGTCTTCCCGGCATCCGGATTCGTCGAACTGGCCATCCGGGCCGGCGACCAGCTCGACTGCGACCGCGTCGCCGCACTCGCCCTCGACGCACCGCTGACCCTCACCGACGGCGCTGCCCTGGTGCTCCAGGTGTGGCTCGGCGCCCCCGACGACGAGGGCAACCGGCAGATCCGGTTCTACTCACGGCCCCAGGCCACGCCGGACGAACCGTGGACCCAGCACGCCACCGGCACCCTCGCCACCGGCGAGCACACCGCGGACTTCGACGCGTCCGTCTGGCCGCCCCAGGACGCCTCCGAGATCGACGTGGACGGCCACTACGACGGGACGGAGTTCGGCGCCGCCTTCCGCGGGCTGCAAGCGGCCTGGGTCCGCGGCGACGACACGTTCGTCGAAGCCGAACTCCCGGACGGCCTCGCCTCCGACGCCCCGTCCTTCGGCCTGCACCCCGCACTGCTCGAAGCCGTCCTGCATGCCACCGCCTTCAGCGACGTGGGCGACGAGGAGCACCTCTCCTACGCCGCTTCCTGGAACGACGTGTCGCTGCACGCCTCCGGGGCCTCGGCGGTACGGGCACGGATCACGAAGACCGGTGCGGACTCCGTCAGCGTCACGGCGGTCGATGCCGCCGGGGAACCCGTACTGTCGGCGCGCGACCTCACGCTGCGTGCCCTGGCGGAAGCACCCAAGCGCGCGGTCCGCAGCCGGCAGGAGAAGCTGCTGCGCCTGGAGTGGATCCCCATACCGCATGCGGAGGAGGCGCCGAGTGCCCGAAGCGCTGTCCTGGCGCCTCTGGGGGCCGCGTCGCTCGCCGACATCACGGGCACGCCGGACCTCGTCGTGGTCCCCGTGCCGCGTGCGGCGGACGGCTTCCCCAAGGTCGTGCACGAGCTGACGACACAGGCCCTGCTCCTGGTCCAGGAGTGGCTCGCCGACACACGCTTCGCCACGTCGCAACTGGTGTTCCTGACCGAGGGCGCGATCGACGGCGGTGACCTGACCGGTTCCGCCGTCTGGGGCCTGATGCGCTCCACGATGGCGGAGCACCCCGGCCGCTTCGTCCTGGCCGACGTCGAGGACGCCGGCGAGCACGGCGACGGTGGTGACGTGCAGCTGCTCCTCGCCGCCCTGCCGGGCCTGCTGCCCGGCGGAGAATGCCAGTTCGCCGTACGCGACAAGGCGGTACGCATGGCACGGCTGGCCTGGCTGCCCGCAGACGCCGAGACCAGGTCGCCGGAGTGGGACCCCGAAGGGACCGTACTGATCACCGGCGGCACCGGCGGGCTGGGCGTCGTGCTCGCCCGGCATCTGGCCACGACCGGCACCCGACACCTGCTGCTGGTCAGCCGCAGCGGCCCGGCGGCACAGGGAGCGGCTGAACTGGCCGACGAGCTACGGGCCTTGGGCGCGCAGACCACGATCGTGGCCTGCGACACGGCGGACCCGGAAGCGCTCGCCGGCCTCCTGGCCGACATCCCGGCCGAGCACCCGCTGACCGCGGTCGTCCACCTCGCCGGCATCCTCGACGACGGCGTGGTCACCGCCCTGACCCCCGAGCGCCTGACACCGGTGCTGCGGCCGAAGGTGGATGCCGCCTGGCATCTGCACGAGGCCACCAAGGACCTCGACCTCGCCGCGTTCATCATGTACTCCTCGGTCTCCGGCACGCTGGGCGCCGCGGGCACGTCCAACTACGCCGCCGCGAACGCCTTCCTCGACGGCCTGGTCCAACACCGCGTCGCCCTGGGCCTGCCGGGCCAGTCGCTCGTATGGGGCCACTGGGACGTCGGCGGCATGATCGGGGCGCTGAACCCCGCCTTCGTGGAGCGCATGCGAGGCAACGGTATGGCGCCGCTCTCCGAGGAGGAGGGCATGGAACTGTTCGACGCCGCGCGCGGCCTCACCGAGCCCGTCCTGATGGCGGTCAGCCTGATCCCCAACGTCCGAGCGCCGCTGGCCGAGATTCCCCCGATGTTCCGCGGCCTGGTCCGCCAGAGCAGGCGGACCGCCTCGAACGCCACGAGCACGTCCGGCACCCCGGCCACCTTCGCCCAGAAGCTGCTGGAGATGCCGGAAGGGGCGCGCGTCGGCCACATTGTCGACCTCGTCCGAGGCGAGGCCGCGCTCATCCTCGGCTACGCGTCCGCGGCGGACATCGAGCCCGGCCGGGACTTCTACGAACTCGGCCTCGACTCGCTGACCTCGATCGAACTGCGCAACCGGCTCGCCACGGCCACCGGGTTGCAACTGCCGGCGACGCTGGTCTTCGACACCAAGACCCCCGCCGACCTCGGCGCACGGCTGCGCAGCGAATTCGCCGCACAGCCAGGGCTCGCCGGCTCCACGTCCGAGGGGGGCCTCCTCCTTGCCGGGCCGGAACCCGACTCGCTGGAGCGGTTGTTCATCGAAGCCATGGACAACGGCAACTTCCCGGAGGTCAGGCTCATGCTGCGGGCCCTGACCGGCCTGCGCCGGAACTTCGAGAACACGGCCGAGCTGGAGGAACTGCCGCTGCCGACCACGCTCGCCGAAGGCCCCGCCGAACCGCGGATGATCTGCATCAGCACGCCCACCGCCAACGGCGGCGTCCACGAGTACGCCAGGTTCGCCGCACCCTTCCGGGGCGAACGGCACGTCTGCGCGCTGCCCCTGGTCGGTTTTGCCGCCGGGGAACGGCTGCCGACCACGGTGGCGACCGCGGTCAGGACCATCGCGGAGAGCGCCCTGCGCGCGAGCGACGGCAAGCCCTTCATCCTGGCCGGGCACTCCTCCGGCGGTACGTACGCCTACGCCGCCGCCGGGCTGCTGGAGGCCACCTGGGGCATCAGGCCGGAAGCCGTGGTGCTGCTGGACTCGGTCAGCATTCGGCACGACGACAACGAGGAGATCGACTACGACCGGCAGATGCACAGCAACTTCGTGGACAACGAGGAATCGCCGGTGCGGATGACGAACTCCAGGCTGTCCGGCATGGCGCGGTGGATGAACCTGCTCAGCCAACTGGACGTGTCGCACACGACCGCCCCCGTGCTGGTCGTCCGCGCCACGCAGGAGTCCGTCGGCATGGAGGCCATCGCGGCCGGCGCGGTCAACGAGACGAAGAGCAAGGCGTTCCCGACGGCCGAGCTGCGCCTCGTGGCAGCCGACCACTTCTCCATGGTGCGTGACGACGCCCCGGAGACCGCCCGGATCGTCAAGGAATGGCTGGCCTCGCTCGACACCGAGTGACCCGGCCGTAGTGCGCGGTGCCCGGCGGGCGGCCACCAGGCCGCCCGCCGCGGCGCGTTCCCACACCCACCCCACCGCACATCCCGGCACTCAACTACGGAAACCCGCAGTCCACCTTCTGGAAGATGGTGGGGTACCGGTCGGACGTGCGTGTCGACGCTCTCTTTTCCAAGTCCGGCATTCCACCGAACGATTGGCGTCCTGATGTCGAACGAGGAGAAGCTGCGCGAGTACCTCAAGCGCGCAATCGCAGACCTTCACGAGACTCGTCAGCAATTGGACGAGACGGAGGCGAAGCAGCGAGAGCCGATCGCGATCGTCTCGATGGCCTGCCGCTTCCCCGGCGGCGTCCGCGCGCCGGAAGAACTCTGGGCGCTGCTGCGCGACGGAGTCGACGCGATCTCCTCCTTCCCCCGCAACCGCGGCTGGGACCTGGAAGCGCTCTACCACCCCGATCCGGCCCACCAGGGCACTGCCTACGCCCGCGAGGGCGGATTCCTCCACGAGGCAGGCGAGTTCGACCCCGCCTTCTTCGGGATCTCCCCGCGCGAGGCGCTCGCCATGGACCCCCAGCAGCGACTGCTGCTGGAAACCGCCTGGGAAGCCGTCGAAGACGCCGGCATCGACCCGCAGTCCCTCGCGGGCAGCCGCACCGGCGTCTTCGTCGGCACCGGCCACGGCGGGTACGACGCCGAAGGAGGCCGACGCGCAGACGAGGTCGGCGGACACCTGCTGACCGGCAACCACATCAGCATCGCCTCCGGCCGGATCTCCTACGTCCTCGGCCTCGAAGGCCCCGCACTGACCGTGGACACGGCCTGTTCCTCGTCACTGGTCGCCCTGCACCTGGCCATGCACGCGCTGCGACGCGGCGAGTGCACCATGGCCCTGGTGGGCGGCGCGACCGTGATGTCCACGCCGCAGATTTTCGTGGAGTTCTCCCGTCAGCGAGGGCTGGCCCCCGACGGCCGCTGCAAGCCGTTCGCGGCCGCCGCCGACGGCACGGGCTGGAGCGAGGGCGTCGGACTGCTGCTGGTGGAACGGCTCAGCGACGCCGTGCGCAACGGCCATCCCGTGCTCGCCGTGCTGAAGGGCTCGGCCGTCAACCAGGACGGCGCCTCCAACGGCCTGACCGCCCCCAACGGCCCCTCCCAGCAACGCGTCATCCGCCAGGCACTGGCCGGCACGGGCCTGGCCGCCTCGGACATCGACGCCGTGGAGGCGCACGGCACCGGCACCACCCTCGGTGACCCCATCGAGGCGCACGCCCTGCTGGCCACGTACGGGCAGCAGCGCTCCGCGGACCGGCCCGTGTTGATCGGCTCCATGAAGTCCAACATCGGGCACACCCAGGCAGCCGCCGGTATCGCCGGCGTCATGAAGATGGTCCTGGCGATGCGGCACGGGCAACTGCCCAAGTCCCTGCACCTGGACGAGCCCACCGGCCACGTCGACTGGAGCGAGGGCCACGCCAGGCTCCTCACCGAGCCCGAGCCCTGGCCGAGCACCGATCGACCCCGCCGCGCCGCCGTCTCCTCGTTCGGCATCAGCGGCACCAACGCCCACGTCATCCTGGAACAGGCACCCGCCCACGAGGCCGAAGCCGCCCCCGAGCCGGCCGTCCGATCGGGCACGCTGCCCTGGATCCTGTCCGCCCGCACCGAAGCGGCCCTGCGCGCCCAGGCCGAACGCCTCGGCCGCCACGTACGGGACCGTGCCGACCTCGAACCGGCCGCCGTCGCCCACGCCCTGGTGGACACCCGGGCCCTGATGGAACACCGCGCGGTACTCGTCGCGGACGACCGAGAGGCGTTCCTGGACGGCCTGGACGCCCTGGCCACCGGCCGCAGCGCCAACGGCCTGGTCAGTGACGTCGCCGCCCAGACCACCACCGCGTTCCTCTTCGCGGGACAGGGCTCCCAGCGCCTGGGCATGGGGCGCGAACTGCACGCCGCGCACCCCGAGTTCGCGGCGGCCTTCGACGCGGTGTGCGCCGAGCTCGACCCGCACCTGGACCGGCCGCTGCGCGACGTGGTCTTCGCCGACGAAGGCAGCGCGGACGCCGCCCTCCTCGACCGGACCGCCTACACCCAGGCCGCCCTCTTCGCACTGGAAACCGCGCTGTTCCGGCTCGTCGAATCCTGGGGCGTGGCGCCCCGGTTCGTCGCCGGCCACTCCATCGGCGAGATCACCGCCGCCCACGTCAGCGGCGTACTGACCCTCCAGGACGCCGCGCGACTGGTCGCCGCGCGGGGCACCCTCATGCAGGCACTGCCCGAAGGCGGCGCCATGGTGGCGATCCAGGCCACCGAGGAGGAGATCCGCGACAGCCTCGCGGACTACGAGGGGAAGGTCTCCCTCGCCGCCGCCAACGGGCCCGACTCGACCGTCATCTCGGGCGACGAACAGGCCGTGACCGAGATCGCGGCGCACTGGGCGGCCCAGGACCGCCGCACCAAACGCCTGCGGGTCAGTCACGCCTTCCACTCCCCGCACATGGACGGCATGCTGGAGGACTTCCGGTCCGTCGCCCGCGACCTGACCTTCCACGCGCCCCGCATCCCCGTGGTGTCCACGGTGACCGGCGAGCTCGCCACCGCAGACGAACTGTGCTCGCCCGACTACTGGGTCCGACAGGTCCGCGAAGCGGTCCGCTTCTGCGCCGCCGTGCGCACCCTCGAAGCCGAGGGCGTCACCACCTTCGTGGAGATCGGCCCCGACGGCGTCCTCACCCCCATGGTCCAGGACTGCCTGACCACCCTCGACGAGCCCGTCCCCCCTGTCCTCGTCTCCCTGCTGCGCACCGGCCGCCCGGAAGCCTCCACCCTCACCACGGGCATCGCCACCGCCTTCGCGCACGGCGTCCACGTCGACTGGTCCGCCTGCCTCGGCGCCCGCAACGCTCCCCACGTGCGACTGCCCACCTACGCCTTCCAGCGCCAGTGGTACTGGCTGGACCCGGCCGACCCCGAGCCGGCGGAAGCGGCCGACGCCGTGGCGGGCGAGGCCGGATTCTGGGCCGCCGTCGAACGCGAGGACCTCCAGGAGCTGTCGGCCGTCCTCGCCATCGACGGCAGCGACGCGGACTCCCTCGGCAGCCTCCTGCCCACCCTCTCGTCCTGGCACCGACAGCGCCGGATCCAGGCCGCCGCGGACCGCTTCAGCTACCGCACCCACTGGACCCCGCGCACCGCCTCCAACGGCCCCGCCGCCACGGGGCACTGGCTCGTCGTCCTGCCCCACGGCCGCACCGACGACCCGTGGACCGTCCGCCTCCTGGACGCCCTGCGCGACCAGGGCCTGCACACCGACGTACGGGAACTGCCCGACACAGACGAGCCCGGCGACCCCCTCGCCCGACCCGACGCCCCCCTCGACGGCGTGCTCTCCCTGCTGGCCCTCGACGAACGACCCCACCCGCACCTGCCCTCCGTACCCCGTGGCGTGGCCGCCGCCACCACCCTGCTGCGCGCCCTGGAGACCGCGGGCATCCAGGCACCGCTGTGGTGCGTGACCCGCGGCGCCGTCGCCGTCGACCGGCACGAGGCACTCACCCACCCCGTACAGGCCCAGACATGGGGCCTGGGCCGGGTCGCCGCGCTGGAGTCCCCGCAGACCTGGGGCGGGCTCGTCGACCTCCCCGAGAACCTGGACGGGCGGACCGTCGCCGCGCTGCTGCGCACCCTCGCGGGGGAGGAGGACCAGGTCGCGATCCGCCCGGCCGGGGTCTTCACCCGCCGCCTGGAACGGGTCACCCCCGGCGACACCGACGCCCCGTGGCACACCCACGGCACCGTCCTGGTCACCGGCGGCACCGGCGCCCTCGGCACCCACCTCGCCCACTGGCTGGTCGACGCCGGAGCCCAACACCTCGTGCTCACCAGCCGCCGCGGCCCACAGGCCCCCGGCGCACCGGAACTCGCGGCCGCACTCACCGACCGCGGCGTCGAGGTGACCCTGGCCGCCTGCGACGCCGCCGACCGCGACGCCCTGGCGGCCGTCCTCGCGGACATCCCGCCCCACCTGCCGCTCACCGGCGTCGTCCACGCCGCGGGCGTCCTCGACGACGGCGTGCTGGACGCGCTCACCCCCGAGCGCTTCGAGACCGTGCTGCGCCCCAAGGCGCAGGCCGCGCAGAACCTGCACGAACTCACCCGGGACCTGGACCTGGACCACTTCGTGCTGTTCTCCTCCATCGTCGGCGTCCTGGGCAATGCCGGCCAGGCCAACTACGCCGCCGCCAACGCCTACCTGGACGCCCTCGCCGAGCACCGCCACCGGCAGGGGCTCCCGGCCACCTCCGTGTCCTGGGGCCCCTGGGCGGGCGACGGCATGGCCACCGACAGCGACGCCGCCGACCGGATGCGCCGCGACGGGCTGCTGCCCATGCCCCCGGCCCCCGCGCTCGCCGCCCTGCGCCAGGCCCTCGCCCAGGGCATGACGCACATGACCGTGGCCGACATCGACTGGAGCGCCTACGCCCCCGCCCTGACCGCCGTCCGCCCCAGCCCCCTCATCGGCGACCTGCCCGAGGCCCGCCGCGCGGTCCGCCCCGCGGACGGCCCGCGCGGGGAAGCCTCCCCCCTTCGCGACCGGATCGGTGCACTGCCGCCCGCCGAACAGGAAAAGGCGTTCCTGGCCATGGTCAGGGAAGAGGCCGCCAAGGTCCTCGGCCACCCCTCACCGGACACCGTCGACGCCCAACGCGCCTTCCGCGAGCAGGGATTCGACTCGCTGATGGCGGTCGACCTGCGCAACCGGCTCTCCGCCGCGACGGGCCTGCGGCTGCCCACCACCCTGCTGTTCGACCACCCCACTTCCGTCGCGGTCGCCGCGTACCTGCGCGCCGAGGTCCTCGGCGCCGCGGGCCCCGCCACGGTCGTGCGGGCGTCGGCCGCCACCCTCGACGAACCGGTGGCGATCGTCGGCATGGCCTGCCGCTTCCCCGGCGGCGTGGACTCACCCGCGGCCCTGTGGCGGCTCCTGGCCGAGGGCGGCGACGCCATCACCCCCATGCCGGCCGACCGCGGCTGGGACCTGGACCGGGTCTTCCACCCCGACCCCGACCACCAGGGCACCAGCTACGCCCGCGGCGGCGGCTTCCTGCACGGCGTGGCCGGCTTCGACGCGGACTTCTTCGGCATCTCGCCGCGCGAGGCCCTCGCCATGGACCCGCAGCAGCGGCTGCTCCTGGAAACCACCTGGGAGGTGCTCGAACAGGCCGGAATCGACCCGGAGTCCCTGCGCGGCAGCAGCACCGGTGTCTTCGCCGGCACCAACACCCAGGACTACGGCACGGTGCTGGACACCGCACAGGACGAGGCAAGCGGGCACCGGCTCACCGGCAACGCGATGAGCGTCGTCTCGGGCCGGGTCTCCTACACCTTCGGCTTCGAAGGACCGGCCGTGACGGTGGACACGGCGTGCTCCTCCTCGCTGGTGGCCCTGCACATGGCCGCGCAGTCGCTGCGCCAGGGCGAGTGCTCGCTGGCGGTGGCGGGCGGCGTGACGGTGATGTCCACGCCGTCCTCCTTCGTGGAGTTCGCCCGGCAGCGTGGGCTGGCCCCCGATGGCCGCTGCAAGCCGTTCGCGTCGGCCGCCGACGGAACCGGCTGGAGCGAGGGCGTCGGCCTGCTGCTGGTGGAGCGGCTGTCCGACGCCCGCCGCAACGGCCACCAGATCCTCGCCGTCGTCCGCGGCTCGGCCGTCAACCAGGACGGCGCGTCCAACGGCCTGAGCGCACCCAGCGGCCCCTCCCAGCAGCGTGTGATCCGACAGGCCCTGGCCAACGCCCAGCTGGCCGCCTCCGAAGTCGACGCCGTGGAGGCGCACGGCACGGGTACGACGCTCGGCGACCCGATCGAGGCCCAGGCACTGCTGGCCACCTACGGCCAGGAGCACCCGCCGGAGCAGCCGTTGCTGCTGGGCGCGGTGAAGTCCAACCTCGGACACACCCAGGCCGCCGCCGGTGTGGCGGGCGTGATGAAGATGGTGCTGGCGATGCGGCACGGAATGCTGCCGCGCACCCTGCACGTCGACGAACCCACCGGGCACGTCGACTGGACCGCCGGCGCCGTCGAACTGCTCACCGAGAACACGGACTGGCCCGAGACCGGCCACCCGCGACGGGCCGCCGTCTCCGCGTTCGGCATCAGCGGTACCAACGCACACGTGGTCCTGGAACTGCCCCCGGCCACAGAACCCGCAGCACCCGCCGCCACCCACGACGGCACGGACGCCACCCCTGAAGGGACGGTACCGCTGCTGCTCTCCGCCAAGAGCGAGAGCGCCCTGCGCTCCCAGGCGGCCCGACTCCACTCCCACCTCGACCGCGAGGCCGCGCCTCGGCTCACGGACGTCTCCCACACGCTGACGCGCCGCACGGCCTTCGCCCACCGCGCGGCCGTCCGCGCCCACGACCACGCCACCACGCTGCGGGCCCTGACCGCACTCGCCGCCGGTGAGGCCGACCCCGCCCTGGACACCGGCACGGCCCACCCCGGCCGGGACGCCGTCCTCTTCTCCGGCCAAGGGGCACAACGCCTCGGCATGGGCCGCGAGTTGTACGGCCGCTATCCGGTCTTCGCGGCGGCGTTCGACGCCGTATGCGCCGCCCTGGACGAGCACCTGGACCGCCCCCTGCGGGACGTGGTGTGGGGCGAGGACGCGGAAGAGCTGAACCAGACGGCCTACGCCCAGGCCGGACTGTTCGCCATCGAGGTGGCCCTGTTCCGGCTCGTGGAGTCCTGGGGCGTCAGCCCGCAGTACGTGGCCGGACACTCCGTGGGCGAGATCGCCGCCGCGCATGTCGCCGGGGTGTTCTCCCTGGCCGATGCCTGTGCACTGGTGGCGGCCCGCGGACGGCTGATGCAGGCACTGCCCGCCGGCGGCGCGATGGTGGCGCTCCAGGCCACCGAGGAGGAGGTGCTCCCGCACCTGACCGACGACGTCGCGATCGCCGCCGTGAACGGCCCCCGGGCCACCGTGGTCTCCGGCGCCGAGGCCGCCGTGCACGCGCTCACCGCGCACTTCGAAGCGGAGGGCCGCAAGACCACCCGACTGCGGGTCTCGCACGCCTTCCACTCACCGCTGATGGAGCCGATGCTGGCCGACTTCCGCGCCGTCGCCGAGGGCCTGTCCTACGGCGCGCCGGAACTGTCCGTCGTCTCGAACGTGACCGGCGCACTCGCCACCCCGGACCAACTGCGCACCCCCGAGTACTGGGTGACCCACGTGCGCGCAGCGGTGCGCTTCGCCGACGGCATCCGCGCCCTGAGCGCGCAGGGTGTGACGCGCTTCCTGGAACTGGGCCCCGACGGCACGCTCACGGCCATGGCCCGCGAGTCGCTCCCGGACGGCGACACCGCCGACCCGAGCGCTCCCGCGGAGAGCGTTCTCGTCCCCGCCCTGCGCCGGGACCGCCCCGAGGAGGCGACCCTCCTCGGGGCCCTGACCCAACTGCACGTGCGCGGCGCGGAGATCGACTGGACCTCGTTCCCGGCTGTCCGGGACGCGCGCACCGTCGACCTGCCGACGTACGCCTTCCAGCACCAGCGGTACTGGCCGACGCCCGACCACACCCGCACCGGGGACATCGGCGCCGTCGGCCTCGAAGCCGCCGGGCACCCGCTGTTGAGCGCCGCCGTGGAACTGCCCGACGGCGACGGTGTGCTGTTCACCACGCGCCTGTCGCTCGCCTCCCACCCGTGGCTGGCCGGACACGCCATCATGGGCTCGGTCCTGCTGCCGGGCACGGCATTCGTCGAACTCGCGGTCCGCGCCGCCGACGAGGTGGGCTGCGACCGCGTCGACGAACTGACCCTGGCCGCCCCGCTCGTCCTGCCCGAGCACGGCGGCGTGCACCTCCAGCTGCACGTGGGCCCCGCCGATGAGGCGGGACGCCGCACCTTCAGCGCACGCTCCAGGGTCGAGGGCGACGGCGACCACCCGTGGGTGCAGCACGCCACCGGCGCACTCGCCGTCGACCCGCGGCCGGCCGCCACCGACATCGACTTCGCCGCGGCGCCCTGGCCGCCCGCCGACGCCGAGCCCGTCGACCTGACCGACTTCTACCCTCGCCTGGCCGACCGCGGATTCGACTACGGCCCGCACTTCCAGGGCCTGCGCGCCGCATGGCGCCGTGGCGACGAGGTCTTCGCCGACGTCGCCCTGCCGGTCGCCGCCGAAGGCGAAGCACCGTCCTACGGCCTGCACCCGGCGCTGCTCGACGCGGCCCTGCACGTCGTGACGTTCAACGGCATCGAGCAGAACGTCGTGCCGTTCGCCTGGGAAGGTGTCTCGCTGCACGCCTCCGGCGCCGCGGCGGTACGGGTCCGGGTCACTCGCCACGGTGGCGACACGGTATCCGTGGACGTCGCCGACACCGCGGGCGGAGCCGTAGCCTCCATCGGCGCTCTCGTCGTGCGGCAGGTCTCCGCCGACCAGTGGGACAGCGGCACGAACCCGGTCGGCCGCGACGCGCTCTTCCGCGTCCAGTGGACCCCCGTACGCCTGCCCCCGGCCGGCGCAGCGGAGTCCGTCGCCGCGATCGGCGTCCCCGAGGGATCGTCGGCCGAGTGGTCCGCGGACCTGGTCGAGCACTACGCGGATCTGGACTCCCTCGCCGCATCCGGCCGGGCGCACGGCACGGTGTTGGCGCCGGTGGCGGCCGCCCCCGACGGACCCGACACGGTGGAGTCCGTCCACGCCGCTACTGCGCGGGCGCTGGACACGATGCAGTCGTGGCTGGCGGACGACCGGTTCGCCACCTCGCGCCTGGTGTTCGTCACGCGCGGCGCGGTCGTCGGAGCGGACCTCGCGGCCGCCGCGGTGTGGGGCCTGGTGCGGTCGGCGCAGTCGGAGAACCCGGGCCGCTTCGTCCTGGTGGACCTGGACGAGGATGCCGAAGTGGCGATCCTGCCAAGGGCGTTGGCGTCGGACGAGCCGCAGCTGTCGCTGCGCGGCGGCGAGGCGCTGGCCCCGCGACTGGCCCGCGCCCAGGCGCAGCAGGCCCATGTCTGGGACGCGGCCGGCACGGTCCTGATCACCGGCGGTACGGGTGGTCTGGGTCGTACGGTGGCCCGGCATCTGGTGGTCGAGCACGGGGTGCGGAGCCTGCTGCTGGTGAGCCGTCGTGGTCCGGCTGCGGAGGGGGCCGAGGAACTGGTCGCCGAGCTGGCCGAGCACGGTGCGCAGGCCCTCGTGGAGGCGTGTGACGTGTCCGATGCGGTGGCTGTAGCGGACCTGATCGTCCGTCATGCTCCATCGGCCGTGGTGCATACGGCCGGCGTGTTGGACGACGGTGTGGTGGCGTCGTTGACGCCGGAGCGGTTGGCTGCGGTGTTGCGTCCGAAGGTGGATGCGGCGTGGCATCTGCACGAGGCCACCAAGGGCAGGGACTTGGACGCGTTCGTGGTGTTCTCGTCCGTGGCCGGCACGATCGGCAGTTCCGGCCAGGCCAACTACGCGGCGGCCAACGCCTTCTTGGACGGTTTGGCGCAGCATCGTCGTGCGGCGGGTCTGCCTGCGGTGTCGTTGGCGTGGGGTCCCTGGTCCCAGGACAGCGGCATGACCGGCACCCTCACCGACGCAGATCTGCAGCGCATCGCCCGCCAGGGCATGCCCCCGCTCTCCGCCGAGCAGGGCGTCGCCCTCTTCGACGCCGCACTGGCGGCCGGGGACGCCCACATGCTCCCCGTGCGCTTCGACCTGGCGGGCTTGCGCGAGCAGGGAGAGGTGCCCGCACTGTTGCGCGGCCTGATCAGGACCCGCGCCCGGCGCTCGACGGTGGCCGGCTCGACCGCTGTCGCCGGCCTGGTGGGGCGCCTGTCCGGACTGGGCGCGGTGGAACGGCGCGAGGCGCTGCTGGACCTGGTACGCGCCCAGATCGCCGTGGTCCTGGGCCACGCGAACCCGGAGACCGTCGACCCGGACCGGGCCTTCCAGGACCTCGGCTTCGACTCGCTGACCGCGGTCGAGCTGCGCAACCGGCTCAACGACGCGACCGGCATGCGCCTTTCGTCCACCGCCGTCTTCGACTACCCCACGGCCGGCACGCTCGTCGACTTCCTGCTCGACGAGTTGTTCGACGCGCAGGAGGAGGTCGAGCTGCCGACAGTGCCGTCACCGGCGGGGGCCGCGGACGACCCGGTGGTGATCGTCGGCATGAGCTGCCGCTACCCGGGAGGCGTCGCCTCGCCCGAGGACCTGTGGCGGCTGGTGTCCGAGGGCGTGGACGCGATCTCGGACTTCCCCACCGACCGTGGTTGGGACATGGCGGCCCTCCACAACCCGGACCCCGAGGCGTTCGGTACCTCGTACACGCGCTCCGGTGGCTTCCTTCACCAGGCCGCGGAGTTCGACCCCGAGTTCTTCGGGATGAGCCCCCGGGAAGCGCTGGCGACGGACTCGCAGCAGCGGCTGCTGCTGGAAACGACCTGGGAGGCCATCGAACGGACCGGCATCGACCCGTCGTCGCTGCGCGGCAGCCGGACCGGTGTCTTCGCGGGAGTGATGTACACCGATTACGAAGACCTCCTCGTCGGCGACCAGTTCGAGGGCTTCCGCAGCAACGGCAGCGCGGCGAGCATCGCCTCCGGCCGGGTGTCCTACACCTTCGGTTTCGAGGGTCCGGCGGTGACGGTGGACACCGCGTGCTCGTCGTCGCTGGTGGCGTTGCACCTGGCGGCCCAGGCGCTGCGGGCGGGGGAGTGCTCGCTGGCGCTCGCCGGTGGCGTGACGGTGATGTCCACCCCGACGACGTTCGTGGAGTTCTCGCGTCAGCGCGGACTGGCGGCGGACGGGCGCTGCAAGGCGTTCTCCGACGCGGCCGACGGTGTCGGCTGGGGCGAGGGCGTCGGCATGCTCGTGCTGGAGCGCCTGTCGGACGCGCGCCGTCTCGGGCACCGGGTGCTGGCGGTGGTGCGTGGTTCCGCGGTGAACCAGGACGGTGCGTCGAACGGGTTGACCGCGCCGAACGGCCCGTCCCAGCAGCGGGTGATCCGGCAGGCGTTGGCCAGCGCGGGTCTGTCGGCGGCGGACGTGGACGCGGTCGAGGCGCACGGTACGGGTACGACGTTGGGTGACCCGATCGAGGCGCAGGCGCTGTTGGCCACCTACGGTCGCGAGCGGCCGGAGGACCGGCCGTTGCTGGTGGGTACGGTCAAGTCCAACGTCGGTCATGCGCAGGCGGCTTCCGGCGTCGCCGGTGTCATCAAGATGGTGTTGGCGATGCGGCACGGTGTGCTGCCCCGGACGCTGCACGTCGACCAGCCGTCGACGCACGTGGACTGGAGCGCCGGCGCCGTGGAGTTGCTGACGTCCGAGACGCAGTGGCCACAGGGCGACGGGCCGCGTCGTGCGGGCGTCTCCTCCTTCGGCGTCAGCGGGACGAACGCGCACGTCATCCTGGAGCAGCCCGAGCCGATTGCGGACGACGCCGTACCGGATGCGGTCGGAGACGAGCCCGGCGCCCTGGCGTGGGTGCTCTCCGCCAGGAACGAGGTCGCGCTGCGCGGCCAGGCGGCACGCCTGCTGCCGCTCGTCGCCGGCCGTGATACGCGGTCCGCACGGGACATCGGCCACTCGCTGGTGACCGGACGGACGAGCTTCCCCCATCGCGCCGTGGTGTGGGGACAGGACTGCGAGGCGCTGGTGCTCGCCCTGTCCGCACTCGCGGTGGGCGAGGCCGACGCAGGTCTGGCGGAGGGCACCTCCGGCGGGGGGAAGACGGCCTTCTTGTTCTCGGGCCAGGGTTCGCAACGCCTGGGAATGGGCCGTGAGCTGCATGCTCGTCATCCGGTCTTCGCGGAGGCGTTCGATGCGGTGTGTGCCGCGTTGGACGAGCATCTGGAGCGCCCCCTGCGGGACGTGGTGTGGGGCGAGGATGCGGAGCTGCTGAACCAGACGGCCTACGCCCAGGCCGGGTTGTTCGCGATCGAGGTGGCGCTGTACCGGTTGGCGGAGTCGTGGGGCGCTCGCGCCGACTTCGTGACGGGGCATTCGATCGGTGAAGTCGCCGCGGCGCACGTGGCGGGGGTCTTCTCCCTGCCGGATGCGTGTGCGCTGGTGGCGGCCCGGGGCCGGCTGATGCAGGCGCTGCCGGCCGGTGGCGCGATGGTGGCCGTCCGGGCGACGGAGCAGGAGGTTCTGCCGCACCTGACGGAGACGGTGTCGATCGCGGCGATCAACGGCCCGACGTCGGTGGTGGTCTCCGGCGCCGAGGAGACGGTCCTGTCGATCGCGGCGCACTTCGAGGGGGAGGGCCGCAAGACCACCAGGCTGCGGGTCTCGCACGCCTTCCACTCACCGCTCATGGAACCGATGCTGGCCGACTTCCGCGCGGTGGTGGCACGGCTGTCCTTCGGCACGCCGACGATCCCCGTCGTCTCGAACCTGACGGGCCGGATCGCCCAGCCCGAACAGCTCGGCCAGGCCGACTACTGGGTCCGGCACGTCCGCGAAGCGGTGCGCTTCGCGGACGGGGTGGCGGCTCTGCACGCAGAGGGGGTGACGCGCTTCCTCGAACTCGGCCCGGACGGCGTGCTGTCGGCGATGGCGCAGGAGTCGCTACCGGACGACGCCGAGCTCGCTCCCGCACTGCGCAAGGGCCGGCCGGAGCAGACGGAACTGCTGGGTGCCCTGGCGCAGCTGTACGTCCGGGGCGCGAGCATGGACTGGGCGGCGCTGTACGCCGGTACGGGTGCGCGGTGGATGGATCTGCCGACGTATGCGTTCCAGCACGAACGGTTCTGGCCGTCGGGCCGGGTGGCGCGCTCGGGTGATGTGCGGTTCGCGGGCCTGGATTCCGCGGAGCATCCGCTGCTCGGTGCGGCGGTGCAACTGGCGGGCTCGGGTGGGCTGTTGTTCACCGGTCGGCTGTCGGTCTCCGCGCATCCGTGGCTGGCGGATCACGTGGTGCTGGGGTCCGTGCTGGTGCCCGGCACGGCACTGGTGGAACTGGTGCTGCGGGCAGCCGACGAGGTCGGCTGTGACCTGCTGGAGGAACTGACGTTGGCCGCGCCGCTGGTGCTGCCCGCATCGGGCAGCGGCGTACAGGTACAGGTGTGGCTGGGCGAACCGGATGGTTCGGGCCGCCGGTCGGCGTCGGTACATGCGCGTGAGGGCGAGGGCCCCTGGACACTGCACGCCAGCGGCGTGGTGACCTCGGGGGCCGAAGCGGTCGCCTTCGACCTCGCGGAATGGCCCCCCAAGGGCGCGGAGCCGGTGGACGTGGCGGACTGCTACGACACACTCGCCGATGCAGGGCTCACGTACGGCCCGGTGTTCCGGGGCCTGCGTGCGGCGTGGAAGCGCGGCGAGGAGGTCTACGCCGACGTGAGCCTTCCGGAAGGCACGGAGGGCCGTGCCTACGGCCTGCACCCCGCGCTCTTCGACGCCGCTCTGCACGCGGCGGCGTCGGGCGGCGTGGAAGCGGGCGGAGTCCCCTTCGCGTGGAGCGGAGTCTCCCTGCACGCCTCCGGGGCCTCCCACCTCCGTGTCCGGATCCGTGGCACGGCCAATGGGATGTCGGTCGCGATGGCGGACACCTCCGGCGCGCCGGTGGCCTCCGTGGAGTCGCTGGTGGTGCGTCCGCTCTCGGCCGGGCAGGTGCAGGCCGCCGGCCGTGACGCCCTCTTCAAGGTCGACTGGGCGCCCGTCCCGCTCAACGACGAACGCGTCGAGCTCGGCACCGCTCCGGACGGCGAGCCACTGTCGGACCTCGGGGAGCTGGAGACCCTGGCGGGAGCGACCGTGCCCGGGACGGTCCTGGTCGCACCGCCCGCCGGTGGCGGCGACGTGGTGGAGTCCGTGCATCGCACGGCCGCCTGGGCCTTGGACCTGGTCCAGTCCTGGCTGGCCGAGGAGCGGTTCGCCTCCTCGCGCCTGGTGTTCGTGACGCGTGGCGCGGTGTCCGGTGCGGATCTCGCGGCCGGCGCCGTCCAGGGCCTGGTGCGGTCGGCGCAGTCGGAGAACCCCGGCCGCTTCGGCCTGGTGGACCTGGACGACGCCGCCGATGTGACCGTGCTGGCGCAAGGGCTCGCGACCGACGAGCCCGAACTGCTGGTGCGTGGCGGCGAAGTGCTGGCACCGCGACTGGCCCGGACCCAGTCCGAGCACACGATGACCTGGGCCACCTCCGGCACGGTTCTGATCACTGGTGGCACCGGTGGCCTGGGGCGCGCTGTCGCACGGCATTTGGTGGCCGCGCATGGGGTGCGGAGTCTGCTGCTGGTCAGTCGGAGAGGCCAGGCTGCCGAGGGGGTTCCGGAGCTCGTGGCCGAGCTCCGCGGCGGCGACGCCGAAGTAGCCGTCGAGGCGTGCGATGTGTCGGACCCGGCGGCGGTGGCTGATCTGGTGGCGCGGTATCGGATCGGTGCGGTGGTGCATACCGCCGGTGTGTTGGATGACGGTGTGGTGGAGTCGTTGACCGCGGAGCGGTTGGCTGCGGTGCTGCGTCCGAAGGTGGACGCGGCGTGGCATCTGCACGAGGCGACCAGGCATCTGGACCTGGACGCGTTCGTGGTGTTCTCGTCCGTGGCGGGGGCGTTCGGCAGTTCCGGTCAGGGGAACTACGCGGCGGGCAACGCGTTCTTGGACGCGTTGGCGCGGCATCGTCGTGCGGCGGGTCTGCCCGCGGTGTCGTTGGCGTGGGGGCCGTGGTCCCAGGACAGCGGGATGACCGGTGCGCTGACCGATGCGGACGTGCAGCGGATCGCCCGTCAGGGCATGCCGCCGCTGTCCGTCGAGGAGGGACTGGCGCTCTTCGACGCCGCGCTCGGCACCACCGAGCCCGCGCCGTTGCCCGTCCGCCTGGACCTCGCGGCGCTCCGCGCGCAGGGCGAGCCCCAGGCACTGCTGCGTGGCCTGGTCCGTACGCGGACCCGCCGATCCGGTGCCGTCGAGGCATCCGGCATCGCGCAGCGCCTGACCGGGCTGTCCATGGCGGAGCGGCGCGCGGCGCTGCTGGATGTCGTACGTGTCCAGATCGCGACGGTCCTGGGCCACGCGAGCCCTGAGACGGTCGACCCGGACCGGGCCTTCCAGGACCTCGGCTTCGACTCCCTGACCGCCATCGAACTCCGCAACCTGCTGGGCAAGACCACCGGACTGCGGCTCCCGGCGACGGCCGTGTTCGACTATCCGACGGCCGACGCCCTGGCGGGTCACCTCCTGGACGAGTTGTTCGGCGCGGAGACCGAGACGCCGCTCCCGGTGTCCGCCCTCCCGTCCCTGGCGGACGACCCCGTGGTGATCGTCGGCATGAGCTGCCGCTTCCCGGGCGGCGTCGCCTCGCCCGAGGACCTGTGGCGGCTGGTGTCCGAGGGCGTGGACGCGGTGTCCGACTTCCCCACCGACCGCGGCTGGGAAATCGACGACACCTACGACCCCGACCGCGAAGGCGCCATCGCCACCCGCTCCGGTGGCTTCCTCCACCAGGCCGCGGAGTTCGACCCCGAGTTCTTCGGGATGAGCCCCCGAGAGGCACTGACCACCGACGCCCAGCAGCGGCTGCTGCTGGAGACGACCTGGGAGGCGCTGGAGCGCGCCGGTATGGACCCGGCCACGCTGCGCGGCAGCCGTACCGGCGTCTTCGCCGGCGTGATGTACCACGACTACTCGACGCTGCTGTCCGGCCGCGAGTTCGAGGGGTACCAGGGCAGCGGCAGCGCGGGCAGTGTCGCCTCCGGACGGGTGTCGTACACGTTCGGTTTCGAAGGTCCCGCCATCACGGTGGACACGGCGTGCTCGTCGTCTCTGGTGGCGCTGCACCTGGCCGCGCAGTCGCTGCGCCAGGGCGAGTGCTCGCTGGCGCTCGCGGGTGGCGTGACGGTGATGTCGACCCCGGCGACGTTCGTGGAGTTCTCCCGCCAGGGCGGGCTCTCCCAGGATGGTCGCTGCAAGGCGTTCGCCGATGGGGCCGACGGGGTCGGCTGGGGTGAGGGCGTCGGAATCCTGGTGCTGGAGCGCCTGTCCGACGCGCGCCGCAACGGACACCGGATTCTGGCGACGGTGCGGGGCAGCGCGGTGAATCAGGACGGCGCGTCGAACGGGTTGACGGCGCCGAATGGTCCGTCGCAGCAGCGCGTCATTCGACAGGCGTTGGCGAGTGCGGGTCTGTCTGCCGCGGATGTGGATGCGGTGGAGGCGCACGGTACGGGTACGACGTTGGGCGACCCGATCGAGGCGCAGGCGCTGTTGGCCACCTACGGTCAGGGGCGGTCGGCGGATCGGCCGCTGTTGTTGGGCTCGGTCAAGTCGAACATCGGTCATGCACAGGCGGCTTCGGGTGTCGCGGGTGTGATCAAGATGGTGTTGGCGATGCGTCATGGTGTGCTTCCGCGGACGCTGCATGTGGATGAACCGTCGTCGCATGTGGATTGGGACGCCGGTGCCGTTGAGCTGCTGACGTCCGCGGTGGAGTGGCGGCAGGGGGACGGGCCACGTCGTGCGGGCGTCTCCTCCTTCGGCATCAGTGGCACGAACGCGCATGTGATCCTGGAACAGCCCGAACCGGTCGCCGCCGTCCCCGAGCCGGAGGAGGCCGCCGACGCATCGACCGGCACGCCGGTGCCGGTGCTGCTGTCGGGTCGGAGCGAGCCGGCGTTGCGGGCCCAGGCGGCACGACTGCTGTCCCGGCTGGCCGACGGCGAACCGGAGCTGCGGGCCACGGATGTCGCCTACGCGCTGGCGACGGGCCGCTCGGCCTTCCAGGACCGCGCGGTGATACTGGCCGAGGACCGGAAGGGCCTGCTGCGCTCGTTGTCCGCCCTGGCCGAGGGCCGCAGCGAGGCGGCCGTGGTGGCGCAGGGCCGGGCCGGCACGGGCAAGCTGGCCTTCTTGTTCTCGGGTCAGGGGTCCCAACGCCTCGGCATGGGACGTGAGTTGTACGGCCGCTATCCGGTCTTCGCGGAGGCGTTCGACGCCGTCTGCGCCGCGCTGGACGAGCATCTGGAGCGCCCCCTGCGGGACGTGGTGTGGGGCGAGGACGCGGAAGCGCTGAACCAGACTGCTTACGCCCAGGCGGGCTTGTTCGCGATCGAGGTGGCGCTGTACCGCCTGCTGGAGTCGTGGGGCGTGCGCCCGGCCCAGTTGCTGGGACACTCCGTCGGGGAAATCGCCGTGGCGCACGTCGCGGGGGTCTTCTCCCTGCCGGATGCGTGTGCGCTGGTGGCGGCCCGGGGCCGGCTGATGCAGGCGCTGCCGGCCGGTGGCGCGATGGTGGCCGTCCGGGCGACGGAGCAGGAGGTCCTGCCGCACCTGACGGAGACGGTGTCGATCGCGGCGATCAACGGCCCGACGTCGGTGGTGGTCTCCGGCGCCGAGGACGCGGTGCTCGCCATCGCGACGCACTTCGAAGCCGACGGCCGCAAGACCACCAGGCTGCGGGTCTCGCACGCCTTCCACTCACCGCTCATGGAACCGATGCTGGCCGACTTCCGCGCCGTCGCCGACCGCATGACGTACCACGCGCCGCGCATCCCCGTGATCTCGAACGTCACCGGCGAGCCCGCCACGGAGGAACAGCTGTGTTCCGCCGGGTACTGGGTGGGTCATGTCCGTGAGGCAGTGCGGTTCGCCGACGGGGTCGGCGCGCTGGAAGCCCAGGGCGTCTCGGCGTACCTGGAGCTCGGCCCGGACGGCGCCCTCGCCGCCCTCGCAGCGGAGTCCGCCGCGGACGATTCGGTACTGACCCCGGTACTGCGCAAGGACCGGCAGGAGGCACCGGCACTCCTCACGGCTGTGGCGCGACTGCATGCCTGCGGCGTGCCTGTCGACTGGTCCGCGGTCTTCGCCGGTACGGGTGCGCGGTGGGTGGATCTGCCGACGTACGCGTTCCAGCACGAGCGGTACTGGCCGTCGGGCCGGGTGGCGCGCTCGGGTGATGTGCGGTTCGCGGGCCTGGATTCCGCGGAGCATCCACTGCTCGGTGCAGCTGTCGAACTGGCCGGCTCGGACGGGGTGTTGTTCACCGGTCGGCTGTCGGTCTCCGCGCATCCGTGGCTGGCGGATCACGTGGTGATGGGGTCCGTGCTGGTGCCCGGCACGGCGCTGGTGGAACTGGTGCTGCGGGCGGCCCACGAGGTGGACTGCGGTGCGGTGGAGGAGCTGACGCTCGCTGCCCCGCTGGTGCTGCCTGCGGCGGACGGCGCGGTCCAGGTGCAGGTGCGGGTGGGCGAGCCCGATGACAGGGGTCGCCGGCCGGTGTCGGTGCACGGACGTGCGGGAGCGGAGCCATGGACCCTGCATGCCGACGGTGTCCTGGCCCCGGCCACCGAGGCGCCGGCGTTCGATGCCCGGATGTGGCCCCCGCAGGGCTCCGAGCCGCTTGACCTGACGGGCTGCTACGAGCAGTTCGCCGACGCCGGGTTCGCCTACGGCCCGGTGTTCCAGGGGCTGCGGGCAGCCTGGAAGGCCGGCGACGACGTCTATGCGGAGGTCGGACTTCCGGAGGGCGCCGACGGTGGCTCCTACGGCCTGCACCCGGCGCTCTTCGACGCGGCGCTGCACGCGGCGCTGCTGGACGGCGCAGGAGCGGAGGAGCGGGGTGTCCCCTTCTCGTGGAGCGGGGTGTCCCTGCACGCGTCCGGTGCCTCCCGGGTGAGGGTCCGCATCCGCGCCACCGCGAACGGCACGTCGATCGCGATCGCGGACACGACGGGCGCTCCGGTGGCTTCGGTAGGAGCCCTGACCGCGCGTCCGATCACCGCCGGGCAGTTGCAGAGCGGCGGCGATTCCCTCTTCAAGGTCGACTGGACCGGGGTCCACCTCACGGCCGAGCCGACGGGTTCCCTCGCCATGCTCGGCAAGGACGCCGAAGGCATCCTCGACGCGCTCTCGCTCCAGACCCACACGGATCTCGACGAGATCGCCCAGGCCGGCGCCCCCGACCTGCTGCTCGTTCCGCCGATGACCGGGACCTGCTCCGACAGCACCGTGGAGTCCGTCCATGCCGCGGCGGCTGGGGCGCTGGAGGTGATCCAGTCGTGGCTGGCGGAGGAGCGGTTCGCCTCCTCGCGCCTGGTGTTCGTGACGCGTGGCGCGGTGTCCGGCGCGGATCTCGCGGGCGCGGCGGTGTGGGGTCTGGTGCGGTCGGCGCAGTCGGAGAACCCCGGGCGCTTCGGCCTCGTGGACGTGGCGGACAACGCCGAAGTGCCCCTCATTCCCATGGCGTTGGCCTCGGACGAGCCGCAGCTGCTGGTGCGCGGCGAACAGGTCCTCACCGCACGGCTGGCCCGGGTGGAACGGCCGGCCGAACCCACAGCCGGGGTCCAATGGGATCCGTCCGGGACGGTTCTGATCACGGGTGGTACCGGTGGCCTGGGGCGTATCGTTGCGCGGCATTTGGTGGCTGTGCACGGGGTGCGGAGTCTGTTGTTGGTCAGTCGCCGTGGGCCGGCCGCGGAAGGTGTCGGTGACTTCGTCGCCGAACTTGCGCAGCATGGCGCGGAGGCGGTTGTCGAGGCGTGCGATGTGTCGGACGCCGCGGCAGTGACTGACCTGGTGGCCCGTCATGCACCGTCAGCGGTGGTGCATACGGCCGGTGTCCTGGATGACGGTGTGGTGGAGTCGTTGACCCCGGAGCGGTTGGCTGCGGTGTTGCGTCCGAAGGTGGATGCGGCGTGGCATCTGCACGAGGCGACCAAGGACCGGGACCTGACCGCGTTCGTGGTGTTCTCGTCCGTGGCGGGCACTGTCGGTAGCCCCGGTCAGGGGAACTATGCGGCGGGCAACGCGTTCTTGGACGCGTTGGCGGTTCATCGTCGTGCGGTGGGGTTGCCTGCGGTGTCGTTGGCGTGGGGTCCTTGGTCCCAGGACAGCGGGATGACCGGTGCCCTCACCGACGTCGACGTGCAGCGTATGGCTCGTCAGGGGATGCCCCCGCTGTCGACGGAGGAGGGTCTGGCCCTCTTCGACACCGCGCTCGGGACGGCCGAGCCCACAACGCTCCCCGTCCGCCTGGACCGCGCCGCGCTCCGCGCACAGGGCGAGCCCCAGGCACTGCTGCGCGGCCTGATCCGTACCCCGGGCCGGCGCGCGGCCGTGACCACGGCCGCGACGGACGGCGACGCGGCAGCTGCCTTCGCGCGGCGGCTGACCGGCCTGTCCGCGGCAGAGGGGCGCGAGGTCGTACTGGACGCCGTGGGCGGCCAGGTCGCGACGGTCCTCGGGCACGCCAGGGGCACGGAGATCGACCCGGACCGCGCCTTCCTGGACATCGGCTTCGACTCCCTGACCGCGGTCGAACTCCGCAACGGCCTGAGCGCCCTCACCGGAATCCGCCTGCCGGCGACCCTGCTCTTCGACTACCCGACGCCGGCGGAGCTGGTCGACCACCTCCACGCCCGGATCGCCCCCGAGCCGGCCTCCGGCCCGGAGGAGCTCCTGGGTGAGCTCGAACGGCTGGAGAAGACCTTCGGCGGGCTCGACGTCACGGAGGAGGTCCACGAGCAGATAGCGGGTCGCCTGGAGGTTCTCCGGGCGAAGTGGGACGCCCTGCGGGAGACCCCCGCGGCAGCCGGGCAGGACGACTCCCGGTCCGATCAGGACTTCGACTTCGAGTCGGCCTCCGACGAGGAGGTCTTCGACCTCCTGGACAACGAGATCGGCCTGTCCTGAACCGCGGGAACCACACACGACGCCCCTCCCGGCGCACTGCCGGGAGGGGCGTCGTGTGTGCGGTCCGTGCGGGCCTCTGGGCTGCGGGCCGGACGGCCGGGCAACAGTCGACCGGTCAGTCGACGAGCAGTGTCTCCCGCAGCCGCTCCAGATCCTGCTTGTTCAGGCCCAGCCCGTCGCGCAGATACGCGTCGAAGGAGCCGAAGCGGGCCGTGACCTCGTCGAAGGCCGTGTTCAGATACGTGACCCTGGCGTCCAGGACCGGCTTGAGGCGGGCAGCCATCTCCGGGGTCTGCTCGGCGAGGGTGGCGGCGTTCCGAGCCGCGAGGTAGTCGTTGGTGGCCAGGTAGTCCCGCGTGACCGTGTCGCGGTCCACACCGAGGGCCGTGAGCAGGGCGGCGTTGCCCCAGCCCGTACGGTCCTTGCCGCCCTCGCAGTGGTAGACCAGCGGGGAGAAGCCGGAGGAGCCGGCGAGAAGGAACAGCGATCGGTAGGCGTCGAGCGCGGAGGGTTTGGAGACGAGCCACCGGTAGGTGTCGACCATCATCCGCTCGGATGCCGCGGCTGTCGCGGGCAGGTCACCCTTGATGTCCTCGCCCAGGACATCGGCGGCGATGTAGCGCGCGCCCGCGGGTACGCGGTCCGGGCCCTCGGCGCGCTCGCCCGGCATGCGCAGGTCGACGTCCGTACGGATGCCCAGACGCTGGAGCTTGGCCAGGTCGGCGTCGGAGAGGGTGTGCAGGCCGTTGGAGCGGTACAGCACGCCCATCTTCACCCACCGGCCGTCGGTGGTGCGGTAGCCGCCCGCGTCGCGGAAGTTGGGCGCGCTCGGAAGGTGCAGTGAGCGGTCGGCGAGGGTGAGCGGGTCTCCCTGGTCGGGAACGAGGCGGAACCACTGCCGGTCGGCGGCGGGCAGTCCGCGTACGGTGACGTTGGCCTCGGGCCCGCCATGGGCCACGACTCTGTCGCCGACGTAGACGGTGACCGAACCGACCGCGGGCGCCTTCCAGGTCACGGTGAACGAGCCGTCCGTCTGCTGGGTGACCTTGGCGTCGGTGAACGGAATGCCGTGCGCGGCAAGCGACGCCTGCGGCGCGTGCCGGGCCGGCGCTTCGGCGGGCGCGGTGCGGGGCTGGGCCGAGGCGAGAGGGGCGGTGAGTCCCACCGCCGACACTGCGGCCACGAACGATATGGCGATGTGGCGGGCGGCTTGCACCGCCGCCGAGGAATTGGAGTCCATGACGGGAACCTACGGCCCGAAACGATGCGGAATTTTCTAGTTTCAGCACAGTGCGCCGGCCCCTGTTGGCAAGGGGCCGGCGCACGCCATGGATGCCGGATTCAGCCGACGGGTGGGTGCGGGATCTCCGGAGCGGACCCGCACCCACCCGACCCGGCCGTCAACTCTCCGCGTCCATCAGCTGGAAGAGCTCCTCGTCGCTGGCCGATGTCAGGTCCAGTGCCCCGTCGCGACCGGCGCCCGTACCATCGCCGACCCCCGCCGTCGCGTCCGCCACCGCCTTCAACCGCGCCACCGTCTCCTCCGAGACCTCCGCGCCGGTGGTGAGCAGGGCCTCCAACTCGGCCACGACCGACTCCACATCGCGCAGGGGGGAGGCGGGCCGCGCCGTGCTGCGCTCACGTACGAGTCGGACCACCGCTTTCGGGGTGGGGAAGTCGTACACGAGCGTGGCGGGCAGCCGCAGGTCCGTGGCCGCGATGAGGCGGTTGCGCAGTTCGACCGCGTTCACCGAGTTGATTCCCATCTCCTTGAACGTACGGCTGCCCTCCTCGCCGCGCGTCTCCTGGCCGCCGAGCACGGCCGAGGTCTCGTCGAGGACCAGGGCCAGTACGAGTGCGTTCTGCTCGGCCTCGTCGAGGCCGGAAAGGCGGGCGTCCAGCCCCGGCGACTCCTCACCGGCGGCCGCCCCGTCCGCGCCGACCGGGGCACCCCCGAAGCCGGTGGCATCCGCGACCCCCCAGTCGGCGGCCGGTCCCGCCGCTTTCCCTGGAGTCGGCGCCAGCCAGAACCGCCGCCGCTGGAACGCGTACGTCGGCAGCGGCGCGGGCCGGGCCCCGGGCAGCACCGCGTCCCAGTCGACGGGGACGCCATGGGCGTGCACCCGGGCGACCGCGGTGAGCAGGGCATGCCGATCCGGCACGGCGGCCTGCAGACTCGGCATCACGGCGACTCCGGGCTGCGGGGCGGCCGACTCCATGCACTCGTCGATCATCGGCGTGAGCACCGGGTCGACACCCAGTTCCAGGAACCCGGTGACACGCTCGTCCCGGAGCCGGTCGATCGCGTCCTTGAAACGTACGGACTGCCGCACGTGCCGCACCCAGTGGTCCGGGTCGTGCGCCTCCTCGTCGGTCAAGGGGCGGCCGGTGAGGGTGGAGACGAGCGGTACGGTGGGCGCGGCATAGGACAGCGCACGGGCGACCGCGCGGAACTCCTCCAGCATCGGATCCATCAGCGGTGAATGGGCCGCGACGGGCACCCCGATCCGCCGGGTCTTGTGACCTGCGGCGCGGAGCCGGTCGGTGAGCGCCATGAGTGGGGCCTCGGCGCCCGAGAGCACCACGGAGTTCGGCCCGTTGACGGCGGCGATCGATACGCAGTCCCGCGACTCCGCCAGCCACGGCAGCACTTCGTCCTCCGTGATGCGTATCGCCACCGTCGCACCACCGGGCGGCAGCGTGCCCATGAGCCTGCCGCGGGCCGCCACCAGGGTGCACGCGTCCTGCAGGGAGAGCACACCGGCGACATGGGCGGCGGAGATCTCCCCGGCCGAGTGACCCACCAGGTGAGCGGGGACCACGCCCCAGGACTCGAACAGCCGGTACAGGGCCACCTGGATGGCGAAGAGCGCGGGCGTGGTGTAGGTGGTGTCGTCGAGAAGGGCCGCCTCGTCGGATTCGGGAGCCGCCCACATCACCGAGGTCAGCGGCCGCGGCAGCAGGGGATCCATGGTGGCGCACACCTCGCGCAGCGCCTGCCCGAAGGCGGGGAACGCCGCGGCCGCCGCCCGTCCCATGCCGGGGCGCTGGTTGCCCTGTCCGGGGAAGACGAAGGCCAGCCCGCCCGGTGCGGCATCGTGCGGGACGACGCCGGCGGCGCGCTCACCACGGCCGAATTCCGCTGTCGCGGCGAGGAGTTGTGCCCGGTCGGAGCCGGTGACGACGGCCCGGTGCCGGTGCAGGCTGCGGGTGGTGGTCAGGGCGTGGGCGACATCCTGGGCACGCAGCTCCGGGTGGGCCGCCATGTGCTCGGCCAGGAGCCGCGCCTGTGTACGCAGCGCCACCCGGCTCCGGGCGGAAAGCACCCAGGGCACGGCCGGGTCGTCGGCCGGCTCCGGGACCCGCGTCGGCCCCGACGCACCCCGTGCCTCCTCCGCGATCTCCCCCGGTGCCTCCTCCAGGATCACATGCGCATTGGTCCCGGTGAGCCCGAACGAGGACACCCCCGCCCGGCGCGTGCGTCCGCTCTCCCGCGGCCAGGGCCGGGCCTCGGTCAGCAGCCGCACCGAACCGGCGGACCAGTCCACCTTGGCCGAAGGGGTGTCCACGTGCAGCGTCCGTGGCAGGACGCCGTGGTCCAGCGCGAGCACGGTCTTGATGACCCCGACGACTCCGGCGGCGGCCTGCGTGTGCCCGATGTTCGACTTCACCGACCCCAGCCACAACGGCCGGTCCTCGGGCCGCTGTTGGCCGTACGTGGCCAGCAGGGCCTGGGCCTCGATGGGGTCGCCGAGGGGAGTGCCGGTGCCGTGCCCTTCCAGGGCGTCCACGTCCTGCGGGGTCAGTCCGGCGTCGGCCAGGGCCTGACGGATGACGCGCTGCTGCGCGGGCCCGCTCGGGGCGGTGAGCCCGTTGGAGGCGCCGTCCTGATTCACGGCCGAGCCCCGTACGAGCGCCAGGACACGGTGCCCGTTGCGCCGGGCGTCGCTCAGCCGCTCCAGCAGCAGCAACCCCGCGCCCTCCGACCACGCGGACCCGTTCGCGGCGTCGGCGTACGCCTTGGAGCGGGAGTCGGGGGAGAGCGCGCGCAGCCGGGCGAAGTGCGAGAAGGGCGTCGGGGTCGCCATGACGGTGACGCCGCCGGCCAGCGCCAGGTCGGTCTCGCCCGACCGCAGGGACCGACAGGCCAGGTGCAGGGCGACGAGGGAGGACGAGGAGGCGGTGTCGACCGTGATCGCGGGGCCTTCGAGCCCGTAGGTGTAGGCGATGCGCCCCGAGATCGCGCTACCGGCGGCCCCGGTGGTGAGCATGCTCTCCCAAGGGCTGGGAGTGGCGGACGCGATGGCACCGTAGCCGCGGTCCATCGCGCCCGCGAACACGCCCGTACGGGTTCCCCGCAGTGACTCCGGGGCGATGCCGGCACGCTCGACGGTCTCCCAGGCCGTCTCCAGGAGCAGCCGCTGCTGCGGATCGATCGCCGTCGCCTCCCGGTCGGACAGGCCGAAGAAGCCGGCGTCGAAGTCGCCCGCGTCGTGCAGGAATCCGCCTTCGCGGGCGTAGCAGGTACCCGGTCGGTCGGGATCGTCGTCGAAGAGCCGGTCCAGGTCCCAGCCGCGGTCCTCGGGGAAGGGGGACATGGCGTCGGTCCCCTCGGTGAGCAGCTCCCACAGGGCCTCGGGGGAGCCGGCCCCGCCCGGCAGCCGGCAGGCCATGCCGATGATGGCCACCGGGTCGGCATCGTCCGCCGGGGTACGGAACGGCTCCTCCGGGGATGTCTCCTCCTGCTCGGCCAGGAGGCGCGCGACGGCCCGCGGGGTGGGGAAGTCGAAAGCCAACGTGGTCGGAAGCGGCAGCCCGGTCTCCTCCCGCAGCAGATTGCGCAGCCGCACCGCGAGGATGGAATCGAGGCCGAGCTGACGGAAGTCGGCCTCCGGGGAGAAGGGGACGGACCCGCCGTCGCTCCCGAGCAACCGACCGACGCAGTCGCGTACGAGTTCCAGCGCCTCCTCGACCGTGTACGGCGGGAGCGCGCCGAGCCGGGCCGGGACGGACACCGTCCCGAGGCCGGTGAGCAGCCGGTCGAGTGCCCGGCGGTCGAGCTTCCCGGCGGGGGAGAGGGGAAGCTCGGGCAAGGAGACCAGTTCGAGGGGGATCTTGTGGTCGTCGAGACCCAGCCGGTGCAGGAACGCGGTCACTTCGCTCAGGCCGATCGTGCGGTCCGCGCGGTCGGTCACGACCAGGCACGGGTACTCCCCGAGCCGGTCGTCCGGTGCGCCGGCCACGGCCAGCGGACCCAGTCCCGCGAGACCCGCGAGCAGTCCCTCGACCTCGCCGGCGCTGAACTTCCGGCCGCCGCTGTTGATCAGGTCGGCAGCCCGGCCGCGGAGTACCACCACTCCGTCCGCGCCGACGGCCGCGAGATCGCCGGTGCGCAGCCAGCCGTCCTCGGTGAGGGCCGAGCGGGTCAGTTCCGGCTCACGGAAATAGCCGCGGAACAGTCCGGGCCCCCGGTAGTGGAGTTCACCCGTCTCGCCCGCCGCGCACACCTCGCCGTGCTCGTCGACGACCCGGAGGTCCACGCCGGGGACCGGCCGACCCACGCTGCCGTCGGGGTCCTGGGCCCGGGTACGGGAGCCGGTACCGATCTCGGACATGCCCCACACCACGACCAGTTCGCAGTCGAGGACGGCGCGCACCCGGGCGGCGAGCGCGGGCGCGAGGGCGGCCCCCGCCGTACGCACCTGGTGCGGCGCGAAGCCCGTCGGCCCGTCCGTCCTGGCGAGTCGCGCGAGGACATCCTGCAGTTGCGCGGGCACGGCGAAGACGACGCGGGGCGCGTGCTCCCGTGCCAGCTCCAGGAAGCGCTCCACGTCCCACCGGGTGAGCAGCACCTGTCCGCAGGCGGCGAGCAGCGCCGCGTGCATGGCCTGGAGGCCGAACAGATGGGTCATCGGGCAGGCCGTGAGGACCGTACCGGAAAAGGCGTCGGCGTCCTCGGCGACGACGGCTGCGGTGTTCGACAGCAGACCGTCGTGGCTGTGCACACAGAGCTTGGGCCGCGCGGAGACCGTGCCGGACGAGGGGATCAGGACGAGCGGCAGGTCGGGGGTGACGTCCACCGGCCGGGGCCGGTCGCCCGCCCAGGCCGCCAGCAGCCCGTCCAGCGACCCGGCACCCGCCGCCTGGCACTCCGCCTCCGGCGCGCCGGTCAACAGCACCCCACGCAGTGACGGGACGCCCTCCCTGAGCGAACGCGTCGTCGCACCCCCGCTCCCGGCGGCCGACAGGACGAGCAGGACGGGTTCCGCCCGGGCCAACAGCGCCTGGAGCTCCGGGACCGTCGTGCCCTGGTGGACGGGCAGCAGCACCGCACCGGCGGCCGCGACGGCCAGATGCAGCGTCTGCAGCTCCCAGCAGTTCGGGAGTTGTACCGCGACGACCTCGCCGGGCGAGACCCCGGACTCCTGTAGGCCGCGGGCCAGCGCGTCGACGTCCGCCCGCCACTGCGCCCACGTCCACGAGCGGTCCCCGTCGACGACGGCCGGGGAGTCGGGAGCGGATCCCACGGCGGCCTCGAAGACCTCGGGCAGCGTGTAGCCGCCCAGTGGCTCCGCCGTGTCGGTGGGCGGCTGGATCACGTAATCATCTGCGTGGACGGGCACCATCACTCCCGGATCTCAAGCACTCTCGTCAAAGTTGGGGACAACGCCGGGGGCCGGCCCCGGGCTGCTGCCCGGGGCCGGCCTCAACCCTCGTGCACGGTGATCGCGCGGGACGGGCACAGGCCACTCGCCACTCGGGCCGCGGACTCCTGGTCGGCGCCGGGATCGGCGAGGAGGGTGACGAGTCCGTCGTCGTCCTGGTCGAAGAGCGCGGGCGCGTTGAGCACGCACTGGCCCGCCCCCACACAGCGGTCGGGGGCAACGGTGATTCGCATGTCGATATCTCTCCTGGTCTCTCCTGCGGTGAACGTCGACCGCCCGGTGATCGGGTGGCACGCGCCGGCGGGCGGCGGGGCCCGGCGGCTACCAGCGGACCGGAAGCTCGTGCAGCCCGTAGAGCACGCTGTCGTACTTGATGCCCAACCCGTCCACCGGAACGTCGAGTTGGAGGTTGGGGATGCGTTCGAAGAGCTTCCGGTAGGCGACCTCCATCTCGACCCGCACCAGGTTCTGCCCCAGGCACTGGTGCACGCCGTAGCCGAAGGCCACGTGGCTGCGTGCGGACCGGGAGGGGTCGAACTCGTGGGGGCATTCGAAGACGCTCTCGTCGTGGTTGGCCGCAGCGACCAGCGGCACGATGCCCTCGCCCGCCTTGATGAGCTGACCGGCGATCTCCACGTCCTCGACGGCCACCCGCAGGGAGACCAAGTCGGCGACGGAGTGGAAGCGCAGTGTCTCCTCCACGGCCCGGTCGTCATGGATCCACTGGGGGTGTGTCAGCAGCGTGACCACGCCGAGCGCGATGTTGTTGGCGGTGGTCTCGTGGCCGGCGATGAGCAGCAGCATCAGCACACCCGACAGCTCGTGGGGGGCGATGGCGCCGTTGGCCAGCAGCCGGCTCACCAGGTCGTCGCCGGGCCACTTCTCCTTGATGGAGATCAGCCGGTTGATGTAGCGCAGCAGTTCCTTGCCGGCCGTCATGCGCTGCTCTTCGGTGGAGCCACGGAGGGAGACCAGCACGCGGGTCCTGGACTCGAAGAAGTCGCGGTCCGTGGGCGGTACTCCGAGCAGTGCGGAGATCACCAGGGAGGGGATGGGCAGCGCGTAGTCGGCAACGAGGTCCGCGGTGTTGCCCGCGGCCAGCATCTCGTCCAGACGCGCCTCCACCGTGCGTTCGATCGCCGGCCGCATCGCGCGTACCCGCCGTACGGTGAACTCCGGGATCAGGGCCTTGCGGAACCGGTCGTGCTCGGGGGAGTCCATCCCCACGAACCAACCCGGGATCTGATCCTGCTTGGGCACTCCCACGGTCTTCCCGACGTTGGGGAATCCCTCGTGCTCGGGGTTGGAGCTGATCTTGGGGTTGGTCAGTACGGCGCGGACGTCCTCGTGGCGGGTGACCAGCCACACCCGCTTGCCGTCGGGCAGGTGTGAGAGGACCAGCCCCTGCCGGTCGCGGTAGTCGGCGTAGTCGGGCGGTGGGAACGGCACGCCGGGCTGGCGCAGCGGAAAGTCGACCATCGCCGGATCCGTCACGTCGCTGGCCGGAGCTGTCTGGGCCGCGACCGGGCAGGTTCGCGGCACGGCCGGGCCTGTGTGCTTCATGGGTGGGTATCCCCTCTCGAACGGTCCGTCAGCTGGCGCCGTAGAACGCACGGATCCGGTCGATCACGAAGTCCTGTTCTGCGGGCGTGAGTTCGGTGTGCGTGGGCAGGTACAGCCCGTCCTCGGCGAAGGCGCTCGCCTTGAGCGAGGGCCAATCGGGATGGAAGTACATGGGCTGCCGGCTCATCGGCTTGAAGAACAGCCGGGTTTCGATCGACTCGTCGGCCAGGAACTCCCGCAGCTCCTCGCGGCGTTCGGCCCGCAGGTCGTACATCCACAGCACGTCCCGCGGTGGCATCAGCGTGATCCCGGGGACATCGGCCAGCCCCTCGTCGTAGCGCCGCTCGATGCCGCGCCGGGTTTCGAGGATCTCGTCGAGCCGCTCGGTCTGCGCCAGCGCGACGGCGGCCTGCATGGCCGTCATCCGGAAGTTGTAGGCCACCTTCTTGTGCAGGAAGCTGTGGTCCTTGGTGAAGGCCATGGCCCGCAAATGCGCCATCTGGTCCGCCAGTTTGGGGTCGTCGGTGAGGCAGATGCCCCCCTCGCCCGACGTGATGATCTTGTTGGCGAACAGCGAGTAGCAGGCGATGTCCCCGGTCGGCCGGACGCCGTGCGCCTCGGCACTGTCCTCCACGACCTTCAGGTTGTACTGGAACGCGAGGTCCGTGATGGCGTCCATGTCGCAGCGCCGCCCGTAGATGTGGACGGGCATGACGACCTTCGTCCGTGACGTGATCTTCTCTTCGATGCGGGAGACATCGATGTTGAGGTCGTCCCCGCAGTCGACGAAGACCGGCGTCGCACCGGTGTACGTCACCGCCCACGCGGAGGCCACCATCGTGAACTCCGGGACGATCACCTCATCGCCCGGTCCGACACCCAGGGCACGAAGCGCCAAGGTCAGTGCGGTCGTCCCGGACGAACAGGCCACGCCGTGCGCGGACGCGTTGTAATCGGCGAAGGCCCGCTCGAAACGCCGGACCATGGGCCCCTGCGACGATATCCACCCGTCCTCGACCGTGGCGGTCAGGTACTCCAGCTCCCGCCCGGTCAACGCGGGCCGGGACACAGGGTATTTGAACGACATCCGCTACCTCATCCTCCTCGTGCTTCCACACGTCCGATACGCGCCCACAGGCGCATTCACTGCGATGCCTTGGCCAGGGCCGGCAGCCCGAGGATCAGGTCGGCGGCGGCCGTCCGACCGCCCGCCGCCCGCTGCAGCGCACCGAGCCGCTCCGCCTTCCGGCGGAAGGAGGGGGTCTCCAGTACGCGGGTCAACTTGTCGACCACGTCGTTGACGTCCATGCCCCGCGGGCGATCGAGGGTCAGGCTGATCCCGAAGTCCTGGCCACGCACCGCCTGGTCGTAGCAATCGACCCACAAGGGCCGGACCACCAGCGGCTTCCCGAAGTACATGCCCTCGTTGTAGCCATTGCCGCCGGCATGGGTGAAGAACACCTTCACGTTGGGGTGCGCGAGCACGTCCAGTTGAGACGGCACCCAGCTTTCGATACGCAGATTCCCCGGCAGGGTCTCCTTCGGCGGCAGCAGGTGTTGCTGTGCCGACGGCAGCTTCCACAACACCTGATGCCGTCCGTCGAGGCGCCTGGCCACCTCCACCATCGCACTGACCTGATCCCGTGTCAGCCGGGTGATCGTTCCGAATCCCGCATAGACCACCGAGGACTGCGCGTCCAACCAGCCCGACAGCTCCTCGTCGTCCGGGGCCTCCGGCAGCGGCGGCACCATCGTCCCGACCAGCCGCATCTGCGGCGGCAACCGAACGGGATAGTCCAGCTCGGCGATCGAATTGCACAGCACCAGCTCGGCGCTCTCGATCCGCGCCATCGGGCTCATCGACGGCAGACCGTGTTCCTTGCGCCGCTGGGTGTCCTGCGCCAGCACCTTGCCCATCTGCGGCGAGAGGAACATCGCCAGGGTCTGCCACTTGAACAACTGGTTCCTGAGCTGCTGGGTCAGCGTCATGCGACGCGGCAGCCCGGTGTGCGGAACGGGGAAGCCCCACGGCGTGTACCCCTTTCCGAACGGCGTGAACGCCGTCAGCACGTTGCTGGGTGCGAACGGCACGCTCAGCACGTACGGAATCCGCCGGGCGATGGCCAACTCGATGCCGAACCCACTGATGCAGTCGATGACCATCAACGCCGGTTTGACCTCGTCGACGATCGCCGCGAGCTTCCGGAACTTCGCGTCCTGCGCCGCCGGCACGAACGACTGCCTGATCACCGCCCGATGCGCCTTGAACCGCGACGACTGCGTGACGTCCCGGTAGACCTCGTCGCTCCACGTCACCGCCGACAGCTCGCTGACGACCTCCCCCAGCGAGGCGAACTCCACCGGGGAGCCCACCGAAATCCCCTTCACGTCCTCGCGCCGCGGCTCGTCGGTGGCGAACCACAGGTCCGGCACGTTCCGGCGGGAGAGTTCCTCGGCGAGCACGAGCAGCGGGTTGGCCAGCCCACTCTCCGGAAGACTGACGAAGAGGATCGGCCGTCGGGCGGAGTCCATGGATTCCCTTTCACGATGACTGGCGGAGGTTCTGAGAGCGCACCCGCATGCGGATCGACTGGCCGCACCCCTCTGTGATCTCACGCCACCCACCGGAAAATCCGTAGACCGTCCCGTCCTTCGGGGCACGAGCGAACCGACGCGCAGCTGAAGCACCACGGACCGACCGCCGTTCCAACGGAACGGCTGCGTCGGGTCCGCAACGTCCCGCCTGCCGGACGGTGTGCCGGCCCGCCCTCCGGGCGGACGAGGAGACGTTGCGGACCCGACGGCAGGCCCTAGCGCGCGACCTTGACGTCCTCCGCGATGATCCGCTCGATGTTCCGCTCGGCCAGCGCCGTGATGGTCACGAACGGGTTGACCCCGATCGACCCCGGGATGAGCGCGCCGTCGGTGACGTAGAGGTTGCGGTAGCCCGCGACCCGGCCGTACCCGTCGGTGGCCTTGCCCAGGACGCAGCCACCGAGCGGGTGGTAGCAGAAGTCGTCGGAGAAGTTCTTCAGCTGCGGCCCGAACAGGTCGTAGCGGTACATCGTGGTGTTGGCCTTGTTGATCCGGTCGAACAGCGACTTCGCGGCCTCGACCGCGGGCGCGTTCTGCTCCCGGGTCCAGCGCAGCACCGCCCGGTCGGTGGCCTTGTCGTAGACGAAGGTGCCGCGCTCGGGGTTCTTGGTGATCGCCAGATAGAGGCTCACCCAGGTCTCCAGACCGGCCGGCATCGGCGCGATCTCCGCGAAGACCGGGGCGGCGGGGTTGTCCCAGTCGTCGATCCCCAGGGCGGGGATCGACGACTGGTGGGAACCTGTGGGATTCCACACGTGGTTGGCCCGTCCGGTCATGATGTTGCCGTTGGGGCCCCAACCCTCCCCGACCTCGGCGTTGAGGTGGGGCAGCGCGCCGGTGTCCCGGGCCCGCACCAGCAGCTCGGTCGAACCGAGGCTGCCGGCGCCGAGGAACAGGTGACGGCAGGCGATCTCCTTGTGGGTGATCACCGTGCCGTTGGCGTCGCTCTGGTCCACGGACAGCACGTAACTGCCGTCCGCCTGCTGCCGGATCGCGGTGACCCGGTGCAGGGTCTCGATGGTGACCTTTCCGGTGCCGAGCGCGGCGGCCAGATAGGTCTTGTCCAGGCTCTGCTTGCCGTGGTTGTTGCCGTAGATGACCTCGCCCGCCAGCGCGGACTTGGGCGCCTCACCGGTGGCCTCGCGCCGCATGTGGTCGAAGTCGTAGACGTTGGGGACGAAGGTGGTGTTCAGACCCGCCTTGCCGGCCTGTTCGCGCGAGACCCGCGCGAACTTGTACCACTCCGTCTCCTCGAACCAGCCCGGATCGATGTGGTTCACCTTCAGCGCGGCGTTGGCGCGCGGGAAGTACCGCTCGTACATCTGCGCGGCGTCCACCTGCGGCAGCACTTCCTCGAAGTACGCGCGCTTCGGGACGACGGCCATGCCGCCGTTGACCAGCGAGCCGCCGCCGACGCCCCGCCCCACGTACACCGACATCTGGTCGAAGTGGACCTTGTCCAGCACACCCGCGTACGGGTCGATGTTCCGGTTGATCACGTCCAGCCACAGGAACGAGCCCAGCGGGGCCTCGGTGCGCGACTTGAACCAGCTGGAGCGGCGGTCGGGCTTGAGCATTCCGCAGAAGACGTTGCCGTCGTCCGCGGGCGTGTTCCACAGCTGGCCCATTTCGAGCATGAGCGTCGGAATCCCGGCCTCGCCGAGCCGCAGTGCGGACACCGCGGCGCCGTACCCCGTACCGATCACCACGGCCGGGACGAACGAGCCGCTGTCGGCGTGCGGACCCCGCTTGTCGGCGGCCGCGGCACGCGGGGCGGCGGAAATCGTGGTCATGCCGGCGACGGCGGCGCCACTGAGGGCCGCCAGTCCGAGCAGACGGCGCCGTGACAGATGCTGGTTCTGCTGGTTCTCGAACACGTTGAGGGTACCTGGCCTTCGCCGACAGGAATTTTCCCCGCAGGGCTGATCCGCGGGGCTGTCCCGAGGGGAATCGCGGGCCGTCCAGCAGCCCGAGCCGCCGCGCGCCACCATCCTGAGCACCAAAGACTGCGGGAAATGGCAGAGATGCGACGGCCGTTGGCCGACTAGAATGCGCCGCCCTGCCAGAGCGCCGCCAGGTCACAGGCACCCCCCCGCGCCGGCTCCGGGAGCTGAGAACCAGGCACGATCGACGAGCGCTCGACCGCGCACTATCGGCCACCTCGCCGGCGGGCTTCGTGGCGCCGGACCACTCGCCTCGCGTGTGTGTCGACTTGATCAAAGGGTGAGTTAGCGCAGCATAGCGGACACTTTGAGCTGCGGATTTCCACGTGCTGCACTGCGACGGACCGCACGGCGCGCGGCAGGCGGGTGGCGCAAAAAGATCTCTGTGCCGCCAGTGGTTTCGACCAACATCACTACCCGCTGGTTCACTTGCGGAACAGGAGCTTCTCGTCGCCCGATCAGGTGATTCCGAGGGCTCCTTCTTGATGCGTGCGCCCCCATGGAAGGGACCAGGATGTCGATCGCAGTGGACCCGCAGCAGCCCGAGCAGCCGACCGGCCGGACACAGCTCAGCCTCGGGATCGCCGCTGCGCGGAACCTGGCGACCACCACCAAGACCGTCCCGCAGATGCAGGGCACCAGCTCGCGCTGGCTGCTGCGCACGCTGCCGTGGGTGGAGGTCAAGGGCGGCGCGTACCGGGTCAACCGACGCCTGGTGTACGAGGTCGGCGACGGCCGGGTCACCTTCGTCCAGGAGGGGAGCGCGGTCCGGGTCGTCCCGGCAGAGCTCGGGGAACTTCCGCTGCTGCGCGGGTTCGAGGACGACAGGACGCTGCGGGCGCTCGCCGACCGGTGCCGCCGGCAGCAGTACGGCCCCGGCCAGGTGATCGCCGAACAGGGCGGGGCCGTCGACCACGTCTATCTGATCGTGCACGGAAAGGTGGAGAAGGTCGGCACCGGAAACTACGGCGAGCAGACCCGCCGCGGTGTGCTGTCCGACGGCGGCTTCTTCGGCGCACAGGCGGTGGCCGAGGAGCCGGGGGAGTGGGAGTTCACGGCGCGTGCGATGACGGCGTGCACGGTGCTGGCCCTGCCCCGGGCCGCGTACGAGGAAGTGGCCGACCGCGACGACCAGTTGCGGGCCCACGTCCGGCAGCGCGAGGCGGAGAAGCGGCGCCCGCAGAACAAGAAGGGCGAGGCGAACATCGCCCTGGCCGCCGGCCACACCGGTGAGCCGGTGATCCCGGGGACCTTCGTCGACTACGAACTCCAGCCCCGCGAGTACGAGCTGAGCGTGGCCCAGACGATTCTGCGGGTGCACACCCGGGTCGCCGACCTCTACAACGACCCGATGGACCAGGTCGAGCAGCAGCTGCGACTGACCATCGAGGCCCTGCGCGAACGCCAGGAGTCCGAGCTGGTCAACAACCCCGAGTTCGGACTGCTGCACAACGCCGACTACAGCCAGCGCATCTCCACCCACTCCGGCCCGCCCACGCCGGACGACATGGACGAACTGCTGAGCATGCGGCGCGGGACCAAGGCGTTCTTCGCGCACCCGCGTGCCATCGCCGCCCTCGGCCGCGAATGCAACAAGCGGGGCCTGGCGTTCGACAGCGCCGATGTCGCCGGCCACCCGGTGCCCGCCTGGCGCGGCGTGCCGATCCTTCCCTGCGGCAAGATCCCCGTCTCGGACGCGGGCACCTCCGCCATCCTCGCGATGCGCCTGGGGGAGGCGGAGGAAGGGGTGGTCGGCCTGCGCCAGACAGGCATCCCCGACGAGTACGAGCCGGGCCTCAACGTGCGGTTCATGGGCATCAACGACCAGGCCCTGATCTCCTACCTGGTCAGCACCTACTACTCGGCGGCCGTTCTCGTGCCCGACGCGCTGGGCGTCCTGGAGAACGTCGAGGTCTTCCACACCCCGTCCTGACGTGGACGGCGCGAACGGAGAGCAGAACCGGTGTCACAGCTGTCCCGGATGGCCGCGCCCCTGGCCCGCCACCATGTGGCGCGACTCGCGGCCACCCTCCTCACCCACAGTCAGGGAATCCGCCCGCCCGCTCCGAAGACGCTGCCGGGAACCGTCCGCCACCAGGCGCGCACCGCCGTACCCACCGGACCGACCGGGATCGGCACCTCCGCGGCCCGCATCACGGCCAGGAGGGCGACCAGCAAGGCACCGGACACGACGGGCGGAGCGGGCACCGGCGTCCCCGAGCTGTACTGCCCGCCCGCGATACGGGACGACCAGGCGCTCGGCCAGGAGGTCAACGACCGGCTGGTCGACTGGGCGGAGGAGGTCGGCCTCTACGCCGGGCGCCTCGCACGCGTACGCGCGGCCGACTTCGGGCGCCTGATGATGCTGGCGCACCCCGACAGCGACGACCCGGACCGCCTGCTGGCCGCGGCCAAATGTGCGCTGGCGGAGTGGGCCACGGACGACTACTACTGCGACGACGAGACCATGGGCTCGCGGACCGAACTCCTCGGCTCGCACCTCGGCCCCGCCTACACGGCCCTCGACCCCGCCCACCTCCCGGCCGGCTACGCACCCGCATGGGAACGGGACCTGGCCGACGACCCCGTCCGGGTCGCCCTGCGCTCCGGGCTGCGCGACCTGGCCAGGTACGCGGACCCCTCCCAGGTGGCCCGGCTCCGCCATGAGGTCGCGGTCCTCTTCGTGGGGTACGGACAGGAGGGTTCCTGGCGCTCCCGCGGCCATATGCCCACCGTCCAGGAATATCTGGCGCACCGTCAGATCAACAGCTTCCTGCCCTGCATCGCACTGGTCGACGTGGTCGGCGGCTACTCGGTGGCGGCCTCCGAGTATGCCGACCCGCGAGTCCGCCGCGCCGTGACGATGGCCGCCACGGCCAGCACGCTCGTCAACGACCTGTACTCGATGGCGAAGGAAGACCACTCCTCGGGCGTGGAGTTCAACCTGCCCAGCGTGATCGCCGCCGAGGAGCGGTGCTCACCGCGCGAGGCGGTCGAACGCAGCGTGGAGATCCACGACGAGCTGGTCCGCACCTTCGAGGCGGAGGCCGCGGCCCTTGTCCTCACCGGATCGCCGCAGCTGCGCCACTTCCTCGCGGGCGTATGGGCCTGGCTCGGCGGCAACCGTGAATGGCACAGCGGAAGCCTCCGCTACCACGACGCCTGAGCCCGACCTTCCCCCTTTGTTGCCACCCACGCGATCCTTCCGCATGCAGTCAAGGAGCCTCCCCATGACCACCGCCCCTCTCTCTCCCGCGGCCCCCGTGCTGCGCACGGCCTACCAGCAGTCCGTTGCGGACTACTGGAACAACGAGAAGGACCCGGTCAACCTGAGCCTGGGCGACGTCGACGGCCTGTACCACCACCACTACGGGCTCGGCGACTACGACCCCTCCGTCCTGGAAGGCCCCGAGGACACCCGCGACGCACGCATCATCGAGGAACTGCACCGACTGGAATCGGCACAGGCCGACACCCTCCTCGACCACCTCGGCCCGATCGCCCCCGAGCACCGCCTCCTCGACGCCGGATGCGGCCGGGGCGGCAGCAGCATCATGGCCAACGCGCGCTTCGGCTGCCAGGTCGACGGTGTGTCCATCTCCCAGGCCCAGGTCGACTTCGCCAACGGCCAGGCCCACAAGCGGGGCGTGGACGACAAGGTGCGCTACCACTTCCGCAACATGCTGGACACCGGCTTCCCGACCGGAGCCTTCCAGGGCATCTGGAACAACGAGTCCACCATGTACGTGGACCTGTTCCAGCTCTTCTCCGAGCACGCGCGCCAACTGGCCTTCGGCGGTCGCTACGTCGTCATCACGGGCTGCTACAACGATGTGACCGGCGGCCGCTCCAAGGCGGTCAGCCGGATCGACGAGCACTACACCTGCAACATCCATCCCCGCAGCGCCTACTTCAAGGCGATGGCCGCCAACGGCCTCGTCCCCATCAACGTCGTCGACCTCACGTCGGCCACGATCCCGTACTGGGAGCTGCGCGCCCAGTCCTCCCTCGCCACCGGCGTCGAAGACCCGTTCCTGACCGCATACCGCGAGGGCAGCTTCCACTACCTCCTCATCGCCGCCGACCGCGTCTGACGGCTTCCGACGGCGTCCGACCGGGTCTGCCTGTGTCTGGCTGTGTGTCCGGGGTCTGACCCGCGGAGACCGCCTGTCATAGGACACTCGACCAGCCATCCGGTGCCGGGGCGGGCGGTGCGGACCGCCTCGACGCCGTCCCCCGGCCACACAAGGAGTGTCTGTTCGGTGAGCGCCGTCATCCCACCACCCCGCACCACCACCGGACTGCTGCCACCGCAACAACTCACCCGCACCGAGGACGGCGAACAGCTGCACGCCCTGCTGTGGAGGGCGGGTACGGGCTGGCGGATGATCAGCAGCGCCGTACTCGGCGGCGGACTGGGGGAGCGCGCCTGGGTCCTCAACGCCCAGGTGTCCCACGGTTACCGACGCACCGACCCCGACCGGCACCTCGCCGACCTCGCTGCCGAGGCCCGCATGGAGGGGCCGGGGGTCGGGCTCATGACGGCCGCCGACGTCCGGGCCTACGGCCACGCACACGACACAGGCGTCGAGGCCACCGCCACCGCGGGGCTGGGCGTACGGGGCTGGGCCGCCTCCCCGGCCCAGGGCGCGATCACGCCCGCCCGCCCCGGCACGATCAACATCGTCGTCGCGCTCCCCGTCGCGCTGACCGACGCCGCGCTGGTCAACGCGGTCGCCACCGCCACCGAAGCCAAGGTCCAGGCCCTGCTGAACACGGGCCACGACTGCTCCGGAACGCCCACCGACGCCGTGTGCATCGCGGCCCGCACGCCGTGCCCGGGCGAAGCACCCCACGCCTTCGCAGGCCCCCGCTCACTGTGGGGCGCCCGCCTGGCCCGAGCCGTCCACCGCGCCGTACAGACCGCTGCGAACGCGCCGTGACGCCCGGCCGGCACTGAAATCGCCGGGCGCTCGCCGCCGCGCACCCGCGCAGCGAGCACGCATGACGCCCCGAAGCGATCAATCACCCCATACGTCACTCCCGCATGGATACCCGCATGGATAGGGGAGAATGTCCGAACTTCCCCTGTCCTCGGCCGCCGATACGCACCACAGTCACTGCTGTCCGAAAGCGGCTGCCGCCTTCCTCTGTCAGCGACCTCGTGCTGTTGTGGCCCTTTCCCAGGAAGGGCTGCGCCCTGTCGGCGCAGGGCGACACCCGCGAGGCGCCTTCCAGTTCGGCGAGCCCGGCAGCTGCTCCCCACACTCACCGACGAGAGGGCAGCACATGTCGACCACGACACGATGGATCCTGACGTTCGACTCCTCCTGCGGCACCTGTTCGGCGGTCTCGTCCGCCGTCGCCGGGGCCAGCAGGGGCAAGCTGGAGGTGATGCCGCTGACCGACGCAGAGGTACGACGGTGGCGCGCGCAAGCCATGGGCCCCGACCCCGTGTGGGCGCCGACCCTGCTGCGGGTGACCGGCGGCTCGGCCCGCGCCTGGACCGGCCCCCGGATGACCCCGCCACTGGTGCGTCGGCTGGGGGTGCGGGCGACCGGTCGCGTGCTGATGGCGCTGGGGGAACTGCGCCACGCGGCCCGCACCGGCCGGAACGTTCCGGCCGCGGACTCCGCCGTACCGCAGGCTCGTGCCGGCGTGAGCCGCAAGCGGTTCCTGCTGCTCGCGGGCGGCGTCAGCACAGCGGTCGGCATCACCGTCGCCGGACAGACACCGGCATTCGCGCGCTCGGCAGACACCGAAGCCCGAGCCTGGGTCGCCGCGCACCGCGACGCATTGCCGCGCACCTACGCCGACATCGCCCCACTTCCCTCGGCGGTGCGGCAGGCGGTGCTGGTGGAGTTGTCCCCGACGGAGCGCAGCCGGGTGTGGACCGAGCACCTGACGACGTTCCGGGCCGCCCATCCGTCCCTGACCACGCAGCAGAGCCGCGTCCTTCAGGACGCACTCGCCCTGGCAGGCTCCGAGGCCACGTTCGCGGTCGGTGAGCCGACGAAGGGCTCGGCACTCCAGCGCCGCATCTCGGCGGTGGAGGCAGCGGCGAAGGAGACGTTCGGCGTAGCGGACAGCGCGGCGCTGCTGGTCACGCTCGGCCCCGCCAGCGCCACCCAGGCACACAGTGGCCGGAGCCGGACGGCCGCCGGCATCCAGGACACCTGCAACTGCAGCACCACGTCGGTGTGGTGCACCGTGTGGGAAGGCCCGCACTGCAACTGCTGCTTCTGCGGCGTGACCTCGGGCTGCGGCTTCCTCGGCCTGTACCAGTGCAACGGAACCTGCACCAAGTGACCGACCCGGACCGGCACGAGCGCCCAGCACCCCTGTCCCACGGCGGAAGGGCGTCAACGCCGGTCTGCGCACCACGGACGCCGGCAGCTCCCGGACACGGCAGCCAGGCGTGTTGTCCCGGGACGTTGTCGACACATGCGCCGGGCAGTTGAAAGGGCAGCGAGGGCCCTCCGGACGCGGTGCGGATCACCACACGCGCACCACACCCGTACTCAGCAGGCCCTCCTGCCCCACCGAAACACCGCGCCCACGGGGTTCCGAGGACGGCCACTCGGAGCACACCATACGAGCATGAAGATTCCCGACCGCCGGATCGAACTGTTCACCGGCACCGGCAGCGAGCACCGATTCAGCGGCCCCGCGACCGGCGACGAGCGAAGAATGCTGGTGGCCATGCTGGACGCCCAGCGCGCCACCCTGAAGCTGAAGTGCTCCGGACTGGGACCGGAGTTGGCCGTGCGCTCCGTGCCCCCCTCCTCGCTCTCCCTCCTCGGCCTCGTCCGGCACCTCGCCGACGTGGAACGCCGCTGGTTCCGAGCCGTGCTCGCCGGCCACGACGTCGATCTGCGCTTCTCCTCCACGGACGTCCCCGAGGGCGACTTCGACGGCGCGGGCCCCGACGCCGTCGAGGAGTCCTGGGCGGCCTGGCACGCCGAGGTCGCGTTCGCGGAGGCACACGTCGCCGAGGCCCCGCATCTCGACATCGAGGGTCAGGATCCCTGGCGGGGCACGGTCTCCCTGCGCTGGGTACTCATCCACATGATCGAGGAGTACGCCCGCCACAACGGACACGCCGACCTGATCCGCGAACGGATCGACGGAGCGGTCGGGGTGTGACCCCGAGCGGCCGGCCAGCCGGCCAGCCGGCCAGCCGCTCGTCCCGGCCGTCCGTCCCGTCCGCTCCACAGCGCAATCATCTGCGGCGGCACCCTCCACCCCACTGATCGGCCAGATCGTGCTGAGCAGGACATGACGGATCCATGGCCGTGCACCCCACCGCCGGCCCGGCACGGCCCGGCACGTCGACGAGATCGAGCACGCTCGGCCGCCGGCGCGACAGAGGCGGGAATCCCCACATCATCACGAGGGTTGTACGACACATCAGCAACAGTCGTGTGAAGGGCTCTCCGTGCGCGCCATACAGATCGATCGATTCGGCACCCCCGACGTTCTCAACCTCGTCGAGGCTCCCCGACCTGAGCCGGGTCCTGGAGAGGTACTGATCCGGACCATCGCGACCAGTATCAATCCTGTCGACGACAAGACCCGGGAGGGAGCCATCGGCGAAGGGACGCCCCCGCTGCCGATGACGCTCGGCTGGGATCTGGCCGGCGTCGTGGTCGACGGGGGAGACAGCGAGCTGCGCGCAGGGGAACGCGTCATCGCCATGTCGCATCAGCTCAGCTCCGGACGGGGCACCTGGGCCGACCTGGTCGCACTCCCCACAAAGGCAGTGGCCGTCGCTCCGCAGGCGGTCAGTCTGGTCGAGGCCGCGACTCTGCCGCTCCCCGGACTGACGGCCTGGCAGACCCTGAACTGGCTTGCGGTGTCTGCCGGAGAACGGCTGCTGATTGCCGGTGCTGCTGGTGCGGTAGGCGGGTTGGCACTCCAGATGGCCCGCGCACGAGGCGTCGAGGTCGATGCTCTGGTCTCCCGTGACACGCAGGTGGCCTTCGCCCGCGACCACGGCGCGGGCGTTGTCGCCACCGACCCCGACGCGTTTCAGGACCGCAGTTACGACGCGGTCTTCGACACCTTCGGGGCTTTCCTGACCGAGGCCGTGAAGGACGGCGGCCGGTACGCCTCGATCGCCACCCAAGCCGGTCCGGTCCCTGACCTGTCCTCACGAGGAGTGCGCACCACCGTCAACCAAGTGCACGAGGACGGCGCCGGGTTGAGCGCACTGACCAAGCTCGTCGACGACGGCTCACTGCGGTTGCGTGTGCATTCCACCTACGGCCTGCAGGACATCCGAGCTGCGCACCAACGCTTCCTCCAGGGCAACTTGTCCGGCAAGATCGCCATGACCTTCTGACCACGCCCACGCCCATGGCCCTCCGGCAAGCGCCCCGGGCCTGACGCTCCCCGAACCCTCGCCGAGCCCGGATGAGGATGGCAGCGAGGGGGAGGGGGGAGAGACATACCGGCGACGGCGGGAGCGGACAACGCCTCACGCGAGGTGTTCGGAAGCCGACCGGTCAGGTCACGTCACGTCAGGTCAACTCCTCGGCAAGCAGGTCCATCAACAGTGCGTCCTGCCAGAGTCCCGTCTGGTGGTCGCGCCCATACGCTCGCATGATCCCCACCGGCTTGAACCCGACCTTGCCGTAACTGCGGATCGCTGCGGCGTTGGCCGCAGCAGGATCGATGGTCAGCCGGTGATGGCCGCACTCCCGCACCAGCCACCTGGCCAGTGTGCGCACCGCGTCGGTACCCAGCCCCTTCCCGTGATGTCGTGCGGTCAGGAAGATGTCGATGCCGGCACGGCGGAACTCGGGATCGGCCTCTTCCTCGAACTGCACCGCTCCAATGACCTCGCCCTCGAAGACAATGGCGAGCATGCCCTCGTAGTCTTCCGGGGGCGACCACCACGCCGCGACTTCCGGTTCTCGCACGATCCTGTCGAGAACCTCACCCTCGCCGTCTCCCACCGGCCGCAGTACGACGTCATCCCCGCGCAGCTCCATACCTCCATTATCCCTGAGAATTGTCGGCTCCCCTCGCTGCTCCCTCTTCCGGGAGGACGTACGGCGGGACGACCTCGTGCACGCGGTCCGCGTGGTCGCGGCGGGCGACTCGCTGCTCGCCCCCTCCGTCACCCGCTCCCTGATCGCCGCCTTCACCTGCGGCGCCGCGGTGCCGCCGCCGCGAGGCGAACGCCTGGACGTCCTCACCACCCGCGAGCGCGAGACGATGCGACTGCTCGGTGCCGGCCTGCCCAACGCGGAGATCGCCACAACGCTGGTGGTGAGCGAGCACACCGTGAAGACGCACGTCAGCAACGTGCTCACCAAGCTGGGGCTCCGCGACCGCGTCCAGGGCGTGATCGCCGCCTACGAGACCGGACTGGTCGTTCCCGGGCGCCCCGCGAACTGAACCGCGGCTCCCACACACCTCACAGGCCGAAACGGCCTAGTCATGGAATGCCGTGGTTGCCGCGAGCGCGGCCCGCCCGGTCGTGACCCGGTTCACCGGCGCGGCCTCGTCGGCATAGCCGAAGGAGATTCCCACGAGCAACTTTCCTTCGGTGACGCCGAGTTCGGCGCGCACGGTGTCGGCATAGAAGCTCAGCAGCCCCTGCGGGCAGCTGTCCACGCCATACGCGGTCATTGCCAGGAGCAGGGTCTGCATGTAGGCGCCGACATCCGCGGCCAGCCGTGCCCCGCCGTCACCGTTGACAAACAGGAATGCGGCGTGTGGCGCGCCGTAGAAACGCAGGCTCTCCGCGTCGTAGGCCGCGCGTGCCGTGTGGCCGTCACGGCCGATGCCCAGCGCTCCGTACAGCTCTGCGGCGAACGCCGCCCGGCGTGCCTGATGCACCGGCGAGTACATCTCTTCGGAATAGGGGAAGTCCACCGAGGTGCGCTTTGCTGCGTGGGCCGCCTGCAAGGCATCCGCCAGACGCTCACGTGCCGCGCCGCTCACCACCTCCACCCGCCAGGGCTGTGCGTTGGAATTGGAGGGCGCGGCGCCGGCCAGTGAGAACAGCGCACGCATCGTGTCCTCAGGCACGGCTTCCGGCCGGAACGCGCGGGTCGCGTGACGGCCGCGTATCAACTTCTCCGCACAGCCGCTCAGTTCGTTGGAGATCGACTCACTCATGGGGCCCTCCTCGACAACAGCCGATGTAAACGATGCCGTTTACCTTCCGGTAACCGTAACAGGCCGCCTCCCCGTAAGTAAACGCGAACGTATACTTCGCCCATGGATACGGTGACGACGACTCCTCGCGGGCGGGGACGTGGCGGGCGGGAGCGCATTCTGGCCGCCGCCGCCCGGCTGTTCGCGACTCAGGGCATCAATGCGACCGGCATGGAACAGGTCGCGGAGGAAGCGCCGGTCTCCAAGCGCACGCTCTACACGCACTTCCGCACCAAGAGCGACCTGGTCGTCGCCCACCTCCAGGACCTCGCGTCCTCGGGGGCCACCCTGGAGAGCGTGCTGACCCGCGAGGACATCCCCCCGCGGGAACGCATCCTCCGGTTGTTCGACCAGCCCGCGCCGGAGCAGGCTCCGGTGCGCGGATGCCCGTTCATCGACGCCGCCGCGGAGTTCCCCGACCCGGACAGCGCGGTCCACTCCTACGCCCGCGAACAGAAACTGCGGATGGTGCGGCTGGTCGCTGCCCTCGTGACGGATATGGGCTGCCGCCAACCCGTCGCACTCGCCGAACAACTGGTCACCCTCGCCGACGGGGCGGCCAGCCGAGCCATGGTGCTGGGCGATGCGGACTACGGCCGGCACGCACGGGCGGCAGCAGAGGTCCTCCTCAAACACGCTCTGCCGGAACCGAACTGACGAAGAAACCGATGAAGAAACAGCCGTCACTGAAAGTCCGCTGACACGGTTCGACTCGACGGCCTCGCACATCCCGCCGTCCCCGTCGCCCCCTCTACCGATTACCCGTCATCGCACCCGGTGGCCATGTGGTCGGCATACGACGTCCGCTCGTCGTCGTCCGCCGCCGCCCATACGAGAGCCCCACATGAGGACTACAAGGCCCGGCACGCGGTCGAGTGCGGCATCAATCGCCTCAAGAGACAACGAGCCGTCGTCACCAGCTATGACGAACTCGCGGTCCGCTACGAGGCTGCCGTCCTCGTTGCCGCCGTCAACGAGTGGTTGTGACGTACTGGTCCGACGACAACTCGAACACCCGGACCCGCCGGCCGCCGGTGGGATTGACAGTCTCGCGGACCGGATGCATCCCCAGTTTGGTCATGATCCGTTCGGAGGCGTCGTTGCCCACTTGAGTGATGCTGACGATCCGCTCCAACCCTCGTTCTGCGAACCCGAACCGTACGGCGGCCGCAGCGGCCTCGGTGGCCAAGCCCTGCCCCCAGTGGGAACGTCCCAGTCGCCAGCCGACCTCAACCGCCGGCAGAACCTCCGGCAAGAAGTCGGGCACCGAAAGGCCGGTGAACCCGGCCAGCTCGCCAGTGGACCGGATCTCCACGGCGAACAGGCCGAAGCCCTGTGACTCCCACTCGCGCTCCCATGCCTGGATCCCTTCGCGAGTCTGCTGTTCGTCACGGACGCTGCCGTCACGGATCCACCGCATGACCTCGGGGTCGGCATTGATGGCAGCCATGGGCGCAACGTCTTCCTCGCACCAACGACGCAGGATCAAACGGGGAGTCTCAAGCGTGACCATCCGATCATTCTGGATCAGAAAGCGGGCTCTCCGCCATCCTCACCAGGCACGTTCGATACACGCCCTTGCACCCCCTCACCTGCCGGGACGCATCAGCATCCGTCACGACGTCTCCCTGCCCCGGCTGATTCCGCTGGTCGAGTGCCCGTGGAACGCCCCGGCCGCCACCGGAAGCAGCAGCCGCAGCCGTGCCTCGGGCTGGGGATCAGTCGACATGGAGCGCTCCATGCACCGTGGGGTGTGCTCGTTCCGCCCCGAGCAACCTTTGTGAGTGCCGGGCGGTCTTGCCGGATGCCGAGGGCGGGGCGGCGAGTGCCCTATGCCGACGTGCGGGCATAGGGCAGAAGCAGATTTCCCGAGTGCCTGAGTGAGGGTGGAGATGACGAACCTGAACAACGTCGTCACGTGGGTGGACGCACGCGAGAGGCTGCCTCGGAGCGGAACACCGGTGGCAGCCGCGATCACGGGCCGCTATCCAGCGGACAGTACGGCTGATTCCGATGCGGCGTTGGGCGAGGAATTCTGGTTGGTGATGCCGATGTACTTCACGACTCTGCACTGGAGCGAGGACGGGGCGGAGCACAGGGACTGCTTCGTCGACTCCGACGGGGTTGTCCGTCTGCCCTACGGCCTTGCCAGCGCTGAGACCGTGACGCACTGGGCTGAGCTGCCCACCCTGCCAGGCGGGATGACACGCCTTGTGCTTGGGGAGGGCGTGCAGCCAGCTCTCCAGAACGCTTGGGGCACCCGTCCCGCAACCTGATCCAGAGTCTGATCGGAAGCGTCGCGCGAAGGCGGATAAGGGCACTTGATCTCGCGTCGGCCCAGCCTCTTGCGGCAGCACACGGCGAGGACGAACCCTCAGTGGCGGCGGTGATTGCCGGATTGGCCATCAGGGCGAGGCTCGTCGTCCACCACCGCCGCCACCTCCTCGCCGAACCCATCGGCACAACTACGGACAAGAGGGCTGTGAGACACCGCAGTTGTGGACAAGAAGCAAGCCGTCGAGCGGGCGCAGGTCAGCGGCGGTGAAGGCAGTACGCACACCGGAAGTCTCACGGGTGTTCCGTGCGCACCGCTGAACTCCGTTGGGGCAGCGTACCTTTGTGATCTCCGGTCATTTTTCCACTGTTCTCGGAAGCCCATTGCCCTGGAGCGCACTCCAGCACAGAATGCGCGTGACATATCCGGAGTGGCGGAGGGGAACCGACGCCGTGGACCTCCGGACACAGAACTGAGAGGACCCCCACATGTATCGACCTCTCGTCGGCACCCTGGCCACCGCCGTGCTGGGCGCGGCCGCGTTGGTGACCGCCGCCGCCCCGGCGGGCGCGGCCCCGGTCGGCGCCGCCGCGCACCACAAGCCCGGGCCGCCGCGGACCCAGGCCGTCGACTTCGCGGGCACGGTGGCGCTGGACGACTGTTCCGGATCGATCGTCAAGATGCCCACCTCGCAGCCGAACGACCCGGCGCTGGTGATGACCAACGGCCACTGCCTGGAGAGCGGGATGCCCTCTCCGGGCCAGGTGATAGTCGACCAGCCCTCCAGCCGCAGCTTCACCGTCCTGGACAAGTCGGCCGGCGACCTGGGCTCGATCCAGGCCACCAAGGTCTCCTACGCGACCATGACCGACACCGACGTGACGCTGTACGAGACCGGCTCGACCTACGCGCAGATCGAGCAGAAGTACGGGATCAAGCCGCTGGAGCTGTCCACCGACCACCCCGCCAAGGGGGCCGGGATCAGCGTCGTCTCCGGCTACTGGAAGAAGACGTACACCTGCAGCATCGACGGGTTCGCGCCCACGCTGAAGGAGGGCGACTGGGCCTGGAAGGATTCGGTCCGCTACACCCGGGAGTGCAACGTGATCGGTGGCACCTCCGGGTCGCCGGTGATCGACAACTCCACCGGCAAGGTCACCGCCATCAACAACACCATCAACGAGAACGGTGAGCGCTGCACCGTCAACAACCCGTGCGAGGTGGACGAGAACGGCAACGTCACCGTCCATAACGGCATCGGCTACGCCGAGGAGACCTACGGCATCCCCAAGTGCTTCGGCACCGGCAACAAGCTCGACCTGAACGCCGCGGGCTGCACCCTGCCCAAGCCGTCGGGCCTCCGTCACTGACGGACAGCCGCTGACGGACAGCCACTGACGGAACCCGCTGTCGACGGACGCGGGCAGTGAGGAACCAGGTCCCGTGCATGCATCGCGTGCACGGGACCTGGCCTTGGGGACGGGGGAGGGGCGGGCCTGGTCAGCGCTCCAGAAGCTGCATGCCGACGGTGTTGTCCCTCTCGACGCCCTCGGTCACACCCTCTGCCTCGACGGCGACGCCCGCGCCCACCTCCACCGACTGGCCGGCATCATCCCGCACGACCCGCCGCCCCGACAGCGGGCAGTGGCCAGCCCGGCCCTCGCCAGCTGATGGACGGCTACACCAACACTCCGGCTTTCGTCCTCAACCACACCCTGGATATCCTGGCCACCAACTCCCTTGCCGATGCGCGGTACGCACCCTTCACCCCCGCGGACAGCCACGCCCGCATGACGTTCCTCGATCCCGCCGGCCGGAACTTCTACGCCCGTTGGGAACGGAACGCGCAGGCCGTCGTGGCCAACCTGCGTCAGGCGACCGGCCTCGATCCCGACAACCCCCGACTGCACGCACTCATCGGCACCTGACCGGGCGCAGCGAGGACTTCTCCGCCTTGTGGCAGGCTCACACCGTGCGCGGCAAGACCAAGGACGCCAAGCAGTTCACCCCCCCCGGCGTCGGCCCGCTCACTCTCACCTACCAGGCGTTCGGCGTCCGCGACAGCCCCGGTCAGCAGCTCGTGATCTACCATGCCGAACCGGGCAGCCACAGCGCCCAAGCGCTGTCCCTGCTCGGCGTCCCTGGACGCCACCCGAGGGCGGACCGCGAAAGATCTGCACCCATAGACGACGCAACACCGCAACGGACATGCGGACAAGCCCAACGGACATGCGGACACGCCCGAAGAGCAGCCGGCACCCTGCGGCGCACCACACACCGCCGGCTACGCACGCCGCCGCCGTCCACCCGCCGCACGAACCAGGGCGACGAATGGGAGGATGCTCCCGATCTTCGGCCTTTACGGCAGACTGCTGCGATGGACGTCTACGAATCCCTTGTCGACGTGGTCGGCAACACCCCGCTGGTACGTCTCAACCGGATCACCGCGGGCCTTTCCACGCCGATCTACGCGAAGTTGGAGTACGTCAACCCGGGTGGAAGCGTCAAGGACCGCATCGCGCTGTCCATGGTGCGGGCGGCCGAGGACGCCGGACTGCTGCGACCGGGCGGCACCATCGTCGAGACCACCTCGGGCAACACCGGGGTCGGTCTGGCCATGGTGGCAGCCCAGCGCGGCTACCGCTGTGTGTTCACCCTGCCGGGGAAGAGCAGCGCCGAGAAAGTGGCGGTGCTGCGTGCCTACGGTGCCGAGGTGGTGGTCTGCCCCGGTGACGTGCCCCGCGAGCACCCCGACCACCCCAGGTCGGCGGCGGAGCGGATCGCCCGGACCACGGCCGGCGCATGGCTGGTCGACCAGTACAACAACCCCGCCAACCCCCGTGCGCACCACGGCAGTACCGGCCCGGAGCTGTGGCGACAGACCGAGGGCCGCATCACACATCTGGTGGCGGGCGTCGGCACCGGCGGCACGATCAGCGGCACGGGCGGCTACCTCAAGGAGGTGAGCGGCGGCCGGGTCCAGGTGATCGGCGCAGACCCGGAAGCATCCGTCTACTCGGGCGGGCCCGGCACCGCGTACGCCGTGGAGAGCATCGGCCTGTTCCGTCACCCCGAGACGGTGGACGACTCCTGGCCGGAGTCGTTCCACACCGATGTGGTGGATCGCTTCGAGCGGATCAACGACCGCGACTCACTGCTGACCGCCCGCCGACTGGCCCGCGAGGAGTGGCTGTTGGTGGGCGCATCCGCAGGGACGGCGGTGGCCGCCGCGCTCCGGGTCGCCGTCGGGCTCGGCCCCGACGACCTGATGGTCGTGGTGATCCCGGACTCCGGCCGCAACTACCTGAGCAAGGTGTACGACGACCAGTGGCTGCGCGAGCAGATCGGCGACGACCTCCCGGCCGGCGGCGCGCGGGAGGCCGACCGAATCGACCCCTGAGCCGAGGTCAGAGGTCACCAGACACTTGAGCCGAAGTCGCCAGAGACTGACATACCGTCATCTGAGCGTGGCCGCACCGTACTTCACTTTCGGTGTGACTGGGCCGGTTGGTGACCGCCTCGGTGAGGCTCTCGTCGCCCGCGGCGCGGCGTTCGGCGCCCGCCGAGCCCTCGACAACCAGCTCGACTCCCTCGGCGAGGCCGCCACCCCGTCACATGGCCGTCCGGCGGATCACGGTGTCGATGATGAGGTCGATCTCCCGGGGGCTCGGCGGCTCACCGGTGAGCAGAAAGCTCTGCAGTATCAGCGCGGGACCGGTACGGGCGGCCAGCGGGTGGACGATCTCGGGGCCGAACTCGCCGCTGCGCACGCCCGCACGCAGGATGGCTTCGATGCGTTCCAGGCGTGGCGTGATGATCCTTTCGGCGAACATGGCACGTAGTTCCGGCTCGTGCAGCATGTCGACGATGAACTCGATGCCCGGGATGAGGGTTCTGCCCGACAGCACGTCGTTGAAGGCGCCCAGGGCGCCGGCGAGGTTGTCCCGGGTGGAGTGTTCCGGGTTCGGTTCGGGCAGCGGGGGCAGGGCGTAGTGCAGGGCGTCCAGAACCAGGGGCTGCTTGCCGGGCCAGCGCCGGTAGAGCGCGGCCTTGCCCGTGCCGGCACGGGCGGCGATGCCGTCCATGGTGAGTCGGCCGTAGCCGTTCGCGGCCAGCTCGTCGAGCGTTGCGACGTATATCGCGTGCTCCAGTTCCGTACCCCGGCGGCGGCCGGGCGTCGCACTCTCTGCCATGGGTTCAACAGTAGACGCTGGCGTTCCCTCCCGCCTACACTCGCTTTAGTGAACAACCTCGTCTACTAGAAGAGGTGAGGGTTGAATGACCGATCTGCACACCGCGCATGACCACCAAGGCGGGCAGGAGTCGGCATTGGACTTCGAGGCGATGTACCAGGGGCGCGAGGTCGCCTTCGGGGTGGACGGCGATCGCCGGACGGACCTGATCCCATGGCAACTGGACGCCCCCCAGCCGCTGGTCGTCGAGCTGGAGGCGGCGGGCGAAATCACCGGGCCGGTTCTGGAATGCGGCTGCGGTCTCGGGGACAACGCCTTGTTCCTGGCCGGCCGCGGCCATCAGGTGACCGCCTTCGACGCCGCCCCCTCCGCGATCGAGCACAGTCGGGCCAAGGCCGTCGCCGCCGGCAGCCCGGTGACCTTCATGGTCGCCGACGCAACGGAACTGCACGCCAGCGGCGTCCCTGGTGGCTTCCGCACGGTCGTCGACAGCGCCATGCTGCACTGCCTGGACGCCGAGCAGCGGCGGGCGTACCTGGCTGGACTGCGTCAGGTGTGTGCCCCCGGTGCAACGCTTCATGTCCTCTGCTTCAGTGGCGAGTTGGCCGCTCATCTGCGGATGCCGGCCGCCACGGACGAGCGCAGCCTGCGCGAGGCCCTCCGCGCCGACTGGACGATCCGACGCATGGAGCCCCGCCACTACACCACCGGTTTGACCCACCAGGAGTGGCGGAAGTTGGCGCCTGTCGCCTCTGGCGGCTCGGAGCAGGACGACCTCGTGGCCGTCGACGAGAACGACAGGGTCCTCCTGCCCTTCTGGCAGATCACCGCCGAACTGACGTGATCGACCGCAGCCAGGCTCAGGGGGCTTCCTCGGCGCGCCCGAGGAGGCCCCTGGGGGGCATTGCTCTCCGTGGTCATGGCCGGGTCGGGCGTCCGCAGTCGGATGCTCCCCCTGGCCTTGATCTGCCCGGGATCGGTATCGCCTCCCTGGCTCGTGGCTTCGGATGCCGCGCGGTCGACGTGGAGACCGTCGAGGAGTTGGAGCGCGAGTTCACGGCGGCTCTGTCCGCAGGCACCACCACTGTCGTCGTGGTGCCCACGCAACCTCAGGTGGCCATGTTGTAGGGCCTGCCTGCCTGCCCGTCCGATCGGAGCGGGGGGCATCGGTCGGCCCGGCGCGGCCCGTGGCCGCCGTGCCAGCCTCGCCACCGACAATTCTTCTGTCCTTGACAAAAATATTTGTCGGATGCAGCCTGGAGCAGTGCTGGAAGTCGCTGTGATCGAAGAACCCGCGGCGGCCGAGGCGTCCCTGGACCCGATACGGTCCCGCATCCTCGCCGCCCTCGCCGAGCCGGGCTCGGCCGCCATGCTGGCCGGCCGCCTCGGACTGCCCCGGCAGAAGGTCAATTACCACGTGAAGGAGCTGGAGCGGCACGGGCTGGTCGAACTGGCCGAGGAACGCCGCAAGGGCAATGTCACCGAGCGGATCTACCGCGCCACCGCCGCCTCCTATGTGATTTCCCCCAGCGCCCTGGCCGCCGTCAGCCCAGATCCGGCGCGGTCGCCCGACCAGCTTTCCGCTCGCTGGCTGCTGGCACTGGGATCCCGGCTGGTGCAGGAGGTCGGAGCGCTGCTGACCGGTGCCGCCCGGGCCCGCAAGCGGGTCGCCACCTTCGCCGTCGACGCCGAGGTGCGGTTCGCCTCCGCGGCCGACCGGACGGCCTTCGCGGACGAGCTGACCCGGGCCGTGACGGCCCTCGTCGGCCGCTACCACGACGAGTCCGCCCCAGGGGGCCGCAGCCACCGGGTCGTCGTCGGCCTCCACCAGGTCCCCGCACCACAGCTCACCGACAAGGACGAGCAGACCGATCCGCAACAGCCCCGGGGGACCGACGCAACGGAATCCGGAGCAGGACAGGACCACCGACCATGACGCACCCATTCGAGATCGAGCTGGAGTCGACCCTGCCGGCGAGCCCGCAGCAGGTCTGGGACGCCATCGCCACCGGACCCGGGATCGACTCCTGGTTCATGGGCCGCAACGAGGTGGAGCCGCGCGAGGGCGGCACCGCAGCCATGGACACCGGCGGCCACCGGGAGGAGTCGGTGGTCACCGCCTACGAACCCGGTAGGCGGTTCGCCACCCGCACGGGCACCGGCGAGGACGGCCGGTTCATGGCCTTCGAGTACCTCATCGAGGGTCGGGACCAGGGCAGCACCGTGCTGCGCGTGGTCCACAGCGGCCTGCTGGGCGACGACTGGGAGGACGAGTACGACGCGCTGCGCCGCGGCTGGCCCTTCCACCTCCACACCCTGCGCGAGTACCTGACGCACTTCCCCGGCCGCACCGCCGTCCCCGTCTTCGCCCTGGCGATGCCGCCGGAGCGGTCGCCACGAGAGGTAGCGGCGGCACTCACCCGTGCCCTGTCGCTGCCGGCCTCGATGTCCGCGGGCACGCCGGTGCACGCGCAGCCGGCGGGCCTGCCGCCGCTGAACGGCGAGGTGGTCTGGGCGGACGACGAACGCTTCGCGATCCGGACCGACGACGGGCTCTACGCCTTCCACCATGGCACCGGCGGGCCGGTGTTGATGTTCCATCACCTGTTCGGCGCCGACACGGACGGCGCCGAGTCCGCCTGGCAGAAGTGGCTGACCGGGCTTCTCGCCTGACCCTCGCAGCACACGAGGCGTCCGCCCGGACAAGCTTCCGGCGAACCTCGTCACGCCAGCCGCCGCCGGGGAGCCGCCGCCCCGGCGGCGGCTCCCCGGCCCCTTACCGCCGGACGCTTCGGCCCGTCGTGCCCGAGCGCATGCCCCGCACCGGACACCGCACACGAGAGAACACGGAGTCACCCATGCGCACCCTGATCAGTACCGCCTTCATCTCGCTCGACGGCGTCGTCGAGGCCCCGGGCGGCGAGCCCGGCTACCGCAACTCCGGCTGGACCTTCAAGGACATCGAATTCGTCCCCGAAGCGTTCGAGATCAAGGGGCGGGAGCAGCAGGAAGCCACCGCGATGCTGTTGGGTCGAACCAGCTACGAGGCGTTCAGCCCCGTCTGGCCGGGCATGGAGGAGTTCGCGCACTACAGGACGATGCCGAAGTACGTCGTCTCCACCACCCTCACCGACCAGGACCTGGTGGCGAACTGGGGCCGGACCACCATCCTCCGCTCGCTCGACGAGGTCGCAGCCCTGAAGGAGACCGAGGGCGGCCCGATCATCGTCCACGGCAGCGCCACCCTGAACCACGGCCTCTCCGACGCGGGCCTGATCGACCGCTACCACCTGCTCGTCTACCCCCTCCTGCTCGGCGCCGGAAAGCGCCTGTTCAGCACCACGGACAAGGACACCCAGAAGCTGAAGCTCGTCGAGCACGAGGTCTACAGCAACGGCCTGCAGAAGCAGGTCCTCGGCGTCGTCCGCTGACCGGCGCCGGCGGACGAGCTGCACTGCGGCGGCGCGATCGAAGTCGGCAGGTCAGGGCCCCGCGGTATGACGGCCGCGGGGCCCGGAGGCCGGCGGGGGAGTCACCCGGGCAGCATGACGACCTTGCCGAACTTCCCCGGACCGGCCAACCGGGCGTAGGCGTCGGAGCAACGGTCCAACGGGAAGGCCGCGTCGACAGGTACCCGCAGTCGGCCCTCGGCCAGCAGCGGGACGACGTGGGTGCGCACCGTGGCCGCCAGGAGCGCCTTCTCCGCGGGGGAGCGGCCTCGGATGGTGGTGCCGATCAGCTGGGCGCGCGCAAGCATCAGGTCGAACATCCGCAAGGGCGCCACCGCCCCGCCCTGGACCCCCACAACGAGGACCTTCCCCCGAGTGCGCAACAGTTCGACCCGCCGCAAGCAGTCCTCCCCGCCGACCAGTTCGACGACGACGTCATACGGCGCCCGGCCGCCCTCCTGACCGGGAAGCACCACCTCCACGGTGCTGCCGGCGGGGGCAAGTTCCTTCAGCCGGCCGTGTAGTTCGGCCCGGCGCGCACTTGCCACGACATGGGCGCCGGAAGCGGCGGCCACCTGCACCATGGCGGTGCCGACGCCGCCCGCGGCCCCGGTGACCAGAACCCGATCCCCTGCCCGCACCCCGGCCTGGACCACCAGTGCGTCCCACGCGGTGCTGAACGCCTCCGGGAATCCTGCCGCCTCCTGCCAGGACAACCCGGCAGGTACCGGTAGCAGCACGTCGGCGGGCACCGCGATCCGCTCGGCGTGGCCACCGCCACCCACGAGGGCCATGACCCGGTCGCCGACGCTCACTCCGGTGACCCCCGCACCGACCTGCTCGACCTCACCGGCGATTTCCAGCCCGGGGATGTCGGCCGGCCAGCCTGGTGGTGCCGGATAGTCACCCCGGGCCTGCTGAAGGTCGGCCGCGTTGAGCCCCGCGGCGTGGACCCGCACGGTCACCAGGCCGGGCCCGACCACCGGATCCGCGCGCTGTTCGAGCCGGAACGCACCCTTACCGTCGATCACCACTGCTCGCATGCCGGCGAATCTACTCTCCCGGTCCGGCGCGCCAGCAGGAGGCATGCCCCGGGCCGCACCACCGGAGAATCGGCGCGATGCAGCTCCCCGTGGATCCGTTGCCGGCGACGTGGTTCGAGACGCCGACGCATGCGTATCCACCGCTGCCGTCAGCGGAGTTGAAGCCCATGTGTCGGATCCCGCCTGGGGCCTGCCCGCCGGTGCGCGCGCTCGCCTACCGACGCGGTATCCCGCGCAAGCTGAGCCCGTGTTCTCTCGCGGGAAACGCCAAGTCCTCGTTGAGGGACATGCTGAGAGTTTCCGGCTCCGCCCAGTACGAGTAGTTCAGTGACTTCTTCAGGGTCGCGAGGACACTCGCCTCTTCTTTCATGACCTTGTCGCTGCAGGTGTGCTGCGTCGTCAGTTCCGCGTCGTCGAAGTAGAGGTGGGTGCCGGTGAACGTGGCTTCGGCGGTGAAGTCGTTGCAGCCGAGCTTGCCGCTCACCTGGCCGTTGTCGTGGAAGTCGAAGAACATCTGGTCGCCGGCGGTGAATTCCGGGCCGTGCTCGTCGTAGAAGGTGGTGTCGACGAGCTGCCACCTGATCTGGAAGAAGTCCGCGCGCCTTGCCTGTGCGAGCCGGACGTCGTAGCCCTGTTGGTTCTTCACGTGCAGTTCGCGGGAGTATCCGGGGGTGTGCTTCGTGGAAAGCGACAGCTCGCCGCTGAAGGCGGCTTTCACCTTCTTCTCGAAGCCTGCCAGTGTCGGATTGGCGGCGACGTCCTCCGGGTGGCACGGGCCCGGACCGTCCGACGGCGGGGCGGGGGAGCGGGAGGGGGCCGGCAGGGGAGTCACCTCCTTGCCCAACGTGAGGTGTGTCGCCGTCACTTCGGCCTGCGCGTGGAAGGGCGTGCACCCGTAACTGCCCGACGCCGTGCCGTCGTCGTGAAGGACGATCCACCCCCTGGCCTGGTTCGGCGAGGTCTCCTCATGGCCGTTGATCGACAAAGCCTGGATCGCCCAGACGCCTCCCGACAGCAGCCCCCCGGTACCCGCCGGCCGCGGCTTCGCCGGCGAGGGGGTGGCCGAGGCGCCGGCCGACGCGCCGCCGTCCCGCCGGCTGGGAGCGGACGGCGCGCCCTCGCACGCGGAAAGCGCGAGGAGTGCCGCTGTGCCGGCTGCGACGGTTGCGAGGGAGGCTCTTCGAGGCAAAGACATGGGAGGGGAGACGCAAGATCGTCCTGCCTGGTTCCGGATCAGTCGCGCATGCAGCCCACGCGACGGGCTCCGACCGAGCTCATTGCTCGTTGGTCGGGCTCATGCCTGGCCGCCCCCTCTGCCGGTTCGGTCGATCGCCGACCTACTTGGCGTCCGCCGGGAGTTCGACCGGGTACTTCGCGTCGAAGTCGGCGGAGAGGGAGACGGCCTGCCAGGCTTCGGCCTCGGCGATCTGCTGCCGCGAGTAGTCGAGCGCCATCCCGGCCGCGTTGGCGCCCAGGAGCAGGTGACTGGGGAGGTGCTCGCGCTTGACCACGCGCACCAGGATGCCGGCCGCGCGGTCCGGATCGCCGGCGATCCGGCTGCCGCGGGCCCGGTCGGTGAAGGCGCCGACGGTCGCCTGGTAGTCCGGCGGGACGTCCTGGACGTCCATGGAGGAGCCGGCCCAGTCCGTGGCGAAGCCGCTGGGTTCGACGACCAGATAGCGGATGCCGAACGGCGCGGTCTCGGTGGCGAGTACGCGGGTGAGGCCGTCGATGGCGAACTTGGCCGCCTGGTAGGAACCCAGGCCGGAGCTGCCGCCCACCCGGCCACCGATGGAGGAGAACTGGACGACGATGCCGCCGCCCTGTGCCTTGAGCAGGGGAAGTGCCGCCTTGGAGACGTTGTACACGCCCCAGAAGTTCGTTTCGAACTGGCGGCGGAAGTCGTCCTCCGGAGCGGTCTCGACCGGGGCGACGTTCGCATAGCCGGCGTTGTTGACGATCACGTCGATGTGGCCGAAGCGGTCGCGGGCGGTGTCGAGCGCGGCCGCGGCCGCGGCGGCGTCGGTCACGTCGAGTGCGACCGGGAGGACCTTGTCGCCGAACCGTTCGACCAGGTCGGCGAGGTGTTCCGGCCTGCGTGCCGTGGCGACGACCTGGTCGCCCGCTGCCAGGGCGGCGACCGTGAGGGAGCGGCCGAAGCCGCGGGACGAACCGGTGATGAACCACGTCTGGGTTGCCATGGAGATAGTGAAACACTGTTGCGTTAATAGCGCAACCTGGTTGCGTTAGGATGTCCGTATGGTCAGCCGCAGTCAGCCCACACGCGCCCGGAGCCCCGAAGCCAAGCGCGCCCGCGAGGCCGCGATCCTCGACGCGGCGGCCCGACTGGCCACGGCGAACGGCATCCGATCGGTGACGTTGACCGACATCGCCGCGGAGGTCGGCATGCACAAATCGGCGATGCTCCGCTACTTCGAGACCCGGGAGGAGATCTACCTCCGCCTGGCCGCCGCCGGGTGGGAGGAGTGGTCGCGGGCGGTGCGCGAGCAGCTCGCCGACGCAGCGCCCGACGCGGACGACAACCACCCCGCGGACGTTCTGAGCGGCCCGGATCAGGCGCCCGGACGGCACGCGATCGCCGGCCTGCTGGCCGAGACGCTGGTGGCGCGGCCACTGTTCTGCGACCTGCTCGCCCACACGCCCATGAATCTGGAACGCAACGTCTCCCTGGACAACGTCCGATCCTTCAAACTGACCGCCCTCGCCGAGTTCGCGGCCGTGAGTGAGGCACTGCGCCGGGTGGCCGCGCTGAGCCCGGCGCAGGCCGGCAATGTCGTCGCCACGGCCACGGCGATGGCCGGAGCGCTGTGGCAGATGGCCGCCCCGGGAACCGAACTGCGCCGCCTCTACGAGTCCGACCCGGATCTCGCCCACGCCGTCGTCGACGTCGCCCCCCGGCTGACCGGCATCCTGAGCGCACTGATCCTCGGCTACCGCGCCGGCGGCGATGCCGAGGTCGCCGTCCATGAGCCATCACCGACGACCTAGGCGCGAACAGGGAGGCCGTCAGCCCATGCGCACCACCGGAGGCGCGTCGCCGGTCAGTTGGGGCCGGGCCCCGGCTCGCTGGTCGCACCGGTCGGGAAGCCGGTGGCGGAGGCGGGTAAGGTGGTTCACTTCGGGCGGCGTCGGCTCCCGGAGTCTCCGAGGTGACTGCGCCTGATGAACTCCCGACCCATGACGTCTGGTCCGGACAGTGCGATCCGCAAGGTGTGGCGGCTGCCGATTGCGGACGCCGTGCGCGGGCGCCGAGCTCTGTGGTGGAGCGTCGGACCCGACGGGGAACTCGTGGTCCTGCTGGTTCACCGGCGGCATCTGAACCCCAGACGCCACGTCAAAGGCTGGCCCGGCTGGGGCGTGGACGCGCCGTTCACCGGCGAGCTGGTCGTCATCAGAGGGCGGGAGGAGCAGCGCACACCGGTGGAGGACATCCGGTACCGGCCCAGGCATCTGGCCCTGCTGCCCGATTCCCGCTTCCTGTTGGTGAGTGGGCGCACGTTCCGGACCGCGGAGGGAGGCGCCTGGGATCCCAATGCGGTGATCTACTCCGCCTCGGGGACGCCCGAAAGCGAGTTCTGCATCGGCGACGACATCCCCGCTCTGGTCACCGACCGCGAGGGTGGGATCTGGACCGCTTACGGAGACGAGGGGATCTACGGCGGCCACCCCGAGTCGGGCGGCGGCTTGGCGGGCTGGAGCGCACAGGGCCGCGCGATGTGGCTTCCCCAGGGGCGGCTGCCGGATGCTCCGCTGGAGGGCCTCACCGCTGCGACCGAGGGGGAGCGGGTATGGCTGGCCTGGTATTCCGGTAGCAGTAAGGGCGGTACCTTTCTGAGCCGGATCACACCGTCCAACGGTGAAGTGACCAGCTACCACAGCCCAGTTCGGCAACCGGACGGGTTCGCGGCCCGCGACGGCCGCGCCGTGTTCACGGTCCGCGACCACAACCGGCGCTCCACCGAACTCATCCGTGCCAGGCTGGACGGCGACGCCTGGACGGTGACCGATCGACGCAGGCTTCGGGTACCGGGACGAGTCGTCATGCACTGCGGCCAAGGCCGCGACGGCTCGCTCTGGCTGCGCGCAGCCGACACCTGGCTGCGCATCCAGGCATGAACGGCCAAGACACTGGTCGCGTGCTGCGCGCGGGAGTGCGGCGGGATCCTCGCCTGCGTCGACGCCGGGCGGGAGCGCGGGCACGGCACACGGTGCCGGTGACGTCGCGCTCCCGAACCGGTATGCGCTTGTCAGTGGTTCTTGGCCGTTGTCCGGTACGGCGCCGCGGCCTGCTTCGCCGCGTAGAGGAGAGCGGGCTTCATCTTTGGCCAGAAGTAGCTGTCCTGGCACGAGAACGCCGGGGTGAACCCGGAGCAGTTGCGGCCGTCACTGTCACCTATCTCGATGGTGAGACTGGCCAGTCCCAGCTTGTCGTACGTCCAGTCGTCGGTGCCCCCGGACGCGTCATAGAGGATCTCGCCGGCCTGCCCTGACTGGTATCCGGTGAGCGAACCGAGCCGTCCGGCGAGCGCGCGCAGCGCGGCGTCGTTGCCGGTGTGGATGGTGTGGTCGGCCTCCCAGGGGAGCAGGACCATGCTCGCGTCGCTGTGCAGGCTGATCATCAGGCCCTTGGCGGTGACCGGCGCCGGGTCACTGTCGCCGGTGCCCGTGCGCACGGCCGGGTACAGCTGGCGGAACAGGCCCTCCAACGCGGTGTTCTCCGGTTCGGAGTCGGCGGCGGGGCCGAGGTAGATCTCGCTGCACGGCTCGGAGGAGGTGCCCTCGCCGCCCCAGTGGGTGCCCGCATTGCGGTTGAGGTCCACGCCGACCTGGCCGTTCACGCCGCAACTGCCGCCTTTGGAGTCATCGGCGTTCTTGCGCTGGAGGATGGGGTTGTCCCCGCCCTGGGCGACGATGTCGACGCCGTCCGGGTTGGTGATCGGGACCACCCACATCTCGGTGGAGTCCATCAGCGCGGTGATGTCGGGGTCCTTGCCGTAGTCGTTGGTCAGGGTGTCGATCCAGCGCCAGGACACCTCGCCCGTGGTGAGTTCCCGCGCATGGATCTGGCTCATCAGGAAGAAACGCGGCTTGGGGGCCTGGGGGTCGAGTTGGCAGTCGCCCTGCTTCATCTTGGTGATGCAGATGGCCTTGAGATCGCGACCGCCACGCCCGTTCTGTTTGAGCCAGGACTTCCCGTAGGTGACGACCTTGGCCATGTCCGGGTGCTGCGCGGCGACTTGGTCGAGGTGGGCGTAGTGCGCGTCAACGGTGTGGTAGCCGCCGTCGTAAGTGTCGTCGACGCCGCCGCCCGCTCGGGCCGCGCGCGGCTGGTGGGCAAGGGGCTTGTGCATCGTCTCGACGGCCGTCGGGGAGAAGCCGAGCCGGCGCAGCCCACTCGCCGTCGACGGGTCGCCCATCACGAACAGGTCGTCGCCCTGACGACGCTCGATCAGGTCGTATCCGGCGGAGATCAGCTTCTGCGCGTCCCGCCGGTCGTGGGTGGGGACACGGTAGACGACCACGGTGCGTTCGCCGGACGCGTGGGTCTTCTGCGGCGCCCGGGCGAGGGCTGACGGGGACATCGGGGTCAGGGCCGTGAGAGCCAGGACCATCGCTGCCGCAGCCGTGGTCACGAGGCTTTTCCGGGGCATGACATGGCCTTCCGTGGGGGGTGAGGGGCATCGGCATGCGGACGGGACGCGGCCTTCGCACACGCCTCGCCCGCGCCGGCTCCCGGAAAGCCGGACCATGGGGCACTCCGGTCGCCTTGGCTGATGCCATTGGGCCAATCGGAGGCATGATGCCCTGCGCTTGCCCTGTGGAGAAGGGGAATTCCCGGACATCCTTGAGGCCGAAGTCATCGAACCTGTCCGGGAGTTCGGCAGCGGCCGCCCGCGATGCGGGGATGCGCGCGAACTCGGCATCCCGCGGCGCCTTCCCTCGCGAACGCCCCTCAGAACCCGCGGCAGACCCGCGGCACACCCCGCGGCGGGGAGTTCCTGGAGCCGTGTGGAGGCATGGTGGACGGCCGGGCCCGGCCCGGCCGTCGCGCGCGTCGTCACTCACCTCGACGGCTCACTCATCTCGCAGCTCTCACCGCGACCGCTCACTCATCGCATCGAGACGGCGGCGTTCATCTCCCACATCAGGACCTCCGCGCCCTCCGGGCCGGCGGTGATGCGCTGGCCCTCGGCGCGTGTGATGCGTCCCGCGTCTCCCGTGGCCAGCGGCCCGGCACCTTCCAGCTCGACGCCGCCCCGGGCGACGAAGAGGTGCGCGAACGGGGCGGTGACGAGCTGGAGCGTCTCACCGGGACGCATCCGGCTGACGTGCAGTGCAGCGTGCTTCTGACGGATGCCGATCGCCCGCTGGTCGGCGTGCTGGGACATGCCGGAGGCCAGGGTGGTCCAACCTCCGCGAGCGAGTTCGTCGTTGATGTCGAGCTGCTCGTAGCCCGGGCGGATACCGGCCTGGTCGGGGATCACCCACATCTGGACGAAGTGGACCGGGTCCTGGTGCTCGGGCTGGCCGGTCAGGGTCCACGAGTCGTTCTTCTCGCTGTGCAGGATGCCGGTACCGGCGCTCATCCGCTGAGCGAGGCCCGGGTAGATCACGCCGTTGTGGCCCTCGGAATCCTGGTGGACGAGATTGCCGTCGAGCACCCAGGTGACGATTTCCATGTCCCGGTGCGGATGGGTGTCGAAGCCGGTACCCGGCGCGACGATGTCGTCATTGGAGACCAGCAGCAGCCCGAAGTGGGTGTTGTCGGGGTTCCAGTGGTGGGAGAACGAGAAGGAGTGGTGGGACTCCAGCCACCCGGCCCGGGTGTGGAAGCGCTCGTCGGCGCGACGGACGTCGAGGGTCGAAGCCATCGTGCGGTCCTTTCTGGCTGGTGCAGGCGGTCTCGGGCCTGCGGTTCTGGGGCTGGGGTCGGGTGTCGGTGGCCCGAGGGGGAGATCCTCTCTCGCTTGGTTGAATCATAAACAAAATGCCGGGGTGGGGGTATTCCACGACGTCGGACCGGGGCGTCCGACCAGGACGTGGGGCCGGGATCCCGGGCTGCGGTCAGTAGACGATCGACACGATCCGGCAGGCGGCTTCGGCCAGGTCACGCTCGCCGTCGACGCGGGCACGGGCGAGGGCCGTGGCCGGCTGGATGCCGCGGGTGCACAGACGCCAGGCGGTCTCCGCATCCAGACGGACCAGGGCGGTGGGGTGGGCGGTGCGCGGCTCGGCCAGTGACCAGCGGGGCCCGGTGGCCGTGACGGTCCAGGTGCCACCGGCCGGCCCGTCGACCCGCACCTGGATCTGCGTGCCGACCGGCGCTTCGGCCTCGTGCAGGGTGTGGGGCAGGGCCCGCATGAAGGTGTCCAGGACCACGGACAAGAACCGCGGGTCGGGGTCGGTGCCCTGGCCGACGGCATGGCGGATCTGCTGGCGGTGGGTCCAGAACTCGGTGAAGTCCCGGGCGCTGTCCAGCCACATCGGCGCCGGGGCGACGCCGGCCCAGGACACGCCCAGCGACGGCGCATCGAGGTCGGTGCGCTCGAAGGACCGGGACACCTGCCCGCCCATCAGGCCGACGGTATCGACGAGCGCGGCCGGGCTCACCCGCGCGCAGGCATCCACCCATTCCTGGTTGATGCGGTGGATGAACGCCTCCAGCGTCTCGCCGGCTGCGGGGCCCTCCTGGTGGCCGTCGCGGTCGCGGGCGAGACGGCCGTAGAAGTCGCCCAGGAGGTGCGCCGTGAGGTCGCGGACGGTCCAGCCGGGCACTGCTTCCCTGGTCCAGTCGGCGGGTGCCAGGCCGCGGAGCGTGGCCATCAGCGCGGCGTGTTCCGGAGCGAACAGCGAGCGGGCGTCGATCGGGGGGCCGAGCCAGGAACGGCTCTCCAGGTGAGGGGGTGGGGAATGCATGACCAGAGCCTGCCGGTCGAATGACCTGGTGGCTACCGAAAATCCCTTTCGGGCACTGCCCGGCCGGTAACGGTGCTGCGGCGTTCACGAACCCCCGTCGGGGGTGGGGAAGACGACCCGGACGGTCAGTCCGCCGTCCGCATTGGCCTCGGCGTCGATGTGGGCCCGGTGGGCACGGGAGATCGAGGCGACGATGGACAGGCCCAGGCCGGCGCCCTCGCCGCGGGCGTGCCGGCGTTCTTCCAGTCGGCGGAAGGGCTCGAAGAGGTACGGGACGGTCTCCGGCGGCACTTGGGGGCCGGTGTTGGTGACCTCCAAGGTCCGGCCGCGCGCGGTGACGGTGACGTGCCCGCCGTCGTGGTTGTGGCGGAGGGCGTTGCCGACGAGGTTGTGCACGAGGTGCGTCAGCAGTACCGGGTCGCCCTGCACCGTCACGGGTGCGGTCTCGGTCCGGACGGTGATGCCGCGGTCGCGGACCTGCTGCGATGCGGTGTGCTCGGCGGTCACGGAACGGACGAGTGCGTCGAGGGCGACCGGTTCGTGGTGATCCAGACCCTGGTCGGAGACGGAGAGCAGCAGCAGGCCCTCGACGAGCCGTTCGCTGCTGTCGGCGACCTCGATGAGCTTGCGGCGGATGCGTGCGACGGCCTCCGGGTCGGAGGTGGCCAGTCCGATCTCCGCCGCCGCCCGCTGCACCGCCAGTGAGGTGCGCAGCTCGTGCGCGGCGTTGGCGGCGAACCGCTTCTGCGCGCCGACGAGGTGTTCCAGGCGGTCGAGCATGGCGTCGAAGGTGTCGGCGAGCCGTTTCAACTCGCCGTCGGGGGCGTCCAGTGCGATGCGCTCGTGGAGGTTCTCCCCGGACAGCCGCTGTGCGGTGCGGGTGATCACTCCGACAGGGCGCAGTACCCGCCCGGCCATCCACCAGGCCAGCGCCACCGAGATCACGGCGAAGACGGCCAGGGTGATCAGGGAAATGGTCAACAACTCGTTCTGGGTGGCCTGTTGGGCGGCCCGGGTGAACGTCCTGATGGACTCGGCGGCCTCCGCGTCGCCTTGGGCGGGAACGGGGCCTGGAGAGGCGAGTTCGGCGGACGCGTAGGGGGAAGGGGCGGCGCCCCCAGGAATCTCGTCGGGACGCCGCGCCACCGCCGTACTGATCGTGGTGTACAGCCCTTGGGCCACGAGGAAGTTGATCAGGCCGATGAGCATGGCTCCGGCCAGTACCAGCAGTCCGCCGTAGAGCGCCGTCAGCCGCGCCCGCTCGCCGCCGGGCAGCCGCATCCGTCGGGTACGCGGCACGGAAAGCCCGGTCATGTGGCTCCGCCGATGCGGTAGCCGTGGCCGGGCACGGTGTCGATGACCGAGGGCTCGCCCAGTTTGGCGCGCAGCTTGCTCAAGGTGACCCGGACGGCGTTGGTGCGGTAGCTGGTGTTCTCCTCCCAGACCCGATCAATCAGGTCGTCGCCGCTGACGACGGCCCCCTCGGAGCGCATCAGTACCTCCAGCACCCCGAACTCCTTGCGGGACAGCGCGAGGTAGCGGCCGTCGCGGAATGCCTGCCGGCGGGCCGTGTCCAAGGTGATGCCCGACCGTTCGATGATCGGCGGCAGGCCGGGCCGGGCGCGGCGGCCCAGGGCCAGGACGCGGGCGAGCAGCTCCTCGTAGGCGAAGGGCTTGGCGAGGTAGTCGTCCGCGCCCAGGCCGAGCCCTTTGACCCGCTCGCGGACGGAACCGGCGGCCGTGAGCATCAGGACGCGTGTCAGCAGGCGCGCCTCGACGACCTTGCGGCATACCTCGTCGCCGTGCAGGCCGGGCAGGTCACGGTCGAGAACGAGCACGTCGTAGTCGCCCAGGAGCAGCCGATCCAGCGCCGTGCGACCGTCGTGCGCGACGTCGACGGCCAGGGCATCGCGCCGCAGCCCCTCGGCGACCATCTCCGCGAGGAATTCCTCGTCCTCCGCGACAAGTACACGCATGACATCCACGTATACCCGAAACCGGCATTTCGTCGGCATAAACCCCATCGCTGAGAGAAACGAAATGCGGGCGCGTGCCAGCCTCCGTGCCGTCGATCACTCGATCTCGGACACGGAGGAATTCCATGGTGAACGTCAGGCACGGTATAGCGGCTGCGCTCGTCACCGGAGTGACATTGCTCGCGGTCAGCTGCACGGGAGGCGGCGCGGGCTCCGGCAAGGACAACGGTGTGCAGCACTCGGACGTATCCGGTAAGGGCGCGAAGGCGGACGACGCCTACGCATACCGTCAGTGCCTGCGCGAACACGGCGCGAAGGTGGACGAGCCCAAAGACGGCCAGGCGATGGGCATCCAGGGGGACGACAAGAGCATCAAGAAGGCCATGGATGCGTGCAAGGACCTGCCCGGTGCCGGAAAGGAAATGACTCAGGAAGAGCAGGAGAAGGCCCTCGACCAGGCCGTCAGGTTCGCGAAGTGCATGCGTGAGCACGGTGTCGACATGCCGGACCCACAGCTCAAGGACGGCAAGCTGACCGCGATGCGCGGGGACACCGACGTGAGCAAGGACAAGCTCGAAAAGGCCCAGAAGGCGTGCAATGACAACGGGCAGTGAGCGTAAGCGTCCGGCCAGAAGGTACGTGATCGCCTCGCTGGTCGTGGCGAGTGCGCTGGTGGGCGGGGCGGCCGTCGCCTCGGTGAGCGGTGACGACGGCAAGGGCCAGGAGCGGCGCACGGACGGCCTGCCGCAGAAGACCGACACGATCAAGCGGCAGGACCTGAGCAGCCGCACCCAGGTGGACGGGACCCTCGGCTACTCCAAGGAGCGCAAGCTGAACGGCGGAGCGCAGGGCACGGTGACATGGCTCCCCGACACCGGCGCCGTGATCCAGCGGAACGAGGCGCTCTACGAGGTCGACGGCAGCAAGATCTGGCTGCTGTACGGCGAGCGGCCCATGTACCGGAAGCTGAAGGCCGGGGACAAGGGGCCGGACGTCCGGCAGCTGAAGCAGAACCTCCGTGACCTCGGCTTCGGAGCCGCCCTGACCATGGACGACGAGTTCACCTCCGGTACCGCGGAGGCACTCAAGCGCTGGCAGAAGTCCCACGGCCTGAAGCAGACAGGCCAGACGGGTCCGGAGCAGATCGCCTTCACGTCGAGCTCGCTACGGGTCAAGCAGAAGGAGGCGGCCGCCGGCGACCAGACCGGTCCCGGCCGCCCGGTGCTGACCGTCACCGGGGCCGAGCGCGAGGTACAGATCAGGCTCGACGTCGCCGATGCCGCGCTCGCCGAGCCCGGCACCCCTGTGGAGATCACCCTCCCCGGGGGCGACAAGGCCAAGGGGAAGGTCGCCTCCGTCGGCCGCAGCGCCAGTTCGGACCAGAAGGACCAAGGCGGCGGCGGGCAGGACCAGTCCGCCAAGGTCACCGCACGGGTGACCTTCGCCGACCCGTCGCAGGTCAAGGGCATCGACCAGGCCCCGGTCACCGTCGAGCTCAAGGGCGAGACGCACCGGAAGGTGCTGACCGTCCCGGTCAACGCGCTGCTCGCGCTGCCCGCCGGCGGCTTCGGCGTCCAGGTCGTGGAAGGCGGAAAGGCCCGCGAGATTCCCGTCAAGCTCGGCCTGTTCGGACAGGGAAGGGTCGAGATCAGCGGATCGGGCCTGAAGGAAGGCATGAAGGTCGGGGTGCCCCACACATGACCACCGTCGTCGAACTGAACCAGGTCACCAAGGAGTACCCCGGCGGGGTCGCGGCGCTGCGCGGGGTGGATCTGCACATCGAACGCGGGGAACTGCTCGCGATCGTCGGGCCGTCCGGGTCGGGCAAGTCCACCCTCCTGCACATCGTCGGCACCCTGGACCGTCCGACCGCCGGCACCGTCGCCCTCGCCGGCCACGACGTCGCGGCCCTTTCCGACCGTCGGCTGTCCGCACTGCGCGCCCGGCACATCGGCTTCGTCTTCCAGTCCTTCCACCTCGTGGCCGGGGTGAGCGCACGGGACAACGTCGCCGAGGGCCTGCTCTACTCCGGCCTGGCGCGGGCCGAGCGCCGCAGGCGCGCGGCCACGGCCCTGGAACGCGTCGGCCTCGGGGACCGGATGCACCACCGTCCGCACGAACTGTCCGGCGGACAGCGACAGCGGGTGGCCATCGCCAGGGCGGTGGTGGGGGAGCCGGACCTGCTGCTGGCGGACGAGCCCACCGGCGCCCTGGACTCCGCCTCCGGCGAGGCCGTCATGCAGCTGCTGCACGACCTCAACGGCGACGGCGCCACCATCGCGGTGATCACCCACGACGGCGGGATCGCCGGCGCCCTTCCCCGCCAGGTGCGCATCCGCGACGGCCAGGTCGTCGAGGACACGTGCACGAGGGCACCGCTGCCGGCAGGAGGCGAGGTACCGTGCCACGCGACCGACTGACCCCCGCCCGCCTCGGCCCCCGCGATGTGGTGCACGTCGGCTCGGCGGGGCTGCGCTCCCGGCCGATGCGGGTCGTGCTGTCCGCACTGGGTATCGCCATCGGCATCGCCACGATGATCGCGGTGGTCGGCATCTCCGCCTCCAGCAAGGCCCAACTGCTCCAGCAGCTCGACACGTTGGGAACCAACATGCTGAAGGTGGCCCCCGGCCAGGACATGTTCAGCGGTGAAAAGGCCAAACTGCCCAAGGAAGCGCCAGGCATGATCGGCCGGATCCCCGGCGTGGAAGATGTGGGTGCGGTCGGTGACGTGAAACCGACGGTCCGGCGCAGCGAGAAGATCCCCAAGAGCGACACCAGCGGCCTGTCCGTGAAGGCTGCCAGCGAGAGCCTGCTGAAGGCTCTGCGCGGCACGGTCCGTGCCGGCACCTGGCTCAACGACGCGAACGGACGCTACCCCTCGGTGGTACTCGGCAGCGTCGCCGCCGAACGCCTGGGCATCACCGTGCCCGGCCAGCAAGTCCTCATCGGCAAGCAGTACTTCACGGTCATCGGCATCCTCGACCCGCTTCCCCTGGCACCCGAGATCGAACGGGCGGCACTGGTGGGCTGGCAGGCCGCCGGCACCCACCTGGACTTCGACGGCCACCCCACCCAGATCTACGAACGCTCCACCGACACCTCCGTCGAGTCGGTCCACAAGCTGCTCGCACGCACCACCGACCCGCAGAACCCGCAGAACGTCGAGATCTCCAACCCGTCCGCAACCCTTCAGGCCAAGGCCGCCACCGAGGGCGCGTTCGACAGCCTGCTGCTCGGACTGGGCGGTGTGGCACTGCTGGTCGGCGGCGTCGGCGTGGCCAACACCATGATCATCTCGGTGTTGGAACGCCGCCACGAGATCGGCCTGCGCCGCTCTCTGGGCGCCACCCGCGGCCAGATCCGCATCCAGTTCGTCACCGAGTCACTGCTGCTGTCCGGACTCGGCGGCCTGGCCGGCGTGGTGCTGGGCGCCGCGGCCACGTACGTGTTCGCCGCATCGGGCGGCATGCCCTGGGCGATCCCGCCATGGGCGGTGGGCGGTGGCTTCGCCGCCACCCTGCTCATCGGCTCGGTGGCCGGACTGTACCCGGCAGTCCGTGCCGCCCGGCTCCCACCTACCCTCGCCCTCCAGGCAGGGTAGGTGTCCCGACCGCCGCGCGCCCGGGGCTGTCTGCGCGTACACCGCCGCAGACAGCCCCGAGCACGGCTTCCTGCCTGTGCCCGTCGTCCGTGCCTACAGCCGGCAAGGCCGCCTCGGCGACGGCTACCAGCCCCGCGCATCGCCGAGAGCCGCGCGGCCCAGGACATCCGCCGCCCCGTCGTCCGCGAGCCGGTCGCGGATATGGTCGCCCGTGACCGCCGCCGTACCCTGCCGGAACTGCACCACTTCAGCGGACAGTTGGGAGTCCCCACATGAGCGAACAGCACCCCGACCAGCAACTCCACCAACTCCAGCAGCCCGAGAAGCCCTTCCTGTACGTCGTCGTGTGCGCGGCCGGCATCGCCGGCGACGTCGGCGAGCTCATCACGGCCGCCCAGGAGGCGAACTGGGACGTCGGCGTCATCGCCACCCCGCAGGGGCTGCGCTTCATCGACGCACCCGCCATCGAAGCCCAGACCCGCTATCCGATCCGCTCGGCCTGGCGCACACCCGGCGAGCCGCGCCCGCTGCCGCCCGCCGACGCCATCGCGGTCGCCCCGGCCACCTTCAACACGATCAACAAATGGGCCGCCGGCATCTCCGACACCCTGGCCGTCGGCATCCTGTGCGAGGCATACGGCCTCGGCATCCCCACCGCCGTCCTGCCCTACCTGAACTCCGCCCAGGCCGCCCACCCCGCCTACCACCAGAGCCTGGAGCGCTTGCGCGAGATGGGCGTCCTGATCGGCTCATACGCACCGCACCCGCCGAAGGCCGGCGACGGCGCGGATCGCTTCCGGTGGGAGGAGGCACTGGAACTGCTCGCCATGGAGATGCCGGTACGGGCGTGACTCCCGCCGTCGGGGCCGGGCCGGTTCGGGTCCGATCGGGAGCCAGTTCGGGGCGTCTTGGCCGCCCGCCCGCCTGGCGCCGTGTCCCTCGGCCGATCGATCCCCGACGCCGTGGGGCGCGATAGCGGGGAGAGAGAAGGAGATCGCGGCGGCTTACCGTCAACGGGCCCCGCTATCTGCACGTGCCGCTCGCAGACGCTCGCCCGCCATGCCGCCAAACGATCGCGAGCGAGGCCAGCGAGGAGGCGTTGCGGAACTCCGGAACTGGTACCGGGAGCCCGATCCGCTGCCCAACGCCTCGACACCGCTGTCGGCCCCGACAGCACCCCTGCTCGTGGTCGTCGCTGGGCATCGCCCTGGGGCGGTGAGGACCACCCCTGCACGATCGGCTGCCTGTGCTGCCGGTTCGATGCGCCTTTGTGGTGCGGGCGGGCTCGCGGTACGCGTTCTGCTGGTGCTGGGGTTCAGCGGGCCGGGAAGGTGTAGGTGTAGCCCTGGGCGTCCAGTTGGTCGAGCAGCTTGGCGAGTGCTGCGACAGTCTGTGAGCGGTTGCCGCCGCCGTCGTGCATCAGGACGATCGAGCCCGGGTGCAGGTTGCGGTTGATGTTGTCCAGGATGTTCGCGACGCCCGGTCGTTTCCAGTCGTTGGAGTCGTCGCTCCAGCCGATGGGGCGGAGGCCGTGTTGCGCGGCGATGTTGCGGATGACGGGTTTGAAGTCGCCGCCGGGTGCGCGGTAGTACCAGAGTTTGGCGTCAGGGCCGGCCGCGTCGGCTATTTCCTGTTGGGCGTCGGCGATCTCGTGGATGTTGTAGTCCAACGGCATGCTGCTCTGCTGCTCGTTGTGGTGGACGGAGTGGTCGCACAGTCGGTGACCTGCGGCGACTACCGACTTGGTGAGGTAGGGGTAGCGCTGTGCGTGCGGGCCTATCTGGCAGAACGTGGCCTTGGCGTGGTGCTGGGCCAGCAGCGCCAGTACCTGCGGTGTCCAGCGGGGGTCCGGGCCGTCGTCGAAGGTCAGCGCGACAGACTTGCCGCCGTCCTGGGTGTTGAACTGGAGCGCGTTGCTCACGGTGAACCCGCTCGATGAGCCGGGGAGAGCGCTGGCCGGGCCACTGGGCGAGGCGGTGGCCGGGGAGGAGGGGGTGGCGGGAGACGAGGATGACGGCGTGGTGGCGTTCGGTGCCGAGGGTGAGGCGCTGTGCGACGAGGGCGGGGTGGCCGAGCCGGCGGCGACGAGGGACCGGGGTGCCGAGGTGGACGTCGGCCCGGCTGTCGACGATGTCGGTGCCGCATGTGTTGCCTGTGCCGTATGCGTTCCGTATGCGGCCAGGGTGGCCCCGGTGAGCGCTACCGCAACGGCGGCTGCCGCCTTCTTTGTGCTGGTCAATGCCACAGCAGGTCCCTCCAACGGCATCCCGGCGGGTATGCCTGTTCAGCGGTGACGGGTAGTGGTGTGTCGCACACGGCAGGCAGTGGGGGAGCGGGCCGTGTGGTGGCCCTCGTGGGCTCGGACCGCGGTGATGGATCCGGCGGCCGACGCACCTACTCCTGATTCCCTAGATCCCTCACTTTGCGTGACGAATCGGATGCTATTGGTCCGTTTTGTGCGTTATGTCGATAACGTTAGAGGAATTCCGAGCCGCAACCCAGGGGCTCGCTGTGTGATCTGCATCCCCTTCGGGTCCTCGGTGACGCGAGGCACGGCATCCCCCCGAGACCTCGTATGGGAGGGCGCGCGCGGGGCGGGGGAGGAGGCGTCGGCGCTGACTCCGGCGCGCCCTCCCCGCGCCAGCTCTCCCGACTCGGCGACGCCACCGGCCAACCCCGGCGCCACCGGATAGGCCAGGCACCGCTGGCCGGCGACGCGGCCCCTGTCCACCCACCGGCCGGCAGTCAACGGCCCACCCCGACCGGCGGGCAATGGCTGACCCTTGACCGGTGGGCACTGGGTGAACGTTGGCTGTGGTGGGTGATGGCTCAACCTCGGCGTGCGGGACCCGCCCTCGGTCTCGTCGTGCCGGACGTCTTGGGCCTCGGTGTGCCGGACGCCTTGGACTTCGGTGCGTCGGGCGGCTTCGGCGTCGGCCTGCGCCCGATCCGGGGCCGGTGCGGTCGGCAGGGCCGTGCCGTGACAGAATCCGCTAAATGGGATTTTTCAAGCGAAACGCCAAGCCGGACAGTGCCCCGACGCAAGGTTGCGATGCGGAGGGGTTGAGCACGTTGCTTTTGCAGGGCGAAGACATGATCGACCAGTTGGCCCGCGCGCACATGTCCTGGGGGCTGGGCTCGGCGGACCGGTGGGGACTCGATCAGCGAACCGGGACCATCACCTGGACCTTCCCCGACAAAACCGCTACCGCGCAAGCGCAGATCCTCGGCAGCTGGAGCCCTACCGCGTCCTCTTGGCAGTGGGCATGGGCCAACGACAGCATCCTGCCCGAGCTGAGCCAAGACGCCTGCGCCGTTCGTGACTGGGGCGCCGCTCACGGCCACGATGCCCTTGCAGCTCAACAGGTCGAGGCCGACGAGCAGATGGCAGGCACGCTCGCGGCTCTGGCTGTCCGGATCACCAAGGCGACGGGCTTCTACCGCGGCGTCGGCGCCACGTCGATCGTGATGATCACGTTCGGGCCGGTCACCCTGGTCGCCCAGGACGGCAGCACGTCAACCTTCACGATCGATATCGAGTAGCAACTGCCGCCTGGGGCAACGAACCCGGTGCGGTTGTCACCGTTGGGGTCTTCGACGGCTGCCCTGTACCGCAGACGCACTGTCGCCCTGTGCCGGCCGCGCGGCAGTAGTCCGTTCGCCGACCTGCTGCCGCACCGCCGCGCGGCCGGCCGCCGAACCGGCTCGCCCGGCATCGTCGTCGACCGGTGCCCAACCTCGCTGGGGATGCTAGTACTGCAACGGTGTTTGTTCTGATGGTTGGGCGGTTTATGGGTTGTGGCCGCGTCGTTTGTAGTGGCTGGTGCGGGCTTGGTGTTGAACTGAACCGGATTTTGTAGCGGCCCTGAAGCCAGGCATGATCGCCTCGGCAGATGGGAGAACGCAGGTCCGATGCCCGCACCACGGAAGTACCCCGACGAGCTGCGCGAGCGAGCCGTCCGCGAAGTCCAGACCTCAGGCCGTCCGGTCGCTCACGTGGCCCGTGACCTCGGTATCCACAAGGAAGCCCTGCGTGGCTGGGTCCGCCAGGCCGAGGCCGACCAGGGCAGCCGGTCCGACCTGCTGACCACGGCCGAGCGGACTGAGCTGGCCCAACTCCGCAAAGAGATAGCCGAGTTGCGACGGGCGAACGAGATCCTGAAGGCCGCCAGCGTGTTTTTCGCGAAGGAGCTCGACCAGCCCCGCACGAGGCCGACGCGGTGATCAACCACCTCCGCGACGACTTCGGGGTCGAGCCCGTATGCCGGGAACTGGACCTGTCGGTCTCGGCATACAACGCCCGCCGCAAGCGCCCGATGTCCGCCCGGCGCCAGCGCGACGCACACCTCACCGAACGCATCCGCCGTATCCACGCTGCTTCCGGCGAGACTTACGGAGCCAGACGCATCCACCGCCAGCTGGGGCGCGAGGGCATCGCCGCGGCCCGCTGCACCATCGAGCGGCTGATGCGCGAGGACGGCCTGGAAGGCGTGATCCGCGGGCAGCGGCGCCGCACCACCATCCCCGAGCCGTCCGCTCCCAGACCGCCGGACCTGGTCAACCGGCACTTCACCGCCCACCGCCCCAACCAGCTCTGGGTCGCCGACCTCACCTACATCCGCACCTGGTCGGGCTGGGTCTACGTCGCCTTCGTCCTGGACGTGTACTCGCGGATGATCGTCGGATGGCAGCTTGCCACCCACATGCGCACCGATCTTCCACTGGACGCCCTGGAGATGGCCCTGTGGCGGCGCGGGATCAAGAAGGGCTCGGGTCTCATTCATCACAGCGACCGCGGTTCGCAATACGTGTCCATCCGCTACGGCGAACGGCTCATCGAGGCCGGCGCGACCGCGTCCGTCGGCTCCGTCGCCGACAGCTATGACAACGCCATGGCCGAGGCCCTCAACGGCACCTTCAAGGCCGAACTGATCGAACACCAAGGGCCCTGGCACGACGCTGGCCAGGTCGAACGCGCTGTCGTCCAGTGGGTCGGCTGGTACAACACCGAGCGCCTTCACTCCGCCCTCGATTACCTTCCACCCGAGGAATTCGAGGCCCACTACTACCGATCCCAGGCGAACCCCAACGCCGCCTGAAAACACGCAAACCGGCCGCTACGAAACTCGGGGCAGCTCAGTGTTGGTGTTTGCGGCGCCAGTGGGACCAGTGCAGGACGTGGCTGATGGGTGGGGGTTGGCGGTGGGTGAGGTGGGTGATCAGGCGTTGGATTTCGGCGAGGCTGAGGTGGATGAGGGGGGAGGATCCGTTTCTGCTTTCCCAGCGTCGGGTGCGCGGGCCCGCAGGATGGTCAGGCGGGCGTGGACGGCCATGGCCAGGGTCATGTGGCGGTGCCAGCCGGGGTAGCGGCGGACCTGGTAGTCGTCCAGGCCGCACTGGCCCTTGGCGGTCTGGAAGCACTCCTCGATGGCCCAGCGGCTGCCGGCGATGTGGATCAGTTCATCCAAGGTCGTTTCGGCGGGGCAGTAGGCGATGTAGTAGGAGATCTCCTGCGGGCGGCTCACGCTGCGGCGGGCAAGGGCCCAGTGCCGCCGGTCTGGACGGTGCCAGGGCCGCACCTCGATGCGTGCCCAGTCGAACACCCGCAGACCATGGGCGGCCCTCCCGCAGGACCGGCGCTTCCACTTCTGCCGGGGCAGGCCGGTGAACAGGTCGTGGACGGGGTGATCGAGACTCCAGCGGGTGACGACGGTGTCGTGGCGGGTGGTGGCCATCACGTGGAAGACATCGGCCTGCTCGAGTTCGAAGCGCCAGCCTTTGCTGTAGCCGTAGGCAGCGTCCGCGGTTACCCACCGGAACGGGATCTTGTCCGTGATCGCCTGGCGGACCATCTTCTTGGCCATCGCCACCTTGGTCTCGAAGGCGACGGTGTCGTCGATGCCGGCCTGGCGGCAGCGTTCGCGGTCGTCCGTCCAGGACGTGGGCAGATAGAGGCGACGGTCGATCAGCGTTCTGCCGCGGTCGGTGGCGTAGGCGAGGAAGACCCCGATCTGGCAATTTTCCGTCCGTCCGGCCGTGCCGGAGTGCTGCCGTTGCACTCCCGCCGACCGCACTCCCTTCTTGAGGAATCCGGTGTCGTCGACGATGAGGACTGCGTCCCGGTCACCGAGGTTGTCGACGACGTAGTCCCGTACGTCGGCCAGGACTTCGTCGGCGTCCCACTCGATCCGGTTCATGAACCGGTGGAGGCGGTCCGGGCCCGCATGGCCGGCTTCCTCGGCCAGCGTCCACCCGTTTTTCCGCTCCAACGGAGCGATCAACCCCCGCATGTACGCAAGTGCCGACTCCCGCGGCTCCGACCTGGAAAATCGATGCACAAACCGTCCATGCACCGCCTCCAACTCACCAGCCCACAACCTCACTTCGGCAAGTTCCCCACCCACAACCACACCAACGACCAACCTGCCCAACCGTCACACCAAAGACCGTTGCAGTACTAGGTATCCGGTAAGGGCGGAATCGAGCCGCTCCGTCGGAGGGCCCGAGGGTGGCCGGTCGGCGGAGGCCGAGACGGAGTGGGTTCGGCGTTCGCCGTTGCGGGTGTCGCGGTAGGGCGGGCGGCCGGTGGACCGGCCCATACCGCGTGAACGCCGCTCACCGCCGAGAACGCCGTCTACCCATCGATTCCGTATTTATCGAATGTTGACCGGACACACCTACGGTCACGTGACGAACGAATCCCGTCCCACACCCCCCAGGAGACGCTCATGTTACGAAGATCGCGAATCGGACTCATCGCCGCCCTCATGGCCACCGTACTGCTGGCCGGCGGGATGGAGACGTCCGCCCGCGCCGCGCCGGCCGTCGCGAAACCGGCCCCGCCGGCGGGCGTACGCATGGGTACCGACGGCCAGGACGCGCCCCTGCGGCCAATCTCCGAACGTACGGCCGAGGCGCTGCGGGAGCGCGGGCCGAGCCCGCGCGCCGCGGCCGCGGCAGGGCCGGTCGACGCCCTTCAGGCGCTCGTCGACATCATCACCTATCTGGTCCAGATCTTCGACAACCACAAGGCCAAGGACCAGGGGGCCTTCGTCCAAGGCGTGATCAACGACTCGTGCGCCATGGTCCAGGGTCATTACAACGTGTTGATGGTCAAGGAGGAAAACGCCTCCTACGACACCAACTTCAACGGCGTGCGCTGGGAGGGCCGGCTCCACTACAGCTGGGACGGCTCCGCCACGTACCACTACTGGATCTTCGAATCCGGCAGCTTCCGTCTGAGGAGCGACGGCGGGTGGCGCAACTGGGGCTTCTGCGGGCGCTTCACCGGGAACGGTCCCGAGGTCGTCTTCCACCAGGCCGACGGGAACAGCCTGAAGAAGCAGGACCAGCAGAACAAGTGCGTGGACGTGCAGTCGAGTTCCACCAACAGGGGCACCCCGATCCAGATGTACGACTGCAACGCAACCAACGCCCAGTGGTGGTACCGGGACGGACTCGCGCTCAGGTCCGGCCTGCCCGGCAACAAGTGCCTCGACGCGGGCGGAGGCGGCTGGACCGACAAGGTACAGCTGTGGGACTGCAACGGGAGCCCGCCCCAGCAGTGGGACTACGTCGGCAACGGCTCCCTGCGCAACCGCAAATGGAACTACTGCCTGGACATCCCCAACGGGGACACCGGCAACGGCAACCGGCTCCAGATGATGCCGTGCAACGACGGTCCCGCCCAGCGGTTCACCCTTCCCTAGCCCCGGAGACGAGACGAAGATGACGACCACAGCAGTCCGGCGGGGCGCGTGCATCACGCTGCTCGCCTGCACGGCACTCGCGCTCGGAGCCGGCGGTGTCCTCCCGGCTCAAGCCGCGCCCGCCCGTCCGGCGGCCGCGCGCGCCACCACCGACGACGAGGTGAACATCACTCAGGGGCAGCCCGACTGGGGGCTCGACCAACGGCTGCGCGACCTCCACCAGCAGAACAAGTCCAAGAGCCGGGGCGACTACGTCCAGAGCCTGGTCAACGGCCTGGGCCCGTCTCTGAACGGCCACTACAACCTGCTCGTGACGGTCTCCGACGCCCGCTTCACCCACAACCTCACCGGGTTCAGATTCCGGGCTCTGGTACGGAAGTCGAGTGGCGTCTACTACAATATTTGGGTCTTCGAATCGGGCGACTTCCAGCTCCAGAGCGACGGAGGCTGGTCCAACTGGGGTTTCTACGGGCACGGGAACCGGTCGGGCGGGAACGTCTCCTTCCAGCGGGTGCCTGGCGGCGAGATCCGGGGCAAGGACGGAAAGTGCCTGGATGTCGCCGGTTCCCGGGCCGAGAACGGCCGGGCCGTGCAGACGTACGACTGCAACAACACCAACGCCCAGTGGTGGCGCCGCGAAGGCTCGGCGCTGCGCGCCGGTGACCTGGGCAGCTGGTGCCTGGACGCGGCGGGCGCGTCCACGGGTGCACAGGCCCAGCTCTGGGTGTGCAACGGCACGCCGCCTCAGCAGTGGTCCTACGAGTCGGGGCAGTTGCGGAACGCCCAGTGGGGGTACTGCCTGGACGTGCCCAACGGCAATACGTCCAATGGCAGTCGGCTCCAGATGTCCGCGTGCGACGGGTCCGACCGGCAGCGGTTCACGATCCCCGGGGACTGATCACCCCGACGCGTGCCGGACGCGGGCCCGTGGCGATCCGCGTCCGGCACGCGTCGGCGGGCGTCGGCGCACGGCGGGCGTCGAGAGCGGGAGAGACCTTTCCCCCGGGGGCGCCTCGTCCCCGTACAGCCCGCCGCCTAGTTAGAGCGTGTATCGAGTCGTGATCAATCTGCGGATTCGCCTTCGGGGCGACGCGTGGCCCGGTGGATCGTTTGGCATGGCACGGGTAAACGGCTTATGGAGTATAGGAGTTCGCGGCAGGGCATTCGGGGCAGGGTCGCGTGCGGCTCGATTCTCCGAAACCCGACTGACACAGACTCGTCAACGCGACAGGATGTCCGTTTGTCGTACTGGCGAGTGAAAGGCAGCCCGCATGCCGCACCCTGCACCGCGACCGATTCACGAGTCGACCGGCCTGCTCACCGCGGAACTGGTGGTGGACATGGCCGCCCCCGTGGCACCAGCCATCTCGCCGGACGGTCGCCTGGTCGCCTACGGCGTGGTCGCGAACAGCGGAAGGCACGGACGTCCGCACAGCCCTATCTGGGTCACCGCCGCCGATGGCAGCGCGGCCCCACGCAGGCTGACCGACGGTACGGCCCGCGACGCCGCCCCGAAGTGGGCGCCAGGCTCGGCTTTTCTGTTTTTCACCTCCGACCGCGAGGAGCGGGGCACCGCTCAGCTCCAGCGGATCCTTCTGGACGGCAGCGAGGACATCGCCAAGGCAGAGTCCCTGACCAGGTGGCGCGGGGGCATCTGCGACCACTACCCGCTCGCCGACGGCCGCACCGTCGCGCTGCTCGCCGAGGACGAGCCCACTGCGGAGGACGAACGCCGGGAGGCCGAGGGGGACGACGCGAAGGTCTGGGGCCGGCACCTCCCGGTCACCCGGCTGCGCCTGCTTGACCTGGCGACCGGCGTGGTCCGCACCGTGGACGGCCTCGGGGACCGCCATGTCGTGGAGGTGACCCAGCGTCCGGACGGCGGCCCGCTGGCCGTGCTGAGCTGGGCCACCCCCGAGCTCGACCCGGGCGTCACGACGGCAGGACTGCATCTGGTCGCCCCGGAGACGGGAGCCGTGCAGGACCTGGGCCCAGTCGGAGTCGAGGCCCAGTCCCCGGTCTGGTGGAATCACGACGGTGAATGGCATCTGGCCCACCTGGCCGTGATCCCTGGGCACTTGGTAGGCGCGCTCGCCGTGATCGACACGGTCCCGCCAGCGAGCGGCCCGACCGTCGAACAGCGCAATCTCACAGTCGGCATGTCCGCCTGCCCCACCGAGATGGTGCAGGTCGCCGACGGGCCGCCACTGGCGCTGTTCGCCGACGGGCTGGATACCGCGCTGTACCGGCTCGATCCGCAGTCGCTACGGTTCCACCGATTGTCCTGCGCGCCCGGCACGCTCGCCGGGCCCACTGCGAGTCACTCCGGAGAGACCCTCGCTGTGCTGATGAGCACCGCGCACGAGCCCAAGAACGTCCACGCGGGACCCACGGGCGGGCCACTGCTCCAACTCAGCGACACCAGTCCCGAACTGCGCAGGATCCGCTGGGGTGTCCAGGAACGGCTCAGCTACCAGGCGTCGGACGGACTCCAGCTGGACGGCCTGCTGATCCTGCCTGCCGGCCGGACTCGCAACGAGGGTCCGTTCCCGCTCGTCACCATGGTCCACGGCGGCCCGTACTTCCGCCATACCGACGAGTTCGCGCTCACTGTGGTCGACTGCGGCCAGTGGCTGGCGACCGCCGGATACGCGGTCTTCCTGCCCAATCCCCGGGGCGGGTCGGGCCACGGCCATGAATTCGCCGCCGTGGTGGCGGGCGCGGTGGGCGGCGACGAGTGGACCGACATCCTCGCCGGGATCGACCTGCTGGTCGCCCAGGGAGTCGCCGATCCCGAACGCCTGGGCATCTCCGGCTGGAGCCACGGCGGTTTCATGGCGGCCTGGGCGATCGGCCAAACCGAGCGGTTCAAGGCCGCCGTGATGGGTGCCGGCATCAGCGACTGGGGCATGCAGGCCGGGACCGGCGAGTGGGGAATCATGGACGCGGCGCTCGGCGGCAGCACCGGCTGGAACGGGCCGGGACCGCACATCCACGACCGGAACAGCCCGATCTCCTACGTGTCCCGGATCCGCACCCCGGTCCTGATCCTGCACGGCGAGCAGGACACCAACGTCCCACTCGGCCAGGCGGTCCACTTCCATCGCGCACTGCGCCACTTCGGCGTCGAGCACGAGTTCGTCGTCTACCCCCGAGAGGGCCACGGGCTTCACGAGCGCGCCCATCAACTCGACGCCCTCCGGCGCATCCGCGCCTGGTACGACCGCTGGCTGTAGCCCTGCGGTCAGGATGAACGCTGGCGGTCGGCACGTGCAGTCGGCGACGAGATGGACCTCGCTGGCCTGGCCGCCGCCTCTGGAATGTCCGAGGAGGGCGGCCTTCAGTCGGAGCTTTCGCCGACGGTGGATGCGTCGTCGCTCCTCGCGCCCGGGATACGGGCCGTAGGCGCCGACCGGCAAGCAGCACTCGATGAACTCCCCCTCTACATCCGACAGTTGCACTCGCGTCACGCGAAACGCTCTACCGGATCAAACCCCGTCTACTAGGGCGAATCCGCAGATTGATCACGAATCGATACGCGCCCTATAGTTTCCGGTACCAGTGATCACGGGGTGTCGATGATCAGGTCGGCTCTGGTGCGGTAGCCACCGGTTCGGGTTGGGTCAGTGCTGGATCTCCTGCGGCGTCCGTCGCGTGACGCCGAAGTGTGAGCGGCGCGCAGATTAGCGTGCAGACACCGAGCAGCCCAGCGGTGACGGCGAAGGCCGCTGGTGAACCGGAGCGGTCGACGAGGACACCGCCGACGGCCGTCCCCATTGATGCCCCCAGGTTGTAGGCGGTGTTGATCCACGCGCCAGCTTCGGTGCGTGAGCCTTCGGGGACGAGCCTGTCGACGCGTTGGTAGGCCGTGATCAGGAGGACGTCGGTGCACGCTCCGGCAAGCAGCAGGGCGACGCCTGCGGCTGGTGCGGAGTACACCAATGCGGGGAGGGCGTAGCAGACTGTGGAGGCGGCGGCCAGTACCAGCGGTCTGCGTGCGAGGGCGCCGCGCCAGTGGCGGCGGCCGTACACCAGGCCGCCGAGGACACCACCGACTGAGAACAGGGTGGTGAGCACCCCGGCCACCAGCGTTCCCCAGGCGGCGATAACCGCCACCTCGAAGAGGCTTAGAGCATCTGCGACAGCCAGTGTGAGCAACAGCAGCGGTGTGAACCCTCCGGCTCGCAGGGGGCTTCGAGGACGAGCGGCCTGTGAGCCCACGCGCACGCTCGCAGGGGTCCGACGCAAGCCCGCCGCCAGCAGGCCGAAGCCGGTGATGACCAGTGCCGCGCACACCGTGAGCACGGCCGGTGCGGAGGAGGCGGCGACCAGGAGTCCACCGAGGACGGGGCCGAGCGCGAAGACGGTGGACTCCGCTGCGGTATCCAGGCTCAACGCACACTGATGCTGCGCCTCGTCCGCTGTCAGCTTGCCCCACAGTGTCCGCATCAGCGGGCCGACCGGGGGCGAGCACGCCCCCGCCAGTATGGCGAGGGGAACAGTGAGTAGGGCTGGCACGGGGGCCGTACAGGCGGCGGCCAGTGCGGACAGAAGTAGCGCATAGCAGACGGCCAGGAGCATCAGCGCAGCGTGATGACGCTCGACCAGTCGGGCCCTGACGGGTCCCAGTACGGCGGCGACCAGTCCGAACAGACCCGTGGCGGCGCCGGCGACGGCGTAGGAGCCGGTCCCCTCCCGCAGCGCGAGCAACAGTGGGAGGCCGAGCAGTCCGTAGCAGAGCCGCGCGAGCATAGCGGCGGCGAACAGGCTGCGGGCATGGGGCAGCGTGAGGACAGCGCGATAGGACGCACCGCCCCTGTCGGGGCTTGGCATAGGGTTCTCCGAAGTGGGCGTGCCGGCGCCTGGCCATGGCCGCGTCCGGTCACGCGCGGGCATGACGGACCAGCGTTCCGCCCCACCGGCCATCACTCGTCACGAGGAATCGGCGCGGGAGCGGACAGTCGATCTGTCAGTCCGGATCGGAGATATACACAACCGGCAGGGTAACTGTTTTCGACATGCGTGCACCGGCCATTTCACTCCTGGCCTCGACCCAGGTCGACGTCAGCTTCCTTCTGGAGCAAGCAATTACTTCGCCCCGACCACAGCGGCCGTGACGCTCCGTAAGCTCATCTCCTTTGAGCCCGTTCGCTCGCTGCCACAACCTCGCCGCCATCCGCCGCATCGTGAATCGCCTACTGCCGGTCGGTCTAAGCTACCGACTAGTACGAGTGCCGGAAAACCCCAGGTGGCACCACACAAGACCACCTCGGCTCGAACACTTCAACCAACTCCGCAACAGCCGCCCGCCCCCGATGCCACACCCCGCCGCGCCCCGTCAACAGGGGGTGAACGCATCGATGGCCACTGTGCCGTCACTGTTCATCCGCACCCGGTCGGCGAGTTGCGCCAAAAGCTGCTCCGGAGTCAAACCAGTCTGATCGGCGATGGCCGGCAGGCGCCGACTCGTAGCTGCGGGCAGCCACACCTGCGCCCGCAGCTCCTTGTTCGCCTCCCGACGTTCCCTCCTCCACGCGGCATGCCGGTCCAACGCGTAGGCCGGTGCAGTAAGGGCGGGAATCTCGGCGAGCAGGTCTGTCCCATGCCTGAGCAGGGGGTGGGGAAATTCAGGGCTCTGGCCGCAGTTTCGTGAAGGTCATGGCTGGGTGAGGATGCGGGTCCGGAGGAGTTCGAACGAGGCCCGGCCGTACATGGCTCGCTTGAGTGTTTTCACCCGGTTTACGTGGCCTTCGGCGGCGCCGGAACTCCAGGGCAGGGTGAGGCCGGCGGTGACGGCGTCGAGGTCCTGGCGGAGGGATCCGGCGAAGCTCTGCATCGGTTTGGGAGCGTCCTGTTCGGCCTGCCGGATCCACTGCAACAGCAAGAATCCACGCTGGTGGCGGACAAGGTCGCCGAAGGCGCGGGCGAGATCGCAGGCGCGGGTGATGTCCGGGCAGGCGAGCCGGACTTGGAGCAATCGCTCCTCCTGACTGTCGGTGAGGGTTTCGCGGGGCCACATGATCCAGGAGGTGATCTTGCGGGGGCTGGGGATGTCGGCCCGGACCGGTGCGGCGGTGCCTGCCCTGAGGGCGGCGAGGTGCTTGCGGACGACCTGGCGGCTGCCGCGGTAGCCGCGTTCGTGGATTTCATGGAAGAGACGGGTGCCGCTGACCTGGCCCTGTGTCTCGGTGAAGCGAGCGTTGAGGTATGCCTTGAACGGTTCCAGCACGCCGTTGGGCCGGCGGTCGCGGGCGGAGGCCAGCAACTGGTCGAGGTCGGTGTCGCGGAAGCGGCGCACGGTCTTGCGGTCGAGGTTCAGCCTCCGGGCGATGGCGCTGATCGTCCAGCCTTTCTCCACCAGGCGGTGGATGTCCTCGTAGCGGTGACGGGTCCGTTCGATGATCTGGGTGCCTGGCAGCTCGGCGGGCGGCAACAGCATCGGTGGCGGCTCCGGCACGTTCGTCACCGTCTCCTGCTCTGCGTGTTTGCGCAGGCAGTCGCGGTGCTGGTGGCAGGTCTTCTCCACCGCCGCAGACAGATTCTGCAGCAAATGCCACCGATCAGCCACTTCCGGGGCGTCCGGGGCGGCCTCCTTCACCGCCTTCGTGTAGGCGGAAGCCCCTGTCACGACAGATGATCTCCGCACCCGGATGGTCTTTGAGCCAGGCCGAGAACGTCTCCGACGTGCGGTCGGGCAGCACATCCACGACCCAACTGGCCTCGACATCGACCAACACAGTGCCGTACGTGCAGCCTTTGCGGAAGGCGAACTCGTCCACCCCCAGCACCCGCGGGGCATGGTCCGGCACCGGCGGCGATGTCAGCAACCTGAGCAGCCGGGTCCGGCCCGCGGCCATCCGCAGTTTGCGGCACAGCCGCGCGGCCGGGCGGCCGCCCAACTCCACCGCGATCGACCAGAGCCAGCCCGTCATACCGACGCTTGACCGACGGTACCGCTCGGTCAGCCCGCCGACTTGCTCGACGAACGTCCGGCGTGAACAGCTTGACCGGTCACAGAAGAACCGTCGCACCCGGAGCCGCACTGTGACCCGACGCGGACCCAACGGCCTCTCATCCAGGGAGCGTTGGTACGTACTGTGCACGCGTTCCGCCCGCTTCCGGCAGTCCGGGCACCGGCCCGGACGCCCCGTAGACTCCGCCTCCAGCACCAGGCCGCCGGAGACATCGTTGACGCGCTCCACTCGCACATCGACCCTGGCAAACAGCACATCCTCGATCGTCTTGCTCGCCACGGCAGAGAACACCGTGCTGAAACGATCCCTCGTTCCCACCCCTGACCTGGGGATTCACGAAACTGCGGCCAGAGCCAAATTCAGGGGCCCTGTCAGCTCGGGCCGCGCGCCGACTCGCTGTCGCCGGGCGGTCGGCTGGCTTGCGTCGGGTCGCTCCGGAACGGTTCTGGACCTTCGGAGGGTGCGCAGTTCTTTGCGGCTGGAGGGATCTGCTCCCGAAATCACGGTGCGTCGGGGTCTTCCCGGGCGGCGGCCACCGGTCGCACCACAGCTGGCCATGGACGAAGTCGACATGCTTGTGGAAGGGGGGTGCGCGGGCGCCGCCACGGCCCAGCACCACCGGTGCGTCTCATGGGCGGAAGGTGCGGGAGGGGTAGGCGGTGGCGGGCCGCTCGTAGTCGGGGTCGTAGGCGTCCGAGTCGATCGGCAGTACAGCGTTGCGCTGCGCGCGCCGATCGAGGACGTGCCGCAGCGCGGCCGCGGCCACCCAGGCAGGGAGGGTGTCGAGGTCGTCAGGACCCCGCCCCGTCGCGGCCTCCAGCCTGCGGTCCGGGCCGTTCGCCTCATCGAAGGCTTCGCGGATGACCGCCATCCTCACGTAGGTGCGGACCTCGTCGATGACGCTGCGGACCGAGACGAATCCGCGGCCCGTGGGGGACGACTGCGCCTCGTAGAGGCCGGGAATGAGGGCGCGGCGTGCGCCGATCAGCAAGACCGGCTCCACCATGTCCACGTACCTGTGCCAGGCCCGGCGGCGGCGCCACTCGCGGTATGCCCGTCCCAAAGGTCCCAACACAGCCTGCCCTCCGGGACGTTGATGCCAACCAGGGTCGAATTCGGTCAGGGTAGCCTCGCCCGTGCGAGATCGTGAAGGGAGCATTGATGTCGTACCGGAAGCTCTGGGAGGCGGGCCCGCGCCGCGACGAGGTGGCCGTGCTCGACAGCGGGGCGGAGGCGGTGGAGGCGGTGTGCGCGCTGCCGTCGGCCGAGGGGATGCGGGTGGCCGCCGCGTCGAGCGACGGCCGGATCCAGGTCTGGGATCCGCTCACAGGCGAGCAGCGTCTCGTCCTCGGAGAGGAGCGCTGCGCGGCCTTCGCGCTGTGTGCCGTGTCCATCGGCGGCGAGACGTTTCTCGCGAGCGGCGGCTCGGACGCGACCGTGCATCTGCGGGACCCCCGCACCGGCGCGCCGGTGCGCACCCTGCCCGGACATGAAGGGCGACTGGTCCACGGGCTGTGCGCGGTGCCGTTCGGCGGCCGCGAGCTGGTGGCCAGCGGCGGGGACGACGGCACGGTCCGACTGTGGGATCCCGCCACGGGCCGGCCGCACCTGGTCCTCGACGCCGGCACCGAACCATACGACGGCACCCACCCGCGGCGCGGGCTGTGCGCGTTCGAGCTCGACGGCCGGGGTGTCCTCGCCACCGGCGGGGACGACGGGACGGTACGTCTGTGGGACGTGGCCACCGGCGGGCTGATCCGGCAGTTCAGCGGCGAGCCCGATCGCAACCGGGGGACGACCTGCGTGCTGTACCGATCCGACTACGTCTACGTCGAACCGGTGGGCCACACGGGGCCGGTGTACTCCCTGTGCGCGTTCCGGTCGGCGGAACGCACCGTGGTGGCCAGTGGTGCGTGGTGCAGCGGACCGCAAGGTCCGGCTGTGGGATGCCGCCACCGGCGAGCTGCTGCACAAGCTGGACTGCACCGGTCAGAGCTTCGGGGTGTGCGCCGTGCAGGTGGCCGGACGGGCGCTGGTGGCCACTGTCGGCGGCGGCAACGACGACCTGCGGCTGTGGGACGCACAGAGCGGTGAGCTCCTGCAGACCTTGCAGGGGCACAGCGGTCCGGTCTGGGGCGGAGTATGCGCACTGCCCCGGCCCGAGGGGTCGCTGCTCGCCAGCGGGGGCGGCAAGTTCGACGGGACGGTGCGCCTGTGGGACCCGGCCGCGCGGCCGGGCGCGGCCCCGGGACTGCGCGAGCTGAGCGACACGCTGTGCACTGTTCCGGCGGGTGACCGGATGCTGGTGGCGAGCGGGAGTCACAACGGGGCGGTGCGGCTGTGGGACGCCGAGGACGGTACTCGGACGGACGTGGTCGACTGCAAGGACGGGGAGTTCAACGGCAATTGGGTGGGCGACGTATGTGCGCTGCCCGTCGCGGGCCGCACCTTCCTCGCGGCCGCGAGCCACAACCGCACGATCCGCCTTCACGACCCCGCCGCGGGCGAGGAGGTCCGCCTCATCGGCTCCTACTGGGATCCCGCCGACCCCGATCGGCCCGGGGTGGGCACCAACCCCCTCACCGCCGAAGGGAGGCTGGCCGCCGGTGAGTTCACCGCGGCGTGCACCGTGCCCGAGGACGGGCGGTACCTGCTGGCGACCTGCGGGCGGCAGTCCAGCGGGGCGACCACGTGGGAGCTGCTGGCATCACGCCCGGTCACGTACGTACGGCTCTGGGACCCGGACAGCGGTGAGCACGTGCGGACCGTCGGCGAGTACGAGGGACGCCTCGACACGATGTGTGCGCTCCCGCTGCCGGACCGCACCCTGCTGGCCTGCGCCGGCCAGAATTCCACGATCCGTCTGTGGGACGTCGCGACCCACTCCCGCCCCCGTGAACTGCGCACCACCCACGGCCGGGTCAACGCGCTGTGTGCCGTGCCAGTCGAAGGGCGGACCTTGCTGGCGAGCGCCGGGCACGACGGCACGGTGGGGCTCCTGGACCCCGAGAGTGACGTGCTCGTGCGGACGCTGCGAGGCCACCGGGAGTGGGTCGAGGCCCTGTGCGTGCTGCCGGTCGGCGATCGCACCCTGCTGGCCAGCGGCAGCAAGGACCGTACGGTGCGGTTGTGGGACGTGGACTCGTTCGCGTGCGTGACGGAGATTCCCGTGCATGCGCCGGTGACCGCGCTCGCCGCATCGCGGGAGCGGCTCTACGTCGCCACGTACGGCGGGATGCTCGGCCTGGCCGTCGAAGGCTGACCGCTGAGCGGCAAACCCCCTCGCTCCGGGCTCAGTTGTGTGGTGCCATGGAGGATGCGACGAGGTGAGCGAAGGAGGTGCGGGCCGATGGCGACACCTGAGAGGGAGGACACGGGCAGCGAGTGGCCAGGCGCGTCGGACGTCCTGGCCGTCCTGGAGTCGATGTCCGGTGGCCCCGCCCTGCCCGGGAGGATCCTCCAACGACTGGCCGCCGAGCATTTCGAAGAGCCGCCTTCCCAGAAGGAGATGACATGTCTCGCGGCACACATTCTCGACAGGCTGCGGGACTTGGCACGCGGCGAGCGTGTCATGGGGCTCCACCGGCACCACTGGCGGCGCATGAACGTGTGGACTGAGCGGGCCGACTACCTGGTCCTCGACCGGCTCAAGGACGAGCAGCGCACACGCAAGGCCCGCAGGCACAGCAAGCGCTGGGCCGTTCTGGGCCTCGACGCGACGCTACCGGCCGACGTGACCAAGTTGTGGTGGCCGATCGACAAGTGGCGCGCAGCGCAGGCTGCCGTGGAGGAGCAGCAGGTCTCCGCGGAGCGGGATCGCCGGGAGCAGGCATTCAGGGCCCGATACCTATCGCCGCAGAAAGAGTCCGCTCGGGACGAGCCCGTGGGCAACCCGACACGCGAGGCAGTGGACCGGGTCCTGGAGGAGCGGGAGCGGTACTACAAGGACCGCGTTCGTCGGGGCGAGTTCTGGTGGTGACGCAGAGCAGCGCACCGGGTTCTGGCCGGCCACCGAGTGCTGTGAAGTCACGACATCGGCAGATCGGTGACCTGGAGTGTCGTGGATAAGTGGAGGGGCAGCTCTCCGTCGTCTACGGGATCAACCGCCTCACCCAGCACCTGCCCGTCTTGGACATCATCTGGATCGGGTAGCCCCGCACCCTCGCCTCGCCCCGGCAGCGCCGCTGCGGGGAGTCTGGCCGCGGCCTGTCAGTGCTCTTCAAAGACCGGGGTGACTTCCAGATGCCCCTCGTCTGTGTTGCTCACCGGCAGGCTGACCGCGACCGGGACGGTGACGCGGTGCGTCTCATTCGGAGGGGTTACCACGAGGGCGGTGCCGCGGACGCCCGAGCCACCGGTGTTGTTGATCGGATAGACGACGTTGGCGGTGGCCCTCTTCCCTGCTTTGGGGGTGAACGGGATCCCCACTTCCTGCTTGTTGCGGTCCACCGACTGTGTGCCGTAGCTGGTCTTCAGGCCGACGCCTGGGAACCCGTACATCCGGCAGTTGCTGCCGGTGTTCGTGAACGTGATGAGGATCGAGTCCACACCCTGACGGGCCTCGCCCTGGTTCTTCGCCGTGATGCGCAGATTTGAGGTGCGGCACGTCGACGCCTTCGAGGAGGCGTGCGACGACCGGGCCCGTTCCAGAGCACGGACGCCGGGCTGTGGCCAGACTCGTTGACCGACCGTGGCATGGCCAAGACCTTCGCCCACCTGTACGCAGGCGACTACCGGCATGTCAACGGCCTGGGCTGGTACAAGTGGGCCGACTGCCGCTGGGAACCCGACGAACACGACACCGTCTGAGCCGCCGGCGACATGGCCGAGAACATCGCCACCACCGACCCCACCGGCACCTACACCGACAGCGAACTGAGCCGCGAACGCCGCTGCGCGATGTCCACCTCCGGCATCAAGTCGATGCTGACGCAGGCCAAGTCAGCCCACGACATGTTCCTGGACGCCTCCCGCCTGACGCCGACCCTTTACGCGCTGTGCACGCCCGGCGGCATCGTCGACCTGCGCACCGGCCACCTGCATGCCCCCGACCCCCATCGTGATTTCCACTCCCGTGCCATTTCCACCGCCCCGCAGAACATGCCCACCCCGCGCTGGGACCGGTTCCTGACCAACACCTTCGGCAACGACGCCGAAGGACGCGAGATGGTTGTCACAGGGCCGCGTAGCGCTGCGGTGCTTGTCCGCCGCGCAGTGCGTCGAGCACCTTGCGGTTCAGGTCCAGGGCGTGTTGCCACTCGCCTTGCCAGGTCGCGTCCATGCGGCCACTTCGTCGCGTAGCGAGCGCTGGAGTTCGGCTGGGCCGGGTGTGTCGATCCGTTCGTACCGTTCCCGGGTGTCGACGATGTTCTGGTCAACGTCCCGCCACTCCTGACCGTGTGCGAGGAAGACCCGCAGGTTGTCGAGCATCTCGCCGGAGGTCGCTCCGATGCTGTTGTGGTACCCGAAGTCGAGTTCGGCGTGGATCTCCGGGTGCATCGCCTCCTGGACGTCGCGTCGGGTCAGGTAGGAGACGAGGTCGTCGTCGAGCAGCAGCACGGCGGCGAAGTCACGCGCGTTGCGGGTGGCACGGCCAGCGCCCTGCATGATGCGGGCCCGGATTTGCTCCTGGAGGACCTCGACCGCGCCCAGGGACCCGTGTTCGGCCTTGAGGATCTGAGTGGGTGTTCTGCGAGGTTTCGCCGGGTTTCAGGTTGAGTTGGCGTCTGGGCTGGTCGGTGCCGGCCGGGTGAGGGCGCGCGGGCCCGAGTGACGCCCGAGCGGCCGTCCCGGGACCGCTCAGTCGTCGTTTGCAGCCAGGCTCCCTTCGCTGCGGCCGTCGAGGAAGGCGCGGATGGCCTGGCGGGCCCGCTGTTCCGGTGGGGTGTCCTGTTCGGCGGGGAGGGCGTTGCTCAGCCAGAGGGTGGCGAATCCGTGTACGAGCGACCAGGCGGCGATGCCCGCGTCACGGGTTCCGGTGCCGGGCAGAGTGGGGGCGCCGTAGAGGAGTTCGCCGGCGCGCTGCTGAGCGGCGCGCAGTGCCGGGTCGTCGCCCTGGTGGAGGTGGGGCTGGAACATGACCTCGAAATGTGCGGGGTGGCTGAGTGCGAACTGTACGTAGGCCACGCCCATCTCCGCGAAGTCGGCGGTCTGTTCGTGTGCGTTGTGCATCAGGTCGGCCAGTGCGTGGAAGCCCTGGGCCGCCAGCGCCGTCAGCAAGCCCTCACGGCTGCCGAAGTGGTGCGTCGGTGCGGCGTGCGAGACACCTGCGCGCCGAGCGATTTCGCGGAGGCTGACCTTTGCCACGCCGGATTCGGAGATGGCGGCGGCCGCGTGGTCGAGCAGTGCGCGCCGTAGATCTCCGTGGTGGTACTGCTGTGTCCGTCCGTTGAGGGGGGCGTTCATCGCGGCAGTCTAGCCGAATCTTGACATTGGCAAGATGCCGTACATAGATTTCGATCTTGTCATTGGAAAGATTAAAGATGGAATGATTGAGGGTGCGTATGGCGCCGTTGGTGACCCTGCTCGTCGGATCCGCTCTGGCGTGGCTGCTGGGGCTGGCAGGTGTGGATGTGCTGGAAGGGTGGCAGGCGGCGCTGCGAGTCGGTCTGGCCGCGATGTTCGCGCTGACCGGCACGGCGCACTTCACCCGACGCCGCGCGGCTTTGACCCGCATCGTTCCCGCGCGCCTGCCCAGGCCCGAACTGCTCGTCACGATCACCGGTGTGCTGGAGCTCGCCGGGGCGGTCGGGCTGCTCGTTCCTCTCACCAGCCGTCTGGCGGCGGGGTGTCTGGGGGTGCTGATGGTGGTGATGTTCCCGGCCAACGTTCGCGCGGCCCGCAGTGGCGTCCTGCTCAGCCCCCTCAGCCGGCTCGCTCCGCGCACCGCACTGCAGATCGTCTTCTTGGCGGCCTGCTTCGCGGTCGCGCTCTCCTGAGCGACCTCTGAATTGGTGTTCTGTGATGGTTCGCCGAATTTCAGGTTGAGTTGAGGTCCAAAGTGGCCGGTACGGGCTGGGCGAGGGTGAACAGGCCGGGTTCGGGCTCGGTGAGGATGTCGCGGTCGACCAGGCGTTTCAGCTTGGCGCGGACGCTTTCGGTGTGCCGCGGCTCGGTGCCAATGCCCAGAACCTCGCAGACCTCTTTCGCACGGAGCCCACGCCCGGCCCGCTCGATGGCGGCGCGGACCTCGCGGTAGCCGGGCGGCAGCGGCTCCGGTGGCTCGATGCCGTCCTCGGCGGCCGGTTCCAGCACCGTCTCGCGGGTAATGTCCAGGCGTTCCAGAGTGCGTTCGGCGGCGGCGAGTTGTTCGGTGAGGAGCCCGATCTGCTCACGCAACTGTCCGGCCGTCTCGCGTACCAGCTGCTGCCGGGCCTCGATCTTGTCCAGGAGATGCTTCACCAGGGCTCCTGCGCGTCGGGGGTGCGGGGTGCTGGGCGTGCGGGGCGCGCCAGGTCGCAGCGGTGGAGCGGGTGAGGCGGCGGAGCATGAGGTCGGTCATGGACCAGTGGATCCAGGCCGCCGAGCTGGACGGTCTGGTCTCGAAGTCACGCACGAGACGTCTGTGCGGCATGAGCGTGCCGAGAGTCTGCTCGATCGCCCACCACTTCGGTTGTGGGGTGAACCCTTTCGTACCCGGCTCGCGGTGCACGATCTCCACGTCGAGCACGCCCTTCACGTCGCCGCCGCGGGTGGCGGCGGCCATGTTCAAGGAGGCCAGGACCAGTTCGGCGTCGTGGTGGGAGCCCATTGCGTAGCCGAGCAGGCGCCGGGAGAACAGGTCGATGACCGTGGCCAGGTAGAGCTTGCCCTCGCCGGTGGTGATCTCGGTCATGTCGCCGCACCACACCTGGTCCGGAGCGTCGGCGGTGAAGTCCCGCCGCACGAGGTCCGGGAACGCGGGCCGTTTGCCGGGCCGGGCCAGCCCGCGCCGCCGGCGGATCTTCCGTCCGGCCAGGCCGATTTCGGCCATCAGCCGGGCCACAGTGTTCACCGAGACGCGCCAGCCCGCGCGGACCAGGAGGAGCCAGACCTTCGGGGATCCGTAGGTGCCGCCGGAGCTCTCGAAGATCCGCCGTATCGCGTCGGCCAGCTGTCCGCGCCGCGCCTCACGCGCGGTGGTGGGCCTCTCACGCCACTTGTAGAACCAGGACTCCGACACCCCCAGGACCTGGCAGGCCAGACGGTGCGGGACGCGGTGCTCGGTCCTCTGGCTACCGATGAACACGACCAGGGCGGCCGGGTTAGTCTCGGTCACTTCACCCAGAGGACCATGCATCGCTTGAGGACATCACGCTCCATCTCCAGCTCCCGTATTCGCTTGTTCTTCTCGCTCATCTCCCGCCGCAGCCGCTCCAGCTCGGCGCGCTCGGCCTCGCGCATCCGTCCACCCGGCGCGGGCTCGGCCGGCAGGTCGGACGACGTCGACTCGTTGCGCCGCCACCGAGACACCCAGCTATGCAGCGTGCCGGAGTGCACGCCGAGCTTCTCGGCGACCTCCGGGATCGGCCTGCCCGTCTCGATCACGATACGTCCAGCACCCTCACGAAACTCAGGCGTATACGTCCGTTGCTTGGACCCCATGAACCTCAACTTCCCCTGCAATCGCGGACTCCACGCTACGAGGGGAGGGACAGGAGAGGCATCACAGCCGACGGAGCCCGCGGACGCTGTGAAGGCCCGGTGGTGGGATCCACCGGGCCTTCACCGGAGCTCGCGGTCGACGGACCCACTGCGCTGACACCGGTGGACAGCACGCCGGCCCACCTGGTGAACATCGCGCAGAACGCCCCGCACCGGCTGCAGCTGTCCCGCACCCGCGCCCACGGCGCCCTGACCGAATAGGTCCACCTGGTTGGGGGCGTAGGAAACGGCCTCCGCAACACGCCTACCCTCGAAAATCTAGTGGTCACGATGGCTGGGAGTGAGGAGAATCCCTGGTCATGACTCTGCTAACCCACTGGCCGCTTGCGGGCCTACGGTTGACCACACCGCGGTTGGAGCTTCGGTTGCCCAACCTGGATGATCTCGCCGAGTTGGCTTCGTTGGCAGCCGATGGTGTGCATGATCCGGCGGTGCAGCCGTTCACCGTGGCATGGACCGATGCCGGGCCCGAGCAGCGTGCTCAGAGTGTCCTGCAGTACCACTGGCGCTCCTGGGGTGAGTGGCAGCCGGAGAACTGGGAGTTGAACCTGGCGGTCGTGCGCGACGGCATTGTCGTGGGCACGCAGGGCATCGGTGCCCGGGATTTTTCGGTCCGTCGTGAAGTAGGCACTGGCTCCTGGCTGGGCAGGGCCTATCACCGCCAGGGCCTGGGGACTGAGATGCGCGCGGCTGTCCTCCACCTGGCCTTCGCCGGACTCGGTGCACAGCACGCTATCTCTGGAGCATATGTGGACAACGCAGGCTCGATGGAAGTTTCGCGCAAGCTCGGCTATCACGAGGACGGCATTGAACGTCATGCCGTACGCGGTGAGCCCGCCGTGCTACGCAGGCTCCGCCTCACTGCTGAACTATGGCGACAACACCAGCTGGTCTTGGTGAAGATGGAGGGGTTGTCGGAGTGCCTGCCATGGTTCGGCTTGGCATGACCGTGTAGCGGCTTGGAGATCATCCCGGGTGGTCTACTGAGCATGTAGTTGTGTTGTCGTAGCTGCTGACAGGTTGTGATCATCGCGGTATGTCTCGGCTATGAGGCATCCGCAGGGCGGTGGTCTGACTGACGAACAGCGTGCGTTTCGTGAGCGCATCCGCATGGAAGCCTCGGAGATGTTCGCCGGCGGGCAGGACAACGCGGTGATCGCGCGGCGATTACGGGTCAGCGTGCGGTCGGTGCAGCGGTGGCGTGGTGCATGGGAGGAAGGCGGACCGCCGGCCTTGCGGTCCCAAGGATCGCCGGGTCGACCGAAGCTGAGCCAGACCCTGTTCACCGTGCTGGAAAAGGAGTTGGCCAAGGGACCTGTCGCCCATGGCTGGCCGGGCCAGACCTGGACCCTGCAGCGCATCAAGATCCTCATCGGCCGACGGTTCCACAAGAGCATCACACTCTCCGGCATCGCTCAGATGCTGCGGCGGCACGGGTGGAGCCATCAGGTCCCGGCCCGTCGCGCGACCGAACGCGACGAGCAGGCGGTCGCCGGCTGGGTGAAAGAGACCTGGCCGGCCGTGGAAAGGCCGCGGCGGCGCTCGGGGCCTGGCTGGTCTTCGAAGACGAAGCCGGATTCTCCGTGACGCCGCCGACCTCCCGGACCTGGTCGCCGTGTGGCCGCACTCCCGTGGTCCGGGTGCGGGGCCGCTCCCAGCGCCGCATCTCGATCGCCGCACTCACCTGCTACAAGCACGGTGAGCCCTCCCGTCTGATCTACCGGCCCAAACGGCACTCGGATCACACACGTGGGGGTCGACGTAGTTTCGCCTGGACCGATTACCGCGACCTTCTGATCGCCGCCCACCAGCAGCTCAACGGCCCGATCGTCCTCATCTGGGACAACTTGAAGTGCGCCACGAGGCGCGACGGAATCGAGTGGAGGTGAAGGGACTCCACCGCTGGGCGGTCGCAGCCGTCCGGTGAAGCTGAGGGCAGTCGCTGCCTGGGAACGCAGGTGGCGGCGGGAAGCAGCCCTGACAAAGTACGGGACGGGTCGGCACTGTCAGACGGCCTGGGTCCGGCAAGCAGTGAGGAGAAGGTGTACGAGAGGAACCGCTGTCTGACGCCCCGTAAGTGTCCCGCTCGGCTCAAATCTGACGGATACGGGCCGGGTTGCAGCGCGTGACCGTCACTCGTCTGGGTGGCGTTCAACTCCGAAGCCGGTTTTTAGGTCCGGTGGGGAGGCCATGCCGAAGGTCTGCGGCGTAGGCATGGCGAGGCTGTCGGGGTAGAGGCGGGCACCTCCCTCCTCGATCGATTCTGTGGTGAACGTGGGAACCGCCTGCGGTCGCCCTTTCCGCCGTGCATCCGGTGCGGCGGCGGGCAGGTCCGTTGCCGACTGATGGCCGTCGGGCGGGGCGGAGGTCTCGTAGTAGTCCGAACGCGCGAGAGGCGCGTACATGGCGAAGGAGACCAGCAAGTCAGCAGTGGACGTACTGGAAGGTCAGGAGGCCGTCGCCGGTGAATACCGACGAGCTTGACTCCGTCCTGTTTGGGGCGGAGCGCAGGGTACTGAAGATCCAGACCAAGCTGCACTGTTGGGCCCGTGATGATCCTCATCGCAGGTTCGATGATCTACACAACCTCGTTGCCGACCCCGCGTTCCTTCTGGTCGCGTGGGACCGGGTGCGGGGCAACAAGGGAGCACGCACGGCCGGAGTGGACGGACATACGGCCCGTTCCATCGAGGCTGGGCAAGGTGTCGGGGAGTTCCTCGACGGGCTGCGGTCGCAGGTCAAGGACCGCAGTTTCCGCCCGCTGCCGGTGCGGGAGCGGATGATCCCGAAGTCGGGTGGCAAGTTGCGCCGCCTGGGGATCGCCACCATCGCCGACAGGGTGGTCCAGGCTTCCTTGAAGCTGGTGCTGGAGCCGATTTTCGAGGCGGATTTCTACCCGTGTTCCTACGGGTTCCGTCCGAACCGTCGCGCTCATGACGCAGTGGCTGAGGTGCGCTACTTCGCATCCCGCTCCTATGAGTGGGTCGTTGAAGGCGACATCACGGCCTGTTTCGATGAGATCTCACACTCGGCCCTGATAGACCGGGTGCGGGCACGAGTCGGGGACAAGCGCGTCCTGGCACTGGTGAAGGCGTTTCTCAAGGCAGGCATCCTCGGAGAGGATCGCATGCTGAGGGAGAACCGCGCCGGAACCCCGCAGGGTTCGATCCTTTCGCCGCTGCTGAGCAACGTGGCCCTGACGGTCCTGGACGAGCACATCGCCCAAGGACCCGGCGGGCCCGCTTCCAGTCAGACGGAACGGGCCAAGCGCCGCCGTCACCGACTGCCCAACTACCGGCTCGTCCGCTACGCGGACGACTGGTGCTTGATGGTTACGGGCACGAAGGCCGACGCCGAAGCCCTCCGGGAGGAGATCGCAGGAGTCCTGTCCACGATGGGCCTGCGCCTGTCACCGGAGAAGACCCTGATTACCCACATTGACGAGGGCCTTGACTTTCTCGGCTGGCGCATCCAGCGCCACCGGAAACGGGGCAGCAACCGGCACTACATCTACACCTACCCGTCCCGCAAAGCCGTCAAGGCAGTGACGGGCAAGGTCAGAACACTGTGCCGGACGATGGACACGAGCCAGCCGCTCGATGCCCTGTTGCGTCACCTCAATCCGACGCTGAAGGGCTGGTGCGTCTACTTCCGGGCCGGCGTGTCCAGCGCAACCTTCGCCTACCTGAGCTACTACACGTGGCGCCAGGTCGGGAGCTGGTTGCGTCGCAAGCACCGCCGGTCCACATGGAAGGATCTCCGTCGACGCTACTGCGACGTCGGATGGTGGCCGGCCTCGGAGGAGAGACCGCTGTTCAACCCGGCAAAGGTGACCACCACGCGTTACCGCTACCGGGGAACAGTCATCCCGACTCCATGGCCCGGCCTGGAATGAGGACAACACACAAGCCCTGAACAGGGCTTGTGGAGCGCCCGGTGCTCGGAAACGGGCACGCCGGGTGCGGGAAGCGGTCCGGGGAAACGGGCCGGTCGACGAGACCGGAACCGCGCCCCGGATCGACTTCACCGTCCACCGCGATACCGGAATGCGCACCTTCATCGACAAGCACGACTGGATCACCTCCTTCCACTCGGCTACACCAGGGCGTCGTTCGCCAAGATCACTGAGCGGGCTGGGTTGAGCAGCCCGCGGATGATTTCGTACCACTTCGCTGACAAGGGCGATCTGATGCACCAGATCGTGCGGGAGGTGTTCACGGCCGGGGCGGAGTTCATCGGCGCCCGGATGGCGGCGGAGGAGACGGTGGCCGGCAAGCTGCGGGCGTATCTGGAGGCCAACCTGCAATTCCTGCGCGAGCACCCGCGGGAGATGGTGGCGCTCACTGAGATCGGGCCGCATGCACGCGATGCGGGCGGAGCGCCGTACACGTCGCAGGGCGCGCAGGAGCCGAGCGTGCGCGGGCTGGAGGAGCTGCTGTCGGCAGGGCGGCGCAGCGGTGAGTTCCGCGACTTCGACGTCCGTTCGATGGCGGTGATGATCCGCGGTGCCGTCGACGCTGCGGCCCAGCGGCTGCGCGGCGAGCCGGGGCTGGACTTCGACGCGTACACCCGCGAGCTGGTCACCGCGTTCGCGCTGGCCACCCGCTCCGGCTGACCCCGGCGCCTGGGCGCCCGCCCTTGGGAATCCACTTTCAGGAAGGTTGTGTTGTGGCACAGAGTCCAATCGCGCAGCGCCCCGCACGGTCCGGCGGAGGCTTAAGTCGTGTCCTGCTGGTCCATGTGATCGTCCCGCTCGCCCTCTTCTACGGCCTGCGCTGGCTGGGGGTGAACCAGTTCCTCGCACTGCTGACCGGTGCCGTCATCCCGGCAGCCGGGATGGTCCGTGGCCTGGTCACCGAGCGCCGGATCGGCGGCTTGCAGCTCTTCATGCTCGCCGCGATGGGCCTGACCGTTGCGATGTCGTTGGTCACCGGCAGCCCGCGGCTGCTGCTGATCCGCAACGGGTGGGGCATGGCCGCGATCGGCGTGTGGATGCTGTGCACCCTGCTGTCCCGGCGGCCATTCCTCTACGAGGCGACCCGGATCGTCGTGGACGAGGACAAGCAGCAGACACTGAAGGACAACTGGGACCGGTATCCGGCGTTCCGCCGGATGCTGTGGATCTGCAGCGCGTTCTGGGGCGTCGCCTGCCTGATCGACAGCACAGTGCGGGTCGTCTTGGCGATGACCCTGCCAGTCGACCTGGTGCCGGTCCTCGATGACGTGCTGCTGGGGGTGACCCTGCTGGCGATCCTGGCCTTCCAGCGGTTCTTCGGGCGTGCCTACCTGCGCCGCAACGGGCTGCGCAGCCGCGGCCTGACGATCACCCCCATCGCCGCCACCGGGCAGGCGGCGTGATGGCCGGCCAGCCGGAGATCATCGCCCCGCGCCGGCCGACCCGGGTGGACCTCACCGGACCCGGCAGCAGCACCGACCCCGAGCTGATGGAACGGTTCACCCGGCAGGTGTTCGACGGCACGAGCGACGAGGTGACAGACGCGCTCGCTGAGCAGGACGGGGCGAAGGACGTGGTGGCTCAACTGCTGGCGCAGGCCCGCAACGGAGGGGACGGCGAGTGATCGCGGGCGGTCCGCTCGTTGGGCCGACAGCGCGAGCGGCGCCTGGCTCGTTGTGCGGATGTGGACGACGAACGGAGGGTTGTGGTCCGGTGGCCGTACGGGGCGGGAAAACAGCGCCGCGCGCTGAGATTCGACGCCGAGGCCGTCCTCGCCCGGCGCCTGGGAGTGATGACAAGGCCGTCAGCGTGGCCCGATCCGGCGAACTCCGGCGGCACCAGGCCGTGCGACGGCTGGTGCCCGCTCGTAGGCTGCCGCCATGACCGAGATCCAGAACCCGACGCCCCGCGACGCATTCAAGCTGCTGCTGGCCGGTAACCAGCGCTTCGTCTCAGGCACCCCCGAGCACCCGAACCAGGACGCCATACGCCGCACCGAGATCGCACCGTCCCAGCAGCCCTTCGCCGTGCTGTTCGGGTGCTCCGACTCCCGGCTGGCCGCCGAGATCATCTTCGACCGCGGCCTGGGCGACCTGTTCGTGGTGCGCACCGCGGGGCATGTCGCCGGTGCAGAAGTCCTCGGTTCCATCGAATACGGCGTGAGCGTGCTCGACGCCCCGCTGGTCGTCGTGCTCGGCCACGACTCGTGCGGGGCCATCGCAGCCGCCCGGGCCGCAGCCGACGGCGGCAGAGTGCCCGGCGGCTTCGTCCGTGACGTTGTCGAACGGGTGACCCCGAGCGTGCTGGCAGCCCGCGCCGCCGGACGCGACCAGGCCGAAGAAATCCTGGCCGAGCACATCGAGAACACCGTGGACCTGCTGCTCGAACGCTCCCGCGCCCTGGCCGAGCGGGTGGCCACCGGCCGGCTCGGCGTGGTGGGGCTGTCCTACCGGCTGGCCGACGGCAGTGCACAGCTCGTCGCCTCTCGCGGCCTCGATGCGGCGGTCCCCGCCGCATCCTGACCGCTCCCCGCCTGGCTGATCGGCATGATGTGCCCCGGTCGGAGGAACAATGTCGGGGCACCTGCCGGAGGGCCCCGGCATGACGGCCACCTCCCACGGCAGCGGGACGCGCTCGCGGTTGACGGCGGCGGGTCCCACCCGTGGTGGTGACGTTGGAGGAGGCGACACGGCGCTCGCATGTCAGCGGCCCCTGATTGTGCACCGACGTCGGGTCAGGGGCCGCGAGAAGGCGGAAACCCCCGTTTCGCGGCGAAGATGATCACTCAACGTGCACTGCCATCGCGTCGCGGCCGCGGATGAACGTCACTTCTTGGCAGAATGCACAGGTGCAGCCGCTGCCGGTTCCCTGCCCCGCTCCCCTCATCCCGTACGTCACCGGTACCAACGCCTTCCACGACGCCTACCGCAACGCAATGGCGCACAACGTTGTATTCGTCGCCATCGAACCCGAAGGCCAGCAGTGGACCGTGAAGGCGGACACCCTCACCGCCGGCTCCGGCCACACGGTCGCCGATGCCGTCAACGATGCCATCCGGGCCGCGATCCGCCGCCTGGTCGACAACCGCGAGGTCGATTTCGGCGCCTACACGGGACCCGTCTACTTCATGATGCACGGCGTGCGCAGCGAAGAACGAGCCCGCGAACTCGCCGCCGCACTCCACGCCGCCCTCTACGGAGACCTGGAACCCCTGGCCCGCGCCTTCCCTCCCGCACCCTGACACTCACGCGGCTACCCCGGCCCGCATCTCCTGCGCCATCCGGCCGTACGCAGCCGCGGTCGGGAAACAGCTCCTCGGAGGAACGGCGTCCGTGCGGGTCACACGGTGGGCCGTGGCCCCGCGGCGCGGCGGAGCCGGTTGGCGATCGCCAGTCCCAGCCCCTCCTCCGCCGGCAGCGAGGCGACGATGAGGTCGCACCCTTGCTGGTCGAGTTCGCGCAGGAACCCGTACAGCCCGCGCGCGTAGGCTGCCATCGAACCGGGGACCGCCACCACTGCGTGCGCCTTCACCGCAGCGCCGACGAAGGAGGGCGGAAGAAAGACGCCCACCTGGTGCCCCAACTCCTGCGCCAGCTCCGCTTCGACGACGACCTTCTCGGGCTCGACGAGGACGACCCGCGCCCGCGGCGCGTAGTGGGACGCATGCTGGCCCGGCACCCGGACCCGGCTGGTCGAGGGCACTGCGATCGGGTGCCCCAGCACCGCTTCGAGGTCCTCGCGCGTCACCCCGCCCGGCCGAAGGATGCACGGGACATCGCCCGTGACGTCGACGATGGTCGACTCGACGCCGACCTCGCAGGGACCGCCGTCCAACACGAAGTCGACAGCATCGCCGAGCTCGGCACGGACATGGCCCGCCGTGACGGGGCTGACCGCGCCGAAGCGGTTGGCGGACGGGGCCGTGACACCACCGCCGAAGGCCGACAGCAGCGCCAGGGCGACCGGGTGGTCCGGGACGCGCACGGCCACCGTCTCCAAGCCACCGGTCGCTTCGAGGGGCACGCGGGAACCGCGCCGCATGACCAGCGTGAGCGGCCCTGGCCAGAAGTGTTCGGCCAGCAGGCGCGCCGCCTGGGGCACGTCCTGGACCCAGCCGTCCAGCTGCTCCGCGCCGCCGATGTGGACGATCAGCGGGTGGGCGGGCGGACGTCCCTTGACCTGGAAGATACGCGCGACGGCGGCGGGGTCCTCGGCGTTGGCGCCCAGACCGTAGACAGTCTCGGTCGGGAGGGCCACCAGCCCGCCGGCACGCAGCACACCGGCCGCCTTCTCGATGTCACTGGTTCTTGCTGTCACTCTCGCAATCCTAGGTGCGTCAAGGACCAGCGGCGGCCATGATCAATCTCAGCGCCAACCGCCACCGCAACGCTCCGCCCACAGTCCCTTGATCCCTGGAGCCGCACAAGCGAGCCGTCCCGACTCCAAGATCATCCCGTGGCGCCTTTTGGACTCACCTCGGCGATACCCCCTAAACACTTTCCTGCGCACGATCCGAGTGCACCGCTGGGACGAGACCCTGCCCAGCAACGCAACCTTCGTCCCCGAGGACTACCCCACGCCGCAGCCCCTGCTGCCCCGGTCCGTGGCCGAGCACGTCATGGCCCAGCTGGAAGACCCCGCCAACCTCGCCCGCGGGCAAGACCCCGCACGACGGCTGATCACCCTCGTCCTCATCCGCTGCGGCCTACGCGTTAGCGACGCCATCAACCTGCCGCTCGACCCCGTCGTCCACGATGCCGAAGGGGCACCCTACCTGCGCTACTTCCATCACAAGATGAAGCGCGAGGCGTTGGTCCCCATCGACGAGCAACTCGAACAACAGCTCCGTGACCAGCAACGTCGAATCTTGGAAGAGCGGCCAGAGAGGGTGCCGGTCCTCTTCCCCCGCGCCGACGCGAACCTCCGCGGCGACAGGCCGATCAGCACCTCCGGCTACCGGATCTCGCTGTCCGCATGGCTCCAACAATGCGACACCCGTGGCGAGTTGGGCCGCCTGGTGCATATCACACCCCATCAGTTCCGGCACACCCTCGGCACCCGGCTGATCAACAAGGACGTCCCGCAGGAGGTCGTACGTCAGATCCTTGATCACACCTCGGCCCAGATGACCGCCCACTACGCCCGGCTGTCGGACACGACCGTCCGCCGGCACTGGGAGAAGGCACGCAGGGTCAATGCCCAAGGTGAGACCGTTGCTCTGGACCCGGCCGGCCCTCTCGCGGAGGCGGCGTGGGCCAAACAGGGGCTCTCCCGAGCGACCCAGGCCCTCCCCAACGGCTACTGCGGCCTTCCGGTGGTGCAGTCCTGTCCGCACGCCAACTCATGTCTGACCTGCCTGATGTTCATCACGACCGCCGAGTTCCTGCCCTGGCACCGTGAACAGCGTCAGCAGACCCTGCAGATCATCTCCGTGGCCGAGGCCCGTGGACAGAAACGGCTCGTCGAGATGAACCAGCAGGTGTACCCCAACGACGGCGCGGTTTGCGTCACCGCCGAAAATGAAGACTTCGCGCCGGGCACGAGTGCCGTTGTGGCCACCCAGCACGGAACCCCCTGTTGAGTCAGCTCCCACACGCTGACCCAACAGGGAACGTCTGTCACTTCGCTCACCACCCCGACCCCACCGGAACCCGCGGATCTGCGAGCGCCGGGCCCGCGACGCCTCCAGCGCCGACCACGTCTTCCTCAAAGCCGCAGCTGCCACCTGGCTCGCCGGCCGCGCCCAGAAGGCCGCTTTCACCTTCCCGCAACCCAACGGCGTGCCCATCGGCTCCGTGCTCGACATGGCCTGGGATAGGGGAAGCGGCGCTCTACGCGTCCACCTCGACGCGACGGTGCCTCCGGCCTGGGACAACCACAATGCCGACGTCGTCCTTGGTATGACGGCTCCCGTGGATGACGAGACGCTGGTGCGGCGCTGGAACGAGTCGAGCACGACACCGGCGAGGCCACGCGGCAGCTGCGACCGTTGCGCTGGGGCCTGGGGCCTGGGGCCTGGTGCCTGGTGCCGTCCATCTATCACCGCCGCAACGACGGCCGCGCCGTCGCCGCACTCACCGGGCACCTCACCACCCTCGGCCCCAGCGGACAGATCATCACCGGCACAGGGCAGTATCCGCAGGTCCCCGGCTGAAGAGGCCCGTCGCACTCCCGCCGCCCGCCCTGCCGGACCACTCGGCCTACCAGCGATCCTCATGTCGTCGCCGACGCCGTCGGGCCGATGTGCACCCGCGAGCTGTGTGAACGCCTCGACCTGGCCGTCACCCCGAAGAGCGTCGAGAGCGCTCGGCACGAGCTCAAGCGCCCGGTCGGCCTGGGCGTCCTCGTTGATGCCGAGCCCGGCTTGTTATCCCAGCGCTGCCCGAGCCACTCTCCCGCTCCGCGCCAGCAGCCCACCTGGCCCGAGCAACAGCCGAAGCGGGCAACGCGGTTCACTGGGATGGACGCCCGCGGCGGCGCAGGTCGGGTCGTCGGCCGGAAGGCCGCTCTCCTCGGAGGTGGCGCGTGCGAGGGCGGCCCAGTCATGCGGCTCACTTGGATTCGACCCGTCCGAGCGAGCTGGGGCCGACCGTCAGCGCGTCACACGCCTGCTGCCAGGCGGAATCCCCGGGGTAGAGCTCGGTGCGGAGGTAGGCCCAGGTGAGCCGCTGGACCGCGGTGACTCGCTCGGGGTTCTCGTCCGTGGTCTCGGCGGCGTCGTATCCGGAGACCCCGCCGAGACCGTGCTCTGCGCCGAACAGGGTGATCAGGGACTTGGGGCCGGGGGAGAGGACGTACGGATCGGTGTGCCAGCCGGGGCCGCGAACCGTCAGGTGGGGAGAGGGGTCCTTGTCGCCGGCGACCACGAGCGCGGGCGTCGTCATCGCGGAGAAGTCCGTGGTCAGGAAGAACGAGTAGCTCTCGGCCACGAACTCGGTGAGGGCATCGCCGCCTCTGCCGGGCGCGGCGAGCAGGACACCCGCCTTGATGCGGGGCTCGGCCAGGTTCACTTCCGTTCCGTCGCGGGGATCGGTGAGCCGGGCGCCCAGCAGCAGGCTGGCGGTGTGCCCGCCCATCGAGTGCCCGGCTACAGCGACCCTGCTCGGGTCCAGGCGCCCCAGGAGTTCTGGGACGGCGGCTTCGATCACGTTGAGCTGGTCGAGGATGCGCTTCATGTCCTCCGCCCGCGATCGCCAGTACAGCGGTGCCTCAGGGGCGTCGGGATCCAGGCTCAGTGTCCTGGAGCTGAGATGGGTGGGCTGGATCACGACGAAGCCGTGCGCCGCCCAGTAGTTGGCGAGCGGGGCGTAGCCGTTCAGGGAGGAGAGGTTGTTCGAGGGACCGTGGCCGTGCGAGAGGAGGATGACCGGCAGCCGGCTTCCGGTCATGGGCGCGGAGACTCGCACGTGCAGAGCCACGGCGCGGCCAGGAGCCGGCACCACCACCGGAGCGACCGAGAGGACGGGGACGGGCGTGCTGACGCTGTCGGCGGCGTGAGTCGATTCACTCATGATGTGTACTTCCCTTCCTATTGGCTTTGCCGTGGGCCTCATTCGGCCGGCGGCGGGGGACGAGGCGCCCTCACGGCTCCATGGCGTTCCGAGCCGCGGGGATGTATGCGGTCTGCCGGGCCGGCTCTTCGCTGGCCCGGCCCCTGGATGCTCTAGCGGCGGCGGGATGCGGGCTGCAGCGTTGTCGTCGAGGTCGCCCACTGGTTGTCGGCGATGTTGATGGTGTCGCCGGGCGGCACGATCTCGTCGATGCGGTCGAGCAGGTCGGGGGCGAGCTCGACGCCGTCGGCGGTCAGGTAGGACTCGAGGTGGTCCATGGTGCGCGGGCCGACGATCGCGGAGGTGACCGCCGGGTGGCGGGTGACGAACGCGATGGCCATCTGGACCAGCGTCAGCCCGGCCTCGTCGGCGAGCGCGCCGAGGGCGTCGGCGGCGTCGAGCTTGGCGGCGTTGGCGGGGTCGGTCCCGTCGTAGACGCCGGCGAAGCGTTGTGCGCGGACGACCGAGCCCGGCCCACTGACCGCCCGGCCCTTGCGGTACCTGCCCGAGAGCCAGCCACCAGCCAGCGGGCTGTAGGTGAGCACGCCCATGCCGTAGCGCAGGCAGGTCGGCAGTACGTCGTACTCGATGGCGCGGGTCAGCATCGAGTAGGGCGGCTGTTCGGTGCGGAAGCGCTCGCGGCCGCGGCGCTCGGCGGTCCACTGCGCCTCGACGATCCCGGACGCGGGGACCGTAGAAGCGCCGAAGGCGCGGATCTTGCCCGCGCGGACCAGGTCGGACAGTGCACCCAGGGTCTCGTCGACGTCGACGGCCGAATCGAGGCGGTGAACCTGGTACAGGTCGATCCAGTCGGTTCCCAACCGGCGCAGCGAGCCCTCGACCGCTTCGGTGATCCAGCGGCGCGAGGTTCCGCGGTGGTTGAGGTCCTCGCCGAGCGGCAGGCCGACCTTCGTGGCGAGTACCACGTTCTCGCGCCGCCCGCCGGCGAGCGCTTTGCCCACGATCTGCTCCGACTCCCCGCCGGAGTAGACGTCGGCGGTGTCTACGAAGTTGATCCCGGCGTCGAGGGCGCGATGGATGATCTTGGTCGCGTCGTCGTGATCAGGATTGCCGAACGAGCCGAGCATCATCGCGCCCAGGCACAGCTGGCTGACGGAGACGCTGGTGCGTCCCAGAGGTCGGTGGTCCATGGTGAGCTCCTCAAGTCTCCGCGAGTGGCCGCGGTCGGCGGAGTAGGATGAGTCCGAAACGGACAACCTGTCCGTTCACCGTACTGGATAGCCTATCCACTTAGGAAGTCGTGACATGGACCAGATGCGACCGGCCTCGAAACGCGCCGACGCCGAGCGCAATCGCGACACGATCCTCAAGGTTGCCCGCACCGCGTTCGCCGAACCCGGCGCTCACATCTCGATGGCCGAGATCGCGCGGCGCGCAGGTGTCGGCATGGCGACCCTCTACCGGAACTTCCCCGGGCGCCGAGAGCTTCTCGAGGCCCTCTACGCCGACGAGGTCGACACCATCTGCGCGGCCGCCGAGAGCGCGGAAGGCGACACGCCCGGCGCCGTGCTCACCGACTGGCTGTACCGGTTCTCCGCGTTCATCACCGCCAAGCACCACATCGCCTCCGAGCTGCTGGCGGACACGGACGCCAGCGATCCGATCTTCAGCCAGAACCGCACCCGCGTCATCGCCGCCGGCCGACCGCTTCTCGCCGCGGCACAGCGCGCCCTTGAAGTCCGCGACGACCTGACCCTTGAGCAGATCCTCGACATGATCATCGCCATCGCGTCCATCAACGGTGGCCTCGGCTACTCCGGGCCGATCCTGCAGACAGCGCTGGACGGCTTGCGACTCAACCGGCCAGAGCGGTAGTGGTGGTTGCCAGCGCAGGCTGGTTGATGTGCTCCGGATGCCGACTGGTCTTCCTGGCGAAATCGCAGCCGAGATCATCCCCGCTCGGTGGATTCAGACCCAGGAGTGCTCCAGGTGCTGTGCTCGCTGAGGTCAGCGGTGTGGCCTGCACGGTGCGGTAGTCCGCGTCGTTTGGAGAACGGTGAGTCCGTGACGCGCTGCTGTCGCTGCGATCATGAGGTCGGTTGCGGAGGAGCTTCGGTGCATGCCTGCGAGGGCCATGGGGCGCTGCACGGTGTCGATCCAGCGTCCCGCGCTCTTCGGCACCGAGACGTCCGGCTGGAGGTCCGTGAACATCTCGGGGATCGCGTCGTACTCCTGGCCGTCGCGCGCTGTAGAGGAACTCGGCGCGCTGCGGGTAGCGCGACGCGGTCGACCTCGCGTCGATCGCGTCGCGCCAGGCGGCCTGCAGGTCCGGGTCGCGCAGCAGTCGGAACAGGGCGGAGGTGTCGCGCAGCACTCGCGGCCTGAACCAGTGGCGATGCCGGTCAGGGCTGGATCGTGTCCGACAGGCCCAGGTCCCAAACGGCAAGTCCGTGGATGCCCTTGGCGGCGGCGAGGGTGCGACGTGCGGTGAGGGATCGGGCGTCGGACCACCACAGAACAGTTCCGTCCGAGAGGGTGGCGTTCCATTCGCCGGCCGTGCTGTCGAATGTGGTGGTGGCGCCGTCGGAACTGGCGAGGTCTCGGGCGCCTTGGTCGCTGAGCTGGGTGACCGCGCCAGTGGGTTTCCAGGAGTAGCCGTAACCGGCCACGCCGAGGTCGACTTTGCCAGGGGCGACCTGACTCGTGAGGGCATCCAGGCCCGCAGACTGCCAGGACAGTTCGCCGACAGGGCCGGGATCGCTGCTGTTGCTGTGCTCGTCATAGGCCATGAGCACGACGCGGTCGACGAGTTGGCCGAGCGCTGGCAGATCCCAGCCGTTGGCGGCGTAGTCGGCGGTGTCGGTGTAGGTGGTCACGGCGATGCTGATGGTCTTGCGCGCGGGCAGGGCCCGGCGCAGGGCGGTGACGAAGCGGGTCAGGCCGTCGGTGTCGCGGGCGGCGAGGGATTCCATGTCGATGGAGACGCCGTCCCATCCCTGGGAGGAGACGGCGTTGCCGAGAGCAGTGACCACGTTGTCGATGTTGGCGGCGCTGGACAGGAGCCTGTTGGCGGCGGACTCGTCGAAGTCGTCGGTCGTCGCGTTGAAGTTGCCGACGAGGAGTTCGGCGGGCAGGCCGTGGGCGTGCGCGGCGGCGAGTTGGCCGTGCGCGGTGGCACCGGGAGCGTCGACGCCGCTCCCGGCGGGGCTGATGTTGACTCCGTCGACGCCGACGGAGCCGAGCGCGGGGGCACTGGCATCTATCAGGGCGGTCGCGTCGCCCTGGACCTGGTAGCCGAGCACGGGCAGCCGCTGGGTGGCCTGGGTGGGTGCGGTGCAGGCGACCGCGATCACGGCGGCGGAGGCGGCTGTACCGACGAGGCGGCAACGGCGGGACAGTAGGTTGCGCATGGGTTCTCCTTGGCTCTCTGGGCGGGCGGCCGAGCCGCCCGGGCTGACGGACGTGCGGTCGAGCGGGCTGTGCGGGGCGTGCGACCGCGTGAACGCGGGCGCGTCTGGCTTCATAAGGCTGTCTCGCCGGGAAGCCCGGGGAACCCGAGCAGGTACGCCTCTCATGACAGGACCTCCGCCCGAAGGCTGATCACGGGCCGCGCGGGCGCCTGTACGCGGCGACGGCCGCCAGTCGCAGCCGAGCCGACGATCCCGGTGGCTCTCCGGGGGATGTGCCACCCACAGCAGTCTGCCCTTGAGTTGAGTAACCTGCGCCCGGTGACGCGGTTCGGGTCGTTGGTGCGCGCGCTCGTCCGTCGAGGGAGCGCCGGCGCGAGTCGGCCCCGGGGCTGCAGCCAGCAACTCCCGTGCTGGTCCCGGCGATGGCGACCAAGGTGGGGAGGTCGGGCCGCGGCCCGCCGACCGGCTGTCGGCCGCCGAGCTGGCCCGGGCTGTCGGCGCAGCTGCCTGGCCAACGCCTCCTTCCAGGTCGGGCGCACCCTCACCGGAGACCAGATTGGCCTGAACACGGCGGACATCGTGTCCGTTATATGAATAACGAGGCGATTGGGTCCTGTGTGGCTGGCGGTCGAATGACTGGATGTCACGGTTTCGGATTTCACTCGTGAAACGGTGCCGGAGATTCTGCCCTGCGGGTGGCGAATGCCCAGCTCGTCGGCTCTTCGTAGCAGGTGCAGGTGTGCCTGCAGCGGACTGGGAGAGGCCCGTCGGGGCGACGGTCATGCGCTACAACTGGCGCTGCAGTTGACCGAGCCTTGGGGGTGCCCAGTCATCCCCATACTGCGGTGTCACGGAGCCGAACGAGGAGTTGTGTTCATGCGCAAGAAGTTCCTGGCGGTACTGCCCGCGGTTGCCGCATTGGGTGTGCTCACCGCATCCCCGGCCAGCGCTGACGAGATCGAGACGTTCAAGAATGTTGCCACAGGCAAGTGTCTGGACGCTCAGGTCATGGATGGCGGGGCCTGGCGCGTATACGTGAACGACTGCAATTCCGGCGACAATCAGAAGTGGATCGTTCACGTCTGGAACGACGGAACCCGGCAGCTCGGCAACAAGGCCGTGCAGGGCCTGTGCCTCGGAGTAGATCCCCAAAGCGGCTCTGTCGGGGCTTGGGGATGCAACTCCGAGCCGAACAACAGCTGGTTCGTGGACAACAACGGCAGGGGCGTCCGCTTCTGGAATCAGCATGCGAAGATCTACAACTGGGCTGAGCAGTGCTTCGACACCAACGGGACGGACATCTATATGCATGGTTGCAACGACGGTGACAACCAGCGCTGGGTCTGAGTTCAACTCGCCATCCCGCGATACGAATTGATCGTTCGCCTTGATCGCTCACAGTGACGACTGCTGCACAGATTGCCGTGGTCTTCGGCTGATCTCGTACTCGGCTATCGGAGTTACGGGATCGGTCGAGGCCGTAGGAAGCACAGACGTCATCCAAGGCTCCTGAACCGCGCCGGTAGGGTCGACGGCATCGTGGTACCGCTCGCGTCCTGGCTGCGGGTGTGGGATTGTCCCAGGTGTTGCCGAGACGTTGCTGGCCGGCTTTGCCTTGCTGCTGGCTGCGGTGCGCCGACTCCAGCTGGCCGGGTCGCTCCTGCGCCCCGACCTTCGGGTGCCCCTCAAGCGCACCGCCGTGCTCGGCGATGAGGGCCTCCTGGAGTTGACCGCCGCTGCCGCTGCCGCTGCCGCTGCCGCTGCCGCTGCCAGCCCGCTTGCGGCGGCCGCCGCGTTGGCGGCGGCCGAGGACGAGGGCGCCGGTGCCCACGCCACTGTGCTGCACCGCTTCGGCGCGGTCGCCCCGGCCTGGACCGCCGGCGTCTCCCAGGTCTTCGCTGCTCTCGTCTGGCCGGAGTTCGGCGCGTTCTACCTCGCCGCCCGCGACCGCCGCTCGCTGCCCGGCGCGCTCTCGGCCGGCCCGCCCCTGGCGGCGCTGGTTGCCCTCGCGCTGCGCAGTACGGCTGCGGGCTGGGGCGCCCGGAGCTTGCCGTCGCCGGGTGGTCCGCAGTCGCTGCGACGGTCGGCACCGGCCGCCCGCCGGCCGTCGGTTGTGGACGTGCCGCCTGGTTGCCGGGTGGTCGTGCGCCGAATGCTGTCGCTGTTCGGTTGTCTGGGTGCCGGCGGCCGGTCTGCGGCCGTGGACCGTTGTCGTATGTGCTTGGCTCGCCGCGGCCTCACGGCGGCCGTAGCATTGCCGAGGCCCGGCGCGCGCTTACGCCGGCCACGTCGATTACATCGGTCTTTCATGCCGGTCGTTCAGGATGGCGGCGGGCCATCCACCAGCAAGAAGGGAACGACACGTGACCAGCAAGACCAGCAAGACCAGCAAGACCAGCAAGGCCAGGGCATTACCGGGCCTCGTAGCGGCCCTGGCGCTCACCGGCTCCCTGGGCGCCACCGCAGCCACCGCACACGCCGCCGCGCCTTCCGGCCATGCTCAGCAGACCAAACGCATCTACAACGGCATGCAGATCGCGTTCCCCCCGAACTCGACCGATCTCTTCTGCACCATCGGGGCCGTGGGAACCGACGACCACCAGCGCAAGATAGCCATCTCGGCCGGCCACTGCATCCGCGACAAGTCGGGGAAGTACGCCGACCACGAGATCCCGGACAACATCATCCCCGTCGTCGACCGCAACGACACGAAGTACGGCCCGATCGGCTATGTCCGCTACTTCAAGGACCCCGAGGGTTCGCAGACCGGCCACGCCACCAAGGACTACATGGTCATCGAGCTGCTGCCGCAGGTGACGCTCTCCTCCCAGGGGCCGCACCTCAAGCAGACCGGAGTGCTGAAGTACCCCCAAGGGCCGGTCAGTCCGAACGCGATGAAGCCAGCGCTCGACACCGAGCGCCTGCTGACGACCGGCAACAACGAGATCATCACGTCGGGGCAGACCGGGACGTGGTACGGCACCGTCATGAACAACGACAACGGCATCTACCGGGCACCGGCCGTGAACAAGGCGGGTGACTCGGGCGGCCCGGTCATCTGGCACGTTCCGGGAACCGATCTCCCCTCCCAGGCCAACAAGTTCCAGGCGGCCGGCCCCTGGGCCGGAATCACCAAGGCGATCACCCTCCAGTTGCCGCCCTTCAACTACACCAGCTCGGCGAACATCCTCGCCGACCTGCGCACCCGCGAGGCCGCCGACCCCGAGCACGACATCTATGGCGCGGGCTTCGAGGTGACCCCCAACCCGTAACGGCCGTAACGTCCGAAGGAGCCCCCACGAGCCCTACGGGAGGGGGCTCCTCGACGCCGGCGACGAAGGCCCCCGGCCGCCGCCTCGAAGCTACTGTTCGAGGACTACGACGTTCTCGGCCGGTGGCCCTTTCGCCCCTTGCACCAGGTCGTATTCAACTCTGTCGTTGTCCACGTCTGCTGTTGTCCATGAGTCGGTATCCGCCCCGGCTGACCTCGCCGAGATGGATGCCGGCACTGATGAGGCGGAGCGTTCGCGTTCGGCGGGTGTCACCGTGTGGTGTGGCGCTATCGGGGTGCGGGGGCTGATCCTTCACGGTGGGGCGCGATGGTGTCCAGTAGTTGCCGCATGGGGGGCAGCTCCTCGGCGGAGGGCGCGGTCGTGGTTGTTTCCCTCATGACGGTCATCTGTGCCAGGACGGCGGTGAGGCGGCCGAGGCGGGCTTTGGCGCAGTTCGGCCTGGAGGCTGGGAACTGGCCGGACCGGTGCTGATCAGCCCGGGTAGTTGACCGAGGCATGGCTGGAGCGGCCGGGTTGGGTTCAGCAGTCGAAGCGGTGGGTGTAGGGGGTGTGGGGGCAGGTGCGGCAGGTGAAGAAGTACAGTCCGCCGAGGTCGCCCAGGTCCATGCCGTGTCCGAACGTATCGAGGACGGTAGGGTCCGCTTCGGCTTGCCAGGAGGGGACCGGGGCCTCGTCCTGGCGGGGGTCCCGGTCGTCCAGGGGGAGCCAACGGCCTGTGCTTGGTTCGGTTGCGGTGATGCTGAGCAGGTGTTCCATGCGGGTGCCGCATCCTGTGCAGTCGGGCCAGTTGGGCGACTGGGTCCATCCGGGATAGCCGCCGACTTTGCTCTGCTGCGTGGTGGCCACGTCGAAGTAGTCGTAGCCCTGTTTCTCCTTCAGGTCCTCGAACCGCTGGCCGAGCAGCTCGCCGAGTCCCTCCGGCAGGTCCCAGTTCGGGTATTCCACTGCCGGTGTGGGGGAGACCGTGCACGGGCGGGGCAGGAACTCCTCGTCCGCGGTGTGCGGGCGAGGGGGTTCCCCGACGGCGGCGCGGGCAGCAGTCAGCGCTGTGCTGCGCCAGGTCAGCCGGGGGTTGGCCGCAGACGCGTCGTCCTCGTGAATGAGCGGGCACCACAGGATCTGCAACAGGTCGGTGCCGGCGGGGAAGACGAGGCCGGGCACGTCCCGCGCGTAGAGCTGGACCACCGGGACCATCGCGACCGGCTCGGCCCCGACGGGCGCGCTGAGCGGCTTGTAGTGGTCCGGTTCGGTGCACATCGGCCAAGGCTCGTCCGCCGGCCACAGCAGTGGCCCGCCCAGGGAGCTGTCCCCTGGGCCCGGCTGCCCGGCCCTGGGGTAGAGGAGGGTGGCCTCGCGGGCCGTACCCGTCAACTCCGGAAAGACTGCCTCGACGTCGAAGGGGATCGGCGCCAGCGGCCGAGGCCGGGTGGGCTGGCCCTGAACGGTGCGGTGTTGAGGTTGTCTTGACGGCACGGGACCTCCTGCTGCTTACGACGGTGCGTCACCGACTCTAGGCCCTGCTCTGACAGTCGACGCCCCAGGCCCGGTGCCTCTCCCTGGCCCCAGGCATGCACCTGCACCTGCACCAGTTTGAGTGCTGCCTCACTGAGGGGGCTCACACGGGCTGATCCGGAAGGACGACAGGTACAGACGCATCCGCGGACGCCAACGGGTCGGCCGGAGCGCTGCCGCGCTCGGGAGCAGCTGCCCCGGGCGGGTCGCGGCGGTTGCCAGGCGCCTGAATCGGCTACCCGGGACGGGAGGGTCGCCCTCCGGCTCCGCGGCGGTACGGTGTCTGTCCGCCGTGGGAGTGACGACCGAGGCCGAGAATGGTGAACTGTCGGTGGACGCAGCACAGTTGGGTGGGATCTCGCGATGGGGGTGAGGTCCGGTCACGGCAGGGGGATGGATGAGCGACGGACAGGCCGGGAACATCGAGAACCAGGTGAACGGAGGGGGGCAGGGAGCCGTCGTACAAGCGGGGGCGATCAGCGGCGGGGTGCACCTCCACCTGTCGGGTGAGGGCCTCGCGGACACCGAGAGCCCGCTCATCGTCACCGTGGACCGCTCGGGCCAGCGCGACCCCTACGACGAGCAGACGGTCCTGGTGGATGCGGACCCGCCCGAGGTGATGGTCCGTGAGGGCTCCTTCCGGGTCACCGTGGAGAGCAGCCTGACCGGGCGGGCGGTGATTCTGCGAGGGATGCGCCCGGTGGTCCTGTCCCGTCGTCCCGCCCGCCGAGCATGCCATGGCCTCATCACCATCCCCACCTTCCGCAGGATGACGCCGCGGCATTTCAGCACCGACCTCAACGAGGCCACGCCCCAGTTGCGGGCCGAGGAGGCGGATTTCCCCTTCTCGGTGAGTGCCACCGATGTCGAGGAGTTCATCCTCGCGCCCGCTGCCGGCGGCGACGAGATCCTGTGGCACCTCGAGATCGACTGGCTGTGCGCCGGACGCCACGGCACCACGATCGTCGACGACCACGGGCAGCCCTTCACGCTCTACCCACGCTCCGGCCCCGCCTCGGCTGCAACTACGACCACGCTTACGACTGCCCGGCCCCGCAGCTTGCCCTGGAGTCCACTCGGGGCACCGTGCTCGTCGGCTGTTCCAAGGGATCGCCCCACGGGTGGATCAAGCCCGACAACGGCGGCGCGCTCCTGGACTTCACCTGCCCCAACGACAGCAGGGCGGGGGAGTATTACCGGGTCCGGGTCGTCAACTACACGGTGGAGTTGATCCACGGTGACCCTCAGCACCTTTCGGGAGCGTTTCTGGCAGTCACCAACGTCCAACCCGCCCCTTAAGCTCCCAAGGTGCTTTGAGGACGCGTACCTGCCCCCACTGATCTCGTACCTCAACGCGTTCCTCGCCGGCGCCACCGCTGGGTCGGGGCCTTCCCGGCGCCAGGTCCCGGGCCCGGGCGCAGGGTGTTTGCCGGCGCGGACGTCCATCCCGCCGTTGGCAAGCCAAGTGGTCGGTTCCGTAAGTCCTTCGGGGATTGACGCCTGAGGCTGTCTCGTGTGCGGTGCCGGGTTCAGACGTTGGGGTCGGCTGGGTTGAGGCTGCTGGCGCAGTCCAGGGTGCCTGCGGGGCTGCCGGTGGGTAGGGCGGTGGGGTCCTCGTAATGGCTGCTGGCTGGCGGCGGTTCTGCTGTGTGTGATCTTTCGCGACTGCCCTTCAGGAGCCGCATCCCGGTAAAACGGATGCCGCGGACTTCATGGCGACGTAATGTGTGATCCCGACTGCTGCCTATTACCTGGCCGTTGGTGCGGCCATAGCTTCGGGAGGGCTTGATGGTTGCGGACATAGTCAGGACTTGGGCGGCGGGCTGGGCCGTGTCCAGGCGGACGCCCCCGCCTGTCGAGAAGCCCTGGGGGTTCTATATCGAGGTGGCCGGCAACCCCGACGAAGTGGGGCGCCATGTCCTGCCCAAGGCCGAGGAGCCGTTGGTTCGCAGCGCCGCGGCCTCGGTGTCCGTGCCGCGGACTTGGATGAAGACGCCCGCGGAGCCGGAGGAGATCGAGTCCTGGCTGTCCCAGGGGTGGGTGATGGAGGAGATCGGCCATCTGATGGCCGTTGACCTGATGGCCACGGACCCGGTCGCGCCCCAGGGGTACACCGCGACCGTGGAGACCATTGGGGCCGTCACCTACGTTCGGGTGCTGGATGCGGCGGGCGAGCAGGCGGCCCAGGGGCAGATGGCATCCCTCGGGGAGGCCGTGGTTGTGGATCGGGTGGTGACCGAGGAGGCCCATCGGCGGCGCGGGCTGGGCAACTTCGTGATGCGTACGCTCGCCGACCGAGCCCTGGAGACGGGCGCTGTCCTCGGCGTTCTCGGCGCGACCGACGCCGGGCGCGCGCTGTACGAGACGCTGGGCTGGAAGAAGCACACGACGCTGGCGGAGTGCGTCTACCGGCCCTGAAGCAGGAGCATCGGCCGTACGCGGGGGCCGAATCCCAAAACGTCGACGATCACGTCCTGATGGACCTGGTGGCCGAGCGCATCAAGGACCGCAAGGTCCTGCGGCTGGTCAAGGTGTTTGTGCGGGTGGAGTTGTCGAGCTGCACGGTGGATGCGCGGAGACCCTCGCGGGCACTCCACAAGGAGGAGTCGCCTCCCCTCTGTTGGCCAACATCTATCTCTCCGTTCTGGACCGGCATTTCTCGCGGATCCGGAGCACCGAGATGAACCCCGGAGCACGTCGGCAAGCCCGACGCCGCAAGGGGCTGCCGAACCACCGTCTGGTGCGATACGCCGACGACTGTGCGCCACGAACACAACGGGAGGTTTCGATGTGGAAGAAATCTTCCGACATGATGCTGCACTGGTGATGGAGGTAGGCCCTCCGGGACCGCCCATGCAGGGGGAGGTCTCAAACCGCCGTAGGTTGCTCCGGTGAATGAGCCGGGGTGATGAGCACTGCGGAAAAGGCGCACGAGATGCGTCAGGTGTGTGCCGAGAAGGCGAACGCGAGTGAACCACTGCTGAAGTGTCGTAAGCGTATGAGTGGTTGCCGAAACTGGGGTCCAGTTGTTGCCCCGGGACGAGTCTGGCGGGTTCCTGTATTCCTGGCCAGGTGGCGGCCCGGCATGAAGGTGGCGCGAGCTCGGTGACAGGCACCAGTGCGGAACGTGGGAACCCCTCGCCGCGATGCAGTCAGCTGGCCTTTGTTGAGGGCCAGTTGGTGATAAGGGAGAACCCCAAACAGCTGAAACCGTGAGGGGCAGAGTACCGATGCGTGGCAGGGGGACGGACCGCCTCGTGGTAGTGACGAAGCTCCTGTAATGGAGGTGGAGCGAAGGGGGCGGGTTGCTCGGATCTTGTTTGGTGGTCAACCGGAGTTCCCGGGAGGAGCCAGGTGAACGGATCAAGGCCGCAGGCCGAGACTAAGTCGTTCTACCTTCCCAAGTCGATGGTGTGGGTCGGTCTGGCCTGCTTGGACTCCCAGTGGGCGGGCAGCTGTCCCCGCCTGCTCAGCCCTGCAGGCGAGTTATGCCGTGAACCTTCGCATCAAGCGGGTGGAACCCGGCGGGCAGGAACTTCGAAGACGAGTTCGCGACCGTCCTCCTCGTCCCACTGCTCTCCGACTTCAACGAAGCCGAAGCCCGAGATCGTGGCCAGGGATGCCACGTTGTCGGGGCTGATCGTCGCCCGCACAGTCGTGACTGCGGGTTCGGCCGCTGCCCGGCGGAGCAACTCGATCAGCGCGGCTCGGGCATATCCCTGGCGACGGAAGTCGGGAGCAATGGAGTAGCCGATCTCGACCATGCCGACCTCATCAGGCGGTCCGTGGAACCCGGCATGTCCGGCGACAAGACCCTTGTCGCCGACGACCGCTTGTCGCACCATCCACCGCGCCTGGCCGGGATCGGCGGCCATCTGGTCGAGCCGGAACTGCCATAGCCACCGTGCTCTGTCGGTCACGAAGTACTCGGTCAGCGAAACCCCAGCCGCCCTGCTGGCTTCGGACAGGTCACTATCGAGCAAAGCGGACATCGCCCCGCCGGACAGCTCGACAAAACGTACACACTTCGGGCTCCGCGTGAACGGTCCCCAGTAATCGGCTTCATCTGTCACCTGCGGATGCTCGCCGACTCACGCAATGGGCGTCCAACGATTTCGAAGCAGCCGGACAGCCACCCCGCGACATCGCCGAGGTCGACCAACAGCTGGTAACCGGCTCGTGGCGGCGCCTGGTGTTCGCCACCCGGACGTCGAACCGACTGGTCGATGGAGAGCGTGGATTCGACCTCCTGCTGGGCCCGGCATCGCGCAGGGGAATCAGCCGATCGAGTCGTGGGTCCCGATGTCGCTCGATGTGCCCTGCCTGGTCGTGGAGACCACACAGGGCTGGAAGCCGTCCGTGGACCGGTGGTCGAATTCGCCACGTTCAGGAGATCGCTCGTAGGTGGGCCGGGCCCGGCTGGGTGAGCCGGTCGAGGTGGGTTGCGGTGTCCTCGTCGGCGGGGAGCAGGACGAGGAGCTGCTGGGCGTCGGCGGTGAGGTCCAAGGTCTCGCGCAGCAGGCGGAGTTCGGGCCCGGATGGGTGCTGGAGGCGGAGCGGGCCGCGGCGGGGGACGCGGTGGTTGCCCAGGCGGCGGGTGAACTCGGGGCCGGCCACGGGGGCGAGTTCGGTGCTGAGCCACTCGGAGTTCTCGGCCGAGGGGCCGAGCCAGAGGTCGAAGGCTTGCTCGTCGGCGACCTCGTCCCAGTCGGGGAAGAGGGTGCGGGACCGGGGGTCGGTGAAGACGTAGCGGGTGAGGTTCGGAGCCGGGGCGTCGAGCAGGCCGGCCGCGCCGAGGACGGCGGCGTAGCCGCTGGTGTGGGCGAGGATGTCGCCGAGGCGGTTGGTGACGGCGGCGACGCCCGGTTCGAGCAGGCGCAGGGTCTGGCGGACGGCCGGGCGGACGTCGCGGGGCGGCGGGGCGGGCCGGGTGCGGCCGGCGCAGGCGCCGCCGGTGATCTTCACGAGGTAGTGCAGGTGGCCGCGCTCGGCGGGGTCGAGGCTGAGGGCGTCTGCGAGCGCGTGGACCACGGCGGGTGAGGGGTTGCGGTCGCGGCCCTGCTCCAGCCGGGTCAGGTACTCGACGCTGATGCCGGCGCGGACGGCCAGGTCGGAGCGGCGCAGTCCAGGTGAGCGGCGGCGGCCGTGGTCGGGCAGGCCGAGCGTCTCGGGCTGGATGCTGTCGCGCTTGGCGCGGATGAAGTCCCCCAGTGGTGTGCCCATGCGACGAGCGTAACGGCCGGTGGCAGCGCGGAGGGTGGCCCTGCGGGGGCCAGTCTGGGCACGGTCTGGTTGCGGCCGGTGGGCGGGCCGAGGGTGGTGGCCATGGAGAAGAACACGCACAAGCTGGTGATCCTCGTCGGCAGCGTCAGGGAGGGCCGGTTCGGCCCGGTGGTGTCCTCGTGGGTGGCCGAACAGGCCGTCGCACACGGCGGGTTCGAGGTGGAGGTGGTCGACCTGGCCGAGGTGGACCTCCCGCTGGCCCTGCCCGCCGCCTCGCCGAAGTTCGCGGGCGCCGACTACCCCCGCCCGGCCGGGATGGCCGGGCTGACCGAGGCCCTGGAGGGCGCGGACGCCGTCCTGATCGTCACGCCGGAGTACAACCACAGCTACCCCGCCTCGCTGAAGTCCGCCATCGACTGGCACTTCACCCAGTGGACGGCCAAGCCGGTCGCCTTCGTGAGCTACGGCGGCGCGGCCGGCGGCCGGCATGCCGTGCTGCACCTGGAGAACGTGCTGACCGAGCTGCACGCGGTGACCATTCGGGACGGCCTGGCCTTCCCGAACTACTTCACCGCCTGGACGGACGGCCGCCCGGACGACCCGCAGGCGGCCGGCTACGCCAAGTCCATGCTCGACCAACTGTCCTGGTGGGCAGGCGCGTTGAAGAACGCGCGGGCCGCCGAACCGTACCCGGCGTGAGTGGGGGAGCGATGGAATACGTCAAGCTCGGCGGCACCGGCCTGACGGTCAGCCGGATCGCGCTCGGCTGCATGGGCTTCGGCGGCAGTGGCCGCGGGCACAACCCGTGGGCGCTGGACGAGGCGGCCGCGGCGCCGGTCTTCCGGCGGGCGGTCGAGCTCGGTATCACCTTCTGGGACACCGCCAACGTGTACGGCGGGGGTGCCTCGGAGGAGCTGGTCGGCCGCGCGGTGCGACGGTACACCCGGCGCGACGACGTCGTCCTCGCGACGAAGGTGGGCCTGCCGATGCACGACGGCCCGGGCGGCTCGGGGCTGTCCCGCGAGGCGATCCTGGCGCAGGTGGACGGCTCGCTGACCCGCCTCGGCACCGACTACCTGGACCTCTACCAGCTGCACCGCTTCGACCCGGCGACCCCCGTCGAGGAGACCGCGGCGGCCCTGCGGGAGGTGGTGGCGGCCGGGAAGGTCCGCTACGTCGGCGCCTCCTCGATGTGGGCCTGGCAGTTCGCCAAGCTCCAGCACGCCGCGGCGCGGGACGGCGGCCCGGCCTTCGTGTCGATGCAGCACCAGTACAGCCTGGTGCAGCGCGAGGAGGAGCGGGAGATGTTCCCGCTGCTCGCCGACCAGGGGGTGGGCAGCCTGGTGTGGTGCCCGCTCGCCTCCGGGCGGCTGGCCCGCCCGTACGGGCAGGCGACGGACCGCTCGGCCGGGGATCCGGTCGCCGGACGGTTCTTCGCGGACGTCGACCGGCCGATCGTGGACGCCGTGCAGTCCGTCGCGGAGGCCCGGGGCCTGCCGATGGCGCAGGTCGCGCTCGGCTGGGTGCTGGGCAACCCGGTGGTCACCGCCCCGGTCGTCGGCGCGACCCGCCCGGGCCACCTGGACGACGCGGCGGCCGCACTGGACGTGCGGCTGACCGGCGAGGAACTCGCGGCGCTGGAGCGCCCGTACACGCCCCGGCTGCCCACCGGGTTCTGAGCACGAGGTCCGGGAAGATCGGGGCGTCGGCGGTGGCCGGCTCCGCCGACAGGACACGGATCCATGAGTAGGGGCGACGATGTCGCAGCGGCCACGGCGGCCATGGCGGCCACGGCGGTCGCGAGGCTGCGGGCCAAGGCGGGGCGCGAGGCGGAGATGCGGCGGCAGGCGCGGTCGATGGCATCGCCACCGAGCCGTCGCCCGTGATCCGCCGGACAGGCCCCAAAGAGTGTCCGGCTGGGACTGGCGTCCCGACATGGAACGGCGCCTCCCTTCACGCCTCCGGCAAACGGTCCTTTGCGCGAGCAAGATCAATCATGGGCCGCCGGCCCCCCGCCGATCCCGGATTCGTTCTCGGAACCCGTTCTCATTCAAAAGCGGGACGGACCCCCTTCTGAGACTTGCATTGTGCGAGAACCCGGGCTCATGACGGGCCCTCAGCAGCCTTCCCCAACTGACCGGTCAGACGCGGAGGACGTCGAACCGTGGTCCCCGGCTGAAGAAGGCGCTGCGGGTGCCCACCCCGGCCGGCCGCGGCCCGGGCCGGCCGTGGCGGCCGGGCATCCTACCGCCGGCGCCGATCGCCCCGGACCTGTCGAGCGCGGACATCCGCATCGGCTACGCCCGCTGCTCGACCCTCGGCCAGGAACTCGAGTGCCAGCTCGACGCGCTCAGCAAGCACGGCATCCTGAGGGACGAGATCTTCAGCGAGAAGATCAGCACCCGGGTATGGGTCCGCCCCCGGTTCGAGGAGGTGCTGAGGATGGCGCGGGAGGTCAAGGCGCGCGCCCTGCACTGCTGGGTCATTTTCGCGGTGTACGAGAGGGAGCGGCTCGGCCGCGACGCCGCCGAACTCACCGCGCTCGCCGACCACCTCACCGCCCACGGCCTGGTCCTGGAGATGCTCGCCGGCCCCTTGTCCGGCATCTACGACCCGACCGGCCCGGGCTAAGCGGTCTTGGTGAAGTGTGGTGCTGTTTGGGTATGTGCCATACCAGGAGGGGGGTTTGGAATGGCAGGACCGTTGTGGGTGGAGCTCTCGTCGGAGGATGAGGCGGAGTTGGGGCGGCGGTTGAGGGCTCGGGACTTGCCGGTGAATGAGCGGGTGCGGTTGGAATGCGTGCGGCTGTCGGCCCAGGGCCGCAACGCTCCCGAGATCGCGTCCATTGTCGACCGGCATGTGGTCACCGTGCGCAAAGCTCTGCGCCGGTTCCTTGACGGAAGTTTCGAGGCCCTGGCCGACGCGCCCCGGTCGGGTCGGCCGCCACGGTGGACGCGCGAGGACCTGGACGCGCTGGAGGCGATGCTGGATACCGCGGCGGCTGAGGGGACCACGTGGACGCTGCCCGCTTTGGCGGAGTGGCTGCGCCGAGAGCGTGGGGTAAATGTCGATTCTTCCTGGCTGTCGGTGCTGCTGCACCGGGACGGTTTCCGCTGGAAACGTACCCGCGACAGTCTGCGGCACAAGGCCGGCCCGGCCCTCCAGGCCGCCGCGTGGGAGCGGCTGGAGGGCCTACGGCTGTACGGCTGAGGGCCGAAGCCGGTACCGAGGATCTGTACTACCTGGACGAGTCCGGGTTCTCTCCGACCCTGCCCACCGGTTTCACCTGGGCCCGCACCGGTGTCCGCGCTGTCGTCAAGCGGGAGGACACCAAGAACCGGCGGGTCAACGTCCTGGGAGCACTGAGCGAGAGCGGGCCAGGCCCCGAACTGGTGTGGAGGGCCGTCGACCACAAAATTGACGCTTCGATGGTTCTCGACTTCGTCTGCACGCACATCGCACGCCTGCCCAAAGGAACGGACAGTCTCACTGACCCGCCGCCTGGTTGGCGGCGGGTCAGACCGTGCACGATCGTCATGGACAACGCCCAGATCCACCACGCCAGACTCTTCAAGGGACGGCGTGAAGAACTGGAGGCCATCGGCGTCCACCTGTTCTACCTCCCACCGCGATCGCCGGAGCTGAACCTCATCGAGCGCATATGGCGCTCAGTGAAGTACCAGGACATGCCCGTCCGTGCCTACACCAGCACCACCGCACTACACACCGCCGTCGACCAGGCAATGACCCGACGGGCAACAGCACTGACACCAACCACAGAAGACTTGCTCAAGACCGCTTAGCCGCTGTTCGCGTGCTTCGCGGCGATGGCGGAGACTGAGCGGGAGAACATCCGTGAGTCCACACTCGAAGGGCTCGACACCGTGGCCCGCAAGGGCAAGCACGGCGGCTGACCGCCCGTCATCACCGACGACATGCTCCACAGCGTGCTGCGTCGCCTCGCGGGCGGCGAATCCGCCGAGAAGGTCCAGCACGACTTGATCGTCCCCGCCGGCAAGCGCAAGGGACACCCCTCCTCGGTCGCCAGCATCTACCGGGCGCTCGCCGAACACGCCAAGCGCGAGGCGTACCCCGAAGCCGTCGAACAGGCCCCCGCCGACTTCGCCGCCCTCCAGGTCGGCGAAGTCCCTGGCCCCCGCCCCGCTCGCCCTGACCGAGCGTCACTCTGATTACAGAGAGCTACTTGTCGCTTCGCCGTAGCTTCGGGCACTCCGCGGTCGGTGCGGTCCGCCCCCGCACCTCGGTGATCACCGAAACGTCGAAGGCCCGGATGCCGGGAAAGGCGAGCAGGGCGATGCGATGGGCCGGCGTCGGTCGGGTCATCCTGGCAGTAAAGCATCGATCGCTGTCTTTCCGCCTTCTGTGAGCGGGCCTGGCGGGACGGCAGGGTCGTGGACATGGAGATCACACAGAACGCGGCGCTGGTAGTGGTGGACGTGCAGAAGGGCTTCGATGAGTCGGAGTTCTGGGGGCCGCGCAACAACCCGGCCGCCGACGAGCGCATCGCCTCGCTGATCGCGGCCTGGCAGGGCACGGACCGGCCGGTCGTCTTTGTGCGGCACGACTCGAACGAACCCGGCTCGCCGCTGCGGACCGGGCAGGAGGGAAACGACTTCAAGGAGTACGTCGAGGAGCGGCGCGGCAAGGGCGGCGGGCCGGAGCTGCTCGTCACCAAGTCCGTGAATTCGGCGTTCTACGGTACCCCCGACCTCGACGACTGGTTCAAGGCGGCGGGCATCACCCAGGTCGTACTGGCCGGCATCCAGACCAACATGTGCGTGGAGACCACCGCCCGCATGGGCGGCAACCTCGGCTACGACGTGCTGGTCGCCCTCGATGCCACCCACACCTTCGACCTGACCGGCCCGAACGGCTGGCATCTGACGGCCGACGAGTTGGCCCGGGCGAGTGCTCTCTCGCTGCACGGCGGACGCTTCGCCCGGGTGGTGACGACCGACCAGCTCCTGGCCGCCGTCCGCCCCTGACACCCCGGGGCGGGGGCTACTCCCTTGGCTCTTGTGCGTACGACGGGGACACTCGAGAAAGCCGTTTCCTACCTGCGGGCCAACCGTGACGCTCAGGTGGCAGAGGTCGCTTTGCTCACTTGCGCGGTTTGCGCAAGACCTGGGCGGCGGCACTGATCGACGTCCGGTCCGTTGTCGGTGGGTGGGGCTGCCGGGCGCGGTCACGAGGCCAGCGCGAAGAAAGGAAGATCATGACCACATTGGCGAATCGGCCGAACACCGCGCTCCTTGTCGTCGATGTACAGAAGGGCGTCGTCGAAGGGGTCCATCAGCGCGACGTGGTGGTCGCGAACGTCGCCAGTCTCGTCGAGCGGGCTAGGCGGGAAGGGGTACCGGTCGTCTGGGTCCAGCACTCCGACGAGGAGCTCACGAGGGGGAGCGACAGGTGGCGGATCGTCCCCGAGCTCACTCCAGAGGACGCCGAGCCGCTCGTCGAGAAGAGGTACGGCGACTCCTTCGAAGACACCACTTTGGAGATCGTGCTGTCGGGACTCGGTGTTGGGCGGCTCGTCGTCGTCGGCGCGGAGACCGACGCGTGCATCCGCTCGACGCTCCATGGTGCGTTCGCCAGGGGGTACGACGCGACCCTGGTCAGCGACGCCCACACGACGGGCGACAAGACAGCATGGGGTGCGCCGCCGCCGGACCAGGTCATCGCGCACACGAACCTGTACTGGACCTACCAGACGGCGCCGGGGCGGACGGCTGGGTCGGTTGAGACCAAGGACGTCGTCTTCGGCGGCGCATCCTGACGGCTTGAGTTGCTCCCTGCGGGCCAACCACGACGCTCACCCGGGCCAACTCAAGCGCTCACGGGCCGCGGGATCGGCAACGGTCAGCCGGGAACGTCACCGGTCCGCTCACGGTGTTCTGTGGAGAGGACGACTTTGGGACCGGTGGGCATGGCGGGTCGGGTCACCTCCGGGGTGGCCAGCAAGGCGACGATGGTGACCGGCTGCTGGCAGTGTGGGCAGTTCCGGGTCGCGGTCGGCTCCAGTGGATCTCGCTGGGCGGCGGTCGATCGTGAGCCGCCGCGGGTGGCGGCCTCGGGCGGGGGCGGGAGTTCGGGCAGGGGGGCAGGGCCTCTCCGAGGCGGCGGGCCCGTTGCTCGTCGCGTTCGCACTGCCGTTCCGCTTCCCGCCGGCAGGTGGCTGAGCAGTAGACCTGGCAGAGCCGGGGATTGGCCATGAACGTGCCCTCGCAGACGGGACACGTGTGCGGCTGGGGCTCGGTCGGGGCCGGCCGCTGGCCGAGGACTTTGCAGCGGGGAGAGCAGTAGATCTGCCGTGGATGCGGGATGCACTCGCATTCGCAGACTGGGCAGTTGACGAGGCCAGGCCCCTTGGGGGTGTGGTGTCCGGGTTCAGGAGACACGGGCGTTCACTCCCTTGCGGAGTACGTCGGCCTGGTGCTGGTGTCCGCGCAGGCGGTAGGAAGGACCGTCGATGCCGACGTTTGTGGTCAGGATGGTGGCCGACTTCGGATACCGGTGGCTGATCACCTGGAACAGGGCGGATGCCCCGTCGTCGGGCAGCGGCAGATAGCCGAGCTCGTCGATGATCAAAAGTCGGGGGCCGGAGAAGAACCGCATGCAGGTCTTCCAACGGCCTTCGAGCGCGGCCTTGTGGTACTTGGCCGCGAGTTCGGTGGCGGTGGTGAAGTAGACGCGGTGGCCGGCGTCGACCGCGGCCCGGCCGAGTGCGACCGACAGCATGGTCTTGCCGCCGCCGGGCGGGCCGACGAGCAGCACGTTGGAGGCATCGTCGAGGAATCGCAAGGTGGCTAGGTCCCGAATGAGCTTCTCGTCGACACCGGGCGGGGCGGTGAAGTCGAAGTTGCCCAGGGTCCAGGGCTCGGGCAAGCAGGCGAACTGTTCACGGGAGGCCAGGCGGCGGTCCTCGGGGGCATCGACTTTGGCGATCAGCGCGGTGCACGCCCTCTCCCAGGTGCCGTCAACGGCCCAGATCCGCAGCCGGTTGTAGAGGCCCTGCCAGTTGCCGTACTTCATTGGCAGGTGGACCCACTGGGTTGCCGTCTGGAACGTGAAGGCGATGGCGTCGATCGTCTCGTGGTGGTCCCGCCATCGGCCGCCCTGCTTCGGTGTCCGGTCCGGGAGCAAGGGCTCAGTCCGCGCCCTCTGCGTTTCATTCAACGACATACACAGGTCAAGGTGCAGACGTTCCGAAGGGGACGGCTACCGACTGTCCGCGTCGTCGGCAGGGTCGGTGGCTGTCCACCAGGCGATCAAGCGAGTGGCTACCGCTTCGGGGGGTTGGCTCGAAGGAAGCCCGAAATGGGCCTCCAGCTCATGCCGCAGGAACTCACCGATCTCCGCCTGGTCGGCGCCACCATGGAGCCTGCGGAACAACGGGCCGATCATGCAGTCGTACTCGTCCTGGACAGCATCAGCGACACCGATCGGATCCCACTCGTTGAGCAGACGCCGCAGGTTCTTCTGGGCGGAGGTGTTCCAAGGGCGCATCTCTCCAGAGTGCCATCCGAGAATGCTGGCGATCACTCATGGTGTCTTGATTCAACCGAAACGGTCTAACTGTTACCAAACTCTGTCATTAATCGCCATCGGGTCCGAGTGGATCGGTGTCGTCGCGAGGCCCGGAATGTCCGTGTTCGTTGGGTGCCTGCTCCTCTTGTCGTCATTCGATGGTTTGCCGACGGGAGGGGGGTGGTGGTCGGGATGGCGAAGGTGGTGGGGCCTGCTCGATTGCCTCTGGCTTGGTGTGCTCGGCCAGTGCCCGGTCTGGCGTGCGGTCAGGGCTGGTCCAGGGCCCGTTCGATCGCGCGGCGGCCCGGTCCGCGGCCGACTGGTCGTGCTGGAGCTGCATGGCCGCGTTCAGTGCCGGTGTGGGTTTTCGTTTGGGTGAAGGAGTGCTGTGAGGGGGTGGTCTGTTGTTGTGTTTGTTTTTCTTGGTAGGGGGTTGGTCTTGAGTTTTGTGGTTGGTTTGTCTAGCTGCTCATCTGACGTGGTGTGAATGTTCGGCCTTGGGTCTCTGTGGTGCTCGCCTGTGGTGCTTGTGGGTGGTTGAGTTTTCCGGAATTGTTTGAGAATTTCTGTGGTTTTTGGGGTCGTAACGCGTCTGGTCAGGTTGCTGGTTGAGGGGTTGTGTTCTCACCTGGCAGGGCGGATCAGGCTCCGGGGGGCGGTTGCCCGTCGCTCTACCGTTTCGGCTCTCGTTGTGGCTCGGTTTTTCGTGGTGTTCCGGGTTGGGTTGCTGTGTGGGTATGGGGTGTCTGCTGGGCTGTACTTTGGGTGAGGTGGGCGATGTCGTGATCGTCGGGGGCTGGTGCGTGGTCAGGGCCACGGTATCGAGGGCCGTCGGTTTGCTTGGCCAAGTGTGTGTCGGTGTTCTGGCGGGAGTGCTGTCTTGGTAGCTGTTGTCTTTGCTTCTGTCTTGGGCGCGGTGGTGTGGGGATGCAGTGGTTGGCGCCAGGTCCAGGCCGTCGCTGGCTTGGGCTTGGCGCTGGAGGGGGTTATCGGCGGGTGATCTTGATGCCGAAGTGGTTGGCGATGCTGAGGGTCATGCTGATGGCGGCGTGTATGTGGGCGTACATCTCCATGCCGCGGGCGGTGACGAGGTCGCCGAGGTCGAGGATGTCGGTCCAGCCGTAGGATTCCAGCAGGGCGGTGGTGGTCTTCTTCGCGTCGGAGTCGTTGCCGGCGAGGAACATGGTGTGGTTGCCGCCGCTGATGGCCTTGGGGTTGGTGGCGGTGTCCTGTTCCTGGGTGACGAAGGACTTGACGACCTTCACGTCCGGCAGCGTGAGATGGGTGGAGCAGTGCGCCACGTCGAGATCGGGTGGGTCCGAGGAGGTCGCGGCCCAGTTGACGACGCCGGTGATCCGGGCATCTGCCGGCCTTGCGGGCGGCACGTCGAACAACACGTTGCCGGGTTGGAAGTCCCGGTGCAGGCCCGCCCCTCATAAGGCGGCGCGGGCCTGCGGATCATGTCGATTGCCGCGGCGTATGCCGCCGCGTCGGCGATGCGAGGACTGGAAGCCCTCGGGCTGGAACGGCCGGATGGGGCGTGAGCCTATCGCGCGATGTGGAACATGATGCTCGGGTACCTGCTTAACGCTCACCCAGTGTGGGGCATACGGTCGACCATGGTAAGGCCAGCCTGCCGGGGGGAGAAGAGCTCCACGGTCGAGGAGTGGACCGTGGAGCAGACTTCGCCTGGGCGCTGGAACGCCTGCTGCACGGAATGCTCCGCTGACGGTTTGCGAGTGCTGTTCGCCCTTGAAATCGTCCCGCGTTGGTCACGGGCGAACCGGGTGAGGCAGTCCGCGTCTCATGAGCTGCATCACCGCATGGTCTGACGGCGCAGCGGCAGTTGCTTGGTCGGCTGCTGTAGCAACCCGCCCTCGCCTGTCAGTTGTAGTCCCTTGGCCTGTGCCCGGCCCACCAGTTCGTCGATGAGTTGGTCGTCCACCGTCTTCGACGGCTGCGACTCAGGCATCTCGATGGACCCGGCCTCGGTCGCGTCCTCAGTGGTCATCAGTGCATCTTCCTTGACTGGGAGTTGCATCGAACGGTTTACCGTCCCGGACTGTCACGTCGCACCCACCAGGGGGCGTAAGGGATTCACTAAGGGTGCGACAAGG